>NZ_CM147852.1:0-4800000 GCF_055808075.1 Streptomyces sp. JN8
GCGGAGTGACTGCGTCACTCCCAAGGGGACTGCGCCGCTGCGCGACGCCGGGCGGAGTGAGCCCGGAGGCAGTCACCTTCGGTGACTACTGCGGGACGGTCCCGGCCGGACCGGGACTGTGGGCCCGCTGCGCGGGCCCGGGTGGTGCTCCATCCGCCTTCGGCGGATGTTTTGGCTGTTCAGAACCCTGACGGTGGGCGGTGGTTGAGGTGGGCGAGGGGTGGATCCTACCGGCCCCTGCGGGGCCGGCCGTTCCCTGCCCCGCTCCCGGGACCCTGCCTGCCGTCACAGTATGCATGTACCGGAGGGGCACTGTCCACCCTGGCAGAGGCTCAGGAAACGGTCACCCTGAGTGCCGCAACAGGAACATACCCGGCTCTAGGTGGTCTACACCTAAGGACAAGCCGCAGCAAGAGGGGTGGGGGTGCGGCGCCGTCCGGAAAGGCAACCCGGGACAGTGGCGACATGCGTAAAACGCAATACCAGAAACGCAACTGAGAACACATCAGGAAGTCATCGGAGGCCGGTCGGTGAGGGTGTTTCATAACAGGGGCCCGGCTACATTCTGGGAAACCACCACACACCCACCCCGCATACCAAAACCGAATACCACCAACCCCCCATACACAAAACGCATACGGCCCCGGAGACAACCCCCGAGGCCATATGCGAAATCCGACTAGCCGAGGAGAGAGTAGGCGGTCAGGTGCTCATCGGGCTGGTCCTGGAGAGCGGCTCCCAGGGCGCCTACGGAGACCGGGACGCGGTAGGCCGCTCGCGTGTCGGAGGCGGCCATGGGGACGGGGATGCCGTGGTCGAATCGCCATGCGCGGATCTGGTCTCCCCCGGCGGCCGTGGAGCGCATCACCATTCCTGCGGTCGGGTAGATCCCGGACACGGCGATCTTGAGCAGGTCGATGAAGTCCAGGGCTTCCTCGGTGTCGGAGCAGTACGGCCCGTCTCCGAAGATGAGGGTGCGGGTTGCTGCTCCGGAGGGGGCGGTGACCTGGAGGGTGACGCGGTGCTCGCCTGCTCCGGCGCGTGCGGCGAGGAGGTCGAGCATGGCGTAGGCGCGGGCCTCGTCGCGGTGCGTGGGCATGTGGGCGCGCATGGAGTTGTCTTCCACGGAGCTTTTCCTTTCGAGTGTTTCTCTTTCGGCTGCCGGTCGGGGTACCACGCCCTTCCGGCAAGAGAAACATTATCAAGGAATAGCCCTGGATTCCGAGATAAAGGCTCGTTTCGGGGAATATATTTTGTTGTTTCTTTTCCGCGCTGAATTAGTGGCGGAATGTCTTTTCGCGGGGTAAGCGGGGCGGGGAGACACCGGGCGCCGTGCGGCACGCGTCGGACGTGGGGCGCCCGGTCCTTGGGGGCCGCGCAGCGAGGGGGCCGCGCAGCGGTCTCCCGGGCCCCTGAGGGCCGGGGGGGCACGAGGGAGACCGCGCAGCGGGCTCCCGGTCCGAGGGGCCGTGGCGCGCCCGCAGGGCGCGGCGCGAGGGAGGCCCCGCAGGGGTCTCCCGTGCCCCGGGCGCGTGGCGGGCGGTGGCCGGTGTCTCCCCGCCCCGCCTACCCCGCGAAAGAAGGAGCTTGGCTGCGCCCTGCCGCACGCTGCGCCCGAGCTGCGCCCTGTTCTGGCCCTAGGGCGCGCCCACGGGTTGTGGTGGCTGTGGGAGCGCCCGTGCGGGGTGGCGCGGGGCTACGATGGAGGGGAAATCCTTTCGAGGCTTTCGGCTGGCCGGCACCCGTACCACCCGCTTCGGCGGCAAGGTGCCGGCCTCTTGCATGCCCGGATCCGCCGGTGAGCTGCGCCCGCCGAGGGCGCGGTGTGTCGGGGCGGGGCGGGGCATGATCGTTCTTGCCCAATTGGGCAAGAGGGCTGCTGCCCGTGCAGGGGTTGGGGGCGGCCCGACGGTACTGCTCCCAGAGCGCGTCTGGGCGCCGGGCCTCACCTGTGCACGCCATATCGGCACGGGCTAGGCCCGACCTTATGGGACAGGGCCCCCGCTGGGGCCGGGGGTGGTCAGTTGAGGACCTGGACCTCGACGACGTGGACGGTGAAGGTCGTCTCGCGGGTCTCGGTGAGGGTGCCGGCGTCGCCGAGAGCGGGCGCGGTCCATTCCACGGTCCATGTGGCGGTGGCGGTCCCGGCGTACTTCCCGCCCTTCTGAGCGGTCGAGGGGGCCTTGTAGCGGTGGCCGCAGTCCGGTGAGGGTGTCTTGCCCTGGGCTGGGTCATAGGGGGTGCCGGGCCCGGCGCAGGTGACGGTGGTGCCGTCGCCCATGTCCCACCGGATCGAGGACACCTTGGCGGTCGCGGTGACCGTGACGCCGCCCGCGGCCGCCGAAGCGCTGACGGGCCCGTACGTCGTCGGAGACTGGCTGACCCACACCCACATCGGCAGACCGACGACGTACCGCCCAGCGGCCCGCGGAGAGGCCACAGACGGGCCCTCCAGGCGCATCGAGTCGACCGCCCGGCGCGCCAGGACTTCCGGATCGATCCGGGGCGCAGGGGCGGCACCGCCGGATGGGATGAACAGCACGCCGATGCGCCCGGTGTCGGGGCAGTTCACTCGGTAGACCGCTCCGTCTGCGGCGGTCTTCCCCTCCCATGCCAGGTTCTCCGGCGGGGGTTGGGGGTCAAGCTTCTCGTACGTGCACGGCGGCGCGGAGCCGGCCGACGAGCCGGTGCCAGTGCCGGCCGGAGTGGTCGGGCCCGAAGGGCCCGACGAGCCGCCGCCGGAGCCACTGGAGAGCGTCCCGTCCTCGGCGCAGACGGTCACCTCCATGTCGCCGCCTTCGCAGACGCCGCCGTCGGGTCCGCTGGCGTGCGCGGCCGGGGCGAGCACGGCGGCCAGGAGCACTCCTGCGGCTGCCGCGTGGCTCAGCACGTGCGGGCCCCTTCCGGGGTGTAGTCGGTGACCATCCAGCCGGACGGCCACTTCTCCAGCGTGGTCGTTGCCAGGTAGCGCACGGGCTGGGACGAGGGCAGCGGAATCACGCGCTTCTCCTTCGTCTTGTAGCGCTCGTAGGTGGACAGGTCCACGCAGGTGGTCACGGTGGCCTTCGGGGTCTTGGGGGTCAGGTCGAGCGTCGCCACCTCAGTACCGCTGTGCCCCAGCTCGCCTCGGATGACGATTCCGGACTGCCGCATGCGGGCCAAGTTGTTCTCGATCTTCGACAGCGCGTCGAGGGTCGTGTACTTCCGCAGCGCCGTTCCCTTCGAGTCCGCCTTGGCAGTCGCCTTCGTCCTCTCGGCCCACATCCCCTCGAAGGCGGTCAGCACCGCGCGCTTCTCCGCCTCCTGCGGGCCGGCCGATGTCGTGGCAGGAGCGGGCGCGGCCGTGGTCGTCGTGGTGGCGGAGGTGGCCGGCCCTTTCGCCCCGTCGTCCCCGCCGGCGCATCCGGCAAGGGTGAGGGCGAGCGCCAGGGCGCCGCCGCCGAGTGCTGCAGCGCGGGTCTGTCGGGCCGTCACCATCAGTGGCTCCTGGGGCTGGTCGTGAGTGGATCACCAGCAACGTAACGGGGCGCGGCGGGGTTGGTCACAGTCGATTGGGTGAGTCCGTCATCAGCACGGGTCTGCCGCCCGGCTAGAACGACGGGACCTCTTCGTACGGCTATCGCGTACAAAGAGGTGTCGTCGTGGCGAGGGGGCTTGCCCACGGGCCCTGACCAGGCATAACGCTCAAGATCGTGAAAGTGGGGGTCCCACTCACGGTCCCACCTCCGGTGCAACTCCTAGTGCACCTCTGCAAGCAACCCTCCAGCCCCCCTCCGGTGCAACTCTCCGAGGCCTCCGCCCGGCAGGCTTGCCCGCCGACTGGTCTGTCACACAGACCCCCGCTCCGGTGTCCCGGGGCGGGGGTCTGGAGGGTGCCGCCCTGGTCGGCGCTCGGCGCGGATGTGACGGGCGGGTCTGTGTGACAGGCCGTGTGACGGGTCGTGTGACCCGGCAGGCGCCCGTGGCCCCGGGCCGGGGTTCAGGTACGGAGTGCGGCAACGCCGATGACCGCGGTGACGGTGGTGACGGCCAAGGCGCCGAACGCGGCGGCGACGGTCAGAGGGGTGCCGAGGCGGGGGTGGCGCCAGGCGAGGTAGCCGGGCACGGCCACCACGCACAGGCCGGTGACGACGAGGAGCAGCAGGACGAGGAGCGTGGTCGTGGACATGGGAGTCCCCCTGGGTGTGTGTGGGTTGCCGGTCGGGTGACGCGGCGGTCCGGACTCTGTGGGAGCGGTGGGTTAGCCGTGCAACTGCTGAGGACACTCACGCCTGGGCAAGCCGCATTCAAGGGAACTGGGTTGGTCTGACCTGGCCTTTCGCCTGTGTGGGCAAGCCTCGGGTGTCCTGGGCAAGCCTTGAATCCGGCGGCAGGCATAGGTATGGGCAAGCCCCGCAACCGGCACGGCGCGACCGGAAACGGCCCTGCTCCGCCCCGGGGTATCGGGGCGGAGCAGGGGGTGGCTGGCGTCTTACCGGCCGATGACCGTGCGCAGCACGGCGAACGAGGCGCCGCAGGCGGTGAGTCCCGCGAGGACGGCGCCGGGGAGGTTGAGTGTCGTCGCGTGGCTGAGGAAGCCGGCGATGCCGCCGAAGACCATCGCGTAGAGGAGGACCAGGGCACTTTGCGTGCTCAGGATGGGGCCGGGGTGCGCGGCCTGGAGGTGGAGGGGTCGGTCGTGGTGTGGGCGGGGTCGGGGTCGGGGGTGGGGTCGGGGGTGGGTATCGGGGTCGGGGTCGGGGTGGACATGGACGTCTCCTTGCGGTCTGGGCACCAGGGAGGTGCGGTCGGGGCGTACGAGAGCACCGCCTCAGCCCTTACGTCGCGCGCTGGGCGGCAGACAGGGAGAACCGGCAAAGAATCTGGGTGAGGACCTGTCGCCGGTCCGGAGGATGAGGAATGCGGGGGCTAGGTGCGCAACCCCCTCCCCCGGGCCCCAGGGGAGGCCTCGCCTGCCCTCCCCTGGATCCCGCCGATCGCGCTCTCCCCTTAGTTATGGGGAGGGGTAGAGCCGAAATGTTCGCCGGAAGTGCGCCGTGGACGCCCGAGGCCGTCTCCTCTGCGGGATCAGCTGCTCCGGCCGCGGGGCCAGTGGCGGCTACGGGTCGGGGCGGGAAGCTGGGTCAGGCGCCGATGCCGATCGAGGAGACGTGGGCGTAGGCGTTGTAGTCGGAGTCGAGGTCGCTGATGACGTCGTCCCAGATCTCGTCGACGGTGTCGGAGTCCTGGCTCGCCCAGGCGTCGACGAGGTCGCCCCAGATGTACCGGACCGTGATGGAGCGCTGCTGAAGGGTGGGGCGGAGCCGTTCGGCGGGTACGTGGCTTTGGTCGACGGGGTAGATCTCCATGCGGCGGCCGTGGCCGTCGTTGTCCAGGTGGCGCTTGAGCCAGCCGGAGCGGATCAGGTTCTCCCGGCGGCGGTGCCAGTAGGCGCTGTCGATGCGCTCGCGGTTTGCCGGGGTGGGGGTGGACTTGCCGCGCATCCAGGAGCGGATCGTGCGGGCGGTGACACCTTGCTCCCTCAGCGCCTCGCGGCCGGCCGGACTGTCGAGGTAGCGCAGACGGGCGTTGAGGCCTCGCTTGGAGGTGACGGGCGAGGCGATACCGGAGGAGTAGACGATCCGGTTCAGCTCCAGGATCAGAGCCTCTCCGCCCTTCATGCCCCGGGTGTTGAACTTGCCGAATTCTCCCCATCGGGACCACAGGTCGGGCGACCCTGCCATCAGCGCTTACCTCCCAGAACATAGGTGTTCTTTTCCTTGACCTGGTTCAGCTCTCGGCCCTCGGGAAATACAGGGCGCCAGTCTCCCACGACGTGGAGTTCGTCGGTGCCGGAAATCTCAACAACCTGAAGTCCCGCCTTGTGGGCCTTGTGGGCCTTCATCCACAGATTTGCGAAGGCCTTCGCTCGGATGATGTGCATCCAGTCCGGGCGGCGCAGTTCCCGGTTCGCACTGGACTCCCCGATGGTGGAGACGAATTTGGAGTACATGGCCTTCACGTAGGCGACGGTCAGATCGTCACCCGCGGCCAGAGCGGTCTTCCGGGACTCGGCCAGAGCCCGGCGGAGCTTTTCCAGCAATGCCTCCGAGGCGCCGGAGACGAGGGAGCGGTGGATCACCGGGGCGTCCGCGAGGCCCTGGCGGGCGCAGTCGAGGAGCAGGCGGAGCGTGGACTCGCTGACCCACAGCTCCCCGGGCTCCATGCGGTTGCCCAGCGGGTTGGGAAGGTCGGCGTGGTCCCAGTCGGCGGGGGTGATGAGGTGGACGCCGGCCTTCTTCGGGTCGTGGACGCCGCTGGTGTCCTCGCGCAGCTGGCCGATCGGCAGCCACGCCTTCATCGCGGACAGGTAGGCGGCGTTCATGTCGAGGGCGGTCACCTCGATCTCCTCGCCGCGCTTGGCCGCCGCGAAGAGCTCGGGGTTGCGCCACTTCGGACGGCCCTCCCAGATCTCGTCCGCGCCTTTCTGCGATTTCTTCTTCAGGATTTCCTGCGTCGGCGGGAATTCCGAATGCTCGTACCGGCCGCCGACCCGGGACGCTTTCAGGAGCGTCATCACGTCAGGAATGGCCATCTTGATCAGCTCGGCCCGCGCGGCCTCCATGTCACCGGAGCACGACGCCAGCACGTCGTGCACGCGGCCGGTGATCTGCTCCACCAGCGACCCGGAGGCATACCCAGGGGCACTCCGCCGCGGCGCCGACGACGCTGCCACCGCGGGCTCGGCGGGCGCGCCCGGGGCCGGTACGACGGGCTCGGCCGCAGCAACCGGAGCGGCCGGGGTCTCGACGACCGCCGGCGGCGGGCCGAAGGGAGCAGCGGGAGCCGGGACCTCCTCCGCGGCCGGGACCGCGGCCGGGACCGCGGCCGGGGCGGAGGTCTGCGGGGTGCTGGCGGCGGCGACGGCCGCCGCGCACTCCTCCGCGGTCAAGTGCTGTGGAAACCCGTCGAGTTCGTGCTGTGCGGGCTGCCCGCACAGCACGCACGGCCCGGCCGCCAGCACAGCGGCAGGGCGCTCCGGCGGCACGGGGGCGGAGGGCGTGCGGCCGGTGGTGCGGACGAGGGTGTCGGCCGATCCCGCGCGCTCGCGCTCCACGGCGGCAGCGGTGGAGGCGTCCTCGTCGAGGACGTTGGTCGCCGGCGGGGACGGGCGCTCGGCGGCCGCGGGGGGCGAAGGGGCCCCTGCCGGCTGGAGGCTGGAGAGCGAGCCGTGCAGCACGCCGGCCGCATGCGTGGGACCGGCCAACACATCGAGCGGATGCAGCCGGTAGTGCGCAGCGAGGAGGTCGACATCCTCCAGCGACCAGTGCGCCCGGCCCGACTGCTTCCGGGACACCTGCGCCTGCGACTGCCCAAGGCCGGCAGCCAAGTCATTCTGTCGCTCGCCCGTCCGCGCCATGAGCGCCGCGATCGTGAGCCTGAGGACTTCCTCGGTACCCATCATGATTGCGATCCTAGTATCCCGTATGCGATATCTGCATGGATTGGCGTCACGCGGCGGGCAGCTCGGCCCTTCGCCCGCCAGGCTGGCTGCCCCCGCGGCACAGCCCCGCGGACCCGACCCGATGCGGACCAAGAGCGGTCGGTGAGTATCCGCGCTCCACGCACCTGACGGATGTACACGCCGGGGCGAGCCACTCCCACCAGAGGAGGCCGGGCAGGCGACCGGCACGCTCAAAACCGGCAGCGCGAACTCCTCACCGACAAGCCCTTCGCCTGCCGCATCCGGGTCGGCACCGGTAGAACGTCTACGGCCGCATTGATGACGCCCAAGACCGATGCGTCGGCCTCCTCGCACAGAACATCGGCGACATGGCCGTCCCGTTCACCGGCCAGTCCCGAATCGGACCCGGGCTGGGCCCGCGGCCAATCCGGCGTCCTGTGGGCGACGGCACCAGCCCCACGCCACGCAGACCCGCAGGTACGGGCTGCGGGCTCACCAGTCGACGTGGGCGGTGATCCACCGGTTCAGTGTGTCGGTGTCGTCCGCTGCCGGCAGGTCCGGTGCACATGCCAGCGGTGTCAGTGACAGCTGAAGGTGAGTGAGGTAACCGTAGGGGCCGTTGTCGGCGTGTGGTCCAAGGACAAGGGCATGGGAGGGGGTACGCCACACGCGGTGGGTCAGGGCCGGGCCCACCACGGTGGCCGCGTCCGACACGATGGTGCGCTCCGGGGCGGAGCCCATGCATCGCGTCACAGACTGGGCCGCGCGCGTCAGGACGCTCTCGCAGTCCTCAACCGTGGCCGGTTGTTTCCCGGTCCAGCCCGGCTGCTTGCGCCAGTCCTCCAGCAGGGGGAACAGCCACGGGCCGTTGCACATCTCGTCATCGTGTTCGTCGACGGGGTAGACCTCACCGAAGACCAGCAGGTGGCGGGTGTCGGGCTGCCCGAAGGGCACGTAGCTCTCGCTGCACAGCACATGTCCATGATCGGTGACCATGGAATCGCAGACGAGGGAGTGTTCCCAGCTCCATCCCCGCCGTCGCACCACCTCCTCGACAACGTCCTCAGAAACCGGCGGTTCGGACGGGTAGCCGATGAAGTCAGCAACAGCTGCGACCGTCAGCGGTTTGTGGGCCAGGGCGTGGACACGAGCAGACACCCTCACACCCTAGACCTGCACGCAAGGCCCCCCGCACAGAGCGCCGTGCCGTCGCGCAGCCCCCGCTGTTCGTCACGACCGCAGCTTGCTGTGCCCAGGTTGCGCAGTCTCCGACGCCGGACTCGTCATCGCCGTCAAGGAACAGATCAGGCGATCTGGGTGGTGAGGTAGCGGGCGGCGGTGTCCACGAACTCGTCGTGCGCGGCCTCCGCCTCCTGCCGGGCGGCGGCCAGGGCTTGGGCGTTGTCGAGCGGCTCGCGGATCGCGTAGGTCAATGTGATCATGCGGCCGGCCGCCTCCCGTACGGCCGGGTCGGTGATCAGCACGCGCATCGTCACCAGCGGGCGAGCCACCGCATCCCGGGTTGCCTGGCTCTCGGCGTGCAGCGCCTGGACCAGGTCGACGTCGCCGCCTTCGAGGATGGCCTCGCCGCACTTCCACAGGGTCCGGCGGTGACCGCTGACGGCCACGGCCAGCGCGGTGACGGCCTCCAGGCGGTCACGCCGGGTCGCCTCACTGTGCCCCACCCGCACCGCCCGTTCGGCGGCCCACTCCTGAAACCGGCCGGCACCCGCTGGCCGAACACGGCGAACCTCCACCTGCTGATCAACAACCAGACCACGAACCGGACCATCCGGGCCAGCAACCACTGGATCAGCGCCTCAACGCGTAGCCGGGCCGCAGGCTGGAGCGGCTCCGCGTCGACCGACAACTCGAAGAAGCCATGGTCCACGGCCCCGACCCGCTCCACCTCGCCGAGGTCTTCGGGCTCGACGAGAAGACCGCCATGCGGTATGCGGACTCGGCCCGGCGCCTCCTGGAAACCAATGCCGAATCGTGGAGCGCCGTGACAGCATCGGCGGATGATCAACGCTGAGGACCTGGTCGACCGGCACCAGCTGAAGGTGACGACGTCCTGGCACCACTACCAGGAGACTGAGCCCTCCCTCCTGCACATGTGGCTGCACATGGACGGCCTGGGCCCCGTCCGGTTCCACACCCCGGGCGACGGGGTGGCCCTGGAGATTGATCAGCCCCACGGCCCATACAACATGAACGAATACGGCCACACCACGGTCGAGGACGACCTGCCCGACTTCCCGATGGCCCGGTTCGTCGGCCAGCGAGCCCTCGCCGTCCGGGAGATCCGCTACCAGCACGGCAACTACGACTTCGTCATCGGCATCACCGTCCAGTTTCCCGGTGGCGCCATCCGCGTCCTCAACCTCGCGGACGAGATCGTCCTGGCCTATGACAGGCATCTGGGTCCGGTTGAGGCGCATCTCCACGAGGCGACGACGCCCACGATCCAGGACGTCTCGCCCTGAGTCAGCGCGAACCCTGGGGTCGATCCCCCAAGGACGCGGCTAGGCGGTGTTCTAGAACGCGCTGACCTGCCTGTTTGGTCGTCCGGGGAAGTCTCGGGCGGCCATCCAGATGGTGAGGTCACGGGCGAGGTCGTTGATGCCGGTCGCCGTGGTGACCTCGTGCTCGTTGCGGGTGGTGTCACGGCGGACGATTTCGTAGCCGCCCTCGTCCAGGACGGCCACTGAAACGAACCAGAGGGGGTCGTCCTCGTCGGGCTGGACGACGACGAAGGTGTTGTCGGAGTTGAGGTCGCTGATCAGCATGAACAGCGCGTCCTCGGAGGGGTCGTCGATGCGGTCGCCGTTCTCGCTGTCGGCGCCGTAGTACTGAGCCCCCATCGCGGTCTCTCCCTCACCCTGTCGGCCCTGGTCTCGGTCAGCATGGCATGAGAACCCGACAGCGCAGGCCGGTCATAACCACTCGCCGATCGCGGCGATCAGGACGGTGGCCTCGAAGCGGACGGCGAGTTCGTCGAACCGGGTGGCGACCGCCCGGTTGCGCTTCAGCCGGTTGATCCCCGCACTCGACCGCGTGCCGGGCTTTGCAGTCCTCGCGGTCGAAGACCGGAGGCCGCCCGCCCGCGATGCGGGACGAGGCACAGAGCCGATTTCCAGAACACGGCCTAGCTTGATCTTTAACGTCTGGGCGGTAGGCCAGCCGCTGAAAGGGGGGCGAGGCGACCTCATACTGCGTGGGACCATTTCGGTATGCGCCTGGTAGCTGACGGAGCCACACCGACCCCACGGTTGGTACTGGTGAAGGACCTCGAGACTGACGACGGGTACGCCTTCGAGCTGGCGAGCCCGCTCTTCCTTGCTGCCGGGGACCGAATCGCTGTTGAAGACGACAGGCTTGTCGTCGTCCAGGCCAGTGGGGAGCGGCTGTCACCGGCCGGCGACTGGTCTACTCGTTGCGGGCCCGGGTCCTTGCAGCGCCGGTAGAAGCCCTCCTCGAACGGCGCGTCGTACTTGATCAGTCGGTTCGGTATCCGCCGGACGTAGAAGCGGCCTTCGTTTGAACATGTGCTCCGACCAAGGAACACACACGTCCAGCGCGAAGGCCGTGAGGATGAGTCTGCAGCATCACCATGCCCGGCGAGATCCGCTGGCGGAACTGTCACGCCTCCGAGGCGAGTTCTACTCCTGTCTGACCGATCATTCGGATGCCCTGTTCGAGCTGGCGGACCCGGTTTCGTGCGGTGACGGTCCGGTGAGGTCGCTGGCCGAGCTGTCGCTCGTGGGCGCATGCCGCCGCGGGCATGGCGGGCTCTACGCAGCCCTCACCCAGGGCCGGGTCGACGCCGACCGGATGCGGCGGGCCCCAGGCCTCGGTGCCGCTGCCACGAGCCGTCGACGGCCGGCTGGTCCTGGCCGTCGACGTCACATGCTGGCTACGGCCCGACGCCACCGCCACCGCCACCGCACGGCAGCTGCGCGACCTGGTCGAGCGGCTGGTCTCCGCAAGTCAGCGGCAGACCGGCGACCCCAATGTCCTCGTCATCGCGGACGCCGGATACGACGCGCCCCGCCTCGCCTTCCCACTGAGGGACCTGCCGGTGCAGATGCCGGCCCGGGTGCGCTCGGACCGCGTCCAGCGCCGGCCGACACCTCTGCGGGAGCCTCACACCAGGGGCCGCCCGCCCAGCACGGCGGCGAGGTCGTCTTCGCACAGCCCGACACCTGGGGCACCCTGGACACCGAAACCGTCGCAGGCACCCGCCTCTACGGCACCCCCTCGCACGCTCCCGGGAACGGCTCCACCCCAGCAACGTGGTCGTGCAGGACCAGGGCATCACGGTGTGGGTGAACGGAGGCCATGACGCCGAGGTCTTCGACAAGAACGGCGGACTGGTGCCGTGTGGGCACCAGCGGCGGACCGAAGACGTGCGCCCTGGACGGCGGTGACGGCCTGAGCCACCTGCTCCCCGCCGCCGCTTCTTTGCGACAGGAGATCCTGCCGATGTGGCAGTGGACCAACGAATCCGACATCGCCGGCGGCGACCGCACGGGCGAGATCCGCCTCGGCCAGCAGCACCTCCCCCTCGCCCAGGCCGATGCCGGCTGAAAGCCCGTGGCGGTGCAGCAGTGGGTCCGGCATCATCCTCACGTGATCGTGATGCAAGCCGTTCTGGAGATCTCCGCCGCCGCCGACTTCGCACTCTGGCCGGTTGGCGAGCACGGTTCATACGGCTACCTTGTGCTGAACGGGGAGCTCACTCCGGAAGAGGTCGGCACAGCGGTCAGGCAGATAGCAGCCTGCAACGACTTCGAGCCGGAGGAAGAACACGGACCGTGCCCGACCGACCCGCTCGGCACCTTCCTGCACGGGCTGCTCACCATGCCTGACTTGTTCGCCGCCGGCGGCTTCCGGGTGACCGACAGCGCCACCGGCATCGTCTTCGTCGACCCGGGCTGCTGCAACGGCCTGGAGACCTGGCGGGACTGGCTGGAGGTGCTCGACGGCACCGGCTGCTCCTCCTTCGGCCACGATCCGTCGTCGATGGCCGAACGCGTTGGCACCATGGTCCGGCTGACGTTCGACGCTTACGGCACGGACCACAGCCCGGTGATCGAGCTGCCGGTCGACCAGGCACGCAGGCTTGTCGCGGGCGTCCAGCAGGATCTGCAGGCCTTCCTCGCTCGTGCCGGGAACTGGGCTGAGCAACACCTGCCCGCACACGCCGCCGGCGTCACTGCCGCCCTGGCACGGGCACTGGACCTGGCGCCCGCACAATGACCAGCTTCCTGACCCACCGGGCGCACGTGCACGACGCCCGTCTCCCGCTCCGCCGCCGGCACAGCGCGCTGCGGACCTGCATCACCCTTTTCGCTCCGTACGGCTTCCGGGCGACGTACCACCACCTCACGCTCAGCGCTGCGATCCCCCGGCGGCTGGAAGCGGACCCGGCCGCGCTGGTGCGGGCGGTCGAGGAACTGCATGAGGCGCGGGTGCTGTGGCTCGCGCGAGTGCAGGAGTACGCCGCGCAACGCCGGGCGGAGAAGCGGGCGGGGCGGCGGGCTGTAGTGAACCCGCGACCGTGGTGGCTGCGGAGCCGGTGGGAGGGACCGAACCGCGCCTGGTACGAAGACCCGTTTCGCCATCCGCCGCTGCTGCTGCCTGAGTACGTCCGGCGACAGAATGCGATTCTGGACGGCGCCGACCTCCCGGGCTGCCCCGCCTGCGGGGACGAGAGACCGCCGGAGTCGAACTCGACAGGGCACGGCCGGGTGGAGCTGTGCCGTGGGTGCGCGTGGGTGCTGGCGCCATGCCCGTGCGGGCAGCGGCATCGGTTGGTCCCGGAGACCCCGTACAACTGGAACGGGATCTGGCAGCGGGCGCACATGAGCGATGACGGCACGCCGAACCCGCATTGGCCTGCGGGCCGGCCAGTCGGATACGGCGCGGCCAGCGCTCGCAACTCAGGTCCCGCCAGCTGAGCCGGAACCCGTGCGCGGGAACGCCGCAGCCACCACCTGGCACACAAGTTCCGGCCCAGCAACGTTCCGGAATCTAGGAACCTGCGCGCGCTTCCGGCCCGACCACTGCAGAGGGCTGAGCGACACCCACAGGCACGCCGCCGGCGACGCCGCGCTTGCCGCGACCAACGAGCCAACCCTCGCCCACTGGGGCCGGACACCACGGAGTCGTCGGCCGCCTGGGCACAGACGAGCTCGCCGTCCCTGCGCGCCGGGTCCGCTCGCTCCACCCTGCCGCCGCTGCCCCTGCAGGAACCCGAACCCGGCAACATCACCGGCACCCTGTCCGCCCCTGCCTTCGCCGAAGCCGTCGCCCAGGACGCCTTCGCCGTCAGCCGCTAGAAGGCGCTGCCGGCCCAGACCGGCGTCAGGCTCCGCCACGACCACGAGGCCGACAACCTGTCTGCCCCCGACCTTCTACCGCTACGCCGTCCGCACCCTGCCGCGAAAGGACACTCACCTCCTCGACTCCGGCAAGGCCGCCGTCCTAGGAGACAAGGGTCCAGGGCTCGTCGAGGACTGTGAGGGACGGGGGGTGTATCAGCGCTCCGGGGAGGCGGGGGTGAGGGCTGAGGATGCCCTTCGCCGTCAGCCGGGCCAGCGCCGGCTCCGGGGCGTGCGTGATCCGGTCGCGCAGCCAGCCGGCGGAGACGGCGGGCGTCGAGCGCAGATGGGTGAGGACGGCCGCAGTAACCGGGTCGTCGGGGAGAAGTGCGGCCGCCTCGGTGAGGAGGGTGCTGTAGCGGGTGATGGTGGCGGTGCGATGCCGGGCGGTCTCGGTGACCGCACGAGCGAAGAGGGAGCCCCACTGCGCCCACCATCCTTCGGCAGCCGCGGCGAGGGCCTCGTCGTGTGCACGGCGGTGGGTGTGGACCCAGCCGTCCAGGTCCAGCAGCAGCCCGGGCAGCAGTCGGGCCGCCAGCAAGTCGCACTGGGCGAGAAGGCGCGCGGTCCGGCCGTTGCCGTCGGCGAAGGGGTGGACGGTCAACAGCCGTGCCATGGACAGGGCGGCCGCGTCCAGGCTGGGGGCCGTGGTGTGTACGTTCCAGCGGTACCAGCGTTCTACGTGGTCTCGGAGTTCCCTGCCGGGTGCGACCGCGAGTGCGAAGACCTGGCCGTCGGCCCACGTGATCCTGGCCGTGGAGCGGCGCAGGCCGCCGGGGCCCGGGATGCTGGGGTCGCCGGCGACGATCAGGGTATGGAGTTCGCTCAGGGCGGCCGGGGTGAAGCAGGGCCTGCAGTCGGGCCGTTCCGCGATCTCGGCGCGGGTGGAGGCGGCGGCCAGCAGGCCGGCCTCGGCCCGTCGTTCGGCCGCCGCGGCGATGCGGCCGGTGACGAGAGGCTCGGGAGTGCGGGCCAGATGCCGGCTGTGCACGGCCGTGCGGAACCGGGGCCGGTGGAAGAGGTCCGGGTTGTCCAGGTGACGGCCGGTGGTGTCGGAGAGCTCGGCCAGCGCGGCGATCGCCTCCCGCCGTTCCGCCGGGGAGATCGCCTCCGCGTCCAGCGGTGGTACGACGGGGGCGATCCGTCGTACCGCCGTGCCCGAGGGGCGTGGGGCCTTCAGCACCACCGGCTGGTCACCTTCCCGGTGGGCCGCACCACGTCCACGTACTCGGTGGTGGTGTATCCCAGCCAGTTCGAGGAGGTGACGGAGTACCTGAAGGTCTGGTATTCGACGAACAAGGCCCAGGACTGGCCCGGTTGCAGCGTGACATCGACCGAGTACGACTGCTCGATCTGGGTGTTGAGCTGCGCACCGAGCGCGGAGGACAGCACCGTGGCCGCGTTGGCCGTGATGTTGGCGCTGACCTGGTAGGAAACCTGGTACTTGACGGTCCTGTTGACCCGTATGGGCATGGAGTTGGCGTTGCGGTGGCAGTCGGTCGGCACCTCGGTCTTGGCTCCGGCCTGGATCGGGCCCGCGCCATTGGCCGGCGCGCCGCTGTCCCAGCCCCAGGACATGGGCGGAAGCGCCGGGTCCATCGGGGTGGGCGGTCGGGTGGCGGTGCCGTCGACGACGACCTGGGGCAGTGTGCCGTTGACCGGCTGGCCGACGACGCCGTTGAACATGTCGATCTCGCCCCACGAGCCGCCGGTGCCGCCGCCGTCCCCTCCGCCGCCCCAGCCTCCGTCACCGGGGTCACCGCCGGGGAAGCCGCCCGGGTTGTCGTCCGGCCAGGGGTTCTCCTCGTCCTCGTGGTCACAGCTGGTCTGGTTGTCCTCGCAGGCGTATGCGGTGTACGAGGCGGTCACCGCCGGTACGGCGGTGAGCACGGTCGCGCCGAGGGTGGCGGCGACCATCATCCGTCGAAGTCTCACGGTTCCTCCGGTCTGCAGCGGATCGGATGGGGCGGACCACAGCCTCGCCGCCCGGCAGACCCGGTCACCTCCGTAGAAGTACGCAAGTCACTACCCAAACAGTGAGTGGTGATGGGTGGTGACAACCGGTCGGTCCATAACCTGGCGCCCCCGGCCACCGCACAAGCTGTTGCCCGGCCCAGGTTGAGGGAGCTTCCTCGGGCGTCTGGGACGGACCCGGCAGAGCCCGTAGACGTGGTCCGCGTTCTGTGTCTGGAGCATCCTGCGCCGCAACTCCGCGACGTCGGGTAGATGGTGCTCGGTTGTTGACGAAGGCTGGTCCGGCCCGGAACGCGGACGTGTGCGCCGGAAGCCGGGGCCGGATACCGTGACCATCCAGCGCGATGGCTCGACCAGAAGTTGGTGAGCTGAGAGGGGGCAAAGTGGCTGCCGTGAATCGTTTAGTCACATATGTCGATCTGGATGAGGCTGTCATCGGCGCTCAGCACACGTCGGTGACCGCGCGGCTTGCGGCTGTACTCGTAGATGACCGCCGCGTGGTGCTGCTGAACGACCGGGGGTGGAGCTGGACCTCATCGGCTCCCACAGCCACCCGGCCACAGATCTCGGCCGAGGACGTCGAGAAGGAGGCCCGGATGGTGGTTGGGCCGGACGAGCCGACCGGTAGCGAAACCCACGAGCAGATGGCCGCCGGCCACTGGAGCTTCCTGGCCCGCATCCTGGCCCGTCAGGGCGTGGATGCGGAAGCGCAGGAGCTGGCGGGGCTACCGCATGATGTTGTGCTGAGCGAAGACCTGAGAGCACGGATTCGGGGTCAGTAAGTATCGGCACTTCACTTCCGCGCCTGACAGCGACCATGAGTCATAGCCTCATGTAGACGGGTGATGGGTCGCGGCAGCAGTGCAGCAGAGCGAGCGGCTGGGACTTCCCAGCCGAACGTTTCGCGGGCGTCCGCTAAGTTCGGAAGCGACAGCGTTCAGGGGTTCTCCGCTGAACCGACAGGCCAGCACCCTTCGAGGGCACCACCCCAGCAGACCGTCTGTGTTCGTGAAAGCCCACCATGGCAGCCGGGCGAACCCCAAGGCCCCCGCAGAAAGCACCCCTACGAGAACGACCCCCGCCTCGAAACCGCCCGCGAAGCACTGACCACAGCCGACAGCACACCCAAAGGCCGGATCGCCGCCAACCTCGCCGAACAGCACGGAGGCACACCCCGCACCTGGGAACGCATCCTCTCACCACAGCAGCAACACTCCAGCACACCAGCGACGACGATCCGAGCTGACTGAAGTGTTCTGAAGCTTGGTGATCAACCAGCTTGGAGGGTGGGCAGCACGCCTAAGCGCCGGGTCGTTATCGTGACTTGATGGGAACACCAGATTTCATCCTCGCGCTGCGCAGGAAAGTTGGAAACGATCCGCTGTGGCTCTCAAGCGTCACCGCGGTCGTCGTCAGGGATGAACAGGTCCTTTTGGCGAAGCGCGCAGATAACGGCGAATGGACGCCAGTGACTGGAATCATCGATCCGGGGGAAGAACCGGCGGATGCCGCAGCCCGGGAGATCCTTGAGGAGACCGGCATCCTGGCAGTTCCGCAGCGGCTGGTGATGGTTCACGTCACGGACCTTGTCACCTATGACAACGGGGACCAGACGCAGTATCTCGACCTGGTGTTCCGCTGTGGCTGGCAGTCCGGGGTTCCGCATCCCGCCGACGGCGAGAACACAGCTGTCGATTGGTTCCCGCTGAACGCCCTGCCTCCGATGTCAGACGACATCCGCAAGCGAATCGCAGCCGCCCTGTCCAGCGAGCAGGCAGCCCAGTACGTCTTCTCTCCGCCGTCACCCGGCGGCACCTGAGAACCCCAGCTCCACCGGTGGCAGACGTCGTGAGAGCCCGCCGGAGACGGCGGGCTCTCCGCGTCTCCAGCACCTCGCCCCGGGACTCGACAGCCGACACGGGCACGGAACGCCGTCGGCAAGGAACTTGGTGGCGTCGTGGGTGACGCCCCCCCGGGCCGCGGCGGTCAGGCGAAGTGGTGGGCTGCGGCAGCCACGAAGGCTTTGGTGGCCGTCGGCGTCCTGCCGGAGTGCGGCGAGGGTGTCGGCGTCCGGAGCGCCGCGCAGGGCGTAGGAGGCCTGCGCGGCCGCGTCGGCGGCCGGGGCGAGGACGGGGACGAGGATCGCGACCAGGACGCGGGGGGTCTCGATCGCGGAGCGGGTGGCGTGCAGCTCGGCACGGGCCGCCTCGACGCGTGCCTCGTCTGCGCCGGCCAGGCGCAGCTCCTCGCGAACGAACCGGGCCCGACGGTGGGTGGCCAGCGCGGAGGCGAGCGCGGTCACCGCCTCCAGGGCCTGGTCCCGGCGCCGGTCGACGCGCTCGGCCCCCCGTGCTGGAGGCCGAGGGATCAGCTGGTGCCCCGGACGTCGGGGGAGCCGGCCGGGGCATCTGGGGGCAGGTCTCAGGCGACAATGCTGTGGCTGCTGCCCTTGTACTTGTACAGGTCCGTCATCCGGCGGGTAAACGGAGAGTTGACGACGCCCGTGGAGCGGTAGACGTACGCGCCGTAGGGGTTGCCGGGCCCGTATGCGATCAGGTCGGGGCGTCCGTCGTTGTCGAGGTCGCCTCCACCGACGAGCTGCCGGAAGCCGCCCCAGCCGCCCCCGATCTGCACGTGTCCGGAGAAGCCGCCGTCGCCGCGGCCCTGGTAGAGCCACAGGATGCCCGAGGCGTCGCGGGCGACGAGGTCGCCGTGCTTGGAGCCGGCGATGTTGCCGACGGCTTCGATTTACTTGTACACCCCCCAGCCCTAGCCGATCCGGGTGGTCTTGGCGATGCGGAACTCGTTGCAGTACGGGCGGTCCTGCATGTCGGTGCGCCACAGCACACCTGCGCTGTCGCGGGACAGGACGTCGGGTGGAACCGTTGTCGTTGAAATCGTGCGGGTTGAACGCGCGGACGATGCTCATCGGCGAGCTCTTCGAGGCAAAGGCGCCGACGCCGTCGTCCGGCGTCGCCTTCACCGCGATGGTGTAGGCGCCGTTCGGCGCGTCCACCTCCACCAGCTCGTCGGGGGTCTCTTCGTCGAACCTCGGTTTCCAGGTGAGGGAGAACACTGTGCCAGAGCTCGCGGCGGCCAGTCGCTGAGTGGCCTTCTTGCCGGTGGCGACGTGGGTGATCGTGACCTCCAGGTCCGCGGTGGCGCGCGACAGCGTCCACTCCATCGTCACCCGGCCGTTGGTCTTGTCGAGTTCCGCGACGGCGGGGACCTCGACCTGGTCTTTCGTGAGCGGGACCGCCGCGGTGGCCGCGAGCGCGCGGGAGGAGCGGTGGCCAGAGTGCCGGCGCCGAGAGCCGTGACGGAGGCGACGGCCGCGGCGGCCAGGGCGAGACGCCGGCCGGTGGCGCGGTGCTGCAGGGTGGAACCCCACGAGGAAGAGCGGACACGGGTGTGCCGCGGCAGGCCAGACTCACGACCTAGCCGAATGGTTGTACGAGATTTTCGGCTCGTCGCGCCGCTGCCCACGAGGGCGTGCGGCGGGCCCGGGTGGCGGCGTGCGCGGGGGCGGCCCTGCAGCACCAGCTCCTCGCCCGCTGCTAGCCGCTCGACGGCGGCCAGGGCGGCCCGGCTATTCCGGCCCAGTGCAAGGCCCGCCGCGAGTACGAGAACCGCGTCAGCACCCTCACCTCCCGAACCATGATCGTTCTCACCGATCACCGCTGTACCGATGTTCCCCGAGGCCGGTGGCAGGCCCCGGACCGATGTCCCGGGGCCCTGTTCCGTCAGGCCTCGCAGGCAGGCTCACAATGCCCGTTCCACTCGTGGAGGGTCAGCGGTTCAAGCCGCGCTTCCGCTGGGGTTGGGGACTGCTCGTCCGCGGCGCGTCCTCGCCCTGGACTCGTTGCACCGCGACCACAGGCACTTCCACCCGGAACCGGCCGCGCGCTGTCTCTCGGCCGGTTCCTCGAAGTCGCGGGGGTTGCGTATCGCGGACTCCAGGACGATGTCGAAGCTCTGCTCGATGGCGTAAGCCTCGGCCTTCTCCAACCACTTGTGGCCGTCGATCTGGTGTAGGAGCCGACGGTGGTGTCGTCCGCCGCCATGAGCTTGCCGAACTTCGGGTGGTACGGCTTGCAGGTGTCGGGGTTGATGTTGACCGGCTCGCCGCGGGCCGTCAGCGCCGCGGTGGCCAGCGAGGTGACCGCCGTCTTGCCCGCGCCGGTCTGCCCCGAGACGATGACCGCGATCGGCTGCTCCTGCGCTGTGCCGGCCAGTGTCCGCGGCACGATCCGCTCGCGGAAGATCCGCTCGTTCTCCGTCTCCGGCAGGGCCTCCGGGTCCGGTCGACCTCGGTCATGCCTCGGCCCGCAGTCGGTTCAGGGTTGCCGTGCATTCGGCAGTGAGCGTGTCGACGCCGGCGCGGTCCGCCGGGGTCAGCCCCTTCCTCATCGCCGCCCAGTCGCCCTGCTCGTCGAGAAGGGTCCGGGCACGCTCGGTGTCACCGGCTGCCTCGGCCTGAGCGATCAGGCCGGAGTAGGCGCCGACGACGTGGTTGATGCCTTCCAGAGCCACTTCGTAAGCGGTGCCGTCCTCCGCCGACCAGTTGGCCGCCCCCATGTTCCCCAGCACGGTGTTCTGCTCCATCGCGATGCTCCCCTGTCCCTGTCGGTCACGCACGATGCCGCGACAGCGGGGCCGCCGCGGGACGTGTACGCACGACTCTGCCAGAACCCGCCGACCGTGACCTCCACCGCCTCACGCAGGAGTCGGCCAGCATTCCCAGAAGCATGGGTCTGAGCGCGGTGCTGCTGTGCGTCGTGCCAGCGTCGGGCCGCTTCGACCGCTTGAACCAAAGCCAAGAGGAAGCCGAGCGCTGCGGCCGCATCCTGGCGTCCACGGGCCGCGGCACACTGGTCGAGGAGCTGGTTCGACTCGCAGTAGAGCCTGCGTGCCTGGCTCTCCAGTGCTCGATCTCCAGGCATCCGGGATGCCCGCTCGAACTCGAACGCCGCATCCTTGATCTGGCTGCGAACGATCCGAGGGGAAACGACGGCGTCGACCACGATGAGGTCCCCCAGGGCAGCCACCGAGTAATTGTCAAGACCTGTGGATCAGTGCGGCACCGAAGAAGTGGGCCTTACCGAGTGACGAAACGCAGGCAGGGGCCGGTCGGGCACCGTCAGGATGTGCCTACGTTCGTGTCCTACCGACCTTCGTGGAAAGGCATGCTGGCCCACCTGCGCGGGAACTCCATGCGTCAAAAGTCACGTTCCTCCAGGTCAACGGACTCCGTCGGTTGCTCGAAACCCTGCGCCTCGTGGCCACCGGGCGTCACGGCATGTCTGCACCGTGATGCCCCGGCTGCACACTGCGGACGGGCTACGTCATCAACTCGATGTGCGGATGCTCGGGCTCGGCTGGGCAGACGAACAGGTGCTGCCGGTAGCCACTACCTATCTGGACGCCGGTCGCGTTGTAGCCGCGGTGGCCAGGGTACGGTCCAGCGCCTGGGTGGGGGTGCGGTGACCAGCTGTTCGCAACGTCGTCCCCTTCCTCGAACGTGGCGACGGTCATCAGAATCTCCATGCCGGTGCCGCACTCGGAGCAGTGCTGCGGGCTGGGGTCGGTAGAGCTCCAGCCGGCCCAGCCGCCCACCTTCCAGCCGGGCGCGTTGGACAGCACAAGGTCGTAGTACGTATCCGGGGTCAGGTCTTCCTCTGCTGCCTGCGGCACACTCCACTGCTCGATCTGCTTCCGCAGTTCTTCGCTCAGCTCCAGATGGTCGGGGTACTCGGTGATCTGCTCCGGTTCGAGTACGCACGGATCCGGTAGATAGCCGTCGAACTGCACTGCGGGCGGCTCGGGGGGCGCGTCGAGGACGTCGGTGACGGCGGCTGCCGAACGCCAGAAGAGCAGGGTCCTGGGCATGATCGGATGATCGAAAGGGCACCACAGAACCTGCAGCAGGTCCTTGCCCTCCGGCGGGCTCAGATCGGGCACATCCCGTACATACAGCTGCGCGACGGGCAGCATCGCTATGGGGCCCTCGTACGGCTGGATCGCCACCTTTACCGGATACGTTTGAGGGGGCCGGATCCGCGCCAGAGTCTCCCGCTCCTCCGAAGTCATTTCCCGGCCGTGGGAGGCGGCGAAGGTCCGTCGTTCCAGCCTCAGATCCGCCGGGGACAGAGCTGGGTTGACGCCATCCACCACATGCGGTTCCTCGCAGTGCGGCCACGGCTCCTCGGTGGGCCACAGCAGCGGCCCGCCGATCGAGCTGTCGTGCCACGTCGGCGCCCCGGGGCGGGGGTGCAGGCGGGTCGCCGTGCGGACCAGCGGGGCCAGTTGGGGAAAGACCGCGACAACGTCGATCGGCCGTGGCGGAGTGACAGGAGTGACCTTCATGGCCGCAACCTTGCCAATGACCTCTGACAACGGCCCTCGTGGCCCTCCCACGAGCCCTCCACCGTAGGTGGTCCAACCAGGTAGTACGCGAAAGTCTTCTGCGTACCCGGCCCCTCGTACGACCGCAGGAAGCTGTCCGCCTCCTCGTCGGCGGAACCGTCGGGGCGCACGATCGTGCACGATCAGCCCCCACCCGCCCGGCACGCGCTGGCGGCAGCCGGGCTGCTCGCGGGGCGTCGGGCGGCGACCCACTGGGAGCACGCGGCGGCGCTGGCCCGCCGGTTTCCGGCGGTCGAGGTGTGTCCGGACGCGATCCACGTGCGGGACGGGGCGGTGTGGTCCTCGGCGGGGGTGACGGCCGGGATCGACCGGTGCCTGGCGCTCGTGGAGGAGGACAGGGGGCCGGCGGCGGCCCGGGCGGTGGCGCGGGACCTGGTGGTGTTCCTCCAGCGGCCGGGCGGCCAGTCGCAGTTCTCGGCGGCCTCGCGGACTCCCCCGACAGGCCACACGGTGGTGCGACCGCTGCTGGACGCGGTGGCGGCGGATCCGGCGGCGGACCACAGCGCCGGTGTGCTCGCGCGGCGGGCGGGGTTGAGCGTCCGGCATCTGGCACGGCTGTTCCGGGAGCAGGTCAGGGCGACGCCGGCGGGGTACGTGGAGCGGGTGCGGGTGGAGGCGGCGCGGATGCTTCTGGCGGGCAGGGCGAGCGTGACGGGGGCGGCAGCGCAGAGCGGGCTCGGGAGCGACGAGAGCCTGCGGAGGGCGTTCGCCCGGCACTTCGGAGTGACGCCCTCCGCCTATCTGGCCAGGTTCCGGACGGCGTCCGCCCCGTAGCGAGGGCCGCTGCGGCGACGCCGAGGACTACTGGCCCGCCGCTATCGGCGAGCTGAACTGCGCCGTCGTCGACAAGCGCGCCACCCTGGTCCACCCCGACGCGGCGGGCCACCGGAACGTCGCGAACCACGTCGAGCGAGCCATCCGCATCGCCCTCCTCGAACGCTGGCACGACACCGAAACCGGAGCCCCGGGCCGCGGTGCCTGCCTGTAGCCGTTCAGCATGAACGCCGCGCGGCAGCCGGGGGTCCAGCACCTACCCCCGGGCTTCGGTGCGGGAAGGCAGCAGCACCGCGTCCGCGCCGGTCAGCGTCAGCACCCTCATCGGCACTTCGCGCCCACCTGTGAGCCGGAAACAGAGCGGGTGGTACCGGGTGACGCTCTCGGAGCGGTCGCGGTCCGGGATCCGTGCCGGGACGGTGGGGTGGGTCGCGGAGCGCTACCTGGCCCCTTCCGCCTGCATCCAACCCGACTGCCACTTCATCTCTCTCCCTGCTCACTCGGGGCCCTCGCCGGAGTCGGCGAGGGCCCCGTCTGCGTCTGCGCGGTGCGGGGGCGTGGAAGGCCATGGGCTGCGCAGCCCGCTTTGCACGAGCAGGGCCAACTGCCCTGCGGGATCGGCACTTTGCTACCAGTGGTACGGGCCCGGCATGCCGTCGGCGGCGGCCGTCAGGACGGAGTCCTGTCCACCATGGCCCCTCTCCCCCTGAGCCGACCGGGCCCGAAGCGGCCTGTGGCTGTGCCGGCCGCCCGCCGACGACACCCCGGACAGCGCTGCCGGCCGGTTCGGTCCCGCCCACGCGCTGATCCTGCTGATCGCCCAACCCACAACCAAAAGGGAACGAGACCCAGACGCGTCACGAACGACGCAACAACGGTGCAGGCGGATCTCGCCCGTCCACTACATCAACCCAGGTGACTACAGCCCGAGACGAATCAACACCCAGCAGAAACACCGTCTCCGCTTCACGTTCCAGCACGATGCCCCACGGCGAGGGCGTCCCCTCTGGAGCCGTCAACACGTAGTTGCGACAGATCCCGTGAAAGGGCAGGCTCGAGATCGTGTCCGCGATGGGGTCTCCAGGACGTGAATCTCGCAGTAGTGCAACCATCTCGCCAACGAGATCAGGACAGACATCCACCAGGCTCAGCAAGCTCTTCTCGGGACTCTCGCAGGGCTCCACGCCGCGAAGCTTGTCAGGTCCTGCCCCAGAGCACCTGCTCGGCCGAAGCGGCAGCGCGCATAGCAAACGGCAAGCTCAGCATGCGGCCCTGCTTGGTCGCCAAGCTCTCGATCTGGGCGTACTCAAGCTTGAGGGGATCTTCAGCTTCCGCAGCTCTTCGGCCAGCCGGTCACGCGCCGACGTCTCCCCCATGAGTCTCCCACTTCAGTCCAAACCCCCGCTGAACACTCTCTTCGCCCGCTCTGGCCTGGCCTGACACCCGATTCAGGAATTTCGATCGGACTCCCCCTAGAGAGTGCAGTCCCCTGCTCGCAGTCGCCATCGGCAGTCGTGCTGGACCCCGCACCTCCGGTGCGGGGTCCAGCACGCTCGCTCCGGGGAACGACGCAGCGCACGTTCTGTACGGCAACGGATCACGACGGAAAGGGGACGGCTGCCGCGCCGGGGCAGTGCTCCCAGGCGGTTACATCTCCATTTAGTCGGCCTTGTCGTTCCAGGTTCCGCCGGTCCAGTAGTCGGCGGTGGCGAAGTTGTAGCAGTACAGGTTGCCCATGACCAGGTACGGGTCGGTCATTCCCGTGCGGGCGTCGTAGACGAGCGCGCCGCCCATGCTGCGGGTGGCACAGCCGGCACTGGCCTTGTCCCTGAAGTCCCAGTCTGCGAGCTGCTTGGTGCCCTTGGTGGACCACTGGAGCCGCCGGCCGGTGAAGTTCGAGTGCTCCCACAGGCACACCCACCCATAGACGCAGTCGCCGAGCGCGGCGGGACCGAGCTCTCCACTCTCCTTCGCCGAGACGCCAGAGCTCTTGGCGCCCTTCACGGCGGGCTCGGGCGTAGCGGACGCGGTCGCCACGCCCGCGGTCAAGGCGCAGAAGGCTGTGACGACCTGGACGAGAGTGCGTGCGAGACGCATGCGGGGTCTCCCGCGGTGGGTTGTGCGGATGGTTCACAGGAATCCCACAGCAAACTCTGGGTAAAAGACGTGTCCGTGATCGAGGATGTCGAGTTCTCGATCACGGCGTCCTCATGCTCGATCGTGCGTGGTCTCTGCCCACGCGGTAAACCTGCGCCAGCAGCCTTACGGCCGCTGTCCGGCCTCGGCGACTACGCCACTGTCGACAAGGGCGACAGAGGTGACGGCGTCGCCGGCCTCGCCCCAGGCGTTGTCCTTGACCAGGACCGTACGCTCGCCGAGAAGCCGGGACGTGCTCGTGTCAAAGATCCACTCAGTTCGTTCGCCGTCGTGCACGCGCGCGACCGCGATCCCGCGGCGCCCAGCGGCGTCTACAGCGTCGGGGGCGACATCGACGCCGGGGATGAGGGCGGCAGCGCGGTAAAGCGCGGCCGCGGTCGCCGGAGGAGTCACTCCGCTGCGCAGGAGATCGCCGATCGTGACGAAGGCCTCGTGGTCCGGCCCCGTGGTGGAGCCCGAGCCGGTTCCGTGGTTCCGCACCGCGTCGTCACGGATCTGCTTCAGCAAGGCCTCGGGGTCGGTCGGCAGGGCCGCGAGGAAGTTGTACGTCGGCGAGTTCAGGGTGCCAGGCGCCTCTGGCAGCAGGCTGTCCTTGCCGCCCTTGCGCTGCAATGTGCGCTCGCTGCCGTCCACCGACGTCCACTGCTCCATGGCCTCGTTCTGGCGTAGGAGCTCCGTCTGGCCGTCCCTGTTCTCGGAGAGCACCGACGTGTGGCCGACCGTCCTGAGGTACACGTACTGCCCGGCGATCACCTTCGTCGGCGACGTCCCGTGGGCGGCCAAGGCGGCCCTCTCCAGCACCTGAACCGATGCGGCCGAGGCCGGCGGCGCGTTGTACGGACCGCCGGTGGTCCCGGAGCCGAGGCTGAGGACGACGACGGTCGCGCCGGCGGCGATTGCCGCGCCCAGCACCAGAACCATGCGCCGCCGCGGCCGCAATGCAGGGCGAGGACGGGCGTGGGTCTGCCGGTCGATCTCGCTCAACAGGTGCCGCCGGCGGGCCTCGGTGTGCCCGGGCGCAGGTTCCGGGTAGTCAGCCGGCGGCAGCGTCCGCCTCGCCTGCTCACGCTCTGCCTGTTCCCGCTGCTCCGGATTCATCGCGTACCCCTCCTGTGGGAAGCGCGGACTGCCGCCACTCCGCTACCCGGTATGTGTCCGCTGCCGGTCTGCGGTTCCACACCTGCCGCCAACTCCTCGTCGACAAGCCGGCGCAGCTTCTCTCTCGCGCGAGAGAGACGGGACCGTACGGTGCCCACCGGGATCCCCAGCGCCTCAGCGGCCGCCGCGTATCCCAGGTCGGACCAGACGACGAGCGTGAAGACCTCGCGCTCCGTCCGCTTCAGCCGTTGTAGCGCCCGGGCCGCGGCGGCCAGCCGCTGCGCGTCGGCCATCTGCCCGACGACTTCGTCCGAGAAGTCGGGCGACGTCTCCGGGGGAGACAGACGTGCCATCGCCTCCCGATGCCGGCGGGCCGACCTAGCGGTGTTACGCATGACGTTGGTCGCGATACCCAACAGCCATGCCCGGACGCTTCTGACTTCCTCACGCAGCTTGTCGCGTAACCGCCAGGCCTCCAGGAAGGTGAGCGACATGACGTCCTCAGCAAGGGCCCAGTCACCCATCGTTCGCACGGCATGGGCATAGACGACACGCGCATGCTCGTCAAAGATCTCAGCGAACCCCGCCCGATCTCCGGACCGGACTCGTTCATTCAAGGGCAGCTCCACAACAAGAAGTGTCCGCACAGCTCCGTCGGTTCCATCTCTCTCCCGTGATTGACAGGGCGGGGCTAGGTCCGTCGTGCTCGGGCGGGATGGAGTCGGCCTCAGCTAGTCCCTCCTTGTTGAGTCCAACAGGGAGGAACTACTCCTGACCAGCATGGGAACGGGCAGCAGAGGTTCGCCACTCCGGGAAGCAGGGGAAGCACCAAGGAATCGAACGGTGCCTATGCCCCGATCGCGTAGGACGGCGCCTTCAGTCCCACCAGTCGCCTCCGGTGTGCCAGCGATGCACCCACTCCTCGAAGCCCCATGCCTGGTTACAAGGCGTCCGGATGGCACCGACGTCGGCGACCATCCAGACCTCGCCGCGTCGAGGGCTCGTTGTCAGCAGGAGCCAGAAGGACTGCCCGTCCTCGGAGCCGAGAACGACGGATCCGTTGTTGAATGCGGCTTCTATCCGCGGGTCCTCGGGGTCGACGTCCTCGTCGTCCTCCCAGTGCCAGGCCGCCTGCAGAGAAACGGCTTGCCTGGCTGCCGCAGGCCAAGGTCGGGCCAGGTGTCAGGCAGCCAACCTAGTGGCAGGAGACCACCGTCACCGGCCGGGCCGAGGCCCGAACCGTTGCTGATCTCTGCAACAAAGGTCCTACACGGCGCCGGGAGGACCACCCCGTTCTCCGCCTCCCACACTGCAACGGTTTCATGACCGAGCGCCGGCTCGCGCCATTCCGACGGGAACGCGGAGCGCAAGAAGTCGAGAGTTGCTTCGGCGGGACGCTGATCATGTGTGGCAGTCACGGCAACATGCTGACAGAACGGCTGGCAGCAATTACGGCCCCATCGAACGGTGGCGCCGTCCGAGCCTTTGCCCTGGACAGCCCGGAGGCAAGAGCGTCACAAGGGCCGGGCCGGTCGGTATGACAGGCCATGTGACAGACGGGCGGGTCTGCCCGCCTGACCTTGTCGGAGTGCACGCGGCGGCAGTTGCCGCCAGTGTTCGGACCGGCCAGGCAGACGGTCTACCGCAGGTTCGCCCAGTGGAGCCGGCAGCGGGGTCCGTGAGCGCACCTCTAAGACGTCATCTCATTTGGTGAGTCTGCGGTAGCAGATGAGGGTGCAGGCAAGACTGGTGAAGGCGAGGAAGTGGTCAGCTTTGCGTTCGTAGCGTCGGTGGAGGCGGCGGCAGCCGGCGAGCCAGGCCATGGTGCGCTCGATGGTCCACCGATGCCGTCCGAGCCGCTGAGAGGACTCGATGCCTTTGCGGGCGATGCGGTGGCGGATGCCTCGGCCGGAGAGCCATTGCCGCAGGTGGCGGTAGTCGTAGCCCTTGTCGGCGTGGAGCTTGCCGGGCTTGCGTCTGCGTCGGCCGCGGCGGGAGCGGATCGGGGGTATGCCCTTCACCAGCGGGATCAGGGCTTGGCTGTCGTGCAGGTTCGCGCCCGAGATTCCGACGGAGATGGGCAGACCGGTCCGCTCGGTGATCAGGTGGATCTTCGAGCCGTACTTGCCCCGGTCGACAGGATTCGGACCTGTCAGATCCCCCTTTTCATCGCCCGCATGTTCACCGAGTCGATCGCGCAGCGGGACCAGTCCAGCTCGCCGCGGGCACCGAGCTCGTCGAGCATCACGCGGTGGAGCTTGGCCCACACCCGGGCCTTCGACCACTCACTGAACCGTCGGTGGGCCGTCGCCCCTGACAAACCGAAGGATGCTGTCGGCAGCTGCTGCCACGTGCAGCCCGACGTGGCCACGAACACGATCGCCGCCAGCACCTCCCGGTCGCCGTGCCGACGTCGCCCACCACCCTGAGGCCGGACAGGAGCATCGGGCACCACCCGCTGGAACAACGCCCACAACTCGTCAGGCACCAACCGTTCGACAATCCCCACGTCGGCAGGCTAGCGACCGAAGGAGACCCGCACTCAGCGCCCCTTACGGCGCTGCGCGTCAAAGCGGAGCAGTACCCGCACCAAACGCCACACTCCGGCCGACGCTCCAAGCAGGGCACCCCCTGTCAGCGTGGCCTTTCCCCCTCCACTAGAGACCCCGAGAGCCAGGGCAGGAAGCAGGGCTACGGCAAAGACCGCCGCAGCCAGCGCGACGGCAGTCACCAAAGCGAAAACGATCTCCACCGTCATGGCGTCCTTCTCCCACCGAGACTCACGTCCCATGTCCATCCCGCAAGTCTCGCATCACGGTCAAGCTCGCCGAAAGGCATCGCCGAGACGTGCCAACCAATTGAGATGGCTTCTAAGTCGACAGAATTGACGCACACCGGGTACCGGATCGTGCACTTCTCGACCAGTCCCTCGGAGAGCGATTCGTTGGCGTCGGAGCAGATCTCGCCATTTGCGGACTGTCGTCACGGCCGGGCTGATGGCCGTGCGCCTGCCCCAGGTAACGGCTCAAAACCGCCTCAAGGCGATCGAGCGGGACAACGACGTGTCCTGACGACCCATGTTGTTTCCGGCGGCCGAGCACTTGGTCACCTGTTGATCGCCCGCTGAAAGATCTCGGACAACTCGCCGTTCTCGATCAGTCCGGCGATCACGCCGGTCATGCTGTCGAGGCCGGGATCCCTGACGATCAGACCGTCCGAGACCCAGAAGTACCGGCCCCCGAGGGCCTCGTCGGTCCCTGCCCAGAGTTTCATCAGGCGCTCGACTTCCGCGACGGTGCATACGGTCGCGGTCTAACGAGACCCATCCTTCAAAGCCACGAAGACATCGACGTTGCAGACCTCGCCGTCGCTGGGTAGGAACGACGCCTCGAAACCCTCGCTACGGACCCGATACCAGGGCCCGTCCCACTCTCGCTCGATCGGTTCAGACGATGTGCTGTGGCTCATCGCGCGAGTGTCCATGGTCGGGCATCGACCTCAACCGAGATCCCCTGCCGGACTGCTGCCCGCGGTCAGAGCTGGGGACGTTGGTCCGTACGCAACTGGGGAGAAAAGTCCGTACGCCGACACCTGGATACTCAGGGCCTCGCCGACCGAGCGCAGGAGACCGAGGCGCTCGCGGCCGCGCAGAGCGTACTTCACCGCAGCGACCTTGTCGGTGCGGCTGAGGGCCTGACGCAGGAGCGTGAAGGGGCTTCGCGGCGACGGCGCCCTTAGCCTTGGCGTAGTTTCTCTGCACTAAGTCAAACTGAGGCGTGGGCACTGCTGGAGCTTGCGTAGGGTGCCCGCATGATCGTTCAGTGTTTCCAGATCATCAGCCCGACAAGCGGAGAAGTGGTGAGTGATCATCCAGGGGTTCGGGTTGACGCCGAGTATCCAGTTCTGGAGGTCATCACGACTACAGGCCGGGTCCTCTTCCGGATTCCTGAGCGGCCTGACGTCCTGGTGGAGCGAGACACCCCTGGGCTGTGGGATGCCGCCATGTTCACCGTGGTCAGCAGTCAGCTGCCGGACTGTTGGGTCGCAGGCCTTAAGGATGGCCAGGTGACGCTCGCTCCCAAGGAATGGCAGCGTCCAGGCTTCTGGGAGGACTACTTCGACGGCGAGCCAACTGCCGGCGCTGAATACGAGCGTCTTCGCGCAGAGGTCCTGTCCCAAGCGTGACCTCGGATGGGCGATCATCGCTGACATTCGCCAGTAGCCGAGCTGGGGCGGGTGGTCGGGATGCCGAGTGCGACGGGTGACCGCTGCGCGAGTCGCGCGGCGTCGGCCTGCTTGGAGCGGACGAAGGTCAGGGTCAGATCGATGCCTTCGGCCTCGCCGAGCCACTGTTCCTCCTCGGCGCGTTCGCGGCGGAGGACCAGGTCCCTCTCAATCTCCGCGAGGCTGGGCAGCATCTTGGGGTTTACCTGGAGCATCGGGCATCGGATGCAGGCATGCTCGTGCTGGCAGGGTGATCCGTAGGGTCAAGCGCAGTTCCCGAGCTCGACCTTTCGCTTGTCGAAGTGTTCCTCGAACTCGGCCCACTCCTGGGTCGTGACATCGGTGTATTCGTCGTCGGGACGCAGAGTCCGGCGGTGGTTCAGGAACTCCTGGTAGCGCTTGATGATGTAGCCGGGGAAGCCCGCGACGTAGCCCTGTGTGGTCCGCAGGTTCAAGTGTCCGAGCAAGGCCGCGCCGATGTGGATCGGCAGCTCGCCGTTGACGATGTCGGTTGCGAAGAGCCGATGGAAATCGTGCGGATTGAACTTGGTCCCGGCGAAGCGGGTTTTCTCGGCGATCCCTTCGCAGGTGCGTCCGAGCATTTCGAGCACGGTGCCGGGTGACGTGACCGTGCGGATGCTGCCCCGACGCCGCTGGAACAGGAACGGCATGGGTTCTGACCAGGTCCTTTCGTGACCGTCGTAGCGGGTCAGAAGGAGGATGGGCCGGCCATTGGGGGTCTGGCGCCGGATGATCTGGGCAATGGCGTGGAAGAGCTCGGTGGACATCGGGGTGACACGCTCGCGCTCGGTCTTCGAGGGGGCGACGACCAGGAGGGCGATAACCTCGCCGTTGGAACGCTCGAATTGCCGGATGCTCAGGTGGGTGAGTTCGACGAGTTCCTCGACCCGGATGCCGCTGTGCCGCAGGACCTCGACGGACGCCCATTCCCAGAACGCTGATTCCTCGGCCATGGTCACGTGGGTCACCTTGCCCGTCTCGTGGTCGACGACCCTCACGGCCAGTTCGGCCACGAGCTTCGCTCGGCGGCGGTCCTCCCGGGAGTCGGTGCGGCTGTAGCGGCGGCCCTCGTGCTCGAAGGTTCCCCCAGCGGGACCTCCCGGGCAGCCTCCAGCAGACCGGCCACACGCTCGTAACGGTCCTCGACATGCCGGACAAGGACCGGCAGCAAGGGCTGGCGGACGCGGGCGCGGTCGGCCATCCGCCGGTTGACGTCACGCAACCGCTTGCTGAACCCCTTCAGGTCCCGCGGCATGATCAGGCAGGGCGCGACCCACTGGGCCCACCGTTCCGGTTCCGCGATGGCCCAGCTGTGGAATCGACGTAGAGGCTGCGAACGCTCAGCAGAACCGACGCGATGTCGTTGAGGAACCCGGTCCGGTCGGTCTTGCCGTCCTTCCGCCAGTAGTGGATCTCGGCCCGCCACTGGTCGTAGAGCTCCTGGCTCAGGTGCAGGTCCCTCTGCCCGGGGTTGAGCTCCTCGATCACGGACCAGAACAGGCCGCTCAGATGGCGGGTGAGGGTTTCCAGCGTGACGTAGTCCGTCTCCGCTCTACGTCTCGTCAAGAGCCGAATCGCTGAGGGATGACTCAGCCTGCCAGCGGGCCCGCACGACTCCGTCGCTGTCAGGCATGACAGCGGAGAGCAGGGGGACGCGTTCCTCGGCGTACATAGACAGAAGCGCCGCAGCATGCGCGCTGGTGATTCGGGCAGCCAGCTCCGGGAACTCATCTTCGTCAGCGACGGCGCTGTGGATCTGGCCGTCCGTGTCCTGCCAGACACCTTCGACGAGACCCTCGGTGGGGAGGGCGTCGAGGACGGCGGAGGTGTCGTAGGAAAGGTCTGGCCACACGGCCAGACGCGCGCGAGGAGCGAGGGCGGCGCGAACCGTGTCAATGGTGGCGCTGGTGAGGCGATGCCACCGTGAGGCGTTCTGGACGTAGATCTCTTCCAGGAGTCCCGCGCGGCCGCTGGCAACTGCCATGTGCAGGCTGTCCCAGAATTCGTCGTCACCCGGCCGTCGAACGCCGTCCTCGTCGGGCTCGAAGTCGTAGGGGGAAGCGTCCAGGCGTTCCGGAAACAGTCCGAGCTCGCGGGTGCGGGCCAGTGCCCCGTGGCAGGGCCGGCTGCTGCCGATGTAGACGTACTGGTCCCATCCGACGTGCACGGCGAACGCCCCCTCGGCCTCCAGCCGGCACCAGGCGCCACTGTCCCTCAGCATGAGCCGCACCAGCTCCAACCCGGTGTCCAGCGGCACCTCTGCTCCGTCGTGGAAGCCGGCAAGACCGCCCGGAAGAAGCGTGCCGAGACCGAAGCCATCCAGTGGCGGTTCGACGCCAAAGTGGACGAACGACGAGACCTCCGGCTCGCGCACAGACAGACGGTCGACGCCTGTATCAACGGCGATTGCCCGAACCGCCTGAAGGTAGGCCGCCTCGGCCTTGCCATGATCGCTGGTCACGTCCTCGACACCCGTGTAGTGCCCGTGATCGTCACGGTCTGCGGGGTCGTACTTGGTGACGCGATAGACGTGGGAGAGCTGCACACCGACATCCTCCAGCGCTGCCCTGAGAAAGTGCCACGGATTTGAGAGAAGGGACGTCGACCCGCACTGCGAGACAACCCAGATACGTGCTGTGCTAGGCCACAAACGACGACGAATCGCTAGACCTCGGCTGTGACCTGAGGCTAAGCAGACTCGCGCCGTGATCGCCTGACCGGTGCTGGAGGCAGGCGTGCGGATGGCCTCGCCGGGATTCGAACCCGGGTTTCCGGCTCCGGCGAACTGGCGACCGGTCGGTGGCCTTGGCCAACTGGACGACGAGGAGCCCCCGGCAGCCTAGGCGGCGCAGGTCCCGCGTCGCACCGGAGTTGTAGGGTCAGGGGCCGGTGACGCGGACTCGGAGCTCGTACCGGGCGCCGATGCTGATCGCGCGGGCCTGCTCGGCAAGGTCTGCGCCGGTGAAGCCCGGGAGGGCGGCGTCGGCGGCCGCGCGGAGCAGGCGGACTTTCTCGGCGATCGGCCGGCGCGGCACTGGCACACTGGCAACGAGTAGGTAGGACTGAACGCTCTGTACTGATCGACTGCAGGCTGCGGGCTGCGGGCTGTCCGAATCTCGGGTCTCCCCAAAGTGGTGACCATTCGCTGTCCTTCCTCATGGACAGAACCCACGGACGTACTCGCAAGCTCCGACGGCTCCGCGAGATGCGATGCCGGGCGGCGCGGGCCCGACAGGACCAGAAAGAGATGCCGCTGGGGGCCGGCGGATCAAGGTAGGTCAGTCTCAGGCCCGGTTCCGCGCGCCTGGGTCGGGGGCGGGGCGATGGCGGTCAGTGCCTGGCGTGCGGCGCGGTGGAGTTCCTCGTCCACTGGGATGCTGCCGTAGCGGCGGGACGAGGACGTGACTTCGTGCAGGACGGGCAGGGCTGCAGCCGCCGGGCTGCCGACCGCGCCCAGGATCCGCACGGTCCGCAGGACCAGCGGGGTCGTCGTGTGCTGGGCCAGCGGCGCCAGTTGCGGCAGCAGGGCCGCCACGGCGGGCGCCGCGTCACCGGTGATCCGCCACCAGGCCTCGGCGGCGCCGACCCGGCTCCATGCGCCGGGGCACGTCAGCAGCGGCCGTACCGCGTCGGCGTACGGGGCAGCCTGCGGGCCCAGGTCGGCCAGGTGGCGCAGCACGGGCTGCCCGAGGCCGGCGCGGGCCGCCGCGCCGCAGACCCGCAGGGCCGGTTCCGGGTCGCCGGTGAGTCGCCAGTACGCCCAGGCGGCGGTCTGCGCGCCGCCGTGCCAGGGGTGGCGGCCCGGGCCGGGCTCGGCGGTGACGAGCGCGCCGAGCCCTTTGACCGCCTTGCGCGTGGCGGCGGCCGGGCCGATCGCGCCGAGCGCCTCGGCTGCGGCGCGGGCGGCCGGGGTGTGCAGCAGGGCGACCAGATCGGGTACCGCGGGCGCTGCCGCAGGGCCCCACAGGGCGAGGGTGTGCAGGATCCGGGCCGTCGTGTCGGGGCGCCCGCCGCCGTCAGCGAGGGTGCGGCGGAAGGCCGGCAGCAGCCGCGGGGCCCAGCGCGCGGGCAGCGGGGCGGGGGTGTTGAGCCAGAGGCGTCCCAGGCGTGCGGCGTACCAGTCCGCGGCTCGGTCGTCGGCCATGCCGACGAGGGCCCGCAGCGCCAGGTCGGCATCGTCCGCGACGGCGGCTCCCCCGGACCGCTCGACGTGGCGGACCAGCCTGTCGGCGCAGGGGGCGGCCGCGGTGCCACCGTTGGCCAGGACCTCGACCGACGCGGATGCCACCTCACGCTCGTCGTCGAGTCCACCAGCGACGGTCTCCCAGAGTCCCGGCGCGGGGTCGCGCGAGTACCGTAGCCGGGCGCCGGCGGCGAGCACGGCCACGCGGCGCAGTTCCACGCGCACATGGCCGGCCGTCGCTTCGACCAGTGCCGCGGACGCGTGCGGGTGGGGCGCCGACCGCGTCGCGAAGCGCTTGTCCGGCTCGTAGCCGAGCGGCCACCACGGTACGTCCGGGAGCCGCTGCTTCCCGGCGGCCGCAAGGCCCCGGGCCACGGCCCAACCCGCGGCACCGTCGGCCGGGTCCACGGCGGCCGGGCCCGCAGTCGCCGGATGTGCGCCGCCCCGGGCCAGTACACCCCTCGCGGCGGCCAGCGCGACCAGCGGGTGCGTGTGCTCCAGCCAGGACAGCAGCCACTCCCGGTCCTGCGCCAGCATCCCCACGGCCAGCAGTTGGGACACGAGCGCCGACGGATCGTCCTCCACGGCGGCCCGCTGCCGCAGCGCATCGAGCGCCGACGGATCCGTGCAGCGGATCGAGCGCAGGACCCAGGCCGCGCCGGTCCGTACGCCGGGCGCCCGGTGCCCCACCAGGGGCAGCACCTGCGGCCAGGCCCGGGTGAACACCTCGTACGCCTCGCGGTGCACACCGACGGGGCTGCGGCAGGCGCCGTGGCCGCGTCGGGCGAGGAAGTCGAGGACCTGCACCAAGCGTCGATCGTCGAGCTGTGGGAGCAGGGCGAGGAGGTGGGTGACCGTGTGGGCGAAGAGCGGGGTGTCCCTGTCCCAGCCGAGCCTGTGCTCCAACCGCAGCCACGACTTCTGGCGGTGTCCGGGGGCCACCAGTCCCCGCAGCAGGCCCGGTGTCTCCTCGCTGCCCGCCGGTACGCCTTCCAGCACATGCCAGGCCACCGGCCCGGCCCCCCGTACGTCCATGGCACGGAGCCTATGCCGTCTCTTTCGGTTCCTGCCGCCGAGTTCTGACGCTGCGTGGGAAGTGATGAACGCCTTTGCTGCCACCTGCCGGTCGGGCTCGTGGCAGGCGGCGGGATCACCGCCAGGTGGCAGAAGCCATCGTGCTCGGGTTCCGGGCCGGTCTGCCCTGGAGGGACCTGCCCAAGCGGTTCGGACTCTGGCAGACCGTCCACGGACGGTTTCGCCCGCTGGGCCGTCGAGGGAACCTTCGACCGCCTCTTCGCTGCGGCTCAGTCCCGGGCGGAAGTGGACTGGCTGGTCCCGATCGATGCCACGATCGTGCGGGGAGGGGGACGACAGGCACGGCCGCGGCCGGCTTCACACTGGCCTGTCCGGCTTCGGCGCGGTCCAACGGCCGGCGAAGGCAGAGTTACGGCGGGGCTTGCAGCTGTGGTCCGCCGGCGGCGTGCTGTCGGTAGGCGGCGGAGAGTTCCATCAGGTCGTTCCGACGCCGGCGCAGCAGGTCGTCGGGCTCTTGCAGGCTGGTGTCGAGTAGGTGTACGCCGTTTCGGAAGGAGTGGAAGCCGATCGACTCCCATAGAGCGGCGGTCTTCTTCGTTGCGGTTGCGCGGTAGGCGTCGGTGATGTCGTCTCTGTTGTCGGGCCACTCCCCCAGCCCGGGTTCTGCTGCGACCGCGCAGCAGCCGCCGGAGAGCCGGCGGACGGCTTCAGCGGCGAACGCGGGGCCAAGGCCGAACCCTCGCCACGGCTCGGCGAGGAAGACACGGTCCAGGATGAGCAGATCGCCCACCGGGCATTCGATGGCCTCTTCGAAGGCTGCCGAGTACTCGTCACGGTCCAGAACCGTCGAGACGATGCCTCCCAGGCCGCCCGATTCGGCATCGGCCACCATCCCGCGATCCGCTCCGGTATGGTCCCGCAACCGCCACAGGCTCAGGCGGCCAACCTCGCTGCCCTCGTCCTTCGCCCCCTCACAAGCTTGCGTGCAGCCTCCGGCGCACTGCGCGTCCTCGTCGTGGAACCAGCGCGCGGAAACACCCCAGCGCTCGAGGGTGTCCTCGAAGTCGTAGGGGATCACAGGACGGTCGTGGGTGTAGACCAGCCGCAAACAAGCCGGATCGCCCGGAAGTTCCGACACGGGACGACGCGAAACACTCATGGCGTGCACGCTAGCCGCAGGCACCGACAACGCATCGAGAACACCGCACGATCCGAACTCCACAGAGCCCAGACTGCCGAGCCCCGACCGTGCCACACCGCTACCAGCCCATCAGCCGACCCGCAAACATCCCGGCCTACCGCACCATGGCGGAAGAAGCGACGCACCATCCCTGCCGGTGCGGGGAATCAGGGGGCAAGCCCACGGCCGTCGGCTGCGGGGGCCGGCAGGGTGCGAGTCGCATGCGGCGAGGCCGTCGTCTCGTGGTGGCGCGTCAGTGGGGGCAGGACGGCCGGACCCGGAGCAGTTCGGTACGCAGTGCGGGGGTGCCGTCGACAGGCGCCGGGTCCTCAGTGGTCGGTGCGATGCCTGCGGCGGCGATCTTGTCGAGGGTTGTCAGGCCTTCGGGGCCGACGGTGCCGAACACCGTGTAGTTCGGCCGCAGTGCGGAGTCGCCGTAGACGACGAAGAACTGTGAGCCGTTCGTGTTCGGGCCGGCGTTGGCCATCGCCAGCAGTCCGCGCTCATACACACGGCGCGTGCCGGTCGGATCGGTCGGTGCAGGCGGCAGATCCACCGGGAGTTCATCCTTGTACTTGTAGCCGGGCCCGCCCTCCCCCGTGCCGGTCGGGTCACCGCACTGGAGGACCTTCAGTGTCGGATACGCCGTCAGGCGGTGGCATACCGTGCGGTCGTAGAAGCGGTGGCGGGCCAGGTGCAGGAAGCTCTGGACGGTGCACGGCGCCTTGGCCCGGTCCAGCCGAAGTGGGAGCTGGCCTTGGCTGGTCGGCACGGCCACGGCGACTGTGCCGCGGCTGGGAGTGCGCCGCGGGTCGGGCGGCAGTCCAACGGGACGGGCGGACGGCTCGTCCGGGGTCTGCGTGTACTGGCACGGACCGTGCGTGGTGCGCGGCGGAGCCGCGTTCGAGGAAGCTGCGGCAACGCTCCCCCCTGACACGACCAATGCCACGGCCGCGAACACGCTCATCAGTAATCGACTCATCTCGAACGCCCTCCCCATGCTCACCCGGTTCGGAAACGATCGCAGCCTAGGACGCCGAACCGGTTCGCGGGAGCGGACGGTGGAAAGCGGGATCGTCGATCGGCGAAGGTAGCGGGAGTCGCCACCAGCAGCGGCCAGGCCGCGCTGCACGCTCCGTAGGTGCTGCCCCATGCCGAAGTCGGTACCGTCCCGCCTCGGACGTCCAGCGCATGCAGAGGGCAGGACGGCGCCGGAGCGGCGAGCCAGCCGCAGACGGCACCATCCCCGCAGGTTGCAGAGAGCAGACGTGGTTGGGGTCGTGATGTCGGCGTACTCGTCTGTGTTCTGGCGAGATCTTCGTAGCCGGAAATCATCTCGGCCTCGAACTCGCGACTCTCCTGGTGGGCCCGATCCTCGCTTCCACCAGCTGGCAGACCAAGGACGGCGGCAACTCTCCCAGCCGACCTCACGGTCGGCAGGGAGACCCGCCAGGTCACCTGCCAGGTGACCTGGCCCCATGGCACTACCACAAACCGCTGGCAGGAAAACCACCCTCAGCACGCTCGGACCGCGGTCCGGGCACAGCTTCCGACGGCCGCCTGTCGTCCCTGCACGGCCCGAGCGCAGTGCTCTCGCGCCGCCGGCAAGTGGGCCATGGGGCGCCGAACCACCCTGCGCTCGCAGACGAAGCAAAGGGTCATCCAGCAGGCGCGAGCGCATGCAGACCTCCCGGAGTGCAAGGAGTGAGACGCACACCGGGTGGTATCGACGGCACGATCTCCCAGGGAGTGCGAGCCTTCTGCCTGCGGCGATGCATTGTCACGGCCTAGCCAAGGCCCGGCTGCAGCAGCTCACCGCCCCGCGATGAACCTCCACCGCCTCAACGCCCCGGTGGACAGGAACCCCGCGAGCCCGCACACGCATGCCTCACCTGGCAGCCCTTCGGGCCCTCGAGTAGTCACGGCAGCAGATCAGCGGTCCGCATTGCTTCCGCAGACGGCTGCGAGCTCGCTCCGGCCGGAAACAGGGCGTGTAGGAGGCCGAGAGAGGCTGAGAACTGGTCGATACCGCGACGTAGGCCAGCCCGTCGTACTCTTCGGCCAGGGTGGCTGGGCTCACGTTGAAGCGGTAAGACCAGCGCGGCACCATGGCGCCGAAACTTCGCATGTGATGCGCACCGTTGAGCCATTCCCGTACTGCCTTCGGCGCGGTGGCTGCGCTGCGCAGGTCCACGAGGTGATCGCCCGGACTGGCGGCGGCGAGCCAGGCCTCCACGGTGCCGGGGCGGGCAGGGCCGACTCTGTTGGCGACGGGGGCGCCGGCGCGGGGGCGCGACCAAGGGCCGGCCACATCCGACGGGCACGGAAGGAACCGCTACCGAACAGCAGACCGAGTGCGTAGTAGGCGTCGCCGTACCGTGCATGCAGGTGTTGCCCCATCGCCGGTATCGCGTCACCGTGACGGCTCTTGGCGATGTGCCCGTTGTGCGCCCACAGAGCGATCCTGGTGGATGGATCATCGAGAAGTTCCTCGACAGCCTCGGCCATGAACCGGTCGCGCGCGGCGAAGACAGTGTGCTCTGCATCAGTGTGCTGCCTGGCTCGCGTCACCAAGTCGGCGGCCTGTAACAGAATCCGGGTATGCCGGATAGCGTCGGCGGCTCCGGGTCCGTGTCCACGGAGGAACGCCAGCAGTTCTTCCGCATCCCTCACCAGGCGCCGCTGAGGATCAGGCTGCGATCCCTGATACGCATCGGCCAGAACGCGGAGCGTGGAGAGAAGTCCGGCCTCGCGATCCGGTGCCACCTTACGCAGGAAGGAGCCGACTACAGCCAGGGATCTGTCGCACCGTTGTGGGTCGATGCCCACGAAACGCACCTTCTGACCCTCTGGGCGGCCCCGGTTGTACGCGCGCATCCACTCGATCACCCCGAGCACCTCACGGGTCCGCCACGTCCAGAACCCAAGTCCGGCAAGCACCTGCGCGGCGTCACCGACGCCTTGACGGACGTAGGCATCCACTGCGGGGCCTGCCGATGCGCTGGCTTCCATGGCCAGGACCGTAAAACCCATCTCCTCGACGAGAAACTCCAGCAGGCGGTGCTTGAGCCGGAAGAACTCACTCGTCCCATGGGTAGCCTCCCCCAAGCCCACAATCCGCACGCCGTCGAGGACGCTCTTCAGGGGCTGCAGGTCGGCAGTGGGCATGCCCGCGGTCAGGCTGCTCAGAGGCAAGGCGTTCCGGGCCAACCAACTCGTCACCTCATCAGACATGGCTCTCCCCCTCCGTCGCCGCCGCGCCTGACGACACTATCCATACCGCCATGCCCTCAGTGAGCCTGGCCATCTTGCCCACCACACCCGGCGGCAGAGTCATCCGGGACAACCGCACGGCAGCGCCCCACGCCACGAGACGGATCTGCTGCGCCAACAGTGCCGTTCCCAGCCGGAGACAAGGCGTTTCCAAGAGTGCTGCTGACTGAGAGCTGTCCCGTTATGACCTTCGCGTCGTCTCGGGCGTGGTTCGTCGCCCCGGCCCGCCGTCCTATCCGGCGAGAGCGAGGTTGTGCATCCGGGCGATGCCGAGCACGGCCTGGTGGACACCGTCGCCCTTGAGGCGGTAGTCGCGGAGGATCTTCCAGGTCTTCATGCGGGCGAAGACGTGCTCGACCCGGGCCCGAACCTGCTTGTGCGACGTGCTGTGCTTCCCTCGCCAGACTTGGCACCGGATTCCTCCCTAACAGGAACATGCCTGCCCACACGATGACGGCGAGGCCGACCATCACCCAGCCCGCCGCGTTGCCCGTGATGAGGGTGACGATGGCGATGATCAGGCGAGTGGTGTTGTCCCTGCGGGTCGGATCTTGGTTCCGTGACGGTGGCGGTCTTGTCGTAGCGGGTGGCCAGGCCGCGCCATTGCTTGACCTTGTTGATGCACCGTTCGACGGTGTATCGCTGTTCGTATGCTTCGCGCTCGAAAGCTGGAGGGCGCCCACCACGACGGCCGAGCCGTTTGCGGTTCGCTGTATGGTCGACGGGCTGGGGGATCCACCGCCCGGATCCCACGACGCCGCAGGTAGGTGCGAATCGCGCGGGATGAGTACGCCCTGTCCGCAAGGACCACATGAGGCGTCGTCCGCGGCCTGCCGACCGGACGGGGCACCCGGATCTTCATCGTCACCCGCCACGCGAACGCATTAGCGCATGGTGGTCCGGCTCGCCGGCCAGCGCCCCCGTCTTGCGGGCTCCGGCCGCGTGCTGGTGGGCACGAACGACCGTGGAGTCGACCGCGACGACCCAGTCGAGATCACCCTCGGCATCGGCTCGGGCGCGCAACGCGGTGAAGACTCTCTTCCGGGTGTCGTCGGCCGCCCACTGTCGCAGCAGGTTGTGGACGCCCTCCCACGAACCGAAGTGCTCGGGCAGGGCCGTCCAGGGATCCCCGTGCGGTACTTGAACACGATCGCGTCAATCACCTGCCGGTGATCCCACCAGCGCCCGCCCCGCCTCGCCGTCCGATCCGGCAACCACGGCTCGATCCGCGCCCACTGCGCATTACTCAACGACACGCCCCGACGAACGACCCGCCCTTCCGAGGCAACGGCTGCCCGCTGCACCCGTCAGACGGGCCGCAGGACCTGATCAGGCTCTGCGGAAGCGGCCGCGGCGAATTCGGTGAAGCCCATGTTGCCAAGCGTCACGTTCACATGGACCGCGTGCACCTCGGCGGGCGCGGCTCGGAACTCCCGAGGCTCTGGCGACTCGATGAGTTCCTGGTAGTAGACGGGATCAAGGTCACCGTCGTCCTCCCAGACCGTCGACAGAGCCAGCACACCTCGCGTCGCCGACTCCATCGTGTGGCGGTCGGCGACGATGACGACACTCAAGTATTGGTCTTCGTCCACCGCAGCAAGAACCTCATCAGCTGTCGCCCCTGACCAATCGGGCGCGTCGACCACCTGCACCCGTGCGGGAAACTCGCCGTCCGGCCCCCAGGGCCGGCGAAGCTCCCCGACCACCGCAGTCAACGATTCGTCGTCGCTGAAGTCGGCCCTGATGACGAGAGCGTCGAACATGTCGCGTCCGACGATCTCAGGCAGCACTCGCTCAAGACCCTCCGGCATCTCCATGCTCAGGACTCTCCCACGCCTCACCGACAACTAGCTCCCTCGGGAGTGGTCCAGAGGAAACCCCCCAGTGCCGTACCGGAGGTGTCCGTCTTGGCGATCCGGTCGCGGAGGTCATAGGTGTGACAGGCGCCATTCGATCGTCTACCGCATATCGCACAAAGCAGTGGCGGACGGTCGGACCGGCTGACCGCTGGACGAGAGTCGGACTGTGCGCTGGAAGTGCGCTCGGGTTCCGCGCTCCGTGGGAGCACGCGCCGCCCGCGACCGACCAACCTGCCCGTACGCTGCGCGGGCTCGACGCCCTGGCCCCCATCAGCCGAGCGGAGACGAGGGGCGGAACTGGCCGACCGCAGAAGGCCTCATCAACCAGGCGCCGGCCGGCCCGGTCCAGAGGGCGGCGGACGCGGGAGGGCTGGCGCGCCATGACATCCCGAGGGCGGAAGGTGACCTTGCGCCGGTCCTCGGGGTGGGCGGAGAGCTGTAGAGGGGTTGTCTCTGCTCGATGGCATCGGCAGCAGTTGACCCGAGCTGCCCTGACCCTGATCTGAAAGGCGGCCACACCTATCAGCGCGGCCTGAGTCGCCTCAGGGCGACGTCCCCTGTGTCGTTAGTGAATGGGACGGTAGGGGCCCTCCAGGGTGTGTGTCGATCAGAGCGCTCCGCTCGCGGCCCACCGCCCTTGGCCTTGCGAGCGACGGGCCTGCACCTGCCTGATTTCCTGCCCGGGCTGATGAGCACGCAGCTGCCTCCTGCGAGGTGCAGGGCCGATGGGCTCCACAGCGGTACGCCGAGCCCGGCGGCTCAGCTCCCGGCTGGATGCTCGACCGGCGGCCCGCGTGGGCGTAGCCCCCGGCTGCGGCGCCGTCGATGCCCCGGATGCCAGGGCGTGGAGCGGGAGCCGGCGGGGAGCTTTGCCGTCCACGAGCGTCGCTGCGCTGGCGCTCGACGCGGTCTTCTGCGCCAAGTCGGGCCCCGGGTGTCTGGGAGGGGCGGGTGCGGTCGCGGGTGGGAATCCCGCTGCGGCACCGGCAGTTGGCCTGCGAGAGACCGCGTCGGGGCTCGGCGTCATGGTAAATTGAACGCGTTCAAGGTGCTGGATCGAGGAGGGGGCTATGCGCGTCGCCGCGCGAGACATCGTCTATCCGTGGCAGATCGGCCTGGCCGCGTGTGCCGTGGTCACCCCGCTGGTGCTCGTCACCGCCTCCGGGGAGCCGTTCTTCCTGCTCCCCTTAGTGTTCGCGACCGCGGCGCTGACCGCCGTGCCGTTGCTCCTCTATGCCCGGCCCTCCGCCTTCCAGTGGACCGCCGGGATCATCTCGGCGGTGCTGCTGCCGTGGTCATTGCTGGGCTCCTGGGTCGGCATGCTCGTCTTCTACCCCTCGGCCCCTCTGCTGCTCCTCGCAGCGCTCTCGGACCCGCGGCGACACCCGAAGACCCCTGGGCTCTTGATCGGGGCCGGTCTCGTGTTGGCAGCGGCGGTGGCGCCCTTCTCGTGGGTCGGCGGGTAGTGACGCCCTCCCTCACACCCCGGCCCCGTCCCAGCAGAACGCAACGGCGACTCGGTCGAGGCGTGGTGGAAGACACCGCCAGCACTGTCGCCTGATTCTCCGCTTCGGCGGCGGACCTCGCCCGCGGCCCCGCGCTTCCCCGGCAGGTGCCGGGGAAGCGCGGGGCCGCTGACCGCCCGGGGCGTCAGCCTCGGCGTGAGCCGCGTAGGGCCATGCCCCACATCACGAGCGAGAGGGCGCCCAGAGCGGCGACGACGAGCGGAACGGTTCTGCCCGACCCCTCCGCCATGAGTCCCTGGATGAGGGCGAGGACCGTCACCAGGGCGACGACGCCCATGAAGAGCTGCATCTTGGTCTTGGCGCTCACTGCTCGTGCTCCTGCTCTGGCGTCTGTCAGCCGTAGGTGATGAGGTCCGCGTTGTTGTAGCCGAGGAACCCGCCGACGGCGCAGCTTCCGACGACCGCGGCTCCCGTGCCCCACGGGCCGAAGGTGCTGGCCGTGGCGATGACGCCGGTCTCGGCCGCGGCCCCGATCCCGCCGACGCATCCGGTGACGGCGCCCCAGATGTCGTTGGTGTCGTCGAGGAAGTCCGCGATGCCTCCGAAGCTGAGGGTTCCCTGGGGGTCGATGCGGTTGACCGGGTCACCCTCGGCGTAGAGGTAGGGGTTCTTCTCCTGGCCGGAGGGATCGGGGCTGGTGAAGCGGCCGATGTTGGGGTCGTAGTAACGGGCCGCGAAGTGGTAGAGCCCGGTCGGGTCCTGGTGGCCGCCGGCGAACCGGTAGGGCTGGGGGACCTGTTCGGTGAACGAGCGCTGGACACCGCGGGGGCTGTACGAGTAGCTGTTGATCTTGGTGCCGGACTCGTCGGCGAGCGCGACGACCGAACCGAGCGCGTCGGTCAGGTAGTAGAAGGACTTCCCCCCGGTGGTCATGGAGTTGAGGGTGCCCCCGGGCTCCCGGTTGAATCCCGTGTCCACGCCGCCGGTGCTCTGCGCGGACAGGCCGAGCGGGCCGTTGTGGAAGAAGGTGTCGCCGAGCTTGATCCGCTCGCTCTGGTCGGTGGAGCCGTACTGGCCCGCGTAGGTCTTGCCGCCCACGGTGAGGGAGGTCATCTGCGAGTGGTCGGACCACTTCGCGGCCGTCCGGGCGCCCTCGGGCGTGGAGGCGCCGGCGGTCTCGTTGCCCAGCTTGTCGTAGGACCAGCCCGTCGTGGAGCCGTTCTTCGCGGTGATCTGCTGGGCGTCGTTGACCGTGTAGGTGGTGCCGCGCGGGCAGCCCGGGTCGACGCCCTGCGAGGTGAGGTTGCCGGCCAGGTCGTAGCAGTACTGCCAGGAGGAGGTGAGGGTGGTGCCCTTCTCCTCCTTGGCGTAGGAGAAGCGTCCGGCGTCGTCGTAGGTGTAGCTGGTCTTCAGCCCTCCGACCGCGTCGGTGCTGGTGCGGATCTTGGCGCCGTCCTTGCCCGCGTTGCTGTAGGTGTAGGCGAGGTCGACCAGGGTGCCCTTGGGCGAGGTGGCCTTGATCCGCTCGGGCCGGTTGGACTCGTCCAGGGTGACCTTCTGGACCGTTCCGCCGGGGTAGGTGGTCGTGGTGCGGGCGTCGTTGTTGTCGTACGCGTAGGTCGTGGTCCTGCCCGACGGGTCCTTCAGATGGGTGAGGTTGCCGACGCCGTTCCACGTGTAGTCGGTCACGCCGGCCGGGTCTTCGTAGGTGTCGACGTTGCCCGCAGGGGTGTACGTCAGCCGGGTCTGCGAGCCGTTCTGGAGGGTGCGCACCGTCTCGCGGGACAGCGGGTCGAAGGCGTAGTCGATGACGCCGGTGCCGTCGGAGCGCTGGGTGAGGTTGCCGTCGCCGTCGTACGCGTAGGTGACGGTGGCGTACCCGGAGGTGTCGACCTTCACCACGCGGTCGCGCTCGTCGTACTCGTAGAGAGTGGTCACGCCCCGGCCGTCCTTGACGGTGGCCGGGCGGCCGAGGCCGTCGTAGGTGTAGGTGGTGACACCGAGCGGGGAGGGCGGGGCGACCTTGGTCAGGTTGCCCTTGGCGTCGTAGGTGAAGGCGGTGGAGACCGACTTCGAGGTGCTCATCTTCGTTGTCGCCTTGCAGCGCTGGCCCTCGAAGCCGCCGCAGGTCGGTGTGGCGGGGTTGTGGTCGAAGGTCTGCGTGCCGCCGCCGGTGCCGGTCACGGCGACCGAGGTGGTGTTGCCGGCCGCGTCGTAGGTGTAGTCGGTCTTCTCGCCGTCCATGGACGTCATCGAGCCGGGCAGATCGGCCCCTGAGAGCGTCTGGTAGCCCGTGAGGGAGGCGGTCGCGCCGGTCGGCAGCGACGCCGACGTCGGGTTGGAACGGGCGTCCCACCCGTAGGCGGTGACGTTGCCGCCGGTTCCGCCGGTGCCCATGGCGTCCGTGGCCGTCTGGACGTTGTTGTTCGCGTCGTAGGACTTCGCCCGGACATGCCCGAGCGCGTCGGTCACCTTGGTGATCCGGCCGTCGGCGTCGTGCTCGTGCTTCGTCGCGTGCCCCTCGGGGTCGGTCACCGTCGTCGTGCCCGCAGCGGAGGGCGACGCGGCCGAGTGGGCGTAGGTGAACGTCGGACCCGTGTGCCCGGAACCGCCGAGGGCCGTCGCCCGCAGCATGGAGGTGACGCGGCCCTGGGCGTCGTAGGTGAAGACGGTGACACGGCCTTCGGGCGTGATGACCTTGGTGACGCGGCCGTCGGCGTCGTAGGCGTACTGGGTGGCCTTGCCCTCGGTGTCCGCCGTACGCGTCAGGTTGCCGTCGGCGTCCAGGTCGAACACGGCGGTCCGGCCGGTGTGGTCCTTGGCCTGCCACTGGTTCGGGTACGTCTTGACCAGATCCACCCATCGCCCCGAACGGGTCTCGGTGACCTTGAACCCCTTGTTCTCACCGCTCTCGTCGTGCTGGTCGACGGTGACCGTGCCGTGGTTCCGGTCCGTGACCTTCGTCAGTGTGCCGTTCGCGTCGTAGGTGTCCTTGAGGCCGGACTTGCGGTCGGTCAGCGTGTAGGTGCCGTCCGCGTTCTTCTTCAGGTCCTTGGCGTAGCCCTTGGGCGTCGTGAACGAGCCGTCGGCGTTCTTCGCGAAGCGGACGGAGGCGCCCGTGGCGTCGTAGACGACGACCTCGTCGGTGAGGAACGCGCTCAGATAGCGCTCATACTCCTGCCACCACGGGTCGGACACCTTGCCGTACGGCCCGATGAGCGAGTTGTAGGTGCGCGCCAGACGCAGCGACTTCCCCACACCGGCGATCTCGAAGTCGGTCGCGGCCAGCATCAGATTGCCGTTGGAGAGGTTGATCCGGGCGACCAGGTTGTCGGTGATCCGCACGTCGGACAACTGGTGCCAGGGCACGGCGCCTTGGCCTTCGGGTATCCAGGACAGGACGCCGACGGCGGAACGAGCCGCCTTGGCGCCGCCCGGCGTCGCGCGCCTCTCCTGCTGCGCGCGCCAGGCGGCTTCGTCGGCCGAAGGCACAGCGGCCCGCTCGCCTGCGACGGGCTTGGTGACGCCCACCTTCACCGGCGGGACAGCCAACGGCTCGGCCGCGCGGCCCCAGGCCGAACCCGGAGCAGGGTCGGTGGAGTTCGCGGCGAGCGCGGGCAAGGTGCCCGCCCCCAGCGCGAGCGCGGCCACCACCGCGGTGAAAGAGGTTCTTGCGGACATGCGGGCACGTCGAAGAGACGTGCCCGAGGCACGCGGATGCATACGCTTCCCCCCACGAGAAGACTCGCCACGGCGGCCAGAGCGGCCACCGGAGACGCACACGCTGCCACAGGTTCTTCACGGGGAACGGGGCCTGCCCGCGATCTTGCCGAACACACGGACGATAATCGGCCGAGTTCGGCGTCCTGCTCGTGGGGCGCGCAGGCCGGGACAAGCGGGCCCCGGGGGCGCCGCGGGCAGGGGCGGGGCGCACAGCGAGGGGCGCACAGCGAGGCTGAAAACTGCAGGCGCAAAGTGCCCTGCCGCTCTCGCTTCCCTCTCCCCCGCTGTCCCGTCGGTGTCGTGGTCTCGAGGACGACGAGCAGCGTGACGGCCCGTTTCGCCGAGGGCAGCATCGAGGGCAAGCGCCGGGATCTTGGTGCCCCTCGCGGCTCCCCGGGTGGCCAGGTCTGTGGTCGTGCAGACCGACCGATGGCCTGACCGGCCGTGATCAGGGCATCGGGTTCTCACCGGGTGGGAGGAAGGCGTCAGCCAGATCGGCATCCTCGACATGCCCCTGGGCATCGACCGTGATCGCCGTCGCCCGCCCCTGCGCTGTGATCAACCAGGCCAGCACCGGTTCCGTCAGCGGCGCTCCACCCGGGCCCTCGTCCTTCCAGTGCACCTTCCACCCGCCACCAGGCACCGCGGCCACGACCTGATCGGCTCGCTCCAGGTGGGAGAAGTCCTCGCAGTCCGTCACCGCACGCAAGGCTTCGTCGGGGATCGACGACCAGCGCCGTCCGGCCGTCTGATCCCAGCCCTCCTTACGCACCAGGCGGCCGACCTCCGTGTCGGTCCCACTGAAGATCGCGGTCCAGCCGGTCCATGCCCTCCGGTAGTGGTCGGACCCAGCGCGGCCACGGGTGAAGGTGGGGGTTGGCAAGCCGCGCGCGAACGAGATCTGGCGGGTCCGTCGCCAAGGGCGCCCAGGCGCGAAGGATCTACGTGCTGGTTGCGGGCGAGCGCGCCACGGATCCGCCAGTCGGGGCGGCGCAGAGCTGCGTCGATGACCGCGTCGGGCAAGTCACGGTCCCTGCACATCACCTGGCCCAGCTCGCCGGCGGCTTGATCCATCAGGCGTATCAGCGCATCGGAGGGCGCCGCCGGATGGAAGGCGAGGCCCCGCAGCCAGAGTTCACGCAGGAAGCCGGACATCAGCTCATGCTGCCACCCCGTCTCGTGCCCGTCGGTCTCGCGATCCGCCGGATACCGCCTGGGCCGGGCAGTCGACCACCGCGAGCCAGCCCCCTTCCGGCGGTCCGGGCGGCCCTGGGCGAGAGCAGCGTCACGCGCAGTCGGGGCACGCAGCAACGTGGTTGGTATGCGCGGACTTGATCAGGGTGTAGTCGGAGTCGACGGCACCACTGGAGTACGAGGCCAGGGCGGCGAGGCTCCTGTGTTCACCGTTCTTGAGGATCAACCCGGGAGCCTCAGCCGGGGCCAGGCCGAAGCCGTCGGCGGTGTTGATCGCACTGATGACGCACCACGGAACGACCTTCGAGCGTCCCAGGCCTCGTTCGGTGAGCCCCTTGGAATCGATCCGCACTCCCATGACACAACTGCGGAACGCCATCCAGGCACCGCCGGCAAGAACCACCGCGTAGATGACCAAGCCTGCAGGATCCGCAGCAACCCTCCCGCTGATCGTCGCTCCCGCGCCCAGCAGCGCAAAGACACTCCCTACGGTGAACAGGGTTATGCGCTGCCCCGGTCCGTGGAGGGTTTGAGTCGGTATCAGGGTGGTGGCGTGGAATCCATGCCCTGACCCTAGGCCGTGACCTGTACACCCTGTAGGCGTTTCACCTTCATAGGCTCAGGGACCAGTCCGTCCCTATCAGAGGTGCGAGTCTCTGGCGGCTGCGCCTTGTCAGGGAGGTGCCCCGGACCCTGCCTCGCAAGCTGTCAACCCCAGGGAGCTGAGAGAGAGGGGGTGGAAACCCCCTTGGCCGCGTTGCGTCCCGTGCCACCGCTGTCGGCGGGTCCCGGATGGGTGCCGTCGTTCCTGTGCGAGGGCGGGCGGCCGGTCGCGCACAGCAGGGGTGAACTCGGTCCGCCCACAGCTGAGGAGTCGCCGGTCCCGCCCGTTCGTCCGCATCCACGCCGGGGACACCCACGCCGCCGTACCTTCCAGGGCACATTCCGAGAATCAGGCGGTCTCCGGCGGGTCGACTAAGCGGCCGGCCGCCATGCGAGAGGGCGAGGGCGGCGTGGGCCTGCAAGGTGAGGGGCGCCGTAGGCGCTCGCCGGACAGCGGACCGAGTCGTCGATGTTCCCGTGCACCCGGCGGGCCAGGAAGGGGTCCAGGGTGTCGGCTCCCTCCCCGTCGTACCCCACCAAGCCCCTCCCCCAATGCCAGTCACTCGACGACGCGGCCAGGGCTCACCTTGGTTCCGGCCTTGCGCAAAGCCCACCCACGGGTACGAGAATCGGGTCAGCGGCCTCACACCCTGGTCGTGGTGCATCTGAAAGGCGCTGCTGAACCTACGTTCCCCGATGCTGGAGCCGGAGTCACTCCCGGCCCCGCCGCCCGCATCGACCAGAGGGGCGAGGCGGCCTGTCGCCGGGAGATTCCTCCTGAGCATCCCCACATCGAACATCGACAGTTTTGCTTGTCACTTCAGATCTCGACAGTTATTCTTGTCGCATGGACGATGTGATCCCAACCCCTGACAGGAACGACGAGAACTTCTGGACCGCCGTGATGACTCTGGTAGAGCCCGCATGGTCCGAGCCCGCCGAGGGCGACTCGTTCGCCATGGACGACAAGGTGCTGGTGGCGGTCCGGGCGCTGGCAGAGGGGATCTCGACCCGCGCTCTCGCCTATCGAGACGCCGGCAAGCCTTTCGACACCGCGCTCATGGCCGCTCCCGATGTGCAGCTGGCCATGCTGAGGTCGCTGTACGAAGCCAAACTGTCCGTCGACCGCCTGGCCGAGAGCGCAGCCACCGTCGCCGGCCGCAGCGGAGCCAACTACGCGCAGCTGGGCGCGGCCTGGGGCGGCATCAAGCGCCAGTCGGCCCGCCTCAAGTGGCCGCACGCAGTGGCCAAGAAGGCTGCCGGCGAGTCCGTTCCGCTTCAGTACGCGGGTGGCATCGCCGTCATCGACCATGACCCGGATGCCGGCGCCTGGTGGTTCACCGCCACTGCCGCGGACCAGCAGGAGAAGGAGTCCGAGGCGGTCCACGCCTCCTCCGCCGAGGCCATCGCCGGGGCGACCGAGTTCCTCTTGTCGCACGCCGACCCCGCCCGGCAGACGCGGGCCTGACCCTGCTGCCGCAGCTTCGCGCGGGGTGGAGCCGACTGGCTGCTCCGTGCCCGACTCGTTCCTGTGGGCATGGGGCGGGGTGATCTCAGGGATGCCGAGTGGGAACGGCTGGGGCCGTTCCTGTTGGTCAGTGAACGGCGTTGTCGCCGGTGACAGGATCATCGATGGGCTCTTCGCCAGGCCACCGCGTGCGTCTTTGCGTAGGCGGGCGGCCCGGCTGTCACTCTTCTCCGGAATCGTGTGGCGGATGCCCCGCCGCGCAGGCACTCGCAGACGGGACCGTTGCTGTAGGCCCTGTCGGCCGCAAGGCTCTCGGGCTTCTTGCGTGGTCGCCCCAGGCCCGGTCTGGGGACTCGGATCTTCTCCAGCACCGCGATGAACTAGGTGCAGTCAGCTCGCTGACCCGGTGTGACGATGAGGAACATCGGGCGACAGCGGCCGCCCGCACTCAGGTGGAGCTTGGTGGTGAACCCGCCGCGCGAGGGGCACAGGCCCTCGCCTCCCGTACCACCTCCACCAGGCGGGCGTCTGCCACGGCGCTTCGTCCTGATGTTCTGGCTCTTCGACCTCCTTTGACCCGGGCTCCGTCGGTGTGTCGGTGCGAGCGCCCGCCGCATGCTGGTGCGCCCGCACGATGGTGGAGTCGACCGAGATGTCCCAGTGGATCTCGCTTCCGGCGTCGGCCACCGCCTGGACCTGCTGGAGGAGACGTTCCCAGGTGCAGGTCACGCCACCGCACTCCGGTCCGCACCCGGTGCAGGCTCCCGTCGGTCACCTGTCGGTGATCCCGCCAGCGGCCACAACGCCCGTTACCGATCGGCGGGAAGGCCGCAGCCGTTCCCACTCGGCATCACTCGGATCACCCCGCCCCATGCACGACACCTTCGTACTGGGCGTTCTTCGGCCTGGAAAGACGGATTCGGCGGGTCGGCAGGTCGATCTCCGTGACGACGACGGTGATCTCCTCTCCGGCCTCGCAGTCTTCCACCGGACTCACCGCGGGCCGACCGTCGATCTCCCTGGAGGGGATGAGCCCGACGAGCCCGTCTTCGATCTCGACGAAGACGCCGATGGGAACTGTCCTCTCCACTGTCCCGCGGATTTCCTGACCCACCGGCGTGCGGTCGGCGAAAGCCCGCAGGGGGTCGGGCTCCAGCGCCTTCAAGGAGAGTCTGGCCTCCAGGTTGTAGGTGTCGAACTGGAGGAACTCGCACGAGACCCTCTGGCCTACGTGAACGACATCAGTGGGAGCGTCGATGTGGCGCCAGGACAGTTCGGGGATGACGATGAACCCGGCACCGGGGAAGAGGGGATGGGCAGGTCCGTCGTCCAGCGCCACGAAGACCCCGAACCGCTCGATCGCCGCAACGGTGCCGGACAAGATGTCGCCGCGGTGCAAGGTCTCCAAAAATGCCCAGAGTTCCGGGCTCTCAGACTGCCCATCCATACCGTCACCCTGGCACACGACATCGCGGGCCGACCATGAGCTCGACAGACTGAAGCCCCGCCGGGCCCCCAGCAGCCGGACCCATGAGCGGCCGGACAAGTCCTGGCAGGTGCCATGCAGTGCCCAGCCAGTCGATCACTGCCGGAAGGCGAGGGCGACACGTTCCGGATCATTCGACTTCGAAATGGTCAGCTGGTCTCCGGACTCCGGAACAGTGCACCTCTCTCTGCATGCAGTCGCCTCACATGTTTTCCGCCGGTACGGGCCGTAAGCGAGATCCGGAGGACGGCCGGCTGCGAGCACCGGCACGTGGCCTGCACGGAGCTCCGGTCGCCCTTCTCCGGGCTCGGCGGGTTCCCTCGTCCTGACCCTCGCCCCCGTCGGCGTCGTCGAGTCCGGTCTTGCCGCTGGCAGCCTCCTCCTGGCCAACAGGTGAGGTCTGCCGGGCTTGTTGTGTGACTCTACGAGTGCGGGCCGCGCAACATGGTGATCTTGTGGGTTGGCCGGCGGGTCCCCTCGTGATGATCTTGGCGTCGATATTGTCATGACCTCATCAGGAGGATCGTTGCGACGCCAACGCTTAACGACGACACTACGCTGCCTCGCAGCCGGTGCCGTCCTTGCCGTTCTGGCAGGCGGTACGACCGCCACGGCCGCACCTCAGGCGGCCACCGAGGTTCCGGCGCCCCCGCAGGTGCACGGGCCGGAGAAGGCGCAGAAGGGAGCGCGGGCGGCTCTGGCCGGGTCGCGGCCGAAGTCGGGTACCGCGCCGTCGGCCGGTCCGCAGTTCAAGAAGGTCGGATCCACGTGGCGGGTCATCGCGCCGGAGGTCGTCCTCCAGAACACGGTGACCGACGCGGACGGGGACAAGTCGACGCTGACGTTCGAGGTCTGGACGGCGAAGGCGGACGGCACACCGGACACGAAGGTCAAGCTCACCGACGCCAACCCCTACGGCGTGCTCGTCTCGCCGTACACGGCCTCGGGTGCGACGGCGAAGATGCAGGTCGACTACGGCGTCCTCAAGCCTCGTACCGACTATCTGTTCCACACCAACGCCTTCGACGGGTCGTTGTACGAGACGACCTGGTCGCCGTGGGCGAAGTTCCGCATCGAGCCGTACGTCATGTTCCCCTCGGGGATGACGGACGCGCCGATCGACTCGACCGAGCAGCAGCCGATCGAGTTCACGCGGACCGACCCGGACGGCTCGGCCACCCCCGCTGCGGCGTCGGCCGCGAAGTCCGCTTCCCCGTCGGCGCCGGCTTCCGCGGAGGAGGAGCCGAAGCTGTCCGACTTCGACAAGGAGGACTGCTCGAAGGTCGACGGCTCCGGGAGGACGGTGTGCTTCACCCTGTCCGAGGCGGATGCCCCGAGGGACCCGAAGGCGCCGGCGCCGGGGAAGTCGAGGAAGACGGCCGTCGACCTCGACGGTGACGACGGCGCCCCGGTGTCGAAGAAGGCGGCGAAGGGCACGGTCGGTGCCGCAGCCGCCGCGGGGACGCCGGGCGGCAACGAGGCGGTGGACCTGGTCAAGTGGTGCACCGATGCGCCCGAGGGCAAGGACTACATGAACCGCACCGAGGCCTGCCTGAAGACCTTGGGCGAGGGTGAGCTGTGGTTCTTCGACGCCGACCCGAAGAAGCCCGCGATCGGCAGGGGCACCTTCCTGTTCGAACAGCGGATCAAGACCTACCGCAACAAAAGCGAGTCGCAGAGCGACTTCGCGGAGTTCGACCAGCAGCTCGTCATCATCCCCACGTTCATCGACCAGGCCCTCGAAGGGGTCACGATGACCTGGGACGTGGACTCCTCCTGCTCGGCGTGCGACGTGGCGCCGGTGCAGTGGACCGACGACGGCGCCAACCCCATCCCCGAGGCGAACTGGGACTACGACGCGGCCCAGGACTACCGGGGTGCGTGGGGCACCGTGGTGACGCGCTGGTTGGGTACGGGCAAGGAGACCATCGACCTGGAGTGGAAGATCACCGCGACCGTCGACGCGTCCGACTCGGTGGATGCCACCGCGGACTTCGGGTCTTCCGGCATACCCGCGGTGCAGGAGCTGGCGCCGCGCTGCGACGACATCTCGCGCGGTTCGGTGACCCCTGGCTGTGTCCTGCCGTACTTCAAGCCGACGTTCACCGTCGACACGAACTCCTACCCGTCGGCCGGTGGCTACTACTGGCTGATGCAGGAGATGATGCCGGACCACGCCGGTTCCGTGAAGTGGGACAGCCTCGTGCACTACCTCGGTACGGACACGAAGGTGAAGAACGCGTCCGGGCAGCCGTGGTCGACGACCGACTCGCGCAAGGTGGTGTGCCCGACGACGTGGACGAAGCACGCGGCCGATCCGGTGATCCCGGCGACCGACTGCGACGAGTACGCCCCCGCCTCCACGCACGAGTCCGGCGGTTTCCCCGGCGGCGTCAACCAGGTGACCAACGGCGACCAGTGCGCGCAGCTCTATACGGACTGGTCGTTCAACGGGGTCGGTGACGGCTCGACGTCGTTCGGTCTGTTCGCGGACATCCGCACCGCGACGAAGGGTCCGCAGGGCACCGAGCGGTGCGGGCGGGCTGCGATCAACGCCTCGGAGAACCAGGGGGCGTTCCACAAGCTTCAGCCGCAGCTCTGGCGTCTGACCGACGGGGACGGGTTCTTCATCGACACCCCCGGGTTCAACCACTGTACGGGCGTGGCCACGACGTGCCAGTGGAAGCAGAAGTAGGGCCCATGTAGCGCTCGCCTCTGCGTGTGTCGAAGGCCCGGACAGGTTTCTTCCTGTCCGGGCCTTCGGCCTGTTCGCGGGTGTGGTCAGGCGCTCAGGGGTTGTCCCAGATGAGGACGCCGCCCTCGACGCGAGGCTGTGGCCCGGGGTGGAGGGTGGGACGGCTCAGGCGGTCGGCGGTCTCTTCGAGGAGCATGGTGAGCGTGCGGGCCTGGGCGGTACGGGCGGCGGTCTTGTCCCAGGAGCCGATCTCGCCGGTTTCGGTGTCGAGGTAGAGGCCGTAGCTGGTGTCGGTGGCCGTCCACGAGGCGAAGGGCACCCAGGAGGGCTTCCACAAGGGGGCTTCGTCGGCGTGTTCGGCCTGCCAGGCCATCTGCCGGTGGTAGACCTCGCGCACCGAGTCCAGGGGCATGAGGGCCCATCCGTGTTCCGGGAGGAAGCCGGTGCCGGGTTCGTCGCGCTGTCCGGCGCACTGGGACCACAGGGCGTCGAGGTCGGCGGGGATGTGCACGCCGAGGTCGGCCTTCAGGTCGTAGAGCTCGGTGTCGGTGACCGGCGGGAGGAGGGAGTGGTGGGTGGCCGGGGCGTTGCGGGTGAGCCAGGAGATGATGCTCGCGAAGGCGGCACGGACTTCGCGGGCGGCCGGCTCGCCGGTGCGGGGGTCGGCGAGGTGGACCGGCGCCGGTGCGGGGCGGGGAGCGTGCTGGGGGGCATGGGCTTCGAGGCCGCGGATCTCGACGTGGTCGAGGGCCGTGAGGGGTGGGCCGTAGGCGTAGCTGATGGTGAGTTCGGGGCAGTCGTCGAAGGCCTCGTGGTCGATGACGGCCTGGTAGAGCCCGAGGCGGCCGTGGCGGGTGCCGAGGCGGGGGTTCTCGGCGAGTTGGAGGGCCAGGGTCTTCAGGGCGTAGGCGGCGCCGGCGGAGATGGCGGTGGCTTCGTCGCGGAGGGTTTCGGGGATGTGGACGGTGACGGTCACGGGGGTCCCTTTCCTGGCGGGCGGATACCGGGCAAGGATGCCAGGGGCGGGGGTGACAGGGGCGGGGGTGACAGGTCGCGGTAGCGGGACTGGCGGACCGGGACCCCTCAGGACCTCACCGCGGTTACTTGCTCCCCGGGTGTCCGAGCGGTGACCGGAGGGCCGTGTCGGTGTCGGCGGCCTGAACCGAAGCTCCTGCCTGCGGTGATCGCCGCATGGCCGGATGCCGTGCCCGCGTACCGGATCGACCGACGGCTGCGGTGGTTTCCGTCCCAGTCGGCGGCCGGGAACAGGGGTGGCGGGGGCAGGCCCTCCTGCGTGTGTCACGATCTCCCCCGACTTGTGGGGGTGTTGCTCATGGCGCAGGACATGGCGCTGCGGCCGGTGGTTGATCCGGCACTCGAGGACGCGGAACGCGCGCTGCTGGAGAAGTCCGCCCACGGACTCTTCCCGGCCACGCTGCCGCTGCCCGAGGAGCCGGGGCTGGGCGGCCGTACCAAGGCGGACATCTGGACGGCCCTGGGAGCCTCCGCGGTGTGCGCGACGCTGCCGGTGACGATCCTGTGGGCTCTGATCGGCGTGTGGCCCGGCCTGGCCGTCGGGCTCGCGGCGCAGGCGGGGCTGATCTGGGTCGGGGTCCGATTCGGGTTCGAGGTGTTCGTCCTGACCGTCGTGGGCGCGCACCTGCTGGCCTGGCTGCTGATCGTCGTCCTCGGCTGCGGGACCGACGAGCGGCAGCGGGTGGCCCGCCTGCGCCACGGACGCTACTACCTGGCCGAGGACTTCGGCGACGACTCCCTGCGCGAGCTGCTGGGCCACTCGCCGCTGCGCCGGATGGAGCGCGCCCAGGCCGCCGTGACGGCGGTACTCCGGTCGCAGGTCGACCGGGACGGGCTGCTGGACGACATCGCCAACGACGTGACGCTGCCGGCCCAGCAGTACGAGATCGCCCAGCGCCTGGCCGAGCTGACCCGGCTGGCGCAGCGGGTGCGCACCGCTGCCGGGGACGCCTCCGGCTCGCGGGTGGAGGAGGTGCTGCGGACGCAGCGGCAGGCGCTGCGGCTGTCGTCGAGCGCCTTGGAGGAGCGGGTCGAGGCGCTGGAGCGGTACGCGGAGCACACCCGCGCGGCGGATGCGGCGTACCGCGAGTGGGAGGCCGTACGAGAGCTGGAGCAACTCGGTGAGGACATGCACGAACTGGTGGTGAACACGGTGCGGGACGAGCTGGCCGTCGCCGAGATCGAGGGGCTCGTCGACCGGTCGCGGTTCCAGGACCTGCACCGGATGCTGGACGAGGCGCGGGAGGCGGGGCTGCTGGCCACGCGGTTCGCCGACGGGCCGGCCGGCCGCCGGTCCGGCGGCAGTGGCCGGGCGTGAGGGGGAGGACGACATGACGCAGACAACCCAGCCGAGACGCGCGTTCCACTCTGGCCGCGGACAGAAGACCTTCGACCGGATCCCGGGCGGGTTCTATCTGGTCGGCGCCCTGGTGATCCTCTTCGAGGCGGTCACGCTGGGCGCGGTGGGCCTGGCCCTGGCCGTCGGCGACCCGAGCGACGACGGGGCATCCCCGGACGAGGAACCCCGGCGGGTCGCGGTCACCTACATCGCGACGGGTGACCATCCCTCGGTGAACCTCACCGTCGGGGAGGCGAACGGCAACCACGAGACCCACGGGGTCGTCATCCTGCCGTACCGCAAGACCGTCGAGCTGGCGCCGGGCGCCGACTTCTATCTGGACGTCAGAAGCCGCGAGGACCAGGAAGGGGGCACTCTCACGTGCACCGTGCTGGTCGGCGGCAAGGCGGTCCAGCAGGCGCACAGCACACCCGGCTCCTCGTCCGCCACCTGCGCGGGCAGCACCGCGGACGCCCCGCAGCGGGACATCGCCGTGCCCACTCTCACCCCCGGAGCCTCCCCGCTGCCCGAGGAGCGGCGGCTCACCGGGATCGTCAAGGTGCCGGACTACCCGGGCAAGGGCTCGCCGGTCGTCGGCACCGTCACGGACTCCTCCCTGGAGTACGCGGAGCTGGGCGGCACGTGGGACCGGAGCCAGACGCAGGATCCCGTCTTCGACGGCTTCACGTGCAAGCAGGAGGGGCGCCAGCGCGCACTCGTGAAGTCCACGCAGGTCGACGAGGACATCATGGCCGCGGCCGGTGGCACCGGGGAGCTGCGGGGCGTGGCGAGCGCGGTCATGGACGAGCGGCGGCGCTACGAGTATCCCCGTGACCAGGCGATCCTGGTCGACGTCGCCTCGCAGCCGCTGAAGGTCGGCGGACACGACGCCTGGCTGCTGGTGAGTGAGATCCACTTCCACAAACGCGGGGTGCCGTCCACGAGGGACCTGAACGCGGTCCTCGTGGTCGACACCGGGCGGGTCCGTCCCTCGGTGCTGTGGGTCGTGCTGCCGGAGACGAACAAGAAGCTGTGGCCGGACCTCAACACTCTGGTCGCGTCCGTCCGGGTCCGCTGACCTGCGACGGTACGGGACGGGCCCGGGCGCGCGAGGCGTCCCGGGCCCGTCCGGTAGAGCCCGCCGCTGTCAGGTGGAGCCGTCCGCCGACCGGTGGAGCCCTCCGCCGGCCGGTAGAGCCCGCCGCCGGCCGGTAGAGCCCGCCGCCGACCGGGCACGGCATCGAGTCGGCGGCGGCCACGTCGACGAGCCTGCCTGACGCGCGGGTGGCGCGCTCGCCGCCCCTCATCGGGCGGAGCTGCCCCTGACGACCGTCCAGCCGGGCTGGACCGCCGCCCGCCGCCCGCCACGGCAGCGGGCCGTAGGACCCTCACCGGAACGCGGTGGCGTTCTGCTCCGCCCACTGGGCGAACGTGCGCGCCGGCCGTCCGGTGACCTTCTCGACGACGCCGTTCGGGGTGTTGTACGCGACCGGCGGTTCGGCGAACACCTCCAGCTGGAAGTCGATCATGTGCTCCGGCACGCCCTGTGCCCTCATCGCCTCGCGCGCCTGGTGCGGGGTCAGCTCCACGAACTCCACTTCGCGGCCGACGGCCGAGCCCAGCACGGCGATCTTCTCCCGCAGCGAGATGCGCTCCGGCCCGGTCAGCAGGTACTCCGCCCCCGCGTGCCCGTCCTCCAGCAGCGCCGTCGCCGCCACCGCGCCGATGTCCCCTTCGTGCACCATCGCGGTCCGCGAGTCCCCGTACGGTCGCTCGACCCGTCCCGCGCGCACCTCGTCCGCCCACTCCAGGGCGTTGGCCATGATCTCGGTCGGCGCCACGGTGGTCCACGCGAGGCCCGACGCCCGCACGGCCGGCTCCAGCGTCGACTCCGACCAGCCGGCCAGCAGGGTCACCCGGCGCACCCCGGCGGCCTCGATCATCGCCACCAGTTCCCTGCCGTTCTCCAGCGGGGCGTAGTCGTCGCCGCCGAAGTTGATCAAGTGGACGGCGGCCACGCCGTCCAACGCCGGCGCCAGCGACGCCGCGTCGGTCAGGTCGCCGCCGACGACCTCGACCCCCCGGCCGAACGCGGCCTCCCCGGGCCGCCGGGTCAGCGCCCGCACCGGCGCACCGGCCTCCCGCAGCGCTCCCACGACCTGCCGCCCGACCGTACCGGTCGCACCCGCCACCAGAAACGTCATGCCGACTCCTCGATTCCCTCGCCACCGGCCTCTCCGGCCACTCCCCCACCCTCACCTTCGATGCGGACAGGTAGGGTCCTCGATCGCTCCCGTCCCGTGGATCGGCCTCCGCCGGCCCCGTGGCGGTCGGCTCAACATCGTGGGCGGGGTATCGCGGGGGTGAAGGTCCACTCGATCGGGCCCGGCCTGTTCCCAGTGGACGCCTGAGGGGACGATGGATGAGGGCTCAACCACAGTTGCTAGCCTGGGAAGCCCTCCGGTCCGACGAGCATGGGAGTTCTTGTGAGTGCAGGGCAGGTGCGGGACCTGGTGGGAACGGTGCGCAGTATCGACGCCCTGCTCGACCGCATGGGGTTGAACCGCGAGGACGTCCTGCGAGTGACGGGCGAGGGCGGGCTGTCGTACGCGTCCGGGGTGCCTGAGCAGGAGGTGTGGGAGCTGCTGCGCGGCGAGGGAGCCGGCGGCCCCGAGCATGACTCGGTGGAGGCCCGGCACCGGCGCGTGGTCGAGCGGATCCTGTTTCTTCGGGCGACGAGGCTGCGCGCAGCGGCCGACGGGAGCCGGCGGGCCTACTCGCTGGCGGAGATCGCGGCGGCGGCCGGTACGAGCGCGCAGTGGCTCGACAAGATGATCAAGACGGGCCGAGCGCCGAACCTCGACCACGCCGCGGGGATCGCGGGATTCTTCGGGGAGAAGATCGAGTTCCTGGTGGCCGAGCCGACCGAGGCCCTGGACCGGGTTCTCCAGCAGATCCACAAGGATCTGCTGGAGCGGATGGTCGCGTGCCAGGACCAGGACCTGCGGCGGCTGCGGAGCGGCGGGCCGGCGAACGAGGTGGATCCCGAACTCGGTGTCGTGGCCTATGCCGCACGCGCTCTGGCCGATGTCCCCGACGACACGGCGCAGCCGCTCATCGCCCTGATCGAGTCCGTGGCACGTCGCTCGCGCGAGGAGCGGGCTCGGGAGACGCGCGCGGCCTTCGAAGGCGGCTTGGGGCACAATAAAGCCGGATGATCACGGTGAGCCACCGCAGGGTGCCTCACCAGCGGTGAAGCACACCGCGTGAGCGTGCGTGCCGGTGGCCCGGCGCAAGGGGGAAGGTGGCTCGGGTGGGGGTCTCGCGGGAGATGAGGCGCTATCGGGATGCTCTGTTGAAGGGGCTCCCGACGCCGCTTCCGGAGTGCGCCGGGGAGCTGCTGAAGGCGGTGTGCGCGGGGGTGACGACCCGCAACGGGCGCGAAGTGCGGCTGATGCTGGAGGAGTTCCCGCCCGACACGGTGACCGGGTTGTGGCTGGATCTCGGAGATCACGATGTGATCGTCGTGGAGGCGAACACCTCGCCCCTGCACCAGGTGGTGATCCTGGGACACGAGCTCTGGCACCTGAAAGAAGGTCACTGCGGTCACGGTGGTGCGGCTGTCGCGAAGGCCGCGGCGCGGATGCTGGGGAACCGGTGGGACCTGTCCGACGCGGTCACCCACGTCGCGGCCCGTACCGAGCCGGACCTCGAAGAGGAACGACGTGCCGAGCAGTTCGGCCGCATGCTCGCACACCGCTGCAGGCCCCTGCTGGAGCGTGGGGGCACGATGGCGCCGTCGGCCGGGGTGGCCGGCCGCATCTGGGCCTCCCTCCGAGGGTGACGGCACGGGCGTGAACCTCTACATCCCCGCGGCCGCACTCGGCCTCGTCCTCCTCGTCAAGCTGCCGTCTCTGCTGAGGCGATGGCGGACTCCCCTGGTCCGGAGCGTCAACACGGTCATCTTCCTCCAGGCCGCGGCCTTCTTCTTCTCGGCACCACCCACGATCAGGGCGGTCAACGCGGCGACCGGAATCAGCAACTTCTCCGCGGTCCTCGTGTTCTGCATGCTCTCCGCCTACGCGTGCGCCTGCCGGGTGCTCATGGAGAACTGGCGCGAGGACGCGCAGGCCCAGCCCCGCAGCCGCCGCAGGGTGAGGCACTGGATCTGGGGCCACACCGTCGTGGCGGCCCTGATCATCGTGTGCTTCGCCTTGGGCGACGCCCCGGTCGAGCGGCGGAGCGACTTCGAGACCTACTACGCGGGCACCCCCTGGATCCGCGAGATGACGCTGCTCTGTGTGCTCGCCTGCATCGGTGCCCAGATCACCTCGGCGGTCGCTTGCTGGACCTGGGCCCGCGACATCCGGCGGGCGGGGCCCGGACGGAGGACCCCGGCCGACGGGTCGTTGCTCTTCGGGCTGACCGTCCTGACCGTGGGTTTCCTGAGCAACGTCACCTACGGCGTGGCGAAGGTCGCCGCCGTCGTGGCCGCTTGGACGGGCCGGGACTGGGAGTGGTTGAACCAGGCGGGGTTGTCCCTGGCCGGCCTCGGCACCGTCCTCGTCGCCGCCGGTTTCCTCATCCCCATCGTGGCCCCCTGGCTGGGTGTCCGGGTGTTCGGGCCGCTACGGGCGTTGTACGCGCTCGGCGCCCTGCGGCGGGCCGTGTCCCCCGCGGGCGACGGCGACGGCCGGATGCGCCTCAGGACTCCCTGGTACGCGGGGCCCGGGCGGCGCCTCACCGACCGTATGACCGAGATCCACGACCGGATGCTGGAGCTCGGAGCCCACTGCTCGGAGGAGGTCCGGGCGACTGCCTGCGACTCGGCCCGCCGGGGAGGTGCGACGGAGGCGGAAAGCGTGGCCGTCGGTCTCGCCGCGATGTTCACGGCCGCGGCCGAAGCCCGGAGCCGCGGTGTGCCCGCCGACAAGGTGCGGGGCGCGGTGGCGGTACGTGCGCTTCGCGTGGCCGAGGCCGAGTACGGGGACCTTCTGGTCAGCATCTCCCGGGCGGTCGGCGCGGCGCCGGCGACACCGCATCGCGTCCCGGCCGGACCGGCCGACGGCGCGGGTCCGGCTCGGGTCCCTTTGGGGGACGACCCCCGCGGTGCGGACCTCCCCGCCGACCCACCGGCTGCGGCGCCCGTCGGCTGACACCACTTCCCGTGCCGGTCACGAGACCACGTGACCGGCACGGGAGGCGTCCTAGAGCGGCGAGAGCCGGGCGCCTCGTCGGCCGGGGCGCCGCGGGTGCCCCGGGCTCAGGGGCGGAACCACTTGGTGTTGGCGCCGCCGTTGCAGCCCCACAGCCCCAGGGTGGATCCGTTGGCGGTGGCCTGCCCCCAGACGTTCAGGCACTGGCCGGGGTTGAGCACGGCGGTGATGGTCGCGTCGGCGTTGACGTTCCACTTCTGCTCACCGCTGCCGTCACACGGCTTGACGAACATGCCGGCGCCCTGCACCGCACCGGTGTTGGCGGTGAGGCACTTGTCGCCGCCGACCCTGAGTTCCTTGGCCGCGGTGTGCTCCCACTGCTGGCTGGGCCCGCCCCAGCAGTCCCAGATCACCACGGAGCTGGAGCCGTTCCAGTCCAGGCAGCGCTTGGACTGCTCGCCCTGCAGCGTGGAGCTGGCCCAGCGCAGACCGCCGTCGCTCGTGTGGACGACCAGGGCGTTGCCCTCGACGGCGGCGTACGCGCCGGCGCCGTTCCAGGTCTCGGTGACCCAGAGGTTGCCACCCTTGCCCTGGCCGCCGTCCTTGCTGTACAGAACGAGGCTCCCGTCGTTCTGCATGTGCAGGTAGGAGCGCCAGTTCCAGGAGTACTTGCCCCACAGCTCACGGTTGGTCGCGAGCTCGCGGAGCAGGACGTTGCCCTGGATGTCCATCATCAGAACGGACCGGCCGTTGGTCAGCCACTGTCCGGGCATGAGCTTGGCTCCGGACGCGAGCCGGTCGCCGCGGTCTCCCGTGGCGCTGTTCCACAGGAGCTGGACGCTGCCCGCGCCACCCTGCGTGACGGTCTTGGAGACGACCAGGTTGCCGTCGGCCTGGAGGGCCAGACGGGCGCCGGCGTTGCCGTGCGTCCCGGTCTCCCAGAGCGCGCTGCCGGGAACCGTGTCGCCGCCGTCCTTCTTGTAGACGACGAAGTTGCCGTCGGCCCGCATCGTGGCGTACGCCCCGGGGTTGCCGCTGGTGCCGGAGATCCACAGGGCGCCGCCCTGGTTCTCGCCGCCGGTGCGGTGGTACAGGACGAGGTCCCCGTTGGTCTGCATGATCAGCTTGGCGGTGGCCGAGGAGACGGTCTCGCCGGGCCGCAGGACGTCACCCGCCCTGAAGTTGAACGGCCGCTGCTTGAGGGAGCCGATCAGGTCGGCGAGGTCGTCGGTGCGCGCGGCGACGGCCCCGCGACGGGTCTCACCGGCCGGAGCCGCCAGACAACCGCCCTGCCAGGAGCGACTGTTGATGCCGACCAGCTTGCCGGCCGAGTCGAGGACGGGGCCGCCGTTGTCGCCCTTGCACAGGACGTCGGTGCCGTTGGCCGGGTCGAGGATCAGGTCCGTCGCGGTGCTGTTCGTGACGGTGAAGGCGGCGGTGTGGACCTTGTCGGGGACCCACTCGGTCTTGGTGCGTCCGTGACCGGAGGCCGTCACCGGGCTGCCCGTGGCCGGGGCCTTCGCCGAGGGCTGCACGGGCGTCGCGCCCGCGGCCGGGAGGTCGAGGCGGGCCAGGACGAGGTCGCGGTCGGTCCGCGGCACCAGTTCGACGACGGTCCGGACGGTGCCGCCGGCCAGGGTCACGGTGGACTTGCGGGCGGGCTTGCCGGCGGGGACCGCCTCGCCGGGCCGCTCCGCGAAGCAGCTGGCCGCGGTCGCCACCCAGAGTTCGTCGACCAGCGTGGCGGTGCAGCCCCGGTGCTCGGGCCATTCACCTATGGTCAGTTGCACGGTGTGGGTGAGCGCACCAGACGCGGCGGGGGTCCCGACAGCGGCCTGGGCGGTGCCCGTGAGGCCTCCGAGCGCGGCGGGGACCGAGAGGAGAGCCGCGCCGAGGGCGGCTCTCAGAGGGAACTTCGCGAAGAGGGGTCGCTTCATTTCACTTCCTGGAAGCAGGGCTTGGAGCTGGGTGCAGGGGCGCGGGAGGGCGCCTGCCTGCCGGACGGATCGGTGCGCGCGGTGGGCACGGCGGGACGCCGGCCGGGCCGCGCAGATCACCTACTTGCTGGTGCGGATCTCCATCAGCATGTGGTCGCGGCCCTGCTCGTCGGCGCTCTCGCCGACCCGGGTCCACGTGTTCTTGGCGATGTCGAAGGACTTCTCCTCCGTGCCGACGGTCATGTCGACCTGCGCGGAGTAGGCGTTGCCGCGGACCGCGTAGACGCTGGGGATCTCCAGGGCCAGGTAGCCGCGGGTGCCGCTGACCTTGAAGCAGACCCGCTCCTTGTCGCGCGACCAGACCTCGAGCAGGTCGCCGGTGCCGCAGTCCGTGAGCACGATGTGGCCGTCGCCTCGCTTGAGGGTGATGCCGCGCTCGGCGAGGATCTTGTCGGCGTCGGGATAGCCGAAGTCCTCGACGGCGTAGCCCGGGCCCTCGTCGGCCACCGCCGTCATCGCGGTGCCGCCGGCGGAATCGCCGCCGTGGGATCCGACGCTCGGGCCACCCGTGATCGCCAGCCAGGCCAGGCCGCCCGCCGCCATGGCCGTGGCCATGCCGCGGAGAAGTGTCGTACGTGCCTTCATCCCTGTTTCCAGTCGTCAGTTCCGGTGTTTATCCGGAAGGAATGTCCATGTGGATGCGAAGGCTCTGTCCAGCCATGAGAGAGGCGCAGAAAGGCCGCGACGCTCCCCCCGGAAGCCCCCAACTTCCTCCGGGATCTTAACCGTACGAGCGGCGCACAAATCAAGCCCGGCAAAACCTCTATGACGTTCGCTCAGCCCGTTCTGCCGGATGCCCACCCCTACTGGCCCTTGGGCAGACGGGGCCTGACGGACGTACGCACCGGCGGGTGACGCGACTCACAGATAGGGGTTTCAAGCCGGATGATATGACCGATTCATGGAGTTCCAATACCTTTTCACCAGGCGATTTCAAGCCACCGAGTGCCCCACCCGACCACCTCGGATAAACCGCAGTTGATTTGCCATCAACTTCCGTCTGGCCAGTGCCTCGTGTGCCGCGTATGGTCATGCTGCGCACCTCTCGGGCCATGCGTCATCCGCAAACGGCCTCGATGAGCAGAATGCGAATCACCCCTTGCTGTCCTGGCCCGGGCCGTGTTGTATCCGCGGCGCGCCAGGCGCCGATAGCGAAGGACCGTTTTGGACACCACCCATTGGAATAGACGGCGCGTTCTCGGCGCCCTCGCGGCCGGAGCGGCCGTCGCCACCACTTCCAGCCTCGTTCTCAATCCTTTGGCCGCCTGGGCCGACACCCCGCCGCCGGACGGCGACGGGGGGGACCCGTTCCAGCTGCCGGACACCGAGCGGGCGAAGGTCGTCAAGGAGTGGATCCTGGGCGGCAAGGCCGTCAAGGCCGCCGCCGCGGCGGCCTTGACCGGCTCCGACGCCGACGTGCGGTACTTCCTGACCACCAGGCTCTCCGCCGAGAGCGCCGTCGACGACCGAGCCGCACTGATGGGCAGCATCGCGGCCGTGGGCAAGGGGACGCGCCGGGCCGCCGACGCGGCGCTGCGGGACGGGGACGCCGCCGTCACCGCGTTCCTCGCCGGCGGCTTCGAAGCCACGATCGTGGACGACCTGCGGGTGGCCACCGCCACGGTGCTGGGCGTGGGCGGCAGGGCCCTCACCAAGGCCGGCAACGCCGCCCTCAGCGACGGCAGCCGGCCCGCCCTGGAGGCGTTCCTCACCGACAAGCAGTTCGCGGCCCGGCTCCAGGACATGCGCGTCGCGACCGCCGCCATGCTCGGCACGGCGGGACCCGAGGTGCAGAAGTACGCCGACCGGGCCCTGTCCGGCACGGCCGACGACGTCCACTGGTTCCTGGAGACCGGACAGCACATCGCCCGAGCTCGCGACCAGGAGCGGGTGCAGATCGAGGAACTCGTCGCCGTCGTCCAGCGCGAGGGCAAGAACGCCGAGATGAAGACGAAGGCGGCCGAGGAAGCCTCCGCCCGCGCCGTCGAGGCCGCGGCCAAGGCCAAGGAGGCGGCCGAGAAGGCCGCGGTCGAGGCCCAGCAGGCGCAGAACGACGTGGCGAAGGCAGGCAGCGCCGCCCGCAAGGCAGCCGACGCCGCCAAGGGTGCCGCCGACGCCTCCCGCGTCGCCATCAACGCCTCCCACGCGGCCGTACAGGCGTCACGCCGCGCCGCCTACGCCGCCGCTGCCGCCGGCCAGGCCGCGGCCAACGCCGGTTCCGCCGCAGCCCGGGCGTACAACGCTGCCATCGGCGCCTCGAAGGACGCCGCCCAGTCCGGTGTCGCCAAGGAAGCCGCCGTCGCCGCGCGGAACGCCGCCCGGCAGGCACGGACCGCTGCGCAGGCGGCCGATCACGCCGCCACGGCCTCCGCTCAGGCCGCCGGCGCCGGTGAGGCCGCCGCGTCGGCCGCGCGTAACGCGGCCTCCGCAGCGAACGCCTCGGCACAGGCCGCGGCCTCCGCCGGTGTCGCGCAGGCCCAGGCCGCCGAGGCCAAGCGCCAGGCGCAGATCGCCGGTGCCAACGCGCAGCTCGCGACGAACGCCGCAGGCACGGCCCTGGCCCTGGCGAACGCGTCGGCGGCGGCCGCCCGTGCCGCCCGCGACGCGGCGAACAGCGCGGCCACGCACGCGGACAGGGCGGCGGACGCCGCAGAGTGGGCCGTGCTGTACGCCGGTCAGGCACTGGAGTACGCGAACAAGTCCACCGAGTTCGCCAACGAGGCCACGAAGGCCGCGGACGCCGCGACCGCGGCCGTGCTCAAGGCGGTCGAGGTCGAGGAGGCCGCCCGGAAGGCCGAGTGGCAGCGGCTCGACGAGGACACCCAGCGGGCGATGGAGGACGTGCGGCTGCTCGGGCAGATCGAGGCCAGGGAACGGGCCGAGATCGAACGCAAGCGGACGCAGGCCGAGCAGACCGTCCAGGCCACCAAGGACGTCATCGCCCAGGCCGAGACGGCGCTGAAGGCAGGTGACGCGACCCGCGCCACCGACCTCGGACGCAGGGCCGCGCTCGCCCTCATGGACTCCCACGGCGCCTGGTCCCAGGAGGCCGCCCGCTTCGCCCTGGCCGGAACCGACGCCGAGATCCACGCCTGGATCGACGTCGACCGCCGGATCGCCCAGCGGCAGGACGACCGCGAGTCCGTCCTCTTCCTCGCCAGGATCGCCCAGCCGTCCGTCGCCCTCGCCGCCGCCAAGGCGCTCGAGAGCACCGACCCGGAAGCCCCGGCGAAGTTCCTCGCCGGCGGAGCGGCTCAGGCGGCCGTCGCCGACAACCGGGTCGCCGTGGCCCGGCTCCTCGGCGAGAACCCGGGTCGTGCCGTGAAGGCGGCGGCGAACGCGGCCCTGGACTCCGGGACCCCCGAGGCGCTGTACGAGTTCATGACCGTGACCTTCGAGGCTGCGCAGAGGGAGGACGACGGTGTGGCCACCGCGGCCCTGCTGGGCAGCGGCGGTCGCTACACCCGGGCCCACGCGCAGGTCGCCATGGAGGGCCCGGCGTGGATGCGCCGCAACTTCATCGCCTCGGTCCAGTACAAGTCGGCGCAGCTCGACTACGACTCCGACACGCACATCGCCGCCATGCAGGGCGCGATCGCCGCGGCCGCGAAGATCGCCGACAAGGCACAGGTGGACGCCGCACGGGCCCAGCAGGCAGCAGCCCTCGCCCGTGCGGCCTCCCAGGAAGCCCAGGTGTGGGCGGACAAGGCGACGGCGTCGGCCAAGCAGGCCGAGGCGTCGGCCCTGAAGGCCGACTCCTTCGCGGACCAGGCCGAGCGGTCGGCCGTCAGCGCCAGGGCGTCGGCGGCCAAGGCGGCACAGGCGGCTTCCGTCGCCCGGGTCGCCGCCCGCTCGGCGAACTACTCCGCCAGCCGTGCGGTGGAGTCCGCGCGCAACGCGGTCGCCTCCGCCAACGCGGCTCTGGCCTCGGCCAACTCGGCGCGCAGCTCCGCGCTGCAGGCCGGACAGAACCGCGACGCCGCGGCTGCCGCGGCGAGCGAGGCGCGATCCGTGGCCGTGGAGAAGGCCTGGACCGAGCGCACGGCCGCGGCCAAGCAGGCCGCCGAAGAGGCACAGGCCAACAAGGCCGCCGGCATCAACCCGTGCAACAAGGAGGACTACGACAACTTCGAGGACGAGGTGCGCCCGGGGAGCGCGAAGGCGTACGCCGCCTCGTTCCACGAGGCCGGCATGATCGTCGGATTCATCGGCGTCGGTGCGGGAGCCGTCGGCATCGGGCTCTCGTTCACCCCTGCCGCTCCGGCCGCCCCGTTCTTCATGGCCGCCGGAATGGGGATCGGCATAGCCGCCGGGCTCCTCGACACGACCAGTGCGGTCTTCTACGGGGTCGGGTACGGCTGGAAGAGCGACGAGTTCAGGAAGCAGGCCTCGATCGCGGCCCTCAGCGTGGTGACACTCGGCATGTCCGGAGGCATCAAGGCCGCGGCGCACCTGGGCACCAAGGGCGCCCATGCCCTGCACGAGGCCTCGCAGGTCATCCACGAGGCGGTGTCGCCGATCGTCAGCTGGCTGAGTTCGAAGGACGGCCACTGACCGGGCTATAGCCCACGGGACCCCGCTCCCCGGGGCGGCGGCGGCCGCTGCGGGGAGCGGTACGGGGGGAGGGGCGCCTGCCGAGGGAGACCTCGTCAGGCGCCCCTCGGCATCAGCCTCCCCGGAGATCACCCGGGACAGGCACCGGCGTCGTCGAGCCGGGCTGCTCGCAACGGCTCGGCGACCGGGCGGGACCGGCTGGAGGTGATCGACGGCACTGGCCGGCCCTCCTTCGGCCACGATCCGTCGTCGGTGTTCTCACGCGGTGGCTTGCGTTGTCCGGCTGACGTTCGACGCTTACGGGGCGGACGACGGCCCGGTGATCGAGCTGTCGGCGTACCTGGCACGCGGCTCGTCGCGGGCGCCCAGCAGGAGCTGCGGAGCTTCATCGGGCTTGCCGGAAGCTGGGCTGAACAACGCCTGCCGGCACACGCTGCGGCCGTCACTCCCCCGGTACGGGCACGGGGCCTGGCGCCCGCACCCTGCCCCGTGATCCGCTGGTCAGAACCTAGACCCGGGTACTGCGTATGGCCGCCAGCAGCCTGCGGAGCGCGGGGCTGGGCGGTCCCTCCGGTACGGCGAGCCAGGTGGTCAGGGCGGGGCACGCGAGGGGTCGTACGGTGATGCCGGGGAAGTCGGGAAGCCCGGTCACCTCGTAGAAGACGGTCCATGACGGTGCGGCCGCCGAGGCGATCGCCGCGAGGGTCTCGGGCAGCGTGGCGAAGCGGGGGCCCAGTGGCGCGCGCCTGCCGCAGGCGGAGTCCAGCAGGCCTGTCACCAGGTCGTGGAACGGCGGGTTCACCGGCCGTTCCACGAGCCGGAGCGGCAGCTCCGCGAGCTCGCCCAGGGTGAGGGCGGGCCGGGCCGCCAGGGGGTGGCCGGTCGGCACGGCGGCGTACAGCGGATCCTGCCAGGCCTCCAGGAGGCTGACGCCGGGCGGCGCCACCGCCTCTCCCCGTACGAAGGCCGCGTCGAGCTCGCCGTCGCTCAGGAGCCTGAGCCGTTCGGCAGCCGGGACGTGACGCAGGGCGACCCTGAAGGCCCCGGTGTCGTCGGCGAGGCGGTGGAGGAGCTGGTTCGTCCGCTCGCCTGGGCCCCGGACAGGCCCCAGCCGGAGCAGCCCGGCGGATCCGCCGGCGAGTTCGGCGGCGAGGGTCCGGGTGCGTTCGGCCGCCTCCAGTACGGTCCGCGCCTGGGGCAGGAGAGCCTCGCCCTGGGCCGTCAGCACGGTCTGCCGGGCTCCCCGGACGAACAGCACCAGCCCGAGCTGCCGCTCCAGGCGGCGCACCTGGGTGCTGACCGCGGACTGGACGATGCCCAGGCTTTCGGCGGCCCGGCCGAAGCCGCCGTGCTCGGCGACCGCGACGAAGTACCTCAGCTGCCGCAGTTCCACGCTCGCGCTCCCCCCGGTACGGCGAGACCTCCCGGCCGGCCATCTCGATCCGCTATGGCCGTGATCCTCAACTGGTGCTGGTCGGTCGGTTGTTCCCGGGTTCGAATGGAGTCGTCAGCCCGTCGCAATCGAGGAGGAGCGAGCGTGAGCGCGTTCGTCGTACGGCCCGAGGCGGCCGAACACGTGGTACTGCCCGGGGGAGGCGGCATCCGACTGCTCGCCGACGCCGTCGACACCGGCGGAGCGGTGGGCGTCAACCTGCTGAAACTGGCCGCCGGGTCCGATGGCGCCGGCCCGCACCACCACACCCGGTCGACCGAGGTGTTCTACGTCGTGGCCGGCACCGCGTGGTTCCGGTTGTTCGGCGCGGGCGGCACGGACGGTGAGCCCGGGCCCGGTGGCGAGCGGGTGGAGGCCGTGGGCGCCGGGGGCCTCGTGGTGGTCCCGCCGGGCACCGTCCACGCCTTCGGCGCCGCCGCGGGGCAGGAGGCGGATCTGCTCGTGCTCCTCACCCCAGGCGTCGACCGCTTCGGCTACTTCCGGGCCCTGGGACGGGTCCGCCGGGGTGAGGACCCCTTCGACGCACTCCTCCCCGAACAGCACCGCTACGACGTCCACTTCGCCGCGGACCTCGTGTGACCATCGTCCGTGCCTGTCTGCGCGACGGCGCCGGGGGCAGCCCCACCGCCGTGGTGGAGGATCACGGAGCACTGAACGACGCGGACCGCCGGCGCGTGGCCGTGGAGCAGGGGACCTCGCACGCCGTCTTCCTGCGCGCGCCGCACCGGGGCGTGCCCGGACTGCCCGGGGTCGGCATCCGCTACTTCACCGCCGAGGGGGAACTGCCCGCCTGCGGCCACGGCACGGTCGCCGCGCTGGCGTTCCTCGCCTCCCGGGCGGGGACAGGTGCGGGCAGCGGGCACCGGGTCACCCTCCGCACGTCCGTGCGCGCGTTCGACGGCTGGGTACGGCGGGACGGGGCTGGGGCTCACTTCTCCGCGAGCTTCGACCCCGGCCCGGTCTGCCTTCGTACCCCCACGGCTGCGGAGCTGGGCCCGGCGCTGGCGCCGCTCGGCGCGGCTGCGGAGGCTGCCGCTGCGCAGGTGCGGGTGGCCGGGGTGGGCCGGGAGCGGCTGCTGGTGCCCGTCGCGAGCCGCGCCGCGCTCGCCGCCCTGGATCCGGACCTCGACGGACTGCGGGACGTGTGCGACCGGCTGGGCCTGCTGGGCGCGTACGTGTACTCGCCGCCCGAGCCGACGGGTGGCCTGGCGGCCCGGATGTTCGCGCCGTCGATCGGTGTCCCGGAGGACATCGCCAACGCGAACAGCACCGCCTGCCTGGCCGCCCACCTGGCGCGGCGGGGCATCACACGTATCGCCGTCGACATGGGCGATGCGGTCGACAGTCCCGCCACCATCACCGCCACAGCGCGTCCCGGGCCCTCGGGCGTCCGGGTACGGGTGGGGGGCGACGCCGTGGTGGACGGGCTCAGGCCGGCCCGGCCAGCGGGCCGCTCGTGACCTGAGTCGAAGATTCGATGATGGCCCGGGGCGAAGCTGCCGACGTTGTCAGTGGCCCGAGTTACGATCACGGCCTTCATGGGCCGGACGGAGATCGTGAGGGACTCGCGGCAATGGGGGGTGGGTCGCACAGGCCCCGGCATCCGGCTCGGGACTGGAGGTACCTTGCCGTATCCCACCCCCCACCTCCCCGCCACTGGGCCGTATCGCCGAGAAGGGTCTACCGACGGACGTGGGCGGCCACCGATGACATGATCCTGATTGGCTGGTGTCATCAGGCGTCGACACCCTCCTGGACAGCCCCGTTGAGCGGGCTGGGCCCACGTCAGTTCGGCAAGCCGGTCACCGCCCTGCCGCGGCGGCCGAAGGACGCCGTCGACCGCAACACGGTGATCGCGGACGGCGGCCACAGCGGGAACAGGCCTTGCCCGCCTGCACAACCTCACCCTCGCCGGATGAGCGGGAAACAACGCTGGTCAACCAGCATGCTCTGCTCATCTACGGGATAACGCTCAGCTGGCGCAGCTGACCAGCGTCAGGTATCAGCCGCTGAGGTCGAGCATGCCCCACGCTGTGAACGGCTCGGCCTGGACGTAGATCCTGCTTCCTCGGGCCACGACCCGTCGGCGACCCGGGACAGTGCCGTCAGGGAGGGTGAGCAGGCCGACGTCCGTTGGCTCGACCGATGACTCGGTGAGCTCGCCGAGAGCGAGTCGATCCTGCTCCTCGCCGTAGCCGCCGTAGAAGGCCACCTGATCTCCGTGGACGGCGACTGCCTTGGCGCCCCGTATCTGGTTCGTCCTGACCCTCACGGGCTGTTCGCGTCGCCCAGGGCGTATCTCAGTGAGCGGGAAGTCCATGTAGGTGCAGGCCCAAGCGGTGGTCCCCGACACGTTCAGGGCGTAGCAGTCGTAGAGGCCGGGGATGTCTGTACTGTCCGACGCCCACACGGGATGGCCTGTGGTGCTCCAGCGACGGATTCCGGACGGGTTCTCGTCGAAGTGCCCGACCCACACGAGGCCTGCTTCGTCAACGAGCAGGTGCTCGATGGCGTCTCCGACGGAGAAGGACGACGTCTCCTGGCCACGTGCGTCGAAGAGCTGGACCTGGTTCCCGTCCTCGTACCGACGAGCGCGAGACGCGGCGACGACGAATCCGCCGTCGGGCAGGCGGTCCAGATGGGGCCAGCGGGCCCGGACGGTCCGCAGCTCGGTGAGTTCGACGGCGCCGCCCGGATGGACGGACACGACCGAAGCGTCGAAGACCCGGGCATCGCCGCCGGGCTGCGGAACGTTTTCGGCAAGCAGCCAGTGGGCGACGCCGAATGCGTCGACGGTACTCGTCAGGACGTGGCGATCGTGGTGGGCTCGGGGAAGGTGGGCGTAGGGAATGAGGGCGGTCGTCTGCACGGGCGGGCTCTCCAGGGTGGGCGGTCACGGCCATCGGGCGCTGCGGTGAGGCCGGCGGCGGCGCGCGAGTGGGCGAGAGGAGAGCGCTGTGCCTAAACGGCATGGCCCTTTCTGGTCGTCATACGGTGATCATTGTCGGCGTCCCCCGTCGTGACAAGCTCTTGAGCCGCGCAACCTCCCTGACGACTACGGATTGAGCCGGCCGGCTTGAGGGTGGCGTACCAGTGTGCACGTCTTTCCAGGCCGCAGGTGGATCGGGCTGCTGCGCCCTGGCCCTGAGCGGCGCAGGTGCATCGCGGCTCCCCCGGTCGTCCCGGTTGTCGCTGCGCCCGACCGTCTGTCAGGTCAGGTGGTGGCCGTAGGAAGCGGCCAGGCTGCCCAGTTCGGGGTCTCCGAACTGGGCGCGCAGTTCGGCGAATGTCTCGACCTTGTTCTCGCCGAAGCGCCTCACATATGTCGCATAGGTGTCCGGGGAGACGAACTTCGGCGGTGTGGTCTTGCTGTGGAACTTGTCGGCGTACATCACCAGTCGCTCTTCCGGTGTCACTGCGATGTAGTCGGCCGGCGGCAGAGGGAGGCCCTGGGTGAGTACGTCTTCCTTGCTCAGCCCGACCCCGGTGTGGCACGAACAGAACCGGCACAGCTCCTCCGGCAGGCCTTCTGATTCCAGGATCTCATGTCCCAGCAGTCCGTGGCGTACGTAGTTCCGAACGTCGATTCGCCCTTCGGAGCCGTACAGGCGGTACACCCCGATGTCGTGCAGCAGGCACCCCGCTCGTACCAGATCTGGGTCGACGCCCCAGTCCGAGACGGAGATGAGCTGCTCGGCCACCTTCCAGACGATCTCGCAATGGGTGAAGACGAGTTCGAATGCTTCGGCGTGGGGAGAGTACTTCCGGTGCATCGCGCGGATCTCGTCGAAGGAAGGAATGTCCATCCCCGCAAGATAGCCACACCCGCTCGGTGTGCCGGCTTGATCTGCCAACGTCGCGCGCGACGAGGATCCTGATACTTCCTCCTGATCTCTCGATGTCGTGACGCACACCCGGCTGGGAACGGATACGCCCACCGCGCGATCAACGGTTGATGCACGCGCCCCTGGGCACCCCGTTTCCGTCGCTTCCCCGCCTTCTGCTTCTCCGGCGAGGCTGCGTCGTAGCGCAGGGGGCGGGCTCGTCGGGGGCGTCTTGCTCCGTGTGCGCATCCCCCGAGCGAGCTACACATGCTGTCCCTCAACGAGGGATTCGCCTTCTCCGGCGCCTTTCTAGCGTGGTCTCCAGACCGCTTCCAGGTGGTCGTGACCATCAAGGAGAGTCGCCATGAGGCCGTCGTCAGCCCCCGTCCCCAGCCCAAGCGCGGGACCCGAGCCCGACGTCACCGAGAGGAGTCGGCTGCAGCGGAGCGCGCGTTCGCCGCTGGGCTGGGTCGGGTGCGGTCTGGTGGGGCTGAGCCTCATCGCCGCACTGACCGCGACCGGGCCCGGCCCGGTGCCGGCCCTGGGCGCCCTCGCCGCCGTGGCCCTGTACGCGTGGGTGATGCGTCGGCTCGCTCTGCGCGCGACACCGGAGATCGCACGCGCCGGAGCATGGCGTGAAGCGCTGCTCGGTGGCGGTCTCGGGCTGGCGTTCATCCTCGTCGTCCTCGGACTGATCACCCTGTTCGGCGGCTACTCCTTCACCTGGGCCGGACACGGCTTCGCCGGTGTGCTGTGGGCAGCGGTCATGATGCAGCTGAACGCGGCGGTCATCGAGGAGTTGATGTTCCGCGGGCTCGCGCTGCAGGCCCTGGAACAGCGCTGGGGCAGTGCCGTCGCCATCACCGTCACCGCCGTGTTCTTCGGCCTGGCCCACCTGGGCGGGACCGGCGCCGGCCTGTGGAGCGCCGTGGCGCTGGCCGTGCAGGCAGGTGTGCTGCTCGGCGCCGCGTTTCTGTGGAGGCGCAGCATCTGGTTCGTCGTCGGCGTGCACTTCACCTGGAATCTCGTGCAGCAGCTGGCCGGGGTCCCGCTGTCCGGTCACACCCCCGACGGCCTGTACACCGTCGACACCCACGGCTCCTCCCTGCTGACCGGCGGCATCTTCGGTCTGGAAGCATCCGTCGTCCCGGTCCTGCTCAGCGTTCTGATCATCGTTCCGATGCTCTTGCGGGCGCGTCGCCAGGGCACAATGTGGCCGCGGGGAAACCGCCGCGCCGAGCGCTGACCGCCGGGCAGAGTGACCACTTCGACGTGCGGGGGCGCGACATGACGACGGCTCGAAGTCTGTGGGGCCGGATACCGCTTCGATGGTGGCGACGGGCGTCCGTCCTCATCCAGGACGCTGCCCTCGCCGCGGCGTTGTTCTTCCTGGCGTTCATCCCCACGCTGTCGGTGATCGGCGCACAGATCGGTGACCTGCCCGAGCGAAGGGCGGGTCTGGTCGCCACCGCGCTGGTACTCGCCCAGACCGCGCCGCTGACGCTCCGCCGCACGCGACCAGCCGTCTGCCTGGGTCTCATCGCTGCGGCGTTCGCCGCCCATCAGGCGCTCGGCTACGCGACCACCTTCGCCAGTCTCGGCCTGTACGCGGCGCTGTACTCCGCCGGAGCCCACCTCCCGCGGCACCGGCGCACCCTGCCGGCCGCTGCCTGCGTCGGCTACATCCTGCTGGCGGTGGTGCTGCACCGTCTGGGCTCGCCCCAGACAGCCGTGGACTACCTTGCCTTCTCCTTCGCACTGTGCGGTTTCTGGCTGCTCGGGCACGGCGTACGCGTGCATCGTGCCCGCGAGGCGGAGCAGCGGCGCCTGACGGCCGAGGCGGCCATCGCGGCCGAACGCGCACGCATCGCCCGGGAACTCCACGACGTCGTCACCCACCACGTGACCGCCATGGTCATCCAGAGCGACGCGGCGCAGTTCCTCATCCCCAGCGCGCCCGAACAGGCTGGGCAGGCATTGAGCGGCATCAGCGACGCCGGCCGCACGGCGCTCACCGAACTGCGCAGTCTCCTCGGCGTCCTGGAGGCCACCGGCAACCACGGCCCGGCGCGGACGGTCACGGACCGGGCCCCCGCGCTGGGACAGCTCACCGACCTCGTCGAGCAGGCCCGCCGCTCCGGACAGCCGGTCCGGTTCACCGAGCAGGGCCCACCGGCCATACCGCCGCCCGACGTGAGACTCGTCGCCTACCGCGTCGTCCAGGAAGCCCTCACCAACGCCATGAAGCACGCCCCCGGTCACCCCACCTCCATCACCGTCCACCACCAGCCCGAGCGGCTCGTCCTCACCATCACCACCGAGGGGACGGGGACTTCCCCCACCCTCTCCGCACGCCTACCGGGCGCGGGCGGCGGCCGCGGTCTGATCGGGCTGAAGGAACGAGTCCGGGCACTCCACGGCGACCTGCGGACCGCCACCCGCCCGGCGGGCGGATTCGAGGTACGCGCGACCCTTCCCGTACAGGGCAGACAGGACTGATCTCCGTGACCGACGCACCACGTCCCCTGCGGGTACTCGTCTGCGACGACCAAGCCCTGGTTCGCGCCGGCTACACCACCATCTTCTCCGCGCAACCCGACATGCACGTCGTCGGCGAGGCCGCGAACGGCCACGAGGCAGTCCGGACCGCCCGTGAGCTGTCTCCCGACGTGATCGTCATGGACATCCGTATGCCGCTGCTGGACGGCATCGCCGCCACGCGTCAACTGGCCGGCCCCGGTGCGGAGAACCCGCCCAGGATCCTGGTCGTCACCACGTTCAACGTCGACGCCTACGTCTACGACGCGCTCAAGGCCGGCGCGAGCGGCTTCCTCCTCAAGGACTCCGCTCCCGCCGAGCTCGTCGACGGCATCCGGACCGTGGCACGCGGCGACGCCCTGCTGGCACCGGCCGTCACACGCCATCTCATCGGGCACCACGCGGACCGTCTGCGGCCGGGCGGCGCCCAGCGCGAAGCGGTGATCGCCGCGCTGACGCCCCGCGAACTCGATGTCTTCCTGCTTGTCGCCGAAGGACGCTCCAACGGCGAGATCGCCGTGCAGCTCTCCCTCGCAGCGGAGACCGTGAAGACCTACGTCTCGCGCATCCTGACGAAACTCGGTCTGCGCGACCGCGTGCAAGCCGTCGTCCTGGCCCACCGCACCGGTCTCGCCCCCGACACCGGCTGACCGGCACGCCACCGCGACCTCCCGCCGGAGCAACACTGCTCACTGACCGCCGGGGGAGGCCCGGCAGGACTGACCGTCACGGACCGCGAGGACCGAACGCGTACGTCACGTCCCAGAGCCGTCCGCATGAGCGCCGAGGGGGCGTGCCTGGGCGCGGCCGACGGAGTAGACCTGTTCCACCGCGGTTGCTCATGCGCTGCGCGCCGTCCGTGCCGTCGGAGTGATGGGCCCGGACGCTGCGCCGAGGATGGTCAGCCGCGCCGGCAGCCGGGGCGGACCAGGCTCAGCTCTCCGGCAGTTCCCATGAGGCGAACCAGTGCGGGAACGGTCCCGCCGAGGGTGGGAAGCCGAACGGTGGCGTGCGGTCGGTGAGGAGGCGCAGCACGAACTCGCCGGTGCCGCAGTCGAAGCGCTGCCACTCACCGCCCTCGTACTGCACCAGGACCGGCCAGTCGTCGGGATCGGCCGGTCCGGTCAGCCAGTGGAAGGTCGACTCCTGCTCGGAGACCCCCCAGGTGAGCACGCCGCCGGGCGCGGGGTGGACCGGGTACGGCCTGTACAGGTCGGCGTACCGCGCCATGTCCTGGCCCCAGGAGACCAGATCCGTGCCGAGCGCACCCGGCACCAGCAGGTCCAGGTACTCGTCGAAGCTGCCCGGGCCGAAGGCGTCGACGATGTCCTTGTAGTCGCCGGGCAGCGCGGTGCCCAGCGCTGTCTCCGTCGCGGCCCAGTCGACGCCGCGGCGGTCGGGCTTCGTCCATCCGGTCGCCTCCCGCAGCGACTCCACCCACCCGGCACCGGGCGGACGGGGGAACGCGCGCCGGACGAGGACCACGACTCGTCGCGGGCCGTCGGCCGTGGCCGTCACGCCGTATCCGACCCAGTGCTCGGCCAGCGACCATCCGCGCAGTTCCAGGAGCCCGCCGTCCCCGCCGGCGGGCAGCCCCCTCGCCCCGCCCACCGGCGGACCGTCGGGCACCCCTGTCGCCCTCCCCCCGACGACCCACGCGCGGACGAGGAGACCGGGCCCGTCGACCGCGTCCGCCACGACACGCTCCAATTCGGCCATGTCCTCCGCGTCGCTGAGCACACAGACATGCCCCGCCCCATGGACGGGCAGCGGGCAGTGCAGATCGGGCGCGCGCCAGGCGTCGTTCAGACGGGCGTGCAGAGTGGAGGCGTCCATGCGGCCCAGTGAAGAGCACGGCACTGACAATCCGCCTTCTCGGTCTGCGTCAGCGGTACTCCGTCGGGCTGAGACGAGAGTGGGGCCGCCCCCTGGGGGGTGCGTCGGCACGATCACCAGCGGATGCCGGGAGACCTCGTGCACCGCCCTGGGCCCCGGCGGGAGCATGGGACGACCCGGCCGGGGCAGGATGACGCCATGAAAATACTGATACTTCTCGTGGTGATCGGTCTGGCGGCGGCTTGGTACGTGCAGTCACGCAGGCGGCAGTAGCCACCCGGTGACAGCTGCTTGTGCAGCCCAGCCGGGGGCCGCCGGCTGGGGCTCATGACCTCGCGTCCTCGTGTTCTCGACCGAGCAGAAGCGGGCTCAGTGGCCCGATCCGTAATACCCGCCGAGCTGGTCGCGATAGGCGGGGTCGCCCAGGTGCTTCTCCTTGTCGAACTCCGGCGCGTTCTTGATCTGCTCCTTCGTGAGCGAGACCAGGATCCGCCGCTCCTCGTTGTCGATGGCCGTCACGGTGCTGGCGGGCAGCAGAACTTCCTTGCCGAAGATCCACACACCGGTGTCGACGACGATGTACTGGTCGGCGACCACGTCCGAATGCTTGTCGACCTTGCCGATCTGCCCGTCGGTGGCCTCGACCTTGTACCCCGTGAGGTCACTGTCCGGTCCGTGACCGGCGGTCGGAACGTAGCTCCACATGTCGTTGTTCACGCAGGACTCCTTGATCGATGCCTGTAGACCGGAATGTCGTGGTCGTGCTTGAGCAGCGAATGCCCGCCAAGCACACATCCATGCCACGGCGGCCGGGGGCGGATGCGGTGACGCGAGGGGATGCGGTGGGGGTCGGCGCGCGCTTCGGGGTTCGGGGGGGATGCGGCGGCCTTGCCCGTAAGCCAGGCTCCCGGGCCCGATCCGGTGCGGGGCACCGCGCTATGTTGCTGCCGTCGGTGCGGGGAGGGACGATCGACAGTGACGTCTCGGTGCGGTCTGGAAGGATGCACAGTGAGCGAGCCCCGCATCATCCCGGTCGGTGGAGGCACGTCCTTCCCCGGTCCCACGGGCACCCCCATGACGGTGAAGCTCGGTGCCGACGTCACCCACGGCGCCTACTCGCTCATCGAGTACACCCACGCACCTCATGCTCCCGGTCCTCCCCCGCACGTCCACCACGAGCACGAGGAGGCGTTCCACGTCATCTCCGGGCGGCTCACCCTGGACGTCGACGAGGACACGTTCCAGCTGGGCGCGGGCGAGTTCATCGTGGTCCCCCGCGGGTCCGTTCACCGTCCGTACAACACCTCTGATGAGGCGGTGACGTTCTTCTTCATCGCTTCCCCGGCCATGGACGGCTTCTTCGCGGAGATGGCGGAGCTGAACGACGCCACTCGCGGAGCACCGACACCGGAGCAGCTGCGGGAGATCGGCGAGCGGTGGGACAGCGAGTTCACCGACCTCCCGACGTCGGGCCATGTGGACATGGTCAACGAGGGGTAGCCGGGCCGACTGGGCGGTCGATGCGCGCGGCCGGCCGGTACCGGCGGATGGGCGGAGTGGCCGGGGACTGCCGAAGCTAGAGGTTGCGTCGAGCGATGGACGCGTTCAGCGCGGTGGCGAACGCGCACCAGAGCGCGTAGGGGACGAGCGCTCGGGCTGCCACCGGGTCGGTGCGGGCGAGACGGCGGATCAGCTCCGCGTTGCTCAGGTCGAGGAGTACGGTGCCGGCCAGGGCCGCACGCGGGCTGTGACGGCCGAAGAACAGCCAGGTCCACCCCGCGTTCAGCGCCAGGTTCACACCGAACCGTGCGGCGATCGACCGGCCCTGGCCCTCGTCGCCCCCGAGCGCGTGCCCGCCGGCGAAGGCGAGCGAGGCGTACAGCGGCGTCCAGACCGCTCCGAACGCCCACGCCGGAGGCTGCCACGGCGGCTTGCGCAGGGCCCGGTACCAGGCGCTGTCCGGGTCGACGGACCTCGACCCCGCCGCTGCCGCCGCGGCCACCGCGACAGCGGCTCCGCAGTACCGCGGCCACCGCCGTGCGACCGCGGCGTCCGACCGGCGCCCCTCACTGATCAGCCTCATGGAGAAGCTGCTTCCCCCGACGACGCCAGGCAGTCACGTGCGTGGGCCGGCTGCGGAGCGGACGTGTACGCGCCTTCTCACCCGCCCGCCCGAGCACCGGGCGGACGGGGGCGAACCCCTGGCGGTACCGGCAGCTCGCCTCCGGCAGAGGCGGGCGGGGTCAGGCGGCCTCCTCCACCGGGTGCTCCTCCACGGAGCGGGAGTCGGTGAGGCTCAGGGCGCCGCCGGCGGCTATCAGGCCGACCACGATCGCGAGGAGGGCGTAGGTGATGCGCTCGCCGTGGAAGAAGGAGGCGACGAGGTCGCCGCTCCAGGTTCCGGCGGGGAGCTGCGTGGTGACCAGGACGGCGATGAGGGTGCCGACGACGGCCGTGCCGACGCTGGAGCCGACCTCCTGGGCGGTGTCGTTGAGTGCGGTGCCGAGGGAGGTGCGGTTGGCGGGCATCGCGTCGACGAGGGCGACCGCGCAGATCGTCATGACGGTGCGCAGGCCGATGGTCATGAGGACCATGCACAGTGCGATGACGGCGTAGCCGTGCTCGACGCCCCAGGCGAGGCCGGCGAGCGCCCCGGCGAGGAATCCGGAGCCCACCAGGCAGGCGACGCGGTGGCCGAACCTCCGGGCGAGCCATTCCGACAGGGGGGTGGCCAGGAGCATGGTCGCGATGATCGGCAGGTTGGCGAGGCCGGCCCGCACCGGGCTCCAGCCGTAGGCGTACTGGAAGTGCAGGATCAGGCCGAACATGACGCTGGCCATGGCGATGGACGTGCCGATCTGTGCGAGGGCGGCGCCTCGGACGGTGCCGCGGGACAGGAGGCGCAGATCGAGCATGGGTGCGGCCGTGCGGCGCTCGTGCCGGACGAACCAGACCGCCGCGGCGAGGGCGCCGACGATCGACGCGAGGGTGACCGTGGAGAGCCAGCCGTGCTCGACGCCGCTGGTCAGGGAGTAGCAGGCGAGTCCGATGGCGGCGACGCTGAGTACGGCACCCGGCATGTCGAGGGAGTCCTTGGTGAGGTCCTGCGGCCGGTCCGCCGAGACGCCGAATCGGACACCGGCAGCGGCGATGACCGCGATGGGGGCGTTGACGAGGAGCAGCCACTGCCAGGAGACGTGCGCGAGTACGGTGCCGCCGAGCAGCGGGCCGAGGACGAATCCGGACATGCCGACGACGATCATCACGGTCATGGCGCGCGTGCGGAGCGCACGGTCGTCGAAGAGGCGGAAGACGAGTGAGTTCGTGATCGGCGCCATCGCCGCCGCGGCTATGCCGAGCCCCGCGCGCAAGGCGATGAGGCCTCCCGCGGAGTGGACCAGGAGCACGCCGAGACTGAGTGTGCCGAAGGCCGCGAGCCCGATCAGGAGCACGCGGCGGCGCCCGAACCGGTCCGCGATGGACCCGGCGGTGAGCAGCAGCCCGCCGAAGGTGAGCGAGTAGGCGCCTGTCACCCACTGCAGAGCGGTCGTGCCCGCGCCGAGATCGCGGGCGATGGTGGGGAGCGCGATCGACAACAGCGTGTTGTCGACCATCTCGACGAAGAAGGCCAGGCAGAGCGCGGCCAGAGGGATCCACGCCGCGCGCAGCGACGGGTAGGTGCGGGGTGAGGGGGTGAGCGTGGCGGTGGTCATGGCGCACTCCTTTCGATCGAACGCGGTTCGAGTATCGAACGATGTTCCATACGGTACGATAGAACAGCGTTCGATCCCATGCAAAAGCCCGGTCCACCAGTGAGAGGTGCTCGCCATGGCACGCCAGCAGGCCCGCCCCGGCGGGGGACGCCGACGCGCTTCGCACTCGATGGAATCCGTCCTGGGCGAAGCCGTCGCCCTGCTCGACGAGGCGGGGGCGCCCGCCCTGACCTTCCGCGCCCTGGCCCAGCGCCTGGGAGGAGGGGTCGCCAGCATCTACTGGTACGTCGCGAACAAGGACGAGCTGCTGGACCTCGCCACGGACCACGTCATGGCCGGTGTCCTCGCCGACCTGGAGAAGCTTCCGCCCACCGAGGACGCGATCGACGACCTGCGCGCGATGGCGGTCACCCTCTTCGACGCGGTCGTGCGCCGACCGTGGCTCGGCGCGTACTTCATGCGCAACACCGACGTGCAGAGCAACTCCCTGCGCATCTACGAGATGCTCGGCCGGCAGACCCTCCGCCTGGACCTCACCGCCCGCCAGCGCTTCCACGCCGTCTCGGCGGTCATCGGCGTCGTCGTCGGCTCCGCCGTCGACATGGGCCAGGAACCACCGCAGGAGATCCTCGACGGCGCGACCGACCGGGACGAGTACCTCGGCCGCTTCGCGCGGACCTGGCGAGAGCTCGCCCCCCGGGACTTCCCCTTCATCCACGACATCGTCGACGAGTTCGACGGCCACGACGACACCGACCAGTTCCGTTCCGCCCTCGACCTCACCCTCACCGGCCTCCGCCACCAGGCCGGCCTCTAGCCGTCCATCTTCCGCGCTCTGCGGCGCGGCCGATGAGTTCGCCCTTCCCGGACGGTCCAAGCTGGTGACAGCCCAGGAAAGGACACCGCCATGTCGGAGCTTCTCGTCGACTTCATCACCTCCCTCGACGGCTACGCGTCGGGAGAGGGATGGCCGGGCTTCTGGGGTCTCGAAGGGCCTGAGTACCTCGCCTGGCTCGGCACACAGCCCCAGCCCACCTATCTCATGGGAGCGAACACCTACCGCCTGATGTCGGGCTTCGCCGCGGGCGAGGTCCCCTCGGGGCAGGACGAGTTCCGGCCCGAGGAGGAGGCCTCCGTCGACGAGCTCACGCAGGCGACGAAGCTCGTGTTCTCCTCCTCGCTCGACGAACCGCTGAACTGGACGAACTCCACCCTCGTCCGTGACGACGCCGTCGAAGCGGTCCGCGCGATGAAGGCGAGCGGCTCGGGGCTCCTCAGCACGATCGGCAGCCTCAGCCTGTCCCGCTCCCTGCTGCGAGCCGGGCTCGTCGACCGCTTCCGCGTCGTGATGTTCCCAGTGATCACGGGTACCACGGGCGAGGAACGCATCTACGACGGCTATCCCGACGTGGCGCTCGAGATGGTCGAGCACCGCACCTTCGACAACAGCATCCAGCTCGTCGAGTACAAGCCTCGGGTCCTGGACCACCCGCCGCTCGTCGTCCCCGCCTGACGCCCCTCGTCCCCGGCCTCCGCCCCTGGCCTCGTCCCCTCCCCCGCTCGAGCCGACCGCCATCGGGCTCCTCAAGAGCCCGCCCCGCGGTCACCTCGCGCGATCGACAGGTGACCACCTGTCAGTGGCAGTCGCTAGATTGGTCGTTGCGCGGGATGCGGCCCGCGACCAGGGGGAGGGACAGCTTTGCCGTTAGTGAGCGGATACATCAGGCGTAACGGGACCGTGGTCCGGTCGTACTGGAGGGCGCCGGCCGGCACGGGGAAGCAGACCGTCCTGGCCATCGGGATCGTGGCGGTCGTCGTCCTGTTCGGCGGCTCACCCACGTCGACGGGCAGCGGGGCGGGGACGGAACGGGCACCGGCGCCGCGGTCGTCGTCGGGAACCACCTATCCGATCAAGTGGCCGGACTCGGGCCGGTCGACGCCGCGTCCGGCGCCGACCGTGTCCTATCCGATCAAGTGGCCGGGGTCGAAGCAGACCGCTCCTCGGCCGAACCCGAGCGTGTCGTACCCGATCAAGTGGGACCGGAGCGGGGGCGACAGGTGAGCCGTCGCCCCGCACGGCGCCGCCCGGCGAGGCGACGCTCGCGCAAGAACGCCGGCCGTGAGCAGCTCGTCCTCCTGGGCGGGGCCGGCCTTCTCGTGTGGCTGCTGCTGACGGGTCTGGTGCGGTTCCTCGCCGCGCATCCGTGGATCCCGGTCACCCTCGTCGTGCTCGCGTGCGGCGCCGTGGCCGCCCGGGTCGTACGGCGGCAGCGGGCGGTCCAGTGGGGACGCGTACGGTCTCAGGGGCTGCGGCACGCCCTGGCGCATCTGGACACGTTGCATCATCGACAGTTCGAGCACGCGGTGCGGGATCTGATGTACCGCGACGGATGCACGGATGCCGTGCAGGTCGGCGGCGCCCGGGACAACGGGGCGGACGTGAAGGCGACCGACCCCTACGGGAGACGGTGGGTCATCCAGTGCAAGCACCGGCGGGACGGACTCTCCGGCGCCGCGATCGGGACGCCGGACCTGCACGTCCTCAACGGCACCGGCCGACCCGTCCACGGAGGCGACGTGATCGTCCTCGTGACGAACGGCCGGTTCACCAAGCCGGCAACGGAGTTCGCCCGCGATCAACGCCTGCACCTCGTCAACCGCACCGTCCTCGCCACCTGGGCCGGCGGTTCCACGCCCCTGTGGGAACTGCTACGGGCCCTGCCTCCCCCTCGGCGGCCCACGCCGTTGTCCTGAACACGGCCTGACACCCGGCGCCGGCGCCGCGGCACGGCACTCCGAGGCGCGGTTGCCGGGCCCGCGGGTCGCCGAGGTCGGCTCCTGGGTGGGAACCGTGCCGTACGGTGCGGAAGCGTCGTATCCGCCGGTCGTGCGCGCCGGATCTCATGGGTTCTGCCAGGGGTCGGAGGGCCGCGGGCGCCGGTACGTTCGCCCCGTCTGTGCCACGGAGGGGGTCGGTGTGAGCGGTGTGGTGTTGGTGCTGGTGGCCGCGGTGTTATGGGGCACTGTGGGACCGGCGCAGGTCTGGGCCGGGAGTGGCGCCCATCCGGTGTCGCTGGGCGCGGCCCGGATGCTGGTGGGCGGGCTGGTGCTGGCGCTGGTGACGGTGCGGCCGGCCGGGCTGCGCACCCTGCTGGTGCGCGGGGTGCGGCGGTGGGTCGTGGTCTGCGTGCTGGTGACCGCGGCGTTCCAGGTGTGCTTTCTGCAGGCGGTCGAGCGTTCGGGGGCTGCGCTGGCGACGGCGTCGGCGTTCGGCGTGGTGCCGGTGGTGACCGGGGTGTGCGGGCTCGCGCTGTCCGGTGAACGGCTGTCGCGGCGGTGGAGTGCGGGGACCCTCTGCGCGGTCGCGGGGATCGCGTTGCTGCTGTTGCCCACCGGTGCGGGACGGGCGGACGTCCTCGGTGTGGTGTTCGGGGTGGTGGCGGGGGCCAGTTTCGGCGTCTACATAGCGGCCACCAAGGAGGTGGGCGTGCGGGGCGGTGATCTGGACACGGCGGCACCGGTGAGTGTGGTGTGCGCCGGACTGGTGGTCTCCCCGTTTCTCCTCGTCTCCTCGGACGGGCTGTTCACCGCGCGCGGGGCGGCGCTGGTGGGGTGGCTCGCGCTGGGGACCACGGCTCTGGGGTATCTGCTGTTCACCCGGGGGGTCGGGCGGCTCAGCGCCGCCACCGTGGGGACGCTGAGCCTGGCCGAACCGCTGGTCGCCACCGTGCTGGGTGTGCTGCTGCTCGGTGAGCGGCCGGGGCCGGTCGCCGTCGTGGGCGGCCTGCTGCTGCTGGGCGGGCTGGTGGCCGTCTCGGTGCCGGGGCGCCGGCCGAAGGCGGTCCGGGAGCCTCGGCCCGAGCCGGTCGGCCGGTGACGGGGGTCGGGCTGCTCGACGGTCCCGGCGGCCGTCTACCGGTCCTGGTAGCTGCTCATGTTCGCGCGCACGTGGTCGGAGAAGAACCGCGGCCCGATCGCGTCGGCGCGGGCCATCCCCTCCGGGGTGAGCAGCAGGACGGTGCCGGCGGCGCGGACCCAGTTGCGGGTCAGGAGGGTGTCGAGCTGGGTGGTGAAGTCGTCCTCGAAGCGGGTGCCGAAGTGGCGTTCGTAGCGGGTGACGTCGAGTCCGGTCGATTCGAGCAGGTGCTGGAGGACGTACATGCGGCGGCGTTCGTCGTCGTTCATGGCGAAGGCCCACTGGGCGCGGCGGAAGCGTTCGCTCGGGGTCGCGATGTAGTCGTCGATGATGCGGCGCACCTCGGGGACGGCGACGGCGTAGTCGGTGGTGTAGTGCAGGTCGGTGGTGAACGAGCGGGCACCGACGCCGAGGCCGACCATGCCGGCCTGCTGGTTGTACTCGCTGATGCTGGTGCTCTCCTTGTCCTCGACGGCGGCGCTGCCGAGGCGCCTGAAGACCCGCATGGACGTCTGCTCGTATCCGGCGGAGAGAAGGTGGTCGCGGCCGAAGCGGTAGAGCTGCAGTCGCTGGTCGTCCCAGTCGGCGGGGCTGGTGGCGTGGCGGGAGCTGAGGCCGGTCAGCGGGCGGACGTAGAGGGGGTAGAGGTAGATCTCCTCGGGTTCCCAGGCGAGGGCGGCGTCGAGGGAGACCTGGAAGGTGCGTTCGGTCTGGCCGTCGATGCCGTAGATGAGGTCGATGTTCAGGATGGGGAACCGGGCGTCGCGGAGGGCGGCGAGGGCGGACTCGACCTCCTGGCGTTTCTGCGGGCGGACGGCGGCGCGGACTTCGTCCTCGAGGAAGCTCTGCACGCCGATGCTCAGGCGGGTGGCGCCGCGTTCGGCGAGGACCGAGAGCCGGTCGGGGGTGGCCGTGGCGGGCGAGGTCTCGACCGACCAGGACGCCGCCTGCAGGTCGGCGCCCATGATGTTCTCGGAGATGTCGCAGAGCCGGGTGAGTTCGTCGGCCGTGAGGTAGGTCGGGGTGCCCCCGCCGAAGGCGGCGAGGGTGAAGCGTAAGGGGTGTCCCTGAGCGTCGAGGGCTTCCCTGGTGACGCGGGCCTGGCGCGCGAGGGTGTCCAGGAAGGCGGCGGTGACCTCCTCGGGCGCGCCGGTGCGGGTGAAGAGGTTGCAGAACCCGCATCGCATCTCGCAGAAGGGCACGTGGGCGTAGAGGGAGAGGCTGTCGAGCCGTTCCCCGGACCACAGGTCGCTCAGGAGCGGGCCTTCCTCCAGGAGGCGGTAGGCCTTCTGGTGCGGGTAGGCGTAGACGTACTGCTGGTAGGGGGTCTCCCGCTCGGCGGGGGCCGTTGCGGGAAGGGAGGGGGACGGAAGCATGATCTTGCTCATGGGCGAGTGTCTCGCTTTCTGAGGGGTCGTCACGGGTGGTGACAGCTCGGCACCTTAGAGCCGTCGACGAGGCGATATCTGTAGTGCGATCAGCAAAAGATGCGTTTCACGCTCTAGATGTTCGTCTGCACTTTTCGCGAAGAAAGTACTTCGTCCCGAAATGCCGCCGTCAGCGCGGTCCACGGGCGGTCCGGACCACCCGATACGGCTGATGAGGCGCGCGCCCATGGGGTTGTGTGGGGGCATGAAGCGACTTCTCATCGCTGCGGGAGGCGGCGGCGACGCCATCACGGCAGCCATGGTGCACACCGCGATGCACGGCCGGCACGCTCCCGCCCTGGTGCTCACCTACGCGTGGGAACGACTGGTCGTCGACCCCGTGCCCGGGCCGCGCGGCATCGCGGACTTCACGGCGCTCGACCACCCCGCGCCCGGCCTCGCACTCGTCACCCCGCGCACCGCGCCCAGGGCTCCGGCCGGCTCGCTCCTCCCCCGGCTGGCCGGCGGGCTACGGCCCGCACTGGGACTGCTCGACCCGTACGACGGAACGATCGGTCTCACCCGTCAGATCGAGGCGGCGGCCCGCTGGTGCGGCGCCGACCACGTCGATCTCGTGGACGTGGGCGGCGACATCGTCGCGCGCGGGGACGAACCGACCCTGCGCAGTCCGCTCGGCGACGCGCTGGCCCTGGCCGCCTGCGCGGCGACCGGCCTGTCGACGACCGTGTACGTCGCCGGACCGGGCCTGGACAACGAGGTACCGCGGTCCGTCCTGGCACCTCGACTCGGCGCCCCGGCCTTCGCCCTGGCACCCGAGGACACCGACGACGTGCTGGCCGTCTTCGACTGGCACCCCTCGGAGGCCGGCGCGATGCTCGTCGCGGCGGCGCGTGGCGTCCGCGGCGTGTGCGGCACCCGCGACGCGCCCGCCCCCGTCGTACTGGAGGACTCCTCGCACCTCGTGTACCGGCTCGCCTGTGAGGACGCGCTCCGCCTCAGCCCGCTCGCCCGGGCCCTCGCGCTGTGTCCGAGCCTGGACGCCGCCGAGAAGGTCTCGCACGCCGTCTGCGGGTTCTCCGAGATAGCCCGGGAGCGTCGGCGCGCCACCCTCCTCCCCGCTCCCACCGCCCCACGCCCTCCCGGGGAACCCGGTGCCGTCCTGGACCGGTACCTCGCCTTCGAACGCGCTCGCCGCGCCGAGGGCCTCGCCTACGTCACGACACGCAGGATCACCGAGGACCTCGGCCTCACACCGGCCGAGGCCGACACGCTGTTCCCCTACCTGAGCACGAGTTCACCGGCCCGGCGGGTGGCACCGCTGTGGCGGCTCGCAGCGAGCTGAGGGGCGCGGGCGCGGTGGGGAGCCGCCTCCCCGGGGAGACGACGGTGACGTCGTCCAGGTGAGAGCGCGCCTGCATCGCCTTCGTCCTTTCTTCCGCGCGTGGTCACGTCTGTCGACCGTGGGCCCTCGCCCGTCGTCCCGGTGCCGAGCTCGGCGGAGCGTCCCCCGCGCACCCCGTGGGGCCACGTCAGTGGGCCACGGCGGAGGCGGCCAGGAGCGTCGCGGTGGCGAGGCCTCCCCAGAGGACGGCGGGGCCGTGGGGTGCGAGGGCGGTGATGGCCGCCGGTGAGACGGCGAGCCCGAAGCCGGTGGAGAGTTGGAAGCGGGCGAGGACCCGTCCGAGCGCGTGCGCCGGGGCGAGAGCGGTGACGAGCGCGGTGGCGCTGCCGGCGTAGACGATCTCGCCGAGGGTGCAGACCACGGACACCGCCGCGATCGTCGGGGCGGCCCATCCGTGCCCCAGGGACGCGGCCGCGAGGAACCCGAGGTAGGAGGCGGTCAGCAGGACACCGGCGACCGCCAGGACGGACCGGCGGGGGAAGCGGGACAGCAGGACGGTGACGGGGACCTGCAAGGTGACGACCAGCACCGTGTTGGTCACGAAGACGGCCGCGGGCCACATCGGGGAGGCGTCCATCTGTGTCACGAGAACCAGGGGGAGCGCGATCTTCGGGACGTTCAGGCAGAACGCGTAGATCACGTTGGCGGCCAGCAGCGAACGCATCCGGGGCGCGGGCTCGACAGCCGTGTTCTCGGCCCCGGACGAGCGCCCGGCGGGTCGGGTCCGGTCGGCGTGCACGTGGACGGACCAGGTCAGGGCTGCCGCGGCGAGGTAGGCGACGGCGGTGACGACGGCGAGGGCCCGCAGCGCGGTGGTGCCACCCGTCAGGCATGCGGTGGCGAGGAGGGCGCCCACCCCCAGTCCGGCGTTGCGCAGGGCGCGCCCTCCTGCGAGGGCGGCGTCGCGTTCGCGACCGTGGGCGATGGTCGCGACGAGGGCCGCGTGGGCGGCCGGCCAGGCCTGGTTGCCGATCCCGAGGAAGAGCGCCGCCGCGGTGAAGAGTTCCGCGTTGCCCGTCGGGGTGGCCAGCAGGAGCACCACGCCCAGCACCCGGACGAGCATCGACGCCGCGACGGCGGTACTGCGTGCTCCCCGGTCCAGCCATCTCCCCACCGCGGGCATGCACAGGAGCCCCGCGACGATGCCGACCGTCATCGCGATGCCGGTCGCCGGCGCGGACAGCCCGAGGACCGTCACCCCGTACAGGAGCAGGAACGGCCGCAACAAGCCGGTGCCGAGCGCGTCGACGGCGAGGGCGGCGGCGTAGCGGGGGCCTCCGGACGCGTGCAGGAGGGCGCGGGGTCGGATCCGTGTGGTGGTTGCCATGGCGCTCAAGCTGATGCCGGGTCGCCGATGCGGCACGCGGGTTGACGCACATCGTCAACCGGCGGCGTCATGGGTCGCCCGGCCGTCGATGATGGGGGGATGACGCTGCGGATCGACATCGCCGGACCGCCCGCCGGAAGGCTGCGGTTCGCCGCCTCCCCGCTGGCCGAGCTGACGGCGATGCTGCACGTCCTGGCCGAACCCGCGCACCACCCGCGGCTGGCCGGGTGGGCCGACGACGTCTGGGCCGCGATGCCGCCCGAGCTGGACCGGCACCTGCGAGAGGCGCAGTTCCTCTGGCGCTCCTCACGAGCCGACTTCCTCGTCCCCGCCCGCCCCCGACGCACCCTGACGGCGGAGCTCGACGACCTGGACCGGATCGACGACGAGACCTACGTCGCCACCGCGCTCACCACCACGTGCGGCAACAACCGCGTCCACTTCCCCGCACCGTCGCCGTCGCCGCTCGCCGACCGCGCCGCGCGCGAGCACGCCCTGGATCTCGCCCAGGCACGCGGTGCGCTCCAGGAAGCCTTCGCGGAGCGGCTCCTCGCGGATCCGACCGCCGTACGAGCGCAGGTGCGCCGCACCCTCGAACAGTGCGCCGAGGCGTTCTTCGACACCGCCTGGACGGCCGTCGCCGTGGAACTCGCCACCGACCTGCGGCTGAAGAACGACCTGCTGAGACGACACGGCATCGAGGCGGCTCTCGGCTCCGTCTCCAGCGCGGTGACCCTGGCACCGGACGGCGACAGCATCATCGTGGACCAGCTGCGGGACACCACGACCACCGCCCACGACCGAGGCGTCACCTTCATTCCCAGCGCCTACGGCCGGCCCCACCTGCTGGTCGTCCACGCACCCGGACGGCAGCCGGTCGTGCAGTACCCCGCGGCCGAACCCGGCCCGTCACACCCCGTGCCGCAGGAGACCGTCGCCCTGCGGCTCGAAGCCCTGGCCCACCCCGTACGGCTGCGGTTGCTCCGCACGCTCGCCCGCGGCCCGCACACCAACGGCGAACTCGCCCACGCCTGGAAGCTCTCTCCCCCGGAGGTCTCCCGCCACCTCGCCGTCCTTCGCCGAGCGGGCCTCCTCACGGCCCGGCGCCACGGCCGCTACGTCCAGTACGCCCTCGACCACACCCACATAGCGAGCCTCGGCACGGACCTCCTCACCGCCCTGCTGCGCTGAGCGGCGGACGGCCGGTCGCTCGTCGCGCTCCCGGCCGCCGGGCCGGGGCCCGCTAGCAGGGCCCGTTCTGCCAGTAGTACGCGGCGATCTCCGCGCGGTACTCCGGGTCCGCACGGTGCTGGTCGGGCAGGTACTGCGGGGCGTCTTCGATCTGTCCCCGGCTCAGGTCGAGCCGGAGCGTGCGTCCGGCAGGGTCGAGGCGCGTCACCGCGCCGGCGGGGATCATGACCTTTCCGAAGATCCATCCGTCGGCCTCCACGACGAGGAACGCCTCGCCGGTCACGTCGGAGTACGTGTCGACCTCGCCGACCCGCCCGTCGGCGGCTTCGACCCGCCATCCGGTCAGATCGAGGTCGCCCAGTTCTCCGCACGAGGGGTCGAAGCCCCACGGGTCGTTCGCCATCGTCGTCGCGCTCCTCGGGTCAGCGGGCCAGGATCTCGTCGAGCAGCGCGTCGAGGTCCATGGACTCCTCGCCCTCCCCGACGACGTCGTACGTCTGGCGCAGGAACCCCTTGAGCGCCCTGGCCTCGGCGAAGAGGACCGCCTGTCCGTCCTCGTTCTCGGCTGGACTGCCCAGTCCGATGCGGAGTTCGTGGCCCCCGGATCCGCGGTGGGGGCGGAACGTCACATCGCCCTCGCCCACGGGTCGGCGCAGTCCGTCGGCCAGCATCGTCCGGTCGAACTGCCAGGAGGCCAGGACGGCCAGCCCGTCGAGGAAGTCGGCCTGGACGGCGTACGGAAGGTCCGCCGAGTAGGCGAATCGAGCGAACAGCGGCACCGTGCTCTCGCCGGCATCGAGACGCACGGCGATCAGGCTGGACACGCAGGACATAGAAGGCCTTTCAAGGTCGGGGGGCGCAGCGCACCGACCGCCTGCCCCCTTCTCCTGCACTCACTCCTCACTTGTGCACGGAATTTCCGAGTTGTCTGGATTCCGAGTCGTCGGCGCGGGATCTGAGCTGCGGCGGCCGGTGTCCGTCAGCCGTTCGCCGTCCAGATCGCCGCGTTGAGGGCCGTGGCGAAGCACACCCAGCCCAGGTAGGGCACGAGCAGGAGCGCGGCGGCTTTGGACACACGGCTGAAGTACAGGATCGTGAGGCTCGTCGCGGCCACCAGGAGGAGGATCTCGATGAGGGCGGCGCCGTAGGCGCCCAGTCCGAAGAAGAGCGGGGTCCAGCCGAGGTTGAGGGCCAGTTGCACGACCCACCAGGTGATCGCCGGCTTCCTGTGCGGTGCGGCCTGTCGCCGCCAGACCAGCCATCCGGCTGTACCGATGGTGGCGTAGAGGACGGTCCAGACGGGGCCGAACAGCCACGCGGGAGGGGCCCATGACGGCAGGTCCAGTGAGGTGTAGACGGTCGCCGCATCCGCCGAGGCGAGGGCGCCCACCGCGGCGACGGCGTAGACCGTCAGGAGGAAGCCGATCAGGGCGGCCCACGCCCTTCCGCCATGTGCGGTCACTCGGTTGGACACGTCGGACACCAGGGCTCCTTGCAACGATCCCGCCGTTCGGACACCTGAGCTTCTGCCTTCCGGGCCTGCTCGGATGCACCCTTCCCCGGCCGTCCTTCGCCGGCGGAAGCGTGGAGGCAACTTGGCCCCGTGAAAGGGCCGTGCTGGATCCTCTGCATGCACGCGGGCTATCCGGGACTTCGGGAGGCGGGACGAGCGGTGACGGCCGCGCCGGCTCGGCAGCGGCGACGGCTGCGGCGGGGCGGCTGCTGCGGCTCGGCCCGGCGTGTCGGGCCGACACGCCGGAGGCGGGTGCCAGGGCCCGTGCCCCCGCACCCGCCTCCGGCACCGGCACCGATGTCCTACCGGAAGAACGCCAAGTAGTAGTCGACGAACTTCATCTTGTGCTGTCCGGCCGCGTCGTCGTTCTGCCCGGGAACGAACTCGGGGGCGTTCTTCACCTGTTCCTTGGTGCAGCTCAGGTAGACGGTCTCCGTGGCGAGGTCGACCGCGGTGACCACTCCGCCCGGGATGACGACCTGGCGGCCGATGATCCACGGGCCGGTGTCCACGACCAGGTGGCTGCTGCCGACCTCCGCCGAGTGCCTGTCGACCTTGCCGATGCCGCCGTCGGAGCATTCGACCTTGAATCCCGTCACATCCACCTCTGTCGCGTGGGTCGCGGTCTCCGCATAGGTCCAGACGTCACGAGTCATGTCCTCTTCCTTCCTCCGGTGCGGCCGATGGCCGTCGTGTTCTCTGCTGATACATGTGCTCGCGAAACGCCACTTCACACGGCCCGGGTCAGTCGATCTTCGTCGGCTTCGCGCCGTCCTGGATCTGGTGGGTGGTCACGCGGCCGGTGGTCGGCTGCACATCGCTCCGGCTCCCGACGGGGGCGGCTCCGATGGACCCCGTCAGCGTGACGCCGAGGGCGGCCAGGGCCGCGCTCTTGGCGAGCAGTCGCCCGGGGCGGTGCGGCGTCCTGGTCTTCTGCTCCGTCCTCGTGAGCGTGAAGAGCGAGCGGCGGGCCTGGGACGGGCCCGCGGGGCCGGCCGGTGCCGTCGCGGGCTGCGCGGCGTGGCGGGGGTCGCGTACGTCGGTCGTCGGCAGCGCCGCCAGGGTCTTCTGGCAGGTACGGGCGTCGGGTCGGTGGGCGGCCTCGTGCGCCGTCATGGCCTTCAGCAGTTCGCCGAGTTCCGGGGGGAGCCCGTCGGGCAGTACCGGCGGGCGGTGCAGCCGTGCGAGTGCCGCTTCCAGGGGCTGTCCGTCGTACTCGCGTTCGCCCTTGAGCGCCTCCAGGAGCACGAGTCCGAGGCTGTAGACGTCGGCCCGCGGCCCCGTGGTCCAGCCGAGTGCCTGTTCCGGAGCCATGTAGCACGCCGTCCCCATGAGGATGTCCTCGCCGTCGGCGGCCGGGGCGGCCGCGCCGCTCTCGGTGTCGTCGGGCGCGGTCGCGGGGTCGTCGGTGGTGAAGCGGCGGGAGATGCCGAAGTCCGTCAGGCGCGGGGCGTCGGTGGGGTCCAGGAGGATGTTCGACGGCTTGACGTCACGGTGGACTATCCCCTTTCCGTGGACGTGGGCGAGCGCGGAGGACAGCGCGACCCCCATGCGGCAGGTCTCGGTCACCGTGAGCGCGGAGCGGGCGAGGCGCCGGCGCAGGGTCGTCCCGCGGACGAGCTCCATCACCAGGAAGGGACGGCCCTCGTCTCGGCCGGAGTCGAAGAGGGTCACCAGACCGGGATGCTGCAGCTGGGCGAGGAGACGTCCCTCGCCGTCGCAGTGCTCCTCCGTCCGGGGGTCGCCGCAGCGGAAGACCTTCACGGCGACGGGCCTGCGCAGCCGGAGGTCCACGGCCTCGTAGACGTCGGCCACGCCCCCTCTTCCCAGCAGGCCGTCGAGCCGGTACCGGCCGGCGACCGCGTGAGCCGTCAGCCGGGAGTCGGTTTGGACGCGCCACGGACGGACCTGCATCTCACTGCTCCCTGTGTTCCGTTCCCGTCGTCTGCCTCTGCCGTCCGCCTCGTCGTCGGCGAGCGGTGTTCCGCCCTTCGCTCCCCCGCCCGGTGCGGGCCTTCCGGCCCGGAGCGGTGGTCGCCTCCGTACGCCGCTGCCGTTCGGCCGCCGTGTGCGGGGCTTGGGGTACGGGTGCCCCGGATGTCCCGGGGCATCCCTGCGACGTTCGAGCATGCGGACGACGCAACCGGCCGGGCCCGTTCGGGGCGGGAGATCGGCTTCCGGATGCTCCCGGGAGCGGCGGCGCGGGATCCGGTCCCCGTCGCAGGTGGTGCGCGGTGTCGGAGGGGTCGGGGAGCGGGCGCCGCTGCGCCCGTCCGTGCCTCCGCGCGCCCCTCCGTGAGGGATGGTCGTGGCCGGATCTCGCCTCCACGATGAAGCGCGTCCCGTCCGTCGCGGGCGGGGCACATCCGGCGGCGCGCGGGGGCAGGGCCGTCCGCGCGCCATCACTTCGGCGATCCGTACGGGGGATCCATGGGCAGACGCTGGTTGATCACGGGGTGTTCTTCGGGCCTCGGCATGGCATTGGCCGCCGCGGCGGCACGGGCGGGGCACGAACTCGTGGTCACCGCCCGCAAGACGGCGGACCTGGAGGACCTCAGGTCCGCCTGGCCGGGACGGATCGTCCCGGTGCCGCTGGAGCTGCGGGACCCCGCTTCCTGCGAGGAGGCCGTCCGGACGGCCGTCGACCGTCTCGGGGGCATCGACGTCCTCGTCAACAACGCCGGCGTCGGACTGTTCGGCGCGGTCGAGGAGGTCTCCGACGCCGAACTCCGGGACCAGCTGGAGATCCTGGTCGTCGGGCCCTGGAGACTCGCGCGGCTCGCCCTGCCCCTGATGAGGGCCCAGGGACACGGCCACATCCTCAACGTCTCGTCCATCGTCGGCCGGATGGCCTTCCCGGGCCTGGGCGCCTACGTGGCCGCCAAGCACGCCCTGGAGGGCATGAGCCAGGCCCTCGCGGTGGAGGCGGCCCCGCACGGCATCCGCGTCACGGTGATCGAACCCGGCATGTTCGCCACCCGCTACGGCACCGCCATGACGGAGGCCGCCCACCGGGTCCCCGCCTACGACGTGACCAACCGCGAGATGCTCGAAGGCGCGCGCGGACTCGCCGACAGCCCCGAGACCGGGCGACCCGAGGACTACGCCGCGCGGGTCCTGTCCCTCGTCCACACCGAGGGGCCCACGCCCCTACGCGTTCCGGTCGGCGCCGACGCGTACGGCTATCTGGACGTCGCGGAGCAGGCCGTCCGCGAGGAGTACGCCGCGGCGCGGGCGCTCGTCGACGGGCCGCCGCCGACGGTCTGACGGGCCGTCGTCCGTGGTCCGGCGGGGTCACCGCCCACGGCCGACGGGCCTTCGGCTGCCGTCTGACGACCCATCGCACCGCCCCCTCGGACGCCGGGGGCTCAGGGCGCCCCACCGCCGTCGACCGGCGGTGGGGCGCCCGTCGTGCGGCCGGGGGCGTCCCCGGGACGGTTGTTACCTGTGCGTTCCGCATGGGTGGAAGGTGACAGCGGCGACTGTCGGGGGCCTCGGGGGACGTGACAGCGTCGTGTCCGTCACCGACCGAGGGAGTGCGCAGTGAACAAGGGGTACGCGGTGTTCTGCGACGCCGACCGTCACTTCTACGACGCGCCGCACCGTCTGGTCTTCGCCGAGGGCGCGGGTGCCTCCCTCTACCGGGCCGCCACCCTTCCCATACCCGAGGGCTGGACGTCGCACCGTACGGGCGACTGGCTCGCCCTGCGCCCCCTGGACCACACGCTCCCCTCGCAGGGCTGGAAGATCCACGTCTCGGCCTGTCTGGACGATGCGGAGGAGGTCCTCGACACGGTCCGCGCGTACTGTCTGGGGCAGGGCGTCGCCTTCAAGTTCGTCCCCGGCCGCTACCTGCTGCACCAGCGCAACGCCAAGTACGCGGACCGCTCGGCGAGCGGCAAGTTCATCACGGTCTACCCGGCCGACGACGAGCAGTGCGGGCGGCTGGCCGCCGATCTGGCGTCGCTGCTGGAGGGCCGGCGGGGGCCGTACATCCTCAGCGATCTGCGGTGGGGTGAGGGGCCCGTGCACCTCCGGTACGGCAGCTTCACCCTCCGGCACTGCTACGACGAGCACGGGGAGCTGCGGCCGGCCGTCGAGGACGGGTCCGGCACGCTCGTGCCCGACCGTCGCGATCCCGTCTTCCACGTGCCCGCCTGGGTGACTCCCCCGGCCTTCCTTCGTCCGCACCTGGAGGCCAGGGCCGCGGTGACCGTCCAGGACATGCCGTACGACATCGAGAAGGCCCTGCACTTCTCCAACGGCGGCGGCGTGTACGAGGCCGGGGACCGGCGGACCGGGCGGCGGGTCGTCCTCAAGGAGGCCCGGCCGCACGCCGGCCTCGCGGCCGACGGGGCGGACGCCGTGACGCGGCTGCACCGCGAACGCGAGGCGCTGGAACGGCTCTCGGGGCTGGCCTGCACACCGGAGGTCCTCGACGCCTTCACGGTGGGCGAGCACCACTTCCTGGCCCTGGAGTTCGTGGAGGGCAAGCCGCTCAACACCTTCTTCGCGCGGCGGCATCCGCTGATGGAGGCCGATCCGTCGGAGGAGCGGCTCGCCGCGTACACGGAGTGGGCGCTGCGGATCCACGGGCTCGTCGAGCGGGCCGTGGCCGCGGTGCACGAGCGCGGGATCGTCTTCAACGACCTGCACCTGTTCAACATCATGGTGTCCGAGGACGAGTCCTCGGTGACCCTGCTGGACTTCGAGGCGGCCCGGCCCGCCGCGGAGGGCGGCCGGCAGACCGTCGCCAACCCGGCGTTCGTGGCGCCCGCCGACCGACGTGGCTTCGACGTGGACCGGTACGCCCTCGCGTGCCTCCGGATCGCGCTGTTCATCCCGCTCACGAGTCTGCTCGCGGTGGACCGGGGCAAGGCCGCGCACCTGGCGGAGACCGCCGCGGCGCGGTTCCCGCTGCCTCCCGGCTTCCTGGACGAGGCGGTTCGGGAGATCACACGCGACCCGGCCGACGGCCCGGCCGGCGGGAGCTCGCGGCCGCCCGTACGTCCGGTGGACCGCACCCGGTTCCTGCCCGCGGAGCCCGGCGACTGGCCGAACAGCCGTGACTCGATGGTGGCCGCGATCCTGGCGTCGGCGACACCCGAGAGGGAGGATCGTTTCTTCCCCGGGGACATCGCCCAGTTCGCGACGGCCGGCGGGGGCATGAACGTCGGACACGGCACCGCCGGGGTCCTCCACGCCCTGCACGAGAGCGGGGCCCCCCGATGTCCGGAGGCCGAGGACCGGCTCCTGCGGCACGCCAAGCAGCCCGACTCCGGCACACCGCTCGGCTTCTACGACGGGCTCGCCGGCGTCGCGTGGACCCTCGAACGGCTCGGGCACACGGCCGCCGCCCTCGAACTCGCCTCGCTCGTCGCCGAGCAGGACCACGAGGGTCTCGCCCCCGACCTGTACGCGGGGACGGCCGGTGTCGGCCTCGCGCTGGACGCCCTGGCCACCGCCACCGGCGAGAGCGGCTTCCACGCGGCGGCCCTGCGCTGCGCCGAGCTGTCCGCCCGCCCGCCCCGGACACCCGCCCGCCGCTCGGGAACCACAGGGACCGCGCGTACGGGACTCCTGCACGGCTCCGCCGGACGGGCCCTCCTGTTCGTACGCCTCTACGAGCGCACCCGGGACTCCGCCCTCCTCGACCTCGCCGCCGAGGCGCTCCACGACGACCTGAGCCGCTGCGTCCGCGGCGCCTCCGGGACCCTGCAGGTCGACGAGGGCTGGCGCACGATGCCGTACCTCGGCGCCGGCAGCGTGGGCATCGGCATGGTGATCGACGACTACCTGCTCCACCGTCACGACGACGCCCTCGACCGGGCGCGCCGCGAGATCGTGCAGGCGGCGCAGGCCACCTTCTACGCCCAGCCGGGTCTCTTCCGCGGCGTCGCCGGAATGGTCCTCCACCTCGCCCGTACGAACGTGGGCGGGCCCGGCACGACCCCGGAGGACGTACGCCGCCAGGTCGACTGCCTGAGCTGGCACGCCATGGCGTACCGGGGCCGGCTCGCCTTCCCCGGCGAGCAGATGATGCGTCTCTCCATGGACCTCTCCACCGGTACGGCGGGCGTCCTGCTCGCCCTCTCCTCGGCACTGGGCGACCGCCCGGCCCAGTTGCCGTTCCTTCCGCCGCTTCCGCGGCCCCACGAACCGGCCCCGTGACGGGGTCGCCCCGCACCACCCGTCCCCTACGAAAGGAAACGATCATGAACCTCTTCGACCTTCAGTCGCTGGAGACCCCCAAGGACGAGGCCATCGGCGACGTCGAGACCGGCAGCCGCGCCAGCCTCCTCCTCTGCGGTGACAGCAGCCTCAGCGTCACGACCTGTAACTGACCCGATCCGGCTTCCCGCACGGCGCGCCCTCCGCGCCGGTGAGGAGTCACGGAGCCCCGGGAGCGCTGCTCCCGGGGCTCCGGCCGTCGGGCCCGACACCGGCGGCCCGGCGGGAACACCGCTGCCGGAGGGGAAGAGAGGAGGCCGGATGTCCTCGCCTACCGGTTCCGACCGGCTGCTCCGCGGCGCGGTGCGGCACACGGCGGGCACCACCGCGGCGCTGCTGCTCTGCTCGGTCGCCGGAGCGGCCTGCTCCCTCGCGGTCCCCGCGGTCGCCGGCGGGACCCTGGACCTGCTGCTCCGCGACCGGCCCGGGGCGGGGACGTGGCTGCTGTGGGCCGGCGTACTGCTCGCGGCCGAAGTGCTCCTGGAGACCGGCTCGGTCCTGCTGACACAGCTCACCAACGCCCGCGCCGCCGCCTGGATACGGCTCCGCGCCCTGGACGGCCTCCTCGGCACCGCGCCCCACCGGGCGGCACCCCATTCGGGCGGCGACGTCGCCGCCCGGCTGTGCGTCAACGCCACCGACGGAGGCACGGCCCCGGCCGCCCTCGCGACCGCGGTGTCGTCCGTGCTCGTGCCCCTCGGCGCACTCGTCGCCCTGGCCCTCATCCACCCCTGGACCGCCGCGGTCTTCCTCGCCGGTCTCCCCCTCCTCCTGCTGCTGCTCCGCGCGTTCGCCCGCCAGTCCTCCGACTCGGTCGGCCACTACCAGCGGGCCCAGGGCGCCGTCGCCGCCCGACTGGCCGAAGCGCTGGGCGGCGCCCGCACCATCGCCGCCGCCGGCACCACGCGGCACGAGGAGGAGCGCATCCTCGCCCCGCTGGCGGAGATGACACGGCACGGCACCCGCATGTGGCTCGTCCACGGCCGCGCCGTGGCCCGCAGCGGCGTCCTCCTCCCCCTGCTCACCACGGCCGTCGTCGCGGTCGCGGGGATCGCGCTCGCCGCCGGCGAGGTCACGGTCGGCGGGCTGCTCGCCGCCTCCCGGTACGCGGCGCTCGCCGCCGGGATCGGAGGCATCGCGGCACCGCTCGGCACCCTGGTCCGAGCGCGCGGCGCGGGACGCCGCACCGCCGAACTCGCCGACCTGGCGCCGATGCCGCACGGCTCCGCGGCCCTGCCGCCCGACGGGCCCGGGGATCTGGTGCTGTGCGGCGTGGGGGTGACGCGCGGCGGCGTCCCGCTGCTCACCGACGTGACGCTCACGATCGACGGCGGGTCGACGGTCGCCGTCGTGGGCGGCTCGGGGGCGGGCAAGTCCACCCTGGCCGCCGTCGCGGGCCGGCTGACCGACCCCGATGCCGGGAGTGTCCGTCTGGACGGCGTCGAACTGGCCGCACTGTCCCGTGCGGAGCTGCGCGGGGCGACCTCGTACGCGTTCGCGCGTCCCGTCTTCGACGGCGGGGCCACTCCGACGATCGGCGCCTCGCTCTCCGCCGGGGTGGGGCCCTCCCGGAGCCCGGCCACGCCGACGAGCGTCCGGGAGGCCGCGGCGGCCGCCTGCGCCGACGCCTTCGTCCGGCGTCTGCCGCTCGGCTACGACACCCCGGTGGACGAGGCCCCCCTCTCCGGGGGCGAGGCCCAACGTCTCGGCCTGGCAAGGGCGTTCATCGGCGGCGGCCGTCTGATGGTCCTCGACGACGCCACGTCGAGCCTGGACACGGCCACCGAACGCCAGGTCCAGACCGCCCTCGCCACCCCGTCGAGGTCGTGCACCAGGCTGATCGTGGCCCACCGGGTGTCCACGGCCGCACGGGCGGACCTGGTCGTCTGGATGGAGGCGGGCCGGGTCCGGGGGTCCGGACCGCACAGCCTGCTCTGGCGGGAACCGGAGTACCGCGCGGTGTTCACCCCGGAGACCCGGATCGCGGACCCCCTGAGCGGGACCGCCGAACCGGACGCCCCGCGCGGTCCCGCCCCGCCGGATCCTCCTCCGGAGGACGGCGGCTCCGGTGGCCTGGAGTCGTCCTCGGCCGTCCGGGGGACGGGGGCGGACCGATGACGCCCGCGCCGGGCACCGGACGGGCGCAGGCACCGCGGGGCGCGGCTGCCACCGCCACCGCCACCGAGGCTGACTCCACCCGGCGCGTCACGGCCTGGCTCGGCTCCCTCCTCATGTGCCGCAAGGGCGTCCTGGCGAAGCTGGCGGCCTGGTCGGCCGCCGAGTCCGCGCAGACGTTCCTCGGCGGATACTGCGTGGCCCGCTCCCTCGACGACGGATTCCTGAGGGGAACGCCCTCGACCGGTCTCCTCTGGCTGGCGGGGGCCGCCGTGGCCATCCTGCTCGGCGCTCCCGTCGTCCGCGGCGTCTTCGCCCAGCTCCCCCACCTCACGGAACCCCTGCGGGACCAGCTCGTACGAGGGTCGGTGGTACGCGCCCTGCGCACCGCCACGACCACGGTCGGCGGCTCCGGGGACCCCAGCGCGGTGTCCCGGCTGACGAGTCAGACCGAGATCGCCCGGGACAGCTTCGCCGGGCTGGTGCTCGCCGCCCGCTCCTTCGTCTTCGTCGCCGCGGGGGCCCTCGTCGGCCTGCTGTCGCTCGCCCCGCAGTTCCTGCTCGTCGTGCTTCCGCCCCTGGTCCTGGGCCTCGCCCTGTTCGCGGCCTCCCTGCGGCCCATGGCGCGGGCCCAGCACCGGTACCTCGACGCGGACGAGGCCGTCGGCCGGCGCGCCGAGACCACGCGCACCGCCCTGCGGGACGTCGTGGCCTGCGGTGCCCAGGAGGCGACCGCCGCGCAGAACCGCCGCGCCGTCGACGAGGCGGCCGCGGCCCAGCGCGCCCTGGCCCGCTGGGCGTCCGTCCGCACGTTCTCGGTGGCGACGGCGGGGCAGCTGCCGGTCCTCCTGCTGCTCGTCGCGACGCCGTGGCTCCTCCGTCAGGGCGTCACGGCGGGCGCCGTGGTGGGTGCGCTCACCTATGTCCTCCAGGCGCTCCTGCCCGCGCTGCACACCCTGATGACCGTCCTGGGCGCGGCGGGAGCACGGCTCTTCGTCGTCCTCGACCGCCTCACCCGGCCGCTGCCCCCGCTCCCTCCCCCGGCCTCCGCCGCCGTCCCGCCCGGCCCGCGCCGTACGGCCCGGACGGCCGCGGCACTGGAGCTGTGCCACGTGCGCGCCGCGTACGGCCCCGGCGCACACCCGGTGCTGGACGCGCTGGAACTGACCGTCGGGCAGGGGGAACACCTCGCCGTCGTCGGCCCGAGCGGGATCGGCAAGTCGACCCTGCTGCACGTCGCGGCGGGCCTGCTCACCCCCGAGCGGGGCGACGTACGGCTCTTCGGGCGTGCCGTCGCCGCGTGCCCGCCGTCGGAACGCACCTCTCTGCGTGCGCTGATCCCCCAGGAGGCGTACGTCTTCACGGGCAGCCTGCGGGAGAACCTGCGGTACCTGCGGCCCGATGCCGACCAGGCCTCCGTCGACCGGACCGTGGAAGCGCTCGGCCTGGCACCGCTCGTCGAGCGGGCGGGCGGGCTCGACCGCACGCTGACGCCCGACGCCCTGTCCCTCGGCGAACGCCAGCTGATCGCGCTGGGGCGCGCCCACCTGGCCCCCGCCCCGCTCCTCCTGCTGGACGAGGCGACCTGCCACCTGGACCCCGTCGCGGAGGCCAGGGCCGAGCGGGCCCTCGGTGCGCGGCCGGGGGCCCTGGTCGTGGTCGCCCACCGGTTGTCGTCCGCGCTCCGGGCCGACCGGATCCTCGTCCTCGACGGCACCCGGGCCCGGCACGGAACGCACGACGAGCTGCTCGCGCGTTCCGGTCTCTACCGTGATCTGGTGGGGCACTGGAACCAGGGTCGGGAGTGAGGGGGCGGCGCCCCGCGGCCACCGCGGGCGTGCTCAGGTCCAGCCGGCGCCCTGGGCGATCCGGATCGCGTCCACGCGGTTACGGGCACCGACCTTCCGGATGACGCTCGCCATGTAGTTGCGGACCGTGCCCTTGGTCAGGAAGAGCGTCGCGGCGATCTCGGCGACCGGCGCTCCGTCGGCGGCCAGCGAGAGGACGCTCAGCTCACGCCGGGTCAGGGGCATCTCCGCGGCCTGGAGGAACCCGAGCGCGAGCGTGTCGTCGATGTACCGCTCTCCCTGAGCCAGACGGTGCACGGCCTCCAGTAATCGGTACTTCGGGGCGTTCTGGTCGACGAAGCCGCTCGCGCCCGCGGCATGGGCCCGCCGCAGCACCCCCGGCCGCTGGCCTGCGACGAGGGCCAGCAGGGCGGGACGGACACCCGGCCCCTCGCCCGAGGACGGTGCGGCTGCGGTCACGGGCCGCAACCCCGAGGACGGCAGACACGCGGCGTCCGCCACGTACACGTCGGGTTCGGACACCTCCGTCGCCGGGCCGTGCGGCCATCGGGGCAGCGAGGAGACCACCGCGACCCCGCCCGACCTGAGCATCTCGACCAGCGCGGTCCGCAGCAGCTGCGCCTCGTAGACCACCGTCACGCGTATCATTCCCACCCCTTCGGTTCTCCGCCGTGCCAGGAGTGCACGACGCGAGCCATCACCCCCACCCCTCTGCCCTTGCCGCCCCGGGCGGAACACAGCACCGGGTGCACAGGGGGCGCACTCCGGGGCGCCTCGGCCGGATCCGGTGCGTCCCGCCGAAGGCGAAGCAGGCCGACGGCCTGCGCCGCCGGCCGCCCCGAACGGGGAATGTCCGGATCGCACCCGTGCGGCGCGCGGGGGCGGGTGTGCGCCCCGGGGGTCCTGTGGGCGGGCCCGCCAGGCTGTTCGACGTGAGGCCCGCCGGCCGCGGGTCGCCCGTCTGTGCGCGCCTGCTCCTCCTGGAGGGCATCGCCGGCTGACGGCCTCCCGCGCCGGGCGCGGGTCCGGACGCCCCCGCGCTGTGGTCGGTGGGCGTCCGGGGGTCGGCCGCGGCGGGCCGGGGGTGCGCCTAGGCGAACGTCGCGCCCCAGGTGATCGGGCCGACCAGGCCGTCCACGGTGAGGCCCTTGCGGGACTGGAAGGTGCGGCAGGCCGCGTCGGAGCCCGGGCCGTACTGGCCGTCGACGGTGAGGGCGAAGCCGTGGGCGGTGTTCATGCGTTGCTGCCAGGTGGCCACGCTCGCGTGCACGGTGGCCGGGGACTGGCGGAAGGTGACCCCGGGGTACGGCAGGGGGCCGCCGCCGGGATTGACCTCGCCGCTGACGACCCGGGCGTACAGGGCGGCCGGGCATTCCGTCGCGTGGTGGTCCCGGTGACCGGTGATGGCCTGGGCGGCTCCCCCGGACGAGCGCAGACGGTTGATGCCGTAGCGGACGGCGTCGATCAGTTGGCTCGTGATGGCGTCGTAGTCGCCGCTGGTGCCGCCGGTCAGCGCGCAGACCGCGTACCAGTCGTCGTTGCCCTGCGTCGTGCCCTGCGCCGCCGTGCGCACGTACTCGCCACGGCCCTGGAAGAGGTAGCCGTGGACGCAGGCGAGGTGGCTGTAGGCGATGTCCGACCAGCCGTTCGCATCCATGTGGTAGTTCTGGATGCCTCGCACCTGAGCGGCGCAGTCGGCGTGGTCGGCCCTGGCCACCTTGACGGCGTCGACGTGGTGGACGACCACGCCGCCCTGCGCGGGGGTGATGTTGCCGCTGGTGCTCCGGGCCGCTCGGGCGCCCCACTGGGCGCGGGTCACGAAGGTGGCCATCAGCGGTGCTCCCCACGGGCCGTGGCGCACTCGACGGCGGCGTTGAGCGGTTCGGCGTGCGCGGTGCGGGCGGCCTCGGGGCCGTAGACGGCGCCGGGGTCCCGGGGGTGGGTCACGGGGGCCTGTCCGCGCTCCGTCGGCGGAAGGGGGCTGGAGGCCTGGGCGGCGCCCGCCTGGACGACGGGCAGTACCAGTGCGCTGCCGACTGCCGCGCGCAGCGCGACGCGGCGGGAGAGGTCCTGGGTCAACTTTGCTCCAGATGCGGTGAGTTGGTGAAGCCGCTCGGATGGTCGAGTGATGCGTGCCCCGGTCCGTGCGGTCGGGGCTTCCAGGGTGCGCACGGCACCCCTCTCCGGCGGTCGCGACATGCGGGCGCGGGAGATCACGTCGCCCGCATGCGCCTCCGGAGCCGGTGTCGCCTGCTGCCGAGCGGTGCGTTCGGCGGAGGGCGTCAGGTCCGGCTCCGGAGGCCGGCGACCCGTCGTGGGGCCGGCGCGCGTGCGGATCGCGAGGTGGGTCAGCAGCCGCCGCAGTTGTAGAAGGTCACGTCCCAGTGGTTGCCCTCGTCGGCGTAGACGTTGCCCGCGCCGGACTTCCACTGCGGTGCGCCGTCGCCGCGGACGCCGATGTACGTGAACGTGTTCTTCACGTAGTTGGTGAGGCAGGTCGCCTTGCCGAAGTCGAGCTTGTAGCCGTTCCAGTGGGAGTAGGTGCCGCTCGCGTGGCCGGTCTCGGTGCCGCCGGTGATGTTCAGGGCGCAGCCGCTGGCGCTCTTCAGGGTCTGGGCGCCCTGGGCGGTGGCGAGGTTGAGCTGGTCGAAGGACGTGCAGGTGGCGACGTTGCGGTTGGAGCAGCCGCCGGACGAGGACCAGGTGATCCCGGAGGAGCGGAACATCGAGGTGGCCGTGGCGTGGCTGATCTTGGTGACCGCGTGGGCCTCGCCGGCGGCGGTGAGGACGCCGACGCCGGGTGCGAGGAGTGCGCCGAGGACGAGGGCCAGCGCTGTCAGGACGGACCGGATTCTCATGCTGATTCTCCTGTCTGACGGGTGGGGGTGGGGCGGTCCACCGGCACGGATCACACGTGTGGAGCACGGACCGGTGGCCGCCGGGGTTCGCTGCCCTCGTCCCCCGTGGACGCGACGCGGCACACGTGTGCCGACCCGGGTTCCGATCGCACGCCTGTCGGCTCCGCCGGCCTCGACAGACTCCCTCCCCCGGGGGAGGGCGGACCGCCGCGGCCGTGTTCCGTGCCGGCTCGACCGGCAGGCGTACGGTAGGAAGGGGGGCGGGCGCCTGGACATGGACGGAATGTCGATCCGCTCACGGGCGGCTTCGACTGTTCAGCCCTGTTGGGGGACGGCGTTGCGGTGTCTCCGCTGATGGGGCGCGGGGGTGCCGACCGCTCGTGCCGTCAGTGCGAGCCAGAGGTCGATCCGGTCCTCAGCGCGGTCCTGCTGTCTTCCCGTCAGTCTGGCCACTTTCTCGATGCGGTTCTGGACCGTGTGCCGGTGCAGGCCGAGCCGGGTGGAGGTCTCCGCCCAGGAGCCGTTCGTCTCCAGCCAGACACGGAGCGTCTCGGTGAGTTCGCCGACGGGGTCGGCGGCGTCGAGCGGGGCCAGTACCGTGTCGGCGAAGGCCGCCAGTGTCGCGGGACTGCCCAGGCTGAGCAGGAGTCTGACGGACCCCGCCTCCGAGGCGCTGACGGGGCGTCCCAGCTCCGCGCTGGAGGAGAGCAGCGCGATGGCCTGCCGGAGGGAGAGGGCCGCGTGCTGGGGTGCGACCGCCGGACCGATCCCCGCCGGGCGGCCCGGCGCGAACCGGCCGAGCACGGCCGTCGTGTCGAGTTCCTCCGAGACGACCATCTCGACGGTGTCGCCCGTCACGCGGGCGAGTCCCCCCGGCACCGCCAGGGCGAGGTCCGCCGCGAGTTCGACCGGTTCGCCGGCGGCCCGCACCGCCACGGCCCGGACGGTCGCGGAGGGGACGTCCGCGGTGCGCAGCAGGGCCCGTGCCTGGTCCGCCGTGACGTCCGTGTGGAACAGCCTGGCGAGCAGGGCCGCCCGGCGACGGCGCTGCGGCTCGTCGGCCAGGTGGCGGCGTTCCAGTTCGACGGAGAGCAGCGAGACGAGGACGCTGATCAGCAACCGGGCCTCCGGTGAGTCCGCGTCGAGGAGGACGAGGAAGCCTCGCAGGCGCGTGGTGCCGAGCGGCTGCACCACGAGTTTGCCGCACGGCAGGTCCGCACCGCCGCTTCCCCGCAGCCCGTGCAGGGAGACGGTGTCGATGACGGGTGCGGCGTCGGTCAGCAGTTTCTGCCCGTCGGTTCCGGCGGAGCCGAGGAGCCGCCCCGAGGGGTCGCATACGGCCACGCTCGAGTTCACCGCCTGGAACCAGGACGAGAGCAGCCCCGTCAGCCCGTCGTGGGAGGCCGCCGCCGACGACAGGCGGCGCTGTGTGCGCAGGGTGCGCTCCAGCAGGCGACGCTCCTCGGCCGCGCGCGCCCCGAACACCGCCTTGGTGATGGAGGCGAAGGAGACGCTCGCGGGCGCGGTGAGCAGGGGCATTCCGAGGTGCTCGGCGTGCCGGCTGAGGGCGTCCGGCACCGACTGCAGGGGCAGTCCGGGGCCCACGCCCACGATGAGGGCGGCGGCTTTGCCCGAGGTGAGTTCTTCGACGTACGCCGAGCAGTCGGACGCGTCCGCCGACAGCAACAGGCCGCTGGTCATGACCACTTCGGCGCCTTCGAGCCAGGAGGCCGGGCGGGTGTTCTCGGTCGCGTGCGCAGCCTCGACCACTCTGCCGAGGCCCGAACCGCCGGCCACCAGGCGCAGACGCAGGGAGGGAATGGCCAGCAGATCGCGAACGGTGAGAGGCATGGGACGCATGGTCCAGGAAGGGACTCCGCCTGTCGACCGTATGTCCAGGCCCGGGCGGTGAACGTTCCGCGTCCTGGCCACCGGGAACGCAGGAGGGGCGCGCGGCTCGTCGGCCGCTCCCCGCGCGGTGGCCGCTTGCTCCCCGCACGGTGGCCCGCCGTTCCCCGCACGGCTCGTCGGCCGCTCCCCGCGCGGGGAGCGGCCGGCGACGACCGGGCCTGTCAGGAGGCGGGGCGGGACATCCTGCCCTGCCGTTGGACCCGGTCCACGGCGGACACCGCGTACCAGCACGCGGCCGGTGCCGCGGAATCGCGGTAGACGGCGTGCTTCCCGCCGGGCACCACGGCGACGAGGGTGCCGCTCCCGCGGTCGGGGCGGTGCCCTGGCCTGCCGGGGAAGCGGTGGACCGCGTACTGGAAGGGGGTGTCGCCGCGGCCGTGGGTGCGTGCGGTGATGTGCAGGGTGGCGGCGCCGGTGCCGGCCTCCCGCCGGACCTCGACGGTGGGCGGGGCCGGGAGCGGGCCCTTGTCCAGCCGGGCCGGGAGCGGGCCGAGGACGGGCTGCCCCCAGTGGGCGAGTCGCATGGCCGCGAAGTCGCCCACGCGATCCTCGCGGACGTCCTTGGCGCTGAAGAAGAGGTCGCCGCCGATCTCGGGGATTGTGGCGTTCAGCGTCAGGTGGCGCGTGAGTTCCCCGCCGTCCTGCCAGGGAGCCGGCTGTCCCGCCGCGCCCGACTTGTAGACGGCCTGCCCGATCCACAGTTCCGTGTCGGTGTCGCGTACCACCTCGGCCCACCAGGGTGCGAGGACGGCGTAGTCGGCCACGGGCAGTCCGATGTGCCAGTACACCTGCGGCGCGATGTAGTCGAGCCATCCCCGCTCGACCCAGCCCCGGGTGTCGGCGTGCAGGCCGTCGTACGACTGGAAGGCGGCGGTGGCGGAGCCCCGGGCGTCCGTGGTCGCGTTGCGCCACACCCCGAAGGGGCTGATGCCGAAGAGCGCGTCCGGACGCACGGCGCGTACGGCGTCCCGCATCTCACGGACCATGAGGTCGACGTTGTGGCGGCGCCAGGCGGCCTTGTCGGCGTGGTCCGCGCCGTACGTACGGAACGTCGCGTCGTCGGGGAAATCGGAACCCGCCACCGGATACGGGTAGAAGTAGTCGTCGAAGTGGACGCCGTCGATGTCGTAGCGCCTGACGGCGTCGAGCATGGCCTCCTGGCAGAAGCGGCGCGCGGCCGGCACACCGGGGTCGTAGTAGAGCTTGCCGCCGTAGGAGACGGTCCACTCCGGGTGGGTGCGGGCCGGGTGCTCGGGAACCAGCGCGGCGGGGTCGGGCTGCATCGAGACGCGGTACGGGTTGAACCAGGCGTGGAACGCGAGGCCGCGGGTGTGGGCCGTCTCGACCATGAAGGCCAGCGGGTCGTAGCCGGGGTCCTGGCCCTGCGTTCCGCTGAGCCACTGCGACCACGGCTCGAAGGGCGAGGGCCAGAAGGCGTCGGCCGTCGGACGGATCTGGACGAACAGGGCGTTGAATCCCCAGGCGAGGGCGTCGTCCGCCAGCCGCGTGAACTCCGCACGCTGGGCGGCGGCGTCCAGGCCGGTGCGCGTGGGCCAGTCGATGTTGACCACGGACGCGATCCACATGCCCCGCATCTGTCGTTCGACGGGCGCGAGGGAGTCGGTGGGGGGAGCCGCGGCGTGGGCCGTCATGGACGGCAGGGCCGTGGTGCAGCCGGCCGCCGCGATGGCGGCGAGCACCGTGCGGCGACCGGGGGCGGGCAGGGGCGTGGAACCGGCGGTGCGTTTCGGTGACATGCGGGCCTCCGCGGGCGAGGTGGCGACAGGGGTGGCGGACGAACACCGCCCTGTCCGGGATCGTGGCGCGGCCAGGACGGGCGCGTGCTGTCCCCCTGGACCGGACGGTCCGCGCGGTCGCCGCCGACAGCCGGGCCGCCACGAGGGCGGCGCGGATCGGGTCGCGGTGGACGCGCCGCGGCCCATGCTCGCCCTCGCCCTCCCGCGGCGGCAACAACCCTTTGTCCAGCCCGGCGGGGAAGGCCTGGACATCGTGTCGATCGTCTCCTCACCGGCCGGAACCTACCGTGTCGCCGCGGCCTCGTCACCGGCGCGCGCCCGCGGCGCCCGCCCCTCCGGTCGCGGTCGTCCTCGGACCGCTGCGCGGCCCGTCGTCTCCCCGTCGACAGCACGGCCCGAAGGAGGAACGTGTGGGACGAGGGCCGATTCAGGGGCGGCTCGGAGCTGCTGGCCGGGAACTCGGGGCCGTTACCATGTGGGCCCCGCCCCGGCACCGGCATCGGACTGGGTCGCACCGGAGCTACGAGAGAGCGGCAGGAAGACCGTGACAGCCGAGAACCGTGGGCGACGCGACGACCCGACCCTGCCTCGGGCGGTGCTCCACCGCTGGTCGGAAGCCCGTCACTTCGACGACGTCGTCCTCAGAGGCACGGCGTGGTCGGACGGCGCCCTGCGCCTGGAGTCCGTCCAGGGCGACGAGACCTTCGTGGACCAGCACGGTCACGCCGCCCTCGGATGGCAGTACGCGACCTGCTCGACCGGCTGGCGCGAGCTGCCGTTCCCGGCCGAGGAGCTGATCCCCTCGTGGACGGCGCTCACACCCGCCGGGACCCGCCTGATGGTCAGGCTGCGCGTACGCGACGCGGAGGGGGACGTCTCTCCCTGGTACGTCATGGCGCACTGGGCTTCGGGCGACGAGGTGGTGCACCGCACCACCGTGCCCGGCCAGGCGGGCCCGTTCGGAGCGGTGGACGTCGACGTGTTCGTGGCGGCACCCGGCCGTCCCGTACGGGCCTACGAGCTGGACGTCCGGCTCGCGCGGACCCGCGACGCCTCGGAGGGGCCCGTCGTGCGGGCCTTCCACCTCGCCGCCTCGTCGACGCCTCCCGACCACCGACAGCCGGTGAGCGGTCCCGCCGGAGCGTGGGGCACGGTCCTCGACGTCCCGCGGCGATCCCAGGAACTGCACACCGGCCACAGTCCGCAGTGGGACGGAGGCGGGGAGGCCTGGTCGGCCCCGGCCTGCACCTCGATGCTCGTCGAGTACTTCGGGCACGGTCCGGCCGACGCGGAGATGACGTGGATCGACCCGGCGGACACGGCGCCGCAGGTCGACTTCACCGCACGGGCGGTCTACGACTACGCCTACAAGGGGTGCGGCAACTGGGCCTTCAACGCCGCCCATCCCGCTCGCTACGGGCTCGACGGGATGGTCACGCGGCTGCGTTCGCTGAACGAGCTCGAACGCTTCATCAGCGCGGGCATCCCGATCGCCACGGCGCAGAGCTTCCGCATCGGCGAACTCGCGGGCGCGGGCTTCTCACCGGCCGGCAGCATCAAGATCGTCTGCGGTTTCACGGCCGACGGGGACGTGGTGGTCAACGACCCGCTGTCGGCCACCGACGAGGAGGTGCGCCGGATCTACCCGCGCGGGGAGTTCGAACGCGTCTGGCTGTCGGCGTCCGGCGGTGGCGGCGTGGTCTACCTCGTCCACCCCCGCGAGCTGCCGCTGCCGGCCAACGTGCCGGGCCTCGAACCCAACTGGTAGTCCCGGGGTGGGCCCGGGTCGACGGCCGGTGCTGCGGGCGGCCCACCTGGCCGTGTGCCCCGGCCTCGGGTCGCACCAGGGGTTCCGCACCGAGGCTCAGCCCCGGGCGACCCGTCCTCGCAGGGCGGTGAAGGCGAGGGTGAAGCTGACGGCGCCCACGCCGAGGATGGCAAGGAGGCCCGGCCACAGCTCGGACCAGACCCAGCCCTCGGTCAGCAGGGACCTGAGGGCGGCGAGGAGATAGGTGACCGGGTTGTAGTCGGCGACCGTGGCGAGCCAGCCGGTCAGCGCCTGCTGGGGCAGGAACGCGGTGGTGAGGAAGGCGAAGGGAAAGAACAGCAGGAAGGAGGAGTTGACCGCGCCGGGACTGCCGGTCCGGAGCGCGATGGCGTAGGGGAATCCGGTGAAGGCCAGCCCCCAGAGGCCCGAGACGACGATGAACACGATCACGCCGAGCACACCGGTGACGAACTCGACTCCCACGGCGAATCCCAGGATCAGAACGGGGACGCAGAGGGCCATGACGAGAGCGAGATCGGCGACCATCAGGCCGATGAGCAGGGTGGTCCGGTGCAGCGGGGTGAGGAGCAGCCGGTCGAAGTAGCCGCCGCTGATGTCCGTCACGAGCCCGCTCGCGCGCGAGATTCCGGTCACGGCGAAGACGATGGCGACGGGCAGCTGGAAGGCCCTGAAGTCGGTGACGCCGCTGGATTCGGCCACCGGTTCCAGGGCGCCGATGTTCACGACGAAGAAGAACACGGGGACGATCAGTGCGGGAACGACCGTCTCGAGGTCGCGCGGTATGGAGCGCAGCGCTCGGATGGAGACGGAGACGACGTCCTTGGCGAACCCGGCTCTGCGTGCCTCTTCGCGGGGCACGGTACGCGGTGTGGGGAGGACGCTCATGTGCGACCTCCGGGAGATGCGGAGGCGGCTTCGTCCTCCAGGGTCGCTGCGCCCGGCGGGGAGAGGTGCTCCCCCGTGACCGAGAGGAACACGTCGTCGAGGGACGGCCGGCGCAGGGAGATCTCCCGGACGTCCAGATCGGGGAGTTCGGACAGGGCGACGGCCACCGGCGTGATCGCGGCGGGCCCGTCGGAGACGCTGACGGTGAGCGTGGTCCCGACGGCCTCGACCCGTTGTACGACGGGGAGCGATCGCAGTGCGTGCCGGGCCGTCTCGGGAGAACCCGTCAGCCGCACGGTGATGACGTCGTCGCCTATGGAGCGCTTGAGCTCCTCGGGTGTTCCCTCGGCGACGAGCTTGCCGTGGCTGATGATGCCTACGCGGTCGGCGAGTGCGTCGGCCTCCTCCAGGTACTGGGTCGTGAGGAACACCGTCATGTTCAGCTCGGTGTTCAGGCGTCGCACCTCCTGCCAGACCCTCGATCTGCTCGCGGGGTCGAGGCCCGTGGTGGGTTCGTCGAGGAAGAGGACGACGGGGCGGTGGACCAGGGCCAGTGCCACGTCGAGACGCCGCTTCATGCCGCCGGAGTAGGTTCCCACGCGCCTGCCGAGGGCGTCGCCTATGTCGATGAGGTCGGTCAGCTCGGCCACTCTGGTGCGCGTGGCAGCGCGGGAGAGACCGTAGAAGCGCCCTTGCAGGGCCAGCATCTCCGCCCCCGTCTGCCGGTCGTCCAGCGCCGCCTCCTGGAGCGCGGCGCCTATGAGGAGTCGCACGCGGTCGGCCTGCGTGACGACGTCGTGTCCGGCGACCGTGGCTCTGCCGGACGAGGGGGCCGCCAGAGTGCAGAGCACGCGGGTGAGCGTGGATTTTCCCGCACCGTTGGGCCCGATGAATCCGTAGATCTCTCCAGCGTGCACCGCGAGGTCCACCTCGTCCACAGCCACGAGGCTGCCGAAGCGCCGTACGAGGCGCTCGGCCGAGATCGCCGGACTTTCCGATTCCATGCCTGCGACTCCCCTCCTGCTGGAGCTTTCGGGTGCGCCTGGCTGAGCGCCGGCGTCTCTCGACGACAGGGTGGAGCGGATCGCGAACGGGGCCGGAGCGGCCGGCGGGGTTCAGTGCGCCCTCAGGCGGCCGCCGCACATCACAGGCCCCGTCGCGATACCGGTGCTGTCGTGTCAGTGGGCCGGGTCGAACGTGGACGGGAACTCGGTCTCGCTTCGCTCGTAGGTGGCCAGAGCCAGTCCGAGGCCGAAGAACGTCGGTGCCCATTCCCCGACGAATATCCCCCACCGGTCAGCACGATCGATCCCAGGGCAGCCGCGTAGGCGTGTTCACTGCGCAGTCCGGCTTCATGAAGCTTCTTGACGATCATCGGTGGTCCTCCGTAAGGAATCGCTCACCCGTCGCATCGGCGGAACGCTTTGCGAGAGATCGGCATCCGTCGCCGCCGTGCAGTCGCCTTCACTGCCGCGTACGAGCGCTGTCCTCAGGTTGTTCGGCCTGCCCGGGACGGACGGATGCGGGTGGCAGCGGAGCTGTTCTACGATCATGGTGCTGCCGTGACGCGGCGCTGTACGAGTACGGGACGGACTGGGGGACGGAATGGCGATCGATAGGCCCGGACGGCCGGAGAACCTGCCCGCAGCCGATGTGCTCTGGGCGCGCTGGGCCCTGGTCGCCGTGCTGGAGGCCACGGCCGGGGCCGAGGCACGGGGCGTGCACCGCGGTGGCACGTGGATCGACGACCGAGGTCTGCACCTCGACGATCGCGGCAGCACCCGGTGGACGTTCGAGCGGCTGGGTGAGGGGCGCTACCTGCTGTACGGCGAGGACGAGTCCAGCGCCGTGAAGTGGCACAAGCCCGCCGTCGACATGCTGGCGCAGGCGCCGGACTGGCTGCCGTACGAGCACCTTCGCTCGCTCTTGGAGGGCGGGGAGCTGGGCTGCGTGTACTGGTACGAGAACGGCGCGTGGGCGCGTGCGCCCTATCCGGCCGGCCTGGACGACGACGGCCTCGACTGCGGCATGAGCCGTTTCGCGGTGCGCGAGGAGCTGCTGCGCGATCTCATCGCCTCGGAGCGCGGCCTGCCCCGCGGCCGGGCGGACGGCCTGCTGGCCGCGGCCGAGACGCGCGGCCTGACGGCCGCCGAGATCCAGGAGGTGCTGGACGCGGCCGCCACCACGGCCGAGCACGTGCCGGCGGACTGGGAGGCGATGCTGCGGTCCCTGGAGCTCGCGGCCCTGGCGGCCCCTGGTTCCGTCGTTCCGGCCGCGTCGGACGGGTCCGGCTGAACTCCCGGCCAGAGGCCGTCGGTTGGCGACGGTACGGCTGATCTAGAGTGCGCGAGAGCTGTGCGCCGCTTGGAGCGCCGCCCACTCCGACGCGGGGAAGTCGGAGCCCCAGCGCCTCCTGTAGCCGTCGGTTCCGTGCTCGGAGAGCAGTTCCTCGATCATGACCAGGAAGGCGTCGACGAACGCCTCCACCGGTACGCGATCGGCCCACACCAGCTTCCCGTCCGACCACCAGGTCGACGGCTCACGCAGATGCGCGTACGCCACGATCTGCACGAAGACCAGGTTCTCCGACTGGTTGAAGAAGACGCGTGTCCCGTTCGGCTCATCGAAGAACGTCACGAAGGTAGCTCCGCATCCCAGGAGCAGAGCCCGGACACCCTCCATGAAACCGGCCAGACGGGCCCCACGTACGAGGCGAGAACCGTCTGCTCCGAACCGCCGACGGACCACGACCAGGTCGCCCACCCGGCCCCGCCGAGCTTCCAGCACATGCGCTGCCTGTCCCCCGACGAGACCTCGATCCGGCTGTGAACCATGCTGTTCCCCCTGTTCCGGGCCTTCCCGCCCCCTCGAAGCAGCCGGGTCGGCCACGGCTCGATCATGAGTACGACGATGCCACAGGCGCGGAGGGCAGTCGGACCCCCACTCGGTGGGGACATCCGAGGCTTCTGCACGGCCCTGGCCGGCGGAGCACGAGGACCTCCCGGATTGCGGTGCGGTGCATCCGGACGCGAGCGTCGGCGGAAGAGTCATCGGAAGCACCGCCCTGGCGGTTCGCCGCCAGCCGGTGTTCGACGGCTACGGCCTTGGCGACGCGGAAGCAGAGGAGCTCTCGGCCATGGAACCGCATGTGACACTGCACGCCTATCTGAGCTTCGACGACGCACCCGCAGGAATGCGCTGGCTCGAGCACCTGGGCTTCGAGAGCGTCGCGCGGCAGGCCGACGACAACGGCCGGATCGTCCATGCCGAGCTGCGCCTCGGGCAGGCAGTCGTCATGCTCGCCACCTCGAACGCCGCCTACGACGTTCCCGCGCTCAAGGGCGACTCCACCGGTGGCGGGCTGTATCTCGTCACCCGGAACGTGGACGACCTCTACAACCGGGCCGTCCAGGCGGGCGGACGATCCGTCCTCGCGCCCGAGGACACCGACTGGGGCAGCAGACGGGCACGCGTGCTCGATCCGGAAGGCCACGAGTGGAGCTTCGGCTCCTACGCGCCGGGCCGGCAGTGGAGCAGCGAGGACTGATCCAGGGGGAATTCGCGAGCCTCCGGGCCCACGTTTCGGCCGCGCCGGCCGGGCCTTCCTTCGTTCGCGGGCGTGAGCCGCGCCCCGGCCTCTCCTGCCCGCGGCGCGGCTCTCCGGGACGGCTACGGCGGCAGGGTCAGTCCAGCGAGGCGTTGATCGTCGCCTTCGGGATGGCTGTGCCGGGGACGTTGTACTTCATGAGGATCTTCTCGTAGGAGCCGTCGTCCATGAGGGGCTGGAGGGCGGCCCGGATGGAGTCCTTCAGGCCCGGCGTCTTCGCGCGCCTCGGCGTGTCAGACGAGATGGATCCGGCGGGCGACGTCTTCGCTGTGCTGCATGTGCTCGTGCGCGTCGGTGCCGAGGGCGGTGACGAGTCCGGCGACGACCGTCTCGACGACGGCGAGCGTGGGGACGAGGCTGTCGTAGGGGGACAGCGTGTCGACCCGGCTCGACAGGACGACCTCGGCGTGGGTGGCGGCCGGCGACAGCCACGCGTCGGTGAAGACGACGACCTTGCCGCCGTTCTCCTGCGTGAGCCGGGCGACGGCCAGGTTGTTCTCCTCGTACCGTCGGTAGTCGAAGACGACCACGACGTCGCGCCGGCCGAGAGCGGCGAGGGCGGCGGTGCGTTCGACGTCACGGTCGGGGAGGAAGCGGACGTCCCGGCGGAGCTGCATGAGGTGCAGGCCGAGGTACTGGGCCAGCAGGTGGGTGAAGCGGCCTCCGAGCAGGGTGACGCGACGCTTCCGGTCGGACAGCAGCCCGATGGCGCTCTGCAGGTCGTGCGGCGGGATCTCCGCGAGGGTCGTGGCGAGGGCTCCGCTCAGGACGTCGCTGGTCCGGCTGACCAGCCCGTCGGTGGAATCGGACGGGGCGGATCCCTGGGCCGTTTCGTAGAGCGAGAGGGGCGAGGCGTTCCGTTCGTCGAGTTCACGGCGGAGCGCGGCCTGAAAGTCGGGGAAGCCGGTGAAACCGAGGCGGGCGACGAAGCGGAGGACCGTGGGCGCGCTGACGCCCGCGCGTTCGGCGATCGCGGCGGCGGTCTCGAAGCCGAGGGAGGGGTAGGCGGCGAGGAGGGTGCGGGCCACTCGGCGTTCCGCCGGGCTGAGCGTGCCGAGGCGCGTCCGGATGTCGTCGGCGAGGGGGCGGTGGAGCATGGGGAAGGCGTCCGTTTCGTGCGGGGTGACGTCAGGGTCCTCGGTGTCGGGACGGCGCGGGCCGCGGCTCCTGAGCGTGGCGCGGTTCGGCTCCGCGAGGCCGGTCGTCCAGGCCTCGCGGAGCACGGCGTCGGCTACTTGGGCGTGATGTCGATCTGCAGGCCGATCAGGGTCTGCGGGTCGGTCTCGGTGGCGGACCACGCCGTGAATCCCTGGGCCTCGGTCAAGGTGACGGTGAAGCCCGGCTGCGTCTCGTAGGTCGTCGCCGTGGCCCGGTTCTGGGTGCGTACGGCGAGGGCGCGGGCGGTGCTGCGGAACGCGTAGGGCCTGCCGTCGGGGTTGGCCGCCGAGAAGAAGACGTCGGGGTTCTCCGGTACGGGGGTGGTGTCGCGGGGAACCAGCCGCTTCTTGTCGGATGCCGGGACTGCGGACCAGGTGCGGGCGAGGTACCGGTCGCCGTGAGTGAGGTAGGAGTAGCGGGCGTTGTGCAGGGACCAGCCGGCCGGGGTGTCGCGGGCGTGCGCCCGGCGCAGGTCGAGGACGGCGACGCCGTTGGGGCCGAGGACGGACAGCCGCTCGCGGCTGGTGCCGGGGTCGTCGACGACGAGGGCGGTGTTCTCCTCGAGGGCGTAGACGCGGTCGTGGTGGGTGTCGGCGGCGAGACGCAGGGCGCGTCCTTCTCGGCCGTAGGCGCCGGTGTGGGTGTCGATGAGGCCGGAGCGCAGGAAGCCGAAGCCTCCTCGGGGGAGGTACCCGAGGCGGGTCGCGTCGTCGAAGTAGCCGGGGCTGCTGCCGTCGCGGAGTCCTTCGTAGGACTCTCCGCCGGTGACCATGTCGCGTCCGGAGGCGATCTGGGCGCCGGCGGACGATCCGGCGACGACGGCGCCGTGGGCGAGCTTGGCCCGGATGGCGGCGAGGACTCTGGAGTCCGTGTGCCGGTCGCCGTTGAGGAGCGTGGTGACGTAGCGGTACTGGTCGCCGCCGCCGAAGAAGAAGCCCGTCATGGCGTTGACCTGGGCGACCACGCTGTCGGAGTCCGCGTTCGCGAGGTGGTCGAGGTCGATGGGGACCCACTGCGCGTCGGCGGCTCCGTGCTTCTTGAACAGGTCGGCGTAGTAGGCGCCGTTGCAGGCGGAGTTGCTGCACCGGTCCGGGTCCGCGGCGTCGGGGTCCTGGCTCTCGGGCACCGAAGCGGCGGTGATGACGCCGATACGGGCCGTGGAGCCGCCGGCGCGCCGGATGATCTCGCCGTAGACCTGGCTGTTGTCGTCCTTGAGCCCGCCGCCCACCAGCACGAGGGAGCCGGGGTGGTGGGGGCGGGCAGGGGTCGCCTGCGCCGCGGGGGTGGCGGTGAGGAGGGCGAGGACGAGGGCGGTACTGCCGGCGAGGACGACGCGGCGGGCGGGTCGGGGACGTGCGCGCATGATGCCTCCGTGGGCGGTGCGGGTGGGGTGGCCGGGGCTGCGGGGCGTCCGCAGGAAAGCCTGGTCGTGTCGCGTCGGGGCGGCGGGAAGCGACCCGTGGGCGGTGTGGTGGTGGGCGGCCGGGGCGGGGGTCCGCTCGGCGCGCCGTCAGTCGTTGCCGGCGGCGCCGAGGGAGGCGATCAGGCAGGCCAGCATTGCGACGCGGTGCGGAACGCTGGAGGTGTCGAGCCATTCGCCGGGAGTGTGGTCGGCGCCTCCGACCGGGCCGAGGCCGTCGAGGGTGGGGACTCCCGTGCCGGCGATGAGGTTGGCGTCGCCGACTCCCCCGGTGGCCGCCGCTCCCAGTCGCACGCCGTAGTCGGAGGCCGCCTTGCGCGCCGCGTCGAACATGCGCCGTGAGGCGGGAGTGTCCTCCATCGGCGGGCAGAGGTCGATCTGCTCGACCGTGATCGCGGTGCCGGGCACGGCGGGGTGGGCCGCGGCCCGGTGGATGGCCCGGGTGGCGCGCCGCATGTCGGCCGCCGTGGCGGCGCGTACCTCGATGTGCAGTTCGGCCTCGGGGCACACGATGTTGGGGCGGGTGCCGGCGCGGACGACGCCGACGTTGAGGGTGACGTCGTCCCAGTGCCCGTTGAGGCCTTGCAGTTCCACCGTGAGATGGGCGGCGGCGAGGGCCGCGTTGGCTCCGCGCTCCGGCTCGATCCCGGCGTGTGCGGCGCGGCCCGTGACGGTCAGGCGGAAGTCGGCGACGCCCTTGCGGGCGACGACGAGGTCGCCGTTCTCGCGGGCGCACTCGAGGCCGAGGCCGTAGTGCATGCCGCGCGCGGTCTGCTCGATGAGGGGCCTGCTGACCTGTGAGCCGATCTCCTCGTCGGGAGTGGCGAGGAACACCAGTTCTCCGAAGTCCTGGACGGAGGCCTCCTGGAGGACCTCCAGTGCGGTGAGTCCGGCCAGGAGTCCGCCCTTGTCGTCGCTGACTCCGGGGCCGTGTGCGATCGAGCCGTTCAGGTGGAACGGGCGGGCGGTCGCGGTGCCGTCGTCGAAGACGGTGTCCATGTGCGCGGCGAGGAGGATCCTGCGCCCGTTCCCTGCGGGGTCGAGGCGACCTCGCCTGCGCCCGACGATCGCGTCACCGGCTCGGTAGCGGTGGTCGACCGGGAAGCGGACGCGCTCGACGTCGAACCCGAGTCGGAGAAGGCGTTCCTGGACCCAGTCGGCGACCTTGTTGACGCCGTCCGGGCTGTAGGAGCCGGAGTCGATGGAGACGAGTTCCCGAAGATCGGTCAGGTACTGGTCACGGCGTCCCTGTGCCAGGGTCAGCAGCTCCGCGCTGAGCCGCTGACGCGGGGGCGCGCTCACAGGACCTTGGAGAGGAAGGCGCGGGTGCGTTCCTGCTCCGGGTCGACGAGTACGTGTCGCGGGTCGCCGGCTTCGACGACGACTCCCTGGTCCATGAAGACCGCGGTGTCGCCGACCTCGCGGGCGAAGCCGATCTCGTGGGTGACGACGACCATGGTCATGCCGTCGGCGGCGAGGTCGCGCATGACGTCGAGGACGTCGCCGACGAGTTCGGGGTCGAGGGCGGAGGTGGGCTCGTCGAACAGCATGAGTTTGGGCTTCATGGCCAGGGCCCGGGCGATGGCCACGCGCTGCTGCTGGCCGCCGGACAACTGCGCCGGGTAGTGCCCCGCACGGTCGCCGAGGCCGACCTGCGCGAGGAGTCGCCGTGCCCGCTCGCGGGCCTCGTCCCTGGATACCCGGCCCACGCGGATCGGGGCCTCCATGACGTTCTCGGCGGCCGTCATGTGGGGGAAGAGGTTGAAGCGCTGGAAGACCATTCCGATGTCGCGGCGGCGCTCGGCCACCTCCCGCTCGCGCAGTTCGTGCAGCTTGTTCCCGTGCTGCCGGTAGCCGACGAGCTCCCCGTCGACGGTGAGTCTGCCGCCGTCCACCTTCTCCAGGTGGTTGATGCAGCGCAGGAAGGTGGACTTCCCCGAGCCGGACGGACCGAGGAGGCAGCAGACCTGCCCGCGCTCGACCGTGAGGTCGATCCCCTGGAGGACGTCGAGCTTCCCGAAGTTCTTGCGCACGCCTTCGGCGCGCACCATGGGGGCGTTCATCGGCTCGTCTCCTTGCTGTTCCTGCCGATCAGGCCCGCCGCTCCTCCCAGCATCCGCTGGAGCGGGGAGACGCGGCCGCCCTGGGCGGTGCCGCGTCCGTACCGGCGTTCCAGCCATGCCTGGGGGATGCCGAGCAGGGTGACGAGCGCGAGGTACCAGAGGCTGGCGACCACCAGCATCGGGATGACCTGGTAGTTCTGCGCGTACACGTCCTGGATGTTCGACATGAGGTCGTGGGCGGAGATGACCGACACCAAGGCGGTCATCTTGAGCATGTTGATGGTCTCGTTGCCCATCGGCGGGATGATGACGCGCATCGCCTGGGGCAGGACGATCCGTCGCATGGTGAGCGCGGGCCGCATGCCGAGGGAGTGTGCGGCTTCGGCCTGGCCGTGGTCGACGGACTGGATGCCGGCCCGGACGATCTCGGAGGCGTAGGCCGCCTCGTTCAGGCCGAGCGCGAGCAGGGCGGCGACGGCGGGGGTGAGGAGGGAGTTCGTCTCGGCCTGGAAGAAGGTGATGTCGGTGAACGGGACACCGATCTTCACGTACTTGTACAGCGCCGCCGCGTAGCCCCAGAAGATGATCTGGACGAGGAGCGGCGTGCCGCGGAATACCCAGACGAAGGCGTTGGCCAGTCCGTAGAGCACGGGGCTCGTGGACAGCCTCATCACCGCGATGAGGGTTCCGAGGCCGAGGCCGAGTGCCATGGCGGCGGCCGTGAGCCACAGCGTCGTCGCCAGGCCGTCGAAGATCAGGTCGGCGAAGAGGTACGTCCCGACGACGTCCCAGTGCAGGTTGTCGTTCTTCGCCAGGGAGCCGACGAGCCCGACGAGGGCCAGGATCGACGCTGTGGCGGCGATCCAGCGCCCGTAGTTGCGGACCGGCACCACTTCGAGGTCCTGGGCGGGAGGCTCGGCCGTGGCGGTCGCCTTGAGGGGGGTCGAGGTGTCGGTCATCGTCAGTCGACCGCCGCGTTCCTGGTGGCTTCCTTGAGCGCGATCGAGGCGACGCCGTACGTGCCGTAGATCTTGTCGACGGTGCCGTCGTCGATGAGGGCCTGGAGGGCCTTCTGGATCGCGTCGGTCAGTTCGGGCTGCTGCTTGCTGACGGCGATGCCGTTGGGCGAGGCGTTGTAGCCGCCCGGCGCGGCCGGGTCCTCGACGAGGTCGAAGGCCTTGCCTCCGTCGGCGGTCTTGGCGACCCAGCCGGCGGCCGGCTTCGTCAGGACCTGCGCCACGACCTTGCCGGAGCGCAGCGCGAGCTGCGCGTCGGAGTCCTTGGGGAAGGTCTGGATCTCCATGCGTCCCTTGCCCGCTTCGGCGCACTCGGCCTGGTGCTCCTTGAGGAGGTCGAGCTGGTTGGTGGCGGTCTGGACGGCGACCTTCTTGCCGCACAGGTCGTCCAGGTCGGCGATCTTGGCCGGGTTGTCGTTGCCGACGAGGATGCCGGATCCCGACTGGGAGTAGTCGACGAAGTCGACGACCTGCTGGCGCTCCTTGTTGTCGGTGATGGCCGACATGGCGGCGTCGAACTTGCCGGCCTGAATCGCGGGGACGATGCCGTCGAACTTCTGCGGAGTGAAGGCGAAGGTCACGCCGAGCTTGCCGCCGAGGGCCTGGCCCAGGTCGTAGTCGAGGCCGGTCAGTTCGGTTCCGCCCTCCTTCACGAACATCTCGAACGGCGGGTAGGGCACGTCGGTGGCGACACGGACCTTCCCCGCCTTCTTGACGCTGTCCGGCAGCATCGCGTGGAGCGCGGGGTCCTTCTTGATCTGGACTCCGCTGACGGTGACGGTTCCGGCGGCGGCCGGGGCGGGGTCGGTGTCCCCGCACGCGGCGAGCGTGGCGAGCGCCGTGGTCGTGACGGCGACAGCGGCGAGGCGTCGGGTAACGCGAGCGTTCATCGGGTCGAACCTCTCGGGAATTCGGCCGACGGTTTCGAGCCGCCGGTTCACAGCACGGAAGTTACAGATGAAAGTTCAGATTGACTAGATGTATCGCGCGTTACGTTGCTGTAACGCGACCCTCCCTGAGGAGGCGCGAGCACATAGGTGCAGTTCAGAGCCGCATCGAGCGCGCCTCAAGGCGGTCAGGACGGCGGAGTCGGCCTTACATCTTCCGCTCCAGCGGAACAGGTTGTAAGTTCCGCTACCAATCCGGCGGCCCGGGTCACGCCTGGCCGAGATCCTCTTCGGCGCCGGTGAGCACCGTGCCGCCCCCATTCCTCCGTCCACTGGAGCGCGTCATGACGTCACCCCGCACTCGCAGAACCACCCCGGCACTGGCCGTCACACTGCTGACCCTGACCATGTCCGTCACCGCCCTGCAGCCCGCCGACGCCGCCGCCAACCGCGTGCGGCTCGGTTCGGCCGCCGACGTCAGCCGCACGTCGTGGAACGGCCCCGCGTTCACGATGAACGGGGCCGGTGGCGTCGTCGCCGCCTCCATGAACCGGGCGATCGCGGAGATCCGCGGCGGGACGGGCAGCATCGACGTGGTCGTGCTCGCCGGCTCGGCGCCGAGCTCCGGCAGCCAGACGCCCGAGTGCGACACCGTCATGGGCCTGACCGGAGTCAACTCCTGTACGACCTGGACCCTCACCGCGGCGAGCGACGGCAACAACAGCCAGGTCAACACCGACATACGCAACGCCGAGTTCGTGTACTTCGCCGGCGGCGACCAGTGCCGGTACGCCGCCTGGAAGGGAACCGCGCTCGAAGCCTCCGTGGAGTCCGTGGTGGCGAAGGGCGGCGGATCCGGCGGCGGCAGCGCCGGACACCACATCAACAGCCCCGTCGTCTACGACGCCTGCAACGGCAGCGTGACCAGCAGCGAGGCGCTGGCCAATCCCTACGACCGCTACGTCAGCTTCACCACGGGCATGTTCCAGTGGGGCGACTACGGAGGGGTCATCAACGACTCCCACTTCGCCACGCGTGACCGCATGGGCAGGAGCATGGCGTTCGCCGCCCGCGCGGTGAAGGACGGGCTGACCTCGGGTGGAGCGGCCTGGACCGTCGGAGTCGAGGAGGGCGGCGGGTCGCTGTTCATCGACCGCAACGGCATGGCCACCGAGTACGGCAAGGACGCCTACGTGATCCTCGCCGACCACCAGCCCGAGCAGGCCGTGGACAGGAAGCCGCTGACCTACTCGAACTTCAAGATCTGGCGACTCGCCCCGGGTACGACGTTCGACTTCAGGAACCGTCCCACCTGCGGGTACTACCTGCGCAGCGTCACCAACGGGGTCCCCGACCCCAACCTCTACAGCGGCACCCCGGTGAGCAGCTGCGGCTCCCCGTCGGGCGGCAGCCTCACCGAGACCGAACCGAACGACACCCGGGACACGGCGAACGACGCCACCGCCCTCTCCTCTCCCACCACCCTCAACGGCTCCATGAAGTCGACCAGCGACCGCGACTACTTCAAGGTGAGCCTCGGCTCGGGTCAGACCGCGTCCGTGCAGTGCGCCGTACCCGGCGCCTACGACGCCGATCTCTATTGGCTCGACTCCTCCGGCGGCACTCTCGAGCGCTCCGTCAACAACGGTGCCGGCGCGGACGAGTCCGTCGCCTTCACCAGGACCGCCTCGGGAACCGGCACCTACTACGTCGACATCGAGGCGTACAGCGGTTCCGGATCCTCCGCCTACGCCTGCACGCTCACCAAGAGCTGACGCTCCGCCGCAGGTCGCGCGGCGGAGGAGGGAGTCCGTGACGTCCGGCTCCGGTGCCCGCGGGGGCTCCGGAGCCGGCCGTCGGCCTGTGCGGCCATGGACGACAGGCCTCGACGATGGCCCCGGCCCGGTCCTCGGGCAGTGTGCCGAGCCCGCCATGAGCCAGGGCGGCCGCTTCCTTTCGTACGTTCATCGGCGCACCCCTCCGCACCCGTTCCCCGTCACGGACGGCCACTCTCGGCAACCGTCCACCCGAGTATCCCTCATTACAGGAGGCGAGTTCAAGAGCGATCTGGAACATCCATTACACCCTCGTCCGGCGGCGCGTCTCCACCCCTGCCGGATCGATCCGCACCCTCGCACCGCCAGATCCGTCACTCGGGGCCCTGCATGGCGGGCGTAACAGGCGGTACATTCGACGCAGGCTGATCAGGTTCTGATGACGGCCGGATGCGGCGGGCAGATCACCGCGATCGGAACACACCGGAGAGGCACCCGATGAGCAGCACCACGCTGGCAGACGAGATCCGCAAGAGGCTGGGAGACCTGAGCCCGGCCGAGCGCAAGGTCGCGCGGGTCCTGCTGGCCGGCTACCCGGCGGCGGTCTTCGAGACGGTCGCCACGATCGCCGATCGCGCCTCCGTGTCCGCTCCCACGGTCCTGCGCTGCGCCTCCCGTCTGGGCTTCAAGGGTTTCCCCGACCTGCAGGCGGCCCTCCGTGCCGAACTCGACGCGCGCACGGCCTCCCCCATCACCCTGTACGAGCACTCCGAGGCGCACCGGCACGGCACCCGGGACCAGGCCGGAGACACTGCCGACCCCCGGCTCGGGGCGGACCTGTCCGTGGTGCAGCAGGCGGTGTCGCAGACCTTCGACGAGGTCGCTCCGCACGAGTTCGACGACGCGGTGCAGCTGCTGAGCGATCCCCGCCGGCGCATCCACGTCGCGGGCGGCAGGTTCACCCACCTCCTGGCCCACTACCTGGGCCTGCACCTGACGCAGTTCCGCGACCAGGTGCAGTTCCTCCCCGACCGGGACGTCGAGCGGACGTCGTTCCTCACCCAGCTCGCACGGCGCGATGTCACCGTGCTGTTCGACTACCGGCGCTACGAGGCTGACAAGACCGTCATCGCCGAACTCGCCCGCGAGCGGGGGGGCAAGGTCATCGTCTTCACCGACCCGTGGCTCTCGCCGGCCGCCGCCCACGCGGACGTCGTCTTCACCACTCAGGTGACGTCGGGCTCGCCGTACGACAGTCTCACGCCCGCGCTCGCCCTGGTCGAGTCACTGGTCGCCGCGGTCCTGGAGAGGGTCGGCGAGAAGGGACACGAGCGGATGAAGCTGTCCGAGGGCGTGGCCAGGCGAACCGGCCTTATCTGACCCGGGGGTTCGCGCCTTCTGCCCTTCGTGCGGCGGGCTCGGACGGGTCTGTGGCCGGACCTTCCACCGTGGCCGGAACGCGATCACTCATCCGTATGACCTCGGCATATTCGGGCGGCCGCCGGAGCAGCCTTGCGTCGGCCGGCGTCGTCGGCCGCGCAACCTCCTCGATCAGGAAGTCAGTGATGAGCTTCATTCAGACCGGCAAGATCGACCTGAAGTCCGACAACGCGATCGAGACGGCCGGCGGCAACACGTCGACCTTCACCCGCGTCACGTTCCCCACGCCGTTCCCGCCCGGCTCCAGCGTCGTCGTTCTGCCCCTGACCCAGACGTTCAACGGCCCGGAGACACCCGGAATCCGCATCCACGACGTCACCACCAGCGGCTTCCTCATCCGTCTGAACGAGGTGTACGCCGGCGCCACCAAGAGCGACGGGAAGCACACCACCGAGACCATCGGCTGGCTGGCCGCCACCGTCTGACCCGCTCCCGCTCGCATCGGCCTCGGTCCCGCCAGCCGCCGGGACCGAGGCCGTCCGGAGAGTGAGGGCCGGGCACATGTGCCCGGCCCTCACTGTGGCAGGAGTGTGGATCGACCCGTCACCGGTGGTGGCAGTCCCAGTGGCCCTTCACCCAGTGGTGGTCCCAGTGGGCGGGGACGTAGACCCACTTGTACGCGCGGTCGTGGCTCCAGTAGCCCTTGTGCCAGTCACCGTGCTTGTCGTGGTGGCCGGGGTGCCACGTCTTGTGGTGGACCCACTTCTTCTCCCAGTGGCCCTTCACCCACTTCTTCTCCCAGTGCCCCTTCTTCCACTCGCACCGGTCGTGGTGGTCGTGGTGGTCACCGGCCACCACGGTCGCGACGGATGCGGGCGCGGGTGCCGCGGTCGCCGTTCCGGACATCCCGAGTGCGGCGCCGCCGGCCAGCAGTCCCGCCGCCGCGGCGCTCGCCACCAGACGGCGGGCACGTATGGACGCGGTCATCGGACACACCTCCCTCGTTTCATCGACTTCTGTGAGCTCGGCGAGCGATGCCGTGATGCGCGAGGGCCGTCTCGCCGTGCGGGTCATCAGGGATTCGGAGCAGGGCACCCGGCGGATGAAGCGAGGCGGCCGAATCTCATGGCGAGCGGCCCACGCTGGGAGACGCCGGCCGGGCCCCGCACTGGGCAGCCGCCCCGCCGCACGTGGTCACCGGCGTCATCCGTGGTCGGGGCGGCTACGAATCCCTCACACAGGAAGTTCTCGCCCCCGGAGAGCAGTCATGACCATCACCGCCTCACCCTCGGCGCCCAGCGTGACGCGACTGGCCCTGGAACTGCCCTGGGACGCGCGGAGCCCGGCCGTCGCGCGTCGGACCGCGGCCCGCTGGCTGGAATCGGCCGCGTACCCCCGAACGGCCGACGCCGTCCTGATCGTGTCCGAACTCGTCACCAACGTCGTCCGTCACACCCGTGGCCCCTGCCGGCTCGCCCTGACCGAGGACGGCGCGTCTCTGGACATCGCCGTCACCGACGACAGCGAGGACATGCCCGACGTCCACCAGCCCACGGACTTGGACCGTCCCGGCGGCTTCGGCCTGAAGATCATGCACCACCTCGGCGACTCCGTCAGGGTGGTCCCCCGCATCGGCGGCAAGACCGTGCACGTCACCCTCCGGGTCCCCGTCCCACCGCACGATCGGCGCAGGCCCCCATGAAGGCCCCGGGGCGCCGCCGACTCACCCGGGCGGCGCGGCCCACCCGGCGCTCCCCCGCGACAGGCGGCAGAGTCGGACACGTCGGTCCGCCCCGAACAGGCCGACACGACGGCACGCACCCGGGCACCCGACCACCGAGGCTCGACGAGGGAAGACCATTGCCTCACTCACGCGAACCGACCTCCCACCTCGACGCGCGCCTGCTCCAGGCGGCGGACGGTGACCGGGAGGCGTTCGCCGACGTCTACGACGCACTCGCCCAGCCCGTCATGGGGCTGGCCTGCCGCATCCTGCGGGACGCGGGGCAGGCCGAGGAGGTGGCCCAGGACGTCATGATCGAGGTGTGGCGGACCGCGGACCGGTTCAGGCCCGAGCGCGGAACGGCCAAGGCATGGGTGCTCACCCTCGCCCACCGGCGCGCCGTGGACCGGGTGCGCTCCGTCCAGGCGAGCAAGGACCGCGAGGTCCGCGCCGGGATGCTCGAGACGGACCGGGACTTCGACGAGGTCGCCGAGACCGTCGAGCGGCTCGACGAGCGGCGCCGCGTCCACCGCTGCCTGGCAGCCCTGGAGCGCCGCCACCGGGTGCCCCTGGTGCTGGCCTACTACCAGGGGATGACGTGCCGTGAGGTGGCCCGCTCGCTGTCCTCGCCCGAGGGCACGGTGAAGTCCCGCATGCGCAAGGGCCTCGATCAGCTGCGCGCCTGTCTGGAGGCCGGATCATGACCACGCCAGAGGATCCGCACCTCGACGCCGCGGCGTACGTCCTCCACGCGCTGTCCCCCGCGGAGGAGGCCGCCTTCGAGAATCACCTCGCGGGCTGCGAGGACTGCCGCAGGGACGTGACCGGCTACGAGAGGACCGCCGCCGAGCTCGCCGCCGCCGAGACCGCTCCGGTGCCGGACGACCTGCGGGCACGTGTCCTGGAGCAGGTGTCCCGCACGTCGCAGGACCGGGTCCTGCACCGTGTCCCTTCCCCTTCCCGAGGCACGCTGCGCCGCAACGGGGCCCGTCTCGCGCTCGCGGCGAGCATCGCGGCCGCGGCCGCCCTCGGCGCGCTGGCGCTCCGGGAGCACGAGCAGGCGGACGAGGCGCGCGCGCAGTCGGCTCTGGCCCAGGAGCGGGCCCGCAGCGCGGTCGGCGCCTTCGCGGACATCCTCACCGCGCCCGACGCCTCCGTACACACGGGTGAGCTCTCCGACGGAGCCGAGGCGGCCGTCGTGGTCTCCCGAGCGGAGGCCAAGGCCGCGTTCACCGCCCGCGATCTCCCGGCACTGCCGCGCGACAAGGTGTACGAACTCTGGTACGCGGGTGAAGCCGGCGACCTGCGCCCGGCGGGCCTCCTGCACGATTCCGGTGACCGCGCCACACGCGTCCTCGACGGCCCCCTGGGCAACGCGGTCGCCGTCGGCATCACCGTCGAGCCCGCGGGCGGGTCCGACCAGCCGACCACCGAGCCCCTGGGCATCATCCCCATCAGCTCCAAGGCCTAGCGGAGACAGAAGAGATCCCGGGGGACTCCCTCGGGATCACCTGCGGTACGCGGAGCTGATGGCGACGAGACGACCGGTGCAGACCGCCCGTGAGGCGCTCCTGCCGGCAGCGGCCGGAACGAAGCCCGGAAGGGGGCGGGACGGAACTCGGAAGTGGCCGGGGACGAAGCTCAGGCCTGCGGCAGCGTGGGGGCCGGGCTCCGTGCCTGTCCCTGTTGCGGCGGAGCGTCCGCGTCCAGCACGTCGTCGCCGTAGAGGGCCTGGACCCAGTTCGACTGGTAGATGGTGTCGAGGTAACGCTCGCCGAGGTCGGGGGCGATCGCCACACAGGTGAGGTTCTCCTCGCGGTGCGCGTCGAGCCAGTCCGTCGCACCGCTGACCACCGTCCCCGTGGATCCGCCGAAGAGGAATCCGCGCGAGGCCATGGCGCGGCAGGTGCGGATCGTGTCGGGCTCCTCGACCCGTACGACCTCGTCCACGTAGGTCCGGTCGAGCAGCGGGGGCCGCATGCTCATGCCGAGTCCGGGGATCATCCGGCGTCCTGGGCGGTCGCCGAAGATCGCGGAGCCCACGGTGTCCACGGCGACGATGTGCACCGGACGGTTCCAGGTCCGGAAGTACCGTGCGCAGCCCATCAGGGTGCCCGTGGTGCCCACGCCCACGAAGAGGACGTCGATGCGGGGGAAGGCCTGGGCGATCGCGGGTGCCGTCCGCAGGTAGTGGGCCCTCCAGTTGTCCGGGTTGGAGTACTGGCTCAGCCAGGTGTAGCGGGGGTCGGAGGCGCACAGGCCGCGGACCGCGCTGAGTCGTGCGGCCAGCAGGCTGCCGTCGCCGGCATCCGACACGATGTGCACGCGGGCGCCGAGGGCCTCCATCAGCAGTCGGGTCGTGAGGTTGCAGCGTGAGTCGGTGACGCAGACGAAGGCGTATCCCTTGCTGGCGGCGATGACGCTGAGGGCCACGCCGAGGTTCCCGGAGGACGACTCGACGAGTATCGAATCGGGGGTCAGGACGCCGCTGCGTTCGGCCGAGGCGACCATCTCGGCGGCTGCCTTGACCTTGATGGAGCCGGCGAAGTTGAAGCCTTCGCACTTCAGGAAGAGCGGTCGGCCGAGCGTCGGCATGAGGTCGACGTAGAGGTCGTCCTCGTTGAAGTCGTGGGGTGCGGTGATGACGGGCACGGTGCTCTCCTCTTCGGGCGCGGAGGCCGGGCGGCGGATGGCCTCGCGGGGCCTAGCCGTACCGGCCGAGTTCGTCGAAGAAGTCGTCGACGACGGCGAGTTCGCCGGTCTGCGCCAGCCGGTCGTAGACGTACTTGCCGACGGCGAGGTCGAGGACGCCGAGACCGAACGGCGAGAAGATCGCGGTGGTGTCCGGTGGTACGGAGACCCGGCCCGCCATGACGTCGGCCAGGGTGCCGCGGACGAAGTCCCTGTTGCCGGTCAACTGTTCGGTGAGGTGCGGGGACGTCTGGGCGCGCAGGCAGTGGTCCGGGTCGTCGACGATGTTCGTGGCGGACAGCAGGACGGCTGGGGCGAGGTCGCGCAGCGAGACGTGGAGGATCACCGGGTGGTGGTCGAACCAGGAGCTCGCGGTGATGTGCGGCGTGGCGGCGACGGTGGCGAAGACCAGCAGGTCGCTGGTGCGCACGAGTTGCTCGGGGTCGGTGTACACGGTGATGTTCCCGTCGACTCCGGACTGCTCCAGGTACAGCCGGAAGCCCGCGGCGCTCTCCTGGGACCGGTCGTGGAGGCCGGTGTCGGTGAAGGCCCAGCCCGTCCTCCGCAGATAGGTGTGGATGTAGCGCGCGATGAGCCCCGTTCCGACGAACCCCACGCGGGTGGCCCGCGGGCGGCCTCTGCTGAGCCAGTCCGCCGCGGCGGCTGCGGACGCCGCCGTCCGGGCGGCGCTGATGACGGAACTCTCCATGCAGGCGACGGGGTAGCCGGTCACCGGGTCGTTCAGGATGAGGACCGCGGAGGCCCGGGGGATCCCCGACCGGATGTTTCCCGGGAAGCTGGAGATCCACTTGAGGCCGTCGACACGGGCGTCGCCGGCCAGCGAGGCGGGCAGGGCGATGATGCGCGCCGTGCTGCGGTCGGGGAAGCGGAGGAAGGTCGAGGCGGGGTTGACCGTGCCGCCTGCGGCGTGCAGGTGGTACGTCGACTCGACGATGTCCCGCACCGTCGGCTCCCTGCCGTCGAGGACCTCCTTCACCTGCCGCCCGGGGACGACGGCGAAGGGCGGCACCGAGACGGACTCGACGGGCCGGGCCCGCTCGGACAGGGGCTGGACGCCGTTCACGAGGCCGCCCTCCCGTCTCCTCCGGCGGGCGGCGTCTGGCGCTTCGGGTCCGCCATCGCCACCACGACCTCGCGGGGGCCCTCGTAGGACTCCCTGCTGTGCGCGGTGCGGATGTTGTCGACCACCATCAGGTCGCCGGCGTTCCAGGGCCGGCGGACGGTGTGGGCTTCGTACACCTCGTTGATCCGGGCGACGGTGTCGGCGGAGATGGTGTCTCCGTTGCCGTACGAGGTGTTGAACGGGAGTCCGTCGACGCCGAACTCCTCGACGAGGAAGTCGCGGACCTCCGGGTCCATCGTCCACTGGTTGAGGAAGGCGATCTGGTTGAACCAGCAGCGTCGGCCGGTGTCCGGATGGCGTACGACGGCGTTGCGGTGCTGGCGTGTGCGGAGCGAGCCGTCCGGCTGCCAGTCCGTGTCGATGCCGTTGTCCCGGCAGTAGGCGTCGACCTCGGCGGCGACACCGGTGCCGAACGCCTCGGAGAGCGTCGCGCCGATCTCGTCGTGGTAGGCCCGGGTGAGGATCCAGCCCTCCTCCTCGAAGCGGGCCACCTCGTCCGCGGGCAGCGCCTCCAGGACGGCGGCGGCGTCGGCCAGTGCGGTCGCGCCTCCCGAGGTGGGGGCCTCCAGGCAGGCGAAGCACAGGAGTCCGGGGTACTGCCCGGCGTAGCTCAGCTCGTGGTGCATGCACATCGGCCGCTGGGGCGGCCACGCGGCGGACGAGTAGAGGCCGTCGGCGTACGGAGTGCGGTGGGCGAAGCCCTCGGTCTCCCGGGCCGGTCGCAGGTCCAGCCCGGTGAGCACGGCCACGACATCGGGCACGGTGCGCAGGCCGAGGCCGGTCACGAGGGCCGCCCCGTGCTCGGCGACGGCGGCGAGCACCTCGGCGTGGTGGTCCGCCGCCCATGCGGCCGCTCCCGACTGCCCTGCCGGGCTCCCGATCTCCGGCAGGACGGACGTCGCCGGGGCGTCGTGCCGGGGGAACAGTGTGGTGCTCATGTCGGTCTCCTGATTCGTGTCGTGCGGGTCAGGGCGTGTCCGGGTCGGTGCGGTCGCCGTCGGATCGGTCGGGGGTGCGGGCGTCGGTGCGGGCGCCGGCGGATCCGCCGGCGGTACGGGCGTCGATGAGGGCGCCGGCGGATCCGTCGCCCCCGGTGCGGGCGTCGATGAGGGCGGCGAGGTCCGCCAGGGTGGGGGACGTCGTCAGATCCCGCAGCGACACGACCCGGTCCAGTGCCACGGCGAGCTGTACGGCGGTCAGGGACGTTCCGCCGAGGTCGATGAACCCGTCGCCCCGGCCGATCCCGGCGGGATCGGTGCCGAGCACCGCCGCCCAGGCCTGGGCCAGTCGTTCCTCGGTCCCGGGGCGGGGGGCGTCGCCACGGGTGTCGCCGTGGGCCAGTTCTTCGGCGAGGGAGCCGAGCGCCTTGCGGTCGATCTTTCCGTTGGGAGTCAGGGGAAGGGGGTCCTGCCGGTGGCAGACGGCGGGCACCATGTAGGCGGGCAGCAGCTCGCCCAGCAGACGGCGCAGGTGGTCGGAGCCGAGTTCCGGGTCCCCGCTGTGGAAGGCGACGAGGTTCCGTCCGTGTCCCGTCCGCCCGGTGACCACGACCGCGGCGTCGCGCACGCCGGGCACGCGCAGCAGGGCGGCCTCGACGTCGCCGATCTCCACGCGGAATCCCCGGATCTTGACCTGGGCGTCGCGGCGCCCCAGGAACTCGAGTCTTCCGTCGGGCAGCCAGCGGCCGAGGTCGCCTCCGAGGTACAGGCGCTCTCCGGGGCGGTGGGGGTCGGGGCGGTAGCACGCGGCCGTGCGTTCGGGGTCGTTGACGTAGCCGCGCCCGACGCAGACCCCGGAGAAGGCGACGGTCCCGGTGGCGCCGAGCGGGACCGGGGTCAGGCCGTCGTCCACCACGTAGACGCGGACGTTCCGGACCGGCCGGCCCAGGGTGACACGGCCGTCCTCCGGCGCGCGGTGCAGCACGTCGTGGTTGGTGTCGTCGGACGTCTCGGTCAGTCCGTACGCGTTGACGAGGCTGCTGCCGGGCTGCACGCGGAACCACCGTCCCACCAGCTCGGCCCGCAGCGCCTCACCGGTCGCCGAGAGGTACTGGAGGCTGGGCAGCGGGCGGGGGGTGCGCTCCAGGGCCGAGACCATGACGTCGAGGTAGGAGGGCACGACCTGGAGCACGCTGACCTGTTCCAGCGCGACGAGTTGGAGGAGGCGGTGGACGTCGAGGACGGCCTCCTGCTCGACCAGGAGGGTCCGTCCGCCGACCAGGGGGGCGGCGAGCAGCTGCCACACGGAGATGTCGAAGCACTGCGAGGCGGTCTGCGCCACGACGGATCCCGCGCCGATGTGCAGGTCCTCGGTCTTGGCCAGCAGGTGGTTGAGCATGCCCGCGTGCTCGATCATCGCTCCCTTGGGCTCGCCGGTCGAGCCCGACGTGAAGAAGATGTACGCGAGGGCGTCGGCGGGTACGGGGATGCCGAGGTCGCTGCCGTCGTCCCCGCCCTCCGCGACGGAGGGCGCGTCGACGACGGTGAGGGGTGCGCGAGGGGGTCGTGGCGCCCTGTCGACGTTCCCGGTGCTGCCGGGCTCGCTGAGGACGAGGCGGCACCCGGCGCGGCGCAGGATCGTGGCGATGCGGTCCGGCGGATAGTCGGGGTCCACGGGCAGGTAGGTGCCGCCCGCCTTGAGGACCGCGAGGACGCCGGCCATCCAGTACAGGTCGCGGGGCAGCACGGCCGCGACCGCCTCCTCGCGCCGCATGCCCCGGGCCAGCAGGGCGCGCGCCAGGCGATTGGCCCGCAGGTTCAGGTCGCGGTAGGTCCACCGCCGGCCGCGGTGCACGGCCGCGACCCGGTCCGGGTGCCGGCGCACGCGCTCCTCGAACAGCTCGTGGAACCTCAGGTCCGGCAGCGGCGCCGAAGGTCCGGCGAGGCCGTCGACCTGGAAGCGGATCTCCGCCTCGGAGAGCAGGCACTGCGTGTCGTGCGCTGCTTCCGGGTCGTCGAGGAGGCCGCGCAGGGCCGTGATGTGGTAACCGCCGATCCGGGCGGCGGCGTCCCCGTCGAGCGCGTCGGTGCGGAAGCGCGACCTCAGTACCGGCCGGCCGTCGTCCTCCGTCACGGTGACGCACAGGATCGCGCCGGCCGGCAGGACGGGCCCGTATCCGTCCGGATCGAAGAGCACCTCGGGGCCGCCCCGCGGGCTCGAAGCGGGCGGGTCGTCCGGTCCGCGGGCTCCGCGGTCTCCGAGCGGTTCCCCTGGCGGGTCGTCCGGTCCGCGGGCTCCGCGGTCTCCGAGCGGTTCCCCTGGCGAGGCGTCGGGCCAGAGGGCCCCGTCCTTTCCGAACGACCTCCCGGGTCCGCCGTCCGTCCCGGGCCCTCCCCCGTCCCCGGGCAGCTCCTGCTCACGCGCGGCGGCGGCCACGAGGTCCCGCCACGTTCCGGGAGCGACGGTCGACCGGTACGGCACGTACCGCGCCGGTGCCGTCAGGCGGGCGGTGGTCACCGCTCGTTCACCGGAGAGCGCCGCGAGGACCTTGGCGTGCGCTGCCAGGTGGAGTGCCGACACCGGCACGCCGAGCTCGCTCGCCCGCTCCCCCAGCGCGAGCGCCATGCCGTCGGGGAGTTCGACGACCCGGTCGTCCACGCCTGCCACCGGTGCGGTGGTCCAGCGGGGAATCGTGGTCCATCGGGCCGCGGAGGGCGTGCCCTCGCGAGGGGCGTCGCGTGTGACCGTCATCGGAACCCGCCTCCGTCCGCACCGTGGTCCATCGGCCGGGCGGGGTTCCCGGCCCAGCGGCTGTCGTCCGGAACCGTCTCGCCCTTCATCAGGAAGCAGTCCGCCTCCAGGAGCACGCGCGCACCGATCTCCACGCCGTAGTGGACGAAGGCGCCGACGCTGAGCGTGCTCCCCGGGCCCACCTCGCTCGGCTCCGACTTGAAGGCGCCGTCCTCCTGCGAGTGGCACTGGATGACACTGCCGGCGTTGAGCGTGCAGCCGTCGCCGATGGTCACCATGGACCGCTCCGGCAGGCTGCAGCCGTCGTCGAAGACGCCCTTGCCGACGCGCACTCCCAGCAGGCGCCAGACGGCGCTCTTGAACGGTGTGCCGTTCAGGATGCGGAGGTACGCCTCCGAGGGCACCTTCCAGTACCGCTCGCGCCTCCAGAACCGCACGTCGTAGATCGAGCAGAACAGCGGCCCGAGCGGGGCGAACAGCGTGACGAGTCGCTCGACGAGCACGTAGTAGGCGATGGTGAACGGCAGCAGCACCGCGTTGGCCAGGGCGAACGCCCACACCCCAGCCGAGGCGTACAGGTCCGCGGCGGCGGCGAAGAGCACGGTGACGAGGAAGAGGTAGAGCCACGCGCTGATCAGGTACCAGGCCGCGGTCACGGCGTTGTGCCGGTTCTTCGCCGCGAGACGGCGGCGCAGCTCCGGACCGCTGCGGACGTCGTCGAAGGAGCTGTCGCGGAGCACCGACCGCGGGATCTCGAAGCTGGGGGAACCCAGCAGGCCGACGTTCTCCCGGAGCGGCCCGTCGACCGGGACCATGACCTTGGTGGCCAGCAGGCAGTTGTCCCCGGTCCGCCCCCGCGCGGGGTAGGCGATCGCGTTGCCGAGAAAGTTGTGCGCCCCGATGCGGGTCGGGGACAGCCGGAAGGAGGTGCTGGAGTAGTCCGCGTTCATCAGCGAGAGGCCGTCGGCGACCATCGTCCCGCGGCCCACACGGCTCAGCAGAGGGCTCTCGTGCTTGACGACCGTCCCGAAGTTCGAACCGGTCTGCTCCACCCGGGAGAGGTCGTACCCGATCCAGCGGAGGTAGCGCACGACGGCCGTGCTGTCGCCGAAGAGTCGGTTCAGGCTCCTGCGGTTGGTCAGGACCGTCGAGAGCCGGTGGACGGCGTGGTGGAACCCGTAGAGCGGGTACACGCGGCCGGGGACGACGAGTCGGCCGGCCAGCCGCGAGACGCCGGCCAGGAGCAGGAGGACCACCGGAATCGACCCGAAGAACGCGAGGGCCGTGACCACGAGCAGTCCGGTGTAGAAGCCGGGGTCGAGGAGGGCGGCCGGTCCGGGTTCGAGCACCGCGGCCACCTGCGGGGTCTTGGAGAGGATGGCGTCCAGACCGCCGACGGCCAGGGGCGCGGCGATCGCCGTCGCGAAGAGGATCTGCCCGACGCCGTGGAGGGTGCGTCGTACACCGCCGCAGCGGGTCGGCTCGACTCCCCGGAAGTCGCTGTCGGACGGCTGGGCGGGGGACCCGTGCCAGTGCTGTCCTGCGGGGACGGACTGCCCGGCGTGGAGCGACGAGGCGTGCCCGAGTTGGGAGCGGTCGCCCATCGCGGTCCGGATGTCGAGGACCGTCGCCTCGCTGACGACGACATCCCGGCCGAGGGTGACGGGTCCGGTCTCGATCATGGCGTCGCGCGCTCGGTAGCAGCTGATCAGCGCGTCCTTGCGCACGACCGTGTGGTCGCCGATGGAGAGGAGATCGGTGCAGACGGGCACACTGCGGGACAGGACGGTGACGCCGCGCCCCACGTGCGCACCCAGTGCGCGGAGGTAGAGCGAGTACAGCGGCGTGCCCACCGTGAGCACCATGGGGTTGGCCCGCAGCAGCGTCTTGACCAGCCAGAACCTCATGTAGCCGAGGCTCCAGACACGGATCCTCGCCGGCTTCCAGTGCCCGATGAGCAGCCACTTCGCCGCGATGGGCAGCGTGCACAGGACGGCGAGCACGACAGCGCCGAAGGCCAGGGAGCGCAGGTAGTCGTCGACCGGGTCGTGGCCCGCCGCGATCCACGCGTACCCCCGCGTGACGATGGCCGCGATGAGGAGGGCGTAGCCCAGGAAGCTCAGCAGCTGGAACAGGCCGCAGAGGACGACGTGCGGGCGGCCGGGCCCGGTGGGGCCGGCGGCGGGTGCGCGGTGAACCGGTACGTCGCAGGGGGCCTCGCGCTCCGTCTCCTGCTCGTCGCGCGGTGGCGCGGTGGTCGGTGCCGTCAGGGCGGCGCTGAGGCTCCTGATCGTCGGGTGCTGGTACACGTCCTTCATGGAAACCGGTGGCATGCCGGGCTGCTTCCGCACCCTGGCGCAGAAGTGCGCCATGAGCAGCGAGTCCGCTCCCAGGTCGTGGAAGAAGTCGCCGTCCGGCGGTACGGATTCCAGCTCGGCGACCTCCGTCATGAGCCGGGCCAGCACCTCCTCGACCGCCTCTCGGTCGACCCCGTCGACCGGCGCCGGGGCCACGGCGACGGGGGCGGCCGCGGTGTCGAGCGGATCGGGTCCCATGAGGTCTCTCCCTGGACGGTGTCCGGTGTCTGCCGCAGCCCCCCGCGATGCTCGGGGACGAGCCTCTCCCCGCGGCCTGCGGCACACGCTCACACAAGGGATTCGAGACCGACGGGCGGAAAGTCGTATCGCATCCGAACTTCCGGCGGAATCCGTCCGCGGCCCGGGGGCGGGGCGCGGCAGCGCACGCCGTGGAGCGCCGCGTCCCATGGCCTCAGGCGTGTCCGACCTGGCCAGAAGAGGCCCGGGCGGCCCTGACGGACGTACGATGAGGGCCGTACGCACCGGTTTCCGAAGGGCCCGCCGAGGGCACCATGACCGACCCCGCCGGCTTCCTCCGCATACCGCGGCGACCGACACCCTCCAGACCGCCCGGCGAACGTGCTCGGGACTGGGACGAGGTGCACCAGGGTCAGCCGCTGCTGCCGGTCGTGTCCGATCAGGCGCGGCGGTGCATGGACTGCGGCGTGCCCTTCTGTCACGGGGCGTGCCCGCTCGGCAACCTCATCCCCGAATGGAACGTGTACGCCGCCCACGGCGACTGGGCCACGGCGGCGGAGCGCCTTCACGCCACGAACAACTTCCCCGAGTTCACCGGTTGCCTCTGTCCCGCGCCCTGTGAGGACTCCTGCGTCCTCGCCCTGACCGACGAGTCGGTGGGCGTCAAGCAGATCGAGCGGACCGTCGCGGAGCAGGCCTGGGCACGCGGATACGTGTCTCCGCTGCGGCCGGCCAGGCTGTCGGGGCGGTCGGTCGCCGTCGTGGGATCGGGTCCGGCGGGACTCGCGGCCGCCCAGCAACTCACCCGCGCCGGGCACGCCGTCACGGTGTACGAGAGGGCCGACCGCGTCGGCGGTCTCCTGCGCTACGGCATCCCCGACTTCAAGATGTCCAAGGACCGCCTCGACTCCAGGATCGCCCAGATGGAAGAGGAGGGCACGGTCTTCCGCCCCGGCGTCGACGTCGGCCGCGGCCTCGACGCGGATCGTCTGAGGTCCGACCACGACGCCGTCGTGGTCGCCACCGGAGCGACCCGGCCCCGCGAACTCCAGTGTGAAGGGCGGATGTTGAGAGGGATCCATCACGCCATGGAGTACCTCACCGCGGCCAACCGTGCCACGTCCTCGTGTCCCGTGCCCGCCGAGCTCTCCGCGCGGGGCAAGGACGTCGTCATCGTCGGAGGAGGCGACACCGGCTCCGACTGCCTCGGCACCGCCCTGCGTCAGGGCGCCGCGTCCGTCGTGCAGGTGGACGTCAACCCCCGGCCGGGCCCGGACCGTACGGCCGACGAGCCGTGGCCGCTCGTCCACCCGAGGATCCACCGGCTGTCCCACGCCCACGAGGAGGCGCTGGCCCGCGACGGTGCCGACCCCCGGGCCTTCTCCTCCGTCACGGTGCGCTTCGACGGTGATCCTTCAGGAGCCGTGCGGGCCCTCGTGCTCAACGCGGTGGCCCCGGACGACCGGCGGCCCCTCCCCGGCACGAACCGAGAGATCCCGGCTCAACTGGTCCTGCTCGCACTCGGGTTCCGGGGCCCGGACCAGGATCCCGGTCTGGTCGTGCCCTTGGGTCTCACGGCCACCGACCAGGGCACGTTCGCACGCACCCCCGACTTCGCGGCCCTTCCCGTCGCCGCGACACCACCGCGGGAGGGGCCCGGCTCCACCGCCGTCTTCGTCGCGGGCGACGCCGGGCGCGGAGCGTCGCTGGTGGTGTGGGCCATCGCGGAGGGCCGGGCGGCCGCCGCGGCCGCGGATCGCTTCCTGCGCGGGGCCACCGAGCTCCCCTCACCGATCAGAGCGACGGACCGGCCGCTCGCGTGAAGGTGCTCGCATGGGGGGCCTTCCCATGAGGACGTACGTAGGGGGCTCTCACATGAAGGGCGGAGGACGGCCCCTACCGTCCTCCGCCCCTCGGCCCGCCTCGGTCCGCACCTATGACTCCGCTCTCACACGGGGTGCGGTCGCGCCGACGGACCAGCCGGACCCTCCCGCCCCGGACAATCACCGGGAGACTCCGACGTCTTCCGGTGATGCTTCGGAGGGCGGTGACCGGCGGATGGGTCCGCTCGCCGCATGTCACTCCTGAGAGTGGCGTGGGAAACCTGAGTTCACTTCATCGAGGAATGCGACGGCCCACGGTCCGCCCGGGGCCGGCCGAAGGGCGGCAGACGGGCGGCCGACGGGCGCCGCATCAGTCGACGGGCTCCAGGTGGGCGAAGACGACCAGATTCTCGGTGTAGTCCTTGGCGGTGCGGTCGTACGCCCCCGCGCAGGTGATGAGCCTGACGAGTGCCCGGGGCGTGTCCTCGTAGACCCGGTCGTCGGGGAAGTCGTCCTTGTCGAAGCTCTCCACGGAGTCGACGCGGAAGACGGCGGTGGAGCCGTCCGCGCGCCGCACCTGGAAGGTGTCGCCGGCGACGAGCTCGCCCAGCCGGGCGAAGACGGCCGGGGCGGTGGCCGTGTCGAGGTGGCCGGCGACGAGCGCCGTGCCGGTCTCCCCCGGCGAGACCCCCGCGGCGTGCCAGCCGACCAGGTTGGTGTCGTCCGCGGGAGGCGGGTTCAGCGCCCCGGACGGTCCGATCTCCAGGTCGGTGAACGGTGCGTTCACGCCGATCTTGGGGATCACCAGGCGCGTGGGCGCCGACCGCGGCATGGCGGGCGACGACGACGTCGCGTCCGCGCCGGGGGTCGCCTCCGACGCACCCGGCACCGCGGGCCCCGAAGGGGCGGTCGGGGCCGCCGGGGGGTTCCCGGCGGCGGCCGGGACGGTGGGCCCGGGCGGGGAGGCGTCGTCCTGGTCGAACATGCCCGGGCCGAAGGCGAAGAGGAGCGCCGCCAGTACCAGCGTCCAGAACACCGCGGGAACAGCCCACCGTGCGGTACGCCGAGGCGTGGTGTCAGCGGCGGAGTCTGGACGGGTCTTCACTGTGAGCACCTTTCGAAGCGCGTGCGCGCGATCAGGTCGGAACGCGGGGGGGGGTGTGCGGGGGCCGGACACGCCGGCCCCCGCAGCGATTGCGCGTCAGGCCGCCGAGCCGGCGCCCTGCCTGCGGCGGTAGAGGACGAACGCGCCCGCGGCGCCGGCCAGCACCAGGGCTCCCGTCAGGCTCGTACCGCTGTTCGTGAGGCCGCCGCCGCCGGTGTGCATGCCGCCCTTGGGCTTCTCGTGCTTCGAGCCGCCCTCCTCCTTCTGGTTCTCCTTCGACCAGCTGTTCTCGTCCTTCTGCTCCTTGTCCTTGTCCTTGGACCAGTCGTCGGCGTTGACCAGGGACAGGGCGCCGGAGCCGGTGTGCATGCCGCCCTTCGGCTTGTCGTGGTCCTTCTCGTGCTTGCCGCCCTTGTCGTGCTCCTTGGACCACTCGTCACCGGACACGGTGGTGAGGGCGCCGCCGCCGGTGTGGACGCCGCCGTGCGGCTTGTCGTGGTCCTTCCTGCCGTGGTCGTCCTTCTTGCCGTGCTCGTCCTTCGACCAGTCGTCGGCGTCGACCAGGGACAGGGCGCCCGAGCCGGTGTGCATGCCGCCGTGCGGCTTGTCGTGGTCGCGGCTGTGGGAGGAGTCCTCCTTGTCCCAGTCTCCGGACGTGATCGCGTAGGCGCCGGGTGCGGCGAGCGCCAGGGTGCCGGCGGCGGCGGTTGCGGCGAACAGAATGCGGGCAGAGCGCATCTTCGGCTTCCTTCCGTCTGCTGCGTGGGCCGACCCGTTGTCGGCTTTCGATACGCAGCGACATGGCCCACCGTCAGCTCCGGCGCTCTCGTGTGCCACTGGGGCTAGTGCAACCGGGAGACCCGCTTCCCCCAGGTGGGTTCATTCACGGGCGCGCGAGACCGATTCGCCGAGGATCCTGCTGTAGTGGATCTTCTCGTCGGAGGCGGTGAGAGGGCCTCTCAGGTCGGTTCGACAGCGCGGGAGTTCGTCGGCCGCTCGGCTCGTGCCGCGCTCCCGGACGCCCTCGCCCCACCTGCGGGCCGTGCGGTGCCGCACGGACCGTGCCGTGCGGTGGAGGCGGGCCGCACGAGCCCGCCTCCACCGCCGGTCCGGGTCAGTGCTGGTTCAGCGGGAGCGCGAGGTCGACGATCTGACGGCCGGCGGGGAAGTCACCGACGAGCGTGGCCCTGCCGGTGAGGACGTCGACCTTGTAGAAGCGCTGCTTGCCTCCGGTGGACAGGGCCGCGAAGCCGCGGTTGGAGCCCTCGGACGCCTGGTAGTAGATGTCGAACCCGGCGGACGGGCCGGCGTTCACACCGAGGTTGCCGGTGGGCGCGAGGGTGCCGGCGTTGGCCGGGGACTGCAGGGAGACGCGGTCGTTGGTGGTGTCGATGTCGAACAGCGTCGTCGCGGTCGCCGCGTCGACGTCGTTGTTCGTGTACGCGGCGCCGGTGACGCCGAGGGCGGTGGACGGCGGCATGGTCGGGTTGGTGAGCGTGCCGTCGACGGTGGTGGTGTTCGGCGCGGCCGGGTCGTCGATGTTGTGACGCAGGTTCTGGCCGGTGTCGCTGATGACGCGCAGGCGGTTGGCGGCGGGGTTGAAGTCGACACCGAAGGACCGGCCCTGGAGGGCGACGGTCAGCTGCGAGACCTTGACGGCCTTGGCGTTGCTGTCGACCGTGTAGACGCCGCCTTTGTCGCCGACGCCGTACAGCTTGCCGTTCTGGACGCGGAAGTCGATCCCGACCAGCTTGCTGTCGCCCCGCAGGCCCTGGATCTTGCCCAGCGACCAGGTGTCGGCGGGGTTGCGGACGTCGAAGCCGACCAGACGCTGGTCGGCGGTGAGGCCCACGCTGATCAGGCCGTGCCCCGCGGCGCGGTGCTGCGGTCCGAACGGATCACCGCCGGCCTCGGTCGCCGACGCCAGGACCGGGGAGAACAGGGAAGCGGTCATCGCGGCTGCGGCCACAGCGGTGGCGGCGACTCGAAGAGTACGCACAGGAAGGCTCCGATCGGTTCGCGCGCCTCAACGGTGAGGCGCGTCTGCGGATCCTTCGCCCCCCGGAGGAACCCGGATGGGGGGCCTGCGGGGCAACCCCTCGAACGGCCCGCAATAGTCCTACCGCCACGCCCACCTCCACACCAATGACGTGCCGTGCGTGGAGCTCGACCGGGGGATCCGCTCGGCTGCGGCCCCGCATGCGGTGAGCGGCCGACGCCCGCGGAGACGCCGGTGGTCCGCCGTTCCCCGGAGAGGACGACGGACCACGGGTGTGTCTCAGGCGTGAGCGGGAGGTCTCCTACTTGGGCATGAGGACCGTGTCGACGATGTAGACGTTGGCGTTGGCGGTCTTGACGTTGCCGCACACGACCTTGGACGAGTCGTTCACCGTGTACTCCTCGCCGGAACCCGTGGTGGTGAGCTTGCCCTTCTGCAGCGTCTCGTAGGAGCCCTTCTCAAGCTGCTGGGGAGCGAGCTTCTGACCCACGACGTGGTACGTGAGGATCTTGGTGAGCGTCGCCTTGTCGGCGAGGACCTTGTCGAGGTCGGCCTTCGGGATCTTGGCGAACGCGTCGTTGGTCGGGGCGAACACCGTGATGTTCTGGGCGTTGTTGAGGGTGTCGACCAGGCCGGCCTTCTTGACCGCCGTCACGAGCGTGGACAGGGCGGGGTTGTTGGAGGCGGCGGTGGCCACCGGGTCCTTCGCCATGCCGTCGAAGGAGCCCGCACCCTCCTTCGGCACGCCGGCACACGCCGGGCCGAAGGGCTCGTCCATGGCCGTGGACGTATCGGCGGGGGCCTCCGAGGGCGTGCTGGAGTCGGCGGCGGCCGAGGAGGACGCGGAGGCCTTGCCCTCACCGTCGGAGTCCGAGCAGGCGGCGAGGGAGAAGGGGAGGACGGCGGCCGCGGCGACGGCGACGGCACCACGGCGGAGACGCTGAGAGTTCATGCTGACTGCTCCTTGAATGGATGATCGGAATCTGTACGAAGGGGTTGGTCCTGGTCTGCCGGCGCTCGGCGAGGCCGACAGAGGTCTGGGTTACGGAGGTCCGGACGGCACCGGTCTAGGTGACGGTGACGAACACGCTGTGCCAGCCGCTTGCTCCGTCGGGGATGGTCCTGGCCCGCTGCTCGGTCTGGACCTGTCCCGTGCTGTCGGTGGCGCGGACGGTGAGGTTGTGGCCGCCCGGTGTGGCCTGCCAGCGATACGACCACTGGCGCCAGGTGTCGACGGTGTCCTGCGCGGCGAGGTCCGCGTCCTGCCAGGGACCGTCGTCCACCCGGATCTGCACGCGGGTGATGCCGCGGTGCTGGGCCCAGGCCACACCGGCGACGACCACGGTTCCGGCGTCGGGACGCCCGAAGGGCTTGGGGGTGTCGATCCGGGACTGGGTCTTGATCGGCGCCTTGCGAGCCCATTTCCTCTTCACCCAGTAGGGGTCGTAGGCGTCGAACGTGGTGAGTTCGATGTCCTCGATCCACTTGCAGGCGGACACGTAGCCGTACAGGCCGGGGACGACCATGCGTACCGGGAACCCGTGGTCGAACGGCAGGGGTTCGCCGTTCATCCCGACGGCGAGGAGGGCGTCCCGGCCGTCCATGACGTCCTCGACGGGAGAACCGAGCGTCATGCCGTCGACGGATCGGGCGACGAGCTGGTCGGCGCCGCCTCCCGCCGAGGGCGGCTTCACTCCGCACTCGGCCAGCAGCTCGGAGAGCGGGACTCCCAGCCATCGCGCGTTGCCGGCGTACGGGCCGCCGACCTCGTTGGATACGCAGGTCAGCGTGATGTCCCGCTCGATGAGCGGCCGGGCCAGCAGATCGTCGAGGGTGTAGGTCCGGGCCTGTTTCACGCCCTTGCCGTGGATCCGCAGGCGCCAGCTTCCCGCGTCGACCTTGGGTACGACGAGTGCGGTGTCGACGCGGTAGAAGTCACCGTTCGGGGTGGTGAAGGGGGTGATCCCGGGGATCTTGAGCTGGACGCCCTGGGGGACGGCCGGTGCCGGTGAGGCCGGTGCGGGAAGCACCAGGCCCTGTCGGGAGGCGGTGGCGCCCTGGGCCTGACGGCCGGTGAGGTAGCGGCCGAGGAAGCCGGCTGCCGTCGCGCCGACGGCCGTGGCGCCCGCCGCGACGAGGAAGCCGCGCCGGTTCCAGCCTCCTCCGCTCGCGCCCTCCTCCGTGGTGGACGCCGGTGCGGCCCGGCCGGCCAGGAGGTACAGGGCGAGGGCTCCTGCCAGCGCCCCCGCCAGCGACGGCAGGACGTCGCCGATGCCCTCGGAGTCGGGACGGCTCAGGGCGGCCACCGCCCCGACGGCCCCGAAGACGAGGATCCCGCAGGAACCCGTTCGTCGGTGTCGGAGGGCGACCACACCCAGGGCGGCGGCGATCAGCGCGAGGACGGCGAGGATCCCGAGCTGAAGGACCGTCTTGTCGTCTTCGCCGAACGTGCGGATCGCGAAGTCCTTCACCGCGGCCGGTGTCCGGTCGATCACCGCTCCGCCGACGACCGTGAGGGGACCGGCGGCGGGCCGGATCAGACCCGCGACCAGCTCGGCGACGGCCAGCGCGGTGAAGCCGGCGACGAGTCCGGCCGACGCGCCCAGCGCGATACGGGAGAGGGTGGTGCGGAAGTTGCTCACGACCGGCATTCGGCGCGCGGCGCCGAGCGGATGGGTGTGTCCTGCGAATCGGTGACGAACTGATGATCCGTTCGACGCGGGCGCGGCCCCGCCGACGACGGGTCGGTCCAGGCCGGTGCCCGCCGTCGAGACCGTCCTCGAAGCGCGCTGGAACCGGAGCCGACCTCGGGTGGCGGTGTCTCGGCGGGCCGCCCGGCGGATCGCCCGGGAGTCGAGGAGGATCACGGCGAGAGCGGCCGAGGACGCTGCGAACCCGGAGCGGTCTCCGAGGGCGTCGCGGCCGGTCGCCACCCGATCGACAAGGGAGCAGCCCATGACACAGATTGGTCTTCTGGCCCGTATCGAGGCCAAGCCCGAGCACGCGGCCCAAGTCCAGGAACTCCTGGAGAACGCGCTGGAACTGGCCCGTCAGGAGACCCGGACGGTCTCCTGGTACTCCTTCAGGCTGGGGCCGACGAGCTTCGGGGTCTTCGACACCTTCGACGACGAGGCGGGACGCCAGGCTCATCTGAACGGCCGGATCGCGGCCGCGCTGATGGAGGTCGCGGCCACCCTGCTCGCCAGTCCCCCCGACATCCAGAAGGTGGACGTCCTGGCGGCCAAGCTGCCCTGACGGCGTCCGGGGGCGAGGTGCTCCTCGGGTCGCCGGTCCGCGCCGACTGCTCGGCGCGGACCGGGGACGTTCGCCTGTCGGACGGTCAGGCGTTGACGCAGGTGTTCCCGAAGCTCGGGTTCAGCAGCCCGATGATGCTGACGGTGTCGCCGCAGGCGTCGACCGTCCCCCATCCGCGGACCGGTCCGCTCCGAAGAACAGGCGACACACCACCAGGTTCCCCACTCCGGGCCGCCTCCGCGGACGGTCCGGTCACGTACGCACGACGACGCAAGGAGTGGCATGCGATGGACGCCCCGCCCCCCGACGGCGGTACCAGGCCGCCGCTTCGCCTTCTGCCCACGGGCGGAGCGGCACACGTGAACCAACCGACCCCCTTCGGCGTCGGCCGCCCCTCCGGCACCGGCCGCAACGACATCACCGAGGTCATGCAGCGGGTCGCCCACGGCGACAAACAGGCCTTCTCGACCCTCTACGACGCCCTCGCACCCCTGGTCTTCGGCATCGTGCTCAAGGTCGTTCGCGACCGGGCGCAGTCCGAGGAGGTCACCCAGGACGTCATGATCGAGCTGTGGCGCCAGGCCGCCCGATACCGCCCCGAAGCCGGCTCCGTCACCGCGTGGGCCGCGACCATCGCCCACCGCCGGGCGGTCGACCGGGTCCGCTCCGCCCAGGCCGCCAGCGACCGCGAGCACGCCCAGGCGGCACGTGAGCACACGACCGCCTTCGACGAGGTCACCGAACAGGTCGAGGCACGTCTGGAGTCCGAGCAGGTACGGCGCTGTCTTCGCGGCCTGACCGAACTCCAGCGCCAGGCCGTGACTCTGGCCTACTACCAGGGGCTGACCTACCGTGAAGTCGCGGAATCCCTTCGCACACCTCTTCCGACCGTCAAGACACGCATGCGCGACGGGCTCATCCGGCTCCGCGACTGCATGGGGGTGACCACATGAAACACCACGCCACCGACACCCACACCCTCGCCGCCCCCTACGCGCTCGGCGCACTCGACGACGCCGAGCGGGAGGACTTCGAAGCCCACCTGCAGAGGTGCGAGGCGTGCCGGCTTGAGGCGGCCGAGTTCCAGGAGACCACGGCGCGCCTTGCCTCGGCCGTCTCCCAGACACCCCCGGCCGCGGCCAAGGCGCGGGTGATGGCCGCCATCGAGGGGGTACGCCAGCTGCCGCCGCGGATTCCGGCGCCCGGCCAGGCACCCGCGCTCGGCAGCCTCCTCCGTCGCCGGGCCGTCCCTCTGGCCCTCGCCGCCTGTGTGGCAGCGGCGGCCCTGGGCGGAGTGGCGGTGTGGCAGACGCGCAGCAGCCAGGACCTCCGGCAGGAGGCCCGCCAGGCGCAGCGGCAACTCGCCGCGGTCAGCGCCGTCCTGGCGGCGCCGGACGCGCGCACCGTCCACGGCAGGGCCGCGAACGGAGCGCTCACCACCGTCGTCTCCTCGGACCAGCAGGACAAGGCCGTCTTCACCGCCGCCGGCCTGCCGGCTCCCGGCGCCGGGAAGACCTACCAGCTGTGGCTCGACCACGACGGCACCATGGTCCCGGCCGGATTCATCGACGACAACGGGACGGTGCTCCTCACCGGCAACCCCGCGGACGCCGGCGCCGTCGGGCTGACCCTGGAACCGGCCGGGGGGTCTCCCCGGCCCACCACCGACCCATTGCTCCTGATGGCCCTTCCCGCCTGATCCGGACGGATGCCGACGCGTGGAGCGTCGGCCCTCCGCTCGGACCGGGCGGACGGTCGGGACCGGGGCCGGGATTCGTCGGGCGGGCCGGGGCTCGTCCGACGGGCAGGGACACGTCAGACGGGCAGGAACGCGTCAGGCGGGCGGGTGTCCGTCAGACGGGCTGGGTGGCGAAGACGAAGAGGCCTTCGGCGGTGCGGATGGCGGCGTACCCGTTCGTCGTGAACTGCGGCATCTGCTCGATCCCGGAGAGCAGCAGCTTCTTGTCGTCGGCGCCGAGCGCGGCCGCCGTGCCGTCCAGGTAGGCGTAGAGGACACCGTTGCCCGGGAGGGCGTTCGGCATGATCGTCACCTCGTCCGCGGCCTGGCGCCACAGTTCCTTGCCCGTCTCGGTGTTCCAGGCGACCGCGCCCTTTCCGTACTGCACCACGGCGGTCTTGGCGTCCGGGGAGACGGCGAGGCCGTCGTCGTCCACGGTGCCGTTGGTGTCGATGCCCGGCCCCTCGGCGAGCCGGCGGCCGCTGGTGACGTCGATCAGCGTCATGACCGCCTCGGAGTCGCCGTACGAGGACCATTCGAGGAGGGCCTTGTCGCCCCGGAACGGCATCAGTCGTGCGCTGGTCGCCGTGTCGGAGGTGACGAGCTTCGCGACGGTGGCGGGCGGGGTCAGGTCCTTGGTGTTCCAGGCCTTCTTGCCCGTGCGGACGTCCTTCGCCGTCAGCCACTCGGCGGAGGGCTGGAAGGAGATGTCCTGCTGCGCGTAGTAGCCGAGCCCGGAGCCGACCGTTCCCTGCAGATCGACGTGCGAGGCTTCGCTCTGCAGCGTCTCCCCGTCGCCGATCGGGATGAACGTGGCGCCGCCGGCGGTGCCGGAGTCCACGAGGTAGCCGTTCCGGACCGGGGTGGACATGTGGGTGTCCTCGTCGAAGGAGGAGCTCCCCAGCTTCTCGCCGGACGGCGCGTACATGGTGAGCACGGTCTGGGTCGAGGCCTTCTTCAGGCCGCTCGCCGGGGTCTCGACGCGGTTGCGGATGAGCAGGGCCGGCGAACCGTCCCGCCACTCCCCCACCTGCGCGACGGCGGTGGCCGGCGAGGACGTGCTCCCGGCGGCCTCCTCGGGGAGGGCGAACTCGAACTTCTTGCGCAGTGTGCCGCTCTGCGCGTCGAGGAGCCGGGCGGTGAAGGTGCTCTTGCCCGACGGCCCGTCGTCGTAGCCGGTGAGGACGACGGCGTCGCCGACCGTGCAGACGTCGCGCTGCGAGGTGTCCTCCTCGGACGCCTTGCTCGCACAGTTCCCCGCCTCGTCGCCCGGCAGGCTCCAGGCCGGCTTCGCGGCGAGTCCCGGCACGGCCTTGCCCTTGTAGACCGGGCGCTGCGGCGCGGCCGACGCGGACTCGGTGGCCTGGCCCGTCTCCTTGCCACCGGCCTTCGCCTCGGGCTCCGCGGCTCCGGAGCAGCCGGACGCGAGACCCGCGGACAGCACCACACCGAGCGCCACGGTCATCCGTATGCGATTCAACTTCCTTGCCCCCGTCTTTCCTTGTACATGATCACGCACAAGGGACCACCCTACTTCGATCTTGGAAGGCCTCCGGCCCGCTTCACCCGCCCCTCCCCGTAGGGGGTGGTTGGCAGGGGGTGGTTGGCGTGGACACATAAAGACGCGTCATGATGGGGCCATGGCGAACAGCGTGAACGGTGAGGCCGCCAGCGGTCCGGTGGTGTGCCCCCGGTGCGGAGCCGCGGACATGACGGCGGTCGCCGACGCCACCGACAGCAGCGGATGCATGCACGTCGCCGAGGGCACGGTGATCGCGCTCATGGCCGGGGCCGCCGGCGCCTACTACGCCGACGAGCAGGGCCGACCCTGGCTCACGGCGGTCGGGGCCGTCGTCGCGGCGCTTCTCCTCGTCGGGACGATCGCCGTCGTCCGGAGCGGAAACCGCGACGCGCGCAAGGCACGAGCCGCCGCGGACCGCGCCGCCGCGGCCGGCACCGAAGCCACCCACTACTGCGCCGCCTGCGGGGAGGCGTCCTCCGCGCCCGATGCCGGGCCGACTTCATCCTGACCTACGGCTATACCGCCTCGGTCGAGGTCTCACCGACGACGAACGGAACGCGCTGCCGGGGCCGTTGCCGGCCGCCGTCTGTCTCCCCTGAGTCGGGTTTGGGTCAGGTCATCGACGCCAGCAGACCGATCCCCGGTGCCAGGGCGCCCGGCTGGGCGAGGGAGCGGAAGTCGGCCTCGACGGTGGCGAGGTCGAGGACGCCCGCTCGGACGGCCCGGAACCGCACGGCGGACCACACGAACGCGTCGAGCGTGTCGAAGCCCGTGCCCTCCTCCAGGACCTCCTCCTCGTGGAACCACACGGAGACCCGGCCGTCGGTGCGCAGCACGTACAGGTTGCCTCCGCCGTCGGCTCCGAGGGACCACACCTCCTCGTCGCCGAGCTCCGTGGTGTAGTCGCTGTCCAGGACGGCGCAGCCGTTGGCCGCGAAGTCGAAGGCGTAGGACCAGTCGAAGACGTCGAGGCACTGCTTCATGCCTCCCGAGCGCACCTTGCGGTCGAAGGCGGCCTCCGCCGTCGCCGCGTGCTGCGGGAGCCTGCTGAGGAAGGGCCCGACCGGGCGGGTCGAGGCAGGTACCTCGACCGGCGGCGCTTCCGGGAACCAGCGCGCCAGGTCGTCGTCCAGACCCCGCTCCACGTACCCGGCCAGTTGATCGACAGAAAGAGACATGACCGTCAGGGTAGTGAGGGGGTACGACATCCCGGACGGCCGTCCGCCGCCACGCTACGGCTTCTCTCTGCCGGCCGACGGCTGCTGGGCATCGGGGACGTACTTCATGCAGGTCGGGTTGTGGCAGGGGCCCGACTTCCACTGGGGAATGAAGACTCCCATCGTCTTGTGCCGCGTGATCTGCGCGGTCACGGGCTCGTGGCAGGCGGGGCAGACATGTCCGGCCTGCGGTGTCGACGCACGCTCGTCTCTGCTCATATGTCAAGAATAGGATATTTTGCCCGAAAATGGTGAAGATTTTACGGGGCGCGGGTGCCGCCCTCGGTTCCACTCCCGGTTCCGCCCTCGGTCCCGCCCTCGCCGTCCGCGGACTCGGCCGGCGGCCGGGGATCGCGGATGCTCAGGACGACGGACACCGCCAGGATCGTGGCGATGACCGCCAGGCTGACCGGTGACGGGATCTCCGGAATGCTGCTGCTGAACATCTTGTGGGACGCCTGGAGGATCAGTTTCACGCCGATGAAGGAGAGGATCAGCGCGAGGCCCTTGCTCAGGTAGTGGAACCGGTCGAGCAGCCCCGACAGCAGGAAGTAGAGGGCCCGCAGGCCGAGAATGGCGAACGCGTTGCTGGTGTAGACGATGAAGGCGTCGTCGCTCACCGCCAGGACGGCCGGCACGCTGTCCACGGCGAAGACCAGGTCCGCCGCCTCGATCGCCGCGACCACCGCGAGCAGCGGCGTGGCCACCCGCTTCCCGGCTTCCCGGACGAAGAACTTCATCCCGGAGTACTCGTCCCGGACGGGCACGATCTTGCGGAGCAGCCGCACCGCGATGCTCTTGCCCGGGTCGAACTCGTCGTCCTCCCCCTTGAGGATCTTGTAGGTGCTGTAGAAGAGAACGGCCGCGAAGGCGAACAGCACCGCCGTGAACCGGCTGACGACCGCGACTCCGGCCGCCAGGAAGACGCCCCGGAACACGAGCGCGCCCATGACGCCGAAGAACAGCACGCGGTGCTGATAGGCGCGGGGCACCTTGAAGTAGGCGAAGATCAGCGCGAAGACGAACAGGTTGTCGACCGAGAGGCTCTTCTCCAGCAGCCACGCGGTCGTGTACTCCACGCCCGGCGCCGTCCCCAGGACGAGGAAGACGACCGCGCCGAAGAGGAGGGCGAGGCCCACCCAGACCCCGCTCCAGGCCGCGGCCTCCTTGAAGCCGATGACATGGGCCTCCCGGTGCGCCAGCAGGTCCACGGCCAGCGACACGACGACGGTGACGGCGAACGCCACCCACAACCAGGACGGCACGTCGAGCATGGGGGCCCCTCACACGAGCAGGGGAAACCGGTCTTTTAGAAAGTTTGACTCAAAATTTCCCCTTTGTCTTCCAGGGCCCTGCGCCGCGATCGTCCAGAGCCGTCGCCGCCGAGGACGAAGCCGGCGGCCGAAGGCTTGGTGCACCGCAGCGCCCCACCGGGTGCGGCCGACGTGCGTGGAGCGGGCGACCACGCCCCGGAGCGGGCGTCGTCGGACCGGCTCGGGTGCCGGAACGGCCGGCGGGAGTGACCGCGGAAGGCGTCAGGACGTCTGCTCGGGGCTGGTCGCGGTGATCACCGAGAACGCGCCCCCCTGCGGATCCGCGAGGACGGCCATACGGCCCGCCGCCATGTCGAACGCCGGGGCCAGGACGGTGCCGCCCGCGCGCACGGCGGCGGCCTGGATGTCGTCGACGCTGTCCACGTGGAAGTAGGGCTGCCAGTGCGAGGGGACCCCCGGCGGCATCTGCGTCATGTCCATCATCCCGCCGACCGCGCGCTCGCCGACCTTGAACTCGACGTAGCCCTCGGCGCCGGGCATCGCGGAGCGGGCCGTGGTCACCGGGAGGACCGCGGAGTAGAACGCGGAGGCCGCCGGGATGTCGCTCGTGGTCAGCTCGTTCCAGATCAGAGCGCCGTGCTCGTTGACGATGCCCGCACCCGGGAACGTGCCCGGCTGCCACAGACCGACCACGGCGCCGGTCGGGTCGGCGATGAGCGCCATCCTGCCCAGGTCCATGACGTCCATCGGCCCCATCATGACCGTGCCGTGGGCGCCGGTGACGGCGTCGATCGTGGCACTGATGTCGTCCGTGGAGAGGTAGGTGGTCCACACCGTCGGCGGCAGCGGGTCGGGAACGGTCCCGTCCGGGTTCATGGCCTTCATGATCCCGGCGACCGGCCTGCCCTTGAGCGTGCAGACGGAGTACCCGCCCTGTTCCGCGGGGCCGATCTCGCCCTGCCAACCGAAGAGGTCGCTGTAGAAGTCGATGGCGGCCTGCTGGTCGGGGACCATCAGGTCGATCCAGCACGGGGTGCCCGGGCTGTAGGTACCGTTCATGTCGGGCATGGGAGCCTCCGGGATGTCGATCGGAGGGAGATGAGCTGCCCCTCCACGTGGCATGTATCTATAGCCCGCCGGAAGGCGGAATCCCAGCTCATCCGGATTCGGCGACGACAAATGAATCCCGAACGGTCTATCAGGAACGAGAAGCACGCTTCGACATATCCGTCGGCTCCGCACACCCGTCAGCTCCGCGTTCCGGCGCAAGTCCGCTCCTCACCCGATGATTCCCCACGAAGGAAAGGCCGGCTCAGGACCACGCACGCGTTTCACGGGTCCCGAACCGGCCGGTCGAACCAGGGAATGTCAGCGCCGATGGCCCATGTGAAAGCGACCACGGATCGCTCGGCCCGGAGGCCTGATCGGCATCGTCCCGTTCCCGTACGGCACCGCCTGCCCGATCACTCGTCCCCGGGGCGCTGCGCGGCCTCGGTGACGCCCCTCAGCTGGTAGGGGCGCAGTCGGTGAGCCTTGTCCGTACGGGGCACCTCGACGGGACGTCTGTACTCCGCCACCTCCCCAGGGGGTCGCTTGGTGGCGGGACGCACCGGGTGGGATTGCGGCTGCGGGGGCTCTGACTCGTTCTCGCGGATGCTGGCCCCCAGGACGAATGCTCCGCACAGGACGGCGACGACGATCAAACCGATGAGGATGTGCATCTCTTTCCTCCAGGGTCGTGACTTGATTGGCGTTTCCGCACGACCTTGGAGCATGGATGCGTCGCTGTCCGCAGAGAACCCGTTCGGCTGTACTAGGTGGCATTCGGGAATTCGTACTCCTGGCACGCCGTGAGGGCAGGGCAGGGCCGGGCCGGTCAATCGGGCGGCCGCGTTCGCGGGAAGTCCGACTACTTCTCGACGGAGCGGTGACCCGTCTGCCTGGTCTTGGTGACGACGCCGCCGAACAGTGCCAGTCCCTTGATGATCACTCGTGGGGCACCCGGGCGGCTCTGATTCCGGGCGCCGCGCTTGCCGAAGACTCCGAAGAGTCCGAAGCCCCTGACTTCGACCTCGATGTCGTCGGGGAGGATGATCTCGGTACCGCCGAAGAGCGCGACGGCCCGGACGACCGTCTCCTGTTCCGCGTACCGCGCGTCGCTGAGGTCGAGTCGTCCGCCGCCCCACATCGACCAGGCGGTGAAGCGCGGGGGAACCACCCACTCGCCGCGGCGGTCGAACCCTCCGAACATGCCCAGGGCGAGACGCGAGGTCGGCGCACGGTCCACCACGAGCGCGTCGCGGGGACCGATGTCCGGCAGTCCCCGGCCGGCCGCTTCGAGCTCCCCGAGGGTTCTGGCCTCGTAGACCCGGGTCAGTCTGTCGTCGAGGTCACCGATGTCCAGACGGCCGACGGCGACGGCGGCCCGCACCTTCTCCGCGACGCGCTCGCGATCGTCGTCGGAGGCCGGCAGCTCGCTCGCGCGATCCCCCGCGGGTTCTATCCGCTTGCTCGGATCGTGTGGTCCGGAGTAATCAGTCATGCCGTCAACCCTTCCACACACCGCTGCGCATACGTGATCGCCCGCGCCCGAACCACCGGTTCCGGCGGGGGCGCTGCCGGAGGGGCCGGATCCGCTCAACGGCCCTGGCCACACGGGCCATTGGTCGATCGACGGCCGAACCGCATACGGCATCGATCACTCAACGACCGGGGCTGCGAGGGCCGCTCAACGCGCCGGGGCGACGCGGGGCATCGGTCACTCGACGCCCGGGCGGCGGGGGGCACTCGCCACTCCCGAGTCCCGGCCGCTCAGTTCGACGTCCAGCGTCTGCTGCGCCACGCGCATCGCCTCCGCGTACTCGGGCTCGTCCATCCGCTCCCAGGCCACGTCCGGGTCGACGTCCTCGACCCGGCTCACCACCCACCAGATGTTGCCGAACGGATCCCGCACCCGCCCCCCGCGATCCCCCCACGCACTGTCGGCGACCTCGGTGACCACCCGGGCGCCGTGCGCGACGGCGGCCGCCACGGCGGCGTCCGCGTCCGGGACGTAGACCCGCAGCAGCGCCGGCATGACCGGCCAGTCCGGCCGCCGGTCGAACGCCAGCACCACCGTGTCGCCGACGCGGACCTCGCCGTGGCCGATGGTGCCGTCCTCGACCGGAACCCGTGCGACCTCCTCGCCGCCGAACGCGGCGGTGACGAAGTCGAGCAACGCACCGGTGTCGTCGGTGACCACCCACGGTGCGACGCTGGTGTACCCCTCGGGCGCGGTGTGCCTCATCGGTCTCGTCCTCTCGTACGGTCCCTCGCGATGCGACGACCGTAGGACGGAACTAGGACAGATGCCGACCTAGACCAGTCCGGAAACGCCGTCGACGGTATAGCGGAGTGGTCCTGCCCGCAGTCGGGCTCACCCCCGGCCCTTCGCCCCCGAGTGGGTGCGGGGCTCCCGGCGTCGCCGCCCCGTGGGCGCGGGTCGTCCTCGGCTCGCGCCGGAACCCTGGCGCACCGTTACGCAGAGGGTGCCGCCGCGGACAGGAGCCGCCTGAGGCGCGGGGCGGGTGTCGGCGCGCCGCTGCCGTCGTCGGCGCGGGCCCGGCCGGGTCCGCCCGCCCCGGGCTCGGCTAGGCTGGCGGCGCTGAAACACGCAAGCGAAGGACGCGTATGGCTCGCCCCTACAAGTCCGGGCCGAAGCAGTTCCTCTTCGCGTCCGGCGATGGCAACGACCGGCAGGTTTCCGTGGGGGATCCCCAGGAGGCCTATGTGGCGTTCTCCGAGTACTTCCGCGGTCGGACCTCCGACACCTGCAGCATCGTCGACGAACCGGCGGGGCAGCGTCTGGTGCTCATGCCGGAGCAAGGTGTGGTCTGCCGTGTCGAGGAGGCGGAGCCCCGGCGGACGGAGTACCTCCGGATCGACCGGCCCAACCGCTACCTTCCGAGCGCGATGTTGTTCTTCGAGAACGGCTTCGGCGGGCTCGACCACTTCGGCCAGTGGTTCTCCGACCTCTCCGCCCTCGACGCGTCGCCGGAGGCGCGCGGTGCCGCCCGCGCCGCCGCCATGACGACCGAGGCCTCGGCGCTGGAGGAGGTCGGACGGATCTGGTCGGATTCGGGCTGTGTGGACCCCAGTGACCAGTACTACGTCTTCTTCGACGGGCACGACGTCGACGAGGAGCCGGCCGAGCGCGCGGCGCTGCTGCATCTGATCGGGTTCCTCGGTCTCCAGCGGGTGGACGCCCCGGCCGGGGCCGCCGCGGGCGAGGTCTGGGTGCGCACCGACCCGCGCCTGCACGCCGAATGCGCACGATGGTCATGACGGCAGGCGGTAGGGCACTGTCGCGGCCGCACCGTTCTGCCGGCGGCCGGGGCTTCCCTCTGCCGTCCGCGGGACGAACGGGTCCGCACCGGTGAGGGACATCGTCTTCACTCGTGCGAGCGGCTGGATCCCGACGGTGATCCGCGACGACGACGGGCTGAAGCTGATGCTCGGCGCCGGGGCCGACGCGAACCACGAGCCCCGCACCTTTACCTTCCCCGTCACCGAGGCCGACCTCGCGGTGATCCAGGAGGACCTGCCCCGGCACCTGCTGCTGTGGGCCGCGGTCCTTCCCCTGTGCGAGGCGGCCGGGACCCGGGGACCGCTCGACGAGAGCGCTGCCGTCGCGCTCCTCGACCCCCTCCTCCACGGGACGTCCGCGGACGTCGACGCGCTGTTCCGGAGCATCCCCTGGAGCAGGGCTCGGCTCGTCGCCCACGGCGCCCACATCGGTCTCCTGGAGCGCGGCCACGTGTACGAGGCGATGCGCACGGCGACGGAGACGCCGAACGAGAAGCGTGCGCAGGAGCACCACGCGGACCGCCGTCGCGCCGCGCGCGGCGTCGTCCTCGCCCGGCTCGACGCCGCGATCCTGAAGTACACGGGCCAGTACGTGCACGGTTCGACGATCCCCGGGCGGAAGCCCGACGCCGTCGACCCCGCGCTGCTTCCGACGGTCATGCGCGTGGTCGGCACGGCGGAGCAGGCGTCCGCGGGCATGGCCATCGGGCGTGATCCGCGGCGGGGCAAGCGCGCCACCGACAAGGGAGACTGGGCCCGCATGGAGTCCGCGGTCGCCGCGGCCCTACGCCGCGCGCACCCCGAACTCGCCGACGACGCGGTACGGACCGTCTGCTTCCTGATGTGCAGCGAGGCCGCCGCCCGCTCCAGGAACGCCCCCGTGGACACCGACGAGGAGCACGCCGATTCCGGCGGAGGCGGCCGGAAGACGGCCCTGACCTTCACCGACGACAGGGACGCCGAGCAGAAGTGGCGACACGGCGGCGGCAGTACCGCCGCTGCGGCGTTCTGGGAGTTCGTCGCCGAGCGGTCGCGTCCGAACAACGACGTGTTCACCATCGAGGACGAGGCGATGGGCGAAGGGATCCAGGTCCACTTCTACGCCGACTCCCTCGCCCGCATCACGACGCTGCGCGAGAGCAGGGGCGGATCGGAGCCGGAGCACGCGGTCGAGTACCGCCTCGTCGACGGCATGAGCGAGTACCGGACCCTGGTGAGCGCCTTCGCCCGCGGCGGCTGCGCCGCCCTCGACCGGCACGGCCCGTGGTTCACGGACGTCGACGAGTTCGAACGTGCGCGCCGCCGCAGACGCGAGTCCCGGTAGCGTCGCACAGCGCACTCCCCACAGCCGGACCCGGCACGACGGTCGCGCCGGGGACGGCCGCACGATCCTGCGCACACGTGACGGCCTCACGGCGGCTCAGGGCGGTTCAGGGCGGCTCAGGGCGGAGATGCCGTGACGCTCGGCGATCGCCGTGCTCTTGGTTCTCTCGGCGCTCTGGCTGGTCTTGGCGCTCCCGGTAAGGGGCACACCGTCGAAGACCGAGGTCCCGGGGTGCGGACCGTCAGGAGAGATAGTCCGCGCGCCCCTCGTCGTCGAGCTCGAAGGGGCCTTCGGGGATGATGCAGAACTCGTTGCCCTCGGGGTCGGCCATCACCAGGAACCCGCCGGCGTCGTACTCCTCCAGCCGACGACCGCCGAGCGCCTCGACACGCTTCTGCTCGGCCGCCGGGTCGGGTGAGGTGACGTCGAAGTGCAGCCGGTTCTTGCCCTGCTGGGACTCGTTCGTCCGCTGAAATCCCAGGCCCAAGCCGTTCTCCCGCTGCAGCCACACGTAGGGTCCCATCCGGCCGACGACCGGCCTGCCGAGCAACTCGGACCAGAAGGCTGCCAGCCGCTCGGGATCACGGGCGTCGATGATGAGGGCGTTGATCTGCATGGTTGCGTGGGCCATACGCCGATCCTCTCAGAGCACCTCGTACGGTGAAGGGCCTCCTGGCCCGATGGCCGCAGGGCGGCGTGGGGTCGGGCACGCCGTGGCTCCCCCGCCATGGCTCTGCTGATACTGACCGACCGCGGCGCAGCTGATCGGGAGGCGGCGCCGCCCACCGCGCCTGGGCCGCCGCCCGTGCCTCGGCGGTCTCCTCGGTGTGCTGGGTCATCACCCCGAGCCCTGCCTGCGCAGGGCCGATGCTGCCAGGGGGTTCCGGCTGACAACCGCCTTCGGGAGTGGTCTGACGCACCGGTCGATGCCGTCCGGCTCCGGGATCGGACGAGGGCCCACGAGGGTTCTGTAGGCTGCGTCGGCCACGCAGACGAGTGCCGAACCCCCACAGTCCCGGAGCGACGCGCTCGGTGCCGGTCCGCCGATCCGGCAGCTGTTCCGGGAGGTCGTGGCCGACCGCGTACCCGACCCCAGGCCGCCCCAGGCCTCCATGCTGTTCGATACTGCGGTCGACCCCTGTGAGGACGACGGGAGCTTCCTCGGGGACTTCTTCAACGAGATCCTCCATCAGGACACCTGCCGGCCGTCCACCGCCGGCGGTCTGGCCCTGGTCGCGGCCCTCGCCGTCGATGACCGCATTCCTGCCCGCTACAGGTTCAAGGCCGTCACTCAGCTGTTCAGCGCCGCCACCGTCACCGAACGCCGGCTCGCCGAATCCCGGCCAGGCGCACCGATCCACAGCGCCCCCGCCGACGAGGCCTCCGCTCGAAGCGCAGTCAGGACACACCTCCCGGATCTGTTGGCCCGTTGGCCGGCGGAGTGTCCCGCGGTGCGGCTCGCCCTCGCCGGCCTCGCCGTCGTCTTCCCCACCGACCGCACCCTGCCCGCGCTGACCCCGCGCCTGCGCCCCTTCGCCGATCAGCACCCCCGCGGGAGCGACATCGGCGACTACGTGAGGTTCGTCCTCGTGCTGGCCGCCCGCGACGAAGAGCAGACGCTCTCGGTGACCGAGAAGCTCACCGACGCGTACTGGACGGGAACGGCGCGCGGCCTGCCGACGGGGCCGCGCGCCCTCCATCTCCTCGGCCAGATGCTGGCCAGGGTCGGAGGCGCCCTCACCAGGTCACATGCCGAGCGGTGACCCTCTCCCGCGTGCGCGGCGGGGCCGGCGGGCCGGGGTCCTCGACGCGCCAGGCGGCTCAGGCTTCGATCCGTGTCCAGGTGTCGCCACCGCGGATCCAGAGAACACCCTCACGGCCCTGCACACACCGTCTGGTGACCGGTTCGCTCAGCCGTAGGTGTTCGTGCGAGGTGGTCGCCCAGGCGTCGCCGACGAGTTCGAGGCGAGCCAGCTCGACGCCGGGGCGGTTGTGGAAGGCGTGGCTGAGGAGCATGCGGGTGCCGCGGACGGCGATGCCGTCGATGTCCTTCTGCGGGAGGCGATAGCTGGTGGTCTCGCCGAGGGCGGGGTCGACCCTGGTCACGAAGGCGCCCTCGGGGCTGAACCAACCGAGCCAGGCTACGCCGCCCTCGGTGGTGCCGCCGATGGCCCCGAGGGGCAACACGGGGAGTCGTTGCTCTCCCAGAGGGCCCCAGGTCTGTGCGCCGTCGGTGTCCCAGCGGGCCAGGCCCTCGGAGCAGGCAGGGTGGAGTCCGTAGATGCCCTCATCGCCGTGCGAGGTCCAGATGCCTCCCTCACGGTCGGTGAGCACGTCCTCGATGTCGTCGCCGATGCAGAGGTGGCTCATGGGGTGTCCCCCGGGGAGTACACGATCGCGTTCCGGTTCCAGGTCCCCTTCTCGTCTCGGCTGGTACGGGACGAGACCAGCAGGAACCGCGACCAGGAGAGGAGGGCCAGGTGGCTCGTGCCGGCGTCTATGCCGGTCACCGGGATGCGCTGTTCCCGCCCGTCCGAGACCACCACCAACACTCCGTCGCACGGAGCCACCACACGCCATCCGACCCATCCCCTGCTGTGGGGAGAGCGGTGGAGGTTCCGTTCATGGACCAGCATCACGCCGAGCGCGTTGCTCGGTCCGACCGTCCACCACAGGGCCCGCCAACCGGCTCGGGCGTCCTCGATCGGGAGACTCCACACGACGGGCGGCTCGCCAGGCGTCATCGACACACCTTCAGAACTCCAGGCCCCGACGGCGCCCGAAGAGATCAACCTTACACAGGGCCGGAGTGCGCGCTCGTCCCGTCACGTGCCACGCGCTCAGCGGGGCGCCGCGCCATCGACCGGCGGGCCTGCTCGCAGCTGTTCGGTCCACGCGTGGGCCTCTCCTCATGAGAGCAGCCACGAGATCGGCCAGGGGGCCGCCGCGCAACGGCGGGGCGGGCCCTCGCACCCTCGGCGCCGTCAGTCAGCGGTGGTGGATCCGACCCGATCCGCGGACCGGGCGGTACGTTCGATGAACCCGGCACGCCCCTCGCCCACCGGGCGCTGCCACTCCTCCCCCGCGCGGCGCTCCGCCGCCCGGCAACACAGTTCGAGATGGCCGAGACTCAGGAAATAGCGGTCGGCCATGGACACCCTCCCCGGCTGGACTTGCCGGGCGCTCATCCACTCCATCAGCATGCCGGCCGAGTTCCGGGCCATCCACGGGCGAGTCAGGTCCGCTTCGGGTTCCAGGCCCCACGTCGCGCGGTGCCACACCTGGTCGACGGCCGTGCGCACCTCTTCCCTGAGGCTGCGGAGCTCCTCCCTGCTCGCCTGCAGGAGCAGGTGGAGACGCTCCTCGGGGGACGTCTCCTGATGACCGGCCATCTGCGGTCCATGCGCCAGGGCCGCGTACTCCCATACGGCGAAGGCGTCGTCGCCGTCCTCACCGCAGTCGAAGGCCAGCGCCGCCGACAGGTCGGTCATGAACTCGCGGTCGTCCTCCGGCAGACGCAGCCTGTTCAGTCCCACGAGGACGCCGAGGAGCCGCTCGTCGACCTCGCGCTGTGGAGCACCCGCGAGATCCGGGAGACGGCGCAGGTTGATCCTCATCTGACGCACCGCCCGTCCGCCCTTCGCCAGGTCGATCCGAGCCTCCGCCTCGGCTTGTTCGCAGTCGCTGCCGAGCAGTGATCCCCAACCTTCAGGGACACTTGCCGATGCCTCCGAGAGCACGTTCTCGTGACGGAGGCGGCTGTCGAAGTACGCGCGTGCGATCGCGAGTTTGAGTGCCGTCTCGGGGACGTCGGAGCCGTCGAAGAACGCCAGAAGGGCAAGGTCGTCGCTCCGTCGTCCCGGAACGCTGTGCCGCGCCAGCGCGCAGACGAGGTCACTCGTCCCGCCGGGATAGACCGACGCGGTGCCGTGCCGGCCGCGGTAGACACGCGTGGGCTGCGGGACGAGACCGCGCCGCCGCCATCTTTCCAACTGACTCGCACTGACTTCGAATCCCTGCGCTCGGGCATACCGGATCAGTTCCCGGTCAGCCCTGCTTGGTTCACTTCGAGGCATGGTCACGACGCTACTGAGCCCGCCCCACGGCCTCTCGCGCCCACCGCGCGGGGGTCCAGCCAGCCCCGCCCAAGCGCACCACTTGGCAGCACCCTCCCTTCATGACGATGCCTGATGTACACTCAGCCCTTCGGAACGAAGACGCCAGGGCGCGGGAAGGGTTTGGATTCGCAGGCACGCGCCCCGTCAAGCGCGTGAGGTCCGCAGGGCTCGCCGCAGACTCGACGCCGGCCCCACCGACCGGGCCGGACGACCCTGTGCGCGGGCGGCGGGCCAGGGCCGGCCACGCCCGCGCCCCGCTCTACGACATGCCCGGTCGGCACCCCTCTGCCCCCCCCTGCCGACGCTCCGCGGCAGCGGTGGAGCCGGCCCCGACGCGAGCCGCCGCCGGCCGGCGCTCGGTGACAATGACCGCATGGACCGTCTCCTGCACCTCGACCGCACCCTCGACGAACTCGATCCGCCCGCCTGGGCACCTCCCGGCGGGGACGCGACTCCGTTGGTACGCACGGTGCACGGCCTGCGGCAGGTTCCCCTCCGCGCGCTCGGGCCGGCGGATCTCCGCACGCTCGTCTCCCAGCAGGTGGCACTCCCGTACGTACTGCCGCTGGCCGTGGGCCTGCTGCTCGACGAGCCGATGCTCGACGCATACTTCTACGAGGGTGACCTGCTGCTCGCCGCGGTGGACGCCCCGGCTTCGGCCTGGGGCCTGTTCCCGGACCTCAGGAAACGGCTGTGCAAGGTGATCACGGGCTTGCCTGACTCAGCGGTGTCCGGCCTCCCCCGCGGTTCCGCCGAGAACCTCGCCCGCTTCGCCACCCACCCCGAACCCCTTCCCTGACGCATCGCGTCAGGCGGCCGCAACCACGAACACCACGCCACCACCGACACCGTCACCCCACACCCCGATCAGCTCGCCACAGCCAGGGTGCTCCTCTACCGGCGTCGTGCGCCGAGCGCCGAGCGGTTCCCGCGCGCTCACATCCGAGATCGCAGTACGTCGACCTCGCAGCCGGGCGCGAAGGGGTCGAAGCCGTGCTCGCTGAGCCAGCGCACTGCCATCAGGCTGCGCAACGACCACCATCCGCGGATCACGTCGAGGTCAGGGTCGGGGGCGAGGCCCATCCCGGTGCCGTTGCGCGCGTCATGGCCGGTTTCGGTGCGCGCGTCGAGGCCGGTTTCGGTCGCCTGGTCGGATTCGGTGCCGTTGCTGATACCGATGCCGTGGCTGGCGCCATAGCCGGAGAGAACGTCGTCCAGGCGCTCCTCGTGTCCGAGGGTGAAGGTGGCCAGGTCGTACAGGGCATCGCCCTGTCCGGCTTCGGACCAGTCGATGATGCCCGTCACCTCGTCATCGGCGACGAAGACGTGCGCGATCTGGAGATCTCCGTGCGTGAACACCGGAGTCCACGGCCGCAGCGCGGCCTGAGCGATGTGTCGGTTTCGGTGCACCAGCTCGGCGGGCAGGAGGCCGTCCGCCACGAGTCGCTCGCACTCCTCGTCGAGCTCCGCCGCGAGCGCGACGACGCTCCGGCCGGCCCCGCCGGGACGGTCCGGGAGCGGCGCGTCGTGGAGCTTCCGGATGGCGGCGCCGGCCGCGGCCCACGCCGCCGACGATCCGGTCGACGGCCCGCCGAGGCGCCCGAGGGTCGACCCGGGGACCGCGGCGATCGCGAGCACGGGCGGCCTGCGCCAGAGGATCTCCGGGGTCGGGACCGGTGCGAGGGACATGGCCTCGACCTCGGCGTCGATACGCGCCTGATCGGAGTCCACCTTGAGAAACACGTCGCCGACGCGCAGGGTGGCGCGCTCGGAATGGGCTACGACGACCTTGACCTCATCCATGAGATCCCACTATCCCGGAGGCGGTCGCCTGAGTCGCCGGACTTGGAACGACCGGCCGTCCGGCGCCTCGTCGTACGGTGTGCGGCAGCCGAGGAGGCCTTCCGGAGCCGGGCTCCTCACGTTGCTGCGCCGTCAGGTTCAGGAACGAGCCCTCCGTTCGCGGCTCGGCGGTACAGCCTCTGGCGCCACTCGTCGGCGTCGGGTCCCGGAGGGGTGAGGAACTCATACTCGTCGGCCACAGCTGCTCCGGGCTCGTCGTGCGGGAGGCATCGGATCTGCGGCCCGGGGCGGTCGACCACCTCGTCCTCGTGGACGACTGGGCAGGACCGGACGGGGCGAGCATGTTCACCCTGGCTCCGGATGCCTTCGTCCCTGCGCGGTTCGCATCTGTAGTGGAATGAGTCCGCGTGCGCCGCCTCCGGACAGGGCCGTCCACGCTGAATGCGGGATGAACCACTTACAGGAGCACTGCGCGGCAGTGATCGACACGGCGCTACGGCTCAAGCCCACACCGCCTTGACCACGGCGTGGCCCGCCGAAGCAGCCTGCCCGTAGAACTCTTGGAGGTCCCTGTGATGGTCGAGGTGCTCCTCCCTGCTCCACCCGAGGTCAGCGAACTTGGGGCCGACGGCGCTCCACAGCTCGTCGAAGGAGACAGTGGTGAGGAACCGCGAAGCCTCTGACACACCGGACGGCTCCAGAACCATCAAAGGGACGTCGGAGTAGTCGGCGCCAGCGCTGTGCGGCACAGGCCGGCCTCCGTAGATCGGCAGAGTCCAAGGCTCGTCGGAGTCAGTGCATGGGTACCCGGCTGCCGCGTAGAGGTCGTTGACAGCGTCCCACCCCTTGTTGATCGAGTGAGCGATGCCGGCGGCGTACTCGGCGTCGTCGTTCTCCCAGGCCTCAGCCATGAACGCAGCGAGCCACGTGTGGTCGTGTCGGATCTCGGACTCAGTCACGGCACGGAAGTGCAGGTAGATGCTCACTACGAAGATCCCTCGACTCAACGACCCACCTGTCAGGCCGAACGAACAGAACCTACGTCAGGGCGCTGACAGTCACGGGGCGCCGAAGTGTGGGCCCGGATGGAGCCGTTGCCTCCGACCTCTCCGGTGTGTCGTCAGCGACGGCCACGCACGACCTTCGGCCATCTGTGTCTCCGCGAGCCAGGCGGGCGGCACGCCTGCCTGCCAGGTGGCCACGGCAGGCATCCGTGTTCCGCGAAGCGGGCTGGGACGCTCACGGACCCGACCGGATGCCGTCCTGGCGGACCGCGCGAGTGCGTTCCGCAAGTTCTTTGAGCAGCATCTTCACCGGCGCGGCATTCGTGCCGTGACCCCGCAGCCCGCCGCCGGGGCACGCAAGAAGCCGCCGCGCGTGCCGGGAAGAGACGCGCGCCCCGGAAGCCCCGGTTTCAGGCGCCGGTCCGCCCGTCGACGAGCTCACGCACGACATCGAGGTGGCCGTTGTGGCGGGAGGTCTCCTCGATGAGGTGGAGGATCACCCACCGGAGGTCCACATTGCGGCCGTCGCTGATGGAACGCTTGGCCGTTGAGTTCAGGTCGTGGTCGGACACCAGCCGGCGGTAGCGCGCGCTCTGCTCCTCGTACTCGGCAAGAAGCCGGGGCAACGGAATGTCGACTGCTGTCCGCATCTCAGGGTCGGGATCATCTTCGGTCGCCCCGGTGAGCGGCCCCGCGAGCTCTTCGCCCAGAAACATCACTTGGAACCAGTAGTACTCGACCCAACGCAGATGGCTGATCAGCCCGCACAGCGTCATCAGCGGTGAACTCGAGAGCGGGGCCTTGCGGGCGTCCTCGGCGGACACGCCCTCACACTTGGCTCGCGCGGTGTCACGGGCGTAGTCCAGGAAAGTGACCAGCTGCGTACGCTCGTCCCACGAGGAAGGCGTGTCGGTTCGTCGAGTCATCTCGAGGAGTTTCCCGCAGCCCGGAACGGGTGTCGACCCAATTGATCGGAAGTGCCGTCAAGTCTCCCCCAGTGCCGACTGCGCCCGGCAGGGCCTGGCAACATCCGCCGTACAGACCCTCGGGGGGGGTTCACGACAGCGCATGCCGAGGCAGCGCAGGTTACGAAGCTGGGTGCGTGGTTGATTGCGCCCCTGCTGCCCGGAGGATCTCGGCCGTGTCGGGGTGAGGTCCGTTGTTCGCCCAGTCCAGCGGGGATCTGCCTGTGCCGTGGTCTTCGCGAAGGTCGGGATCGGCGCCAAATGCCAACAACTGCCGAATCGTTTCGGTGTGCCCCCAGCAGGCTGCTGCGCACAACGGCGTGCCCTCCGATCCGAGGCCGCTGCTTTCGGTCTCGGGGGAAGCTCCGGCTGCCATGAGCAAACGAGCTATCTCGGCCTCGCCCTGCACTGAAGCCAGGTACAGCGGAGTAGTGCCGTCGCTGTCTGGTCTCTCCGGACTTGCTCCACTGCGCAACAGAGCCTTCGTGCGCATGGCGTCGCCTGCCAGCACTGCTTCGAAGAGATGGTGGGAGAACTTCTTCTGCTTGCGCTGCTTCATGGCTGGCGAGGCTATCGATCATGGGTGCGCCGACGCTACTAGTGCCAGCCGGTGTACCCGTCCGGAAGTCCTCCTCCGCTGTCTCCGCGCGTGAGTCCGATCAGGAAGAGAACCGCCACGATCACCACGAGCAGCCACAACCAGAAGTGGTCCTCGATTCCTGAACCGCTGCCTCGCGGGCGATCGTCGCTCCGGTTCTCGGTGTCGTCTTCCTCGCTGCTCACCCCACACCACCTCCGCTCTCATCCATGACGCCGCAGCATTCGGACTGACGTCAAGTGTGTTGATTGGCCAGCCACTTGATCGATCCCTCAGAGATGCTCGGCCACCGCCCCCGTCGAGGTCGCACTCGGAGACGCCCCAAGTCGGGACCACGGTTCCCAGGTGGAGCCGGTGAGGGTGAGACGCCTTCTATGATCATGTGACCACGAAGAGTTCTTGTCAGAGATCGGATACGCCTTGCCCGAGTCAACCCCCTCAGGTTTCCTTCGTGCCGTCCTGAAAGCCGACTCCGTCGCCACGTCCTCGACGGGAACGGTCGTGCTGCTCTCTGCGCTCTTCGCGCTCGTCCTCACCGAGACCGTCGCCGGATTCGTCGCGGCGATCGCCCTCTTCGGCGCCTGGGTCGCCGTCGGCTGGACGGGCCGCAGGCATCAGCGGCTCGGCTAGGACCTGTTCGGCCGACCCTCAGCACCTTGCACGGCTGTGTACAGTCTCGTGGAACTCCGATGACGGTTTGCAAGACACCGCGCACCTTCGACGCCGGCGGCCGGACGGCGCCTTCGCGCTCAGAGGGCGATGAGCTCTCGCAGGAATTCACGACCTTGGTCAAGGGGAACGGTCGGACCGTAACCACTCGCGAGCACCTGATGGAACGGACCCGAGAGCTGCGTGACCCCACGTGACCCTCGGCCCGCCCAGTGGTGCTGGATCCTCGTCGCCGCGAGAAGGGACCTTTCGAGGACGGGAATCAGCAGGGCGCGGACATCGTGGCCGGCCACGTCGATGCCGATCACGAGGACCGCGGCGACGGTGTCGGGCCTCGCGAGGAACCGCAGCATCTTGTCGACGTTGTACGCCTTCGGCGCGGAAGCGCGGTCCAGCAGCTTGGTCTTGATGTCGATGGAGAGCAGAACGTCGGCACACCGACGCTCGAGATCGTCGAGTCGGTGGGCGGATCCGTCTCCCGTGATGAGTTGCTCGATCTCGTTGCCGCGAAGGTTGACGTTGTCGAGGGCGGCGAGCCTGAGGATGGCCTGGCGACGGTGATTCACCGTGGTGACGAGCTCGTGGCCGATGGCAGCGAACTCCTCAGAGGCCAAAGCCGCTGCGGCACGGTTCGGGGCGGCCAGAATCGCCGCCTGTTCGTCGGTGCCGGGATGGAAGCGGACGTCCCGCGGGACGATGGCATGGGTTGCCTCTACCAGGCGCTCGACGTTGTCATCCCAGGTGAACGCGGCGTGGAGGGCGAACAGTGCGCCGAAGTTGGCCGGGATGTTGGACAGTTCGTCGTACTCCCGGACGATGTCGCTGCCGTTGAAGCTCCCGCGAACGCGGCCGATCCGAAGGTCCCGCGAGCTGTGGCTCACCTTCTTCAGCATCGTCGAGTTGGCAAGCATGAAGTCCAGTCGATCTCGACGAACGACGACGACGACGAACGGAGCCTGGTCGTGTTGCTGCAATGCCGAGAGGGACAAGACCGTGTTCGAGAAGGAACCCGCCTGCGCTTCTGCGAACCGGAGTGCATAGCCGTCGCCGACAAGCACGCTCCGAACGCGCCTCGGTCCGAAGGCGCCGATGAACGCTGCTTGCAGTTCCTGCTTGCGGGCACTCTGGTGGGCCCTCTTGAAGGTGGTGAGGAAGTCCAGCGCCTCGTACAAGGCGCCATCGCGCTCTCGCGGTTCTCGGCCGCTGCCCGGCCTTTCTCCCCCTGTCACGACGTCTGGGAGTAGTCGCGGATGGTCGAAGCCAAGCGCTTTCGGCGCTCGACCGGGAGGTTCCGTCCGCGATACGGGAGCTTGGCTGAGGCATCGATCACCGCCACATTGTCGCTGGACACACCGACACGGCGCTGGCACCACAGCAGCCGGCACGAGCTGGTGCCGGCCATAGCCCGCCTTTCGCAGGTGAAGGGACCCTTCGATACGCCGTCTGTGATGTGTCGCCCGAGGGGCCGCGTCCCGACCAGCGACGGCCACGCCCTCGGGTGCGAGGCCGAAGCAGGGCCTGAGGCGCGGGGGCGCGAGTCGCCGGTCGGTGCGGATGCTCAGCTGCGGGGAGGGGCGGACTTCACGGGGTGAAGACCTTCACCGAGTCGGCCGCCCCGTCGTTTCGGTTGACGCTGATGAAGAAGTCGCTGCCCACGTGGGTGATGTCTTCGATCTCGTCGATCAGGTCGTTCCCGGGAATACCGATGTCGCTCTCCACGTCACCTCCGGACCAGTTGTACTGGTAGACCCAGTTCCAGCCGGTCACGGGCGTCGAGGTGTTGATGGACCTGGTGTTCCAGATGTAGTTCTCAGAGCAGTCGATGCCCTGGTCGGAACGATTGTCGTGGCTTGTCAGGTTGCTCTTCACCAGCGTCCATCCGCTGGTGAGCGAACCGGAACCAGGATGGGTCCACAGGTTGCCCGCACGGCGGGCGGCGTATTTGCCGGCCCCTCCGGCCGCCGTCGCGCTGTAGCAGAGGCCGCTGATGTTGCCGATGGGCAGATGAACCACCTCGCTCGCGCCGATGGCTCCCGAGGAATCCAGATGGACGATCGCCACATCGTCGCTCGGGAAGGCCGACTGACTTCCCTGCGTCGCAATCAAGGCAGGCCCCTGACCCTGGTAGTTCGGATGGTAGGCGAGGTCGTTGCCGTGGCCGAGTGCGGGGATGGAGGTCGGCGCCCCAGCGCAGGTCCAGCTGCTCCCGTCCCAGGTCGAGCCGTCGCGCAACCACCTGGAGAGGACCGGCTCCTCCCCACCCGCCTTGGTGAACACGATGTAGAGCTGGCCGCCCGCCCCCGCGACCATGCCCTGCATGACGGTACGGCCCGCCCTGCACGCGCTGCTGGTCGGGATGCTGAGCCGTTCCTCGCCGCTCCTGTCCGTAGCGGCGTGGGCCGTCGACGTCGACGTCATCGCGATTCCGGCCACGACCGCCAGCGCGGACGCGAAACTCATCAGCTTCTTCACTTGGTACCCCCCTGGTAGGTGGGATGAGGCTAGCACTATGGATGTATCTTGCATCCGAGCATCCGACGGGACGGCGATTCCTCTCCTCGGCTTCGTCGCTCAACTCAGCACGGCGGATCAGGAGATCACCGGCATTCCCTCGCCTTGTCCGGTTCTGGTCTGAAGTGCGGTCACAATGGACATCTTTTCAAGACGGTCGCAGAATAATCACTTTCAGGCATTTCCTTTTTAAGGTGGGGTGTTGCTTGCTCAGCCGGTATGCGTAGAGACATTCATGGATTCACGGATCGACCGGTTCGCGAGGCTGGGGGCGATCCGCTGAGCGGCGAACCCGTTGAACCCTGCCTCCTCCGGCGTGGAACCCTGTCCCCATGGATGCACCTGGAGCTCTTCTTCTACGACTGACTCCTCGTCGCTTCGTCGCCGTCCTCGCGCCCCCCAGGTGGGTGGCAGGAACGCATGAAGCGGCGTCCATAGCCGGCGCCGTGAGCCTCCAGGGCTCCTGGCCCTCCCCGCCCCCTTCCCCCCGGCGAGCGCCCGGCGCCCCTCCCCGACCTCCTCCGCAGAGCCCCAGACGGCCACCGGCGTCCCGCCACCCCACCGAACACCCGGCCTCTCGGCCGCCCCGCAACACCCCGGCAACGAACCCTTAGTACTGCATGCATGGAATGCGCTCCGGCACCCCCATAGCCTCCCTTCCCGAGCCCTCTGCCCGCCTCACCCCCCGCAGACGAGAGGTCCTTTGTCATGAGCACATCCAGATCGTCCGGTCCCAGTCGTCGTGGAGTCCTGGGCACCGCCGCCGCCGTGGCCGCCGGCGCCGCCCTGCCCGCGGCGGCCGCCGCACCCGCCCGCGCCGCCGAGGCCGCGCGGCCCAACGTGCTGCTGATCGTCACCGACGACCAGCCCAAGCACACCGAGTGGGCCACGCCCAAGACCGTAGCCTGGCTGGCCGGGCAGGGTGTGCGCTTCACCAACGGGCACGTCACCACCCCACTGTGCGCCCCCTCGCGATCCTCCGTCTTCTCCGGGCGCTTCGCCCACAACCACGGCGTCCGCAACAACAGCGCCTCCCACTCGCTGGACCAGCGCACCACGCTCCAGCGGCACCTGAAGCAGGCTGGCTACCGTACGGGGCTCTTCGGCAAGTACCTCAACGCCTGGGACGTCGCCGACAACCCGCCGCACTTCGAGGACTTCGCGCTCCTCCGGCCCTCGTACACGAACGGCACGTTCAACGTCAACGGAACCGTGCAGACCATCTCCGGCTACACGACCAACGTGATCAAGAACCGTGCCCTCGCCTTCATCGACAAGTCCCGCACCGACACCCGCCCCTGGTTCGCCTACGTCACCCCGTACGCCTCCCACGGTCCGTTCACCCCGGAGCCCAAGTACGCCGGCACCGACGTGCCCGCCTGGGACGGACGCCCCTCCGTCCCGGAGGGGGACCGCAGCGACAAGCCCGCGTACGTCCGGAACGGCACGCAGACGCTGGAGGACGGCCGCACGGTACGCGCGAAGCAACTGCGGACCCTCCGCTCGGTCGACGACGCCGTCCAGGCCCTGCGGGACAAGCTGGCGGCCCTGGGACAGCTCGACAACACCCTGGTGATCTACATCGGCGACAACGGTTTCAACTGGGCGGACCACGGCCTGACCGGCAAGGCCGTCCCCTACCGGCCGGCCCACGAGGTGCCGTTCTACCTGTCCTGGCCCGGCGGCGGGCTCGGCGGCGGTACGACCGACGACCGCATCGTCGCCAACATCGACATCGCCCCCACCGTCCTGGACGCCGCCGGGATCACCCCGGACACCCCGCACGACGGCCGCTCGCTCCTCGGCTCCCACTCCCGCGACCACCTGCTCATCGAGTGGTGGAAGCAGGGCACCGGGGCGGATCCCAAGGACACGTGGTCCTCGTACGTGACCAAGGACCGCCAGTACACGGAGTACTACGACCTCCACACCGACGCCGCCGGCACCGTGAGCGGCACCGGGCAGGTGAGGTTCCGCGAGTACTACGACCTCCAGGCGGACCCGTACCAGCTGCGGAACAGCCTCCACCAGGCCACTCCCGCAGAAGAGCAGGCTCTCGGAATCCCGGGGCTCGCGGCCGCGCTCGCCGCCGACCGCACCGCCTGACCACCGCTCCGAGAGCGCTGGAGAGATCCGAGGAAAGAGGCACCGATGAGCCGCGAATGCTGCACCCCCGGCCGCCCGGCGGGACGCGAACGGAACGTCCTCCCCCTGCTCGGCGAGGGGGCCGGGGCGCGGTGCGGCAGCGATGTCCCCGCGGTGGCCGGGGCGCAGGGCGGGGATGATGTCCTCGGAGCGTCCCGCGCGCAGGGCGGCGGCGACGCCTCCGGGGTCCGGCAGGTCGCCGCCTTCGCTCCTCTGCTGTCCCTGTCCGGGGGTGCGTTCCGGATGGGGACGGCGGACGAGGACGTGTATCCCGAGGACGGAGAGGGTCCCGTCCGGACGGTGGTGGTGGCGCCGTTCCGGATCGCCGCCACGGCCGTCAGCCACCACGAGTTCCGCACCTTCGTCCGGGCCACCGGCTACCGTACGGACGCCGAGCGCTTCGGCTACTCGTTCGTCTTCCGCGGCTCCGTCGGCGCGGAGGCGCGGGAGCGCGCCGAGCCGGTGCCCGGTGCGGACTGGTGGCTGGCGGTGCCGGGCGCCTGGCACGGGGAGCCGGAGGGGCCCGGCTCCCGTTCCGACGACCGGCTCGACCACCCCGTCACCCATGTCTCCTGGAACGACGCCCAGGCCTACTGCGCCTGGTCCGGCAGCCGTCTGCCCTCCGAGGTGGAGTGGGAGTACGCCGCGCGCGGCGGTCTCGACCAGGCTCGTCACCCCTGGGGCGACGAGCCGCCGACTCCGGACCGTGTCGTGATATTCCGCGGGGAGTTCCCGGACCGCCCCGCCGCGAGGGTCGGCACGGCGCCCGTACGGTCGCTCGCGCCCAACGGCCACGGCCTGCACCACGCCGTCGGCAACGTCTGGGAGTGGACGGCCGGAGCCTTCGCGGCCGGCTCCCCCTCCAAGGCCCTCCGGGGCGGTTCGCACCTGTGCCACGCCTCCTACTGCAACCGCTACCGCTGCTCGGCCAGGACCGCCAACACTCCGGAATCGTCGACGGGCCACATCGGCTTCCGGGTGGCGGCGGACGCGTAGGCCGACGTCGGCCCGAGGCTGGAACCCGCCAGAGTCCGCGCCGCCGGGTCAGTCGAGCGGGGGCGGGTTCGGTACGCGGGCGGCGAGGAACTTCGGGGCCATGCCGCAGTAGCTGTCGGTGACCAGTTCGGCGATCTCGGTCCAGTCGGTGTGGTCGCCGAGGACGGCGACGACGACGTTCGGGCCCCAGTCGGCGCGGAAGTACGGGAATCCCGGGGCGGTCAGGCCGAGGAGGTCGTCGTCGGGCACCCGGAAGGTCATCACGACCGGTTCCCGCCCCTCGGTGGCGTACGGCGCGTAGACCGGGGAGCGCTCCACGTCCGGCGCGTAGACGTGCGCGAACGTCCTGGCCCGGATCCGCCAGCGCACCCCGATCCACGCCGGCTCCTCGTGGGACTCGGGCATCTGCCGGCAGATGGACCGGAGCCTGTTCAGGATCTCCGGCGGCACGTCTCCAGGACTCGACATACGGCGACCCTAACGGCCCCTTCCTCGTCCGTGCCGGCCGCCCTGCCGCAGGTCTTCGCCGCCGCGCCCGCCGCCCGTGCCACCTGCCCGTTCGTCCCCGCCGATGCGCCGGGGCGGACGGGTCCCTTGCGGGCGGCTGCACCCACGCGCGGCCACGATGCTCGTTCTTGTTCGTAAGGAGGCCCTAACGAGCATCTATTGACATGCCCGCGTTACCCCCGCCAGAGTCTTGGGCGTCAGTGATGCCGATCACTCACCGATACGGACGAGGAGCGTCTCCGCATGCCTCACATCCCCGCAGTCTCACGCCGCTTGGTCTTGGGAGGAGCTCTGGCGACCGGGGCGGTCGCAGCCGGTGTCGGGGGCGCCCAGGCCTCCCCGGTGGCGCAGGCGGCCGGCGCCGTGCCGGCGTCCGTGCCGAAGCGCAGGCCCGGGCAGAAGTCCATGATCGATGTGCCGTACGACGCGCACCGGACCGTCCGCGTCGGTGTCATCGGCCTGGGCAACCGGGGCTCGGGCATGGCCGAGGGCTGGTCCGTCGTCCCCGGTTGTACGGTCACCGCCGTCTGTGACATCAGGGCCGATCGCGCCAAGCGCACCGCGGACCGGCTCGTCGCGACCGGCAAGCCGCGCCCCGCGGAGTACGGCGGTTCGGACGAGTCCTTCGCGCAGATGCTGAAGCGCGACGACATCGACCTCGTCTACATCGCCACCCCGTGGGAGTTCCACTACCGGCAGGGCAAGGCCGCGATGTCGGCGGGCAAGCACGTCATCGTGGAACTGCCCATCGCCACCGAGCTCGACGAGTTGTGGGACCTCGTCGACACCTCGGAGCGCACGCGCCGCCATCTCATGCTGGCCGAGAACTGCAGCTACGGCCGCAACGAGCTCGCGATGCTGAAGATGGCGCACGAGGGCCTGTTCGGCGAGATCACGAACGGCCACGGCGGCTATCTGCACGACCTGCGTGAGCTGCTCTTCTCGGACACGTACTACACCGATTCCTGGCGCCGCCTCTGGCACACCCGCAGCACCGCGTCCTTCTACGCCATGCACGGGCTGGCTCCGATTGCCGCCGCCATGGACATCAACCGCGGCGACCGGATGACGGTGCTGCGGGCCACCGCCACCGCGCCGAGGGGCCTCGCCGACTACCGCGAGCGCTTCGTCCCCCGGTCCCACCCCTCGTGGCGGGAGACGTACGTCAACGGCGACCTCGTCACCTGCCTGATCGACACCGCCAAGGGGCGGGTCATCCGCGCCGAGCACGACGTCAGCTCGCCGCGCCCCTACAGCCGCATCAACACCCTCGCGGGCAGCCGCGGCATCTTCGAGGACTACGCGGGCGTCATGGCGACGAGCGGCGGGCGCATCTACGTCGAACCCGACCACGGCGGTCACTCCTGGCGTGCCGCCGACGCCTACCGCAAGGAGTTCGACCACTGGCTGTGGAAGAAGATCGGTGACGACGCGGCGAACAACGGCGGTCACGGCGGCATGGACTACGTCCTGCAGTGGCGCACCGTGCAGCTGATGCGGGCCGGGCTCGTCCCGGACATCGACGTCTACGACTCGGCCGCCTGGTGCTCCCCCGTGCCGCTGAGCGTCAAGTCCCTGGCCGCGGGCGGCCGTCCGGTCGAGATCCCCGACTTCACCCGGGGCTCCTGGGTCAACCTGCGGATGGGCCTGGACTCGCGCGCCTCCGACATGCCTCCGGTCGGCTGACCATCCCGCTTCCCGCACTCTCGCGAAGGAGACAGACCGTGCGACCAGTCCGAGTGATCAGCCTGCTCAGAGCCGGGGCCGCCGCGGCGGCGATACTTCTCGTCCCCACGCCGGTCCTCGCGGCCGCACCGGCGCCCGCCGCGGCGAGGACGGAGGTGGCCGTCTCACCGGTCGACCTCCAGGGGCCCGCCATCTCGGCGGTGAAGGTGACCGTCAAGAACGCGGGGCCCGACCGCATGCGGTCCCTCAAGGTGTCCTTCGCCGGGCCGGTGGGCTGGTCGGTGCAGCCGGCCGAACGCACCGTGAGCGGCGCCCTGTCCGCCGGCCAGTCCGTCGTCACCGAGTTCAGGATCCAAGTTCCGGAGCAGCGACCGGGGTTCACGATCCGAACGTTCACCGCTGCCGCGACGTACCAGGGCGGTGACGGTGCCGGGTCCGCCACCGGCACGCTGTCCCAGCGCTCGGGCGAGCCGCTGGCCGATCTCAAGGCCGCCTACAACGGGGTCGCCGTCACCGACGAGTCGGACACCGCGCCCGGCGACTACGACGGCGAGGGCAACAGCTTCTCCGCTCAGAAGCTCGCGGCCGTCGGCCTGACCCGCGGCGCGTCCGTGAGCGCGCTGGGCGCGAAGCTGACCTGGCCGGACGTGCCGAGCGGTACGAAGGACAACGTGGCGAGTGCCGGACAGGCGGTCACGCTGAACGGGCAGGGCAGCCGGCTCGTCTTCCTCGGGTCGGGCGTCGGAAGCGGTGCGACGGGAACGGCCACCGTGTACTACCGGGACGGGACCTCCGCCAAGGGTTCGTTCGGCTTCCCCAACTGGTCCTTCTCCCCCGCCGATGCGCACGGCGCGACGCTGGTCGCGTCGTCCGACGGCCGGAACCGCCCGAGCGGGTACGGGAACGCCGGCATCGCCTACCGCGTGTTCGCCCACTCCATCCCCCTCGACGCGGCCAAGCAGGTCGACTTCGTCGTCCTGCCGGACAACAGCGGCATCCATGTCTTCGACATGGCCATCGCCCCTTGACGCCCCTCGCGTGACCACGCTCCGCGGCAGCCGCCCCCGGGCCTTTCGGTCCGGGGGCGGTCGGCGTCCGGCGGGCGGCCCTCCGGCCCCGCCGGCCCGGACGTCCGCGGTCTCCGGGCGGGTACGCGCTACCGCGGCTCCCGTACGACGGCGAAGAGCGCGCGCTCCGCGGGCAGGCCGTCCGCGTCGAAGGCGCGATGGCGGCCCAGGTGCTCGACGCGCGCTCCCGCGCAGCTCTCCCGCAGGTACTCCGTGAGCCAGGCGTCGGGTGTGGGCGTCATAGGGGGAAGGCCGAAGGAGTCGGGCATCTCGGCTTCGCCGGTGTCGAAGAACAGCACCTTGTCGGTGCGGTCCCAGAGGCCTCGAAGCAGCTGCGTGGCGGTTTCGAGGCCGAGCTCCTTGACCAGGTGGTGCCAGAGGGACAGCAGGAGGGTGCAGTCGGTGGTCGGCAGGAGGCCGAGGGTGTCGGTGCGCAACTCCAAGGCCATCACCGCGACGTTGTCCAGGCGGTTGCGCCGTACGGCCGTCGTCGTGGTCCGCACGAACCTCGGATCCGCTTCCAGCGCGACCACGAGAATGCCGAGCCCGGCGAGTTTGATCGGGAAGTAGCCGGCGTTCGAGCCGATGTCCTTGGCCGTCCTCACTCCCAGGCGTGCGACGACCGGCTCCATCGCCGTCCAGCGGGACCTGCTGCCGGCCGCGCGCCGGGCCTTCCGCACCGGCAGGCCCGGAACCGGCTGGTACAGGCCCTCGGGCAGGACGTCGAGGCGCAGGCGGATCAGATCGATGGTGTCGTTGAGCCGGCGGCACGCGCGCGGCATCAGCCGGAGCGCAGCGACCTGTTGGTGGAGACGAATCAGGCGGGTGGAAGCCTGGGATTCGTTCAGTCCGTCCACGGGTTACCCCTGTCGGCTGCCGAGCCGTCGCCGCTGTCGCGTCGGCTTCCGAGGTCCGGCGCTCTTCGTGCCCGGACCTCGCACTGTCCCCGCCACCGGCACACGTCACCTGTGTGCCCTGCAGGCACTCATCGCCCAGTTTAGACGAATGTGTACATACAACGCATCGTGTGCACGCCGACCGGCGAGACGCGGCCCCGCGACGGCTCACGGGTGGGGACCGCGGGGCCGGGGCGGCTCGGCAGGGCTTCCTCCCTCGGGTGCGGGAGAATCGGGCGATGGACCGATCCGACGATGACGCACGACCCGACCGGCATCGCGACACACCCCGGCCTTCCTGGGCCGTGGCGTACGACGGGGGCCGCCCGGAGGGCGGGCGCGCCTGCGGCCATGCCGCGACCCTCCCCGTCGCGCCGGATCAGCCGGCCGATGCCTGCGCCGAGTGCCTTTCCTCGGGTGGGAGTTGGCGGCGGCTGCTCTGGTGCGCGACGTGCGGACACGTCGGTTGCTGTGACAGCTCGCCGGGGCGGCACGCGTACCGGCATCACGACAGGACCGGGCACCCGGTCGCGCTGACTCTGTCCGCGGACGAGGACTGGGCCTGGTGCTACGAGGACGAGGTCTACCTCGTCCGGTGAGCCGCCTGCGGACGGGAGCCGGGCGGGCGGGCGTGGCGTCCTCGGACGGCCGTACCCCGCCGCGTACGCCCGGGCGAGCCGGGGGGGGCCGCCCCGGCGCGATGCCGGTCGCCGAGGCGGCGCGAGCCGTCAGAAAGCCGGCCCCGGTGCCGGTACGGGCCCGGGCAGGGGCCCCGGGTTCGGGCCGGGCTCCGGGCGCGGATCGCCGGGCTGCGGGTCCGGACCGGGCTGCGGAGGAGCCGGGGGTACCGGGTCGGGCCCGCCGGGCGTGGGCACCGGGCCGGGGACCGGACCCGGCTGCGGGCCGGGACCTGGGCCGGGGGCCGGGGTGGGGTTCGGGGGCACCGGATCGGGCGGCGGAGTGCCCAGTTCCGTCGTCCCCGCGTGCCAGGGCTCGCGACCGGGGTCCGGCGGTGGCCCCGCCGGGCCGGGAGGGACGGGACGCGTGGGGGGCGCCAGTTCCGGATCCGACGGGTCCGGCAGATTCGGACGGCCGGTCCGTACGTCGCTTCCCATGATCACACCGCCTTACCGGGTAGGGAGGGATGCTGTTCTCCTCCCCCACTCGGCTGCCCGGAGAGATCCCGCTCATGCGCCCGCGAGGACAGGTGCACCCGGGCGGCGGCACGGGCGTGCGCAGGTACGCCCTCCGTTCGGCGACTGCCGGTTCGAGATCGAAAGGCCGGCCGTCCGCGGGCGAGAGCGGCGGCCGGACGGCCCTCAGCCGGCCTTCCCTCCGGCGGGCGGCTTGCCGGGTCCAAGATCGCCCTGTGGTAGTTTGCCCGGGCCAGTCGTACCCCTGTACGTATCGACACGGTATGTGCGCGGGTCAGGGAATCCGGTGGGAATCCGGAGCTGACGCGCAGCGGTGAGGGTGACGGGCGGAGCAGCGGCCACTGGGTCCCGACGGGCCCGGGAAGGCGTTCCGTCCGGACGACCCCGAGTCCGAAGACCTGCTGGCGCCCCGGACGGCGTGCCGTCGTCCGGGAAGCACCGTACGACAGGCTCCGCGCATGAGCCCTGACGCAGAGGACTCCTCCTGTGCCCCTCGCCCACCGTTCCCGTGCCGCCGTGCTGCTCGTGGCCGCTGCCGCCCTCGTCTCCGGCTGCGGCGACACCACCGGGGCGGCCAAGCCCGAGGCGAAGCAGGCGGGGCCCGGCCATCCGGTCCGTCTGGACAACTGCGGACAGCGGGTCGAGCTCGACCACGTCCCCCGCCGGGCCGTCGCCCTGGACCAGGGATCGGCCGAGATCCTGCTCTCCCTCGGTCTCGCCGACCGCATGGTGGGCACCGCCACCTGGACCGATCCGGTCCTCGGCGGGCTGGAGAAGGCGAACGCGACCGTGCCCCGGCTCGCCGACCGCTACCCCTCCTTCGAGAAGGTCCTCGACGTCGAACCGGACTTCGTCAGCGCGTCCTTCCTGTACACCCTCGGCAAGGGCGGCGTGGCCCCGCGGGAGCGGTTCACGAAGCTCGGCGTGCCCACCTACCTCTCCCCCGGCGACTGCGTCGGCAAGGACAACGGCGGCGGTGGCGACGGTGTGCGGACGAGGCCACTGACCATGGACACCGTGTACGGCGAGATCCGGGACCTCGCCCGCGTCTTCGGCGTGCCGGAGCGCGGGGAGAAGCTCATCGGCGAGCTCCGCGCCCGGGTCGGGAAGGCCACGGCCGGCGCGGACTTCGGCGACGCGTCCGTCCTCTACTGGTTCTCCGACTCCCAGGGACCGTACATGGCCGGCTGCTGCGGCGCTCCCGGCATCGTCAGCGGGGCGCTCGGCGTGAGGAACGTCTTCGACGACACGAAGGAGGAGTGGCCGCAGATCAACTGGGAGACCGTCGCCGACCGCGATCCCGACGTGCTGGTGATCGCCGATCTGACCCGCAGGGCGCAGTCGGCGGAGAGCGCCGCGAAGAAGATCGAGTTCCTGGAGTCCCACGCGGTCACCCGCAACATGACGGCGGTGCGGAACAAGCGGTACGTGATCCTCAGCGGTCAGGCCATGAACCCCACCATCCGCACGGTCGAGGGCATCGAGAAGGTCTCCGCCGCGCTCAAGACGTACGGTCTCGCGAAGTGACCCGGCCGGGGCTGGAGACGGCGGACCCGCCGGACCGTGATCACGCCGACCGGCCCGCCGCGGTGGGTCGGTCCGTGCGCGCCTCCGTCCGCACGTCCCGCGCCCTCGCGACGGTGGCCGCGGTCGGCGGGGTCGTCCTGCTGTGCGCCTCGGTCGCCGTCGCCCTCACGATCGGTCCGGCCGACATCCGCGTCTCGGACTCCTGGTCCGTCGTGGCCGCCCACCTCGGTGGGAGCCCGTCCGGCCTGAGCGCGATCCGCGACGGCATCGTCTGGGAGCTGAGGCTGCCGCGTACCCTCCTCGCGGCCGTCTGCGGCGCCGGCCTCGCGGTCTGCGGCGCGGTGCTCCAGTCGCTGCTGCGCAACCCGCTCGCCGACCCGTTCGTCCTGGGCGTCTCCTCCGGGGCCTCGACCGGTGCGGTGGCCGTCATCGTCCTCGGCGCCGGCGGGGGCCTGCTCCCCGTGACCGGGGGCGCGTTCCTCGGCGCGCTCTGCTCCTTCGCCCTGGTGCTCGTCCTCAGCCACACGCTGGGCGGGTCGACCGACCGCGTCGTGCTGGCCGGGGTGGCGGCGATGCAGCTCTTCTCGGCCCTCACCTCGTTCGTCGTGATGACCGCCGCCGACGCCGAGACCACCCGAGGGGTCCTGTTCTGGCTGCTCGGCTCCCTCGCGGGAGCGGACTGGACGGACGTCGGGGTGTGCGCCGCCGTCCTCGCCGTCGGACTCGTCGTCTGCGGCGGACACGCCCGCACGCTGGACGCCTTCGCGTTCGGCGAGGACGCGGCGGCGACGCTCGGCGTCGGGGTCGCGCGGACCCGTCTCGTCCTGCTCTCGGTCACCGCCCTGCTGACGGCGGTCCTGGTCTCGTCCGCCGGCGCGATCGGCTTCGTCGGCCTGGTCCTGCCGCACGCGATCCGTGCCCTCGTGGGCCCCGGCCACGCCCGGCTGCTGCCCCTGACCGCACTGGCCGGGTCGGTCTTCCTGGTGTGGGCCGACACCCTCGCGCGTACGGTGCTCGACCCGCAGGAGGTGCCGGTGGGCGTGGTGACCTCCCTGGTCGGCGTCCCCGCGTTCGTCCTCGTCCTGTACCGCACCAGGAGCACCCGATGACCGACTCGGTCACGCACGTCGGCACCTCCGGGCTGCACGCCGCACGCGTCTCCCGTACCGCCGGCGGCGCTCTCGTCCTGGACGGCGTGACCGTCGCGCCGCGCCCCGGCACGCTCACCGGCCTTCTGGGACCGAACGGTTCGGGGAAGTCGACCCTCCTGAGGGTGCTGGCCGGAGTGCTCGCCCCGGACAGCGGGCTCGTGACCCTGGACGGCGATCCGCTGAGCACGGTTCCGCGCCGGGTGCTCGCACGGCGACTCGCGGTCGTCGAGCAGCACGCCGACACGCAGGTCGACCTCACCGTGACCGACGTCGTACGCCTCGGCCGCATTCCGCACCGCCGCGCCTGGTCGCCGGCGACGGCCGCCGACGAGGAGGCGGTACGGACCGCGCTCGCCCGCACGGGGCTCGCCGACCGGGCGTACCGCACCTGGCGCACCCTCTCCGGCGGCGAGCGCCAGCGGGTGCAGATCGCCCGTGCGCTCGCCCAGGATCCGCGCGATCTCCTCCTCGACGAACCGACGAACCACCTCGACATCCAGCATCAACTGGACCTCCTGGCCCTGGTGTCGAGTCTGCGCCTCACCTGCGTCATGGCGCTGCACGACCTCAACCTGGCGGCGATGTACTGCGATCACGTGGTGGTGCTGCACGAGGGGCGGGTGGTGGCGGCCGGGCCGGTCGCGGACGTCCTCACGGAGCGACTCGTTCAGGAGGTCTACGGGGTCCGGGCGGTGGTGTCCTTCCCGGGCCCCGGCGACCGCCCCCACGTCCGCTTCCTCGGCACGGCGTCCTCGGGTTCGTGAACGGGCGACGCCGGCCCGACGAGGCCCCGGCCGGTGGGTTCCTCGGGGCTGTCAGAACGGCGGTTCGGTGGAGAAGGGGTCGTCCCGGGCGGGCGTGGGAGGCTTGACCGGCGGCTCCTGGAGGATGCGTACCGCTTCCTCGACGCGGCCCTGGTCGATGAGCAGCTCGGCGCGCGACGGGCCGCCGCCCGACGGATGCCGGTCCAGGAGCGCGGCGGCCTCCTCGTCCCGACCGGCTTCGGTGAGCACGTGCGCCAGTCCGCGGGCCGCGTACCAGGTGTCGCCCTCCGGGTGCGCCCGGGCCTGTTCGATCGCCTCGTCCAGACGGCCGCACCGGGCCATGAGGGGGAGTCTCATCCAGAAGAATTCCCAGTCCTCCCGGCCTTCCCGGCGGGCCTTGAGGGCGTCGAGGTGGGCGAGACCGTCCTGAGGACGGCCGTCGTCGGCGTACAGGGTGCAGAGCGTGCGGACGATCCAGTCCTCCGCACCGCCGGGCCGCTCGGCGAGCGTCCGGATCACCTCGATCGCCTCGTCCCGGCGTCCGTGCCGAACCAGGTCCGGGCAGCGCACGACGGACGCGCCGGTGCGGGCCGTGCGCGGTCGCCGCCTCGTTCCGGGTCCGGCGGCCCTTCCCTGAGATGATCTTCACGGGGCAAGGGCTGACGAGGCGTGGAGAGGCGACGTTCATGGCGGACGAGCGGGTGTACGTGGTGACCGGGGGCGGCACGGGGATCGGGGCCGCGACCGCGCGGGCCCTGACCCGGGCGGGTCACGCGGTGGTCGTGTCGGGGCGGCGGCCCGAGCCGCTGCGGCTGGTCGCCGAGGAGACCGGAGCGCTGGCCGTCCCTTCGGACATCGGCGACCCCGCCGCGGTCGCCTCGCTCGTCGAGACCGTCGTCGACTCGTACGGGCGGCTCGACGGTCTGGTCCTCAACGCCGGCATCGGACGGGGCGGCGGGGTGGGCGAGGTGACCCTGGACGACTGGGACGAGGTCATGCGGACCAACCTCACCGGCCCGTTCCTGCTGCTGCGCGCCGCACTCCCCCACCTTCTCGAAGCCCGTGGCGCGGTCGTCGCCGTGGCGTCGGTCTCCGCCCTGCTCAGCGGGGCGGGGAGCGCGGCCTACGCCACGTCCAAGGCGGCGCTGCTCCAGCTGTGCCGCTCCCTCACCGTCGACTACGCGGGCGCCGGGCTGCGCGCCAACACCGTGTGCCCCAGCTGGATCCGCACCGAGATGGCCGACCGTCGCATGACGCGGTTCGCCCACGAAGCACACCTGGGAGACCCGGGCGCGGACGGAGTGGAAGCGGCGTACGAGGAGGTCACCCGGGCCCTGCCCGCCGGCCGGCCCGGCAGGCCCGAGGAGGTCGCGGAGGCGATCTGCTGGCTCCTGTCGCCCGCCGCCTCCTTCGTCAACGGCGCCGTGCTCACCGTCGACGGCGGCGCCACCACACTCGACCCCGGGACGCTCGGCTTCGGCTTCCAGCTACAGCCGCGGACTCCGCGGGGCTGAGCCGCCGTCACCGTCGGGGGGTCGCCGGCCGGCTCAGCCGTCTGCGTGGCCTCCGCCGCGGGGCCCGCGGTCGTCGCGCTCCGGCTCGCAGCACTCCGTACGGGGACGGGCCGGTGACGACGTCGCTCCGCGCCTCGGCGGCGACCGGACAGACCCGCACAGAACGGCGGCCGGTGAGACCTGCGCGGGATCGGCCCCGAGGCCGCCGTCCTGGACTCGGCGGGCATCCGACGGCGATATTCCGTCGCAGGTCAGAACGGGTCTCTGTTAACTTCCCGTCGTATCGGATCCGGCGAACGGGCTGCTGCGCAGCCGATGTCAGCCGTCACGTCTCGGGGAAGCAATGAAACTGGCCCTCACCATCCACCGGGCACGGCTCGGATCCACCGAGTTCAAGGTCATCAGACCTGCCCGCCCGCTCGCGCACGCGGTGCTCATCGACCGCGACCGGTGGCTCGACGCCTACCTCGACCGGGATGCCGCCCAGCGCATCGGCGCACTGTGGGAGGTGGCGGCCTCGTCCCCGCGCTCGCTGGTCCACCTCCCGATGCGACGCGACCACGCCCCCGCCGGCCGGGAGGGCGACGACAGCCACCGGCAGCTCGACCTCGTGGTGATGCACCACTCGCTCCAGTTCGCGCCTTCACGCTGGAAGGAGCTCCGCAACCGGCTCGACCGCGGACGGCCGCGGACCGTGACCCTGCCGTGGGCCGGGGATCCCGGTGATGACGGCATCGACTACGGAACACGGCACCACCGGGAGAACCGGGACCTGTTTCACCAGCACCTCCACGCGGAGACCCTGTTCATGACCGGCAGCGCCCCGGTCTTCAGGGACACCGTCCGAAACTTCCTCGATGTCGCTCAGAACGGCCCCGGGCACGCGCTCGCTCATCCGGGCGATTCCCACTACTGCTCCAGGTTCCACGGCAACGACGGCACCCTCGGGAACGCACGCGAGATGCACATCCAGTACTGCGACGACTGGGACTCCGCGTCCGACGGCCGACGCCACGTCTCCGCGGTCGCAGCCGACTGACGGGCGCGCTCGTCCGCACCGCCAAGGAGTACGGGACGTCACCTCCTCGGACCGGTCGTCCTCGGGAGGGGCCGGAGCACGGGCGGCACGCGATCTGCGACCGGCGGCCCGGCCGGAGGGACGGACTGGATCGTTCGGCACGTGCCCGCCCGGCCCGTCGCGCCCCTCGCGTTCAGCCCTTCTCGGCGGGGCGCAGCTCGCGCAGCAGGGCGGTGAGGGCGAAGGCGTGGGCGGAGGTGTGCTCCCAGCGGGAGCGGCCGAACATGACGTCCTCCGCGAGGCCGCTCAGCATGGCCACGGCCCTGATCGTGAACTCGGGAAGGTCCACGGCGACGAAGTCTCCCCGTTCCCCGCCCTCGCGGAGGATCACGTCGAGGCGCTCGTCCCAGCCGTCCAGGAGCTCGGTGAGGATCTTCCGGCCCGCCTCGTCATGGCGCTGGGCCAGGACCTGGGTCCACAGGGCGTACCGGTCGTCGCCCGAGTGGCGGGGCAGGTAGAAGCGAATGAACAGGTCGAGCTTCTCGGCCGGCGTTCCTGCCCGGTCGGCCGCCTCCTGGTAGCCGGCCCAGAGGTCCGCCTGGCTCCACGCGAGGACTTCGAGGAGGAGCCGGTCCTTCTTGCCGAAGTGGTAGAGGATGTGGCCGGTGCTCATGCCGGCCCGGGCGGCGATGTCCGACATCCGCAGGGCCGCGGTGCCCTTCTCGGCGATGACGCTGATCGCGGCGCGCATGGCCCGCTCGCGTGCCTCGTCGCCGCTCGGCTGCCGCTTGCGGGCGTACGGGGCCCGCCCGGCGGATCGCGGGGAGCCGCCGGCGGCGAGGTCCGCCGGGCCGATCGCCGGTTCCGGGCGGGGCGTGGTCGTGCCGACCGTCGCCTCCGCCGCACGCTCCGTCCGCCTGGCCTCGCCGGCCGTCGCTTCCGCCGCGCCCTGGGTCCGCCCGGTCTCGCCGCCCGTCGCCTCCGCCGCGCCTTCCGCCCGCCCGGTCATGCCGTCCGCCGCTTCCGCCGCGCCTTCGGCCGGCCCGGTCGCGCCCTCTGCCGGTCCGGTCGGCGCGGCGCCGACGGGCCCGGGCGCGTTCTGGGGCGAGGGGTGGTCGTCGGGCCGTGCAGGCCCGGTCTGGGGCGTCGGCATGGGCTCTCTTTCGGTTCCGGCTGTTCGGGTCCCCAGTGTAGGTTCCGGAATTCTAGACCCCTAGTCTAGACTGAAAATCTAGTTAACATGAGAGTGCTGCGGCGGCCGCCTGTCCCGGGTCGCCCCGGCGCCTCCGCGGCCGACGGCCCGCGCGCCCTGCTCACCACCGGGAGACACCCACATGCCACGCGGATTCGATGTCGTGGAGACCAGCATCGCCGACCTGCGCGCAGCGCTGGAGAAGGGCGAGACGACCGCGGTCGAGCTGCTCGACGCCTACCTGGCCCGGATCGACGCCTACGACCGGCCGGGCACGGCCACCGCCCTGAACGCGATGGTCGTCATGAACCCGGACGCCCGGGCGGAGGCGGAGGCCTCCGACGCGCGCCGCGCCGAGGGCCGGACCCTGGGGCCGCTGGACGGCATCCCGTACACGGCCAAGGACAGCTACCTCGCCAAGGGGCTCACCGCCGCGTCGGGCTCCCCCGCGTTCGAGCACCTGGTCGCCCAGAAGGACGCCTTCACGATCGAGCGGCTGCGTGCCGGCGGCGCGGTCCTCATCGGCCTGACCAACATGCCGCCCATGGCGAACGGCGGCATGCAGCGCGGTGTGTACGGCCGCGCCGAGAGCCCCTACAACGCCGACTGGCTCACCAGCGCCTACGGCTCCGGCTCCTCCAACGGCTCCGGCACCGCGACCGCGGCGTCCTTCGGAGCCTTCGGCCTCGGCGAGGAGACCTGGTCCTCTGGCCGCGCCCCCGCCTCGAACAACGCGCTCTGCGCCTACACCCCCAGCCGCGGCGTGATCTCCGTCCGCGGCAACTGGCCCCTCGTACCGACCATGGACGTCGTCGTCCCCCACACCCGCACGATGGCGGACCTCCTCGAACTCCTCGACGTCCTCGTCGCGGACGACTCCGAGACCCGCGGAGACCTGTGGCGCGCTCAGCCCTGGGTCGAGCTGCCCTCGCCCTCGCAGGTGCGCCCCGCCTCCTACCCGGCCCTCGCGCCGGCCGACGCCGAGGCGGCAGCCGGCGCCCTCGCCGGCAAGCGCGTCGGCGTCCCCCGCATGTACATCAACGCCGACCCCGAGGCCGGCACCAACCCCGAGGGCGGCATCGGCGGCCAGACCGGGCAGCGCGTCGACACCCGCCCGTCGGTGATCGACCTGTGGGAGGCCGCCCGCCGCGACCTGGAGGCCGCCGGGGCCGAGGTCGTCGACGTCGACTTCCCCGTCGTGTCCCACTACGAGTCCGACCGCCCCGGGGCACCCTCGCTGTTCACCCGCGGCCTCGTCAGCCGCGCGTACCTCACCTTCGAGATCGAGGACCTGTCCGCCTGGGCCTGGGACGACTTCCTCCGTGCCAACGGCGACCCCGCGCTCCCCACCCTGGCCGACGTCGACAGCGACCTCATCTGGCCGAAGCAGGAGGGCGAACTCCCCGACCGCTACGACGGCTTCGACGACACCATCTGCGACTACCCCCGCCTCGTCCGCGAACGCCCCTACGCCTCCCTGGCCGACATGCCCCTCCTGGAGCAGGGCCTGCGCGGCCTGGAGGAGACCCGCCGCGTCGACCTGGAGCAGTGGATGGACGAACTCGGCCTGGACGCGGTGGTCTTCCCCGCGGTCGCCGACGTGGGCCCCGCGGACATGGACACCGACGCCGCGTCCGCGGACCTCGGCTGGCGCAACGGCGTCTGGGTCGCCAACGGCAACCTCGTCCCGCGCCACCTGGGCATCCCCACCGTCACCGTGCCCATGGGCACCATGGCCGACACCCGCATGCCCGTGGGCCTCACCTTCGCGGGTCGCGCTTACGACGACAACGAACTGCTCGCCCTCGCCGCGGCCTTCGAGGCGACGGGCGACCGGCGCACGGTGCCCCCGCGCACCCCTCGCCTGGCGGCGGAGTAGCGCGACCCCGGTGCACGGCAGGTGTAGGCCTGTCGTGCACCGGTGCCTCTCGGCATCAGGGACGCGGGGCGGTCACCGCCGCACGTGCGTGACGGGTCCCCGCTTCGTCACGCCCGGCGCACGGCGTCGCCCCGGGTCCCACCGGCCGTCGCCTGCCACTCGCGGCGGAGGAGGCCGAACACCCAGGAGTCGGAGACGTAGCCGTTGACGACGCAGTCCTCCCGGAGGGTCCCCTCCCGGACGAACCCGACCTTCTCCAGCACGCGGGCGGACGCCAGGTTGCGGGTGTCGGTCTCGGACTGGACCCGGTTCAGGTCCAGGGCGTCGAAGGCCCAGGCCAGGACGGCCCGCGCGGTCTCCGTGGCGTAGCCGTGGCCCCACGCGGCGGCCTCGAAGGCGTAGCCGAGGGACGCACTGCGGAAGTCGGGGTTCCAGCCGGTCAGGCCGCACCAGCCGATGAACGAGCCGTCGGAGACCCGCTCGACGGCCACCCGCGCGCCTCTGCCCTCGCTCTCGATCGTCCGGCAGGTCGCCAGGAAGCGCTCGGCCTCGGCCCGTTCGGTCCACGGCGGCGAGTCCCAGTAGCGCAGCACGTGGGCGTCGCTCTGCAGCGCGTACAGCGGGGCGGCATCGGCGTCGGTGAACGGCCGCAGGCGCAGGCGGTCGGTGCGCAGTTCGGGGGTGGGTAGCGTCATGCGGAGCATCCTGCCGCGTACGGTCCGCCCCCGACCATCGGTTTTTCCGCGGCGCACCGGGTACGGGCGATCGGCCGCGTACGCCGGTGCACCGCGGGGCGGCGGCCGGGGAACCTTGCCCGCCGAGCCGCCGCGGGGCCTGTTCTATTCTTCCCACGTGGCGAACTTTCGACGGTTTCTCGGGGATCTGCTCTCGGCTCTGGATCGAGCGCTGGGCGGGGAGCGACGTCCGACCCGGTTGCAGCGGCGGGTGGCCCGTCGTCCGATCCGCCTCGGCCTCTTCCTGGCCGTCCCGTTCGCTCTGTTCCTCCTCCTGGTGTCTCCGGACGACGAGGCCGGCAACGTTCCGATCGCCGTTCTGGGCGGTCTGTTCCTCGGGCTCCTCTTCTCGGTCGCCGCGGGCGCGGAGCGTCTCCGACAGCGTCGGCTGAGACGGCGGGGGCTGTGGGACGGCAGGTCGTGAGGAGGATCGGTGCGCGGCAGCAGGCGGACCGGGCGGTCCGCCCGGCTCAGGCCGTCGCCTTCGTACGGGCTCCGGCCCGGGCTCGGGAGAAGCGGAGTTCCGGGTCGGCGATGGAGCCGGAGCGCAGCAGCTTGACGTCGTCGCGGTAGTCCATGGAGGTCAGCCACGGCATCCGGTCCCCCTGGCGGGGCAGCGCGTCGACGGCCCGTCGGATGTAGCCGGCGCCGAAGTCCAGGAGCGGGCGGGTGGGCATTCCCGGGTCCGAGGGCTCGGGTCGGCAGCTGTCGTGGCCGTGGGCGTCCATGTGGGCCAGGAGCCGGCAGAAGTGCTCGCAGAGCAGGCCGATCTTCAGGGTCCAGGAGGAGTTGGTGTAGCCGATGGCGAAGGCGAAGTTCGGGACGCCGGAGAGCATCATGCCCTTGTAGGCGAGGGTGTCCGGCAGCCGTACCTCGTGGCCGTCGACGGTGAGCCGTATGCCGCCGAAGGCCTGTACGTTCAGGCCGGTGGCGGTGACGACCAGGTCGGCCTCCAGCTCGCGGCCGGACTCCAACAGGACTCCGCGCTCGGTGAAGTGGGCGATCCGGTCGGTGACCACCGAGGCCCGGCCCTCCCGGATCGCGCGGAAGAGGTCCCCGTCGGGGACGGCGCAGAGCCGCTGGTCCCAGGGGTCGTACGGCGGGTTGAAGTGCTCGTCGACGGGATAACCGGGCGGCAGCAGACGGGCGTTGATCCATCGGATGAGTCGCCGCGCCGTCTTCGGGAACCGCTGGCAGAAGCGCCAGACCAGGCGCTGCTGCGCGATGTTCTTCCGTCGGGACAGTGCGTAGCCGCGTCGCTCGCCGAGCCACTTCCTGAACGTGTTGGCGAGCAGGTCCGCGCGGGGGACGGGGACGACGTAGGTCGGCGTGCGCTGGAGCATGGTCACGTGGGCGGCGGACGCCGCCATCGCCGGCACGAGGGTGACGGCCGTGGCGCCGCTGCCGATCACCACGACGCGTCGGCCCGCGTGGTCCAGGTCCGCCGGCCAGTGCTGCGGGTGGACGACGGGTCCGGGAAAGCGGTCCAGGCCCTCGAAGTGGGGGGTGAAGCCCTCGTCGTAGCGGTAGTAGCCGCCGGCGCAGAAGAGCCAGCCGCAGGTCAGCGTGGTGCGCTCGCCGGTGTCGGTGCGCTCGACCTCGACGGTCCAGCGTGCCTCGTCGGACGACCAGGACGCGCCGAGCACCTTGCGGCGGTAGCGGATGTGGGCGTCGATGCCGTTCTCGGCGGCGGCCTGCCGCAGGTAGGCGAGGATGCGCGGGGCGTCGGCGATGGACTGCTCGTCGCGCCAGGGCTTGAACTCGTAGCCGAAGGTGTGCAGGTCGGAGTCGGACCGGATGCCCGGGTAGCGGAACAGGTCCCAGGTCCCGCCGGACGCCTGGCGGGCTTCGAGGATCGAGAAGCTCTTCGCGGGCAGTTCGGTCGTCAGGTAGCGCGCGGCGCCGATGCCCGAGATCCCGGCACCGACGATGAGGACGTCGAGGTGCTCGGCGGCGGGCCTGGCAGAGGACGGGGACACGGGCGGCTCCGGGCGGTGTCGAGGGACGGCTGCGTCCATGCTGCTGAAGTCGCGGATCGGCGACAACGTGCAAAGTGCACCATGGGCGGCAGGAGGGGTGACGATCTGCACCGCTACGATGAGCGGATGTCGTGGCCGTCGCCCTCCCCGCGCATCCGGGAACTGATCCGCCGGGGTGCCGAGATCGCACTCACCCCCTCCCCCGACTGGCTCGCCGAGCTCGACGCGGCGACCCTGTCCGGCGCGGCCAGGGGGCAGATCGCGGCCGATCCCGTTCTGGCCGCGGGGACCCGCCTCACCAACCGCTCCAACCTGCTGTTCTGGGCCGCGTCCAACGTCCGCGCGCCGGGCGAGCCGGTCCCGGCCAACGACACGGACGAGCCGCTGGCCGTCGCCCGGGACATGATCCGCCGCGGACTGGACGAGTCGGCCCTGGACGCCTACCGGGTCGGTGAGAGCGTCGCCGTGCGGATGTGGACGCAGATCGCCTGCACGCTCACCAGCGATCCGGAGGAACTGCGCGAACTGCTCGACGTGTCGCTGCGCTCCATCGCGGCCTTCGTCGACGACACCGTGCGCACGGTCTCGGCGCGGATGAGCGCCGAGCGGGACGAGCTCACCCGGGGCACCCACGCCGAACGCCGCGAGACCGTCACGCTCCTGCTGGAGGGGGCGCCGATCACCCGGCAGCGGGCGGAGAGCCGGCTGGGCTACCGGCTGCAGCCGACGCACACCGCCGCAATCGTCTGGACGGACGTTCCCGACGCCGATCTGGGCCAACTCGACCGCGCGGCCGACGCCCTGGCCGAGGCCGCCGGCCAGCTGCGGCCCCTCAGCGTCATCGCCGGCGCCGCCACGCGCTGGCTGTGGGTCCACGGCCGGCCCGACGGAGACGCGGCGCGCGCCGCACTGGACCACCTGCCGGACGTGCGGGTCGCGCTCGGCTCCACCGCCGCGGGGGTGGACGGCTTCCGCCGCAGTCATCTCGACGCCCTGACCACCCAGCAGATGCTGGCCCGGCTGACCTCGCCCACCCGGCTGGCCTTCCACCACGAGGTGGAACTCGTCGCCCTGCTCACCAGCGACCCCGAGCGCGCCGAGCGCTTCGTGGCACGGACGCTCGGCGGGTTGGAGTCCGCGTCCCCGGAACTCGTCGACACGCTCCGCGTCTTCATCGAGGAGCAGTGCAACGCCACCCGCGCCGCCGCCCGCCTCTTCACGCACCGCAACACGCTCCTGCGGCGCCTCTCCCGCGCGGACCGGCTCCTGCCGCGCCCCCTCGCCCAGCACACGATCGAGGTGGGCACCGCGCTCAAGGTCCTTCAGTGGCGCGGCCGCCCCTGAGGGCGGCGGGCCGGACGCCGGTGGAGCGGGGTCGCGCTCACCTGCAGATCATGGGGCAGCCACGCCGGATGGAGTGCTGGGCCGCGCGCAGGAAGAGCGCGACGTAGAAGGCCGCGTCCAGGTCCTCGCTCCACGGGCCGGGCCGCGTGCCGGCCAGGGTGACCGCGTGCTGATCGAACCATGTGCTGAGGTCGAGGTTGTCGCAGGTCGCCGGGACTTCGGGAGGCAGAGCGACGGCCTCCGCCAGTTTCTCGGCGATCGCCCGTACCTGAGGGGCGCCGGCGATCATGGAGTCGAAGTCGGTGGATTCGACGGGCAGCCAGATCTCCTCGTCGAGCGGGACGGGCACCAGGACGGACCAGCCGCAGAGGATCTCCCACTCCTCCGGCGTCAACCGCCTCTCGCCCAGGGCGGTGAACCCGTTCATGGGCCGGGCGAGCTTCTCCTCGAAGGTCAGCCCCGACCCGCGCGCGAAGCGCGTCACCGGGGGCACGTCCTTGTACGGCGGCAGGCCTCGCCGCACGAGCTCGGCGTCGAGAGCCGAGGCGACCTCGCCCCACCCGTCCTCCCCGGCACCGAACCAGTCCTCGGCACCGAGACTCACCATGTACACACCCATGAGGGGACGCTATCGCGCCGGTCGGGGGAGGGCGGTCATCGTGGTACCGGAGCGCGCTGAGACGTTGGACGGCGGCCCCGTGCCGTGTTCCTCGGCGGAACTGTCCCAGCGGCCTGCGGCACGCCGCCGAGCGGCCCGTGTACGAGTGGAACGGCCGCAAGGTCCGGGAGAAGGCCGCGCTCTCCAGCGGTCCGATCTTGGTGACCATCGACAAGAGCGGGCACCGGTGGGAACGCACCCTGGAGGCGGCCGGCCCGGGCGGGCAGCCCCGGGGGCGGGGGGCTGGCGTCGCTAGCCATACGAATTTCGCCACTCCTCTATCCCGTGGCTTGATTCAGGTGCATGCTGTGCGCACGGCCTCCCCGCCACCCCCGTCGGGGGATCCGCTCCGGCCCCGCCTGCCGCTGCGCTGCAGGCGGGGCCGCGTCGTGCTGCGGGGGACGTGTCGGGCGACCAGCCCCGGGGGCGCCGCTATGCGCCCGGTGCGGTGGGGGCGCGGACGCCGAACCACTGGTCGGCTCCGTACTCCTCGAACCGCTCGACTTCGGTGAAGCCCAGGCGGGCGGCGAGGCGCATCGCGGGGACGTTGGCGCTCTGGGTGGACAGGACCACGGGCTCGCCGGGACGCGCGCGGGTGAACCAGTCGAGGACCGCCGTACACGCCTCGAAGGCGAAACCGCGATTCCACGCCTCCGGCAGGAACAGATAACCGAGTTCGGCCTCGCCCGCCTCGGGGCGCACGTGCCCACGGCGCTCGGCACCGCGCGGGTCGAGGGTGATCATGCCGATCATCGCTCCGTCGCGTTCGACCACGAAGCAGCCGGTGCGCCGACCGGGAACCTCGGGCATGGTCCGCTCGAGACGGTCGCGTGGCTGGGCGCCCCCGAGGTAGGCGCCCACCTCCGGCGAAGCGAACAGCTCGACGAAGCCCGGACGGTCCCGGGCCTCGCTCTCGCGGAGCACGAGCCGCTCGGTGGACATCGGGGCGGGCGGCCAGGCAGGGCTTCCGGGTGCGGTCATGGCCCGGAACCTACCGCAGGCCGCGCCGGAAACCCCCGGGGCGGAAGCCCGCCTCCGCCGCTCGGCACCCTCGCTTCAGGAGGAGAAGGAGAAGTAGAGGGCCTCGCTGTAGAAGGACCCGAAGTGCCGCTCCCAGTCGGCCCGGAGCGACACCAGCCACGCGTCGTTCTCGCCGGCGATGGCCGCCTCCGCCTGGGCGACGGCGTGCGGGATGTCCACGGAGACCAGCTCGCGCACGCCGGCCACCGGGTCGTCACCGGTCATCGAGATGATCTCCCCGGTCTCCAGGACGAAGTACCGCGCCTGCTGCTTCTCCAGGTGGGCCGTGGTCCGGGCGACGCACGCGGCGAACTCCGCATCGTCCTCAAGGCCCTTGCCCACGGCGTGCAGGAGGTCGCGGAGCAGGGCCGCGCCCTCGGCGTAGTCCCCGGCGATGCCGATCGGAGGGTTCCAGATCATGGACGGGACCACGGTCGTGCCGCGCCCCACCATCAGCTTGTGCGCGAGGGGGACGTCCCCGTTGTGCTCGGATATGCACCGGATCTGCCGGGGGACCTCGGTCCCGGTCGGCATCGTGTCTGCGGAGTAGAGATACGAACGGTCAGCCATGGTCGCGACGCTAACACCGAGCACCGACAACGGCCGATCCGCGGGCCGTCGAGGGCCGGCAGCCGTGGGCGACTCGGCGTCCTGCGCCGCGCGTGCCACCGCGGTCCGCGACGCTCCACAGCCGGGTGGGTGGTCCGCTTCTTACGGGGTAGGCGCGGCTTGACGGCAGCTGCGAACTCGCCGAAGGGGCCGCCATGGCCGCTCGACTCGTGGTGCGGACCACCCTCGTCCGTCCACCGCGTCGCGGTCCACCGGCCCCCGCCCACCCGGCGCGGCACAGCAACGGCGGACGGGACGGCGGTCATCGCGCAGCCGGCGCGCACGTCGCAGGAGCGGGAAGCAAGGAGAGCAAGCATGAGCACTGTGGGACATTCCCCGGGCCGCGCCACCGACGAACCGGTCGGCGACCTCGTGGCCCGGGCCTCGGAGCAGATGTCCACCCTGGTCCGCGAGGAGATGCAGCTGGCCCGGGCGGAGATGGTCCAGAAGGGCAAACGGTTCGGCATGGGCGGCGGACTGTTCGGCGGCGCGGGCCTGGTCGGCATCCTCGCTGCACAGGCCGCGGTCGCCGCCGTCATCGCCGCCCTCGCCCTGCTCCTGCCGCTCTGGGCGTCCGCCCTGATCACCGCCGCCCTGCTCGCGGCCGTCGCGGCCGCGATGGCCGCGGCCGGAAGGAGCCAGATCGCCAAGGCGGGCAAGCCCGCGCCGGAGCAGACGATCGACAGCGTCAAGGCCGACGTGGCCGAGATCAAGGAGGCAGCACACCGATGAACACCCCCTCACACGGCGACCAGCACCCCTCGCCCACTCCCGAGAACCTCCGCAGGCAGGTCGAGCACACCCGCGAGGAACTGGGTCGGACGGTCGAGGCCCTGGCGGCCAAGGCGGACGTGAAGACCCAGGCGAAGGAGAAGGCGGCCGCCCTCCAGGAGCAGGCCGCCGAGAAGGCGGCGGTCGTGACCGACCGGCTGCGGGAGAAGGCCTCGCAGGCCGGTCGGCTGGTCAAGGACAGCACTCCCGATCCGGTCCTCGACAAGGCCGCACACGCCGCCGCGCAGGTACGCGACTCCGCCGCCCGGGCCGGGCAGCTCGCGGCCGACAAGACACCGGACCAGGTCCGCGAGAAGGCCGACCAGGCCGTCGTCGTGGCGCGCGCCAACCGCACCCCGCTGGTCGCCGCGGCAGCCGCGCTCGTCGTCTTCCTGCTCCTGCGTCGCACCCGGCGGCGCCGATGAAGGCGTCGAAGATCGCCTACAAGCCCGTCGGCCTGGCGCTCGGCGCCGGGAGCGGCCTGATCGCGGGTGCGGCCTTCAAGCAGGCGTGGAAGCTGATCGGTCACCAGGACGACGCACCCAACGCGACCGACGAGCACCGCACCTGGAAGGAGGTCCTGATAGCGGCGGCTCTCCAGGGAGCGATCTTCGCCGTCGTCAAGGCCGCCGTCGACCGGGCGGGAGCGGCGGCGACCCGGCGGGTCACCGGCACCTGGCCCGGCTGAGCCGCCGGAACCGGCGCTCGACTCGGCGCCGCGTCAGGAGCACCGCACGCGTCCGCGCCGACGCCACCGTTCGTGATCGTGCCGGCCCCACGTCCCCGGGGTCGGCACGGTCGCGTCCGCAGGCCCGTACCCGCACCCGACTCCTGGGCTCGCGCGGCCACTCCCGGGGCAGGCCGAGGAGCGGCCCGCCTTCCACGGCATCCCGGCGCGGGTATCCTTCCGCCGCCTGGGCACACGAGAGTCATGCACGGACAACACGCGCGTCCCGCCGGCAGCGGTCTGTTCGGTTTCGCCTCCCCCGTGACGACACAGCCGTCCGGCGGCACCGGAGCCAAGCACTCGCGCCGCGGGCGCCTCACCAGCCGCCTCCGCCGTCGGATCCTCGCCTACCGCGCCATCGACTTCCTGTCCACGCACGTCCCGCACGATCCCGATCCCGTGCCCGGCCCCGACCTCGGCGAGGAGTGCCTGCTCCTCGTCCACATCCGTCAGGTGGTCGGCGAGGTCCAGTACCGGATCTGCGTCCCCTGCTCCCAGGGTGTCATCACCGACCTCGTCATCCACGACCGCTTCCGCAGCACCGGTCTCGGCACTCGTGCGCTGTCGCACCTGCGTTCCCGCCACCCCGGGCTGGCGTGGCACAGCACGCTCCACCAGCGCGGCACCCGGGACCTTCTGCGCCGGATGCGGATTCCCGCGCTGACGCAGGCCGCCCGCTGTCCCCATGTCGGACCGGCACTGCTCGACCGGTCGACTGCCGGCGTCGCCCCGACGGCGGGATGAGCGCCGCGGCCGCCGCATCGGACCCGGCGTCCGCGTCCACTCGCCGGGGACCGGCGCACCGCGTCAGCCCTGGTGCTTCCCGTCGACCGCGAGTGCGCTCTCTCCGGCCGGGAGGCCCGGCGTGCGTGCGGCGATGCCGCGCCGCGCGGCGAGTCGGGCAGCCAGCAGGCAGAACACCGGAGCGAACACCAGCTCGCTGACCAGGGCCTCCCAGGGCGCGTCGGCCGCGGTGCTGTCGTCGGCCAGCTCCCCGAAGACGGCGGAGAGCGAGAAGGCGATCAGGTTGTTCACCGTGTGCACCGCGATGACCGCCTCCAATCCCCCGGTACGCACCGTCAGCCAGGCCCACCAGGCCGCCGAGTAGCACAGGAGCAGGAACCCCGAGAGCTGTCCGTACCCGTGGGCGAGGGCGAACAGCACGGAGGAGACGGCGATGCCCGGCCATGGTGTACGGAGGATTCCGCCGGCGAACTGGACCAGCCAGCCGCGGAAGACGACTTCCTCGGCGGCGGCCTGGAACGGCACGAGCGCCCACAGCACGAGCAGGCTCAGAGCGAGTTCGGCCCAACCGGGGGTCTCGCCCGTCACCGCCTCCGAACCGTCCGCGTACAGACTCCAGGCGACCAGCAGGAGGTTCTGGACGACCAGGACCGCCGCGGCCAGGCCCAGGCTCCGTCCCAGCCATCCCCACCGGAGGCGTCCGGTGACGGACGCGAGCGTTCCGGCAGGCCGCTTCCCGCACACGCGCACGCCGACCAGCACGGCGGGAATCCAGAGGGCCAGGCTCACCAGCAGGACCGCGTTGTCGAGCAGCGGATCGGCGAAGATCTCGTCGCTGTCGGCGGGCGCCCATCTGAGTCCCGCCAGGGTGCCGACGACGGCCGCGACGACGAACACGCCGATCATCGTGGCCACCATCAACGCGAGCACCAGGAAGAACTCCCCGACACGCGCCCAGGCGCGCTGTCGTCCGTTGCGTGCCTGCTCGTGGTACGCGGTCCCCGGCGGCGCCGCGACCGGCCCGGGCGCTCGCGGCGGCGGAGCCGGCGGGCCCCAGCCGGGCGGCGGACCGTGCCAGGGGTGCGGGCCCTGCGCGGGAGGCGGCCACGGCCGATGGGCGTGGTGGGGAGGTCCTGGTATGGGGTCGGACATCGTCTGCTTTCCGGGGTCTTGCCGTGCGGTGGTGCGGTCGTCCCCGCCACGGCGGGGCGGTGCGCCGAACTCGTCGTCGGCGGACGGCCCCGCCGTGGCGGGGCGTCCGGGCCTTCCGCGCGGAGGCGGACCCGTCGCACCGTGGACCGTTCACGCTGCCGAGCCCGGTGGGTGCGCGGGGTGCAAGCCTTTCACAGGCTGACTCCGGGGAGACGCCCCGGTCCCGTCGGACCGTGCCGGCGCGGAACCCCGGTCGCGGCGGGTGACGGGCACGACCTGGGCGGTGCGGACGGTGCGGGGCGCAGGGCGTCCCCGCACGACGACCCGTCGGCCCTGCGCTCCCGTCGTGCCGGCGACGCCCAGGGCCCCGACTCCCCGGGGGAGGAGGAACTGCCGTGCCTCACACGGATGTCGGTCCCGCCGTCCGTTCCCGAACCCGACTGCCCCTTGGTGCCCGGTCGTTCCCGGCTCGATCGTGCGCGGAGGGCGGCCGAGGGCCCGTCAGTATCCGGTGCCGCGCTTGACCCGGGCTCGTTCCGCGTCGTGGGTGGCGCCCTTCTCGTCCAGGGTGCGGCAGGCGTCGGCGATGTCCTGGCTCAGGCGGTCGACCTGCTCGCGGCTGAGGGTCTCCTTGACCAGGGCCCGCAGGATCTTCACGCGCTCGGCGTCGGGAGGGAGCGTGTACGCCGGGACCATCCACCCGCGTTCGGCGGAGAGCTGCCAGGCGATGTCGGACTCGTCGTAGGCGTGCCGGCCGGAGAGCCGGAAGGCCACGAGGGGCAACTGTTCGAGATCGGCTCCGATGACCTCGAAGCGTCCGCCGGCACGCAGGTTGTCCGCCAGGACGCGCGCGTTCTCCTGCATCACCTTCATGACGTAGGTGTAGCCCTGACGGCCGAGCCGTACGAAGTTGTAGTACTGCGCGAGCACCATCGACGCCCCGGTGGAGAAGTTCAGGGTGAACGTCGAGTCGGTCTTTCCCAGGTAGTTCTCGTAGAACACGAGGTCCTTGGAGAGGTCCGCCTCCTCACGGAAGATCAGCCAGCCGATGCCGGGGTAGACCAGGCCGTACTTGTGGCCCGAGACGTTGATCGAGCGGACCTGTTCGAGGCGGAAGTCCCACGGGGAATCCGGGTAGAGGAACGGCCACACGAAGGCACCGCTCGCGCCGTCCACGTGGATGGGAATGTCGAGGTCCCGCTTCTCCCGGACGTTCCGGAGGAGTTCGTCGATCCCGACGACGTCGTCCTTGTGGCCCGTGAAGGTGGTGCCGAGCACGGCGACGACGCCGATCGTGTTCTCGTCGAGACGGGGTTCGACGTCCTCGGGACCGATGGTGTACTTGCCCTCGGCGAGCGGCACGATCCGCGGTTCGACGTCGAAGTAGCGGCAGAACTTCTCCCAGACGACGTGGACGTCACCGCCGAAGACCAGATTGGGCCGGTCGGTCGGCAGGTTCGCCGCCTGGCGGCGCTCACGCCACTTCCACTTGAGCGAGAGCCCACCGAGCATGATCGCCTCGGACGAGCCCTGGGTACGGCAGCCGGCGGTGGCGCCCGGCGCGTGGAAGAGGTCGGCGAGCATACGCACGCAACGTTGCTCGATCTCGGCGGAGATGGGGTACTCGGCATGGTCGATGAAGTTGCGGTGGAGGTTCTCGGCGATGAGCCGCTGCGCTTCCGGCTCCATCCACGTCGTGACGAAGGTGGCGAGGTTGCGTTGCGGATCGCCCTCCATCGCGAGGTCGACGTCCACGAGCCGCATCGCGTCCGTCGCGGACATTCCCTCGGCGGGGAAGGTCTCCGAGGGGGCGGGCACGGTTAGGAACCGATTACCGAACAGAGCCTCGTCGTCACGCTTGGTCATGCCGGGATTCAAACAGTCCTCGCACAGGCCGACCCGAGGGACACGCCGAGGCCGAGCCGCCGGGCGCCGCCGGCCGCGTCCGCGCCGATCCCGCGCGCGCGGACGCCTCCCGTGCCCCGGTGCGGGACCGCTGCCCCGGAGCGGGACCGCTGCGCCGGTGCGGTGACGGGGCGGGGCGGGACGGGCGTGTCGGGGGGACCTGGAGACCGTCGTCACGAAGGGTCGTCATGGCCGCTCGTCGGCCGTACCCGTACCCCCACGGCGGATTGGACATGGTGTGACCAGGAGACTCAGGCCGCGCCGGAGCGCCGGCGCCGCGGGCGTCGCGGCGGCCCTCGTGTGGGGGTGTGCCACCGCGGGGACCGCCCAGCCCTCCGGCGCGACGCCGGGGCGTTTCGAGCGGGCGGCGGAGCAGGCCGCGGCGGAGTTCGGGGTCCCGAAGGCGGTACTGCTCGGCGTCAGCCACGAGTCCTCGTGGTGGGAGCACCACGACGGCCGGCCGAGCACCAAGGGCGGTTACGGTCCGATGCATCTGACGGACACGACGTCCGGGCACGGGTACGCGCATCGTCCGGGCGAAGGGCCGGTGGATTCCACGGGCACCGACGACCCCTCGGAGCACACGGTGCAGGCCGCCGCGGCGCTGATCGGCGTCGCGCCCGCCGCCGTCAGGCGGGACGAGCGGCAGAACCTCCGCGGAGGCGCCGCTCTGCTCGCCTCGTACCAGCGGCGGGCCACCGCTACCGCGTCGGCCGACCCCGGCGACTGGTACGGGGCCGTGGCGCGCTACAGCCAGGCGGCCGACACGGCCACGGCCGAAAGGTTCGCCGAGGGGGTGTTCGCGGTGATCCGCGGCGGGAAGGAGCGGGTGCGCGAGGATGGCCAGAAGGTGTCTCTCGCGAAGTCCCCGTCGGTGCGTCCGGCCAGGTCGCAGCTGGCGTCGCTCGGCCTGCGGACGTCGGACGCGGCGGTGTCGGAGTGCCCTCGCACGCTGAACTGCCGATTCGTGCCCGCCGCCGCCTCGAACTACCAGGTGTCCAGGCGGAACTCGAACGGTCTGGACGTCGACTACATCGTCATCCACGACCTCGAAGGGTCCTACGACGGCGGAGTCAGCTGGTTCCAGGATCCCGCCAGCGGGGCTTCCGCCCACTACGTGCTGAAGGCCGACGGCAGCGCGGCCACACAGATGGTCGCCACCAAGGACATCGCCTTCCACGCCGGCAACTACTGGACCAACCTGCACGGGGTCGGCATCGAGCTGGAGGGGTACGCCGCCCAGGGGCCCACCTGGTTCACCCCGGCCCAGTACGCGGCGACGGCCGAGCTGGTCGTCTACCTGGCGCGGCGGTTCGGGGTTCCGCTCGACCGGCAGCACGTCATCGGGCACGACAACGTCATGCCGCCGAGGCCGTCCCGCGCACCGGACGCGCATTGGGACCCGGGCCCCTACTGGGACTGGGAGAGGTTCATGTCCCTCCTCCACGCCGGTACCTCCCGGGAGCACGCGGCCGAGCGTACGGGTACGGCCGCTCCCCTCGCCGTCGGTCAGGCGGTCGCGATCGCCCCGGCCTACGCCGAGAACGCGCAGACGGTGACGGTGTGCGCCCCGACCTGCCGGGCCCGTACGCAGCCGTCGAACTTCGTCTACGTGCGCACCGAGCCGCGCGTCGGCGCTCCGCTCGTCCCCGACCTCGCTCTGCGCCCGGACGGGTCGGCGGGAAGCGACCGCATCGACGACTGGGGTTCCACGGCGATGTGGGGGCAGGAGTTCGTGGTCGCCGAGGTGCGCGGGGACTGGACGGCGATCTGGTTCGGCGGGCGGAAGGGGTGGATCCACAACCCGGGGGGCGTGAACACCCGTCCGGCTCCGCAGGCGCGGATCGTCCGTCCCGCGGGCGGGATGACGTCGGTCTCCGTCTACACCACGGCCTACCCGCGTGCCGCGGAGTACCCGCGGGGTCTGCCCGCGTCGGAGCAGACGCCGTTCTCCATGTACGCGTTCCCCCGGGGGCAGGCGTACGTGGCCGCCGCCGCGTCGGTGCGGGCGGACGACTTCTTCCCGGCCACGCCCTCGCGGTCAGAAGCCGTGGTCACCGGCGCCCAGACGTACGAAGTGATCCAGTACAACCGCCGCCTGGCGACCGTGAGCACGGCGGAGACGGACTGAGGGAGCGGCAGGCCCGGGCATCGGGGCGGCGGGCCCCGCGGTGCGACGCCGTCGGCGCGCACGGCGACGGCCAAACGCCTGAGCGGCTGCGGCTGCGGCTGCGGCTGCGGCTGCGGCTGCGGCTGCGGCTGCGGCTGCGGCTGCGGCTGCGGCTGCGGCTGCGGGTACCCCGTATCGGGTCCGCGTCCCGCACGACGCCGGTGTCGGGTGACGCGGAGCACAGGCCGACCGGTACGTACCCGTTCGCGTGCTAGCGTCCGCCACCGTGACCACCGCCTCCCGCGCCGCCACGGCCCCTCGGGGCACGGTCGGCACCTGCCCCTCCGCTCACGCGGCGCCGCCGTCCGGCCCGGAGGATCCGCTGGAGCTGCTCGACCTGTTCGGCGAGGGCTTCGTCCAGGACCCGTACCCCTGGCTGGACCGCCTGCGGTCCGAAGCCCCGGTGTACCGGGACGCCGCCACCGGGCTCTGGCTCGTGAGCCGGTACGAGGACATCCGGCGGGTCCTGCTCGAGCCGGCGGCGTTCCTCCCCGACAACGCCCAGCACGCGGTCACGCCCCTCGGCGTGCCGGCGCTGCGCCGGCTCGCGCGAGCGGGCTTCCGGTTGGGTCCCGCCCTCGCCAACAACGCGACCGACACTCATCCCGGGCTTCGCCGCGCCGTCACGCGGTTCTTCAACGCCCGCCGGGTGGAGGCTGCGGTTCCGGTGATCGAGCGGATCGCCGACGAGCTGCTCGGCACGGTCCGGGCGGAGCTCGACGTCACCGGGACGAGCGACCTGTTCCGGGCGTTCGCGCACACCCTGCCCTGTCGGGTGATGATGGAGCTTCTCGGCGTCCAGGGGCTTGACGCGGACACTCTGGTCCGCTGGAGCGATGCCTCGCTCGAGCTCTTCTGGGGGCGCCCCTCGGCGGACCGTCAGCTCGAACTGGCCGATCTCGTGGCGGAGTTCCACACCTGGCTCACGGAACTCGTCGGCGACGGGTCCACGCCCGCGGACAGTTTCGTCGGGGCGCTGGCCCGCCACCGCCTGCCCGACGGCGGTCTGCTCGACCCGCGGACGGCGGTCAGCGCGTGCTTCTTCGTCTTCGTCGCCGGGCAGTCCACGACCGGCCAGCTCATCTCCACCGTCCTGCACCGCGCCCTCGCCGAACCGGGGCTGTGGCCGCGGCCGGCCGGGCAGGCGGGCCTGGCCGAGGAGTGGGTCGAGGAGGTCCTGCGGAGGGAGCCGCCGGTCACCTCGTGGCGCCGGGTCACCGCCCGCCCCGTGGAGCTCGGCGGGGTCGCGCTCCCCGCCGGTGCCGGTCTCCTGCTGATGCTCATGGGCAGCGGCTCCGATCCCGACGTCTTCACCGACCCCGGGCGGATGATCCCCGGCCGCGCCGACGTCCGCCACCACCTCGCCTTCGGTGTGGGGCGCCACCGCTGCCCGGGGGCCTCCCTGGCGCGCACGGAGGCGGCCGTGGCCCTCCGGGCGGCCGCCCGCCACCTCCCGTCCGTCCGGCTCGCGCATGACGCGGCCCCTACGCCGACCCTGGGGCTGCTCTCGTTCCGCGCGCCGCTGCGCGTCCCGGTCGTGCTGCCGCGGCGGCCGTCCTGAAGCGGGTCAGAGTCCCGTCGGGTCGGTGTCGCAGCTCGCGCGACGGCGGCCGATGGTGACCAGGGCGTCCCAGAGGGCGTCGGTCTCCCCGCGGCGGATCTCGTGGATCGCTCCGTCGACGGGCTCGGCTCCCGGTCCCAGCGGGCGGTCGGGTTCGCCGGCGTCGCGGCGCAGGACGATCCCGGTGGGCGGGTCGAAGGCGCGCAGGTCCCGCAGGAGGCGGTAGCGGGCGAGGTCGGCCTCGGGGCGGGGCAGGTGCCGGGTGATCACCGCGATGTCGGGCAGCAGCACGCGGGCCTGTGCCAGCGCGATGTGGGGTTCGAAGGCGTGGGCGACGATGCGGAAGTGCGGGCTGGAGTGGACCCGGGCACGCACCGACTCCAGCTCGTCGCCCTCGGGCAGGCCTGCGATCAGCACAGTCATCATCAGGGCCATTGTCCCCCCGACCGGCCGCGGGCGCCTCGTCGTGGCGGCCCGGTGCCTCCGCGGGCGGTCGGCGTCCGGTCACCCGGCGCCCCCGGCGCGCCGCCCGTACCGGGAGCTGCCCCACTCCCCCGCCGCCTGTCCGGGCGCGGCGGGGGCAGTCCCGGTACGGGCGGGGTGAGGGCCGTGCCTCAGTCCACCAGTACCCCCGGGTTGAGGATGCCGTGCGGGTCGAGCGCTCCCTTCGCGGCGCGGAGGGCCAGGGCGAACGGTTCCGGGCGCTGGCGGTCGTAGCCGGGCCGGTGGTCGCGGCCGACGGCGTGGTGGTGGGTGATGGTGGCCCGGTGCCGCTGGAGCACCTCGCCCGCCACGGTCTTCAGCTCGTCCCAGAGGGCGACCTCGTCCCCGGGGCGCCCCGCGGCGAGCACGGTGAAGTAGGGCGCCGCCCCGTCGGGGTACACGTGCGTGAGGCGGCAGTTGACGGTGGCCGGGTGTCCCGAGATCTTGAGCGCCGCCTCGCCGACCGTCCTGCGGACGTCCTCGACGAGGGCGGGGACGCGGTCCCAGGTGGCGGCCGTCTCGAAGGTCTCGGCGACGGCGCCCATCCGTGCGAGGCCGTCCCGCAGGTAGGGCATGCGCAGGAACGCCGACCGCCAGGCGCTCACCGCCTCGTCCCCGCGGGCGCCGCCTCCGCGGGCCGCGGGCGGCTCGTGCCGCCCGCCGTGGGAGCGGGCCAGGTCGACGGCCTGGGCGAGCCGGGTGTCGACCGGGGCGTCGGCGGACTCGAAGCCCAGGACGAGGACGGACGAGCCGTCCTTCGCGGCGCCCGCGAGCGCGGCCTCGCCGGAGTCGAGGAGCCGGCAGTTGGCGGGGGCGAGGTCGGACTGCGCCAGGGCGCGTACGGCCTCCAGCGCGGCTCCGAAGTCGGTGAAGGCGAGCGAGGCGGACGCCTTGTGGACCGGGCGGGCCTGGAGCCGTACCCAGGCCTCGGTGATGATGCCGAGCGCGCCTTCGGATCCGAGGAACAGGCGGTCCGGCGAGGGGCCCGCGCCCGAGGCGGGCAGCCGCCAGGACTCCGAGGTGCCGGCGGGGGTGACGACCCGCATCGACTGGACGAAGTCGTCGATGTGCGTGCGGCCGGTGGCGTAGTGGCCTCCGGCCCGGGTCGCGAGCCAGCCGCCGAGGGTGGAGAACTCGAAGCTCTGCGGGAAGTGCCGGAGCGTCAGACCGTGCGGCCGCAGCTGGTTCTCCAGGCCGGGTCCGAGCGTGCCCGCCTGGATGCGGGCGGCCCTGCCCTCGGAGTCGACCTCCAGCACCCGGTTCATCCTCGTCAGGTCGAGGGAGAGCACCGCGCGGTGGCGGTCGCCGCGGTACTCGACGCCGCCGACCACGGAGGATCCCCCGCCGAAGGGCACGACGGCGACTCCGTGCTCGCCGGCCCAGTTCAGGAGGTCGGTCACCTCCCGCTCCCGGCTGGGGAACGCGACGAGGTCGGGGATGCGGCCGGGGCGGCCGCGCAGGGCGCGCGCGACGTCCCGGTAGGCCTTGCCCATGGCGTGCGCCGCGCGCCGGGCCGGGTCGGTGCCGATCAGCCGCTCCAGGCTCGCGGGGGGTTGGACGGCGGGGGCCCCGATGCCCAGATCGGCGACGCGGGGAACGGGCAGCGGGCGCGCGAGGGTCCCGGGCAGCAGGGCGCCCATCGCCGTGCACTCGGCGTCGTCCGGGTGGGCGCTCTCCCATCCCCAGCCCCACCAGGAGCGGACGGGGGCGGAGGGGGTCGACTGCGTCGTCGTGCCGGGCATGGGCGCTCCAGGGACAGCGAGTGAATTTACCAAGGGGTAAATTACTTACTGATAATATTCGCGCATGGCAACCCCTCGATCGAAGGCCGGCACCAAGGGCGTCCCCCGGCACCTGCGTCGCCGGCAGATGCTGGAGGCCGCCACGCAGGAGTTCGCGCACCGCGGTTTCGCCGCTGCCTCCCTGGCCGTCGTCGCGGAACGCGTCGGGGTCACCAAGACGCTGCTGCACCAGTACTTCGGCACCAAGGAGGACCTGTACGTCGCCTGCCTGACGCCGATCGGGGACGAGCTCCTCGACACGATGCGTACGGCGATCGGCGAGGCGGGCGCAACCCCCGGCACACCCCTGCGGGTGCTCCGCGCGCTCTTCACCGCACTGGAAGGACGCCGGGAGGCCTGGTTCGTGCTCTACGACCGCACCCTGCCGCCCGGCGGGGAGGCCGCCCGGGCGGCGGGCGCCTACTGGGCCGCCGTCGACGCCCTCGCGGCCGACGGCACCGCCGAGTTGCTGCGCGCCTCCGGCTCCACCGACCCCCTGGACGCGGACGCGCTCCGGCACGTCTGGACGGATCTGGTCGGCACCCTCGTCCGCTGGTGGGTCAAGCATCCCGAGGAGACGCCGGAGGCCATGACCCGGCGCTGCACGCGCCTCTTCGCCGTAGCCGCGGCCCTCGCGGCCGCCCCCACGACCTGACCCGGACATCGACGGCACCGGAGCGCGGGGAGTACGTCCGATGCCGGTGTCACACCGACGTCCACCACACCGACGTCACCGGACGGACGTCCGGCACGGTGGCGGCGACCCGGCCGGCGCAGCCGGTCAGCGGGAACGACCGAGCTGGTCCCGTACCCAGGCCGGGTCGGGATTGGTGTAGGGCCGACCGCCAATGACGACGGTCGGCACCGTCTCGTTGCCGTCGTTGACGGCCCTCACCTCCGCCGCGCCCGCCGCGTCACGCCAGATGTTCACCCAGTGCATCTTCCGGGCGCTGCGCCCCAACCTCATGCGCAGCCGCATGCAGAACGGGCAGCCCGGCCTCCAGTAGACGATCGGCCGACCGTCCTCCGCGCTGCGGCGCTGCGCCTCCGGGGCGGTGAGCGACCTCGGGAAGAGCACGGGAGAGTTCGTCGCGGCCAGCAGCAGGAACACCACGAGCAGCGCCACCGCCTCGCCGGGACGTTCCTTGCGCAGGAGTCCGGTCGCCACGGCCGAACCGCAGAGCACGAGCAGGACCGGCACAACCCACACACGCATCATGCGACGCAGGCTATCGGCCCGGCGGAGACCGCCGTCAGGATGGTCCGGTCCCCCACCGCACGCAGAGGCTGACCGCCCTCTCTCGTCGGCGCCGCCCCGGCCCGCGGTCCACCGCCGGGCAGCGCCGGACGGCCTCCTCACGGCCTGAGCCGGCCCTGCTGCGCGTCGAAGCAGATCAGCCCCATCGACTCGGCCACGGCAGCCGCATGGGTCGACGCCTCCTCGGCCATGCTCCACCGCAGGGGAAAGTAGATCAGCGGACCGCTCGCCTCACCGAGCAGCGGACTCGTCGACCAGGGCGAGGTGCCCTCCACGTCCTCGGAGAGGTCGCACCACCGTTCGAGCAGCGCGGACACGTAGGCCGCGATCCGTGCGGTCGGCGGCTCTCCCGCCCCGACGACGTAGCGGTCGTACAGCTCGTCGAAGACCCGGCCGGCGGTCTTGTCGTCCGCCGGTCGATCGCCATCCCAGACAGCCAGGTTGTAGCTCATGTCCGGAGGCTCTCACACGGCTCCGACAAGGGGGCGCCCCCCGGATTCGAGAGCCCTGAAACGAGGCCGCACCGGGCGAAGTCTCCGACGCCCGGAGCAGGTTGCGCCTGCGCGTGTCCGTGGTGATCAGATCGGTTCGTCGTCACGGTGGCGGGCCAGGCCGCGGCCGAAGCGGTCGGCGATGCCGGGCATGAGGCTCTCGCCGGCGGGCGGGCGCTCCAGGCCGAAGACGTAGCCGGGGAAGTCCAGTTCCTTCTGCACCGACCAGATCTCCTCGTGCTCCCCCGGCGGGAGGATGCGCGCGGGATCGCCGACGGCGACCCAGCCGATCGGGACCAGGGAGTCGGCGGGCAGGACGGTGCGCAGATGCACGATGCCGTTGATCCGGACCTCGGAGCGGACACCGATCCGGGCCCCGTTGAAGACACGGCTTCCGGTGGCCAGGAAGACCTCGTCCTCGACCCGGCAGCCGCTCAGGTAGGAGGTGGGGCCCACCAGGACCTGCCGTCCCACGGTCAGCGGATCGCGCCGGGTACCGCGCAGGACCGCGTTCTCCATGACGATGCTGCTCTCCCCCAGCTCCACCGGTCCGCCCTCGGCGGTCAGCACCGCGCCGAAGAGGACGCGGCAGCCCGCCCCCACGCGCACGTCTCCGCACAGCGTGGCGGTCGGGGCGACGTAGGCCGTGGGGTGGACGGACGGGGAGCGACCCTCATGGGCGATCAGCATGCCCGCGATCATGCCGCAACCCGAGGGCCGGCGTCTGCCCGTCGTGAGCGGGCGCGGCGGACGTTCGGCGCGCGCACGGCGGCTCGCCGCGGCCTCGGTGGCCCTTCGCCCGCCGTCGGCGGCCCCTCGACCGCATCTCCGCCGCCCGCCGGCCCGGTGCTCGCCCGGACGGCCGCTCCGGTTGCCGCTGCCCCCTGGGTGGGTGAGCGTGGACAGAGGGTCCGGATCCGGACCTCCCCTCATCGATCGTCCCTTCCTCAGGAGGAACCATGGCGCACGCCGAGCAGGACCCGAACCAGCAGGAAGGTCCGGCGGACGGCGGCGCCGTCGGCACGCCCGGCGTCCACGACGGGGGCGCCGACGGAGGAGCCGACGGAGGCGCGGACAGCGGTGCCGAAGGTCCGGCGGACGGCGGCGCGGCCGGCAAGCCCGGCGTGCACGACGGCGGCGCCGACGGCGGGGCTGACGGCGGCTCTGACGGCGGTGCCGACAGCGGTGCCGAAGGTCCGGCGGACGGCGGCGCGGCCGGCAAGCCCGGCGTGCACGACGGCGGCGCCGACGGAGGAGCCGACGGAGGTGGCGACGGCGGCGCCGACGGAGGAGCCGACGGTGGTGCCGGCAGGACCGGCGGCGGCGTTTGAGCACCGTCCCCACGACGCTTCGGGACACGACCGCGGATTCCGGCGGGCGTGTCCTGGAGTCGTGTCTGATCGGCATCCGGCGCGAGGAGTTCGCCCGGGACGTCTGGGGGCGCACTCCGCTGCTGACCCGCGGAGCCGGTGACTTCTCGGGTCTGTTCTCGGCCGCCGCCGTGGACGAGCTGGTCTCCCGGCGCGGGTTGCGCACCCCGTTCCTCCGCGTCGCGAAGGGCGGCACGACGGCCCCCGAGTCGTCGTACACGTCCCCGGGGGGAGTCGGCGCTTCCGTTGCGGACCAGCTGGACGACACGGCCCTGTGGCGGAGCTTCGCCGACGGCAGCACGCTGGTACTCCAGGCACTGCAGCGCACCTGGCAGCCGGTCATGGAGTTCGCCTCCCGGCTCGGTACGGAACTGGGCCACCCCGTGCAGGCCAACGCCTACGTCACGCCGCCGCAGAACCGCGGCTTCGACGACCACTACGACGTCCACGACGTGTTCGTCCTCCAGGTGACCGGCGCCAAGCGGTGGATCGTCCACGAGCCGGTGCACCCCGACCCGCTGCGGGACCAGCCGTGGACCGCTCACCGCGCCGCGGTCGCCGAGGCCGCGCTCGGAGAGGCGTACCTCGACACGGTGCTCGAACCCGGTGACGTCCTCTACCTGCCGCGCGGCTGGCTGCACGCCGCCGAAGCGCTGGGTGACGTGTCGATCCATCTGACGCTCGGGGTCCACACGTGGACGCGGCACGCGCTGGCGGAGCAACTCGCCGAGGCCGCACTGGCGTTGCTGCGGGAGGACCCGGAGATGCGCGGCTCCCTTCCGCTGGGCGTGGAAGGCCCGGGCGAGGCGCTGTCCTTCGTACGGCGGCGTCTCGCCGCGGCGCTCGACGAGGCGGACCCCACTCCCCTGTTCCACGCGACCCGCCGCGGCCAGGCGCGCCCGGCTCCCATGGGACCGCTGGCGCAGCTGGGTGTGCTCCAGGGGCTCGCGCCCGACACCCCGGTGCGGCTTCGCGCGGCGCTGGACGCCAGGCTGCTCGGCCGGCGTCTCGCCACCCGTGTCGGGTGGCTCGACTTCCCGGAGCGGGACCTCGCGTCGGTGCTCCGGATCCTCGACGGCGGCACCCACGCCGCCGGCGCCCTCGGTCTCCCCTTCGTCGAGCGGCTGCTCCGCGCCGGCGTGCTGGTGCCCGCCGCGTCATGAGACGGGCCCGATGACGACGCCCGCCCGGTTCTTCTGCGCCGACGCCGCCCGCCTGCGGGGCGACCCGATGGCGGGCACGGCGCCGTACGGTTCGGCCTGGGTCCTCATCGAGTACCGCGCGGGCTGGCCGTCGAACGGTTTCGACGGCCTCGGCATCGAGCCCGAGGTGAAGGCGCGGGTGTTCGCGGCGGCGCGGGCGGAGCGCGCCCGTGTACTGCTGATCAGGCGTCACGGGCGCAGCCGGCCGGACGTGCCCCCGCGGTGGGCGGTCCTCCGGTACGACGGTGCGGGCGCGCACCGGCAGGCGTGGGGCACCTGGCACCACGACAGGGACCTGGGGGACGTCGTCACCGCGCTGGGAGGGCCGGGCGAGCCGGGCCGCCCTCCCGTCGTCCTCGTCTGCACCCACGGCCCCCACGATCCCTGCTGCGCCGTCCGGGGCCGTCCGGTGGCGGGCGCGTTGAGCGAGGTCTGGCCGGAGATGGTGTGGGAGTGCACGCACGTGGGGGGCGACCGGTTCGCCGCGAACGTCCTCGTCGCGCCCGACGGCGTCTACTACGGCGGTCTCGACGCCCGTTCGGCGGTCGCGGTGGTCGAGGAGCACCTGGCCGACCGCATCCGCCCCGACCACCTGCGCGGGTACACCGACCTGGTCCCGCCCCAGCAGGCCGCCCTGTCCGCGGTGCTCCACCACACGGGTCCGTCGGGACGGCACGACTACGTGATCGAGGAGACGGTCCGCGACGAGAACCGCTGGCGCATCCACGTCGCCGGGCGGCTCGCCGGACTGTCCGCCTTCGAGGTCGAGATCCGGGCGCATCGCGCACCGCCGCACCGGCTGACCTGCCGCGGCGTCTCCCCCGGCTCGGCGGTCTCCTACGAGGTCACGTCGCTCCGCCCCGGCTGACCCGTCCCGTCCCCCGCCGTCCGCTGCGGGTCCGGGCAGTCCTCGTCCCCCTGCTGCGGATCCGGACAGTCCTCGTCCGTCCACGCCCGGGTGTCCCTGGGGGCGACGTAGGGCTCCTCGTCCCGGGGGTGGCCGCCCGCGATGGCGCGCTGGCGGCTCATCTCGGCGTCGAACTCCAGGCCCAGGAGAACGGCCAGGTTGGTGATCCACAGCCAGACGAGGAAGACGATCACGCCGGCCACGGTGCCGTACGTCTTGTTGTACGAGCCGAAGTTCGCGACGTAGAAGGCGAAGCCGGCGGAGGCGATCATCCAGAGGACGAGCGCGAGGAGGCTGCCGGGGCTGATCCACTGGAAGCCGCGGCCCTTCGTGTTCGGCGCGGCCCAGTACAACAGGGCGATCATCGCGGTGACGAGGAGCACCAGGACCGGCCACTTCGCGATCGACCACACCGTCATCGTGGTGGCGCCGATCCCGAGGGAGTCGCCCGCCTGCTGCGCCAGACCGCCGGTGAGGACGACGATGAGCGCGCTGGCGACGAGCAGGAGCATGAGCGCCACCGTCAGGCCGAAGCGCAGCGGGAGGACCTTCCACACGGGTCGGCCCTCCGGCATGTCGTAGACGGCGTTCGACGCCCGGATGAACGCGCCGATGTACCCCGAGGCGGACCAGACGGCGAGGACCAGTCCGACGAGCGCCGTGACCGACCCCAGGCCGCTGTTCCCCTGGAGCTGCTCCACCGCGTCCGTGATCACATCGCGCGCGGGGCCGGGTGCGAGCCTCCGGAGGTTGTCGAGCACCTCCTGGGTGGCCGACTCCCCCGCGATGCCCAGGAGGCTCACGAGGGCGAGGAGGGCGGGGAAGATCGCCAGGATGCCGTAGTAGGTGAGCGCCGCCGCGCGGTCGGTCAGCTCGTCCTTCCCGAACTCCCTGACGACGCCCCGCAGTACGGCCTTCCAGGAGTCCCCCGCCAGCTGGGAGGGCCTGTCGGGCGCCCGCTCCGCGACCTGGTCGGACGGCCCCGCGGTGGCGCAGTCTCCGGTGGCGGGCCGCGGGTGCCCCGGCTCGGGCTTCGTCGTTGCCTTCATGGACTGCGACTTACCGCCGGAGGTCGTTCCATGCCGCCGGGACGGGCGCGGGTACCCGCACGTCGCGGGTGTCCCCTCCCGCCGGGGCCGTCGTCTGTGGGGCCGGACGTCCCGCTCCCGTCGACTAGACGGCCTCGTCCTTCAGCCAGTCGGGGGTCCGGAGCGTCCCGCCCTCGTACATGGGGAGCCTGATCGACTCCCCGTAGCGGGCGAGCTGGCTCCAGGGCCGGTTGATTCCGGCGGATCCGTAGCGGCGCACCCGGGTGACGGTGTCGAGGTCGAGCACGTCGACGAGGACCTCCTCGCCGGGGCCGGCCTGCTGACGGACGATGCCCTCCGGGTCGACGACGGTGCTGCCGCCGACCCCCGCCGGGTCGGCGGCGTTGACGTTGACGACGTACACCTGGTTGGTCCAGGCGTTGGCCCGGGCGCAGACGAGCTCCATCTCGCGGTCGCGGGTGGGGGTCAGCGTGGGCTGGACGACGACTTCGGCCCCGAGCCAGGCGAGCTGGCGGACGGTTTCCGGGAAGGAGCCGTCGTAGCAGATCGCGAGGCCCACCCGGCCGGCGCCGGGGATGTCGAAGACGGTGAAGCAGTCGCCGGGGGCGGCCTTCTCGTAGGGCTGCCAGGGGAAGACCTTGCGGTAGCGGGCGACGATCTCCCCCTCGGGAGACACGGCGAGGGCGGTGTTGTGGACGCGGCCGTCCTCGGCGCGCTCGTACAGGCTGCCCGGGACCAGCCAGAGGCCGGTCTCCTCGGCCAGGGCGCGGATCCGGTCGGTGAGCGGGCCCGGGATCGTGACGGCGGCGTGCTCCATCCAGCCCTCGGGCGCCGGGCCCAGCAGCGGACCCTCGGCGGCGAGCAGCAGCTCGGGGACGACGACGAGCTGGACGTGCGGGAAGGTGGCGCGGGTGGCGCGGACCTGCTCGGCGAAGCGTCGCCAGGTGGCCTCGGGGTCGTGGGGTACGGGAGTGGTCTGGAGGGCGGCGATGACGAGCGTGCGCATGGGGTGTCAGTCCTCGGTGGTGGCGGGTTCGGCGACCGTGGTGCGGCCGTCGCGGAAGAAGCGGTGGAAGCGGGTCCGGGCGATCAGCAGGGCCAGGACGCCGGTGGCCAGGGAGCCGGCGCCGAGGAGGAACACGCCGCCGATGCCGTGGAAGGACGTGCTGCCGTAGGCCGGGTCGTACATGTCGTGGACGCTGCGGGCGAAGGCGGCCAGCATCGCCAGCCCGCCGAGCACGGGCAGGACGCCGCGCAGCAGCAGGTCGCGCGGGGAGTCGAGCAGCCGCCTGCGGAAGTACCAGGCGCAGGCCAGCGCCGTGGTGCCGTAGTAGCAGGCGATGAGCAGACCGACGCAGAGGATGGCGTCGCCGAGGAAGTCGCGGGACAGGAGCGTGAGCAGCACGAGCAGGCAGGCCGTCGCCCCTCCGAAGAAGAGCGTGCCGAAGGAGGGGGTGCGGTGGCGGGGGTGGATGCGGGCGAAGGAGCGGGGCAGGGCGCCGTGCGCGGCCATGGACAGGGTGCTGCGCGAGGAGCCGACGAGGCAGGTGAGCAGGGCCGCGGTGGCCGACACGCACACGGCCAGTTCCATGGCCTTGGCCGGCGCGGTGCCGAGCACGGACGGGGCGAGGGTGGACAGGATGTCGGCGGCGTTGTCCGGGTTGCCCAGTCCGGTGCCCGTGGCCGCCGTTCCGGCGAAGCTGATCGCCGCGAAGGCGGTGAAGAGGTAGGTGCCCAGGAGCACCAGGGTGGAGATGACGGCGGCCTGGCCCGCGACGCGGTCGCCGTCGCGGGTCTCCTCGTTCGCGGTGATCAGCGCGTCCCAGCCCCAGTAGATGAACAGGCACAGCAGGACGGCCTCGGCGAAGGACCCGGGATCGGGGAACGCCAGGGGGTCGAGCCAGGCCAGGGACGGGGTCGCGGCGCCTTCGCGGAGGAAGGCGGCGGTGCCGAACCCGAGCAGGGCGGTCAGTTGCAGACCGAGCAGCACGTACTGGACGGAGGCCGCGAGGTGGAGTCCCCGGTGGGCGATCGCGGTGACGACGGCCAGCAGGGCCACGGCGGTGATCGTCACGGCGGTTCCGCCGGCGGCCGTCGCGGGCAGTCCGATCAGGTGGAGCAGGTAGGTGGCGCCGACCTGGGAGAGGGCCGTCATGGAGATGAGGGTCGCGACCTGGACCACCCAGCCGCCGGTGAGCCAGCCGGCCACGGGCCCGAAGGCGCGGGTGGTCCACACGAAGGTGGTACCGCAGTCGGGCATCTCGCGGTTCAGCTCACGGAAGGCGAAGGCGGTGAGCAGGATCGGGACGAAGCCCGTCAGCAGCGCGGCCGGGGCGAGGTCGCCGACGATCAGGGTCACGAAGCCGAGGGTGACGGCGATGCTGTAGGCCGGGGCGACCGAGGCGAGGCCGAGCGTGACGGCGGCCGCCAGGCCCACGGTGCCCTGCCGCAGGCCCTTGCCGACGGTGGCGGGCGGGGCGCCGGCTCTGGCCTCGGTGTCGATCGGGTTCGTCATGGTGGCTCCTGAGGGGCGCAGTTTTGTTAAACGCAGATTTAAGAAGTGGGAGTCCCGGCCGTCAAGACCCGGAGCACATCTGTTAAATTCGGCTGCAACACATCGGGAAGGGGGCCGGGATGGCGGCGAGGAAGGGCAGCGGCAAGGAGGCCCGTCGGGCCGAGCTGGGCAAGGCGGTGCAGCGCGCCCTGCTCGCCCGCGGTCTGGAGGGCCTACGGCTGCGCGACGTCGCCGAGGAGGCCGGGGTCACCCCCGCCGCGGTGCTCTACTACGGGGATCTCGACGCCCTGGTCCACGAGACGTACCAGCAGGCCATCGAGCGCTACAGCCACGAGCGGGAGCAGGCCGCGACGCGCTTCTCCGACGCCCGCGACCAGCTGCGGGCCTGCATCGCGGGCGGCGTCGCCGGCGGCCCCGACGACGCGCTGACCCGACTCCTCTTCGAGTACTGGCCGCGCTGCCTCCGCGACGCCCGGGCCGCCGCCCTCGACAGCGCCCTCACGGAACGCCAGATCGCCGTGTACTCGGGGGTCCTGGTCCTCGGCCGGGCCCAGGGGCACTTCGCGCTACAGGACCCGCCGCGGCTGCTCGCCGCGAGCTTCGTCGCCATGGAGGACGGCTACCAGATGGAGATCCTCGCAGGGCGACGGACCCGCGCCGAGGTGATCACGGCTCTGCACGCGTACGCGCGCGCCGTCACCGGCCACGACCCGGGCGACCGCGGCTGAGCGGGGACACGGACGGCGGCGGGGGCCTGGACGGCTCCTCCGCGCGCGTCACCCCGCGTGAGCACGCGCGCACCGGCACCGGCACCGGCCGGCGGACCCGGGCCCGCCCGCACCCGCGGCCCCCTGCCGGGCGGTCGCGTGGCCCTCGTGGCGCGGCCACGAACCGCGCCGGATCCGTCCGGCTCTTATCGTGGGACCAAGAGGCTTTGTCGAGCACTGGGCAGGCAGTCGTGGCGACGGTGGCGCAGATCGATTACGCGGCGGTGTTCCAGGCGCTGCCCGGCATGGTGGCCCTGCTGACGCCGGACCTGGCGTACGCGGACGTGAACGAGGAGTACGTACGCCTGTCCGGCCGCACCCGGGAGCAGCTGGTCGGCCGGTACCTGTTCGACGTCTTCCCCGACAACCCCGACGATCCGACCGCCACCGGCGCGCGGAACCTGGAGGCGTCGCTCCGGCGGGTGCTCGCCACCGGCGAGCGCGACACGATGGCGCTGCAACGCTACGACGTGGAGTCCGTCGACCGGCCCGGGGAGTGGGAGGAGCGGTACTGGAGCCCGGTGAACGCTCCGGTCGTCGGGTCGGACGGCCGGGTGGAGCTGCTGGTCCACCGGGTGGAGGAGGTGACCGAGCTGATGAGGGCCCGCGGCGGGCCGGAGGGTAGCCGGGCCCGCGTCCTGGAAGCGGAGCTGTACACCCGGGCCAGGGAGCTTCAGGAGGTCAACGACCGACTGCGCGAGGCCCATGCCCGCGAGCGCGAGGTGGCCCTCGCGCTGCAGGAGGCGATGCTCCCCGCGCCGGATCCGGTGGGCCACCACCGTGCGGCGGTGCGGTACCGGCCGGCGGTCGGCGCCCTCAACGTCTGCGGGGACTGGTACGACCTCGTCGACCTGCCCGGCGACCGGATCGGCGTCGCCGTGGGCGACGTCGTCGGGCACGGTCTGCGCGCCGCCTGCGTGATGGGGCTGCTCCGCAGCGCGCTGTCCGCCGCGTCCCGCGTGGCCGACGGCCCCGCCCAGGCCCTGGAGGTCCTCGGCCTGTACGCGCGCTCCATCGAGGGCGCCGAGAACACCACCGCCGTGGAGACCTGCGTCGACTGGGACACCCACACCCTGACGTACAGCAGCGCGGGGCACCTGCCGCCGGCCCTGCTCCGCGTGGACGGCACCGTCGAGTTCCTCGACCGGGCCACCGACCCGCCGCTCGGCGCCCGCCCCGAACACGTCCCCCGGCCCCAGTCCTCCGCCGCGTTCGCCGAGGGCGACACGCTCGTCCTCTACACCGACGGTCTGATCGAGCGCCGCCGCGAGGACATCGACGTCGGTCTCGGCCGTCTGGCCGACGCCCTCACCCGGCACCGGGCGGCGGATCCCGAACGTCTCGCCGACGCCCTCCTGCTGGAACTGCTCCCGGCGGGCGGCGCCACCGACGACACCGCGCTGGTCATCCTGCGCCTCTGACACGCCGCGGCGGGAGCCGGGCGGCGCGGGGTCGGAAGGGCAGGTGATCGGGTGGTACGGGCCCGGCGGTGGTACGCACCCGCCCGCCGCCCGAACGCGGCCCAGCCCCACCCGGGGGTGTCCCCACCGACACACGTCGGGGACGGAATCCGGGAGGGGCTGCTCCGCGCTCCGGCCGGAGCGCGGGACACACCTTGCTCAGGTGGCCTGCTTCTGCACCGCGGTCAGGTGGGCGAAGACGATGACGTTGGCCGCGTAGCCGTGGCGCTTGTCGAAGCGGCCGCCGCACGTGATGAGCCGGAGTTCCGGACGGCCGGTGGACCCGTACACCTTGCGGTCGGGGAAGGCCTCCTTGGCATACGTGTTCACCTCGTCCACGGTGAACACGGCGGCCCGGTGGTTGGCGCGGGTGATCGTCACGGTGTCGCCTCGACGCAGCGCCTTGAGGTTGAGGAAGAGGGCGGGCCCGGTGAGGGTGTCACGATGCCCGACGAGGACGGCCGTTCCGGCTTCGCCGGGAGACGGGCCCGTCTGGTGCCAGCCCGCCGTCATCGGCTTGCTCAGCGGTGGTGCGCCCAGCCGGCCCTGCCCGTCGAGGCGAAGGCCCGTGACGGGTGCCTCGATGAACAGGGCGGGAACGGCGACCTTGACCGGCTTCGAGCGCGGCAGCGGCTCGTGCACGGCCGGTCGGGCCGGCGGTGTGCCGCCGCCCGCGGCATCGTCCGCGCGGACGGCGACGGCCGGGGGGCCGAGTTCCTCGGTCGAGTCCGAGCAGGCCGACACGAGGCCCGCCAGCGACGCGAACGTCACCGAGAGGGTCATCGTGAGCCGGCACGCTCGACTCGGCCCCCGCCGCCGTGTGCGTCGGCGGTACTGACTAGGCCTTGTCGCGGGCACGGCGGACCGCGGACCGGCGGGCCACGACCAGCGCCGCGACACCCACCGCACCGGCGGTCAGCGCGGCGGCCGTGCCGAAGGACGAGTCCTCCTCGGCGCTGAGCGTCTCCAGGTCCGGGACACCGCCGCCGCCGGCCGGGACGGCGCCCGACGGCTGCTGGTAGCCGGAACCGGAGTTGCTGCCGGATCCGTTGTCGCTGCCGGATCCGCCGTTGATCTCCGCGGCGGGGCTGCCGCTCGGGCGGGCCGGGCGGTTGGGACCGCCCTGACCCGCGGCGCGGCCGTCACAGTCGATCTTGAAGGTCCTGTTCTTGGGGCCGGACGGTACCGTCCACACGAGCTGGTACGTGCCCTCCGGGAGGAGGTAACGCTCGCTGCGGGCGGCGCCGTTGACGAGGGGCAGCGTGCTGACGAGCGTGTCGCCGGGCGGCACGGTCGGGGGCTGCTCGGTGATCGTCCAGGGCACCGCCGGGAAGGACTCGAAGTTGCTCGCGACGAGGGTGAAGGCGCAGACCTCGACACCGTCCTGGCCGCGCGAATGCCAGCCCGCGGAACGGACGTTGAGGTCGCCGCTGTCGCCGGGGGCGGCGTAGGCGGCCGGGGCGCCGACGAGGGCGACGCCGGCGATGGCGGTCGCCGCGGCCGCGGTGGCGCCGGCGCGGATGCCGGTCTGACGGAGGGTGCTGGACAGAGTCACGAGGAACTCCTTCTAGGCGAGATGATTGTCATACTGGTGAGACGCCGCTCATCAGATGGCACCGAACGGCGATTTCACGGGAGGCCGCCGCGCGAATCGCGGGGGAACCACCTGACTGGCTCACAAGGGGTCGGAACCGACCCCTCCCGCCGAGGATTCGGGCGGTCGATTCGAGGGGTCGAGCAGGTGGCCGCGGCGAGATCCGAGCAGGTGACGCGCCTGCGCCGCGATCCGACTGCCCGTCAGGCCGGACGGTCGGATCCCGCCCCCCGGCCCGTTCGGGTCCGCCGCCACCGCTTCGGCGGACGGCATTGCGGTGACTCTTCCGGCATCCGCCTGAATCGCGACGAAAGTCCTAGCCACTGATCGTTCGCGCGTGATGCGCTCGACGACGTGAACACACGTACCAGACTCGCTCTCGCGAGCGCCTTCGTGACCGCCCTGGCCCTCGCCGCCCCGACGGCGACGGCGGCCCCGTCCCCCGCGGCCCCCGACCCGACCCCCGCGCCGCTGACCACCGCCGCGAACGCGGTGCCCGGCCAGTACATCGTGACGCTCGACACGACCGTGGACGCGGCGGACGCCGCGAAGAAGCTGGGCCTGGCGCCCACGTTCGTCTACGACAAGGCCATCAACGGGTTCGCGGCGCCGCTCACCGCGGTGCAGCTCGACACGGTCAGGAAGACGCCGGGTGTGGCGTCGGTCGAAGAGGACGCCGTCGTCCTCACGCCGCCCCGTCCGACCGCGTCGACCGCCCCCCGCAGCCCGGCCGCCAGCTGGGGCCTGGACCGCATCGACCAGTGGAAGCTGCCGCTCGACAACGACTTCACCACGCGGGGCAACGGTTCCGGCGTGACCGCCTACATCCTCGACACCGGCATCGACTTCGCCCACGCCGAGTTCGGCGGCCGGGCCGTCGCCGGCTTCGACGCGATGGGTGACGGGCGCGCCGGCCAGGACTGCAACGGCCATGGCACCCATGTCGCGGGCACCGTCGCCGGAAACACCTACGGAGTCGCCCGCAAGGCCGGTCTGGTCAGCGTCCGCGTGCTCGGCTGCGACGGCCGCGGCGCGTACTCGGGCATGATCGCCGGACTCGACTGGGTCGCCAAGAACGCCCGCCACCCGGCCGTGCTGAACGGCTCGTTGGGCGGGGCCAGGTCCACGGCCCTCAACAACGCCGCCACCGCCCTGGCGTCCGCCGGGGTCCTGCCCGTCATCGCCGCGGGCAACGACGCCCAGGACGCCTGCAACGTCTCGCCCGCCTCGGCGACGGGCGTGGTCACCGTCGCGGCCTCCAACCGGTGGGACGAGGAGACGTCCTTCTCCAACCACGGCCGGTGCGTCGAGATCTTCGCGCCCGGCCAGGACATCGTGTCGGCGAAGCTGGGCGGCGGGTCCGTCGCACTGAACGGCACCTCCATGGCGGCCCCGCACGTCGCCGGTGTCGTCGCCCTCTACAAGGCGGAGCACCCGACGGCCGACCCCGCCGAGGTCGCGCAGTGGCTCGACGGCAACTCCACCAAGGGCCTTCTGAACAAGCTCAGCACCAACACGCCCAACAAGCTCCTCTACACCGGCGGCCTGTAGTCCCGGCCTCCCGCAGGCATCGGCACGTCCAGCGCGACGGCGCCCGGACCCCGGTCACCACCAGGGGTACGGGCGCCGTCGCCGCTGCACGAGGACGGGCGCGCCACTCCCCCGCCGCGGCGCCGCCTCGCGCGGCGGCGTCCGTCTGCCAGGCTGGAACGGTGACCGCCGACGAACCACCCCCCGCCCTGACCCCCGACGGACGGTATGTCGTCATCAAGGGCAGACGCTGGCGGGCCACGGACCCCGCCATCCCCGAGGACGTCGCCGCCCGGCTCCGCTCCCACCTCATGACCGCGCGTCGCGGCGTGGCCGCTGCCCTGCGCGCCCAGGACTCCGAGGCCGAACGCGCCGCCCGGGACCGGGTGCACACGGCGAAGGTCGCCCTCGGCGAACGCGGCACGCCCTGGTGGGACGAGTCGACCCGGGCCCGCCGCACCCGCTGGACCCGCGGCCTGGAGACCCTCGACGGGGCATCGGACCCGGACGACACGAGCGAGGAATGAGCACGGAACGCCCTCGCCCCGGGCGCATCGCTCCCGCGCGGCCGACGTGCGGGCTCGGTCCGGGGCAGGGACAGTGGCGAGGCAGGCGCCGAAAGCCGGAGCCGACGCGACGGAAGCAGCGGTGATGACGAAGAAGAAGCTGTCCCCCGGAGACGATGTCACCTGGTCGAGCCATGGCCAGAGGGTCGAAGGCACGGTGAAGAAGAAGATCGACGAACGCACGAAGGCCGCCGGCCGCACGGTGGACGCCTCCGCCGAGGGTCCGCAGTACGAGGTGGAGAGCGACAAGACCGGCAAGACCGCGGTCCACAAGCCGGAATCCCTCCGCAAGAGGGGGCGCGGCGGCAGTCGGTGAGCGTCCCGCCCGTCTCGGCCGGGCGCGGCCGGAACGGGCCCACTCGCCGAACCTCGACCGACCCGAGGACACGTTCACCTCGGAAGACGTCGAAATCCCGTGGCCGCCCCGCTCGCCCTGCCGGTATCGTCCGGTCTCTCCCAGCGGACCGCCGACCCCGCGGTCCACGTCCCGAAAGCGATGCGGAAGATGACCAGCCGGAATGCGACGACGACCCTGTGGCGCCCTACCGGGCCCGAGGAGCTGGAGCTGGTTCGCGGGCTCAACCGGCGTGCCTGGCCGCCCCGTCTGCCCGAGCAGCCGATCTTCTACCCCGTCCTGAACGAGGACTACGCGATCAGGATCGCGCGGGACTGGAACGTGAAGCACAGCGGCGCCGGCTTCGTCACACGTTTCGAGGTCGAGTCGCACTTCCTGAGCAGGTATCCCGTCCAGCAGGCCGGCGGGCGGACGATCCTGGAGCTGTGGGTTCCGGCCGTGGAGCTGGACGACTTCAACGCCCACATCGTCGGCGAGATCCAGGTGACCCATGAGTTCCACTGAGGCACGACGGCCGGTCACGGGAGACGGCGGACGATCATGAGCACCGGGCGCCTCGAAAGTCATTGACCAGCCCGAGAGAGCGGTGCTCTACTCCCTTCCCGTGACTACCTCGACAACCCTCTCACCGGCGCCGGTCATCGACGAGACGGCCAGGCTGGTGGCCGAGCACTACGTCTTCCCCGAGACAGCCGACCAGGTCGCCGACCTGCTGCGGCGGCGCCTTGCGGAAGGCGCCTACGACGCCGGGGGCGCGGAGGAACTCGCCCGTCTGGTGACCGCGGACCTGCAGTCCGTGAACGCCGACCGGCACCTGCGGCTCAAGCACCACGCGGAGCCGGTGTCGCCGGAGCAGGGGGCGGCGACCCTGGCCGCCATGCGCCGGGACTTCGACGCGTCGCTGGGCGGTGCGCCCCGGGTGCAGCTGCTCGACGGAGGAGTGGCCGTACTGGAACTGGGGCCGATGCTGTTCCCCCTGGACTGGGCGGCCGAGCCGCTGGCCGCGGCGCTCACCCTGGTGTCCCGCGCCCCGTCGCTGGTCATCGACCTCCGCGGCAACCGCGGCGGGGACCCCGACTCGGTCGCCTTCGTCTGCAGCTACCTCCTGGACCGGCGCACCCACCTCAACACCATGCACTGGCGGCACAGGGAGGACGGTGAGCAGTCCTGGAGCCTGCCGCACGTCCCCGGCGCCCGCTTCGGCGGAAGCAAGCCGCTGTACGTACTGACGAGCGGCAGCACCTTCTCCGCAGCCGAGGAACTCGCGTACGACCTCCAGCAGCTCGGCCGGGCCACGATCGTCGGCGAACCCACCCTCGGCGGTGCACACCCGTGCAAGGGCTGGACGGTGCACCCGCACCTGGAGGCCACCATCCCCGTCGGTCGCGCCGTCAACCCCGTCTCGCGGGCGAACTGGGAGGGCACCGGCGTACAGCCGGACGTCCCGTGCGCCGCCACCGACGCCCTCGAAACGGCGCACGCGCTGGCGCGCGCCGCGACGACGGGGGCGTAGCCCCACGCCGACCGGCCTTCGGCGGCGGGCCGTGGCACGGGCGCCGTCGGTCTCGTGGGTGATCGGCGTCGGATCGACGGGGTACCCCTACCCTCGCTCGGGTCACGGACCATACTGGTCGGGCCCTGATCGCCCACCGAACGGTTCCATGGACAAGAACAGCACTTCATCGACCACCGTCCCCGACACCGCCTGGCTCGGGCGTGGGCGTCACCTCGGGCCGGAGCCCGAGCGGGACGTCCGGCGCAACCTGCTCGCCCTCAAGGCGGCCCGGGTGATCGACGACTTCCTGGACCTCGATCCCGTCGAGGCGGCACGGTCCACCGACCTGTACCCCCGGGACGAGACCGCCGATCCCGGCCCGTCGGCCCGTCGGGTCTTCGAGGCCCGCTGGCGTGTCGCCGACGAGGTCACCGTGCGCGCACAGCTGACCACGTTCGATCCCGAGTCGCGCCGCGCGAAGGGCGAGGGCGTCGGCTGGGTTCTCGCCGCCGAGGCCGAGCGGGCGTGGGAGCCGGGCTGGCCCTCGCCGGCCACCGTCTTCTGGCCCGACAGCGACCAGGTCCCCTGGGACCACGAGACGCTGCCGGACGTGCGCCTGCGGACGGCGAACCACCTGCCGAAGGACGACGACGACCTGCGTCGTCTGCTGCGGGCCTGCACCCGGCAGAGCTGGGCCGTCCACGTGGTGATCCACGAGGCGATGACGCCGGACGCCCTGGGGCGCCGGCCGATCACGGCGTTCCTGCCGCCCAGCCTGCGGCACCGGGTGGTCGAGCACCGGGCCACGCCGGACCAGGCGCTCATCGCCGACTTCGTGATGAAGCGTGAACTGGGTGTGGGCATCCCGCGCGGCGGCGCCGTCGTCCTGCCGCCGACACCGCGGCTGTTCGACTACGACGGGGAGCACTTCACGGTCCCCAACGTCTTCCTGGACGGCACGGAACCCACCGTGCTCCTGGCCAGGATCCAGGAGTTGGCGGCACTCCCCCGGCCTCTGCCCCCCGAGGCCGAGCAGGCTCTGACGCGGTTGCGCCAGGGATGGCACCTCCTCACGCCCGACGAGGAGCTCGCCCACGCCCGGGCCATGGTCACCCGGTACGCCAAGGCCCTCGAAGCCATGACGGCCTCCTGCGACCTGTACCGCGAAGCCGCCGAGTCGGCGCTGGAGGCCCTCGCCGACGCGTCCCGCGGTGGCGGCGCCCCCCGGCCCGCGTCGCCGACGACGTCCAAGGACGACCCGTCGCCGTGGAAGGCCCTCACCAAGTCGCTCTCCCGCCTCCGCGGCCCGGCCCCCGCGGAGCCGGAACCGGAGGCCCCGCAGCGTCCGCACGGAGAGTGAGAGCGAGGGGGCGCTCTCACCGCCTCGGGCTCGGGGCGTCTCCTCGGCCGTGAACGCCGGAGCTGCCCGCGACGCCCGGCGCGCGTCTTCGCTCCGCGCGGGGGCGCCGCCGGGCCGCGGTCCCAGCACCCGTCCGGGCAGCCCGTCGCGAGGCGGCGGGCCGGTCACCGGGAGGCCGGGGCACTGGCGGCCGGGGCACTGGGAGCCGGGTCACGAAGGCCACGCGACAGCCCCGTCGCGCGCGACCAGCGGTTCCGCCCGGCTCGACTCGTGGAACCGGATCCAACCCAGCTCGACACCGCCGTCGGGGCCCCGGTGGCCGTCGGCGGCCCTGTCCGCGAGCCAGCCGAGCAGCTCACCGGTGAGGTCGAACTCGTCCGGGTGGATCTCCTGCCGGCTCGTCAGAGCCCACGTCCCCGCTCCCGTCCGTTCCCGGCGGAGGAGACCGGAGACGAGAGGGCCCCGCACCTTGTACCCCGCGCCGTGACGACCGAGCAGGGGCTGGGGATCGTCCTCGACGACAGGTACGCCGTCGTCGCCGACGTGGACGTTCGGGAACGCGGTCACGATGCCGAGGGTCTCCGGCCGGGGGCCGAGCCCGAGGTGCCATCGAAGCTCGGCGAGCTCGTCCTCGGACAACTCGTCGCGCAGATCCAGCGTGATCATGAGTTCGAAGATGTCAGCCATGGTCGTACACGCTAGCGCCGACGGCTCCTGTCGGGTCGGCCGTCACCTGGCCCGGTCGCCGCGGTCCGGGTCGTACGCCTCTGCCGTGACGACGCGGAGCGCCGTCTCCCAGGGGAAGACCACGGGGGTACCCGGCTGGTTCGGCAGGAACCCGCCCTCGCCGTAGAGGACGGTCACTCCGGCCTCGCGGAGGGTCTCCACCGATCGCTCGAAGGCGGGATGCTGTACGTAGTCGGAGTTCGCGCACGGCATGGTCACGAGGGGGATCCGCCGCCCCAGGCTCTCGGACAGGACGCCGACGACGAACTTCTCGGTGAGGCCCAGCGCCCACTGGTTGAGCGTGTTGAAGGTGGCCGGCGCGAGGAGGACGGCGTCCGCCTGGGGCCATACGTCGGGCCGTCCGGGCAACTCGTAGTCCCAGCGGACGGGATGGCCGGTCAGGACGGCGAGGCCGTCGAGGGAGGCGCCGAGCCAGCGGGCGGCGGTGGGGGTGAGACCGAGGCAGACGTCCCAACCGTCGGCCTGCGCGTCCTCGATGGCATGGGCGATGTCGAAGACGGGCGGGGCGGCGGAGCTGAACAGGTACAAGGTCCGATTACGCATGCTCACATCCGATCACATGCGATCACCTCTCGTGGGCTGGAGGGTTGCGGACGCGGTGACGACGATGAGGACGTCCTCGGGCGTCCAGCACCGCACGGCCGTCTTCGGCGGGTTCAGGAGCGGGATCCGGGAGTCGCCGGGGCGGTACCCGAGGGCCGTGGCGCCCTGGAGTCCGGCCGCCTCGACGAGCGCCGCGAAGGACGCCTCGGTCCCGGCCGGGACGTAGTCGGTGGCGGGCCGGAGCCGGACCGCGTTGCCCACCGGGGAGAAGAGTTCGTCGAAGGCCGCCGCGAGTTCCGCCGTCTGCGAGACCTGGGACATCAGCAGACCGACGAGCCTCCCTCCGACCACGAGGTCCGTGTGCGGGCCGGCCGGGGCGAGGGGCTGGTGCCGGGCGTCGGTGAGTTCGGCGACCGTCGGGCTCCGGTGGCCCGACTCCCGTTCCGCGGCGCGGAGCCGGAGGAGGGTGACCAGGGTGTACTCGTCGGGGTCGAGGTGACCGTCGGGACCGCCGAGGACGAGGAGCCGACGGGACGGGTCGGGGGCGGGGAACGTCGTCTGGCGCACCGCCTCCCATCCGTTGCGCGCGAGACCGTCGACGACGTCGGGGCCCCGCCGGTTCCAGCCGAGGACGAGGACGCGGCGGGCGGGGGTGCGGTCGTCCGGTGAGGGCGCGGGCGGAGCGCACGCGGGTCGTGGGAGGGGGGTCGCCGGGGGTGTGGTCCAGGTCGGTGGCGTGTCGTCCTGGGCGAGGACGACGACGGCGTCTCCGGGGCCGAGCGCCCTGCGCGGCGGCGGGTTGAGGAGCGGCGAGCCGTCCGGGCGCACCAGGCCCACGACGCAGGCGTCCGCGCAGGCCGCCCTCAGCTCGGCGAAGGTCCGGCCGACGAGCCCGGGCACGCGGTGGACGTGCAGCTCGGCGCCGGCGAAGTCGAGCAGGTCCTCCAGGACACGGGAGAGTCCGGGCTCGACGAGGCACTGGACGAGGATCCGGGCCGTGATGCCGTCGACGTCGAGGACGACGGCGCCGGGTCCCGCGGCGAGCCGGGCCGTGGCGACGTGCCGGGTCTGCCGGACGGCGGCCACGACCCGTACGGCCCGGGCGTCGCCGACCACGGCCCGCAGCGCGAGCAGGGTCTTGACGACCTGGGTGTCGGCCTCGGGGGTGTCCGGCGGCAGCACCACGACCGCCGCGGCGGCCGCCGGGCTGACCCGGGCGAGGGCCGCCGGGTCGGCGGGGCGGCCCCGGCGGCAGAGCAGCCGGACGCGTCGGCCTCCGGCGGCGACGAGCAGGGGTCTCAACTCCCGTTCCATGTCGAGCTTGTCGCGGTCGGCGAGGACGACGACCGCGCTGCTGCGCCGCTGTGCGTGGGCGGCGAGCAGCTCGGCGACGAGCGTCGGGGTCTGTTCCGACCAGCCGAGGACCAGCGAGTGACCGCGCTCGACGACCGTCGACTGCCCGCGCTGGAGCTCGGTCAGCCGGTCGGTGATCGCCGTGGTGACGAGGCCGACGAGGGTGGAGACGTAGAGGAGGGAGACGAGGGCCAGCAGGACGGAGAGGACGATCCGCAGCGGCGGGCCGACCTCGCCGCCGAGCCGGAGGGTCTGGCCGACCGTCCGCCAGACGGTCTCCACCTTCCCCTGGAGGGTGTCGGGCGAGCGGCTGTCGGTCCAGACGAGGAGGGCGCTCGCGGGGGCGACCACGGCCAGGCAGGCCAGCGCGAGCCAGCCCGCGACGGCGGTCATGCCCTTCACGACGGTCCGGTCGACCCAGTACCGGGTGCGGTCGCGCAGCAGGGGCACGGTCCGGTGACCGGTCGGGCCCGGGGCGGGTGGGGCGGGGATCTCCGCTCCGGGGGACGGCCGCTGGGACGGGACCCTGTGGTCGAGCTCTTTGCGCACGTCAGCAGGGTGACGGCGGCGGCGGGGAGAAACGCCGTCAACGGGCGCTGTTCATCCTTTCGGGCAGGCGGCCGGGAGTCAGGCGTTCGACGCGCGGGCCCCGTCGCGCTCCCCGCACGCCCGGTGCCCGGCAGGAGTACGGGTGCGCCCCGCGTCCCGGCGCGCGCCGCCGGGCCCACCCCGTGCTCCGGCACGGAACCGCCGGCGACCGGCGGCCGTCTGAGCCGACGGCCCGGGCCGGAGCGACGGCACCGGCACCGGCACCGCCGGCGCGGGGCGGCACGACAACGGCCCGGCGGACGCGAGGCCTTCGGCGTCGATTCCGCTCAGACGCGCCGGTCCGAGACAGGAGCGTGCGCGATGCGTCTGTCGTAGAACCAGGGCCAGCGGGCCACCACCACCAGGATCCACACGAGTGCGCCCGGATGTCCGTCGCTCGTGACGGAGGCCAGGACGACCGGTGCGACGACGATGGGGACGCCGACCGCCAGGGTCCACCGGAGTCCGCGCCCCGACAGAGCCCCGCCGAGGAGGCCCACCGCCAGGAACACGGCGATGCTGCCGCACATCAGCCAGCGCACCTTCGCCGGCAGCGGTCCCTCGGCGTGTTCCATGGCTCCGCCGAGGGACGCGGCCAGCGCGGCGAGCGCGCCGGTGGCCACGCAGTGGAGCGGGAGCGCGAAGCGCGGGGCGAGCACCCCGAAGCCGAGCAGGGGCACGCCGCACGAGCGGCGGACCGCGAGCGCCCAGAGGGCGAGGAGAAGGACGAAGGAGCCCACGGCCAGGGTGCCCAGCCGACCGTCCCACTCGGCCTCCGAGGCGGCCTCGACCGCGAGGGCCACGCTCTCGCCGATGACGATGAGGGTGAACAGCCCGAGCCGCTCGTCGAGGTGCCTGGGGTCGAAGCGGGCGGCCACGGGCCGCGTCCGCGACGGGCGCTCGCGCCTCCCGTGCCGGTCCTGCCACTCCTCCGTGGCCCGGTTCAGGAGCCGGTTGCGCGACAGGACGAAGGTGAGCCCCAGGTCGATGGCGAGACCGGCGGCCCACAACCAGTAGCGGGTCGGGGTCTCCGCCCACAGGGAGACGAGCCAGGGCAGGACGCCCACCGTGAGTTGCGCGGTCGGCCAGTCGACGACGACCTCGCCGCGGGCCTGCCAGACCCTTGACGCGAGGAAGCGCACCAGGACGTAGGCGAGCGCGAAGGCCCGTCCGTGGTCGGACTCGATCCCGGGCACGGCCGCGGCCATGACGGCCAGCCCGAACATGCCGAGGAGGATGGTCCGGGTGTGCGCCTTGCTCGCGGCGACGTTCCCGTAGGTGGTGAAGCACATCCAGGCGGTCCAGAACGCCAGGAACAGCAGGCAGTAGAGCCCCAGGTCGCCCCGGTCCGGATCGTCGTGCAGGAGGTGGGCCAGCTGGGCGATGCCGGCGACGGCGACCAGGTCGAAGAACAGCTCGAGCCAGGAGGCGTGGCGCTCCGACTCGGCGGTCGTCTCGGCGGGCGTCGCGGCGGAGCCCTCGGGATCGGAAGACATACTCGTGTGATCGGCCGGAGAGGGGGCTTCCTTCAGGCCGGATCGCGGCCGCGTGCCACGCGGCCGTCCGCGGTCGTGGAGGTCTCCTCGGACGCCCGGAGGGGGGTGGACCGGCGGTCACCCTTCCGGAGTCGACCCGATGACGACGAGGGAGCCCTGGTACGTCGGGCGGTCGCGCAGGTGGCCGTGGCGTTCGTCCCAGGCGCCCGAGGCCAGGTCGCGGCGGAGGGTGCGGTCGAAGTGCTCGCGGGCCGTGTCGTCGACGAAGCTCCAGGCGGAGCACGCCTGCCGGGCGACGGGGTCGAGGAGCATCTCGGGGCGGCCGTAGTACGCCTCGTTGAAGTCGTCGGTGCAGTCGAGCGGGATCGGGACGGCCTCGACGGTGACGGTTCCGCCGAGGGCGGCCGCGATCCGGTCGACGGACGGGTGCCTGCGGGCCTCGGTGTCGAGGACGGCGGGTGCGTACGCGTACAGCCAGAAGTCGCGGACGAGCGCGGGATCGCAGGTGAGGACGACGACGGGGCCGCTGGTCACGCGGCGCGTCTCCCGCAGGCCGGCCGTGACGTCGCTCCACTGGTGGACGCTGAAGAGCGTCATGGCGGCGTCGAAGGTGCCGTCCGCGAAGGGGAGCTCCTCGGCGACGGCGTTCACGGCCGGTACGCGCCCGTCCGGGCGCCGGGCCCGCATGGCGGCCGACGGCTCGACGGCGGTGACGATGCCGCCGATGTTCTCGTAGGAGCCGGTGCCGGCGCCGACGTTGAGGACGGTACGGGCGTCGCCCAGGGTTCGGGCGACGAACCGGGCGATGCGCCCGTCCGGGCGGCGGCGGTCGCCGGACCGACCGGGAACCCCGGAGTGGTCCACGTGGCCGGAGTCGAGGGCGGCACGGCCGGAGCCGACGGCGCTGTGGTCGGTGTCCACGGCGCTGTGGTCGGTGTCGACGGCCATAATGTCGTCGGTACGTGTCGTCATCTGTCCGACCTCGCCTCGTGAGCAGGAGTTACGGATACGGCGGGAGGCACGGGACCGCCCCGGGCGGTGCGTTCGGGATGCCCGGGACACCACCCTCGCTCCTCCATCTTGCAGCTGCGAGGTTATGCGCACAACGCATTCACAGATGCCTGGATGATCACCCGTACAGGCCTGCGTCTGTGGCTCGGAGATGTCGACGTCTCTCACCGAGGGCCCGGCTCGTACGAGGAACTCGACGGGGCCCGGAAGGACCGGAGGGGACACTCGGGGGCGCGGGCCGCCCGGCCCGGCCGCACGGTGCGGACTCCGGGACGGGCGCCGACCAAAGGGCCCCTGCGTGCGGAACACCGCGAACAACACGCAGGGCCCTTCCGGTCGATCGCCGAGCGCGGCGAGAGCCACTCCTCCGCCTCGGCTGCGACGCGACACAGTCAAGCAGCCACCGCGCGGTGAGGGCGATTGGATCCGGCCACAGAAATCGGTCCTCCCGGCCGGGATCCTCACGGTCGATCATCCAACCGGTCCCTGCGGGACGTTCGACCCCGATTCCTTGCAGCTGCGGCGGAATTCGGAGGCGTGGCCGCGCACCTGATCCAACAGATAGGGCGAGCAAGGGAGATTGACTCACGAGTAATCGTCGGAGAATCCGGAATGCCCGCCGAGTCGACGACGTATCCGCAGGTCAGTGAATCCTCCCGGGCCGCTGTCACAGCTTTCGCAGATCTGCCGAATCAGCAAGCAGAATACGCCCGTTCGACTGGTGGATGAGACGTGTCAAACCGCGCTCCATTCCCTTTCCGGTAGCGTCGGCGACGAAGCAGGTCACAAACGTGACTTCTGCGATTCTCCAGCTCTGTGAGGCGTGTTCCATGACCCTGTCCATCCGTAACCAGCTCCCCGGCACCGTCACCTCCGTCACCACCGGGGAGGCCATGGCCTCGGTGAGGGTGCGTCTGGCCGGCGGTCAGGACATCACCGCCGCGATCACCGCGGACGCCGTCAAGGATCTGGGGCTGGCCGAGGGCACCGCCGTGAAGGCCCTGGTGAAGTCGACCGAGGTCGCCCTGGCGACGGGGCCGGTCGAGGGGCTGTCGATCCGCAACCAGCTCGCGGGCTCCGTCACCGAGGTGGCCACCGGTGCCGCCATGGGCTCGGTGAAGGTCTCCGTCGAGGGCGGCGAGCTGACCGCCGCGATCACCAAGGACGCCGTCGAGGACCTCGGCCTGGCGGCCGGCACCTCCGTCGTTGCGCTGATCAAGTCCACGGAGATCTCGCTCTCCGCCGCCTGATCGACGCCTCACTCACGCCTCACCGACCCGCATCGGCTCGCACCGGCGCGCCGGTGAGGACGCGGCAGCCGGCGACCGTCCGGCGCCCTGCGGGTGGGACCGCCGGGGCGGTTCACGACCAGAGGCGTCGCCGCTGCCAGCCGGTGGACTCCCGCTCGTACCGGAGACGGACGTGGACGCGGTCGGCGGCCGCCTGCCAGAACTCCACCGTGTCCGGCACGACGGTGTACAGGGTCCAGGCGGGGTCGACGAGTTCCGGCTCGGCTTCGACCCGGGCCAGGCTCCTCTCCAGGGCACGCTCGCGCGCTTCGGGGTCCGCGAGGTAGCGGCTCTGGCTGCCCAGGAGGGCTTCGGCCCGCGCGACCGGCCCGCGGGCGAGGAAGTCGGCGGCCGAGCGCTCCGGCGCGTCGGGGACAACCCTGCCGCGGACCCGGACCTGACGCCCGAACTCCGCCCAGTAGAAGGTGAGTGCGGCCCGCGGGACGGCCGTGAGCTGCACGCCCTTGGGGCTGGCGGCGTGCGCGGCGAACTGGAAGCCCGCGGAGTCCGCGTTCTTGAGGATCAGGACGCGGGCGTCGGGGTCCCCGGCCTCGTCGACCGTGGCCAGGGTCATGGCGTGCGGGTCGGGGACGGCGGCGTCCACCGCTTCGGTGAGCCAGGTCAGGAACAGCTCGGAGGGCTCGGCCGGCGCCGTCTCCGGCTCGAACACGGGCAGCGGGCGGGCGAAGACCTCGATGCCGCGCAGCCAGTCGCGCACGGTCGAGGGGCCGGTCTCCGGCACGGGCGGTTCTCCCTCGGGGACGGAGCGGAACGTTCGCGGTCCCGGCGGCAGTGGCGGCCGGGGGGCAGGATGCGCCACGGTGGCGCGGATCGTCGCGGGCGTTGCGCCCCGCCCTGGGAGGAGGCATCGGCCGCGGGTGTCGCACCGCCCCATGACGATGTGGACGGGCTGCCCGGTCCCCCGGGCCGGGCAGCCCCTCCACGTGCGCGCATCCCGAGGGTTACGGCTTCTGGAAGCCGGCGTCCTGCAGGATCTTCTGCCCCTCGGGCGAGGACAGCCAGGCCACGAACGCCTCGGCGGCCTCGGCGTTCTTCGAGTCCTTCAAGGTGGCGGCCGGGTACTTCGCGACGGCGTTCTGGTCGTCGGGGATCTCGACGGCGTCGACCTTGTCGGCCGCGCTGGCGGCGTCGGTCTTGTAGACGAGGCCCGCGTCGGCCTCGCCGAGCTCGACCTTGCTCAGGACGGCGCGCACGTTGGGCTCCTGGGAGACCGGCTTCACCGTGATGCTCTGCTTGTCGAGGATCTGCTTGCTGTACTTGCCGGCCGGAACCTCGGGGGCGGCGAGGACGACCTTCAGCTTGGTGTCGGCGAGGTCCTTGAGGTCGTCGACCTTGAAGGGGTTGCCCTCGCCGGTGGCGATCACGAGGCGGTTCGTGGCGATGATCGCCGGGGCGCTCGTGTCGGCCTTCACCTTGTCCATGCTCTTGGTGTCGGCGGTGACCAGGACGTCGGCGGGAGAGCCCTGCGAGACCTGGGCGACCAGCTCCTGCGAGCCGGCGAAGGAGAACGTCAGCCTGGTGCCGGGGTGGGCCTTCTCGTACGCGGCGCCCGCGGTCTTGAAGACGTCGGTGAGGGACGCGGCGGCGAGGACCGTGAGGTTCGCGGCGGGCGCGGCGGCGGAGCCGGAGGCGGTCGAGCCGTTGGCGTCCTTCTTCGTCTCGTCGTTGCCGCAGGCGGCGAGCGGGACGAGGAGGGCGGCGGTCAGTACGGCGGCAGCGGTCCGGCGTCTGGTCGGGGTGAGGGTCATGAGGGTCGGGACTCCTTGGAGAGGAAGGGGAAACGGGTGAACAGACCGGCCGCGCCGACGGCCGAGGTGTGGTGCGTCCTGCGTGAGGGGTGGTCAGGTGCGTTCGTCGTGCACGCTGGTCGACTTCACGCGGGCGGTGGCCTGCATGCCGACTTCCAGTCCCCGCTGCTCCATGGCCGGGATCGCCGTGAGCGACGTCCCGTCGCTCACGCGCCGGCCTCTCTCGCCGCGGTGGTTCGCGACGCGGCCGACGTCGGTCGGGCGTCGCGCCGTGTCCGGCCCGATGCCGAGAAGGAGGGCGGCCCGCCCGATCGTGTGGGACTGCATATGCGACACCGTAGGCGGCTTTGGATCTCACTTGCAACAACGTCGTGGGACCCTCCATCGCGGATGCGAGATCACTTAGAGGAACCGACAAGCGTGCCGGACGGAGCGTTCGTCGCCCGAGCGGGTCGGGGGCACGGCGGACGTCGGCGTCGCCTCCGGCCACGGTACGTGCACGCGTGGTGGTCGTCTCCGCCGACGGCGGGCAGGTCCACGGGGCTGCGGGCTGCCGCCTTCGGACGGCCGGGAAGGCCTGCGGGCTGCCGCTCCCGGACAGCCGGGAAGGCCTGCGTACCTCACGCCTCCGAGGTGGGGAACCGCTCTGGCCGTGTGTTCAATCCGGGTCGAGTCGTGTCGTGTCGTGTCGTGTCGTGTCGTGTCAGGGCAGGTCGATGTGCACGCTGGTCGACTTCACCCGGGCCGTCACCGTGACCCCGACGTCGAGCGCGAGATCCTCGACCGCCTCGCGGGTCACCAGCGAGACCAGCCGGTGCGGCCCCGCCTGCACCTCGACCTGGGCCGCCACGTCGTCGACCCGCACGCCGGTCACGATGCCCACGAAGGAGTTCCGCACCGACGTGGGCACGTCGCCCTCAGGTACGGCGTGCAGCCCGGCACCGCGCTCCTGCGCGAAGCGGGCGAGGGCCACGCCTTCGATCACCCGCCGGCCGGCACCGTCCCGCTCCATGCCGAGCTTGCCGCCGTCCGCCCATCGGCGGACGGTCTCCGAACTCACTCCGAGCAACCGCGCGGCCTGCCCGATGCTGTACGACGCCACACCCGCACTCTAGGCCACACCCGCACCCTCACGTCACGGCGTACGAGCCCCAGGTCGCGGCCGCCGAAGGGCGACGCGCGGCACCCGCGGACGGCACGGGGCGCCTCACGTCCCGCGACCCGCCCCGGACATCGCCCTACCGTCCGTCCTCGTACGACCACCCAGCGCAGCGCCCCGCGTCGGGCCGAGCACTGGATGATCCACCGGTGATGCCGCGCCGGGGCCCGCTGTTAGGTTCGGCCGCGTGCTCAGGGCTCCCCCTTCGCGCCGGTCGATCTCTCCTCGCGCTTCGGGCCCGCTCCGCCGCGCCGTGACCGGTGCGGACGGCCCCCGGGCGTCGACGGGCCCGGCGACAGAGCGGCACGGGCATGGGCTGACAGCGAGGACGCACGATGACGACGTTGGACCGGATGGACATGGGGCTGCGGGCCCTGCGCCTGATCGAAGGCCAGCGCATGGCGCAGCACCTGTACGGCGAGGTGATCGCCACGCAGGTGATCAGGCCCGGACGCAGCGAGGAGGAGGTCGACAACCGGATCGCCCTGATCGCCCGGGAGCTCTTCGGCGTACGGGCGGGCCTCGTCGGCCGCAGGTTCGTCCGCTCGGGCCCGAACACCGTGGTCGGCGGAGGATGGCCGGGGCGGGTCATCGGCCCGCAGGACCTGGTCGTGCTGGACTTCGAGCCGCTGCTGGCGCCGTACGAGACGGGATTCGCCCGGACCGTCGCCCTCGGCGACGACCTCTCGGGCCGTCGCCTCCTGGACGATCTCGCCGTCGTGGCCGCCGGCGCCCGTGCCGCCTTCCGGGCCGACGGCTCCCTCACCGGTCGCGAGCTCCACGCGCGGGTACGCGACCTGGCGGCCGGGGCCGGACGGCGGATGGGCTCGTGGCACTGCGGCCGACTGACCGGTACGGCGCCGGCCGGGTATGCGGAGGCGATGCGGCGGGAGTCCTTCATCGGTCACGACAACGATCTGCCCCTGCGTCGCACGCTGGAGGAGGGGTGGCGGGCCCACTGGATCCTCCAGGTCTCCCTGGTCGACGAGTGCGGCGGCCGGGCGGCCGTCCACGCGGAACTGCTCGACCTCGCCTGAACCGACCGACCACGGCCGGCCCGAGGAACCTCGGGCCGGCCGTGGTCTTTCCGCCGCCCTTACGTCGTCACGTCGCCACGACTTCACGACTTCACACCGGTCACGTCGCCTTCGGCGTGACCGGCATGACCGGCGATGCGCGTCGGTGCTCCTGCCCGGTCGGTCACCCGCCCCTGCGGGAGGGTGACCGACCGGTCCGGTACGGCCCTAGTCGGAGCTCGGCCGGAACACGGCGACCGACCCGTTGGCCTGATCGACCGCGTACACCTTCGCCTTCGCGTTGTTCACGGCCAGCATGCCGAACAGACGTGACCCGAGCGGGGGTTGGGTCAGGAGTGTGGTGCCGTCGGCCACGCCGAGCCCGCCCGGAGAGCTCACGCCCCCCGGTGTGTCGGTCTTGAGCTGGGCGACGAAGATCCTGTTGAGGTTCCTCGCGACGGCCATCTTGCGCGCCGCGTTCCCGCCGCCCGACACCTGACAGACCGGCGCCAGCCCGGCGGCCTCCGTACCGACGACGCGGCTGATGCGCCCCGCGGAGGTGCCGCACTGGGGGTTCCCGCCTCCCACGCTGGAGAAGACGTAGACGGCCCCTGCCGCGGCGTTGTAGACGGCGGAGACGGGAGAGCTCGCGACGCCTCCCGGGTCGTCGATCGGGGTGGAACTGCCGTCGCGCGGGTCGATGACGATGGTCGTGGCCACGGACTTCCACGATCCCGTGGGGTTCTGCGGGTCCGGGACGCACCGCCTGGCGAGGAGGTAGACGAGGTTCCTGTTCGGATCGACGACGGCGCTCCCGCGGACGGAGGTGTTCACGAGGACGTTGCCGGCGTTGGTGCCGCAGCCCGACTTCGTCGGGAAGCGCGACACGAGCCGGGCCTGGTGGGTCTGCGACGAGATGGCGAAGAGTCCGATGCTCGCATCGAGGCCCTCTCCCGTACCCAGGTTGCTCTTGGCGAGGTACACCGCGTGGCGCTCGGGGTCGAAGGAGAAGTCCATGCCGTTGCCCGCGCTGACGAGTCCCGCCGCCGGCAGGGGTATCGCCGTCGCCGTGGTGCCGCCGGACGGGATGTAGGCGACGACCGGACTGGCCAGCGAGCCGCCGCCGACGTAGACGTCGCCGTTCTCCGGGGAGACCGCCAGGCCGTTGACGCCGGCGTCGAATCCGCCGACCTTGGTGACGAGGTTGCCCTTGACGGTGTCGATGACCGCGACGCCGCCGGCACCTCCGACGTAGACCTTCCCCGTGGCCGGGGCGACCGCGATCCGGGTCGGGCTCGTCACCGCGCTGGAGACGTCGATCGGGGAACCGACGGGTTCGTCGGTCCTGCCGTCGATCACGGTCACGGTCCCGCTGGTGCTGCCGCCGGAGGCCACGTACACGCGGTCGGCCTTCTCGTCGACCGCGAGGTCGGTCGGGTTCGCGGCCACCGGGATCGCGTCCTTGCCGGTCTTCGTCGGCGCGGTGTCGTACAGGGTGAACGACGACTTCGCGCCGCGACCGCACTTGTTCTCCTCGCCGACGGCGATCGCGTTGTAGACCGGATCGCCGGAGATCAGCCCGTCGCCCTTCAGGTCGTCGACGGTCCCGTAGTGCCCGTGGCGGGCGCAGTAGGACTCCTGCGCCGTGCGCAGGGTGGCCGCGTCGGCCGCGACCGCGCTGCTCCGGCCCTTGTCCCCGATGCCCCTGACGGAGAACACCACGATGGCGGCGAGGATGCCCAGGATCACGATGACCACGAGCAACTCGACGAGAGTGAATCCGTCCTCGCGTCTGACGCGCGAGGAGAGCGGGCGATGGTCCGATGTCATGAGAGTCGGGGCTTCTTCCGTTCGATGGGTCACGTTCCGCCCGAGCACACGCGCGAGCCCTCGCCGCGTCACGGCGCCGCCCGCTGCACGGGCTCGGCGTCCTTCGGTCCCGGCAGGTCCGGGCAGGCGACGCCGTCGCCGTCGGGGTCGAGGCGGTTCGGGTCGGCCGGCGCGAAGCGGAGGACGGCCTGCGCATCCGCCTGGCGGGCGAAGTCGGCGCAGTCGTACGCGTCGTTGGCGTAGCGCAGGAAGTAGCGGGCGTCGAACTCCCGCCGCGGTTGCGGGCACAGCGCGCTGCGGCTGTCGTCCGGGCCGCAGGTGAACCGCTGGGCGATGCGGGCGACCGGTTCGGTGTCGCGCGGCTCCGGCAGTCCGCGGCACGCGACGCCGCCTCCGTCGTCGAGGTGGTTCGGGTCGCGCGGGTCGGTCCGCAGCACCGCCTGGGCGTCCGCCTGGCTGGCGAACACGGCGCACTCGAAGGCGTCGCCGTGGGCGGCGTACTCCTTCGCGTCGAACACCTCGTTGTTCGGGCAGAGCGCGGTACGCGGGGTGCCCGGCGTGCACCATTCCCTTTCGGGGCCCCGGGCCCGGGCGCCCGGGTCCGAGCCGCCCCGCGCGAACACCACGACGGCGACCGCCACCGCGACCACCACGAGGGCCGCCGCGGCCCACCTGACCGCGCGCGGGCGCGACGGTCCCTTCACCTCTGCCATGACACGCCTCTACTCATCGTGCTGCCAGCCCCTTCCGTGCGTGCTGCCGCGGACCGACGGCACACTCCCGCCGGCCCTCGGCAGGCTGGATGCGTGCATTACATCCACGCCCCCTTCGGTTGTCAACCATTGACTACCGGGCCGTCAGGTGAGCATCATCAGCGCAAGTGCGGCACCGCCATGCCGGAAACCTGGCAGATGCCCGGCTGTTGTCCGGCTTTCCCTCACCCTGCCGGCGACGCGTGCGGCAGCCGCCGACCCTTCGGATCCACGAGGAGCAGCAGAATGCACAGATGGTTCAGGAGCGCTCACAGCGCTCCGCGGTCCGGCCGCACCGCGACGCGTCGCCTGCGGAACGCCTTCACGGTGGCCGCCCTCGCGACGGCGCTCGTCGCCGCCGCGCCGACGGCCTTCGCCACCACCGACTCCGAGGTCGGCATCGCGAACAACATGTATCCGGCCGTGAAGGACATGAAGGGCCAGATCGCGTCGCTCCAGTCGTTCACCCCGTTCAGCGCGAACAACGCGTCGCAGGTCGGCGGGTTCTGGAACAAGCCGGCGATCGACACGTCGACGATGCGGGGGATCACGTCGGGGAGCCTGCGCCAGCAGCTGAAGAGCGCCGGACCCTACACCACGTGCAACCCGTCCACCTCGAACAACTGCGTCGACGGGCCACTGCACATCGACGCGTTCCTGTCCGCGGACGAGACGAACGTGGACGCCGTCATCCCGACCTCGGACGGCGGGACGTGCACGGCGAGCGGCACCGTCCAGTGCAACGGCGACTACACGAGCAAGCACCTCGTGGCCATCGGACGGCTCGCGATCTACAGCTGCAGCGGCAGCTGGGCGGGCTCGACCAAGGGTGACGACCCGTCCAACGCCGCGAGCCCACCGCTGGCCCTCGGCGCGGACGCCAACGGCAGCGGCAACGGCAAGGCCCAGTCGCCCCGGTGTGACGCGTCGCCCGTGTCCGGCGGCGCGCCCACGACCATCCCGGACGTGGTGACCTGGCTCGGGACGAGCGGGAACCGGATCGCGGTCGCCGACCCGGCCTCCGCGCCGTTCGGCGCGGCGTCCAAGCAGGCGCTCACCCAGAACGGCTTCTCCTGGGTCGACAGCGGGGCCGGCCAGAACGTCTTCCGCGGCAGCGCGTGCGACAGCGCCGGTACCGCGTGCAAGGTGCGTCTGGAGTCGGGCATCAGCCAGGTGCGGGGCGCGGTGACGGCCAACGCCGGCGGCAACACCCAGCTGGGTCTCGTCGCGAAGTCGAACGTCGTGAACGTGAGCTGGACGTCGAGCTCGCTCAACGGCACCACGGCGAACGACCCCAACACGTGGACCGAGGTCGACCCGAGCACGTACTCCGGCTACGGCGACATCGAGCAGTACGGCGTCGCCCTGACCGGTGGAAACGCCGGCGCGGCGACCGCCTGGGGCGACCTGTTCAACAACACGTGGGACACTGACACCACCATCCAGTCGACGCTGGCCGCGTACGGCTACTGAGCACCCCGCAGGGCCGGGGGCAGCGAGCAGGGGACCGTCGCTCGGGCACGGGTGTCGCCCGCCGGCGGTCCCGGTACGCCGACCCGCGTCGGCGCCTCCCTCGGCACTCCCCTGACGGGATGACGGCCGCCCGACTTCGTACGCGGGGGCGTCTGTCGTCATCTCTCGTACGCGGGGGCCGCCTGTCGTCGTCTCTCGTACGCGGGGGCCTGTCGTCGTCTCCCGTGCGCGAGGGCCGCCTGTCATCGCCCCCATGATTCTCCAGGGCCTGAGGAGGGCCCTTCCCCATGCACAGATCCCCACGCCGGCGCCTCACGCCGGACGGCCGCCCGACGGCGGTCACCCCCCGGCGGTCACGCCGGATTCCGGCGCTCGTCCTCGCGGTGGCGACCTTCGCACTGACCTCCGGTCCGGCCGCGGCGGCCGGCACCGCGACCACGGCCTTCGCCCCGGCCGTGAACCTCGACGACAACGGCCGCGGCAGCTTCGCCGTGGCGACCGGCGATCTCGACGGCGACGGGACGCCGGACCTCGTGACGGCGATCCGCTCCGAGGGACTCGGCGTGTTCCTCGGCACGGGCGCCGGGGGATTCGACCCGGTCGCGACGTACGCGGCGCCGCGGACCGCGTCGAGCGTGTTCCTGGGCTCGGCGGTCGTCGGCGATGTCGACGGGGACGGCCACCAGGACGTCGTGAGCCAGGACGCGCGCGGGAACGTCGCCCTGGTGTGGCGCGGCGACGGCTCCGGCACGCTGGGCGCCGGAACGCCCGTGCAGCTGAACCCGGCTCCCGGGTGCGACACCACGGGCGACAACCCGTGTGTCGTGCGCTTCCCGACCGACGTCGCCGTGGGCGACTTCGACGGGGACGGCGCGCCGGACCTCGCGACGTCCAACACGAACACGAACAACGTCTCGGTCGTCCTCGGCAACGGCGACGGAACGTTCGGCGCCGCGGCACAGCTCGGGCTGAGCGGCGGGACGGCGCCGCAGAGCATCGCCACGGCCGACCTGGACGGCGACGGACACCTGGATCTCGTGACGTCGAACGCGTCGACCGGCACGCTGTCCGTCCTGCTCGGCGACGGAGGCGGTGGCTTCGGCACGGCGTCGGGCGTCCCCGCCGGAGTGGCGCTGCCGTCCCGGCTCGCACTCGCCGATGTCGACGAGGACGGCACTCCGGACGCCGTCCTCGTCGCGCCGGGGGCACCGGGGCGCGTCGCCGTCCTCCTCGGTGACGGCGCGGGCGGCTTCGGCACGGCAAGCGTCCTGCCGGCGGGCGCGAACCTCAGCTCGGCATCCGTGGCGGATCCGAACGGCGACGGACACGCCGACCTGGTCGTCTCCAGTGCCGGCTCGCACGAGGTCCTCGTGTTCGAGGGCGACGGCACGGGGACGTTCGGCACCCCGCTCGCGTTCGGCCTGAACGGCGGCCGCTCCCCGCAGGCCACGGCTGCGGCCGACCTCGACGGCGACGGGCGCGTCGACGTCGTCACGGCCAACAACAACAGCGCGGCGACGTTCACCCAGGACGCGTCGGTGCTGTTCAACTCGACGAACCGGGCTCCGCGGGCGGAGAACGACGGGTACGCGCACATCGGGGCGGACACCCCGCTCGTCGTCGGCGCGCCGGGGGTCCTCGGCGACGACACGGACCCCGACGGCGATCCGGTGACGGCGACGGTCGTGACCGGACCGGCGCACGGCAGCCTCGCCCTCGCCCCGGACGGCTCCTTCGTCTACCGGCCCGACAGCGCCTACGCGGGAAGTGACGGCTTCACGTACAGGGCGAGCGACGGTACGGCCGACTCGGCGGTCGCGACCGTGACGATCGGCGTCGCCGCCGGCTGCCGCGGCCTGGCCGCCACGATCGTCGGCAACGGGGCCGTCACCGGGACGAGCGGCGACGACGTGATCGTCACCGGCAACGGGAACGACAGCGTGAGCGGCAACGGCGGCCACGACACGATCTGCACGTTCGGCGGGAACGACGCCGTGTCGGCGGGGAGCGGAAACGACTCCGTGGACGGCGGGGACGGGGCCGACGCCGTCAGCGGCGGCGACGGCACCGACAGCGTCCGCGGCGGGGCCGGGGACGACGCGCTCTCCGGCGGCGGCTCCGACGACGTCGTGGTCGGCGGCGCCGGCAGCGACGTCCTCGCCGGTGGTTCCGGTACGGACGTCTGCGCCGGCGACGGCCACGGCGGTCCGCCGCTCCCGGGCACGGACGCGGTCTCGCCCGGCGGGTCCTGCGAGACCGTCGTCGAAGTGCCCTAGAGGCGTCACCCACACACCTCCGCTGAGGTGCGGCGCGGGCCCGGCGATCACTCCCACGTGATCGCCGGGCCCGTCCCGCTGCCGGACCCGCGGGGTCGTGACCGCACCCGCGAGGTCGGGACGAAGGGGACGCGCGGGCCGTCAGCCCTTGACGGCAGGCCGCGGGCTCTCCACGTCCACGGCGTCGAGGAACCCGCGCGCGGCGCGGACGTGCTCCTGGCGCAGCGCGTAACTCGCGCGGGCGATGTGGTCGCCCGCGGCGTGCTCCTTGGCGCGCAGCGACTCCTCGATCTCGTCGAGGACGAGCCGCTGGCGCTCGACGAGCCGCGCCGGGCTGGCGTCGCGGCGCTGGATCAGCAGCAGCTTGCACGTGAGCTCGGCTCGGACGTCGAACAGTTCGCTGACGGGTTCGTCGAGCCACGTGCCGACCGTCGCCTCCGCCGACGGCGTGGCGGCGTAGATCATGCGCTGCGGCCCCCGGTTGCCCTCCTCGGCGCCGACCGCCGTGATCAGTCCGCGTTCGACGAGCCGTGTGAGGGACCGGTAGACCATGGGCCGCGAGACGTACCAGAACTCACCGATGTCCGCCCCCTCCGCCGTCAGGGTCGAGATGGCGAAGCCGTGGCTGGGTCGCTCGGCCACGAGCGCGAGCACGATCCACTCGGCCAGGGGCAGGTCAGGTGCGTTCATGGTGACCAGGGTAAGGATCGGCGGTGGTGTTCGCGATCCCCTGCGCCTGGCCCGTGAACGCCGGAGGGTACGCGCAGGGAGCGAATCGCCGGAAGCCGGACGGATCGCCCGGAGGGGCCTGCCGGACCGATCGGTCCGGCAGGCCCCTCCGGGGCCGACCTGGGGCGGAGCGGCGGCGACCGGTGGCGGTCACGGCCAGGCGCGGACGGGGACGTGCGGCGGCGCACTCGTCGCGGAGGGGTCGATCACGCCCTCGTACCAGTGGACGACGGGCTCTCCGACGAGGAGGGCGGCGATGGCGCCGGCGGCCAGGAACAGGCCGAAGGGGAGGCGGGTCCGGCGGGTGGCGCGCCCCGTCACCATGAGCCCGACGCCCACCAGCAATCCGGCGGCGCTGCCGGACAGCACCGCGAAGAGGAGGTGCAGGGGACCGGACCAGCCGAGGCCCGCGCCGAGCAGACCCGCCAGACGGACGTCGCCGAAGCCGAGCCAGCCCGACCGCGTCCGGTGGAGGGCGAAGAAGGCGGCGAACGCGCCGACTCCGCACGCGGCGGACGACCCGAGCCGCTGCCACTGGCCGGTGGCGGCCGCGGCGCCGAGCAGGCAGGCGGCCGTGAGCGCGAGGGTCGGGTAGAGCAGCCGCCTCGGGAGCAGGAGGTGTTCGGCGTCGCACGCGGCCAGGGCCACGAGCCCGGCGGTGAGGACCAGTGCGGCGGGCAGCGCCTCGGACGGCCCGAAGCGCAGGGCCTCTGCGGCGAACAGGACGGCGGTGAGCGCCTCGACGAGGGGGTAGCGCACGGGGATCGGGACCCGGCACGCGCGGCAGCGGCGGCCCAGCAGGACCCAGGACACGAGGGGGATGTTGTCCCGGGCCGTGATCGGGGCGGCGCACCGCGGGCACGCGGAGCGGGGCCGCAGGACCGAGCGGCCGGCGGGGACCCGGGAGACGGCGACGTTGAGGAACGACCCCACCGCGAGTCCCAGCAGACCTGTGAGGACGACGAATACGGAAGGCATCTCGGCAATCGTGTGGTGCGTGTCGGGTGGGCGGCGGGCGGTTCGAGGTGTCGGAGTGGGGCGGTGGTCCGCCGGGCCGCGGTCCACGACCCGCGGTCCGCGGGCTGCCGGGGGACGCGGCGGCGCCCGACGGCCGGCGGCGTCGGGCGCGGACTGCGGGCGCGTCAGGCCGTGCAGGGGTTCGGGCGACCGTCCTCGAGCTTCTCCAGGGGGGTGATGACGTACGTGTCACCACTCGGCTTGGCGTCGTACCAGCGGGAGACCTCGGACAGGAACCCCTCCTGCTCCAGCTGCTTCATGGTCCCGTACGCGTTCCGGCCTTCGCTGGCGAAGTACGCCTCCTCGGCGGTTCGGATCGTGGACTTGTCGGTGTCGCATGCCGTGCCCTGGCCCTTGTCGTTCAGGCCGCGGACGGAGAAGACGACGATGGCGGACAGGATGCCCAGGATCACGATGACGACGAGAAGCTCGATCAGGGTGAAGCCGGCTTCCGAGGTCTCGTTCAGCGCGCGCACACGCCGACGCGCCTTGCCTTGCAGGTACGTGAACATCTCTCTCCATCCACGGCGAGGCCGCGAGCGCGCCCCGCATTGGTCACTGATTGAGTAATCAGCCATAGACTACGTAGCCCACGACGGCACACACAAGGGGTGACCCTCACGAACACCTCGCCGCCGGCGGCCGTGGGGGCACTCGCGACATGAAGTAGTATCCGGCTGACTAATCAATGACTGACAAGCTGCCGCCCCTGGTGCGTTCATGCGATCAGGGGGCGCGAACGGCCGTTTCTCCGGCTGCACGATAGGGGTGGGTTCCTTGGCGAATCGCCGGCTTCTCCGTCGCCGCGCGGCGACGACAGACCCTGTGGGCGAGGACGGCACCACCCCGCCCGGGGGAGCACGGAACGGGACGGCTTCCACCGCCCCCATGGCGTCCTCGTCCGCGACGGGAGTACCGAACCCGGCAGGAACCGCTCCCGCGGACACGGCCTCCGACGGCGGCCCGACATCGCCCGCGGCCCACGACCGACCCCGCATCGGGGAACTCCTCGTGACGCGCGGGCTGCTCACCCCGGCGCAGGTCGACGAGGCCCTCCTCCAGCAGTCGGCGTCCGGCAAGCGGCTCGGCGCCCTGCTCGTCGAACTCGGCATGGTCGACGAGCGGTCGCTCGTCGAGGCGCTCTCCGTCCAACTGGACGTCCCCGTGGCGGACCTGGGCCAGAGCGAACCCGACCCCGAGGCCGCGGCCCGGGTGCCGGAGGCGCTGGCCCGCTCTCTGGGCGTCGTCGCGGTGAAGCGGACCGACGGCACCCTGCTCGTCGCGGCCGGAGACCCGGGCGACCCGCGCCTGCTCGGCGAACTCGGCCGTGCCGTGGCGCCCGACCGGGTGCGGCTCGCGATCGCGGCCCCCTCGGACGTCCGGCGCTCGATCGACAGCGCCTACCGGGCACTGGCCGGAGTCGGCAGCCTGGTCGAGGCCTTCGAGGCGACCGAGTCCGGCCGCGACGCGGCCTCCGGGACCAGGGTCGTGAGCGAGGACGCGCCGGTCGTCCGCTTGGTCGACCTGATGCTCACGCAGGGCCTGCGCGACCGGGCCTCGGACATCCACGTCGAGCCCCACGGCGACCGCGTCCGGGTGCGGTACCGCATCGACGGTGCGCTGCACGACGTGCTGAGCCTGCCGGAGAACATGGGACCGTCCGTGGTCAGCCGGATCAAGATCATGGCGAACATGAACATCGTCGACCGGCGGCGCCCGCAGGACGGCCAGATCGCCACGGAGATCGACGGCCGGTCGGTCGACATCCGGGTCGCGACGACCCCCACCATCTGGGGTGAGAAGGCGGTCCTCCGGCTCCTCGACAGCAACCGCACCCTGCTGCGGCTCGGCCAGCTCGGCATGCCCGCCGCGACGTACGAGCGGTTCGCGTCGCTGCTCCGCTCCCCGTACGGGATGGTCGCCTGCGGGGGACCGACCGGAAGCGGGAAGACGACCACGCTCTACGCCACGCTCGGCGAGCTGAACCAGAGCGAGCGCAACATCACCACCATCGAGGACCCGGTGGAGTACGTCGTCCCGTCGGTGAACCAGATCCAGATCAACGACCAGGCGGGCATCACGTTCGCGACCGGGCTGCGCTCGATCCTCCGGCAGGACCCCGACGTGATCCTGGTCGGCGAGATCCGGGACGCCGAGACGGCACGGATCGCGGTCGAGTCCGCGCTCACCGGGCACTTCGTCCTGTCGTCCATCCACGCGGCGGACGCCTGCTCGGCGCTGCACCGGTTCACCGACATGGGCATCGAACCGTTCCTGATCACCTCCACCGTCGCCGGGGTGGTCAGTCAGCGACTCGTCCGGCGGATCTGCGACCAGTGCCGTGAGCCCTACCGGCCCGGCGTGGACGAACTGGCCTTCTTCACCGGGGCCGGCGGATCCGCCGACACGGAGTTCTGGCAGGGCCGCGGCTGCAACTTCTGCTCCCGGACCGGATACCAGGAGCGGATCGGCGTCTTCGAACTGCTCGTGATGAGCGATGCGGTCAAAGGCCTGCTCGTCGAGAAGGCTCCGATCGACGCCCTGCGCAGGACAGCCCGGGAGCAGCACATGGAGAGCCTCCTCGACGGCGGCGTCCGCCTGGTCGAGGCGGGCACCACGACCATCGCCGAGATCATGTCGAGCGTGTACGTCGTCTAGGACCCGGCCCTCCCCCTCCGGCTCCGCGCACCCGGAGCCGCCGGTCCGCCGGACGGGCGCGGCTTCTCCCCGCCGTACCTCGTCCCCGTACCGGCCGGCCTCCCACCCCCGTATCCAGACCACTTCAGCACCGTCCCCGGAAAGCAGGAGAGCATCGGCATGGCCGCGTTCACGTACGTCGCGATCGGCCCGGACGGAGAGCGGGCCACCGGCGCAGTCAAGGGCTCCAGTGTCGACGGCGTGACCGACAGCCTGGTCCGGCAGGGGTACACCGTCCAGTCGGTCAGGGCGGCGGGCCGCGGCCTGCTGCGGTTCGAGATCACCGCCAAGAAGGTCGATCCCGTCGAACTGAGCAACTTCTCCCGCCAGACGGCCACTTTCGTGAAGGCCGGCGTGCCCCTGCTCGACGCGCTGGAGATCATCCGCGCCGAGACGAAGGACCGGAAGCTGCGCGAGGTGATCGGCGACGTCATGGACTCGCTCCGCTTCGGCGAGAGCTTCGCCGGGGCGATGGCCGCGCACGGCAAGGCGCTCCCGCCGTTCTACGTCTCCGTCCTGCGCTCCGCGGAGGCGACCGGTGAACTCGACGTGGTGATGGCCCAGTTGTCCCGCTACATCGACCGCGACGTCGAGGGCCGCCGCACCGTCCGCTCCGCGCTGACCTATCCGAGTCTGGTGATGGGCTTGGCGCTGACCGTGGTCCTGGTCCTCGTCGTCTTCGTACTGCCCCGGTTCAAGGCGTTCTTCGAGTCCTTCGACGCGGAACTGCCCCTGCCGACGCGGATCCTGCTCGGCTTCACCGACTTCGTCACGGCCTGGTACCCGGTCCTGCTCGGAGTGCTCGCCGCGGTCGTCGTGGGACTGACCGCGGGTCTGCGGACCGAACGCGGACGGCTCCTGCGGGACCGCTTCCTGCTCGCGACGCCGGTGATCGGCGACGTCGTCCGCTTCATGGTGATCGAACGGTTCTGCCGCATCCTCACCTCGATGATCAAGACCGGCGTTCCCGTCCCGGAGGCCCTGACCCTGTCGGGCGCGGGGGCGAACAACCTGGTGTACGAGCGGTCCATCGACCGGGCCCGTACGGAGATGCTCGAAGGCGGCGGCATCTCCCGGCCCATCGCCCGCACCGGTCTCTTCCCCGGAGCGGTCACCCAGATGATGCGCGTGGGCGAGGAGACCGGAACCCTCGACGACCAGCTGGAGAACGTGTCGGAGTTCTACGAGAAGGAACTCCAGCACAAACTCAAGCGCCTGACCAGCCTGTTCGAACCGACCGTGGTCATCCTGGTCGGAGTCGTCGTCGGATTCGTGGCCGTCGCCCTCCTCTCGGCGATCTACGGCGTCTACAGCCAGGTGGACGTCCCGTGACCGGCCGGACGCGCCGCCTGCCTCGCCGCCGCGGCGAGGAGGGCGAGACGCTGGTCGAGGCGCTCGTCACCGTGGTGCTCCTGGGCACCGCCTTCGTGGCGGTCCTCGGCGGACTCGGCACGACGATCATGAGCTCGGTGCGGCAGCAGCAGCTCACCACCGCCGACTCGCTCGTCCGCAGCGCCGCCGAGAACGTCGTCGGCGCCCCGTACGTCTCCTGTGCCGGCGGCTACGCGGCCCCGAAGCCGCCGCCCGGGTACACCGTGACCGTCGAGGTCGCGTACTGGGACGGGGTGGGCGCGTTCGGGCCCTCGTGCCCGACGCCCGACACCGGGGTGCAGAAGGTCACCGTGACCGTACGGACGACCGGCCCCCGCCCGGTGAGGGACGCGGCGCTCGACGTGGTCAAGCGGGAGTCGATGCCGTCATGACGACACCACGCCCCACCCGACGGCCGGAGTCGGGGTTCACCCTGACCGAGCTGCTGGTGACGATCGTCGTCGGCGGCCTCGTCGGCACGCTCCTGTCCAAGGCGATGATCCTCGGGCTCCGGTTCACCGCGGGCACCCAGACACGCGTGGCCTCCACCAGTGCGGCGGCCACACTCAACCGCTACTTCTACGGCGACGTCCACAGCGCCGACGGCGTCACGACCGGCCCCGCGTGCGGCATCACCGACGTGATCGTCCGCCTGAGCCGCTCCGGCACCGACGTCGTCTACACCTACGACCGCCCGACCGGCGCCCTCGACCGGGTGACGTGTACGGGCGGGGACGTCGTCACCACTCCCCTCGGCCGGTTCGACCCCGCCGCGTCGTCCCTCCCGGTGACGCTGCGCTGCGGTGCCGAGACCTCGTGCCCCTCACCCATGGAGGTAACGCTGACCGTGCAGAGCGACCCCGCCACTCCCCCGACGGCCCTCACCGCCGTCCGACGATCGGGCTCGTCATGACCGGCCGCCGCCCGAACCGGACGCGTCCGCGCGGCGACGAACAGGGCGCGACCCTGATCCTGGCGCTCGCCTTCCTAGTGGTCTTCGGCCTGGTCACCGTGACCGTCCTGTCCTTCGCCGCCACCGCGCTGAAGGCGACGGGCACCTTCGCCGGCCAGGGCGAGCGGGCCTACAGCGCGGACGGCGCCACGCAGCTGGCGATCGAGGACTTCTCGCGGGGCAACCCGTGCGCCACCTACACCGCCCCGCCGCTCAACGGCCACCGGATGAACGTCCACTGCGACCCGCTCAACGCGACTCCCGCGAACGCCCGCGCGACCCGGCCCCAGGACGCGCTCCGCAGCCTGGGGGAGGCGGCGGGGGACGGCATCCACGTGACCGCCCCGGGCCTGCGGGTGCAGGGCGCCGTGTTCTCCCGCTCGGACATCACCACCGGTGCCGGCGGCTCCATGGTCGTGTCGGGCGACGTGTCCGCCGTCGGGGACTGCTCGCCCGCCGTGACACAGCCCCGGCTGCCGCAGGGTCAGCCGCCGTACGCGAGGAGCTGCGCCGACGACTCGCCGCCGGCCCCCGCCGACGAGGCCGTGGGCGCCGACCCGGACCACGCGCCGCCCGCCACGGCCGTCCCGGTGCTCCGGACGGTGCCGGCGTGCCCCGCCCCCGGACGCTGGCTGGTGCGGTTGCGGCCCGGGTACTACGACGACGCCCGCGCCCTGAGCCGCCTCACCGGCGGCGGCTGCCCGAACGTCGTCGTCTGGCTGCAACCGGGCGTCTTCTCCTTCGACTTCACCTTCACCGGCGGCACCGCCGTCTGGACCGTCGACGATCCCACGGTCAGCGTGGTGGGCGGCACGCCGACGGGCTGGGACCCCGAGGCGGTCGCGCGGCCCGCCGTCCCCGTCCCGGGTGGTTGCGACACGACACGGCCCGCGGGCGTCGAGCTCATGATGGGCGGCGGCAGCCGGTTCCAGGTCGACCGCGGGCACGCGGAACTGTGCGCCCCGGTGACCCCGGGCGCCCAGCGCGTGGCGGTGTACGGGGTCCAGCCGCCGAAGCCGTCGCACACGCTGCGGCCGACGGAGGTGCGGGCGAACGACGGCTTCGCCGACCCCGTCCACGCCCTGACCGGTGGCGAACGACCCACCCTGCCCGGCTGTCCACGGCCGACGGACACCGCGGGCTGCACCGCCGGCGCCTCCCTCGACCGGGCGAAGAGCGGGACCGCCTCCCTCCAACTGGCGGGCTTCGCCCCGCGGGTGCCGGCCGGCTCGGTCGTCACCGCCGCGACGCTGCACGTGCGGCATCAGGAGGACGGGGACCTGACGGCACCCGGCGCGCTCAAGGTCACCACCGCCGTCGGCGGGGACACCTGCCGCACCGAGGCGCTGCCTCGGCGCACGCGCCTGGCCACGGCAGCGCCGATCGACCTGCTGGGCCCGTGCGGACTCGCCGACCCGTCCCGGTTCACCGGCCTGGCGGTGACCTACACCGCCGCCCTCGACACCGACGGCGCCGCCGCCGTGGCCCGCCTGGACGGCCTCTGGATCGAGGTCGCCTACCGCACCCCGACCACGTTCAAGCCGACCGCCGTGACCGCGTCGACCGGTTTCACCGCCACCGGCACCGACCCCCGCGACGCCCTGGAGATCGGCGAGCAGCCGACCCCGTCGGTGGCCGGCGCCGAACTGACCCGGGCCGCCCCGACGGCGTCGATCACCCTGGCCGGCTTCGGCCGACCGCCCCTGCCCGGCGACGCGAGGATCCGCTCCGCCGTGCTGCGGGTCGTCCACCGGGAGACCGGAGACGCGGCGGCCCCCACCCTCGACGTCACCCCCGCCGGTGGCGGCGGCTGTCACGGGCTGCCGCTGACCGCGCGGGCCGAGCCGGGCGAGGACCGCGTCGACCTCATGGCCTGCGGCGTCACCGACCCCGCCCGGTTGGCGGGCCTGACCGCGACCTACGCGGTCGGGCTGGCGGCGGACGGCGTCACGGGCGCCGACTCCCTGGACGGCATCTGGCTGGAAGTCGTCCACGACCCTCCGCCGCCCCGGCCGGCGACGACCGCGGAGTCGACGACGTTCGCCCCGGCGGCGGACGCCCGGGAGATCGACGGAGCCCGGATGGCGCGCGCGGTACTCGACCCGGACACCGCGCCGACCGCCGTCATCGCCCTCGGCGGCTTCGACTCCCCCGCGGTGGCGCCCGGCTCCGTCCTGGACGGCGCCGTACTGCGTATCGCGCACCGCGAGGAGCCCGGGGCGGCGGGAGGACCACCCCCGACGGCGACGGTCACCCTGACGGGACCCGGTCTCCCCCGCTCCTGCACCGTCCCGCGGAGACTCGCCCCGCGTCACGACGCACCGGGCACCGACACCCTGGACCTGGTGGCCGGCTGCGGGCTGACCGACCCCGCTCAGCTGTCGGGGCTGGTCGTGACCCACACCGCCACGCTCGGCGACGGCAGCGCCGGCGCCACCGCACACCTCGACGGCATCACCCTGGAACTGGCCCACCGCCCGCCGCTCCCCGTACCGCCCACCCAGGCGACCAGCACCGCGGCACCCGACGCGGCGCACTTCCCCGCCCCGTCGAACGCCCGCGCGATCGACGGCACCACGGCCGACGCGAGCCTCACCGAGGCCGCGCGCTCGGCATCGATCCGGCTGGACGCGTTCGAGCGGCTGCCGCTGCCGGCGGGAGCCGTGATCGACAGGGCCGCCCTGCGCGTCTCGCACCAGGGCGACGACACCGGCCCGGCACCGCCCCCGCCGACGGAGCCTCCCGCCCCGACGGATCCCCCGACGCCGACGGACCCGCCCACCCCGGCGGAGCCGCCCACGGCGGCGCTGACCGTCCGCGGCACCGGGACCGCCTGCGACACCGACCACGAGCTGCCCGCGCGTCCGCGGACGCTCGGCGTCGACATCGTCGACCTCGGCGCCTGCGGAGTCGTCGAGGAGGACCAGCTGTCCGCGCTCGCCGTCGACTTCGCGGCCCGACTCGGCACGGGGAGCACCGGCGCCGCCGTCCGCCTCGACGGCGTCGTCCTCGACCTCGTCTTCCGGGCCCCGTCCGTGCGGGCCCTGTCCGGCTGCCTCGTCACGGGCGGCGACTGCCCCGTCCTGAAGTCCACCGACGACGCCGACACGAGCACGCGGCACAGCCGCCTCGTGGTCAACGGCACCGTCTACGCACCGACCGGCGCCGTCGACCTCTCGATGAGCCGGGTCGCCTCCCAGGTCGTCACCCGCGGCATCATCGCCCGGACCATCGCCCTCGACATCCGCCCCGCTCCCGGACACCTCCGCCCGGTGGTCGGCATCCCCCCGGAACCCGTGCTGTTCACGACGTACCCGGCCGCGAGCACGGAACCGGCCTCGGTCACCGACCTCAGCGGGTTCACTTCGCCGGCCCCCGGCGCTCCGGTCGACGTCACGGACGCCGCCGTCCCCGGCGGCGGACGGGCCTCCCTCACGCTCGGCGGCTACGCACAGCGGACACCGGCCACGACCGCGCCGCTCGACCACGCCGTCCTGCAGGTGGCGCACCACGAGGACGGCGACGTCGAGTCGGTCCGGCTGTCGGTGGACTTCCCCGGCAGCACCTGCACCGGCACCGGTTCACCGGACCTGCCCGTCCGCCTCGGCACCGGCGGGCCGGTGACCGATCAGGTCGACCTGACGCGGTGCGGCCTGACCCGGGGCTCACAGCTGACCGGGCTGACGGTGACCCACACCGTCACCGCCGGGAGCGGCGGAGCGGGCGCGCACCTCGGCGGTGCGCGGATCGATCTGCTGTCCGGCCCCCTCGTCCGGGCCTCGGTGTCCTTCGACGGCCACACGGGCACCGTCACGCAGTGGACGGTCCTGCCATGAGTACGCACACCCCTGGGGAGACCAGCATGTCCGGCCCGCGTTCCACGATGATCGACCATCTGCTCGGCGAGCTCTGGGAGCGGGGTGGCAGCGACCTGCTGGTCACCGCGGGCTCGGCGCCGTTCCTCCGCGTCGACGGCGCCCTGCGCCCGGTCGAGGGGCCCGCGCTGACGGAGCCGGAGGCCGACCGCCTGGTGACGGGGGTGCTGGGCCGCGACCTCACGGAGCGGTTCCGCCGGGAGCGGCAGGTCGACTTCGCGTTCAGCTGGGGTGAGCGGGCCCGGCTCCGCGGGAACGCGTACGTGCAGCGCGGCGCCTCCGCCCTGGCGCTGCGGATCATCCCGTTCGACGTGCCGTCGTCCGAACAGCTCGGCCTCCCGCCGGTCGTCGTCGGGTGGGCGCGTGTACCGCGCGGGTTCGTGCTGGTCACCGGACCGACCGGGTCGGGCAAGTCGACGAGCCTCGCGGCGCTCGTCGACCACGTCAACACGCACCGGTCGGTGCACATCCTGACCATCGAGGACCCGATCGAGTACCTGCACCGGCACAAGCGCTCGGCGGTCAGCCAGCGGGAGGTCGGCACCGACACCGACTCGTTCCCCGCCGCGCTCCGCTCGGCGCTGCGGGAGGACCCCGATGTCGTGCTCCTCGGCGAGATGCGCGACCCGGAGAGCATCTCCGCGGCGCTGACGATCGCGGAGACCGGGCACCTGGTGTTCGCGACGCTGCACACCAACGACACGGCGCAGACGCTGGACCGCATCGTCGACGTGTTCCCGGCCGAGCAGCAGCCGCAGGTGCGGCTGCAGTTGGCGCACACGCTGGTCGGCATCCTCAACCAGACGCTCGTCCCCCGGATCGGCGGCGGCCGTGCGGCCGCGTTCGAGGTGCTGGTGGGCACGCCGGCGATCCGGAACCTGATCCGCGAGGGGAAGACCCGTCAGATCCGCAACATGATCGCGACCGGCCACCGGGACGGCATGCAGACGCTGGAGGCCGGCATCAACGCCCTCGTGACGGCCGGAGCGGTCGCGTACGAGGAGGCCGTGCTGTGCACGGCCCACCCCGAGGACATCCAGCGGCCCTCCGTCCCGGCCGGGCGCACCTGACCGCCCGCGCCGGGCCGTCGGGTGCGGTGGAGCGGACAGGTGGTCAGGGCTCGACCCCGACCCGTGCCCCCGTTTCCGGGTTCGGGCTGCCGGACGCCCCCTCCCGGTGGTCGGTCTCGGCCGCCGTGCCGGCGTCGGCGGTGAACGCGGTCACCAGGAGCACCAGGGCGACCGTGTAGGTGGGCATCACCAGCATGGTGCGGCCGGCGAAGTCGATCCCGGCCGCACCGAGTCCGATGAGCATGTCGGAGACGAGGAACACGGCGCCGCCCCATGCCGCCCTCGGGCCCTTGACGTGCGCCGTGGCCGCCATGACCACCAGGGCAAGGCTGTACAGCGACAGGGCGACGGCCATCGCCGCGTCGAGGGAGGGGGCGAGCAGGACGACGGCGGCGGTCCACACGGCGAGGTAGCCGACGCAGAGCGCCCGCCTCGGGCGCAGGTGCGCCACCGCGCCCGCCCGGACGAAGGCGGTCGTCCAGCAGATCTGGGCACCGAGGAAGCAGGCGAGGCCGATCCCGAAGGCGGTCGCCCCGGGGACGAGCAGTGCCACGTCCCCGGCCGTCGCGAAGCCGAGGCCGGCGAGGACGGGGCGGTGGCGTCGGCCGGTGACGCGCCACAGGTGCAGGGCGAGTACGGGGGCGAGGAGGGGTTTGGCGATCCATTCCAGGACCGGCAGGCCGATCACCACGCCGGTGATGTCGACGGCGGCGAGGGCGGCGAAGACCGCGATCAGCAGCGGCACGTCACACCTCGGCCTTCGGGGACCAGCCGGGCGGTCCGAAGAGGTGGCCGGCCCGGTCCCGCCAGCGGCGCGCGGTGCGGACGTCGCGCCAGGTCGCCGCGTACTCGTGGAAGGCGACCCGGACCGGGTTGTACGTGGTGATGTTCTTGGTGAGGCCGTAGACGACCCGTTCGCCCTCCGGCTCGAACGTGCCGAACAGCCGGTCCCAGACGATGAGGATGCCGCCGTAGTTGCGGTCCAGGTACGCGTTGTTGGAGCCGTGGTGGACGCGGTGGTGGGACGGCGTGTTGAAGACGTACTCGACGGGTCGCCACAGCTTGTCGACCCGCTCGGTGTGCAGGAAGAACTGGTAGACGAGGCTGAACGACTGCTGGAGCAGGATCATCCACGGCGGGATGCCCAGCAGGGCGAGCGGCAGCCAGAACGGGAGGGTCGTCATCGGCGTCCAGCTCTGCCGCAGGGCGGTGGAGAGGTTGAAGCGGACGCTGGAGTGGTGGACCACATGGCTCGCCCAGAGGACCCGCACCCGGTGGTGGGCGCGGTGGAACACGTAGTAGGCGAGGTCGTCGGCGAAAAACAGCAGGACCCACGTCCAGACCGACGACGGCGACCACTCCCAGGGCGAGACGGAGTACAGGGCCGCGTAGGCGAGGACGGCGACGGCCTTCCACGGCAGTCCGACGACCTGGCTTCCGGCGCCCATGGACATGCTGGTCACCGTGTCGCGGACCTCGTAGCCCCGCTCGTCGTCGTCGGGGAGGAACCGGTAGGACAGTGCCTCGACGGCCACCAGCAGGACGAACGCCGGTATCGCGTACATCACGGCGGGTATCACGTCGGCTCCCCCGCCCTCTCGACGGCGGCCGGGACGCTGCGGGACAGCAGGTCGCGGGCCAGGCGTTCGGCCTGTTCGGGTTCGCGGGCCGCGATGTGCGCGGCCAGCCGGAGGTGCGCGTCGATGTCGAGGAGCTCGGCGGCCCGCAGGTCGATGGGCCCGTCGGCGACTTCGAGGGTGCCGCCGACCAGGCTGTTGAAGGCGAGGAGGTAGGCGAGGTTTCCCGACCCCTCGACGATCAGCCGCCACCAGGCGATGTCCGCCGCTCCCAGAACGGCCAGGTCGGGTCCGGTCGAGGCGTAGCGGCCGGCGGCCTCCACCACGGCTTCGGCCTGTCGGCGCGAGCAGCGGGCGGCGCACAGCCGGGCGGCGTCGGCGCCGATGCAGGCGCGCATCTCCAGGGCGTCGCGGGCGAGCCCGGGCAGGCCGAGTCCGTCGCCGGCCCGGGCGATGCCGACGGCGAGGTCGAGCCCGGCGGTGTGCCGCCAGTCCAGGACGACGGTCCTGCCGCCGTGGCTGACCTCGATGAGGCGGGCCTGCTGCAGCCGCTTGACCGCCTCGCGTACGGCGTGGCGGTTCACGCCGAACTCGGCTGCCAGGTCGCGTTCGGCGGTCAGGGGGGAGCCGGTGGGCAGGGAGCCGTCGAGGATCTGATCGCGCAGGACGGCGTAGAGCTGATCGGATACCGACTCGCGCCGGATGGATCGCTGATGCATGGCGAACAGAATCAGTCACGGAATGCCAGTGGTCAACTGGTTGGACCACTCTGATTCGACGGGGTTCTGGAGAAGGATTCCGCAGGCGCGGTCGAGGGCCGCGGGGTGGAGTGCGGCGGGGTGGAGTGCGGCGGAGCGCGGCGGCGCGAGGGATACGGCCGAGGGGCTGCCGGTCTCTGCCGGCGGATTCTGCCGGCGGATTCTGCTGCCGCCCCTCGGCCGTCGCGCCGCGCGCACCCGTCGGTGCGCGCGGTGGCTCAGCCGGTCACGGCGCCCACGGGGCGGCTACGGCCCAGCTGCTGTCCGCGGCCAGGGTCTGGGGCCGGTTGTACTGGTCGCCGGCACCGTTCCCCGAGGCGATGAACACCTGGGACGCGTAATGGCGCAGGTACGAGCCCGGGATGTTGATCGATTCGAAGGTGACACCGGTCCCGCCGAGTCCGGGCCTGGTGCAGAAGGTGGCGTCCGCCCGGAACAGCGCGGAGCCGTCGTCGGGCGCGTTGCGCACCCGGCTGTCGGCGTGGCGGAGGTACTGCCCCGGGTAGTTCACCGACTCGAAGGAGTAGCAGGAGGAGTCGGCGAGGCCGCGCCGCAGGGTGTAGGTCGCGTCCTGCCTGAGCAGACCGCTGCTGCCCGCGTCGACGATCTCCGTGAAGGCCAGGCCGTCGGCGTGGCGCAGGTACCGGTCGGTGTGGCCCCACGTGGTCACGCGCAGCGACTGCCGCCGGTCGGTGGGCAGCAGCACGGAGCTGCGCCAGAGCGCCGGCTGGTCCACGGCCCAGGTCGCGTCGGCGGCGAAGGACGTGGCGGTGTCCCAGGCGTTGGGACCGCCGCTGCGGGCGAGGTACACGTTGTCGGCGTAGTGCCGGAGGTACTGTCCGGGATGGTTGAGCGACTCGAACGACGTGCCGGCGGCGGCGAGGCCCGTCCGGGCGCACCAGGTCGCGTCCGCGGCGAACGGGCCGCCGGTGTCCGCGTCGATGCGTACGCGGCTGGAGGCGTGGCGGAGGTAGCGGCCCGGCTGGTTCACCGATTCGAACGAGTGGCAGCGCGGATCGGCCAGTCCCGGCACGGTGCGGAAGGAGGCGTCCTGCCGGGCGCCGTCGGCGGAGGACGGGCTCAGCACGTCGGTGCGGGCGAGGGAGTCGGCGTGCCGCAGGTAGCGGTCGGTGTATCCGGGTGTGGTCACCTTGAACGAGCGGACGTGGCCCGGTGTGAGCGGCACGGCGGAGTTGAGGTTGCGCGAGGCGGCGATGAGGGCGGAGTGCGCCTGACGCAGTGGTCCGGTGTCGACCTTCTGCACCTGGCGGTCGTAGCTCAGCAGGCCGTTGTACTCGCCCTCCACGTCGGTGATCTCGGTGTAGACGGAGGCGGAGAGGCCCTTGGTGGTCATCAGCTGCTGCACGTCCCGGACCATGCCGGTGTAGCGGTCGTTCAGCTGCTCGCGACTGAAGACCTGCTCGTAGGCGAAGAACCGGCCGTCGGGGCTGTACTCGTGGCCGGGTGTGCGGAGTCCGATGCCGCCGAACTCGCCGAGGACGGAGACGCGGGTGGCGGAGGGGCGGGGGGCGTCGGGGCCGGTGTAGACGTGCCAGTCGATGATGTCACCGGTGCCCGGATCACCCTTCGAGGCACAGCAGTTGTACCCGCTGTGCGCGTTCATCAGACGGGTCGGGTCGTGGTTCTCCAGGTCGGTGGTGATCCGGCGGGTGGCCGCGAGGTCCCATTCGCCCCAGCCCTCGTTGAACGGCACGTAGGTGACGACGGCCGGTGAGAAGCGGTGCTCGTCGATGATCTCCCGGGCCTCTGTCTCCAGTTGGGCGATCTGGGCGGGGGTGCGGTCGGCGTCGAACGCCGGTGTGGACGGGATGTCCTGCCACACCAGGAGTCCGAGCCGGTCGGCGTGGTAGTACCAGCGGGCCGGTTCCACCTTGATGTGCTTGCGCACCATGTTGAAGCCCAGGTCCTTGTGCTTCTGCAGGTCGGAGGCGAGGGCGGCGTCGGTGGGCGCGGTGTAGAGGCCGTCCGGCCAGAACCCCTGGTCGAGGGTGCCCACCTGGAACACGAACTCGCCGTTCAGGGTGGGGCGCATGACCCCGTTGACGAGCTTCCTGCCGACCTCGCGCATGCCGAAGTAGCTGGTGACGCTGTCGACGGCGGTGCCGGAGGCGTTGCGCAGGGTGACTCGCAGGTCGTAGAGGAAGGGGTCGTCGGGGGACCATCGGCGGGCGTCGGGCACCGGGACGGAGAACTCGGTGAAGGCGCCGGTGGCGCGGCCGACCACGGTGGATCCGGAGACGGCCTCGGCGAGCACCGTGTGGCCGGAGACTTCGCCGCGGGTGAAGACGCGGACCCGTGCGGTGCCGGCCGCCAGGTCGGGCCTGATGTCGACGGAATAGACGGAGGACGTGGGGGTCGGCTCCATCCAGACGGTCTGCCAGATTCCCGAGGTGGGGGTGTAGAAGATGCCGCCGGGGTTGTTGACCTGCTTGCCGACGGGCTGCTTCTCGCCGCGTCCGTCGGTGGGGTCGTAGACGCGGACGATCAGTTCGTTCGTACCGCCGTTGAGCTGTGGCGTGATGTCGACCTCGAACCGGTCGTAGCCGCCCTTGTGGCTGGTGACGCGGGTGCCGTTGACCCAGACGGTGGCCTCGTAGTCGACGGCTCCGAAGTGCAGTTGCACCCGCCTGCCGTTCCAGTTCTGCGGCACGGTGAAGGTGCGCTTGTAGAACATGAGGTCGCGGTTGTCGTTGCGCATGATGCCCGACAGCGCGGACTCCACCGGGTAGGGCACGAGGATGCGCTCGGGCAGGGTCTGGCCGACGGGCGGCGCGGCGTTGCGGTCGACGTTGCCCGAGGGGTCGGTCGGCGGGTTGAGGAACTGCCACTCCCCGTTGAGGGACTGCCAGTCCGGCCGTGTCATCTGCGGGCGGGGGTACTCGGGCAGGGGGGCGGTCGTGGACACCTGGCTGGTCCAGGGTGTGGTCAGGGGTGGTGTCTTGGGGGTGACGGCGGCGGTGGCCGTGCCGGTGAGGCCGGTGAGGAGCAGGCCTCCGGCCAGCAGGCACAGCACCGCGAGGAGGGAGGTGATGCGTCGCATGGAACTCCTTCGTGCAGGACGACGCGCGGACTCCGGCGCACCGCGCGGCCGTTCGGGCAGGGCGGTGGTGGGAGTCCGAGCGGTGGGCGAGCGAAGGGGACGCGGGCTGTGGACCCCGCTCGACGACGCCGGCACAGGGGCCCGGAGCCGAAGTGCGGGGAACGTAGCACGAAACAGATACCAACGGAAACACTCAAGAAACCTCAACTGCCGTTCCAGGCAATTGGCTTGAGGAGACACCGGAGACCGCTCGGCGAGTGGCGGTACACGCCGGGCGCGGCGCACGGATGGGGCGCGGCACACGCCGGGCGCGGCGCGCGGATGGGGCGCGGACGGGGTGCGGATGGGCTGCGGGTCGCGCGTGCAGACCGGACCGCCCGCCCTGACGTGGGCAGTCGCGGTCACACCGCCACGCCCCACACCGTGCTCGACCCGGGCGCGGAGACCCGCGCACCGAGCGCGGAGCCCCGCGCCCGGCGCGCGGGGTCTGGACAGGCGGCGGAGGCCGTGCTGTCATTCGCTGACGGAGGCTTTCCAACGTTGGAAGGAGTGTCAGGCACAAGGCTTTGGACCGCGGCGGACGACACGACCGCCACCTGTGGACGGTCCGACGCCCCCTCACACCGACGAACGAAGGACGGAGTCACGACAGGACCGGACAGCCCCGACGACTCCTGATCAGAGCGCGCCGTCGGCCACGAGCTGCGCACGAAGGGTGCCGTACGCCCACTGCTCCCACTTCGCCGGCGGCCACGCCCGGTCACGGGTGAGGACGAGGAAGAGCTCGGGGCTGAGGACGGCATAGAGGATGTCCGCCGCTTCGTCGACGGGCACGCCGCGGCGGGCTCCCGGCTTCTCCGTCAGGGAGCGGGCCGCCGTCGAGATCACCGTGTACCGCGGGTCGGCCCGGTCGGGCCACAGGGCGCGGATCTCCGGGTTGGTCGCCGCCGCCGCCCGGACCATCTCGTTGACGGCCGCGACGCGTTCGAGCGTCCTGCGGGTCTCCGCGGTCAGCGCGACGAGGGCGGCATCCGCGGTGGGCGCGGCCACGACCTCCGCGAACCAGGGCCGGTCCATCGTCGGCACGGGCTCGTCGTCGCCCGCGATCGCCACGTCGACGAGCGCCTTGAGCAGCGAGGGCTTGTTGCGGAAGACGAAGTAGATCGTCTGCACGGCCACGCCCGCCCGGTCGGCGATCTCCTGCAGCTTGGTCGCCCCGTACCCCTGCTCGACGAAGAGCACTCCGGCCGCCTCGATGATCCGCCGCCGCGTCTCCTGGGCCCTGCCGCCCTGCTTTCCCTTGCCTTCACCCATGACTGGAGCCTATATCTAGAGGTGAACTCTAGAGACCGACTCTAGTCATGGGAGGCGATCTGTGCACACGTACGCGAACCGTCAGCAGGCCGCGGCTTGGAACGACTGGGAGGGTGCCCTCTGGGCCGAGCACCCCGCGCGCTACGACGGGATGATGGGCTGCTTCAACGCGCCTCTGTTCGCCGCCGCCGACATCGGGGCTACGGACCGGGTGCTCGACGTGGGCTGCGGCACCGGGCAGACCACCCGCCTGGCCGCGCGCCGGGCGCGCGACGGGCACGCCGTGGGGATCGACCTGTCCGCGCCGATGCTGGAGCGGGCCCGCAGGGACGCCGAGGCGGAAGGGCTGGGGAACGTCACCTTCGAGCAGGGCGACGCTCAGGTGCACCCGCTTCCCGACGGAAACTTCGACGTCCTCATCAGCCGCGGCGGCGTCATGTTCTTCGCCGACCACGTCGCCGCCTTCTCCCATCTCCGGCGCACGCTCGCGCCCGCCGGGCGCCTCGCCTTCCTCTGCCCCCACCCCGCGGATCCGGAGGGCGCCTACGCCCGCGCGACGGCCGCGCTCTCGCCGTACCTACGCGAGGCGTCCCCGGCCTCCACGGGCATGGGATCGCTCCTCGATCCCGAGCGCATCCGTCGCGTGCTCGCCGACAGCGGATTCGGCGACGTGGAGGTGGCACCCCACGAGGCGCCCATGGCCTTCGGCGCCGATGCGGAGGACGCCGCCGACTTCCTCTTCTCCATGGGCCCGACCCGCCACAACCTCCGGGACGTCGACCCGGAGACGATCGCGCGCATCCGCGCCGACGTACAGGATGCGCTGCGGGAGTTCGAGTCTCCGGACGGCGTTCGCATCGGCGGAGCCGTCTGGATGGTCACGGCGACGGCTTGAGAAGTCCCCGCCCGTTCCCGTCGCGGTGACTCCCGTCGCGGGGAGGCGGGGGACGATGAACCACCGGAGCGGGAACGGAGGGACGGACGACGAACCGCAGCCTCCCGCACGCTCCTTACCGAGGGCACATCCCGTCCCGTGCACCATGACCGGAGAGTGGTCACCTGCCATCAAGGAGCAACGTGCGCAGCCCTGTTCGCCTCGGAAGCCGGCACTCGAACGTCCCCTCGGATCCAGTGGGGCCGTCGGAGACGTCGGAGGAGGGCCCTGTCAGCCCTTCCTCCGAACGCCGGGGCACTCCCCCGCGGTGGTCCCGGCTCCCGGTCCGGCTGCGTCTCACGATGCTGTACGGCGGGACGTTGTTCCTGGTCGGCGGTCTCCTGCTGGCGATCGTCTCCACGCTCAGCGCGCAGACGATCCGAGAGGGCGGCGACCTGCCGTTCTCGCTCGGCCCGGGCAGCACCGTTCAGCCGGCCGGCACCCCGTGTCCCGGTCAGGACGCGGCACGGTCCGGACCGCCGGCGTCCGACTCGGTGAGCGCGTGCGCGTCCCGGAGCCGAGAGCCGGCCCTGGACGGCCTCCGCCGCACGTCCGCCGTCGCCCTGCTCGGCCTGGCCGTCGTCGCCTCGGCCTTCGGCTACGTCATGGCGGGCCGGGTGCTCGCTCCGGTCGGCCGGATCACCGGGGCCGCGCGCCGACGGGCGCACCTCCACGCCCTCCACCCGGCTTCCTCCGCCCCGGAGGCACCCGCGCGCCGACCGTGACGGCCGAGGCCGACGACGGGTGACGGTGGTCGGGGCCTGATGAGCAGGGCTTCGTCGGTGTGCGCCGGGACGTCATAGCCTCCGCGGCCCCGCCGCCCGGCTCTCCGCCCAGCAGTGACCGAGCGGGCTTCCCGGGCCGGTGGGCCTGCCGAGTATCCGGGCCGGTCTCAGGATGGCGGAAAAGGTTCGGGGGAGTGCCGGTCCCGCCACCCGCCGACACGTCCTCCCGGGCGGCACGGACCCTGCGGACCGCGCCCCGCAGCGCCCTCGTCCGGCGGTGGGCGCCCTAGCATACGCACCCCCCTTGCATTCACCCACATAACGGTGAACACCGTTGCCATCTCGTTAAACGTTTACTTCTTGACGCCAATATGTCGGCCGGGCTTGACTTCGTGCCACCTCGGCCGCAATGTCGCGGCCTCGTCAGGGAGGCAACCCTCAGATGAACGCAATGACGCGTCACGCCCTCGTCGCCGCGGCCGCGGCCGCGATGGCGCTCTCGCTCACCGCCTGCGGCGGCGACGCAGGCAGTGACGAGAGCGCCGACAAGGGCAGCTCGACCAAGATCGGTCTGCTCCTTCCGGAGAACAAGACCTCGCGGTACGAGGCGCTGGACAGACCGAAGTTCGAGGAGGCCGTCAGAGGCACGTGCCTCGACTGCGAGATCGTCTACAACAACGCGGTCTCCGACGTCGTCAAGCAGAAGCAGCAGTTCGACCAGCTGATCGCCGGTGGCGTGCGGGTCATCGCGCTCGACCCGGTCGACGCGACCAAGGCCGCCGGCTGGGTCAAGGAAGCCAAGGGCAAGAACAAGAGCCTCAAGATCGTCGCGTACGACCGCGCGATCGCGGGCGCCGACGCCTACGTCAGCCACGACAACACCAAGGTCGGCGAGCTCCAGGGCGAGGCGCTCCTCGCCGCCCTCGGCGACGAGGCGTCCGAGGCCGACGTCGTGATGATCAACGGCGACGAGAAGGACCCGAACGCCGGACAGTTCAAGGAGGGCGCGCACAACGCCCTCGACGGCAAGGTCGGCAGGATCGCCTTCGAGGCGTCCGGCGAGTGGGACCCGAAGGTCGCCGGCGAGAAGATGTCCGCCGCGATCTCGAACCTCGGCAAGGACAAGATCGACGCGGTCTACTCGGCCAACGACGGCATGGCCGGCGGCATCATCACGTCCCTCGACAACGCCGGGATCAAGCGCATCCCCGTCGGCGGCCAGGACGCCGAGAAGGCCGCCATCCAGCGCATCATCGCCGGAACCCAGACCTTCACCGTGTACAAGAGCCCCCTGGAGCTCGCGCCCAAGGCCGCCGAGGTCGCGGTGGACCTCCTGATGGACCTGCCGCTCCGCGCCAAGAGCGAGGTGAACGGCATCCCCTCGCACCTCCTCGACCCCGTCATCGTCGACAAGACCAACATCCAGAGCACGGTCGTCTCCGAAGGCATCTACACCGCCGACGACCTCTGCACCGACGATCTCGCCGAGAAGTGCGCCAAGCTCGGCATCAAGTGACACGGGACGCACGGCGGCGGTGGCAACCGGGCCGCCCGCCCCATGCACGGGACTGAAACCCGAAGGGTGGGGCCGTAGGGCCGAGGACGGCAGGTACGAGGAGCCGAGAATGTGCGGGGCTCCTCGTACAAGACCTGAAGACGGGGTACGGCGGGCCGGCCGAGGCCCAAGTGCGCCTCTCCCACCGGCTCTTCGGACTCCTCCCCGCCACTCCCCCACCAGGCGCTCCCCCGTCCAGAGGTGGGGTTGTGGCGCGATGTGAGCGGTCCTCCCAGAAAGCACGCCCGTCCGCCCGCCCGCGCCTAGCCCTCCTACGCCCCGGCACCTCCTGAGCAGCGTCCCCGCCGGCCCGCGGGGACGCTGCCTCGGCCCCAGCCGAGATGGGGAGGCGGAGTACGGCCTCAGGTGCAGGTCGCGCCGTTCAGGGTGAAGCGTGTGGGTGCCGGGTTCGTGCCGGAGTACGTCGCCTGGAAGCCGAAGGGCGTGCTCGCCCCCGCCGCCAGTACGCCGTTCCACCCGGCGTCCCGGGCCGTCGCGTCGCCGCCCGACTGGCTCACCGTCGCGTTCCAGGCTCCGGTGACCCTCTGGTCCCCGGCGAAGCTCCACCCGAGGGTCCAGCCGGAGATCGCCGCGGTGCCCGTGTTCCTCACGTTCACCGTGGCCGTGAAGCCGTTGCTCCACGCGCTCTCCACCTGGTACGTCACCGCGCAGGACGCCCCCGGCGACGGCGCGTCGTCGTCCACCTCCGTCGCGGTGAAGGTCGCCGCCGAGACGCCGGGGCCGCCCGCGGTGAACGTCGCGCTGCCCGAGACCGTGTCACCGTCCTGTGCGGCGGAGACGACGACCCGCTGCGCGGTGGCCCAGTCGGCCTGCGTGAAGACCAGCGTCGTGCCCGCCGTCACGGTCAGGTCCTGGTCTCCGGAGGCGCGTGCCACCGTCACCGTGACGTCCTGCGCGGGTGCGACCGACAGGCGTACGCTCGCGGCCGCGGTGCCCCCTTCGGGCACGGCCGGCGCGGCGGGTGTCACCTGCACCGCGGGCGTCTCCGGAGTTACGCGCCGCTCCGCGGCGAAGGCCGCCAGCCACGCGAGCGCGGAGTTCCAGTTGACGGCCACCTCGTTGGTGGAGTACGAGCCGATGTCGTCGATGTAGCACGCGGCCGGGGCGCAGCCGCTGAGCCGCTCCTTCGCCACCGGGTCCTCGAGCCCCGCGTTCGGCCCGCCCGCGAACGAGCCCGCCGGCGGGTGCGGCAGGGAGGCGTCGTTCTGACGGGCCCAGAAGCGGTGGTGCTGGTTCTCCGAGGCCCGTTCGCCGTAGCCGGTGACGTAGGAGTGGTCCAGGGCGTTGCGCCCGAGCAGGTAGTCCAGGGACTCCAGGGCTCCCGTGCGGTAGCGCTGCGCTCCGGTGATCTCGTACGCGACGGCGAGGGTGATCGCGTTGTTGGCGACCGCGCTGTTGGATCCCCACCCGTAGCCGGTGGCGGGGATCGGCACGGCGTAGCCGCCGGCGGCCATCGTGGAGAGATGCCCGTCGGCGGCCGCGGTCAGCAGGCCCCGTACCCGGGCCACGTCGTCGGCGGGCAGCGCCACGCCGGGGACCGTGGCGAGGGTGATCCGTCCGAGGGTGGCCGTACCACCCCACCAGAACGGGTCCGCGGGCTTCGTGTGGTGAGCGGAGGAGGTCACCGCGTCGCGGTACCGGCTCTCCCCGGTCGTCGCGAGCAGCTCGGCCGCGGCCCAGTAGAACTCGTCCGAGACGTCCGTGTCGTCGTACGCCCCGCCGCCCGCGTTGTCCGAAGCGGGGGCGAGCGCGTCGGGTCGGGCCACCGCCGCCGCCCAGGCCCGGCGGGCGCTGTCCAGGCAGCGGTCGGCGAAGGCTCGGTCGTAGGGGGCGTACACCCGGGCGCACTGGGCTCCCACGGCCGCCAGGTTCAGCGTGGCCGCGGTCGAGGGGCGGTGCAACTCTCGTGCCCTGTCGTCGAGTTCGGGACGGGTCGGCAGACCGGTCCACTCGGTGTCGTGCATCTTGTGGAAGGCCATGCCCGCCGACGGCTTCCCGGCCGGGACCTGCATCCGCATCAGGAACTCCAGCTCCCAGCGGGCCTCGTCCAGGACGTCCGGCACGCCGTTGCCGCGTTCGGGCAGACGCAGCGTCGAGTCGCCGAGGGCCTGGTCACCGCCCGAGCGGCGGGCCCGTTCGTAGGAGTTCACCACCTGCCAGGTCGCGATCCCGCCGTTGACCACGTACTTGCCCTGGTCCCCCGCGTCGTACCAGCCGCCGCGGACGTCCAGCCGGTAGTCGCACACCCCGGGCATGCAGGGGACGCTCGTGTCGCCCTTGTTCGGCGCCACGCCCAGGTGTCCGGCCGGACGGGCGTACGCGCTGCCCGCGAGTCCGGCATCGATCGCGATGCCGCTGCGCTGCTGGTAGAAGAACGACATGGTGTCGGCGCGCAGGCCGTCGTACAGCGCGGCGGAGATGTCGAAGGCGTGACTGGCCCGACCGCCGACCGCCAGGGTGAAGCCCGTTCCGGTGCCGGCGTAGCCGCCGAAGTCCACGAGGTGCGTCGACTGGCCGGACGCCTGGTCGGCGCCTCTCACCGCCGTCGTCCCCGATGCGACCTGCGCGCCGGAGGCGTCGCGGAGCTGCCAGGCGAGCGGAGCGGTGGCCGAGCTGACCAGGGTGGCCCGCTTCGGGCCGTCGGGGAGATATCCGAGCTGGTTGACGCGGACCGGGAAGTCGGAGGGGGCCGCGAGGGCGGCACCGCCGGCCGCGCCGGCGGGGTCCGACGCGAAGGCGTGACCGGTCGGGGAGCCGGCGGCGAGGGCGAGACCGGTGAGCACGAGGGCGGCGCGGCGTAACGCGCTGCGAAGGCTGACAGCAGGCAAGGGTGGGGGCCTTCCGTGAGGGGGGTTGCGGAGGGTGGGAGCGCTCCCATCCGTCATGAAGCCAGCGGCCCGCGCGTCTCGTCAAGAGACGTGCAGGGAAAGCCCGTTGACGCGAAGGCGGTCGACCGACGCGATCACGGCGTCCACGACAGGCGGCCGGAGGGACGGCCGGGGCCGACGAGATCCCCACGGAGGGCCACCCGAGAGGGCGGGCCGACCGCGCGGCCCTCACCGCCGGAACCGCCCCGACCCGCCGAAGGCCCCGTGCGTCCACAGCGGTTCGGGGCCGCCCCGGAGGGCGCCGACCGCCCGAACGGGGTCGCCGAAGCCGGTCCGCCCAGCGGTCTGCACGTCGGCACGGCGGGCGTCGCTCACGGGTGGTGATCGGAGGGATTCACGAGGTGAGAAATTAGGTGAATCCTTCACTGAATTCACGTCAATAACCACGGTCCATTATTTCAATCACATAACGGCGCCACCGAAAAGGCCTGGACCAAGTCATCGCGACATAACCAACTGGCCTTGTTTTTATGGACATTGATTGTTCATCAGATACGGCACCGTAGGTAACGGAATGGATTCTTTGAACGCTCTCCCCTTTGTCCGAATTCTTCACCGGCGGGTTCTGACAGGCTTCCGCGCACCCAGTCTTCCGACCAGAGAGTTGAGGTGTGCATGCCTAGACATAGGAAGCCGAAGGAGCGCAGGACCCGCGAGGAGAGGCCCCGCAGACCCTTCCGGGGCCTCACCGCCGCGATGGCACTCGCAGCGGTGATGGCCGGAGGGATCGTCTACGAGACGGGTCGCGCGGAACCGGACGGAACTCCCCTCGCCCGCCTGGACGCCCCCGTCGTCACCGACATCGCCGTCCCCGCCGCCGCGCCGGCCAGGAGCACGGAGCCCGAGCCGATACCCGAGAAGCCGGCCAACCAGCCGGCGCGGGGCATGGTGTACGACGGCCTCACGGCGGCCCCCGAGGGCGACCGCTGCGCCGGCGTGTACGCGACCGCCACCGGTCTGTGCACCCACGGCCCCGACGCGCCGCCCAAGGGCGTCGACATCAAGAAGGACACCCCGCCCGCGGTCAAGTCGGTGGCACCCGCGGCCGATCCGGCCAAGCCCGCCGCGCAGCAGCCCGCGCCCCGCAAGAGCCGGGGCCCCTCTCAGGACGCACCCGCCGTCGACGCCCGGGCCCCGCAGGGATCGGCCGCCTCCCCGAGCCCGTCCACGGCCGCCGCTCCGGCCGCCACCGGGGGCACCACGACCCCCGCCGCGGGCCCCGCCGGACAGACCGTCCAGTGCGACGGCGACGGCAGCACCGGCAACCGGGTCCAGGTCGTGTACGTCCACGGCCCGGGACGCGACCGGTACTCCGAGTACCTCGCCTCCTTCCGCAAGTGGGCCGCCGACGCCGACCTCATCTACTCGGCCAGCGCCGAGGAGACCGGCGGCGTCCGCCACATCCGGTACGTGACGGCCGCCGACTGCACGCCGACCGTCCTCAACATCGAACTGCCCGACTCCGCTATGGCGGAGTTCAGCGCCACCAACCGCGCGCTCGCCGCCAAGGGGCTCGACCGCCGCGACCGCAAGTACATGATCTTCGCCGAGGCGCAGGTCTACTGCGGCATCGGCACCTTCGCCGGCGACGAGCGGCCCGGGCAGTCCAATCAGAGCAACTTCGGCCCCTCGTACGGACGTACGGACAGCGGCTGCTGGGGCGGGCACACCGCCGCCCACGAACTCGGCCACAACCTGGGCGCGGTCAACAACAGCGCGCCCAACACCAGCAAGGGCGCCCACTGCACGGACGAGTGGGACGTGATGTGCTACTCGGACAGCCCGTACTACCCGAAGATGCGCAACGTCTGCACCAACCGGGCGTCCGAGAACATCCTCGACTGCAACCACGACGACTACTTCCACACCAGCCCCCGGCCCGGCAGCTACCTCGCCACGCACTGGAACATCGCCGACAACCAGTTCCTGATGCGGGCCAGGGGCGGCGGCACCGGCCCGGACCCCACCCCGAGCCCCACGCCCAGCCCCACCCGCACCACCACACCCACGGCCACGCCGACGCCCACACCCACGCCGACCGGGCCCAGGCCGGGCAGCGGGCCGGACGTGACCGCCGGTCAGATCCAGCCGGACTCCGTCGTGGTGAGCTGGCAGCGGGTCACCGGTGCCTCCTGGTACCAGGTCCTCCTCGACGGCCGGCACCTGACCTGGGTCCAGGGCACCGCGCTGCGGATCTACAACCTGCGTCCGGGCACGTCGCACACCGTCGCCGTCTCCGTCCGCGACGGCCAGGGCCGTGACAGCGGGCCGGGCCGGGCGACGACCTTCCGCACCGCCGGGGCCGGCGGCACCACCACGCCCGGCACCCGCTATCTGCTCTCCAACGGCAGCACCGGGCTCAGCGCCCAGCTGTGGGGCGGCCGCAGCGCCGACGGCACCGTCCTGGTCGCCGCCCAGAGCAACGGGTACGAACCGCAGCAGTGGTACTTCGACGACGCGGGCAGCGGACTCGTACGCGTCCGGTCGGCGGCCTCGGCCAAGTGCCTGCAGCCCGGCGGAACGCCCGCCCCCGGCATGTGGGTGGCCCAGCAGCCCTGTGCCGCGGGCTCCTCGGCCCAGCAGTGGCGGATGACGGTCGCGAACGGCGCGGTCACCCTCACCGACCGCAGCGGCTCCTACGCCCTCACCGTCAGCAACCGCCCGTACTACGGGGCCTGGCTGCTCGACCTCCAGCGTGTGGACGGACGGGCGGCGCAGACCTGGACGGCCCGCCGAGCGGGCTGACCCCGCCCACCGGCCGCGTCCGCGCCGCACCTCGGGCGGGCCGCCGAACGGCGGCCCGCCCTCGCCCGCCCGGCGCCTCGCCGGCCCCCTCCCTCTCCTCCTCTCGGACCGGAGCACCGCCATGCACACCGCCACCCGACCCGCGATCGTCCTCACCGCAGCGCTCGCCCTCGGCCTCACCCCGCCCCAGCCCGCCGCGGCGCACGGCGACAACCTGGACGTGGTCATCACCGGCCACCGCGACGGGCATGTCCTGACCGAGGTGACCTGGGAGAACGACGGCGACCCCGTGGACGAGCGGGTCGCCGCGCTGGTCAGCGCCGTCAGTGCGGACGGCAGCCGTACGGTCGGCCCCTGGAGGCTCGTCCGCGGTGCCCGGCCGGTCGACTGGACCACCACCGAGGCCCTGCCGGCGGGCACCTGGACGGTCACGGTCGCGGCCGGCCACCCCGGACTCGGTCACGCCGAGCAGCGGCTGACGGTGGCCGCCGTACGCGCGACGCCCGCACCGTCGGCGTCTCACCCGTCGGCGCCCGCCCCTTCGACGAGCCGGGGCCCTCGCGGCGCCGGAGCGGCGGCACCCGCTCGGCCGGCTCACGGTCCGCAGCAGTCCTCGCCGGTTCCGGACACCTCCCGCTCCCCGTCGGAGTCGCACACCGCCACCGATGCGCGGGACGAGGGGACCTGGGGTCCCTGGCTGACCACCATCGGGCTCGCGGTCGCCTCACTCGTCGGAGCCGCCGCCGGAATCTGGATCCGCCGCAGGCGAGGCGGACGCCGCTGAGGACGCCCGGCGGTCATCTCACGGTCAGCGGTAGTCGTCGGGGTGGCCCTGCATCCAGGTGTTGATCTTGTCCCGGGTGCCGAGGAGAAGGGGCTGGTGCTTCTTCAGGTTCTCGAAGGAACGGTCGCCCCCGAGCTCCTCGTCGAGCTTCTCGATGTGCTGGATGGGCTCGGGGAAGTGGCCGGGGCCTTTGGGGTCCGCCTTCATGGCCCGGTCCAGCCGGTGCAGTTCGTCGTAGACGCGCCCGAGGAAGTACGCGCAGTTGCCCGGGGTGCACGATTCGTTCAGGGTCGCCTGGAGGCCCGCGAAGGCGTCGCGTACCAGCGAGACGGGCTCGGACTCCGTCGGCGAGGGAGTGGCGTCCCCGGTCTCGGGCACGTCCGTGCCTCCGGCCTCGCTCGGCGTCGGGGTGGGAGTCGCCCCCTCCGTGGCGGGGGCACTCGGGGTCGCGGAGGCAGGGGAACCCGCTGCGGCTCCGTCGTCCTTCTGGTCGGAGGAGCCGCAGGACACGCTCAGCGCGCCGAGCAGCAGGACCACGGCCAGCCCTCGCGCGCTCCGCATCCGCACGAAGGCGGGCGCGGACGGGACCGCCGGTGCGGCACTGGACGCGGACCTGCTCGTGAACATGAAACTCCCCCGTGATCGTCGAATCAGCCGACCATACACACCCCGACGTCCCGACGTACGAGGGATGGGTCCGCGGCCTCCGGTCTCCGGCGGCTGCCCCCTGACGAGGAGAGCCGGGTCGGCCCGAGCGGATCGCCCGGGCCGACCCGGCCCCTCACGTGCGCGTCAGCGGCTCACGGGTGGATCAGAAGGCGGCGGCGTCTCCGAGTGCCCACAAGGAGGCGTTCGAGCTCGCGACCTTGCGGAGGCCGCCGCCGGCGAGCCCCTGGTACCGGTGGAGCCAGGAGCCGTCGGCCGCCTCCAGGTCGAGGCGCCCGTCGCCAGGGGTGTCCCCGACACCGAGGATGTGGTTCATCGAGTTCCAGCCACCGGTACCGATGAGCTTGCGCGCGCCGAGCGTCCGGGCCGACGTGCCGGGGTACAGCCACAGCTTCCCCGTCGCCTTCTCCCGAGCGCGCGTCCGCGTGCGTTCCTGCCCGGACGGGCGTGCACGCGGACGTGGAATCCGCTCGCTCGGGAGGGCCGGCCGACGGAATGATGGTCGAGTGACGTCGACCGAAGCCGCAGCGATCGCCCTGCACGACTGTGCCGCCCTCTGGAGTGCGGGGGAGGTACGTGCAGCTGATGTCGTCACCGTCGCCTGCGATGCGCTCGTCGCCGGACTGGACACCCCCGGACTGCGGATGCTCGCCGCATGCACGCGTGGCGAGGCGGACTACGACATCCACGACCTGCTGGCCCCCGCGCTCGCGGAACTCGGCCTCACCTTCCACGCGCTCGGGGCCGGATCCGGTCGCGAGGCTGCCGTGCAGGCCCTCGCCCGCCGGATGCTCGCGGGCGAGCTCACGCCGCGGGAGTTCGCCTTCCGGCTGCATCAGCGCTACGGGCACGGCCTGCCCCTCACCGAGCGCCTCGCCGTCCTCGACGACGAGTACGACCTCCTCGAGTACGGCGACGGAGCCGTCGAGCAGGTCGACGCCGAGGTCACGGCGGAAGCCCGTCGCATCGCCTCGCACCGCGCGGCTCCATGCGGCTCCGCGGACGCGCTCGGTTGATCCGCGCTCCTGGGGTCCCCGCCCGCGTCCCGCCCCGGACGCACCCGTCCTAGCCCCCTCCTCACGGCCCCCCTTGACATCATCACCCGCATTGTGGCTGTTCAGGGCGCCGCAGGAGGCTTTTTGACCCTCCGTCATAGTGGGCTTCATGGACGATGACGTAGTGGTGGCCGGCGGCGGGCCCGTGGGGCTGATGGTGGCGTGCGAGCTGCGGCTCGGAGGGGCTCGGGTGGTCGTTCTGGAGCGCCGTACCGAGGTGGATCCGACGATCAAGGGCGGGGCGATCACCACGCCGAGCGCCGAGGCGTTGTACCGGCGGGGCATGCTCCCTGAGCTGGCCGCGATACAGCAGCAGTCGATGGACCGCTTCCACGCCTTCATGCGGGAGCGGAACGGCGGGGACGCCGGCGGGGCCGCGGCCGGTCGAGGACTCGGGTTCGTCGGGCACTTCGCGGGGATCATGCTGCGCGCCGACCTGGTCGACCGCACGGAGCCCGGGCTCGGGGACGCCGGGCCCGCCGCCGACGTCGCTCTCGTGGCGCAGCAGGACATCGAGCGGCTCCTCGGCGCACGCGCGGCCGAACTCGGCGTCGACGTACGCCGAGGAGTGGAGGTGACCGGCTTCGACGCGGACGACGAGGGCGTCACCGTGCTGACGGGCCACGGGCCCGTACGCGCCGGCTGGCTCGTGGGCTGCGACGGGGGCCGGAGCACGGTCCGCAAGCTCGCGGGGTTCGCGTTCCCCGGTACGGACCCGGAGATCACCTGCCACCAGGCGATCGTGGAGATGAGCGGCGCCGAGGACCTGGCCGTCGGCTGGGCGGCGACCGACACCGGCGTGTACGCGTACGGGCCGATGCCGGGCCGCGTCGTCACCGTGGAGTTCGACGGCCCTCCGTCCGACCGCAGCGCGCCGGTCACCGCCGCGGACCTCCAGGCACGCCTGCGCCGCGTCTCCGGGGTGGACGTCACGATCACCGAGGTGCGGACGGCGACCCGGTTCACCGACCACGCCCGCCAGGCCGCCGAGTACCGCAGGGGCCGGGTGCTGCTGGCGGGGGACGCGGCGCACGTGCACTCCGCGTTCGGCAGCCAGGGGTTGAGCCTGGGGCTCGGGGACGCGATGAACCTCGGCTGGAAGCTCGCCGCGGTGGTCGCCGGCCGGGCACCGGAGGGGTTGCTGGACACGTACACCTCCGAGCGGCATCCGGTCGGCGCGCGGATCCTGGACTGGACGCGGTCCCAGGTCGCGGCCATGCGGCCGGACCCCCGGTCCCGGGCCCTGCGCGCGATCGTCGCCGATCTCGCGGACACGGTCGCGGGCACGACGTACCTCACCGCGCAGCTCAACAGCGCCGGCGTCCGGTACAGGCTGCCGGGCGAGCACCCGCTGACCGGCCGCAGTGCTCCGGACCTGGAACTCGCCGACGGCAGCCGCCTCGCGGACCACCTCCACGGCGGCCGGGCGCTCCTGCTCGACCTCGCGGCGGACGCGGAGGTCCGGGCCCTCGCCACCGGGTACGCCGACCGCGTCGACACCCTGACGGTCGGTTGCACGTCCCGCCCCGAGCTGGCCGCGGTCCTCGTCCGTCCCGACGGCTTCACCGCCTGGGCGGCCGACATCGGAGCCCGGGAGGCGGCATGGCGGGCGGGCCTGGCGGAAGCGCTGGAGCAGTGGTTCGGGGCGCCCGGCGGGCCGCCGAGGGAGCTCGCGGGCCGGCGGCAGGACGGACACCGCGCGGCCGGGTAGCGCTCGCGGACGAGGCCGTCGGCCGGGGGCGGCACGGGCGGGGCAGCGCGGTTCCCGGTCTCGTCCACGGAGGGTGCGGATGCGCGGTTCGGCGGCCTCGGGCGCGAGGGGGAGGATGCCCGGTTCCGGGTCTCGTGCACGAAGCCGGCCACGGCGGCGGGCATCGGCGACGGCGCCCGGTCCCCCGGGCTCGTACAACCATCCGGGCGCTCGCGAGTCATAGACGGTGAGTGCGCCGTAAGCGCGTTCGTCTCGTTTCCAGGGGGACCCCATGAATCACCACATATCCCTGCGCGCCCGGGTGCTTCCGGCGGTGGCCGCCGCCGGAGTGCTCGTGCCCGTGGTCGCGGGCGCGGCACCCGCCGCGGCCGCCACCACGCCGCAGGTCAGCTGTACGTCGGGCAAGGCGGGGCTCGCGGCCAAGCTGCAGAGGGACATCACCGCCGCGCTCGCCTCCCGCGGCGGCACGGTCGCCGTCGGACTGCGCGACCGCTCCACCAACACCACCTGCACCCTGCGCGCCACGACCTCGTACGACTCGGCCAGCGTCGTGAAGGTGACCGTCCTCGCCACCCTCCTCTGGGACGCGAAGAAGACCGATCGGCGCCTGACCACGCGCGAGTCCGACCTCGCCACGGCGATGATCACCACCTCCGACAACGCGGCCACGAGCTCCCTGTGGAACCAGCTCGGCGTCTCCAAGGTGAAGGGCTTCCTGGCCGCTGCCGGCATGACGCGGACGGTGCCGGGGTCGGGCGGCTACTGGGGGCTCACGCAGATCAACGTGACGGACGAGCAGAAGCTGCTGTCGCTGATCACCGCCAGGAACAGCGTCCTGAGCGACGCCTCCCGTGACTACATCCTCAAGCTGATGGGGCGCGTGGTCAGCTCGCAGAAGTGGGGCACTCCCGCGGGTGCGCCCTCCACCGTGTCCGTACACGTCAAGAACGGCTGGCTGCAGCGCTCCACGCGCGGCTGGCGCGTCCACAGCGTCGGTGCGTTCAAGGGCGGCGGCCACGACTACACCATCACCGTGCTCACCGACGGCAACGGCACGATGAGCCAGGGCGTGAACACGATTCAGGCGGTGTCCAAGGTGATCCACCGGGACCTGATCCCGACGTCGGAGGCATCGGCCCGCTACAGCCCGCCCATCCAGGTCAAGGAGGCGCACGTCCCGGTGCCCAGGGGCTGACGCCGGACCGGTGGTCGCTGGCCGCCACGCCCCGGGTGTACCGGGTGCCGGAGCTGTGGCCGGGCTGGACGGTGGAGTTCTGGCAGGACGACTGGCGCCGGCACCTGCGGGCCTCCGTCCTCTTCCGCCCGGCGCCGTTCGAGGCCGGGGAGTGCGCCAGAGCCGCGGTGCTCGTCCGGGCCGGGGAACGTCGGGACGCGCGGGTCCGCCACCGCGCCCTGGTCGCCCGCCTGGGGACCGTACAGGACCGGTCCCGGGCGGGGGAGCCGTGACCGCCACGGTGACGACTCCAGGAGACGCGTCGATCAGGGCAGTTGCTGCTCCGCCCAGATGATCTTCCCGTTCCCCGTGTACCGCGTGCCCCACCGCTGGGCGATCTGCCCCACGAGGAAGAGGCCCCGGCCGCCCTCGTCGGTGTCCGCGGCCAGTCTCAGCCGCGGCGACGTGCTGCTCGCGTCGGCGACCTCGCAGATCAGCGTCCCCGCGTACACCAGTCGCACCCCGATCGGGGTGCCGCCGTACCGGATGGCGTTCGTGACGAGTTCGCTGAGGATCAGCTCCGTGCCCAGGACCAGGTCCTCCAGGCCCCAGCGGCGCAGCTGGGCGGTGGCCGCCGCCCGGCTGACGGCCACCGCCGAGGGGTCCGGCGGAACGTTCCACTCGGCGATCCGGTCACCGGGCAGGGCGCGGGTTCGCGCGACGAGCAGGGCGATGTCGTCGGCCGAGTCCGCCGGCAGCATCGCCCGGAGGACGGCCTGGCAGGTCTGTTCGGGACTGTGCCCGGAGTGCGACAGCGCGGTACGCAGCCGGTCCAGGCCCTCGTCGATGTCCCGGGTCCGCGACTCCACCAGCCCGTCGGTGTAGAGCACGAGCCGGCTTCCTTCGGGGACGTCGAACTCGATGGTGTCGAAGGGCAGTCCGCGCAGCCCGAGCGGCGGTCCGACAGGTGTGTCGGGGATGTCGGGGGTGCCGTCGGGGCTCACCACGATGGCGGGCATGTGTCCGGCGCGGGCCAGCTGGCAGCGGCAGGTGACGGGGTCGTAGATCGCGTAGAGGCAGGTCGCGCCGACGACGGCGTCCTCGCGGCCGCCGGCCGTCTGCTGGTCGTCGATACGGGCGACGACCTCGTCGAGGTGGGTGAGGAGTTCGTCGGGCGGCAGGTCGAGCATGGCCAGGTTGTGCACGGCGGTCCGCAGTCGCCCCATGGTGGCGGCGGCGTGCAGCCCGTGCCCGACGACGTCACCGACCACGAGCGCGACCCGGGCGCCGGACAGCGGGATCACGTCGAACCAGTCCCCTCCCACCCCCTCGTGCGCCGGGAGGTAGCGGTGGGCCGCCTCGACGGCGTCCTGCGCCGGCAGCCCGCGTGGCAGCAGGCTCTGCTGGAGGGTCACCGCGAGGGGGTGGCCGCCGCTGATGGCGGCCGCGAGCTGCTCCTGACTGGTGTACCGGGCTTCGAACTCGCCGCCGTTGCGGCCCAGCCGGAGAACGGCGATGCGATCGGCGACGGCCTGGACGTCGTCGAGGTTGTGGCTGACCATGATCACCGCGTGCCCCTGGTCCCGGAGCCGACGGATCAGGTCGAGCATGCGCGAGGTCTGCTCCACGGTGAGCGTGGCAGTCGGCTCGTCCAGGACGACCAGTTCGGGCCGGCCCAGCAGCGCCCGGGCGATGGCGACCGTCTGCCGCTGCCCCAGGCTGAGCGCCTTCACGGGGGTCCGGATGCCGGGGAGGCTGATCGCGAGCCGTTCGAGGAGCGCGAGGGACCGTTTCTCCATCTCGATCTGCCGCAGCACCCCGAACCTGCGCAGCTCGCGGCCCAGATACAGATTGGCGACCACGTCCAGGCGGTCGACGAGCGTCGGGTCCTGGTAGACCGTGGCGATGCCGAGCCGTTGGGCGTCGGCGGGACGGCGCAGCTCGACGGGGGCGCCCCGCCACTCGACGGTCCCGCCGTCCGGCGGGACGACTCCGGAGACGGCCTTGACCAGGGTGCTCTTGCCGGCTCCGCTGTCCCCGACCAGTCCGAGCACCTGGCCCCGGTCCACGTCGAGGTCGACGGAGTCGAGGGCGACGACCCCGCCGAAGTGCTTGGTGATCCCGCGCAGGGACAGCAACGGCCCCCTGGGCACTGGCCCACCTCCACCCTGTCGGCGTCTCGTCGGATCCGGCGGCTCCCGCGCCGGTCGCCGTTGGCGGCGGCTGCCGCGCTCGGTCCGCACCCGGTCGCCGCCGGTCGCGGCTGCCCGCCCCGGGAACCTCCAGCAAGGGTTGTCCAGCCCGGTCCCGGCTCCGTGAACCGCACGGACGGGACACGCGGGAACGCCCCGTTCGGCGGCACACCCCGGCCGGCGGGAGCGACCCGGTCGGCCCGGCCGTCAGTGCGCCGGGCGCGGCTGCGGGCGGGTCGTCCCCGGGAGGCAGCGGACCGCCGGGTTGTACGTCGTGAACTGTCCGTGGGGGTTCTTCTTCCACAGCCAGAGGTGCAGGGCGTAGTGGACGGGCTGCCCGGGGAAGTTGCCCCGGTTGGGGCCCTTGAAGGGCATCCCGAACATGCTCGGCCGGTCGTCGTCCGTCTTCGGGTCCTGGTCGCGGTCGTACACCATCCACTGCACGGCGACGAGCCGCTTGCCGCCCTTGCCGTCGTCCTCGTAGAAGAGGGCGGTGGGCTTCGCGGGGTCGGTCGAGTTGTCGTAGGCGTGGTTGAAGTGGGGGTATCCCAGCGCGCCCGTGCCGTTGGCCCGGTCGAGGACGCAGTACTGGTCGGGTCTGTAGCCGGCCCGCACCCCGTTCTCGTGCTGCTGGTACGGGGCGGTGGCCCGGTACGTGACCGCCTTGGCCGCGGCCGCGCCGCCGGGTTCGGGGGCCGCGACGGCGGGCGTCACGGCGAGCGCCGTGGCGCCGGCCAGGATCAGGGCGAGCGTGCGGGCCATTCGCGGACTCCTCGACGGTGACGGGGCTGGGATGCCCCTCAGCCCTTCCCCTCCGGGCCCCGCCCGTCCCAGGGACGGTCCGGACGGAGGACACCCGGCCGGGCGAGCCGGACCGGTCCGATCGCGGACGGGCGTCACGGGGATGCGTGCGTCACCGCCGGGTCGGCGGCGTCTCTCCGCGGGCGAGGGCGTCCGCTCGGGGTGCGCCGGCCCCGACGTCAACGGAACGGCGGCCTCAGCCGGAGATCCAGGTCAGCGGGGGCGTCGACCGACTCGATGATCCGGATGACAGCGAGCCGCCCGGGGTCAGCCCCGGAGAGCGGCGACGGCCCGCTCGATGCGCCGGCGGCGCGTCTCGGGCCTCTTCGCGCTCTCGACGGCCCGTACGTGCTCGCGCTTGCGACCGGGGGTGAGGCCCTCGTACGCGGCGCGGGCCACGGGGTCGTCGTCCAGCGCCTGTGCGAGGTCCGGGGGGACGACGACGCCGCGCGGCTCGGTGTCGAGCTCCAGCTCCACCTCGACCTCCTCGCCGATCTCGACACCGGCGGCCCGCCGGTTGGCGTTGCTGAGACCGAGCAGGTGCCGGCCCCGCAGGATGGCGACCCGGCTCTTCCAGGAGTGGCCGTTGAGCGTGATCGTCACCGGTGGCCGCGCACCCCCGTCGAGCGCGGCCACCACCTCGGGCGGGACTTCCAGACCCCGCATGGGCTCGGGCGGCTCGACGCGGGTGTGGAATCTCATGGTCTGTCTCCTGTCGTTCGGCCGGCGGGACGGGGCGGTCAGTCCTGCGTGGGGGCGGGCGGCCCGACGGGCTCCCAGGCGAAGCCGTCCAGGTCGGTGAAGGCGTCGGCGGAGCCGCCGAGGACGACGCGGTGCGAGCCGGTGCCGTCGACGGGGACGCCGAGGTCCTTGGCGAGGGCGCGGCGCTTGTAGAGCGCCAGCTTCACGGGGCAGGAGGGGCCGGGGGCGAACTCGGCGTACTTGCCGCCGAAGCTCCTGGCCACGGTCAGGCCCCGACCGACGTAGAACTCCTTGGTGGCCTTCACGTCCTCGACGCCGATCAGCAGGACGACCTCGTCGATCTCGCGGGTGGCGGGGCCGGTGTCCTTCTTCGCCGAGGTCGCGATCTTCCAGATCGCGCCGTCCGGCGCCTGGACGACGCCGCCGTAGCCCCACAGGGACTTCGCGGCGGGCTTCAGCACGGTGGCGCCGGCCTGCACGGCGGCCTCGACGAAGCCGTCGACGGTGGCCGGGCCGGAGACGGTGAGCGCCATGGTGAAGCCGCGGAATCCGGTGCTGTGCGCCTCGGACGCCCGGAGGGCGACGCAGGCGTCCACGCCGAAGGCGCGGTAGAAGCGGCGGGCGGCGTCGAGGTCCGCCACCTCGAGGGTGACGGAGACGAGGGACGTGGTGACTGCGGTGTCAGTGGTGGTTGCCATGCAGACAACGCTAGGGACTGTCCGGCGGCCGGGCTTCTTGATTCCTGACCACCTGAGAGGGCGGGCCGGGCCGCGTAGACACGGCGGGGTGCCGGGCCGCGTACGGACCGCGGGGGGGGCGGGCCGCATACGGACCGGGGGCGGGCCGCTCCCCATGGCGGGGGCCGGGCCGCGTACGTACGGCGGGGTGCCGCGCCGCGTACACCCGACGGGGTGCCGGGCCGCGTACGCCGGCCTCCCCACCCGCACGCCTCCGCCTACGCCGTCGCCCCGGAGAGTTCCGCCGCGCCGAAGGACACGTCGAAGCGATCGCACCAGATCGCGACGCTGGAGTAGTCGCCGAGGCTCAGACCGGCCGGGATCGCGTAGTTCTGATCGCCCTTGTTGCCTTTGAGCTTGCCGAGGCTGACGTGCTTCCCGTCGTCGAACACGCGCCAGCCCGCCGTGCCCTCCTTGACCGGGGCGTCCGTGAGCCATACGCGCAGGTCGGGTCCGTTGCTCGTGTCCAGCCCCTCCAGCCTGAGCAGATGGGAGCCGTCCGCGAGCCGGACGACCTTGGCCGTGCCCTTGGTGGCGTGCTCATGGCTGATGAAGGAGCCTTCCGTCAGGGTCTCCGGCCCGGCCGGCGGCGCCGCGGTCGTGGAGCCGGCGCCCGAGGGGGCGGCGGTCGGCTTCTGGGTGGCGGCGGGCAGGGCTTCGCTGACCGTCCGGTCCTGCCAGAGCCTCCACGGCTGGAACCAGTACAGCCCCACGGCCAGGGCTGCCGTCAGTGCCGTGACGAGAGCGATCGTCATCGGCCCGCGCCTGCTGCCACGTACCCGCTTCATCCCACGTCTCCCCGCTCCGCGTGGCACCCGAAGGCCGGGTGCGTTCCGGTCGCATTGAACCGAATGCCGACCGCCCGGGCCAATGCGCCCCGAGGGCGGCGACGTGGCCCGGCTGTCGCCCGACCTGAAGCACCGCCCTTCGTCCATGCTCCACTCCGTAGCCCCTGGTGGACATGACGGAGGGTCTACGCGCATCGTTCCGGGCCTTGTTCCTAGCGGAAGACACCACCGGGAATGGCCCCGCTTGGAGCTAAGGCCACACATGTTCGACAAAGTGCGAAAGAGGGACGTGTACGGGAGAGAATTCCGGACGCACTGTCCAAAAGATCCAGAGGAAACACCCGTGCGAAGAAGACTCTTCGGTATGACCGCCTCGGCGGCCGCGTTCGGAATCCTGGGCTCCCTCGTGACGGCCTGCGGCTCGCCCGAGAGCGACGGAACGACGCTGCGGCTCGTGGTCCCCGAATACGGCAACAGCCCGGCGACCAGCTCCAAGGCGTACTGGGACCAGCTGTCCGTGGCCTTCAGCGCGGCCCACCCCGGCAAGAAGATCGAGGTGACGCTCTACCCGTGGGCCGACGTGGACCGCGAGGTCACGCGCATGGTCGCGGAGGACAACGCCCCCGACGTGGCTCTCATGGGCGCGTACTCCGATTTCGTCGCGCAGGACCGCCTTTACGCGGCCAGCGAGGTGATGTCGATCAGGACGGAGTCGAACTTCCTGCAGCCCCTGGCGGAGGCGGGCTCGATCCGGCGCAATCTCTACGGTCTGCCTTTCGTGGCGAGCAGCCGGCTGCTCTTCTACAACAAGGAACTCTTCGAGAAGGCGGGCGCCAAGCCCCCGAAGACCTGGTCGGACCTGAAGGAGGCGGCCGAGGCGCTCAAGGAGCAGAACGTCCTCTACCCGTACGCGCTCCCGCTCGGCCCCGAGGAGGCGCACGCGGAGGCGCTGATCTGGGAGCTGAGCAACGGCGGCGGGTACACCGACGGCAGCGGCGCCTACAGCATCGCCTCCGAGCAGAACACGGAGACGTTCCGCTGGATCAAGGACAACCTGGTCACACCCGCCCTCACCGGCCCGGTCCCCCCGGCGCAGCTCGACCGGCAGGACGCCTTCGCGGCCTTCCTGCGCGGTGACGTCGGCATGGTCAACGGCTACCCCTCGCTGCTCCACGAGGCCAAGGCGAAGGGCATCGAGGTCGGGACGCTGCGCATGCCGGTGTCGGACACCCTCGGGGACGGAAAGGTCCCGCCGGCCGCGGGCGTCGCCGACTGGATGATGGCCTTCAAGCGCGAGGGCAACCGCGAACTGGTCGGTTCGTTCCTGAACTTCGTCTACGAGGACAAGAACCTCAAGGAGTTCGCCGGACGCTACAAGCTCCTGCCGTCGACGGTGACCGCCAACCAGGAGTCGGAGAACGCGGCCGACGACCCGAGTGCCGAGCAGTTCCTGAGCGCCCTGCGCACGGCCGAGCTCTACCCGGTCGACGACCCTTCCTGGCTCCAGGTCAGCAACACCATCAAGCGCAACATAGGCAAGGCCGTCGCGCCGGACGCCGAGCCGAAGGCCGTGCTGGAGGACATAGCGCGGCAGGCCGAGGAGGCGTCGAAGGACAAGTAGGCGAAGCACGAGCAGCGGTCGGGGCCCTGTCGTCAGGGCGCCAGGGAACCGGCGGCGACGGCCGCACCCCTCCCCCGGTTCCGCCTCCCGCGTCGGCCGCCCGATCGGCGGCGCCTCCTACGGATCCGCCGCGTGGCAGGTCGCCCTCGGCGCGCCCCCGGATCCGTTCGCTAGGGTCATCGATCATGACCCAGCACACGGCCGACGCATGGCCGGAACCTCCCCTCGCCGGCACCGAAGCGGAAGCCGTCGTCGGCGCACTCGAACGCCAGCGGGCCACGCTCGCCTGGAAGTGCTCCGGCCTGGACTCGTACGGACTCCACACGTCCCTCGGGCCGTCCACGGTCACGCTCGGCGGGCTGCTCAAGCACCTGGCGCACGTGGAGGACAGCCACTTCGCACGGCTCTGGCTCGGCACGCCCGTCGGCGCCCCGTGGGACGAGGTCGACTGGGAGAGCACCCCCGACTGGGACTACCGCTCCGCCGCCGGCGACACCCCGGAGCGCCTGCTCGCCCTCTGGCAGGAATCGGTCGCCCGCTCCCGCGTCATCGTCGACGAGGCTCTCTCCAGGGGCGGGCTCGACCAGCTCGGCGCCTTCACCACGAGCGACGGCGAGCGCCCCAACCTCCGGCGCATCCTCCTCGACCTCGTCGAGGAGTACGCCCGCCACGCCGGTCACGCCGACCTCATCCGTGAGTCCGTCGACGGGCTCACGGGTGAGGACCCTCCTCGGTAGGGCACCGGCGGGGCGGGTCCTCGCCCGTCCGGTGGGGAGGCCGGGGCGGACCCGCCGCGGTCAGACCGTCTGGGGCCCCATCAGTCGGACCAGGAGGTCGTCGAGGCTGACCAGACCGGTGAGCGTCCCCTGGTCGTCGCGTACCACGGCGAGCGAGGAGCGGCGGCGGCGCAGCTGCTCGACGGCCTCGGACACCGTGGTGGCCGTGGTCAGTTCGGGTACGGGGCGGGCGAGGTCGCGGGCCGTGCGGACGCGTCCTCGGGTACGGGCGACCAGGGCGTCCCGGGCGTGGACGGAGCCGAGGAGGTGGTCGCCGTCGCGGACCAGCAGACGGGAGCGGTCGGCCTCGGAGGCCCGGGCGAGGAGCATGTCGAGGTCGGCGTCGGCGGGCACGGTGACGATGTCCGCGGCCGGGGTCTGGAACTCCGCCAGGGGGGTCTGCGGTTCGATCAGCGAGCGGGTGATGAGCTGGGAGTCGGTCTTGTTGATGAGGCCGAGGCGCTCGGACTCCTCCACGAGGTGCGTGAGCTGTTCGCGGTTGTGCACGGCCGTCAGCTCGTCACGGGGCTGGACCCGGCACATCCGGACGAGGCCGTTGCTCACCTTGTTGAGGATCCAGAGCAGCGGTCGCACCACCTTGACGACGGCGCGGAAGGCCGGTGTGAGGAGCATCGCGGACCGCTCGGGGTGGGCGATGGCCCAGGACTTCGGCGCCATCTCGCCGAGGACCATGTGGAGGAAGACGACGACGATCATGGCGACAGCGAACGCGATGCCGTAGCTGAGGGTCGTCGGCAGTCCCAGCTCGACCAGCAGGGGGTCCAGCTCGTGCGAGATCGCCGGCTTGGAGATGGAGCCGAGTCCCAGGGTGCAGATGGTGATGCCGAGCTGGGCGCCCGCGAGCATCAGGGACAGCTCGCGCATGCCGGCGAGCGCGGCCTTCGCTCCGCGTCGGCCCTCGGCGACGGCCTTCTCGATGCGGTGCCGCCTGGCGGCGACCAGCGCGAACTCGGCCGCGACGAAGAAGCCGCTACCGACCAGCAGCAGGACGGTGATGAAGACGGCCATGGGGAAGCTCATGCCGGGGCCTCCTCGGCGGCAGACGGGACGCGTGCGAGACGGACGCGGTCGGGGACGTGGCGGTCGAGGCTGAGGACCTCGATGCGGACGTCGTCGACGGTGAGGCGGTCCCCGATGGTGGGGAAGCGGCCGAGGCGGTCGATGATCAGTCCGGCGACGGTGTCGTAGTCGTCGTCCTCGGGCAGCGTGATGCCGGTGGCGTCCTCGATCTCGTCGAGGCGCCGGCCGGCGTCGACGCGCCATCCGTCGCCGTCCGGGGCCGCCAGGGTCACCACCGTGTCGCTCTCGTCGGCGATGTCCCCGACCAGTTCCTCGGCGATGTCCTCGTAGGTGACGACGCCGGCGACGCCGCCGTGCTCGTCCAGGACGACGGCGAACTCGTCGTCGCGCTCCCGCATCTGCGCGACGGCCTGCGGCAGCGGCAGCGTGTCGGGGAGCAGCAGCGGGCGCCTGGCGGCCTCGCCCGCCGTCGTGGTGCCGAAGACCGCCGCGGGCAGGCGCATGAGCTCGTTCACGCCCAGGACTCCGGCGATGTCGTCGGGGTGGTCGCCGAGGACGGGGTAGTTCGAGTGGCCGTGCCGGGCGATCAGCTCCACGGCTTCGTCGAGCGTGGCGTCCTTCCGTACGAAGACGGCGTCCGCGCGGGGCACCATCACCTCGTTCATGGTCCGCTCGGAGAACTCCAGGGCGTGGTCGAGCAGCTCGGCGGTGTCGAGCGGCAGCTCGCCCTGCTGGTGGGACTCGCCGATGAGATGGCTGAGCTCTTCGAGGGTGGCGCCGTGGTGCAGTTCCTCGACCGGCTCGATGCCCACCTTGCGCAGCACCTTGTTGGCGGCGCTGTCGAAGACGTGCACGACGGGGCCGACGACCTTCAGGTAGAGGAGGGTGGAGGGGGCGAGGGACTTGGCGAGCCGTTCGGGGACGGCGAGGGCCAGGTTCTTGGGCGCGAGTTCCCCGAGGACCATCTGCAGGACCGTCGCCACGACGAAGGCGAGGACGACGGAGATCACCGAGACGGCGCCGTCGGAAAGGCCGGTGCCGTCCAGCGCGGGCTTGATCAGCGCGGACACGGACGGTTCGGCCAGGAAGCCGACGACCAGGCCGGTGACGGTGATGCCGAGCTGGGCGCCGGACAGCATGAACGAGAGCCGTTCGAGGACCTTCAGCGCGCGGGCCGCCCGCTTGTCCCCGGTCTCGGCCTCGCGGGCGAGCGCGAGCCGGTCGGCGGCGACGTAGGCGAACTCCTGGGCGACGAAGTAGCCGGTTCCGGCGGTCAGGACGAGGACGGCCAGGAGGCCGAGAGCGGCGTTCATCGGGCGCACCCCTCCGGGGTGGCGGTGGACGTCGGTCTGGCGGACAAGAAGCGGCTCCTTGCAGAAGGGACGGGGTCTTGGAAGGGAGTATCGGGGCTGCGGAGGACGACGCACCGGAGGCGGGAGGCCGCGTCACACGGCGGCGTGAGGGCGGTGGGCGCGTCGCGGTGGTCCTCGGGGGTCACACGGCCGCAGGGGGCTCGGAGGCGGCAGGCGCCGGGAGCGGGGCCCGCGCCGGCGCCTGCGGCCGGGCGGCGGTCGTCCGGAGGGCGGGCGACGGGGCGGACCCGGGCCGAGGCACGGCGGATCCGGGCGCCGGTGAGGCGGCGCGGGCCGGGGCGGTCCCGAGGGCGGGGAGCAGCTTGAGGACTTCGTTCACCGCGCGACACCTGCTCGCTCGCCGGACGGCGGGAGGCGGGGTTCGGCGCGGCCGGTACTCGGAGGCTCCATCGTGGGCCCGTGGCTCCTTCGCGGGAACGAGGTGGTGTGCGGACGGAGGTGGGATCCTCCGGTTTCTACACCCACTGTAAAGGACACGAGCCGCGCGTCCACTGTTCGATCACTCACACGTCACGGGTCGGGGCTCCGCTCGCCGCGGCGCGGACGCCTTCGAGGGCGGGAAGGCCCAGCCGCCCATGCCCCTCCCCTCGGCCACCGAGAAGCACCTCGGCAGCAGCTTGAAGGCTGTTTTCGGACGTTCCCCGTGAACCTGTCGGGACGTCACTTCGCATCGCCGCACCGCCCCTATGCTCTACACCGTTGTAGAGCTCAGCGGGACGGGTGCAATCCCTTCCGCGACCCGCGGAGGACCGCTCCGCGGGCGGCCCGGGCATCCCGGACCACAGGTACGAACGAAGGAGTGGACGCCACGATGGTGTTCAAGAGACTGCTCGGCTCGCTCGGTGTCGGCGGCCCCGCCGTGGACACGGTGCTCGACCCGGGTGCGGCCGTCCCCGGCGGAACGCTCAGCGGACAGGTGCACCTCACGGGCGGCGGCGCCGACTTCACCATCGAACACATCGCCCTGGAGCTCGTCGCCCGCGTCGAGGCCGAGCACGACGGCGGCGAGTGCGAGGGCACGGTCGCCTTCGAACGCTTCATCGTCGGCGGGAACTTCCGCCTCGCCGAGGGGGAGCGGCGCAGCATCCCCTTCAGCGTGACGCTCCCCTGGGAGACGCCGATCACGGAGCTGTACGGCCAGGGCCTCGGGATCGCCCTCGGCGTGCGGACCGAGCTCGGCGTCGCGGGCGCGAAGGACAAGGGCGACCTGGATCCCGTCGCCGTACGTCCGCTCCCCGCCCAGGAGGCGGTCCTGGAAGCCCTGGGGCAGCTCGGCTTCGGTTTCAGGTCGGCCGACCTCGAACTCGGCCACATCCGGGGAACCGGTCAGCAGCTGCCGTTCTACCAGGAGATCGAGCTCACCCCCGCCCCGCGCTACGCGCACCAGGTCACCGAGATCGAGGTGACGTTCCTGGCCGGACCGGCCGGACTCGACGTCGTCCTGGAGGCCGACAAGCGCGGCGGGATGCTCTCCCAGGGCCACGACGCCCTCACGTGCTTCACGGTCGGCCACCAGGGGGTCGAGCACGTCGACTGGAACGCGGAGGTGGACGGATGGATCCGCCGACTGGTCGAGAGTCGCACTCCTCACGCCGCTCATGCACCGCACCCTCACGGCGGGTACGGCGACGGGCACTACGGGGAGGACCACGGTCACGGTCACGACCGGCGCTCCGGCCCCGGCATGGGCACCGCCGTCGCCGCGGGCGCCGCCGGGCTCGCGGTGGGCGTCGTCGGCGGCATGGTGGCCGCCGAAGTCGTGGACGAGGTGGGCGACTTCTTCGAGGGCGACGACGAAGGCGACGAGGGCTGATCTCCGCCCCGCGGGGAGGGGGCACCGGATCCCCCTTCTCATACGTTTCTACATCACTGTAGATTCGGCTGTTCCATCACACTGCGGTTCGACGCGAGCGTCCGACGCACGGCACGGAAGGAAACGACATGGGTGTGAGCCTCGCCAAGGGCGGCAACGTCTCGCTGAGCAAGGAGGCGCCGGGGCTGACCGCCGTACTCGTCGGCCTGGGCTGGGACGTGCGCACGACGACGGGCAGCGACTACGACCTCGACGCGAGCGCCCTGCTGCTGAACGAGGCCGGCAGGGTCGGCTCCGACCGGGACTTCGTCTTCTACAACAACCTGACCAGCCCGGACGGTTCGGTCGAGCACACCGGTGACAACCTCACGGGTGAGGGCGACGGTGACGACGAGGCGATCAAGGTGAACCTCGCGGCGGTGCCCGCCCATGTGGCGAGGATCGTCTTCCCCGTCTCCATCCACGACGCGGACCACCGCGGCCAGAGCTTCGGCCAGGTGCGCAACGCCTTCATCCGCGTCGTGAACCAGGCCGGTGGCGCGGAGCTCGCCCGGTACGACCTGTCGGAGGACGCCGCGACCGAGACCGCCATGGTCTTCGGCGAGCTCTACCGGCACGGCAGCGAGTGGAAGTTCCGCGCGGTCGGGCAGGGGTACGCCTCCGGTCTCGCCGGCATCGCGTCCGACTTCGGCGTCAGCGTCTGACGCCGGCTCCGCCCTTCGTGAGCAGCCCGCTCCACACCTCTGAAGCAGTCCGGCGAGAAAGCGGAGAGCAGTGTTCGGAATCAGCGAGATCGCGATCATCCTGATCGTCGTCATCGTCCTGCTGGGCGCCAAGAGGCTCCCCGAGCTGGCCCGCAACGCGGGCAAGGCGGCCCGCATCCTCAAGAGCGAGGGCAGGGCGATGAAGGCGGACGGCGCCGCCGTCGAGCCCCGGGCCACCTACCAGGTGAAGCAGCCCCACCCGGGCGATCGCCCGGCCGCGGGCGACCCGTACGACGCCGACTCGGGCCGGCCCCGCGCCTGACCGGACGGTCGTGCCCGTCCCGGCCTGGGCCGGGGCGGGCACGACCTCGCCCCGCGGGGCGAGGGGGCACGCCCGGTGTCGCCGGATGCGCCGGTCACACCGAGCGGCCGGTCACTGCAGGACGGCCTGGGCCCGCATGGCGAGGAAGTTCGCCTTGTAGGCGTCGTGCGCGGCGGCGCCCTCCAGACGGATGAGGGCCTCGTCGTTCTCCCGAAGGGAGGAGACGTCCAGGTTGTGCGAGCCGGTGAAGGTCCACTTCGTGTCCGGGTGCCCGGCGTAGTTGCCCTCGACGAGCAGGTACTTCGAGTGGACGAAGTAACCGCCGGCATCGAGGTGGTAGGGCTTGATCCGGGCGTGGCCCTGCAGGGTCGGAAGGTCGTTGGAGTCCTTGTAGACGATCTCGATCCAGCAGTCCTGGTCGGCGAGCGAGCGCAGCTTCGTCGCGATCTCGTCCCGGTGCAGGGCCCACGCGGAGATCCGCACGATCGTCTTGTGGGAGGTCGTGCCGGTGGTCGTGTTCCCGGTGCAGGAGACGTTGTTCAGGAACCCGAGCACGACGTCGCCGCTCTGCTGCGGGAAGAAGTAGTACTTCGCGTCGCCGGCCTCGCCCGTCCGGTAGTAGTCGCTGTTCTTGCTCATGGCCGCGAGGTCGTTGAAGTAGTCGGTGTACGCCGTGTAGAGGGCGGTGTTGCCCACGATCGTGTAGGCGTTGTTCCACTGGCGGGTGGTCGACGACACCGTCTGGTTGGCGGAGCTCTGGATCACCACGTCCTCCGCGACGCCCGCGTCGCCGACACGGGAGAACGTGAAGAACTTGTTGTGGTTGATCGGATTGGTCCCGCCCGCCGCGATGCAGGCACCGCCCGCGCTGCACACCTGCACCCAGGAGTTCTGGGACTTGTCGGTGCCGAGGGCGGCGATCAGGTTCTGGGCGGGCGCCGGAGCGGGGGCCTCGACGGACTTGTGGTCCAGGACCACGCGGACGTTGACGCCCCGCTGGTCGGCGGCGACCAGGGCGTCGGTGAAGTCCTGGTCCTGCATGACGTACAGGGCCGCCCGCAGGGTGCGTCCTGCCTGGGTCTTGTCGATGGCCGCGATGATGTGGTTCTTCACGGCGTCCTGCTCGGCCGCCGTCCCCTTCGGGTTGTTGAAGACGGCGCCCGTGACGACGGGCGGCGCGCCCTCGGCGGCGGCGGGGGCGACAAGCGAGAGAACGAGGGCGAGGGCGACCGACACGGCCGCCCAGAAACGCTGGCGTATGACTCCTCCTCGGCTGGATGGTGGCATGAGCCTGCCATGCCGTACGAAGGGCAGGGACGGAGGGTCCCCGAAGCCGCCCGGCGAACCGCCGTACACCTGCCGGGGACGGCGCGGCCGCCGACCGCTCGACCGGAATCGGGGCAGGAACACCCGGCGCAGGGGAAGCGCCCGGGCGCCGCAGCCGCTCGATTAACGTGAGCGCATGGTGCATCTCGTTGAGCCTCGACTGTCCGGGTTGGCGCGGAACCCCGCCGCTCCGACCGGCACGTTGGTGCGCCTGGCCGCACACGCGGCCGGCCGGGCCGGGTTGTGGCGGCGCAGGGGGCCGCTGCCCGATCCGGTCGCCGACGCCATGCTGACCCACGGCGGCCGCGACGCCGCGACCCTCCTGCGCCCGAACCGGATCTCCCCGGCCGTGCGGCGCCGGATCGCCGAGCATCCCGACCCAGCGATCCGCGACGCCCACGCGGACTTCGTGCGCACGATGGTGGCGAGGGGAGTCCCTCTGGGACTGGACGCCCTGGTCGACGCCTACGGCCTGCCGCCGGAGGAACTCGCGGCCCACGGCGACCCCAAGGTGCGGGCGGTGCTCGCACAGGACTGGCACGACCGGCCCCCCGCCGTGCACGAGATGCTGCTCACCGATCCGGACCCGGACGTCCGGGCCGCGGCAGCACGGGCCCAGCACCTCGGCATCCCCTCGGCGCTGACGGAGCGCTGCCTCGCCGACCCCGCGGTCCGGACCCACATCGTGCACCGACTCCCCCTGACGCAGGAGCAGTTCGAACGACTCCTCGCCACCGGGGACCCGTCGGTGCTCGCCTCGGTCGCCGCCCATCCGGCTCTGACGCCGGCCATGGTGGCCCGCCTCGAAGACAGCGAGGACCCCTCTGTGCGGGTCGCGGTGGCCTACAGCCGACACGTCACGCCCGACACCCGGGACCGTCTCCTCGCGCTGGTGGAGGCCGAGAGCGCAGCGGGCGGCATCGACGCCGAAGTCGCCCTCCACTGGTCCTCCTACCGCCCCGCCTGGCTGCGGGATGCGCCCCTGGCCGAGCGCCTGAGCTACCTGGACTGCCCCCACCCGGCGTTCCGGAAGGTACTGGCGACCAGCCCGGGGCTTCCGGAGGAGGCCTGGCGGCGACTGGACGAGGACCCCGTCGTGTCCGTCCGGTTCGCCGCCGCGCGGCGGCACGACGTACCCGCCGAGGTACTTCTGCGCCTCGTCCGGGAACACGGCGATCCCGCGACCGGCCTGCCCGGCCTCGTCGCGCATCCCCGCTTCCCACGCCATGAGCTGCGCGGCCTCGCCGAGGAGCCCGACCCACGCGTGCGCTTCCTCGCCTTGGAGGACCCGCTGCTCCCCGCGGCCGTCATGCGCCGGCTCGGCGGCGCCGAGGAGGCGTTCCTCCGCGCGGGCGTGGCCCGGCACCCGAACATCGAGGTGCCGTTGCTGGAGCGGCTGCTGTCGGATCCGGATCCCGAAGTCGTGGAGGAGGCTGCGGCCAACCCCGCGCTCCCCGAGGCGTGGATGGACCGGGTCCCGGCCGAAGCCGGCCTGTGACGGCGGACCCGGCCGGCCGCCGGAACCCCTTGGGGGACCGCGCCGTTCGCGTGCGTACCGCCGTGGTGCATGATGCACCCCGGAGGGGATTTGAATGCGTTCAGAAATACATGCTCCGGCGCCCGCGTGTACCCGGACGCGGCCGATGGACCGGTTCGGCTCCGTGGTGGCCACGTCCGTCTCGGTGCTGCTCGTCGAAGCAGTGATCGGGATCATCGCGGCCTACGTGTGGGATCAGACCCAGGAGACCCCACCCCTGCCGTACAACGCGCTGGGGCTCGTGCTCATGGTGATCGCCGCGCCCTTCGTGGCGGCCGCGGGCGGCGCCCTCTGCGCGTTCCTGGCGGTCGGCGTCGTGGTGCCGGTCCTCACCGCGGCCGCGTGGCTCGGCCGCAGGCTCTCGGGGCGCGAGGCGTGGTGGTGGGTTCCCGTCACGGCGGCCGCGGCGGCACTCCCGGCCGCGCCGGCCCTGGTTCTGCTCACGGAAGCGGGCATCGCGTCGGGCATCGCGGGATGGGTGACGGCGACGACGGCGCTCACCGCCCCGGCCCTGGTGGCCCGCAGACTGCTGCTGCCGGACCGACCGCGGCTCTCCGGCCGGACGATGGTCGGACAGGTCGCGCTGTACGGGACACTGGCCGCCGTCACCGCCTTCGCCCTCGCCGGCGTCGCACTCTTCGCCGGAGTGGCGTACGAGCCTCCGTGGTTCAACCCCGCGCAGCTCGCGGGGACGTACTCCGACGGCAAGGGCGGCACCCTCACCCTCACGAGGGACGGCGCAGCCGTGGCGACCCGCATCGACACCTTCGACTTCGAGGCCGTCGACTCCTTCGACCCGGTGGTCCGCGAGTGCACCGGGGTGGGCACCTGGTCCTTCAGTCCGGTCGACGGCCCGCACTCCCAGCAGGTCGACGTCTCCGTCGACGCCTGCCCCGTCGACATGGACAGCTGGAGCCTCTACGGAACCCGCGAGAGCCCGAAACTGTTCGTGTTCGTCGGCGACCCCGACAGCTGGGACCTCTACACCCTCAGGCGCGAGTAGACCGCCGCCGGACCCCACGGCGAGGGTGCGTCCAGGGAGCGAAGGTCCGATGCGGCGCGGCCAACCGGTGTGCCGCGGGGTCTGGCGGAGCGGCCGCTACGTACACCTTCGGAGTCATGTCGGACGGCCCGCACACCTGCCGGGTGCGGGCCGTCCGAGTGCGCCCCGGCTTGCCAGGAAGGGGGAACCGGCAAGCCAGTCGACGCCATGAGCGGTCCCACGCGCTCAGCCCCCGCCTGCCCTGCCTCACACACTTCACACCCCCCTCTTTCAGAAATCCGCCCACCCACCACCCCGAGCGAGCCGCCCAGCCCTGCGACCTGGGCATGCGGGACCTCACGCATGCTCCGTCCGCACGCTCCCGGCGATGGCACCGGCCCGCCGCCCATCGACTCGGGTGAGGGCTGTCACAGGCAGGTGGGACTCCGGAGCGGTGCGGCCAGGCGGCGCCCGCTTCCGGCGAAGGGGCGCAAAGGGCTCTTCCCGTGGACGAGCGCCGTCGGAGAGACTGCCGACCATGCCCCTCCCCTTCCCCCGTACCGCCGTCGTCGTGGTCTGTCTGGCCATCGCGGGCACCGGCGCCGTCACCGCCTGCGGGCCGTCCCCCGGCGACCGGACCGGCACCGGGACGCTCAGCAGGGCGATCGAAGCGACCGAGTCCGCGAGCTCCGTGACCGTTCACACGGACGCCCTTTCGCTTTCGGTGCCGATGAAGGGGCACGTCTCCCGGGACGGGCGGGGGAACTGCACCGCCAGGATGTCCTACGGCGAGGCCGGTACGGCCGAGGTGATCAGGATCGCCGGCAGGGACTCGTACCTGCGCCGCGACGAGGCGCTTCTGCGCACGCAGGAGCGGCACAGAGGCCCCGAGGAACTCGACGCGCTGGTCAGCGCCCTTCGGGGACGCTGGACCAAGCCGCCCGCCGAAGGACCCGACACCCCGCCCGAACTGGCCCTCTGCACGGGCGCGCGCGTGCCCTCCGGGCTGGAGAACGGCTGGGACGACGAATCCGCGCCGTCCGAGCCGGCCACCGTCGAGGGGCGCAAGGCCCTGCGGCTGGCGAAGCCCGTCGGCGGCGAGGGCGAGACGACCACCGTCTACATCGCCGCGGAGGGCCCGCCGTACCTCCTGAAGATCGTCACGACGGGCGGCGAGACGCCGGGGGCGACCACGTACGCGCACTACGGCAGGCCGGTCGACGCCGCGGCCCCGGCCGCCGAGGACGTCGTGGACGCCGTGAACGCCGTGGACGCCGACTGACCACCCACCCGTGGACGACCGCGTACGCACGGGACGGCCGGCCGGCGGCGTACGCGCGCCCGCCCCTCCCCGCCCGATCCCCGGCATGGCGCTCGCCCCGGTCGTGAGCCTCAGGAGGTCGTGCGCCGCTTCGTGTCCTCCCGCCACTGCCGTCCGATCGACCGCATCAGGGCCGGGTAGACCCCCAGGTAGCGGAAGGGCTTGATGCCGAGCATGTACAGCGAGCCGAGACGGCCGTTGGGCTTCACGAGCACGGCCATCTGGCCGCGGTAGCCGCCGTTCCCGTCCGGGACCCAGCCGATGTGCATCACTCCGTGCATCGTCTTGTTCGCGCACTCCGCGGCCCACTCGTCGTGCGTCTGGAAGACCGAGGTGAAGGGCGCCGTGCCGAGGTCCGGCCCTCGCGGCCCCTCCCGGAGGTCGTCCGGCAGCCGGTCGCCCAGCGTCGCCACCCGACCGCCGACGCCCGAGGCCGGCGTGTCCCATCCGAGCAGCGCGCCGAGCTTCCAGCGGACCGCGAACAGGAACCGTCCCACCGGGTTGCCGCCGTCCGGGCCCTTCCTCCCGTCCGCCATCTGCCGGACCAGAAGGTGCAGGTCGTCCGGACCGCCGGGCGTCGGCAGCACCCACACGTCCTCGACCCCGAAGTCGGCGGCGATCTCGTGGATCCGCCAGGGACGGGACGTGTGGGCGGTGGTGGGGAGGCGCAGATCGCTCATGACAGACCCCTGTCTATACGGTGGCGTATAGATCGAGCATAGACCCCTCTATACGGCTCCGTATACTTGCCCGGGCGACAGGAAGAGGAGACACACCGATGGGCACGATCCGAACGCCGCGGGACAAGTGGATCGAGGAGGGCCTGCGCGCGCTGGCCTCAGGCGGTCCCGAGGCCGTGCGGGTCGAGGTGCTCGCCCAGGCGCTCGGCGTCAGCAAGGGCGGTTTCTACGGCTACTTCCGCAACCGCGCCGCCCTGCTGGAGGAGATGCTCGACAGCTGGGAACGCGGGGTCACCGAGGACGTCATCGAGCGGATCGAGCGCGACGGCGGCGACGCCCGCGAACGACTGGGCCGGCTCTTCGACTTCGTCGGTTCGAGCGAGACGCCGGTGACCGATCCCGGGGTGGAGCTCGCGATCCGCGACTGGGCCCGGCGCGACGCGGACGTCGCGCGACGCCTCCGGGGCGCCGACAACCGGCGGATGGACTATCTGCGCGGGCTCTACGGGGACTTCTGCCCCGACGAGGGCGAGGTCGAGGCCCGCTGCCTCATCACCTTCTCCCTCCGCGTCGGCGACCACCTCATCGCCGCCGACAACGGCCCGCGCAGTCGCAGCGAGGTCCTCGGAACCATCAGGAAACGCCTGCTCGGATGAGTGCCGGCGGGCGCGGGGTCCGAAGCCGGCCGGCCGTCGACTCCCCGCGCGACAGCCGCCGCCCCGCCGGGTTCCTCACCGAGGAACCCGGCACGCGACCCTCGGCGACGACCGGGGGCGTTCAGCGACCCATCCCGTACACCTTCGACGTCGAGCCGGGACGGGCCCGGGAGCGCTTCACCGCGGCGCCGCGCGCCGCCTCGAAGGCCCTCACCGCCTGGCCGTCCTTGCGCCAGGGGTCGGCTCCGCACCACGCCCCGATGAGCCGGAACTGTTCCAGCGCGGGCGCGTAGAGCATCGACCGGAGCATGTAGTACGCGAGCAGGTGCCGCAGGGCCGGCAGGCGCTCGTCGTCGGGCGCGACCAGTTCGAACGAGGCCGCGACCTGCTTCAGCGTCTTCCTCGCCATGGGCGTGACCGGCACCGCGTCGGTGGTGGACCGCGCGGTGAGTTCGCCGAGTGCGTGCAGGTAGATACCGGCGAGCGGACTGCCGGGCGGTGCCGTGCGGACCGCCCGGCGGGCGAAACGCATCATCCGCCGGTCGCTGCCGAACCACTTCGCGCACCAGTACTGGAGTGCCTGCCAGTGCCCCTCGTAGTGGTGGGGCGCCCGGGCGACGAGCCCCTCCCAGAGGGGCTTGAAGCGGGCCCGCTTGTACTGGGCCCCGCGCGCCGCCGTGATCATGACCACCCAGGGACCGGGGTTGGCCGGGTCGAGCAGCGCGGCCCGCTCCGCCGCCTCGATCGCCGCGGGGAGCATCGCGCGGAAGCGGTCCATGTCCGAGGACATGACCTCGTGGGCGTAGCCGCCGCCCCGGATCTCCCAGGCGCGGTGGACCATGATGCTCGCGCGGAGCGTGGCCGCGTCGCAGTCGCCGGGCTCGGCGGCGACCCAGGCGTCGAGCCAGGCGTCGTCCTCGCGGGCGACCTGCTGGAGGAGTTCCAGCCGGGCCCAGCGCTCGTCCCAGTCGTCCCCGGCCTCGGAGACGTACCGCCGGGCGGCCTTCCAGTCGCCGCCCCATGCGGCGTCGGCCACCGACTGACGCTCCCGCGCGCGGTGTTCGGGCGGCGGCGGCCCGGCTCGTCGCGAGTCGAGCACCTCGCGGGGCGGTAGCCCGTAGTCGGTCGCCACGAACTCGGTTTCGACCCAGCGGCCCACGGGACGCGAGGTTCCGGCGATGCGGTAGAGCACAACGAGGAGCACGCCGAGTATGACGGCGTTGGAGATGGTCACGACGGGGAATCATCCACGAAGCGATCACGCTCCGCAATGGTTCAGGCCAACGATAAGGCGAGGTCAGAGGGGTTGAGGCCGAGCCCTGATCCTTCTGCGTCGGCTCGGCGGATGTCACCCGTGTCACCGCTGTTCGGCCGGAGGTGCCGGACGGCCGGGCCCGCGCGTCAGCCTCCGGCCCGGTCGTCGGGCGGCGCGCAGAAGCGGACCTGGGGCGGTCCGCGTGCAGGTGGTCGAACGGAGTCATACGGACGTCGCGCAGGTGCCGGTCGAAGAAGGCGCGCAGGAGGGCCCGGGTGATCGTCATGGTGCGCAGCCCCGGGGCGGCGGCGCCGAGCGGCACGCCGAACTGGTCCGCGAGGAGCCCGAGGTCGGTGAAGGAGGGGTGGGTGGCGCGGTCGCCGCCCGGGCCCCGGTTGCGCCATCGGGGAGATCCCCGATGCGTGGAACGTCCGTCGCGCACTGCGGGCCGCCGACGGGTCCCGTCCACTCCGGCTTCCAGGGGCACCTGTGGAGGCCGGAGAGGGGTCCCCGCGCGAGCGCGGTCGGACGGCAACACGCGAGGAGTCGTTCACTCATTGGGGTGATAGACCCATCCGTCGGGCGCGGGCCGCCGAATGTCCCATGTGAGCAGCTACCGCAGCACCCTCATCCGCACCGCGCCGGGCGCGACGCCGACCGGTCTCCCGGTCGCCTTCGCGTCGTCGTGCGAAGGCGCGCCGGCCACCCGGTCGGCTCGCCGCGTGAGCGGATTCCCCGCTGCGGGGTCGATCCACCCCACCGACAAGACCCGCCTCGGGCCCTTCTTCAAGGAGTCGAAGAACATGAACAGCAAGAAGATCCGCCGTACCGCGATCGCCGTCGCCGCGGCTGCTCTGCTGCCCTTCTCCCTGGCCGCGTGCAGCGATTCGGGCAGCGACACCAAGGCCGGTCCCTCCGCGAGCGCGGACGACGCGGCCAAGACCACGGCGAGCACGCCCGCGGACGAGGGCATGACGGACGGGCAGCCCTTCGGCCCGGCGTGTGCCGGGGTGCCCAAGGAGGGCGCCGGCTCCTTCGACGGGATGGCGAAGGACCCGGTGGCCACCGCGGCCTCCAACAACCCGGCCCTGTCGACCCTGGTGACCGCGGTCAAGAAGGCCGGTCTGGTGGACACGCTCAACAACGCGAAGGACATCACGGTCTTCGCTCCGACCAACGACGCCTTCGCGAAGATCCCGAAGGCGGACCTCGACAAGGTCCTGGCCGACAAGGCCACGCTCACCAAGATCCTCACGTACCACGTCGTGGGCCAGCCGCTCACCCCGAAGCAGCTGGAGAACGGCAGCTTCGAGACCCTCCAGAAGGGCATGATCACCACGACCGGATCGGGCGAGTCCTACAAGGTCAACGGCACCGCGAACGTGGTCTGCGGCAACGTGAAGACGGCCAACGCCAACGTCTACATCATCGACACCGTGCTGATGCCGAAGTAACGACCGCGGCACGCGAAGCCCGCCTCGGCCGGACCCCGGCTCGTGGCTCCGCCCTCGTCTCCGGGGAGGGCAGGCGGAGCCACGAGCCGGGCGGCACGCGAGGCTTCACCCTCGACACGACGCTCGACCCGACCGCACGACAGGCCGACCGCGCGGCGCGCGAACCCGAACCGGCCCATGGCATGCGGTGCGAGGGCCCGCCACCGACGGGTGGCGGCGTCCCGGAGGCGTACGGATCCCGGTCCGGCGGTGTCATCCACCGGCCCCGCCGCGCGCGTTGCGACGCGGAAGCGCATGATGGGCATACCGCCCGCCCGGGAAGCCACTCGCACGTTGTCACCGGGCGGGCCTTTCCTAGACCACCCGAGATCGACACCGCGCCGACCACCTGTCGGCCGGGCTTCGGGACGTCACAGGCCCGTCGCGTCCCTGGCCTTCTTCAGCACGGAGTCGAGCGCGGCCAGCCGCCCGTCGCGTCGCCTCTCCCGGTCCGCCCGGTCCCGCGGCACCAGACGTGCGGCGACCTCCACGGCGTACGCGTCCGGGTCGCCGAACGCGTCCCGCGGGTGCTCTCCCGTCTCCGCGCAGTGCGTCGTGACCTCCTTGACCGCCTGGAGCACGACCGGCCGGTCCACGCCCGGTCGCATCGCCAGCCGCACCTGGAAGCGCGCCATCCACTTCTCGCGGTCCTTCTCCCGCGCCGCGTCCGACGTCTCGTCCTTCGTCGCCACGTGCTCTCCCGGTCGGTCGGAATCGGTCCTCGTGAGAAGGGACGTCGAGGAGCGGGCACGGGTTGCCCGCACGAGCCGCCTTCCTCCCGCCGGCCGCGGGCGGTCCCCGGATCGCGGGCCTGCGACGGCGAGGGCGCGCCCGTCCGTCCCGGGTCCCCGAGCGACCGGGCGCGGCCGGGGAGCATGGACCGCATGGCCACTGAACACCCCGCCGAACGGGACGGCACCGGGCACGACCGGTTCGCCGCCTTCTCGGAGCGGGCATCCCATCTCACCAGCTCCCCGCTGTTCTACGCCCTGTGCGTCCTCCTGGTCGTCGGCACGGTCGTGCTGCACTTCCTGCACCCACCGCTGTCCTGGCTGATCTTCGCCGGCGACGTCATGGCGGCCGTCAACCTCCTCCTGCTCGCCCTGCTGAAGAACTCCGAACAGCGCGACACCCACGCCGTACAGCGGAAGCTGGACGCCATCGCCGCCGCGCTGCTGGAGCAGCGCGAGGGCGAGAGCCACGAAGCCGCTGACGCGTTGCGCGACGCCATCCGCATGGAGAAGGACCAGTGAGCACCGGGCGGCGGATGCGGCGGGGTCCCGTGACGAGGACCGCGGGTGCTCAAGGGACTTCGGCGTGCGTCCGGCCGTCTCCCGCCGGAGCACACGCCGCCCTAGGCTCCCTCCATGAGGCGCCTTGTGCACAGCGACGACGGTCGACTCCTGGTGGCCGAGGAATGGGGCGATCCCTCGGGCTCCCCGGTGGTCCTCTTCCACGGGACGCCGGGGACCCGTCTCGGCACCCTGCTGCCCGGCCTCGCCGCGCAGCACCCCCGCTTCCGCTTCCTCGCCTACGACCGTCCCGGCTACGGGGAGTCCGCGCGCGCCCCCGGCCGCCGGGTCTCCGACGCGGCCCGGGACGCGGCGGCGGTCGCCGACGCCTACGGCGTGGGGCGCTTCGCGGTGGTCGGCCGTTCGGGCGGCGGTCCGCACGCGCTCGCCTGCGCGGCCCTGCTGCCGGAGCGGGTCCGGGCCGCCGCCGTCCTCGTCGGACTCGCTCCGCCCGACGCCGACGGACTGGACTGGTACGGCGGCATGACGCCGTTCAACGTGCGCGAGTACGGCCTGGCCCGCGCCCACCTGGAGGGGCGGGACCCCGACGGGCTCCCGAGTGACCTGGCCGCGCGGGCCGCGGTCATCCGGCAGGATCCGGCGCGCCTGCTCGACGACCTGCGCGCCGAGCTGTCCCCCCACGACCTGCCGGTCGTCGAGGACCCCCGGGTGCGCACGGTGCTGCTCCGCACGTACGAGGAGGCCCTGCGGGTGTCGCACCACGGGTGGCTCGACGACTGCCTGGCCTTCGTCTCCCCCTGGGGCTTCGACGTCGCCTCCGTCGCTGCGCCGGTCCTGCTGTGGCACGGTCTCGACGACGCCTTCTCCCCGGTGGCGCACACCCGCTGGCTGGCCGGTCGGATCCCCCGAGCGGACCCCGTCCTCGTACCGGACGCCGGTCACTTCGCCGCCCAGTCGGCCCTTCCGGACGTGCTCCGCTGGCTGGACGCTCAGGGCGCCGGGCGCTGATACGACGTCGAGCGGGCGCCCTTGAGGGCGTCGAGGATCCGCTCGTGGCTGTCTCCGACGGCGTCGCCGACGCGGACGCGGATGTGGAGCGCCGCGACCTCGTCGACGAAGCGCGGGGAGAACGCGCCGATGAGCGTCGTCTCGTACGAGCCGGTGCCGACCAGCGGGAAGTTGCCCACGACGACCAGCTGGAAGTCCACGCCGACGGAGAGTCCGGCCCGGGTCAGCACCTCGGCCGCGCCCTCGACGTCGGTCCAGGGGGCGGCGTCCCGCGGGTCCTCGCCGCGCAGGACGACCCGGCACTCGTACGACTCGACGACCACGGTGTGCGAGCCGCCGTTGAGCAGGCCCACCTGCCACTCGGGTGCGCCGCCCCGCAGGTGCCCCGTCGTCCAGTCGGCGCGCCAGCCGAGGGCGGGCCGTACGGTGCGGGCGTACTGCGCCCTGGCGAGGACGGCGCCGACGGCGACCGCGAGCAGGCTGCCGAGCGGCTCCATGTCGAGGAGTTCCAGCCGCCAGGGCCACTGCGTGCGGGCCGCGTCGGTCATGTTGGCGCGGACGATCTCCCAGCCGAGCACCGCCGTGAGCAGGAAGAGCATCACGATCGGCACGGTGAAGAGCAACGGGCTGCGGCGTACCCGCCGTTGGGCGTCCGAATGCGCCGTCGACCGGTCTCGTCCCCGCCCTCGCCCGAACCTGCCCACAGCCACTCCCCCGGTCCTCGCACTGCGGTCCCTCGGCCGTGCGTACGGCTCCGGCCCCCCGAACGGCTCATGGTGCCCGAACTCGGACCCGGCCGACCAGCGGCGCGGGCCCGGCGGACGACTCAGGGGCGCGGCGTCCGGTGGTGGTGGGGGGCCGAGCCCTGCCCCGGCGGGACGACGGCGCGGCTGCTGCCGGAAAACACGTGGCCGCCGGGGATGCGGACTGCGAGGATCGGCCCGCACTGTGATCCACATCCGCGTCCCGGAGGTCCGCATGGACGTCGCCCCGCTGCTGCCGCTGACCACGGCCCGGCTGTCCCTGCGCCTCTTCGTCCCGGGCGACGCGGACGACCTGTACGCCTACCAGAGCCTGCCGGGCGTGGCGCGGTACCTGTACCGGCCGGCGCACACCCGCGAGCGCAGCGAGGAGGTCGCTGCCGAGCGGGCCACGCAGACGTCGTGGGTCGCGGGCGGGGACAAGCTGGCGCTCGCCGTCTGCCGACGTGACGAGCCCGGCCTCCTCGGCGAGGTGAGCCTCACCCTGGCCGATGCCCGGGCGGCCCAGGCCGAGATCGGCTGGACGCTCGACCCGGGTCACCAGGGCCACGGCTACGCGACCGAGGCGGCCGCGGCGCTGGCCGGGTTCGCCTTCGAGACGCTGGGCGTGCACCGCCTCTACGCGCGGCTGGACGTGGAGAACACCGGCTCGGTGCGCGTCTGTGAACGCCTCGGGATGCGCCGGGAGGCGCACCTGGTGGAGAACGACCTCGACGGGGACCGCTGGGGCAGCGAGTACGTCTACGCGGCGCTGGCGGCGGACCTCGGCGGTCGGACCGCGGGCTGAGCCCGGGAAGGGGGCAGGGTCCGCCGGGTGGATGGCCGGACAGGTGCCGGCTCTGCGCCGCCCTGCCGATCGAGCGTGGGTCCGCGCAGGTCAGGGCGCTCGTCGCCGGTCTCCACGCGCCCGTGGTTGCCGCCGGAAATCCGCGGGCGGACCGCGCGCGATCTGTCTAGCCTGGCGGCCTGCACGTCACGAAGGAGAACTACGGTGCTGGTCATGCCCGGACGGCGGACGTCCACGATGGAACTGCTGGCCGTCGAGGCGGCGGGACGCGGGATGGAGGTCCGGGCCGCGGAGGACGTCGGCGCCGCCGCTGGGCCGGCGTACTGGTACGGCGGGCCGGCCGCCGGCGCGCGCATGGCCGCCCGGCTGGGCTTCGCGCTGCTCGAACCGACGGACGACTGGCTCTCCGAGCTGCCGGAGGAGTTCACGGGGCGCGAGGTCCGCACGGCCACCGTCCTGGACGCCTGGGCCGTCGACCGGCCGACGTTCGTCAAACCGCCGCGGGAGAAGTCCTTCCCGGCGGACGTGTACGCGGACGGTTCGCGGCTGCCCGCCGACCTGGACCCCGCGACGCCCGTCCTCCTCTCCGAGGTGGTGACCTTCGCCGCCGAGTACCGGCTCTTCCTGCTCGACGGGCAGATCGCCGCAGGCAGTCGGTACGCGGTATTCGGCCGACTCGATCCCCGGCCGCTCGACCGGAACGGCCCCCTCGCCGGGGAGATCGCCGAGTTCGTCGACCGTCTGGTCGCCGCGGCCGGCCCCTCCCTGCCGAGCGCCGTCGTCGTGGATGTCGGGCAGCTGCTCGACCCGTACAGCCCGGGTCACCGATGGGCCGTGGTGGAGGCCAACATGGCCTGGTTCTCCCACGCGTACGCCGCAGAACCCGCCCCCGTCCTGGATGTCGTGCTGCGGTCCGCCGGGCCGCGGGAGCTGGTGCGAGCGGCGGATCTGGCGTTCGTGCGGGACTGAGGCCGAGCCCCTCACACGCGTCGCGAGCGTCGACCGGCCGGCCGGTGGACGCGACGTCGGGACCGACGTCGACACGTCCGTCCGCCGGTCCGTCCGGTCGACGAGCTCCGTGTGAACAACGGGTGTAACGCGCCACAACCGAACGAGAGTTGCCACAGTGCTGCGATACGTTGCACAGGTGACCGACATCGAAACCCGCATCGACACGTCCCGGCCGCACACCGCCCGGATCTGGAACTACTGGACCGGCGGCAAGGACAACTACCCGGTCGACCGGGAGGCCGGTGACCGGATCCGCGCGCTGCATCCCGGAATCGGGGACTACGCCAAGGCGGACCGCCTGTTCCTGGGGCGTGCGGTACGGTACCTGGCCGAGCAGGAGGGCATCCGGCAATTCCTGGACATCGGTACGGGGCTCCCGAGCGCCGACAACACCCACGAGGTCGCCCAGCGCGTCGCCCCCGAGGCCCGGGTCGTGTACGTCGACAACGATCCGCTCGTCCTCGCGCACGCCCGCGCCCTGCTCGTCGGGACGCCCGAGGGGCGCACCGACTACCTGGACGCCGACCTCAGGGACGTCGACACGATCCTGGCGGCCGCGGCGAAGACCCTCGACCTGTCGCAGCCGGTCGCGCTGATGCTCCTCGGGGTGGTCATCTTCGTCGAGGACGACGAGGAGTCGTACGCCGTCGTGAAGCGTCTGATGGACGCGCTCGCACCCGGCAGCCACCTCGTCCTCTCCCACACGGTCCGGCACCCCGACATGCCGGACGTGGACGCGGCGGTCGCGTTCTGGAACGAGCACGGGACCCCGAAGCTCACCCAGCGGACCCCCGACGCCATCGCCCGCTACTTCGACGGCCTCGAACTCCTCGACCCCGGCGTGGTGTCCTGCTCCGCCTGGCGCGCGGACGCGGACACCCCGGACGTCGCGATGTACGCGGGCGTGGGCCGCAAGTAACGCTCAGAGGTCCGACCTGAGGTGCGTTCCCGCCGGACGCCCCCACGGGTGTGTCTACCCGCCCTCCCCCAGCCGGGCGACCAGCGGGGCGACGACGTGTTCCTCGACCGCGCGGGCCGTCTCCTCCCCCTCCGGGAGGGACGGGGGACTGCCGATCGCCGGGCGTTGCGCGAAGCCGTTGTCCAGGTGGGGCATGCGGACGTCCAGGACGGAGATCCCGGCGCGGCGCGCCTCACGGCCGACGACGGACAGCCAGGCGGCCAGCGCCGTCTTGCTCGCCGCGTAGTCCGCGGTCCCGAGCAGCGGCCGGTCAACGATGACGCCGGTGACGACGGACACCGCACCGCCCGGCGGCAGGACGCGCAGGGCACCTCGGGCCACGGCCATCGGCGCCTGCGCGTTCACCGTCATCAGATGCTCCGCGACCGTCTCCGGCACCTCCGCCGCCGGAGAGAAGCCCGCCACCCCCACGGCGACGACCACCGCGTCGAGCCCGCCCAGGGCCTCGTGCGCCCAAGGGGCCAGTTCCTCACAGGCGGCCAGGTCGTACGCCTCGAATCCACGGTGGGGGCAGCCTCCCAGCTGTTTCGCGCGCGAGGCGAGGCGCTCCCGGTCGCGTCCCGCGAGCGCCACGGTGGCCCCGAGCCGTGTCAGTGCCTCGGCAGCGAGTCCCCCGACGCTTCCCGTCGCACCCACCACGAGCGCGCGGGTTCCGCCGTCGACGACCATGGCGGTCTCCTCCCTGGGTGCCAGTCCCGTTCCGTCCCTCATTCCCGTTTCGCGGGATCGGCCGTGAGCGGATGCGCGCCCCTGCCCCGGGCCCGAAGGCGCCCTAGGCAGGGGTCGCGGACACCATCGCTGCGGAAAATCAGTGGTCTCTGATCCTTTTCGGTGTCACGCTGTCTGCACACCGAAGGGGTGTAGCTCAGATGGCCAGAGCGCCGGTCTCCAAAACCGGATGTCGCAGGTTCGACTCCTGTCACCCCTGCCATTCCCCCGGGACCCCGTACGGGTCCCGCCGGCGGGCCGCGGAACGTGTCCCACGTGCCTCCGACGCCGGCCGGCACTACGGCACTGTCGGCAGTGACTCCGCCGCCGCCTCGGCCGCATGCCTGGCGCGGTCGCGGGCCGTGGAGGCCTGGGCCGTGTCCCCCAGGGCGTCGGCGAGCCGGGCCCGGGCCGACCAGTTGTACGAGCTGTCGGGCCGCAGCCCGATCCGCTCGCTGATGAGTGCACGGGCGAGATCGTGCCGTCCGGAGGCCAGTGCGGAGTCCAGCAGAGTCTTCTGGAGCGCGTCGCGCTGTGCGTGGCTGCCGCCGAACTCGTGGAGCCTCCGGCGCAGCGGCCACAGGAGTTCGACGACGGCGGCGTGGTCCCCCCGGCCGTGCGCCAGGAGCGCCTCGCACGCGGGCAGACCGATGTCCGCGGTCATCCGCCTGTTGGTGACCGTGTCCGCCCCGCCCTGGGCCAGCCACCTCCGTCGGTCGGCGATGAGCCGTTCCGCCTCGCCGAGACGCCCGGCGCCCACGTAGGACATGACGGCGTGCACGTCGTTGAACGCGTAGAAGGGCGGATCGGCGCGCGCCTCCCAGGCGTCCGCCAGCACTCCGCAGCGGGCGCCCGAGTCCCCTCCCGCGAGCCGGATCCGCCACAGCAGGGCCGCGGCGTCCAGGAGTTCCATGGCGAGGCCGGCCGACTCGTCGTTGTGCAGGGCGGCGTCGTAGATGCCCAGGGCGGTGTCGGTGTCGCCCGCCTCCAGCGCGTAGAGCGCGTAGTGCCACCAGTTGTGGACGTTGAGGTAGTTCCCCCGCGCCCAGTCGTCGCGGCGTGCGTCGAGGTAGCCGATGCCCTCGGCCACCCGTCCCTGCATCTCGTAGGTGTGCACCACGGCGTGGATGGCCCAGACGTCGCGCGGGTTCTGCTCGACCGCGGCGAGTCCCGCCTCCTCGGCCAGCCGGTAGTGGCCCGACTCCTCCAGCCCGAAGGCGTACATGCCGAGCACGAGGCCGCGATGGGGCTCGGCCGCGTCCCAGGCCGAGAGGGCCCCTCCGACGCGGTCGCGGAGGCGTACCGAGTCACCGGTGAAGAAGTCCAGTTGGTGTCCCACCGCCAGGGCGAGCGCGTCCCTCGGGCACTCCAGGGACAACTCCTCCAGGAGCCCGCTCGCGCGGGTCAGATCCCCCGCCAGCCACGCCCCGGCGGCCGCCACGTGCAGGCGCTCCCGCAGGGGCAGGGCCGAGACGTCCAGGCCTGCCGTGAACCGGTCGAAGGTCCGCCGGGCGGCGACGGTGTCGCCGGGCTCCGTTCCCAGCGCCCCGAGGTAGGCGGCGAAGGACTGGGCGACGGGCGAGGTCGGTGCGCTCGCCAGAGCGCCGGCGACCGCCTGCTCCACCTCCGGGCTGAAGTGGAGCAGGGACTCGACGGCGCGGTCGAGGTGCGCGGCCGTCTCCCGCGTGCACTCGTGCAACGGGTTGCCGTATCGGTCTGTCACCATGCGAGATCACCTCGGCGGGTCGGCTACGGGATCGCGGGACGAGGGCACATGCCGCCCCGGGGGTCGGACGAGTTCGACGGCGGCGCGGGAGCCCGCCGCACCCCCTCATGAAGCCATCACCGGCCCGGCCCGCGCCACCCGGACATGCGTGCCCCGGCCACGTGCGATGATCTGCCTCGCCGTTCTCCGGGGAGAGGGACGTTCGCGGCCTTGCGACGACCGGGCCGGAGGCCCCGGAGGCCCCCGCCCGGTCGGCCCCCTAGGATGCCTGGGTTCGCACGAGCGGGACGTCGGGGGTACGGGGCATGAGCGGTTACGGAAGCAGCGGGTACGGGGACGCGGCGGGCGGCAGCGCCGCGAACCTGCCGCAGCGGGACCCCTACGCGCCGCCGGCGAACCCGCCGGCGAACCCGAGCGGCCCGTCCGGCCGGCCGCAGGGCCGTCCGCACGCGCGGTCCGGCCCTCCGCCCAGATCCCCGTACCCGCCGCCCGGGCCTCCCCAGGGGTTCCCGTATCCGCGATCGGGGCCTCCCCCGGGACAGCCGTACGGCCGGCCCGGGCCCCCGCCCGGGTACCCGTATCCGCCGGTCCACGGACCGGTCCCGCCGCCCCGGCCGGAGCCCTCGCGGGCCCGCACCGTCGTCCGGTGCCTCTACGACCCCCTGTACGCCGCTCAGCGGACCTTCCGTCCCTCCCGTCCCGGGCTCGTCGACGACCGTGAGGTCCGCCGGCTGCAGTACTGGCGTACCGGGCTGGGACTGCTGGCCTGGGTGGCGCTGATGCTGAGCTACAAGGCCGTGGTGACCGCCGACGACGTCCAGGGTGTGGCGGGCGACCGCCTCGACCAGAGCTGGACCAGCGTGCTGGTGCTCGTGTGCACCTTCCCCGTGGTGGTCGGCGCCTTCGTGGCCGCCGCCCGGGACGGCCTGCGCCGGGTGTACCTGCGACGGGTCCTGCGCCCCCTCGGCGCGGTCCTGGCGATCATGGCGTCCATGGGCACCTCCGCCCTCGCGATGGCGCCGGAGCTGGCGGGGTTCCGGGACGCCGTGGGGCTCCCGGGGCGGGTCGTGATCGTCTCCCTCATGGTGTGGTCCATCGGCTTCGCCCTCTACGGCATCGGACTGTCGTTGGTGCACGTGTTCCGCACCGCCGACATCCACGAGGTGCTGCCCCCGCTCCTCGCCGGCGTCCTCGTGTGGGAGATGGCCCTCCTGGATCTGCTCACCGGCGCCTACGACCAGGCGCCGCCCGGGATCCGGTGGCTCTTCGTCCTCGGCGCGCCCGTGACCGTGACGGCCCTGTCGTGGTGGGAGCTGCACCGGCTCCGGCGCCATCACGGGCTGACGCTCCGCACCGCGCTCGGCCGCTGACCCGTTCCGTCTCCGGCGGCCCACCCGAGCGGCGCTGTCACGTGCGTGACCGGTGGTCCGGGCCCCATGCTGGAGCCCGGGACCCCGCTTCCGGCCGCCCGCAGGCGGGAAGCGGCCCGCGCCGTCCCGCCGACGAACGGAGCACCGCCGCGATGAGCGACCTCGTCCTGATCCGCCACGGCGAGACGGAGTGGAGCGCCACCGGACGCCACACCGGCCGCACCGATCTCCCCCTGACGCCGGAGGGCGAGGCGGAGGCACGCACGCTCGCCCCGCACTTCGAAGGGCGCACCCCTTCCTTCGTACTCACCAGTCCCCTGCGGCGCGCCCGGCACACGGCGGACCTCGCGGGGCTGCGGGACGCGGTGGTGGACGAGGACCTGCAGGAGTGGGACTACGGCGGGTACGAGGGGCTGACCACGGCCCACATCCACGGGACGCGGCCCGCCTGGTCCCTGTGGGAGGACGGGGTGGCCCCGTACGCGGACGGGCGGCCGGGCGAGACCGCGGAGGACGTGGGGCGTCGCGCCGACCGGGTGCTGGCGCGCGTCGCACCCCTGCTCGCCGCCGCGGAGGAGGACGGTGTGCTGGTCGCGCACGCGCATCTGCTGCGCGTCCTGACCGCCCGCTACCTGGGGCTGCCTCCCTCGGAGGGGCGGCTCTTCCTCCTCGCGACGGCCAGAATCGGCCGGCTGTCCACGGAACACGGACTGCCCGTGGTGTCGGGCTGGAACCAGCGACCGCTCCCCCGCACCGCCCGCGGGTGACACCGGCGCCCGCCGGGGCTCCCGGCCGGGGCCGGAGGGCGTCGGTTCCGCCCGCGGTCCCGTGCGGGGCGCCGGCGTCGCTCCCGGTGGTCCGACCCGGCCGGTGCGGCCCGGGTCAGCCGCTCTGGGGTAGGTGCCAGCGGTAGGGCCGGATGAGCTCCGTCAGACTGTCCGGTCCCCAGGAGCCCTTGGCGTACGGTTCGACCGGCGGCGGGGACTCCAGGAGGGGCGCGGCCACCTCCCAGAGCCGCTCGATGCCCGTCGCGTCGGTGAAGAGGGACTGGTCCCCCAGCATGGCGTCCAGGATGAGGCGCTCGTAGCCCTCCAGCGCGTGGTCCTGGCTGAAGGAGTCCGCGTAGTCGAAGACCATCTGCGCCGGGGTCAGGCGCATGTCGGGGCCGGGCTTCTTGGCAAGGAAGCGCGCGGTGATGGTCCCCGGGTCGGAGAAGTCGATGACCAGCTCGTTGTGACGGCCTTCGGCGGACTCCTGCGCGGCCAGCGGGAACATCCGGAGGGGCGGTTCGCGGAACCCCAGGGTGATGACGTGACCGCTCTGGGCCAGGGCCTTGCCCGAGCGGAGGTAGAAGGGGACGCCGGCCCAGCGCCAGTTGTCGATCTCCAGACACAGGGCCGCGAGCGTCTCGGTGTCGGAGGCCGGGTCGACGCCCGGCTCGTCGCGGTAGCCGTCGTACTGCCCGCGGACCACCCGGGCCGGGTCGACGGGGCGGAGGCTCCGGAAGACCTTGTCCTTCTCGACCCGCAGGGAGTTCGCGTCCAGGGTGGCCGGGGGTTCCATGGCGACGAACCCGAGGAGCTGGAACAGGTGCGTGACGATCATGTCGCGGAAGGTGCCGGTACCTTCGAAGAAGTGGGCGCGGCCCTGGATGTCGATGTGCTCGGGGACGTCGATCTGCACGTGGCTGATGTGGTCGCGGTTCCAGATCGGTTCGAGCAGTCCGTTGGCGAAGCGGAGGGCGAGGATGTTGTCGACGGACTCCTTGCCCAGGAAGTGGTCGATGCGGAAGACGTGGGCCTCGTCGAAGACGGTGTGGATGGCCTCGTTGAGGGCCCGGGCGGAGGCGAGGTCCGTGCCGAACGGCTTCTCCACGATCACGCGGGCGTTCCGCGCCAGCCCGGAGGCGCCGAGCAGCCGCACGACCGAGGCGCAGGCCTGCGGGGGTACGGCGAGGTGGTGGAGGATCCGCGGGGTGCCGCCGATCTCCCGTTCGGCCTCGCGCACGGCCGCGACGAGCGGACCGGGGTCCTCGGGGTCGGCGGCGCCGAAGGTCAGCCGGCGCTCGAACTCCGCCCATTCCGGTCCCTCGGGCCGGGACAGGCCGAACTCGGCCACCGCCTCGCGTGCGTGGGCGCGGAACGCCTCGCTGCTGAGGGCGACCGCCGCGGGGGCCGAGCCGACGATCCGGTAGCCGTCGGGGAGCAGTCCCGCTCGGGCCAGGTGGTACAGGCCGGGCAGGAGCTTGCGGCGGGCGAGGTCGCCGGTGGCGCCGGAGATGACGACGACGTGGTCCTCGGGGACGGCTGGACCGGAGCTCGGGGATGCGGCCACGTCAGTTCGTCCTCTCGCCACGCTCGCCGAACCGGTCGTACGTCGCGGCGTGGCCGCGGAGGACCGGCCGGTTCGCCGGGACGGCGAACCGGTCACCTCGGGACGGGGCGGCCGGGATCTGCTCCATGGGGCCACTGTGGCGGCCCCGCGGGAGTCCGGCACCCTCCGGCGGGCCGATCGGGCGACCGGCGGCGACGCGGGAGGGTACGGCGGCCGTGGGCCGGACGGTGGGCCGGGCAGGGAGCACGTGCCGGTCGGCCGATCCGGTGGCGGGCCGGGCCGGGAGCGCGCGGTGACCGGAGGTCGGGCGGTGGCCGGGGCGGGAGCCTGCGGCGGCCGGAGGTCAAGCGGTGGCCGGGGCGGTGAGGAAGACCCGTTCCAGCAGGGTGTACAGGGTGTCCCGGTCCTCGGCTCCCAGCCCGGCCAACCCCTCCTGGGTGAGGTGCATCTTCGCCCGGATCGCATCGGTGACGCGCTCGCCCTCGGCCGTGAGCATCACGTTCTTCACGCGCCGGTCGGCGGGATCGGCCTCGCGTCGCACCAGGCCGCGCTTCTCCAGCCGGTCGATGATCCCCGTCATGTTGGAGGCGTCGCAGGTCATGGTCCCGGCCAGGGCACGCATCGCCGCGGGCCCCCGGCGCAGCACGGTCAGGGCCCGCCCCTGGCTGGCCGTGAGGTTCTCGCTCGCCGCCGCGACGGTGAAATCGCCGTAGTACACGCCGAGGGACACGGAGAGCAGCTCCAGGAGCTGGGCCGTGTCGACGCGGGGAGCTTCTGTCATGGAGGCCACTCTAGCCCAGAGATACTTGACTATCTCAAGCATCGACGTCTACGGTCGCCCTCGTTGCATGAAGTTCTCAAGCATCAAGATTGTCAAGTAATTGCCACGAGGAGCGTCCCTGTGACCGTCACCGCGTCCACCGGCTCACGCGCGGCCGAGATCCTGTCCCGGCCTGTCACGCTGAACGGCCTGACCGTCCCGAACCGCATCGCGATGGCCCCGATGACCCGCATGTTCTCCCCCGGCGGAGTGCCCGGCGAGGACGTGCGGTCGTACTACGCCCGGCGCGCCGCAGCCGGCGTCGGCCTGATCGTCACCGAGGGGACCTACGTCGGCCACGCCTCGGCCGGGCAGAGCGACCGCGTGCCGCGCTTCCACGGCGAGGAGCAGCTCGCGGGCTGGGCGAAGGTCGCCGAGGACGTGCACGCGGCCGGCGGCACGATCGTGCCGCAGCTGTGGCACATCGGCATGGTGCGCGAGCAGGGCCAGGCCCCCTACCCGGACGCCCCGGCGATGGGTCCCTCCGGGATCCGCACGGACGGCACCGAGGGCGCGGGCAAGGCCATGACCCAGAGCGACCTGGACGACGTCATCGGCGCCTTCGCCGAGGCCGCCGCGGCCGCCGAGCGCATCGGCTTCGACGGTGTGGAGCTGCACGGCGCCCACGGCTACCTCCTGGACCAGTTCCTGTGGGCGGGGACGAACCGCCGTACCGACGCCTACGGCGGCGACCCGGTGGCCCGGACGAGGTTCGCGGCCGAGATCGTGGCCGCGGTGCGCGCGTCCGTCTCGCCCGGGTTCCCCGTGATCTTCCGCTACTCGCAGTGGAAGCAGGACGCGTACGACGCGCGGCTGGCGGAGACCCCGCAGGAGCTGGAGGCGATCCTCGCCCCGCTCGCCGCGGCCGGGGTCGACGTCTTCCACGCCTCCACCCGCCGCCACTGGATCGCCGAGTTCGACGACTCCGACCTCAACCTGGCGGGCTGGACCAAGAAGCTCACCGGCAGGCCGACCATCACCGTCGGCTCGGTCGGCCTCGACGGCGACTTCCTCCACGCCTTCGCCGGCCAGGGCGCCCCGCTCCAGGGCATCGACGAGCTCCTCGACCGCCTGGAGCGGGACGAGTTCGACATGGTCGCCGTCGGCCGTGCGCTGCTCCAGGACCCGGAGTGGGCGGCGAAGGTCCTCGCCGGGCGCACCGACGAGCTGCAGCCGTACGACGCGTCCGCCGTCAAGACGCTCAGCTGACCCGGCCCGCACGACGACGCGGCGGCCCGACCGCCTGACGGGTGAGGCCCGGCTGGAACAGCCGGGCCTCACCCGTGTCGTAGGGGCTGCCCGCGGGGCCTGACCGCGGCACGGCCGGCCACGGACATGCCCGCGATCGGGAGCCGGATGCGCCTCCCGGCGGGGCGGCTCCCACGGGGGCGCCGACCCCCGCCTGCCCCCGTCTCGCGCACCCTTCCGGGGCCTTCGGCGCGATCGGCGGGGCTCCCCGCGTCTGCGAGCGGGGGGCCCGTACCGCTTCTCGCTACCGCCGCTTCAGGAAGTCCTGCCGCATGGCGTCGAGGATGTCGGCGGCGTCCGTGAGGTCCGCCTCGCGGCAGCGGGCGGACGCCGTCGTCAGGCGGGCGACGGCCTCGGTGAAGCGACCCAGGCCGTTGCCCTCGACGAGGGCCGCGAAGCGGACCGACTCCGCGCGGGGGATCTCTCCCTGCGGCCCGCCGCGCTCGTGGGTGGCGATGGCCGCCTCCGCCTCGTCCAGCGCCTCCGGGAAGCGCTCCGCCTCCGCCAGGACGCGGGCGCGGCGGTAGTGGATCTCGCCCTGCTCGTACCAGGCGTGGAAGTGCTCCGCGTCGCCGGGAACGGCGGCAAGGAGCTCCTCGGCCTCCGTGAGGTGCCCGAGCGCCGCGTCGAGGCCCTCCGCCTCCCGGGCCAGCATCGTGAGACGGGCGAACTCGCGCATCATGTGGAGGATCAGGCCGGGGTTCGGCGCCTCGGCGTGCGCCGCGACGGCCCGGCCGTACGCGGCCTCGGCCGCCTCCCAGCGGTCGGCCATCGCGAGCGTCGTCGCCGCCTCCGCCGCCACCAGGGTCCGGATCGGACCGTCGTCGCCCTCCCAGCCGGACACGGCCTCGGCGAGACGCAGGAACTCCTCGGCGGAGGGCAGGTACTCCCCGAGCTCCCGCAGCCCGCGCGCCAGCATGAGCCGTGCCTGGGCGACCAGTCGCTCGTCGAGCGACGCGGCTGCCTCGTCCGACAGGACGGACTCCAGCACGGCGACCGCGTCGGCCTGCCGGCCCGATCCCGCCAGGACGTCGACGAGCTGGAGACGCGCCTGCGCGGCGTCGTCGAACGCCCCGTCCTGGTCGAAGCGCGCGGCCGCCTCGGACAGGTGGCGCACCGCGCCGCCGGAGTCCCCGCGGTGCGTGGCCGCGTGGCCGAGCAGCGCGTACGTCGGCGCCATCGGGAAGTCCTTCTCGTCGTACCGGACCGCGTCGGTGATCGCCCGGTGCAGCAGCTCGGCCGCCTCCTCCGGCTCGCTCTTGGCGAGGAGGATCTGGGCGAGCAGCGCGCGCAGGCGCGAGCCACGCCAGGGCCGGCCGGAGACCTCGACGTCCCGCAGCGCGGCCCGCAGTTCGGACTCGGCGAGGGTCGTGTCGCCGCACTGGCCGGCGACGTCGGCGACGAACTGCCGGGCGTTGGCCACGTGGTGCGGGGCCGACAGGCGCTCCGCCTCGGAGCGCAGCACGCCGACGGCCGTGTCGAACCGCTCGCGGTCGGCTTCGGGGGCCTCCGGGAGCAGGCGCTGGAGGTCCTGGTAGGCGACGAAGACGGCGGAGTACAGGACGGTGAGGTAGTCGAGCGCGCGTTCCGTCGCGAGCTCGGCCCCGGCGGAGGCAGCCGCCTCCGCTTCGCCGAGCGGCTCTCCCGTGAACGGGACCTCGGTCTTGAGGCGTTCGGCCTCGCGCAGGGTCGCGTCGAGGGCGGAGCGGACCTCGTCCCGGTCGAGCTGCGCGGTGCGGAGTCGCGTCGCGGCCGGAACGGCCGCTGCCGTGACCTCGTCGGGGTCGGCAGAGCCGTCACCGGTCGCGCCGTCGGCCGCACGTTCCTCCGCCAGGGCCTCGCCGGCCGGCGAGGTGGCGGCGGTCTCGTCGCGCGGGCCCGTGGAGTCGGGCTTCTCCTCCGTGCTGGCGGGGGCGTCGGGCGCGGTCGCCCAGGCCAGCGCACGCGTCCGGGTGGAGAGCGCCTGCCACGGCATCGCGAGCCGTTCGTACAGGGCGGTGGCCCGGTCGAGGGCGTCCATGCTCTCCGCGCGCCGGTCCTCGCCCGAGAGCCGGTACGCGTCCTGCTCGGCAAGCTCGGCGCGCAGGAGGTCCCGGGGCCCGAGCCGGTCGGCGTGCGGGGTGTCGCCGTCGGCCACGCGCTCGGCGATGCGGGCCCAGAGCCGCGCGCCGCCGGGGTGCCCGATGCGCGCCAGGCTCCGTGCCTCGGTCACGAGCTCCACGAAGTCCTCGGGAACGTCCACGGCCGCGGGCGCGGGCCCGGACGTCGCACCGCTCGCGGACCCGGTGGCCGCCGCACCTCCCGGGACGGCGGCGTCGGAGGGACGGGTGACCGAGGTCCGCAGCCCGAGGGGCAGGGGTGCGTCGAGCAGCGGCTTCTGCGCGAGGCGCGCGCGGCGGAGGTCGCCGACGGCCGGGGTGCCGTTGCGCGCGTCGAAGGCGGCGCTCAGCCGGTCCGCCTCCGTGCGCACGTGGGCGGCCAGTGCGCCCGCCGTCCAGCTGCGTCCCGCCGGCCCCGCGACGGGGGTGTCCGCGTGGCCGTCCTCGACGAGCCGGGCGAGCAGCACCTCGACACCGGTGAGGAACGCCAGGTGGGCCAGGGGCGCGCCGGTCGCCTCGAACAGCGGGCGGTTCTCCGCGAGGATCTCCAGGCCGCGGCCCTCGTTGCGCGACAGGGCGCAGAACTCCAGGTGCAGGCCGACCTCCTCCTGGGTGCCGTTGTTGCCGCGGACCCGCCGGTAGCCGGTGAGGTGGGACGAGCGTGCCTCGTCCACGCGGCCGAGTCGCAGCAGCGGCAGCAGGGCGCGGGCCTGGCTGACCTGGGGTTCCTCGGTGCACTCCTGCTCGCCGCTGAGGACGGGGCGCCAGGTGTCGAGCGCTCCGGCGTCGTCGCCCGCCGCGACCTGATGCCGGGCGAGGTGACGGGTCTCGCAGGCCTCGCAGTCGCTCAGCTCGGTGCGGGAGCGGGTGGCCCACAGGTCGTAGGCGTCGGCGACGCCGACACCGGTGTGCGTCGCCAGGTGGTAGCGCATGGCGGCCACCGGCTGCATGCCGTGGTCGGCGGCCTCGTAGCGCGTCCGCATCTGCTCGATCCAGCTGCCGATCGAGGTCAGCGGCATCTCGGGCACCTGGAGCAGGGACGTCGTCACCCACTTGAAGCGCCAGAAGACCTGGTGGGCCTCCCACTGGCTGAACGCCTCGGGTGCGGTGTCCCACAGCTTGAGCAGCCGGGCGAAGGCCACGGGCGACTTGCGGTGCTCGCCGGTGAACTCGTACGCCGACATGAGTTCCAGCAGGGCCGTGACGAGGACGTCCGGCTTCTCGAAGGGCTCGGCGGCCTCGACGAGTTCCTCGGCGGTCACGGTGCGGGGCAGGCCGTGGGGGCGTTCGTTGTTCTCGCGCAGCGCCTCGACGACGGCCTCGGGGGTGTCCAGCATCTACAGTTCCTTCCGGGGCTCGGAGCCGGGTGCGTCCGTGCCGGGCTGGTGCATGGCGTGGGTGAGCAGGCCGATGAAGGCCCGGTTGAGAAGGGCGCTCTCACTGGCCCGGAGCGGGCGGCGGCTGAGCAGCAGGGCCTGGCCGTAGAGGGCCTCGGACGCCGTGACGGCCAGGCCCCGTTCGGTGATGGTGATCGCCTGGCGGACCAGTGGGTTGAGGTGGTTCAGGACCAGCTGGGCGCGCGGGGTCTCGTGGCGCAGGGAGCCGAGGATGTCGGCCCACAGGCCGTCGCTCTCGGCGGCGAGGCTCGACCTGGTCCGCTCGTGGCGCGCGTCCCGGTTGTCGAGGAGGAGCGCCGGCGCGGTGACGGGCTGGAAGTCGCGCAGGACGACGTCGCAGTCGTGGACGCCGATGGTCTCCCGGGCGACGGCGAGGAAGCCCGCGGCCCTCAGTTCGGCGCCGGGGTCGACGGCGTCGAGGTGGGCGGTGACGGTGGCCGGGTCGAGATCGGTGACGGACGTGCCCGGCCGGATCTCCGGGAGGCGGTGCACGAGGTCGCGGTCGTAGGTGTAGCCGCCGTTGACGACGCCCAGGCCGGCCGCGGCCGCGATGGGGGCGACCTGGCGGAACTCCTCCACGCTGCGGGTGACGAGCAGGGTCCGGTGGGTCCGGGCGAACTCCTCCAGCGTGACGTTGCCGTCGGTGGTCTCGAACGGCAGCCACGGCAGGACGATCCGCAGGAGCTCGTCGTCGTGCCGGGCGAGGGCCTTGACGGCGAGGTGGTGGGTGTCGATGAACCGGTGCAGCAGCGAGGGTTCGCTGGCGGCGAGACCGGTGAGCCAGTCGCGGATCCGGTCGCCGAGGGCGTCGCGTACGGCGGACAGCGTGCCGTCCTCGTAGAGCGACTCGCGGGACGCGGTGGGGCGGAGGCTGGTGGTGTCGACGACGCAGCGGACGAAGAAGGCCCACTCCGGCAGGAGTTCGGGGGCCTGGTCGGTGAGCAGCATCCCCTTGAGGTGGACGCGGTGTCCCGCGCGCTGCGCCGGGCTCACGGCCGTGGGCAGGACGTACGCGACGCCGCGCAGTCCGGCCGCCGGAAGATCGAGGTCGATCGTGTCGAGCGGGGTGAAGTCGAAGAGGTCGCGGCAGTACGCGGTGAGCGCCTCGCGGCGGGCGAGCGGGGAGCGGTGGCTCCGCTCCCACGGGGGTGCCTCGTTGACCCGGTGGGTCTCGCCGCGCGGACCGACGACCGTGACCTCGTGGCGCAGGAGCCCGCCGTAGTGCCGGGCCAGGGAGACGACCCGGTCCGGGGTGGTCCACTCGGCGTTGTCGGCGCGGGGCGTGAGCCGCACGGTCGTGCCGGGCTCGGGGACCGCCGAGGCGGGCAGGGTCCGGATCGTGTAGCGGCCGTCGGAGTGGCCGCGCCATTCGACGGCGGGTGCCGAGGGGTCCGCGGCGGACCGGCTCAGGACGGTGATCTCGTCGGCCACGACGAAGCAGGCGAGCAGTCCGATGCCGAACTGGCCGATGAACTCCCCGCGGGCCGCGTCGAGACCGGCTCCGTCGAGGGCGCCGTCGGCGGTCCGCTTGGAGCTGCGGCCGATGGTGGCGAGGAAGCGGTGGACGTCGGCCTCGCTCAGGCCGATGCCGGTGTCCGTGACGGTGAGGGTCTCACCGGTCCGCACCGTGATGGATCCGGCGGCGTCGGGGTCGACGGCCTGCCGGGCGGTGATGGCGTCCACGGCGTTCTGCAGGAGCTCGCGCAGGTACACGCGGGGGCTGGAGTAGAGGTGGTGGGAGAGGAGGTCGACCAGGCCGCGGAGGTCGACCTGGAAGGTGTGGGCGGATTCGGAAGGGGGCACCTGGCGGAGTCTTTCGGTGGGCGCCCGCGCCGGGCGGGTGCGGACGACGGTGAGAGGGGCGGTTCGGGGTGGGGGACGGAGGCCCGGACGGCGCCGTCGCCCGCGGACGCGAGGGCACGCGTGCGGGGGCGCGGAGGAGTGGTGGGCTGAGGCGTCGGCCCGCACCGTGGTCCGGCGCGCGGACGTGGGCCGGGTGGCCGCGGTGTCCGGGGCGGGGTCCGGTGTCTTCCGTCGGGGCCGGGCTCGGCGTCCCGGTCGGGAGGCCGGAGCGGTCAGCGTCCGGCCGACGAGCGCTGCTTGCGGTAGGCCGCGGCGGGGTCGTTGCCGTCCAGGTAGTACCAGGGGAACTCGGTGACGCGGCCGTCCGTGGCCCGGAAGCACTCCTGTGCGGCCGTACGGTCGCCGGCGAGCGAGAAGGCCATGGCGAAGGTGTTGAGGACCTGGTTCCAGCCGCCCCTGCGGACGAAGTCCGGATGCCGGTAGGAGTGGTCGGCGGCCTCGTGCAGGGACGTCCTGACCTCGGGACGGCCCATGTACGCGGCGTCCGGACCCGAGTCGAGGGACAGCCACTCCTCGATGTGCGCGACCGCGACGAGCTGGCCGAGCAGGGTGCCGGCGGGGGCCTTGAAGGCGGACTCGCGCGCGAACGCGTGCATCTCCTCGTGGGAACCGCCCCACTTGTCGCAGACCTGCTGCAACTGCTGCTGATGGGCCTCCAGGTGGTGCGGGTCGCGCCGCACGGTCGCCTCGAAGCGGCGGCGCGCGGTCTCCTGGCCCACCTGGAGACCGCGGCCGGTGACCTGGAGGCCGTACCAGGGGGACGTCCAGCGCGGCTCGCGCTCGGCGGTCTCGTACAGCCACTCCTCGGCCTTGCGCAGCCGGGTGTGGAACACCTCGAACTGCTCGCGCGAGACCTGGGACGCGCGGGCTCCGGTGCGGGCCTCCCAGCCCCAGCTGATGTGGCGGATCCCCGCCACGAGCTTGGGGAGCGGCGCCTCGGGCTGGTCGTCGATCACGCGGGTGATCCACTGCTCCACCCCGGCGGCGTCGCCGACGGCCCAGAGCAGTTCGACGCGGTTCTCGCTCTCGGGGCGCGCTTCGAGCACCTCCCGCACGGTGGCCCAGTCGGCCGCGACGGCCGCCTCGCGTACGCGTGCCACGGCGGGATCGCCGGAGTCCTTCTCGACGCGCACGCCGGGCCGACCCGCCCATCTCCCCAGCGTGAGCCCCAAGTCACCGAGCAACGCCATGTCCCCACCCCTTGCATGATCGAACAGGGGGAGGCCAGTGATCACTCCCCCCGTGGAGGTAGTGACTATCACGCGTGACCGACAATCGCACATCTGTTTCCTCGGCCGACGGCGCACCGGGCCGGTCACCCGCTTTCCCATGGTGAGCATCGGTGGGTCCGTTCCGTAACGGGATGGCGTGCGGGACGACGCACTCCACGGCGCACGGGACGGCCGTACGCGACGAGGTCCAGAGCTCCGGCGGGGCCCCGCTCCAGCGGCCACGCCTTCCGGCCACCGACTGGGGCAGAATCTCGGCCATGGGACACTCCACCGCCTACCCCCTGCTGACGACGGACGACCTCGACGCCCACTTCGCGCTCGCCGAGAAGCTGCTGTCCCTGACCGAGGGATCGGGCCCCAGGGCCGAGCTGTGGGTACGGGTGCCCGGGCGTGCACAGCTCCGGCAGCTCCTGGCCGCCGTCCCGGACGTCTCGACCACCTCGCATGTCCGCGCCGACGCCGCCGAGCCCGGGGACCGTCCGCTGGCGGAGGACGACTACCACCTCGCGCTGGAGGTGCCCGCTCCGGAAGCGGTCCGGATCGCCCGTACGGTGCTGGAGTTCTGCCCGCACTTCCAGCTCACCTGGGACGCCTTCGGATGGCCGGCCATCCCGGAGCTGCGCCACGGCGAGGAGTGGAAGTACGCCGCCGTGCAGATCAGCTTCCACCACCGCCATGTCGAGCTCGCCGAGGATCCCTCCTCCGACCACACGCTCTACCTCCGTTCCGAGGACCACGAGGACCGGGTGGAGTGGATCGCCGACCGGGTCGGCGCCCGCGTGATCGGACCGCCGCTCGACGGCGGGTAGGAACGCGTCCCGCGCCGGAGCGAGGGGCCCCGGCCGCGCCCGTCGTCTCCGTCGCACCCTTCCCCTGCCGCGGGCGACACCGAGCCGCTACCGTGGACGCATGGCACGGGAAATCCGCATCGAGATCAGCGACGAGGCCTACGAGGCACTCGAGCGCGCCGCAGCCGAGAAGCACGTACCCGCCGAGGACTACGTGGGCCGGGTGCTGGACGCCGACCTCACCCGCACCCGCTTCATCGAGGGCGCCCGCTCCTTCGTCGGCCAGCACGGCCAGGCGTTCGCCAAGCGCTACGGCCGGCCCGCCGGCCGCGGCAGCGACGCCGCCTGATCCCGGGCCTCGCGTGATTCTGCAGATCGACCTCTCCTGGCTGCTCGACATCGCCCAGCAGGAGATCCCCGGCGACCCGGAGATCTCCGACTGGGGAGCCCTCGAAGCCGCCCGCGCGCGCCATGCCTTCCGCGTGATGGACATCCCCGTCTACGACCAGCCCCACCACCGCGCGGCCGCGCTCCTGGAGCAGTTCGTCCGCGTCCCGGCGCTGGAACACTCCAACGAGCTGTACGGCGTGGTCGTCGCCGCGGCCTATCTGCACGCCTGCGGACAACCGGTCAGCGCCACCTCCGACGAGATCATCGACCTCGTGGAGCAGGTGGCCGAGAGCCTGATCGACGTCCGGCAGGTCGCCGCGGTCCTCAAGGAGTGGAGCGACTGACCGGCGTGATTCGCCGGCCTAGCCAGGCATCCGGCCGAAGCCCGGCGCGACGCCCCGCCGGAATCCGGGTCGGGGCGCGGGTCGTGCTCAGTCGCCTCCCCCGCCGCCACCGCCTCCGGCGAAACCGCCGCCCTCCGTGCCGTGGCCTCGGTCGTCGTCGAGGGCTTTGCCCATGCGGATGAGGGCCCGCCCCAGGCCGTCGTCGGCGCCTGGACCGGCACCGGTTCCCGCGTCGGGCGGTGGCTCCGGGGCGCGTACGGCGTGCGCGTGCAGGACGTAGGGCGGCACGTGTCCCGCGGCGGTCGCCTCCGCGAGCCTGCGCCGTCCGGTCCGGTTGGCCTTCCGCCGCCTTCGGCCCGCCAGGCCCAAGAGGACCAGACCGCGGGCGAGTTCGTCCACCACACCGGAGTCGGCGACCCGCTCGATCACCTCGTCCACCGGCTTGCTCCGTGGGCAGGCGTCCAGTACGGCCCGTTCCACCGGGTGCTCGGGCAGCATCTCGCCGACGACGCGCACGCGGGCGGCGGCCATGGACACCGTCCCCCGCTCGATGAGCGCGAGGACCGCGCTTTCCGCGACCCGCAGCCCGCCACCGGCGAGGTAGGCGTACGCGTACGGGTCGAGCACCTCACCGCCGTCCTCCGGTTCGCCGCCGCACCCCGCCGCCTCCGCCGGCACCGCCGCCCCGTGACGCCGCGTGTCGCGCAGGCGCCGTGCGTCTCGCCTGGCCGGGCGGTCCGGCGCCGTCACGGGAAGCGTGCGACGTAACGGCGCTGCCAGGGCGTCTCCACGGCCCGCGGGGCGTAGTGCTCCCGGACGTAGGCGACGGCCTCGCCGCCGGGCACGCCGTCGAGGACGGCCAGGCATGCGAGTGCCGTGCCCGTGCGGCCCCGGCCGCCCGCGCAGGCGATCTCGACGCGCTCGCCCTCGGCGCGCTCCCACGCCTCGCGGAGGGCTTCGACGGTCGCGGCCCGGTCGGAGGGCAGCCGGAAGTCGGGCCAGCGGAGCCAGCGGCTCTCCCAGGCGACGTCCGGCGGTCTGTGCCCGAGCAGATAGAGCGCGAAGGCGGGCCGCGGACCCGGCGGAAGCGGTCGGCGCAGCCCCCGGCCGCGGACGAGTCGGCCGGAGGGGAGTCGCAGGACGCCCGCCGCCGTGGGTTCCCAGAGGTCGGTCACGGTGCGAGCGTATCCCCGTCCGCCCGGCCGCAGGAGGGAGACGGCGGTATCGCCGTCGGCCCGTCAGCCGTCCGCGGCCGCCGCGGCTCCTTCGGCCTCCAGGGGCTCGTCTCCCTCCCGGGCCTCCTCCGCCTCCCAGCGCAGCAGGTCTCCCGGCTGGCACTCCAGGACCTCGCAGAGCGCGGCGAGGGTCGCGAAGCGCACGGCCTTGGCGCGGCCGTTCTTGAGGACCGCCAGGTTGGCGGGGGTGATGCCCACCCGCCCGGCGAGCTCGCCCACGGACATCTTCCGCCTGGCCAGCATCACGTCGATGTCGACGACGATCGGCATCAGATGACCTCGTCCAGTTCGGCCCGCATCCGGGTGGCCTCGCCGTCGCGCTCGACGGCCTGGGCGAGCAGCATCCTCAGCACCAGCACGATGAGGGCGACGCCGAGGATCGCCACGCCGATCCCGGCCATGATCACGGTGACGCCGGGGTCCTCGCGCTGGCCCGGGGCGTTGACGGCCGTGACCGCGAACCACAGGAGGGCCGCCGCCACGATCGCGCCGATGACCCCGTCCACGTACCGGAAGGCCGCGTGGGAGAACACCGTCCCGCGTCGCACCATCGCCACCAGTCGCCACACGCACACGAGGGCGACCTGCGCGGCGACCATTCCCAGGAGCACGATGATCCTCATCGGGGTCAGGGGCAGCGACCCGTCCTCCGGATCGTTCCCGCTGACCATCATCCACACCATCAACACCTGCACGAGCCCCGTGCCGACGAGCACGACCCCGAGCACGGCGCGCAACGCGCGCACTGCGAGATTTCCCATGACCCACCCTTACATCGACTTACGATGGGAACCTATCGAATATCGATAGGCCAGGCAAGACGGGCGGCCGCGGGAGAGGCCACGCCCGCCCTCGACCGCACCTCGCCGCCGGGCGGACCGGGCCGCCTGATGCGGGGAGGGTGACGCGGGGCGGGGCGGGGCCGTGAAACGTGCGGCCGATCCGCCGAGATTCCGCTCCCTGGACGCAACCCGCCCGGCCCTCCGCGCCGAATACCTCATGTGAGACGTACGCGCCGGACGAGGGGATGCGGGCGCGGGTCCGCCCCGAGCCACCTCTCCTCCCTCGGCCACCGGCCGCTCGGCCACCGGAACCAGCCGACACCCACGACGCCCAGCCGGCCTCGGAGCGTTCGGGAACGCCCGACTCGCGGAGTCCCCGTGCCCGGCCGTCGGCCGCAGGGGTCGCCCACGCGAGGAACGACCATGAAATCCGCCACCGCGTCCAGCGAGTGCCGGGCCACCGCGCACGTCCCGCTCTCCGCCGATGCGCAGGCAGCCCGCCAGGCCCGCCGGACGGCCGCACGGCTCCTGGCCCTGGAGGCGGGCCTCTGCCCCCGCGAGGTCGCCGAGGACCTCGAACTGATCGTCTCGGAACTGGTCACCAACGCGGTCCTGCACGCCGCCGGCCCATACGCGCTCACCTTCAGCCTGGAGCGGGGACGGGCAGGGGTGGCCGTCAGCGACGGGTCGACGGATCTGTCCGGGCGCCGGGGCAGCATGCGGCGGATCGGGCCGGGCGGGCGCGGCCTGAAGATAATCCGCGGACTGGGGGCGGACCTCTTCGTCAGCCCCTCGGAACGCGGGAAGCAGGTCATCGCAGTCCTGACCTGGTAGCGCCCGGCTCCTGACGACGCGCGGTCGGCCTGCGCCACGATCACCCGGCTTCGACCCGGATGCGGAGAATGCCCGCCCGACATGTACCGATCTCCGCCCGGGCGTCGGAGCGGCCCCTCCCCCGGCCTGCGACGGCTTTCATCAACTTCCGTACTCCGACGCATCCAAACGCCGACCTGCTGCGAATGACAGGTGAGTCGCAGCAGTCGGGCGGCATGTCGAGTGGTGGGAGCGCTTGTGATGGAAGACCGCGAAGTGGCGGTGATCGGTGCGGGGGTTGCGGGCCTGACCGCCGCCTACGTGCTGACGGCCTCGTGCCGGGTGACCCTGTACGAGGCGGACGGCCGGCTGGGCGGGCACGCGCACACCCACGAGCTGACGGGCCCCGGGGGACGGGCCGTCTCCGTGGACTCGGGGTTCATCGTCCACAACGAGCGCACCTACCCCCACCTGCTCCGCCTCTTCCGGGAGCTGGGAATCCGCACCCAGGACTCCGAGATGAGCATGTCGGTGCACTGCGACGGCTGCGGCCTGGAGTACGCGGGCGCCCGGGGTCCGGCAGGTCTTTTCGCCTCCCGGGCCGCGCTGCGGGGCCGCTACCTGCGCCTCCTGGCGGAGGTCCCCGTGTTCCACCGGGCCGCCCGCCGGCTGCTGGCCCGCAGGCCTCACGCGGGCGTCACCTTCGGGGAGTTCCTCCGCGAGGGCCGGTTCTCCCCGTACTTCGTCAGCCACTTCGCCCTGCCTCTGGTCGCGGCCGTGTGGTCCTGTCCGGCGCGCACGGCCCTGGCGTATCCCGCGGCCTACCTCTTCAGGTTCCTGGAGCACCACGGCCTGCTGTCCGTCACCGGCTCCCCGCAGTGGAAGACCGTCACCGGCGGCTCGTCGGCGTACGTGGCGGCCGTCTCGAAGCACATCCAGCGCGTCCGGACCGACAGCCCGGTCGAGAGCGTCCGCCGCACCGGGCGCGGGGCGCTGGTCACCACCCGCGACGGCGCGTCCGAGACGTACGACGCCGTGGTCGTCGCCACCCACCCCGACCAGGCGCTGCGCCTGCTCGCGGACCCCACCCCGGACGAGCGGCGTCTTCTGGGGTCCTTCGCGTACTCGCGCAACAGCACCGTCCTGCACCGCGACACCTCCCTCCTGCCGCACTCGCCGCGCGCCCGCGCCAGCTGGAACTACCGCATGAGCGACTGCTCGCCGTCGGCGGAGGCCGTCCGCGTCAGCTACGACATGGAACGACTCCAGCGCCTCCCCACGGGTTCCGGCTACGTCGTCACCCTGGGCGGCGACGAGGGCATCGCCGCGGACCGCGTGGTCGAGCGGATGGTGTACGAGCACCCGGTGTACACCACCGCGTCGGTCGCGGCGCAGCGGGAACTGCCCCTGCTCAACACGGGCGTGACGGCGTACGCGGGTGCCTGGCACGGCTGGGGGTTCCACGAGGACGGCTGCCGTTCCGGTGTGGCGGCCGCCCGGTCGCTGGGGGTGAGCTGGTGACCCGTACGGAGGCGAGCGCCAGGCCCGCGGTCCCGCTCGGCGGGGAACACACCGCGGCCCTGTACGACTGCGTGATCACGCACGTCCGCCGCACACCGCTGCAGCACGCGTTCCGGCACCGCACGTACCTGTGGTGCGTGGACCTCGACCGGCTGCCGGTCCTTCCCCCGCCGCTGCGCCCGCTCGCCCGCTTCGACGCGCGCGACCACTTCTCCGGCACCTCCCCCGACATCCGTGCCGGCCTCGACGCGTACCTCGCCTCCCAGGGCGTCGACCTGGACGGCGGGCGCGTCGTCATGCTGGCGCACGCCCGGGTGTTCGGGTTCGTGTTCAACCCGCTCAGCGTCTTCTGGTGCCACGACTCCTCCGGCGCCCTGGTGTGCGTCGTCGCGGAGGTCCACAACACCTACGGACAGCGTCACTGCTACCTGCTGCGGACCGACGCGTCCGACGAGGCGGAGGCGGACAAGGCGTTCTACGTCTCCCCCTTCTTCGCGGTGGAGGGCCGCTACCGGATGCGGCTCCCGCTGCCCGGCCCGCTGCTGAGCCTGAGCGTCCACCTGGAGCAGGAGGGCGGCCGGGCGTTCACCGCGGTCGTCCGCGGCCGCCGCAGGCCCGCGGGCACCCGCGCCCTGCTGTCCGCGGCCGCCCGCAGGCCCTGGTCCACCGCCGCCGTCTGGGCCGGGATCCGCCGGCACGGCATCCACCTGCTGCTGCGCGGTCTGCCCGTACAGCCACGTCCCCGGCCCACTCCTCAGAAAGGCATGACCCCGTGACCCGTCCCGCCCTCACGTCCACGGACCGATCCCGGCCGGCCGGCCGCCCGGTCGGGATTCCCCCGCAGCCGCCGTCGGGCCCCGGCGCCGCAGCCTCCCCCCTCGCGGTCTCCCGGGCGGACGTCGACGCCGTCCGCTGGCCGGACGTGGCCCGTGTGCCCTCGTCGGGGCCGCTGCGCACGGCCGTGGCCAGGTACCTGGTCGACGGCGCCCTGAACCGGCTCGACCTGACACGGCCCGCGGGCGGCTCCACGCGCGGCGGGACGTACGGGCCCGACCGCGTCCCCGGCGTCCCCACCCGCCTGCCGGGGTCCGCCGGACCTGTCATGACCGTGCACGACCCCGAGGCGTTCCACCGCCGCATCGCCCGGCACGGCCTCATCGGCTTCGGCGAGTCCTACATGGCGGGCGAGTGGGACAGCGACGATCTGCCCGGCGCGCTGAGCCTCCTCGCGGAGCACGTCGACGAGCTGGTGCCCGCCCCGCTGCGCAGGCTCCGCGGCCTGTGGGTGTCGGCCCGCCCCTCCGCCGACCGCAACACCCGGGCCGGGGCCCGCGACAACATCCAGCGCCACTACGACCTGTCCAACGACCTGTTCACGGCGTTCCTCGACCCCACCCTCACCTACTCCGCCGCCCTGTTCACGGCCTTCCCCGCCCGGTTCGAGTCCCTCGAAGCCGCACAGCACCGCAAGATCGACCGGCTGCTCGACCTCGCCCGCGTCGGAGAGGACACCCGACTGCTGGAGATCGGCACCGGCTGGGGGGAGCTGGCCCTGCGGGCCGCGGCCCGGGGCGCCCGGGTCACCACCCTCACCCTGTCGACCGAGCAGGCCGCCCTCGCCCGCGAGCGCGTCGAGGCCGCCGGCCTCTCCGACCGGGTCGACGTCCAGCTGCGCGACTACCGGGACGTCGAAGGGCGTTACGACGCGGTCGTCAGCGTCGAGATGATCGAAGCGGTCGGCTCGGAGTACTGGCCCTCCTACTTCACGGCCCTCCGGCGCGCACTCGCCCCGGGCGGCCGGATCGCCCTGCAGGCCATCACGATGGGCCACCAGCAGATGCTCCACACCGCCGCCACCCACACCTGGATCAGCAAGTACGTCTTCCCCGGCGGTCTCATCCCCTCCCGCACGGCGATCGCCGAGCACTCCGCCGCCGCCGGTCTGCGGACGGTCGCCGACGACGGGTACGGCCCGCACTACGCGGAGACCCTCCGGCTGTGGCGGGAACGATTCACCGCCCAGCGCGCCACCGTCGGCGCACTCGGCATGGACACCGTCTTCCAGCGCATGTGGGAGTTCTACCTCGCCTACTCGGAGGCGGGCTTCCGCTCCCGCTACCTCGACGTGCGCCAGCTGCTCCTCACCGAAGGGACCCGTCCATGAGGCCCGCCGCCGACCGTCTCGCCGAACTCCTCGGCCACTTCCTCCCCGGCCCGCTCCCGGTGCGCCTGCGCGCCTGGGACGGCAGCCAGGCGGGCCCGCCGGACGCACCCACCGTCGTGCTCCGCTCGCCCGAGGCCCTGCGACGGGTGCTGTGGCAGCCGGGCGAGCTCGGCCTCGCCGAGGCGTACGTCAGCGGGGACCTCGACGTCGACGGCGACCTCGCCGCCGCCCTGTCCGTGGCGGGCCGGACCGTCCGCGACCGCGGGGCCGCGCGCCCGGGGCCGGCCGCCCTGGCCTCGTCCGCGGCGCTCGCCCTGCGGCTGGGTGCGGCCGGGCCGCGCCCGCAGCGCCCCGACGGACGGGCACGGCTGACCGGCAGCCTGCACAGCGCCTCGCGCGACCGCGCCGCGATCAGCCATCACTACGACCTCTCCAACGACTTCTACGCGCTGCTCCTCGACGAGTCCATGGCGTACTCCTGCGCCTACTGGACCCGCCCCGACGACCCCGCGTACACGCTGGCCGACGCCCAGCGCGACAAGGTCGAGCTGATCTGCCGCAAGCTCGGCCTCGGCCCCGGGGACCGGCTGCTCGACGTCGGCTGCGGCTGGGGGTCGCTCACCCTGCACGCCGCCAAGGAGCACAAGGCCCGGGTCACGGCGGTCACCCTCTCCCGCGCCCAGCACGCCTTCGTCACCGACCGCGCCGCCCGCGAGGGCGTGGCCGACCTCGTCGACGTGCAGCTGCGGCACTGGCGCCACATCGAGGGCGGCGGCTACGACGCCGCCTCCGCCGTCGAGATGGGCGAGCACGTCGGGGACGCCGAGTACCCCGCCTTCGCCGCGAAGCTGCACGACGCGCTGCGACCGGAGGGACGGGTCCTGATCCAGCAGATGTCCCGGGGCGCCCAGGCACCCGGTGGAGGCGCGTTCATCGAGACGTACATCGCCCCCGACATGCACATGCGTCCCGTGGGACGCACGGTGGACGTGCTGGAGGCGGCCGGACTGGAGGCCCGCTCCGTCGAATCGATCCGCGAGCACTACGCGACCACCATCGACGCCTGGCGCGCCAATCTGGAACGCCGCTGGAACGAGGTCGAGGAACTGGTCGGCCCGACCACCGGCCGGGTGTGGCGCCTGTACCTGGCCGGCGCCTCGATCGCCTTCTCCGAACGGCGCATGGGGGTCGACCAGATCCTCGCCGTGCGGCCCACCCGCGAGGGCACGTCGGCCATGCCGCACACCCCCACCGACTGGTACGCCCCGGTGACGCCCTCATGATCACCGACTGGGGAGCCCTCGGCATCAACCTGGGCGCCACCGCGGCCGCCGCGGCGGCGGTGCTGCTCGTGACCTTCGCCGTCGCCGTGCGCCGCGGGCTGCACCGCATCGTCGACATCGCCTGGGGCATCGCGTTCAGCGCCGTCGCCGTGGTCACCTGGCTGCTCTCCGACGGCCACGGCGACGACGGCCGGCGGCTCCTCGTCGCCGCCGCGACCATGGTCTGGGGACTGCGGCTCGCGGCACACATCGCCCGGCGGTCCCGGGGGCACGGCGAGGACCCCCGGTACACGGCCCTCCTCGACAAGGCCTCCGGAAGCCGGACCCTGTACGCGCTGCGGAACGTCTACCTCGGGCAGGGCGCCCTCGTCTGGCTGATCTCCCTGCCCGTGCAGAGCGCCTCCTACAGTGCCGGCCCCCTCGGCGTGCTCGACTACTGCGGGATCGCTGTGTGGGCGCTCGGGCTCGGCTTCGAGGCCCTCGGGGACTTCCAACTGGCCCGGTTCAAGCGGGATCCGGCGAACCGCGGGAAGATCATGGACCGCGGCCTGTGGGGCTGGACCCGGCACCCCAACTACTTCGGGGACTCCCTCGTCTGGTGGGGCCTGTACCTGCTCGCCTGCACCGCATGGCAGCCGGCCCTCGCGGTCCTGGTGTCACCGGTGCTCATGACCCTGCTCCTCACGGTCGGCAGCGGCAAGCGCCTCCTGGAGAAGCACATGGCCGACCGTCCTGGGTTCGCCGAGTACGCGGCGCGGACCAGCGGGTTCTTCCCGCTCCCGCCACGAGGCTCGCGGCCGGGGATGGGCTAGCGGCGGGAGAGGAGGTGGCGGCCACCGATTGGCCGACGGGCTGACGGACCGACAGGCCTACAGGCCAACAGACCAACAGACCAACAGGCCAACAGGCCAACAGGCCTACAGGCCTACAGACCAACAGACCAACAGACCGACCGACGGAAGGCCCCGAATGAGCGATCGTCGACGCGGTGTCCCCCACCGCGCGCTCGACCTGCCCGAACCGCAGGTAGGTTCGGTCGCGAGCACGGACGGCGGGGCGGCGGGAGTGGTCCTGCTCCTGCACGGAGGGCGCGCCGACTCCTTCGCTCCCCCGCCCGCGCTGAACCTCGCCGGGCTCCGGATGAGGCCGTTCGCCCGGGCGCTGCGCGGAAGCACCCGGACGGCGAACGTCCTCGTCGGGTCCGTCCGCTTCCGGATGCGCGGCTGGAACGGCGAACGGGCCGAACCCGTCGGCGATGCCCGGCAGGCGCTCGCCGAAGCAGAGGAGGTCGTCGGCCCGCTCCCCGTCGTCCTGCTCGGTCATTCCATGGGGGCACGGGCCGCACTGCGGGCGGCGGACGGTGGGCACGTGCGGGGCGTCGTGGCGCTCGCGCCCTGGTGCCCGCCGGATGAGCCGGTGTCACACCTGGCCGGGCGCACGGTCATCGCGCTGCACGACGAGGCGGACGCGATGACGTCGGCCGCCGGTACCTGGACGTACCTCCGCCGGGCCGAGGAGGCGGGAGCCCGGGTCCGCGGAGTCCGCATGCCCACCGGCCGGCACACGATGCTCCGCGGCGCCGGCCTCTGGCACCGGCTCGCGGCACGGTTCGCCGCGGAGATCCTCGACCTGCCCGCACCTCCCGGCGCATCGGCGCCGCGCGCGGAGTGGGGAGCCGGTCCCACGGACGCGGCGGAGTTCCGCACGGGCACGGGGCGAGACGTCCGCCCGTTCTGACCCGGCGCGTCAACCCGGTCCGCATCGCGCCGAGTCACACGCAGGGCACTCACCCGCCCATGCGTTCCTGCGCGGCCATCACCTCGTCGCCGTACTCGAAGGCCCACGCACCGAAGGCCTCGATCGGTGCGAGCAACGTGCGCCCCAGGGCGGTGAGTTCGTACTCGACCCGGGGCGGCGCCTCGGCGTAGGCGTTCCGTGTGACCAGCCCGTTGAACTCCAGCCGCCGCAGCGTCTCGGTCAGGACCTTGGGGCTGATGCCGCCGATGCGCTCGCGCAACTCGCCCGGTCGTCGGGGACCGTCCCGCAGGCTCCAGATCAGCACGGCGTTCCAGGTGTGGGAGAGGAGGTCGAAGGCGAGTCGGGCGCGGCAGTCGGCGAGGAAGGCGTCGGTCGTCACGTACCGAATGGTGCCTGACGGGTTTCCTAGTGTCGCCCCGAACGCGGTGGAACCACCTACGGAGAGGGGCGTATCGATGAGGATCGGCGTACTGGGCACGGGGAACATGGCGGACGCACTGGCCACGCAGTGGGTACGGGCCGGGCACGAGGTGTTCGTCGGGGGCCGCGACGAACGGAAGGCCCAGCGGCTCGCGGCGCGCATCGGGGGCGGTGCGGGGCACGGGAGCCTGGAGGCGGCGGCCGGCTTCGGCGAGGCGGTGCTGGCCGCTCTGCCGTACGGCACGGGGACGGACGTCGTCGGGGACCTTCGGGCGACGCTGCGGGGGAAGGTCCTGCTCGACTGCGCCAACCCGGTCGGGCCCGGCTTCCGGCTGCTGACGGAAGACGGGCCGTCGGCCGCACGCCGGCTGGCCGCGGCGGCGCCGGGCGTGCGCGTCGTGAAGGCGTTCAACCTGTGCCACGAGGACGTGTGGCGGATGACTCCGCCGGTCTTCGACGGTCAGCCGCTGGCCGTTCCGATCTGCGGGGACGACGAGGCGGCGCTCGCGCTGGCACGCACGCTGGTGCGGGACCTGGGCTGCGAGCCGGTGGCCGGCGGCGGGCTGGACCGCGCCGGCCTGCTGGAGGCGACCGCTGCGCTCTTCATCGGGCTGTGGGTGGCGGAGCAGGCCGACGTACGGGCGATCGCACCGCCGCTGGCCTACGCGACGGGTCCACGGGCCGAGAACGAGTGAGGCCGCCAGGGCCTCGCCTCAGGGGTTCTCAGCCCCCGTCCTGCAGCCGCTTGAGCAGGCCCGCGTCGCCCTCCATCCGCAACGAACCGGCCGGGATGCGCATGTACATGAGCAGGGCCATCTCGCTCGCCGTGCCGTGGACGGCGGCGGTGGGCTTGTTCTCGGCGGCCTCCGCCGCCGTGAGGCGGGTGAAGCGGGAGCCGGCGGCGTCCACCGTCTGACGCCAGCAGCCGGCCTCGGCCACGTGATAGTCCATGGTGGCGGGCTCGCCCGGCCACGGGACGGTGCCGGTGCAGACGGTGGCGAGGAACTCGTCGATGGCGTCGACCGCCTCGGTCGTCGGCAGTTCCCGCGGCGTGCCGGAGGCCAACTGGGCGTCGTAGGTGTGAATCAGCGACTCCGGGACGCGGCGACGGGCCACGGCGGCCACCGTGTGCGGCGAGGCCAGCGGCTCCCACCAGGCCCAGCAGCCCCGGTCCGGGCCGACCTCGCGCAGAGCGGCGAGCAGCTGCTCCGTCGAGTCGGCCAGCCAGGCTATGAGGGCGTCGCGGTCCCTGGGCGCCGCCTGCCCGTCCTTACTCGGGCGTTCGTCCCCCGGCGAGGTGTTCCGGACGATGAAGGCCCAGAAGCGGTCCCCCTCGCTGAGGTGGTTCGCCAGGTCGTACAGCGTCCAGCCCGGGCAGGACGGGACGTCAGCGTCGAGGGTGGGGGCCGCGGCGACGGCGACGGCGGCGCGGAACGCCGCGGACCGTTCGTCGATCATCCGCAGCAGGGTCGGGAAGGAGAGAGGCTCAGACACGGAGACCTTGTATCACCCGGACCGGGACGCCCGCACTCGATTATGAGCGCCGGCCCTCCCGCCGCCGGGCGATATATGCGAACGCGGCGCAAGCTCAACCCCACTAGGCTGCTGCGGAGTTGATCGAACAAGAGGAGATCCCCCGTGCGAGCCACGCACCGGCACGTCATACATCTGGCCATCGCGGCTGCGCTCGGCGGACTGGTCGGTTGCTCCGGCGGCGCGTCCGGGACGGACGCGGACTCCGGGGCCCCGGGCGCGTCCTCCGGCGCCGGGACACCGGCCGCGTCGAAGGCGAAGGCGTTCGATCCTCCGGTGAGGTTCGGGAAGGCGATCCCCCTGCCCGTGGACGAGGACATCAAGGACTGGGGGTTCGCCCTCCTCGGGCCCACGCTGTACCACCGCACCTCCGAGGCCCTCGACGCGTACGACACCTACTCCGGGCAGAAGCTCTGGGCCTCCCCTCTCGGCCGCGAGGACTGGTACACCGGCAAGGAGGGCCAGCCGAGCGACGACCAGACCATTCCCCCGGTCTTCGCCCGGCAGGACGGGCACACGGGCGTCCTCTTCGCGTACGCCGACTACACGAAGGGCGCGGGCACCGAGCGCGACCGCACCGACGTCTACCTGCGCTCTGTCGACGCGGACAGCGGCAAGGTGTCGTGGACGATCCGGCTTCCCGCGCCGAAGGGGGCGACCGTCGGCGATCTGGAGCCGGCCGTGATCGGAGCCGAGGGCGGAACGGCGGCCGTGCGGGTCCTCACCGACACGAGCGGTTCCGGCAGTGACCGGGGCGAGAGCGCCACCACCTACGGTGTCGACCTGAAGAGCCACCGGGTGATCTGGCAGAAGGACGCCTTCGCGGGCGGCACGGTGGACAGCGGCGTCGTCATCGGTGCCCGGCTCGGCGACGAGGCGTCCTTCCAGGCCATCGACGGCTGGCACTCCCCGCAGGAGGATCTCGCCCTCACGGGCCTGGCGCTCACCGACGGCTCACCGCGCTGGGAGCAGGAGGGCGGGACCGCCGTGGAGGTCCAGCAGGTGGGAGGCGGCTTCTTCGTCGCGGGCTCGCTGCGCGACAGCCGTACGGGCGCTCTCGTCCCCAGCGCGCCGGACGGCAGCTTCATCGAGTGCTTCGACGACCGGCGGTCCGTGATCGTGTGCGACACCGAGGAGACCGCGCGCGGCATCGACGCGCGGAGCCGCGAGGTGCTGTGGACCATTTCCGAGGACGACCCCGCGCGGAAGAAGCCCGACGTCCAGAACGCGTTCCACGGCGCCGTCTACGCCGCCGCCGATGCCGACGGCGTCATCCTCGACGCCCGCACGGGCAAGGACCGGAGCCTCTGGGAGGGTGCGAGCGCGTACGTGGTCAACGAGTACGCCACGGTGGACATCGACATGGAGGTGTCGCCCGCGACCGGGTGACCCGGGGCTGCCGTCACTCTGCGGCCGGCACGCCGATGCGGCCGGCGGGCAACCACCCGGCCGCGTCGGGGCTACCCGGCCTGTCGTCTGCCTGGGGGCGATCCTCCGGCGGGTCCCGGTGACCCCCGCCCGGACGAATCACGACCGCCTGGACGAGTCACCGCCGCATGGACGAATCATGGCCGTCCGGACAAGTCACCGCCGTCCCGACGAGTCACAGCCGTCCCGACGAGTCACGGCCGTGCGGACGAGTCACCGCCGCATGGGCGAGTCACCGCAGTCCGGACAGGCCTACGCCTCGTCGGCCGGCGTCTCGCCGGAGGCCGCGACCGACCGCTTGCGGCGGTACACCACCACACCGCACACGGCGAGGAGCAGGGCGGCGACGACGGAGACCCCGAGAGCCGTCTGCTCGGCGAAGAGCCTGCCCAGCATCTCCACGATGCCGATGCCCACGGTCGCGTAGACCAGCGCCCAGGCCGCTCCGCCCACGAAGAGGGCGGGGAGGTAGCGCGGCAGCGGCATGCGCAGGGTGCCCGCGATGAAGTTGGCGGCGGTCTGGAAGCCGACCGTGAGGAAGGAGACGGCCACGACCGGCGCACCCCAGCGCTGGATCGCGCGCTCGGCGCGCTTGAACTTCGGCGAGGAGAGCCGGTCGGCGAACCTGCTGCGCCGGGCCCCGGCACCGGCGAGCCATCCGACGGCGAAGGTGCCTCCGGCGCGCAGCAGCACGATGACGTAGAGGGCTCCGGCCGTGAGCGCGATCTTATCCACGACGCCTCGCCCCGGACGCGGACGCACTACCGGCGTCCGCCGTCACCCACGAGGGGCGTACCGCTTCACCGGGCACACGACGAGCACAAGCCCGGTCACCGTCTCTCACCTGCACCCTGCCTCTACCCGATCCGTCCGCTGGGCTCCACCCGCCGCGCCGCGTCCCGGAGACCTCCGAGCCCGCACGTCAGGCAAGGTCAGCCTAACCTAAGGGGCGCGGGGCGGGTACAGGGCACCCGCGTGGGCTCGCCGCCCCGGAGACGTCCGACGGGAGGAGCGGTCGAGTCCCCGGTGTCATGTGAGGGGCAGGGCGCGGGGCGGCGCCGCGGACCCGGCCTCCAGGTGGGCTTCGATGCGCGCGATGGTCCGGGCGTTGTCCTCGAAGAGGTGCGTCCGCATGCCCGCCGCCCGGGCGGCGGCGATGTTGGCCGCGGCGTCGTCGACGAACAGGCAGTCCTCCGGCCGCACGCTCAAGGCGGCGCAGACAGCTTCGAAGGCGCGCAGGTCGGGCTTCTCGATGCCGATCTCGTGGGAGTAGACGATCTGCTCCACCACGTCGTCGAAGCCGTAGCGCTCCGTCTCCCTCTCCCTGGCACCGACGAAGCTGTTGCTCAGGATGCCCAGCCGGCAGCGCCCGCGCAGCCCCTTGACGTAGTCGATGAGGACGTCGTTCGGCGTGCCCAGGTACTCCGCCCAGAGGTCGGCCATGAAGGCCTCGCGTCGGAGGGCGTCGAGCCCGAGACGGACCGCCACCTGCTCGTTCACGTCCTCCTCGCCGATGGTGCCGATGCTCCCGGCCTGCCACACGTCACGCATCCGCTCGTGCACGGCGCCGTGGGACAGCCCCAGCCGCTCTTCCCACGCCGCCACCCAGCCGGTGTCCGGCGTGATCTCCAGGACTCCCCCGATGTCGAGAACGACACAGCGCTCGGCCATGCGAACTCCCCCTTTCCGATCCTCTTCCCCGGCCGGCGAGCCACGGGCGGCCCGCTCGGGTGATCGACGGACCACTGTCCCGCCCTGCGCCGGGCTCCGGTCAAGTGATCTTGAGACCCTGTGACAGCCCTGTCGCATCCCGCCCCGATCTCACCGACCGCCCGGCCCGCCCGACCACGCGCCGCCGTGCAGAGCGAATGGGGGTCGATCCTCAGGAGGAGGGCCGCTCCCCTGTGCGTGCGCGACGCGTTCACCACACCATGGAGGCGTCCGGCGGCTGTGCGTCCGTCTCTCCCTCCACGGCCAGGACGTCTCGCGCGAGTCGCCGGGCGCGTTCCCACCCCGCGTCCGTAGACAGGGCATCGATGGTCCACCGATCGACGGGGGTGGCGTCCTCGGTCATCTCGCAGAAGACCTCGTCGATCATCCGCAGCAGCGGCACCGCCTCCGGGCTGAGCTCCTCGTCCTCGACGAGCCGTACGACGAGGCGGAACCCGTCGTCGAAGCCCAGAGCCATCTCGTCGGGAGGCACGGCGTACCTCTCCAGCCAGGCGACCTGACTCGCCGGCGCAGCCGCGACCAAGGCGACCGCCTCGATCAGGCTCCGGCGACGAGGGGAAGAACCGGGCATGCCCACCTCCGCAAGCTGACGGGGAGTGTGGCTTCGGAGCCGCGCGCTGCCCCTGTCGTCCGACGGCGACTCCGTCGACCCGCGGCGGCCCCGACCGCTCACGCGTCCGGTACGGGCGTGGCCTGGTGGTAGTACATGCGCCACCCGGCCTCCTCGTCCTGCTTCCGCCAGATCGAACTCCTGCGGGCCCGCCTGCCGTCGATCACGGTCTCGAACGTCAGGTGCACGAGTCCCGGCCCCAGCACCGTGCCCGTCATCTCGGTGGGCACGTACTGCGGGCCCTCGTCGGCGGCCCCCTGCATCTCCGGCAGCGCCGCGATCATCGACGGGCGATCCCATCTGCGCCCGGACGCACCGACTTCCACGAACTCGGGATCGAGCAGTTGCTCGGCCAGTTCCCGGGACGACCGCCCGGCCGGACTCAGCAACTGCAACTCCCGCTTCATGGCCTCGGCCACACTGCTTTCCATGCTGTTCTCCACGCTCATCGACGCATCCTCCCGCACCCGACCTGGGCGTCCGCAACCGGAATAGGTCGGAACAGGGGAGACCACCGTGGTCGAAGACAGGTCTGCCTCCGTCGGCAGCCCGGCCACCCGACGTGACGCGGCATCAGAGGAGGCTACCGGCCCGACGGGTGCTCCCGCCCTCCACGGCACCCGCACCGAGCCGGCCCGAGCCCCCGCGGCCGCTTCCTCACGGCGTCCCCGCCGCCCCCGCGCACCGCGTGACTCATGTGCCGCAGGTTTGCGCGTGGGGCGCCGTGGAAGAGTTGAATCCGACGACCGGTCGGCCGCGTCGCGGCCCGGGCGGCCGGGCCTCCTCGACGCCACGCATCGAACGGGAGTCATCCGTTGCGCTTCTACGCCCAGACACCCGCACGTCGGAACCTCCAGGTGCTCGTGGACCTGATCGCCGTGGCCCTCATCGCCGCCGCGGTCTGGGCAGCCCTCGCCGTCCGCGACACGATCATGCTGTTGGCCGAGCCGGGGCGGAAGGTGGAGAGTTCCGGCGACAGTCTCGCCGAGAACCTCGGCAACGCGGGTGACGCGGCGTCGGACGTCCCCCTCATCGGCGGGGTGCTGAAGAAGCCGCTCCAGGCCGCGGCCGACGCCGGTTCCGGCATCGCCGACGCGGGCGTCTCGCTCCAGGAGACCGTCACCCAGGTCGCCGATGTGATCACGGCGGCGCTCATCGTCCTTCCCGTCCTCTTCGTGCTCCTGCTCTGGCTCCCGCCCCGCCTGCTGTGGATCCGGCGCAGCAGCACCTTGCGCCGCCTCGCCGAGGGGCCCGGCGGAGCCGATCTGCTCGCCCTGCGCGCTCTCACGGGTCCTCCGCGCGCGTTGGCCAAGCTGCCGGTTCCGCCGGGCGGATGGGCGGACGCCTGGCGCCAGGGGGATCCGGACGCCATCGCCGACCTCAGCACGGTCGCCCTCAAGCACATCGGGCTCCGCCCTTGACCGGCCGGGTCGGCCCGTAGGCCGCCGGTGTCGGTGGCCTCTCTCGGGGCGGGGGAACGGCGTCTACGCCTCGTCAGGAGGCCCTCCGGTCCACCACCGTGTCCCCGTCCGTCACCCCTGGACGAACAGCCGGGCACGTAGGGGCTTCTGCACGTACGGGTTTCTGCACCCGCGGTCGTCTGCGCGCCGTGGCACGTCAACCGCCGACGTCGTACTCCGCCGGGAGAGTGGATCCGGTTGCCACCAAGATCGGCCGGGTCCTACGGTCTGAACCGCCGCAACACCCTGGTGCACGTCCGCGTGCCCGGTCGACCTCATCCCCGTGCGCGGCCCCGAACAGAAGGACGTCCTCGTGGCTGCGGACCGCTCTGACCACGTGGAACCGGCCGTGGCGCTGGGCAGGGCGCTGCGCGACCTCCAGCGTCGTTCCGGACGCACGCTCCGCGCCCTCGAAGAGAGCGTGCGCATCAGCGATTCGTCCCTGTCGCGGTACTTCTGCGGCAGCACCGTCCCTCCGTGGTCCACCGTGCACGACCTGTGCCGAGCGCTGGACGGGGACCCCGCCGAGTTCCGCCACCTGTGGGAAGCGGCGGACCGCGGCCAGCGCCGGCCCGGCCAGGACGGCGGCCGGGCCGGTCAGCGCGACGCGGCACCGCCACCGCCCGGGGCCGGCGGCGCCCCCGCGGAGACGCCTTCCACCGAGACCGCCCGTCGGCCGCTCTCCTCGCTCCGCCCGGGGCGCACCGCCTGGGCGCTGGTCGGAGCCCTCGTCGGGCTGGCACTGGGCGCCGGGAGCGCGGTGCTCCTCCGGCCCGACGCTCCGACGTCCGGCGACGACCTGCCGCCCGCCCGCCACGGCTCGTCCGCCGCCCGCGCAGACGACCGGATCTTCGTCAACCGGGCGACGGGAGCGTGTCTCGACGACAGTCTCGACAAGGGCACCCGCTCCTTCCCGTGCAACGGCATGTCGTACCAGCGCTGGACCGTCCGGACCGCGGCGGACGGCGGTGCGCAGCTGCGGAACCACGCGACCGGCAAGTGCCTCGACCACGGCGCCGACGGCCTGCGCACCGGGCCGTGCGGGCCGGCCGCCACCCAGCGGTGGACCGTCAGCGCCGGGAGCGACGCCTCCTTCGAGGTGCGCAGCACCGCGTCCCGGCGCTGCCTGGACGACAGCCCGGCGGGCCTGCAGGTGCTGACCTGCGACCGGACCGTGCGCCAGAGGTGGGCTTGAGAGAAGAGGATTGGCGGCAGGAGCGCGGGGTTCACGCCACCTCTACGGCGTCCAGTTCCGTGTGCCGGTCGCCCTTCGAGAGGCGAATCGTGTTCCACCCCTCGCGCAGTTCGACCGGGACCTCACGCTGCTGCCACGCGTCCCAGCCCGTGTACGGGTAGTGGACCACGCCCGCGTCCACTCCCCCGACCGTCAGGGTGTGCGTGGCGGCGGCGGGCGCACCCGCCGCGTCCAGCGAACCGTTGCCGTAGCGGATCGTGAGGGCGTGGGTGCCCGAGGAGGCCGCGTACACCCGGAACTCCACGAAGCTGTCGGGTTCGTCGATGTGCCCGACGGCCCGGCCGCCCCAGGCGTCCTTCGCGTCGCGGACCGCGGCCCGGTGCACGCGCGCGAGCTCCGCCTCGTACGACGTCCTGCTGCCCCGGACGACCGGGCGGCCGTCGGCGAAGCCGATGTCCGCCACGTACAGCGCACGTCGTGACGGGTCGGCGCCCCGCCCGTGGAAGAGGATCCGGCCCCGGCCGTCGGGGCCGGTCACGACGTCCTGGCCGCCCGGTCCGCCGATCGCCCCCGCGAACGACCGGGTGGTGAGGAGCGGCTCGTTCCCCTTCACGTAGGGGCCGGCGAGGGTGTCGGAGACGGCCCACCCCGTCGCGTAGTCGCCGGTGCGGTAGTCGCCTGCCGAGTACAGGAGGACGTAGCGGCCGTCCCGCTTGACGAGCGTGGGCGCCTCGACGAGACCGCCCTCCCAGTCGCGGTCCTGCTTCAGGAGCCGGACCGCTTCTCCTGTGACGCGGGTGCCGTCCCAGGAGACGGGCTGGATGTGGAGCCACGTGTCCAGTCCGCAGCAGTTCCCGTCGCTCTTCCAGAGCAGGTGGCGGGTGCCGTTCTCGGTGTAGCTGGACGCGTCGATGGCACCGCCCGCCTCCGTCGGACAGACGAGGGATGACCCGCCGACCGGCCGGAACGGTCCCTCGGGGGAAGGCGCCACGGCGGCACCGATGCACTGGCGTCCGCCGGCGCGGTCGCGCGCCGTGTACTGGAGGGTGAAGCCGTCGCCGTTGTCGAAGACCTCCGGCGCCCAGACGTCGTGCGGCGGGTCGGGCCTGACCCAGGCGCCCACGACCGGCAGGACGTCGTTCTCGTCGATCGTCCAGTGGACGAGGTCGGTGGAGGTGGCGTGCTGGACGTTCCGCCCTGCGACGTTGGTCGCGTAGGCGTGGTAGACGCCGTCGACCACCACGACGTCCGGGTCGGCGAACTCCCGGTCCAGGACGGGGGTGATCGGGGTCAGGTTGCGCGGGTGGTGCTGCGCGGCCCGGGCGGGGTCGGCGCGGGACGCCGTGGACGTCGCATCGGCTCGGGTGGGCGTGGCCGTCGTCGTACCCGATCGGGCCGCGCCGCGGGGCACGGCGGCGAAACGGGAGGTACGCGGGGGCATCGCGGCAGCTCGGAGAGACCGCGGCGGCGGCTCGTCGGCCCCGTACATCTCCGGCAGGGTGGCTCGGGGGAACTGCGCTGCGATGGCTCCGGGCTTCTGCGCGGTGCTGGTCCCGGGCGCCTGTGCTGCGGCGGTTTCAGGCTTCTGCGCTGTGGTGGTTCCGGTCGCCTGTGCTGCGGCGGTTCCGGGCTTCTGCGCGGCGCTGGCTCCGGGCCTCTGTGCTGCGGTGGTTCCGGTCGCGGACGCGGCGAGGCATACGGCCATGCTGAGCGCCGCCGTCGATACGGCGAAGCCCCGGCGGGGGAGGGCGTGCCACCGGCGGCTCAGTCCCAGCGGTCGTCGGGGGCTCGCGACTGCTTCTCCGGACGAGGCCGGCACTCCGTAGGGCACCCCCTCGGCCACTCCGTCCGCACGGACGCGCGCGTCCCCCGGATCCCTTCGCTCATCGCCCCGACCGCGGAGCAGGCCGTCTCCTCGGTTGATCCGGTCGTGCACGGATCGACTCCTTCTCCTCCGGTCGCCGCGCACTCGCGGCCGACGCCGTTGACGACGCACCTCCGGCGACACCGTGGACACCGGGGCACACCACGAGAACGACACGGTGGCCGACACGTTGCGTGGCCACCGGCACGATCGGCCCCCCGCGTCGGGAGCCTGATCGGGTTCCCCGTCTCCTTCGCCCCTGCTGTTGTGCACGGAGTCTGACCGTGAGCACGGGCCTTCCCGCCCCTGGCAGCTCCGCGCGTCGGCATCAGGCGTCCGCCCCCTCCGCCGCGCGCCCGTCCCGGCCGCCCCGTGTCCCGGGACAAGAACGTCCCCGCAGGTCAGCGCTGTCCTGATCCCGACTTGGCCGAAGCAGCCGGGACACGCTTGCGGCCCGCTCGACCACCGTCACAGACTTCGGTTGTCCGGCCGCCGCACCGCTCGACGGCAGCACGACGACCGGACGCACTCCTCCTCCGTGCCCGACGACCGGTGCGCCCCGCGACCGCAGCGCCGCATGCGCCGCTCGCCGTATCTCGGCAGCCGCCCCGACGGACAGTCACCGCATCCTCTCCTCAACGCCCTTGCCTTCTCCACCGGAGATCCCTCATGACCCGGACCAGCCGTGCCCACCGCCGATCCCTCCTTGTCTCCGCCGCAGCAGTCACAGCCACCGCGATCGCCCTCTCCGCCGCCGTGATGTCGGGCTCCGGCGGCCCCGCGCCGGGCGAACGACCGCCCCCGCTCCGCCCCATCGGGGCATCGAGCAACACCGCGGACGACCGTCTGCTTCACGACGCCGAGCAGCGGCTGCTGCGCGACTGCATGGGACGCCACGGATTCACGTACCGTCCGTTCCACCTCGCGGACGAGTCGGAGTCCACGCTCTTCCCGTACGTCGTCGACAATGCCGCCTGGGCCCGGGAGCACGGCTACGGTTCCGAGCTGCGCCGCCGGCAGGCGGCCCTGGCGAAGAGCGATCCGAACCACGCCTACTTCTCCGCGCTGCCGGCCCACCGCAAGTCGGCGGCCCTCGTCGCCGCGAACGGCCCGTCACCCACCGGGCTGACCGTACGGCTCCCTGGAGGTGGCACCCTACGCCGCAGCGATCGCGGCTGCGTCGCGGAGGCGCAGCATCGGCTCTACGGAGATCTCGGCGCCTGGTTCCGGTCCTCGACCCGCGTGAACACGCTGGAACAGATCCTCCGCAGCCGGGTCGTCGCCGACGCCGCCTATACGAAGGACCTCGGCGTGTGGCAGCGATGCATGGGGCGTGCCGGGCACGCGTTTCCCACACCGGCGGCCGCCCGTGCCGCCGCTCTCGCCCCCGCTCACCCTCTGCGGCACGACCGGGAGATCGGCCTCGCCCTCACGGAGGTCCGGTGCGCCGGACAGTCCGGCCTGTCCGCCACGGCCCGGCGTCTCGATTCCCACCACGGCCGGCTCCTGGCCGAGGAGTACCGGGCGGACGTCGAGACGTGGGACCGGTTGAGAGCCGCCGCGCTGCCCCGCGCCCGCCGGATTCTCGACGCAGGCCCGCAGGCCTGAGACACCTGCCCCTCAGCTCCGTCGACTGCCCGAGGCAGTCGACGGCCGGCTGGCCCCGGCACGAACGACGGCCCGGCCATCGCCCCCCGTCCACCCATCGATCCATCGACCCATCGACCCATTCGGTTCCTCAACCCCGTCACACCATCGAACCCATCTCCGTCCACTCCCGCGACCGAGATCCCCCCAGACACGAAGGAGAACCACCATGCGCATCACCCGTGCCCTCTCGACGGCGCTCACCGTCGGAGCCCTCACCCTGCTGACCGCCCCGGTCGCCGACGCCGGCGGCGCGACGGCCAAGGCCGCCACCGCCGCTCCCGTGGTCGCCGCATCCGCGGCCGTCTCGGCTCCTGCCGCCGTCGCCCCGGCGGCGGCCGCCGCCCCGGACGGCTTCCTCTACGCCTGGGAGCACCCCCACGCGGGCGGCGTCCACTGCCGTTGGAACAGCGCGAACGCCAACTGGGCCGGCTGCCGGGACAAGATCTCGGACGTCTGGAACAACGGCTACCCCGGCGTCGCCGAGGACGTGAAGCTCTACCGTGACACCGACTGGAACGGCTCCTGGGTCTGCCTGCACCAGGGGCACTCCCTCCCCGACCTCGCCGCGTCGGGTCTGAGGTTCTTCAGCCCCGGCCACGGCCAGGGCGAGCTCGTCAACGACCGGGTCGGCTCCCACCTGTGGGTCTCCGCCTGCTGAGGTGACGGGCGACCGGGGCCGGTTCGGCGGGACTCCCCCGCCGGACCGGCGCACGGCGTTCCTTACAGCCGCCGCGCAGCGGCTTCCGCCGGTGGTCAGGCGGGCTGCGCCGCCTCCTCGGCAGCCCCGAGACGTCCGCCGATCGAGGCGACCAGCGCATCGGCCACGGTCGCCGCGTCCGCGTCCGCTACATCGGCCGGGTACTCGGGAAGCAGGTCGTCCCAGACCGGCATCCACGATCCGTACAACTGGGTCTGGCCCTCGGGCCGGGCGAAGAACCAGATGTGGAGATGCGCTCCCCCGTCCCCGATGCGGTAGACGTGCGCGCGGGAGATGTGGGGCAGGGCCTGCACATGACGGACTATGTGGGCGGAGAGGACCCCGAGTTCGGCCGCCAGTTCGTCCGGCAGGTCGGCCATGTCGTAGTGGTCCAGCGGATGCAGCATGAGGACGAGAGGGACGCCGACTCCCTTGATCCGAGTGAGCCGCCAGCGGTCGTTGAACCAAAGGCCGTCCTCCCGGTCGCGGCACGAGTCGCAGTCCGATGGCTCTTCTCCATGTCGCGGGGGCTCGGGCACCACAGGTGGGCGCAGGGGCGAGACACGCAGCCCCTCCGCCTCGAACGGGCTGATGCTCCACCCCGTCATACGGGCCAGGGGAAGACGCTGTTCCGCATCGGCGGCGGAGAGGGCGTGGTCGTAGAACTCTTCAGGTCGCAATGCCATGGCGGGAAGACTAATCGCTGTACCGGACAAGCGTTCGGGACCACGGACAGCCGATGGCTCTCCGTGTAATGCGCAGCCGAACTCGGTCGGCCCGACCGGCGGCCCTTGCCGACAAAGGCCCCGATGACGCCTCAGCGGCCGGGGACGATGCCGTAGCGCCAGTTTCATCTCCATAAAGGACTCCCACGATTACGACATACGGGGCATTGTTTCTGATTCTTCATCACATCGTCAGATCGGTTCTGTCGTAAGGTCATGACGACTCACACGCACATCCAGGAACGCCCGCCGAGGCCTCGGATCCGGTCCGCGAAGCCCGCTCTCCCCTCCCCCGCCGACAGGGCTGCTCTGCGTCTGGCATGGCAGCTGTCCGAGCGTCAGGTCGCCGATGCCTTCGGTGTGACCGCCGCAACCGTGCGGTCCTGGGAATCGGGACGAACGTCTCCCACCGGGAAGCGTCGCGCCGCCTACGCAGCCTTTCTGGGCGGGCTCGCCTCGGGGCTTGCATCCGGGGAGAGCGGCCCCTTCGCGCCATCTCCCCGGTCTGCCGTACGAGCCCCCTTGCGGCCTGCCCGTGCTGACACATCCCGCAGACCCGCACAGCCAGGGGTGCGCAGCGCGCCGGTACCGGTACCGGCGCAACGCATCACACGACGCGCTGTGGACCTTGAGGCCCTGCCCGTGGGTGGCGGGTTCGATCCCGTCTCGCCCGAGCGCAAGCGCAGGCTGCGTCTGACCGCTGCGGCCGTCGGCGTGTGGACCGTCGCCCTTCACCTCATCCTGACGATGCCCGCACCTCACTTCTGACGTCGGTACGGCCTGCCGCCGGGAGCGCGAGGTCCGGTGGCAGGCCACGAACCGTGGCCGGGAGTGCGGCGGGGCAGGTCATACGAGTCCCGTGACGGTGACACTCACCCGCGTGGCTTCGACCGACTGTTCCGGCAGCAGCGCGGCGAGCCGTGCCTCGACCGCCGAGCGGGTGGCCCGCGCGACCTCCACGGTGCGCCTCGACCGCATGGCCACCAGCCGGACCTCCACCTCCAAGGGCGAGGCACCGGCTCCGCCGCGAAGTCGGACTCCTGCCGAGGACGAGGTGACGGCCGTCGCCCCTGAGGTGGCGGATCGCCCGGCCCGCAGCAGCCCCGCAAGGCCCGGTCTGAGGAACGCCACCCCTGGCACGTCTCTGGCCGTGCGGGCGATGTCCTCCGCGAGCGCGGCGCGCGTGAGGGGTTGGGGAGCGGTCACGGCTACCGGCCTTCCTGGTCGTCGGTGGGACGGACAAGGTCGCTGATCAGCACGTCCACCGGTGAGACCGACATGCCGAGCTCGGCCGTCGCCGCCGTCCGGACCGCAGATCGGATCCGCTCGGCGATCTCGGGCAGGATCCCGTCCGCGGGTGCGTGCACCTCGATCCGAACCGCGATCTCGGGTGCGTGCGGGGTGAGTTCGAGCCGACAGGAGCCGGCGTGGACTCCGGGAACGGTCTCGGCCGCCTCTCTGAGGGTACGGGCGGCCACCGCCTCCATGATCGAGAGGTTCTCCTCCGGCTCGCCGAGAGGCAGAGGCCGCCCCGGGCGCAGCTCGAGACGGACGACGTCCATCACTCGGCGCGTCAGCGCGTCCACGTCCGCGCCCGTCGGTTCCGTCTCCTCCCGGAGACCTTGGACGGCCGACTCCAGTCGTTGCAGGTCCTCCACCTCGTGGCGACAGTGCTCGCAGGCCGCCAGGTGGGCGTCGTGCTCCTGCCGCTCCCACCGGTCCCAGACCTCCGAGATCAGCTGCCCGCAGGGCAGTCGGGTGTCCTCGTCTCCGAGGTCGTCGGCGGGCGGAGTGACGTGTGCGTTCATCGCCAGGCCCCCATTGCTTGTGTCAGACATCGTCGTGCGCGGAATACACGGGCCCGTACGGCCTCCTGGCTGATGCCGACCGCCTCCGCGATGAATTCATAGGACTGTCCGTCCACTTCTCGCAAGACCCAGCAGGCCCGCTGCTCGGGGGAGAGGAGGTCCAGTGCCCCGCGCAGTTCACGGACCGCGTCCCGTCCCTCGGCGATCCTCGCGGGCGACACCGCGTGCTCGGCCGCCGGTACGTCGCCCGCCGTCTCCAGCGGCACGGCGACGGTCCTGCCCCGCAGTACGTTGAAGCACCGGTTGGTGACGATGCGGTAGAGCCAGGTCCCGAAGGCGGAGCGGCCCTGGAAGTCGGGCAGTCTGCGCCATGCGCTGATGAGTGCCTCCTGCATGGCGTCCTCCGCTTCGGTACGGCTGCCGAGCAAGCGGGTCGCGAGGCCCAGCAGCATGGGTGTGTGGCGCTCGACGAGCACGGCGAACGCCTCCTCGTCTCCCTCCACCGCTCTGGTCACGAGCAGGACTTCTCCCTCGGTGGGGCCGATGTCCGCTGGCGTGATGCGTGTGCCGACGCCCGTCACTGGGCGGCTCCTCTCATTCGCCTTCACCAGTGAGACACCGATGGGCTCCACTCGTTACGGAGTAGTTCGTGGCAGGCGCGAACCCGGATGCACGGCCTCGCGCTGGGAACGCCGACGGACCACGGACGTCACCCCGAACAGCGGAGCGGAGCGCCCTGCCGGCGCGGCCCGTCGGACGCGCCGCGGGGGAAGGCGCGTGAACTCGTCACGATTTCCGCGTCACAGCTCTCCACCGCTCGGGTCGATACGGGTGAGAACAGTTCAGCGACGCTCGACGAGAGGAAAGACCATGACCACGAGCACGGCCACCGCACCGAAGAACCCGTCCGCCCTGCAGAAGAGCTCGGACGGTGCCGCGTCCCCGAGCGCGGTCGGGGAACAGCGGCAGTCCTCCCGCCCCGCCGATCTGCCGGTCGGGGAGCGGGGCAGGACGGCGATCGGGGACGTCGTCGTCGTGAAGGTCGCCGGCATGGCGGCCCGTGAGATCCCGGGTGTGCACGACATGGGCGGCGGTCTGTCCCGCACTCTGGGCGTGGTGCGCGAGCGGGTGCCGGGTGGGCGGCCGAACGTCGGTCGGGGCGTGAAGGTCGAGGTCGGCGAGCGTCAGGCGGCGATCGACCTGGAGCTGGTCGTGGAGTACGGCGTCCCGATCACCGACGTGGCGCAGGACGTCCGGGAGAACGTCATCGTGGCGGTCGAGCGCATCACCGGGCTGGAGGTCGTCGAGGTGAACATCTCGATCAACGACGTCCACCTGCCGGAGGACGACAGCGAGATCGCCGCGGACTCCCGGGTGGAGTGAGGGCGCGTGGGGTTGTCCTTCGACATGTCTCTCGACGAGTGGAACGAGGATCGGCAATGAGTCAGGCGTTCACGGGGATGGCCGCCGGGGTAGCCCTGGGATTCGCGGCCTTCTTCGGAGGGGTGGGAGCGTTCCTCCTCGTGGCCCTGTTCGGCGGCTTGGGTTGGGCGATCGGTGCCTGGTTCGACGGCGGCGGGCGCGTTCAGGACCTTCGGGAGACCATCGAGAGGGGCCGGCGGTGACGGAGGCCCGGATGCGCGGGATCACCCGAGTCTCGGAGAAGGCGCTTCGTGCGATCGCCGTCGGCGCGGCCTCGGAGGCCCTGTCCGCCGGGAGTTCGGCGCAGAGATTGACGGCCAGGCTGCGGGGACACTCGGCGCACCTCAGTCTTGAGGTGCGGCTGCACCGGCCCGAATCCCTGGCCGAGACGGTGGCAGGGCTACAGGACCATGTGGCCCGACGCACCGGACAACTCACGGGGCTCCCGTGCGAGCGGCCGGGTGTCCGGGTCACCCGGCTGACCTTGCCGGTCCCCCGGCCGCCGGCTCTGTCCGAAGGGGTCGAGGGGGGCGAAGCACGCGTAGCACGGCGTCCGCGCAGGTGCTGGTCTCAGCGACGGGGCCCCATGGCGGTCTTGGCCCTCGCCGGTTCGCTGCTCCTGGGCGCGCTGGCGCTGGACATCGCTGGGTTCCCTCTCCATGGGCGCCCGTTGATAGCGTGGTGGCGCGCCGGTGTCACCTGGGCAGCCGACCATGGCTTCGGACCTCTCCTGTTCGCCTTCGCGGCAGGGGCAGCGGTCGGCCTCGCCGTCCTCCTGATCCTGCTGGCTCTCCTCCCGGGCCATCGAGGACGCTGGACGGTCTCCTCCGGGCCGGCTCTCACATCGACCGTCGACCGGAAGGTCATCGAGGGCCTCCTCCGTGATGCCGTGGGAGCTGTGGAGGGCATCGGGCACCTGAGGGTGCGGATGAACCGGCGCGCCGCCACGGTACGAGCGACGCTGATGTTCGGGGACCGCGAGACGGCCCTTGCCGAGGCGCAGGGCGCCGCCCAGCAGGCCATGACCGCATGCCGACTGGTACGCCCGCCTCGGCTCCGGGTCGTCGTCGACACCATCGCGCCCCCGGCGGTTCAGGCGAAACCTGAACCGCACGCGAGCTCAACCCCCGCCCCGGACCCGGACCCGGACCCGGACCCGACGGAGCATGGCAAGGCCGGCCCAAGCCGCGGCCTCGACCCCGGCCCCACCCCGGGGCCCGACCCCGCCCGCCCACAGGACTCCGATGGCGCGCCTTTCGGTGCCCCGAGACGCCCGAAGGACGACTCTCCGACACCCACGATCAGACAGGGGGCCGAATCGTGACAGCACGGCAGCTCATGCTGACCAATCGTGTGGTTCTCGGCCTCTCTGGTCTGGGAGTGCTCGGCTGTGTGGTGGTGTTCGCGCTCCCCCACGTCGACGCGTTCGGATCGTGGTGGCCTGCCCGAGGCGTGCTCGGCGAGGGGCGCGTCACGGAGACGCTGCGCGGGTTCAGGTCCCGGGAGTGGTGGCCGGCAGTCGCAACCACCACAGCGGCGCTGGGCTGCTTGTTCCTTGCGACCTGGTGCGTTCGTCAGTTGACGCACGGCACCAGAGGAAAGCTCACCCTGAGGACACGCGACGCGGTCACGCTGCGGAGAGCGTTGGAGAGGGCCGTCACGGAGGAGGCGTTGAAGGTCAGTGGGGTGGCCGGGTGCCGGACCAGGATCGGCCGCGAGCGCCGTCGGCTGCGCCTGCGCATGACGGTCGCCCTTCGACGGGACGCCTCCCCCGACTCCGTGCTCCCGTCCCTCGAACAGCTGTTGGTGCGAGTCGACAGCACCCTTGCCCCGCAGAGAGTGCTGGCGGACGTGCACTTCGTGACCGGGACCCGAAGAGTCACGCGGTTGCGCACCAGAGAGGCCTCGACATAGACGTAGGAGGTCGCTCGGGACTGACCCTCTTCGGGGTTCGCCTGGCGGGCTTCCGGTCGTGCCGGCGGCCAGGCGAACCACGTGGAAGGGCGTTCAGTCGGCGTCGAGTACGTCGGTCAGGGTCGCGAACGGGTCGGTGAGGGCAGCCAGGGTGAACGTCCTGTCGTAGGCGGAGTTGCCGATCTGCGCTCGTGCCGCGCACTCGGCGCCTTCACGGAGGGGGCCGAGCTCCGGAGTGCCCCGCTGGGGATGGCCGACCATCTCCCAGAACACCTGCCCGGCTCCGGAGGCGACGGCGGACTGGTCGCCCTGCTTCAGGGCCGCCATCGCGGCCGCCAGCAGGTCGAGGCCAAGGCCCAGGCCGAAGGCGTCACCGATGAGCCGCTTGTCCCGCAGCATGGCCCTGGCGTGCGCGGCGGCCTCCGCGGACCTCTCCTCGTGCAGCGCTATCAAGGCCAGCTGGTACTCGGTGTAGGAACGGGTCCAGTGCTCTCCCACGGAGACCGACTCCGCGCGCAGCGCCTCGGCCTCGGCGCGGGCGCTCTGGACGGCGCCTGACGCGGTGAGGGCGAAGACGCGGACCAGGCGGCATCGGGCTGCTGCGGCGGGCGTGGCATGCGCTCGCTCCAGTGCCCGGTCCGCGGTCCGCATGGCCTCCTGGGGCTCGCCGCGCAGGAGCATCAGCAGCCCCTGCAGATAGGCGGCGTCCGCGAGCAACGTCTCGTCGGCGGCGCGCAGGGCCTCGGTACGCGTCCGCTCGGCCAGGTCTGCCGCTGCCGGGTACTCGCCGCGGAGGCAGCGGACCACGCCGAGGGACCAGGACAGTTTCGCCAGGACACCCGCGGGTGCGTCGGCGACCCGCATGCACTCCTCCAGATAGTGCCCGGCCTCGTGGAGGTAGCCGCAACATGCCCAGAAGAAGCCGAGATTGCCTGCCATCGTCGCCGCCCTCGGCGGATCGGTGGCCAGGAAGTGCTCCAGCGCTACGCAGAGGTCCGCATGGCTCTCCGAGAGCCGCGTGTACGCGGCCGCCTGATCCGGTCCCCACCACTCCCGGTCGGCGGCCGCGGCCACCCCGTCGAAGTGGTCCGCGTGCCGGTCGGCCAGGGCGCCGGTCTCACCGAGTTCCGACAGCCACATCGCCCCGTACTCGCGCACGGTGTCCAGCATCCGCAGACGGCCCCCGTCGACGGAGACCAGGTTCTTGCGCTGTAGCCCTTCGATGGCCTCGGCGACCAGCCCGTCGGTCAGCGGGCCGCCCCGGCACACCCGTACGACCTCGTCCGGGGTGGCGTGCGAGCGGAACACCGACAGACGGGCCCAGAGGAGCCGCTCCGTGGGCTCGCAGAGTTCATGGCTCCAGCCGATCGTGGTCCGCAGTACGCGGTGCCGTGACGGTTGGACGGTGCTGTCCGGCTGCTCGGCGAGCGCGAGCCTGTCGCAGAGCAGGCGGGCCATGCCGCGCACCGACCGTTCCGGCAGCTGTGCGGCGGCCAACTCCACGGCCAGTGGCAGGCCTTCGAGCCAGTGGCACACCTCGGCGGCGGCGACGCGGTCCTCGGCGCTCTCCCACCGGACTCCGGCGGCGGCCGCCCGCTCGGTGAAGAGTTCGAGTGCGTCGCTGTCCGGTGCCAGGGGGTCGACTCGGACGACACGTTCGCCGGCTACGGCGAGTTGCTCCCGGCTGGTCGCCAGCACCGCCAGGGCGGGACAGGCAGCGAGCAGCGCCTCCAGCAACGCGGCGCATTCGGTGATCAGATGCTCGCAGGAGTCCAGGATCAGCAGGATGCGACGGCTGCCGATCCAGGCGGTCAGGGCGTCGACAGGATCTCGTGACGAATGGTCCGAGAGCCCACAGGCATCGGCGACCAGCGCGGTCAGCAGAGACCTGCTGCCCAGCGACCAGAGCGGGGCCCAGTGCACGCTCTCGAACGCGTCGGGCGGGAGGAGACCGGCGGCCCGCTCGGCCAGGCGGGACTTGCCGACGCCGCCCGTACCGACCAGCGTCACCAGCCGTTCTGTCTGTAATCTCGCGATCAGCGTCGCGACGTCCTGTTGCCGGCCCACGAACGATCCGCGCTCCGGCGGCATCCAACTCTGCACACCCGTATTCTGCGCACAGAAGAGGGGGTCGGCGGGGCCGGTCCGGAACATGGGGTGCCCCCGGGGGCACGGCGCGGGGCGAGACCGTGGGGTGGCCTCCCCGGGGGAGGCCACCCGTGTACGGATGCCTGATCAGCGCACGGTGAGGTGGGGTACCACCGTGCGGAGCTGCGCGGAGGACAGGGTCCCTTCCCTGACGAGGACGGGAGCGTCGCCGCTGACGTCGACGATCGACGAGGAGAGCGCCCCGGGGGTCCGACCCCCGTCCAGGTAGACGGCGACCGAGTCTCCCAGCATGCCCTGCGCCGCGTCGCAGTCCTGCGGGGAGGGACGGTCGGTCAGGTTGGCGCTGGAGACCGCGAGGGGCCCGGACCGGGACAGCAGGTCGAGGGTGAGGGCGTGGTCGGGCATGCGCACGGCCACCGTTCCCCCGGTCTCACCGAGGTCCCAGGCAAGGCTCGACCGGTGCCGCACGATCAGGGTCAGTCCACCCGGCCAGAAGGCGTCGATCAGCTTCCGGGCGTCCTCCGGCAGCTCGTCCGTCAACTGTCGCAGCGCCGGGACGGAGGGGACGAGGACGGGCGACGGCTTGTGACGCCCTCGTCCCTTGGCCCCGAGCAGCGCACTCACGGCCTCCGGGGCGAAGGCGTCGGCCGCGAGGCCGTAGACGGTGTCCGTCGGCACCACGACGAGGCGGCCCTCGCGCAGGGCCTCCGCGGCCTCACGGAGCCCGGCCTCGCGGGTCTCCGGGGCGGAGCAGTCGAAGCGTGCGGTCACGAGGCCGAGGAGCCCGCGTCGACCGCGGCCGCGTCGGTGCGCACGTCGCCACGGGTGGTCACGACCCGGGCGTTGCCGTCGGACAGGGCGTAGCCGAGTCCGACCACGGCGACCTCGCCCGACTCGACCTGCTCGGAGAGGAGGCGGGAGCGGTCGAGCATCAGGCCCACGGTGTGTCGGATGTGCTCGTCGATGATGTCCCCGTCCGCGGTCAGCCCCGCGGTCCGGGCGGCGAGGATGCTCGGCGTCACGCGCTCCACCACGTCACGGATGAAGCCACCGGCCGCGAAGCCGTCCTCCACGGCGGCACGGGCCGCCGCGACAGCGCCGCAGGAGTCGTGGCCGAGGACGACGACGAGCCTGGCGCCGAGGACGCTCGTCGCGTACTCGACGCTGCCCAGCACCTCCGTCCCCAGGACGTGGCCGGCGGTACGGACGACGAAGAGGTCGCCGAGCCCCTGGTCGAAGATGATCTCGGCGGCGAGCCGCGAGTCGGAGCAGCCGAGGATCACGGCGAAGGGGTCCTGGCCGGGAGCCAGCTCGGTGCGGCGGGCGGCGTCCTGGTTGGGGTGGTCGGGCGTGCCGGACACGAAGCGGGCGTTACCGGCGAGGAGGGCGTCAAGCGCTACGGCAGGAGAGGTACGAGGCATGGGGCCACCCTATGATCCGCCCGTCCCACCTGCCTCGGGGGATCCCCGGTTACGCGCGTAACTCACTCCTTGGCCGCAGCGGCCAGGGCCGCCGGGCCGGTAGGTCGGCGGGAATCGTCGAGGTGGCGTCGACCCGACCGCCGCTGACGACGACGTACCGCCCGACGCCGGGAGGCGTACGTCATGCCGGGGTGCACGTGCGTGCGAGGGGGGAAGGCGGCACCCGTGCCGGTGCCGCCTCGTCGGGCGTCTTGGCCTGGGGGTCAGCGCAGGCGGCGGGCGCGGAGCACCAGGTCGTCGGTGTGGTGCGCACCGGCGCCGCCGTCGGGTGCCACACGCGGCCGCTGTTCGTCGACCTCCACCACCCAGTCGTCGTCGAAGAGCGCCGTGACGGTCGCGGGCCAGACGTAGTCGGCCGGGTCGAAGCCGCTCTCGTCCGGCTGCCGGTCCTCCATTCCCGCGTGGTGCACGAGCAGCAGCACACCGCCGACGGCGACGGCGCCGAGCAGGGCCCGCTCCGCCGCGGCGTCGGGGGTGCGCAGCAGGGCCGGATACTGCGCGGAGACCAGGTCGAACGAGGCCGGCGGGAGCGGCGCGTCCGTCAGCGTGGCGTGCACCCACCGGACGGCGACGCCCGCGTCCCGTGCGTGTCCGGCCGCTCGTTCCAGGGCGACGCCGGAGACCTCCAGAGCGGTAACGTCCCAGCCGCGGCGGGCGAGCCAGACGGCGTCCGCGCCCTCGCCGCAGCCGACGTCGAGCACCCGCCCGGGGGTGAGACCGGCGACCTCGGCGACGAGCGCTCCGTTGGGCTGTCCGCTCCAGAGTCGCTCCCGGTCGGTGTACCGGCTGTCCCATTCGTCCCGCACCGCGGGGTCTCCCACGTAGGCGTCGATGGGCTGGTGGGCGTCGGTCGCGGGCCGTCCCGCTGCGATGTTCTCGGTCACGGACCCACCATGGACTGTCCGGTCGCTCCCATGACGTGATTCTTGCCGGTCCGGCAAAAAGATCCGGCCACGCGTCCGACACGGGTGGCCGGGCGCCGTGGGGCCGTTCGCCTCGTGGCCGTTCGTGGCGCGGGCGCGCGGCACACGGCGGTGGCGGCGAGCGCATGGCGCCGCCCGGAGACGGATACGAGACGGACCAGATGCTGAAATTATCCATTCAGAATCTTGATACCTGTTCATCGCTATGCCAGATTCGGCGGACGCAGCACACGATCGACGGCTGCGGCTCGTCCGGAAACACCCGAATCGCTGCGGGAGAGGTCTCACCATGCCGGTCCAGCACACCCCCGGGGAGCGTCTCTCGATGGAGACGCGCACCATCGAGGTCATCCCCGACGCCGAGCGGCACGGAACGCCGCGCAGTCAGTTCACCCTCTGGTTCGGCGCCACCATGCAGATCACCGCGATCGTCGACGGAGCCCTTGCCGTCGTGTTCGGCGCCGACGCGCTGTGGGCGATACCGGCGCTGCTGCTCGGCAATCTGCTGGGCGGCATCGTGATGGCGCTGCACTCCGCCCAGGGACCGCGGCTCGGCGTCCCGCAGATGATCTCCAGCCGCGCCCAGTTCGGCGTGCACGGCGCGGTCCTGCCGCTGCTGCTCGTCATCCTGATGTACCTCGGCTTCGCAGCCACCGGAAGCGTCCTGGCGGGCCAGGCGCTGTCCGAGATGCTGCACATCGACAACACGAACGTGGGCATCCTCCTCTTCGGCGCCCTGACCGCCGTGGTCGCCGTCACCGGCTACCGGCTCATCCACATCGCGGGCCGCGTCGCCACCGTCGTCGGCGTGCTCGGCCTCGGCTACCTGCTGGTGCGGCTGTTCACGCAGTACGACGTGGGCGCGCACGTCGGGATCAAGGGCTTCGAGCCGGCCACGTTCCTCCTCGCCGTGGGCCTGGGGGCCGGGTGGCAGTTGACCTTCGGCCCGTACGTCGCCGACTACTCGCGCTACCTCCCGCGCGACACGAGTACCCGCGCGACGTTCTGGTCCACGTTCGCCGGCTCCGTCATCGGGTCCCAGTGGGCCATGACGCTGGGTGCGCTCACGGCCGCGGTCGCCGGGAAGAGCTTCCTCGGCGACCAGGTGGGCTTCCTCGGCGAGCTCGCCGGACCCGCGGTCCTCGCCGTCCTGATCTACCTGGTGATCGTCGTCGGCAAGCTGACCGTCAACTGTCTCAACGCGTACGGCGGCTTCATGTCGATCCTGACCACCGTCACGGCCTTCGACGGCCGCTCGCGCATCTCGGCCGCCGCGCGCGCCGCCTACATCGTCGGGTTCACGGCCGTGTCGATGGTCATCGCGCTGGCCGCCAGCGCCGACTTCCTGAACAACTTCAAGAACTTCGTCCTGCTGATTCTGATGGTGTTCACGCCGTGGAGCGCGATCAACCTGGTCGACTACTACCTGGTCTCCCGCGAACGCGTCGACATCCCCGCCCTGTACGACCCGGACGGCCGCTACGGCCGCTGGAACCTCACCGCGCTGACCTGCTACGTGCTGGGCGTCGCCGTTCAGATCCCGTTCCTGGCCACCAAGCTCTACACCGGCGCGATCACCAAGAGGCTCGACGGCGCCGACATCTCGTGGATCGTCGGACTCCTGGTCACCGCCGCCCTGTACGGGGTATGGGTGCGACGCACCGCCGACCCGCCCGCCGAGACGGTTCACCCCGTGGTGCACGAGTCCGACGGCACGACCGCGCCCGTCGCCTGACCCGGCTCGCCTCCGCCCCACCCCTTACGCCTCACCCCACCCCGCCGACACCGCATCCGCCCCGAGGGCGGCGACGTCGGGCCGGAGCGTCGACAGCGCTCTCGCCCGACGTCTCGTCGTTCGTCCGGCGCTCCTCCGGCGCCCGCCCTCGCGTTCGCGGTGTGTCGATCATGCGAACTACGCGCGTCAACCTGGCCGAACGCCGTTGACGCCCTCCTGTGGCTCGACCAGACTCCTGCCCCATGCACCCCCTGCGTGATCTCTCGGTCACCACCTTCCAGCGCCGGCACGTGGACCTCGTCCGTGTCGCGAGCGCTGTCTGTCGCTGCCACTGATCGGCCCTTACTCCCACCCACCCCGCCTGCGCGCCCCTCCCGCCCGCCCCGTCCGCCGGGCTCCGGAGGCCTGCCCGCGCGCCGCTCCCTGGAGACCCGTATGTCCACGCCCCTGTCCCGCCGCGCCCTCGGCGGGGTCGCCGCCGGTGCCGCAGCTGCCGCCGCCCTCGGCACCGCCGCCTCCGCCGCGCACGCGGCCCCCACCGCCGGCACGCGCGAACGGCCCTTCCGGGCCGCGCAGCCGCGCCGGCACTCCCGTCGGCCCAACATCCTCTTCATCCTCGGCGACGACCTCGGCTGGGCCGACCTCTCCTCGTACGGTTCCCCGCACATCCGCACCCCGCATCTGGACCGCCTCGCCCGCGACGGGGTCCGCTTCACCGACGCCTACTCCGGGTCCGCGACCTGCTCCCCCACCCGCTTCAGCCTCTACACCGGCCGCTATCCGGGCCGCACCAAGGGCGGGCTGGCCGAGCCGATCGCCGACAAGTCCGTCGGACTGGAACCCACGCACCCGACGCTCGCCTCGCTGCTCCGCGACTCCGGCTACGCCACCGCCCTCATAGGCAAGTGGCACTGCGGCTACCTGCCCGACTACTCCCCCACCCGGTCCGGCTGGGACGAGTTCTTCGGCAACTTCGGCGGAGCCCTGGAGTACTACTCCAAGCTCGGCCTCGGTGGCGAGTACGACCTCTACGAGGGCGACGCCGAGTACAAGGACCTGCGCTACTACACCCGGATCCTCACCGAGCGGGCCGCCGAGTACGTCGGCCGCGACCACGACAGGCCCTGGCTGCTCAACCTGAACTTCACCACCCCGCACTGGCCTTGGATCGCCGACGGCGACAAGGAGGCGAGTGACGAGATCGTCCGCCGCATCAAGGCGGGCGACCGCTCCGCCCTGTGGCACCAGGACGGCGGGTCCGTCGAGAAGTACAAGGAGATGGTCGAGGACCTCGACCGCTCGATCGGGCAGGTCCTCAAGGCGCTGAAGCGCTCCGGCCAGGAGGAGGACACGCTCGTCTTCTTCGCCAGCGACAACGGCGGCGAGCGCTTCTCGTACAACTGGCCGCTCGCCGGAAACAAGGGGTCGCTGCAGGAGGGCGGCATCCGCGTCCCCTCGATCCTGCGCTGGCCCGCCCGGATCGACGGCGGCCAGGTCAGCGATCTGCCGGTGTTCTCGCCCGACTGGACGGCGACGCTGCTCGACCTGGCCGGCGCCCGGCCCCACGCCGCGTACCCCCTCGACGGCACGAGCCTGGCCGGTCACCTGCTGCGCGGCGCGGACGTTCCCGAGCGCGACCTCTTCTGGCGGGTGCGGGGCGAGCGGGCGCTGCGCCGCGGCGACTGGAAGTACTACCGGGGCAAGTCCGGTCGCGACCAGCTCTTCGACCTGTCCGAGGACTCCCGTGAGCAGGCGGACCGGGCGCCCTTCGAGGCGGCGCGGCTGGCCGAGCTGCGCAGCGCCTGGGAGCGGATCGACGCGGGGCTGCTCCGCTACTGAGACCTCGCGCTTCCGCGCGGGAGCCGGGTGGCCGGGGTGACGAGCCACCCGGCCGCCCGGCGTCCGACGAGGCGCACCCGCCGGGGGGGCGGGGGCGCCGACACTGGGCCGTACGAAGGGTGGTGCGGGGGTTTGCGGTGGTCGTCGGCGCTGGCGGGGTACAGGGGACGCGTAGCGGTCACCGAAGCACTCGTCGAGTTCTGCAAGGAGCACGTCCGGCCATGCTCATCGATCTGACGGGACGTACCGCGCTGGTCACCGGCTCCACCCAGGGGATCGGCGCGGCCATCACCGCCGGCCTGGCCCGGGCCGGAGCCCGTGTCGGGGTCAACGGGCGGACGGAGGAGCGCGTCGAGCGCGCCATCGCGTCCCTGCGAGCGGAGAACCCCGACGCGGACCTCGTCCCCGTCGTGGCCGACGTCGCCACCGAGCAGGGCGCGCTGCTCGCCGCCGAGGCACTGCCCCGGGTCGACATCCTGGTGAACAACCTCGGCGTCTTCGGCGAGGCCCACCCGTTGGAGATCAGCGACGACGAGTGGCGCCGCTACTTCGAGGTGAACGTCCTCGCCGCGGTGCGCCTCGTCCGCCAGTACCTGCCCGGCATGGCCGAGCGGGGCTGGGGACGCGTCCAGAACATCGCGAGCGACTCGGCGGTGGTCGTCCCCGCCGAGATGATCCACTACGGCATGTCCAAGACGGCCCTCCTCGCGGTCACGCGCGGGTTCGCCAAGCATGCCGCCGGCACGGGTGTCACGGTGAACTCCGTCATCGCCGGCCCGACGCACACCGGCGGCGTGGAGGACTTCGTGTACGAGCTGGTGGACCGGTCCCTCCCGTGGGACGAGGCGCAGCGCGTCTTCATGCGCGAGTACCGGCCGCAGTCTCTGCTGCAACGGCTCATCGAGCCCGAGGAGATCGCCCACATGGTGGTGTACCTCGCCTCCGAGCAGGCGTCCGCCACGACCGGCGGCGCGCTGCGTGTGGACGGCGGGTACGTGGACTCCATCCTTCCGTAGCTTTTCACCGCGCATCGCGACCCGGCTCGAAGCCGCCGGCCGCCCTCGTGCGGGCGAAGGTGCCCTGCTCCTCGCCCGGATCGTCGTGTTCACGGTCCGATGCGCCGTGTCCGCGGGTCATGGAGAGCGCTCGCGGCGGGATGCGCGGCCGCGATAGCCGATGAACAGGTGTCCATCGCTCGGTCATTCGATATGCGTCAGCTCGACGCACGCCAGCTCGACACATTCCGACAAACGATCGAGTGAAGGCGCGGGGTGGCCGAAAGTGCGCCACTGCCCCTTCCTTTTCCACCCACGCCCTCCGTCGCTCTCCGTGCCCGCGAGCGGGTTCTGAGCTGCGGGTGCGCCGGCGCCCGCGTGGGCGGGAGCGGTGATCCGCGCCGTGCGCCTGGGCCGAAAGTCGCTCGGACCAGGAGGGATGCGTGCGCTCCGATCCGGGGGTTTCGTGAGCCCCCTTCTGCGCTGGGCGCATTCATGATCTGAAGCCGTCACGCCGTGCGCTCGCCGGATCCGGTGAATAGGACCGGCGATGTGTTGGTCGGGATATGCCACTGGGCATTTTCCGATCAGCGGACCACACCGTTGAAAAGGACGCGAATGACGAGCCAGGTTACCGAAGTTGAACTGGAAGGCCTTCTCCGCAAAGCCCTGAGCGCCACAGGCACGGGCGAGTTCTGGGCGGTCCGGACGGACGAGATGTGGTGCCGTCTCACGCCCGGCGCCAGGACGCCGCGCGAGCAGGGGTGGAAGCTGCACGTGTCGGCCACGACCGCCTCCGCGCCGGCCGTCCTCGGCAAGGCCCTGGAGGTGCTGCTGCGGGGAGAGTCCGCCTTCAAGTTCGCCCGGTCGCTCGACCAGGTGAGCGCGCTCAACTCCCGTGCCACACCCCGCGGCAGCTCGGGCAAGTTCATCACCGTCTATCCGTCCTCCGACGCCGAGGCGGCCCGTCTCGCCAAGGAGCTGCACGCGGCCACCGCCGGTCTGGCCGGCCCCCGGATCCTGTCCGACCAGCCGTACGCCGTGCACTCGCTGGTGCACTACCGGTACGGCTCGTTCGTGGGCCGGAGGCGGCTCTCGGAGGACGGTCTGCTGGTCTGGATCATCGAGGACCCCGACGGCAATCCCGTCGAGGACAAGCGCACCGGTCAGTACGCTCCCCCGTCGTGGGCGGTCAGCCCGTTCCCCGCCACCGTTCCCGTGGTGCCCCGCGCCGCGGCCGGCGAGGACGGGGCGGACGGATCGAAGAAGCCGGCCGGGGCGGAGGAGTCGGCCGGGAAGGCCGGCGCGAAGGCTCCGGTGCTGCTCGGCGGTCGCTTCGCGGTGCGGGAGGCGATCCGGCACACGAACAAGGGCGGGGTCTACCGGGGAAGCGACGTCCGGACGGGCGCCTCCGTGGTGATCAAGGAGGCAAGGCCGCACGTCGAGGCCGACGCCTCCGGCTACGACGTCCGCGACTGGCTGCGTGCCGAGGCCCGGACGCTGGAGAAGCTCAAGGGCACGGGACTCGCCCCGGATCCGCTGGCGGTCTTCGAGCACGGTCGGCACCTCTTCCTCGCTCAGGAGGAAGTGCCGGGCGTCACCCTGCAGACGTGGGTCGCCGAGCACTTCCGCGACGCCGGGGCGGAGACGTACCGCGTCGACGCGCTCACGCAGGTCGAACGGCTGGTGGAACTGGTCGCGGCCGCGCACGCCCGGGGCTGCGTCCTGCGGGACTTCACACCGGGCAACGTCATGGTGCGTCCCGACGGCGAACTGCGCCTGATCGACCTCGAACTCGCGGTCCTGGAGGACGAGACCGCCCTGCCGACCCGGGTGGGGACCCCCGGCTTCAGCGCCCCCGAGCGCCTCGCCGACGCCCCCGTGAGCCCGACGGCCGACTACTACAGTCTCGGCGCCACCGTGTGCTTCGTGCTGGCCGGCAAGGTTCCCCACCTGCTCCCGGAGGAGCCCTCCACGCAGGCCACGGAGGAACGGCTCGCCGCATGGCTCGCCGCCTCCGCGGGACCGCTGCGGCTGACCGACTCCCTCGTGGAGATCATCCTCGGGCTGATGAAGGACGACGCCGCCGAGCGATGGGACCCGGCCCGGGCGCGCGAGGCCCTCCGGACCGCGGACACGACCCCGCCACGGAACGACCGGGCCGCCCGGCCGGCGCGGAGCGACGCCCGCGTCGAGCCACGGGACGACCGCGGCCAGGACGACAGCGGCGGGGAGAACCGGCAGGACGACCGGACGGCCGAGGTGGACGCCACGGTGGCCGGGATCGTGGACCACCTCATCACGTCCATGACCCCCGCGGACGAGAGCCGGCTGTGGCCCGTGTCGACCCTCGCGGGAGAGGCGGACCCCTGCACGGTCCAGCAGGGCGCGGCCGGTGTCCTCGCGGTGCTCACGCGGTACTGGGAACTCACCGGCGACGACCGGCTGCCCGAGGTGCTCTCCACCGCGGGCCACTGGATCGCGGCCCGCACCGACCTCCGCTCGACCCGGCCCGGCCTCCACTTCGGCGGACTCGGCACCGCCTGGGCGCTGTTCGACGCCGGGCAGGCCGTGGACGACGCGGGGCTCAGGGACCACGCGCTCGCGCTGGCACGGGCCCCGCAGCAGGTGACACCCCACCACGACATCACCCACGGCAGCGCGGGCAGCGGACTGGCCGCGGTCCATCTGTGGCAGCGCACCGGTGACGCCCGCTTCGCCGACGTGGCCGTCGCGGCCGCCGACCGGCTGACCGCGTCGGCGGACCGGGACCGGTCCGGAGCGAGTTGGCCGATTCCCGCGGAGGCCGTCTCCGCGGAGTACGGCAAGCGCTACCTCGGCTTCGCCCATGGAGCGGCCGGCATCGCCTGCTTCCTCCTGGCCGCCGCGACCGTCTCGCAGCGCACGGAGCACATGGACCTGGCGGTGGAGGTCGGCGAACAGCTGCTGACCGACGCCGTACGCGTCGGCGAGACGGCCCAATGGCCCGCCCAGGCCGGAGACCTGCCCACGGCGCCGTACTGGTGCCACGGCGCGGCGGGCATCGGCAGCTTCCTCGTCCGCCTGTGGCAGGCCACCGGGGACGAGCGGTTCGCCGACCTCGCCCGCCGCAGCACGCACGCCGTCACCGAGCGCGCCTCCCGCGCCGCCCTCGGCCAGTGCCACGGCCTGGCCGGCAACGGCGACTTCCTCCTCGACATGGCCGCACTGACGGGTGACCCCGTCCACCGCGCCGAAGCCGAGGACCTGGCCCGCCTCATCGTCAGCGAGAGGGCCCGACGACACGCCCAGGTGGTCTTCCCCAACGAGTACGGGGACGTCACGACCAGCTGGAGCGACGGCTCCGCAGGAATCCTCGCCTTCCTCCTGCGGACCCGACACACAGACCACCGGCACTGGATGGTCCAGAGGCCGGTCTGAGCGGCAGGAAGTCTGTCGCCAGCTCACCGAACGAAGGAGAGACCCATGGAGAACAACGACATCGAACTGCTGGCTCACCTCCACGCCCTTCCGGAGACCGACCCCGTCGGCGTCGACGGAGCGCCGTTCGCCGCGACGTGCGAGTGCGTCGGCCTGCTGACCCTGCTCAACACGGTCTGTATCGGCATCAGCTGCGCGTAGCACCGACAGGCTCCACCATCCGGCCGGCGGTCCACCCCGGGAAGCCGCCGGCCGGATGTTCTGCGAGCCGAACACTCCCGGCACACCGGCCTCACGACCTCACCGATCCCTGGGCCCTCGCGGTCGAGCGACCGGTCGAGCGAGGCCGGTGTGCCGGGAGTGCGGACCCGCCCCCATCCGCGGACCCGTGGACCGCGGGAGGCATCAGACCCGGACGAGGACCCGACCGCATGCAGCGACCCGACGTCGACCAGGAGCGGACCCCATGCAACGACCCGCAGGAGTCGACGGCCCCGCACCGGACTCCCTCGTGACGACCGGCCTCGGCAGGACACCCGTCGCGCACCCGGACCCCGAGCCCGCGTGCGCCATCAGCATGCGCGGCCTGGTCAAGAGCTATCCCGGACCGCAGGGCACCACGACGGAGGCGGTCCGCGGGGTGGACCTCGACGTGCGGCAGGGCGAGAGCTTCGCCTTCCTCGGGCCCAACGGCGCGGGCAAGTCGACCACCATCGCCATGCTGTGCGCCCTGGCCCGGCCCACCGCCGGTCGCGCGGTCGTCGCGGGGGCCGACGTGGTCAGCCGGCCCCACGAGGTACGTCGGCGCGTCGGCATGCTCTTCCAGCACGGCGCCCTGGACGCGGACCTGACGGTCGACCAGAACCTGCACATCCACGCACGGCTCTACGGTCTCTCCCGCCGCCACGCCCGGACCCGCGCCGCGGAGGTGCTGGAGACCGCCGGACTGAGCGACCGACGGCGCTCGCCGGTACGCACGCTGTCGGGAGGCATGCGGCGTCGGCTGGAGATCGCCCGCGCCCTGCTCCACTCCCCCCGCCTGCTGTTCCTCGACGAGCCCACCACCGGGCTCGACCCGCACGCCCGCGCCCAGGTCTGGGAGCACCTCGGGGCGCTGCGCGACCGGCACGGCAGCACGCTCTTCGTCACGACCCACTATCTGGAGGAGGCGGAGAACTGCGATCGGATCGCGATCATCGACCGCGGCCGGGTGGTGGCGCAGGGCACGCCCCTCGCCCTGAAGGCCGCGATCGGGGACGACCTGGTCGTGCTGCGCACCAGTGACGACACGGCGGCCCGCCGGGTCGTGGCCGGGATCGTGCCGTCGGACCGGACCGTCACGGCGGACGCCGGCGGAGTGTCCCTGCGAGTGTCGGACGGCAGCACCTGGATCCCGCGTCTCTGCGCGGCGCTGCAGGGTCACGGCATCGCCGTGCACGCCGCATCCGCGGCCCCGCCGACGCTCGACGACGTCTTCTTCCACCACACCGGCCGCAGCCTCGACCCGGCCGGGCCCGGCCGGCCGCCCGCCGGACCCGCCCTCCGCTCCTCCACGTCAGAGACCGGTGGCAGCCGATGACCGAACTCACGACGCAGTCTCCTGGCACCCCCGGGACACCTCAGTCCTCAGCCGCGGCCCCGGACGGCTCCGGCCTCCTCGGCGACCAGGCCGGTCTCGGCGGCGGGCGGGCCGGGCGGCTCCGACACGAACTGCGGGCGATCCACGCCCTGGTCCACCGGGACATGCTGCGCCTGGCGGGACAGCGCGCGCACACCGCGCTGATGCTGCTCCACCCGATGCTCTACCTGCTCATCCTGGGAGGCGGGCTGGCCGCGCTCATCCCCCGCTCCTCCCTGGGTGTCGGGTACCAGACGTACCTGTTCCCCGGCATGCTGATGATGACGGTGCAAACGCCCGCCATCATGGTCGGCATCCGCCTGATCACGGACCGGCAGAGCGGATACGTGCGGGAGCTGCTGATGGCCCCCGTGAGCCGGACCACCCTCCTGCTGGGGCTCTGTGCCGGCGGCACCCTCACGGCGGCGGTGCAGGGAGCCGTCCTGCTCAGCCTCGCCGGCACGGTCGGTCTGCCCTACGACCCCCTGCTGCTGCTCCTGCTGCTCGCCGGGATGGTCCTGGCCTCGTTCACCATCACGGCTCTGGCGCTGGCCCTGGCGGTGTCGCTCAGCAGGGCGGAGACGTTCCACACGTTCCTCGGGCTGATCATGATGCCGCTGCTCTTCCTCTCCGGCGGCTTCTTCCCCCTGAGCACCCTGCCGGGCTGGGCCCAGGCGGTCGCCGCCGCCAACCCGCTCGCCTACGCGGTGGACCTGCTCCGGCGCTGCATCGGGTACCGGGTGCCCGACCAGCAGGCCGCCACCGGCATCGACTGGGCCGGCTGGCAGCCGCCGCTGGTGCTGGAAGCCGGTCTCCTCTTCGGCGCCGGTGTGCTCGCCGTGCTCTGGGCCGCGCGCCGCTTCAGCAGACCGGAATGACGCGCGGCGGCCGGTGCCCGGTCAGGACGTGCCGACGCCGCTCCGCGCCAGGGCGAACACCCCGAGGACGATCAGCGCGACGCCGGCGAGCTGGGGCAGCAGCCACCAGCCCGCCCGTACGTGCTCCTCGTAGAGCAGGACGCCGAGGCTGAGGCTCACCGTGGCGTCGCCGAGGGTGAGGGCGGGCTGGGAGGCGACGAGCGGACCGCCTTGCATGGCGTGTTCGAGCAGGAGGAGGGCCGCGATCCCGGCCAGGCAGAAGGCATAGGTCTGCCAGGCCGTCAGGAAGGCGCCGACACCACCGTCGCCGAGGATGTGCATCGAGGTCTTCATGAGTGCCGCGGTGAGCGCGTAGCAGATCGCCGTCGCGGCGCCCAGGCAGCCGGCCCTCGCGCGCCCGGCGGGTCGCCGGAGTCCTACGGTGGCGAGGGCCACGACGGCGACGGAGCAGGCGACGAGGACGGGCACCCAGCGGTCCAGTGCGACATGGGTGCGGTTCCCGGTGGGCGATGCCGCCGCGAGCGCGACCCCCAGTCCGACCACGACCCCCGCGACGGCGGCCCAGAGCCGGGCGGGCAGCCGCTCGCGCGTGAGGAGGGTCGCGATCAGCAGGGCCAGGGGCAGTTCGAGGACGAACAGGGGCTGTACGAGGGCGAGCGGGCCGGTCGCGAGAGCGGCGGCCTGGCCGACGCCCGCGGCGATGACGGCGAGGATGCCCGCCAGCCAGAGGGGCCGGTGCAACAGATCGAGGATGAGCCCGGGCCGGAAGGAGTCGGTCTGCGGGACGGTGAGCGCCGCACGCCGCTGGAGCACTGTGGCGAGCGCGTTGCTGAACGCGGCGAACACGGAGAAGAGGACCGGCAGTACGACGCCCATGCGTCGATCCTCACCGAGGTCCGCGGCGGTCCGATGCCGACACCGGCGGGCGTCCGTACGGAGGACCCGGTCGGGTCAACGCCCCTGGCTCGGGCCTGGCTGACGGGGCCTTCCGAACAGCCCCGTACCGCGAGTCGGCTTGCGGACCTCCGCCGGTCCACGTCGCGCCGGACGGCTCACGCGCAGGCGCGAACGGCCTCGTCCCAGGCGCCCGGGCTGCGATGGTGGTTCCGGTGCCCCGCGACGAGGACCCGGCGCAGCGCGGCGAGGTGCCGGGTCTCCGCGGGAAGATCCAGATCGCCGAGGAGAGCCGCTGCCGCGGTGGGTTCCAGGTCTCCGTAGAGGTCGTGGAACCCCGCCCGCAGGGCGTGGAACAGGGCCGGATGCAGAGCGGGAAGCATCAGGGCGGTGCGGAAGGCGGGCTCCTTCTCCGGCCATGGCACGGGGCCCGAGCACTCCAGGACCCGACGGGCCCGGCGGAGCAGGCCGTCGGAGCCTTCCGCGACCACCCGGTCGATGTCGTCGCCGAGGACACCGGCGAAGGCGGACGCCGACGTGGCGCGGTCCTCGAACCAGTCCACCCACAGGGAGTACGTGACCGCCTCCGCGTCCCGGTCCGCCTCCAGCCGCCGCCGGTAGCCGTCCCACAGCACGTCCGGGGGCAGGGGGCCCTCCGCGCCGTCGTGCGCGAAGCGGATCTCGCAGGTCACCCAGTACTCGTCGAGGAGATCGAGCAGCCCGAACGCCAACCGCAGCCGGTCGGCCGCGTCCAAGTCCTCGGCGAACACGTCGCCTGCCCGTGCGTGCGCCACCTGGTCGGCGGCGGTGAGCGGCACGTCCGGCTCGTCGTCGGACACCCACCCTCCGGCGGCCCTGCGGATGCCCTGATCCGCCAGCCATCGCTTCGCCGCCTCCACGGCTCCCCTGTCCATTCCGGGAGTATGACAAGACCCCTTCCGCGGGGAACCGGCCGTGGCCAGAATCTGTCCATGTGAGGGGGAACGTCGGCCGTCGGGGGATGGGGATGAGCGGCGCATGGGTGGTTCCGGGATACGTCGAGTCCCGGGAGCTGGGCGCGGGCGCCAGTGGGCGTGTGGTGTTGGCCCGGCACGAGTCGACCGGGTTGCCGGTCGCGGTGAAGTACCTGAGTGAGCGCTTCCGTGAGGACGAGGCGTTCGTGCGGGGGTTCAGGTCGGAGGCGCGGTTGCTCGGCGCCCTGGACAGTCCGTACGTCGTCGGGTTCTACGAGTACGTCGAGGCGCCGCGCGGTGCGGCCATCGTCATGGAGCTCGTGGACGGGGTCGCCCTGCGGGCCCTGATCGCACGCGAGGGATCCACGGGTCCCGAGGCCGCCCTCGTGGTGCTCAAGGGCTCGCTCCTGGGCCTCGCCGCCGCGCACCGGGCGGGGGTCGTGCACCGGGACTACAAGCCGGAGAACGTCCTGGTGGCGGCCGACGGCGCGTCCAAGCTCGTCGACTTCGGGATCGCGGCCGGCCGGGGCGCGACGCCGGGCGTCGCCGGAACGCCCGCCTACATGGCGCCCGAGCAGTGGAACGGCGCTCCCGCCTCGCCGGCGGCCGACGTGTACGCGGCGACCGCGACGTTCTTCGAGTGCCTGACCGGCCGGAAGCCGTTCACCGGTGACAACTTCGCGGAGCTCGCCCTGCACCACCTGGGCACGCCCGTTCCCGACGGGGAGGCTCCGGAGCCGCTGCGCCCGCTGATCCGGCGGGGTCTCGCCAAGTCGCCGGACGAACGGCCGGAGAACGCGGCCGCTTTCGTGTCCGAGCTGGAGGCGATCGCCATGGCCGCCTACGGGCCCGACTGGGAGGAGCGGGGCCGGGGACGGCTCGCGGCGCTGGCCGCGCTTCTGCCGCTGCTCCTCCCCTCCTCGGGCGGAGGCGTGTCGGAGGGGACGACCTCGCTGGCCACCACGACGCTGCCGGATCCGCCGCGGCGCCCCCGGTGGCGTGTTCCCCGCGGGGTGCCGGCAGGAGCGGCCGCGCTCGTCCTGGCCCTGCTGCTCGCCCTCGCCGCGCGGGCCGGAGTCGAGGCGGCGAGCGGCGACGAGACCGCTCAGGCCTTCGCGACGACCAGCACCGTGCCGGACACGGCCACGCCCGACCCGTCCTCGACGGCACCGTCGTCCTCGCCGCCGGTCTCCGATGCGCCGTCGACGGAGCCCACCCCGGATTCCTCTCCGTCGGGGAGCACCGGACCGACCGTCACCCCCGACGCCTCGCCCACCGACGACCCGCCGGCGGCGCCTACCACGACCCCTCCCCCGCCGACCCCCACGGAGCCGACCGCACCGACACCCCCGTCCAGTCCGCCCACGCCCACCGACACCGCGCCGACCACGACGTCCGCCCCGCCCCCCGTCGCGGTGACCGACGTCTCCGTCACGAGTCTGCGCCAGACGGGGGTGACCACCGCCGCGGGCACCGTCGAGGTCACCACGGACGGCACCGGGCCCGTGACCATCCACATCGAGTGGTTCACCGGGGACGAGAAGGGGACCGCGGGCGCGCCCGACGGCTCCGAGACCTACCAGCGCGAGGGAGCCACCCGGTACACGCTCTCCCTCGCCCACGACGTCCGGGGCGCGGGCTGCTACTGGGGGCTGCGCGCGTCCACCTCGCCCGCCGCGTCCAACGGCGGTTCCCTTCAGCAGGTCTTCATCCGGCGGTGCACGATCTCATGAACGACGACGACTACAGCGCCACCGAGCTCGGCAGCCACTGGTTCGAGCATCCCGTGCCGGAGGCGGCACCGGACCGGGTGGAAGGCGAGGTGCTGCGCTTCGGGCCGGGGGTGACCGCGGCGGCGGTCCGGCGGGCAGAGAACACGCCCACGGCGGTCGAGATCTGGCACGGCACACTCCCGGGCGTCCCCCCGCCGCGGCCGGCCCGCTCGCGGTGGCCGCGGCGGTACGCCCTCGCCGCCGTCGTGCTCGTCGCCGTGCTGCTCTTCCTCGCGTGGCGGGAGTACGGCCCGGGCGTCGCGGTGCGGGGCGTCTCCGTCGGCGTCGCCGAGCGGCGGCTCGGCTGCGACGGCACGGCGGACGTGGTGGCCCTGGTGCGCACGGACGGGAGGCCGGGCACCGTCACGTACCGCTGGGAGCGCAGCGACGGGACCCGGTCCGGTGTCCTGACGGAGAAGCTGGCCCGCGGGCAGGAGGAGGCTCGGCTCCACCTCCTGTGGACCTTCCACGGTTCGGGCACGCACCAGGCCGTCGCGCGGCTCGTGGTCACGTCACCCGGCCGGCGGTCCTCGGCGGCGACGTTCACGTACGACTGCGGCTGATCCGGCCGGCGCGGGGTCAGTGGGCGGGGAAGTCCTCCGGTGCCGGGTAGGTGACCCGGGTGCAGCCCCGCCGGGCCGTGATGTCGTCGACGTACGCGCGGAACAGGGCGGACAGCTCCTGGGGGCTCAGCACGTTGTCGTAGGTGTAGCCGGCGCTGAGCGTGTGCAGGGCGGGCCTGCCGTCGCAGACGGAGGACGCCCACCACGCGCCGCGCGCGTGGCCGGCCGTTCCCACGGCGACGACCTTGTCCGGGCGGCCGAGGTCCTCGTATCCGACCGTGCGCGCGTCGGCGCCGAAGTAGGAGGCGGTGCGCAGCCACCACGGGGAGTGGGTGCGGGCCGTGCGGGCGTAGTCGTGCGCGTCGTCGGGCAGGTCGGCGGCGATCCGGCCGACCTGGTCGGGGCCGACCGCCAGGAGGCAGCTCTCGACGGGGGAGGCCGCCGGGGCGGGGGTCGCGAGGGCCCGGTCGGGCAGTGCGCCCTGCCCCGCCCGGCGGACGTACCGCGCGAACCAGCCGCACGAGCCGTCCGTCGCTCCCGTCGCGGGCCGCAGGTCGGCCGATACGGCGGGCAGCGGACGGGTGGGCAGTGCGGGCAGGGTGGTTCGGCAGCCGATCCGGTCGATGAGCACCGCGGTGGCGGAGCGGGCGAGCCGGGCGAGGCGGTCCCGGTCCTCCGCGGAGACGTCGTCGTAGTCGGCGCGCGCCGTGACCTGGAGCAGTTCCGGCGCCTGCGCGCGGCTGCCGGGGCCGCACTCGGCGCGGACGGTGGTGTGGTCGTCTCCGTACCGGCCCAGGGTTCCGTCGCCGACGGGGTGCGGTTCGGGGCGCCGGTCGGCGGTCGCCGTGACGTCCGGCTCCTCTCGGGCGGAATCGTCGCGGAAGGGTTCGAGGCTGCTGTCGTCGCCTATCCAGTGCAACGGCGTGTCGGGGTCGACGACCCGCACCATGAGGGTGAACAGGCCGGTGGTTCTGCCGGGGCCGGGGACCTTGTAGACGGCGCAGGAGCCGGGGAGTTCGTCCGCGTCGAGCCTGCTCCGCTCGTCGTCGGCGGCCTTCGCCCGGATCGTTCCGCCCTGGAGGTCCATGACCTCGGCCCCGGAGACGAGTCCGTCGCAGGCCGCGGCGATGTCGCGTTCGCCGGCGGCGTGGTCGCGTATCTCGTCGAACGTCAACCAGCCCGCGTACAGGCTCAGTCCGATGCCGCCGACCGCGGTCCACCGCCACAGCCCGGCCCATCCCCCATGCATCGTGCTCTCCCCTCGGAACCCGTCCGGCGCGCTCGGTGGCGCCCGGCCACCGAGCGTAGTCGCCGGACGGGGGCGGGCCGGTGCGGGGGGGGGCCGGCCCCCGCACCGGCCCTTCGTCACCCGTCAGGCGTCGGACGACGGCAGGGGCGTCACTTCAGGTGGCGGTCCAGGAAGCGGCAGCCGTCTTCCAGCTCGAACGCCGGTGTGCCGGTGTGTCCTCCCAGGTTGGCGTGCAGGGTCTTCTCCTTGCTCCCGAAGGCGTCGAACAGGTCGAGGGCCCGCTGCCGGGGGTTTCCCTCGTCGTCCCACTGCAGCAGGAAGAGCAGGGGGACGGTGAGCAGGCGGGCCTCCTCGCGCTGGGCGCGGGGCACGTATCCCCCGGCGAAGAAGCCGGCGGCCGCGATGCGCGGCTCGGTCACGGCCAGTCGGATGCCGAGGGCGGTCCAGCCGCCGGAGTAGCCGACGGGTCCGTCGATCCCGGGAAGCTCCAGGAGCGCGTCCAGCGTGGTCCGCCACTCGGGGGCGGCCCTCTCGACGAGCGGGCCGATGAGGGACTCGAACTGTTCGTCGGCCGGTTCTCCGGCGCGGATCGCCCGCCGGAGGTCGGCCCGGGCCTGCTCGTCGGCGGCGGAGCGGGGGCGGTCGCCGCATCCGGCGGCGTCGATGGTGGCGACCGCGTAGCCGCGTCCCGCGGTGTACCTGGCGCGGGCCACGAGCCGGGGGTCCGACTTGGGCAGGCCGTTGTTGTGGGACATCAGGATCAAGGGGGTGCGTGCGGGTCCGCCGGGGGTCCACAGGGTGCCGGGGATCTCGCCGAGGGTGAACTCGCGTTCGAGGACGCCGTCGTCGAGGCGTCGTTCAGCGGTGAAGTGCACGGTCGTGCCTTTCGGGAGGGCTCTGGGGAGGCGCTCCCGGACGACCTATCGCCCGACCGTGACCCCGGAGGGGAGCACCCTTGTCGACATCTGAATCACGGGTACCACCTCCTGGTTCTCTGCACGGCCTCGGGAAGGCTAGCAACGGCCGACGGCGCCCGCCAGCGCTTTTTCGCGGCGGCGCGGGGGCCCGTGCGACCGACATGCGGGGGAACCGGCCCGGTGATGCAATGGAGCCACGGAGAGAGCCACGACACCAGGGGTTGCGCCGTGAACGACGATGCCGAAGAACTGGGACCGATCGACTACCTGATCGTGGAGTTCCCAGGGAGCCGAATGACCGGGGAGGGCCTGCCCCTCCTGGTCGATCTCGTGGATCGTGGCCTGATTCGCATCCTCGACCTGACCTTCGTCAGGAAGGAGGAGGACGGCTCCGTGAGCGGTCTGGAGATCGCCGACCTGACCGGTGACGGCGAACTCGACCTGGCCGTCTTCGAGGGCGCGTCCTCGGGTCTCCTCGGTCAGGACGACCTCGAGGAGGCCGCGGCGGCCCTGCAGCCGGGCAGTTCCGCCGGAATCCTGGTCTACGAGAACCGGTGGGCCGCGCCGTTCGCCGCGGCCCTGAACCGCGGCGGCGCCCAGGTGGTCGCCTCCGGGCGGATCCCGGTGCCCGCCCTCCTGGCCGCGCTCGACACCACGGACAGCGCCCGCTGAGCGTCGGCTGACGCCGGGCGCGGAACAGAAGGGAAACCCCCATGCCAGGCCTCCTTCGCGGGGTCGCGCGTACGGCCGTCGTCGCCGGTACCGCCACCGCCGTGTCGAACCGAGTGAGCCGCCGGCAGCAGGGCCGGTGGGCGGCCCAGCAGGAGCAGCAGTACGCGGCTCCGCCTCCGCCGCCGCCCCCCGCGGCCGCCCCCGCCCCGGCGGGCTCGGACATGTCCGGCAAGATCGACCAGCTCAAGCAGCTGGGCGAGCTCAAGGACCAGGGCGTCCTCACCGAGGCCGAGTTCGAGGAGCAGAAGCGCCGGATCCTGGAGTCCTAGAGCCGCTCGTACGGATCCGGCGCGCATCGGGCCCGGTGCTCCCCATGGGTGGGAGCGCCGGGCCCGATGGCGTACGGAGCCGGGCCCGTGTGCGTACGGGCCAGGACGCGCGTGCGTACGGGCCGGGGCGCTTGCGCCTGTGGGGCGAGGCGGGCCGGCTGCGCCTGCGGGCCATGGTGAACGCCGGGCGTTCGCCGGTGACACCGGCGCTGGTTCAGGACCGGAGGAACGCGCGGACGCCCCGGGAGACGGTGTCGTCGCCGAGGAAGTCGTTGTGGGCGAGGCAGCCGGCGGCGTTGTTGGTGGCGCCGGCCAGCGGCACGCTGTCGTCGGGGTTGACGACCTCGTCGCAGTCGGACCACCAGGTGGCGTAGCGCACGTCACCGGGGGTCTCGTCGCCCGAGGCCAGGCCCTTCTGGACGTACGAGCCGGGGGTCATGTCGCGGCACGCCTGGTCCCACAGGGCGCAGGCCCAGGCGGTGGCCGTGCCGTGGTTCGGACCGGCGAGGGAGACCCAGTGGGCGACCGAGGCCGGGCCGGCGGGATCGTACTTCGCGTACCAGCGGGTGACGAGGCTCCCGAAGGAGTGGGAGACGAGGTCGACGCGTGCGGCGCCGGTGCGGCGCTTCACGTCCTCCACGTAGGCGGCGAGCCGGCCGGAGAGGACCTCGTTCACGGACCGGTGCGTGTCGTAGCCGAAGGAGAACAGCTCGGCGTCCGTGTACCCGTCGGCCTTGAAGTCCTCGCGCAGTCCGCCCCATACGCCGGGGTCGGCGTTGTAGCCGTGGACGAACACGACCGGCGTGCGGACGGCCGGGATCGCGGCGGCGGTCTGGGCGCGGACCGCGGCGGACGGTACGAGCAGGGACACGGCGGTGGCCAGCAGCGGAACGGCGATCCGGGCGACGATCCGGGAACCGGGCTTGAACACACTTCCCCCTACGACGTGTTACGCACGAGTAGTCAGGAGCATGGTGGGGCCTCGGGGCGTGGATGAACAGCCCTCGGACGCCACGGCCGTCGTACGCCACGGTCCCGCACACCGCAAGGTCCTCGTACGCCACGGTCCTCGTACACCGCCCGGTCCCCGTACGCCACGGTCCTCATCCACCACAGTCCTCGGATGCCACGGCCTTCGTACGCGCGCGCCCGCGGCCGGCGGTGGGTGAGGGCGCGCACCTGGGTCGCCCTCGGACGTCGCCCCGGCACGCGACGGCCGGCGGACCCGTCAGTCCCGCTGCCGGGCGGTGTACCTGCGGGACTTGGTGCGGTTGCCGCAGACCCGCATCGAGCACCAGCGGCGGCTGTGGTTCTTGGAGGCGTCCCAGAACACCCAGCCGCAGGTGTGCTCCGCGCAGCGCTTGAGCCGGTGGATCCGGCCGGTGAGGACGACCTCCGCCCAGGCCACGGCCAGCCGGGCCAGGGCGGTCCGCGCGGGCGGTCCGCCGGGCGCCGGGACCAGCGGCGCGCCGGGGGCGCCGAGGGCGACGAGGACCGGCACCTCGGCCAGGACCGCGTCGGCGAGGGCCAACCGCTCGGGCGCGACCGGGTCGTCGGTGTCCAGCGCCTCCCTGATGCCGGCGCGCAGCGCGAGGAAGGCCGCGTGCTCGTCGGCGTCGAGCCGCAGGGAGGACTCCGCGAGGCCCCGTCCCGCCAGCCACTCCGCCAGCGCGGCGGGCGTGGCGATGTCGTCGGCGCCGCTCTCCAGGTCGACGGTGTTGGTGAAGGCCTCGATCAGTTCGGCGGCCGGGGACGGGTCGAGCACGAACGCGCCGCCTTTCGCGGGAAGTTGCCGGACCCTCCGCCGCGGGTTCCCCGAGAACGGATGGCCGGATCACTGGTGCGCTCTCACGATACCCCTGCCATACTGACCACCAAACGGCTTTAGGGGGTTATCCATGCAGGACGCGATGACGGATCAGTCGGTGTCGACAGCAGGGGAGGCGGTGTCGGCCCGCACGCGGAAGGCGGCGGATCCGCCCGACCGGAGCAACCGCAACACCGCGGTCCTGGTGGGGTTCACGGCCGTCACGAACCTCGCCGACGGCGTGACCAAGGTCGTCCTGCCCCTCATGGCGACCCGGCTGACCGACTCCCCCGCCCAGGTGGCCGGGGTGGCGCTGACGCTGACGCTCCCCTGGCTGCTGGTCGCCCTGCACGTCGGCGTCCTCGTCGACCGCTTCGACCGGCGCCTGCTGCTCTGGGTCGCCGACGGTGCCCGCATGCTCGTCGTCGCCACGCTGCTCGCCCTCGCGCTGCGCGACGCCGTGACCGTCCCCGCGCTGTACGCCGCCGGGCTGCTGCTCGGGGTCGCCGAGGTGGTGGCCCTGACCTCGGCCGCCACCCTCGTGCCCTCCCTGGTGGCCCCCGCGGGCCGCGAGCGGGCCAACGCGTGGGTGGCCGGCGCCGAGACCGCCTGCAACGAGTTCTGCGGTCCCTTCGTCGGCGGTCTGCTGGTGGCCGCGGGCGCCGGCGTCGCCCTGGGGTGGACCGGCGCCGCGTACCTGATCGGGACGCTGGTCCTGCTGCTCCTCGTGGGCCGCTTCACGCCGGCTTCGGGCGACGCGCGCCCGACCGGAACCGTCAACCAGCGCATCGCCGAGGGCGTCCGGTTCCTCTGGCAGCAGCGCCTGCTGCGGCTGATGGCCCTCGCGCTGACCGTGCTCTCGGCCTGCTGGGGGGCCTGGCTCGCCCTGATGCCCCTGGTCGCCACCTCGCTCATGGACCTCGACAGCCGCGAGTACGGCCTGCTGCTGAGCGCCCTCGGCGCCGGCGGGCTGGTCGGTGCCCTCACCGTCACGAGCGTCAACCGGCTGCTCGGACGGCGCTGGTCCATGTTCGCCGACCTCGTCGGCACCGCCGCCATGGTCGCCGCCCCGGTGTTCTCCACGAGCCTCTGGGTCGTGGCCGGCGGCGCCTTCCTCGGCGGCATGGGCGGGATCCTGTGGACGGTGAACTCGCGGACCCTCAGTCAGCGGCTCGTCCCCGACGCCATGCTCGGCCGCTACAACGCGGCGGCCCGGCTCTTCAGCTGGGGCGCGATGCCGCTCGGGGCCGGACTGGTCGGCGTGCTGGCCGAGTGGTTCGGGATCCGCACCGCCTTCGCCGTGTTCGCCCTCGCCACGCTCGCGATCGTCGTGCCGTTCCTGCGGACCGTGACCCCGCGGGCGCTCGCGGACGCCGCGGGGCCGGTCACCGGGTCATCGGGCGGCGGGTGACCGCCAGCCCGGGTCCCGACCGCTCAGACCCACCGCCCGGTCGAGGAGCGGGGCGCCGTCCGGGACCGGGACCACGGCGCCGAAGATGCCGCCGCCGCGGTCGTCCTCCTCGGCGGCCGCCAGCAGGAACGCGTGCGAGGCCCGCAGCGCCGTCTCGTCGGGGGCGTAGTCCTGGCCGGTGGCCCGGGCCAGGTCCCAGCCGTGGATCACGAGCTCGTCCACGGCGACCGCGGCCGCGATCCCGCCGGGCAGGTCGATGCCTCCCGCCCGGGTCATGCCCGTCCAGGCGGCCGGGTCCCGCCAGGCGGCGGCGAACTCGTCGAGGACCCGCGGCAGCGCCTCGCGCCAGTCGGCCGGAAGGGCGGGGACGGCGCCGTCGGGGGGCGTGTCCGTCGTCGCCCCGAGATCCTTCACGGCCGCGTCCCGGAAGGCCACCGCGAGCCCGGCCAGGTGGCCCAGGACGTTCCGCACGGTGTAGTCGGGACACGGCGTCGGGGCGGCCAGCATCGCGTCGGGGGTGCCCGCCGCGAGCCGGGCCACGATCCGGGCCTGGGGCCCGAGGTCGAAAGTCGTCGTCTCGGTCATCTGCCGCTCCTTGGACGTACGGGTCGTGCAGGGTAGACCGCTCCCGCGGCACGGACTCATCGGTCGCCGGCCACCCGGTTCGGGGCGACCGCCGCGGGGGCCGGTGCGCCGCCGGCACGGACGGCGGACGCGTACGGGCGCGGGGCACACGGACTGCGGGGCGCGGACACGGACCGCACACAGGCGGCGGGCCGGTACGGACGCCGGCGCGGACGCCGCTTGCGGACCGCGGCGCCCGGCCGGATCCCGCCCGGGCGGGATCCGGCCGGGCGGGATCCGGCCGGGACGGCTCGGGTCGCCGTCACGGTCGCGGCGCGGGCGGACGGGCGGCGCCCTTCGGAGCGGCGCCCGTCGGAGCGGCCGTCGCCCGCGTCCGCGGCGCCGAGTCAGGCCAGCAGGTCGGCGACCCGCTCGGCGAAGGCCTCCGGGGTGAGGACCTCCACCCCCAGTTCGGCGGCCTTGACCGCCTTGGAGCTCGGCTTGCCGTTCGCGGACGGGGCGGCCACGAGGATGGAGGTCTTCGCGCCGACGCTGCTGCCCGCGCGGCCGCCGGCCTTCTCGATCAGGGCGTTCATCTCGGAGCGGCCGAAGCCGTCCAGCGGGCCCGTCATCCTGCCGGTGACCACGACGACCTTGCCCTCCAGCGGGCCACCGCTCTGCGCCGCCGCCTCCGGCTCGCTCATGTTGACTCCGGCCGCCACCAGCTTGTCGATGACGGGCGCCAGCGCCGCCACCTGCTCGACGACGACGGGGGCCTTCTCCGGACCGATCCCCTCGACGTCCTGCATCTCCGCGGCGTCGGCCTGCCGGATCGCGTCCATCGTGCCGAAGTGGCGGGCGATCCGCCGGGACATGCTGCGCCCGGTGCCGAGCACGCCCAGGGCGCAGAAGACGCGGTTGAGGGGGCGGTCCTTGGCGGCCGCGATCTGCTCGGCGAGCTTGGCCCCGCGCTTCGCGCTGCCGGACGCGGCCGTCAGCTGCTCCGCGGTCAGCGTGAAGAGGTCCGCCACGTCGCGGAAGTCGCCCGACTCGACCAGGGCGGCCACGTACGTCCTGCCGAGCCCGTCGATGTCGAGCATCTCGCGCCCGGCGGCGTACTCGATGAGGGCCGGGAGGGCGCAGGCCGTTCCCTTGGCGCAGCGCCACCGCTCCTGGGCGGTGCTGATCTCGCCCCCGCAGCGGGGGCACGCCTCGGGCAGGGGGACCGGCACCGCTCCGGCCGGGCGGAGCGGGACGACCGCCGCCTGGACGCGCGGGATGATGTCGCCCGCCTTGTACACCGTCACCGTGTCGCCGATGTGGAGGTCCCGGCGGCGGATGTCCGCCGGGTTGTGGAGGGTGGCCCGGGTGACCGTCGATCCGTCGATCTCGACCGCCCTGAGGAGGGCGGTGGGGGCCAGGACCCCGGTGCGTCCGACCTCCCACACGACGTCCTCGAGGACCGTCTGCCGCTCGATGGCGGGCAGCTTGACCGCGATGGCCCAGTAGGGGAAGCGGCTCCCGAGCCCGGCCGCCTCCTGCTCGGCCGTGTCGTTCAGCTTGACGACCAGCCCGTCGATCCCCACGGGCAGCTCCGGCCGCATCGCGGCCACCGCGTCGGCCTGGGCCTGGGCGGCGGCGAGGTCGGGGACGACGAGCAGGCCGGCGGGGGAGGCCGCGGTCGTCTGCACCCCGACGGTGGCCGCCGCCGCCAGCGTCTCGGCGTGGGTCGCCCCCGCCGGCAGGAACGGGACGCCGTCGAGCTCGACCACTCCGTACGCCCAGAACGTCATCCGGAGCCGGTACGGGCGACCCTTGGCCCTCAGGGTGCCGGCCGTGCCGTTGCGCGGGTTGACGAAGACCGGGGCGCCGTGGGCGGCGCGGACCTCGTTCGCCTTCTCGAACTGCTCCTGGGTGAAGGCGACCTCGCCCCTGACCTCGACGGTGACCGCCTCGGCGAGCTGCTCGGGCAGTCCGTCGATCTGGCCGATGACATGGCTGACGTCCTCGCCGTGCCTGCCGTCTCCGCGGGTGATGACCTGGACGAGCCGGCCGTCGCGGTAGCGGGCGGCGACGGCCGCGCCGTCTATCTTCGGCTCGACGGTGAAGCCGCCTGCGGGGGCGCGTCCGAGTCGGCGCTCGACGGAGGCACCCCACGCCACCAGGCCCTCGGCGTCGAAGACGTTGTCCAGGCTCAGGAGCCGGGTGGTGTGCGCGATGTCGCCCGTCGGGGCGGCGCCGTCCGCGACCAGTCCCGTGGGGGTGTCGGGGGAGACGTCCGCCGGGTGCGCCTCCTCCCAGGCGAGGACGGCGAGTCGGAGCCGGTCGTACGAGGTGTCGTCCATGGCGCTGTCGCCGTCGCCGTAGTAGGAGTGCGAGGCCTCGCGTAGGCTCTGGAGCGCGGCCTCGTAGGCGGCGCGGTCGTTCACTGCGGGCCGGGCGGACACGCCGGACAGCGCCTCTTCGGCGGGAATCGTCGTCATGAGGTGATCCTCTCGCGGGGGTCTGACAACGGCGTGCGGAGCGACCGCGTGCCGGGCGACCGTGTGCGGAGCGACCGCGTGCCGGGCGACCGTGTGCGGAGCGACCGCGTGCCGGGCGACCGTGGCGGTGCGTCCGCTCGCGGTCCGCGACCCCGCGGCCGGCTCCGGCCCTGACGCGAGCGACTGACGGGGGATCAGTCCCATAGGGCCACAAAGCAGTCATTTCGCATGCAGGCGCACTGCCGCCGAGAAGTGGCGCTCCGCACGCGATCGACTGCTCTACGTCACATCCGACCGCCTCGAGGGCATCCCGCCAGGCAAAGCGGCCGGAATGCGGAGAGAAAGTGATGATCTCGTAATGCCCCGCGAAAAGTGGATCTTGAGCGGCATGTGAAAATCTGGCGGTGACATTCTGTGATTCCTTCCGTATAGGTCGTGCACTGGCAGGGGTGGCGGTCCTCGCCGTCCTCACCGCCGGCTGCGCGGCGACCCCCGATGAATCGCAGACCAAGCCGGGCGGTCGCACCTTCACCGTCGCGGCGGCCGGAGACGTCCTGATCCACCCCGAACTCGTCCAGCAGGCGGCCAAGGACGCGAAGAAGACGGGCAAGGGCACCGCGGGGCTGGACTTCGGACCGCTGATGGAAGGGGTTCGGCCGGTCATCGGCAAGGCCGACCTCGCCATCTGCCACATGGAGACGCCCGTCGGCACCCCGCGCGGCCCCTTCGAGGGGTATCCGGAGTTCCTCGTACCGCCGCAGATCCTCAGGACGCTGAAGGACGTCGGGTACGACACCTGCTCGACCGCGTCGAACCACACCTTCGACCACGGCCTCAAGGCGGTCCGCCGCACGCTCGACGCCATGGACCGGATCGGACTCGGCCACGCGGGCTCGGCCCGTACGCCCGCCGAGGCCGAGAAGATCAACATCCGTGACGTCAAGGGCGTCCGGGTGGCCCACCTCTCCTACTCGTGGGAGTCGTTCCTCAACCCCACGCCCGAGAAGCAGAGCTGGGCCTTCAACCGGATCAGCACCGAGCAGATCAAGCAGGCCGAGACCCGGGCGCGGAACCAGGGCGCCGAAGTCGTGATCCTCTCGCTCCACTGGGGCCTGGAGCACTACAACGAGCCGAGCGTCCCCCAGCTGGAGCTCGCGCAGCGGATCACCGAGGAGACCGGCATCGACCTCGTGATCGGCCACCACGCGCACGTGGTGCAGCCGATCCAGAAGGTGAACGGCACCTGGGTGGCCTACAGCCTGGGCAACCAGGTGGCCCGGCACTCCTCCCCCACCGGACTGACCGAGGAGGGCGCCATCGGCTGGTTCGAGTTCCGCGAGACGAAGACCGGATGGGACGTGGCCGCCCGGTACCGCACGACGCTGGTGGACATCCCGCCCGAGGCCGAGGACGACGAGAAGCTCCCCGAGGACGCCGTCGAGGACCACCGGCTGGTCGACGTCCGGCAGATGCTCGACGAACCGGGCGAGCTCTCCGCCGACCGGCTCGCCCGCTACCGCCTGGCCGCCGACCGCACGCGCGGCTTCCTGTTCAACCGGGGCGCGCCGGGCGGCGACGGACTGGCCGAGCTCTCCCTGCGGGACTGAGCGCCGCCCCCGCCCGCCCACCCCGGCCCCACGATCCCGGGCCCTCCCCCGAACCCTCCCGGCACCGTCGTCGCCCCTCGGCGCCCACGTGCCCCTCCGCCGCCGGCGCCCACGCGTGCCGCCGCCGCGGGACGTCAGGAAAGAGCAGCAGTGACAACCAGCAGTGCCGCCTACTCGGTGCGCGGAGGCCGGCGGCGGAGCCGCAGGCGCGCGGACATGCCGCTCCTCGGCGGCATCCGCCCGCCCATCGCGCTCCTGTGCGTCCTGGTCCTCGCCCTGGCCGGACTGACGGCCCGGGTGCTCGGGCCGGACGAGGACGCGGTCGTGCCGAAGGCCGTGCTCTCCTCCCAGCAGTACTTCGCGGAGGACGGCGCCATCGCGCTGCGCGCCTCGATCGACGAGCGCGTCACCGACCTGCAGCGCACCGCCACGGCGCTGAGCCAGGGCAAGCCGATCGCGCCCGAGCGCGTCCTGTCGGACCTGGGCAGGACGTACCAGAAGTGGACCGGCACCACGGTGGTGGACCTGAAGAGCGCGGACGTGCTCGCCACCCGGGGTGAAACGATTCCCCTCGGCTGGCTGGACAAGGACGTGCTCACCGGCGACCGGGCCCTGACGCCCCGCATGGTGCGTCTGGAGACCGGCGACGTGCGGCTCATGACCATGGCCGTCCTCGACTGGACCGACCGGCCGCAGCAGCTGCTGATCGCGTCCAGCAGCCTGTCCGTCCCGGCGATCAACCTGGGCCCGTTCCGGACCATGGCGGTCGTCGCGCGGGACGGCGAGATCCTCGGCACGGCCGGCTTCGAGCGCGCCGAAGCGCTCAACTCCGACCAGGAGCGCAAGGAGCTCACCTTCCTGCACCGGCAGATGAAGCAGCTGTCCGACCAGGCCGCCGAGCACACCGAGCAGCACCCCGTCCGTGCCAAGGAACCGGGCTCCCGCGGCTACCCCGGTGTGAGCGGCACCCTCCTCGGCGGGGAGTACAACGGCCGCGTCGCCACCGCGGGCTACGCCTCCCTCGCGTCCTCGGACCCCGACGAGAAGCGGAGTGTGGCCGCCGGCCTCGGCCTCACCGTCGTGGCGCTGCTGCCCGTGGTCCAGCAGCAGACAGGCGAGCAGGGCCGCGAGCTGTTCGGCCTCGCGGCCGCCGGTGTCCTCGTCCTGCTCGGACTCCTCGCGGCCGGCGTGCTGTGGGCGACCGTGCAGCGGCCCCTGCTGCGGCTGTTCCTGGAGTCCCGGCGGCTCGCCCGCGGCGATCTCACCCGGCCCGTCACGGTTCCCCGCTGGGGCGAGGCCGCGCGCATCGGTGCGGCCCTGGAGCAGCTCCGCCGACGGCTGGAGGCCGGCGTCGACGGCTCCGACGGCGACCCCGCGGCCGGTCCGCGCAGGCGGCACCGGATCGGCGGACGAGGTCCGCTGGCCCTGACGGCCGTCCTCCTGCTGGTGTGGTGCGTGCCCGTGGGCCTGCTGCTCAACCGCACGGACGGGTCGGTCAGCGTGCCGACGACCATGGTCAACGACCAGCGCGACCGTACGGACCTGATCGCCGACCGGCTCCGCAGGGCGCTCAACGAGGCGCAGGCGGACCTGGTGTCCGCCTCCCGTCTCATCGCGGCGGACGGCGCGGACACCGAGGCGGCCACGCGCGTCCTCGACGACACCCTCGGCAAGCACTCCCGCTACCGGGCCCTGTACGTGGTGGACGGTGACGGTTCGGTCCGCGCCCGGGCCGGGTCGGACCCGCACGCGTGGAGCCGGGGCAAGAGGCTTCCGCTCGTCCGGGTGTCCGGCAAGGGCGACAAGGAACCGGTGGTGCAGGCCGGGGCTCCCGTACCGGGACGCGACGGCGGCACGCTCGTCGGCGAGATCCGCGTGGAGTTCCTCAACTCGCTGCTGGCCAGGCCCGGCCTGGGCGAGGTCCGGGTGGTCGACTCCGACGGTCTGACCATCGCCGCGAGCGAGGGCTTCCTGGCCTTCGAGGAGGTGCCGTCGGAGCTGAGCGACCTGGTGCGCGCGGCCGGTGTCCGGGTCGGCGCCGGGCCCGTCGAGAACGCGCTGCTCATCCGGGAGGGGAACAGCGTCACGGTCGCCGCGGCGGCCCCGTTCTCCGGTGGCGGAGTCACGGCCGACATCGGCTGGACCGTCGTCAGCCGCCAGGACGCCCACCGCTTCGAGATCGCCCCGTACGAGCGGGAGGACCGCAGCGTCCTCGCCGGAATGCTCGGACTGGCCGCGATCATCCTCTGCCTCGGCTGGATCCACCTGGTGATCGTCCGGCCGCTGCGGGCTCTCGCGGCCGGTGCCGAGCGGCTCGCCGACGGCGACCTCAAGACCGTGCTCTACCCCCGGTACCAGGACGAGGTGGGAGCCGTCGTCCGCAGCCTCGAACTGCTCCGGCAGCAGGCGCAGGCGCTCCGGCACAACCAGCAGGCCCTCAGGCACAACCAGACGCGCCGGACCGCGGCGCCCCGGTCCGGCGACGGCGGAAGGTGACAAGGCAGTGCTCTACCTCTACTTCGTCCTGCTGACCGGCGGGGTGTTCCTGCTGATCGCGGGCATCGTGGAACAGCGCAGGCACTACGCCGCGCTGCACACCATCCCGACCCGGGTGCTCGTCAACGGCATCCGGGGCAAGTCCTCCATCACCCGGCTCTGCGCGGGCGCGCTGCGCGGCGGCGACCTGGTCACCGTCGCGAAGACGACCGGGACGGCCGCGCGGTTCATCCACCCGGACGCGACCGAGGAGCCGGTCTACCGCAAGTTCGGCATCGCGAACGTCGTGGAGCAGATCGGGATCGTGCGGCGGGCCGCCTCGTACCGGCCCCACGCCCTGGTCATCGAGTGCATGGCCGTGATGCCGGCCCTGCAGGAGGTCAACCAGAGCAAGCTGATCCGCTCGACCATCGGCGTCCTGTGCAACGTGCGTGAGGACCATCTCGCCGAGATGGGACCCACCCTCGACGACGTGGCCCGCTCGCTGTGCCGCTCGATGCCCGAGCACGGCATCTGCGTCACGGCGGAGAAGGAGCGCTTCCACATCCTGCAGGAGGAGGCGGACGCCCGTGACTGCCGCCTGATCTACGCCGACCCCGACACGGTCAGCGACGAGGAGCTGCGCGGGTTCAGCTGGTTCACCTTCAAGGAGAACGTGGCGATCGCCCTGGCGGTCGCCGAGCTCCTCGGGATCGACCGGCAGGTCGCCCTGCAGGGCATGTACGACGCTCCCCCGGACCCGGGCGTGCTCTCCGTCGAGCGGTACGTGACGCCCGAGGGCAAGCGCCTCGCCTTCGCCAACGTCTTCGCGGCGAACGACCCCGAGTCGACGCTGATGAACGTCAACCAGCTGCTCGACCTCGGCGCCGTGAACCGTCCGCTGAACGTCGTCATCAACTGCCGGCCCGACCGCGTCGAACGCAACGGTCAGATGGGCGAGATCATCCCGGACCTGCGCCCGGACAACGTCTTCGTGATCGGTCATCCCTCGAAGAGCGCCATCGACGCCATCCCCGCCGCGTGGCGGGACCGGGCCGTCGACCTCGGCGGCGAGCGGCGGCCAGCCGAGGAGTTCATGCCCGAGATGCTCGGGCGGATGTCCGACGGCGCCTCGCTCGTCGCCATCGGCAACATCCACGGCCAGGGCGAGGAGCTGCTGGAGTTCCTCGCCGAGCTGCCGGCGGACGAGAGCGGTGCCGCCGACACCGGCGGCGCAGCCGGTGCCGGTGCTCCCGCGGACTCCGGCGGTCCCGTGCCGGTCGACCACCCCTACGAGGAGTTCGCCGCGCCTGCCGGGGCCGGCTTCGCCGGGCACACCGGCCCGGACACCGGCTACGGCGGTCCGTGGGCGGCCGAGGGACACGCCTCGGCCGGCGACCCCGTCCCGGTCACCGGAACGGTGGTCACGGACGGTTCGACGGGCGGTTGGGCGGCCGGTCCGCACCTGGTGCCCGTCGTGCCGGTGGTGCCCGTCCAGCCGGCCCGGATCGATCCCTACGCGTCCTACCCCCGGGCCTTCGAGGAGGCCTACCAGTCCGCCCGGACACAGGAGGTGCCCATGGTGCGGATCGTGGACGGGCGGAGCGGGATGGCCGCCGAGGAGTCCTTCGGCTGGTTCCACCAGCAGCCCTCCGACGAGGACGGGCGACCGCCCGCTCGGTCCTGATCCGAGGGCGTGCCGCCGATCCCGGCCGTTCCCGCCCGCCTCCTCCACTCCCGCCCGACCACCCGTACCCGCGTCCGGAGCCCCCGTTGACCACCGCCGCCCTGACCCCGGAGATGGCCGCCCTCGGCATCGCCATCGGTCTGTTCTTCTCCCTGCTGTGCTACCTCACGACCAACCTCTCCCCCGGCGGCATGATCACGCCGGGCTGGCTCGCGCTCACCCTCATCGAGGACCTGCAGCGGGCCGCCATGGTCGTGGGTGTCACCGCCCTGACCTACGCGGGGACGAAGATCATGCAGCGGCTGGTGATCCTCTACGGCAAGAGGCTGTTCGCGGCGGTGGTGCTGCTGGGCGTGCTGCTGCAGGCCACGGTGATGATCGTGCTCTCGCTGGAGTTCCCGCTCCTGTACGGCAACCAGACCCTGGGGTTCATCGTCCCCGGCCTCATCGCGTACCAGCTCGTCCGCCAGCCCAAGGGGCCCACCCTCCTGGCGACGGCCTCCGTCTCCATGATGGCCTACATCGTCGTCGCCGCCGGGCTGCTGCTCGGTGTCATGCCCGCCGCCTGAGAATCGAGGAACCACCATGGCTGGGAAGAAGAAGACCCGCCCGCTCGTCACGGGCCTCGTCGTCCTCGGGCTCGTCGCGACCTCCGGGTACCTCACGCTCGAACTGCGCAAGCAGGACGAGCAGGGCGTCACCGAGGTGCGTGACATCGGCGTGCTGGACGGGGCGGGCGCGCAGGCGGTCCCGTCCGCGACCAAGGGCGCGGAGCGGTGGACGCGGCACGAGAACCCGGCGCGGAGCGTGCTGCGGGGCGCGGACGGCCGGGTCGAGGCGGTGCTGACGGACGGTGCGCGCACGGCCAGGCTGACGGGCCCGGCGCGGACGTTCGCCGAGCCGGCGTCCACGGCGTCCAAGGTGTCGACGACGGACTGGGTCCGGCTGATGCCCGAGCCGTGGGTCAAGGGCGCGGAGAAGCAGAAGTGGTTCAAGGAGTGGTACGCGGAGTTCGCTGGCAGCACGGAGGACGACCTCTTCGCGTTCGCGTACCAGTACGTGGCGGGGGCGCGGCAGCAGAAGGACGAGCAGGGTGTCGCCTTCGCGGGTGACGCGAACTTCGGACCGCTGAACACCTCGGGCGCCGAGGGCGGCGACCTGCGGCTCGAGCAGTCGGACTTCTACGACTACCTCGGCGTCCCGTACCCGTTCCGGAACGGCGCGGTCGGCAAGCCCGACGCCCTGCGGGCCCGGTCCCTGGACTGCTCGGGCTACATGCGCATGGTCCTCGGCTACCGTGCGCGCTACCCGCTGATGGCGACGGACACGTCCGGGGACGGTCTGCCGCGCACCGCGAACGGCATGGCCCGGTCCGACGAGGGCGTGGACGTGCTGCCGCTGGCCGGTGTCCGGGAGGAGGACCGGCCGACGGCGATCGACCAGCTGCAGGCGGGCGACCTCGTCTTCTTCAAGCTGGACAAGCGGACCGCGCAGCGCCTGGACCACGTCGGCATGGTGCTCGGACACGACACCGAGGGGCACCTGATCTTCATCTCCAGCCGCGAGGAGGTCAACGGTCCGACGATCGGCGACGTCGGCGGAGTCTCTCGCCTCGACGGAAACGGCTACTACGCGAAGACGCTGCGGAGCGCGAAGCGGCTCTGAGGGGGTGGGGGCTCCCGCGCGCTCGCGCCTCGGGAGCCCCTTCACCGGGTCGGTGGCGGCCGGTGGCCGTGGCGGCCGCCACGGCCGTCCGCGGGCGGTCCTCATGCGCTCCTTCGCGGCGCTCATTCGAGGCGCTCCTTTCGGGCGCCGGGTGCCGCTCCCCGTTCATCCGTGCGTCATTGGTCCGACAAATGACGCCTGCTCCGGCGTGGTTGACGCGCGTCGACCGGGGCGTCAGTCTCGGGGGGACTTTCAACCCCTGGGTCACCTCGGACCCATGAGGCCATGGAGGATCGATGTCCCGACGCTCCCCCCGTTCCCTACCGCTGCGCCTGCTTCTCTCCTTTGTCATGATCATGGCTGCCTCGACGGCCGGGGTGGTCGCCACCGCCGGCACCGCCCAGGCCGACGGCTGCTACACCTGGTCGCGCACCCTCTCCCAGGGCGCCTCCGGCGCCGACGTCACGGCGTTGCAGATCCGGGTGGCCGGCTATCCCGGCTACGGCGGCGTACTCGCGATCGACGGCGCGTACGGCCCGGGGACGGAGGCCGCGGTCAAGCGCTTCCAGGCCGCCTACGGCCTGGCCGCCGACGGCGTCGCCGGCCCCGCGACGTTCAGCAAGATCTACGCCCTCCAGGACGACGACTGCACCCCGGTCCACTTCTCGTACGCCGAGCTCAACGACTGCAACACCACCTGGGCCGGCGGGGCCGTGAGCGCGGCCACCGCCAAGTCGAACGCCCTGCGCACGATGTGGAAGCTGGAGGCCCTGCGGCACGCCCTCGGCGACCAGAGCATCCGTGTCACCAGCGGCTTCCGCAGCCACGCCTGCAACGACGCCGTCGGCGGAGCCTCGTCGAGCCGGCACCTCTACGGTGACGCCGCCGACCTCGGAGCCGGGCCGCACTCGCTGTGCCGACTGGCCCAGCAGGCCCGCAACCACGGCTTCAACGGGATCCTCGGCCCGGGCTACCCGGGGCACAGCGACCACACCCACGTCGACCACCGCTCCGCCCGCTTCTGGTCCGCTTCGGGCTGCGGCATCTGACGACCCCCGGCGGGGGTTCCTCGTACGCGGGCCTCGGCGCGCGTACGAGGAGGGCCGCCTGCGGCACGGGGACGTCAGGCCGCCGGCGACGCGGCCGGGGTGCGGTTCCAGGGCATCCGCGACCAGGGCAGGGCGAGTTGGGACTGGTCGTCGACGTGCTGCGGCGCGAGGCGGTCGACGGGGGTCGCCTCACGGTGGCGGGCGTAGACGGTGTCGGTGTAGCGGTGGCCCGTGTCGGGGGCGATGAAGAGGACGGTGCGTCCGGGGGCGCGCTCGCGCTCGTGCCGGGCGGCGAGGTAGGCCGCGCCGGTCGACAGCCCCGCGAAGACGGCGTGCCGCCGCAGGAGGTCGACCGCGCCCGACAGGGCGGCGTCGAAGGAGATCCAGTGGAGGGTGTCGTACATCGCGTGGGACACGTTGCCGAAGGGGATGGAGCTCCCGATGCCCGCGATGATGATCTCGGGGTCGGAGGTGTGCTGGGCACCGAAGGTGAGGCTGCCGTAGGGCTGGACGCCGACGAGTTCGACGTCGGCCGGCGCCCCGGACGGGCGCCCCGACGGGCCGTGTGACGCGTCGGCCCCCGCGGCGCGCAGATAGCGGGCGAGGGCGCCGGTGGAGGCGCCCGAGCCGACGCCGCCGACGACGGTGAGCCGGTCGGCGCCCGTCTCCTCCCTGACGCGGTCGGCGATCGCCCGGTAGCCGAGGTAGTGGATGTCGTCGTGGTACTGCCGCATCCAGTGGTACTCGGGGTGGGCCGCGAGGATCTCGTGGATCCGCTCGACGCGCCGCTTCTGGTCGAGCTTGAGGTCGTCGCATGGCTCCATCTGTTCGAGGGTGGCGCCGAGTACCGCGAGCTGGGTGCGCAGCGTGCCGTCGACGGTCGTGGAGCCGACGATGTGGCAGTGCATGCCGTGCCGGTGGCAGGCCAGGGCGAGGGCGTACGCGTAGATGCCGCTGGAGCTGTCGAGGAGCGTGTCCCCGCGGCGTACGGCTCCGGTGTCGAGCAGCCGGCGCACGGCGGCGAGCGCGGAGACCACCTTCATCGTCTCAAAGCGCAGGCAGACGAGACGGTCGTCGAGGCGTATCAGGTCGGGCCGACCGATCGCCTCAGCGATGTGCTGGTCCATCGGGGAACTCCTTGCTGGTGACCGAGGGGGCGGAGGGCGCGTCGGGCGTCCCGCCGGGGTTCGGGGCAGGGGTGGTGAAGGTGCGGGTGGTGGGGATTCCGTGGCGGTGCAGGGCGTTCCGGCAGCGGCGTAGGCGTTCGCGCAGGTCGCCCGGTTCGGCCGGGTCGAAGAGGACGCCCGCCACGGCTCCGCTGTGCGCGATCTGCACGCCGGCCGCCCCGGTGTGCCGGGCGACCGCGACGAGGTCGTCGAACTCCGGGTGCCGCAGCACCCGTTGACCGCGGCGCGCGCTGGCCGTGGCGACCCGGGCCAGGAGTCGCGCGTCGCCCCGGGCGACGGCGCCGCGGAGCAGGCCCCGCAGGCGTTCGTACTCCTGGACGTCGGTCTCGGTCGCCTCCCGGCCGGGCAGGGCAAGGGTGTCGACGGGCGCTCCCCCGCCGAGGACGCAGCCCACCACGACCAGGGCCGGGAGCGCCGGGCCGAGGACCTCCAGGACCCGGCCCTCGCGCTGGGCGAAGAGGACCGGCCGGGCGTCGAGCATCAGCGGGTCGCTGGCCCGCTCGGCGTGGACGGCGAGGCGGGCGACGGCGCCGGGCGCGAGGGCGAGTCCGTACGCGTCGGCGACCGCCCTGATGGTCGCGATGACGTCGCTGGTGGAGCTGCCCATGCCCAGGCCCATCGGCACGTCCGAGGAGAGCCGTACCTCGCCTCCTTCGGGCGGGAGTCCGGCCAGGCCGGCGCACTCCGCCACCGCGAGGGCGGCCGCGCGCCCGGCCTTTCCCCGGTCCGCGGGGGTGACGGAGACGGCCTGGGGCGGGGTGCCGGGCCGGCGGACGAACTCCGCCCGGCTGCCGGGCCCGTCCAGCGGGAGCGTGACGAGGCCCGCGCACCGGCCCCCGTGGGCGTCGAGGAAGACGCCCTGGAGGAGCTCGCCGTGGTGGCAGGGGGCGTGGCCGACGCCCTTGCCCGTCGGCGTGCCGTCGCCGGCGGCGGTGGCGTCGGGGACCGGTGCCGGTGGGGCGGGGGGCCGGTGCGGGGCGGGGGTCACGCGCCGTCCGCCGCGCGGTAGCGGTACAGGACCGTCTCGTCGGCGCTGAACTGGGAGAAGGGGAAGGGCTCGGCCGACAGGGCGGTCACCCCCGAGCCGAGGAACGCGCGGGCGACGGCGCTGCCGCTCTGCGCGTAGACGACGAGCGGGATGCCGCGGTGGCGACAGCGCTCCAGGATCGTGTCGAACGAGCCGTTGCTCAGGGTCATCCCGGTGGCGACGACGACGTCGGCACGGTCGAGGACCTCGTGCATGTCGTCGGTGACGGGGTCCCCCCACTGGGTCGTCCTGAGGTTGAAGTCGCAGGGCAGGGGTCGGCCGCCGCGCTCGCGGATCGCCGCGACGAGCGGGTTCACCACGCCGATGAGACCGACCGTGGCGCCCTCCTCGATGTCGAGGAGGCCGGCGACGGCCGCGTCCCGGGCCCTCGCGCGGAGCTCCGGCGTGCCGCTCGGCAGGGTCACCGGCTCGGCGTCCCCCTCCTCGGCGGCCGCCCGGTGGGGCCGGGCGTGGGCGAGGTAGGCGTCGAGGGCGGCCGTCCGCAGGGGGCGGGGGGCGTCGCGCAGCAGGACGTCCAGCGGCGCCCCCGAGTAGTCGCGGGAGATCTCCGGTGTGAGCTCGCCCGACTCGAACGCGCAGCCGCCGAAGGCGGCTCCGACGCGGACCAGGACGTACTGGTTGAGGTAGGTGGTGTCGCCGCCGGCCAGACGGGTTCCGTGGTGGATCCAGAACACGCTGGTCGCGACGAGTCCGTCGGGCTGGGGGCCGTGTTCACCGGCCAGGACGGCCTCGATCAGCCGGTCGACGGAGAGCGACGGGGCGGCGGCCGGGGGCTCCGGGGAGCGGGGCTCGGTGCGGGCGGACGGGGTCATGGGTCGGGTCCCTTCAGCGGGTGGGTCGGGGTATCGGGAGGGCGGGGTCGAGGGGGCGTCGGTAGCCGACCGTCGGGTGCCCCAGGGCGTCGGTGGTGAGTTCGGCGTCGACCTCGAACACCTCGGCCAGCCGATCGGTCGTCAGGACGGCCTCGGGGGTGCCGGCCGCGACCAGGCGCCCGTGGTGCAGGAGGAGCAGCCGGTCGCAGTACCGGGCCGCGAGCGAGAGGTCGTGCAGGGCGATCAGGACGGTCCGTTCGGTGCCGGTCAGCAGTTCCATGAGGGCCAACTGGTGCTTGACGTCGAGGTGGTTGGTGGGTTCGTCGAGGAGCAGCGCGTACGGCTGCTGCGCCAGGGCGCGGGCGATGTGGGCGCGCTGGCGCTCGCCGCCCGACAGCGCCTTCCAGGGGCGGTCGGCGCGTTCCGTGAGGCCGACGACCTCCAGTGCGGCGGCGACCACCGCCCGGTCGGTGGCGTCGGCTCCGCGCCAGCGGTCCCGGAAGGGGGTGCGGCCCAGGCCGACGACGTCGGCGACGCGCAGGTCGCTGTCGGCGGCCGAGTCCTGCGCGACGAAGGCGACGTGGCGCGCGATCCTGCGCGGGCTCCAGTCGGCCACCGGGGCGCCGTCGTAGCGGACCGTCCCCGCGTCGGGGACCCGGAGCCCGGCCAGGCAGCGGAGCAGGGAGGACTTGCCGGAACCGTTCGGCCCGAGCAGGCCGACGGTCTCTCCGGGGGCGACGGCCACGCTGACCTCGCGTACGACCGGGGTCCCCCCGACCGACCAGCTCAGGTCGTCGGCGGTGATCCTCACAGCTCCCCCCTCCTGCGCAGGACGAGGAGGAAGAGCGGTACGCCGAGGAGCGCGGTGATCACTCCGACGGGGACCTCGCGGGGCGCGAAGGCGATCCGGGCGAGCGCGTCGGTCCATACGAGGAACACCGCGCCGGCCAGTGCCGCGTACGGCAGGAGCACCCGGTGCAGCGGTCCGACGAGGAAGCGCACCCCGTGGGGCACGATGAGTCCGACGAAGCCGATGGCGCCGACGGTGGCCACGGCGACCGCGGTCAGCGCGGAGGTCACCACGAGCAGCAGCATCCTGGTGTGCCGCACCTCGATGCCGAGGGACGCCGCGGTGTCGGTGCCGAACGCGAGGCCGTCGAGGGCGTTCGAGCAGAGCCACGCGACCGCGAGACCCAGCGGGGTGACGATCGCGCAGACGACGACGGTGTTCCAGCGGGCGGGTGCCATCGATCCCAGCAGCCAGTGGGTGACGGCGCGTGTGGTGTCCGCATCGGCCGAGGCCATGAGGATCAGCGAGGTCAGCGCGGTGAGCAGCTGTCCGACGACCACTCCGGTGAGGACGATGCGGACGGAGTCGAGGCCGGTGCGCCGCAGCAGGAGGAGCAGCAGGGCGAAGGAGAGCAGGGCGCCCGCGAGGGCGCCGCCGGTGACGCCCAGGGTGGTGGCGCCGATGCCGAGGACGACGACGGCCACCGCTCCGGTCGAGGCGCCGGACGAGATGCCCAGCAGGTAGGGATCGGCCAGGGCGTTGCGGGTGACCGCCTGGAGCACCGTGCCGCACACGGCGAGCGAGGCGCCGACGAGCGCGGCCATCAGGACGCGGGGCAGCCGCAGGTCCCACAGCAGCGAGTCCACCAGCGGGGGCAACGGCTCGGCGTCCAGGCCGAGACGGGTGGCGAGGACCCGGGCCAGGTCGGTCCAGCCGGTGTCGGCGGTGCCGATGCGGACGGCGGCGGCGATCGAGCCCACGAGGGCGGTCGTGGAGAGGAGCAGGAGGAGGGATCGGGCGAGGGGAGGAGTGCGAGGGACCGGTCGGGTGCCGGGGTGCGGGTCGGGACGGCCGGAGTGGTGCGGCGAGCCCGGGCCCGCGTCCCCGGGCGCGCCGCCGTGCTCGCGGGCCGCCGGGAGCAGCAGGTCAGCCGGGTTCCGGCGGGCGGGCGGTGTGGTGCCCGTGGGCGGTGTGGTGCGGGCGGGCGGTGTGCTGCCCGTGGGCGGTGTGGCGCGGCTGGTCGGTGCGGTGCGGCCGGTCGGGCTCGCCAGGGGGGCCCTGCGTGTCGCCGGGCCCGTGGCGGCGGGCGGGTCAGCGGGCATGTCCGAGGTCCTTCATGCCCCGGGCGAGCAGCCCGAGGGCGTGCACCGAGCGGACGGAGGGGTCGAGTTCGATGCCGGGCACTTCGATGATCCGGTTCTCGCGGACCGCGGCCAGCCGGGAGATCACGGGGTGCGCGGCCATCGTGGCCCGCTTCTCGGCCGCGCTGTCGCCGGGGCGGCCCCGCTCGGAGAGGTCGCCGATCACGATGACGTCGGGGTCGCGGCGGGCGACTTCCTCCCACGAGACCTCGGGCCAGTCCTCGTCGACGTCGTCGAAGGCGTTCTCCGCTCCGACGATCCGGCTCATCTCGCTGGGGAGACCGGTCCCGCCCGCCACGTACGGCATGCCGTTGAAGACGGAGTAGAGGTAGACCACGGTGGGCCGGTCCGCTCCCCGGGGTGCCGCGGAGGCGTTCGCGCCGGCCCGGGCGACCGCGGCGCGCTGGTCCGCGGCGAGCTTTCCGGCGCGCTCCTCGGCGCCGAAGAGCCTGCCCAGGTTCTCGTAGTCGGAGAAGAGCAGCTCGAAGGGGGTCCGGCCGGGCGGGTTGTGCTGGGGGCAGTCCACGGCGCTGACGAAGGTGGGCACCTTCAGGGCGCCCAGCTCCTCGCGGGTGCCGGCGCGGTCCGCGGTGTAGAGGTCGGCCGAGCCGGCCATGACGAAGTCGGGTGTCGCGGCACGCAGTTGCTCTCCGGTGGCGATCTTGGGCGCGATGACGGGGATCTTCGCGTAGGCGGCGCGGTACGGGGCGGGGATCTTGGTCTTGAGGTTGGCGGTGCCCGCCATCCGGTCCTGGAGCCCGAGTTCGAGCAGGGTCTCGGTCGAGCTCTGGTCCAGGGCGACGGCCCGCTCGGGCGGGCCGGGGAGCGTCACGTCCCGGCCGCAGCTGGTGACGGCGGTTCGGGCGGGGGACTGTGCGGCGGGCTCGGCGTCGGCCGCGGATCCGCCGCCGCCCGCGGTGGAGCAGCCCGCGGTGGCGAGGGCGAGGGTCAGGGCGATACCGAGGCGGGCGGGGTGGCGCATGGGTTCTCCGGTCTGGGAGGGGCGGGCAGGGGTGTGGTCGTGCACCGGGCAGGAGTGCCGCGTTCGAAGGGTACTGTAATGGCAATCATTTTCATTAACGACCCCGGGGGGCGGTTCTCCGAGCCGCTCCCCCACTCCCGAGGAGCACCTCTCCGTGACCACCACACCCGCGCCGACGACGGCCAAGTCACCCTCCCCGCCTCCGCGTTCGATCCTTCTCGACCCCGCCTTCCTGCGCCTGTGGGCGGGGACGACCGCATCCGGCCTCGCGACCTGGGCGCTGCCCTTCGTCCTCGGGCTCGCCGTGCTCCACCGCGACCTGGGGGCCGCGGGGCTCGGACTCGTCCTCGCCGCCCGCACGGTCGGCTTCCTCGCCGCCGTCGCCGTCGGCGGCGTCCTGGCCGACCGGCACGCGCGCCGCGCGGTGGTCCTCTGGTCCGCCCTCGCGGCGGCGGCCGCCGCTCCCCTGCTCGCCGCGGGGCTCGGCCGGTCGCTCGCGCTGATGACGTTCGCGGCAGCCCTCGCCGGCGCGGGGCAGGGCGCCTGCCGGCCCGCGTTCCAGGCGCTCACGGCGGAGACCGTCGAACCGGGCCGGCGGCAGCAGGCCAACGCCGCCATGACCCTGGCCGTTCGCGGTTCCACGCTGGCCGGACCCGCCCTGACCGCGCTGCTCGCGGCGTTCCTGGACGTCCGCACGCTGCTGCTCGGCATCGGGGCGCTGTGGCTGGTCGCGGCACTCGCGCCGGGCAAGGGGGGCGTGGTCGCGGACACCGCGGAGCCGCGCACGGAGCAGGCCGACGGTTCGGACGCCGGGTCCGACGCCGCGTCAGGATCGGCCGCGTCCGATGTCCCGCGCGCCGGGTTCCGCTCCGAGTTCCTGGAGGGCATACGGGAGGCCCGCCGCCACCCCTGGTTCCTCGGCGGACTCGCCGCCCTCGTCGCGGTCATCGCCCTCGGCTACTCCGCCACCAGCGTCGCGCTGCCCCTGATCAGCCGGGACCGCTACGGCAGCGAATGGGTACTGGCGGCCGCGATGACCGCGTACACGGTGGGCGCGCTCGGCGGGGCGCTCGTGATCGCCCGCTGGCGGCCGCGCTCCCCGGGCTGGGCCGCGCTGGCCGGGCTCGGCGCCTACGGCGTCGCGCCCCTGAGCCTGACGCTGCCGGTGCATCCGGCCGTGGTCGTCGCGGCGTACGCGGTCGCCGGGATCGGCATCGAGCTGTTCAACGTGCCCTGGTTCACCGCGACCCAGCGCGAGGTGGCCCCCGACAAGCTGGCCCGGGTCTCGTCGCTCGACTTCCTGGTCTCCTACGGCCTCGCGCCGGTCGGCCTCGCCCTGATCGCCCCGGCGATCGGCCGCTTCGGCGTCACGCCGGTCCTCGCCGTGTGCGCCGCGGCCTGCTTCCTCGTACCGGCCGCGGCGGCCCTGGTCCCGACGGCCCGCCACTTCGCGCGTCCGCCCGGCCGGTAAACGGGTGGAGCGGCGCCGGGGCCGCGTGTCACCATCCGCGGATGGGTGTACTGAACGCGGTGGCCGGCAGGGTCGCCGGCGGAGCCACCGTGACGTTCCGGCCGAGCGGCTCCTCGATGGTCCCGCTGATCCGCAGCCGGCAGCAGGTCGTCGTCGTCCCGGTCGACCCGTCGAAGGTGGAGGTCGGCGACATCGTGCTCGCCCGGGTCGCCGGGACGGTGTACCTGCACCTGGTGTCCGCCGTGGACCACGCCAGGAAGCGGGTGCAGATCAGCAACAACCGCGGCCGGGTGAACGGCTGGACCGGGCATGCCCGGGTCTACGGCATCTGCACGGCGGTCGACGGCGTCGAGCGGTCGGGAGCGGCGGGCAAGACCCCCGCGTCCGACCGCGGCGCCCCGTAGCGGAGGCCGGACGACACGGGCTCGCACGTGAACGCCCGCGTGTGGCGTCGGAGTCCGGCGTCCGCGTCAGCCGCGCCCTCCGCCGAACCGCACCCGCACGGTCAGCCCGCCGCCCTCCGGGTTCGGGTACGCCTCCGTCCGCGCGCCGTGGGCGCGGGCGATCGATTCGACGATCGAGAGGCCGAGCCCGGCCCCTTCGCCCGGGGCGTGGGTACGCGCGGTCAGGCGGCGGAACGGCTCGAAGAGCAGCGGGACCGTCTCGCCCGGGACCTCGGGTCCGGTGTTCGTCACCTCGATGCCCCCGGGGCCGGTACGGACCTCGACCCGGCCGCCGGGGACGTTGTGGCGCACGCCGTTGGCGACCAGATTGTGCACCAGCCGGTCGAGGAGCACCGCGTCGCCGTCGACCGTCAGCGGACGGGCCCGCACCGACACCGCCACCCGGCGCTCCGCCGCCTCCGCGCCCATCGCCTCCGCCGCCCGGCGGGCCACCTCGTGCACGGCGACCGGGCGGCGCTCCCGCAGCCCCTGATCGGACGCGGCGAGCAGCAGGAGGCCCTCGATGATCCGTTCACTGTCGTCCGCGACCTCGATCAGCTTCGTCCGGATGCGGGCGACCCGCTCCGGCGACGGGTCGCCCGCGAGGCCGATCTCGGCGGCCGCGCGCTGCACCGCCACCGGTGTCCGCAGCTCGTGCGCGGCGTTCGCCGCGAACCGCTGCTGGGCGGAGACCAGCCCCTCCATGCGTCCGAGCATCCCGTCGAAGGTGTCGGCGAGCCGCTTCAGCTCGCCCGGCGGACCGTCGAGCGCGATCCGCTCGTGCAGGTTCTCGCCGGACAGCCGGCGCGCCGTCTCGGTGATCACGGCGACCGGCCGGAGGACCCGGCCCGCCATCCACCAGGCGAGCAGGACGGAGAGCACCGCGTATACGACGAGCACGATCAGCGACACCGTCAGGAGTCGTTCCAGCGCCGCCGACTCCGCGGCGCCGCTCACCGACCGCGTGATCGCCAGCACCTCGCTGGGGAGCGCGGTCCCGGCGGTCGGGGCCGGGCTCGCCGGCAGGGGGCTGGCCGGCACGGCGCTGGTGAGCGCGTTCGGGTCCGGGCTCGGCAGCTCTCCGAGCCGCCGGGCCGGTACGGTCCCGGTGACCGCCAGGCTGATCGACGAGTACAGGCCCTCCTTCACCAGGAAGTACACGACCCCGGTCAGCAGGGCGCCCGCGAGCAGGAGGAGTCCGCCGTACAGGGCGGTCAGCCGGGCCCGCTCCCCCGTGACGACCCGCTTCACGACGCGATCCGGTAGCCCGAGCCCGGGACCGTCTCCACCACGGGCGGCTCGCCCAGCTTCGCGCGGAGCTTGCTCAGCGTGACCCGCACGGCGTTGGTGCGGTAGCTGGTGTTCTCCTCCCAGACCTGCTCGATCAGGTCCTCGCCGCTGACCACCGCGCCCTCGGCCCGCAGGAGGGACTCCAGGACGGCGAACTCCTTGCGGGAGAGCTGCAGATGCCGCCCGTCGCGGCTGGCCTGCCGGCGGGCGGTGTCGAGGACGATCCCCGCCCGCTCCAGCACGGGCGGCAGCGCGGGCCGGGCACGCCGCCCGAGCGCGAGGACCCGGGCCAGCAGCTCGTCGTAGGCGAAGGGTTTGGCCAGGTAGTCGTCGGCGCCCAGGCCCAGGCCCTCGACCCGGTCCCGTACGGTCCCGGCCGCGGTCAGCATCAAGACCCGGGTCATCAGGCGCTGCGCGACGACGCGGCGGCAGACGTCGTCGCCGTGCATCCCGGGCAGGTCACGGTCCAGGACGAGGACGTCGTACTCCCCCAGCTGCAGTTTCCGCAGGGCTTCGAGGCCGTCGGCCGCGACGTCCACGGCCAGCGCGTCGCGGCGCAGCCCCTCGGCGATCATCTCGGCGAGAAACGCCTCGTCCTCCACCACCAGTACGCGCATGCCTCCTGTGTATCCGACAGCGACCTTTCGCCGTTGTAAACGAAACCGCTGAGAGAAACGAAACACCCCTTCGCGGCACGCTCCTCGCCATGACGATTCGACGGATCACCCGGGCCGCCGCCGCCACCTCCCTGGCCGCCGCCCTCACCCTGCTCGCCACCGCCTGCTCGGGAGCCGGCTCCGACGCGGCCGGCTCGGGGAGCGGGACGAAGGACGGGAGCGTGAGCGACGAGGGCAAGAAGGCGGACCAGGCCTTCGAGCACCGCAAGTGCCTCCGCGAGCAGGGGCTCGACGTGCCCGAGCCCAAGCCGGGCGAGCAGGGCGTCGGCCTCACCATCGGTGGTGACGGCATGTCCAAGGAGAAGATGGAGAAGGCGTTCAAGGCCTGCCAGGACAAGGCCGGCGGCGCCGGATTCGGCAAGGAGCCGACGCAGGCCGACAAGGACAAGGCGCTCGCATACGCGAAGTGCATGCGGAAGAACGGCTTCGACATGCCCGACCCGACGTTCGACGGACGCGCGCAGGCGGCCCTTCCGATACCGCAGGGCGCCGAGAAGCAGAAGTTCGACAAGGCCGCCAAGGCCTGCGAGAGCGTGGCCCGGTGAAGGGCGGCGAGCGGCCGATGGCGCGGCGCCGGCTGGTGCTCGCCCTCGCGGCGATCGTGGCCGTCGCGGGCGGCGGGGCGGCGGTCACCGCCGTGTCCGCACCCGACCGCGCACCGCGGGACGCCGGGGGCGCCGCCGACTCCCAGGGCCTGCCCGCCGAGACCGCACCCGTCACCCGGGGCGACCTCAGCAACACCTCGCAGCAGGACGGCACCCTCGGCCACCTCGGCGAGCGGAAGATCAACGCCGGCACCGCCGGGGTCCTGACCTGGGTCGCGGGGAGCGGCACGGTCGTCGAGCGGGACGGACGGCTCTACGAGGTGGAGGGCGGCCCGGTCCGGCTGATGTACGGGGCCGAGCCGATGTACCGGACGCTGAAGGCGGGGGACGAGGGCAAGGACGTCCGGCAGCTGGAGGAGAACCTCGCGGCCCTCGGCTACGTCGGGTTCGACGTCGACGAGGAGTACACGGCGAAGACGGCCGCCGCCGTGAAGCGCTGGCAGAAGTCCCACGGCCTGAAGCAGACCGGCACCGTCGGCCCGGACCAGATCGCCTTCGCGGGCGGTGCCGTACGGGTCAAGGAGGCGGGTGCCGCACCGGGCGACCGGATCGCACCCGGCGGGCCGGTGCTCACCGTGACCGGATCCGAGCGGGTGGTCCGGTTCAGGATCCCCGTGTCGGAGGCCGCGTCGGCGAAGGCGGGCACCCGGGTCACGGTGCGGCTGCCGGACGGCACGGAGCTGCCGGGGAAGGTGTCGGCCGTGGGCAGGACCGCCTCGGCGGGCGACGACCCGCAGGACAGGACCCCGAAGATCTCCGTCACGGTCTCCTTCGACCGGCCGGAGAAGGTGGAGGGCATCGACCAGTCGCCGGTCACCGTCGACCTCACCGGCGAGACCCGCCGGGACGTCCTGACCGTGCCCGTGAACGCACTGCTCGCCCTGCCCGGCGGCGGTTTCGGCGTCCAGGTCGTCGAGAACGGCACGGCACGCGACGTGGAGGTCGAGCTCGGCATGTTCGGGCAGGGCCGGGTCGAGGTCACCGGTGACGGACTGCGCGAGGGCATGAAGGTCGGGGTGCCGTCCGCATGACGACGACCGCGACGACATCGACGACCCCCACGGCCCCTACCGCGCCCACGGCCCCCGGAACGCCGCCCCCGGTCGTCCGGCTCCGCGGTGTCACCAAGGAGTACGCGGGCGGAGTACGGGCCCTCGACGGCGTCGACCTCATGGTGGCGGAGGGCGAGTTGCTCGGCATCGTCGGCCCGTCCGGCTCGGGGAAGTCGACCTTGCTGCACATCGTCGGCACCCTGGACCGGCCCAGCGCCGGCACGGTGGAGATCGCCGGGTACGACATCGCGTCCCTGTCGGACCGCAGGCTGTCGGCGCTGCGCGCCCGCCGGATCGGGTTCGTCTTCCAGGCCTTCCACCTGGTGCCCGGCGTGGGCGCGCTGGAGAACGTGGCCGAGGGGCTGCTCTACTCCGGGCTGCCGCGCGCCCGGCGGCGCAAGATGGCCGCCGAGGCGCTGGCGCGGGTGGGCCTCGCCGACCGCATGAGGCACCGGCCGCACGAACTGTCCGGCGGGCAGAAACAGCGCGTCGCCATCGCGCGCGCGGTGGTGGGCGAACCGGCCCTCCTGCTCGCCGACGAACCGACGGGCGCCCTGGACTCGGCCTCCGGGGAGGCGGTGATGACGCTCCTGCACGAACTCAACGCGGAGGGCGCGACGATCGCCGTCATCACGCACGACACGGAGATCGCCGGGAGACTGCCGCGGCAGGTGCGGATCCGGGACGGACGGGTGGTGGACGACACGTCCCCGGTGTCCGGCGACGGAGAGGTCGCGGCCTGATGCCCCGTACGAGGAGACTCACAGCAGCCCGGCTGGGTCCGCGGGACGTCCTTCACGTGGGCTCCGCGGGTCTGCGGAGCCGTCCCGTGCGGGTGGTGCTCTCGGCCCTGGGCATCGCCATCGGGATCGCCACGATGATCGCGGTCGTGGGCATCTCCGCCTCCAGCCAGGCCCAGTTGCTGCAACGGCTGGACGCGCTCGGCACGAACATGCTGGTCGCCGAGCCGGGCGAGGGCATGTTCAGCGGGCAGGAGGTCAAGCTCCCGAAGGACTCGGTGGGCATGGTCGGCCGGATCCCCGGAGTGGAGAAGGCCGCCGGTACCGGGGACCTCAGGAGCTCGGTGCGCCGTTCCGAGAAGATCCCGGAGGCCGAGACCGGCGGGATCGCGGTCAAGGCGGCGACGGAGGACCTGCTCGGCGTCCTCAGGGGCGGACTCGCGTCCGGCACCTGGCTGAACGCCGCCACGGGCCGCTACCCGTCCGTGGTCCTCGGCCACGTCGCCGCCGATCGGCTCGGCATCACCGCGCCCGGCCGGCAGGTCTGGATCGACGACCGGTACTTCACGGTCATCGGCATCCTCGACCCGCTGCCGCTCGCCCCGGAGATCGAACGGTCGGCCCTGGTCGGCTGGCAGGGCGCGGAGCGGCTGCTGGGCTTCGACGGGCACCCGACGAGGGTGTACGAGCGGTCCTCCGACGCGTCCGTCGAGGAGGTGCAGCGGCTCCTCGCCCCGACGATCGACCCGCGGAACCCGCAGAACGTGTCGGTGGCCGACCCGTCCTCGGCGCTCAAGGCCAAGGCGGCGACGGAAGGCGCGTTCTCCACCCTGCTCCTGGGCCTCGGCGGGATCGCGCTCCTGGTGGGCGGGGTCGGCGTCGCCAACACGATGATCATCTCGGTCCTCGAACGCCGCCACGAGATCGGCCTCCGCCGGTCCCTCGGAGCGACGCGGGGACAGATCAGGATCCAGTTCGTGACGGAGTCCCTGATGCTGTCCGGCCTGGGCGGCCTGGCGGGCGTGGCGCTCGGCGGGGCGGCGACGGGGGTGTACGCCTCCTCGGGCGGCCTGCCGTGGGTCGTACCGCTGTGGGCGGTGGGCGGCGGCTTCGCCGCGACCCTCGCGATCGGCACGGTCGCCGGGCTCTACCCGGCCGTCAGGGCCTCGCGGTTGTCACCGACGCTGGCGCTGGCGACAGCCTAGAGGTCTCGGGCACCGGGACTCCCGACCCTCGGGACATCCACCCGACACGCCCTCGGCAAGCCCCCCCCCCGGCCACCCGGCACACCGCCGGGTGGCCGGGGGTGTCAGGGGGCGCGGGGTACGACGCCGAAAGACGCGGTGCCCGGGCGGGCGGTCCGCTGCCCGGTCTGCGCCGTGACTCCGCCTCACCGCCGGGCCGGAGCGTGTGACACTTCCCGGTATGCGCCTCATCGCCGACGGCAGTTCGCCGCTTCCGCGGGCGGTCCTCGTGGACGCGCTCGAGCACGACGACGGCTCCACCATCGCGCCGGCGTCTCCGCTCTTCCTCGCCGCGGGCGACCGACTGCGCTTCGAGGGCGGCACGCTCGTCGTCCTACGGGACGGCGGGATGCGGCACGATGTCGTCGGCGACCGGTCCTGGCGGTGCCGCGTGCGGCCCGCCCACCGGCCTCCGCTCCCGCCGGCTCGGCCCACCCCGGGGGCCAAGCCAGAGGACACCCCTCTTTAGCCCTTTTCGGGTGATTCCGCCGACGACATCGCCTCGTTGATCAGCGCATGAAGCAGCTCGGACGACGTCGCTGGATCTGGTCCCCCATCACCTCCTGGCAGGCCAGGAGGCTCTCCCGGGTGTCCGGGGTGAGCATCGACGAGGCCTGGGTCAGGATCCGGTTGACCACCCATCCCGAGGAGTCCCACCTCGCCCTGACCCGCGACGTGCTCACGCGGGTCCTGCTCACCCGGCGCACCGGATGAGGCGGCGTCACTCCACCGTCCCCCACCACGCACCGGCCCGTGCCGCGTCCGTCGCCGGGTCGCCGACCGGCCCGTCGCCGAGGGCGAGCCGGGAGACGATGCGGTAGCGGTCGCCCCGGTAGAGGGAGCGGACGTACTCGACCGGCCTGCCGTCGGCGTCGGAGGTGACCCGGTCGAAGAGCAGCGCAGGCGAGAGGACCGGAACGTCGAGCAGGCCCGCCTCCTTCTCGCTCAGCACGGTCGGCTCGATCGACTGGACGGCGTGGGCGGGCCGGATGCCGCGCCGCTCGCGCAGGTAGGCGTAGAAGCCGCCCTCCATGTCGGCGGCGGTGAGGCCGGGGACCAGGTCGGCGGGGACGTGGAGGTGCTCCAGGGCGATCGGGGCGCCGTCCACCCTCCGCAGCCGCGTCACGTGGAACAGCTCCGCGGCCGGGGAGATCGCCAGCCGGCGGCCCACGCGGGCGCCGGCCCGGACGGTGCGGAAGCCGAGCACCGTACTGGTCCAGTCGCCCCCGCTCCGGGGCGCGCCGGCCGTCCGGTGCTCGGCGACCAGCTCCTGGGTGATCTTGTCCGGGGCGACGAACATGCCGCGCCCGTGCTCGCGTACCAGCAGGCCCGTGGCGACGAGTTCGTCGACGGCCGCGCGCAGGGTCGGCCTGGACACGCCGAGAGTGGCGCAGAGGGTGCGTTCGGACGGGATCGCGTCGCCGGGGCGGCGGCCCTCGATCACGGTCAGGAGGTGCTCGCGCACCCGCTCCCGCTTCAGCTCCATGCCGTCCACTCCCCCGTGCGCCGTTTCGCTGCGGGTCAGTATGCATCCCCCTCCGTGGAGGAGGTCACGAGGCCGTCGCGGGTGAAGTCGAGGCGGGAGACGATGCGGTACCGGTCGCCCCGGTAGACCGAGTGCACGTACTCGACGGGACGGCCCGCGGTGTCGAGGGTGAGGCGTTCGATCAGCAGGGCGGGCGAGAGCACGGGGACGTCCAGGAGCGCCGCCTCGTCCTCGCTGACGACGGTCGGTTCGATCGACTGGGTGGCCTCCTGGACGTGGACCCGGTGGTGCTCCCGGAGGTGGTCGTAGAGGTCGCCCGCTTCGAGTTCCTCGGGGGTGAGCGAGGCGCCCACCAGGTCCGCCGGGATGTGCAGGTGCTCGATGGCCATGGGCGCGCCGTCCACCAGGCGCAGGCGGGCGACGTAGAGCAGTTCGGCGGCGGGCGAGAGCCGCAGCCTGCGGCCGATACGGGCGCCGGCCCGGATCGTGGCGGATTCGAGCACGGTGCTGGACCAACTGCCCGACGCGCGGGGGACGGTGAAGGCCGCGTCGTCCGGGGCGAGCCGCTGGGTGATCTTGGCGGGGGCGACGAACATCCCCCGGCCGTGCTCCCTCACGAGGGCGCCGGTGGCGACGAGTTCGTCGACGGCCGCCCGCAGGGTCGGCCGGGAGACGCCGAGAGCGGCGCAGAGGGTGCGCTCGGAGGGGATCGGGTCGCCGGGTCCGCCCGCCTCGATCAGGCCGAGCAGGTGCTCCCGTACCCGCTCCCGCTTCAGCACCCCGCTGGAGGAGCCGTCCTTCATGCCACCCACCCTCATCTCACTGGTCAACTGGTAAATCCAATACTAGCCGCACCGGTTGACCAGAGACCCCGTGAACGACCCATGTTTTTCAAGGGATTGACGGCTCCCTCCGAGCATGCCACCTTCTGCTCACACACCTGACCACTTGACCAATTGGTCAACCACGCATCGAGGTGCCCGTGAAGACTCGTCCCCTCGCCGGCTCCGTCGCCCTCGCGGCGGCCGTCGCCCTCACCGCCACGGCCTGTGGCGGATCGGGCGACCCGGCAGCCTCCGGCGGCCCGGAGAAGGTCACCGTATGGATCATGAAGGACAGCGTCACCGACGCCTTCCTCGACCGCTTCCGCACCGGCTTCGAGGCGGAGCACAAGGACATCGACCTGGACATCCAGATCCAGGAGTGGGACGGCATCGGCGAGAAGGTCACGGCCGCCCTCGCCAGCAAGGACGCCCCGGACGTCATCGAGGTGGGCAACACCCAGGTCGCGCAGTACGCGGCGAGCGGCGGCGTCCGCGACCTCACCGACAGGACGGCCGAGCTGAACGGCGCGGACTGGCTGCCGGGACTCGCCGAACCGGGCAAGGTCGACGGCAAGCAGTACGGCATCCCCTGGTACGCCGCCAACCGGGTCGTGATCTACCACAAGGACCTGTTCGCCCGCGCCGGCGTGACCTCTCCCCCGAAGACGCAGGCCGAATGGCTCGCGGTCACGGCGAAGCTGAACCGGGGCCGGACCCAGGGCATCTACCTGCCCGGCCAGAACTGGTACACCCTCTCCGGGTTCGTCTGGGAGGAGGGCGGCGACCTCGCCGTCAAGGACGGGTCCGGGTGGAAGGGAGCACTCGACTCCCCGCAGGCGCGCGCAGGCATGGACTTCTACCGGCGGCTCCAGGCCCTGGGCAAGGGCCCCAAGGACTCCGACGAGGCCAAGCCCCCGCAGGCCGAGGTCTTCGCCAAGGGCGAGGTCGCCCAGATCATCGCGGTACCGGGCGGCGCCAAGATCGTCGAGGAGATCAACCCCGCGCTCAAGGGCAAGCTCGGCTTCTTCCCGGTCCCCGGCAAGACCGCGGGCAAGCCCGGCGCGGTCTTCACCGGCGGCTCCGACCTGATCGTGCCGGAGGCGTCGACCCACCCCGAGGCCGCGTACGAGGTGGTCAAGGCGCTGGCCGGCGAGAAGTGGCAGACCGACATGGCCCGCACGATGAGCTACGTCCCCAACCGCACCTCGCTCGCCCGCGTGATCCAGGACGACGAGGGGACGGCCGCGATGGCCGCGGGCGCGGCGCAGGGCCGGGCGACGCCGAACTCCCCGCAGTGGGCGGCCGTCGAGGCCACCAACCCGATCAAGCAGTACATGACGGCGGTGCTCACCGGCACCGACCCCGCGCGGGCGGCCGCGACCGCCTCGCGGAGCATCACCAAGACCCTCGGCTCGTGAGCGGACCCGTGAGCCCGCCCGTGGAACGGCTCGGCAGCACACACGACCCGGCCCCCGACGGTCGGTCCGAGGGAGGGACCGGCCGATGGACCGGAAGGCGGGCCGGAGGACGGCCCGGGGGACGGCAGGACGGGTCCGGCCGTCCCGCGGACGGCCGCGGGACGTCGGGACGGGGCGCCTTCTGGCCCTACCTCCTGGTCGCCCCCACCGTCCTCGGCGGTCTGCTCCTCCTCGGATACCCCTTCGCCCGGAACCTGGTCATCTCCTTCCAGCGGTACGGCCTCGGCGAACTCATCCGCGGCGAGGCCTCGTTCGTCGGGCTCGACAACTACCGGGCCGTGCTCGCGGACCCCGAGTTCTGGGAGGTCGTCCGGCGCACCTTCTGGTGGACCCTGGTCAACGTCGTCCTCATCATGGTGATCGCCACCCTGGTCGCGCTGATGATGCAGCGGCTCGGCAAGCGGATGCGGATCCTCGTGACGACGGGTCTCGTCCTCGCGTGGGCCAGCCCGGTCATCGCCACCACGACCGTCTTCCAGTGGCTCTTCGCCTCGCGCCTCGGAGTGGTCAACTGGGTGCTCGTCCAGCTCGGGTTCGAGTCCTTCGAAGGCTACTCCTGGCTGGCGAACGGCCCCGCCGCCTTCACCGTCCTGGTCCTCCTGGTGGTCTGGCAGTCGGTGCCCTTCGCCGCGATCACCCTGCACTCGGCGCTGCTGACCGTCCCCGCCGAGCTCTACGAGTCGGCCCGGCTCGACGGCGCCGGCGGCCGGCGGATCTTCCTCTCCGTCACGCTCCCCCTGCTGCGCCCGATCTTCGGGCTCGTCCTCTGCCTGGAGGTCATCTGGGTCTTCCGCTGCTTCGCGCAGATCTGGGCCGTGACCAAGGGCGGCCCGGGCGAGGCGACGACCACCCTGCCGGTCTACGCCTACCGCGTGGCCCAGTCGCTGCACCGCTACGACCTCGGAGCCGCGGTCTCCACGCTCACCGTGCTCCTCCTCGTGGCCGTCCTGATCGCCTACTTCCGCCAGATGCTCCGACAGGAGGCCGACCGGTGACCCCGCGCGCCCTGCGCCGACTCCCCCTCAACACCGCGGCGGCGCTGGTCTTCGTCCTGGCCGTGTTCCCGGTGTACTGGATGGTGCTCACGGCCTTCCGGCCGACCCGCGACATCCAGTCCGAGACCCCGCGGTTCCTGCCCGTCTCCGTCACCCTGGAGCACTTCCGGCACGCCGTGGCCGCCGACGGGTTCTGGACGTTCTGGCGCAACAGCCTGCTCGTGACCGCCGGTTGCGTCGTACTCGCGCTCGTGGTGGCGCTCGCCGCCGCGTTCGCCGTCGCCCGGATGAACTGGCGCGGTCGGCGGGGCTTCATCCTCATGGTGTTCATCGCCCAGGTCGCGCCCTGGGAGGCCCTGCTGATCCCGATGTACGTGATCGCCCGGGACGCCGACCTGCTCGACCGGCTCGCGACCCTCAGCCTCGTCTACTTCATGGTCACCCTGCCCTTCACCATCGTGACCCTCCGCTCCTTCCTCGCCGCCGTCCCGCCCGAACTGGAGGAGGCGGCCCAGGTCGACGGCTGCACCCGCACCGCCGCCTTCCGCAGGGTGACCCTCCCCCTGCTCGCCCCCGGACTGCTCGCCACCTCGCTCTTCGGCTTCATCACCGCCTGGAACGAGTTCGCCTTCGCCAACATGCTCATCATCAAGAACCAGGACGACCGGACCCTGCCCGTCTGGCTGTCGTCCTTCTCGAACGTCTTCGGCACCGACTGGGGCGCCACCATGGCCGCCTCCACCCTCTTCGCCCTGCCCGTCCTCGTCCTCTTCCTGGTCCTGCAGGGCCGGGTCGCCGCCGGAATGACCGGCGGAGCCGTGAAGGGATAACGCACCCCGATGCCCCAGCCCCGACTCGTTCCCGAACCCACCCACCTCCAGCCGCTCCCCGGCACGTTCACCTTCGACGCGGCGACCGCTCTCAAGGTCTCGCCGGGCGCCGAGGGCGCCGCAGGACTGCTGCGCACCCTGCTCGGCCCGGCCACCGGCCTGCCGCTGCCCTCCCGCGCGGACGGCTCCGTCGTCCTGGCGCTCGACCGCGCCCTCACCGGTCTCGGCGAGGAGGGCTACGGCCTGACCGTCGGCGCCGAGGGCGTCCTGCTGCGGGCCGCCCGGCCCCAGGGACTCCTCGCCGGCGTGCAGACCCTCCGCCAACTCCTCCCGGTCGAGGCCCTGCGCGCCGAACCCGTGGCGGGCGTCGCCTGGTCCGTCCCCTGCGTGCAGATCACCGACACACCGCGCTTCCCCTGGCGGGGCTCCATGCTCGACGTCGCACGACGCTTCCGCCCCGTCTCCTACCTGCGGCGGTACGTCGACCTCCTCGCCCTCCACAAGCTCAACGTCCTCCACCTCCATCTCACCGACGACCAGGGCTGGCGCATGCCGGTCGCGGCGCTCCCGCGGCTCACCGAGGTCGGCGGGCTGCCGCACGGCGGCGCCTACACCCGGGCCGAACTCACCGCACTGGTGGCGTACGCGGCCGAGCGGGGCGTCACCGTCGTGCCCGAGATCGAGATGCCGGGGCACGTCCGGGCCGCGCTCGCCGCCTACCCCGAGCTCGGCAACCAGCCCGGCCGCCGCTACGAGGTCTGGGACCGGTGGGGCGTGTGCGACACGATCCTCGGCGTCCACGACGGCGCCCTCGATTTCTGCCGCACGGTCCTGGACGAGGTCATGGAGGTCTTCCCCTCCTCCTATGTGCACATCGGCGGCGAGGAGTGCCCCACCACCGAGTGGCACCACGCACCCGCCGCGCTGCGCAGGGCCGCCGAGGAGGGCCTGCCGGGACCGGCCGCCCTGCACGGCTGGTTCATGGAGCGGATCGGACGCCACCTGCTCGACGCGGGCCGGCTGCCACTGAGCTGGACCGAGAACGGCGCGGACCTCCCCCGGTACTTCACCGTCATGCCCTGGCGCGACGCCGACCACGGCCGGACGGCCGTCCGGCGCGGACACCGGGTCGTCATGGCGCCCCATCGGACCACCTACCTCGACTACCCCCAGTCGGCGAGCCCCGCCGAGCCGCCGGGCCAGGCCGGCGAGGTCGTCGACCTGCGGACCGTGCACGGCAACGAACCGGCTCCGGCCGACTGGACCCCCGAGGAGGCCGCCCAGGTCCTCGGCTCCCAGGTGCAGCTGTGGACCGAGTACGTGCCCACCACCGCGCACGCCGAGTACCTGACCTTCCCCCGGCTCTGCGCGCTCGCCGAGGTCGTCTGGACCGGACGCCACGACTGGCCGGGCTTCCAGGAACGCCTGCGGCACCACAGGACACGGCTCGACGCCCTCGGGGTGCCGCGGAGGCTGCCTCCCGCGCCCGCGGCGGCGGTCCTCACACCCGCGCCGTGAGCGCGCGTGAGCGCCCCGCGCCCGGACCCGCCCGTGCCGGGCCCCACCCCGCGCACCCCTCCCCGCCTGCTCGTACGCCGGTCCCGTCCGCGCGTACGTCAGCCGCACCACCCGCCCGCACCTCCGCCCCACACCGTCCCAGGAGAGGAATCACCATGAACGACCCCACCCGGACCAGGAACCTGCGGATCCGAGCCGCGCTCGCCGTCGCCGCGGTGACCGGGCTCGGCGCCACCGCTCTCACCGCCCTCCCGGCCGCCGCCGCCGGTGAGGCCCTCACCGTCCAGTACCGGCAGAGCTCGACCGGCGGCGACCAGGTCGAGCCCTGGCTCAAGGTGGTCAACACGGGCGCGTCGAGCGTGCCGCTGAGCCAGGTCAAGGTCCGCTACTACTTCAAGGCCGACGCGGGAGCCTCGTACACCTACGCCTGCTCCTGGGCCGTGAAGGGCTGCGCGAACCTCACCGGCACCTTCGGCACCCTCGCCCACCCCACCGCGACCGCCGACCGCTACCTGGAGATCGGCTTCACCGCCGGGGCCGGCTCCCTGGCGCCCGGCGCGGACACCGGCGACATGCAGCTGCGCTTCCACCGGTCCAACTGGCAGTCGCTGAACCAGAGCGACGACTACTCGTTCGGTCCGGCCCAGACGACGTACGCCAACTGGTCCAAGGTCACGGCGACCGTGGGCGGCGTGCAGGTCTGGGGCACCGCACCGGCCGGCAACGAGCCCACCCCGACGCCCACCGACCCCACCACGCCCCCGACCACCCCGCCGCCCACCGGGGCCACGCTCTTCGACGACTTCGACTACACCGGTCACACCGACCCGGCGATCGGCGCCCACGGGTGGAGCGTCCGCTCCAACTCCGGCGGCCCCGGCGTGCCGGGTGCCACCTGGGCCCCCGAGAACGTCACCTTCGCCAAGGAGGGCACGAACTCGATCATGAACCTGCGGAGCTCGACCGCGGGGACGGGCGAGTCCACCCGGCACACCGAGATCCTCACCCAGGCCTCGAAGTTCAAGAACGGCACCTACGCGGCGCGGGTGCGCTTCTCCGACGCCCCGGTGTCGGGCCCGGACGGCGACCGCGTCGTGCAGACCTTCTTCACCATCAACGACCTCAAGGCCCCGATGGCCGACGACTACGCCGAGTACGACTTCGAGTACCTCCCCAACGGCGGCTGGGGCGAGCCCGCCAACATCCTCTACACCACGTCGTGGGAGACCTACCGCCCCGACCCCTGGGAGGCCGTCAACCAGCACTCCGAGTCCCGCACGAGCTACGCCGGCTGGCACGACCTCGTGCTGACCATCGACGACAGCACGATCGTCTACTACGTCGACGGCCAGGAGTTCGGCCGGCACGACGCCCGGTACCTCCCCGAGCGCCCGATGTCGATCAACTTCAACCAGTGGCTGATCGACCTGGCCGGCCAGACCTCGACGACACCGCGCGCCTACGACCAGAAGGTCGACTACGTCCTGCACGTCAAGGACCAGGTCCTGACCCCCGCCCAGGTGGCCGCGAAGGTCGGCGCCTACCGCACGGCGGGCACCACCTTCCAGGACACGGTGCCGGCCGCGCCGTAACCCGGCGGGACCGCTCCGGCCCCCGGTGCGCCCCCGCGGGCGGACCGGGGGCCGGCCCGGCGGTCCCCGGGCGGCCGTCCGCCGCATGCCGGACGCGCCGTCCCGGTGGATCCTGGGGGTATGGGTGGAGATCCCGGGACACGGCGGTCGAAGGCCGGGCTCCCGCCGGCCTACGCGGCCGCCGTGCGGCGGTCGGTCCGCGTCACGGTCTCCGCCGCCGCCGGTTTCTACCTCTTCCTGTACGGATTCGACTCGCCCGTCGCCGCCACGTACGCGCTCTTCGCCGCGGTCGCGATGGCCGGCCTCTCCCGCATCCCCGGCAACGGGCGGCAGCGCGCCGCGACGCTGCTGCCGGTGGTCCCCGCGTGCTGGGTGCTCATCACGATCGGCACCTACCTGTCGGTGCGGACGTGGAGCGCGGTCCTCGGGATGCTCGTCGTCGGCTTCGTCCTGGCGTTCCTGGCCGTGGGAGGCCCCCGGCCGGCCGGGGCCGCGCCGGGGCTGCAGCTGATGTACATCCTGCCGTCCTTCCCGCCGTACGTCCCCGAGTCCCTGGGCGAACGGCTGGTGGGCGCGACCGTCGGCCTGCTCGTGCTGATCCTCGCCGAGGCCTTCCTGCTGCCCGACCGCGCACCGCGCGTCCCCTACCGCGAGCTGGCGGCCCGGGCCGCGGAGAGCGCGGGGCGCTGCGCCGACGAACTGGTCTCCGCCCCGTACGCACTCGGAGACGCCGCACGCCGGACCGCCCGTGAGGTGGGGGGCGGCCTGCGGTCCTCGCGGGTGCCCGAGGCCGAGCGGCCCGCGGGCCCCGGGGTCAGGGCACGGGCCCTCACCCACACCGGTCTGGCCGCCCGGACCCTGCTGGGGCGGCTGGCCGCGCTGCCACCGCGCGCCGGCGACCCGGCGGAGGGCGGAGCGGGACCGGAGGTGCTGCGTGCGGTGCGGGACGCGTCCCTGGAGACCGCGGCCCGGCTGCGCGACAGCGCCCGCTCCCGCCCGGCGGAGCCCGCGCCGGCCCGCGGCCGGCTCCAGGAGGCCCGCCACTCCCTGGCCGCGGGCGCCGCGCCGGGTGCCACGCCCGCCGCGCTGCGCCGCCACGCGGCGGTCCTGGAGGTGGCGGACGCGGCGCTGGCGATGTCGACGGCGGCGGAGATCGCCGTCCTGGGCAGGGCGGCCCCGCCGGCGGCCCCCGGCCGGTTCTGGTACGCGCGGATGCGGGCGCCCCGGCTGTGGTGGCACCGGCTCTCCGGGCACGCCGGGCAACGGTCGGTGTTCTTCCAGAACGCGGTGCGCATCGCGCTGGCGCTGGCGGCGGCGCGGACGATCGCCGGCCTGGACACCCTGCCGCACGGGTTCTGGATGCTCCTCGCCACCCTCACCCTGACGCGTACGACGGCCCGGGAGACGCGGAGCACCGTGCGGGTGGCGCTCACCGGGACCCTGGTGGGCGCGCTCGTCGTGGCCGTGCTCCTCTCCGTCGTCGGTTCGGACACCACCGTGTACGCGGCCGCGCTGCCTCCTCTGATGCTGGTCGCCTTCACGCTGGGGCCGGTGAAGGGCGTGGGCTGGGCGCAGGCGATGTTCACGATGGTCGTCGCCCTGGTCTTCGCCCAGCTGGCCCCCGCGACCTGGCAGCTCGCCGAGTTCCGGCTCCTGGACGTGGTCGCGGGCAGCGCGGTCGGTGCCGTGTTCGGGCTGCTCGCCTGGCCGCGGGGCGCCCACGACGAGCTCCGGCGGGCGGTGGCGACGATGCTCCGCAGCGCCGCGGAGACCGTCGTGTCCACGACGTCCCAGCTCGCCACGGGCGGGGCACGCGGACCCGTGGCCATCTCGCCGGGCCACCGGTCGCTGCAGCACGCCCTGATCATGGCGGAGTCGGCGTACGCCCAGTACCACAGCGAGCCCAAGGAGCTGAACGCGCCGGACGACCCGCAGGACTGGCAGGCCGCCCTCATGTCCGGCCACCACACCCTGTGGGGAGCGGACCGGCTGCTGGTGCCGCTCGAACCGACCGTCGTACCGCCGCTGCCCCGGGACTCCGCCGCGTCGGCGACCCGGATCGGCGACCGGGTGGCGGCGGGCATGCTGCTGGTCTCCGCGCGTCTGGCCCGAGCGGCGACACACCCGGCAGGCCGGCCGCCGTCGACCCGCGCGCCTTCGTGGACTTCACCGTCGAGCCGCCCGGCGCTCCCCGGCCGTACTACGCGACGGTGGAGTGGCTGGAAGCCCTGATGACGGACGTGGAGCGGATCTCCGAGCGCCCCGATGAGCGGCCCCACGGGGGGCTCGGCTGATCGAGCTCCTGTGGCGGGGCCGTGGCCTCGGCACGGGCCCGCGGGTGTCGGAAGGGGCGGGACGGAGGGACGCGGCGGCCGACCGGCCCGCCGGAGTCAACGGGTGACCGGGCCGCAGCCGGTCGCCGCGAGGGAAAGCTCCCAGAGCCGTGCGGCGGCGTCGGGGTCGACGGCGTGGTCGTGGACACCGCCGTCGTCCATGGGCCGGCCGGGGGCGGCGCGCACCGCCACGTCGCAGTCCTCCAGGTAGAGGCCTCCGCGTCCGTCGAGAAGGGCGGAGGTCGCGGCCCAGAGACCGGTGGCGGCGCCCTGGGAGGCGGTCTTGAAACCGGCGCCGATCACTCGGCCGTGCTCGTCCACCCATCCGCGGTCCCGCTGCTCACGGAGGCTCATCTCGCGCTGGAGACCGGTGATGATCCTGCCGGGGTGCAGCGCGAACGCTCGGACGCCGTCGCCGCGTCCGAGCGCGTCGAGGTGCACGGCGAACAGCGAGTTGGCGGTCTTGGCCTGGCCGTAGGCCAGCCACTTGTCGTAGCCGGTGCGGAAGTGCGGGTCGTGCCAGCGGATGTCGGTGAGGGCGTGACCGGCGGAGCTGTTGACCACGACACGCGCCCCGTCCGCGGCGGCGAGCAGCGGGTAGAGCTCGCAGGCGAGGACGAAGTGGCCGAAGTGGTTGGCGGCGAGCTGGCCCTCCCAACCGGGCCCGACCCTCCGCTCGGGGGTGGCCATGACGCCGGCCACGGCCATCAGGAGGTCGATCCGGTCGACGCGCCCGGCGATCAGTGCGGCGGCGGCGCGCACGCCGGGGACGTCGGCGAGGTCCAGGGCGACGACCTCGCACCCCGGCACGTCCCGGAGGACCGCGCGGGCGGTGTCGGGGCGGCGGGCCGGGACGATGACGCGGGCTCCGGCGGCGGCCAGCCCCCGGGCGGTCTCCAGGCCGAGTCCGGAGTACCCCCCGGTCACGAGGGCGGTCAGGCCGGAGAGGTCCAGGCCCGCCAGGACGTCCTCGGCCGTACTGGCGGCGGAGAAGGGGGAGTCGAGCGGGTGCTGCCGGTCGGTGGTGATCATGCGGCCGACGCTACGATCTAGAGCCGGGTCTAGATCAAGTCCTAGACTGGGGATCATGACGACCGCCGTGCCCGACGAGGCGCCTCTGAGCATCGGCCGGGTGGCCGAGCGGACCGGACTCAGCGTCCACGCCCTGCGTTTCTACGAGCGCGAGGGCCTGCTGACGGGTCCGGTGCACCGGACGTCGGGCGGCCGGCGCCAGTACACGGCCTTCGACGTGGACTGGCTGCTGATCTGCGTCAAGCTCCGCGAGTCCGGCATGCCCCTCTCCGACCTCAAGCGGTTCGCCGAGCTGGTGCGCTCCGGCCCCGGCAACGAGGCGGAGCGGCTGCACCTGCTCGACGCCCATCGGCAGCGGGTCGACGCCCGGATCAGGGCGCTGGAGGAGTGCCGTTCCGTCATCACCTGGAAGGTCGGCGTGTACGCGGACCACCTCGCCCGCGGCACGGCCGAGGGGCTCTGGGACCCGACGGCCCGAGGGACACGGTGGACTTCTTGAACACCGTCGTCGACGGGATCCGGACCGGTCGCCCCGTCCCCGGAGACGTACGCCCGGCCGCGGTCGCGCTGCGCGTGCCGCTCGACGAGACGGAGGAGGTGCCGCGTGACCGACGCGCATGACACCCGACCGGCCCCGCCGCCGGTGGCGTTCCTCGACGTGCGGCGGATCGCCTTCGCCGAAGGGCCCCTGCCCGCCCTGACGCCGTGGGAGCTGAGCGAGGTGGACCGGCTCTGGGCCGGCACGCGGGCCGGCAACCCGGCGGTCTTCGACGGCCCCATGGCGGCGGTCACGGGGATCGACCTCTCCGCACCCGGGGTCCTGGTGGCGCACTGGGCGCGGCTCTCCTACCGGTACCGGGCGCTGCGCGCCCTGCGGCCCGCCGGGGAGGTGCCCGGCTCGATGTTCGTGACGGTGCTGCTGCCCACGGAGCGCGGGCTGGTGGTCGGCCGCGGGGCGGCGACCACCGCGGCACCGGGTCGCTGGACGCTGCCGGGCGGTGCGGTGGAGCCGCCCGCGGCGCCCCACCCGCTCGACGAGGCGGCCCTCCGGCGGGAAGCCGCGCGTGAGCTCGCGGAGGAGGTCGGGGTGCGGGTCGACGACGAGGGACTGCGGCTGTTCGCGGTCACCCGGGGGCGCCGGTTCGGGAGTCTCGGGTTCCACTTCCTCGCCCCGCCCACGGCCGCCGCTCCGTTGCTGCGCGGGCACGCCGAGCTGGTGGCCGCGGAGTCCGGGCACGGGGCCGGGCCCGAGCTGGACGCGCTCGCCTTCGTGTCCTCGGCGGCCGAGGCGGACCGTCTCGGCCCGGGTTCCGACTATCTGGCCCAGGTCCTCGACCGGTACGGCGCCTGCGCCGCCTGACCGCAGGTCAGGTGGCGGGCGTCGGCTGCCGGTTGGCGGGACGGAGGCCGTACGGGGTGCCCGAGCCGGTGTGCCGGCGCCGGGTCGGGGCCGACGTGGGGCCAGGTCGGGGCCTCTCCTCCGGTTTCGAGCCGCCCACCTAGGATCAATTGCTTCACACGAGCTGGTTCTTGAGCGAACTCATCGATACCTTGCGTAGGCAGACGTCGACGGCCTCCCCGCCGACACGTCTCGACCGGCCTACACAGACGGCTCCGGTGCCGGGGAGACGGTGAGGCCTCCCCGGCACCGGAGCCGTGGCACAGGCTGGGGGATCAGACGGTCGGCGGCGGCGCCGTCGAGCCGCGCACGACCAGTTCGGGTTCGAAGAGCAGCTCGCCGGGGTCGGTCTGGGTGCCCTGGATCTGGGCGCAGAGCAGCTCGACGGCGGCGCGCCCCATGGCCTCGATGGGCTGGCGCACGGTCGAGAGCGGCGGCTCGGTGCAGTTCATGAAGGCGGAGTCGTCGAAGCCGATGACGGAGACCTCCGAGGGGACCGCGAGGCCCCGGCGCCGGGCGGCCCTGATGGCGCCGAGGGCGAGCGGGTCGCTCGCGCACACGATGCCGGTGACGCCCCGCTCCAGGAGGCGGGCCGCGGCGGCCTGCCCGCCTTCGAGCGAGAAGATCGACCGGACGACGTGCTCGTCCGGCAGGTCGCCGCCGGCGGCCTCGGCGACGGCGCGGGCCGCTTCGAGCTTGCGGCGCGAGGGGACGTGGTCACTGGGGCCGAGGACCAGGCCGATCCGCTCGTGGCCGAGGGAGGCCAGGTGGCGCCAGGCCTGCTCGACGGCGACGGCGTCGTCGCAGGAGACGCAGGGGAAGTTGAGCCCCTTGATGGAGGCGTTGATCAGGACCACCGGGATGTTGCGCTCGGCGAGCTGGTGGTAGTGGTCGTGCGGCGCGTCGGCCTGGGCGAACAGGCCGCCCGCGAAGACGACTCCGGAGACCTGCTGCTGGAGGAGGAGGTCGACGTAGTCGGCCTCGGAGACGCCGCCCTTGGTCTGGGTGCAGAGGACCGGGGTCAGCCCCTGCTGCGCGAGCGCGCCGCCGATCACCTCGGCGAACGCGGGGAAGATGGGGTTCTGCAGTTCCGGCAGGACGAGACCGACCAGGCGCGCGCGCTCGCCGCGCAGCTGGGTGGGCCGCTCGTAGCCGAGCACGTCGAGCGCGGTGAGGACGGACTGGCGTGTCGCTTCGGAGACACCGGGCTTTCCGTTGAGGACACGGCTGACCGTCGCCTCGCTGACTCCCACCTTCTTGGCCACCTGGGCAAGTCGTCGCGTCATGAGCGCAAGAGTATCGCAGGCTTCGCAAGCGAATTGCGGCCCTGTCGAGCATCTGTGACGAGCGCGCGCGACCCCGGTGATCCAACAACGTGTGAAGGGTTGACGGGCACTGGGGCGCCTCATAGCTTCAGGACTTGATAAAAGGCTTGCTGTTGTTGTCCGTTGGGCGCGAGACGGCGAAGGGTTTGTCAGGTGCATAACACATTCGGGCAGGTGCGCACGTGGTTCCGGCGGGCGGGGACGGGCTCACGGGCGAGAGCCGCCGGGCTCCGCACCCGCCGCCGGCCCCTCACCGCGCTGACCGCCGGCGTGCTCGTCGCCGGCAGCCTGGTCCTCACCGGGCCCGGCACCGCGCAGGCCGCGGGCGAGCGGGTCGACGTCTGGCTCACCACGACCTCCGACTCCGGCGGCCGTACCGTCACGCGCGGCCTCGCCCCGCAGGCGCCCCTCGCCTTCGGCCCGGCCGGCGGCTCCGCGAACCACACGATCACGGTGAACGAGAACACCACCTACCAGCAGTTCGAGGGCGGCGGCGCCTCCCTCACCGACACCACCGCCCACCTGCTGCGCGGCGGTGCCGTCAGCGCCGCCACCCGCGACGAGGTGATGCGCCGGCTGTTCTCGCCGACCGAGGGCATCGGCCTGTCCTTCGTCCGCAACCCCATCGGCGCCTCGGACCTCTCGCGGCCCGGCCACGTCTCCCTCGACGACACCTGCTGCGACCTGAACGACTTCGGCGCCAACGGCTACGACACCGACGTCCGGCTGCTGACCGTCCAGGCCAAGCAGCTCAACCCGGCCCTGCGCGTCAAGGGCGTGCCGTGGAGTGCGCCGGGCTGGATGAAGGACAACGGCCGAATGGACCAGATGGGCTGGCTGAAGGCGGAGTACTACCCGCTGTACGCCCAGTACCTGGTGAAGTACGTGCAGAGCTACCAGGCCGCCGGAGTCAGGCTCGACTACCTCTCCGTGCAGAACGAGCCGAACTGCTGCCAGGCCGGCAACCCGACCGCCATGAACTACCCGGGCATGAGCTGGAACCCCGCCGGGCTCGTCGAGTTCACCAAGAACCACGTCTACCCGGCGTTCCGGGCCGCGGGCATCACGACCAAGGTCCTCGTCCACGACTGGAACTACGGCGACTACGCGGGCTTCGGCGCCGGGATCCTGAACGACGCCGGCGTGCGCAACGACCCCCTGTTCGGCGGCATCGCCTGGCACGGCTACTTCGGCGACCCGGCCGTGGGCACCCAGGTCCACGACCAGTACCCCGCGGTGAAGCAGTTCAGCACCGAGCACTCGGGCGGCACGTGGATCGGGAACCAGCACAACGAGGACATGGCCGACATCGTCGACTACGCCCGCAACTGGAGCAGCAGCCTGGTCAAGTGGAGCCTCGGGCTCAACCAGAACATGGGCCCGCACAACGGCGGCTGCGGCACCTGCACCGGTCTCGTCACCGTGCAGGAGGGCGGCGCGCGGGCCGGGCAGGTCGACTACACCGTCGAGTACTACACGACGGGACACCTCACCAAGTTCGTGAAACCCGGCGCGTACCGGATCGACTCCACCGCGAACAGCACGGTCCGGAACGTGGCCTGGCGGAACTCCGACGGCTCGAAGGCGCTGATCGCCCACAACGGCGGCACCTCCGCCCAGTCCGTCCGCGTCGACTGGGGCAACCAGTCCTTCACGTACACGCTGCCGGCCCGCACCACCGCGACCTTCACCTGGTCGGGCACCACCGGTGGCGGGAGCGGAGCCGGCCCGCTGACGGGTCTCGCCGGCAAGTGCCTCGACGTGGCCGGCGGCGCCACCGCCGACGGCACCCCGGTCCAGCTGTACGGCTGCAACGGCACGACCGCGCAGCGCTGGACCCTCTCCGCCGACGGCGGCATCCGGGCGCTCGGCAAGTGCCTCGACGTCACCGGCGGTTCGACGGCCGACGGAGCACAGGTCCAGCTGTACACCTGCAACGGCACCGCCGCCCAGCGCTGGACGTACAACGCGACCACGCACGACGTCGTCAACACCGGCGCGAACAAGTGCCTGGACATCACCGGAAACTCCTCCGCCGACGGGACCCGGGCGCAGATCTGGACCTGCACCGGCGGGGCCAACCAGAAGTGGACCCACCACGCGGCCTGAACCCCGCGCGTCACCCGAGAGCCCTGTCCCCTCACGAGGCCCGCAGGGGCCTTCCAAGGAGCCCGCATGCCACCCGCACGTCCCCGCAGAATGGTCGGCGCCGCCGTCGTCGCCGCGACGGCCGTCCTCACCGGTCTGCTCACCGGCGGTCTGTCCAGCGCCGCCGCGCAGGAACCCGCGCCCCGGGCCGTCGACCGGTTCGAGGGGGAGATCCCCTTCGCCTCACCGCCCGCCGAGGGCCTGTTCACCTGGGGGAACGCCGCCGAGTCCCATCCCAGCCTGGAACTGAGGGAGCGCGCCGACGCGCCCGAGGGCGGCAAGGTCCTCGAAGGCCGCTACGACATCAGCGGCTGGGGCGGCTTCACCCATGACTTCGCCTTCGACCGGCCGGCGCACGACTGGACGGCGTACAAGGGGATCCGGTTCTGGTGGTACGGCCAGAACACGGCCCCGCTGCCGCCCGGCTCGGGCAGGCGGATCGCCCTGGAACTCAAGGACGGCGGCGCCAACGGCGAGGCGTCCGAGCTGTGGACGACCTCCTTCACCGACGACTGGGAGGGCTGGCACCTCGTCGAGGTCCCGTTCGCGGAGTTCCAGTACCGCACCGACTACCAGCCCGTCGGCGGCATCGACCAGGTCCTCGGGCTCGACCGGATGTGGGGCTACGCGGTCACGCTCCCGACCGGCGGACCGGGGTCGTTCGCCCTCGACGGCGTCGAGCTGTACGGCACGGCGGAGCCCGCGCTCACGACCAAGGTGGTCACGAAGTCCGTCGTGCACCCCGTCGACGAGGGCGGCGGCGCCCGGGTCGACGTCTCGGTGGCCACCACCGGCTCCGGACCGATCGGCGAACCCGTCACCGTGGCGTACACGACGGAGGGCGGCACCGAAGCCGGGCGAGCCGAGCCCGGAAAGGACTACCGCCCGGTCACCGGGAGCCTCGTGTTCCCGGCCGGGACCCCCTCCGGCACGACCCGCTCGATCACCGTGCAGACCCTCGCGGACGGCTCGGCCGAGTCCGCGGAGACGATCCCGCTGAAGCTCACGGTCGAGGGCGCCAAGGCTCCCGCCGAGAACCCGCTGGTCGTGGTGAACGCGCACGGTCTGCCGTACCTCGACCGCACACTGCCGGTGCGCAAGCGGGTCGCCGATCTCCTGTCCCGCATGTCCCTGGCCGAGAAGGCCGGCCAGATGACCCAGGCGGAGCGGAACGCGCTGCGGGCCCAGGGGGACATCGCCGGGTACGCCCTCGGGTCCCTGCTCTCCGGCGGCGGCTCAGTCCCCACCCCCAACACCCCCGCCGCCTGGGCGGCCATGGTCGACGCGTACCAGCTGCGCGCGCAGGCGACCCGCTTCCAGATCCCGCTGATCTACGGCGTGGACGCGGTGCACGGGCACAACAACGTCATCGGCGCGACGATCATGCCGCACAACATCGGCATCGGTGCCGGCCGCGACCCGGAACTCGCCGCGCGGACCGGCGCCGTCACCGCGAAGGAGGTCCGGGCGACGGGCGTGCCCTGGGACTTCGCCCCGTGCCTCTGCGTGACCCGTGACGAGCGGTGGGGCCGCTCCTACGAGGCGTTCGGCGAGGACCCGGCGCTCGTCACCGCGATGGAGACCGTCATCAACGGCATGCAGGGCGCCCGGAACGGCAAGGACCTCGTCCGCAACGACAAGGTCCTGACCAGCGCCAAGCACTTCGTCGGCGACGGCGGCACCGCCTTCGGCTCCTCGACCACCGGTTCGTACACGATCGACCAGGGCGTCACCGAGGTCACGCGGGCGGAGCTGGAGGCGGTGCACCTGGCGCCGTTCGCCGAGGCGGTGAAGCGCGGCACGGGCACGGTCATGCCCTCGTACTCCTCGCTCGACATCCTCGGGGACGAGCAGGGTCCGGTGAAGATGCACGCCAACGCCGAGATGATCAACGGCGTCCTGAAGGACCGGATGGGCTTCGAGGGCTTCGTCGTCAGCGACTGGCAGGCCATCGACCAGATCCCGGGCGACTACCCCAGCGACGTGCGCACCTCGGTCAACGCCGGCCTCGACATGATCATGGTGCCGACGAACTACCAGGAGTTCACCCGGACGCTGACCTCCGAGGTGGAGTCCGGCCGGATCACCACCGCGCGGATCGACGACGCGGTGGCCCGCATCCTGACCCAGAAGTTCCGCCTCGGACTCTTCGAGAAGCCGTACGCGGACACCTCGAACCTGCCGTCGATCGGTTCGGCCGAGCACCGCGCGGTGGCGCGGGAGGCGGTGGCGAAGTCGCAGGTGCTCCTGAAGAACGAGGGGTCGGTCCTGCCGCTGAAGCCCTCGCAGAAGGTGTACGTGGCCGGGTCGAACGCCGACGACCTGGGCAACCAGGCGGGCGGCTGGACCATCAGCTGGCAGGGCGCCTCCGGCCGCACCACGACCGGCACGACGATCCTCGAAGCGATGCGGAAGACGGCGCCGGAGGCCGGGATCGGCTGGTCGAAGGACGCTTCCGCGCCGACCGACGGGTACGACGTCGGCGTGGTGGTGGTCGGCGAGACGCCGTACGCCGAGGGGTTCGGCGACGTGGGCAACGGCCACGACCTCGAACTCACGGCCGCCGACAAGGCCGCGGTCGACAAGGTCTGCGCGGCGATGCCGTGCGCGGTCCTGGTGGTGTCGGGCCGGCCGCAGCTCGTCGGCGACCGTCTGCCCGCCGTCGACGCCCTGGTGGCCTCCTGGCTCCCGGGCACGGAGGGCGACGGCGTCGCCGACGTCCTCTACGGCAAGCGGCCGTTCACCGGCCGGCTTCCGGTCAGCTGGCCGAAGTCCGAGGCCCAGCTGCCCCTCAACGTGGGTGACCTCAGGTACGACCCCCAGTACCCGTACGGCTGGGGGTTGACCACCCTCACCCCGGCGCCCTCCGGTGGCGAGCCCGCGCTGCGGGCGCTGCGGGTCGCGGCCACGGCCCTCCAGGCGGTCGGCCGCGGCGACTCCGCCGAGGGGCGGAAGCTCGTGGGAGTGGCACGGCAGATCGTCCAGAAGAAGATCGGACAGCGGATCACCGAGGCCACGGCCAAGCCGTTCGCCGACGCGGACCACCTGCTGCTCACCGGTGATCTCGCGGGCGCCGTCGGCAAGCTGACGGAGGCGTACCGCGCGGCGGGCTGACGGAGGACGCTGACACACGGTCCGGCCCCCGGGGAGGACGCCTCCCCGGGGGCCGGGCTTGTCGTGGTCACGCTCCCGAGCTATCTTGCATTGCATGGTTCCTGGTAACGCAATGAACGAGACGGGCGACAGGGTCCCCAGCCAGCTCCGCAAGGGAGTGCTGGAGTACTGCGTCCTCGCGCTGCTCAGGGACGAGCCGAAGTACGGCGTCGAGCTCGTCGCCGAGCTCTCCGCGGTCAGCGTCATGACCACCAGCCAGGGGACGATCTACCCCCTGCTGTCACGCCTGCGCCGCGAGGGCCTCGTCGCCACCGAGCTGCGCGACTCCCCCAGCGGACCGCCGCGCCGCTACTACACGCTCACGGGCGTCGGCCGGGCCTCCCTGGCCGAGTTCGCCCAGGCGTGGCCGCTGTTCAGGGACGCCGTCGACCACTTCCTCACCGACCCACAGGGGGACTCCGCATGAACGCCACCGACCAGCACCCGCTCGTCGCCGCCTACCTCGACGCCGTCGCGCGCGAGACCGCCGAACTGCCCGCCGAGCGCCGGGCCGAGCTCCTCGCGGACCTCCGTGAGCACATCGAGGTCAGCGGCGCGGAGGGCGAGGAGCAGCTCCGCGCCGTCCTGGCCGGGCTCGGCGAGCCGCGGACCGTGGCCGCCTCCGCGCTCGCCGAGGAGGCCCCGGCCCGACGGGCGCCCGTCGCCGGGGCCGGGCGGGGCAGGCTGACCGCGATCCTGCTCGGAGCCTCCGGAGTGCTCCTGCTGCTCAACCCGTGGGTGGGCGCGCTCGCCCTGATCGCCGCGTTGGTCCTGCTCTGGAGCGCGCCGCTGTGGACCGGTCGGCAGAAGGCCCTGGGGACCGCCGCGGGCGTCGCGGTCCCCGTCGTCGTCCTGCTGGGCGCGCTGCTCGGGGCCGCGTCCCGCATCGGGATCGTGGAACTCCTGCTGATGCTCGTGTTCTCGCTGGGCGTGCCGGTGCTCGGTGCCGTCCTGCTGCTGCGGGCCGCGCGCCGCTGACGGCCGGGCACGGTGCGGTGCGGCAGGCGCGGCAGGCGCGGCACGGCGCGGTGCGGTTCCGGGACGGGTCCCCTCCGGGGCGCCCCGGAGCCGCGCCGTGTGCGCGCCCCGCTCAGGCCGCGGGTCCCGGGATCCGGAGTGCCTCGGCGTTGCGGTCCCAGCCGGACCAGGTGTCGTCGTCGGCGCAGTAGCCGCAGTCGGGGCCGAAGAACATCCCGCGGGCGTTCTCGTCGCCGAGCAGCCAGTAGCGGAGCCAGGCGGTGGTGGGGGCGCGGAAGTCCCCGCCGTCGCCGACGGAGGCGAGGTGTCCGGCGCCGCGGACCTCGCCGTACACGGCGGGGGCGTGGCCGGTGTCCCGGTACAGGGCCTTCACCAGGGCCGGCCACACCGTCAGGTCGCGCTGACCGGCCAGGTAGAAGACGGGTTCGTCCATGAGGTCCGGGTCGGTCAGCGGGCCCGGCTGGATCGGTACCGCCGTGTCGACCCGGGGGTCGACGGCCGCGTTGACGGCGGCCGCGCCGCCCTGCGAGTGGCCCGCCGAGGCGATGTGGTCGAGGTCCACCTTGCCGTGGAAGGGGCTGGAGGGGTCGGCGTTCCGGCGCTCCAGGACGTCGATCCCCGCCCGCATGCTGATCGCGAAGTTCGAGGTGGGGGTGTTGGCGGCGGCGACGATGAAGCCCTGGCTCGCCCAGTGCCGCAGCAGCGCGCTGTAGACCCCGGGCACGGCACCCGTCCCGTTGCCCCAGATGACGACCGGGTGGCGCTCACCCGCCTGCCCCATGGTCCGGGGGTAGTAGAAGGTGTGGACCGCCTCGATGTCGACGGCCACCTCGTACGGCCCGGTCCGGCCCCAGTCGGTGCCCACGGACGGAACGGTGCCCGCCGTCCCCACATCGGCGGCCCCTGCCGTGCCCGGCGCGGTGCACACGGCCATGACGGCGGCGAGCAGCAGACCGCCGAACAGTCGGCTCGTTCTCCCTGGCATGCGAACTCCTTCACGGGTCGGGCACGTTGCGCGTCCTCGCAAGCGTGACCAGGCCATGATCGAGCGCGCCGGGGCGGGTGTCTGTCCGCAGGAGCCCAGTCCTCGCGCCACCGTCCTGGGCATCTGCCCAGGACGCACGGCGCCCCCGCCGAATCCGTGGTTCGGCGGGGGCGGCGGCGTGCGGGGTGGCGCGTGCCGGTGGTGTCCGGGGTCAGCCGGCCAGCAGCTGGAGCGTGTCGATCACGCGGTTCGAGAAGCCCCACTCGTTGTCGTACCAGGCGACGACCTTGATGTGGCGGCCCTCGACGCGGGTGAGCTCCGAGTCGAAGATCGACGAGGCGGGGTTGCCGGTGATGTCGGAGGAGACCAGGGCGTCCTCCGAGTACTCCAGGACGCCGGCGAGCGGACCGGCCGCGGCGGCGCGGTAGGCCTCCAGGACGTCCTCGCGGGTCACGTCGCGGGCGACGGTGGTGTTGAGCTCGACGATGGAGCCGACCGGGACCGGCACGCGGATGGAGTCGCCGGACAGCTTGCCGTCGAGGTTCGGCAGCACGTGGCCGATCGCCTTGGCGGCACCCGTGGAGGTCGGGACGATGTTGACGCCGGCGGCGCGGGCACGACGCGGGTCGCGGTGCGGGCCGTCCTGCAGGTTCTGCTCCTGCGTGTAGGCGTGGACGGTCGTCATGAAGCCGTGCTCGATGCCGGCCAGGTCGTCGAGGACCTTGGCGAGGGGCGCGAGGGCGTTCGTGGTGCAGGAGGCGTTCGAGACGATCGTGTGCAGGTCCGCGTCGTACGCGTCGGTGTTGACGCCGTACGCGAGGGTGACGTCGGCGCCGTCGGCGGGGGCGCTGACGAGGACGCGCTTGGCACCGGCGTCGATGTGGGCGCGGGCGGCCTTGGCGTTGGTGAAGCGGCCGGTGGCCTCCAGGACGATCTCGACGCCGAGCTCGGCCCAGGGAAGCTGCGCCGGCTCGCGCTCGGCGAGGACCTTGATGCGGCGGCCGTCGACGACGAGGGTGTCGCCGTCGACGCTCACGGGACGGCCGAGGCGACCCGAGGTCGAGTCGAAGGCGAGCAGTCGCGCGAGGGCCTTCGGCTCCGTCAGGTCGTTGACGGCCACGACCTCGAGGTCGGTGTCGCGCTCGAGGAGTGCGCGGAGCACGTTGCGTCCGATGCGGCCGAACCCGTTGATGGCGATGCGAGTCATGAATGGTGTCCCTTCAACTTCTGCGTCGCCACCAGGTTCGCTCGCCGGGAACGGTCCTGACAGAGGCGGGATCGCCACGGTCCGAAAGGATCGCGCCAAGGTCTTCGACCTCGCGCGGCGGGGCTACTCGCCCTTGGTGAAGGTGCGGCGGTAGTCGCTCGGCGTGGTGCCGAGGATGCGCTGGAAGTGCAGCCGGAGGTTGGCGCCGGTGCCGAGGCCGACGTCCGCGGCGATCTGCTCGACGCTCCGCTCCGAGCGCTCCAGGAGCTCTCGCGCGAGGTCGACGCGGGCCCGCATGACCCACTGCATGGGGGTGTAGCCGGTGTCCTCGACGAAACGGCGGGAGAAGGTGCGCGCCGAGACGGCCGCGTGGTGGGCGAGGACGTCCAGGGTGAGGGGCTCGCCGAGCCGGTGCAGGGCCCACTCCCGGGTGGCGGCGAACCGTTCGCCGAGCGGCTCGGGCAGGCTGCGCGGCACGTACTGCGCCTGGCCGCCGCTGCGGTAGGGGGCGGCGACCAGGCGTCGGGCGGCGTGGTTCGCGGCGGCGACGCCGAGGTCGCCGCGCAGGATGTGGAGGCACAGGTCGATGCCGGAGGCGGCGCCGGCGGAGGTGAGGACGCTGCCCTCGTCGACGAACAGGACGTTCTCGTCGACGTGGACGAGGGGGCGCTTCGCGGCGAGGGCCTGGGTGTAGTGCCAGTGCGTGGTGGCGCGCTTGCCGTCGAGCAGTCCGGTGGCGGCGAGCGCGAAGGCGCCCGTGGAGATGGCGGCGAGGCGCGCGCCGCGGTCGTGGGCGGCGATCAGCGCGTCGACCACGCCCCGCGGCGGGTCCTCGCGGTCGGGGAAGCGGTAGCCGGGGACGAAGACGACGTCGGCCCAGGCGAGGGCGTCGAGGCCGTGGGCGACGGCGTAGGAGAGGCCGTCGCCCCCGGCGACGAGGCCGGGTTCCGCGCCGCACACCCTCACCTCGTACGGCATGCTGGCGCGGGTCGTGAAGACCTGTGCGGGGATGCCGACGTCGAGCGGCTTCGCCCCTTCGAGTACGAGGACGGCGACGCGGTGGAGGCGGGGAGTGGGCGGCACGGGTACCAGCCTAGGCGGGCCGCCCGCGTCACTCGCGGACGGCTCCGCGGGTCAGCGTGGGCCCGCCGGGGGCCGGGCGGTACTCAGCGTGTCACCGTCCACTTCTGGTTCGCGCCTCCGCCGCACGACCAGATCTGCAGCCGGGTGCCGTTGGCGGAGCTGTTGCCGGTGGCGTCCAGGCATTTTCCGGAGCCGAGGTTGACGATGTCCCGGGCCGCGTTGGCGGTCCACTGCTGGGCTCCGGTGCCGTTGCAGTCCCAGAGCTGGACGGGGGTGCCGTCCGCCGTGCCCGCGGAGGTGACGTCGAGGCACTTGCCCAGGGCCCGGACCGTGCCGTCGGTGCCGACGGTCCATTTCTGGGCGGCGGTGCCGTTGCAGTCGTAGAGCTGGACGGGCGTGCCGTTCGCGCTGTCGGCCGCGGCCACGTCGACGCACTTGCCGCCGATGCCGGTGATCGGTCCGCCGGTCACGGGGGTGTCGGCGGTGGTGACGCGGACGTGGTCGACGACGAGTTGCTGCGGGAAGGCGGTCGAGCCGTCCGGGTCGCCGGGCCAGTAGCCGCCGACGGCGAGGTTGAGGATGAGGAAGAAGGGCTTGTCGAAGACCCAGGCGCGGCCGCCGAGGTCGGCGGGCGTACGGGTCTGGTAGACGGTGCCGTCCACCGACCAGGTGATCCTGCCGGGCGCCCAGTCCACGGCGAAGGTGTGGAAGGCGTCGGCGAAGGCCTGCCCGCCGGGCAGGGTGTAGCCGGCGCCGATGCCGCCGGAGCCGGAGTAGCCGGGGCCGTGGAGGGTGCCGTGCACGGTGGAGGGCTCGAATCCGACGTTCTCCATGATGTCGATCTCGCCGGACGCGGGCCAGCCGACCTGGCCGAGGTCGTTGCCGAGCATCCAGAAGGCGGGCCACATGCCCTGCCCGCGCGGCACCTTCATCCGGGCCTCGACGTGGCCGTACTGGGCGGTGAACTTCCCGGCGGTGTTGAGCCGTGCCGAGGTGTACTCGCACCGCCCGTACCAGCACTGGTAGTTGCCGGGGTTCTCCTTGCGGGCGGTGATGACGAGGTGGCCCTGGCCGTCGAGGGCGGCGTTGCGGTTCCCGGCCGTGTAGTACTGCCGCTCGTGGTTGCTGACGTTGTCGCCGGTCTCGATCTGCCACCGCGAGCCGTCCACGGGGAGGCCCGCGGCGCCGTCGAAGGTGTCGGAGAAGGTGACGGCGGCCGCCTCGGCCGCCGGCCGGAGGGCGGTGGTCGTTGCGGCGGGGCCGGTGTTCCGGGTGGGGCCGGTGGGGCCGAGCGCCGCGGTGGCCAGGGCCAGGGCGAGTGCCGTCACGGCGGTGAACAGCGGCCGCCGTGCTGTGCGGGCGGAGGGCATGGCTCTCACTTCCGTCGGGTGTGGGGAGAGGCGACCTCTGCCATGCACATGACATAGCAGCGGTTCGATCGCCTCCATGATTTAAGAAGTGAAGTAAGGGGGCGTCAAGAGGTGCGGACTCCCTCGCGCGTCCGGGTCGGTTGGGGTTCCCCGCGTGGGTGAGGGTCTCCCAGGCGACGAAGAGGTTGTCGGTCCCCGCCGGGCGCCGGGACTCGGTGAGGTTCCTGGTGTTGGTCATCGCGTACCCCATCCGGTGGTTCAGCGCGTTGAAGCCGACCTCGGTGACCGGCCCGAGGTGGTCCTTGAGGGTCCCGCCGCAGAGCCGGCCGGGAACCGTCGCCCCGAGTTCGTACGTCGCGTGCAGGCCGAGCGCGTGCCGCAGCCGGTCGGCCACCTCCGGATAGAGGTCCTGGCCCTGGATCCGGCTGGTCTCGGCGATGTGGGAGATGGCGGACAGCCCGTACCCGGTGTGGGTCAGGTCGCGGCAGGTCTCCTGGGTCAGGCCGTCCACGAAGGTGGCCTGGCCCTGCCAGTACCGGACGATCTCGTCGCGCGTGTCGAGGCCGCTGCCCGGCGCCGTCTTCGGCAGGGCCCCGTCGCTCGCGAGGTACATGTACGCGGGGACACGGCCGCGGAACGTCGCCACGGCCCGGTCTTAGGCGGCGCGGTCCTCCAGGAAGACCGCGATGCCGATGGCCGCCTCGGTCATGCTGAGCTACCAGTCGCCGTTGGAGTGGGAGCCGCCCGCCACCTCGGGCAGGTAGACGTCGCGGAGCATCGCCTTGAACCGGTCCACGCGCGCCTGCGGCCATCCGGTGCAGGTGTAGCGGATGATCTCGGCGGCCCGCGGCCACGACGAGCCGGCCCAGCCCGTCTGCAGCGGCGCGTTGGAGTGGCTGTGATCGGCGATCACACCGGACCAGGCGTCCATGATCTCGACGGCCTTCCGGGCGTACCGGGCGTCGCGCGTGACGTACCAGGCGAGGGACAGCGTGTAGGCCGCGATGGCGTCCTCGCGCTCGTCGGTGCAGCCGTTGTTCGGGTTGGAGTACGACCCGCACTCCACGACCGCGCGGGGCTTCGGGACCCGGGAGAGCGAGGCGTACTTGCTCGTCGCCATCCGGTCGTAGGCGTTCTTCCAGGGCTGCGCACCGGCGTTGACCCGCTCCCGGACGAAGTCGAGCTGGCCGCGGGAGACCAGGACACCGGGGTGGACGAACGCGGCGGGGGCGGCTTCCGCGCGCCCCCCGCCGGGGACCGCGACGAGGGCGGCGGCCAGCAGGGGGACCCCGAGCACCACCCTCCTCCCGGTCCGCTTCACCGGGGAGGCGTCACGTCGTACGACCATGGGGTTGCCCCCTCTTCACATACATGAACGTCCAGAAGCTGTCGAGGGTGGAATCTAAAGGTCTGAACCAAAGGCGTCAAGGCCCAGAATTCCCGGGATCCCGGCCTGAAGGACGGAGTTCTCGATCCGGCCGAGACGGAAGGGTGCCTACCTACCTTCCCCGACGTTCACATCGATGAACGCCTTCACGTCGGCGACGACGGGCCCGATCCGGCATCCGTGTCCGGCGGGCGGGTCATCACGCCGTACGATTCCCCTCGTTGTCACTTACATCGTCCTAAGGAGATCTCCCATGGCCCAGGTCACGCTGAAGGGCAGCCCGGTACAGGTCAACGGCACCCTGCCGACCCCGGGAAGCCAGGCTCCTGACTTCACGCTCGTCGCCGAGGGCCTGGCGGACAAGTCGCTGAAGGACTACGCCGGTCAGCGCAAGGTCCTCAACATCTTCCCGAGCGTCGACACGCCCACCTGCGCGTCCTCCGTCCGCGCCTTCAACGAGAAGGTCGGCTCGCTGGAGAACACGGTGGTGCTCTGCATCTCCGCCGACCTCCCCTTCGCGCAGGCCCGCTTCTGCGGCGCCGAGGGCCTCGAGAACGTCAAGAGCCTCTCGACGCTCCGCGGCCGCGAGTTCCACACCAACTACGGCGTGGAGATCGCGGACGGCCCGCTGGCCGGCCTGACCGCCCGCGCGGTCGTCGTGCTCGACGAGAACGACACCGTCCTGCACGCCCAGCTCGTCGGCGAGATCGCCGAGGAGCCCAGCTACGACGACGCGCTGGCCGCACTCAAGTAGTGGCACCGGCGCCGCCCGACGGCGCCACGCAGAGGAGCCCCTCCACCGCCAGGTGGAGGGGCTCCTCTCGTTCCGGGCCGCCCGGAACCGGCGACCGGGACGGGCCGGCCGGTCAGGCGCAGGCGGGGCAGAGCCCGCGGTAGGTCACGTCCGCCTTCGAGACCGTGAAACCGAAGCGCTCCGCGGGCGGGAGCACGGCGAGCGGATCCCCCGTCGGGTGGACGTCGCGGATGATGCCGCAGTTCGAGCAGACCAGGTGCTGGTGCGGCCGGCGGGCGTTCGGGTCGTACCGCTTCGCCCTGCCGTCGGTCGAGAGCTCGACGACCTCTCCGAGGGCCACCAGCTCGCCCAGGGTGTTGTAGACGGTCGCCCGTGCGATCTCCGGGAGGCTCTCCACGGCACGTGCGTGCACCTCGTCGGCCGTGAGGTGGACGTGCTCGCCCGCGAGGACCTCCGCGACCACGCGCCGCTGGGAGGTCATGCGCCAGCCACGCGCCCGCAGGCGCTCCAGCAGGTCACTCATTTTCGGCCCACCCCTTCGAACGGTTGGCGTGGTTCTTGACTTGGACACTGTCCATTGTAGGATCGCTTCCGGCAATAGCCAAGGCACACCACGGCTCCGGTCGGGCACGAGACACCCCACTGGTGCCCGCCCTGGCTGAGCACCGAGATCCGCCCCGTCCGGAAGGATTCCCATGTCCGAGAACCACGACGCCATCGTCACCGACCCCGCAACGCCGGAGTCGGGCGGATGCCCGGTGGCGCACGGCCGTGCCGCGCACCCGACCCAGGGCGGCGGAAACCGCCAGTGGTGGCCGGAGCGGCTCAACCTGAAGATCCTCGCCACCAACCCCGTCGTGGGGAACCCGCTCGGTGAGGAGTTCGACTACGCGGAGGCGTTCAACGCCCTCGACCTCGCGGCCGTCAAGCGCGACATCGCCGAGGTGCTCACCACCTCGCAGGACTGGTGGCCCGCCGACTTCGGCCACTACGGCCCGCTCATGATCCGCATGGCCTGGCACAGCGCCGGCACGTACCGCATCAGCGACGGTCGCGGTGGCGCCGGTGCCGGTCAGCAGCGCTTCGCGCCGCTGAACAGCTGGCCGGACAACGGCAACCTGGACAAGGCCCGCCGCCTGCTGTGGCCGGTGAAGAAGAAGTACGGCCAGAACATCTCCTGGGCCGACCTCATGATCCTCACGGGCAACGTCGCGCTGGAGACGATGGGCTTCAAGACCTTCGGCTTCGCCGGTGGCCGCGCCGACGTCTGGGAGGCCGACGAGGACGTCTACTGGGGCCCCGAGACCACCTGGCTCGGCGACGAGCGCTACACCGGCGACCGCGAGCTGGAGAGCCCGCTCGGCGCCGTCCAGATGGGCCTCATCTACGTCAACCCCGAGGGCCCCAACGGCAACCCGGACCCGATCGCCGCGGCCCGCGACATCCGCGAGACGTTCCGCCGCATGGCGATGAACGACGAGGAGACCGTCGCCCTCATCGCCGGCGGCCACACCTTCGGCAAGACCCACGGCGCCGGCCCCGCGGACAACGTCGGCGACGACCCCGAGGCCGCCCCCCTGGAGGCGCAGGGCTTCGGCTGGGCGAACTCGTACGGCACCGGCAAGGGCGCCGACGCGATCACCAGTGGTCTGGAGGTCACCTGGACCACCACGCCCGCGCAGTGGGGCCACGACTTCTTCAAGCACCTCTTCGAGTACGAGTACGAGCTCACCCAGAGCCCGGCCGGCGCGAACCAGTGGGTGGCGAAGAACGCCGAGGCGATCATCCCCGACGCCCACGACGCGTCGAAGAAGCACCTCCCGACGATGCTCACCACCGACCTGTCGCTCCGCTTCGACCCGGCCTACGAGCAGATCTCTCGGCGCTTCTACGAGAACCCCGAGCAGTTCGCGGACGCCTTCGCCCGCGCCTGGTACAAGCTGACGCACCGTGACATGGGCCCCGTCGTCCGCTACCTCGGCCCGGAGGTCCCCTCCGAGGTCCTCCTGTGGCAGGACCCGCTGCCCGCCCGCGAGGGCGAGACCCTCGACGCGTCGGACATCGCCTCCCTCAAGGAGCAGGTCCTCGCCTCGGACCTGACCGTCGCGCAGCTGGTCTCCGCCGCCTGGGCCTCGGCCTCCTCCTTCCGCGGCAGCGACAAGCGCGGCGGCGCCAACGGCGGACGCATCCGCCTGGAGCCGCAGCGCAACTGGGAGGTCAACAACCCGGACGAGCTCGCGCAGGTGCTCCGCACCCTCGAGGGCGTCAAGGCCTCCTTCGACGCCGCGGGCTCCAAGAAGGTCTCGATCGCGGACCTGATCGTGCTCGCGGGCGCCGCGGCCGTCGAGAAGGCGGCCAAGGACGGCGGCGTCGACATCGAGGTGCCGTTCACCCCGGGCCGCGTGGACGCCTCGCAGGACCAGACGGACGTGGAGTCCTTCGCCGCCCTGGAGCCGCAGGCCGACGGCTTCCGCAACTACCTCGGCAAGGGCAACCGCCTCCCCGCCGAGTACCTGCTGGTCGACCGCGCGAACCTGCTCACCCTGAGCGCGCCGGAGCTGACGGTCCTCGTCGGCGGCCTCCGCGTCCTGGGCGCGAACCACCAGAACTCCGCGCACGGTGTCCTCACCACGGCCCCGGGCACCCTGACCAACGACTTCTTCGTCAACCTGCTCGACATGGGGACGACCTGGTCGGCGACGTCCGAGGACGCCACCGCCTACGAGGGCCGCGACTCCGCCACCGGCGAGGTCAAGTGGACGGGCACCCGCGCCGACCTGGTCTTCGGCTCGAACTCCGAGCTGCGCGCGCTGGCCGAGGTCTACGCGAGCGACGACGCGAAGAAGAAGTTCGTGACCGACTTCGTCTCCGCGTGGGACAAGGTCATGAACCTGGACCGGTTCGACACCGTCTGATCCCCCGGTCCGGTCCGCACGGGTGCGGACCGGACCGAAAGCGGCGGACCCCGTGAATTCCCCAGGACCCCGCCGGTCGGCTCCGTCGACCGGCGGGGTCTTCGCGCGTTCACGCGCGTGATCGCGGAGGCCTTCAAGGGTCGAGATCCGCTCAGAGATAGGTCATGTGCCGGCCTAGATGCCTCCTAGCGTTCGTTCTCGGCAGGAACGCCTGCGGAACGCCACAAGGGAGAGCCCCGAATGACCATTCTGGTGACCGGCGGAACGGGACGCCTGGGCCGTCACATCGTGGAGCGGTTGCTGCTCACGGGCCAGACGGTCCGCGTGCTGACCCGCGATGCGGGCGCCGCCCGGCTGCCGACGGGCGTCGAGGTGGTGGAGGGCGACCTGGAGCAGCCGTCGTCCCTGGCTGCGGCGCTGGACGGCGTCGGCGCCGTGCACCTGCTCGGCACCACGGGGGCGGACCACGCGCCACTGCGGACCGGGGGCGAGATCCTGACGATGGCAGCCGAGGCGGGCGTGCGCCGGATCACGGTCCTGTCGCCCGGCGACGGGCAGGAGTGGGACGGGGCGGTGCGTGGCAGCGGTCTGGAATGGACCTTCCTCTGGCCGGTCGACCTGATGGCCAATGCCTTGGGGTGGGCCGAGGCCATCCGCACCGAGGGGCGGGTCCGTGAACCGTACGGCGACCGGCGAACCGCCTCAGTGCACGAGAGGGATGTCGCCGACGTCGTCGGCGCCATCCTGACCGAAGGCGGACACGCCGGTCGCAGCTACGTCCTGACCGGCCCTCAGGCTCTCCGCCCGACCGACAAGACCGCCGTCCTCGCGGCGGCGACCGGCCGCGAGATCCACTTCACGCACCTGACGGACGGGCAGGCGCGCGAGCTGTGGCGGGCTCAGGGATGGCCGGAGGAGGGCATCGACTTCATGCTGCGCATGTGGGCGACGGTGCCCACCACGGTGGCCGATGTGACGTCTTCGGTGGAGCGTGTCACCGGCCGTCCTCCCCGGAGTTTCGCGCAATGGGCCACGGCTCACGCCGGGACGTTCCAAAGCCACGGCTCCGCGTAGGACACCGAACCGGGTGTCGAGCACGCGCCGGCACGAACGCAGCCAAGTGAGCGACCCGGCCGGCCCGGACGCCGTCGGGCCGGTGACGGACGCCCCGGTTCCACAACCCGCGGGCCGTGTCAGGAACCGTTCCCGGGCGTTGGCACTCATGATCCATGGGTCCCGGGGCCCGGCCTCGCGGCCGGGTGCCCCCGCGCCCCGCGGCACGCGTCGGGCGCGCGCCGCGTCGAACGATTCGGAAGAAGTCGAGGAATCACCGTGCCCCTGTCGTCGCACCGACGCCTGGCCGTGAGTGCCACCCTGGCCGCCGCGCTCGCCGCCGGCCTCACCCCCGCCACCAGCGCGTTCGCCGCTCCCGCGGCACCCGTCCCGGCCACCGCCGCCACGACGCCCGCGGTCCCCGCACCCGACATGGACGGCGTCGTCGCGGCGCTGGACTCGGCCATGGCCAAGGGCGCTCCGGGCGCGATGGCCCGCTTCACCGGTCCCGACGGCGTCCGGACCCGTACGGTCGGCGTCCAGGACCGGGTCTCGGGCACGCCCATGACCATCCGGTCCCGCTTCCGGATCGGCAGCGTCAGCAAGACGTTCTCCACCGTCGTCCTGCTGCAGCTGGTGGAGGAGGGCCGGCTGGAACTGGACGCGCCGGTGAACCGGTTCCTCCCCGGTCTGCTCCCCGACGACCGCATCACGGTCCGTCACCTGCTCACCCACCGCAGCGGTCTCGCCGACTACACGAACGCGATGTTCGAGCACACGGTGCCGGGCTTCGAGTCGGTGCGGAACCGGGTGTTCAGCTACCAGGAGCTCGTCGACCTCTCCCTCGCCGAGCCCCGGACCACCGAGCCGGGCGTGTCCTACGCGTACTCGAACACCAACTTCGTAGTGGTCGGCATGCTCATCGAGAAGGCCACCGGTCGTCCCGTGGCCGACGCGTACGAGCGCCGCATCTTCAAGCCGCTGAAGCTCCGCAACACCTCGTACGTGCACCCCGACACCCGGATCCGGGGCACGCACGTGCGCGGCTACCTCCACCCGGACGAGGAGGGCGGCGCCCTGGTGGACTCCACGGAGCAGACCGTCTCCTGGGCCCAGTCCGCCGGGGCCGTCATCTCCGACCCCGCCGACCTGAACACCTTCACGAGCGCGCTGCTGCGCGGCCGGCTGCTGTCCCCGGCGATGCGGGAGGCCATGACGACGGTCACGCCGACCGACGCCACCAACACCCGTTTCTACGGCCTCGGTCTGCGCCGCTACGACCTGTCGTGCGGCACCCGGGTCTACGGGCACACCGGCACGGTGCAGGGCTTCTACACGTACGCCTTCTCGACCGGCGACGGGCGCCGCAGTCTCGCCGCGACGGCGAACACCTCGAACCGCGGTGCCGTCAACACGGCGCTCGGCGGGACGCTGGAGGCCGCGTTCTGCGGCAAGAAGCCGGCTCCCGCGGCGTCCTCGCGGTCCGCCGCCCCGTCCACGGCCCGCGACCTCACGTCGCTGCCGGCGGAGCGGGACCTGCCCGAGCGCCGCTGAGCCGGTCCGGGGCGTCAGGCCTCGTACTCGGTGAGGTCGATCGCGTAGATCCGCAGGGGGACGTCGAAGACCGGGTGGGTCGTCTCGCGTTCCCCGGTCATGCCGAGCTTGCCGATGACGTTCTCGGAGGCCCGGTTGCTGATGTGGGTGATCGCGACGACCCGGTCGAGGCCGCGGTCCTGGAGTGCGAACTCCAGGACCGCGTGCGCGGCCTCGGAGGCGTACCCCTGTCCCCAGTACTGGCGGCCCAGCCGCCAGCCGATCTCCACGTCCGGCATCGCCTCGGGGAGGAACTCGGGCACGGACAGGCCGGCGAAGCCGATGAGTTCGCCCGAGGCGAGGAGCTCGACGGCGAAGATGCCGAAGCCCTCCTCGTCCCACTCCTCCTCGTACCGCTCGATGTCCTCGGCGGTCTCCTCCAGGTCCCGGACCGAACCGTCCCCGATCCAGCGCATCACCTCGGGATCGGCGTTGATCTCGGCCAGCGGGACAAGGTCGTCGTCGTTCCAGGGCCGGAGCAGGAGACGGGGGGTGCGAATCTCGGTCATGCCTCCATCCTGACGCACGGGAGGAGCACCCCGCGCCACCGGCCTCCCGCTGCTCAGCCGGGCAGGGGCGCCACCACATGACCGGTGACCGAGCACACCCAGGCCGCACCCTCGGGCGTACGGGCGGCGTGGGGGCCGGTGCGGTGGTCGGGGCAGAGCGGCCAGACCAGCAGCTCGCGGTCGGCGAGGTGGCACTGGACCCCCTCCGCGGCCGACACGGCGATGTCGACCGGGTCGAGGCCTCCCACGGTCTCGTGGCCGACCGAGACGCGGCCGATGCCGCCGGGAATGTCGGACCACTCGTGGCGCACGGGCACGTCGAGGGGGCGGCCGGTGTCCCGGCGCGCCCGGGCGAGCAGCGCGGCCACGACGCGCTCGGCGTGGATCCGCCGGTGCTCGTCCACGAGGGGCGCGAAGAGCGCCGCGGGGACGGCGCCGTTCTCGGCGAAGCCGGTCCGGAGGAACGCCCGACCGCCCGGCGAGCCGAGCTCCGCCTCGGCGTCGAGGTCGAGGGCGTGCGAGAGGCTCCGGAGCCAGGCCAGGAACGCCGGGTCGTCGGAGGCGGGGAGGGCGGCCTCGGCGCGGGCGGCCTCGGGCGGCACGGCTTCGGGGTGGTCGTGGTCCACGGCGGCGCTACTCCCCGGCCGCGAGGTCGCCGGGGTCCGTGTTGGCGCCGCAGAGGACGACGCAGACCGTCTCCCCGGGGGCCGGCCGGTAGGCGTGGTCCGCCGTGCCGTGCCCGGCCGGTGCGGTGAGGGCGGCCAGGGCGGTGGCGGCGGCGTGTTCGACGGCGAGGCGGCGGTCGTCCCACAGCGCGCGGCGGGCGCGGACGATCTCGGCGTCCGGCACCAGGACGGTGCGGACGCCGTCCCGTCGGGCGGTCGCCAGGGCGGTGGCGGAGGCCCGGCGGGCGCCGAGCGAGTCGGCGGCGACGGAGTCGACGGCCGTGTCGACGGGGTGTCCGGCCCGGAGGGCGGCGTCGAGCGCCCGGCAGTTCTCGGGTTCGACGGCGACGGTGCGGATGCCGTGGTGCAGGGCTGCGGTGGCGACGCCGGCGAGGAGACCGCCGCCGCCGACGGCGACCACGACGGTGTCGAGGTCCGGGATCCGGTCGCGGATCTCGTCGAGCAGGGTGCCGGCTCCCGCGGCGATCAGCGGATGGTCGTACGCGTGGGAGGCGAGGGCCCCGGTGTCGGCCGCGAACGCCTCGCAGGCGGCGAGCGCTTCGGCGTACTCGGTGCCGACGAGCCGGACGTCGGCCCCGTAGCCGGCGAGTCGGTCGGCCTTGACCTTCGGCGCGGTGGTCGGCAGGAAGACGGTGGCGGGGACGCCCTGGCGCAGCGCGGCCCAGGCGCAGGCGAGCCCGGCGTTGCCGCCGGAGGCGATGGTGACGCCGGCGTCGGGCAGGGTGCCCGCCTCCCGGTGGCTGAGGAGGAAGTTCTGCGCTCCGCGGGCCTTGAAGGAGCCGGTGTGCTGCAGGTGCTCCAGGGCGAGGTGGAGGGTGTAGGTCTCCGCGCCGGGCCCGGCGTCGGCCACCGTGACCGGGCGGACCTGTCCGGCGATCCGGTCGGCGGCACGCCGGACGTCGGCGTAGGCGAGGGGCGTGGACACGGCGGACTCCCGGTCGGAGGGCCCGGGGGTGGAGGGGAACGGAGCGCTCATGACCGCGATCCTCTCAGGACGCGGTCCTCCGCGGGGTCGGGTCCCTGCTCGGGGGCGGGGCCCTTCCCGGGTCGGGTCCCTGGGCGGGGTCGGGTCCCGCTCGGGGTCGGGTCCCGCTCGGGGTCGGGTCCCGCTCGGGGTCGGGTCCCCGCGTGGGGCCGGGCGCCGGCGTGGGCTCGGGTCCTCCGCGGAGTGCGCATCCCTCCCGGCGTGTGGGGCCCTCGCGAGGTCCGGACGGGGGCCGTCCCGGAGGCGCCGGCTGCCTCCGGGACGGTCGTGTCCGCGGGCGGGTTACGGGACTATCCGCAGGAGCCGGTTGGGGGAACCGCTGCCCGGCGAGGTCACCTTGCCCGCCGTCGCGCCGTTCACGAGGGCGGTGGCCACCTGCGCGGGGGTGGCGGAGAGGTGGATCGCGGCGGCGCCGGCGACGTGCGGGGCGGCCATGGAGGTGCCCGAGATGGTGTGGGTGGCGGTGTCGCTCGTGCCCTCGCCTGCCTGCGACTATGGCTCCCTAACTGACATTGCGGACACCCCCTAGCGCGTGCTCGGCCGCACGGGCGCGGACCGGGCCGGGCCGTCCCCGAGAGCGCGACCGAGGGCCAGCGCGAAGCCCTCGGGGTTGTCCAGCGACATGTTGTGCCCCGCCCCGGGGATCTCCACGACCGGGATCCCCCACCCGGCCGCCCTCTCCGCGCCCGGGTCCGGGAGACTCGACCGCCCGACCAGGTACGTCCGGGGGATCCCGAGCCCCGCGAGGAGGTCACCGGGCGCCGGCGTGCTCCCTTCGACCAGGGCGACGGCGCTGCGGTGCACCGCCAGCGGGTCGGCCAGCCGCATCCGGGCCGCGTAGTCGGGACGGAACGCGAGGGCGACCATCCGGGCGAACCCGGTCGCCACGAACGTCTCCTCGTCCTGTGCCGCCACGGGTGTGCTGAACGCTCCCCCGCCCCCGTACAGGTTCGGCTCCGCCACCACGAGCCGCGCCACGAGCTCCGGACGCGAGGCCGCCAGATGGATCGTCACCGCACCGCCCATGGAGTGGCCGACGAGGTCCACCCCCGTCAGCCCGAGATGGTCGAGGACCGCCGCGACCGCCGCCGCCTGGGACTCCATGCGGTAGTCGAAGTCCGCGGGCCGGTCGCTCAGCCCGTACCCGAGCAGGTCCACGAGCAGAGCCCGGCCGCCGCCGAGCGCCGGGTGCGCCGCGATGTGCGCGAAGTCGGAGGCCGCGGTGCACCCGAGGCCGTGGACGAACACCCGCACGGGCCCGTCCCCCTCACCCGGCAGGTCGATCCATCGGATGTGGGCCCGCTGTTCGGCGAGGAACAATTCCCGCATGCTGTGCGCTCTCCCTGTGTCGTACACGTTCTTTCGTCACGTCGGGGGCCAGCCTAGGAGTCCGGCACCGACGGTGCCGGGACGGGCCGACGGCCGTACCGGATCAAGGAGAGGGATGCACATGCCGCTCGAAGGTGAATACGAGCCCAGCCCGGAGAAGTGGGTGCGCGACCAGGTCGAGTTGTACGAGTCCTCCGGCGGCACCAAGGGGACGACCATGCGCGGCATGCCCGTCGTCCTGGTCACCAACCGCGGCGCGAAGAGCGGCAAGCTCCGCAAGACCCCGCTCATGCGCGTCGAGCACGAGGGGGCTTACGCCCTCGTCGCCTCGAACGGAGGGGCCGTCAAGCACCCCGTCTGGTACCACAACCTCGTCGCCTCGCCCCTCGTCGAGGTCCGCGACGGCACCCGGTCGTGGGACATGAGGGCCCGTCTGGTCACCGGCGAGGAGCGCGCGGCGTGGTGGGAGCGGGCGGTCGCGGCCTTCCCCGACTACGCCGACTACCAGCTCAAGACGGAGCGCGAGATCCCGGTGTTCGTGGTCGAGCCGATCGCCTAGGGGGTGTCGCGTCGATCGGGCGCGGCCTGATCGGCGCGACACCCCCTGGAGCCCGCGGAACCGGACCCGGTGGGCCCGGGAAGGCCGGGACCGGACCGGGCGGGACCGTTCGTTCGGGCCCGCCCGGCCGGCCCGGGCCGCCTCCGCGGCCGCGTCAGCCCCACTCCGACCAGGACGACCGCCATCCCCGCGACCACCCGCGCGGTCAGCGGTTCGCCGAGCACCAGCGCGCCCAGGCCCACCGACACGACCGGCAGCAGATAGCCGACCGTGGCGGCCGCGGTCGGGCCCTCCTCCGCGATCATCCGGTAGTTCAGATGGAACGTGAGGCCGGTGGCGAGGACCCCGAGGGCGGCGACCGCCAGCAGCCCTTCCCCGGTCACCGCCCCCGCTCCCCCGGTGGCGAGCGCGGGCGTGCTCAGGCCGGTCGCCGCCAGGAGTTGGGCGGCCGAGAGCGCCAGCGGCGCGGTGCCGCGGCCGGCGAGGCGCCGGGCCATGTAGGCGAAGGCCACCGCGTAGCTCGCGGAGGCGCCGAGGAGGGCGAGGGCGCCCCAGCTCGTCAGGCCCGAGCCGTGGCTCCAGGGCGCGAAGATCACCAGCACGCCGGCGAAGCCGAGACCGAGGCCGGCCGCGCGGCCGGCGCGCAAGGGGCGTTCGGTGCCCAGCGCCAGGCCGATGAGCAGGGACCAGAGCGGGGTCGTCGCGTTGAGCACGCCCGCCACTCCGCTGTCCACGGTCTGCTCCCCGACCGAGAAGAGCAGGAACGGCAGCGCGTTGCAGAAGAAGGCGGCCACGCCGAGCCGGCCCCAGGTCGCCCGGTCCCTCGGCAGCCGCTGCCCCGCCGCGCACGCGAGCACGAGGAGCACCGCGGCGCCGAGCGCGCAGCGGACGAGGGTGATCCACCCCGGGGTGAGGCCCTCGTTGAGGGAGATCTTGATCCAGAGGAAGCCCGAGCCCCAGAGCAGGGCCAGCACGCCCATGCGTGTCGCCGACGTCATGACGCCACGGTCCCGCGCACCCATCCGGCAGGACAAGCGATGAATCATGGAGTGAGCGTTAAGCTGTGCTACATGCTGGATGTGAGACGCCTGCAGGTGCTCCGGGCCGTCGTGACCAGCGGCTCGGTGACCGCCGCCGCCGCGAACCTCGGCTACACGCCCTCCGCCGTGAGCCAGCAGATCGGCGTCCTGGAGAAGGAGGCGGGCATCGCCCTGCTCGAACGGTTCGGCCGGGGGGTGCGGCCCACCGCCGCCGGGCGGCTGCTCACGGAGCACGCGGCCGTCATCGGCCGCCAGGTCGCGGAGGCCGAGACGGCGCTCGCGGATCTGCGGGCGGGCCGCACCGGGCAGGTCTCGGTGCGCTACTTCGCCACGGCGGGGGCGGACCTCGTGGCCCCCGCCCTGGCACGGTTCCGGGTCGAGCACCCGGGCGTACGCGTCGACCTGAGGATCGCCGACGGCGCGCCGCCCGACGGGGAGGCGGACCTGACGCTCGTCGTACGCCCCCGCGGCGCCCGGCCGGACTCGGAGGGCGACGGCCTCCGGCTGGTCCATCTGCTCGACGATCCCTATCGCGCCGTGCTGCCCAAGGGGCACGCGCTGGCCGAGCGCCGGGCCGCCGTCGACCTGGCCGAGCTCGCCGGCGAGCCGTGGGTGGGGAGCGAGCGCCCCGGCCCCTGCCTGGACGTGGTCCTGGACGCCTGCGCGGCGGCCGGGTTCACCCCCGACATCGCGGTGGAGTGCGAGGAGTACGCCACCGCGCAGGGGTTCGTCGCGGCCGGTCTCGGGGTCGGTCTGGTCCCCCTGACGGGGCTGGGCAGCCGCCATCCGCACGTGGTCGTCCGCAAGGTCCGCGGGCCCGAACCGGTGCGGTCGATCCACGCGGCGGTGCGGAAGTCCTCGCTGTCCCTTCCCGCCGTCCGCGGCCTCCTCGCGGCGCTCCAGGGCGTCTGACCCGCCGCGACGGGGACGTCCGCCGGCTCAGGCGGGTGACAGGACCGTGAGGAGGTGGGCCACCTCCCGTGCCACGGCGGCGCGCGCCGGGGTCAGGTAGTGGCGGGGGTCCACGGCCTCGGGGTGCTCGGCCAGATGGGTGCGTACGGCGCCGGTGAACGCCTTGTTGAGGTGGGTGGAGACGTTCACCTTGGTCATGCCCGCGGCGACGGCGGCGGTGAGGTCCGTGTCCGAGACGCCCGAGGAGCCGTGCAGCACGAGCGGCGTGTCGACGGCGGCGCGCAGACGCGCGATGAGGTCGAAGTCCAGGACCGCGTCCCGGGTCAGCATCTGGTGGGAACTGCCGACCGCGACGGCGAGGGCGTCGACCCCGGTGGCCGCGACGAAGGCCCGGGCCTCGTCCGGGTCGGTCCGGACGCCGGGGGTGTGGGCGCCGCCCTTGCCGCCGACCTCGCCGAGTTCCGCCTCGACCCAGACGCCGTGCTGGTGGCAGTGCTCGACGACCTCACGGGTCGCGGCCACGTTCTCCGCGTAGGGGAGCTTCGAGGCGTCGAACATGACGGAGCCCAGGCCGAGTCCGACGGCCTCGCGGACGAGGTCGGGGTTCTCGGCGTGGTCGAGGTGGACGGCGACGGGGGTCTTCGCCGCGCGGGCGACGGCGAGCGAGGCCAGGGCGACCGGCTCCAGGGCCCCGTGGTAGCGGACGGTGTTCTCGCTGATCTGGAGCACGACGGGGCGGTCGGTGCTCTCGGCGCCGGCCACGATGGCCTGGGCGTGTTCGATCTGGAGGACGTTGAACGCCCCCACACCGGTGCCCGCCGCGCGGGCGCGGCGGACGATCTCATCGGTCGGCGTCAACGGCATGGTGGTCCTTCTCCGGTGGGGTGAACGGTTGCGGGGACGGCGGGCGGCGCCGGGACGGCGGGCGGCGCCGGCGTGACGGCCGAGGGCCGCGTCGCGGGTTGGCGGGGTCAGGCCTGGGCGTCGGCGAGGACGACCGACCGGGTGAGGTTGCGCGGGGTGTCGGGGTTGAGGCCCTGGGCCTCGGCGACCGCCACCGCAAGCCGCTGGGCGCGGATCAGGTCGGCGAGCGGGTCGAGGTCGCTCTCGGCGAGGGTGCCGCCGACCTTGCGCACCTCGTCCGCGAGTCCGGCGGGCAGGGCGCCGAAGCCCCAGGTGACGCGCCCGGGCCCGGTGATGCTGATGGGGCCGTGGCGGTACTCCATCGCCGGGTACGCCTCCGTCCACGCGCCCGCGGCCTCGCGCATCTTCAGTCCGGCCTCCAGGGCGAGGCCGTAGGTCCAGCCCATGCCGAGGAAGGTGAACTGCTCGGCCGCGCGGACGTCCTCGCCGAGCGGGGAGACCAGGGCCAGTTCGGCGTCCCGCGCCGCCTCCTCGACGGTGGCCACCCCGTCCGGCAGGGCGCCCTCGGCTTCGAGGTGCGCACGGAAGAGGGCCAGCGCCGTGGTCGCGAAACGGGTCTGGACCACCGACTCCTCGTCGGCGAAGTCCAGCACGGCGACCTCGTCGGCGAGGTCCATGACCGGGGTCGTGGGGTCGGCCGTGACCGCACCCGTGGGGATCGCGCCGCGCAGCCGGGAGAGGACGGCGAGGACCTCGCTGGTGGTGCCGGAGCGGGTGATGGCCACGACCCGGTCGTAACCGCGGCCGTAGGGGAACTCCGAGGCGGCGAAGGCGTCGGTCTCCCCGTGGCCGCCGGACTCGCGCAGTTCGGCATAGGCCAGGGCCATGAACCAGGAGGTGCCGCACCCGATCACCGCCACGCGCTCGCCCCGCCGGGGCAGCGCGGAGGTGTGCTGGGGCAGCGTGCGGGCGGCCTGACGCCAGGTCGCCGGCTGGGAGGCGATCTCCACGGCGGTCCGAGTGGTGCTCATGCCGGTCTCCTTGCAAGAAGAGTGCACTCATATGATGGAAGTTGCTTGAAGTCGATGTCATTCAAGCAGAAACATGCATGGACTTTCCAGGTCCCGCGCCTGTCGGCGGATAGAATCGGACGCGCGCACGAGCCCGAGGGAGGGACCCATGTCCAAGCACGAGCGGTGGAACACGCTCCTTGAACTGCTCGCCGCCTCGGGGAAGCTGGAGGTCGAGGAGGCCGCGACCGCGCTCGACGTCTCCGCCGCCACCATCCGGCGGGACCTCGACGAGCTCGCCGAGCAGCAGCTGTTGATACGGACGCGGGGCGGGGCGGTCGCGCACGGCGTCTCGTACGAGCTGCCGCTGCGCTACAAGTCGACGCGGCACGCGGCGGAGAAGCGGCGGATCGCGGAGGCGGCCGCCGATCTGATCGCCCCCGGCGAGGTCGTGGGACTCAACGGCGGCACCACCACGACCGAGGTGGCGCGCGCCCTCGCCCTGCGGTTCGCGAGCGGCCGGGCGGACACCGCGGGGACGGCGGGCCCCGCGCCCTCCGGGCCCGCGCTGACGGTGGTCACCAACGCGCTCAACATCGCGGGCGAGCTCGCGGTGCGCCCGCAGATCAAGATCGTCACCACCGGCGGGGTCGCACGCCCCCAGACCTACGAACTCGTGGGCCCCCTGACGGTCGGCGTGCTCAACGAGGTCGTGCTCGACGTGGTCGTGCTGGGAGTCGACGGGGTCGACCCCGGCCTGGGCGTGATGGCGCACCAGGAGGACGAGGCGAGCATCAGCCGGCTCTTCGCCGAGCGGGCGAGCCGGGTCGTCGTGGTGACCGACTCCTCGAAGATGGGACGCCGGGCCTTCGCGCGGATCTGCGGTCTGGACCGGATCGACCTCCTCGTGACGGACACGGGCATCGACGCGGAGGCGGTCGCCGAGCTCACCGAGGCCGGGGTGAAGGTCCTCACCGTCTGAGTCGCCGGACTCCATTGGTACGCGGTCGAACCAATTCCGCGAGCGCCGGAGCATTGATCCCTGACGCCCCCGCTTGTTAACCCAGCAATTACCGCACGGATGTATACCTTTGGATCCGGCTCCCCCATCATGTCTTCGACGTGCCGCCGGGGCACGCCGCGACAGGAGAGGCGGAGCATGATTCCCATCAGCCGCAGGGGGTTCGTCGGAATCGGCGCGGGGCTCGTGGCCGGGGCGGCACTGCCGACGGCCCGCGCCTCCGCCGCCGCGCGCTCGGCGACCGGCACGCTCACCGACGTCCGGCACGTGGTGATCCTGATGCAGGAGAACCGCAGCTTCGACCACTACTTCGGGACCCTCCGCGGCGTACGCGGCTTCGGCGACCGCGCCGCGGGGAACATCCCCGGCGGCTGGGGCATGTTCAACCAGCCCAACTGGGGCGGCCGCCAGTACCCCTGGAAGCTCAGCGACACCCCGCCCGCCGGAGGCGTGGACGGCGAGACCCTGGCCCAGTGCAACGGCGACCTGCCGCACAGCTGGACCTCGCAGCACGCCGCCTGGAACAAGGGCCGCCTCGACAACTGGGTCACCGGCGTGGGCAACACCCGGTCGCTCGGGCACCTGGACCGCGAGGACATCCCGTTCCACCACGCGCTCGCCGACCAGTACACCGTCTGCGACGCGTACTTCTGTTCGGCACTGAGCGCCACCGGACCCAACCGCACGTTCCTGTGGAGCGGGAGGATCGACGCCTCCAGCAAGGACGGCGGCGACGAGTCGGGCCTGACCTGGGAGACGTACGCCGAGGCGCTCCAGCGGGCCGGAGTGAGCTGGAAGGTCTACCAGAACGCCCAGGACAACTACGGGGACAACGGTCTCGCCTACTTCAAGAGGTTCACCGACGCGCGCCCCGGGGATCCGCTGTACGACCGCGGCATGGGCTCGGTCCCCCGGGTGACCGGCTCGACCCCGGACGACATCGCCGCCGCGATCCGCGCGGACGTCGTCGCGGGCACCCTGCCCCAGGTGTCCTGGGTGGTCGCGAACGAGGCGTTCTCCGAGCATCCCTACGCGCCCCCCGGGGACGGCGCCCACTTCGTCGACCTCGTCTACCGGGCGCTCACCGCCGACGCCGAGGTGTTCGACTCGACCGTGCTGTTCCTCAACTACGACGAGAACGACGGCTTCTTCGACCACGTGCCCCCGCCCGTCGCCCCGCCGGGCACCCCGGGCGAGTACCTGGACGGCGTGCCGATCGGCCTGGGCTTCCGCGTCCCCATGATTGTCATGTCCCCGTGGACCCGGGGCGGCTGGGTGAGCTCCGAGGTCTTCGACCACACGTCGGTCCTTCGCTTCATGGAGAGCTGGACGGCGGCCCTCGGCACTCCGGCCGCCTGCCCGAACATCAGCGCCTGGCGGCGGAAGGTGACGGGTGACCTCACCGGCGTCTTCGATTTCGCCCGCCCCGTGTACGGCGTGCCGGCCGGACTCCCCTCCACGGCGAAGGTGATCGGCCAGGCGACCTGCGCCCCGCTGCCGAACCCGGCCCCGCAGAACAACGCCCAGCCGGCCCAGGAGCCGGGCGTCCGGCCCGCCCGCGCACTGCCGTACCAGGTGAACGGCAACCTCGACCGCTTCGAGTTCGGGGCCGCCGGCAAGATCCTGGCCTGGTTCTCGATGACGAACCAGGGCGCCGAGGCCAAGCGGGCGGCGCACTTCTCCATCCATCCCCACCAGCACCGCGACACGGCCGCCTGGCAGTACACCGTCGACGCGGGCGGAACGGCGACCGACTACTTCAACATCGGCCTGGGGTCGGGTTCCGGCAAGTACGACATCTCGATGATGGGCCCCAACCGCTTCCTGCGCCGGTTCGTCGGGGACGCCTCCAAGGCGGGCAAGGCGGTCGAGGTGGCCGCCCGGTTCGCGACCGAGGCGGGCACCGGGCGGACGGCCCTGTGGTTCCGGATGACCAACGCCTCGGCCGGGCCGGTGACGTTCACGATCCGTTCGAACGCCTACCGCACCGACGGCCCCTGGACCTACACCGTCCCCGCGGGCTCCTCGCGCGAGGACCACTTCAACGCCGTCGCCTACAACGACGGCTGGTACGACTTCACGATACTGGCCGACATCGACGGAACCTGGTCGCGCCGGTACACCGGCCACATCGAGACCGGGGCCCCGAGCGTCACCGGCTGAGCACGCCGCACGGCGGAGGGGCGGCACCCCTCCGCCGTGCGCGGCCCTCCCCGCGGACGGCCCCTCAGCGGCCCGCCTCCGCGGCACGGCGGATCGTGGCGTCGAGCAGGTCCACGGCGTCGGCCGCCGTGCGGCCCGGGGCCCGGTTCCACGGCCCGATCAGGTCGTGCCACCCCCGGGCACGGAGCTCCGTCATGATCCAGGCGGCGGCCTCGTTCATCGTCGTCGCGCTGCCGTGGCCGAGACGGTGCGCGGCGAGGAGCGCACCGCAGACGCAGCGGGCCCCGCGGGCGTCGCGCAGCTTGTACGGGGCGTTCTGCCAGCCCCACTCGGTCAGCACCAGGCGCGCGTAGCCGAGGTGGACCGAGGGGCGCAGCTCGGGCCGGCCGACGCGACGCCAGACGTGCAGCCGGTCGGGCAGGACGGCGGCGAGCCGGCCGGGCAGCCGGCGCTCGGCGGGAGGGGGCGGCGGCAGGGCGTCGAGCGCGTCGGCGACGAGCCGCTCCACCGGAACGGAGAGGAGGGTGCGCCACTCCTCCTCGGCGGGCGCGGGCGGCGTCCGGTCGGTCCAGTCGGCGACGACGCGCTGCCAGGTGGCGCTGTCGAAGAGGGCGGCGGCCTCGCGGTCGAGGGCGTCCGGGTCGAGGCCTTCGGGGGCGAGGCCTTCGGGGTGCAGCAGGGGGGCGGAGGGCGACATCCGGGCGGCTCCTCGGTCGGGGTCTTCACCTTTCATGAAGAATGTCGGTTTCACGACGTATGCCCTTGAGTGCCCCCGCGGCCGACCCTGCCTTTCCAACCCGTTGCGCCACCAATGGAATTAACCAGAACATTCGGACATAGGGCACCTGGTGACGCGACTCACTCCGCCGGGAACGCGCCGGTGATCGACATTCCCGCAGGCCTTACCGGGCAAGGAAGTTCGATCCGCCGACGTCAGGGGCGATCATGAATTCCGGTAATTCGGTGATCCTTTCACCGACTTCCGGACTCAGATCCTCTTGTTCTCCGTCGCACAGGTGGCCTACGGTCACCTCCATTCGAGCGGATCGCCGAATCCTGCCACTGCTCGAAATACCTCCCTTTCACCCGACGGCAGGAGCGGGGGACCCACGAATACGCCGGCCCGGATTCCGGAACGGCTCGGGGTGAAGCCGCGTGCGCGCGGCCGGACATCTCCAGTCCGAACCCGACAGCTCACCCCGAAGGCGCCGGAGAGGAATCCCGTCATGCCTGCTCACGGTAAGCACCGCCGTCCCCGCCGCCCCGTCTCCCGTGGACTCGCGCTGGTCGGCACGGGTGGCGCCGCCCTCGCCCTCCCGCTGATCGCCCCGGCCGTGGCCGGCGCCGCGCCCGTCTCCGGAGCCCCGCAGATCGCGCCGAAGGCCATCACCGCCCCGGTCGCCGCCAAGGCCGCACCGAAGGTGCCCGCCGCCAAGGCCGCAGCGCGCACCTACACGGTCGTCAGCGGTGACTCGCTTTCCCTCATCGCGCAGAAGAAGGGAATTCAGGGCGGCTGGAAGGGCCTTTACCAGGCGAACAAGAGCGCCGTGGGTGACAATCCGTCACTCATTCACCCGGGCCTTGAACTGACGCTTCATCGGAGTTCGGCCAAGGCCGCCCCGGCAGAGGCGAAGAAGACCGCTTCGGCCGAACGGGCGAGCCGCTCCGAGCGCCGCAGCGCCGCCCCGGCCGCCGCCGGCACCGGCGCCTCGGCCGCCGCCCCCGCCGCGGCGTCCGCCCCGGTCCAGGCGGCGCCCGTCGCCGCCACCCAGTACGCGGACAACCTCGACGGCTGGATCCGCGAGTCGCTGGACATCATGGCCCAGCGCGGCATCCCCGGCTCCTACGAGGGGATCCACCGCAACATCATGCGCGAGTCCTCCGGCAACCCCCAGGCCATCAACCTCTGGGACTCCAACGCCGTGGCCGGCACCCCCTCCAAGGGCCTGCTCCAGGTGATCGAGCCGACCTTCCTCGCCTACCACGTGCCCGGCACCTCGACGGACCTGTTCGACCCGGTCGCCAACATCACCGCCGCCTGCAACTACGCGGCCGACCGCTACGGCTCCATCGACAACGTCAACGGCGCCTACTGAGCACGGAAGTGCCCGGTGAACCAGGAGGTGGCGAGCTCCGCCACCTCCTCCAGGGCGCCGGGCTCCTCGAAGAGGTGCGTGGCGCCCTCCACGACCTCCAGCCGGCTCTCGCAGCGGAGCAGCGACTCCGCCCGCCGGTTGAGGTCGAGGACCAGCGCGTCCCGCCCTCCGACGACAAGGAGCGTCGGGGCCTTCACCCGCGCCAGGTGGTCGGCCGCGAGGTCCGGCCGACCACCGCGTGACACGACGGCGGCCACCGGGGAGTCGGGGTCGCCCGCCGCCCAGAGCGCGGCCGCCGCTCCCGTACTGGCCCCGAAGCAGCCCAGCGGAAGGCCCGCGCTCTCCGGCCGCCCCGCGAGCCACTCCGTGGCCCGGGCCAGCCTCCCGGCGAGCAGCGGGGTGTCGAAGACGTGCGCCCGGTCCCCCGCCTCCCCCTCGGTGAGGAGGTCGAACAGCAGGGTGCCGAGGCCCGCCCGGTTGAGAGCGGCCGCCACCGCCCGGTTCCGGGGGCTGTGCCGGCTGCTCCCGCTCCCGTGGGCGAACAGGACGACGCCCAGGGCGTCCTCGGGCACCGCGAGCCGCCCCGCCAGCGTGACGCGGTCGTCCACGGGGATCCGAACGTCCCCGTCCCGGACGACCGGCCCGTGCGCGGCCCGGATCCGGTCCAGACAGGCCACGACCTCCGCGTCCGGGGTCTGGCTGAAGTCCCCGTAGAACTGTCCGATCGCCGAGAACGCCTCGGGCGCGTGCACGCTCACCGTCTCGTCGGCCTCGCCCCCGAGTCTCGCCTTCCACCCGCGGGGCGCCACCGGCACCGCCAGGACGATCCGCCCCGCGCCCCGGGCCCGCACCACCCGGCAGGCCGCGAGCGCCGTGGCGCCCGTGGCGAGTCCGTCGTCCACGATCAGGACGGTCCGGCCCTCCAGCGGCACGGAGGGTCTGCTGCCCCGGTAGCGGTCGGCCCGCTGGTCGAGCTCCGCGTGCTCGCGCCGCTCGACCGCCGCGAGGTCCCGCGCCCCCACCCCGGCCTCGGCCAGCACCCGCTCGTTCACCACGCGCACACCGCCCTCGCCGAGCGCGCCCATCGCCAGCTCGGGCTGCCGGGGCACCCCCAGCTTCCGGACGAGGCAGACGTCCAGCGGGGCGTCCAGGGCATCGGCCACCTCCGCCGCCACCGGGACCCCGCCGCGCGGCAGACCGAGCACCACGAGGTCATGTCCCCTGAGGTGGTCGAGGCGGGCGGCCAGCTGCCGACCGGCATCGGTGCGATCACTGAAGAGCATGGGCCCGCGTCCTTCCGCCCGCACGGCTCCGCGCGGGGAGAGGAGCGCCCCGCTCGGTCCCCCGCCCGTCCCTCCAGGGTAAGGCGCGCCTTCCCGCGCGGTCGGGTGAGCGGCCGGTCAGCGGGACTGGAGGGCGTCGAGCGCGACGGCCTGGGCTATCGCGAGGCGCCGGTCGAGCTCGGGGTCCGCTATGTCCAGCACGTACCGGTCGCGGAGCCCGAAGACCTTGTCGACCGACATCACCGCGCGGCCCGACTCGGTGAAGTCGAAGTGGTACGGCACGACGAAGGGCAGCAGGTCGGTGAAGGGGAGCAGCTCCCAGGCGCGCCGCAGCAGCGCGATGCCCCCGCTGCGCTCCCGGCCTGTGGTCTCCCCCTCGGCCCCCTCGCGGCTGAGGTGCCAGGTGCTGCGCAGCAGGGAGGCCCCGAAGTTCTTGCGGAAGCCGCCCAGCCGGGTGCCGGACGCGCCGTGCACGTCGTAGGTCGCACCGAGGTCGATCACCTGGCGGGCCTTGAAGGTGAAGAGGACCTGGCGCTGGGACTCGTCGGTGTAGAAGGTGACCTGCTCCTTGAACGCCATCCTCTTCTGGTGGGCGAAGGCGACGAGCTCCCCCTCGGCCCCGTCCGCTCCCTCGGTGTGCACGAGGTAGCGGTTGGCCATGGGCGTCACCTTCTGCCGGACGAGGAAACGGTGCTGCGTCTGCGCGAGGCCCATCGGACGTGCTCCTGCCGATCGTGGGCGGCCCGTCGGAGGCCCGCCCCATGAGGTCGTGAGCACGATGATCCGGCCCGTGGAGGTCCCGCCGCTGTCCTCGAAAGTCGTCGTCCCGCGAGACGTTCGGATGAGAGGCGGAGGAGAGGCGGAGCGGACGCCCCGGGCGTCGCCCCGCCTCCCCTGGACCTCCTCCTGAACGTGACCCTCACCCTGAACCTGACCGTGAGGCCTCAGTCGCCCAGGCGCCGCCCGGCCCGTCCGTCCTTCGTCCAGTCGGCCCAGCCCCTCCCGCCGAGCCCGGCCGGGCCGGGGGCCGGCCCGTCCCGTCAGGCCGCGAGGAAGGCCTCGATGGCCTCCGCGAGGGCCTGCGGGGTCTCCTCGGGCGCGTAGTGGCCGGCGTCCTTGATGACCTCCAGGCGCGCGTTGGGGTACCAGCGCAGCCAGGTCGCCTCCATCGCCGCGGCCCCGAGCGCCGGGTCGTGGGCGCCGACGACGAGCAGGACCGGAGCCGGGTTGTCGCGCACGCGCTCGTGGAAGTCGGTGCGCGACCAGGAGTCCAGGTAGGCGCGGAAGGCGGTGGCGGAGGAGCGTCGGACGGAGCGCTCGACCAGGGTGCTCAGCCAGGCGTCGTCGTACCGGCCGCCGGTGGTGGTGTCGATGATCGCGCGGCGGTTGCCGGCCTCCTCGGCGGCGCCGGCGAAGAGGTCCCAGGTGTCGCCGTCCATGGGGAAGCCGGCCGCCGAGACGGGCGAGATCCCGATGATCGAACGGACGCGTTCGGGCGCCTCCAGGAGCATCAGCTGCGCCGCCTTGCCGCCCATCGAGTGACCCACGACGGAGAAGGAGTCCCAGCCGAGGTCGTCCGCGACCGCGAGCGCGTCCGCCGCGACCTCCTCCATCGTGTAGGCCCCCGCGTGGTCGACGGCTTCGCCGTAGCCGCGGCAGTCGACGAAGGCGTAGGTGCCGGCGGCGTCGTCCAGATGGGCCCGCAGCGGGGCGAAGCTGGTGCGGTCGCCGAACCAGTTGTGCAGCACGAGGGCCCTCCTCGGTCCCGCGCCCTGCACCTCGTACGGAAGAACCCGGTCGGTCATCCTGTCCCCTGGTCGTGAAGTGGGTGCCGTGCGCCCGCGGCGCCGGTCGACGACCGAGTGTGACGGTACGGACGCAGGGGGTCAACACCCCCTGCCGCCCCGACGGCCGTGCGGGACGGGGCCCGGGATGCGGCGCCTTTCCGGTGGGGCGCATCCTGGCTGTGTGACCTTGCACGGCACGTCCGGCCGCCCCGGCCCGGCCGGCAGCACCGGGCGTCCGTCCGGGAGGGGAACTGCCGACGGGCCGCCCTCCGGCGCGCTGACCTGGACGCTCGCGGAGGCCGCGCTGCGGGCCGTCGACGAGGTCGGAGGATACGCGGGCGGGGTGTACCTGCGGTCCGGCACCCCGGGGCTGCTGCGGATGGCGACTCTGGTGGGACTGCCGGGTCCGCTGTTCCGCCCGTGGTTCCGGATGCACACGAACCGACCGTTCCCGGTCGCCGAGGTCCACCGCTCGGGGCAGTCCGTGCACCTCCACGACGTCGAGGAGGCGATGCGGCGGTTTCCGCAGCTGGTCGCCAGCCTGCCGTTCCCGTTCGCCTCGCTGTACGCGCCGGTCGTCGCCGGTCGTGAGCGGTTCGGCGTCCTGGTGGTGCTGCGGGCGCCGACGCCGGGGGTTCCGGTGGAGGCGCGCGACCGGAACCGGATGACCAGGGGCGGGCTGCACCTGGGCGAGGCCCTGGCCGATCTGGCCCGGCAGGGGACGGCTCTGGAGTGGCCGGGCGATCCGGTGTGCGTGCAGCTCTCGACCTCGGGCGCGCCACCGGTCCGCTTCGGCGCCTTCGAGTGGGACCTCGACAGCGGGCTGGTGACCCTGGACGACGGCCTCCTGGCGATCCTCGGCGCGGACGTGCCCTCGCCCTGCCCGATCGACGTCCTCACGGCGCTCCTGGAGCCCGAGGACGGCTACGCCCTGTGGGCGGCGGCCCGTCAGGCCACGGGGCCCGACGGCCGCCCGGTGGTCCGCCGGATCCGGCTGAAGGGCCCGGACGGGGGCCTCCACCTCCTGGAGGTCTCCACGCGGGCGCGGCACACCGCACCGCATCCGGCGACGCCCGCGGCCCCGCCCATGGACGGGTCGGGAGCGCCGCGGCTCGGCGTCGGCGGTGTCCCCACCGGTCTGCGGCTCACCTGCACCCTCGTCGACCTCGGGACCGGTCTGATCGGCTCCGACGCCACCGACCGGCTGCCGCGGGCGATCCTGGCGATCGACCGCCTCGGACGCGTCACGTACGTCAACGAGCTGACCGAGCGGCTGCTCGGCCGCCCGCGCGCGGCTCTGGCGGGCCGCCCGCTGTGGGAGGCGCTGCCCTGGTTCGCGCAGCCGTTCCACGAGGAGCAGCTGCGGGCCGCGATGGTCTCCGGTGAGCCGGTGCGCTTCCTGGCCCGTCCGGAGCGGAGCCAGTGGCTCTCGGTCTCGCTCCATCCCGGGCGGGACGGCGTGACCATGGTGCTGCTGCCCGAGAACGACCCGGTCCGGCCGAAGCAGGTGCCGAAGGGCGGCACCGGGCCGACGACCGACACCCTGTCCCTGCCCGACGACCAGGTCTCGGCGCTCTACCGTCCGGTGGCCCTGGCGATCGCTCTCTCCGAGGCGGTGACGGCCCGCCAGGTGTCGGCGGTGGTGACGGAGGAGCTCCTGCCGGCGTTCGGCGGACGCCAGCTGGCCATCTACCTGCTGAGCGACCGTCGGCTGTACCTGGCCTGGGAGACGGGCTTCCCGCCCGGCTTCCTCGAACCCTTCGACGGCGTGGCGCTGGACGCGCACGTGCCCGGCGTGGAGACGCTCACCACGGGCCGGCCGCTGTTCTTCGAGTCGATGGAGCAGCTGGGCCTCAGATATCCGGGGCTGCCGCTCGACGCGCACTCGGGGGCGCGCGCGTTCCTCCCCCTGATCGCCTCCGGCCGGCCGGTCGGCTCGTGCATCCTCGGCTTCGACCGGCCGCGCGGCTTCAGCTCGGAGGAGCGGACCGTGCTCACGGCCCTCGCGGGCCTCATCGCGCAGGCCCTGGAGCGGGCCCAGCGCTACGACACGGAGTCGGCGGTCGCCCGGGGCCTCCAGGACGCGCTGCTCCCCCACCGGCTGCCCGTCTGGGAGGGGGTGGAGACGGTGGGACGCTATCTGCCGGGCACGCAGGGCATGGACGTCGGCGGCGACTGGTACGACGTCATCGAGACGGGGCGGGACCGGCTGGCGCTCGTCATCGGCGACGTCCAGGGGCACGGGGTGGCGGCCGCCGCCACGATGGGTCAGCTGCGGAGCGCCGTACGGGCCTTCGCGCTGGCGGGGCATCGGCCGCAGGACGTCATGAGGGGCACCAACCGGCTGCTCATCGACCTGGATCCCGGACAGTTCGCCAGCTGTTGCTACGTGCTCCTCGATCCGGGGTCGGGGGAGCTGCGGGCGGTGCGGGCGGGGCATCCGCCGCCCCTGCTGCTGCACCCCGACGGGACGGCGCAGCGGGTGGAGCTGGCGGGCGGGATGGTGCTGGGGATCGACGGCCGTGCCTCGTACCCGGTGACCCGGTTGCGGCTGGAGCCCGGTGCGGTGCTCGCGCTGTTCACGGACGGGCTCGTGGAGAAGCCGGGCCAGGACATCGACGACGGGATCGCGCTGCTGGGCGGTGCGCTCGCCGCGGCCCATGCGCTGCCCCTCTCGGAGGCCGCCGACCGGGTCATCCGGGACGCCCGCCAGGCGACCTCGCGCCCGGACGACATCGCGCTGCTGCTGGCGGCGCGGCGGCCGGACCACGGCTGAGGGTCACCCGGTCGGGCCTGCGGCGCTGGTCGTGCGCCGGGGGCGCGGGGAGGCTGGGGGTGCCGTGCCGATCAGGCCGGACGAGCCAGGGCGTGAGCCCGAGGAGGACACGTGCAGCAGGAGAAGCAGCCCGAGTACGGCCCGGTGGTCTTCCGCGACCGCGCGGCCGGGTACGCCTTTCTGACCCGGTCGACCGCGACCAGCGAGCGGACCATCGAGTGGGACGACGGCCGGACGTACCCGGTGATCGACGTGGAGATCTCCTCCGAGAGCCACCCGTTCTTCACGGGCAAGGCGCGGACGGTGGACACCGAGGGCAGGATCGCGAAGTTCGAGCGGCGTTTCGGCGAGGGGGGCTGAGCGCGGTCGGCGCGTCCCGTCCGTCCGCTGCCGGGGTGCGGCGGGTGTCCGGCCGTCGGTACGGGACTCCCCGACCACGTCCGCGCAAGGGGCGTACGGCCGTGGTCGTCGCGGCGGTTCGTGTGCCGGCCGTCGCGGCCGGCGGGCCCGCGGGCCGGTCGCCGTGGACCGGGCCGGAACGGCGCGCCCGGCGGCGGCCGGGGCCCTCGGCGGGGGCGGGGAAGCACGTCGCGGACGGCGCCCCCGCCCCGGCCGGGTGGGTCGAGCGAGGGCGCTGGGCGCCCTCCGCTCAGCTCGGGAAGGCGATCAGGCCTTCACGACGCCGGACTCGGAGACCTTGACGGACGCCGAGGTGCGGCCGGAGGCGGAGCCGAGGCCCTCGATCTTCTTGACCAGGTCCTGGCCCTCGACGACCTCGCCGAAGACGACGTGCTTGCCGTCGAGCCAGTCGGTGACGATCGTGGTGATGAAGAACTGCGAGCCGTTGGTGTTCTTGCCCGCGTTCGCCATCGAGAGCAGGTACGGGCGGTCGTGCTTGAGCTCGAAGTTCTCGTCGGCGAACTTCTCGCCGTAGATGCTCTTGCCGCCGGTGCCGTTGCCGTTGGTGAAGTCGCCGCCCTGCAGCATGAACTGCGGGATGACGCGGTGGAACGGGGAGCCGGCGTAGCCGAAGCCGTGCTGGCCGGTGGCGAGCTCGCGGAAGTTCTGCGCGGTCTTCGGGACGACCTCGTCGAACAGCTTGAAGACGATCCGGCCGGCGGGCTGGTCGTTGATGGTGATGTCGAAGTAAACGTTGTCGCTCATGAGGACATCCTGTCATTAGTCACGCACGGCGCGCGCACGGGCCGCCTCCTCCCGGGTCCCGGCGCGCCGGTGCCCCGCGGCCCGTCGGGGGCGCGGGGCACCGGTGGCCGCGTACGGCGAGGGTCAGAGGAGCCCGCCGGAGCCGGGGGCGGGGAGGGTGCTCTGGGCACCCTCGACGGTGTCGAGCACCGTGTCGACGCCCTTGTCCTCCTGGAGGAGTCCGGTCGCGCCGCCCAGGGGGCTCTCGGCGGCGTTGGCCTGCGGCGGAGGCGTGACGAGGGCGGTGACGACGCCTGCGGCGAGGGAGGCGATGGCGAGCATGCTGCGCTTCTTCATGCCCTGGTCAACTGCTGAACGGCCGAGGAGTTACGGTCTCGGCCGGATCCGGGCGAACACTCCGGTCCGCGCCGGCCTCCACCCTTCTCCTCGCCGTGCGCGCTTCCTCCCGATTCCGGCGGAACCATACGATATGAGCGGATGTCTCTCCCAGTGACACCGCAAGTCCCCGAGCACGAGAGAGTGGGGGACGTCATGCACCACCGCCACACCCTCGCGGCCGTCACCGCGGGAATCCTGCTGACCGCCGGGATCGGCGCGACGATCCCGGCAGGCGCCGCGAACACCTCCGCCCCGAACAGGTCGGCCCCGACCACGCCCCTGGTGGTGAACGCGCGCTGGGCCGACCACGCGTCCTACGACCGGCTCGTGATCGACGTGCGGGGCGCGATGCCCCCGGTCACCGTGCACCGGGTCGCGGCACTCCACCAGGACGGCTCGGGCCGGCCGGTCCCCCTGGCGGGCCGCCGGTTCCTGGAGATCCGCCTCTCCCCCGCGGCCGCCCACGACGAGGCCGGAAGGTCCGTCTACCAGGGGCCCCGCCTGGTGATACTCACCCTCCCCGCCCTCAAGGGGGTCGCCCTCACCGGCGACTTCGAGGGGGTGGTCACCCTCGGAGCCGCCTTCCACACCGAACCCGTGTACAAGACCTTCCGGCTGCACTCTCCGGAGCGCTTCGTGATCGACGTCGCCCACCCGGTGGGCTGCCGGGGCTGACGTTCCGGCCGTCGGCGGGGGCCGCCCGGAGCGACGGCCCCCGCCTCCCGCCCCCTCCTCGCGACCCCCGGCCGTGCCTCCTAGACGGGGGTCTCCAGGTAGAACGGCGTGCCTGTCCCGCGCGCCCGGTCGACGCCCGCGAGGCGGGCGAACTCGCGCGGCTCCATCTCCCGTTCCCACTCGTCGAGCGTGTGGAGGCGGTACTCGCTGTGCTCCTCGGGGTCGAGGACGACCCCGGCGATCTGCTCGTCCGTCAGCTCGCCTCCGTCGAAGACGAAGCCGATGTGGTTGGCGGGCCAGTCCTCGCCCCGGTCGGTCACGAAGTGGGTGCCGAGCAGCAGGGGCGCGCCGGTGAAGACGATCCCGGTCTCCTCCCGGCACTCGCGCACCGCCGTCTCCCACGGGGTCTCCCCCGGGTCCATGTTCCCGCCGGGCCACTGCCACAGCTCGGTGTCGTAGGCGGCCCGGAGCTGGAAGGGGCGGCCTCGCGTGTCGGTGAAGTACAGGCAGGCGTACGCCGTCGCTCTGGGCAGGGTCGCGACGTACTCGGCGGGTGGCAGCCAGGTGCTCGCCATGGGCGGCTCTCCTTCGACGGACCGATGGGATCACCCTCATCCAAGCGGTCGCGCGGACCGCTCCCGGCCCCTCCGGAGTGGATCACCGGATCGTGTGATCGGTTTCCCGCCGGTCCCCCACCCGCTCCGTCAGGTCGACGGCCCGGGCCGGCACACCGCTCGTCGACGGGGCGCCCGCCGGGTCGGCCCGGTTCACCTGCCGGTCGGCGGGTCGCGGCGCAGGCGCCGGTCGAGCAGCCCCTCGTGGACCAGGCGGCCGACGAGAGCGCTGCCGTAGACGACGAAGCCGACGCCGACCAGCCACGACTGGAGGACGAGGACGGTGCCGAACTGGCCGTAGGTCACCGCGTTCGAGGCGATCAGCGGGGAGAAGACGAGCTGGGAGAAGATGCGCAGCCCGAGGAGGCCGAGGGCGGTCAGGACGGCTCCGGGGGCGAGTGCCCGCCAGCGGATCCGCCCGCAGAGCAGGAAGCGCTGCGACCACCAGAAGAACAGGAAGGTGCCGATCAGGTCGCCCAGGGCCACGACGGCGGTGATCGCCGCCGGGGCGTCCGCGGGCGCGGGGAAGGCGACGAAGAGCAGGAGGCAGGCGACCAGGACCGCCAGCCAGACGACGTGCCGCCACATGGTGTGCCAGCGGGCCGTCGGGAGGTCCCAGGCCCGCTCGTAGCCGGTCTGTACGGCGGATCCGAAGGTGACGCCGAAGGCGGCGAGGGCGGCGAGGCCGAAGGCGGTGGTGCGCTGGAGGGCCGCGCCCGGCTGTCCGAAGAGGCGCTCGACCTCCTCCTCGGAGACCTCGGAGACCCCGAGGCCCTGGACGAGCCAGCGGGCGAATCCCTGGCCGCTCGCGAGGTCGGCGGCGGCGACGACGATGAGGAGGGGGACGAGGGTGAGCAGGCTGAGCGCCGCGAAGCCCATGGCGCGGTGCATGAGTTCCATGGCGCGGCCGCGGTTCCAGGCGAGCCCGACGGGCGAGGCGAGCACGCGCGCGTGGAGCCGCTGGAACCAGTGGCCGTGTTCGGGGCCGTGCTCGGTGGGGGCACCGTCGTACGGCGGACCGGGTGTGGAGGGCATGCCTCGTGAGGTACCCGGCTGGGCGGCGGGGCATCGCAGGGGTGCGGCCGAACGGGTGCCGGACCGGGGAAGCGGGGCCGTCCGGATGCTCGGGCGCGCCCGAGTCCGGCGCGGGTCGTCAGGCCGCGGGTCCGGGGTGGAGCGGGCGGGCGCCCGGCCCCGGGCGGACCGTGACGTCGCGGGCGGACAGGGTGTCCCGTTCCTCACCCTCGCACTGGACGACGACGCGGACGGGGGCTCCGCAGTCGGTGTGCCGGATGTCGAGGACCGGCCCCTCCGGTTCCCCCGCGTGGGTGTCGCCCCACTGCTTGAGGGCGAGGAGCACGGGCCAGAGGTCCACGCCCTTGCGGGTGAGCCGGTACTCGTACCGGGTCCGGGTACCGGGTTCGCGGTACGGCTCCGCGCGCAGCAGGCCGGCCGCGACGAGCTTGCGGAGCCGGTCGGCGAGGACGGCCTCCGAGAGCCCCAGGTGCCGGCGGAACTCGTCGTAGCGGCGCACGCCGTTGAAGGCGTCGCGCACGATCAGCAGGGTCCACTTCTCGCCCACGAGCTCCAGGGCGCGGCCGACCGGGCAGTTCCGCGTGTCCGTCTCCAGCCAGTCCATCGTCACACTGTAGCCACCTGGCTGCGTCGTTGACAGTCAGCTTTCGGGACGGCTAGCTTCGCGGTACAGAGCCAGCTGACGGCAGCGGGCCGGGACGGGCGGAGAGTGGTCATGGGGCGGTCGCGCACGGTCGAGTGGGAGGACGCCGGAGCCACAGCACGGGCCGCCGGGACGATGGCCGGTCTCGACTTCCTCCGGGAGATGGTCGCGGGACGCCTGCCGGGGCTGCCGATCGCGGCGTTGCTCGGCTTCGGCCTCGAAGAGGTCGAGGAAGGGCGCGCGGTGTTCACCCTGGAACCGGGCGAGGAGCACTACAACCCGATCGGCAGCGTGCACGGCGGGGTCTACGCGACCCTGCTGGACTCGGCGGCCGGGTGCGCGGTCCACTCGACGCTCCCGCTGGGCACGGCCTACACCTCGCTCGACCTGGCGACCCGCTTCCTCCGGCCGATCACGCTCGACACGGGCAAGGTCCGGGCGATCGGCACGGTGATCTCCCGCGGGCGCCGGACCGCGCTCGCCGAGGCGGGCCTGTACGACGCGCAGGACCGCCTGCTCGCCCACGCGACCAGCACGTGCATGCTGTTCCCCGTCCCGGGCGGTCCGGGGAGCACGCCCGCGTAGTGCCGCCGTCCCGGCGGGCGCGCGGAAGACCCGTGCCGGTTCCGAGCGGCACCCGTGTCCGGGGCGGTCAGCGGAGCGGTGCGACCGGGCGGGTACGGGTGCAGCCGTCCGGGGCCACGTCGGGGACGCCGTTGCCCTGGAGGGCGGCGCTCACCAGGGTGGCGAGCAGGTCGATGTCCGATCCCATGTCCAGACGGACCGTCACCCACCCCGATCCGGCGCGCAGACGGACCGCGCTCGACCCGAGGAGGGCATGGCGCAGCTTCGCGACCATGGCGCGGGTGAGATGGACGTCGGCCTCGTGCTCGCCGTGGAAGTGCACGATCTCCTGCGTCGCCGTACCGAACCCGAGCGGCGCGCCGCAATGGGCGCTGCCGGGGGTCAGCGAGGGCCAGCTCATCAATCGTTCACTGGCATGCCTGGCCGTGTTCATACGAGGAGCGTGCCGGGCCCCGGGGCCGCGCACAAGCGTCCGGCGGGAAGAATCCCGCCGGGGACCGAAACATGACTCCGGCATGGCTGGTGTGACCGTGCGTCACGACGTTCCGCGGGACGGAAGTGACCGTGTGTCACTGGTGTGGTCGTACCCGGATGCGCGCCGCGAGGACGGCGACGTCGTCCTCCGCGCTGTGCGCGCCGAGGCGGCCGAGCACCTCTTCGACCACCCGGTCGGGACCGGGGTCCCTGGGGAGTCGGAGCGCGGCGAGGCGGGCGAGGGAGTGGTCGATGTCCTCGCCGCGGCGCTCGACGAGCCCGTCGGTGAAGAGCAGCAGGGTGTCGCCGGGATCGAGCGGGCGGGTGGTCGGCTCGTAGCCCCCGACGCCGGTGCCGAGGGGCGGGCCCACGGTGAGGTGGACGAGCTCCGCCGAGCCGTCGGCGTGGAACACCGCGGGCGGGAGGTGTCCCGCGCTCGCGAAGGTCGCGGTGCCGCGGGCGGGGTCGACCCGGACCAGCAGGACGGTGGCGGGTCGGCGGGCGTCGTCCTCGGCGACCACGGAGTCGAGGTGGCGCAGCACCCGGTGCGGGGGCAGGTCGGTGGCCGCGGCCTCGCGCAGCGCGTTGCGGTAGGCGTTCATGTCCACGGCCGCGTCCAGGCCGTGGCCCATGACGTCCCCGACGACCAGCAGGCTGCGGCCGAAGTGGAGCCGTACGGTCTCGAACCAGTCCCCGCCGACGAGGGCGCGCGGTCCGGCGGGGAGGTAGCCGCCGGCGATCTCCAGGTTGGGATGCGGGCGGCCGGGCTCGGCGACGAGCGCGCGCTGGAGGTGGAGGGCGGCGTCCTCGGCGGCGGCCAGCCGTCGGGCGTGGCCGAGATGGCGGGCCGCCAGGCGTGCGGCGTACCGGAGCAGGCCCGCCTCGTCCGCGGTGAAGGGTGGTCCGGCACGGGTCAGGGTGACGGTCCCGGCCGGCTCCTCGCCGTCGACGGCGAGGGGGAGGGAGAGCCGGTGGGAGGCGCCCCCGGGGGCGGTGCCGGCCAGGGCGGTGTCGCCGGAAGCGCCCCGGGCCGCGGCCGTGGCGGGAGCCGTGGGTGCGGACGGCGGCGGCGCTCCGGGAGCAGCCCCGCCTGGAGTGAAGGCGAACGGCGGCAGCCCGCCGGAAGCCGCCCCGCCCTCAGCCCCGCCGGAAGCCGAAGGAGCGGACGGCGGCAGCGCCCCGGGAGCAGCCCCGCCCTCAGCCGTGGGGACGGACGGCGGCAGCCCGCCGGGAGCAGCCCCGCCGGAAGCCGTAGGAGCGGTCGGCGGCAGCCCGCCGGGAGTGTCGGCGGGGTGCGTCGCGGCCCCGGCGGCCGGGGCGGCGGCGGGGTGCGTCGCGGCCCCGGCGGCCGGGGCGGCGGATGCCGCCCGTTCCGGTGGTTCCGCGTGGGCCGCGCGCCACGGCGGGGCGCCCGGCTCCGCGAACAGGTCCACCGTGGCGGCGGCGTGCAGCCGCCGGGCGGCGAAGGCCGCGAGTTCGCGGCAGGTGCCCGTCTCGTCGAGCGTCGTGCCGATCGCACCGACCGCCTCCTCCATGGCCCGGACCCTGGCCAGGAGGGCGTGCTCCCGCTCCGTTTCCCGCTCCGCCACGACACCTCCACCGCCGAGCGGTCCCCGGGTGGCGTACCCGGTCACCCCCATTCCACCAGCGGGCGGTGTCCCGCGCGCGGCACGGACCTCGTGCGCGACGGTTGTGCGGCGGGGCCCGATCTGATCGAGTACAGCAGAGGCTACTGGCCAGTAGACGATTCCGCGCCCCGGGGGGACAGCCCATGACGACCGGTTTCTTCAGCTCCGTCGACGATGTCGCCGATCGCCTCGCCGCGACCGGCTACCTCGCCTCGCCCGCGGTCGCCACGACCGTCTTCCTCGCCGACCGCCTCGGCAAGCCGCTGCTCGTCGAGGGCCCGGCCGGGGTCGGCAAGACGGAGCTCGCCAAGGCGGTCACCGCGGTCACCGGCGCACGACTGGTGAGACTCCAGTGCTACGAGGGCGTCGACGAGTCCCGCGCGCTGTACGAGTGGAACCACGCCAAGCAGCTCCTGCGGATCACGGCCGGCCGGGGCGAGTCCTGGGACGACACGCGCACGGACATCTTCGGCGAGGAGTTCCTGCTCCCCCGGCCGCTGCTCACCGCGATCCGCTCCGAGGAGCCGACCGTGCTGCTCGTCGACGAGACGGACAAGGCCGACGTCGAGGTGGAGGGCCTGCTCCTGGAGGTCCTCGGCGACTTCCAGATCACCGTGCCCGAGCTGGGGACGATCAGGGCGACCCGGCGCCCCTTCACCGTGCTCACGTCGAACGCGAGTCGCGAGCTCTCCGAGGCCCTGCGCCGCCGCTGCCTCTTCCTGCACATCGGCTTCCCCGAGGAGGAGCTGGAGCGCCGGATCGTGGCGCTCAAGGTGCCCGGCCTGGACGAGGCGCTCGCCGCGTCCGTGGTGCGGGTCGTCGGGGCGCTGCGGGCGATGGACCTGCGCAAGGTCCCGTCCGTCTCGGAGACGATCGACTGGGCCCGCACCCTGCTCGCCCTCGGCGCCGACCGGCTGGACGAACGGGTGGTGCGCGAGACGCTGGGCGTGCTGCTCAAGCACCATGAGGACATCGTGAGGGCCGCCGCGAAGCTGGACCTGGACGCGGTGTGACCGGACTCCTCGACGGCGCCTCCGCCGCCGGCACGCCGCCCGCGACGGCCGCCGCCCGCCTCACCGGTCTCGTCGGCGCGCTGCGCGCCCACGGGTTCGGGATCGGCACCGGCGAGACCGTGGACGCCGGACTCGCCCTCCAGGCGGTCGGCTTCACCGACCGCGAACGCGTCCGGGAGGCGCTCGCCGCGACCCTGCTCCACGGCGGGGCGCAGCGTCCGGTCTTCGACCGCGTCTTCGACCTGTACTTCCCCCTCGGCCACGGCCGGGCGGCGGAGGCGTACGAGGACTCCCCCGCCGAGCTCGCGGCCCTGCGCGACCGGCTCGCCGAGGCCCTCGTCGCCGGCGACGCCGCCGCTCTCGACCGGCTCGCCGCGGAGGCCGTGGGGGGCTTCGGCGGGTTCGGCTCCGGCCCCGAGTCGGACGGCTGGTCCTCGTACCGCACGCTGGGCCGGCTGCGCCCGGAGACGCTGCTGGCACGCGTTCGGGAGCGGCTCCGCGCCGCGCCCGGGACAGCTCGACCCGAGTTCACCGAGCGGCTGCTGGACGACGAGATCCGGCGCCGGATCGAGGACTTCCGCGAACGGGTCCGGACCGACGCCCGGCGGCGGGTCGCCGAACGCCAGGGCCGCGACCGGGTCGCGCGGCGCGCGGTCGCGGGGACCGCGGACACCGTCGACTTCCTGCTGGCCGGCCGGGCGCAGCTGGAAGAGCTGCGGCGCACGGTGCGTCCCCTGGCGCGCAAGCTCGCCACCCGGCTCGCGGCCCGCAGGCGCCGGGCGTCGCGCGGGGAGATCGACCTGCGGCGGACGCTGCGGCGCTCGCTGTCGACCGGCGGTGTGCCGGTGCGGCCCGTGCTGCGCCGGCGCCCTCCCCGTCGGCCTGAACTGGTGCTGCTGTGCGACGTGTCCGGCTCGGTGGCCGGGTTCGCGCAGTTCACGATGCTGCTGGTGCAGGCCCTGCACGACCAGTTCAGCCGGGTCCGCGTCTTCGCCTTCGTCAACCGGGTGGACGAGGTGACCGGCCTGATCGCCCGGGGGTCCGCCGACCCGGCCGGCCTCGGCGACCGCATCCTCGCCGAGGCCGAGCTGACCGGGTGGCACGGACAGAGCGACTACGGGACGGCCCTGGGCGAGTTCGCCGACCGGTACGCCGACGCACTCGGCCCGCGCACCGTGGTCTTCGTCCTCGGGGACGCCCGCACCAACGGGTCCGACCCGAACCTCCCGGCCCTGAGGCGGATCGCCGACCGGGCGCGGCGGGTCCACTGGCTCAACCCGGAGCAGCCCTCGCTGTGGGGCACGGGCGACTCGGCGGCCCCCGCCTACGCCGACCTCGTCGAGATGCGCCCCTGCCGCAACGCCCGCCAGCTCGGCGCGCTGATCGGCCGGCTGCTCCCCGTGTGAGGCCCGCCCTCGCGGGGGCCGCCGCACACCGGCGGCGTCCGCGGGGCCTCCCACGCGCGGGCGGGCGCACACCGGCGGGGTCCGCGGGACCTCCCACGCGCGGGCGTGGCGCGGCCGGAGTCAGGCCCGCCGTGCGCTCCCGCGTGGCACGATCGGTCCATGGCACCCACCGGATCCGACCGTCCCGAGACGGAGCTCCCCCGCGCGATCGGCGCCCCCGCCACGCGTGCGCTGGCCGCGGCCGGCTACACACGGCTCGACCAGCTCGCCGGGGTCCCCGCAGCGGAGCTGGCCGCCCTGCACGGCGTGGGCCCGAAGGCGCTGCGCGTGCTCGCCGAGGTGCTCGCGGAGCGCGGCCAGTCCCTCGGATGACGGCCGGCCGTCCCCCGGTCGGGCCTCGGTTGTACGCCGGGCGGGCCCGCGAACTAGCGTGACCCCCATGGAACTCTTGGGAGAGATCACCGCCGGCCGCCCGCTGCTCGTCCTCGCCGTCAAGGAGGAGGCGCAGTTCCTGGACACCTCGCTGCCGGTGCTGCTGACCGGCATGGGCAAGGTGAACGCGGCGACGGCCCTCGCGACCGTCCTCGGCCGGGGCCCTCGGCCGTCGGGGATCGTGAACCTGGGGACGGCGGGAGCGCTCCGCCCGGGCTGGACCGGGACGCACGTCGTCGGCACGGTCGTGCAGCACGACCTCGACGGACAGCTCCTGGCCACGCTGACCGGCGAGACGTACGGCGCTCCGCTGGCGCTCCCGGACGGCGGGGACGTGGTCCTGGCCACCGGGGACGCGTTCATCTCGGACGAGGCCGCCCGGGCCCGGCTCGCGGAGCAGGCACCGCTGGTCGACATGGAGGGCTACGCGCTGGCGGCGGCCGCGGAGCTGGCCGGGGTGCCACTGCGCATCGTGAAGCACGTCAGCGACGAGGCCGGCGACGGCGCCGCGCGCACCTGGCGTGAATCGGTCGCCGAGTGCGCGCGGGCCCTTGCCGACTGGGCGGCGGCGCACACCGCGTACCGCGTCTGAGGGACGCGGGCCCGGGAGGGGTCAGCGGTGCTGGAAGTGGACCTCCGGGTTCGCCGGCGACGGACCGTCGAGCAGCGGGCGCGGGAGTCCCCGCAGGTGCTGGTCGAAGAAGGCCGCGACGTACGCCCGGGTGACGGCGACGGCGCGGTCGGTGGGCAGCTCGGGCAGCGGCAGGCCGAAGTGCCGCGAGATGACCGGGCCGTCGGAGAAGGTGAAGTGCTCGGAGCCCGCCACGGTGATCCAGCGCTTCCACCCGTCGAGGGCGCCCCACGTCCGGTCCCAGCTGGTGTCCGTGCCCCCCGGCAGGTGCATGGCGTCATGGGTGCCGAGCATCATGAACGGCCGGCCCCGCAGCCCTTCGGCCGGGAGGTCCTCCCAGAACGCGCCGTCCATGTTGATCCCGGCGTCGACGCGCGGGTCGGCCGCCATCGTGGTGGCCGCGCTCGCCCCGCCGATCGAGTGGCCGGCCATGCCGGTGCGACGGCCGTCGATCAGCCCGGCGTGCTTCCAGGCGGGACGGGGACCGGTGAGCCGGTCCAGGACGTACCGCATGTCGGCGGCGCGCGTCGAGGTGACCACGGACGCGGGCACACCGCCCTCGTCGAGAGCGGTGCAGGCGACGCAGGTGAGCGTGCGGCCGCCGGGCAGGCTGATCCCGTACGACTCGTAGGCGTGGTCGACGGAGGCGACGACGTAGCCGCGGGAGGCGAGGTCCTCCGCGAGGTGGGTGAGGGTCCAGCGGGAGACGCTGAAGCCCGGGGAGAGCAGGACCAGGGGCCGGCGGCCCGGGGCGGGCCGCGCGTCGGTCCTGCTGTGCGTGCGGGTGCGGGCGAGCAGGTCGCCGGAGACACCGGGCCCGAGCTGCTCGGCGAGCAGCCGCGCCTCCTCGCGGGTGGCGTACGGCGCGGGGCGGCCGCCCGTGTCGCGTGCGGCCGGGTAGTGGAGGGTCACCATGAGCGCCCGCCCGTCGGCGGACGGGACCCACGGGTCGGTCCGGGAGCGGTCGACGAGCGGCAGGACGGTGCTTCCGACGGCGTGCGGTCCGGTGGGTGCGGGCAGGACGGCGGGCTTGGCCGGTCGCGCGGTCGCCGCCGGCGGCGGGGCGTCGGTGGTGGCGGCGGTGGCGACACCTGCGGGTAAGGCGACGGAGCAGACGAGGAGGGCGGCGACGGCTGCCCTGGTGAATCGGATCATGAGGGCACGGTAGGAGATCCGACCGCGTCGGCGCGTCCTGCCGGAGGCCCATGTCCCGTCAGACCGGGGGCTGATACGTCGGGCTCGCCGCCGCCCAACTCCCGGACCGCCCTTGACAGTCAGGAAGCCGTCCTGCCTAAGCTGAGCCGTCGCCGTCCCGAACCCGGACGGGATCTCGGCCCGGACCTGCGGGGAGGCGGATGTGCGCGGAGCGAGCGCGGCACCCTTCCGCCCCCGTCCCGGCCGCCGGATGAGCGCACGGCTCGTCTGCCGACGGCACGTCGACCTCTGCCGCACCTCCTCGGCCATCTGTCCTTCCGCCCGCGCCTGACCCGCTCCCCCGGGTCCGCGCCACCGCCGCCCTCACGCCGCCCGGCCCCGCGCGGTCGCGCCCGCGCGCGTCCACGGATCCCGCGGCGTGCCCCGCGTTCCCGGAAGGACTTCCCATGCCCCGCCCCGCCCTGCGCCTGGCCGTCGAGATCGACGGCGACGGCGCCCATCCGGCCGCGTGGCGCCGTGCCGCGCACTCCCCCGGCGAGCTGCTGACCCCCCGTCGGCTCGCCCGGGTCGCGGCCGTCGCAGAGAACGCCGGGTTCACCCTGGTCACCCTGGACGACTCGATCCTGCCGCCGGCCTCCGGGGCCGGCCCCGCGGGGCGGATCGGCGCGGTGGAGCGTGCCGCGTTCGTGGCCGCTTCGACGAGCGTCCTCGGCGTGGCGCCGGTCCTGGCGACCACCTACGCCGAGCCGTTCCACGTCTCCTCGCAGCTCGCCTCGCTGGACCACGTCTCGACCGGCCGGGCCGGCTGGGTGCTGGGGGTCGAGGAGGATCCCGCCGCGGCCCGCGCCTGGGGGCGGCCCCCGGTCGAGGGGGCGGAGGCCAGGGCCCGCGAGGCGCGGGACGGGCTCCGCGTCGTACGGGACCTGTGGGACTCCTGGGAGGACGACGCGGTCATCCGCTCGGTGGCGACCAGCCGCTATCTCGACCGGTCGCGGCTCCACGCCGTCGACTTCACCGGTGAGACGTACTCGGTGCGGGGGCCGTCGATCGTGCCGCGCCCGCCGCAGGGGCGGCCGGTGGTCCTCGCCCGCCCGGGGCTCGTACCGGACGAGCTGGTCGACGTGGCCCTGGTCGGCGGCGGCAGCGCCGCCGAGGTGGCCGCGGCGGCGGCGGGGAGGGGCGTGTCGCCGCTCGCCTTCGCCGAGATCGAGGTGGCCCTGGACACTCCGCGCGAGACGGCCGGGGAACGGATCGCGGACCTGGAGCGGCACGCCCCGTGGACCGCACGGCCGGACCGGCTGCGGTACACCGGTCCCGCCGACGGGCTGGTCTCCCTGCTCCTCGCGTTGGGCGGACGCGTCGACGGGGTGCGGCTGCACCCGCTCGTGATCGACGAGGACCTCGCCGTGCTGTCCCGGCTCGTGCTGCCCGAGCTGTTCGTCCGGCGGGCGGCGGCCCGTCCGCTGCCCGGCACCACCCTGCGCTCCTCCCTGGGCCTCCCCCGGCCCCTCAGCCGCTTCGCGACCACCGACGGCGCCGCCGCCGCGCCCGTACGGGAGGAGACCCGATGACCCGCACCGATCCCGCCGACGTCCCCCGTCCTGACGCGCAGCTGCACTTCGGGGTGTTCTTCCAGGGCGTCAACCACTGGACGATCTGGTCCGATCCGTCGAGCGGCTCGCAGATCGACCCGGCCTCCTTCCTCCGGGTCGCGCGGACCGCCGAACGCGGGCTCTTCGACGCCTTCTTCCTCGGGGACGGCCTGCGGCTGCGCGAGTCGGGCGGCGGTGTCCACGAGCTCGACGTGGCCGGCCGCCCGGACTCGATCACCCAGTTGTCGGCCCTCGCCGCCGCCACCGAGCGGATCGGGCTCGTCTCCACCTCCAACACCACGTACAACGAGCCGGGCGACCTGGCCCGGCGGCTCTCCGGTCTCGACCTGCTGTCCGGCGGCCGGGCCGGCTGGAACGTGGTGACCACGCACAACGCCTGGACCGGAGAGAACTTCCGGCGCGGCGGCTTCCTGGAGCACGCCGACCGCTACCGGCGCGCCGAGGAGTTCCTCTCGGCGGCACGCGCCGTGTGGAACGGCTGGTCCGACGGCGCGGTCGCCGGATCCGTCGACGCGCGGTCCTGGTCGGTGCCCGGCACGGTGGGGCGCGTCCGGTCGCAGGGCGCGCACGTCGACGTCGACCTGGTGCCGACATTGCCGCGGAGTGCGCAGGGTCATCCGGTGATCTTCCAGGCGGGCGACTCGGGCGAGGGCCGGGACTTCGCCGCCCGGCAGGCGGACGTGGTGTTCTCGGCGCACGGCACGGACTTCGGCGAGGCGCTGGCCTTCGCGGAGGACGTCCGCAGGCGGCTGCGGGCGGCGGGCCGGGCCGAGGACGCGCTGAGGATCCTGCCGGGTACGGAGATCGTCATCGGGGCCACCGAGAAGGAGGCCGAGGAGAAACAGCGCTGGGTCCGCGGTGAGCAGGTCACCCCGGCGGTGGCGCTCGGCATCGCGAGCCGGCTCTGGGGCGTCGACCTGTCGGAGCGGGACGCCGACGGACCGCTGCCCGCCGAGGAGCTGGTGGTCGTCCGCGACACCGGTACGTTCGGGACCCGCTGGGTGGAGGACCCCCGGGCGGTGGTGGCGGTGTGGCGCGCGAAGGCCGAGGCCAACGGCTGGACGCTGCGCGAGACCGTCATCGAGCTCGGCCCGCAGCGCGGTCACGCCGGGACGCCGGCCGGACTCGCCGAGAAGTTCGCCCGGTTCGTCCGGCACGGGGCTGTCGACGGCTTCAACGTCTCGCCCTACCTGGTGCCGGACGGTCTCGACGACATCGTCGAACTGCTCGTGCCCGAGCTCCAGGAGCGGGGCGTGTACCGGTCCGCCTACACGGGCACGACGCTGCGGGAGCACCTGGGGCTCGCCCCGGCGGTGTGACGGCGGGAGGGGCCGGCCCGCGCGGGGAGCGGCGGGCCCGCCCTCCCGACCTCGGCCGGGCCCGTTCCGTGCCGGGGCCCGGTTCAGCCCAGGGGCAGTTCCAGGAAGGACGGCTCCTGCGCGGGGGAGCCGATGACGGTCTGCGTCCAGGTGACGGAGGCGTCCCCGTAGAGCGGGTCCTTGCTGTCGACGACCAGCATCAGCCGGTTCCCGGCGGGGAGGTCGTACGCGGCCGCCTGGAGCGTCCAGGCGACGGTGGTGTCCTGGTCGGGTGTCAGGCCGTACACGTTGAGGGGTTCGTGGCTGATGATCCGGGCCGTGCCGTCCGCGGCGACGTCCAGGAGGTGGGCGTAGAGGCTCGCGGAGACGGCTGTGGAGCGGACCGTGAGACGGAGCCGGGGGATGCCCCGGATCCGGCGGCCGACGGCCCCGGTGCCGTCGCGCGGGACGAGGGGCTCCGTCGTCCACGCGACGGCGTGGCGGCGGTCGATCTTGTGGGTGGCGTAGATCTTGGGGTTGCCCCGCCACTCGGCCTGACCGGTCCTCATGAGGGCGTCCATGGCGGTGGCCTCGGTGTCCACGCCCGCGAGGAAGGCCCGCCGCCAGCCGGTCTCCGCCGCCCCGGGCCCGCCCGCCGGGACGAGGCGTCCGTCGGTGCCGCCCGCGCCGTCGCCGGTGAGGCCGAACACCTCGGTCCCGCCGGTCACCTCGCTCCAGGAGGCGCTGGTCTCGCGGCGGGCGGGCACGACGATCCGGTTCTCCCCGGTGGGTTCGCCGGTCTCCGGGTCGAGGACGGGTTCCGTCACGTAGGAGAACATGACCTGGTGGCACACCTGGGGCCAGTCCTCGACGCCGTTGCGTTCGCCCTTCAGGTGGTGGTCGAGCCAGGCGTAGGCCTCGGCCATGGGGAGGTCGGTCTCTCCCGGGACGGCGGGCGGTCCGATGAGCGCGGGGCCCTCGGGTGCGGCGTGGTCGCCGATCCACAGGTTGAGCCGCTTGGGCACCTCCAGGCCGTTGAAGGTCACCAGGGTCTGGTTGACCGCGAACAGGCTCTCGTGCCAGGTGTGGGAGAAGAAGGTGGGCGTGCCCTTCTCGTTGGTGAGGGCGAGGTAGGACTCGGGGGCGCGCCTGAGACCCCACTCGACGACGGCGTCCAGGTTCCGGTCGGCCTGGAAGTCGGCGAGGATCGCCCGGTTGGCCGCGTCGAACTTGGTCTCGACCGGTCCGCCGGTGAGCGCGAGGAGGGCCTTCACCGCCGCGAGGTGGCGGGTGTCGTGGTCGTAGAGGCTGGTCGCGAGGTTGCCCCAGGTGCTGAGGGCGACGACGGCGGCGACCCGGTCGTCGTGGGCGGCGACGAGCTGGCTGATCCCGGAGCCGTACGACTCTCCCATGAAGCCGATGACGCTGGGGGCGAAGCGGTCGACGGCGAAGTCGACGACCGCGGAGCCGTCGGCCCAGTCGTGGGGGCCCGCGACGTCGACGAGGCCGCCGGAGGTGGTGGGGAGTCCGGGGATGCCGAGGCCGCGCGGGGTGTAGGCGAGGACGTGGTAGCCCCTGCGGGCCAGGTCGAGGTACGACCAGAGGAACAGGGACCAGCCGAAGGGGGTCCAGCCTGCGGGCACGACGACCAGCGGGTGCGGTCCGGGGCCGAGCTGCCGGAGGCTGAACGCGGACAGCCGTACGCTCTCCGCGGATCCGTCGGTCGCCGCGGCGCCCTCGACGCGGTGGTAGGCCGGCTGCGCCAGCCCGCGGACCTCCTCGACGGCCGCGGCGAGTTCGGCGGGGAGCAGCTCCGTGGCGGTGCCGGTGCCGTCGGGCCCGCCCAGGAGCGCGTGGGCGAGGGTCTGGCCGAGCCGGACGGCGCCGGGGTCCACCGTGCCGTTCGCGGCCCAGAGGCCGCGTGCGGTGATCGCGGAGGTCTCGGCCGCGGTCAGGGCCGCCGTGACGTGCGGGAAGCCGGGGAAGTGTTCGGACGAGCCGGTGGTGAAGGCGTTCTCCTGGGGCACGGGCACCCGTTCCTCTCGCTGGGCCGGTGTCGTGGCGGTCCGCCGGGCGGACGGTCACGAGCCTCACGCATGCGGTGGGGAACGGGCCAGAGCGCATGAACGGCGCACGTGTCGCGCAACCGGGCGGGAACGACACAAGCCGCCCCGTACTCGATGTTTGGGTGCGCTGGGGGCGGTCGGGTCAGCGGGGCACGGGCGGATACGCCACGACCACGGCCGCGACGTCGTCGTCGAGGCCGTCGGCTCCGTACGCGGTGAGGTCCTTGTGGAGGAGGTCGGGCACCTTGTCGACCGGTTCCCGTGCCCAGCCGCGCAGGCGGACTTCCAGCGGATAGAAGGTGCCGGTCCGGTCGCGGGTCTCGCTGACGCCGTCGGTGTAGAGGAGCAGCCGGTCCCCCGGGCCGAACGGCACCTCCTCGACGCGGTGGTGGGACGCGGCGAGGCCCGCGAGGTTCACCGGCAGCGAGGGGTCGGCGAACCGCACGGCCGCGACCTCGCCGCCGTGCTGGAGCAGCGGGGGCGGGTGGCCGCAGCTGAGCAGCCGGGCGACGTCCTCGTCGTCGGGGAGTTCCACGAGGACGACGGTGGCGAAGCGTTCGGCGGCGTCGGAGTCGGGGTCCCGGGCGCCGTACCGGGCGAGGCCCTCCTCCAGCCGGTCGGCGAGGGCGGGCAGGCCGGAGGCGTCGTCGACGGCGGCGCGGAAGGAGCCGAGCAGCACGGAGGCGGTCTCGACGGCGCCCAGACCCTTGCCCTGGACGTCGCCGAGCATGATGCGCACGGCGCCGGGGACGCGCACGGCCTCGTAGAAGTCGCCGCCGATCCTGGCCTTGGCCGCGGCGGCCACGTACAGCAGGCGGAGGTCGAAGCGGCCGAGGCGGGCAGGGAGCGGTCGCAGCACGACGCGCTGGACGACCTCGGCGACGGCGGTGAGTTCACGCATGTCCCGCTCGTAGCGGGTGCGGACCCGGCTGACCCAGGCGGCGGCCGCGGTGACGCCGGCGATGACGGTCAGGTTGGCGACGAGTTCGGGCACTGCGGCGAAGTCGCCCCGGATGGCGCCGAGCAGCACCCGTGCGACGACGGCGAGCAGCCCGATGGCGACGGTCCCGCGCACGCTCCAGGTGACGGCGGCGAGCGCGGGGGCCGCGACCAGGAGCCGGTCGAAGCGCTCCCGGTCCGGGGTGACGAGATCGACGGCGAACGTCAGGACGAGGACCAGGAAGGGGAGCGCGCGGCCGAGGTTGAACTGGGCGCGCGCCGGAGCACCGGGGCGGCCCCGCTGACCTGCTGGCATCTCATGATCGTACGCAGGCTCGGCCGTCGGATCGGGCTGCCGGCGGCTCCGGGCGTGTCCGCCGTCCGCCGTCGCGGGGCAGCGCGAGCGCCGCGGGGAGCGCGAGGGCGGCGATCAGCACCAGGGCCGGAAGGGCGGCCCCGCGGGCCGGTACGAACCCGCCGTCCGGGACGAGGGCGAGGAGCAGGGTCGCCACGGCGACGCCGAGGGCGGGGCCGACGTTCATCACGGTCTGCTGGAGGCCGCCGGCGACTCCGGCGTGGGCCTCGGGGGCCCGGTGCACGACGACCGAGGTCGCGGTCACCATCAGGGTGACGAACCCGGCGCCGAGCAGGGCGGCGCTCGCCGCGACGGGTGCCGGTCCGGCCGTCGTGTCGAGCCGCGAGAGCAGGAGCACCCCGAGGGTGAGCAGGGCGGCGCCCGCGGTCGCCGTGCGGCGGGGGCCGAAGCGGCGCTGGAGCGGCGGGCAGAGCGGTGCGCCGAGCACCATCAGGGCGGCGAGCGGGAGCATGCGCAGCGCGGACCCGAGGGGGTCGAGCCCCTGCACGTCCTGGAGGAAGTACGTCGCCACGAAGAGCGCGCCGAAGAGGGCGGCCGAGGCGACGAGCAGGACGGCGAGACCGGCCAGGACCGGGACGCTCCGGAGCAGCTCCGGGGGCAGCAGGGGGCGCTCGGCCCGGCGCTCGTGGCGTGCCAGGGCGAGCCCGGTGAGGACGGCTCCGGCGACGGCGAGGAGGCCCGCGGGGGCGCCGCCGGGGCGGGCGGTGCCGACGAGTCCGTGGACGAGGAGGCCGAGCGCGGCGGCGAGCAGCAGGGCGCCGGCGGGGTCGAGCGCGGACAGGCGGCCCGTGGGGGCGGAGGGCCGCGGGGGGAGGTCCGGCGGGGGCACGGCGCGGTCCCGGGTGGTGAGGGCGAGCAGGCCGATGGCCAGGGTCGGGGGCACGCCGAGGAGGAACACGGCGCGCCAGCCGTACGCGTGGACCAGTGCGCCGCCGACGAGCGGTCCGGCGGCCGCGGCGAGGCCGATGGCGGCGGTGCGCACGGCGATGGGGGTGCCGAGCCGGTCCGGTGGATAGGCGGTCCGGAGCATGCCGAGCGTGGCGGGTTGGAGGAGCGCTCCGCAGACGCCCTGGAGCACCCGCAGCGCGATCACGGTGCCGATGCCGGGGGCGAGGGCGATGCCGGTGGAGGCGGCGGCGAAGCCGAGGGCGCCGAGGGCGAAGACCCGGCGGTGGCCGAAGCGGTCGCCGAGCCGTCCGGCGAGGACGAGGAGGCTCGCGACGGCGACGAGGTATCCCGTGCTGGTCCACTGCACCTGGCCGATGTCGGCGTGCAGATCGCGCTGGAGGGCGGGCTGGGCGATGGTGAGGACGGTGCCGTCGAGGGCGACGACCGCCGCGCCGACGACGCTGCACGCCAGGACCGGGCCGCGGCGCGGGGTCACCGGGCCTCCCCGGCGGGTCCGAGGTGGGCGTCGAGGGCGGCGGTGAGGAGCGGGGCGGGGTCGTCGCCGCCGGTGGCGAGCCGGAGGCTTCCCCAGTGCCAGAGCTGGGCGATGCCGTGCAGGTTGGCCCAGAGGGCGCCGGCGAGGACGGCGGGGTCGGCCGCGTCGGGGCGGACGCGGGCGACGAGCCCGGTGAGGCGGGCGAAGAGCGGCAGGCTGGTCTCCCGCAGCCCGAGGCGGCCGCTCTCCAGCAGGTCGTGCCGGAACATCAGCTCGTACATGCCGCGCCGGGTGTCGGCGTAGTCGAGGTAGACGCGTGCCAGGAGCGCGATCCGTTCGCGCGGCCCGGCGTCCTCCCGGTCGTGGGCCGCGACGCGGTCGGCCAGTTCGGTGAAGCCCTGGCGGGCGATGGCCGACAGCAGTTCGAGATGGGTGGGGAAGTGGCGGCGGGGTGCGCCGTGGGAGACGCCCGCCCTGCGGGCGATCTCGCGCAGCGACAGGGCCTGGGCGCCCTCGGCGTTCACCAGCTCGACGCCGGTGCGGACGAGCCGTTCACGCAGCCCGTCTGCGGGCTCGACGGGGCCGTCGCCGCCTCCGGTCGCCCTCGCGGGCTCCCGACGGTCCTCTTCCGTTCCTTCGCTTCCCTCGTTCATGGACACTGTCTACCAAGATCGAGTAGACACTGTCTACTCACTCTCGCGCCCCGGTCCGCTACACTGGGGCACAGCGAAGGGGAGTAGCCCTGCGAATCGGTCGTCGACATACTGGAGCCCTCGGGTTCCCGGTGACCGGGTCCGCGTTCGACGCGGGCGGGCGAGACCTTCGGCCAGGCATCAACCGCGTCCGCGTCTCCGTGGGCGTGGTCCGTCATGCCGGGCCGAGTGGTCCTCCCGTCGCCCACCGAGGCGCCGCGCCGGGTCCACGGGCCCGGACCGAGCAGAGAGCCCCGGTATGCACCTCGACCCCTTGGCGATCCTCACCGCCTTCGGGCTGATCTTCCTCGCCGAGCTTCCCGACAAGACGATGTTCGCGTCCCTCGCCATGGGCACGCGGATGCGTCCCCTCTACGTCTGGATCGGCACCTCCACCGCCTTCCTCGCGCACGTCGCCATCGCGGTCGGAGCCGGCAGCCTGCTCGGGCTGCTCCCCGGCTGGTCCGTGAAGCTCGTCTCCGCCCTGCTCTTCGGCTTCGGCGCGTTCATGCTGCTGCGCGGCGGGGGCGACGACGACGAGGCCGACGAGGGCGGCAAGACCGTCACCGGCTTCCTGCCCGTCTTCTCGACGGCCTTCATGGCCGTGTTCATCAGCGAGTGGGGCGACCTCACCCAGATCACCACGGCCAACCTCGCCGCCACGAACGGCACCTGGTCGACCGCGATCGGCTCCCTGGCCGCCCTGATGAGCGTCTCCGCCCTCGCCCTCGTCGCCGGCCGCTTCATCGCGAAGCGCGTACCGCTCAAGACCGTGCAGCGGATCGGCGGCGTCTGCATGGCCGGGCTCGCGATCTGGTCCCTGACCGAGGTCTTCACCGGCTGACGCCGAGCGGCCACCGCGACGGCGCGGCCTCCCCGCGACCACAGGCCCCCACCCCACCGGGTGGGGGCCTCCCGTCGTCCCCATCCCACCGGCGCGGACCCCTTGATGAAGCAATGAATCACTGCTTCACTCCTTCCATGCCCTACCGACGCACCCCCGCCGTCCAGGCCCGACTCGACGCCCAGCGCGCCTCCGTCGTCGACGCGGCCCGGGCCCTGCTCTCCGAGCAGGGCTACGCGGGATGCACGGTGGCGGCCGTCGCCGCCCGCGCCGGCATCGCCACCGGCAGCGTGTACCGCCACTTCCCCAGCAAGGCCGACCTCTCCGTGGAGCTCTTCCGGACCGTGGTGAGCCGGGAGGTCGCGGCCGTCTCCGAGGCGGCCGCCCACCCCGCGCACGGCTCGGCCGCCGAGCGGGTGGTCGCCGTCATCGAGACCTTCGCCCTGCGTGCCCTCAAGTCGCCTCGCCTCGCCTACGCCCTGCTCGCCGAGCCCGTCGACCCGGCCGTGGACGCCGAACGCCTGGTCTTCCGGCGCGCGTTCCGCGACGTGTTCGCCGCGCGCGTCGAGGAGGGCGTGCGCTCGGGCGAGCTGCCGCCCCAGGACCCGTTCCTGACGGCCTCGGCCCTGGTCGGGGCGGGCGCCGAGGCGCTCGTCGGCCCGCTGGCGGAGGGGTCCGTCGGGCCCGGTGCCGTACCCGCCCTCGTCACCTTCACCCTGCGAGCTCTGGGAGTTCCCGATGCCGACCACGCATGAGGTCACCAACCAGGTACCGCCCCTGACCGGCTACGACGTCTCCGCCGACCCCGCGCTCCTGGAGTCCCTGCGCCGGGAGGGTGCGGCCTGGGCCGAGGCGGAGGTCCACGAGCTCGGCGCACGCGCGGGCGGCGAGCAGGCCCAGGAGTGGGGGCGGCTCGCCGAGCGCCACTCCCCCGTGCTCCACACGCACGACCGGTTCGGCCACCGGATCGACGAGGTCGAGTTCCACCCGCACTGGCACGAGCTGATGGACGTGGCCGTCCGCCACGGGCTGCACGGCGCGCCCTGGCGCGACGACCGGCCGGGCGCGCACGTCGCCCGCGCGGCCAAGCTGTTCGTGTGGGGCCAGGCCGACGCCGGGCACCTGTGCCCGATCTCCATGACGTACGCGGCGGTGCCCGCGCTCCGCGCCCAGCCCGACCTCGCCGAGGTGTACGAGCCGCTCCTGACCTCCTCCTCGTACGACTTCGGCCTCCGGGTGCCGACGGAGAAGCGCGGGATCATCGCCGGGATGTCGATGACCGAGAAGCAGGGCGGCTCGGACGTCCGGGCCAACACGACCCGTGCCGTACCGACGGACGAGCCCGGTCTGTACGCGCTGACCGGCCACAAGTGGTTCACCTCGGCGCCGATGTCCGACGTCTTCCTCACCCTGGCCCAGGCGCCGGGCGGACTCTCCTGCTTCCTGGTGCCGCGCGTCCTGCCGGACGGCAGCCGCAACGCGATCCGGCTCCAGCGGCTCAAGGACAAGCTGGGCAACCGCTCCAACGCCTCCTCAGAGATCGAGTACGAGGGCGCCCTCGGCCGGCTCGTCGGCGAGGAGGGACGCGGGGTGGCCACCATCATCCGGATGGTCAACATGACCCGCCTCGACTGCGCCATCAGCTCGGCGTCCGGGATGCGCCTGGGCCTGGTCCAGGCCGTGCACCACGCCACGCACCGCGAGGCCTTCGGCGCACGGCTCGTCGACCAGCCCCTGATGCGCAACGTCCTGGCCGACCTCGCGGTGGAGGCGGAGGCCGCCACCCTCGCGGCGCTGCGGCTGGCCGGCGCGGTCGACCGGGCCACGCGCGGCGACACGGAGGAGGAGCAGCTGCGGCGACTCGGACTCGCGGTCACCAAGTACTGGGTGTGCAAGCGGGCGCCCGCCCACGCGGCGGAGGCCCTCGAATGCCTGGGCGGCAACGGGTACGTGGAGGACTCCGGTCTGCCGAGGCTCTACCGGGAGTCGCCGCTGCCGTCGATCTGGGAGGGCTCGGGCAACGTCGCCGCGCTCGACGTGCTGCGGGCGATGGCCCGTCAGCCCCAGGCGGTGGAGGCCTTCTTCGCGGAGGTCGACCGGGCAGCGGGCGCGGACCGGCGGCTCGACGCGGCCGTCACCGGCCTCCGCAAGGACCTCGCGGGGCTCGGCGACCCGGACGCCGCCGCCTGGGGGGCGCGCCGCCTCGTCGAGCGGCTGGCCCTGGTGCTGCAGGGCTCGCTGCTCGTACGGCACGGCGACCCCGCGGTGGCGGACGCGTTCTGCGCGTCGCGGCTCGACGGCGACCGCGGCCTCGCGTTCGGCACGCTGCCCGCGGGCGTGGACACGGCGGCGATCATCGCCCGCAGCGGACCGGACGCGGTCAGCGCGGCCTAGCGTTCCGGACGGCTGCCATGCGTACGGCGGTCGGCGAAGGCCTCGCCGGCCGTCCGGACGACGGGCCGCACCCATCGCCCGGACGCCGACCGCCCTTTCGGCGCGGGGCGTTGCGCGGTGGCGGGCGCCGGGCTGCCCGGTGCGGACGGGCGTCGGGCAGTCCGTGCGCGCGGCGGGCGTCGGGCCGTCCGTGCGCGCGGCGGGCGCCGGGCCGCCGTGCCTCGGCGTCCCCGGGAATACACCTGGCCCCGGGGTGCGGCGCTCGATACGATCATCGTGATGACGACTTCCTCTGCTCTCAGATCGGGGGTCCCGTCCGCGCAAGGTGAGTGCTGATGCTCACTTCCCGCGCGAACGGCGACACCCGCCATTCCCTCTGGCTGCGCGTGCGCGAGTTCGCCGTGCCGCCCTCCATGATCGAGACCGCCGGCCGCCGCCGTTCCGTCGGCGACTGGGCGGGCGCCTGCGCCGCGGCCCGCGTCGACGTCGACCTCGACCTGCGCTCCGCCTCCCGCGCGTACGGGCGGGAACGCGCCGCCCTCGTCAAGGCCGACCTCCGGCGACTCGCTCCCGACCTGCTGCGCTGGCACATGCCGCGAATCGCTCCCGACGGACTCCTGCGCCCGGGCCTCACCGTGCCGCTGGCACGCTACGGGGCCCTGGGGGAGGACGACTCGGGTGCCGCGCCCCCGGGCGACGCCTCCTCGCCGCCGCTCTTCCTCGTGGTGCGGACCGCGCCCGCCTGGGCGGACGCCGGTCAGCGGCTGAGCCTCGCTCTGTGGGACGGTTCGCGGTCCTCCGAGGGCGAGCGCCGGCATCCGCATCCGCGGCCGAGCCGGCGGTACCGCCTGGATCTGCACCGTCACCTCTGGGACGCGACCCGCAGCGGCGAACTGCGGCTCCGTTCCGGGGCCGACACCGTGCCGCCGCCGGATCCGCCGCTGCCGGACGAGGATGCGGCCGACCGGGCCGTCGACCGCTGGGCGGCGGAGGCCGGGATCCTCCTCGCGTCGGAGGGCCGGGGCTCCGGGCGGGTCGGGGTACGGCTCGGGGCCCGCCGGCACCTGGTGCTCGACCTGCCGCCGGACGGCGGTCCCGTCTCGACCCTGCCCGCTCCCCGCGGGGCGGTGGAGGCGCTGCCCACGCTTCCCGACGCGGCGACCTGGGTACCGCCCGACCTCGCGTTGCTGCGCGCCGGACTCATCGAGGCCGGGCGGCTGCACCCCCTGGTCGCCGCGGCGCTCGTGCCCGGCCGACCGGCCGCGGGACCCGCCCGGACGGCCGACCCGCCCGGGCGGCCACGCCTGGTGGACTGCGGGGGAGTCGCGCACCGCATCGGCTTCTCCGACGGCGTCCTGGCCCCGCTCGACCACGGGCCCGCCGAGATCCGGCGGGAGGAGCTGCTGGTCGCCCTCGGCGGCCCGCCGCTCCCCTGCCTCCAGGCCATCGACGAGGCCCACCGGCGGCCTGACGCCCTCACCGGCGTCCAAGAGCGCCTGGACCACGGCGACATCGCGGGCGCGCTGGCCGTCGTCGAGGGCCTGCTGGGTCCCGGCGCGGCGCTGCGCAACGGCGCGCTGCGGGACGCCCTGGAGTCCGCCGCCCGGCGGCGCATCGCGTACGGGCTGTACCGGGCGGACCTGTACGGCCCGGGGCCGACCCGCACGGGCCCGCCCGGCCCCGAGCGTCCCCGCAACCGTCGCACCCGCCCCGACCGCTCCCGCTGACCCGCGCGACACCGGCATCCGCGCCGGTACCGCACGTCCTCTTCCCACCACCGGTGTGCGCCGGTGCCGCCGACCACCACGGCAGCGCCGGTCCGCCCCACCGACGACCCACAGGTGATCACCCATGCCCTTGAGCACCCCTGCCCCCGGCCAGCTCGACATCGCGGACGCCCTGCTCGCCCTGCTGCGCGACTCCACGACCGAACCGCGCCCGGACGACCAGCTGGAGGCCCTGACGCTCGCGGTCGCCGCCGACCTGCCCGTACTGCTCTGGGGAGAACCGGGCATCGGCAAGACGGCCGCGCTGACCCGGCTCGCCGAGTCCCTCGACCTTCCGCTGACGACGGTCATCGCCAGCGTCCACGAGCCGTCCGACTTCTCCGGCCTGCCCGTCGTCGGGGACGACCCGGCCGAGCAGGGCGTGCCGATGGCCCCGCCGGACTGGGCGGTGCGGCTCGTGAGGGAGGGCCGCGGTCTGCTGTTCCTCGACGAGTTGTCGACGGCTCCGCCGGCCGTGCAGGCGGCCCTGCTCCGGCTCGTCCTGGAGCGGCGGGTCGGCGCGCTCCGGCTGCCGTCCGCGGTGCGCATCGTGGCCGCGGCCAACCCGCGCGCCTCGGCGGCGGACGGCTGGGAGCTGAGCCCTCCGCTGGCGAACCGCTTCGTGCACCTCCAGTGGACCCACGACCACGACGTCGTCGTCCGCGGCCTCGGCGGCACCTGGCCGCGGGCGACGCTGCCCCGGCTCGACCCGGAACTCCTCCCGCAGGCGGTGGACTTCGCCCGACGCGCCGTGTGCGGGCTGCTCGCCACCCGCCCCACGCTGGTGCACCGGCTGCCCGGCGGGGAGGCCCGGCGGGGCGGCGCCTGGCCGTCCCCGCGCAGCTGGGAGATGAGTCTGCGTCTCCTCGCCTTCGCGACCGCCGCGGGTTCCTCCCGCGAGGTGCTCTCGCTGCTCGTCAGGGGCACGGTCGGGGACGGCCCGGGCCTCGAACTCCTCGCCCACCTGGACCGCATGGAGCTGCCGGACCCCGAGGTGCTGCTGGCCGACCCGGCCGGCGCCGAGCTGCCCGAGCGGGGCGACCTGCGCCAGGCCGCGCTCGACGGCGTGGTGTCCGCGGTCGGCGCGCGCCCGGAGAAGGCCCGCTGGGAGGCCGCGTGGGCGCTGCTCGCCCGGGCCGCGGAGACCGGCGCGCCGGACCTGGTCGTCGTCCCGGCGACCACGCTCGCCTCGCTCCGCCGTGCGGACTGGGACGTCCCGCCCGCCATCGAACGCCTCGCGGGGGCGGTCTCCCTGTCCCGGCGCGCGGACGAGGCGGCGGCCCTGGTCGGGACCGGCGCACGGCGGATGGGCCGCCCGGCGTCCTCCGCGAGCGCGCGATGAGCCCGGTCACCGGCGCCGACGCGGCCACGCAGGGCGGCGCGGCAGCCGAGCCGGGCGGCCCCGGCCTCGACCTGGACAAGCTCTTCGCTGCGCGGCTGTACGCCGTCCGGGCCCGGCCCTATCTGGCGACCGCGCTGTTCGCCCTGCACGTCGTGGAGTCCCGGCGCGTCCCGACCATGGCCGTCGACCGGCACTGGCGGTGCTACGTGTCGCCGGTGTTCGTGCGGCGGACGCCCGTGGAGGAGCTCGCCGGGGTCTGGGTGCACGAGGTGTCGCACCTCCTGCGGGACCACCACGGGCGCGGCGACCGGGTCGCCCGGGAGCGCGGCCTGACCGGACCGGGCGCCCGGTTGCTGATGAACATCGCGGCGGACTGCGAGATCAACGACGACGTGTTCGGGGACGGGCTCGTCATGCCGGAGGACGCGGTCACCCCGGATGCGCTCGGGCTCCCCTCCGGCGAGTTGATGGAGGACTACCTGCCCCGGATCGGGTTCGGCTCCGGCATGGAGCACCTCGCCTGGCTGGACTGCGGCAGCGGCGCCGACGGACTGGACCGCGCGTGGGACCTGGGGGCCGACGGCGCGGACGGCCTCAGCGAGCAGCAGCGGGACGCCGTGCGGTTCCGGGTGGCGCAGGCCGTCAAGGGCCGCCCCGGGAACACGCCGAAGGCGTGGAAGCGGTGGGCGGAGGAGGTCTTCCACCCGCCGCAGGCCTGGCGGGACCTGCTGGGGGCGGCGGTCCGCTCGGCGGCGTCCGCGTCCGGGGCGGGCGAGGACTACTCGTACGGGCGGCCGTCGCGGCGCTCGGCGGGCCTGCCGGGCGTGGTGCTGCCCAGCCTTCGGCGGCGACCGCCCCGGGTCTCGGTGATCGTGGACACCTCCGGTTCGGTGAGCGACGCGGAGCTCGGCGGCGCGCTCCTCGAAGTGGCCGCGATCGCCCGGGCCGTGGGCGGGCGCCGCGACCTGGTGACGGTGATGTCCTGCGACGCGGCGGCCCGTACGGTGCATCCCCTGTGCAGCGCCGAGGGCATCCCCCTGGTGGGCGGCGGCGGTACGGATCTGCGGACCGGCTTCTCCCGGGCGCTGCGCACGGTGCCCCGGCCCGACGTCATCGTGGTCCTGACGGACGGCCAGACGCCCTGGCCGGAGGAACGGCCGCCGTGCCGGACGGTGGTGGGGCTGTTCCCGCGCTCCGGACCGGGCCACGGGCCGTGGATCGAGAACGATCCCGACTACGAGCCGGACACCCCGCCCGACTGGGCGCGGGTGGTGACGATCGGCTAGGCCGTCTCTTTCGGATCTCTCGCCGGTCGAGCCCGCGTCGTCCGGTGCCCTGCCTCGCAAGGCGGAGAGGTACCCGCGTACGGGGGACGTACCCGGGTACCTCGACAACGCGGCGAGGTGCGGTGCCGGGCGGCGCGGGTCAGGCAAGATCAGGAAGAGACGGACTGGGGGGCCGCGTACCGCCGGTGTTCCCTGCGCCGACTCGACGACGTCCCCGGAGGCGGGCGCCGGCGACCGGCCGGGCGCGGGTCACTCCTCCCGCACCGTCCCGACCGCCGCGACGAACGTCCTGATCAGGGCCGATTCGGCTGCGGTGGGCCAGACCAGGCCGTACTCGAGGGGCGGGGCGTCCCGCAGCGGGACGTAGGCGATGCCGGGGCGCGGGTGGTAGCGGGCGCCGCGGGCCGCGCCCGGGGTGACGCCCCGGCCCGCGGTCACATGGGAGAGGACCTCCTGCCAGGTGGCCGCGACCGGCCCCCTGGGGATCGGAGCCCCGGACGGGGTGCGCCGGGGGTAGTGGTGGTCGAGCCAGTGGCGCGGATGGGCGCCCTCGGTGGTGATCAGGGGCAGTCCGGCGAGGTCGTCGACGCCGAGGGAGGTCCGTCCGGCCAGCGGATGGGAGGCGGGCAGCAGCAGGACCCGGTCGTCGCGGACCGCGACGGGACCGGTGGTCAGCCCGGGCTCGCGCACCGGGAAGGCGGCCAGCTGGATGTCGAGGTCGCCGTCCAGGACGGGCCTGACTCCCCCGTCGAGGGGCACCTCGCGGACGCTGACCTCGCAGCCGGGGCGGTCGCGGCGGAGGGCTTCCGCGGCGGCCGTGAGGAGTTCCGCGTCCCAGGGTGTTCCGAAGCCGGCCCGCAGGCGGCCGCGCGCACCCCGTCCGGCCTCGGTGGCGCGTTCCACGGCCGCGCGGAGCTGCCGGTAGGCGGGCAGGAGGTCCTCGTACAGGCGCCGGCCGACCGGGGTGAGGGCGACGCTGCGGCTGGTGCGGGCGAAGAGCGGGGTGCCGAAGCGGCGCTCCAGCTTCTTCACGGTCTGGCTGACACGGCCGGTGGAGACGCCGAGACGCTCCCCGGTGCGTCCGAAGTGGAGCTCCTCGGCGAGCACGAGGAACGTCTCCAGTTCGTACCGTTCGAGCACGGTTCCTCCCCCGCGACCGCTCGGGCGCGGCCCCTCTGATCGTTGAGTGCGGCTCAACGCCGGTTCCATGATGACAGCTTGTTCCCCCGGTGCCGCGGCGGGGAGCCTGGAGGAGTCCCGCCCCCGGAACGGAAGAGACTCCGTGGCCCCTCGCACCACCGACGCCCCCGCATCGCCCGCCTCCCCCGCGCCCGCGACGCCGGTCCGGGTGAACGTCCTCCTCCTCGCCGTCGCCGGCGCCGTCACCGTCGCCAACATCTACTTCCCCCAGCCGCTCCTCGCGGCGGTGGCCCGCAGCCTCGACGTCTCCCAGCGCACGGCGGGGCTGATCGCCACCGCCGCCCAGGTCGGGTACGCGCTGGGCATCCTGCTGCTCGTCCCGCTGGCCGACACCGCGCGGCTCCGGCGTCTGACCTCGGTCCTGCTCGCCCTGACCACCGCCGCCCTGCTCGGCGCGGCCGCGGCACCCGGCGTGCTCACCCTGGCGCTGGCGACGCTCGCCCTGTCGACGACCACGGTGCTCCCCCAGATCCTCACCCCCGTCGCCGCCGTGCTCGCGGGTCCCGGGCGGCGGGGCCGGGTCGTCGGACTGGTCGGGCTCGGCCTCACGCTGGGCTCGACCCTCTCCCGTACGGTCTCGGGCGCCGTGACCGACGCGAGCGGCAGCTGGCGGGCCGCGTACCTCGTGGCCGCCGCGGCGACGGCGGCCGTGCTGGTCGTCCTGCCGCGCCACCTGCCCGAGCGGCTGGGGCCGCCCGGTCGGGTCTCCTACGCCCGGGTGCTCGCCGGACTGCCCGGGCTGCTGGCCGCCCACCGCGCGCTGCGCGTCTCGGCCCTGCTCGGGGCCTGCCTCTTCGGCGCCTTCAGCGTCTTCTGGGCGGTGCTCGCCTTCCACCTGGCGGCTCCGCCGCTGGGGTACGGCCCCGGCGCGGCCGGCCTCTTCGGCGTGCTGACGCTGCCCGCCGCGCTGCTCTCGGCCTCGGCGGGGCCGCTCACCGACCGCTACGGGGCGTCTCGGGTGAGCGTCGCGGGCCTGGGGCTCGCGGGGCTCGGGGTCACCGTGGCCGGGCTGGCGCCGTACTCCCCCGCCGGTCTGGTCGCGGGGGCGAACCTGCTGGTGGTGGGGGTCGGCGCGGGGCAGATCGCCCATCAGGCGAGGATCTTCGGCATCGGTCGCGCGGTGGCCGCCCGGGTCAACACGGTGTTCATGCTGGCCTCCTTCGGAGGCGGGGCGGTCGGTTCACTCGCCGGGTCGTGGCTGTACGCCGAGCACGGCTGGTCCGCCGCGCTGCTCGGCGCCGGGACGCTCGTCGCCGTCGGCGGCACCGCGGCGGTGCGCTCGGCGCGACGGGCCGTCCCGAGTTGCGCCCCGGACGCCACACGGGAGGCTGGGGACATCCGCCCGCGCATCCCGCAGGGAGAGTCATGAAGCTGGACCTCACCGCCCTGGCCGACGAGCACATGGCCGCGGCCCGCACCGCGCCGCACGGGCGCAGCGCGCACCTGATCATGCACGACGGGGTGCTGCGGCAGTCCGTCATCGCCCTGACCGCGGGCACGTCCCTCGACGAGCACAACGCGCCGCCGGCGGCCAGCCTCCAGGTGCTCCGGGGCCGGGTGAACCTGACGATGGCGGGCCGGGCGGAGGAGATGTCGGCCGGCATCCTGCGGATGCTCACGGAGCGGCACGGGATCACGGCGCTGGACGACTCGGTGGTGCTGCTGACGGCGGTGAACGACTGACGGCGGCCGCGGCGGGCGGTCGTCTCCCGGGGTGGTGACGGCGCGCGGCCGCCTCCGCTCTCAGCCGATCGCGTCGAGGTCCCCGGCGTAGTGGTCGATGGCCCGGCGGTACTGCCGCACGGACGGGTCCTCGCTGGTGGCGGCGAGGAGGCGGAGCAGCAGGCTGGTGGACTCGTGGTGCCGGCCGGTGTTGTAGAGGGCCATCGCGAGGAAGGTGCGCAGGGAGCCGTCGTCCGGGAACTCCTCGACCGCGCCGGTCAGCAGCGCGACGGCGTCCTCGTAGCGGCCGAGGCAGCGGTAGGTGCTGCCGAGGCCGAGGAGCGCGCCGCGCCGGTCGTCCGCGTCGAGGCCGCCGTCGCCGGTCCCGCCGCCCGCGAGGGCGCGTTCGTAGTGGGGGACCGCCTCCGTCTCCAGCCCGAGGACGTCATGCGCCCAGGCGGTCTGGTAGGCGATCTCCGCGTCCTCCGGGTAGCGGGCGGCGAGGGCGACGAGCCTCTCGCGGGCCTCCTCCCGGTCGCCGCGGCCCCGCATCGCGACCGCCTCGGCCAGCCGGGCGTCCCTGTCCTGCTTCTCGTGCTCGTCGTGGTCGTGTCCCATGCCGGCATCCTTTCAGCTCCCCCGCGACCGGCTCGGGGCGGTGCGGCCCCGGGCGGGTGCGGGCCCGGGACCGGCGTCTCACAGGGCCGGACGGAGGGCGACCGCGCCGCCCGGGCGGGATCCGGCGGCGCCGGAGGCGAGGGCGCTGCCGCGGAGCCACTCGGGCCAGCCGAGGTTCCAGTCGCCGAAGCCGTTGTCGAACGGGGTCATCGGTTCGCCGTGGCCGTTGACCACGCGGACGACGTCGCCCTCCCGCACGGTGGCGAACAGCCAGGCGGCGTCCCCGGTGCTCATGCCGGTGCAGCCGTGGCTGACGTTCTCGCTGCCCTGCGCGTCGAGCGACCAGGGCGCGGCGTGCAGGTACTCGCCGCTCCAGGTCACCCTGGTGGCCCAGCGGACCTTGAGGTCGAAGTAGTCCGGGTCGCCGCGGGTGATGCCGATGGAGTCGCCGCGCATCCGGACGAGCGGCTCCTTGCCGAGGACGACCTTGGTGCCGCCCCGGGTGCGGTAGCCGGCCTTGCCCGTGGTCACCGGGAGGGTGCGGAGCGGCTCGCCGTCGCGGAAGACGGTCATCCGGAGCGCGGCGACGTCGGTGACGGCCTCGATCCGGCTGCCGGTGGTGAAGGTGACGGGGTGTGACGGGCCGCCGTACAGGCCGCCGGTGATCCTCGTTCCCTCGAGGCCGCTGCGCACCCTGACCGTGGTGCCGGCGGGCCAGTACACGGGCGGCCGGTAGTGGAGCGTGTCGGAGTCGACCCAGTGCCAGGCGCCGTCGACACGGGGCTCGCTCCGTACCAGGAGCGCGCGTTCCACGACCCGCCGGGCCTCGGGTTCGTCCGCCGGTACGGGGTGGCTGAGTTCGGCGGTGACCGGCTGTCCCACCCCGTAGGTGCCGCCGTCGTCGGGGCCGAAGACGACCGTGAGCCGCTCGCCCGCCGGGGCCGCCGCCGTACGGAAGTCCAGGCGGGCACGGTGCCGGTCGGAGCCGAGGGCACCGGCCCGCTCGACGACGAGGCGGGCGGCGTACCGGGCGCCCGCCGGGAGCGGGGCCGTGCTGGTCCAGCGGGTGCCGTCGGCGTTCGCCGTTCCCGCGACGCGGCGGCCGCGCTGGTCGGTGACGGTGACGTCGGCGAGGACACCCGGGGTGCGGAGCGCGAGCTCCACCGGTCCGGTGGCCGGGGCTCCGAGCGTGAACGGCTCCCCCGTGAGGACCCGTCCGCCGCGGAGGGCGACGGTGTGGCGGGGTGCGGAGCAGAGGCCGTCGGCGGCGGCGCAGCCGTCGACCGTGACGAGCGCGGTGCGCTCCGGGGTACCGGCGGCGCCGGCGGCCCGGCCGGCCGGGGAGTGGGCCGCCGTGCCGACGAGGACGGCCCCGACCGCCAGGGAGAGCGCTCCCCACCCCCGTACGTACCTGCGTGACGACGCGTCCGACACACCCTCCCCTTTCCGGCGGCGACAGGACGTCGGCGAACGGCACCGACATCGGCATCAAAACCGATGAAAGGACGAAAGGATGATCCAAGGCCCGGGCGTGGCGGCGCAGGGGCGGCCGAGACGACTCGAATGGGTCAGCGGCGGACACGCAGGGATCAGCGGGGGTCGGCGAGGCGTGCGGCACGGGTCGGCGGGGGTCGGCGGGGCGTGCGCTCGGGTCGGCGGGGCGTGCGGCACGGGTCGACGGGGGACGCGCACCGGTCAGCGGGGCGGTTCGGGGAGCTCCTCGCCCGTCTCCAGCAGGGACTTGAGGCTGGAGAGCAGCGCGGGCCACCCTTCGCCGATCATCCCCTTCATCAGACCGTCGGGGGCCAGGTCCCCATGGGTGACGGTGAGTTTGACCGTGTCGCCCGAGGGCTCGATCAGGAAGGTCACCTTGGACCGGGGCTCCCGGGCGAGCCGCTCGTAGACCTCCCCGTCGAGGCGGACCGCCTCCGCCCAGGCCGGCGTGAAGGTGTGCCAGGTGTAGGAGAGGAGCCGGCCCGGTTCGGCCGCGAGCACGACCTGCTCCGGGTCGGCGGTGCGGCGTCCGGTCTCGTCCCAGACCATGGGGGCGCCCGGGGTCCACTCGCTCTCGAAGGCGACGCCCCAGTACCGGCGGGTGGAGTCCGGGTCCGTGAGCGCCGTCCAGAGCTCGTCGGGGGTGGTCCGGATGTAGGTGGTGTAGACGAACGTGTCGCTGTCCATCGCGCTGCCCCTCGGCTCTGCCGTCCCCCGCCTCAAGCCTAGGCAGGCGCCGGACGGACGTGCCAGCGTAGGACCCCCGTCCGACCCGGGGAGCGCCGGTTGAATAGGTGCGGAGGAAACTATTCAACGTGCTGCTAGCGTGTCGGAATGTCGCTCAAGCACGCCGTCCTCGCAGCTCTCCTGGAGGGCGAGGCATCCGGATACGACCTCGCCAAGATCTTCGACGTGTCCGTCGCCAACTTCTGGGCCGCCACCCCCCAGCAGCTCTACCGCGAGCTGGAGAAGCTCGCCGAGGCCGGCCTGATCACGGCGCGCGTGGTCGAGCAGGAACGGCGTCCCAACAAGCGGATGTTCAGCCTGACGGAGCCGGGCCTGCGGGATCTGGCCGCGTACACGTCCGCGCCGCCGCGCCCCAGCGCCGTCCGGGACGAACTGCTGGTCCAGGTGCAGGCGTGCGACGGCGGCGACAGCGCGGCCGTGCGCGGTTTCGTGGCCCAGCGGATGGAGGCGTCCCGGGCGAAGCTGGCCCGCTACGACCGGCTGCGGGAGCGGATGCTCGCCGGGCGGGACGAGGAGACGTACCTCGACGAGGCGGAGCGCGTCGGCCCGTACCTCACGCTGATGCGCGGGCGGTTCTTCGAGGAGGAGAACCTGCGGTGGGGCGAGCGCGCGCTGGCCGTGCTCGACCGGCGCGCGCGGGCCGGCCGCGGCACCGCGGCCGTGGCGCCCGCCGTACCCCGCGCCTGACCGGAACGCCCGGCGGGAGGCGGGGGTACCCGCGGAGCTCCGAAAGGGTGACGGCGCGTCCTACCGTGCGGTAACGTCACCGGCCGGCCACCGGAGGCGCCGGTGGCGGCGTACGTACGGATCGGGGACGGGCCTCTATGAACGTCGGTGACCTCGTCGAGGACTTCAGCCTTCAGGACGAGACGGGGGCCGACCGCTCCCTGAGCGGCCTGCTGGCCGACGGGCCGGTCGTGCTCTTCTTCTACCCGGCGGCGCTCACCCCCGGTTGCACCGCCGAGGCCTGCCACTTCCGCGACCTCGCCGCCGAGTTCCGCGCGGTCGGCGCGACGCCGGTGGGCATCAGCACGGATCCGGTGGAGCGTCAGCAGGAGTTCGCGGAGCGCCACTCCCTCGGCTATCCGCTGCTCTCGGACCCGGACGGCGCCGTGCGCGACCGGTTCGGGGTCAAGCGCGGGTTCTCGCTGGCGCCGACCAAGCGGGTGACGTTCGTGATCGGCCAGGACCGGCGGGTGCGGGAGGTCGTCCGCAGCGAACTGCGCATGAGCGCCCACGCGGACCGCGCGCTCGCCGCCCTGCGCGGCGCCTGAGGGACGTCCCGGCCCGGCCCGCACGGCCCTGCCGTGCGGCGCGGGCCCTCCAGGGGACCACACCGCCGGGCCACGCGCACGCGGGGCGGCCACGACGTGCGGGCGCGGCGGCGCTGGGTGAGACTCGCTCCATGCCCGGCTTCCCGGCCGGTGCGGGAACGGAGTGCGCCGGTATGGACGACTACCCTCTCCTCAACGTGTTCTGGACCATGCTGTGGTTCTTCCTCTGGATCATGTGGCTGTTCCTGCTCTTCAAGGTGATCACCGACATCTTCCGGGACCACTCGTTGAACGGCTGGGCCAAGGCCGGCTGGCTGATCTTCTGCATCCTCCTCCCCTACCTCGGCGTGCTGGTCTACGTGATCGCCCGGGGCAGGAGCATGGGGGAACGCGACGTCAAGCAGGCCAAGGACAGCGAGGCCGCCTTCCAGGACTACATCCGCAAGGCCGCGGGCAAGCAGGGCGGCGGCAGCGCCACCGAGGAACTGGCACGGCTGGCGGAGCTCAAGGACAAGGGCGCCATCACGCCCGAGGAGTTCGACAAGGCGAAGGCCAAGGTCCTGGCCTGAGGGCCGGGGCGGGCACGGGAGGAAGGCGCACGCCGAGGTGCGGAAGCGAACGCGGGCGGCACCGGCCGCCGGGCTCGCCGGCTCCCTGCTGAGGGAGGTCGTGGCGGACCCCGGCAGGCTCCCGGAGTCGCTCGCGTCCTTCGCCCTCCGCCACCTGGGTCCGGGGGCCGGACCGACCGTCGAGCGGCTGCGCGCCGCCCACCCCGAGGCCGACGCGGCCGCTCTGCGCTCCCTGATCGCGATCCGGGGGCGCCGGGCCGTCACGGCGGAGGGCGCCTTCGTCGGCGGCCCGTTCCTCCTGCTCATCCCGGTGGCCTTCTGCGGCGCGCTCCTCACCCAGGTGCGCACGGTCCTGGAGATCGCCGCCGCCGAGGGGCGGGACTCCGCGGCCCCGGAACGCGCCGCCGAACTCCTTGTCCTGCAGGGGGTGTACGGGGACACCGGGACGGCACGGGCCGCACTCGACCGGGCCGGGGTCCGGCCGGGGTCGGAAGGGAACCGGGGGCGCCTGGCGGCCTTCCTGGACCTGATCGCCCGGATGGCCCGGCTCCTCGGCCTCGTCACGCCGGACGACGGAGCGGGCCGCTGGGTCCGGGTCGGCAGGTGGGCCCTGCTCGGCGCGGTGTTCCTGGTCGGCCTGGTGGCGCCCCTGGTCTGGCTCCCGTACATGGCCTCGGGGTACTACCGGGGCACGACACGCATGACGGACCGCGCCGTCGTCTTCTACGTCGGGTCCGCCGACCCGCGCTCGCCCCGGGGCGTACGCCTCGATCCGTACATGGCGCGGGCGGGACTGCGGGCCGTCGGATCCGTCCTGCTGCCGGCGGCCGCCCTCTTCCTGGTGGTCGTCACCGACATCCGCATCGCGGGCGGGCGGTGGCCCGTCGTGGGGATCGTCCTCACCACCAGCTGTCTGCTCTCGGGCGGATGGTGGCTGTGGCGGCACCACCGGCGGCGCTCCCGATCGGCGGACGGGAGCCGATCGGGACCTTAATACGCATTCGAGATGCGTGTTTGATACGGTCACGGCGTGAGGCTGACGAAGTTCACCGATCTGGCGCTCCGTGCCGTGATGCGCCTGGCGGTCACCACCCCGGAGGAATCCGTCACCACCCGCGAGGTGGCGGAGTCGATGGACGTGCCCTACGCCCACATGGCGAAGGTGGTCACCCGGCTCCAGCACCTCGGCGTGGTCGAGGCCCGGCGCGGGCGGGGCGGCGGCCTGGTCCTCACGGAGTCCGGGCGCCGCTTCTCGGTGGGCGGGCTCGCCCGCACCCTGGAGGGCGAGGAGGAGGTCGTCGCCTGCGACGGCGATCCCCCGTGTCCCCTGCGGAGCGCCTGCCGGCTGCGGGGAGCGCTGCGCGAGGCCCAGGAGGCGTTCTACCGCGTGCTGGACCCGCTGACCGTGGCCGAGCTGGTCGACTCCCCCACCGGCCCCCTGCTCCTCTCCCTCACTCCGCGCCCCGCCTCCTGAAGCGTCGGCGCCCGGCGGCGGCGACGCGCGGCCGCGCACGAGGCGCCCGCGCGCCGGCCGTGCGCACGGGCGCGAGGCGCACCCCCGTCCGACGCGCCCCTTCGCGCGAGGTGCGGCCTCGCGCGATCTTGAATACGTAGATCATTTACCAGATTGAGGGTTCCCATGCTGTCCGAGCAGGCCGTCCCGATCGTCCGCGCCACCCTGCCCGCCGTCGGCGGCGCGCTCGACCGCATCACCGAGCGGTTCTACGACCGTCTGTTCGCGGCTCGTCCTGAGCTCCTGCGCGACCTCTTCAACCGGGGGAACCAGGCCGGCGGCGAGCAGCAGAAGGCACTGGCCGGGGCCATAGCCGCGTTCGCGGGCGCCCTGCTGGAGAGGCCGGACGAGCGCCCCGACGCGATGCTGTCGCGGATCGCCCACAAGCACGCCTCGCTCGGCGTGACGTCCGCGCAGTACAAGACGGTCCACGAGCACCTGTTCGCCGCGATCGCCGAGGTCCTCGGCGAGGCCGTCACACCCGAGGTCGCGCGGGCGTGGGACGAGGTGTACTGGCTGATGGCGAACGCGCTGATCGCCGTGGAGGCCCGGCTCTACCGGCGGACCGGGGTCCCCGAGGGAGAGGTATGGCGGTCGATGGAGATAGCCGAGCGCCGGGAGGAGACCCCCGACACCGTCTCCTTCGTCCTCCGGAACCCGGACGGGACGCCCACGCCGCCGTTCCGGCCGGGCCAGTACGTGAGCGTCCGGGTGCCCCTGCCCGACGGCGCACGGCAGATCCGCCAGTACAGCCTGTCCGCCGCACCCGGCCGGCCACAGTGGCGGATCACCGTCAAGCGGGTCGCCGGCGAACCGGCCGGCGAGGTCTCCGCCCGGCTGCACGACCGGGCCCGAGCCGGTGACGTCCTGACGGTCTCGGCTCCGTTCGGCGACCTCGTCCTGCCCGAGGGCGAGGGCCCGCTGCTGCTCGCCTCCGCCGGCATCGGCAGCACCCCGATGCTGTCCATGCTCGACCACCTGGTGTCCACGGGGTCGACCCGGCCGGTCGTCGTCGTCCACGCCGACCGTTCCCCCGCGGCCCACGCACACGCCGCCGAACTGCGGCGTCTGGTGGCGGCGCTGCCCGGGGGAACACTGCACCTCTGGTACGAGGAGCCGGGCGACTCCGCAGCCCGGACGGGCCGCGCCGACGTCACGACGCTCGACCTGCCGGCCGGGGTCACGGCGTACCTCTGCGGGCCGCTCCCCTTCCTCCGTACGGTCCGCGGCGATCTGCTCGGCCGGGGCGTCGCGGCCGCCGACGTCCACTACGAGGTGTTCGGTCCCGACCTGTGGCTGGGCCACGAGGGCTGAGGAGCGGTGCCGTCCCGCCGTCCCCGCCGGTGAGGGGCGGGGACGGCGGGACGGGCGTCCGCTCCGCGACGCGGGGGGACGCGGCGGAGCGGTCAGCAGCCCATCGACCAGATGTGGGAGTCGCCCCGGTCGTTGGCCGCGCCGTTGTAGCCGACCTCCTGGCCGGGGGCGAGACAGATGGTCATGCCGCCGCCCTGCCAGGCGCTCTCGTAGACCTTGACGTGGTCCTTGATGCCCGGTCCGGAGATGCCGTGGTTGGCCCAGGAGGAGTCGGTGTCGGAGATTCAGCTCTCCCACCAGCCGTCGTCCCCGCTCCAGTTGGCACGCTGACCGCCGAAGTGGGCGTCCTGCCACACGCAGAACTCTCCGCTCGGGCACTCGGCCGCCCCGGCTGAGGTCGCGAGGGCGAGGCCCGCGGTGGCGGTGAACAGGGCCGCCGCGGCGGCGGTGACGAGAAGTCGCTTCACGAGGAGGTGGCGCCTTTCTGGGGTGGGGTGGAGGCGGGCAGTTCGACTGCCCGCCGCAGTGCGCGGTCGCGCAACTGCCGGTAGGTGATGAGTTCGTCCCGGCGCAGCGCGCGCACCGTCAGCAGCTCGGCAGCCTCCAGCCGCCCGCGCACCTCGTCGAGTCCGCTCTCGCGCGCGCAGCGGGCGGCGACGACCGGATCGGGTCGGTCGGGACGGGGGGCGCCCGCCGGTGCCACGCACCGGGTCCACCGGGCGAGCGCCGCCTGGTGCGCGGGATCGGCACGCACCCGCGCCTGGGCCTCGGTGTGGAGGTTGTCGACGACGACCTGCGCCCTGAACCAGCGGCGCTGGTCGCCGTAGAGCCGCCGGCGGGACTCGGCGACGCAGCCGTCCTCGTGGGCGGTGACCGTGGCGCCCGTGGCGAGGGTGACGGAGAGCTCCCGCGGGCCGGCGCCGAACAGCGCCGCCTGGAGCCTCCGCTCCTCGTCCGGGGCCCGGGGCCGGGAGGTCAGGGACAGTCCCCGTCCCCTCAGGCAGTCGACCACGAGCCGGTGCTCGGCGGCCTTGAGGAGCGCGTCCTGTGCCGTCGCGGCGGCCGGGACGGCGGGGGCGGAGGAGGAGCCCGGACCCACGGCCGTGCAGCCGGACAGCAGGAGTGCCGCGGTCGCGGTCAGGAGAACGCGGCGGCTCCGCGGGGCACTGCGGAACATGGGTTCCCCCTTCGATCGTCACTGGTCGGAGCGCCGACGAGTGATCGGATCGGCGCTCGGGACGATCACTGCCCGAGCGCGGGACCGCCATGCCGTGGCTCACTCGAACGGGTCGAACGCGCCGGGGTGCACGCCGCTCACGCGCCGCGGTCCTGCCGTGCGGACGGGTGGCCCGCGTCCCGGGGACCGCCGGGCCGGATGCCGGGCCGGATGCCGGTCGGGATACCGGTCGGGATGCCGGTCGGGATGCCGGTCGAGATGCCGGTCGAGCGTCGGGGTGCGGGCTGGGCGGCGGGCCGTGCCGGCCGGATGGGGGGCATCCGCGTGGTCCGGGAAACGACAGAGCCCCGGTTGGACGGGGGATTCCAACCGGGGCCGTTCTGCCGCGACGCGAAGGGCGGTCACCTCATGGGGGGGACCTTGGGGACCGGCCCCTTGGGCGTCACATAGGTAGCAACGGTCGACCTTTCCCGAATGTTCCGAGCGTTCCCTTGTGGGCGGTGTGAGTCACCTCACCCGGTTTCGGGATCCCCTCCGGCCAGTCCTTCTCGGGGCGGTAGACGGCACCCGGCTCGGCCCTGCCCGGGGCGAGGAGCTCGGGAACGGTCACGAAGGTGAAGCCCCGCCGCTTCAGCTCGTCGATGATGGAGGGGACGGCCGGGACCGTTCCGTCGTAGATGTCGTGGAGCAGGATGATCGCGTCACCGTGCGCCTGTTCCAGCACGCGCTGCCGTATGAGGGCGGAGTCGGTCGTGGAGTAGTCCTTGGCGGTGACGCTCCACAGGATCTGGGCGAGTCCGAGTTCGCGGCTGACGTCGGACACGGTCCCGTCGGTACGGCCCTGCGGCGGGCGCATGAGGGTCGGCTTCCGGCCGGTGATCTTCTCGACGGCGTCCTGGGTGCGGGACAGCTCCTCGCGTATCTCGGACTCGTCGAGGTCGGTCAGGATCCGGTGGGTCCACGTGTGGTTCGCGACCTCGTGCCCCTCGTCGGCGATGCGCTTGACCACCTTCGGGTAGCGGTCGACGTGCTTGCTGCCCAGCAGGAAGAAGGTCGCGGGGACCTGCTTCTCCTTGAGGACGTCGAGGAGTCGGGGGGTGTCCTTGCCGGGGCCCGCGTCGAAGGTCAGCGCGATGCACTTGACCTTGGCGCAGTCCACGCGGCGTGCGGCGGCGCCCGCCTTGTCGTCCGACCCGCCCTTCCCCCGCGCGTCCTGCGGGGTGACGGTGTCGACCCCGCAACCTCCCAGCGTCAGCGTCAACGACGCCGCGGCGATCAGGGCGGCGGCCGTCCCCCTGCGTCGGCCCGGCCTGGATCGGAACATGGTGGAACCCGCTTTCCCCGGTGCTGTCTTCGATACCGCCGGCAACCACCTGGTCAGGGCGGCTCTCACGGCAGATCGAGAACTCTACACACGGTGTATACCGGGAGGGCAGGGGGGTCCCCCATACGTTCGAATCTCGGCGCGAGGGGTCCTCGCCCAGGGGGACTGTCCAGGAGGGGCTCCGCCCCTTCACGGCCACAGCCACGGGCGCGAGCGCCGGCACGAGCGGAGCGCGCCGACGGACAGACGGGACGCGCGGGCGGCAGGAGAGCATGACCGGGCGGACACGCGGACGCAAGCGTGGACACCCGCCCGCCCGCACGTGCGTGCGTGCGTGCGTGCGTGCGGGCGGGTGCAGGCGGGCGGCAGGACGGGTAGGCGCACCGGCAGACGTGAACCCCGGACGGCGCCCGTCCGCTCCGTCCGGGGAGTCAGCGCCTCCGACTCAGCGGGAGGCCAGCGTCAGTCGGGCCTCGGTCTCCTGGTCACCGGAGACGGACTGCTGGGACTGGATGTCGAAGCCGGCGGCAAGCACCTTCTCCACCTCGTTGACGGCGTGGTAGCCGCCGCTCAGCGTGGCCCCGACCGGCGAGGACAGCCGGGTGGGAGCTGCCTCCTGGTGGCGCCCGCCGGCGGTGTCGAAGGTCGCGGTCCAGACGGTGGGGGACGGCCCCGCGGCCGCCTGGGGCCCGGGGGCCGCCATGTCCTCCAGCTCGTAGAAGCCGCCGAGGACGCCGAAGACGGCCTGCGCGTCCTCGCGGCTGCAGCCACTGAGCTGCACGGTCACGTCGGTGTCGATGTGCAGGTCGTACACGTCGCTCATCTCCTCGCGGCCCGCCGGTCTCTCGTGGCGCTCCGCGCTCGTCGGGCCGGCGCTCGTCGTGCCACGTCTCCAGGATCCCTCGCGGGGCGGCTTCCCGCGAGGCCCGGCGTCCTCCGCTCACGTGCGGCCGATGATCCCCTCGACGGTGTCGGCCTCGGCCGCCCGCTTGTCGGGGCGGTGGCGGAGCACACGGGCGAAGCGCAGCGTGACACCGCCCGGGTAGCGGGTCGAGGCCTGGAGCCCGTCGTAGGCGATCTCCACGACCAGTTCGGGCCGCACGCGCACGGTGAACCCGTCGTCCTCCACGGCGAGTTCGCCGAGCCGCTCGGTCTGCCAGCGGAGCATCGCGTCGGTGAGGCCCTTGAAGGTCTTCCCCAGCATGACGAAGCCGCCGTCGGCCGCGCGCGCACCGAGGTGGAGGTTGGACAGCAGCCCGGTTCTGCGCCCGTGGCCCCGCTCCACGGCGAGCACGACGAGGTCGACGGTGTGGACGGGCTTCACCTTCAGCCAGGTGCGCCCCCTGCGGCCGGCCACGTAAAGCGCGTCGAGGCCCTTGACGAGAACGCCCTCGTGACCCCTGGCCAGGGTCTCGGTGAAGAACCGCTCGGCCGCCTCCACCTGTGCGGGATCGGCGGGGTCGGTCACGACGAGGCGGCGCACCCGACGGTCCTCGGGAAGCAGTCGCGCGAGGACCTCGTGCCGTTCCTGGCCCGGCCGGTCGATCAGGCCCTCGCCGTCGACCGCCAGCACGTCGAAGAAGACCGGGGTGAGGGGAAGCGTGGCGTGCGCGCCGGCGACGTCGGTACGGGAGCCCACCCGGGAGGCGATGGACTGGAACGCCGCGGGGCGCCCGGTCCCGGGATCGAGCGCGATCACCTCGCCGTCCAGGATGAAGTCGACGGCCGGCACCGCGCGGGCGGTCGCGACCACCTCGGGCAGCCGGTCGGTGATGTCGTCCAGGGAGCGGGTGTGGACCCTGACGTCGTCGCCGCGCCGGTGGACCTGGACGCGGATGCCGTCGAGCTTCTCCTCCACGACGCAGGGTCCGAGGTCGCCGATCGCCTCGGTGACGGAGGAGGCGGTGTGCGCGAGCATCGGCTGCACGGGGTTCCCGACGCGGAGGGTGAAGCGGTCGAGGGCGGCGGCGCCGTCGGCGAGCACCGCCTGGGCGACCGGGGGGAGCGATCCTTCGAGCATCACGGCGCGCCGCAGCTCGGCCGCGGGCACGCCGGCCGCCTGCGCGACGCCTTCCAGGGCGACGGCGTCGAGGGCCCCCTGACGCACCTCCCCGGTGAGCAGCCGGAGCAGCAGCTCCTGTTCGGCGTCGGTGGCGGCGGCGAACAGCGCGTGGACGAGTCGGGTGCGCTCCGCCCGGGAACCCGCTCCGGAGACCGCCGCGAGGTCCGCCATCGCGCGGTCGACGTGCTCCAGGGTGAGCCCGGGCCGGTCGGCGGGCGGGACGGCGGGCGGGGCGACCTCCTTGAGGACGCTCCAGCCCACCCCGATCCGGCCCTGCGGGAGCCGTCCCGAGAGGTAGGCGATGACGAGGGGGCTCTCCGCGGGCTCCGCCTCCGCGAACAGCTCGGCGAGGAGGCGGATCTTGCGCGAGCGAGCGGACTCGGCGGCGACCTGCCGGGACACCTCGGCGACACGGGCGAGCAGCATGGGCCCATCCTCTCCAGACCGCGCCCGCACCGCACGCCGCGCGGCGCCGTCAGGGCCGGGACCACGTCGGGGCCGTCAGGGCGTCAGGGCGTCAGGGCCAGGACATCGGGCGCTTGCGTCCGCCGACGCGCCCACCGCCGCCCGCCCTCCTGCGCCGGAGCCGGGCGAGGAGCCCGGCGCGGGCCGCCGTCCGGCTCGGCGGTGGTTCGATCCCGGCCGGCCGCGCGGCCGGGACCAGGAAGGGCCCGGGCGGGGTCGACACCGGCGGCGGCGCGAACCGCGCGGGCGGCCCGGAACGTCCGGGCGGAGGAGACGGCGCCGCCGTCAGGACCGGCTGCCGGCGCACGCGGACGGGCACCCGGGCGCCCGGCGGCTCCTCGCCCTCCCGTAGCGGGCCCGCATCGCCCGGATGGGGCGCCGGCCTTCTGCTGCGCGCCTCGTCGAGCGCGAGGGCGAGGCTCAAGCGGTGCCAGAGGATCTCGTCCGGGTCGTCGGCCCGCGCGAGCCGCTCGGCGATGTCGCGCGCCGGCGCCCGCACCGGCGTTCCCGGCGGCTCCGGCGGGCGGAGACGGTCGAGGTGGGCGCGCTCGTACGGGTCGTCGACGACCTCGGCGACCTGGACGGGGTCGAGCATCGAGGCCATGGCGGCGGCCTGCGCCCACGGGTCGTCCGTGGCGCGGAGGAGTACGCCGAGACGCCGCGCACGCCAGTTCCTCGGCCTCAGGTCCTCGTGGGCGGCGAGCCGTTCGCGGAGTTCCGCCGGAAGTCGCCCGCTGAGCAGCGCCGGGCAGGCGCGGCCGAGCGTGGCGACGTCCTCCGCGAGGTACGTCCAGACCACCGCCCGGTAGCGGTTCAGGGAGAACCGCACGGGACTCACGTGCCCCGTCCGGGCGAGCCGGGTGAAGCGCTCGGGCGAGATCTCCAGGAGCGCCGCCGCCTCCGCCGTACCGATCGCGTGCACCCGGTCGCGCAGGCCGGCGGGGAAGTCGGGTGCGGACCTGAGCCGGTCGAGCTCGGCCCGCTCGACCCGCCAGCGGCCGCTCTCCCCCGCCGGCACCGTCCTCACCAGGCCCAGCTGGACCGCGAGCCGGAACTCGTCACGGCCCAGCTCCAGTTCCTGTGCGGCCCGCCCCGGTGTCACCGTCACCGTGCGCGCCCCGTCGTCCACCGCCATGCCGCGGCCCTCCCCCGTACGTCCGTCGTCCTCCGTGTCGCGGGCCGCTCAGGCCCGACACCAAGAACGTAACGCAGAGTGACGGCGGGCGCACCACCTGTGGACAACCGCCTGTGGACAACCCCGGCCCGCCCTGGAGGCCCGGCCGTCAGAACAGGCCGCCCTCCGGGTGCCCGGGCTGCCGCGCCGCCACGCCGAGGTGCTCGCCGACCCGGTTGACCAGCAGCGTCATCTCGTAGGCAACCTGACCGACGTCCGCCTCCGCCGCACTCAGGACGCAGAGGCAGCTGCCCTCGCCCGCCGCGGTCACGAAGAGGAGCGCCTCGTCGAACTCCACCATCGTCTGCCGCGCCCGACCGGCCCTGAAGTGCCGGCCGGACCCCCGGGCCAGGCTGTGCAGGCCCGAGGAGACGGCTGCCAGGTGCTCGGCGTCCTCACGGGCGAGTCCGCTGCTCGCCCCGGTCACGAGGCCGTCGTTCGACAGCACGAGCGCGTGCCGTATGAACCCGACCCGCTGCGTCAGGTCGTCGAGCAGCCAGTCCAGTCCCTTGTCCAACGCCATCAGTGGTCCTCCCCCTGGGTGGTGCGTCCCGGTGACCCGGCTGTCCCGTGGTCCCGTACCGCAGTGGTCCGCCGTATCGCCGCAAGCCTTACGCACTGTCGTGAACAGGGCAAGCACTGCACCACGCCCGCGCGTGCCGACTGCGCCGTGTCCGCGTGTGGCGCAGGATGGGGCCATGACGAGGATGACCGACGATCAGTGGCGGACCTTCGTGTCCGAGGGGACCCGTACCGGCAAGCTGGCGACCGTGCGCGAGGACGGAAGTCCGCACGTGGTGCCGATCTGGTTCCTCCTGGACGGGGACGACATCGTGTTCAACACGGGCAAGGACACGGTGAAGGGGCGCAACCTCGCGCGCGACGGGCGGGTCGCGCTGTGCGTCGACGACGACGCTCCGCCGTTCGCCTTCGTCTCGCTCAGCGGACGAGCCGAACTGAGCAAGGAGCCGAAGGAGTTGCGCCGCTGGGCCGGCCGCATCGGCGCCCGCTACATGGGCGAGGACCGGGCGGACGAGTTCGGGGAGCGCAACGCGGTCCCGGGCGAACTCCTCGTCCGGGTGCGCATCGAGAAGGTCGTCGCCCAGGCCAGCGTGGCCGACTAGGGACCGCGGGGCCGACAACCCCAGCCGTGCGCATTGGGCCCGTGCGGATCGGGCCCGTGCGGATCGGGCCCGTGCGTCGCGTGGGGCCGCTCAGCCGACCGTGTCGAGGAGTCGGGCCGTGTGCATGCGTCCGGCGTACTCGACAAGCCGGATCAGCACCTCCTTCCCGGAGTCGCGGTCGCGCGCGTCGCACAGCACGACGGGGGTGCCCCGGTCCAGGTCGAGTGCGCGGGAGACGTCGGCCGCGCCGTAGGTACGCGCGCCCGTGAAGCAGTTGACGGCCACCACGAACGGGATCTTCCGGTGCTCGAAGTAGTCGACGGCCGGGAAGCAGTCCTCCAGCCGCCGGGTGTCCGCGAGCACGACGGCCCCGAGGGCGCCCTGCGACAGCTCGTCCCAGAGGAACCAGAAGCGGTCCTGGCCGGGGGTCCCGAACAGGTACAGGGAGAGCCCGGAGCGGATGGTGATGCGGCCGAAGTCCATCGCGACGGTCGTGGTGGTCTTCTGGTCGACTCCCCCCGTGTCGTCGACCGACTCCCCCGCCCGGCTGAGCTGTTCCTCGGTACGGAGCGGCCGGATCTCGCTGACCGCGCCGACGAGCGTGGTCTTGCCCACGCCGAATCCGCCGGCGACCAGGATCTTCAGGGCGAGGGCGGTGCTGTCCGATCCGCCGTCCCCGCCGTCGTCCCCGCCGGTGCTCTCAGAGCGCTCGTAGACCATCGATTACTTCCCTCAGGATTCTCTCGTCCGGGAGCTGTGCGGGCGGCACGGGTCGGCTGACCCGTACGAAGCCCGATTCGAGGAGGTCGCCCAGGAGGACCCGGACGACGCCGACGGGGAGGTCGGCGTCGGCGGAGAGCTCGGCGACGGACTGGGTCTCGGCCCGGCACAGCGCGAGCAGGGACCGGTGCTCGGGACCGAGGAGGGACTCCTCGGCCGGTCCTGGCGGATCGTCGTCCACGACGACGAGGGCGATGAGGTCGAACCGTACGTTGCTGGGCCCGGGCCTGGTGCGGCCGCCGGTCATCGCGTACGGGCGCACGAGCGGTCCGGCGTCGGCGTCGTACCACTGGCTGCCCGGCACGGACGGGCCGCCGCCGGTGCTCTCCTCGTTCATGGGACTTCTCCGGGTCAGCCGGCGGCCGGCGGGGTCACCGTGAGCCGCGGCGGGGTGTGCAGGTGCTCGCCGACGCGCTTGACGAGGCGGGCCATCTCGTAGGCGATGAGGCCGATGTCGGCGCTCACCGCGCTGAGGACGGCGAGGCAGGACCCGTCCCCCGCGGCCGCGACGAAGAGGAAGCCGTCGTCCATCTCGACCATGGTCTGGCGGACGCCGCCGGTCCCGAACTGCCGCCCCGCTCCCTTCGCGAGGCTGTTGAAGCCGGAGGCGATGGCCGCCAGGTGCTCCGCGTCCTCGCGGCTGAGGCCGTTGGAGGCCCCGACGGCGAGTCCGTCGTTGGAGAGCACCACGGTGTGGCGGACCTCCCGGACCCGCATGACGAGGTCGTCGAGGAGCCAGTCGAGCTCGCCGGACCGGTGGTGGGAGATCCTCTCGTGGTCGATCATGGCTGGTCTCCTTCGGGGCGGGGGTCGTCGAGGGGGGTGGTGCCGTGACCGGGTTCGTGGCCCGTGCCGGGGCCGAGGGGGCGCCTGCTGCCCGGGGCCGCGCCGCCGCCCCGCCGCCAGCCGTCGCGGTAGGCGGCCATCCGGTCCCGGACCACCTCGGGGGTGCGGGACGCCGGGCCCGGATCGGCCCGCACGGACAGCGGCTCCGGGGCGGGCGCCTCGCGCAGCTGCGGGACCAGGCTCGCCTGGCGCACCCGGCGGGGCAGTTCGCCCTCGGCCTCGTCGCCGTGTCCGGCGTGCCGGGGCCCGGCGGGTCCGGTTCCTCCCGCGGGCGTGCCGGGCTGCCGCTCCCGTGCCGGCGGCGGCACGGAGGGGCCTCGGCGGCGGAGTTCGGTGACCCCGGCGGGCGGCCCCTGTTCCGGCGGCGGTGCGAGGGCGGGCACGACGGTCGGACGCGGCAGGGGCTGCGGGCGCGGGGACGCGGGCGCCTGCGGCGGGACCGGCGGCCGGGAGCCGCTCGCCGCCTCGGGCGGGGTGCCGGGTCGCGGACCGCCCGTCGGCTGCGGGGCGGTCCTGCGGGGTACGGGGACGGGCCCGGTGGGAGCGCCGCCTCCGGCGGTGGGCGGTCCGGACTCCGCGGGCGGGCGGGCGACCTGGGGGCGGCCGAAGCGGCGGGCCTCGGCGCGCTGCGCCTCCTCGCGTTCGCGTGCGGCGCGCGCCGCGTCCGTACGCGGGTCGGCGCCGGGGCGGCCGGGACGGAAGCCGCCGTCGAACCGGTCGCCCGCGGTCCGTTCGTCGCCGCTCTGCCGGTGGTCCGGGCCGGGCTCTCCCCGGCCGGCGACGGGCGCGCGGGGATCGCGCGCCCTCGGGGTTCCGGCGGGCGGCGTGTCGGTCTCGTGGCCGGTCGCGCCTGCGGGCCCGCCCGGCGGCAGGGCGCCCTGGAGGAGGTCGGTCGGGAGCAGTACGACGGCCGTGGTCCCGCCGTACGGGGAGGTGCGCAGCTGGACCTTGACGTCGTGGCGGGAGGAGAGCCTGCTGACCACGAAGAGGCCGAGCCGGTCGCTGTCGAAGAGGTCGAGGGCCTCGGACTGGGCGATGCGGGCGTTGGCCTCGGCGAGGGTCTCCTTGCCCATGCCGAGTCCGCGGTCCTCGATCTCCAGGGCGTAGCCGTTGCCGACGGGCTCGCCGCTGACCCTGACCTTCGTGTGGGGCGGGGAGAACTGGGCGGCGTTCTCGATGAGTTCCGCGAGGAGGTGCGTGAGGTCGGCGACGGCGCCGCCGACGACGGCCGTCTCGGGGAGCCGGCGCACCTCCACGCGCGCGTAGTCCTCGATCTCGGAGACGGCGGCGCGGACGACGTTGGTGAGCGGGACGGGCATCCGCCAGGCGCGGCCGGGGGCGGCGCCGGAGAGGATGATGAGGCTCTCGGCGTGGCGCCGCATGCGGGTGGTGAGGTGGTCGAGCCGGAACAGGTCGCCGAGTTCGTTGGGGTCGTCGGCGCGCCGCTCCATGCTGTCCAGCAGGTTGAGCTGGCGGTGGACGAGGACCTGGCTGCGCCGGGCGAGGTTGACGAAGACGCCGGAGATGCCGCTGGCGAGTTCGGCGCGCTCGACCGCCGCGGACAGGGCGGCTCGGTGGACGGTGGTGAGGGCCTCGCCGACCTGGCCGATCTCGTCCTGGGAGAGGGTGCCGGGCGGGGCCTCGGCCTGGACGTCGATGTCCTCGCCCGCGCGCAGCCGTCGCATGGCGGAGGGGAGTTTGCCGTGGGCGATGCCGAGTGCGGTGTTGCGGAGGCTGACGAGTTCGACGACCAGGCCGCGGCCGATGCGGACGGAGATGACGAGGGAGGCGGCGACGGCCGCGAGGCCGAGGACCACCGCCGCGCCGCCCGCGGTGAGGACTCCGCCGGCGACGGGGTCGGCGCGGTCGGCCGCGGCGGTGCGGGCGTCGGTCTCGATCGCGGTGAGTCCGGCGCGTACGGCGGCGAGGGTGTCGTCCCAGTCGGCGCTGGGGACGGCCTGGGCCGCGGGGCGGCCGGGGTTCGCGGCGCGGATCAGGTCCTCGGCCCGGGTGAGGCGGGCGTGGTCTCCGCCGGCGGCGAGCCGGTCCCAGGCGGCGCGGTCGGCGGCGGGCAGGTCGGCGGTGGCGGAGGCGGTGAGGGTGCGGCGGGTCTCCACGGCGCCGGAGAAGGCGCGGAGTCCCCCGTCGGTGAACCGGCCGGTGAGGTGGGCGACGGTGAGGAGGGCGTCCTCGCGGGCCAGCATCTCGCCGGCCCGGCCGAATTCCAGGAGCACGCGCGCGTCGGAGCCCTGCCGGGTGTCCTGGATGCCGGTGAGGGCGCCGCCGACGGCGAAGGCGGCGGAGACCGTCGCGGTGTACTCCTCGTACACCTGGTCGCCGTCGGCGCGGCCGTCGACGGCGGCGGTACGGAGCCGGGCGAGGCCGGCGACCTTGCCGACGAACGCGCTGACCCGCTGTCCGACTCCGGCGGGGAGGTCTCCGGTGTCGCCGACGGTGTGGGTGTCGTCCAGCCGGAGGCGGTCGACGGCCTCGTCGGTGCGGCGGATGCGGTCCTTGAGCTCGGCCGACCGGGTGGCGCCGGGCGCGGCGACCTGCCGTACGGCGGCCCGCCGTTCGTCCTGGAGGGCGGCGAGGGCGTCCGTCACGGGCAGCCGGATCTCGGCGTCGACGCGCTGGAGCTGGCGGAGGCGGGCGACGTCCTGGGCGGTGGTGACGGTGGCGAAGCCCCACAGGGCGAGGAGCGACACGACGGGGACCATCAGCAGCGAGACGATCTTGGCGCGGACGGTGCGGGGCCGCAGGCCGCGCCGCGGGTCCGGGGTTCGGGTGCCGTGCGCCGCGGCGGCGGAGGGACCGCCGGTGGTACGGCCGGTGGCGAGGAGGGCGCGTGCCCCGGGGGCGGGGCCCGCCGCGTGTCCCGCGCCGGCGGTGCGCGCGGGGGTGTCTGGGGCGGGTCCGCCCTGCTCGTCGGCAGGCGGGCCGGCGTGTGCGCGCCGCCCGCGCGCGGCCGCCGACGGCGGCGCCGGCGCCTCTGCGTCGTTGGTCCTGCGGGGAGTTCGCATGGCCTCCTCGTTCCGGCTGCGGCGGTCTCTGGTGCGCGGCGTGCGGGGTCGGGTTCAGCTCGTGGGGGTGCGGAGGGGCGGGGCGGGGTGGAAGCCGGGGGGTGCGACGTCCACTGCTCGCTCGTCGGTGAGGCGGCCCGCCGAGGCGTAGGCCGCCCGTTCCCCGGCCGTCGGCGAGAGGGCGACGAACGCGGAGGTGATGAAGAGGTAGGAGCCGAGGCCGACGGCGAGCGGGAAGATGAACTGCATGACGGTGGCGCCGGGAAGGGGCGCGGCGGAGGGGGCCACGTCCACCCGCACGGCGAGCATGCCGGTGTAGTGCATGCTGCTGACGGCCGCGCCCATGACGAGCGAGGCGACGGCGACGGCCGCGGGCGCGTGGATGTGGAGGGCCGCCCACAGGGCGGCGGTGGCGGCGACGACGGCGATGACCACGGAGAGTCCGACGAGCAGCGGGTCGAAGCGGACCTCGCCGTGGAGCCGGAGGGCGGCCATCCCCAGGTAGTGCATGCTCGCCACGCCGACCCCGGTGGTGAGTCCGCCGATCAGGAGGGAGCGGACCGGGTCCCGTCCGTAGCCGACGACGAACACGCCGACGCCGACGACGGCCATCGCGACGACCAGGCTGAGGATGGTGAGCGGGACGTCGTACCGGATGTCGGTGCCGGTCACGCCGAAGCCGAGCATCGCCACGAAGTGCATCGTCCAGATGCCGGTGCCGATCGCCGAGGCGGCCGTGAGCAGCCAGTTGCGGCGGGAGCGGCCGGTCGCGTCGAGGGCGCGGACCGTGCAGCGCAGCCCGAGGGCGGCGCCGACGCAGGCCATCGCGTACGACAGTGCAGGTGTCAGCCAGCCGAAGGTGGCGTGGTCCAGGTGTCCCATGGCTCCGGGACGCTAGTGCGCATCGGGGGGCGCATCTGGGGCGCATTTCGAAAGCTGATGGAATATGACAGGGAGCTGATCCCGAACGATCGCACCGCGCTCGAACGTGTACGCAGAGAGTGCGCACCACATGTGCACATGGGGCGGTCACTCCTCCGGGTGCGGAATCATGGGCTCATGACCGACGACCCCACACACGTCCGAGAGTTCTTCGGCGCCCGCGCCGCCGACTGGGACAGCCGCTTCCCCGACGACGGCCCCGCCTACGCGGCCGCGGTGGAGGAGCTCGGCCTGCGCCCGGGTGACGCGGTGCTCGACGCGGGCTGCGGCACCGGGCGCGCCCTCACCCCGCTCCGCGCCGCCGTCGGTCCGTCCGGCACCGTGCTGGGCGCCGACCTCACGCCCGAGATGCTCGAACGGGCGGTCGCCGCGGGGCGGGGCGGCACGGAGGGCACGGCGGCGCTGCTGCTCACCGACGTCGGACGGCTGCCGGTCCGGGACGGCGTCCTCGACGCGGTCTTCGGGGCGGGGCTCGTCTCCCACCTCGCGGACCCCGTGGCCGATCTGCGCGAACTCGCGCGCGCCGTACGGCCCGGGGGCCGGCTCGCGCTCTTCCATCCGATCGGCCGGGCGGCCCTCGCGGCCCGCCACGGCCGCACGATCACCCCGGACGACCTGCGCGCGGAGCCCCGCCTCCGCCCCGTACTCGGCGAGGCGGGCTGGCGGCTCGTGCGCTACGTCGACGAGGACGCGCGCTACCTGGCCCTGGCCGTCCGGGAGGCCTGAGGGCCCGGCCGACCGCGCCACCACCCGTGTGCCCGAACGTCGATGCGACCCCGCGGGTCTCTTGGCGCATCCCTTCGAACGGGCGGTGAGCCCCCTCCCCGATCCGGCCGGAGCTGCCCTCCCGATGTGGCAGAGTCGGAGCGGACCGGCCGGTCCGACGGAGGGGGCTGTGAGTGGCGCGGGTGGTCGACGATCGGTTCGAGCTGGTGGAACGGCTCGGCGGGGGCGGCATGGGCACCGTGTGGCGGGCACGCGACCTCGCCCTCCACCGGGACGTGGCCCTCAAGGAGGTCCGCCCGCCCGACCCCTCGCTGGCCGAGTACGACCCCGGGGCCGCGAGCGAACTCCGCGTCCGGGTGCTGCGCGAGGCCCGGGCACTCGCACGCGTGGCGCACCCCCACGTGGTGACCGTCCATCACATCGTGGACGGCGGCGAGGGCACGTATCCCTGGCTCGTCATGGAACTGGTGCCCGGCGGTTCGCTCCAGGACCGCCTCGACCGCGGCGCCCTCTCCGTCGGCGAGGCCGCGACGCTCGGACGCGGGATCCTCGCGGGGCTGCGGGCGGCGCACGCGGCGGGCATCCAGCACCGGGACGTCAAACCGCCGAACGTGCTCATCCGGCCCGGCGGACAGCCCGTCCTCACCGACTTCGGCATCGCGGCGATCCACGGGGCGACCGCCCTCACCGCCGCCGGCTCCATCATCGGCACCCCCGACTACATGGCGCCCGAACGCGTCAGGGGCGAGGAGGGCGGCCCGGCCGCCGACTTCTGGTCGCTGGCCATGACCCTGTACGTCGCGGTGGAGGGCCGCCATCCGCTGCGCCGGGCGAACACGCTCGCGACGCTCGCCGCGGTCCTCGGCGAGGACGTCCCCCCGCCCCGGCGGGCCGGCGCCCTCACCGGAGTGCTGACCGCCGTGCTCGTACGAGACCCGGCGGCGCGCCCCGACGGCGAGGCGCTGGACCGGATGCTCGCCCGCGCAGAGGAGACGGCCGGCACGGCCGCCCCGCGCGAGGAGCGCGGCCCGACCCCCCAGCCGTCCCGCCCGAGGCCGGGGCGGGCGCCGGAGGACCGCGTCCCCCGCGAGGCCGGGCACCCGCAGCGCCCGCTCGTCGATCCCGCCGCGAACACCGCCACAGCCCCCTCCCCCGCGCCTCCACCGCCGGCGGGCGGGCTCCCCGCGGGCCCCAGGCGGCGCGGCGGCCTGTACGCGGCGGCCGGGGTGGCCGTCGCCGTCAGCGGCGCCCTCCTCTGGAACCTCCTCCCGCTCGGCGGCGGCCACGACGGCGACGAGGGGAGGCCGGGCGGTCAGGGTTCCTCCGCCTCGTCGTCGCCCTCCTCGGGCGCCTCCGGGGCGGCGCCGACGGGAAACGGCGGCCCGATCACCGTCGGTATCAAGTTCGACCAGCCCGGACTCGGCTTCAAGAACACGGACGGCACCTACGCCGGTCTCGACGTCGACGTGGCGACCTACGTCGCCCGCGCGCTCGGCCACGATCCCGCCGACATCGTCTGGAAGGAGGCCGTGAGCGCCACCCGCGAATCGCTCCTCACCGGCGGCGAGGTCGACCTCGTCGTGGCCACGTACACGATCACCTCCGCCCGGGACCAGAAGGTCGACTTCGTCGGCCCCTACTTCACCGCCCACCAGGACGTCCTGCTCCCCGCGGACGACACCTCCGTCACCCGCCCGACGGACCTCAACGGCCGGAGGGTCTGCGCGGTGACCGGCTCCACCAGCGCGCTCCGGATCAGGACGTCCCTCGCCCCCCAGGCACAGGTCGTGAACCGTGACACCTACGGCGCCTGTCTCGCCGACCTCGACTCGGGTGCCGTCGATGCCGTCACCACCGACAACACGCTCCTCGCCGGTTACGCGGCGCGCGACCCGTACAAGGGCCGCTTCAGGCTCGCCGGCTTCGACGCGAGCGACGAGCCGTACGGCATCGGCGTCCCGGAGGGCGGCGACGCCAAGGGCGCCATCCGGCGGGCGCTGGAGAAGATGATCGCCGACGGCTCCTGGAAACGGGCCGTCGAGCGCAACCTCCCCCTGCTCAAGGACGCCGCCCCACCCGGCCGGCGGGGCACCGCGGGCGGCTAGGGCCCGTTCCGCCCCGCCGGAAGGGCGGGCCTCGGCGTCCCGCAGGCCCGCCCTTCCGGCTCCTGTCCGTCGGGCACATCCCGACACCCCGTCGGCCCGCCGTTCCTGATCCCGCAGGCCGGCGTGCCGCGGCCAGGACCGGCAGGGCCGCCCGGGGCTTCCCGAACGGCCTCAACGCACCCTTCTTTCCGGGCACTTCACTGACTACCGTGGATCGTGCCGGGCAGTCGTGCCCGGGAGAGGCGGTGCGGCGTGGCACGGGTACCCGCAAGACTGCGCAAGCTCCTTCCGTCCGCCCGGCGGACACCGGAGGCGGCCCTGCCGGCGCCCCCGCGCCCCCGGCAGGGGCACAACCTCTTCGAGGCCGCCGCCGAGTACGTGGCCGCGTGCGCCGAGGACGATCCGGCCCGCGCGGAGGAGGCGGCGAGCCGCGTCTCCCCCGGGATGCTGTCGTTCGGGGTCAACGAACTGGCCTGCCGTGCGCTCCTCACCCTCGCCCGGGAGCGGAACGAGTCACCGGGGACGGTGGCCCGCTCGCTCCTCGGTCTGCGGGAGCGGCCGGCGCCCCGCCCGGCGGCCGACGCGTAGCGGACACGGACCGGGGCGGACGCGAGCGCGGGAGTCCCGGGCCGAGCCGCACGGCGATGCAGGTCACGACGCGCGGCTCTGGACAGGCCTCCCTACTCACTGGTTAAGGTGCGCCGACAACCAGATGGGGAGGCATGCGTGGCTGGGACGGACCCGATCGCCGAGGCCGAGGTCGAGGGCGCTGCCGACGCGCTGTACGTGCTGACCGCGGCACTGCTGACGCCCGCGCGCTTCCCGAGCGTCCTCGGCGACGACTACCCGGCGGCCTGCGCCGCACTCGGACTCCGGCCGGACGCGGAGGGCTACGGCCTCGTGTTCGGCCAGGACGGGCTCGGCGCCCGCTGGACGGTGGTCGTCGACGACGTGTCGCTGGTCGCCGTGGCCATCGCCTCCTGGGACTGCGGCATGGCCTACGACCTGTCGCCCGACGAGGACTCGGTGGTCGCCGGGCTGCCGGGCTGGCCCCTCGCGGTGGTCACCCGCGCGCCCGGCGTGCCGGACCCGCACGACCCGGAACCCCAGGAAGGCGATCCCGCCCCGCTGGTACCGCCGTCCGGCGATGTCTGGGGGCCCGCGCAGCGGCGTCTCGGTGCCGACGAGGTGGGGCGCCACTGGGCCTCCTGGCGCAGCCAGGTGACGGACGACGAGCCGACGGCCGCAGCCGCGGCGGCGACGACGGCCGGCGACCGGACGGCAGAGCCTTCCGGGGGCCCGGCCCCGTCCACGACCGCCACCCCGCCCGAGCGGTCCGCGGCACCCGCGCCGGCCGTCGCACCCGCGGCCGTCCCGGGCGAGGCCGCGCCCAGGCCCATGACCTGGTTCGAGAGGCCGTCCCGCGCACGGGCGACGCCCGCCCCGGCGCCGCAGGCGCCCCCGGCCGCCGAGGCGACGGGAGCGGACCGGTCCGACGCGGCCCCGACCGCGGACGCCGCCTCCGACCCCTACGCGGGAGTCCGCCGGGCCCTCGACCAGCTCCGCGGCTATCTGGAGGAGCCCCCGCCGGTCGGCCGGGTCCGGTCCTCCGGCACCGAAGCGGACGGCGGCGTACGGACGCTGCGCGCGGACGGCCCCGGCTGGTCGCTGGTGGCGCGGCCCGACGACATGGCGTTCGTGCTCCTCGACGAGCTGCCGGGCGAGGTCATGCCGGTGGCCCGCGGCCCGCGGCTGCCGGCGCTGCTGGAAGGGCTCGACGCGATGGCCGTCCGACCGACCTGACCGTCCCCCGGGCGGATGCCGGCCTCGACCGCACCCCGGGGCGACTGACGGTCTCCACCGCGCCCCGGGGCGGCCGGCGGTCTCCGCCGCTCCCCGAGCGCGTACCGCTCTCCACCACACCCCGGGGCACGTACCGGCCCTCACCGCCCCCGGGGCACGTACCGGCCTCCGCACCCCCGGGCACGTACCGGCCTCCACCGACCCCGGGCACGTATCGCCGACCCACGTGCCGTGCCCGCCCCGGCCCTCACCGAGCCGTGCGCCGGTCGTCTCCGGGGCGCGCCCGCGTGCCGGCGCCGGCGGGCCGCGGCGCGCGGGTCAGACCTTCTCCAGCGGCCGGTGCGGGCCGACCGGCAGCTCGACGCGGATGGGGTCGCCGGGGCGCACGTCGCCGCCGGTCAGAACGACTCCCATGATCCCGGCCTTGCGCACGACGTCGCCGTTCTCGTCGCGGCCGAGCACCTGCTTGAGCAGTCCGTGCCGGAAGGCGTCGATCTGGGCGCACGGGTTGCGGAGCCCGGTGATCTCGACGACCGCCTCCGCGCCGAGGTGCAGTCGCGCGCCCGTCGGCAGGCCGAGGAGGTCGATCCCCCGGGTGGTGACGTTCTCGCCGAGGTCGCCGGGGGCGACCTCGAAGCCCGCTCCGGCGACCTCGTCGAAGAGCTCCGCGTGGATGAGGTGGACCTGGCGCAGGTTCGGCTGGGTGGGGTCCTGGGCGACGCGGGACCGGTGCTTGACCGTCACGCCCGCGTGGACGTCGCCCTCCACCCCGAGCCCGGCGAGGAGGGTGATGCCCGCCCGGTTGGGCTTCGTGAACGTGTACGTGCCGTTGCTGCTGACGGTGGTGACCGTGCCGTCGCTCATGGCGAGGGTTCCCCTTCTCCGCTCCCCGGCGGACCGGAGCACCGACCGCCGAACCGATGATCACATCGGATGTGACCGTCAGCGACCCTACTCGGCCGCCTCGGAGCGCAGGGGTGCCCCCACGTCGTGCAGATGACCGAGGGCCTGGCGGTACGAGTCGACGAAGCCGGTCTCCGTGTACGGGATGCCCAGGGCCGCGCAGTGCGCACGGACGGCCGGCTGGGCCAGGCGCAGGTGGGGTCGCGGCATGCTGGGGAAGAGGTGGTGCTCGACCTGGTAGTTGAGGCCGCCCAGGAACCAGTCGGTCAGGGCTCCGCCCCGGATGTTGCGCGAGGTGAGGACCTGGCGCCGGAGATGGCCCCAGCTGTCGCCGTCGGCGTGCTCGTCGGGCCGTTCCATGCCCTTGTGGTTGGGGGCGAAGGCCATGCCCAGGTGCACCCCGAGCAGCATCTGGTGGACGAGGGCGAAGACGAGCGCCTGAAGGGGGGCGAGGAAGGCGAGGAGCAGGGCGGTGTAGCCGGCGAAGTGGGCGAGGAGCAGGGCGCCTTCCACGAGCCGGTCGCTGCGGGTGCGGCAGGGGCCGTCCTTCGCGAGCAGCGCCCGTACGCCGTACACCTTGAGCGCGATGCCCTCCAGCGTCGTCAGCGGGAAGAACAGCCAGGCCTGGTGCCGGGTGAGGAAGCCCCGCAGTCCGGTGCGGCCGGTCGTCTGGTGCTCGGCGAAGACGAGGATGTCGGCCGCGACGTCCGGGTCCTTGTCGAGGTGGTTGGGGTGGGCGTGGTGCCGGTTGTGCTTGTCGTTCCACCACTCCCGGCTCATGCCGAGGAGGAGGTTGGCGTGGACGAGTTGGAGGATCCGGCCGGCCTTGCGGTTCGCGGTGATCTGCGCATGGCCCGCGTCGTGGCCGACGAACGCGGCGCGGGCCGAGAGCAGCGCGAGGGGGAGGGCGAGGGGCAGCGCCCACCAGGAGGGGCCGATCAGGGCGAGTGCGACCACGACGGCGCCGATGCCGAGGAGGTTGACCGCGATGCCGCGGGCGTACCAGCCGGGGCGGTGTTCGAGAAGTCCCTGCGACCTGACCAACCGCAGGAGCGGGGTGAACTCGCTGCCGCCCCCGGCGCGGGCGGGCGCCGCGGCGGCGGGTGCGGCGGCGGCCGGGGGCAGGACGGTGGCCTGGGACATGGCGGGCTCCGGTTTCTGTCGGTCGGAAGGGTCGGTGCCACCGCCGGAAGGGGCGGTGGCACGGTCGAGGGGGTCGGCCGCGCGCGGGGGTGGTGGTGGCGTGGTGTGGTGTGGTGGGCGCGTCCCGGAGACCGGGGTGACGGGCGGGACGGGGCGGCGCGTCGCGGTGCCGGGGCGGCGGACGCGGCTGGTCCGGCGCCCACCGAGAACGTACGGATCGGCCCCCTGCCGGAGCCATGGCGTCACCACCCGACCCGGGGAGGGGGCGCGCCGGGGGCCGGGGGTGGGGGGATCCCCACCCCCGGCGGCGAGGGGTCCCGACCTCGGAGGCGGGTGTGGTGTGGATCACGCCCGGAAACATCCACGTTCCGGCCGGGTGGTGAGGTACCCTCGGCCGCTCGGACGTCAGGTAGTCAAATTTGAGGAATGCGTTGTCGCTGTCGCACGGACCCGATGAACTCGCCCGCCACTCCGTCGTCTTCCTCCCCGCCGAGCCGCCCCGCGCGGGCCTGATCGCCTTCTGGTCGCCGGAGGACGACGACCCGGATCCGCCCACCGGCGCCGGTTCGGACGCCGCCGGTGTCGACACCGTCGAGCCCGCGGGCGGCGACACCGCCGGAACCACCGCCCGCACCGTCGTCGACATCACGGTCGTCGACGGGGAGACCCTCCGGCCGGTGGCCGTTCCCGCGCGTGTCCTCCCCGTACGGGACGCCCTGCCGCTGCTCGCGCGGGCCCGCTTCTCCGACGACGCGTCGCCTTCGAGCGCCTTCTGGGGCGCCGCCGTGCTCCTCGCCCTCGACCTCGTCTCCCGCGGTCTGCTGCTGCCCGGCCTCACCCCGGGTGACCTCGACGCCTGGCGCGCCGGTCCGCTCGGCCCCGAGGAGCTCGCCGCCCTGCGGACGCTCGCGGCATCGATGCCTCCCGAGGCCCACGCCGTACCCCTCTCGCCGGACGAGCCGCTGCTGCTGCCCGAACCCGAGGCGCTGCTGCGGGCGTTCGCCGACGCCGTGGCGGACGCCCTCCCCCGCACCCCGGCCGCGCCGCTCGCCGCGGGTGGTCCCGCCTTCGCCGCCGACGCGCCGCATCCGATCCCCGAACAGCGGGCGTGGGCCGCCGATGTGGCGGCGGTGCACGACGCGGGCGTCCGGCTCTCGCTCCGGCTCGAACTCCCGGGCTTCACCGCCGAGTCGGAGAAGGCCCCGGACTTCCGCGCGGTCCTCCAGCTGCGGGGGGTCGCCGACCCGACCCTGGTGGCGGACGCGGCCGAGGTGTGGGCCGGCTCGGGCCGGACGGCGGCCGCCTTCGGCCCCCGGGTCCGCATGGACGCCCTCCTCGCCCTGCGGCGCGCCGCCCGTGCCTGGCCGCCGCTCGCCCCGCTCCTCTCGGCGGCGGTGCCCGACACCGTCGGACTCGACGACGAGGACGTCGCGGAACTGCTCGGCACGGCGGGCCGGGCCCTGGCCGCCGCGGGCGTCCAGGTGCACTGGCCGCGCGAACTCGCGGACCGGCTCACGGCCAGTGCCGTGGTCGGTCCCCTGGACGGCGCCGCGACGGACGGACCGGACTCCGCCCGCGCCCACGACGGGACCGCTGACCACGGATCACCCGCCGGGACGGCCGGCGCCGGAGGGGTCGACGCCATGGCGCCCGGCCCCGACGGGGCGCCGGACGAGGGACGTTCCGCCGGGGGCCTCCCGTCCTTCCTCTCCGCGAACGCCCTGCTCGGCTTCAACTGGCGCTTCGCCGTCGGCGGCCAGGAGCTGACCCGCGCCGAACTCGACCTCCTCGCCGAGGCCGGGCGGCCGCTGGTCCGCCTGCGCGACCGGTGGGTCCTCGTCGACCCGGCAGAGGTGCGCCTGGCCCGCTCCCGGCAGGACCGCCCGGTGACCCCGGTGGAAGCCCTCTCGGCCGTCCTCACCGGCACGACGGAGGTCGACGGCCGGCCCGTCGAGGTGGCGGCGAGCGGCTGGCTGGAGCGGCTGCGGGAGCGGATCGCCGACCCGGAGGGCGGTCGGCCGCAGGTCTCCCAGCCCGCGGCGCTCACCGCGACGCTGCGCGACTACCAGCTCCGCGGACTCGACTGGCTGCACCGGATGACCTCGCTGGGTCTGGGCGGCTGCCTCGCCGACGACATGGGCCTCGGCAAGACCGTCACGGTCATCGCGCTGCATCTGCACCGCCAGACCGACCCCGCCTCCGCCGGTCCCACCCTCGTCGTGTGCCCGACCTCCCTCATGGGCAACTGGCAGCGCGAGATCGGGAAGTTCGCACCCGGCACACCGGTGCGCCGCTTCCACGGCGCGACCCGGGACCTGGAGGGGCTCGCCGACGGCGACGTGGTCCTCACCACCTACGGGACCATGCGCCTCGACGCGGCGCGGCTCGCCGGGCGGAACTGGGGTCTCGTCGTCGCGGACGAGGCGCAGCACGTCAAGAACCCGTACTCGGCGACGGCACGGCAGTTGCGGACCATCGGGGCACGCGCACGCGTGGCGCTGTCCGGCACTCCCGTGGAGAACAACCTCTCGGAGCTGTGGGCGATCCTCGACTGGACCACTCCGGGGCTGCTCGGCACCCTGGGGGCGTTCCGGACCCGGTTCGCCGCCGCGGTGGAGGGAGGCCGGGACCCGGCCGCCGCCGCCCGACTCGCGGCACTGGTCCGCCCGTTCCTGCTGCGCCGCCGCAAGTCGGACCCCGGCATCGCGCCCGAGCTGCCGCCGAAGACGGAGACCGACCGGACCGTCTCCCTGACACCGGAACAGGCCGGCCTCTACGAGGCGGTGGTGCGGGAGACCCTGGCGGCGATCGCCGAGGCCGACGGCATGGCGCGGCGCGGTCTGGTCGTCAAGCTGCTGACCGGGCTCAAGCAGATCTGCAACCATCCCGCCCAGTACCTCAAGGAGGACCGGCCGAGGATCGAGGGCCGCTCGGGCAAGCTGGAGCTCCTCGACGAACTCCTCGACACCATCCTCGCCGAGGGGGCGTGCACCCTCGTGTTCACCCAGTACGTGGGGATGGCCAGGCTCCTGGAGGCGCACCTGGCGGCGCGCGGCGTGCGGACGCAGTTCCTGCACGGCGGTACGCCGGTCGCCGAGCGCGAGGCGATGGTCGCCCGTTTCCAGTCGGGCGAGGTCCCCGTCTTCCTGCTCTCCCTCAAGGCGGCCGGTACGGGGCTCAACCTCACCCGGGCCGAACACGTCGTGCACTACGACCGCTGGTGGAACCCTGCGGTGGAGGCCCAGGCCACCGACCGCGCCTACCGGATCGGGCAGGACCGCCCGGTGCAGGTGCACCGGCTGATCGCCGAAGGAACCGTCGAGGACCGGATCGCCGCCATGCTCGACCGCAAGCGGGAGCTGGCGGACACGGTCCTGGGCACCGGCGGCGACACCCCGCCGGAGCTGACCGAACTGACCGACGCCGAGCTGGCGGAGCTCGTACGACTGCGGGGTGACGCGCGATGAGCGGGTACGGACACGAGGGTGACGAGCGGACGTTCGCGGCGCTCCCGCCCGCGCGGGGCGGGTCCTTCGCCCGGACCTGGTGGGGGCTGACCTGGCTGAAGGCGCTGGAGGACACCGCGCTCGACGGCCGGCAGCTCAAGGCCGGACGGCGGCACGCGCGCGCGGGAGCGGTGGGGGCGGTGTCGGTGCGGCCCGGGCGGATCACCGCCGTGGTGCAGGACCCCGACGGCACCGCGCACCGCAGCGACGTCCTGGTGCGGGAGTTCTCGGCGGAGGAGTGGGAGCGGCTGCTGGACCTCGCCGTCGACAGCGCGGGCCACATCGCCGCGCTCCTCGACCGGGAGATGCCGCCGCATCTGGTGGAGGACGCGGCGGCCGCCGGCCTCGACCTGCTGCCGGGGATCGGCGACCTCGAACCGCAGTGCGGCTGCGAGGCGTGGGACCACTGCCCGCACACCTCGGCGCTCTGCTACCAGGTGGCCCGGCTGCTCGACGAGGACCCGTTCGTCCTGCTCCTCATGCGGGGCCGTGGCGAGCGCCTCCTCCTCGACCAGTTGCAGGAGCGGAGCGCCTCCCGGGCTGCGCGCGGCGGTCGGGGGGCGGAGGGCGCCCCGGTCGCGGAGACGGCCGGGCAGGTCGGGGGGATGCCGGGCGTGTCGGCGGAGGAGGCCTACGCGGCGGGGTTCCTGGTGCCGCCGCTGCCCGCGCCTCCGGTCGCCCAGCCCGCGCCGGGCCAGTCGCCGTCCCTGGAGGCGGAGACGGACCCGGAGCCGGGCGTCGACCCGACGGCACTGGAGTTCCTCGCGTCGGACGCGGCGGGCCGCGCACACCGGATGCTGGTCGAGGCCCTGGCGGCCGGGGACCCGCCCGGCGGAGCGCCGCCGAGCGGGGCACGGGACGTCCGTACCCCGGCGGGCGGGTCCGGCGTGTCCCCGGCGCCGCCGACGGTCGCCCAGGACGCGGTGCGGCTCGCCGCGGGCTCCCCCGTGCCGTGGATCACGGCACGGCTGACCGCGGGTTCCGGCCGGACGCGCACGGAGATGGACCTCGCCACGCGCGCGTGGCGGTTCGGAGGCGCCGCCGCCCTCGCCGTACTGGAGGAGGAGTGGACGCCGGACGCCGAGGCGCTCGCGTGGGCGGGAGCGCGGCTCGCGGAGGCCTGGGAGGACGACGAGCGTCCGGTCCTCCGGCGGTCCGCCGGCGCGCGCTGGACGGTGGTGGGGGCGGAGGCGCAGCTGCGGCTCGGGGAGGACGGGCGCTGGTGGCCCTATCTGAAGGACGGTGCCCGCTGGTCCCCCGCCGGGCCCGCGGACCGCGACCCGGCGACGGCGCTGGCGACGGCCCTGTCCTCCGCGGCTACTGGAGCGGCCGGCTGAGGGTGCCGCCGCCTGTGGCGGCCAGACTGCAGGCGACGGCGTCCGAACCGAGGAGGTAGCTCGTCCGGTACGGGTACTGGACGAAGGTGGTCCAGCGCGTACCGATCGGCTGCCGCGCGGCCTTTCCGCGCAGGGGTGCGCGGCAGAGCAGCGCGGCCGCCTCGCGGATCGCCGTGTCCGTGGCGTGGCGGCCGGTCAGCCGGAGCCGCGCGACCAGCTCGGCGTGGTGCGGCGTGTCGCACGACCGGCGGACCGCCGTGCCGGGCGCGCCGCGGTCGATGTCGAAGCACTCGCCGACGCGCAGCGCCTCGAAGGAGACCGGGCGCGGCGCGGCGCCGCCCTGCGTCGCGGGTCGGGTCCGCCGGGGTGCGGCGGGGGTGCCACCGGTCCGGGTGGGCGTCGAGGAGGCCTTCCGGGGCTCGCCCGTCCGGCGCGGGGCGGCGGTGCGGGTCGGCGCGGCGGACGCGCCCGCGGTCGGCGTGTCGGCGGCACGGCCGCCGTCCGTTCCGGTGCCGGCGGTCCCCGTGGCGGTCGGCGCCCGGCCGGCCGGCGGGGTGGCCTCGGCGGTGCCTCCGTCGGAACCGACCGGTGACGGCACGCCGATCCGGTCCCCGCCGGGGCGTCCGCCGGCGGACGGGCTCTGCTCGGTCCCGCCCCGCGCGGCAACGAACGCCGTCGCCACGAGCCCGGCGACGAGCAGCGGGACGAGCGGCACGCCGAAGCGGCGGGCGCCTCTGGCGGCCGGTCCGGGACGGGGCGCGCCGAGGCGGACGAGACGGGGGGACCAACCGCTGTCGGCGCCGGTGGGGGCGTCCGCACCGGCACCGCGGGCGTCGGAGGCGGCTGTCGCGCCGGACGGGCCGGAATGCCCGGGGGCGTCGGAGGAGGCGGACGGGCGGGAAGCGTCGCGGTGGCGGGACTTGCGGGCCCGGTCCGACGCGGCGAGCGCGCCGGTCCGGGGCCAGTCGGCGGGCTCGGCGGGCTCGCCGGTCCGATCTCGCTCTGCGGGCTCGCCGGTCCGATCTGGCTCCGCGGGCTCGCGGGTCCGGTCTCGCTCGGCGGGCTCGCCGAACCAGGCCGACTCGGCGGGCTCGCCGGGCTCGTAGGCCCGGTCTGACGCGACGGGCTCGCCGCACCGGGGCGAGTCGGCGGGCTCGCCGGAGCGACCCGACTCGACGGATCGACCGGACCCGTCGAGGGCTTCGGGCAGCGGGGCGGGACGGCCGAGCGGTTCGGGCTCTTCGGGGCGGCGGTCGGGCGGCGGGGCGGGAGTGGACGGGTGGGGCACGGGTTCAAGGTTCGCCGCTCCGCGGCTCCGCGGCCACCTTTTTAAGGCCGCGGGGAACGGCCTGTACAGAAACGTGACCAACGCACCCCCCGGTCGCGCCCCTCCCTCCTTCCGTCGCCCCGTCACGATCCGGTCCTACAGGCCGAGCTGACGCTCGGCGCCCTCGACGGTCTGGGCGAGGAGCACGGCGATCGTCATGGGGCCGACGCCGCCCGGCACGGGGGTGATGAGCGAGGCGCGCTCCGCGGCCGAGGCGAAGTCGACGTCGCCGATGTTGCCCGGGTTGTAGCCGGCGTCGACGACGACGGCACCGGGCTTGATGTCCGCGCCCTTGATGAAGTTCGGCTTGCCGACCGCGGCCACGAGGACGTCGGCCTCGCGGACGACCGAGGAGAGGTCCTCGGTACGGGAGTGGCAGTACGTGACGGTGGCGTCCCGGCCGAGGAGGAGCAGACCGGCCGGCTTTCCGAGGATCGCGCTGCGGCCCACGACCACCGCGCGCCTGCCGCGGAGTTCGACGCCGTACGCGTCGAGGAGGCGCATGATGCCGCCGGGCGTGCAGGAGACGAAGCCGGGCAGGCCGAAGCCCATGGCGGCGAAGGAGGCCATGGTGACGCCGTCGACGTCCTTCTCCGGGGCGATGGCCTCGAAGGCGGCGCGCTCGTCGATGTGCGGGCCGACGGGGTGCTGGAGGAGGATGCCGTGGACCTCGGGGTCCTCGGAGAGGGCCGTGATCGCGGCGACGAGTTCGGCGGTGGTCGTGGTCGCGGGCAGTTCCACGTGCCGGGAACGGATTCCGGCCTTCGCACAGCGGTTCTGCTTCATCTTCACGTAGGTGACCGAGGCCGGGTCCGCTCCGACCAGGACAGTCGCGAGACAGGGCGTGACCCCGGTGCGGCGGGTCACCTCGGCGGCGCGGGCGGCGGTCTCCTCGACGGTGCGGCGGGCGAGGGCGGTGCCGTCCATGAGGGTGGCGGTGCTGGTGGACACGGAAACTCCTGGGCGTCGTCTCTGACAGGTGGTCGCCCAGGCGCACGGCATCGGTGCGGTCGCGCCGGTCGGGAACGCCTCCGCCGGGCCGCTCCCCGGTGGTGATCCACCTCAAGCGCCAGTCACGGCCCGAGCCCCACTCTACGTGAGCGGTCGGGGGCCGGTCCCGGACAGGGTGGGCGGAACCGGCGCCGCGACGCTTGTCGACGGCGTCCCCGGGCATGACGATGAGCCGGACGGGCCGGGACGACCTCGACGAGGAGGCCGAGTTGAGCGGGAGACGAGTACCAGGACGGACGGCGTCGGGGAACCGGCCGGCCGACTGCGGACCATCGACGCCCGCGGCACCGGCCGCCGCGGTCCCGCGGCCGGGCGGCGCCTCCGGGCCGGGCCGGCCGGATCCCGGGACTCCGGCCGGAATACCGGAGACCGGGGAGGTCCGGCCGCTGGTCGCGGCCTCGTGGCGGCGCTCCGCACGCGCGCGGGTGAGTCCGGACGGAGCGGCCCGCGTGGAGCTGGACGAGGACGAGCTCGCCGACCTCCGGGACGGCCATCCCCTCGCGGCCGCGATGCCGGTCGTCCGGGAGCTGATGGGGGCGTACGCGACGGACGGGGAGCATCTCCTCGCCGTCTGCGACGCCGCCGGGCGGATGCTGTGGGTCGAGGGGCACCCGGCCACGCTCCGTAAGGCGCGCGGGATGAACTTCGTCGCCGGGGCCCGCTGGTCGGAGGCGGCCGCCGGCACCAACGCGCCCGGGACCGCCCTGGCCGTCGACCGGCCCGTGCAGGTGGTCGCCGCCGAGCACTTCCGGCACCCGGTGCGGGCGTGGACCTGCGCCGCGGCCCCCGTGCACGACCCGCGCAGCGGGCGCGTGCTCGGCGCGATCGACATCACCGGCGGGAGCCGGCTCGCCCATCCGCACAGTCTCGGCTTCGTCCAGGCGGTGGCGCGGGCGGCGGAGTCGCAGCTCGCGCTCCTCGCTCCGGCACCAACGACGGGCCGGGCGAGCCTCGCCGCGCTCGGCCGCGACGAGGCCGTCCTGACGCTCGACGGGCGCCAAACCCGGTTGAGCCGGCGGCACAGCGAGATCCTCGTCCTGCTCGCACACCGCCCGGAGGGCCTCGGCGGCGAGGAGCTCCTGACCCTCCTCTACGAGGACGAGTCCGTGACCCCCGTGACGCTGCGGGCCGAGTTGTCGCGGCTGCGGGCGCTGCTGGGGCCGGAGCTGCTGCGGTCGCGGCCGTACCGGCTCGCGGACGGCACGGACGCGGACTTCGCGGCGGTGGACCGGCGGTTGGCCGCGGGGGCCGTCTCGGCGGCGGCCGGAACGTACGCGGGCCCCCTGCTTCCGGCCTCGCTCGCCCCCGGTGTCGTACGCCTGCGGGAGCGTCTCGCGGGCCGGCTGCGGGCCGCACTGGTCGACCGGGGGGACCCCGGGCTGCTCGCGGACTGGGCGTACAGCGGCTGGGGCGAGGACGACCTGGTGGTCTGGCGGGCGCTGTGCGCGGCGGTGCCTGCGGCCCAGCTCCCGCCCGTACGGGCGCGCCTCGACTTCCTGGAGGCGGAACTGTCCGCCGGTGCAACGGTGTTGCAACCTCCGGGTCCGCACACTCGGCGGTGACGTCGGTCAGGGACGGCCGGCGCGTCCGAGGGAGGCCCTGCCCATGACCCGTTACGCCGCACCCGGTACCGAGGGCGCGCTCATGTCGTACGAGGCCCGGTACGACCACTGGATCGGCGGCGCGTACGTCGCTCCGGCGCTCGGCCGCTACTTCGAGAACCCGAGTCCGGTGGACGGCCGCCCGTTCACCGAGGTCGCGCGGGGCACCGCCGAGGACGTGGAGCGCGCCCTCGACGCGGCGCACGCGGCCGCTCCCGCGTGGGGGCGGACCGCGCCGGCGGACCGCGCGGCCGTGCTGCTGCGGATCGCGGACCGGATGGAGAGCCGCCTGGAGGAGCTGGCGGTCGCGGAGAGCTGGGACAACGGCAAGCCGGTCCGGGAGACGCTGGCGGCCGACATCCCGCTCGCGATCGACCACTTCCGCTACTTCGCGGGCGTGCTGCGGGCGCAGGAGGGTGCGCTCAGCGAGATCGACGACGACACGGTGGCGTACCACTTCCACGAGCCGCTGGGAGTGGTGGCGCAGATCATCCCGTGGAACTTCCCGATCCTGATGGCGGTCTGGAAGCTGGCGCCCGCGCTCGCCGCGGGCAACGCGGTGGTCCTCAAGCCGGCCGAGCAGACCCCGGCCTCGATCCACTTCTGGCTGGGGCTGGTGGCGGACCTGCTGCCGCCGGGCGTCCTCAACATCGTCAACGGGTTCGGCGAGGAGGCCGGCAAGCCGCTCGCGTCCTCGCCGCGCGTCGCCAAGATCGCGTTCACCGGCGAGACCTCGACGGGCCGGCTGATCATGGGGTACGCCTCCGAGAACCTGAAGCCGGTGACGCTGGAACTCGGCGGCAAGTCGCCGAACATCTTCTTCGACGACGTGTGGGCGGCGGACGACGACTTCCGCGACAAGGCGCTGGAGGGCTTCACGATGTTCGCCCTCAATCAGGGCGAGGTCTGCACCTGCCCCTCGCGCGCGCTCGTCCAGCGGGGCCACTACGGCGAGTTCCTTGAGGCGGCGATCGCCCGCACGGAGAAGATCGTCCCGGGCCACCCGCTCGACACCGACACGATGATCGGCGCACAGGCGTCGGCCGAGCAGCTGCGGAAGATCGTCTCGTACCTGGAGATCGGCCAGAAGGAGGGGGCCCGGATCCTGACGGGCGGCCAGGTGGTCGAGCACGGCGGCGACCTGGCGGGCGGCTACTACGTCCAGCCGACGATCTTCGAGGGGGACAACCGCATGCGGGTCTTCCAGGAGGAGATCTTCGGCCCGGTGGTGGCGGTGACCTCGTTCACGGACTTCGACGACGCGATCAGCACGGCGAACGACACCCTGTACGGCCTGGGGGCCGGCCTCTGGACCCGCGACACGAACACGGCCTACCGCGCGGGCCGCGCCATCCAGGCGGGCCGCGTCTGGACCAACTGCTACCACGCCTACCCGGCCCACGCGGCCTTCGGCGGCTACAAGCAGTCGGGCATCGGCCGCGAGACCCACCGGATGATGCTGGACCACTACCAGCAGACGAAGAACCTGCTGGTGAGCTACTCCCCGAAGAAGCTCGGGTTCTTCTAGGGACACCAAAGGAGGCGCCTGACCTGGGCTTTCGCCCGTCAGGCGCCCCTCACTCGCACCGCAAAGGGAGGGGTCGCGTCTGCGCCGAAACTCCCATTTCCTCCCGCCCGTGTCCCAGTCCTGACCAGCACTTCCGGACCAGTCACGGACCAAACTCGGGACTCACCGATCAGTCGCCTGACCGCGGCTGACGCGGTCCCACTCCTTCATGGACTGCTCGATGAGGCGGTTGGCCTGCTCTCGCACGCCGCCAGGAAGTTGGCGTAGTGCCGGAAGAGGACCTCGATGCTCTGCCCCGCGCGGCGGGCGCGCCCCGGCGAGTCCGCGAGGACTGAGGTGTAGCAGGGTGGAGCGAGCCGTCGTCCAGGTCGACCACCCGGCGTCCACGAGAGGAACGGCCACGCGGTCGGCGAGTTCGTCGTCGTCTCCGGCCAAGTGGCGCGGAAGCACCCAGTAGGCCGGGCGGGAGGAACGGAAGGGGTGGTTCGGGTTCAGGGGCGCCTCCAGGCGGTGGGGGTGGGGCTACCGCGCGGCGATCCCGGTGCGCGAGCGGCGGGGTGCTTCCGTCGGCTCGTGCCAGCCAGCGGCGACGGCAACCTCCGGCGGGACGGGGCCCTGCTGATCCCCGTTCCCCGTCACGTAGACCGTCGTACGACCGAGCGCGTCCTGCGCGGCGATCACGTCGCCGATGCCATGACGGAAGGGGAAGAGTGGGTTGATGGCGAGGCACACAGGGGTGTCGGGGTCGACCGCGGACAGCCGGTCGATGAGGTCCCGAGCGGTAGTGGTGGAGGACAACGGCAACTCCATGGGCATACACCTCTCTGACCTGGACATTTTCGAGAAGGTGTCTACGTTGACATCCCTTCGCCCCTGTCCACCAGGCCCTCCCCGCTTCTTCCTGTCTGCCTGGGGCGAACTCTCGGATTGGGCCCTTGGACGCGTTCCCACGCGACGGGGCGGGCCGGTGGTCAGGGCTCCGGATTCTCGTCCTGGGCGGTTCTCCAGCGGTCGCAACAACGTTGACCACTCCTGATCGGTCGACACGCGTGCGGCAGCCAGACCCCCCTGTGCTCGTCGGACAACCCCCGTGGCACCGCGCCGCTCGGAAGCTGCCGCCGCATCACATAGCCTGGCTGAGCAACTGAGAACGAGCGGAGCCACGGATCCCGCACCCAGGCCTTCGTCCGGCAGAGCATCCAGATACGGACGTGGCCTGCTGGCGATGGCCACGCCGGCCCGAACACGAACGGCTCACAGTTCTTCGTCGTCTACGGCGACTCCGCGCTGCGACCGATCTACACGGTGTTCGGCAAGGTCAGCCCCGCAGGTCTGGCGATACTGGACAAGGTCGCCGCCGGAGGCATCGAGCCGACCGCGGAGGAAACCGGCACCGGTCGACGGCACACCCGCACTACTGAGGTCCGTCATCTGGAGATTCTCCAGCCAGTGCGCCGGCTGGCGGCTCGATCCCGCCGCTGGTGGAGAGCGCACCCCCGTATGCCCGCGCCCGTCAGCCGCCCAGGATCTCGTCGTTCGGATCGAAGGTGTGGTCGTGGACCGGCAGGTTGTCGAGGATGTCGGAGTGGGCATCGCCGGTGAGTACGGAGAGGATGAACCGGGCACTCGGCACCGGGTGGTACTCCCACTCCGGTCCGCGGCCCGCGTTCGCCAGGACGGTCCAGTCCTCGGGGCGCACGCTCTCGCCGGTGAGCCAGTAGAGGTAGGCGCCCGTCCCTCGATGTACGCGAAGGGAAGCAGCCCCGCACCGTCGTCCTCCAGCTGCTCGGGACGGTGCTCGAGACCGATCTCCCACAGCCGGGCCAGCACCTTGGCGCGCTCCGCCTTCATGGCCAGGAGGTCGTAGTCGAGGTCGGCGCAGTCGGGCTCCAGGATCCAGATCGTCTCGTCGAAGACGCCCCCGCCGTAGGTGTCGACCAGATCCTTGAAGTCCTCCGGCAGGGCGCTGCCCAGGCGGGCCTCGACCCCGGGCCAGGCCCGCGGCTGACGCTCTGCCGGCGGCGGGACGACGCGGGTGAGCTGTTCCACGTCAGGGTGCATCAGGGTGTCTCCGGGTGAGGGCTCAAGGCTTGGGGGCGTTCAGGAGGTGATGTGGTTGGTCGGGGACGCGCCTTCGTAGGGGGTGCACTGAAACCCCTTGTTTCCGGTGGTGTGGATCGACAGGCCGATCGGGACCAAGTCGGTCGGGTCGTTCGTCCGGTAGATCGGGGTCACCGTGTAGTTGATCGTCTCGTGGTTCTTGTCCACGGCGTGTCGGATCTGGTCCTCGATCGCCTTCATGACCGGGCTGTTGGCATTGCGGTGCATGGCCACGAAGTTGCGGGTGTCCTTGTCGGAGCCGCCGATCTGGGCGCCGAGCAGGTGGGTCTTGTTCCACTTCTTGTACTTCTGGTAGCCGACGACGTTCGTCGGCGGCCTGGTCGTGCCACCCGTCATGCCTGGTTCGATCTTCGCCCGCATGGTGCCGGACCGGCCTCCCGGTCCGGTGCTGAACCGGACGCGACCGCCCCAGGTGGGGTCGGTCTCGTCGCACGGCGTCAGGCCGAGCGGATCCTGGAGGGTGAAGGGGTTGTCGACGTAGGTGAACGGGTTTGGGGCGCGGACACGAAGCCGTGGAGCCAGGCGAAGGTGCGCTCGACCACCCATCTGTAGGCGCCCAGACCGCTCCCGTGCGCTGTGCCGCAGCGAGCGATGACGGGGAGGATCCGACGGGCCCGGTCCGGGTCACGGTAGATGTCGTGGTCGTAGCCGCGGCCGGCGAAGACCGACGGAGGCTTGCGGCGAGGCCGCCCGGGCCGGCCTCGGACTGGTGGGACGGCATCGAGCAGGGGCGTGAGCTGGGTGACCTCGTTGCGGTTGCCGCCCGCGAGGCCGGCTCGGTCAGGCCAGTCTGATCGCGTCGCCATCCACCGAGATCTCCTGTGCGGGCAGCGCAATCGTCGCCGGCCCCCTCTGCACGCTGCCGTCGGTGATCGAGAACGCACTGCCGTGGCACGGGCAGTTGATGACCCCATGGGCGATGTTCGACACCGCACAGCCCGAGTGGGTGCACGTCGCCGAGAACGCCGTGAACGTGCCCGCCTCGGGCTGGGTCACCACCACACGCTTGCTTGGGAAGATCTTGCCACCGCCGACTGGGATGTCGGTGGTCTTCGCGAGCTCGCTCCCCGTGCCCGTGTCCTTACCGCCGCTCGGACTGCTGGAGTCGCCGCTGCCGGGGGTACCGGTGTCCGGGGAAGGGGTGGCGCTCGGTGAGGGGGACTCGCTGGGTGACTTCGAAGTCCTGGCGCCGGAGTCCGAGGCGTCGTCGGTGAGTTTCCAGCCGGTGAGGCCGACTCCCACGGTGAGAGCGGTGCCTGCCAGGCCGAGGACGGTGCGGCGTCCAGTGATCGGACGTACAGGTTCGGGGCGACGTCCGGCACGCGGCGGGATGACGCCCAACGGCCCTGCTGCCGAGGTGGGTGCGGGCTGCTGCGGGACCGAGGGGGCGGGACAGTGCTGTTCCGTGGTCCGGGATGGAGTCCGCTGCGACCCGGGGGTGAGTGGCGGGCCGATTGCCGGAGCGGGGCTCGGCTGCTCGGATGGTGGGGTGCCGGGCAGGTCCGTAGCCGTGTGTGCCTGCACCAGCCGTGCCACCTGGTCTGGCATCCAGCCTGGTTCGGCCAGCAGCACGACGGTGGCCGTGTCCACACCGGCTCCGTCCGTGGAGGCGAGCCGGTCGAGGAGATGCGCGACAGTGGGGCGCTCGCCGGGATCCTTGGCCAGGCAAGCGGCCACCACCTCGCACAGGTCGGGTGGCAGAGAGGCGAGGTTGGGGGGTTCGTGCACAGCGCGGTAGTGCAGGGCGTGCGGAGTGCCGGTGCCGAACGGTCCGGCGCCAGTGCTGGTGTAGGCCAGCACCGCGCCGAGGGCGAAGACGTCGCTGGCAGGTCCGACCGGCTGACCGGTGAGCTGCTCGGGGGACATGAAGCCGGGCGTGCCGATGGTCGAGCCGGTGGGTGTCAGTGCGCCGGCCCCGCTCGCGACCGAGATGCCGAAGTCGATCACTCTCGGGCCGTCGGCGGCCAGGAGGATGTTGGAGGGTTTGAGGTCGCGGTGGACGACCCCGACGGCATGGATCGCCTCCAGCGCCTCGGCCATCCCGGCGCCCAGGGCGATCACGGACCGGACGGGCCAGGGACCGTGCCCGGCGATCGCCTCTTCCAAGGCGACACCGGGGATGTAGACGGTGGCCAGCCAGGCCGGGAAACCCTCCACATCGGCGTCGACCACGCCGGCGGTGAAGGCCCCGTTCACCCTGCGGGCGGCGGTCACCTCACGGGCGAAGCGGCGCCGGAAGTCGTCGTCTTCGGCCAACTCCGGGCGAACCACCTTCACCGCTACCGGGCGGCCACCCGGCGAGCGCGCCAGATACACCAGGCCCATGCCACCCGCGCCGAGCCGTGCGACGAGCCGGTAACGCCCCACCATCCGGGGGTCCTCCGGCTTCAGGACCTCGAACACTGCCACCCCACGCTCCCCCACCCTGTGGCTCCCGAGGCCGCTGCCGTGAATGCCACGTCGTTCCCCGATGGCCTCTGCCACTCTTACCACGAAGGGCCGGAGCCCACGGGCGAAAGCCGCATGCCAGGACGGACCGATCGCCCTGATCATTGGGGTCTTGCTCTCCGATCTTGCCGAATGCCACGGAGACCTGGTCGAGTTCATCCCGAACTGGCCGTAGTCCCGCGTCGGCACCGCCGGATGCCCCATGGCGTGGCGCGCTGTGCCTATACGTCAGGACCGAGGCGCTGCCAGAGCGCCCACGGTCATGCGTGCCAGGTCGCGGAGCCACTCCGCGAGCTCCTTCGAGGGCGCGGGGTGCCTAGCGGCTTCGCCCCCCAGGCACAGAAGCTCGTCTCGGTCTACCTCGCACCCCGGACCGATGTCGCCGTCGCGACGAGCGCTGCCGCCGACCCGATGGCAGCGAGCGCTCCGAACAGCTCTGGATAGCCGCCCAGCGGTCCTGCGAGCAGGGCGGCGGCGAAGGGGGCGAGGGCTGAGGCAGTCATGGGAAGTGCAGCCAGGACTCCAGAGAGTCGGCCGTAGTGCTCTGTGCCCCAGCGGTCGGTGATCGCGGTCGCCTGGAGGAGGGTGAGGTTGCCGCGGACCATACCCGCTGCGATCGACACCGCGATCACCAGGCCGTACGGGCCCGGCGTGAGGGCGAGTGCCGCGGTCGTGAGGGCGCCCAGTGCGATGAGGGTCGTGGTGCGGACTGTCGTACCGGTGTGACGGGCGAGCGGGGCGTAGAGCGTGCGGCCGAGGGTCTGGCCCGCGCCGCCGAGGCCGAGAACCCAGGCCGCTTGGGAAGTGGTGTAGCCGCGTTCGAGCAGAAGCGGGACAAGTGTGACGACCACCGCGTACATCGCGAAGGCCGAGAGAGTGAACGCTACCGCGAGCAGGAGGAACGGGCGGCTGCGGGCGACCGAGCCAGGGCTCGCCTCCGTACTGGCCGGGGAGGGTGCCGCCGGGGGCCAGGGGGCCCTGAGGGCGATCGCGTGGGCCGGGATCGTGACGGCGGCGAGGATCGCCGCCAGCACCAGATAGGTCTCGCGCCACGACAGTTGGTCGGCCAGGGCCGCGGTGAGCGGGGCGAAGACCGTGGACGCGAGGCCGCCGGCGAGGGTGACGATCGTGAGGGCGCGGACGTGGTCGGGGGCCCACCAGCGGGTGAGGGCGGCGAACGCGGGCTGGTAGAACGTGGCCGCCATGGCCAACCCGCCCATCAGCCACCCGGCGAAGAACACCGGAAGGTTCGGCGCCAGGGCCACGGTCACCAGACTCAGGACCCCGGCCACGGAGCCCGCCGTCATGACCGTGCGTGGGCCGCGGTCGTCGATGATGCGGCCCACGCGGATTCCGGCGGCCCCGGAGACGACGAGGGCGAGCGAGAACGCCGCCGTCGTGGCGCCGGTGGACCAGCCGCTGTCGGCGGTGATCTGTGGGTTCAGGACCGGGAAGGCGTAGTAGACGATGCCCCAGCCGGTGATCTGGGTGGCGCAGAGTGCGGGCAGGACGGCGCGGGGCCGCGACCGGTCCCCTGCTCCGGTCGCGGCTCCGCGGGTGTGGAGGTCGGTCATGGAGAGGTCAGCAGCATCCGCCGGCGGCGACCGGTTCACTCGCCTTGTTGTCGGCGGTGGCCGCCGGGTCGGCGCAGCAGGGGCTGCCCTGTCGCCTGGTCAGGGTGTCGGCGTCCGCCTTGACGACGTACACCTCCCACGGTTCGCGGCCGGGGCCGTGGACCCACACCTTGTCCTGGAGGGCGTAACAACAGGTGGTGTCGTTCTCCTCCGTCGTCGGCAGACCGGCCTCGCCCAGGCGGGCGGTGGCGGCACGCACCGCCTCGGTGGTGTCGACCTCGACGCCGAGGTGGTCCAGACGGGTGTCCTCGTTCTCGGCGCCCTCGACGAGGACGAGTTTGAGCGGCGGTTCCTCGATGGCGAAGTTGGCGTAGCCGTCGCGGAGCTTGGCAGGTTCGGTGCCGAAGAGCTTGCTGTAGAAGGCGACGGACGCCGCCAGGTCGGGTACGCGCAGGGCGAGCTGTACGCGGGACATCGTGTTCCTCCAGCTGGAGTGGGTGGATGGGGCGGGTCAGCAGCCGCCGGAGACGGCCGGCGCTCCGACGCCGATCTGGAGCGCCGTCGGGCTCGCGCAGCAGCCGCCGTCGTCGGTCGAGGTGTCGGCGGGCTGGTCGAAGAGGCCGGCGCCGCCGCAGACCCCGGTCTCGGGGAGTACGAGCTCGACGCGTTCGGCGGACTCACGGTCGCCGGCGAGGGCGGCGACGACCGAGCGGACCTGCTCGTAGCCGGTGAGGGCCAGGAAGGAGGGGGCTCGGCCGTAGGACTTCATGCCCACCAGGTACACGCCTTCCTCCGGGTGCGCCAGCTCCTTCACACCGTGCGGGTAGACCGTGCCGCAGGAGTGCTGGTTCGGGTCGATCAGCGGAGCCAGCTCGACCGGGGCCTGGAGACGGTCGTCCAGGCCTAGGCGGAGCTCGTCGAGGAAGGTCAGGTCGGGACGGAAGCCGGTGAGGACGATGACCTCGTCGACCGGCTCGAGCCGTCGACCGTCCTCGGCGACCAGGACCAGGCGCTCGCCGTCGCGCTCGATCGCATCCGTACGGAAGCCGGTGACTGCGTCCGCGTACCCCTCGTCGACCGCGGCCTTCGCCGCGAGGCCGAGGGCGCCGCGTGCGGGGAGCTGGTCGGCGCTGCCTCCGCCGAAGGTGTTGCCCGAGATGGCGCGCCGCAGGATCCATGTCGCACGGGTGTCCGCGCCGTCCTCGGACTTCGCGAGGGCGGCGAGCGAGGCGAGGGCGGTGAAGGCGGAGGCTCCGGAGCCGATGACGGCGGTGCGCCGGCCTGCGTAACGGGCTTGCACCGCGGGGTCCTTGAGGTCGGGAACGCGGTAGGAGATCCGGTCGGCCGCCGCCCGTTCGCCGAGGGCCGGGAGTCCGTCGCCGCCGGCGGGGCTCGGGGTGGACCACGTACCGGAGGCGTCGATCACGGCCCGGGCGAGGACACGCTCCTCGCGTCCATCGCCGTACCTGATGTGCACGGTGAAGGGCTGCTGCTCGCGGTCCGCGTCGACGACCCGGTCACGTCCGGTGCGGGAGACGCCCGTGACCCGGGCGCCGAGCCGAATCCTGTCGCCGAGGACGTCCGCGAGCGGCTGAAGGTACGCCGCCACCCAGTCCCCGCCGGTCGGGTACGCGTCCGCGTCCGGCTCCACCCAGCCGGTCGGGGCGAGCAGCTTCTCGGCGACCGGATCGACGACCTCGCTCCACGCGGAGAAGAGCCGCACGTGGGCCCACTCCTGTACAGCAGCTCCCGCCTGACTGCCGGCCTCCAGGACCAAAGGTTCCAGGCCCCGGTCGACGAGGTGCGCGGCAGCGGCCAGACCGGCAGGCCCGGCTCCGACGACCACGACGGGCAGCTGGTCGATGGTGGCGACGTTCACGGATCTTCCCCTTTTGATTCGATGTTCGTCGATCTCTTGCATCTTCAGCATGGCACTTGATTCGACAAGCGTCAACATAGACATTTATCGAATCCCGCCACCCCTTCGAGGCTTCCCGACACCGCCTGCCGCCAGGCCCCATCACGCTTCCGGAGGCGGTCGAGGCATGAAGCCGCACAGTCAGGGCTCGAACCCGACCGACCATCGAGGTCGCCGGTCCACATCGCGCCACCAGGACGGGCCCATACGGGCCGACCGGACGGAAGGGGACCCCATGTTCCAGGGATATCGGCGCAAGACACTCAGCCTCGTCGCGCTCACACCGAGTGCCACCACCTGGCTGCTGCCCGCGCCTGCCAGCGCCGCGCCGACAGCCGCCTGGGCATGCACCTCGGGCAGGATCTGCGTCTACTCCGGCGACAACGGCACCGGCTCCGTCTGCTCATGGAGCAGCGACGACGCCGACTGGCACAACGGCGCCACCGTGTGCAGCTGGACCGGGTCGACTCACGTGCAATCGGTGTTCAACAACGGCACGTCGACCCGCCCCGTCACGGCCTGCACAGCTATCAATTACGGCGGCATAGCCGCGGTGTGCGTCTGGATGGGCGAGAAGGCGAACCTGTCTGAAGTAGGGACGTACCTGCGCTCGCATCAATGGGTCTGCTGAGCGCCCTCCAGGCAGCGCCTACCTCGGCACCCCGAGCGAAGCCGCCCCTCTCTGTCGACCCTCTGGGCACCTGGTTCGACATGTGTCAACATAGATACATGTCGAATGCGAGGGTGCTGCCGCTACTGGAGCCCAAGATAGAGCGCTGCTGCCCGCCCCTCAACGAGCGGCCGCTGACCGCTGAGGAGGCCGAGCGGACCGCCGTCATGTTCAAGGCGCTGGGCGATCCGGTCCGGCTGCGGCTCTTCTCCTCTGTCGCCTCGCACGAGGGCGGCGAGGCGTGCGTCTGCGACATCTCCGACGTCGGCGTCTCTCAACCCACGGTCTCCCATCATCTGAAGAAGCTGAAGGAAGCCGGGCTGCTCTCCTCGGAACGGCGCGGCACCTGGGTCTACTACCGCGTCGAGCCCACCGTCCTCGCGGCCATGGGCGCCCTCTTCACCAAGGCCGCCTCGGCCTGACCACGGTCTCGCGGCCGCCGAGGCGCCGCCTGCGTAGTCGCGTGGCGCCGCTCGTAGGCGAACTACGCGCTGCGCGGCCTACGTCCGAGGCACGTCCTACTCTTCCCCGAGTTCGGACACCACGGGAACGCACGGCTTCCTGCCGATCGACTACCCCATGCCGGTCTCCGGCGAGCCGACCGCGCTGGGAAGCGGCGTCTGGTCGACGCTGTCCGAGGCTGGCGACGTCCTCTACGTCTGGGGTCCCCGCGTCCTGGAAGGGTGATCTCGGCACCGTTTCCGCGCGACTGCTACGGACCGGCACTGCTGATCGCCGATGCCTCGGCACCGTCATTCGTGGCGGGCGAGCTTCACCGCCGAGACCAGCAGGATCAAAGCCAGCGCAGGAATCAATACCGCATCCGGGAAGACTCCAAGGAGCAGCCCGCCCAGTACCGCACCCGCCACAGACCCTGCGGCCATGACCATGGTGAAGCGCAGGTTCGCGCCAAGTACCGCGAAGCTACCGTCCCGGCTGTACCGGGCGAATGCGACGAGCATCGTCGGCAGGGAGACCAGGAGGGAGAGGCTGCCCGCGGTCCGGATGTCCTCTCCGAAGAGCAGCACGATCGTGGGAATCAGCAGCTCACCGCCAGCCACGCCCATGATGGCGGCGACCACTCCGATGCCGAACCCCGCCATCACTCCAGACGGCACCTCAGCCCAGAGCGGCAGGTCAAGCGTGCCCAAGGTCGTGGTGTGGGTGACCACCAGGGCAGCCGCCATCATGGCCATCAGCCCGGCCAGCACCTTGTAGAGGCTGGCGGTGCGCATGCGCACCGCCCAGGAGGCCCCGGCCCACGCACCGAGCAGACTGCCGGCCAGGAGGTTGACCGCGACGGGCCAGCGTGCAGCCACCTCCGCCGCCGGAACCGCTGCCAGTCGGGCGGGCAGCGCAACCAGGACCACGACCAGGCTCATCGCCTTGTTCAGGATGACGGCCGACAAAGCGGCGAATCCGAACAGGCCGATCAGCAGAGGCAGCCGAAACTCCGCGCCGCCCAGCCCGATCATTCCACCCAGAATGCCGATGACTGACCCAGCCCCGAACACCACGGGCGCCGAGCGAATCGATCGAAGCGGAACGAAGGCCTGGTCAGTACTCACGCGATGCATCCTCGCTGCTGAGTGCCCTGCGCACTACGACGCTGTGCGATCTTCGGGGAAAGACACCGGGCGTCCGTTCAGCATTCGTCCACTCCTCCCACGCCCGCCTCGACCCCGGACTCACACCGCCGTCTGGGAGACTCCGCCCCATGACCGGATCAGCCACCCGCACCATCACCGTCGTACCGCTCACGGCCGATCACGCCGACGAGGTCGTCGCGATCTACCAGGCCGGCATCGACGAGGGCAACGCCACCTTCGAGACCATCGCTCCGACCTGGGCACAGTTCGACGCGGCCAAGATGCCCGAGCATCGATTCGCCGCGATCGACAAGGCCGGCCGGGTGCTCGGGTGGGTGGCGGCCACGAAGGTCTCCGACCGGTGTGCGTACGCCGGAGTCGTCGAGCATTCCGTGTACGTACACCCCGATGCGCGGGGGCGCGGCGTCGCCTCGGTGCTGCTGATGGCACTCATCGACTCCACCGAGGCGGCCGGGATCTGGACGATTCAGTCCGGCATCTTCCCTGAGAACTGCGCCAGCCTCGCCGTCCACGCCCGTGCGGGCTTCCGGATCATCGGCACGCGCGAGCGTGTCGGGCGCCACCACGGTGTCTGGCGCGACACCGTCCTCGTGGAGCGTCGCAGCCCGCGCATCGACTGACAGCAAGGAAGCACGCACATGCCCGCACGCATGCCTGCACACCAAGACAGAACGGCGCCGCCTCCCCTGTTCAGGGGAGGCGGTACCGAACGTCAGGATGCCTGGGCCGCCAGAGCGATCTCTTCCTTGCCGACCTTCTCGGTGTCGGCGAGAAACTCCCCCAGCGAGGCCAGGACGCCGGGCGCCGGGCGGTAGTACACCCAGGTGCCGCGCCGTTCGGAAGTGAGCAGGCCCGCTTCCCGGAGCTTCTTCAGATGGTGGCTGACCGTGGGCTGGGAGACACCCACGTCGGCTATGTCGCAGACGCATGCCTCACCGCTGGGGTGCGAGGCCACTCTGGACAGGAGGCGGAGTCGGACGGGGTCGGCCAGCGCCTTGAACATCGCCGCCATGACCTCGGCGTCCCCTTCGGACAGCGCGGCGGTCACGATGGGTGGGCAGCAGGCGGTAGGGGCCGCACCAGGTATGTGTGGGGTCGACTTGGTCAAGGGGCCGATCCTTACGCCGAGGCCGCGGGGCGGCCCATGACGGCGTCGGCCGCACTGGGGAAGCAGGCCACGCAGGCGACGTTGATGGAGTAGAGCATCGAGGTCCCCTGGCGCTCGCGCAGGACGAATCGCACGTCGGCGAGCAGCTTCAGGTGGTGGGACACCGTCGACTGTCCGACGCCCATCCGGTCCACGATCTCTCCGACACTCATCGGCCCTGTTGCCAGCGCGAGGAGATTGAGGATCTGCACGCGGGTCGGGTCGGAGAGGGCCTTGAACCAGGTTGCGTAGGACTCGGCCGTGCTTCGGTCGATCAGCTGGGCATTCATCGTACCGCTCATGATCCATCGATGTTATTCGATGACCACCCCTGGCGGCAAGGTTCACTCCAGGCGGATGAGGCCCTCGGAGGACCCACCGAGGGCCGCCCGCGCCAAAGGCGCGCCCGCGTTCGCGGGCGCGAGCGACTGTGTAGTCACCACATAGCAGGTAGCCGGGGTGGTGCGACCTGGGAACAAAGCCCGCTTCCGGACGACCGCCACCAAAAGCGCAGGGCGGACTTCTTCGACACGGCCAGGGGTCCAGGATCCCCATTGCCGGGCTCTCCTTTAATCGTCTATCATCGATATTCGATTAAAGGGGAGCCGGTCGAGCTTCCCCACGCGGCTCGCCACGCCCCCGTACGTTCGTGCACGGCGCCGCTCCCCCTTCATGTGTCACCGTCTCAGAGAGGTTCACCTGTGGACGAATTGCTGGCCCTCGGCCGGTTCATCCTGTTCGAGGTGCTGCACTATCTCCCGTGGTTCCTGGTCGCCATCGTCCTGGGCATCGCCGTACAGCGTCTGTCGATCGACGTGGTCGCGCGCCGCAGCTTCGCCCACGGGCGCAGGGGCGTCCTCGGCATCGCCATCGTCACGGCCATCGGAGCGTTCAGCCCCTTCTGCTCCTTCACTGTGATCCCCTTGATCCGCCGCTTCCTGATAGCCGGCGTACCGCTCTCGGCGGTCATGTCGTTCTGGATCGCCTCACCCTCCATGGACCCGGAGATCTACGCGCTCTCCGCCGCCCAGCTGGGGATCCCCATCGCCACGGCACGCCTCATCGGTGCCCTGGTGCTGAGCTTCGGCGCGGGTCTCATCGTCCTGGCGCTCGAACGGCGTGGGCGGTTCGCCGATCCGCTGCTCGACTCCACCGAGGAGAAGAAGCCCGCGAAGACCTGCTCCCAGGAGACGGTGACCGTTCCCGAGACGGCGTGCTCCACGGCGAAGGCGACCGTGCCCGAGCCCGTGACCGTGGGTGGCGGCGGTACCGGCGGCGGCACGTCCGAGGGCGGCTGCGCAGGGGCCGCACAGGAGCCCGAGCCTGCGGCGGGAGGCTGCTCCACCGCCGCACGGAACGACGAGGACGACGACGGGACCCCGTGGCGTGTCCTTGTCCGGCGTGACATCAAGAACCTGCGCGCCGGCGAGATCCTCAAGGAGATCGTCAGCGACTCCCTGATCCTGGGCAAGTGGCTGCTGCTCGCCATCGTCCTCGAGGCCCTGATCGTCCGCTACGTGCCCACCGACGTCGTGTCGGGCATTCTGGGCACGGACGGCGTCCTGTCCGTCCTGGTCGCCGGGCTCATCAGCGTCCCTCTCTACCTCAACGGCGTCGGTGCGATCCCGGTCGTCGAGGGCCTCCTGGACCAGGGCATGGTCGCTGCCGCGGGTGTCACCTTCCTTCTCGGCGGTGCCATCACGACGATCCCGGCGATGGTGGCCGTCAAAAGCGTCGTCAAGGTGAAGGTCTTCGCGTTCTACCTCGGCGTGGGCCTGCTCGGCAGCATGGGCATCGGTCTGGTCTCCCTGGCGATTCTCTGACCTGGAACTCCACCTCACCCCCCACCCACGCTCCTGTGGCGGTCGACGCCGCCACAGGAGCGTCGCCGTACCCGCCCGTGCGCACCTGCCAGGAGCGCACCCGGAAAGGAGCCGAGCATGTCCACACTTCCACGCACCGCAATCGCTCTCGCCCCCATGACTGACGACCATGCGTCCGCCGTGATGGCGATCTACCAGCAGGGCATCGACGAGGGAAACGCCACGTTCGAGACTGTCGCACCGCCGTGGAGCGCCTTCGACACCACCAAGATGCCGGCCCATCGGCTCGTGGCGCTCGACCCGCATGGGCAGGTCGTCGGTTGGACGGCGGTGTCCCGTGTTTCGGCTCGCCCAGCGTACGCGGGAGTCGTCGAGCACTCCGTGTACGTCAGCCCCGCGGCCCGCGGAGCCGGCGTGGGTCGCACACTTCTGGAGGCGTTGATCGGCTCGACGGAGAAGGCAGGGATCTGGACGATCCAGGCCGGCGTCTTCCCCGAGAACGCGGCGAGCCTGGCCCTGCACGAGTCCGCGGGATTCCGTGTGCTCGGCCGGCGGGAGCGCGTGGCCCGCCACCACGGCCTCTGGCGCGACGTCCTGCTGGTGGAGCGCCGCAGCCCGGTGGTCGAATGACTGATGCCGGTCACCACGGTGACCGGCATCAGCCTGCATGTCTCCGACCGGTAGGGACATGGCCCGTACCGACCACCGTGTCAGGGGAGCTCGAACGGCAGGTCCATCCCGTCCAGCGCCGTCGCGCACGCGCATTCCCTCTCGCGCTCCAGGGCGTCGACGGTCTTCAGGACCAGGCCCTTCAGTCGTTCCACGTTCGCCGCGAACACGCGGAACACCTCGTCCTGCGAGACGCCTTCGCCGTGCTCCACCCCCGCGTCGTAGTCGGTGACCAGGGCTATGGAGGTGTAGCAGAGGGCGAGTTCACGGGCGAGTACGGCTTCGGGGTGCCCGGTCATGTTGATCAGGGACCAGCCGGCCGAGGCGTACCACTGGGACTCCGCCCGGGTGGAGAACCGGGGGCCTTCGACGACCACCATCACTCCCCCGTCGTGGACGTCGGCGCCCGCCTCCCCCGCCGCCTTGAGCACGGCCGCGCGGCCCGACGTGCAGTACGGGTCGGCGAACGACACGTGGGTGGCGCCGTGCTCGAAGTACGTCTGGACCCGGCCGGCGGTCCGGTCGACGAGCTGGTCGGGAAGGACGACGCTTCCGGGGCCGAGGGACGCGCGCAGCGAGCCGACGGCGCAGGGTGCGAGGACCTGCCTCACCCCCAGTGAGCGGAGGGCCCACATGTTGGCGCGGTAGTTGATGCGGTGCGGGGGCAGTTCGTGGTGGCTGCCGTGCCGGGGCAGGAAGGCCACTCTGCGGTCGCCCACGGTGCCGACGGACACCGCGTCGGAAGGTGAGCCGTACGGGGTGGTGACCTCGACGCGCTGCACCGATTCCAGAAGTTCGTAGAAGCCGCTGCCACCGATGACGGCGATGTCGGCCTTCGGCGCCGAGCCGGACGGATCACTCATCGCTTGGGTCCTCCTGCGGGTGCGTGTCGACCGGGGCGGTGGAGCTGCCCGGGCCGGGTCGGGAAACGAGTGGGGTGAGGGAGACAACGGCCCTGTGGCCGGGCACGGCTTCGCGATCGTCCTCGGGGCGGCGCACGGCCACCGTCTGCCAGCCGGCCGCGGCCGCGGCGTCGAGCTCGGCACCGACATCGCTGACGAACAGCAGGTCGGCGGGTGCGTGCCCCAGCTCCGCCGCGATCGCACGGTAGGAGTCGGCATCCGCCTTGGGGCCGGCCGTGGTCAGGTCGAAGTAGCCGTCGAGCAGGGGACGCAGATCGCCGTGGGCGGTGTGGCCGAACCAGTCCCGCTGGGCGGCCACGGAGCCGGAGGAGTAGATGAAGCGGCCCGTGCCCTGTGCCTGCCAGCACTCGAGAGCGGGCGGCACGTCCGGGTACACGTGACCGTGCAACTCGCCTGCCGCGTACCCACCGGCCCAGATCAGTCCCTGGATCGTCTTCAGCGGCGCCGCCTTCACATCGGCATCGGCCCACTGCTCCAGCAGCACCAGAGCGCTCGCCTCGTCCTGGACCTTCCCGGTGTGGGCGGTGACCGCGTCCAGGATCTGCCGCCAGGGGGCGGTGCCGCGGTGAGCGGCGAGCCAGGTAGCGAGCCGCTCACGCGCGTAGGGGAAGAGAACGTCACGTACGTGACTGAGGGAGCCGGTGGTTCCCTCGATGTCGAGGACGACAGCCCGCGGTCCGTTCTCGGGAGCTCGGGCCTGTCGGCTGCCCGGCATCAGCCTTCCCGCAGGAGAGCGTCGAGGCGGGGGAAGCCTTCGGCGATGGGCTCCTGGGTGAAGTCGCCCACCCAGCCGTCCTCCTTCTCGAAGAACCGGATGGCGCAGAAGTCCGGTACCGGACCCATGTCGAACCAGTGCCGGGTGCCGGCCGGGACCGACAGCAGGTCACCTGCCTCGCACACGACGGCGTACACGCGGTCGTCGAGGTGCAGGTAGAAGCAACCGGTGCCGTGGGCGAAGAACCGGACCTCGTCCTCGGCGTGCCGGTGCTCGTCGAGGAACGTCGAGCGTGCCTCGGCCGCCCGCTCCCGCCACTCCGCTCCCTCCTCGGGGTGGAGGCGGGCGACGTCGACGAGGCGCAGCCCCTGGTCGGCGCACAGCTCGTCGACCTCTGCCCGATAGGCGTCGAGCAGTTCCTCGGAGGAGGTCTGCGGCGTCACCTCTGCGCGCTGCGGCCAGCGACTGAAGGAGACCGACCGTTCGCGCAGGGCCTGCGCGATGGCTCCCTCGTCGCGAGTGCGAAGCAGGACGGTGTCCGGTGCGTCGTCCGGCATGATCTGCAGCAGTGTCATGGCGCGGTCCTGTGGTCGGGTGCCTGCACGGCACGGGAGACATGCAGCTCGGCGTGGGAGAGCACGAGCAGTTGGCAGAGCGATTCGAGGCACTCGAGTCGGTTCTTCGCCTGGCTCAGCGAGTCGCCCCACGCGGTGATGCCGTGATCTGCCAGGAGGAGCCCGGGCATGCCGTCCGGGTTCGCCGTGAGATGGGCCGCCACGTCGTCGGCGATCCGTTCGACCTGGGGCCAGTTGGGGAAGACCGGGAGGTCGGCGACGGCCGGATCCTTCAGTCCCAGGCCCTTGAGCAGCTCGAAGCGCTCCATCCGTACCGAGGAGACAGCGTCCCGGGCAGCGGCACGGTGGGCGACGACGGTGGCGTACGGGGAGTGAACGTGGATGACGGCGCGGGCTCCGGTGGCGCGGTAGACCGCCGCGTGGATGGAGGTCTCCGCCGAGGGGCGGTCCTGGCCGGAGTGGGACGCCTGGCCTGTGCGGGCGGCAACCTCGACGACGTCCCGGGCTGTCAGCTCGCCTTTGTCCCGGCCGCTCGCCGTGATCAGCGCGCGGCCGGGTTCGTCGGGCAGCCGCATGGAGATGTTGCCGGACGTGCCCGGCATCCACCCACGCTCGTACAGGGTGCGGGAGATGTCGGCCAGCTGCTGGGCGCTCTGCTTGCCGGCGGCGGTCGACGGCGCGTAACTCATGCGCTCACCTCGGATGCGTGGTGGACACCGTACTCGGAGACGATGGCGGTGATCAGAGAGGCAGGGGTGACGTCGAAGGCGGGGTTGTACGCGCGGGTGCCGAGCGGAGTGGTGCGGATCCCGCCGTACGCGGTCACCTCGTCGTCGGCGCGTTCCTCGATGACGATGTCCCGGCCGTCGGCAAGGGACCTGTCCCAGGACGATTCAGGGGCGACGACGATGAACGGGATGCCATGGTGGGCGGCGGCGATCGCCAGCGCGTAGGTGCCGATCTTGTTGGCCACGTCCCCGCGCACGGTGATGCGGTCGGCCCCGACGATGACGCAGTCGACGAGCCCCTGACTCATGGCCGCTGCGGCCGCGCTGTCGACGCACACGCGGTGCGGCACACCGGCTTCAGCCAGTTCCCAGGCCGTCAGCCGGGCTCCTTGCAGGAGTGGCCGGGTCTCGTTCACGAGGACTTCCGTGACCCTTCCGGAGTCGGCGAGCGCGAGGATCGTGCCGAGGGCGGTACCCACGGCGGCGGTCGCGAGCCGGCCGGTGTTGCAGTGGGTCAGGAGGCGCAGGGACCGCTGCGGGCAGCGGTCCCGTACGGCCTGGACGGCGTGCGCGACCATCTGCCGGTTGACCGCCAGGTCCTCGTCGATCATGGCGGTGGCTTCGGCCAGGACCGCGTCCGGACCATCACCGAGCTTTGCGAGAGCCCGGTCGACGGCCCAGGCAAGGTTGACGGCTGTCGGGCGGGCTGCGGAGATCCGCTGCGCGTCGGCGCGCACGGCCTCCTGGCCGTCGCCGGTGATGCCCAGCGAGCAGTGGGCGTAGGCCGAGAGCGCGACGCCCAGGGCGCCCGCGAGACCGATGGACGGGGCACCGCGTACTGCGAGGGTCGTGATGGCGGTGATGACGTCGTCCACGGTGTTCAGGCGCAGAAGCCGCCGCTCGTGGGGCAGCGCGCGCTGGTCGAGGGTGACGATCGCGTTGTCGTCCCAGCGCAGTGACGGCTGATCGGAGGGCTTGCTCACTGGCGGCGGCTCCTTGGGGCCTGAAAGGTGGCACCGGTCGGTCTGATGGTCAGCCGGTCAGGGGACGAGCCCGCAGTTCGACCAGAGTGGGCGCCGCCTCCACGTCGGCGGTCACCTGGTCGTGCTCGTCGCCGACGGCGATGACATAGCCGTACCGGTTCATGTACGCCCGGGGCGGGAGGGCGAGCCGGGTGCCGGGGCCGGCCGTGGCGACCGCACTGTGAACCGTGGGCCCGAAGAGGTCGGTGCGGACGGTCACTTCGACTGCCTCGCAGTCGCGCTCCGGGTAGAGAAACCTGATGGCTGCGGTCTTCTGCGCCTTCGGCGCGGTGTCGGGGACCAGTCCGGCCGCCACGCGGGCGGCTGCGACGGCGGGGTCGGTCCCGGTGGCGAGCATTCCGATGAGGGGGATGAAGTCGCCGCCGAGGCGCGCGTTGATTTCGACGAGGCGGGGCCCCTTGGGGGTGAGCTTGAACTCGGTGTGCGTGGAACCGTGTTCGAAGCCGAGCGCCTTGTGGATGCGGTGCAGCTGGTCGAGAAGTTCAGCGTCCTGGAGGAGGGGGTCAGCGGCTTCGACCGTGTGTCCGGTCTCCTCGAAGTACGGGTCCATGCCGACCTGCTTGCGCGCCACGATCATCGGGGTGCACACGCCGTCGACGACGACCGCGTCGATGCTGATCTCGGGGCCGGTGAGGTACTCCTCGACCAGGACGTCGGCCTCGTAGCGGGGTACCCCGGGCCAGTTGGCGGAGCTGGCCGCCTCGAAGGCCGCTTCGACGGCGTCGCCGTGGTCGGCCCGGACGACACCGAGGCTGCCGGCGAGTCCACGGGCCTTGACCACCACGGGATAGCCGGTCGCGTCGGCCGCACGACGTGCCTCGGCCGCCGTGGAGACCGCGGTGCAGGCCGGCTGCGGCACGTCGGCTGCCGTCAGCCGTGCCCGGGTGGTCGCCTTGTCGCGGCAGGCGAGCACCGCGTCGGGCGCACTTCCGGGCAGGCCCAGGGCTTCGGCGAGTCGCGCGGCGGCGTGCACGAGGGACTCGTCGTAGGTGAAGACCCCCGCAACGGGGAGCTGTTCCATGACCTTCTTCGCCTCGACAAGGAGTTCGTCGAGGTTCTTGGTGTCGAGGAGCGTGGTCCCCTCCACGTACGGCAGTTGCCAGCTCGGCTCGTGGGCGTCGAGGAGCCACAGGCGGAAGTGGCGGGAGACGGCCGCCACGATGTACTCCCGGTAGCGGCGGTCACCGCTGCCCATGAGGAGCAGGACCGGTGCCTCGGTGGTGGACGAGTGCGGGTGGGGCGTGGCGGCCATGGCGAGAACCTTCGTGTCGACGTGTGGTCGGGGCCGAGGCCGGCCGACGCAGTGGTGCAGAGCCCTGGTCGGAACGACGCTGTCGGCCGACGGCCGGAACCATTCCAGCATTGAGCGATGTATGTCAATAGATCGATGAACGGCTGAAGGTCGCCCCTCAGCCGGACGTGACCGCCACACGGCACCCCTGCACCGATTCGTCCAGCTCTGGGGGCGCTTGAGCATGCCGATGAAGTCAGCCGGTGTGGACGTTCGCGCAGATGAGCATGGTAGGCGCCAAGTGCGCCCACAGTCCTTGCGTAGTCGAACGATCCCGCCGCGAGGCTCCACAGTGATACCCGGGCCGCGAGGAGAACGACCAGAATTGATCGGCACCTATCGATTCTGCAGACGTGGCGGATGACCGTGGACCGAAGCCGCAGCGGGGTCGTCAGAGTGGCGGGGAGAGGGCGGCTGCGGGTGCGGATCGCGATCCGCGCCCGCGCGGTCACGGGTGAGCGGACGTCGAGACGACGCGGGCGCTCCAACGGTGAGGCGGCCGAGCCTTCAGCCGCAAGGCCGCCGGGGTGAAGAGGCCTCACATCCCCCGTCGGCCAACCCACCGAAGAACGTGGCCAGGTCGGTCAGCACCTCAGGGCGCAGTCGGTAGTAGGTGAAACGCCCGCAGGGTTCGGTCTCCACGACGCCCGCTTCCCGGAGAACCCGGAGGTGGTTCGACAGGTTCGTCTGCCGCGCACCCGTCTCCTCGACGAGGTGAGTCGTGCACAGCGACTCGCGGGCAAGCAGGCACACGACGCGAAGCCGCAGGGGGTCCGCCAGGGCCCTCAGTAGTTCTGCGTTCACCGACGTCAGCATGACCCGATCGTGACACACCGAACACAACCGGCGTCAACCACCAGATCCCTGAACATCCTTGCACCACAGCCGATGTGCGGCGGCAGGGCCTGCGCGGTCTTCCCCGGTGAGCACTACCTCGACGAGAAGCTCGACGAGCCGGTCGGGCTGAGGATGGGGACAGCGAGCCTCATCCTCCACACCCTCAGAAGTCTCGTCGAGCATCTCCTCGCGGAGACTGACGCATCGCAGGCTCGCTCAGCGCGGGTGGTCAGAAAGGTGAGCCGTCGATGCTTCGGGGGAAGGCACGCATGCGGAGCTCCCGAAGGGCATCCCAGCGGATCGAGAACCAGGCCCAGGTCCCTCGCTGTTCGCGGCGCAGCAGTCCGGCCGCGGTGAGGATCTTCAGGTGTCGGCTCACCGTGGGCTGCGCCAAGTCGAGCGAATCGGTCAGGTCACAGACGCAGAGCTCGCCGGCCGGCGCCTGATCGATGAGATGGACGATCTGCAGGCGCGTCTGGTCGGCCATCGCCTTCAACTGGATGGTCAGCGTCTCGACTTCTTCGCGGTCGATCAGCAGCCCAGGAGAGCAGGGCACACAGTGCTCCTCGCTCACGTCCTCGATCGGTATGCCCGCCAACGGAGTTGCCATCCGGACACCATACGAGTCGACGAGATCGCGTGGCGAGTCCGATGGTCGATATCCGTCAGGCGTTCACCCTTCGTGCACCCGCCGAGCCTCATCGCAGCAGGGCGGCGATCGCTCGCGCGACTTCGCGGGCGGGACGGCCGACGCCGACGAGGGTGGCCGAGGCGGGCCCGGTCCAGTCGCCGTACCCCAGAAGATGGAGTCGGGGCTCCCCGACAGCCTCTGTGCCCCGGGTGGGGACGTGTCCGCGTGGACCGCGGAGCCCGAGCGGGGCGAGGTGAGCGAGAGCGGGACGGAATCCGGTGCACCAGATGATCACGTCGGCCTCGGCGCGCGTACCGTCGGACCATTCGACTCCGGCCCCCGTCACACGTGCGAACATCGGCTGCGCCTTGAGGAGGCCCGCATCGCGGGCTTCACGTACGGGCCGTACGGCGACGATGTCACCCAGCGAAGCGACTCCCCCGCCGTCGGCGCGGCCTTCGTCGAGGGCCTGACGGCGGGCGGTGGCGTGGTCGAAGAGAGCGCGGCCGTCGATGTCGTCGGACAGGAACCGCGCGGGCCGCCGCGTGACCCAGATGAGGTGGGTGTCGTACGCGAGATCGGCGGCGATCTGCGCTCCGGAGTTCCCGCCCCCGACGACGATGACGCGCATTCCGGCGAACTCGCCGGGGGCCCGGTACTCGACGGTGTGGAGCTGCCGCCCCTGGAACGCGTCACGGCCGGGGACGGCGGGGAGGAAGGGCCGTGACCACGTTCCCGTGGCACTGACGACGGCACGGGCGCGCCAGGTACCGGAGTCGGTCTCGACGCGAAGGTGTCCGCCGTCACGGCGGACCGCCTCGACGCGAACGGGCCGGTGGACGGGGAGCGCGTATCGCTGCTCGTAGTCGGTCAGGTAGTCGACGACGTGCGGTGCGTCGGGATACGTCTCCCCCTGCTGCGGCGGCATGAGGCGACCGGGCAGGGACGAGTAGGCGGCCGGCGAGAAGAGGTGCAGCGAGTCCCACGTGTGCTGCCAGGCTCCCCCCGGCGTGGGCTGAGCGTCGAGGACGGCGAAGTCGAGGCCGCCGAGTCGGCGCAGGTGGTATCCGGCGGCGAGTCCCGCCTGGCCGCCGCCGATCACGACGACGTCGAGTGAACGGCTCATCCGTCCGGCTTCCCTTCGTACGACGGCACCCCGCTTGGTCGGGGGGCGGGACACCGATGAGTGTCCTGGCGGGGCTACCGCTGGGCAGCGGCGAACTTCCGGCGCCAGGCAAGCGACACGTACACGAGCGCGACCAGGACGGGCACCTCGATGAGCGGGCCGACGACTCCGGAGAGCGCCTGGCCGGAGGTGACGCCGAAGGTGGCGATGGCGACGGCGATGGCGAGCTCGAAGTTGTTGCCCGCGGCTGTGAAAGCGAGCGTCGCGGTGCGATCGTAGGCGAGGCCGATGGTCTTGCCGAGGGCGAAGGTGCCGAACCACATGACCGCGAAGTAGACCAGGAGCGGCAGCGCGATCCGCGCGACGTCCAGCGGCTGCGAGGTGATGGTCTTCCCTTGGAGGGCGAAGAGGATGACGATCGTGAACAGCAACCCGTAGAGCGCCCACGGTCCGATCTTCGGCAGGAACTTCGTCTCGTACGACTCGCGGCCCATCTTCTTCTCGCCGATCCGGCGGGTGAGGAAGCCGGCCACCAGCGGAATGCCGAGGAAGATGACGACGTTCAGGGCGATCTTCCACATGGAGATGTCGAGCGTCTCGCCCTCGCCGAGGCCCAGCCAGCCGGGCAGCAGGTCGAGGTAGAACCAGCCCAGGACCCCGAAGGCGATGACCTGGAAGACCGAGTTCAGGGTGACGAGGACTGCGGCGGCCTCACGGTCGCCGCAGGCGAGGTCGTTCCAGATGATCACCATGGCGATGCAGCGCGCCAAGCCGACGATGATCAGGCCTGTGCGGTACTCGGGCAGGTCAGGAAGGAAGATCCAGGCGAGGGCGAACATGAGTGCCGGGCCGAGGATCCAGTTGATGACGAGCGACGAGACCATGAGCTTCTTGTCGCCGGTGACGGCGTCGAGCTTGTCGTACCGGACCTTGGCGAGCACCGGGTACATCATGATCAGCAGGCCGACGGCGATGGGCAGCGAGATGCCGCCGATCTCGACCTTGGCCAAGGCGTCGTTCAAGCCCGGGATCAGCCGCCCGAGCCCGAGGCCGAGACCCATGGCGAGGAGGATCCAGACAGCGAGGAAACGGTCGAGCGTCGACAGCTTCGCGACGACTGAGGAATCCGCCGCCGGAGCGGGCGCTTGGGTGGGGGTCACGGACAGGCCCTCTTGTTCTCGGCGGCGGCACGGGCGGACTCGGCCAGGTCGGCGAACTGGCCGGCGAGCTGGGCGATGGCGTCCGGCTTCAGGCGGTAGTAGGTGAAGCGACCGCAGGGCTCTGTCTCCACCACACCGGCCTCACGCAGCACGCGCAGGTGGTTGGAGAGGTTGGTCTGCTTGGCGCCCGTCTCCTCGACGAGGTGGGTGGTGCAGAGGGTCTCGCGGGCGAGCAGGGTCACGATCTGGAGCCTGAGGGGATCGGCCAGAACCCGGATCAGATCAGTATCGACTGACGTCATCATGGACTGATACTCTCACATCACTCGCCGCTGATACCAGCCGGGGCTGACCTCTTGCCAGCAAGGAAGAACCGATGACCACCGCTCCGCTCGCCTCCGTGCTCTTCGTCTGCGTCCACAACGCGGGGCGCTCCCAGATGGCCGCCGGATTCCTCGATCACCTGGCCGGCGACCGCGTCGAGGTCCGCTCCGCCGGTTCGATCCCGGGCGACCAGGTCAACCCGGCCGCCGTCGAGGCCATGGCCGAGGTCGGCGTCGACATCTCCGACCAGAAGCCGAAGGTGCTGACCACCGAGGCCGTCCAGGCATCCGACTACGTCATCACCATGGGCTGTGGCGACGCCTGCCCGATCTTCCCCGGCAAGACGTACCTCGACTGGGCCCTGGAGGACCCGGCAGGCCAGGGTGTCGAGGCAGTCCGCCCCATCCGTGACGAGATCAAGGTCCTTATCGAGGGGCTCATCGCCGAGATCGACGCGAAGCAGGAGGCGTGACTCCCTTGACCGACTCGACTACAGCGACCGGGGGCGACGTCCGTGAGGTCATCGTCATAGGCTCCGGCCCCGCCGGATACACCGCCGCCCTCTACACCGCCCGAGCCCAGCTCAGGCCCCTGCTCTTCGGCAGTTCGATCTTCGTCGGCGGGTCCCTCACCACGACGACAGAGGTGGAGAACTTCCCCGGCTTCCCCACCGGCATCGAAGGCCCTGACCTCATGGACAACATGCGGGCCCAGGCCGAGCGGTTCGGCGCCGAGATGATCGACGACGACATCGTCTCCGTCGACCTGACCGGCGACATCAAGGAAGTCACTGACAGCGAGGGCACGGTCCACCGCGCCAAGGCCGTGATCATCGCGACCGGCTCCGGCTACCGCAAGCTCGGCCTGCCGAACGAGGACGAGCTCTCGGGCCGCGGCGTCTCGTGGTGCGCCACCTGCGACGGCTTCTTCTTCCGCGACCGCGACATCGTCGTGGTCGGCGGCGGAGACACCGCCATGGAGGAAGCCACCTTCCTCACCCGCTTCGCACGTTCGGTCACCGTCGTCCACCGACGCTCGACCCTGCGCGCCTCCCAGGTCATGCAGAACCGCGCCTTCGCTGACGACAAGATCTCGTTCGCCTTCGACAGCGAGATCGCCGAGATCAAGTCCGAGAACGGCATGCTCGCCGGAGTCGCCCTGCGCGACACCTTCACCGGCAGGACCCGCGACCTCGACGCCACCGGTCTGTTCATCGCCATCGGCCACGACCCGCGCACCGAGCTCTTCACCGGCCAGATCGACCTCGACGACGAGGGCTACATCACGGTGGAGGCACCCTCCACCCGCACGAACCTGCCTGGTGTCTTCGCCGCCGGCGACGTCGTCGACCACACCTACCGGCAGGCCATCACCGCGGCAGGCTCCGGCTGCCAGGCCGCACTCGACGCGGAGCGCTACCTCGCCGCCCTTGCCGACAGGAGCAAGACCGGGGCCGGCGTCGCCGTCACGGCCTGAGGCCACACCGCGGCCCAGCGGTGGAGCTCCCCATGAACACCAGCTCCTGCTCGTCACGTTGGCGGACCTGACGGGCAGGAGCTGGCTCTCTCCCAGGGCAGCATGGTGAGTCGTACTCCGGCCGGTCTTCCCACCGGCTCCACGGCCACGAGACAGCGCAAGGGGCCGGCAACGAGACTCGTTGCCGGCTGATCTGCTCTCTGGGCAGCGGCCGAGAGGCCTTCAGCTGGATGCCGGCTCCTGGCAGGAGTGGAGCGGGGCGCCGATGAGGATGTCGGCAGCGCTGGGAAACTCGGTGATGCAGCGGGGGTTGACGGCGTACCGAATGCTGGCACCGGCACGGCGCCGGGTCAGGAAGCGGACGGCGTGGAGGATCTTCAGGTGGTGCGAGACGGTCGACTGGTTGAGTCGAAGATGGTCGACGATCTCCCCCACCGGCACGGGCTCCAGCCGACCGCTCAGAAACCGCATGATGCGGATGCGCGTGGGGTCTGCCAGGGCTCGGAACCAGCGGGCGTACTCCTCGACGGTCTCCCGGTCGAGCGATGTTTCGGGCATGGGCATCCTTAGCGGACCACGACGAGAACCGCCGCCGCGCCGGCCGCGGCGAGCCGCAGACCGGCCGTGCAATCAGGAGCTGTCGGCTGCTGCGCGCGCCGGAATCGGCACACGGCGAGCACGAGGGGTGCACAACGTGACCAGGTGTCCGCGGCTTGAGCGTCGGCTCCGCCACGGACACCTGGTTACGGGCGACATGGTCAGCAGCAGGTGCCGCCGGGCTCGCACTCCTGCGCGGCGGCGGTGCTGTCGACCGGCTTGTGGGCGCGGATGATCGCGGCGTGGAGGCCGTCGGCCGCCTCCTGGGTGAAGACGACCTCCGCGTCCTTCAGGCCTACCGCGTCGAGGAGTTCTTTGTACTCGGCGACCGAGAGAGCACCGGCGATGCACTGGCTGTGCCCGCCGCGCTCGGCTCGTTCCTCGGGGCTGAGCCGGTCCTCGGCGACGACGTCGCTGATGCCGAGACGGCCGCCAGGGGTGAGGACGCGCGCCATCTCGGCGAACACGGCGGGCTTGTTCAGCGACAGGTTGATCACACAGTTGGAGATGATCACGTCGACGGTGTCGGCGGGGAGCGGGATGGACTCGATCGTCCCCTTGAGGAGGACGACATTGTCGATCTCGGCGTCCTCGACGTTGCGGGCGGCGAGAGCGAGCATCTCCTCCAGGAAGTCCAGGCCGAAAACGCGGCCGTCAGGTCCGACGCGCCGGGCGCTGAGGATGACGTCCAGGCCGCCGCCGGAGCCGAGGTCCAGGACCGTCTCGCCCTCGCGCAGTTCGGCGACGGCGCTCGGATTGCCGCAGCCGAGGCTGGCGAGGAGGGCGGCGTCCGGGGCGGTGCCGGGGCCGATCTCGTCGTACGCGGCGGGGCCGAAGGTCTGCGGGTCGGGCGAGCAGCAGGCGCCGCTCGTCTCGGCTTCGGCGGCCTTGGCCCGGTAGTACTCCCGGACCTCTTCCTGCAGGCTGCCGGCGGTGGTGGTGTCGCTCATGACAGGTGGTCCTTCTCGGTCAGGCGCCGGCGGGGGCGAGGCGGTGCACGGGGCGCGGGTAGGAGGGCTTGAACGACACCGGGGTCGTCGCCGAGGAGGTGACGGCGGTGGCCAGGTCGGCGGCCTTGACGGCCTCGGTGACGGCCGCGTCCAGGGCGTCGGGCTCGCAGGCGACCCGGGCGTTGACGACGGCCCGCCCGGCCGGCGCGTCCGCGGCGGCGGCGCGGTCGAGCGTGGGCTGCGCGCCGGACTCGGTGAGGCTGAGCTTGGCGAAGTCGCCGTCGGCCGTCTCCACGGTGATCTTGGCGTGGCCGATCACGGCGTCGTGCTCCGCGGCCCAGACGGACAGCTCATGAAGAACGGTACGGGCCCACGCGGTCGCGTCGAAGCCCTCCCCGGCGGCGGTGAGGTCGAGCTCCTGGTTCATCCAGGCCAGCTGGGCCTCGGCGGCCGCGTAGCGGTCGTAGTCGATGTCGAGGACGACGTCCTCGTTCGTGGCCGGCGCCTGCCACGCGTCGAGCAGCGTGCCCAGGTGGGCACCCGTGGTGGCCGAGTAACCGACGACGGTCGCCTTCGGGTTGTCCGTACGGAGCGAGGCGAGGAGTTCCTCGGCCCGTTCCGGCTTGATGGTGTCCAGCTTGTTCACCGCGATGACGTCGGCCTCGGTGACCTGCTGGCGGAAGAGGTACGACAGGTCCGACTCCGGCTCGCCCCGCTCGGCGGCGCGGGCGAACGCCAGGTGCCGCAGGGGGTCGACCACGGTGGTCAGCGGGGCGACGACCATGTCGTCGCCGTAGTACTGGCGCAGCGGTCGTACGACGGTGGCCTGGAGGTCCGTGCAGCTGCCGACGGCCTCGGCGATCACGGTGTCGACGCTGTCGGAGGCGACCAGCGCGACGATGGCCTCGACGAGGTCCTCGAACTTGCAGCAGAAACAGCCGCCGGTGACCTCGGCGACGCTGTCGAGCTTGCTGCGCACCAGCTTGGTGTCGACCAGTTCGACGCCCTGGTCGTTGGTGATGACGGCGACCTTGCGGCCCTGCTCCTGGAGCGCGAGGGCGGCGGCGGTCATGGTGGTGGTCTTGCCCGCCCCGAGGAATCCGGTCAGGGGGATGAAGGTGATCATGTGGTCCTTCTCGTCCTTGTCGTGGAACCGGGCGGGGTCAGCCGCAGCAGCTGTCGCCGGAGCCGCCCAGGAGGGGCAGGTTCGCGGGCTGGGCCGGGGCGGGGGACGCGGCGCCGAACGCGACGCGCCTGCTGTTGCCGAAGGCGTCGAGCCAGGCGCTCGCCTGCGGCCGCAGCGCCGGGTCGGAGAGCAGCATCGACGTACGCACTTCGCGCGGGGTGCAGCCGCGCAGGGCCTTCGCCTGGTGGGCCCCGGCGCCGAACTCGACGGTGCGAAGCCCCTCGGCGTAGGCGTCGCGGACGGGCGCGTCCAGGACGAGGGCGAAGTAGATGCCGCTGCGCTCGCCGATCGCGGCGTAGTCGAAGCCGGCCCACTTCGGGAAGAGGCGGTGGTTCTTGCGGATGGTGACGCAGGTGGCGACCAGCCCGCCGTCCTTGTAGCCGAGGTAGGCGCGGACGTCCGCTCCCTCGTCGATGAGCGCGGAGAGGATGCCGATGATGTGCTCGGGCTCCTCGCCGGCTCCGTTCTTCTCCCTGTTGAGGCAGGTGAGTTCGGCGATGCGGGCGACGTAGGGCCGGATGTCGGCGCCGTCGACGCGCTCGATGGTCACGCCGGCGGCCTCGGCACGGCGGACATCGCCCTTGATGCGCTGACGCTTCTTCAGCGGCAGGGCGGCGAGGTGTCCCTCCCAGTTCGGCGCGTCGAGGCTCATGAAGTCCTCGTAGCCCCAGAAGGTGGTGGACGCACCGGCGGCGTCGAGCCCGTCGACGAGGGCGTCGTTGCCGCGGCGGCTGGGTATCCAGGGGGCGACGATGCAGCGGATACCCGCCTCGAACGCGGCGGGCACGAGCTTCTCGACGATGGACCCCATCAGGGTGGGAGTCCAGAAGTTGTAGGCGACCTCGGTGCGGTAGCCCAGCGGGGAGCCGAGCAGGAGCGTCGGGAAGAACGGCTCGGTCCCGAGGGCGTCGACCTCGGCGCTGCGCGCGGCATCGGTCTCGGCGCCGCAGCACACCTCTTCACCGGAGGGCGCCTGCCATCCGAGGTAGGTGCGCGGCTCGTGGTCGACGACGGGCGGGGTGGTGAGGATGTAGCCGGGGAGGAGGGCCAGCTCGCCGCGGGCGCGGTGGGCGAGGGTGTGCCAGGGCTGGACTTCGGGGAGTACCTTCTCCGTGGCGCGGAGCCAGGTGGGTCCGAGGTACGGCCACGAGTCGGTGAGGCCGGCGAGCTCGCCGGTCCAGTCCATGTCCGGGAGGGCCTGGCCGGTGGAGATGACGACGCGGGGTGATCCACCCATGTCAGTGTCCTTTTCTTGTGAGCGGGTGGGTCAGCACTTCACGCAGCAACGGATCTTGCCCGCGTCCTCGGCGTCGGTGCGGCGCTCCTGCCAGAGCTCCTCGACGCGCTTGTCGGGGTGGGTCCACTCCACCCAGAAGCCGCGGTCGACGGTGGCGATGTCCTCCATCCAGGGCGAGGAGAGCAGCGGGGAGCCCTTGAACAGCAGCAGTCGGGTCTGCAGGGCGGTGGGGTCGGTGACCCGGGCGAGGCCCGTCTCGACCAGCCAGTCCTCGAAGCCGAGGAGCTCCTCGTACTCGATCCACGGGGTGAACGGGATGAACGTCGGGTAGAGCTCGAAGCCGATCCGCTCGGCCTCGTCGACCGCCTCGCGCATGTGGTCGACGTCGATGTGCTTGTCGAAGATGCGCAGGATGCGGTTGGAGGGGAACTCGAGGGCGCAGGTGACGCGGCGCAGCCCGAGCGAGACGAGCTTCTCCAGTTCCTTGGTGTAGTCGAGGACGTGGTCGACGCGGGTGGTGAACTCGAACGTGATCGGGCCGATGGCCTCGACGAGCCGCTCGACCACACCGATGCCGATGGTGCGGGAGTTGAAGAACTCGGCGTCGATGAAGCAGAAGTGCCGGACTCCCTCCTCAGCCAGCTGCAGGGCGTCAGCAAGGACGCTGTCGGCGTCGTAGGCGGCGACACCGCCGTCGTACGCGCCGTAGACGGAGCAGTACGTGCACTTGTGGTGGCAGCCGCGGGACGCCTCGATGTTGCCCATCAGGCCGAACGGCGAGTGATGCGCCGGGTAGTGCACGAGGGAGGGGAAGAGGTCCCGGGCGGGCTTGGTGACCGAGATGCGTCGGCGCGGGGGCTTGGGCCGCATGCCCGTGCGGGTCATCAGGGCGGGCACAGCGTCGAGCGCGATGGTGCCGGCGGCGAGCTGGGCCAGCTCCTCACTGATGAGTTCGGGCTCCTCCATGATGATGCCGTCGGCGACATCGAGGAACTCGCGGTGGTTCATCTGCGCGTACTGGCCGAAGGTCACGACCGTGGTGCCGTACGCCGCCCTCACCCTGCGCGCCAGGGCGATCCCCCGCTCGAGACCCTCGAACTGCTGGACCGAGACGAGCGTGAGGTCGAAGGGGCCTTCCGGAACGGCGTCGGGAAGCAGGTGCGCGTCCCAGCCGACGACGTCGGCGCCGTGCTGCTGTAGAGCGGCGGCCGCACAAGCGGACGTCAGGGGCTGGAGCTCCGCTTCGAACGCGGAGGCGACCAGAACACGGGGACTACTCACACTTCCCCCCAGGGAGTGATCAAGGAGCGTGACGAATCGAGTGGGGGCCGGGTCAGAGCCCAGATCGGTAACGACGCTGTCGACCGACGGCCGGAACCCTGCCAGCGTTGAGCGATGTATGTCAATAGATCGATGAATGACTGAAAGACCATCTCTCCGACTCCCCGTGGCCACAGAGCACCGCTGCCCCGATTCGCCCTCGTCTGTGGCTGGTTGCGAAGAGAGGTCACGCGCTTGAATCCGGTTGTTCACACAGCTTGCAGCTGCATGGAGCGAGAGTGTCGACCAGCGAACCAAGCGCCTTCGGAATGCGCAGTCGACCTCCGGCAGCTCACCCGCCGCCCCGGCGGGTGACTCAAATTCAATCGCTGATCATCGATGATTTAGCCCCTCAAGATCTCGCCAGGGCGACTCGGAGGCGGTAGCGTTCGCCCACGGCATCGCGGTCCGCACCCGGGGTCAGCGGGTGAACGGGTACCGATGTCTTGATGCTTCAGCCCTGTCAATGGGGAGTGGGCCGAGCATCACCGCTCAGGATCGCCGGCGTCCTACGGCAGCCCAAGGGGCCGGCCGGAGCGAGTCCAACGGGGAACGCGGTAGGGATCGCAAGGACATCCCACTGCGTGTCACCGGCGTCACCGGCAGCCATCACTCGCATCCTCGGTGTCCCCTGCCGCACCTGCGGAGCACCTGCACTGCCGGCTCGCCTGGTGCCCGCCCGCCTCGTCCACGCGGCGGGAGGCCACCGGCGGTCACGGCTGCGCCCCTTCTACGTCCCAACCCCAGACCTGCTTGTCCCAGGGGGCCCTGGTCGCGGCGATCCGTCGACGACTTCCCCCGACTTCCACTCCTTCCATCACCGCAAAGGCACCGCCATGTCTTTCACGTCCACCGACATCCGCAGCAGAGCATTGCGCCTCACCGGACTGCGTGTCCGCCAGAGCGCCTCTGCCGCTTCCGCCGCCCTCCTCCTCTCAGCCGCCCTGACCGGCTGCGCCGGTTCAGCGAAGGCCGACTCGGACGCCATCCAGGCCAGCGGCTCCACCACCGTGGCTCCGGTCGCCTCCGACGCCGCCGAGGCCCTGAAGACCAAGGGCCTGAACATCACCGTCGCCACCCAGGGCGGCTCCGCCGGCGGCATCTCCCAGCTCGGGACCGGCCAGATCAACATCGCCCTCAGCTCCAAGCCCTTGTCCGAGAAGGACCAGAAGGCCTATCCCGACACGGACTTCGTCACCACACAGATCGGCGCGGACGCCGTCGGCGTCATCATCACGAAGGAAGTGGCCGACGGCGGGGTCAAGGGCCTGTCCAAGGCGCAGGTGGCGGGCCTGTTCGAGGGGAAGATCACCAACTGGAAGGAGGTCGGCGGTCCCGACCTCCAGGTCTTCGTGTACGACAAGGAGCCCGGCCGCGGCACCCGTGAGGTGCTCGACAAGTTCATCTACGGCAAGGACGAGCCGCCGGCCCCGCCCAAGTCCGCGAACTACGCCATCGTCGGCGGCAACCTGGAGACCCGCAACAAGCTGAAGTCCACCCGCGGTTCCGTCGCCCCGTTGTCGACCGGCTTCATCGACGGTCACCCCGAACTGGTCGCCGTGCCTCTGGAGGGCGTCGCCCCCACCCTGGCGAACGTGGCGTCCGGCACGTACCCGATGACCCGTCCGCTGTACATGATCACCAACGGCAAGCCGAAGGGCACCGTCAAGCAGTACATCGACTACATCCTCTCGTCCGAGGGCCAGAAGCTGCTGCCCAAGCACGGCTACCTCACGCGCGAGCAGATGGGCCTCTGACCATGGGTCTCACTCTGGAGCGCCCCGCCCGGGCGCCCGGACCCGCCCTGCCGCGGCCCTCCTCCGGGAGCGGTCGCGGCAGCCGGGCGAGATGGGTCTGGGGTTGGGCGTACAGCGGCACCCTGTCCGTGCTGCTCACCCTCGCGGTGCTGCTCGGCTACCTGGTCGCCGGCATCGCGAGCGGAACCGTCGACTGGACGGCACTGCTCACCTCGTCCACCTGGAGTCCGGGGAACCTCGCCTTCGGCGGCCTGGCCATGATCTACGGATCGGCGGTCGTGTGCGTCCTGGCGCTGGTGCTCGCCGTCCCGATCGGCTGGGCGGCGGCCGTGGCCCTGTCCGAGTACCTGCCGCCCCGCCTCGCCAAGCCGCTGCGCCTGAGCATCGAGCTGCTGGCAGCGGTCCCCTCCATCGTCTACGGCCTGATCGGCATCATGGTGATCCGGCCGTTCGTGGCGGGCCTCGGTGACGTGCCGGGCGGAGACAGCCTGCTCGCCGCAGGCATCGTCCTCGCCGTGATGATCATGCCGACGATCGTGGCGGTCAGCGTGGACGCGCTGACCGCCGTACCCGGCAAGTACCGGGAGGCCGCGTACTCGCTCGGCCTGACCCGTCGCGAGGTGGTGCGATCGGCCGTCCTGCCCCAAGCCCGTCCCGGCATGCGGGCCGGCGTCCTGCTCGGTCTGGCCCGGGCGCTGGGTGAGGCCATCGCGGTCTTCATGGTCATCGGCCGCGCCGACGACCGGCTCCCCGAGTCGCTCGGGGATGTCTTCTCCTTCCTCGTGCGCCCCGGCCAGACGCTCACCACCAAGCTGGCCGGCCCCGAGCCCATGCTCGCGGGCACCTCCGGCCCGTATTTCGCGGCCCTGTGCGGCCTCGGCACCATCCTGTTGGCCTTGGTCGCCGTCGCCACCGTGTGGGGCACCCGCGGCACCACGGGACGGGTCGCGCGCGCTCCACGCCCCCGGCGGTCCTCCGCGTGGCTGCGCACTCCGAAGGACCGGATCACCGCCGTCGTCCGGCTCGGAGCCCTCCTGCTGCCGGGGGCGCTCCTCGTCGGGATGCTCGGCATCCTGCTCGCCCGCGGCGGCGCGGCACTCAACCCGGTCTTCTGGTTCACGCCCTCCGAAGGCGCGTCGGGGGGTGGCATCCGCGACCAGATCGTCGGCACGCTTCTGCTGCTCGCGACCACGGCGCTGATCGCGCTGCCGCTCGGCTACGGAGCGGGCATCGTGATCGGCACGCGTGCCTCCGCGAAGACCGCCCGCGTCCTGGAGACGCTGACCGTGGCGGTCGGCGGGACGCCGACCATCCTGCTGGGCCTCGCGGGGTACGTCCTCTTCTGCACCACCATGGGCTGGGGCCGTTCCTGGCTGGCCGGCGCCGTGGTCCTGGTCCCCGTGGTGGTGCCGGTGGTCGCCCTCACCACCGCGGGCCGGATCCGGAGCATGCCGGCGGAGATCACCGAGGCCGCACTCGCCCTGGGCCTCACCAGCTCCCAGTACGTCCGCTCCGTGGTCATCCCCTACACCTGGCCGGCCACGCTCACCGGCCTGCTGCTCGGCCTGGCCCGCGCGGCGGGCGAGACGGCCCCCCTGATCTTCACCGCCACGGTGTTCTTCGGGGCGCCCGCCCTCCCGACCGGCGTCGTCGACGCTCCAGTCCAGGCCCTGCCCACGCACATCTTCACCCTGTCGCAGGACTCGGGCGCCCCCGAGGCGATCGCCCAGGCATGGGGCAGCGCCCTCGTCCTGGTCCTGATCACCGCGGGCCTGCTCAGCCTGGCGGTCCTCCTGCGCAACCGCTTCGAAGGAGCACGACGATGGACGACGTGACAACAGGCGCCATGACCACGGACAAGGCGGTCGACGGGGCCGTCATCGCGGTCCGTGACCTGCAGATCCTCGACGGCACCAAGCGGCTGGTCGGACCCGTGTCGTTCGAGCTGGCCGCCGGATCCACGACGGGCCTGTGCGGCCCGTCGGGCGCCGGCAAGTCCACCGTGCTCCGCGCCCTGGTCGACCTGCTGCCCCACGGGCTCCGCCGTCAGGGCGAGGTCGAGGTCCTCGGGCGTCCGGTCCGCTTCGGCAAGGGGGACGCCGATCTGCGCAGCACCGTCGTCCTGGTGCCCCAGACCCCCGTGGTCTTCGGCGGCAGCATCCTGGACAACGCCCTGTTCGGCCTTCGTCATCTGGTGCGGGCGTCCCGGACGGAGATGCACGACCGCGTCGAGCAGGCACTGCGCGAGGCGGGCCTGTGGGGCGAGGTCGCCGACCGGCTGGACACGCCGGCCCAGACGCTGTCCAACGGACAGCGCCAACGGCTGTGCCTGGCACGGGCCTTGGCCCTCGAACCGGCGGCCCTGCTGCTCGACGAGCCGACGAGCGCCCTGGACGAGCGGAGCCGCGACACGGTCGAGGAGTCCGTGGCCGCCCTGCGGGGCAACCGGACAGTCCTGCTCGTCTCGCACGACCCCGCACAGGTGGAACGGCTCTGCGACCGGACGGTCCGCATCGACCTCGCGAACACCTGCGAGCCGTCCCCGGCCGCGGTCTGATCGCTCGTCCCGTCCGTGCCTGACGAGCCTGGGCCCGGCATCGCGACGAATCCGCGATGCCGGGCCCAGGAGCCCGAGCAGGATCTCGGCGGCTCCACTCGCCGGCCCGTGTCCCGCGGCGGCACGGCGCTGAGGTCGAGGCACTCCGGCCGGGGCGCCACCGATCGCCCCGTGCCGACCGCCTGCGCCGGTGGTGAACCCGGCGGGGACGCTGCCTTCCAGGTCGTCGTCCGCCGAGGCACGCGGAACCGACTGTCATGGGTGCCGCACCCGGCGGGCACCACAGGCGTGGACACGTCGCGCGCGGGCCGGCCAGGCCCCCGAGGGGGGGCCGTCCGGCCCTCCTCCCCGTCACGCGGGACGGCCAGACTGGGAGTGACGCCGCCCAGGAGGCTCCGATGAGCACACCGCGCAACCCACGGCTCACAGCAGCCCTCTCCGCCGACCAGCTCGACCGGCTGTTGGCGTGCGCCAGACCCGTGGACTTTCCCGAAGAGACCCGGCTGTTCGAGGAAGGCGGGTACGCCGACCGGTTCTGGATCGTCCGGACCGGGACGGCCACCCTGGACGTCCGCGTGCCCGGCCGGCGGCCCGCGGTGGTCGACCGTGTCGACGCCGGCGAACTGCTCGGCTGGTCGTGGCTCTTCGAGCCGTACCGGTGGCGCTTCGGAGCCGAAGCCATGACGCGGGTACGAGCCCACGAGTTCGACGCGGCGACCGTCCGCATGCTGATGGACTCCGATCCGGGATTCGGCTTCACCCTGGACCACTTCGTGGGGCAGATGCTCGCCCACCGGCTCTTCTCGGCACGCGTGCGGCTGCTGGACCTCTACGCCCCCCACGGGAGCGGTCTGTAGGCCCTCACCCCTCAGGGAGGACGCGATGCCCGCTTCCCGCTACACCGTCAGCGACGTCATGACCCACACCGCCATCGCCACCGGCCGGGACGCGCCGTACAAGGAGATCGTCGCGCTCATGGACCAGTGGAAGGTGAGTGCCCTCCCCGTTCTGGAGGGCGAGGGGCGGGTGATCGGGGTCGTGTCGGAGGCCGATCTGCTGCAGAAGGAGGAGTTCCGCGCGGAAGAACCCCGTCCGGACGAGTTCGCCGACGCGTCCAAAGCCGGAGCCGTACGCGCGGGGGAACTCATGTCCAGCCCGGCCGTGACCGTCCATCCCGACGCGACGCTCGCGGAAGCCGCACGGATCATGGCCACACGGAAGGTGAAGCGCCTGCCCGTGGTCAGCGGGGTCGGCATGCTGGAGGGTGTGGTCAGCCGGAGCGACCTGCTGAAGGTGTTCCTCCGCGCGGACGCCGAGATCGAGGAGGACGTCCGCCGTTCCGTCCTCGGCGAGCAGGCCGCCGCCGCGGGGCTGGACGTGAAGGTCACCGACGGAGTGGCGACGGTCCGTGGACCGCTCGCCGATCGGTCGCTGGTGCCGCTGCTTGCCCGTGCCGTGGGGGCGGTGGAGGGCGTCGTCGACGTCCGGATGGATCTCGGCGTGCCATAGGACCCTCCCCTGATGGACACTTTCCGCAGGGGCGGGTTTCCCAACCGATCGATCACAGGGATCGCCATGACGGAGCTGACGGGAGCCACCCCACCCACTCGGGTCTTCCTCGTCGACGATCACGAGGTCGTCCGCCGCGGGCTTCGCGACCTTCTCGACGACGAACCCGACCTCGAGGTGGTCGGTGAGGCGGCGACGGCCGAGCAGGCGCTGGCCAGGGGTCCCGCCCTGCGTCCGGACGTCGCGGTGCTCGACGTCCGGCTCCCCGACGGCGACGGCATCTCCGTGTGCCGGGAGCTGCGCTCCCGTATGCCCGAGCTCGTCTGTCTGATGCTGACGTCGTTCGACGACGAGGACGCTCTCCTCGACGCGATCATGGCCGGGGCGGCCGGGTACGTCCTCAAGCAGATCAAGGGGGCGGACCTCGTGTCGGCCGTGCGGACCGTGGCCACCGGGCAGTCGATGCTGGACCCGGCCACCACGGCCCGGCTGATGCACTCGCTTCGGGCCCCGGAGGCGGCGAGGTCGCCGGAGAACGAGCGGCTCGCGGTGCTGTCCGAGCGGGAACGGTCCGTACTCGACCTCATCGGCGAAGGGCTCACCAACCGGCAGATCGCCAAACGGCTCTACCTGTCGGAGAAGACCGTCAAGAACCACATCTCACGGCTGCTCGGCAAACTCGGCGTGGAACGCCGTGTGCAGGCCGCCGTCATCGCGGCGCAGGCACACGAGCACGAGGACCCGTAGGCGTGCGGTTCGCCTAGCCGGGCCGCGGGCAGGTTCTCACTCCCGCCCTTCCGCCAGGGTGATCCGCCACTCCAGTACCGTACCGCTGCGCGGCTCCGCTCTGGCCCGGACGGAGAGCGTCCCGCCCAGCCGCTCGGCCCGTTCGGAGAGGTTGCGCAGTCCGCTGCGGGGCCCGCCCCGCCCGATGCCGGTACCGTCGTCGCTCACCGTGACCGCCAGCATGCCGTCCTCGGCCACGACCGACACCTCCGCCCTGCCGGCCCGTGCGTGCCGGGCCACGTTGGTCAGCGCCTCGCCGATGACCGCGATCACCTCATCCGCCGCCTCGGGGGGTACGTCCGTGTCGAGGAGGCCCTCCATCCGGAGCGCCGGGGCGAATCCGAGCACGGTCGCTGCCTCGTCGACCGCCTTGACCACACGGCTCCTGAGCCTCGGCGCCCCGACGGTCTGGTGTTCCCGAAGACCGAAGATGGTCGAGCGGATGATCTTGATCGTGGCGTCGAGGTCGTCGATCGCCCGTGTCAGGCGCTCGACGGCCTCCGGATGCTCGACGAACCGGCGGGCGCTCTGCAACGTCATGCCGGTGGCGAAGAGCCGCTGGATCGCGAGGTCGTGCAGGTCACGGGCGATCCGGTCACGGTCCTCCAGGAGGACCACCTGCTCGGCGTCACGGCGACGGTCGGCCAGTTCGAGCGCCAGGGCCGCCTGCCCGGCGAATCCGGGGAGAGCAAGGACCTCGGCTCCCGCGAACGGAGTCCGCCCGTGCCTCCGTGCCAGGATCAGCACCCCGCTGAGCCTCTCCTTGGTGCCGACCGTCACGGCCACCGCGGGCCCGAACCCCGTCCACCGCTCGGGCTGCACCCTGACCTGCGGTTCGTTCTCGACGTCGGCGACGGTCAGCAGCCCCTCCTGTGCGAGGGCCGCCTCGGCCAGCGTTCCTTCCGGGCTCGGCAGGACGACGCCCCGGTGCGCTTCGGACCCCTCACCGCGGGCGAGGGAGCCGCGCAGCTCGCCGCCCGGGCCCACGAGATAGAAGACCCCCAGGTCCGCGGACGCGATGTCCACGGCCTGCTCCAGCATCCTGTCGAGGACCTCGGTCTCCTCCGTGCCCGACAGGAGTGCGTTGGTCAGCTCGGAGCTGGCCGTCAGCCACCGCTGCCGGAGACGGCCCTCCTCGTACAGGCGGGCGTTCTCGATCGCGATGCCCGCCGCCACGGACAGCGTGGTCACGACCGCCTCGTCCTCGGTGTCGAACTCGGCCCCGCCTCGCTTGTCGGTGAGGTAGAGGTTGCCGAACACCTCGTCACGAACCCGGATCGGCATGCCCAGGAAGGTGCGCATCGGCGGGTGGTGGGGCGGGAACCCGTACGAGGCGGGATGCTCGGACAGATCGGCCAGCCGCAGCGGTTCGGGGTGGCGGATCAGTTCACCGAGCAGACCGTGCCCGGAGGGCAGATCGCCGATCTTCGCCCGCAGGTCGTCCCCGATGCCCACGGGGAGGAACTCCGAGAGGTTCTCGTCGTCCCCGATGACCCCGAGGGCTCCGTACTCGGCGTCCACGAGGGTGACGGCCGCCTCCACGATGCCGCGGAGCACCTGGGGCAGGTCGAGTTTCCTGCCCACGGACATGACGGCTTCCAGCAGCCCGTTGAGGCGGTCCCTGGTGCCTCGCACCTCGTCGATGCGTACCTGGACCTCGTCGAGCAGTTCGTCGAGTCGCAGCCGCGGGAGTCTGCCTTCCCCGCGCCCCGGCCTCTCCGACACCATGGCCACCTCCGTCGCCGGCGGGCGCACGGTTCACGCCTGGCGGGCACACCTTCAACGTAGTTCCGGTGTCCCCGGCTCTCCACTCGAAGGCCTCCCGCGGAAGGCGGCGCGGACCGAGCGTGCGGCCAGGAACCCGACGGGGCCGCAGGCCACGGCCGTCCCGACGCCCGCCCAACCGAGCGGCTCGGTCCCCAGCAGCGTGCGCAGGAACGGCACGTACAGCGCCGCCGCCGCGAGGAGGGCGGACACCAGCACGGACAGGGGCAGGAACGGGTTCTTCCGGGTGAACAGCCTGGATCGGAGCCCCAGTGCCACTCCCAGCTGCGCGGCGAGCAGGGCGAGGAAGAGCACGCTCTGCCAGGCCAGGCCGAGTGTCCGGGCGGCGATTCCCGCACCGAGGGAGGCCGCCGTGACGACGACGGCGAGGACCAGGAGCCGCTGCCAGGCGCCTCCGCCGAGAATGCGCGTGCAGGGCCGTGAGGGCCGAGAGCGCGGCAACGGCGTTGTCGGCGCGGATCTCCTGCACCACGCCGACGGTCGTGTTCACGAGGACGACCAGGCCGATCACGATCGCGTCGGGATGGTCGCCGATCGCGAGAGTCAGTGCGACCGCCCCGAGGAGCACCATGATCAGGGGGTCTGTCAGCTGGGCCAGGATCCGCTTGTGGAGCCGCACCGGCCTGCTTGCCGTCACCTCGTTGGGGCCCGTGTCGGCGAGCCGGCGGGCGGCCTCCTTCCGGGTGAGCCCGGTCGTCTCCCGTATCCGTGCGGGCGCGCGGCCCGGTGCCGACCCGGTCATGGCCCGCTCACACGGCGGGAACCGTGATCACCGGGCAGTGGGCGCGGTGCAGCAGCCCGTGCACGACGGAGCCGACGCGCATCCCGGTGTACCCGCCCCGGCCCCGGCGGCCCACGACGAGGGCGAGGGCGTGCTCGGCGGCGGTCGCGAGCGTCTCGACGGGGGACCCGATGGACACCTCGTGGGTGAGCCGGACGTCGGGAAAGCTCTCCGCCCAGCCCGCGGTCGTCTCGGCGAGCAGGCGGCGCTCGGTGTGGAACAGCGTGTCACCGGTGTGCAGGGAGAAGACCGGGGGCTGCCAGACGGCGACGGCCCGGAGCGCGCAGCGTCGGAGGGCGGCTTCCTCGAAGGCCCAGTCCAGGGCTGCTCGTGAGGACTCGCTGCCGTCGACGCCGACCACGAGGTGGGGCGTCTCCTGGGTGACGTGCGGCGCGTCGCCCACGACGGCCACCGGGCAGCGCGCCCGTGCGGTGACCGGCACCACCAGGGAGCCGGCACTCAGGAACTCCTCGGTCCGGCTGAGGTGCCGGGAGCCCAGTACGATCATGGCGGCCTCGGACGACAGACCGTTCAGGACGCCTGCGGGGAACCCGTCGAAGAGGGCGGAGGCGGCCTCGACTGCCGGCTGCCGGGACCGAGCCCAGGCGAGTGCCGTGCGGAGTGTGTCCGCGGCGGCCAGCCGCTGGGCCAGGTGACGCGGTGAGTCGTCGACGTGCTGGGTGTCGTGCCGCGGCGGAACCGCGACCACCAGCCGCAGTCCCGCCCCTCGCGACCCGGCCTCGTCGATGGCCCAGGCGAGGGCCAGATGCCAGTTCTTGACCGGGTCGATGCCGACGACGACGTCGTGGCCGTTCGTGGTGCGCGTCATGACGTCCTCCCGTGTCCAAGGCCCTGCCGGGGGATGAGCTCCACGGGACAGTGGGCGTGCTGCAGCAGGGCGAGCGTGGTCCGGCCGAGGGTGGGTCCGAGGTATCCGGGCGACCGTCGACCACCGACGACCACGAGCTCGGCGTCGTGCGTGGCGTCGAGGAGCGCCCCGGGCACGCTGTGGCTCCTCTGGCCGTCGGCCTGTACCGCCAGTTCCGGGAACCGTTGCTCGATCTGGTCGGTGACGTCCGCCAGCGCACGTACGTGCTCGCGGGCGATCTCCTCGCAGTCCTTGCGCAGCAGGGCGCGCGGGCCGGCCGACAGGCCCGCGTTCCAGATGTGGAGGAGCCGCAGCGGCACCTTGCGCAGCACGGCCTCACGCGCGGCCGCGAGGGCGCAGCCCAGGTCGGCCGCGTCACGGACCGCTGCCAGCACGACGCCCGTCCCGGCGGGTGCGGTGGCCTCTCGGACGACGACCACGGGCGCGGTCGCGGCAGCCACGACGCCGAGTCCGACCGAGCCGAGCAGCAGCGAGGAGAATCCGCCCAGGCCCCGGTGCCCGACGACGATCGTTCCGGTGAGGCCGGCGGCGCGGCGGAGACCGGCGAGGGCGGTGCCCTGGTCGAGTTCCGTGAGAACCACGAGCCCGGGGTGGCGCGCGGCGATCTCCTCGGCCGTCCTGTCGAGCAGCTCTCGCCCTGCCCGTCGGCTCGCGTCGATCTCCGCCCGGGACAGGAACGGGAGCCGGGCGTCCGTGTCCGCCGCGTGGACGACGCACAGACAGGCGCCCCGCAGAGCGGCCTCCTCCGCCGCCCACATCGCCGCCGTACGCGCGGACGGTGAGCCGTCGACGCCGACGACGACGGTGTCGAGACCCGGACGGGACGTGGACGCCGCCATGACTCCTCCTCACACGGTCCGCGAGTCCTCACACGGTCCGCGAGACTCCTTTCCTTCCACCCTTCCCGCCGGAATCGGGTGGCTGAAGGGCCGCTGGGGGCAACGCCGGGGCCAAGGGGCCCACCACCCGGCCGGGGGCGGGTGCCCGGCAGGCCCGGGCCGAGACCCTTCGGTCCTGACCGTGGACCATTCGGCCCTCCCCCGCACGCATCCGCCGAGGAAGGGTGGGGAGGCGGGAGAGCACCCGCCGCACCCCCGGACTGGAGGCATGGCGATGAAGCACATGAAGGTCGGCGGTCTGATGACCGACGACGTGGTTTCCGCCGTCCCCGCGATGTCGTTCCGGGACGTGGCGAAGACGCTCGCCGAACACGACATCAGCGGAGTTCCTGTCGTGGACGGAGACGACCACGTTCTCGGGGTCGTGTCGGAGAGCGACCTCCTGGCCCACCACGACCTGTCCGTGCAGGACTTGATGACGCGGCCGGCCGTCACCGTCCATGCCGAGGAGACGGTCGCCGACGCTGCGCGGCTGATGGTGCGGCGAGGCGTGGAGCGCCTTCCCGTCGTCGACGAGGAGGAACGGCTGGTGGGCATCGTGACCCGCCGTGATCTGCTCCACGTCTACCTCCGGCCGGACGCCGAGATACGGCGCCGGATCCAGGAGGACGTCCTCTCGGATGCCATGGACCTGCCGACCGACGCCGTGGACGTCCATGTCCTCGACGGCGTGGCGACGCTCGCCGGACGTGTCCGTCGACACACCCAGGCACGGATGCTCGTCGAACTCGCCGAGAGGGTGGACGGTGTCGTCGCCGTCGTGGACCGACTGTCCTCCCAGGAGGACGACACGCGACTCTCGTCCTCCACGCGGACTCCGCACGACAGCCTCTGGTGACCCACCGACGACAGGACTCACCGTGTCCACCACACCTCTGACCCGAACGCTCGTGATGTCGCTGGTCGAAGATGCCGTCACCGCCCCCTCGATGCACAACGCGCAGCCGTGGGCGTTCGTCTTCAGGGCGGGCGCGGGCGTCGTCGAACTGCACGGGGACCCGCTGCGCGGCATGCCGCGCCAGGACCCGGACCACCGCGCCCTCCACCTCGGCTGCGGCGCCGCCCTGTTCGGTCTGCGCGTCGGCGCCGCGCACCGGGCCCTGAGGCCGGTGGTGCGGCTGCTGCCCTCACCCGAGGATCCCTGGCACCTCGCGGACGTACGGTTCGACGGTCCGGACGAGGCCGACAGCGATCTGAGGGAGTTCCACGCCGCCCTACCGCGTCGGCACACCAGCCGGTTCCCCTTCTCCGAGGAGGAGATCCCCGCGGAGCTGATGGACGAGCTCCGCGCCGCGGCCCTGCTGGAGGGCTGCCGGCTGGTCGTCCCCGGGGACTGGCACACCGACACCGTCCTGCACCTCGTCCACACCTCGGAGCTGTTCGAAGCAGCGGACAAGGCCGTCCGCGCGGAGATCGCCGCCTGGACGCGCACAGGCGCGGCAGGAGAGGGCTCGGACGCCGAGGGCATCCCCTCGTACGCCTTCGGTCCACGGCAGTACGACGTGACGTCTCCCGTCCGGGACTTCGGCGCTCCCCGCCAGGTACCCGGTCGCGTCTCCGCGCGCTTCGAGAAGAGGCCGCAGATCGCGCTGCTCGGCACGGGCGGGGACACGCCGGAGGAATGGCTGAGGGCCGGCCAGGCCATGCAGCGGGTGCTGCTCCAGGCCACGCTGGACGGTCTCGCCACCTCCCTGATGTCCCAGCCGCTGGAATGGCCCGAACTCCGGTCCGACGCACGCGACCCCCACTCGGCGATGGGCTTCGTCCATATGGTGTTCCGCCTGGGCTACGGCCCCCGGGGGCGGGCCACGCCGCGCCGGGCCGTCGCCGAGGTGCTCACCTTCGACTGATGCCGCGCTCAGAGCCGGAACCACCGCTCCTGCCCCGGTGCGACGCTGAGCTTCCGGTCACCGGGAAGCACGACGGCGAGCGGGCCCTCGGGCGAGTCGGGGACCGTGACGGCGAGCCGCCCGGGGAGCATCCTCAGCCGCACTCCGCGATGGCGGCCGCAGCACAGGGTGAACGTGAACCGCGGGATCTCCGCCAGTGACACCGGCGCCACGCGCAGACCTTCCGGTCCCGTCTCCAGGCCGGTGATGCCACGCTCGACGAGGTCGATCGTGCCGGCCATCGCTCCGAGATGGACGCCTTCCCCGGTCGTACCGCCCTGGACGTCGGCCACATCGGCGAGCAGGGCCTCCTCGCAGTACCGCCACGCGTCCGCGCCCTTCTGCCGGGCCAGCACCCAGCCGTGGACGAGGCTGCTGAGAGTCGACCCGTGGCTGGTGCGCCTCAGGTGGTACGAGACGGTCGCCCGCCACACCTCGTCGTCCAGCGCGTAGCCGAGCCGGTCGAACAGGGCGGCCAGCTCCTCGGGGCGGAAGAGGTAGCCGAGCATGAGTGTGTCAGCCTGTTTGGACGCCTGGTAGCGGTTCACCGTGTCGCCCTCGGCCTCCAGGATCCGGTCGAGTCTGCGGATGTCGCCGTACCGGTCGCGGTAGCGGTGCCAGTCCAGCTGCTCCAGGTCGCCGTAGCCCTCGAACTGGCTGACCACGCCCTGGTGGAAAGGCAGGTACAGGCGGCGGGAGACGTCGTCCCAGCGAGCGAGTTCACCGTCGTCCAGTGACAGCCCCTCCCGGAGTTCCGAGCGGCGGGCCTCGGGCAGCTCCCCGAGGAGGTCGAGGCCGCGGGCGAGGACCCAGGCCGCTGTCGCGTTGGTGTACGCGTTGTCGTCGATCCCCGGGTTCGCGGCGCCGGGGTAGGCGTCGTGGTACTCGTCGGGTCCCACGACCCCGCGGATGCGGTAGCGCTCCAGGGCCGGGTCGAGGGCGGCGGCCCCGGCCCAGAAACGGGCGACCTCCAGGAGGATCTCCGCCCCGGCGGAGTGCAGGAACCCCCGGTCGCCGGTGGCCTGCGCGTACCGCCAGACGTTGTACGCGATGGCGGAGTTCACATGGTGCTGAAGCCTGGAGTGGTCGGGGAGCCAGCGCCCGGACCGCGGGTTGAGGTGCAGGGCCTGGGTCTCCTCCCGGCCCGAACTCGCGCTCTGCCAGGGATACATGGCGCCTTCACGACCGGCTTGACGGGCGGCCGCGCGGGCGGCCGGCAGTCGACGGTGCCGGTACATGAGCAGCGCCCGGGCCACCTCGGGGAAGTGCAGGTTCAGATAGGGCAGGACGAAGAGCTCGTCCCAGAAGACGTGCCCCCGGTACGCCTCACCGTGCAGGCCGCGCGCGGGCACGCCCACATCGAGTTCGGCCGTGTGGGGGGAGAGCGTCTGCAGCAGGTGGAACACGTGCAGCCGCAGGATGCGGCCCACCGCCCCCGGCACGTGCAACTCGGCCTGCTCCCAGATGCGATGCCAGGCCGCCTGATGGGAGGAGAGCAGCCGGGGGAAGCCGGGGGCGCGGAGGAGCGCGTCGACGACCGCGGAGTGCGGGTCGGCGGCGAGCCGGTCCATCGAGGTGTGCAGCGCCAAGGTCTTCACGACCGTCGCCGAACGGCGGGGGGCGAGGGGCAAGCGGTACGTCTGCACGGTGCCGGTCGCCGTGGCCTCGTCCGTCGCGGGCCGTACGGGGCTGGTGACCGTGCGCACGGCGGCGGCGATCCCGATGCCCGGGTCGGCCGTGCGACAGGTGAGCCAGGCGACGGCGCCGGGCTCGCATCCGGCCCGGTGGCCGGTGAGATGCCGTCCTTGCAGATGCCGGTAGCGGTCGACCCCGGAGTTGGTCACGGCGCCGTCGAGGACGGACCGCACCTCGATGTCACCGCTCCATCCGTAGGCGCGGAACAGCGTGCGCTGGGCCGCCAGGCCGGGGTCTCCCATGTGAACGAGGCGGAGGTGGCTGACGCGTAGGCCGCGCCCCTGGGCGTCCTCGAAGAAGAGGCGCCTGGTGAGCACACCCGTCCGCAGGTCGAGGTGGACGTCGTGGTGGCGCAGTGCCCCGTGGTCGGGCGTCAGCCACGCGCCGGCCGGACCGTCGTCCGGAAGGCAGCGGTAGCGCAGCAGCGTCCAGTTCGGAAGGTTGACGAGGTCCTCGTTCTCGACGCGCTCGCCCTCCACGAGCGAGGTGAGCCTGTCGTAGCAGCCGGCCAGATAGGTGCCCGGGTAGTGCGCGCCGCCGGCCGTGCACTCGGGCGCGGAGCCCCGGGTCGCGAACCGGCCGTTGCCCAGGGTGCACAGTGCCTCGACCAGCGGCTCGCGTTCCGCGTCGTACCGGTCGTACCTCCACGTCCACTCCGAGGTCATCCGCGCTCACCCCACACGCTGCGGACCATCGTCGTGAGATCGGGGACCACCAGGTCGGCGCCCTGCTCGCGCAGCGGGCCGGCGGCGCGCCCCCGGGCGGTGCGATCGACGCCGACGACCAGGCCGAAACCGCCGCGTCGCGCCGCCGCCACCCCGGCGAGGGCGTCCTCGGCGACCGCGGTCTCGGGGGGCGGGGCACCGAGGAGGGTGGCCGCCCGCAGGAAGAGCGCGGGATCGGGCTTGCCGGCGAGGCCGAGTCGGGCGGCGTCCTCGCCGTCGACGATCACGGCGAGGAGATCCGCGAGTCCTGCCGCACGGATCAGCTGCCGAGCGTGTCGGGAGGCCGACACGGCAGCGCACGGCACGTCCTCCGAGCGCAGGGCCAGGAGAGCCGGCCGACTGTCGCCGAAGGCCTCGACTCCTTCCTCACGAAGCAGGTCGACGAACGCCAGCTCTTTGCGGGCGGCGACCGCCCATATCGTGGCGCGGCCGGGCGGGTCACCGGGGGTACCCGCCGGAAGCGTGAGGCCCCGGGCTGCGAGGAAGGCCGCCGCTCCGTCGTAACGGGGCCTTCCGTCGACGAACCGCCGGTACTCCTCGTCGGCGTCGAAGGACGGCTGCTCGTCGCCGGCGACCGCGTCCAGGCAGTCGTCCAGCGCGGTCTTCCAGGCCGACGCGTGCAGGCCGGCCGAGTCGAGGAGCACCCCGTCCGTGTCGAGGACGAGGGCACGGGGCGAGCGGGGGCCGGCACCCCGGTCGATTCCCGGACCGCCGCCCGCCGGGCGGTGGTCGACGTCGCTCACTCGCGTCCCCTATGCCCTGCGGAGCGCGACCTTGAGGGCGCCGGTCTCCGCCGCACGCCCGAAGACGTCGTACGCCTCCTCCATCTGCCCCAGGTCGAACCGATGGGTGATCAACGACGCGGACGGCAGTCGGCCGGCTGCCATCATCCGCAGCAGCAGGGGTGTGGACGAGGTGTCCACAAGGCCCGTGGTGATCGTGACGTCCTTGATCCACAGGTCTTCGAGGTGGAGCGCCGCCGGCTTGCCGTGGACACCGATGTTGGCGACCCTCCCCCCGGGCCGCACCATGCGCGTGCACATCTCGAACGCCTCGGGGACGCCCACGGCCTCCATGACGACGTCGGCTCCGAGGCCGTCGGTCAGATCCGCGACCAGTTGTTCCGGTTCCTCGTCGGCGTGGGCCGTGGCGTGCGCGCCGAGGGCGCGGGCGGCGTCCAGCCTCGACTCGGCCAGGTCGACGGCGACGATGTTCCCCGGGCTGTAGAACGCGGCGGTGGCGATGGCGGCGAGCCCGATGGGTCCCGCGCCGACCACGACCACCGTGTCGGCGGGGCGCACGGCGCCGTTCAGCACGCCGACCTCGTAGGCGGTGGGGAAGATGTCCGCGAGCAGGACGGCGTCCTGTCCGTCCGTGGAGTCGCTCAGTGGGTGTACGGACATGTCGGCGAAGGGGACCCGGACGTACTCCGCCTGGGTGCCGTCGATGGTGTGACCGAGGACCCAGCCTCCCCCGCCCCTGCACTGGCCGTAGCGGCCCTCGCGGCAGAAACGGCACCGGCCGCAGGCCGAGATGCAGGAGATCAGGACGCGGTCGCCCGGACGCACGGTGCGCACGTCGGCACCGGCCTCGACCACCGTGCCCACCGCCTCGTGACCGAGCACACGGCCCGGCGTGACCTCCGGAACGTCTCCCTTGAGGATGTGGAGGTCCGTGCCGCAGATGGTGACCACGTCGACCCGCACGATCACGTCGCCCGGATCCGTGACGACCGGATCGGGCACGTCCTCCCAGTCCATGTGGCCCGGCCCCTTGAACACGAGTGCCTTCATGGCGTGCACCCACTTCTCTCGCGCGTCGTTGCGGTCTTCGACACCAGGCTCCGCGGACTCCCCCCTGCGGCGCATGAGCCGGTCGGTCCCCAGTGGGGTCCGGTGGGACCCTCAAGATCGGATCGGCCGGATGCGAAGGTGGAGACCGGCCCCACCCGAAGGAGGGCTGGTCATGTCCGAAGCAGCCCCGAACCCGGCTCCCACCGCCCCTCGCCCGGCGCTCCTGAGCTTCCTGGGCGCAGTGGGGACGGTCACCGGCAGCAAGTTCCTCGTCGAGAGCGACCATGCCCGCATCCTCCTCGACTGCGGTCTCTTCCAGGGTTTCGCGACCCTGCGGCGGCGCAACTGGGAGCGGTTCGCGCGCGACGCCGCGGACGTCGACGCCGTGGTCGTCACCCACGCCCACCTCGACCACTGCGGCTATCTGCCCCGCCTGGTCCGGCAGGGGTTCCGGGGCCCGATCCTCACCACCGCCCACACCGCCCGGCTCGCCGGAATCGTGCTGCGCGACAGCGCCCGCCTCCAGATGGAGGCCGCCCGGCACGCCGACGAGCACGGCTGGTCCAAGCACCGCCCGGCCAAGCCGCTCTACGACGACTCCGACGTCGAGAAGACGCTGTCGTTCTTCGACCCCGTCCCGGTCGGCGAGGACGTCGAGATCACGGCCGGCATCCGGCTCGCCCTCCACCGCGGCGGACACATCCTCGGGTCCGCATGGGCGCACCTGGCCCTGGAGGACGGGCACACCGTGGCCGCCTCCGGAGACCTGGGCCGCCCCGGGCACCCGCTGCTCCTGCCGCCCGAGCCGTTCTCGGGTGCGGACGTGCTCCTCATGGAGTCGACGTACGGAGACCGCCGCCACGACCAGGAGTCCGCGCGGTCGGAGTTCGCCTCCGTGATCGCGCGCGCCCTCGCACGCGACGGCACCGTCGTCATCCCGTCCTTCGCGATCGACCGGACCGAGGTCGTACTGCACGAACTGGGCCTGTTGCGCGAGAAGGGCGTCCTGCCCCGGTCGGTGCCCGTGTACGTGGACAGCCCCATGGCCCTGGCCGCCCTCGACGTCTACCGGGACGCCGTACGGGAGCGCTCGGACGAGCTGCGGCCCGAGATCCTCGCCGAAGGGGAGGCCGCGCTGAGCCCCGAGCCGTTCCTCGCCGCGCGGACGGTCCAGGAATCCATCGACATCAACAGCACGCACGGGCCCGCCGTCATCGTCTCCTCGGCCGGCATGGCGACCGGCGGTCGCGTCCTGCACCACCTCCACCGGCTGCTGCCCGATCCGCGCAACGCGGTCGTCATCGTCGGATTCGCCGCGGCAGGCACCCGGGCGCGGGATCTGGTGGACGGGGTCCGGGCGCTCAAGATGTTCGGTGAGTACGTGCCCGTACGGGCCGAGGTCGCCGACGTACCCCACTTCTCGGCACATGCCGACGCGGACCAGATCATCGACTGGCTGCGCGGCGCCCCTCCCCCGCACACCACCTACCTCGTCCACGGCGAGCCGGCCGCGTCGGAGACCCTGCGCGACCGCATCGACCGGGAGTTGGGCTGGACGGCCGTCGTACCCCGGTCCGGGGAGGCCGTCCTGGTCCGCTGAGGCCGGGCCCTTCGGTCCCCCGGTGTGACCTGCGCGGCCCTGCCGCCGCCCGCGTGCCGCGCGGGAACCTGTGAGGGAAGGGTTGGAGGACACGATGAGCACCCTGCGGACGCTGCTGGACGACCTCATGCCGCGCGTCGGCGCGGAACCCCTGGTGTACGCCCGCTGAGGAGAGAACCATGGCCACTCAGCCGTTCACTGTCGCAGACGTGATGACGAAGAAGGTCGTCGCCGTCCTCCCCGGTGCGGAGTTCAAGGAGATCGCCGCCACCATGGAGCGCTGGAAGGTGACCGCCGTGCCCGTGGTCGAGGGCGAGGGCCGCGTCGTCGGAGTGGTCTCCGAGGCTGATCTGCTCCACAAGGAGGAGTTCCACGACCACCGCCTCGGCATCGTCGAACAGATGCGCCGCCTCGACGCCACCGCCAAAGCCGGCTATCACCGGGCCGAGGACCTGATGACCTCGCCCGCCGTCACCGTCGGCGCCGGGGTGCCATTGCCTCAGGCCGCGCGTCTCATGGCCTCCCATCGCGTGAAGCGGCTCCCGGTCGTCGACGCCGACGGCACGATCCAGGGGATCGTGAGCCGCTCCGACCTCCTCAAGGTCTTCCTCCGTCCGGACGAGGATCTCGCCGCCGAGGTCCGCCACGACGTCATCGAGCACCTGTTCCCGCTCTCCCACCAGCAGGTCGACGTCCGTGTCGACGCCGGAGTCGTCACCCTGGCCGGCGACGTCCGCGACGGCGCCCGCATCCCGCTCGCGGCCCGCCTGGCCCGCGCCGTCGAAGGCGTGGTCGACGTGCGGTGCGAGCTCACCGCTCAGGCCGGGGCGTAGCCATGTCCGGGCCTTCCGCCACGGGTCGCGGGGGTAGCGTGCCTTCCCGCAGCACGTATGAGGTGACCAGCACCGACCCGTACATCGAGACCTTCGCCTCGGACGTGGAGGCCTTCCTGGCGTGCGCGCGAACGCATCCGGGACCCGCGACCTTCCTGGTCGACACCTACGGCGCAGACCGCGGGGTCGCGACGGCCCCGCGCGTCCTGAGCGACGTGCGGCTCGGCCCGGGCTGTGGAATCCGCCGCGACAGCGGCGATCTCGGCGCGCTCGCCCGACGCGCCCGTTCCGCACACCATGCGGCGGGGCTGAGGGACTCGTTCCGGTACTCCTCCGGCTCTGCAACAGGGTCGACGGTGTCGTGGGGGTCGTCGACCGGTTCGCGTACGAAGACGACGACCTGATGAGGAAGTGACGATCATGGTCACCCCGAGTGCCCCGTACGTTCCTGTGAAGGTGACGGCCGAGCTGGACAAGGAAACGTCCCGCTGGCTGTGGCGCCGAGGACGACGCCGTCGTAGCCGCTCACGTCCGTGACCGTGTCGACGGGCGGGACGACGGCGTCGAAGCCGTCGTCCCGGAGCGCCTTGCCGATCTCCTCGGCGATGCCGGCGGTCGAGCCGGCCTCGCTGCCGTAGGCGACCAGGACTCGCTTGGAATTCACGACGCTGCTCCTTAGGGTGCGGCGCCGCCTCGCTTCACCGGGATGGAGCGTACGGCGTCGGCCTTCTCCTCGGGCATCGGGACTCTGATGGTGAGGATGCCGTCCTGGTACGACGCCTCGACGTCGTCGGCCGGGATGGTTCCGGGGAGCCGCACGGTCCTGCGGAACGATCCGTAGCGGAACTCGGAGTGCTCTTTGTCCTCCGCGCTCTCGCTGTGCTCCGCCGTCACGGTGATCAGGTCGTCGTCGACCGTGATGGCCAGATCGTCGGGTTCCATCCCGGGCAGTTCGGCCCGCAGCACGTACATGCCGTCTCCGCCGGTCATCTCCACCGGTATGGAGTGCGCAGCCGTCGCGGGTCGCCACCCGGGCAGCCCCGGGAACTCTCGGTTGAACCAGTCGTTGAAGTCGGGGAAGAGGCTGTGCCTGGGTTCCACTGTGCCTCCGGCCATTGCTCTACTCCTCGTTCGCGGGGCCCAGGGCGGTCGCGAGGGACCCGAGTCGGTGCGGACGGGCTGGGGACCGGGTTCGGAACCGGTCCGACTCCGTGACTCCATCGTCCGCCTGCGGGGTCACGGGGCGCAGCATCCAACCGGGCTGTCCGACGGAGCCGAACGGCCCCCACCTGGACCGACCGGCCCATGGCGCCACGGCTCTGTCGCGGCGAGGACGATGTTCGCCGGGATCTCGCTCGTACGGCTCGGGGGTGGTGGCGAAGCCCGGCGGTACGCGTATGCCTGCGGCGCCGCGCCGGTTGGTCATCTCTCCCAGCGAGACGTTCTTGCCTCCTACCGGGCCGATGTCCGAGCGGCTCAACTCGTTGAACGGTACGGCGCGTCGCGTCGGCTCCATGACATCCTCCGTGGCTCGCAGGCTTCCTCAGTACGGGAGCGGTCGGCCGGACGGCGTACGCAGATCGAGGGGGCTCGGCCTGCGGGGCTGTCGGGGCCGGCGGCTGATCCGGATGCGCTGCATGGTGCTCACCTCTCCGGGGAACCGCAGGACGGATCGGATCGTCCTCGCACCCCACCGTGCCGCGGGAGCGTGTCGCACCCCAGTGCCGAGGGGGTCAGCCGGGCGGGTCCGGTCGGTCGTCCCGGAACGGGACCGATCGGCCCATGCCCGTCGCCGACGCGCTCCGCGCGCTGTGGAAGGTACGGGTGATGCACGGAACACATGGCGCGGGCGAGGCAGGCCGTGGACCGTGGAACCCAGCCGCATGCGGGGACAGCCGCCGCGGACGGGGCCCGACCCGGACGGCACGGAGGCAGGATCTCCCTCACACCCCTCGACCCGGGTCGCGAAGGCAGGTGGGACGATCTCCACCGGACAGTGCGCGTGGTGGAGCAGATGGGCGTGCTCACCACCTGGCTGATGTACAGCAACAGCGCCGCGTTCGAGGGTCTCGAAGGAGGCTTCCCGGTCGAATGGGCCAGCATCTGCGGGCTGATGGCGGCCACCTTCGCCGCGTCGCTCCTCGCCGCGATCGGACCGGCCCGGCGCGCGGCCGCCATCCGCCCGGCTCTCGCCGTCCGCGTCACCGAATGATCAGCACGCCTCGCGGACCAGGCCGGCGAGCGCGTGATGACTCGCCGCCGGCGGGCCACCGCTGTGGCGCGATGCGAAGGACTGGACCGACGTCCTGTACAGCGTTCCGGCCCGGCCGGTCCCCTGGGCAGTGGTTCACCTGACCTGGACGGGCCGCGCGGAACGTGCGCCGCGGCCGATGACAACGCCGCTTGCGAGCCTGGCCACACTCAGGAGGACGACATTCTCCTCCCCCGACGACCTGACCTGCCGGGACAGCGGAGGCGGAGGGGGAGCCACGGACGGTATCGGCGAGGATGCGGGCGCGGCTCCCTCGCCTGTCGTGGCGGCGCCGAGCCAGCGGAGTGTGCGGGCTGTACTGGCCAGTCAAGAGGCGCATGCAGCAGGCCGGCGATGGGGCACGGCCCCTTCCGGCCGCGGTCCCTGCGATGCGGGTGGGGAATCGCGTGAGTAGGTCTGGGGAGCACCTGGTTGCGGGGGGAAAGCCAAGATCCTCATCACCGCCACGAGCCATTCCCAGAGGTCCTTCCGTGCCGACCAAGATCCGGGCCATACGCGGACCAGCCGCTTGCAGCTTGGCCAGCTCTCCCGGGGGTACGCGCGTCCCCGTGCCTCCGGCTCAGGCCGGTGGGCGCGGGCACTCCGGCAGTGCTGGGCGCTCCTTGGTGCGCACGGCGGGCAGCCAGGCCACCTGGGGAGCAGACCCGGAAGGGAGCCGGACGCGGAACCAGCGGGTGGACCACCGGGCCTCCTCGTCGACGATGGGCTGCCCGTCGGGGACCTGGCAGTCGGCGGCGAGCACATCGCCGTGCCACACCCTGGTCGGCACGACGTTGTCCGCCGTGTACGGCCGTACGGGATCGATCGCCAGCCCCAGACTGCACCCGGGGTGCCGGTCGGCCCGCTCGCGGCAGCTCCGCTCCGCGTTGAACACCCTGACCGTGCCCGCCGTCGAGCCCACGACGCCGGGCGGCACGGACCCGACCGGCCGCACCGCGTCCGCGCACAGGGTCGCGGCGGCGACCCCGCACATCGCGGTCGCGAGGACGGCGGCGCGGGCCCGGGCCCGCTGACGCCCGCCGGCGTGCGTCTCCTGACGGCCGGCGATGCGGGCGAGCAGGCTTTCGGCGGTGTGCGGCGCCCGCGCCTCGTGGGTCGGGGCGAGACAGTCGGCGGCCAGCTCCCGCCAGAACGGCGGCACCGCGTGGTCCATCCGCAGCGGCGCCCGCCCCTCGCCATACTCCTGGACCGCGGCGCCTCGCGCCACCGGCGTGGCGCCGGAGAACGGCGAACCGCCCGACGAGAACACCTCGTGGACGACGATGCCCAGGGCCCAGATGTCCGCGGTCGGCCTGATCCGGACGCCGAGTTCGCCGAGGGGCGCCCGCCAGCGCTCGGGCGGCAGATAGTCCAGGGTTCCCATCGGCGGGGCGTACCCGTGGGTCCCCGTCAGCTCGGTCGCGAGGCCGAAGTCCGACAGCTTCACCGAGCGGTCGGCGCCCAGCAGGACGTTCTCCGGCTTGAGGTCGGCGTGGACCCAGCCCGACCGGTGGAGATGCGCGAGCCCCTCGCAGATTCCCGCGATCAGCGGCCCCCGGTCCGCCTCGGGCACCCCCGCGTCGAGGAGTTCCCGCAGGCTGCCGGAGGCCCGTTCCATCACGAGCACGATCGCGCCGTCCACGGCGGGCCGGTCGGGCGCCGCGAGCACGAAGGAGTCGAGGAGACCGATCAGCCGGGGATGCCCGACCCTGCTCCCGAGCTCGACCTCGCGGCGGGCGGACTCCATGATCCTGCGCGCCTGCCGGGGCGCGAGTCCCGCGGTCGGCATGATCTTGAGCGCGACGTCGGCGGCGCCCGCGGGCCCGTCGGCCGGCCGCGCCGCGTAGACGGTGGACCACCCCCCGGACCCGATCAGTTCGGAGACCACCCAGCCTCCCACCCGGTAGCCGGGCGGGAGTTCGTCCGTACGATCGTGCCCCGCGATGCCTCCCGGGACGCCCGGGGAGGTCACGACGCGCCCTGCCGCTCCCGCCCGCCGGCCCCCGTCAGGGGCGGCAGCAGCGCGAGGTGCTCCTCACGCACGAGCCCGAACCGCAGGGCGAGCCCGACGATCTCCTCCCGCTTGCCGTTGCGGCGGTCCCCCTTGCCGGACTCCCCGGTGGCGGGGCCCGCGATGCGCAGCTTCTCCTCGGCGAGGTAGTCGATGTGCGAACTGACCGCCCGAGCGGTCAGCGTGCCGCACGTGACGTGTTCCCTGAGCCGCTCGACGATCTGCGGGGTGGTGGGCACCGCGACCCGGGACTGGTCCCGCAGACGCGGTTCGCAGAGCGCGACGAGAACGAGGAAGTACGTGGCCGTCTCGTCCAGGGAGTACGCGGTCACCGTGCTGTTCCCCCAGGGGACGTCCATGGCCTCCGGGTCGAGGAACACGTGGTCGGGGGCGAACACCTGGAAGGAGACGGTGGCGTCACCCCGGGTGGGCAGCACCACCCGGGAGAACTCGAACGGGATGGGCGCCCCGACCCGGCGCGGCGGAATCCTCAGGTACTCGCCCGCGCCCTCCGGGTTCTCCACCAGATAGCTGTGGCCGGCGCTGTGGTTCGTCAGCTGCCAGTGGTCCTGGGTCACCCTGATCTCCCCGGCGAGCCGCGAGATCGCCGGGTCGTCCAGGACCAGCTCGACGGGGACCGCGGCGGAGCCCCGTCCGAAGCGGGCCACCTCGCCCGGGCCCAGCCGGAGCGTCACCGCGTCCCCGCCCGGCTCGCCGCCGTCGGCGCCTCCCGTACCTCGCGGCAGATGGACGACTACGCCGCTCACCCGTTCCCCCCGTTCCCCCGGCCGTACTCTCGGACGAGCCGAACGATACTCATCCGTAGGGGGAGTTCACCGTCGTACTTCGGACACCTCGTCCGGACGTGCCGCCCGGCGGCCGGAGCCGCCCGCCACGACGGTGCGCGGGGCGCCCCGGAGCCTCTCCCCCGTGACTCCGCGCGACGCGGACCGCCGGGGACCTTCTCGCCGGGCCCAGGTCATGTCGGCGCCGTGAAATGAGCCGCCATGTGGGACTGTTTCCGGTTCTCCGCCGAGCAGTTGGCACGTGGGGCGTGCACCGGGGAGAGCGGGAGACGGGCCGTGTCCGCGGGCCGCCGGAGCGGCGGACCGGCAGGGCCGGGGCCGGCCGCCGCCGCCGGGCCCGGGGCCGTACAAGGTGGGCAACGTCACCGTGAACGGCGGGCGGAATCCGGGTCCGGGGCCCTCACAGGCGTCCGGGGGCGGCCTAGGTCACCGTTCACGTGGCGAGATCCGTACGCTCCGCTCACAGGGCGGGAGCATGCGACACCAGCGGCGCCACCGCACGCTCGCCGAAGGAGGTCCACGGCCGCCACCCGCCGCTCGGCCGCTCCTGGACACGGGTCCGGATCCGCCCCGCGGCGGTCACGGCGAAGACGTGCAGCCGCCCGACCGCGTCGCGTACGGCCGTGGGGGTGGCGACGAGCCGGACGCCGGGCTCGCCGAACTCCCCCTCGGGGCCCCAGTCACCGCCCGGAGCGAGCTGCCGGTGGTGACTCAGCCGGGCGCCGCCCGGAGCGAGCGAGAACGCCTCCAGGCGGCCGTCGGCGTTGGCGGCGAACGCCGGAGCGGCCGCGCTCCACCCGAACATCGGCAGCCACGCGTCCCAGCCGCCGCTCGGCGCGGTCTGCCGCCGGGTGAAGGTCCCGACGCCCGACGGCCCGATCGCGGCGACCGCGAGCCGGCCGCTGCCGTCCTCGGCCACCCGGGGCGCGGAGCCCGCCGCGGTGCCGTACGGGTGCCATGCCGGGGTCCACGGCCCGCCGGGGGTCTCCTGCCACCGGTGGACGATCCCGGCGCCGCCGGGCGCGAGGGCGAACACCTCGAGCCTGCCGTCGGCGTTCGCCGCGGCCACCGGTGGCGCGCCCGCCGCCGGACCGAAGCCGCCTTCCCACGGGTCCCAGGCCAGTGCCCCGGGCGACCGCTGCCGGCGCCGGGCGAAGGACGCGCCACCCGGGCCGAGGGCGAAGACCTCCAGCCGGCCGGCCGCGTCACGGGCGACGGCGGGCACGGCGCCGGCGGGGCCGCCGAACCCCTCCCAGTCGTGCCACCCGCCGTCCGGGCGCTGCACACGGCGGTTCAGGTGGGTGCCGCCCGGGGCGAGCGAGAACACCTCCAGCCTCCCGTCGGTGTCGCGGCCGAGGGAGGGAGCCGCGCCCGCCGGGCCGCCGAACGGCTCCCACTCCGACCAGCCGTCGCCGTACGGGTCGAGCTGGACGCGCCGCAGCATCGAGCGGTCGGCGGCGTCGAGCGCGAACAGCGTGAGGCGGCCGTGCACGTCGAGCCCGGCCACCGGGTGGTCGGGGCTCTGCCACGGGACCGGAGTGTCGCGCCACTGGAGCGGCGCGAGGAACAGTCCGTTGCGGAACCAGCCGGCCGCGCTCGCGTACCAGGTGCCCCCGTCGTCGACGACCTCGACGGCGTGACCGGCCACATGCCCCGCGTACCCGGCGAGTTCGAAGCGGAAGGGGTCCCGCGACGCCAGTACGTCGGTCCCCTCGTAGCCGCCCCGCGGGCCGATGAACAGGTAGTACCAGCCGTCCCGCCGGACGACGTACGGCGACTCGGTGACCGAGACGGTCGCGTCCGTGCTCGCGTCGGTGAAGGCGACGCCCGGCTCGCTCCAGTGCGTCAGGTCGGCGGACCGCCGGTGGGCGACGACGTGGTGCCCGCCCGGTGCGGAGAGCTCCGTGTAGTACATGACCCACTCGTCCCCCACCCGCAGCACCATCGGGTCGCGCGCCGCGAGGCCCCGGAACAGCGGGCCGGACGGTACGCGGGTCCAGGTGAACAGATCGGTCGACGTGGCCAGGTTGACGGCCGCCCCGCTCGCGCCGCCCGCGGCGTAGAACATCCAGAACCTGCCGTCGGCCTCGATGACGTGCGGCGCCCACAGGTGCTCCTCGCCGAAGTAGGACGGGTCGACGGTGAGGGCGTCGGCGTGAGCGGTCCACGGACCCAGCGGGCTCGGGGCGGAGGCGTGGGCGAAGGAGATCTCCGCCGAGCTGTCCGGCGCCTCGCCGCGCGGCGCGCTGTCGCCGACGATGCCGAAGACGTGCCAGCGGCCCCGCGCCCTGATCAGCGTGTGGTCGTTGAGATAGCGCGGGCCGGCGGGGGTCGACGGGTCGTGGACGTACGCGAAGGGGCCCGCGCCGACCCACGAGGGCGCCGGGGCGTCACCGGTGGGCGCGGCGACGGCCGGGGAGAGGCCGAGCAGGGGCAGCGCCCCGGCTCCGGCCGCACCCCGCAGCACACTCCGTCTGCTGATCGGAGACACGGATCTGATCCCTCCGGGTGGGGTGGTCAGCCCTGGCCGGGGCCGGGGGAGCCGCCCAGCCACTCCCAACCGGACCAGCTGGAGAACCCGGTCTGCCAGATGTGGAAGGTTCCGGAGGGGTTGGTCCCGAAGACCTCGATCCGGCCGTCGGCGTTGGAGGCGGCGGTGACCTCCGTACCTCCGGAGCCGAAGGGGGCCCAGTCGCTGTAGGGGGCGTTGACGGCGGTCTGCCAGCTGTGCACGGCGGTGGTGCCGTTCATGGCGAAGACCTCGACGCGGCCGTCGGGAGTGCGTTCGCTGGTGAGCTGCGCGTCGGCCGGGCCGCCGGTGCGTTCCCAGCCCGACCAGCCGGAGGACCCGGTCTGGTACCGGTGGAACACGCCGACCGGACCCGAGGCGAAGACCTCCAGGCGGCCGTCGGCGTTGTGGTCGACGGTCAGGTCGTGGCCGCCTTCGCCGAACGGGCCCCACGCGGACCAGCCGCCGCTGGGCGCGGTCTGGTAGCGGTGCTGGAAGGTGGTGCCGTTGAGGGCGAAGACCTCAAGGCGTCCGTCGGGAGCCTTCCCCATCTCCACACGGCTGTCGGCGGGGCCGCCGCCCGTGGACTCCCAGCCCGACCAGCCGCCGTTGGGGGCGAGCTGGTACCGGTGGAACAGCCCGACCGGGCCGGAGGCGTAGACCTCGATGCGGCCGTCCGCGTTGACCCCGGCCGCGGTGTCCCGGCCGCCCTCGCCGAAGCCCTCCCAGTGCGACCAGCCGCCGGACGGGCTCAGCTGCCAACGGTGCTGGAAGGTGGTCCCGTTGAGCGCGAACAGCTCCAGCCGGCCGTCGGCGTTGGGCGCGAGCGCGAGCTCGGCGTCGGCGGGACCGCCCAGCGGCTCCCAGGGCGACCAGTCGCCGTTGACCTCCCGCTGCCAGGCGTGGTGGATGCCGTCGGCCCCGGCCGCGAACACCTCCAGACGCCCGTCCGCCGACCGCGCCGACACGACCCGGCCCGACTCCGACGGATACACGAGGGGCTTCGGGCGCGGCCCCGTGCCCGGGGTGCAGGGCAGCACGACGCCGCGTTCGGCGAGATAGACCTCGGGGTCGACGCCGTAGGAGGCGGACGAGTCCCCCCAGATCCGCAGATGCAGGTGGGGGCCGGTGGAGTTCCCCTCCGAACCCATCAGGGCGATCTGCTGGCCGGCCGCGACACGGTCGCCGACGAAGACGTCCCGCCGGGACATGTGCCCGTACTCGGAGATCCGCCCGTCGGGCTGCTGGATCCGGATCCACTGGCCGTAGCCCGACTCGTACCCGGAGATGGTCACCTCGCCGTCGGACACGGCGTAGATCGGCGTCCCCACCGAGTTGGCGACGTCGACGCCGTTGTGGCCGGAGTGGAAGTGCTGGGACACGGGCCCCGCGGCCGGACACGCCGCGGTGGAAGCGGCTGATGCGACCGAAGCGGCTGGAGCGGTGGATCGGACGGACGCGGTGGAAGCGGTGGTCCGGGCCGCGGCCGGGGACGTGGGCACCAGGACCGGCAGCAGCAGGACGGCCGACGCCGCGAGCACGGAGCTCACCACGCGGCGGGAAAGTCCACGAAGCACAGGAAGCTCCTCCAGGGGGCGCGGGCCGCCGACCGGGTGGCGCGAGCGGGCGGTAGGGAACGTAGCAACGCCCCGACGGCCCGGAGACCCCGGAAGGTTACGGGGTGACAGCCGGCCCCGCCTCGGGTACCGGATCACCCGTCGGCGGCGGTCCATCATCGGGATTTCATCGCCCCTTCCTAGCGTGACCGCGTTCGCACGAGGAGCGGTACGAAGGGGAGGACGGGCCGATGGCACGGACGCGAGCGAGAGCGAGGCTGCCGATGGCGGTGGCGGCCGCCGTCGCGGTGATGAGCACGATGGCCGCCACGGGCTCCACGGCCGCCACGCAGCCGGCGGCGGGACCGGACAGGCCGACCATCCGGTACACCGAGTACGGAGTCCCGCACATCATCGCCTCGGACTGGGAGGGCCTGGGCACCGGCTACGGATACGCGGCGGCCAAGGACAACATCTGCACCCTGGCCGACACCTATCTGATGGTCAACGCCCAGAGGTCCCGCCATCTGGGGCCCGACGGCAGGGCGAGTCCCGGCCAGAACCAGAACACCACCACCAATCTCAAGAGCGACCTGTACTTCCAGCGGATCAAGGACGACGGGGTGGTGGAGCGGCTGATCGCACAGCCCGCCCCCGACGGCCCGGAGCCCGAGGTCAAGGAGGCCATCCGGGGCTACGTCCGGGGATACAACCGGTTCCTGTCCGAGACCGGCGCCGACGCCCTCACCGACCCGGCCTGCCGGGGCGCCGCCTGGGTACGGCCGATCACGGAACTCGACGTCTACCGGCACGCGCATGCCGAGATCATCATGGGCAGCGCCGACGCGCTCCTCGACGGCCAGGTCGACGCCGCGCCCCCGGGGGCGGCGTCCGCCCCCGCGGCACCCGCGTCCTCGCCCAAGGAGACCGCGGCGAGGATCAGCTCCGCGCTGGCGGTGAGCCGGCAGCAGAGCATGGGCAGCAACGCGCTGGCCGTCGGCTCGCAGGGCGTCTCCGGCGGCACCGGCATGCTGCTGGCCAACCCGCACTTCCCGTGGCAGGGCAAGAACCGGATGTGGCAGAGCCACCTCACCATCCCGGGCAAGGTCAACGTCTCCGGGGCGAGCCTCCTGGGACTCCCCGCGGTGAACATCGGGTACAACGACGACGTCGCCTGGAGCCACACGGTCGCCACGGTCGCCCCGTTCGGGCTCTTCGACGTCCAGGTGGATCCGCTCAACCCCACCAAGTACCTCGTCGACGGCGTCTGGGAACAGATGACCTCGCAGCAGGTCACCGTCGACGTGCGGAAGCCGGACGGCTCCCTCGGCAAGGTCACCAGGACCCTGTGGTCGACCCGGTACGGCCCCGTCACCACGTCGATGCAGGGGGTGCCGCTGCCCTGGGTGGTCAGCGCGCACGCCGTGCGCGACGTCAACATGAACAACCTGCGGGCGCTGAACACCTGGTTCCGTCTCGACCAGGCCAAGGACGTCGAAGACGTCGTCACCACCCTGGAGACCACGCAGGGCGTCCCCTTCTTCAACACGATCGCCGCGGACCGCAAGGGCAAGGCGCTGTACGCGGACATCCAGGCCACCGCGAACATCACCGACGCGCACGCCCAGTCGTGTCTCACGATGACCGGCCAACTCCTCTTCAGCCAGCCGCTGAGACTGCCGAACGTGCCGCCGATCTCCATCTTCGACGGCAAGCGGAGCGCGTGCGACTGGCCGGACGACCCGAACGCGGTCGCGCCGGGACTCCTGGACCCGCGCAAGCAACCCCGCCTGATCCGGGACGACTTCGTGGGCAACGCCAATGACAGCGCCTGGCTGGCCAACCCCGACCAGCCGCTGGCCTTCCCCCGGGTGATGGGCGACGCCCAGGCCCCGCGCTCGCTGCGCACCCAGGAGCTCATCCTGACCGCCCGGAAGCGGATCGACGGCACGGACGGGCTGCCGGGCAGGGGCTTCACCCCGGAGACCATGGGGAAGCTGCTGTTCGCCGACAACAGCCGAGCGGCCGACCTCGCCCTCGACGCCACCGTGGCGATGTGCAAGAGCGTGCCCTTCGGGCTCATCCTCGTGGACGGCACCCTGGTCAACGTGAGCGAGGCGTGCCCGATCCTGGCCGCCTGGAAGAGCCACGACTACACGGCGGACAGCCGGGGTTCCCTGCTGTTCGCGAACTACTGGGCCTCCCTGCAGGGCGGACAGGGCATCGAGAAGCTCCCCTGGCGGGTCCCCTTCGACCCCAAGGACCCGGTGCACACACCGAACTCGCTGGACTCCGGCAGCTCCGCCGTCCGTGACGCGTTCGGCCGGGCCGTCCTCGCGATGCGCAAGGCGGGCATTCCGTTGAACGCGCCGCTCTCGGACGTCCAAAGGGTCACCCGCGGCGGCGAGCAGATCCCGATCCACGGAATGACCGGCGAACTGGGCGTACTCAACGTGATCACCATGGGCCAGGTCGACGGGAAGACGGACGTCGTCTTCGGGTCCAGCTTCATCCAGCAGGTCCTGTTCACCGCCGAAGGGCCGCCGCAGGCCCGCTCCGTCCTGGCCTACTCCCAGTCGGCCGACCCGAACTCGCCGCACCACGCCGACCAGACCAGGCTCTTCTCGGCCGGCCAGTGGGTGACCGAGCGGTTCACCGAGGAACAGATCGCGGCCTCACCGGCCCTGGTGGTCAAGGTCCTCGACTGATCCGACGCACGGAATCCGAAGCGCAGACAGAGCATCACACGAGAGGGAGCACCGTGAGAAGAACAGCGAACGTCCGGCGCACGGCGCTGGCATGGGTGTTAGCCGTCCTGGCCGTGGTCACGGTCATGCCGGCGGCCTCGGCACAGGCCGCCGACGACGGCACGCCGCCCCCGATGGCCAACGGGTTCGGCCTGACGCAGGTCGGCACGGCGACGGGCAACGCGACCGAGTTCTACCTGACCGTGACCACGCCCGAGGTCGCGGAGGAACAGCACATCAAGATCATCCTGCCGAAGAGCTACTACGACGACCCGAACCGGCGCTATCCGGTGATGTACTTCCTGCACGGATCACCCGACGACCCGATCCAGCAGAACTATCCGGCGCTGCGCACGTCGGACCGGATGATCACCGTCATCCCGGACGGCGGCGCCCGGGGCTGGTACACCAACTGGCTCAACCAGAAGACCGCCGCCGGTGCCCAGAACTGGGAGAACTTCCACCTCAAGCAGGTGATTCCGTTCATCGACGCCAACCTGCGGACCATCGCGACCAAGAAGGCCAGGGCCGTCGCCGGTGTCTCGATGGGCGGGTTCGGAGCCCTCCACTACGCCCAGGCGCGCCCGGACCTCTTCAGCCAGACCGCGTCCCTGTCCGGCGACATCGACCTGTCGGTGCGGTCCATGGACCTGCGCCTGGCAGTCGTCGCCTCCCTCGTCGCCTACGAGCCCTCCGTGGACAGCGACGCCGCGTTCGGCTCGCCGTACCCGGTGTTCAACGCCGACTGGCGGTTCAACGAGGTCGACCCCTCGCAGCACATGGACCGGATCAAGCAGGGCGGGATCGGGGTCTCGATCTACGTGGGCAACGGCGGAGGCTCGGTCACCGACCTGGAGTTCTGGCTGGAGGGCGCGGCCAAGCACGTCAAGAACGCCATGGACGCGCTGGGCATGTCGTACCACTACGTGAACTACGGCGACGGTTCCGGCTGGGGCACCCTGTGCAACGGCGGCCACAACGCCGGCTGCTGGGAGGAGGACCTCCGGGACCTGGTTCCCCGGCTGGAGAGGCACTTCGCGTCCTGACGCCATGAGCCCGCCGTCGTCCCGTACCGCACGAGCGGTACGGGACGACGGCGGGCTCGCACCCTCCGCCGACGGGCCTGTGCGGTCCGCCGGCGGACACGTCTAGCCGACCGCCGGTACGGGCCGGCCGGCGGGCGCGCTCCGGGCGGGCGCTGAGGCGGACCGGGAGGGCGCGGCGAGGGGCCGGGAGGGCGCGGCGGGGCTGCCGACCGCCGGGCCGGGGCCGTTCAGCCAGCCCCATTGCGACCAGCTGGCGAACCCGGTCTGCCACCGGTGGTAGACACCGGCACTGCTGGTGCCGAAGACCTCGATGCGGCCGTCGGCGTTGTTGCCCGCGCCGATCGAGGTGCCGCCGGTGCCGAAGTTCTCCCACGGCGAGAACGGCGCGTTGGGGGCGGTCTGCCAGGAGTGGCTCGCCGCGTCGGCGTTGATCGCGAACACCTCCACCCGGCCGTCGACCGACCGCGAGGTGGTCAGCTCGGCGTCGGGCAGCCCCCCGGTGCCCGTGCCCGTCCACTCCGACCACGTGGTGGGGCTGGTCTGCCAGCGGTGGAACACCCCGTCGGCGTTGGAGGCGAACACCTCCAGCCTGCCGTCCTGGTTGTGGCTCGCGGTCACGGCGTGCCCGCCCTCGCCGAAGTGCTCCCAGGCGGACCAGTCGCCGTTGACGCCCCTCTGGTACAGGTGCCCGAACGTCGAGTCCGACAGCGCGAACACCTCGAGCCGTCCGTCGGGCGCGTTCTCCATGGCCAGCCGCGCGTTCGCCGGGCCACCACCGGTCCCCTGCCAGCCCGACCAGCCGCCGCTCGGAGCGGTCTGCCAGCGGTGGAACACCCCTTCCGCGTTGGAGGCGAACACCTCGATACGGCCGTCGGCGTTGTTGCCCGCCGCCAGCCGGTAGCCGCCGGTGCCGAAGGTCTCCCAGGCGGACCACCCCGCACTGGGCCCGGTCTGCCACATGTGGTCGAGCGTGCTGCCCGACAGCGCGAACAGCTCCAGCCGGCCGTCGGCGTTGGCGGCCACCGCCAGCTGGGCGTCGCGCGGGCCGCCCGCGAACCGCCATGGCGCCCAACCGCCGTTCACCTCGTTCTGCCACGAGTGGTAGACGCCGTCGGCACCCGCCGCGAAGGCCTCCAGGCGTCCGTCTGCGGACCGGCCCGACACCACCCGCCCGGAGCCGTACGGGTGCCGGGGACCCGTGCTCATCCCGGACCAGAGCGCGTTGGCGATGATCACGGCGTCGCCCGCCTCCAGGCCGTACTTGTACCGCAGGTCCTCGCGCGGCCGCTGCACCTGCCAGCACACGTCCCCGATCGCCACGTCGTTCCACGAGCCGCCGGGGAACATGTCCTCCATCGCGTCGAGGAACGCGTTGGTGGCGTAGACCGGGTCCAGCCGCTGCGCCTTGCTGCCCCACCAGTCCTGCTGCTGGAACAGCCCGATGCTCGTGTAGTCGACGGCCTGGGAGTAGTTGTTGATGTCGGTCTCCACGATGACCGTGGCGATCGCGATGGCCGCGGCCCTCGGGTTGAGCCCCCGGTCCTTCACCGCCTTGGTGACCATCCGCGCACAGGACATCCTGTAGGGCGTCAGAAGGCCCGCCATCCGCGCCCCCATCTGAGGGTTGAGCTGGCCGGCCATGATGCCGTCGGCGGCCGACGGGCCGGCCGGGTCGCAGGGCTCGGTGGGTATGGGCAGGGCGTCCGGTCCCCTGAAGTACCGGGAGACGCCGTAGTGGTCGTCGCGCGGGGAGGGTCCGGGGTCGGGCAGGGCCACGGCGACCGAGGCCGTCAACCCGACGACCAGTGCCCAGACGCCGGCCAGCAGGGCCAGTCTGCCGAGCACGCGTGTGAAGCCGGTTCCTCTCATCGTGTGCCTTTCCGTCATGCGTTCAGGTGGTCGGCGGCCGACAGTAGGAGGCACCGATGAAATGCCGATGGAATCGATTCCCGAGCGCGTTTCATCGTCATGTCATCGGCCGCTGCCAATCTCGTCGTACGCAGGCCGAACACACGGGAGGATCGACATGCGAGCGAAGAGGATCAAGGCCGCGCTGGCCGGAATTCTGCTGACGGCCGGGATTTCGGTGACGCAGAGCGCCACGGCGCAGGCGGCGGCGACGGCTCCGTGCGAGGGCACGTACACGATCGTCGTCGGCGGTACGGGAAGCTCGTGGAACAACGACGGCTTCTCCGGCAACATCCAGCAGCACGTGGGATACCCGACCCAGATTCCCAACGGCGCGAGCGCCCGGGCCGGTGTCAACGAGCTGAACCGGCTGGTCCGTGACCAGCGGGCCGCGTGCCCGTGGCAGCACGTGAAGATGGGCGGATACTCGCTGGGCGCCGCGGTCGTCCACATCTGGGTCACCGAGAACTGGCAGACGTTCGGCAATGTCAACGCCATTCTCATCGCCGACCCGAAGCGGCAGGGAAATCCCGGCGCCAACGGCGGATCCGTCCCCTTCGGCGGAATCGTCGGCGCGCCGCTGGCCGGTGCCGACCGGTTCTTCGGCAATGTGCCGGTCAAGACCATCTGCCACTGGGACTACGTCTGCGACGAGTCCGCCGGAATCTGGACCTACCCCGGCAACCACGTGAGGAACTACCCCAACGACTTCAACATGGACTTCCACAACGACGTCGCCAACGAGCAGTGGTACAACGGCGCCTGGTATCCCGCGTCCTGGTGATCACGCGAAAGCGGTGCGACCGGCCGAGGCAGTGAGGCCGAGGCCGATCTCGTCACCGCGCAGGATCATCTCGTGCGTCCGCCGCAGGGTCCGGCCCGGAGAGACGCCCAGTTCGTCGGCGAGGCCGCGGCGGGCCCGGTCGAACACGGTGAGGGCGTCGGCCTGGCGGCCGTCGCGGTACAGCGCACGCATCAGCAGCGCGGCCACCGGCTCGTCCAGGGGGTGCGCGGCGGACAGGGCGAACAGTTCGGAGATCGCCTCGGCGTCCCGGCCGAGCCTCAGCTGGCACTCCACCTTGCGCTGGACGACGGCGATCCTGCGCCGCGTGAGTCGCAGCCGCTCCAGCTCGGCGAGCGGCCCGGGCAGACCGGCCAGCGGTTCCCCGCGGAACAGGTCGAGGGCCTGGGCGCACAGGCGGACCGCCTCGGCCGGTTCACCCGCGCGCTCGGCCGTGGCGATGCCGACGAGGAGCTCCTCCATCCGCGCCACGTCCACGTCGACCGCGCCCGGGACGAGCCGGTATCCGTGCCCGGCGTGCTCGATGACCGAGCCGGGACTGTCCCCGATGCGCAGGGTCTTGCGCAGGCGGTAGACGTACACCGGCACCACGTTCGCCACCGGCGCCTCCGTGCCCCAGACGTCGTCGAGCAGTTCCTGCCGGCTCAGGGAGCGCCCCGCGCACAGCGCCAGGGTCGCGAGCACCGCCTGCTGGCGCGGATGCCCCAGGTTCAGCGGCCGCCCGTCGTGCCACGCCCGCAGCGGTCCGAGCAGGGAGATCCGCACCGCAGGACCGGTCACCCGGCCGGCCGCCGCCCGGGGGGCCGTGCTCACCGGCTGCGTACGGGTACCACGGCCGGGGACGACCAGGCCGCAGTCGAAGGCGTGGACGATGGCCGCGGCCCGGTCGCGGAGCCGGAGGGTGACGAGTATCCGCGCGAGGAGTTCGGCCACGGCGTCCTCGGGGATCGCGAGGGCGTCGGCTATCTCGTCGTCCCGCAGGCCGCAGCCGACCGCGGACAGCACCTGGCGCTCCCGCTGCCCGAGGGCGGTGGCGGCGGGACGGCGGGCGGTGGTGGCGGTCGTCGGCATCGTTGCTCCCCGGGCTCCGGACTGGTCGGGTCTGGTGGGCGCCGTCGACACGGTAGGACGGGGAGCACCGGGCGGGGCATCCGGAACGATCCGGAGTGACACGCGCGATCTAGGGCGTCACTCCTTTCCGCCGTCCCGCCCGCCGTCGCCGGTGCCGGGTCCGTAGTCGATGCCGGGCGTCGTAGTCGATGCCCTCGGGGCCCCGGTACTCGTCCAGTCGGGCGAAGGACACGATGACGTAAGGGCGTTCGGACCAGGGATGGCCGTCGGCGGGGTCGGGGTCGATGCGCCACCGGGTGCCTCGGGTGAAGTTCAGTTGCGACACCAGACTCCCTCCGCGCCGACCAAGATCTGGGCCATAGGCGGACCAGCCGCCTACAGCTCGGCCGCATCGTGGCCGTTTCCGCTGGTCAGCGACTCGTCGAAGAAGCTCGGGGTCGTCTGCTCTTCCGGAACACAGTGAGCGCGCCATCGACGGTCGGATAGTAGGCCCACAGGGTCGAGCCCACAGTCCGAGTGACAGGCTCAGGACCTCGGTACGGCCGTCGAGGTGTCTGCAGACGGCCCCGACGTCGGCGTGGACGATGCCTGTGGATGTGCCGACATCGGCGCCGATCTGCGCGAGTGTGTCGTGCCCGCTGCACCCTGCCGCACGCTCGTTGCGCGGAGGCGGGTCTCGTCGCTCGCCCCCGCGTCGACCCGCACACCCATCCCCACGCAGGCACTCGGTTCCAGCCACAGGGCGTCCCTTCCTCGTGCGCAGTCCGCCCTCGGGCCTCCGCCGGCCCGGTGGCGTGGGCCGGCTCCAGAAGCGGGACGGGCGAGGCTCTCACGGCCGGCGAGGCGCGTCGGGTTCGGTGGTTCGTCCCGGGCTCTCAACTGCGGTGACCGGTCTCCCCTCTCGCAGGCCGACGCGATCAGATGGTCCAGACCATTGACCTCGCATCAGGCCGCTCCCTAGCATCGGTGCCGTCACGGCGGCCGCCCCACGAGGGCTCCCGTCGCTCCGAACGCCCTTCTTCCCATGTCCGGAATCGCTCCGTTCAGGTACGCCCGGTTCCGTTCCACGCGGCGCCCCAGAGGCGCCGCACCCTCGCACTGAAGTCGAACAGGAGTCCATGTGGTGACCACGGGAGCCGAGCCGCCGGCCGGTGCACTGGACGGGGACTCCGGGGTCCTGTCCGTCGGACAGGAACGGCTCTGGTTCTTCGACCAGTTGGAACCCGGTGACCCCGCGTACAACATTCCGTACGTGCTGCGGCTCGGCGGCGAGCTCGACGCCGTCGCACTGAGGCGGGCGCTCGATGGAGTCGTCGCCCGCCACGAGGCGTTGCGCACGCGGTTCCCCGCCGAGGACGGGCGGCCGTCGGCGGTCGTGGACGATCCGGGGCCCGTCCCCCTCGACGAGCGTGATCTGCGCGGCGACGGAGCGCAGGACGTCGCCCGGACGCTGGCCTCCCTCACCAACACGGGGTTCGACCTGGCCGCCGGGCCGCTGCTCAGGGCAGCCCTGCTGCGTACCGGCGACGACGAGCACCTGCTCTGCCTCGTCCTGCACCACATCGTCGCGGACGGCTGGTCGCTCGGGCTCCTGCGGACCGAACTCGCCGAGCACTACGCGGCATACCGGCGAGGCCGCGAGCCCGACCTCCCCGCCGTGGCCTCCTACCGGACCCATGCCGCGGCCGAACGCGCGTGGCTGGACGGTCCCGAGGCCGCCGACGCACTGGCCTACTGGCGTGAGTACCTGTCCGGGGCACCCGTGCTGGAGCTGCCGCTCGATCTGCCCCGGCCCTCCGCGCCCAGCAGTTCCGGCGGGTACCACACCCGGGTGCTGCGCGGGATCGGCCCCGTCCTCGACGCCTTCGCCCGCGCCCACCGCGTCACGCCGTTCATGGTCCTCGCCACCGCCTACGCGAGCGTGCTCCACCGGAGCACCGGCCAGGACGACTTCTGCGTCGGCGTGCCCACCGCCGCACGCGACACCGTCGACAGCGAGCGGACCATCGGCTACTTCTCCTCCGCCCTCGTCCTCCGGGCCGACTACACCCGAGCCCCCACGTTCGCCGAGGCGCTGCGCGCCTTCCGCTCGGACTGGCTGCGCGCGCTCACCCACCGACGCATCCCCTTCGAGCGCCTCGCCGAGGAGCTGAGAACCGAGCGGGACACGGGCCGCACGCCCGTCTTCCAGACCCTGCTCGCCGTCCACACCCACGAGGGCGGCGCGCTCGGCGAGCAGAGCTTCGCAGATCTGACGTGCACCGAGGCCGACGGCGGGCACACCGCAGCCAAGTTCGAACTCGGGCTGGACATCCGGCCGGACGGAGACGACCTGCACGCCGTCTTCGGCTACCGCACCGACCTGCTGCACGCGCGGACCGCCGCCGCGTTCGCGTCCCGCTTCGAGACGCTCCTCCGGGCCGCGCTCGCCGCCCCGGAGTCACCGGTCCACCGGCTCCCCCTCCTCGACGCGGACGAACTCCGGCTGCTCGCCGACGGGTCCCGCGGCCCCGGCCCCACCGGGCCGGCCGCCCCGACCGTCCTCCAGGCCGTCGACCGGGCCGCGGCCGAGCGACCCGGCGCCCTCGCCGTCGTCGGTCCCGACGAGAGCCTGACCCGCGGCACGCTCGCCGCAGCGTCCCGGACGCTGGCCGCCCGGATGGCCGCGTGCGGCGTCGCGCGCGGCGACCTGGTCGCGCTCTGCCTCCCCCGCGGGCCGCGGGCCGTCGTCGCCATGCTCGCCGCCTGGCGGCTCGGCGCGGGCTACCTCCCGCTCGACCCCGCATACCCCGCCTCCCGGCTCGCCTTCATGCTCGCCGACAGCGGCGCCGGGCTGCTCGTCACCGCGGACGGGACTCTGCCCGAAGGTTTCCGCGACAGGGTCCCCGAAGGCATCCCGCTCCTGTCCCTGCTTCCCGACGCGACGGAGCCCGTACCCGACGCGTCGGCGGAGCCGACCGCCGAGGACGCGGCCCGCCCCGACGACCCGGCGTACCTCATCTACACGTCCGGCTCGACGGGGACGCCCAAGGGCGTGCTCGTACCGCACCGGGCGCTCGCCGCGCGGGTCGACTGGATGCGCGAGGGGTACGGCCTCACCGGCGACGACCGCGTTCTGCAGTACGCCACGCTCTCCTTCGACACCAGCGCCGAGGAGCTGTTCCCCACGCTCGCCGCGGGCGCCGTCCTCGTCACCGCCCGGGCCGACACCCCCCTCCCCGACCAGCTGGCCGAGCCGTACTGCACCGGCATCACCGTGCTCGACCTGCCCACTCCCTACTGGCACCACCTGGTCGCCGACCTGGACGAGACCCCCTGGCCGGACCGGCTGCGCCTGCTGATCCTCGGCGCCGACCAGGTCCGATCCCATGCCGTCGCGGCCTGGCGGGCGCGGTTCGGCGACCGGGTGCGGCTCGTCAACTCGTACGGCCCCACCGAGACGACCATCATCGCGACCACGGCGGTGCTCGGCGACGAGGACGCAGCCACGCGTCCGCCGATCGGGCGTCCGATCGGCGCGACCACCGTCGCGGTCCTGGATCGGCACGGCGGTCCGGTGCCCCCCGGAACCCCCGGAGAGCTCGTCATCGGCGGTGCCGGAGTGACCGACGGCTATCTGGGCCGGCCCGGTGCGACCGCCCGCGTGTTCGTCCCCGACCCCGACGGGCCGCCGGGCGCGCGCCGCTACCGGACGGGCGACCTGGTGCGGCGCCGGGCCGACGGGGCGCTGGAGTTCCTGGGGCGCATCGACGAACAGGTCAAGGTCCGCGGCTACCGGGTGGAGCCCGGGGAGGTGGAGGCCGCGCTCCTCGCGCTCCCGGGCGTCACGCGGGCGGTCGTCACCGCGCACGGGGACGTCCTCGTCGCCCACGTGGTCCCCGTCCCGGACGCTCCCGCACCCGACCCGGACGTCCTGCGCGGCGGACTCGCCGCGGTGCTGCCGCCGCACGCCGTCCCCCACGCCTTCGTCCTCCTGGACGCGCTGCCGCTCACCCCGAACGGGAAGCTCGACCGGGCCGCGCTGCGGGCGCCCGACAGGACGGCCGCGCCCCGGGCCGTGCACGTACCGCCGCGCACGGAGGCCGAGGAGCTCGTCGCCGACGTCTGGGGTGAGGTCCTGGGCGTCGACGGGGTCGGCGCGCACGACGACTTCTTCGCCCTGGGCGGACACTCCCTCCTCGCCACCCGGGTCGTCGCCCGCGTCCGCGCCGCCGTCGACCTGTCCGTACCGCTCCGCGCCCTCTTCACCCACCGCACGGTGGCGGCCTTCGCCGAAGCCGTCGAAGCCGCCCTGGCCGTCGAGATCGACGGCCTGTCCGAGGCCGCCGCCGTCGAACTCCTGGCCGCCCAGGACGCCCTGGAAGGAAACCGACCGACGTCATGAGCACCGCCGACACCACGACTCCGGCCGACCCGTCCCCGGAGGCCCCGCGCGCCCGCGCCACCGGCACCGCGCCCCCCGCACCCCGGTCCACCCCCGCTCCCGCCCTCTCCGACGCCAAGCGCGAGCTGCTCCGGCGGCGGCTGGCGGGACGGGCGAAGCCCGCGGCCGTCATTCCCCGGCGGGCTCCGGGAACGCCCGTTCCGCTCTCCTTCGCGCAGGAACGCCTGTGGTTCATGGAGCAGTTCGCCCCCGGGACCTCCGCGTACAACATCCCGGTGGTGCGGCGGCTGCGCGGGCACCTGGACATCGACGCCCTCCGGGGCGCGCTCGACGCGAGCGTCGCCCGCCACGAGACGCTGCGGTCCCGCTACCCGGCGACCGAGGACGGGCGTCCGCTGCTCGTCGTCGACCCGCCGGGGCCCGCCGCGTTCACCCTGCTGGAGGCGGCCGACGAGCACGTCGCCGAGCGGATCGTGGACGAGGCCGCCGCGGTCCCCTTCGACCTGGAGGAAGGCCCGCTGTTCCGGTCGCTGCTGGTGCGGCTCGCCGACGACGACCACGTCCTCCTGCTGCTCGTCCACCACAGCGTGAGCGACGGCTGGTCGAGCGAGGTGCTCCTGGGGGAGCTGCTGCGGAGCTATGCGGCGCGGGTGGCCGGCGCACCGGACCCCCTTCCGGAACTCGCCGTCCAGTACGGAGACTTCGCCCTCTGGCAGCGCGAGCGTCTGAACGGCGAGCGGCTCGCGGCCGAGCTCTCGCACTGGGGACGCGAGCTCGGCGGGGTCGAGCCGCTGGAGCTGGCCTTCTCACGGCCCCGGCCGCCCCGGCAGACCTTCGAGGGCGCCGGATACGCCTTCTCCGTGGACCGGCGGCTGCTCGACCGGCTGACCGCCCTCGGCGACCGTCAGGACGCCACCCCCCACATGGTGCTCCTGGCCGCCTTCCAGGTCCTGCTGTCGCGCTACGCCGGGCGGAGCGACTTCGCCGTCGGATCGCCGGTCGCCGGCCGTCCCGAGCCCGAACTGGAGCCGCTGGTCGGCATGTTCGTGAACGTGCTCGCGCTGCCCGCGCGACTGGAGGGCGACCCGTCCTTCACCGAGCTGGTCCGCCGCACCCGCGAGACCTGTCTCGACGCGTACGCCCACCAGGAGCTGCCCTTCGCCCAGCTGGTCAGCGAGCTGAACGTCCCCCGGGACGTCTCGCGCCCCCCGGTCTTCCAGGCCGTTCTCGCCGTACAGAACTACGCCGTCCAGCGTGACGACGCCGGCCTCCAACTGCCCGTGGAGGTACAGCCGTTCGGCGTCCGCGCGCACGGCACCCGGTTCGACCTCGAACTGTTCCTCCAGGAGTGGCCGGAGGGCCTGTACGGCTCCTTCAACTACAACACCGACCTGTTCGCGGAGGAGGACGTCGCCGTCCTCGCCTCCCACCTCGGGCGACTTCTCGCCGCCGTGGCCGCCGCGCCCGACGTGCCCCTCTCCGGCCTCGACGCCGTCACCGACGAGGAGCGGGCCTTCGAGACCGACCGGTTCAACGACACCGCCGTCGACCGGCCGGCCACCACCCTGACCGCCCTCTTCGCCGAGCAGGCCGCCCGCACGCCGGACGCCGTGGCGGTCGCCGTCGAGGACCGGCCCGCCCTGACGTACCGCGCCCTGGACGCCCTGGCCGGCCGGATCGCCGCCCGCCTCGCCGCGGAGGGCGTCGGCCCCGGCGACCTGGTCGCCGTGAGCGCCGAGCGCTCGCCGGAGCTCGTCGCCGGGCTCCTCGGGGTGATGCGCACCGGAGCCGCGTACACCCCCCTCGAACCGGACTACCCGGCCGAACGCCTGGCCTTCCTGCTCGCCGACAGCGACGCCCCGGTGCTGCTCACCCAGCGCGGGCTCGCCACCCCCGACGGCTGCACCGCCCGCGTCCTGCTCCTCGACGACCCCGCCGAGTGGCCGCGCGCCCGCGCCGTGCCCGCCGGTCCACTGCCGGACGACACCGCGTACCTCATCTACACGTCCGGCTCGACCGGCCGTCCCAAGGGCGTGCCCACCACCCACCGGGCCATCGCCAACCGCATCCAGTGGATGCAGGAGGCGTACCGGATCGGGCCCGACGACGCCGTCCTGCAGAAGACGCCGACCGGCTTCGACGTGTCGGTCTGGGAGTTCTTCTGGCCGCTCGCCACGGGCGCTCGGATCGTGCTCGCCAAGCCGGGCGGCCAGAAGGACAGCGGGTACCTGCGCGACCTCATCGTCTCCGCCGGCGTCACCGTCGCCCACTTCGTGCCGGCCATGCTCACCGCGTTCCTCTCCGAGGAGGGCGTGGAGCGCTGCACCGGGCTGCGCCGTGTGGTGTGCAGCGGCGAGGCGCTGCCCCCGGACGCCGCCCGCGAACTGACCTCGCGGCTGCCCGGTCTGGCGCTGGCGAACCTGTACGGCCCGACCGAGGCCGCCGTCGACGTCTCCGCCTGGGAGTGCGCGGGCCCGCTGGAGACCGTCCCGATCGGTCTTCCCATCGACAACACGCGCCTCTACGTACTCGACGAGCGGCTGCGCCCGGTGCCGCCGGGCGCTCCCGGAGAGCTCCACATCGGCGGGACCGCCGTCGCCCTCGGCTACCACCGGCGTCCCGGTCTCACCGCCGCCCGATTCGTGCCCGACCCGTACGGCCCGCCCGGCTCCCGGCTCTACCGCACCGGCGACCTGGCGCGCCGGCGCCCGGACGGCAGGCTCGAACACCTCGGCCGGATCGACCAGCAGATCAAGCTGCGCGGCCTGCGGATCGAGCCCGGCGAGACCGAGGCAGCGCTCCGCGCGCAGCCCGGCATCGCGGACGCCGCCGTCGTACTGCGCGAGGACCGCCCCGGCGACAAGCGCCTCGTCGGCTACCTCGTCGCCGCCGCGGGCGCCGACGGGCCCGACCCGTCCGCACTGCGCGCCACGCTCCGGCGGAGCCTTCCCGACCACCAGGTGCCGACCGCCTTCACCGTCGTGCCCGCGCTGCCCCTCACGCCGAACGGCAAGCTGGACCGGCGGGCCCTGCCCGTCCCGACGGTGCACCGCGCGGCGGGAGCGGCCGAGCCGGAGACACCGGCGGAGGTCGTCCTCGCCGAGATCTGGGCGGAGGTCCTGGGGCTGCCCCGGGTGGGCGCCGACGAGAACTTCTTCGACCTCGGCGGTCATTCGCTGCTCGCCACCCAGGTCGTGGCCAAGGCCCGCAAGCGGCTGACGGAGGCCGGGGCCCGCCCGATCAGCGTGATGGACCTGTTCACCCACCGCACGGTCCGCGAGCTCGCCTCCGTCGCCGCTCGGGACGAGCGGGAGAGCGGCCCGCGGTCCCTGCTGCACCGGCTCACCCGCGCGGTCCCCGCCGAGCGGCGGCGGCTCACCCTCGTCTGTGTCCCGTACGGCGGCGGCAGCGCCGTCGTCTACCAGCCCGTCGCCGACGCCCTGCCGCCCGACACCGAGCTGTGGGCCGTCGCCATCCCCGGGCACGACCTCGGGGTGACCGAGGAACGGCTCTCCTTCGACGACCTCGCCGAGGGCATCGCGGCAGAGGTCTCGGAACGGGTGGAGGGCCCGCTCGCCGTCTACGGCCACTGCGCCGTGGGCACCGCGCTCGCCGTCGCCGTCGCCCGCTCCCTGGAGGCGTCCGGCCGCGAGCTGGAGGGCGTGTACGCCGGCGCCCAGTACCCCTTCGCGAAGCCCCGCAGCCGCTTCCTCACCGCCCTCGGGAAGATCGCGTCGCTGGAGCCGCTGGTCGGCGACCGGACGTACGCGAACTGGCTGACCGGCATGGGCGTCGACACCTCCGAGCTCGACGAGGAGCAGGTCCGGTTCGTCATCGGCAACATGCGCCGGGACACGATGGCCGCCGAGGACTGGTTCACCCGGGCCATCGCGGAGGTCGCCGACGGCGCGCCGCGGCTGCGGGCGCCGGTCGTCTCCCTGGTCGGCGACCGGGACCCGGCCGCCGACTTCTACCAGGAGCGCTACCGGGAGTGGCTGCTGCTCGCCGAGCGCTCGGCCGTGGCCGTGCTGGACGAGGGCGGACACTTCTTCATCACCTACCGGGCCGCCGAGGTCGCGGAGGCCGTCACGCGCGTGCACCGTGCCGTGCTGGACGGCACGACCGACGCGTTGCCCGCGGCGGATCCGGAGAACTCCTGGTGGTTCCATGGCGAGACCGGTCCCGCCGTCGACGACGCCGCACCGGTGACCACCGCGTCCGCGGCCCTCGGGCCGGCCTCGGGGACCGGTGCCGCCGACGGCACGGGATCCGCCGCCGCGGTCGGCGACGGCCCGGCACCCGGTACGGAGCCGGACGGCGGCCCGCAGCCCGGCATGGGCCGGTTCCTCCTGGTGGCGGGCGGTCAGCTCGCCTCCATCACCGGCTCCGCGCTCACCGAGTTCGCCCTGCCGATCTGGATCCTCCTGGAGACCGGGTCGATGGCCCGGTACGCGCTGTACGCGGTCATCGCCATGCTCCCCGGCATCCTCGTCGGTCCGCTCGCCGGGGCGCTCGTCGACCGGATGGACCGGCGCAGAGTGATGCTCGTGGGCGATGTCGCCGCCGGCGCCACCCAGGCCGGGCTGCTCTTCCTGCTGCTCACCGGCCAGTTGCGGTCGTGGGAGGTGTACGTCCTGCTCGGGGTGCTCTCCGTCGCCCTGACCTTCCAACGGCTCGCCTACGCCTCGGCCGTGCCGCAGCTCGTGCCCAAGCGGTACCTGGGCCACGCCAACGGCATCGTCCAGCTCGCCTTCGGCACGGCTCAGTTCGTCGTGCCGCTGGCCGCGGTCGCGCTGATGGCCGCGATCGGGCTGCGCGGCATCCTCGTCATCGACGTCGTCAGTTACGTCGTGGCCATCGGGATCCTGCTCGTGGTGCGGTTCCCGCGCACGCTGCCCTGGACCCGGCGCGAGTCCCTCGTCGCGGAGATCCGCAACGGCCTCGCCCACACGTGGCGGCACCTCGGATTCCGCTCCATGCTCCTGTGGTTCGCCGGGCTCAACGTGTTCCTCGCTCCGCTCTTCCTCCTCACCACCCCGCTGGTCCTCTCCTTCGACGACCTCGGCGGAGCGGCCCGGGTCGCGGTCGCGGGCGGCGCCGGCGCGCTCCTGGGCGGCCTGGCCATGGGTTTCTGGGGCGGGCCGCGCCGGCATCGCCTGCGCGGCATGCTCGCCCTCGCCGGGCTCCTCGCCTTGGCGGGCGCCGTCACGGGACTGCGCGCGAACCTGTGGGTGGTCGCGCTGGGGGCCTTCGGCATGTCCTTCGCCCTCGCCCTGGTCAACGGGATCTACGCGACGATCGTGCAGACCAAGGTGGCGCAGCGGTTCCACGGACGGGTGTTCGCCCTCAACACGCTGGTCGCCTGGTCCACGATCCCGTTGGGCCATGGAGTCGTCGCTCCGCTCGGCTCCGCGTTCTTCGGTCCGCTGATGGAGCCCGGCGGCGCCCTGGCCCCGGTCTTCGGGCCGCTCATCGGCACCGGTCCCGGTCGCGGCATCGCCCTGATGTACGTGCTGTTCGGACTCGCGATGGCGGGACTGGTCGTCCTCGGGCTCCGGCTGCCGAGCCTGGCCCGCTTCGACCGCGACGTCCCCGACGCGGAGCCGGACGACCTGGTCGGCCTGCGGGAGAGAGCTCGGGCCGCAGCCGACCGCCGGGCGAAGGCGGGAGGTTCGGAGCGCCGGGAGGAGGCAGGCTCCACCGACCTCGGGGAGAAGGCGAGGGCCGCGGCCCGCGGCCCGGAGCCGGACGCCGCGAACAGCCGGGCGAAGGCCGGTTCCCGGTGATCCGCCGCCCCGGGACCGGTGCCCCCGCGGGCCCTCCCCCGGCCCCGCCCGCCACCCTGCCCGCGCTGCTCGCCCACCGGGCCGCCGTCCACGGAGCCCGTACGGCGATCGTCAACGGTCCGGCGCGGCTGTCCTTCGCCGACTGGCGGGATCGCAGCGGCGCGCTGGGCGGCGCCCTGCGCGCGGCCGGGCTCGCCGCCGGGGACCGGGTCGGGCTCTGCTTCGGCACGGACCGGTGGGTGGAGTACGCGGTGGCGTTCCTCGCCGTCCTGCGGGCCGGCGGCGTCGCCGTCCCGCTCTCCGACCGGATGGCGCCCGCCGGTCTGGGACACGCCCTGACGCACTCCGGGGCCGTGCTCCTGGTGCACGCGGGCCCCGGTCTGCCGGCCGGCACGCCGGCGGGCGTGCGGGGGCTCACCGAGGAGGACGCGCAGGGGCACCCGGCCGACCCCGGCCTCCCCGAGCCCGATCCTGCGGCCCCCGCCCAGATCCTGTACACCTCCGGCACGACCGGGGTGCCCAAGGGGGTGGTGGCCTCGCACGGGAACCTGGCGCACGGCTGCACGCGCGACGAGCGGCGCCGGCCGCTCCGCCACTCCCGTACCTTCCTGCACGCGTTCCCCGTGGGCAGCAACGCGGGCCAGACCATGCTCGTCAACGCGCTCAACGCTCACGCGACCTGTGTCACCGCGCCCCAGTTCACCGCGGCACGGTTTCTCCGGGCGATCGCCGAGCACGGCGTCGGCAGCGTCTTCGTGGTGCCCGCCATGGCGATCGAACTCCTCGGCTCACCGGCCCTGGAGACCGCCGCCGAGGCCGGCGCCCTCGGCACCGTCCGCCTCGTCGGCTCGACCGCGGCGGCCCTGCCACAGCAGGTGGCGCTGGGCCTCAGCCGGGCCTTCGCGCCGGCCCAGATCGTCAACTACTACACGTCGACGGAGGCGGCCCCCGCCCAGGTCACGCTGCTCTTCGACGCGGCCCGGCCGTGGTCGCCCGGCCGGCCGGCGTCGCTGGCCGAGCTGCGCGTCACCGACGGGGCGGGCCGCCCGCTGCCGGCGGGCGAGCCCGGCGAGCTGTGGCTCCGCTCCGCGCAGGCTCCACGCGCCTACCTGGGGGACGGCGACGACGGGGTGTTCCACGGCGGCTGGACCCGGATGGGCGACCTCGGCCGCGTCGACGAGGACGGCTTCCTGCACCTCCTCGACCGCGAGCGGGACGTCGTCAAGTCCGGCGCCCACAAGGTCTCCACGCTCCAGGTGGAGAACGCGCTGCACGCCCACCCCGACGTCGTCGACGCCGCCGCGGTCGGGATCCCGCACCCCGTCCTGGGGGCCGTCGTGGCCGCCGCCGTCGTCCCGCGCGGCACGGACCCGGTGGGCAGCGGCGGCGACCGCGACGGTCTGACGGCGACCGCCCTGCGGACCTTCCTCCTCGACCTGCTGTCCGCCCACGAACTCCCCGCCACCGTCCTGTTCCTCGACGCGCTCCCCCGCAACGAGGGCGGCAAGGTCCTCAAGCGGGAGCTGCGCCGGATCCTCACCCACGACCCCCGCGAGGCCACCCCATGACCCAGCTCAGCCCGGCCCAGCACGGCATCTGGCTCACCGAGCGCACACGCGACACCGGCGGCGCCTATCACCTGGCCGTCACCCTCGACCTCGCCGGCCCGCTCGACACCACGGCCCTCGACCTCGCCTGCCGCGCGGTGACGGCGCACCACCCGGCGCTCTCGAGCCGGCCGGGACCGGACGGCCGCGTCCAGCCCTGTGACGTGCCGGCCCCCCGGCGCGCCGACTGCGCGCCCGAGGAGCTGGAAGCCACCCTGGCCCGGGAGCGCGCGGCACCGTTCGACGTCGACGCCGGTCCCCTCTGCCGCTTCACCCTGCTCCGTACGGCCCCCGAGCACCACGTCCTCCTGATCACCGCCCACCACCTCGTCCTGGACGGCGAGTCCAAGGACAGGCTGGTCGCCGACCTCGCCGCCGCGTACCGGGGCGAGGACCTCCCTCCCGCCGCCGGAGCCCCGGCGGACCCGCCCGCCCCGGAGGCGCTCGCCGCCGCCCGCGCGTACTGGGAGCAGAAGGGATACGCCGCGGCACCGCCCGTCCTGCCCGGCCTCGTGCCGCCGGCGGACGGCGGCCTGATGGCCGCGGACGGCGCCGAGGTGCCGTTCCGGCTCGACGCCCGGCGCTGCGCTGCGCTCGCGGAGGCCGCCCGGAAGCTCGGCGTCACCCGCTTCGAACTCCTCGTGTCCGCCTGGCACGCGCTCCTCGTCCGGTACGGGGATCCCGTACCCTCCACGGCGATCGAGTTGTCCCTGCGGACGCCCGGCGCGCCGGTGGGCGTCGGACTCGCCGTCAACGAACTGCCCCTGCGCGTCGACCCCGTGGAAGGCGGGAGCGCGGTCCGTCTGACGTTCGAGGACTGGGTGCGCGCGGTACGGGGCGAGCTGCGGGCGCTGTACCCGCACCGGGCCGTCCCGCTCGGGCAGGGCGTCCGCGGCCTCGCTCCCCGGACGTCCGTCGCCCCCCTGTCGGTCAGCTACCGGCGCCGCCCGGACGCGCCCGCCCCGGACTTCGGGGCGGTGACCGCCGGGGTGCGCTGGATCGGCTTCCCCGGCACCGTCCGCAACCTCCTCCACCTCCAGCTCGTGGACAGCGGGCACGAGATCGAGGGCAGCGCGCAGTTCCGGACCGCGCCGCCCTTCGAGCACACGCTCCGCGGGGACGGCCCGGCCGGCGGCGACGGGTGTCTCACCGCCGGCATCGTCCGCCGGATCGTCGGCCACTGGACGCGTCTGCTCGACGCGGCCCTCGCCGACCCCACGACCCTCCTCGGGGAACTGCCGCTGCTCGACGAGGACGAGCTGCGCGACCAGCTCGCCGCACCCGCCCCGCGTCCGGAGCTCGCGGCCCGCACGGTCCCCGCGCTGCTCGCCGCCCGCGCGGAGGAACGCCCCGACGCGGTCGCCGTCGTCGCGGACGGCGAGCACGTCACGTACGCCGAGCTGACCCGCCGGGTCGCCCACGCCGCGGCGGCGCTCGCCCGGCACGGCGCCGGACCGGGCACCCTCGTCGGCATCGGACTGCCGCGGGGCCTCGACCAGCTCGTCGCCGTTCTCGGCACGCTCGCCGCCGGGGCCGCCCATCTGCCGCTGGACCCCGCCTATCCGGCGGAGCGGCTGGCCTTCGTCCGGGAGGACGCCGCCCTGGTCCTGCGCGTCACCCGCTCCCCGGAGGGTGGCGGCGACCTCACCCCGGCCGACCTCGCCCCCGCGATCGGCGCCGCCACGCCGTCCCTGCCGCTCCCCGATCCGGGCCTCCCCGCGTACGTGCTCTACACCTCGGGCTCGACCGGCCTCCCCAAGGGCGTCGAGGTGCCGCACTCCGCCCTCGCGAACGTCCTCGGGAGCCTGGCCGAGCACCTCGGGTCGCGCCCGGAGGACCGCTGGCTGGGGCTGACCTCGCTGTCGTTCGACATCTCCGCCGTCGAACTGCTGCTGCCCCTGACGACCGGCGGACGCGTCGTGCTCGCCCCCGAGGCCGTCCACCGCGACGGACCCGCGCTGCTCGACCTGATCCGCCGCGAGGGCATCACCCATGTGCAGGCGACTCCCAGCGGCTGGCGTCTGCTCCTCGACGCCGGCCTCGACGGCACCGCCCCCGTCCCCACCGCGCTCACCGGAGGCGAGGCCCTGCCCGCGCCGCTGGCCGCCCGGCTGACGGCGGCGGCCACCCGTCTGGTCAACGTCTACGGCCCCACCGAGACCACCATCTGGTCCATGCTCGCCGAGCCCGCCCTCACCGCCGGGGGCCGCGTCTCCCTCGGTTCCCCGCTCGCCAACACCCGGGCCTACGTGCTCGGTCCCGACGCGAGGCCGGTGCCGTACGGGGTCGCCGGCGAACTGTACCTGGGCGGCGCCGGCGTCGCGCACGGCTACCGGGGGCGGTCGGGGCTCACCGCCACCCGCTTCCTGCCCGATCCGTACGGACCTCCCGGCAGCCGCATGTACCGCACCGGCGACCTCGTCCGGCGCGGCACCGACGGAGTCCTGGAGTTCCTCGGCCGCTCGGACAGCCAGGTGAAGGTGCGGGGCCACCGGATCGAGCTGGGCGAGATCGAGGCCCGGCTGGCCCGGCACCCCTTGGTCGCCCAAGCGGCGGCGGCCCTGCACGGCCCGGAGACCGACCGTCGCCTCACCGCCTACGTCGTCCCGTCCGGTACGGCCCCGCACCCCGACGCGCTGCGGGCCTTCCTCGCCGGCTCCCTGCCCGCGGCCGTGCTCCCGGGGGCGTACGTCGTCCTGGACGCCTTCCCCCTGACGCCCAACGGCAAGCTGGACCGCGCCGCACTGCCGGAGCCGGAGGCCGTCCGCCCGGAGCCGGCCACCGCACCACCGACGGACGAAGCGCTCGACCCGGTCGGCGCCGCCGTGCTGGCGATCTGGCGCGAGGTGCTGGAACTCGACGACCTCACACCGGACGAGGACCTCTTCGACCTGGGCGGCCACTCCCTGATCGTCACCGCCATCGCCGCCCGCATCCACGAGCGGCTCGGCGCCGTCGTCCCGCTGGACGTCTTCTTCGACACACCCACCGCACGCGACGTCGCCGCCGTCGTCCGTGCCCTGCGCGAGGAGCAGCCATGAGCAACGAGATCCGCTACACCGTCGTCGTCAACGACGAGGAGCAGCACGCCGTCTGGCCGGAGGACGCACCGCTGCCCGCGGGCTGGTGGTCGGAGGGCTTCGCCGGCACCGAGGAGCAGTGCGTCGCGCATGTCGACCGCGTCTGGCCCGACATCCGCCCGCTCAGCCTGCGCCGCCGGCTGGCCGCCGAGCGCTCCGGCGACCGGACGGAGGCCCGATGAACACGACGAGCACGCCGGAGCACCCTCGATCCCTGCCTGTGCCGGAGGCGCAGCCGTCGGACGAGACGGTGCCGGACGCTCAGCCATCGGACGAGACGGTGCCGGACGCGCCGCCTCCCTCCGTCCCCCACGACGGCGCGGAGGCACTCCTGCTCCAGGTGGCCGCGCTCGTGTCGCGGTCCACCGACGGGCTGATCGGCGTGCGGGCGCTCCTCGACTCCACCGAGCCGCTCGCCGCCCTCGGCGTCAGCTCGCTCTCCCTGCTGCGTCTGGTCGACGCCGTGGAGGAGACGTACGGCGTCTTCGTCGACCTCGGCGACCGCAGCCTGCACAGCGACGGTCTGCGCGGGCTCACGGAGCGGCTGGTGCGGCTCGGCGCGGAGGCCACCCCGTGAGCCCCTCCGCCACCGGCGCCGCTGCGGAACGGCGGGCCGCGCCGAGGGACGGCCATCTCCCGGACAAGGTCCTGGAGGTCATCTTCGCCGGCGGCCGGTCGGGCGACGCCCCCCTCACCTGGGGGCAGCGCGCCCTCTGGCACGCGATCGGCCGGACCGCCCCCAACGACCACTACTTCAACCTCGGCCGGGTGCTGCCCCTCGCGGACCGGGGCGCTCCCGTGGACACCGCCCGCCTCAGCACGGCGCTCTCCACGCTGCTGCTGCGGCACGAGGCGCTGCGCACACGGGTGGTCGCCGAGGAGGGTGAACCGGCGCAGCGGCTCCACCCGGAGGGGCGGGCGGAGCTCGTCGTGCGCGACGAGCCCGACCCGGACCGGACCGGGGAGACGGCGGCGGCGCTGCTGGCAGAGCTGTCCGGGCACCGGTTCGACTACGGGCGGGAGTGGCCGGTTCGGTTGGGCGCGGTGCGCAGCGGCGGGCGGATCACCCACGCGGTGCTCGCCCTGTGCCACCTGGCCGCCGACGGGCATGCCGCCGAGATCCTGGTACGGGACCTCCGGCTGCTGGTCCGGCGCGGGGCGGCCGGGCCGGTCTGTCCGGAGACCCCGCTGGACCTCGCCCGGCACCAGCACGGTCCGGCAGGGCAACGGGCGAGCGACGCGGCGCTCGCCCACTGGGAGCGCGGGCTGGCGCAGGTGCCGCCCACGATGTTCGCGGACCGGGTGGCGGAGCCCCTCCGGCCGCGCTTCTGGACGGGCCGGCTGGTCTCGGCGGCCCTACCGCGCGCCGTGGACGCGCTGGCGGTCGCCCACGGGGTGAGCGGTTCCACGGTGCTGCTGACCGCGGCCGCGGCGCTGGTCGCGGCCGGCCAGGGACACCGGGCCGCCGCGGTGATGCCGATCGCGGGCAACCGGGCGGCGGAGCGGCGGCGGACCCTGGTCAGCACGCTGTCGCAGGACGCGCTGTTCGTCCTGCAGCTGCCGGAGGACGCGGTCGGCGAGGCGGTCTTCACGGATCTGCTGGCCGAGGCGTGGCCCGCCGCGCTGGCCGGCTACCGCGCCGCCGCCTACGATCCGGTCGGCTGGGACGCGCTGCTGGAGCGGGCGGCCCTCGACCGGGGCGCCGAGGTGCATCCGTACTGCTGCTTCAACGACATGCGCCTGGTGGACCGGGCCGCGGCCCCCGGCCCGGCACCCGCGGCCGCGGAGCTGGCGGAGCTGCGCCGCCGCACCGTCATCGACTTCCCGGCGACGCAGGAGCGGGTGGCCTGTCGCTACTGCCTCCACCTGACCGGCGACGCGGCCGCGCTGACCGTCACCCTCACCGCCGACACGGCCTATCTTCCGCCGGAGGCGATCCACGCCCACCTGCGGGGCATCGAGGAGGTCGTGGTCGCGTCCGCCGCCGGCGCGCCGCCTCGGCTCTCCCGGCTGGCCGACCTCCTCGCGGGACCGGAGGTCCGCAGGTGAGCGGCCGGCGGGTGCCCCGGCCGCTCGCCCACGCCGACACGACGTCCTGTGCGCAGGGCGGACGGATGCGGTTCCACGTGGCGGCGGGAGACGGGGCCCGGTTCCGGGGCCGGGTGGTCGTCACGGACGTGGTGGGGAAGCGGGTCGTGGTGGAGGCGGCGGTCACGGGGGCGGGCTGGACCCTCGACGTGCCGGAGTCGTGGCCGAGTGCGCTGTACCGCGCGTCCTTCCACGACGCGCGTCCCGAGACGCCCGCCCCGGAGCGGGACGCCGAGCACGAGGTGTGGTTCATCGTTCGGTCCGCGCGGCCGGGCGCCTCCTCCTCCGTCCTCGTCTCCATCCCCTTCCCGACGTGGCGGGCGTACCACCGGGCGGGGGAGCCCGGCCGGAGCATCTACTACGCGGAGCAGCCCACCCGGGCCGCACGGGTGTCCCTCGCCGCGCCGGGCGGCGGGCCGCCGCCGGAGCGGTGGGAGGAGCCGCTGCTGCGCTGGCTGCACCTGACAGGGCGCCCCGTCGAGTTCTGCTCCGGCTTCGACCTCCACGAGGGGGGCGGACTCCTCGCGCCCTACCGGCTCCTGGTCGTGAACGGGCACGACGAGTACTGGACGGCGGAGATGCGGGATTCGGTCGAGGGGTTCGTGCGGCGCGGGGGGAACCTCGCCGTCTTCGCCGGGAACACCGCCTGGTGGCAGATCCGGTTGGAGGACGGGGGCCGCACGATGGTCTGCCACCGCGACGCCCTCGCCGATCCGGTCGCCGCCGTGGACCCGGCGCGGGCGACCGTCGAGTGGTCCAGCTCCCCCGTCGACCGGCCGGAGAACACGATGACCGGCGTCAGCTTCCGGCAGGGCGCCGGGGCGTGGGGCGACGGCATGGCCCTCATCGGCCGCGAGGCGTACACGGTCCGCTTCGCCGACCACTGGGTCTTCGAGGGCACCGGGCTGCGCGACGGGGACACCTTCGCGCGCGGGACGCTCGGATACGAGACGGACGCGGCGGAACTGGACTGGTCGGCCGGGGTGCCGCGGGCCACCGGCCGTGACGGGACGCCCCGGTCGTTCGCCGTGCTCGCCACCGCCGACCTGCGGCACTGGCGGACGTACGGGCAGGGCGGCTGGGCGACCATGGGCGTCTTCCGCGCCGGAGCGGGCACCGTCTTCAACGCCGCGACCATCAACTGGGGTCGCGCGCTGCACGATCCGGTGGTCGACCGCGTCACGCGCAACGTCCTCGACCGGCTCTCGGGTGCCGCCCCGGTCCCGCGCTGGCACTCCATCGGCCCGGCGCCCCGACTGCGGGCGCTCACCGCGTGCGAGGGGTTGCTCTTCGCCGTGGCCGAGGACGGCCGGACGCTGCTCCACCGCGAGCCGTCCGAGCAGAACCTCCCCTGGACGCCGTGCCCGCCGGCTGACGGCTCCTCGCCCGCGCTGCGCTGTCTGACCGCCCCGCGCGAGGCGTCCCACCCGATGCCGCTGGCCCTGCTGGCGGTCACCGCGGACGACCGGTTGGTGCACCGGGCGCCGGTGCCGGGCCCCGCCCCGTGGCTCCCCGCCGGTCGGGTGCCGACGGGGACGACGGCCCTGGCGATGTGCGACAACAGCCTGTTCGCGGTCACGCCTCACGACGACGCCCTGCACGCGCGCCCGGCCGGCGACTTCGACGCGCCATGGCGACGGCTGGGCCCTGCGGGCAAGGCATCGACGCTGACCGTTCTCGGGGCGCGACTGCACGCGGCGACCCCCGACGGCCTCTTCACCCGCCCTCCCAGCCTCGACGACGCCCCGTTCGCCCCCGCCACGCCTCCGGTCCCCTTCCCGCCCGTACGGGCCCTCGCCGCGTACGCGGGACGCCTGCTGGCGGTGACCGAGGACGACAGGCTGATCAGCCATCCAGGGGGGTGAGGAGGGGGACTCGGAGCGTGCGCGAGAGCGGGCAGCCACGGGGTGGGGCCTTCCGGTGTGGTGCGCCGCCCCGTCGCGTGCGTGCGTGCGTGCAGACGGTGAGGCGTCGCCTCAGCTCCTCTGGAAGAACTCCACCTCCGCCAGGGCGAGATGGGTTCTCGGAGACAGGCCGGCGGGGGAACGGAGCGTCAGCCGGACCGTCTTCACGTCGCTGATCCCGGTGAGGATCGTCTGCGGGCCCGCCTTGTCGGTCAGGGTGAGTTCCTTGGTCTGCCGCGTGCCGTCCGCCGTCGTCACCTCCATGTCCATCTGCAGGGCACGTCCCTGACGGGCGTACTCCTCGGGGGACTTGGACGCGCCGTTGGTGATGATCAGGTCGACCATCCGGAAGGGCTTGCGGAACGTGTACGTCACCGAGGCACCCGCTCCGGGGGCCGCCCAGTACGTGTTGTTGATGCCGTCCGTGGTGTTCGTCACGGGGTGCCCGGGCAGGTCGCCGCTTCCCTCGGTGCTCACGGGCGTGATGGCCGTGGCCTTCCCCAGCTTGTCCCGGGTGTCCTCGATCAGGGCCCGGCCCGCGGGCATCAGGAGGAACCCGGCGGCGCACAGCGCGAGCACGGCGAGGAGGATCACGACGAAGCGTGTGCCCTTCCCCGAACCCGCCCGGGCCCGGCGCCGGAACGGCCACACGGTACGCCACCACGGCAGCGGCGCCGCCTTCGGAGCGGGCCTCAACTCCGCTGCGCAGCGCCGGCAGAAGCGCCGGTCCGGCCGGTTGGCCGCCCCGCACGCCGGGCAGGCGAGCCCGCTCCCCTCGTCCTCCACCACTGCCGGGCGCACGACCGGACGCGGTGCCGCGGCCTTCGCCGGGAGCACGGGCAGGATCGGGTCGCCGGCGGACGCGGGGCCGACGGGCGTGCGCGGGCCGATCGGTGAGGAGGGGCTTCGGGGCGGCACGGCGGGAGCGCTCGGCCGACGGGGGGCCGTCGCCCGACCGGAGTCCGCGGACGGGCCGGGTCGCGCCCCCGGGTCGGCCGCCGGGGCAGGGCCGGAAGCGGGGGCAGGGCGGGCCGCTGGGGCGGGGGCGGCTGCCGGGGCAGAGTCGGCTGCCGCAGCGGGCTCCGGCGTGCGAGCCGGGCCGGATGCGGGAGCCGCTTCGGACGTCGGAGCCGGGCCAGGTGTCGGAGCCGGGCCGGGCGCCGGAGCATGGCCGGTGGGGCGTCCGGGGGCTTCGGGGCCGGACTGCGAGGCGTCCTGGGCGGGCGCGTCCGGTGCTCCCCCGTCCGGGGTCTGAGCCCCCCTGCTCCGGGTGATCCGGTTCCGCGCCGCCTGGGTGAGGGCCGCCCCGGTCCTGACCACCCGGGCACGGGCCGCCTCGGCGACGGACGCCGGGCTCTCCGGCTCCGGGATGCCTGGAGCCGCCGGTAGACGCGGAGCCTGAAGGTCCGGAGCTGAGACGTCCGGTACGGCGGCGGGCGGTGCGGAGGCACTCCGTGCGGAGGCATCCGGTGCGGCGGCGGGCGGTGCGGAGGCACTCCGTGCGGACGCGTCCGATGCGGGCGCGTCCGGTGTCGGGGGGTTGGTCGGCCCGGTGCACGCCCCCCGTGTTCCGTCCTGCCCCTCGGCTCCTTGCCTCTCGCGCGTGCCGGCCGCGGCCGCGCGGTCGGGAGTCCCTCCGTCCGGCGCGGCGGGCGGTGCGCCCGGGGTGCCGCCCCGGACGGCCGGGCCCGCCGCGTCGGCCCCTCCCGCGTTCCCCGTCGGCGGCGGCGCGGTCACCGGGGCCTCCCCGGACGGGGAGGCCCCGGCTTCGTCCGCTCCCCCGGACGACGGCCTCCCGCCCGGCGGTGCGGCGTCCCCGTCCGGCTCCGCCCCGCCTCTCGTCGTGGGGCGCGCGGGCTCGTTCGACCAGGCCAGGTACGCGCCGCAGTTTCCGCAGAAGTCGTCGGCGGGGTCGTTGGCGGCCCCGCACGCAGGACACGCGCGCATGCGTCAGTTCCCTTCCTCGGCGGGCGGGCCGGTGAGGACCTCCACCCGGAACGCCACGTGGACCGGGCACATCGCCCGTACGACGTCGTGGACCCGGTCCACGTCCACCCGCTCGGCCCGCGCGCCCTCGGGAGCGACCCGTACGAGCAGTTCGGCGTGGGGTTCCGGCGGGAGGTCGGAGCCCGCGGTGTCCGACCAGACCGCGCCGCCGTCGCCGACGATCTCGGTGCGCACGTCCAGGGCCAGCCGCAGGGCCTCGGCCAGTCCCCGCCTCGTACCGCGCCACCGGTGCAGCTCCACCGCGCGCGCGACGGTCTCGCGGCGCCGTTCCATGGGTCGGCGCGGATCGTCGGCGGCGCCGACCCAGGAGGCCAGCCACACCAGGAAGTCCGGTGGCGCCAGCCGGGGATCGAGGTAGGCGGGCAGGTTGTCCAGGGTGGAGAAGACCGGGGCGAGGACCGTGTCGAGACCGGCGGTGAGGCGCTGCGCGAGGTCGTCGTCGGCGTAGAGGGCGGGCAGCTGCTCCCCGATGGGGTGCCGGCTGGGCAGCCCGGGGATCGCGGCGCGGTTCATCGTGCCTCCGCTTCGCGCGGGGACACGACCACCTGGTGCTGGTAGGAGAAGACCAGGGCGCCGGGACCGACGTCGATGCGGTCCGCCGGGGCGCCGCGCCGGCCGGTGACCGGGTCGGCCGGGAAGAGCCGGATCTCCTCGACGAGCGCGTCGCCCGTGGCACGCTGGAGGACGCCGAAGACCTCGCCGTACTGGACGGGGCGTCCGAACGGCCATCCGGTCCCGTCCGGACCGCCGGTCAGCGGGTTGAAGTGGCGGAACAGGGCGTCCAGGGCCGCGGTGCGGACCGCGTCCGTGTCGCCCGGGGCGGCGGACAGGCGGGCGACGACGGTGACGCCCTGGTAGACGGGCGGCTCCACCACGAGGCGGGTGCCGATCAGGCGCCGTTCGTCGAGACTGGCGGTGATCGCCGAGAGGACCTGCTCGCCGGGGATGAGCTGCTCGAAGCGGAGCCGGTCGTCTCCCTCGTCGGCGACGGCGTCCGGCACCACAAGGACGCGGACCGCGCCCGCCGTGTCGGCGGCCGGCAGGCAGCGCACCCGGCGCACCGAGGGCGCGGCCTGGCGGCTGATGATCTCGTAGTCCTCGGCGGTCACCGCGCGGTCCTGCATGCGCAGCGCCTCGGGGGCGCGCAGCCGGGCGTTGTGCACGCTCTCGCCCGCGACTCCGCCGCGCGCCGCCTCCCGGTTGCCGACCCGGGCGACGTACGGCACGGAGCTGAGCAGGACGGAGATCGCGCCCCGGGCGACGTTGCCCGCGGGGCCGCCGCCGGTGCGGTAGCGGGCGACCCGGATCCGTTCGCCCTTGGGCGGGACGGCCCCGCACTGCCGCAGGGTGCCGTCCGGCTCCCGCAGGGCCGGGGGGAAGGCGAACTCACCGGTGGTGGCGTCCACCCGGACGTGCCGGTCGGCGGGACGGGAGCGGCCGAAGTGCTCGACGACCTCCCAGCGTTGCCAGCCCTCCTCGGAGGACACCTCCACCTCGGGCGGTCCGGCGTCGAGGAGGACGGGCGGCCGGCCGAGCCGGAAGGTCTGTCCGGCGACGCCTTCGGAGGTGCCGAGCGGTACGTCGGTGACCGTCTCCGCGTGCTCGGCGGAGACGGTGCCGCCGACGGTGAAGACCTCCGCCTCGCGGACCGTCGGGGACTCGGAGTAGAACGGCTGGCCCGGTTCCGGCTCGGTGACCCGGCAGCGCAGCCAGCCGGCCCGGGTGCCGCCGATCACGGACGCGACGTGTCCGGCGGGCACGTGCACGACGACCTCGCCGGGCCGGTTGAGGCCGCCGGTGGTGTCGTCGCCGGTCTCGCAGGCCTGCCAGCCGGCGCCGTTCCACGCCTCCCACACGAGCGGGGGCTGGCGCGGGTCGACACCGACGCCCTCGACGCGGCTGTCGAGGCGGACGGCGACGATGCAGCGGGGCACGGCCGTGGTCAGCCCGAAGAGCAGCGCGTCGCCGGGTTCCGGCGTGGCCTGGAAGCAGGGGATGTCGAGGCCGTCGGCGAGCATGCCGGTCCGGTCGTGCTGCTCGCTGCTCCGCCACGCGGTCACCAGGCGCGTCAGCTCGCTGGGCAGGATGCGCAGTTCACCGGTGGTGGCGAAGACGACGGCGTCGTCGGTCTCGCCACCCGCGGTGGTCACCTCGGTGCCGGGCGGCAGCGTGACGGTGTCGGGTTGCGGGGCGGACAGCCAGAAGTCGACGTCGGCGGCCGCGGCCGTCGGCGGGAACAGCCGGATGCCGAGCAGGTCGAGGAAGGCGTGGTAGTTCTTGTCCGGCACCCGGTTGAGCCGGTAGAGCACCTGGTCCACCAGGTAGGCGAACGTCTCGATCAGGGTGACGCCCGGGTCGGACACGTTGTGGTCGGTCCACTCCGGGGCACGCTGCTGCACGTACCGCTTCGCCTCGTCGACGAGCTGCTGGAACCGGCGGTCGTCCAGGTTCGGGGAGGGCAGGGCCATCAGTCAGCGCCCGCTTCCTCGGCCCCCTCCTCGGAGGGGATCGTGTAGAAGGGAAAGACCAGGTTGCGCCGGTCGTTGGTGGAACGCAGGGTGTAGTGCACGTCGATGTAGAGGGTGCCGTCCTCGACCGCGTCGAAGGCGACGACCACGTCGTCCACGGTGATCCGCGGCTCCCATCGCTCCAGCGCCTCCCGCACCTGCCGCGCGACGCGGCCGGCGGTGGCGCCGTCGCCGGGCGCGAAGACGTACTCGTGGATGCCGCAGCCGAACTCGGGGCGCATGGGGCGCTCGCCGGGCGCGGTGCCGAGGACCAGACGGATGGCCTCCTCGATCTCCCGCTCCCGTTCGACGAGGGCGATGCCTCCGGTCGGTCCGACGCGCAGGGGGAATCCCCAGCCCCGGCCGATGAACCGTTCGCTCATCGGCCGTCCTCCGGGGAGCCGGGGGCGGCGGCCGGTCCCGTGCCCTGCGGGGACCCGTGCCCGGGTTCGCGGTCCGGCCGGCGCTCGGCGCCCGCCATCACACGCCCCCGATCAGCACGTTGGGCGCTCCGGTGAGGATCATCGCGCCGCAGGCCGTCCTGTCGCGGGCGCGTGCGGCCGGGAGGCCGCCGATGAGGACCTGCCCGCCGGCGAGCCCGGCCGGGTTCGGCAGGATCACGTTGGCCGGTCCGGTGGCGGCGTGCGGCGGTACCACGCACGTGTGCAGGCTGCCGGTGACGGCGGCGGGACGGCCGCCGATGAGCACGGTCGCCACCGCCCTCGCGACGGCGGGCGGCGGGGTGGCGACGACCCCGCCGTGGTCGGTGGGGTCGCCGGTACGGGCGGCGGCGGGCATGCGGAGCTCCTTTCACGAGCTGTCTGCGGAGGGTCAGTTGATGCGGATGAGCTTGGCCTTGAGGGTGGCGAGGAGGCCGCCGTCGACGGTGACGCCGGTGGCGCCGGAGACGTCCACGGTGCGGCCGCCGATCTTCACGCCGACCCGGCCGTTGATGGCGACGTTGCGGCCCGACACGTTGACGTCGCCGCGTCCCGCGTCCACCGTGATCCCCTTCTTGTCGAGGACCACGGAGCTGAGCACCTGCCGGCTCCTCCCCTGGTACACGGTCAGCTCGATCCGGTCCCGTCGGTCGTCGAGGAAGACCTCCAGGCGCTCGTCGGCGGACCTCAGCCGCACTCCGGAGGGGCCCGGCGCCCGCGCGTCGAGCAGTTCCACCCGGTGGCCGGAACGGGACACGAGGGAACGGCGGTTGACCTTGCCGGTGGTCTTGTCGATCAGCGGCACGTCGTGCGGCGAGGGCCTGTCCACGCCGTTGTAGAGCCCGCCGATGACGTACGGGCTGTCGAGCAGGCCCTGTTCGAAGCCGACGAGGACCTCGTCGTTGACCTCGGGGCTCACCACTCCGCCGCCTCCCTTGCCGCCCCACTGCACCGTACGGACCCAGTCGGTGACGTAGGTGTCGTCCAGCCAGGGGAACCTCAGCCGCACCGAGCCGCTCTCGGCGCCGCCGGCCTCGCGGACGTCCGTGACCACGCCGATCGCCAGGCCCGGCATGCGCGGCCCCCGGGACGGCGCGTCGGCGCCGGTGACCAGTCCGGTCAGAGAGCGGTCGGGGCTCGCGCTCACCCACACGGTCGTGCGGTAGCCGCCGTGCGGTTCGAGGACGTGCTGCACGGCGGTGGCCGTGTACTTCCCGGAGAACGCCCCTCCGACGTTCCCGAGCGCCACGGGTTTGCCCGCGCGCAGCAGCGGATTGCCCTCGACCACCGCCTCCAGCTCGCCGAAACCGGCACTGACCTGCCCCGCGACCGCGTCCGCGACCGCCTTCGTCTCGGCCTGGGTGCGGTACGGGGTGTCGGTGACGGTGACCTTGGACGCCTTGCCGAACCGGGCGGCGAGCGCCGGGCTCAGGCCCGGTACGACCGTGTCGCTGTCGACGGAGGGCTTCCGGGCCACCAGCGGCCGCTTGGTGGTGACGTCCCAGCCGCGCACCTCCACCTGCTGCGCCCCGTCCGCCGTCGACAGGGAGGCCCGCAGGGCGAGGAGGTTGCGCCCGTACTCCAGGACCAGCGGATCGCGGGCGGCCGAGGTGGTCGGCGAGGGCGCCCCGGACGCCTTCCGGGGCTTGGTGAACTGGAGCATCCCCTTGTCGTCGACGCGCACCAGCGCGCCGCTCTCGGCTGCCAGGTACTGGAGGAACTCCCAGTCGGAGACGTTCGCCTGGGACAGCTGCCGGTAGGTGACGGGCGCGGCCTCGACGGTGCCGCAGGCCAGGCCGGCCCCGGCGGCCACCTTGCGGACGATGGCCGCCGCCGTCATGTTCCGGTACGCCACCACCTTCCGGCCGCGCTGGAGCCGGTGCGCCGTGGAGTAGGCGCGGAGCACGGTGAACGAACCGGTGCGGTCCCGGTCCGCCTCCAGGGCCGTCACCTCGCCGTTGAACAGCCGCTCGCGGGCCTGCCCGGTCACGGTGACGACGGAGACCCGGAGCGGGGTGCCGATGGTGATGCCGGTCTTGCGCAGGAACTCGTGGTCGGGGTCACGGTAGGTGAGCACCGCCGCGTCCGGAAGCCCCACGTTCTCGTCGATCACGCAGCTCACCAGCTGGGCCGCCCAGACCGGCGGCAGTTCGCCGGGCGTCTCGACGATCGGGTCCGCGGCGAACGACCGGCCGTCGCGCCCTCCGCCGCTCACCGCTCCTCCTCGGCGCCCGCGTCGGTCAGCGCCGGTACGACGAGTTCGGTGCCGGGCACCAGCGCCATCGGGTCGTCGATGTCGTTGGCCTCCGCGATGACGCGCCAGGCCGTCGCGTCGCCGTACTCCCGCCAGGCCAGCAGGGCCAGGCTGTCGCCGGCCACGACGACGTGCGTGCTGCGCCCGGTGCGCGAGCCGGACGTCGGGTTCTGTCCGCCGGGGCCGACGCTCGCCTCCTCGATGGAGAGGCGGCAGGTGGCGCGCAGCGGCTTCCCGTCCACGTCGAACAGCGTGTACGACACGGACAGGTTGGAGAGCACGCCGTCGAACGAGGTGGTGCGCGCGCTGCCCCACTCGAACCGGAGCCAGGGGCTGGCGGGCTTCTTGCGCCCCAGGCTGGCCTTGGTCGGCACGCATGCCTTCATCAGCTTCTCCACCGCCTGTTCCACGGAGTTGTCGTGGGTGGCGGTGGCGTCCAGGAACACTTCGAGGCTGAGCTCGCGCGGGCCGCTGCCGACGAACTCGGGCAGGGAGGACTCCTCCGCCATCCGGGACGGGGAGCGCCGCCACTCGGTGCTCTTGCGCAGTTCCAGGGTGGAGGGGTTGAACTGGAGGTTCAGCCGTGCCAGCGTCCCGCCGGGCTTGGCGCCGACGGACGCCGGAGGCTCCTTCAGCGTGAGCTGGGCCCTGGCCCGACTGGCTCGGGACGCTGGGGACATGACGGGGATCCTTTCCGGGGAACCGGGGGGGGTGGGGGGTGGTTGGGGTGGGGGACGGGCGGTGACGCTCGGCGGGGGGGCGTCAGGAGGGGCGGAGTCCCTCGTGGGCGATCTCCAGGGTCTCCACCGCCGCCTGCGAACTGCTGGGGTCGAAGGACGGGCCCTGCCAGCGCACCGGGACGATCCCGAAGACCTGCCAGCTGATGATCCGGCTCAGGTCGGGCCGGAGGGCGACGATCTCGCCGTCCTTGGGTTCCACGCGCTTCAGCGTCTCGTCGAGCCAGCGGGCGATCTTCGCGGTGTCGGCGGTGACCGGCCGGGTCAGGGTGATGTTCGACCAGCTCACGCGGCCGGGCAGCTGCCAGGTGAAGCCGTTGTTGCCGCCCTCCGCGTAGCTCTCCATCTCCACTTCGGCGCCCATGCCCGAGCAGGTGTGGAAGGCGCCCAGGTCGTTGCCGCCGATCGCGAGCCGGAAGAACACGCTGCTCGCGAAGATGTTGTCCGTCATTGATCCGTCATCCGTTCCGTGCCGTGTCGTGCGCTCAGCGGCGTCCGTCGAAGGGGCGGCCCGAGCGCTCCCGGCCGCGCCGCAGTTCGGTGCGCAGCAGGCGGGCCATCGGGTCGAGCAGCCGTCGCGCGAGGTCGTCCAGGTCGAGACCCGGGTCCTGCGCCGACTCGGCGTCGTGTCCGGTGTTCCGGCCCGTGCTCCGGCCGGCGGCGGCCGGTGCGGAGGAGGACGCCTGCTTCCCGCGCGCGGGGGCCTGCTTCACCGGGACGGCCGGGGTGGCGGACGCGCTCCTGCCGGTGTCCGGTACGGCGCGCTGGATCCGGGGCGCCGCGCCGCCACCCGCCGGGGCGGTGGCCGGGGGCACGCTGCGGGGCCGCACCACGGGGACGGGCGCACCGGGCGCGGGCGTCCCCGCGGCGGACGGGCCGCGCGCCACGGGAGGAGCCTGCGGAGGCGCGACCGGGAGGGAGCGGGCCGGGGTGGCGCCCGCTCCTCCGCCGGGCGGAGCGGGCGTGACGACCGGGACCCGTGCCCCGACGGCCGGCGCGCCCGCCGCCGCTCCGCCGTCGGCGTGCCACGGCCCGGGGGCGGTGGCGGCGCGCTGGACGGTCGGCGCGGCGAAGGGCCCCGGCGCGTCCGCGCCGTTGGACCGGGGAGGTACGGCGCCGGACGCCGGGAGACCCCGCGAGGGTGCCGCGGCGCGCGGTGCGGACGCGGCTCCGGCTCCGGCCCCCCGTACGGATGCCGACGCGGCGCGCTGTACGGGCGGCGAGGTGCCGCCGCCGGGGGGTGAGGCGGGGGCGGGCCCGCCCGGGGCGTCCCGCACGGTGTCCCAGCGCGCCGCCACCACGGGAGGGCCGCTGACCGCGCGGGACGCGGCGGGCGGAGCCAGGGCCTCGGCGGCCCCGGTGCTGAGCGTGAGGGGGCGGGCCGGGAGCAGCGCGAGCGTACGCCGCGCCACCGGGACGGGCCCGTTCGCCGCGCTCCCGAGGTACGGGGCGAACGGCGGACGCCCGCCGCCGGTCCCGACCCGGGACGGGGAGCCGGCGGTGGGGCGCGGACCGGTCCCGGGAGTGCCGGAGTCGCCGACGGTCCCCGACGGTGACGGTCCGCCGGCCGTCTGCACGGCGGCGCCCGGCTTCGGACCGGAGCCCGCCTGGGGCCCGGCGGTCGGCTTCGATCCGGAGGTGGGCTTCGATCCGGTGGTGCTCGCGGGTCCTGGGGTCGGCGGCGGTCCGGCCGTCCCCGACCGGTCGCCGCCGGACCCGGGCGCCGCGCCGGAGGCCTGCGTACCGGGTCCGGACGCGGCGCGGGCCACGACGACGGGAACGGGAGCGGTGGAGCCGGAGCCGCCGGGGGCCGGGTGAGGGCGTACGGCGTCACGGCTCACGGCGCGTTGCGGCGCGCCCCCCGAGGGCGGCGCGGCGGAGCCCGGGGTACGCACGACGGGGGCGCCGCCCGGCGTGCGGTCCGTGCGGGCGGCCGGCGGGGACGCCGGGTGGTCCGTGAGGCGGCGTTGCACGTCGGTGGTCCCCAGCAACGGAGCCTCGGGTGCGGAGGCATGCGGGCGGGGCGCGGCGGGCGAGGGCCGTTCCCCGGCGGGCGAGGCCGGGGCGCGCTGGACACCGGGGCCGGGCGCAGGGCGGCCGGGCCGGGCGCCGGAACCCGTGGAACCGGCGGGCGGGGTCGCACTGGGCGGCATCGCGGACAGGGGTGCGCCCAGGCCGCCGCGCGCCCGCGCTCCCGAACGGCCGGGGGACACCGGGTCGGAGGCGGAAGCGCCGGAGGCGTCCCGGGAGGGGTCGTCGGCCTGCCGCTGGACGACGGGGAGTCCCGGGCCCGGGACTCCTCCCCCGCCCGGCGCGGGCGACGGGGTGTCGCTCGTCGGGGTGGTGCTCGCGGTCGACGGCAGGTCGGCCAGGGGAGCGCCCAGGACCGTCCGGGCGGCGGCGCGCTGGACGGCGGGGCTCGGCACGGCCGGGTCGGGGGCCGCGGTCCCGGTCGGTTCGACGCGCCCGGGAGCGGTGGCGGGGCGAGCGTCCGTGGCCGGAGTCGCCCTGTCCTCGCGGGGTGGTGCCGCCGGAGCGGCGGGCCGGAGCGCGGGCACCGGGCGGGCGCTCCCCGGCACGCGGCGGGCGACCGTCAGCGGGGACCCGACCGGTCGGGGGCGGACGACGGGAGGGGACGAGGGTTCCGGTCGGCCGCCGCCGGGGGCGACCCGCGCCCCGCTCGACGTGGAGCCCTCCCGTGCCGTACTCCCCCGGGCCTCGCCCTTCCCCCGGGGCGAGGGCTCGCGGGCCACGCCCGTCTCCGTCGCGGTCGTCCGTGCCGGGGCGCCGCTCGCGGGCCGGCCGGCTGACGCCTCGTGAGTGCGCGGGGCTGAGGCCTCGTGGGTGCGCGGGGCTACGGGGACCACCGCGACCCGTCGGATCAGTGGGACGGGGGCCGTGGCCGGGGTGCCGCCCCCGCCGACGGGAGCGGCGGCCCGTTGGACGGCGGCCGGCTCCGGTGCGGTGAGCACCGCCGGGGACGTGGTGAGGGGCAGGTCACGGCTCTGCGGACGACCGCTCGCGCCCCGGCCTCCGGATGCCGTGGCGGCGCCGCGCGTCCCGCCGGGCGACGAGGGGGCCGCCGTACCGCGCCCGCCGGACGACGGGCGGGCCGCCGTGCCGGAGTCCGGGGCGGCCGGGGCGTGCAGGGGCTCGGGAGTCCCGTCCGCGCGGACCGCGCGGAGCAGCAGCGGCCCTCCGCCGGAGTCGGTGGTGCGGGGCGTGGCCGGGCGGGTCGCCCCGTGCACCAGACCGGTCGGGGCCGTGGGCAGCAGGGCATGGCCCATGCCGCTGTCGAAGGAAGGGTTCTGCCAGGCGGCGAGGCCGGAGCGGAAGGCGAGGCCGTCGCTCACGCCCAGGGGCGCGCGGGAGAGGGTCAGGAGCGGCGGTGCGGCACGCCGCCAGCCGCCGTCCCAGTCGCCGGGCACGGCGGAGGGGTCCGGCGCGCCGCCGGTCACGCCGGAGCCCCCGGACGGCCCCGACCCGCCGGAACCACCGGTCGCGCCCGGACCGGTGGCGCGCCCGGACGGGCCGGGACCGCCGGAGCCGCCGGACGTGCCCGGCCCGGCGCCCGTACGGCCGGCCGTTCCGCCGCGGCGCAGCCTGTCCCGCCATGCCATGTGCTCAGCCGCCTTCGTTCATGCGGGTGTTGATGCGGGCGATCTCGGCCACCCACTGCTGCCGTTCGCCGTGGGTGAGGTCGAGGATCTCCTCGCGCTGCCAGTGGAAGTGGTAGGCGATGTACGCGATCTCCTCCCGGAGGCGGGGAAGGGCGTACGTCACGATTCCCCCAGGCGCCCACCCGAGAGGTCGACCTCGAAGCCGCCCTCGCAGTGCGGGCAGGTGACCGCCGCGCGGGTGTGGCCCTCGCTGTTGACGCGGCGGTAGAAGTCCTGGAGGAACGCCACGTCCGTGGCGTACATCCGCTCGACGATCCCGGCGTGCACGTCGGTGACGCCGCCGAGCCGGGTGATCACCTGGCTCAGCAGGACCACGCTCAGATAGGCCGGGTTCTCCTTGACCCGCAGGTCGATCTGGGGCCGCAGCTCGTCGCGGGCGGTGGCCAGGCGCATGGCGCCGTGCCGGTGCACCGTGCCCGCCTCGTCCACGTATCCGCGCGGGAGCTCGAACTCGAACTCCGTGCGCAGCCCGTCGCCCTCCTGGCGCGGCGGGGGCTGCGGGGCGGGTGCTGGGGGCGCGGCCTGCTGCTCCTGCGCCCGGTCGGGCTCCGTCAGCTGGAGGATCTCCTCCAGGTTGCCCGCCGTCACGGTGCGGCGCCTCATTCGACGACGATCTCCTCGAACACGATCGTGACGGACTCGGTGGCCGGGGAGGACTCGCCCGCCTTCAGCGACGGGCCCTCCCACTTGGACGCCCAGCCCTGCATGAGCTGGATGCGGCGCACCGTGGTGCCCTCGGTGTCCTTGATCTCGATGGTCAGGTTCTGCCGAGCGGAGTTGACGGCCCCGTTGTTCAGGGTCTCCTTGATCCACTTGGTGAACTCGCTGCTCTGGTCGAGTCCGCGGGTGATCGTGATCTCGCCGGCCTGCCGGGCGCCCGGCTGCTTGCGGATGATCTGCTTGCCCTCGGCGGTGACCTGCTTGACCTCTACGACGTCCTCTTCGACGGTGAAGCCGCTGATCTCCTGGATGGACTCCACGAGGTATCCGCCGAGCTGCACGCCGAAGACGTGGGTGGAGAGTGCATCGCCCGTTGCCATGTCTGTCTGTCGACCTTTCCTTGCGTGTGTGACCGGGACCCGCGGGTCACTCGTCGATGAGGCTGGTGGTGTCGGAGAACTGGGCCAGTCGGAAGACCACGAACTCGGCCGGCTTGACCGGCGAGACGCCGATCTCACAGACCACGCGGCCCTGGTCGATGGACTCCTGCGGGTTGTTCGTGCGGTCGCACTTCACGTAGAACGCCTCGTCGGCGGTGCGGCCGAACAGCGCTCCCCGGCGCCACTCCTCCATCAGGAAGGCGGTGACGTTGCGCCGGATGCTGGACCACAGCCGGTCGTCGTTGGGCTCGAAGACGACCCACTGGGTGCCCAGGAGGATCGACTCCTCCAGGTAGTTGAAGAGGCGGCGCACGTTCAGGTAGCGCCAGGCCGGGTCGGAGGAGAGCGTGCGGGCGCCCCAGATCCGGATGCCCCGGCCGGGGAAGGCCCGGACGCAGTTGACGCCGATCGGGTTCAGCAGGTCCTGCTCGCCCTTGCTGAGGCGGATGTCCAGGTCGACCGCGCCTCGGATCACCTCGTTGGCGGGGGCCTTGTGCACGCCGCGCTCGGCGTCGCTGCGCGCCCACACGCCGGCGACGTGACCGCTCGGCGGGACGGTGGTGTTGCGTCCGAGGGCCGGGTCGAAGACCCGCACCCAGGGGTAGTAGAGGGTGGCGTACCGCGAGTCGTAACCGGCCTCGTCCATGCGCCAGTCGCGCACCTGCTGGGCGTTGAGGCCGGGCGGGGTGTCGAGGACCGCCACGCGGTCGCCCATCTGCTCGCAGTGCGCGATGACGGCGAGCTGGACGGTGCGCACGCCCTCGGCGTCGATGTCGCCGCGCTGGTGGGCGCCCATCAGGTCGGGGACCGCGACCATGGTGATCTCGTCGATGGTCTCCAGGCCGCCGAAGCCGGTGCGGGCCGCCGCGTCGCCGACGTACTCGGCGGGGTCGATGCGGGCCACGTCGGCGGCGGCCGGGGCGGCGGGGACGCCGGGCGCGTCGGGGATCGCCAGGGTCTGGGTGCCGGGGCGGGTCTGGGGGGCGCCGCGCTGCTCGGTGACCTCGATCAGCTCGGAGGCGCGGGCCTGGGTGACCAGGTAGCCCTTGACGTTCTTGCGGGCGGACGCGTCGTAGGTCTCGCCGACCTGGTCGCCGCGGCGGACCAGCAGCCGGAAGCGGTCCTCCGGCGGGTTCTCGCCCTCGGGGTCGACGACCTCGACCGAGACGCCGGTCACGCCCGGCTTGGCCGCGATCAGGAAGCCGCCGAGCTCGACCGGGCGTGCGGCCCCGGTCTCGCGGTCGGGCCGGCCGGCGGCGGCGGACCGGGCGCCGGACTCGGCCGAGCCGCCGATGCGCACGACGTACGCGGCGCCGCCGCCGTTGGAGAAGTACCCGTAGAGCGCGTGGGCGAGGTAGGTGCCCTCGGTGAAGCCACCGAACGCCTGGGTGTACTGGTCCCAGCCGGTGACCAGGGTCGGTGTGTGGAACGGCCCCTTCTCGGCGAAGCCCACGAACGCGGCGACGGCCGTGCCGACCCCTTCGATCGGCCTGGCACCGGACTGCACCTCCTCCACATACACACCCGGGGTGAGGTACGTCGGCATGCTCGCTCCTTCACGTTCTTGCGGCCTCGCGATGACCTGTGTCCAGGTCGAGTCTGTTCGGCCCGCGGCCCGACCGGCAGGGACCGGGAGACCTGCCCGGGGGCAGCGCCTCTGCCTGAACGGGCGGTCCGGGGTGGCCGCCCGGACATCACTGGGGACTGCCCGCACGCTGCCCGTTCGTCCCTGGACGCGCAGCCGGGCGGGCGGTGTGCTGGAGCGTCGTACGACGGGCGCCGACGAGGAGGCAGCTGTGCAGACCCCCAGGCCGCGCATCGATCGGGTCGAGGAGCGCCGGTCGGCGCGCGACCGGTCCGGACCCCGGCGGGAGGGCCCGGGGACCGGCGCCGCCGTCCCGCCCCCGCTCACGGCCGACGTGCTGCGGGCGGCCCAGGGCGGCGCCGGGAACGCCGCGGTGAGCGGCATGATCGCCCGCCGGGCGAGCGCCGGGCCCGCCCCGGCGCAGCAGGACACCGGGGTGCGGGAGGTGCTGGGCTCGGCGGGCCGGCCGCTGGCCGGTCCGGTGCGCTCGGAGATGGAGTCCCGGTTCGGCACGGACTTCTCCGGCGTGCGGCTGCACACCGGAGCCGCGGCGGCCCGCTCGGCGCGGGCCATCGGGGCGCGCGCGTACACCTCGGGCAGCCATGTCGTCCTCGGAGAGGGCGGCCGGGACAAGCACACCCTGGCCCATGAGCTGACCCATGTCGTCCAGCAGCGGCAGGGCCCGGTGTCCGGCACCGACCGGGGGGACGGGCTGCGGATCAGCGACCCCGGCGACCGCTTCGAGCGGGAGGCGGAGAGCAACGCCCGGCGGGTGCTCTCCGGACCGGTGCCGGTGGCCCGCGCCGTCGAGGACCACGGCACAGGGCACCACGCGGGCGACGGGCACGACCACGGACACCCGGGGCACGGCACGGCGCAGCGCGCGGCCGACCCGGACTCCGTGCAGCGTCTGGTCGGCTTCGAGGTGGAGCTGAGCGTGCCGAGCTTCGCCCAGCACGACACGACGGACATGAACACGGTCGGCGGCCGGGCGCCGTCGGCCGACCTCGGCGGCTTCTTCCACGGCGGCTTCGGCTACGCGGCCACCGTGATGAGCGAGCCCAACCTGACGATCCTCACCGACCACAACTCGCTCGCCCGCAGGGCCGCGCACCTGTACGCCGTGCTCTGCGGGCTGGCGGGCGACGGCGGGCAGCCGGTGGCGACCGGGCGGCCAGCCTCCTCGCTGAGCAACCTGGAGTACGTCACCGCGCCGTTCGACGAGATGGCGCCGGGCTCCGACGTCGCGATCGGGCAGGTCGCCGACCGGATCGACGCGCATGTGAACGAGATCTTCGGGAACGACCCGAAGCACCGCGCCTCCCGTGTGCCGGGTTCGCCCGTCGCCGCGACCGGTACCCCGCTGGCGGCCCTGCGCGAGTGGCTGGGCCCGGAGCTTTTCGCCAGGGCCGACGTGCAGAAGGCGATCGCGGACTTCCAGAACGACGTGAAGCGCGAGATGTACATCCAGGCCACCATCGGCGTGCTGCCCTCCGGACTGCCGTCGCTCTACAGCTTCCAGACCCAGGTCAGCCACGATTCGCGGCGGGCCGCCGGCAAGGAGCACATCGCGGACGGCTGGCGCGACGCCGCCGCCGCCATCAACCGCGCGGTGCCGCAGCTGCGTTCCGACGTCGTGCCGCACCTGCTGCCCGGCCTGGAGAGCGGCGACCAGCAGGCCCTGACCGGCACCCTGGCCCTCGGCCTGTCGTACGCGATCGGCTCGGCCATGATCGAGGCGGGGGTGCGCGGGCCGACGGCCTCCACGAAGAACGCGGTGCCGTTCCTGCTCAAGCTGGCGAACCTGGGCGGCATCCGGAGGGCCGCGACCACCGACACGCTGCGGGAGAGGGTCGTCGGGCAGGACGTCCTCCAGCAGCTCGCGTCCTGGCTGCACAGCCAGGTCCCGGAGACCGGTGTCGGTCACTGGCAGGGGCTGCTGGCGAGGTACCCGGCCAACAGGGCGAACCCGGCCGGGCCGGCGTACGGCCACGGTGCCACCGGGGTCGTCAACACCGCGCAGATGCTCGACAGCCTCCTCAACGGCACCGAGAACTTCCCCGTGATCGCGCCTGGCAAGGCGCTGCCGCAGGCCGACGAGCCCAACGCCGCCCTCGTGCCGCACATCGGCGGCCAGAAGGGCGCCCCGGTCGAGATGCGCTGGCTGACCACGCGGGCCACCGAGGCGGGGCAGCTCAGGTCCATGTTCAAGACGATCACCGACGAGGCGCGCAAGGCCAACCTGGCGACGGTCCCGTCGGCGGAGAGCGCACGGATCTGGGCGGCGGCCACCGACCCCGGCGCGGCACCCGCCGCGGGCAGGCAGGGCGTGCACCAGGCCGAGATGATGGAGATGTGAGACGCGGGAGGGGGCCCGGTCCGGCGGACCGGGCCCCCTGGGGTCGGGCACCCTCGGACGCGGGCCCCTCGCGTCGGATCCCTCCCTCAGGCTCCCGCGGCCTCCGCCAGGTACGGCCCGAACTCGCCCTCCAGGACGAGCCGTCCGAGCTTGCGGTACTCCTGGGCCACCGCGGTGACCACCTGCCCCATGGTGAGCGGCTCCCCTGACTCGGCGGCGAGATAGGCCGCGGTGACCGCGCAGGCACGGATCGAGCCGCCGGCCAGTTCGAAGCGGTCAGCGCAGAAGGCGAGGTCCAGGTCCTCGCTCCGGGGCAGCCGGGAGCCCAGGCACCGCTCCCACAGCGCGAGGCGCTGTTCCGCCTCCGGCACGGGGAAGTCCGCCACGACGTCCAGGCGGCGGGTGAACGCCTCGTCGAGGTTGGCCCGCAGGTTGGTGGTCAGCACCGCGATCCCGTCGAAGGACTCCATGCGCTGGAGCAGGTACGCCGACTCGATGTTGGCGTGCCGGTCGTGCGCGTCCTTGACCTCGGAGCGTTTGCCGAAGATGGCGTCGGCCTCGTCGAAGAGCAGGACGGCGTTGACCGCCGACGCGCCGGTGAAGATCCGTTCCAGGTTCTTCTCGGTCTCCCCGATGTACTTGTCGACGACCGTCGACAGGTCCACCACGTACAGGTCCATGCCGAGGTCGGCGGCGACGACCTCGGCGGACATGGTCTTGCCGGTGCCGGACCCGCCGGCGAACAGGGCGACGACCCCGCGCCCCCGGCCGCCGCCGGGCCGCATCCCCCACTGCCCGAGCACCTGCTCGCGGTGGCGTGCGCGGAGCGCGAGTTCGCGCAGCCGGCGGTGGGTGGTCGGCGGCAGCACCAGGTCGTCCCAGCCGACGGCCGGCTCCACCCGGCGGGCGAGCCGGTCGAGTCCCGCGCCGTTCTGTGCCCGCACGGCGGTCCGCAGGTCGTCGGGCGCCACCGGGCGGCCGTCCAGGGCGGCGGTCCGCACGGCCGCGTCGGCGGCCCGGCGCAGTTGCCCGGAGTCCAGGCGGTGGGCGGCGACGGCACGGGCCAGCGCCGCGACGTCGCCGGTCGCCGCGCCCCCGTCGCCGGCGGCCCGGTCGAGGGCGTGGCGCCAGCGGGCGGCCTGGCGTTCCGGAGAGGGCGGCCCGACGTCGAGGACGACGGGGGTGTCGGCCGCCCAGACCGGGTCCCAGCCGGTCGTGCCGTGGGTGAGGAGCGGGAGACCGCGCAGCGCGGAGCAGAGCGACGCGAGGACCCGCTCCCGTTCGACGGGTTCGCCGGGCAGCGCGGTCAGCGGGCCGAGGACGACGCCGGAGCCGGTCAGCCGGGCCTCACGGGCGAGGACCCGGGCGAGCGCGGGCACGTCCGCGGGGCGCCGGGCGAGTGCCGCCGCGTCCAGGACGAGGGTGCCGAGCCCGGCGTCGGCGAGGGCGGCGGCTGCCAGTCCCCCGGCGTCGCCGCCCCGGCCGCGCAGATGGACGAGTCCGACGCCGGTGGTGGCGGCCGCGGCGGCGCGGCGGACGTCCGTCGCCTCGGCGGTCGGGTCCGCGCGGACCTCGTCGAGCACCCCGGTGAGGCGGGCGTCGGGCCGGCCGTCGCCGAGGAGGTGGGCGGTGATGCGGTCGGGCACGGCCAGGACCCGGGACAGCGGGGGCCGTTCCGGTTCGGTGACCTCCAGGAGACCGTGGTCGACCAGCGGCGCGCCGGGGGCGAGCCGGAACCGGGCGGGCGAGGTGCCGTCGAGTCCGCACAGCTCCAGGGCCAGCCCGACGGTGGGCCGGCGGCGCGTCAGGTCGTCGTTGAGATAGCCGTAGAGCCGCTCGAAGCGGGCGTCGAGGTCCGGGGCGGTGGCGACGAGGAGCAGGTCCACGTCGAGCGGGGTCAGACCGAAGCGCTCCGCGAGGACGCCGAGGAGGGACCCGGCGGGCGGCCGCCAGGGCTCCGCCCGTGGCAGGCCGAGGCCGGGCGGCTCGTCCAGGATCCGCGCGGCGGCGTCGGGTGCCAGGTACTGGCCCCGGTAGGGATCGTCGGGGTCGGGGTCGACGGCACGGCGGGCGGCCACGGCCTCCCGCACGCGCGCTTCGACGGCGGCGAGCCGCGTCCACAGGGCGTCGGGGGCGCTGGGCCGCCGGGCGCCGGGCCCGCCGCCGGTCAGGGGTTCGATGGTGTGCGTCACGGCTGCCGGTCCCCTCTGCGTCGTCGGCGGGCCGGGGCGGGCGGGCGTTCGCGGGGGCCGGTGAACCCGTCGCGGCCGGGGTCGGCGACCTCGGTGTAGCGCAGTCTGCGACCCTGGTCCGCCTCCTCGGGGGCGCCGTCGCGGGCGGCCACCGAGCGGACGACGAGTCCTTCGGTGACGGGGGGTGCGGCGGCCTTGGCCACCCCGGCGAGCGGGGCCCACACCCGTACCCCGAGGGAGGCCTTCATCTCCCCGCCGAGCGCCGACCAGACGTCGGCCGCGGCCGGCGCGTCCATGACCGGTCCGGCGGCCTCCAGGCCGACGGTCAGGCCGAGTTCGGCGAGGGAGCCGGTGAGCAGCGGTGCGGGGAGCGCGTCCTGCGCGACGAGGGCGGCGAGGACCTGGGAGAGCAGCCGGTGCTCGTCCTGCGGGCGGTTGGCCCACGCGGTCACCAGGTAGGTGAGCTGGAACCAGCGCGGCGGTGAGCGGCGCGCGACGAGGTGGCCGTCCTCGTCGTAGACCTCGCCGGTCCCGGAGCCGCGCCGCAGGGCGTCCTCGCGGATGTCGTAGAGGAACACGCACACGGTGGGGGCGCTGCGGCGCGCCGCCCAGTCGCGGGTGGGGGCGTCGAAGGTGACCTCGATGCCCGAGGCCTCCAGGCCGCTGCCGTTCAGCAGCCGCCTGAGGCCCTCGTCGACCTCGTGGATCACCGGCGGGTCACCCCGTCCGGCGGCTGGACGGTGCCGCTGACGACCAGGAAGTCGGTCTTCACCGGGGAGAATCCGGGGCCGGAGGCCGTGATGGTGCGCGGCCCGGTCTGGTCCTTGGCGAGGATGAGGAGCTGTCCGATGAACGTGCCGTCCGCCTTCGGGAAGGTCGGCGAGGCGGCGGCGGTGATTCCCGGGTTCCAGCTGAAGCGCACCGGGACGCCGGGCGGGAAGTCCACGCCCCGGACGGAGGTGACGAATCCGGGCTTGCCGATGTCGGGCACGGCGACGATGCGCGGCTGGAGGACGCGCAGCCGCTCCCGGGCGGTGTTGTCGCTGCGGTCGGCGTCCGTGCCGGTGGTGTCGAGCACGGCCGTGACGCGGGCGGTCATGGCCTTCTTCGGGCTGAGGACGACCCGCAGGACGGCGGTCGTGCCCGGGGTGAGGTCGGGCAGCGCGCACGCGCCGTTCCGGTCGCAGCCTGCCGGGAGTCCGCCGTGGGGCACCCCGGCGGGCAGTCCGATCCTGAGCCGGAGTCCGGTGGCGAGCGCGTTGCGGCCGTTGCGGACGCTGTACGTGACGACGACGCGTCCGCCGACGTAGCCGGGTTCGGGCTGGACGGTGATCCGCACCCCGGGTCCGGCCTTCGGCGCGGGGGGCTGCGGGGGCCGGGTCGGGGTGGGCGTCGGGGTCCGGGTGGGGGTCGGCGTCGGGGTCGGGGTGGGCGTGGGGGTCGGGGTCGGCGTGGGGGTAGGCGTCGGGGGTGCCTCGCGTACGGGGATCACGCTCCGGCCGTCGTTGTCGCCGGGCCGGGGGTCGAGGACCGCGCCGGTGACCGACCAGTCGACAGGTGCGTCGCCGGCGGTGACGCCGGTGAGCGTGACGTCCACGGGGACCTGGGCTCCGGCCTCGACGACGCCCAGGTCGCACTGGAGGGAGGCGGCGTCGCAGGTGCCGCCGGGCCACTCGATCCCGGTGATCCGCACACCGGACGGCGGGACGACGGTGAGCCGGGTGCCGGGCGAGGCGGCGGGGCCGTGGTTGACCACGTGGACGGTGACCGTGCCGGACGCGCCGACGGTGACGTCGGGCGTCGTGCCGGGTGCCTCGACGGCGAGGTCCACGGACTGCTGGACGGTGGGTTCCTTCTGGCGTCCGGCGAGCTCGGCGGTGAGCGGGGTGACGTCGCCGGAGCCGACGTCCAGGACGTTCAGCTTCTCCGGGCTGTTGACCGCGGCGGCGGCCCGGGAGCTGAAGACCAGCCTCTTGCCGTCGGCGGTCCAGGCGGCGTCGCGCGGCTGGTGCGGACCGGTGAGCGTGGTGTCCGGCAGTTCCCGTTCGCAGGCGCCGTCCTGGCCGCGGGCGGCGGTGGGCAGCAGGACCTGGCAGGCGTCGCCGGACAGGGTGGTCAGGAGGAGGCCGTTGCGCTCGTCGATCCGCCCGCCGCCGTTCTTGCGGTTGAAGGCGAGGGCGCGTCCGTCGGGCGAGAAGGCGGGGCTGTCGTCGATGACGTCGCAGTCGCGCGGGCAGTGCGTCGCGCTCAGGTCGCGCTGTCGGGTCGGGTCGGCGACGGACGCGGTCCACACGTGCTTGCTGCCGCCGCCCCCGGCGGTCTGCCGGGCGCGGGTGAAGGCCAGGGTGGTGCCGTCGGAGGACCAGGTCGGCTGGGCGTCCCGGCCGCGGAGTTCACCGGCCGGGGGCACGATCTCGCCGGTGATCCGGCCGGTGGCGACCTCGGCGAGGAGGATGCGGCTGTCTCCTGCGGCCTCGCCGACCCCGCCGGGCGAGGTGCGGGTGAAGGCCAGGCGGGTGCCGTCCGGGGAGAACGTCGGGTCGGTGTCCCAGTCCCGCGGGCCGCGCCCGTCGAGGGGCATCGGCGCCTCGTTCGTACCGTCGGCGTCGGCCGTCCAGATCCGCTCGATCCGCGCGTCGTCGGGGCCCTCGAAGCGGGTGAGGACGAGGCGGCGCCCGTCGGGGGTGTAGTTCTGCCGTTCGGTCCACGGGTCGAACGGGGGCGCGGGCCGGAAGAGCGGATCCTTGGCGGGGTCGGTGTTGGTGTCGGCCTGGGGGTCCTCGCGCAGGATCTTCCGCTCCAGGTCGCGCGGGTCGGAACCGTCCGTGCGGATGTCCTGGAGGGTCGCCGTGTGCGCGGTCGCCGCCGAGCTGCGCTCGACGATCGCGTGGCCGCCCTCGGCGGGGCCGATCCAGGTGGGCGAGAGGACGTCGCGGTCCTCGTCGAGCACCAGGGAGGGTTCCCGGTCGGCGTGCACGACCGACCGGAAGACGTGGTCGTAGGGGGTCCTGCAGGTGCAGGTGGTCTCGGGGCTGAGGAACACGATCCCGTCCCCGTCGGGCAGCCATGCCGCCCCGTGGCCCTGCCAGTTCGCGTACGCGCCGGTGAACAGGGGCTCGTCGGTGGTGCCGTCGGTGATCCGCAGCCGCTGCCTGGTCCGCCCGTCCTCGGTCGTGGTCGACGTGTACGCGATCCACGCGCGGTTGACGTCGTCGTCGACGGGGTTCCAGGCGGGCTCGGAGGCGGTGCCGCGGGCCGGGTCGGTGAGCCGGGTGGGGATGCCGCCCGTGAGGGCGCGGACGTAGATCTGCCGTCCGGCCAGGGGGTCGGCGTCGCTGGAGTAGGCGATCCGGGCGCCGTCGGGGGAGACCGCCGGGTCCTCCTCGCTGGCGGGCGTGTCCGTCAGCCGGGTCAGCCCGGTGCCGTCGGTGCGCACCAGCCACAGGTCGCGCTGGGAGCCGCCGGCCGGGTCGGCTGCGTCGAAGAGCACCGACCCGCCGTCCGGGGTGAGCCGGGGGCGGGCCGCGTCCAGGCCGCTGGTGAGCCGCAGGACTCCGCCGTCGGCGCCCCGCAGATAGATCTGGGGGTGCTTCTCGTCGCGGCGGCTCGCGAAGACCAGTCGGTCGCCGAGGGCGGACGGGTCGGTGTCGTAGTGGGTGGGTCCCGCTCCGAACAGCGGGGTGCTGGAGTCGGTGGAGGCCGGTTCGCCGAGGCTGCGGTGGCCGGTGCCCGCGTAGGCGATGCGGGTGGTCTCGGCGGCGTCCGCCGCGGCCGCCGCGGTCCGGGGGTCGTCCGGCCCGACCACGCCCGTCGCGCCCAGCAGGGGGACGAGCAGCAGGAGCGCCGAGGCGAGTCTCCCCCGGCGGTGCCGTCCACCGGGGCCAGCGGTCTTCATCACGGTGCCCTTCTCCGTCCGGTGCGGCACCGGGAGGTGCCCCCCGTCATCGTGCGGCGGCGGCGCACGCGGCGGGAGGGCCCGGGGGCCGCACCCGGGGGAAGGGCGGGATGCACTTTGGGGCAGCGCCGCCTTCCCTCCGGCTGTCGCGCCGGCCGCCGGGCCGCGGTCCCGACGGGACGGTCATATCAGCCCGTTGCGGAGCGCGTAGCCCACGGCGTGCGCGCGGTTGCGCAGTTGGAGGCGGGTGGTGATCTCGTGCAGGACGTTCTTCACGGTCCGCTCGGAGTACGAGGTCTTGCGGGCGATCGCCGCGGTGTCCAGGCCCTCCGAGACCAGGCGCAGCATCTCCGCCTCCCGGCTGGTGAGGGTGGAGAGGGGCAGGGCGCCGGGGTCGAGGGCCGCGCGGCGCAGGCTGCCGACGTGTCCCAGTAACTCGCCGAGCAGGTCGCCCGGGAGCACGCCCTCGCCGTTGGCCACCGCCAGGACCAGCTGGACGAGCTGGTCCTGGTCGGCCTCGGCGCGGCGCAGTACCGCCGACACCCCGCACTCGACGACGCGCTGGAGCGCCCCGACGCCGAGGGTGCCGATCACGAGTCCCGCGCGGGTGGCGCCGTTGTAGCTCAGCCGGGTCAGCAGGGCGGTCACGTCGTCGTCGAGGGCGTCGACGACGACCAGGGAGACCTGCGCGTTCTCCGCGTCCGCGTCGTCGACGAGTTCGGTCTCGGGGCGCTGGCGGAGCTGTTGGACGACGCCGACCCGCAGCACGGGGTCGGCGGCGTAGACCGCCACGGTGACGCGGCGCGGGCGGCCGAAGCCGGCGGCATGGGGGTCCGGGTGGCCCCGGACGGCGTCGTGCGCCGTACTGCCGGTCGCGACCGGCCTCTTCTCCTCGGTGCGGAACATCGGGTACCTGTTTTCCTGAGTCGGTGGGGGGAAGGCGGACACGACACGAGCCGACCACGGGCCGGCGGTGTGTCGAAGGCGGCTCTCCAGACTAGAAATCCATTGTTACCGGAGAGTTGACTTGTGCTTGCCGGGCAGCCGGGCTGCCCGGACATTGCCCTCGCGTGCCTCGTACGGATCTGTCAGGTCTCCTACGGTGGGGCGGGTGACGCCTTCCGCAGCCTCCTCCGGTCCCGGTGCGCCCGGCCTCGACATCCCGGCCGTGTCCGTGACGCCGGGTGACATCGCCACCACCACCCTGACCGTCCGCAACGACAGTGACATCGTCGAGGCGTACGACCTGAAGGTCGTCGGTGACGGTGCCGAATGGACCACCGTCGAGCCCGAGCGGCTCTCCCTCTATCCCGGCACGTCCGAGACGGTGACGCTCCGTCTGGCACCGCCGCGCTCGCCGGAGACACGGGCCGGCGAGCTGCCCCTCGGTGTACGGATCCTTCCGAACGAGCAGCCCGAGTCGGTCAAGGTCCTGGAGACCGTGGTGCGCGTCGGCGCGTTCCACGAGCTGCGGACCGACCTCTCGCCACGCCGCCGGCGCGGCTGGCTCCGGGGCCGCTATCTGCTGGCCGTCCGCAACCAGGGCAACACCCCGGTACGGGTGGGGTTCACGCCCGGGCAGGCGGGCGAGGAGCTCCGGTTCGCCTTCACGCCGGCGGAACCGGCGCTGGAGCCCGGCGAGTCGAAGGAACTCCGGCTGCGGGTCCGCACCGCGAGCCCGGTGTGGTTCGGCGACCCCGTGGTCTGGCCGTTCACCGTGGACTCCCGTGAGACCGGCGAGCCGGAGCAGACCGAGGACCGTGCCGAGGAGCCCCACGCGGCGCCGACGCTGGACGCGGAGTTCGTCCAGATACCGGTCTTCCCCAAGTGGCTGCTCCTGCTGCTCGCGGCGCTGCTCGCGCTGCTGATCGCCTGGTTCACGCTGGTCCGGCCGGCCGTGCGCAGCGCCGCCGAGGAGGCGGCCACCCAGGCGGTGCAGCCCCGCCCGATCCCGACGGAGAGCGGCTCGGACGGCTCCTCCCCCGGCCCGGGCCGGCCGTCCGGCGGCAGCAGCCAGAAGCCGGGAACGGGCGGTGGAGTGGGCGGCGGGGACGACGGTTCGACCGGCACGGACGACGGCACCGCGACCGGCGGGGGACGGCAGAGTTCGGCCACCATCGACCTGAGGTCGGGAGCGGGACAGTCCAGGACCGGGACGTACACGGTCCCCGAGAAGACCGTGTTCGGGATCACGGACATCGTTGTCGCGAACTTCCAGGGCGACGAAGGGGTGATGACGATCACCTTCGGGGACCGCAAGATCACTACGATCGCGCTGGAGACGTTCCGCAACCAGGACTACCACTGGGTGACTCCCATCAGGATCGGCGCGAAGGACACCGTCACCATCGACGTGACCTGTACGAAGCCCGGTACGCCCGCGACGGGACAGCAGGCGCGGGAGTGCCACGAGGTCGTCAACGTGAGTGGTGCGCTCAAGAGCACCGAGTGATTCCGACGTTACCCGTCCACGGCATTATCGATCGGCTTCGATCGCAGCTGTAAAGTCCGACATATCTTTCGGCCTGAAATCGTCAGACCAGGACTCGAAACACGCATCAGCCCCCACGCACCCTGGTGTTCGTGGGGGCCGACACGTGTGCGGCCGCCGGTCCCGGAAGCGCCGAGACACGTAAGCGGCTCGCCACCGGACCCCCACCGCGTCCGGACACCGGGCCCTGCGGGGACACTGGCACCCCACGAACCCGAGAACGGGGTGTACGCACACATGACGACCGGCACGGACAGCACGACGTGGTTCCGCAGGTACTCCGGCACTCCCGCGCCCCGGCGCCGGCTGGCGGTCCTGCCGCACGCGGGCGGTTCCGCGAGCTTCTTCCACTCCTGGGGCAGTGCCTTCGACGGCGACACCGAGGTCCTGGTGGCGCAGTACCCCGGACGCCAGGAGCGGTTCAACGAGCCGTTCGTCGACCGGATGGACGTGCTTGCCGACCGGGTCACGGCGGCGCTGCTGCCGTTCGCGGACGTGCCCCTGACGCTCTTCGGCCACAGCATGGGCGCGTCCCTGGCCTACGAGGTGGCGCTGCGCCTGGAGGAGCGACACCGCGTCACGCCCGCCGCCCTCCACGTCTCCAGCCGCAAGGCCCCGCACCGGCTGACCCCGCTCGACCTGCACCGGAAGGAGGACGACGAGCTGGTCGCCGTACTGCGCGGGCTCGGCGGGACCGATACCGCCCTGCTGGACGACCCGGACATCCGACAGCTCGTGCTGCCCGCGGTCCGGGCGGACTTCACCGTGGTGAGCACCTACGGACCCCGCGCCCCCACCGCCGTCGGCTGTCCGGTGCGCGCCTGGATCGGCGACACGGACCCGAACGTGGCGGTACGGGACATGGACGCCTGGGCGGATGTCGCACCCGAGGGCTTCCGGGTACGGGTCCTGCCCGGCGGCCACTTCTACCTGCTCCAGCAGCACGAGACGCTGATGCGCGAGCTCTCGGGTCACCTGGCCGGAGACCGCTGACGCAACCCCGGGGGTGGCGCGTCCCCGGGAGGACGTCAGGGGATGGCACGGACGATCACCAGTGATCCCTCGTAGACGGGCCGGCGGCGGAGGTGGCCGAAGCGCTCGTCCCACTCCCCCGACCGGAGTTCGCGGCGCAGGGTCGTGTCGAACTCCTCGCGGACCCGGTCGTCCACGAAGCTCCAGGCCGACCCCGCCTGGCGGGCCGACGGGTCCAGGAGCTTCTCGGGTCTTCCGTAGTACGCCTCGTCGAAGGTGTCGGTGCAGTCGAGGGGAACGGGGACGCTCCGCACCTCGGCGGAACCCCCGAGGACGGCGGTCAGCTCGGCGATCGGCGGATGACGCCGCGCTTCGACGGCCAGGACCTCGGGGGCGTACCGGTCCAGCCAGAACGAGCGGACGCGCGAGGGGTCGGTGGCGAGGACCACGACGGGGCCCCGTGTCACGCGGCGCAGTTCCCCGAGCCGCGAGAGCGGGTCGGAGACGCCGGGGGCGTTGCAGAGCATCATCGCCGCGTCGAACCTCCCGTCGCCGAACGGGAGTCGCGTGGTGCCGAGGCCGGGCAGCGCATCCGGGTCGAGGACCGTCCGGGCGGACCCGAGGGCCTCGGCCACGACCTGGGCGATTCTCTCGTCGGGGCCCGGGCGGGGCGTGCCGCCGCGCGGGGAGCCGCCCGCGCGGTGGCGGGCGGCGGAAACGGTGGTCATCGGGGCTACCTCGTCTTGTCGCCGGGGAATCGGTGGGACACGGGTTCCCGGGACGCATCCGGCGGTGGTCGGGTGGGTCGGCGCCACCTCTCCGCCGGGCCTGTGCGATGCCGGGCTCTGCGAAGAGGTCGGGGGAGGTCGTCTCTACTGGCTGTCGCCGGATGCGGAGGGGGTCTGCGGATGCTGCCAGGAGTCGGCCTCCGCACCGTGCCGTTGCCGGGGACGGTCGGGACGACCGGTGGGCCGGGGGTGGAGCGGGTGGAGCGGGCCGGGAAAGACCGCGTTCTCGGTGACGGCGGGCGGGAGTTCGGCTTCGTGAGCGGCAGAGGGGTGGAGCGGCGGCACCTCGTCTGACCGGTGGGGCGGCGCCGGGACCTCGTGCGGCCGGTGGTGCCGCCCGATGTCGGTGGGGTCCACGGGGCCGGTCACGTAGGGCCAGGCCGGAGCCGTGCCCCTGGTGTGACGGCCGTGGTCAGGGGTGCCGGAGGGGCTGCCGGAGGGCTGGAAGGGCGTCCGGTCGGAGGAATGCTCCGGCCCGAGGACGGTGTCCGCGGTGTCGAGGGCGGTGACCTGTTCCGCGGAGATCGCGTCGGGGTCGGCCTCGGTGCCGCGGCCCAGGTGGTTCAGGAGGTAGTTGAGGAGGACCGCGACCAGGCAGCCGGCGGTGATCCCCGAGCCGAGCACGGTCGCCACCGGGGCGGGGAGACGGGCGTAGAAGTCCGGGTCCAGGACGGGGAAGAGACCGAAGGCGAGGGTGACGGAGACGATCAGGGCGTTGTGACCGGTGCCGAGGGCGGCCCTGGCCAGCGTACGGATGCCCGTGACGGCGACGGAGCCGAAGAAGACCACCCCCGCACCGCCGAGGACGGGCAGCGGGACGAGGGCGACGAGCGAGCCCAGGACGGGCACGAAGCCCATCAGGACGAGGACGGCGCCGCAGAGCGTGACCACGTAGCGGCTGCGGATCCGGCTGAGGGAGACCAGGCCGACGTTCTGCGCGTACGACGTGCTGGTGAACGAGCCGAGGACGCCGCCGAGGACCGTGGCGAGGCCGAGGGCGCGGAGGCTTCCGGCGATGGTCCGGTCCCGGACCGGCCGTTCGGCGACCGCGCCCAGCGCCAGCAGCGCGGCGGTGGACTCCATCATGGACACGACCATCACGACCGCGGCGGTGGCGATCACGGTGGGGACGAACTGCGGGGTGCCGAAGCCGAAGGGCGTGGGCAGGGCGAAGAGGGGCGCCTGGGCGAGGGGGTCGAGGTCGACCTTGCCCAGCGGGATCGCGATCAGGGTGCCCGCGAGCATGCCGATGAGGATGGCGACCCGTCCGAGGAAGCGGCCCGAGAGCATGCGGTGCACGGTCAGGGTGATGACGAGGGTCGTCGCCGCCAGGGCCAGGTCGGCGGGCGAGCCGAAGCCGGCGGCTTCGGCGTCTCCGCCCCGGGCCCAGGTGCCGGCGACGGGCAGGAGGGAGATGCCGACCAGGGTGATGACGCAGCCGCTGACGACCGGTGGGAAGAACCTGACCAGTCGGCAGAAGACGGGAGCGAGGAGCAGGCAGAGGAGTCCCGCCACGAGGGTGGCCCCGAAGATCGCCGGGAGGGCGCCGTCGCGCCCCTGGGTGGCGGCGGCGGCGAGCGCCGGTGACACGACGGCGAACGAGACGCCGTTGACGAGGGGCAACCCGGCGCCGACGCCGTAGACGCCGAGGGTCTGGGCGATCGTGCCGAGGCCGGCGATCAGCAGCGCGGCGGCCAGGAGGGCGGAGAGCTGGGCCGGGGTCAGCCCCAGGGCGCTGCCGATGATCAGTGGTGGCGCGGTCAGGCCGGCGTACATGCTCGCCACGTGTTGCAGGGCGGCGGGCAGCATGCGGCGGGCGGGAAGGATCTCGTCGACCGGATGGGGTGGGGTCGGCGATGCATGGTCAGTGGCGCGGGGCAGCAAGGCAGGTCCTTGAGACACCGCCCGCGGGCAGCGGACTGCCGGGGGCGTGTGGGCAGAGTGACCGGTGCCGGGGGACGGCCCGAACCGGGAGCATGGCCGGTGGGGGCGAGCCGCAGGGGTGGGCGGCTGTCACCACAGGTTTCGCATGACGGAAGAAGTTTTCCGTTGTGGACGGGACGGGACTTTATGGCCCGGCCTGAACCTCGTCAACTCCCCCAAGAGAAGCCGCCAGTTCCTCGCGGATTCTGGAGGAACCGACAGTCGCCTCAGCCTCCCCTTCTCTCCACTCGCCTGCCTTCTCCCATGAAAGAGCAGGTCATCGACGGTCTGCCCGCTCAGGAGATCCGACGAAGAAGCCGAACGCCGGGCGGCGGAGCCGACATCGAGACCGCTCCGGCCCTTGGCCGTGGACGGCGGGGTCCCTACGGTGTCCCGCTATGCCACCCGCAGACGATCCGTACGCCCTGCCCCGCTTCGATCCCACCCGTGCCGCGGCCGTCCGCGCCCAGCTCGGCCTGACGCTCGGCCAGGTCGCCTGGGCCGTCACCGCCTACTGCGGACACCCCGCGCACCCCGGCCTCGTCGAGGCGTGGGAAGCCGGCGCCGCCACCCCCGACAACACCCAGGTGAAGGCCCTCGCGGCGGCCCTCTGGTGCTCCCCGGTCGATCTCGTCGAAGAGCCCGGCACCCTCGCCCAGTGCCGTACCGTCGCCGGACTCACCGTCAACGAGACCGCGACCGAGCTCGGCCTCACCCGCGGCCAGTGGGAGGACGCCGAACGCCGGAACCGCTGGCAGGGCACCCCCGCCCAGACGGACGCCCTCCTGAGAGTCCTCTGCCCGCCACCGGCCTGCTTCGTCGCCGCGTGCGGCAGGACCGGCCGGCTCCGCGTCCTGCTCAGAGAGGCCGCCACCACCTGGTGGCCGCCCTACGTGGGGGCCCTCACCCGCATCGTGCCGCTCGACCCCGCCGTACTCGGCCACGCCCTCGAACGCCTCCACCTCACCTACCAGCAATGGGAGGGCGCGGCCGGCGGCCCGCCCCGTCAGGCGGCCCGCGCGGAGGCCCGGGCAGCGGACTTCCTCGAACACATCGACCTGCACCTCTGGCACCACGTCCGGGAGGTCGTCAACCCGGCCCGTCCCGCCTCTTGACACCCACGCCGCCCCGTGAGGAACTGTTCCGACTTCGCCGGACGGAGTGGCACGACGCACAGCACGGACAGCTGCGCGCCGGCCGGCCGGAGGACCGCGGGAACACCGGGACACGAATCCCTCCCGCCCGTTCTCCGGCGCCCCACTCCCCGCTCTCCGGCCGCGGCACCCAGGCACGACGGCCTCCCGGCCCACGCCCGGTGCCGCATCCTCCGCACCCCGTCACCACCCCCATCCGCAGAGCCGTGCGTCAGCGACGCCGGCTCTCCCACAGGGCTGCCCGCGCTCCCACGAGACCGCCCGCGGCCAGGAGACACGCCATGCCGGAATCCCGCCCCGCCCCGGAACCGACGAAGACCGAGGACGGAACCGACGCTCGTCCCGACACCCCCGCAAGACCGGGCGACACCCATCCGGTCGACCAGATGCTGCCCCCGCTGAAGCTCTTCAGCGCCGGTCTGCAGCACGTCGCCGCCATGTACGCCGGCGTCGTCGCGCCGCCGCTGGTCGTCGGCATCGGCGTCGGCCTGTCCACCGCGGACATCGCGTTCCTCATGAGCGCCAGCCTGTTCACCTCGGGCATCGCCACGCTCCTGCAGACGCTCGGCTTCTGGAAGGTCGGAGCGCGGCTCCCGTTCGTCAACGGCGTCTCCTTCGCCGGCGTCGCACCGATGCTCGCGATAGCGAAGGCCGAAGGCCCCGAGGACGCGCTGCCCGTCATCTACGGCGCCGTGATCGTCGCCGGCGTCTTCGGATTCCTCCTCGCCCCCTTCTTCTGCAAACTGATCCGCTTCTTCCCGCCCGTCGTCACGGGCACGGTCATCACCCTCATCGGTGTCTCCCTGCTGCCCGTCGCGTTCAACTGGGCCCAGGGCGGCAACGCGCAGGCACCGGACTACGGCAGCCTCACGTACATCGGCCTCGCCACCGCCACCCTGCTGATCACCGTGGTCCTGCGCCGCGTCCTGACGGGCTTCCTCAAGCAGATCTCCATCCTGCTGGGCCTCGTCGCCGGCACGCTCCTCTCCCTGCCGCTGGGCGTCGCCGACTTCAGCGCCGTCGGCGACGCCGACGTCATCGGACTCCCCACCCCGTTCCACTTCGGCGCTCCGCAGTTCGCGGCCGCGGCGATCATCTCCATGTGCATCGTGATGCTCGTGTCGATGACCGAGTCCACCGCCGACGTCCTCGCCCTCGGTGAGATCGTCGAGCGGCCGGCCGACGAGAAGACCCTGGCCGCCGCGCTCCGCGCCGACGGCCTCGGCACCGCCCTCAGCCCGCTCTTCAACGGCTTCGCCGCCAGCGCCTTCGCCCAGAACGTCGGCCTCGTCGCGATCACCAAGGTCCGCAGCCGCTTCGTCGTCGCCGCGGCCGGCGGCATCCTCCTCCTGCTCGGCCTCTGCCCGCTGCTCGCCTCCGTCGTCGCGCTCATCCCCCAGCCCGTCCTCGGCGGAGTGGGCATCGCCCTCTTCGGCACCGTCGCCGCCAGCGGCATCCAGACCCTCGCCGGAGCCGCCCTCGAACGCGGAGACAACGTCCTCATCGTCGCCATCTCCCTGGGCGCCGGCATCATCCCCATCGCCGCCCCGGACTTCTACCACGCCTTCCCCGAAGGCGCCCGCATCGTCCTCGACTCGGGCATCAGCACCGGATGCGTGGTCGCCGTCCTCCTCAACCTCGCCTTCAATCACCTCGGCCGCAGGACCGACCCCGCTCCGGAGACGCTGCCCGCACCTGCCGCACACCACTGACACCCGCCCCGAGCCCTCGCGGGCGCCCGCCTCACCGCCCCTGGACCGGGCGGGGCGGGCGCCCGTGCTCCGTGGGCGTGTGCTCCGGACGGCGTCGCTCGTACGGGCCTTGGTGGCCGCCGGAGCGGCACCCGCGCCATCCGGTGTCCGGCGCCGCCTCCGTGTCCGTCCCCGCTCGGGTGTGTGTCGGTCACCGCGCCGTGGTGTATCAGACAGGTATCAGCCCAGCTCAGAGACGTGCCGACGGCTCTCCGGCGGCGCCGGGGATGGCGCGGGAGTGAGGCATGATGGAGGGCCCGCCCCGCCCCGTGCCCGAGAGATGGACATGTCTGATTCCGTGTCGGCGCCCGCGCCTGCGACCGTGACCGTCCTGCTGGTCGAGGACGACGAGGTGATCCGGCGGTCCGTCGCGATGTCCCTGGAGCGCTACGGCTACCGCGTGCGCGTCGCGGCCGACGGACTGAGCGGGCTCGAACTCTTCCGGGAGGGACGGCACGACCTGGTGCTGCTCGACGTGATGCTGCCGGGCCTGGACGGCATCGGACTGTGCCGGCGCATCCGGGAGACGGCCACGGACCCGATCCTGATGATGTCGGCGCGCGGTGACGCCCTCGACGTGGTGTCCGGCCTGGAGGCCGGGGCCGACGACTACGTGGTGAAGCCCGTCGACACCGCCGTCCTGGTGGCGCGCATCCGTTCGCTGCTGCGCCGGGCCGCCTTCGTGTCCCCCGCACCCGAACCCGCCGACCCCGCGACGCCGGCCGGCCCGCTGCTCTTCGGCGACCTCTCCCTCGACCCCGCGGCCCTGGAGGTCCGCCGGGGCGGCGAGCGGATCGCGCTCGCCCCGACCGAACTGCGGCTGCTGCTCCAGTTCGCCGCGCACCCCGGGATCGTGCTGGACCGTCAGACCCTCCTGCGCGAGGTGTGGGACTACGGCTGGGACGGGGACACCCGGGTAGTCGACCTGTGCGTGCAGCGGCTGCGCAAGAAGATCGGCGCCGAGCGCGTCGAGACGGTCCGCGGCTTCGGCTACAAGTGGAAGCGGTGAGCCGGGCCCCCCGGGGAGCGGTCACGGGCCTGGTACCGCGCTCCCGCTCACTGCGCTGGAAGATCGTCCTCCTGGTGGCGCTCGCCTGTGCCTCGATGGCGCTGACGGTCGGCGTGCTGGTGCACGACTCCGTGCTGCGGCGCTCCCTGCACGAGGGCGCGGGCAGGGCCCAGGTGGTGCTGGCAACGGCCTTGGAGGACGCCGACGCAGCAGGTGAGGAAGGGCCCCGGGTGTCCCCCGAGGAACTGCCCGAGGCCCTGCTGAGGCAGATCGAGCACGGCGGCGAGGCCACCCTCTACGAGGACGGGCCCCCGGCCCCCGTCTTCTGGGCGGCCCGCCGGGAGGGCGGGAAACTGTACGCGGTCGAGGTCGACATGACCGCCGACCTGCTGACCCGGCAGGCCCTGGACCGCCACATGTGGAAGTACTCGCTGCTCACCCTGGGCGTCGTCGTCCCCGCCACGGCCCTGGCGACGGAACTCCCCGCCCGGCGGCTGCGCCGGGTCGCCCGCACGGCCCGGCGCATCACGGCGGGCGACCTCGACGCCCGGACGGGAACGGTCCGCGGAGGCGACGAGGTCGCCGAGATCTCGGCCGTGGTCGACTCGATGGCCGACAGCCTCCAGCAGCGGATCGACACCGAGCAGCGCTTCACCGCCGACGTCGCACACGAGCTGCGCACCCCGCTGATGGGCCTGGTCACCTCGGCGGAACTGCTGCCCGAGGGCGAGGTGACGGACATGGTCCAGAGCCGGGTACGGGTGCTGCGCGACCTGGTGGAGGACCTCCTGGAGGTCTCCCGGCTCGACGCGGGCGCCGAGACGGCCCAGCAGGGACCGGTCGACCTGGCCGCCCTCGTCCGGGACTCGGTGGCGCGGACGGGCCTCGCGGCGCAGGTGACGCCACAGGGGGCGGCGGTGGTCGAGTCGGACCCCCGGCGCCTGGACCGCATCGTCTCCAACCTCGTCGTCAACGCCCACCGGCACGGCGCGGGCCGGGTGGAGGTCACGGTCGCCGGCCGGACCGTGACCGTCCGGGACCACGGCCCCGGCTTCCCCGCCGACCTGCTGTCCCACGGCCCCCAGCGGTTCCGCACGGGCTCGGCCGAACGGGGGCACGGGCACGGCCTTGGCCTGACGATCGCGTCCGGCCAGGCGAGGGTGATCGGCGCGACCCTGGCCTTCGCCAACGCCCGGGACGGAGGAGCGGTCGCGACCCTGAGCCTGCCCCAGGACGGGCAGACGTCCGAGGCGTGAACCGGACCGGTCCCCGGGACGGCCCGGGGGCCTCCCCGACCCAGAACCGTCGTCTGTCGGTACGCCCCGCCCCTCAGGTGCCCGTCCGCGTCGCGCGGCGGCCGGTCCCGCCGCCCCGCCCCGCCCGGCGATGCGTCGGATTCGCCGGTCGGCGCGCGGCCGCCCGCCGCCCCGCCGATACACGACCGATGGGTTCCCGAGCGCGGGCCGCGCTCTCCCGACCGTAGGGCGGAGACCTAGCCCCCGGAGTCTTGCTGCCGTACCGATCCCGTACCGCAGCCCCTGGAGGCGGCCCGTGTCCCTGCCCCGCACCCCCCGTCACCGCCTCGTCGGCGGTGCCCTGTCCGTGGCCCTGCTGACGGCCCTGGGCATCGCCGTCGCCTCGCCCTCCGGCGCGCCTCCGGCGACCGGAGGCGAGCGACTGCCGGTCTCCGACATCGGACCGCTCCCCTGGCCGCAGGACGGCCAGAGCGCCGTCGAGCTCGAAGGGACCGGCTCGCTGGGCGAGCGGGGCGGGCGGCGGCCCGTACCGATCGCGAGCCTGACGAAGGTGATGACCGCCTACGTCATCCTCGAGGAGCATCCGCTGAGGCCCGACGAGGACGGCCCCCTGATCGAAGTGGACCGGACGGCCGCGCACGAGGCGGGGGTCGGCGGCGAGTCGACCGTTCCGGTACGGTCCGGCGAACGCCACTCCCAGCGCCGGCTCCTGGAACTGCTCCTCATCCCCTCCGGCAACAACGTCGCCCGTCTGCTGGCCCGCTGGGACTCCGGCAGCCAGGCGGCCTTCGTGACGAAGATGCGGCGCGCCGCCGTACGGCTCGGTATGAAGGACACGGTCTACACGGGGGCGAGCGGCATCGAGCCGACGACCACGAGCACCGCGGCCGACCAGGTGCGGCTGACGCGGGCCGCGCTGGAGGACCCTGTCTTCCGGGCGGTCGTCGCCACCCGCGAGACCACCGTCCCGGGCCTCGGGACGATCACCAACACCAATCCTCTGCTGGACACCCCGGGCGTCCTCGGTGTGAAGACGGGCTCCAGCACCCCGGCGGGCGGGAACCTCATGTGGGCCTACGAGGTGCGCGTGGGCGGCGAGCCCCGGCTGCTGGTGGGCGCCGTCCTGCACCAGCGGGCGAACACGACGCCCGCCGAGGGACTCCGGGCCGCGGTCGACGCGGCCCGCGGCCTGCTCACCGCCGTCCGCGAGCGGCTGGCCGCCGCCGGAACCGAGGGCGGGGAACGATGACGGCGACGACACGCCGGGATCCGGTCGCGGCGGCGGACGGCGGGGCGGCGGAGACCGTCCCCTCTTCCGCGGCGCCGGACAGCGGGGCGGCACAGACTGTCCCCCACTCCACGGCGGCGGACGGCAGGGCGGCACAGACCGTCCCCTCCCCCGAGGCGCCGGACAGCGGGGCGGCGGAGAGCGCCCCCTCCTCCACGGCGGCGGACGGCACCGCGGAACAGACCGTCCGCTCCCCGGCTGCGGACGGCACGGCGGACGGCAGGCACCCCGCTCCCGGAGCCGCGGTCGGCGTGGGGGACACCGGTCCGCGCCGCCGGTGGTGGCGACGCCGGGGGGCGGCGGTCACGGGCTGTTCCGTCCTCCTCGCGGTGAGCGTCGCGGGGCACGGGCGGCTCCCCGGACTGCCCGGACGGCTGAGCAGTCTGGCCGAGACCCTGCTGCCCTGGAGCGCGCTGGCCGTGCCCGTGCTAGTGACCGCGGCCCTGCTGCGGCGCGCGCGGGTGGCGGCGGCGGTGGCCCTGGTGGTGCCGGCCGTGGCCTGGCTGACGGCCTTCGGCGGAGCGCTGGCCGACAAGACGACGCCCGGCGGGGACCTCACGCTGGTCAGTCACAACGTCGAGCAGGCCAACCCCGACCCCGCCGGAACGGTACGGAGCCTGCTCGCCGCCGGGGCGGACGTACTGGCGTTGGAGGAGCTGAGCCCGGCCACGGCGCCCGCGTACGAGCGGGCCCTGGCGGAGTCGTACCCGTACCACTTCTACGAGGGCACGGTGGGCTTGTGGAGCGTGCATCCGCTGAGCGACGCGCGGGCTGTGCCGATCATGCCGTGGACGCGGGCGATGCGGGCCACAGTGGACGCGCCCGGCGGGCCGCTGGCGGTCTATGTCGCCCATCTGCCGTCCGTCCGCGTGGGCCCGGGCGGATTCACCGCCGGGGCGCGCGACGAGGCGCTAAGGCTGCTGGCGGCAAAGGTGCGGGCCGAGCCCGTCCGGCGCGTCGTCCTCCTGGGCGACCTCAACGGCTCCACGGACGACCGCGCACTGCGCCCCCTCACCGACCGACTCGTCTCCGCACAGGCCGCGGCGGGCGCGGGCTTCGGCTTCACCTGGCCGGCGCGCCTGCCGGTCGTCCGGATCGACCAGATCCTTCTCGGGGGCGTGCGGGCCGCCTCGGCATGGACCCTCCCCGCGACGGCCAGCGACCACCTCCCGGTAGCGGCCCGGATCCACCTCGCCCCTGACCCCGCCCCCTGACGAGGGGTGGGTGGTCGGGGGGGGGACACCGGGGGACCTCTGCGCGCCGGCGAACGAGAACGTGCGAAGGCGTGGGCGCGGCTCTCCACGTCGCCGTACGGTCGAGGACCGGCGCGGCCGGCAGGGGTGCGGGCCCCGACGCCCACGCTCGGGTACGTCATGAGGAGTGATCCTGTCGAGGTGAAGGGGAGGCATCGCCCTTCTGACAGGACCTTGGAAGGCCGCCGCATGCCGCCGCGGGGAGACAGAGCGGAACCGTTCAGGCCTCCTGGCCGGTGGCGGCGAGGACGATCTCTCGAATGGTGACTTTCGGTGGCTGGCGGTAGGCGTAGTGGATGGCCTCGGCCACGACCTCGGGGTCGAGCGCGCCTCCGGCGGACTCCTTCCACGCCTGGTAGTCGCTCTTGATCTGCTCGCTGCTGGTGTGGGAGAGCAGTTCGGTCTCCACCGCGCCGGGTGCGATCGTCACGACCCGCACGCCCGACGCCGCCACTTCCTCCCGCAGGTTCTCCGACAGGGCGTGTACGGCGAACTTCGTCGCGACGTAGGCCGCGTGGTTCGGGAAGGTTTTACGCCCGGCGACGGAACTGACATTGATGATCGTCCCGGAACGCCGGGCCAGCATCCCCGGCAACACCGCGCGCGTGCCGTACAGCACTCCTTTGATGTTGAGGTCGATCATCCGGTCCCACTCCTCGACCGGCTGATCGGCGACGCGGCCCAGCAGCATGGCCCCGGCGTTGTTGACGAGCGCGTCCGCGGGACCGAACCGTTCCTCCGCCTCGCGTACGGCATCCTCCACAGCGGGGCGTTCGGTGACATCGACCTTCCGGCACAGGGCCAGCGGCAGATCCAGGGCCTCCAGCCGCTCCAGCCGCCGGGCGAGCAGCAGAAGCGGGTGCCCCTGAGCGGACAGCAGACGGGCCGTGGCAGCGCCGATCCCCGAGCTGGCACCGGTGAGGACGACCAGTGGCTTGGTCATGCATGCCTCCGAGATCCGTGACCATCGGTTCGTTCCTCCCCCAGCACATCACGCCGTGGAGCGGCGGGCACCACGAGCAGCCGCCACGGCCGCCAGGCCGAGACCGGCCCACCGCCGGCAGCGGTCGGGTCGATCCCAGGGGCGTCGGGGCTCGGGCGGCTCGGCACCCCTGCGTCGCCCGACGCGCCTCCAGCTCGATGACGTCCCGCCGTGGAGCCGGAGGCAGGGGATGGGATCGACGCCCGACCCGCCCCGTCCACGCAGGCGCTGAAACGGCGTCGGATCCCCCGATGCGCGTCCCCCCGGCGCGAAGGATCGGGGCACGGGGGCAGCGGGCCGCCCCGGCCGCTCTAGGGTGATCGCCATGTCTGCCTCTCTCAGTCCTGCGAGAACACGTGCCGCGCTGCGGGCCTCGGCCCGCATATCGACGGAGCTTCTGCTGGTGCTCTTGGGCACGGCGGCGGTGGTCTGGCTGCTCGGCCGGATGTGGTCGATCGTGTGGCCGCTCGTCATCGGCCTCCTGATCACCACGCTGACCTGGCCCTTCGCCCGCTTGCTGCGCCGTCTCGGCTGGCCGCCGGCGCTCGCCGCCTCGGTGGTCACCGTCCTCTTCCTCGCCGTCACCGCCGGCACCGTCGCACTCATCGCCGTGCCCGTCGCCTCGCAGTCCGGCGAACTGGCCGACGGTGTCGTCGAGGGCATCCAGCGTCTCCGCGAGTGGACCGCGGGTCCGCCCCTGAACATCGGCGACGACCAGATCACCGGCGCCCTGGACACCGCGACCGACCGCCTCCAGAACAGCGTCGGATCCCTGCTGACCACCCTCGCCACCGGCGTCGGCACGGTCGTGAACGGGGTCGTCACGGCCGTGCTCGCGCTCTTCCTGATGTTCTTCTTCCTCAAGGACGGGCCGCGCTTCCTGCCCTGGCTCGCCCGTCAGCTCCCCGGCCGCCTCGCGACCGACGCCACCACGATCGCCGAACGCGGCTGGGACACCCTCGGCGCCTTCGTCCGCTCCCAGGCCGCGGTGGGCCTCCTCGACGCCGTCCTCATCGGCATCGGCCTGTGGATCCTCGGCGTCCCGCTCGTCCTGCCGCTCGCCGTACTCACCTTCGTCAGCGCCTTCGTGCCGATCATCGGCGCGCTGTTCGCCGGATTCGTCGCCGTGCTCATCGCCCTGGTCTCCAACGGCCTGACCGACGCCCTGATCGTGCTCGCGATCATCGTGGTGGTGCAGCAGCTGGAGGGGAACGTCTTCCAGCCCATGATCCAGAGCCGCGGACTCGGACTGCACGCCGCCGTCGTCCTGCTCGCCGTCACCCTCGGCGGCAGCCTGGCCGGCATCGTCGGCAGCCTCCTCGCCGTGCCCGTCGCCGCCCTCGTCGCCGTGGTGTGGGGGTACGTGCGCGAGCAGCTCTCCGATCCGCCGCAGCTCGACGCCGACGGTGGCACGACGCCCGGCCCCGACGGCGCCCCCGAGTCCGTCGTCCCGGCGGAGATCCCGGCTTCCTGAGCGAACCGGCGCCCTCCGCTCCCGCGGGCTCACTCCGTGCGACCAGCGCGCGTCGGCCGGTGCCGCGGCGGCAACCCCGCGGCGCCGGCCGCCGCGGTGGGCACGTCCGCCGCTGCCACGGTGGGGCTCGACGTGCGGAGCAGGGCGGTCCAACGCTCTGACCACGGTCGCCCGCTGGAGAATCGGGCTTCTTTCTGGAGACGCGAGCCAGTGGCGGCCTTCGCGCACCGCGGGCGCCCCCACGCGCGCCCGCGGTGCGCGGGTCTCCGCCTCCGCCGGATCGACCGGCTGTCTGATGCGCGGCGGGCTTCACACCATCTTGAGCCCGCCGTCGACGGTGAGGACCGTGCCCGTCGTGTGCGTGTTGCGCGGGCTCGCCAAGTAGGCCACCGCCTCCGCCACCGCCGCGGGTTCGGCGAAGGAACCGATCACCTGCCGGGCCAGGAGTTCGGGCTCCGCCCCCTCGCGGAGAGCCTCGGTCAGGTCGGTCTTGACGATGCCGGGAGCGACCGCGTTGACGAGGATTCCGCGGGATCCGAGTTCCACCGCCATGGCCCTGGTGAAGGCCTCCAGGCCGGCCTTGGACGCGGCGTAGTTGGACTGGCCCTTTCCGGGCCTGCTCGCGGCGGCGGAGGAGATGTTGACGATGCGCCCGGAGCGTTGACGCAGCATGGTGAGCGCGACCGCCTGGGTGAGGAACATCGGGCCGACGAGGTTGGTGGCGATGACCTGGTGGATGTCGTCCGTCTCCATGGACAGCAGGAGTTTGTCCCGTGTGATGCCCGCGCTGTTCACCAGGATGTCGATCCGGTCGAACTTCTGCTGCACCGCGGCCACGAGCTGTCGCCCGGTCTCGGGGCGGGAGAGGTCGCCCGGGAACAGTTCGACCTTGCGGCCCAGTGCGGCGATGCGCTCGGCGGCTTCCTCGGCCTGCGCCTTCGCTCGGTTGTAGTGGAGGGCGATGTCACATCCGGCCTCCGCGAGGCGGATGACCGTCGCACGGCCGATCCCCCTGCCGGCCCCGGTGACGAGCGCGACCTGACCTTCGAATTCCATGTTCTGTTCTACTCCGTCCTTGGGTGCCGGGACATGGCCGGACGGCGATCCGACGACCGCCGGCGACGGTGGAGCCCCCGGCACGTGGGCCCGCACCGTGTACCGCGTGTGGTCAGCGGGGCTGTCGGTGGCTCCGGGAGAGCCGCTCCAGCACCGTGACCGTCTCGGCCGGCGTGGGGTTGGAGCGCATCTCGGCCCTCAGCCGGTCCGCGGCCTGCTGGAGGGAAGGCTCGGTGAGCACGCGCTGAACCGCCGCGCGCAGTGTGGCGGCGTCGAGGTCCTCGGGCCGGATGAAGATGCCGGCGCCCAGGTCGTCGAGCTGCCGTGCCCTGACCGGCACGTCCCAGTGCGCTCCGATGACGACCTGCGGAACGCCGTGCAGGAGGGCCGTCGCCGAGGTGCCGGCGCCACCGTGGTAGATGATCATGGCGCAACTCGGCAGCAGCACGTCCATCGAGACGAAGTCGACGATCCGGACGTTGTCGGGGACCTCCGTCAGGTTCTCCCGCTGGGTGCTGTCCAACGTGGCGACGATCTCGATGTCGAGGTCGCCCAGCGCCGCGAGCAGGTCCTGGAAGCGGACGGCGTCCTTGCCGTGGGTCTCGCGTCCCGACACTCCCTGGGTGAGGCAGACGCGCGGTCGCTTCGGCTTCTCGGACAGCCATCCGGGTACGACGGCAGGGCCGTTGTAGGGAACGAAACGCATGGGCAGGATCGGCTCGCGAAGGTCGAGCCGGACGCTATCCGGGCCCGGGTCGATGACCCACTGGCCGTTCAGCAACTCCTCCATCCCGTCTCCGGCGGCCGGGAGGCCCAGCCTCTCCAGGGTCCAGCCGAGCCACTCGGCCATCGGGTCCTCCCGGTGTTCGGGAGCCTGCTGTGCCTTGGCCTCCACGAACCGTTCCCGGGCCCGGCCGATGACGTCGGGACCCCACAGGATGCGGGCGTGCGCCGCGCCCACGGCGTGGGCGGCGACCGCTCCGGCGAAGGTGAAGGGTTCCCAGATCACCAGGTCCGGCTGCCAGGAGCGGGCCAGCGCGACGATGTCGTCCATCGTCGAGTCGCCGTTGAGCGGTGCGAAGCACAGCGAGGTCAGAACGGTCTGCTGTCCGAGCAGATGTTCCCAGGACCGTGCCTCGGGCCGCTCCTCGGCGAAGTCCAGTCCCTCCTGATAGGGGGTGATGTCTCCGCCGATCTCGGCGAACAGCTCCATCATGTCCTCGTCGTCACCGACCGGCACGGCGGTGAGTCCCGACCCGGTGATGATGTCGGTGACGCGGGGCTGGCCGGCGACGCGCACCTCGTGGCCCGCGGCCTTCAGGGCCCAGGCCAGCGGCACCAGGTGGTAGTAGTGCGTGTTGTGGGCGATCGACGTCATCAGGACGCGCATCGGCTCGTCTCCCCGTTCGGCAGGCGGTGGTCGTCGCGGGTGCTCATGCCGCACCCGCCTCGGTCGGTGTCCCCCGGCCCGTCCGGGCGACGGGGAGGCGGGCGTGGCCGAGCGTGACGGGTGCCCGCCTGAGGCGCACCGGGGTCCCGTTCGGCCGCAGGCCCGGTGCCTCCCGCGCGAGCGCTCGCAGCGCACCGCGGGAGAGGGCGCGGACCGTCCGGGCGGCGGAGGTGGAGTGCGCGTCGCCGACGAGCCCCAGGGGCACGCCTCCGTCGCCCTGTCCGGGGGCGCCGGTGTCGTCCTTCGTCGGGGCCGGGGTGATCGCCGGGTCGCGCTGGGCGGCGGCGACGAGGATCGCCACGTGCCCGTCCGCGGGGATGGGCACTCCGGCCACGTCGACGTCCTCCTGCGCGATCCGGCTCTCCACCCGCACCGGCGGTTGTCGCCACCAGGTCTCCGCCACGACGGCGTCGGCCTTCTCCGGGTTCTCGCGGAGGGCGTTCCACTGCCCGGGAGAGCTGCTCAGCGCCTCGACCGCGTTGCAGATGAGCGCGCCGGCGGGTGCGGCCACCTCGACTGCCAGGGAGACTGCCGCTTGAGCGGAGTGTGGTCCGCTCTCGCCGAGGTGGCGCGCGAGCAGTTCCCGGAGCTCGGCCGCCGCTCCCAGGCCGGTGCGTGTGATGTCGAGCGTCTGCGGACAGAGCCGGCTGTCGAGGCTGTGGGCGCAGCCGGCCAGCAGTTCCTCGAACCGGCTGCGCGCGGCTGCGGGCAGCCCGAGGAATTCGGCCAGGACCTGTGCCGGCAGGCGTCGCGCGAAGGCGGCGACGAGGTCGAAGTCGTCGCCGAGTCCGCCCAGGAGGGTGCGTGAGAGCTGCTCGGCGAGGGCCTCCACCACCACCTCGTCCTGCGCCGACACCGCCGGATCGGCGTCGGCCTGCACGCCGCCGCGCACCCCTGCGCGGGCCGGACCGACCTCGGGGCCCGCCGGAGGGAGAAGGTCCGCGCGATACCGTCCTCCCGCGCGCGTCAGCCCGCCGAAGCGGGCGTCGGTCAGGACGGACCGGGCGAGAGCGCCGTCCGTGATCACCCAGGTGTCGAGCACCTCGCTGTGGAACACCGGTCCGCGTGCGCGGACGTCGTCCTCGTAGGGGGTGGTGTCGTCCCGCTGGGCGCGCAGGATCAGCGCGTAGGGGTCTCCCTGCGTTCCTGCGAACCAGTGCCCCACGTAGGTGCGTTGCAGTCTGCGGCCGAGTGCGGACGGGGTGGTCCACTGCGTTGTCACGGGAGTCCTCCAAGCTGTCGCGGTGTACGGAAGTCGGGGGAGGCGGCAGTCCTACGCCCGGCGAAGTCGCCCCGGGCGTGGTTCACAGGGTGTCGAGCCAGGTGTGGAGGGTCGCCGCGAGGTGGCGGGCGTGCTCGGTCATCAGCGTCAGGTGGGTGCCGGGCACGTCGACGGCGGTGTGGTCGCCGCCGTCCCAGTGCGCCCGCCAGCTCTCCGGTTCTCCGGACCACGGCATCACCGGCTCCGTCGCGCGCAGGAACAGGACCGGCGCCTTCGTGGGCCGCGGTGCCCACTCCAGGAGCATCTGGTTGTAGGCGCCCATGGCCGTCAGCCGGGCATCGTCGATGGACACCACGGAACGCCGCATGACCCAGTCGAGCATCTCGTTGCGCCACACCCCCATCGCCCCCGGCGAGCTGGGGAGATAGACGTCGGCCAGGACCAGCGCCGCGGGACCCGCGCCGAGCTCCTCCAGTCGGCAGGCCAGCGCGTGCGCCAGCGCCCCGCCCGCCGAGTGGCCGAGGAGGGCGTAGGGCCTGTCACCCGTGTGCCGCAGCACCGCGTCCGCCTGCGCGTCGAGCAGCCCGTCCAGGGAGCCGGGCAGCAGCTCGTCCGCGCGGAAGCCGGGCTGGCGCAGTGCCGACACGGTCAGCCGGTCGCCCAGGGCCGCGGCCAGTGCGGTGAACTCCTCCGGGCCCGACGCCACCGCCGTACCCGCGCAGCAGATCAGCTCCGGTCCCTCACCGTCCGCGGTGGCCAGGCGCACCGGAGCCGGCTGCCACGCGGCGGCCGCCTGTCCGACGGTCTCGCCGTCCGCGAGGGTGTGATCGGCGGGGAAGGCGGGCCGGAAGGCTGCGAGTTCGGCGAGTGTGCCGATGAACGGCTCGGCCCGGCCGAGCCGCACGGCCCGCCGGTACATCGCCGACAGGCTGCTCTCACCGGCCGTGTCCGGGCCTTCGGCGGACGTGTCGTCGCTGTCGGCGGCCGTCCGGGCGGCTGCCAGGTGCGCGGCCAGCTCCCTGGGCGTGGGGTGTTCGAGGACGAGGGACGACGGCACTTCCAGCCCGGTGGCGCCGGTCAGGGCGGCGCCCAGTTCGATGGCCGCGAGCGAGTCGAAGCCGATGTCGCCGAAGAGGCTGTCGGCCGGTACGTCCTCCAGTTCGGCGTGGCCGAGTGCGGCCGCCGCTTCCGTCCGCACGAGCAGGAGGAAATCCTGTTCCGTCAGCGTGGGCCGGGCGGCCGGACCGGTGCTCTCCTCCGTGTCGGCCGGGCCGCCCGCCTGGCCCGCCGCGGGCGCGGCGGGGGCCGCTGCCTCCAGCCAGAACCGCTGGCGCTGGAAGGCATAGGTGGGCAGTGTGGTGTGGCGGGCGCCGGTGTCGGCGTAGAACCGGGACCAGTCCACCTCCGCCCCGCGCGCGTGGGCCGTGGCGAGCGCCGTCAGGAGGGTACTGCCCTCCGGGCGCTCCCGACGCATCACGGGCACCAGCGCGGCCCGCGCCCGGCCGGGCGTCTCGGCGTCCTCGTCCCCGTCGGTCTCCTCCGCCAGGGTCTCCATGGCCAGGCCGCAGAGCACGCCGTCCGGCCCCAGCTCCACGAAGGTGCTGACGCCGCGCGCGTGCGCGGCGCGCACCCCGTCGTGGAACCGGACGGTCTCCCTCGCCTGCCGGACCCAGTAGTCGGCGGTGGCGAGTTCCCCGGCGTCGGCCGGGCGGCCGGTCAGGCCGCTGATCACGTCGAGCGTCGGCTCGCGGTACTCGACCGTCTCCGCGACCCGGCGGAACTCCTCCAGCATGGAGTCCAGACGCGGGGAGTGGAAGGCGTGGCTGACGTTCAGGCGCCTGGTCCGCACGCCGTATTCGGTCAGCTCCTCGGCGAGCGCCGAGACCGCGTCCTCGTCCCCGGATACGACCACGGAGCGGGGCCCGTTGACGGCCGCCACCGCGATGCGGTCCTCCTGCCCGGCGATCAGCTCCCGCACCTCGTGCTCGGCGGCACGGACCGAGAGCATCGCGCCGCCGGCCGGCAGCTCCTGCATGAGCCGGCCGCGTGCGGCGACCAGCGCGCAGGCGTCCGCCGGCCCGAACACCCCGGCCACGTGGGCGGCGGCCAACTCGCCCACGGAATGCCCCAGCAGCACGTCGGGGCGCAGCCCCCAGCCCTCGAAGAGCCTGAACGTCGCGACTTCTACGGCGAACAGGGCCGCCTGGGCGTACTGCGTGCCGTCGAGCAGCGCGGCCTCCGCCGTACCGGCCGGCGCGAACATCACCGTCGCCAACGGACGGTCCAGATGGGCGTCCAGATGGGTCGCGATCGTGTCCAGTTCCCGCGCGAACGCCGGGTACTGCGCGTACAGCTGCTCCGCCATGCCGGGCCGCTGGCTGCCCTGCCCGCTGAACAGGAAGGCGATACGCCCTTTGCCCCGCGCGGTGTCCCGTACCGCCCCGCCCGGGTCGCGGTCCTCCGCGATCGCCCGCAACGCCCCGAGCACGCCGTCACGGGAGCCGCCCTCGGTGGCGGCGTCCGCGAGCAGCACGGCCCGGTGCTCGAAGTGGGTGCGCGTCGTGGCGAGCGAGAACCCGACGTCCAGCGGGTCGAGATCCGGGTGCTGTTCGAGGTGCGCCGCCAGGCGCGCGGCCTGCCGGCACAGCGCCGGCCTCGTACGTCCGGACAGCGTCCACGGGACCAGGACCGGCCGCCGCCCCCCGGCCTGCCGGACCGCTTCGGGCCGGGTGGGCGGCGGCGCCTCCTCCAGGATGATGTGCCCGTTGGTGCCGCTCACGCCGAACGCCGAGACTGCGGCCCGCCGGGGGGCACCGGTCCGCGGCCAGCCGACCGGCTCGGTCAGCAGCCGCACCTGTCCGTCGCCCCAGTCGACGTGCCGCGTCGGGCTGGTCACATGGAGCGTGCGGGGAAGCACGCCGTGCCGGAGCGCCATCACCGTCTTGATGACGCCGCCGACTCCGGCTGCCGCCTGTGCGTGACCGAAGTTCGACTTCAACGACCCTACCCACAGGGGGCGTTCCGGGCTCCGCTCCTCTCCGTACGTGTCCAGCAGGGCCTGCGCCTCGATGGGGTCGCCCAGCCGAGTGCCGGTGCCGTGCGCCTCCACCGCGTCGATCTGGCCGGCCTCCAGCCGGGCGTCGGCCAGCGCGCGGCGGATGACCCGCTGCTGGGAGGGCCCGTTGGGCACGGACAGACCGCTGCTGGCACCGTCCTGGTTCACCGCCGTGCCCCGCACGACGGCGAGGACCCGATGCCCCTTGCGTACCGCGTCCGACAGCCGCTCCACCACCAGGACGCCGACGCCCTCGGCCCAGCCCGTACCGTCCGCCGCGTCGTCGAACGCCTTGCAGCGCCCGTCCGGGGCGAGTCCCCGCTGCCGGGCGAACTCCACGTAGGCGGCCGGGTTGGCGAGCACGGCGACCCCTCCGGCCAGGGCGAACTCGCACTCCTCACGGCGCAGCGCCTGCACCGCCAGGTGTAGTGCCACCAGGGAGGAGGAGCAGGCCGTCTCGACGGTCATGGACGGGCCTTCCAGGCCCAGGAAGTAGCTGATCCGGCCCGACAGGACGGCGTCGGCGTTGCCGGTGAGCAGATAGCCGTCGGAACCCTCCGGCAGACGTCCCGACGCCGCCGCGTCGCCCGGTACGTAGCCCTGGTTCGCGGCGCCGACGAACACACCCCCCTGGCTGCCGCGGAGCGCCCGGGGGTCCAGCCCCGCCTGCTCCAGGGCTTCCCAGGACGCCTCCAGCAACTGGCGCTGCTGGGGGTCCATCACGGTGGCCTCGCGCGGCCCTATCCCGAAGAAAGCCGCGTCGAAGTCCCCCGCGTCGTACAGGAATCCGCCCTCGCGGCAGTACGTGGTGCCCGGGACGGACGGGTCCTGGTCGTAGATCCGCTCCACGTCCCAGCCACGGTCCTCGGGAAAGGGACCCACCGCGTCCGTACCCGACACGACGAGTTCCCAGAGGTCTTCAGGCGAACGGACCCCGCCGGGATAGCGGCAGGCCATGCCGACGACGGCGATGGGCTCGTGACGGGCCGCGAGGAGTTCGCGGTTGCGCTTGCGCAGCCGTTCGGCGTCCTTGACGGAGGTGCGCAGTGCCTCCAGTACCTTCTCTTGGGACAGAGCCATGAGTGGTCTCCTTGCTGAGCACCGGGCCGTGACCCGGTCAGGTCTGTGGGGTTCGTACGGCCGAGGGCGGCGACGGCACGGTGGGCCGCGGCGCCGCCGCCGGCGGTCAGGAGTCGGACTGGTTGAGGACGAGGTCGACCAGTGCTTCGGCGTCCAGGCCGTCGACTTCCGCCAGTGCGGACTCCTCGTCCGGCGTGGCCGCACCGCGGTCCGGTACGTCGCCCGCCAGGCCGGGCTCCGCTTCCAGCCCGGCGAGTTCGAGCAGGCCGTCGAGGAGCCCCGCAGCCCGCAGCCGGGCCAGCGGCACGGTCCGCAGCGCCTGCCGGATCTCCGCCTCCTGTGCGGCCTCATCGCTCGGCGCCGCCAGCAGGACGTCGAGGCGGGCCGCCGCGGCGCGGGCGTTGGGGTGGTCGAACGCGAAGGTGGCGGGGATCTTCGTGCCCACGGCCGCACCGAGCTTGTTGGCCAGTTCCACCGCGGTGACCGAGCTGAACCCCAGGGTCCGGAAGCCGGCGTCGGGCTCGATGTGCTGCGGTCCCGGATGGCCGAGGACGGCGGCGGCATGGCGGCGTACGAGATCGAGCAGGATGTCCTGCCGGTCGTCGCCCGTCGCCCGGGCGAGCCATGCCGGCACACCCCGGTCGGCTGCCCCGCCGTGCCGCGCAACGTCCGCGAGGTCGTCCGCCGGTCCGCCCGCTGATCCGTCCGGCACGGCACGTACTCCGGGGAGCTCCCCGATCAGCGGGCTGGGCCGGAAAACGGTGAACGACTCGGCGAACCGGGACCAGTCGACGTCGACCACGCTCACGCAGGTGTCCCCACGATCCAGGGCCTCCTCCAGGGCGGCGACCGCCGACTCGGGCTCCATGGCCCGCAGGCCGAGGGCGGTGAGGAACTCCTCGCCCCGCTCGCCGGCCATGCCTCCGCCGTCCCACAGGCCCCAGGAGACCGAAGTTGCGGGCAGTCCCTCAGCCCGGCGCTGTTCGGCCAGCGCGTCCAGTGCGGCGTTGGCGGCTCCGTACGCGCTCTGCCCGCCGCTCCCCCACACGCCGGCGCCCGACGCGTACAGCACGAACGCGTCCAGTGCCTTCTCCCTGGTGAGTTCGTGCAGGTGCCGTGCCCCGACGACCTTCCCCGGAAGCACGGCGGCGAGCCCCGCCACATCCGTCTCGGCCAGCGGCGCCGAGTGCGGGACACCGGCAGCGTGGAACACCGCCGACAGCGGCCGGTCGGCGGGCAGGGATTCCAGCATGTCACGCAACGCGTTCCGGTCCGCCACGTCGCAGGCCGCGACGGTGACCTCTGCACCCAGCTCCTTGAGCTCCGCCGACAGTTCCGCGACTCCTGGAGCACCCTCACCCCGGCGCCCGGCCAGAACGATGTGCTCGGCGCCGTTGCGGGCCAGCCACCGCGCCAAGTGGCCTCCGAGGGAACCGGTTCCGCCGGTCACCAGCACCGTGCCGCGCGGCTGGTAGCCGCTCTTCGCGGTTCGGGGAACGGATACGGAAGGGCTGGACGCGGGCAGCAGCCGGCGGCCGTACGCACCCGACGCACGCAGCGCCACCTGGTCCTCCGCACAGGTCTCCGACAGCACACGCACGAGCCGCCGTACGTGCCTTCCAGCATCCCGGGCCGCCGGGGGAAGGTCCACCATCCCACCCCACCGAGTGGGAAGTTCGAGCGCCGCACAGCGCCCCAGGCCCCAGACCTGGGCGCCGGCTGACGACGGACGCTCGGCGGGGGACACCGCGACCGCCCCGCGGGTCACGACCCACAGCCTCGGCTCCACGCCCCGGGCCACGACCAGATCCCCGCACGCCTGGGCGAGCAGCATCGTGCCCGCCGTGGCACGGTCGACACCGGGATGGTCCGGGTGCTGCCGTTCATCGGTGGACAGGAGGGAGAGGACGCCCCGGAGGGGCCCCTGGTCTTCGGCCGCGGTGGTGGTGAGCCGCGCCGACAGGTCGGCGCGGTCGGTCGTCGTCACGTCGACCGTCAGACGGGAGACCGTGGCGCCGTGGGTGGTGAGGGCGTGCTGGAGGTCGTGGGCGATCCGCGTGCCGTCGGCGTCCAGGGTTTCGGGCACGACGAGCAGCCACCGGCCGTCAAGACGCGACGACTCCGACAGCGACAGGCTCTTCCACGCCACGCGGTAGCGCCAGCTCTCGATGCCTGACGCTGCGGCAGGCTCGATCGGCGCCGCAGGAGGTCGCGACTCCAGCCAGTAGCGGCGTCGTTGGAAGGGGTAGGTGGGCAGGTCGACCGTGCGGGCGCCGGTGCCGTCGAACAGTGCCGGCCAGGACACTCCGACCCCCTGGACGAACGCCTCCGCCGCAGAGGTCAGGAAGCGGCGGAGACCTCCCTCGTCACGACGCAGGGAACCCACTGAGCAGACCTGCCGGCCGGTGGATTCCGCGGTCTCCTGCACCGACCCGGTCAGTACCGGATGCGCACCGCACTCCACGAACACCCGGAAACCATCCACCAACAACCGCTCGACCGTCTCCTGGAAACGAACCGGCCGACGCAGATTCCCGAACCAGTACCCCGCGTCCAGACCAGCCGTGTCGATCTGCGCGGCTTCGGACGTCGAATAGAACGGGACCTCACCGGTCACCGGGCGGATGCCGGCCAGAACCTGTTCCAGCTCGGCCCTCAGGTCCTCCACGTGCGCCGAGTGCGAGGCGTAGTCCACCGGCAGAACACGCGCCCGAACCCCCTCCACCTCACACGCGGCCACGAACCCCGCCACCGCATCCACATCACCCGCGACCACGGTGGCGGACGGTCCGTTGACCACCGCCACACCCAGGCGTTCCGCCCACCCCGCCAGCCGCTCCTGCACCGCAGCGACCGGCAGCGCCACCGACGCCATCCCACCGTGCCCGGCCAGCTCACGACCGATCACCCGCGCACGCAACACCACCACACGCGCCCCGTCCTCCAACGACAGACCACCCGCCACCACCGCAGCAGCGATCTCCCCCTGCGAATGCCCCACCACCGCATCCGGCACCACACCCAACGACCGCCACAACGCCGCCAGCGACACCATCACCGCGAACGACGCCGGCTGCACCACATCGACCCGCTCCAACGCAGACCCGTCACCCAGCACATCCGCCAGACTCCAGTCCACCAAGCCGGCGAACGCCGCCTCACACCGCGCCATCGACTCCGCGAACACCGACGACTCCGCCCACAACCCGAGCGCCATCCCCGCCCACTGCGTCCCCTGACCAGGGAACACGAACACCGACCGGCCACCCTCACCCGACGCCACACCCGACACCAGGACCGGAGACACTCCCCCACCGGCCAGAGCATCCAGACCTGCACTCAACTCCGCAGAGTCCGCCGCAAGAACCACGGACCGGTGCTCGAACACCGACCGCGACACCACCGACGACAACCCCACATCCACCAACCCACCAGAACCAGCCGTCTCCCTCACCCGGCCCGCCAGCTCCGCCACCGCACCCGCAGAACGACCCGACACCACCACCGGAACCACTGGAAGAAGGGCCACCCCCGGCCCCACCAGCTCCCCCGCAACCGGCGCCTGCAAAGCAGGTGCCTCCTCCACCACCACATGCGCGTTCGTCCCACTCACACCGAACGAGGAGACTCCGGCCCGCCGTACGCGCTCACCACGCGGCCACGCCTCCTGCTCCCTCAGCAGAGCAACGGCTCCCGCCGACCAGTCCACCTCCGCCGTCGGCTCATCCACATGCAGCGTCTTCGGCAACACCCCGTGCCGCATCGCCATGACCATCTTGATCACGCCCGCCACACCGGCAGCCGCCTGCGTATGCCCCACGTTCGACTTCAACGAACCAAGCCGCAAAGGCCGACCCGCATCCCGCTGCCCATACGTCGCCAACAACGCCTGCGCCTCGATCGGATCACCCAGACGCGTCCCCGTCCCATGCCCCTCCACCACATCCACATCACCCACACCCAACCGCGCATCCGCCAACGCCCGGCGAATCAGAAGCGCCTGAGCTCGTCCGCTCGGCGCCGTCAGTCCGTTGCTCGCACCGTCCTGATTCACCGCCGAACCACGCACCACCGCCAGCACCCGACGCCCATGACGCACCGCATCCGACAACCGCTCCACCGCCAGCACGCCCACACCCTCGGCCGGTCCGAATCCGTCGGCCGAGGCGGAGAACGCCTTGCAGCGACCGTCCGCGGCCACTCCTCGCTGCCGGGAGAAGCGCACGAACACGTCAGGCGTCGACATCACCGTCGCGCCGCCGGCGAGGGCGAGGTCGCACTCACCGCTGCGCAGCGCCCGCACGGCCAGGTGCAGCGCAACCAGCGACGACGAACACGCCGTGTCCACCGTCACCGCCGGACCCTCCAGACCCAGGAGGTAGGACACGCGGCCCGAGGTGAAGCTCACCACGCCGCCGGTGAGGAGCTGGGCCTCCAGTTCCGCCGTGGGTTGGGGAATCCCCTCGGCGTATCCGCCGTTCCAGGCACCCATGTAGACCCCGGTCCGCGTGCCGCGCAGCGTGTGCGGATCGATGCCCGCCCGCTCCAACGCCTCCCACGACGTCTCCAACAGCAACCGCTGCTGCGGATCCATCGCCAATGCCTCACGCGGAGAGATACCGAAGAACCCCGCGTCGAACTCCCCCGCGTCGTGGAGGAACCCGCCCTCCCGGACGTAGGCACGCCCCGCCGCGTCCGGATCCGGGTCGTACAGCCCCGTCACGTCCCACCCCCGGTCCACCGGGAAGGGAGAGACCGCGTCCGTCTCCGCCGCCACCAGGTCCCACAACTCCTCAGGCGAGGACGCCCCGCCCGGGAACCGGCATCCCATCCCCACGATCGCAACCGGCTCGTGAGCGCGTTGTTCGACCTCCTTCAGCCGTTCCGTGGCCTTGTGGAGTTCGGTGGTGGCCCGCTTGAGGTAGTCGCGGAGCTTCTGCTCGTGTTCGGTCGCCATCTCTCATCACCCGTCTGCAGAGTCGTCGGTCCGTACGGAGGTGCCTGCGGTCAGGAGTCGCCGAAGCTCTCGTCGAGGAAGGCGAAGATCTCGTCGTCGTCGGCGGAGTCGATGTCCTCGACGATCGAGTCGCCGTGCTTCTGCGCCCCGTCTCCGCTGAGGCCGCTGCCATGGAGCCCGTCCCACAGGGAACCGAGGGCGGCGAGACGTACGGCGATCTCGTCGCGGGCGATGTCGTCGGGCACGACCGAGGCGAGGTCGGCGGCGGTCAGCTCCTTGAACGCCGTTTCGAGCCGACCGAGTTCGGCGAGGAGCGGCGGTACGTCCGTCCCCTCGGGGACGAGCCGAGAGCGGAGGTGCTCGGCGAGGTCCGCCGGAGCGGGGTGGTCGAAGACCAGCGTCGCCGCGAGGTGCAGCCCCGTGGCGGCGGTGAGCCGGTTGCGCATCTCGACGGCCGTCAGCGAGTCGAATCCCAGGTCCTTGAACGCCCGGTCGGCCTGAATGCCGTCCGTGCCCGTGTGGCCCAGGACGAGGGCCGCGTGCGTGCGCACCGTGTCGAGGAGCAGCGCCCGCTGTTCGTCCTCCGTCAGTCCGGACAGCCGGTCGGCGAGGTTCACCGGCCCGCCTCCGGCAGGACCACCCGAGGGCGACGCGCCGACCGTCCTGCGACGGGCCGCGGCATGCGCCGTCCCGCTCCGGATCAGTCCGCGGAAGAGCGGCGGGACGTTGCCGTCGGCGCCCAGTGCGGCGGTGTGGAAGCGCGCCGGCACCTGGAGCGCCTCGTCGAAGCCCTGGGCCGCGTCGAACAGTGCCATGCTCTCCGCCGGGGACAGCGGCAGGACACCGCCCCTGGCCATGCGCCGGAGCAGGGCCTCGGTGTCCAGATGGGACGTCATCCGACCGCTCCCGGCCAGGCCCCAGCCGAGGGAGAGCGCGGGCAGCGAGCGGCCACGCCGGTACTGGGCGAGTCCGTCGAGGAAGCCGTTGGCGGCGGCGTAGCTTCCCTGACCCGAGCCGCCGAGCAGGGCAGCGACGGACGAGAACAGGACGAACGCGGTGATGTCGAGACCGAGTTCGGGATCGAGGGCCGCTTCGTGGAGGTTGAGAGCGGCATCCACCTTGGGCCGCAGGACGCCGTCGACCCTGTCCGGGGTCAATGACGTGACCACGCCGTCGTCGAGAACGCCCGCCGCGTGGACGACTCCGGTGAGCGGGCGCTCCGGCGGTATGCCGCCGAGGAGTTTCCGGAGTGCCGCTCGGTCGGCCACGTCACAGGCGGCGACCGTGACGGTGGCGCCCAGGTCGTGCAGTTCCCGTACGAGTTCGGCGGCGCCTTCGGCCTCGGGCCCCCGACGCCCGGCCAGGAGCAGGTGGCGCACTCCGTGTTCGGTCACGAGGTGGCGGGCGAGTGTTCCGCCCAGGTTCCCGGTGCCGCCGGTGATCAGGACCGTGCCGTGGGGTTCGAAGGCCGGTGGCATCGTCAGGACCAGTTTGCCGACGTGTCCGGCCTGGCTGAGCGTGCGGAAGGCATCGGGTGCCCGCCGGATGTCGTACGGGGTGACGGGCAGCAGGCGCAGCGCCCCGGACTCGAACAGTTCCAGCAGTTCGGCGAGCATGCGGCCGATCAGCTCCGGGCCGGCCTCCATCAGCTCGAAGGCCCGGTAGACGGTTCCCGGCCGGTCGGCGGCGACCTGCGCGGCGTCGCGTACGTCCGCCTTGCCCAGTTCCACGAAGCGCCCTCCGCGCGGCAGCAGTCGCAGGGAGGCGTCGACGAAGTCGCCCGCCAGCGAGTTCAGGACGACGTCCACGCCGCGCCCGTCGGTCGCGTCGAGGAACCGGTCCGCGAAGTCCAGCGTCCGTGAACCGGCGATGTGCCGGTCGTCCAGGCCCTGTGCCCGCAGTGCGTCCCATTTGGCCGTGCCGGCCGTGCCGAAGACCTCGGCCCCGAAGTGCCGGGCGAGTTGGACGGCAGCCATGCCCACACCGCCCGCCGCCGCGTGCACCAGCACCGACTGGCCGGCGCGCAGACCGGCCAGGTGCTTGAGTCCGTAGTAGGCGCTGAGGAAGACGGCGGGTACCGAAGCGGCCTCCGCGTAGGACCAGTCGCGCGGCATCGGGGCCACCATGCGGTGGTCGGCCACGGCGTACGGCCCGAAGCCGTCGGTCCACATGCCCAGGACGCGGTCCCCGACGGCGAGGCTCACCACGTCCGGGCCGACCTCGGTGATCACTCCGGCGCCCTCGGCGCCCATCACGCCCTCGCCCGGGTACATGCCGAGCGCGATAAGCGTGTCCCGGAAGTTGAGTCCGGCTGCCCGCACCGCGATCCGCACCTGCCCAGGTGCGAGCGGAACGGTGTCGGCCTGCGCCGGTACGAGCGCGAGGTCCGAAAGGGTTCCGGTGCCGCCGCCGACCAGATGCCAGGCCCGCGTACCGGCGGGCGGCAGCAGCGTCTGCGAGTCCCTCACGGACAGGGGTGCCAGCCTGGGCACGTGCACATCGCCGTCGCGCAGGGCGAGTTGTGGTTCGCCGGTCGAGATCGCGGCGGCCAAGGCCGCCCCGTCCACGGCTCCCTCGTCGAGGTCGACGAGGACGATGCGGCCGGGCTGCTCCGACTGCGCGGACTTGATCAGACCCCAGACGGCCGCGGCCACCGGGTCGCGCAGCGGGTCGGCGTCACCCGTGGACACCGCTCCGCTCGTGACCAGCACCAGGCGCCGGTCCCCCGCGGCACCGTCGCTCCCGCCCTCTTCCGCCGCCTCGTCCGCGGCCACCCAGCCCTGTACCAGCTCCAGGGCTCGGTGGACGGCGTGGCGCACGGCACCGGCGTCCATGGTGGGCGACTGCGGCACGGGGACGGCTATGAGGGAGGTCGTGCCGGCGGCGGCAGCGGAGCCTGCCGTGTCCACCTGCGTCCGTACGGCCGACAGCGCGTCGGCCAGGTTCCGGTGACGCTCGGTCCCCATACCGGCTTCGGACAGCGCTTCCGCAAGCCCGGGACCGTCAGGCCTCGGACCGTCGAGTCGAAGGCCGTCGAGCCCGAGGCCCTCGTCCTCGCCCCCGACCACGATCCAGCGGGGCGGAGTAGGAGAGGTGGCGCTGCCGGTCGGCGGGGAGAGGACGGGCCACTCGATCCGGTGCAGCATGTCGTGGGTCGCGTCCTGTCCGGCCGGCCGCAAGTGGTCCGGGGAGACCGTGCTGACGACGAGGGCGTCGATCTCACAGACGAGGCGCCCCCGCTCATCGGCGCACTCCACGCGTACGGCATCGGCCCCGACCGCCGAGACACGGACCCGCAGGCGCTCGGCTCCCGGGGCGTAGAGACGAATCCCCCGGAAGGTGTACGGCACACGTGCCTGTCCGTCGTCGGGGAAGAACGCTCCCAGACGCATCGTCTGGAACGCCGCGTCGAGCAGCGCGGGGTGCAGGCCGAACTGCTCGGCAGACGGCAAGGGGACGTGATGCAGGGCGACTTCGGCGTAGACGTCGGCCCCGTCCTGACGGCCTGACCGTACGCCCTGGAACAGCGGGCCGTAGCCATAGCCGTGTGCGGCGAAGGACGCGTAGAAGTCCTCGGCCTGGAAGGCATCCGACTCCGTCGCTGCCACGCTCCATTCCACTGCGGGGCGAACGGCGTCCCCTTCCGCGTCCACCCCGGAAGCGAGGACGTCAGGGGCGGGGGCGACCGTCGCCTGAGCGTGCTTCGTCCAGGCGGACGTGCCCGTACGGATCTCCGTATCCGACTCCGCGTCCGGGCTGGTCTCGGACGATGCCGCAGGTGTGCGCGTCGTACTCGGGTCTCCGTCCGGCCGCGAGTGGACGGTGATCGTACGACGTCCCTCGGCGTCCGCCGTGCCCACGACCAGGCGCAGTTGAAGGGCAGCGCTGTCGGACAACAGCAGCGGCGAGGTCAGCGTCAGCTCTTCGATCAGGTCGCATCCGACCTGCCCGCCGGCCCACAGGACGAGGTCGACGAACGCCGCACCGGGCAGCAACGGCGTACCCAGCAAGGTGTGTTCCAGCAGCCAAGGATGCGAGTCGGCGGAGAGCCGAGCGGTGTAGAGGTGCTCGCCTGATTCGGGGAGCTCCGTACCGGCATCGAGCAACGGATGACCGGCCTGCGCCATACCGAAGGAGGAGGCATCGCCCGTGCGGCGGGCAGGGTCGTTGTACCAGTAGTGCCGTCGTTGGAAGGGGTAGGTGGGCAGGTCGACCGTGCGGGCGCCGGTGCCGTCGAACAGTGCCGGCCAGGACACCTCCACCCCTTGGACGAACGCCTCCGCCGCAGAGGTCAGGAAGCGGCGGAGACCACCCTCGTCACGACGCAGGGAACCCACTGAGCAGACCTGCCGGCCGGTGGATTCCGCGGTCTCCTGCACCGCACCCGTCAGTACCGGATGCGCACCGCACTCCACGAACACCCGGAAACCATCCACCAACAGCCGCTCGACCGTCTCCTGGAAACGGACCGGCCGACGCAGATTCCCGAACCAGTACCCCGCATCCATCGACGCCGTATCCACGACACCCGCTTCCACCGTGGAGTAGAGGGGAGTCTCGCCGGTCACCGGGGAGATCCCGGCCAGAATCCCTTCAAGCTCGGCCTTCAGGTCCTCCACGTGCGCCGAGTGCGAGGCGTAGTCCACCGGCAGAACACGCGCCCGCACCCCCTCCACCTCACACGCGGCCACGAACTCCGCCACCGCATCCACATCACCCGCGACCACGGTGGCGGACGGTCCGTTGACCACCGCCACACCCAGACGCCCCGCCCACCCCGCCAGACGCTCCTGCACCACAGCGACCGGCAGCGCCACCGACGCCATCCCACCGTGCCCGGCCAGCTCACGACCGATCAACCGGGCACGCAACACCACCACACGCGCCCCGTCCTCCAACGACAGACCACCCGCCACCACCGCCGCAGCGATCTCCCCCTGCGAATGCCCCACCACCGCATCCGGCACCACACCCAACGACCGCCACAACGCCGCCAGCGACACCATCACCGCGAACGACGCCGGCTGCACCACATCGACCCGCTCCAACGCAGACCCGTCACCCAGCACATCCGCCAGACTCCAGTCCACCAAGCCGGCGAACGCCGCCTCACAACGCGCCATCGACTCCGCGAACACCGACGACTCCGCCCACAACCCGAGCGCCATCCCCGCCCACTGCGTCCCCTGACCAGGGAACACGAACACCGACCGGCCACCCTCACCCGACGCCACACCCGACACCAGGACAGGAGACACTCCCCCACCGGCCAGAGCATCCAGACCTGCACTCAACTGCGCAGAGTCCGCCGCAAGAACCACGGACCGGTGCTCGAACACCGACCGCGACACCACCGACGACAACCCCACATCCACCAACCCACCAGACGCAGCAACCTTGCCGACCCGGCCCGCCAGCTCCGCCACCGCACCCGCAGAACGACCCGACACCACCACCGGTACCACAGCCAACCGAGCATCCCCGGCGGCCTGCCCCGCCTCCCCGACCGGCGCCTCCTCCACCACCACATGCGCATTCGTCCCGCTGAGTCCGAACGAAGACACCGCAGCCCTGCGAGGGCGCCCTACCTCCGGCCACGGCTCTTGCTCCGTCAGCAGGGACACCGCACCCGCCGACCAGTCGACATGCGGAGAGACCTCGTCCACGTGCAGCGTCTTCGGCAGGACCCCGTGCCGCATCGCCATGACCATCTTGATCACGCCCGCCACACCGGCAGCCGCCTGCGTATGCCCCACGTTCGACTTCAGCGAACCAAGCCGCAAAGGCCGACCCGCATCTCGCTGCCCGTACGTCGCCAGCAACGCCTGCGCCTCGATCGGATCACCCAGACGCGTCCCCGTGCCGTGGCCCTCCACCACATCCACATCAGCCACACCCAACCGCGCATCCGCCAACGCCTGACGAATCACCCGCTGCTGCGACGGACCGTTCGGAGCCGTCAACCCATTGCTCGCACCGTCCTGATTCACCGCCGAACCACGCACCACCGCCAACACCCGACGCCCATGACGCACCGCATCCGACAACCGCTCGACGAGCAACACGCCCGCGCCCTCGGCCGGTCCGAACCCGTCGGCCGAGGCGGAGAACGCCTTGCAGCGACCGTCCGCGGAGACTGCACGCTGCCGGGAGAACTCCACCAGGACTTCCGGCGTCGACATCACGGTCGCTCCGCCGGCGAGGGCGAGGTCGCACTCCCCGTTGCGCAGGGCCCGCACCGCCAGGTGCAGCGCGACCAGCGACGACGAACACGCCGTATCCACCGTCAGCGCCGGCCCCTCCAAGCCGAGGGTGTACGAGATGCGGCCCGACATGACACTGGCCGAGTTCCCGGTGCCGAGGTAGCCGTCAAAGCTGTCGTTGCCGTTCTGCAGCAGCGGCATGTAGTGCTGGCCGTTGGTTCCCATGAACACGCCGGTACGGCTGCCGCGGCGGCCGGCCGGGTCCAGGCCCGCACGTTCGAACGATTCCCAGGCGAGTTCGAGGACGATGCGCTGCTGCGGGTCCATCGCCAGCGCCTCACGCGGCGAGATGCCGAAGAACTCCGCGTCGAACTCCCCCGCGTCGTGGAGGAACCCGCCCTCCCGGACGTAGGAACGCCCCGCCGCGTCCGGATCCGGGTCGTAGAGCCCCGCCACGTCCCACCCGCGGTTGACGGGCAGGTCCGACATCGCGTCGCGGCCGGTTTCCAGCAGCTCCCACAGTTCGTCGGGTGTTCCGACGTCACCAGGGAGGCGGCAGGCCATGCCGATGATGGCGATCGGCTCGTCCTGGCCCGTCGGAGAGGTGGCGCTCGGTTCATCCGCCGCGGAGTCGGCGCCCGCCGCACCGTCCTCGCCCAGAAGTTCCTCGCGCAGGTGGTCGGCGAGTGCGCCGGGGTGGGGGTGGTCGAAGACGAGGGAGGCAGGGAGGGCGAGCCCGGTGGCCTCCTTGAGCCGGTTGCGCAGTTCCATCGCGGTCATGGAGGTGAAGCCGATGTCCTTGAACGCCCGGCTCTGGTCGATCGCCTCGGGAGCGCTCTCTCCCAGCACGGCCGCCACGTGGGCAGTGACCAATTCCAGGAGCGCAGTTCGCTGGGCGTTCCGGGACTTGTCCCGCAGAGAGCGCGCCAGCTCCGTGCCGCCGGGCGCTCCGGTCCGGGCGGCCTGGTCCGCCATGGCCGCCGCCTCCGCCTCGCGGAGACGGCGTACCTGGGGCAGCTCGTCGAAGAGGACGCTGGGACGTACGGAGGTGAACGACGCGAGGAACCGCTCCCAGTCGATGTCGGCCACCGCGGCGTCGCCCCCGCCGCCGTGCAGCTGCTGGTTCAGCGCCCGGTCCAGCTCCGCGAGCGCCGCCTGCGGCTCCAGCGGAGCGATGCCGTACTGCCGCAGCGACTCGGCGGCGGAGCCGTCCGCGGTGACGGAACCCGCCCAGGGCGTCCACGCGACGGAGGCCGCCGACAGACCGCGGGCCCTGCGGCGGGCGGCCAGGGCATCGAGGTGAGCGGCACCGACGGCGTACGCACCCTGCCGGACACCACCCCAGATCCCCGCGACCGAGGAGATCAGCACCAGCTCCGGTGCGTGTGGTCCGTCGAGCAGCGCGTCGAAGTGCGCGGCGGTCGCGGTCTTGACGGTGACGGCCGCCGCGAGGTCGGCCGGGCCGATGCTCGCCAGCGGAGTGAGCTCCGCCGCGGGCGGAACGACGACCACGGTGGCAGGGGCGTACTCGGCGACCAGGGCGGCGAGGGCTGCACGGTCGGCAAGGTCGGGTGCCACAGCGGTCGTCACGCTCTGGGCCAGATCCGCGAGGGTGGCCGGGAGTTCGGTCAGGGCGGGATCCGCGAGGACGACGTGGTCCGCGCCGCCGGTGAGCAGCCATCGGGCCAGTGGTTCACCGACGGCGTCGAGGTCCCCGGCGAGCAGCACCGTGCCCTGCGGGCGCCAGTCCTTCGGTCCCCGGCGCGCGGTGGCTCGTACGAGGCGCCGGCCGTAGGCACCTGAGGGGCGCACCGCCACTTGGTCCTCACCATCGGCGATCCCGGCGGCCAGGGCCCGCACCGCAAGCCCCGCCGTACGCGCATCGGCGTCCGCCGGGAGATCGATCAGACCACCCCAACGGTCGGGAAGTTCAAGACCGGCGACCCGGCCGAGCGCCCACAGTTGCGCACCCGCCGTCTCCGGCACCTCACCAGGCACCACGGACACCGCCCCCCGCGTCACCGCCCACACCGGAACACGGAAGCCGTCTCGGTGGGCTTGGCGCATCAACGTCAGCGACGCGGCTCCCGCGAGCCCCACCTCGCCGTGATCCGGGTGCGGGCCCGATGCCAGTCCGAGGAGAGAGAAGATGCCCGTGACATCTGTTTCTTCCTGGAGTATCCCGTCAAAGAGACCGTCGAAGTGCGCCGCGCTGGGGTCAAGAGCAAGGGTGTGCACGGTGGCGCCGTGGGTGGTGAGGGCGTGCTGGAGGTCGTGGGCGATCCGCGTGCCGTCGGCGTCCAGGGTTTCGGGCACGACGAGCAGCCACCGGCCGTCAAGACGCGACGACTCCGACAGCGACAGACTCTTCCACACCACCTCATACGACAATCCGTCCTGGACCCCCGACGGAACAGCCGCCGCAGGAGGACGTGACTCCAGCCAGTAACGCCGACGCTGGAAGGGGTAGGTGGGCAGGTCGACCGTGCGGGCGCCGGTGCCGTCGAACAGTGCCGGCCAGGACACCCCGACCCCTTGGACGAACGCCTCCGCCGCAGAGGTGAGGAAGCGGCGGAGACCTCCCTCGTCACGACGCAGGGAACCCACTGAGCAGACCTGCCGGCCGGTGGATTCCGCGGTCTCCTGCACCGACCCGGTCAGTACCGGGTGCGCGCCACACTCCACGAACACCCGGAAACCATCCGCCAACAACCGCTCGACCGTCTCCTGGAAACGAACCGGCCGACGCAGATTCCCGAACCAGTACCCCGCATCCATCGACGCCGTATCCACGACACCCGCTTCCACCGTGGAGTAAAAGGGGGTCTCGCCGGTCACCGGGCGGATACCAGCCAGAATCTGTTCAAGCTCGGCCTTCAGTTCCTCCACGTGCGCCGAGTGCGAGGCGTAGTCCACCGGCAGAACACGCGCCCGGACCCCCTCCACCTCGCACGCGGTCACGAACTCCGCCACCGCATCCACATCACCGGCGACGACGGTGGCGGACGGTCCGTTGACCACCGCGACACCCAGACGCCCCGCCCACCCCGCCAGCCGCTCCTCCACCACCGCGACCGGCAGCGCCACCGACGCCATCCCACCGTGCCCGGCCAGCTCACGACCGATCAACCGCGCACGCAACACCACCACACGCGCCCCGTCCTCCAACGACAGACCACCCGCCACCACCGCAGCAGCAATCTCCCCCTGCGAATGCCCCACCACCGCATCCGGCACCACACCCAACGACCGCCACAGCTCGGCCAGCGACACCATCACCGCGAACGACGCCGGCTGCACCACATCGACCCGCTCCAACGCAGACCCGTCACCCAGCACATCCGCCAGACTCCAGTCCACCAACCCGGCGAACGCCGCCTCACACCGCGCCATCGACTCCGCAAACACAGCAGACTCCGCCCACAACCCGAGCGCCATCCCCGCCCACTGCGTCCCCTGACCAGGGAACACGAACACCGACCGGCCACCCTCACCCGACGCCACACCCGACACCACACCAGGCGACGGCACACCAGCCCCGACAGCAACCAGACCGGCACTCAGCTCCGCAGAGTCCGCCGCAAGAACCACGGACCGGTGCTCGAACACCGACCGCGACACCACCGACGACAACCCCACATCCACCAACCCACCAGAACCAGCCGACTCCTTCACCCGGCACGCCAGCTCCGCCACCGCACCAGCAGAACGACCCGACACCACCACCGGCACCACAGCCAAAGGCTCACCGCCCCCGACCGTCTCCCCGCCCTCCGGAACCGGCGCCTCCTCCACCACCACATGCGCATTCGTCCCACTCACACCGAACGAAGAGACCGCAGCCCTGCGCAGACGCCCCACCTCCGGCCACGCCTCCTGCTCCCTCAGCAGGGACACCGCACCCGCCGACCAGTCCACCTCCGCCGTCGGCTCATCCACATGCAACGTCTTCGGCAACACCCCGTGCCGCATCGCCATAACCATCTTGATCACGCCCGCCACACCCGCAGCCGCCTGCGTATGCCCCACGTTCGACTTCAACGAACCAAGCCGCAAAGGCCGACCCGCATCCCGCTGCCCATACGTCGCCAACAACGCCTGCGCCTCGATCGGATCACCCAGACGCGTCCCCGTCCCATGCCCCTCCACCACATCCACATCACCCACACCCAACCGCGCATCCGCCAACGCCTGACGAATCACCCGCTGCTGCGACGGACCATTCGGAGCCGTCAACCCATTGCTCGCACCGTCCTGATTCACCGCCGAACCACGCACCACCGCCAACACCCGACGCCCATGACGCACCGCATCCGACAACCGCTCCACCGCCAGCACGCCCACACCCTCGGCCCAGCCCGTGCCATCGGCAGCAGCCGCGAACGCCTTGCACCGCCCGTCCGCGGCCAACCCCCGCTGCCGCGAGAACTCCACGAACACACCCGGCTCCGCCATCACCGTCACCCCACCCGCAAGAGCAAGGTCACACTCACCACTCCGCAACGCCCGCACCGCCAGATGCAGCGCCACCAGCGACGACGAACACGCCGTGTCCACCGTCACCGCCGGCCCCTCCAGACCCAGCACATACGAGATACGACCCGAAGCGACACTCCCGGACGTCCCCGTGCCGAGGAATCCGGCGGTCTCGTCGTCGGAGGCGACGGAGACGGTCGCGGTGCTGCCGTAGTCGTGGTACATCACTCCGGCGTAGACGCCGGTCCGTGAACCGCGGAGCGAGTGCGGATCTATACCCGCCCGCTCCAACGCCTCCCACGACGTCTCCAACAACAACCGCTGCTGCGGATCCATAGCCAACGCCTCACGCGGAGAAATACCGAAGAACCCCGCGTCGAACTCCCCCGCCTCATGCAGGAACCCACCCTCACGCACATACGAACGCCCAGGCACCCCCGGCTCAGGATCGAACAGACCCCCCACATCCCAACCCCGATCCGTCGGGAACGGAGAAACCGCATCCACCCCCGACACCACCAGATCCCACAACCCCTCCGGCGACGACACCCCACCCGGCAAACGGCACCCCATCCCCACGATCGCGATCGGCTCGTGCCTGGCCGACTCGGTCCGGCGGATCTGCTCGCGCGCCTCGTGCAGGTCGGTCATGGCGCGGCGGAGGTAGTCGCGGAGCTTCTCTTCGTTGGTGGCGGGCGATGTGGAAGACATCGTGCTGTTCTCCAGGGGTGTGGGGCGGGCGGCGGAGGCGGAAGGGTGGCCCTGGGCTACGTCGATCGGAAGTCGCTGTCGAAGAGGTCGAAGAGTTCGTCGTCGCTGCTGGCGGCGAGGCGTTGGCCGAGCGACAGCTCATCGGGGCCCTGCCGGTCGTGCTCGCCCGGGCTGCCGGTCGGGCGGCTGACGCCCGCAGCCGAGGTGAGCGTGCCGAGCAGCGCCTGGAGACGCTCCGCGATGTGGTCGCGGCTGCTGTCGTCGGTGGCGGCGGTGGCGAGTCCGGCCCGGATCCGGTCGAGTGCGTCGAGAACGGCCGGGAGGTCCGCCGGGATCTCCTGTGCTCCCTTCGGCAGTTCCTGTTCCAGGTGGTCGACGAGCGCCGCGGGTGTCGGATGGTCGAAGACGAGGGTGGCGGGGAGCTTCGTTCCGGTGGCCGCGGTGAGCCGGTTGCGGAGTTCGACGGCGGTGAGCGAGTCGAAGCCGGACTCCTTGAAGGAGGACTGGAGCTGGACGCGGCCGGCGCCGGGGTGCCCGAGTACCGAGGCGATCTCGGTGCGTACCAGTTCGGTGAGGGCGGTGAGCCGTTCGCCCCGGGGCTTCCCGGCGAGCCGTTCGGCCAGGGTGTCGGACGCCGGGGTCGGGGGCGCCTGGCCCACCGCGGGATTCAGCGCGTCGGCGCCGGCCGAGGGTCCGGCACCGGCGGGCGGGGGCACCAGGGTGTGCAGCACTTCGGGCACCACGCCCGCGTGTACGGCGCCGCGGGCGGAACGGGCGCGCAGGCCGGTCAGGTCGAGGCGGATCGGCAGCAGGACGGCCTCGGTCCTGGCGGGGTCGCAGGCCTCGTCGAACAGGTGCAGCGCTTCGGATGGGTCGAGCGGGAGGATGCCGGAACGGCGCAGCCGTGCCAGGTCGGCGGCGGCCAGGCTCGCTCCCATGCCGTCGGCCGCCGCGCCACCGCCGTCACGACCGTCACCGCCGTCACCGCCGTCACCCCACAGTCCCCAGGCCAGGGACACGGCGGGGAGGCCCTGCGCTCGCCGCCAGACGGCGAACGCGTCGAGGAAGCTGTTGGCGGCCGCGTAGCCGGACTGGCCGGGGCTGCCGAGGGTTCCGGCGGCCGACGAGAAGAGGACGAAGGCGGACAGGTCCAGGTCGCGGGTCAGTTCGTGCAGGTGGCTGACCGCGTCCGCCTTGGCCCGCAGGACCGCCGAGAGGCGTCGGGGCGTCTGCGCCGTGACGATGCCGTCGTCGAGTACTCCGGCGGTGTGCACGACGGCGGTGAGCGGGTGCGCGGCGGGGACGGCGGCCAGGACGCCTTCGAGCGCCGAGCGGTCGGCGGCATCGCAGCGGACGATGTTCACGGTGGCGCCCAGGCCGGTCAGTTCGGTGGCCAGGTCGGCCGCCCCGGGGGTGTCCGCGCCTCGTCGACCGGCCAGGATCAGGTGCCGGACACCGTGCTTGGTCACGAGGTGCCGGGCCACGGCCTTGCCCAGGGTCCCGGTTCCGCCCGTGACGAGCACGGTGCCGTCCGCGGGCCAGGGGCCGGAGGGGCCCGACGGGGCGGCCTCGGGGGCAGCGGTCGTCTCCGGTGCGGTGACGTCGCCGGGGTGTCCGGGGACGGTGTCCTGCCCGGCCGTTCCCCGGGCGAGCCGGGGGACGAGGATCTCGGAGCCGCGCAGCGCGAGTTGGGACGCCCCGGAGGCGACGGCCCGTGGCAGGGAACGGTACGAGGCGGCCGGGTCGGCGGGGTCCGCGTCGACGAGGACGAAGCGGCCCGGGTGCTCGGACTGTGCGCTGCGGAGCAGCCCCCAGGCGGCGGCCGCGGCCGGGTGGACGGGGCTCGTGCCGGCCGTCACCGCCCCCTGCGTCAGCACGACCAGTCGCGCGTCGGCGAAGCGGGCGTGGGCCAGCCAGCCCTGTACCAGGGCCAGGGCGCGTGCGGCCAGGTCGTGGGCGCCCGTGGCGAGAGCGTCCCCGTCGTGGCCCAGCAGCGCCAGCACATGGTCGGGCGGGGCCGTGTCGGAGGTCGCGAGCGCGAGCAGGTCGTCATGGGTTCGCACGGGTGCCTCCGCCCCGTCGCGTACGGCGTCGAGGAGGGCCTGGACCGGGTCGCCGAGGACGCCCCACTCCGCTGCCGCCGGCCTCGGACCGGCGTGCCCGGTCACGGAACCGGGGGCCGGTGTCCACTCCAGTCGGTACAGCGGTGTGCTGTCCGCCTCCGGGTCCTGGAACCGGCTCTCCGCCAGGGGGCGCAGCGTGAGCGAGCGGGCGGCGAGGACCGGGCGGCCCGTCGGGTCGGCCGCGGCGACGGTCACGGCGTCGGGGCCCGCCGGCGCGATGCGTACGCGCAGGGAGTCGGCGCCGCGGACGTGGATCCGGACGTCGCTCCAGGCGAACGGGAGCAGGCCGCGGGCCTCGGTGGACCGCTCGCCGAACCCGGTGGCGTGCGTCAGGGCGTCCAGCAGGGCCGGGTGCATGCCGTACCGCGAGGCGTCGGCGGACACCTGGCCGGGGAGCCGGACCTCGGCGAAGACCTCTGCGCCGCGGCGCCAGACGGCGCGCAGTGCCCGGAACGCGGGGCCGTACGTCACGCCGCCGTCCGCGAGGCGCTGATACTCGGCCGCGACGGCGTCCGCGTCGAGGGCGACCGGGGTCGCGTCGGCCGGGGGCCAGGCGCCGAGCAGTTCGGTCGGCACGCCGGTGCCGTCGCCGGCCTCCTCGGGTGCGGGGGCGAGGGTGCCGGACGCGTGGCGGGTCCAGTCGGAGGGGGCATCGGCGGGACGGACCGTGTCGGCGGGCCGGGAGTCGATGCGTAGCGAACGGATGCCTTCCGCGTCGGGGCCGCTGACCGTCACGCGCAGTCGGACGCCTTCTCCGCTCTCGGGCAGGACGAGGGGCGTGGCGAAGGTCAGCTCGGCGACCCGGGGGCAGCCCGCTTCGGCGCCCGCCCAGGCGGCGACGTCCAGCAGGGCCGCTCCGGGCACCACGGCGTGGTCGCGGACGCGGTGGTCGGCGATCCACGGATGGGTGCGGAGGGAGAGCAGTCCGGTCCGCACGGTGCCTTCCCCGTCGGGCAGGTCGATGACGGCCGGGAGCAGGGGCTGGTCCGTCGCCTCCAGACCGGTGGCGGTGGGGCCGGCGGCGGGGGCCGGGGCGTCCAGCCAGTAGCGCGTGCGCTGGAAGGCGTAGGTGGGGAGCTCGACGGCGGGCCCCTCGGGGTCGCCGTGCACGGCCGCGAGGTCGATGGGGACGCCGTGGGTGTGGACGGTGGCCAGGGCCCCGAGGCAGGTGGTCGTCTCGTCGCGGTCCCGGCGCAGCAGCGGCACCGTCAGCACGGGTCGCCCCCCGCCGTCGGCGCGGGAGCCGGTCGTGTCGGGGTCCGCCGGGTCGTCCTGGCGGGGGGCGTCTCCTTCCTCCTCGCGGAGGCAGTCGCGGCCCAGGGCGGACAGCACGCCGTCCGGTCCGAGCTCGACGAAGGTGTCGATCCCCTGGTAGCGCAGGGTGCGGAAGCCGTCGCTGAAGCGCACGGCCTCGCGCGCGTGGCGCACCCAGTACTCCGGGGCGCACAGCGTCGCGGCCGACGCGATGTCGCCGGTCAGGTTGGAGACCAGCGGGATGCGCGGTTCGGCGTAGGAGACGGCGCGCGCGATGTGGGCGAACGGTTCCAGTGCGGCGTCCATGTGCGGCGAGTGGAAGGCGTGGCTGACGGGCAGCGCCCTGGTGCGGCGGCCCCGCTCCCGCCACAGCGTGGCGAGTTCGGCGACCACGTCCTCGTCGCCCGAGATCACGGTGGCGTCGGGACCGTTGAGTGCGGCGACGGCGACGCGCGCCGACCTGTGGGCCGCGAGCGCCGTGATCGTCTCCTCGATCTCCGGGCCGGTCGCCTGGATCGCCGTCATGGCGCCACCGGCCGGCAGCTCGCCCATCAGTCGGCCCCGCGCCGTCACCAGGCGGGCGGCGTCGGGCAGGGTGAACACTCCGGCGACGTGGGCGGCGGCCAGTTCGCCGACGGAGTGCCCGAGGAGTGCGTCGGGGCGCAGGCCCCCGGCGGTCACCAGTCGGAAGAGGGCGACTTCCAGGGCGAACAGTGCGGGCTGGGTGTACTCGGTGCGGTCGAGGAGTCCGGCCGTCGCGCCGCCCGGCTCCGCGAACATCACGTCGCGCAGTGGGCGGTCGAGGTGCCGGTCGAGTGCCGCGGCCGTCTCGTCCAGGGCGCGGGCGAACACCTCGTACCGCTCGTAGAGCTGCCGTCCGGCACCCGGCCGCTGGCTGCCCTGTCCGGTGAAGAGCAGTGCGGTACGGCGGCCGCGCGCGGCCCGGCCGGTGATCACCCCGGGTCCGTGAGCGCCGCCGGACGCCAGCTCCGCGAGGCCGCTCAGGAGGTCGGCGGTGTCCTGTCCGAGGACGACGGCCCGGTGCTCGAACGCCGTGCGGGAGCGGACCAGCGTCCGCCCGACCGCGGCGGGTGAGACGTGGGGGCGGGCGGCGAGGTGGTCGTGGAGCCGCCGGGCCTGTGCGCGCAGGGCCGCTTCGGTCCGGCCCGCGAGCGGCCAGGCGCCGCCGCCGGTGGCCGGTCGGGTCTCCGCGACCGTGGTGTCGCCGTCCGGGACGCCTTCCAGGATCAGGTGTGCGTTGGTGCCGCTGGCACCGAAGGACGACACTCCGGCGCGGCGCGGGGCGTTTCCCTGGCCGGGCCAGTCCTGTGCCCGTGTGAGCAGTTCCACCGCGCCAGCCGACCATTCCACCCGGCTGGAGGGGCGGGTGACGTGCAGCGTGCGGGGCAGCCGTCCGTGGCGCATCGCCAGCACCGTCTTGATGACTCCGGCCACTCCGGCGGCGGCCTGGGTGTGGCCGATGTTGGACTTCAGCGAACCGAGCCACAGGGGTCGTTCGGGGCTGCGGCTCGTGCCGTACGTGTGCAGCAGGGCTTGCGCCTCGATGGGGTCGCCGAGCCTGGTTCCGGTGCCGTGCGCCTCCACCGCGTCGATCTGGTCGGGGTCCAGGTCGGCGTCGGCGAGCGCCTCGCGGATCACTCGTTGCTGGGCGAGGCCGTTGGGGGCCGTCAGGCCGTTGCTCGCCCCGTCCTGGTTGACGGCGGAGCCTCGGATGACCGCCAGGACGGTGTGGCCCTCGGCCACCGCGTCCGACAGCCGCATCAGGAGCAGCAGGCCGGCGCCCTCGGCGAAGCTGGTGCCGTCGGCAGCGTCGGAGAACGCCTTGCAGCGCCCGTCGGAGGCCAGGCCGCCGAGTCGCGCGAAGTCGACGAACAGGTCGGGGGTGGACAGGACGGTCGCGCCGCCCGCGAGCGCCATGTCGCACTCCCGCCGCCGCAGTGCCTGTGCCGCCAGGTGCACGGCGACCAGTGACGAGGAGCAGGCCGTGTCGACGGTGACGGCGGGGCCCTCCAGACCGAGGGTGTAGGCCACCCGGCCCGAGGCGATGCTGCCCGCGCTGCCGTTGACCAGGTAGCCCTCGAGGCCCGGCGGGATCTCGTTCAGCCGGGCGCCGTAGTCGTGGTACATGACGCCCGCGTACACCCCCGTGCGGGAGCCGCGGGCGGAGACCGGGTCGATGCCGGCGCGCTCGAACACCTCCCAGGCGGTCTCCAGCAGCAGCCGCTGCTGCGGGTCCATGGCCAGGGCCTCTCGCGGGCTGATGCCGAAGAACTCCGCGTCGAAGTCGGCGCAGTCGTGGAGGAATCCGCCCTCGCGGGAGTGCACGGCTCCCGACTCCGGGTGGTGGAGCGCGTCCAGGTCCCAGCCCCGGTCGTCGGGGAACGGCGAGGCGGCGTCGGTGCCGGAGTCGACCAGCCTCCACAGGCTCTCGGGGGTGGTCACCCCGCCGGGCAGCCGGCAGCTCATCCCCACGATGGCGATGGGCTCGCGGGCGTCGTGCTCCAAGGCGTTGAGCCGTTGCCGCGTGCTGTGCAGCTCGGCGACGACCCGCTTCAGGTAGTCGCGGATCTTGTCATCGTTGGCCGTCATCGACCGGACCCTCCTGGCCTGCGTGCTCGTGTCGGTGCGAGTGCGCCTGGTGCGGCGCTTCGGGACGGGTGGGGAACGCGCGCGGCGTCCCGCTCACAGCTGGTCTTCGATGAACGCGAACAGATCGTCGTCGGAGGCGGAGTCCAGCCGGCCCAGCAGGTCGGGGTCCGCTTGAGCGTCGCGGCCTCCCGTGTCGGCGGCCGCCCGTGGGGCGCGGCCGCCGTCCCGCGGGGCGTCGCCGACCACCGCCAGCAGTTCCGCGAGGCGTCGGCGGACGGCGTCACGGCGCGTGTCGTCGGCCGCCATCTCCCGGACCGCCCGGTCCAGGGCGTCGATGCCCGAGAGCGCCGCGGCGCCCGCGTCGTCCCGGCCCTCCGCCGCGAGGAGCTCCGCCAGGTGGGCCGCGAGCGCGTCGAGGTTGGGGTGGTCGAAGACCAGCGCCGGCGGCAGCCGCAGTCCGGTGACGACACCGAGCCTGTTGCGCAGCTCGACGGCGGTCAGCGAGTCCAGACCGATCTCGCGGAAGGAGCGGACGGGGTCCACCGCGGTCTTGTCGGCGAAGCCCAGCACATCGGCCAGCTGCGCCTGTGACAGGACCAGGAGTTCGTCCCGCCGTGCCGCCGCGTCCAGGCCCGTCAGTCGCTCGCGCAGGGCCTGTGCCCGGCTCGGCGCGTCCGTGGCGGAAGCCGCCCGTCCGTCACGGCCGGATCGCCCCGCGCCGCGCCGTGCGGGAGGCGCCGCCAGCGTACGCAGCAGGGGAGGCATCGAAGCCGTCCCGTCCTCGGCTGCCTGCCGGCGCAGCGCCGCCGTGTCCAGCCCCATCACGCAGATCTGCGGCGCGTCCACCGCGGCGCCGAGGGCCCGGTCGAACAGTTCAAGGCCCTGCTCGTCCGTGAGCGGCGTGATGCCGGACCGCTCCATGCGCCGCAGGTCCACCTCGCCGAGATGGTCGGTGAACGTGCTGGTGGCGCTCCAGAGTCCCCATGCCAGGGACACCGCGGGCAGCCCTTGCGCGTGCCGGTGCTGGGCCAGGCCGTCCAGGAACGCGTTGGCTGCCGCGTAGTTGGCCTGGCCTGCTCCACCCAGCAGTCCGACCGCCCCGGAGTACAGGACGAACGCCTTCAGCGGCATTCCCTCGGTCAGGTCGTGCAGGTTCAGCGCTGCGTCCGCCTTGGGTCGCAGCACACGGTCCAGCCGTTCGGGGGTCAGCGCCTCGACGACGCCGTCGTCGAGGACGCCGGCCGTGTGGATCACCGCGGTCAGCGGGTGGGCGGCGGGGACGGTGGCGAGGGCCTCCTTCAGCGCTGCCCGGTCCGTCGCGTCACAGGAGAGGAGCTGGAACTGGGCTCCCGATCCGCGGAGTTCACGCTCCAGTTCGGCGGCCCCTTCGGCTTCGCGTCCGCTGCGGCTGAGCAGCAGCAGATGCCGTACGCCGTGTGCCGTGACCAGGTGCCGGGCCAGCAAGCTGCCGAGGGTGCCGGTGGCTCCGGTGACGAGTACGGTGCCTTCGGGATCGAACGCCGCGCTTGTCGCGGGGCCCCCGTCGGCCGGACTCGGCAGGACTGCCAGTTCGGGGGCCAGCGTCTCCCCGGCTCGGAGCGCCAGTTGGGGGGTTCCGCTGTCGAGCGCGGTGGGCAGCGTCCGGTACGAGGCGTCCTGCCCGTCGTGGTCGACGAGGACGAAGCGGTCGGGGTGCTCGGTCTGCGCCGAACGCATCAGCCCCCACAGTGCCGAGCCCGCGAGGTCCGTCCGGCGCGTGTCCGCCTCGGTGGCGACGGCGTGCTCGGTGAGCACGGCGAGACGCGCGGCGGCGAAGCGCTCGTCGGAAAGCCAGCCCTGTATGAGGGCGAGCCCCCGCCGGACCGTGTCGCGTGCGCCGTCGGCCGGATCCGTCCCGTGCGGCGCGGCGCCGCCTGGCCGGGCCCCGAAGTCGGCGAGGACGATGTCGGGGCCGTCCGCTCCGGAGTCCAGCGCCGTACGCAGTGCGTCCAGGTCGGGGAAGACCCCGACGCACCCCGTGCCGGGTTCCGCCGTCGCGTACCGGGCGGCGACACCGCCCTGCCCGACGACCGCCCAGCGACGGACGGCACCGGACGGGAGGGAGCCGAAGAGCCCCGCGGCCGACGGCGCCGTCCTCGCGATCGGGCTCCGCTGCCAGTCCACGCGGTACAGCGGGGTGGAGGTCGTGCCGCCGACCAGTTCCACCAGCCGGTCCTGGGCGAGCGGACGCAGCACCAGCGCGTCCATCGACAGCACGGGGGCACCGGAGAGGTCGACGGCTTCGAGCGACAGAGCGCCTTCTCCGGCCGGTCCGAGACGGACCCGCAGCGCGTCGGCACCGGCCGCGTGGAGCGTGATGCCGCGCCACGCGAACGGCAGCAGTACGGATCCGCCGTCGGGCCGCGACAGGAAGTCGCCCAGCAGCCAGGGGTGCAGAGCCGCGTCGAGGAGGCCGGGGTGCACCCCGAACCGCTCGGCGTCGGGCGCCGCGCTCGTGGGCAGGCGGACCTCGGCGAAGGCCTCGCCCTCGCGCAGCCAGACGGCCTCGACCCCGGCGAACACCTCGCCGTAGTCGTATCCCAGCGCGGAGAACCGGTCGTAGAGCTCCGACGCCTGCACCCGGACGGAACCGCTCGGCGGCCAGGCCTCCCGGCACCACTGCGGCCGGCCCGGCTCGGGGGCGGCGTCGGGGGTCAGCACGCCGGTGGCGTGTCGGGTCCAGCGGCCGGCGTCCCCGTCTTCCTCTTCCGGCCTCGCGAACACGCTCACGCGGCGCCGCGCGGAGGAGTCGGGCTCGTCGATCACCACCTGGAGCCGGATCCCGCCGTGCACCGGCAGCGGGGCCTCGATGCTCAGCTCCTCCACACCCGCACAGCCTGCGACCGCGGCGGCGTGCAGTGCCATGTCGACGAAGGCCGTCCCGGGCAGCAGGGCGGTCCCGGCCACGGTGTGGTCGGCGATCCAGGAGTGGGAGGTCGGGGAGATCCTCCCGACGAGCAACAGCTCACCGGACTCCGCGAGCGGCAGCGCGCCGCCGAGGAGCGGATGCTCCTCCCAGGTCATCCCGAAGCGGGCCGCAGCGGAGCTGCCGGTGCCGGCGGGCGAGGACTGCGCCCAGTAGTGGCGGCGTTGGAAGGGGTAGGTGGGCAGGTCGACGATACGGGCGCCGGTGCCGTCGAACAGTGCCGGCCAGGACACCTCCACCCCTTGGACGAACGCCTCCGCCGCAGAGGTCAGGAAGCGACGGAGACCTCCCTCGTCACGACGCAGGGAACCCACTGAGCAGACCTGCCGGCCCACGGCCTCCGCGGTCTCCTGCACCGCACCCGTCAGCACCGGATGCGCACCACACTCCACGAACACCCGGAAACCATCCGCCAGCAACCGCTCGACCGTCTCCTGGAAACGAACCGGCCGACGCAGATTCCCGAACCAGTACCCCGCATCCAGACCCGCCGTATCGAACTCCGCAGCCTCCACCGTCGAATAGAACGGAATCCGACCACTCACCGGACGAACATCGGCCAACCCCTCCAACAACCGCCCACGCACCGGCTCCACGAACCTCGAATGCGACGCATACCCGAACTCCAGCCGACGCGCCCGCACCCCCTCCGCCTCACACGCCGCAACAAACCGCTCCAACTCCCCCAACTCACCCGCCACCACCGTCGACGACGGCGCATTCACCACCGCCACACTCAACCCACCACCCCCACCCGCCAACCGCTCCTCCACCTCGGCCCGCGAAAGACGCACCGAAGCAATCCCCCCACCCGACAAAACCTCCTCAGCCACCCGCGCACGCAACACCACCGCCCGCGCCCCGTCCTCCAACGACAGACCACCCGCCACCACCGCAGCAGCGATCTCCCCCTGCGAATGCCCCACCACCGCATCCGGCACCACACCCAACGACCGCCACAACGCCGCCAGCGACACCATCACCGCGAACGACGCCGGCTGCACCACGTCCTCACGCTCCAACGCAGCCCCATCACCCAGCACATCCGCCAGACGCCACTCCACCAACCCCTCGAACGCCGCCTCACACCGCGCCATCGACTCCGCAAACACCGACGACTCCGCCCACAACCCGAGCCCCATCCCCGCCCACTTCGCCCCCGCACCCGGGAACACGAACACCGACCGGCCACCCCCGACCGACGCCACACCCGACACCACACCAGGCAACGGCACCCCACCGGCCACAGCATCCAAACCCGCACTCAACTCAGCAGAGTCCCCCGCCAGAACCACGGACCGGTGCTCGAACACCGACCGCGACACCACCGACGACAACCCCACATCCACCAACCCACCAGAACCAGCCGACTCCCTCACCCGGCCCGCCAGCTCCGCCACCGCACCAGCAGAACGACCCGACACCACCACCGGAACCACCGGAAGAAGCGCCACAGCCCCCGGCCCCACCAGCTCCCCCGCAACCGGCGCCTCCGAAGCAGGTGCCTCCTCCACCACCACATGCGCGTTCGTCCCACTCACACCGAACGCGGAGACACCAGCCCGCCGTACGCGCTCACCACGGGGCCACGGCTCCTGCTCCGTCAGCAGGGACACCGCACCCGCCGACCAGTCGACATGCGGAGAGACCTCGTCCACGTGCAGCGTCTTCGGCAACACCCCGTGCCGCATCGCCATAACCATCTTGATCACGCCCGCCACACCAGCAGCCGCCTGCGTATGCCCCACGTTCGACTTCAGCGAACCAAGCCGCAAAGGCCGACCCGCATCCCGCTGCCCGTACGTCGCCAGCAACGCCTGCGCCTCGATCGGATCACCCAGACGCGTCCCCGTGCCGTGCCCCTCCACCGCATCCACATCAGCCACACCCAACCGCGCATCCGCCAACGCCTGACGAATCACCCGCTGCTGCGACGGACCGTTCGGAGCCGTCAACCCATTGCTCGCACCGTCCTGATTCACCGCCGAACCACGCACCACCGCCAACACCCGACGCCCATGACGCACCGCATCCGACAACCGCTCCACCGCCAGCACGCCCACACCCTCGGCCCAGCCCGTGCCATCGGCAGCAGCCGCGAACGCCTTGCACCGCCCGTCCGCGGCCAACCCCCGCTGCCGCGAGAACTCCACGAACACACCCGGCTCCGCCATCACCGTCACCCCACCCGCAAGAGCAAGGTCACACTCACCACTCCGCAACGCCCGCACCGCCAGATGCAGCGCCACCAGCGACGACGAACACGCCGTGTCCACCGTCACCGCCGGCCCCTCCAGACCCAGCACATACGAGATACGACCCGAAGCGACACTCCCGGACGTCCCCGTCAGCAGGTGACCTTCGAACTCCACGGGTGCCTCGTGCAGCCGGGCCGCGTACTCCTGGTGGAACATCCCCGCGTAGACGCCGGTCTGTGAGCCGCGGAGCGAGTGCGGATCGATGCCCGCCCGCTCCAACGCCTCCCACGACGTCTCCAGCAGCAACCGCTGCTGCGGATCCATCGCCAACGCCTCACGCGGGGAAATACCGAAGAACCCCGCGTCGAACTCCCCCGCCTCATGCAGGAACCCGCCCTCACGCACATAAGAACGCCCAGGCACCCCCGGCTCCGGATCGAACAGACCCGCCACATCCCAACCCCGATCCGTGGGCATGGGGCCGATGACGTCCCGTTCGTCGATGAGCAACTTCCACAGTTCCTCGGGAGAACGGGCCTCGCCCGGGTAACGGCAGGCCATTCCGACGATCGCGATCGGCTCTCCGGGGGCGGCGGCCGGGCGGGCCATGTCGGCCGTATCGCTCCCGGAAGGCCTGGCCGCGGACAGGCCCAGTGCTTCGCCGTACAGGAAGTCCGCCAGTGCACCGGGGTTCGGGTGGTCGAAGACGACGGTGACGGGAAGGACGACACCGGTGGCGGTGTTCAGCCGGTTACGGAGCTCCAGCGCGGTCAAGGAGTCGAACCCGGCGTCCTTGAACGACCTGCGCGGCGCCAGGAGGTCCGTCGTGTCGTGACGCAGGACGGCAGCTGCTTCGGCTCGTACCAACTCGACGAGCGTGCGGCGCTGTTCGGCCTCCGAGCGCGATGCGAGGCGCTCGGCGAGCACGGCGCCCGGCTCGACGGTTCCGGCCTCCTGCCGTGCAACTCCGTCGGACTCCAGGACACGCCGCACCTCGGGCAGATCCACGAAAAGCCGCCCGCGCCGCAGTGCCGCCGTACGAGGAGCGAACTGAGCCCAGTCCACGTCGACGACGGTGCGGCAGGTGGCGCCCTGGTCGAGCGTTCGCTGCAGCGCCTCGATGCCGGTGGCGGGCTCAAGAGCGCGGATTCCACGACGGTTGAGGCTCACCTCCCCGTCACCCTCGGCCATGCCGCCGCCACCCCAGAGGCCCCAACTGATGGAGGTCGCCGCAAGTCCGCCGGCACGGCGCTGCTCGGCGAGCGCGTCCAGAGCCGCGTTGGCCATGGCGTACCCGGCCTGGCCGCCGTTACCCCATACGCCGGTGACGGAGGCGAAGAGGACGAAGGCGTCCAGGTCCAGGTGGGCGGTGAGCTCGTGCAGGTGAACGGCGGCCGTCGCCTTGGGGCTCAGGACCCCGTCCAGGTGAGCGGGAGTGAGCGTGTCGACCGTTCCGTCGTTCAGTACACCGGCCGTGTGGAAGACGGCGGTCGGCGGATGCGCGTCGAGCAGCGCGGCCAGCGCGGCACGATCGGACACGTCGCAGGCGGCGAGCGTGACCTGGACTCCTGACGCCCTCAGCTCTCCCGCCAGCTCGTCCGCGCCGGGGGTCCCGGCACCGCGGCGGCCGGTCAGCACCAGGTGCTGGGCTCCGTTCCGGGCCAGCCAGCGGGCCACCCGAGTGCCGATGGCGCCCATTCCCCCGGTGACGAGCACGGTGCCACGCGGTCGCCACTCCGTCTTCGCTCCCGACGGCTCCCGGTGGACTGCCTGAACGACACGCCGGCCGTAGGCCCCCGAGGGGCGCACCGCCAGCTGGTCCTCACCATCGGCGATCCCGGCGGCCAGGGCCCGCACCGCAAGCCCCGCCGTACGCGCATCGGCATCCGCCGGGAGATCGATCAGACCACCCCAACGGTCGGGAAGTTCGAGACCGGCGACCCGGCCGAACGCCCACAGTTGCGCACCCGCCGTCTCCGGCACCTCACCAGGCACCACGGACACCGCACCCCGCGTCACCGCCCACACCGGAACACCGAACCCGGCATCGCCGACGGCCTGCACGAGTGCCAGGGAGGCGGCGATGGAAGTCGGTACGTTCGGGCCATGGGCCCGTACTCCCTCGGCCCACCCCAGGAGGGACACCACTCGCCCAAGCGGTTCCTGGTCTTCGGCCGCGGTGGTGGTGAGCCGCGCCGACAGGTCGGCGCGGTCGGTCGTCGTCACGTCGACCGTCAGACGGGAGACCGTGGCGCCGTGGGTGGTGAGGGCGTGCTGAAGGTCGTGGGCGATCCGCGTGCCGTCGGCGTCCAGGGTTTCGGGCACGACGAGCAGCCACCGGCCGTCAAGACGCGACGACTCCGACAGCGACAGACTCTTCCACACCACCTCATACGACAATCCGTCCTGGACCCCCGACGGAACAACCGCCGCAGGAGGACGTGACTCCAGCCAGTAACGCCGACGCTGGAAGGGGTAGGTAGGCAGGTCGACCGTGCGGGCGCCGGTGCCGTCGAACAGTGCCGGCCAGGACACCTCGGCCCCTTGGACGAACGCCTCCGCCGCAGAAGTCAGGAAGCGACGGAGACCTCCCTCGTCACGACGCAGGGAGCCGACCGCACACACCTCCCGGCCCACGGCCTCCGCGGTCTCCTGCACCGCACCCGTCAGTACCGGGTGCGCGCCGCACTCCACGAACACCCGGAAACCATCCGCCAACAACCGCTCGACCGTCTCCTGGAAACGGACCGGCCGACGCAGATTCCCGAACCAGTACCCCGCGTCCAGACCAGCCGTGTCGATCTGCGCGGCTTCGGACGTCGAATAGAACGGGATCTCACCGGTCACCGGGCGGATACCGGCCAGAACCTGTTCCAGTTCGGCCCTCAGGTCCTCCACGTGCGCCGAGTGCGAGGCATAGTCCACCGGCAGAACACGCGCCCGGACCCCCTCCGTCTCGCACGCGGTCACGAACTCCGCCACCGCATCCACATCGCCGGCGACGACGGTGGCGGACGGTCCGTTGACCACCGCGACACCCAGGCGTTCCGCCCACCCCGCCAGCCGCTCCTGCACCGCAGCGACCGGCAGCGCCACCGACGCCATCCCACCGTGCCCGGCCAGCTCACGGCCGATCAACCGCGCACGCAACACCACCACACGCGCCCCGTCCTCCAACGACAGACCACCCGCCACCACCGCAGCAGCGATCTCCCCCTGGGAGTGCCCCACCACCGCATCCGGCACCACACCCAACGACCGCCACAGCTCGGCCAGCGACACCATCACCGCGAACGACGCCGGCTGCACCACATCGACCCGCTCCAACGCAGACCCGTCACCCAGCACATCCGCCAGACTCCAGTCCACCAAGCCGGCGAACGCCGCCTCACACCGCGCCATCGACTCCGCGAACACCGACGACTCCGCCCACAACCCGAGCGCCATCCCCGCCCACTGCGTCCCCTGACCAGGGAACACGAACACCGACCGGCCACCCTCACCCGACGCCACACCCGACGCCACACCCGACACCACACCAGGCGACGGCACACCAGCCCCGACAGCAACCAGACCGGCATTCAGCTCGGCAGAGTCCGCCGCAAGAACCACGGACCGGTGCTCGAACACCGACCGCGACACCACCGACGACAACCCCACATCCACCAACCCACCAGAACCAGCCGTCTCCTTCACCCGGCACGCCAGCTCCGCCACCGCACCAGCAGAACGACCCGACACCACCACCGGCACCACAGGCAAAGGCTCACCGCCCCCGGCCGTCTCCCCGCCCTCCGGAACCGGCGCCTCCTCCACCACCACGTGCGCATTCGTCCCACTCACACCGAACGAGGAGACTCCGGCTCGCCGCACACGCTCGCCACGCGGCCACGCCTCCTGCTCCGTCAGCAGAGCAACGGTTCCCGCCGACCAGTCCACCTCCGCCGTCGGCTCATCCACGTGCAGCGTCTTCGGCAGGACCCCGTGCCGCATCGCCATGACCATCTTGATCACGCCCGCCACACCGGCAGCCGCCTGCGTATGCCCCACGTTCGACTTCAGCGAACCAAGCCGCAAAGGCCGACCCGCATCCCGCTGCCCATACGTCGCCAGCAACGCCTGCGCCTCGATCGGGTCACCCAGACGCGTCCCCGTGCCGTGGCCCTCCACCACATCCACATCACCCACACCCAACCGCGCATCCGCCAACGCCTGACGGATCAAACGCGACTGGGACCGCCCGTTCGGCGCCGTCAGTCCGTTGCTCGCACCGTCCTGATTCACCGCCGAACCACGCACCACCGCCAGCACCCGACGCCCGTGACGCACCGCATCCGACAACCGCTCCACCGCCAGCACACCCGCACCCTCGGCCCAGCCCGTGCCGTCGGCCGAGTCCGAGTACGCCTTGCACCGTCCGTCGGCAGAGAGCCCGCGCTGCCGTGAGAACTCCACGAACATGCCAGGTTCGGCCATGACGGTCGCGCCGCCGGCGAGGGCGAGGTCGCACTCACCGCTGCGCAGCGCCCGCACGGCCAGGTGCAGCGCGACCAGCGACGACGAACACGCCGTGTCCACCGTCACCGCCGGCCCCTCCAGACCCAGCACATACGAGATACGACCAGAGGCGACACTGCTGGAGGATCCGGTCAGCAGATAGCCCTCGTATCCGTCTGCGCCTTCGTGGAGTCGGGGGCCGTACTCCTGGGCCATCACTCCGGCGTAGACGCCGGTCCGTGAACCGCGGAGCGAGTGCGGATCTATACCCGCCCGCTCCAACGCCTCCCACGACGTCTCCAACAACAACCGCTGCTGCGGATCCATCGCCAACGCCTCACGCGGAGAAATACCGAAGAACCCCGCGTCGAACTCCCCCGCCTCATGCAGGAACCCGCCCTCACGCACATACGAACGCCCAGGCACCCCCGGCTCAGGATCGAACAGACCCCCCACATCCCAACCCCGATCCGTCGGGAACGGAGAAACCGCATCCACCCCCGACACCACCAGATCCCACAACCCCTCCGGCGACGACACCCCACCCGGCAAACGGCACCCCATCCCCACGATCGCGATCGGCTCGTCGACCGGGATGCCGGCGTGGATGTCGGCCTGCTCCGCGGGTCGGCCCATGAGCTCGTCACGGAGGTGGTGAGCGGCGGCGAGGGGAGTCGGGCAGTCGTAGATCAGCGAGGTGGGGACGTGCAGTCCGGTCCGGGCACGGAGGTGGTTCTTCAGCTCGACGCCGGTCAGCGATTCGACGCCCAGTTCCTTGAACGTCGCCTCCGCGCGCACCTCGTCCCGGGCGTCCAGTCCGAGGACGCTGACGACACCGTCGCGTACCTGGTCGAGCAGCCGCGCGATCTGCTCGGTGGCGGGCAACGACGCCATGTCCGCGCGAAGTTGTCCCGCGAGATCGATCGTGTCCGATGGAACGGCGGCGTTCTCGTCCGGTCGGGTGTCCCATGTGGGCGCTGCCGACGCAGAGCCATCGGGTGCCCAGTAGTGGCGGCGTTGGAAGGGATAGGTGGGCAGGTCGACGATACGGGCGCCGGTGCCGTCGAACAGTGCCGGCCAGGACACCTCCACCCCTTGGACGAACGCCTCCGCCGCAGAGGTCAGGAAGCGACGGAGACCTCCCTCGTCACGACGCAGGGAACCCACTGAGCAGACCTGCCGGCCCACGGCCTCCGCGGTCTCCTGCACCGCACCCGTCAGCACCGGATGCGCACCACACTCCACGAACACCCGGAAACCATCCGCCAGCAACCGCTCGACCGTCTCCTGGAAACGAACCGGCCGACGCAGATTCCCGAACCAGTACCCCGCATCCAGACCCGCCGTATCGAACTCCGCAGCCTCCACCGTCGAATAGAACGGAATCCGACCACTCACCGGACGAACATCGGCCAACCCCTCCAACAACCGCCCACGCACCGGCTCCACGAACCTCGAATGCGACGCATACCCGAACTCCAGCCGACGCGCCCGCACCCCCTCCGCCTCACACGCCGCAACAAACCGCTCCAACTCCCCCAACTCACCCGCCACCACCGTCGACGACGGCGCATTCACCACCGCCACACTCAACCCACCACCCCCACCCGCCAACCGCTCCTCCACCTCGGCCCGCGAAAGACGCACCGAAGCAATCCCCCCACCCGACAAAACCTCCTCAGCCACCCGCGCACGCAACACCACCGCCCGCGCCCCGTCCTCCAACGACAGACCACCCGCCACCACCGCCGCAGCGATCTCCCCCTGCGAATGCCCCACCACCGCATCCGGCACCACACCCAACGACCGCCACAACGCCGCCAGCGACACCATCACCGCGAACGACGCCGGCTGCACCACGTCCTCACGCTCCAACGCAGCCCCATCACCCAGCACATCCGCCAGACGCCACTCCACCAACCCCTCGAACGCCGCCTCACACCGCGCCATCGACTCCGCAAACACGGCCGACTCCGCCCACAACCCGAGCGCCATCCCCGCCCACTTCGCCCCCGCACCCGGGAACACGAACACCGACCGGCCACCCTCACCCGACGCCACACCCGACACCACACCAGGCAACGGCACCCCACCGGCCACAGCATCCAGACCTGCACTCAGCTCAGCAGAGTCCTTCGCGAGTACCACGGACCGGTGCTCGAACACCGACCGCGACACCACCGACGACAACCCCACATCCACCAACCCACCAGACGCAGCGACCTCGCTGACCCGGCCCGCCAGCTCCGCCACCGCACCAGCAGAACGACCCGACACCACCACCGGCACCACAGCCAAAGGCTCACCGCCCCCGACCGCCTCCCCGCCCTCCGGAACCGGCGCCTCCTCCACCACCACATGCGCATTCGTCCCACCCATGCCGAAGGACGAGACGCCGGCCAGTCGCAGCCGGCCGGTCGCCCGCTCGTCCGCGTGCGGCCAGGGCTCCAGTCGCGTGGGTACGCGCAGGTTGAGCCGGTCCATGGGGATGGCAGGGTTGGGCGTCGCGTGGTTCAGGCTCGGCGGCACCACGCCCTCACGGACGCACAGGGCGGCCTTCACGAATCCCACGAGGCCCGCGGCCGCCTCCAGGTGGCCGACGTTCGTCTTGACCGATCCCACGGACAGCGGTGCGTTACGGCCCTGGGCCGTGCCGAGGACCGCGCCGAGAGCCGCCGCCTCGACGGGGTCGCCGACCGGCGTCCCCGTACCGTGCAGTTCGACGTAGGACACCTGGTCCGGGCCGACCCCGGCCCGTTCGTACGCCGCCCGCAGGACGGCAGCCTGGGCCTCGCGGTCGGGTGTGGTCAGGGTGGAGCCGCCGCCGTCGTTGTTGACGGCGCTTCCTCGGACGACGCAGTGGACGCGGTCCCCGTCGGCCAGTGCCCGCTCCAGGGGCTTGAGGACGACGCAGGCTCCGCCCTCACCGCGTACGTAGCCGTTGGCGCGTGCGTCGAAGGTGTGGCAGCGGCCGTCCGGCGAGAGCGCGCCCATGAGCTCCATGCCCGCCGTGCTGTCCTCGGCGAGGATCAGGCTGACGCCGCCGACGATCGCGAGGTCGGACTCGCCGCGGCGCAGGCTCTCGCAGGCCAGGTGGACCGCGACGAGCGAGGAGGACTGCGCGCTGTCCACCGCGAGGCTGGGACCGCGCAGGCCCAGGAGGTAGGAGAGGCGGTTGGCGGCCATGCCCCGGCTCAGGCCCGTCGCGGTGTGCCCGCTGACGGGGGTCGCGGACCGGTGCAGGAGTGCCGCGTAGTCGTCGGCCGCGATGCCGACGAAGACGCCGGTGTCCGTGCCGGCGAGGCCGCCGGGGACGATCCCTGCGTTCTCCAGGGCCGTCCAGCCGAGTTCCAGCATGAGTCGTTGCTGCGGGTCGGCGGCGGCGGCCTGGCGGGGGGTCATGTCGAAGAAGGCGGCGTCGAAGTCCGCGGCTCCTTCCAGGGAGCCGCGCCAGGTGCCGTCGGCGCGACGCTCGATCGCGCTGCCTCCGGTGGTCAGCAGATGCCAGAACTCGTCGATGCCCGGTGCCCCCGGAAGGCGGCAGGACATGCCGACGACGGCTATGTCGCTCGAACGCTGCGCACCACTCTTCGGGGCCATCGAAACTCCTGGTCGATCGATAGGGGCTGTCACGCCGGCAGAGCAGGTCGACTGCCGGGATTCGCTTAATTAGGCGAGGAAATACAGCGGGGAAATACCGTGAGGCCGTTCGCTCGGAATTCCAGTAGGAATCGCCGGTTGGCCTGCCGATTTCCGTAGGGTGCGCGCATGAGGGGTTCACGCGCGGCTGGTGCACGTCACGGTGGTTCGTCGGCCCTGCGCCGGGCGGTGGGCGGCCGGGCGCCTGCGTTAGGGTTGGCCGGTCTGCCGACTCGCCCGAAGGAACGGTGCCCCATGCTCAACAGGATCGTGCGCTACCTCGCCTGCCCGCACTGCGGTGCTTCGCTGGATCAGGGCGACCGCGCACTTTTCTGCCCCGCCGGACACTCCTTCGACATCGCGAAGCAGGGTTATGTGAATCTGCTTCCCAGGGCGACGAAGCTGCGGGCCGACACAAAGGAAATGGTGGAGGACCGGGACGCATTCCTGTCGGCGGGTCACTACGACCCCGTGATGGATGCGCTGGTCGATCTGGCGCGGCGGACGGCCGATCCGGCCGTGCCCGGCTGTGTGGTCGACATCGGTGGGGGGACGGGCCACTATCACGCCAGGGTCATGGAAGCGTTCCCCGATGCCGAGGGCCTGCTGCTGGACATCTCCAAGTACGCCGTGCGGCGTGCCGCGAAGGCGCATCCGCGGATCGCGGCCGCGGTGACCGACGCCTGGCAGACGCTTCCGCTGCGGGATGCCGCAGCCGGCATGGTGATCAACACGTTCGCTCCCCGCAACGGTCCTGAACTGCATCGCGTTCTCCATCCCCGTGGCGTCCTCCTGGTTGTCACTCCTCTGCCCGATCACCTGCGGGAGGTGATCGGCGCCCTCGGCCTGCTGCAGGTGGACGAGGGCAAGGAGTCGCGTCTCGCGGAGCAGCTCGCCCCGCACTTCTCGGCCGTCGCCACGGAGGAGCTGACCCGGACCATGGCTCTCGACCACCAGGCTCTGGCGCACCTGGTCGGCATGGGGCCCAATGCCTGGCACCGTGACGCGCAGCGGGATCTGGAGACGATCCAGCGGCTGCCGGTGCCGACTCGGGTCACGCTCTCCGTGCGGCTCTCCGCCTACCGGTTGTCTGCGTAGCGGCGCGGTCCCGGGACCCGTCGGCCGGCGGGCGTGCGGCTTCCGGGCCCGCCCGCCGGTGGCCGTGTCAGGCCGTGGCCCGTGCCGTCTCCGCCCACTTCTCGAGGATGTCGCAGGCGGTGTCCACTCCCCGTTCCTTGGAGACCAGTTCGCCCAGTCGCCTGGCCCGGCCCGCCATCGCGGGATCGGTCACCGCCTGGCGGACGCTCCGCGCCAGTGCCTCTCGGCTGAAGCGGGCGAAGGGGACCGGCCGGGCGGCGACGCCTGTTCTGGACAGTCGAGCCGCCCAGAAGGGGTGATCGGCGAAGACCGGCACGATGACCTGGGGCACTCCGGCCCGGAGGACCTCGGCGGTCGTGCCGGCGCCGCCGTGGTGGATCACCGCGGCCATCCTGGGGAAGAGGGTGGCGTAGTCCACCTGGTGCAGGCGGAGCACGTCGTCGGGCAGGTCGCCGTCCGGTCCGTCGACCATGACCAGTCGGCGTCCGACGCCACGGACGGCGTCGAGGGCGGCCTGGAGGGCCTCCTCCTGCCGGTGGAGTGACCAGGTGCTGCCGAAGGTGAGCGCCACCGGGGGCTCACCGTCCTCCAGGAACGCGTCCAGCTCGGCGGGCGGCTCCCAGTGCTGGTCCCAGAACCAGTAGCCGGTGACGTGACTCTGGCGCGGCCAGTCCCGCGGCTTGGGCAGCACGCTGGGGCTGAAGGGGAACAGGTACGGGCGGTCGTGGCCCAGTCGGAGGAACGGGGACTCGTCGCCGAAGGGCCGGAGGCCGAGGCGTCGGCGGTAGCCGTCGATCTCGGGGCGTCGCCACTCCCACTCGTCGCGGGCCGCCCTGCGATGGGTGTAGCGGTTGTACAGGGACGTCAGCGGTCCGAGGTCGCGCTGCCCGGATTCGACGGCCGGGAAGGCCGAGGTCATGCTGTTGGGCCACCAGGACACCGAGGCCCACGGGGCGGGCGGGTGCCCGTACGCGGCGGCCAGGGTGAGGGGCGCGTTCACGATGAGGTCGGCGCCCTCGGCGGCGTCGTGGATCGCGTCGACGACCTGCTGCGTGTAGCTCTCGGGCGCCTCGGGCATCCCCGCGAGCATGTTCTTGAACGAGGGGCCGCGCCGCAGCGCTTCGACGACCTCGGGCATGGTGAAGAATCCGTCGGGATCCCCGGGGGCCGTCCTGTACGTCAGTCCCGCGCGCTCGACCAGTGGCCGCAGCGTGGCGGGGGCGGCCAGGGTGACGTCGTGGCCGCGGGCCTTGAGGCCGATGCCGAGGGCGACGAACGGCTGGACGTCGCCTCGGGATCCGACGCTCAGCAGGGTCACGCGCATGCGGGCCTCCTGCGGTCCGGTCGGGTGTGTTCGGATGGCTGGTGCCGACGGCTCCTCATGCGTGGCCCCCGGAGGAGACGGCGACGAGGGTCTCGAAGTCGCGGGGGATCCACGGGGGGATGCCGCCCTCGGCGTTGGTGCCCTTCTCGATGAACGCCAGGTTGTGGTAGAGGTGCATGCCGACCACGTGCTGGTCCGCGTAACTGGGGCGGTTGTCGCCGGCCTCCGGCAGTTCCTCGTGCTGGATCGAGTCGACGAGGGACTTGAGCAGACCCAGGCTCGTACCGCTGTACCGCTTCGGGTCCTCGTTGCCGCCGAAGCCGGACCAGTAGGCGGTCCACAGGTCCTCGATCACATAGAGGCCGCCGGGCCGCACATGCGGGAACAGTGCCTGGAACGAGGTCCGGATGTGGTCGTTGATGTGGCTTCCGTCGTCGATGACGATGTCGAACGGTCCGTACTTCTCGGCGATCGACCGCAGGTGGTCGGGGTCGCTCTGGTCGCCGCGCAGGGTCGTGATGCGCGGCGCGTCGAAGTGCGACTTGTCGACGATGTCCAGGCCGTAGATCTCGCCGCGGTGGAAGAAGTGCTTCCACATGCGCAGGGAGCCGCCGCCCCACTCGGGGTGCTTGTAGCCGCCGATGCCGATCTCCAGAACGCGTACGGGCTGGTCCCGGTAGCTCCTGAAGTGGCGGTCGTAGTGGGGGGTGAACCAGTGCAGCGAGCCCCACTTCGGGGTGAGGTAGCGCGAGGAGAGCTCGCTGAGGTCCGGCTTGTGGGAATGGCAGCCGGCCAGCACGGTCTGGGAGCCCTGCTGCGCGGCCAGGAAGTGCGTGCCGATGTGCTCGGCACCCGAGTCCTCGTCGCCTTCCGACGTCGTGTCCCCGACGTACGGGAAGAGAGTCGTTCCGCGGACGCCGGTGACGTTCTCCCGCACCGGTCCGAACAGCTCGCGGGCCAGTTCGCCCAGCTCGTACTCGACGCGCATGGCGACGAACGCCTCGTCCTTGGCCGCGAGGCGCACCGGGCCGCCCTTGAGGACGTACAGATAGGTGGGGTAGAGGCGGTCTCCCGCCCGGACGGCCAGCTCGACGAGGACGGGGACGTCGTTCACGGGAGCGGGGCAGCGTGAGGTGATCTCGTCCAGGAGCACGCGGACGATGTCGGCCGGATCGTGTCGGTCGGCCAGGTCCTTGAGGTCGGCGTCATGCCCGCCGGAGGCGCGGATTATGTCACTGATCAGCGAGTTCGGGGCGTGTGTGACCACGAGTTACCTTTCAGGGGGGTACGAAGGAGGTTCAGCGCGTGTGGTGGCGGAACCAGCGAGCGGTCTCTTCCAGCCCGGTCCGCAGGGGCTGGGGCTCGAAGTCGATCACTTCCGACATCCTGGTCAGATCCAGAAGTCTGCTCGGGGCGCCGACGGGGCGGCCGGGGTCGAGGCGGATGCGCTCGGGCCGTCCCAGGACGGCCATCACCATCCGGGCGAGCTCCAGGATGGAGACCTGTTCCGCGCCGGCCACGTTCATCTCGGGGTACTTGCCGGTCTCCAGCAGGCGCAGTGAGGCCCGTACCAGGTCGGTGACGTGGACGAAGGACCGGGTCTGGCTGCCGTCCCCCCAGATCTCGATCTCCTCGCCGGCGTCGGCCTTGGCCAGCATGCTGGGGATCACCCGGCCCCGGGAGGGGTCGTAGCCGTCTCCCGGCCCGTAGACGTTGCCCGGTCGCACCAGGAAGACGTTGGTGCCGAACTGCTCGCGGTGGAGCCTGGCCAGGATCTCGCCGTAGGTCTTGGACAGGACGTAGCCGTTGTCCGTGTACCGCATGGATCGGCGGAAGTCGTCGTCCTCGTGGGCCGCCGCGGTGGGCGGCGCGCAGTACAGCTCGGAGGAGCTCATGACCACGGCCTCGCCGACGCCGAAGTCCCGTACGCAGTTGAGCAGGTGGGAGATGGTCCGCTGGTTGCTGTCGAGGATCTCGGCCGAGCGCTCCAGCTTGAACTGTGCGTTGCCGTCCATGGCCGCACAGTGGACGACGGTGTCGATGGAGGGTGCCAGGTACTTGAAGGCCCCTCGCACGTCCGACTCGTCCCGCAGCTCCGTCCGGATCAGGCGTACTCGATCGAGTGCGGCCAACTCGGCGTGTAATTGGGGCCGTTCGGTGCGGTAGAGGGCGAGCACCTCGGCTCCGCGCGCTTCCAGCTGTCGGACGAAGTGGGAGCCGATGAACCCGAGTGCTCCAGTGACGAGCACCGTGCGGCCGGCCCAGCGGTCAGCGGTCACTTGATGTCCTGCGGCGCGCGACCGGGGCCCTCTTCGACGAGGACGGCCTGTACGGGGCAGAGGTCCACCGTCTGGAGCACCCGCGGCCATGACGCCGGATCGGGCTCGGCGACGAGGACCCGGCTCAGCCCTTCCTCGTCCTGGCGGAAGACCTCCGGCGCCAGCTGCTCGCACTGGCCGGCTCCCAGACACCGGCTCCGTTCGACTGTCACCCGCACGCTGTGTCCTCCTTCCGTCACCACTCGACCGGCAGCTCGTGCAGCCCGAAGATGGTCGAATCCTGTTTGACGCGGAGTGCGTCGACGTCGCCGGCCAGCCTGAGCGTGGGAATGCGCTCCACCACCGCGCCCAGGGTGACCTCCAGCTCCAGCCGGGCCAGGTTCTGGCCCAGGCACTGGTGGGGGCCGTAGCCGAAGGCGACGTGCCGGCTCGCCGGATTGTGCGGGTCGAAGCCGTCCGGAGACGCGAAGGCGCTCTCGTCGCGGTTGGCGGAGGCCAGCGAGACGATGAGGCCGTCTCCGGCGCGCAGCGTGATGCCGCCGAGTTCGATGTCGTCCGTGACGGCCCGTCGAAGGCCGTCCGCGATGGAGTGGAAGCGCAGGAGTTCGTCGACCGTCCGCGGCATCAGCGTACCGTCGCCCCGCAACTCCGCCAGGGCGCCGGGGTGCCGCAGCAGTGTCAGGATGCCCAGTGCCACCATGGCGGCACTGGTCTCGTGGCCGGCGGCGAGCAGCAGTACGGCGTTGTCCACGATCTCGGCGTGTCGCATCTCACCGGTGTGCAGTCGACTGGCGATGAGCCGGCACAGCAGGTCGTCACCCGGCGTCTCGATCTTCGCGGTGACCAACCGGTCCAGGTAGTCCCGCAGTTCCAGGAGTGCGGTCAGCGACTCCTGGCTCCCGCCCACCCGGGTGGCCTGTTCGCTGCGTTCCTGGAAGAACTCGCGGTCTTCGTAGGGCACTCCGAGGAGCTGACAGATCACCAGGGTGGACATCGGCAGCGCGAGTTCGGCCACCAGGTCCACCGGCCCCCGCTGTTCGAGGATCCCGTCCAGCAGCCCGTGCACGATGCGCTCGATGCCCGGGCGCATCTCCCGGACCCGGTGCACGCTGAACTCGGATATGAGCATGCGGCGGAGGGCGTTGTGGTCCGGGGGGTCCATGGTCAGCAGGGACCGGAAGCCGCCGCCGTCGCCGTCGGAGGGGGAGAGCCTGGGCAGCTTGGCCGGGTCGACGGTGACCCGGGGGTCGGCGAGAAGGGCTCGTGCGTGCTCGTGCTTGGTGATGAGCCAGGTTCTGGAGTCGTCCCAGACCTGAGCCCGGCATATGGGCTCGTTCTTGCGCTTCTCTGCGTACTGATCAGGGAGCGTAAAGGGGCAGGTTCGCGCAACGGGCCATGCGACGCCCGCTTCCGCAGGACGACTGTGAACGACTTTTGAAGATTTCATGGATTTCCTCACCCTGAATGCAATCGGGAGAAGGTGATCTACGTCCAACATGCAAGCACACGGTCAGCGCCGCAGCAAGGATCGGCCAGATCGGCCACAGTCGCCACTGCACCATATGCCCCTCGCTTCCGGACAGAATCGACATAAGACCTGGCTCGTTTTCGACCCTTGCCCGAATCTGATCACTGGGGTTAGATGGCTACCTCATCCACCTCATCCACCTCATCTGTGTGGACACAGGGAATTCAGCCCCGGCGGCCCCCGTCCTGAACGAGCCGCCCGCTGGGCACTGCTACCCGTAAGTGAGGAAAATGACTGTCATAGCTGCCGAAGCGGACCTGTATCTCGACCTTCTGAAGAAGGTCGTGACGAACATGATTTACGAGGACCAGACCAATGTCGCCGGCCTCATCACCAGCAGCTCGTATTCCGCGGAACTGCGCTCGGTGGGTGAGGACTTTCCTCGCGTGGCGCACTCGATGGTCGGTCTCAAGCGGCTCGACAACCTGCAGAAGTGCCTTGAGGACGTGCTGCGTGACGGCGTGCCGGGGGACTTCGCGGAGACCGGGGTCTGGCGTGGCGGGGCCTGCATCTTCGCCCGCGGCGTCTTCCGGGCGCACGGCGTGCGGGACCGGAAGGTGTGGGTCGCGGACTCCTTCCAGGGTTTCCCCAAGACCACCGAGGACGACCACCAGCTGGACGTCGACATCGACCTCGGCCAGTACAACGACGTCCTCAGCATCCCGGTCGACGTGGAGACCGTGAAGGGGAACTTCGCGCGCTACGGACTCCTGGACGACCAGGTCCGCTTCCTCCCCGGCTGGTTCAAGGACACGATGCCCACCGCGCCCATCGAGAGGCTCGCGGTGCTGAGGCTCGACGGGGACTCGTACGCAGCCACCAGGGAGGTCCTCACGAACCTCTACCACAAGGTGTCGGTCGGCGGGTACGTCATCGTCGACGACTACTGCATTCCGGCGTGCCGGCAGGCCGTCCACGAGTTCCGGGACGAGCACGGCATCACGGACGAGATCCACCAGATCGATCGCCAGGGTTCCTACTGGAGACGCTCCAGCTGACCGGCTCGGCCGTGCCCCCCGGCCCGCCCCGCACCCACCCATCGGTCCGAAGGAGAAGGCGCGATGCATCCACTCAGCATCGAGGGGGCCTGGTCGCAGGAACCCGTCATCCACTCCGACCACCGCGGAAGGTCCCACGAGTGGTTCCGGGGCGAGAGCTTCCGTCAGGCGTTCGGTCATGACTTCCCGGTGGCCCAGGTCAATGTCGCGGTGTCGCACCGCGGCGCGCTGCGCGGGATCCACTACACCGAGATCCCGCCAGGTCAGGCCAAGTACAGCGTGTGCGTGCGCGGAGCCGGCCTCGACGTCGTCGTGGACGTCCGCATCGGTTCGCCGACCTTCGGGCGCTGGGAGATCGTGCCCATGGACGCGGAACGCAACACCGCCGTCTATCTGACCGCGGGACTGGGCCGTGCCTTCCTCTCCCTCACCGACGACGCCACGCTCGTCTACCTCTGCTCCTCCGGATACGCTCCCGCACGCGAGCACTCCGTCAATCCGCTCGACCCCGACCTCGGAATCGCGTGGCCGGACGACATCGAGCCGCTGCTCTCCGACAGGGACGAGAACGCCCCGACCCTCGCGACGGCCGAACGGCTCGGACTGCTGCCGACCTATCAGGCCTGGCAGGAACAGCAGCAGGCGCAGAGATAAGTCGTCCGAAGCACAGCCCGCCGCACTGCAGAACGTTCCGGGAGAGTGGCGCGGCGCTGGTTCTCTTCCCTGCCACCGCCCTGGAATCCCCCGCGGTTCAGAAGCTCCGCGCCGCCACTCCGCGGGCCGAAAGGCACTCCTGGACGTCGGTTCTCACGACACCGCATTCCTTCTTCTCGGATGTCGGTCCCGGGGCGGGGTGAATGCATTAAGCAGCTGTGTCCGCGAGGCGACAGCCGGTCCGCCGGCCTCTCAGGACAGTGTCTTCACCCCCCCATATCGGCCATGTGACCACGGAGGACCAACCGTGTTCGAGACACCGCTGAAACGCCCCGGAGTGAGGGGGATAATCCTCGCCGGGGGAAGCGCAACTCGGCTGCAGCCACTGACCGGTGCGCTTTCCAAACAGCAGTTGCCCGTTTATGACAAACCCATGATCTATTATCCGCTGTCGGTGCTGATGCTGGCGGGAATCCAGGACATCCTCATCATCTCCTCGCACCAGCACGTGGAGACGTTCCAGGTCATGCTCGGCGACGGCTCGCGCCTCGGTATCCAGCTCGACTACGCGGTCCAGGACGAGCCGCGCGGTGTCGCCGACGCGTTCCTGGTCGGCGACAAGCACATCGGGAACGACCGGGTGGCGCTCATTCTGGGCGACAACGTCTTCCACGGCCCCGGATTCTCCACCGTGCTGAAGCACTCCCTGCAACGTCTCGACGGATGTGAACTGTTCGGCTATCCGTCCAAGTCGCCCGAGCGCTACGGCGTCGCCGAGATCGACGAGCAGGGGCACCTGTTGTCCCTGGAGGAGAAGCCGAGCCGTCCTCGCTCCAACCTCGCGGTCACCGGGCTGTACTTCTACGACAACGACGTGGTGGAGCTGGCGAAGGACCTCAAGCCCTCAGCCCGAGGCGAGTTGGAGATCACCGACATCAACCTCTCCTATCTGGAGCAGGGCCGGGCCCGGCTGACCCAGCTCGGACGTGGATTCGCCTGGCTCGACATGGGCACCCACGACTCCCTGCTCCAGGCGGGTCAGTACGTCCAGCTCCTCGAGCAGCGCCAGGGCGTACGCATCGCCTGCCTCGAGGAGATCGCGCTGCGCATGGGCTTCATCGACGCGGACACCTGTTACCGGCTGGGTGAGGAGCTGAGCGCCTCCAGCTACGGGGACTACCTCATGGAGGTCGCCTCGGGACTCGGGGCGACGCGCACCGGTTGACCACACCTCCCCCACACAGCACGGCAGAAAGGCGGATCAAGGATGCGCGTCCTGGTGACCGGGGCAGCGGGCTTCATCGGCTCGCACTTCGTCAGACAGCTCCTGTCGGGCTCCTATCCGGAGCTGGCCGGCGCCCACGTCCTCTCGCTGGACAAGCTCACGTACGCCGGGAACACCGAGAACCTCGCCGAGGTCGCCGGCCACCCCCGTCACACCTTCCTGCACGGCGACATCTGCGACCCGTCCACGGTGGCCCAGGCCCTGCGCGGCACCGACCTGGTGGTGCACTTCGCCGCCGAGTCGCACGTGGACCGCTCGATCACGGACTCCGCCGCCTTCGTCACCACCAACGTGCTGGGGACGCAGACCCTGCTGCGGTCGGCGCTCGAAGCGGGCGTGAGCCGCTTCGTCCACGTCTCCACCGACGAGGTGTACGGATCGATCCCCGAGGGCTCCTCGACCGAGAGCGATCCGCTGGACCCGAACTCCCCCTACGCGGCGTCCAAGGCCTCCTCCGACCTCCTGGCGCTCGCCTTCCACCGTACCCACGGCCTCGACGTCCGGGTGACGCGCTGCTCCAACAACTACGGCCCCCACCAGCACCCCGAGAAGGTCGTCCCGCTCTTCGTGACCCGTCTGCTGGAGGGCCTGCGCCTTCCCCTGTACGGGGACGGCCTCCACCGGCGCGACTGGCTGCACGTGGACGACCACTGCCGGGGCATCGCCATGGTCGCCGCCCGGGGGCGGGCCGGAGAGGTGTACAACATCGGCGGCGGGACGGAACTCTCCAACGTCGACCTCACCCGTCGTCTTCTCGGCGTCTTCGGTGCCGACTGGTCCGTGGTGGACAGGGTGCCGGACCGGGCCGCGCACGACCGTCGCTACTGCGTGGACACCCGGAAGATCACCGAGGAGCTGGGATGGGCTCCCCGCGTCGCCTTCGATCGCGGGCTCGCGGAGACCGTCGACTGGTACCGGGACAACGGCACGTGGTGGAAGGCGCTGACACCGTGACGTCCGGAAGCGGATCACGCATGAGCGGGGGGTCCGCCGCGACGGCGCCCGGCTCCACCGACGCCGGCGACCTCTGGCTGCGCCGCTACCGGCCCGTCGCCGACCCCGCGCTTCGGCTCGTGTGCCTTCCGCACGCCGGCGGCAGCGCCAGCGCCTTCCTCCCCTTCACCCGTCTGCTGCCGGACCGGGTCGAGGTGCTCGCCGTCCAGTACCCCGGGCGGCAGGACCGGCGGCTGGAGCCGTTCGTGGACTCCGTCGACGCTCTGGTGACGCACGTCGCCGGAGCGCTCGGCCCCTGGCTGGACCGGCCGGTGGCGCTCTTCGGTCACAGCCTGGGCTCGCTGGTGGCCTTCGAGACCGCCCGCCGGCTCGCGGAACAGGCGCCGGAGAGCAGGCTGGCGCACCTGTTCGTCTCCGGCCGCGTCGCCCCGACCGTCGCCCACCGGACCACCGCGCACCTGCTGAGCGACGACCGGCTGGTCGCCAAGCTGGCCGAACTGCAAGGCACCGACCCCCGGGTGCTGGCCGACGAGGAGGTCCTGCGGATGGCCCTGCCGGCGATCCGCAACGACTACCGGGCCGCCGCCACCTACACGTGGCGTCCGGGGGCTCCGCTCGCCTGCCCGATCACCGTGCTGACGGGAAGCGCGGATCCGCACGTCCCCACCGACGGAGCCCTGGCCTGGCACGGGCTGACCACCGGGGAGACGGCGTTCCGTTCCTTCCCCGGAGGCCACTTCTACCTCACCGAGCAGGCGGAAGCGGTGTGCCGGACGATCCGGACGGCGACCGGGATCGCCGTCGGCCGCCCGCACCCTTCGAGCCCTGCCGCCGCCCCGTACGACCGAGAGAGTGTCCATGACGTCTAGCTGTCCGGTCCACCGGGCTCGCCCGTACCCCTTCTCCCCGCCCGAGGGCATCGCGCCGGATCCGCTCTACAGCCGTCTGCGGGAGCACGAGCCCGTGTCCCGGATCCGCATGCCGTACGGCGGTGAGGCCTGGTTGCTGACCCGACACGCCGACGTGAGGGCGGTCCTGGGCGACCCGCGGTTCAGCATGGAGGCCGGGGCCGGACGTGACGTGCCCCGGCCCACCGAGTACCCGCTGCCCGCCGGCGGTCTCATCTCCATGGACCCGCCCGGACACACCAGGCTCCGGCGGCTTGCCGGGAAGGCGTTCACCGCCCGCCGGGTGGAGGAACTGCGCCCGCGGGTCTCACGGTTCACCCATGAACTGCTCGACGGCATGGTCGCGCGCGACGAGCCGTCCGGCGAGGTCATGGAAGACCTGGCGCTGCCCGTGTCGATCTCCGTGATCTGCGGACTGCTGGGCGTCTCCTACGACGACCGCCACCTCTTCCGGGACTTCTCCGAGGCGCTGGTGTCCTCCTCCCTGGGGCCCGCCGAAGTGCAGCGGGCGACGGAGGACTTCTCCGCCTACATGGCCGACCTCGTGGCCGATCGCCGTGCCCGGCCCACCGACGACTTCCTCAGCACCATGGTCCAGGCCCGTGACGAAGGCGACCGGCTCTCCGAGGCCGAGCTCCTCATGATGGGTTCCGGCCTGCTGATCAGCGGATACGAGACCACCGCCACGCAGATCGGCAATTTCGTCCTCCTCCTGCTCGACGACCGCCGGCTCTACGAGCGCCTGGTGACCGAACCCGACCTGGTTCCCTCCGCCGTCGAGGAGCTGCTGCGCTTCACCCCGCTGAGCACCCTGGACGGGTTCGCCCGCATCGCCTTGGAGGACGTCGAGATCGGCGGCACGCTCATCCGCGCGGGCGAGGCGGTCATCACCTCGATCGCGTCCGCGAACCTCGACGACACGGCGTTTCCCGGTGCCGCCTCCCTCGACCTGGCCCGTGCCCAGAACCCGCACCTCGGCTTCGGTCACGGCGCCCACTACTGCATGGGCGCCCCCCTGGCCCGGCTCGAACTGCAGGTCGTGCTGAGCACCCTGGTCGAGCGCCTGCCGGAGCTCCGGCTGTCCGTCCCCGCGAGTGAGCTTCGCTGGCGGGCCGGCTCCCTCCTGCGCACCCCCGAGGCGGTCCCCGTCACCTGGGACGGCTCGGCCGAGTGATCCGGCCCAGGACGAGAAAGCACCCGAACGACGCGATATGGGGCTCCAATTGACCAGCACGAAGACCGCGCCCGTCTCCTATCCCTTCGGCCGCCCGGAGGGACTGGACCTGGACGAGGCGTACGAGCAGGCGCGGAAGAGCGAAGGACTCCTCTGGGTCCACATGCCGTACGGGGAGCCGGGCTGGCTCGTCTCCCGTTACGACGACGCGCGTTTCGTCCTCGGCGACCGGCGGTTCAGCCACGCCGCGGAGGCGGAGAACGACGCGCCGCGCATGAGGGAGCTGCGGACGCCCAACGGCATCATCGGCATGGACGCGCCGGACCACACCAGGCTGCGCGGGCTGGTCACCAAGGCGTTCACTCCGCGCCGCGTGGAGGCCATGCGGCCGCACGTCCGAAGGATGACGGCGTCGCTGCTCCGGGACATGACGGCGCTCGGCTCGCCCGTCGACCTCGTGGACCACTACGCCGTCCCCATTCCCGTGGCGGTCATCTGCGGCCTGCTGGGCGTGCCCGAGGAGGACCGTGACCTGTTCCGCGGCTGGTGCGAGATAGCGATGTCCACCAGCTCGCTCACCGCCGAGGACCATGTGCGGCTGGCCGGCGAGCTGACCGGCTATCTGGCGGACCTGATCACGGCCCGCCGTGCCGCGCCGCGAGACGATCTCGTCTCGGCGCTCGTCGAGGCCCGTGACGCCCAGGGCCGGCTGTCGCAGGAGGAGTTGGTCGACCTGATCGTCTTCCTCCTGTTCGCCGGGCACGAGACCACGGCCAGCCAGATCAGCAACTTCGTCCTGGTCCTGCTCGAACAGCCGGACCAGCTGGCCCTCCTCCGGGACCGTCCTGACCTGCTGGACAACGCGGTGGAAGAGCTGACGCGGTTCGTTCCGCTCGGCAGCCAGGCGGGATTCCCGCGCTACGCCACCGAGGACGTCGAGGTGGGCGGGACGCTGGTGCGGGCGGGGGATCCGGTGCTGGTCCAGATGAACGCCGCCAACCGGGACGCCCTGCGCTTCCGCTCGCCCGGCGTGCTCGACATCACCCGCGACGACGCCGGCCGGCACCTGGGGTACGGACACGGTCCGCATCACTGCCTCGGCGCGTCCCTCGCGCGGCTGGAGCTTCAGGAGGCGCTGCGGACCCTGCTCGACGGACTCCCCGGGCTGCACCTCGCCCAGCCCGTCGAGTGGAAGACGGAGATGGTGGTGCGGGGACCGCGCACGATGCTCGTGGGCTGGTGATCGTGGCGGCACGGACAGAAACGTTCACGCCCCGATGAGGACGGCAACCTCAGCAGAAAGGACGTCCGTCAGCATGCTGTTCGGCACGACGAGGACGGGCCGCCGCATCCGGCGCACCGTCGGATCCGCGCTCGCGGCCCTGTGCGTCGGCGGTCTGCTCACCGCCCCCTCCGCCGCCGGTGCTCCGGCCGCCGAGCCCGGGACGGCGCGGGTGCGCGGGCTGGTGGCGAAGATGACCCTCGACGAGAAGATCTCGTTCGTCCACTGGACCACCGGGCCCGTGGGCGGGCCGACCATGACCGGCATCGGCTATCTGCCGGGCGTGCCCCGGCTCGGCATCCCCGAGCTGCGCACCGCCGACGGCCCGGTCGGCATCCGTCTGCTCGGCGGCACCGCCACCGCCATGCCCACGCCCGTGGCGCTCGCCGCCACCTTCGACGAACGCCTCGCCGAGGAGTACGGCACCGTCCTGGGCCGGGAGGGACGGGCCCTCGGACAGGACATCGTCCTCGGTCCCATGACCAACGTCATCCGGGTGCCGCACGCGGGGCGGAACTTCGAGACCTACAGCGAGGATCCTCTGCTGTCGTCCCGGATGGCCGCCCACGAGGTCCGCGGCATCCAGGACCAGGGCCTGATGGCCACGGTCAAGCACTTCGCCGCGAACAACCAGGAGTACCAGCGGGAGACCATCGACGCCGTGGTCGACGAGCAGACGCTCCAGGAGGTGGAGCTGCCGGCCTTCCGCAGCGCCGTGCGGGCGGGCGCCGCCTCGGTGATGTGCTCGTACAACAAGGTCAACGGTGCGCACGCATGCGGGAACGAGCACCTGTTGCAGGAGGTGCTGCGCGAACAGTGGGACTTCCGCGGCTGGGTGGTGTCCGACTGGCTGGCGACCCACGCCACCGGCGACATCACCAAGGGCCTCGACCAGGAACTGGGCGTCGAGCTGACCTTGGGACAGCCGGTGCCGGAATCGAAGTACTTCTCCTCCGCGCTCCGGACCGCCGTACGGGACGGCAGCGTCCCCGAGGCGACGCTCGATCGGTCCGTCGTCCGCATCCTCGGCCAGATGGAGCGCTTCGGCCTGCTCGACGGCAAGGCGACCGAGCGCCCGCAGCGTGATCCCGAGGCCGGCCGCGCAGCGGCCCGCACCATCGCCGAGAACGGCGGTGTGCTGCTGCGCAACGAGCGCCGGACGCTGCCCCTGACCGGGAAGGACGCCACGGACATCGCCGTCATCGGCAACAGCGCCAAGCACCCCAAGGTCACCGGCAACGGCAGCGCGCACGTCATACCCGACCGGGCGACCGCACCCGTCGACGCCCTCGCACGGCGCGCCGGCGAGAAGGCCCGGGTCGTCCACGAGCCCGGTGAGGACCTGGTCGGCGTGCCCGTGCCCGAAAGCTCGCTCACCCCCGCCTTCACGAGCGGGAAGCAGCTGGATCCCAGCGGCCAGGGCGTCTTCTACGAGGGTCGGCTCACCGTCCCCGCCGACGGCGACTACAAGATCGCCTTCACCGCCGTCGGCGGGGTCGCCAACCTGCAGATCGCGGGGCAGTCCGCTGTCCTCGGCACCGAGGCGTTCGGCACCGTCACCACCACGATGCGGCTGACCCGCGGCACCCACGCGGTGACCATGAACGGCTGGGCCTTCGAACAGACCCCGCTGTCGGCGGAGCTGAGCTGGGTCACTCCCGAGGCGGCCCGGGACGACTTCGACCGCGCCGTCGCGGCGGCGGCCGAGGCCCGCACCGCCGTCGTCTTCGCCCACGACGACAGTGCCGAGGGCGTGGACCGGTCCTCGCTGTCCCTGCCCGGCCGGCAGGACGAGCTGATCGCGGCGATCACCAAGGTCAACCCCCGCACGATCGTCGTCCTCAACACCGGTTCCTCGGTGCTCATGCCCTGGCTGCGTGAGACGGCCGCCGTACTGGAGATGTGGTACCCGGGACAGGAGGGCGCGGAGGCCACCGCTGCCCTGCTGTTCGGCGACGCGAATCCCAGCGGCCGGCTGACCCAGACCTTCCCGGCCACCGAGACCGGCCATCCCATGGCCGGTGACCCGCACCGCTACCCGGGTGTCGACGGCAAGGAGGTCTATTCCGAGGGACTGGATGTCGGCTACCGGTGGTACGACCGGACCGGCGTGGCACCGCTCTTCCCGTTCGGGTACGGCCTGTCGTACACCACCTTCGCCTACAGCGACCTGTCCGTGGCGCGCACCGCCCGGGGGCTGGAGGCCACGGTCACCGTCCGCAACACCGGTGACCGGGCGGGCAGGGAGACCGTCCAGGTCTACCTCGGGGCGAGTCCGGACACCCAGGCCCCCCAGGCGCTGCGCAAACTCGCCGGATTCACCAAGGTCACCCTCCGGCCGGGAGAACAGCGGCGGGTCACCGTCCCCGTCGACGAGCAGCAACTGCGCTACTGGGACACCGCCGCCGGCACGTGGAAGCCGGGTACCGGCAGGAGGGCCATACACGTGGGCCCGTCCGCGGCCGAGACGTCCCTGACCACATCCGTCACGGTGCCGTCCCGGTGACCGCCCCGCCGCGTTTCCCGGGGAACGGACCGGCCCTCCGGACGCAGACGATTGGACACGAAGGATGACCTCGCAAGCCTCCACCGCGGCCGATCCGGTCGCCCTGTGCGCCCGCCCCGGCGCCGACCTGCCGGCAGCGGTCCACACGGTGCACCGCGCCCTGGTCTCCGACGGCCGCGTCGGTGTCGACGAGGGCCCGACGGTCGCGCGCCGGCTCGTGCGGCTGGCCGAGCGCTACGGGAACCACCCCTTCACGCCCCTGGAGGAGGCACGCCGGATGCTGGGCGTGGACCGGGCCTCCTTCGGCCGGCTCCTCGGTCTCTTCGGCCGTGTCCCGGAGCTGCGCCACGCCGTGGAGAACGGGCCGGCGGGCAAGTACTGGCAGAACACCCTGCTGCCGCTGGAGCGACGGGGGGTCTTCGACTCGGCGCTCGCGCACAAGCCGGCCTTCCCCTATGTCGTGGGCCTGTACCCGGGGCCGAGCTGCATGTTCCGCTGCCACTTCTGCGTCCGGGTGACCGGTGCGCGGTACGACCCGTCGGCGCTGGAGTCCGGCAACGCGATGTTCGCGTCCGTCATCGACGAGATCCCGGCCGGCAACCCGTACGCCATGTACTTCTCGGGCGGTCTGGAGCCCCTCACCAACCCGGGCCTGGGCGTGCTCAGCAGCCGTGCGGCGGCTCGCGGGCTGCGGCCGACCGTGTACACGAACTCGTTCGCGCTCACCGAGCGGACCCTGGACAGGCAGCCCGGGGTGTGGGATCTGCACGCGGTGCGCACCTCGCTGTACGGCTTGAACGACGAGGAGTACGAGGAGACCACGGGCAAGCGCGCCGCCTTCGGAAGGGTCCGCGCCAACCTGCGGCGCTTCCAGCAGCTGCGGTCCGAGCGGGAGAGCCCGATCCGGCTGGGGCTCAGCTACATCGTGCTGCCCGGGCGCGTCCACCGGCTGCTCGACCTCGTCGACTTCATCGCCGACCTGAACGAGGCCGCGCCGGACCGGCCGGTGGACTTCCTGAACGTGCGCGAGGACTACAGCGGCCGGGAGGACGGCAGGCTGTTCGAGGCCGAACGCGCCGAACTCCAGGAGGGGCTGCTCGCGTTCGAGGAGCTGGTGAGCCGGCGGACCCCCACGTTGAACATCGACTACGGCTACGCGTTGCACAGCCTGAAGACCGGCGCGGACGCCGAGCTGCTCAGGATCAGGCCCGGAACCATGCGCCGGTCCGCGCATCCCCAGGTGTCCGTACAGGTGGACCTGCTGGGTGACGTGTACCTGTACCGGGAGGCGGGGTTCCCGGATCTCACCGGAGCGGACCGGTACATCGCGGGCCGGGTGGGGCCGGGCACCTCCCTGACGGAGGTCGTCGAGCGGTTCGTGGACGACGGCCGTCTGATAGCGCCGCACGCCGGTGACGAGTACTTCATGGACGGGTTCGACCAGGTGGTGGCGGCGCGGCTCAACCAGCTGGAGGCCGATGTCGTGGCCGGCTGGGAGGACGCGCGCGGCTTCCTGAGGTGACCCGACCACGACGGCTCCCTCCGCGTCCGCGGAAGCGTCGCCCCGCACATTCTCTCTCTGTTCGATATCTAGCCGGAGGTAAGTCGACCGTGCAGACCCGCGAGCTCTACGTGGACCTCATGAAGAACGTCGTGTCGAACACCATCTACGGGGATCACCCGACCTTCCCGGTCGGGATGAACGTCCTGGACAAGGAGCTGGCGGACCGCATGCGTCCGGGGGCGGAGGGCCCGGACGTCGAGCGCGGGACCTTCGACGCCGACCACCGGGCCGAAGGCCTGGACGTGCCGACGGTCGCGCACACCATGATCGGCCTGCAACGCCTGGACAACATCCAGAGGTGCGTGGAGAGGGTCCTCCAGGACGATGTTCCCGGTGATCTCATCGAGACCGGCGTGTGGCGCGGCGGCGCCTGCATCCTGATGCGCGCCCTCCTCAAGGCGCACGGTGTGGAAGACCGCACCGTGTGGCTCGCCGACTCGTTCGCCGGTGTCCCGGTGACGTCCGAGGACAGCCACCCGCTCGACCGGGCGATGGAGTTCCACAACCTCAACTGGGTACTGAGCTGTTCCGAGGAGCAGGTGAGGGAGAACTTCGCCCGCTACGGCCTGCTGGACGAGCAGGTCAGGTTCCTGCCCGGCATGTTCGCCGACACGCTGCCGACCGCGCCGATCGACCGGCTCTCGGTGCTGCGGGTGGACGGCGACCTGTACGAGTCGACGAGGGACGCGCTGGTCAACCTCTACCCCAAGCTGTCCGTGGGCGGGTTCGTGATCGTGGACGACTACCTGATCCCGGCGTGCAAGCAGGCCGTCCACGACTATCGGAGCGAACACGGCATCGACGAGCCGATCGAGACGGTGGACGTGACGGGCGTCTACTGGCGCCGCGAGCACTGATCCGTTCCGTGCGCCCCTTTCGCGTCCGCACGACGGAGACGCCGTCGTGCGCTGCGACCCCTGTCCCTTCGGTACGTCCACGTCCTGTGCCGGCTGCTGCCGGGTGCACCGTCCCGTGCACCGGGGAGGTATGACCATGAAACGCAATCTCGGTGATCTCGCCGTGTTCGGCGGCCCGTCGGCGTTCCTGCAACCGCTTCACGTGGGGCGGCCCAACGTGGGCGACCGAGCGCGGTTCCTCGACCGTGTGAACTGGGCGCTGGACCACCAGTGGCTGACCAACGGCGGGCCGCTGGCCCGGGAGTTCGAGCAGCGCGTGGCGGAGCTCGCCGGCGTGCGCTACTGCGTGTCGACCTGCAACGCGACCGTCGCCCTCCAGCTGCTGGCCCGCGCCGCCGATCTGTCGGGCGAGGTCATCATGCCGTCGCTGACCTTCCCGGCGACCGCCCAGGCGTTCCGGTGGCTGGGTCTGACCCCGGTCTTCGTCGACATCGACCCGGCCACCAACTGCCTGGACCCGGATCTGATCGAGGCGGCGATCACCCCTCGTACGAGTGCGGTCGTGCCGGTCCATCTGTGGGGTCGGCCCTGCGCGGTCGACCGGCTGGCGAAGGTCTCGGCCGATCACGGTCTCAAGCTCTTCTACGATGCCGCGCACGGGCTCGGCTGCACGTCGGAAGGGCAGCCGATCGGCGGCTTCGGACAAGCCGAGGTGTTCAGCTTCCACGCCACCAAGGTGGTCAACGCCTTCGAGGGCGGCGCGGTGGTGACCGATGACGAGAGGCTGGCCCAGCGGGTCCGCGCGATGCACAACTTCGGATTCACCCAGGGGCGGGTGTCCACGGAGACCGGCACCAACGGGAAGATGACCGAAGCCGCCGCCGCGATGGGGCTCACCTCACTCGACGCCTTCGAGGAGACGGTTCGCCGGAACGAGGCCAACCACGACGACTACCGGTCGGAACTCGCGGGGCTCGCCGGGCTGAAGGTCATGGAGTTCGACCGTGCCGAGCGCAACAACTACCACTATCTGGTCGTGGAGGTCGACGCCGCGGTGACCGGTGTCCACCGGGACCTGCTGGACGAGGTGCTGAGGGCGGAGAACATCATGTGCCAGCGGTACTTCTCCCCCGGATGCCACGAGATGGAGCCCTACCGCTCGGAGCGGCCGGTCTCCCTGCCCCACACCGAACGGCTCGCGCGGAAGGTCCTCGCCCTGCCCACCGGCCCCACCGTCTCTCGCGAGGACATCCGTCGGGTCTGCGACATCGTGCGGCTCACTCTGGAGCGGGGACACGAGGTGACCCGGCGGGCCGACGAGCGGGTGCCCTCCACGATGGCTCCCTGAACCGGGGGATCCACCGTGTTCGGACAGTCGGCATCGGCCCGCCCCCCACCGAGGTCACCACGCGCCCCACCCGAGTGCACGGACGTCGTCCAGGAGGAACGAATGGCACAGCCCGGCAGGACCACCTTCCCTCTGGGAGGCGACCTCTCGGTACACCGGTTGGGTTTCGGGGCCCTCCGGCTGACCGGTCCGGGGTACTGGGGCCCGCCGGAGGACCGGGAGGCGGCGATCAGCACGGCCCGGCTGGCCGTGGACCTCGGTGTGTCCTTCATCGACACAGCCGATTCCTACGGGCTGGGAAGCAACGAGGAGCTGCTGGCCGAAGCACTGCGCCCGTACCCCGACGGCCTCGTGATCGCGACGAAGGCCGGACAGTGCCGGCCCCGTCCGGACCAGTGGGTACCGTGCGGCCGACCGGAGTACCTCCGCCAGCAGGCCGAGCTGAGCCTGCGCCGGCTGCGACTCGACCGCATCGACCTCTTCCAGCTGCACCGGATCGATCCGCAGGTTCCGGCGGCCGAGCAGTTCGGTGCGCTCGGGGAACTGCAGGACGAAGGGAAGATCCGGCACATCGGGCTGTCCAAGGTCACCGTCCGGGAAGTGGAGGCCGCCCGTGAGCACATCACCGTGGCCAGCGTCCAGAACGTGTACAACCTGACCGACCGGCGCAACGACGAGGTGGTCGAGTACTGCGAGAAGCACGGGATCGCGTTCATCGCCTGGCTGCCGATCGCCCGCGGTGCGCTCGCCGCCGAGGGGAGCCCGGTGGCCGACATCGCCACCGAGCTGGAGGTGTCGGCCGGTCAGGTGGCGCTTGCGTGGCTGCTGCACCGCTCGCCGGCGGTCATTCCCATCCCCGGCACCAGCTCGCCCGCGCATCTGAGGGAGAACGTCGCGGCGTCGGTCATCGCTCTCTCCGATGGCCAGCTGGCCCGGCTGAACGCGCTCGGACGCACGCACGACGACGCCACGGTGCCCGTGTGAGGGACGGCTTCCCGCCGGCGGCGTTCTCAGCGCGGCGGTCCGGGGACGGCGGCCACACGGGCCCCCTCGCCGACGCCGCGGCGTCGGCGTGCGTGCACGACCGTGCCGAGGCCGACGCGGCCGTGTCGGTGCCGCGGTGGGCCGGGCTGATCGGCGTACTGCTGCCGCCCGCCGCGATGTCGGTGGACGTCTTCGGCGACGTCCTGGATGCCGACCGGTATCCCGAGGCACGGCTGTTCGCCGACGAGGAGAAGGCGATCGCGCACGCGGTCGACAAGCGACGCCGGGAGTTCACCTCCGTGCGCTTCTGCGCGCGACGCGCGCTGGCCGGTCTGGGGTGGGGGCCGGTGGCCCTCGTGCCCGGTGAGCGGGGTGCGCCGGGATGGCCGCGCGGTGTCGTCGGCAGCATGACCCACTGCGCCGGCTACCGCGCGGCGACGGTGGCGTCTGAGGCGGACGTGGCGTCGCTGGGCATCGACGCCGAGCCCGCCCTTCCGCTGCCGCCCGGCGTCTTCGAGGCGGTGACGACCGCGGATGAGCGCGGACCGCTGGCCGCCCTGGCACTGGCCCGGCCCGGCATCCCGTGGGACCGGCTGCTGTTCTGCGCCAAGGAGGCCGTCTACAAGGCGTGGTTCCCGCTCACCCGGAGCCGGCTCGACTTCGGGGAGGCGGCCGTCGACTTCCAGCAGGACGGCCGTTTCAGGGCGCGGCTGCTCGTGCCCGGGCCGACGGTCGACGGACGGCAGCTGGGCGGGTTCACCGGCCGGTGGCTGGTGCGCGGCGGCATCGCGGCCACCGCAGTGACCGTCGAACGCTGAACGGCCGCACAGACCAGAGCGACACTCGCATCGAACGCTTGTTCGTTCTCGGGTGGCGTGAGCGGGCCCCCCTGGGATCCACCGCGCTCTCCCGCCGATGAGATGCGGACCCCGGCCCCTCCGGGCACAGTGGGAAGGACCTGTTCGTACCGGGGTGGTCCCCTGTGGTCCCGCGTGCTGGAGACGGGACGGAGTGATGCGAGGATTGTCGTGACGTCGGAGTGATCGATGTTCCGCAGACGCCCGGCCGACAGCAGCGAGGACCTTCTGGTCCGGCTCGGGTCGCTGACCGCCAGGGCGCGGGAGCTGGCCGAGACGCAGCGGTCCCGTGTCGAGCTCGCCGTGGCCCTGCAGCGCGGCATGCTGCCCTCGGACCTGCCCAGTCTTCCGGGTGCCCGGCTGGCCGTGCGGTACGAGCCCGCCAACCACGGGCTCAACGTCGGCGGCGACTGGTACGACGCCTTCCCCCTGCCCGGCGGGCGGATCGGCATGTCCATCGGCGACGTACAGGGACACAACATCGAGGCCGCCGCCTTCATGGGACAGGTCCGCGTGGCACTGCGCGCCCTGGCCTCCGTCACCGCGGACCCGGGAGAGCTGCTCGGCCGCACCAACGACCTGCTCGTCTCCCTCGGCGCCGACCTCTTCGCCACCTGCACCTTCCTCCGGCTCGACCCCGCCGCCGGAACCCTGGAATGCGCCCGGGCCGGCCACATCCCCCACATCTGGGCCACCGCCGACGGCCGCTCCGGCATCGACGACAGCGAGGGCGGGCCTCCTCTCGGCGTGCTGCGCGGCGCCGACTACCCGGCCACGCGCCACCGGCTCACCGCCGACGGCGTCTTCGTCCTGCTGACCGACGGGGTCGTGGAGGGGCCCTCGCTCCACATCGACGAGGGTCTCGACCGGGTGACGAGACTCGCCGGGATCACGGCCGTCGCCGGGCTGGACGTCGACGCGCTCGCCACCGCCGTCATGAGACTGGCGGCCACGGTGGGGCACGAGGACGACGCGGCCGTCCTCGTCGTCGGCCACGACGGCGGTCCGCCCCGGCCGGCGACCGGGGAGTGAGCGAGGGGACCCGCCTCGGGCCGGGCCTCCCCGCCGCCCGGCCCGGGCCGGGCGGCGGGTCCCCGACACGCAGGCGGCCATGCCGGGTCGTGGCAACCCGGCCGGTGTCTGATGGCAGACGTGTTGGATATTCGGCAGTACCGGTCCCCCGCGGCGACGGCGCTGATGTCGCTGGCCGTGGCGGTGCTCTACTACGCGGCCGGACGACTCGGCCTGATGGGCCGCCTCGTCGTCGAAGGCGTGGTGGTCACCCCCATCTGGCCTCCCACCGGCGTCGCCGTCGCCGCCCTGCTGCTGCTGGGCGCGCGCGTCTGGCCCGGGATCGCCCTCGGCTCCTTCCTCGTCATCGCCTCCCTCACCACGCCGGGGCCCACCACCGTGGTCACGGTGGTCAGCAACACCGTCGCGCCGCTCTGCGCCTTCCTGCTGCTGAGACGGGCCGGCTTCCGGCTCGACATGGCGCGGCTGCGGGACGGACTCTCCCTGGTCTTCCTCGGCGGGTTCGGCGCCATGCTGATCAGCGCGACCGCCGGGGTCGGACTGCAGGTGGCGAAGAGCTCCCTGGACACGACCGAGTTCTGGCCCGTCTGGCTGGCCTGGTGGGTGGGCGACACGATGGGGGTGCTGCTCGTCGCCCCGCTCCTCCTCGTCCTCGCGGGGCCGGCCGGACGGTTCCGCGTACGGCGCTGGAAGGAGGCGGCCCTGCTGGGTCTCGCGACCCTGATCCTCATGCCCATGGCCGTGCTCAGCCCGGTGGGCATGCTCTTCCTCGTCTTCCCCCTGCTGATCTGGGCGGCGCTCCGCTTCCAGCTCACCGGAAGCATGCTCTGCGCGCTCTTCGCCTCCGTGCTCGCCACCTTCGAGGCGAACGCCGGACGGGGAGGGTTCCTCCACCTCTCGGACGTCGAGATCATGGCCAAGCTCCAGGCGTTCAACGGTTCCGCCGCACTGACCGCCCTGCTTCTCGCCTCCGTCATCACGGAGCAGCGTGCGACCCGCCGCTCGGTGCGCCGCGCCTGCCGGGAACTGGCGGAGGTCCTGGAGCATCTCGCCGCGGGCGAGCCCGCACCCGGCCCACCCGGCACCGCCGAGAGCCGGGCGGCCCCGTCCGGCGGGCACCGGGATCCGTGATCCCCCGCGCGGCTGCGGCGCGGGCGGAGGAACCGTGCGGACCCCGGAGCGGGGTCCGCACGGCATGCCGAGGGCCTCAGGCCACGCCGTCCTCCCACCACCACGCCCGCGCGCCGTACGCGTACGGTCGCCGCGCCCACGTTGCCGCCCGGACGAGCGACAGGCGGCGCCGGGGGTCCGGGGTTCGGGTGGGTACCACGCGGAGTCCTCGTCTTCACGGTGGTTCAGGAGGAGGCCGACGTCATGCTGCTGCCGCGGCAGTCGCGTCGCAGCCCTTCTCGAGCGGGACGGGACGGGACGCGCGGGACGCCGGGGACGTGCGGGACGGGAGGGGGCGGGACGATTCATGCGCCGCGACCCGCTGTGGCGCAGATCACTCGCGCGGGCCTGGGAGGTCCGTGAGTCCGCTGGGTCGCGGGTGTCCCGGTGTGACAAAGTCCTGCCGCAGATAGGGGCACGATGCTGAGGAACTCCCTTATCCACAAAGGGGGTTCGACACGGGGGGAGGCTTCGCATGACTGCTGTCGAGAAGCAGGCCGGGGACGAGGGGCGTCGGCGGGACGCCGAGCTCAGGGCCGTCCGCGCACGGGTCCTGGCAGGGATGCGGCGGATCAAGGAGGAGTTCGGCCTCAGCTACGGCCGGCTCGCCGAGAAGACGCACTACAGCCGCTCGTCCTGGGAGCGCTTCCTCAACGGAAAGCAGTGGCCGAGCCGCGCCGCGATCCAGCAGCTCGCGGACGTCGTCGGACAGGACCCCGCGCCCCTGATCGCCCTCTGGGAACACGCCGAGAAGCTGGCCCGCAGAAGCAGACGCGACGGAGCCGAACCACTGGTCAGGGGGGAGCAGGAGCCGCAGCGGGGCGAGCGAGCGCGGCCGGACGGCCGGGGCCCGGAGGTTCCGGGCGAGGGGTGGCACGAGGGCCGGGACGCGACGGCGCAGGCTCCGGGGCAGGGACCGGGACCGCAGGAGCGGGCGGGCCGGGGCGAGCCCGTACGGGGCGGGGAACCCGTACGGGAAAGGGGGCCCGTGCAGGAGCCCGTGCAGGAGGGGGAGTGGGGGTCCGTACGGGAGGAGCGGCCGGCGCCGGGGGGTGTGCCGGCCCTGTCCCGGGAGCCCGACGGCGGCGACGGGTCCGCGCGGGCCGGGAGCGGACCGGCCACGGCGTCCGCGGGAGGTCCGGCCGCGCCGGAGCCGGACCGCGCCGCCGGGCCCGGGCACCGCCCCGCCGGACGGGTGCGGCCGCTCGTCCACATGGCGATCGGCGCGGTCGTGGGCGCCCTCGTCGTGATCGCCGTCCTCGGACCGAAGTCCGCTCCGGACGGCGCGCGGTCGGACGCGGGCAAGCCGACGGCGAGCGGCGAGAGTTCGGGGGTGATGGCGCAGGGGGCGGCCGACCGCACGCCCGGCGCCGACTCCGACCATCCTCTGCCCGGTTGCTCCGGGGAGTCCTGCCTCGGGCGCGAACCGCAGACGATGAACTGCCAGTGGGACGCGAAGACCGTCCGGCTCCTCTACCTGCGCGGGCTGCGGATCCAGCTCCGGCACAGCGCCGCCTGCAAGGCGGTCTGGGGGCGACTGGAGAACGGGGCGATCGGCGACGGCGTGATCATCACCGACAAGGGCAGCCGGACGGAGGAGTCCACCATCCGAGTGGACCGCGACACCTACACGCGAATGCTGTCGGTGGCCGAGTACCCCCTGTCGACCATCTCCCTCTGCGGAGTGATCCCGAAGGTCAAGGAGCAGGAGTGCGACCCCGCACAGGACGCCCCGCAGCCCTGAGACGCCGGTGCTCCGCGGGATCCCGGGGCGTCCCGAGAAGCCGGCGGGCGCAAACCCGAGGTGATGAACTCGCAGATGGGACGCAGGAGTTGCTCATGGCATGCGGCCGCCGCCCGGCGTTGTGCGGGGCGGCTGCCGAATCCATGGGGAGAGACGATGAGCGACCTGCCGATGCCACGTCCGGGACGGCGCGCGCTGCTGTCCGGGGCCTTCGCCCTCGGTGCCGGAGCCGTCCTGGGGACCGCCCTGCCGGGGACCGCGCACGCCGCCGCGGGGGCCGCGCTCGCCGGACCGGTGATCTCCGGGTGCGCGGCCTGGGGCGCCCGCGAGCCGAGCACCCCGGTGAAGCTGCTGGCCACCGGGCCGCACAAGATCATCGTTCATCACACCGCGACCGCGAACAGCACCGACTACACCCAGGCCCACGCCTTCGAGCTGTCGCGGTCGATCCAGTCCGACCACATGAACGCACGGGGCTGGATCGACTCGGGCCAGCACTTCACGATCAGCCGCGGCGGCTGGATCACCGAGGGCCGCCACTCCAGCGTCGCCGCGCTGGCCGCCGGTACCCGGTCTTCGGGCACCGGGACTTCAACACCACCGAATGCCCCGGAGACCGGCTGTACGCGCTGCTGCCGCAGCTCAGGGCCGACGTCGCCGCCCGGATCGGCGGCAGCCCCGCATGGGCCGGCTGGCCGGTGGCGCGGCTCGGCGACTCGGGTGAACGCGTCAGGTCGCTGCAGCACCTGCTCACCTCACGGGGCGCCACGATCGTGGCCGACGGCTCCTTCGGGCCGGCGACCGAGAGCGCGGTGCGGGCCTTCCAGGCGACCAACCGGGCCGGGGTCGACGGCGTGGCCGGAAACCAGACCTGGCACCAGCTCGCGCAGCCGCTCGCGCGAGGAGCCCAGGGCGACGCGGTGAAGGCGCTGCAGGGCCTGCTCGCCGCACGCGGTCAGACACTGGCCGTCGACGGCAGCTTCGGCCCGGGCACCGAGGCGGGGGTGCGGGCGTTCCAGACCGCGGCGAGCCTGCCGGCCGACGGCGTGGCGGACGCCCGCACCTGGAGTCGGCTGCTGGGCTGAGTGGCCGGTGTCCCGGTACGGGAGAGGGGTGAGGCGGGAGACGGCCTCACCCCTCTCCCGTATCCCGGGCCTTGGTCTTCCCCTGGCCCCCTGTACGTTCCTCCCCCCCCTGCTCCCCCTGTACGTTCCTTCCCCTGCTCCCCGTGCACGCTCCTGCCCCTGGTCCCCGTGCACGTTCCTGCCCCTGGTTTCCGCTGTCCGTCCCTGTCTCCGCCCGTCCCTCCCCCGCCCCCGTCCCGTCCCCCTCGCGTCCCCCCGGGTGCGTCCCGGGTGCGTCCCGGTGGGCGCCCGTCCCGGGAGTGTCCCGAGTGGGCGACGGGACCTACGCATTCGGCGGTCGGCATGGTCAGGATTCCGCTGGGCCTGGAACGGCGGCGGCCGCAGCAGGCCCCTCGCGCACCACCCATCCCCGCCATCCATCCGACGACAGGAGTCACGACATGCGTCGCATCCGCAGCACCACCCTCACCGCAGGGGCGCTCGCCCTCGCCGGTGTCGCCGCCACCTGCGTGACGCTCGCCCCGGCGGCGTCCGCCTCGGCCCAGGCGTGCACGGTCACCACCCTCACCACCGGTGAGTACGAGTCGCAGGGCACCATCGCCACCAAGGCCTCCAGCGGCTGCGGCGACCTGAACCTGACCTACTCGTACAACTCCGGCGCCCGCACCTACGACCACTACGCCGGCCGCTACAAGAAGTCGTCCGGCTGGGTGACCGGCTCGAAGCGGTACGTCCAGGCGTACGACGGCTCCCACAGCGTCAACGACTCGACCTACTGGCTCATCACCGGGCTCTCCGCCGGCACCAAGTTCAGCGTCTCCAGCCTGCTCGACGGCGGCGACACGGTCCAGATCACCCACTGACCCGCTCCCCGGCGGATCGGCAGCACGTCGCGGGGCCACCGGCATGGCGGCCCCGCGGCGCCCGGACAACCGAGAGGCACGAGACGCTTGTGAAGAAGAGGCCGATCACCGCGGCGATCGTGGGCGCCCTCCTCGCGGCGACCGCCCTCACGGGCTGCGGGGGCGCCGCGCCCGGCCTCTCCGCCGCGTCCCTCCCCACGGCCTCGGGCCCCGTCCGGCCGCCGACGGTGGCGCGGGGCCTGCCGGCGGACCGGGACCTGACGGCGATGGTGCTGCCCGCGACCGGCACCGACAGCAGGCTGACCCAGGGGCTCGACGGCTTCGCCCAACTGGTGGGGCACAACCGGCTCCAGGAGTGCGCGCAACGGGCGGGCGTGCGGCCCCCCGAGGTGCCGCCCCCCGCGTACATCGGCTGGTCCGACCTGCCCGACCTGGGCTTCATCGGACGGCACGGCCTCACGATGAGCGTGCCCGCCCTGCCGTCGGCCTCCCCGAGCGGCCGGGCGGCGGGGCGGACGGACCGGGCAGTGCAGCAGCGCTGCGAGACGGAGGGCCGCACCGCGGCCAAGGAGTTCAAGGACCTCTACTCGCCGCTCCAGTCGCTGTGGTGGCCGGAGGTCTCGGCGGTCCGGGACGACCCGCGGGCCCGCGAGGCCCTCCGGACCCTGCCCGGCTGTCTCACGCGGTACGGCGTCGAGGTCGAGGACGAGGACGGCTTCTTCGCCCTCGTCGACCGCACCGTCCAGGGCATCGAGGACGGAGCGGAGGCCGTCCGCGCGGACCGGGGCCTCGGGGCGGCCTACGCCGCCTGCATGACCCCGGTGGAAGCGGTCCGGGAACCCCTGCGCACCGCCCGCCGCACCGCCTTCGCGGCGGCGCACCGCGACGAACTCCGCGCGCTGGAAGCCGTCCTGCTGCCGCGCATCCGGGAACTGGAGCAGCGGCACGGCGTGACATTCGGACACCCGGTCCCCTGAGCACCGTCACGAGGACGTCCGCGGGAAGGCTCCGGGCGGACCCCGCGCACGCCACCGACGACCCGCCCCTCCCCCACCTCCCGTCTCCGTCCCCCAGACTCCCTCCCCACACACCGTCTCCGTCTCCGCCTCCCACGCCCCCGTCCCCCCCCAACCCATCGCAGCCGAGCCCTACATGATTCGACACGAGAGGGATCGCACCATGCTCCGATCATCCGGTCTGCGCAAGCAGAGCGTCCGGATCGCCCTGTTCCTCGCCCTGACCACGGCCCTGTGCGTCCAGACGGGCACCCCGGCCCAGGCGTTCGCGGGAGCGACGTACCACCTCCAGAGCTCGGGCAACCGAGGCAGCGACGTCGTCGCCCTCCAGTACCTGCTGGGCGCGCGCGGCCAGTCCGTGACCGCCGACGGGGTCTTCGGCTCCGGCACGGCGACCGCCGTCAAGGCCTTCCAGAGCTCCCAGGGTCTGACGGCGGACGGCGTCGTCGGCCCGAACACCTGGGGGAAGCTCGTCGCCACGGTGCGCCAGGGGGACGACGGCTCGGCCGTGAAGGCCGTGCAGTACCTGCTCAACGCCAAGCGTTCGGCCGGCCTGACGGTCGACGGCGACTTCGGACCGGCGACCACCGCCGCGGTGAAGACCTTCCAGAGCCACGCGGGACTGTCCGCCGACGGGGTCGTCGGCCCCGACACCTGGCGCAACCTGGTCTGGCACTACGAGCTGGTGAACTTCACCCACCTCTGCGACCAGAACCCGGACGGCAACGCGACCGCGAACTGGGCCACCGCCGCGGCCGTCGGCCAGCTGGAGGCCGCGGCCGCGTCGTTCGCCTCCACCGGCCAGGGCAAGGTGCCGATGGGCGACGCGGGCTTCGAGCACGGCGGAGACATCCCGGGGCACGCCAGTCACGAGGTCGGGCTCGACATCGACATCTGGCCGATCCGCACCGACTCCGCGCAGTGCTCGGCGGGCCGGATCACCTGGCAGTCCGGCACCTACGACCGGGCGGCGACCCGCCGGCTCGTGCAGGCGATCCGCGCGGCGGCCCCCGGACACATCCAGGTCGTCTACTTCAACGACCCGACGCTGATCTCCGAGGGCCTGACCACGCAGTACCCGAACCACGACAACCACCTGCACATCCGCTACCGCTGACGCGGGCCGGCGCAGCACACGAAGGAGAGACATGCGCAGACGCCTCCCGGCTCTGGTCGCCGCGGTCATCACCGCGATGGTGGCCGTCCTGCTCGGGCCGAGTACCGCCTCGGCCGCCACCTGGCCCGTCGTCGCCGACGGCGACAGCGGGGCCCAGGTGACGACGATCCAGCATCTGCTCAACCACCGCGGGTACGCGGTCTCGGCCGACGGCCGGTTCGGTCCCGCGACCGAGGCGAAGGTCTCGGCGTTCCAGAGCGCCGGCGGACTGACGGCCGACGGCTCGGTGGGCCCGCTGACCTGGCCGAAGCTGGTCGCCACGGTGCAGAGCGGCAGCACCGGCAACGCCGCCAGGGCGGCCCAGACCCAGCTGAACCGGTACGGGTACGGACTCGCCGTCGACGGGGCCTTCGGCGCCGCGTCCACCAACGCCGCCAAGGACTTCCAGTCCAAGCACGGCCTGACGGCGGACGGCATCGTGGGCCCGAACACCTGGAACGCCCTGGTCGGCGGTTCCGGAAGCGGCGGGGGCGGCACCAGCCGGGCCCAGCTCGCGGCGTCGATCGACGCCGACTCCCGTATCTCCCTGCTCACCTACCATGTGAGCGGGGTCGTCGACGCCGACTCCACGGCCCAGGCGAACATCACCGACACGAAGAACGGCACCACCGCCGAGACCAGTAACTACAGCGACGTCGGCGAGCGCGAGGTCTGGCTCTCCACGGCCATGCTCAACGGCATGCTGAAGCTGGCCACGGAGCGGGGCTACACCTTCCTGGTCACCGAGATCGCGGGCGGCGACCACTCGTCCGACTCCCACCACTACAGGGGCGTCGCGTTCGACGCGGACAACATGTCCGTCGGCAACGCCACCTTCGTCAGCGCCTGCCGCGCGTACGGCGCGACGGAGGCCCTGGACGAGGGCAACCACGTCCACTGCGCCTGGCAGTAGCCCGAGCGGCAGGAGAAGCGGCCGGCGCCCACCCCGGGCGCCGGCCGCACCGGCCCGGCCGTCACACCCCGAACACCAACTAGGACACGCGCATGAACTACCCCCGCGTACTCGCACGGCTGCTCGCCAGTGAGCCGGTCCCCGGCGTCACCGAGGCCTTCGGAAACCTGGACGGCCTGCTGCTGCGTGAGGGGGCACGCTGGGTCGTGACCCGGAACGACGGCGCGATCACCATCGGCAGGGTGGACTCCGATCCGAGCGGGGTGATCACCGACCGCGCGACGTGGACCGACCCGGCTCCCCATACGCCTGGAACGTACTGCTCACCCCTGCCGGGCGGCGCCATGGCCATCAGCGGCCGGGAGACCGTCACTGTCTACGAGGCCGACGGGACCGTCCGCTGGGAGCACCGTCACCGGGACTGGCAGCACTCACCCGAGGCCTCCGGCGCGTGCACAGCCGATCCGTCCGGACGCGTCCTTCTGGCCACGATGGCCGGCCCGCTCGGAACCGACGGCCTCTCCGGAGGAGACGTCTGCCGCGCACTCGACCTGGCCACCGGCGATGTGCTCGGCGAACACGTCCTGCCGTCCCGTGCCGCAGCGTACGAGTTCCAGGCGTTCCCCGACGCGCGCCCCGAGGTCCTGCTCACTGCTTCCATGGGGCAGGACGGCACGCTGTGCCTCCTCATCACCTCCACGGCCGCGGGGATCGACGTCCGGGCGACGGGCACCGTCACGGAAGCCTGCGTCGGCGTCGGCCCGGAGGGAGCGCTGGTCATCCAGGACATCGGGGGCGGATATCTCACCCGCGCCCAGGACGGCACCGACGTCGTCCTGCTGGAAGCCGGGCGCGTGCTGCCCGAGGACTGGGTGTTCGTGGGCTACACCCCGGGCTTCCTCGACGACAAGCGGATCATGGTCGTGGCGGCCGAGGAACAGTGGGCGGAGGAGGGCACCCATCTCCTCCTCGACGGCCGGACCCTCGGGCCCCTCGCCGAGATCGACTACCCGCAGGCGCCGGGAGTCGCCGCCGTACCGCTCGGCGACGGAACCTGGCTCACCCACGACGGAGAGACGGTACAGCGCTGGACCACGGCCTGACACGGCTCGCCGGGCAGCCGCAAGAGCGCCTGGGAGGCCGCGGCGGGTGACGTCGGTCAGTCCTCGGCGCCGCCGCCGGCAGCCTCCCGGTCCCGCGTCGCGGCCACGTGGCGGGCCGCCGCCACCACGGCCTCGACGAGCGGTTCCCTGCGGTTCTCCCTCAGCCAGGCGAGGCCCGCCGTCGACGGGGGGAGGTCCGTCACCTCGACGTAGCGGATGCCGGGGCGCGGGAAGAGGTCGCGGGCGGCGGCCGGCAGGAAGCACATGCCCCGGCCCTGGGCCACGAGGTGGAGCAGGCCCTCCAGGTCGGAGGCGACGGGGCCGTAGCGGACCGGGGTGCCGTCGGGCCGCGGGTCGGCGGCCCAGAAGTCCCACCAGAGCCGGGGCACCTGCGGCGGGACGTCGATCACCGGGTGCCGGGCCAGGTCGGCGAGGGTGATCCGGTCGCGGTCCGCGAGCGGGTCGCTCGCCGCGAGGCAGGCCAGCCGGGGTTCGGTGGCCAGGTGGTGCACTTCGACGCCGGGCGGGACCGGTGGACGGAGGAAGACGACGTCGACGTCATGGCGGAACAGGGCGTCGAAGTGGTCGGCGAAGTGGAGGCTGCGCAGGTCGACCTCGACCAGCGGGTGCCGATCGGTGAGCAGACGCAGCACGCCCTGGGTGTAGGGCATGGCCGCCTCCGCGCCGATGGTGCCGACGACGAGCCGTCCGGAGAGGCGGCGCGCCTGGGTCGAGGCGCTGCGGCTCAGCCGTTCCATCGCCGCCACGACACCGCGCGCGTCCGCCAGCAGCACCCGGCCCTGCGGGGTGAGCGTCACGGCGCGGCTGGAACGGTCGAACAGCCTGACCCCGAGGCGTCTTTCCAGGTCTCTGATCTGCTGGCTCAGCGCCGACTGCGTGATGAACAGCCGGGCGGCGGCGCGCGAGAAGTGGAGCTCCTCCGCGAGGGCGACGAACAGCCGGAGCTGATGGGCGCTCGGCGTCTTCGGGTCGGGACCCGTCGGCGCGGCGCCTCCAGCGGCCGCTTCGCCAGTAACCATGATGAATCCCTTATCGATCGTCTTCCATGTCGCATGGCCACACGCGATGACACGGACGGAGTGGGGGTGGAAGGCTCGGCTCTCAAGCGACGTCCCGTGCCTCCTCATCGGTTCCACGGGGCCGTCCCGACCATTGCTTTCTCGACAACGGGGGCCGAAACATGTCTGTGAGACGAGCGGTGGCGATGCTCGCCGCCCTCCTGGCCGTACTGTTCGGCGCCGGCGCGGTCCAGGCGTCGACGCCGCAGGTCGGCACGACCGGCCGCGCGGTGCTGAGCGCGCCGCCTGCGGCCGGAGCCGCGCCACTCGCGGTCCAGGCGTCGTGCACCGCGCGGAACGTCAGTCACTACGACGCGTACACGGGGCGCACCTGGACGCGTGACTGGGTGTGCGGCAACCGCGCCGGCGCCCCGCTGCGCGCCTGCGGCAGCTTCATCCCCGCGTGCTCGGTGATCGGCTGGCTCGACACGTCGCCGAGCTGGTTCGTGTGCTGGGCCAGCGGTCCCCCGCACAGCGGCGGCAACAACATCTGGTACTACACCATGGGTGACCGCATCGCTCCCGGTGGCGAGCGCAACCACGGGTGGGGCTTCATCCCCGCGGTCGACGTGTGGACGTCGACCGATCCCTGGCCCGGCATGACGGAGTGCAACATCCCGTAGCGCCGCCGGGAGCCACCCGGACCGCACCCGCGGAGCCCCTCGCGCATCGCCCGGGGTTCCGCGCCGCGGTCCCGCCGCCCCCGCGCCGGCACCCGGGCAGCCCGCTCTCCTACCAGCGAGGACCCCTCACGCCATGCTCCGCTTCGCAAGGAACTCCCCCGCCACCGCTCGCCGTACGCCTCGGCGCCTGCTCGCCGCGACCGTGGCCCTCCTCTCCCTCACCTTCGCCGGCACGGCGCTCCCGCACCCCGTCGCGGCCGCCGCGGAGCCGTCCGGTGCCCTGCCGGTCACGGCCGCGAGCCCCCAGGTGCCCGCGGGGGTCACGGCGGGCGTGGCGGTGTTCGACCGGCAGACCGGGAGGTTCACCGAACAGCTCGCCCCGGCCGCCACGTTCCGGTCGGCTTCGGTCGTCAAGCTCCTGATCGCCCTCGACTTCCTGTGGAACCGCAGCCCCGACACGATCCCCTCCGCCGACCGCACCCGGCTGGACGTCATGCTCCGCAGCAGTCAGGACGCCGCCGCCGGCCACTACTGGTCGACGTACGGCGGCCCGGCGATCGTCGCGCGCATGGTCACGCGGCTCGGGCTCGCGGACACCGCTCCGCCGCCGGCGGGTTACGAGGGGTACTGGGGCTACACGGCCATGTCGGCCCGCGACACCGTGAAGACCTACCGGCACATCCTGGAGTCCGCTCCCGCGCCGGTGCGTGACTTCGTCATGCAGCGTCTGCGCGCGTCGACCCGGTGCGCGTCGGACTCCTTCGACCAGCACTTCGGCATCGCCGCCGCGTTCGACCGCCCGTGGGCCGTGAAGCAGGGCTGGTCGGGGAGGTACGCGCAGGGGACCTGCGGGTCCGCGAGCGCGACCGCGGCCCGCGGCGCCGGGACCGCGGCCGCCGTGCCCGCCGGCGCGGGCGTCGACCTGAGCCGGCCGGCACTGCACACGACCGGCACCGTCGGGGCCGGCGACCGTTCGATCGTGGCCGTCCTCACCCTGCACCCGGACGGCACGTCGTACGGGAAGGCGTACACCGACCTCGGCCGGCTGACCCGCTCGCTGAACGTTCCCGGCGGAACGGCGCCGGCGGGGAAGTGGTACGGGACGTGGGGCCAGGACGTCGCCGTCCGGACGGGGCCGGTCGTCGGGGACAACCTGGTGACCCGGCTCCCGGCCGGCGTGGAGGTGCTGGTGGGCTGCCAGAGGAAGGGGCAGCTCGTCTCGGTCCCGCCGTACAGCAACGACTGGTGGGCGTATCTGCCGCAGTACGGGGGCTACGTCACCAACATCTACCTCAGCCATCCGGACAACCAGCTGCCGGACGTACCGCTGTGCACGAGTCAGAAGTGATCCCGGGGACTCCCGGAGAAGGAGTGACGATGTCGCGTACCTGGCGTTCCGCCCCCGGTGTGGTCGGTGCCCTCCTGTGGGTGCTGGTGTCCGCCTTCGCGGCGGCCCCCGCCCAGGCGGCGGTCTCGGACGGTCCCCGCGGCGGAGGCGGCCACACCGTGGTCATGCCACCGGCCCCCCGCGGCGAGGGGGCTTCCTCGCGGGCCGCGGCGGCCGTGTCGCCGACGGTCTCGCCGTGGGCGGACTACGTGCACACGTCGTCGGGCAGCCCCGTCACGTGTGCGTCGGGGAACCTCTGCACCGGGGTCTGGGACCCGGTGGTGGGCAAGTACAAGGTGTTCTTCCTCTACCGGTGCCAGCAGTACTCCCTGTCCCACTGGAACGGTGTGGGCCAGGTGGTGAACAACCAGGTCGGTGCCGCCGCGTTCTTCTACGGCCAGAACGGCCAGGTCCTGGACGTCGTCCTGCCGGAGCCCACGCCCTTCACGTACGACTGGACGCCCGTGTGGTCCATCCGGAACTGCTGAGCGGCCCCGCGCGGACACCGCCCGGTCGCCGGGGTCGCCTTCGGCGGCCTCGGTCACCGGGCGGTCGGCGTGATCGCGCGGGGGCCGCCCGGAACGGCCGGGCGGTCCGCTCCTCCTCCGGGCCTGCCGGCCGGTCGTTCAGGTCCGTGGGAACGCCGGCGCCGCCGGAGCGGGCCCCAGCGTCGTCGTACCGGGAGCCGAACGGTGGCCCAGCCCCGTGCGGTAGGCGTCCAGGGCCGCCTCGGTGCGGCCGCCGCGGCGCAGCAGGTCGCCCAGGAGACGGCACAGGTCGGCCAGGTCGCCGCTCGCTCCGCTGCGCTCCAGCAGCCCCAGGGCCGTGACGTAGTGCTCCTCGGCGGCCTCGGCGTCCCCCCGCTCCTCGGCGATCAGCCCGAGCAGCCGGTGCGCGCCGCCCGCGTGCACCGCGCCGTGCCGGTCGCCCAGTTCGAGGAAGGCCGAGAGCAGGCCGGAGGCCTCGTCGTGCCGTCCGAGCCGCCGCAGGACGTCGGCCAGCTCCACTTCGACCTGTGCGGTGAACAGCGCCGCGCGCCGGTCGCTGAGCATGTCTCGGGCGGCCCGCAACTCCGCCTCGGCCGCATCGAGTTCCCCGCGCTGGGCGAGGACGTAGCCACGCATCCAGTGGCAGTGCGCCAGGTCGGTGCGCAGGCTCAGCTGCTGGTAGATCGCCTGCGCCTTGGCCAGTGAGGCGTCCGCGTCGGCCGTGCGCCCCTCGGCGAGGAGGGTGCGGGCGACCTGCCGGTGCATGCCGGCCACCAGGGCCGGGTCGTCGACCTGCGGAGCGAGCGCCAGGGCGAGCTCGGCGGCGTGCGCGGCACGGGCATGGGCGCCCATGTCCATGTAGGGGCCGATCACGGCCGCGTACAGGACGACCAGCGCCTCCGGGTCGGTCAGCCCGCTCGTCCCGAGCTCGTCGATGGTGGATTCGAGGAGGTAGCAGGCGTAGCGCAGTTCTCCGGCCAGGAGGTGGGCGACGGCTCGGCCGCGGATCGCGTGGACGCGGCGGGGCAGCGGCTCGTCGGCGAGGAGTCGCTCGGCGGCCTGGAAGTGATGTCCCGCGTCGCCGAGTTGGCCGGTCTCCAGGGCGCAGTCGCCGAGTCCGAGCAGTGCGTCCGCCCGCTCGGGCACGAGGTCGAGGTGCTCCGCGTCGGTGAGGAGGCGCCGATAGTGGACGGCGGCCTCCTCCGCCGTCCCGGTGGCGAGCCGGCGGCGTGCCTCGACGAGGGCGAGCCGCAGCTCCGTGGCGAGGTGCGCGGGTCTTCCGGTGGCCAGCTCCTCGTACGTCGTGCCGAGCCGGTCCGCGAGGAAGCGCAGGGCGGTCTCCGAGGGTCTGACCCGGCCCGACTCCAGCGTCGACACGTACGCGGGGGTGTACGAGGGTTCGGCCAACTGCCGCTGTGTCAGTCCCCGTCGGGCGCGCAGCTGCTGCACTCGGCGGCCGATCGCGGCCGGTTCGTCCATCAGGGCCCCCAGGTTCGTGAACTGCCCAGTATCCAGGCGCGGCAGGCATTGCGCACGCCCTCGCCCTCCCCCTAGGTTAAGCGACTCGTTGACTGTGGTTACTTTCTTGCTTAACTCGCCTGGCAAGGGGCTGATTTCATGCGTTCAGCACGACGAGCGGTCATGGCGGTCGGAGCGGCCGCCGCCCTCGCGGCCGTGCTCGCCGCCGCACCCGGCAGCGCCGCCGCGGAGCCGCCGGCACCTCGTACGGCCGGGGTCGAGGTCGAGATACCGGGGCCCGAGGACGGCACGCTCGCCGGTTCCGGTCACACGCACGTGCCGCCGGAGGGCCGGGACCGGCCGGCCTCCCGCCTCTCGTCGGCCGAGGTGGCCGCCGACGGCGAGGTGGCCAAGATGGTCGACAACGGCTCCACCGCCGACCGGCTCGACATCGTCGTCGTCGGCGACGGGTACACCGTCTCCGAGCTGCCCCGCTTCCACGCCGACGCCCGGAGGAAGTGGGAGGAGCTGACGGCCGTCGAGCCGTACACCACCTACCGCGGCCTCTTCAACGTGTGGACCGTGGACGCCGTCTCGAACCAGTCCGGGGTGTCCGGCGACCCCTCGCCCGACACCGTCCGCGACACGGCCCTCGGCTCGTACTTCTGGTGCGACGGGATCGAGCGGCTGCTCTGCGTCGACCAGGACAAGGTCGACGGGTACGTCGCGAAGGCGCCGGAGGCAGACCTGGTCCTCGTCCTCTCCCACAGCACCAAGTACGGCGGCGCCGGCTACAACGAGCGCAGCGAGACCCTCGGCTACGAGGGGATCTCGACGGCCTCGGCCGGCAACGAGAAGTCCGGTCAGGTCGCGATCCACGAGACCGGCCACTCCCTGGGCAAGCTCGCCGACGAGTACTTCTACGCCGACTATCCCGGCTACGAGCGGTACGAGGGCCCCGAGCCCGCCGACTCCAACATCACCACCCTCACCGCCGGCGAGCTGGCCGACCGGGGAACCAAGTGGCACCGCTGGCTCGGCGAGCCGTCCCCCGACGGCGGCGTCGTCGGCGCGTACGAAGGCGGCGGCTACTACGCCACCGGGCTGCGGCGCCCCACCGAGGACTCCCTGATGCGGTCCCTCGGCAAGCCCTTCAACCTGCCCGGAGTGGAGGCGATGATCGCCGGCTTCTACCGCGAGGCGCGCATCGCCTCCCCCGTCACGGCCACCGACCGCACGCTGCGCAGGGGCGACACCGTCACGGCCCTGGTGCCCCGGCTGGCGGGGGCGGACGGGCGTCAGCTCACGGTCCGCTGGTACCTGGACGGGCGCGAGGTGAAGCCCCTCGCGGGGCGCACCCGGGTCCGGGTGTCCGACCTGTCCCTGAGGCTGCTCGACCTCCGGAAGCACACCCTGTCCCTCACCGCCGAGGACCGCAGCCCCTCGGTCCGGGACCGCGGCATCGCCCGGACGATGAGGTCCACGGTCAGCTGGACGATCCGGTTCTGACGGAGGACCGGCCGCGCCCGTCCGCCCGCCGACGGTGTCCCGCCGTCGACGGGGGGCCCTCGCCGCCGTCTCCGCACCGGCGCGACTCGGCCACCCGTCTCATTTCAGCGTCCGTATGGTGGACGCGGGCTCGCCCCCGGGTGATCCGGCACCCTAGTCTGGCCGGGCAGCTGGTTCGCCCCGTCCGCCAGGCGGGATGCGTCGTAAGAGGGAACCCGGTGGGAATCCGGGACTGCCCCGCAGCGGTGAGCGGGAACGACCGCCGTCATACGCACTGGGACCGGACAACGGTCCTGGGAAGCGACGGCCAGTAGGTGTCCTCCGGTCAGGCCGGAGAGCGTGCCCGCGAGTCCGAAGACCTGCCCGTTGCCCGCACGCGGACGATTCCGCGCGCGGACATTCCGGTGACCTCGTGGGCGGGTCGGCGTACACAGCGAGCGGCACGCACGGTCTTCTCCCGTGACGTGGTCCGCGCGTCCTGTCGTTCCCTTCGCGCCCGCGTCCCGTCGCCCGGGATGTCTCTGGACACATCTCGCGAAGGAGAGTTCCGTGACAGCGAAGCCCGCAGCCGCGGCCGCACGGGCCACCGTGTACGGCTACCCCCGCCAGGGTGGGAACCGCGAACTGAAGAAGGCCGTCGAGGGCTACTGGAAGGGCCGGGTCACCGCCGACGCCCTCCGGACCACCGCCGCCGACCTGCGCCGTTCGAACTGGCGGCAGCTGGCCGAGGCCGGCATCGACGAGGTGCCGACCGGTGACTTCTCGTACTACGACCACGTCCTGGACACCAGTGTCATGGTCGGCGCCGTCCCCGCGCGCCACCGCGCCGCCGTCGAGGCGGACGCGCTCGACGGCTACTTCGCCATGGCCCGCGGCACGCAGGACGTCGCGCCGCTGGAGATGACCAAGTGGTTCGACACCAACTACCACTACCTGGTCCCCGAGCTCGGCCCCGGCACCGTCTTCAGCGCCGACTCGGCGAAGCAGGTCGCCGAGCTGAAGGAGGCCGTCGCCCTCGGCCTGACCGCCCGCCCGGTCCTCGTCGGACCCGTCACCTACCTGCTGCTCGCCAAGCCCGCACCCGGGGTGGCCGAGGACTTCGACCCGCTCACCCTCCTCGACCGGCTGCTGCCCGTCTACGCGGAGGTCCTCGCCGACCTGCGCGCGGCGGGCGCCGAGTGGGTCCAGCTGGACGAGCCCGCCCTCGTCCAGGACCGCACCCCGGCCGAACTGAACGCCGCCGCCCGCGCCTACCGCGATCTCGGCGCGCTCACCGACCGGCCCAGGCTGCTCGTCGCCTCCTACTTCGACCGCCTCGGCGACGCCCTCAAGGTGCTCGCGGCGGCACCGGTGGACGGGATCGCCCTCGACTTCACCGAGCGCGCCGCCGGCAACCTCGACGACCTCGCGGGCGTCGGCGGACTGCCCGGAAAGCGGCTGGTCGCGGGCGTCGTGAACGGCCGCAACATCTGGATCAACGACTACCAGAAGTCCCTGGCCACCCTCGCGACCCTGCTCGGTCTCGCCGACCGGGTCGACGTTGCCGCGTCCTGCTCGCTCCTGCACGTCCCGCTGGACGCGGACGTCGAGCGCGACATCGACCCGCAGGTCCGGCGCTGGCTCGCCTTCGCCCGGCAGAAGACCACCGAGGTCGTCACGCTCGCCGAGGGCCTGGCGAAGGGCACCGACGCGATCACCGCCGAACTGGCCGCCAACCGCGCCGACCTGGCCTCCCGCGCCGACTCCGCCCTCACCCGCGACCCGGCCGTACGCGCCCGCACCGCCGCGATCACCGACGCGGACGGCCGCCGCTCCCAGCCGTACGCCGAGCGGGCCGCCGCCCAGCGCGCGCACCTCGGTCTGCCGCTGCTGCCCACCACCACCATCGGCTCGTTCCCGCAGACCGACGAACTCCGCGCGGCCCGCGCCGACCTGCGCGCCGGCCGCGTCGACACCGCCGGCTACGAGGAGCGGATCAAGGACGAGATCCGCGAGGTCCTCTCCTTCCAGGAGAAGACCGGCGTCGACGTCCTCGTCCACGGCGAACCCGAACGCAACGACATGGTGCAGTACTTCGCCGAGCAGCTCACCGGGTACGTCGCCACGCGGCACGGCTGGGTCCAGTCGTACGGCACCCGCTACGTCCGGCCCCCGGTCCTGGCCGGGGACATCTCCCGCCCCGAGCCGATGACGGTGCGCTGGACCACGTACGCGCAGGCGCAGACCGCCAAGCCGGTCAAGGGCATGCTGACCGGCCCGGTCACCATGCTCGCCTGGTCCTTCGTCCGCGACGACCAGCCGCTCGGCGACACGGCCCGGCAGGTGGCGCTCGCCCTGCGCGACGAGGTGGACGACCTGGAGGCGGCGGGCACCTCGGTCATCCAGGTCGACGAGCCCGCGCTCCGGGAGACCCTCCCGCTGCGCGCCGCGGACCACGCCGCCTACCTCGACTGGGCGACCGAGTCGTTCCGGCTCTCCACCAGCGGGGTCCGGCCCGGCACCCAGATCCACACCCACATGTGCTACGCCGAGTTCGGCGACGTCGTCCAGGCCATCGACGACCTCGACGCCGACGTCATCAGCCTGGAGGCCGCCCGCTCCCACATGCAGGTCGCCGGTGAACTCGCCGAGCACGGCTACCCGCGCGAGGCCGGTCCCGGTGTCTGGGACATCCACTCCCCCCGCGTCCCCAGCACGCAGGAGGCCGCGGCGCTGCTGCGCAAGGGTCTGGAGGCCATCCCCGCCGAGCGGCTCTGGGTCAACCCCGACTGCGGACTCAAGACCCGCGGCTGGACCGAGACCCGCGCCTCCCTGGAGAACCTCGTCACCGCGGCGCGGCAGGTCAGGAGCGAGCTGAGTACCGACGAGGGCTGACGCCCCGCGGACCCGGGCCGGGCGTCCCGACGTCCGGCCCGGGCGCCCACGACCGGATCCTCACTAGACCGGGGCGCCTGGGCCGTCTGGGTCCGCGAGGTGCGCGCCACGGCGGACGCGGTCAGGCTCGCGCACGCTCTCGTGTCCGCGTCCTGACCGACGTCCGTGTACACGACGTCCGCGGACCCGACGGCCGCGGACCCGACGGCCGCGGACCCGACGGCCGCTTCCCCTCCCGGCGAGGGGCAGCAGCCCGGGCGGGTCAGCGGTGGGTGAAGTCCGGGGCCCGCTTGTCGACGAAGGCCGCCATGCCCTCCTTCTGGTCGGCCGTCGCGAACACCGCGTGGAACAGACGCCGTTCGAAGCGGACGCCCTCGGCGAGCGTGGTCTCGAAGGCGCGGTTGACGGCCTCCTTGGCCATCATGGCGACCGGCTTCGACATGCCCGCCACGGTCTCGGCGACCGCGAGGGCCTCGGAGAGGAGGTCGTCGGCCGGGACGATCCGGGAGACCAGGCCCGCCCGTTCGGCTTCGGCGGCGTCCATCGTCCGTCCCGTCAGGCAGAGTTCCATGGCCTTGGCCTTGCCGACGGCCCGGGTGAGGCGCTGGGACCCGCCGATGCCGGGGATGACGCCGAGCTTGATCTCGGGCTGGCCGAAGACGGCGGTGTCGGAGGCCAGCAGGATGTCGCAGAGCATGGCCAGCTCGCAGCCGCCGCCCAGGGCGTAGCCGGAGACGGCCGCGACGGTGGGGGTGCGCAGTTCGCCCAGCCGGTCCCAGGCGGTGAACCAGTCGGTGAGGTACATGTCCATGTACCCCTGGGGCCGCATCTCCTTGATGTCCGCGCCGGCGGCGAAGGCCTTCGGGGAGCCGGTGATCACGACGCAGCCGATGGCCGGGTCGCGGTCGAGGGCCCGGGTGGCTGCCACGACCTCCTCCATGACCCGGAGGTTCAGGGCGTTGAGCGCCTCGGGCCGGTCGAGGGTGAGCAGTGCGGTGCGGGCACCCGTCCGCTCGACGGTGATCGTCTCGTAGTCGGTCGCGGTCATGCGGTGGTGGTTCCCTTCGGTGCTTCGGCTGCGGTGTCCCGCAGGGCGTGGACGATCCCGGAGAAGTCCTGGGCGGCTCCCGCGCCCTCCGCGAACGCGGCGTACATCTCGGCGGCCCGCAGGCCGAGCCCCGCGTCGATGCCGCCGGCGCGCAGGGCGTTCGCGGCGAGGCCCAGGTCCTTGGCCATGAGCGGGGCGGCGAACCCGGGACGGTAGTCGCGGTTGGCGGGGCTCGCCGGTACGGGGCCGGGGACGGGGCAGTTGGCGGTGAGGGCCCAGCACTGGCCGGACGCGGTGGAGGCGACGTCGTAGAGGGCCTGGTGGGAGAGGCCGAGGCTCTCGCCCAGGACGAAGGCCTCGCTCACCGCGATCATCGAGATGCCGAGGATCATGTTGTTGCAGATCTTGGCGGCCTGACCGGCGCCCGCGCCGCCGCAGTGCACGGCGCGCCTCCCCATGGTCGCGAGCAGCGGTTCGGCCTCGGTGAACTCGGCCTCTCCTCCTCCGGCCATGAAGGTGAGGGTGGCGGCCTCGGCTCCGACGACACCGCCCGACACGGGGGCGTCCAGGGCGCGGTGGCCGGCGGCCGCGGCGGCCTCGTGGGCGGCGCGGGCGTCGGCGACGTCGATGGTGGAGCAGTCGATGAACAGGGTGCCGGGGCGGGCGGCGGCGAGCAGGCCCTCCTCCTGGTAGCAGCCGAGGACATGGCGGCCCGCCGGCAGCATGGTGATCACGACGTCCGCTGCGGCGGCGGCCGCCCGTGCCGAGTCGACGGTCCGCACTCCGGCCGCGGCGGCGGTCGCCAGAGCCTCCGGGGCGAGGTCGAAGCCGAGGACGCGGTGGCCGGCGGCGGCGAGGTGGGCGGCCATGGGGCCGCCCATGTGGCCGAGGCCGACGAAGCCGATGACGGTGGTCACCAGGGCACCTCCTGGAGCGAGTCGGGGGAGGTGAGCCGCAGCTCGCGGTCGGCTCCCAGCGGGGCGAAGTAGCGGGCCACGTCCTCGTCGGTGACGTCCGACGGCCGGGCGGGGGACCAGCGGGGGGTGCGGTCCTTGTCGACGACCTGGGCCCGGATGCCCTCGACCAGGTCGGGCGAGGTCAGCGCCGCGCACGAGACGCGGTACTCCTGCTCCAGGACGCGCTCCAGCGGTCCGAGCCCTCGGGCGCGGCGCAGGGAGGTCAGGGTCACCTTGAGCGCGGTCGGGGACTTGGCGGACAGGGTGGTGGCGGCCTCCTCGGCGGCCGGTACACCGCTGGCGACGAGCCGGTCGACGATCTCCTCGACGGTTCCGGCGGCGTAGCAGTGGTCGATCCACCGCCGGTGGGCGGCCAGTGCACCGGGGGGTGCCTGGGCGACGTGCTCGGCGAGCGCTTCGCGCACGGAGGTCCGCGCGAGGTCGTCCACCAGCCGGTCGAGTCGTTCGGAGGGGACGAAGTGGTCGGCGAGGCCGCACAGCAGGGCGTCGGCGGCGCCGACGGGCGCCCCCGTCAGGGCGAGGTGGGTGCCGAGCTCACCGGGCGCCAGGCCCAGGAGGTAGGTGCCGCCGACGTCGGGGACGAAGCCGATGCCGGTCTCCGGCATGGCGACGCGGGAGCGTTCGGTGACGATCCGCACGGTGCCGTGGGCGGAGACGCCGACGCCGCCGCCCATCACGATGCCGTCCATGAGGGCGACGTACGGCTTCGGGTAGCGGGCGATGAGGGCGTTGAGCCGGTACTCGTCCCGCCAGAAGTCCGCGGAGGCCGTGCCGCCCGCCCGTGCGTCCTCGTGGATGGCCCGGATGTCGCCGCCCGCGCACAGTCCCCGCTCCCCCGCGCCGGAGATCACCACCGCGTCGACGGCGGGATCGTCCCGCCAGGCGGTGAGCGCCTCCTCGATGCGCAGCACCATGGGGTGGGTGAGGGCGTTCAGCGCCCGGGGCCGGTTGAGGACGAGGCGGCCCGTGCGGCCCTCGGTGCGGACGAGCACGTCCTCGGTCATCGGAGACTCTCCGTCAGGCCGCGGGCGACGATGACGTTCATGATCTCGTTGGTCCCTTCCAGGATCCGGTGGACCCGCAGGTCCCGGACGATCTTCTCGATGCCGTACTCGCTCAGGTAGCCGTAGCCGCCGTGCAGTTGGAGGGCGCGGTCGGCGACGGAGAAGCCGGTGTCGGTGGCGAACCGCTTGGCCATGGCGCAGAGCTGCACCGCTTGCGGATCGCCGCGGTCGAGGGCGTCGGCCGCCTGCCGTACCAGGGCGCGGGCGGCGGTGAGTTCGGTGGCCATGTCGGCCAGGCGGAACTGCAGGGCCTGGGCGTCGAGCAGTCGTGCGCCGAAGGCCTCGCGGTCGGCGAGGTGGGCGAGGCTGCGGTCGAGGGCGCTCTGGGCGCCGCCGAGGGAGCAGGCGGCGATGCCGAGGCGGCCGCCGTTGAGGCCGTGCATGGCGATGCGGAAGCCGTCGCCCTCGGTGCCGAGGCGCCGGTCGGCGGGGATCCGCACACCGTCGAGGACGACCTGCCGGGTGGGCTGCGCGTTCCAGCCCATCTTGCGCTCGTTCGCGCCGAAGGACAGGCCCGGATCGCCGCGTTCGACGAGGAAGGCGGTGATCCCGCGCGGGCCGTCTCCTCCCGTGCGCGCCAGGACGACGTACAGGTCGGAGGCTCCGGCGCCGGAGATGAACTGCTTCACTCCGCTGAGGACGTAGTGGTCGCCGTCGCGCTCCGCGCGGGTCCGGATCGCCGCCGCGTCCGAGCCCGCGCCCGGTTCGGTGAGGCAGTAGCTGCCCAGGGTCTCGGCGGTGCAGAGGCCCGGCAGCCGGCGGGCGCGCTGGGCCGGGCTGCCGTACCGGTCGATCATCCAGGCGACCATGTTGTGGATGGAGAGGTAGCCGGCGATGGAGGGGCAGCCGGTCGCCAGGGTCTCGAAGACGAGGACGCCGTCGGCCCGGCTCAGTCCGGAGCCGCCGTGCTCCTCCCGTACGTAGACGCCTCCGAGGCCGAGTGCGGCGGCCCTGCGGATGATGTCGACGGGGAAGTGCTTGTCCTGGTCCCAGGCCACCGCGTACGGGGCCAGCTGCTCCTGGGCGAAGTCCAGGGTGACTTCGGCGAGCGCCAGTTGGTCCTCGGTGAGGGTGGTCACGGCGCTCATCCCATCGTCGGCATGGTGAAGCTGGCGCCCTCCTTGACCCCGGAGGGCCAGCGGGAGGTCACGGTCTTGGTGCGGGTGTAGAAGCGGATCGCGTCGGGGCCGTGCTGGTTGAGGTCCCCGAAGCCGGAGCGCTTCCAGCCGCCGAAGGTGTGGTACGCCACCGGGACCGGGATCGGGACGTTCACGCCGACCATGCCGGTCTCGACGCGCCGGGTGAAGTCGCGGGCGGTGTCGCCGTCGCGGGTGAAGATGGCCACGCCGTTGCCGTACGGGTGCTCGCTCGGCAGCCGGATCGCGCTCTCGTAGTCGGCGGCGCGTGTGACGCACAGGACCGGGCCGAAGATCTCCTCCTGGTAGATCCGCATGGCGGGGGTGACGCGGTCGAAGAGCGAGGCTCCCGCGAAGAAGCCGTTCTCGTGGCCGGGGAGGGTGAACCCCCGCCCGTCGACGACGAGTTCCGCGCCTTCCTCGACCCCGATCCCGACGTAGTGGTCGACCCGGTCCAGGGCGTCCCGGCTGACGAGGGGTCCGAAGTCGGCGTCGGGATCGTCGGAGGGGCCGATGCGCAGGGCGGCGATGCGCTCCTTCAGCTTGGCCACGAGGGCGTCGGCGGTCTCCTCGCCGACGGGGACGGCGACGGAGATCGCCATGCAGCGCTCGCCGGCGGAGCCGTAGCCGGCTCCGACGAGGGCTTCGGCGGCCTGGTCGAGGTCGGCGTCGGGCATCACGATCATGTGGTTCTTGGCTCCGCCGAAGCACTGGGCGCGCTTGCCGTGGGCGGCGGCGGTGGCGTAGACGTGCGCGGCGATCGGGGTGGAGCCGACGAAGCCCAGGGCCTGGACGCGGGGGTCCTCCAGGAGGGTGTCGACGGCCTCCTTGCCGCCGTTGACCACGTTCAGCACGCCGGGCGGGAGCCCGGCCTCCAGAAACAGCTCGGCGAGCCGCAGGGGTACGGAGGGGTCGCGCTCGGACGGCTTGAGGATGAAGGCGTTGCCGCAGGCCAGTGCGGGTGCGGCCTTCCACAGCGGGATCATCGCGGGGAAGTTGAAGGGCGTGATCCCGGCGACGACGCCGAGCGGGGCGCGCAGGGAGTGGACATCGATGCCGGTGCCCGCGTTGTCGGTGAACTCGCCCTTGAGGAGGTGCGGGATGCCGGCGGCGAACTCGACGACCTCCAGGCCGCGTTGCAGGTCGCCGTGGGCGTCGGCGACGGTCTTGCCGTGTTCGGCGGAGAGCAGCCGGGCGAGGGAGTCCCGCTCTCCTTCGACGAGTTGGAGGAAACGCAGCAGGACGCGGGCGCGGCGCTGCGGGTTCCACCGGCCCCACTCCTGCTGGGCCTCCTGCGCGTCGGCGATCGCCGCCTCGGTGTCGGCGCGTCCGGCCAGGGGCACCCTGGCCTGGACGGCGCCGGTGTTGGGGTCGTACACGTCGGCGAAGAGACCGGACGTGCCGGTGGCGTGCCTTCCGCCGATGAAGTGGGTGAGTTCGCGGACCATCGAAGCCTGCTCTCGTCAGGTGTGGATCCGAGGAAGGCGCGGCGAGGACCGCGAGGGCGGCACCGATCGGGGTGCGCGCACGCGGGTCCGTCCGCGGGACAGGGGAAGGCGGGGACGCCTTCGTCGAGTCACGAACGCGGGGACAGGGCCTCGGGGTTCGGGTACTCCGCCGGATCACCAGGGTCGTGGTCACGTACCGGTGCCATGCGTGTCTGCTCCATCCTCGTGGACAACACGGAACACCCCACGGCCGGTATCCTGACTCCCGGATCAGCGCATGCTCTCCGGCCTTCCCGACGGATGGTTTCCGTCAGTGGCCTGACCTGCTGGAAGAGCACACTCCCCGGTCACAGTGGCGGGACCGCGCCGGATTCACACCGGCTTCCCTGCACCGCGGGCTCGTCACGAACATATAGTTGGACGTCCTAGTAAGTCCACCCCCACCGGCGGCGCGGCGGCGGGATCCGGACGGCCGGCGGCGCCCTGGCCCCCGCCCCCTGACCGCCGGCTCAGGCCGAGGGGTCGGCGACGGGGTACGGGACGAAGGTGCTGGTGTCCTCGTCGATCAGGAGCGGACGCCCGAGGGGCGGAGCCGCACGCTGGGGGCAGTCGAGGCGCTCGCAGACGCGGCAGCCCATGCCGATCGGGGTGGCGGCGGCCGCGTTGGCGAGGTCGAGCCCGTCCGAGTACACGAGCCGGTGGGCGTGGCGGATCTCGCAGCCGAGTCCGATCGCGAAGGTCTTCCCGGGCTCGCCCCAGCCGCCCCGGTGCCGGGTGACGGCGCGGGCCGTCCACAGGTGGCGCTGCCCGTCGGGCATGGCGGCCATCTGGACGTGGATGCGGCCCGGCAAGGCGAAGGCCTCGTACACGTTCCACAGGGGGCAGGTGCCGCCGGAGCGGGAGAAGTGGAATCCGGTGGCGGCTCGACGACCCGGCCGGGCAGGGCGTCGAGGCCGTGCGGCCCATCCGTGACGAGATCAGGAGCCTCGTCGAAGGCCTGGTCGCCGACGTCGACGCCGGGCCGGGCGCCTGACCGCACGGCCTCTCCGGTCGTGCGCACCGACACCCGACGGGCCAGGCATCCGGCAGCGCGGACCGACACCCGACGGGCCAGGCGTCCGGCAGCGCGGACAGCCGGACGCGCGGCCGGCCGTCAGGCCGCGTCGCCTCCGGGCGCGAGCAGCCAGCGGCGGACCACCTGGAGACACACCGTCCCGCCGACCACGAGACGACGCCGCTCGTCCCGGGCCCGCCGGTCGAACTCCACGCGGTAGCCCTGGAGGCCGTCCAGGGAGCGGACGGTCGAGACGGTCACCCGGGCGACGACTCCGTCGGCGTCGTCCGTCACGTGCCACACCCGGCCCAGCGGTGCACTGCGGGTGAACCGCAGCGCACCGTGCGCGGCCGTGGTCACGTCGAGCCGCCGGGTGCGGTGGAGACGGCCGGGGGAACGGACCTCTCCGACCGGATCGCCCCCGGGGCCGGTCACCAGGAACTCGGGGCGGGCGAATCCACGCCGCCCGGCCACCAGGTCGACACCCAGGACCGGTCGCTCGTCGAGGTCGTGGAGCACGTACCCGAAGGCGCCGTGCTCCCGCAGGTGGGCCAGGACGGTTCCGTCCTCCGCCGTCATCCGCATCCGCGGCCCCGTGTACCGGCGCAGGACCGAACGCCCGGGCTCGGCGAGGATCACCGTGTCATGGCCGAACAGCCGGTGGACCGGTTCCGTGTCGTCGCCCCCGCGCATCGCGCACCCTCCCGCCGGCGCCGCTCCGTCGGCCCGATTATGACCGCGCCGGGAGACGGGGAACAGGGGCGGGCACCCGGCCGACACGGCCGGGCGCCGGGTCGGAGCACGGGAGGAGCCCCCTGGGGTCCAGGGGGCTCCTCCCGTGCTCCGAGGGCGTCCCCGGGTCAGGCCCGGAGCAGGCGCTCCGTCACCTCGCGGTAGGTCCGCAGGGTGAGCCGGAGCTGCTCGGTGTCCTGAGCCGCGCGCCCCTGGTCGCCGTCCTTCTGCCAGCCCGCCCGCAGGGCGGTCCGCCGGTCCCGCAGCGCGGCGACGAGCTGCCGCTCGGTCTCCTCCAGCAGGTCGGCCGCCTCGGCCACCGAGTCGCGGGGGGAGTCGACGAAGCCGGCGAGGGCGTGGTGCAGGCGTTCGCCGAGCCGGTCGCGTTCACCGGCGTCGAGCAGCTGCCCCGCGGGGCCGTCCTCGGATCCGTCGGCCGCCGGCCGGTGGTGCGTGCCCGGCAGGTCGCCGGTGCCGCCGACCGTGGGGTCGTGCCGGTCTCCGGGGCTCCGGCCGTCGGCCGGCCGCTCCGTCGCCGGCCGTCCGCTCGGCGCGGCGGGGGGCGCGACGGGAGCGTCCGTGCGGCTCCCCTCGCTCCGGCCCGTGGCACCGGGGTCGTCGGACGGAAGGCCGGACCGCCGGGCCCCGGTCGGCGCCGTCCCGGATTCCGCGCCGGGCGGCGCGGCCGCCGGCGGTCTCGGGGCGGGCGGAGCCGCGGGGGGCGGCGGCGTGGCGTCACCGTCCCGCTGGGCGGGAACGGCCGCGTGGAGCGTCCCGTCGTCGGGGGCGGCGTGGGCGGAGCGCTGGGTGGGAACGGCCCCGACGGGGGTCCCCTCCCGGCCGGCGGGCGTCGGCGCGGCGGAGCCGGCCGGTTCGCCGGGGGTGCTCAGGGGCGGCGGCGGCTTCGGGGGCGGCGGGGGCGCGGATTCGCTCCGCGCGTCGCCGTCCGTGCTTCCCGCTGCCCACCGTTCCTGCTTGTCGCGTGCCATCAGGCACCACTTCCCTTCGGCTTGAGGACGGGTCCACGGCCCCGGACGGGCATCGGCACCGGGTGTCGTCGGGCGTCGGTGCCCGCGGTGGAGCCGGTGGCGGTCAGGTCCTCGAACAGGGCACGTGCGTGCACCAGCGCCTCGCGCAGTTCCTCGGTGGAGGCGGAGCCGGAGCGCGTCGTCCGGTGGATCGTGCGCAGGCCCTCCACGTGGTGCGGATGGTGCACCGACAGGGCGGCGAGCTGCTCGTCGCGCCGGTCGGCGTCCGGGAAGCCCCGGACCGCGGCGACCCGGGTGAGGAGCTGCTCGGCGTCGGCGACGGCCTGCGCCGGGGCGTCGACGAAGCGCTCCTGGAGGGTGGTCCACTGGGCGGTGTACTGCTCGCGGACCGCCGGTTCGAGCGGCAGCGGACGGATGCCGCCGTAGCGCTCGGTCCGCTCGCGCAGGTCACGGTGGGTCGCTTCGACGTCGCCACCGTGCCGTTCGAGGCTGCGGTCGTACTCGGGGCCGAAGCTGCGCTTCAGGGAGCGCGTGCCGCTGCCCGGGCCCGTGCGGGCCCGGATCAGGACACCGGCCACCAGTACCACCGCGACCAGCGCCACGATGATGAGAACTGTGGTCAGGGTCGACATGGCTGCCTTCCTGGACGGGGACTCCTGGCTGGCTGTTCGGTACTGCTTGCTGAGCGCGCCTAGGACCCGGCTTGCCGCTTCTGGGGCTGCCAAACACACGGAACGGCGCCGTCACCGGTCCGGCGGGCACGCGGGCGGTCCCCGGGCGCCGGGCGACCGGCGCCGGAGCGCCGACGGAAGAGCTCGTCCACTATGTGGAATGCGCTCTGAGACGGCTCCGGGCGGTGCTAGCGTGCACGTCATGCAGCACACCGCCACCCTCGCCATGATGCGAATGATGCCCCCGCCCCCGGAGGCGCTTCGCTAGCGAAGCCGTGTGCGCGCAGGACGCGACGGACCCTCCGGAAACGGAGGGTCCGTTTTTTCGTGTCCCGGCCCGGTGCCGAGCCCGTCGGCACCCGCACCACCAGCCTCCTCCACCCCACCTCCTCCCTCGACAGAAGGGCGAAGTCCCGCCATGTCCCTTCCTCCGGTCGTCTCCCTCACGGACTGCGCCGACCCCAACGCGCTCGCCCGCCAGTCCACCCGGATCGCCGCCCTGTTCGGCTCCACGCCGACCGTCCTGCCGCTCGGCGGACCCGACCCGGAGGGCGCCGCCGCCCTCACCCTGCTGGACCTCCTCCGCTCCACGGACCTGATCGGGGGCCCGAGCCGGCCGGTCGTGGTCCTCGTCAACATCGCGCCGAGGGACGGGCACTGGCCCAACGGCGTGCCCTTCTGCTCCTTCCGCCACGGGAACCACCTGGTGGTCAGCACGCTCAACCACCGGGTCCTCGCTCCGCTGGCGAGCTACCTCGGGCTCACGGAGGTCCAGGTCACCGACGTCCGCGAGGTGCTGGAAGCCGCCGCCGCCGACTGGGCCGACCTGACGCCGGCCGAGATCGAGGAGATGGTGCGGACCCAGTTCCGGAGCCTCTGGTACGCACCCCTGCTGGCCCGCTGGCTGGTGGACGGCCACCCCGTCCCCGCGCAGCCGGCGGCGGTGGCACCGGCCGCCGCCGAGGACGTGCGGATCGCCGTCGTCGACAACTTCGGCAACTGCAAGCTGGACCGCCCGGCCGCCGAACTCCCCGGCTACGCCGCCGCCGAGAGCCTCCTCGTACGCAACCGGCGCGACGGCCGGGACATCCGGGTGCGCTGTTACGACCGCCTGCCCGACGTCCCGCTCGGCGAGCCCGGCATCACCGTCGGGAGTTCCGGCGTCGGATTCGCCGAACTGGTGGTCCGCGGCGGTTCCGCGGCGGAGGCGTTCGGACTGCGCCAGGGCGACCGGGTATTCGATCTCACCAGCTGACATGTTATCAACGCGTTACCACGGCAGGGGACTTCCCGATTGACGCCGGTCTCCGCGAGCCGGAATGCTGAAAAGCATGTCCGGAACTCCCCCGCTGGTACGCCGCCGCCACGTGGACCACGTGCGCTGTGCGGCCGATCTGTGTCGCTGAGCGCACAGCACCGGCCCTCTTTCTCTCACCTTTCCCGGACTTCTCCCTAAGGACCTCCGATGTCCCGTACCCGCACGTCCCTCGCGGCCTCGGCCGCCGCCCTCGTCGCGCTCGCGGCGGCCGGCTGCGCACCGCAGCCGAACAGCACCCCCGAAGCCTCCGGTGCCAAGGAATCCGCCGCCTGCACGACCGACGACCCGAGCCTGCACGAGCGCGGCCGGCTCACCGTCGCGACCGACTCGCCGGCCTACGAGCCGTGGTTCGACAGCAACACCCCCTCGAACGGAAAGGGATTCGAAAGCGCCGTCGCCTATGCGGTGGCCGAAGAGCTGGGCTTCGAACGCAGTCAGGTGAAATGGGTCGTCGAACCCTTCTCCCATTCGTACGCCCCCGGCGCCAAGTCCTTCGACTTCGACATCAACCAGATCTCCATCACGCCGCAGCGCGCGAAAGCCGTGGATTTCTCGACCAGTTACTACACGGCCAATCAGGCCGTCCTCGCGCTCGACGGATCCCGGTTCGCGAAGGCCGCGTCCCTGACCGCCCTCAAGGACGCCAGGATCGGCGTGCAGGTCGCGACGACCAGCTACCAGGCCGTGCTCGACCAGATCAAGCCCGTGAAGCAGCCGCGCGTCTTCAGCACCACCAAGGACGAGGTGACCGCGCTGCGGAACGGTCAGATCGACGCGATCGTCACCGACCTGCCCACCGTCTTCTACCTGGCCGGGGCAGAGCTCGACAACGGCGAGATCGTCGGCCAGTTCGGCTACGCGGGCGGCACCCCCGAGAAGTTCGGTCTGCTGCTGCCGAAGAACAGCGGGTACACCTCCTGCGTCAACCAGGCCCTCGACGAGCTCCGGACCGACGGCACGCTCGCCCGGCTCACCACTCAGTGGCTCTCCGCCTCGGCGGACGTCCCCGAGCTGAAGCGATAACGGGTCGGCTGTGGACATCGGCAAGACGGCCGCGCCGGACCGGTCGGCCACCGTTCCGAAGACGCCCGACACGGGCTACCGGCCCAGCGAGCACGAACAGGAGCGGCAGCGGTACCGCCGCTCCCGCAAGCGGCGCCACACCTGGGTCTCCACCCTCTGCACCGTGCTCGGCCTGGTGGTCGTGGGCGCGGCAGCGGTGGCCTCACCGGGCTGGGAGCGCGTCGACAGTCTGTTCTTCGACGGCGCGGAACTGCGCGCCGCCCTCCCCGACCTCCTCCGGGGCTTCTGGCTCAACATCCAGATGTTCCTCGTCGCCGAGGTGCTGATCCTCGTCCTGGGCCTGCTGATCGCCCTGGTGCGGGTGACCCGCGCGCCGGGTCTCCAGCCGCTGCGGCTCGCGGCCACGGTCTACGTGGACGTCTTCCGCGGCGTACCGACCCTGCTGCTGGTCTTCCTCGTCGGCTTCGGGCTGCCCGCGCTGCAACTGCAGGGCACCCCCTCCGAGCCCTGGATCCTCGGCGTGATCGCCCTGACCCTCTCCTACACGGCGTACGTCGCCGAGGTGTTCCGGGCGGGACTGAACTCGGTCCACCCCGCGCAGCGGAACGCGGCCCGGGCCCTAGGCCTCAACGAGCGGCAGGCCGTACGGCACGTCGTGCTGCCGCAGGCCGTGCGCAACGTGCTGCCGCCCCTGCTCAACGACTTCATCTCCCTGCAGAAGGACACGGCGCTGGTCGCCGTCCTCGGTCCGCTCGAAGCCCTGCGGGCCGCGCAGATCAAGGCGGACTACGACTTCAACTACACCCCGTACCTGGGAGCGGCCCTCTTGTTCATCGCGGTGACCATCCCGCTGACCCGCTTCGCCGACCGGCTCCAGCGGCGGGCGGCCCGGCGCACCTGGGCGGGGGCGGCCGGATGAGCGAGTCGCTGCTGCGCATCCGCGGCCTCCGCAAGCAGTACGGGGAGCGGCTGGTGCTGCGTTCGATCGACCTGGACGTCGCCGAGCACCAGGTGGTCTGCCTGATCGGCGGCTCGGGCTCGGGCAAGTCGACCCTGCTGCGCTGCGTCGACCTGCTCGAGGTCGTCGACGACGGGACCGTCCACCTGAGCGGGACGGAACTGACCGACCCCCGGCTCGACCCCGACGTCGCCCGCCGTCGGATCGGCATCGTCTTCCAGGCGTACAACCTCTTCCCGCACCTGAGCGTGCTGGACAACATCACGCTCGCGCCCCGCCGCGTCCACGGCGTCCCGCGCCGGAAGGCGGAGGCCTCGGCCCGCGAGTTGCTCGACCGCCTCGGGCTCGGGGACAAGGCCCACGAGCACCCCGACCGGCTCTCGGGCGGACAGCAGCAGCGGGCGGCGATCGCCCGCGCCCTGGCCACCGAGCCGGAGCTGCTGCTCTTCGACGAGATCACCTCGGCCCTCGACCCCGAGCTGGTCGGCGAGGTCCTGGACGTCGTCGCCGACCTGAAGCGGCGCGGGCTGACCATCCTGATGGCCACCCACGAGATGGACTTCGCCCGGCGGGTCGCGGACCGGGTCTGCTTCCTGGAGGACGGCGTGATCGTGGAGCAGGGCACCGCCGAGCAGGTGCTGACCGCTCCGCGGGAGCAGGCCACGCGCCGCTTCCTCGCCCGCGCGCTCGACCGTTCCTAGGCCGGCCTGTCCGGCCGGTCGAGGAAGCCGGTCCCTCCCCCGCCGTGGGGAGGGACCGGCTTCCTCCGTGTCCGGGGGTTCCGGCGTACGCCCCCGGTCCCCGTCCGGCCCGTCGCGCACCTTCCCGGTGAGCGGGAACCGCCCCCTGCGCCGGGCCCGGTCTCCCTGCCAGGCTCCGAACCGCCGTGGTTCCACCACCCGCGCCCCGGCCGAGGGGCGGGGCCGCAGGGAGGACGTGACAGGTCATGAAGGGCCCGCAGACCATCGCCCGGCTCGCGGACTGGGCCGCTGAGAGGTACGGGGACGAGGAAGCCCTCGTCTTCGGCGAGGAGCGCTGGACGTTCGCGGAGTTGCGCGACCGGGTCGACCGGGTGGCCCGGGCGGTGATCGCGCAGGGGATCGGTCCGGGCGACCGGGTCGCCGTGTGGGCGCCCAACGGCGCGCGCTGGGTGGTGGCCGCGCTGGGCGCGGTCGCGGCCGGCGGGGTGCTGGTCCCGGTCAACACCCGCTACAAGGCGGCCGAGGCGGCGGACATCCTGCGCAGGTCCGGTGCCCGGCTGCTGTTCACCGAGCACGGCTTCCTCGGTACGGACTACCGGGCGCTGCTCGAAGCCTCGGGCGAGGAACTCCCGCGCCTGGAGCGGACGGTGACCCTGCACTCGGCGGACTGGCCGGGCTTCCTCGCGGGGGCGGACCGGGTGACCGGGCGGGAGCGCCTCGCCCGCACCGCCGCCGTGCGGCCCGCCGACACCGCCGACGTCCTCTTCACCTCCGGCACCTCCGGCCGCCCCAAGGGCGTGCCCAGCACCCACGGACAGAACCTGCGGGTGTACGACGCCTGGGCGCGTACGGTGACCCTGCGGCGCGGGGACCGCCACCTGGTGGTCAACCCGTTCTTCCACACCTTCGGCTACAAGGCGGGCGTCCTCGCCTGCCTGCTGCGCGGGGCCACGATCGTCCCGGAGCGGGTGTTCGACGCGGGGACCGTCCTCGGGCGCATCCGGGACGAGCGCATCTCCGTGCTGACCGGCGCGCCCACCCTCTTCACCTCGCTCGTCCACCATCCCGGGCGGGAGACGTACGACCTCACCTCGATGCGGATGGCGGTCACCGGGGCGGCGAACATCCCGACCGCGCTGATCGGGCAGATCAGGAGCTGCCTGGGCGCCCGGAGCGTCAGCACCGCGTACGGACTGACCGAGTCGACGGGCGTGGTCGCGATCTGCCCGCCGCACGAGTCACCGGAGACGCTGGCCCGCACCTCCGGAACCGCCCTGGAGGGAACGGAGCTGCGCGTGGACGCGCCGCCCGGCGAACCGGGCGAGATCCTGACGCGCGGGTACCACGTGATGCGCGGCTACCTCGACGCCCCGGAGGAGACCGCCGGGGCCGTCGACGCGGACGGCTGGCTGCACACCGGGGACGTCGGGGTGCTCGACGAGCGCGGCTTCCTGCGGATCACCGACCGGCTGAAGGACATGGTGGTCGTGGGCGGGTTCAACGTGTACCCGGCGGAGGTGGAGCAGGTGCTGCGCGGCCACCCGTCCGTTCTGGACGTGGCGGTCGTCGGCGCGCCGGACGCGCGGCTCGGGGAGGTCGGCGTCGCGTACTGCGTACCCGCCGCCGGGGCGCTGATCGACGCGGCGGACCTGACCGCGTACACCCGGGAGCGGCTGGCCAACTTCAAGGTCCCGCGGGCCTTCCGCTCCGTACCGGACCTGCCGCGCAACGCGGCGGGGAAGGTCGACAAGAACGCCCTGCGGCGGCGGGCGGGGACCACCACCATCCGATGAGGAGCACGAACGTGAAGGAAAGCATCACCGGATCCCCCGGCCCCGCGGCACGGCCCCGGGTCGGGGCGGACGCGTCCGTCGACGCGGACGTGGACGTGGTGGTCGTCGGGGCGGGCGTCACCGGTCTCTACGCGGTGCACCGGCTGCGCGGCCTCGGGCACCGCGTGCGCGGCTTCGAGCGCGGGGACGACGTGGGCGGCGTCTGGTACTGGAACCGCTACCCGGGGGCCCGCTGCGACGTGGAGTCCGTGGACTACTCGTACTCCTTCGACGAGGAGCTCCAGCAGGAATGGGACTGGAGCGAGAAGTACGCCGCCCAGCCGGAGATCGTCCGCTACCTGCGCCATGTCGCCGACCGGTTCGACCTGCGCCCCGCTTACACCTTCTCGACCTCGGTGACCTCGGCGGAGCTGGACGAGGAGACGCTGCGCTGGACGGTGCGCACGGACGGCGGCGAGGTGCTGACGGCCCGTTTCGTCGTGTTCGCCGTGGGGTGCCTCTCCAGCACCCACGTCCCGGACATCGCGGGGGCCGGGGACTTCCTCGGCGCCGTCTGCCACACCGGCGCCTGGCCCCGCGAGGGCGTGGACTTCGGCGGGCTGCGGGTGGGGGTGATCGGCACCGGCTCGTCGGGCATCCAGGCGATCCCGCTCATCGCGGAGCAGGCGGCCCACCTCACCGTCTTCCAGCGCAGCGCCAACTTCAGCATCCCCGCGGGCAACGAGCCCCTGGACGAGGAGACGCGCCGCCGTCAGAAGGCCGGCTACGCGGAGCGGCGGCGGCTCTCCCGGCTCAGCGGAGGCGGGTCGCCCCACACGGCGCATCGCTCGGCGACGTTCGAGGTGTCCGCCGAGGAGCGGCGGGCCGCGTACGAGGAACGCTGGCGGCTCGGCGGCGTCCTGTACTCCAAGACCTTCCCGGACCAGCTCACGGACCCCGCGGCCAACGACGCGGCGCGCGCGTTCTGGGAGGAGAAGGTCCGCGGTCTCGTGGAGGAGCCGGCCACGGCGGACCTGCTGGTCCCCACGGACCATCCGATCGGCACCAAGCGGATCGTCACCGACTCGCACTACTACGAGGCGTTCAACCGCGACGACGTGCGCCTCGTGAGCCTCCGGGGGAACCCGATCGAGCGGATCGAGGCCACCGGGGTCGTCCTCGCCGACGGCACCCGTGTGGAGCTGGACGCGATCGTGTTCGCGACCGGCTTCGACGCGATGACCGGCGCGCTCGACCGGGTGGAGGTGCGGGGGCGGGGCGGCCGGAGGCTGAAGGACGTCTGGAGCGGGGGTCCCCGCACCTATCTCGGCCTGGGGGTCGACGGCTTCCCGAACCTGTTCAACCTCACCGGTCCCGGCAGCCCCTCCGTCATGGCCAATGTGGTGCTGTGCGCGGAGCAGCACGTCGACTGGCTCGCCGACTGTCTGGCCCATCTGGACGAGCGGGGCCACCGGGCGATCGAGGCGAGCGGGGAGGCCGTCGAGGAGTGGGTCGCGCAGTGCCGCGACCGGGCGGCGGCCACGCTGTTCCCGGCGGCGGACTCCTGGTACCTCGGGGCGAACATCCCCGGGAAGCCACGGGTGTTCATGCCGTTCATCGGCGGCTTCGGGGTGTACGGGGAGATCATCGCGGACGTGGCGGCCTCCGGGTACAAGGGGTTCACCCTGATACCGGAGTGAGGTGCCCGCGGCATGCGGGTGCGCCCCGTCCCCGCTCGGTCGGGTGGGGACGGGGCGCACCCGCGTCCGGCGGTCAGCCGGGGGCGAGGGCCCCGCGCAGGGTCGCGAAGGCGGTCTCGCGGGCCTCGGCGGCCGCGGGCAGGGCGCCCGCCATGGACAGGAAGCCGTGGAACATGCCGGCGTGGTGGTGGACCGTCACGGAGACGCCGGCCGAGGCGAGGGCGGTCGCGTAGGCCAGTCCGTCGTCCCGCAGGGGGTCGAAGCCGGCGGTGACGAGCTGGGCCGGTGGAAGCCCGGACAGGTCGGCGCCGGCCAGCGGGGCCGCGTAGGGGCTGGTGCGGTCCGCCGGGCGGGGCACGTAGGCGTCCCAGTACCAGCGGAGGTGGTCGGCGGTGAGGAAGTACCCCTGGGCGTTCTCGCGGTGCGAGGCGCGGGAGCGGGTCGGGTCGAGCATCGGGTAGTAGAGGGCCTGGCAGGTGATCGCCGGGCCGCCGCGGTCGCGGGCGAGCAGGGTGAGGACGGTGGCCAGGTTGGCGCCGGCGCTGTCCCCCGCGACGGCGATCCGGCGGCCCGGGAAGGCCGCCGCCGTCCACGACAGCGCCGTGTAGGCGTCCTCGGGGGCGGCGGGGAAGGGGTGCTCGGGGGCCCGGCGGTAGTCGACGGAGACGACGACCGCCTCCGTGGCGCGCGCGAGGGAGCGGCAGAAGGCGTCGTGGCTGTCGAGGTCGCAGAGGACGAAGCCGCCCCCGTGGCAGAACACGATCACGGGGGCGGTCGCGTGGACGGCGGGGTCGTAGACCCGGACGGGCACGCCGTCGGCGTCCCGGTCCGAGACGCGGGCGACGGCGGGCGCCGGGCCGTCCGGCCGGGGCCGGGCGGCGAGGAAGGCCCGCACGTCCGCGATGTCCGTCATCTCCGTGGCGAGCGGGGGGAAGGCCGCGGTGGCCAGGTCGATGAGGTTCCGGACCGCGGGGTCGGGGCCGGTGCGGGGCCGGTGCGGGGGTCGGTTCACGTGTCCGCTCCCTTCGGTGCGAGGACCGGCATGCGGCCCGCGGACGCGCCGCCGTCCACGGCGAGTTCCGCTCCGGACAGGTACGAGGCGTCGTCGGAGGCGAGGAAGGCCACGAGGTGGGCGACCTCCTCGGGCTCCCCCACCCGCCCGAGGGGCGCGGCGGGGTGCTCCCTGCCGCCGAGGTGGGCGGTCATGGCGGTGGCGACGGCTCCGGGGTGGACGGAGTTGACGCGGATGCCGTCCGGGCCGAGCTCCAGGGCGGCCGTCCTGGTGAGGCCGCGCAGTCCCCACTTCGCGGCGCCGTACGCGCCGTGTCCCCACAGGCCCTGGAGGCCGGCCTGCGAGGAGATGTTGACGACGGACCCGCCGCCGCCCGCGCGCATCGTCGTGGCGACGGCGCGGACGCCGAGGAAGGGGCCGATCAGGTTGACGCGGAGGATCGCCTCCAGCCGGGCGGGGTCCTCCTCCGCGATGGGCGAGGTCGAGTAGATCGCGGCGTTGTTGACGAGGACGTCGAGTCGGCCGAAGGCGTCCACGGCGGCGTCGACCGCGGCCGCCCAGGACCGCTCGTCGGTGACGTCGTGGCGGACGAAGCGGGCGGCGGGTCCCAGGGAGGCGGCCACCGCCTCCCCTTCCCGCTCCAGGACGTCGGTGAGGACGACCTTCGCTCCCAGCGCGGCGAACAGGCGGGCCTCGGCCTCGCCCATGCCGCGGGCCGCGCCGGTGACCAGCGCGACCTTTCCTGTCAGATCGACGGGCATCAGCGGTTCTCCTCGGTGGGTCGGAGGGGCGGGCCGGTGGTCCAGCCGCCGTCGACGGCCAGTTCGGCGCCAGTCACGTACGAGGCGGCGTCCGAGAGCAGGAAGGCGACGGCGTGCGCGATCTCCCGGGGCTCGCCGACCCGGCCCAGCGGGGTGTCCGGGAAGTGCCCCGCGGCGCGCTCGATCCCGAGGTGGGCGGTCATCGGGGTGTGGATCATGCCGGGGTGTACGGAGTTGACGCGGATCCGGTCCGGGGCGAGCTCCACGGCGCCGAGCTTGGTGAGTCCGCGCACGCCCCATTTGGCGGCGCCGTAGCCGGCGGTCCGCGCCAGGCCCATGAGTCCGGCCGCGGAGGAGACGTTGACGATGGAGCCGCCGCCGTTCTCGCGCATCGCGGGGATGACCGCCCGCATGCCGAGGAAGACGCCGGTGAGGTCGATGTCGAGGACGCGGCGGAACGCCTCGGCCGACTGTTCCTCCAGGAGGTGGGAGCCGCCGGACACGCCCGCGTTGTTGACCAGTCCGTCCACCCGCCCGAAGGCGGCGGCCGCGAAGGCGACGGCCGCGCTCCAGTCGTCCTCCGAGGTGACGTCGTGCCGGACGAACCGGGCGTCGCCGCCCAGCCGGCGGGCGGTGCTCCGGCCCTCCTCCTCCAGGACGTCCGTGAGCACGACCCGGGCGCCGGCCTCGACGGCCGCCAGGGCGGACGCCGCACCGATCCCCCGCGCCCCACCGGTGATGACCACGGTCCGCCCCCGCAGGTCCGCCGCCGGGCAGGGCTCTCCGGGGGCCGTCGTCGGGTTCACCGCGGCCCGGCCGGGGCGGTGCGGGCGATGTGGTCGACCGCGAGCCGGCCGAAGGTCATGGCGGGACCGATGGTCGCGCCGGGGCCGGGGTAGGTCTCTCCCATGACGGCGGCGGAGACGTTGCCCGAGGCGTACAGGCCGTCGATGGCGGTGCCGTCCTCCCGCAGGACGCGGGCGGTGGCGTCGGTGACCAGACCGCCCTTGGTGCCGATGTCGCCGGGGTGGACGGGGATCGCGTAGTACGGGCCCTTCTCCAGCGGCGCCAGGTTGGGACAGGGCAGGGTCGGGTCGCCGTAATAGCGGTCGTAGACGCTGTCGCCGCGGTGGAAGTCCTCGTCGCGGCCGGCGCGGGCGAAGCCGTTGAAGCGGTCCACGGTGGCGCGCAGCCGCCGCGGGGCGACGCCGATGCGTACGGCCAGTTCCTCGACGGTTGCGGCCCTCCTGACGAAGCCGCCCTCCAGCCACGCCCTGGGGAAGGGCCGGCCGGGGAGGAGGCCCAGGAAGACGTAGCGGGACTTCGAGGTGGCGTCGAGGAGGAGCCAGGACGGCACGGTGCCCGCCCCGGGTCGGTCGTTGGCGTACATGGCGTCGACGAACTCGTGGTACGGGGCGGCCTCGTTGGTGTACCGCTCCCCCGACGTGTCGACGACGACCATGCCGGGGATGCCCCGGTCGGCGACGAGGAAGAACGGCTTGCCCTCGGGGGGCACCACGGAGGGGGCGCCCCAGACCCGGTCCATGAGGTCCGTCGCGGCGCCGATGGCCACGGCGGGTTGCAGGGCGTCGCCGGTCTGGCCCTCGGCCGCCGAGCTCCACGCGGTGGAGGTGGGGGCGGGCAGGTGCTTCTCGCGGAGGCGCTGGTCGTGGGAGAAGCCTCCCGAGGCGAGGACGACACCGCCGTTCGCGCGGACGGTGAGTTCGCGTCCCTCCCTGGTGACCCGGACGCCGAGGACCCGTCCGTCCTTCTCGACCAGTCCGGTCAGCGGGGCGGAGAGCCAGAGTTCGCCGCCGAGCGTGTCGAGCGAGTACCGCATGCGGGCGATCAGCGCCTCGCCGAGGGAGAGGGGCTCCTGCCGGGCGAGCCTGGCCCGGACCGCGCGGAGGCCGACCGTGAGCGCGGTGCGGCGGCCGGCCCAGGTGCGTCCGACCATGTTGAGCTGCCGGAAGTCCTTGGAGGTGATGGTGAGGCCGTACGTGGGCAGTCCGGCGCGGCGCATCGTGGCCCGCTGCTCGGGGCCGAGCTTCCGCAGGTCGAAGACCTGCGGTTCGATGGAGCGGCCCTGCGGGGAGCCGCCGAGCCGCTCGGGGTAGTAGTCGGAGTAGCCGGGGGTGTGGACGAACCGGATGGCGGTGCGGTCGTGGAACTCGCGCACCATCCGCGGCCCGTGGGCGAGGTAGGCGTCCTTGCGTTCGGCGGGGACCCGGTCGCCGACGGTGGCGTCCAGGTAGGCGCGGGCCTTCTCGGGGGTGTCGCCGATCCCGGCGGCGTCCAGGTGGAAGTTGCCCGGGACCCAGATCGCGCCCCCGGACAGGGCGGTCGAACCGCCGTAGAGGTCGGTCTTCTCCACCACCAGGACGGTCAGTCCGCGCAGCCGTGCGGTGACGGCGGCGGCGAGGCCGGCCGCGCCGGAGCCGACGACCACCACGTCGTACGTGTGGTCCCACGTGTCGTTCATCGCGTTCTCCCTGGTCGTCAGCGTGCGGTGATGCGGGCGTCGGTGAGGACCGGTGCGTCGGAGCGGTCCGCGGCCGTGGCCGTGAGCCGGTGGCCGTCGGCGGTCTTCCAGACGCGCAGCCGGAGGGTCTCGCCGGGGAGGAACACCCCGGCGAAGCGGGTGCGGCAGTCGGCCACCCTGCTCGCGTCGCCGTCGAGGAGGCGGTCGGTGACGGCCTTGACCGCGATCCCGAAGGAGCAGAGCCCGTGCAGGACGGGGCGGTCGTACCCGGCGCGGCGGGCGGTCGCGGGGTCGGCGTGCAGCGGGTTCCAGTCCCCGGTGAGCCGGTAGAGCAGGGCCTGCTGCCGGAGCGTCGGGATCTCCGTCACCAGGTCGGGGGCCCGGTCGGGGGCGGGGAGGCGCTCGGAGGGGCCTCGGTCGCCGCCGAAGCCGCCCTCCCCGCGGACGAAGATGTGGTTGCGCTGGGTGAGCAGGGGCGCGCCGTCCTCGCCGAGGAGGGTGGACTCCTGGACGACGACGGCCGCTCCGCCCTTGTCGTACACGGCCGCGACCCGGGTTTCCGCGGTGGCCCGGGCGGCGGCGGGCAGCGGGCGGTGGACGGTGATCTCCTGCCCGCCGTGCAGCACGTTCGCCAGGTCGATGTCGGCGCCCGGCAGGTCGAAGACCTGGAACCCGACGCCGCCGGTGCCGCCGGCGACCACGCCGAAGGTGGGCAGCGCCTGGAGGCCGCTCGGGTGGCCCTCGTAGACGTACCGCAGTTCGCGGGGGTCGGTCTCGGGGACGCCCGCGCCGAGCGCCAGGTGGTAGAGCCGTACGTCGCGCTCGTCCCAGCGGACGGGGGTGCGGACCGGCGGTGCGGAGGTCATCCGGTCGGCGTCGAGGGGCATCAGAAGGCGCCCACGGCGTAGCGGCTGCGGAAGAACAGCAGCGGTCGGCCGTCCTCTCCGGCGTCGAGCGCGACGACCTGAGCGGTGACCAGGTGGTGGTCCCCCGCCTCGTGGACGGCGTGCAGTTCGCACTCCACGTGGGCCAGGGCGCCGTCGACGCGGACGGTCCCGTGCTCGCTGACGCTCCAGGGCACGGCCGCGAACTTGTCGGGGCCGCTGCGGCCGAGCGCGGCGCAGGTGGCCCGCTGGTCCTCGGCGAGGATGTTGACGCAGAAGCGGCCCGACCGTTCGATCCTCGGCCAGCTGGTGGAGTTCCGGCCGACGGCCAGCATGACCAGCGGGGGGTCGAGGGACAGCGAGGCGAAGGACTGGCAGGCGAACCCGACGGGCTCCGCGCCGTCCGCGTCGAGTGTCGCCACCACCGTGATGCCGCTCGCGAAGCGTCCGAGGACCTCGCGGAACTCGGAGGGGTCGATCAGCCGTTCCACTGGTGGCCCCAGAAGCTGTCGGCGGTGATCTCCTTGGCGACCCAGGTGGCGGGGTCGACGACGAGGCCGTCCCAGCCGTACTCCACCTGGAAGCCGCCGGGCGCCTGCGCGTAGAACGACACCATGTGGTCGTTGGTGTGGCGGCCGAGGCTGGAGGCGATGGGGATGCCCGCCGCGTGCATGCGGTCGAGTCCCCGGCCCACGTCGTCGAGGGTCTCCAGCTCGACCATGAAGTGGACGATGCCGGGCGGCAGCGCGCCGGGGTAGAGCCCGAGGCTGTGGTGGCGGCGGTTGGGGCTGAGGAAGTGCATCCAGTGGAAGTCCCGCTGCCCGGCGGCGGTCGGGACGGCCTGCGGCGGCAGCTTCATCGAGTCGCGGAGCTGGAAGCCGAGCAGGTTCTCGTAGAAGTCGAGCGCGGCCTCCACGTCGGGGACGGGGAGGACGACGTGACCGAGGCCGAGGTCGTCGCCGGTGACGAAGCGGTTGCCGTACGGGGTGCCGAGCGCCGTGTGGTCCTGGGCCTGGCCCCAGTAGATCTCCAGCGGGTTCCCGCACGGGTCCGTGAGGTGGATCAGGCCCCGGACGCGGCGTTCGGCGAGTTCGGCGTCGTCGGCGGTCTTGACGGCGATCCCGGCCGCCTCCAGTTCCTCGGCGGCGCGGGCCAGTGCGGCGGCGTTCGCCACCTCCCAGCCGGCGGCGAGGAGGCGGTCGCTGCCGCCCGCCCGGACGACGATGCGGTAGGCGCGGTCGTCCAGGCGCAGGCAGAGGGTGTCCTCGGTGGTGCCGGCCGCCTCCACCATGCCGAGGACGTCGAGGGCGTAGCGACGCCACTCGTCCAGCGTGGTGGTCTCCAGCCGGAGGTAGCCGAGAGCGCGGATGTCCATGGTGTGCACCTCACGTGTCGTGACGAAGGGTCGGGGGGGGTGACGGGGTACGGGTCGGCCGGGGTCAGTGGGAGAGGAAGTCGACGGCGAGGCGGTTGAACTCGTCGGCCTGCTCGGTCTGGGCCCAGTGCCCGCAGTGCGGGAAGACGTGCAGACGGGCGTCGGGGATGGTCCTGAGGGCGACCAGCGCGCCGTCGAGGGGGTTGACGCGGTCCTCGCGGCCCCAGGTGAGCAGCACCGGCTGGGTGATCCGGTGGGCCTCGCGCCAGAGCATCGTGTCCGCGGCCCAGGCGGGTTCGGCGAAGGAGGCCGCCATGCGGGCGCTGCCGAGCCGGGTGTCGGGGTCGGTGGCCGAGGCCCAGCGCTCCTCGACCAGTTCGTCGGTGACGATCGCCTGGTCGTACGCCATGACGCCGAGGAAGCCGCGCAGCTGCTCCTTGGTGGGCTCCGCCGCGGTGTTGAACTCGAAGAGCCGTTTGATGCCTTCGGTGGGGTCGGGGGCGAAGAGGTTGACGGAGACGCCGCCGGGGCCCATCAGGAGGAGCTTGCCGACCTTGTCCGGGTGGTCCAGGGCCATGCGGACGGCGGTGCCGCCGCCGAGGGAGTTGCCGATGAGATGGGCCCGTGGGATGCCCAGTTCGGCCATGAGGGCGGCGACGGCGTCCGCGCTGAAGCTGAAGTAGTCCTTGTCGAGTTCGGGCTTGTCCGAGCGGCCGTAGCAGGGCTGGTCGACGAGGAGGGTGCGGAAGTGCCGGGCGAGGACGGGGAGGTTGCCGCCGAAGTTGCTCCAGCCGGAGGCGCCGGGACCGCCGCCGTGGAGCATGATGACGACGGGGGCCTCGTCCGGGCGGCCGGCGGGCCCGGCCTCGTGGTAGTGGAGGGTGAGCCCCGCCGCCTTGACGGTGCGGGAGGTCGACTCATAGGTGGGCTCGGTCATCTGTGGCGCCTCTCAGGCCATGGTGTCGTGGATGTCGATGCCGAGCGCGCTCTGGCCGCTCATGACCAGGGCCCGCTCGGGGTCGTTGGCGGCGTGGCCGCGGCCGGTGTGAGCGTCGCGCCAGGCGCGCTGGACGGGTCCGGGGCCGGTGCGCATGGCGTTGCCGCCGGAGTTCTCCATGAGCAGGTCGACGGCGGCCACGGCGCGTTCGGTGGCGAGCACCTGGTCCCGGCGGGTGCGGGTGCGCAGTTCCATCGGGATCTCCTCGCCGCGTTCGGCGTGCCCGTACATCTCGCGCATGTTCCGGGAGAGTTGGAGCCAGGCCGCGTCGATGTCGCTCGCGGCGCGGGCGATGCGGACCTGGGCGAAGGGGTCCTCGGCGACCTTCTGGCCGTACGAGACGCGGATCCGCTGCCGGGTGGCCTCGGTGTACGCGTCGAAGGCGCCTTCGGCGATGCCGACGATCGGGGTGGAGATGGTGGTGGTGAACACCCCGGCGTAGGGCAGCCGGTACAGCGGCTCGGGGTTGATCTCGTGGCCGGGCACCTTCAGGGCGGTGACCGGTCCGAAGCTCAGGGCGCGGTGCTCGGGGACGAAGACGTCCTCGACGACGACGTCGTTGCTGCCGGTGCCGCGCAGGCCGACGGTGTCCCACACGTCGTCGACGCGGTACTCGGACCGGGGCACGAGGAAGGTCCGCATGTCGACGGGGTCGCCCCCGGCGTCGGTGACGAGGCAGCCGAGGAGGGCCCAGCGGGCGTGGTCGCAGCCGGAGGAGAAGTGCCAGCGGCCGGAGAGCCGGAAGCCGCCGCCGGTCGCGGAGGCCTTGCCGGTGGGTGCGTACGAGGAGGCGATCCGGGTCTTCGGGTCCTGGCCCCACACCTCCTGCTGGGCGCGGGGGTCGTACAGGGCGACGTGCCAGGGGTGGACGCCGACCACGGAGGCGACCCAGCCGGTCGAGCCGCACGCCTTGGCGATCTCCTTGACCGCCGTGTAGAAGAGCACCGGGTCGGCGGCCCGGCCGCCGAAGGCCCTGGGCTGGAGGAGCTGGAAGAAGCCGGTGTCCTCCAGTTCCCTGACGGAGGTGTCGGGTACCCGGCGCAGGGTCTCCGCCTCGGCCGCGCGGTCGCGCAGGGCGGGGGCCAGGTCGCGGATCGCTGCCAGGACGTCATCGGCCATGGGGCATCCCCTTTCGGGTCGTGGTGGGGGAATGCCAGGACCGTACGGGGTGCCGCGGGAGCGGTGGAACGCGCTGCTCCCACTGAGCGGGAACCCCGCCCGGGGAGGGTTCTCCGGCTCAGAGCATGGGGTCGTCGACGTCCATGCCGAGGGCGTCCCGGGCGAAGAGGACGAGCGCCCGTTCCACGTCGTTGGCGGCCTGGCCGCGGCCGGTCTGGAGGTCGCGCCAGGCGCGCTGGAGGACGTCGTCGCCGACGCGGAGCGGTCCCCGGCCGGCGTTCTCCAGGAGGAGGTCGACGGCGGTGCGGGCGCGTTCGCCGGCGAGCGCCTGGTCCCGGCGGGTGCGGGCGCGCAGCTCCGTCGGGATCTCGGCGCCGCGTGCGGCGAGGGCGTACATCTCGTCGGTGCTGCGGGAGAGCTGCAGTCGCGCGGCGTCGATCTCGCCGGCGGCGCGGGCCAGTCGCACCTGGGCGAAGGGGTCCTCCGCGGCCGGGCGTCCGGGGGCCGCGCGCGGGTTCCCGCGGGCCGCGGCCAGGTGGTCCTCGTAGGCGCCCTCGGCGATGGCGACCGTCACGGTGGCGAGCGTGGTGGTGAAGACGGCGGCGTACGGGAGGCGGTAGACCGGCTCGGGGTTGGTCGCGTGCCCGGGGCAGCGCAGGGTCGCGACGGCGCCGTAGCCGAGCGTCCGGTGGGCGGGGACGAAGGCGTCGTCGACGACGAGGTCGTTGCTGCCGCTGCCGCGCAGACCGACGGTGTCCCAGACGTCGTCGACGCGGTAGTCGGCGCTCGGCACCAGGAAGGTCCGCATGTCGAGCGGGGTGCCCCCGCCGTCGGTGACGAGGCCGCCGAGGAGGGCCCAGCGGGCGTGGTCGCAGCCGGCGGAGAAGTGCCACCGGCCGGAGAGCCGGTAGCCGCCGTCGACGGCGGTGACCCGCCCGGTGGGGGCGTGCGAGGAGCAGATCCGGGCGTCGGCGTCGGTCTCCCACACGTCCTGCTGCGCCCGGGGGTCGAGCTGGGCGACGAACCAGGCGTGGACGGCGAGGACCGAGGCGGCCCAGCCGGTCGAGCCGCAGGCCCGGGCGATCTCGTGCACGGCCGTGTGGAAGACGGCCGGGGCGGTGGCGAGTCCGCCGTACGCCCGGGGCTGGAGCAGCCGGAAGAAGCCGGCGTCGGCGAGTTCCCGGACGGTGGTGTCGGGCAGGCGGCGGAGTGCCTCCGTCCCGGTCGCGCGCTCGCGCAGGGCGGGGGCGAGGGCGCGGACCGCCGTGAGGACGTCCTGGTCGTGCATGGGCGCCCCTCGCGGATTCCGGTCTCTTCGTGCCGTGCCGGAAGTGAACCTACGCGTTACCGTTCCGAGACGGAACTCCCCCTTCCCAGCACCTGTCATCCTCTGACAATCTCCACGCAATACCGGAGATCACGGACCCGGCCGGCGTCAGGCGGCCGGGCGGTCCGTGCGGGAGGTGCCGATGACGACGAGTGCTGTCGAAGCTGCCGAGGCCGGGATGCCGCCCCTGTCCCTGCTGGAGAAGGCGGCGAAGGTGCTGAGCGCCTTCGAGAGCGCGGGGCCGCGGCTCACGCTGACCGAGGTCATCCAACGCTCGGGCATCCGCCGCTCCTCCGCGCACCGCATCCTCGACCAGCTCGTGCAGCTGCGCTGGCTGGAGCGCGAGGGGCGCGACTACCGGCTGGGCATCGGGATGCTGGAGCTCGGCGCCATGGCCTCGCACCACAACCGGCTGCGCCGGGCCGCGCTGCCGCATCTGCACGCGCTGCACGAGTCCACCGGACACCTGGTGCACCTGACGGTGCTCGACGGTTCCGAGGTGGTCTACCTGGAGCGGATCGGCGGTTCGGACGACTCCGTCGTGCCTTCGCGGGCGGGCGGGCGCCAGCCGGCGTACTGCACGGCGTCGGGCAAGGCGATCCTGGCCTTCGGCGACGGCCCGGCGGTGGAGCGGGTGATCCGGGACGGGCTGCGGCCGCGGACCCCGCGCACCCTGACCCGGCCCGAGTCCTTCCGGCGCGAGCTGGCGGCGACGCGGGAGCGCGGGGTGGCCTTCGACCGCGAGGAGGGCTACCGGGGGGTGTTCTGCGTGGCCGCTCCGCTGCGCGGTTCCGGCCGGGCCGTCGCCGCGATCTCGGTGTGCGGCCACGGGGTCCACCGGGAGATGGAGCGGCTCGGCCCGGCGGTGCGCGGCTGCGCGCGGGCCGTGTGGCAGTCGATGTTCGGGCCGGAGCGCCCCGTGGAGAGGCGCGGCCGGGCGGCCGGCCCGGTGGCCGAGGCGGAGCCTCCCCAGCCCTCGATGGACACCATGATGGCCTGGCTCCGCGTCAGCGACTGGATGTGAGGCGCGCCCGCAGGGCGGCGAGACCGGTGGCGTAGGTGGCGTCCCCGAAGAGGGCCTCCACCCGGGGCACCACGTCGTCCTCGCTCCGGTAGGCGGCGGACCAGGTCACCGCCGCCCCTTCGGCGTGCGGGTGCACGGCGAGCGTCGCCACGTAGTCGTGGACGGCGAGGGCGACGGGTTCGAGGAGGGTGTAGCGGTACGCGCGGGCGGCGGGGTCGCGGGCGATCAGGCGCTCGCGGGCGACGACGGTGCCGTCGAGGCTGAAGACCCGTACGGCGCCGGGGACCTCCGGGTCCGCCCCGCCCTCCAGGGTGGCGGGCGGCAGGTGCGGGTGCCAGTCCGCGGGCGCGCCGAAGTCGCCGATCACCGCCCATACGGCGTCGGGTGCGGCCGCGAGCACGGTGGAGCGTTCGAGCGTACGGGGCTTCATGGGCGTCTCCTCGGTCGGCGGGGGTGCGGCGGGGTGGGTGCCGCGCGGGGGCGGGTGCGGGCGCCGGTGCGGCGGGGTGGGCGGGTGCGGGGGCGGTCGGCCCCGGGTGGCGTCCTCGTCCGGGCCGTCACCAGACGCCGTCGCCGCGCAGGGTCGCGTCGGCGCCGCCGTCGGCGAAGACGACCTGGCCGGTCACGAGGGTGTTCTCGGGCGAGGCCAGCCAGTCGATGAGCGGGGCGATCTGCTCGGGGCGGGCGTGGCCGTGCAGCGGCATCGGCACGCTCCGCTCGACGAGCGCCCGCAGGTCCGGGTCGTCGAGCAGCGGGCGGGTGAGGGGGGTGAGGACCACGCCGGGGGCCACGGCGTTCAGCGCGACGCCCGCGCCGGCCCACTCCGCGGTGACGGCGGCCCGGCGGACCCAGCGGGCGATCGCCGCCTTGGAGGAGGAGTAGACGAGGTGCCCCTCGCCGCGGTCGACGGCCGCCCGGGCGGCGGCGGTCGCCGCCTCCTCGTCACCGGCCAGCGCGGCGGCCACGATCGCGGGGTCCGTCGGGTGGACGGAGTCGATGGATCCGACGACCACGGCCCGAGGATCGGTGCCGGCCGCGAGGAGCGGACGCAGGCCGTCGAGGGTGGCCACGGCGCCGAAGTGGTTGACCCTGACGGTCAGGGGGTCGAAGTGCGCGACGCCCGCGCAGGAGACGACGGCGTCGAGACGGCCGCCCGTGAGCTCGCGTGCCCGGGCGACGAGTGCGGCCCGGCCGTCGGGCGTGGACAGGTCCGCGTGGATGTCGCCGTCCCGGAGGTCGGCCCGGAGGACGGTGTGGCCCCGCTGCGCGAGACGGGCCGCGGTGGCCTTGCCGATTCCGGAGGCCGCTCCGGTGACCAGGCAGGTTCGGGACATGGTGGGTTCCTCGTCAGGAGTAGGTGATCTCGATCCGCTCGGTGAGCGGGAGCGCCTGGCAGGCCAGCACGTATCCCTCGGCGACGTCCTGTTCGTCGAGGACGTCGTTGCGGAGCATCGCGACCTCGCCGGCCACGACGCGGCAGGTGCAGGCGCTGCAGGCGCCCTCACGGCAGGAGTAGGGGGCGTCCAGGCCGGCGGCCAGGAGCACGTCGAGGAGCGGCGCCGTCGGCGGCCAGGCGACCGTGTGGGTCTCGCCGTCCAGCTCGACCTCGGCCGTGCCGGCGGCTTCGGCCGGCGCGGCGCGGGGCACGGCCGGCGGGTCGAAGACGTCGGCGCCGAGGGAGAAGAACCGCTCGCGGTGCACGCGGTCACCGGGGGTGCCGAGCGTCCGCAGGGCCCGTTCGACTGCGTCCATGAGCGGTTCGGGGCCGCAGACGTACGCCTCCCGGTCGGCGTACGGCGCGAGGACCGCGGCCAGCCGGTCCACGGCCGGCAGGCCCTGGAGCGACTCCAGCCAGTGGAGCACGAGCAGCCGGTCCGGGTGGGCCTCGGTCAGGGCCCGGAGTTCGTCGCGGAAGACGACCGAGGACTCGTCGCGGTTGGCGTAGAGGAGCACGGCCCGGCCTCCGGTCGCGAGTGCCGACTTGGCGATCGACAGGACGGGGGTGATGCCGCTTCCGCCGGCGACGAGCAGCAGCTCGCCGTCGAGGGAGGCCGGGGTGAAGGTGCCGGCCGGGGGCAGCGCCTCCAGCTCGTGCCCCGCGGCCAGGTGGTCGCAGACCCAGTTGGAGCCGTACCCGTCGGCGACGCGTTTGACGGTGATCTTCATCGGCTCGCCGGTGTGGGGGGAACTGGCCAGGGAGTAGCAGCGGGTGACGGGCCCGCCGTCCGCCCCGGGCAGCTTCAGGGTGAGGAACTGCCCGGGACGGTACGTGAAGCGGTCCGCGCTCTCCGGTGGCGCCTGGAGCACCAGGGAGTGGGCCTCGGCCGTCTCGGCGACGACCTCGACGACGCGCAGCCGGTGGGTGCGGGCACCGGGCGTGCTCTCAGGCATCGGCGGCCTCCGGGGCCGGGCCGTCCGGGGACTCGGCCGTCAGCGATCCGTCCGCGACGGCGCGGTCGATGCTCGCCCGCAGCGACCGGCAGCTCCGTATCCGGGCGCTGGTCCCGCCGGCTGCCACCCGGCCGCGGAACTCCGTGCAGACGACGCCCGCTTCGGCCGTCCACTGCACGGAGGTGTGGGCCGGGCTGAACTTCTCGCAGAGGACCTGGTTGCCGCAGGTCGTGCACTCCACCGGCTGCATGTCAGGCTCCGGTCTCCGTCTGCGCCGTCCGGCGGGCCAGGTTCTCGTCGACCTCGGAGCGCCAGGCCCGGTTGGCGCGCTCGGTGTCGATCTCGAACTCGAACCGCCGCGTCATCTCGTCCTTGACGTCGGCGGTGTCGACGTAGAACTGCTCGTACCAGCGGCGCAGCTGGTAGACCGGGCCGTCCTCCTCGGTCAGCAGCGGGTTATCGATGCGGGTCTTGTTGCGCCAGATCTCGATGTCCTGCTCGAAGCCGGTCTCCAGTCCCCCGATCAGGCTGCGGGCGGCCTCGGCGGCCTCCTCGTCGGTCATGCCGGGCAGCTTCTTGACGATCGCCCCGTACTGGAGGACGAAGCTGTCCGGGCCGACCGGGTAGTGGCTGTTGATCAGCACCATCTCCATCTCGACGCCGGGTGCGACCTCGGTCCACACCTGGTCGACCATGTAGGACGGGCCGTAGTAGGAGGCGTCGGAGCGGAGCGGGGAGCTGAGGTTGCCCAGGTCCATGTCACCGCGCGGGGCGCTCTCCATGTACTGCGTGGCGACGTGTCCGTCGAAGACGTTCTTGAAGTAGGTGGGGAAGGCGTAGTGGACGTAGAAGAAGTGCGCCATGTCCACGACGTTGTCGACGATCTCGCGGCAGTTCGAGCCCTCCACGTGCGCGGTCTTCCACGTCCAGTCGCTCCACTCGGCCGCGTCGGGGCCGTGGACGCCCTCGATCGCGGGGACGGTGACCCCGGCCGGCGGCGGGGCGCCCTCCGGGTCGTGCCAGACGAAGAGCTGCCTGTTGCGTTCCAGCGTGGTCCAGGCGCGGGTGCGGGCGCGCGGGGGCACCCGGCGGGCGTAGGGGATGCCGGCGCAGCGGCCGTCGCCCGACCAGCGCCAGTCGTGGAACGGGCAGGCGACGGCGTCGCCCTTGACGGTGCCGTGGGCGAGGTTGCCGCCCATGTGCGGGCAGTAGGCGTTCAGTACGTGGAGCTGCCCGTCGTCCGCCCCCTGGAAGACCACGAGCCTGGTGCCGAACGCGGCGATCTCGTGCGGCTTTCCGTCCTTGAAGCCGTCGGCGAGGCCGAGGCAGTGCCAGCCCCGGGCGAAACGGGCGGGCACGCTGCCCGCGTCGATGACACGGACCTCGTCGTTGAGCGCAGTCATCTCGTCCCTCGTTCCTTCTGTCGGTGCGGTGCGGGTCAGTTCTGGGCGGCGAGTTCCACGGCGATGTCGATGAGCTGGTCCTCCTGGCCGCCGACCAGGCGGCGTTCGCCCGCGCGCAGGAGGATCTCGGCGCCGGAGACGCCGTAGCGCTCGGCCTGCCGGTAGGCGTGCTTGAGGAAGCTGGAGTAGACGCCGGCGTGGCCCATCAGCAGGGCGAGCCGGTCGAGCCGGCACTCCTCGTCCATGACCGGCCGGACCACGTCCTCGGCCGCGTCGATGATCTTCAGCACGTCGACGCCGGTCCGGATGCCCATCTTGGCGCAGACGGCGACCAGCGCCTCCACGGCGGTGTTGCCCGCCCCGGCGCCGAGCCGGCGGGTGGACCCGTCGATCTGCCGTGCTCCGGCCTTGATCGCGGCGATGGAGTTGCCGGTCCCGAGGGCCAGGTTCTCGTGTCCGTGGAAGCCGACCTGCGCGTCGTCGCCGAGCTCGGCCACCAGGGCCTCGACCCGGTCGGTGACGTCGTCCATCACCATGGCGCCGGCCGAGTCGACCACGTACACGCACTGGCAGCCCGCGTCGGCCATGATCCGGCCCTGCCGCGCCAGCTTCTCGGGGGTCGTGGAGTGGGCCATCATCAGGAAGCCGACGGTCTCCAGGCCCATGTCCCGGGCGAGGCCGAAGTGCTGGTCCGCGATGTCGGCCTCGGTGCAGTGGGTGGCGATGCGGCAGATGCCCGCGCCGTTGCCGTGGGCGGCGCGGATGTCGTCCTTGACGCCGAGCCCGGGGAGCATGAGGAAGGCGATCCTGGACCGCCGCGCGGTGGCGACCGCGACCTTGATGAGTTCCTGTTCGGGCGTCGCGGAGAAGCCGTAGTTGAACGAGGACCCGCCGAGTCCGTCGCCGTGCGTGACCTCGATGACCGGGACGCCGGCGTCGTCGAGGGCGGCCACGACGGACCGTACGTCCTCGGGGGTGAAGCGGTGGCGCTTGGCGTGCGAGCCGTCGCGCAGCGAGGAGTCGGTGATCCGGATGTCGAGGGTGTCCGCGGGTGCGGTGGGGGGCATGGCGTGCGCTCCTTATGCGCCGGGGGCGAGGATCGCCCGGGCGAACTCCTCGCCGACCTTGGTGGCGGCGGCGGTCATGATGTCGAGGTTTCCGGCGTAGGGCGGCAGGTAGTCGCCGGCGCCCTCGACCTCCAGGAAGATCGCGACGCGGGCCATGCCGCCGTTCTCGGGGCTCGGATCGTCGAACTGCGGCTCGGCGCGCAGCCGGTAGCCGGGCACGTAGCCGGCGACCTGCTCGGCGACCTCCTTGACGGAGAGGGCGACGGCGGACCGGTCGGCGTCCTCCGGGATGGCGCAGAAGACGGTGTCGCGCATGATCACGGGCGGCTCGGCGGGGTTGAGGATGATGATCGCCTTGCCGCGTCCGGCGCCGCCGATGGTCTCGATGCCGCGGGCGGTGGTCCGGGTGAACTCGTCGATGTTCGCCCGGGTTCCGGGGCCGGCCGAGACGGAGGCCACCGAGGCGACGATCTCGGCGTACGCCACGGGGACGACGCGGGAGACCGCGTACACCATCGGGATGGTGGCCTGCCCGCCGCAGGTGATCATGTTGACGTTCGGCCGGTCGAGGTGCTCGTGGAGATTGGCGGGCGGGACGACCCCGGGGCCGACGGCCGCCGGGGTGAGGTCGACGGCCTTGATGCCGAGTTCGGCGTAGCGCGGTGCGTTGGCCCGGTGGACGTGGGCGCTGGTGGCCTCGAAGACGATGTCGGGCCTCTCGTCCTGCGCGAGGAGCCAGTCGACGCCTTCGTGGCTGGCCTCCAGGCCGGCCCGGGCGGCGCGGGCGAGGCCCTCGCTGGCGGGGTCGACGCCGATCATCCAGCGGGGTTCGACGAGGTCGGAGCGGAGCAGCTTGTGGAGGAGGTCGGTGCCGATGTTGCCGGAGCCGACGATGGCGGCGCTCGCCTTGGTCCTGGTGTTCTTCATGATCACCTCAGGTGAACGAGAGGGAGACCGAGCCCAGCCCGGTGAACTCGGCGGTGAAGGTGGCTCCCGGCGTGACGTCGACGGCGCGGGTGCACGAGCCGGGCAGCACCACGTGCCCCTTCCGGAGGGGCACGCCGAAGCGGGCGACGGTGCGGGCGAGCCAGGCGACGGAGGCGGCCGGGTCGCCGAGGACGGCGTCGCTGCGTCCTTCGGCGAGGAGGTCGCCGTCGCTGGTCAGTCGGGCCTCGATCGCCCTGAGGTCGAGCTCGCGGGGGTCCCGGCCCGCTCCGAGGACGTAGCCGGCGGAGGAGGCGTTGTCCGCGATGGTGTCGGCGATGGTGATGCGCCAGTCGCGGATCCTGCTGTCGATCAGCTCCAGGGCGGGCACGACGCGTTCGGTGGCGGCGAGGACGTCCGCCGGGGAGCAGGTCCCGCCCGGGAGGTCGTCGCCGAGGACGAAGCCGACCTCGACCTCGACCCGGGGCCGGCAGTACCGGGCGACCGGTACGGGGACGTGGGGCCGGAGCTCCATGTCGTGCAGCAGGTGTCCGTAGTCCGGCTCGTCGACGCCCATCATCCGCTGCATGACCGGGGACGACAGGCCGACCTTGTGGCCGCGCACCTCCGCCCCGGCGGCCACCCGGTGGCGGATGTTGACGAGCTGGATCTCGTAGGCGTCCTCGGTGTCGATGCCGGGGAACGAACCGGTCAGCGGGGCGATCGGCGTCGCACCGCGTTCGGCGGAGCGCAGCAGCTCGGCCGCCTCGCGTCTCTGGCGGTCCGTGAGCATGGCGGGTCCCTCCTGCGGGTCGGGGCTGTCCGGCGAGGCTAGGCCGGTGCCGATGCCGCGGGGGAGCGCGCGTTCCCGGTGAGCGGGAAAGGGCCCATGAGGGGGTGTCACGGGCCGGCGGGTCGGGGTCACAGGCCTGCGGAGTGCCGGTGCACGGCCCGCGGGGGTCCGGTGCCACAGCCCTGCGGGAGGCCCGCGTCACACGCCCGTGAGAGGCCGGTGCCACAGGCCCGCCGTCCCCGCGCGGGCAGCGCGGAGCCCCGGTCCGTGGCGGGTGGACCGGGGCTCCGGGCGGGCGGGGCGGGGTCAGCGGGCGCCGTAGACCGGTTGCGGCGGCTCGGCTGCCGCGAGCAGCTTCAGCGCCGCCTCGCCGGCCTCCGCCGGGGTCCAGCGTGCCCCCTTGTCGGCCGTGGGGCCGGGGCGCCAGCCCTCCATGACCGTGATGCGGCCCGCCTCGGCCTCGAACACGCGGCCGGTGACCCCGGCGGAGGCCGGCGAGCCGAGCCAGACGACGAGGGGCGAGACGTTCTCCGGGGCCATGGCGTCGAAGGCGGCGCCCCCGGGCGCGGCCATCGCCCCGGCGAAGGTCTCCTCCGTCATCCGGGTGCGGGCCGCCGGCGCGATCGCGTTGACCTGGACGCCGTAGCGGGCCGTCTCGGCGGCGGCGACGAGGGTCAGGCCGATGATCCCGGCCTTGGCGGCGGCGTAGTTGCCCTGCCCGACGCTGCCGAGCAGCCCCGCGCCCGAGCTGGTGTTGACCACCCGTGCCTCGGGGGTGCGTCCGGCCTTGGCCTCCGCGCGCCAGTGGGCGACGGCGTGCCTGAGAGGCAGGAAGTGTCCCTTGAGGTGGACGCGCATGACGGCGTCCCAGTCGTCCTCGTCGAGGTTGACCAGCATGCGGTCGCGCAGGAAGCCCGCGTTGTTGACCAGGGTGTCGAGGCGGCCGAAGGTGTCGAGGGCGGTGGCGACGAGGGAGGCGGCGCCGTCCGCCGTGGCGATGTCGCCGCCGTGGGCGACGGCCTCTCCCCCGGCCGCCCTGATCTCGTCGACGACCTGCTGTGCGGGGGCCGCGCCGCCCCCGGTGCCGTCCAGGCCGACGCCCAGGTCGTTCACGACGACCCGGGCGCCCTGGGCGGCGAAGGCGAGGGCGTGCGCGCGGCCGAGTCCTCGGCCCGCCCCGGTGACGATCACGACCCGTCCGTTGCAGAGTCCCGTCATGGTGGGGTCCTTTCGGTGTTCGATGAGGGCGACGACCGGGCCGTCAGGGGTGGGTGGTGGCCGCGTCCAGGAACGCCGGGCGTTCCCCGCCGCCGTGCACGGGGAGGCTGGCGCCGCTGATGTACGCGGCCCGCTCGGAGGCGAGGAAGACGCACGCGTCGCCGATGTCGGCGGGCTCGGCGAGCCGGCCGAGCGGCACGGTGCGGCCGACGGCGGCGATGCCGTCCTCGTCCCCGTAGTGCAGGTGGGACAGTTCGGTGCGGACCATGCCGAGGACGAGCGTGTTGACCCGCACGTGCGGCGCCCATTCCACGGCCATGGACCGGGCGAGGTTGTCCAGGCCGGCCTTGGCCGCTCCGTACGCCGCGCTGCCCGGTGAGGGGCGGGTCCCGCTGACGCTGCCGATCATGATGACGGTCCCGCCACCGGGTTGGCGGCGCATCACCTCGTACGCGGCGAGGGTCGCGGTCAGCGGGGCGAGGAGGTTCAGCTCGACGACCCGGGCGTGCCGCCCGGCCCCGCCGTCGCCGAGCATGCGGAACGGGGTTCCCCCGGCGTTGTTGACCAGCACGTCCAGCCTGCCGTGGTCGTCGCGCACCCGGTCGAAGAAGGCCGTGACGGCCGCCGGATCGCGCAGGTCGGCGGGGAGGAAGCGCGCCGTGCGCCCGGCCGCCTCGACGGGTTCGTCGGGCGCCCTGCGCGCGCAGGTCACGACCTCCGCGCCGGCCTCCAGCAGGGCCCGGGCGATCCCGGCCCCGACGCCCCGTGTGCCTCCGGTGACGACGGCGACGGACCCCGAGAGATCGATGGTGACTGCCAAGGGACACCTCCCGCAGCGGGCGAACCGCTGCTATCTTCCACCTAACAAACGTTTGGTGGAAAGGTAGCTGATCTGCTCATGGGTGTCTCCACCTCCGCCCCCGACAAGGGCGTCGCCGTCGTCACCGTCGACTTCCCCCCGGTCAACGCCCTTCCCGTGCGGGGCTGGTACGACCTCGCCGCCGCGATCCGCGCGGCGGGCGCCGATCCCGAGGTGCGCTGCGTCGTGCTCACCGCCGAGGGACGCGGTTTCAACGCCGGGGTCGACATCAAGGAGCTCCAGCGCACGGCCGGGCACGAGGCCCTCCTGGGCGCCAACCGCGGCTGCTACGAGGCCTTCGCCGCCGTCTACGAGTGCGAGGTGCCCGTGGTCGCCGCCGTGCACGGCTTCTGCCTCGGCGGCGGCATCGGCCTGGTCGGCAACGCCGACGCGATCGTCGCCTCCGAGGACGCGACCTTCGGCCTGCCCGAGCTGGACCGGGGCGCGCTCGGGGCGGCCACGCATCTGGCCCGCCTGGTCCCCCAGCACCTGATGCGGACCCTGTACTACACCTCGCGCACCGCCACCGCCGAGGAGCTGCACCGGCACGGCTCGGTCTGGCGGGTCGTGCCCCGCGAGGCGCTGCGCGACGCGGCACGGGAACTGGCCCGGGAGATCGCCGCGAAGGACGGTCACCTGATCCGGCTCGCCAAGGCGGCGATCAACGGCATCGACCCGGTGGACGTCCGGCGCAGCTACCGCTTCGAGCAGGGCTTCACCTTCGAGGCCAACCTCAGCGGCGTCGCCGACCGGGTCCGCGACACGTTCGGCGGGGGCGGCGCCACGGCCGGGACCTTCGACACCCAGCAGGAGGAGCAGTCGTGAGCAGGGACAAGACGATGACCGCCGAGGAGGCCGTGGGCCGGCTCCGGAGCGGGATGACGGTCGGGATCGGCGGCTGGGGCTCCCGGCGCAAGCCGATGGCACTGGTCCGGGCGCTGCTGCGGTCCGAGGTGACCGACCTGACGGTGGTCTCGTACGGAGGCCCGGACGTGGGCCTGCTCGCCGCCGCGGGGAAGATCCGCAAGCTGGTCGCGGCCTTCGCCACGCTCGACTCCGTCCCCCTGGAGCCGCACTTCGGCGCGGCCCGGCAGCGGGGCTCCCTCGAACTGGTCGAGCTGGACGAGGCCATGGTCATGTGGGGGCTGACGGCCGCCGTGCACCGGCTGCCCTTCATGCCCATCCGGGCCGGTCTCGCCTCGGACGTGATGCACGTCAACCCCTCGCTGCGGACCGTCACCTCCCCGTACGGGGACCGCGAGGAGCTCGTCGCCGTCCCCGCCCTGCGCCTGGACGCCGCGCTCGTGCACGTCAACCGGGCCGACGTGCACGGGAACGGCCAGTACCTGGGCCCCGACCCGTACTTCGACGACCTGTTCTGCGAGGCCGCCGACACCGCGTACGTCTCCTGCGAGCGCATCGTGGAGACCCCGGACCTGCTCAAGGACGCGGCTCCGCAGTCCCTGCTGCTGAAGCGCGCGTTCGTCGACGGCGTCGTCGAGACCCCGAACGGCGCGCACTTCACCTCCTGCGCCCCCGACTACGACCGGGACGAGGTCTTCCAGCGCGCCTACGTCCGGGCCGCCCGCGACCCGGAGGAGTGGCGGGCCTTCAGCGCCCGGTTCCTCTCCGGTGACGAGGACGCCTACCAGGCCGCCGTCGCGGCGTTCCACGAGGAGGAAGCATGAGCGGCACCGAGACGACGACCCCGCCGGCCGCGGGGGCGACGCGGGCCGAGTACTGCGTCGTCGCCTGCGCCGAGGCGTGGCGGAACGCGGGCGAGGTGCTGGCCAGCCCGATGGGCACCGTGCCCCTGATCGGCGCCCGCCTCGCGAAGCTCACCTTCTCCCCCGACCTGCTGCTCACCGACGGGGAGGCGCTGCTCATGGGGGACGTGCCGGCCGTCGGCGGCGCGCCCCGGGTCGTCGAGGGGTGGCTGCCGTACCGGCAGCACCTGGCCCTGGTCGCCACCGGACGGCGGCACGTGATGATGGGCGCGAGCCAGCTCGACCGGTACGGCAACCAGAACATCAGCTGCATCGGCGACTGGGCGCGCCCCCGGCGGCAGCTCCTCGGTGTGCGCGGCGCCCCCGTCAACACGCTGAACAACCCCACCAGTTACTGGGTCCCCAAGCACTCGACCCGGGTGTTCGTCGAACGGGTCGACATGGTCTGCGGCGTCGGCTACGACCGGGCCGCCGCGGCCGGGCCCGCCGCGACGCGCTACCACCGCGTCCCCGATGTCATCAGCGACCTGGGGGTCTTCGACTTCGAGACCCCGGACCGCCGCATGCGGCTGCGCTCACTGCACCCCGGCGTCACCGTCGAGCAGGTCACCGAGGCGACCGGCTTCGCCCTGACCGTCCCGGACGAGGTGCCGTACACCCGCGAGCCCACCGCCGAGGAACTGCGGCTGATGCGCGAGGAGATCGACCCCGCGGGGCTGCGCGAGCGGGAGGTCCCCGCGTGAGCGACCTCGCGATCCCCACCCGGTTCACCGAACTCGTCGGGGTGCGGCACCCGGTGGTGCAGACCGGCATGGGGTGGGTGGCCGGCCCGCGCCTGGTCTCGGCGACCGCGAACGCCGGGGCGCTCGGGATCCTCGCCTCGGCGACGATGACCGTCGAGCAGCTCCGCTCCGCCGTGCGGGAGGTCAAGTCCCGTACCGACGCGCCGTTCGGCGTGAACCTGCGGGCGGACGCCGGGGACGCGGCCGAGCGGGCACGGATCATCGTCGACGAGGGGGTGCGGGTCGCGTCGTTCGCGCTCGCCCCCTCCCGCGAGCTGATCGCACGGCTCAAGGACGCCGGCGTCCTCGTCGTCCCCTCCGTCGGGGCGAGGCGGCACGCCGAGAAGGTCGCCGCGTGGGGGGCGGACGCGGTGATCGTGCAGGGCGGCGAGGGCGGCGGCCACACGGGCAGCGTCGCCACCACGGTCCTGCTCCCCCAGGTCGTGGACGCCGTGGACATCCCGGTCGTCGCGGCCGGCGGGTTCCACGACGGACGCGGCCTGGTCGCCGCGCTCGCCTACGGCGCGGCCGGCATCGCGATGGGCACGCGCTTCCTCCTCACCTCCGACAGCACGGTCCCCGAGGCGGTGAAGGCCCGCTACCTCGCGGCGGCGGTCAGGGACGTCACCGTCACCACCAAGGTGGACGGACTGCCGCACCGGATGCTGCGCACCGAGCTGGTCGACGCGCTGGAGCGCTCGGGCCGGGCGTCCGCGCTCCTCCGGGCGGTCCGGCACGCCGCGGCCTTCCGCCGCGAGTCCGGCATGAGCTGGCCGGACATGATCCGGGACGGCCTGGCGATGCGGCACGGCAAGGACCTGACCTGGAGCCAGATCCTGCTCGCCGCGAACACCCCCATGCTGCTCAAGGCGTCCATGGTGGACGGCCGCACCGACCTCGGGGTGATGGCCTCCGGCCAGGTCGCGGGAGTGATCGACGACCTGCCGTCCTGCGCCGAACTCGTCGAGCGCCTCATGTCCGAGGCCCGGGACGCCCTCCGCGGTCTGCCCGCGACGTCCTGACCCCGCCGGGGTCCGCCGCACCGGACCCCGCACCCCCTCTCCCGCCTCTCCTCCCTCTCCTCCCTCCGCCGCACGCCGACGCGCGCGACGGCACTCCGCGGCACCCCGCCGACTCCCCGGCTCCGGGGACGTCCCCTCACACCGCTAGGAGCAGACCCATGCGTGCCCTCCACCTCCGGCGTGCGACCGCCCTGGTCACCGCCACCGTCGTCCTCGGCGGCCTGCCCGCCCTCACCGCGGCGGCCGCCCCGGCGAGGTCCACGGCCTCCGCCACGCACCACCCCCGCCCCACCGAGGTCCGCCCCGTCCCGCTCCAGGGCGCGGTCAACGTCCGCGACCTCGGGGGGTACCGCACCGACCGGGGCCGCCAGGTCCGCCACGGCCAGGTGTTCCGGGGCGACGCCCTGGGCCGGCTCACCGACGGCGACCTCGCGGCGCTCGCCGCCCTGGACCTGCGCACCGTGCTCGACTTCCGCACCCCGGAGGAGGTCGCGCGCGACGGTGCCGACCGCCTGCCCGCCGGACTCACCCCGACCGCGCGTCCCGTGGCCGACCTCGGGCTGTACGCCACGACCACGGCGGCCATCGGCTCCAAGGACCCCGTCAAGCAGCGCGAGCTGCTGGGCGACGGCAAGGCCGAGCGGCTCATGCGGGACATCTACCGCACCTTCGTCACCGACCGCGACAGCCGCCGGCAGTTCGCCGCGACGCTGCGGGACGTCGCCACCGGCCGGGCGCCGCTCCTCTTCCACTGCACCTCGGGCAAGGACCGCACCGGCTGGATGGGCTACCTCCTGCTGCGCGCCCTCGACGTGCCGTCCCCGGCGGCCGAGCGGGACTACCTGCTGTCCAACGCCTTCCGTGCGGAGGCGGACCGCAAGGTCCGCGAGGGACTGAGGCAGAGCGGCTACATGGAGGACCCGGAGCTGCTCGTCCCGCTGCAGGAGGTCCGCGCGGACTATCTGGGGGCGGCCCTGGACCAGATACGGCGGGACTACGGAGGCTTCCACGGCTACCTCACGAAGGGCCTCGGGCTGGACGCCCGGACCCTGGCGGGGCTCCGCGCGCGACTGGTCCGGTGACCGGGTCCTGACGAGGGACGTCCGCCGGGGTGTGGTCGCCCCGGCGGACGTCGTTCGCTCCCGGTCACTCCGGGGGCGTCACAGCCGCTCGATGATCGTCACGTTCGCCTGGCCGCCGCCCTCGCACATGGTCTGCAGCCCGTAGCGGCCGCCGGTGCGCTCCAGTTCGTGCAGCAGGGTGGTCGTCAGCTTGGTGCCGGTGGCGCCGAGCGGGTGCCCGAGGGCGATGGCGCCGCCGTTGACGTTGACCTTGCCGGGGTCGGCCCCGGTCTCCTTGAGCCAGGCCAGGACGACGGAGGCGAAGGCCTCGTTGATCTCGACCAGGTCGATGTCGTCGAGCGTCATCCCGGTCTTCTTCAGCGCGTACGCCGTCGCCGGGATGGGGGCGGAGAGCATCCGGATCGGGTCCTCGCCCCGTACGGACAGGTGGTGGACGCGGGCCCGCGGCGTCAGTCCGTGTTCGCGTACGGCGCGTTCCGAGGCGATCAGCATGGCCGAGGCCCCGTCGGAGACCTGCGAGGAGACCGCGGCGGTCAGCCGGCCGCCCTCGACCAGCGGCTTCAGACCGGCCATCTTCTCCAGGCTGGTGTCGCGCCGCGGGCCCTCGTCGGTGGTGACGTCCCCGTACGGCACGATCTCCCGGTCGAAGCGGCCCTCGTCGATGGCGCGGGCGGCCCGCCGGTGCGACCGGAGGGCGTACTCCTCCATGTCCGTGCGGGAGACGCCCCACTTGGCGGCGATCAGCTCCGCGCCGTGGAACTGGTTGACCGGCTGGTCGCCGTAGCGGGCGCGCCAGCCCTCGGAGCCGGCGTACGGGCCGTCGGTCAGACCGAGCGGGCCGGCCGCCTGGCGGCTGGCGAAGGCGATGGGCACCATCGACATGTTCTGCACGCCGCCCGCGACGACCAGGTCCTGGGTGCCGGACAGGACGCCCTGCGCGGCGAAGTGCAGGGCCTGCTGGGAGGAGCCGCACTGGCGGTCCACGGTCACGCCGGGCACCTCCTCCGGGAGTCCGGCGGCCAGCCAGCAGGTGCGGGCTATGTCGCCGGCCTGCGGGCCGACGGTGTCGAGGCAGCCGAAGACGACGTCCTCGACGGCCGCCGGGTCGGCGCCCGCGCGCTCCATCAGTGCCTTGAGCACGTGTGCTCCGAGGTCGGCCGGGTGGACGGCGGACAGTCCGCCGTTCCTCCTGCCCACCGGGGTGCGTACCGCTTCGACGATGTATGCCTCGGCCATGGCCGCTCCTTCTTCGATGTCCACGCTGTTCGGTGTCCGTCATGTGCGGAGGGCGATCCCCTCCAGCACCATGGACAGGTACTGGCGGGCGATCTCCTCGGGGCTGTGCTGTCCGCCGGGCCGGTACCAGGAGGCGGCCACCCACACGGTGTCGCGCACGAACCGGTAGGTCAGGCGGACGTCGAGGTCGGCGCGGAAGACCCCGGACGCGACCCCGCGTTCCAGGCTTCCGAGCCAGGCCGTCTCGAACCGCCGTCGCGCGTCGGCGAGATGGCCGAAGCGGGGCTGGTCCTGGAGGTGTCCGGCCTCCTTCTGGAAGATGGCGACGGCGGCCCGGTGCCGGTCGATCTCCCGGAAGGACTCGGTGACGAGGGCCTCGATGGTCTCCCGGGGGCCGAGACCGGCGGCGAGCACGGCGTCGTAGCCGGCCCGCAGCTCGTCCAGGAAGCACGAGAGGATCTCGTCGAGCATCGACTCCTTGGAGTCGAAGTGGTAGTAGAGGCTGCCGGCGAGCAGGCCGGCGGCGTCCGCGATCTCCCGTACGGTGGTGGCGTCGTACCCGTGGGCGGCGAACACCTCGGCGGCGGTGGAGAGGATCTCCTCACGCCGCTCGGGCGCGGGACCGACCATCGCGCTCCTCCTGCTCCCGCTCCCCGGCTCGCTCCTCCGTCCGGCTCACGCGTGCTGGCTGCTCACGGAGAGGACCTCGCCGGTCAGGTACGAGGAGTAGCCGCTGGCGAGGAAGACGATCACGTTGGCCACCTCCCAGGGCTCCGCGTAGCGCCCGAAGGCCTCGCGGGAGGTCAGCTCCTCCAGGAGTTCGGGGGTGGTGACCTTCACCAGGTGCGGGTGCATGGCCAGGCTCGGGGAGACGGCGTTGACCCGGACCCCGTACGCGGCGGCCTCCAGGGCGGCGCAGCGGGTGAGGGCCATGACCCCGGCCTTGGCCGCCGCGTAGTGGGCCTGGCCGCGCTGGGCCCGCCAGCCGACGACCGAGGCGTTGTTGACGACGACGCCGCCGTCGCCCGCGTCCTTCATGCGGCGCAGGGCGGCGCGGGTGCAGCGGAAGGTGCCGTTCAGGGTGACGTCGAGGACCTTTTCCCACTGCTCGTCGGTCATATCGACCAGGTCGGCGGTCCCGCCGAGCCCGGCGTTGTTGACGACGATGTCGAGGCGCCCGTGGCGCTCGACGGCGAGGTCGAACAGCGCGGCGACCCGGGTCTCGTCGGTGACGTCGCAGGGCAGGGCGTCGACCCGGTCGGCGCCGAACTCGGCGGCCAGCTCCGCCTCGGACTCCTTCAGTCTGCGGGCGTGGGCGTCGGAGAGGAGCACTCGCGCGCCCTCCTCCAGGAGCCGTCGGGCGGTGGCGCCGCCGATGCCGGCGCCCGCGGCCGCGGTGACGACGGCGGTCCGGCCGGCCAGCAGTCCGTGGCCCGGCACGTAGGGGGGTGGTGTCCCGGTCATGCGCGGACCTCCTTGGGCAGGCCGAGGACGCGCTCGGCGATGATGTTCCGCTGGATCTCGTTGGAGCCGGCGTAGATGGTGTCGGAGCGGGAGAAGAGGTAGAGCCGCTGCCAGTCGGTGAGGTCGTACGGCTCGCCGGCCGCCAGCATGCCCTCGGCGCCGCAGACGTCCATGGCGAGTTCCCCCAGCTCCCGGTGCCAGGTGGCCCAGAAGATCTTGCCGATGGAGGCCTCGGGGCCCGGGGCTCCGGCCGCGGTTCCGCCGAGCATGCGCAGGGCGTTGAACCGTATGGTCTCCAGGCCGATCCAGGCCCGGGTGATGCGGTCGCGGACGAGCGGGTCGGCTACGGCGCCGTTGCGCCGGGCGAGCGCGATGACCGCCTCCAGCTCGCGCCGGAAGCCGACCTGCTGGCCGAGGGTGGACACGCCCCGCTCGAAGCCCAGGGTGGCCATGGCCACCCGCCAGCCCTCGCCGGGGGCTCCGACGATGTGGGACGCGTGGGTGCGGGCGCGGTCGAAGAAGACCTCGTTGAACTCCGAGGTCCCGGTCAGCTGGACGATGGGCCGGATCTCCACGCCGGCCTGGTCCAGGGGCACGAGGAGGTAGGAGAGTCCGTGGTGCCGGGTCGAGCCGGGCTCGGTGCGGGCGACGACGAAGCACCAGTCGGCCTCGTGGGCGAGTGAGGTCCACACCTTCTGCCCGGTGACCGCCCAGTCGTCCCCGTCGCGTTCCGCGCGGGTCCGGACGTTGGCGAGGTCCGAGCCGGCGTCGGGTTCCGAGTAGCCCTGGCACCAGAGTTCCCCGGCGGCGACGATCGGCGGGAGGAACCGGGCGCGCTGCGCGGGCGTGCCGAAGGCGATGAGGGTGGGCCCGAGGAGCTGCTCGCCGATGTGGTTGACGCGGGCGGGGGCGTCGGCCAGGGCGTACTCCTCGTGGAAGGCGACCTGCTGTTCGAGGGTCGCGCCCCGTCCTCCGTACTCCTCGGGCCAGCCGACGCAGGTCCATCCGGCGGCGGCCATGTGCCGCTCCCAGGCGAGGCGTTCGGCGTGTGCCTCGTGTTCCCGGCCGGGGCCGCCGCGGCCGCGCAGCGCCGCGAACTCGCCCGTCAGCTGCGAGCGCAGCCAGCCGCGGACCTCTCTGCGGAACTCCTCGACGTCGTTCATGGCCGTACGTTAACCTACCAAACACTTGTTAGGGAAGGAGGGCGGATGTCCGCTGCCCGCACCGCGTCCGGCACGCCCGCACCGCAGGAACCCGTCCGCTACGAACGGCGGGGCCCGGTGGCCGTGGTCACCATGGACCGCCCCGCGTACCGCAACGCCCAGAACTCCGCCATGACCTACGCCCTCGACCGCGCCTTCTACCGCGCGGCCGAGGACGACGAGGTCAAGGTGGTGGTGCTCGCGGGGGCCGGGAGGCACTTCTCCGCCGGCCACGACATCGGCACCCCGGAGCGCGACGCGCACCTGCCGTTCGACCGCCGGGCCGGCCTCTGGTGGGACCACTCGGACAAGACCGGCGCGGAGAGCCGCTTCGCCCGCGAGTCCGAGGTCTACCTGGGCATGTGCCGCCGCTGGCGCGAACTGCCCAAACCCATGATCGCGTCCGTGCAGGGCGCCTGCGTCGCGGGAGGCCTGATGCTCGCCTGGGTGTGCGACCTCATCGTCGCCGCCGAGGACGCCTTCTTCGCCGATCCGGTGGTCCGCATGGGCATCCCCGGAGTCGAGTACTTCGCCCATCCCTGGGTGATGCCACCGCGCATCGCCAAGGAGTTCCTGTACACCGGCGACCGGATGGGCGCCCGGCGCGCCTACGAGGTCGGCATGGTCAACCGGGTCGTCCCGCCCGGGGAACTGGCCGAGCACACCTTCGCCCTGGCCCACCGGATCGCCGAGATGCCCCGCATGGGCCTGGCGCTCACCAAGCGCGCCGTCAACCAGGCGGAGGACCTCCAGGGCCTGCACACCGGAATGGACTCGGTCTTCGGCCTCCACCACCTCGCGCACGCGCACAACGCCGAGACCGCGCCCGACGCGCTCGGCGGCATGGACATCCGCTCGATGAAGGCGGCGGGAGCCTGATGGACCTCGACTTCTCCGCGGCCGACCGCGCCTTCCGAACCGAGGCCCGCGCCTGGCTCGCCGCACACGTCCCCGACGTTCCGCCGCCCTCCCTGGAGACGGAGAAGGGCTTCGCCGCCCACCGGGAGTGGGAGCGGCTCCTGTTCGCCGACCGCTGGTCGGTGGTCTCCTGGCCCGAGGAGTACGGCGGCCGGAACGCCTCCATCCTCCAGTGGCTGATCTTCGAGGAGGAGTACTACGCGGCGGGGGCACCCGGCCGTGTCGGCCAGAACGGGATCAACCTGCTCGCCCCCACCCTCTTCGAGCACGGCACCGCGGAGCAGCGCGCCCGCGTCCTGCCCTCCATGGCGAGCGGCGAGGTCGTGTGGGCCCAGGCCTGGTCCGAGCCGGAGTCCGGCTCGGACCTCGCCTCGCTGCGCTCCCGGGCCGAGCGCACCGACGGCGGCTGGCTCCTGAGCGGACAGAAGACCTGGTCGTCCCGCGCGGCCTTCGCCGACCGGGCCTTCGGCCTGTTCCGCAGCGAGCCCGACACGGCCAGGCCGCACCAGGGTCTGACGTACCTGATGTTCCCGCTGCACGCCGAGGGCGTCACCGTGCGGCCCGTCGGGCGCCTGGACGGCAAGCCCGCCTTCGCCGAACTGTTCCTCGACTCGGTCTTCGTGCCCGACGGGGACGTGATCGGCGCCCCGGGCGAGGGCTGGCGGGTCGCGATGAGCACCGCGGGCAACGAGCGGGGCCTGACCCTGCGCAGCCCGGGCCGGTTCACGGCCGCCGCCGCGCGTCTGACCGCACTGTGGCGGGAGACCGCCGAGCCCTCGGACACGGCCCTGCGCGACCGGGTCGCCGACGCGGTCATCGGCGCCCGCGCCTACCGGCTGTTCACCTACGCCAACGCCTCCCGGATCGCCGCCGGAGGCTCGCTGGGCGCCGAGTCCAGCCTCAACAAGGTCTTCTGGTCCGAGCTCGACATCGCCCTCCACGAGACGGCGCTCGACCTGCTCGGCCCGTACGGGGAACTCTCCGACGAGGCCGCGGACGCGCCCGCGCGCGGCGGCTGGGCCGAGGGCCACACGTTCTCCCTCGCCGGGCCCATCTACGCGGGCACCAACGAGATCCAGCGCGACATCATCGCCGAGCGGCTGCTCGGCCTCCCGAAGGGACGCCGGTGATGCGGTTCCTCCTCGACGACGACCAGCGGGAGTTCGCCCGCTCGCTGGACCGCATGCTCGCCGCGGCCGGCACCCCGGCGGTCGCGCGGTCCTGGGCGGCCGGTGACACCGGGCCCGGGCGGGCGCTCTGGGCGCGGCTGGCGGAGGCGGGCCTCTTCGCCCTCGCCGTCCCCGAAGGGCACGGAGGCCTCGGCCCGCTTCCGGTGGAACTGGCCGTCGCGTTCACCGCGTCGGGACGCCATGCCGTGCCGGGTCCGCTGGTGGAGACGGTCGCCGCGGCGGCGCTCCTCGACCGGCTCGGGACCGCCGACGCCGCCGGCCTGCTCCCCCGGATCGCGGCGGGAGAGGCCCTCGTCTCGCTGTGCGTGCCGGCCGTCGGCGGCCCGTACGCCCTGGACGCGGACGCCGCCGACGCGGTGCTCGTCGTCGAGGGCGACACCGTCCGCCTCGCCGGGGCCGCCGGCCCGGTCCAGCCCTCGGCCGACCCCGCGCGCAGGCTGGCCCGCCCGCTCGGCGGAACCGTCCTGACCCGGGGCCCCCAGGTGGCCGCCGCCACCGCGTACGCCGCCGACGTCGCGGCCCTGGCCACCGCCGCCCAGTCGCTCGGCCTCGGCCGCGCCCTGCTCGACCGGACCGTCGCGTACGTCGGGCAGCGCACCCAGTTCGGCGTGGCCGTCGGCTCCTTCCAGGCGCTCAAGCACCGGCTCGCCGACACGCTCATCGCCCTGGAGTTCGCGCAGCCCCTGCTCCACGCGGCCGCCCTGGCGCTGGCGGAGGGGTCGGACGGCTGCTCCGCCGAGGTCGCGGCCGCGAAGGTCACCGCGGGCGAGGCCGCCTACGCGGCGGCCCGCACCGCCCTCCAGCTCCACGGCGCCGTCGGCTACACGGAGGAGCTCGATCTCGCCCTCTGGATCCGCAAGGCCCGGCCCCTCCGTGACGCCTGGGGCACTCCCGCGGCCTGCCGCGCCCGCGTCCTCGCGAAGGGAGCCCTGGCGTGAGGACGACCGAGGAGCAGGACGAACTGCGGTCCGCCGTACGGGCCGTGCTCGGCCGCCGCCCGGGGGACGCGGCCTGGCGGCCGCTGACCCGTCAGATCGGCGTCGCGGGGCTGGCCGTCCCGGAGGAGTACGGCGGAGCCGGGTGCGGGGCGGTCGAGGTCGGCGTGGTGATGGAGGAGCTGGGAAGGGAGCTCAGCCCGGTCCCGTACCTCGGTTCCGCGGTGCTGGCGGTGCAGGCGCTGCTCGCCACGGGCGACAGGGCGGCCTGCGCGCGGGTGCTGCCCGGACTGGCCTCGGGCGCGGGGGTGGGCGCCCTGGCGTGGGCCGAGGGCGGCTCCTGGGATCCGTCGGCCGTACGGGCCCGCGCCGTCCACGGGCCCGCGGGAGGGTGGCGGATCACCGGGGCCAAGGAGCACGTCCTCGACGCCGGGCGGGCCGAGGTGCTGCTGGTGGCCGCCCGGACGGAGGCGGGCGTCTCGCTCTTCGAGGTGGCCGTGGACGGCGCGGGCGTGGAGTGCGCGCCCGCGGTCACGATGGACGAGACCCGTGCCCAGGCGCGGGTGGTCCTCGCCGGGGCCGAGGGCCGGCTGCTGGGAGTCGAGGGCGACGGCGAGCGGGTGCTGTCGCACGTCCTGGACCTGGCCTGCACGGCGCTCGCCGCCGAGCAGGTCGGCGCCGCCGCGCGCTGCCTGGAGCTCACCCTGGCCTACGCCGGGGAGCGGATCCAGTTCGGCCGGCCCATCGGCTCCTTCCAGGCGGTCAAGCACCGCCTCGCGGACGCGTACGTCCTGGTGGAGTCGGCGCGCTCGGTCGCGCTCGGCGCCGCCTTCGCCGCCGCGGCGGGTTCCCCGGAGCTGTCCCGCTGCGCCGCCGCCGCGAAGTCGGCCTGCTCGGAGGCGTACTCGGCGGTGGCCGGCGAGACGATCCAGCTGCACGGCGGCATCGGCATCACCTGGGAGCACGACGCCCACCGCTACTTCAAGCGGGCGCACGGCGCGGCCCGGCTCTTCGGCCCGCCGCACTGGCACCGCGCCCGGCTGGCCGGCCTCCTGGGACTGCCGGCCGCGTGACGGTCCCGCCGTGCTCCGGCCGCGGTCCGCCGGCGCGGGTGGGGCCGCGGGGCCTCACTCCTCGTCGCCGGCGATCGCCAGCGCGAGGGCTTGGAGGACCTGTTCGGTGGGCGCCCCGGGTTCCGTCCGGTCGTAGGCGTCGGCCACCGTCTCGAAGGCGAGCACGAAGCCGCGGACCAGGGCGCTGACCGGTCCGGTGAGCTGGCTGAGGACGGCGGCCCCGACCTCCACGGCGTCATCGGTGTCGGGCACCAGGAACCGCGTCGGAATGACCTCGCCGAGCAGGTCGGAGACGTAGTCCTGGGGCACTCCACCGCGCAGGGCCGTGAGGGCCGCGATGGCCTTGAGCTGGATCTCGTTCTCCGTCATCGGACGAGCCTATCGAGGAAGTCCCGCACGGCACCGTGCCCGGACGGCGTGTTCAGTCGGGCAGGTGCCCGAGGATCCGGTCCGGGGTCAGGGGCAGGTCCCGCAGCCGTACGCCCACCGCGTGGTGGACCGCGTTCGCGATCGCGGCCGCGGTCCCGACGATCCCGATCTCCCCGATCCCCTTGCTCCCCATGGGGTTGAGGTGGGGGTCCTCCTCGTCCAGCCAGTGCGCTTCGAGCGACGGCAGGTCGGCGCAGACCGGGACGTGGTACGAGGCCAGGTCCCGTTCCGCGAAGTCCCCGAACGCGGGGTCGAGCGTGCTGCTCTCGGTCAGCGCCATCCCCAGCCCCATGGTCATGCCGCCGATGAACTGGGAACGGGCGGTGCGCCGGCTGAGGACCCGGCCCGCCGCGAAGACGCCGAGCAACCGGCGGACCCGCACCTCCCCCGTCACGGTGTCCACCTCGACCTCGGCGAACTGCGCGCCGAACGCGTGCCGTGCGTACGGGGACTCCCGGCCGGCCTCCTCCACGGTGTCCGCCCGCGCGGTGAGGCCCTCGGGCGGCAGCGGCCCGGAATGGGCGCGCACCATCCCGGCCAGGGCGGTACAGGCCTTGTGGACGGCCCAGCCCCAGGACGAGGTCCCCGAGGAACCGCCCGCGAGGGGCGCGGTGGGCAGGTCGCTGCTGCCGAGCTCCACCCGTACGGAGTCCACCGGGACGTCGAGCGCCTCGGCGGCGATGCCGGCGAGGACCGTACGGGCCCCGGTCCCGATGTCGGTGGCGGCGATCCGTACGAGACGCCGGCCGTCCGGCCAGGCGTGCGCGGAGGCCGACGAGGGGCTCAGGAGGTACGGGTAGGTCGACGCGGCCACTCCGGTGCCGGTCAGAAGGTCACCCGCCCTCCGCACACCCGGCCGGGGATCGCGGCCCTCCCAGCCGAAGCGCCGGGCCCCCTCCCGCAGGCATGCTGTGAGGCCCCTGCTGCTGAACGGCCGGCCGCTGTCGGGTTCGGCGTCGGGCTCGTTGCGGAGCCGGAGTTCGACGGGATCGACGCCGGTGGCGACGGCGAGTTCGTCCATGGCCGCTTCCAGGGCGTACATGCCGGACGCCTCGCCGGGGGCCCTCATCCACGAGGGTGTCGGCACGTCCAGGGCCACCACGCGGTGGCTCGTCCGGCTGTGCGGCGAGGTGTACATGGTGCGGGCGGGGACGGCCGCCTGTTCGACGAACTCCCTCACCGTGGAGGTCTGGGTGACGACCTCGTGGGCGAGGGCGCGGATCACGCCGTCGGCGTCGGCGCCGATGCGGACGCGCTGGACCGTGGGGGCGCGGTGGCCGACGACGGCGGCGAGTTCGCGGCGCGGGAGGACGAGTTTGACGGGCCGTCCGAGGTGCAGTGCGGCCATCGAGGCGAGGACGACCTGCGGCCGCGGCGTGCCCTTGGAGCCGAAGCCCCCGCCGACGTACGCGGAGGTGACCGTGACGCGGTCGCGGGAGACGTGGAACAGCCGGGCGAGGACGTCCCTCACCTTCGTCGCCCCCTGGCTGGAGTCGTGCACGGTCAGCGCGCCGTCCTCCCAGGAGGCGGTGGCGGCGTGCGGCTCCATCGGATGGTTGTGCTGGGCGGTCATCGTGTAGGTGGCGTCGACGTGCACGGCCGCCGCGGCGAAGGCGGCGTCGAAGTCCCCGCGCTCGCGCAGGGCCGGGTGACCGCCGTTGGCCTCCTCGGGTGCGTAGAGGCCGGGGTGGTCGGCGGCCGGGCCCGCGTCGTGCTCGTCGACGGTGTACTCGATCCGCAGGTCGTCGGCGGCTGCGCGCGCCTCCTCCAGGGTGTCGGCGACCACGAGGGCCACGTACCAGCCCCGGTGGGGCACGCGGTCGGTCTGCAGCAGGGCGAGCGTCGGGTCGTCGGCCTCGCCGAGGCGCGGGGCGTTCACATGGCTGAGCACCGCGTGGACCCCCGGCCGTCGCAGCAGCTCGTCGGCGTGGACGGCGGTCACCCTGCCCCGCGCGACGGTGGCGGGAACCGGGACGGCGTGGGCGCAGCCGTGCGGGGTGTACTCGGCTGCGTAGCGCGCCGATCCGGTCACCTTCTGCCGGGCGTCGCGACGGGCCGGGGCGTCCTCGTCCGGCGCGGACGGGGCGGGGCGCGGGGGGTGCGGGGGCATGGCGGGGTCGGCCTCCTCAGGGGCGGGACGCGAGCGCGGTGAGCACGTGGACGGCGAGACTGCGGGCGAGCGGCACCTTGAAGGCGTTGTCGCGCAGAGGGTCGGCCGCCGCGAGCTCGGCGTCGGCGGCACGGGCGCACGTCTCCTCCGTGGCGGGCGCTCCGCGGAGGACCTCTTCGGCCAGGCGGGCCCGCCACGGTGCGTGGGCGAGCCCGCCGAAGGCGAGGGAGGCGTGGCGGAAGGCGCCGTCCTCGACGGTCACGGTCGCGGCGACGGAGACGAGCGCGAAGGCGTACGAGGCGCGGTCACGCGCCTTCCGGTAGACGCTGTGGGCTCCGGCGGGAGGCGGGAGCGTCACCGCCGTGACGAGTTCGCCGGGCCGGATCACGGTGTCCTGCTCCGGTGTGTCACCGGGCAGCCGGTGGAATCCGGTGAGGGGCACGGTGCGCTCGCCGTCGGGGCCGACGAGGTGGACCCGGGCGTCGAGCGCCGCGAGCGCGACGGCCATGTCCGAGGGGTGCGTGGCGACGCACTGCGGGGAGTGCCCGAGCACCGCCAGGTCCCGGTGTACGCCTTCACGGGCGGGGCAACCCGTGCCCGGCGCGCGTTTGTTGCAGGGCTTCGAGGCGTCCTGGAAGTACAGGCAGCGGGTGCGCTGGAGCAGGTTGCCCCCGGTGGTGGCGGCGTTGCGCAGCTGCGCGGAGGCGCCGGCCAGGAGCGCCTGGGACAGGACCGGGTACCGGTCGCGTACCAGCGGATGGGCGGCGAGGTCGCTGTTGCGGACGGTCGCCCCGACGCGCAGACCGCCGTCCGCGGTCTCGTCGACGCCGCCGAGCGGGAGACGACCGATGTCGACGAGGAACGGCGGAGTCGCCACTCCGAGTTTCATGAGGTCGACAAGGTTGGTGCCGCCGGCGATGTAGTGGGCACCGGGGTGCGCCGCGTACGCGGCGAGCGCCTGGTCGGTGTGATCGGCGCGGACGTAGCCGAAGGGCTTCACGAGGCGACCTCCCGGACGGCGTCCACGATGTTCGCGTAGGCGCCGCAGCGGCAGAGGTTCCCGCTCATGCGCTCACTGATCTCCTCCGGGGTGAGGACCGGGGAGCCTCCGGTGCGCGGCTCGTCCGGCGCCGTGACGTGCGAGGGGTGCCCGGCGGCCGCCTCGTCCAGCATGGCCACCGCCGAGCAGATCTGACCCGGGGTGCAGTAGCCGCACTGCAGGGCGTCGTGTGCGACGAACGCCTCCTGGAGGGGGTGCAGGCGGTCCTCGGCTCCGGCGAGACCCTCGATCGTGGTGACCGGCTCGTCGCAGGTGACGGCCAGGATCAGACAGCTGTCGACCCTGCGGCCGCCGACGAGGACGGTGCACGCTCCGCACTGTCCGTGGTCGCACCCCTTCTTGGCTCCGGTGAGGTCCAGGTGCTCGCGGAGGGCGTCCAGGAGGGTCGTACGGTGGTCGAGCCGCAGTTCGTACGTGGTCCCGTTGACCCGGAGCGAGACGGACGAGGCGTGGCCTCGTTGTTCTCCCTCCGTCGCGCCGTCGGGGGACGGCTGGTTCTCGCTGGTCGGTCCGACGTGGTCCACGGTGGTCGCTCCTCCGGCTGTGGACGGCATGTCCGCCGTCGTCTCCTTCCCCGGCTTCCCCGGCCTGCGCACCGTGAGTCGCGCTTGTCCGCCGAACGGCGCAGAGACCGCCGCGGTGGCCGGCTCGGCCGTCGGAGGTCTCGGGGGCCGCTGCGGCCGTCCCCGTCAGGCGACCAGTTCGTAGATGCTCCGGGCCGTCGTCCACAGGCCGACGACCAGGGCCAGGGTGACGATCAGCCGCTCCTGGTGCTGCTCCAGCCAGGTCCGCAGGGCGTTCAGCCGGGCGTCGGCCGCCTCGGGCGCCCGGACCGCGTACGTCTCCATCACGACGAGGCTCAGGGTGGCCAGCAGGCAGTAGCCGGCCAGGACGAGCCAGGCGGTGAGGGTGGACAGGTCCGCGTCGACGGCGGTCGCGGCGCCGACGCCGACCAGGGCCCACGGCTGCAGCACCCACGCGAGGGCGGCCGCGGTGGCCGTGGAGGCCTCGTCGATCCGGGCGGACCAGCGGGGCGGGCCGTGCGGTCGGGGCGGCCGGCGGTGCCGGTGGACGCCGTAGACGACCAGGGCCAGGCCGAGGACCAGCTTCGCGACGATCGCGGCGGTCGAGGGGACGCTGTGGCGTGCCGGCGGCTCGCCGCCCGTCAGCAGCACCACGCAGGCGATCACCGCGATGAGGTTGGCCAGCCACGACAGCAGGAACGCCAGCCCCTGGCGGACCCCGCGGCGGGAGGACAGCAGCAGGATGAAGGCGCTGTTGTGCAGGGGCCCCAGGCTGATGGCCGTGCCGACCACGATCAGGTCAAGGACCATCGAATCAGCCGCTCCTGGACGCGAGGGGGTGTGCCGTGGACGGGCGGGGCGGGGCGGGCCGGTGCGGTGCCGCCTTCCGACTGTGCAGGTGGCGGCGGGGCCGGTCAAGCAGGCCACGCCCGTACGTCACCCGCGTCCCCCGGGCGCCGAACGACGACGGCGGCCGGACCCGGGACTTCCGGGTCCGGCCGCCGCTCGCGCCGGTCTGGGCGCTTCCCTCCGCCCGGTCCGCTCGGACCGGGCGGGGTCGCACAGGTGGCCCCGTGCTCAGTGCGCGTGCGCGGGAGCGCGGCCGGTGCGCGGCCGCGCGGTGGGGGTCAGTTGGCGTTCACCAGCTCGTGCGCGGGCACGGTCACGGTGCGCGCGCCCTTCGTACCGCCGAGGACGACCTTGCGCAGCGCGCTGTTGTTGTCGAGGTTCGTCTCCTTCAGCCGCTTGGCCGGGTTGGCGAGCACCTGGATGTAGTACGTGCCGTTGGGCAGGTCCGTGATGTCGAAGGACTGGCCCGGCAGGTCCTGGGTGTAGGTGTCGCCGGAGCCGACGTCGAGGACCTCGCGGACGGAGATGGAGCTCTCCTGGCCGCAGGCGGTGGAGAGGTCCGTGTTGAACGGGTGCCAGTTGGCGTTCTTCACCGTGTAGTCGACCGCGTCGGTGTTGGCGAGGCAGAAGGCCTCCTTGCCGCTGCGGACGGCTTCCTTCTTGTCGGCCTTCAGCAGCCGGTAGCTGGCGAAGTCGGTGAAGTGCCAGTGCACGTGGCCGGGGCGCGGGTCCCATTCCATGGTGCCGGTGGGCGTGTAGCCGACCTGCTTGCCCTTGGCGTCGTAGAAGTACTGGAAGGCGTCCATCTTGGCCTTGCCGGGCGAGCGGAAGCCGTCCACGACCAGCTGGGCCGGACCGGCGTTCCAGACGTTCGCGCTGAAGGCGAGGTAGTCCTTGCCGGGGGCGCCCTGGCCGCCGCCGTCGCCGATGGTGATGCCGTAGGCGGGCAGCGACCTCAGGTCGGGCTTGGGGACGTCGGGGACGGACGGAGTGCCGGTCGGGCGGGCCGCCCGGGGGGTGAGGGCCGGGGCCTTGCGCGAGCCGTCGGTCTGCCCGGCGGTGTCACGGGCGGCCTGGAAGCCGGAGCGCCCGGCCTGCTGGGCCTTCACCGCCCAGGGCAGGGCCGGGGGCGCGGCCTTCAGCGGGCCGTGGCCCACGTTGTACGAGGGGCCCGCGCCGCTGGTCTGCGGCGCGCCGGCCTGGGCGGGGCTCGGGGCGTGCCCCGCGCCGTGTCCGGCGTGGGCGGACGGGTCCTGGTGCGCGGAGCCGTGCCCGGCGTGCGCCTGGGCGGCGGCGGCCGAGCGGCCGTTCTCCCAGCTGCGTTCCTCGATGGTCAGCTTCACCGTGGCGGGCTTGTCGACGATGCCGAAGAGGTCGCGGTACTTCTTGGCGACCCTGACCTTGGCCGTGTAGGAGCCCGCGGCGAGCTTCACGGGCTCGGTGTAGGAGCCGCCGTAGGTGTTCGCGGCCCAGCCCTTCTCGACGCCCCATACGGAGCCGAGGGTGAAGGGGTTGGTGGGGCAGCTCTCCGGATACTTCGAGGTGGCGGGCGCGTCGGGCCGGACCCGTCCGCTGGCGTTGTTCGGGCAGAAGCTCTCCGCGCGGGTGACGACCACCTTGCCGTTCTTGTCCGTGATGGTGACCTCGGCGAAGCCCGGCAGCCCGGAGAAGTCCTTCACGGTGCCCGCGGGCAGCGTCTTCGCCTTGGTCTTGCCGCCCTCGAAGACGGTCTGGGTGACGGTGACCGGGTCCTTGTAGGACTTCCGGGTCACCTTCAGCTCCAGCGGCCGCCCTTCGGAGGTGAGGTACGTGCCCAGGTCCAGGTAGACGCCCGGCTCCTCCTTCCAGGAGGTGAGCGTGACCGAGCCGGTCGCCGCGATGAGGCTCAGCTTCGGCCCGGTCGGGGCCGCCGTCGCCTTCTCCGGCGCCGCGGCCATGAAGCCGACCGTCACGGCCATGGCGGCGACGGCGGTGGTCCCCGCGAGCAGCGGCCGCCGGAGCCGGTGGGTGCGCGTGGTGCTCATCGTTCTCTCGTCCTCCGAATGCTGTGGAAAAGCAGATCGGCCGCGGCCCTGCGGGAGTTCCCCCTCCCGGGGCTGACGCGGTGTGGGGCGCCGGGTGCACCCGCGCTGTGAGAGGAGGGCGGCGGGCATCCGGTTGTCCCGAGAGTCGAAAGGTCCTGATGTTGGCCGGAAGACGCTCCTCGGGCAGTGGCCGGACGCGCCCGGCGGAACGGCACTTCACCACGGGAAAAAGGCTCCGGTTCGCGCGACGGCGGTCGTGTCACGGGTGGCCCGAAAGCGCTGCCGTCCCGCGCCGGGGTCGTGGAGGGCCCTCGCGGCGTGCTCCCGGGACGTGACGAGGCCCCGGTGTCCGGGAGGACACCGGGGCCGGGAGTCGGCGCGTGGGGCCGTGCGCTCAGCCCGCGTTCCGGGCGGCGGCGCGGCGGCGCTTCCTGATCAGGACGCCCGCGGCGGCGCCGCCGAGGAGGAGCGCGCCGAGGGCGTACGGGCTGCCGCTCTCCGTCTCCTCCGCGCCGGCCGCCCATCCGAAGCCCGCCTCGACGGCGCCGTTCGGCCGGCCGGAGATCTGGTAGGTGACGGTCTGCTGGATCCGCGGCGGGCACTTGAGGGTCACGGTGTCCGTGCCGGAGGCGGCGTCCGCCGGCAGGGTGAAGGTGCCGACCAGGACGCCCTCGCGGTCGCCGGGCAGGAGGTGGAACTTCCCGCCCGCCACCGACTCGCCCTTGCCGTAGGTCTCCTTGCCGCAGGCGGTGGTGGTGACGGTGACGGTGCTTCCGGGGGCCGCCTTGCCGGGGTTGACCCGGGCGTCGCCGCCGGGCGCCGCGACGGCGGAGGGCGCGGACAGGACGAGGGCTCCCAGGACCAGGGCGAGCGGGGGAACCGTACGAGCGAGACGCATACTTCTTCTCTCCTTCGGCGGAGCTTTCCTGGCCGGCTGGGCCGCACGGCGCCTGTGCTGTGCTCCGTGCACGAGGAGATCGCCGACCGGGGACCGTCGCAACGCGAGGAGCGCGGCCGGTGTCCCCCGGTCGGGGGCTTGATCATCCTGACTGATGATCAACACCGCAGGTCACGGCGGACCCGGCGGTGCGGGGAGGGAATCCGTCCTCTGCCCGCGAACGGGTGAGGGCCCGCGGCGACGAGCGCCGCGGGCCCTGCTCCGGACCTGCCTCCGCCGCCCGGCCCGACGGCCGGACCGCCGGCCGGGAGCGGTCTCCCGGTCTCCCGGGCCTCCCGAGCAGGGAGTCCCGCGCCCGGTCGCCGGACGGACCCGCCGTCCGGCGACCGGGCGCCCGGCGCATACCCGCCGCAGGGGCGGCGGGCAAGCGGTCAGTCCCGGCCGAGGATCGCCGTGAGGGCCTGCCGCAGGGCCTCCGCCGGGTCCGCGGACGCTCCTTCCGACCGCCAGGCGACGAACCCGTCGGGCCGGACCAGGACGGCGCCGTCCGCGGTGACCCCATGGGCCTCCGCCCAGTCCGCCCCGCCCTCGGTACCGAGGTCCGCGCCGGGCCCGTCACCGATCCGGTACGAGTCGAGCGGCACCTCCAGTTGCGGTCCGACCCGGCCGGCCGCGGCGTGCCAGCCGCCGGCGCCGTCCGCCGAGCTGAGGAGCACCAGGGACCGCTCGTACAGGTCGAGGGTGGAGATCCGGGTGCCGGCGCGGTCGAGCCACACGTGGGGGGCGCGGCTGCCGGGTTCGCCGGTCAGGCTCAGTCCTTCGAGCACGACCGGCCGGGCCGGGTCGGTGCCCAGGACGGCGCCACGCTGGTAGCGGTAGCCGAGCACCTCGTTGAGGATGCCGCCCTTCCGGCCCTTGGGGCTGCCGGTGGCGGGGCCGGGGGTGTACCCGGGGTGGCTGTGCTCGACCGACCGCGCCGCGGCCCGTGCGCTGGTCGTCTCCGCGACTGGGCGGCGCTCCGCGTCGTAGGACGCGAGGAGTCCGGGTCCGGCCCAGCCGTTCAGGACGGCGGCGAGCTTCCAGGCGAGGTTGTGGGCGTCCTGGATGCCGGTGTTGGAGCCGAAGGCGCCGGTGGGCGGCATCTCGTGGGCGGAGTCGCCGACGAGGAACACCCGTCCGTCCGCGTACCGCTCGGCGATCCGCTCGGCCGCGTGCCAGGGGGCCCGGCCGGTGATCTCCACGTCGAGGTCGGGGACTCCGACGGCGCGCCGGATGTGCTCCCTGCACCGCTCGTCGGTGAACTCCTCCAGCGTCTCGCCGTTCTCGGGGTGCCAGGGCGCGTGGAAGACCCAGCGCTCCCCGTTGTCGACCGGCAGCAGGGCGCCGTCGGCGTCGGGGCTCGTCAGGTAGCAGACGATGAAGTGCCGGTCGCCGACGACCTCGGCGAGGCCGCGGGAGAGGAAGGTGATGCTGACGTTGTGGAACAGGTCGCCCTGGCCGTTCTGCCGGATGCCGAGCTGTTCGCGGACCGGGCTGCGCGGGCCGTCCGCCGCGACGAGGTAGTCCGCCCGGATGGTGGTGTGCTCACCCGTGCCGCGGCTCTTGACCTGCGCGGTCACCCCGTCGGCGTCCTGCTCGAAGGACATCAGCTCCGCCGAGAACCGCAGGTCTCCGCCCAGCTCCCCGGCGCGTCGGACGAGCACCGGCTCCAGGTCGTTCTGGCTGCACAGGCACCACGCGGAGGGGCTGAAGCGGGCGAGGCCGCCGCCGGGGTCGATCTCCTTGAAGAGCCACTCGCCGGCGTCTCCCACCAGGTCCGGGGCCTGCAGGATGCCGTTGTTGCGCGCCAGCACCGACGCGGCCTCCTGGATCGGGTCGACGACCCCGGCCCCGCGGAACAGCTCCATGGTGCGCACGTTGTTGCCGCGGCCCCGGGGGTGGATGGAGGTGCCCGCGTGGCGCTCGACCAGGATGTGCGGCACGCCGAGACGGCCCAGGAACAGCGCGGTGGAGAGGCCCACCAGCGAGCCGCCGACGATGAGTACGGGCGTGCGGTGACCGGTTGCTTCGCCGGCCACGTCGAATCGGTCCATGTTCGTCTCCGGCGTCGCGTGCGACGCGAATCGGGGATGGGATGCAGATTCATGCCCTTCGGGGAAGCCTCCGCCTGCCCGAGGCACCCGGATGGCCCGCGTTTCACTCGTCCGATCCACGCGGACTCGCGCACTCTCGGCGCTCCTGTCAAGGATCGACACATGACGACCCCGGCGTGTCGCTCACGCAGGTCGTTCCCCCCTCCCCACCGAGAAGAGAAGAGGTGTGCCGGATGGCCCCCTCGGGACGCATCTCGCAGTCCGTTTTCGACGGCTCCAGGCTGCGGGTGATCCTGCTGCTCGACCTGTACGAGGGAGCTCAGCAGCAGTTCCTGGACGCGTACGAAGTGATGCACAAGCAGGTCGCCTCCATCCCCGGTCACATCAGCGACCAGCTCTGCCAGTCCATCGAGAACCCCTCGCAGTGGCTCATCACCAGCGAGTGGGAGAGCGCGCCGCCCTTCCTCGCGTGGGTGAACAGCGAGGAGCACGTCGAGATCGTCAAGCCGATGCACAGCTGCGTGCGGGACACCCGCTCGATGCGCTACAGCGTCCTCCGGGAGACCGGCCCCGCCCAGGTGGCGGCGGTGACCACGACCCCGGCCGACGCACAGCTGAGGGCCCGTGTGGGCGAGGGAGTGGCGCGTCACGCCCTCACCTTCACCGTCAAGCCCGGCTCCGAGTCCAAGGTGGCGGAGATCCTGGCCGGGTACGAGTCGCCCCGCGCCCAGGTCGACGAGACCACGCGGCTCCGCCGCACCTCCCTCTTCATGCACGGCAACCGCGTCGTGCGGGCCGTCGAGGTGGAGGGCGACCTCCTCGTGGCGCTGCGGCACGTCGCCCGGCAGCCCGAGGTGCGCGCGGTCGAGGAGGCCATCAACCCGTACCTGGAGCAGGACCGGGACCTCACCGACCCCGAGTCGGCGCGGGTGTTCTTCACCCGCGCGGCGCTGCCCGCCGTCCACCACGTGACGGCCGACCGGCCGGCCCCGGCGGACGTGCGGCGGCACGCGCTGTACTACCCGGCGAAGGAGGGCCACGGCATGGACCTCGCCCGGCTGCTCGCCGACCAGGACCGGGCCGCCGCGGGCGACCCCGCGAACCCGGTGCACGCGAGCACCGTGTTCCAGCGCGACGACATCGTGGTACGCCTCGTCGACGTCGCGGGCGAGCTCGACCTCGACCCCGTCGCCTCGCTCGGGCTCCGGGGTGCCGGGAAGGCCGCGGAGCTGGAGCGGCTGCTCGACGGCGCCGCGATCGGCGTCGAGGGGTCGCTGGAGACCGAGCGCAACGTCAACCGGCTCCTGTCGCACGCCGACATGCTGCCCGTCACGGACCGCTCGGCGCAGTCCTGACGCCGCTCGCGGCTCCCACCGCGGTCCCCCACCCAGCACGTCACTGCCACATCTGGAGGTACACACCATGCCCAAGCCACGCATCGTGACCTTGAGCGAGACGGAACCCAACCGCAGGCGCGGGGGTGATCTGCGGGCCATGCTCACGCCGGCCACCGTGGGTTCCACCAGCGGCTTCATGGGTCTGGCCATCGTCCAGCCGGGCGAGCGCATCGGCGAGCACTACCACCCGTACTCCGAGGAGTTCGTCTACGTCGTCTCGGGCGCCCTGGAGGTGGACCTGGACGGCGAGACGTTCGCGCTGGAGCCCGACCACGGCCTCCTGATCCCGATCGACGTGCGCCACCGGTTCCGCAACGTGGGCGACGTGGAGGCCCGCATGGTCTTCCACCTCGGCCCGCTGGCCCCCCGGCCGAGCCTCGGGCACGTCGACACCGAGGTCACCGAGGAGGCCCAGCTGGCCGCCGCGGGCCCGCACCTGACCGTGCACGCCCCGGCTCCGGTGGCCGAGCGCAGCGGGGCCATCGAGTGACCCGGCGCGTGGCCGTCACCGGCATCGGTGTGGTCGCTCCCGGCGGCACCGGGACGAAGGCGTTCTGGGACCTCCTCTCCGCCGGCCGTACCGCGACCCGCGGCATCACCCTGTTCGACCCGGCCGGGCTGCGCTCGCGCATCGCCGCCGAGTGCGACTTCGACCCGCTGGACCACGGTCTGGACCCGGAGCTGAGCAGCCACGCCGACCGGTACATCCAGTTCGCCGTCGTCGCGGCCGGCGAGGCCGTCCGCGACTCGGGGCTCGACACCGACGCCGAGGACCCCTGGCGCGTCGCCGTCTCCCTGGGCAGCGCGGTCGGCGGCACGACCCGCCTGGAGCACGATTACGTGCTGGTCAGCGAGCGCGGACAGCGTTGGGACGTGGACCACCGCGCGGCCGCGCCCAAGCTGCACATGGCGTTCTCGCCGAGCACGCTGGCCTCCGTGGTGGCCGAGCGCTTCGGCGCCCGCGGCCCGGTGCAGACCGTCTCCACCGGCTGCACCTCCGGTCTGGACGCCGTGGGCTACGCCTTCCACACCATCGAGGAGGGGCGGGCGGACGTCTGCATCGCGGGCGCGTCGGACTCCCCCATCTCCCCCATCACCATGGCCTGCTTCGACGCCATCAAGGCCACGTCCCCCGACAACGACGACCCGGAGCACGCCTCCCGGCCCTTCGACAACAACCGGAACGGTTTCGTCATGGGCGAGGGCGCGGCGGTCCTCGTCCTGGAGGAGTACGAGCACGCCAGGGCCCGCGGTGCGCACATCTACTGCGAGATCGGCGGCTACGCCACCTTCGGGAACGCGTACCACATGACCGGTCTGACCGGCGAGGGGCTGGAGATGTCCCGGGCGATCGACACCACGCTCGACCAGGCCCGGCTCGACCCCACGCTGATCGACTACGTCAACGCGCACGGCTCGGGCACCCGGCAGAACGACCGGCACGAGACCGCCGCGGTGAAGCGGTCCCTGGGCGCGCACGCCTACGACACCCCCATGAGCTCCATCAAGTCCATGGTGGGGCACTCGCTCGGGGCGATCGGGGCGATAGAGGTGGCCGCCTGCGTGCTGGCCCTGCAGCACCAGGTGGTCCCGCCCACGGCGAACTACGAGACCCCCGACCCCGAGTGCGACCTGGACTACGTGCCGCGCACCGCCCGCCCCCGGAAGCTGAGGAACGTGCTCTCGGTGGGCAGCGGATTCGGCGGCTTCCAGTCCGCGGTGCTCCTGACGGGAACGGGCGGGAGGACACGATGAGCACTCAGCGCCCACGGCGCGCGGTCGTCACCGGCATCGGGGTGATCGCGCCCAACGGACTGCGGGCCGACGCGTACTGGAAGTCCGTCCGCGAAGGCGTCGGCGTACTGGACCGGATCACGCGCGAGGGGTGCGGGGACCTGCCGCTGAAGGTCGCCGGCGAGGTGCGGGGCTTCGACGCCTCGGCCCTGATCGAGGAGCGCTTCCTCGTCCAGACCGACCGGTTCAGCCATTACGCGATGGCCGCCGCCCAGCTCGCCGTCGACGACGCCGGGCTCGGCCACGACGACCCGGAGGAGCCGTTCTCCATCGGCGTCGTCACCGCGGCCGGTTCCGGCGGCGGCGAGTTCGGCCAGCGGGAGCTCCAGAAGCTCTGGGGCCAGGGCTCCAAGTTCGTCGGCCCGTACCAGTCCATCGCCTGGTTCTACGCCGCGAGCACCGGTCAGATCTCCATCCGGAGCGGGTTCAAGGGCCCGTGCGGCGTCGTCGCGAGCGACGAGGCCGGCGGACTCGACGGCATCGCCCACGCGGCCCGGGCCGTACGGCGCGGGACCGGCGCGGTGATCGTCGGGGCCGCGGAGGCACCCCTGGCCCCGTACTCGATGGTGTGCCAGCTCGGCTATCCGGAGCTGAGCACCGTCGAGGACCCGGACCGGGCCTACCGGCCCTTCACCGCCGGAGCCACCGGCTTCGTCCCGGCGGAGGGCGGCGGGATGCTCGTCGTGGAGGACGAGACCCGGGCCAGGGACCGCGGGGCGGTCGTCCGGGCCGTCGTCGCCGGGCACGGCGCCACGTTCACCGGCGCTTCCCGCTGGGCGGAGTCCCGGGAGGGACTCGCCCGCGCGATCCGCGTCGCACTGGACGAGGCCCGCTGCGCCCCGGAGGAGGTCGACGTGGTCTTCGCCGACGCCCTGGGCGTACCGGACGCGGACCGCGCCGAGGCGCTGGCGATCGCCGACGCCCTCGGCCCGCACGCCGCCCGCGTGCCCGTCACGGCCCCCAAGACGGGCATCGGCCGCGCCTACTGCGGCGCTCCCGTCCTGGACACCGCCGCCGCCGTCTTCGCGATGGAGCACGGCGTGGTCCCGCCCACCCCCAACGTGTTCGACATCTGCCACGACCTCGACCTGGTGATGTCCCGCGCTCGGCCCGCCGAGCTGCGCACGGCCCTCGTCCTCAGCCGGGGACTCATGGGATCCAACGCGGCGCTGGTCGTGCGCCGCGGCGACGACTCCGCCCGGTAGGACCGGGCGGGAAGGAGAGCACAGATGATCACCACCGCACTGACCTTCGACGAACTCGCCGCGCTGATGAAGCAGGCGGCCGGCGTGACGGTCGAGCCCCGGGAGCTGGAGAAGGCCCCGGACGCGCCGTTCACCACCCTGGGCCTCGACTCGCTCGGCCTGCTCGGGATCGTGGGCGAGGTCGAGAACCGGTACGGCGTGGCGCTGCCCACCGACGCCGAGCGCTGCAAGACGCCGGCCGAGTTCCTCGGTCTGGTGAACAACGCCCTCAAGACGGGAGTCTGACGTTGTCCGGTCACACTGACAACAGCATCACCATCGACGCGCCGCTCGACCTCGTCTGGGACATCACCAACGACATCGAGAACTGGCCGAACCTGTTCAGCGAGTACGCCGCGCTGGAGGTGCTCTCGCGCGAGGGCGACTCGACCACCTTCCGTCTGACCATGCACCCGGACGAGTCCGGAAAGGTGTGGAGCTGGGTGTCGGAGCGGACCGTGGACCGCGCCGCGCGGACGGTCCGCGCCCGCCGCGTCGAGACCGGCCCGTTCGCCCACATGGACATCCGGTGGGAGTACGAGCAGACCCCGGCCGGCGTCCACATGCGCTGGGTGCAGGACTTCGCGATGAAGCCCGACGCCCCGGTCGACGACGCGTGGATGACGGACAACATCAACCGGAACTCGCGGACGCAGATGGCGCTCATCCGGGACCGCATCGAGCAGGTCGCCCGCGACCGCCGGGGCGCCCCGGTCCTGCCGGGCTGACCGGCCGCCGGAGCGTCCGGCAGGCCCACCCACTGAACTCCGAGGAAGGAAGCCCCATGCACCACGCTCTGATCGTCGCCCGGATGGCGCCCGGTTCGGCGCCGGCGATCGCGGACGTGTTCGCCGCGTCCGACCGCGGCGAACTCCCGCACCTGGTCGGCGTCAACCGGCGTCGCCTGTTCCAGTTCGGTGATGTGTACCTGCACCTCATCGAGTCGGAGCGGGACCCGGCCCCGGCCATCGCCAAGCTGACCGGCCACCCGGAGTTCCGGGACGCCAGCGAGCGGCTGTCGGCGTACGTCAGCGCCTACGACCCGGAGACCTGGCGGAGCCCGAAGGACGCCATGGCGCAGTGCTTCTACCGCTGGGAGCGCGACGGGGTCTCCTGATCCCGAGGCAGCACGGCGGACACCCGAGGCCGCCCGCCCCGCGCACGACGCGGAGCGGGCGGCCTCGGGTTTCCCTGCGGGGCTCCCGTCAGGCGGGAACCGTGCACTCGAAGGCGTGGAGGTACGCGTTGACCGGGCGGATCTCGCCGATGACGAGTCCGGCGTCGGTCAGCCGGTCGACCATGCTCTGCCGGGTGTGCTTGGCGCCGCCGACGTTGAGGAGCAGCAGCAGGTCCATCGCGGTCGTGAACCGCATGGACGGGGTGTCGTCCACCAGGTTCTCGATCACGACGACCCGGGCGCCGGGGCGGGCGGCCCGGCGGACGTTGGCCAGCGCCCTGCGGGTGCTGTCGTCGTCCCATTCCAGGATGTTCTTGATGATGTACACGTCCGCCTCGACCGGGATGTCCTCGCGGCAGTCGCCGGGGACGACGCGGACGCGGGAGCTCAGCTCGCCGCCGTCCCGCAGGCGCGGGTCGGCGTTCTCCACCACTCCGGGGAGGTCGAGCAGGGTGCCCTGCAGGTCGGGGTGGCGCTCCAGCAGGCTGGCCAGGACGTGGCCCTGGCCGCCGCCGATGTCCGCGACGGAGGAGGCCTCCCGCAGGTCGAGGAGGTCGGCGACGTCCTGGGCGGACTGCCGGCTGGACGTGGTCATGGCCCGGTTGAAGACGTACGCCGACTCGGGGGCCTCCTCGTTGAGGTACGGGAAGAACTCCTTCCCGTACACGTCCTCGAAGACGTTCCCGCCGGAGCGGACGGCCTCGTCGAGCTTCGGCCACACGTCCCAGGTCCACGGCTCGGTGCACCACAGGGCGATGTAGCGCAGGCTGTGCGGGTCGTCCTCGCGCAGCAGCCGGGACATCTCCGTGTGGGCGAAGGTGCCGTCGGGGTTCTCGGTGAAGACGCCCTGGCAGGACAGCGCGCGCAGGAGGCGCAGCAGGGTCCGGGGCCGGGCCTGTACCGCGGTGGCCAGGTCCTCCGGGGTCATGGGCGTGTCGCCGAGGGCGTCCGCGACGCCGAGGCGGACGGCCGCCCGGACGGCGGCGGCGCAGGCCGCGCCGAACACGAGCTCCCTGAGCCGCATGGGCGGCGGCGGGGCCGGATCGACGGTCCGGGATACCGGGTCAACAGTGGTCATCTGTCGCCTTGTCTGTGCGGTGGTGCCGTGGATGGGGTGCGGGGCCGGTCGTCAGCAGAGGCCCGCGGGCTCCGAGACCCCGCAGGTGTTGCCGCGGAAGGTGTTGCCCTGGCCGGTGTCCCGGTTGGCGAGGTCTGCCGAGCCGTTGCGGAGCACGACGTTGTCGCGGATCTCGTTGCGCTCGTTGAGGGCGCCGACGAAGCTCTTGAAGAGCACGATGCCGCCGGACAGGGGCGAGGCGCCGACGTTGTCCTCGATCCTGTTCTCGGCCACCAGCGTCTCCTCGGCGCCGGTGAGGACGATTCCCGAGCCCTGGAGGAAGGGCAGGCGGGGCGTCTTGGGGCAGTGCTTGTTGTTGGCGTGGACGTGGTTGCGGCGCAGGGTCATGGCGCCGGCGCGCGGGGTGGACTCGTCGCCCACGACGAACACGGCGGCGCAGTTGCCGGTGGCCTCGTTGCGCTCGACGGTGAGGTTCCGCAGGCGTCGCACGGTGACGCCGATCCGGTTGCCGGTCACGCGGTTGTGGCTGATCACGGTGCCCCGGGCGTCGACGGCGCCGGACTCCGTGTCGGTGGTGTTGGAGACGAAGAGGCCCGCGTCGGCGTTGTCGCGGGCGGTGTTGTGCGTGAGGGCGCTGCGGACGGACCGCTCCAGGGCGATGCCCCAGTTGCCGTTCTTCTCGGCGGTGACCCGCTGGATCCTCAGCCGGTCGGTCCGCGAGGCCCACAGCCCGTTCCGGGTGAAGCCCCTGAGGGTGAGCGAGCGTACGGTGACGTCCTCGACGGGCCGGTCGGCGGTGCCGGTCACGCAGACGCCGTGGCCGGCCTTCGCGCAGGTGTCGGCGCCGTCGCCGGGCACGAGGACGGTGGGGAAGACGGTCGAGCCCCGGAGGGTCAGGTTCGACGTGGTGATGCGGACGCTCTCGCGGTAGGTCCCGGGGGAGAGGACGACCGTGTCCCCGGGCTTCGCGGCGTCCACGGCTTTCTGGATCGATTCGCCGGGCTTGACCCGGTGCACCGTCCGATGGTCGGCCGTCGGTGCGGCGGCCCCCATCCCCGAGACCACGAGGGTCACGGTGCATGCCAGGTAGGCGATCTGTCGTCTGGTCATACGGGGAAGCTAAGAGCGGGTCCGCGGCCCCGCCACCGCTGATCCTCCAGGCGGACCTAGGCATACCTCCCTGCGGTCCACGCGCCGGGCGTGGCGCGCGGCCCCCGGGCCGGATCGGTGCTCCCGGCCGGGCCGGGGCCGGCCGCGGGCGACCGTCGGGGACGAGCTCAGGGGGGAGGGCGGCGTCGCGGGCCCGCGTGGGGCGGCCGCCGTCCCGAGCGACGGACCGGTCCGGCCGGTGGTCGCCGACCTGCCGGAGGGGCGGGCGGGCCGGGACGGCGCGGCTGGTGCGCGGGAGGCGTTCGCCTCCGGTCCGCACGCGGTCCCGGTCGTCGCGGCCGCGCGCCGGGAGGGTGGCCTCGCCGGCCGTCCTCGCCACCGTGCGGGTGCCGGCGGGCGGGGCGGGGCGGCGGAGGCCGGAGGTGGGCGCGGGTCCGCGCGGAGCGGAGGCGCGGGCGGTCGCCGTCCTGGCGGACGGCAGCCTCGCGGAAGGCCTATCTCCCCTCGGCCGCACAGAGGTTGACGATACGTCAGGGGCGATCATACACACGGATGTTTGGGTGCAAGCCGGTAGACGTCGCCCTGGACATGAAGGCTGATTCCGGGCGGTGGACGGCTCTTGACGGTGCCTGGACGGTGTGCGAATCTCTCGACAGGTCTGGACCAATGGGCTTCATCGGGCGGGGCCGGAGATACCAGAAGCTACGGGGCATCCTGGCGTCTCCGGCGGTCCGGACCTCTCACGGCCGTCGGCCGGTCCTCCGGGGGGTGGACCGGCCCCATCCGACGACCGGTGCCGCCACCGAACCCGGCTCCTCCGGCGTGCCCGCGGGCGCCTCGGTACCGGTCGTCCGGTGGCCCGCGCCCCTGCCGCGTCCGCACGTCCACCCCGCCGCTCCTCCGTTCTGCTCCGACGTCCTAAGCGAGCTGCCGATGTCCGAAGTCCCCTCCCGGCCCGACCGCACTCCGGCCTCCCCCGCCCAGCAGGGGGTCTGGCTGACCGATCGGCTGGGACTGGCCCGCGAGGCGTTCCACATGCCCCTGCGGATCTCTTTCGACCGGGTCGACGTATCCGCGCTGCACCGTGCGGTGGCCGCCGTGACCGAGCGCCACCCGGCCCTCGCCGCCCGCCTGGTGGAGCGTGACGGGCGGATCTGGCAGGAACCTGCCGCGCGGCGGCCCGAACTGACCCTCCTCGACGCACCCGCGGACGAGGCCGCCCTGGAGCGGCTGCTCGACGCCGACGCGGCCCGCCCGTTCGTCCTGGAGACCGGTCCGCTCAGCCGCTTCAGCCTCTGCCGACGCCCCGACGGGAGCTCCGAACTCCTCGTCACCGCCCACCACTCGGTCTTCGACGGCAACTCCAAGGACGTACTGGTCCGGGACCTCGCCGCCGCGTACGGGGCGATCCCGCTGCCCCCCTCCCCCGGCGCACCGGCCGGGCCCGCGGCGGAACCGGACGCCGTACGGCGGGCCGCCGCGTTCTACGGGCCGCGCTGGGCCGCCGCGACCGAGCCGGTGCTCCCCGGCGCGCTCCGCGCACCGACCTCCGCGGGCCCCGGAGAGGCCGTCGCATGGCGCCTCGACGGCGTCGAGGCGAAGGAACTGGCCACGGCGGCCGCCACCGCCGGCACCACCTCCTTCGAGTTCCTGCTCGCCGCCCTGCACGGACTGCTGCGCCGCTACGGCGGGGAAGCCGTGCCGGTCTCCGTGCCGCTCTCCACCCGAAGACCCGAACTCGCTTCCGAGATAGGCATGTTCGTCAACGAACTGCCCGTCCACGCACCCCCGGCCGACCCGTCGCAGCCCTTCACCGCCTTCGCCGCGGCCGTCCGGACCGAGCTGCGCTCCGGCTATCCCTTCCGCGACGTGCCCTTCGGCGCCGCCGTCCCGGCCCTGGAGCCCCGCGTCGGCCTGACGGCCGTCTCGCTCGGCTACCGCCGCCGCGGCCCGGACCCCGACTTCGGCGGGGCCGGTGCCCGGATCTCCTGGGCCGTGCACAACCGCACCGCCCGCAACACCCTCCATCTGCAGATCGTCGAGGAGCCCGACACCTCGGGCGGGGCACTCGACTTCAGCCTCCAGTACGACCCCGCCGTCCTGGCCCCCGAGGCCGCCCGCCGGATCGCCGGCCACTACCGGACCCTGCTGGCCGGAGCCGCCGCCTCGCCCACCACTCCGCTGCGGGACCTGCCGCTCCTGGACCCCGCCGAGCTCCGGGCCGTCACCCTGGCGCCCAACGCCACCGACCGGCCCTATCCGGCCGACCGGACCGTCCTCGACCTGGTCCGCACCCAGGCGGACGCGACCCCCGCGGCGATCGCGGTCAGCGCCGCCGACCGACGCCTCAGCTACCGCGACCTCATGCTCCGCGTAGACGCGTTGACGGAGGCGCTCCGCGCCGGAGGCGTCCGTCCCGGCGATCTGGTCGCCCTCCATCTGGACCGCACCGCCGACCTGCCGGCCGCGCTGCTCGCCGTCCTCGCCGCCGGGGCGGCCTACCTGCCGCTCGACCCCGGATACCCGGCCGAGCGCCTCGCCCTCGTCCTGCGCGACTCGGGAGCCTCGCTGCTGCTCGCGGACTGCGAGCCCTCCCCCGCGGTCGCCGCGGCCGCCCCGGCGGTGCTGCGGCTCCCGGCGGCGTCGGAGCGGACCCCGGGCAAGGCCGCCGGCACCGCGCCCGGCCCCGACGACACGGCGTACGTGCTCTACACCTCCGGCTCCACCGGCCGTCCCAAGGGCGTCTCGGTCGGCCACCGCGCGCTGGTGAACCTGCTCACCTCCTTCGCCGACCTGCTCGCGACCGGCCCCGGCCACAGCTGGCTCGGCCTGACCTCGCTCTCCTTCGACATCTCCGCCCTGGAGCTCTACCTCCCGCTGATCACCGGTGGCCGCCTCGTCCTGGCACCGGAAGGCCTCGCCGTCGACGGCCCCGGACTGCTCGCCCTGATCGGCGCCGAGGGCGTGACCCACGTCCAGGCCACCCCCTCCGGATGGCGGGTCATGCTCACCGCCGGGACCGGCCTCGAAGCACTCTCCACCGTCACCGGCCTGGCCGGCGGCGAGGCACTCCCGCTCCCCCTCGCCCGCGCGCTGCGGGCCCGCACCGCACGGCTGTTCAACGTCTACGGGCCCACCGAGACGACCATCTGGTCGACCTGCGCGGAGCTCCCCGCCGCGCCGGAGCACGTCGGGATCGGCCGCCCGATCGCCAACACCCGGGTGTACGTCGTCGACGACCGGCTGCGGCCCACCCCGCTCGGCATCCCCGGGGAGCTGCTGATCGGCGGCGACGGCGTCGCGCACGGCTACCTCGGCCGGCCCGAACTGACCGCCGAGCGGTTCGTGCCCGACCCCTTCGGTCCCCCGGACACCCGGCTCTACCGCACCGGCGACCTCGCCGTGTGGACGGAGAGCGGCGAACTCGACTTCCTCGGCCGGATCGACGACCAGGTCAAGATCCGCGGCCACCGGATCGAACTCGGCGAGATCGAGTCCGCCCTCCTGGAGCACCCGGCGCTCGCCGCGGCCGCCGTCGCCGTCCGCACCGGGGAGGACGGCGAGCCCTTCCTCGCCGGCTACCTGGTCCCGGCCGACGGCGGCCACCCGCCCGCCCCGGCCGCACTGCGGGACCATCTGCTGCGTACCCTGCCGGCCGCGATGGCCCCGCAGCGGTGGCTCACCCTGGAACGACTGCCGCTCACACCGAACGGCAAACTGGACCGGCGGGCCCTGCCGGACCCCCCGCGCGAGGCTCCGGTGTCCCCGGGGGACGCACGGGACGCCGGGTGCGACGACGAGACGACCCGGACGGTCCGCCGGATCTGGGCCGAGGTGCTGGGCCTGCCCGACATCGGCCCCGAGGACGATCTGTTCGACCTCGGCGGACACTCGCTGACCGTGGTCCGGATCGCCGCCCGCATCCGCGACGCGCTCGGCGTGGAGGTGGACTTCGACGTCTTCTTCGACGTCCCGACCCCGGCGGGCATCGCCGCCGCCGTCCGCGCACTCCTCTAGACCCGCGGTCCCGTCGGACCGCACTCCCCCTCGCCGGGGCACGGGCCGCCCGGCCCGTGCCCGGCCCCGCCCTGCCCCGTTCGGCCGACCGCACGGGTTCCGCCCTGCGCCGGACCGCCGAGCGGCCGGGTCCCGCGCCCACGCCGAACCGGGCCCCGCCACCCGGCAGGCCGGTCGGCATCCACACCCGCGTCCGCGCCCGCACGTGCCCTTCGCCCCGCCCTCCGATCCCCTGCACCTTCCTTCCGAACGCCCGAACAGGACCCCGATGACGGATACCCAGGACCTGCCCACCGGCTGGTCCGCAGCCAAGCGCGCCCTGCTCAGCCAGCGGCTGCGCGGCACGGCAGCCCCCGCCCGGGTGGTGGACCCCCGCCCGGCGGACACCCCGCCGCCGCTCTCCAGCGGCCAGGAACGCCTCTGGTTCATGGACCAGTTCACTCCCGGATCCACGGCCTACACACTGGCTCCGGCCCGCCGCCTCCGCGGCCCGCTCGACCGCGCCGCGCTGGACGCCGCGCTCACCGACCTGGTGGCCCGGCACGAGAGCCTGCGGATGACCTTCCCCGCCACCGAGGCCGGCACCGCCGAGGTACGGGTCGCCGAACCCGCCCCGTTCACCGCCCGGCACGTGGACGCCACGACCGACCCCGACCCGGAGGCACGGGCGACCGCCGCACTCGGCGCCCTCATCGCGGAGCCCTTCGACCTCGGGTCCGGCCCGCTGGTGCGCGCCCTGGTGGTCCGGGTCGCCGAGGACGACCACGTCCTCGCCCTGGTGATGCACCACATCATCTGCGACGGCTGGTCGATCGACCTCCTCCACCGCGAGCTCGACCTCCGGTACGCCCACCACGCCCACGGGGAACCCGGCGAACTGCCGGTCCTCGACGTACAGTTCGGCGACTACGCGGTCTGGCAGCGGGACCGTCTGGAGAACGGCCCGCTCGCCGCCTCCCGCGCGTACTGGCGCACGGCGCTCGACGGCGTCCCCGCCCTCGACCTGCCCTCCGACCGGCCGCGGCCGCCGCTGTTCACGTTCGACGGCGCCGCCGCCGAGTTCCGCTGGAGCCCGGACCTCTCCCGCCGGATCGGCGAGGCCGCGCGGGCCTACGGCGCCTCGACGTACATGGTCCTGATGGCCGGGTTCCAGGCCCTCCTCGGGCGGCACGCGGGGCAGCGCGACTTCGCCGTCGGCTCGGCCGTGGCCGGTCGCCTGCACCGTGAACTGGAGAACGTCGTGGGGGCGTTCGTCAACATGCTGCCGATCCGCGCCCGGCTCTCCGCCGACCTGGAGTTCGGGCAGTTGATCAGCCGGGTCCGCGAGACCACGCTGGACGCGTACGCGCACCAGGAGGTGCCGTTCGAGCAGATGGTCGGCGACCTGGCGGTGGAGCGCGACGTCAGCCGCGCCGCGGTCTTCCAGACCACCTTCGCCTTCCAGAACTACGGCGACCGCGCGGCCGGCCCCGCGACGGGCCCGGCGGGCCTGGACTCCCGGGGCTTCGGCTACGAGGCCACCACCACCCACGCCGATCTCGCCCTCTACATGCGCGAGGAGGCGGACGGCGGCCTGTACGGACTGCTCACCTACCGCACCGACCTCTTCGACGCCGGCACCGTCGAGCGCCTCGTGGAACGCTTCGAGCTGCTGATCACGGCGGGCGTCGCCGACCCCGCGCTGCCGGTCGACCGGCTGCCGCTCCTGGGCGCGGCCGAGCGTACGGCCGTCCTGGAGACCTGGGCCGCGGGGCCCGCGCTCCCGGACGACGGCCCCGCCACCCTCACCCGGGCGCTGGCCGACGCCGCCGCCCGGACGCCCGGCGATCCGGCACTGGTCTTCGGGGACCGCACCCTGTCCTACGGCGACCTCGACCGCCGGGCCAACGCCATGGCCCGTCGCCTGCGGGCCCTGGGCGTGGCCGCGGACGACCGGGTGGCCGTCTGCCTGGAGCAGTCCCCCGAGCTGGCGGTCGCCCTGGTCGCGGTGCTCAAGGCCGGCGGCGGCTATCTGCCCCTCGACCCCGAACAGCCCCCCGCCCGGCTCGCCCACCTGGTCGCCGACGCCGGGGCCCGGGTCCTGATCACCGACGGCGCGCTGCGGCCGCGGTTCGGCGACCACCCCGCGGTCGACCTGCTGACCGACGGGGCCCCCGGGACGGACGGCGAGGACGGGTCGCCCCTGCCGGAGGCCTCCGGCGCCGACCACCTGGCGTACGTCATCTACACCTCGGGATCCACCGGCGCCCCCAAGGGCGTGGCGGTGCAGCACCGCCAGTTCCTCCACTACCTGGCGGGCGTGCGCGAGCGGCTCCGGATCGAGCCCGGGGCGTCCTACGGGCTGCTGCAGTCGCTGTCCTTCGACTTCAGCATGACCATGCTCTACCTGGCCCTGACGACGGGCGGCCGGGTGCACCTGCTGCCGCGCCGGATCGCCGGCGTGGAACTCGCCGGCGAGATCGAGCGGGCCGGCATCGCGTACCTGAAGATGACGCCCTCCCACCTGGCCGCCCTCACGGCCGACGCTCCGCTCGTCGAGCTGCTGCCGAGCCGCGCGCTGGTCCTCGGCGGCGAGGCCAGCGGCGCGTCGTGGGCGGCGGGCATCGCCGCGCTCGGCCGCTGCGCGGTGTTCAACCACTACGGTCCGACCGAGGCGACGGTGGGCATCACCGTCCACGAGGTGACCGCCCGGGCGGCGGACGCACCCGGCAGCACCCCGATCGGAACACCCCTGGCCGGCGGGCGCTGCTACGTCCTGGACGAGAACCGCGAGCCCGTGCCGCCCGGGGTGACCGGGGAGCTGTACGTGGGCGGGGACCGGCTGGCCCGCGGCTACCTCGGACGGCCGGACCTCACCGCAGAGCGCTTCCTGCCCGACCCGTACGCGCCCCGCCCGGGCACGCCCGGGACCTCTGACCCGCGGATGTACCGCACCGGCGACCTGGCGCGCTGGCGGTCCGACGGGGCGCTGGAGTACCTGGGCCGCGACGACGACCAGATCAAGGTCCGCGGCTACCGCGTCGAGCCCGGCGAGATCGAGGCCGCGCTCACCGCCCTGCCCGGCGTCACCCAGGCGGTGGTCACGGTCCGCGGCGAGGGCGTCCGGCAGAACCTCGTCGCCCACCTGGAGCGCCCCGCCGGCGGCGAACCGCCGACCGCGGCCGAACTCCGCGCCGCGCTCGGCGAGGTGCTGCCGGACTACATGGTCCCGGCCCGCTACGTCGTGCTGGAACGGCTGCCGCTGCTCGCGCACGGCAAGGTGGACCGGAAGGCGCTGCCCGCTCCCGCGGACGGTCCTGCGGAGGGCACCCGGGTGGACCCCGAGGGCGAGACCGAGCAGGTGATCGCCGCCCTCTGGGCGGACCTGCTGGAACTCCCCCGGGTCGGCGCGCTGGACGACTTCTTCGAACTCGGGGGCCACTCCCTCCTCGCCACCCAGGTCGTCGCGCGGATGCGGCGGGCCTTCCCCGACCTGGCCACCCCGGTCGGCGTGATGGACCTCTTCACGCACCCGACGGTCCGCCGGCTCGCCGAGCTGGTCACCGCGCCCGAGGGGGACCGCGGCCCGCTGCGGCTGCTGCACCGGCTCACCCCGGAGCGCCGAGCGCTCGCCGGCAGCGTGGTCTGCGCCCCGTACGGCGGAGGCAGCGCCCTGATCTACAAGCCGCTCGCCGACGCCATGCCGGCGGACTGGGCCCTGCACTCCCTCGCCGTCCCCGGCCACGAGCTGGGTGAGGAGGCGATGGACATCGACGAGGTCGCCCGGCTCTGCGCCGAGGAGATCGTCGCGAACGTCGCCGGCCCGCTGGTGCTCTACGGCCACTGCGGGGTCGGTGTCCGGCTGACCGTGGAGATCGCCCGCCGGGTGGAGGCCGCCGGCCGGAAGATCGACGCCGTACACCTCGGGGGCATCTTCCCGTTCGCCCGCCCGGGGGGCCGGGGCGCCGCGCTCGCCGAGCGGTTCGCCGAACTCTCCGCCCGCCTGCGCAGCGACCAGGGCATGATCAACGCCCTGGCCGCCGCGGGACTGGACACCGACGAGGTCGACGAGGAGCAGCTGCGGCTGATCGTGCGCAACCGGCGGGTCGGCACCAAGGAGGCCGAACGCTACTTCGGCGAGCTGTACGAGACCGAGGGCGGGGTCCTCTCGGCGCCGGTGATCGCCGTGTGCGGCGACCGCGACCCGGCGACCGAGTTCTACGAGGAGCGGTTCCGCGAGTGGCACCGCATCACCGGGACCGCCGCGGTGGTGGTGCTGGACGAGGCGGGGCACTTCTTCCTCAAGTACCGGGCGCGGGAGCTGGCCGACATCCTGACCGGGGTGCACCGCTCGCTCGCCGCCGGGGAGGAGGCGCGCCACCGGCGCACCGACGGCGCGACCTGGTGGCTCGCCGGGCTGTCCCGCGACGGCGCGGAGGCGGAGTCCATCACCGGAGTGCCGGAGGAGGCGGATGCGGCCGGGCGGGCGCGTCGGCGGGACCGGTCCCGGGCGCGGGGGAGGTCGGGGACGCGCCGCCCGGTCCGCCCGACCATGGGGCGGTTCCTCACCATCGCCACCGGCCAGCAGCTCTCGATGATCGGCTCGGCCCTGACCGAGTTCGCCCTGCCGATCTGGGTCTACCTGCAGACCGGTTCGCTGTTCCAGCTCGGGCTGCTCGCCGCCTTCGGCCTGGTGCCGGGCATCGTGGTCGCCCCGCTGGCCGGTGCCGTCGTGGACCGGGGCGACCGCCGGCGGGTGATGCTCTGGGGCGACGTGGCCGCCGGTCTCACCCAGGCCGCCATGCTGGTGCTGTACCTCGGCGGTTCGCTGGAGGTCTGGCACTGCTACGTGATGATCTCGCTGCTGTCCGCCGCACTCGCCTTCCAGCGGGTCGCCTGGGGTTCGGCGGTCCCGCAGCTGGTGCCCAAGCGCTACCTCGGCCGCGCCAACGGCGTGGTGCAGATGGCGCTCGGCCTGGCCCAGTTCCTCGTCCCGCTCATCGCCGTCGGCATCCTGCACGTGATCGGCCTGGGCGGCATCCTGGTCTTCGACGTCGTCAGCTACTTGCTCGCCACCGGTGTGACCCTGGCGGTGCGCTTCCCCGACGCGATGGCCGCCACCCGCCGGGAGAGCGTCGCCGCCGAGATGCGGGCCGGGTTCCAGCGGGCCCTCGGCAGCCGCTACTTCCGGGCCATGCTGTTCTGGTTCGCGCTGCTCAACATCTTCCTCTCGCCGCTCTTCCTCCTCGTCACCCCGCTGGTCCTCTCCTTCTCGTCGACGGCCGCCGCGGGCTGGGTGTCCACCGCGGCCGGGCTCGGCGCCGTCCTGGGCGGCCTCACCCTGCTGGTCTGGGGAGGCCCGCGGCGGATGCGGCTGCGGGGCGTCCTGTGCGCCACCCTCGGTCTCGCCGCCGCCTGCGTCCTCACCGGACTCCGGCCCTCGGTGGCCGTGGTCGCCGCCGGCGCGTTCGGCATGACCTACGGGCTCGCCCTGCTCAACGGCATCTACGCGACGGTCGTCCAGACCAAGGTCCCGATGCGCTTCCACGGGCGGGTGATCGCGGTGAACACCATGGTCGCCTGGTCCACCCTGCCGATCGGGTTCGCCCTGGTGGCGCCGGTGGGCCCGGGGCTGCTCCAGCCCCTGATGGACGAGGGCGGCGCGCTGGCCTCCAGCGTCGGCGCGCTGATCGGCACCGGTGACGGGCGCGGCATCGGCCTGCTCTACCTGGTGTTCGGCCTCGCCATGGCCGCACTGGCCCTCGTCAGCTTCTTCGTTCCCGTCCTGGCCCGGTTCGACAGGGAAGTCCCCGACGCCGAGTCCGACGACCTGATCGGCCTGGAGACCCTCCAGGCCCGTGCGAAAGCCGAGATCACCGCATGACCTCCCCGACCGCGGACACCCGCCATCCGCTGACCGACGAGCAGCGCCGGCTCTGGATGCTCCAGCAACTGCACCCGGACGACGCCGGGTTCAACATGTACCTGAACCAGCGCTGGAGCGGCCCGCTCGACCCGCGCGCCCTGAGCACGGCGCTCACCCGGCTGACCGCACGGCACCAGGTGCTGCGCACCCGGTTCACGCTGGACGGCGAGCTGCCCGTCCAGGTCGTCGAGCCCGTGCGCGAGGTCGTACTCACCCGCGTTCCGCTCCCCGACGCGGCGGACGAGGCGGCCTTCACCGCGGCCTGCGCCCCCTTCGCCAACGCCCCGTTCGACCTGGGTGAGCGCCCGCCGCTCCGGGCCGTCCTGGTCAGCTCCGGCGAGCACGAGCACGCGCTGAGCCTGGTGGTCCACCACATCGTCTCCGACGGCTGGTCGTTCACCGTGCTCTGGCGGGAACTCCTCGCGCTCTACCGCGAGGAGACCGGCGAGGGGCCCGCCGGCCTCCCCGAACTGGAGCTGTGCTTCGGCGACTTCGCACGCGCCGAGCGGGCCAGGCTCGACGGCGGCGCCGCCGAGGAGGCCTTCCGGTACTGGAGCGGGCGGCTGGCCGGTGTCGGAGCCCTGCGGATGCCCCTGGACCACCCTAGGCCGGCCGAACCCGCCCGGCCGGCCGGCTTCGCGGACCTCGCCCTCGGGGCCGATCTCGTCGCCGGGATCGACTCCCTGGCCCGCGAGCAGCGCTGCACCCCGTTCATGGTGCTGCTCGCGGCCTACCAGATGGTGCTGGCCCGCTGGAGCGGCAGCCTCGACTTCGCCGTCGGCACCCCCCTCGCAGGCCGCACCGAGACGGCCCACGAGGCGCTGCTCGGCTACTTCGCCCGCACCGGGGTGATCCGCGCGGACCTCACGGGGGACCCCGACTTCCGTACCGTGCTGCGGCGGGTCCGGACCGCCACGATGGCCGCGCTGAGCCATCAGGACGTGCCGGTCGAGCGGGTGGCCGCCGCACTGGGACTGCCCGTGCGGCCCGGGGCCGACGCGCTCTGCCAGGCGGTGTTCGTCCACCAGAGCCAGCACGACCCGGCCGACGCGGGCGCGGTGCTGCCCGGGGGCGTCCGGACAGCCGGCATGGACTCGGGCTTCGACCGGGCCAAGACCGATCTGCTGCTGGACAGCTGGCGCACGCCGGACGGCGGGATGACGCTCTCCTTCTGCTTCGACCGGGAGCTCTTCGAGCGCTCCACGGTCGAGGCCCTCGCCCGCCGGGTCCGCGGACTGCTGGCCCGCGCCGTCCTGGACGTCGGGATCCCGCTGCACGGCGACTGGCTGCTGACCGGCGAGGAGCGCGCCGGGCTGCTCGCCCTCGGTGCCGGGCCCTCCGTCGCCGGGGACGCCCCACCGATCCTGCGCGGTTTCGCCGACCAGGTCGCCGCCCGCCCCGGCGCGCCCGCCCTCGCCTGCGCGGGCGAGGTGCTCACGTACGCCGAACTCGACCGCGCGTCGGACGCGTTGGCCCGGCGCCTGGGTCCGGTGACCGGCCGCGCGGTGGGGGTCCTGATCGAGCCCTCCTTCGGCCTGGTCGTCGCGCTGCTGGCGATCTGGAAGGCCGGGGCGGGCTACCTGCCGCTCGATCCCGCCCACCCCGACGAGCGGCGGCGGCTGATGCTCGACGAGGCGGACGCCGCCCTGCTGGTCACCGGCGCCGACCGGCCCGACCTCGGCGTCCCGGTGCTGGTCCTCGACGAGCCGTCCGCCGGTCCCGGGGGGACCGAGGAGCCGGGTGCCGTGCCCGGAGCCGACGGAGCCGCGGCCGGCGCGTCGTCCGGGGCCGGCCCGGGCGGGCTCGCGTACGTCCTCTACACCTCGGGTTCGACCGGCGCCCCGAAGGGGGTCGCCGTGGAGCACGGCGCCCTCGCCGAGCGCGTCCGGTGGATGGCCGGCCCGGAGGGCTACGGGCTCGGGCCCGGCGACCGGATCGTGCAGTTCGCGTCGATCGGGTTCGACACCCACGCCGAGGAACTCTGGCCCGCCCTCACCGCGGGCGCCTGCGTCGTCCTGCTGCCCGGCGGCGGGCGGATGCTGCCGGACCTGCTGCGCGGCGAGGCGGGACGGTCCGTCACCGTCCTCGACCTGCCGACCGCGTACTGGCAGGAGCTGGTGTCCCTGGGCGAGGGCACTCCCTGGCCGCCGGCGCTGCGCCTGGTGGTGCTCGGCGGTTCCGAGGCACGCGCCGTCACCCTCGCCCAGTGGCGGGAGCGGCACGGCGACGGCGTCCGTCTCGTCAACACCTACGGTCCGACCGAGGCCACCGTGATCGTCACCGCGGGCGACCTCGCGGGCGGCCGGTCCGACGCCCCCGTCGTCGGACCGGCCGCCGGGCGGCGTCCCCCGCTCGGCCGCCCGCTGCCGGGCGTGCGCCTCTACGTGCTGGACGAGCGCGGCGGTCTGCTGCCCGCCGGCGCCGAGGGCGAGCTGTACGTCGGCGGCCGCGGCCTGGCGCGCGGCTACGTCGACCGGCCCGGGCTCACCGCGGAGGCCTTCCTGCCGGATCCGTTCGCCGACGCGCCCGAGGCACGGATGTACCGCACCGGGGACCGCGTCCGGTGGCGTGCCGACGGGCAGCTGGAGTTCCTGGGGCGCGCCGACGACCAGGTGAAGATCCGGGGATACCGGATCGAGCCGGCCGAGATCGAGGCCGCCCTCACCGCCCACCCGGCCGTCGCCCGGGCGACGGTGCTGGTCCGCGGCGGGCGACGGCTGATCGCGTACGCCGTGCCGCGACCCGCGGCCGGGGAGGCGTCGGCCGCCGCGCCGGGGGCGGGCGCCCTGCGCGAGCACCTGGCCCGGCGGCTGCCGGCCTACATGGTGCCGGAGGCCGTGGTGCTGCTGGACACCCTCCCGCTCACCGCCAACGGCAAGCTCGACATCGCCGCCCTCCCGGACCCCGGCCTCGATCCGGCGGGCGGTCCGGACGGGTACCTGGCGCCCCGCACCGAGGCCGAGGCCCTCGTGGTGGAGCTCTGGCAGCAGGTCCTCGGCCTGCCGAGGATCGGGGTCGTGGACGACCTCCACGCCCTCGGCGCGGACTCGCTCCTGGTCACCCGGGTCGCCGCCCGCATCCGGGCGGACGTCGGGCTGGACGTGTCGATCCGCGACGTCTTCGAGAGCCCGACCGCGGCGGCCCTGGCGGCCCGGGTGGAGGCCCTGCTCATCGCCGAGATCGACGCCCTGAGCGAGGAGGAGGCCGCAGGCCGGCTGGCCTGACCCGCCTCCGGGGAGTCCCTGCGCCGACCCGTCCCGCACGGACTCCCCGCCGAGGCCACCGCCCCACGCCCGGTCGTGCGGCGGCGCCGGGTGCGCCCGACGCCGCCGCAGGACCGGAACGAGGCGCCGGACACCGCCGCACGACCGGAGGAAGGTGCCCGACGCGCCGCACGCCGCCGCCACGCCGGGCCGTGCGGTGTCGAAGGCGTCCGCCCGGACCGTCGCACGACCCCGGCGGACGCGCCCCCTCTGCCTCCGTCCGCCCGACCCCCTTCCCCGACGAACGCACCGGAGACCACCATCGCCACCAACCCGCCGCCCGCCGCGACGACCGTCCCCGAGCTCCTCGACGCCCGTGCCGCCGAACACCCGGACCAGGTGGCCCTGCAGGTCGTCGGGGGCGGGCAGCTCTCCTACCGCCGCTGGCGCGAGGAGGCGCTGCGCGCCGCCCTCGGGCTCGCGGCCGCCGGGGTCGCACCGCGCGACCGGGTCGTGTTGCGCTTCTCCAACGCGCGCTGGGAGCGGTACGCCGTGGGCTTCCTCGCCGTCCAGTACGCGGGCGGCGTGCCCGTACCGGTCCGCGAGGACCTGTCCGCGACCGACGCCGCCGCCCTGGCCGCGCTGGCCGAGGCCCGCACGGCCCTGACGGACGGCGGGCTTCCGGGCGTCCCGGGACTGGTCGAGCTGACCCTGGACGCCCTGCTCGCGGCGCACGACGCGGTGCCGGACGGCCCGCCGCACCGGGTCCGCCCGGACGACCCGGCGCAGGTGATCGGCACGTCCGGTACCACCGGCGCGCCCAAGGGCGTGCTCGCCGCCCACGGGAACCTGACCGCCGGCCTGGTCCCGCGCCCGCGGCGCCGCGCCTACGCCCATTCGCGGCACGCCCTGCACGCCTTCCCGATCGGGACCAACGCGGCCCAGGTGATGCTGCTCAACGCGCTGACCGCCACGCCCACCACGCTCAGCCTGCCCCGCTTCGACGCGGACCGGTTCGGCGACACCGTGCGGAGGTTCGGGGTCGGCACCGCCTTCCTGGTGCCCTCGATGGCGATCGAACTGCTCCACGCGGGCACCGCGGGGCGGTACGACCTGAGCAGTCTGCGGCTGGTCAACTCCTCGGCCGCGGCGCTGCCCGTGCCGGTGGCGGCCGCGCTGGCGGCGGCCCTGCCCGACGCGACCCTCGTCAACACGTACACCTCCGCCGAGGCCTCGCCCGCCCAGATCTCGACCGTGGTCGACACCCGCCGGCCGGGCTCCCTGGGCCGCCCGGCGGACCCCCGCGACCTCCGGATCCTCGACCCGGAGGGTCTGCCGCTGCCGGCGGGCCGCGTCGGGGACGTCTGGCTCCGCCAGCCCGGGCCGCCCCGCGGCTACCTCGGCGCCGACGGCCGGGGCGACCGGGTGTTCCGGGACGGCTGGGTGCGGATGGGCGACGTCGGACACCTGGACCGGGACGGCTACCTGTACCTGGTCGACCGGGAGAGCGACGTCATCAAGAGCGGTGCGCTGAAGGTCTCCACGCTGCGGATCGAGGAGGTGCTGCACGAGCACCCCTCGGTCGCCGACGCGGCGGCGCTCGGCGTGCCGCACCCGGTGATGGGGGCCGTCCCGGTGGCGGTGGTGGTGGCCGGACCCGGCGGTGTCGACCTGGACGAGCTGCGGCTGTTCCTGAGCGGACGGCTGAGCCGCCCCGAGCTCCCCGTCCGTCTCCTGGTCGCGGACGCGCTGCCCAGGAACCCTAGCGGCAAGGTCCTCAAGCACAGGCTCCGCCCGCTGTTCGAGGCTCCCGCCGAGCCGACCGCGCCCGCGGTCGCCCCGGCCACGGAGACGGAACTCCGGCTGGCGAAGCTCTGGCGGAGCCTGCTCGGCCGCCCCGTGACCGACGTGGCGGCCGAGTTCTTCGCGCTCGGCGGCGACTCGTTCCGGGCAGTCCAGCTCGCCACCGGGATCGGCGCCGAGTTCGGGATCCGGGCGGGTACCGCCCTGGTCTTCGAGCGGCCCTCGCTGCGGGCCCAGGCGGCCTGGCTGGACCACCCCGACCGCCGGCCGGCCGCCCCCGCCGGACCGGTCGCCCGACCGCCCGCCGCGCCGGACACCGTGACGCCCTATCTGGCCGCCCTCAGGTCGCAGCCGCACGCCGTCCCCCTCACCTCGCAGCAGGAGAACTTCTTCCGGTGGATGGCCGAGGCCCCCGGGCGGGACGCCGGCGCGGTGACGGCGCTGTTCCGGGTGGCCGACCGGCTGGCGCCGGAGACCCTGGGCCGGGCCCTCACCGAGGTCGTCCGTCGCCATCCGGCGCTGCGCACCCGCTTCGAGGCGGTGGACGGGGTGGTCCGGGCGGTGCTGGACGAGGAGCCCCGGGTGCGGATCACGCTGACCGAGGCGCCGGACGCCACGGACGCGGAGGTGGACGCGCTGCTGCTGGCCGAACGCGACCGGCTCACCGACCTGGGCCGCGACCCGATGACCCGCCTCCTGGTGGTCAGCCGGTCGGCGACCGACCACGTGGTGCTGGTCGCCGTGCACCACATGGTGTCCGACGGCTGGTCGATCGGGGTGCTCCTGTCCGACCTGGGCGTCTGCTACTCCGCGCTGCGCCGGGGCCGGCCCCGCCCGCCCGGGTGGGCCCGGGCTACGGGGAGCTGGTGGACTGGGCGAACGGGCACTGGCCGGCCTCCCGCGCCCACTTCGCGGCCGCGCTCGCCGGCGCGCCGGAGGCCGTGGAGGAGTTCGACGACCGCCGTCCGGTCGACGAAGTCCTCACCCGGGCACTTGAGTTCGAGGTGCCGGTACGGGCGGCGGACGCCCTGCGGGCCCGGGCGGCCGAGCTGGGCGCCACGCCCTTCCTGGCCGTCACCGCCGCCTGGGCCGGACTGCTGGCGCGCCGCGGCGGCCGTCCCGACCTGGTGGTGATGACGCCGGTGCCCGGCCGCCCCCGGCCGGAGGCGGAGCGGACGGTGGGCTGCTTCGTCCAGTCGCTGCTGCTGCGGGTGGACGCGAGCGGGGGCCCCGGTTTCGCCGAGCTGGTGGACCGGCTGCGGACGGTCTACAGCGAGGCGCTGGACCACCAGCTCTACCCCTTCGCCGAGTTCAGTCCGTCCGTGCCGTTCGCGGCCTGGCTCCGGTACGAGGCCTGGGCGGCGCCCGCGCAGCTGCCGGGCCTGACCTGCGAGCCCTGGGAGCTGCCGCGCGGCAGCACCGTGCCCTGGCCGCTGCCGGGCGGTGACCGGGGCGTGCCCGAGCTGACCGTGGTCGAGCAGCCCGACGGCGGGCTGCGGTGCTGGTTGCAGTACAACGCGCTGGCCTTCGACCTCCTCGTGGTCACGGGACTGGCGGAGGAGTTCACCGCGGCGCTGACCGCGGCCTGCGGCTGAGACCCCGGTGCGGGTGGCTGCCGGTGCAGGTCCGGTGCCCGGGCCGTGGTCGGCCACGGCCCGGGCTCCGGACGGCGTCGCGGGCGGTCAGCAGGTCGCCCAGTGGCCCGGGGAGGTCTCCCGGAGGGTGCTGGAGACGCCGACGCTCCACAGGCCGAGGTTCTGCTCGGAGCCGTTGGCGTAGGCGTAGCCGCCGGACTGGTGGGCCCGCCCGGCCTGGGTGTGGGCGTAGTTGCTCGCGGTCACGCACGCCCCGGAGCCCGTCGTGGTGGCGGCGACGGATCCGCTCCTGGCCCCGGGCGTCCCGGCGGCGTCGACGGCCGCGACGGCGTAGGAGTAGGTCGTGCCGGCCGTCAGTCCGGTGTCGGTGTGGGCGGTGGTCGTGACCGGCGCGCCGTCCACCCGGGCACCGTTGCGGTACACGTGGTAGGAGGTCGCGCCGGGGACCGGGTTCCACGCCAGCGAGGCGCCGGTCGCGGTGGTCCCGGTGACGCTCAGCCCGGTCGGGGCGGGCAAAGACGGCTGGGTCGTGCCGCCGCCCGCGCCAAGCGCCCTCGCCATGTTCGTCACGGCCGTCATCTGGGGACCCCGCTTCTGCGCGTAGTCGGCCGACTTGTACCCCCACCAGTCCCAGCAGCCGCGCGGGTTGCCGGTCATGGTGGTGGCCTGCGGGTAGAGGACGATCATCCGGTTGGTGTCGGCGTACTCGTTCAGGTAGGCCTTGTCCATGAGGGCGTCGCCGACCGTGCCGAAGGACTGGTGGCAGCCGTGCAGGGTGACCATGAGGGTGCAGGTGGCGCCGTTCCGGCAGGACTTCGGGACGTAGGCGAAGCCCTCCTCTCCCATGCTGATCGCGCCGGCGTCGCCGCCGGGGGCGTAGGCGTTCTGGTCGAACCGGACCAGCGTGCCGTCGAGGGCGGCGGCGGTCGCCGGGTTCACGGGGCCGAGCAGGTGGGTCAGCATGTCCCGCACGGGGTCGCCGCCGCAGTCGTTGACGTACGGCGAGCTGGTGGAGGAGCAGGCGTTGGGGCCCAGCGGGCTGACCCAGGCGTGGCCCGCGGACGAGGTGTCGGCGTAGACGACGTCCGCGCCGAAGTCCCGGTAGTAGGTGGCGAGGTCGTCGTTCACGGCCTTCTTGACGGTGGTGTCGTTGGTGCCGTGGAACAGCCAGACCTTGTCGCCGGACAGGTTGGCGACCGGGTCGACCGTGCCGGCCGCCGCCCGGTCGCGGGTCAGCTGCTCCAGCTGCGCCGGGGTCCTGCGCGCGGTGAACGTCTCCATGCAGGCGTACTGGGCCGTGCTGACGCTGTTCTGGGCGCAGTCGTACGGGCCAGCCGAGAAGATCCCCGCGCCCCGGAAGACCTCGGAGTAGGCGACGTGCAGCTGGTTCGCCATGAAGCCGCCGGACGAGAGCCCGCTGACGTAGGTGGCGCCGATGGCGTAGGGCTGGAGCGGGCCCGGGGTCGGCGGGGGCACGGCCGCCGTCGCGCCGGCGACCGTGGAGGCGGCGATGCCGACGGCCGCCAGGGCCGCGGCGAGGTACTGCCTGATCTTCGTCTTCATTCGGGTTCTCCAGACGGGGGTGGGATGCCGACATCCTGGGGAACGGCGGCGGCTCCGGCCCACGGGTGGGTCCACCACTTCAACGGGTCGCGGTGTGGGGCGCGTTGCCATAGGAACGGGACGGGTCCGGGGCGGTGTCCGGCAGGGCGTTCAATGGCCGGGAGAGCCGTGGGACAGCCGGTGCAGCCGGAGGGCGAGGTGGATCTCCAGGGCGCTGTCGGGGCTGTTCCAGTCGGGGCCGAGGAGTTGGGCGACCCGGTCGAGGCGCTGGACGACGGTGTTGACGTGGACGTGCAGGGCGTCCTTGGCCCGGGACAGGCTCGACCCGTGCTCGTGGTACGCGGACAGGGTGCGCACGAGCTCGGTGCCGCGCTCGGCGTCGTAGGCGAGGACGGGGCCGAGGACGCGGTCGACGTACGGGCCGATGTCCGCGCGGTCGCCGAGGAGGACGCCGACGAAGCCGAGGTCGGCGACGTCCGCCCCGCTGCCGGTGCGGCCGAGGGAGTGGAGCGCGGTGAGGCAGCGCACGGCCTCGGCGTGCAGCGCCGCGTGGTGCGCGGGGGCCGTGCCGGGGCCGGCGGCGCCCACGGTGACCGGGGCGCCGAGGGTCCGGCCGAGATCGGCGGCGAGGCCGCGGGCGAGGGTGCCGGGCTCGTCGCAGGGGACGAGGAGGACGACGGCGCCATGCCGGGTCCCGGCCAGGCCGCCGAGGCGGCGGGCGGTGCGGGCGTTCTCGGCGGCGAGCCGGGTCCGCAGGGCGGGCGCGCAGTCGAGGACGGCGACGGCGTGGGGGCGGGCCAGGTCGAGCCCGAGGCGGCGGGCGCGCAGGGTGAGGCTGCCGTCGTCCCGGTGGGCCGAGGACCCCGGGCCGGCGAGGAGGTCGTCGAGGAGTTCGCCGCGTACCCGGTCCTCGGTCTCGGCGACGGAGCGGCGGATCAGGAGGAGCATGGCGGTGACGAGCGCCGCGCGTTCGAACAGGCGCCGGTCCGCCTCGGGCAGGTCCGCGCGGCCGGTCAGGACGATGCTGCCCAGGGGTTCGGCACCGGCGAGGACGGCGCAGGTCCAGACGTCGCCGGAGCGGACGGCCCGGCCCCCGGTGCGCGAGGCGTCGAGGTCCGCGGGCGAGGGGGCGACCGGGTCGGTGCCGACCCGGGCCAGTTCGCTTCCGTCGGTGTCGTGGAGGGCGACCCCGCCGCCGAGGAGGGCCGCGATCTCGGCCGCGACCTCGTCGCTGCCGGCGCCGCGCAGCACCAGCTTGGACAGCCGGTCGTGGGCGTCGGAGGCCTGGTGGAGGGCTTCGCCGTGGGCGCGGGCCCGTGCGGTGGCGGATTCGAGGCGGGCGAGCGCGGTACGGGTCTCCCCCAGTCGGCGGGCGCTGTCGATGGCGACGGCCGCGTGGTCGGCGAGCGAGCCGAGGAGGGCGATGGCGTCGGGGGTGAACTCGCGGGGGCTGCGGTCGGCCGCGAAGAGGACGCCGATGACCTCCGCGCCGAGGCGCAGCGGCACGCCGAGGATGCCGCGCAGCCCTTCCTCGGACACGCCGTCGTCGATGGTGCCGGTGTGACGGTAGCGGCGGTCGGCGTGGTAGTCGGTGCTGGCGTACGGGCGGGCGGTCTGCGCGACCAGACCGCCCAGGCCCTCCCCCATCCCCAGGCGCAGCTGCTGGAAGGCCGCCGACACGGAACCCTCGGTGACCCGCATGAAGGTGTCCTGCGCGACGGGGTCGTTGAGGGTCAGGTAGGCGACGTCCGCGCCGAGCAGCGTGCGGGCGCGCCGGACGATGGCGCGCAGGACGGCGTCGAGGTCGCGCAGCCGGGCCAGGTCGCCGGCGGTGTCGAAGAGCGCGACCAGTTCCGCCTCCCGGCGCCGGTACTGGTCGAGGACCCGCCGGACGGTCAGGGCGGCCTCGGTGGTCTCCTCGATCCGTGCGACCTCCGCCGCCGCGGCTCCGTCCGCCCGCGACCGCGCGGGTTCCAGGGCGAGGTCCTCGGCCGGGGAGTCGGCGGCGAGCAGGTCGAGCAGGCGGCACGCGGCCGTCTCGGTGGGCGACGGCGTGGGGGCGTCGGCTCGGCGACCGGTGGTCACGGGGCCTCCTGGCGGTGGTGCGGACGGGGGGTGACGCGGTGACGGGCCCGGACCGCGGCCGTCAGGGGGTGACGGCCGCGGTCCGGGCCGCTCCGGGCGCGGGACGGGCGCTAGGCCGCGGGGACCGGGGGCTGTGGGGCCGTCTCCTCGTCCCGGCCGCGGCGGAGGTCGCGGCCGAGGGTCTCCCGGGTGACGGCCACGGTGAGGGTGGTGATCACGGCCGCCGCGCAGAGGTAGACGCTGATCGGTGTGGAGCTGCCGTAGTCCTTGAGGAGTTCCACCGCGATGATCGGTGCGAGGGCGCCGGCGAGGATGGAGGCGAGCTGGGAGCCCATCGAGGCGCCGGAGTAGCGGACCTTGGTGTCGAACATCTCGGAGATGAACGCGGCCTGCGGCCCGTACATCGCGCCGTGCAGCAGCAGGCCGGCGGTGACGGCGAGGGTGATCACCACGAACGACTTCGAGTCGACGAGGCCGAAGAAGACGAACGCCCAGACCGCCATGCCCGCGGAGCCGATCAGGGTGACCGGGCGTCGGCCGACGCGGTCGGAGAGCGCGCCCCACATCGGGATGGTGACGAAGTGGACGGCCGAGCCGATGAGGACGGCGTTCAGCGCGGTGCTCTTCGGGAGTTCCAGGTGGACCGTGACGTAGACGAGGAGGAAGGAGGTGAGGATGTAGTAGGAGATGTTCTCGCCGAAGCGGGTGCCGATGGCGGACAGGACCTCGCGCCAGCTGCGCCTGAACACCTCGACGACCGGGGCCTCCTCCTTGGCTCCCGCGGCGGCGGCCGCCTCGGCCTTCGCCTGGGCCTCCAGGAAGACCGGGGACTCGGAGACCGAGACGCGGATCCACAGGCCGATCAGCACGAGGAGTCCGGACAGCAGGAACGGGATCCGCCAGCCCCAGGCCTGGAAGTCGGCCTCCGACTGGACGGCGGCGAGCAGCGCCAGGACACCGGTGGCCAGCAGGTTGCCGCCCGGGGCGCCGGCCTGCGGCCAGGAGGCCCAGAAGCCGCGGTGCTCGGCACCGCCGTGCTCGGAGACGATGAGGACCGCCCCGCCCCACTCGCCGCCGAGGGCGAAGCCCTGCACCAGCCGCAGCACGGTGAGCAGGATCGGGGCCCAGACGCCGATGGTGCCGTAGGTGGGCAGCAGGCCCATGGCGAAGGTGGCGCCGCCCATCAGCAGGAGGCTCAGCACCAGGAGCTTCTTGCGTCCGATCTTGTCCCCGAAGTGCCCGAAGACGATGCCGCCGAGCGGGCGGGCGGCGAACCCGATGGCGTACGTGATGAAGGCGATGAGCGTGCCCACCAGGGGGTCGGCGCTGGGGAAGAACAGGGTGTTGAAGACGAGCGCGGCGGCGGAGCCGTACAGGAAGAAGTCGTACCACTCGATGGTGGTGCCGATCAGGCTGGCTCCGACGATGCGGCCGATGCCGCTTCTCGGCTGGGTGCTGGTGTCAGACATGGGTTCACCGGTTTCACGGAACGGACGGGGACGGGGTGGGGCGTGAGGGGGTGCGGTGGGCGGCGGCGGGCTCAGCCCGCGGTCCAGCCGCCGTCGAGCGGGAGCGAGGCTCCGGTCAGGTAGCCGGAGTGGGGACCGCACAGCCACAGCACGGCGGCGGCGACCTCGTCGGCCTCCAGGAGCCGTTTGACCGGGGAGCGGGCCAGCATCACGTCGGACAGGACGTCGTCCTCGCTGATGCCGTGGGCCGCGGCCTGGTCGCGGATCTGTCCCTCGACCAGCGGGGTGCGGACGTATCCGGGGTTGACGCAGTTGCTGGTGACGCCGTGCGGGGCGCCCTCGATGGCGGCGACCTTGCTCAGGCCCTCCAGGGCGTGCTTGGCGGTGACGTAGGCGGACTTGAAGGCGCTCGCCCGCAGTCCGTGGACGCTGGAGACGTTGACGACGCGGCCCCAGCCCCGCTCGTACATGTGCGGCAGGGTCCTGCGCATGAGCAGGAAGGGGGCGGTGACCATGACCTTCTGGATGAGTTCGAACCGCTCCGGCGGGAACTCCGTGAGCGGGGCGACGTGCTGCAGGCCCGCGTTGTTGACGAGGATGTCGATCTCGGTGGGCAGGAGCGCGATGGCGTCCGGGTCCGCGAGGTCGGCCACCTGGGCGCGGCCTCCGGCGGTCTCGGCGACCGCCACGGCCGCGTCCGCGTCCCGGTCCACCACGTGGACGAAGGCCCCGGCCCGCGCCAGCGCGAGGACGCAGGCCCGGCCGATGCCGCTGCCGCCGCCCGTCACCAGTGCGGTGCGTCCGCCCAGTTCGGTGCCGGCCGCGGGCGCCGCCGGTCCGCCCGGGGTGGGAAATGTGTTCGTCATGGCCGGAAACAGTAGGGAGACGGCGGGGCTTGACCCATGGGTGTCACCGACATAAAGAGGAGACGCTCCATAGGGGCGTCCACCATAGGAGGACGGCATGCGGGCGTGCCGGGGGCGGGACGGGCGGACGACGGGGGGCGCCGACCGCCGGGCGGGCGGGCGGCGGCCGCGGCGGGCGGCGGACGGACGGCGGGCGCGGCGGGCGGCGGGCGGGCGGACGACGGGTGCGGCGGGCGGCGGCCGCGGCGGTCAGGAGCGCTCGCGCGCGGCCTTCCCCGCGGACAGGGAGCAGGTGGCGGCCAGGGTCACCGGGTCCCGGTCGGCGGGCAGGGCGACGGTGCCCGACGCGGGCGGCCGGTGCCCCTTCGCGAGCCAGTCCTCCAGGGCCGTGAACGCGGTCCGGTGGCACGGCGTGAGCGGCCTGAGCCGGTCCGGGAAGGCGTCGACGAGGGAGTCGGCGTGGGTGCCGCCCTCGATCCGGTAGTAGCGGTGCAGCCCGGCGCGGCCCGCCTCGCGCACCATCCGCGCGTAGACGTCGGAGTCCCGGCCGATGGGCAGCAGGGCGTCCAGGGTGCCGTGCAGCGTCATCAGCGGCTTGCCGATGCGCCCGGTCAGGGCGATCCGCTGCACGGCCCGCCGGACCTCCTCGGGGCGGGTCGTGTAGTCGTAGTCCGCGTCGCAGCCGGGCGTGCCCGTCGCGCAGTACGGGGTGCCCGCCTCGGTCGCCCCGTCGTAGTCCGGGTCGAGCTCCTCGCGGTAGACGCGCTGGGTCAGGTCCCAGTACACCTTGTGGTGGTACGGCCACAGGAACTCCGAACCGGCGGGGAAGCCCGCTGCGTGCAGCTCCCGGCGCGCCTCCTCCGCGCCCGCGCCGCCGGCGGCGTACACGGGGTAGGCCCGCAGGGCCGGGGGCAGGAAGTCCAGCAGGGTGGGCCCGTCGGCGCGCCAGAGCGTGCCCTCCCAGTCGACCCCGCCGTCGTAGAGCTCGGGGTGGTTCTCCAGCTGCCACCGCACCAGGTAGCCGCCGTTGGACATGCCGGTGACCAGGGTGCGGGCCGGGGGACGGTGGTAGCGCTGGGCGATCGTGGCGCGGGCGGCCCGGGTGAGCTGGGTGAGGCGGTCGTTCCACTCGGCGACGGCCTCGCCGGGCGCGTCGCCGTCGCGGTGGAAGGCGGTCCCGGTGTTGCCCTTGTCGGTGGCGGCGTACGCGTAGCCGCGGGCGAGGACCCAGTCGGCGATGGCCCGGTCGTTGGCGTACTGCTCGCGGTTGCCCGGGGTTCCGGCGACGACCAGGCCGCCGTTCCAGCGGTCGGGGAGGCGGAGGACGAACTGGGAGTCGTGCTGCCAGCCGTGGTTGGTGTTGGTGGTGGAGCTGTCGGGGAAGTAGCCGTCGATCTGGATCCCCGGCACTCCGCGGGGCACGGCGAGGTCCTTCGGGGTGAGGCCCGCCCAGTCCGCCGGGTCGGTGTGGCCGGAGGCGACGGTGCCGGCCGTGGTCAGTTCGTCGAGGCAGGCGGTCTGCTGGTGCGCGGCGCCCGGCACCCGCAGGGCGGCCGACCGGGCGCAGTGGCCGCCGGCGGCGGGCGGTGACGCCGTCGCGGGGACGGTGGTGAGGGCGAGTGCGGCGAGGGCGAGTGCCGCGGGTGCGCTCCTCCGCGGGAGCACGGGCGAGAAGCGGAAGGGGGGACGGCGCATCGGTGTGCCTCCGGGCCGGTGGAAGGGGTCTCGCGGGAGGCTATGCGGCCGACCGGCCACGAGACATGGCTGTGCGGCCCACCATCGGCGACCGGCCGGTGGGTGTCGGCACCACCCTCCGAACGACCGGAGGCAGCGGGCCGCCACGGCCCGCTCGTCCGCCGGGCGGCGCCGGAGCGCGCCGTCCGATCCGTCCTCCGGCGGCGGCCGGGGCAGCGGTCACCGCCACATCGGAGGGGGGTGGTGTGTGGACGGCGGCCATGGTCGGGCCCGGCGCCCGCTGCCTAGGCTCCGTGCTCGTCGCTGGTACCGGCACCGGCTCTGACCGGCAGGTCATCCGGCTGCCCGAGGGAAGGGATCCTCATGGGTCTGGACAAGACGGTCGCGAGCGCGGCGGAGGCGGTGGCCGACATCCCCGAGGACGCCTCGCTCGCCGTGGGTGGCTTCGGCCTGTGCGGGATCCCGGGGACGCTGATCGACGCGCTGTGGCAGCGCGGTACGGGCGGTCTCCGGGTCGTCTCGAACAACTGCGGGGTGGACGACTGGGGCCTGGGACTGCTGCTGGCTGCCGGGCGGATCGCCCGGATGACCAGCTCGTACGTGGGTGAGAACAAGGAGTTCGCCCGGCAGTACCTCAGCGGGGAGCTGGAGGTCGAGCTCGTCCCGCAGGGCACGCTGGCGGAACGGCTGCGGGCCGGCGGCGCCGGCATCCCCGCCTTCTACACCCCCGCCGGCACGGGCACCCAGGTCGGCGAGGGCGGACTGCCGTGGCGGTACGCCGCCGACGGCTCGGTGGCCGTGGCCTCGCCGCCCAAGGAGACCCGGGACTTCGACGGCCGCCCGCACCTGCTCGAAGAGGCCATCACCACGGACTTCGCACTGGTCCGGGCGACCGTCGGCGACCGGCACGGCAATCTGGTCTTCCGCTCCTCGGCCCGCAACTTCAACCCGCTGGCCGCCATGGCCGGGCGCGTCACCGTCGCCGAGGTCGACCACCTCGTCGAACCGGGCGAGCTCGACCCCGACGAGGTCCACCTGCCCGGTGTCTTCGTCCAGCGCGTGGTCCGGGTCGTGCCCGGGGACCCCGCGGCCGAGCGGCGCATCGAGCGCCGGACCGTACGACAGGAAGGCGCCGTCTGATGGCCCTCACCCGCGAGCAGATGGCGGCCCGCGCCGCCCTGGAGCTGGCCGACGGCAGCTACGTCAACCTCGGCATCGGACTCCCGACGCTCATCCCCAACCACCTGCCACCCGGCGTCGAGGTCGTGCTCCAGTCGGAGAACGGCATCCTCGGCGTGGGCCCGTACCCCACCGAGGACGAACTCGACGCCGACCTCGTCAACGCCGGCAAGGAGACCGTGACGGCCCTGCCGGGGGCCTCCTTCTTCGACTCCGCGCTCTCCTTCGGCATGATCCGAGGCGGCCACATCGACGCGGCGGTCCTCGGGGCCATGCAGGTCTCCGCGGCCGGCGACCTGGCCAACTGGATGATCCCCGGCAGGATGGTGAAGGGCATGGGCGGTGCCATGGACCTCGTCCACGGCGCCGGGCGGGTCGTCGTCCTCATGGAGCACACCGCCAAGGACGGCACCCCCAAGCTCGTCGACGCCTGCACCCTGCCCCTCACCGGCCGGGGCGTGGTGCAGCGCGTCATCACGGACCTCGCCGTCGTGGACGTCGCCGCCGACGGGTTCGTGCTGGCCGAGCTCGCCCCCGGCGTCACCGTCGACGAGGTCGTCGCCGCCACGGCCGCCCCGCTGCGGATCCCCCGGGAGGTCGGGACGGCCGTCTGATCCCGACGTGTCCGGTTCCCCGAGGGCCGGCGGCCTTCTGTGAACAGCGTGTTGCGGGCCCCGGTCCGGTCGCCGCGGGTGATCCATACTTCCCTCGGGCCGGGGAAGGACGGGGAGTCGCGTGGACTGGACGGTGGCGGCGGGGCTGGTCGCCGGGCTGCTGGTCTCGGTCGTCACGACGCCCGCCGGCGTCTCCGGGGCGGTGTTCCTGCTCCCCGTCCACCTGAGCGTCTTCGGAGTGCCGAACCCTGCGGTCACGCCGACCAACCTGCTGTTCAACGTGGTGTCCGGGCCGGGTGCCCTGTGGCGGTACCGCCGGGACGGGGCGCTGCGGGGGCCATTGGCCCGCCGGCTGGTCGCCGGGACCCTGCCGGGCGTCGTAGCGGGGGCGGTGATCCGCGTGTACGCCCTGCCCGGACCGGGGGTCTTCCGGCTGCTGAGCGCCTTTCTGCTGCTGCCGCTGGGCCTGTGGTTGTGCCTCCGCGCGCTCTCCGCGCCGGCCGGCCCGGCGGTCCGCGGCCGGGCCGAGCCTTCCCCGGCCGCCCTGGGCGGGCTCGCGCTGGGGGTGGGGGTGGTCGGCGGGGTCTACGGGATCGGCGGCGGCTCGCTCCTGGGTCCCGTCCTGGCGGCCCGCGGCATGCCGATGGCGCAGGTCGCCCCGGCGGCGCTGGCGACGACGTTCACCACCTCGGTGGTGGGCGCCGCCGCGTACGCGCTGCTCTCCGTCGCCGAGTCGGGAGCGGTCGCGCCGGACTGGTGGCTCGGTCTGGCGTGCGGCGCGGGCGGACTCGTCGGCGGCTACCTCGGCGCCCTCCTCCAGCCCCGGCTCCCGGAGCGGGCCCTGCGCCTGCTGCTGGGCACGCTCGCCGTCGCGCTCGGCGGTCTGTACGCGGTCCAGGCCGCGCTCTGAGCGAGGGCGCCGGGAACCGGGCCGGGGGCGGTGACTCCGTGGCGGCCGGGCGGGGCCGGACGCCGATCGGCCCCGGCCGGCGGTGCCGGTCGGGGCCTGGGCGGATCGGGCGGCCGGTGGTCGTCACCTCCGACCGGGCCGCGGTGCTCGCTGCCGGGGCTCAGGCGTTGCCGGCGAGCATGCCCTCCCGCAGGCGGTTCAGCGTGCGCGAGAGGAGGCGCGAGACGTGCATCTGCGAGCAGCCGAGCCGCTCACCGATCTGCGACTGGGTGAGTTCCTCGACGAAGCGCAGGTGGATGATCTGCCGGTCCCGCGGGTCGAGGTCGGCGAGCAGCGGGGCGAGGGCGTGGAAGTCCTCCACCAGCTCCATGGCCGGGTCCTCGCTGCCGATGTAGTCGGCGAGGGAGGCGTCGCCCGCCTCGTCCTCACCGCTCAGCGCCGCGTCGAGGGAGGAGGAGTTGTAGCCGTTGGAGGCGAGGCGCGCCTCGGTGACCTCCTCCTCCGTGAGGCTCATGAGCTCGGCCAGCTCCTTGACCGTGGGCATGCGGCCCAGCCGGGTGCTCAGCTCCTCGGTGGCCTTGGCCAGCTCGACCCGGGCCTCCTGGAGGCGGCGGGGGACGTGGACCGCCCAGGAGGTGTCGCGGAAGAAGCGCTTGATCTCACCCACGATGTAGGGGACGGCGAAGGTGGTGAACTCGACCTCGCGGGACAGCTCGAAGCGGTCGATCGCCTTGATCAGGCCGATCATGCCGACCTGGACGATGTCCTCCATCTCGTCGGCACGGTGACGGAACCGGCCGGCGGCGTAGCGGACCAGGGTCATGTTCATCTCGATGAGGGTGTTCCGCGCGTACTGGTACTCGTGCGTCCCCTCCTCGAGCACCGTGAGCTGGCGGAAGAAGATCTTCGACAGGGCGCGGGCGTCCTTGGGGGCGACCGCCATGGGGTCCGGTACCGCCGGAAGAGTCTCCGCCTCGACCTCAACACCCGTGGTCGACATCGTGGTGACCGTCACACCATTCCCCTTTCGTATTCATCCCGTGCCCCTGCTGGGTGGCCCGATGGCTGCCGCCTACCCGGTCGACGCGGGTCCATGCACACATATTTTCCAGGAAGTTCGCACGGAACCCGAATGTAGCCCGGCGTGACGGGGCATCACGTATGGTTACGTTACACCCTGTTGAAACATCCCTCTCGTCCGTTTTCGACCCGATACGTCACCTGGGTTCCCCGACCTCCCTCTCGCCGGACGTTCCGGAGGGCGGATCCGTTCCGGCCGTAGCGGATGACCGGCCTCCGGGTTCCCCGCACGACGGCAGGGCAGACGGGACCTGCCGGACGGCCGATCGGAGGAGAGAGAGTCATGGTGCAGGATCCGTCGATGAGAGCGGTCGGATGGGCCCGGACGCTGCCCATCAGCAGCGGGGTGAAGGAGGCCCGGGACTGGACGCGCGAACACCTGGAGACACTGGGCTGGGACCGTACGTCCCCGGACCTGCTGGACTCCGTGGTCCTGGCCGTCTCCGAGCTGGTGACCAACGCCCATGTCCACGCCCACAGCGACGCGCAGCTCATCCTGACGTGGGACGAGAAGTGCCTCCACGTGACCGTGCACGACGCGTCGTCCCACGTGCCCGAGCAGCGGCCGGCGGACGACGACGCCCTCGGTGGGCGGGGGATGCTCCTGATCGACGCCCTCGCCGACGAGTGGCAGACCCGCCCCTGCCCCCGGGGCAAGGACGTCACCGCCTGCTTCCACCCGCCGGCGCCCGGCCGCATCGCCTGAGGACGTCCGGCGGAGCTCCCCGCCGGACGGCTCCGGCGTCCGGACGAGGATCCGTCAGGGGCTCGGCCGCTGCGGGTTCTCGGCCTCGCCGCCCGGGACGTCGCCGTCCCCGGCGCGCGCCTCGGACAGGCCCGTCAGGTGCTCGTACGTACCGGTGAGCACGAGCATGCGGTCGAGGTGGGCCGGTCTGCGCTCCAAGGACAGCCGCACCCCCGCCGCCGTGGTGTCCCGGTGCAGAGCGAGGAACGTGGAGAGCCCCATCGAGTCGCACAGGGTCATGCGTGCGCAGTCGAGGTGGACGTCGCCGGGGACGGAGGCCGAGGCGAGGTGGGCGCGGACCGCGGTCAGCAACTCGTCGGTGGTGTCCCAGGTGAGGTCGCCGGAGAGTCGCACGCGCAGGGCGCCGTCCTCACCGGTGGTGGCCTCCAGCTCGAAGTCGGTGTCGGGGAAAGCGGTCATGCGTGGAGTCCTGGGGCCTGAGCGGGTACGCGGGTCAGAGCGCGGCGGCCGGCCGTGAGGTGGGTCCGCGCGCGGGGGAAGTCGTGCTGGGCGTCGGCGAGGAGGTCGAGCGCGCCGAGGAGGGCGCTGCCCGGGACACCGCGGGCCGCGAGCACTCCCGCGGTCCAGGTGAGGAATCCGGTGAACAGCTCCGGGTCGTCGACGTAGAGGGACGCGGCGAGGAAGTCGATGATGTGCGCGATGTCCTCGGCCGTCCGCTCCCGCTGCTCGTCGCTGTAGGCGGCCATGGCCGGGACCTTGGCCTCAAGGCCTTCGAGGACCTCGCGGGTGAGCTGGATCCGGGCCCGGGACACGAGGGTGTACTCCTGGTCGAGGAGGTGCGGCAGGTGGTGGTCCGGGTCGGCCAGGGCCTCTCCCGGGGGCCCGAGGCCGTCGACGAGGAGGGTCGCCGCGGCCCGGGCGTCGGAGGCCCACCCGTCGGCGCCGAAGAGCCGGGCGTACCGGCCGTCGGGGCCGAAGGCCGCTCCGCCGACGACCACGGGGATCCCCACGGCCTGGACGGCGGTGACGGCCGCGTGGGCCGTCGGCAGGCGGACGGGCAGGGACGAGGAGAGCGCCACCACGTCCGTGCCGCTCTGGTGCACATGGGCGATCAGGTGCGAGGTGGGGACGTGCGCCCCGAGGTAGTCGACGGCGAAGCCGCGGGCGCGCAGCACCTCGGCGAGGAGGCGGGCGGGGAGGGCGTGCCATTCGCCGTCGACGCAGGCGACGGTGACGTGACGGCGGAAGGCGCCCGGCTCGTCCCGGCCGGCGGGGAGGCCGGGCGGGGTCCGGTGGGCGAGGGCGGAGATGACGCGGTCCTGGATCGCCGTCACCGCGTGCTCCTGGGCCACGGTCATCCGGCCGGCGGCCCATTCGCCGCCGACGCGGGCCTGTACGGGGCCGATGACGTCGAGCAGGACGTCCTCCAGGGGCGTACCGGCGTCGTACGCGGCGAAGACGGCGTCGGCGGCGGCCTTCTCGTCCCTGGCGCCGAGGGCCGTCCACAGGCGTTCCCGGACGTCGGCGAGTTCCGGCGGCGCGATCACGGTCTCTGTCGTCATGCGGTGTACCTGCCCCGGGTGTGACCGTTGACCGCGGTCAGATGGGTGGTGTGCGGCGCGGTGATCGCCACGACCGCCATGTCGTCGTGCGGCCCGCCGCCGACCCAGTTCCCGGCGAGCATCTGGATCCGCTCGACGACGGCCTCGGCCGACAGTCCGACGCACTCGGCCAGCGCGGTCCGGAGGCGCCGCTCGCCGAACATGGTCGATCCGAGGGGGCCTCCGCGGGCCTCGGTGATCCCGTCCGTGTAGAGCAGGCACGTCTCCCCCGGTGCCAGGTGCACCGTCGCTGAGCGGGAGTTGACGTCGGGGAGCACGCCCACGAGGGTTCCGCTCGTGTCCACGTCCTCGACCTCGCCCGTGCCGCGCAGGATGAGCGGTCCGGGATGGCCCGCGCTGGTCAGCCGGATCCGGACCCGTCCTCCGGAGCGCCGCACCGAGGCCAGGACCAGGGTGGCGAAGCGGGTGTGCCGGGCGGTCAGGAGGGCGCCGTTGAGCAGCTTCAGGACGTTCTGGTGGTCCCCGGCGAGGGGCAGCAGCGCGTGGAGGGTGCTGCGGATCCTGCCGGTGAGCACGGCGGCGTCGAGTCCCTTGCCGCACACGTCGCCGAGGACGGCGAGCGATTCCTGGTCGGCGTCGGCGCCGGGGTGGACGTCGTAGAAGTCGCCGCCGATCCGCTCGGTGTCCTGGGAGGTGCGGTATCCGCCGGCGAAGTCGACCCCGTGGACGTGGTGGAGCTGCGGGGGGAGGAGTTCGGCGATCAGCGCGCGGGTGATGCTCGCCTGCTCCGCGTACATGCGTGCCGCCGAGAGGGCGGCGCCGGCGCGGGCGGCGAAGAGCCGGGCGAAGAGCTCCTCGGAGGCGTCGAAGGCCGAGCGGCCGCTACGCCGCAGCAGGATGAGGGCGCCGGCGGGCACGCCGTGGCCGGGGAGCGAGGTGATGGAGACGGAGCCGGGGGGTCCGTCGAAGCCCTCGGGCACCGCCCAGTCCGGCAGGTCGGCGGGGTCCATCCACCGGGCGGGCACCCGGGGGAATCCCTGGAGGGCCTCGGCCAGGCCGGGAACGTCCGCGGGGTCCATGCGGACCGGGCGTGCGGTGACCCGGTCCCCCACGGCGGTCACCACGCCGTACCGATTCTTCGCGGGCGGGGAGATGACGAGGGCCGCGTCGGCGAGGTGGGTGGCGGCGAGCAGGGCCACCCGCTCCAGGCAGCGCTCGGGGTTGAGCGAGGCCAGCAGCTGCGTGGAGGCCTCGGACAGGAGAGCGGCGCGCTCCCGCTCGGTCCTCAGGGCGTCCTCGGCCGCGGTGAGGTCCGAGTCGTCGACGAGCCACCAGGCCACGTCGCCGTGGCCGGACTGGGTGGGGTGGGCCCGCAGGAGCCGGCCCTCGTGGCTGCCCCGCAGGGCGGGCCCGCCCGCCCGGGCGGGGGCCGCCTCGGACCTGGGGCGCGGGGGGAGAGCCAGGCGGCGGTGCGCGTCGGCCAGCCAGCCGGGGACGACCTCGTCCAGCCAGGAGCCGACGCCGATGCGGGGGAAGAGGTCGGCGGCGGCCTCGTTGAACTCCACGACACCACCCTGCCGGTCGGCGACCACCGCGGGGTGGGGCGAGCGGAGCCAGGAGGTGCCGACGGTCGCGGGGGTGCCCCGCGACCGGTCGGACTCGTCTTCGAAAACAGTCATATGCGAGTCCCAGCCTAGCGGCCCGCCACCTTCCCGTTCGACGACACTCGGTCATCCACCCTCCCTCAGAGCGGGGAGCACATCAAGCGAAACCACCTCTTCCGGTACACCTGAGGCGGATGCTCGGCGATACCCCCACCGTCCCGGCACAGGAGCTTCACACCCGGGGCACGCGGTCTCCTCCGGTGCGGGGCAGGGATCAGAATTCGCGCCACTTCACCTGGCCGAAGGAGAAGACCCCGAAGAGCACGAGTCCGGCGGCCACGGCGATCAGCAGCCAGGGGCCCGCCGGGGTCTGCGCGAACGAACGGATCGCGTCGTCCATGCCCTTGGCCCGGTTCGGGTCGAACGCCAGCGCCGCCTTCACGCCGGAGAACCCCAGCGCGGCGAAGACGAGGCCGCGGCCCACGCCGCCGGCCACTCCGGTCACGTCCATGAAGCGCTTCTGCGGCTTCGACATGGGCCCCCACGCGAGGTGCTTGCGGTACTTCCGCAGGGCCGCCCGGCCGCCCATCCAGAGGCCCACGCCGAGGAAGCCGAGGGCGATCGCGCCGACCAGCCAGCGGCCGCCGGTGACATCCATGAGGCGGGCCGTGATGTCGCGGCTCTGCCGGTCGGTCGAGCCGGCGCCACTGCCCCGCTCTCCCATCGCGAAGGACAGGACGAGGAAGGCCGAGACGGCGTAGAAGACGGAGCGGCCGGCGGACAGGGCTCTCTTGTGCGGTTTGTCTCCCTTGGGGCCGGTCCCGCCGAAGACGGCCTCCGACAGGCGCCACAGGGACATCCCCGCGAGGCCGATGCCCAGGGCCCACAGGAGGACGGCGCCGATCGGCGTGTCCGAGGCGACGGAGAGCGCCCCTCCCCTGTCGGCCTGTTCGTCCGAGCCCGTCAGGCCTATGCGTACGGCCAGTGCTCCGATGAGCAGGTACAGCACACCTCGGGCCGTGAAGCCGGCCCTGGCGGCCATCCGGACCGGCTCGCCCCGGACCGCGTTACCCGCTTCGGACGCCGCCATCTTCGCTGTCGTCATGTCGACTCGCTCCTCTCGGTCGACCTCCGGTTGCCCCGTCCGGGCCGTTCGAATCCACGGCGGCGGGGCTCGGTCCGGGACGTCCGGCGAGGCGGGCGGGGGCGGGGCGCGACCGGGGCGCGGGGAGGCCCGAAAGGCGCGGCGGGAGGCGCCCTCGCGGGGGCGGATCCCGTCGTTCACCCGGGGGTGCGCCCCGTCGTCCGCTCAGGCGCGGGCCCCGTCGTCGGCGGCACGGAGGGAGAGGCGCGCCCGGACCCGCTTGCCCGTGGCCTCCGGCTCCACCGTGACGCTCTCGCACACGGCGACGACGATCTCGACGCCGTGCTGCCCGATCCGGCGCGGATCGTGTCCGCGCGGGACGGGGGCCGCGGCGGCGCGGTCGAAGACCGAGACCTCCAGGAGGTCCTCCCGCAGTTCCAGCAGCAGCCGGCAGGGCCCGGGGGCGTGCCGGAAGGCGTTGGTCACCAGCTCGCTGACGACGAGCTTCGCCAGGTCGACACGGTCCCGCGGCAGCGGCCGCGGCAGGACGTCGGACGCGGCGGCGAGGAAGTCGGCGGTGAAGTCGCGGGCAGCGCCGATCGCGCCGCCGGCGGCGGCACTGTCGAACCCTGCGCTTGCGGACAGCAGGGGTTCCGGCGCTGCACGGTCGGCGATGATCGCGTCCGTCATGGCCCTGGGACTCCCCTCGTACGGTTGGTCGGGCGCGCTGGGCACCCCGTACACCGCCTTTCCCCCCTTCGCGGTTTCCACACCGCCCGCCACGGGAATCACGCCGACCGGCCCCGCCCCGGGGGGACGCGGGGGCGGGGCTCAGCCCCCGCTCGCCGGGGGCTCGGGGCGTCCCTCCGCGGCGCCGTGCCAGTCGAGGCAGACGACGAGCGCGGTGTCCGGCACGTCGCCGGGCGGCTCCCGCAGCGCGCGGACGACGGCCCTGGGGACGTCGGCGCAGCCGAGCCGCGCGGTCCGGGACACGGCCCGGGCGACGGCCCCGTCCGGCACCCCGCCCGTCCCGCCGGGCCGGGGGCGGCCGGGCTCCCGGGCGACGACGACGAACCGGTCCCCGGGCAGCAGGCGGAGGCGCTGCGTGGCGTAGACGGTGTCCTCGAACATGCCGAGGGGCAGTTGGCGGTCGAGGGCGATGCGCTCGGTGCCGGTTCCGCGGGTCCGCCAGAGCGTCGGCGACCCGGCGTCGACGACCTCGGTCGCACCGGTCGCGAGGTCGAGGCGCATCAGGAGCGCGGCGAGCGGGCTGGTTCCCCGGTACTGGCCGTAGAGCGCCTGGTCGGTGAGGCTGGCCTGGCCCACCAGGTCGAGCCCGGCCCGCCGGGCGTTGCGGATCGCGCTCAGGGCGAGGGTGCTCACGAGGGCGGCGGGAGTGCCGGGCCCCGCGCCGTCGGCGACCACCAGCAGCAGCTCGTCCTCGGTCACGCTCCAGTCCAGGAGGTGCCCTCCCGAGCCGTAGGCGGGCTCCCAGTGGGCGTGCAGGTCGAACGCCGGGCCGGTGCAGGCCCGGCCCGCCAGGGTGTCCCACTGCATCTCGCCGGCGAGGGTGAGGGGACGCGTCCTGCGGGTGCTGCGGTAGAGGTCGGTGTGGCGGTCGGCCACGCACAGGGCGTGGCCGAGCGTCTCGGCGACACGGCCGAGGCTCTGGACCGTCGCCCCGGTGGCGCGGTCCCCGGGCAGCAGGACCACGAGGACGCCCAGCCGGTCGCCGCGCACGGTGACCGGAAGGAAAACGGTCGCCGTGAGCCCGTCATCACGGAAAAGATATGGTTGTTGCGTGCGGAAGGCCCGACCGGCGGTCCCCGCGTCCACGGGCACGGGCCGCACCCCGGTACGTGCCTGCACGGGCCGCACGGGCCGCAGCGACGTGAAGCCGTAGTCGATGAGCAGCAGATCGGCGGAGTACGCGGCGTACTGCTGCGCGAGACTGGTACGGAGGGAGTCCAGGAGGAGGTGTGGTGCCGCCCCGCGCAGTGCGCTTTCCACTGTCACGTGTCGATCCACCGAATTCGTACCGCCTTCTGGAGAGATGTGGAGATGACCGGTCCGTCGGAAGGTCGACGGCCTCGGCCCCGGACGCCCGAGGAGTGTCGGCAGTCATGAACACCAACCCCTCCCCGTCCCGGCGGGAGCGGCAGCAGACGACGGAGGCCGCCCGGGAGGTCATCGAGCTCCTCGAGGTCCTGTGGGAGCGGGGCCGGGACATGGTGTCGCCGACACCGGTGTCGGCGAGTCAGCTGCGCGTGCTGTACAGCCTGGACCGCGAGGAGGGGATCAGCCTGCGCACCCTGGGCGACCTGCTCGGGTCCGCGCCGCCCTCGGTGAGTCGTATGTGCGACCGGCTGGAGGCGCTGGGCTTCGTCCAGCGGCTGCCCAGCCCCGTCAGCCGGAGGCAGCTGGAGCTGCACCTGACCGCGCACGGCAAGGCGTACCTGCGGGATCTGCGGACCCACCGCGAGGAGGCCCTCCTCGCGGTGATCGCGGACATGTCGCCGACGAGCCGCAAGGCGCTGCTGCGGGGGCTCACCGGGTTCCAGGAGGCCTTGGAGCAGGACGGGCCCGCGGGCTCGTCACGCCCCGACACGCCGCTCAAGGACGTCAGTTCGGCCTGACCTCCGCGCGCCGCCGGCTCCGGCCGGCCGCACACCCCATGTCCGCACTTCCACCCTCCGGTGATCCTCGCCGTGTCCCATCGGGCGGCGCTCCCGATGTTGCCACAAGGATACAGTTGTCACACGGCAACTGTTGACGGGGTCCCGTGCCAGTCGAGACAGATGACGAGGGCGTCGTCCTCCAGCGGGCTGCTGCCGTGGTACGCGGCCAGCTCGCGCAGCACGGCCTGCGGCACGTGCGTGGGCGGGAGCAGCCGCGTCCCGCTGAGGGCCCGGGCGAGCGCGCGCTCCCCGTAGCTCTCCCCCTCGGGCGAGACGGCGTCGTACACCCCGTCGCTGCCGAAGAGCAGCCGGTCCCCCGGCAGCACCTGGAACCGCTCGGGCACGTAGGGGGAGTCCTCGAACATGCCGAGGGGCAGCTGCGCCTCGAAGGAGACGGCCTCGACCGACGGGCCCCGCAGCCGCCACAGCCGGGGCGACCCCGCGTCCACGGCCTCCACCTCGCCGGTCGCGAGGTCGAAGCTCAGCAGCAGCACCGAGACGAAGGCGGTGCCCCGGTACTGCGCGTACACGGCCTGGTCGGCCAGGGCCGCCTGGTCCGCGAGGCCCAGCCCGGCCCGGCGGGCGTTGCGCAGCGCGTTGATCGCCAGGTTCGTCAGCAGGGCGGCGCCGATGCCCTCGCCCATGCCGTTGGTGACCGTCAGGTTCAGTCGCCCGGCCGACACCGACCAGTCGTAGTTGTCCCCGAAGATCGCGTAGGCCGGTTCCAGATGCGCGCCGAGGGCGAACTCGGGGCGGGCGCACGAGCGGCCGGGGAGGAGCTGCCACTGCATCTCGGCCGCGAGGGTGAGCCGGGTCGCCCGCCGTGCCAGGACGTACAGGTCCGTGTCCCGCTCGGCCACCATGATCTCGTGCCCGAGAGCGTCGCAGACCTGGCCGAGCGCGGGGAGAGCGGGGCCGACGTCGGCCCCGGCCGGGAACGCCACCGTGAGGACGCCCAGACGGTCGCCCCGCACCGTGACCGGGAGGTGGACCAGGACGCCTTCGAACCCGAGGGTCACGTGCGGCTCCTGGGCACCGAAGGCCCGGCCCTGGGGGCTGTCGTGGATCGGCACCGCCGGCGCCGCGCCCGGTGTCCGCTCGACGAGCTGGAGTGTCCGCAGCCCGTAGTCGGCCAGCCTGAGTTCCACCCACCGGGCGCCGTACCGCTTCCCCAGTGCCGCCTCGACGACACCCACCAGCTGGTGCGGCGCTGCCCTGCGGAGCTCCTGCTCCACGTCGGCGATCTCGTGCACGTTCTTCCGCTTCCTTCCTACCGCGCGGTCCGGGGCACCGGACCGCACCACCCTGCGTTCATCTCGCTCCGCCGGCCGCGGCCAGCGCCTCCGCCACACCGCTGTGCGGCGGGATCGTGGTGGTCACCCCGGTGATCTCCAGGATGCGCCGCACCGCTGACGTCGGCGCGGCGAGGTACACGTCCCCTCCGACCCCCCGCGCCTTGTGCACCGCCCTGATCAGGACGTTCAGACCGGACGAGTCCATGAACTCCAGGCCGGTCAGGTCGAGGACGACATGGGCGCGGCCGTCCCGGAGCTGCTCCCCCAGACTGCCTTCGAGCAGCGGGGCGGTCTCCATGTCGAGCTCACCTCCCAGGGACAGCACCGCTGTGCCGGCGTCGCGGATCGTGACGTCAACGGCCAGGTTCGACTCTCGTTCGGACATGTTCCCTGCTTTCCACGGTGGGGACGGACGGTGGGGAGGACGAGCGGCGCTCACGTGACCTCGACTCCGACCAGACACGTGTCGTCGTCCGTGTCCGACTTGCTGCGGGACAGCAGCAGGTCGAGCCGTCGTTCGAGGCTGTCGGCCGGCAGCCGGGCGGTGGCCAGCAGCTGGGCCACCGATTCGGGGACCGAGGTGTCGCGCCGTTCGACGAGGCCGTCGGTGTACATGAGCACGGTGTCGTCGGGTTCGAGCCGCAGCTCCGCCTCCTCGTACTCGGCCTCGGCGAGGGCGCCCAGGAGGACCCCCCGCAGCAGCGGCAGGTCGGCCGCCTCGCCGCCGCGGACGAGCACCGGCGGGAGGTGCCCCGCGCGGGCCCAGCGCAGGGTGCGGCTCTCGGGGTCGTAGATCCCGCACACGGCGGTGGCCGTGAGGTGGGCCGTGAGGTGGTGGGCGACGCTGTTCAGCCAGGCGAGCAGCTGTCCGGGGCCCGCCCCGGTGACGGCGAGGCCGCGCAGGGCGTTGCGCAGCACCACCATCCCGGTGGCGGCCTCCACACCGTGCCCCGCCACGTCGCCGACGCAGAGCAGCACCTTCTTGGAGGGCAGCACGACGGCGTCGTACCAGTCGCCGCCGACCATGGAGTCGGACTCGGCCGGACGGTAGCGCACCGCGACGTCGAGCCCCGGCGCGTCCAGCGGCGGTTTGGCCGGGGGCATGATGGCGTGCTGGAGCTGGAGGGTGAGCCGGTTGCGCTCCGCCGCCTCCTCCTCCGTGGCGACGAGCCGGTCCCGGGTCGCCGTGAGGGCGACCTCGGTCCAGTGCTGCGCCGAGATGTCCTGATAGGCGCCCCGGACCGCCTGGATCCGGTCGTCGGCCCCCAGGGCCGGCTCGGCGATCACCCGGATGTGCCGGGTGACCCCGTCCCGGCGCATCAGGCGGAAGGCCGCGGATCCGGCCCGCCGCTGGTGCAGGACGGAGTGGAGGAAGCGCCGGATGGCGCCGGCGTCGTCCTGGTGGACGTGGGCGGCCAGATCGCGCAGCGAGACCGGCGGCGCCGTCTTCTCCCGGCCGAAGAGGTCGAAGAGCTGGCCGTTCCAGGTGATCTCACCGGTGAGGACGTCCTCCTCGAAGGCGCCGACCCGGCCCAGCCGCTGGGCGTGCTGGAGCAGGTTGGCCAGGCGGGCGGACTCGTCCTCGATGCGCCATATCAGGAAGACGCTGTCACCGTGCCGGCTGATGCTGATGTCGGCGAGCGAGGACAGCGGCACCTGGTCCACGAGCGCGGTCAGCCGGGTCCGTCGCGAGCGGAACGGTTCGCCCGTCGCGTAGACCCGCTCGATCCGGTCGAAGAGCTCGCTGCCGCCGGCCGTCGCCGGGTACGCCTCCAGGAGCAGCGCCCCCTCGACGGCGCTCCGGGGGCGGCCCGCCGGGTCCTGGAACAGCGCGTTGGCGTGCCGGATGCGGAAGTCGGCGAGGTCTCCCGCGTCGTCCAGGTGCGGGGTGAGGACGAGGGCCGGGTCGTGGAGTCCGTCGGCGAGTTCGGCCAGCTCCAGCGGCCCCTCCCCGCCGGGCGGGAGGGAGGGGGTCGGCCCGCCCTGCGCGGGCAGGGCCTCCAGGGTGTGGGCGCAGAGCTCGGCGAGGGCCTCGATCTGGCGTTCCACGGCCCGGGGCTGGGGCTCCAGCGGGCGGGCCCAGCAGACCTCCAGGACGCCGTGGATACGGCCGCCGGTCCCGGCGGGGACGACGACGCGGCCGCCGTCGGGGTGGCGGGAGCGTCCGATCGACGGGACGCCCGCGGCGGCCAGGGAGGGGTACCAGACCGCCCGCCGGGCCGTGAGTGCCTGCCGGGCCGCGGTGGTCACGCCCGGCGGGACGTAGTGCCAGCGGGCCGCCTCGTCGGAGCCGAACCCGGCGTGGCCGCGCAGGCTGAGCGAGGCGTCCGCGCCGGTGGTCCAGATCGCCACCGCGACGGCGCCGAGCGGTTCGAGGGCGTGCGCCAGCAGCGACTCGGCGACGGACTGGGTGTCGTCGGCGCTGAGCGCGGCGCTCTCCGCCGTCCGCAGGCGGACGCCGACGGAGGCGTCGGACCCGGCCGTGCCGGGCTCGTCGGCGGTCGCCCTCAGGAAGTCGCCGGCGACCTCGGCGACCCGGTCGCGGGCCGCCTGGTTGATGATGTCCGCGGCGAGTTCCAGCTGGGAGAGCCCGGCCTGCTCGGCCAGCTCGCCGAGCTGGCGCGCGGCCTGGGCGGGTCCGCACCCCAGGCGCTCGACGATCACTCCCTTGGCGAGCTCGATCAGGGCGCGGCCCTCCGCCGCGGCGTGCGCGGCCCGCACCTCGCCGCGCAGCCGTTCCACCACGGCCGTCAGCCGGCCGGCGCCGATGGGGTCGCGCTCCGTCGTCCGGTCGCCGTCGTCGGGCTGCCCGGGGAGGGCGGCGGGGATCTCCTCGGGCGCCGGAGCGCCGCCCTCCGGGATGCCGGAGCGCGGGTCTCCGTCCCGGAGGTGGGGACCGCTCACGTCGAGGACTCCTGGGGTCGTGCGGCCCGGGGGCCGCCGGAAGGGCGGGGACACGCACCCGAGGGGCGCGGTGCCCGCGCCGGGGAGCGGCGCGGGCGGGCGGGGGCTGCCACGGGGCTAGGCGTCGTTCAGCCAGCGGTGGACGCAGGCGATGAGTTCGTCGGCGTCGACAGGCTTGGTCACGTAGTCGCTGGCGCCTGCGGAGAGGCTCTTCTCCCGGTCGCCGGGCATCGCCTTGGCGGTGACGGCGATGACGGGCAGCCCGGCGAACCGGGGCATCTCCCGGATCCGCGCGGTCGCCGTGTAGCCGTCCATCTCCGGCATCATCACATCCATCAGCACGAGATCGACCTCCGCGTGCTCCAGGAGCGCCTCGATGCCCTTCCTGCCGTTCTCCGCGTGCAGGACCGTGATCCCGTGCAGCTCCAGGATGCCGCTGAGGGCGTACAGGTTGCGGGCGTCGTCGTCGACGACGAGGACCGTGCGGCCCTGCAGGGTGGTGTCGATCGTCTGCGGCTCGGGAGCCCGGTGCTCCCCGCGGACCAGGGGTACGACGTCCCCGGGCTGCTCCGCGGACAGGTGGAGGGCGATCCGCTCGCGCAGTTCGTCGAGGCTGGAGAGGAGTTCCAGGGGCCGGCGGCGGGCCAGGTCCTGGAGGGTCCGCTCGTGGTCCGCGGCCAGCCGGCGGTTGTTGTGCGCGAGGACCGGCACGGTGCGCAGGGCCTCGTCGCCGTCCATGGCGTCCAGGAAGCGCAGGGCGTCGCCGTCGGCCATGTCCACGTCGAGCACGACGCAGTGGAAGGGCTGGGTGGCCAGGGCGGTGGCGGCCTCCTGGGGTCCGACGACGGCGATCAGCTCGACGTCGTCCCGGCCGGCCCGCCCGCCGTCGGCGAGTTCCGTGACGGCGTTCTCGGCGACGAGCGCGAGGAGCCCGCGCGGGCGGTCCTCGATCACGAGCAGCCGTCGCGTCGGACGGGCCGAGGGGGCGACGGCCCGCCGGCGGAACGCGGGGGCGTCACCGGGGTCCGCGGGCGGTGCCGGGGGGAGCACCAGGCCCTCCGTCGCCGGCCCGGGCAGGGCGGGCTGCTCCGCGAAGTCGGGGCGGGTGACGGGGAGGTACAGGGTGAAGGTGCTGCCCTCGCCGGGGACGCTGGCGACCGTCAGGGCGCCGCCGAGCAGATAGGCGATCTCGCGGCTGATGGAGAGGCCGAGTCCGGTGCCGCCGTACTTCCGGTTGGTCGTCCCGTCGGCCTGCTGGAAGGCGCCGAAGATCGCCTCCAGGTTCTCGCGGGCGATGCCGATGCCGGTGTCCGCGACGCGGAAGGCGACGACGGGGCCGCCCCGGTGCACGGTCGCCGGGAGCTCGTCGTCCGAGACCGGTTCGATGCGGAGCTCGACGCTGCCGTGCTCGGTGAACTTGACGGCGTTGGAGAGCAGGTTCCGGAGGACCTGGCGGAGCCGGGTGTCGTCGGTGACCAGGTCGACGGGGACGCCGGCCGCGGTGGAGACGGTGAAGGCGAGGCTCTTCTGCGAGGTGAGGGGGCGGAAGGTGGCCTCGACGTAGTCGAGGAGTCTGCGCAGTGCCACGCGCTCCGGGTTGAGGTCCATCTTGCCGGCCTCCACCTTGGACAGGTCGAGGATGTCGTTGATCAGCTGCAGCAGGTCCGATCCGGCCGAGTGGATGATCCCGGCGTACTCGACCTGCTTGGCGGTGAGGTTGCGCGTCGGGTTCTGGGCCAGCAGCTGCGCCAGGATCAGGAGGCTGTTGAGCGGGGTGCGCAGCTCGTGGCTCATGTTGGCCAGGAACTCGGACTTGTACTTGGAGGCCAGCGCGAGCTGCTGGGCGCGGTCCTCCAGCTCCTGGCGGGCCTGCTCGATCTGGAGGTTCTTGGCCTCGATGTCGCGGTTCTGCGTCGCGAGCAGGGCCGCCTTCTCCTCCAGCTCGGCGTTGGAGCGCTGGAGCTCCTCCTGCTGCACCTGGAGCTCCTCGGTGCGCGAGCGCAGTTCGCCGGCCAGTCGCTGGGACTCGTCCAGGAGCTCGTCGGTGCGGGCGTTGGCGACGATCGTGCTGAGGTTCACGCCGACCGTCTCCATGAGCTGCTCCAGGAAGTCCCGGTGCACGGACGTGAAGGGGCTGAAGGACATCAGCTCGATGACGCCGAGCACCTGGCCCTCGACGACGATCGGCAGCACCACGAGGCTGCCGCGGGCCGTGTGGCCGAGTCCCGAGGAGATGGTGACGTAGTCGGCGGGGACGTTCTCGGCGACGATGGTGCGGCGGCTGCGGGCGGCCTGCCCGACGAGCGACTCGCCCAGCCGGAAGCGGTTCTTGCCCTCGTCGCCGGCGGGACGGCCGTAGGAGCCGACGAGCCCCAGCTCGACGCCGGCCGTTCCCTCCTCGGCGAGGTAGAACGCGCCGTACTGGGCGGTGACGAGCGGGGTGAGCTCGTCCATGACGAGTTCGGCGACGACGGCGAGGTCGCGGGGCCCCTGCATCAGGGCGGAGATCCGGGCCAGGCTGGACTTGAGCCAGTCCTGTTCCTGGTTGGCCCGCGTGGTCTCGCGGAGCGAGCCGACCATCGCGTTGATGTTGTCCTTGAGCTCGGCGACCTCGCCCGAGGCCTCCACGGTGATCGAGCGGGTCAGGTCGCCCTCGGCGACGGCGCTCGCCACCTCGGCGATGGCGCGAACCTGTCGGGTGAGGTTGCCGGCGAGCTCGTTGACGTTCTCGGTGAGCCGCTTCCAGGTGCCGGAGACCCCCTCGACCTCGGCCTGGCCGCCGAGGCGGCCCTCGCTGCCGACCTCGCGGGCCACGCGGGTCACCTCGGCCGCGAACGACGACAGCTGGTCGACCATGGTGTTGATGGTCGTCTTCAGCGCGAGGATCTCGCCCCGGGCGTCCACGTCGATCTTCTTCGACAGGTCGCCGTTGGCGACGGCGGTGGTGACCTGGGCGATGTTGCGGACCTGGCCGGTCAGGTTGCTCGCCATGGAGTTGACGTTGTCGGTGAGGTCCTTCCAGGTGCCGGCCACGTTCGGCACCCGGGCCTGGCCGCCGAGGCGGCCCTCGGTGCCGACCTCGCGGGCGACCCGGGTGACCTCGTCGGCGAACGAGGACAGCTGGTCGACCATCGTGTTGATGGTCGTCTTCAGCTCCAGGATCTCGCCCCGGGCGTCCACGTCGACCTTCTTCGACAGGTCGCCGTTGGCGACCGCCGTGGCCACGTGGGCGATCGCCCGCACCTGCGCGGTGAGGTTCCCGGCCATGGAGTTGACGGAGTCGGTGAGATCCCGCCACGTGCCGGAGGCGCCCTTCACGTCGGCCTGGCCGCCGAGGATGCCCTCGGTGCCGACGTCGCGGGCCATGCGCGTGACCTCGTCGGCGAAGGAGGAGAGCTGGTCGACCATCGTGTTGATGGTGTTCTTGAGCTCCAGGATCTCGCCGCGGGCGTCCACGTCGATCTTCTGGGAGAGGTCTCCCTTGGCGACGGCGGTGGCGACCTGGGCGATGTCGCGGACCTGGGTGGTGAGGTTGCCGGCCATGGCGTTGACCGAGTCGGTGAGATCGGCCCAGGAGCCGGAGACGCCCGGTACCGCGGCCTGACCGCCCAGCGTCCCCTCCGTGCCGACCTCGCGGGCCACCCGGGTCACTTCGGAGGTGAAGAGGGAGAGCTGGTCGACCATCCCGTTGAAGACCCGGGAGATCTCGCCCATCAGGCCGTCGGGCTCGTCGGGCAGGCGCGTGCCGAAGTCGCCGTCGCGCACGGCCGTGAGTCCGGCCAGGAGCTGGCGGAGCTCGGGCTCCCCCACCGCGGCCGGTCCCGGCCGCTCCCCGATCGAGGAGCCCTTGATCGTCGTCTCAGACATGCCTCATCCTCGTTCGCCATCCGGCATTCGCCTGCGGGCCATTCGGTCACGACCTGGTGCCGCACCGCCCGCGCTCCCATCACGACCACGGTCTCGACCGTTGCCGTACGGCAATGATGACGACCCTACCCCTCCGTGATCGACAAGAGGAGAGCGGTGCCGGGTCAGGAGGCCGAAACCCGTCACGCGGAAGAGCCCGGCGCCCTCCTTCCGGAGGGTGCCGGGCTCATCGTGCCGTGGGCGATCTCACATCGGGGCGACCTCGGGTCGCCGGGCCGGGGCCGTGGGGCGACGGCCCGGGGATGCGTACGGCTCCGGGGGCCGGGGCACGGCGCCCGCGGCACCGCGAGGGCTCAGGAACAGATGACCAGGGGCGTACGGCGGAGGCCGGGCGTTCCGCCGTCGCTCAGAAGGGGCGGCCGGGGAAGCGGGCGACCGGGCTGCGGCCGCGTCGACCCGCCCGACGGCCGAGCGCGTACACGACGGCGGCGGCGGCCGCCGCACCGACGGCGGCACCGGCCCGCCCCGTCTCGGGCGCGCGGACCACGCCCAGGGTCCGGGCCCCGGCGGTCTCCGCCGCACGCGGGGCGGCCGGAGTCCCCTCGGACGCGGCGGCCGGGACGGCCTCGGTCCGCGGCAGCGGAAGGAAGAGCAGTGTCCCCATGGTCTCCGTGCCCTGCGCGGGCTCCTCGCCCGCGACGGCGGCGTGGTCCACACGACGGGCCCGGCCGACACGGCCCCGCCCGGCGTACGACCCGAGGCGAAGGATGGCGGCTCCACTGTTCTCCGAGGCAGTCATGGGTGCCGTCTCGCCCGACGAGCCGCTCGCAAACCTCGGGAACGGCACCGGCACCGCCCCGCCGGGGTCCGCCGCATGCCGCCGCGGCGGATCGACCCGGCCGCCGTCCGGTTCCGTGCGGACCTGTACGCACGGCTCGGCGCGGGGCCGCCGCTCTCCGCCGCTTCGATTCCGTCCCCGTGGGCAGACGACTGGAACGCGCCCCATCCGGACCGGTTCACCCTCCGATGACCGGTTCGTCACTCTTCGCGGAAGGAGAACCCATGACTCGCACCGTCGCCCAAGTGATCGTCGACGGTCTCGCGGACCTCGGCGTCGGCCACGTCTTCGGCGTCGTCGGAGACGCGCTCAACCCCCTCACCGATGCCATCCGTACCACGGACGGCATCGAGTGGACCGGCTTCCGGCACGAGGAGGCGGCCGCCTTCGCCGCGGGCGCGCACGCCCAGCTGTCGGACGGGCTGGGCGTCTGCATGGGCACCGTGGGGCCCGGCTCGGTCCATCTGCTGAACGGTCTGTACGACGCGGCCAAGAGCGGCGCCCCGGTGCTGGCGATCTGCGGCCAGGTGCCGCTGTCGGAGATGGGCGGCGACTACTTCCAGGAGGTGGACAACGACCTCCTGTTCCGGGACGTGGCCGTGTACCGGGCCACGGTGACCTCCCCCGCCCAGATGCCGAGGCTGCTGGAGTCCGCCGTACGCGCGGCCGTGACGGGCCGGGGCGTGGCGGTGCTGACCGTCCCCGGCGACCTCGGCGACCAGAAGGTCGAGGACGACCGGCCCCTGCGGTTCGCGCTGCCCCGCCCGGCCGTGACCCGGCCCGACGACCCGGCGCTGGCCGAGGCGGCGGAGCTCGTCTCGGCGGGCTCACGGGTCACCCTGCTCGTGGGGCGGGGCGCCCGGGACGCGCGCGAGGAGGTGCTGCGCGCCGCCGAACTCCTGGCCGCGCCGATGGTGCTCACGCTGAAGGGCAAGGAGGGGTTCGAGCACGAGAACCCGTACGAGGTCGGCCAGACCGGCCTGATCGGCAACCCGGCCGCCGCCCACGCCCTCGACTCCTGCGACACCCTGATCCTGCTGGGCACCGACTTCCCCTACCGCGACTGGTATCCGAAGGACTGCCGGGTCGTGCAGATCGACACCCGGGAGGAGCGTCTGGGGCGCCGGGTCCCCGTGGACGTGGGCCTGGCGGGGGACGTCGGCGCGACGCTGCGGGCCCTGTTGCCGCTGCTCTCCCCCGTCGCCTCGCGCTCCCACCTCGACGGGGCCCGCGAGCGGTTCCTGCGCTGGGAGGAGGGCCAGGCGGGGCTCGCCGACCCCGCCCACGACAAGGGCCACCTGCTCGGGCGGGTACGGGCGGTGTTCGACAACCGGGACGAGGAGATCCGCCCGGAGGCGCTGGCGGCCGCGGTGGACCGCCACGCGGCCGACGACGCGCTCTTCACCTCCGACACCGGGATGGCCACGGTCTGGCTGTCGCGCTTCGTGCGGATGCGCGGCGACCGCCGGCTCATCGGCTCGTACAACCTCGGCTCCATGGCCAACGCGATGCCGCAGGCGATCGGCGCCCAGCTGTGGGCGCCGGACCGCCAGGTCGTGGCCTTCTGCGGAGACGGCGGGCTGAGCATGCTCCTGGGCGACCTCATGACGATCCGGTCCGAGCGGCTCCCGGTGAAGCTGGTCGTCTTCGACAACCGCCGCCTCGGCATGGTCAAGCTCGAACAGGAACAGGCGGGGCTGCCCGAGTTCGGCACGGTCCTCGACAACCCGGACTTCGCCGCGGTGGCCGAGGCCATCGGCCTGACCGGCATCCGCGTCACCGAGCCGGGAGAACTCGACGAGGCCGTACGCCGGGCCCTGGCGACCCCCGGACCGGTGCTGCTGGACGTGCTGACGAACCCAGCCGAGGTGGCCGTGCCCGGCAAGCCGACGGTGTCCCAGGGCTGGGGCTTCGCGATCGCCAAGATCAAGGAGAACCTCCCGTCGGCCGACGGCTGAGGGTCCCCTCCGACGGGACGGAGGCCGGCCGGCGAGCCGCTCGCCGTCCCCGGTGGCCCCGTTCCGACGGGGCCGGCCAGAGCGTCGGCCGGACCGGTCCGACGCGACCGAGAGCGAAGGGAAGGACACCTGATGAGCAGCGAGAACCCACGGGATCCGGGCACCCCCGGCACCGATGAGCCTTACGGACGGGTCGGACCGACGCCCGAGGAGCCCGACCGGGCCGCGGGGGCTCCGTCCGCCGCGGCGGACGCCGAGGCCCAGAACCGGAGCAAGGCTGCCGAACTCGCCTACCAGGGCACGGAGATCGCCGGGCGGGCCACCGACCGGGTGCGGGAGACGGCGGGGCACGCGGCCGGGTTCGTCAGGGAGAGCACCCCCGACGCGCTGCGGGACACCCCGGCGGACGTCGTCGCGCACCTGCGGGCCGCGGCGGTCCGCGCCGGGCACGTCGTCGGCGGCGGCGAACCGGGGCCGCTGCGCGCGAAGGCCCGTCGCGCCGCGAGGGCGGCGACCACCGGGCCCGCGCCGCTGATCGCGGCGGCGGCCGCGCTCGCGGCACTGCTCCTCGTGCGCCGGGGCCGTCGGGGGCACTGAGGCCTCCCCCGGCTCCCCGGAGCCGTCTTCGTGCAGGCGGCGGCTGCGACGGGGGTGCGGTGGCGGGGTGGGTGGCGGTCGGCTGTGGGGACCCGGCGGCGGTTACCTGTGGGTACGGAGTCTTGTCACGCGCCGTCGTTGACGCGAGCATGCTGCGGCACGGCTCCCACCCCTCACCCACGAACGGCCGTCATGAAGACATTACTGCTGGGCACCGCGCTCGCCGCGGTCCTCGTCGCCGGGGTCCCGGCGACCACCGCACCGGCCCGCGCGGGCACGTCCGCCCCCAGCCCCGCCGGCGCCCTGCTCGCGGAGAGCTGGCAGCCGCCCCTCAGCACCCGCGGCCGCTACGTGGTGGACGCCCGCGGCGACCGGTTCAAGCTCCGGTCCGTGAACTGGCAGGGCGCCCAGGGCTCGTACAACGGCTCGGGGGACGTGAACGACCCCGCGAGCCACCACGACGGCGAGAAGTCCGACCAGGTCCCCCTCGGTCTCGACCGGGTGCCTCTGGCGACCCTCCTCGCCGACTTCCACCGGCTCGGGGCCAACAGCATCCGGCTGCCGTACTCCAACGAGATGCTGCACGACCAGCGGCCCGTGCCGGACGCCGCCGTCGCGGCCAATCCGTCGCTCAAGGGCCGGACCCCGCTCCAGGTCCTCGACGCGGTGATCGCGGCGACGACCGCGGAGGGCTTCGCCGTCGTCCTCAACAACCACACCAACACCTCGCGCTGGTGCTGCGGGCTCGACGGCAACGAGCGCTGGAACACCAGTCAGTCCACCGCGCAGTGGGAGGCCGACTGGCTCTTCCTCGCCAAGCGCTACCGGGACGACAAGCGCGTCGTCGGCGCCGACCTCTACAACGAGGTCCGCCGCACGGTCCTGGACGACGCCAACTGGGGCCGGGGCGACGACCACGACTGGTGGGCCGCCTCCCAGCGGGTCGGCGACCGGCTGCTCACCGAGGCCAACCCGGACCTGCTCGTCATCGTCGAGGGCATCAACTGGCAGGGCGTTCCGACGGACGTCACCCCGCACGGCCGCCCCACCCTGGAACCGGCCCGCGAGCTGTCCCACACGCTGGTCGCCTCCGACAAGCTCGTCTACTCGGCCCACTTCTACGGCTACACCGGACCGCACCACACCGGCGCCACCGGCACGGGAGAGACCAGCGATCTGCGCTACCAGGAGCTCTCCCGCGAGGAGTTGTTCCGTACCCTCACGCGCCAGGCCCTCTTCGTCGCCGGGGACACCGCGCGGCACTACACCGCGCCCGTCTGGATCAGCGAGTTCGGCATCGGCGCCGACGAGTCCAACCCGCAGGGCAGGACCTGGTTCGCGCACTTCGTCGACTACCTCGTCGAGCAGGACGCCGACTTCGCCTACTGGCCGGCCGTCGGCTTCACCGGCCACGGCCGATGGAAGCTCCTCGACTACGACGCCCGGGGACGCCGCTCCGGCATCCTCGACGGCGGCGACTGGCGCACCCCGCACTGGCAGCGGCTCGTCGACGCCCCCGGCCGGACCGGCGCCGTACCCGTCGCCGACACCTGGGACATGCTCACCACCGACCACACCGACTTCGTCCAGTCCCGCCGCGTCCGCGCGCTGGGCGACTGGGACCGCGGCGCGCGCAAGGCGGCCTGCCCCGACGGGCAGCGGCTCACGGGGCTCTCCCACGACGGCGGGCGCGGGCTGTGCACCGACACCGGGGCCCGCGGACTCGCCGCGCCCGCCGGAGGGTTCACCGTCGTCACCGACGAGCGGTACGTCACCGACGGCGACTGGGCCGGCGGCTACACGAAGTTCCAGTGCCCCGCCGACCGGTTCATGGTCGGGTACGGCGTCCGCGGCCGGGCCGTCTCCTCGGTGCTCTGCGCCGAGGCCTCCCGCGCGCTCCCGAGGACCGGCCGCACGCTCTGGTTCGACCGCGGCGACAACCGTCCCGCCGGCGGGGCCGGCGGCGAGTTCGCCCTCGGCTTCCACAAGGGCCAGTGCGGCAGCGACGAGTACGCGGCCGGGGTCGCGCACAGCGGCGCCTGGGCCCGGGGCCACAAGCCCGCCGCCCTCCTCTGCCGACCCCTCTGAGGGCCGTCGGGTCACGGAGGCGTCCGCCGCCGGTGCGGACACAGAGCTCCGCACCGGCGGCACGGCGGGGCGTCGTACGCCTCAGCGCAGACCGTGCCGGTCGTCGTCCGTCATGGTCGGGGCGACCGGCGGGACGACCATCCGGCGGCGGCGCAGGATGCTGGTGTACACGGCGGTGCCGATGATGCCGACGGCCATCAGGATCAGCCCGACCAGGTCGAGGTTGATCCCCTCGATCTCCCAGTCGGACGCGAACGTGAGGATCGCGCCGACGGCTATCAGGATGATGCAGACTCCCAGACCCATGGTTCCTCCCTTGTCGGGTCGGACGTCACCCGCGTACCCCGGTCCCCGGCTCTCATCCGCCGGTGGGGGCCCGGGCTCGGGGCGGCGCCGGGGCATGGGAGGCGCCGCTACGGGTAGCAGCCGTCCGGAAGCCGACGGCAGGCGGCCCTCCGGTGCCGGTCACGGCGGTCGGAGGCCGGGCAGGGAGGTACGGAGACCATGACCGGTGACGGCTCGTACGAGCGCGACCGCGCCTACATCACGACCCGGATCACGGCCGACGGCCGGGACGGCTACGCCGTGGAGCCCGGGCGCTACCGCCTGGTCGTCGCGCGGGCCTGCCCGTGGGCGAACCGGAGCGCCATCGTGCGCCGGCTGATGGGCCTGGAGGACGTGCTCTCCCTGGGGCTCGCCGGGCCCCTGCACGACGAGCGCAGCTGGGCCTTCCACCTGGACCCCGGCGGCCGGGACCCCGTCCTCGGCATCGACTGGCTGCGGGAGGCGTACGAACGGCGCGAGCCGGGCTATCCGAAGGGCGTCACGGTGCCGGCGATCGTCGACGTCCCCACCGGCGCGGTGGTGACCAACGACTTCGAGCGGATCACGCTCGACCTCGGCAGCCAGTGGACGGCCCACCAGCGCGACGGGGCGCCGGAGCTCTACCCGGAGCGGTGGCGCGACGAGATCGACGACGTGGCGGGCAAGGTCTACCGGGACGTCAACAACGGTGTCTACCGGTGCGGCTTCGCCGGGAGCCAGCGGGCGTACGACGAGGCCTACGCGCGCCTCTGGGAGCGGCTGGACTGGCTGGAGGAGCGGCTCTCCGGGCGCCGCTACCTGGTCGGCGACACCCTCACGGAGGCCGACGTCCGCCTCTTCCCGACCCTGGTGCGCTTCGACGCCGTCTACCACGGCCACTTCAAGTGCAACCGGCAGCGGCTGACCGAGATGCCGGCCCTGTGGGGCTACGCGCGGGACCTGTTCCAGACCCCCGGGTTCGGGGACACCGTCGACTTCGCGCAGATCAAGGCGCACTACTACGTGGTCCACCACGACATCAACCCGACCGGGATCGTCCCCGCGGGCCCGGACGTCCGCGCCTGGCTGTCGCCGCACGGCCGGGAGGAGCTCGTCGGCCGCCCGTTCGGCGACGGGACCCCGCCTCCCCCGCCGCCCCCGGCCGAGCGCGTCCCGCGGATCTGACCGTGTGCTCCCCCGCGTCCATGGGGGAGCACACGGGTGCGCGGCAGGCGTGGCGGCGGGACACGGCCTCCGGAACGCGCAGCGCCCGCCCCAGTGGACCGGGGCGGGCGCTGCGCACGGATCACGGTCACCCCCCTCGGCCGCGGTGACCGCGGCCGGGCGGGTGTCACGGGGTCAAGGGCTCTGCTCGGTCTGTTCCTCGCGTCCGATCCCGGGACGTTGACTCTTGGCCCGGTGGCCGTCGGCGCCCTCGCGGTCGGTGTCCCCCGCGCGGCCCTTCACGGCGTCCCGCGCCTTCTTCCGCGCCTCTTCGTCCCCGCTCTCCCCCTCTGCTTCGGAGGGGGTGGTGCGGGACGGGCGGCTACTCCGCTCGTGTGCGTTCACAGCGAGCTCCTTCCCTCGTGCTCCGCGCGGCGGGGCACGGTCTGCGGACGGTCCGCCGGGACCGTCGGAGGCATCGGCCTCCGCGGGCGGCGGGACGCGTCTCACTGCTCCGGTCGGTCGTCCGGGGCCGTCCAGGAGTCGCGGCGGGCCGCGGCGGCCGGGGGCTGGGCGGGCGGCGCGGTGGCGGCCCTTCTGCGGGCCGCGCGGCGGGATCCCCACCAGAAGGCGGCGATCAGCAGCACGGCGACCAGGGCACCGACCAGGATCAGCAGCAGCGCGGGGGATCCGCCTGCGGCGAGCGGTGCGGCGGTCACGGTCGGAATGTGCATGGAAACGCCTTCCTGTCGGTACCGGAGCGGCATGCCCGGATCCGGCGGGTACCCCGCCTCAGGTCATCCATGCGGGCGCCGTTCCGGAGCGTCCTCAGATCATCGGGCCGCCGTAGGGGCTGCCTCCGAGTCCGTAGTGCATGCCCAGCTCGGAGCGGTAGCCGGGGTCCTCGAGGTGCTTCTCCCGGTGGAACTCGGGGGCGTCCTTGATCTGCTCCTTGGTGCGGTCGACGAAGATCGTCTGCGCCTCCAGGTCGATGCTCACCACGGTGGAGGCGGGGAGGAGGACCTCCTTGCCGAAGATCCAGACCCCGGTGTCCACGACCAGGTACGCGTCCTCGACCTCGTCGGAGTGCTTGTCCACCTTGCCGACGTGGCCGTCGGTCGCCTCGACCCTGTAGCCGGTCAGGTCGGTGCCGGCCAGGTGCCCCGCGGTCGACTTGTAGGCCCACGCGTGCTCAGTCACGAGAAAACAACTCCTCCGGTCGGCGGGGGCGTTCGGCGGATCGCCGTCGCCCTCCTCGTCGATGTGCCGTGCGCGGCGGGTGCGTTCCCCGCCTGGCGACCGCCTGCCCCGGGTCGGGCGGGTCAATCACCCGGCGTCCCACCCGTCGTCCCACCCGTCGTCCGCGGAGGGGCGCCGCGGGCGGTGCGCCTCGCGCGCTCGCGTCCCGCTCGCGGACGCGTGCCTTCCGCCCGGGAGGCGTGAAATCCCGGTGCGGGGTTACGAGCAGAGACACGGCGCCGCTGACGCAGTGGTGCGAGTCCCCACGGAACTGGTCACCATGTCTGAATCGCCCCTGCACAAGACGACCGGGCCGCCCGGCTCACCGCTGGTCCGCTCGTGGCGCACGACGGCCCGTCAGCTCCGAGGAAGGTTCGGCCGGCCCGTCGACACCACCTTCCGCTACGACCCGGACGATCCCTGGGCCGTACGGACGACGTTCCGGCTCCCGCTCGGAGTGGAGATCCACTGGACGTTCTCCCGGGAGCTGCTCCGCTCCGGCACCCGGGTCCTGAGCGGCGAGGGCGACATCCGCCTCTGTCCGCTGCGCACCGAAGGCAAGGAGGGGGTCGTCCGCCTGCGGCTGGGTCCGGCCGAGGCGTTCGCCACCGTCGACGTCGACCGCGCCGGGCTGCGGAGCTGGCTGGCGGAGACGTACGAGGTCGTGCCGGACGGCGAGGAGGCCGGGCGGATCGACTGGGCGGCCGAGGCCTCCCAGCTCTTCGCCCGGCCGTAGGCCGTCGCGCGGCCGTGCCCGATGTCCTCCGGTCCGGCCCCGCCCCGGGCCCGTCCCGTGCCCGGACCACGGTGTCAGTGCCCTGAAGTAGGCTTCCCGCCACCGCACACCGACCCGGAGGATCCAGAGAGTTGACCGGCATGTCCGCTTTCCCGCTGCCCTTTCACACCGCGCGTTCCGCTCCGTACGCGAAACCGCGCACGCTGCGGGAACTGCAGATGACGCAGTGCAGCGCGCACATCCGGTCCAAGCCGGACTGGTCCGAGAAGAGGAACGACGCCGGGATCGTCGCCCGGTGGACGCGGGAGGCGGTCGCCCAGGGTCTCACCGAGGCCCAGGTCCGCTACGTGCTCGACGAGCTCGCGCACTACGCCGCGCTGCGGGACGGCGGGACCGGCGCCGAGGTGTCGGCCGTGGACGGGGTGTGGCAGTCGGACACGCTGGTCGACGCCGCGCTCAGGGAGCGGCTGCGCGAGGCGGTCCGGGTGCTGGAGGAGGTCCCCGAGGAGGAACGGGACTGGCACCCCGGCTCCGACGGCCAGGTGCTGGACCTCGTCCACCCCTCGCTGTTCTGCCTGGTGCGGGAGGCGAGCGGGGCCCCCGAGGAGACCTGGAACAACCCGGCGACGCCGTACACGAAGTACGAGTTCTCGGAGCGGTTCCAGTGGCTGCCGACGGACGTCGACGTCGCGGACGACGGCGCCGTCTCCTTCCGCTCGTACGTCAACAACGTCCACCCGGAGAAGCACCGCGACCTGCTCTCGGTCCTGCCGGAGCTGGTCGGGCGCATGCGCCCGCTCTGGGAGAGCGTGCTGACCGACCTGCGCCACCCGCGGCCGCTCAGGATCGAGGCCGACCCCTGGGGCTGGTACGAGCCGTCGCCGAAGCGTCCGGAGAAGGCCTCCTACGCCGACGACGCGGCCTTCGCGGAGGCACGCCGCGCCTGGGACGAGGCCTACGACGCGTGGTGGGAGAACCGCCGCCCGGTCGTCCCGGACGCCCCCGCGTTCACCGCGCCCGCGATGCCGGACGCCTCCGAGCGGGTCGACCTGCGCGGCCGCGGTCTCCAGGTCATCGTGAAGCTGGCCACCATCCACCTCACGCCGGAGAAGCCCGAGTACGCCGGCGGGTCGTGGCACGTGGAGGGGATGATGAACGAGCGCATCGTCTCGACCGGCATCTACTACTGGGACAACGAGAACATCACCGAGAGCGGCCTGAGCTTCCGGACGGCCCTCGACGACCCGGACTACGAGCAGAACGACGACGGCGGCCTCCGCGAGGTCTACGGCCTGGAGGACGAGGACGCGCTGAACCAGCTCCTCGGGTCGGCCGCGACGCCGGAGGGCCGTTGCCTGGCCTTCCCGAACGTGCTCCAGCACCGCGTCGGCTCGTTCCGCCTCGCGGATCCCACCCGGCCGGGGCACCGGAAGATCCTGGCGTTCTTCCTGGTCGACCCGGAGCAGAAGATCGTCTCGACGTCAGACGTGCCGCCGCAGCAGCCCTGGGCCGAGACCTCGACCATGACGCGCGAGCAGGCCGAGACCTTCCGCGAGGAGCTCATGAAGGAACGCAAGTTCTTCGTCGACGAGCACAACGAGCAGGTCTACGAGCGGGAGTTCTCCCTCTGCGAGCACTGACCGGCGCCGGGGGCCGGTCCGGATCCCGTCCGGCCCCCGGTCCGCGGGACGGCCCCTAGGGTGGGCGCGTGCTGCTCTCTGTGAACGTCACGTTCGCGGCGCTCCTCGCGGTCCTCCTCGTGCTGGCCACCGCGGTCGTCGCGGTCGCCCGGCTCGGCCGCCCCCGCGACACCCTGCTCGCGGGTGCCCGCTCCGCCGTCCAGCTCGTCGCCGTCTCCCTCGTGATCGGCTGGGTGGTCCGCGCCCTCCCGCTCCTGCTCTGCTTCCTGCTCCTGATGTACGCGGTGACGGTGCGCACCGCCGGCCGGCGGGTCGTCCCCGCGCCCGGACGGGCCTGGCCGTGGGCCGCCGTACCGATCGCGGCGGCGGTGTTCCCCGTGGTCGTGGCGCTGCTGCTCACCGGGGTGGTGCCGGCCCGGGGAGTCTCCCTCGTGCCGGTGACCGGCATCCTCATCGGCGGGGCGCTCACCGCCACCGTGCTGGCGGGGCGGCGCTCGCTCGACGAACTCGCCGTGCGCCGGGGCGAGGTCGAGGCCGGACTCGCGATCGGACTGACGGTCCGCGAAGCACGCATGGAGGTGGCGCGCGAGGCCGCCTCCGACGCGCTGCTCCCCGGCATGGACCAGACCCGCACGGTCGGTCTCGTCACCCTGCCCGGTGCCTTCGTCGGGATGCTCCTCGGCGGCGCGTCGCCCCTGCACGCGGGCGCCGTCCAGCTCTTCGTCCTGGTCGCCCTGCTCCTGGTCCAGGCCGTGGCCGCCGCCGTCACCCTGGAACTCGTGACCCGCGGCCGTCTCGTCCGGGCCGAGGCCCGCTGAGTCCCGGCCTCCCCGGCCGGCGCCGCCTCATCCGTTCGCACGACAGCACGGGCGGGCCCGGCGGGCGGGACGCAGAGTGGGGGCAGACGCCGAGACGGGGAGGTGGCGATGCGCACGCTCACGAGCCGCCGCTGGTCGCGGGGCCGCGCGCCCGGGACGGGTCGTGGCTGAGCCGCCCGGGGCGGCGGGCGAAGCGGGGCACTCCGTCGAGCGGGTCGTCCGCCCGCGGCGGGCCCTGCGCGCCGGCCTCGCCCACGGTGTGGCCGTCGGCGTGGCGGTCGTGCTCGGCATCCTGCTGCCCGCGGTCGACGGCGGTTCACGGGTCGCCGCGGACCGCGCGGTGGCCGTGCTCAACGTGCTCGGCGTGGGCGTCCTCAGCGTCACCACGCTGATCTTCTCGCTGATGTTCCTCGTCGTGCAGTGGGCCGCGGGCAACTTCAGCCACCGACTCGCGCTGTTCCGGTCCGACCCGATGGTGTGGCGCGTGTTCGCGTTCGTCCTCGGGGTGCTGGTCTACTCCGTGACCGCGGTGCTCGCGATCGGCTCGCGCCCCACGGTGTCCGTGGCGGTCCCGATCGCGGCCCTGGTCATGGCCGCCGCCGCGTTCGTACTGGTCCGCCGCCTCCAGCTGGTCGCGCTGCGGTCGATCCAGCTGGCGCACGTCCTGGACGAGCTGCGCGACCGTGGTCTGCGGGCCCTCGACGTGTACGGCCCGCCGGACGGTACGGCCGGACCGCGGGAATCCGCCCGGGGACCGGGCGCACCGCGGGCGCGGGCGCCGGACGCCCCTCCGCACGGGCCCGCCGCCGCCTCGGTGCTCTGGCGGGGCCCGTCCGTGCTGGTCGAGCAGTTCCGTCTGGTTCCGCTGGTGGAGGCGGCGCGGCGGGGCGGGGCGACGGTCGTCCTGCGGGTGAAGGTCGGGGACGTCGTCTACGAAGGCGACGTGGTGGCCGACGTGCACCACGGGACCGTCGCGGAGGCCGACGTCCTGGGGGCGGTTCTGGCCGGTCCCGAGCGGACCTTCCACCAGGATCCGGTGCTCGCCTTCCGGCTGCTCTCCGACATCGGACTGCGGGCGCTGTCCTCCGCGATCAACGATCCGGCCACCGCGGTGCAGGCCCTGGACGCCGTCGAGGACCTCCTGCGCCGTGCCGCCGCGGGCCCGGTCGTACGGACGACCCGGGCGATCCCCGACGCGTCCGGCGCGGTGCGGGTGTTCCTGCCGGTGGCGGGGTGGGACGACCTCCTCCGGGTCGGTCTGGACGAGATCCTCGTCGTGGCCCCCGCCATGCCGCTGGTGCTCGCACGCTGCCGCAGGCTCCTGACCGGAGTGCTGTCCGTCGCTCCGGCGAGGCTCCGGCCGCCGCTGGAGGAGCGCCTCGCGTGGACGGACCAGCAGCTTTCCGGCCGTCCCCCGTTCCTCCGCGACGGGGCGGGGTCCCGCGACTAGGCCGTGGAGGCGGGTCCCGGCGGCTGCTCGGCCGTGCGCCCGCGGGTCCCGGGGCCCGTGCCCGTGCCCGACAAGGCGGCGCCCCCGCGGGCCTGTGGTCCGCGGGGGCGCTGCCGTGTCGACGCGTCCGGCTAGACGCCCGAGGGGACCTCGGCCTTCTCCTCGGCGGTCCGTCCGCCGTCCTCCGCCGCCAGCCTGCGGTTGCGGCGGACGGAGGACCAGAAGGACCAGGCGATCAGGATCACGCCGATGAGGCCGGTGACGACCTCGGGGATCTGGTAGCGGATGCTGATCATGAGGATCACGGCCAGCGCGCCGATCGCGTAGTGCGCGCCGTGCTCCAGGTAGACGTAGTCGTCGAGGGTGCCCTGGCGGACCAGGTAGACCGTCAGCGACCGCACGTACATGGCGCCGATGCCGAGGCCCAGGGACATCAGCACGATGTCGTTGGTGATGGCGAAGGCGGCGATGACACCGTCGAACGAGAAGGAGGCGTCGAGGACCTCCAGGTAGAGGAACATGAAGAAGGCGGCCTTGCCGGCCATGACGACCACGGGGACGTTCTTGCCGGTGCGCTTGGCCTCCTCCTCGGCCTCGTGCTCGCGCTCCTCCTCTTCCTCCAGCTTGTTCTCGAAGTAGCCGGAGAGCCCGCCGACGACGAGGTACGTGATGAGGCCGAAGACGCCGGAGAGCAGGACGGTCGCCGTCTTGTCGACGTGCGCGCCGCCGTGCTGGTGGGCCTGGACCGCGAAGGTCATGGCGCTGACGGCCAGGACGACGAGCGCGACGCAGACCGAGAGCATGTCGATCTTGCCGAGCTTGGCCAGCGGCCGCTCCAGCCAGCCGAGCCACTTGATGTCGCGGTCCTCGAAGATGAAGTCGAGGAAGATCATCAGCAGGAACATGCCGCCGAAGGCCGCGATCGACGGGTGCGCGTCGGTGACGAGCTGCTCGTAGCGCTCGGCGTCGTTGACCGCGAGGTCGACCGCCTCGATGGGGCCCACCTTGGCGCTGATCGCCACGATCACGACGGGGAAGACCAGTCGCATGCCGAAGACCGCGATCAGCACACCGATGGTGAGGAAGATCTTCTGCCAGAAGGCACTCATCTTCTTCAGGATCCCGGCGTTGACCACGGCGTTGTCGAACGACACCGAGATCTCCAGGATGGAGAGGATCGCCACGATCCCGAAGGCCGCCCAACCCCCGTAGAGCACCGCCGCGACGAGGCCGAGCGCGGTCACCGCGAACGACCAGCCGAACGTCTTCAGAACCACTGGCTACCCAATCGTTTCGAGCGGGGCCTCCCCCGCGCCGTACCTGTCTTTGCCAAATACTGACCAAGTCTAGAGCGAGACACCCGCCGTCCACACGCCGCCCGAGCCGCGGATCCGGTCCGGCTCGCGGCGCACCCGTGAACAGCCTTTACCCAAGGCGCCGTTCAGGAGCTCCCGCCCGGCTCCGTCGCGGCACCTCGTACACGAGCTGCCATATGCCCCCGATGCACCGTTCTCGCGGTATGCCCGAAATCACCTTTACGGGGCAGCAGTTGACCGGGGGCCGTGCGCGGCCCGGCGAGACGATCACCCGACGGGTCAACTCCGCAGGTGTGACGCTCCGTTGAGGTCGAGGATGGTTCCGGACGACCATTCCGCCGCCGGGGACGCGAGCCACAGGACGGCCGCCGCGATCTCGGCGGGCTCGGCCACCCGGCCGAACGGGCTCTGGGCGCGGATCGCCGCGCCCTCCGCCCCTTCGAGGCGCGGCGCGACCCGTTCCGTGGCGAAGAATCCGGGCGCGACCGAGGCGACGGCGATCCCGTACGGGGCGAGGGAGACCGCGAGCGACTGGCCGAGCGCGTGGACGGCGGCCTTCGTGGCGCCGTAGGCGGGGTGGTCGGGTTCGCCGCGGAACGCTCCGCGGGAGCCGATGTTCACGATGCGTCCGCCCGTGCCCTGGTCGATCATCCGGCGGGCCGCGAGATGGCTGAGCTGGGCGGTGGCGAGCAGGTTGACGGTGACGTGCCGCTGCCAGACCTCGACCCACTCCTCGTAAGGGGTCTCGGGGAGGGGGTGGCGGACGTTCACGGCCGCGTTGTTGACGAGGACGTCGATCCCGCCGAGCGCCCCGGCCGCCGCGTCGGCGACGGCCGCCACTCCGGCCGGGTCCCCCAGGTCGCCTCCGACCAGGGCGTGGCCCGTGCCGTCGAGGGACTCCAGGGCCAGCCGGGCCTCCTCGACGCGCGAGCCGTAGTGGACGGCGACCCGGTCGCCGTTGGCGGCGAACGCCCGGGCGACGGCACGGCCGAGGCCTCGGGAGGCACCGCTGACGAGGACGCGGCGGCCGGAAGCGGGCAGGTTCATCGGGGGCCTTCCGAGCGGGGACGGGGCGCCGGCCATTCTGCACGGCGGCCCCTGCGCGCCCGGAGGCGGCTCGGGAGCGCTCCCGGCGCCAGGGCCCGTCCGGGCACTCCGGCCGTCGGGCTGTCAGGCCGCCGTCCGCTCGCGCCACAGAGCTCGAAGCACCCCTCCGCCGTCCGCTCCCGCCCCAGGGCTCGAAGCACCCCTCCGCCGCTCCGGCCGGCCGGATGCGCCGGCGGCCGGGCCCTCCGGCCGCCGGGTGCCCGTCGGCGGCTCCCCCGTCGTCCCCGCACGCGCGGACCCCTCGTACCGCCCGCCACCGCCCGGCGCCTCTCCTCAGGCGATCTCCAGCACGATCTTGCCCGTCGTCCGGCCCCGCTCGCCGATCTCGTGGGCCTTCGCCGCCTCCGCGAGCGGTACGACGACCTCGACCACCGGCCGCAGCCGCCCGGCCTCGACCAGGGCGGCGATCTCCCGCAGGCCGAGGTGGTCGGGCTCCACCAGGACCCAGGACGCGCGTACGCCGTCCTGCGCGGCGGGGACGTCGTCCGGGCCCGGCAGGGTGATCAGCCGGCCGCCCTGGCGCAGCACCCTCAGGGAGCGCTCCGCCGTCTCGCCGCCGATGCCGTCCAGGACCACGTCCACGTCCGAGACGACGTCCTCGAAGGGGGTCTCGCGGTAGTCCACGACCTCGTCGGCGCCCAGCTCCCGCACCAGGTCGTGCTTGGCCGCGCTCGCCGTGCCGATGACGTACGCGCCGCGGGCCTTGGCGATCTGCACCGCGAGGTGCCCGACGCCGCCGGCCGCCGCGTGCACCAGCACCCGCTCACCGGGGCGGACGTCCGCCGCGTCGACCAGGGCCTGCCAGGCGGTGAGCGCCGCGAGCGGGAGGGCCGCGGCCTCCACGTGGGTCAGTGAGGCGGGCTTGGGGGCGAGGTGCCGGGCCGGTGCCACCACGTACTCGGCGTAGCCGCCCGCCTGCCGGGGGAAGAGCGGCATGCCGAAGACCTCGTCGCCGGGGCGGAGGATCCCGACGCCCGGACCCACGGCCTCCACGGTGCCGGAGACGTCCCAGCCGACGGCCGGGACCGCGCCCCACTCGATCAGGCCCCCACTGGCTCGCGTCTTCCAGTCGACCGGGTTCACACCGGCCGCGTGGACCCGCACCAGGACCTCACCGAGGCCCGGCTCCGGGCGCTCCACCTCGCGCTCGACCAGGGTCTCGGGTCCGCCCCACTGCTCCACGACCACCGCACGCATGCTGTCCGCCTCGTTTCCTTCTCGTTCGGCCACCGGACCGTTCCGGCGGCGACGCGTCCACGATCCGGTACGGGACGACCGGACGGTGTTGGCCGTTCGGCCAGCATGTGACAGGATCTGGCCATGACCGAGACAGTCGACCGGACGAGGCCGCACAGCCCGCGGACGGCGCCCGAGGCTCCGCACCGGGTGGCCGTACTGGCGCTGCCCGGGGTGCCCCCGTTCGAGCTCGGCATCCCCTCCCGGGTCTTCGGCAGCGCCGAGGACGCGGACGGGCACGCCCTGTACGAGGTGGTGATCTGCACGGCGGACGGGGCCCCCGTGCTCAGCGACGCCGGCTTCACGGTGCAGCCCGCGGCCGGGCCCGAGGCCCTCGCCGCCGCCGACACCGTGGTCGTCCCGCCCACGCACGCCATGCCTGAGCTGGGCCGCGGCGGCCCGCTGCCCCCCGAGGTGGCCGCGGCCATCGCCGGCATCCGGCCCGGCACCCGGCTGGTGTCCATCTGCACCGGGTCGTACGTGCTCGCCGCCGCCGGACTGCTCGACGGCCGGCCCGCCACCACCCACTGGAACCTGGCCCCCGAGTTCCGCCGGGCCTACCCCGGGGTGAAGCTGGACGAGGAGGTGCTCTTCGTCGACGACGGCGACGTGCTGACCTCGGCGGGCGTGGCGGCCGGGGTGGACCTGTGCCTGCACATGATCCGCCGCGACCACGGCGCCTCGGTCGCCAACCGCGCCGCCCGCATGTGCGTGGTGCCCCCGTGGCGGGACGGCGGCCAGGCCCAGTTCATCGACCGGCCCGTGCCGGAGCCCACCCTGGCCAGCACCACCGCCACCCGCGCCTGGGCCCTGGAGCACCTGTCCGAGCCGCTCACCCTGGCCCGGCTGGCCGAGCACGCCCGGATGAGCCTGCGGTCCTTCACGCGCCGGTTCCGCGACGAGGTCGGCTCGACCCCGGTGCAGTGGCTGACGGCCCAGCGCCTGGAGCTGGCCCGCCAGCTGCTGGAGACGACGGACCTCCCGATCGACCTGGTGGCCCACCGCGCGGGCCTCGGCTCCGGGAACTCGCTGCGCGCGCACATGCGGACGGCCTTCGGGGTCTCGCCCGCCGCCTACCGCCGGGCGTTCGGCACCGACGGCCCGGCGGGAGGCAGAGCGGAGACGCGCCCATCCGGGTGAGCGGTCCCCCGGTGCGCGGCACCCCGGGCGGACCGCCGTCGGCGTGCTGGCGCGGGGCGGCCCGGCGTTCGTCCTACGCTGCAACGCCGGGACGAACCCGCCGGGACCGAGCCTCTCCGAAAGCACGGATGCCTTGTTCGCCGTCACCGTCATCGCGGGCATTCTGTTCACCTGGTGCGTCCTCTCGCGCCGGCTCGCGCTGTGGAGCATCACCGCGCCGATCGCCATGATGGCGACGGGCATCGCCCTCACCAGCGGCTCGGACCCGCCGCTCGTCTTCGACTTCGGCGACCTGGCCGGGTTCGAGCACGCGGTGGAGGTCGTCCTCGCCCTCCTCCTCTTCGTCGACGCGACCGAGGTGCCGGCGGGGGCCGTCCGGCGCGAGAGGCGGATCGTCACCCGGCTCCTCGGCGTCGCCCTGCCGCTCACCCTGGGCGCCGCCTTCCTGGCCGCGCTCGCCTTCTTCCCCGACCGGCCCGGCTGGGTCCTGGCCACCCTGGCCACCGTCGTCGTCCCGCTCGACCTCGCACCCGCCACGGCCGTCGTCCGGGACGCGCGCATCCCGGCCCGCCTGCGGGAGCTCCTCAACGTCGAGGGCGGACTCAGCGACGGGGTGGTCTCCCCCGTCTTCCTGGTCTGCGTCGCCGCGGCCGCCGAGTACCGGACGGCGGGCGAGGACTACGCCGAGGCCCTCCTCGACGCCGTCGGGGCGGCGGGCTGGGCCGTCGGCGCCGGCGCGCTGGTCGGCACGGTGTCCGGCCGGCTGCTGCGCCGGTCCTGGTCCCGGGGCTGGGCGCTGCCCACCGCGACGAGGCTCGCGGTGCTGAGCGTGCCCGTCGCCGCGTACTCCCTGTCCCTCGCCCTGGGCGGCAACGGGTTCGTCGCCGCGTTCGTCGCCGGGCTCTGCGTCGCCCCCGCGCTGCGTCATCTGCCCGAGGACACCGTGAAGATGACGGACGATCTGGCCACCCTGTCGACCCTGGCGCTGTGGTTCCTCTTCGGCCAGCTGGTCAGCGACGAGTTCTGGGACGGCTTCCACCTCACCGTCGTCCTGTACGCCGTCCTCGCCTGCACCCTGGTGCGCGTGGTGCCCGTGCTGCTGGCCCTCGCCGGGACGGACCTGTCCCGGTCCGACCGGCTGTTCCTGGGGTGGATGGGGCCGAGGGGCGTGGCCTCGGTGGTCTTCGGCCTGCTCGCCGCGATCGAGCTGCGGGGGGCCGGCGGGGGCGACTTCGTCTCCCGGGTGATGGTGATCACCGTCATGGTCAGCGTCGTGCTGCACGGGCTGAGCGCCGAACCCCTGGGCCGGCGCTACGCCCGGGGCCGGCGTACCGCGCCGGAGCCCCGGGCCGGCGGGTGACGGCGGGCGGGCCGGGGGCCCGGCCCGCCCGGCACCGCTCCGTCAGGCGGGGAGCCAGGTCCGCCAGGTGGCCTCGTTCCCCTCGACCCAGCGGCGGGCCGCCTCCCGTGGAGAGAGCTTCTGCTCCGCGATCATCAGGGCGACGTCGTTCTGCATGTCGGTAGTCCAGCGGAACTTCTTCAGGAAGGCGGCCGCGTCGCCGCCGCCGTCCGCGAAGCGGGCGTTGAGGAACTTCTGCAGGGGCGTGTGCGGGTACGCGCAGGCCACCTTCTCCGGTTCGGCGTCGCAGCCCTCCTTGTAGGCGGGCAGTCGCACCTCCGTCATGGGGACCTTCTCGAACAGCCACTGGGGCTTGTACCAGTAGCTCAGGAAGGGCTTCTTCTCCTTGGCGAACTGCTTGATCTGGGTGATCTGCGCCGCCTCCGAGCCCGCGAACACCACCTGGTAGTCCAGGTCCAGGTTGTTCACCAGCGCCTTGTCGTTCGTCACGTACGACGGGGAGCCGTCCAGGAGCTGGCCCTTGCCGCCGCTCTCCGCCGTGCGGAACTCGTCGGCGTACTTGTCCAGGTTCTTCCAGTCGGTGACGTCGGGGTGCTGCTCGGCGAAGTACGTCGGGACGAACCAGCCGATGTGACCGGTCACCCCGAGGTCGCCGCCGCGCGCGATCGTCCCCTTGTCGTCGATGTACCGCTTCTCCTGGTCGGGGTGGCCCCAGTCCTCCAGGATGGCGTCCACCCGGCCCTGGCTGAGCGCGTCCCAGGCGGGCACCTCGTCGATCTGCACGGTGTCCACCCGGTAGCCGAGCTCCTTCTCCAGGAGGTACTGGGCGACGGCGACGTTGGCCTGCGCGCCCACCCAGGACTGCACGGAGAGCGTCACCGTGCGGGAGCCCTTGGCGTCGGCGTACGGAGAGGCCTGGCGGGTCATGTCGGCGGCTCCGCAGCCGGTGAGACCGGCTGCGAGGGCGGCGGCGGTCACCAGGGCGGTGCCGCCGAGTGCGAGGCGGGTGCGAGCCATCTCAGGCCCCCTTTCCGGCGAGGTCGCGGCGCTGCGTCGGCTGGGTCACGCGGTCGAGGACGAGGCCGAGGCAGACGATCGCCGCTCCGGCCACGAGTCCGGTCGCCAGGTCGCCCTGGGCGAGGCCGAAGACCGCGTCGTAGCCGAGCGCGCCGCCGCCGACGAGGCCGCCGATGACGACGACGGCGAGGACCAGGACCACGCCCTGGTTGACGGCGAGCAGCAGCGCGGGCCGGGCGAGCGGCAGTTGGACCTGGAGCAGCTGCTGGCGTCCGGTCGCCCCCAGCGACCGGGAGGACTCCAAGGCGGCCGGGTCCACCGCGCGGACGCCCTGGGCGGTGATCCGCACGACGGCGGGCAGCGCGTACACCACGGCGGCCGCGACCGCCGGGGCGCGGCCCACGCCGAACAGCGCGACCACGGGGATCAGGTACACGAACTGCGGCATCGTCTGGAAGACGTCGAGCACCGGGCGCAGCGCGCGGCCCAGGCGGGTGCTGCGGGCGGCGGCGACGCCCAGGGCGAAGCCGAGCACGAGGGTCACGGCGACGGCGGCCAGCACCTGCGAGAGGGTGTCGAGGGCCGGGTCCCAGACGCCGAGGACGCCGATCGCGGCCATCGCGAGGACGGCGGTCGCGGCGGTGCGCCAGGTGCCGATGAGCAGGGCGAGGGCGCCGACCACCAGCAGGACCGACCACCACGGCAGCCACTGCAGGCCGTCGCGCAGGGGGTTGAGGACCCAGGTGGTGAACCGGGCGGCCCAGTCGGCCGTGCCGCCGACGACGGGCACGCCGGAGTACAGGTGGGCGGTCATCCAGTCGACGGCCCGGTTGACGGGCTCGGCCGTGTCGACCGTCCACGCGTCGGGCCAGCCGAGCCGGTCGGTGAGACGGCCGGCGACGGCGACCGCGGCGGTCACCGCGAGGGCGACCGTCCAACCGGTCCGCGAACCGCGGGCGGGGGCCGCGCCGATCCTCGCCCCGGCCGCCGCGGTGACGCGGTCCAGGACGACGGCGAGCAGCACGATGGGCACGCCGGCGGCGAGCGCGGCGCCCACGTCGACCGAGGCCAGCGCCTGGTAGACGCGGTCGCCGAGGCCGCCCGCGCCGATGACGGACGCGATGACGGCCATGCCGAGCGCCATCATGATCGACTGGTTGAGGCCGAGCAGGAGCTCCTTGCGGGCCAGCGGCAGCCGGGCCGTCAGCAGGCGCTGCCGTCCGGTGGCGCCGAGGGAGGCGGCCGCCTCCATGACGCCGGCGTCCGCGCCGCGCAGTCCGAGCGCGGTGAGCCGGGCCATCGGCGGGGCGGCGTAGACGACGGTGGCGAGGACGGCCGCGGGGACGCCGATGCCGAAGACCAGGACGACGGGCAGGAGGTACGCGAAGGCCGGCAGGACCTGCATGGTGTCGAGGACCGGCCGCAGGACGCGGTCCATCCGGTCCGAGAGGCCGGCGGCCAGGCCGAGGGCGCCGCCGAGCAGGACGGACGCGGCGACGGCGACGACCATCAGGGCGAGGGTCTGCATGGTGGGCACCCACATGCCGAGCAGCCCGCAGGCGCCGAAGGCGACGACGGACGTCAGGGCGAGCCGGACGCCCGCGACCCGCCAGGCCAGCAGGCCCGCGGCGGCGGTGACGCCGGCCCAGCCGAGGGCGAGCAGCAGCAGGTACACCGCGCGGACGGACACGACCACGGCGTTGCTGACGTGTCCGAGGAAGTAGAGGAACAGCGGGTGGCCGTCGCGGTTGTCGATGATCCAGTCGCTGGTGCGGCCGAGCGGCCCCGACAGGTCGACGGCGAGCGAGCCGGGCCAGCTGCCGCCGCCCAGGAGCAGGGCCCCGAGGAGGAGCGCGAGGGCCGCGCCGCCGGCGATCAGCCGGCCGCGGTGCCGCGCGAGCGCGCGCAGCGCACCGGGCCCGCCGGAGGCGGCCGTGGGGCGGGGAGAGGCGGGGGTGGCGGTGGCGGTCATCGGCCCCACCGCCCGAGGAAGCGGGGGCCGGTCGCGGCGCACACCGGAAGCGGGGCGGCGGGCGTGGTGCTGCCCGCGGCGGCGCGCACGCCGGGGATCGGGGCGCCGACCGGGTGGGGGGCCTTCGGGCCCGGCGGCAGGGCCGCGGCAGACGTCGTGGTGCCCGGGCGAGCGCCGGAGATCGGGGCGCCGACCCGGTGCCCTGCCTCCGTGCCCGGCGGCAGGGCCGCGGCAGACGTCGTGGTGCCCGCGGCGGCACGAGCGCCGGAGATCGGGGCGCCAACCGGGTGCGGGGCCTCCGTGCCCGGCGGCAGGGCCGCGGCAGACGTCGTGGTGCCCGGGCGAGCGCCGGAGATCGGGGCGCCGACCCGGTGCCCTGCCTCCGTGCCCGGCGGCAGGGCCGCGGCAGGCATCGTGGTGCCCGCGGCGGCACGAGCGCCGGAGATCGGGGCGCCGACCGGGTGCGGGGCCTTCGGGCCCGGCGGCGGCCAGGTCGTGTGGGCGTACATCAGGCCACCGCCTTCCGGGGCGCTGCGGGGACCCCGGCGACGACGCCGAGGAGTCCCACGTGGTCGACCACGCCGAGGCAGCGGCCGTTCTCGACCACCCGGGCGTTGCCGCCCGTCCGGGCGACGGCCTCGATGGCCTCGTGGACGGTGGCGCTCGGCGCGAGCGCGGGACCGGCCTCGCTCTCGTCGGCTACCGCGGGGCGCATCGCCGAGCGGACGGTCAGCACCTGCTCGCGCGGCACGTCCCGGACGAAGTCCCGGACGTAGTCGTCGGCGGGGGCGCCCACGATCTCCTCCGGGGTGCCGAGCTGCACGATCCGGCCGTCGCGCATCAGCGCGATGCGGTCGCCGAGCTTCAGCGCCTCGCTGAGGTCGTGGGTGATGAAGACCATGGTGCGGCCCTCCTCCCGGTGCAGGCGGACGACCTCTTCCTGCATGTCCCGGCGGATGAGCGGGTCGAGCGCGCTGAACGGCTCGTCGAAGAGCAGGACCTCGGGGTCGACGGCGAGCGCGCGGGCGAGCCCGACGCGCTGCTGCTGGCCTCCGGAGAGCTGGCCCGGCCTGCGGTGCTCCATGCCCTCCAGGCCGACCTTGGTGACGAACTCGGCGGCACGGGAGCGGCGTTCGCCGCGTCCGACGCCCTGGATCTCCAGGCCGTACGCGACGTTGTCGAGCACCGTGCGGTGCGGGAGCAGCCCGAAGTGCTGGAAGACCATGGCGGCGCGGTGGCGGCGCAGTTCGCGGAGCCGGCCGCCGTCCATGGACAGCACGTCCTCGCCGTCGAGGGCGACGGTGCCCGCGGTCGGCTCGATGAGCCGGGTGAGGCAGCGGACGAGGGTCGACTTGCCCGAGCCGGAGAGGCCCATGACGACGAAGACCTCGCCCTTGCGGACGTCGAAGGAGACGTCGCGGACGGCGGCGGTGCAGCCGGTCCGCTCGCGGAGCTCCGCGGCGTCGAGGGAGGCGAGCTCCGGGTCGGCGGGCACGCGCTCGGCCTTCGGGCCGAACACCTTCCACAGCTCGCGTACGGAGAAGACGGGTGCGGCGGTGTCCTGCGGCGGGTGGGTCATCGTCGGGCCCCTTCCAGGAGGTCCACGCATTTCTCGCCGACCATGAGCACCCCGATCATCGGGTTGACGGCGGTCATGGTCGGGAAGACGGACGCGTCGGCGATCCGGACGCCGTCGAGGCCCCGGATGCGCAGGTCGGGTGCGACGACGGCGAGTTCGTCGTCGGCGGAGCCCATCCGGCAGGTGCCGGCGGGGTGGTAGACGGTGTGCGCGACCTTGCGGGCGTAGGCGCTGAGCTCCTCGTCGGAGGTGATCTCCGGGCCGGGGCACACCTCGCGCTTCAGCCAGCCGGCGAGCGGCTCACGGGCCGCGATCTCCCGGGCGATGCGGATGCCGTCGACGAGGGTCCGGCCGTCGTAGTCGTCCTCGTCGGTGAAGTACCGGAAGTCGAGGGCGGGTTTGACCTCGGGGTCGGCGCTCGTCAGGTAGAGCCGGCCGCGGCTGCGCGGCTTGGGGATGTTGGGGGTCATCGACACGCCGTGCGGGGGCCGTTCGTAGCCGAGCCGCTCGGGGTTGTCGGTGAAGGGGATCTGGTAGAAGTGGAACATCAGGTCGGGCCCCTCGGACTCCGGGTCGCGGCGGACGAAGAGTCCGGCGTCGGAGTCCATGGCGGAGTTCTCCGGGATGGGGCCGTGGGTCTCCCAGACGATGACCGACTCGGGGTGGTCGAGCAGGTTCTCGCCGACGCCCGGCAGGTCGTGCACGACGGGGATGCCGAGCTTCTCCAGGTCGGCGCGCGGGCCGATGCCGGAGTGGAGGAGCAGCCGCGGGGTGTCCACGGCTCCCGCGCAGACCAGGACCTCGCGCCGGGCGCGTACGACGTGCTCGGCGCCGTCCTGGGTGCGGATGTGGACGCCGGTGGCGCGGGTGCCCTCCAGCTCCAGGCGGAACGCCCAGGTCTCCAGGGCGATGTGCAGGTTCGGCCGGTCCAGGAACGGGTGCAGGTAGGCGACCGAGGCGGACGACCGCTTGTTGTCCTCGGGGTGGTAGGCGAGGTCGAAGAAGCCGACGCCCTCGTGGAAGGGCTGCCGGTTGAAGCCCTCGACGCGGGGGACGCCGAGCGCGGTCTGCGCCGCGTCGACGAAGTCCCGGGCGATCGCGTTCCGGTCGGCCTCGTCGACGGGGACGATGTTGTTGCGCAGCCGGGCGAAGTAGGGGTCCATGGCGGCCGCGTCCCAGCCGTCGGCGCCGGCCTCGGCCCACTCGTCCCAGTCGGAGGGCAGCGGCTTGAACGCGATGAGGGTGTTGTGCGAGGAGCAGCCGCCGAGGACCCGGGCGCGGCTGTGGCGGATGTGCGAGTTGCCCCGGGGCTGCTCGGTGGTGGGGTAGTCGTAGTCCAGCTCGCCGCCGAGCAGGCCCATCCAGCGGCGCAGGGTGAGCACGTCGTCGCGGCCGACGTCGCTGGGGCCGCCCTCGATGACGGCGACGGTGACGTCCGGGTCCTCGGTCAGCCGGGAGGCGATGACGGAGCCGGCGGTGCCCCCGCCGACGACGACGTAGTCGTACAGGTGGGAGTCGTTCATGCCTGGTCCTTCGCCGTCGTGCCCGCGAACCAGCGCACGGGGCGCGGAGCGAGGTTCTGGTAGATGTGCTTGGCCTCGCGGTACTCGGCGAGGCCGGTGGGGCCCAGCTCGCGGCCGATGCCGGACTTGCCGAAGCCGCCCCACTCCGCCTGCGGCAGATAGGGGTGGAAGTCGTTGATCCAGACCGTGCCGTGGCGCAGTCGGGCCGCGACCCGCCGGGCGCGGTTCTCGTCGGAGGTCCAGACGCCGCCGGCGAGGCCGTACTCGGTGTCGTTGGCGAGGGTGACGGCCTGCTCCTCGGTGCGGAAGGTCTCGACGGTGAGGACGGGGCCGAAGACCTCCTCGCGGACGACCCGCATGCCGCGGTGGCAGCGGTCGAGGACGGTGGGCCGGTAGAAGTAGCCGGGGCCGGCGGGCCGCTCGCCGCCGGCACGCAGGACCGCGCCCTCGCCGAGGGCGGAGGCCACGTACTCCTGGGTGCGCGCGAGCTGGGCGGCGGAGACCAGGGGGCCGCACTCGACGCCCGGGTCGGTGCCGCGGCCGAGCCGGATCCGCTCGGCCCGGCGGGCGAGTTCGGCGACGAAGCGCTCGCGCAGCGACTCCTCGACGATGAGGCGGGAGCCGGCGGAGCAGACCTGGCCGCTGTGGATGAAGGCGGCGTTGAGCGCCTGGTCCACGGCGGTGTCGAAGCCCTCGGCGGTGGCGCAGGCGTCGGCGAAGACGACGTTGGGGTTCTTGCCGCCGAGTTCGAGGGCGACCTTCTTCACGCTGTCGGCGGCCGCGCGGGCGACCTTGGTGCCGCTGACGAGTCCGCCGGTGAAGGAGACGAGGTCGACGCCGGGGTGCTCGGCGAGCCGGGCGCCGACGGTGTGGCCGGGGCCGGTGACGATGTTGGCCGCGCCGAGGGGCAGTCCGGCCTCCATGAGCAGCTCGACGAGGACGACCGTGGTCAGCGGTGTGATCTCGCTGGGCTTGATCACGAAGGTGTTGCCGGCCGCGAGGGCGGGCGCGATCTTCCAGCTGGCCTGGAGCAGCGGGTAGTTCCACGGCGTGATCAGGGCGCAGACGCCGACGGGCTCGTGCACGACGACGCTGTGGATGTCGTTCGATCCGGCGTCGACGACCCGTCCGCCGTCCTCCTTCTCGACGAGGTCGGCGAAGTAGAGGAAGGCGTCACGGACGCAGTCGACGTCGACGCGGCCCTCCTCCAGGGTCTTGCCCGCGTCCTGGCTCTCCAGGGCGCCGATCCGCTCGCGGTCGCGCTCCAGGAGGGCGGCGACCCGCCGCAGGAGGGCGGCGCGCTCGGCGACCGGCGTGCGCGGCCAGGATCCGTCGTCGAAGGCGGCCCGCGCCGCGTTCACGGCTTCGTCGGTGTCCGGGACACCGCCCTCCGCCACGATCGCGAAAGCGGTCTCGTCGACGGGGTCGATGATCTCGCGCGTGGCGCCGGACAGGGCCGAGCGCCATTCTCCGCCCACATGGATGGTCTGTTGTGCTGCCGTCACGTCGGGTATGGCCTTTCGTTCCTCTGAATCCCCCTGCCGGTGTCACCGGCGGTTCGGCCGCCTGCCCGGGGTGCGGACATCCATGCGGAATGCCTTGCGGAGAGTGGCCGTCGTCACGCTTCAAGCGGGCGTAATCCGGGCATATCGCCGATCGGTCGAGGTGTGGCCCGTTCCGGCCGAAGGAGGCCCGGACAGCGGCCCCGCCGTCGTAGCCTTGGAATGTCCGCGCGCCGGCGCGGCGGGTACGCCACACGGAAGGAGCGCAGCGTGGACGGCACCGTCTGGCTGGTCGTGGCCGTGGTTCTCCTGCTCGCGATGGCGGGGTGCGCGGCCGTGCTGCTCGTCCGTGTCTTCCGGGCCCGCCGGCTCCTCCTCGACGCGGGGATCCCCCTGCAGTCGAAGGCGCTGTTCTGGGCGGCGGTGGTCTACACGGTCTCGCCGATCGACCTGATCCCGGACCCCGTCTACCTGGACGACATCGGGGTGCTCCTGATCGCGCTGCGCGCGCTGTACGCGGCGGCCGGGCGGAGCGGTGCGGACGAGAAGGGCCTGCTCACGGATCCCGGGACCGCGATCGGCGGCGACGCGTCGGCGCCCCGCGGACCGCGAGGAGGCGCCTGACCGGGGCTTCCGCCCGTCAGACGCCTCTCTGCCGCCGCCCCCGCGTGTCGCGGGTCACACGTCCCGCGCGTCCCGCCGCCCGGCGCCGCGCGCGTCCCTCCCGCGCGTCACGCCGTGCGGGCGGCCCGTCGCGGAGCGCGGTCGCCGTGCCGTGTGTGTCGGCGGCTCCGTCGGGCCGGCCGCCGCGGTCGGCTTCTCAGGCGGGCGACCCGGCGGACGCCGCCGCCCGCTCGCCCGGCCGGGGCTGCGCCCCGGCGGCCTCCCGCGGGAACAGGGCCGGGGGCGCCTCGCCCTCGAAGTACGTCTCCGCCCGCTTCATGGCCCGTTCGTCGGCGAGCACCTGGCCGGGCCGGGAGCCGTTGCCGAGGAGGACTCCGCCGAAGCCCATGCGGAGGTACGCCGCGGTGTTGTGGAGGGTGGTGGCCAGGCCGTCGGCGACGGCCTCGTCCTCGTCCGACAGGGCCGCCACGGCCCACAGCGTCCGGCCCGCCATCCGCTTCTTGAAGTCCAGGTCGGGCACGCCGAGCCAGCCCGACCAGTAGTCGAGGTAGCGCTTGGTCTGGGCGGAGAGGGTGTACCAGTAGAGGGGCGAGGCGATCACGATGTCGGTGGCCTCCAGCGTGGCCTCCCGCAGGGTGCGCTCGGCCTCGGAGACCGGCCAGTCACCCTCCTCGTGGCGCCCGTCCTGGAAGTCGGGCAGCGGCAGCCCGTTGAGGTCGATCCACCGCTGGGGAACATCGGCGGGCAGGGCCTCGGCGGCGGCCCTGGCGAGTATCGCGGTGTTGCCGTCGGCACGTGAGCTGCCCAGCACGAACAGGAAGGAGCGGTCCGCGGATCGCGGGGAATGAATGGTCATGTCCGGACGCTAACGCTTGACACTGGTGTCAAGGTCAACGGACCGATCGACGACGGGGCGGAAGGCGGGCGCGCATGCTGATCGGGGAGTTGTCGCGGCGGACCGGGGTGAGTTCGCGGCTGCTGCGCTACTACGAGGCGCAGGGCCTCCTGGAGGCGCGGCGCGGCCCGAACGGCTACCGGTCGTACGACGAGGACGCGGTGACGACCGTCCGCAAGGTCCGTGCCCTGCTGGCCGCCGGGCTGCCCACCGAGGTGATCCGGGTGGTGCTGCCCTGCACCGGCGGGGACGGGACGGCGTTCGACTGGTGCGCCGACATCCGGGATCTGATGCTCCGTGAACTGGCGGCCGCCGACGCCCGTATCGACGACCTGCACCGGCGCCGCACCACGCTCGCCGGGTATCTGGCCGGCGCGTGAGCGGCCCGCCGCCGGCGGCGCCCCCGGGGTGGGGGGCGCCGCCGGCGGCGGGCGTTCGCCCGGTCCGTCAGGAGCGGCCGAGGAGGCCCGGGATGCCCTGGGGTGCGGGCAGCGGGAGGTCCAGGCGGTTCTGCGCCTGCGCCGGGGTGGCGACGCAGCGGAGGTCGGAGGCCGGGAGCCTGCCCGTCGTGAGGTAGGCGGTGGCCGTCTGGTCGGCGCAGGACTTGGAACCGTAGACGCCGTGGCCCTGGCCGCCGAGGACGGTGACCATGCGGGCGCCCTTCAGGGCGCGGCGCAGCCCCTGCCCGCTGACCAGCGGGGTCTGGGAGTCCCATTCGTTCTGCAGGATGAGCGCCCCGACGGAGTTGTTCACCGTGGTGGCGGGCTCGGAGCCGTTCTTCCAGAAGGCGCAGGGCTTGATGTGCGAGGCGAAGTCGCCGTACAGCGGGTACCGGGCCTTGTCGCGGATCGCGTCGCGGCGGTACTGCTCCGGGTCGCGGGGCCAGGAGCGGGTGTCGGCGCACGCCACGGCCCAGAAGACCGCGTCCGAGTTGTCCGAGGGGACGGCGCGGCCGAACGACGGCGGTACGTGGCGGGGGGCCTCGGCGCGGCGCGAGGGCGCCGGTGCGGGAGTCCCCTCGGCGGCCTTCTTGAGCTCGGCGACCGCCTCGGCGGCGCCCTGCACGTCGAAGAACACGGCGCGTCCGGCGCGGATGTCGTCACCGGTCAGGAGCGTGCCCTGGATCTCGATCGGCTCGCGGTCCGCGCGGGCGACCAGGTCCCAGAAGGTCTTCGAGACGCGGGCCGGGGTGTCGCCGAGGCCGTACGTCGCGTGCCGTTCGGCGGTCCACTCGGTCCAGCGCGTGAAGGCCGGCTCCGCGCCCTCGGCCCAGACCTGGATCATGCCGCGCCAGATGCGCTGCGGGTCGACCGCGCTGTCGAGGACGAAGCGGTCGGTGCGCTTGGGGTACATCTGGGTGTAGACGGCGCCCAGGTACGTGCCGTACGAGTACCCCAGGTACGAGATCTTCTTCTCGCCGAGCACGGCGCGGATGACGTCCATGTCCCGTGCGGTGTTGCGCGTGGTGAAGTGGGCCAGGGCGTCACCGCTCTTCGCCCGGCACTTGTCGGCCACGGTCCGCGCCCAGCGGACGTCCTTGTCGAAGGTCGCCGCCTTGTACGGGCGCTGCCAGTTCAGCTCGTCCTCGTTCAGGCCGCAGCCGAGGGGCGAGCTCTGGCCGACGCCTCTGGGATCGAAGCCGATCAGGTCGTACCGCTCCTTCACGGCGGTCGGCAGTTCCGGGCCCATCCAGAGGGGCATGTCGAGGCCGGGACCGCCGGGACCGCCGGGGTTGAGGAGCAGGACGCCGTGCCGCTTCTGGGGGCTCGTGGCCTTGATCCGGGACACCGCGACGTCGAGCTTCCTGCCGCCCGGCCGGCTGTAGTCGAGCGGCACCTTGAGGGTGGCGCACTGGTAGTTCGCCGGCAGGTCGGCCTCGCAGCGCTTCCAGCGCGGCGTCTGGTGGGTGTACTGCCGGAGGGGATCGTTGACGACCTGACGGGGTGTCGGGGCGGCCGCGGACGCGACGGCGGGTGTGAGAGCGGGCACCAGGGTCGCGACCGCGCTGATGGCCACGAGGGGTGCTATTCGCGTGCTTCGCACAGTGAGTCAGATCCTTGCGGGAGGTGGATTCGTCTCATGCACCTTTGCTCAGAAGGGAGTTGCGCGAATCCTTCCGCCGGTCACGACTCGTCAGACCACAGGAGGAGCGCGCGCGGGAGGAATGGTCCCCGAGGCGGAGAACGCGGCCCCCGGTTCTCCCGTCCGGGGGCCGTGCTCCGCCTCGGGCGTCCGCGAACGCCGGTGGTGCCGGCCGGCTCCTCGGCGGAGGAGCCGGCCGGCACCACCGGCGCGACCGGACGGGCGCCCCCCGACGCCCGTGTCAGGCCAGGACGTCGAGGGCGGCCGGCCGGACCCGGAGGGTCACCGGCAGGACCGCGTCGACCTCGCCGTCCGCGCCGTACGGGAGGGGACGGTCCGCCTCGATGCGGACCTCCTCGCCCCGCAGGATCTCGACCTCGGGCCGCTTCACGTGCGCGCCCGTCTTGAGCTCGTTCATCATCGCGAAGAAGAGGCGTTTAGGCGCCTTCTTGATGATCACGACGTCGAGTGTGCCGTCGTCGATCCGCGCTCCCGGGGCGACGTTCCGGCCGAAGCCGTAGTAGCCCGAGTTCGCGACCACCACGGTGTAGCCGGTGCGCTCGTGGCGCACCCCGTCGACGGTGACGCGGTACGCGGCGGGCTTCCAGGCGAGGACGGCCCGCAGGCCGCCCGCGTAGTAGGAGGCCGCGCCGCGCAGCACCCGGGAGTGGTTGGCGTGCCGGTTGGCGACCGCGTCCACTCCCGCGTACACGCTGCCGAGGACGCAGGTCCGCGCGTGCACGGCGGACTCCACCTCGATCGTGTCGACGGCCCGCGGCTCCGCGTGGAGCAGCGTCTCGGCGAGCTTCCGGGGGTCCGAGGGGAGCCCCAGGGCGCGGGCGAAGTCGTTGCCGCGACCCGCGGGGACGAGGCCGAAGACCGCGTCCGTACCGCTGAGGGCGCCGCCGACGCAGCCGGCCATCCCGTCACCGCCGACGGCGAGCACCACGTGCCCCTGTGCCCCGGCCTCCCGGGCGAGTTCGCGTGCGTGCTCCAGGCTGCGGCTGTAGACGGTGTCGAGCCTCGCACCCGCCTCCCGCAGCAGACGGGCCAGCGGGAGGAGACCCGCCGTGCCGCTGGAACCCCCTGCGGTGGGGTTGACGACGGCGGTGAACTGTCGCATGGACATGGCCTCCGGGCGGCAGAAGTAGGGTTCAGCGGACGGGGATGAGGACTCCGGGGCTGAGCACACCGGAGGGGTCGACCTCGGCCTTGACGGCCTGGAGCATACGGATGCCCAGCGGGCCGATCTCCCGGGCGTACCAGTCGCGGTGGTCGGTGCCGACGCCGTGGTGGTGGCTGATGGTGCCGCCGGCGGCCAGGATGGCGTCGTTGGCCGCCCGCTTCGCCGGCTCCCAGTGCGCGACGGCGTCCTCGCCCTGGGCGGAGACGACGGTGAAGTACAGCGAGGCGCCGTTCTCGTAGGTGTGGGAGATGTGGCACATCACGAGCGGCGGGGTGCCGGCCTCGGTGAGCGTGTCGGTCAGCGCGGACCGCACCGCCGTGTAGAGACCGGGGAGGGCGGACCAGAAGGCCGCCGTCTCCAGCGTCTCGGCGAACGCCCCGGCGTCGAGCAGGGCGTCCCGCAGGTAGGGCGCGTTGTACCGGCCGTGCTCCCACCGGTCGCCGGGCTCCTCGCCGATGAGCTCGCCGCCGCAGGCGAGGAGGACCTCGCAGGCCGCGGCGCGGCGGGCCGCCGTGTCCTCGGCGCCGCCCTCGTAGCCGACGACGGCCATGCAGCCCGGGTTCTCCGGGAGCGCGGCGCTGCCGATGGCGTCCGGCTGCGCGAGACCGATGAAGGTCTCCGCCTCGTCCGAGAGGCGGAGCACCGTGGGCCGGGGGCCGTCCTGGGCGAGCCGGCGCAGCGCGGCGGTGCCGGCCTCGAAGGAGGCGAAGCGCCAGCCCTCGTAGATCCGCTCGGCGGGGAGCGGGCGGATGCGCACGGTCACGGCGGTGATCACACCGAGGGCGCCCTCGGAGCCGAGGACCAGCTGGCGCAGGTCGGGACCGGCCGCCGAGCGCGGGGCCCGGCCGGTCTCCAGGGTGCCTTCCGGGGTGGCGACGGTCAGTCCGAGGACCATCTCGTCGAAGCGGCCGTAGCCCGCCGAGGCCTGGCCGCTGGAGCGGGCCGCGGCGAAGCCGCCGACGGTCGCCCACTCGAAGGACTGCGGGAAGTGGCCGAGGGTCCAGCCCCGCTCGTTGAGCAGGGCCTCGCACTGCGGTCCGCGCAGGCCCGGCTGGAGCGTCGCGGTGCGGGAGACCTCGTCGACGGCGATCAGCCGGTCGAGCCGCCGCAGGTCGAGCGCGACGAACGGCCGCTTCGTGGTGGGCGCGAGGCCGCCGACGACGGAGGTGCCGCCGCCGAAGGGCACCGCGGCGACGCCGTGCTCGGCGCAGGCCCGCAGCACGGCGAGGACCTCGTCGTGGTCGCCCGGGAGCAGGACCGCGGCGGGGATGTCGTCGACCTCGCCGGCGCGGATGCGCAGCAGGTCGGGGGTCGACTTGCCGCGGGTGTGCCGGATGCGGCTCTCGGCGTCCTCCCGCAGCGCGTCGGGCGCGCCGAGGGCCGCCCGCAGCGCGGTGCGGGCCTCGGCGGGCAGCGCCGCGGCGGGCGCTGCGATGTCGGCGAGGTCGGCCGGGCCGCTCTCCCTCGGCGTGACGCCGAGCAGGTCACGCAGCAGGCCGGTGACCGAGTCGGGCAGGGGTGCCGCCTTGGCCGGGTCGCCCCAACCGCTCCACAACATGTCCACTTCGAGGGGTTCCTTACGGTCTGTTTCACGGATGGCGCTGCCGCACGGCCGACGCTGGCATTACACTGTGACAGATGACGCCCATTCGTCACAACCATGAAGACGCAGATCCCGTGCTCGACGCCGCACGCGACTGCGTGCTCGCCGTCGGCGTACGGCGGACCACCCTCACCGACATCGCCCGGCGCGCGGGCGTGTCCCGGATGACGATCTACCGGCGCTGGCCCGACGTGCGCAGCCTGGTGGGCGACCTGATGACCCGTGAGTGGATCGCCGTCGCCGCCGGCGCCATGCCGCCCGCCGACGACGACCGGCCCGAGCGGGAGCGGATCGTCGAGGGGCTCGTCGCGGGAGCCGCCGCTTTCCGGGCGCACCCGCTCTTCCACAAGATCCTGGACGTCGACCCGGAGCTGCTGCTCCCGTACATCCTCGACCGCCGCGGAGCCAGCCAGGACGCCCTCCTCGGACTCCTCCACACGGCGCTCGAGTACGGCCACGAGGACGGCTCGGTGCGCCGCGTCCGGCCGGACCTGCAGGCCCGGTCGCTGCTGCTCGTCGTCCAGTCCTTCACGCTCTCGCTGCGCACCATGACCGACGACACCGATCCCGAACTGAGCGAAGCCGCCTTCCTCGACGAGCTGCGCACCCTGCTGGAGAGGACCATCGCCCCATGACCCCCACGAGCAGCCCCGCCCTGCCCGGCTCCTCCCTCAGCGCCGAACGCCGCCGGCGCGAACTGGGCCGCCTCGCCGAGGGCGGTCCCGACGCCACGGTCGACGTCCTGGTCGTCGGGCTCGGCGCCACCGGCGCCGGGGCCGCGCTCGACGCCGCCACCCGGGGACTCACCGTCGCCGCGATCGACGCCCACGACCTCGCGTTCGGCACCTCCCGCTGGAGCTCCAAGCTGATCCACGGCGGGCTGCGCTACCTGGCGTCGGGGCAGCTCGACGTCGCCCACGAGAGCGCGGTCGAGCGGGGCGTGCTCATGGAGCGCACCGCCCCCCACCTGGTGCGCGCGCAGCCCTTCGTCCTGCCGCTCACCCCGCTCGTCAGCCGCGGCCAGGCCGCCCTCGCCCGCGCCGGGTTCCTCGCGGGGGACCTGCTGCGCGTCGGCGCCCGCACCGCGCGCGGCACCCTGCCCCGGCCGCGGACGCTGTCCGCCGTCGAGACCCGGCACCTCGCCCCGGCCCTGCGCCCCACCGGACTGCGCGGCGGGCTGCTCTCCTGGGACGGACGGCTCTCCGACGACGCACGCCTGGTGACCGCGATCGCCCGCACCGCCGCCGCGTACGGCGCCCGGATCCTGACCCGGACCCGGGCCCTGGAGCTCGACCGCGACGGCGCCCTCGTCCGCGACGAGACCACCGGCCAGGAGCTGCGGATCCGCGCCCGCACGGTCGTCAACGCGGCCGGGGTCTGGGCCGGCGGCCTCGTCGACGACGTCCGCCTGCGCCCCTCGCGCGGCACCCACCTCGTGCTGCGCTCCGAGGACCTCGGCCGGCTCTCCGCCGGCCTGCACATCCCGATCCCCGGCGAGTCGAACCGCTTCGTGCTGGTCCTGCCCCAGGGCGACGGACGCGTGTACGTCGGCCTGACCGACGAACCCGTCGACGGCGACATCCCCGACGTGCCGGAGGTCCCCGAGACCGACATCGGCTTCCTCCTCGACGTGCTCGGCTCCGCCCTGGACGTGACCGTCCACCGCGCCGACGTGGTCGGGGCCTTCGCGGGCCTGCGGCCGCTGCTCGACACCCGCGACACGGCGGGCCGCACCGCCGACATCTCGCGCAAGCACGCGGTGCTCACCTCCCCCTCCGGCGTCGTCACCGTCGTCGGGGGCAAGCTGACCACCTACCGGCGCATGGCCCAGGACGCCCTCGACGCAGCCGTGACCGCCGGGGGCCTGACCGCCGGGCCGTGCCGCACGGCGTCCCTCCCGCTGGTCGGCGCCGCCCGTCCGCAGGTGCTGGCCGGGCTCGACGTCCCGGCCCGCCTGGTGTACCGCTACGGCACCGAGGCGCCCGCCGTGCACGCGCTCGGCGTCGAGGACCCCGCCCTCGCACGGCCCGTCGTGCCCGGCCACCCGGTCACGGGCGCCGAGCTGGTGTGGGCAGCCCGCCACGAGGGCGCCCTCGACACCGGCGACCTCCTGGACCGCCGCACCCGGATCGGGCTGGTCCCGGAGGACCGCGCCGCGGCCGAGCAGGCGGCCCGGGACGCGCTGGCGCGGACCGCGCCGGTGGGGTGAGCGGGCGGGCTCCGGCGAGGGGCAAACGGGCTCCGGTCGCAGCTCCGGGGCGGGCCGTCGCCGCCTGGCCACCCCGAACCGGCCGGGGCGGGAACGGGGGGCGTGCTGCGGGTGCCGCCGTGCGGGGCGGCATGAGGTCCGGGCCGGCATGAGGTCCGGGGCGGCATGAGGTCCGGGGCGGCATGAGGTCCGGGGCGGCCGCGAGCCGTCCTGACGTCCGGCCCCCGGCCGGCCTGGGGCCGCCGTGATGTCCGATCCGGCGTGCGCGGGCAGAATTGACGTGGACGCCCCGCTCCCCCGGTGAGCAGCGCGCTCGCCGTCCGTCGGCGCCCGGAAAGGGGGCCCCGTGTCCTCGCCTCGACCGGAGGATCGGCCGGGAGACGACCAGCCGCCCGGACCACTCCGCTCGGAGCCCGGGACGCTGCTGGAGCAGGTGGCCGTGGCCGTGCTCGGCATCGACGAGGACGGCCGGATCTGCTACTGGGGGCCCGGCGCGCAGCGGCTCTTCGGCCACCGCGCCCAGGACGTCCTGGCCCGTCCGGCGTCCGTCCTCTTCCCTGCCGCGCCCCTGGACGGGGCCGGTGCGGCGGAGCGGCTCGCGGAGCGCGGCCGCGCCCTCGGGTACTGGCGGGCGCGGGTGCCGACGCTGCACCGGGACGGCAGGGTCTTCGACTGCGGGTTCCGGGTCTTCCCGGTGACCGGCGCCGGGGGCCGTTCCGTCATCCTGGGGCTGGCGAGCGAGAGCGAGGGCCTCGACCGGGTCAAGACCAACCTCGCCTTCGTCGACGCGCTGTTCGCGACCTGCCCCATCGGCCTCGTGATGCTCGACGAGGACCTGCGGTACGTCCACCTCAACCAGGCCCTGGCGGACATGGACGGCGCCCCGATCGAGGACCACATCGGCCGGACCACGGCGGAGTTCATGATCACGTCCGACGGGGGCGCGTTCGAGCGGCTGCTCCGCTCCGTCGCCGAGGAGGGCCGGACCGTCGTGAGCACGCCGGTCGTGCTGCGCACGCCGGGCCGCCCCGACCTGGAGCAGGTGCGCTCCGTGAGCTTCTTCCCGCTCAGCCGGGCCGTGGGCTCCCTGCCGGGTGTGGGCGGGCTCCTGGTCGACGTCACCGACCGCGAGCAGGCCCTCGTGGAGGCGGCCGCCGGACGGCAGCGGCTCGCGCTGCTCGACCGGGCGGCGGCGGGCATCGGCACCACGCTCGACGTGCGCGTAACGGCCCGCGAACTGGTCGAGACGGTCGTCCCGGAGTTCTGCGACGCCTCCGTGGTGGAGGTCGTCGAGTGGAAGGACGAGAACGAGGTCATCGATCCGGAGTCGGCGCTGGTCACCCGTCGGATCGCGGCCGTCACCAGCCTGCCGCCGCCCGCCGCCGAGCTCGTCGGCGGCCTGGAGCTCGTGACGTATCCGCCCGGCTCGAACATCCACCGCGCCCTCGCGACGGGCCGGCCCGTCTGCGTCCCCGTGAACGACGACTTCCTGGCCCGGACGGTCCTCCACCGCTCCCGCGCCCGGCTGCTCGTCGAGAGCGGTCTGACCTCGCTGCTCATCGCCCCGCTCATCGCCCGGGGCACCGTGCAGGGCATCACGATGTTCGGCCGCTCCGGCGACCGGCCCGACTTCACCGGGGAGGACCTCAGCCTGGCGGGCGAGCTCGCGTCGCGGGCGGCGCTCTGCCTGGACAACGCGCGGCTCTACAGCCAGGTCCAGGACATCGCGCTCACCCTCCAGCGCGCGCTGCTGCCCACCGCCCTGGCGAGCAGTCCGTCCGTGCGGGTCGCCCACCGCTACCTGCCGGGCAGCCGGGTCACCGAGGTCGGCGGCGACTGGTACGACGTCCTCGACCTGCCCGGCGGGCGCGTGGCCCTGGTGGTCGGCGACGTGATGGGCCACGGCGTGCCCGCGGCGGCGGCGATGGGGCGGCTGCGCATCACCACCAAGGCGCTGGCCCGGCAGAACCTCGAACCCGACAGCCTCCTGGCGGAGCTCGACGCCTGCGCCCAGGAGGCCGGCATCGCCTACGCCACCTGCCTCTACATCCGCTACGACCCCGCGACGGGCCTGGCCCGCGTCGCGAACGCCGGCCATCTGCCGCCGCTGCTCCGCCGGGCGGACGGCACGGTCGAGTCGGTCGACGAGGTCCTGGGAGTGCCGCTGGGCGTCGGCGGCGTGCCCTTCCGCACGACCGGGATCGAGCTCCGCGACGGGGACACCCTCGCGTTGTACACCGACGGGCTGGTCGAGGCCCGCGGCGTCGACATCGACCGGGGCATGACGGCGCTGCGGGACCGGCTGGCGGCCGCGGACGGTTCCCTGGAGTCGGCGGCGGACGACGTGCTGGCCCGGCTGCTGCCCGAGGGTCCCACCGACGACGCGGTCATCGTGCTGGCCCGGATCCGGCGCACGGACCCCGACTCCACGGCCCCCGGCCACCAGGACTGACACCGCACCCGGAACAGGCCGGTGGCAACGGACAGGCGCAAGCCGGCGGAAGCGGCCGGGGCAGGCCGGCGGAGGCTGCCGGGGCAAGCCGGCGGGAACGGCCGGGGCAGGCTGCCGGGGGCAAGCCGGCGGAAGCGGCCGGAGCAGGCCGGCGGAGGCTGACGGGGGCAAGCCGGTGGGAAACGGCCGGGGCAGGCCAGCGGGAACGGCCGTGGTCAGGTCGCCGACAACGGCCGGCGGGAGCGGCCGAAGTGACACGACGGGGAGAGCCGCCGGAGAGGCCCGAAGCGGGTCGGCGGGGACGGCCGGCGAGAACGGCCGAAGCGGGCCTGCGGGGACGACCCCCGACAGGACAGGACCCGCCGCGTCGCCCCCGGTCCGGCCGGTCGGGCCCGTGCGGACGGCGCCCCCCTTCCGTTCAGCCGCCGCTGGAGGCGCGCACCCGCAGCCGCGGGAGGACGAACAACCGGTGCCGGGGTGCGTCCGGCTGCTCGATCCGGCGCACCAGCAACTCCACCGCGGACGCGCCGACTTCGTGCTTCGCCGGGGCGACGGCGCTCAGCGGGACGTCGGCCAGTCCGGCGACCTCGTCGTCGTAGGCCACGATCGCGACGTCGCCGGGGACCTGGACGGAGCGCGCCCGCAACCTGCGGAGCAGCGCGAGCGCGTGGTTGTCGGGGTGGGCGACGACGGCGTCGACCCGGCCGGTCGCCACGGCGTCCAGGAGTTCCTCGACCGGCTCGTCGTACTCCGGGCTTCCGGGGCCGGCGTCGCCGGTGTCCAGGACGGACACCGGAAGGGGCGCGTCGAGTCCGGCGGCCCGGACCCCGGCACCGAACCCCTCGACGATCCACCGCGCGGTCGGGCTCGTGCCGCGGACGAGCAGGGCGAGGCGCGTGCGGCCGCCCTCCGCGAGGTGGCGCACCGCGAGGCGGGCCCCGTGCACGTGGTCGGAGACGACGTGGTCGATGCCGGCCGTCTCGTCCGACTCCGGGCGGCGTTCGACGATCACGGCGGGCACGGGGAGGTGCTCGTACCAGCCGCGGGGGCCGGACGGGACGACGAGCAGCCCGTCGACGCCGTCGCCGATCATCCTCTCGACCTGGGCGCGCTCCTCGGCCGCGTCGTACCCGGAGATGTCGAGCACCAGCCGGGCGTTCCGGGCCGCCGCCGCCTCGCGCGCGCCCTTGATCACCTCGGGGTAGTAGTAGTCGGCGGACGGCACGACCAGGCCGATGACGCGCTCCCGGCCGCGGCCCGACGGGACGGGGACCGTGTCGGCGGGCGCGGTCTCCGCCCAGGTCTCGGGGAGCATGGCCCCGCCGTGCACGCGCGCGACCAGGCCTCGGTCGGCGAGCACCTCCACGTCCCTGCGGACGGTCACCGGGGAGACGCCGAGTTCGGCGGCGAAGTCGCTGACCCTGAGGGAGCCCTCCTCGCGCAGTCTGCGCAGGATCGCCTGATGCCTGTGTTCCGCGTGCACTCCCCGCTCCCCTCGGACGACGGCCCGGTCGGAGGGAGTGTAGCCACCGCGAGATCGGCTCAGTCTGTTTCTGATCGAACGGACAACTGCTGGCTGTTCCTGTCCAAACCGTTGCCCTCTTGGTTTTCTGCGTGCTAGAAACCCCACGCTCACGAGCCAGCGACAGCGCCGAGGCAACGAGGCGCTCCTCCCGTAAAGGTCGTCCCCATGCCCTCTCCCTGGCCTCGCCGCACCTTCCTCCACGCCGCCGGCGGGGGCGCGCTCGCCCTCGGACTCGCCGGGACGGCGGCGCACCCCGCCCCGGCCGCGGACCTCGGACCCACCGGCCCGCCCACCGCCCCCGAAGCCCTCGGCACGGCGTCCGACGCGGAGTTCGACACCCTGCGCGCCCGGTGGCGCGACCTCGTCCTCGGCACGGGCTTCAGCCCCACCGCGGAGCCGTTCCGCGGCATCCTCGCCACCCTCGGCGCGACCGCCGCCGAGTACCGGGCCACCATGGCGCCGGCCGGCGGCTCCCTGTGGCCGGGACGCTCCTGGGCCGATCCGGACCCCGACACCGACGCCGAGTCCTACGCCTTCTCCGCGGCGATGAACGACAGCTGCAACCGACTGCGGACCATGGCCGAGGCGTACTCCCAGCCGGGCACCGGACTGACCGGGGACGCCGGGCTCCGGGACGCCGTCCTGACCGGCCTCGACCACCTGTACACCGAGGTCTACAACGAGCGCACGACGCGCTACGGCAACTGGTACAACTGGCAGATCGGCGCCCCGCAGGCCCTCATGGACACCTGCGTCCTGATGTACGACCACCTGTCCGCGGACCGGATCGCCGCCTACTGCCGGGCCGTGGACGCGTTCGTACCGGACTCGGTCTTCGCCTCGTACACCGGGACCTCCACCGGAGCGAACCGCGTCGACCTCTGCCGCGGGGTCGTCCTGCGCGGGATCGTCGGCAGGGACGCGGCGAAGATCGCCCTCGCGTCCCGGGCGCTGGAGCCGGTCTTCCCCTACGTCACCTCCGGCGACGGCTTCTACGCCGACGGCTCCTTCGTCCAGCACCGCAACGTCCCCTACATCGGGGGCTACGGCGCCGTCCTGCACGACGGCGTGGGCCGGCTGCTCGCCCTGCTGCGCGGATCGAGCTGGGCGGTGACGGGGCCGGGCACGCAGCTCTTCCTCGACACGATCGAGAAGGCCGTCGCCCCCTTCCTCTACAACGGCCTGATCATGGACAACGTCAGCAGCCGGGGCATCAGCCGCATGGGAACCAGCGACCACCAGCGCGCCCACGGACTGATGGCGACCATCCTGCTGGTCGGCCAGGGCGCGAGCCCCGAGGAGAACGCCCGCTGGCGGGCGATGGTCAAGGGCTGGCTGCGCCGCGACTACCACTACCCGGCGCTCAGCAACCCCGGGCTCAGCCTGATCAGGGCCTCGCTCCTGCAGGGCCTCCAGGACGACGGGTCCGTGCGGGCCGCCCCCGAGCCCGTCGAGCACCGGCTGTTCCCGAACATGGCCCGGGCCACCCACCGGCGCCGCGACTGGGCGGCCTCCGTGTCCATGGCCTCGAACCGCATCGCCCACTACGAGTTCGGCAACGGCGAGCACGCCCGCGGCTACCACACCGGGGCCGGCTGGCTCTCCTGGTGGGGCGCCGGCTTCGGCCTGGAACAGTACTCGGACGCGTACTGGCCGACCGTCGACCCCTACCGCCTGCCCGGCATCACCGCCTCGCGCAAGCCGCTCGCCGACGGCGAGGGCGGCGACTGGGGCCAGCCCATGCCGGACGCGGCCTGGGTCGGCGGCACCACCGACGGCGAGTTCGCCGCCGTCGGCCAGCACCTCAAGGGCCTCTCCAGCACCCTGGACGCCAAGAAGTCCTGGTTCTGCCTCGACGACTCGATCGTCTGCCTCGGCGCCGGGATCACCGCCACCGACGGCCACGCCGTCGAGACCACCGTCGACAACCGCGCCCTCGGGACGACGGGCGCCCCCGTGCTCACGGTCGACGGCCGGGCCCAGCCGGTCGCCCAGGGCTGGACGGGCACCTTCGACGGCGCCTCGTGGGCCCACATCGCCGGACAGGCGGGCTACGTCTTCCCCGGCGGGACCCGGCTCGAAGCGGTGCGCGAGGAACGCACCGGTTCCTGGCGCGACATCAACACCGGCGGCTCCCCCGACCCGGTCACCCGCCGCTACCTGACCCTCTTCACCGACCACGGCGTGGACCCGGCCGGCGCCGCCTACGCCTACGTCCTGCTGCCGGGCGCGAGTGCGCACGGCACCGCCCGGCACGCCCACGACCGCGGCCGGCTGCGGATCCTCGCCAACTCCGGTGCGCAGCAGGGCGTCCGCGTACCGGGGCTGGGGCTCACCGCGGTGAACTTCTGGAGCGCGGGCACCGTGGAGCGGCTGCGGGTCAGCGCCCCCGCCTCCGTGCTCGTACGGGAGCACCGCGACGGCACCGCGACCCTCGCCGTCTCGGACCCCGCCCGGCAGGCCACCTCCCTGGAACTCGTCTGGAACCGCAGGGTGAGCCGCGTGCTCTCCCGTCCTGCCTCGGTCACGGCGGCCACGACCGGCTCGTCGCTGAGGCTCGTGCTGGGCGACCTCACGGGGCTGGCCGGCGCGCCCCAGAAGATCACCGTCCGCCTCGGCTGACCGCGGTCCGGGGACACGGTGCGAGGACGGGGGCGACCAGGGCCGACATCGGGCGAAACCTGCTGGCGGGGGGCGTGCGATCCCAACAGGGGGGCGCGCGGGGGCAGTTCGTCGAAAGCTAAAGAACAAGCCAAGCATGACCCGTCCGTCACCTCCGGAACGCACCGGAACCGACGACGCCGGATGCCGGGAGTAGTCATATCGTCACAGGTCAGCGGATCCGCCGCCGCCGGCGGTGCCGGCACGGGCCGTCGGGGGTGGCGGATTCCGCCTTCAAAGGTTCAGCACATTTTGCATACATCCCCTCTCCAGACCGGCCGCGATGCTCTAGATTGACCATGCTTCACAGCTCGGACACCAGGCGACAAACGATGATCTTTCGATCACGTGCCGGCGGACGGTCGGCGCGCACATCCCCGGTCGCCCGCATCACCGTGTCCACGGAACGCTGCAACACCGGTACGTCATGCGCGGGGAGGGCGGGGGCCCTTCCCGGCAGGAGGAACAGCGCGGGGCGGGAGGCGGGGGCCTCCCGAGGGGAGGAGCAGCGCGGGGGGCGGGGGCCTCCCGGGGGAGAGGAACCGTGTGGAGCCAACACGTCGAGCCCACTGACGCCCTGGGGGGGTCTGTGCAGCAGGGGGAATTAGTCAGTCCGTTTCCATCGGCGCCCGGGCGCCTGGACAACGGACCGATCAGCCGGACCACGATCGACTGGGAGCAGCGCTACCGCCGGGCCGTGATCGTCAGCGACACCGTGGCCACCGCCCTGGTGGTGGCGGCGATCGGGGGCTTCTTCGGAGCCCGTGACGCGGCGAACTGGCACGAGAAGTGGCGGATCCTCGCGTTCGCCACCGAGTTGCTGGTGCTCGGGGCGCTCGCGGTGAGCAGGGCCTGGGCACCGGCCGTCCTCGGACAGGGGGCGGAGGAGTTCCGCCGGCTCGGCCGCTCCCTGGGCACCGCCGCGGTCGTGCTCGCGCTGGGCGGGATAGCCCTGACCTCGCGCAACATCAAACTCTGGATCTTCGTCGCCCTGCCGGTGATCGCGCTGGTCACGATGACCGAGCGGTATCTGCTCCGCCTCTGGCTGCACCGGCAGCGCATCGAGGGACGGTGCCTGCGCCCGGTGCTGGCCGCCGGCAGCCCGTCCACCGTGCGCGACCTGATCGCCCGCACCCGGAAGTTCCCGCACCTGGGCTGGCGGGTGGAGGCGGTGTGCACCGCGGGGAGCCCCGGGGCCGACCTCGACCAGGTGGACGGCGTACCGGTGGTCGGGCAGCTGTCCGACGTGGCGGGCCACGTGCGCCGGGACGGCTACCGGGTCGTCGCGGTCACACCGGACCCGCACTGGTCGCCCGACCGGCTCCAGCGGCTGGCCTGGAACCTGGAGGGCAGCGACGCCGAGATGGTCGTCGCCCCGGTCCTCATGGAGGTGGCCGGTCCGCGGCTGCACGTCGACGCGGTCCTGGGCATCCCGCTGCTGCGGGTGAGCATGCCGACCTTCACCGGCGGCCGCAGGGCGGTCAAGGAGATCGTCGACCGGCTGGGCGCCGCGGCCCTGCTGCTGCTGTTCGCCCCGCTGATGGCGTTCGTCGCGCTGCTCGTCGTGGTCGACAGCCGGGGCGGCGCGGTCTACCGCCAGCGCCGGGTCGGCAAGGACGGCCGCGAGTTCACCATTCTCAAGTTCCGCACCATGGTGGTCGGCGCGGACGCGGCCCGCGCCGAGCTCGCCCACCGCAACGAGGGCGCCGGCCTGCTCTTCAAGATGCGACGCGACCCACGGGTCACCCGGGTGGGAACGGTGCTGCGCCGCTACTCGCTCGACGAACTGCCGCAGTTGTTCAACGTGCTCACCGGCTCCATGTCGCTGGTCGGCCCGCGGCCCCCGCTGCCGGAGGAGTCCGCCGCGTACGGACCGGACATCCGGCGGCGCCTGCTCGTGAAGCCGGGACTCACCGGCCTGTGGCAGATCAGCGGGCGCAGCGACCTGTCGTGGGAGGAGGCGGTCCGGCTGGACCTGCGGTACGTGGAGGACTGGTCACTCGCGCTGGACACGGTGATCTTGTGGAAGACGCTCCGTGCGGTGATCCACGGCCAGGGGGCCTACTGATGCACGGGGGGCGTCGTCCGGTCGGTTCGGGGACGGCAGGCCGCAAGGGCCTGCCCAGGGGGAGGAACAGGGCATGAGAGTCAGCGTTTTCGGGCTCGGCTACGTGGGCTGCGTATCGGCCGCGTGCCTGGCCAGCCTCGGACACGAGGTCATCGGCGTGGACGTGAACCAGGTGAAGGTCGACCTGGTCAACGACGGCAAGGCGCCGGTCGTCGAGGAGCGGATCGGCGAGCTCGTCGCCGACATGGTGGGGACCGGTGCGTTACGCGCCACCCGGGACGTCCGTGAGGCGATCCTGGCCAGCGACGTGTCGCTGGTCTGCGTGGGCACGCCCTCGGAACCCAACGGCAGCCTGTGCACGACGTATCTGGAGCGGGTCACCGAGGAGATCGGGGCCGCGGTCGCCGAGCGGGGCGGGCGGCAGACGGTCGTGTTCCGCAGCACCATGCTCCCGGGGACCTGCCTCGACCTGCTGGTGCCGATCCTGGAGAAGTTCGCCGGCGGCACGGCCGGGGTGGACTTCGGCGTCGCGGTCAACCCGGAGTTCCTGCGCGAGGGCACCAGCGTGCGGGACTTCTTCGACCCGCCGAAGACCGTCATCGGCGAACTCGACCGGGAGAGCGGCGACGTGGTCGCGGCCCTCTACGACGGGCTGCCCGGCGAGGTCTTCCGGGTGCCGGTCCCCACGGCCGAGGCGATCAAGTACGCCGACAACGCGTTCCACGGCCTCAAGATCGGCTTCGCCAACGAACTGGGCGCGGTGTGCCGGGCCCTCGGGGTCGACTCGCACCAGGTCATCGACGTCTTCCTGGCCGACCGCAAGCTCAACATCAGCCCCGCCTACCTGCGGCCCGGCTTCGCCTTCGGCGGCTCCTGCCTGCCCAAGGACCTGCGCAGCCTGGTGCACGCGGCACGGCGGCACGACGTCTCGGTGCCGATCCTCGCGCACGTGCTGGCGTCCAACGCCGACCACCTGCAGCGCGCGGTGGACCTGGTCGAGCGCACCGGGAAGCGGCGGGTCGGCCTGTTCGGCCTGTCGTTCAAGCCCGGCACCGACGACCTCCGCGAGAGCCCGCTCGTCGAGCTGGCCGAGCGGCTCTTCGGCAAGGGGTACGACCTGCGGATCTACGACCCCAACGTGAACCTCTCCCGACTGCTCGGCGCGAACCGCGAGTACATCGAGACCCGGCTGCCGCACCTCGCGCAGCTGCTCGCGGACTCCGTCGACGAGGTGCTCGACCACGCCGAGGTGTGCCTGGTCGGCACCGGGGACCCGGCCGTCCTGTCGGCGCTCCCCCACGGCGACACCCCCGTGATCGTCGATCTCATCCACCTTCCCGACGCCGACGAGCGCCGGGCCGAACCGGGGTACGTGGGCCTTGCTTGGTGACATGACCGGGAGCGCCGGGCCGACCCGGCGCGCGCTGATCCTGGTGGAGAACCTGTCGGTGCCGTTCGACCGGCGCGTGTGGCAGGAGTGCACGACCCTGCGCGACGCCGGGTGGGAGGTGCACGTCATCTGCCCCCGGGGCGAGAAGCGGGACACCGAGCCGGAGGCGGTGATCGACGGGGTGCGGATCCACCGCTACCCGCTGCGCGCCGCCACCGGCGGTCCGGCCGGCTACCTGAAGGAGTACGGAACGGCGCTCTGGCACACGCTCCGGCTCGCCCGCGCGGTCGGCCCCGTCGACGTCGTCCACGCCTGCAACCCTCCGGACCTGCTGTTCCTGCCGGCCCGCTGGCTGAAGCGGCGCGGCGCGCGGTTCGTCTTCGACCAGCACGACCTGGTGCCCGAGCTGTACCTCTCCCGGTTCGACCGGGGCGAGGACCTGCTCTACCGCGCCGTCTGCGCGCTGGAACGGATGACGTACCGGGCCGCGGACGTCGTGCTCGCCACCAACGAGAGCTACCGGGACGTCGCGCTGCGCCGCGGTGGCCGGCGGCCGGAGGACGTGTTCGTGGTGCGCAGCGCTCCCGACGTCGACCGGTTCCACCCGGTGCCGCCCGAGCCGGAGCTCAAGCGCGGCAAGCCCCATCTGCTGTGCTACCTCGGTGTCATGGGACCGCAGGACGGCGTCGACTACGCGCTGCGGGCGCTCGCCAAGCTCCGCGACGAGCTCGGGCGGACCGACTGGCACGCGGTGTTCGTCGGCTCCGGCGACGCCTTCGACGCGATGGTCCGGCTGTCCCGGCAGCTGGGGCTCGCGGAGCAGGTGGAGTTCACCGGACGCATCCCGGACGCCGACCTGGCGCGGTACCTGTCCACCGCGGACGTCTGCCTCTCCCCCGACCCGCGCAACCCGCTCAACGACGTGTCGACCATGAACAAGGTCCTCGAGTACATGGTGATGGGCCGGCCGATCGTCTCGTTCGACCTGCGGGAAGCCCGGGTCTCCGCGGGCGACGCCGCCGTGTACGCCCCCGCCAACGACGAGGGCGCGTTCGCCGGACTCGTCGCCCGGCTCCTCGACGACCCCGAGGAGCGTGCCCGGATGGGGAAGACCGGCCAGGAGCGGATCAGCGGGGAACTCGCCTGGCGGCACTCGCAGGAGCAGCTGCTCGCCGCCTACGCGGCCGCCTGTCGCGACCACGCCCCCGTGTCGGCGAACGGCCCGGCCCGGACGGGGAGAAGGCCGCGTCGTTGAGCGAAGACACCATACGTCTGGTCACGATCGGACGGATCATCCGTCGTCGCGGGCGGTTCCTCACCATCCTGGCCGTGGTGGGAGCGCTCGTCGGCTACGGCACCTCCCTGCTGCTCCCGCCGCGGTACACGACCTCGGCGTCGGTGCTGCTGCCCGGGGCGTGGGAGGAACGCGAACTCCTCACCCAGGCGGAGATCGCGACCAGTTCGGTGGTCGTCGACCGCGCGGCGACCACCCTGGGCTGGGCGGGCGTCGACGGCGCCGAGCTGCGGGACCGGGTCACCGCCGAGGCGGCGGACGGCAACATCATCAAGATCTCCGGTACGGCCGACACTCCGGAGCGCGCCCAGCGGCTGTCCGACACGGTCGCCGACCAGTTCGTCGTCTTCGCCGCCCAGATCACGGGGGCGCACACCGACCCCGCGGCGGCGAAGCGGCCCGAGGAGCTGCGCCGGCTGGTGACCAGGACCACCCGCCGCATCGACGAACTGGCCGACGAGGCCGGTCCGGGAAAGAGCGTGGAGAGCGTGCAGACCCGCACCGAGCTCTCCAAGCTGCGCACCGCGCTCCAGGAGGCCGTGGACAAGCTGGAGCAGGCCGGCCCGGCCAAGGAGCGGCCCGACATGGTCGTCATGGGCCCCGCGGCCCGGCCCGCCGGCGAGGCCCCGCCGACCCGGGTGCAGCTCGTCGTGGCCGGCGCGCTGCTGTTCGTGCTGCTCGCGGTCGTCTGCCACCTGGCCGCCGCGCGGGTCGGACGCCGGTTGCGGACCGGGGCGGACGTCACCGCGGCCCTGGGCTCGCCCCTGCTCGGCAGCGTCGACGTGGCCGGCGGCCGGTCCGCGGACCGGTCCGGCGGCGGCGCGCGCGCCCTGTTCCGCCGGCTCCTCGGCATCGACGTCCGCTGGGACGTCCCGTCCCCGGGCGCCTCGGGCGACGAGGAGAGCAGGCGGATCCGGTACCGGCGGGTGGGCGCCCGCCTGCGGGACCGGCTGCCGTCGGGACGGCTGCTGGTCGTCGTGCCGGAGGGCGACGAGACCGCCCGCAGGGCAGCCGAGCAGCTCGTCACGGAGGCCGGGAGCGACCCCGCCGCCGATGCCGCCCACCCCGAGGGGCTGGTGCTGCACGTCGTGGACGTTCCGGTGTCCCGGCCGATGGTCGCGGACCGCGGGACCGAGTCCGGCGCCCTCCTCGTGGTCGGCGCGGGCAGCTGGACCGCCGGCGAGCTCACCGGGATCGCCGAGGCCTGCGCGGACGCCGGGCACGAGGTGATCGGCACCGTCCTGGCCGGCACGGTCCGGGCGCGCCCGGAGCGCGCCGGCGGCCGCTCCCGCCGGGGGCCCGCTCCGGCGCCCGCCGTGGGCGCCGGTACGAAGGGCGGTGCGGCATGACGACGCGTACGGCCTCCGAGCCGACGGGCCCCGCTCCCCTCCTCGACCTCCAGGTCCTGGTGGTGGCGGTCCGCAGACGGCGCCGCCTCTGGTCCTCCGTGGCCCTCGTGGGCATGCTCCTCGGCGGGGCGTCCGCGGTCCTGCTGCCCTCGCCTCCCACGGCGACGACCAAGCTCCTGGTGGCGCACCAGGAGGACCAGCCGAACGACCCCGGAACCCTCATCCAGACGGACGCCGCGCTGCTCCGGACGACCCGGATCGCCGACGCGGCCCTGCGGACCCTCGGCTCCCGGGAGAAGTCCGAGGACTTCATGGAGGACTACGAGGCCGTCGGACTGACCAACAACCTGCTGCGGATCGACGTGGCGGGGGCGAGCGGGACGGAGGCCGTGGCGCGCGCCCGGGCGCTGGCCGACGCGTTCGTCGCCGACCACGTCAGGCGCATAAGGGAGGCGGCGGACGCCGAGGCCAAGGCCCTCCTCGACCAGCGCGACCGGCTCCGCAAGGACCTCGCCGAGGTCGACCGAACGATCGGGGAGGGATCACAGGACGAGGGGCCGAAGGTGTCGGCGGACCGCGAGACGCTCTTCGCCCGGCGGGCCGAACTCACCTCCCAGATATCGGACTACGGACGACGCGCCGCGGAGGCCAGGATCGGCACGCCCCGGCTCGTCTCCGGCACGCAGGTCGTGGACGCGCCCCGCCTCGTCCGGCACTCCCTGCCGACGACCGCCGCCACCAACGCGGGGATCGGGCTGGCCCTCGGACTGGCCCTCGGGCTCGGGGTGGCCGCGGTGGGCGCCGTGGTGGCGGACCGCCCGGTGCTGCGCCGCGAGATCGCCGCGCACCTGGGCGCCTCCGTCATCGCCGAACTGCCCGGCCGCTCGCCGCGGTGGTGGCGCCGGCGACGGGTCCGGGCCGCCCGGACGAGGCTCGCCTCCTCCGTGTCCCGCACCGTGCGCGGTTCCGCGGAGCCGGTGTCGCTGCTGGAACTCGGCTCCGCCCGCGCCACCGCCGGGATCGCGCGGGACCTCGCGGGGGAACTCGCGGCGGACGGCCCCGTGGCCGTCCTCGACGGCCTGCCCGGCCGGCCGCTCGCCGGCCGCGGCCGGAAGCAGGAGGACCTCACCGTGGTCGACGCCGGGGACGCCTCGTCGGTGCCGCACCAGCAGCGCCGGCTCGGCATCGGCTCGGTGGCGCCCGGCACGGCGTGGGGCGACCTCCAGCACCTCGGCACCCGGACGGTCCTCGTGGTCCGCGCGGGACACGGCAGCGCCGCCTGGCTGCACACCGTGGCGCGTCACCTCGCCGACCAGCGGATCTCCGTCATCGGTGTGGTGCTGATCGACCCCGATCCGGGCGACCGGACCGACGGGACGCTGTGGGACGGGCCGCCGGCCGCGCCGCGCGACGAGGGGGATCCGCCGGCCCGGCGGAACGGGACGGGCCGGCGGAGGACGGAACGGCTGCCGATGTGGGCGGCACGGGTGGCGGACGACGACCAGGAAGGGCGGTAGGACATGTGTGGCATCGCAGGCACGTACCGATGGCCGGACGGCAAGGTCGTCACCGACCGGCTCACCGAGACCCTCGCCCATCGCGGTCCCGACGGGGCCGGCCGGTACAGCCACCGCGCCGGTGACGGCGAGGTGCACCTGGGGCACCGACGGCTGGCCATCGTCGACCTGTCGGAGACCGGCGCCCAGCCGATGGTGTCGGACGGGCTGGTCCTCACGTACAACGGCGAGCTCTACAACGCGCCCGAGCTGCGGGCCGAACTCGCCTCTTCCGGCGTGCGCTTCCGGGGCACCTCCGACACCGAGGTCCTCCTGGAGGCGTGGCGGCGCTGGGGCACGGACTGCCTGCCCCGGCTGCGCGGCATGTTCGCGTTCGGGGTCTTCGACGAGCGCACCGGGGAGCTGGTCCTCGCCCGCGACCAGCTCGGCATCAAGCCCCTGTTCCTGCTCCGGCGCGGCGGCGGCCTGGTCTTCGCCTCCGAGCTGAAGGCCCTGTCCACCGCCGTCGGCGGCCCGCTGGAGGTGGACGACGCCGCGCTGGTGGCCTCGCTCCTCTACTACTGGGTGCCGGACTCGCGGTGCGCCTTCCGCGAGGCGGAGAAGCTGCCGCCGGGGAGCTGGATCCGGTTCCGGCCGGACGGCGGGGTGCAGCGCGGCCGGTACTGGCACCTGCGGGAGGTCGCGGCCGAGGGCCGGGAGCGGGCGCGGAGCGGCGAACTGCCCGACATCGCCGGCGTCGTCGAGGAGTCGACCCGGCGCCACCTGCTCGCCGACGTCCCCGTGGCCACCTTCCTCTCCGGCGGTCTGGACTCCAGCTATCTGACCGCGCTCGCGGCGCGCGACCGGCCGGGGATCTCCGCCTACACGATCGGGTTCCGGGCCGAGGACGCCCGGTTCGAGGCGATGCCGGACGACCTCCGGTACGCCCGTCGGGTGGCCGAGCGGTTCGGCGTCGACCTGCACGAGATCGAGATCGCGCCGGACGTGCTCGATCTGCTGCCGCGGATGACGTACCACCTGGACGAGCCGATCGGGGACCCCGCCGCGATCAACACGTTCCTGATCTGCTCGGCGGCCCGGGAGGCCGGGGTGAAGGTGATGCTCTCGGGGATGGGCGCCGACGAGCTGTTCGCCGGCTACCGCAAGCACCTGGCGAACCTGATCGCGCTGCGCTACCAGCGCGTCCCCGGCCCGCTGCGGCGCGGTCTCTCCTCGGCGGTGGACCGGCTGCCGGTCGCCTCGGCTCGCCGCGGGTACCGGTCGGTGCGGTTCGCGAAGCGGTTCCTCTCCTTCGCGGACCTGCCGGAGGAGACGGCGTTCCGGCGCAGCTACACCATGTACGACCGGGAGGAGCTGCTCGGCCTGGTCGACCCGGACCTGGCGGGGACGGTCGGGGACGTGCTGACCGAGCACGCGGACGTCTACGAGGACAACGACCTCGACGACTTCGTGAACCGGATGTGCCTGGGCGACGCCCGGATGTTCCTGCCGGGCCTGAACCTCGCGTACACGGACCGGTCGAGCATGGCCGCGTCGACGGAGGTGCGGGTGCCGTACGTGGACGTCGAGGTGGTCCGGGCGGCGTTCGCGGTGCCCGGCGACCGCAAGATCGTGGGGCGGCAGGGCAAGGCCGTCCTCAAGGAGGCGGCCACCACGGTCCTGCCGCGGGAGATCGTGTACCGGCCCAAGGGCCTGTTCAGCGCGCCGCTGCGGGCCTGGATGAGCCGCGACCTGGCGCCGCTGGTGCGCGAGGTGGTGAACGACGGCGTGCTCGTCCGGAACGGGTTCCTGCGACGTGACGCGCTGGCGCGGATGGTCGCCGAGGACGCCGCCGGGCAGCGGGACTTCTCCAAGCATCTCTGGCACGTGCTGACCCTCGAGTACTGGTATCGCGGCGCGACCTCCGGGTCCGGCCGCGATGCGCACGAGAAGGCTTAGAAACAAGGGGACTTCGGTGAAACAGGTTGTACAGAACTACAAGAGCGGTGAGCTCGCGGTGCTCGACGTGCCGGTGCCGGGATGCAAGCCGGGCGGTGTGCTGGTCCGCACCTCCTACTCGCTGATCTCGACCGGGACCGAGCTCATGAAGGTGTCCGAGGCCGGCATGTCGATGCTGGGCAAGGCCCGGTCGCGTCCGGACCAGGTGGCGAAGGTCATGCAGAGCGTCGCCACCAACGGGCTGCCCGCCACCTACCAGAAGGTGATGGGCAAGCTGGACTCCTACACGCCGCTCGGCTACTCGCTGTGCGGGGTGGTCGAGCAGGTCGGGCCCGGGATCGACGACGTGAAGGTCGGCGACGTGGTGGCCTGCGCGGGCAACGAGCACGCCCTGCACGCCGAGCTGAACTGGGTGCCGAAGAACCTGTACGCCCGTGTGCCGGAGGGCCTCGCGCCGCAGCACGCGGCGTTCGGCACCGTGGGGTCGATCGCGATGCAGGGCGTCCGCCGCGGCGAACCTCAGCTCGGCGAGGTGGCCCTGGTCATCGGGCTCGGGCTGATCGGGCAACTGGTGGTGCAGCTCCTGGCCGCCGCGGGCGTCCGGGTCGTCGGCGTCGACCCCGACCCGGCGCGCTGCGAGCTCGCCGAGCGGCTGGGCGCCGCGGCCTGCGGCGATCCCGACTCCTCGGCCGTCGAGGCCGCCGTCGCCGAACTCACCGACGGCCACGGCGTGGACCAGGTGTATCTGGCGGCCGGCGGCGGCAGCAACCAGCCGGTGGAGCTGGCCGCCCGGCTGTGCCGGGACCGCGGCCGGGTCGTCGACATCGGCAAGTGCCGGCTGGACCTGCCCTGGAACGCGTACTACGAGAAGGAGCTGGACGTCCGGTTCTCCCGGTCGTACGGCCCCGGGCGCTACGACCCGGAGTACGAGCTGGAGGGGCGGGACTACCCGATCGGCTACGTCCGCTGGACCGAGCGCCGCAACCTCGCGTGCTTCCTCGACCTGGTGTCCCGCGGCAGCGTCGACGTGGAGCCGCTGGTGTCCCACGTCGCCGACTTCGACGACGCCGTCGAGACGTACGGGCGGCTGAAGGACGGCGAACTGAAGGCCGTCGCCGTGCTGTTCCGGTATCCCGAGGACACGGGCCGGGAGCAGGCGCCCGAGGTCACCGTGCCCGCGGTCCGCCGCGGCGGCCGGGCGCCCGCCACGCCCCGGTCGGCGAGGACGCCGGTGCGGCTGGCGTTCGTCGGCGCGGGGAACTACGCGACGTCGATGCTGCTGCCGCACCTGGCCCGGCGCGAGGGCGTCGAGCTGTCCACCGTCGTCACCACGACGGCGCTGTCCGCGGCCAACGCGCAGCGCAAGTTCGGCTTCGCCGAGGCGACCACCGATCTCGACGCGGTGCTCGGCGACCCGTCCGTCGACGCCGTGTTCGTCGTGACCCGGCACAGCTCCCACGCCGAGCTGACCCGCAAGGCCCTCCTCGCCGGCAAGACCGTGTTCGTGGAGAAGCCCCTCGCGCTGACCGAGGACGAGCTCGCCGGTGTGCTCGCGGCGGTGGAGGAGTCCGGGAACGACCGGCTCCAGGTCGGCTTCAACCGGCGGTTCGCGCCGCTCCTGCAGGAGGCGAAGGCGCAGTTCGGCGTCCGGACGGGTCCCGCCCACCTCCGCTACCTGGTCAACGCCGGACGGCTCCAGCACGGCAGCTGGTACCTCCGTCAGGGCACCGAGGGCTCGCGCTTCGCCGGCGAGGGCGGGCACTTCATCGACACGGCGAGCTGGCTGCTCGGCGCGGACCCGGTCTCGGTGTACGCGGTCGCCTCGTCCGGCCAGGACGACCTGCAGGTCGTCCTGGGGTACCCGGACGGATCCACCGCCACCGTCGGCTATGTGACCACCGGCCCGTCCAGCTTCCCCAAGGAGACGCTGGACCTGGTGGCCGACGGGAAGGTGCTGCGGCTCGACGACTTCGTCCGCGCCTCGGTCTACGGGAGCCGCCGATGGGTCAGCTCGCGGCTGCCGCAGGCCCGGAACAAGGGCCAGAACGCGGAGCTGGCCGCGTTCGTCAAGGCGGTGCGGACGGGCGGCCCGATGCCGGTGCCGCTGGAGTCGCTCGTGGCCACCACCTCGGCCACCCTCGCCGTGCGGGACTCGCTGGCGAGCGGCACTCCGGTGGCGCTGGCGGGGGCGCGATGAGCATGAGCGCGGGCTGGTACCTCCGGCGGTTGTCGCGGATGGGACCGGAGGAGGTCGGCGGCCGGGTGGCCGACGCGGTGCGCCGGCGGCGCTGGCGCTCGGCGCTGCCGGAGTGCCCGGACGCGACCGGCGCCCGGTTCACCGCCGTGCTGCCCGCAGGGACCCTGGCCTCGGTGCCCCCGGACGCGGCGAAGCGCCTGGTGGCCGAGGCGGACCGGCTGATGGCGGGGCACGCCGAGTTCTTCGGGGTGCACCGCGACGACCTGGTCGACCCGGACTGGTGGTACGACCCCAAGACCGGCCGCCGGGCGCCGTGGGGGTACGCCTTCGACGTGCCGTACCGGCGCGAGGAGGTGGTCGGGGACATCAAGCAGATCTGGGAGCCGTCCCGGCACCAGTACCTCACCGTGCTCGCCGCCGCGTACGCGGTCACCGGGGACGAGCGGTACGCGGAGCGGGTGGCCCGGCACCTGCGGCTGTGGTGGGCCGCCAACGCCCCGCTGCGCGGGGTGCACTGGATCAGCGGCATCGAGCTCGGGATCCGGCTGGTCTCCTGGGTGTGGGTCCGGCGGCTGCTCGACGGCTGGCCGGGGGCGGCCGCGCTGTTCGAGGACAACCCGGTGGCGCGCAAGCAGATCTGGCACCACCAGCGCTGGCTGGCCGCCTTCCCCAGCCGGGGCTCCTCGGCGAACAACCACGTCGTCGCGGAGGCCGCCGGGCAGCTCGCCGCGGCCTGCGCGTTCGACTGGTTCCCCGACTCGGCGCGCCGGCGCGCCGACGCGATGCGGATGCTGGACCGGCACCTGCGGAGCAACACCTTCGGCTCGGGCCTCAACCGCGAGCTGGCCACCGAGTACCACGGACTGGTCCTCGAACTCGGGCTCGCCGCGGTGGCCGAGGCGGACGCCGCGGGCGTGCCGGTCCCCGCGACCGTGCGGCTGGTGCTGCTGCGGATGACCGACGCCCTCGCCGCCGTCGTCGACGGACGGTTACGGCCGCCGCGCCAGGGGGACGCGGACGACGGACACGGCCTGGTCCTGGACGGCGCGGGCACCGACCGCTGGGGGTCGCTCCTCGCCACCGGGGACGCCCTGTTCGGCCGGCTCGACTGGTGGCCGGAGGTGGCCGGCACCGATGTGCGGACGCCGCTGCTCACCGCGCTGGTCCGGCCGTACGCGAGGGACGGGGCCGCGCCGAGGGTGACCCGGCCGGCGCGCCGGCCGGCCCACTTCGCCGACGCGGGCATGACCATCCTGCGCGGTCCGGGGGAGATCTGGTGCCGCTGCGACGGCGGCCCCCACGGCTTCCTCTCCATCGCCGCCCACGCCCACGCGGACGCCCTGTCCGTGGAGGTGCGGCACGACGGCGTCGACGTGCTCGCCGACCCCGGGACCTTCTGCTACCACGGGCAGCCGGAGTGGCGGCGGTACTTCCGGTCGACCCTCGGCCACAACACCCTCGAACTGGACGGCGCCGACCAGTCCGTGTCCGGCGGCCCGTTCCTGTGGACCCGGCACGCCCGCACCCGCGTGCTGGTCGCGGACCCGTCCGGCGCGGAGACCGGGGGAACGGCCCGCTGGTCCGCCGAGCACGACGGCTACGGGGGCTCCGTGCACCGCCGCCGGGTGGAGCTGACCGGCGCGAGCCGGGAGCTGCGCGTGGTCGACGAGGTCGGCGGCGGCGGCACCGTGCGCCTGGCCTTCCACCTCGGACCGGCGATCTCCGCGGATCTGACGGGGAACCGGGCGCTGCTCACCTGGACCCGGGACGGCGAGGACCGCTCCGCGGTGCTCGACCTGCCCGAGGAGCTGTCCTGGCGGGCGCACCGCGGCGAGAACCACCCGCCGCTGGGCTGGTACTCCGCCGGCTTCGGACGCAAGGAGCCCGCCACCACGCTGATCGGCACCGGCTTCGCCGACGGCGTCTCGGGGTTCACCACCGTGCTCGGGTTCGACGGCTAGGCGGGCGCGTGGGGATCGGGGGGCGGTACGGGGCGCGGGCGGTGGCACCGCTGGTGCTGGTCGCGCTGGTGGCGACCGGCTGCACGGGCACGCCGACGCCGGGCGGTCCGTCCGCGGCGCCGGGGGCGTCCGCGGCGTCCCCCGTCCAGGACTCCCCCGCCTCCTCCGCGCCGCCCGTGGCCCGGGGGGCCGCCGCCGCTCCGGCCCGGGTCTGCGACCGGACGGCCGCGGGCCCGGTGAAGGCTCCCGCGGGCGCGGTGACGGTCGATCCGGCCGTCGTCGGGGACCTCGCGGCGAAGACCGAGAAGAGTCCGCCGCACACCACGTTCTGGCTACGCCCGGGCCGGCACCGGCTGGAGCCAGACGCCTACGCCCAGGTGATCGCCAAGGAGGGGAACCGCTACCTCGGCGCCCCGGGGGCGGTGCTGGACGGCCGGAAGGTCAACCAGTACGCGTTCGGCGGGACCGCCTCCGACGTCACCGTCCGCCATCTGACCGTGGAGCACTTCGTCGCTCCGCACAACGAGGGAGTCGTCAACCACGACATGGCCGACGGGTGGGTGATCGAGCACACGACGATCCAGCACAACTCCGGTGCCGGGCTGATGGCGGGCGCCCGGCAGCGGCTCGGGGCCAGCTGCCTGCGGGGCAACGGCCAGTACGGCATGAACGCGTACAAGACCGGGAACTCGATCCGCGGTCTCGTGGTCGAGGGCAACGAGATCACCGGCAACAACACCGACGACTGGGAGCGGCGGCAGCCGGGCTGCGGCTGCACCGGCGGCGTCAAGTTCTGGGCGGTCGACGGCGCCGACGTCCGGGGGAACTGGGTGCACGGCAACCGGGGCACCGGGCTGTGGGCGGACAACAACAACAACGACTTCCTCTTCGAGGACAACCTGCTGGAGTCCAACGACGGTGCCGCGCTGATGTACGAGACCAGTTACAACGCGGTCATCCGGAACAACACCATCAGGGGGAACAACCGGGTCGAGGGACGGGCGTACGCCGCGGACGGGGACGACTTCCCGTACGCGACCGTCTACGTCTCCGAGTCCGGCGGCGAGCCGCGGATCCCGGCCCGCACGGACCGCATCGAGATCCACGGGAACGTGCTGGAGGACAACTGGAACGGGATCACCCTGTGGGAGAACGCCGACCGGTTCTGCAACAGCCCGGCGAACACCTCCACCGGCTCGTGCACCCTGCTGGTGAAGGACGCCCGGCGCTGCGCACCGCCCGCGATCGCGAGCGCCCCGCTGTACGGCGACTGCCGGTGGAAGACGCAGCGGGTCGACGTCCACGGCAACCTCTTCGCCCTCGACCCGGCCGTCGTCGGGTGCGGCGCGGAGTGCGCCCGCATGGCGGTGTTCGCGAACGAGGGCGGCGCGCCGGACTGGTCCCCGTACCGGGGCCGGCGGGTGGCCGAGGCGATCACCCGCCGTCAGGGGAACCGCTGGCACGGCAACGTCTACCGCGGGCCGTGGACCTTCCTCGCCGGCGACCCGGGCCGGGTCCTGCGTCCCGCGCAGTGGCGGGGCGCGCCGTACCGGCAGGACGCGGGCAGCAGCTTCACCCCCGGGGCCGGTGGTTGACGTGCCCGAGGACCTGAGGGACGAGGAGCGGACGGAGGCGGGCGCGCGGGCCCCGGTGCCGCGGCCGGGCGGCACGCCGAAGGCGGTCGGCGTCGTCTGGGCGCTGCTGGGGCTCAACACGCTCGGCTCGGCCGGGGCGAAGACCGTCGTGGCGATCCCCCGCTCCCTCATCCAGATGGCCACCATGGGCGCGCTGGTCGCGGCGTTCGCGCTGGCCCTGGCGCTCAATCCGCGGCTGCGGATCCGGCCCAGCGCCTTCGTGTTCCTGCTCACGCTGCTGCTCGTGCCGAGCCTGATCGGCAGCGTGCAGCAGGAGGCCGCCTACGGCGCCCTGTTCCGGTGCGCCCGGCTCGCCCTGTTCGTGGGGACGCTGTGGCTGCTCAGCCGGTGGTGGGACGGGAGTCTGACGTTCGTCCGCCACCACGTCCGGATGTACTTCGCGGTCCTGGTGCTGGTGGCCGCGGGCCTGGCGGTCTCCCCCGGCACGGCCATGCCCGAGTACTACGGCGGGCGGCTGGTCGGCGCGCTGTGGCCGCTCACCCCGCCGCAGATCGGGCAGTACGCGGCCGTGGTGATCGGGCTCGCCGTGCTGCTCCTGCTGGGCCGCCGGACGACCGGAGCCGGTGCCGCGGTGGTCATCGTGCCGTCCTTCGTCCTGCTCGCGATGACCCATACCCGGACGGCCACCCTCGGCCTGCTGATCGGGCTGGTGCTGGCGATCGGCTCGCTCTTCCTGACCAGCGGCGCCGCCCGCCGGTTCTTCGCCTGGGCGGTGTTCTGCGCGACGGTGGCGGCGGTGGTGTTCAGCTCCGCGCTGCGGGCGTGGTTCCTGCGCGGGCAGAGCCAGGAGAACTTCGCCAACCTCACCGGTCGCGCCAAGGTCTGGGACGCGCTCCTCGCGGAGCCCCGGACCCTCGGGGAGAGGGTGTTCGGCACCGGTCTTGGCGACAAGTCCTTCGACGGGCTGCCGATCGACAACAGCTGGCTGGCGGTCTACGACGAGCAGGGCCTGCTCGGCGTGACGCTCGTGGCGGCGATGGTCCTCGTGCTCGGCGGTGTCGCGCTGCTGCGGCCGCCGTCGCTCCCGAGGGCGTGCGCGATCTTCCTGATCGGGTACTGCGGGATCTCCTCGTACACCGAGGTCGGCCTGGGCGACGCCTCGGCCTATCTGCTGCACCTGGCACTGGCGGCCTCGCTCCTCGCGGCGCCCGCCGCGGCCCCGACCCTTCCGACGTACGACATCCCCCGCCGGCGTGGCCCGCTGCGGGCCAGGAGGTGACCTGAGCATGCATGTCCTTGTGGTGCACAACCGCTACTCCTCGGCGCAGCCGAGCGGGGAGAACAGGGTCGTCGACGAGGAGGTGGGGCTGCTGCGCGCGGCCGGCCACCGGGTCGACGTGTTCGAGCGGCGCAGCGACGACATCGCCGCCCGCTCGCTGCTGGGCAAGGTGGCGGTGCCGCTGCTGGTGCCGTGGAACCCGGCGACGCGTACGGAGCTGACCGCCCGGCTGCGCGCCGACCGGCCGGACGTGGTGCACGTCCACAACGTGTTCCCGCTGCTGTCGCCCTCGGTGCTCGCGGCCTGCGCGGACGCCCGCGTGCCCGTGGTCGCGACGCTGCACAACTACACCCAGGTCTGCCCGCCGGGCACGCTGCACCGCGACGGCCGGCAGTGCACCGAGTGCGTGGGGTCGGCGGCGTCGCTGCCCGCCGTGCGGCACGGCTGCTACCGGGACTCCCGGCTCGCGACGGTACCGCTCGCGGTCAGCCTGGCGGTCAACCGGCGCCGGTGGTGGTCCGGTGTGGAGCGGTTCCTCTGCATCTCGTCGGCGCAGCGGGACGTCCTGGTCCGGTCCGGCATGCCGTCGGAACGGCTGGCGGTGAAGCACAACTTCGTGCCGGACCCGGGTGTCCAGCGGACCGGCGAGGGTGAGCAGCTGCTCTTCCTCGGCCGTCTCGCGGAGGCGAAGGGCATCCGGTTGCTGATGGCCGCGTGGGACGAGCTCGCCGCGGCGGGCGGGATCGGCGTGCCGCTCGTGATCGCCGGGGCCGGGCCGCTGGAGCGCGAGGTGACCGCCTGGGCGGCGGGCCGGGAGGACGTCCGGTACGCGGGTCTGTGGGACCCGGCGGAGTGCCGGCGGGCCGTCGCGCGGTCGGTGGCCGTGGTGGCGCCCTCGCTGGCCATGGAGACCTTCGGCCTGGTGGTCGCGGAGGCGATGGCGGCCGGGGTCCCGGCCGTGGCCGCCGCGCACGGCGCCTTCGTGGAGCTCGTCGAGGACGGGGTGACCGGCATGCTGCACCGGCCGGGCGACCCGTCCTCGCTCGCGGCCCGCCTGCGGGCGGTCGCGGAGGACGTGGGGCGCAACCGGGAGATGGGCCGGGCGGCCCGGCGCCGGTACGAGCAGGGGTTCAGCCCCGCCGTCGGCCTCGCGCGCCTGGAGGAGGAGTACCGCACCGCGATCGCGGGGCGGTCGGGCGGCGGGGACGCCCCGCCGCCGGTGGGGAACGAAGAAGCCGGCTCGTCGCGGGGCTCCCGCGCGGGCGGAGATGGGGGGAAGTAGATGACACGATGCCGACTCTGCGGCTCGGCGGCGTTGACCAGCGTCGTCGACCTGGGGGCGACCCCGCCGTGCGAGAGCTTTCTCGCGGCGGACGCCCTGGACCTGCCGGAGCCCGCGTACCCGCTGCATCTGCGGGTCTGCACCGGGTGCTGGCTGGCCCAGATACCGCCGCTGATCACGCCGGAGGAGACGTTCAGCGAGTACGCGTACTTCTCGTCGTTCTCCTCCTCCTGGGTGGAGCACGCGCGGACGTTCGTCGCGGACGCGGCCGGGCGGGTGGGGCTCGGGCCCGACTCCTTCGTGGTCGAGGTGGCGAGCAACGACGGGTACCTGCTGAAGCACGTGGTGGACCGGGGGATCCGCTGCCTGGGCGTCGAGCCGTCGGTGAACGTCGGTGCCGCGGCGCGGGACGCGGGCGTGCCGACGCTCACGGCGTTCCTGAGCCCGGAGACGGGTGCGGCGGTCCGCGCCGAGCACGGCCCGGCGGACCTGGTCGTGGCGAACAACGTGTACGCGCACATCCCCGACGTGGTCGGGTTCACCGAGGGCCTGCGCGCCCTGGTCGCCGACGACGGGTGGGTCTCGATCGAGGTGCAGCACCTGCTGACCCTGATCGAGGAGAACCAGTACGACACGATCTACCACGAGCACTTCCAGTACTACACGGTCGCGTCCGCGGCCCGGGCGCTGGAGAGCGGCGGCCTCACCCTGGTGGACGTCGAGCTGCTGCCGACGCACGGCGGCTCGATCCGGCTGTGGGCCCGTCCGGCCGGGGTGGCCGGCGAGCCGAGCCGGCGGGTGGCCGAGGTGCTCGACCGGGAGAAGGCCGCCGGACTGCGGGAGCTGTCCGGGTACACCGAGTTCTCGGCGCGCGTGGCGAAGGTCCGCCGGGACCTGCTGCGGTTCCTGATCGACGTGGCGGAGCGCGGCGAGACGGTCGTCGGGTACGGCGCCCCCGGCAAGGGCAACACCCTGCTCAACCACTGCGGCATCCGCCCCGACCTGCTCCCGTACACGGTCGACCGCAACCCCTACAAGCACGGCCGGTACACCCCGGGCACCCGCATCCCGATCCTGCCGCCCGAGCAGATCGCCGCCGACCGGCCGGACTACGTCCTCGTCCTCCCGTGGAACCTGCGGGACGAGCTGGTCGAGCAGCTGTCCTTCGTGCACGCCTGGGGCGGCCGCCTGGTCTTCCCCATCCCGGAACTGAGCATCGTCGAGGTGAAGCGATGAAGGTCGTCCTGTTCTGCGGCGGTTACGGGCTGCGGATGCGCAGCGGAGCCTCCGACGACATCCCCAAGCCGATGGCGATGGTCGGCCCGCGTCCGCTGATCTGGCACGTCATGCGCTACTACGCGTCCTTCGGGCACAAGGAGTTCATCCTGTGCCTGGGCTACGGGGCCCACCACATCAAGGACTTCTTCCTCAACTACGAGGAGACGACGTCCAACGACTTCGTGCTGCGGGGCGGTCGGACCGAGCTGCTGTCCACCGACATAGCCGACTGGACCATCACGTTCGCGCAGACCGGCATCGAGTCCCCGATCGGGGAGCGGCTGCGCCGGGTGCGGCACCACCTGGACGGCGACGAGATGTTCCTCGCCAACTACGCCGACGTGCTCACCGACGCCCCGCTGCCGGAGATGATCGACCGGTTCGCCCGGCGCGACGCGGGCGCGTCGATGATGGTGGTGCCGCCGCAGTCCTCGTTCCACTGCGTGGACCTGGGCGAGGACGGCCTGGTGGGCGGGATCACGGCGGTGAGCGACATGCCGCTGTGGGAGAACGGCGGCTACTTCGTGCTCCGCCAGGAGGTCTTCGACCACATTCCGGAGGACGGCGACCTGGTCGCCGACGGCTGTGGCGGACTGGCCAAGCGGGGACGGCTGCTGGCTTACCGGCACCGCGGGTTCTGGAAGCCGACCGACACCGTGAAGGAGCGGGCCGCCCTCGACGCCGCCTACACCCGGGGCGACCGCCCGTGGGCCGTGTGGGAGCGGGACCGTGCCGCCTCGGGTGCGCCGGTGGGGACCGCGTGATCCGGCTCGGAGCCCGGTCCGTCGACCGGATCGCCGCGGTGGGGGCGCACTGCGACGACATCGCCATCGGCGCCGGCGGCACGCTGCTGACCCTGTGCCGCGCGCGGCCGGGCCTGCGGGTCGACGCTCTGGTGCTGTCCGGCGGCGGAGGCGAGCGCGAGGCGGAGGAGCGGGCCGCGCTCGCCGCGTTCTGCCCGGGGGCCGATCTGCGGCTGACGGTGCTCAAGCTGCCGGACGGCCGGCTGCCCGCGCACTGGGAGGAGGCCAAGTCCGCGGTCGAGGAGCTGCGGGCCCGGACGGACCCGGACCTGATCCTCGCGCCGCGGACCGACGACGCCCACCAGGACCACCGCGGTCTGGCGCGGCTGCTTCCCACCGCGTTCCGCGACCATCTCGTGCTCGGCTACGAGATCGTCAAGTGGGACGGCGACCTCGGCCGTCCGTCGGCGTACCAGCCGCTGGCGCCGGAGGTGGCCGAGGAGAAGGTCCGGCTGCTGCAGGAGCACTACCCCTCGCAGCGGCACCGGCCCTGGTACGACCGGGAGGCCTTCCTGGGCCTGGCCCGGATCCGCGGCATCGAATGCCAGGCGCGCTACGCCGAGGCGTTCGCCGTCACCAAACTCACTCTCGACCTGGGGGAATGAACCTTGCGCGTACTGCTGACCGGACACCAGGGCTACCTGGGCACCGTGATGGCCCCGGTCCTCGCGGCCGCCGGACACGAGGTCGTCGGGCTGGACTCCGGCCTGTTCGCGGACTGCGTGCTGGGCCCGTCGCCCGCCGACCCGTCCGGGCACCGGGTGGACCTGCGGGACGTCACGGCCGAGCACGTGGCCGGGGTGGACGCCGTGGTCCATCTGGCCGCGCTCTCCAACGACCCGCTGGGGTCGCTGGCCCCGGACCTCACGTACGACATCAACCACCACGCCTCCGTGCGGCTCGCCCGGCTGGCCAAGGACGCCGGCGTCGGGCGGTTCCTGTACGCGTCCACCTGCTCGGTCTACGGGGCCGCCGGCGGTGACGAGCTGGTCGCGGAGGACGCCCCGCTGCGCCCGGTGACGCCGTACGCGGAGTCCAAGGTGCGGGTGGAGGACGACCTGCACGAGCTCGCCGACGGCGACTTCGCCCCCGTGTACATGCGCAACGCCACCGCGTTCGGCTTCTCGCCGCGGCTGCGCGCCGACATCGTGCTGAACAACCTGGTGGGACACGCGCTGCTGACCGGCGAGGTCCTGGTGATGTCGGACGGCACGCCCTGGCGTCCGCTGGTGCACGCGGCCGACATCGCCCGGGCCTTCACCGCGGCGCTGACCGCGCCGCGGGAGGCGGTGCACGACCGGGCCTTCAACATCGGCAGCGAGGTCAACAACGTCACGGTCGCCGAGATCGCCGGGCAGGTCGCCGAGGCGGTGGACGGCTCCAAGGTGGTGATCACGGGCGAGACGGGCGCGGACCCGCGGTCGTACCGGGTGGACTTCTCCCGGTTCCGGGCGGCGCTGCCCGGCTTCGACTGCGAGTGGACCGTGAAGCGGGGAGCCCTGGAACTCGCCGACGCCTACCGCGCGTTCGGGCTGACACGGGAGGACTTCGAGCGGCGGTTCACCCGGCTCGCGGTGCTGCGCTCGGCGTCGGAGTCGGGCGCGGTCGACGACACCCTGCGGTGGCGCCGGTGACCGCGTCCGCCCCGGGTCCCGCGACCTCGGCCGGCGAGCGGATGCACGCTCTGGTGGAGCGGCTGCACCCGCTCTGCCGGAGCATCACCGGCGACGGGGTGCGCGCCACCCTGGACATCGTCGGGGAGTACCTGCCGCTGGAGGTCCACGAGGTGCCGACCGGGACGCAGGTCCTCGACTGGACGGTGCCGCAGGAGTGGAACATCCGGGACGCGTACGTGGCCGACGCCGCGGGCCACCGGGTCGTGGACTTCGCCGCGTCCAGCCTGCACGTGCTCGGCTACAGCGTGCCCGTGGCGCGCACCATGCCGCTCTCCGAACTGCGGGCGCACCTGCACACCCTGCCGGAGCATCCGACCTGGGTGCCGTACCGCACGAGCTACTACAAACCGGAGTGGGGGTTCTGCCTGGCGCAGGAGACCCTGGACGCGCTGCCGGACGGCGACTACGAGGTCCGCGTCGACTCCACGCTGGAGGACGGGCACCTGACCTATGCCGAGCACGTGGTGCCCGGCCGGGTCGCCGAGGAGGTGATCGTCTCCTGCCACGTCTGCCATCCGTCGCTGGCCAACGACAACCTGGCCGGCGTCGCGGTGGCCACGTTCCTGGCGAGGGCGCTGGCCGAGGAGACGCCGTACTACACGTACCGGTTCATCTTCGCGCCCGGCACCATCGGGGCGATCACCTGGCTGGCCCGCAACGCGGAGCGGATCGACCGGGTCAGGCACGGGCTGGTCCTGGCCTGCGCCGGCGACTCCGGCCGGCTGACGTACAAGCGGAGCAGGCGGGGCGACGCGGAGATCGACCGGGTGATGGCGCACGTCCTGAACGTCTCCGAACGGCCGCACCTGATCAAGGAGTTCACGCCGTACGGCTATGACGAGCGGCAGTACTGCTCCCCCGGGTTCGACCTCGGCGTGGGGTCCCTCAGCCGGACCCCGTACGCCGGGTACCCCGAGTACCACACCTCGGCGGACAACCCGGACTTCGTCTCCCCGGAGGCGATGGAGGACACCCTCGCCGTCTGCCGCGAGGCGTTCGCCGTGCTCGACCGCAACCGGCGGTACGTCAATCTCAGTCCGCACGGCGAGCCCCAGCTGGGCCGTCGCGGACTGTACGACTCGCTCGGCGGGCGCAGCGACGCCCAGCAGGCCCAGATGGCCATGCTCTGGGTGCTCAGCATGTCCGACGGCGAGCACGGCCTGCTGGACGTCGCCGAGCGGTCCGGGCTGCCGTTCGACTCGGTCGCCGGCGCGGCCGACGCCCTGGCGGCCGCCGGACTGGTCAAGGCGTGACGTGACGAGCACCGAGAGGGAGAAGACGACGACCGCGGAGCCGGCCGGCCCCGCCCGGCCGCCCGTGCGGCGGGGCATGGCCGGCCGGCTGTCCTGGGGGCTCGCCGACCAGGCGGCGTCCAGCGCGACCAACTTCGTGGTGGGCATCTACGTGGCGCGCTCGCTCGGGCTGGAGGCGTTCGGTGTGTTCAGCCTGGCCTGGGTGACCTTCGGCGTCGTGCTGGGGGTCTCCCGGGGGCTGGCCACCGACCCGCTCATGGTCCGGTTCAGCGGGGTGCCCGAGGAGTCCTGGCGGGGGGCGGTGGCCCGGTCGTCGGGGACCGCCCTCGGCGTCGGCGTGGCCGTCGGCGCGGTGTGCCTGGCCCTCGGGCTCGGCTTCGGCGGTCCCGTGGGCCACGCCTTCGCCTGCCTCGGCGTCGTGCTGCCGGGACTCCTGCTCCAGGACGCCTGGCGGTTCTCCTTCTTCGCCGCCGGCGCCGGGCGCAAGGCGTTCGTCAACGACCTCGTGATGGGCGCCGCCCTGGTGCCGGCCATGGTCGCGGCGGCCCGGGTGGGCAGCGTCGCCGCCTTCGTTCTGGCCTGGGGGGCGGCCGCCGCGGTGGCGGCCGGCTACGGCCGTCTCCAGTCCGGCATCCGGCCCCGGCCGGCGGGGGCGCGCCCTTGGATCCGCGAGCAGCGCGACCTCGGGTACCGCTACCTCGTCGAGAACGTCGGCGTCAGCGGCGCGGGCCAGCTGCGGGCGTACGGGCTCGGCGCGATCGTCGGCGTCGGCGCGGTCGGGGTGGTGCGGGGCGCCGAGCTCCTCCTCGGCCCGTTCCTCGCCGTCCTGATGGGGCTGTCGCTGGTGACCGTCGCCGAGGCGGCGCGGGTGCTGCGACAGGCCCCGCACCGGCTGGGCGCGTTCTGCTTCCTGCTGGGCGGCGGACAGGCCGTGGCCGCCCTGCTGTGGGGCGCGGCGCTGCTCCTCGTGCCGGACCGGCTCGGCGCGTTCGTCCTCGGCGACGTCTGGCAGGCCGCCGCCGCCCTGATCGTGCCGGCCACCCTCGGTGTCGCGGCCGCCGGCCTCGGCACCGGCGCGGCCGCCGGGCTGCGCGCCCTGGCCGCGGCCCGGCGGAGCCTGCGCTGCCAGCTGATCGCCTCGACCCTCTACGTCGGCGGCGGACTCGGCGGCGCGCTCGCCGCCGGCACGGTCGGCTCGGCCTGGGGCGTGGCCGTCGCGACCCTCGGCAGCTCGGCCGTGTGGTGGCTGGAGCTGCGGTCCGCCCTGCGTGAGCACCACCAGAAACCCCTTCCCGAAGTGAGGACACCATGACCGCCCCACCCCGGCTCGGCATCGGGCTGCCCGTGTACAACGGCGAGGAGTACCTCGCCGAGGCCCTCGACGCCCTGCTCGGCCAGACCTACGAGGACTTCGAGCTGGTCATCTCGGACAACGCCTCGACCGACGGCACCCGGGACATCTGCCGGAAGTACGCGGCGCGGGACTCGCGCATCCGGTACATCCGGCTGACCCGGAACATCGGCGCCGCGCCGAACCACAACTACGTGTTCACCCAGTGCCGCGGCGAGCTGTTCAAGTGGGCCTCGCACGACGACCTGTACGCCCGGGACCTGCTGCGGCGCTGCGTGGACGCGCTGGACGAGCGTCCGGAGGTGATCCTCGCCCACGCCGACCAGGCCGTCATCGACGGCGACGGCCGGGTCAAGGTCCCGTACGACTACACCCTCGCGACCGCCTCGCCGCGTGCTCCGGAGCGCTTCCGCAGCATGCTGTTCGAACCCGGCGGGGACGACTTCTACGGGGTGATGCGGGCCGACGTGCTGCGCCGGGTCAGGCCGCACGACAGCTACCACCACGCGGACCGCACGTTCGTCTCCGAGATCGGCCTGCACGGCCCGTTCCACCAGGTGCCGGAGCTGCTGTACTTCCGCCGGGACCACCCCACCCGCGCGGAGCGGGCCAACCCCTCGAAGCGCTCCCGCTGCGTCAACCTGGACCCCCGCCGGGCGGGACTGCTGCATCCGACGCCCCGGCTGCTCGCCGAGTACGTCTGGGGCTTCGTCGCGGCGATCCGGCGGGCGCCGCTGACGCCGGCCGACCGGCGCGCCTGCTACGGCCACCTCGTGTCGTGGGCGGCCAGCCGGGCCCGGCCGGGCGCCGGGGAGCGGGTCGAGGACCGGACCCCGGTCGACCCGGACCGGCTCGCCGTCTCCCTCGACGACATCGTGGCCGGCCGCGAGGGCGGGCGGACGTGAGGACTCCGGCCGGGCCTCCGGTGCGGGTGGGCCTCTTCGGCCTGCTCGGCTCCGGCAACCTCGGCAACGACGGGTCGATGGAGGCCGTCCTCGGGTACCTCCGGCGCGACCACGGGGACGCGGTCGTCGACGCGATGTGCGGCGGACCCGAGGTCGTCCGGCTCCGCCACGGGCTCCCCGCGACCCGGCTGCACTGGTACCGCGGGGAGTACCGCACCGCGTCACGGGCGGGCGCGGTCGCGGGCAAGGGGCTCGGCAAGCTCGTCGACGCGGTCCGCACCGCCGCGTGGGTGCGCCGCCACGACGTGGTGATCGTGCCGGGCATGGGCGTCCTGGAGGCCACGCTGCCGCTGCGGCCGTGGGGCTTCCCGTACGCCCTGTTCCTGCTCTGCGCGTCCGGCCGGCTCTTCGGCACCCGGGTCGCGCTCGTCGGCGTCGGCGCCGGGCCGGTCGGCAACCGGGCGACGCGGACGCTGGTGCGCTGGTCGGCGCGGCTCGCCGCGTACCGCTCGTACCGCGACACGCAGTCCCGCGACGCCCTGCGGGAGATGGGCGTGGACACCGCGGGCGATCCGGTCCACCCGGACCTCGCCTTCGCGCTGCCGGCGCCGCCGTCCGGGGCGCCCTCGGGGGCACCGGGCCCGGTGTGCGTCGGCGTCATGGACTTCCACGGCGGCGACGACGACCGCGACCGTGCCGAGGAGATCCACCGGCGCTATCTGGACGGGACGACCCGCTTCGTGCGCGCCCTGGTCGAGGACGGCAGACCGGTGAGACTGCTGACCGGCGACGCGGTCGACGCGACGGTGGTCGCGGCGATCCTCGACGCGGTCGACTCGCCGCTGGTCACGGCCGCCGAGACGGCCTCGCTCGACGATCTGATGAAGGAGATGGCCACCGCCGACGCGGTGGTGGCGACGCGGTACCACAACCTGGTCTGCGCGCTCCGGGTCGGCGTGCCGACCCTCGCGCTGAGCTACGCGGCGAAGAGCGACGCCCTGATGGAGCTCATGGGCCTGGCCGCGTACCGCCATCCGGCGCGGGAGGCCGACGCCGACCGACTGCTCGACCGGTTCCGGGAGCTGGAGAAGCACGCGGCGGAGCTGCGGCTGACCCTCGCCGAGCGGAACCTGTCCGTCGGACGGCACCTCGACGAGCAGTTCACCGCCCTGACCGCGGCCGTGTTCCCCGGAACCGGCCGCGCCCACGCCCACGCACCGCGGGAGACCTCATGAAAGCGATCCCCGTCCCGGAGATCGACGGCGCCCACCTGTTCGAACCGACGCCGTACGCCGACGAACGCGGCTTCTTCTGCCGTACGTTCGACGCCGACGTCGTCCGCTCGGTGGGCGTCGACCCGGACGCCTTCGTGCAGGACAGCGTGTCCCGCTCGGTCCGGGGCGTGCTGCGCGGCATGCACCTGCGCTCCGGCGCCGGCGAGGCCAAGCTGGTGCGGTGCTCGTACGGCAGGATCTTCGACGTCGTGGTGGACCTGCGGCCGGGTTCGCCGACCTACCGCAACCGGGCCTTCTTCGAGCTCTCCGGCGAGACGCAGAAGACCCTCTACATCCCGGCGGGGTGCGCCCACGGCTTCCAGGCGCTGTCCGCGACGGCGGACACCTCGTACCGGATCGACCGGCCCCACGACCCGGCCGAGGACGTGACGATCGCCTTCGACGACCCGGACCTGGCCATCCCGTGGCCGCTGCCGCCCGTGTCGATGTCCCCCCGGGACCGCGAGGCGCCGAGCCTCGCCGAGGTCCTGGAGCAGCAGCGCCCGAGCCCCGGAGAGTGACCCGCGTGGAGACCGAAGTGACGCAAGAGACCGAGGAGTTCGCCCTGCCGCGGTCGCGCGAGGCGAACGCGCGGCTGCACGCCCTGATCCCCGGGGGCGCGCACACCTACGCCAAGGGCGACGACCAGTACCCCGAGGGCCTGGCCCCGGTCATCAGCCACGGCCGCGGCGCCCACGTCTGGGACGTCGACGGCAACCGGTACATCGAGTACGGCTCCGGCCTGAGGTCGGTGAGCCTCGGGCACGCCCATCCGCGGGTCGTCGAGGCGGTCCGTCGGGAGATCGACCGCGGCGGCAACTTCGTCCGGCCGTCCATCGTGGAGGTCGAGGCGGCGGAGCGGTTCCTGGCCACGGTGCCGACCGCCGAGATGGTCAAGTTCGCGAAGAACGGCTCGGACGTCACCACCGCGGCGGTCCGCCTGGCCCGCGCGGTCACGGGCCGGCCGAGGGTGGCCGTCTGCGGCGACCACCCGTTCTTCTCCGTGGACGACTGGTTCATCGGCACCACGCCGATGAACGCCGGCATCCCGGCGGCGACCACGGAGCTCACCGTGGCGTTCCCGTACGGGGACCTGGCCGCGACGGAGGAGCTGCTCGACCGGTACCGCGGCGAGGTCGCCTGTCTGATCCTCGAACCGGCCGGGCACACCGAGCCGCCGCCCGGGTACCTCGCCGGGCTGCGCGCACTGGCCGACCGGCACGGCTGCGTGCTGGTCTTCGACGAGATGATCACCGGTCTGCGCTGGTCGGAGGCGGGCGCGCAGGGTCTGTACGGGGTCGTCCCCGACCTCTCGACGTTCGGCAAGGCGCTGGGGAACGGCTTCGCCGTCTCCGCGCTCGCCGGGCGCCGCGACCTGATGGAGTGGGGCGGACTGCGGCACTCGGGCGACCGGGTGTTCCTGCTGTCGACCACGCACGGCGCGGAGACGCACGCGCTGGCCGCCGCGGCGGCCGTGCAGACCACGTACGCGGAGGAGGGCGTGACCGCCCGTCTGCACGCCCTGGGCGAGCGGTTGGCGGCGGGCGTGCGGCAGGCCGCGGCGGGCATGGGTGTCGCGGACCACGTCGTCGTCCGGGGGCGGGCCAGCAACCTGGTCTTCGGGACGCTCGACGCGGAGGGCAGGCCGTCGCAGGAGTACCGGACGCTGTTCCTGCGCCGGCTCCTCGCGGGCGGGATCCTGGCACCGTCGTTCGTGGTGAGCAGCGCCCTCGACGAGGCCGACGTCGACCGCACGGTCGAGGTGGTGGCGCAGGCCTGCGCGGTGTACCGGAAGGCGCTGGACGCCGGCGATCCCGCGCCGTGGCTGGGGGGCCGGCCGGTGAAGCCCGTCTTCCGGCGCACGGTGTGAGGAGGCGCCGGACGTGAGGTGACGCCCGGCGCGAGGTGACGCGATGTCACCCGGGGTGCCGTCCGGAGCGCCTGCGCCGGGCGGAGTCCGCCACCCGGTCGACGGTCCAGGCGGTCGCCGGCACCACCGCGAGGGCGGTGAACCAGCCGCCGAGGGCGTCGGTCGGGTAGTGCGCGCTCAGGACGACCTGGGCCCAGCCCATGGCGGTGCCGGCGGCCAGGGCCGCGAGCAGCACCAGGGTGGTCCCGGCCGCCCTGCCGAGGCCGGAGCGGCCGGTCGCGAGGAGCACCGCGACGAGGGCGAGAGCGGTGAGGAACGCGGTGTGCCCGCTCGGGTAGGAGAGGTTCCCCTCGCCGTTGATGGTGCGTCCCACGAGGTGCTTGAGCACGCGCGTCGCCACCACGGCGGCGCCGACGCCGGCGACGACGAGCACCGCCGCGCGGGGGCGGCGGAGCAGCAGGCAGCCCGCGACGACCGCGGCGATCAGCGCCGCCGCGCCGAGCGGTTCGCCCAGGAAGTCGACGGCGAGGGCGAGGTGGCGGGTTCTCGTCCCCGTGCCCTCGATCGCGGCGAGGATGCGCAGGTCGAGCCGGCCGGGCCGGCCGGCGTCCGCGTACCGGAGCCCGAGCGCGAGGACGAGCAGCGCGGCGGCGGTCGCCACCGGGAGGAGCACGGAGCGGATCGGCGGGGGCAGCACCGCGGGCGCGGGCCGGTCCCCTTCGGCCAGGCGTTCCAAGGCGAGCCCCCCGTCGTGTCCGGCCGTCGTGACCGGGCCCTCTCCCGCGAGCGTATACCGGGGGCGGGGCCGGTTCTGCGCCGTTTCCTCTCGGGCCGGCGGCGCATCCCGGAGGGCGTCCCGGCCGGTCCTCGACCGGCGGGGTCGCCACCACGGCGTACGTCAGGCGCGCGGCCCGGGCCGCGGCGCGGGAGGGCTTCGGGGGTGTCGATCAGGCCGGGCTCGCGGGGTCCGGCCTGATCGGCACGACATCCCCTCGGTCCGTTCCGGGCGGAGCCCCGGATCCACCGGACGACGGGGGGCGCCGGGCCCCGTGACGGCAGGGACTAGCGTGGCCGCATGATCTCCCCTTCGCCACGGGTCGCCCTGCACCCGCTCGACCTCACCGACCAGGACGAGTTCTGCGCGCTCGTCCGCGCCAGCGCCGAGCTGCACGGGCCGTGGATGCAGCTGCCCTCCACGGCCGAGGAGTTCCGGACCTGGATGCGTCGCTTCGAGGACGGCGCCAACCTGGGCCTGCTGATCCGGGTCCGGGAGACCGGCGAGGCCGCCGGCATGGTCAACATCAACTCGATCATCCGGGGCCGGTACCAGGGCGCCTCCCTCGGCTACGCGGCCTTCGCGCCGTCCGCGGGGCGGGGCTACATGACCGAGGGGCTCGCCGCCGTCCTGGAGTACGCGTTCGGCGAGCTGCGGCTGCACCGGCTGGAGGCGAACATCCAGCCGGGGAACGAGCCGTCGCTGGCCGTGGTGCGGCGGCTGGGCTTCCGGTACGAGGGGCTGTCGCCGGACTACCTCTACATCGACGGCGGCTGGCGCGACCACGAGCGCTGGGCCGTGACGGCGCCGGAGCCCTGGACGCCCGACCCCTCCCTGCCGGAGGTCTGAGGCGCCGCGCTCCGGGCGGCCCGGGACCGCTTGGAGCGCCGCCCGCCTCAGGGGACCGACCGGATCCGGCGCACGAGGACCGATCCCGCGAGGGCCAGGGCGCCCGCGAGGGCGTACAGCGCCGTGTAGCCGCCCAGCCCGGTCACGACCGGGGCGGCGACGACGGGGGCGAGGACCTGCGGCAGCGCGTTGGCGATGTTGATGACGCCCAGGTCCTTGCCCCGGTCCTCGGCCGCCGGGAGCACGTCGGTGAGCAGGGCGAAGTCCACGGCCGTGTAGACGCCGAAGCCGAGGCCGAGCACGAGCGAGGCGACGACGGCGCCCGTCCACGTCTGCCAGACGGCGAGCAGCAGGGTGGCCGCCGCGATGACCAGGCCGGAGCCGATCACGTACGGCTTCCGCAGACCGCTGCGGTCCGAGCGGATGCCGCTGACGACGACCGTGGAGAGCAGGGTGAGCGCGTTGAGCGCCGTGAGGACGAGGACGCCGTTGTCCGCGTTCCCGCTGTAGTGCACGGCGTCGGTCAGGTAGTAGAGCAGGTACATCGTGCTGATCGAGTACGACAGGTTCATCAGGAACCGGGTGAGCCAGGCCCAGCCGAAGTCGGGATGGCGGCGCGGGTCGATCCAGAAGCCCGTGAGGAACGACCGCCACCGGAAGGCCGGACGGTCGGCCGGGGAGAGCGCGGTGTCGCGGCGCATCACGACGTACGGCACGGCCGCGAGCACCGTGAAGACCGCGCAGGCCAGGTAGCCGCCGCCGACTCCGCCCGCGAGCGTGGCCAGTGCCGTGCCCACCAGGATGCCGACGACCTGGGAGACCCCGAGCCAGCCCCCGACCAGACCGCGCTGCCGCGGAGGCACCTGGTCGGGGACGGCCGCGGTGAGCGCGGCGAAGGCCGCGTTGAGGGCGAGCTGGACCAGGCACCAGCCGGCGGTCACGGTCGTGACGCTCCGCGCCGAGGCGAGGAGGAGGAGCCCGGCCGCGCCGCCGGCCACTCCGCCGGCCACCCAGGGGACGCGCCGGCCCACGGCGGCCGTCGTCCGGTCGGAGAGGGCCCCGAAGACGGGGTTCGCGATCATCGACACCGCCGCTCCGACACCGGTCACCAGGGCGAGGGTCGATGCCTTGTGGTCGGGCGTGAGGTGCTCCGCCTGACGGGCCAGCAGCAGTTGCAGCGGGCCGAACCAGCCCACCCAGACACCGAGGTTGGCGAGGGAGAGCGCGCCCACCCAGCGCCCTCCGGCCGGGGCGGCGGGCTCGGCGGCCGGTCCGGCGGCGGTTCCGTCCGCCGCCGTCCCCTCGGTGGTCATCCGGCGTTCTTGATCAGGTCGCGGTACCAGGCGAACGACCGCTTCGGGGTCCGGGCGAGCGTCTCGTAGTCGACGTGGACCAGCCCGAAGCGCTGCCGGTAGCCCTCCGCCCATTCGAAGTTGTCGAGGATGGACCAGATGAAGTAGCCGCGGACGTCGGCGCCCTCCTCCATCGCCCGGTGCAGGGCGCGGACGTGGCCGTCGTGGTAGGCGATCCGGCGGGCGTCGTCGATCCGGCCCGTCTCGGGGTCGGGCCCGTCGCCGTACGAGCAGCCGTTCTCGGTGATGTAGAGGGGCGGCAGCCGGTCGCCGTAGCGCTCGCGCAGGGTGGCGAGCAGCTCGCGCAGGCCGTCCGGTACCACCGGCCAGCCGAAGTCGGTGAGTTCGCGTCCCTCGATCTGCCGGATGTCGAAGGGGAGGTCCGGCGGGATCTCGATGCCGCCGAACGAGGAGTCGGCGGGGCCGGCGGGCTCCTCCCCGGCGGAGGGGTCGGCGGCCGGCCTCGGGGCGCCGACGAGCATCGGGTTGTAGTAGTTGACGCCGTACCAGTCGAGGGGGGCCGAGATCGTCTTCAGGTCCTCCGCGACCGGGCCGGGGAGGAGGGAGTCCAGGCCGGCGGGGTAGGAGCCGGTGAGGATCGGGTCCGCGAAGAGGCGGTTCGTGAGGGTGTCGTACAGCTCCGCGGCCGCCCGGTCCTCGTCGCTGTCGCCGGCGGTCCAGACGGGGCTGTGGGAGGCGGCGATCCCGATGCTGCGGGCCCCGGCGGCGCGCAGGGCCTGGACCCCCAGTCCGTGGGCGAGGAGCTGGTGGTGGGCCGCGGGCAGCGCGTCGAAGACCAGGCGCCGTCCCGGGGCGTGCTCGCCGAGGCCGTAGCCGAGGAGGGTCACCTCGGCCGGTTCGTTGACGGTGATCCACAGGGGCACGCGGTCGGCGAGCCGCTCGGCGACGACCGAGGCGTACGCGGCGAACCGCTCGGCGGTGTCGCGGTTCAGCCAGCCGCCCTCCTCCTCCAGGGCCAGCGGGGTGTCCCAGTGGAAGAGGGTGGGGGCCGGGGTGATCCCGGCGGCGCACAGCTCGTCGACGAGCCGGTCGTAGAAGTCCAGGCCGCGGCCGTTGACCGGGCCGCGGCCGTCGGGCAGGACGCGCGACCAGGAGATCGAGAACCGGTAGGCGCCGACGCCGAGTTCGGCCATCAGCGCGACGTCCTCGCGGTAGCGGCGGTAGTGGTCGGTGGCCACGTCGGCCCGCGAGCCGTCCTTGACCCGTCCCTGTTCCCCGGTGAACGCGTCCCAGCTGGACGGGCCGCGGCCGTCGGCCGTGAGCGAGCCCTCGATCTGGAAGGCGGAGGCGGAGACTCCCCAGAGGAAGCCGGCCGGGAACTCGGGTACGGGCGCTGTCATGTGGACTCGCTTCGATCGGCGGCGTGCGGGTTGCTCCCGGCACTTTCGGGGCCGCGGGTTCGCCCTGTCAATGGAAAGTGAACAATTCTCATGTTCTTGGGGGGCGCGACGCGACCGGGCCCTTCCCGCGTGCGGGAAGGGCCCGGTCTCCTCTCGGGGCCTACCGGTCGGCCGCCTGTCGGGGCGCTACCGGCAGGCCGCCTGTCGGGGCGTCACCGGTCAGCCGCCGACACCCGCCCGGCGCCGCCGCCACCACACGAGCGCGCCGCCCGCGCCGATCGCGACGGCCGCGACTCCGGCGATCAGACCGACGGGGGCACTGCTGCCGGTGTCGGCGAGGTCGCCGCCGGGGCCGTCGGGACCGGGCGCCGCGGTCGCGCCCGGGGGCCGGCCGGTCGTCGGCGCCGGGTCCGCCGGGGTCGGGGCGGGCCCGCCCGTTCCCGTCGGGGACGGAGTCGCCGTCGGTCCGCCCGTGCCGGTCGGGGTCGGCGTGGGAGCGGGGGTGCCGCCCTCGGACCGCCCGGCGCTGTTGCCGCCGAACATGAGGTAGCCCTGCCGGTGCGGGTCGTCGGCGAGGGTGTCGACCGCGAAGCCGACCGTGCGCGGCTTGTAGCGCTGCTCGGTGCGGAAGCGCACCGGGTTCATGTTGCTCTTCGGCTGCCGGGAGAAGTCGACGCCGCCCACGGTGTAGACGGAGACCTCCTCGCCGTTCGTCCACCGGTACGTGAAGGTGCCCTCGGTGAAGGCCTTGTAGTAGCGGTCCCAGACCTGCTTGCCGGTCCAGTCCCGGTGCGGGGCGCGCAGCGGCCAGCGCCGCACGTCGCCGCTGCCGATGACGGAGCGGTACTCGGCCGGCAGGTCCGCGGCGTTCTGCCGCACCCACTCGGCGGCGACCCGGGCCGTGTAGACGCGGCGCAGGTCGGCGTAGTAGTCGCCGTCGTTCACCTTCTCCGCGACGAGGGGGGTGATGTAGCGGTCGAGGACGCGGTCGGACTGCCGGGTCTCCTCCTCCGTGAGGTCGCAGCCCTTGCCGCCGGGCGGCTGGGTGGTGGTCTGCTGCGGGACCGTGGACAGCTTCAGCGGTGTGTCGAGGATGTGGATGCCGCCGTCCTGCTCGCGCACGACCGCGGTCTCCGGCTCGATCCAGTAGCGGAAGCCGGCCCAGCAGGGGAAGCCGTCGCGCCGGGGCAGGGCGTTCATGAAGTCGCGGCCCGCCGGCGTCTCCGGGTCCATGGCCTTGAAGATGTCGTGCTTCAGCTCCAGGTCCGCCTCCAGGAGCACGCGGCCCGCGTCGGTCTTCCCGAAGTCCTGGTCGATGATGCGGTTCGGCTCGTCCGGGTTGAGGTTCACCCAGAACGTGGACGGGTCGAGGGCGAGCCAGGTGAAGAAGGCGTCCGAGATGAGGTCGCCCTTCTCCCGGCCGCCCCAGCCCGCCGCGTAGTCGTCCGCGACCTCCTTGGCGGAGAACGCGTAGTCCAGCCCCTTGCCGTCCTTGGCCTTGCCGATGTAGCGCAGGTCCAGGGTGGTGAAGTCGATGCCTCCGAGGCCGCGGTTCATCAGGGCCCGCTCGCCGGTCCGGCCCAGCCGGTCCAGCTGCTCCTTGAGCATCCGCGGGTTCGGCGGGGACTGGTTGATCACCTGGTTGCCGGAGCCGCGGGAGCCCGTGGAGGCGCCGTTGCCGGGCGCCATCGTCGTGCCGTTCGCGCGGTAGGGCCCGTTCTCGGTGCCCTTGGGGGCCAGCCCCCTGTGGTGGGACTGGTAGGCGTAGGTGCGGACGCGGTCGCGGCCGAGGGAGTCCTTGCCCGCGGTGTCCTTGAGCTCCTTCATGAACGCCCTGGCGTCCGAGGTCTGGTTCTCGGCGAAGACGTAGGTGTACCGGTACGAGCGCCAGCCCGGGTTCTTGGCCCAGGCCCGGTCCGCGGGCTTCTCGCGCCCGTCGGGCTTGCCGTTGGACTTGACCTCGACGATCTCCCGGCTGCGCTTGTTGTACGCGTCGAGGCGGCGCACGTGACGGTCGCCGGTGTCCGGGTCGACGAAGGCGAACTCCTTCTCGCAGATCCAGTCGGGGCCGGTCAGGCCCATCTCGCGCACGACCTTGGCCATGAAGGCCTTGCCGCGGGCGTCGTGCCCCTGGTTCGGGATGTAGACCTTCGCCAGGTAGTCGGCGAAGGACGTCCACCGCCGCTGCGCGTTGAACCGGGCGTAGATGCGCCTCGGATCGCTGTGGTCGTACTTCTTGTAGTCGGTGCCCGCCTCGTCGAGCTGCTCCCGGGTCGGGGCGAGACCGTCGAACTGCAGGCCCGGGTTGACGTAGTCGTAGGTGTCCCAGCGGTCCACCGCACGTGAGGCGTCGCCCTGGGGCAGACCTCCCGTGGGCACGTTCCTCACCCCGTACAGTTCGTCGCAGCGCTTGCCCGGCTTCAGCTTGGGCGGTGCGGCCTCGGCGACGCCGACGACGGGCTGGCCGGTGATCGTGACGACGGTGGCGCAGGCGAGTGCGAGCAGGCCGTTCCTGAGCGCGCGCCAGCGGCGCGTTATTCGTGCTGGCTTCACAGTGCTTCCCCCGGGAGCCCCACGGGTCGATGCGGGGTTGTACGGCGCCAGGGCCCCCGTGCTCATGTCGGCGCCGCACAAGCGGTCCGATCCTAGGGCTGCGCTTTGCCTGCGCAATGCGGTCGGGGCGGTGCGGCGTGTGTCAACTCCGTGCAGATCCAGGAGTCTTGCCCTCACACAGAGGGCTACGATGAGCAGCTGTGAGCCATGAGATCGGGGAGTACGGAGCCGCGGACGACGACGAGCACGCCGTCGCCGAGCGCATCGACGCGGCGCACGCCGACAACCCCCGGCTGAGCGCCTGGCTGGAGGAGCAGCGGGGCGCGTTCCCGGAGTGGAGTCGCCGCCACGGCGGCGGATGGGACTTCGGAGAGGGCTCCCTGGACCGGGTGGAGGCCCTCGTCCGCGAGCAGGTCGCCTCCCCCGAGGACCTGCTCGCCCGCGAGGGGACCCCGCTGGTCCAGGTCGCCTGCTGGTACGTCGGCGAGGTCCACAACCGCACCCGCGGCACGGGGTGGCGCATGGACCCCGAACCCTCCGACGGCCACCCCTGGTCCCGGCGGCCCTACGTCATCGTGCCGTTCGAGCGGCTCGACGCGTTCCCGGACCCCGAGGGCATCGACTTCGACGCCCGCCCGCAGCACCGCCCCCTCAGCAGCCTCCTCGGTCTCCTCCGCGCGGACCCGGCGACCGCCCCGGGCGCGCTGCGCGCCGAACTCCAGGACTACGAGCCGGGCGGCGCGGGGGCGTAGGCGGGCGGGGCGGGCGAGGTCCGCCGCCGGACCGGCGCCGTCAGCAGGTCCGGCGGACGTACCCCGGTTCGCCCGCGGGGCGGACGTCGGTGTCGCGCAGGACCACGGAGAGCGTCCCGCCCCAGGTCGCACAAGCGCGGGCCAGGCCCTCGGGCCGGTACTCGATGACGAGCACCCGGTGTTCGAAGGCGGTCGCGTAGGCACCGCACTCGTCGTACTGGCCGCACTCCTCGGCGACCGCGAAGTCGAAGCCGAGCGCCCGTCCGCGCCGGGCGAGCTCGGAGGCGTTCTTCTGCCCGATGGCGAGTCCGGCCGCGTGCGCGCGGCCGATGAGCAACCGCGCGAAGGCGAGGTCGTGTTCGGGCGTGAGGAGGCCCCGGGACCGCGCGTGGGAGTCGAGGTTGTCCGCCTCGACGGCCTGGTAGCCGGCGGCGGCGCACCCGTCGATCCATCCGCCGACGATCGCGGCGAGGCGCTCGCGCTTGGCGGGCACGGAGACGTCCAAGAGGGCCTCGTCCCAGTCCTGGTCGACGACCGGCGCTCCCCCGGCGTCCCGGAGCAGCAGGTCGGGGTGGTTCTCCTCCCACCAGTCGGTGGCGTCCGGCTGGGCCTGGAAGGCGTTGACGTAGCAGATGTTGTACAGCCCCCGGGCGGGCTCCGCCGTACGGTCGCGGGAGACGGCGCCGACCCCTGCGGGCGGCGGGTAGGGGCCGCCGATCTGGTAGTCGAACCCGACGTGGGGCTCGGGCGGGACGACCGCGCGGCCGGCGGAGGGCGGCGGGGAGGAGGGGGCGGAGCCGGCGCCCCGGCCCTCCGCCGCCGCGGTGCAGCCCGTCACGGCGGCGAGGAGGCAGGCCAGGGTCAGGGCCGCGAGGCGGTGCCGGCGCCTTCGCGCGCTGCGGAGGGGACGGGGTGCGCGGGCGATCACGGTGCGGGGCTCCTGCTCGTCGGTTCCTGGGGACGGCACCCGGCCGCCCACGGACCCACGGTACGGGCGCGGGGCGCCCCGCGCGTGCCGGTCCGCGGAACACCGTCCGGAGGGCACGCGTTCACCCGAACCGGCCCCAACGGCCTGTCTCGGCCAAGTATCTGAACCTCAATCAGGTGCTCGGATCGTGGACGAGGTCTTGCGCGGCCCGTCGGCCGTCCCTACTCTCCCGCGCAATGGTCAGGAACATTTCCTAACCATCGTCCGGACATCGATGCGAGCCCCCACCGCTGCCCTCGCGCAGCACTCACCCAGAGGACGTCGGATGTCGTACGCACCTCAGGCACGCCCCGCACCGGAAGACCGCACCCTCCGCGCGAGCCGCCCCCTGGCGGTCGCCGCGGCCCTCGCCACGGCCCTGGCCGGCCTCACCGGCCTGACCGGCGGCACCGCCGCCGCCGAGGACCGGGCCGCCGCCGCGGCCGCCCCCGACGGCACCGCCGGCCCGGTCGTCGACGTGTCCACGGCCGCACAGCTGCGCGGCGCCCTGGCCGACGCGCAGCCGGGTCTGACCATCAGGCTGGCCGCCGGCGAGTACCGGGGGTCGTTCGTGGCGACACGGCCGGGAACGGCCGCCGCGCCGATCACGCTCACCGGCCCGCCGGACGCCGTCCTCGTCAACGACGGCCCGTCGGGCACGGCGCCGTCCTGCCCGGCCCCGACGAGCGGCTGGGACTCGGGCTACGGGCTGTGGCTGTACGGCGCGCCGTACTGGAGGCTGACCGGCTTCACGGTGAAGGAGTCCAAGAAGGGTGTCGTCCTGGACGACTCCCACCACGTGACGATCGACGGCCTCTCCGTCCACCACGTCGACGAGGAGGCGGTGCACTTCCGGCGCTCCTCGGCCGACGGCGTCCTCCGGAACTCCACGATCACCCACACCGGCCTGGTCCAGGCCGGGTACGGCGAGGGGGTCTACATCGGCTCGGCCGGCTCCAACTGGGCCTGCCACGGCAACCAGGGAGGCGTGGACCGCTCGGACCGGGTCCAGGTGCTGGACAACAGGATCGGACCGGCGGTCGCCGCCGAGCACATCGACGTCAAGGAGGGCACCTTCGACGGGGTGATCCGCGGGAACACCTTCGACGGGACGGGGATCAGCGGCGCCAACTCGGCCGACTCCTGGATCGACGCCAAGGGCGTGGGCTATCTGATCGAGGGCAACACCGGGACGTTCACCCGGCCGGGGACATTCGCCAACGGGTACGAGACCCACAACCCGTCGACGACCCCGTCGTTCCCGAACGGCTGCGGCAACGTGTGGCGCGGCAACCGCTCCGACCTCGGCGGGGTGGGCGCCTACGCCGTGAAGATCACCTCGACGTCGAAGTGCGCGAGCGCCCCGAACGTCGTGCACGCCTCCAACACGGTGACGAACGCCCGCAGCGGCCTGACGAACGTCCCCGTGACGCCCTGACGGCCGCGAGGGGTGCGGCCCGCGGCGCCGCGGGCCGCACCCCTCCCGTCAGCGGGCGCCGAAGACCTGGGTCCAGTACGGGCCGCCCTGGGAGTGGATGCCGACGCCTATCTCCTTGAAGTCGCAGTTCAGGATGTTCGCGCGGTGGCCCGGGCTGTTCATCCAGGACTCCATGACCTGCTCGGGGGAGCTCTGCCCCATGGCGATGTTCTCGCCGTACGTCGACCACGGGTACCCGGCGGCCGTCACCCGCTCCCCCGGGCCGGCGCCGTCGGGGTTGGTGTGGTCGAAGAAGTCGCGGGCCGCCATGTCGTCGGAGTGGCCCTGCGCCGCCCGGGTGAGGGTCGCGTTCGCGCTCAGCGGGCCGCAGCCGGCTTTGGCGCGCTCCGCGTTGACCAGGGCGACGACCTGGTCGGCCTCGGAGCTCGGACCCTGGTCGTTCTGACCGGCGCCCGTCCCGTTTCCGGCCTCGCCGCCGGAGCCGGTGCCCGAGCCGGGCCTGCTCGGCCGGGTGTCGGGGGTGGGCGCCGCGGTGCGCGGCGGGGTGGTCTTGACCGGGGCGGGCTTGGCGGTGCGGACCGGACGGGGGGACGCGGTGGTGGGACGCGCGCTGGGCGTGGCCGACGCGGAGGGGCGCGCGGTGGCGGACTTCGAGGCGGACGGCGAGCCGCTGGGGGTCGCCTCAGTCGGCGTCCCGGAGTGGGTGGACGGGTCCTGGTCGAGGGGCAGGTCGAGCTCGGGTGCGGTCACCCGGTTCGCCTCCAGGACCTCGTCGTCCCCGCCGCGGCCGCCGGACAGCGAGAACGCCCCGCCCGTGACCGCCATGACGACGACGCCGGCCGCGATGACGGCGCGGCGCCGGCTCCGCTCCTGCGTCTGGCGGCGGCGCCGGAGGGCCGCGCGCGTGCCGTGCCGGCCGGGCGCCGCGGAGGCGGGGGCCGAGCGCGGCTGGTGGGGGCGTCCGGGGCCCGCCTGGCCGGCCAGGACGAACGGCTCGGTCAGGTCGGCCGCGTGCTCGTGGGCGGACCCGCCGAGGGGGGCGGTCGCGGAGGGGTCGGCGTACTCCGGGGCGCGGTACGGGGCGGCATCGGCGGCCGCGTACGCGTCGGGGGCGAAGCCGTGGGCGGTCGGCGCGGCGGCGAAGGCGGAGGCGGCCGCCCGTCCGCGCGCGGCCTCGTCCGCTCCGGCCGCCCCCACGGGTGAGGCGGCGGACAGCAGGACCTCGGCGGGGACCAGGGCGTGCCAGCGGGGGGCGCAGTGCCCGCAGCCGAGCGTGTGGTGGGCGAGGTGGTCCCGCCACGGGGCGGAGGGCCGGCCGTCCCAGTCCGCGGCCTCCCGGCCGAGGAAGGGGCAGGCGGGGTTCCCGGCGAGGGCTGCGGCGACGACCCGGCCGGCGTCGAGCCGGGCCCGTACGGCCTCGAACCGGGCCGGCGCCTCCTCGGCGGGCCACCTGAGTGCGGCCGCCGTCTCGTGACGGGTCAGTTCGCCCGCGCACTCCAGCCACCACAGGGCCAGCAGTTCCCCGTCGTCCGGGTCGAGCCAGCGGGCCGCCTCGGTGATCTCCTGGGCCGGTCCGTGCCCGGGCCACCGCCCGCCGGGCGTGCCGTCCCCGTGGGCGTACCCGGCCGGCTGCTGGTGCCGGTGGCGCCGGATCCCGTCCACGGCGATGGCGACCAGCCAGGGCCGGAAGACCCCGGGGTCGGTCAGGGCGGGGAGGCCGTCGAGGGCGCGCAGCATCGTCTCCCGTACGACGTGCTCGACGTGTTCGGCACCGTGGCGGCCGTTCATGGCGACCGCCACGGTGGTGTGGACCAGGGGCAGGTGGGCGGTGACCAGCTGCTCACGCGCCCACGGGTCGCCGTTCCGCGCCGCGAGGACCAGCTCCGTGTCCCGCTCGATTCCTGTGCTCTGCCGCACGCCGACCGTCCCGTTCGTTGGAGGTGATTGCGCATGGGAGAGCCTGGAGCGGGACGCGGATAACGGAAACCCGGGAGACGGTGAAAGTGACGTGAGTCACTCGGGTCCCACGGGGCCTGCGGGGTCGGCCGGGTCAGTGGTGGTGGGCGCCCCCGGAGGTCCCGGCGGCGGGTTCGCCCGCCGCCTCCGTCTTCGCCGCCCCGTGCGTCCCGTGGTCGCCGTGGCCCGGCACGGTGCCGTCCGGCTTGGCCACCAGGAAGAGCCCGGCCATGCCCATGTCGGAGTGGCTCTGGACGTGGCAGTGGTACATCCAGGCGCCGGCGCCGACGTGTTCGCCGGCGATGACCTGGAAGCCGAACGAGTCCGCGGGTCCGGTGATCTTGTTGTCGATGATCCGGCTCACGTCCTCGGGGCCGGCGAGGAGCCCGGTGCGGTTGTCGGCCCAGCGGTGACCGTGCATGTGGAACGTGTGGTAGTACTCGCCGTGCGTGATCATGACGATCTCCACCCGGTCGCCCACGGTGGCCAGGAAGTCGGGCGGGTCCGCCGCCGGCCGGTTGTTGATCGTCATGTCGTTGAAGACGATGGTGAACTGCCTGTCCGGCAGGATGTCGCCCTTGCGGCGCACCACCAGGCCGCCGTAGAGGCCCTTGCGGATGCCGCCGGTGCCGTGGTCCGTGCCCACGACGTGGTCGTGGTAGTGCCAGTAGCCGGCGCTCCCGGGCCGCCAGGTCCCGTCGGGGCGGCGGCCGGGGGCATGGGTCCGCCAGGTGTACGTGCGGGTGGCGCCCGCCTCGACGTGGCTCCCGCTCATCCGGGTGCCGTCGTTGTCGATGTCGTAGTCCACACCGTGCGCGTGGAGGCTGACGGGGACGTCCGTCAGGTTCTCGAACGCGATGTGGAGGGTGTCGCCCTCGTTGAGCTCGATGAGCGGGCCGGGCACGGAGGCCTTCCCCTTCTCCAGGCCGTACCCCATGCGTCCGTCGGCCAACTTCTGGGCGTACAGCGTGAGATGGCGTACCTGGCCGCCGGCCGGGGCAGTCCTCAGCGGGGCCGCCGCGGCGGTGGCGTCGGGCGCGGCACTGGAGGCGGATGCGAGGGACAACGATGTCACGCCGGTCGCGGCGACGGCCCCGCCCGCGAGCAGGCGACGGTTGAAGCTGCGTCTGTCCATGTCGAACTCTCCGGTCTTCAGAGGAGATTGACGGGCTGCGGGGCCGACGGGGGCTCCTGGGGACGGCCCACACCGTAGCGGGGCGCCGACTGTTTATCCACACTCAGGACAAAGTTCGTCCGGTTGCGGTCATAGCCCTTGGCGAACCGTGCAAAGAGGTCTAGCTTCAACGGCTGTCGTTGTGACCTCAGAGGGATGGGTGACCCATGAAGCGCACACCACATCACCGGTCGAGAGCGAGAACGTGCCTCTTCGTGGCGGCACTCGGGGCGGGAGCCCTGACCGCCTCGCTGCTCGGCGGCGGCCCCGCCGCGGCCAAGCCGGATCCGGGCCCGCCGTCGGCCGAGGCGGCGACAACGTTATCGCTGCCGTCGCCACCCGGCGGCGCGAACGTCCGGGTCCTCGTCTTCCACGGGTCCGCGACGGCCGAGTCCCCGACGGTCGACGCGGGCATCGCGGCCGTCGAGAGCATCGGCCTCACCGGCCCGGCCGCCGGCCGCTTCCGTACGGTGGCCACCGACGACCCGGCCGTCTTCACCGACGCCGAGCGGCTCGGCACGTACAACGCGGTGGTCTTCCTGACCGGCGGCGGCGATGTGCTGGACCCCGAGCAGGAAGCGGGCCTGGAGGCCTACATGGAGGCGGGCGGCGGCTTCGTCGGCGTCCACGAGGCCGCCCGCACCGAGCCCTACTCCAGCTGGTTCACCGGCCTGATCGGGGCCCGGCCGACCGGCGCGCCGAGCGGCACGCAGCGCGCGGTCGTGGAGGTCGGCGACCGGCAGCACCCGGCGACGAAGTCCCTTCCGCTGGAGTGGAAGCGGCCCGACAAGTGGTTCAACTGGGACCGCAACCCGTCCGGCACCGTGCACACCGTCGCACGCGTCCGGGAGGCCTCCTACCAGCCCGCGGCCCGACCCAACGGCTGGGACCACCCGGTCTCCTGGTGCCGCGACTACGACGGCGGACGGTCCTTCTACACCGCGATGGGCGGCACCGTCGACAGCTACGCCGAGGCGGACTTCCGCGACCACCTGCGCGGCGCGATCGCCTGGACCGCACGCATCTCCCGGTCGGACTGCAAGGCGACCATCGACGCGAACTACACGGCGGAGCGCGTCACCAAGCCCAACCAGCCCGGCCAGAACGACCAGATCGGCGAACCGCACGGTCTCGTCGCCGCTCCCGACGGCCGCGTCCTGTACATCGGCCGCGGCGGCGCGGACGCGAGCGTGCCGGTGGTCACCGACTGGAACGACCCGGACATCGGCAAGGGCAACGGCGAGATCCACGTCTACGACCCGAGGACCAAACAGGTCACCAAGGCCGGGGCGCTCACCGTCTTCGGCAACAAGGGCGGCGGCGACGAACTGGTCAAGAACGAGGAGGGGCTGCTCGGCATCGAACTCGACCCCGCCTTCATGACCAACGGCTGGGTCTACCTCCACTACACACCGCACTCCCGGATCGACCGCGTGGAGCACAGGGGAGAACGACGGGTCTCCCGCTTCACCCTCGACCTCGCGACGAACCGGCTCGACCTCGCGAGCGAGAAGGTGCTGCTGAGCTGGCCGGTCCAGATCCACAGCTGCTGCCACGCGGGCGGCGGGATGGCCTGGGACTCCAAGGGCAATCTGTACATCGCCACCGGGGACACCAACTCGTCCGGTTCCAGCGGCGGTTACTCGGGCAACAACCCCGCCCCGAACTTCCGGGGCGTCTCCTTCGCGGACGCCCGCCGCACCGCGGGGAACACCAACGACCTCAACGGGAAGATCCTGCGGATCCACCCCGAGCCCGACGGCACGTACACCCTCCCCGCCGGCAACCTCTTCACCGGCGAGGAGAGCGACGAGGGCGGCGGCAAGACCCGGGGCGAGATCTACGTGATGGGGGTCCGCAACCCCGCGCGGATCTCCGTCGACCGGCAGACCGACATCCTCTACGCGGGCTGGGTCGGCCCCGACGCGGGCGCGCCGTCGACGACCTGGGGCCCGGCGAAGTACGACACGTTCGCCGCGATCACCAAGGCGGGCAACCACGGCTGGCCGTACTGCATGGGCAACAAGCAGCCGTACCGCGACCGGGGCCTCGCCGACCCGGCCAAGCCGCTCGGCTGGTACGACTGCGACGCCCCGAGGAACGAGTCGCCGAACAACGACGGCCTGGTGAAGCTGCCGCCGGTGACCGGGAACACCATCTGGTACTCGCCCCAGGGCGGCGGCGTCGACTACCCCAGGGACGCGAACGGCGTCCCGAGCTACAAGCAGGAGGAGCAGAAGCTGCTGCTGCCCTGGCTCAAGGGCGGCGGGCAGGCGACCATGAACGGTCCGCTGTACCGGTACGACGCGGCGAGCGACTCGACGGTCAAGTGGCCCTCGTACTGGGACGGCAAGTGGTTCGTCGGCGACTTCTACGACGGCGACCAGCCGCGGCACGCCGTGCTCACCGACCCCAGGACCGTCGGGAGGGGCGGACTGCCGGTGCACGCCGAGTCCCTCAAGAAGATCATCCCGGTCGGGCAGGGCGGCATCCGCAACCTGATGGACTGGAAGTTCGCCCCGGACGGTTCGCTGTACGTGCTCGACTACGGGCGGGGCTTCTTCACCTCCCACCCCGACTCCGCGCTGTGGCGCGTGACCTACACGGGCGGCGGGCCCACCCCCGCCGCGGACCAGCTGGCAAGGAGGGCGGCGCGGTGATGCTCACGAGACGCGGAGGCGCGAGGCTGTGGGCGGCGCTGCTGGCCGCCGTGGCGATGGTCGTCGGCCTGACCTCGGCCGCCGCCTACGGCAGGGCGGACGACGCCCGCCGCGGCGGGGACGGGACCCGGGCCGCCGCCCAGGTGCTGACCTGGAAGGCCGGCGACCCCATCGACCACTACCTGGAGTTCCCCACCACGGCGACGGCCGGTCCGACGACCATCGTCTTCGAGAACAGCACGGCCACCGGCAACACGACCGGCATGCCGCACACCCTGACGTTCGACGCCTCCGACCCGGAGTACAACAACGACGTCCCGCTCAACATCCTGGCCAACCCGGGCGACGCGAACGGCGGCCGGCACACGGCCGAGGTGACGCTGACCCCGGGCCGCTACCTCTTCAAGTGCACCATCCCCGGGCACGGCCAGATGCAGGGCATCCTCACCGTCACCGAGGGCGGCGGCGAGGACACCACCGCGCCCGACACCACCGCGAAGGTCGAGGGCGACCGCAACGCCGACGGCGCCTACGTCGGCCAGGCGACGGTCACCCTGGCCGCGACGGACGCCGGCTCGGGCGTGGAGCGGATCGAGTACGCGGTCGGCGCGGACGGCCCGTGGCAGCCGTACACGGTCCCGGTCGTCGTCGACACGGTCGGCGCGCACACCCTGCGCTACCGGGCCACCGACAAGGCGGGCAACACCGCCGCCGAGAAGACGGCCGCGTTCTCGGTCGTCGCCCGGCCCACCGACGACACGACGGCGCCGGAGACCTCGGCGACCGTGTCGGGCGAGCGGGACGACCAGGGCCGCTACCTCGACATGGCGACCGTGACGGTGACCGCCTCCGACACCGGCTCGGGCGTCAACACCATCGAGTACGCGATCGGCGACGGCGCCTGGCAGCCGTACACCGCCCCCGTGATGGTGCACCAGGTCGGCGACCACACCGTCCGCTACCGGGCGACGGACAAGGCGGGCAACAGCGCCGCGGTGAAGTCGGCGGCCTTCACGGTCGTGGCGCAGCCCGATCCCGACACCACCGCCCCCGAGGCCGCCGCCTCCGTCACCGGGACGCGCGACTCCGGCGGCGCGTACCTCACCAGCGCCACCGTCACCCTGTCGGCGTTCGACGCGGACTCGGGCGTCGAGCGGATCGAGTACTCGCTCGACGCCGGCCCGTACCTGGCGTACACCACCCCGGTGATCGTCGACCGCGTCGGCCACCACACGGTGCTGTACCGGGCGACGGACAAGGCCGGCAACACCTCCGCGGCCCGGAGCGCCTCCTTCACCGTCGCCGAGGGCGGCGGGGTGCCGGCGCCGAACTGCCCGGAGTTCGACGAGCGCCCGACGGTCTTCGTCGGGACGGTCGACACCGGAGTCCCGAACCGGATGACCAACCGCCGCTGCACCGTCAACGAGCTCATCGAGGACGAGAAGGACTGGTCCTCGCACGCCCTGTTCCTCAAGCACGTCGACACGGTGACCGACCGGCTCCTCGCCGACGGCGTCATCGACGCCCGCGAGCACCGCAGGATCTACCGCGCGGCCAAGGAGTCGGGCATCGGGAAGCCGGGGCAGACGGAGGGGTACCGCGACCTGTTCGACGGCACCGCGGCCGGCTTCGCGAAGTGGCAGCACGTGGGCGGCGGGGCGTTCGAACTGACCTCGGACAGGGCCATGACCAGCAGCACCACGGTGCCGGGCATGGGCATGCTGTGGTTCCCGCAGCGGCAGTACGGCGACTTCTCGCTCAAGCTCCAGTGGCGCGACGACGCCCCGGGCTCCGGCAACGCCAACGGCGGGGTCTTCGTCCGCTTCCCGTACGTCCACGACAACCCGGAGGAGCCCCGCCCCGAATGGGTCGCCGTCAAGTACGGCCATGAGATCCAGGTCCTCGACCGGCCCGACGGCGACATGTACAAGACGGGCTCGCTGTACGGCTTCGACCGGGTCGGCCTCGCCGGTGCCGGGGTGACGCCCAAGGGCACCTGGAACGACTACGAGATCCGGGTGGAGGGCCAGCACTACTCGGTCTTCCGCAACGGCCGGCTGATCAACGAGTTCGACAACACCGGCGGCCAGGTCTTCGAACCGCCGCGCGGCGACGACCCGGGCACCGACGGCCGGCGCTACGCCTCCGGCTACATCGGGCTCCAGGTCCACGGCACGACGGACGTGATCTCCTACCGCGACATCCGGATCAAGGAACTCTAGGAGGGAGCGACCGCGCGAGGGCCCCCTCCCGGGCGGGAGGGGGCCCTCGTGGTGCGTGCGTCACGTGGGCAGGTTCTGCTCCGCCCACACCACCTTCCCGGAGACCGTCCGGCACGAGCCCCAGCGGCGGCACAGCATGTTGATCAGCTGGAGGCCCCGGCCCCCCTCGTCGCTGAGGTCGGCGTGCTGGATCTGGGGCAGGTCGGGGCCCGTGTCCGAGACCTCCACGACGAGGCGCTCCCCGCGGAGCAGGCGGAGGCGGCCGGGTCCGTTGCCGTAGCGCAGGGCGTTGCCCACGAGTTCCGAGACGACCAGTTCGCAGACGTCGGCGAGCTCCGCCAGGTCCCAGGCGTCCAGCTGGTCGGTGACCAGTCCGCGGGCGACGGACGCGGCCCGGCCCTCCCGCGGCAGCTGCCATTCGCGCAGCTCGCCGGGGGTGGACCCGGCCGTGGTCGTCGCGACGAGGAGCACGGCCTCGTCGAAGCGGCTGGAGTCGGTCGGGGCGCGGTCCGTCAGACCGCCGCGTTCCAGGGCCTCGGGGGTGAGGCCGCGGGCCGCCGAGCGCAGCAGCTCCAGCTGGTGGTCGAGGTCGGCGTGCCGGGACTTGACGAGGCCGTCGGTGTACATGACGAGATGGCCGCCGGCCGGGACCTCCAGCCGGACCGGGTCGTACGGGATGACCCCCGCGCCGAGGGGCGCGCCGATCGGCACGTCCACGAAGGCCGCGGATCCCTCGCCGTCGACGAGCAGCGGGGGCAGATGGCCGGCGCTGGCCAGCGTGTAGGTGGAGTCGGCCGGGTCGTGGACCGCGCAGAGGAAGGTGGCGACCTGCTCGTCCTCCAGATCGCGGGTGGCGAGGTCGAGCCGGGCCAGGACGCGCTCCGGCGCCATGTCGAGGGTCATCAGGGTCCGGGCGACGGCGCGCAGCCGCCCCATGGTGGCGGCGGCGGGCAGTCCGTGGCCCATGACGTCGCCGACCATGAGGGCCGTCCGTCCGCCCGGCAGGGCCATCACGTCGTACCAGTCGCCTCCCACCCCGTGGTGGGCCGTCGACGGGGTGTACTCGGCGTGGATCCGCAGGCCCGGCGTCACCGGCGTCGCGCGGGGCAGGAGGCTGCGCTGGAGGGAGACGACGTGCTCGCGCTCGCGACCGTACAGCCGGGCGTTGTCGATGTAGACGGCGGCCTGGGAGGCGAGCTGCTCGGCCAGGGCGAGGTCCGTCGAGGAGAACGGGGGCGTCCCCCGGCCGCGTACGAAGTCCGCGCTGCCGAGCAGCAGCCCGCGGGCGATCAGCGGCACCGCCAGGTAGCTGTGGACGCCCGCGGCGCGCATCTTCGCCGCGGCGCTCTCGGTGGGCGCGACGCGCAGGAAGTCCTCGTGGCGCATGCGGCTGAGCAGGACGGGCCGGCCCTGTCGCAGGCAGTAGCGGTGGAGGAGGGTCTCGTGGGCCTCCTCGGTGCGGACGAAGGTCTCGCCGACCGGGGTGGGCTCCAGGGAGGCCAGCTCGTCGACGAAGCTGAGCGCGGTGGCGCGGAGGACCGGGATGCCCGTCCCCGTCCAGCGCGAGCCCTCCTCGCCCCGCAGGACGCTCTCCAGGATGTCGACGGCGGCGCCGTCGGCCAGGACGGGCACGGTGAAGTCGGCCAGTTCCCGGGCGGTCCGCTCCAGGTCGAGCGTGGTGCCGATCCTGGCCCCCGCGGAGTTCAGCCAGGCGAGCCGGCCCCGGGTGGTGAGGCGGTCGAGGGGGACCTCGCCGTGGCTGCGGCCGAGCCGTCCGCGGGCGCCGGCCGAGCGGAGGACCGAGGCGCCCTTTCCGGCCGAGGCACGGCGGGCAAGGCTCCGCCGTCCGTTGCCATCGTTCACTCTTTCGGCCTCCAGACAGAAACTCGTCCGCTGTTGGTGCACATCATGCACCCGCCTCCCCCTCCTGGCCGATCATCGCGACACGTCCTTTCACTGCCTTGCGGCGCAAGACAGTGCCCGACTACCATGCACCGCATGACAAAGGAGCTGCCGAACGCCGGTGACCAGCGGCGCAGCCAGCTCCTGCGCGGCGTCCTCGACCTGTGCCTGCTGTCGCTCATCGCCGAACGGCCCCGGTACGGATACGAGTTCGTCGAGGCGCTCACGGAGAGCGGGCTGGAACTCGTCGGTGAGGGCAGCATCTATCCGCTGCTGGCCCGGATGGAGCGGGCGGGGCTCGTCGAGCCGTTCCGCGCGCCGTCGTCCAGCGGCGGGGCGCCGCGCAAGTACTACCGGCTGTCCGAGGCGGGCCGGGCCGAGCTGGAGCACGGCCGGGCCGTGTGGCAGGGATTCACCGCCCAGGCCGACCGGATCCTCACTCGAACGACCCACGGGGGAACGACACCATGACCAACGAGCACGTCCTCGCGGTCTGCCGCAGCAACTGGGAGTACCGGGGCCTGGACGACGCGGCGGTCCGCGAGATGCTGGCGGAGCTCCGGGCCCACCTGGAGGACGCCGAGGCCGCCGGCCGCACCCCGGAGGACGTCGTCGGACAGGACGTCAGGGCCTTCGCCGCGTCCTGGGCCCGGGCCCGGACACCGCTGCGCCCGCGGCTGCTGAGGATGGCGGCGCTGGTCCCGCTCGTCGTCGGCGTCCTGCTGCTGCTCTCCCACCTCGTGCACCGGACGACGGTCGTGGACATCGACGCGGGACGGCTCGCCTTCTGGCTGAGCATCGGCGCGGCCACCGTGGTCCTCGAACTGCGCCGGGGCGGCCTCGGCTTCGGCAAGGGGTGGCTCGTCGCGCTGGCCGTGGGACTTCCGGTGCTCTTCCTGACGCAGCGGCTGGTGGGCGAGGAGACGCTGTTCCTGCTGCCCCTGTGGGCCACCGTCCTGCTGACCCTGCCCGGCCTCGCGTACCTCGTCGCCGAGCGGCGCAGGCGCGCGCCCCGCACCGCGGCCTCCTGAGCCGCCCCCGGGCTCACCCGCACGGCCCGGCAGGGATGCCCGACGGCCCGCCGGCGTGAACGCTGGAGGCACGGGCCGGGCCGAGAGGTGGGACACGGGATGAGCCAGGACGGCAGCGGCGGGAAGCGGACGACGGGATCCGGCACGCGTGCCGCCGCGCGGTTCCTGGCCCGGATCGCGGTGCTCGCGGCGGTCGGCTCGCTGGTCCTCCTGGGGTTCGCGATCGGCGACGGCGGCCTCGTGGTCCTGCTGGCCGGTCTGCTGGGGATCGTCGTCTGCGCCGCCGGAGCCTGGTGGTTCGTGGCGCACCGCGGCGCGGTCCGCCTCCTCGGCGCGTTCGTCGCGATCGCCGCGCCGGCCGGCTTCGTGACGCTCCTCTCCCATGACGGCCTCTGGCGCCCCGCGCTGGCACTGGTCCTGTGCTGGGTCGTCGTGGTGGCCTGCGCGCGGGCCGCGCTCCGCAAGGCCCGCCCGCGGCGCAGGACCCGCGTCTTCCCTGCCTCCCCGCCCCGTCGGGCCTTCCTCATCATGAACCCGAGGTCGGGGGACGGGAAGGTCGGCCGCTTCCGGCTCGTCGAGCGGGCCGAGGCCCTGGGAGCCCGGGTGACCGTGCTCGATCCCGACGACCCGGCCGACGTGGCCGAGCTGGCCCGCGAGGCGGTGGCCGGGGGCGCCGACCTGCTCGGCGTCGCCGGCGGCGACGGCACCCAGGCCCTGGTCGCGGCCGTCGCCGCCGAGCACGACCTGCCGTTCCTCGTCATCTCCGCCGGGACCCGCAACCACTTCGCCATGGACCTCGGCCTCGACCGCGCCGACCCCGCGCGCTGCCTCGACGCGCTGACGGCCGGCGAGGAACTGCGGGTCGACCTCGGCGACGTCGACGGCCGGCCGTTCGTCAACACCGTGTCGTTCGGCGTCTACGCCGATGTCGTGCAGCACCCCGACTACCGCGACGCCAAGGCGGGCACGGCCCTGACCCTGATGCCGGACCTGCTGGTCGGCGAAGGGGTGCGCCGGCTCGACGCGCGGATCGACGACACGCCGCTGGCGTCCCAGCAGGCGCTCCTCGTCAGCAACAACGCGTACACCTCGCCCGATGTCCTCAGCGGCGGCGGCCGCCGGCCCCGCCTCGACGACGGCGAGCTGGGCGTGCTGGGCATCAGGGTGGAGGGCGCCGCGGAGGCCGCGGACCTCGCGGTGCGCGGTGCGCAGTCCACCGGGCTGACCGTCACGACCGCCCGCCGCGTCGAGGTGACGGCCACCGTCGCGGGCGACGGGGGGACGGGCGGCGCGGGGGCGGGCGCCGCCCCGGCGGAGGACCCGGGGTCGGACCGCGCCGGTGCGGACGGCCCGGGCTCCGGCGGGTCCGGAGCGGACGCCTCCCGTACGGACGAGATCCCCGTGGCGGTCGACGGCGAGGCCCTGCGCATGGCCACACCGGTCGTCTGCACCCTGCGCCCGGGTGCCCTGCGGGTCCTGGTGCCGCGCGACCGTCCCGGCGTCGCCGATCCCGCCCCGCGGGTGGACTGGCGGCGGCTGGTCGACCTCGCCTTCGGCCGCCCCGTGCCGGACGTCCCGGGGCGGGACCGCTGAGCCTCCGCGGAGACCGCGGGCCCCGCGTCGCCCCGCACGGTGCGGCCCGGGACAATGGCCGCCCGGGTGATCCGCGGACGGACGCGGTCGTGGCCCGGTCGAGCGGAGAGACGAAGGATCGATGACACTGACAGTGGGCCGGCGCGTGCGGCTGGCGGTGGAGCTCGCCCTGACGGGGCAGGCGGCACCGGTCGGGGAGGACCCCGCGGAGCCCGCGGCCGCCGTGGGCTTCCTGGCCCTGCCGGCGGGGACCGAGGGCACCGTCGAAGAGGTGGCCGACGACCGCCGGGAGAGCGAGGAGGTGCGTGAGTACGCGCGTCTCGCCTCGCTGCTCGACTCCTTCGGCCACCAGATGCCCCCGGCCAGCCGGGCGCGGCTGGAGGAGCGGATCGCCTCCCTGGAGCCGGCGTGGACCGCCTACCAGGAGGCGGAGGCCCCCGTGCGGGTGCGCGTCCGGCTCGACAACGGTTTCGTCCTGCGCGACACGGCCGGGCACGTCTTCACCGCGGTCTGACGCTCGGTCCGTCGGCTCCGGCGCCCTCGTCCGCCGGAGCGGTCACCGCCCGCCGGTCGGCACGGGCCGCCTGATCAGATAGGCGGCGGCGGAGGCGACGAGCACCAGCATGCAGGCGATGAACACCAGCCCCGCCCCCTCCAGGCCGAGCGGATCGGCCAGCACGCCGACGCCGATCACCGGGAGGGAGATGCCGGTGTACGCGACGACGAACAGCGTCGAGATCACCGCCGCCCGCCGGTCCGGGGGCGCCGCCGCGGCGACCGAGGCCAGGGCCGCGCGGAAGGCGAGGCCCTGGCCCGCGCCGCCCACCACAGCGGAGAGGACGACGAACGCCAGGACGTCCGTGAGGAGCGCCACGGCGAGGAGGACCAGCCCGCCGAAGAGCACCGCGCACCCCAGCGGCAGCGAGCGGGCCACCCCGACCCGGTCGACGGCGAGCTGCCCGGCGGTGGACGAGAAGAACGCGAGGGCGACGACGAGCCCGCTCACCGCGTGGTTGTCGATGTGCAGGTAGCGGGCGAGGAACGCGGGGCTCACCGACGTGAAGACCCCGAACAGGGCGAATCCCACGAACGACGCGATCGCCGCCGGTACGAACACCGCCCGCACCTGAGGCGGCAGCGCGGGCAGCCGGGGCCGTACGGCCGCCGGTCCGCGCCGGTCGCGTACGGTCTCGGGGAGCCACACGAGCACGCCCAGGGAGACCGCCACCAGGCCGAGGTGCACGGCGAACGGCAGGACGAGGGGCTCGGGGGCGTACTCCGCGAGCAGTCCGGCGAGCAGTGGCCCGCACCCGAGCCCGCCCATGTTGGCGGCCGTCGCCACCAGGGTCGCCCGCGACCCGCCGCCCTTCGGCGCGAGTTCCATGACGTACGCCGTGGCGGCCCCGGTGAAGAGGCCCGCCGACAGACCGGAGAGGAGCCGGCCCGCGTACAGCCAGCCCACGGCGTCGGCGATCAGGAAGCAGACCGCGCTCGCCGCCGCGAACCCCAGGCCGAGGAAGAGAGCCGGGCGTCTGCCGACGGTGTCCGAGGCGTTGCCCGCGAGCAGGAGCACCCCGATCACCCCGAAGGCGTACACGGCGTAGACGATCGTCACCGTCAGCTCGGAGAACCCGAACTTCTCCTGGTAGAGCGGATACAGCGGGGTCGGCAGCGTGGTGCCGGCCATGCACACGACGAACACGGCACCGGCGAGCAGGCAGCGCGGCCAGCCCCGGCGGTCCTCCTCCGTGCCCCGGTCGTCCGTCGTCCCACGATCGCGCTCCACGTCCCGCTCACCTTCCATGCAGCGGACCGTATCCCCGACGGCGGCCGCCCCGCGGGTGCGAACTGCGGCGACCGCGCGGACGTCACCCGGTCGAGGAGCCGGCGCGGTGACGCGGAGGTGCGGCACCGCCCGGCCCCGGAGGGATCGGGGCGGTGCCGCGGACCCCGCCGTCGCCGCCGTCGTACGGCCGCTCGGGCCGGGGTGCGGCGGCCCTCGGCGCCGGGCCGGTCGGCTACGAGGCGGCCGGCTCGCGCTCGTGCGGGATGCGCTCCCCGGCCTCGACCGCGACCGGCAGCCGGTTCTCGGCCGGCGGCAGCGGGCAGGTCGCGAAGTCGGTGTACGCGCACGGGAGGTTGGCGGCGCGGTTGAAGTCGAGCAGGACCTCGCCGTCGGGTCCGGGCGCGTCGACCCGCAGGCTGCGGTTGGCCGCGTACGTGGTGACGCCCGAGGTCTCGTCGGTGAAGAGGACCGTGAAGCCGCCGGGGGTGTATCCGTTGAAGGCGATGAGTTCCAGGTCCCGTCCGTCGAGCCGGAAGGTGATGCTGCCGGGCGCGTCGTAGACGTGCTGCAGGCCCTCGACGGAGGCGCCGACCGTGGTCGGCCGGGGCGCGTCGAAGGGGACGTAGCGGCCGGTGACGGCCCAGCGCGGTGCGGGCGCGTACGCCGGGGTCCCGGCGAACGCGACCCGCAGCGGGTGTCCGGGGTGCCGCGGCCGGACGATGTCGTGGCCGCCTCGCCTGGCGACCTCGATCACGGCGTCGCCCCAGACGGCGTCGACGCCGCCGCGCTCCGGGATGGCGCCGAAGGCGTACCGCCCCCGGACGGCCGCCCCGTCGACGACGAGTTCCTCCCCCTCCCCGAGCTCCACGGTCACGCCGTCGGGGCCGGTCGACCAGAGCCCGGGGGCGTCGGGGAGGCGCTGCGCCTCTTCGGTGAGCCAGTGCAGGCCCGTGATGGCGAGGAAGCCGTGCTCGGCGGCGAGCCGGGCGTCCTTGTCACGGTGCCACTCCTCCCATGCCGCGGTGAAGGCCTCGGCGTCGGGCTCCGTCGCCCCGGTGGCGGGCGCGGGGGTGTCGCTGATGGGCATGGGCGGGTCCTCCAGGTGTCGTCTGCTGCGTCGCGAACGGGGCGTGCACCGGGAGGCCCTCGCGCCCGCCCGTGGCGACGGGCCCGGGCGGGCGGGTCGCGGGGTGGTGCTCGGGGGTGACGGGGGCTCGGAGGTCGCGCGGGCGACGGCCGGCTGCCGGGACGAGGGCCTCGGGGTCAGCCGGAACAGGACGTGGTCGTGACGCGCACGTAGTCCACGTGGCGGCGCGTCACGAGCAGGGTCATGCCGCAAGCAAAGCACAACCGCCCGGCCCCGGACCAGTGGTCCCCGCCGCGGGATGGCCGGACGGATGGCCGACGGAGCCCGGACGGGGGGGCCGACGGAGCCCGGACGGGGGGGCCGGCGGAGCCCGGACGGGGGGGCCGGCACTGCTCCGGTCCGGCCCGCCCGGACAGGAGCGACCGGAGCCGCCGGTCCGCCCGGCGGTTCCGGCGGCACGGGCGGCTCCGGCGGGTGTCAGCGGCCCTGGAGTGCCTTCACGTTGTCGCCGAAGGTCCAGCCCTTCGACCCGTCCCAGTTCGCCGACCAGGTCATCAGGCCCTTGAGCGCCCCGCCGTAGTGGTTCCACGCCTGCGCCACGAGCGACGGGGCCATGTGGCCGCCGCCCGCGCCCGGCTGGGCGGGGAGGCCGGGGACCTGCTTGTCGTACGGCACCCGGATCGTGGTGCCCTGGATCACGAGGCCCCGGTTCAGGCAGTCGGTCTGCGCGACGAAACCGGCGACGGTCCCCGCCGCGTAGGAGTCGCCCGAGCAGCCGTACATGCTGCCGTTGTAGTACTGCATGTTGAGCCACCACAGGCGTCCGTTGTCCGCGTACTTCTTCACGATCGGCAGGTACGCGCCCCAGATCGAGCCGTAGACGACGCTGCCTCCGGTGACGTACGCCGTCTCCGGTGCCATCGTCAGCCCGAACCCGGCGGGCATGCGGGCGAGGACGCCGTCGATGATGTACACCAGGTTGGCCTGCGAGGTGGACAGCGTGCCGATGCTGCCGCTGCCGACCAGGCCGGTCTCGATGTCGATGTCGATCCCGTCGAAGTTGTACGTCTTGAGGATCGGCACGACGGTCGCGATGAAACGGTCGGCGACGGCACGGGAGTTGAGGTCGATGCCCGCGGTCGCGCCGCCGATCGACAGCAGGAGCGTCGCCCCCGCGGCCTTGGCGTTGCACATCTGCGCCGGGGTGGAGACCCGGACCGTGCTGTCCATGCCGTCCTCCCACAGCACCGTTCCGTCCGAACGGATCACGGGGAAGGCGGCGTTGATGACGTTGTAGCCGTGGGCCTTGAAGCGGGCGTCGTCGATGGGGGCCCAGCCGAAGGGCGGGTGGACGCCGTTGGCCGCCCCGTCCCAGTTCTCCCAGTAGCCCTGGAGCACCTTGCCGGTGGGCTTCTGCTTGAGGGCACAGGTGTCCGCGGCGGGAGCGGACGGGGCGGTCGGGGCGGCCACGGCGGAGGGCGCCGCGAGAGCGGCGGCCGCGAGCAGGGTGGCGAGGCCCGCTCCGAGGAGTCGGGCGATCCGGGGCGCTGGCATGCGTGCTCCTGGGGACGTGGGGGGATGGTCCTGGGCGATGGCGCGCGCTCCAGCAGACCGTAGGTTGGTCCAGACCATTCGTCAACCACCCTCGCGGTCAACGGCGTTGGACCGGACCCCTCCCCCCTCCCCCGCCCCGTCAGCGCGTCACGCGGTGTGCAGGGTCAGGCCGTAGCGGCCGAGGATCTCGTTCACCGGCTGGAACCACGTCTCCCCGCCGGACGAGCAGTTGCCCCAGCCGCCGGAGGTGACGCCCTGCGCCTGGTCGCCGCTGATGAACGCGCCGCCGGAGTCGCCGCCCTCCGCGCACACACTGGTCTTGGTCATCTGGTGGACCGCGCCCTGGCTGTAGTTCACCGTCTCGTTCTTGGCCAGGACGCTGCCGCAGTGCCACTTGGTCGTGGAACCGGAGCGGCAGATCGACGCGCCGATCGGGGCCTCGGCCGAGCCCCTGACGAGCCGGTCCGACGTCACCCCCCAGCCGAGCACCACGGGCACCGTCCACCAGCCGCTGTGGATGCTCACGTACGCGTAGTCGTTCCCGGGGAACGAGGAGCCCTGGAAGGTGCCCATCGCGGAGCCGTCCCACCCGCGCACCGCCGCACCGGCACCGCCGCAGTGCCCCGCGGTGACGAAGCCGCCGTGCACGGAGAAGCCGATGGAACAGCGGACGTTGCCGGTGTAGTAGGGGTCTCCGCCGACGGTCCCGGCGGCGTAGGTGCGGGGTGCCGCGGCCGCCTCGGCGACGGTGACGGGTCCGGTCGCGCGGGCCCGCTCGACGAAGGCGCGGACGGCCGGGGCGTTCCGGTCGGCGCGCACGACGGTGACCACGACGCTGTTGGAGCGCGGGTCCACGTGCCAGCCGGCGACGCCGCTCGGGGCGGCGCCGGCGTCGAGCCGGGCCTTGGCACGGTCGAGCGCGGCGGCGCTGTGCCGGACGAGCCTGGTGTCGGCGCCGAACGCCTCGACCTCGGCCCGCTCCGCGCGGTCGGTGAGGGCGACGACGAGGCGCCCGGTGCCGGCGTCGAACCACGAGCCGCCGTAGCTGCCGCCGGCGGCCTTCCTGGCCGCCGACTCGACGCGTGTCGCGGTGCGTTCGGCCGCCAGCCGCTCACCGGCCTGCCGCTCGGTGAGCCCGAGGTCCTGGCGCATGGCGTCGAGCAGTCCCGCCGAGGCGGTGGGCGAGGCCGCGGTGGGGACGGCGCTCGCGGGCATCGCCTGGGCGGCGCCGAGTCCGACGGTGAGCAGCAGGGCCGCCGCGGCGGCGCGCAGGGCGGACGTTCGTTTCACAGGAGCCTCCTAGTGGGGTGAGCAGGCGCTGAGAGCGCTCTCAAGCGAGCACGGAAGCCACCGTAGCGATACTCCACTTGTCAGGTCCATACCATGACCGGAGATTCCGGCCGCGTACCGCCCCGCGACCGGGAGCGAGGCCGTCGACCGCGCGGGACGGCCCGGCGGCCTCACGGCAGGCCGGAGGGGCCCGGTCCGTCGCGACGACGGACCGGGCCCCTCGGCACCCCGGAGACCAGCCGGATCAGACCCGGTCGGCCGCGATCAGGACGTACTGGAAGGAGCCGTCCTTGTACGAGTTGATGAACGCCTCCTCGATGCCGGTGACCAGGGACGAGGTGGCACGCAGCTCCCAGTAGGGCAGCGTGTCCGGCGTCAGGTCGATCACGGCCTGCGGGACCAGCCGGTTGTCGGCCATCGCGCGCAGGTACTCGCGGCGGGAGTGGATGTTGCACTCGAAGTGCGCGTTGATCTGGGAGACCCACTTCGAGGGCTGGCCGTACCGCGGGTTCCAGCAGCCGGTGATGGTCACGTAGCGGCCGCCGACCCTCAGGAACCGGGAGTGCTCGGCGAAGAGGTCGTCCAGGTCGACGTACATGCTCGACTCGTTGTTCCACGAGGCGGCGATGCTGCCCTTCTCGAACGGCGTGTCCAGCATGTTGCACACCTGGGCGTGGACGTGGTCGTCGATGCCCAGCTCCTTCGCACGCCGGTTGCCGAAGTCGGCCTGCGTGGAGGAGAGGGTGACGCCCTCCACCTTGCAGCCGAAGCGCTGGTGGGCCATCACGCTCGAACCACCGCGCCCGCAGCCGGCGTCCACGAGCGTGTCCTCCCGGCCGATGACCCCCAGGTTGTCCAGGAGGACCTCGGTCTGCGCCGACTCCAGCCGGTGCAGCTCGGCGATCAGCCGCTTCTCGTAGGCGCCGTCCTCGGTGCTGCCGAGGGCGGCGTGGTCGACGTCGCCGATGCCGTAGTGGTGGTGGTAGAGCCCGTCGACGTCGCCCAGGCGCAGGTTGACCGGCCTGGCCTCGTCGTTCCAGTAGCGGGCGATGTCGCCCTGGTACGGCGTCGCCGGCGAGGGGATGAACGCGGAGGTGCCGGAGACGGTGGTGAACTCGGTGCTGGTCACAGATAATTCCATTTCTTACCAGAAATCGGGCAGGCTGTAGCGGTAGGTGTTGGTCTGGTGCCAGTAGTGGTTGCCGTCGACCCACACGGCCACGCCCCGCAGGAAGCGCTGCACGGTCGGGACGGGGCAGGCCGCGGCGAGGGCGGCGGCCTCGGCCTCGAAGTCGCGCATGAGGTCGTTGTGGACCTCCACGGCCTTCAGATAGCCCTCGCGGTCGGAGACGCCCTCGCGGTCGGCGATCACCACGGGCAGGTTGAGGTGCCGGCCGGGGCTGTCGAGCTCCTTCGTGTACGAGTACAGGTCGTTCACGATGGTGGTCGCGTTCCCGGCGAGCGCGAGGACGCGCTGCATGGCGGGCTGGGCGTGCAGGTCCGCCGGCAGTTCGTAGCCGCCTACGGTGTCCGTGATGGTGGGGCAGGGGCGGAAGTTGTTGAACTGGCGCATCGCCAGGTACTCCCACACCTCTGGCATGTGGTCCGTCTCCGTCCAGGCCGCCTCGGCGAGGTACCCCAGGTGGAGCCGTGCCATGTCGTGCCGGTACCGGTCGGCCTGGGAGGGGCTGGCCTGGTCGACGAAGTAGCCCATGGCGGAGCGGTAGGCGCGCCGCGGGGCGTCGGCGTGCAGCGACTCGGCCCACTGCGGCTGGTACTCGGCGGTCGTGTGGAGCGGGTCCAGGGCGGTGTGCGCCAGGAGGAGCCGTCCGCCGAGGCCGACGGGCGAGCCGCCGTGGTCCTCGCAGTAGCAGTCGTCGACGGCGTTCTCGGCGACCATCAGGCGGGTCGCGAGCATCAGGTGCTCGACGGTCGGGGCGTCGGGGTGGCACGCGACCATGTAGCGGCCGACGGAGAACCCGTCGAACTCCCCCTCCCAGTCGTCGGGGTAGAGCTGCACCTCGTCCAGCGCCCAGGCCTTGATCCGGCGGCTGACCTCGTCCACCCGCACCGGGTCGGGTTCGGGCACGGGGTGGTGGTAGAGCCCCGGGACGGGGCGCCCCGCGGCCGGCGCCGGGGGCTCCGGCAGGGCGGGCGCCCCCGCGCCGCGGGCCAGGGACAGCGCCGCCGTGCCCAGACCGGTGGGCCCCGGCAGGGCGAACCCCGGCAGGTGCACGGGGGGCGCGGACACGTCCGGGGCGGCCGGGGCGGCGAGTGCGCCGGAGGCGACGGCGGCGGCACCCGGGGCCGCGGGGAGGAGCGGGGTCACCGCGGGTGCCGGGGCGACCGGCGCGGGTCGGGGGGCGACGGGAGCGGGCGCGGCGGCACCGGGGGCGACCGGCGCGGCCCCGGCGGCGACCGGCGCACCGGCCGCCCCCGCCGCGGCCGTCGGGGCGGCCGCCGACCCGAGGACATGGGCGCCGAAGTGGGCGGCCGCGCCGGGCAGGCTCGATTGCAGGGGGGAGGGCCCTGGTTCGGGCATCCGTGTCTCCTTGCTGGGGGTGGGGGCGGTCCGGGGTGCCGGGCGCGGTCGATCGGTACGGTCCGGACCGTCGCGGCCTGCGGGGCGGCGGCCGCGGGAGAGCGCCCGGGTCGGATCCGGAGAGCGGCGCCGTCCGACGGCGGGCGGGGCTCGCGGCGTGCGGTACGGGCGATCACCGGACGGGGGGCCTTCGTGGGGGGCGACGCCCTCGCCCGGCGGTGCGGACGACCCGGCGTGCGGGCCGTCGCGCCTCTCGGCCGGGCCGCACTCTCCGGCTGCGGCCCAGGGTCCGTCGTCGCACTCCCGTCGTCGCCCGCGGGACGGACGGGAGTGATGCGCGACCCCTAGTGCCTGCGGGCGATCTCCACGTTCTCCAGCACGCCCAGCGCGTTCGGCACGAGGATCGCGGCGGAGTAGTAGGTCGTGACGAGGTACGACATGATCGCCTGCTCGCTGATGCCCATGAAGCGCACCGAGAGGCCGGGCTCGTACTCCTCCGGAAGGCCGGTCTGGCGGAGGCCGATCACGCCCTGGTTGTCCTCGCCCAGGCGCATGGCCAGGATCGAGCTGGTGTTCTCCTTGGTGATCGGGATCTTGTTGCAGGGCAGCAGCGGGACGCCCCGCCAGCCGAGGACCTGCTGTCCTTCGAGCTCGACGGTGCCGGGGTTGAGGCCGCGCGCGTTCCATTCGCGCCCGATCGCGGCGATCGTCCGGGGGTGGGCCAGGAAGAGTCTGGTGCCGCGGCGGCGGCAGAGGAGCTCGTCGAGGTCGTCCGGGGTGGGCGGGCCGGAGTGGGTCTGGATCCGCTGCTTGAAGTCGGCGTTGTGGAGGAGCCCGAACTCCCGGTTGTTGATCAGCTCGTGCTCCTGGCGCTCGCGCAGCGCCTCGATGGTGAGCCTGAGCTGCTCCGCCGTCTGGTTCATCGGACCGTTGTAGAGGTCGGCGACCCGGGTGTGGACCTTCAGGACCGTCTGCGCGACGGAGAGTTCGTACTCGCGGGGCTTGAGTTCGTAGTCGACGAAGGCGCCGGGCAGCGCGGCCTCGCCGACGTGGCCCGCCGACATCGCGATCTCGGCCTCCCCGTGGCGGTTCTGGCGCTGGAGCGGGAGCGAGCTGAAGGCCTCGATGTGGGCCTGGAGGGCGGACGAGGAGGCGAGCACCGCGGCGAACTCGGCGCGGGAGAGGGTGAGCAGCGTGCCGGCGGTCTCGGCGGTCGCGGTGTAGTCCCATCGGGCGTCGGCGTCCAGCAGGGCGTTCTCACCGAAGCGGTCGCCGTCGGCGAGGACCGCGACGGCCACCTCGTCGTCGTACTTGCCGAGCGAGGTCTGGTTGATGCGCCCGTGGGCGACGAGGTGGATCTCCTCGGCGGGGGTGCCGCGCGAGACGAGGACCTCGCCGGCGGCGAAGTCGCGCTGCACGCACCGGGCGGCCAACGCGTTCAGCACCTCGTCGTCCTCGAAGCCGCGCAGCAGGGCGAGTTCGCCGAGTTCGCGGGGGATGACCCGGACGCGGGCCCCGTCCTGCACGAACTCGATGCGCCCGTCGCCGACGGTGTAGCTGAGCCGCCGGTTGACCCGGTAGGCGCCGCCCTTGGTCTCCACCCAGGGGAGCATCCGCAGCAGCCAGCGGGAGCTGATCTCCTGCATCTGCGGGGCGGACTTGGCCGTGTGGGCCAGGTTCCGGGCGGCGGCGGTACTGAGGCTGGACTGCTTCGGGGTGTCCTGCTGTACGGCCGGGCCGGTGTCGACGGTCATGGAGCGGGCTCTCCTTCGCAGGGGGGTGGTGACCGGGGCGCGGGCGCACCGGTCGGTGAAGAGGAGGGACACGGGAAGGACGAGAAGGATCAGAAGGTCGAGAAGGCGGGTGAAAGCTCGGAAAGAGGGGTGAACAAGGAGGAAGGTCCGGGAATCCGTCCAGATCCCGGGGAACACTAACGGCCGTCGACCCGGGCGCACCCCACGAGTTCGAGGGCATTACCTCGAAGCGGCGATCTTGCTCCATTCGAGGTTTAACCCGATGATCTGCGGCATTCGGGCCACGTGGCCGAGAGCCCATGGTTCCCACCGCCGGGTCTCGCGCAGTCCGTTCGAGAGCGAAGCGTCCGTTCGATTCGATTCCGCCCGGACGCCCGCGCACCTCTCCGCCGGTGCGGCGCACCTTGCCGTACGGGGACAAAAACCCACCATCCGGCTAGATTCGGATTTCAGTCGTCTCCCGTCGCTCCAAGGGGTGGGCATGCAGGCCGGCGAACCCGCCGCAGAGGACCGAACCCCGCGGGAGCCGACGCCCGCTCGGGCCTTCGCCACCCTTCCGGCGCCAGGCGCGCCGCACGCCGTGCGGCGCGTCCCCCGCACCGGCTCCGGCCGGAGCCGCCCCCTCCCGACGTACGCCCCTCCGGCAGCTCCCCCCACGTCGGCCCCACGGAAGGCAGGTCATGTCGCACGCTGAAACCGGCCCAGGCGCCACCACCACCGGGTCCCCGCCCACGGCCAAACTGACGCTCGTCACGCTGACCGCGATGGTCGTCGGCTCCATGGTCGGCGCCGGCGTCTTCTCGCTGCCCCGGCGGTTCGCCCAGGAGACGGGGGTCGCCGGCGCGCTGATCGCCTGGGCGATCGCCGGCTTCGGCATGCTGATGCTCGCCTTCGTCTTCCAGGCCCTCGCCGTGCGGCGCCCGGACCTGGACGCCGGCGTCTACGCGTACGCGAAGGCCGGGTTCGGCGAGTACCTGGGCTTCTTCTCGGCGTTCGGCTACTGGGCGAGCGCCTGCGTCGGCAACGTGACGTACTGGGTGCTCATCATGTCGACGATCGGCGCGATCTGGCCGGCGCTCGGCGACGGCGACACCGCCCTCTCGATCATCCTGTCCTCGGCCGGGCTCTGGGCGTTCTTCCTGCTCATCCGGCGCGGGGTGAAGGAGGCCGCCGCGATCAACCGGATCGTGACGGTGGCCAAGATCGTGCCGATCCTCGTCTTCGTGGTCCTCGCCCTGTTCTACTTCGACGCCTCCGTCTTCGCCGACAACTGGGGCGGCGCCGACTACGCCGGCTCGCTGTTCAACCAGGTCCGCGGGACCATGCTCGCCACCGTCTTCGTCTTCCTCGGGGTCGAGGGAGCCAGCGTGTACTCGCGGCACGCCAAGCGCCGCGAGGACGTCGGCCGCGCGACGATCCTCGGCTTCCTCAGCGTCTTCGCCGTCTTCGCCTCCGTGACCATCGTGTCGTACGGGATCCTGCCGATGAGCGAGATCGCCGAGCTCCGCCAGCCCTCCATGGCGGGGGTCCTGGAAGCGGCCGTCGGGAACTGGGGCCAGGTCTTCGTCAGCGTGGGCCTCATCGTCTCCGTCCTCGGCGCCTACCTCGCCTGGACCCTGATGGCGGCCGAGGTGCTCTTCGTGGCGGCCAAGGACGAGGACATGCCGCGCTTCCTGGGGCGCTCCTCCGGCGACGACGTCCCCGTGCCCGCCCTGCTGCTGAGCACGGCCCTCAGCCAGGTCGTCCTCGTGGTGACGGCCTTCTCCGACGACGCGTTCAACTTCGCCCTCGACCTGACGAGCGCGCTCAGCCTGATCCCCTTCCTGCTCGCCGCCGCGTTCGCGGTGAAGATCGCGCTGCGGCCCGCGCAGGAGAAGGCGGTGGGCCGGTCCACCCGGGGCGAGCTGGTGGTGGCCCTCCTCGCCACGGTGTACACGGCCTTCCTGCTGTTCGCCGCCGGGCTCAAGTTCGTCCTGGTGTCCTTCATCCTCTACGCGCCGGCGACGTTCCTGTTCGTCAAGGCCCGGCGCGAGCAGGGCAGGACGCTCTTCTCCCCGCGCGAGCTGGTGATCCTCGCCGTCTCGGTCGCCGGCGCCGTCGTGGGCGTCGTCGCCCTCGCGGCCGGCTGGATCAGCCTCTGAGCCCGCCCCGCCGGCCGGCGCCCCTCCCCCGAACCCCGCCCCTCGCCCGCTCCTTCGCCTCCGTACCCGAAAGGCCCCGCATGACCAGCAACGACGCGCCCGCCCAGCCCGCGCTCGGCGTGTACTCCGAGGTCGGACGGCTCCGCAAGGTCCTCGTCTGCTCCCCGGGGCTCGCCCACCGCCGGCTCACCCCGACCAACTCGGACGACCTGCTGTTCGACGACGTCATGTGGGTGGAGAACGCCCAGCGCGACCACGCCGACTTCGTCGACGAACTGGTCCGGCGGGGCGTCGAGGTCGTGGAGCTGCACGACCTGCTCACCGAGACCATGGCCCTGCCCGAGGCGCGGTCCTGGCTGCTCGACCGGAAGATCGTCGCCAACGAGGTCGGCCTGGGCCTGATCGACGACACCCGCGCCTTCCTGGACTCCGTGTCGGCCCGCGACCTGGCCGAGTACCTCATCGGCGGGCTGGCGACCACCGACCTGCCCGACGCGTACCGCTCGGGGTACCTCTCCCTCGCCCGCGAGGCCACCGGGGTACGCGAGTACCTGATGCCGCCGCTGCCGAACACCCTCTACACCCGGGACACCACGTGCTGGCTGTACGGCGGCGTCACCCTCAACCCGCTGTACTGGCCGGCGCGGCACGGCGAGACCCTGCTCATGAAGGCGGTCTACCGCTTCCACCCCGACTACCGCGACGCGACCGTGTGGTGGGGCGACCCCGAGCGGGACTGGGGTCAGGCCACCTTCGAGGGCGGCGACATCATGCCCGTCGGCAACGGCGTCGTCCTGATGGGCATGAGCGAGCGCACCTCGCGCCAGGCCATCACCCAGGTCGCCGCCTCCCTGTTCGAGAACGGCGCGGCCGACCGCGTCATCGTCGCGGGCATGCCGAAGCTGCGCTCCGCGATGCACCTGGACACCGTCTTCACCTTCGCCGACCGGGACATCGTCACGCTCTACCCGACGATCATGGACTCGGTGCACACCTTCACCCTGCGACCCGGCGGCAAGCCGTCCGGCGTGGACATCACCGACGAGGGCGGCACCCCGTTCGTGGACGTGGTGGCGAAGGGCCTGGGGCTGCCGAAGCTGCGGGTCATCGAGACCGGCGGCGACGTGTACGCCTCCGAGCGGCAGCAGTGGGACAGCGGGAACAACGCGGTCGCCCTCGAACCCGGCGTGGTCTTCACGTACGACCGCAACACCCAGACGAACGCGCTGCTCCGCAAGGCGGGCGTCGAGGTCGTCACCATCGTGGGGGCCGAGCTCGGCCGGGGCCGCGGCGGCGGGCACTGCATGACCTGCCCGCTGATCAGGGACGCGGTCGACTTCTGACGGCGCGCCGGGACCCGGCACCGCGGCGCGGTGCCGGGTCCCGTGACGCTCCGTGAGGCCGGCCGGAGGGACGGGGTGGCCGGCCCGCGCGTCTCCGGGCGGTCCCGGTCAGGCGGCCGGGTCCGGGCCGGCCAGCTGCTCGGCCAGCTCGCGCTCGCTCTCCTCCGGCAGGGTGGTCTTGAGCACGGTGCCGCCGAACGGCTCGACCGCCGCGGCGAACCCGTCCTCGGCGAGTCGCGAGGCCATCACCACGACGGCGGACGAGCCGGGCGCCAGCAGCTCCTGGACCTTGTCGCGGAAGGCGTTGTCGACGCCCATCCGGTTGAGCCTGCCGATGAGCCCGCCCACGGCGGCGCCCACGACGCCGAGCCCCGGCGTCAGAATGATCATGCCGAGGACCAGGCCCCAGAGGGCGCCGGCGGTGGCCGAGAGCGCGGTCTCCCCCTTCCGCCGGGCCGGGGTGTCCACATGGGTCCTGCCGTCCTCGTCCACCGACACGACGGCGAGTCCGGTCAGCTCGACCGCATCGCTCTCCCCGAGCTCCTGCACCGCGGCGAACGCCCGGTTCGCGACGGCCTGGTCGTCGTAGCCGAGGACGATGAGTTCGGACATGCGGCTCTCCTCCTGTGTCAGTACCGCTGCGCCTTGACGAGCTTCGGGGTGAGCACCGGGTCGGCCGGCTGCCGGCTGATCACCAGCGGCTGCCTGCGTTCGCCCGGTTCGAGGTCCTCCTCGCCGACGAACTGCGTCTCGACGACCTTGCCCGAGGGGTCGAGGAAGTCGACCTGCACGGCGTACGAGGCCTCCTCGTCGGTGGTGTTGGTGATGTTCAGGACGACGGTGAGCACGCCGCCGGTCTCCGCGCGCGGCTTGCCCGTCATCGCCACCTCGTCGCCCGCGTTCCCCGGCGCCTGCACATCCTTCAGCTCCTCCTCGGCCTCCCGGCGGCTGCGCTCGACCTCGGCCCCGATGGACGCCTTGCGCTCGGCCTCGCGTGCGGAGGCGGAGGCCGCCGCGGAGGACGCGGACGCGCGGGCCGACTCGATCGCCGCCTGCCCGGAGGACGCGACGGAGGAGGGGAGTTCGCCCGTGAAGCCGGCCGTGTCGGGGGCGGTGGGGCGCTCGCTGACGGCGGTGCCTCCGGTGTCGTCGTCGCTGCCGCAGGACACGAGGCCGACGGCGCCGAGGGCCGTGACGACGACGGCCGCGGCCGCGCTCACCGCGCGTGCGCGGACCGGCCTGCGGCCGCGCTCCGATGTGGGGTTCACAGGATCCGTCCTCTTTCTCGTGGGCGTTCGTGGTGGGTCGGATGGTGTCCGGAGGGTGTCGACCGCGGGGCCGGTGCGCGGCCGCGGCACGGGCGTGGTCAGTACCGGAGGACTCCGGCGATGCGGCCCATGTCGAGCAGGGCGTCGTCGTGGACGAACTGGACCTCGGCGCCGGTGTCGAGGGCGCGCTCCACGATCTCGTCGACCATGTCGTCCCGGGTGCCGGGCTCGGCGGGTTCCGCGGGCTCCAGGTGGCCGCCCTCGTCGCGCACGACGGTCCGGTAGTGGTCCTCGACGGCGAGCAGCCGGACCCGGCCCTCCTTGACGGCCTGCCACACCTCGTCGATGCCGCCGGCGAACTCGCGGCGCCCCCGGGCGGCGTCGAGTTCGGCCAGGACGGTGGTGGCCGTGGCGGCCTCCCGGGCGGCGCGGGCGGGCTCGACGGCCTCGTGCACCGCGGCGGCCGGCCCCTTGGCGAGGCCGCCGTGGTGCAGGGTCGTGGCGCCCCGCGGGAGCGGCCCGGTGTCCTCGAGGAGCGCGACGGCGGCGGGTTCGCCGAGCACGTAGAGCGGTCGGGGGGCGAAGGCGAGGACGGCGCGCAGGGCCGTGTGCGCCTCGCGCAGGAACTGGCGGGTGGCCTCGTCCTGGAAGGTGCTCGGCAGATCGCCGATGCGCTCCTTGCGCTCCGCGTCCGGGTCGTCGAGGCCGCGGGTGAGCGGGAAGCCGTTGCCGGTGTGCTCGGTGAACCGTTCGGGGCTGCCGCTCCAGAGCGAGACGCGGTCGGCCGAGACCGCGAGCGCCCAGGAGGGCTGTTCGGCGGCCTGGCCGGCGACGAGGTTGCGGGTGAGGAAGGTGTCGGCGAGGACGACGCGTTCGGGGACCGACCGGCCGACGGTCCACACGTAGTGCTCGCCCGGGGCCGCGAAGAGGACCAGGCCGTCCTCGGCGTGGGCGAGGTCGGTCTCGGCCACCGCGCGGCTCAGCTGGTCGATGACGTCGGCGCGCCGCTCGCGGGGGATCGCCGGGTCCTCCTGGATCGCCTTCTCCGCCGCGGCCACCAGGTTGCGGAGCCGTACGGGGTCCTGGGCGTTGTCCGGCTCGCGGCGGTGCGTCGGCATCACGAGGGACACGGCGGGGTACGGGCGGGGCTGGCGCAGTTTCGCCAGTACGTCGCTGCTGAGCGCGGGGTCCATGGGGAGGCCTTCCTGGCGGGTTCAGGCGGTTCTGCGGGGCGGGCGGAGCGGGGAGGGGCCGGGCCCTATCCGGGTCCGGCGAGCTGCTCGGCCAGTTCCCGCTCGTCGGCGTCGCTGAGCGAGGTCTTGAGGACGGTGCCGCCGTGCGGCCGCATGGCCACGGTGAACTTGTCGTCGGTGACCTTCGAGGCCATGATCACGAGCGCCGCCGAGCCGGGCTTGAGGAGGTCCTCCACCTGTCGGCGGAACCGGTCGTCGACCCCGGACTTGCTGATCTTCCCGACGAGGCCGCCGAGGGCGGCGCCGGTCAGGAGCCCCACGCCGGGGAAGAGGAAGAGCAGGCCGAAGATGGCTCCCCACAGGGCGCCGGAGGCGGCCGAGACGCCGACGACACGGCTGTCGGTGTCGACGTGGGTGGCGCCGTCGGCGTCGACGGACACGATCGCGAGGCCGTTGAGGTGCACGACGTAGTCGCGCTGCAGCTCGTGCACCGTGTCGTACGCCTGCTCGGCCACCCGGGGGTCGTCGTACCCGATGACGATCAGCTCAGCCATTCCCGCCTCCTGGGAGAAGGGGCCGTGAAGTGTCATCGTGTCCCGATATGTCCGCCCTCGCGACTCGGTGATCCCTCGATGGGCGTACGACGGCGACCGCCGGGCGCGCGGACGCGCGACCCGGCGGTCGGAGCTCCGGTCGTCCTCCCGCGCACTCGGGACTCCGGTCGCCCTCCCGCGCGCTCGGCTACGGGCGGGCGAGCGAGGCCAGCTCGACGGCGATGGCCTCGCGCAGCAGGGTGCGCGCGTGCTCGATCCCGATGCCGCCGCTCAGCCAGCGCATGCTGAGGCCCTCCAGGAGGGCGGTCAGCCGCTCCGCGGCGGCGGCGAGGGCGGCCGCCGGAGCCATCGGCTGGACCTGCCCCAGGAGGGCGGCGACCTCCTGCACCCAGACCAGGGTGGCCCGGGCGAGGTCCTCGCGCAGGATCGGGTCGAAGACGGCGCTGGCCCGCAGTTCGCCCCAGGCCGAGCTGTTCTCCCGCACCTCGGGGATGTCCTGGAGCTCCAGGAGGAGGACCTCGTCGAGCTCCTCGCGCGGGCCGAGCGGTTCGGCGTCGGGGTCGCGCTGGTTGGTGTACCGCTCGGCGCGGTCGTTGATGAACTCCAGCGTGTGCCGCAGGATCCCGGTCCGGTCCTTGAAGTGGTAGTAGATGAGGCCGGTGGAGACGCCGGCCTCCGCGGCCAGTTCCTCCACGCGCAGGCCGCGCACACCGCGCCGGGCGATCACCCGGGCGGCGGCTTCCAGGATCTGAGTACTGCGAGACGACATGCCCCGAACCCTATCGGCTCCCCTCACCGGGCCCTTCGGCCGAGGTCCGCGAGGCGGGGGTGCCGACGGGGGACGTCGCACGGGACGGTCCGGGAGTGAGGGCGGTCGCACCCCGGCCCGGCGGTGGGCCTTCTTTTCGGATGCGACCGCACAGGGGAGCCCTGAGCGCCCGAGCGCACCCCTGCGCCCTGTCGTGACCCGTACTGCCCCGGCGCCCCCTGCCTCGACCGAGCTTGACTGAAAATCCAGTCAGTGCCCGAGTGGCGGCACGGCCCGCCCCCACGCACGTCCGGGCCGCCGGCCATCGCAACCCTCCGGTCGCCCGCATGCGGCCCAGGCCCGCGAATCCGGCATGCGGCGCGTTTCACCACGATCCGCCCGCCACCGCCGGATACTCTCGCCAGCCCATGAACGGAGCACAGCGTGTCCCATCCCGTCCTCACCCGCCGCACGGCCCTGCTCTCCTTCGCCGCCGTCGGCGGCACCCTCGCCTTCGGCGCCGCGGGCTGCGGCCCCGGTGACTCCACCCCCGCCGGTGCCTCCGGCGCCACCACCGGCCCGGCCACCGGCTCCGCCCGCCCCTCCGCCGCGGGCGGCGAGCGCCGCTTCGGCGCCGAGTGGGACAGCCACACCCGCACCTTCATGTCCTGGCCCGCGCTCACCTCCGTCTGGGGGGACGAGCTCCCGTCCGTCCGGGAGGACATCGCCCGCATCGCGCGGGCCGTCTCCGCGTACGAGGCCGTCGTCATGATGGCCCGGCCGGCCCAGGTCGCCGCGGCCCAGCGGGCCTGCGGCTCCCAGGTCGAGGTGATCGCGATGCCGGTCGACGACCTGTGGGCCCGCGACACCGTGCCCGTCTTCGTGGAGGACGGCGACGAGCTCGTCGGAATCGACTTCAACTTCAACGGCTGGGGCAACAAGCAGGAGCACACCAACGACGCGCAGGTGGGCCGGCTGCTGCTCCGCAAGTACGGCATCCCCCGCGAGGTGGCCCCCCTCGTCGCCGAGGGCGGCTCCTTCGAGACCGACGGCGAGGGCACGCTCCTCGTCACCGAGAGCTCGATCGTCAACGACAACCGCAACCGGGGGAAGACCCGGGACCAGATCGAGGACGAGCTGATCGAGACCCTCGGCGTCGAGAAGGTGGTCTGGCTCGCGGGCGTCCGCGGCGAGGACATCACCGACGCCCACGTCGACAGCCTCGTCCGCTTCACCGCCCCCGGCGTCGTCCTGCTCGACCAGGCCTTCCCCGGCACTCCCCCGGACTCCTGGTCCCGCTCGGCCGACCAGGCCCGCTCGGTCCTCAGCCGGGCCACCGACGCCCGCGGCCGGCGCTTCGAGATCATCGACCTCCCGCAGCCCGACCTCGACCGGATCACCGGCGAGGGCGACGACTTCGTCTCGACCTACGCCAACTTCTACGTCGCCAACGGCTCGGTCTTCATGCCCCGGTTCGGCGACCGGACCGCCGACGACCGCGCCCGGGGCATCCTCCAGGACCAGTTCCCCGACCGCGAGGTCGTACAGGTGCAGATCGACACCATCGCCTCGGGCGGCGGCGGCATCCACTGCGCGACGCACGACCAGCCGGGCAGGCCCGCCGCCTGACCGCCTCCCCTCCCCCGCCCGCCGAACCCCGTCTCTCCCCCTGGAGCCCGTCCGTGTCCGAGAAGCGACGTCAACCACGGCCCCCCGGCGGGCCGCTGAGCGCCGGGCTCGTCCTCCTGGCCGTCGCGGCGGCCGCCCTCTGCGGCCTCTGGCTCCAGTTCGGCGAACGCCAGGACCTGGACACCCGCTACACCGCCGGAGGACAGGCCCCCGACCGGATCGACATCGACGCCTCCGTCCAGCGCGTCGACGCCGCCGGCCGGGAACTGGTCCTGCGCCTGCTCGTCACGCCCCGCGGCGCGCTCGCGGAGGCGGGCGGCGTCTCCCCCGCCGAGAACCTGACCCTCCAGACCTCCTCGTCCGTGCGGGGGGACCTCACCTTCCCCGCACACAGCAGGATCGCCACGGTCGACGTACCGGTCGCCCTGACCGGCGGACCGATCACGGACTACCCCTTCGACGCGTACGACGCGGACATGGAGTTCGGCGCCGTGCAGGGCGGCGAGCCCGTCCCCGTCCGCATGACGCTCACCAACCGGGACGCCCTGTTCTCCCTCGCCGTCGACACCGCGGAGATCAAGGGCGCGGCCGTGTTCACCGCGGAGGTGGCGCGCTCCCGCAGCGTCCTCGTCTTCTCGGTCTTCATGATGCTGGCGATGTGGGCCCTCGCCGTCGCCGTCCTCATGGGCGGCCGGCACCTCGTGCGGCGGCGCATGGGCCTGACCTGGCCGGCGCTCGGCTGGATGGCGGCCACCCTGTTCGCCCTGGCCGCCTTCCGCAACACCGCCCCGGGAGCGCCGCCCATCGGCAGCCTCCTGGACTACCTGGCCTTCTTCTGGGCCGAGATGCTCATCGCCTTCTGCGTGATCGTGGTCGTGGTCCGCGCGGTGCGCGCGGAGGGCCCGCCGCCGCCGCGCGACGGCACCACCGCCTGACCGCCCGGCCGCGCGCCGCGACGGCCCCCTCGGGACCGGGACCCCGGCCGGAGGGGCCCTCGTCTGCCCCACACGGGCGGTACTCGCGCGGTCCGCGGAGTGTTCCCCCTCGGGCCGACCCCTCGCCCCGAGATAGTGCGGGACATGACGCACACCCCCCACTTCCCGCGCACGCGCGCGCGGTTCCGCAGGGCCCTGCTCTGCGCCGCCGTCCTCGCCCTCGCCACCCAGACGGCGGCCGTCGCCCCCGCGGCCGCCGGGAGTCCCGGCGGCCGCGGCTCCGACTGCGTGCGGACCCCGGGCCACCTCGGCGGCCAGGGACGAAGGGTCCTGGAGATCACCCGGCAGGCCAAGGAGGACCTCCGGCTCAACGCCGTGCAGGTGCGGGTCACGGTCGACGGGCGCGAGGTCCTCACGGACGCGCTCGGCGAGTCCATGACCGGCGTCCCGGCCGAGCCGGCCATGCACTTCCGGGCCGGCTCCGTGGCCTTCGCCCACATCGGGACGGCCCTCCTCAGGCTGGTCGAGGAGCGGCGCGTCCGGCTCGACGACACCGTCGAGCACTGGCTTCCCGACCTGCCCCAGGCGGACCGGATCACCCTGCGCATGCTGGCGTCCAACACCACGGGCCTCCACGACTACGTCACCGACCCGGCGTTCGGCGCGGAGCTGGGGACCCACCCGTTCAAGGCCTGGACCCCCGAGGAGCTGGTCGCGTTCCCGCTCCGCCACTCCTTCTGGTACGAGCCGGGCACGAGCTGGAGCTACTCGCACGCCAACTACGTCTACCTGGTCGAGGCCCTGGAGAAGATCACGGGCGTGCGGATCGACCGGCTGGTGCGGGAGAAGGTCACCGGTCCGCTGGAGCTCCGGAACACCCGGAACAACTTCACGCCCGACATCCCGAGCCCCGTCCTGCACGCCTTCACCTCGGACCGCGGACTGTACGAGGAGTCCACGTTCTGGAACCCGTCGTGGACGACCGCCCCGGGCGCGGTCATCACCACCGACATCTGCGACCTGGCCCGCTCGGCGCAGGCCATCGGCGCGGGCGAGCTGCTCTCGCCCCGCTCGTACCGCACCCTGCTCGACCCGGGCACCGTCGGTCTCGGCGGCGAGACGGCCACCTGTCCCGCCACGATCTGCCTCAAGCAGACCGAAGCCAAGCACTTCGGTCTCGGGGTCATCGTGGTCAACGGCTGGATCGTGCAGAACCCGTCGTTCTCCGGGTACGCGGCGATCCAGGCGTACCTCCCCTCCGAGCGGCTCGCCATCGCGGTCTCGGCGACGCAGACGGCCACCACCCCCGAGGGCAACCAGGCCGAGGTGGTCGCCGAGCGGATCGCGGCCGCGCTCGCGCCGGGGGACCCGCTCGCGATCAGCTGACCCCGTCCGCCCGTGCCGTCCCCCGCGGCACCGCCGGGGACGGCTCCGCGCCCCGATCTGAGTACACGTACTCATGGCCGGGACCGGGGCCCGGCGGGACGATGGCGCCGGATGCGGACGGGCTCGGAGGGGGCGGCATGAGCAAGGTCGTGGGGGTGTTCCTGGCGGCGGGCTGCGCGGTCGGCGCGCTGGTGCTGGCGTACGCGGTGGGCGCGCCGCCCGGAACGGTGCTCGCCGTGGGAGCGGGCGTTCTCGGGCTGCTCTGGCTCCTGCTGCTCCTCACCCTGCCGTGGAACCTGTACTTCCGGGCCCACTCGGTCCTCGCCGAGATCGCGATCAGCCGCGGCAAGGGCATCGACGTCCCCGGGGAGCGGGACGCCGAGGCGCGGCGCATCGCCCGCGGGATGCTGCGGCTCGCCGTCGCCGGGCACGTGGCGACGGCCGGCGCGGCGCTCGCCGTGGCCGCGGCGACCGGCCGCGCGGCGGGCTACTGGTTCGCCGGGTTCTTCCTCCTCAGCACGTTCTTCCGGCCGGCCGGGGCGTACTTCGGGCAACTGCGCGGCCGCCTCGGGGTGCTGCTGGAGGACGTGACGTTCCCGCGCGACGACGTGGTGGCCCTGACCGGGCGGGTCGCCGCCCTGGAGAGCGGTGCGACGACCATGGACAAGAGGACGGAGGAGCAGTACCGGGCCCTGGCCGAGCTGCGCCGCACGGTGGACGCCGTCGCGCTCTCCGCGCACCAGCGGGCCGACGAGACCGACCGGAGGATCGCCGCGCTGGCGCGGGAGTTCGAGTCGACGGTGAACCGCCTCACCGACAACGAGGAGATCATCACCGGGCTCAAGGCCTTCCTGAGGCTGCTCCGCGCCACCGACGCACCCGGCACGCCCGGGACCGCCGGGGGCGCCACCGCCCCCTGACGCCGTGCGCCGGAGTCCTCACACCGCGCCCGGTGCCGCTGTGCGAACGGTGTTACGGGCCGAGATCGGCCCGGGTGACACGGGTGTCATCGCTCTTGCGTACGGTCGGGGCTCGAACGGTTCCACAGAGAGGCGCCCCGGTGACCCGACAGGACACGCCGACCCCCGGGGGCGGTACGGCAGGTACGCCCGACCGGATCCGGACCGTCTGCTCGTACTGCGGCGTGGGGTGCGGCCTGCTCCTCGACATCGGCGCCGGACCCGACGGACGCCGCACCGTCCTCAGGGCGAGCGGCGACCCGGACCACCCCGCCAACCGCGGACGCCTGTGCACCAAGGGCGCCACGACCGCCGACCTGCTCGCCGCCCCCGGACGGCTGACCACCGCGCTCGTCCGCGAGGAGCGCGGTGCCGACCCCGTACCCGCCGACACCGAGCGGACCCTCGTCGAGACCGCCCGCCGGCTGCGGGCGATCGTCGACGAGCACGGGCCCGACGCCTTCGCGCTGTACGTGTCCGGCCAGATGAGCCTGGAGGCCCAGTACCTCGCCAACAAGCTGGCCAAGGGGTTCATCGGCACCCACCGGATCGAGTCCAACTCGCGGCTCTGCATGGCGAGCGCCGGCACCGGCTACAAGCTGTCCCTGGGGGCCGACGGCCCGCCCGGCTCGTACGACGACCTCGACCTGGCCGACGTCTTCCTCGTCATCGGCTCCAACATGGCCGACTGCCACCCCGTCCTGTTCCTCCGCCTGATGGAGCGGGTCAAGGCCGGCGCGAAGCTGATCGTCGTCGACCCGCGCCGCACCGCCACCGCCGAGAAGGCGGACCTGTTCCTGCGCGTCCGGCCCGGCACCGACCTCGCCCTGCTCAACGGGCTCCTGCACCTGCTGCACGAGAACGGCCGCACCGACCCCGCGTTCATCGCCGCGCACACCGAGGGCTGGGAGGCGATGCCCGCGTTCCTCGCCGACTACCCGCCGGCCGCCGTCGCCCGCGTCACCGGCATACCCGAGGCCGACCTCCGCACCGCCGCCGAGTGGATCGGCGCGGCGGGCGAATGGACCAGCTGCTGGACCATGGGGCTGAACCAGTCGACCCACGGCACCTGGAACACCAACGCCCTGGTCAACCTGCACCTGGCGACCGGTGCGATCTGCCGTCCCGGGTCGGGCCCCTTCTCGCTGACCGGCCAGCCCAACGCGATGGGCGGCCGCGAGATGGGCTACATGGGCCCCGGCCTCCCCGGCCAGCGCTCGGTCCTGGTGGCCGAGGACCGCGCCTTCACCGAGGAGCTCTGGGACCTCCCGCCCGGCACGATCCGCGAGGACGGCTCGGGTCAGGGCACCGTCGACCTCTTCCGGCGCATGGCGGACGGCGAGATCAAGGCCTGCTGGATCATCTGCACCAACCCGGTCGCCTCCGTCGGCAACCGCGCCACCGTCGTCGAGGGCCTGCGGGCCGCCGAACTCGTCGTCACCCAGGACGCGTTCGCCGACACCGAGACCAACGCCCACGCGGACGTGGTGCTGCCCGCCGCCCTGTGGACCGAGACCGAGGGCGTCCTGATCAACAGCGAGCGCGGCCTCACCCTCACCCGGGCCGCCGTCGACCCGCCCGGGGAGGCGCTCCCCGACTGGCGGATCATCGCCCGCATCGCCTGCGCGATGGGCTACGAGAAGGCGTTCTCGTACGACAGCGCCGAGGAGGTCTTCGAGGAGATCCGGCGCGCCGGGAACCCGAGGACCGGCTACGACCTGAGCGGGGTGTCGTACGAGCGGCTGCGCGGCACCCCCGTCCAGTGGCCGGCCGCGAGCGGAGGCCCCGCACGGAACCCGATCAGGTACGTCGGGGGGAACGGCGGCGGGCCCGGCACGGGACCGGTGTTCCCGACCCCGAGCGGCCGGGCCGTCTTCCACGCCCGTCCGCACGTCGACCCGGCCGAGATGCCGGACGACCTCTTCCCGTTCGTCCTCAACACCGGCCGGCTCCAGCACCAGTGGCACACCCTCACCAAGACCGGCAGGGTCGCCCGGCTGAACCGGCTGAACCCGGCGCCGTTCGTCGAGCTGCATCCCGGGGACGCCGCGCGGCTCGGGATCGCGGAGGGCGACGCGGTGGAGATCGTCTCGCGGCGCGGGAAGGCCGTCCTGCCCGCCGTGGTCACCGACCGCGTGGCGCCGGGCAGCTGCTTCGCGCCGTTCCACTGGAACGACCTCTTCGGCGAGGACCTCTGCGTCAACGCCGTCACCCAGGACGCCGTCGACCCGCTCTCCTTCCAGCCCGAGCTCAAGGTGTGCGCGGTGGCCCTGACGCGGGTGGCGGCCCCGGTCCGGGTCCGGGCCGCGCTGCCCGCGCCGGTCGCCCGAGAGGCCCCCGCGGCGCCGCCGACGGCCCTCCCGAGCGGCGCCCTGCCGCCCGGGCCCGCGGCCGCCTTCGGCCTCGGCACCGCCCCGCCGCCCGTCCTCTCCGCCGAGGAGCGGCAGTACCTCGTCGGCTTCCTCGCCGGGCTGGAGTCGGGCGCGCCCGGGGTGCCGGTGCTGCCGGCCGACGCGCCCTTCCGCGAGGACCGCGCCCGGTGGGCGAACGGGGTGCTGGCCGGCCTGTACTCCCGCGTGCCGTCGACCGCACCCGCCGTCGGCGCAGTCGCCGCGGCGGGCCGGGAGGTCGTCGTCCTGTGGGCCTCGCAGACCGGCAACGCCGAGGACTTCGCGGCGGCCGCCGCCGAGCGGCTCGTCTCGGCCGGCCACCGGGCCGCGCTCGCGGGCATGGACGGGACCGCCCTCGGGGCGCTGCCGCCCGCCGCCGACCTGCTGCTGATCACCAGCACCTTCGGGGACGGCGACGCGCCGGACAACGGCTCCGGGTTCTGGGACGCGCTGACCGCCCCCGACACGCCGCGCCTCGACGGCCGCCGCTTCGCCGTCCTGGCCCTCGGGGACTCCTCGTACGGCGACTTCTGCGGGCACGGGCGGCGCCTCGACCGGCGGCTGGACGAGCTGGGCGGCGTCCGCCTGGCACCGCGTACCGACTGCGAACCCGACTACGAGGCCTCCGCCCTGGCCTGGCTCGACCAGGTCCTGGCCGGGCTCGCGGGCGAGCAGGGGCCGCCGGCGCCCGCCCGGTCCGCCGGCTCCCCGGGGGCCGTACCGCCGTCCGCCGCTCCCCGGCGGTCCGGCCCGGCGACCACCCCCGCCCGCCTCGTCGGGAACCGGCTGCTCAGCCTGCCGGGCGCGGGCAAGGAGGTCCGGCGGTTCACCTTCGACACCCGGGAGCACGGGGCGCCCCTCGGGTACGAGAGCGGGGACGCGCTCGGCGTGCAGCCCGTCAACTGCCCGGATCTGGTGGCCGAATGGCTGGCCGTCACCGGTCTCGACGCGGAGTCCCCGGTGGACCTGCGCGACCGGGGGACGGTCGCCTTCGGCGAGGCGCTCCACCGCCACCTCGACATCACCCGTGCCACGCCCGCCCTCCTCGCCTTCGTCACCGAGCGGACCGGCGACCGCGAGCTCAAGCGGCTCCTGCGGCCCGACAACAAGGACGGGCTCGCCCGCTGGGCCTGGGGCCGGCAGGCCGTGGACGTCCTCGCCGAACACCCCGTCCGCGCCGGCGCGCAGGAGTGGGCCGAGGTCCTGGGGCGGCTCGCGCCCCGGCTGTACTCGATCTCCTCCAGTCCGCTCACCGACCCGCACCGGGTGTCCGTCACCGTCTCGGTGGTCCGCTACGAGAACCGCCGCGGGCGTCCCCGCAAGGGCGTCTGCTCGCAGTTCCTGGCGGACGCCGACTCCGGTGCTCCGGTCCCCGTGCACGTCCGGCGCGCCCCGCACTTCCGGCCGCCCGCCGACCCGTCGACGCCGATGGTGATGGTGGGTCCCGGCACCGGTGTGGCGCCCTTCCTCGGCTTCCTCGACGAGCGCCGCGCGCTCGGCCACCGGGCCCCGAACTGGCTCTTCTTCGGCGAGCAGCACCGGGCCACGGACTTCTACTACGAGGAGGAGCTCACCGCCCTGCTGGCCGACGGCACGCTCGACCGCCTCGACACCGCCTTCTCCCGGGACCAGCGCGCCAAGGTCTACGTGCAGGACCGGATGCGGGAGCACGGACCGCAGCTCTGGTCCTGGCTCCGGTCCGGCGCCCACTTCTACGTCTGCGGCGACGCGGCCCGGATGGCGAAGGACGTGGACCGCGCGCTCCGCGACATCGCCGTCGCGCACGGGGGCATGGACGCGGCGGAGGCGGGGGCGTACGTCAAGCGGCTGGCCGCCGACCGGCGGTACGTGCGGGACGTGTACTGACGCCCTGGGCGCCGGTCCCGGTGCTCAGGCGCCGTCCGCCGCCGCCCGCTGCGCGGCCGTCCGGGCGCCTCGCGCCAGCAGCCAGGCGGTGGTCTCCCCGGCGTTCTCGGCGCGGGCGACGTCGAGCGGAGTGAGGCCGTCCCAGCCGATCCGGTCGATGTCCGCGCCGGCGTCGAGGAGGCGGGCGGCGACATCGGGCCGGTCGCCCTGGCAGGCGCCCCAGAAGGCAGCGTCGATCTCGTCGGGCGAGGGGGCGGGGCGGACGGCGAGACCGGCCTCCACCAGGTCGAGAAGGCCGAGGGTCGCGGCGTCCTGGAAGGTGGGGCGGGCGCCGTGTTCGAGCAGTCTGCGGGCCGCGCGCCACTGTCCGAAGGCGCGGGCGTCGGTCAGCGGGGTTCCGTCGGCGACGACCGCTCCGTCGGCCTCGATGTCGGCTCCGGCGGCGAGGAGCGCGTCGATCATGGGCACGTCGTCGTTGCTCGCCGCCCAGTGCAGAGGGGTCTCCCGGTGGGCGCCCGCGAAACGGGCGTCCGGATCCGCGCCGGCCTCGACGAGGAGGGCGACGGTCTCCGGGCCGCGCGGCCGGTGGCCGGGCCAGTCGGCGGCGATGTGCAGCAGGCTCCGTTCGCCGGGGCCCCAGCCCGCGCGGTCCTCGGCGATCCGCGCGGTGGCGAGTCCGGGATGCGCGGCGAGCAGCGCCCGCAGGGTGGCGAGGTCGCCGGTGACGACGGCCTCGGTGACGGCTGCGGCCAGCGGGTCCCGGGAGCTGAGGGTCTGCGGGGTCGGCATGCCGCCAGGATGCCGCATGCCGGGGGCGGCCCGCGAGGACGGGGCGGGGCGGGCACGGCACTCGCAGTGATCCGGCCGGGCCCGGGGCCCGGCCGGAGCGCGGTGCGGTCGCCGCTCGGGCCGGGAGCGGTGGGGCTTCACCCGCTTGCCGGACCCCAGCTTGACGCTAATGTCGATATATAGGCCACATGTGCATCCTCCGTCCCGTGCTCATCAGGCGGCGGGAGGGCGGAGTACGGAAGGAGCCTCCCATGACCCGTAGATTGCGGGGTGCGATAGCCCTCGCCGGGGCCACCGCCCTCTGTCTGGGCGCGGTGGCGACCAGCGGGGCGGCCCAGCCCGGCGCGGCGTCGGCGCAGCGGCAGGACGTGCGGATCGGTCTGCTGCTGCCGGAGAGCAAGACCACGCGGTACGAGAAGTTCGACCGGCCGTACATCGAAGCCAAGATCAAGGAACTGGCACCGGACGCCCAGATCGACTACTACAACGCCGCCGAGAGCGCGACGACCCAGCAGCAGCAGGTGAACACGGCGCTCGCCAAGGGCGACAAGGTCCTCATCCTGGACGCCGTGGACGCCAAGTCGATCCAGTCGTCCGTGCAGAAGGCCCACGACGCGGGCGTGAAGGTCGTCGCCTACGACCGCCTCGCGCAGGGCCCGGTCGACTCGTACGTCTCGTACGACAACCGCAAGGTGGGCGAACTGCAGGGCCAGGCGCTCCTCGACGCCCTCGGCGACAAGGCCGGGACAGGCGAGATCGTGATGCACAACGGGTCGCCGACGGACCCGAACGCGGCGGAGTTCAAGGCCGGCGCGCACTCGGTCCTGGACGGCAAGGTGAAGATCGGCAAGGAGTACGACACACCGAACTGGGACCCGAACAACGCCAACCAGCAGATGTCCGGCGCGATCAGCGCCCTGGGCAAGGACAAGATCGTCGGTGTCTACTCGGCCAACGACGGACTGGCCGCGGGCATCGCGACCGCCCTGAAGGCGGCGGGCATGAACGTGCCGCTGACCGGCCAGGACGCCCAGCTCGACGCGATCCAGCGGATCCTGCTGGGCACCCAGACGATCACGGTCATGAAGCCGTACAAGCCGGAGGCGGACATCGCCGCCACGATGGCGGTCGACTTCGCCGAGGGCAAGCCCCTGCCGGCCGACCTGGTCCCCACCACCGTCACCAGCGGCAGCGGCCAGAAGGTCCCGGCCAACCTGCTGACGCCGGTCGTGGTCGACAAGACCAACATCAAGGACACCGTCGTCAAGGACGGCCTGTACACGGTGCAGGAGATCTGCACCCCGACGTACGCCGCCGCCTGCAAGGAAGCCGGTCTCCAGTAGCCGCGCGCGGCGATTCCGTCCCGGCGCGCAGCTTTCCGCCCGGGCGCACGGCAGGTCCGTCCCGGACCCTCCGGTCCCGGGCGTTCCATCCCGGCGCGCGGTCCCTCCGCCCCGCGGGGCGGGGCGGTCCGCGCGGCCGGGCGAGCGGAGGAGGCGGTTCCCTTGCCGGAGCCACCCGTGCTCTCCCTTCGGGGGATCTCCAAGCGGTTCGGCGCGGTCCAGGCCCTGAAGGACTTCGACCTGGACGTCCATCCCGGTGAGGTGGTCGCGCTGGTCGGCGACAACGGCGCCGGCAAGTCGACCGCGGTCAAGTCGATCGCCGGGGTGAACCCGCCCGACGAGGGCGTCATCACCTGGGAGGGGCGGCCGGTCTCCATCAGCCGGCCGCACGACGCCCAGAACCTCGGGATCGCCACCGTCTACCAGGACCTGGCGCTGTGCGACAACCTCGACGTGGTCGCCAACCTGTTCCTCGGCCGGGAGCTGCGGCGGTTCGGCGTGCTCGACGAGGTCCGCATGGACCAGCGGGCGCGTGAACTCCTTGACACCCTGTCCATCCGCATCCCGAGCGTCCGCATCCCCGTGGCCTCCCTCTCCGGCGGTCAGCGGCAGACGGTCGCGATCGCCCGCTCGCTGATCGGCGCGCCGAAGGTCGTCATCCTGGACGAGCCCACCGCCGCCCTGGGGGTGGAGCAGACGGCCGAAGTGCTCGACCTCGTCGAACGGCTCCGTGAGCAGGGCCTCGGCACCATTCTGATCAGCCACAACATGGTGGACGTGATGGCGGTCGCCGACCGCATCGCGGTGATGCGCCTCGGCCGCAACAACGGCTTCTTCGACAAGCGCTCGACCACCACCGAGGAGATCATCTCCGCGATCACGGGGGCCACCGACAGCGCCGTCACCCGCCGTCAGGCGCGCAAGCGGGAGCAGGAGGAGGAGCGATGAGACGCGACCGTGGCCGCGACCCCTCCGGCGGTTCCCCCGACGCGGGCAGCCAGGAACCGGCGCCCGGTGCCGTGCCCGCCGTCGACACCCGGCTCCTCGTCCGCGAGGAGGGCATCAAGGGGTACCTCGGCGAGTTCCGGCGCAGGATGCGCAGCGGCGAACTGGGCTCGCTGCCCGTCGTGCTCGCCGTCATCATCATCTGGACCGTGTTCGGCAGTCTGAACAGCACGTTCCTGTCGGCGCAGAACCTGTCCGACCTCAGTCAGCAGATCGTCGGCACGGGCATGATCGCCGTCGGGATCGTCTTCGTCCTCCTGCTGGGCGAGATCGACCTCTCCGTCGGCTCGGTCAGCGGTCTGTGCGCCGCGATCTTCGCCGTGCTCAACGTCCTGAACGGCATGAACGAGTGGCTCGCGCTGCTCGTCGCGATCGCGGGCGGCGCGGCGGTCGGGCTCATCCAGGGGTTCTTCTTCGCGAAGGTGGGGGTGCCGGCGTTCGTGGTGACCCTGGCGGGCAACCTCGCCTGGAACGGGCTCATGCTCCAGGTCCTCGGCACCAGCGGCACGGTGAACATCCCCAGCGAGAGCATCGTCTCCAAGCTGTACTCGACGATCTACCACAGCCCGGCCGCCGCGTACGTGGCGGCGGCGGTGGGGGTCGGACTGTTCCTGGCGGCCTCGCTGCTGGACGCCCAGCGGCGCCGGGCGGCCCGGGTGCCGTTCCGGCCGCTCTCCGAGATCGTGCTGCGGACCGTCGTCATCGCCGCGCTCGCCTTCGCCACCGCGTACATCCTCAACCAGTACCAGGGGCTGCCGCTCGCGCTGCTGATCTTCCTGGTCCTGCTGGTGGTGCTGGACTTCGTGCTGCGGCGCACCACGTACGGCCGCCGGATCTTCGCGGTCGGCGGGAACATCGAGGGTGCGCGCAGGGCGGGCATCAGCGTGCCGTTCATCCGGATGACGGTCTTCTCGATCGCCGGGACCATGGCGGCGGTCGGCGGCCTCTTCCTCGCCGGGCAGATCCAGTCCGCGAGCCAGACCTCCGGCGGCGGGAACCTGCTGATGAACGTGATCGCCGCGGCCGTCATCGGCGGTACGAGCCTCTTCGGCGGCCGCGGCACGGTGTGGTCGGCGCTGCTCGGCGCCCTGGTGATCGGCTCCATCCAGTCGGGCATGAACATCATGGGCGTGAGCAACGCCGTCCAGTTCATGATCACGGGCGCGGTGCTGCTGGCCGCGGTGGTGGTCGACTCCCTGTCCCGCCGCACCCAGAAGGCGGCGGGCAGGGCGTGAGCGCGCCGGAGCGGCTCAGGGCGTGTCGGAGTCCTGGCCGCCGGGGCCGATGCGGAGTTCGAAGTCGCCGTCGTACTGCTCGTGGCCGGCGATCACGGCGAGTTCGACGACCTCGGTGCCGACCTCGCCGCGGACGATCAGCGGGTCCTTGCGGAGGTCCCGCATCAGCGCCACGCACATGCCGATCATCACGAGCACGAACGGGGCCGCGACCAGGATCGTGAGGTTCTGCAGGCCCGCGAGGGCGTCGCCCTGGCCGTCGCCGATGAGGAGCATGATGGCGGCGACCGCGCCGGTCACCACGCCCCAGAACACCACCACGGGGCGGGTCGGTTCGAACGCGCCCCGCTGGGAGAGCGTGCCCATGACGATCGACGCGGCGTCCGCGCCGGACACGAAGAAGATCCCGACGAGGATCATCACGAGCAGGCTCATCGTGCCGGTGATCGGGAACTGCTGGAGCACGCCGAAGAGCTGCCCCTCCGGCGTCGTCTCGCCCGCCAGGTCGCCCTGTTCGCTCAGCTTCATCGCCGTGCCGCCGAAGATGGCGAACCACACGAGGCTGACGGTGCTGGGCACCAGGATGACCCCGCCGACGAACTGGCGGATGGTGCGGCCGCGGCTGATCCGGGCGATGAACATGCCGACGAAGGGCGTCCAGGAGATCCACCAGGCCCAGTAGAAGACGGTCCAGCTGCCCAGCCAGTCGTGGATCTCGGCCCCGCTGGTCGCCTCCGTCCGGCCGGCGAGCTGCGGGAGGTCGTCGATGTAGGCGGCGATCGAGGTCGGCAGCAGGTCGAGCACGATGATGGTGGGGCCCGCGATGAAGACGAAGACGGCGAGCACCGCGGCGAGCACCATGTTGATGTTGGAGAGCCACTGGATGCCCTTCTCCACCCCGGAGATGGCGGAGAAGACGAAGGCCACGGTCAGGACGGCGATGATGGCGACGAGCAGTCCGGTGCCGGTCTTCTCCATCCAGTTCAGTTCCTCGAAGCCGCTGCCGATCTGGAGCGCGCCCAGACCGAGCGAGGCGGCGGAGCCGAACAGGGTGGCGAAGATGGCGAGGATGTCGATGACCCGGCCGGGACCGCCGTACGCCGCCCGCTCGCCCATCAGCGGGACGAACACCGCGCTGATGGTCTGCCGGCGCCGCTTGCGGAACGTGGAGTAGGCGATGGCGAGTCCGACGACCGCGTAGATCGCCCACGGATGGAGCGTCCAGTGGAAGAGCGTGGTGGCCATGGCGGTCTGCATGCGCTCGGCCGAGTCGACGGGGTGGGTGCCGGGCGGCGGCGTGCCGTAGTGGGCGAGCGGCTCGCTCACGCCGTAGAACATCAGCCCGATGCCCATGCCGGCGCTGAACATCATGGCGATCCACGACACCGTGCGGAACTCCGGGCCCTCGCTCTCCTGGCCCAGCGTGATCCGGCCGTACCGGCTGACGGCCAGCCAGAGCGCGAACACGACGAAGCCGGACGCGGCGAGCATGAACGCCCAGCCGCCGTTGCGGATCAGTCCGTCGAGGAGGTCGCTCGACACGCTCTCCAGACTGTCGGTGGCGGTGGCGCCCCAGACGACGAACGCCACGGTCAGGACGGCGGTGACACCGAACACGATCCGGTCGGTACGGGCGCGCTGGTGTTCGGAGGGGTGGCCCGGGATGTCGGCCGTCACCGGCAACGTCTCCCGTCCGCCCGGCTCGGCGCCTGTTCGGCGGCCGTCCGGCTCCTGGTCTTCCTGCGACACAGATCACACCTTTCACGGGAAGAGCGGCATTTCAGCCCAAACCTGACGATGTCTCTGTAAGGCAGTACCACAGCCGGGGCCGAACAGCGGGGACCAACAGACCCCGACGGCCCGGCCGGTGAGCGGCGCGCGCCGCCGGGGGCGGCTCCGAAGCGTCGTATCCTCGCCCCGGACACCCCGCGCGCGGGGACGGGCGGGCACGGCGGAGCAGGGAAGAGGGCGGCACGGGTGACGGACGGACGACGGGCCGACGCGACGGCCGCGACCCCGGACGGCGGGGCCGGCGACAAGGCCGGGGTCCCGATGGGCAGGCGCGCGCGTGAGGCGGTCCTCCAGCGCATCGTGGACCGGCGGTACGCCCAGGGCGCCCGTCTGGTGGAGCGCGAGGTCGCGGAGGAGCTCGGCATGTCGCGCGTGCCGGTGCGCGAGGCGCTGCGCGCCCTGGTCTCCGAGGGCCTCCTGGAGCTGCTCCCGCACAGCGGGGTCCGCGTCCGCCGGCTCGAACGCGCCGACGTGGAGCACCTGTACGAGGTCTGGGAGCCGCTCACCGTCCAGGCGTCCCGGCTCGCGGCGCGGGCGCGCGCGGCGGGCGACACCGAGGGGCTCGCCACCCTGGAGGCGGCGCTGCACCAGGCCGAGCGGGCGGCCGCCGCGGACGAGGCGACGCGGGAGGTGGCCGCCCACACCGCCTTCCACGAGAGCATGGTCGCCATGGCGGGCAACCCGCTGCTGGCCCGCACCATGGAGCAGCTCAGCTGGCAGCTGCGCCTGGTGTTCGGCCTGCGCGAGGAGCCGGCGCACATGAGGGCCCAGCACGCCGAGATGTACCGGCACATCGCCGCCGGGGACGCCGAGGCGGCCGCGGCGAGCACGCTGCTCCACGTGCGGGACAGCCGGGCGGTCGCCCTGCGGTCCCTGTTCGGCGACGCCTGAGGGGGCGGTCGGCGCGCGGCGGTCGGGCGCGACGGTAGGCGGCGCGGCGGTCGGCGGAGTAGCACCCTTCCCTCCATTCGTATACCAGGACTGCCCGGTCGCGCATCCCTGACACCCTGAACCGGGACGAAAGCCGCATGGAATGCGTGTCTCCGATTCCTTCACCCCCCTCCCTTGTCCGCCGCCTTCGGCTTGGTATACAAAACGGGGAAGCCCTCGACCACTCCCCCAAGGAGCACCCATGTGCGTCGAAGCCATCCCCCCGCCCTCCCCCGCCGTGACCCGCCGCGGCGTCCTCGCCGGAGCGGCCGCCCTCGCCGGCACCGTGGCCGCGGCGGGGCGGGCGACCGCCGCCGACGGCCCCGCCTCCGGTTCGGGGCGCCGGACCCCCGGCACCCCGGCACGCGCCGGTCACCTGGTGATCCGGGGCGGCACCCTCCTGGACCCGGCGACCGGCGAGGTCACCGAGGACGCCGTCGTCGTCATCGAGGACGGCACCGTCCGGGCGGCGGGCCGCCGGGGCACCGTCACCGTGCCGCAGGGCGTCGGGACGCTCGACGCGCACGGCCGCTGGATCCTGCCGGGCCTGGTGGACGCCCACATCCACCTCAGCACCGCGGCGGAGGCGCGCGACGCGGTCCTCCGGGGCGCGACGAGCGCGCGCAGCGGATCGACCTCGTTCTACCAGGACATCGCCGTCCGCGAACTCGCCCGGCACAGCCCCGCCCTCGCGCCGCGGCTGCGGGCCGCCGGAGTGTTCGTCACCCCGGACCTCGGCGACACCGTGCTCGCCGACCCGGACCTGACTCCGCTGGCCCGCCTCAAGGGCGGGGTGCGCTCGGCGGAGGCGCTCCGACGGGTCGTGGAGGTGAACCTCGCGCGGGGCGCGGACGTCGTCAAGACCCGGGTCAACGAGCGCGCCGGGCTCCCGGAGCAGGACCCGCTCGCCCAGGTCTACTCGCGCGAGCAGCTCGCCGAGATCGTCGCGGCGGCCCGCCGGGGCGGTCGCGGCGTCCTCTGCCACAGCTACAGCGAGCAGGGCTGCCACGACGCCGTCATGGCGGGCATCCGCTCCCTGGAGCACGGCGCGTTCGTCGGCGAGCGCACCCTGCGCGAGATGCGGCGCCGGGGAACGTACTTCACCCCGACCCTCACCGCCATCGCCGGCCTCGCGGAGTCCCCCGACCCGGTCCTCGCCGAGCGCGGCCGCACCTATCTGCCGGTCCTGAAGCGCGCGGTCCTCGCCGCCCACGAACTGGGCGTGCCGCTGGCGGCGGGCACCGACTCCTCCGGCGGAACGGTGGACCCGATCGGCGGCGAGGTCGAACTGATGCATTCCGCGGGGCTGTCGCCGCTCGACGCGATCCGCACGGCGACGACGGGCGCGGCCCGTCTGCTGGGCCTCGGCGGCTCGGTGGGGCGGCTCACCCGCGGCTTCGCGGGCGACGCCCTGCTGCTGTCGGGCGACCCGCTCGCCGACCTGTCGGTCCTCAAGCGGCCCGTGACGGTGGTACGGGCGGGCGTCGCGGCCTGAGACCGGCCCGCCCCTCGCGTACGACCCGGCCGCCCACCGCGCCCCCTCGCCACCCTCCGCCCCGCCCCGCGGCGCCCGTCACGGCGCCCGCGGCGCCCGTAGCACGCGCAGCACCCCGTTCCCGAGAAGGAGATCCCATGCAGTCCTGGTCCACCCCGGCGTCCCCGCCCTCCTCCGCACCCTCCGCCGGCGCGCTGTCGCGCCGGACGATGCTGGCGAGGGCCGCGGCGGTGGCCGGAGCCACCGCCACCGGAGCCACCGCCGCCGGGGCCGCCGCGGCCGGGCCCGCGCAGGCGGCCGCCCCGGCCACCACCGGAGCCGCGGCGGCGGGCGCCCCCGGACACCGGCCGAGGGCGGTCGTCTTCCGCGACGTGCGCCCCTTCGGCGCGGCGCGGGCCAGGGACCTGGTGGTCGTCGACGGCCGCGTCTCCGACCGCCCGGCTCCGCACGGCGCGAAGGTCGTCGACGGAGGCGGCCGGATCGCGCTGCCGTCCCTCGTGGACGCGCACATCCACCCCGACAAGACGACCTGGGGCGGTTCCTGGGTGTCGCGGCGGCCGGCGAGCGGCATCGCCGACTACGTGGCGCAGGACGTGGAGCTGTTCCGCGGCCAGCGGCGTCCGGTCGCCGAGCGGGCGTACGGCCTGATGTCGCACGCCGTGTCCCGGGGCACCCGCGGCATGCGCGCCCACGCCGACGTCGCCCCGGCGTACGGCCTCGCCGGGGTGGAGGGGGTGGCCGAGGCCCGGGAACGGCTGCGCCACGCGCTCGACGTCCAGATCGTGGCCTTCCCGCAGCACGGGGTGATCCGGACGCCGGGGACGGCCGCGCTCCTGGAGCGGGCGGCGCGCGAGGGGCTGATCGACATGATCGGCGGCATCGACCCGATCGGCTTCGACGAGGCGCTCGACGACCAGCTGGACGTCGTGTTCGGCATCGCGGAACGCCACGGCGTGGGGGTGGACATCCACCTGCACGACCGCGGGGAGAAGGGCATGAAGGCGATGCGGGGCATCGTGGACCGTACGCGGGCGCTGTCGCTCGCGGGCCGGGTCACGGTGAGCCACGTCTTCTGCCTGCCGGAGCTGTCGGACCGCGAACTGGGGGCGATCGCGGCCGACCTCGGGGACCAGGACATCGCGCTGACCACGGTCGCCCCCTCCGACTCGCTGGTCCTGCCGATCGAGCGCCTGCGGGAGCACGGGGTGCGGGTCGGACTCGGTTCGGACGGCGTGCGGGACTCGTGGAGCCCGTTCGGGAACGCCGACATGATGCACCGTGCCCACATCCTCGGCTGGGTGACGGACGTGCGCCTGGACGACGAGCTGACCGGCTGCTACGAGGTCGCGGCGCACGGCGGGGCCGACGTCATGGGCCTGGCGCGCGCGGACTTCAGGGCCGGCGCGCCCGCCGACTTCGTCCTGGTCCGGGGCGAGTGCCTGCCGCAGGTGGTCGTGGACATGCCCCGCCGCGACCTGGTGGTGCACGGGGGTGCGGTGGTGGCCCGGGACGGCGAGTTCCTGGCCTGAGCCGCGCCCCGGTCCGGCCGGCGTCCGAGGACTACAGATAGGGCCGCGTGATCAGCTCGAAGGCGTGGCCGCCGGGGTCCTTGAAGTAGACGCCGCGGCCGCCGTGCTCGGAGTTGGTCTCGCCGGGCCGCTTCATCTGGGGGTCCGCCCAGTGCTCGACGCCCTGCTCGCGGAGCCGGGCGTAGGCCCGCTCGAAGAGCTCGTCGTCGACGAGGAAGGCGTAGTGCTGCATCTGGATGTCCACCGGGGGCTCGGCGAACTGGATGAGGACGCCGTCGGCGAGCTGGACGTTGACGAAGGGGCCCCAGGAGGGGGCTTCGGGGAGCTCCAGGAGCTCCCGGAAGAACCGCGCGGACGCGTGGCGGTCCTTCGCGGCGATGATGGTGTGGTTGAACGTGACTGCCATGGGGATGACCTCGCTGTGGGTTCGACACGAAAGGGGACTCGTCGCAGTGCCGGGGCACTGGGGGGTCCGCGTGCGGAACCGCGGGGGTGCGGGGGACGCACCCACGGAGCGGTCAGTCGTCCACCGGATGGCCCGTCTGTGTGTGGCGTCTCGTCGCCGGTCCGGTGTTCACGTCGGAGGACCTTACGTGATCATCGCCGGGCCGACAAGCCGTCAGAGGTTCCGGGCGCCCGGGCCACCCGACCGAACCGCCGTCCTCCGCCGGGGAGTCGGGCAGCCGGTCGCGGTGCGGCTCAGCCGTTCGGGAGGATGACGGCCCGCCCCTCGACACGGCCCGCGTGCAGGCGCTCGTAGGCCTTCGGGGCGTCGTCCAGGCCGTAGGTCTCGGTGTGCACGTCGATCGCCCCGGCCCGGGCCAGGTCGAGCACCTCGACGAGTTCGGCCCGCGTCCCCCAGTACGGGGACGTGACCGAGACCTCGTACGGCAGGCTGCCGAACCCGACGGGCAGGGTGCCGCCGCCGAGGCCGACGATGGTGACGTCGCCCTCGATCGCGACCATGGCGCCGGCCGCCGCGACCGTCGGCGGGGCACCGACGAAGTCGAGGACCACCTCCGCCCCCCGTCCGCCGGTCAGTTCGCGCACGGCGGCGGCCGCCCCGGCGCCCGACAGGACGGTCTCGTGCGCGCCGACGGCGCGGGCCAGGGCCAGCTTCTCCTCCGTGACGTCCAGGGCGACGACCCGGGCCGCCGTCATGGCCCGCAGGATCTGGACGGCGACGTGCCCGAGCCCGCCGGCGCCGATGACGACGACGGTGCTGCCGGGGACCAGCTTCGGGAGGGAGCGCTTGACCGCGTGGTACGGGGTGAGGCCGGCGTCCGTGAGCGGTACGGCCCGGACGGGGTCGAGCCCGCCGAGCGGGACGAGGTGGCGGGGGCTGTCCACGATCATGTACTCGGCGATGGCGCCGGGGGCGCCGAGTCCCGGCGGCCTGATGCCCAGTTCGGCGGCGCGCAGGCAGTAGTTCTCCCTGCCGCGGGCGCAGGCGGAGCAGCTGCCGCAGCCCCAGGGGCCGTAGACGGCGACCGCGTCGCCGACGGCGAAGCCCTCCGCACCGGCGCCGAGCCCCTCGACGGTGCCGACGCCCTCGTGTCCGAGGGTCAGCGGCAGCGGGAAGGAGAGCTGTTCGGCGGGCAGGCTCATGACCGCGATGTCGGAGTGGCAGACGCCGGCGGCGGTGACCTTGAGGAGCACCTGGCCGGGTCCGGGCTCGGGGTCGGGGACGGTGACGACCTCGGGGGCGGCGCCCACCGTGCGGTACTGCAGTGCCTTCATCGCGTGTTCCTCTCGTGTGCGTTGTCGTGCGTGTGCGCCCCGAGCCGGCCGCCCCTCTGCCCTCGCCGGGCGCCTCCCGGGTCCGTGCCCCTGCGGCCCGTGCCGTGCGGTGCGGCCAGCTCACCCCACACCTATACGTGCATCATACAGCTATCACTGTCGTAACGGCACATTCTGCGAGTATCACCACCTCACACCTCATGGCGGGTGTTCTGACGACTTGTCGCCAAGAGCCGCCCTTCCACGTATGGAGGGGGCCGTTCCGGGCAAAACGTCGGCGGGCCGATCGGGCCCGCGCGAGAGGAGAGTGCCGTGCTGTCCGATCTCTTCGACCGACTGTTCCGACGCCGCGGCTCGGAGGGCCGCCCGGGGGCGGGCCCCCGGGGACCCGCACGCTCACCGGGGAGGGTGGTGCTCGACGCGGACTTCACCTCCACCGCGCAGTGGGTCGCCGGCCGTTCCTGGGCCTATCCCGGCGGCGGTCCGACCAACCCCGGGGACAACAAGCTCGACCACCTCGTCGAGGACCCCGCCTACAGCAGGTCCGGGGTCTTCCGGGCGACCCGCCGCCCCGACGGCAAGTGGGACGCGGGGCTGCTCACGACCGAGGGCAGCGCCGAGGCGTTCCTGGTGCGGGCCGACGACGTCCTGGAGGCGCGGGTGCGCCTGCCGGTGGAGACGGGGGCGTGGCCGGCGATCTGGACCTGGCTCGACGGCGGGCAGGAGATCGACGTCTTCGAGTACCACCCCGACAACCCCGACCTGCTGGAGCTGTCGAACCGGATCAGGTCCCGGCACCTCTACTACCGGAACCCGGCGATCCGCCCGGGGGCCTGGGTCGACCTGCGGGTCGAGTTCGGCGCCCGCAACGTGGTGTGGTGGGTGAACGGCGCCCGGGTCTTCGACGACCGCCGCGGGGTGGGGCGGTCCTGGCGGGCGCACCTCATCGTGAACCTCTCGGTCTGCGCGGGCCGCTACCACCCGGCGCCGGACCCCTCGGTGTCGGCGATGTCGTACGAGGTGGCGCAGTTGCGGGTGTACCGGGACTGATCCCGTCGCACCGGGTCCGTCGGGCGCGCGCCCGACGGCCCGCGCCCCCTCGGCGCCGCCGGCGACGCGCGCGGGAGGAGGGGGATGCGGGTCCCGGAGGAATCGTCGTTGCGTAGGCTCGAAGCGAGCGTTCCGCGCACCGCACCGTGCCGCCCGTACGACGAGGAGGACCCTCCCATGAACACCGCCGACGAGGGACGGCAGCAGCAGTTGGACGCGGCCAGCGTCCTCAACGCGAAGACCACCCTCCTCCAGCTCCTCGCACGCGCGGGGGTCTACACCGGCGACGCGGAGGAACTCATCGGACTCGTCGAGGCCGGCGCGCTCGCCCTGGCCCACGCGGAGATCGCCGGGGCGCGGCGGGACGCCCCTCCGCACGGGCCGGCGGCCGAGCAGGGGGAGCGCTACGCGGCGGGCTGGTCCGACGGCGCCCTGGCCGTCACCGGCGAACTCGGCGCCGTCGCCGAGCGGGCCCTGCTCCAGGCCGTCGCCACCGCCCCGTCGGCCGACTCCCCCGACGAGCCCTCCCCCGTCAGACGCGCCGAGATGGAGCGGGCGAAGGTGGCCGTCACGCCGCTGTACCTGTCGTTCGCCGACGTCTCCGAACTCGACCCGGAGGTCACGGAGCAGGTGCTCGGCGCGGTCCTGCGCACGATGAGCCCGCGCCAGCGGGCCGGGTATCCGGGGCGGCTGACGCGGTTCACCTCCGTCCACCACGCCCACCTGGAGCGGCTGTACGCGCAGTACGGGCCGGGCAGTCCGATCGCGATCCACGGCCGCTACTCCCTCGTGCACTCCCCGGCGAGCGTGGCCGTGCTGGAGCGCCTGGCCGAGACCCCCTCGGCCCTGCACGAGGAATGGGACGCGGCCGAGCTGCCCCCGGCCTGGCTGGACGGTCTGACGACGGCCTGGGGGTCACCGGCCTGAGCCGGCCGGCCCCGACCCGCCGGAGTCGTACCCCCCGACCCGCCCCGCCGGACTCGCGCCCCCCCGACCCGCCCCGCCGGACTCGCGCCCCCCCGACCCGCCCCTTCCAACTCCGCTCCTCCGCCGCAGCGTTGTCATCCCCCTCCCGAGCCGGAGCCGTGGATCCTCGATTCCGCCACCAGGGCTACTTAGGTTAGGCTAAGTTTAGTTCGAGTGCGTCGACTCGGGGTGTCCACCTCCGGGTACGCGACACGTCCCCATCCTCAGGAGAGACGGAAGAGCATGACCTTTCGGGTCGCGGTGGCCGGAGCCAGTGGCTATGCCGGTGGGGAGATCCTCCGCCTGATCGCCTCACATCCCGGTCTCGACATCGGCGTCCTCGCCGCGCACAGCAGCGCCGGGCGCACCCTCGGCGAGGTGCAGCCGCAGCTGTCCGCGCTCGCCGACCGGGTGCTCACGGAGACGTCGGCGGACGCGCTCCGCGGCCACGACGTCGTGTTCCTCGCCCTGCCGCACGGGCAGTCGGGCGCGCTCGCCGGGGAGTTGGGCCCCGACACCCTGGTCGTCGACTGCGGCGCGGACTTCCGGCTGCGCGACCCGGCCGAGTGGAAACGCTTCTACGGCTCCGAGCACGCCGGCACCTGGCCCTACGGGCTCCCCGAGCTGCCGGGCGCCCGGGACGAGTTGAAGGGCACCTCCAGGATCGCCGTACCGGGGTGCTACCCGACCGCCGTCACCCTCGCGCTCTTCCCCGCGCACGCCGCCCGCCTCGTCGAACCCGAGGTCGTCGTCGTGGCGGCGAGCGGCACCTCCGGAGCGGGCCGCTCCGCCGAGCCCCGCCTGCTGGGCTCCGAGGTGATGGGCTCCATGACCCCGTACGGCGTCGGCGGCGGCCACCGGCACACCCCCGAACTCACCCAGAACCTGTCCCTCGCGGCGGGCGAGCCGGTCACCGTCTCCTTCACCCCCACCCTCGCCCCGATGCCCCGCGGCATCCTCGCCACCTGCTCCGCCCGGCTCCGCCCGCACGTGGACGCCGACGGGGGCCTGCGCGAGGTCCGCGAGGTCTTCGAGGCCGCCTACGCCGACGAACCGTTCGTCCGGCTGCTACCCCAGGGCCAGTGGCCGTCCACGGCCGCGGTGCTCGGATCCAACACGGTGCAGGTGCAGGTGGCCGTCGACCCGGCCGCCCGCCGCCTCGTCTGCGTGAGCGCCGTCGACAACCTGACGAAGGGCACCGCCGGTGGCGCGGTGCAGAGCATGAACGTCGCCCTCGGCCTGCCCGAAGGGCTCGGCCTGCCCATGAATGGAGTGGCACCGTGACCGTGACCGCCGCCCGGGGATTCCTCGCCAGCGGGGTGGCCGCCGGGATCAAGACGTCCGGGGATCCCGACCTCGCCCTGGTGGTGAACCGGGGCCCCGCACCGGCCGCCGCGGGGGTCTTCACCTCCAACCGGATCCAGGCCGCGCCGGTCCGCTGGTCGCGGCGGGCGCTCGCCCGCGGTCCGGTCACCGCGGTCGTCCTCAACTCCGGCGGCGCCAACGCGTGCACCGGGCAGACCGGTTCGGAGGACGCCCGGACCATGGCCGAGGAGACGGCCCGCGCCGTCGGCGTCACCCCGGAGGCCGTGGCCGTCTGCTCCACCGGACTCATCGGCGTCCCGCTGCCCATGGACCGGATCACGGCCGGGATCGCGCGCGCCGCGGACCGGCTCGCCGACGACGGCGGCGAGGACGCTGCCGTCGCCATCAAGACGACCGACACGGTCCACAAGACCGCCGTCGCCTCCCGGTCCGGCTGGACGGTCGGCGGCATGGCGAAGGGCGCGGGGATGCTCGCGCCCGGCCTCGCCACCATGCTCGTCGTCCTCACCACCGACGCCGCGGCGGACGGTCCGGCACTGGACTCCGCGCTGCGCTCCGCCGTACGGACCACCTTCGACCGGGTGGACTCCGACGGCTGCATGTCCACCAACGACACCGTCCTGCTGCTCGCCTCGGGCACCTCCGGCGTGACCCCCGCGGACGCGGACCTCGCCGAGGCCGTCCACGCCGTCTGCCTCGACCTGGCCCGCCAGCTCGTCGCCGACGCGGAGGGCGCGTCCAAGGAGATCGAGGTGGCGGTCGTCGGCGCCGCGTCCGAGGACGACGCCGTGACCGTCGGCCGCTCGGTCGCCAGGAACAACCTCCTCAAATGCGCCCTGCACGGGGAGGACCCGAACTGGGGCCGGGTGCTGTCGGCGATCGGCACCACCGACGCCGTGTTCGACCCCGACCGCCTGGACGTGGCCATCAACGGCGTGTGGGTCTGCCGGGACGGCGCGGCCGGGGAGGCCCGGGAGAAGGTCGACATGACCGGCCGCCGCATCACGGTCACGGTCGACCTGCGCGCCGGCGAGGCGTCCGCGGAGATCTGGACCAACGACCTGACGGCCGAGTACGTGCACGAGAACAGCGCCTACAGCTCATGAGCCGAGGAGGTACGAGAATGAGGACGCTCCGCGAGCAGCCCGCCGTGCGCGGTGCGGACGGTGCGAGACGGACGGGCACCGGTCCGGGAGCGGACGCCGCCGCCCTGCCCGCCGCGGACGTCCCATGGTCCGAGGAGCTCCAGGGCAGGACCGTCGTCGTCAAGTGCGGCGGCAGCACCCTGGAGGACCCGGCGCTCCGCCGGTCGTTCGCCCAGGACGTCGTCGAACTCTGGCAGGCGGGCCTCGATCCGGTCGTGGTGCACGGCGGCGGTCCCCAGATCAGCTCGATGCTCGACCGCCTCGCCCTGGAGGTCCGGTTCGAGGCCGGCATGCGGGTGACCACCCCCGAGGCCATGGACGTCGTCCGCATGGTGCTGACCGGGCAGGTCCAGCGGGACCTGGTCGGCGCCATCAACGCCCACGGCCCCTTCGCCGTCGGCATGTCGGGCGAGGACGCCCACACCCTGACCGCCGTGCGCCGCCCCGCCCGGGTCGACGGCCGGACCGTCGACATCGGTCTCGTCGGCGACATCGTCGGCGTGGACCCGGACACCGTGCGGAACCTCCTCTCGGGCGGCCGCATACCGGTGGTGTCCCCCGTCGCGCGCGGCGCCGACGGGCAGGTCTACAACGTGAACGCCGACCTCGCGGCCTCGGCCCTGGCCGTCGCCCTCGGCGCCGACCGGCTCGTGATGCTCACCGACGTCCCCGGCCTGTACGCGGACTGGCCGCGCAGCACCGAGGTCGTCGCCCGGCTGACGGCACGGGAACTGGAGACGCTGCTCCCCGGCCTCGCGGGCGGGATGCTGCCGAAGATGGAGGGCTGCCTGCGGGCGGTCCGGTCCGGGGTCGGACGCGTCCACGTCCTCGACGGACGCACCCCGCACGCCGTCCTCCGGGGCGTCCTCACCGAGGAGAACCCCGGCACCACGGTCCTGCCCGACGACGCCCCGGCCGCCCCGGGAAACCCCGCATGAGCGCCCCCGCGGTTCCCGCAGCCCCCGGGACGGGCACCCCGCCGGCGCGGACCCTCACGGACCGCTGGCGCGCCGTCATGATGGACACCTATGGCACACCGCCGCTGGCCCTGGTCCGCGGCGAGGGCCGCACCGTCTGGGACGAATCCGGGCGCGCCTACACGGACTTCACCGGCGGGATCGCGGTCAGCACGCTCGGCCACGCCCACCCGGCCGTGGTCGCCGCCGTGCACGAGCAGCTCACGCGGCTCGGCCACGTCTCGAACCTGTTCGTCGCGGAGCCCCCGGTCGCGCTCGCGGAGCGGCTCCTCGGGCTGTTCGGCCGACCGGACGGCCGGGTCTTCTTCGCCAACTCCGGCGCGGAAGCGAACGAGGCGGCCTTCAAGGCCGCGCGGCGGACCGGACGCCCGCGGGTGGTCGCGATGGAGGGCGGCTTCCACGGTCGCACCATGGGCGCCCTGGCCCTCACCGGGCAGCCCGCCAAGCGCGAGCCGTTCCTGCCGCTGCCCGGCGAGGTCACGCACGTCCCCTTCGGCGACGTCGACGCCCTGCGCGCCGCGGTCGCGGAGGACACCGCCGCCGTCTTCGTCGAGCCCGTGCAGGGCGAGGCCGGCGTGATCCCGGCGCCGCCCGGGTATCTGCGGGCCGCCCGGGCGCTCACCCGTGCCGCGGGAAGCCTGCTCGTGCTCGACGAGGTGCAGACCGGGATCGGCCGGACCGGCCACTGGTTCGCGCACCTGGCCGAGGCGGGGGTGGACCCGGACGTGGTGACCCTGGCCAAGGGGCTCGGCGGCGGGCTGCCGATCGGCGCCACGGTGGCGTTCGGCGACGCGGCGGAGCTGCTCGCCCCCGGCCAGCACGGCTCCACCTTCGGCGGCAACCCGGTCGCCTGCGCCGCCGGTCGCGCCGTCCTGGACACCATCGTGTCGGAGGGGCTCCTGGAGCACGCCGCGCGGATGGGCGCCCTGCTGCGGTCCGGTACGGAGGAGGCGAAGCACCCGCTGGTCGCGGAGGTGCGGGGCGCGGGGCTGCTCCTCGGGATCGTGCTGACCGAACCGACCGCCGAACGGGTCCGGAGCGCGGCGCAGGAGGCCGGTCTCCTGGTGAACGCGGCCGGCCCCTCGACCGTACGCCTCGCCCCGGCGCTGACCGTCTCCGAGCGTGAGGTCGGGGAGCTCGTGGAGGCGCTGCCGGCGATCCTCGACCGCGCCGCGGTCCGCCGGTAGGCGACCGGGGCCCTTGCGCGGCCGCGCTCGCGACCCGGTTCGCGAGCGCGGCCGCCGTTCTTCCCCGAGCACGGGCCGCCCGGGGCCGCCGCGTTCACCGTCCGCAGGGCCGTCCCGGGTACGCGTCGCTCTCCGGCACCCCGGCCGCCCGCATCCGGCGCAGGACCTCGTCCAGGACGTGGTCGTCGATGTCCACCGGGAGGTTGAGCTCCCGGTCGAAGACCATCGTGTCCGGCTCCGGAGCCCAGATCACCCACCGCGGCGGCGAGGCGGGGGCCTCTCACAGCGGCGCGAACCGGTCGACGGTCCGCGCTGCGGCGTTCGGCGTGCTCACGGCTGCTCCTTTCCGGTGCGGCCGTCGACGTACGTCGCCACGACCTCGATGTCCCCGATGCGCGAGGTGTCGACGGCCCGGGGGTCGTCCCCGAGGACCACCAGGTCGGCCCGCCTGCCGGGAGCGAGGACGCCCGCGCTGTCGTCCCAGTGGCAGGCGTGGGCGCCGGCCACCGTGTAGGCGCGCAGGGCCTCGTCGACGGTGACGGCCTCCTCGGGGCCGATCGGCCGGCCGGAGAGCGAGGTGCGCTCCACCATGAACTGGATCGCGCGGAGCGGGGATCCGTCGGTGACGGGGCGGTCGGAGCTGCCGACGAGCGCGACGCCGTGGTCGAGGAAGCCCCGCCCCCGGTACATCCAGGGTGCCCGCCGCGCCCCCATGACGTCGGCGTAGTCGTCGCCGAAGGAGCGGAGGAAGTGGGGCTGGACCACCGCGCTGACCCCGAGCCGGGCGAAGCGGGGCAGCTGGTCCGGCCGGATCAGTCCCGCGTGCTCGATGCGGTGGCGGGCGGTCGGGCGGGGGCGGAGCCGCTGCGCGCGTTCCAGGGCGTCCAGGGCGAGGTCGGCGGCGCGGTCGCCGATGGCGTGGACGGCGAGCTGCCACCCGGCGAGGTGCCCGTCGACGATGAGGTCCGCGATCCGTTCGGGGTCGTCCTGGAACTGCCCGGTGGTGGACAGGCCCTCGTACGGTTCGGTGAGCGCCGCCGTACGGGCCATCATGCCGCCGTCGGTGTAGATCTTGAGGGCCCCGAGGGAGAGCCAGTCGTCGCCGAACCCGGTGCGCAGTCCGAGGTCGAGGGCGCGCGGGATGCCGTCGTCCCGGTGGGAGTCGCGGGGGCGGAGGGTGTCGCCGGCCGCCATGACCTGGACGCGGAGGGGCAGTCGGCCCTGGTCCCTGAGGAGTTGGTACGCGCCGAGTTCGACGGGGCTGTGTCCGAGGAGGCCGCCGCCGATGCCGGCTTCGGCGCAGGCGGTGATCCCCTCGGCGAGGCAGGTGCGGCCGGCGCGTTCGATGGCGTCGGCGAGCTCCTCCTGGGAGTACGGCAGCCGCAGTCGCCGGACGGCGCTCATGGCGCTCTCGGCGAGGAAGCCGTCCTGGTGCGGGACCTCGGGCGGCAGGAGGTCGAGGACGGCGCTGCCGACGACGCAGGCGTGCCCGGAGTCGTGCATCAGGAAGATCCGGCGCCCCTGGGCGACCCGGTCGATCTCGGCGGCGGTGAGGTGGCGGCCCAGGGACCGCTGGTCGTAGCCGGCGACGTCGACCCAGGCGCCGGGGGCCCGCCGGGAGGCGGCCTCGGCGATGACGGCGAGGACGTCCTCGACGCGCTCGCAGGGGGCGATGCTGGGGGTGGCGGCCTTGAGTCCGGCCCAGGCGAGGTGGACGTGGCTGTCGATGAAGCCGGGGAGCACGGTGGCCCCTTGCAGGTCGACGACCTCGCGGGCGGGGAGGTGGGCCACGGCCTCGTCGAGTCCCAAGATCCGGCCCCGCCAGATGCCGAGGTCGTGGGCGACGGGATGGTCCGGGTCCATGGTGAGAATGCGCGCGTTCGTCAGCCTGGTGCAGAGCATGGGTGGTCCGCGTCCCCTCGTCGGGTGGTGTCGGCCGTCACGGTTCGTCGGTCACGCCGGGCGTGACGGTGCGTCAGGTGGTTCTGGCCATCACGGTGTCGTGGCCGGCGGCCCCGCCCCCGTCCGGGCCCTCGACGGGCTCCGCGGCGTCCCCGGACCGGGCGGCCGCTCCGGCGGAGGCGTACCACGCGGGCGCGGCGGGGACCATCAGCGGTGTGCCGGTCTCGGGGTCGGGGATGATCCGGCACGGCAGTCCGAAGACGTCCTCGACGAGCTCGGCGGTCATGACCGAGCTCGGGTGTCCCTGGGCCGCGATGACGCCGCCGGGCCGCATCACGATGAGGTGGGTGGCGTACCGGCAGGCCTGGTTGAGGTCGTGCAGGACGGCGACGACCGTGTGGCCCTGCTGGGCGTGCAGTCGGGCGCAGAGGTCGAGGACCTCGACCTGGTGGGCGATGTCGAGGTAGGTGGTCGGCTCGTCGAGCAGCAGGATCGACGTCTGCTGGGCGAGGACCATCGAGAGCCAGACGCGCTGGCGCTGGCCGCCGGACAGGTCGTCGACGGGGCGTTCGGCGAGTTCGAGGACGCCGGTCCGGCGCATGGCCTCGACGACGGCGGCCTCGTCCTCGGCCGACCACTGCCGCAGCATGCCCTGGTGGGGATAGCGCCCGCGGGCCACCAGGTCGCCTACGGTGATGCCGCCGGGCGCGGTGGAGGACTGCGGGAGGAGTCCGAGGCGGCGGGCGACCTCGCGGGAGCGGTAGGAGGCGATGGCGGCGCCGTCGAGGTAGACCTGTCCGGCCTTCGGCCTGAGCATCCGGGCGAGCGCGGTGAGGAGGGTGGACTTCCCGCAGGCGTTGGGCCCGATGATCACGGTGAAGGAGTGGTCGGGGATGTCGACGGTGAGATCGGTCGCCACCGTGCGCTGGTCGTAGGAGAGGGTGAGGTGCTCGGCCCGCAGGCGGGGCTCCGCCGCGGAACGCCCGGGATCGCCCGCGGGGGACGTCGGCTCCGGTGCGGTGCGGGGGTGGTCGGCGGGGCGTTTCTCGGCAGTCATGCGCGGCTCTTTCGCGACTCGGAGACCAGCAGCCAGATGAGGTAGAGACCGCCGACGCAGCCGGTCGCCGTGCCCACGGGGAGGAGTGCGGGGGCGAAGAGCCGCTGGACGGCGAGGTCGCTCAGGGCGAGCATGACCGCGCCCATGAGGGCGGAGGGCAGGAGGGCGGGCCCGGACGATCCGGTGAGTCTGCGGGCCACCTGGGGCGCGGCGAGCGCGACGAACCAGATGGGTCCGGTGACGGCGGTGGCGAAGGCGGCCAGGGCGACGCTGATCACGAGGAGGATCGTGCGGGTGCGGGAGACGTCCACGCCGAGGGCCGTGGCGGTGGTGTCGCCCATCTCGACCATGGAGAGCCGGCGCGAGAGGAGGAGGGCGAGGGGCAGGAGCACGGCGACGGCGAGGCCGATGGCCTGTGCGTGCGTCCAGAGCCGGTTCCCCAGACTGCCGATGAGCCAGGCCTGTGCCTCCAGGGCCTCCTGGAAGGTGGCACGGGTGATCAGGTAGGAGTTGACGGCGAGGAGGAGGGCGCTGACGCCGATGCCGAGGACGACGAGGCGGAAGCCCTGGATCCCGCGGCCGATCATGAGGAGGTGGACGGCGAGGGCGGTGGCGAGGCCGCCGACGAGGGCGCCCACCGCGATCTGGGTCATGCTGCCGTGCAGGACGACGATGACGACGAGGGCGCCGACGGCGGAGCCGTTGGTGAAGCCGATGATGTCGGGGCTGCCCAGCGGGTTGCCGGTGATGCTCTGGAGGATGGCCCCGCTGACGGCGAGGGCCGCGCCGACGCAGAGCGCGGTGACGAGGCGGGGCATGCGGAGGGTGTTGACGACGAAGTCGGCGAGGCCGTTGCCGTTGCCGGTGAGGGCCTGGAGGACCTCGCCCACGGAGAGGTCGAAGTCGCCGGTGGTCAGGGTGGTGCCGGCGACGGCGACGAGCGCGACGAGGAGGGCGGCCGTCACGGCGACGGCGCGGCCGCGCACCCGCAGGGAGAGCGCGCCGGAACGGGTGCGGACCACCCGGCCGCCGACGACGCGGGGACGGTGCCCGGCGGCCGCCGTCCCCGGGCGGGGCGCGGTGCGGTCCCCGGCGTCGGGCGCGGAGGCCTTCGCCTCCCGTACGGCGGTCACAGCATCACCAGCTTCCGGCGGCGGCACAGGGCGATGAACAGGGGGGCGCCGACGAAGGCGGTGACGATGCCGACCTGCACCTCGCCGGGGGCGCCGAGGACCCGGCCGGCGATGTCGGAGCCGACGAGGAGGACGGGTGCGATCAGCATCGAGTAGGCGAACACCCACCGCTGGTCGGGGCCGACGACGAAGCGGGCGATGTGCGGCACGGCGAGGCCGATGAAGCCGATCGGTCCCGCGGCGGCGGTGGCGGCGCCGCACAGGAGCATCACGGCGGCGGCGCCGAGGGCGCGGGTCAGGCCGACGTTGACCCCGAGGGCCCGGCCCACCTGGTCGCCCATGGCCAGGGCGTTGAGCGAGGGCGCGAGGACGAGGGCGAGGACGAGGCCGGTGCCGATGAAGGGCAGGGACATCAGGACGATGTCGTGGTAGCGGCCCGCGAGGGAGCCGACGGTCCAGAAGCGGAACTGGTCGAAGGCCCGCGGGTCGAGCAGCAGGACGGCCCAGTTGAAGGCGTACAGCACGGCGGTGACCGCGGCGCCGGCGACGACGAGCCGCTCGGGGGAGGCGAGCTTCCGCCCCGAGGAGCCCAGCAGGTAGACGCCGACGGACGCGGCGGCGGCCCCGGCGAGGGCGAACCACACGTAGCCGAGGGGGGCGGCGATGCCGAAGAAGGCGATGGCGACGACGACGCCGGCGGAGGCGCCGAGGTTGACTCCGAGCATGCCGGGGTCGGCGAGGGGGTTGCGGGTGAGGGCCTGCATCAGGGCGCCGGCGAGGCCGAGGGCGGTGCCGACGAGGATGCCGAGGAGCGTGCGGGGGATCCGGTAGTCGTGGATGATCACCGAGGTCTCGGATCCGTCGGGGTGCCAGAGGGCGTCCCAGGTGGCCGTGAAGGGGATGCCCCGGGTGCCGACCCAGATGCTCAGGAGTCCGACGAGGACGAGCGCCGCGAGGCCCAGGACCAGCCCTAAGCCCCGGTACGCGTGGCCGGCGCGGCCGATGTGCGGCGGGCCCGTGGGGTCACCGGGTTCACCGGCCGTACCCGGGGTGCGTGCCCCGGGCTGCTGTCCCGACACCACCCGGGATTCGACGGACAACGACAACTCCCCCTGGCGGTGGTACAGATGTACGGCGCGAGCCCGTGGTGCGACGGACCGGGATCACGACTTAGGTGAGGCTAACCGAACCCTGCCGAGCGGTCAACGCGTCGAACAGGACCCGCGGAGCACTCCCGGGACACCCTGCCCACCGGCCCCGGGCGCCACACCACCCGAGCCGACGGTCAGAGTAGGCTTACCTAACCATCCCCTCCCCTCCGTGAAGGAGACACATGCCAACGGGCGTTCCTACGGGGGGACTTGTCCTCCGTCAGGCCATCAGAGGACAACGCCGCCGAGTGATCTCGGCATCCCTGCTCGGCATGACGCACCAGGGCTGCGAGGCCCTCGTCCCGGTGGTCATCGGCGCCACCATCGACACGGCCGTCGCCACCGGCTCCTCCTCGGCGCTGCTGAAGCTGCTGATCGTCCTCGCCGTGCTGTTCCTGGTGCTGTCGACCTGCTACCGCACCAGCGCCCGGATCGGCGAGGGGACCGGCGAACTCGCCGCGCACAAGCTGCGGCTCGACCTGGCGGCCCGGGTGCTCGACCCCCGGGGCGGCGCCGACGCCAACCGGCTCCCCGGCGCGCTGACCAGCATCGCCACCAACGACGCCCGGCGCGTCGGCTCCGTGGCCACCGTCATCTCGTACGGGGTGTCCGCGGTGGCCGCCCTCGTGATCAGCGCCGTGGCCCTGCTGAACATCTCCGTGCCCCTCGGCCTGCTCGTGCTGCTCGGCATCCCACCGCTCCTGTGGCTGGGACACCGCATCAGCCGGCCGCTCGAACAGCGCAGCGAGGCCGAGCAGGAGCGCGCCGCGCACGCCTCCGGCGTCGCCGCCGACCTCGTCACCGGGCTGCGCGTGCTCAAGGGGATGGGCGCGGAGTCGGCCGCCGTGGACCGCTACCGCACCACGAGCCAGGACTCGCTGTCCGCCGCCCTGCGCGCCGCCCGCAGCCGGGCCGGCCACGAGGGCGCGATCCTCGCCCTGACCGGCGTCTTCATCGCCGTGATCGGAGTGGTCGGCGCCTACCTCGCCATGGACGGCAGCATCAGCGTCGGCGACCTGGTGGCCGCCGTGGGTCTCGCCCAGTTCCTCCTCGGGCCGTTCCAGCTCCTCACCTACGTGAACGCCGAACTCGCCCAGGGCCGGGCGTCGGCCAAGCGGATCGCCGAGGTCCTCGCCTCCCCCGTCACCGTCGAGGCCGGGCACGACGTGCCCGCCGACCCCGCCGGGCACGTCGCCCTGCGCGGGGTGTCGCTCGGCTCGCTGCGCGGCGTGGACCTCGACCTCCCGGCCGGCAGCCTGACCGGGGTCGTCGCCCGGGACCCCGCCGCCGCCAACGACCTGCTCGTCTGCCTGGCCCGCGAGGCGGACCCCGCCGAGGGGGCCGTCGAACTCGACGGCACCCCGCTGACCGCGCTCGACCCCGACGAGCTGCGCCGCGTGGTCCTCGTCGCCCACCACGACGCCGACCTCTTCGAGAGCACCCTCCTCGACAACGTCCGGGCCGGGCTGGGGACCGCGCCGGACGACGGCCCGGACTCCGTCCGGCGGGCGCTGGAGGCGTCGGCCGCCGACGAGGTCGCCCGGCTCCTGCCCGACGGCGCGGACACCCTCCTCGCCGAGCGGGGCCGCTCGCTCTCGGGCGGCCAGCGCCAGCGCGTCGCGCTCGCCCGCGCGCTCGCCGCCGACCGGCCGGTCCTCGTCCTGCACGACCCGACCACCGCGGTCGACACCGTCACCGAGTCGCGGATCGCCGCCGGGCTGCGGGAGGTCCGCCGGGACCGCACCACCGTCCTCGTCACCACCAGCCCCGCGCTCCTCGCGGTGACCGACCGGGTGGTGGTCCTGGAGGACGGCGCGGTACGGGCCGCCGGCCACCACACCGAACTCCTCGCCGCCGACGCGACCTACCGAGCGGCGGTGCTGGCATGACGGCCACCGTCGACCACGACACGAAGGCGGGCGAAGGACGCGAGAGAAGGACGGACCAGACCATGGGCGGAACCAGCCCCGACCGCGAGCTCCTGCCGACCGCCACCGGCGCCGAGTCGCTCACCGCCCTCCGGGGCATGCTGCACGGCCACCGGCTCCTCGCCCTCGGGGCGATCGCGGTCCTGGTCGCGGGCACCGCCGTCGGTCTGCTCACCGCGCCGCTGCTCGGCCACATCGTCGACCTCGTGGTGGCGCACCGGGGCGCCTCCGCCCTCACCCTCCCCCTGGTCCTGCTCGTCGTCGTCGCCGTGGCGCGGGGCGCGGCGGCGGCCGTCGGCAGCACCCTCGTGGCCCGGCTGGGCGAGACCGTCCTGGCAGCCCTGCGGGAGCAGTTCATCGAGCGGGCGCTGCGGCTGCCGCTCGACCGGGTCGAGGCGGCCGGCTCGGGCGACCTCGTCTCCCGGGTCACCAGCGACGTGTCGATGATCGGCAAGTCGGTGCGGCAGGCGCTCCCGGAGTTCAGCCGCTCCGCCCTGACGATCCTGCTCACCTTCGTCGGCCTCGCGGTCCTCGACTGGCGGTTCCTGCTCGCGGCCCTGGTCGCCGCGCCGGTCCAGGTGCTCTCGGTGCGCTGGTACCTGCGCCGGGCCGCCCCGGTCTACGGCGAACACCGCATCGCCACCGGTGCGCTGCAGCACCAGCTGCTCGACAGCGTCGGCGGCGTCAGGACCGTCCGCGCCTTCCGGCTGAACGGGACCCACACGGGCCTCCTGGAGCAGCGGTCGGAGGCGGCGCGGGACCTGGGGCTGCGAGGCATCCACATCGTCACCGGCTTCTTCTCCCGGCTCAACGCGGCCGAGTTCATCGGCCTCGCGGCGATGCTCGGCACCGGGTTCGTCCTGGTGGACCGGGACGCGGTCAGCATCGGTACGGCCACCGCCGCCGCGCTGTACTTCCACAGCCTCTTCAACCCGATCAACGCGACCCTGTTCCTCCTCGACGACGCCCAGTCGGCGGGGGCGAGCTTCGCCCGCCTGGTCGGTGTCTCGGGACTCCCCGCCGAGCGGGCCCACGACGAACGGCACGACGTCTCGGACGGATCGGTCGAGGTGTCCGGGCTCAGCCACGCGTACGGCTCCGGGGCTCCGGTGCTGCACGGGGTGGACCTCCGGGTGCGCGCCGGGGAGCGGGTGGCGCTCGTGGGGGCGAGCGGTGCCGGCAAGACCACGCTGGCGAAGCTCATCGCTGGCGTCCACAGCCCCGCGGAGGGTTCGATCGCGCTCGGCGGGGTCGACGCCCGGGACCTGGGACCGGCCGGGGTCCGGCGCGCGGTGGCGCTCATCAGCCAGGAGGTGCACGTCTTCGCCGGGACCCTCGCCGACGACCTGCGCCTGGCCCGGCCCGGGTCGACCGAGGAGGAGCTGCACGCGGCGCTCGACCGGGTCGGGGCGCTGGAGTGGGCGCGGGGTCTGCCCGAGGGCCTGGACACGGTCGTCGGCGAGGGCGGGCACCGGCTGACGGTCACCCAGGCGCAGCACCTCGCGCTGGCGCGGCTGGTGCTGGCGGATCCGCCGATCGCGATTCTCGACGAGGCCACCGCGGACGCGGGCAGCGCCGGAGCGCGGGTCCTGGAGGACGCGGCCGCGCGGGCCCTCGAAGGGCGCACCGGGCTGCTCGTCGCGCACCGGCTGCCGCAGGCCGCGGCCGCCGACCGGGTCGTCGTGCTCGACCAGGGGCGGGTCGTGGAGACCGGGACGCACGAGGAACTCGTGGCGGCCGGCGGCCGGTACGCCGACCTGTGGGCCGCGTGGTCGGCCAGCCGCCGGGAGCCCGGGGAGACGGTGCCGCACCCGGCGGCGGACAAGGACGCCCGGGTCTCGCCGGCCGTCTGAGGACGGATCCGGAGGACGGAACCGCCCGAGGACACGGGCGTCCGCGCGGACGGGCGCCCGAGCACGGGGGCCGGAACGCCGAGGGGGCGGTACGACGAGAGTCGTACCGCCCCCTTCGTGCCGCCGGCGGGCCGGCGGCGGGCCGGTCAGTCCTGGGCCGCGACGAGGCTCGCCGGGCGCAGGTCGGTCCAGTGGGTCTCCACGAAGGCCAGGCACGCCTCGCGGGTGTCCTCGCCGAACACGGTCCGCCATCCGGCGGGGACCTCGGCGAAGGAGGGCCACAGCGAGTGCTGGTTCTCCTCGTTGACCAGGACCAGGAAGCGGCCCTGCGGGTCCTCGAAGGGGTTGGTGCTCATGCGTTCTCACTCCTCTTGTGGGTCACTCCGGACAGCTGGGACAGGCGCTGTCCGGCATCGTCCGCGACGGTGCGCAGCAGGGACTGCAGTTCCTCGGCGAGCCGGCGGGCCTTCGCCGGGCCGAGCCGGTCCAGGGCGTGGATCAGGCCGCAGTGCACGGGGCCCTCGCCCCGGGGCTCGTAGAAGCTGAGGGTCAGCTCCGCGCGGGTGGCTCCGGTCAGTACGGCGACCAGGTCGCCGACCCCGCCCTGGAGGCGTTCCAGGTCGGCCTGCTCGTGGTGGACCACCATCACCTGGGGTCCCTCCGGTCGCAGCCCGGCCGCGCTGACGACCTCGTCGAAGGGGACGTCCTGCTGGTCGAGGGCGCTCAGCGTGGTCTCCCGCACCCTGGTCAGGAGCTCCGCGAAGGAGGGGTCCCCCGCCGTGTCGGTGCGGAGCACGACCGTGTTCAGGAAGCAGCCGACGAGGTCGGCGAGCTGGTCGTCGCCGCGGCCGGCGACCATCGTGCCGATCGGCAGGTCGGTGCCCGCCCCGTGGCCGGTGAGGAGCGTCGCGAGGGCCGCGTGCAGCACCATGAACATGCTGGTGCCGGTGGTCCGCGCGAGCCGGTCCACGTCCGCGTGCAGCCGCTCGTCGAGCATGAACTCGACGACTCCGGCGGCCCGGCTCCCCCGCTGCGCGGGGACGGCGGCGGGCGCGTCGGCGGGCAGGGCGAGCTCGCGCGGGGCGTCGGCGAGCGTCCGTCGCCAGTAGGCGAGCTGGCGGCCGCCCCGGCTCTCGGGGTCGGCGGGGTCGCCGAGCACCTCCCGCGCCCAGCGCGCGTAGTCGCGGTATCCGACGGGCAGCGGGGCCCAGTCGGGGGCCCGGCCGGCCACCCGTGCGCCGTACGCGGTGGTGAGGTCGCGGAGGAGCGGGACCACCGACCACTCGTCGACGGCCAGGTAGTGCAGGGTCAGCAGCACCGCCTGCGCTCCCCCGCCGCCGGTGAGCAGCCGGGCCCGCAGCGGGGCCTCCCGCTCCAGGTCCGGTGCGGCGGCGGCCAGTTCGGCGAGCCGGGCGTCCAGGTCCGCGCATTCCTCCACGGCCAGGCCGGGGGCCCCGACGGGCCGGTGGACCAGGGCGCCGTCGACCTCGGCGAAGGCGGTGCGCAGCGGTTCGTGGCGGGCGGTCACGTCGGCGAGTGCCGCGGCGAGCGCGTCGGCGTCGAGGCCGCCGGGTGAGCGCAGGACCAGGGCGTGGTCGAAGCCGGGGGCACGCCGGTACGCCTGCCACTGCCGGCGCTGCACGGGGGCCGCCGGTGACTCCGCGCCGTCGCCGTCGCCGGGGCCGGCCGGGCGCAGGGCCGGACGGGCGGCGCCCGCGCCCTCCAGCTTGCCCGCGATGCCGGCGACGGTGAGGGCGTCGAAGACGTCGCGGATGCTCAGCTCGACGCCGAACTCGGCGCGGATGCGGCCCAGGAGGCGCATCGAGGCCATGGAGTGGCCGCCGAGGGCGAAGAAGCTGTCGTGGACGCCGACGGCGTCGAGCTTGAGGATCTCGCAGAACAGGTCGGCGATCCGCGCCTGCGTTTCGGTCGCGGGCGCGGCGTCGCCGGTCATCGCGGACCAGTCGGGGGAGGGCAGGGCCTTGTGGTCGAGCTTGCCGTTCGGGGTGAGCGGCAGCGGGCCGACGAGCGGGACGACGAGGGCGGGGACCATGTACTCGGGGAGCACCGCGGCGACGTGCGCGCGGAGTTCCTGCGGGTCGAGGGCCGGGTCCGCGCCGGGCTCGGGGACGGCGTAGCCGACGAGGCGGACGATGTCGCCGTCGCGGTCGGGCAGGACGGCGGCCTGGGCGACCGAGGGGTGGCAGGCGAGGGCGGCCTCGATCTCGCCCAGTTCGATGCGGAAGCCGCGGATCTTGACCTGGGTGTCGACGCGGCCGAGGAAGTCCAGGTTCCCGTCGGCGCGCCAGCGGGCCCGGTCTCCGGTGCGGTACATGCGGCTGCCGGGGATTCCGTACGGGTCGGCGACGAACCGTTCCGAGCTGAGCCCGGGCTGTCCCAGGTAGCCGCGGGCGAGGCCGCGTCCCGCGACGTACAGCTCGCCGATGACGCCCGGCGGGACGGGCCGGAGGCGGTCGTCGAGCACGTAGCAGCGGGTGTTGGGGTCCGGGCGGCCGATCGGCACCCGGCCGGTGGCCCGGCCGCCGTGCTCCCGCGCGGGCCACAGGGTGGAGTTGACCGTGGCCTCGGTGAGTCCGTAGGCGCAGATCAGGTGCGCGGTCGCGCCGAAGCGCTCGAAGAGGTCCGGCGGGACGGTCTCGGTGCCGACCAGGACCGTCGACCCCTCGGGCAGCCGGCAGCCGGGCGGCAGGGCCGACACCAGCGAGGGCGGCAGGATCATGTGGGTGATCCGCTGGTCGGCGAGGAAGTCGGTGAGGGCGGGTCCGGCGACCCGGGCCTCGTCGGTGATCAGGACGAGCCGGCCTCCGTGGCAGAGGGCCATGGCCAGTTCGAAGGCGAAGACGTCGAAGCCGATGGAGGCGAACTGGAGGACCCGGCTGTCGTGCTCCAGGCCCATCCGGTCGACGGCGGTGGCGACGAGGCTGGCGATGCCCTCGTGCGGGACGACGACGCCCTTGGGACGCCCGGTCGAACCGGAGGTGTAGATCACGTACGCGGCCTGGTCGAGGCCCACGGGGCCGCCGGAGGGGGCCGTTCCGGGCAGCGCGTCGAGTGCGGCGGCGACGTCGGGGGCGTCGAGGAGCACCACCGGGACGCCGCCCGCGGCGGGGATCTTCCCGGCGACGGGCTCGGTGCCGACCACGACGGCGGCGCCGGAGTTCTCGACCATGTAGCCGAGGCGGTCCTCGGGGTGGACGAGGTCCAGCGGCAGGAACGCCGCCCCCAGCTTCAGCGCGGCGACGACCGTGGCGATCATGTCGACCGAGCGCGGCACGGCCACGCCGACGACGCTCTCCGCTCCGACGCCGCGGGCGGCGAGCAGCCGGGCGATCCGGTTGGCGCGGGCGTCGAGCTGCGCGTACGTCACCGAGCGGGAGCGCTCGACGACGGCGACCGCGTCGGGGCGCTCGGCCACCCGGCGGGCGAAGAGGCCCGGCAGGGTCTCCTCGTCGACCTCGCGGGGCGTGCCGTTGAAGCCCTCCAGGACGAGCCGGTGCTCCTCCTCGGTGAGGATGCCGGCCTCGGACAGCGGCCGGTCGGGGGCCGCCGCCAGGGATCCGACCAGGCGGCCCAGGCGTTCGCCGATGCGCTCGGCGGTCTCCCGGTCGAAGAGCTCGGTGGCGAACTCCAGGCGGCAGCCGAGCGCGTCGCCCGTGCCGTCGGCCGAGGTGTGCTCGGTGAAACTGAACACGAGGTCGAACTTGGCGGTGCCGACGCCGTACGGCAGGTAGCCGGCCTCGGCTCCCGGCAGCCGCAGGGCCTCGTCGGTGCGCGCGTGGTAGCCGACCATCACCTGGAACAGCGGGTTGCGGGCGAGGGAGCGGGTGGGGTTGAGCTTCTCCACGACGGCCTCGAAGGGGACGTCCGCGTGGGAGAACGCGGCGAGGTCCGTCTCCCGCACCCGGCCGAGGAGTTCGGTGAAGGTGGGGTCCCCGGCGAGGTCGGTGCGGAGCACCAGGGTGTTGACGAAGAAGCCGACCAGATCGTTCAGGGCCTCGTCGCCGCGTCCCGCGATGGGCGCGCCGAGCGGGATGTCGGTCCCGGCGCCGAGCCGGTGGAGCAGGGCGGCCACGGCGGCCTGCGCGACCATGAACATGCTGGCGCCGGTGGAGCGGGCGAGCCGTCGCAGGTCCTCGTGGACCGTGCGGTCGAAGGCGATGTCGAGTGCGGCGCCGGTGAAGGCCGGGCGGGCGGGCCGCGGCCGGTCGGTGGGCAGCTCCAGTTCCTCGGGGGCTCCGGCCAGGACCGTGCGCCAGTGCTCCAGCTGCCGGGCAGCCAGGCTCGCGGGGTCGGCCGGGTCGCCCAGAAGCCTCTGCTGCCAGAGGGCGTAGTCGGCGTACTGGACGGGGAGCGGCTCCCAGTCGGGCGCGGTGCCCGCGAGGCGGGCGGTGTAGGCGGTGGTCAGGTCGCGCAGGAAGGGGCGGTCGGACCACTCGTCGGTGGTGATGTGGTGGAGCAGCAGGACGACGACGTGGTCGTCGGGCGCCACCTCCGCGACGGTGGCGCGGATCGGCAGCTCGGAGGCGAGGTCGAACGGCCGCCGGACGGCGGCGTCCACGATGCCGGGGATCTCCTCCTCGGTGGCCCTCAGGTGCTCCACGACCGGGGCGGCGGAGCCGGCGGGGAGGATCCGCTGGTAGGCCCGGCCGTCGCTCTCGCCGGCGGCGAACAGGGTCCGCAGTGCCTCGTGGCGGTCGGTGACGTCGGCGAGGGCGGCGCTCCACGCGGTGCGGTCGAAGGTGCCGCGCAGCCGCATGACGAGGGGGAAGTTGTAGGCGGCGGAGGTGCATTCGATCTGCTGGATGACCCAGAGGCGCTGCTGGGCGTGGGAGAGGGGCAGTTCGGCGGGGCGCTCGGCGGCGACGAGCGCGGGGCGGGCGGCGCCGCGGGCGGCGGCCGCCCGCTCGACGAGTTCGGCGACGGTCGGCGCCTCGAACAGGTCGCGGATCGCCAGCTCGGCGTCGAGGGCGGTGCGGGCCCGGCTGACCAGGCGGGTGGCGAGGAGCGAGTGCCCGCCGAGGTCGAAGAAGTCGCTGTCGACGCCGACGTTCTCCGCGGCCAGGCCGAGGACCTCGGCGAAGAGCCCGCACAGGGTCTCCTCCTGCGGGGTGCGGGGCGCCCGCCGCGGGCCGGAGGCGGTCAGGTCGGGGGCGGGCAGCGCCTTCACGTCGAGCTTGCCGTTGACGGTCAGCGGCAGGGCCGCGACGGGCACCAGGGCGGCCGGGACCATGTAGTCGGGGAGGCGGGACCTGAGGTGGTCGCGGAGCCGCCGGCCGAGGTCGTCGTCCTCGCCGCCGGGCGCCGCGGACTCGCGGACGAAGTAGCCGGCGAGGCGCTTCGTCCCGGCGGACTCGTGGACGACCACGGCGGCGTGGGCGACCTCGGGGTGCTCGGACAGGGCGGTGGAGATCTCGCCGAGTTCGATGCGGTAGCCGCGGATCTTGACCTGGTCGTCGGTGCGGCCGAGGAAGTCGAGCAGGCCGTCGGGGCGCCGGCGCACCAGGTCGCCGGTGCGGTACATGCGCTCGCCGGGCTCGCCGAACGGGTCGGCCACGAAGCGTTCGGCGTTCAGCGCGGGCCGGTCGTGGTAGCCGCGGGCGAGGCCGGTGCCGGCGATGTACAGCTCGCCGGGGCAGCCCGGCGGGACGGGCCGCAGCATCGTGTCCAGGACGTGGGTGCGGGTGTTGCGGATGGGCCGGCCGACGGTCGGGCCGGCGCTCTCGGCGGTGGAGCCGCCGAGGGTGTTGATCGTGTACTCGGTGGGGCCGTACAGGTTGTACCCGTACGTGCCCTCGGTGCGCCGCAGCTGCGTCCAGACGGTGTCGGAGACGGCCTCGCCGCCGAGCAGGACGAGGGCGGGGCGGTGCCTGCCCGTGGCCTCGTCCTGGGCGAGGAGGCCCTCCTCGATGAGGAGCTGGGCGTAGGTGGGCGTCACGTTGACGACGTCGACGCGGTGCGCGTCGCAGTAGGCGACGAGCGCCTCGGCGTCGCGGCGGAGGTCCTCGTCGCAGACGTGCACCTCGTGGCCCTCGACGAGCCAGAGCAGCTCCTCCCACGACATGTCGAAGGCGAAGGAGACGGTGTGGGCGATCCGGAGGCGCCGGCCGCCCGCGGAGGCGATGGCCGGGTCGAAGATCTCCTTCTGGTGGTTGAGCTGCATGTTCGTCAGGCCCCGGTAGGGCGTGACGACGCCCTTGGGACGGCCGGTGGATCCGGAGGTGTAGATGACGTACGCCGGGAACTCCAGGCGGTCGGGCACGCCGCGGGCGAACGCGGGCCGTTCGGCGTCGGTGACCTCGTCCCCGGACAGCGCGGCCAGCTCGGCGAGCACGGCCGGGTCGTCGAGGAGGACCTCGGGCGCGACGGGCCCGTCCTCGCCGCGCAGGGTCGGTGCGACGGCGGTCGTGGAGACCAGGCAGAGCGGTCCGGTGTCCTCGGCCATCAGGCGCAGCCGGTCGGCGGGATGGTCGAGGTCGAGCGGCAGGTAGGCGGCGCCGGTTCGCAGGACGGCGAAGAGGGCGGCGACCATCTCGATGGACCGGGGCAGGGCGAGTGCCACGACCTGCTCGGGGCCCGCGCCCCGGGCGAGCAGCAGCCGGGCGAACCGGTTGACCTGCGCGTCGAGTTCGGCGTAGGTGAGGGCCCGCCCGCCGAAGACCAGGGCGACCTCGTCCGGGGTGCGGGCCGCCTGGGCGGACAGCATGTCCGCGACGGTCTCGTCCGGGACGGGCTCGCGGCCCGACCGCCGGGCGGCGGCCAGGGCGGCGCTCTCCTCCGGGAGCAGCAGGTCCAGGCCGACCGTGCGGGCCGACGCGGCGGCGGGGCCCGCGAGGGCCTCCCCGAGGCGGTCGAGGACGGTGGTGAACCGGGTGAGGAGGGTGCCGGCGGCGGTCGCGTCGAAGAGGTCGGGGCGGGCGGCCAGGGTGACCTTCAGCCGGGCGCCCGGGGTGACGATCAGGGTGAGCGGGAAGTGGGTGCCGTCGACGTTGGACACCGCGGTGATGCCGTGGCGTGCGCGGAGGGCGGCGGCGCGGTCCTCGCCGTCGGCCGAGCGGAGCACGAACAGGGTGTCGAAGAGGCGGCGGTGGCCGGTCTCCTGCTGGAGCGCGCCCAGGCCCACGTGCTCGTACGGCATGACGGCGGCGCGCTCGGACTGCATGCGGCGCAGCAGCGCGAGCAGGGGTTCGTCCGGGGCGAAGGCGACCCGTGCGGGCACCGTGTTCAGGAACATGCCGATGATGCCGGCCACGCGGGGGACCTCGGCGGGGCGTCCGGCGACGGCCGTGCCGAAGGCGACGTCGGCGCGTCCCGTCACGGCCGAGAGGACCAGGGCCCAGGCCGCGTTGAGGACGGTGTTGAGGGTCAGTCCGTGCTGCCGGGCGACGGCGCGGAGCCGGTCGCCGGCCTCCCGGGTGAGGAAGGCGTCGAAGTCGACCGGGATGACGGGGCCGGTGTCGCGGCCGGTCGGGGCGAGCAGCGTCGGTTCGTCGAAGCCGGCCAGGGCTCCGCGCCAGGCGTCCAGGGCGGCCGCGGTGTCCTGGGCGCCGAGCCAGGCGAGGTGGTCGCGGTACGAGCCGGCCTCCGGGAGGCCGGCGGCGTCGCCGGCCCGCTCGTAGAGCGTGAACAGCTCCTCCAGGAAGAGCCAGGCGGACCAGCCGTCCCAGAGGATGAGGTGGTGGGTGACGACGAGCTTGTCGCGGCCGTCGCCGAGGCGGATGAGGAGCAGGCGGCAGAGGGGCGCGGCCGAGAGGTCGAAGCGCTGCCTGCGGTCGGCGGCGAGGAGCTCCTCCGTGCGGGTGCGCTGCTCCTCCTCGGTCAGCCCGGAGAGGTCCTCCTCGACGAGCGGGATCTCGGCCCCGTCGACGATGAACTGGACGGGGCCGGGCAGGCCGTCGCTGGTGAATCCGGCGCGGAGGCCGGTGTTGCGGTCGAGGAGGGTGCGGCAGGCCGCGCGCAGCCGGTCGGCGTCGATCCGGCGGTCGAGGTCCAGGGTCTCCTGGGACTGGTAGACGTCGAGGGCGTCGCCCGTGTCGTAGGTGGCGTGGAAGTACATGCCCTCCTGGAGCGGGGAGAGCGGCCAGACGTCGGCGACGGGGAGCCCGGCGGCGGCGTGGACGCGGGCGGTCTCCTCCGGGTCGAGGTGCGGTCCGTCGAGCGGGGCGGGCGCCGGGGGCTCGGGGGCCGCGGGCGGCGTCGGCGCGGCGGCGGTGAGCTGGTCGAGGAGGGCCCGCAGGGCGGGGTCGACGGCGGCGCCGGACTGCTGCTGGAGGGCGAGGACGGCCTGGAGGGCGGCGGCCGCCTGGCCGGCGTCGGAGGCGGAGACGGTCACGCCGTCGGAGTGCACGGGTACCTCGGTGGAGTCGGGTGCCGGGGACGCCGCGGGGTCCCCGTGGGGGGCGGCGGCCGCGGCGAGGGCGGCGGGGGTGCGGTGCTCGAACACGTCGCGGGGGCTGAGGGCCAGGCCCTCGTCCCGCGCCCGCGTGGCGACGGCGATGGAGCTGAGGCTGTCGCCGCCGAGGACGAAGAAGTCGTCGTCGACGCCGGTTCCCGGGACTCCGAGGACCTCGTCGAAGATCGCGCAGAGGGCGCGCTCGCGGTCGTCGCGGGGTGCCCGGCCGGCGGCCCGGGGCGCGGCCTCGGGGGCGGGCAGGGCGTTCTGGTCGAGCTTGCCGCTGGGCGTCAGCGGCAGTTCGGCGAGGACGACGACGGCGCTCGGCACCATCGCGGCGGGCAGCGCCCCGGCGAGGGCGGCGTGCAGGTCCTCGGGGGCGGGGGCGGCGCCGGGGACGGGTACGGCGTAGCCGACGAGGGCGCCGTCGCGGACGATCACGGCCGCGCGGGCCACGCCGGTCAGCGCGGCCAGGGCGGTCTCGACCTCGCCCGGTTCGACGCGGTTGCCGCGGATCTTGACCTGCCGGTCGGTGCGGCCGAGGTACTCGACGGCGCCGTCCGCCCGGCGGCGCACCAGGTCGCCCGTGCGGTACATCCGCTCCCCCGGGGCGCCGAACGGGTCGGCGACGAACCGGTCGGCGGTGAGGGCGGGCCGGTCGTGGTAGCCGCGGGCCAGCTGGACGCCGGCGAGGTAGAGCTCTCCGGCCACCCCCTCGGGGACCGGGCGCAGGAACGGGTCCAGGACGTGGAGCCGGGTGTTCCAGACGGGCCGCCCGATCGGCACGGCCTGTTCGGTGCTCCCCTCGTAGGGGAAGTACGTGACGTCGACGGCGGCCTCGGTGGGGCCGTACAGGTTGTGCAGCGGGACGGGCGGGCGCCCGGAGCGCGCGGTCAGCTCCCACCAGCGGCGGGCGTCGGGTCCCTGGAGGGCCTCGCCGCTGCAGAACACCCGGCGCAGGCTCGCCGACCAGTCGGGGGCGTCCGGGGACGCCTCCATGACCCGGACGAACGCCGCCAGCATCGAGGGGACGAAGTGGGCGGTGGTGACGCCGCGTTCGGCGACGAGGCGGGCCAGGTACTCCGGGTCGCGGTGGCCGTCGGGGCGGGCGAGGACGACGGTGGCGCCCTCGGCGAGCGCCCAGAAGAACTCCCACACCGACACGTCGAAGCTGGACGGGGTCTTCTGGAGGACCCGGTCGTCGGCGGTCAGCCCGTACGCGCCCTGCATCCAGGCGAGCCGGTTCACGATGGCGCGATGGGTGACGGCGACGCCCTTGGGGCGGCCGGTGGAGCCGGAGGTGTAGATGAGGTAGGCGGGGTGGTCGGGTCCGGAGGCGGGCGCGGGGGCGTCGGCGGGGGTCTCCGCCGGTTCCCCGGCGTCCACGAGGAGCTGTTCGAGCCCGGCCTCGGCGGGGAGGCGACCGGCGGCACCGGTGGTCGTGACGACGAGCCGCGCGCCGGAGTCGGCGAGCATGAACGCCACCCGGTCGGCGGGGTAGTCGAGGTCGAGGGGCAGGTAGGCGGCGCCCGCCTTGAGGACGCCGAGCAGCGCGACCATCAGTTCGGCCGAGCGCGGGACGGCGACGGCCACGTACCGCTCGGGTCCCGCGCCGCGGGCCCGGAGGCGGCGGGCCAGCGCTTCGGCCCTCCGGTCGAGTTCGGCGTAGTCGAGGGTGGTGTCGTCGAAGACGACGGCCGGGGCGCGCGGGGTGCGCGCCGCCCGGTCTCCGATGAGCGAGGTGAGCGTGGTTTCGGGGACGGGGTGGGCGGTGGCGTTGAGCTCGGGGAGGTGCGCGCGCTCGCCGGCGGACAGCAGGTCGGTCCGGGCGACGAGGCGGTCGGGCTCGGCCACCAGGGTCCGCAGCAGTGCGGTGAAGCGGTTGGCGAGGACCGCCACGGCGACCGGGTCGATCCGGGCCGCGTCGTGCTTGAAGCGGAGCAGGAGGCCGTCCGCAGTGGGCTCGACGATCAGCGCGAGGGGGTAGTGCACCGCGTCGAACACCTCGGCGCCGGTGACGAGGGGAGCCGGGTCCCGGTCGGCGGTGCCGCCGGGGTAGTTCTCGAAGACCACGAGGGTGTCGAAGAGTTCGCCGCCGCCGGCGGTCCGCTGGATGTCGGCGAGTCCGAGGTGCTGGTGGTCGAGGAGCGCCGCCTGCTCGTCCTGGACGCGGCGGAGCAGCTCGGTCAGCGTCTCCTCGGGACGGAGGGTGACGCGGGCGGGGACCGTGTTGATGAACAGGCCGACGGCGGCGTCCAGTCCGGCGACCTCGGTGGTGCGGCCGGAGACCGTGGTGCCGAAGACGACGTCCCGGCTGCCGGTGAGGCCGCCCAGCAGCAGCCCCCAGAGTCCGTGGAAGACGTTGCTCAGGGTCAGTCCGCGGGCCCGGGCGCAGCTGCCCAGCGTGTCGGTGAGGTCGCGGGGCAGGCGGGTGTCGACGTGTTCGGGGCGGGCGGGCTCCTCGTCCGCCGGGGCGGCGAGCGCGGGGAGCCGGGTCGGGCCGTCGAGGCCGGCGAGCGCCTGCCGCCACGCCTCGCGCGCGGTGTCGCGGTCGCGGCCGGCGAGCCAGGCGAGGTACGGCTGCGGGGCCGGGGGCTCGGGGAGCGCGGCGCCCCGGTGGGCGTCGGAGAGTTCCCGGAGCAGGACGGCGACCGACCAGCCGTCGGCGACGATGTGGTGGAGGGTGAGCAGGAGCCGGAGGCGGCGGCCGTCCCTGACGAGGGTGGCGCGCAGGAGCGGCGGCCGGTCGAGGGCGAAGCGCTCGGCGCGGTCGGCGCGGAGGATGTCCGCGAGCTCCGTCCCGGCGGTGTCGGCCTCGCGCCACGGCAGGGTCACCCCGTCGGCGATCCGCTGGACGACCTCTCCGCCGGGGAGCTGGCGGAAGGAGGCGCGCAGCAGCGGGTGGCGGTCGAGGAGGTTCTGGAGGGCGCTGCGGAGCCGCTCCGGGTCGGCGTCCTCGGCGAGGTCGAGGAGTTCCTGGACGACGTAGAGGTCCTGGGTGCCGTGGTCGAACTCCGCGTGGAAGAAGAACCCTTCCTGCAGCGGGGAGACCGGCAGGGCGTCCTGGTCGAGCTCCGCCTGGCGGGCCCGGGGCGACGCCGCGGGCTCGCCGGCGGTCCTGGCGAGGGCCGCGACGGTACGGCTCCGGAACACGTCGCGCGGGGTGAGGGCGAGCCCGGCCGCGCGGGCGCGGTTGACCAGTTGGATGGCGACGATGCTGTCGCCGCCGAGTTCGAAGAAGCTGTCGTGGACCCCGACCGCCGGCAGCCCGAGGACCTCGGCGAAGAGGCCGGCGAGGGTCGACTCGGCCGGGGTGGTGGGGGTGTCGGCGCCGGTGAGGGAGGTCCAGCGGGGCTCGGGCAGGGCCCTGGCGTCGAGCTTGCCGTTGGGCGTGAGCGGCAGCGGTCCGTCGAGGACGACGACCGCGCTCGGCACCATGTGGTCGGGCAGGCCGTCCGCCACGCGTGCGCGTGCCGCGGTCACGGCGGCGGCCGGGTCCGCACCGACGCCCGGCCCGGCGGCCGGGGAGGTCGCGGTGGCCGGGGAGGTCGCGGTGGCCGGGGAGGTCGCGGTGGCCGGGGAGGTGTCGGGCCCGACGGCCGGGGTCGTACCGGTGGCCGTGCCGGTCACGGTCGCCGGCGAGCCCGTACCGGTGGCCGAGCCCGGCCCGGCGGCCGGGGCGGTCGCGGTGGCCGGGGCGGTCGCGGTGGCCGGGGCCGAGCCCGGGGCCGAGGCGGTCCCCGTGGCCGAGCCGGAGCCCGCGCCCGTGCCGGTCCCGGCCTCGGGGGCCGTCGCACGGTCGGTTCCGGCGGCGGGGGCGGCCGACGCCTCCGGGACGAGGTAGGCGACCAGGCGCTTCGCCCCGCGGTGGTCCTCGCGGGCGAGGACGGCGGCCTGGGCGATCCCCGCGCAGGCCATGAAGGCGCTCTCGATCTCGCCCGGTTCCACGCGGTGGCCGCGGATCTTGATCTGGCCGTCCGCCCGGCCGAGGAACTCCAGGTTGCCGTCGGCGCCCCAGCGGACCCGGTCGCCGGTCCGGTACATGCGGGTGCCGGGTGCGCCGTACGGGTCGGCGACGAACCGCTCCGAGGTGAGGGCGTGGCGGCCGAGGTAGCCGCGGGCGAGGCCCCGCCCGGAGACGTACAGTTCGCCCTCCGCCCCGACGGGGACGGGCCGGAGCGCCGTGTCGAGGACGTACGCGCGGGTGTTGGGGTCGGGCCGGCCGATGGGCGCGGGCCCCGGGCGGTCGGGGTCGGCGAGCCAGAGCGTGGAGTTCACGGTGGCCTCGGTGAGCCCGTACGCGACGACGACCCGGAGCCGGTCGCCCCAGCGGGCGATCAGCTCGCTGGGGACCGCCTCGGTGCCCACGACGAGGACGGCGCCCGGCGGGAGTTCGCACTCCGGCGGGAGCGCGGAGACGAGCGAGGGCGGCAGGATCATGTGGGTGGCGCGGTGGCGGGCGATGTACTCGGTCAGCGCGGGGCCCGCGACACGGCGCTCGGCGGGGACGACGATGATCCGCCCGCCGACGCAGAGCGACATGATCAGGTCCCAGACGGTCACGTCGAAGCCGACGGAGGCGAACTGGACGACCCGGCTGTCGGCGGTGACGCCGATGCGGTCGGTGGCGGTGGCGATGAGGCTGCCGACGCCGTCGTGGGAGACGACGACCCCCTTGGGGCGGCCCGTCGAGCCGGAGGTGTAGATGACGTAGGCGGCCTGGTCGAGCGCGACCTCGGGCGCGGGTCCGGCCGGGGTCGCGGCGGCGAGGGCCGCCTCGGTGTCCGGGTCGTCGAGCAGCAGGCGCGCGACGCCCGCGGTGTCCGGGAGGGCGGCGGCGAGGTCGCGGACGGTGACGACGGTGCGGGCCCCGGCGTCGGACAGCATGTAGGCGATGCGGTCCTGCGGGTGGTCCGCGTCGAGCGGCAGGTAGGCGGCGCCGGCCCTCATCACGGCGAGCAGGGCCGTCACGAGCTCCGGTGAGCGGGGCAGGGCCACGCCCACCACGTCCTCGGCTCCGACGCCCCGGGAGCGCAGGAGGCGGGCGAGCCGGTCGGCGGCCTCGTCGAGGGCGGCGTACGTCAGTTCCCGGTCCTCGCAGACCAGCGCGACGGCCTCGGGGCCGCGGCGGACCTGGCGCTCGAACGCCGCGGGCCAGGACAGCTCCGGGGTCTCGCGCGGCGAGACGCCGAACGCGTCGAGGAGGAGGCCGCGTTCGTCCTCGGAGGTGAGCTCGATGCGGCCGACGGGGCGGTCCAGGTCGTCGGCGAAGGCGTCGAGGAGGGCCAGGAAGCGGCGCTCGTGGTCGGCGAGGACGGCCGGGTCGCAGACGTCGGCGTCCGCGTCGAGGTGGAGGGTGTGCCCGCGGCCGTCCTCGCCCTCGGCGAAGCCGAAGGCGAGGTCGCTGACGGGGCCGAGCCACTCGGGGCGGAGTTCGGCCCGGTGGTCGGCGAAGCGGAGGTCTTCCGAGCGGGGCAGGATGTTGACGGTGGGGCCGACGAGTTCCGGGACGCCGTCGACCAGGCCCAGCTCCCTGGCCAGGTCCTCGGCGCGGTAGCGCCCGTGGGCGAGGGCGTCGGCGACGGCGCCGCGCACCTGGGCGACGAGGTCGGCGCCGGTGGTGCCGGGGTGGACGGCGAGGCGCAGCGGGAGGATGTTGGAGACCATGCCGGGGACCGTCGCGGAGACCTCGTCCGCGCGGGCGGCGACCGGCAGGCCGAGGACGAGGTCCTGTTCGCCGCGGGCGCGGTGGAGGTAGGCGGCGACGGCGGCGAGCAGGACGCGGGAGGTGCGGACGCCCGCGGTCCGGGCCGCGGACTCCAGGCGTCCGGCGGTCTCGGGGGACAGTTCCGCGGTCCGGCGCAGGCGGCGGGTCATGGGGGCGGCGGCCCGGTCGACGAGGCGTACGGGCTCGGGGCGGCCGGCCATCCGCTCCAGCCACCAGGCGCGGTCGGCTGCGTGCCGGTCCGAGGCGCGGTAGGAGCGGTCGGCGGTGACGAGCCGGGACAGCGACCAGTCGCGCGGCGCGGCGGCGTCCCCCGCGGTGTACAGCTCGCCGGCCCGCCGGGTGATGAGCGAGACGCCCATCCCGTCCACGGCGATGTGGTGGTAGCGCTGGCACCAGACGACGCGGTCGTCGGAGAGGCGCAGCAGGGTGTGGGCGAAGAGCGGGTCGAGCGCGAGGTTCACGGGCCGGTCGCGGTCGGCGGCCACCCACGCGGCGGCGGCCTCGTCGGGGTCGGCGGCCTCGCGCAGGTCGACGACGGCGAGGTCGACGGGGTGGGTGCGGGTGCGGGGCGTCTGGCGGGGTCCGTCCTCGCCGGGGGCGATCCGCACGTGCAGGCACTCGGCCTCTTCGACGGCCTGGCGGACGGCGGCGCTCAGCCGGTCGAGGTCGACGGCTCCGCGGAGGTGCAGCGCGAACACGATGTTGTAGGCGGAGCTGTCCGGTTCCAGCTGCTGGGCCAGCCAGATACCGGCTTGCCCGCCGGTGACGGGGAGGCCGGAGGGGGTGTTCCGGTCCGACGGCTCGACGTCAAACATCGTACGAAGTGGCCTTTCCCTGGGGGTGCGTGGCAGGCGGGTGGCGACGTGAGCCACCGGCGGCGCGGCGAGAGGTTCCGCCGCGCCGCCGGTGGGGTCGACTGGTGGCTCCGGGGCGCGTCAGCGACCGGGCGTCACTTGACGGCCGCGAGGAGCGGCTCGATCTCGTCGATGGCGTACGGGATCGACAGGACGGTGTTGAAGGAGAACGCGGCGCCGATGTCCGGGTCCTGGTAGGGCACGAACAGGTCGCGCTTCTCCTGGTTGACCTTGAGCTTCTTGTAGAGCGGCTCCGCCTTGATGCGGTCGTTGGCCTCGGTGCTGGAGGTGACCCAGACGAGCCGGTCGACGTCGAGGACGTTCAGCTTCTCCGCACTGAGCTCGGCGACGTTCCAGCCCGGCTTGGCGAGGGTGTCGATCTCCGGCTTGGGCTTGAAGCCGAGCTCGGAGAAGAAGATCGCCTTGGGGTCGGTCTTGGTGAACGCCGAGTACTTGCCCGCCTCGAAGCTGTCGGCGACGGCGAGGGTCTTCGTGGCGAACTCGGGGTGCTTCTCCCGGACGGCCTTGAAGCGCGTGTCGATGTCCGCGATCAGCCGGGCGGCCTCGGCGTCCTTGCCGAGCGCCTTGCCGATCTGCTGGGTCATCAGCTGCCAGGGGGCGCCGTAGTCCGGGTGCTCCTTGGGCTGGGCGACGACCTTGGTGAACTTGGAGAGCGTGTCGTACTGCTCCTTCTTCATCCCCGAGTACTGGGCGATGACCAGGTCCGGCTTGAGCGCCGCGATCTTCTCGATGTTGTACTCGTCGCGCTCGCCGACGATCTCCGGCTGGGTCGAGCCCCACTTGTCCTTGGTCCAGGGCCACTTGCCGTACGGCTTCTCCTTGAACCAGTCGACGGCGCCGGCCGGCTTCACGCCGAGCGCGAGGACGGCGTCCTGGTCGGAGAGGCCGAGGGTGACGATCGTCTTCGGCTCCTTGTCGATGGTCGTGGAGCCGTACTTGTGGGACACCGTGACGGGGAACGCGGCGGGCTTGCCGCCCCCGTCGGCGGGGGCAGAGGAGGAGGCGGAGGGCGACTCGGTCTTCTCGGCCCCTCCCCCGCACGCGGCGAGGGCGAGGGCCGCCACCGCGAGGACAGCCACACGGGGGGCGGATCTGGCGAACCGGGCCAGAGCGGGACGTGCACCAGCGGACACGGACGTTCCTTTCGGGGATTCACAGTGCTGCCACGCCCTTCGGGCGCACGGGGTGCCGCCCGGTGGTGTGGCGTTTGTCGCGTGGGGGGTGGAGCGGAGGTGCGGCCGGGGCCTGTCGCCCCCGGGCCGTCGTCGCCGCGAGGCGGACGGGAGGGTGACGGCGGGGCCTAGCGCGCCGTGCCGACGCCGTCGGCCACGCGGGCGTCGGCGGTGGCGGCGGGGGCGGCCGGCGGGGTGGCCGGGTTCCGTTCGAGGACGGAGGCGAGTATCTCGCCGACCCTGATCGCGGTGTTGGAGAGCAGCGACGACGTGATGCCGTGGGTGTGCTCCGTGCCGCCCTGGAGGTAGATGCCGCAGCGCAGTTCCGGGTCGGTGGCGAGCCGGTAGTCCCGCTGCACGCTGACCCGTCCCCGGTCGTCGCGGTGGCAGCGGTCGGCGACCGGCCCGAGCAGGCCGAGGGGTTCGGCGGGGCTGTACCCGGTGGCGTAGACGACGACGTCGGCGTCGAGGACGGTCTCCTCGCCGGTGACGAGGGAGGTGACGAAGGCGCGGACCTTGTCGGGGCCGTCCTCGACTCCGGTCAGCCGGGAGATGTTGATGAAGCGCAGCCGCTCGGTGCCGAGGACCTTCTCCTGGTACGCCTGGCGGTAGAGGTCGTCGATGAGGTCGATGTCCACCACGGAGTAGTTGGTGTTCCCGTGGTAGTCCATCAGCTTCTGCTTCACGTCGTCGGGAGCGGTGAAGTACTCGTCGACGGCGTCGGGGTCGAAGATCCGGTTGGCGAAGGCGCTGTCGTCGGCGGGGCTGTAGCCGTACCGGGAGAAGACGGCGCAGATCTCGGCCTCGGGGAAGCGGCGGTGCAGATAGGCCACGTTCTCGGCGGCGCTCTGTCCGGCGCCGACGACCACGATGCGCCGGGGGTCGGTGCCCTCTAGGCTCTCGACCTTGCGGAGCAGGTCGGAATTGTGCCAGACGCGGTCGCTGCGCTCGACGCCCTCGGGCATGCGCGGGCGGAGTCCGGTGCCGAGGACGAGGTTGCGGGCGCGGTGGACGACGAGTTCGGAGCCCGAGCGGGCGGTCACGTCGAGGTACTCGACGACGCCGTCCCGCTCGACCGGCTCGACGGAGACGATCTCGTGGCCGTACGACACCATGTCGTCGACCTTGGAGGCGGCCCACTCGAAGTAGTCGTGGAACTCGACGCGCAGCGGGAAGAGGTTCTTGTGGTTCACGAAGTCGATCAGGCGGCCCTTGCTCTGCAGGTAGCAGAGGAAGCTGTACTCGCTGGTCGGATTGCGCAGCGTCACCAGGTCCTTGAGGAAGGACACCTGCATGGTCGCGTCGTCGATCAGCATGCCGCGGTGCCAGCCGAAGCGGGGCTGGCGCTCGAAGAAGTGGGCGGTGACCGCTTCCTGCCTTCCGACGCGTGCGTTGTGCTCGCTGAGCGCTATCGCCATGGCCACATTGGACGGCCCGAAGCCGATACCGATGAGGTCGTGGACCAGAGGTGCGTCACCAGGAGGAACCTGCGACATGTCACTCCCATCGTGCGGGAAGAAGGCGGGGGAACAGGGGCGTCGGGCACACCGGTGGCACCGACAGCCGAGCAGAACTTAGGTAAAGCTAACCTGATCTGACGGCCCTGTCGATGACCCAAAACGGACAATGCGCAGACGAGCGCGTACAACGACCGCATAAATCAAGCCAGTTGCACTGTTAGGTAAGGCTTGCTTTACTTGCTGACGGTCAATCGCTCTCCCGAGGAGGAACTCGATGCGGGTCGTCATGTTCGGTTACCAGACCTGGGGCCATCGCACCCTCCAAGCGCTCCTGGACTCCGAACACGACGTGGTGCTCGTCGTGACGCACCCCAAGAGCGAGCACGCCTACGAGAAGATCTGGAGCGACTCCGTCGCCGACCTCGCGGAGGAGCACGGCGTCCCCGTCGTGATCCGCAACAGGCCTGACGACGAGGAGCTGTTGACCCGTCTCAAGGAGGCGGACCCGGACATCATCGTCGCCAACAACTGGCGGACGTGGATCCCGCCGCACATCTACAACCTGCCCCGCCACGGCACGCTGAACATCCACGACTCGCTGCTGCCCAAGTACGCCGGTTTCTCGCCGCTCATCTGGGCGCTCATCAACGGCGAGAGCGAAGTCGGCGTCACCGCCCACATGATGGACGAGGTGCTCGACGCCGGCGACATCGTGCAGCAGCACGCCGTCCCCGTCGGGCCGACCGACACGACGACCGACCTCTTCCACAAGACGGTCGACCTCATCGCCCCGGTCACGATCGACGCGCTGGACCGGATCGCCACCGGACGCGCCGAGTTCACCCGGCAGGACCGCTCCCAGGCGAGCTTCTTCCACAAGCGCGCCGAGGAGGACATCCGGATCGACTGGAGCTGGCCGGCCGAGGTGCTGGAGCGGCTCGTCCGCGCCCAGTCCGCGCCCTACCCGAGCGCCTTCACCTTCCACCGGGGCAAGCGGCTCGAGGTCCTCACCGCGGTGGTCTCCGAGGGGCGTTACGGCGGCACGCCCGGCCGCGTCTTCTACCGCGAGGGCGAGGGCGTCGTGATCGTCGCCGGCGCCGACGCCCGCACGGGCCGCAACCACGGCCTGGCCATCACCCGCGTCCGGACGGAGGACGGCCGCGAACTGCCCGCGACCGAGTACTTCACGTCCATGGGCGGCTACCTGACCAGCCGGCCCTGACGCGCATGGGTTCCGCGTACGTCGACGGGGGTCGCACGCCACGCCCGGGTACCACGGCCTCCCCCGTGTCGGAAATGGGTAGGTTAGCCCAACCTATCGGTGAGTCCCGGCGGTCCTCCCCGACCGCCGGGCAGTGAGGCACAGCAATGGAACAGCCGATCGTCAGCGGTACGGCGTGCGACTCCTCGGGGACGGCCTTCGCCGTCGTCGGCATCTCGAACATGCCGGCCGACTGGGCGAAGATCTTCCGCTCCCTCGCCGACGCCGACCTGCGACCCGGCATCGGGCCGGAGGCGGGCGGCGGCGAACAGGCCCTGCTGCGTGCGGTCGTCGAGGCGGCCGGCTCCGGAGCGGACCGCGGTGACGACGCCGCCACCGCCGCCGGCGCCTCCACTCCCTCCATGAGCATGACCCCGCCCAGCGTCCTGAACCTCAACGCGTATCTGATGTACGCGCTCGGCAAGGTCGCCCGCCGGAGGCTCACTGAACGGCTGGAGGGCCGCGGGCTGCGCCTGTGGCACCTGACCGTGATGACCCTGCTCGCCGACGTCGGCCCGCAGATGAAGACGGCCCTCGCCGCGCGGCTCGACATGAACGCCAGCGACCTGGTGAAGATCGTCAACGACCTGGCCCGCATCGGGCAGGTGGACTGCGTCCGCGACGACACCGACCGGCGCCGCGTCGTCGTCCGGCTCACCCCGGCGGGACGGACGTACCTCGCCGAGCTCAGCGCGGAGATCGCCACCGCGGACGACGAGATCCTGGCCCCGCTCGACCGGGCCGAGCGCGAGCAACTCGCCTCCCTGCTGCGCCGGGTGCACAGCCATCTCGAACGGCCCGCGGCCGGGGCGGCGCGCGGGCGCGGCGGCGTCCCACCGGCTCCGCGCAGCGGCTCCTGACCACCGCCGGCCCCGCCGGCACGGCCGATGCCCTCGCCCTTCCGGGCGAGGGCATCGGCGCGCGTCCGCGCGCTCTCCGCGGGTCAGCCTCGGCCGAGGACCCAGAGGCGGTGGTCCCACCCGATGTCCCTGCGCTCCCGCACCACCAGGCCCGCCCGCTCCGCCAGCGCGGAGACCTCGTCGGCGGCCCGGACCCCGGAGCCGAAGGCGCACTTGAGGCGGAGGTGGTGCAGGACGGCGTCGACGTCGTCGGCATCGGCCCCGGTGACCATCTCCACCAGGAGCAGGGTGCCGTCCGGCGTCAGCCCCGCCGCCGCCTCGGCCAGGGTGTGGACGGCGTCCTCGTCGGCCAGCCACTCCAGCTGACGGGAGATCAGCAGGGTGCCGGATCCGTCCGGAACGCCCGCGGACCGGGCGATCAGCTCGACCCTCGGCAGTACGTCCGTGTCGAGGACCTGGTCGCTCAGCACGCGCAGCACCGACGGCATGGCCGCGATCCGGGCGCGCAGCGCCGGGAATTCCTTGAGCAGGGCGTTCACCACGCTCGCCGAGCCGTGGCCGGTCGCGGTCACCTCGGTGACCGCCGACCAGTCATGGGCCTTGAGGACGCCGGGAGCGATCCACATGGCCTCCTCCTCGACCGCGGTACGGGCGGTGCCCGCGAGCCTCGGGTCGTCCTGCATCGCGGCGGTCAGGGTCCGCCCGGTCAGCGTGCGGTACCCCGCCTCGCCGGTGCGGACCGTGTGCAGGAGTCCGGAGAGCGAGGCGTCGAACGCGGCCTGGGCGCCTTCCAGGTGGTACTCCTCGCCCGAGTGGTCGTCCTCGACGAGCTCCTCGCTGACCGGGGTGAGGCGGTAGCCGTCCCCGCCCACCGCGAGGAGGTCGATCGAGACGAGGTAGTCGAGCAGCGCCTTCAGCGTGGGTGCGTCGGCCCCGGCCCGGCGGGCCAGCTCGCCCGCCTCGCGCACGCCGCCGTCGACCAGGTCGAAGAGGCCGAGCGTGACGGCCGTCCGGATCGCGTAGCCGGGGGCGAGATCCGTCAGCTCGTGCAGCCGCTCGTGCGCGTCCCCGTCCTCCTCCGCCTCGGCGGTGGTGACCGCCTCGGCCCCCTCGGACGGGACGGTCGGCGCGTGCTCCGTACGGCGCCAGTACCCGGTGATGTGGGTGTGGTCGCGCGGGATCCGGCGCTCCGCCACGAGGTGGCGGCGGATCCCCTTGAGGGTGAGGGTCTCGCCGGCCACCCAGGCGAAGACTGTGCCCGGGAGCCACTCCGCCGTGCGCACCGCCTGTTCGAGGAGGTCGGTGGTGCCGGCGGGGGCGCCCTCGCGCGACAGCCAGACGATCTCGGCGTCGGCCCGGGTGGGCAGCTCCTGGCGGTGCGAGTCGTCGCCGATCTCGATGAAGACGCGGGCCTTGGTGCCCTCGGGCATCTCGGCGAGCCAGCGGCCGATGGCGGGCAGGGCCGTCTCGTCGCCGATCACGAGCAGCCAGTCGGCGCCCTCGGGGTGACTGTGCGACATCTTCGGTCCGGCGATCCAGGCGCTGTCGCCCGGCTCGGCCCGCTCGGCCCAGGTGGAGGCGATGCCGCCGTCGTGGCGGACGAAGTCGAAGTCGATCTCCCCGGCCTCGGGGTCGTGCCGGACCGGGGTGTAGTCCTTGGCGACGGGACGGCCGTCGGCGGGCCAGTCCAGGCTGCTGACGTTCTGGCCGGGGAGGATCAGCCGGCCGGTCTCGTCGGCGAAGAAGAACTTGACGTGGTCGTCGAAGCCCTCGGTGCGCAGGGCGGGGAGTTCGAGGCCGTTCTTCTCGAAGGCGTCGAGCTGGGCTCCGCCGAGGGTGAGGCGCCGCATTCCCGGGGTGATGTTCTCGGCGCGCAGCACGGTCAGTTCCCTCAGCACGATGGGGAAGGTGACGACCGAGCGGGGGCTGCGGGTGGACATGGAGGGGGCTCCTTCTGGCACTGCGGTGGTCCGGGAACCGCGGCCGGGCGGACCGGTGGCGGGGTGACGCCGTCCGGTCCGCCCGGCCCGCCGGTGACGGGTGGGTGGTGCTCGGTGGTGCGGGGTGGTGCGGCTCCCCGACGGGAGCGGGGATCACTTCCCGGCGACGGCCTGCGCCAGGATCGGGGTCAGCTTCTCGACGATCCAGGGGAAGCTCAGGGCGTCGGGGTAGGCGACCGCGGAGGAGAGGGTGTTCTCCGAGGGGATCACCGCGTAGTGCCTGCCCTTGACGACCGCGAGGGACTGGAAGAGCTTGTTGCTCTCCAGCTCGGAGGCGCTGAGCAGGCCGTTGTCACCGAAGGGGTACGTCATCAGCAGGACGTCGGCCTCCAGTTCGTCCAGGTTCTCCAGGCTGACCGCGTTCTTGTCGGCCGTGTAGGAGGCGGCCTTGGCGGTCTTCTTCAGGCCGATCTGCTCGAAGATGCCCGGGTCCTGGTCGGCGTGGGACATGAAGGTCAGCTGCTCGGGGTGGACGACCGCGTAGGTGTACGTCTTGCCCTTGAACTCGGGGTGCGCGGCGGCCGCGTCGGCGATGGCCTTGCCGTTGGCGGCGATGACCTTGTCCGCCTCGGCCGTCAGGCCGAGGGCCTTGGCGGCGTTCTTCAGGCGCTCCTGCCAGGTGAGGGTGTCGGCGCCCTTCTTGTCGGCGTAGGTGACGACGGGGGCGATCGGCGCGAGCTTGGCGTAGTCCGTGTCCATGGACCAGGTGTTCATGCCGAGGATGACGTCCGGGGACTCGGCGGCGATGGCCTCGAAGTCGGTGCCGTCGGTGTCGTCGTACGTCTTGAGCTTGCCGGCGCCGAGCTTGGTGAGGGCGCGCTGCTTGTACTCGGGGACGGGGCCGCCGTCCTCCGCGTCGGGGGTGATGACGGGGACCAGGCCGAGCGCGAGCGCGATGGAGGTGTCGCCGTCGGAGACGGTGGCGACCTTCAGCGGCTTCTCGGTGACCTCGGTCTTGCCCCAGGCGTTGGTGAGCGTGACCGGGAAGGCGGCCGGGGCGGCGCTCGCGCCGGTGGTCGGCTTGTCGGAGCCGGTCTTGTCCTCCGTGCCGGAGCCGCAGCCGACCAGCAGGGCGGCCGCCGCGGCGGCGGCGATCAGGGTGCGGACGGCGGAGCGTCGGGCGGCGGGTCTTGCGAGGCGGTTCATGATCAGTTCTCCTGCGCGTGGTGGCGGCCGAGGGGGAAGATCTGCGGCCGTGCCGTGAGGGGGTGGGGGACGACGACGCACCGGAGGCCGAAGACCTCGGCCACGGTGTCGGCGTCGAGCACCTCTTCGGGCGTGCCCTGCCGGATGACGCGTCCGTCGCGCATGGCGACGATGGTCGAGGCGTAGAGGGCCGCCTGGTTGAGGTCGTGGGAGACGAGCACGATGGTCTTGCCCGTCTGTTCGTTGAGGTCGGCGAGGAGGTCCATCACCTCGATCTGGTGGGCCACGTCCAGATAGGTGGTGGGCTCGTCGAGCAGCAGGGTCGGGGTGTCCTGCGCCAGGGCCAGGGCGATCCAGACGCGCTGGCGCTGTCCGCCGGAGAGCTGGTCCACGGGGCGGTCGACGAGTTCGGCGGTGCCGGTGGCGCGGAGGGCCTCGGCGATGACGGTGTCGTCGTGGGCGTCGCGGCGCCGGCCGAACTGCCGGTGCGGGTGCCGTCCGCGCCAGACCAGGTCGCCGACGGTGATGCTCTCCGGGGCGATCGGGGACTGGGGCAGGACGCCGAGCCGGCGGGCCACCTCGCGGGTGGGCAGGCGGTGGATGTCGGCGCCTTCGAGGAGGACCGATCCGGCGGTGAGCGGCAGCAGTCGGGCCAGCGACTTGAGGAGGGTGGACTTGCCGCAGGCGTTGGGGCCGACGAGCGCGGTGATGCGGCCGGCCTCGATCCGCAGGGAGAGGTCCTCGATGACGGGGGTGCCGCCGTATCCGGCGCCGATGCCGCGGGCTTCGAGCCGGTGGGCCGTCGTCGCCCCGCCGTCGGGCGGCGGGGTCGGGGCCTTCGGCGCCCGGGGGGTGAGGTCGGTCTGTGGTGTCACGGCGTGTGTCACGAGGCTCCCTGCCTGCGTCGAAGGATCAGCCAGACGAAGTAGGGCGCGCCGAGCAACGCGGTCAGGACTCCGGTGGGCACCGGACTGATCACCGGCGCGTGCTGTGCGAGGACGTCGGCGCCGATCACGATGACGGCGCCGACGGCCGGGGCGACGGCCGTCGAGCGGTCCACTCCGACGAGCCGTACGGCGATGGGCCCGCTGATGAGCGAGACGAAGCCGATGGGTCCGACGACGCTGGTGGCGAGGGCCGCGGCGGCGGCGCCGAGGAGCAGGACGCCGACGCGGACCGTCGTCACCCGGGTCCCGAGGCCCGCGGCGAAGCCGTCGCCCAGTCCGAGGGTGCCGAGGGACCGGCCGACCAGGAGGGCGGCGAGCAGGCAGACGCCGAGGCCGAGGGCGAGGGTGGTGACGCCTTCCCAGTCCGCCGCGTTGGTGCTGCCGACGGTCCAGCGCATCGCGATGGCGATGCTCTGCTGGTCGGCGACGGTGAACAGGTAGTTGGTGTAGGCGGTGCAGACCGCGCTCAGGCCGATGCCGACCAGGACGAGCCGGTAGGTGTCGACCCCGCCCCGCCAGCTGAGCAGTTGGACGGCGGCGACCAGGACGAAGGATCCGACGACGGCGGCCGCCGGGACGCCGACGCTGAAGGCGGCGGGGGCGTAGAGCAGCGCGGTCGCGGCGCCGGCTCCGGCGCCGGCCGAGATGCCGACGATGTCGGGGGTGGCGAGCGGGTTGCGGATGAGCCGCTGGTAGAGCGAGCCGGCGAGGCCGAAGAGGGCTCCGGCGAGGAGCGCGGCCAGCGCCCTGGGCATGCGCAGTTGGAAGATCATGTAGTCGGCGAGGCCGGTGCGCAGGCCGAACATGGCGGGCAGGACGTCGGCGGGGTCGACCCGGCCGATGCCGCCGATGAGGACGGAGGCGGCCGTGAGGGCGAGCAGCGCGGCGGCGAGCACGGTGGCGACCACGAGGGTGCGGCGGTTGCGGGCGCGGCGGCCGGTGCGCAGGTGCGCGACGACGGCGGAGGCGGTCGGGGTGTCCGGCCGCGCGGGCCGGAGGTCGGTCGCGGTTCTCACATCTTCACCAGGTCCCGGCGGCGGGCCAGCCAGACGAAGAAGGGGGTGCCGACGATCGCGGTCATGAGCCCCACCTGGATCTCCCCGTGGTCGAGGATGAGCCGTCCGGCCGTGTCCGAGGCCGTCAGGAGGACGGCGCCGACGGCCATGGAGATCGGCAGCGACCAGCGGTGGTCGGGGCCGGTCAGGAGCCGGGCGCAGTGCGCGGCGACCAGGCCGACGAAGGCGACCGGGCCGACGGCGGCGGTGGCGGCGGCGCAGAGCAGGACGGCGACGGCGGCGCTGAGGAGCCGTGCCCGCTCGACCCGTACGCCGAGGGCGCGGGCGGTGTCGTCGCCGAGGCCGAGGATGTTGAGGGTGCCGCCGAGCGGCAGGGCGAGCAGGAGTCCGCAGAGCACGAACGGCATGATCTGGTCCATGACGTCGGCGCGGCCCGTGAGTTGGCCGACGGACCAGAACCTCAGGTGGGCGAAGGCCTCCTTGTCGCGGACGACGAGGAGGGTGATGAGGGAGGACATCACGGCGGCGAGGGCGACTCCGGCGAGCACGAGGCCGACGGCGGAGCTGCCCGCGTCGGTGCGGGTGCCGATCAGGTAGACCAGGGAGGCGGCGAGGGCCGAGCCCGCGAGGGCCAGCCAGAAGTAGCCGCTCACGTCGGTGACACCGAGGAACATGATGCCGAAGACGACGAACATGGCGGCGCCCTGCTCGACGCCGAGGATGCCGGGGTCCGCGAGGGGGTTCGCGGTGAGCGCCTGCATGATCATTCCGGAGGCACCGAGGGCGGCGCCGACGGCGATGCCGAGCAGGGTCCTGGGGATGCGTTCGGTCCACAGGACGTGGGAGTTGTACGCCTCGCCGCCCGGGTGGAGCAGGATGCGGACGACTTCCGGCGGGGAGATGTCCCGGGAGCCGAGCGCGATTCCGGCCAGCAGGGTCGCGATCAGGGCCGCGGTGGCGATCACCGCGACGGTCGCGCCGCGCGAGAGCCGGGTCCGTGCCGGTGACAGCGGGGCTCTCACCGGTGGGGACGTGTCTGTCATGGGATGTTCCTGTTCCTCACGGGTCGTGCGGCGACTTAGGTTACCCTTACCTAAGCTCCGCTCATCCAAGCCGGAGACCGACCGATCACACCGAGGGACCGGGAATCCGTCCCGGCCCCCGCGGACCAGGGGGTGGGCCATGGCCCAGGAGAGAACGTCCGCCGCGGCGGACGAGGACTTCATCACGGCGGGCGGCCACCCGCCCCACGCGCACGACTTCCACCAGCTGCTCTACGTGGCACTGGGCCGGATATCGGTCTCCGCGGCCGGCGCCGCCCACGAGCTGACCCCGTCCGTGGCCCTGTGGATCCCCGCGGGCACTCCGCACAGCGCGCGCTTCCACCCCGACTCCCTGGTGCTCGCCGAGCCGTTCGACCCCGGCGCCCACGAACTCCCCTACGCGGAGCCCACGGTGGTCCGGATCGACGAGGCGCAGCGGCGTCTGCTGCTCGCCCGGACGCGGGGCGGCGGATGCGGCGCCGACGAGGCGTCCGCCTTCGCACTGCTCACCGGGTCCCCGTCCGCCGCGCTGCCGGTGCCGCGCCCCACGAGCGAGTCGGCCCGCTCGGTGGCGGGCGCGCTGCTGCGCAGGCCCGACGACCAGCGGACCGCCACGGAGTGGGCGCAGAGCCTCCACACCAGCTCGACCAGTCTGCGCCGCGCCTTCCGCAACGAGACGGGACTGGCCTTCTCCGAGTGGCGCACCCGGGTGCGCCTGAACCGCTCGCTGGACCTCCTGAACCGGGGGCACATGGTGAGCACGGCCGCCACCCGGGTGGGTTTCGTGAGCACGAACGGCTACATCCTGGCCTTCCGGAAGCACTTCGGATGCACGCCGGGAGCCTGGGTCAAGGGCCGTGCGGAGCAGGCCGGTTCAGGCCCCGACCGGGCCGCCTGAGGGGCGTTCCGCATCGCCCGGCGGGACCGGGCCGGGGGGTCGGAGCCCACTTGACAGCCCCTCAACGCTCCAGGATCTTAGGCTAGCCTTACCTAATCGCTCACGTGCCAGGGCGGCCCGTCAGCGGGCCCGCCCGGGCGGTCGGACCCCTCGGGACGACTCCCCCGCCCCGCACAGCCAGCCCCCCGCAAGGAGATCCCGCATGACCGCCACCAACCCCTTCGAGGACGCCGACGCCCGCTACCTCGTCCTCGCCAACGCCGAGAACCAGCACTCCCTGTGGCCGGCGTTCGCCGAGGTCCCGGACGGCTGGACCACCGTGCACGGCGAGGACTCCCGCGAGGGCTGCACCCGGTACGTCGAGGCCCACTGGACCGACATGCGCCCGGCGAGCCTCGCGGCCCGCGCCTGAGCACACCCCCGACGCGGACCCCCGGCGCCCCCGTGGCGCCGGGGGTCCGCGTCGGGGCGGGCGACGCGCGCCCGCCCCGACGCCACCGGGCGGTCAGGCCAGGGAACGCACGAGGACCCGGGAGCCCCGCGCCGGGTCGAGGCGGGCCCGCCACCGCGGGGGAGCCTCCTCCTCGCCACCGGGAGCGAACCCGTGGCGCAGGAAGAGCTCCCCTCCGCCCGCCGTCGCGGTGAAGACCCGGGACACCCCCCGGGCCGTCGCCTCGCCGAGCACGGCCCGCAGCAGCGCGGAGCCGACACCACGCCCCTGACTCCCCTCCGCCACGCAGAAGTTGTAGAGCACGGCGGCCGCCCGGCCGTGCACGTCGGGCCGAAGGCACAGCGCGACACACCCCTCCAGGCCTCCCTGCGCGGCCTCGGCCACCAGGAAGTCGGCCGCGTCGCGGGCGTACACGCCCGCGGGGCGGTCCCGCAGCGCGCCCTCACGCACGAAGGGCACGGACAGCCGGTACAGGGCGGCGGCGTCGGACCGGCCGGCGTGCCGGACGGAGACGGCGGCGGACTCCGACCGGACGCCCGGGCGGGGCGTGACTGTGGTCAACGGCTTCTCACTCTCGCGCTCTTGGGGGACGGCGGGGGTCACGGGGACCACCGCCGCTTGACTCCCCCACACCATAGAGAGTTAGGTAAGCCTTACCTAACCAACCTGCTCACTCACAGCATCCGCATCACCTCGCATGCCGGACGGGAAGAGGACACGACGATGGTCGACACGGCCGGACATCAGGCGTTCACACGCGAGCGGCTCACGCGGGACGTCGCCGGCGTGCTCTACGTCGACCCCGCGGAGATCGAGCCGGACGAAAGCCTCGTCGAGCAGGGGCTGGACTCGATCCGGCTGATGACCCTGGTCGAGGGATGGCGCGCGGACGGAGCCGGGATCGGCTTCGTGGAACTCGCCGAACGCCCCACCCTCGACGCGTGGGTGGAGCTCCTGAGCACCCCGACGGGAGCACCCCGTGCGCGCCGGTGATCTCCTGATCGACATCGGCCCGCTGCGGACCAGCCGCGACTTCCGGGCGATCTTCATCGCCCGCGTGGTCTCGCTGTTCGGCCTCGGCATGGCCACCGTCGCCCTCGCCGCGCAGGTCTTCGGCATGACGCGCTCCACCTTCGGGGTCGCCGTCGCCAGCATGATCATGAGCGTCACGGTCCTCGTCGGCTCCCTGTGGGGCGGCTGGATGGCCGACCGCACCGACCGCAGGACGCTGATCCTCTGGGCCCGCGGCTCCGCCGCCCTCGCCTTCGCCGGTCTCGCGGTCAACGCCTTCCTGCCCACCCCGGAACTGTGGGCCGTCTACCTCTGCGTCGCCTGGGACGGACTCGCCACCGGAGTGAGCGTCACCGCGCTCATGGCGGTCGCGCCGACCCTCGTCCGGCCCGACCAACTGCCCGCCGCCGGCGCCCTGATCTCCCTCACCGGTGAGATCGGCTCCGTCGCCGCCCCGCTCATCGGCGGCATCCTGCTCGCCGCCTCGGGCCCCGGCCCGGTCTTCGCCTTCACCGCGGTCACCACCGGCATCACCACCCTGCTGCTGCTCCGGCTGCGCCCGCTGCCGCCGTTCAAGGACGAGGACGACGAGGAGGGCCGCGAGGACTCCGGCTCGCCGGTCGCCGCCTTCCGGTTCGCCGTGCGCAACCGCGTCGTCGGCGCCCTGCTGGCCCTCGGCGGGATCAACGCGCTGTTCAGCCTGCCGGTCGTCCTCTTCCCCGAGCTGGTCTACACCGAGTTCGGCGGCGGCGACTTCATGCTCGGCGTGCTCTACACCGCTCCGGCCGTGGGCGCCATCGCCGTCTCCGCGACGAGCGGCTGGATCACCCGCGCCGGACGCCCCGGACGCCTCCTCCTGACCGCCGCGTTCACCGGCGGCCTGGCCGTCGTCGGCTTCGGTCTCAGCGGCAGCGCCGTCGTGGCCTACGCGATGCTGGTCGTGGGCGGCGCCGCCGGCACGGTGTACGAGATCCTGGAGTACGCCCTCGTCCAGCACAACACCCCGGACCGGCTCCGTGGCCGGATCGTCAGCGTCGTCACCGCCCAGGGCACCGCGGGCGGCATCGCCGGCGACGTCGAAGTGGCCCTGATCGCCCGCTGGTTCAGCCCGGCCGGCGCGGCCGTCGTGAACGGCGCGATCTGTGCCGTCGCCGCCGTGGTCGTGGCCGTCACGGTCCCCGGGCTGCGCAGGGCGACCCTGCCCCGCGACGAGCCCGACGACGAGACGCCCCCGGCGGGCGAGGGCGACCCTCCCGTCCCCGCCGTGGACGTCCGGGCGGCCACCGCCTGACCCGGCCGGGGAACCGCGCCACCGGGCGCCGCCACCGCGCCCCGCGCCTCCCCGGCCCTCCTCCCTCCGACTCCCCTCCTCGCCTTTCCTTCCCACGGGCGGACACCGATCCGCCGCGGGTGAACCTGGAGCAAGATCCATGACCGAGCGTGCTTTGCGGCGTCTCCCCCTCACCGGGGCCCAGGCCGGTGTCTGGTACGGGCAGCGGCTCGCCCCCGACTCCCCGGTCTACAACGTCGGCCAGTACGTCGAGATCGACGGCCCGGTCGACCCGGACCTCTTCGAGGCGGCCGTCCGCCGGGTCGTCGACGAGTGCGAGGCCCTCACCGTCCGATTCGAGGAGGACGCATCGGGGACCCCGTGGCAGATCCTCGCCGAGGAGCCCTGCCGGGGGCCGGTCCTGGAGACGGTCGACCACCGCGCGGAGGCCGACCCCGAGGCCGCCGCGCTCGCCCGGATGCGCGCCGACATGGGGACGTCCGCCGACCCGGCCACCGCCCCGCTCTTCGCGTTCGCCCTGCACCGCGTGGCCCCCGGCCGCACGCTCTGGTACCAGCGCGTCCACCACATCGCGCTCGACGCCTACGGCTTCTCCCTGGTCTCCCGCCGTACCGCCGAGGTCTACTCGGCTCTCGCGCACGGCGAGAAGCCCGGCCCGACCCCGTTCGGCCCGCTCTCCGCCGTCCTGGACGAGGAGAGCGCCTACCGCGCGGGCGAGCGGTACGCCGAGGACCGCGCCCACTGGCTCGCCCGCCTCGAAGGCCGCACCGCCCACGAACCGCTGTCCGGCGCCTCCTTCCCCGCGGCACCCGACTTCCTGCGCGCCGAGGCCGTCGTCGGACCCGAGGCGACCGCCGGGATCCACGCCCTCGCCCGGGCCGCCCGCGCCACCTGGGCCGATGTCGTGACGGCCGCGTTCGCCGCCTTCCTGCACCGCTCCACCGGCGACCGCGACGTGCTCCTGTCGCTGCCCGCGATGGCCCGGCTGGGCTCCGCCGCCCTCTCGGTCCCGGCGATGGTCGTCAACGTGCTGCCCCTGCGCGTGGCCGTACGGCCCGGGCAGCCGCTGGCCTCGGTGGTCGCCGAGGTCGCGGACGGCGTCCGCGGGCTCCGCCGCCACCAGCGCTACCGCGCCGAGGACATCCGCCGCGACCTCGGCCTCGTCGGCCGCGACCCCGGCCCGCTCGGACCGATGGTCAACGTGAAGGCCTTCGACAACGTCCTCGCCTTCGCCGGTGCCCCCGGCTCCGTGCACAACATCGCCGCGGGACCGGTGGACGACCTCACCCTCGCCGTCCACCACGACGCGGCCGAAGGCCGCATCCGCCTCGGACTCGACGCCAACCCGCGGGCCTACGACGCCGCTTCGCTGGCCGCCAGGACCGCCGAGTTCGCCCACTTCCTCACCGAGGCGGCCACCGCAGGACCCGACACCCCCGTCGGACGCCCCGACCTGGTCGACGCCGCGCACCGCCGCGCCCTCGCCGAGGCGGCGGACGCCACCGCCCGGGAGACCGAGCCCGGCACGGTCGTGGACGCCTTCGCCGCGTGCGCCCTCGCCCACCCGGAGGAGACCGCCCTCCTGGCGGGCCGGGACGCCCTCACGTACGCGGAGCTGGACGCCCGCGCCAACCGACTGGCCCGGCTGCTCGTCTCGCGCGGTGTCGGCCCGGAGTCCTTCGTCGGCCTCGCCCTGCCGCGCGGCACCGACCTCGTCGTCGCCCTGCTCGCCGTCCTCAAGGCCGGCGGCGCCTATCTGCCGCTCGACCTGGACTACCCGGCGGACCGCCTGGAGTTCATGGTCCGCGACGCCCGCCCGGTCTGCGTGCTCACCACCCTGACGGGCGCGCCGGACGCCCCCGACGTCCGCGGCACCGAGACCCTCGTCCTGGACGCGCCCGACACCCTGGCGGCGCTCGCCGACCTCTCCGCCGCCCCGCTCGACGGGGCCGAGGCACCCGCGCTCTCCGGCGACCACCCGGCGTACGTCATCCACACCTCGGGCTCCACCGGACGCCCCAAGGGCGTGGTCGTCCCGCACGCCGCGCTCGCCAACTTCCTGCGGATGCAGGCCCACGAACTGGCCATGGCCCCGGGAGACCGGCTCGTCGCCGTCACCACGATCTCCTTCGACATCGCCGCGCTCGAACTCCACGTCCCGCTCGTCTGCGGCGCGACGGTGGTCCTCGCCGACCGCGACACCGTCCGCGACCCGGCCGCGCTCGCCGCGCTCGTCGACGCCCACCGCCCGGCGGTCATGCAGGCCACCCCGTCCCTGTGGCACGCCCTCCTGGAGGACGGCCGCCCGACGGGCCTGGGCACCACGAAGGTCCTCGTCGGCGGCGAGGCGCTGCCCGCCGCCCTGGCCGAGCGCCTGACCCGGACGGCCGGCTCCGTCACCAACGTGTACGGGCCGACCGAGGTCACCGTCTGGGCCACCTCCGCCGTCCTGGCGCCGGACCACACCGGCACCCCGGACATCGGCCTCCCCTTCTGGAACACCCGCGCCCACGTCCTCGACGGCGCGCTGCGCCCCGCGCCCGACGGCCGCCCCGGCGAGCTCTACCTCGCGGGCGCCCAGCTGGCCCGCGGCTACCTCGGCCGCTTCGCGCTGACCGCCGAGCGCTTCGTCGCCGACCCGTACGGCCCGCCCGGCAGCCGCATGTACCGCACGGGCGACCTGGTGCGCCGCCGCCCCGACGGCCGCATCGACTTCGTCGGCCGCGCCGACGACCAGGTCAAGGTCCGCGGCTTCCGCATCGAACTCGGCGAGATCGAGAGCGTCCTGACGGATCGTCCGGAGGTCGGACGGGCCGTCGTCGTGGTCCGTGAGGACGTGCCGGGCTCCCAGCTCCTCGTCGGCTACGTGACCGCCGCCGAGGGCGGCGCGCCCGACGCCGACGCCCTGCGGCAGGCCACCGCCGAGCGGCTCCCCGCCTACATGGTGCCGTCGGCCGTGGTCGTCCTCGACGCCCTCCCGCTCACCTCCAACGGCAAGGTCGACCGCCGGTCCCTGCCCGCCCCCGACCTGGCCGGCCTCACGACGGCGGGCGGGCGGGCTCCCCGCGACGCCCGCGAGGAGATCGTCGGCGGCGTCTTCGCCGACGTCCTGGAGCTGGAGTCGGTCGGCCCGGACGACGACTTCTTCGACCTCGGCGGCCACTCGCTGCTCGCCGCCCGTGTGGCCGCGCGGGTCCGCGGCGCCCTGGGCACCGAGTGCGGGGTCCGCGACGTCTTCGAGGCCCGCACCCCCGCCGCCCTCGCCGAACGCCTCGGCACCCGCGGGGAGTCCGCCTCCCGCCCGACGCCGGCCGCGGCCGGGCGACCCGAGGTGCTGCCGCTCTCCCACGCGCAGCGCCGGCTGTGGTTCCTCCACCAGATGGAGGGTCCGAGCACCACGTACACCATCCCGTTCGTGGCCCGCTTCGCGGAACTCCTCGACACGGAAGCGCTCGACGCGGCCCTCCGCGACGTCGTCGCCCGGCACGAGACCCTGCGCACCGTCTTCGCCGACCACGAGGGGGAACCGCACCAGCGGATCCTCGCCCCCGAGGACGCGGGCGTCTCCCTCCGGGTGGAGGAGACCGGCCGGGAGCACCTGGACGCGGCGGTGGAGCGTGCCCTCGGGCACCTCTTCGACCTGGCCTCCGAGGCTCCCGTGCGGGTCACTCTGGTGCGCGACACCGAGGGCGGGTCCGACGCCCTGGTGGTCGTCCTGCACCACATCGCGAGCGACGAGTGGTCGATGGGACCCTTCCTGCACGGCCTGGAGCAGGCCTACGCGGCCCGACGCGAGGGCCGCGCGCCGGAGTTCGCGCGCCCCGGCGCCGGACTCCCCCTCCAGTACGCCGACTTCGCGCTCTGGCAGCGTGACCTCCTGGGCGACCCGGCCGACCCCGGTTCCCTGGCCGGCCGCCAGGCCGCTTACTGGCGCGAGGTGCTGGCCGACCTGCCCGCCGAGCAGACCCTCCCCGCCGACCGCCCCCGGCCGGCCGTGGCGGGCAACGCGGGCGGCATGGTCCACCGCGAGGTGCCCGCCTCGCTCGCCGCCCACATCAGGGCGCTGGCCCGCGAGTCCGGCAACAGCGTCTTCATGGTCGTCCACGCGGCCGTCGCGACCCTGCTGCACCGCCTGGGCGCCGGCGACGACATCCCCCTGGGCAGCCCCGTCGCCGGTCGCTCCGACCCGGCGCTCGACGAGCTCGTCGGCTTCTTCGTCAACACCCTCGTGCTCCGCGCCGACCTCTCCGGCGACCCCGCCTTCACGACGCTCCTGGAGCGCGTCCGCGCCGCCGACCTCGCCGCCCTCGACCACGCCGACCTGCCGTTCGACACGGTCGTGGAGACCGTCAACCCGGTCCGCTCCCTGACCCGGCACCCGCTCTTCCAGACCATGGTGTCGCACAGCACCGTCACCCAGGACGTCCGCGCGCTCTTCGGGCTCGACGCGCGCGTGGACCGGGTCGACCCCGGGGTGACCAAGTTCGACCTCGACATCACGTTCTCCGACACCGCCCACGGGGACAGGCTCGACCTGGAGGTGTTCTACTCCGCCGCCCTCTTCGACCGGCGGACCGCCGACACGCTCGCCGACCGGCTGCTGCGCGTCCTGGAACAGGCCGTCGCCGACCCCGCGGCCCCGGTCTCCTCGTACGAGCTGCGCTCCGCGGCCGAGCGGGACCTCCTGGAGCGGTGGAACGACACCGCCGTCGCGCACCCGGACGAGAGCGTGGTCGAGGTGCTCGACCGGCAGATCGCCCGCACCCCCGAGGCCGTCGCCCTCGTCTGCGGCGACGAGCGGCTGACCTTCGCCGAGCTCGGCGACCGGGTCTCCCGGCTCGCCCTGCTCCTCGCCGCGGAGGGCGCCGGTCCCGACGCGGTCGTCGCCCTCGCCGTGCCCCGGTCGGCCGACTCCGTCGTCGCCGCCTTCGCCGTCCTCAAGGCCGGCGGCGCCTATCTGCCGCTCGACCTCGGCCACCCCGCCGACCGCCTCGCGTACATGCTCGGCGACGCGAGACCCGTCTGCGCCGTCACGACCGCCGACGTCGACGGCGCGGTACCCGACCGGCCCGGCATGCGCCGGCTGGTCCTGGACGACCCCGCGGTACGGGACCGGCTCGCGGCCGCCTCGGGTCCCGCGCCGCGCGCGCCCCGCGGCGACGACCTGGCGTACGTCATCTACACCTCGGGGTCCACCGGCCGCCCGAAGGGCGTCGGCCTCCACCACGCGGGACTCGCCAACCTCTACCGGGACCACGAGCGGACGCTGTACCGCCCGGTCGCCGAGCGGCTCGGGCGCCGGGTCCGCGCCCTGCACACCGCCTCGTTCTCGTTCGACTCCTCCTGGGAGCAGCTCCTGTGGCTGATCGCCGGGCACGAGCTGCACGTCCTCGACGAGTACGGCCGCCGCGACGCGGACGCCGTCGTCGGCCACGTGCGCGCGCACCGGATCGACGCCCTCGACGTCACCCCGTCGTACGGCCGCCACCTCCTCGACGCCGGCCTCCTCACCGGCGACCGGCGCCCCCCGCTGTTCCTCCTCGGCGGCGAGGCCGTCCCGCCCGCGCTGTGGGCCGAACTCCGGGACGTCGACGGGGTCGAGACCGTCAACTACTACGGTCCCACCGAGTTCACCGTCGACGCGCTCGTCGCCCGCGTCACGGACTGCGCGACGCCCGTCGTCGGCCGTCCGCTGGACAACACCCGGGCCCACGTCCTGGACGCCGGTCTCCGGCCGGTCCCGACCGGCGTCCCGGGAGAGCTGTACCTCGCGGGCGTGCAGAACGCGCGCGGCTACCTGGGGCGGCCCGCCCTCACCGCCGAGCGTTTCGTCGCCGACCCGTACGGGCCCTCCGGCACCCGCATGTACCGCACCGGCGACGTGGTCCGCCGCCGCGCCGACGGCCAGATCGAGTTCCTGGGCCGCGTCGACGACCAGGTGAAGATCCGCGGCTTCCGCGTGGAGCCCGGCGAGGTCGAGGCCGCCGTGACGGCCCTCCCCGGGGTGGCCTCGGCCGCCGTCCTCGTCCGCGAGGACACCCCCGGAGTGCCCCGCCTCGTGGCGTACACCACCGGCGGCGCGGACCCGGCGACGGTCCGCCGCGCCCTCGCCGAGGAGCTGCCGGAGTACATGGTGCCCGCGGCCGTGGTCGCCCTGGACGTCCTCCCGGTGAACGTCAACGGCAAGCTGGACCGGGCCGCGCTGCCCGTGCCCGCGCCGACGGCCGCCGAGCCCACGCGGGCCCCGCGCGGACCGCTGGAGGAACGTCTCGCCTCGGTGTACGCCGAGGTCCTCGGGCTCGCGTCCGTCGGTGCCGAGGACGACTTCTTCGCCCTCGGCGGCCACTCGCTGCTCGCCACCCGGGTCGTGGCCCGCGTCCGTGCGAGCGGGACGGCGTGCACGGTGCGCGACGTCTTCGAGGCGCGTACGGTCGCGGCCCTCGCGGCCCGTCTCGCGCGGCGCGCGGCGTCCGCCCGCCCCGTCCTGGCCCGGGCCGCCGAGCGCCCGGGGCTGCTCCCGCTCTCCTCCGCGCAGCAGCGGCTGTGGTTCCTGCACCGCGTGGAGGGCCCCTCCGCCACCTACAACATCCCGCTCGCCCTGCGGCTGCGCGGCGCCGTGGACGCGTCGGCGCTGCGCGCGGCCCTCGGCGACGCGGTCACCCGGCACGAGGTGCTGCGGACCGTGTTCGCGGAGACCGACGGGGAGCCGTACCAGCGGATCCTGGTGCCCGGCGCGGCCGAGGTGCCCTTCGCCGTCCGCCGCGTCACGGCCGCCGAGCTGCCGTCGCTCGTGGAGGACGCCGCCACCGAGGTCTTCGACCTCACGGCCGAACTCCCGCTGCGGGCGGTCCTCTTCAGCACCTCCGACGACGAGCACGTGCTGTTCGTGCTGCTGCACCACATCGCGACGGACGAGTGGTCCACCGGACCGTTCCTCGCCGACCTGGACACCGCCTACGCGGCCCGCGTCGCCGGTCACGCGCCGGAGTTCGCGCCGCTCGCCGTCCAGTACGCCGACTACGCGCTCTGGCAGCGGGCGCTCCTCGGCGACCCGGGCGACCGGGAATCCCTGGCCGCCCGCCAGGCCGCGTACTGGCGCGACCGGCTGGCCGGACTCCCCGAGGAGCTGGCCCTCCCCACCGACCGGCCCCGGCCCGCCTCCCCCTCGTACCGGGGCGACACGGTCACGGCGGAGCTGCCCGCCGCGCTGGTCACCGCGCTCGACGGGCTGGTGGCGGCGTCCGGCGCGACGATGTTCATCGTGGTGCACGCCGCCGTCGCGACCCTGCTGCACCGGCTCGGCGCGGGCGACGACATCCCCGTCGGCACGCCGGTCGCGGGCCGCGGCGACAGCGCCCTCGACGAGCTCGTCGGCTTCTTCGTCAACACGGTCGTGCTGCGCACCGACCTCGGCGGCGACCCGACGTTCGGGGAGCTGCTCCGCCGGGTGCGGGCCACCGACCTCGCCGCGCTCGACCACGCCGACCTGCCCTTCGACGCCGTCGTGGAGGCGGTCCACCCGGCCCGTTCCCTCTCCCGCCACCCCCTGTTCCAGACGATGGTGGCGTACGAGGGCGGCGGCCCGGACACCTCCCGGCTGCTCGGCACGGACGCCGGGGAGTACGAAGTCCTCGGCGGCGCGGCCAAGTTCGACCTGGAGATCCTGTTCCGGCGTACGAAGCGGGCGGGGGTGCCCGGCATGAGCTGCGGCGTCCGCTACGCCACCGACCTGTTCGAGCGGTCCGGCGCCGAGCGGCTGACGGAGCGTCTGCTCCGGCTCCTGGCAGCCGTGGTGGCGGATCCGGACGCGCCGGTCGCCTCGATCGAGCTGATGGACGAGGCGGAGCGGCGGCAGCTGGACGGCTGGAACGACACCGCGCGCGTCCTCGACGGACCGGCCGACCTGGCCGACCTCGTCGCCGCGGGCGCGACCCGCGCCGAAGGCCCCGCGCTCGTCTTCGAGGGCGAGGACCTCTCCCGTACGGACTTCGACGCACGCGTCAACCGGCTCGCCCGCCTCCTCGTCGGACGCGGCGTCGGACCCGAGACCGTCGTCGCCGTGGCCCTCCCCCGCTCCTTCGACCTGCTCGTCGCCCTCCACGCCGTCGTCCGCGCCGGCGGCGCCTACCTCCCCCTCGACCTCACCCTCCCCACCGATCGCCTCGCCCACATGACGGACACCGCCGCGCCGGTCTGCGTGGTGACCGACCTCGAAGGGCTCGGGGCGCTGCCCCCGGCGTGCGAGGCCGAACCGGTCGTCCTGGACGCGCCCGAGGTCCGCGCGGAGCTGGAGGAGCTGTCGGACGCCGAGGTGACGGACGCGGACCGGATCGCCCCGCTGCTGCCGCACCACCCGGCGTACGTCATCTTCACCTCCGGCTCCACCGGCCGCCCCAAGGGCGTGATGGTCGAGCACCGCGCGATCGTCAACCGCCTGGAGTGGATGCAGCACGCCTACGGCCTGGGCAGCACCGACCGGGTCCTCCAGAAGACCCCGACCGGGTTCGACGTCTCCGTCTGGGAACTCTTCTGGCCCCTCGCCCAGGGCGTCCCCCTCGTCATCGCCCGGCCCGAGGGACACAAGGACCCCGAGTACCTGGCCGAACTCATCCGCGAACAGCGGGTCAGCATGCTCCACTTCGTCCCGTCCATGCTCCGGGCCTTCCTGGACGGCGTCGACGCGGCGACCTGCCCGAGCCTGCGGGTCGTGGTGTGCAGCGGCGAGGCCCTGCCCGCCGATCTCGTGACCCGCTTCCACGAGTCGGCCGGCGAGCGGTCCGTCGCCCTGGAGAACCTGTACGGGCCCACCGAGGCGGCCGTCGACGTCACCGCGGCCTCCTGCCCGCCCGGAGAGGCGAAGGGTGCTTCGGCCTCGATCGGCTCCCCCGTCTGGAACACCCGCGTCCACGTCCTGGACGAGCGCCTCCGGCCCGTCCCGGTCGGCGTCCCCGGCGAGCTGTACCTCGCCGGCGTCCAGCTCGCCCGCGGCTACCTCTCCCGGCCCGACCTCACCGCGGAACGCTTCGTCGCCGACCCGTACGGACCCGCGGGAAGCCGCATGTACCGCACCGGCGACCTCGTCACCCGACGCCACGACGGCGCACTCGACTACCTCGGACGCACCGACGACCAGGTCAAGCTCCGCGGCCTCCGCATCGAACCCGGCGAGATCGACACCGTCGTGGCGGCGGCCCCCGGGGTCTCCCGGGCCGTCACCGTCGTCCGCGAGGACCGGCCCGGGGTCCAGCGGCTCGTGACGTACGTCGTCCCAGCGGGCGGAGCCACCGTGGCCGCGGAGGCGCTGCGCGCCCACGCCGCCGCGCGCCTTCCCGAGTACATGGTCCCGAGCGTCTTCCTCGACATCCCCGCCGTCCCCCTCTCCCCCAACGGCAAGCTGGACCGCCGCGCCCTCCCGGTACCGCCGGACGCCGCGACGGGGCCGTCCCGGGCGCCGCGGGACGCACGCGAGGAGATCCTCGCGGGCGTGTTCGCGAGCCTGCTCGGGCTCGAATCCGCGGGGGTCGAGGACGACTTCTTCGCCCTCGGCGGTCACTCCCTGCTGGCCGCCCGTGCGGCGGCCAGGGTGCGGGCCGCGCTCGGAGTGGAGTGCTCGGTGCGAGACGTGTTCGAGACGCGTACGGTCGAGGCGCTGGCCGCCCGGCTCTCCGCCCGCGGCGCGTCCGGCCGGCCCGCCCTCGCACCGGCCGGGACGCGACCGGAGCCGACTCCCCTCTCGTACGCCCAGCGCCGCCTGTGGCTGATCGACCACGTGCGCGGCCCGGGGACGGCGTACAACGTGCCGCTCGCGGTCCGTCTCGACGGTCCGGTGGACCCGGCGGCCGTGCGGGCCGCGGTCCGGGACGTCGTGGCGCGGCACGAGGTGCTGCGCACGGTGTTCACGGAGATCGACGGGGAGCCCTACCAGCGCGTCCTCGCGCCGGAGCACGCCGAGGTCCCCTTCGAGGTCCGGCGGGTCGCCGCCCGGGCGCTCGGCGCGGAGTCCGAGTCGGTCTGCGGCCATGTCTTCGACCTGGAGCGGGAGATCCCGCTGCGGGTGGCCCTCTTGACCGCCTCGGACGAGGAGCACGTCCTCGTGGTGCTGCTGCACCACATCGCGACGGACGAGTGGTCCACCGGGCCGCTCCTCGCCGACCTGGACACCGCCTACCGGGCCCGTGCCGCGGGCCGTGCTCCGGAGTTCGCGCCGCTCGCCGTCCAGTACGCCGACTACGCGCTCTGGCAGCGCGAGCTGCTCGGGGACCCGGAGGACCGGGAATCGCCGGCCGCGCGCCAGGCCGCCTACTGGCGGGACGCCCTCGCCGGCGTCCCCGAGGAGCTGGCCCTGCCCACCGACCGGCAGCGCCCCGCCACGCCCTCGTACGGGGGCGACGTGGTGCCCTTCGCGGTGGACGCGGCGACGGGATCGGGGCTCGCCCGGATCGCCCGGGACTCGGGCGCGACGATGTTCATGGTGGTCCACGCGGCCGTCACCGCCCTGCTCCACCGGCTCGGTGCCGGTGACGACATCGCGATCGGCACGCCGGTGTCCGGCCGGGGCGACGAGCAGCTGGACCCGATGGTCGGGTTCTTCCTCAACACCCTGGTGCTGCGGGCCGACCTCACGGGAGAGCCGAGCTTCGCCGAGCTGGTCGGCCGGGTCCGGGACACCGGGCTCGCGGCCTTCTCGCACGCCGATCTGCCGTTGGAGGCCGTGGCGGAGGCGGTCGGCCAGAACCGCTCGCAGTCCCGCAACCCGCTGTTCCAGACGATGGTGACGTACCACTCGGTGGAGACCGGGGTGTCGGAGCTCTTCGGGGTGCGGGCGAGTGAACTGCCGGTGGAGATCGGCGGGTCGAAGTTCGACCTGGAGTTCGCGTTCGGCGGTTCGGAGGAGGACGGCGCCATCAGCGGCGGTCTGCGCTTCGCGACGGACCTCTTCGAGCGGGCCGGTGCCGAGCGGCTGACGGAGCGTCTGCTCCGGCTCCTGGCAGCCGTGGTGGCGGATCCGGACGCGCCGGTCGCCTCGATCGAGCTGATGGACGAGGCGGAGCGGCGGCAGCTGGACGGCTGGAACGACACCGCGCGCGTCCTCGACGGACCGGCCGACCTGGCCGACCTCGTCGCCGCGGGCGCGACCCGCGCCGAAGGCCCCGCGCTCGTCTTCGAGGGCGAGGACCTCTCCCGTACGGACTTCGACGCACGCGTCAACCGGCTCGCCCGCCTCCTCGTCGGACGCGGCGTCGGACCCGAGACCGTCGTCGCCGTGGCCCTCCCCCGCTCCTTCGACCTGCTCGTCGCCCTCCACGCCGTCGTCCGCGCCGGCGGCGCCTACCTGCCCCTCGACCTCACCCTCCCCACCGACCGCCTCACGCACATGGTGGAGACGGCGCGACCGCTGGCGATCCTCACCGACCCGCTCTCCGAGTCCGCGCTCCCGGGGGGTGTCGGGGCTCCGCGGATCGTGCTCGGCTCCCCCGCCGTGGTCGCCGAGTCGGCGGGGCTCTCCGCCGAGGCGCCGACCGACGCCGACCGGCTGGCTCCGCTGCTGCCGCACCACCCGGCGTACGTCATCTTCACCTCCGGCTCCACCGGACGGCCCAAGGGCGTCATGGTCGAGCACCGGGCCATCGTCAACCGCCTGAAGTGGATGCAGCACGCGTACGGGCTCACGCGGACCGATCGCGTCCTGCAGAAGACCCCGACCGGCTTCGACGTCTCCGTCTGGGAACTCTTCTGGCCCCTCGCCCAGGGCGTCCCCCTCGTCATCGCCCGACCCGAAGGACACAAGGACCCCGAGTACCTGGCCGAGCTGATCCGCGAACAGCGCGTCACCGTCCTCCACTTCGTCCCGTCCATGCTCCAGGCCTTCGTCGCCGAGGTGGAGGTCTCCTCCTGCCCGAGCCTGCGGGTCGTGGTGTGCAGCGGCGAGGCCCTGCCCGTCGATCTCGTGACCCGCTTCCACGAGTCGGCCGGCGAGCGGTCCGTCGCCCTGGAGAACCTGTACGGACCCACCGAGGCGGCCGTCGACGTCACCGCCACCACGTGCCTGCCCGGGGAGGCGACCGGCGCCTCCGCCTCCATCGGCTCCGCGGTCTGGAACACCCGTCTCCACGTGCTGGACGCACGTCTCCGGCCCGTTCCGGTCGGCGTCCCCGGCGAGCTGTACCTCGCCGGCGTCCAGCTCGCCCGCGGCTACCTCTCCCGCCCCGACCTCACCGCGGAACGCTTCGTCGCCGACCCGTACGGACCCGCGGGAAGCCGCATGTACCGCACCGGCGACCTCGTCACCCGACGCCACGACGGCGCACTCGACTACCTCGGACGCACCGACGACCAGGTCAAGCTCCGCGGCCTCCGCATCGAACCCGGCGAGATCGACACCGTCCTCACCGCCCACCCGGACGTCCTCCGCGCCGTCACCGTCATCCGGGAGGACCGCCCGGGCAGCCGCAGGCTCGTGGCGTACGCCGTCCCGGCGGCGGGCGCGTCGTTCGACGCGGAGGCGCTGCGGGCGCACGCCGCCGCGCGGCTGCCCGAGTACATGGTGCCGAGCGTCTTCCTGGACATCCCGGCGGTGCCCCTCTCGCCCAACGGCAAGCTGGACCGGCGGGCGCTCCCGGCGCCGCCGGAGCCGCGGGCCTCCGCGCCGGACCCGGCCTCGGGTCCCGTGCCCGGCGAGGGCCCGGCCGAGCTGCTCGCGCGGCTCATGGCCGAGGTGCTGGGGCTGCCCGCCGTGGGCCCCGGGGACAACTTCTTCGAGCTGGGCGGCGACAGCATCGTCTCCATCCGCTTCGTGAGCCGGGCCCGCAAGGCGGGGCTGAAGGTGACGGCCCGCCAGGTGTTCCAGCACCCGACGCCGGCCGGGCTCGCCGCCGTCGCCGCGCCCACGGCGGACGCCGCGGCCGCCGCGCGTCCCGCCGAACAGGGGGTGGGGCCGCTGGTCCTGCCGCCGGTCGCGCGGTGGTTCGCCGAACGCGGCGGCCCTCTCCGCCGGTTCTGCCAGGCCCGGCTGGTCGTGGTGCCCGCGGGGGTCCGGCGGGCCGACCTCGTGACCGCCCTCCAGGCGGTGCTCGACCTCCACGACGGGCTCCGGCAGGTGCTGACCGTGACACGCCCCGGCGTGTGGAGCGCCGAGGTGGCCCCCGCCGGCTCGGTGTCGGCCGCAGCGGTGCTGCGGACCGCCGACGCGTCCGGTCTGGACTCGGGGGCGCTGCGGGAGCTGGTCGGGCAGGAGTCCGACCGTGCCGCGTCCGCGCTGGACCCGGAGACCGGGGCGACCGTACGGGCCGTGCACCTGGACACCGGTCCCGACGAGCCGGGCAGGCTGCTGCTCGTCGCTCACCACCTGGTGGTGGACGAGGTGTCCTGGCAGATCCTGCTGCCGGACCTGCGGGCGGCCTGGGAGGCCGCCGCGGCGGGGAGGGCGCCCGTGCTCGACCCCGTACCGACGGCCCTGCGCACCTGGACGGCGGGGCTGCTCGCCGAGGCGCACGGCGGGCGGCGGGCGGCCGAGCTGGACCGCTGGCTGGAGGCGGCGGCGCCCGGGGCGCGGCTGCTGGCCGAGCGGCCGCTGGACCCGGCGCGGGACACCGTGGCGACGGCCCGCCGGCTGACCGTCCGGCTGTCGCCCGAGCGGACCGAACCGCTCCTGTCGGCGGTTCCGCAGGCCTTCCACGGCACCGTCAACGACACGCTGCTGACCGCGCTCGCCCTCGCCGTGGGCGAGCGGGCGGCCCGCTCGGGGATGCCGGCGGACGGACTGACGGTGGAGCTGGAGGGGCACGGCCGGGAGCAGGACCTCGTGCCGGGCGCGGACCTCACCCGCACGGTCGGCTGGCTGACCAGTGTGTACCCGGTGCGGCTCACCGCCGACGGCTACGACCCGGCCGCCGTGGCCGCCGGGTCGCAGAACGCGGGGACCGCCCTGAAGGAGATCAAGGAGCGGCTCCGGGACGTCCCGGACGGCGGGATCGGGGCGGGGCTGCTGCGGTACGCGAACGCGGCCACGGCGGGGCTGTTCCCGCCCGGCGGGGGCCCGGAGATCCTGTGGAACTACCTCGGCCGGCAGACCGCGCGGACGCAGTCCGTGTGGGGCCCCGCGGCGGAGGCCGACGCGCTCGCCGTACGGCCCGATCCCGGGATGCCGCTCTCGCACCCGCTCGCCGTCGACGCGGAGGTCGAGAACGGCCCGGACGGTCCGGAGCTCGCCGCCACCTTCGTCTGGGCGGGTGAGGCGCTCTCCCCGAACACGGTGGCCGAGCTCGCCGACGGCTGGCTCGCCGCCCTCGACCTGCTCGCCGCGTGGGCGGCCGGCGGTTCCTCCGCCGGACACACCCCGTCCGACCTCGACCTGCTCGACCTCGACCAGAACCAGATCACCATGCTCGAAGAAATGTGGAGGGCCCAGCAGTGACGCAGGCTCGTATCGAGGACATGCTGCCGCTGTCCCCCCTTCAGCAGGGCATGCTGTTCCACTCCGTCTACGACGGGGAGGGCGCCGACGTGTACACCGTGCAGGTGTCGGTCGGCCTGTCCGGGCCCGTGGACGCGGACCGCCTGGACCGTGCGGCGGCGGCGCTGCTGCGCCGCCACCCGAACCTGCGGGCCGGCTTCTGGCACGAGGGCGTGCCCCAGCCGGTGCAGTTCGTGCCGGCGGAGGTGACGTCCGGCGTCGAGCGCGTCGATCTGACAGGGGTCTCCCCGACGGCCGCCGACGGCACTCCGCTGACCGGCGCCTCGGTGGCGGAGCGGCTCGCCGTGCTGCGGCGGGCCGAGCTGGCGCGGCGGTTCGCGCTGCACCGGCCGCCGCTGCTGCGGCTGGTCCTCGCGCGGCTCGCGGACGGCGACCACCGGCTGGTGATCACGGTCCACCACATCCTGGTCGACGGCTGGTCGATGCCGCTTCTCGTGGGCGACCTGCTCGCGCTGTACGCGGCGGACGGGGACCCCTCGGGGCTTCCTGCCGTACGCCCCTACCGCGCGTACCTGAAGTGGCTGAAGGAGCAGGACACTCCGGCGGCGGAGGCGGCCTGGCGGTCGGCGCTCGCCGGGGTCGAGGAGGCGTCGCTGGTCGCGGCGCCGGATCCGGCGCGGGCGCCGGTGCGGCCCGGGGTGCACGCCCTGGAGCTGTCGCGGGAGGCGACGGACCGGCTGACGGCGGCGGCGCGGCGGCTCGGCACGACGCCGAGCACCCTGATCCAGTGCGCGTGGGGGCTGCTGCTCGGCGGTCTGACGGGGCGGCAGGACGTGGTGTTCGGTCTGACGGTCTCGGGCCGGCCGGACGAGATACCGGGGGTCGAGTCGATGCTCGGCCTGTTCATCACGACCGTGCCGGTCCGGCTCGCCACCCGGCCCGAGGAGACGGTGGAGGGTCTGCTGCGCCGCTTCCGCGACGAGCAGAACGCGCTGCTGGCCCACCACCACCTGGGGCTGCGGCTGATCCAGAGGCAGAGCGGCGGCGGCGAGCTGTTCGACACGCTCGTCGTCATCGAGAACTACCCGGTGGACCCCTCGGCGCGCGAGACGGTCGCGGCCGGGGTGCGGGTGACGGGCGTCGAGGCGGAGGACGCCACGCACTACCCGCTGACCCTGGCCGTGTCCCTGGACGCGCGGGCCGAACTGCGGCTGGAGTACCGGCCGGACGTGTTCGACGCGCGGGCCGCGGAGCGGATCGCGGACCGACTCGCGCACGTCCTGGACCGGATCGCGGCCGAGCCCGGTACGGCGGTCGGCGCGCTCGCGCTGCTGCCGCCGGCCGAGCTGGAGCGGGTGCGGGGCAGCTGGCCGGGGACCGTACGGGACGTGCCGTCGGGCACGGTCGCGGACGTGTTCACCGAGCGGGCGGCGCGCACTCCCGAGGCGACGGCGGTGGTCTGCGGGGAGACCTCCCTGACCTTCGCCGAGCTGGACGGGCGGGCCGCGCGGCTCGCGGGGCTGCTCGCGGAGCGCGGGGTCGGGCCGGAGTCGGTGGTGGCGCTCGCCGTGCCGCGTTCGGCGGAGACGGTGGTCGCGATCCTGGCCGTGCTGAAGGCGGGCGGCGCCTATCTGCCGCTCGACCTGGACTATCCGGCGGACCGGCTGGGTCTGATGATCGAGGACGCGGCGCCCGCGTTCGTGCTGACCACCGCGCGGGCGGTGGAGCTGCTGCCGCCGGCCGGGGACGGTCCGGAGCGGATCGTGCTCGACGCGCCGGAGACGGCCGCCGCGCTCGACGCGCGCCCGGCGGAGTTCGCCGCGCCGGAGATCGCGGACGGGCACCCGGCGTACGTCATCTACACCTCGGGGTCGACGGGTCGTCCCAAGGGCGTGGTCCTCACCCACGGCGGTCTGTCGAACCTGTACGCCAACCACGTCGCCGAGGTCTTCGGCCCGGTGGTGGACGCGACCGGCGGCCGTCGGCTGCGGGCCCTGCACACGGCCTCGTTCAGCTTCGACACCTCGTGGGAGCAGCTGTTCTGGCTGGTCGCGGGGCATGAGCTGCACGTGCTGGACGAGGTGGGCCGCAGGGACGCCGAGTTCGTCGTCGGCTATGTGCGCGAGCACCGGGTGGACGCGATGGACGTCACCCCGACGTACGCGCTGGGGCTGCTGGACTGGGGGCTGCTGGACCCGGCCCGGCACCGTCCGGCGCTGCTGCTGCTCGGCGGCGAGGCGGTGCCGGAGGCGCTGTGGTCGGCGGTGCGGGCGGCGAGCGGTGTGATGTCGGTGAACCTCTACGGTCCGACCGAGTACACGGTGGACGCGCTCGCGGCGGACCTGGCCGGCAGTGCGACCCCGGTGGTGGGGCGGCCGATCGGCAACACGCGCGCGTACCTCCTGGACGCGGCGCTGCGGCCGGTCCCGGCGGGAACGACGGGTGAGCTGTATCTGGCGGGGCACGGGACGGCGCGCGGCTATCTGGGCCGGTTCGCGCTGACCGCCGAGCGGTTCGTGGCCGATCCGTACGGTCCGGCCGGCTCGCGGATGTACCGCACCGGTGACCTGGCGCGGCTGCGGGCGGACGGCGAGCTGGAGTACCTGGGCCGGGCCGACGACCAGGTGAAGATCCGGGGCTTCCGGATCGAGCCGGGCGAGGTGGAGGCGGCGCTCGCGGCGGTGGCCGGGGTGGACGCGGCGGCGGTCGTGGTCCGTGAGGACACGCCCGGCGTGAAGCGTCTGGTGGGGTACGTCACCGGCACGGCGGATCCGGTCGCGATCCGCGCGGAGCTCGCCGAGGCGCTGCCGGACTACCTGGTCCCGGCCGCCGTGGTGGTGCTGGACGCGCTGCCGTTCAACGTGAACGGCAAGCTGGACCGGGCCGCGCTGCCCGCGCCGGTGCTCGGCGCCTCTCCGGAGTCCCGGGCCCCGAGCGGGGAGCGGGAGGAGGCCCTGTGCCGGGTGTTCACCGAGGTGCTGGGGCTGCGCTCGGTCGGGGTGGACGACGACTTCTTCGCCCTGGGCGGCGACAGCATCGTCTCGATCCAGCTGGTGACGCGGGCGCGGAAGGAGGGTCTGGTCCTCACCCCGCGCGACGTGTTCGAGCAGCGGACGGTGGCGGGTCTGGCCGTGGCGGCCAGGACGCCGGACGAGCAGGCCGCGGCGCGGACCGTGCCGGGGGCCGAGGGGCCGCTGGTGGAGCTGGACGCGTCCGGGCGGGCCGTGCTCGACCGGGTTTTCCCGGGTGCCGGGGAGGTGCTGCCGCTGGCTCCGCTCCAGGAGGGGCTGTACTTCCACGCGCAGTACGACGACCGCGCGCTCGACGTGTATCTGATGCAGAACTTCGTGGAGCTGCGGCACGCGGTGGACACGGCGGCGCTGCGCGCCGCGTTCGACGCGATGCTGCGCCGGCACCCGAACCTGCGCTCGGCCTTCTGGCACGAGGGGCTGGCGGGTCCGGTGCAGGTGGTGCCCGCCGTGTGGGAGCTGCCCTGGGAGGTACGGGATCTGACGGATCTGGACCGGGCGGGGCAGGACGAGGCGCAGCGGGTGTTCTCGCTGGAGGACGCGGCGACGCGGTTCGACCTGTCGGCGCCGCCGCTGATGCGGGTGACGCTGCTGAAGTTCGCCGAGGACCGGTGGATGCTCTGCGTGACGCAGCACCACATCCTCACCGACGGCTGGTCGGAGTCGCTCTTCTTCGAGGAGCTGTTCCAGCTGTACGGGGCGGGCGGCCGCGCCGAGGTGCTGCCGCCGGTCACGCCGTACCGCGCGTACCTGCGGTGGCTGGCGGGGACGGACACCGAGGCGGCGCTGACCGCCTGGCGGAACCACCTGTCGGGCCTGGACCAGGCGACGCTGGTGGCGCCGGCCGATCCGGCGCGGCAGCCGGTGACCGCCGAGGTGGTGGACATCGCGCTCGGCGAGGAGACCAGCGACCGGCTGCGGGCCTTCGCCCGGGGCTGCGGCGTCACCCTGAACACGGTGCTGTCGGCGGCGTGGGCGCTGTCGCTGTCGGGGATGACCGGGCGGGACGACGTGGTGTTCGGCGCGACGGTCTCGGGGCGTCCGGCGGAGGTGCCGGGGGTCGACCAGATGATCGGCATGTTCATGAACACGCTGCCGTTCCGGGTGACGCTGCGCCCCTCGGAGACGCTGCGCGAGCTGCTGGTCCGGACGCAGAACGAGCACGCGGAGCTGCTGCCGCACCACTCCCTGGGCCTGGGCCGGATCCAGCAGGCGGCGGGCGTGGGGCAGCTCTTCGACACGCTGTACGTGTTCCGGAACACGCCGCTGGACGACACCGCCCGCGAGGAGGCGGTGGAGCGGCACCAGATCGGCTGGACGCACAGCGTGGACGGCACGCACTATCCGCTGACTCTCGCCGTCACGCCGGACCGCTCGCTCGAACTCAGCCTGGCCTACCGGCCCGACCTGTACGAGCGGGGGGCGGCAGAGGAGCTGGCGGCCCGGCTGCGGCTGCTCGTCGAGCAGTTCGCGGCGGGCGGGGCGACGCCGGTCGGCCGGCTGCGCACCCTGGAGGCCCCCGAGCGGGCCGGACTGCTCGCCCTCGGCGACGACACGGGGCACGAGCTGCCGGACGTGTCGCTGATCGAGCTGTTCGCCCGGCAGGCGGCGCTCACCCCGGACGCGACGGCGCTGGTCTTCGAGGACGAGCGGCTGAGCTACGCGGAACTCGACGAGCGGGCGAACCGGCTGGCGCGTGCGCTGCTCGCGCGGGGCGCGGGGCCGGAGCGGACGGTGGCCCTGGGGCTGCCGCGCTCGGCGGACTTCGTCGTCGCGCTGTTCGCGGTGCTCAAGGCGGGCGCGGCGTACCTGCCGCTGGACCTGGACCACCCGGTGGACCGGCTGGCCGCGATGGTGGAGGACGCGGGTCCGCTCTGCCTGGTCACCGTCTCGGCGGTGGCGGGCCGGGTGCCGGTGGTGGCGGGTGTGCCTCCGCTGGCGCTGGACGATCCGGCGACGGTCGCGGAGCTGGCCGCGCTGCCGGGCGGGCCGGTGGCGGACGAGGAGCTGGCCGCTCCGCGTGACGGCCGGCACCCGGCGTACCTGATCTACACCTCGGGTTCGACCGGGCGCCCCAAGGGCGTGGTGGTGCCGGGCTCGGGTCTGGTGAACATGCTGCTGAACCACCGGGAGCGGATCTTCGAGCCCGCGGTGAAGCTGGCGGGCGGGCGCCGGATGCGGGTCGCGCACACCGTGTCGTTCGCGTTCGACATGTCGTGGGAGGAGTTCTTCTGGCTGGTCGACGGGCACGAGGTGCACGTCATCGGCGAGGAGCTGCGGCTCGACCCGGCGGCGCTGACCGCGCACTACGACCGGGTCGGCATCGACGTCGTCAACGTCACCCCGTCGTACGGGCAGCAGCTGGTCGACGCGGGGCTCCTGGGCGCGGGGCGGCACCGGCCCGCCCTGGTCCTGCTGGGCGGCGAGGCCGTGCCCGACTCGCTGTGGTCGCTGATCGCGGGGACGGAGGGGACGATGGGCTACAACCTGTACGGCCCCACCGAGTACACGATCAACGCGCTGGGGGCCGACGTCGGCGGCAGCGCCACCTCCTGTGTCGGCCGCCCCATCCACAACACCCGGGCGTACGTGCTGGACGGCGCCCTGCGGCCGGTGCCGCGCGGGGTGCCGGGCGAGCTGTACCTGGCGGGCGCGGGTCTGGCGCGCGGATACTTCGCGCGGCCGGCGCTGACGGCGGAGCGGTTCGTGGCCGATCCCTTCGGTGCGCCGGGCACGCTGATGTACCGCACCGGCGACCTCGTGCGCTGGCGCGAGGACGACGGGATCGACTACCTGGGCCGGGCCGACCACCAGGTGAAGATCCGCGGCTTCCGGATCGAGCTGGGCGAGATCGAGTCGGCGCTCGCCGACGCGCCCGAGGTGGCGGCCGCCGCGGTGGTCGTGCACACGGGGGCGAACGGGGTGAAGCGGCTCGTGGCGTACACGGTCCCGGCCTCGGAGGCGGACCGGACGGACCCGGAGGCGGTGACGGCGGCGCTGCGGACCCGGCTGGCGGCGACGCTGCCGGAGTTCATGGTCCCCTCGGCGTTCGTGGAGCTGCCGGCGCTGCCGCTGACGGTGAACGGCAAGGTGGACCGGGTCGCGCTGCCCGCCCCGGCGTTCGCGGACGCGGGCGGCGGGCGGCCGCCGAAGGACGCCCGCGAGGAGCTGCTGTGCGGGATCTTCGCGGACGTGCTCGGTCTGGAGCGGGTCGGGGTCGAGGACAACTTCTTCGAGCTGGGCGGACATTCGCTGCTCGCGATGCGGCTCGTCGGCCGCATCCGTGACGAGCTGGGCGTCCCGGTCCAGGTGGGCACGGTGATGTCGGCGCCGACGGTCGCGGACGTGGCGGCCCGGATCGGCTCGGACTCGCGCCGGGACGCGCTGCGGGTGCTGCTGCCGCTGCGGGAGCGGGGCGGGAAGGCGCCGCTGTTCTGCTTCCACCCGGCGTCCGGGTTCGGCTGGCAGTACACGGGTCTGCTGCGTCATCTCGACGCGGACCGGCCGGTGTACGCCGTGCAGTCGCCCGGTCTGGCCGGGGAGCTGCCGGACGCGGCGGACGTCGCCGAGCTGTGCGAGCGGTACCTGGCGGAGATCCGGGCGGTGCAGCCCGAGGGGCCGTACCACTTCGCCGGGTACTCCTTCGGCGGGACGGTGGCGCACACGCTCGCGGCGATGCTCCAGGAGCGCGGTGAGGAGGTCGCGTTCCTCGCACTGCTCGACGCCTACCCGCCGGAGCGGGACGACTGGTCGTACCTGGAGACGCCGGAGTGGCGCGAACGGCTCGAACAGGAGGAGAACGGCTTCCTGCTCTCCGTGGCCGGGCTCGGCGCGGAGGGCGGCGGGCGCGGGGACGTCTCGCGGGAGGAGGCGGTGGCCGCGATCCGGGACAGCCAGGGTCTGCTCGCCGGCTTCGACGACGCGCTGCTGCACGCGATCGTGGAGACGAACGTGCACTGCGTACGGCTGCTGTCCCGCAGCCGGACCCGGCACTTCCGGGGTGACGTCCTGTTCTTCACGGCCGCGCGGACGACTCCGGACGGGGAGGCGTCGCAGCTGGTGTGGCCCGGGTACGTGGACGGCGTCCTCACCGAGCACGTGCTGGACCGGGGTCACGACGAGCTGATGGCGCCGGAGGCGCTGGAGGAGATCGGACCGCTCCTGGACGCGGCGCTGCGGGCCGTGCCGGACGGTCCGTCAGCTCGACGGTGACCGGGCTCCGTTCGGTGTTCCGCAGTCGGCGGCGGCCTTCGGGCCGCCGCCGGGGCAAGCCCATGGGTAAATCGCACAGCTTAGGTTAGGCTTACCTAAGTCAAGGAGGTATTGTGGCTGAAAGCAGCAGACCGCGTGGTGAGTTCGGGGGGCGCGTGGCCCTCGTCACCGGCGCCGCCCAGGGCATAGGCGAGGCGGTCGTCCACGCGCTCGCCGCGCGGGGCGCCACCGTCGCGGCCACCGACCGGCAGGCGGCCGCACTCGCCGCGAGCGTCGCGCGGTCGACCGGGGAACGGGCCGCGGGAGCGGTCGTGCCCTACCCGCTGGACGTCACCGACGGGGACGACGTCAACCGGACCGTCGGGCGGATCGAGCGCGAACTCGGCCCGGTGGACGTCCTGGTGAACGTCGCCGGGGTCCTCAGGACCGGACCCGCGCTCGCCATGACGGACCAGGAATGGGCGGACGTCTTCGCGGTCAACACCACGGGCGTCTTCCACGTCTCCCGGGCCGTGGTCGGCGGCATGGCCGCCCGGGGCACGGGCTCCGTGGTGACCGTCGCCTCCAACGCCGCCGGCATCCCCCGCTCCGGCATGAGCGCCTACGCGGCCTCCAAGGCCGCCGCCGTCGCCTTCACCAAGTGCCTGGGCCTGGAGGTCGCCGACCGGGGCGTCCGCTGCAACGCCGTCTGTCCCGGCTCCACCGACACCCCCATGCAGCGCGCCCTCTGGGACGGGCCCTCCGGCCCACGGCGCGTCATCGAAGGGGACGTCGCCAGCCACCGGACCGGCATCCCGCTGGGCCGCATCGCCGACCCGGAGGACATCGCGGAGACCGTGGTCTTCCTCGCCTCCGACCGGGCCCGCCACATCACCATGCAGGACATCTACGTCGACGGCGGCGCCACCCTGCGCTGACGGAACCGGGCCCACCCGGCCCGCCCGCCCCGTACCGAACCGCCCGCCGCACCCCCACCCCCAGACGACACCAAGGAGCCCCCGTGTCGACGGTCCACCAGGTCGCCGCGCACACGTCCGCGCCCGCAGACCCCCATTCCGCCGTCGGAGCGGCCACCGCGCTGCTCGACGCCTACCGCGAGGGCGACCGGTTCCTCGCCACGCCCACCCGGACCCTGCTCGCCCACGGCGTCCAGCGGGAGATCCCGCACGGCACCGCACCGGTCGCCGAGCGGGTGGCCGAGGCCCTGCGGGAGGCCCGCTCCGGCCGCCGTGCCGCCCCGGTCGTCATCGGCGCGCTCCCCTTCGAGCAGGACGCCCCCGCCGCCCTCGTCATACCCGAGACGGTCCGCACCGGCCCGTCCCTCGCGTACGACCCGCTGGTCGCCCTGCCCGCCGGCGACCCCCCGGCCACCGCCTGGTCGGTCCGGCCGGGGCCGGAGCCCGACGTGTACGCCAAGGGCGTCGCCTCGGCCGTCGACCGCATGTGGAACGGCGAGTTCAGCAAGGTGGTCCTGGCGCGCACCCTGGAGGTGACCGGCCCCGACGAACTGGACCTCGCCGCCATGGTCCAGCGGCTGGGCCGCCGGGACCCGGCCGGCTACACCTTCGCGCTGCCCACCGGCCCCGACCGCACGCTGCTCGGCGCCAGCCCCGAACTCCTCGTCTCCCGGCGCGGCGACCGGCTGGTGTCCAACCCGCTGGCCGGCTCGATCCCCCGCAGCGACGACCTCGCCGAGGACGTGCGGCGCGCCGCGGCCCTCCTGGAGTCCGCCAAGGACCTCCACGAGCACGCCGTCGTCGTCGACGCCGTGCACCAGGTCATGGCGCCGTACTGCTCGGCCGTCGAGGTCCCCGCCCGGCCCTCGCTGATCCGCACCGCCACCATGTGGCACCTGTCGACCACCGTCACCGGCACCCTCGCCCACCCCGAGGTCTCGGCCCTGGAGATCGCCTCGGCGCTCCACCCCACCCCCGCGGTCTGCGGCACGCCGACGGCGCTCGCGAGACAGGTGATCCGCGAGACCGAGCCCTTCGACCGGGGCTTCTTCACCGGGATCGTCGGCTGGGGCGACGCGGAGGGCAACGGCGAGTGGGTCGTCACCATCCGCTGCGCCGAGGCCGAGGGCCGCACCCTGCGCCTCTACGCGGGCGCCGGCATCGTCTCCGCCTCCGTCCCCGAGGCGGAGACCGCCGAGACCGCCGCCAAGTTCCGCACCTTCCTCAACGCCGTGGGGGCCGAGCTGTGACCGCACCGACCCGGCCCGCCGCCCCGGACACCCCCGGGACGGAACCCGCCCAGGCCGCGCCCGGCTGGCCCGCCGAGTTCGCCGCGCGCTACCGCGCGGCCGGCTGGTGGCGGGGCGAGACCTTCGGCGCCGTGCTCCGCGAGCGCGCCACGGCGCACCCCGACCGCGTCGCCGTCGTCGACCACGCGGGACCCGCCGGCACCCGGCGCGCCTGGACGTACGGAGAGCTCGACCTCCGCGCCGACCGGCTCGCCGCCGGACTCGCCGCCCGCGGGATCGGCCACGGCGACAAGGTCGTCGTCCAACTCCCCAACATCGCCGAGTTCTTCGAGGTGATCTTCGCCCTGTTCCGGCTGGGCGCCCTGCCCGTCTTCGCGCTGCCCGCGCACCGCGAGTCGGAGATCTCCTCCTTCTGCTCCCTCACCGAAGCGGTCGCCTACGTGATCCCGGCCGAGGACGCGGGCTTCGACTACCGCTCCCTCGCCACCACCGCGCTCGCCCGGACGCCCTCGCTGCGGCACGTCTTCGTGGCCGGCGGGGACGCCGGGCCCTTCGAGGCGCTCTCCGACGTGCCCGCCGAACCGGTGCCGCTCACCGGCCCCGCCCCGTCCGACCTGGCGTTCCTCCAGCTCTCCGGGGGCAGCACCGGGGTGCCCAAGCTCATCCCGCGGACGCACGACGACTACATCTACTCGCTGCGCGGCTCCAACGAGATCTGCGGGGTCGAAGAGGCTTCCGTCTACCTCTGCGTGCTGCCCGCCGCCCACAACTTCCCGCTCTCCTCCCCCGGTTCGCTCGGCGCCCTGTACGCGGGCGGCCGCGTGGTGATGTGCCCGCGGCCCGCACCGGACGCGGCGTTCCCGCTGATCCAGGACGAGGGCGTCACGATCACCGGTCTCGTCCCGCCGCTCGCGCTCGTCTGGACCGACGCCGCCGCCGCGTCGGCCTACGACCTCTCCACCCTCGACGTCCTGCTCGTGGGCGGCGCCAAGTTCGGCGAGGAGGCCGCCCGCCGGGTGAAGCCGGCCCTCGGCTGCACCCTCCAGCAGGTCTTCGGGATGGCCGAGGGCCTGGTCAACTACACCCGTCTCGACGACGACACCGAGACGATCGTCACCACCCAGGGCCGGCCGATCTCGCCCGACGACGAGATCCGGGTCGTGGACGACGCGGACGAGGACGTCCCCGCGGGCACGACCGGCCATCTGCTGACCCGCGGCCCCTACACCATCCGCGGCTACTGGAACGCGCCCGAGCACAACGCCCGTTCCTTCACCGACGACGGCTTCTACCGCACCGGCGACCTCGTCCGGGTCACCCCGAGTGGACACCTGGTCGTCGAGGGGCGCGCCAAGGACCAGATCAACCGCGGCGGCGAGAAGATCGCCGCCGAGGAGGTGGAGAACCACCTCCTGGCCCACCCGTCGGTGCACGACGCCAACGTGGTGGCCGAGCCCGACCCGTACCTCGGCGAGCGCAGCTGCGCGTACGTCATCCCGCGTGCCGACGCGCCGGCCGTCGGGGCGCTCGCGCTGAAGCGCTTCGTCCGGGACCGCGGGCTCGCCGCCTTCAAGGTGCCCGACCGGGTCGTCTTCGTCGAGGCCTTCCCCACGACCGGCGTGGGCAAGGTGTCCAAGAAGGACCTGCGCGCCCGGACCGCTCCCCGGGACTGACCCGGCGCCCCAGCCGTACCACCACCAGCACCCGCCGAAACGGAACGCCCATGACCCTGCCCACCGTCGCGCCCTACCCCATGCCCCGCCCCGACGAGCTCCCCGCCAACCGGGTGGAGTGGACCGTCGACCCGGACCGCGCCGTGCTGCTCGTGCACGACCTGCAGAACCACTTCCTCACCCCGTTCGACGCGGAGGCCGAGCCGATCACCGCCCTGCTCGGCAACCTCGGCCGGCTCCGCAAGGAGGCCGCCCGACTCGGCGTGCCCGTCGTCTACACGGCCCAGCCCGGCGGCCAGACTCCCGAACAGCGGGGCCTCCAGCAGGACTTCTGGGGCCCCGGCGTCCCGGACGACCCGCACGCCACGGCCATCACGGAAGCGGTCGCCCCGGGCCCCGGCGACACCCTCCTGACCAAGTGGAAGTACAGCGCCTTCGTCCGCACCGACCTCCTGGAGCAGCTGCGCGAGCAGGGCCGCGACCAGCTCGTCGTCACCGGCGTGTACGCGCACATCGGCGTCCTGATGACCGCCTGCGACGCGTGGATGCAGGACATCCAGGCGTTCGTCGTGGCCGACGCCGTGGCGGACTTCTCCGAGCGCGAGCACCGCATGGCGCTGGAGTGGGCGGCCGGCCGGTGCGCGGTGGTCACCACGACCGACCGGGTCTTCTGAGCCGCCCCGTGCGCTACGAGGAACTGCCGGGCCACCCCGGGGTGGTGGCCGCCGCCGTGCATCCGAACGCCGCGGCCGCCCGCGCGCTCGCCCCGCTGCTCGACGCGGCGGAGACGGCCAGGGCGGCGGCCTTCCGGCGCCCCGCGGACGCGGACCGCTACCTGGTCGCCCGGGTGCTGCTGCGCCTGGTGCTCGCCGAGCGGGTGGGCGCCCGGCCCGACCGGCTCGTGTTCGCGCAGGACCCCTGCGCCGGATGCGGCGGCCCGCACGGCAAGCCCCGTCTGCGGGACCACGGCGCCGTGCACTTCTCGCTCTCCCGCGCGGGCGACCGCGTCCTGCTGGCGGTGGCGTCGGTGCCGGTGGGGGTGGACGTGGAGACGGTGCCGGCCGACGGCGTCGTACGGGACGTGGGCGCGGCCCTCCATCCGCGCGAGCGCGCGGAGCTGGCGGCTCTTCCGGCCAACGCCCGCGCGGGCGCCTTCGCCCGGTGCTGGACCCGCAAGGAGGCCGTGCTCAAGGCGACCGGCGTGGCCCTGGTCCGCGGGGCCGCCGACCCCTACGTGGGGTCGGGACTCGTCCCTGCGGCGGTGCCCGGTCTCCGCCTCGCCGACGTGCTCCTCTCCGAGGGGCACGTGGCCGCCGTCGCCCACGGCACGGACCCGGCGTCGCCGTCCGGCCGGGCGGTGGCGGTCAGTTGACGGGAACGCCGGTCCCGGCGGAGATCCGCAGGGACGCGACCAGGTCGCGGTAGAGGCCGTCCGAGGCGAGCAGGTCCTCGTGCCGGCCCCGCGCCCGGACCCGGCCGGCCTCCATCACGACGATGGTGTCCGCGTCGACGACCGTCGACAGGCGGTGCGCGATCGTCACGACGGCGCCGGTGTCGGCGCGGGAGCGGACGCACTCCTGTACGGCCGCCTCGGTCAAGCCGTCGAGCTGCGCGGTGGCCTCGTCCAGGAGCAGCACGTCGGGGGTGGCGAGCAGGGCCCGGGCCAGGGCGATGCGCTGGCGCTCCCCGCCCGACACGTTCGCGGTGGCGAGCGGCGTGTCCAGTCCCTCCTCCAGCCCTTCGACCTTCTCCGTGAGCCGTACGTCGTCCAGGACGCGCAGCAGTTCCTCGGTGGTGGCCTCGGGCCGGGCGAGCAGCAGGTTGTCGCGGAGGGTGCCGGGGACGACGGGGGTGTCCTGCTCGACGTAGGCGAGGCGGGCCCGGATGTCGGCGTGGGCGTGGTCCCGGTAGGGCCGTCCGTCGAGGAGCAGTTCGCCGCCGGTGGGTTCCAGGAACCGCAGGACCAGGGAGAACAGCGTGGTCTTGCCCGCCCCCGAGGGGCCGACGACGGCGGTGTGGCCGCGCCGCGGGACGGCGAGGTCGACGCCCCGTACGGCCGGCTCGGCGTCCGGGCCGTAGGCGGCGGTGACGTTCCGCAGCTCCAGGACGGGAATGTCGTCGCGGATGCCCCGCGGTTCCTTCGGTTCGGGGAGCTCGGGGCGTTCCTGGTGTTCGCGCGGCCCCGGGGCCTGCCGTATGGGTGTGCCGGCGCCGGTCGCCCGGGACGGTGCGGCCTCCTCGGACGGCAGGGCGTCGGCCTGCCGGATACGTTCGGCGGCGGCGATGCCGGACTGGAGGGCGGTCACGTTCTGGCTGAGTTCGCTGACGGGGTCCATCAGGGCGAAGGTGTAGAGGAGGAAGGCGATCAGGCCGGACACCTCGAGCCGGCCCTCGCCGACGCGCCAGGCGCCGACGGCGAGGATCGCGATGACGGCCAGGTTGACGCCGGACCAGGCGATCGTCCACGCCAGCGACTCGCGGCGGACGGCGCCGATCCCGAAGGCGGCCGAGGCCCGCGCGTCGGCGAGGATCCGCTCGGTCATGCGCTCCTCGGCACGGTTGACCTTGACGGTGCGGATCGCCCGCAGCGTGCCTTCGAGGATGCCGCCGAGCCGTCCCACGTGCTCCTGGGCCTGCTGCTGCGACTTCGCGATGCCGGGCATGAGGAAGGCGAAGGCCAGGCCGACCAGGGCGACGGCGGCCACCGTGGTGGCGAGCAGCACCAGGTCGAGGAAGCCCATGAGGACGAGGCTGCCCACCAGCATCACCGCTCCGTTGACCAGGCCGACGAAGGAGGAGGCCGCGGCCTGGCGCAGCAGCACGGTGTCGGAGGTGACCCGGGTGACGAGTTCACCGGTGGGGCTCCGGGTGAGGGCGGGGACGGTGGCGCCCAGGAAGCGCCGCACGACCGACTCGCGCGCGTCGAGGACCACCCGCTCCCCCAGTGCCCCGAGCAGGATCCACTGCCAGTAGGACACCGCGGCGCCGACGAGGAGCAGTACGACGAGGGTCGCCACGGGGCGCGTCAGGGAGGACGCGCTGCCCAGTGCGTCGAGCACGTGCTTGGTGACCATGGGCGTGGCGAGGCCCAGGGCGGAGGCGACCAGGGCGAGGGCCAGTCCCGTGGCCAGGGTGCGCCGGTGCGGGCGGGCGAAGGACCACAGGATGCTCAGGCGAGGCGCAAGGGATGACTGCATACCCACAATGGAACACCGCTGTTCCAGAAAGGTCAAAGGGTTTCCCAAACGGTATGAGGGGTTACCGTGTGCGCATGGGGTCCGACGACACTCCCGCGCACGGCGCGGCCACCCGCGAGAGCGCCACCCGCGCCCGCACCCGGCGCGCGATCCTCGACGCCGCCGTCTCCGTACTCACGGCCGACCACAGCGCGTCGCTGGGCGATGTCGCCGAGGCGGCCGGGGTGGGACGGACCACCGTCCACCGCTACTTCCCCGAGCGCTCCGACCTGCTCGCCGCGATCGGCACGGACGTGCGCGACCGGGTCGCGGCGGCGGCCGACCGGGCACGGCTCGACGACGGGCCGGCGCCCGAGGCGCTGGAGCGGCTCTGCCTGGAGTACTTCGAACTCGGTGACCGCCTGCTGCTGCTGTACGACGTCCCGCAGTTCGTCGCGTGGTCCGGGATCGAGGAGGAGTCGGCGGCCGACCTGTCCCTGCTCACCCTCGTCCGGCGCGGCCAGCAGGACGGAACGCTCGACCCCGGGGTCGACGCCGGCTGGCTCCAGGACGTCGTGTGGGCGCTGCTCTACGCCGCCTGGACACAGGCGCGCGACCAGGGCACCCCCAAGCACACGGCCCTCTCCCTGTGCCTGCGGACCCTGCGGAAGGCCGTCGCCCCCTGAGGGACGTACCGGCCGCCGCGTGGATCACACCGGGACCGGACCCCGGGCGTCCACACCCGGACAGGAATAGGTTAGGCTCACCTAACAAGCACCGCGTTGCCGCTGCCCCCGGACACCCGTCCGCGGGGCCGCCCGTCGGGGCCCACATCCCCCTGCCCGGAGACAAGGATCCACCATGCCTTCTGTGTTCACCCCCCTTCGCCGTCGCGCTCTCGTGGCGGGGGCCGCCGCGGTCACGCTCGGCCTGCTGGTGACCGGATGCGGCTCCGACGACAAGAAGGACGACGCGGCGGGCCCGGCGGACAAGGCCCCGGCCGGCGCCTTCCCCGTGACCATCAAGAGCGCCCTCGGCTCGGCCGTCATCAAGGACAAGCCCAAGCGCGTCGTGACCCTCGGTCAGGGCTCCGCCGAGACCGCCATCGCCCTCGGCAACGTCCCGGTCGGCATCGAGGAGTACCCCTGGGGCAGCGACAAGACCGGCTACCTCCCCTGGATCCACGAGGCGGTGACCAAGTCCGGCGCCACGCTCCCCAAGCAGTTCAAGGGCGGCGAGGAGCTCGACATCGAGGCCATCACCGAGCTGGAGCCCGACGTCATCCTCGCCCCGTGGTCGGGTCTGACGCAGAAGCAGTACGACATCCTCAAGGACATCGCGCCCACCGTCGCCTACCCCGAGAAGGCGTGGAGCACGAACTGGGACCAGCAGATCGAGATCATCGCCAAGGCGCTCGGTCAGCCGGAGAAGGCCGAGGAGCTGGAGTCGAAGATCGACAAGCAGCTCGCCGACGCGGCGGCATCGCGCCCCAACTACAAGAACGTGACGTTCTCGTACATCTACAACACCGGCCCCGGCACCCTCGGCATCTTCAAGCCCGAGGAGCAGCGCGTGGCGATGGTCTCCAAGCTCGGCCTCAAGGTCGACCCGATCGTCGACACCTTCCCGGAGACCGAGGGCACCGACTCCGCCCTCATCGGCCTGGAGAACGCCAACAAGCTGGCGAAGAGCGACATCGCCTTCACGTTCTACATGGACGAGAAGTCCCGCAAGACCGTCGAGGCCCAGCCGCTCTACGCGGCCATCCCCGCCGTGAAGAAGAACGCCCTGGTCTACAGCCACGACACCCCCTTCGTCACCGCCTCCTCGATGATCAACCCGCTGACGGTGCCGTACAGCATCGAGCGCTACCTCCCGATGATCGACAAGGCCGTCGCCAAGGCCGGGAAGTAACCACGGGCCCCCGCGTGACCACTCTCTCCAAGACCGCTCAAGGCCCCGCCGTGGTACGGCGGGGCCTTGGCCGGCAGGTCCTGGCCGCCGTCCTGTGCCTGGCCCTGCTCGCCCTGGCGCTCCTCGCCAGCGTCATGTTCGGCAGCAAGCCGACCTCCGCCGGCGACGTCCTGCGGGTCGTCTTCGGCGACGGCGGCGACGCGTACACCCGCACCGTCGTCGAGAGCCGCTACCCGCGCACCGCCCTCGGCGTGCTCGCGGGTCTCGCCCTCGCCGTCGCCGGCACCCTGATGCAGGGCATCACCCGCAACCCGCTCGCCGAGCCGGGACTCCTCGGCATCAACGCGGGCGCGTCCGCCAGCATCGTCGCCGCGACCGCCTTCCTCGGCGCCTCCGGGCAGCGGGAGACGATCTGGTGGGCCCTCCTCGGCGCCCTCCTGACCGGCGTGGTCGTCCACGTCGTCGGCACCGTCGGAGGCGGGGGCGGACCGGTCCGGCTGGTCCTCGCCGGCGCGGTGCTCTCCGCGATCCTCGCCGCCTTCATCCAGGCCGTCGCCCTGTCCCGACCGCGGATCTTCGACACCTACCGCTACTGGGTGGTGGGCGCGCTCGGCGGGCGCGGCTTCGACGCCCTCTGGGCGGTCCTGCCGTTCGCCGCCGCCGGCCTCCTGCTCGCCCTGCTGCTGGCCCCGGGGCTCAACGCCATGGCCATGGGCGACGACAAGGCGGCCTCCCTCGGCATCAGTCCGGCCCGGGTCAAGGGCGCCGGGCTGCTCGCGGCGACGCTGCTCGCCGCCGCCGCGACGGCGGCCGTCGGGCCCATCGCCTTCGTCGGCCTCGCCGTCCCCCACCTCGTGCGGGCACTGGTGGGCGCCGACTTCAGGGCCCAGATCCTCTTCACCTGCCTCGCGGGGCCGACGCTGCTGCTCCTCGCCGACGTCGTCGGCCGGGTCGTGCTGCGCCCGCAGGAACTCATGGTCGGGGTCGTCACGGCCTTCGTCGGCGCCCCCGCCCTGCTGTTCGCCGTTCGCCGTATGAGGGGAGCGGGATGAAGACCGCCGACCGGACCGACTCTCCCGACCGCGCCCGGACCGACGGGCCCCGCGGGCCGAAGCCCGCCCGCCGCGGCGTGCTGCGGATCGGCCCCTGGGTCGCCGTACCCGTGCGCCGCAGGACCGTGATCGCCGCGGCGGTCTCGCTCCTGCTGCTCTGCGCGGCCGCCGTGGCCACGCTGTCGATGGGCCGCCTCGGCATCGACCTGCCCGACCTGCCGTCCGCCCTCGCGGGCGACGCCACCGGGAAGAACGCCTTCGTCCTGAACCGGCTGCGCGGCCCGCGGCTCGTCGTGGCCGTCGCCACCGGTGCGGCCCTCGGCCTGTCCGGGGCCCTGTTCCAGTCCGTCACCCGCAACCCGCTGGGCAGCCCCGACGTCATCGGGCTCAGCGCCGGGGCCGGAGCGGGAGCGGCGGCCGCCGCCCTGTTCCTGCCCGACGTGATGCCGGTGTCCGTCGGCGCCCTGCTCGGCTCGGTCCTCGCGATGGCGGTCGTGTTCCTCTCCACCGGCACCGGGTTCCGCAGCCCCGGCCGGCTCGTGGTGGCCGGCATCGGCGTCGCCGCGATGGCGACCGCGCTGACCCAGTACGTGGTGTACGCCGTGGAGCGCGACAAGGCCAGTTCCCTGACCGCCTACATCAACGGCAGCCTCTCCGCGCGCTCGTGGGACGACGCGGCGGTCGTGTGGACGGTGCTCCTCGTCTCCCTGCCGTTCGCCGCCCTCCTCGCCCGGCCCCTGAGCATCGGTGAGATGGGCGACGACCTCTCCACCGGCCTGGGGGCCCGGCCGGGGCGGACGGCGACCTGGGCGATCGCGCTGTCGATCGTCCTCTCGGCGGGAGCCGTCAGCGTGGCGGGTCCGATCGCGTTCATCTCCCTGACCGCCCCCCAGATCGCCAAGCGGGTCGCCCGCAGCGGCGGACCGCACCTGGTGATGTCCACCCTGCTGGGGGCACTGCTGCTGGTCCTGGCCGACCTGACGGCGCAGCAGCTGCCGCTCTTCGACGACCTGCCCGTCGGCCTCTACACGATGGCCGTCGGCGGCGCGTACCTCGGCTATCTGCTGCTGCGCGAGTGGCGGCGTCCCGTCGCCTGACCCCGGGGGACCCCTCCGCCGGGTGCTCGGGGGTGTCCTGTCGGTCGGGCCGGGCTCGCGGGGTCTGACCGACGGGACACCCCCTAGCCGGACCCGAGCGGCGTCCCGACGCTCAGGTTCCAGCGCCCGGCGCGCCCGCTCAGGTGAACGGCGGTCAGCGGACGGACGTCGAGCCTCCCGGCCGCCTCGTCGGGCGCCCCGAGGGCGTGCACCAGGGCGGCCCGGATCACGTCCGGTTCGGCGACGACCGTGACGCGCCCCGACTCCCCCCGCCGCGCGTCGAGCCAGGCACCGACCCGGAGTCGCAGCTCGCGCGCGGACTCCCCGCCGTGCGGCGCCGCCGTGGGGTCCGACAGCCAGACGCCGAGCGCCGCCTCCTCGGCGGCGGCGACGGCCGCCAGGGTCCGTCCCCGCCAGCGCCCCATGGCGCAGCCCGCGAGGGCGGACACCGCCTCGGCCGACAGGCCGAGGGCCTCCGCCGTCCCCCGGCAGCGCGCCGAGGGCGAGGAGTACGCGCGCGCGGACGCATCGACGGCGGAGGCCGCCGACTCGGCACGGGCCAGGCCCGCGGGGTCGAGCGGACGGTCGTCGTCGAACCCGACGTCGCGCGGGGCCCCGCTCGTGGCGGGGGAGATCAGCGTCAGCCGGACGGTCATCGGCGTCCTCGTCGGTCGGGTCCCGGGGCGCGCCCAGGGTAGCGCCGATCCCGGTGACCACCGTGTTCGGCCCGGGGCGCGGCCGGGGGCGTGCGAACGTGATTCAGGCCTCACGCCCTTGGCGGCACCCCCGGTGCGCGGTACGGTCGGGCGACATTTGAACAGCGTGACGACGGCGAGACGGAAGTCCGGTGGAAATCCGGCACGGTCGCGCCACTGTGAGCCGGGCGCCGCCCTCCTTCCGGAGGCGGTGCGACGGTGAGTCAGACCCGTGGACCGTCGTCCTGCACCACCGTCCGGGACGCGAGTTCCCGTAGGAGGTTCCACCATGGCCGAGGCTGCCCTCACCGCCGCCGCATCCGCCCCTTCCGTGGCCGTTCCGGCCCCGCTGCCCGTCCGGGCCGTCCTTCCCTGGGCGTTCTTCGTCGGCCTTCTCGCGCTGATCGCGCTGTACTTCGTGGGCGCCGAGCAGGGTGCCACCTCCCTGATCGCGGGCTCCGACGTGCACGAGTGGGTGCACGACGGACGCCACCTGCTCGGCTTCCCCTGCCACTGAGAGGCGATCCGCACATGCACGCCTCAACTGTCAGATCCCTGCTGGTCCGCGGCATGCTCGCGGGCCTGGTCGCCGGTCTCCTCGCCTTCGCCGTCGCCTACGTGGTGGGCGAGCCCCCGGTGAACGGCGCCATCGCCGTCGAGGAGGCCCAGGCGGCCCAGGAGGCGGACCCCGCCGCCGGGGCACACGCCGGCCACGGCGGCACGGGCGCCGCCGAGGTCGCGGAGGAAGAGGAGGAGGCGGTCAGCCGCCCCGTCCAGTCGACCTTCGGCCTGGCCACCGGCGTCCTCGTGTACGGGGTGGCGCTCGGCGGCATCGCCGCGCTCGCCTTCTCCTTCGCGCTCGGCCGGATCGGCCGGTTCAGCCCCCGGGCGACGGCGGCGCTCACCGCGGCGGCGGCGTTCACCACCGTCTACCTGGTGCCGTTCCTGAAGTACCCGGCGACCCCGCCGGCCGTCGGCAACCCGGACACGATCGGGAAGCGCACCACCCTGTTCTTCCTGATGATCCTGCTCAGCGTGCTGCTCGGGCTCGCCGCGGTGATCGCGGGCCGGCGGCTCGCACCGCGCCTGGGCAACTGGAACGCGACCCTGGCCGCCGCGGCCGGTTTCGTCGTCGTGACCGGTGTCGCCTTCGTGCTGCTGCCGGCCAACGACGACGCGGTCAAGGCGGGCTTCCCCGCCGCGCTGCTCTGGGAGTTCAGGCTGGCGTCGCTCGCGGTCCAGGCCGTCCTCTGGGCGGTGTTCGGGGTGGTCTTCGGCGTCCTCGCGCAGAAGGTCCTGGCCGGCCGGACCACCGCGGCCGGGACTCCCGCCGGGGCCGGGGCGCCGCTCCCCGGCTGACCCGTCCCGGACCGGACCCGGACCGCCCGCCCCGTACGCTCCGGCGTACGGGGCGGGCGCGCGTTCCGGGGTCGGACCAGGCGCCGCATCCGGCCGTGCGGGTCCTCGACCCGGCCGAACCGGGTCGCGGGGCACGGTTCAGGCCCGCCGGGCCCACGCCTCCTCGAACATCTCGTGCAGGGGGGCAACCGGCAGCAGCCGCTCGAAGGGCGAGAGGACCCGGCCGCCCAGCCACGGCCTGGCCCGGAGGGACGCCAGCTTCGCCTTCTCCAGGGGCAGGTGGGGCGCCTTCAGGTCGCTCCACTCGCCGGGCAGGAACAGGGTGCGGCCGGCCCGCGGCCGCCTGGCCTCGACGACCGCGCCGGTGGCGAGGAGCTCGGTGCGGACCTCCGTGTGCCGCTTGGCCGTCCAGCCGTTCCACCGGCGGACGTTCCGGTCGGTGGGCGCGGCCAGCGTCGCGAGCTGGAGGTACAGGGCGGCCGCGGCCGGCCCGGTGCCCAGCTCCCCGGCCACCCGCGCGACGAGCTCCGGGCAGGACTGCCGGGGGTCCGCCTCGTACGCGCCGTCCGGTACGGCCCCGGATGCGGCCCTCCGCATGATCCGGTCCAGGCCGCCGCCGGCGATCAGCGGTTCCAGCCGGTCCAGGGGGCCGGTGAGCTCGGCGACCTCGCGGACCCGCCGCCACGCCTCGGGGTCGGCGACCGCCGCGGGCCGCAGGGCGGCGTCTCCTCGGGGAGCGCACACCACCAGGGCGCCGGAGTCGTACGCCGTCATGTCCGGTGTCCCCGCCTGCTCCGCGCGGAGTGCCAGGGACACCGGGAGGGTCGCGGGCCCGAACCGCTCGGCGATGCCCTCCGGCGTGTCCTCGACCGTCGCGTCGGGGAGCGCCACGAGGAGCTCCGGTCGGGACAGTTCGGCCCGCAGCCGCTCGTAGAGGGCCGTCGCGCCCGCGACGGCCGGGTCGCCGACGGGGCGGTCGGTCCACGCCCAGACCAGGGCGGTCGCGATCCGCCCGACGGCGAGGCCGACCGGGGTGCCGTAGGGCAGCTCGGGTCCGGCCGGGGGCAGGGCCCTGACCTCCACGCCGAGGCCGTACCTGGGTGCCGCGAGTTCCCAGCCGGCCGCGGGCACGGTGGCGTCCTCGGCCGCCCCGTAGCCGCCGGCGAGGCGTCGGGCCCACACCTCGGAGAGGCCGAGCTCGGCCTCCAGGGCGTCGGCGGCCTCGTCGTCCACGGCGGGCAGGGTGCCCATCCGCTCCCGCCACACGCCCGCCATGCGCTCCACGGCCGCCTCGACGCCGCCGGGCCGCCACAGCTCGGCCGGGTCCCGGGGCAGCGCCGCCGCCAGCACGGCCCTCCGGCCGTCGCCGCCGAGCCGGGCCCGGAGCCTCCGGTACGACTCGGCCGTCATCGGACTGGCCTTGTACGGCGCCTTGCGGGCGAGGGCGAGGTCCTCGTCCCGGTCGGCGCGGCCGACGAGGCCGGCGACCACGAGCCGGGCCACGGGCCGTCGTACGCCGGTCAGTTCGGCGAACCGCGCGGCGGCGGACTCCGGCACGGGCAGCGGTCCGTGCGCGTCGACCGCCCCGACGAGGGCCCGCAGGCGGGCCGCGTCGTCCCGCTCGATCGTGACGAGCCGGGACTCGGGGATCCCGTCCGGCGCGGGGGCGCCCTCCGTCACGCCGTCGGCGGGGGCGACGAACCAGCAGGCCTCCCCCGCGTCCCAGCGCGCTGCGGACGCCACGGCCGTACCGCCCTCGCGCAGCGCGTCGAGCGCCGCGGGCCAGGGCGCGCGGCCGACGCGCCACCGGCTGCCCTCGCGGGCGAACGGCTGGTCGGCCCAGGTCTCCAGGAGGGCGCGCAGGGCGGTCCGGTCGGTCTCCGGGGTGGGTGCGACGGCCGCGCGCCAGGCGACGGCGTCGATCGCACCGAGGAGTTGCGACCAGTCGTGCGGGAGGGCCGGCGGGGACAGCCGCCGGACCTCCTCCACGATCGTCCCGGCCAGGCAGGCGCCGTCGGCGGCGAGGGCGCTGAGGGTCGCGGACCGGGCGACGTCCCGGCTCCGCCGCCGGCTGTCGTCCCCACCGTCGACGAGGAGTCCGGACAGCGCGGGCATCAGCTCGGTGTCCGGCACCTGGCGGCTCGGCAGGACGGGCGGCGCCTCGGCGAGCAGGGTGACGCGCCGGTGCAGGGCGCGGCGGCGCTCCTCCACGCGGGCGGCCCGCTCGGCCACGGCGACGACGGCCTCGGCCAGGAACGGGTCGGTGATCCGGGGCAGTTCGCGTGCCACGGCGGCGCGTGCCGCCCCGGTGCCGTCGAGGGCGGCGGCGAGCAGGGCGTCGGCCGTGCCGCGCCCGAGGGTGCGGAGCGCGGCGGAGCCCGCCGGGTCCCGGGTCCGCAGCAGGTACCAGAAGGCGGGCGGCAGAGCCGTACCGCGGGAGACGGTGGCCGTCCGCCGCGGGCTCACCCGCGGATGGGCGGGCGAGTGGTGGCCGTCGAGCTCCCACAGCAGGACGCCGTCGGCGGCGTAGGCGCGCACCCCGGTGCGGGTACGGGACTCGGCGAGGACGACGTCCTCCACGGCGCCCTCCGGCGCGGCCCAGAGTCCCCACGGCTCCTGTCCCGGCCGGTCGATGTCGAAGCGGGCCGTGCGGCCGTCGACGCTTTCCACGAGGTAGTGGTCCGGCGCGTGGTCGCGGTGGCGGGTCCGGAACAGGATCCGGGTGCCGACGAGTCCGTCGCGGCTGCCCAGCGGGGAGTCGGTCAGCCCCGCGGGCAGCGGGGCGAGGTGCAGCGCCTCGTGGGCGAGGGTCAGGTCGGCCTCGGAGGGCTCCAGGGCCGGATCGGTGCTCGCGGGGCGGCCGGGGAAGTCGGGCAGCGGGGTCGCGCCCCGGGGCTCGCCGGTGACCGCGTCGACGAGCTCCCACGGGCGCCGCCCGTAGACCGCGTTGGTCCAGATCCGGGTGCCGTCGCCCATCTGCAGCTCGTCGCGGTCGATCCCCTCCGTGCCGCCGGGGCGGGTCACCCGGAGGCCGCCGTGCCGGCCGCCTCCGTCGGCGGTCTCGAACTGGAAGCCGTACGCCCCGTCGAGGCTCCCGCCGAAGGCGACCAGGCCGCCGGACTCCTCGGGGGTGAAGCGCTCCTCCGGGCGGTCGGCCCAGAAGGCGGTGTGGCCGGACTCGGTGCTCCAGCTGACGAGGAACGAGCCGCCGGCGTAGTGGACGGCGAACGAGTTCGCGTCGTCCGGCACCGTGAAGCGGCACGACCCGCGGACCCCGTCCGGGGCGACCGCGACGGCGCGGTCGCGCCCGAAGACGGTCAGCACGGGCCAGGTGCAGGTCACTCCTGCCACACCGGGCAGTCCGACGGACTCCTGACCGCCCGCCGCCCCGACGGACGGTGTCGGGGCGGCCGGGCCTGCGGGGCCGGTCGGGCCGGCGGGGCCGGCCGCGTCAGCACCGGCACCGGCTTCGGCTTCGGCTTCGGCTTCGGCTTCGGCCGCGAACTCCTCGTACACGGCCTCCAGCTCCGGCCACGCCAGTTCCTCGGGGAGTCCGGCCGCGAGGGAGCGCCGCAGCGCGCCGCCGGCGGAGGCCTCGGCGAGAACGTCGCCGATCCCGCCGAGCGCCGTCACCGTCGGCCGGTCGAGCAGGGTCTCCAGCTCGGCGACCGCCTCCTCCGCGCCCGCCATGCCGCCGCCCCCGACGGCGTCGACCAGCCTGCCGACCCGTACGGCCACCCCCTGGGCGATGCCCTCGTTCCCGGGGAGCAGGGTCACGGCCGACCCGGGCTTGCGGGCGGGCGCGCCCCACCAGTCGGGCATGAGGCGCGCGTGCACGGTCCCTTCGAGGCGGGGGCCGAAGGCGGGGTCGGCGGCGAGAGCGGTGAGGTCGCGCCGGGACTCCTCTCCCCAGAAGTGCAGCCGGACCGCGGGGCCGGGATCGACGACGGTGGCCCCGGCGGCCAGGAACGCGTCCAGGACGTCGGCGTCGAAGCCCTGGTAGTGGTGGCGGGTGGTGTGCAGGGTCACCGCTTCGCCGGCGGCCCGCAGGCGCGGCCCGAGCCGGCCCACGAGGTCGAGGAACTCGGTCGGGAGCCGGCGGCGCGCGACTCCGCCGCCGGACGCGCGCGTGTACTGGTACATGTGGACGAAGTGCCCGACCCAGCGGTGGAGTCCGCCCTCCGGCACGAGTCGTCCGGCCTCCATCGCCCCGGTCGCGCCGCATCCGGCGAGGACCCGCAGCCAGGCCCCGCCGTCGACGGCGCCCTCGGGGAAGACCTCCAGGAGCCCGGCGGCGGTCCCGTCCGCCGGCGGATGCGCCGTCAGGACCGGTTCCGCGCCCGCGAGCAGGGCGTCCGGCACGGACTTGCCCCGGGTGACCGCGAGGATCTCCGTCACCACGCGCGCGACCTCCTCGTCCCCGTGCCCGGCGGCCTTGGCGGAGGCCCGAACCCGGCGGACGAGGTCGGCGGGGAGGTCGGCCCGGGAACCGGCCCAGGCGGTCAGGAACGCGCCGAGCGCGACGTGCGCCTCGGCGGGTTCGAGGGAGTCGGCCAGGAACCGCTGATGGGCGCCGAACTCCTTGGCGGGCATGGCCCCGCCCCGGGCGAACAGCAGCCCGTTGGCCCGGCGGTAGGCGGGGTCGACGGTCAGGCCGTGCTCGGCCTCGGCGGCCCGCGCGGCCACGTAGGCCCGGCCGCCGGGGCGCGCCCCGTAGCCGATCAGCCGGTGCCCGACGGTGTCCCAGAACCACGGCAGATGGGCGGCCGGCAACCGCCGCGCCCACCGCGCCATGGCGTCGACGAACGCGCCGGGCTTCGTCCAGGACCGGTTGAGCTCGTTCCCCATCGCCTGGCCGAGCTCCCGGGCCGCCGCCACGGCGCCCGGGTCGTGGACGGCGACCCAGTCGGTGTACGTGGTCGAGACGTGGGTACTCCCCGGGGCGGGCAGCAGGGCTTCGAGCGAGGCGATCATGACGGGATCGTCGCACGCACCACTGACAGGCCCGAACCGGCGGGGGGTTCAGCCCCGGGGCCCGGCCGGCCCGCCGGTCAGCCAGTGCCCTCCCGTGGCACTCCAGCCGGTCAGCCTGCGGGCCCGTCCGTCGTCCGCCGTGCCGTCCTCGCCGAAGGCGCCGCCGTCGGCGACCAGTCGGAGGCCCGCGAGGGCCGGCGCGAGCCGGGCCGCCACGGGCGCGGGGAGGCGCGCCGACGCCTGCTCCGCCCAGGCGATCGTGTCGGACGCGGCCGCCGCCTCGCAGAGGGACAGGTGGAACAGCATCTGCCGCCAGGCGTAGGCGGCGTCCTTGACCGTGCCGAGCGGGCGGGGCTCGCGCTGCGCGCGCTCCGTGAGCCGGCCCACCGTGACGAGGCAGTGCCGGGCGAGGGCGGGCCAGCCGGCGGCGGGGGCGATGCCGACGCGGTGGACCAGGGTGGCGAGGTTGTGGGTCGTCAGGATCTGGGCCTGCTCGATCACCGTGCCGTTCTCCCGGAGGCTGCCGGAGTGCGGCGCTCCCGCCCGCACCCGGCACAGCCTGGCGAAGTCCGGCGCGGACCTCGACGGGGTCCGCCCCGTTCCCGGCCGGACCTCGGCGAGGGCCCGGACGGCGGCGTAGTCGATGCCGTAGTACCGCTCGTACAGCGAACCGCCGCCGAGGAGTTCCCCGGCCACCCCCGCGGCGGCCTGGAACTTCGGGCTGAACCCGCCCGTGAAGATGTCCGCGGCGAGTTCCTCGACCAGCGGGGCGTCGAGGTCGGTCCGCCGGGCGAGCACGGCGAGTTCCCGGACCAGCGGGTTGGGGAGGAGGGTGGCGGGGAAGCCGTCGACGGCGACCTCGGCGAGCCGGCGCAGCGTCGTGTGCGCGGAGGCACGCACGCGCGCGTCGGCCGTCCGGTGCGGCGCCACCGCGCTCACCCAGGGCAGTTCCTCCTGCCTGACCTGCCCCTCCCGGTGGAGCAGCAGGAGCGAGCGGCGGTCGCGGAACGCGCGGTAGTGCGCGGCGGACAGCGCGCGCAGCGGCGCGTCCCGGTAGGCCGCGGCGGTCTCGGCGGCGACGAGTTGGGGCACGAGCTCGGCCATCACCTCGGCCGAGGGCACCAATCCGGCCTGGACCAGGGTGGCGAGCGGTGCGCTCCGCGCGGATTCGACCGCGCGGCGGACGGCGGCCGGGACGGCCGTCCCGGCGGGGAGTCCCGAGCCGCGCTCCTCGGCCCGGGTGACCGGGGCGACGAGCGCGGTCACGTCGGCGGCGCCGGTGTCCTGCGGGAGGCCGGACAGCCGGTGGGCGACGAGGTGGGCGATGTCCCGGTGGGAGGGCAGGGCGGCCATGGCCGCCTGGGCGCTCCGGACCGCCGTGTGCCGGTCCGAGCCGGGCAGGCCCCGCTTGCGGACCATCGAGGCGACCGCGTGCCGCAGGAGTCCGAGCCGGCGCGCGTCGAGGGGGCGCCCGGCCGCGGTCTCCTCCAGGGCTCCGCGCAGGATCCCGGGGTTGCCCTTGGGATCCCGGTGGCGGCCGCACAGGGTGTGCTCCCGGGCCAGCCGCCGGTAGCGGTCGAGGAGCGCGGCGCCGCGCTCGTGCCACCCGCCGCCGGGCTCGCGGTCGAGCACGCGGTGGTCGGGGCCGGCCGTCTCCAGCCAGTGCGCGAGGAGTTCGTCCTCGAACGGCCGCCAGACGGCGTGGGCCTCGCGCTGGGTCTCGACGGCGCGGTGCGGGCGCCGCCCCGCCAGCGCGGCTCCGACCTCGCCGACGGTCCGCCGGTGCACGGCGTCGGTGTCGGGGGCGGGCGAGGCCGTCGGACGCGGGGTGAACCGCAGGAGGGCGGCGAACGGACGGATCTCCCGTACGAGGGCGAGGGCGGCTTCGGACTCCCCGGCCCGGACCAGCCAGGCCACGGTGAGGAGCGCGGCCTCCTCGGGGACGGTCACCTCGTAGCAGGTGCTGTCGAGGAGGTCCCACAGGTCCGCGAGTCCCTCCTCGGTGAGGGCGTGGGCGAAGAGGGCTCCCCTGTCCGCCGGTACGCCGGCCCTGCGGGCCGCCTCGGTCTCGTACGGCAGGAGGGGGCCCGCGGCGCGTGCCCCGCCGGTGGCGAAGCCGCCGTGGAGCACCTCGGGGGTCACCCAGGCGGGCAGGCCGCGGACCGGTGTCCGGGAGCCGATGCTGAGGGTGCCCGCGGCCATGCCCCCGAGCACGCGGCGCCAGCCGGCGGCCTGTTCCCCGGCACGCGCCCGCGTGGCGGGGTCCGTGTGGTGGAGCGCGGTGACGAAGGCACGGGCCAGACGGCCCTCCGCGTAGGAGCGCGACACGGTCTGCGGCTGCTTGTCAGCGTGAGTGTCCATAAGCCGACGTGGCGGGTTCCGCCCCCGCGCCCTCCGGGTCCCGAGCCCGGCGCTCTGCTGCTGAGCTACACGTCGCAGGGCCCCGACGCTAGCCAGCCCGCGGCGACGGCGGCAACGGGGTTTCCGCGGGCGGACCGGCACCGCGGGGCCGGCCGGTGCCGGACCGGGGGTCGTCCGGTGCGCGGAGGTCTGCCGGGGAGCCGGGGAGGCCGACCCGTGCCGCGGAGGTCGTCCGGGAGTCGCGGCGATCGTTCTGGGAGCGCTCTCAGCGGGTGGGGTGTACAGATATCCTGGTCCGTGCGGGAACGCACACCGCACACGGACACCCGCCCCGCCCACGCAGTCGAGGAGCGCACGCCTTGCCCGAGCAGACCACGGGGCCCCGCCCCACGCTGGAAGCCGTCGCCGCTCGCGCCGGCGTGTCCCGCGCGACGGCCTCGCGGGTCGTCAACGGGGGCGCGGGGGTGCGGCCCCCGCTGGTCGAGAAGGTGCGCAGGGCCGTCGACGAGCTCGGTTACGTGCCCAACCACGCGGCCCGGACCCTGGTCACCCGGCGCAACGGCGCCGTGGCGGTGATCATCGCGGAGCCCGAGTTCCGGATCTTCTCGGACCCGTTCTTCGAGCAGCAGGTCCGCGGCATCAGCAGGGAACTCACCGCGCACGACGCGCAGCTGGTGCTGCTGTGGGTGGAGGGGCCCGGCGACCACGACCGGATCGCCCGCTATCTCGGCGGCGGACACGTGGACGGCGCGCTGGCGTTCTCGCTGCACAACGACGACGCGCTGCCGGCCGTCATCGACCGGACCCGGATCCCGGTGGTCTACGGCGGGCGCCCCGGTCCCGGCACGAGTCCGACCGTGCCGTTCGTCGACTGCGACAACCGGGGCGGCGCCCGCGAGGCGGTGCGGCACCTGGTGGCTCTGGGCCGGCGGACCATCGCGCACATCTCGGGTCCGGACGACCAGACGTCCGCGCTGGACCGGCTCCACGGGTACCGGGACGTGCTGGTCGACGCGGATCCCGCCCTGCTGAGCAGGGGCGACTTCACCGAGGAGAGCGGCGCCCGCGCGATGGCGGAGCTGCTGGACCGGCGGCCCGACGTGGACGCGGTGTTCGTGGCCAACGACCTGATGGCCTCGGGGGCGTTGCTGACCCTGCGCGAGCGCGGCGTGCGCGTCCCGGAGGACGTGGCGGTCGTCGGCTTCGACGACATGGCCTCGGTGGTGCGGAGGACCTCGCCGTCCCTGACCACGGTGCACCAGGACATCGAGGACATGGGCCGGCTGATGGTGAAGCTGTTGATGCGGCTGCTGGACGGGACCGGTACCGGGGTCCCCGCGTCCGTCGTCACGCCGACCTCGCTCGTGCTCCGCGACTCGGCCTGAGGCCGGGAACGCGCCGGACGGCGACGGGGCGGCGGCCGGCCCGGCGGCGGCGGAGGCACGGCGGCGGGGCGGCGACGGCGGCAAGGCGGTGGGAGGACGCGGGACGGCGGGCCGGGTGAGGAGGAACCCGGCCCGCCGCTCCGCTCCCCGGAGGGCCGGACGGTCAGGAGTAGGGGATGACCACCACCGATCGGTCCGTGCCCGTCTGGACGCGCGAGTCGCCGTTGCCGATCGCGCTCCAGACCTCCAGGCGTACCGTGCCGCCGGTCAGGTTGCCGAGGGTTCCGGTGGCGGACTTGAGCCCGCGGGCCTGGGAGTACTCCTCCCAGCCGGTCACCGGGTCGGTCGCGAAGTAGTGGTACGTCTCGGTCCGTTCGAAGGTGCCGTCACCGGTGAGGTCGTAGCTGATCCGGGCCTGCTGGCCCAGCCCGACGGCCGTCCCGGCGTCGAGCTGGAGGCGGAAGGCGGTGGTGCCGCCGGCCTTCAGCGTGCCGTTGACGCCCCTGGCCTCGTAGACGACCGGACGGCTGGGCGTGCCGTCGTGGTTGCCGCCCTGCGCCGAGAGGACGGTGTCGCTGCCCGCCGCGGCGCCGGTGGCCGTGGTGAGCGTGCCGCCCGTACGGAGCTGGAAGGTGTCGCCGGTGGAGGGCTCCGGGTCCGGGTCGGGGCCGGTGCCTCCGGTTCCCGTGCCGCTGGCGGTGGAACGGGCGGGCACGGAGAGGGACTTGCCGTCGGAGAAGGTGACGGTGCGGGCGGTGGCGCCGTGGTTGTGGGCCACGTACGTCCGCGCGGTGCCCTTGGTGAAGACGGCGGAGGTGGGGATGGATCCGGTGACCGTGGCGTCGGGGGCGCCGAGGGTGTCGAGCGTGGTCAGCCAGTGGTAGGTGTGGGCCTTGGACTCGCCCGCCTCCGGGGTGTAGCCGGCGTTGCCCGCGTCCCACTTCGCCTTGGCCGCGGCCGGGTCGGCGAAGGACTGGAACTCCCAGAGGATGTCGCGCCATTCGACGGCGGGTCCGGGGTTCTCCCGCTCCATCTCGGCGATGTTGCGGCGGACGGCGTCCTTGTGACCGCCGAGGTGCAGTGAACCACCGGTCACCGGGAGCACGTTGATGCCGTGGATCTCCTCGGGGTTGGCGGTCCACCAGGTGGCGTAGGCGGCTCCGCTGCCCCAGACCATGCCGGCCGTGTCGTGCTGGAAGGCGCCGGGGAAGACCTGCTGGTCGGCGTCGAACCAGTACTGGGCGATGGCCTCGCCCTCGGTGGTGAGCAGGTAGGTGCCGAGGTCGCGGAGCTGGGTGTTGCCGGTCGCCGATCCCCACAGGACGAGGGCGGCGCTGAGGTTGGTCGACTCGGAGGACGACTCCTGGTTGTTGCCGGCGGCGAAGCCCTGGTGCCCGCTGGCCCAGCTGTGCCCTGCGTAGACGTCGAAGCCGCGGAGGAACGGGAAGGCGGTGTCGGTGCGGCTGGGGTTGGCGGTGTCGCGGACCAGCGTCTTCACCATGGCGCCCCAGGCCGAGTCGGCGGCCCAGGCCGCGTCGTACTGGGCGACGATCGCGGCGGCGTACACGTAGTAGCCGTAGTGGAAGTGGTGGTCGTTGAGTTCGGTGTCGCTGCCGTAGGAGGCCGGGTAGCCGGTGAGGGTCTTCCAGGCGGTGTCGTACGAGAACTCGTTGGCTCCGCCGGCCGTGAACCACTCCTGGAGCCGGCCCTTGATCTGGCCGAGGAGCTTGTCGCGGAGCGCGGTCTCGCCGATCTGGTCGGCGAGCGGCACGAGTTGGGCCAGCTTGCCGAGGGCCTTGCCGGTCCAGTAGGTGTCCACGGCCCCGGAGAACGGGTCGGCGGAGTTCGCGACCTCGTTCAGGTAGCCGCGCAGCCGCGCGCTGTCGACCCCCGCGCCGCCCGGCAGTCCGGGCAGGGTGGCGGCCGCCTTCTGGCTCGTGGTGAAGGACGCCGACTCGCGGACCTTCATCGTGCCGCGGGGCGAGACGTAGGTGTAGGGGGTGAGCGGGTCGGTGGTGTTCAGCCACTGGTGGCGGTAGAGGGCCTGGAGGGTGCCGCGCTCGGTGCCCTCCTTCGCCTCGGTGGTGAGGGCGTAGGTGGCGCGGACGGTGCCGGCGTCGTAGCTCCAGCCGACGGTGGACCCGGTGACGAAGCTGAAGGCGTACTTGCGGTAGGTGGCGAGGGCGTCGGTGGAGGGCAGGACGGCGACGGAGAAGTAGTCCTTGCCGCCGAGCCCGGCGGTGATGGTGGAGCCGGAGACGTTCCAGTCGGTGCCGGTGGGCGAGAAGAGGGCGTAGTGGTGGCCCGCGACGGTGATCCCGAGGACGTTGCCCTGGTCGGCGAAGACGGTGGGCGCGGTGGCGGTGGTGATGCGGGCGTCGCCGCCGCTGCCCTTGGCGTACACGAAGGGCATGCCGTGGCCGATGGTGGTGCGCAGGGTGCGGGCGCCGTCGGACCAGTAGGGGGTGACGGTCCAGTCGGACCAGGCGTCGGCCTTGGTGTCGGGCGAGTTGAGCCCGGTGAGGCCGAGGGTGAGGTCGGCCTTGTGGGCGAACTCGTACTGCCGTCCGTCGCCGACGATGGCGGGGCTGGTCGGGTAGCCCAGCTGGAGGCCGCCGGCGACGGCCTGGTAGGTCAGCGGGTGGCCGTACATCGGAGTGGAGTACGGGTTGTCGCCGTAGCGCTGGAAGGCGAGGGAGGACCACCAGTCGTTGGTGGGGACCGGCTTGCCCTGGGCGGCGGCGGTGACCTTGGGGGTGACCGGTGCGCCGGTGTTCGTGGTGGGGCCGGAGGTTCCGGCGGGGCGGGTGTCGGAGTAGCTTCCGGCGCCCGTGGGGACGGTGGCCGCGGCGGCGGGGGCGGCCGCCGGGCCGAGGCCCAGGGCGGCGAGGGCGGAGACCAGGACCAGCGCGGCGGCCGGCCTTGTGCGGGGGGCTGGCATGTACGGCACCTCGTGTCGTCGTGACGGGTGGGGCACGGCGGGGCGGTTCGGGTGGGGAGGGACGCGCGGGGAGAGGTAGCGCGGAAGAGGACCGGTTCGCGGTGGACGCCGGCGGCGAACGCCGCGAGAGAGCGCTCTCAAGACGCCGGAAACGTAAAACCGCCGAAACACGTGTGTCAAGAGATTGAACACAGCCCGGACTTGAGGGCTCTTCCCGTCCGTTACGCCTTCGAGCCTTGACGGATGGGCTCCGCCCCAGGCACGCTCCCCCCGCACGCTTGAGAGCGCTCTCAGTCGCTCTCGCTCGTTCCGGAGCCAAGGGAGGCTTCCCATGCCCATCGCCCGAGCCGCCGTCACGACCACCGCCGGGAGAACCGCCGTCCGCCTGGGGGCGGTCGTCCTCGCCGGGGCCCTGCTCGCCGCCTGCGGAGGTACGTCGGACGACGCGTCCACCGACGGGGCGGGGGGCGAGGTCACCATCACCGTCGACCTGTTCGGCTCCTTCGGATACAAAGAGGCAGGGCTGTACGCCGAGTACGAGAAGCTCCACCCGGGCGTCACCATCAAGCAGACGGACACCGAGGACGAGGCCGACTACTGGAAGTCCCTCCAGACCCGGCTCGCGGGCGGAGCCGGCCTCGCCGACGTGCAGGGCATCGAGGTGGGCCGGATCGCCTCCGTCACCCAGCAGCAGGCGGAGCGGTTCGAGGACCTGAGGAAGTACGGCGCGGACTCCCTGAAGGACCAGTTCGCCCCGGCGAAGTGGGCCGCCGCCGGCGGGAAGAACGGCGAGGTCCTCGGCCTCGGCACCGACGTCGGCCCCGAGGCCATGTGCTACCGCAGCGACCTCTTCGCCAAGGCCGGCCTGCCCACCGACCGCGCGGAGCTCGCCGAGAAGTGGTCCACCTGGGACGGCTACCTCGCCCTCGGGAAGCAGTACAAGGCGAAGGCCCCCGGCAAGAGCGCCTGGCTCGACAGCGTCGGCAGCCTCTACTCGATCATGATCGGGCAGGAGAAGGAGCGGTACTACGACGCCTCGGGGAAGCTGATCTGGGAGGACAACCCCGCGCTGCGCACCGCCTGGGACCACTCCGTGCAGGCCGCCCAGGACGGGCTGAGCGCCAAGCTCGACCAGTGGTCCCCGCAGTGGAACCAGGCCTTCGCCGCCGGCTCCTTCGCCACCATCCCCTGCCCCGCCTGGATGCTCGGCTACATCAAGGGGCAGGCAGGTGAGGCCGGCAAGGGCAAGTGGGACGTGGCCACCCTGCCCGGCGGCGCCGGGAACTGGGGCGGCTCCTACCTGGCGGTGCCGAAGGCCGCCAAGCACAAGAAGGAGGCGTACGAGCTGATCAAGTGGCTCACCGCCCCCGAGCAGCAGACCCGCCTCTTCGAGAAGCAGGGCAACTTCCCCTCCGCCACCGGCGCGATCGAGAAGGTCGCCGGCGCGAAGGACCCCTTCTTCTCCGACGCCCCCATCGGCCAGATCTTCGGTGACGCGGCCAAGGCGGCCCCGGTGCAGGTGCTCGGCGTGCACGACCAGAACATCGCGCAGCAGATCACGAACGCGCTGAGCGAGGTCGAGCGGAAGGGGACCTCGCCCGACAAGGCCTGGTCGAACGCGAAGAAGGGCGTCGCGAACACCGTCGGCTGACCTCCGCCGGACCCCCGTCGTCCCCCGCCTCCTCCCCTCCTCCGAAGGGCCGCGCCGTGACCCTCACCGCATCCGAGACGCCGGCCCCGCCGAAGCCGGCCCCGCCGCCCGCGCGGCGGGGGTCCGCCCGGCGGGCCTGGCAGCAGTTCTCGCCGTACGCCTACCTCGCCCCGTTCTTCACCCTGTTCGTCGCCTTCGGCCTCTTCCCGCTCCTCTACACGGCCTTCGTCTCGCTCTACCGGGTGGAGCTCCAGACGCCCGGCGACATGGAGTGGCGCGGCCTCGGCAACTACACCGCCCTCTTCACCGACGAGTACTTCTGGCTCTCGCTCCGCAACACCTTCACCATCGGCGTGCTCTCGACCGTGCCGCAGCTGGTCATGGCCCTCGGCCTCGCGCACCTGCTGAACTACAAGATGCGCGGGCGCACCTTCCTGCGGACCGCGGTCCTCCTGCCGTACGCGACGTCGGTGGCCGCGGCCACGCTCGTCTTCGCCCAGCTCTTCGGGCGTGACTTCGGTCTGATCAACTACGCCCTGGGCCTGGTCGGCATCGACCCCGTGGACTGGCAGAACGGCACCGTCGCCTCCCAGATCGCCGTGTCGACGGTCGTCATCTGGCGCTGGACGGGCTACAACGCGCTGATCTACCTGGCCGGCATGCAGTCCATCCCCCACGAGCTGTACGAGGCCGCGGCGATGGACGGGGCCTCGCGCTGGCGCCAGTTCTTCCACGTGACGCTGCCGGGGCTGCGGCCCACGATCCTGTTCACCGTCATCGTCTCCACCATCGGCGCGACCCAGCTGTTCGGCGAGCCGCTGCTCCTGGAGGGGTCGATCTCGGGCGGCATCTCGCACCAGTACCAGACGCTCGGCCTGTACATGTACGAGCAGGGCTGGGGCTTCTTCCACCTCGGCCGGGCCGCCGCCATCGCCTGGGTGATGTTCCTGCTCATCGTGGTGCTCGTCGGGGTCAACGCCCTGATCGCGCGCCGCCGTTCCCGCAAGGAGGCCGGCCGATGACCACGCCCGGTGCCACCGTGACCCGAGGCCCCTCCGCAGCCGGAGCCCCGCCCGTTCCCCCCGCGCCCCGAGGCCCCTCCCGGGCCGGCCGCACCCTGCACGCGGGACCGCTCGCCTACGGGATCCTCGTCGTCGCCGTCCTGTTCTCGGCCTTCCCCTTCTACTGGACGATCGTCGCCGCGAGCCGTTCCAACGCCGACCTGGCGAAGGTCCCCCCGACGCTGCTGCCGGGCCCGAACCTGATGCGCAACTTCGAGGCGGTCCTCGAAGAGGCGGACATCGGCAAGGCCCTGCTCAACTCCCTGATCGTGTCCGGTTCGATCACCCTCGGCACCGTGCTGTGCTGCACGCTCGCCGGCTTCGCCTTCGCCAAGCTCCGCTTCCGGGGCCGTGGCGCGCTCCTGGCCGTCACCGTCGGCACCATGATGATCCCGCCGCAGCTCGGGGTGATCCCGCTCTTCATGCTGATCGCCGAACTGGGCTGGGTGAACCAGCTCCAGGCCGTCATCCTGCCCGGTCTGGTGTCCGCCTTCGGCGTGTTCTTCATGCGCCAGTACCTGGTGCAGTCGCTGCCCGACGAGCTGATCGAGGCGGCGCGGGTCGACGGCGCGTCCACCGCCCGGATCTTCTGGTCCATCGTGGTGCCGATCGCCCGCCCGGGCATGGCCGTCCTGGGCCTGCTGACCTTCATGGCCGCCTGGAACGACTTCTTCTGGCCGGTCGTCGCCCTCACCTCCTCGGAGCCCACGGTCCAGGTCGCCCTGCGCCAGCTCGGCGGCGGCTACGTCCACGACCAGTCCGTGATCATGGCGGGCACGCTGCTCGGCACCCTGCCGGTGCTGCTGGTCTTCGGCCTGCTGGGCCGGCAGATCGTCGGCGGCATCATGCAGGGCGCGGTCAAGGGCTGACCCCCGCGCCGCCCGAGCCGCCCTCGCCGACGCCTCCCCCATCCTCCAGACCCCTCACTCCAGGGAGTTCCCATCCCATGACCGCGCTCGACGCCCGTACCGACACGACGACCGCCCTCCGCTTCCCCGAGGGCTTCCGCTGGGGCACCGCCACGGCCGCCTACCAGATCGAGGGGGCGGCGGCGGAGGACGGCCGCACCCCCTCCATCTGGGACACCTTCAGCCGGACGCCCGGCAAGGTGCGCAACGGCGACACCGGCGACATCGCCGCCGACCACTACCACCGGGTCGACGAGGACGTCGAGCTGATGCGGCGGCTCGGCGTCACCGACTACCGCTTCTCCATCGGCTGGCCCCGGGTCCAGCCCACCGGACGCGGGCCCGCGGTGCGCAAGGGCCTGGACTTCTACCGGCGGCTCGTCGACCGCCTCCTCGACGCCGGGATCCGCCCGGTGGCCACGCTCTACCACTGGGACCTGCCCCAGGAGCTGGAGGACGCCGGCGGCTGGCCGCAGCGCGACACCGCGTACCGGTTCGCCGAGTACGCGGGCATCATGGCGGACGCCCTCGGCGACCGGGTGGCGACCTGGACGACGCTGAACGAGCCCTGGTGCGCGGCGTTCCTCGGCTACGGCAACGGGGTGCACGCCCCGGGCCGCACCAGCGCCCTCGCCTCGCTCCGCGCCGCCCACCACCTCAACCTGGCGCACGGGCTCGCGGCCCGCACCCTGCGCGGCTCGCTGCCCGGTGCGGCCGAGGTGTCGCTGACCCTCAACCTGCACGCGGTGCGGCCCTGTTCGCAGGCGCCGGAGGATCTGGACGCGGCGCGCCGGATCGACGCGGTCGGCAACCGCGTGTTCCTCGACCCCGTGTTCCACGGGCGCCTCCCGGAGGACCTGGTCCGCGACACGGCATCGGTCACGGACTGGTCGTTCGTCCAGGACGGCGACCTGGCGGCGGCCAACGCGCCGATCGACTCGCTCGGCATCAACTACTACTCGCCCTCGGTCGTCGGGGCGGGCGGCTCCGAGTCGCCCTCGCCGTGGGCGGGCGCGGAGCGGCACGTCCGCTTCGAGCCGGCGCCCGGGCCGCGCACGGCGATGGACTGGCCGGTGGACGCGAGCGGACTCCACGAGCTGCTGATCCGGCTGCGGGACGAGCTGCCGGGCGTCCCCCTGGTGATCACCGAGAACGGTGCGGCGTACGACGACTACGCCGATCCCTCGGGCCGGGTGAAGGACCCCGAGCGGGTGTCCTACCTCCACGAGCACCTGGCGGCGGTGCACCGCGCGCTGGCGGACGGGGCGGACGTCCGGGGGTACTTCCTGTGGTCGCTCCTGGACAACTTCGAGTGGGCCTACGGCTACAGCAAGCGGTTCGGGATCGTGCACGTGGACTTCGCGACGCAGCGGCGGACGCTGAAGGACAGCGCCCGCTGGTACGCCGAGGTCATCGCGCGCGGCGGCCTGGCGGAGGCGTGACGGACCCTGCCCCTGTGCCGACTCCCCCGCGAGGCGCACGTGCCGCCCCGAGGGCGGCACTCCGTGTCGATCATGAATGATGATCAAGATCGCGGTGATCCTACGGGGAACGCGAGGGGGCGCCGCGACACCCCCCTCGGGTTCGCGGCACCCCCGGTCTCACGGTCGCGCCGGGGTCACAGGCGCTGCCAGAGCGCCGGGACGTTCGGGGGCTGCCAGCCCGCCTGGGCCTGGTGGCCCTGGAGGCAGCGGTAGCTCGCGCCGCCGTAGGTGACCGTGTCACCGGCGGCGTACACCTTCCCGGCCGCCCAGGTGCCGCCCGGCTCCGGCTCGCCCGGGCCGGGGCCCGGGTCGGTGCCGGTGGTCTTCAGGGTGAGGCCGTAGTTCTGGAGCAGCGGGTTCAGCGGCTGGAAGAAGGTCGTACCGCCGCTGGAGCAGTTCCCGGACCCGCCGGACGTGACGCCCTGCGCCTGGCTGCCGGAGATGTACGAGCCTCCGGAGTCGCCGGGCTCGGCGCAGACCGTGGTGCGGGTGACCCCGGAGATGGTGCCCTCCGGGTAGGTGACGCTCGTGTTGTGCTGCTGCACGGTGCCGCAGTGCCAGCCGGTGGTCGAGCCGGAGCGGCAGACCGACGAGCCGACGGGCTGCAGGACGGAGCCGGTCACCTGGACGTTGGCGCCGCCGGAGCCCTTGACGTACGGGGTGGAGGTCCAGTTGGTGTTGGCGGCGACCCAGGCCATGTCGTTCCCGGGGAAGGTCGAGGCCTGGAAGCTGCCCTGCGCGACCTGGTTGAAGCCGCTGGTGGTGGTGCCGGCGCGGCCGCAGTGGCCGGCGGTGGCGAAGCCCTGGGTGGTGCCCCGGGTCACGGCGAAGCCGACCGAGCAGCGCCCGCCGCCCCCCATGTAGTAGGCGTCGCCGCCGCGGATGTCGTAGAGCGGGCGGGGCGCCTCGGCGGTGCGGACGACGCGGACCAGCTCGCTCGGGACCCCGGTGGACCGTACGAGGCGCGCTCCGGCGCCCGCCCGGGTCTCCTCGATGACGAGGACGTTGGCCCGGACGTCGACGTAGCGGACGGGTGCGTCGGCGCCGGCGGAGCGGTCGAGGCGCTGCTTGGCGCCTTCCAGCGCGGTCAGACTGTGCGTCACGACCCGGGCCCGGGCGCCGGTGGCGCGGATGGCGGCCGCGTCGGCGGCGCGGGTGGTGGCCACGGTCAGGGTGGCGGCCTCGGCGCCGTCCACCCAGGCGCCGGCGAAGGCGCCGCCGATGCCCTGGCGGAGCCGGGCCGCGGTGGCCCCGGCCTCGGCCTCGTTGGCGAGTCGGGTGACGGCCTGGGAGCGGGTGAGTCCCAGGTCGCGCCGCATGGCGTCGAGCAGTTCCGGCTGCGCGGAGTCGGCGCCCAGGGTCTGGGCGGCGGTTCTGGCGGTCGGGGAGCGGTGCGGGTCGTGGCCGTCCGGGGCCGCCGCGGCGGTCCCGGCCTGGAGCCCGGCCAGTGCCATTCCGGCGGCGGCGAGGGCGGTACACGCCGTGCGGGCGTGTCGTCGGAGCATGGGGAGTCTCCTCGGTTCTCGGATCCGGGATCGTGGATCACCGGTCGCGGATCGCGGTGGGGGATCTGCTGGAACCGTAGGAATCGCGACGGGGGTGCGGGAGCTACCGGTCGGCCCCTGCCACGGCGTTATGCCCGGGGTCGGCGCCGGTGTGCCGCCGTCCGGCGCTGGTCGCCAGCGCCTCGGCGTGGGCGGCCCGGGTGTGGTCGAGGACGGCGCCGGCCCGGGCGGCGGCGCGGCCCTCGGGGTGCCAGCCGAGGAGGTGGCGCCAGAGGAGCGGGGTGCCGGCGAGGGGGCGGGTGACGAGGCCCGGGGTGACGGGGAAGGTGGCCCGGCAGAGTCCGACGGCCCGGCCGACCTGCACCAGGTGCACGCAGGACGCGGTGTCCGTCTCGTACACGCACGCCGGGGTGAACCCGGCCCGTACGCAGGCGGCCGCGAAGCAGTCGCCGAAGCAGCCGTCGCCGGGCACGTCGGTCCAGGCCTCGGCGGCCAGTTCGGCCAGGTCGATCTCGGAGCGCGGGGCCAGCGGGTGGTCGGCGGCCAGCATCACGTACACCGGGTCGCGGGCGACCTCCGTCCACGCCAGCCGTCCGGCCTCGGGCGGCCCGCTCTCCCCGCAGACCCCGACGAGGGCGAAGTCGAGGCGGCCGTCGGCGACGCCGCCGGCGATCTCGCGCTCCGACCAGGAGATGTACGTGGTCACCGGGGCCCCGGGGTCCTCGCGCGCGATCCGGTCGACCAGGCCGCCGAGCAGCGGCCCGTGGGTGCCGCCGAGCCGGTAGCCCTCCGCGCCGCCGCGGGCGAACCGCACGGCCTCCTCCTGGAGTTCGCAGACCGCGGGAAGCACCACGCGGGCCCGTTCGAGGACCAGGTCGCCCAGGGCGGTGGTCCGCACCCCCTCCCGGCCGCGCTCGAACAGGGCTCCGCCCAGGGCCCGTTCGATCCGTTTGAGCTGAGCGCTGAGCGCCGGCTGCGCGAGTCCGAGCGCGGTCGCGGCGCGCGTGAGGCTCCCCGCGTCGGCGATGGCCCGGATCGTCTTGAGGTGCCTCAGCTCCAAGTCCATAGCGAGAGCTTGACGCCCCGGCCCGCTGCGGTCCAGACCAAGGACCGGACGCGATTCCCCGGCACTCCGGGATCGGCGCAGGTCACGGCGGGCGCCGGCCGGTCGTCGGGAACCGGCCGGGGGCTCCGCTCGTCCTGAGGTGCGAAGGGTGCCGGGGGCGTTCGATCGCCGCGCGGCGCCGCACAGGCGCTCATGCGGACGGCCGCATGCGGAGGACGAGGAGTACGGGGTGGCGGTCACGCTCGCGGAGGAGATCATGCTGCTGTCCCTGGACGACGTGTCCGGGGTGGCGAAGGAACGGCAGACGGCCGCGTGGGCGGTCGCGGGCGGCATCCTGCTGGATCTCGTGCTGGCGGGGCGCGTGGCGGTCGACGACGGCCGGGTGCGGGTGACGGACGCGACGCCCACCGAGGTGCCGCTGCTCGACGAGCGGCTGCGGCAGCTCGACGCGTGGTGCGCGAAGAAGAGCAGGGCCCCGAAGGTCACCGAGTGGCTGACGAAGGACCACGGCAAGGCGGTCAGGGCGACGGTCGGGAGCCTCCGCGAGCGCGGCCTCGTGCGCGAGGAGCGGCAGCGGGTCATGGGGCTCTTCCCCGTGGCCCGCTACCCGGAGGCGGACGGCTCCGTCGAGCGCGAGCTGCGGGCCAGGCTGCACACGGTCCTCGCCGCCGGCCCCACCCACAGTGCCCGCACCACGGGTCTCCTCGCCCTGGTCCACGGCGCCCGGCTGCACCGCCTCGCCTTCCCCGACCTGCCCCGCAAGGAGGTCGCGGCCCGACTGGAGGAGCTCACGGCCGGTCAGTGGGCGGCGGAGGGCGTGCGCCGGGCGATCCGGGACATGCAGGCGGCGATGCTCGCGGTCACCGCGGCGACGGTGGTGACGATCACCAGCTGAGCACGCGGAGGGACCGGGGGCGAGCGCGCGTGCGGAGGGGACCGGGGCGGGCCCCCACGGCCCGCCCCGGTCCGCCGCCACTGTCCCTGCGGCCGCTCACGTTCCGCTGACGCGGGGGCGCGTGGGGGCCGCACGGTAGTCTGCTCGCCTTTCCGAGCACGTACCCGATGCCGTCAGGGAAGCGAGCGCCGCCGATGACCGATCTGAGCCGGATACACGTCGAGCAGTGCCTGGGCGGGGACCGCGGGCTCGCCGAGTCCGTGGCGCGGGCCGCACTGCCCCCGGCCTTCGAGGAGGCGTGGCGCGCGCACCTGCTGCCCCGGCCCTGGTTCGTGCGGGCCGACGAGACGGCCGCGTTCGCGCGGGACCTGGAGGGGCTGTTCGAGCTGCTCGTGTCCCTGCCGCGGCGGCTCTTCGACGGGGACCTCGACCGGTACGCGGCTGAGGTCGGGATCCATCCCGCGCTCGCGGTGCTGCTGCGCCGGGGCGGCTCCGGCGTCCCGGCCCGGTTCGGGCGGGCCGACGCCTACCACGACGGTACGTCGTACCGGCTCCTGGAGTTCAACCTCGGCAGCGAGGTCGGCGGGCTCGACATGGCCGTGTTCAACCGAGGGCTGCTGCGGGTGCCCGCGTTCGCGGACTTCGCCCGCGCGCACCGGCTCGACCACGTGGACATCGCGGCCCGGACGGCGGCCGTGCTGCGCGACCGCGCCCGCCCGGCGCTGTCCGGGGGCGCGGACCCGGTGGTGGGGCTGATCGAGGGCCGCGGCGGGGTCGGCCCGTACGGCAGGCTGATGCGGGCCACGGTCGAGGCGATGGCCGAGCAGGGCATCGACGTGCGGATCGGCGAGATCGACCGGGTGCGGGCCGGCGCCGACGGCAAGCTGACCCTGGACGGCACCCCGCTGGACCTGGTCCTGCGGAACTTCGCGGCGAGCCAGCTGCTGGACGACCCGGCGGGGCCCGACGTCGCGGAGCCGTTCTTCCGTGCCGACCGGGCCGGCCGGACCGTCCTGTTCACCTCCCTGGAGAGCGGCTTCTACTCGAACAAGAGCGCGCTGGCGCTGCTCACCGATCCGCGCTGGAGCGGCGCGTTCGACGCCGGGGAGCGGGCGCTCGTCGACCGGGTCCTGCCGTGGAGCCGCTCGCTGCACGCCGCGGTCCCGGCCGAACTGCTCGACCTCTGCCGGGAGCGGCGCGAACGGCTCATCCTCAAGCCGGGCGCCGGGTACGGCGGTCTGGACACCTTCGTCGGCTGGGAGTGCGCGGAGGCGGAGTGGGACAAGGCGCTGCGGACGGCCGTCGAGCGGGGCGGCTACGTGGCGCAGGAACGGGTCGTACCGCGTGCCGAGCCGGTGTACGACCCGGCGACCGGCGAGGTCGACGACTGGATCGCGGCGCTCGGCGTCTTCCTCACCGACGACGGGTACGCGGGCACGCACGCGCGGGCCAACCGCGCCGACGGGGGTGCGATCGTCGGGATGAGCAGCAACCCGGACACCCGGATGGTGGGTGTGTTCACCCACCCGTGAGGCGGCGGGGTGCGGCGGGCCGGTGCGCCCCGCGGCCCCGGTCCGCCCCCCCTTGCGGGGGGGGCCGGACGGGGTCTCAGGCTCCGGTGGCCAGGGCGGCGTTCGCGCGTTCCGTGATCAGGGTGAGCACGCGGCCCACGACCCGCAGGTCCTCGTCCGGGATCCCGTCGTAGAGGCGGGCGGAGAGGCCGGCGGACTCGGCGGCGGTGGCGTCGTACGTCGCCCGTCCGGCGTCGGTGAGCCGCACCCGCGCCGGGTCCTCCGGGTCCGTCTCCAGGAGTCCGGCGGCCGCCAGCTCGTCGATCACCCCGGAGACGAGTGCGCCGTCGGCCTTGAGGGAGCCGGTGACGTCGTCGACCAGCTCGGCGCGGCCGGGGGCGCCGCCCGCCGCCGCGGCGGCCCGGAGGGTGACGCTCTGGTGGAAGGTGATGCCGTGGCGGGTCAGCACGCCCTCCAGGACGGCGCGTGCCGCGTGGTGGGCCAGGGCCAGGACGCGGCCGTCGGCGCGGGGTGCGGTGGTGGTGGTCATGACTGCTCCTCGTCGTGTGCGGTGGACGGATCGAGAGGCGCGTCGAGCAGGGTCGCCAGCTCGCGGGTGAACTCCTGGGCGCGCGGGCCGGTCCGACCGCCGAGCGGCTCCAGGAGCTGGTCCAGGAGTCCCTGGACGACCGTGATCGCCCGGCGTGTGACGTCGGTTCCCCGCTCGGTGAGCGACAGCTGCATGGCCCGCGGGTCGCCGGGGTCCCGGGTGCGGTCCAGGAGCCCGGAGGCCTCCAGGGCGCGGGCGAGCTTGGAGACGTACAGCGGCTCCATTCCCGTCCGGTCGGCGAGCCCGCGCTGGCTGGGCCGCAGCCCCGCGCGCGACATCCCGTACAGCGACGCCATCACCACGTACTGGGCGTGGGTCAGGCCCAGTGGCGCGACCGCCCGGTCGACGGCCACGCGCCATTTCATCGAGAGGCGCCAGACCAGGAATCCCGTCGTGGCGCCGTCGGTTGCTGAACTCACTCGCAATACAGTACATGGCTACTATGTACATGGCTACTGTTTCGTCACGGCCGCCGGGCCGGCTCGTCGGCCCCGCCGGGGTGCCGGGGCGGGTCTTCGAGGTGCCCGAGCACGCACCGCATCGCCCGCTCCACGCACGCGCGTGACTCCTCGCCCGGATCGACCAGTTCGAAGCTGTGACGGCCGTGCGGCACGTCGACGATCTCGACGTCGGCCCCGTTCCCCTCGGCGGCGGCCAGGAAGGCCGCCACCGTCGCGGCGAAGGCCGGGTGCTCCCGGCCGGCCCGGGTCAGCACGACCGGGGGGCCGTCCGCCGTGCCGACGACGTCGGCCGGCCGGAACCGGGACTCCACCGCGCCCCAGCCGGGGAGCGGCGCGAGGGCAGGGTAGCTCGCCGCGAGGCAGCGCAGCCAGGGCGGCGGCGCGGCCAGCCAGTCGGCCGCGAGGAGCCCTCCGGTGGAGAAGAACCACAGCGCGATCCGGTCCCCGTCGACGCGCGGGTGGGCGCGTACGAGCGCCACGGCCTCGGCGAGGTCGTCGGCCGCCCGCGGGAAGTCGCCGAGGCCGTGGAGCCGGTGGTCCAGCGTCACGCCGACCGCGCCGAGACGCGCCGCCCAGCGGGCGTAGCCGAGCAGGAACGGGGTGTCGCGCGGGGTGGGCCGCTGGTCGGGGGCGACCGGCCCGCCGTGCACGAAGACGACGGCCGGGCGGGGCACGCCGGGGTCGGAGGCGGTGCCGGAGACGGTCTCCGTACGGGTAACAGGGCCAGGGCCGGTGCCTGTGTCCGTCTCGGTGTCCGCGTCCGTGCCTGTACCGCTGTCGGTGGCGGTGCCCGTGCCGATGCCGATGCCGATGCCGATGCCGATGCCAGTGTCCGTGCCGGTGCCGGCGTACGTACCGGCGTACGTGCCGGTGTCGGGCAGGTGCAGGTCGACCCTGCCCAGCCGCTCGCGCGGCACCTCCGGCAGGTCGACGAGGAAGGGCAGGAGATGGCTCGGCCGCTCGTGCGGGCCGTCGGGCGCGGTCATCCGGTGCCCCTCCCCCGCGGCCGTACGGCGGAGCACCTCCGCCAGTTCTCCGGGCGCGGAGAGCATCGGCCAGTGCCCGGTCGCGAGGTCGACGAAGCGGAACCGGTCGTCGCCGAGCTCCCGGAACTGCGGGGGCCCCGCCTCCACGAGCATCCTCACCAGGTCGACGCTGGAGCCGTTGGCCGTGCACAGCACCCCGGTGGTCGGCAGGTCGGCGGCCGCGCCGGTCAGCCGGAGCGGAGAGGTGAAGGTGCGCACCGGCTGCGGGGAGGCAAGCCGTTCGAGCCGGTCGAGCGCCGCGGCCGTTACGTCCTCGGTACTGCCCCAGCGCGACCAGCCGCCCGGTTCCGGCGGTGCGATCCAGCCGCCGGCATGGCCGGACGCGTCGACGGCCGCCAGGCGGGCCCGCGCCCCGGGGTCGGGGACGGAGCGCGCGGCCGGCTCGCCGTCGGCGGGGAGGCCGGTGTCGAGGGAGACGATCCGGGCGACGCGGGCGGGGCGCCGGTCGGCGGCGCCGAGGACGGGGTGGAGCCCGTAGCCGTGTCCGACGAGGACGACGCGGGGGACGGGGATGCCGTCGATGAGGCGCACCAGGTCCTGGACGTGCGTCTCCAGGTCGACGCCGGCTCCGTCGGGGAGCCGCCGGTCCCCGAGTCCCGGGAGGGTCACCGGGTACGCCTCCTCGCCCGCCGCCCGGAGCAGGGACGCGGTCTCCTCCCAGACCCAGCCACCGGTGAAGGGGCCCGGAACCAGCACGAACGTGGTCATGGTCGTCTCCTCGCAACGCCTCTGGACTGACTCGCCGCCACGCTAGGAACTCCCCCGGGGGGAGATTCAAGGGCGGCCGCGCGGAGGGCCGGGAGATGCCCTGAAGGTCGCGGTCCGGCCGGCGGAGGACGCTTCCGCCACACTGGCAGCGACCGGGTGGAAGGGCCGCTCCCCGTGGGAGCGGCCCTGGGGAGGGGAGGCGCGCGCCGTGTTGTCCGAGGGGCTGTGGAGCATCGGGGAGCTCGCCCGGCGCGCCGGCGTCGGGGTGAAGACCGTGCGGTACTACTCCGACCGCGGCCTGCTGCCCGAGGCGGAACGCAGCTCCGGCGGACACCGCCGGTACGGGGCGGGGGCGCTCGACCGGCTCCTGCTGATCCGCTCCCTGCGCGGCCTCGGCCTGCCCGTGCCCGAGGTCGAGCGGGTCCTCGCGGCCGGCGGGGACCCGGACGGAGCCCTGGAGGAGGCCGTCTCGGGCCAGTTGCGGGAGGTGGAGTCCCGGCTGGTGGCGCTGCGCTGGCGCGAGGCCTCGCTGCGGCTCCTCGCCGACGGTCCGCCGGGCGAGCGGGCCGAGCGGCTGCGGCTGGTCGGGCCGCTGCCCGCGCCGCCCGACACGGAGGCGCTGGCCCGGTTCTGGCGCCGGAGCCTGCCCGTACGCCTGCCCGCGCGGGTGGTGTCCACGGTGCTCGACTCGGTGGTGCCGGCGCTTCCGGCGGAGCCGAGCCCGCGTCAGGTCCTCGACTTCGCGAGGCTGCACGCCCTGGTGGCCGATCCGCGGGTCGAGCGCCCGGCGCCGCCGCTGCCGGACGGGGAGTACCGGCCCGCCGTGCTGTACGAGGGACTCGCCGAGGCGTACGCCCTGGCGTCGGCGGAGCTGGCGGCCGGGCGGGCACCGTACGGGGGCGGTGCGCTGGACTGCTTCGTCGACGCCTACGCCCGGGCGCGCGGGACGGCGGACTCCGCCGCCTTCCGGCGGGGACTCCCGCCGCTCCTGGCCCGGGGCGAGGGGCCCGTGATGACCCGGTACTGGAAGCTCGCCGCCGGCCTGTTCGCTCCGGGGGAGCCGGTGCTCGGCGCGCTCCACCACCATCTCTCCGTCGCCCTGCGCGTCGAGGTCGGCTCCGGAGGCGGGACGGGGGCCGGGGCCGGGACCGGCTGAGCTTCCCGCATGGTGGGCGGCCGGGCGTCCACGTGCTGGGCGGGGAGGTGGCGGATCTCCCCGCAGGAGCCCGATCGGCGCAGGTCAGGGCGGTGCGCGCGGGATGCCGGGTGGCGCAATACTGCCGCAACACCACCGGCGGCGCCCCGCGGCTACGTTCCTTGCCATGCCCGCCGAACCCGCCTCCGCCGCCCGCCCCGTCGCCGCCGCCCGCCGTCTGCGGCTGCGTGCGGACCGGGCGCGGCAGCTCGCCGACCTGCTGCGCCACCAGATCCTGGCGGGCGGCTTCCCCGGCGGTGTCCTGCCCCTGGAGGACGCCCTCGCGGCCGACTACCGGGCCAGCCGGAACACCGTCCGGCAGGCACTCGACCTGCTGCGCGGCGAGCAGATCGTCGAACGGCAGCCGGGCGTCGGCACGGTGGTGGTGTGCGAGAAGTACCCGCACGGCCTGGACCGGCTGCAGGGGCTCGCCGAGACGCTGCGCGAGCACGGGCGGGTCACCAACGAGGTCCGGACCGTGGGACCGGTCGGGGCGCCGGGCCCGGTCGCCCACCGGCTCGGCCTGCCGGAGCACTCCGACGTGCTGTGCATCGAGCGGCTGCGCCGGCTCAACGGGCTGCCGCTCTCCCTCGACCTGTCGTACCTGCCGATGGACGTCGGGGGCGAACTCCTGGGCTGCGACCTGGAGAACACGGATGTGTTCCGGCTCCTGGAGCAGCTGACCGGCGGCCCGCTCGGCCACGCGGAGATCACCCTGGAGGCCGTCAACGCCGACGCGCACTCCGCCGCCGTGCTCGAAGCCCCCCGCGGGGCGGCCGTCCTGATGCTGGAGCGGCTGACCCGTCTGCCCGACGGCCGGCCGGTCGACCTGGAGTTCATCCGGTTCCGGGGCGACCGGATCACCATGGGCGGCGTCCTGCGCCGCTCCCTCTGACGCCCCGCCCCGCCCCTCCGCCCTCCCCTCCCTCGCTCCCCCACCCCGTCCCCCTCGCTCCCCCGTCCCGTCCCCCTCGCTCCGCCGAGCCCTTTCCTGGAGACAGCCATGCCTCTGGTCCCCCAGCGCGCCGACGTGCCCGTGACCATCGACGAGTCGAAGTGCATCGACGGGTGCACGCTCTGCGTCGACATGTGTCCGCTGGACTCGCTCGCGATCCGCGAGGAGGACGGCAAGGCGTACATGCACGTGGACGAGTGCTGGTACTGCGGCCCCTGCGCCGCCCGCTGCCCCACCGGCGCGGTCACCGTCAACATGCCCTATCTGCTCCGGTGAAAGGCCGAACTCCCATGCCCCGAGCACGACGTGCGCTGCCGCCCCACCGGGCGGCAGGGCGGCTCGCCCCGCCGCTCGCCCTCCTCCTCGCCCTCGCCACCGGCTGCGGAGGCGACGCCGGGGAGCCCTCCGACGGCGGAACGGTCACGGTGACCGTCGGCTACCAGTCGAAGACCATCAACACCGTCACCGCCGGAACCCTGCTGCGCTCCCTCGGCTACTTCGAGGAGGAGCTCGCGGACCGGGGCCGCGCTGACGGCCTCCGCTACCGGGTGGTCTGGCAGGACTACGCGACCGGGGCACCGATCACCGCCCAGATGACCGCGGGGAAGATCGACATCGGTTCGATGGGGGACTTCCCGCTGCTGATCAACGCGGCCCGCGGAAAGCAGCTCAAGGAACCGACCCGGCTCGTGTCGGTCACCGGCTACAACCTGCGTGGCGGCCTCAGCACCGTGGTGACCGCCCCCGGCTCGCCCCTGCGGTCGCTCGCCGACCTGAAGGGCCGCAAGGTGTCGACCAGCGTCGGCTCGGCCGCCGACGGCACGCTCGTACGCGCCCTGCGCAGGGCGGGCGTCGACCCCGCGAAGGACGTGCGCAAGCTCAACCAGCAGCCGAGCGTGGGATCCTCGGCGCTGGCGTCCGGCGGCGTCGACGCGCTGTCCCAGTTCGTCGCCTGGCCCGGCCTGCTCGCCTTCCAGGGCAAGGCGGCCGCGCTGTACGACGGCGCCGAGCTGAACCTGCCCACCTTCCACGGGGTCACCGTCCGCGAGGAGTTCGCCGAGCGGCGGCCCGCGGTCCTGGACGCCTTCCTCCGTGCGCAGCACCGCGCCACGGAGCACCTGCGGAAGCAGCCGGTGGCCGCCGCCGAGTCGGTCGCGAAGGAGACCGGACTGCCCGCCGAGGTGGTGTACCTCTACAACGGCGCCCAGGGCATCGCCACCTTCGACCCGGCGCTGCGGCCGGAGCTGATCGCCGCCCTCAAGGAGGACGTGCCGGTGCTCCGGGAGGCCGGTCTGGTGGAGGACGTCGACGTGGACGCCTTCGTCGACGCGGCGCCCCTGCGCCGTGCGGTACCGGACGCGGCGTACCCGAGGACGAGCGGTTCGAAGGCCGAACTGTGGCTGGAGGGGCAGCGCACGACCCGTGCCTTCGAGAGCCCCGGCGCGCTCCTCAAGGCCGTCGGGGGCGGCTCCGTGCGCGCCGCCTACGTGCCGGACGCGGTGACGGGGACCCTGTGGTTCGCGGACCGGGCGGTGTGGGTCCTCGACGGTTCCGACTGGCGGGCCTTCGTCACCCGGTCGGCCGCCGAGCGGTACGTCGCCGGGCACGCCGGCGCACGCGTCGTCCCGTACGCGGACGCCGTGCGGCTCGCGTCATGAGCTCCGGAAGCGGCGCGGCCGGCGCCGGGCGCCGACTGGTCCGGGTGGCCTCCCCGCTCGTCGCGCTCGGCGTGTGGCAGCTGCTGACCTCGTACGACGTCGAACTCTGGCTGCGGTTCCAGCAGTTCCCCACGGTCGTCGATGTCGCCTCCGCCCTCGGGGACCGGATCGGCACCGAGGCGTACTGGCAGGACCTCGGGCACAGCCTGCGCCGGATCGCGGTCGGCTTCCTCCTCGCGGCCGTCCTCGGGGTCGCGGCCGGAACGGCCGTCGCCCGCTCGCGCTGGGCAGCCGACGTCCTCGGGCCGCTGGTCGAGGTGGTGCGGCCGATCCCGGCGATCGCCCTGGTGCCGGTCGCCATCCTGCTGCTCCCCACGAACGAGCAGGGCATCGTCTTCATCACCTGCGCCGCGGCCCTGTTCCCCGTCCTCGTGTCGACCCGGCACGCCGTGCGGGCCCTCGACCCGGTGTGGGAGGAGGCGGTGCTCACCCTCGGCGGGAGCCGGGCGCGGGTGCTGTTCTCGGTGGTGCTGCCCGGTGCCCTGCCGGGGATCTTCGGGGGCCTCTCGGTGGGGATCGGCGTCTCGTGGATCTGTGTGATCTCCGCGGAGATGATCTCCGGCGAGTACGGGGTGGGCTACCGCACCTGGCAGGACTACACGGTCGTCGACTACCCCGGCGTCTTCGTCGGGATGGCCACGATCGGCGCCCTGGGCCGGCTCACGTCCACCGCGGTGGAGGCACTGGGCCGCCGGGCCACGGCGTGGCTGCCGCAGCCGGCCGCCGGTGCCCGGGCCCCGGGGGCCGCCGGTGCCGCCGATCCGGCGGGAACCCCGTCGCCCGCCACCGCCCCGTCCCCCTCCGTCGTACGCCGTCCCGAGAAGGAGCCGGTCCCATGAGCACCGCGAGCCCGTCCGCCGTGTCCTCGAGGCCGCCCGCGCCGGTGCCGCCCTCGACGGCGGGGCGGGCGGGGGCGGAACTCGCCCTGCACGGCGTCCGCCTGGGCCACCCGGGCGGAGTCGCCGTGCCGGGCCCGGTGGACCTGCGGATCGCCCCCGGCGAACTGCTGACCGTGGTCGGCCCCTCGGGCTGCGGGAAGACCACCCTCCTGCGCACCCTCGCCGGGCTGCTGCCCCCGCTGGAGGGTCGGGTCACCCAGGACGGCGAGCCCGTGCGCCGGCCGGGCGCCGACCGGGCCGTGGTCTTCCAGCACGACGCGCTGCTCCCCTGGCGCTCGGTGCGCGCCAACGTCGAACTGCCCCTGGCGATCCGGCGGGTGCCCCGGGCCGAGCGGCGCGGCCAGGCTGCGGAGTGGCTGGAGCGGGTCGGGCTCGGCGGGCACGCCGGCAGGTTCCCGCACCAGCTGTCCGGCGGGCAGCGGCAGCGCGTCCAGCTCGCCCGCGCCCTCGCCGCCCGGCCCCGGGCCGTCCTGATGGACGAGCCGTTCGGCGCGCTCGACGCCCACACCCGGGCCGGGATGCAGGACCTCCTGGTGGAGATCCTGCGCGGCACGGGCGCGACGGTCGTCTTCGTCACCCACGACGTCGACGAGGCGCTCCATCTCGGCGACCGGGTCGCCCTGTTCGCGACCGGCGAGGTGCTGGACGTGCCGCACCCGCGCTCGCGCGAGGCGCGGCGGGCCCCGGAGACCGCAGCGCTCCGCCGCCGCGTCCTCGACTCCCTGTAGGGGCGTCCCGCCGGCCGGGCCGTACGCCCGGCCGGTCGGCGGACCTCCCGGGCGTGGCCCGGGCGGTGCCGCCGCGGACCGCCGCCCCCTTCCGCGCGTCCCCCGAACACCCCGCTTCGAAAGGCAGTGCCGTGCACCTCCCCCTGACCGTGCCCGATCTCGCCGACGCCACCGAGCTCTCCTGCGACGTGCTCGTCATCGGCGGCGGCACCGCCGGCACGATGGCCGCGCTGACCGCCGCCGAGCGCGGGGCGAACGTCCTGCTCCTGGAGAAGGCGCACGTCCGGCACTCCGGCGCGCTCGCCATGGGCATGGACGGCGTCAACAACGCGGTGGTGCCGGGCCGCGCCGAACCCGACGACTACGTCGCCGAGATCACCCGCGCCAACGACGGCCTGGTGGACCAGTCGACGGTCCGGCAGACGGCGACGCGGGGCTTCGGCATGGTCCAGCGCCTGGAGTCGTACGGGGTGAAGTTCGAGAAGGACGAGCACGGGGAGTACGCGGTCCGCCAGGTGCACCGGTCCGGTGCGTACGTCCTGCCGATGCCCGAGGGCAAGGACGTCAAGAAGGTGCTGTACCGGCAGCTCCGGCGGCGCGAGATGCGGGAGCGGATCCGGATCGAGAACCGGGTCATGCCGGTCCGCGTCCTCACCCACCCCGAGGACGGCCGGGCGGTCGGCGCGGCGGCGTTCCACACCCGGACCGGCGCGTTCGTCGTCGTCCGGGCGGGGGCCGTCGTCCTGGCCACCGGGCCCTGCGGCCGGCTCGGGCTGCCCGCCTCCGGCTATCTGTACGGCACCTACGAGAACCCGACGAACGCCGGGGACGGCTACGCCATGGCGTACCACGCGGGAGCCGCGCTCACCGGCATCGAGTGCTTCCAGATCAACCCCCTGATCAAGGACTACAACGGTCCGGCCTGCGCCTACGTCGCCAATCCCTTCGGCGGCTACCAGGTCAACCGGCACGGCGAGCGGTTCGTGGAGTCCGACTACTGGTCGGGGCAGATGATGGCCGAGTTCGCGGCCGAACTCGCCTCCGACCGGGCCCCGGTGTACCTGAAGCTGAGCCACCTCCCCGAGGAGACCGTGGACGCGGTCGAGTCGATCCTGCACACCACGGAGCGGCCCACCCGCGGCACCTTCCACGAGGGCCGCGGCCACGACTACCGGACGCACGACATCGAGATGCACATCTCGGAGATCGGGCTGTGCGGGGGTCATTCGGCCTCGGGGGTACGGGTGGACTCCCACGCCCGGACGACCGTGCCGCGGCTGTACGCGGCCGGCGACCTGGCGTCCGTGCCGCACAACTACATGATCGGCGCCTTCGTCTTCGGCGACCTCGCGGGCGCGGACGCCTCCCAGTACTGCGCGTACGAGGGCGCGTTGGACCCCGCGCAGCTCGCGGCCGCCCACGAGCTGGTCTACCGGCCGCTGCGAAACCCGGAGGGGCCGCCGCAGCCCCAGGTGGAGTTCAAGCTGCGGCGCTTCGTCAACGACTACGTGGCCCCGCCGAAGACGGGCGCGAAGCTCTCCCTCGCGGTCGAGGCCTTCGACCGGATGTCGGCGGAGATCGCCGGGATGGGGGCGCGGACGGCCCACGAGCTGATGCGGTGCGCGGAGGTGTCGTTCATCCGCGACTGCGCCGAGATGGCGGCGCGGGCCTCGCTCGCCAGGACCGAGTCGCGCTGGGGCCTGTACCACGAGCGGCTCGACCACCCGGAGCGGGACGACGAGGGCTGGCTCCACCACCTCGATCTGCGCAAGTCCCCCTCCGGGGCGATGGAGTTCACGGCGCGTCCGGTCGAGCCGTACCTGGTGCCGGTGCCCGGGTTCGCGCCTCCGGGGGGTGCGGAGCGGCACCTCGGCGAGGTGGAGCTGGTGCCGGTGGCGACGGCCGGGCCCCGGGAGGCTCCCCCGGCGGCGCGTCCGCGCGCGGACGCGGACCCGGCGCCCGCCGCATCGGCGGTCGGAGCGTTCGCGGTCGGAGCGGCGGAGCCCGCGGCGCCCCACCCCCGCCTCCTCGCCCTCCTCTCCCTGGTCGAGGACTCCCCCGACCTCGACGCCCTCGGCCCCTACCTGGACGATCCCGATCCGGCCGTCCGGGCGGCCGCCGTCACCGCGCTCGGGGAGACCGCTCCGACCGGGACCGGGCCGGTGCTGGCCGCCCGGCTCCGGGACGACGCGCCGCCCGTCCGGGCCGCCGCCGCGGCCGCGCTGCGCGAGCTGGTCGAGGTGCTGCCCGCGGGCCCGGACCTCGGCGCCGGGCTGCGGGAGGCGCTCGCCGTGCCCGACGCGGCCGTGCGGTCGGCCGCGCTGGAGGTGCTGCGGGCCCTGCGCCTCGGGGACGCGGCCCTGTACGGCGGTGCGCTCGCCGACCCGGCGGTCGACGTCCGTGCCCAGGCCGTCCGGGCGCTGGTCTCGGTGGACGCCGTCGCGGAGCTGAGGGGGGCGGCCGGCGACCCGGCGCGCGAGGTGCGGGTCGCGGTGGCCCGTGGGCTGGCGGCCGTGCGGGATCCGGCGCCCGAGCCGCTCCGGCCGCTGCTCGACGACGCGGACCCGCTGGTCAGGGGGGCGGCGCTGGCCGCCCTCGCGGGAACCGGCTGCCCGCCGGAGTACGCGGGGCGCGCCGGGTCCGCCCTCGCGGATCCGGCCTGGCAGGTCCGCTCGGGCGCCGCCACCGCCCTGCGGGCCGCCGCGGCCGGGCAGGCCGTCCCCGCCCTCGCGAAGGCCCTCGCCGACGTGAACGCGGACGTGCGGAAGGCCGCCGTCCTCTCGCTCCTCGTCCACCGGACCGACGCCGGGGCCCGGACGGCGCTCGCCGGGGCCTCGGACGACCCCGACGCCGACGTCCGCGCCTACGCGGCGCGCGCGGCGCGCTGAGCCCGGGAACCCTCCGCGGGCGGACCGGCGGCGGTGAGGCCCGGCCCGCGGGCCGGCGGCCGGCGCACCCGGGCGTGTGGTGATCGGCGGCACTCGGGTGAGTCGGCGCATGCGGGGCGGCGGACCGGGGAAGACGCGCACGACGCACGCAGCGAGCAGGACGGAACAGGAGGTGGTGCCGGTGTCGGGGCCGACGACCGGAGAGGTGGCGGGAGCGCCGTGCTGGCTGAGTCTGACCGCGCGGGATCTCGACGCGGCGGAGCGCTTCTACGGGGCCGTGCTCGGCTGGACGTTCCGGCGGGACGAGACCGGTGAGCGGGCGTACTCGGTGGGCCGCCTCGACGAGCAGCCCGTGGCCGTGATCGCGGCGGTGGCGACGGAGCTGTCCGTGCGGGTCGCCTGGACGGCCTTCTTCACGGTCGACGACGCGGACCAGGCGGTGGCGCGGATCCGCGAGCGCGGCGGCACGGTCGGCGTGGGGCCGGTCGCCTACCCGCCGCACGGGCGGGCCGCGCTGGCCGCCGACCGCGAGGGCGCGGCGTTCGGCGTCTGGGAGGGGCCGGCGGAGAGCCGGCTGCACCTCGGGATGCGCTCGGCGCCGGCCTGGCTGGAGCTGCACACCCGGGACGCGTTCGAGGCGGCCGTGTTCTACGGGGAGGTGCTGCGCTGGGCGGAGCGGGCGTCCGTCGGCTTCGAGGTCTCGTACGAGCAGGACAAGGTGGTGCTGCGCCGCGACGGGGAGGCCGTGGCCCGGCTGAACAGCGGGCCGGTCGAGTCCGGGTCGCCCCGGCCGCAGCTGCGTCCGCGGTGGCTGGTGCGCTTCCGGGTGCCGGATCCGGAGGCGGCCGCGGTGGCGGTGGTGGCCTACGGCGGGACCGTGGTGCCGGGCGGCGACTGGGGCGGGGTGCGGGGGCCGGAGGAGGCCGACGGGCGCCGGGCCGTGGTGGTCCGTGATCCCGAGGGCGCCCTGTTCGCCCTGGAGCCCGCCGGGCCCGGCAGGAGCTGAGCCGCTCCCGGGTCCGCCGTGTGCGGGCCCGGGAGCGGGATCCGGGCCCGCACCCGTCCTGCGCGGGGCGGGGTGGGCTCAGGCCGCGGCCTCGGTGGCGGCGCGGGGCGCGGCTCCGGGTTCCGTGCCCGCGGGGTCGCCGGCCGGTGCGGCGGCGGGCCTGCCGGGGATGAGCGCGGCGACGGCCGCGGCCACGAGGCCGACGCCGCAGCCGATGAGCATGGCGACGCGGAAGCCGCCCTCGGACGGCAGCGTGTGGCCGCCGAGCGTGGTGGTCATCTGGGCGAGCACGACACCGATCACGGCGGCGGAGACGGAGGTGCCGATGGAGCGCATCAGGGTGTTGAAGCTGTTGGCCGAGGCGGTCTCCTCCTGCGGGACGGCGCCCATGATGAGGGCCGGCATGGCCCCGTAGGCGAGTCCCACCCCGGTGTTGCAGACGAGGGTCACGACGAGCAGGCCGACGGTGGTGCCCATAAGGGCCAGCGACGATCCGTAGCCGACGGCGATGACGAGGGCGCCGACCGAGAGCGTGACCTTGGGGCCGCGGGCGGCCGAGAGCTTGGCGCCGAGGGGCGCGAGGACCATCATCATCAGGCCCGCCGGGGCCATCCAGAGGCCCATGGCCATCATCGACTGGCCGAGCCCGTATCCGGTCGCCTCGGGCAGCTGGAAGAGCTGCGGAACGACCAGGGACTGCGCGTACATGGCGAATCCGACCAGGATCGACGCCAGGTTGGTCATCAGGACCACCGGACGGGCGGTGACCCGCAGGTCGACGAGGGGGTCGCGGGTCCGCAGCTCCCACCGGCCCCAGGCGAGCAGGACGATCACGGCGACGGCGAAGAGGCCGAGGGTGGTGGCGCTGCCCCAGCCCCAGGTGGCTCCCTTGGAGACGGCGAGCAGCAGGGCGACGAGCCCGACGCCGAGGCCGAGCGCTCCCGGTACGTCGAACCGGCCGGGGGCGGCGGCGCGACGGCCCGCGGGGGCGACGCGCCAGATCAGCACGCCGACCACGACGCTGAGCGCGGCGGCGACCCAGAAGAGGACGCGCCAGCTGGCGTTCTCCGCGACGGCCGCGGAGAACGGCAGGCCGAGGGCGCCGCCCACGCCCATCGAGGCGCTCATCAGGGCGATGGATCCGCCCAGCCGCTCGGCCGGGAGGATGTCGCGCAGCAGGCTGATGCCGAGCGGGACGACGCCCATGCCGAGCCCCTGGAGACCGCGTCCGACGATCATCGGGACGACGGAGGAGGCGAGCGCGCAGACCACCGAGCCGACGACCAGGGGGACGACGGAGACGAGCAGGACCCGCCGCTTGCCGAGGGTGTCGCCGAGCCGGCCGGCCACGGGGGTGGCCACGGCGCCCGCGAGGAGGGTGGCGGTGATCACCCAGGAGGCGTTGGACGCGGTGGTGTCGAGCAGCCGGGGGAGGTCGCCGATGAGCGGCACCACCAGGGTCTGCATGAGTGCGGCCACGATGCCGGCGAGCGCGAGGACGCCGACGACGCCTCCGGGTCGGGCGTCGGGCTTGGTGCCGTCCACGTGTTCTCCCTCGATCGTCCGCGCGGTGATCCGCCACGGCTCCATATGCATAGTGCACATTAATGGTGCCATACACAAGGCATGCATGATGCACATTCGATCACGGCGAGGGACAATGGGGTCATGGACAAGCCCGAGGACAAACCCCTCCACCTGGTCGAGTTCGAGACCATGCTGCTCGGCCGGCACGCCCATCTGTACGCCCCCCGCTCACGGGCGGCCGGCGGTCAGCTGGACCGCAGCGCCTATGTCCTGCTGAGCCGCATCCGGATGCACGGGCCGATGTCCATCGGGCAGCTCAGCGAGGCCTTCGGGCTCGACGCCTCCACCCTCAACCGCCAGACCGCCGCGATGCTGCGGGCCGGGGTCGTGGAGCGCATCTCCGATCCGGACGGCGGGATCGCCCGCAAGTTCCGGATCACGGAGGAGGGCGAGCGGCGCCTGGAGGCCGACCGCAACGCGAACATCGAGGGGCTCGACCGCGTCATGGAGCACTGGTCCCCGGAGGACGTGGAACGCTTCGCGGGCTTCCTGGAGCGCTTCAACCGGGACATCGAACGCCTGGAGGGGCGCCCCTGGCCGCGGCCCTGACGGAGCGTCACCGCCTTCCGCGAGGCACCGCCCGCATCCGCCGGGCCGCGGTCGCCCGACCGACGCCGGCCACGGCCGCGACCGCCCGTCCGCACTTCCGTCGAAACCCTTTACGGCGCAGCCGCCCGGCGATACGTTCCGGCGACGCAAGACGTTTCCGAAACTTTCCGACAGCGTTTCCAGCGGGCTTCGGCTCCCGTCCGGGGCAGAGCTCTGCCCGGTGACGCCCGGCCCTGCCTGGAGACACGGATGAGACGTGCGCCCGGACCGACACCCGCGCGCCGCCGGCTGCCCCTGCGGCCGCCGGCGGCACTCGCGCTCGCCGCGGGGATCCTCGGACTGCTGACCGCGCCCGCCGGCGGTCCCGCCGCGACCACGGGACCGCGCACCGCGCCGGTCGCGGCCGCCGAGAACACCACGACGGTCTTCTACTGGACGAAGACCCGCGACTGGACCCGCTACCACCTCCACTGGGCCCCGGACGGCGGCTCCTGGACCACCGTCCCGGGCACCGCGATGGAGGCCGCGTGCACGGACTGGGTGAAGAGGACCGTCAGCCTCGGCGCGGCCGCCGGACTCCAGGCCGCCTTCACCGACGGCAGCGGCACCTGGGACAACAACGGCGGCCGGAACTACGCCCTCGGCACCGGTTCCGTCACCGTCAGGGACGGCGTGATCGCCCACTCCGACCCCTGCGCCGGGACCACCCCCGACCCGACCCCGACGCCCGGCGCGAAGGCCACCGTCTACTACTCGACCGAGGCCCTCGGCTGGTCGACCGCCAACATCCACTACCGGCCTGCGGGCGGCGCCTGGACCGCGGTCCCCGGCGTCGGCATGCAGGCCGCCTGCGCAGGCTGGTGGAAGCGGGAGGTCGACCTCGGCACGGCGGGCTCCCTCACGGCCGCCTTCAACAACGGGAACGGCATCTGGGACAACAACGGCGGCGCCGACTACACCATCGGCACCGGCGTCAGCACCGTACGGAACAAGGCCGTGACGGCGAACGCCGCCGACCCGTGCGCCGCCGAACCACCCGACACCCGGGCGCCGTCCGCCCCGGCGAAGGTCACCGCCGCCGCGGACGGCGTCTCGGTCCTGCTCACCTGGGATCCCGCCACCGACGACAGGGGCGTGACGAAGTACCAGGTCACCCGGACGGGCGGCAGCGGCGGGACGCTCGTCACCGATGTCGGCTCCACGGTGTTCTCCGACACGGACCTCGCCGAACGGACCGCGTACACGTACACGGTGAAGGCCGTGGACGCCGCCGGCAACGTCTCCGCCGCCTCCGCGCCCGCGAGCGCCACCACCGGGGACAGGCCGGCCACCCCCGGCACGGGGCGTCCGCTCGGCACCGACCCGCGCAAGGACCCCGTCTACTTCGTGCTCACGGCCCGCTTCAACGACGGCGACCCGTCGAACAACCGCGGCGGCGCCCAGCACACCGCATCGGGCAACGCCGCCCACGACGACCCCATGTTCCGGGGCGACTTCAAGGGCCTCATCCAGAAACTGGACTACATCAAGGCGCTCGGCTTCTCGGCCGTCTGGGTCACCCCCGTGGTCCTCAACCGGTCCGACTACGACTACCACGGCTACCACGGCTACGACTTCTACAAGGTCGACCCGCGCCTGGAGTCCGCCGGCGCCTCCTACCAGGACCTGATCGACGCCGCCCACGCCAAGGGCATGAAGATCTACCAGGACGTCGTCTACAACCACTCCTCGCGCTGGGGCGCCAAGGGCCTGTTCACGCCCACCGTCTACGGCGTCCGGGACGGTCAGTGGAGCTGGTACTACGACGAGAGGCAGCCCGGCTTCGAGTACGACGGACTCACGGTCGACGCCAAGTCCGGCAAGTCGTACTACAACGGCGACCTGTGGTCGACGGCCGAGCCGGCCGGCAACACCTGCCTCGACTGGGGCAGGCCCACCGGCGGCAGGAGCGCCGAGGGGTACACGCTGTACAACTGCCAGTGGCCGAGCCCGACCTCCAGCATGTTCCCGAAGGCGCTCTTCCACCAGTGCTGGATCGGCAACTGGGAGGGCGAGGACTCCCGTTCCTGCTGGCTGCACGAGGACCTGGCCGACTTCGACACCGAGAACCCGACCGTGCAGACCTACCTGATCGGCGCCTACGACAAGTACATCGACATGGGCGTCGACGGGTTCCGCGTGGACACCGCCGTCCACATCCCCCGCACCACCTGGAACCGGCGCTTCCTGCCCGCCATCCAGGAGCGGGTGACGCAGCGCCACGGCGTCGAGGCCGCGAAGAACTTCTTCGTCTTCGGCGAGGTCGCCGCCTTCGTCAACGACAAGTGGAACCGCGGCTCGGTGAACCACTCGGCGCAGTTCTTCACCTGGAAGGAGCGCAAGGAGTACGCCGCGGACGACGCGAAGGCCGCGCTGGAGATGTACGCCGACGAGCAGCAGCGGGGCACGGGCGACCAGCCCACCTCCACCAACGCCTTCCTGAACGGCAACAGCTACCACACCCCCGATCACAGCCGCTTCTCGGGCATGCACGTGATCGACATGCGCATGCACATGAACTTCGGCGACGCGTCCAACGCCTTCTCCAACGGCAAGGACTCGGACGACAGCTACAACGACGCCACGTACAACGTCGTCTACGTCGACAGCCACGACTACGGCCCGAACAAGTCGAGCGAGCGCTACGCGGGCGGCACCGACGCCTGGGCCGAGAACATGTCGCTGATGTGGACCTTCCGCGGCATCCCGACGCTGTACTACGGCTCCGAGATCGAGTTCCAGAAAGGCAGGAAGATCGACTGCGGGCCGTCCTGCCCGCTCGCCACCACCGGCCGCGCCTACTTCGGCGACCACCTCGCCGGCACCGTCACGGCCTCGGACTTCTCCCAGGTCTCCGCGGCCTCCGGAGCCGTGGCCACGACGCTGGCGCAGCCCCTCGTGAAGCACGTGCAGCGGCTCAACCAGATCCGCCGGGCGATCCCGGCGCTCCAGTCGGGCCAGTACTCCACGGAGGGGATCTCGGGCGGCATGGCGTTCAAGCGCCGCTACACGGGCGGGGGCACCGACAGCTTCGCCCTCGTCACCGTCTCGGGCGGCGCCACCTACACGGGCATCCCGAACGGGACCTACACCGACGCGGTCACCGGCGACGTGAAGACCGTCACCGGCGGCACGCTCTCGGTCCCCGCACCCGGCCGCGGCAACCTGCGGGTGTACGTGCTCGACGGCCCCGGCAGGATCGGCACCGCGGGACCGTACCTGAAGTAGCGCCGGCCGCCCCGTACGGCCCGGACGGACCTGTCCGCCCGGGCCGTACGGGCTACCCCGGCGGCGTGCGGTGCAGCGAGACGAGCAGACGCCAGACCATGCGGGCGATCCGGTCGGCGTCGCCCTCGACCAGACCGTGGAGCCAGTCGGCGAGCACCCCCGTGAAGGTCGCCGCCACGGCCGAGGCGATCAGCTCGGGTTCGGGGGCGCCGACCAGGCGGCGCTCGTGGAGGCTGCGGGCCCGCAGGTCCGCGTGGAGCACGAGCCCGAGCGGCCCGCCGCCGCCCGGGCGCAGCAGGGCGCGGTAGAGGCCGGCGTGCGGGGCGAGTTCCGCGAGGAAGTCGCCCAGGGCGGGCGGCGGCGACGCCGGGTCGGGGGTGCCGCGCCAGGCGTGCAGGGCGTCGACCGCGTCGCGGACGACGCCGGCGCAGGCGTCGACGGCCAAGGCCTCCAGGTCGGCGTAGTGCAGGTAGAAGGTGGCACGGCCGACTCCCGCCCGGCGGACCAGCGGGGCGATGGCCACCTCGGCCAGCGGGCGTTCGGCGCACTCGTCGAGGAGGGCCTGCCGCAGCTTGGCCCGGGTCCTGGCCGCGCGGGGGTCGCCGGGTGTGGTGGTCACGGGCGGATCACCGGCTCAGCAGGACGGCGCCGAGGGCGAGCGCCCCGGGGAGCGCCTGGGCGACCAGGATGCGACGGTTGGCGGTGGCGCCGCCGTACAGCCCGGCGACGACGACGCAGCCGAGGAAGAAGACCTGGACGCGGAATCCGGTCGGATCCGCGGCGACGAGGCCCCAGACGAGTCCGGCGGCGAGGAAGCCGTTGTAGAGGCCCTGGTTGGCGGCGAGCGGGGCGGTCGCCCGGGCCATGTCGGCGTCGAAGCCGGAGAGGCCGCGCCCGGGCCCGCGCTCCCACAGGAACATCTCCAGCACCAGGATGTAGACGTGCAGGGCCGCCACCAGCCCCACCAGCACGTTCGCCGTCGTCTCCACCGTCGTCTCCTCCGCACAGCCGATTTCCTGGACAGCTGTCCACTATACATGGACACCTGTCCAGAAAGTCGGTTCGATCGGTCAACAGTGCGTAACGCGAACGGGCTTCTCGGGCTGAACGCTTCCTTCCGCCCCGCGACTCTGGGATCTTGCGTCCACCCCACACATCACAGGGCCCGGCGGGCGCCACCCGCGCCACCGGGTCATCGGAGGACGCATTGTTTTCCCTCATATCCAGCCGCTTGAGATCGTCGGCCATCGCCGTCGCGGCGCTCGGCACGACCGTCGCGCTCGCCGCTCCCGCGGGACTCGCCCAGGCAGCACCGACCGACACGGAGCCCGTCGCGGCCCGTTCGGCGGGGGCGACGCAGAGCACCACGACGAAGGCGGCGGCTCCGGCCGCCTGGGCCGCGGGCACCCGCGCCTACCTGGTGATCACCGCGCCCGGCGGCACCTCGGCGGTCACCGGCGCGATCACGGCCAACGGCGGCTCGGTCTTCGCCGGTTACGACGCGATCGGCGTGATCGTGGCGCACTCGACCTCCGCGTCGTTCGCCTCGTCGATGCGCGCCGTCAGCGGCGTCCAGCAGGTCGGCGCGACCCGCACCTCGGACGTCCCCGCCGACGCCTACAACCCGGCCCTCCCGGCCAACCCCGCGCAGTCGGCGACCACGCTGACGGAGTCGAACCGCTGGGACATGACCCAGATCAAGGCCGAGCAGGCCTGGGCGGTCACCACCGGTTCGGCGAGCGTGAAGGTCGGCGTCCTCGACACCGGCGTCGACGACCAGCACCAGGACATCGCGCCCAACTTCAACGCCGCCGACTCGGCCTCCTGCGCCTACGGCAAGGCGGACGCGCGGACGGGTGCCTGGCGTGACGTCGGCACCCACGGCACGCACGTCGCGGGCACGATCGCGGCCGCCAAGAACGGCAAGGGCGTCATCGGCGTCGCGCCGGGCGTGAAGATCTCCTCGGTCCGCATCGCGGAGCCGACCAGCAGCCTGTTCTTCGCGGAGAACACCATCTGCGGCTTCATGTGGGCCGGTGACCACGGCTTCAAGGTCACCAACAACAGCTACTACACGGACCCGTGGCAGTTCAACTGCCCGGACAACCTGGACCAGGCCGCCATCATCGAGGGCGTCCGCCGGGCCCAGGTGTACGCCGAGGGCAAGGGCTCGCTCCAGGTGGCCGCCGCCGGCAACTCCAACTACGACCTGGCGAACAAGACGACCGACTCCGAGAGCCCCAACGACTCGACCCCGGTCACCCGCACCATCACCAACGCCTGCCTCGACATCCCGACCGAGCTGCCGGGCGTCGTCACCGTCGCCTCGCAGGCCAGCGGGGGCGCCAAGGCCTCGTACTCGAACTTCGGCAACGGCGTGATCGACGTCGCCGCGCCGGGCGGCGACGGCTCCACCCAGGTCTACTCGACGCTGCCGGGCGGCAAGTACGGCAACATGAGCGGCACCTCGATGGCCTCCCCGCACGTGGCGGGCGTCGCGGCGCTGATCGCCAGCACCAACCCGACGTTCACCCCGGCGCAGATCCGGGACCAGCTGGGCGCCCAGGCCACGGACCGCGCGTGCCCCTCGGACACCCGCTGCAAGGGCACCTCGACCAAGAACGGCTTCTTCGGCGAGGGCGCCGTCGACGCCCTGAAGGCCGTCGGGGGCACCACCCCGCCGCCCGGCAAGTACTTCGAGAACCTCGCCGACGTCACGATCGTGGACAACGGCACGGTCGAGAGCCCGATCACGGTCAGCGGCGTGACGGGCAACGCCCCGGCCACGCTGAAGGTGGGCGTGGACATCAAGCACACCTACATCGGCGACCTGAAGGTCGACCTGGTCGCTCCGGACGGGACCGTCTACACGGTCCACAACCGGACCGGCAGCGGCACGGACGACATCGTCCAGACGTTCACCGTCAACGCCTCCTCCGAGGTCGCGAACGGAGTCTGGAAGCTCCGGGTCAACGACAACGCGAGCCAGGACACCGGGAAGATCGACGCCTGGAACCTGACCTTCTGATCCCACCGGCACCTCCCGCACGACCTCTCGACGGGGCCGGAACCCACCTGGGTTCCGGCCCCGTTCGCGTGCCCGCGGGAAAAAGTCGGTACCGGGGGGTAGGCCTGACCCGGCCCCTTGCTATACGTTCCGTCTAACAGCTTGCTAGACGTGAAGTCTAATAAGAGCCCGAGCCGCCGATCGCGCGATCCAAGGAGCCGCACCATGGCAAGCAGCACCGTTCGCCCGGAGCCCGATGACCAGGACGTCGCCGAGCGGCTGCTCCGGTCGGCCGCGAAGCTGTCGTACGACCCCGCCGTCGAGGTGGACTGGGACACGCCCCTCGACGAGGACTTCCACGGCCAGAGCCCCGAGTGGAACTCCCTCTACGGCACCGCGTACTGGAACGAGATGACGGAGGCCCAGCAGAAGGAGCTGACCCGTCAGGAGACGGCCTCGGTCGCCAGCACCGGCATCTGGTTCGAGATGATCCTCCAGCAGATGGTCCTCCGCGACATCTACCGGATGGACCACACCGACCCCCGGTTCCAGTGGGCCCTCACCGAGATCGCCGACGAGTGCCGGCACTCGATCATGTTCGCCCGCGGCTCCCAGAAGCTCGGGGCTCCCTCCTACCGGCCCAGGCGGGCCGTCCTGGAGCTCGGACGCTTCATGAAGACCGTCGGCTTCGGCGAGGCCGCCTACGCCGGCATCCTCGTCGCCGAGGAGGTCCTCGACGTCATGCAGCGCGACTGGATGCGCGACGAGCGGGTGGTCCCCTTCGTCCGCACCATCAGCAACATCCATGTCGTCGAGGAGTCCCGGCACATGAAGTTCGCCCGGGACGAGACGCGCCGCCACCTCGCCCGCGCGGGCCGGACCCGCCGCCACTTCCAGGCCCTCGTCGTCGCCATCGCCGCGTACTACATCATCACCAGCCTGGTGAGCCCCGAGGTGTACGTCCGTGCCGGACTCGACCCCGAGCGGGCCCGCCGCGAGGCCGCGGCCAACGAGCACTACAAGGCGCAGCTGCGCGCCAGTTGCTCCGGACTCATGGAGTTCCTCGCCGACGTCGGCATGCTGACCCGGCCCGCGCTCTTCTTCTACCAGCGCGCCCACCTCGTCTGATCCCCCGAGCCGAGCAGAGCAGAGCCGACGACATGACCTACGCGATCACCCAGACCTGCTGCAACGACGCCACGTGCGTCGCCGTCTGCCCGGTCAACTGCATCCATCCGACGCCCGAGGAACCGGACTTCGGCACCACGGAGATGCTCTACATCGATCCGGGGAGCTGCATCGACTGCGGCGCCTGCGCCGACGCCTGCCCCGTCGACGCGATCTTCCCCGCCGACCGGCTCACCGGCCGGCTGCGCGCGTACGAGGCCGTCAACGCCGCCTACTACGCGGACCGCGCGCCCGGACCCGCCCTCGCCTCGCCCAACTTCCACCCGTGGGGCCAGCCCTCGTTCCCCCGCTCGCTGCCGGCCGACTTCGCCCCGCTGCGGATCGCGGTCGTCGGCACCGGCCCCGCCGGCATGTACGCCGCCGAGGACCTCCTGCTGCACACCAACGCCGAGGTCACCCTGATCGACCGGCTCCCGGTGGCCGGGGGACTCCTCCGGCACGGCGTGGCGCCCGACCACCCGGCGACCAGGGGGGCCGGGGACGCCTTCGCCCGCTTCCACGCCCACCCGAGGGTCAAGATGCGGCTGGGCGTGGAGATCGGCAAGGAGGTCACGGCCGAGGAGCTCGCGGCGCACCACGACGCGGTCGTCTACGCGGTCGGCGCGCCCTCCGACCGCCGGCTCGGCATCCCCGGCGAGGACCTCCCCGGCAGCGTCTCGGCCACCTCGGTCGTCTCCTGGTACAACGCGCACCCCGAGACGGCCGCGGACGCCGTCCCGCTCACCCCGGGGCGGGTGGTCGTCGTCGGCAACGGCAACGTGGCCCTCGACGTCGCCCGCGTGCTCGTCACCGACCCCGACGCCCTCGCCGCCACCGACATCGCCGACCGCGCCCTCGCCGCGCTGCGCCGCACACCGGCGCGCGAGGTGGTGCTGCTCGGCCGTCGGGGCCCCGGGGAGGCGGCCTACACGCACTCCGAACTGCTCGCCCTGAAGCACCTGCCGGGTGTGGACCTGGTCCTCGACGACCGGGACCCGCGCACGGGCGCGGCCGTGGACACGGCCGCGGACGGGGCGAAGGCGGCGCTGCTGCGGGACGTGGCGCGGGAGACGGTGGACTGGACGCGGGAGCCCGCGCCGGACCGCCGGCGCATCGTGCTCCGCTTCCACTCCGCCCCGGTGGAGGCCGTGGGCGGCGAGGCCGTCCGCGCGGTCCGGGTCACCGAGGACGGATCGCCGGACGGGACGGAGATCGCGGCGGGCCTCCTCGTCCGCGCGATCGGCTACCGGGGCGTCCCGCTGGCGGGTCTGCCCTTCGACGAGGCGACCGGCACGGTGCCGCACGAGGCCGGGCGGATCGCCGGGCTGCCCGGAGCCTACGTCGTCGGCTGGATCAAACGCGGTCCCACCGGCGGCATCGGGGCCAACCGCGCCTGCGCCGAGGAGACCGTCGGGTCGCTCCTCGCGGACGCGGTGGCCGGTGTGCTGCCCGCGCCGACGGGCACCGCGCAGGAGTTCCGCCGGCTGGCGCGGCGGCGGAGCCGTCATCTGGTGGACGCGCGCGGCCTCGCGGCCATCGACCGCACCGAGCGGGCCAGGGGACGGGACGAGGGACGCCCGCGGGTCAGACTCGCCACGGTGCCGGAGCTCGTGGCGGCGGCGCGGGGCGGTCGGCTGCGCCCGAGGGACTGACCGAGGGGGCCGAGGGGCCCGCGGTGCGGTCCGGGGGCGGCGCGGGATCCGCGCGGAGGGGCCGGGACGGGACGGCCCGAGGAACAGGGGGCGGGGGCGTCCGGCCCGGGACGGCGGGCCGGCGGGTCGCCGGGGGGCGGGACGTCAGGCCACGAGGTCGAGGGCCTGGCGGACCACGATCGCGTTGAGCCGGACCGCGAACGGCACGGTGTCGGTCAGCTCCAGGGCGACGGCCCGCGCCTTCGGCAGCTCGACGGTCACGTCGACGCAGAAGGCCAGGGCGTACATGTGCTCCCCGGTCTCCTCGTCCTGCAGGGCGAAGAACAGGTCCCGGTAGAACCGGGTCCGCTCAGCCGACTCCTCGTAGAACGACAGCCCGGGCTGCCCCTCCTGCGCGGCGAGGCCGGTGAAGGCCTGGACGAGCTCCCGCTCGACGGTGGCCCAGAACCCGGCCTCCGCGCACTCCGGCGGAAGCGCCTGCCGGACGGCCTCCTTCAGGGAGAGGACCATGACGAGGACGGGGGCGTACTCCTGGAGCCCCCAGCCCCGCACCATCTTCACCACGGTGCTGTCCGGGACGGCCGCGGCGGCCTCCCGGATGGCCTCGAAGTCGAAGTTGACGGTCGCCGGGGCGATCGCCTCCTGGAACACCCGGTCGATCGACCGGGCCTGCGCGAGATGGTCCGCTCCCACCTCGACGACGGTCCTGAAACTGGCGGCCAAAGCTCCTCCTGGATGATCTCGGTGATCAGGAGGGGTCAGTATGCCGACCGCCCGCCGGGCCCGGTGGGCGGCGTCCGCCGTACGGACGGAGGCCGCCCGAGCGCACGGCGCGCCTCAGGAGCGCTTGCGGGGCTTCCCGCCCGTACGGCCCCGGCCCGAGCCCCCGGCGGCGCCGCCCTTGCGGGCCGCGGCCTTGCCCGTCGTACGGGAACCGGCGCCCGGCTTCCCGGACCGGGCGGGCGTGGCCCCCGACCTGCGGTCCTTCTGCTCCTTCGGCTGCTTCTGGCCCTTCTGCGCCTCGGCACGGCGCCCGCGCGTGCTGTTCACCGTCCGGCCCCGCACGATGCCGATGAACTCCTCCACCAGGTCGGGCGCCTCGTCCGCGGCCTGCCACGACAGGGCCACCCGGGACTGCGGGACGTCGTTCAGCGTCCGGTAGGTGAGGTCCTTGCGGTGGTGCAGCCGGGCCAGGGACTGCGGCACGGCGAGCACGCCCACACCGGCGGCGACCAGCTCGATGGCGTCCGCGGTCGTCGCCGGCCGCTCGTTCGCCGGGCGGCCGGGCAGCCGCTCCCAGTCGAGGGTGTCGTCGAGCGGGTGCAGGACGAGCTCCTCGGCGAGGTCCTCGACCGCGACCTCTTCGGCCGCCGCGAACAGGTGGTCCTTGGGGACGACGACGACCGTCGTCTCCGTGTACAGCGGAATGGCGCTGAGGTCGTCCCGGTCGACGGGGAGCCGGACCAGGCCGGCATCGGCCGCGCCCTCCCGGAGCGCGCCGAAGGCCTCGGCGGGCGTCAGCGGCACCAGGGTCAGGGGGACGTCGGGCAGGCGCTCGTTCCAGACCCGCACCCACTTGGAGGGCGTCACTCCCGGCACGTAGGCGAGCCGGAAGGAGAACGGGGAGGGAGCGGGGGAAGCGGGGGAATCAGCGGGGGAAGCGTCCGAGCCTGTCACCCCGCCAGGTTACCGGTAGCGACCGTGGTCGGAACTCGCCCGCACGCTCGATACCCTTGACACCATGACGTCGCACCAGAGCACCCAGACGATGAAGCCCGCCACCGCGGCGAAGAAGCTGGGTGTGTACCTCGAGGCCACCCCCGCAGAGTTCCAGGAGGGTGTCGTCTCGCGCAGCGAGCTGAACCAGCTCCAGGCCGATCCCCCGGCCTGGCTCGAGGAGCTGCGGAAGAACGGCCCGCACCCCCGCCCCGTGGTCGCCCAGCGGCTCGGCATCTCCATCGCGGGCCTCGCCCGCGGCGGCATCACCGACCCGCTCACCACCGAGCAGATCGAGGAGCTCCGGCAGGAGCTCCCCGAGTGGCTGCGCAAGGAGCGCGCCACCCAGGCGGAGGTCCGCAAGGAGACCGTCCGCATCAAGGAGCGCAACGCCGAGCGTGCCGAGCGGGCGGCCCGCCGCGCCCAGGGCGCCTGACCGTCCCCCCACCGGACCGGTGACCGACGGGCGGACCGTCGGTGCCGGTCCGGTGTCGTCCGCGGCCTCCCGGCGGGACGCGAGGGGCCTGACCGGTGTGGCGCGGGCCCGGCCGCGGGAGTCATGGCCCCATGAGTGACACGAACACCGCGTCCGAGCCGCCGGTCGTCGTCGGCGTCGACGGTTCCGAGCACAGCCTCCGGGCCCTGACCTGGGCCCTGAGCGCCTCCGAGAAGCTGGCGGCGCCGCTGGTCGTGGCCCATGTGCGCTCCGACGCCCTCCAGCTCGGGGCCGCCCGGATCGCCTCCCTCGGCCCCTCCCCCGAGATCCCCGACACCGTCACGGCGGCCGTGCGGAGGACCGTCGAGGAGCGCGGGCACCGCATGCCCGTCCGGTACGAGACGCTCGACGGCTCCGTGACCGACGCCCTGCCCGCCGTCGCCCGGGGCGCCCGGCTGCTGGTGACCGGCTCCCGCGGGCACGGCGGCTTCGCGAGCCTGCTGCTGGGCTCCACCAGCCGCACCCTCGCCGCCACCGCGCCCTGCCCGCTCGTCGTCGTCCCGCACGAGGCGCGCACGGCCGCCCTGGGCAGCGGGGCGGCGGCCGGCCGGGTGCTGCTGGGCCTGCACCCGGAGGAGACGCCGGACGAGGTGGTGTCCTTCGCGTTCGAGGCGGCGCACCACCGGGGGGTGCCGCTGGCGGCCGTGACGGCGGTCCGGCTGCCTCCGCAGCCGGGCAGCCCCGTCGTGGCGCCCGCCCCGGCGCTCCAGATGCCCCCGCAGCTGCCCCTCGCGGACGCGGCGGAGCGGTTCGTACGGGAGGCGGAGCGGGAGCAGGCCGAGCGGCTGCGGCCCTTCGCCGCCCGGCGGCCGGACGTCGAGCTGGTTCCCGCGGTGGTGCCGGCGGACGCGGCGGGCGTGCTCGTGGAGGGGTCGCGGGACGCCGGACTGCTGGTCGTGGGCCGCCATCACCGGCACCGGTTCGGCTCGCTGCTCATCGGCTCGGTCGCGCACGCGGTGCTGCACCACGCCCACTGCCCGGTCGCGGTGGTTCCCCCGGTGTCCCGGCCCTGACAGGGTCGGAGGCGCGGGCCCCGGCGTTGTGCGGCGGGGAACGCCGCTGGTAGAAGGGGTGCCATGAGTGCCGTCGAACGGGCCGCAGCCGCCCGGCGCAACGTCCAGCCGCCGTCCGCCCAGGCCTCGCTCGGGGCGGGGGTCGTGGTGACCGACGAGGCGGGCCGGGTGCTGCTCGGCCTGCACCGCTCCGGCGTGTGGGAGCTGCCGGGCGGGAAGGTCGAGCCGGGCGAGTCCGTGGAGGAGGCGGCGGTCCGCGAGCTGGCCGAGGAGACGACGCTCCTCGCGGAGCCCGCGGACGTGGAGGTCATCGGGCTGGCCCTGGACTCGATCACCTCGTCCCGGATGACCCGGATGACCGCCGCGACGGCGGTGCGCGCCTTCCGGGGCGTGCCCGCCGTCGCCGAGCCGGACTCGATCGAGCGCTGGGAGTGGACGGACCCCGCCCGGCTGCCGGAGGCACTGTTCCTGCCGTCCGCGCAGGTGCTGCGGATGTGGCGGCCGGAGCTGCCGCTGCCGGGCGGGCCGTTCCACCGCTACACGCTGGGCCGGCTGCCGGACTGATCCGGGCCGGCCGCCCGGTCCGGGAGGGTGCGGGCGAGCCGGAATCCGACGTCGTCGATCCGCGGCGTCGGGTGGCTGCGGCGGCGGACCGAGGCGCGGCAGGTCCAGTGCTCGTCGAACCGGCCGCCGCGCGCGGGCCCCGGCGGGGCGCCCGTGACCTGCCCGTACAGCTCGCGCGTGACGGGGACGGCGCCGAGGGCGAAGGGGCCGACGTCGACCGCCCGACTCCGTCGTGTGCGCCGGTCCGCGAGCGTGACCCGCCCCGCCGGTACGCGGATCATCGCGTGGTCCCCCTGTGTGGTCATGGTCCCGATGGTCCCCGCCCGCGGAGCCCGGTCGCGTCGTGTCACCGCGCGGGGCGGGGCGAGCGTGGCTAGCGTGGCTCACAGGAACACGTCGTCGAATCGGAAACGGGAGTCATCGTCATGGCCGTACGACCCGAAGGCACGCCCGTCTGGGCCGATGCGATGTTCAAGGACGTCGAGCTCGCCAAGACGTTCTACGGCGACGTACTCGGCTGGACCTTCGGCGAGTCCTCCTCGGAATATGGCAACTACACGCAGGCCTACCGGAACGGGAAGGCGGTCGCGGCCGTCGTCCCGCCGATGCCGGGGGACGACGGGCAGGGGCAGTCGGCCTGGTGTCTCTACTTCGCCTCGCCCGACGCCGCCGCCACGGCGGAGAAGGTCAGGGCCGCCGGGGGCACCGTGCTGATGGAGCCGATGCAGGTCGGCGACTTCGGGTCGATGTGCCTCGCGCAGGACCCGACGGGGGCCGTCTTCGGCGTCTGGCAGGCGGGGCGGCACGAGGGCTTCGAGCTGGAGGGGGAGACCGGTTCCTACATCTGGGCCGAGGTCTTCACCCGTGAGCCGGCGAAGGCCGATCCCTTCTACACCTCGGTCTTCGGCTTCCGCTCGAAGAAGATGCAGGATGAGGACATGGACTACCGGGTCTTCGACCTCGGCGGCGACCCGCTGCTGGGCCGGATGGAGATGACGGCGGAGGACTTCCCGCCGGAGGTCCCCTCGTACATCCAGGTGTACTTCGCCGTCGACAACTGCGACAAGGCGGTCGAGGCGGCCGAGCGTCTCAACGGGCGGAAGGTGTTCGGGCCGATGGACAGTCCGTTCGGCCGCTTCGCGGCGATCCTGGACCCGCAGGGGGCCGCGTTCGCCGTGATCGACGTCCGGACCACCGTCGGTGAGATGCCCGAGATGGTCTGAGCGGGTCGTGACGGCGCCTGGCGGGCGGGGCCGCCCCCGGACCACCGGTCCGGGGGCGGCCCCCTGCGGTCAGGCGCCGTCGCGGACCGCGACGATGCCGTTGAAGACACCGACGTAGGCGGTGCCGTCGGGGCCGAGGGTGATCGGCGCCCAGTTGTTGTCGTAGGCGAGGCCCGTGCCGGTGAAGCGGCTGAAGACGCGCTCTCCGGTGCGGAAGTCCACGGCCGTGAGGTACCAGGCGTCGATGCCCCAGGAGTTCGGGCGCTTCTCGTAGAAGTAGAGCAGTCCGTTGGCCGTCGAGAGCTTGGGGACGGTCGACGGGGAGCGGACGTCGCTCTCCCAGACGGTGTCGCAACCGCTGCCGTCGGCGCGGACGTCGATGCGGGTGGCGCCGCCGACGACGCTCTTGCCGAGGAGGAGCGTACTGGGGTTCTCGTAGCCGTAGTTGTTCTCGACGACGAGGCTGTTGCCCCAGCTGATCAGGGAGTTGTCGGTGGTGGAGGCGCCGGAGCCGAACACGGGGACCTTGCAGACGAGGCGCTCGCCGGCGGGGACGTCGGCGCCCCTTCGGTAGACGAGGACGTTCATCCGGTCGTCGGCGTTGTCGGTGATGGCGACGTACTCGTCGTGCGGGCCGAAGAGGTCGGGGGTGGTGCCCGAACCCTGGTTGACCGAGCCGGGCTTGGTGCCGGTGCCCCGGTCGTACACTTCGCGCCAGCGCACCCGCGGCACGCCGTCCGCGTCGGCGCGGAAGCTGTACAGGGCGTGGTCGGTGACGAGGGAGACGCCGTCCTCGGCGACGGAGAAGGAGTTCTGGATCTCCTCGCCCTCCAGGCGGACGACGCGCAGCGCGCCGGTCGCGGGGTCGACGGTGCCGACCCGGCCGAGTCGGGTGACCCACCAGATGCGGCCGTCCCAGTCCGGCATGACGGAGGTCACCGGGTCGCACACGCCGCTGGGGAAGAGGTTGGTCCAGCCGACGCAGTCGTGCGGGACGAGCGGGGTCAGGTCCCAGTCGTTCTCGACGACGAACTCCCAGGTGCCGTCCGGCTTCTGGCGGTGGGCGATGCGCTGGATGTGCTGGCGCGAGTCGGCGAGGACCACGCGGTCGCGGTCGTCGAGGTAGAAGTAGGCGCCGCCGGAGGTGTCCTTGAAGATCTTCTCGAAGTCGAGGCGGGTGATGGCCTCGACGGTGGAGGAGCGCTGCGGCAGCTTGTACTCGGCGAGGGTGTCCAGGGTGGTCGGGTCGAGCAGCTTCAGCAGGAAGCCGCTGAAGGTGCCGCAGACGGTGACGAGCCGGCCGCCGGAGTCGAAGGTGACGGTGGCGCACTCGCCGCCGACGGGGGCGATCTTCTCGCTGTCCACCCGGGGTGAGCGGCCGAGCGGGCCGGGGTGGGGGTGGGTGCCGCTGCCCGCCCCGTCGGCGTGCATGCCGCTGCGGCCGTTGGGGGCGAGGTACGGGTGCTGGGCGGGGCTCCTGCCCGGCACGGGCCGCGCGGTGGCCGGGGCGCCCTCGTAGTGCTCCACGAGGCGGTGGCCGAGGCCGAGGGGGATCTCCTGGGCCTGGGCGACGGGTACGGAGCCCACCAGGAGGGCGGCGGCGAGCGCGATCAGGGTGAGCGCGCGGGCTCGTCTTCGGGGCGGGTGCGTGGCCAATGCGGCTCCTCGGGTTGCTGGCATCTGTCGCGCCGGCGGCCGACGCTAGGCCCGAGTGCGTGAGATGTACATGCAACTGCCCTGTGTTTCACGGGCAGTTCACGCTGTGGAAACGATCACGGGTTGAGGCTGGAGACCACGTTGGCGGTGGCGGCGACCCCGTTGTGGATGGTCGGCGCCATGCTGGTGCCGGCGAGGAAGAAGCCCAGCAGGGCGCAGACGAGCGCGTGGGTGACCTTGAGTCCGCCGTTGCGCAGGAAGATCACGGCCAGCACCAGCAGCAGCACCACGACAGAAATGGAAACGGCCATCGCGTTCACGTCCCTCCGTCGCCGCACCGGAATTGCGGCGTTCGGCGGACAGTGTGTCGGAATGCGCGGTCCGTCCGGGCGAGCGGCGGGGCGGCCATACGGGTGAGATTCGGTCCGGGGTCAGCCCGCGGCGGGCCCGGCGCCGTCCGGCCGTCCGCCCGTCTCGGCGGGCAGGCAGTCCCGCCACTCCACGGTCCGGTCGCACCAGCGGTGCAGCAGGACCCGGTCGTGGCCCACCGCGAGCAGACCCGCACCGGTCTCCTCCCGGTAGGCCTCGACGGCGCCGACCAGGGCGGCCGTGGTGGAGGCGTCCAGCATGGCGGTCATCTCGTCGCAGATCAGCCAGCGGGGTCGCAGGGCCAGCGCCCTCCCCAGGCAGGCGCGTTGGAGCTGGCCGTCGCTGACCTCGTGCGGACGGCGCCCGAGCAGGTCCGGGGTGAGGCCGACGGCGGGGGCGAGTTCGGCGAGGCGGGCCGCCGCCTCGGCGCGCCGGCCGGTGGCCCGGAGCGGCTCGACGAGGAGGTCGGCGAGGGTGAGGCGGGGGTCGGCGGCGGTCCGGGGCTGCTGGAACACGACGCCGACGGCGGTGCGCTGGGCGCGCGGGGCCCGGTGGCGCCAGCCGGTGACCTCGGTGCCGTCGAGGACGAACCGGCCCTCGTCGGGGCGGTGGAGGAGCGCCGCGACCCGGGCGAGCGTGGACTTGCCGCAGCCGCTGGGGCCGAGGAGTCCGACGGACTCGCCGGGTGCGACGGTGAGGGAGGCTCCCCGGAAGACGGGGGCGCGGCGGTCGTATCCGGCGGTGACGGCGTCGAGTTCAAGCACGGGGGCGCTCCGGGTGGTGACAGGCCAGGTCGGCCGTGAACTCCGGTCGGGCGGAGCAGCGTGCGGTGGCGGAGGGGCAGCGCGGGGCGAAGGCGCAGCCCTCCGGCAGCGCCGAGAGCTCCGGCGGCATCCCGGGGATCGGGGTGAAGGCCCGGTCGGGCAGCGCGTCGAGGAGTCCGCGGGCGTAGGGGTGGCGGGGGCCGTCGGGTCCGAAGAAGCGCCGGGCGGGGGCGATCTCGACGATGCGGCCGGCGTACATGACGGCGACCCGGTCGGCGATCCGGGCGGCGGCGGCCAGGTCGTGGGTGATGAGGAGGAGGGCCCGGCCGTCGTCGGCGTGGCGGCGCAGCTCGTCCACCGTGCGGTCGACGAGGTCGCGGTCGAGGCCCGTGGTCGGCTCGTCGGCGAGCAGCAGCCGCGCGTCGCCGACGAGGGCGAGGGCGGTGGCGGCGCGCTGGGCGAGTCCGCCGGAGAGTTCGTGGGGATGGCGGTCGAGGTGGCCTGCCGGGAAGGCGGCCCGCTCCGCGGCGGCCTCGGCGGCCTGACGGCGCGCCCGGCGGGGGGCGTCGGTCAGGGCGCGGACGGTCTCCTCCAGCTGGGCCCGCACGGTGCGGACGGGAGTGAGGTGGGCGGCGGGGCTCTGCGGTACGAGCCCGACCCGGCGTCCGCGTACGGTGCGGGCGAGGGTCTTCTCGTCGGCCGCGAGCAGGTCGGTGGCCCCGGCGTCGCCGGAGCCCGCGAGCAGGGCCGTACCGGACGTCTCGGCGTTGGCGGGGAGCAGTCCGAGGAGGGCGGAGGCCAGCACGGACTTGCCGCACCCGCTCTCGCCGACCAGGGCGAGGCACTCCCCCGCGCCCAGGTCGAAGCCGGCGCCGTCGACGGCTTCGACGGTACGGCCGCCGCGCAGCCGGAAGCGGACGCTCAGGTCGCGGACGCTGAGAACCGCGTCCTCGGCACGCTCGGCGGTGACGGCCTGGAGGGCGCGGAGCACGTTCTCTGCGCTCACAGCATGAGCTCCGATCGGCGGCGCGGGTTGAGGCGGTCGCGCCAGACGCCGGCGAGGCCGGCGATGGCGAGCGTCGGGACGATGAGCAGCAGTCCGGGGAAGAGCGTCGGCCAGCCGTGGCCGGCGAGGAGCGAGGAGCGGGCGTTCTGGACGAGGTTGCCCAGGCTCGCCTGGTGGCTGGGGAGTCCGAGGCCGAGGAAGGAGAGCGCGGACTCGTGCCACATGGCGTGCGGGACCATGAGGACGGCGGCGAGTCCCGCCTGCGGCAGGACGGCGGGCAGCAGGTGCCGGACCGTGACGCGCCACCGGCCCGCGCCGCCGGAGATCGCCGCCTCGACGAAGGGCCGGGTGCGCAGCGAGAGGACCTCGGAGCGCACGATGCGGGCGGTGGAGAGCCAGTGGGTGACGGCCACGGAGGCGATCACGGGCCAGACGCCGGGCCGGAAGAGGGCGACCACGAAGATGCCGAGCAGCAGGTGCGGCACGGAGGAGAAGGCGTCGACGACGCGCATCAGGGTGCGGTCGGCCCAGCCGCCGAGGGCGCCGGCGGCCGCGCCGACGGCGGTGCCGACGACGGTGGCCACGAGCGCGGCGACCAGGCCGACGAGCAGCGAGATCCGCAGGCCGTAGACGCACCGCAGGAGCAGGTTGCGGCCGAGGTCGTCGGTGCCGAAGGGGTGGTCCCAGGACGGCGGGAGGAGCTTGCGCGAGAGGTCGACGGCCTGTTCGTCGAGCTGGACGAGCGGCGGGACGGCCAGGACGGCGAGGAGGACCGCGCCGACGACGAGGGCGGAGCTCCAGAGCCGCAGGCGGTGGGTGCGCGGGTCAGCCATCGAAGCCCACCCTCGGGTCGGCGAGTCCGTACAGGAGGTCGGAGAGCAGGTTGCCGAGGAGGACGGCGGCGGTGGCGAGGACCGTGAGCGCCGCGAGCAGCGGGAAGTCCACGGAGGTCGCGGCCTGGACGGTGGCGGCGGCGATGCCGGGCCAGCTGAACACGGTCTCGACGAGCAGGGCTCCGGTGATCAGCTCGGGCACGCGGGAGCCGACGAGGGTGAGCATGGGCAGCATGCCGGAGCGCAGGGCGTGGCCGGTGAGCACGGTGCGCTCGCTGAGGCCGCGGGCGCGGGCGCCGCGCACCGGGTCCTCGTCCAGGGCGTCCCCGACGCCCTGGCGGACGTAGAGGAAGAACCAGGGCAGCTGCGAGACGCCGAGGACGAGTGCGGGCAGGACGAGGTGGCGGGCGACCTGGTCGGCGGTGACGGTGTCGCTGGCGGTGTCGGTGAGTCCCCCGGCGGGCAGGGCGCCGAGCTGCAGGGCGAAGAACCAGATGGCGAGGAGGCCGAGCCAGAAGGCCGGCGCGGCTTCCAGGGTGTACGCGACGGAGCTGACGGCCCGGTCGAGCGGGCCGCCGCGGCGGCGCCCGGCGAGGACGCCGAGGAGGGTGCCGAGGGCGATGGCCACGAGGAACGCGGTGACGGCGAGGAGGACGGACCAGCCCAGGCGTTCCCCGACGACCTCGGCCACGGGGCGGCGCATGACGGCGGAGTCGCCGAGGTCGCCGGTGAGGGCCGAGGTGAGCCACTCCCACCAGCGGGTGAGGAGGGGCCGGTCGACGCCGAGGTTGGCGCGGAGCTGGTCGAGGTTCTCCTGGGAGGCGGTGAGGCCGGCGGTGCCGGCGTAGGCCTTGACGGGGTCGAACGGGGAGGCCTCCGCGACGGCGAACACCGCGAAGGTGACGGCGAGGAGGACGGGGACGGCGGCGAGGGCGCGCCGTCCCGTCATCCGGGCCATGGCCCCCCAGGGGAGGCGGCGGCTCACTTCTCGGCGTCCCCGGTGGTCTTCGGCTTCCAGTCCTCGACGTTCCACCAGGGGCCGGAGGCGAGGCCGTGGTCGTGCGGCTCGGTCTGGGTGCCGAGCCCGTCCCAGGCGTCGGCGACGACGTAGAGGTGGTCGATGTGGGTGAGGAAGGTGTAGCCGGGGTTCTTCACGAGTTCGCGCTGGACGGTGTCGTACGCGGCGCGGCGTTCGGCGAGGACGTTCGTGCGGCGGCCCTCGTCGAGGGCGCGGTCGACGGTCTCGTTGTCGTACCAGGCCATGTTGTTGAAGCCGTCGCCGCCGAGGCTGGACTTGAGGAGCAGGTACTGGTCGAAGTCGGGGTCGCCGGGTGCGCCGCCGCCGGCGAGGACGGCGTCGGTCTTCATCCGGGGTTCGATGACCTCCCAGGTGCCGGCCTGGGCGGTGACGGCGATGCCGGCCTTCTTGGCGTCGGAGGCGTAGGCGAGGGCGTGGTCCTGGCGGAGCTTGTCTCCGGAGAGGTACCAGAGCGGGAAGGCGGCGCGGACGCCGTTCTTGACGCGGACGCCGTCGGGGCCGGGCCTCCAGCCGGCCTCGTCGAGGATCTTCTGCGCCCCGGCGAGGTCGTGGCGGCGCTCGGTGCCCTTCGCGAACCAGGGGCTGCCGGTGGGGACGGGCCCGTAGGCGGGCTTCCCGGCTCCTTCGAGGATCTTGTCGACCATGGCCTGCCGGTCGACGGCGAGGTCGAGGGCGCGGCGTACGGCGGTGTCGCCGGTGACGCGGTGGTGGGTGGGGAGGGTGACGGTGCGGTAGTCGTAGGTCGTCGCCGTCCAGGTCTTCTTCGCCCGGTCGCCCTTGAAGCCGGCGGCGAGGTTCGGCGGGAGGATGGCGCCGTCGAGGTCGCCGGCGCGGAGGCGGGTGGCGCGGACGTCGTCGTCCTTGATGATCGCCATGGTGAACCTCTTCACCGCGGGCGCGCCGTTCCAGTAGGTCGGGTTGGCCTTGAAGCTGAGCTTCTCGCCCTTGGACCAGCCGGTGAGCACGTACGGGCCGGTGCCTATGGGCTTGCTGGTGAAGGCGCCGGTGTTGACGTCCTGCTTCGCCGCGACGTGCTCGGGGGCGATGGCGTGGACGGTGCGCTCGGCGAAGGGCGCGTAGGGGTACTTGAGGCGGAAGACGACGGTGTCGTCGCCGACGGCCTCGACGCTCCTGAGGGCGTCGAGTTCGGTGCGCGAGGGGTTGTTCGTCTTCGGGTCGAGGATCGTCCGGTAGGTGAAGACGACGTCCTCGGCGGTGAAGGGCACGCCGTCGCTGAAGGTGACCCCGTCGCGGAGGGTGTAGGTGTAGGTGAGCCCGCCGTCGGTGACGCGGGGCAGCGCGGTGGCGAGCGCCGGGCGCAGCTTCATGTCGGCGTCGAAGGCGAGGAGACCGTCGAAGATCTTGGAGTTGCCGTCCTTGCCGTAGCCGAGGAGCGGGCTGAGGGTCTCGGGCTCGTAGGCGATGCCGACGACCGCGGAGTCCTTGGGTCCGCCGGATGCCCCGGCGGTGGCGCCGGGGTTCGTGCAGGCCGCCGCGGTGAGGGCCACGGCCCCCGCGAGCGTCGCGGCGGCCGTGCCGCGGAGGAATCGGGCGGTCATCCTGTCCACACCCCTTTTGGAGATCAACTGTTTTTGCGAACAGATTGCAATTAAACATTATGTAAAGGGGTGTGGACGCCTCGGCCCCTTACCGGGCGGGGCCGAGCCGGCGTCAGGCGGGGCCGGGGGCGGGAACGATCCGGCGCTAGGCGGGCGGCGCCAGGTCGGCCAGGGCGGCGACGGTGTCCTGGTGGCGGCCGGTGGAGCCGAGCGCGATCTGGTCCGCCTTGGCCCGCTTGAGCGCCAGATGGGCCGGGTGCTCCCAGGTCATCCCGATCCCGCCGTGCAGCTGCACGCACTCCTCGGCCGCCCGGACGGCGACCCGCGAGCAGTACGCCTGGGCGACGGCGACGAGCAGCGGGGCGTCCGCGCTGCTCGTGGCGAGGGCGTCGGCGGCGGCGCGGGCCGCCGCCCTGGCGCCGACGAGGTCCAGCCACAGCTGGGCCATGCGGTGCTTGAGGGCCTGGAAGGAGCCGACCGGCCGGTTGAACTGGTGGCGCTCGCGCGTGTACCGGACGGTCTCCTCCAGGCACCACTCGGCGAGCCCGAGCTGTTCCGAGGCGAGGAGTCCCGCCCCGGCGAGCAGCCCGCGGCCGACCGCCACGCGGGCCGCGTCGGGGCCGGCCAGCGGGGTGCCGGCCCCCGCCGGAGCGGTGACCGCGGCCAGGGGGCGGGTGAGGTCGAGCGGGGTCTGCGGCTCGACGGTGGCCTCGCCGGCGGGGACCGCGGACAGCCCGTCGGCCGACAGGACCAGGAACACGTCGGCGGCGGCGGCGTCGGCGACCGCCGGGACCCGGCCGCCGGACGGGAGGTCCGCCCCGGGCGCCGTCGGCAGCGGTACGGCGAGGACCGCGACCGTCCGGCCGGCCGCCGACTCGGCGAGCAGTGCGGCCGCCGCGTCGCTCTCCGCCACCAGGGCGAGCAGGGCCTCGGTGGCCACCACGGCGCTCGTGAGGTACGGCAGCGGGGTCACCGCGCGGCCCAGCTCCTCCAGCACGACGGCGGCCTCGCGGTGGCTCGCGCCCTGGCCGCCGAGCTTCTCCGGGACGAGCAGCCCGGCGGCGCCGATGTCGGCGGCGAGGGACTTCCACAGGCCGGGGAGGTAGGGGCTGTCCGTCTCGATCCGGCCGAGCAGGGCCTGGTGTCCGGCCCGGTCCGCGAGCAGGGCGCGGACGGCGGCCCGCAGGTCGTCCTCGGTCTCGGAGTAGAGGAGGTCGAGCGGCTGCTGCACCGCTTCGGGCGATTCCGTCATCGGGCGAGGTCCTTCCAGGCGACGTCCTTGTCGTTGCGGGGCTCGGGCGGCAGGCCGAGGACCCGTTCGGCGACGATGTTGAGCAGCACCTCGCTGGTCCCGCCCTCGATCGAGTTGCCCTTGGAGCGCAGGTAGCGGTAGCCGGCGTCGCGGCCGGTGAAGTCCACGAGCTCGGGGCGGCGCATCTCCCACTCGCCGTACAGCAGGCCCTCTTCGCCGAGGAGTTCGACCTCCAGGCCGCTGATGGCCTGGTTGAGGCGGGCGAACGCCAGCTTCATGGCGCTGCCCTCGGGGCCGGGCCGGCCCGCGACGAGCTGCTGGCGGAGCCGCTCCCCGGCGAGCCGGGCGACCTCGGCCTCGACCCAGTGGTCGAGCAGGCGCCGGTGCAGCTCGTGGGTGCGCAGTGCGGGGCGCTCGCGCCAGGTCGCGGCGACCTTCCCGATCATGCCGCCCTCGCGGGGGATGCGGGCGCCGCCGATGGAGACCCGCTCGTTCATGAGGGTGGTCTGGGCGACCCTCCAGCCGTCGCCGACCTCGCCGAGGCGGTGGGCGTCGGGGATGCGGACGCCGGTGAGGAAGACCTCGTTGAACTCGGCCTCGCCGGTGATCTGGCGCAGCGGCCGGACCTCGACGCCGGGGTCGGTCATGTCGCAGACGAAGTAGGTGATGCCCCGGTGCTTGGGCGCGTCCGGGTCGGTGCGGGCGATGAGGATGGCCCAGCGGGCCGTGTGGGCGCTGGACGTCCACACCTTCTGCCCGTCCACCACCCAGTCCTCGCCGTCCTGGACGGCCCGGGTGGCGAGGGCGGCGAGGTCGGAGCCGGCGCCGGGCTCGCTGAACAGCTGGCACCAGACCTCCTCGCCGACCCAGAGCGGGCGGAGGAAGCGGCGCCTGACCTCGTCGGTGCCGTGGGTGAGGACGGTGGGGGCCGCCATGCCGAGGCCGATGCCGATCTTGCGCGGGTCGTTGTCGGGGGCGCCGGCGGCCGCGAGTTCGGCGTCGACGACGGCTTGGAGCGCGCGCGGCGCGTCGAGGCCGCCGAGGCCGACGGGGTAGTGGACCCAGGCGAGGCCGGCGTCGAAGCGGGCCCGCAGGAAGTCGGTGCGGTCGGTGGTGGAGGGCGGGTGCTCGGCCAGCAGCTTCCGGGTGCGTACGAGGAGTTCCTCGGCGCCGGTCATGCGCGGGCTCCTTCCGGGAGGACGACCAGGCGGCCGGTGGTGGTGCCGTCGGCGACCCGCTGCACGGCGTCCGCCGCGCCGGCGAAGGGCACGCGCTCACCGATGAGGGGCTTGACGAGGCCCTTGGCGGCGTAGGCGGTGAGGGTCTCGTGGCAGCGGCCGATCGAGGCGGGGTCCTTCGCCGCGTAGAGGCCCCAGTGGAGGCCGAGGACCGAGTAGTTCTTCACCAGGGCGTGGTTGAGGGCGGGCGCCGGGATCGTGCCGCTGGCGAAGCCGACGATCACGATGCGGCCCTCGAAGGCGACGCACTTGGCGGACTGCTGGTAGGCGTCGCCGCCCACCGGGTCGTAGACCACGTCGGCGCCGCGGCCGCCGGTCGCGGCCTTGACCGCGGCGACGACGTCCTCGGAGTGCCGGTCGACGACCACGTCGCAGCCCAGGGCGCGGGCGGCGGCGGCCTTCGCGGGTCCGCCGACGACGCCGATGACGGTGGCGCCCGCGGCCTTGCCGAGCTGGACGGCGGCGCTGCCGACGCCGCCGGCCGCCGCGTGGACCAGCAGGGTCTCGCCCTCCTGGAGGGCGGCGCGGCGGTGCAGGCCGAACCAGCCGGTCTGGTAGCCGATGTGGAGCGCGGCGGCCTCGGCGTCGTCGAGCGACTCGGGGGCGGGCAGCAGCCCGCGCGCGTCGGCCAGGACGTACTCGGCGAAGCCGCCGTGCGGGAGGGCTGCGGTGGTGACGACCCGGCGGCCGTCCTCGGTCTCCGCGCAGACCTCCACGCCGGGGGTGAAGGGCAGCGGGGGGCGGATCTGGTAGTGGCCGCGGCAGAGCAGCGCGTCGGGGAAGTTGACGTTCGCGGCGCGGACCCGGAGGAGGACCTGGCCGTCGCCGGGCGTGGGCGGCGGCACCTCCTCGCGGCGCATCACCGCGCGCGGTTCCCCGTTCTCGTACACACGCCATGCCTGCATCCGAAAGCCTCCTCCGTACCGAGCGGTCGGTTGCATACTAAGCGGTCGCTTGATTCGAGGGGAACCGCTCAACCGGACTTCTTCGGGCGGGCCCGGACGTGCATCCGCTCCCCCTGCGGCCCGTACAGGCTCAGGAACTCCACCGGCCCGTCGGGCGTGGGGCCGAACCAGTGCGGGACGCGCGTGTCGAACTCCGCGGCCTCCCCGGGGCCCAGCACCACGTCGTGCTCCCCGAGGACCAGCCGCAGCCTCCCGGAGAGCACGTACAGCCACTCGTAGCCCTCGTGGACGCGCGGCTCCGGCTCCTCCTGCTGCGGCTTCTCCTGGATGACCTTGTACGCCTGGAGGCCGCCCGGCTGACGGGTGAGCGGATACATCGTGCGACCGTGCCGCACGATGGGCCGGGCCCGGATCCGGGGGTCGCCCGTCGCGGGGGCGCCGACCAGCTCGTCGAGGGCGACCTGATGGGCGCGGGCGAGCGGCAGGAGCAGTTCGAGACTGGGCCTCCGCTGCCCCGACTCCAGCCGGGAGAGGGTGCTCACGGAGATCCCGGTGTCCGCGGACAGTTCGGCCAGGGTCACCCCGCGGTCGCGGCGGAGCCTGCGGAGCCGGGGGCCGACCTCGTGGAGCACGGCGTCGATGCGATCGTCTTCGGTCATACGTCCAAGTTTTGCAGAAACGGCAAGCCACCTTGCTCCCGTAGCGGGGCCGGGTGACGCTCGGCCCATGAACGCACACCTGGAGAACACGTACGAGGCCGTGGTGGTCGGCGGCGGCGCGGCGGGGCTGAGCGCCGCCCTGGTCCTGGGCCGGGCACGGCGCCGGACCCTGGTGGTCGACGCCGGCGCACCGCGCAACGCGCCCAGCGCGCACATGCAGGGCGTCCTGTCCCGGGACGGCATGAGCCCGGCCGACTACCTGGCGGCCGGCCGGGCCGAGATCGCCGGGTACGGGGTCGAGCTGCGGACCGGCGAGGTGACGGGCGCGGCGCCGGACGGGGACGGCGGATTCCTCCTCACCCTGGCCGACGGGGACCCGGTCCGGGCGCGGCGGCTCGTCGTCACCACGGGGCTCGTCGACGAGCTGCCCGCGATCGACGGACTCGCCGGGCGGTGGGGCCGGGACGTCCTGCACTGCCCCTACTGCCACGGCTGGGAGGTCCGCGACGAGGCCTTCGGGGTGATCGCGCATCCGACGATGCCCGCGCACCAGGCCCTGATGGTGGCCCACTGGTCCAAGGACGTGACCCTGTTCCTGCACACCTCGGCCGAGCCCTCGGAGCACGAGGCGGCCCTGCTGGAGGCCGCGGGCGTCCGGATCGAGCGGGGCGAGGTCGTGGGCCTCGCGGTGGAGGACGACCGGCTGACCGGGGTGCGGCTCGCCGGCGGGCGGACCGTCGCCCGCTCGGTGGTCTTCGCGGCGGCCTCGCGCCTGGCACCCCGGGACGGCGTGCTGCGGCAGCTCGGCGCGGAGCTGCGCGAGACGCCCTTCGGGGAGTTCGTGGTGGTGGACGAGGTGGGACGGACCAGCGTGCCGGGCGTCTGGGCCGCCGGGAACGTCACGGGGCCGCAGGAGCAGGTGGTCAACGCGGTGAGCCGGGGCTACCGCGCCGCGGCCGCCCTCAACAGCGAACTGGTCTTCGGCGACCTGGAGGAGAAGGCGGCCGGTCGGCCGGTCGGATGAACCGTCGCCGCTGGGGCTGCGCCGCCGGGGCCGACGGACGAGGATCGATCGCGGTGACCGGATGCGCCGGGCGGCCGACGGCGCCCGGCGCACGGACGACGACACGCTCACGGCTCACGGCTCACGGCTCACGGCTCACGGACGACGGCACACGGAAGGAACGGGACACCCCCCCATGCTCGGAACGCAGTTCACCAAGGGCTCCCCCTGCTGGATCGACCTCGGCAGCCCCGACACGGAGGCGGCAGCCGCCTTCTACGCCGCGGTCTTCGGCTGGGAGTTCCGCTCGGCCGGCCCGGGCGCCGGCGACTACGGCTTCTTCCAGCAGGACGGCAGGACGGTCGCCGCGCTCGGGCCGCTCACGGAGCAGGGCGCGTCCAGCGCCTGGACCGTGTACTTCCAGACCCCGGACGCGGACGCCACGGCGCGGGACGCCGAGTCGGCGGGCGGCGCCGTGCGCCTCGCGCCGATGGACATCATGGAGGCGGGCCGGGCGGGCGCCCTCACCGACCCCGGCGGCGCCCGGTTCGCCCTCTGGCAGCCCGGGACGACCAAGGGCCTCGACCGCACCTCGTCGACGAACGCCCTCGTCTGGGTGGAGCTGCACACCGAGAACCCCGAGGGCGTCCTCGCCTTCTACCGGACGCTGTTCGGCTGGCGATCGGCGGAGATGGACGCGCCCGGCATGCGGTACCGCGTCCTCTCGACGGCGGAGGGCGACCAGCAGGACGCCACCTTCGGCGGCGCGGCCGAACTCCAGGACATCCGGCGCGGCCCGCGCTGGATGGTGTACTTCGACGTCGAGGACGCGGACGCGACCGTCGCGTCGGCCCGGTCCCACGGCGGTTCGGTCCTGATGCCCGCGGCCGACATCCCGGACGTCGGCCGCGTCGCCTGGCTCGCCGACCCCTTCGGCGCCCCGTTCGCGGTGCTGAAGCCGGCCCCGATGGGCTGACCCGGCGGCACGGCCGTCCGGCGGCCGGATCCGGTGGCCGGGGCCCTCGACAGCGCCCCAGCCCGGTCGACGCCCCCTCGGCCGGCCACCTTCAGCGCCACCGGCGCCTCTCAGCGCCCGAAGAGTTCGAAGGCGACCGCGGGACGGCCGCCGAAGCGGTCGGAGGCGCGGCTCGTCGCGCCGGTGAGGAAGGACCGGACGTACTCCTCCGGGTCTTGGTCCGTCAGGCCCTCGATGTACGCGCGGTGGCAGAGCAGCGAGCTGATCGCGCGGTCCAGGCCCGGGGCCGCGTCGACCGCGTGGGTCGGGGTGCTGGACGCGGCGACCGCCACCCAGCGCACCCCGTTCCAGGGCTCCAGTCCCTGGTCGATGAGCTCGGGGAAGATCCAGCGGTTGCCCGCGTCCCCCGCCGCGTCAAGCGTCGCCCGGCCCACGGCCACGTGGTCGGGGGTGTTCCAGGGGGCGCCGGGGCCGCCGCCCCAGGTGTCACGGTGGTTGAGGGTGATGACCAGCTCCGGCCGGTGCCTGCGGATCGCCGCCGCGATGTCACGGCGCAGACCGAGCCCGTACTCGATCACGCCGTCGCGGTGGTCGAGGAACTCCACCGTGTCCACTCCGACGACCGCGGCGCTGTCCCGCTGCTCCTGCTCGCGCAGCGGCCCGCAGGCGTCCGGGGCGATCGAGTCGATGCCCGCCTCGCCGCGGGTCGCGAGGACGTAGACCACCTCCTTGCCGGCGTCCGTCCAGGCGGCGACGGCCGCCGCGCAGCCGTACTCCAGGTCGTCGGGGTGGGCGACGACGGCGAGGGCGCGCTGCCAGTCGCCGGGCATCTCCGTGAGGTCGTTGACATCGGTTCCGGTCATGATCGCAGGATACGGGCGGTCTCCGACGCGGTCGGGCGGAACGCTCCGGAAAGGATCACCGAACGCGAGACGTTCCTGGGCCGGTCGGGGTTGAGTCCGCGGCGTACCGCGAGCGCGACCGCGAGCCGCTGGGCGCGGACCAGCGCGGCCACCGGGTCGATCGCGTCGGCCGCGAACAGGGCTCCGGTGGACTCGACTTCGTCCTTGAGTCCCGAGGGGGCGGGGCCGAGGCACCACACGAGGCTGGACCGGTCGCTGACGCTGATCGGGCCGTGGCGGTACTCCATAGCCGCGTACGACTCCGTCCAGACGCGGGCCACCTCGCGCAGTTTGAGGGCGGCCTCGTCGGCGAGGCCGACGGTCCAGCCGGTGCCGAGGAAGGTGAACTGGCCGCGCCGCTCCCACGCTGCGGGCAGCCGCTCGTAGAGGACGAGTTCGGCGTCGGTGACGGCGGGCCCCAGGTCCACCCCGAGCCCCGCGCGCAGGAGTTGGAGCGCCGTGGTCGCGAACCGGGTCTGGACGACGGAGCGTTCGTCGGCGAAGCCGAGTTCGAGGACCCGGTCGGCGAGCCGTCCCGCGGGGCTGCCGGGCACTCCGGTGAGGACGAGCGTCGGGATGCGCCCCGCCGCGCCGGCCAGGAGCCGGACGACCTCCGTGGTGGTGCCGGAGCGGGTGAGGGCCACGATGCGGTCGTAACCGCGCCCGAGCGGCGTGGAGTCGGAGGCGGGGAACGCGTCGGTCTCACCCGCGCCGAGGGACTCGCGCAGCGCCGCGTAGGTGCGGGCGATGAAGTACGAGGTGCCGCAGCCGACCACCGCCACCCGCTCGCCGCGGGCCGGCAGCAGGGCGGCGTCGCGGTCGGCGATCTCGGCGGCGCGGCGCCAGCAGTCGGGCTGACCGGCGATCTCCGCGCTGACGTGGGTGCTCATGTCCGGGTCCTCTCCTCGGCCGGCCCCGCACGGGGCCAGGACCGAGTTGTACCGGCTCCCGTCCGGTGCACTCCATGAGCGGGGGCGGTCCGACCCTTGGACTTTTGCGCGCCCCCGCCGGCCGCGCGTCGTCCTTGCCCGGGCGGTCAGATCTCGTCGCGGGAGAGCGCGAGCAGCCGGTCCAGGACGCGCGGTCCCCCGGCCCGCACCCCGTCGTGCTCGAACTCGTCCGTCACCCAGGTGCGCAGACCGCGGACCGCGCGCGCGGTGGCCAGCGAGTGGCCGGTGTCCACGTACATGTCGTCGTGGTAGACGGCCGCGGCGACCGGGACCCGGTTGGCGGCGAGGCGCTCGGGGTCGTACAGCGGGGCCCAGTCGGCGCGGGCGGCAAGGAGTTCCGCGGTCTCGCGGAGCGGGCGCAGGGCGGGGTCGGTGGTGAAGTGCCAGGGGTGGACGGTCTCGCCGGTGAAGAGCGGCGGCCGTCCCTCGGCGAGCGCGGCGCGGGCGTCGAACTCGGGGTGCTCGGCGCGGATCCGCTCGGCCGCCCAGTCGGTGGGGCCCTGCCCCTGGGCGTAGATGGACTCGTGGAGCACCGCGTAGAGCGGGTGGCCGGCGTACGACAACTGGGCCTGGACCTGCTCCAGGAAGGCGTCGGCGAGCGCGGGCCCCTGCCGGGTGGGGACGAAGGCGCCCTCCAGGAGGAGATGGAGCTGGTGGGTGCCCTCGCCGGAGCCCAGGAGGATGCCGAGGGACTGGAAGGCCTCGGGGGTGAGCAGGCCGCCGCCGGGCAGCTCGACCTCGTGGTCGAGGAGGTGGGCGAGGACGGCGCGGGCCCGTTCGGCGTCCTCGGGGTGCCGGGCGTAGTGGGCCTCGTTCTTGCGCCGGATGCGGGGGTAGGCCGCGCGGTAGACCTCGTCGGCCGTGGCGGAGAGGGCGGGCAGGCCGCCGGTGATCAGGACCCGCTCCAGGCCCTCGGGCGCGGCCGAGAGGTAGTGGGTGGCGCAGAACCCGCCGAAGCTCTGGCCGAGGACGGTCCACGGGGCGCCGCCGGTGAGCCGGCGGCGGATGAGTTCGCAGTCCGCGACGATCGAGTCGGCGCGGAAGCGGGCGAGGTAGTCGGCCTGCTCGGCGGGGGTGCCGCGGAGCGGCAGGGTCTGGCGGTTGGCGGGGGTGGAGCGGCCGGTGCCCCGCTGGTCGAGGAGGAGCACGCGGAACTCCCGGACGGCGCGGCCGAGCCAGGCCTGCGGTCCGATGAACCGGCGGGCGCCGAAGCCGGGTCCGCCCTCCAGGTAGACCAGCCAGGGGAGCCGCTCGCGGTCCGCGCCGGCGTCGCCGCCGGCGACGACCTCGCGGCCGAAGACCTCGATCCGCTCGCCGTCGGGGCGGCTGTGGTCGAGGGGGACGGGGAAGCGGTGGTCGGTGAGAACGAGTCCCGGCTGCCGGAAGGTGGTCACGCTGTCGCTGCTCCTGTTCGGTACGCCCCCGCCGGGACAGTGGATCACACGGCGGGGGCGGACCGGAGAAGGGGCGTCAGGAGGTCGGGAAGTCGTCCGCCGTCCTGACGCGGTCGCGGATCCACACGCCGGCGGGCTTCAGGGAGCCGGTGCCGGCCCAGGGGCCGCCGGCGTCGCACGTGCCGGTCTTGAAGACGGCGCCGCTGCGCTCGTCGTCGGAGAGGTTCCAGTTGACCCAGCTGATCTTCTTCGCGGCCATCAGGCCGAGGAAGCGCTGGGACATCGCGAAGTCGTTCGCGCCCTCGCCGGCGTAGTTCTGGGTGCCGAACTCGGTGACGAAGACGGGCAGCCGGTCGGCGGCGCGGGAGAGGGTGTTCAGGTACTCGTCGCGGTGCGAGTACGCGGAGAAGTGGAAGGTGTACATGATGTTGGCGGCGTTCACCGGGTTGGACACGACCTCGGACTCGTTCGCGCCGTCGGAGACGCCGAACGAGGACCACGCGCGGGTGCCGACGAGGATCGGGGTCTGGGCGTCCTTGGCTCGGATGACCGGGATGAGCTGCTCGGCGTAGCTCTTGATGCGGGACCAGGCGACGCCGTTGGGCTCGTTGGCGATCTCGTACAGCAGGTTGGCCTTGGCGCCGTGGCGCTGGGCGATCTCGGTGAAGAAGGTCTTGGCGCGGGCGAGGTTGTGGTGCGGGTCGCCGGGGTCGAGCATGTGCCAGTCGACGATCACGTGCATGCCGCGCGCGGTGGCCTGCTCGATCAGGGAGTGGGCGAGGTCGGTGTACGTGCGCGGGTCGGTCTCGTAGCCGCCCTCCTGGACGTACGTGGAGACGCGCAGGACGTCGGCCTTCCAGTCCTTGGCGAGGGCGTCGAGCGAGCCGCCGGTGAGGCACTGGGCGTACCACTGGGTGCCGTGGCTGGACATGCCCCGGAGCTGGATCGGCTTGCCGTGGGTGTTGCAGAGCTTGGTGCCGCAGACCTTCAGCCTGCCGTTGACCGCCGCGGGTGTGGTGCCGGTGGGCGGCGGGCCGGTGGCGGTGTCGACCGTGAGGTGGTCGACGTTGGGGCCGCCGCCGGTGAATCCGGTGTGGTGGGACTCGACGGCGCCCCGGGAGACGGTGGCCGTCTCCGCCTCGTAGGTGACGGGGGCGGCGGTCGCGGTCGGCGGGGCGACGGCGAGGCCGAGGAGCAGCGCGCCGAGGGCGGTTCCGGCGACGCCGAGGCGTCGGATGCCGGGTCGGGGGGGTCCTGCGGGGTCGTGCGGTTCGTGCCGAAGTCATGGGGGTCTCCACGGAACGACGAACGAGGCCCGGGAGGGCCGGGGAGGACACACTCGAATGGAAGGAAACTTTCCTAACGGATGAAGAGCAGCCGCGCGAACCGCCTCGCAAGGGTCATGACAAGAGACGCAGTTCAGCGGGCTGACGGGGACGGCCCCTCGCGGCTCACCCCGTGACGAGTCCCTTCGACACCAGGTAGTTCCGCGCCACGTCCTCCGGCAGCCTCCGCCAGCTGTCCACCTGCTCGTTGAGCAGGGTCAGATCGGCGGTGGTCAGGACCGTGTTGAGGCGGGAGAGCGCTCCGGTGACCCCCGGACCGCCGGCCCGGGCGCGGTTGACCACCGGGACGATGTGGTCGGCGTTCTGCAGGTTCCGGTCGTCCTCCAGCAGGACGAGACCGAACGCGTCGAGGGTGGCGTCGGTGCTCGTGGTGAGCACCAGCTGGTCCTGGCCGTTCTGGACGGCCTGCTTGGCCGGAGTGGTGCCCACGCCCTTGGGGTCGACGGCCGTGACGTCGATGCCGTAGACCTTCCGCAGCCCCGGCGCGCAGTACGGCCGCCGTACGCACTCGTCACCGGCCGCGAGCCGGATCGGGAGCCCGGTGGCGCCGAGGTCGCTCAGGGTCCTGAGGCGGTGCCGCGCGGCGAACTCGGCGGTGACGGCGAAGGCGTTCTGGTCCACGGCGCGGCCCGCGTCCAGGACGGTCAGACCGCGGGGCGTGGCGAGCGCGCGGAGGGCCTTCATGGTGGCGTCCGCGTCGGGCGAGCCGACGGGAGGCGCCTCGGGCCCGTGGGCCTTGGCGTTCAGCCAGTCGGCGAAGGTCGCCGCGTACTCCGCCACCACGTCGATCTGGCCGCGCTCCAGGGCCGGCTCGTACAGCTCGCGGTTGGTGACGGAGAGGATCTTCGTGCCGTATCCGGCCTCTTCGAGGAGCAGGGCGTACATCTGGGCCAGCAGGTCGCTCTCGGTGAAACCGGCCGAGCCGACGGTCAGCCGGCGGCTGTCGCCCGGCCGCGCCGTGACCTCGCCCTGCGCCTCCAGGGACGGTCCCGCGGTGCAGCCGCCGAGGGCGGCGCAGACCGCCAGGAGGAGGCCCGGGGCGGCGAACCGGCGCGGGCGGGGACGTCCGCTCACGCGCTCCTCCCCCGCCGACCGGGGGCCAGCCGCTGGGCCGCCTCGAAGACCCCCTCCACGAGCAGCGCGAGGAGGGCGACGAGGCAGGCCCCGGCGACGACCTGCGGGGTGGAGGCGAGGTTGAACCCGGCCGTGATGATCCTGCCGAGCCCGCCGCCGCCCGCGAGAGCGGCCACGGTGGCCGTGGCCACCAGCTGCACGGCGGCGATCCGCACCCCGGTCAGGATCAGCGGCAGCGCGAGCGGCACCTCCACCAGGGTCAGGGTCTGGCGGCCCGTCATGCCCATGCCCCGGGCGGCACGGACGACGTCGGGGTCGACGCCGCGCATCCCGACGTACGCGTTGGTCAGCAGCGGCGGCACCGCGAAGAGGACCAGGGCGATGATCGTCGGCCACTGGCCGTACGTCCCGATCGGGCTGAGCAGCAGCAGGACGAGGACCGCGAAGGTGGGGACGGCCCGGCCGACGTTGGAGAGGTTCACGGCGAGGGCGCCGCCCTTGCCGAGGTGCCCGAGGACGAGGGCGACGGGCAGGGCGATCACACAGCTGATGACGAGGCAGACGACGGTGAGGAAGAGGTGCTCGGCGAGCCGGTGCCAGACGCCGTTCTCGCCGGACCAGTGCCCGGACGTGGTGAGCCAGGACCAGGAGTCCGCCAGGGTGGTCATCGGGCCGCCCCGCGGTTCGGGGACGGGGGCGTACGGCAGGCCCGCGGTGCTCCCGGTCCGGGGGCTCCGGCCGCCCGCGGGTTCCGGGGGCGCGGTCCGCCCGCCGCCCGCGGGGCCGGGGGGCGGCTCACGCCGACCGTCCGCGGGTCCAGGGGGTGAGCAGGCGCTGGGCGCCGACGAGGAGCAGGTCGGCTGCGACGGCGATCACCACGCAGAGCACGGAGGCGGTGAGCACCTGCGCCTTGAAGTAGGTGTTCATCCCCGCGTAGACGAGGTTGCCGAGGCCTCCGTGGCCCACGATCGCGCCGATCGTGACGAGGGAGACGGCCGAGACCGTGGCGATGCGGAGCCCGGCCATGGCGGACGGCACCGCGAGCGGCAGTTCGACGGTGAGCAGCAGCCGCACCGGCCCGTACCCGAGGCCGCGGGCGGCCTGCCGGGTCTCCTCGGGGACGGCGCGGAGTCCGGCCAGGATGTTCCGGACCAGGAGGGTGAGGGAGTACAGGACGAGACCGGCCACGACCAGGGACGCGGACAGCCCGTACCAGGGCAGCAGCAGCGAGAACATGGCGAGCGCCGGGATCGTGTACAGGAGCGTGGTGATCCCGAGGACGGGACCGGCCGCCCAGCGCCACCGGCGGGCGGCCACCGCGAGCGGGAGGGCGAGCGCGAGGGCGAGGGCGACCGAGACGGCGGTCAGCCGGAGGTGCTCGACGACGGCGTCGGTGAGGATCTCGCTGCGGCTGGAGAGGTAGGCGCCGCAGATCCACTCGTTGCGGGCGAGGCAGTCGTCGGGCGGCGCGGTCACCCTCCCATTCGAGGCGGTACGGGGCCGGGGCGCACCCGGGCCGGGCCGTTCGGGGGCGGGGCGGTCCGCTGGGGAGCGGTCCGCTCAGGGGCGCGGAGCATGCGGGGGCGGGGGGCCGGACCGACGGCCCGGCACCGCGGCCGCCGTGGCTCAGCCGGGCTCCTGGAGCACCGACAGGACGTTGCCCGCGGGGTCCTTGAACCAGGCGATGGCCGGTCCGCCCTCGGCCCGGACGACGCCCCTGGCGTCGGCCTCGAATCCTTCGTAGCGCTCCAGGGCCACTCCGCGACCGGTCAGCTCGTCCACGGCGCGGTCGATGTCGTCGACCGCGAAGTTGAGGATCGTGAACGTGGCGGGGGCGTGGTCGTCCTTCGGGTAGACGAAGACCCGGACGCCGCCCGCCAGGGTGAGGAAGAGCATCCGCATGTCGCCCTCCCCCTCCTCGCCCACCCGCAGACCGAGGGTCTCGCCGTAGAAGCGGCGGGCGGCGTCCAGGTCGTCGACCGAGAAGCCGCTGAACGCCGGGGTGTCGCCGAACATGACGTGCTCCTTTCCGGGGCCCCGGTCCGGGGCGCCCCTTCCAGGATCCGCCGCGTGCCCGCCGCCCGCCGCCCGGGCCGGGAGCGGGGCGCTCAGGGCGCGATCGGCAGCTGCCGCTTGTGCTCGGTGAGCTCGTAGCGGCGCACGATCGTGGCGAACGCGGCCTCGGCGACCGGCTTCCCCTCCAGGAAGTCGTCGATGTCGTCGTACGTGACACCGAGGGCGTCCTCGTCGGGCTTGCCCGGGTCCAGGGTCTCCAGGTCGGCCGTGGGGGTCTTCCAGACCAGTTCGGACGGGGCGCCGAGCTCGGCCGCGACCGCGCGGACGCGGCGCTTGGTGAGTCCGGTGAGCGGCACGACGTCGGCGGCGCCGTCGCCGAACTTGGTGAAGAAGCCGGACACGGCCTCGGCGGCGTGGTCGGTGCCCACGACGAGCCCGTCGCGGGCCCCCGCGACGGCGTACTGGGCGATCATGCGCTGGCGGGCCTTGATGTTGCCCTGCACGAAGTCCTGGTGGTGGGCGTCGCGGAAGGCCACACCGCCGGCGAGGGCGGCGTCCAGGGCGGCGTCGCTCGCGGCCTTCACGTCCACCGTGAGGACCTCGTCGGCGCGGATGAAGCCGAGCGCGGTCTGCGCGTCCTTCTCGTCGGCCTGCACGCCGTACGGCAGGCGCATCGCGTAGAAGACGGCCTCGTGTCCGGCGGCGCGGGCCCGCTCGACGGCCAGCTGGCAGAGGCGTCCGGCGGTGGTGGAGTCCACGCCGCCGCTGATGCCGAGGACCAGGGAGCGCAGACCGGTTGAGGTGAGCCGCTCGGTCAGGAAGGCCACGCGGCGCTCGATCTCGGCCCGCGGGTCGAAGGTCTCGGCCACCTGGAGGTCCCGGGCGATCTGCTGCTGGCGGGCGGTGGACGCCGGGTCGGTCACGGGGGTCTCCTCGTCGGGTTCGGGACTGCCGACGTCGACTCTACGCACCGGGGCGGGGCGGCGTCGCCCGGCCCCCGCCGCCTCCGGGACCGGCCGCCCCGGTCAGGGCCCGGCGGCGTCCGGGGCGCAGAGGACCTCGACCCGCTGGACGAGGTTGTTGGCGAAGCCGCCGCGGTTCCACGGTGCCGCGAGCGGCTGGACCCCGCCCGCGGCGTCCGTCGCCCGCACGGTCAGGTGGCGCAGCCCCGGCATCGCCGTCCACGCGGCGCGCCAGGCGGACCAGGCCCAGGGGTGCGCGGTGTCCCGGACGAGCTCCGCCGCGGTCCACGCCGCCCCGCCGTCCTCGCTCACCTCGACGCGGACGACCGGGCCGCGGCCCGACCAGGCGCGGCCGGTGAGGGTGACGGGGCCGGGCCGCACCACCCGGGCCCTGGACTGGAAGTCGGGGAAGCCGGGCGGCGCCATGAGGGCCCGGGGGGCCATGAGCGTGACGGGCTCCCCTGGCTCCTCGGGCGACTGCCGTACGCGGTAGGCAGCGGCCTGCTGGAAGCCGGTGTAGGGGGTGTCCGTGAGCGTGATGTCGCGGAGCCACTTCACGTGGGCCATGCCGTACCAGCCGGGGACGACGAGCCGGAGCGGACTGCCGTGCTGCGGGGGCAGGGGCGCCCCGTTCATGGCATACGCGACGAGGACGTCCCGGGCGGGATCCGCGGCGGTCGTCAGCGGGAGGCTCCGCCGGTAGTCCTGCTCGACTCCCCGCTCCACGCCGTGGTCGGCGCCGGAGAACACCGCCTCGACGGCGTCCTCCGCGATCCCCGCCTCCGCGAGGAGCCCGGCGAGGGGGACGCCGGTCCAGTCGGCGGTGCCGACCGCCTCGACCAGCCAGGGCTGGCTGACCGGGCGGGGGGAGAGCAGGGCGCGGCCGTTCCCGGCGCACTCCAGCGTGACCCGGCGGGTGACCGCGGGCCGGGAGCGCAGCGCGTCCAGATCGAGGGAGAGGGGGCGCAGGACGCGGCCGCCGACGGTGAGCCGCCAGCTCTCGGCACCGGTGTCGGGGATGTCGTAGTGCACCAGGACGTAGTGCAGTCCGGGCGGGGTGACGTCGTACCGCAGCGCTTCCAGCGGGAGCCCGTGGTTGCGGGCGGCGAGGGCCAGTTCCTCCATGGTGACGCCCTCGTCCGGCCCGGCCACGCGTCCCGGGGCGCTGACGGCGCCCAGACCGCCCGGCGATCCGTCCATGCCCCCATGGTGCGCCGCGGCCGGCGGCCCGGCACCTCGGGCGGAGGGCCGGGTCGGGGGCCCGGGGCGCCGCCTCAGGCGTGCCGGGGGTCGCCGAGGGCCCGCTCCAGACCGTCCTGGGGCAGCCCGGTCAGGGCGCGGACGAAGATCTCCTCGTAGGCCGGTTCGCCGAGCGTCGCGCGGGCGGTGTCCGTGTACTTCTCGTGCAGCGCCCGCAGGCCGGGCAGTCCGCGGCGGGCCTGCCCGGTGGAGCGCCAGTACGCCTCCCCCGTACCCGAGACGTCCGCCGCGCGTTCGCCGTCGCCGGCCGCCGCGAGGGCCGTGGCGAGGACGTCGAGGCCGAGGGCCACGCCCAGACTGGCGCCGAGCCCCCGGGTCCCTTCGAGCATCGCGCGGGCATGCCCGGCGGCCCGCGCCGGGTCGCCCTCCAGGAGCCCGGTGAGGGACAGCTGGTACTCCAGCGCCGTCCGGGTCCAGTGCTCGTCGAGCTCCTCGCACAGGTCCCGCAGGGCCAGGGCCCGCTCCCTGGCCTCGCCGAGCCGGCCGAGGCCCGTCAGGGCGAAGACCCGGACGAGGTGGCAGCGGAGCCGGGCCGCGGAGTCGGCGGGGCCGCCCCGCGCCGCGTCGAGCACATGGCCCACGACCACGTGCGCGGCCATCGGGCGGCCGGTGGTCAGCGCGAGGAGCCCGGCGAGCGCGGCCGCGTCCAGGGTGAGGTCGCCGGGCCGGTCCCGGTGGACGGTGTGCTCCGCGAACCGGGCCTCCCGGGCGCACTGCTCGCTCACGTCCTGCGCCGGACCGAACTCGCCCTGGAGGACGAGGGTGACGCCGAGCGCCCACAGCGCGCGGGCCCGGGTGCGGCCGCGCTCCCCGCTGAGCAGCAGGGCCTGTTCGAGGCCGTCGCGGGCCTCGCGGAGACGGCCGCGGCAGGACCAGGCGAAGGCGACCGAGCCGATGAGGTCGAGGGCCGCGTCGGGATCGGTCCGCAGCAGCCGGTCGAGGGCGAGGCGCAGGTCGGTGTGGTGGGAGTCGACCGTCCGGTACCAGCGCAGCTGGCGGGCGCCGTGCCAGTCCGCCTCGCCGCGCCGCGCGAGGCCGCGGAAGTGCGCGGCGTGCCGGTCGGCGACCGCCGCGGTCTCGCCGGTCCGGTCCAGCCAGGTCGCGCCGTACGCGCGGATCGTGTCGAGCATCCGCAGGCGTCCGGCGGCGTCCGGCGGGCGGACCACGGAGGCGCGGACGAGGCCGTCGAGGGCGCCCGGCAGCGTCGCGCGGTTCAGCGGGCCGCCGATGCACACGGCCGTCGCCGAGGCCAGGTCGAAGGGGCCGCGGAAGACCGAGAGGCGGGCCCAGAGGAGCCGTTCGAGGGGGGCGCTGAGCTCGTGGCTCCAGCCGATGGCCGCCCGCAGGGTCTGGTGGCGGCTCGGCCAGACCCGCTCGGTGTGCGCGAGGAGGTCGAAGCGGGCGGACGGCGGGGCGTCGAAGCGGGTGCCGAGCTGGTCCCGGACGGCCTCGGCGCCCTGGATGCGGATCTGGGCGGCGGCGAGTTCCAGGGCGAGGGGGATGCCTTCGAGGCGGACGCAGATCTCGCCGGCCGGACCCGCGGCGGTGAACTCCTCGCCGGCGGCCCCGCGGAGCAGCTCCAGGGCGTCCACCCCGGCGGGCGGCAGCGGGTCGAGGGCGACGACCTGCTCGCCGTCGACGCCGAGCGGCCGGCGGCTGGTGGTGAGGACGGTCAGCCCGGGGGCGGCGGCGAGGAGTTCGGCCACGAGCCGTGCGCAGGGTTCCGCGAGGTGCTCGCAGGAGTCGAGGACGAGCAGCAGCCGGTCGTCGGCGAGCCGGTGGCAGAGGCCGGTGGCCGCCATGCCCGGGGTGTGGTCGGAGAGGTCGACGGAGTCGGCGACGAGCGCGACGAGCAGCCGGTCGCCGTCGAGCTGGGCGAGGTCGGTCCACCAGGCGCCGTCGGGGTACAGCCCGGCGGCCCGGTGCGCGGCACGCAGCGCGAGCCGGGTCTTCCCGACTCCCCCGACGCCGGTCACGGTGACGAGGCGGTGCTCCGCCAAGGCGGCGGAGATCCGCTCCAGTTCCGTGCGGCGCCCCACGAAACCGGGGTTCTCGTCCGGCAGATGTCCACGCACGGGAGCAGTCTCCCTCATGAGAACGACGAACGGGCGGGCGGCACCGGTTCGTTACGCGGTCCGGACCGGAGCTGCGACACCCTTCCGACCGTCACGATGCCGCACCCCGACCGTCACGGCTACCCCCTTCGACCGTCACGGCTCCTTCACTTCGCGCACGGCGGCTACGCGTCGTCCACCTCCACGACGACCGAGTGCCATCCCTGGGCCCCGTTCGGCATGGTGCCGGTGCGCTCCTCGGGCTGGGTGGCGCCGGTGCCGTCGGTGGCGCGCACGGTGAGGGTGTGGCGGCCGGGGGCGGCCGGCCACCGGTGCAGCCACTGCCGCCAGGTGTCGCCGCTGTCCTCGGCGCCGAGTTCGGCCTCCTGCCAGGGGCCGTCGTCGATCCGCACCTCGACCCGGCGGATGCCCCGGTGCTGGGCCCAGGCGACCCCGGCGACCGCGACGGCGCCCGGTGCGACGCGGGCCAGGGGGCGGGGGGTGTCGATGCGGGACTCGGTCTTGACGGGGGCCTGGGCGGCCCAGCCGCGGGGAACCCAGTAGGCGTCGTACGCGGCGAAGGTGGTGAGTTCGATCGAGGCGATCCACTTGCAGGCGGAGACGTACCCGTAGAGGCCGGGGACGACCATGCGGACGGGGAAGCCGTGGGTGAACGGCAGGGGTTCGCCGTTCATGCCGAAGGCGAGGAGGGCGTCGCGGCCGTCCATGACCTGCTCGACCGGGGTGCCGATGGTCATGCCGTCGACGGAGCGGGCGACCAGCTGGTCGGCGGGCCCGCCCTCGGAGGGCGGCCGGACGCCCGCCTCGCGCAGGAGGTCGGCGAGGGACACGCCGAGCCAGCGGGCGTTGCCGACGTACGGGCCGCCGACCTCGTTGGAGACGCAGGCGAGGGTGACGTCCCGCTCCACGACCCGGCGGCTCATGAGCTGCGGCAGGGTGACGGTGCGTTCCTCGCGGACCCCGCTGCCGTGGATGCGCAGCCGCCAGCGGGCCGCGTCGACCCGGGGGACGACGAGCGCGGTGTCGACGCGGTAGAAGTCGCGGTTGGGGGTGACGAACGGGCTGATGCCGGGGACCTGGAGCTGGGCGCCGGGGGGCACGGGCGGCGCGGGCGAGGCGGGCCGGGGCAGGCGCAGGGCGGCGCGGGAGGCGGCGGCGTTCTCCTCGACGGGGCTGCCGACCGCCCGGGCGACGGCGGCGGCCCCCGTGGCGGCGAGGCCGGCGGAGGCGGCGGCGACCAGGAAGGTCCGGCGGTCGGCGCGGGCGGCCGCCGGCCCCGTACCGGCTCTTCGGGTGAGGATCCCGGTCAGGGCGTACAGCAGGGCCGCGCCGACGGCGGCGCCGGCGAGCGAGGGCACGGCGTCGAGCGCGGAGTCGGAGTCCGGACGGGTGACGGCCGCCAGGGCCCCGAGGAGGCCGAACGCCCCGACGGCCGCCGAGCCGAGCAGTCGGCGGCGCAGGGCGAGGAGTCCGACGGCGGCGGCGAGCACGCCGAGGACGAGCAGGATGCCGAGCTGGAGGACGGCCTTGTCGCTCTCGCCGAACTGGCGGATGGCCCATTCCTTGACGGCCGCCGGGGTCCGGTCGACGACGGCGCCGCCGACGGCGGTCACCGGGCTCGCCTCGGGCCGTACCCAGAAGGAGGCGAGGTCGGCGACGGCGAGGGAGACGTATCCGGCGACCAGGCCGCCGGCGGCGGCCAGGAGGCGGTCGGTGCGGGTGGGCGCGCGCCGGGGCGCGGAGAGGGTCATGTTCCTCATTCGGCATCGATCGCGCATCGGTTTGACGGATTCACCGGGACGGGTGACACCGCGGAACGCCCCGGTGGACGGTCGTGAGACCGTCCACCGGGGCGTTCCGGCAGGTCAGCAGGGTGCGGAGAGCCCGGGACCGCCCGGCGGGCGGCTCAGCGAGCGGCGCATCCGGTCGAGGCCGCGCCTCGCGTGGCTCTTCACGGTGCCGAGCGGCATTCCGGTGCGCTCGGCGATCTGCACCTGGGTGAGGTCGCCGTAGAAGGCCATGGCGAGGACCTCGCGCTGCGGGGCGGGGAGCTTGGCCAGCTCGCCCGTCACGACGATCCGGTCGAGGACCGTGTCGTGGTCGGCCCCGGAGTCCTCGGTGAGCGGCAGCCGGGCGCCGGCGGCGGCCACCAGGTCACGGCGGCGGGTGCGGGCCGAGAGGGTGTCGGCGATCTTCCGCCGGGTGATGCCCACGAGCCAGCCGGGGAAGGGGCCGCGCTCCGGCCGGTAGCCGGCGCGTCCCCGCCAGGCGGCGAGGAAGACCTGCTGGCCCACGTCCTCGGCCTCCCTGACGTCCCCGAGCGTGCGGGCGGCCATGGTGTGCACCAGGCCGTGCCAGCGGTCGTACGCCGCGGCCAGGCAGCGCTCGTCGCCGCGCACGAACCCGTCCGCGACCTCGCGGTCGGACAGGGACGGCGCCCCGTTCGGGAGCGACGGCCGGGCGAGATCAACCTGTACGGTCATGGCGACCCGCCTCCTGTGTGACCTGGACCGGAGTGGACCGGTCTGCTGTGGGTGGACCCTGTCGGGCTGTCCCCAGAGTCCGTCCCGACGAGGCACTCACACCATTCGCATCGTTCGTGCGTCGTATGGTGGAGTCATGACCGAATCCTCGCCGGGTCTCACCAGCGGTGCGGTCGCGCGCCGCCTGGGTGTCGCCCCCACCACCCTGCGTTCCTGGGACCGGCGCTACGGCATCGGCCCCGCCGCCCACGAGAGCGGCCGGCACCGCCGGTGGAGCCCGCACGACATCGCCGTCCTCCAGGAGATGTGCCGCCTGACGGCCGCCGGGGTCCCGCCGGCGGAGGCCGCCAGGACGGCCCGGGCCGGGGCCGGAGCCGCCGGAGCGGCCCCGGCCGTCCCCGTCGAGCCCGCAGACCCCGCCGCGCCCGCCGTTCCCGTCGAGTCCGTCGAGTTCGCCGACACTCCCGTGCCCTCCGCCCCCCTCCCCGGAGAGGCTCCCGCCGCCGAGCCGGGCGCCCGCGAACCGGTGCCCGGCGACGTGCGCATGGAACTGCGGGGCCTGGGCCGCGCGGCCGTCCGGCTCGACTCCGCCGCCATGGACGAGATCATGGACTCCGCGATCGCCCGGTACGGACTGGTCACCGCGTGGGAGGAGGTGCTGGCGCCCGCGCTGCACGCCGTGGGCCGCAAGTGGGAGACCTCGGAGGACCGCTACGTCGAGGTGGAGCACCTGCTGTCCTGGCACGTCTCCACGGCACTGCGCCGGGTCGTCGCGCCGGGCCGCACCGGGCTCCCGAAGGGCGGCACGCGGCCGGTCCTGCTCGCCTGCGTGCCCCACGAGCAGCACACCCTCCCGCTGGAGGCGCTCGCCGCCGGACTGGCCGAACTCGGGCTCCCCACCCTGATGTTCGGCGGCGCCGTGCCGCCGGAGGCGCTCGACCAGGCGGTCCGCAGGACCGGCCCCGCCGCGGTCGTGCTGTGGGCCCAGGCCCGCTCGACGGCGAACCACCCCCTGGCGCGCCACGTGTCCGAGACCTCATGGGGCGTCAGGGGCGCCCGGTCCCGGACGGCGGTCCTCCTCACGGGACCCGGCTGGGCGGGCCGGACCCTCGGTCCGGGCATGCTGCGGCCCACCGGGCTGCGGGAGGCCCTGTCCCTGCTGAGCGGTCTGTGCGCCGCCCCGCGCCCCCAGGGACCCTCGGCGGTCGCGACCGGCCGGGGTCCGGAGCACCCGCCCCGCGCGTGAGGAGGGGTCAGTCCTCGTCCTGACCCCGGGCGTGCCGGAAGCGGGCGAGGCCGTCGGCGAGGTCGACCACCGGGTCCGGGTAGTCGTAGCGGGCCCGCTCCAGCCCCGGCAGCTTCCACGGGTCGTGCACCGCGGAGCCCTCGATGCCTTCGAGCTCCGGCACCCAGCGGCGTACGTACGCGCCGTCCGGGTCGTACCGCTTGCCCTGGGTCACCGGGTTGAGCACCCGGTTGGGGCGCGTGTCCGTGCCCGTGCCCGCCATCCACTGCCAGTTGAGCTGGTTGTTGGCGACGTCGCCGTCGACCAGCAGGTCGAGGAAGTGCCGGGCCCCCTCCCGCCAGTCGATGTACAGCGTCTTGGTCAGGAACGACGCGGCGAGCAGCCGCCCCCGGTTGTGCATCCACCCCTCGTGGGCGAGCTGCCGCATCGCGGCGTCGACCACCGGGTAGCCCGTGCGGCCCTCGCGCCACGCCAGGAGGTCGGCCTCCGCCTCCTTCCCACGCCGCCAGCGGTCGTGCTTGGTGCGGTAGTCGTCGACGGAGGCCTCGGGGCGCGCGGCCAGCACCTGGTGGTGGAAGTCGCGCCAGCAGAGCTGGCGGACGAACGCCTCGGCGCCCGCCCCGCCCCGCGCGCGGGCCCGGTGGACCGCCTCGGACGCCGAGACGGCGCCGAAGTGGAGGTAGGGCGACAGACGGGAGGTGGCGTCGCCCGCCAGGTCGTCATGGCCGTCCTCGTAGGCGTCGACACCCCGCGACAGCCAGGCCGAGAGCCGCTTCCTGCCCTCCGCCTCGCCGCCCGCGGCGAGCCCCTCGGAGACGTCGGCGACGTCCGCCCGGGCCGGCAGGTCCTCCGAGCGGACGCCCTCCGGCATCCGGACCACGCGCGGGGCCGTGATCGGCTCGCGCAGCCGCTCCTGCGCCCAGCGGCGGAAGTACGGGGTGAAGACGGCGTAGTGGTCCGAGCCGGCCGGCGTCACCGCGCCGGTGGGCAGCGCCGTGACGACGGCGTCGTGGACGTACAGGCGCCGTCCGTCCGCCTCCAGGGCGCGGCGGAGCCGGTCCTCGCGGCGCCGGGCGAAGCCGCTGCAGCCGGCCGCCATGTGGACGACGTCGGCGTCGGCCTCGCGCACCACGGCGCACACCTCCTCGACCGGGTCGCCCGAGCGCACCACGAGCCGGCCGCCGCGCTCCCGCAGTCCCGCGTCGAGGGAGGCGAGGCAGTCCGCGAGGAACGCGTCGCGGTTCGGGGAGGTGCCGCCCACCCGGGCCACGGCCGGGTCCCGGACGAAGAGGGGGACGACCTCGCCTCCCCGGCCGAGCGCGGCGCGCAGCGGCGGATGGTCGTGGACACGGAGGTCCGAGGTGAAGAGGACGACCGAGACGTTCATGGGACCGCTCCTGGAGGGGATCGCCGACCGGCTCGGCGGGGCGCCGCTCCGGTGGTCGCTGTACGGGCGTGCGGGGTCATTCCGCCCCCGGAGGCGCGCCGGATGCGCCGGATCCGGGCGACTCTCCGGCCGAAAGCGGTCGCTTCCCCGCGGTGGCGGTCCCCGCCGGCTCGGGCTCCCCGGCCGGGCTCCGGTCCTCGGCGCCCGTGCCCTCGGCCTCGCTCGCCTCCGCCGTCAGCGCGATGTTGCGGGCCATGCCGCCGAAGACCACGGCGTGGAACGGGGCGACGCTCCACCAGTAGGCGTGGCCGGCCAGTCCGCGCGGGTGGAACAGGGCGCGCTGGCGGTAGCGGGCGGCCCCGTTCCCGTCGCTCTCGGCGTACATCTCCAGCCAGGCGAGTCCCGGGATCCTCATCTCGGCGCGCAGCCGCAGCAGTCGGCCGCGCTCGATCTCCTCCACCCGCCAGAAGTCCAGGGAGTCCCCCGCCCGCAGGTGCTGGGCGTCGCGGCGGCCCCGGCGCAGGCCGACGCCGCCGACCAGTCGGTCCAGCCAGCCGCGGACGGCCCAGGCGAGGGGGAAGGAGTACCAGCCGTTCTCCCCGCCGATGCCCTCGACGACCCGCCACAGCGCCTGCGGTGAGGCCCCGACGTCCAGTTCGCGCTCGTCGGTGTAGAGGCTGCCGCCCGCCCAGTCGGGGTCGGTGGGCAGGGGGTCGCTCGGCGCCCCGGGCAGCGACGCGGAGGACCAGCGGGTGGTGGTCTTCGCCTCGCGGACCCGCTGGAGGGCGAGGTCGAGGGCCCGCTCGAAGCGGAGCGGGGCGCCGGGCGGGTCCGGCACCCACGCGGCGATGTCGTGCTCGTGGCAGACGACCTCGTGGCGGAGCGACTCCGCGAGCGGGCGGGCGATCGACCGGGGCACCGGGGTGACCAGGCCGATCCAGTGGCTGGACAGCCGCGGGGTGAGGACCGGCACGGGGAAGATGAGCCGCCGGGGCAGGCCGGCGACGGAGGCGTAGCGGCGCATCATGCCGAGGTACGTGAGGACGTCGGGGCCGCCGATGTCGAAGGCCCGGCTGACCTCGGCGGGCATGCGCGCGCTGCCGACCAGGTAGCGCAGGACGTCCCGGACGGCGATCGGCTGGATCCGGGTGCGGACCCAGCTCGGGGTGACCATCACGGGCAGCCGCTCGGTGAGGTAGCGGAGCATCTCGAAGGAGGCGGAGCCGGATCCGATGATGACGGCGGCGCGGAGGACCGTGGTGGGGACCCCGGACGCCAGGAAGATCTGTCCGACCTCGGCGCGTGAGCGCAGGTGCGGGGAGAGCTCCTCCTCGGGGACGCCGCGGGGGGTGAGACCGCCCAGGTAGACGATGCGCCCCACGCCGGCGGAGCGGGCCCGCACGGCGAAGGTGCGGGCCGCGGCGCGGTCGGTGTGCTCGAAGCCGGGGCCCGCCCCCAGGGCGTGCACCAGGTAGTAGGCGACGTCCACGCCGTCGAAGGCGGGGCCGAGGGTGTCGGCGTCGGTGACGTCCCCCTGGACGATCTCCACCTCCCCGGCCCAGGGGTGGTCCCGCAGTTTCGCGGGGGTGCGGGCCAGGCACCGCACCCGGAAACCGGCCTCCAGGAGTTCGGGGACGAGGCGGCCGCCGATGTAGCCGCTGGCACCGGTGACCAGGCACAGGGGCCCCGGTGTCTCGTGCCCTGACGCGTCGCTCATGGATCTGCTCCGTTCCGCTGTCGGGTGTCGCACTCCCCCACCGGCCGGGGGATGGGTTTCCACCTGTTCTCTTCCACGGGTGCGGCCGCCTCGGATGCGGGGGGCCGGTTTCTATAGGCTGATCGTGTGGCCAGAACAGAGGAACCCGAGACCGGTGGGACCGCGCACGGGCGGACGCCGGGTGATGCGCACAGCTTCGCCCGCGCGCTGCGGCGGACGAACGGTGAGATCAATCGGCTGGTCCATGGTTTCGCGCTCGCGCAGGGACTGCATCCCACGGACGTGCAGGCGCTCTCGGTCGTGCTGGACAGTCCGGAGCCGCTGACGCCCGGGCGGCTGCGCGAGCACCTGGGGCTGACCTCGGGGGCGGTCACGGCCTGCCTGGACCGGCTCGAACGGGCCGGGCACATCCGCCGCTCCCGGGAGAGCGCCGACCGCCGGGTCGTCCACGTGCACTACGTGGAGGGGGCGCGGGCGGCCGCGCGGAGCTACTTCATGCCGCTGGCCCAGGCGGCGGAGCGGGCCCGGCTGCGGTTCGACGGCGAGGAGCTGGCCGCGGCCGTGCGCTTCCTGGACGCCCTGAACGAGGAACTGGGCGAGGTGCCCGTCCCCCGCCGCTGACGTCCTCGTACGACGGCCCCGCCGCACCCCGGCCGGATCGGCCGGGCCGCGACGGGGCCGGAGGACGGTGCCCCCGGGGCGGACGCCGCTACTTGGGCATCAGCACGGTGTCGATGATGTAGACCGTGGCGTTGGCGGTGGGGACGTTGCCGCAGACCACCTTCGCGGAGTCGTTGACGGTGAAGGACTCGCCGGAGCCCTTGGTGGTCAGCTTGCTCTTCTGGAGGGTCTCGAAGGAGCCGTTCTCCATCTGCTGCGGGGTCAGCTTCTGCCCCACCACGTGGTACGTGAGGATGTCCGTCAGCATCGCCTTGTCGGCGAGGACCTTGTCCAGGTCGGCCTTCGGGATCTTGGCGAAGGCGGCGTTGGTGGGCGCGAAGACCGTGATGTCCTTCGCGTTGTTCAGGGTGTCGACGAGTCCGGCCTGCTTGACGGCGGTGACCAGCGTGGAGAGCTCGGGGTTGTTCGAGGCCGCCGTGGCGACCGGGTCGTCGGCCATCCCGGCGAGGGAGCCGGCGCCTTCCTTCGGGATCGCGGCGCACCCGGGGCCGAACGGGCCGTCGGCCTTCGCGGCGGCCGCGCTCGACGAGGACGCCGACCCGCCGTCGCCCGCCTGGGCCGAGTAGGCGGTCAGGCCGAGTGGCAGCAGGACGGCGGCGGTGACGGCGACGGTGGCACGGCTGAAGGTCTGGGTGTTCATGATCGATCACTCCTAGCCTCGGGGCCGACCGGTCGGAGCGGCCCTCACGAGTGATTCGGGGCGGGGCCGCGTCCGGATGCCCCCGATCGGCCGAATGAGGGATGAGGAACGGCCGACCCGCCTCGGCGGACCGGGCTGTGCGGAAAGGTCTCCCGCACACCCGTCCGCGGGGCCGTCGGCTCCGAATACCTCCCGTACTGATGTGATCCCTGGAGGAAACCGCCGGTGACAGAGAACGTGTGGATCGGAGACGTCCGACCCGCGGCCCCGGACCTTCCCGAGCTGATGGGCCGGGTGGCGCTCGGCGACCAGCAGGCCTTCACGGCCGTGTTCGACGCCGTGTCCGGCCCCGTGCTGGGCCTCGTCCGGACCGTCCTGAGGGACGCCGCCCAGTCGGAGGAGGTGGCGCAGGAGGTGCTGGTCGAGGTGTGGCGCACGGCGGCCCGCTACCAGCCCGAGCGGGGGTCGGTGATGAACTGGGTCCTGATGCTGGCGCACCGCAGGGCCGTCGACCGGGTCCGCTCGGAGCAGGCGGCGTCGGACCGCGAGAGGCGGGCGGCGCTCCTGGACCACGCGGCGGCCTACGACGAGGTGGTGGAGCAGGTGGAGGGCCGGCTGGAGCGCGAGCAGGTCCGGCGCTGTCTGCGCGGTCTCACCGAGCTGCAGCACCAGTCGGTGACCCTGGCGTACTACCGGGGCCTCACCTACCGCGAGGTCGCGGAACTGCTGGCGGTGCCGCTGGGGACCGTCAAGGCGCGGATGCGCGACGGTCTCATCCGGCTCCGTGACTGTCTGGGGGTGGGCGTGTGAACGCCGCGGATCCGCACATGCTGACCGGCGCGTACGTGCTCGACGCCCTGGACGTCGAGGAGCACGCGGCCGTCCGGCGCCATCTGGCGCAGTGCCCGTCCTGCGCGCAGGAGGTGCACGAGTTCACCGAGACGGTCGCCCGGCTCGGCGTCGCCGTCGCGGTGACCCCGACCGCCTCGCTGCGGGCGGGTGTCCTGGAGCGGATCGCGACCGTACGCCAGGAGCCGCCGCCGACCTCGAAGGCGGGGGGCGCCTCGCGCCGGGTCCGCGGCTTCCGGCGGTGGTCGCACTGGGCGCTGGCCGCGTGTCTGGCCGGGGCGGTCGGGCTCGGCGGGGTCGCCGTCTGGCAGCACGGCGCGGCCGAGGACGCCCGGCAGGAGGCGGACCGCGCGCGTCAGGCGAACGACTCCGTGGCCGAGGTCCTGGCGGCCCCGGACGCCCGGGTCTCCACCACGCGGCTCGAAGGGGGCGCCGTGGGGACGGTCGTCGTCTCGTCCACCCTGGACCGGGCGGTGTTCGCGGCCTCCGGGATGGCGCCGCCGCCGGCCGGGAAGGTCTACCAGCTCTGGTACGACGACGGCGGGAGCATGCGGTCCGCCGGGCTGATGGACCCGGGCGCGACCGCCGAGGCGACCCTGCTCGAAGGGCCCGTGCGGCAGGCGTCCGGGGTGGGGGTCACCGTCGAACCGGCCGGTGGTTCGCCGAGTCCGACCTCCGACCCGGTGGCGGTGCTCGCCCTCCCCCGGGCCTGACCGTGTCGCGCGCGTGTCCCCGGCCGGGGCACGCGCGCGAGGCGCCGTCCGGCACGGGCGTGCGACCGCCGGGGGAGGTGCGGACCCGAGGCGTCAGGGGGTCCCGTCGGGCGGCCCCCGGTGTTCGCCCGGGGTGGCCAGCTCCTCCACGGCGCCCGCTCCGACGACGGCGCCCGTGGACCTCTTGCCGCGGCGCAGCCGTCCTTCGAGCCAGGAGGCGAAGCTGGTGAGGGCGAAGTTGAGGAGGACGAAGATCACCGCGACGACGGTGAAGCAGGCGATGGTGTTGGCCCCGTAGTTGGCGCTCATCGGGCGGACCGAGGCGAGGAGTTCGGAGAAGCCGAGCATGGCGCCGCCGAGCGCGGTGTCCTTGACGATGACGACGAGCTGGGACACGAGCGCGGGCAGCATCGCCGTGACCGACTGCGGGAGGAGGACGTACACCATGGTCTGGCCCTTGCGCATGCCGATGGCCTTCGCCGCGTCGGTCTGGCCGGAGGGGAGCGAGAGGATGCCGGCCCGGACGACCTCGGCGAGCACGGAGGCGTTGTAGAGGACGAGGCCGGTCACGACGGCGTACAGCGGGCGGGTGTCGGGGCTGATGTCGGTGAACTCGGAGTAGGCCGCGTTCGCGAAGAGCATGAGGATCAGGACGGGGATGGCGCGGAAGAACTCGACGACCGTGCCCGCGCCGCCGCGGACGGTCCGGTGCTCGGAGAGGCGCGAGACACCGAGGAGGGCGCCGAGGGGCAGCGCGATCACCATGGCCAGGCCGGCGGCGATCACGGTGTTCTCCAGGGCCGGGAGGAGGTACGTCTCCCAGACGCGGGCGTCGGTGAAGAAGGGGGCCCACTTGGACCATTCGAGCTGGTTCTTCGCCGCGAGGCCCGCCAGGACCCACCACACGACGAGGGCGAGCGCGACCAGGAAGAGCAGGGTCCAGAGGAGGTTGCGGCGCCGGGCGCGGGGTCCGGGGACGTCGTAGAGGACGGTGGGTCTGGTCTTCACCGCTTCACCGCCACCTTCTTGGCCACCCAGCCGAGGAACAGGCCGGTGGGCAGGGTCAGGCAGATGAAGCCGACGGCGAAGATCGCGGAGATGAGGATGAGTTGGGCCTCGTTCTCGATCATCTCCCGCATCAGCAGGGCCGCTTCGGCGACCCCGATGGCGGCGGCCACCGTGGTGTTCTTGGTGAGCGCGATGAGGACGTTGGCGAGGGGGCCGACGACGGAGCGGAAGGCCTGCGGGAGCACGATGATCCGCAGGACCTGGGGGAAGCTGAGCCCGATCGCGCGGGCCGCCTCGACCTGGCCGAGGGGAACCGTGTTGATGCCGGAGCGCAGGGCCTCGCAGACGAAGGCGCTCGTGTAGGCGATGAGGCCGAGGACGGCGAGCCGGAAGTTGATCGTGGTGAACCGGTCCGCGCCCATGCTGACGCCGAGCGTCTGGAAGAGGCCGAGCGAGGTGAAGACGATGATGACGGTGAGGGGGATGTTGCGGACGACGTTGACGTAGACGGTGCCGAAGCCCCGCATGAGGGGGACGGGGCTGACGCGCATGGCCGCCAGCAGCGTCCCCCAGACGAGGGAGCCGATCGCCGAGTAGACGGTGAGCTGCACCGTCACCCAGAAGGCTCCGAGCAGGTCGTACCCCTGGAGGAAGTCGAACACGGCGGCCCGCTCACTTCACGACGACGCCGATCTCGGGGGCGGGTTCGTTCTGGTAGTTCGCCGGCCCGAAGTTCTTCTTCACCGCGGCGTCCCAGGAGCCGTCGGCGACCATCTTCTCCAGGGCCGTGTTGATCCGGGCCTTGAGTTCGCTGCCCTTCTGGACGCCGATGCCGTAGTTCTCGTTGCTCATCTTGAAGCCGCCGAGCTTGAACTTGTCCTTGAACTGGCTCTGTGCGGCGTACCCGGCGAGGATCGAGTCGTCGGTGGTGACGGCGTCGATGACGCCGTTCTCCAGTCCGGTCAGGCACTCGGAGTAGCCGCCGTACTCCTGGAGCTGGGCGTCGGGTGCCAGCTTCTCCTTGACGTTCTGCGCGGACGTCGAGCCGGTGACCGAGCAGAGCCGCTTGTTGTTCAGGTCGGAAGGCTTCTTGATGGAGTCGTCGTCGGCCCGGATGAGCACGTCCTGGTGGGCCAGGAGGTAGGGGCCGGCGAAGTCGACCTTCTCCGCGCGCTCGTCGTTGATGGAGTACGAGGCCGCGATGAAGTCCACGTCACCGCGCTGGAGCAGCGTCTCGCGGTCCGCGCTCTTGGCCTCCTTCCAGACGATGTCGGACGGGTCGTGGCCCAGCTCCTTGGCGATGTAGGTGGCCACGTCGACGTCGAAGCCGGTGTACGTGCCGTCCGGGGTCTTGAGGCCGATGCCGGGCTGGTCGTACTTGATGCCGACGGTGATCTCGTCGCCGCCGTGGTCGCGCGGCACGGCGGCGGTCGCGCCGTCGGCGAGTCCTGCGGAGGTGAGGGAGAGGACGACGGCCGCGGCGGCGGCCACGCCGGCCCTGGCGGTCTTCCCGCCGGTCCTGGTCGCGTTCATGAGGATCACCCCTGGGGGCTGCTGGTCGGGCGGCGACCCGCCGTGTGGTGCGGTGCTGCGGCGCCGCGGTGTCAGTGGTGTCAGTGATGTCAGTGATGTCAGTGGTGTCAGTGGTGGAGGATCTTGGACAGGAAGTCCTTGGCACGGTCGCTGCGCGGGTTGCTGAAGAACTCGTCCGGGGTGGTCTCCTCGACGATCCTGCCGTCCGCCATGAAGACGACCCGGTCGGCGGCGGACCGGGCGAAGCCCATCTCATGGGTGACGACCACCATCGTCATGCCGTCCCGGGCGAGTTGCTGCATGACCTCCAGGACTTCGTTGATCATCTCGGGGTCGAGCGCGGAGGTCGGCTCGTCGAAGAGCATCACCTTCGGATCCATGGCGAGGGCGCGGGCGATCGCCACGCGCTGTTGCTGGCCGCCGGAGAGCTGGGCCGGGTACTTCTCCGCCTGCGAGGCGACCCCGACCCGGTCGAGGAGGGCGCGGGCGCGCTCCTCGGCCGCCTTCCGGTCCTTCTTGCGGACCTTGATCTGGCCCAGGGTGATGTTGTCGAGGACGGTCTTGTGCGCGAAGAGGTTGAAGGACTGGAAGACCATGCCGACGTCGGCCCGCAGGGCCGCGAGCTCACGGCCCTCGGCGGGGAGGGGCCGACCGTCGACGACGATCTCGCCGGCGTCGACGGTCTCCAGGCGGTTGACGGCCCGGCACAGCGTCGACTTCCCGGATCCGGACGGCCCGATCACGACCACGACCTCGCCGCGGTGGATCGTGAGGTCGATGGACTGCAGCACGTGCAGCGTGCCGAAGTGCTTGTCGACCCCGCGCAGCACGACGAGCGCGTCGCCGCCCTGGGGGACGCCGCCTTCCGGGACGGGCATGGCACCCTCCTGGCTCACGCCCCCGCTTGCCGCTCCCTCTCACGTTCATGCTCCGCCCTCCGTCCGGTACCCGCACGCCGGAGGGGTGCGGGTACCCCGTGCGGGAGCGGCCTCCCGGTGGCGTCCGCGCGCCGAGGGGCGGGCTGGCGGACACTGGGGGTGGGAGCCGAGTGCGCGAGGAGGGTCCGCCATGAGCAGTGCCGCACCCAAGGTCAGCACGTTGCCGCCGGAGCACCGGGAGCGCCTGATGGCCTTCGCCGAGGACGTGTACTTCGAGTCCGGTCACCGGCTGTTCGAGGAGCAGCAGCACGCCGACCGGTTCTGGATCGTGAAGACGGGGGCCGTGACCCTGGACGCGCGGGTTCCGGGGCGCGGGGCCCCGGTGATCGAGACCCTGCACCACGGCGAGCTGGTGGGCCTGTCGTGGATGTTCCCGCCGTATCTGTGCCAGTCGGGCGCGGAGGCGATGACGCCGGTCCGCGCCCATGAGTTCAACGCCCCGGCCGTGCGCTCGATGTGCCGCTCCGACGCGGAGTTCGGGGCCTCGGTCATGTTCTGGGTGGGGGCGATCCTGGCCCACCGCCTCCAGGTGACCCGGGTCCGGCTCCTCGACCTGTACGCGCCGCACGGGAGCGGCATCCTGGCCTGAGGAGCGGCGGAGGGCGGCCCCGGGGAGACGCCGGGGCCGGGTCCGAGGTCCCCGCGCCGGTGCCGCCTGGGCGGGGGCATCGGGGCGGGACGGAGGGCCCGCGGTGGCCCGGCGTCGGGGCCTGGCGTGGTGGGGGGCCGGGAGTCCGCCGGCAGCCACCCCCTAGGGTGGCGGTGTACCGGCGGGTCCGGTCCCGGCGCGCCGTGCGGGGCTGCCGGGTCCTCCCCTGCGTCGACGAGCTGCGAGGTCCCCATGAGCGACCCGACGACGGCACGCGGGGCGATCGCCCTCGTCGCCGGCGGCGACTTCACCGAGTTCGCCTTCACCGGGGAGCCCCTGGCGGACGACGGTCCGCTGGGCTGGCCCGGCTACTCCGCGGCCCACGCGCGCGCCGCCGCGCGGACCGGCGAGACCGAGTCCGTGGTCTGTGGCACGGGTGTGGTCGGCGGGGTCCGGGCCGTCCTGATCTCCTTCGAGTTCGGCTTCCTCGGCGGCTCCCTCGGTGAGCGGACCGGGGCCCGGGCCGCGGCCGCCCACGCGCACGCCCGCGCACAGCGGCTGCCCGTGGTGGTCCTGCCGGCCACCGGCGGCAGCCGGATGCACGAGGGCATGCGGGCCCTGCTCCAACTCCAGCTGCTGGCAGGCGAGTCGGCCCGCACCCGGGCCGCCGGGCTGCCGCAGATCGCCGTCCTGCGGGATCCGACGACCGGGGGCGGCTGGGCCACCCTCGGCGCCGGTTCGGACGTGGTGCTCGCGCTGCCCGGCGCCCAGGTCGGCTTCGCCGGGTCCCGGGTCCGCCCGCCGGACGCGGACCCCGCCGCGTACACCGCGGAGGCGCAGCTCGCGCACGGCCACGTCGACGCGGTCGTGGCCCCCGAGGCGCTCCGCGACACCCTCGGGCGATGGCTCGCCCTGCTGACCCGGCCCGCCGAGGAAGCGCCGGCGCCGCCGCGCGCGCTCGGCGACCCGGACGCCCCGCCCTCGGCGAGCGGTAGGGAGGCGGTGGCCCGGGCCCGGCATCCCGGGCGTCCGCGGGCGGACGCCTACCTCGACGCGCACCTGTCCGACCGCGCGGAGGTCTCCGGGGACCGCGCCGGCGGTGTCGACCCGGGGATGCGGTGCGGCTTCGGGCGGGTCCCCGGCGGCGGCACGGTCGCGTACGCGGCGCAGTGCGGGACCGCGACCCTCCCGGCCGGTTTCCGGACGGCCGCCCGGCTCGTGCGGCTCGCCGACCGGCTGGGGATCCCGGTCCTCACCCTGATCGACACGCCGGGGGCGGCCAACGACCCGGCTGCGGAGCGCGCGGGCGCGGGCCCCGCGATCGCGGACCTGTTCGCGGCCGTCGCCACCGCGCGGGTCCCGGTGACCTCGCTCCTCATCGGCGAGGGCGGTTCGGGCGGGGCTCTGGCCCTGGCCGCGCCCGGGCGTCTCTGGGCCACCCCCGACAGCTACTTCTCGGTGATCGCCCCGGAGGCGGCCGCGTCGATCCTCAAGCGTCCGCCGGAGGAGTCCGCCGCGGTCGCGGACCGGCTCCGGCTGCGCCCCCGGGACCTGCTGGACCTCGGCGTGATCAGGGGCATCGTGGAGCCCTGAGCCCGGTCGGCCGGCCGGAGCGGCGGCAGGCAGGCACGAAGGCAGGCAGGTTGGGCAGGCCGACGGTGCGGGTCCGCCGCGGCCGCACGCCGCCGTGCGGGGCTCGACGGGAGCGTCATGCGTCGTCTCCGCCCGCCCGGCGGGGCAGCGGCCCGCACCGCTCGCCGAACGGGGAGTCGCGGGTGACCATGGAGGACGGACCTGGCGAGAGACCGGCCGGCACTGGAGGCATCCGTGGCGCACACCGGCACCACCACCGACGTACTCATCGCGGGCGCGGGTCCCGTCGGCCTCAGTGCCGCGGCCGAGCTCCGCCGGCACGGCGTGCGCTGCCGCCTCGTCGACCGGCTGCCGGCCCGGCTGCCGTACGCCAAGGCGGTCGGGATCCAGCCCCGCACCCTGGAGCTGTGGGACCGGATGGGCCTCGTCCGCGCGGTCCTGGAGGCCGCCGTCCCGATGCGCGGCCAGCTGGTCCACGTCAACGGCGCGGAGTCGGCGCGGATCACGCTCGCGCTGCCGCCCGAGGTCCCGTACGGCTTCGCCGCCCTCCCCCAGTACGAGACGGAGCGGCTCCTGGAGGAGTACCTCGCCGGCCTGGGCACGAGCATCGAACGCGGCACGGAGCTCGTGTCGTTCGTCCAGGACTCCGACGGCGTCACCGCCCTGCTGCGCGGCGCTTCGGGGTTCACCGAGGAGCTGCGGGTCCCCTATCTGATCGGCTGCGACGGGGCCCACAGCGTCGTGCGCAAGACCCTGGGACTGTCGTACGAGGGCGGTGCTTTCCCGGAGGCGTACATGCTCGGCGACGTCGTGGCCGACGCCGACTGGGACCTTCCGCCCGGGTACGCGCTCCGCTCCGAGCACCGGACCGACGACGGGACCCTCGACGACGTCCTCGTCTGCATCCCGCTGCCCGGCGCCGGCCGGTACCGGATGTCGATGAAGGTGCCTCCCGAGCTCGGCGGGCCCTCCGGGGCCGCCGGTTCCCCGGACGTTCCCGCGCACGGCCTCCAGGGCGGGACGGGCCCCGGGCTGTCCGCACTGCAGGCGGTGGTGGACCGGCTGGGTCCGGGCCCGGCCCGGCTCTCCGACCTGCGCTGGTCGTCGGTCTTCCGCATCAGCCACCGCATCGTCGGCCGCTACGGCGCGGGACGGGTGTTCGTCGCGGGCGACGCCGCGCACATCCATCCGCCCACCGGCGCCCAGGGCATGAACACCGGCATCCAGGACGCCGCCAACCTGGCGTGGAAGCTCGCGCTCGTGGTGCGGGCCGAGGCGGGCCCGGGACTGCTCGCGAGCTACGACGCGGAGCGCCGTCCGGTGGGCGAGGAGGTCGTCGGCCGTACGGTGCGGCACGCCACCCGCGGGATCGGGTCCGACCGGGACGACATGACGACCCTGATGCTCCGGGAGGCCCAGCTGCTCGTCGGCTACCGGGACGGCCCGCTGGCCGGTGCCCCGTACGGGCCGGTCGAGGCGCCGCAGCCCGGGGACCGGGCACCGGACTGCGGCGGGCTGAGCACACCGATCGCGGTCCACCCGGTGCGCCTCCTGGACGTCCTGCGCGACCGCCCGGGACACGTGGCCCTGCTGTACGGGGCCGAGGCGACCGGGCTGTCGCGGGCGGTGGCCGCGGCGCGGGCGGCGGCCGGCGAGCGGCTGCCGCTGGACGTCGTCGCCCTGCTCCCCCGGGAGGGGGAGGCGGACTCGGTCCCCGCCGTCGGTGCTCCCGCGTACCGGGACGCCGCCGGGGAGTTCGAGCGGATCTACCTCCCCGACGGCGCCACCGGCTTCGTCGTGCGCCCCGACGGGCAACTCGCCGCGCGCTTCCCGCTCGCCGCGACCACGGCGGCCCTGACGGACTGCCTCAGGGCGCTGTCCGTGCCGCTACGGGACCCAGTGGTTGCCTGAGGCCGTGATCATCACCTGGAGCTGGATGCTCGCGGAGAAGTAGCTGCTGGTGTCGATCGGGGTGGCCAGCATCTTGTTCCACAGGGCGTCCAGCCAGGCCTGGCTGCCGGGGTCGGTCATCGCCGCCACCGCGAACGGGGCGAAGAAGGCGGCCTCGCTGCCCGCGGAGATCTGGGTGCCGTTGAGCTTGTAGCCGATGGCGATCTTGCTCGGGTCGCCGCCGGTCTTCGTCTTGATCCAGCCGTTGAGCTTCCGGGCGGCCGCGAGCGAGGTGGCGTCCCCGCTGGTCACCGCGTCGTCGGCGATCCGCCACGGGGTGCGGCAGGCGTTCCACCAGTAGGCGCCGTCGTTGGGGTCCTCCAGGACCTGGCCGGGTGCGGGCCGGGGGGTGGTGTTCGTGTCGACGACGAAGTCGGGGAGGAGTCCGGTGCCGGAGGCGTAGGTCGACTGGAGGCGGGAGATCTGGTTCTGGTGCGCGGTGCGCACGGCGTCCCAGGTGGTGTCGCCCGTGGCCGTGCGGAAGGCGCGGAAGTGGTCGACCATCCAGTCCGAGGTCCGGGATATGTAGTAGTACTGGTCGCCGGAGCTGCTCCAGTCGCCGAGCTTCAGGAGCTTGGTGGTCGGGTTGAGTTCGTCCTTCTTGATCGCGGCGATGTGCTTGAGCGCGAGGTCCTTGTAGTTGTAGGTGCCGGTGCTGCCCCACTGCTTGTCGGCGAGGAGCAGCCCGTAGGCCACGTCCATGTCGCCGTCGGTGGCGCCGTCGCCGCCGTTGACGCTGCGGCAGGCGGCGTCCTGCTCGGCGGCGAGCAGGTTCGGGTTGACGGAGGACGGGTGGTCGATCTTCCACTTGACGAGCCCGTCGAAGATCTTCTTGGCGTCGGGGTCGGCGCCGGCCATGGTCGCGGCGACCACCATGCCGTAGCCCTGCGCCTCGGCGACGTACGGGTGGTCGGCGTCGGGCGAGATGATCTGGTACCAGCCGTTGCCGCAGTTCTGGCGGACGAAGGCGGACTTCCAGCGGTTGTAGTAGTCGACGACCTTCTGGTCGAGGGCGGCCTGGGAGCCCGAGGGCTTCAGGGTGCCGGCCGCGTAGGGCTTGAGGTGGCTGCCGAAGGGCACGGCCGTGCCTCCCCCGCCGCCCGTGCCCGTGGGCGCGCCGTACACCTCGAACTCCCAGAGGGAGTAGCCGTACGCGGTGCCGCGGCCGGTGCCGTACATGCGGACGTAGCGGCCGCTGCCGGAGACCGCGAGGTCGTCGGTCGCGCCGTCGCCGGTCGTCGTGGAGTAGACGTCGGACCAGGTCGACCCGTCGGCCGAGGTCTGGATCCGGTACGTCTTCCCGTACGCGTCCTCCCAGTGGAGCTTGACCCGCGAGATCGTGTGGACGGCCCCGAGGTCGATGCGGATCCACTGCGGGTCCACTCCTTCGAGACTCGCCCAGCGGGTGGCCGTGCTGCCGTCCACCGCGAGTCCGGGCCCGAAGGCCGAGGTCTCGACGGACGAGGCCGTCACCGTCTTGCCGGTGGACACCAGACCGTCGGCGGCCTGTGCCTGCGGCAGCACCGTCAGGGGCACCGCCAGCAGACCTGCGAGTCCGAGAAGCGAGACGCTTCGTCGACGCATGACAACTCCCTTTCCCTCCATGGCCAATGGTTAGGAAATATTCCTAACCATTGGCCCGTGAGAGTAGAGAGGCCGGACGCCCCGCGCAAGTCCCCCTGTGAACGCGGGGGTTCACACCCTGGAACCCGCGCCGCGTCACGCTGTCGGATCCTGCGGGCCGGACGGCGGGGCCTGGGGGCCGGGGCCGTCCGGGCCGGGGCCGTGCGGATCGGGGCCGTCCTGGCCGGGGCCGTCCTGGCCGGGGCCGTCCTGGCCGGGGCCGTTTCCCTCCGGGTCGGACGGCGCCGGCGCGGCGCCGCTCTCCTTCGCCGCCGCTCGGGCGTCCCGCAGCGCCGTGTGCACCGACCAGACGACCGAGACCAGCGGGACGGCCACCACGGCGCCCACGATGCCGGCGGCGATCGAGCCCGCGACGACGGAGATCGCGACCACCAGCGGGTGGAGGCGCACGGCCCAGCTCATCACCAGCGGGTGCAGCAGGTGGCCCTCGATCTGGCCGATCACGACGATCAGGCCGATCACGATGGCGGCCACCAGCGGGCCCTTCGAGGCCAGCGCCACGACCGCGGCGACCGCCAGGGCGATCGGCGAGCCGATCAGCGGCACGAAGGCGGCGACGAACTCCAGGAGGGCGAGCGGCACCGCGAGGGGGACGCCGAGCAGCCACAGGGCGACCCCGACGAGCACCGCGTTCACGGCCGCCACGAGGACGATCCCGTGGGTGTAGCCGGTGAAGGTGCGCCAGGCCGCGCGTCCGCCGACCACCACCCGGTCGCGGACCGACCCGGGCAGCTGCTTCTGGAACCAGGCCCACTGGCGGTCGCCGGAGTGGACGAAGAACACCGCGGAGAAGACCGCGAGGGCCAGCGTGGTCAGCACGGCCACCACCTGGTGGGCGCCGCTGACCGCCGTGCTGACCAGGGTCGAGCGGTGGCTGGAGAGGAACTCCCCGATCTTGGCCTGGAGGTCGCTGAGGGCCCCCGGGTTCAGCCGGAAGGGCGGCTGCTCCAGCCAGTCCTCGATCCGGCCGACGCCGGTCCGGAACTCGCGTACGAGGGTGGTCCGTTCCCCGGCCACGGCCTCGCCGACCAGCGCGAGCACGCCCAGGACCAGCGCGATGCTGCCGAGGAGGGTGAGGGCGACGGCGAGCGGCCGGGGCAGTCCCCGGGCGACGACGTCGGCGACGGGCCTGAGCAGTGCGGTGATCACGAGCCCCAGGAAGAGGGCCACGCCGATCTCGTGGAAGCGTCCGAGCACCGCGAACAGGCTGTAGACGAGCACGCCGACGACGAGCAGCCGCCACGCGTAGGCGGCTGCCGTCCGGAGGAAGGGGGTGACGGTGACCGTCGGTGAGGTGCCTGGCTGCATCCCCCCGACCTACCACCCGCGGCTTCCTCAGCCGGTGAGGACGCAGGCCCGGTGCCGCGAACTCCGCCGATCGGCGGTGCGGGCGGCGGCGCGGCGGGCTCGCGGAGCCTCAGACGGAGGTGCGCACGACCCGCGTGGTGGCGGCCACCGCGACGACGGCCGCGCGATGCCGGTCCGTCCAGTCCAGGATGCGGAGACCTCCCCGGCCGTCTCGGCCTCCCCAGCCACCTCGGCCGCCTTGGCCGCCTTGACCGCCTTGGCCGCCTTGACCGTCTTGGCCGTCTTGGCCGCCTTGGCCGTCTTGACCGTCTTGGCCGCCCCAGCCGCCCCAGCCGCCTTGGCCGCCTCGGCCGCCCTGGTCGCCTCGGCCGTTCTGGCCGTTCTGGCCGCCCTGGCTTCCCTGGTCGCCTTGGCCGAACCGTTCCCCCGGCCCGAACCAGCCCGCCTGGACGAGCCGTTCGGCGCCCCGGGCCCCTCCCGCCTTCAGCCGGGCTTCGGCGCGGACCCACAGCCGGAGCAGCTCCGGGCCCTCCATGGGCGCCGCACCGTCGGCCGGGTCCGCCTCGGGGAGGAGGCGGCGCAGGACCTGGCCGGGGCCGGGACGGCGGGTCGCGGGCTCCACGTCGATGCCGATCGCGCCCGGCCCCGCGGCCGCCGCGACCAGGCCGTCGGCATGGCTGAGGCTGACGCCGGTGCCGGGGCGGCCGCGCAGGTACGGGCGGCCGTGGCCCTCCTCGCCGCACCCGGGGCACCGCTGGGCGAGGTCCGGGGTGTCCAGCGGCAGGCCGGTGGCGCGGGCGACGCACAGCCGCACGAGGAGGCGTGCCGCGAGGACGTCGGCGCGGCGGCCGGGCAGCCGGATCGGGGCGAGACGGCGCCGCTCCCAGGGCGCCAGCAGGCCCTCGCCCAGCTCCGGGTGGGCCAGCACCTCCCCGGTCGTCGCCACGATCGCCAGCGCCGTGGCCCCGCCCCGGTCCGGGCCGTCGGTCACCGTGGGTTCAGCCGGTGGCGGCGCTCAGGAAGCGCTCGCGGACGCGGCCGAGGGTGCGGAAGTCGTCGATGGTGACCTCCTGGAGGTCGATGGTGCTCCCGGAGAGCTCCTCCAGGAGGTCGATGAACTCCAGGAAGTCCATCGAGTCGATGAGGCGCGCCTCGATCAGGTCCTCGTCGGGGGCGATCGGCCCGTCGAGTCCGGGGTTCTTCTCGTGCAGCCACTCGGCGATGCGTTCCATGGGGAGGGGTCGCTCCTTGCTCACCGCTGTCGCGGGGGTACGGGTACGGGTACGGGGTTCGAGGGGGACCGGGTGCGGTGCCCGGCTCAGGAGCGGACGGCGTCGAGCCGGTCGAGGGCCCGCTCGGGGGTGCCGTGGGCGAGGATCATCGCGTGGATCCAGCGCTCGACCCCGAAGGCGACGCAGGCGCTGTACGCCGGGCCCTCGGCGCCCGCGCGGATGTCCAGGCGTTCGCCGAAGAAGTTGCGGTGCCGGTTCACGGAGGCGATGGCGGTGCCGTCGGGCGCGCAGAACTCGTGCTTGACCGGGTCGAGGGCCATCAGCCGGGCGCGTGAGCCGCCCTTGTCGTAGAAGGGGTCGTCGGCGACGGCCCTGGTCAGGTCGAGACCGAGGAGCGCGGCCGTCTCTTGGACGAACGCGGCACCGCTCTCCAGGTGCTCGACCGAGCCCTGCTTGGTCCCGAGGTAGAGGACCTCGCGCATGTGGAAGCCCCACAGGCGGCGCAGTCCGTCGTAGTGGGTCTCGTTGCGGAAGCAGCGGCCGGTGGCGGAGAGGCGGAGGCCCTCCTCGCCGACGTCCCGGCCCTCCAGGGAGAGCAGCAGTCCGTAGCAGGTGGCGGAGGGCAGCAGGTAGCCGGTGGGGCGCAGCGGCAGTTCCTCCGGCGTCGCGCCGGCCGCGAGTCCGTCGAGCGCGTCCGGGGCGAAGCGGCCGGCGGAGACGCCGAGGTGGGGGAAATTGCGGAAGAAGTCGAGCCGGGCGAGGCCCGGCACGGACAGCAGGGGCGGGCCGAGGACCTCGGGTGCGGAGAGCCGGGCGGCGAGACCGGTGAGGAGTTCGTCGAGGCCGCGCAGGAGCGCGGTCCGGACCGGGTCCAGCGTGACCAGGCCCGCACCCGGACTCTTCAGGCCGCCGTCCGGCAGGACGGTGGCGCCGGCTGTGCTCATGGAAACCGCTCCCTCTGGGCGTGGGCGAACCGCGATGTGGGCGAACGCCCGTGGGCGCGGTCGACGTCGACCGCGGAGCGCAGGGGCGGCGGGGCCGCGACGGCACCGCGGCCGGACTGCGCAGGGGGACACTAGGACAGCCCCTCCAATGTTGTCTAGACCAAAGCCGAAAGGCTGTCACGTGCAACTCTGCATATTGAGTGGTCACTTGACAACGAGTATGGTCTAAACCAATTGTTCTGAACGGCGTGGTCCCGCACCCCGCGCCGGGCGCTGCCGTGCGTCCACGCCCTCCGCCCGCCCTCCGTCCGAGCCACGCGCCCCCGGTGCCGCGCCGAGGGTCTCTCCGTGCTGTCCACCGGCCGGGGAACGCGGCCCCGACTCCCGCCCTGGAGCGATCAGATGACGACGCCCGCCCCCCACCGTCCCCGCCGCCGCCCGCGCCTGCACCGGGCGGCCTCGGACCTGCCGTACTTCAGCGCCGACGGCGAGTCCTACCTCGCCCAGACCACCCTGCGGGAGCTGGAGAAGTCGCGGCCGCTGCGGGTGCTGTCCGAGGAGGACTTCGCGCACTGGCAGACGTACGGCTACGTCGTCGTGCGCGAGGCGATCCCCGCCGAGGCGGCGAAGCGCCTGCTCGACTTCACCTGGGACTTCCAGGGGCTCGACCCGGGGGATCCGGACGGCTGGTACGCGGACCGGCCGTTCCGCTCGGAGCTCGACCGGCAGCTGCACGTCTACGGCTTCGTGGAGGCGTACCACCACCAGCTCCTCTGGGACAACCGCCAGGCCCGGCGCGTCTACGACGCCTTCGTCGACGTCTGGGACTGCGAGGAGCTGTGGGTCACCCAGGACCGGCTCAACCTCAACCCGCCCAACGTCGGCAACCGCGACCGCGCCCTCATCGAACCCACGGACCGCGGCTTCGACATCGAGCTGCACTGGGACATCGACACCACCCTCGGGGTGCCGCCGCAGCGGGTGCAGGGGATCATCGCCCTCAACGAGACCGGGCCGGAGTCCGGCGGCTTCCAGTGCAACCCGGAGCTCTTCCGGCGGTTCGAGGAGTGGAAGGTCGCCCAGCCGGCCGACCGCGACCCGCTGCGCCCTTCCGTGGACCGCGCGGAGTACCCCGTCGTCCGCCCCGAACTCCGCCCCGGCGACCTGCTCATCTGGAACGGCCTGCTGGCCCACGGCGTGGCGCGCAACGTCTCGCGGGACCAGGTCCGGGCCGTGCAGTACCTGTCGATGATGCCGGCCCTGGAGGAGCACGAGCGGCTCCGGCGGTCCCGCGTCGACTCCTGGCGGCACCTGCGGACCCCGCGCTGGAACCGGACCCTGGTCGGCGACCCCGTGCGCCACGAGTCCGAGCGGTACCCCACGGCCACCCTGGACGAGCTGGGCAGCCGGCTGCTGGGCCTCACCTCGTGGAAGGACGCCTGGGAGACCCCGGCCGCCGACCGGAGCGCGGACACCGGCACGGACACCGGCACCGGGACAGACGCGGGCGCCGCCTCCGGCACGGACGCGGCCCGGAGCGCGGACGCGGGCGACGGCCCCGCGGCGGACACGGACCGGGGCGCCGCCGCCGGCCGGGGCGAGGAGCCGGCGTGCGCCGCGTCTGCCTGACCCTCCCCACCGACCGGCCCTGCGCCGAGACCCTGCGGGCGGTGGCCGAGGAGGCCGCCTACGGCGCCCGCACGTTCGGCGTCGAGGTGCGGTTCCTCGTCCTGGACTCCTCCGACGCGGCGAGCGCCGCCGAACACCGCGAGGTCGTCGCCGCGCTGCCCGCCGCGCCCGGCGTGGTCGTCCACCACCTCGACGAGGACGAGCAGCGGGCCTTCCTCCGCACGGTGATCGACCGGTCCGGCGTCGCCGCGCCGGACCGCGTGCTCGACCTGATGCTGCCGGACCGGGTGTCCTACGGCGCCTGCACCAACCGTGCGTTCCTCCTCGCCGAGGCTCTTGGGTGCGCGTCGGTCCACCGCCGCGACTCCGACAGCCGCTACCAGGAGCTGGACGGCGAGCCGGTCTTCCCGATCCACCACGAGCTCGCCGCGCTCGGGCTGCGCGCCGCCGACGCGGCCGGCCTGGTCTCCCGGAGCAGGCTCGACCCCGCGTGCGCCCACCGGCCCGTGTCCCTGGTCGGCGGCTCCTTCGTCGGCGCGATGTCCGTGGACGTCGAGGAGATCCGCCGCCTCGACCCGGAGGTCTACGAGGAGGTCGTCGGCCTCTCGATCCCCTCCGGGCATCCGGACATCTGGCGCAGGAACCTCATCGCCCAGTCCTTCCGGGGCGCCGGGACGACCCCGTACAGCGGCGACCTGACCACGCTCACGAGCGTGAGTCCGACGCGGGTGGACATGTGCAACATCGCGCTGCACCGCGAGGTGTACGGCCGGGTGCCTCTGCCGCCCGCCACCGACACCATCGGCAGCGACTACTTCCTCGTGCACCTGGTCCAGAACGCCCGGCTGCCGGGCGTCCTCCACAACCGGCACATCGTCAACTTCCACACCGGGGAGCGCCGTTCCGACGAGGGCTTCCTCGCCTACCAGCTCCGGTTCGCCAAGTTCCTGCTCTCCACGCCCCACTTCGACGCCGTGCACACCGCGGCGAAGGAGGCCGGCGACGGCCTGCTCGACGCCGGGGGCCGGCTCAGGGCCGCCGCCGTCGCGGGCCTCGTCCGGGACGGCGCCCGCGCGGACCGCGCGGCGAACGCCGCACGGCTCGACGTCCTCGACCGCTCCTACCGCTCCCTCGGCGGCCGCTACGCCACCGCCGCCGACGTCCTCGCCCCGCTCCGGGAGCGGCTCCTCGACGAGGCGCGCCGGGACATGGAGGAGTTCGCCCTGCTCATCGAGGCGTGGGAGGCCCTGACCGGCGCGAGCCGGTCGGCACGGCCCCCGGGCGGCGCCCGGGTCCGCACGGTCGCGTACGCCACCGGGGGCGGGGAGCGCCGGGGCCCCGTCACCATGGGGCAGGCCAACATGATCCGCTGCATGCTGCGGGACGAGCCCGAGCACATCAACATCCACGACGTGTGGCCCGTTCCCGCGGGCACCACGGAGGACGCCGCCGTCGAGGCCCTCCGGACGCTCGCCGTACGCCACGAGGCGCTGCGCACGACCTTCCCGCACGCCGCCGGGAGCGCGCCGCGCGAGCAGGTGGTGGCGACCGGGGGAACGTTCACGGTGACCGTCCTCGACCACGAGGACCTTCCCGAGGACCCCGCCGGGTACGCCGACGCCCTGGCCCGCGGGGCCCGTGCCGAACGGTTCCGGCTGGACCGGGACTTCCCCCTCCGCGTCCGCCTGGTCGCCCGGTCGGGGGCTCCCGCCTTCGCGGCCGTGGCGGCCAGCCACGCCGTGACCGACGTCGGCGCCCTCGCGGTCCTCAGGGAGGAGTGGCTCGGCCTGCTCGCCGGTGAGACCCTCCCCCCGCCCGACTCCCTCACCCCGCTCGCCCTCGCCGCCGAGGAGGCCGCCCCGGCCGGGCTGCGCCGGTCCGCCGCGTCGCTGCGGCACTGGGAACGGATCATCCGCACCGAGCCGCAGGCCATGTTCGCGGAGCCCGGAGCCGAGGGGACGGACGTCCCGACGCCGCGGCTCACCCTCCGCTCGCGGCGCGCGGCCCGGGCCCTGGCCCGCGTGGCGGAGCGCACCGGAGGCATGCCGGCGACCGTGCTGCTGACCGCCTGGTGCGCCCTGGTGGCGCACCGGGCGGACCAGCCCGTCTGCGTGGCCGCCGTCCCGACGTCCAACCGCTACCACCCGCGGCTGGCCCGGTCGGTGAACACCCTGTCCCAGGACGCGCTGCTCTCCCTGGACGTCCGGGTGCCGAGCTTCGACGCGCTGCTCAAGAAGGCCTGGGGGGCCGCGCTCAACGCGTACCGGCACAGCCAGTTCGACGCGGTGGCCCTCTGGGAGATGATCGGCGAGACGACCCGCGAACGGGGCAGCCGGTTCGCCCGGGACATCGTCTTCAACGACGTCAGCACGCTGCCGCCGACCGTCGCCGCGGTCACGTCGGCGGCCGGCCCGGACCCGGCCGACGAGGACGCGGCGGCCGGGCTCGACCTCCGCTGGGGCCCCGGCCAGGTGCTGCCGACCCGCGTGCTGACCTTCGTCCACGCGATCGAGCCGGAGCTCCACCTGGCCGCCTGGCTGGATCCCGCGCTGTTCGCGCCCGCTGAGGCGGAGGCCTTCCTGACCGGCCTCGTCCGGCTCCTGGAGGCCGCCGCCGAGGACGACGTACCGCTGGCCTCGCTGACCCGGGTGACGGGCGTCGGGCCGGTCGACCGCGGACCGGACTGGCACCGGGTCGACGGTTCCTGGACCTCGCCGCCGCTCGTGGCACGGGCGCTGAGCGAGGCCCTGCGGGGCCTGCCGGTCCACGTCACCGCCGGGCCCCCCGGCCCGGACGGCGGCCCGGCGGAGGACGGCGGCCCGGCGGAGGACGGCGGCCCGGCGGAGGACGGCGGCCCGGCGGAGGACGGCGGCCCGGCGGAGGACGGCGGCCTCACGGCGTACGTCGCCGTGGGCGACCGCACGCTGACACCGGCCGCGGCCCACACCGCACTGATGGACGCGCTCCCCGGCCGCCCCGGGGTGCTGGCCCCGCGCCGGTACGTGATCGTCCACCGACCGCCGGCGGAGGCGGACCGGACCAGCGCCTGGCTCCGGCAGCAGATTCTCAGGGAAGGGACCGGCCGGGACCGGGATGTGACATGACGATGGACGAGGCAACCGCACAGCGGGAGCAGGGCGCTCCCCCCAGCCCGTGGCGATCGCGCCGCTTCCGGCTCTTCTTCACCGCGCGCAGCACCTCGCTGCTCGCCGACGGCATGCTGATGGTGTCGCTCACGACGGCCGTGCTGGGCGCCGGGTACGGGGCGTCGGGCGTCGGCTACGCGCTGGCCGCGTGGATGGCGCCGATCGTGCTGCTCGTCCTGTTCGGGGGCGTGCTCGCCGACCGCTTCACCCCGCAGGTGATGATGGTCGGCGCCGACGTGGTGCGCATGGTGGCCATGCTGGCGCTCGCGGTGCTGCTGATCGGCTCGCACGTGCGCCTCTGGCACATCATGGCGCTCCTCGCGCTCAGCGGTGCCGCCACCGCGATGTTCCAGCCGGGTCTGGCGAGCCTGATCCCGCGGGTCGCCGAGGACATCCAGCGGGCCAACGCGCTGCTGCGGATCTCCGAGGCGGTCTGCACCCTGCTCGGGCCCGGCGTGGCGGGACTGCTCGTCGCCTACTGGAACGTGGCGGGCTCCTTCGTCGTCATCGCGGCGGCGTACGCCCTCAGCGCGCTCGGCCTGGCGCCGCTGCGCGGTCTCGGCACCGCGAAGGACGAGAGCGACGACCCGCTGTGGAACCGGCTCGCCACCGGCTGGCACGAGTTCCGCTCGCGCTCCTGGCTGTGGGGCGTCATCGCCGTGTGGGCGGTGTACGGCCTGTTCGTCTTCGGCCCGGCCCTGCCCCTGGGCGCGGCGCTGCTCACCGAGCAGCACGGCGCGAGCGGGTACGGCTGGATCGCCTCGGCCGACGGCGCCGGCACGATCGTCGGCGGCCTGCTCGGCATGCGGGTCCGGCCGACCAGGCCGCTGGTCGCGGGAGCCTGCGCGATGTTCTTCTTCTCCCTCAACCCGCTGGCCCCGGCCCTGGGCTGGTCGTTCACGGCGACCGCCCTCACGGGCGTCCTGGCGGGGTGCGGCTTCGCCTTCTGGGGGGTCATGTGGGCGACCAGCGTGCAGTCCCACATCCCGCTCGCCGTCCTGAGCCGCGTCTCCGCCTACGACGTGGCCGGTTCCATCATGGTCATCCCCGTGGGCCGCGCCCTGGCGGGCCCCGCGGCGGAGGCGTACGGAGCGGACCGGGTGCTGCTGTTCTCGTCGGTGACGGGGGTCGTCCTGATCGGCGTCATGCTGGCCGTGCCCGCGGTCCGCGCCCTGGGGCGGTCACCGAAGAAGCCCGTCTCCTGACGGAGGGCGACCGGTCGCGGGCACGGGAGTGAGCTGCCGGGCCGCACGGTGCTTACGGGGGCCGTTTTGCGGGAACAGGCCGGGTGAGAGCCCGGGGAACCGGGCGCACCGCCCGTTCGTCGCGCACGAAGGGGCGTGCGCGGGGATTCCCGGGCGAGGACCGGTCGGGGAACATGTTTCCCCTACTGCGAGCAGCATGCACCGAGGCCCGGGACGTTCACGCCGTCCGGGGCCTCGACCCCGCCCTCCGGGGCCACGGCACCTGACCGGACCGCTCGACGCTCGACGGGAGTTCGCCATGCACGATGCCAATCCCAAGCTCACCCAGCAGGAACGGAAGATCCTGGAGGGCATCGAGCAGGGCCTTCGGAGCGACGCGTCCCTCAGCCGCAGGCTGCGTTCCCTCGGACACACCGGCGGCGGCCACGGGCGGTCCGAGGGCGCCCGGGGCGCGGTCCTGGGGCGCCGCCTCGGTCTGATCACCGGCGTCCTGGGCGTCGCGTGCGTGGCCCTGTTCGTCCTGGCGGCCCTGTCCTCGTCGTCCGGGCCGCTGTGGCTGTTCGCCGCGGTCTGGGTGGTCACCGCGGTGTGCCTGATGGGACTGCTGATGCGGGCGGTCGCGCGGCGCAGGAACGCGGTGCCGCACCGCACCGCGGACTGAGCCCCTGATCCGCCGTCCCGGCTCCACCGCATGATTCCCGGCGGCAGGGGCAGTCGCGTCCGTAGACAGAGATGCGGACCCGACGTGGGATGCGACGGAAGGAATGCGGTCATGCGCAAGAGCACCGTGCAGAAGGGCGAGGGGGCGGCCAAGGAGGTCGCGGGCAAGGCGACCGGCGACACGCGCCTGGAGGCGGAGGGCAAGGCCGACCAGATGGCCGCCAAGGCGCGGGAGGCGATCGAGAAGGTGCACGAGAGCGCCCTGAAGGCACGCGACGACATGAGGCGCCGCATGTCCTGAGCCACCCGCACGGCTCCCCACCCACAGACGGCACGCCCGCGCGGGCGTGCCGTCCGCGCGTACGGTCCCGGAATTGTCCGGGATCGGTAACGGACGCATCCTCCGGCCGCCGGGCACCGTCCTCACACCTGGTCGCGACGCGATCGGGAACCGGTGGGGCAGTGCGGGAGAGGGCGGGGCGGTCATGGCGCGGCACGGTGGCAGGCGGGGCTGGTACGGCAAGCTGGTGGGGGCGGCCATGGGAGTGACGGTGCTGGCCGCCGGCGCGTCGGTGTGGACCGCGCAGGCGGGCTCGGCGAACGACGCGCCGCCGAAGGCGAGCAGGCCCGCCGCGCCGCCCACCGCCGTCAAGCCGGTCTCGATCACCATCGCCCACGCCTCGGAGGCCGGCGCGCGGGGCGTCAACCTCACCATCGACGACGGCCCCGACCCGGTGTGGACCCCCCGGGTGCTCGACGTGCTGCGGGAGTACGGGGTGAAGGCCACGTTCTGCATGGTGGGGACGCAGGCCCGGGCCCACCCCGACCTGGTGAAGAGGGTCGTCGCCGAGGGGCACCGGCTCTGCAACCACTCGGTCTCGCACGACACCGCGATGGACAAGGCCTCCGAGGACTACCAGAAGCGGCAGATCCTCGACGCCGAGCGCATGATCACCAAGGCCTCCGGCGGCGTGCGGCCCGTGTACTACCGGGCCCCCGGCGGTGCCTTCACCCCCTACAGCCGCAAGCTCGCCGCCGCGCACGGCATGCGGCCCCTCGGCTGGAACGTCGACACCAAGGACTTCGAGCGGCCCGGCACCGCCGCGATCGTCGCCACCGTCGAACGCGAGCTGCCCAACGGCCCGACGCTCCTCTTCCACGACGCGGGCGGCGACCGGTCCCAGACCGTCGAGGCGCTCCGCCGGCTCCTCCCCCGCCTCACGGAGCAGGGCCGCGTCTACGGCTACCCCGTCCGCTGAGCCGCCCGCGGATCCGGCCGGTGCGCGGGAACCCGGCGGCCCTCCCGTCCGACTCCTCCACCGCACGGGCACACGGGCGGTGAAGGGCACGGGATGGGCGGACTGGAGATACGCATGCGGGGGGTCGCGTGCCGGCACGGCCGCACCGAGGCGGTCGCCGGCGTCGACCTGGAGATCGCCGCCGGCGAGCGCGTGGCGCTGACCGGGACGAACGGTTCGGGCAAGACGACCCTGCTGCGCGCGGTCCTCGGGCTGCACCGCCGGGTCGACGGCACCGTCGAGGTCGGCGGCCGGACCGCCCGCACGGCGGCCGAGTGGGCCTGGCGGCACCGGGCCTGCGCCTGGATCCCGCAGAAGCCGGCCGCCGGCCGGTTCCCGCTGCGCGGCGACGAACTCCTGGCGAGCAGCGGCGCCCCGGCCGACGCGGCGGAGGCCGCGCGGCGGCTGAGCGTCGGCGCGCTGACCGGGAAACCGGTGGACACGCTGTCCGGCGGGCAGCTGCAGCGCATGTACCTGGCCCGGGCCATGGGCTCCGTCGCGGCGGGGGCGCAGGTCCTCCTCGCGGACGAGCCGACCGCCGCGCTCGACTTCGCCGGCCAGGAGGAGGCGGCGGACGTGCTGACCGCCCTTCCGGTGACGCTCGTGGTCGTGACCCACGACCGGACGCTCGCCGAGCGCTGCGACCGGGTCCTGGAGATGGCCGCCGGGCGGCTGCGGGAGGTCCGGTGAGCGCGCTCGCGACGGCCGACCTCGGTGCCGTGCTGCAGCTCGTGCCGGTGCAGCGGGCGGGCGCCGCCCTGCTCCTGGCCGCCGTCGGACTGCCGGTGATCGGCGTGATCATCGTGGGGCTGGACATCATGCCGGTGCGGTTCGCGATGATGCACGTGGCCCTCCTCGGCATCGCCGTCGGGCTCCTGACCGGTCTCGATCCGATGCTGTGCGCGCTGGTGGCCTGCGCGCTGTCCGGAGCGGGCGTCGCCCCGCTGGCCCGGACGCCCGACGGACTGTCCGGCGCCATGGGCCTGCTGATGAGCCTGGCCGTCGCGGCGGCCCTGCTGGTCCTCGCCGTCTCCGGCGTCAACGCCTCGGGGGCCTTCGCCCTCCTGTGGGGCTCGATCCTCTCGGTCGGCACCGCCGACCTCGTCGTCCTCGGCGTCCTCGCCGCGGTCGTCCCGTCCCTGTTCTGGTGGAAGCGGCGGGACGTCGCCCTGCTGCTGTACGACCGCGAGCTCGCGCAGCTGTCGGGTGTCCCGGTCCGGCTGCTCACCACCGCGCTCCTGGTGCTCGTCGCGGTAGCCGTGGCGGGGGCGATCAAACTGACCGGCGCCCTCCTGGTCGACGCGCTCACCCTGCTGCCCGCGCTCGCCGCGCGGCGCCTCGGCCGCTCCCTGCGGTCGATCACCCTGTGGGCGGTCGGCATCGGGATCGCCGTCAACCTGACCGGCTTCCTGCTGGCCCTCTGGCTGGACTGGCCCCCGGGTCCCGTCCTCGTCCTCACGGCGGGGGCAGTCGTCCTCGCCGCGCACCTCGTCCCCGAACGGAGAAACAGCTCATGGCGCGCACCCGCGTCCGCACCACCCGCATCGCCTCCCTCCTCGCACTGACCGCGGCCCTTCCGCTCCTCGCCGCGTGCGGGAGCGGGGACGCCCCCGCGCCGGAGGCCGCGAAGGAGGCCGGCGGCACGCCGGTGGTGGTGGTCACGACCACCTGGGAGGGGGCCTTCGCCAAGGCCGCCGGGGCCGAGGACGTCACGGTGATCGTGCCGCGGTCGGTCCACCACGCACCCGACTACGACCCGAAGCCCTCCGACCTCGCGGCCGTGGCGAAGGCGGACTTCGTGCTCTACGCCCCCTTCGAGCCGTACGCGGCGAAGATCAAGGAGGCGGCCGGCTCGAAGGCGCGGCTGGTCGAGGTGAACCTGGACAACGACCCCGCGAAGGCGGCCGCCGAAGTGACGCGGCTGGGCGGGCTGTTCGGTACGAAGGACGCCGCCGCGCGGTTCAAGAAGCGGCTCGACGGGGAGGTCGCCGAGCTGAACGGCGAGCTGCGGGCGGCCTGGCCGGGCGGGAAGAGCCCGGCCGTGGTCAGCCAGGTGTTCACCGGATGGGCCGCCGGGCTGGCGGGCGCGACGACCGTGGGCACCTACGGCCCCGAGCCGGTCACCCCGGCGCGGCTGGCCGAACTCTCCGCGAAGAAGCCGGCCTTCGTCCTCGACAACGCGCACATGTCGTCGGGCACCGTGCTGCCGGACGCGGGGGCGAAGCAGGTGAGCATCGTGAACTACCCCGGCGAGGACCTGGACCTGCTGGCCGTGTACCGGAACGCCGCCGCGGAACTGAGGAAGGCCATGGACCCGGCCTGACCGTACGGGGAGGGGCACGCGGTCCGCGTGCCCCTCCCGCGCGTTCACCTCGGCCGGGGTGCGGTGGCGGCGCTGCTCTCGTCGAGGGCGCGCCTCCGGAGGGCCGCGCGGTCCGGCTTGCCCGCGGCCGTGAGGGGCAGGGCGTCCAGGACGAGGACGTGTTCCGGGTGCTTGTACCGTTCGACCCCGCGCGCGGCCAGGTGCGCGCCCAGGCCGTCCGGGGTGGGACGCCCGCCGCCCCGCGCCACGAGGCAGGCCACCAGCCGCTCCCCCATGAGCGGGTCCGGCACGCCCACGCAGACCACGTCCCGGACGGCCGGGTGTCCCGCCAGCTCCCGCTCCACCTCGGCCGGGCTGATGTTGGCCCCGCCGCGTATGACGACGTCCTTGAGCCTGCCGACGACGTGCAGGACGCCGTCCTCGTCGAGGTAGCCGAGGTCTCCGGTGCGGACCCAGCCCTCGGGGGTGCGGTAGCGGGTGTCGAGCTCCGGGGAGGCGACGTAGCAGAGCGGGGTCATCGGGCCCCGCGAGACGATCTCGCCGATCCGCCCGTCGGACAGCGGCTCGTGGGTCTCGGGGTCGGTGACGCGGATCTCCGCGACGCGCGGGTCGGGCCGGCCCGCGACCACGCCCGAGCGGTCGGTGGGCGGGACCTTGTGGTCGAGGCCGGTGTGGCAGTTGACGCCGTCGGCCGATCCGTACAGGTTCACGACGTGGCAGCCGAAGGACGCGGCGGCCGCGGCCGCGGTGGCCTCGTCGAGCGGCGCGCCGCCGAGGACGAGGGCCGTCGGCGCGGGCACCCGCTCCCCGGTCCGCTCCATGTGCTCCAGCATCATCCGGATCATCGTGGGGACGCCGAGGACGTGGGTGGGGGCGTGCGCGCGCATCGCCTCCAGCGCGGCCCCGGGGGTGAAGTGGTCGAGCAGGACGAGGGATCCGCCGTGCCGGGCGAGGGTGACGGCGGTGCCGTTCGAGCCGAAGGCCGAGGCGAGCGGGACGAGGAAGAGACATCGGGGCGGGGTGTCGTCGGGCATGAGGGAGGCGAGGAAGTTCCCCCGGCCCCCGGCGAGGGCGTTGTGGGAGTACGCGATCATCTTCGGCTCCGCCTCCGACCCGGAGGAGACGAGGATGCGGGCGGGGCCGTCGGGGTCGGGGCGGGCCGCGACGAAGCCGGCGGGGTCGGTGCGCAGCAGGTCCCGCAGCGGCACGGTTCCCGGCGGCGGGGTCCCCGGGCCGGCGGACACCACGTGCCGGAGGGCCGGCAGGGAGGGGGCGAGGGCGAGCAGGTCGGCGGCGTGCGCACGGCCCCGGTGCTCGGTCGCGGCGATGACGGCGACCGCCTCCGAGCCGCGGAGCAGGCACTCCGCCTCCTTCGCGCCCCGTCCGACGGGGAAGGGCAGGGCGACCGCGCCGAGGGCGGCGACGGCCAGGTCGGCGACGACCGCGTTGCGCTGGTCGGGGAGCTGGACGGCGACGACGTCACCGGGACGGACGCCCAGGGCCCGCAGGCCGCCGGCCAGGCTGCGCACCTTGCGGTCCAGGGCGGTGTAGCAGAGCGTGCCCCTGGCGTCGAGGACGGCCGTCCGGTGCAGGTCGGCGATCTGCCGGGCCCGGAAGAGGCTGTAGAGGTCGAGGTCCGGGCAGGTGCCGTCGACCGCCCAGGAGCGGCGGAGTCCGGCGGGCAGGAGGTCGGGGAGGGCGACGGTCACGCGAGGCTCCAGGGGTCGGGGACGGCGGGGGCGCCGTGCGCGTCCCGGCCGATCGGGCCGGACAGGCGCGGGTCGTGGAACAGGGCGGCGAGGTCGGTGGTGACGGCGGTCGCGGTCAGCCCGCGGGAGCGCAGCCGGTGCAGGGCGTCCTCGGTGCACATGCCGCCGAGGTCGTGGGCGGCGGCGGCCTCGGCGCAGGCGTCGCCGGGCGCGATCCAGCCGTCGGAGGTGCGGAGGGGGTGCCGGAATCCGGCGGGCGGGCGCGGGTCGTCCCCGCGGCGGACCCGGTCCAGGGCGGGGGCGAGCAGGGTGTCGGCCGCGCCGAGGAGCGAGGAGTCGACCCGTACGCCGTGGCCGGTGCGCTCGCGCAGGAGCAGTCCGGCCAGCACCGCCTCGGCGCCGTGCAGACCGCCGAGGAGGTCGAGCAGGGTCATGAGGGAGGGGGCGGGCGGTTCACCGGCGGCCCGGACGGCCTCGGCGACGCCGGTCCGGGCCTGCACCATGAAGTCCGTTCCCATGGGGGCGTCCGCGATCCGGTCCGCCCAGCCGCCGGTGTAGGCGTAGACGAGGGAGGGTGCGGCGGCCGCCAGGTCGGCGGAGTCGAGTCCGAGCTCGGCGGCCTTGCCCGGGGCCCAGTTGTGCAGGAACACGTCGGCCTCGGCGGCCAGTTCGATCAGACGGCGGCGGTCGCCGGGCGACTTGATGTCGATCTCGACGGCCTCCTTGCCGCGGTTGAGGGCGAGCCACCGGGCGGAGACGCCGTCGCAGGCGGGCGGCATCCCGCGGAGCGGGTCGCCGCCCGGGGGCTCGATCCTGACGACGCGGGCGCCGAGCCGTCCGAGCAGGTGGGCGGCGAGCGGTGCCTGGATCCGCCGGCCTGCCTCCAGCACGGTCAGGCCCGCGAGCGGCCCGGCGGTCGGCGCGGGCCGCGGGGCCTCGGGCGCGGCGGGCAGGAGGGGGCGCAGGGACCAGGGGTCGGCTCCGTCGTCCTCCCGCGCGCGCTCGGCCAGGGTCCGCAGCCGGCACACCTCGGCCCCGGAGGCCGCGGCGGCCCGCAGGGCCTGCTCGATGCCGTGCCGCCGGGTGACCGCGTGCAGGGCGGGCGGGAAGGGCGCGCAGGCCGTCGCGTACCGGAACTGAAAGGGCCGCCAGCCCGCGCGTATCGCGTCGGCGGATGCCCCGAGGGCGCGCCAGAAGGCGGCCCAGGCTCCGGGGTCGAGGGTCTCCAGCTCGAAGTCGACGCCGTCCGCGGAGGTGAAGGGCGGCCCCCCGGCGGCGAGTTCGACGGCCTCCTGCTCGTCGGCGCCGGCCGCGGCCAGGTACTGGGAGACGGCGAGCAGGCCGGCCCCGTCGGCGGTGGTGCTCACCCGGCGGGGGCCTTCGGCGCCGCGGGCCTGGGCGACGAGGGCGGCGAGGAGGCCCTGGACGGTGAGCACGCCGGTGGCGGTGGCCAGGTAGTCGACGCCGAGACCGCGCGGGGAGCCGTGGCGGCGGCCGTGGACGGCCATCACGCCGGTGGCGGCCTGGGCGGTGGCCTCGTCCTCGACGCCGGAGCCGTGGGCTCCCCAGGCCGTGTCGGCGGTGACGGGGGCGAACCCTGCGCCGTCGACGCCGATCCGGCCCGAGTCCGTGCTCCGCACCCGTCCGCCGAGGCGCCCCAGGTGGTCCGCGACGACACGGGTGAGGGCCGGGGGCCCGCCGACGTCGACGCGCAGTGCGTCGAGCGGACGCGGACCGTCGGGCCTGCGGCGGACCGCGTCGTACGGGGTCGCTGGGGACGCCATGCCTCTCCTCTCCTCGCGCGGGCGGTGGCCGGCGCAGGGGTCTGTGACGTTCGCGGGAACCGGCGGGCGGGTGCGCCCGACCTCTTCCACGGGCAGGCAGTCGGACGCGTGTTCTGTCGAGTTCCCAAGACGGAGGAAACAGTGACGGATCATGACGTAGCGACGGCCGGCCGCGGCTCCGCCCGCGCGTCCGCCACGGGCGGCGGCGCGGAGGGCGGTCCCGAGCCGTTGCGGCAGCGGGTCTCCGCGTTCGTCCGGGACCGGGTGTTCCCGGTGGAGGCCTTGCTGGACGCGGGCGGGCCCGGCACGGCGGAACCGCGGCGGCGGCTGCGCGCCGAGGCGCGGGCGGCGGGACTGTGGGCCCTTCCGCTGCCCTCCGGACTGGGCGGCGGCGGACTGTCGTTGAGCGCGTACGGTCCGATCGCCGAGGCCGAGGGGGCCAGCGACCACGGCCCGGCGGCCCTGGGGTCGGCGCCCCTGCTGGACGTGACCATGCTGGCGCGCCACGGCTCGGCGCGGGTCCGCTCCGCGTACCTCCGCCGCCTGGTCTCCGGCGATCTCCGCACCTGTTACGCGATGACCGAGCCGGACGTCCCGGGCACCGAACCGCTGCTCACCGCCACCCGGGCGGAGCCGCGGAGCGGCGGCTGGACGGTCACGGGCCGCAAGTGGTTCGTGTCGCACGCCGCGGAGGCGGACCTGGTGACCGTGCTCGCCCGGACCAGCGGCGCCGTCGGGGACCGCGGGGGTCTTTCCCTGCTGCTCGTGCCGACGGACTCCCCCGGGTTCCGGGTCGTCCGCGAACTGCCCGTCCTGGGCGCCGGCGGCCAGTACGAGATCGCGTTCGACCGGGTCGAGGTCGCCGGGGACCAGCTCGTCGGTGAGGCCGGGCAGGCCCTGGCGATCGCGGGTGAGCGGCTCCAGCTCGGGCGCACCCTGCGGGCCTTGCGCTGGGTGGGGCAGGCGCAGCGGGCGTACGACCTGCTGTGCGGCCGCGCCGTGGCCCGGCAGGGGGCCCACGGACCGCTCGCGGACCGGCAGTTGGTGCAGCAGCACGTCTTCGAGTCGCTGCTGGCGCTGCGGAGCACCCGCCCCCTGGTGTACGAGGCGATGGCGCTGGTCGCGGAGGGGCGCGACGCCCGCGTCGAGGTGGGTCTGGCGAAGACCGCGGCGGCCCGCACGCTCCAGGAGGTCGCGGACCGGGCCGTCCAGGTCTTCGGCGCGGCCGGCCTGGGCCCTGACACCGCGCTCCCGGCGCTGCTCCGCACGGGGCGGACGGCCAGGATCCTCGACGGTCCCGACGAGCAGCACGTCGGCGCGGTCGCCCGGCGCGCGCTGCGGAGCGCGACGGCGGGGAGCGCCGTCAGATCCGGCTGAGGTCGGCGCGGCCGAGGACCGCCGTCAGACCAGGCCGAACCCGACGCGCCCGAGGACCGCCGTCAGACCAGGCCGAACCCGACGCGCCCGAGGACCGCCGTCAGACCAGGCCGAACCCGACGCGCCCGAGGACCGCCGTCAGACCGAGTGCCAGGAAGTAGTCGCCCCAGACCAGTTCGTGGCGGACCGCCGTCCCGGTCCCGGCGTCGTAGCAGCCGTCGAGCAGCATGCCCGCGGGCCGGTCGCCGCCCGGCCGGGTGAGGTGGTCGTCCACGAGCCCGCGCAGGACGGTCTCCGCCCGGTCCGCGCAGGCCCGGGCCCCGGTCACGCCGGGGGCCCGCGCGAGCTTCAGCAGGGCGACCGCGGCGACGGCGGCGGCGGACGTGTCGGGAGGCCCGCCGGGGGCGCCGGCCTCGGCCGGCGGGACGACCGGTCCGTCGAGGAACTCCCCGCTCCCCAGCAGGTCTTCGGCGGCCGCCGCAAGGCGGTCGGCGCGCCACGCGGGATCGCCGCCCGCCAGGAGCAGGCCGTCCGCGACCGCCAGGAGCAGCCACGACTCGCCCCGCGTCCAGCCCGGCGCGGGGTCGGCCTCGCCCGCCCGGCTCCCGTGCGGCCCGTCCAGGCGCCATGCCGGAACGGGCCGCCCGCCGCCGCCCCGACCGTCCAGGCACAGGTCGAGATGGCGGTGCAGATGGGCGGCGGCGGCCGCCCGTCCCTCCGGCCCCGCGGCGGCCAGCAGCGGGACGAGCCCCGGGACGCCGTCCGCGCGGGCCCTCAGCCGCGGCCCGCCGAGCGCCGCGCCCCACGGGACCAGGCCGAGCCGCGGATCCCAGGCGGCCAGCACCGACCTCGCCGCGCGCTCGCGCAGGGCGGCGGCCGCCCCGTCCGCGCCGTCGGCCGGGGCGGTGCCGTACCAGAGGACGAGGCCGCGGGCCGCGGTGTCGGCCTCGGCCCAGGGCGCGAGACGGGCCGTCACCTCGGCGGCCGCCCTGCGGTCGGCCGCCGTCCCGGTGTGCAGGGCGCGGAGCCGGTGCAGTCCGGCCCAGAAGCCGCCGGTCCACGATCCGCGCCCCGTCGTCGTCCAGCGGCCGTCGTCGGGGTCCGCGTACAGCGGGAAGCGGTCACCCACCTGCGCGGCGGTCTCCGCGACCCGCCCGAGGACGAGGCGCAGGGCGTCCTCGGCCCAGTCCGTCGTGCCCGTCACCTCGCCCCGCCCCGGCGGGTACGCCGGTCCCCGACCGCCCAGAGGAGGGCGACGGCCCCGGCGACCGCGAACTCCGCCGCGACCAGGGCCCAGCCGGCGCCGTACCGGCCGCGCTCGGCGAGCAGTCCGAACAGCGGCGGGCCCACGGCGAACCCGGCGAAGAAGCCGGCTGCGACCAGCGCCGAGTCCCGCCCGGCCCGTCCCGGGGCCGCCCGCTGCATCACCAGGACCATGGAGACGGCGTTGCCCGACACGGCGAACACGCCGACCGCCACGGCCGCCACCCACACGAGGGGCCCCACCCGGAGCGCCCCGGCCAGGAGCAGGGCGGCGCCGACCGCGCCGACCGCGAGGAGGGCCGGGAACCACGGGGCCCGTTCAGGTGTCGCCGCACGGGACCAGCCGACCCGGCCGGCGATCCCCGCGAGGCCGAGGACCGCGACGAGCGCACCCGCCACCGCCGGGCCCATGCCGAGCCGTTGGACGCCGAACAGCGCCACGTACGTGTTCACGGAGGCGATGCCCGCGCCGAGGAAGAGCGAGAAGGCGGCGAGCCACGGCACGGGGCCGCCCGGCGGGGCCGGTGCGCCGGACGCGGCGCCGGGCACGGACGGCGGGTCGGCCGGCAGCGCCCGCCGGGCCCACAGGGCGGCGCCGAAGGCGGCCGCGGCCGCCACCCACACCGCGCCCCGCCAGCCCAGCAGGCCCGCCGCCGCCGCGAGCGGAAGCCCCGCGGCGAAGGCGCCGAGCTGGACCCCGGACTGCTTGGCTCCGGTGACGGCACCCCGACGGGGCGCGGGGACGGACGCCAGGATCGCCTTGTTCGTCGCCGGGTTGGCGAGGGCCTGCGGGAGCCCGCCCAACGCCACCGCCACGAGGAGCAGGCCCGGCCCGGGGGCCGCGCCGATCAGCCCGAGCGCCGCGCCCGACACGACGAGCAGCGCGACGAGCGCCCGCCGGGGGCCGACCCGGTCCACGACCCGTCCGCCGGCCGGGGAGAGGGCGGCGGCGGTCCCGAAGCCGACCGTGGTCGTGAGGCCGAGGAGCGTCTCGGAGACGCCGAGACCGTCCACGAGGCGCGGCCCGAGCGCCCCCAGGAGGAAGAGCTGCATCATCGAGAAGGCCATGGCGGTGGTGAGCAGCGCGGTCAGTCCGCGCGGCGCGGTGTGCCCGGGCTCCGCCCCCGTACCGGTGGCCGCCGTCCTGCCTGCGGACTTCACGTGGCTCCCCCTCCCGTGCGACGGTCGGGCCGCCCGCCGTCGCCGTGGAGAAGTCGTGGCGCGGGTGCCGGAAGTTCCCGATGCGCTCTTGTGGGCCGCGCCACAGTCGCGTACTGATGACCCGACAGGTCGAGGGGGCGGCCGTGGTCGCCCTTCCCGCCCCCGTGTCTCCGGAGGGGTGCAAGGATGGGCGCGCCATGACACCAGGCCGATGTGCGCGAGGAGCCCGGGCCGCGATGTTCGCGGCCGTCTGCGTGCTGCTCGCGGCCACCGGCCACGTGCTGATGTCGGGTCAGGACCTGCCGGCCGCCGTGCTCGGTCCGGCGTGCGCGGCGACGTTCGGCGTCGCCTGGGTCCTCGCGGGTCGTGAACAGGGCCTTCTCGCGGTGACGGCGGCCGCGGTGGCCGTCCAGACCGTGCTCCACACCGTGTTCTCCTGGTCGCAGCGGCAGGGTTCCCCGCCGCCCGGTCGACCTGCCGCGGACGGTGCCGCGGCGGCCCACGCGGCCATGGGGCACGCGGGGCACGTGGGCGCGGGCGGCATGGACGCGGTCCACGGGGCCGCGCGGGGCACGCCCGTGGACTCCGGGGCCGTCGCCCACGACATGACAGAGATGTCAGAGATGTCGTCGTCTCTCGGGATGCTGTCCGCGCACCTCCTCGCCGGTCTGCTCAGCGGTCTCTGGCTGGCGTACGGGGAGCGGGCGGCGTTCCGCCTCGCGCGCTCCCTGCCGCTGTGGCGGTTCAGGTCACCGCTGCGGCCCCTGCGGCTGCTGCTCGCCGCCGTCGTCCCCGTACCGCCGCGTCGCCCGCGGGTCCGGCGCGTCCGCGCGGAGGACGAGCGGGCCCCCCGGCGGCTGCTCCTCGCCCATTCCGTCGTCTCCCGGGGTCCGCCGCGCGCCCTCGCTGTCTCCTCCTGACAGCCGGCTCCCCGACGCGCCGGCGCGCCTTCCGCGCCGCCGTCGCCCGGGCACCGGGCCTGCCGCCCCGGCAGGCCGCGACCCCTTCACCGGCGCAGCCGCGCGCCCGCGCGCCGCCGGACCTCCCTTGCCCCGTAAGGACTTGTGGCGATGACCCCTGCCCACGGCACCCTCCACCAGGGACCGATCACCCCCTCCCGCGCGGCTCGCACGCCGGACGCCGACTCCGACGCCGCGACCACGCTGCTCGCCCTGGCCGCGCGGGACGGCGACCCCGCGAAGGCCGACCTGTTCGTCCGGGCCCTGCACCGGGACGTCTGGCGGTACGTGGCGTACCTGAGCGCCGACCGCCAGGCCGCCGACGACCTCACCCAGGAGGTCTTCCTGCGCGCGATCGCCGCGCTGCCCCGGTTCCAGGGCCGTTCCTCGGCGCGGACCTGGCTCCTGTCCATCGCGCGCCGCACGGTGGTCGACAGCCTGCGCCGCGCCGCCGCCCGCCCCAGACTCTCCGACCGCGACGACTGGCAGGCGGAGGCCGAGCACACGCAGCCGCTCGGCCTGCCGGGGTTCGAGGACGGCGTGGCCCTCGCCGAGCTCATGGACTCGATCCCGGCGGAGCGGCGCGAGGCCTTCGTCCTCACCCAACTCCTGGGCCTGCCCTACGCCGAGGCGGCCGAGGCCATCGGCTGTCCGGTGGGCACGGTCCGCTCGCGGGTCGCCCGGGCCCGTACGTCCCTGGTCGCGCTGCTGCGGGGCGGCGAGGAGCCGGCGGGCGAGGGAGGGGCGGCGTCCCCGTCCTCCCTGCCGGCCCAGCGGGGCACGACGAGGGCTCCCGCGTTGGCCTGATCCGGTACGGGGAGGGGCGGCCCCGCCCCCGAAGCGTCCGGCGGACGGGACCGCGGAATGCCCGGGGCTCCCGTCCGCTCCGCCGGAGCCGGAACCGGAGCCGGAGCCGGAACGGCACTCACCGGGATTCCCTCCCGTCCGCCGGAACCGGAACGGCCGGCGATCCGACTCCTCCCCCGGGCGCCCGTGCCTGGCGGCGCCCCTCCGTGGTCTGGAAGGGGGCCGGTGGACACCACCCGGGACTCGACGTCGCCCGCGGCGCGGGGCGGCGGGGCGGGAAGGACGCCTCGGCGGCGGTACGGACCGCCCGCCGCCGTGTGGGGGTTCCTGGCCCTGCTGGTGGTGGTGTTCCTCGGCTCGTACGCCCTGGGCGCCGCCGTCGGGCCGCTCGGCCGGGAGGACGGACCGCCGCCCCCGGCCCCGCCCCGGGGCACGGAGCACGTGCACGACGGCGGTCACCCGTGACGGCCTACGGCGGTGGCCGGGGATGGGCGGGACCCGGCCGGAGGGACGGCGTGCGGCCTCGCCCCCCGGGTCACACCCCGTCGTCGACGGCCCGCCCGGGGGCGTCCTCGCCGGACACCAGGCTCCGTTCGGCCCACAGGGTCTTGCCGCGGCCCGACGGTCGCACGCCCCAGCGGCGGGTGAGCTGGGCCGTGATGAACAGGCCGCGGCCGTTCTCGTCCGTGTTCAGGGCACGGCGCAGGTGGGGGCTGGCGCTGCTGTCGTCGGTGACCTCGCAGACGAGCGTGCTGTCCCGGATGAGGCGCAGCCGGATCGGTCCCTTCGCGTAGCGGACGGAGTTGGTGACCAGTTCGCTGACGACCAGTGCGGTGTCGTCGATGACGTCCTGGTCCACTCCCCATGCCGCGAGTTGCTCCGTGGCGCGCCGACGGGCCTCCCCGGCGCTCTCCGGGGCGTTGGGGAAGGTCCAGGCCTTCGTGCGGGAGGCGTCCATCGTGCGGGTGCGGGCCAGCAGCAGGTAGGCGTCGCGCGGGGACTGCTCGGGGGCGAGGGCGTCGGCGCACGTGTCGCAGGCGGTCTGCAGGGAGGCGTGCGGTGCGTCGAACAGGCCGGTCAGCCGGCCGAGCATCGACTCCCTGCCGCCCGCCCCGGCCAGCAGGGCGTTGTTGTAGATCAGCAGGGTGGAGCCGGCGGGCAGGGCGCGTTCTGTGAGCCCGTACCGGGCGAGGCCCTGTCCCAGCGGCGGACCCGCGGCGACGTCGAGCAGTTCGACGTCGCCGCCGGGGTGCACCAGCACGGGCGGGGGGTGTCCCGCGCTCGCCGCCGTGCAGAGCCGGGACACCGGGTCGTAGACGACGCAGAGGCAGGTGGCGGGCGGTCCGTCGGCGGGTTCGTAGCCGGTCCCGGTCGGCGGGCCGCCGGGGCGGCTGGCGAGGTCGTGGAGCCGCTGGAGGATGTCGTCGGGCGGCAGGTCGAGATCGGCCAGCACCTCGATCGCCGCACGGAGTTCGCTCATCGCCCCCGGGCCCGACGTCCCGGACGTGGTGTCCCCGGCCACCAGGGCGACCCTCGATCCGGAGAGGGGGATGGCGTCGGACCAGCCGCCGCCCGTACCGGCCGGCAGATGGGTGCGGGCCAGTTCGACGGCGGTGCCCACGCTGGCCTGGGTGTGGGCGAAGCCCCCGGAGAGGATGCGGGCGGCGGAGCGCTCGCGGCCGTAGAGGCGGGCGTTGTCCAGGCACTGGCCGGCGTGCGCGGTGAGCTGCCGGGCGAGCCGCAGGTCCCGGTGGTCGAAGGGCGCCGGGTCGCGCCAGCGGTAGAAGCAGGCGAGGCCGAGGACCACGCCCCGGGCCCGGATCGGGACCAGGAGCATCGAGTGCGCCCCCGCCCGGACGATCCGGGCGTCGCGGCGGCGCGCGGTGTCGAGCCAGGGGGCGTCGGGGCGCAGTCGCCGGACCAGTTTGGGGGCCAGGGTGTCGAGGGCCGCGCGATGGGGTGTGGCGGGCGGGTAGACGGTCACCTCGCCGACGACGGGGACGCCCTGCCGCTCCGGTCCGGCGACCGAGCGGTAGCCGACGCGGCGGAGGGTCTGGTCCCGGTCGGGGGCGTCCACCGTCGGAGCCCGGCCGCTCAGGACCGTGTCGTAGACGTCGACGGTCACGGTGTCGGCCAGGGCCGGGGACGCGACCTCGCAGAACTCGGCGGCCGTGCGGAAGATGTCGAGCGTGGTGCCGATCCGCGCGGCCGCCTCGTTCAGCAGGCGCAGTTCCGCCTCGGCCCTCGCCCGGGCCGTGATGTCGGTCAGCGCGACGGCCAGGCCGAGGACGGTGCCGTCGGCCCGCTGCAGCCGGAACGCGGACGCCGAGACGACGGCCTCGGCCGGGGGGACGCGGTGGTCGCGCACCCGGATGCTCAGGTCGAAGGCTGGTGTGCCGGTCTCCAGCACCACGCGGGCGGCCCGTTCCACGGCCGCCGGTTCGGAGAGGTCGAAGGACCGCAGGATCTCGGCCAGGGGGCGGCCGAGGAAGCGGTCGACCGGGAACTCCCGCATCAGCCGGGCGGCCTTGTTGACCCGGACCAGGCGCAGGTCCCGGTCGTAGACGTGCAGGCTCATGGGCGACTGGGAGAACAGGGCGTCGAGCACGGCGTCCCCCAGTCCCCGGGGCACGGACCGCTGGTCCTGCTGATCCTCACCAACCACGGGGGAGCCCCCTCGACGAGACGGCGGAGTGCGCTGTTCTCACGCTGTCCTCCATGCAACGCGATCCGCGCCCGCCCGGCCACCGCAGCCGGATGGCCGGGTGAACCCCCGGGGCGGGCGCGCGCCGGCCGGCACCCCCGCGAGGCGTACGCCGTCGCCCCGGGTCGATGTTTGGCGTACCGGGCGGCGGTGAGGCGTATTCACGGCCTGTTCGACTATCGACTGGGGAGCATATGGAGAGCGTTATTCGCCTGGCGATCTCCGTCGGCGGTTCGGCGCTGGCGGCCTTCGTCGTCTGCCGCGCGGTGGACATGCTGGCGCGGTTCGCCGACCGACGGCATCCGGAGACACCGCTGTGGGGGCTGCTGCGCCGCGGCGGGACACCGCTGTACGTGGTCGTGCTGGCGGCCCTGTTGAGATGGACCTACCCGGTGGCGGCGCGGGGACAGGAGCCGCTCGAGGAGCACGCGGACACGGTGGGCCACGTCCTGCTGCTGTCCCTGATCGGCGGCGGCGCGTGGCTGATGGTGCGGACGGTCGCGGCGGTGGTCGAGTCCTCGTACGCGCGGTACGCCGGCCGTTCGCGCGACGCGGCGCGGCTGCGCCGGGTCCGCACCCAGGTGACGCTGATCATGCGGGTGGTGACCGTCGCCGTCGGGGTGGTCGCCGCCGCCGCGGCACTCGTGACCTTCCCGTCCTTCCGTACGCTCGGCACCTCCCTGCTGGCCTCGGCGGGGATCATCGGCATCGTGGCGGGCGTGGCGGCCCAGTCCACGCTGAGCAACCTCTTCGCCGGTTTCCAGATCGCCTTCGGCGACATGGTCCGGATAGGCGACACCGTCGTCGTGGACGGCGAGTGGGGTGTCGTGGAGGAGGTCACCCTGACCTTCCTCACGGTCCGGACCTGGGACGAGCGGCGGGTCACCCTCCCCGTCTCGTACTTCACCTCGCGCCCCTTCGAGAACTGGTCGCGGGGCGGTGCGGAGATGACGGGATCGGTGTTCCTCCACTGCGACCACTCGACTCCGGTCGCCCTCGCGCGGGCGCACCTGGAGGAGTTCCTGGCGAAGTGCGAGACCTGGGACGGCCGCGCCTGGGACCTGGCCGTGACGGACACCTCGCCGACCGGCATCACGGTGCGGGCGATCGTGACGGCCAAGGACCCCGACGACCTGTGGACGACCCGGTGCGCCGTCCGGGAGGAGCTCGTCGGCTGGCTCGCCCGCGAGCATCCGGGTGCCCTTCCGAAGGTGGTCACGGCTCCCGCGGCCGACCTCCTGGAGCTGCGGGAGGAAGAGGCCGGCGTGCCGGGGCGGTGACGCCTGCCCGGCACGCCGAACGGCCGGTGGGCGCCCCTCGGAGACGAGGGGCGCCCACCGGCCGTCGTGTTCCGTCGGTCAGGCCTTGTCCTGCATCGAGCGGCGGGCGGGGTTGCCCTGGTCGGCCGCCTTGGGGTCCCTCTCGTCGGCCTTGGCGCGCACGCCCTGGGCGATGCGCTTGCCGAGGTCCTCGTCGATGTGGGACCAGTAGGTGAAGGCGCGCTCCAGGACGGGTTCGGTGACGCCGTTGAGGAGGTGGCCCACGACGTTGTCGACGAGCCGGTCGCGGGCGGCGTCGTCCAGCACCTCGCGCACGAGGGTGCCCGCCTGGCCCCAGTCGTCGTCCTCCGGGTGGGAGACGTAGGCCGACCGGGTGATCTCGCCGTCCGCGGTCCAGCTCGGCGGGTTCCCGTACCGCTCGGTGTCGGCGGCGGGCCCGCCCTTGGAGTTCGGCGCGTAGACCGGGTCGGACGTCTTGCGGTACGCCATCGCCCCGTCCTTGGAGTACGTGTGGACGTCGACGACGGGCGCGTTCACGGGCAGCTGCTGGTAGTTGCCGCCGATGCGGTGCCGATGGGCGTCCGCGTACGAGAACAGCCGGGCGAGCAGCATCCGGTCGGGGCTGGGGCCGATGCCGGGGACGAGGTTGTTCGGCTGGAAGGCGGCCTGCTCGATCTCGGCGTGGTTGTCGGTGGGGTTGCGGTCGAGCGTCATCCGGCCGACCGGGATGAGCGGATAGTCGCCGTGCGGCCACACCTTGGTGAGGTCGAAGGGGTTGAAGCGGTACGTCGCCGCGTCCTCGTACGGCATGACCTGGACGTGCAGCGTCCAGCTCGGGAACTCGCCGTCGCGGATGTGCTCGAAGAGGTCGCGCGTGTGGTAGTCCGTGTCGACCGCGGCCATCTGGTCGGCCTCGTCCTGGGTGAAGTACTCGATCCCCTGGTCGGTCTTGAAGTGGTACTTCACCCAGAACCGCTCGCCGGCCGCGTTGATCCACATGTAGGTGTGGGACGTGTAGCCGTTCATGTGGCGCCAGGTGCGGGGGATGCCCCGGTCCCCCATGAGCCAGGTGACCTGGTGGGCGGACTCCGGGGAGAGGGTCCAGAAGTCCCACTGCATGTCGTGGTCGCGCAGGTTGTTGTCCGCGCGGCGCTTCTGCGACCGGATGAAGTGCTGGAACTTCATCGGGTCCTTGATGAAGAAGACCGGCGTGTTGTTGCCGACCATGTCGTAGTTGCCCTCGGACGTGTAGAACTTCACCGCGAACCCGCGGGGGTCGCGCCAGGTGTCCGGGCTCCCGCGCTCCCCCGCGACGGTGGAGAAGCGGGCGACCAGCTCGGTGCGGGTGCCGGGCTGGAACAGCGCCGCCTTGGTGTAGGCGCTGACGTCGTGCGTGACCTCGAACCGGCCGAACGCGCCGCTGCCCTTGGCGTGCGGCTGGCGCTCGGGGATCCGTTCACGGTTGAACTGCGCCATCTGCTCGATCAGATAGGCGTCCTGCAACAGGATCGGACCGCCCGGGCCCACGGTGAGCGAGTGTTCGTCGCTCTCCACCGGGGCGCCGGAGTCGGTCGTGGTGGCGGGTCGGCTCTCGGTCATCGGTCGTGCTGCCTTTCCCTCGTGCTGGACGGTGGCGCTCACCCGTGGTCGGGGGCGGGGCAGCGGCGAACGGAAGCACTGCCGACAGAGGCCTCCTCGACGGATGGGGCCGGTGTCGCGGGGCGGCTCTCTCCGCCCCGGGCACTCGTCCCAGCGTGTACCCGCGATCCCCGGGTCACCACCTGTGACTTTGCCGGGCGGCCCGGGGCCGCCCGGCAGGGCCGGGCTTCGACGCACGAACGACGCGCGTGGCAGGCATCCGCCGATCGAGGGACGGTGGAGACCCGGCGGCGCACCGCCGTCCCGCACCCCCCCGGGAGAGGCCATGACCCAGCCGCTCGTACCGCCCCAGGAGACCCCGCCCGCGGAGGGGTCCACGTCCTCGGCCCACCAGGAGCGCCCCGACGGCGGCGTCTGGGAGCACCCGACGGTGTGGCTCGCGCTGATCGCCGCGGGCGCCGTCCTCGGAGGGCTGTTCTTCCTCTTCCGGTTCCTCTCCTTCTGAGCCGCGGTCCGCCGCCGGCCGGCATCGCGCCGGTCGCCGGCCGTTCCGGAGTCCTACGCGGCAGCGCCCCGGCGGCGGATCGTCCGCGGGACCCCGCATCCGCGGGACACCCGCGCGCCGAAGTCGTGTAGGGGCGCCAGGAGACGCCCCACGGCGACCGAGCGGATCGAGACGGCATGACCCGTACGCACTGGCTCTTCGGGGACCAGCTGGGGCCGGCGTTCCTCGGCGCGGGGGACGGCGAGGGCCCGTCGCGCGAGGCGCCCGTGGTGATGATCGAGTCCCGCGCGGTCTTCCGCAGGCGTCGCTTCCACCGCGCCAAGGCGCATCTGATCCTCTCGGCGATGCGTCACCGCGCCGCGGAACTGGGCGACCGCGTGACGTACGTGCGGGCCGACACCTACCGGGAGGGGCTGGCGAAGGCGGTCGGCCGTGGCCCGGTGACGGTGCACCATCCGACCTCGCGGGCGGCGCTGGCCCTCGTGCGGTCCCTGGACGACGTCACGGTCCTCCCGCCGCGCGGGTTCCTCGTCGGCCAGGACGACTTCCGGGCCTGGGCCGACGGGCAGCGCGGACTGCGGATGGAGTCCTTCTACCGGCACGTCCGCCGCGACCACGACCTCCTGATGGACGGCGGGAGCCCCGCGGGCGGCACGTGGAACCTGGACCACGAGAACCGGGAGCCGCCGCCGCGGGGACGGCGGACGCTCGGGGCCCCCGCCCCGTACCGGCCGCGGGAGAGCGACGTCGACGAGGAGGTCCGCCACGACCTCGACCGCTGGGAGCGGGACGGGGACGTCTCCTTCGTGGGCCGCGACGGGCCGCGGCGGTTCCCCGCCTCCCGCCGGGAGGCCCGGGCCGCCCTGAAGCGCTTCCTGGGCGAGCGGCTGGAGGGGTTCGGCGCGCACGAGGACGCGATGCTCGCCGACGACGGCGTGATGAGCCACAGCCTCCTGTCCTCCTCGCTGAACCTGGGGCTGCTCGACCCGGCCGAGTGCGTGGAGGGTGCCGAGGCGGCCTGGCGGGCCGGCGAGGCGCCGCTGAACTCCGTCGAGGGCTTCGTGCGGCAGGTCGCCGGCTGGCGCGAGTACGTCTGGCACCTCTACTGGTACTTCGGCGAGGACTACCGGTCGTCGAACGAGCTGGGCCACACCGCCGCCCTGCCCGACTGGTGGAACGAGCTCGACGCGGACGCCGTGTCGGCCCGGTGCCTGGCCACCGTGCTGCGCCAGGTCCGGGACACCGGGTGGACCCACCACATCCCGCGCCTCATGGTGCTGGGGAGCCACGCCCTCCAGCGGGGCTGGGACCCGGCCGCCGTGACGGACTGGTTCCACCGCTGCTTCGTCGACGGCTACGACTGGGTGATGCTCCCCAACGTCGTGGGCATGTCGCAGTACGCGGACGGCGGCCGGATGACCACCAAGCCGTACACCTCGGGCGGCGCCTACATCGATCGCATGAGCGACCTGTGCGGGCCGTGCCGCTACCGCCCGGACCGGCGGGTCGGGGAGGACGCCTGCCCGTTCACCGCGGGCTACTGGAACTTCCTGCACCGGCACCGCGGCACGCTGGAGCACAACGCCCGGATCTCCCGCGCGGTGCACGGCCTGGACCGGCTCAAGGACCTGTCGGCCCTGCTGGAGCAGGAGCGGGAGCGGGGCGAGGGCCCGCCGTGAGGCGGCGTGGGTCTCGCGGACCGGTGCGGCTCAGGTCGCGGTGCCGACGCGGGCGGCGAGCAGCGCGATGTCGTCGTCCGCGGAGGCCGGCACCAGGTGGGTGAGCAGCCGGTCGCAGAGGGCGGGCAGGGACGGCACGGGTGCGGCGAGCAGATCGGTCAGTTCGGTGAGGCGGGCGTCGATGTCGCTGCTCCGGGACTCGACGAGGCCGTCGGTGTAGAGGACGAGGACGCTGCCGAGGGGCAGCACGACCTCGGTGGTCGTGTAGTCGACCCCGCCGACGCCCAGGGGCAGGCCCGGCGGGACGTCGAGCAGGCGCACGGTGCCGTCGGGGAGGACGGCGGCGGGCGGCGGGTGGCCAGCGCGGGTGATGCCGCAGCGGCCGGTGGCCGGGTCGACGACCACGGAGAGGAAGGTCGCGATCATCGGTTCGGCGAGGTCGCGCAGGGCGGCCTCCAGCTGGTGGAACATCTCGTCGGCGGCGAGGTCGAGGCGGGCGAGGGCCCGCACGGTGGCGGAGAGCCGTCCCATCACCGCGGCGGCCGCGGTGCCGTGCCCCATCACGTCCCCGATGACGAGGACGGCCCTGCCGTCCGTCAGGTCGACGACGTCGTACCAGTCGCCGCCGACCTCGTTCACGTCGCTGGCGGGCAGGTAGCGGTGGGCGACCTCGATCCCCGGCGGCGGGGTGATGTGCTGCGGGAGCATGCTGCGCTGCAGCACGGTGGCCGTGTCGTGCTCGCGGCTGTAGAGGCGCGCGTTGTCCACGCAGACCGCCGCGCGGGCGGCCAGTTCGCCGGCGAGGTCGACCTCGTCCTTGGTGAAGGGGCCGACCGGGCGGGTCCGGTAGAAGGTGGCCAGGCCCAGCACCACGCCGCGGGCGAGCAGCGGGGTCATCATGAACGAGTGGACGCCCAGGCGCAGGAGCTCCGCCGGGGTGCTGGAGTGGCCGGCCGCCGGTTCGACGGCCCTCTCGTCGAACTCGCCGACGACGTAGGCGCGGCGGTCGCCGAGGGCCCGGGCGTACGGCGCGGCCGCCGGGAAGTCGAGCGTGCGGCCCAGCGGGGCGAGGGCGGCCGCGACCGGTGATCCCGTCAGCGGGGCCTTGGCCAGCCGGCGCAGCGTGGCGCCGCCGACGAGGCCCGCGCCGGGTTCGCCGTCGGCGGCCAGGGACTCCAGGACGTCGACGGTGACGACGTCCGCGAGGTCGGGCACCGCCACGTCGGCGAGCTCCTGCGCGGTGCGCTCCAGGTCCAGGCTGGTGCCGATCTTCAGCGTGGCCTCGTTCACCAGGGCGAGGTGGCGGCGGCCCGCCTCGGCCTCCAGCTGCGCCCGCTGCTGGGCGGTGATGTCGATGAGGGTGGCGGCCAGCCCGATGGGGCGTCCGTCGGCGTCCTCCAGGCGGACGTACGAGCCCGACCACACGTGGTCGTGGTCCGGGTCGGCCGGGGTGCGGCCGGTGCGGCGGGAGTCGACGACGGGCCGGCCCTCGTCGAGGGCGCGGCGCATCGAGCGCTCCATGTCGGGGGCGTTGACGTCGGGCAGGATCTCGACGAGGCGGCGTCCGATGTGGGCGGCCTGCGGCAGGCCGTTCATGGCCTCCAGGGCCGGGTTGACGCGGAGGAAGCGCAGCTGGGTGTCGAGGACCGCGATGCCGACCGGGGAGCGGGCGAACAGTCCGTCCCACACGACCGACGAGCCGCGGATCCGGCGGGCGGCCTCCGCCTCCGCGGCGAACACCAGCACGGTCGTGCCGCCGCGGTGCCGGGCGGGCACCGGGGCGGCCCAGATCTCCAGATCGAGCGGGCGTCCCTCCTTGTGCCAGGCCGTGACCGTTCCGGTGACGCCGTGGCCGGTGGCGGCGCCCTCCCAGAGCGAGCGGCCGAGCCCGCGGTCGGCACCCGGGTGGAGCAGATCGGCGATGTGCCGTCCGAGCACGTCGTGCGGGGTGTAGCCGAGCAGTTCCTCCGCCGCGTGGTCCCAGCGGACGATCGCCCCGTCCGCGCCGGTGGCCACCACGGCGACCGTCAGGTCCCCGAGCCACCCGCCCGCGTCGCGGGCGGCGGCGGTGGTCGCGTCGTCGAAGGGCACCTGTTCCATCGCCACCATGATTCCCGTAGGCCCACACCCCCGGGACGGGCTGCCGTCCTCCTCAGTATGCGGGCGGGCCCACGGTTCGGCTCGCGGACCGCGGGGCAGGCGCACGGGGGCCCGCCGGAGGTCAGCGCACCCGGCCGCGGGCCTTCAGGTGGGCGGCCGGGACCGGCGGGGCGTCCAGGCGGTCGCCGTCGTAGCCCTTCACCTCGCCGAAGCGGTCGCCGGTCGCCCATTCCTCGCGGGCCCGGCGGATCTCCTCGTCGGTGCGTCCCACGAAGTTCCACCACAACACACCTCATCACGGCATCTCTGCAGGTGAAAGCCACGTCGGCACGCCCGGGGTCAGCAAAAGGTCAGCACCGTTCCCTCTGCTGGTCGCTTCGGCGACTCACAGGGCGGAAGTCAGTCGGCTTCATCCACCGGCGCCCGACGGCCGGCAAAGGCCTGCGACGGCGAACCCAGGCTCATCCGACACTGCGCTCGTCCGACGCTAAGACCTCATGGGTCCCGAGGACGTCGATGTCGTCAATGTCGGCAACGGGTCGATAGAGGAGCAGGGCTGATGCGTTCTCAGGCGGCAAGATCGAGTGTGGCTGCGGCGCGGTCGAGGCGTGACCGGTAATGATCGGCTGCGGCGGCGATGTTGGACGGGCCGTCTTGGCGTATGAGGTCGATGGCCAGGTTGCGCGTCGTGGCCATGGCACGGGGCGCGGTGCCGGTACGCATCCGCGAGGTGTCCTCGCCGTAGGTCACGTCTCGCACGTGGTACAGGGCCTCGATCGAGGTGCCCGACCCGATGGCTTCACCGGGCCGCTGGTGTGCGATCGGGTGGCGGCGGACCTGCTCGTGATGCTCCAGGCCCAGGTCCCGACGCCGGGCGAGCCACCGGGCAAGTGGTGGGACAGCACTGGTTACGGCCCGGCACGCGAGGAGGTCGACCGCCGGAGAGGTGTCGCGGACGGCACGGAAGAAGACACCCCTCCCTGGTGCTGCATGACTCGCCGGCCGACCTGGCCGCCGAGTTCGTGGCCGAGCATCAGCGGAACCAGGCGCCGACCCCGTTCGGGAAGCCGTGGCCGCTCGATGCATGGCCCAACGTGCCGACCAGGTTCCTGTTGTCGTCCGACGACCGCTTCTTCCCGCCCGAGTTCATGCGGACGATGGTCGCCGAGCACCTTGGTTCCCGACCGGACGAGATGCCCGGCGATCACTGCCCCATGCTCGGCCATCTGAAGGAACTGGCCGACCGCCTGGAGCAGTACCGCGCGGAGCTGTAATCGGCCTGCTCGACGCATCACTCATCTCGCAACCTGCGTACGCAGCAGCCCTGGGCAGAGGAGCCCTCGAGGCTGGGCCGAACGGCAGTATCGAGCAGGCTTGCTGAGTACTCATCGACGGGGAGCCGTCCAGCATCTCCCGTCGGCTGCTCCCAGACGCTGACGCAGCAGCCGCACGAGTCCCTCGCACAACGTGGGACCCCACGTATGCGGCGCCGATCACCAAAAGCTGGCGCGGTGCCCAACTACGCCGCCAGCCCTGTATCCAAGATCTTGGCTGCGGTTCCAATGGACCCAGGCATCAGATGCCTGTAGGTCTTGAAAGTGACCTCGATACTCTTGTGACCCATCCACTCAGCCACGTCAGTGATGGGTATTCCCTGGGACAGGCAGTTAGAGGCGAAGAAGTGCCGGAATCCGTATAGAGTCATCCCTTCCGGGATCTTCACCTTTTTGTCGACCTTTATTCTCCGCCACCGATTCTGCAAGACGTGCAGAGAGAAGGCCCTCGACGGATCCTTCGGATTCCTGAGTAGATATCCATCTACAACCCCGTGCTTCTCCACGAATTCCTCGACGGTCGCCTTGGTCCTAGCAGGAAGTGGAACATCCCGATACTGCCCCTTCTTGCGGTGCTTGAGGGGCGCATAGTCTCCAGTTGTCTGGTTCACCTGCTCCCGCACTCGATAAACATCGTCAGCAACGATGTTCTTCACGTTTACCGCCAAGGCCTCTCCATTCCGCAACCCACATCCGCTCATCATGTCTGCCACGAGTCTGAACACATCGTCACCGGCAGAGCGAATCTCACGGAGCTCAGCAGGAGAGGGAATGACAGAACGGCTCGGGTCATACTGAGGTGGCTTCACTCCCTCAAGAGGGCTGTCCTCGTACAGACCTAGGCGATGCGCGTCAAGCAGTACCATTTTCAGCTTGTCAAACGCGTTCGATTGAGTGGCCAGCCCCACTCCGTTGCGCTCCATGGATCGAACGAACCCCTCCACTACCTTGTAGTCGAAGGAATTCATGCGTCGGCTCGCAAGCGCAGGAAGTAGGTGGTGCTGCAGCAGGGAATCCAGATGCCGCAGAGAGGAAGGAGCCAGATGACGCTGCCCTTCTTTCCACTCCGCAACATATTCTTCGAATCTCATGTTGCCGTACTTCTGGATTCTTTCGAGCTTGCCCTGACCTACACGGCGAGAGTTCTTTGCGTTATAGATTTCAGTGAGCCGGCCGATGGCACTCTTCTGAGTCGGGAAGCCAGACTCTTCCACCTGCTTCCCCGCGACATTTCGATACCGAACCTTGTATGGGTGCGGGCACTTTGGCCACCCAGACTCGGAGTGGGTGCATTCTTTGAAGAAGGCCCCCATCCCGCGCGCTAGCGCCCTGCTCAAGCAGTTACCCCAATCTCGCATGGACTCCAGGAGATGAAGCAGGTCACGAAACCCTCCTCTGTTCAACCCATCGCTTGACCTCGTTCACATCGAATTGCAACTTCGAGTTTCTACCTGAACCGAACTTATATCCCCGCAAGCCGCACCTCGCCGAATCTCGATACACCCAGGCAAGGGACATATTCAAGAACGCAGCCGTCTCGCGCGCATCCATGAATCGCACCTCCATGATCTTCCTCCTTAGCCGATTCAACGTAGATTCGGCTCGAGAAGCCGACTCGGAGAGCAATGCTCCATCTCCTTTCCCGGTTTCGAAAACCGGGGATCGTCAGCTATATTTCCCCCAGCAGAACAACGGTCAGCAAGCTCTTCAGCCGGTCACTGACGCAAGGCGCACGGCCGCCGTCACCTAGGACCTTCGGGAAACGACAGGCAAGAGGGTGACCACGCGAGCGGTTACCCATGGCGATGGCCCGTCAGAGACACACCTCAACGACGGGGCGACGCCGGCAGGCAGAGGCCAAAGGCCTCACACGAGATTGAAGGAGAGGACGAGCGGCTGCAGAACGGAGAGACCGGAGTGTGGGATGAGCAGAAGTACTCCTCAAGCGGAGCGGGGTCCATCAGGGGGGCGAACATCAGAGATCAGCACCCTTCTTGATCAGGGGTGTTGTAGGTTGACATGCGACTTCAATCTCTTCCAGTCCTGGCCGGGTATTCCCTGTCTGCCGTGAGCAAACTAGGGGCGGGTGGACCCACTTGTGCTGGCGGCCGCGACAGCTTCCATAGCCCTGCATCAAGGAGCGGCCGGATGCCCAAGTAGCCGCTGACGCAGGCACGCAGGACCGGGGCCAGTTGTAGGAGCCCGGCCGCAGCGGAAGGCCCAGCTCTACCGAGGGGCAGCGCCTAGGTGGAAGTGATCATTGCCCGATGCCTGGCTGCCACGTCTCGTATTTGGTCCGCAACGGGCGAAATCCCGTGCATCATGAGCGGAGCCACGGCGCTTATGTCCCGCGCGTCTTCCCAGACCCCTACCAACGGCGAGCGAAATGGCACGACACTCACACCGTGCTCGGCAAACGGCTTGTCTTCCAGGTACCGCATTCCGCCAGTCCCGCACAGGTAGCCGCGTGCTCCAACGTGCGCAGCTAGATCTGCAAGCCGTTCAGAGCGTCCGCCTCGCGTAGGGAACAAGCTGCTCCGCAAGACGTGCCCCTCCCAGCCCAAGAGGTGTAGCAAGACCCTCGTCGATTCCTCAGCCACATCAGCGGTGCCGGCGCGCTCACGAAACCGAGCAAGCACGGAATCCAGTTCAGGGCGCAGCAGAGGCCAGTCGGGGCTTGCCCCGTAGTACTGGGGCAGCATGGACGCGACGCGTCGGCGGGACCCTTCGTGGTCCGCAAGAACCGCGTCTCTGATCAGGGTCGACTGCCCATTGGGCAGATGAGTGGGGAGCGAGAGCCACTGGCGCCGCGCCGAGCCGGACAGGGCGGCCAGCCGGGCGCGGTGCTGGAAGTCGCGGCGGGCAAACTGGACGTCGTCGAGGACGATCCAGCAGTCCGCCGCGAATATCTTCGCGAGGGTGCTCAGCCGGGGGAAGAGGTTGGGCTGGTGGATCGCCACCAATCCCCCCGGTGCTGCTTCACGCGCCGATGAGCCTGCTGGTGAAGCCGGCGCTGATGAGGTCTTCGTACGCGACATGCACGCTCTCCGGGACGTCCTGCTCGATCGCGAAGCCCTGCTTCGGATACTCGATGATGCGTTGGAGGTCGCCGACGAGCATGTCGATGACGAGCTTCTCGTCGCCGATGCTCTTCAGATAGTCGTCGAACTCCATCGGCTCAGAGGCGCACAGCACTTCGGCCTCGGGCCACAGCTTGCGGGTTGTGGCGAAGGAGCGCCGTTCCATGTACGGCTTGGAGACCAGGAGCACCGACTTTGGGGTGAGGCCGGCGGCGGCGAGGAGCTTTCGGGACAGCTCGATGTTCTGGCCCGTGTTGCCGGCGTTCGGTTCCACCAGGATGGCGCTGTCCGGCACGCCGAGGGTGAGTGCGTGCTCGCGGAAGTGGACGGCTTCGCCGCGGGGGAAGACCTTCGCGGTGGTGGGGCTGTTGCCGCCGGTGAACACAAGGGTGGGGAACAGGCCAGCGCGGTACAACTCAGCGGAGAAGGCTGCGACGCCGAGGTCGTGGCTGCCGAGGCCGATGGCGACATCGACGGGGCGCAGCTCGTGACCCATCTGGTGATAGTCCCAGACCAGCTTGGCATTGCCGATCTGCTCGTCGTTGATGGCCGGCTGGTTGTCGGTCACTCGCTCGTCTCCCTGGTCAACGTGGTGAAGGGCTGGCTGGCCCATCGGCCGTCCTCCGAATGTCCGTGATGCTGCGGAGCTGGTGGGTGAGGCCGTACTGGGCCGCCCGCTTGGCGGCGTCGTCGAGGACGCGTAACCCATCATCCAGGGTCGCGCGGTCGGACAGGAGGATGTGCCCGTACGCGGTGTCCAGCCGCACCCGCTGCATCGGCGCGTCGGTGATGCCTGTGCTGCGAGCCACGTCGATGAGGCGCAGGGCCGCGTCGAGATCTCCGGTTCCGCGGTGGGCCAGGGCGAGCTTCTGCTGCGCGACGGACCAATCATCCTGCTCGGCAAGGCCCTCGAACTCGCGGATGGCTTCCTCCATCACCCGAACCGCGTAGTCGTGGTTGCCGTCCTTGCTGAGCGCTGTGCCTACCCAGAGTCGCGCGCGGGCACGGTCCCGCGGGGATAACCGGTCGTCGATCGCGAGGTCCTCGTACTGTCGGGCCGCGGTCTCCAGCGCTCCGGACATCTCGGTGACGACCGCGAGAGAAAGGTCGAGCTGCGCCACACGCCGGGGAATCTCCAACTCGATATAAAAAGAGCGAGCGTTGGCGTAGCACCGTTGGGCGGAGAACGGGCCCACGACTGCCCCTTGGTCCCGCTTGAGGTCGCCTTGCAGGGCGACGGAGCGGGCGAGGAGGTAGGTGCCTCGCTCGTCCAGCTCCGAGGGCTGGTAGCTGGACGACCAGCGCCGAAGCAGGTCGTCGGCGAACGCGAAGTTCTGGTGGGACAGCGCGACGACCGCACGTTCAAGGTCGTCCGTCCAGGACTCGTACTCCCACGCCCGAGGTCGCGGGATGGTGACGCGCACCGTTTCGCCGGCGAGTCGTCCCCCTTCTCCCTCGGAGAGCTTCGCGAGCTCCGTCTCGAATCTCAGATGGGTTGCGGCGTCTGACCGAGCCAGCGCTGTGTCGAGGATGGCCTGGCTCTCGGTGTTGGGCCGCCGCTTCTCTCGGTACTTCTCCCAGTTGCTGATGGTGTTGACCGCGATGCCCAGGTGCTCGGAGTAGCGGCGCACGCTCAGCCGGAGTGCCTTGCGCAGGGCAAGCGCCTCCAGGCCGGTCCATTCGTGAACGGTCGCCACGTGCCACTCCCTTCCGATGCCATCGAAGCACGTGACGACCGCGCCGGGGGGCGGTTGTGGGACAGAAGTGGGACAGACGTGGATTCCCCGATCGCGGGGTGGCGACCAGGCTCGGAGTGTCCCCCTCCCCCCGATCCGATGGGTGGTTACGACCATGGAGCCCCTTACGGAACAGCGGAACGTCACGGGCCCGATCGTCTTCGGATTTCTGCGGCTCGTCGGGGTGTCCGCGAGCCGACAGCAGGCTCTCGCCAAGACCATCACCGACTACTGCCGCCGCCACGAACTGACGCTGGGCGGTGTGTACATGGAGCGGTGCGCGGCGACGTCGGGCGCGTTCGTGGGCATGCTCGACGCCGTCGCGGCCACTCGCCCGTACGGCGTTGTCTTCCCCGCCCCGTCCCACCTGGGCCCCAGGGCCATAGCAGCTGACCGCCGACAGCGGCTGAACGAAGCCGGCACCGAGATCCTGCTCGTACGAGGGGCCCGGCCGGCCGCAGCAGACGAATCGACCTCGACGCCGGCTTCGGGGAGCACCGCGCCATGAGCCTCGAACGGGAACTCCTCCTGCTGGACAGCCGCCGCATCGACGGTCTGGGCGCCATCCTTGACGCCCCGCAGCACCAGAAGAGACTGACGCTCACCGCCGACGACACCGCCCCAGGCACGGCACGCTGCTTCACCCGCGACGTTCTGACCGCCTGGGGCGCGGAGGACCTGCTGGACCACGTCGTGCTCATCGTGAGCGAGCTCGCGACGAACGCCGAGCGCCACGGCCGACGTGCCGTGCACCACGGCGGCGAGCAAGACAAGCGGGATCCGCGCCGCGACGAAATCACTCTGACGCTCGCCCTCCAGGCCGGCGTCGTGGGGATCGAGGTGGAGGACAACTCCCCGGAGCCCCCCGTCCCGCGGACCGCCTCCCCCTACGCGACAGGTGGACGTGGCCTGCTCCTGGTGTCCGCCGTGGCCGACGCCTGGACCGCATGCCCCAAACAGGACGGAAGCGGCAAGCGGGTCATCGCCTTCGTGAAACGCCCCGAGACCTCCCTCACCCCTTGACCCCTTCACCGGAGACACCTCATGTCCACCCTGCTCCCGCCCTCGCCGTTACCTCCGAAGGCGCTGCTCCTCGACCTCGACGGCGTACTCCTCGACACCCGCCCGGTCATGGAGCGCGCATGGCAGCACGTCCTGAACGAGCACGGTCTCGACGTACCGTTTGAGGAGTACGAGCGCCACCTCGGACGGCCGTTCGCCGCCATCATGGAGCGGCTCGGATTCACCGACTTCGAGCAGTTTCACCGTACGTACGACGAGGCGTCGATCGCAGCCTCCCACCTCGCCCGTGAGTTCGATGGTGCCACGGAGGTTCTGCACGCCTTCGTGGCCGCTGGCTGGCTTCTCGGCATCGTCACGTCCAAGCCCTTGGAGCGGGCGGCCCCGCTCCTGACCAACCTCGGCTGCCCGTTCTCCACGGTGCGCACGCCGAACGGCGGTGGGCGCGGAAAGCCCGCACCGGATCCGGTCCTCCTCGCGCTGACTGACCTGGGTGTCGACCCCGCCGACGCCGTGTACGTGGGCGACATGGCGGTCGACCAGGAAGCCGCCCGCCGCGCCGGAGTTCCGTACGTCCACGCCGGCTGGGGGTACGGCTGCCCGGGTTCCCCCTCCCCTGTGGTCGCCGAGTCCCCGGAGGACCTGCTGAGGCTCCTTTCCCAGGGCCCCGTCCTCGAAGGGAGTCTGTTGTGACCACTCCCTCTCGCCATGTCCACGGTCTGGCGCGGGCCGACGTCGACGGACAGCCCGCGTGGGTACTGGTCGGTGAAGGCTCGTTCGCGACTCTGGCATCCGACCGGATCACCGCAAGCGAGCTGGAGACTCTGCCCGTAGACACGCAGGAGCATGAAGCCCTGGTCGAGCGTGTCATGGACACACTCCAGTGGTACGGGGCCGATCTCAGGTCGACGCCGGGCGGGGCCGGGTGGCTGTACGTGCAGCATGTACCGGTCCGTCGCCTGGTGGCCCACGTCGTGCGCAAGCTGATGGCCCTCAGCGCCTGGGAGCCGTTCAGAGAGGCGCCCGGCCCGCTGAAGATCGCTCCGCACGAGGGACTCGTCGGGCTTCGCGAGACCAGTTCCCGTGAGTACCGCGCCTACACCGTCACGTGGTCCGGCATCGCGTATCTGCTCGGGGCAACCGCGTTGTACAACCCTTTCCGTACGGTACAGCTGAGCAACCTGCAGCCGGCGCGGGTCGACATCCGGGTGCCGAGCCCTCCGCCGTCGGCGCTCCCACGCGCCGGCGTGGTCGCGCTCTCGTGGTCGTCCCGGCATGCGGCCACTCTGCTGCCGGTGCTCGAAGACCTGGCAGGTGGTGGCCGGACGAGTCTTCTCGTCGATTTCGCCACGGACCTGGCGCAACGCTGCGACACCCCAGCCGTCGAGGGCATCAGGCTCTTTACGCCTCCCCCTGGCCTCTTCGCCCTGTCCGGAGCCGTGGAGTGCCTGCAGCTGTGGGACGACGAGCACGTCGTCCGGGTGAAGGAACACGTCATCCGGCTCTCGCGTCTGGTCCGTCTCCTGGCCGTCCTGCTGGAGACGAGCGGGGGATGCACCCAGCCGTCGTGGCGCTCCGTGGTCCGTCTGGAGACCTGGCTGAGCGGTGTCCTGGAGGCGTCTCGCCCGCACACGCTGCTCGTCAGCAACGACACCAGCCCCGTCGGCGCGCTCGCCGTCCACCTGGCCGATCTCAACGGCATGAACACGGTCCTTGTGCAGCACGGGGCCTGGACTGCCGAGTCGGTCGCGTGGCCCGCGTTGCACAGCCGTGACATCGTCGTCATGGGCGATCGCGATGCCCCGCTTGCCAAGGCGTGGGCGCGGCACCCGGACGCCGAGGTCCACGTGCTGGGGCAGCCCCGCTTCGACATCCTCGCCGGCCTCGACCGGGAGGCCCAGAGGCAGTACCTGGAGAAGCTGCTGGTACCCGGATCCGGGCGGGGCCCCGACCGGATCATGGTCTGGGCCTGCCAGCCCTTCGGTCCCGACCGGCTCAAGGCCCACGCCGACCTCCTCCTGGACGGGATGTGGGAGGCCGAGGGCGAATGGGGACTGGTCATCGCCCCGCATCCGGCGCAGAGCCCGGACGTCTTCGCCTCGCTCCTGCAGCGGGACGGAAGGCCGCTCGTGGCCGTCGCCGATCCGCAGGTAGGGGCACGAGATTGCCTCGCCGGCGCCGACGTCGTGGCGAGCGCCTACTCGACGTGCGGCATCGAGGCCGCCCTGTTGGGCGTGCCGGTGCTGGAGATCGGAAACGCCGACGAACGCACGCTCGGGCTTGCTGCTCTCGGCCTCGCGCGACGCTGCAGCACCGCCGGGGACGTCGCCGACGCGCTCTCCGCACCCCTCGATCCGCTTACGGCTGCCGACCCCACGTCGGCGGACGCGGTGTGCCGCTGGAGCGGCGACAGCGCCGCCCTGGTCACGCAACTCATCGTCCGTCGTTCGTCCGGAAATCGACTCAACCACGTCCGAAACGAAGGAGTTCCCGCCCGATGACATCCCTGACCGCCGACAGCATCGCCGAGCTCTTCGTCGGTGCCGTCACCCTGGCCAAGTCCGGCGAGAGCGTCAGCCCGCGCGGCATGGCGACTCGTGAGGTCCTCGACGTCCACATGCGGCTGACCCGGCCGCGGGCCCGCCTGCTGTACGCGCCGCCGAGCAGGATCCTGAACCCCGCGTTCGCGGTGGCCGAGACCGTCTGGATCCTCTCCGGCTCGGACGAACCGTGGATCTTCGACTACAACGCGAAGCTCCGGCAGTACGCCGACGACGGAGTCCTGCGCGGCGCCTACGGCCCGCGGATGCGGAAGTGGGGCGGCTCGGTGGACCAGCTGGCCCGCGTGGTGGACATCCTCAAGCAGGACCCGGACTCCCGCCGGGCCCTGATCCAGCTCTACGACCCGGCCCGGGACGCCGCCGGCCACAAGGACGTGCCCTGCACACTCGGCTTCCGCTTCTACCTGCGCGACGGTCGCCTGCACATGTCGACGACGATGCGCGGCCAGGACGTGTGGATCGGCATGCCGTACGACCTGTTCTTCTACACGGTCCTGCACGAGCTGGTGGCCGGCTGGATCGGCGCCGAGCTGGGCGACTTCCACCACCACGTCGGCTCCCTGCACATCTACGAGAACCATCTCGCCCAGGCGGAGGAGTTGACCTCGATCGTCGCGAGCGTCGACATGCCGGACCTCACCACACAGTGGGAGGGATTCGACGCCCTCCTCCACCAGGTCAAAACAGGGGACGTGACCGGGCACGCCGGCTGGGACAGCATGTCCGAGACCCTGCGCAGCTACCAGCTCAGAAAGGGTGGCCGGCGGGATCAGGCGACTGACCTGGCCGGCAAGATCGACGGGCCGCTCGGCCAGGCCATGACCGCCTGGTACGACGAGCTGAACCGTCATACCAGGACCTCGTCCGTGCATGCCTCGGCCGGTGCACGGTGACGGCGGCCGTGGACCAGACGCCCTCGGTCATCCTCGGCCTGTGCTCGTACACCCACGACTCCGCCGCCGCGCTGCTCGTCGACGGGCAGCTCGTCGGCTTCGTCGAGGAGGAGCGACTGTCCCAGATAAAGCACACCAAGGACTACCCACACCACGCCGTCGAGTGGCTGCTCAGCGAGGCCGGGCTGTCCGCCACCGACGTCGACGCCGTGGCCTACAATTTCCAGCCCGCCCGCTACCTGCTCGAATCCCCTGCGGCACTGTGGCTGGCACTGTCACCGACCACACGTGACCGGGCGGTACCGCGAGCCCGTGGCTTCGCCAAGGTGGCGATGCGCACCCAGCTCCGTGTCCGCGACCTCGGCCGGCGATTCCCCGCCGCACGCGTCTCCCCCGTACTGCATCACCGCGCTCACCAGCTGGCGGCCTTCGCCGCCTCCGGGTGGAACGAGTCCGCCGTGCTCGTCGTCGACAGCCTCGGCGAGCGGCAGACGACGACCATCGCCCAAGGGCACGACGCACTCCGGCCACGCACCCGCACCCTGGAGGCGATCAACGATCCCGCCTCACTCGGGTACGTGTACGGCGCGGTGACCGAGCACCTGGGATGGCGTCGCGGTGACGAAGAGGGCACCGTAATGGCGCTCGCCGCGCTCGGCGACCCCGGGCGATTCCGGGAGCTCTTCGCCCGAGCCATCCGCCTCACCCCCACCGGCTTCGCCGTCGACCCGCTCTACTTTCCCCCGCGGGTGCTGACTTCGGGCTACCCGAGGACAGCCCGGCGGCTCATCGACGCGACGTGCCCCGAACGCCACCCGAGCGAGCCGCTGCGCGACGTACACCGGGACCTGGCCACCGCCCTCCAGGAACGCACCGAGCAGGTGATGCTGCATCTCGCTCGCCGAGCGCGGGCCGTCACCGGCTCCCGACGCCTGTGCGTCGGAGGCGGCGTCGCCACGAACTGCGTGAGCATCGGCCGCATCATCGAGGCCGGCGTGTTCGACGAGGTCTTCGTGCCGCCCGCCCCCGGCGACGCCGGCACCGCGATCGGCGCCGCCATCGCCGTACACCACGACCGCCATGCCCGACAGCCCGTCTCCGGCATCACCCGGGCCTGCTACCTCGGCCCGTCCTACCAGGGAACGTCTCTCGACCTCACGCCGTGGCCGGGCCTCCAGGAGAAGGCGCTGGGCACCGAGGCCGCCGAGTTCCTCGCCGAGCAGCTCGCCAACGGTCTGATCGTCGGGCTCTTCCAGGGGCGCGTCGAGGCCGGCCCCCGCGCCCTCGGCAACCGCTCGATCCTCGCCTCCCCTCGGGAGCCGGGCGTCATCGAGCGACTGAACGCCACCGTGAAGTTCCGGGAACCGTTCCGTCCCTTCGCCCCCATGGTGCTCGCCGAGCGCGCTGCGGAGTTCTTCACTCTCGACCAGGAGGCGCCCTACATGTCGATGGCCTCCGGCGTGACCGACAAGGCGCGCGACCTGGTGCCGGCCATCGTGCACGCCAACGGCACCTCCCGGCTCCAGACCGTCACTCGCGCGCAGAACCCGTTCATGCACGAGGTCCTCAGCGCCTTCGCCCGGCGCACGGGCGTGCCGGTGCTGATCAACACCTCGCTCAACGTCAAGGGCAAGCCGATCTGCGGAACACCCGCGATGGCGCTCGACTGCCTGGCCAACTCGGGCCTGGATGCCCTCCTGCTGGAAGGGCGGTGGATCACCAAGTGAAGATCGGATACAGCTTCTGGGGCTTCCTCGGCAACGGGATCACAGACACGCCGGACGGGGGCCGCAGCCACCGCCGCCCCCTGATCGATGCCCTCCTCGATCGCGGCCACGAGATCGTCTTCCTCCAGGCCAACCGCGACCTGATCGAGGCCGGCGACGACCTGGGCAACGCCTACACCTTCCACAGCGGCAGCCCGGACATCGACGCCCTGTTCCTGGAGTGGCGCTGGGCGATCGAGGGACGCAACACCACCCCATGCGGTACCGAAGGCCACACGTGCGACCTCCACCGCCAGGCCGAACTGATCACCCGCTACACCGTACGCCGGAAGACGCCGACCGTGATCTGGGACAAGGACCGCAAACTCCGGGCGGAAAGCGTGTGGCGGCGCGTTCCCCAGGTCACTGTCTGCGAGGCAGCTCTCGAACCGACGACCGGGGCGCACCGCCTGCTCTTCCCCGTCGACGACCGCCTGCTTGCCGGGGCGGATCCGGTCGCGCTCGCCACGAGGCCCCGGGACCTCGTGCTCGGGTACGTCGGCAACCAGTACGACCGCGACGAGCACTTCGAACGCTTCTTCGCACCGGCCGCCGAGCACTTCGACCATCTGGTCGGAGGCAAGTGGACCAAGACCGGCCGCTGGCCGCACGTCCGGTTCCTCGGCAGGCTCCCCTTCGAGGCGGTCCATGGCCTGTACGGCAGGTCACTGGCGACCATCCTCATGATCCCCGAGACGTACGCGGCCGCCGGGCAGATGACGCAGCGGATCTTCGAAGCCGTGCTCGCCGGCTGCCTCCCCCTCGCCCCTGCCGACATCGTGCATGCCGACCGCTTCGTGCCCAAGGAGCTGATCGTCAGCTCTGGTGATGAGGCGATCGAGCGGCTGACCCATCTCCAGCGGATCTCCAGCACCCAGCAGCACGCGGACTTGATCGCGTCCTGTCTGGACCGCCTCGACCTGTTCCGGCTGAGCCGACAGGTGGACGCGCTGGAGGCCGTCCTGGACAAGTCGGCCAGCCCCGTCGCGATGGAACGCGGGGCGGCCTGATGCAGCTGAGCAGCCAGGCCACCGCGTCTGGAACATCCGAACGTGCCCGGGCGACCGGTCCGACCGGCCACCCGAACCCCTCTAGGCTGGAGCACCATGAAGAAGGTCGCCATCGTCGGCTGCGGAGGCAGCGGCAAGTCGTACCTGGCGCGCGAGCTGGGCAGGATCCTCGACGCCCCGGTGACGCACCTGGACGCCGCGTTCTACGACGACGAGTGGAACGAGCTGCCCATGGAGAAGTTCGCCGACCTACAGCAAAAGCTGGTCGCACAGCCGAGGTGGGTGATCGACGGGAACTACAACTCGACCCTGCAGACCCGACTCGAAGCCTGCGACACCGTGGTCCTGATGGACGTCTCGACCGTGGCTGCGCTGTACGGGATCTTCTCCCGCCAGATCCGGCACGGGGCCGGTCACAAGGGCAACGGGGTGCACAACCGCATCCACTGGGGCGTGGTCAAGTACGTGGCGACGTACCGCCGCAAGATGCGCCCGCGGGTCATGGCCAAGATCGAGGAATTCGCCTCGGGTCGTGCCGAGGTGGTGCTGCTGTCCAGTCGGCGGCAGACGCGCCGCTGGCTGCAGAAGGTCGCCGCCGAGCACCGCTGAGCCTCCCGCGCCCCCGAGGGGAGGGCGCGGCATGAGCGGCACCAACCCTTTCCTGGACCCGGCGCGCCAGGTGGAGCTGTACGGGCACGTCGCTCGGCTGGCCGGCCGCTCCAACGCCTTGCTGCGCGCGAAGACCTCCGGGCGCCCCGTACCGGAGACGATCGTCGGGCTGGTGCGTGCCCATCACGAGCGACCCGACCGTCTCGGCCTGGCTCTGGATCTCGGCTGCGGTCGCGGCACGAGCAGCCTAGCCCTCGCCCAGGAACTCCGGCCCCGGCGCGTCGTCGGCCTCGACGCCGCCCCCGCGCTGGTCGAACAGGCCCGCCAGCGCGCCCGGCGGCTGCCCGGCCTCCCGGTGAGCTTCCTGCAGGGCGACTTCCACCGTCTCCCCGTGCCCGCCGGGTCGTGCGATGTCGTCGTCGCCGCGTTCTGCCTCTACCACTCGCCGAGTCCGCAGACCGTAGTCGCGGAGATCGGTCGGGCGCTCGCTCCCGGCGGCCTGGCCGTGCTCGTCACGAAGCGGCTCGACAGCTACCGGGAGATGGACCAGCTGGTCGCTGCCGCCGGCCTCGACCCGCGAGCCGAGCAGCACGAGAGCCTGTACATCTCGGCACACAGCGGCAATCTCGCCGACCTGGCCACCGCGTCGCTCGACGTACTCGCCGTGGAGCACGAAGAGCACAGCTTCACCTTCGACGGCCACAACCACGTGGCGGAGTACCTGGCCACCAACCCGAAGTACGACCTCGCCCCCCGTCTGTACGGCAATCCGAGCGCGCTAGCCGCAAGCCTGCACCAGGCACTTCCGGACGGTCCGCTCACCACCACGTCCCTCGTCACCTTCGTCGTGGCCCTCTCGCAGGGAGGCAGGCTGTGAGGCTCCGCCATTTCACCAAACGGTACGAGACCGCTGCCCAGGTGGCTTCGGCCGCCCGTCACCACGCCTGGCTCACCGAACACGCACGGCCGCTGCGTCTGCCGGCGCTGACCGTGGTCGGACCGACGAGTCTGACGTACGAGTGGATCGACGGCCGCCCGGCCCGGCCCGAGGACCTTCTGACCCTGGCCCGGCTGCTGGGCGACGCCCACGGCGCCGCCTGGACCACCGACCTCCGGCCGGCGTCTCTCAACACGCCCCACCGATTCCGGGACGGCATCGCCTTCGGCGACTACATCGGCCCCCGGCAGACCGCCCTCCGAAGAAGACTGGAACAGGGGTACCTGCCGGACCGGGTCGCCCTCCACGCGATGCTGACGCTGCTGGAGAAGACCGCCGAGGGACCGACCGCCTTCTACAAGGACAGCAACCCCCGGAACTTCATCATCACCGAGGTCGGCGACATCTACACCGTCGACACCGACGACCTGACGCTCGCACCGATGGCGTACGACCTGGCGAAGCTGATCGCGACGCTGGTCCTGACGTACGGTCCGCTGCCGACCCCAACCATCGACTCCGCCCTGCGCGCCTACAACGAGGCGGCCGAACGGCACGATCGCCGGCTGGGCACCACGGATCGCGAGCGGCTCGACGACTTCCTGGCCCTGCACGCCGTCCTCACCGCCCCGTATGCCGGGCGCAACGGTTACCGGTGCAGCTGGCGGCCCCAATCCTGCTCCCGAGGTTCCGCATGATCACCACCGAACTCGTCTTCATCCGCCACGGCGAGGCCCAGTGCAACGTCGACGGCCTGGTCGGCGGCCCACGCACTTGCACCGGGCTGACCAACCGCGGATACGACCAGGTCGAACGGGTCGCCCGTCGGCTCGCCGCCGAACATCGTGACAAGCCCTTCGACGCACTGTACGCCGGCCCGCGCATCCGCCTGCGCCAGACCGCCGAGATCATCAGCCAGGCCCTCCGGCTCCCGATGCGCACCGACGACCGTCTCGACGGTCCCGTCCACGGCGCCGCCGACGGCCGACCCTGGACCGAGGTGAAGGCCGCCGCCGACGGCGGCCCGCACGCCCATCCCGACCAGCCCTGGGCTGCCGGATCCGACACCTGGAACGGATACCTGGAGCGGGCCGGCCGCTTCCTGCAGGAACTTATCGACCAGCACGAAGGCGAACGCGTCCTCTTCGCCGCGCACGGCGAGACCGTGATCGCCGCGCACACCCAGCTCCTGGGGATCCCGCCCGGCTCTTCGGCCGGATTCACGGTCTCCCACGGCTCCATCACCCGCTGGCAGCACCACCTCAACCGACTCGGACAGGGACGGTGGATGCTCGACCGCCACAACGACACCGAGCACCTTGCCGCCTTAGCGCAGGAGGCCGCCTCGTGATCACGCTGTTCGACGACCCGCGTCTGAGCCTGGCCCGGGGCGCGCTCGGAGCGGTTCGAATCGTGCACGACCCGACGCTCCCGGCCCGAGTCCTGCGCCTGGTCGACGCCGACGGCAACGAGTTCTTCGCCAAGCAGCACAGCGAACGCGACCGGTACGTCCGTGAGCTCCAGGCCTACCTCGCCTGGGGAGCCCACCTGATCGGCCATATCCCCCGCGTCGTGGGTCAGCAGGACGCGACGTGCACGCTACTGCTCACCGCCGTTCCCGGCGTTCGGGCGGACACGCTCACACCGGGATCGTCCGAGGAGGAGCAGCTCCATTACGAGGCCGGGCGTGTGCTGGAGAAGTTGCACCACGCCACCTCGGCGCCGTCCAGCGGAGCGGTCGGCACGGAACTCGCCCAGCGGCTGCGCGGTTGGATCGCCCGTGCGGACGTGGTCGGTCTCATCTCCCAGGACCAACACGACCGCCTGAGTCAGAGCGCCGATGTCCTGGCGAACGCGCCTATGGACAGCGCGGTGTGCCACCTCGACTACCAGCCGCGGAACTGGCTCCTCGGGGACGCCTTCGGGCTGTGCGACTTCGAGCACATGCGCCGCGACGCCCGCATCCGCGACTTCGCCCGGCTCGAGTTCCGCCGCTGGCACACAGCGCCCAACCTCCGCACGGCCTTCTTCGCCGGATACGGACAGCCGTTGAGGGACACCGAACAGCGGCTGCTGGAGTCCTTCGGCGCGATCGAGGCCGTCACCGCACTGGTGCGTGGACACGAGCAGGACGACGCCGCCCTCAGCACCCACGGCCGCACCGTGCTGGCCCGCCTCTCCTGAACGTCTCCCTTCGCCACCTCCCGGAGATCCCCATGTCGCAGAACTCGCCCACCCACCTGACCACCACCGTCCCGCGTCGGGCTGTCGTCACCGGTGCCGCCGGATTCATCGGCTCCCACCTCGCGCACGCCCTCGTCCAGGCCGGCACCATCGTCATCGGCGTCGACCGGCGCGACCCGGCCACCGACCCCACGGCCGCGGCCAACCTCGTCGCTCTGCAGGGCCTCCCGGGATACATGCACGTCACCGCCGACCTCCTCGACTGTGCGATTGAGCCGCTTCTCGTCGAGGCGAACGCCGTCTTCCACCTGGCCGGCATCCCCGGGGTACGCCCTTCCTGGGGGCCGAAGTTCAGCGACTACGTCGCCTCGAACGTCCTCGCAACCCATCGCGCCCTGAACGCCGTCGCCCGCATGCGCGTGCCCCGGCTCGTGGTGGCTTCGTCCTCCAGCGTCTACGGCGCCACGGACGGCGGCGCGAGCGTGGAGACCGACAGGCCCCAGCCGACGTCCCCGTACGCGGTCACCAAGCTCGCCGAGGAGCAGCTCTGCCTCGCGCACTCCACACAGGCCCACTGCCCGACCAGCGTCGTCGCCCTGCGGTATTTCACCGTCTACGGCCCGCGCCAGCGGCCGGACATGTTCACACACCGTGCTCTCACAGCGGCCCTGACCGGTCAACCACTCCGTCTGTACGGCGACGGTCACCAGCGCCGGGACTTCACGTATATCGATGACGCGGTCTCCGCCACCATCGCCGCGGCCACCGTCCCGACGGCGCAAGGCGTGATCAACGTGGGTGGTGGTTCGGGCGCCTCCCTGCTCGAAGTGATCAACATCGCGCGCAGCCTCACCGGGCGCGAGGTCCAGGTTCACCAGGAGCACCCGCGCAGCGGCGACGTCCTCACCACCCGTGCCAACCGCAGCCGCGCCCAGGAGGTCCTGGGCTGGCAGCCGCAGGTCGACCTTCACAACGGCATGCACGCCCAGATGAGGGCTCTGGCCGCCGAGCTGCGGGCCGAAGAGCCGAGGAGCCACGGGTTGTGCTCGTTCGACGGCTCCGCCCCGCCGACCGCCCGGGCCGACCTGGCCCTCCTCCCCCGCCCCACCCATTCCTGACACCCACCGACGGGAGTACGCCGTGGCCGCCACCACGACCGCACCACCGAATACCGCACGCCGCCATCATGTGGCCGTCATCCCTTGCCGTTGGGCAGCCTCCCGGTTTCCGGGAAAACCCCTCGCACGGCTCGGAGACAAGCCGCTTCTCTGGCACGTCCACCAGCGCTGTCTGGAGGCCGAGCACCTCGACGGCGTAGTGGTCGCCACCGATGACAAGCGCATCGAGAGGGCATGCCACGAGCTGGGCATCGAGTGCTTGCGCACCGGGCAGCACCTCACCGGTACGGACCGCGTCGCGGAGTGCGCGACGCGCCTGCCGGCAGACGCGTACATCAACGTCCAGGGCGACGAGCCTTTCATCTCTCCTGCCGCGATCGACGCAGTCTCCGAAGCCCTGGAACACCTCGCGCCCGGAACGCTCGCGGTGAACGCTTACACGGTATTGGACGACGCCGGCGCTGTCCTTGACCACAACGTCGTGAAGGTCGTCGTCGACGCCGAAGAGAACGCGCTGATGTTCTCCCGTCAGCCGATCCCGTACCCACGAGGAGACCGACCGAGGTACCGACGCCAGCTGGGGCTTTACGGCTTCACGGGAGCGGCCCTCAGCCTGTTCCAACAACTGCCTCAAGGGCCGCTGGAGCGAACCGAAGGCGTAGAAATGCTGCGCTTCGTGGAGCACGGCCACGGCGTACGGATGCTTCCGGTCATCGACGACGGCCTGGCCGTCGACACACCGGAGGACCTCGTGAGAGCCGACTCATTCCTTCACTCTCGCCCGATTAACTGACCGCCCGCTGCAGCCCAGGGCGGGTGCCCGAAAACCCACCCGTCACATGTGCATCGACGCTCGGCATGTCGGCCACGGACGGATCCTTCGGCGCCCGGGCCGAACAAGGGTCCGTGCGCCCTACATACGACGCCGAGCGCTCAGTCTCGGGCTTCCAGCCTCGTCTCAAACACGTGTGTTCGATATCGAATCCGCGTCGTTGACCTCGGTGTCGTCACGGAAATCAAGCACGCCAGTGATGGAGGACCGCAGTTGAGCGCACCAGAAAAACGTGGGGTCCAGCAGAACGATACGGTTTCTCCCCCGCCGCTGGCGGAGATCCGGTACATCGGGGAGTACTCCGTGAACCCCCTCGGCGAGGCCTCCTTCCGCAGGCTCGGCGGCCAGGTCCCGAAGGTGCTCGCCCGCATCATCGGCATGTCGTGGCGCATCGACCGCCGGGCCGTCGTGCTTCTCCTGGCCTGTCCGGTGGTCACCGGTGCCGCCGCCGCGGTGCTGCTGGCGGCGACGGCCGGCGCGATGCGTCCGCTGCTCGGCGTGGGGAGCGTGGCCGACCGGTTGTACGGCGCGGTGCCGGCGCTGGTCGTGGTCGGCGTCGCCGCCGCGCTGACCCGTGTGGCGGGCGCCGTGGCCACGTACGCCGAGCGTCGCATCACTCCACGGCTCACCACCGAGGCGGACACCGCTCTGGTCGCGGCGGTCTGCCGTGTCGAGGCGTCGGCGTACGCCGAGGACGGCTTCTCGGACCGCCAGGAGGCCGCGGAGATAGGCGTGGTCCGCACCCATGTGATGGTCAGCGACGCGCAGCGGTTCCTGTCGGCGCTGGTCAGGATGGTCACGGCCGCGGGGGCGCTCAGCGTGCTCAACCCGCTGCTGCTGCCGCTGTTGCTGCTCGCCGTGCTGCCGGCCGGCGTCGGCGCGGTGCTCACCGCCCGAGTGGACTACGAGATCCACTACGCGAACATCGCCGACCGCAACGTGCGCGGCATGATGCGCTGGTGGTCGACGAACCCGAAGTACGGCGACGAGGTCCGCGCCAACTCGATGACCGACTACCTGCTGTTCTGGTACCGCTCCCTGTCCGACCGCTGCGACCGGCGGAACCTGGCCGCGGCCCCGCGCACGCTGTGGATCTCCCTCGTCTCCTCCCTGACCGCCGGCGCCTTCCTGCTCGCGACGTGGGGTGCGCTGGCGTGGCTCGCCGCCACCGGACGGATCGCCGTCGCGTTCGCCGCGACGGCCGTGGTAGCCGTGCAGACCACGCTCGCCGCCCTCTCCCAGGTGATCCTCAACGGCGCCGCCCTCTTCCACACCAGCCTCTACCTGACCGACATGCAGGCCTTCCTCGACGACGCCGAGGCCCGCGCCCCCAGACGCGGGACCAGCGCGATCGGCCCCGTCACGGAGGAGATCCGCCTGGAGGAGGTCTCCTACCAGTACCCCAGCAAGGACACGCCGGCCGTCAACGGCGTGTCCCTCAGCCTGCGTCGCGGCGAGATCCTGGCGATCGTCGGCGTCAACGGCTCCGGCAAGTCGACCCTCACCCGCCTCATCACCGGCATCTACCTCGCCGACAAGGGCCGCGTCACCTGGAACGGCACCGACCTCGCCGACACCGACCCGGCCACCATCTGGCAGCACACCGGCCTCGTCCCCCAGATCTTCGCCCAATGGCCCCTGCGCGTCCGCGAGAACGTGACCCTCGGCCAGCCCCGCACCCACGACGACGGACCCGTGTGGGACGCCGTCGACGCCGTCGGCATGCGCGAGGCCGTCGAAGACCTGCCCGCCGGCCTCGACACCCTCCTCGCCCGCGAGATCTTCGGCGGCGCGGAACTCTCCGGCGGCCAGTGGCAGCGCCTGGCCTGCTCCCGCGCCCTCTACCGCCGGCCCGATCTGCTGATCCTGGACGAGCCGACCTCCCAGATGGACCCGCGCGGCGAGCACCAGATGTTCGAGCAGATCAAGGCCATCGCCGCCGACCGCATCACCATCGTCATCACCCACCGCCTGGAGAACACCAGGATCGCCGACCACGTCGTGGTCATGGAACAAGGCCGCATCACCGAACAGGGCCGCTACGACGACCTCGTCCACGCCGGCGGCACCTTCGCCGAACTCCTCGTCCTTTCCCAGGACCGCTGACCTTCGCCTGGCGCTTGTTCGTACGGCGGGACAGGCACTGACTCGGTCCGCCGGTACGTCCTCCGCCCCCAAACCACCTGTGGAGCAGACTTGTTGGACATCGAACGCCGGACACTCCACTCCTGGAACGTCTACGGCACACACCATCTGGCCCGCGGCACCGACATTCCCGATGTCGAGCGGCTGACGTGGGGATACTGGCCGGACCATGGCCCAGGCGAGGAGGTTCTCGGCGACCTCGCCGGTCGACGTGTCCTGGACCTCTGCTCCGGGATCGGCAAGTTCCCCGCCGACCTCGCGCGCAGCGGCATCCATGTCGATGCAGTCGAGGGCGCACGCACTCAACACGAGCGAGCCGTCGCCCGCTACCAGGACCAGACAGGTCTTCGACTGATCAATGCGGACGCGGTCGAGCACCTGACCCAGGCGGAACCGTACGACGTCATCTACTCCATCCACGGCATCCCATACATCGACCCACACCGCATCCTGCCCGCCATCGTCCGGGGACTCCGGCCCGGTGGCCGACTGGTCTTCTCCGCCCTGCACACCAACTTCACCGGTGACGGCCCCTCCAGCTCCGTCGCCGCCAGGCCCGAGATCCTCTCTCTCGCGGGCGGCGAGCCCTTGACCGTTCAGATGTGGGTACTCAGCCCCACGCTGTGGGAAGACCTCCTCGTCGAGCACGGCCTGCTTGCCGAAGTGATCGACGTCCTCAGAGGACCTGACCAGGAGAGCCCACTGTCCTGCACCCTCGTTCGCGCCAGCCGCCCAGCCTGACGATGTCACCTTCCTCATACACCGGTAATCACCCACGCCTTGCACCCGTACCCGATCAAGGAGACGACCTCGTGCACGACACGCTCTGGAAGACCATCGAAAGTCTCGCGCGTCGATTCAACGATCACGACGAGCAACGGGGCCTCGCCCCACAGGAACAGTGGACCCTGCAGGTCCTGAAGATCGCCGAGGAGACCGGTGAGGCGTCCCAGACCGTGATCGGCGCGCGTGGCACCAACCCCCGCAAGGGAGACAGTCACAACTGGAGCGATGTCCACTCCGAGGTCGCGGACGTAGTCATCACCGGGCTGGTCGCCCTGTACCGGATGCGGCCGAACGACGCTGCGGAGTACCTGCACCGGCAGCTGGCTGACAAGGCCGGGAAGTTCCTTCTGGCCGTCCCCACCGATCTCGGACAGCCGTCAGAGACGCTCTGATACGAGCGCCTGCCGCCCCGCAAGTTCCACAGACGGAAGGAGCATGTCGACGATGCGCTGGTAGTCAGCGCGTGCCGTCGGTTCCGAGGCCCAGGTCGGGTCGGCCCGATCGTGGATGAGGTCGAGGCACTGGCCGGGGGTTGTCGTCTCGACAGCCCATCGATCACGCTCGGGCGTCGCCCACCAGATCTCCTTGTGTTCCAGGTCAAGGGTGAGTTGAACAGGGCCCAGGTGATGGGCCAACGCGTCGAGGTCGCGAACGTTGCCGCCGGCGAGGTCAGCGATCAGCTCGCTGGCCTCGTCTGTCGTCTGGACGTGAGCGATGAAGGTCATGGTGTCCTGTGCTTTCTCGCGGTCAAGCAACGAGCTGGGGGTTGCGACCCCCTTGGGTGGCCGCCAGGCTGATCAGCTGTGCTGCGCCGAGAACCTGGTCGATGTAGTCGGTGATGTCGTTCGGAATGGCACTCAGGGGTTTCAGGAGCAGGACGACCCCGAGGGCCGTCTCACCCCACAGGGCCGGCGCTGCGACGGAGTCCCATCCCGGGAGACACTCCTGGCGCCCGATGGCGTAGCCCCGGGTGCGGATTCCGTCCAGGGTGGCGAGGAGATCGTCGTTGCTGAGCGCACCCGGGCCGGCCGTTCCGGGGATGGGTTCGGCGAGGGCGATCTCCCGGAGGCTCTCGGTGACGTACGCGAGCAGGGCCCGCCCGGAGGCCCCGGTGCGGAGGGAGCAGCCTGCGGTGAAAATGTCGTACGCGGTCATGCCGAAGTCGTCCGGGCAGTAGTTGCCGATCGCGTAGTCGGTGCAGACGCGGCGTGCTCCGACGGAGGCGAGGCTGTAGAAGAGGACGAGACCGCCGCAGTCCGCTTGCAGGTCGACGAGGATCTCGTGCTGGTCCAGGCCGTCGTACATGCCGGCCATGGCTTGCATCCCGGCGCGGGCCGCGTGGCTGCCGAGCCGGTACTTGCCGCGGCCTACGCGCTCGACCCATTTCGCGGCGACCTGGGCCGCGAGAATTCGGTGAACCACCGCAGGATCCAATTCCGTGTACTCGGAAATGACTTTCAGAGAATGCGTGTCGCCCAGGAGCTCGGCGAATGCCTGCATGACCCGGAGCACTCGCTCTGCGTGGCTGCTCCCCTTGGGGCGCTCGGATGTCATGTTGAATCCAGAACTAATAGCGGGATGATTGGTGCCCTACGTGTCAGTGCAGGGGCGGAAAGCCGTCTCCGTCCCTGGCTTGCACACGTTCTCAGGAAGGAATCGGAACTGGAGTACCGGAACACGACTACCGGAACAGGGCTACCGGTCCGGGCCGCGCTTCAGAGGAATCTGCAGGAGAAGGGCCTCGCGCCCCTGCCGGCGTGACTCGAGTTGTCGCCTCCTTCGGGCTGCCTCAAGCTGGCGGCACGTGATGGGAGCTGGTGCCGCATGGGTCTCGGCGAAAGCGACGAGGGAGAACTCGGCCCGGAAGAGCTGATGGGGCTGGCCGGTCTGCTCAGGGCCTGGCGCCTCGCTGCGGGGCTGAAGGAGGGACGTGGTCGCGCGATCCCTCAGGCAGAGGTGGCGCACGCCATCGGCATGTCCGAGAAGTGGTACAGGCAGCTGGAACGAGGCGCGGTTCCCCGCCTGCCGCACGACGCCGTCGAGAAGCTGGTCGAGCGGCTGCATCTGGGGCCGGACGAGCGTCAGACGCTTCTCTTCTACACCCCTGGCGGTGCCCTGATCGGCCGCACCAGACCGAGGGACGAGCCACCGGAATTACGGACCTTGCAGTTCTTGCTGGACCAGCAGATGCCCCACCCCGCCTATGTGACCGATGCCCGCTGGTCCTTGATCGCCTACAACCGGGCGATGGCGGACTGGTACCCCTGGGTTCTTGAGCCGGGCGCCAACCTGATGCGCTGGGCCCTGCTCCACCCGGACGCCCGCAAGCAGTACGTGGGCTGGGAAGATCACGCTCGCGTGTACCTGGCCATGATCCGCATGTTCCTTGCACGCCATAAGGCCGACCGCTTCATGACCTCTCTGCTGCGCGAGGTCTACGAGGACCCGGACTGCCGCCGACTGTGGGACGAGAGCCCCCATGTGGTCGCCCATCGCGACGGCAACCGGTTCCGCATGCGCCTGCCGCGCTTCGACTTCCAGGAGGTCGAAGTCGTCTCGCACCTCCTCTTCCCGGCAGGCCACCCAGACCTGCGGGCGGTGGTGATCACCTGGCTCGGCAGCGAGCACGAACTCCAGCCCGGATCCGTACAACAGCCGAATGCCCTGTCAGCGGGTGGGGCCGGAGGCTCCGAAGCGATCGGGGACGCCTCTTGGGCGCAGGCTGGGTGGGCTGACTCAGCGGAGGACGCGGCAGCGCTCGCGGGCAGCGAGGCGATCGGCCTGCCGGAGCTGAGCGCTCTGGCCGGCCCTGGGTGTCGTCTCACGCTCAACCCGCAGGACCGGACCGTGGTGTGGGCGTATCGGCAGGACAGTGGCGGGTGGCGCGTGAATTCGCTCTCCGTGGAGGCGACACTCAGTCGTCTCGTGCCGCAGTCGTCCCGCCGGGGCGTCGTGCGCGAGTACCAGCAGCTCCTGCGCACGACGCTGCCGGCCTCCGCGGGAGAAGCCGGTAGCGAGCTGGACACGATGATCACCGAGCTGTCGGAGCGCCTGGCGGTTCTGCGTGACCTGCGCGAGCAGCTGGACGAGCCGATCGGTTGACGGCAGCGACCTCGACCTCGGGCCTCGTCCCTCCCCTCGTGGGGGCGGAGCACCGGGCCCGGGCCGCGCCGGATACCGAGCCGAGTCAGGAAGCGGGGTCGAGGAGGACCTTGCCGGCGGTTCGGCGGGCCGCCATGTCCTCGTGCGCGCGAGCCGCTTCGCTCAGCGGGTACACGGTGGGCGCCGGGACGGTGAGTTCCCCGTCCCGTATGGCCTGGAAGAGGTCGGTCATGGAGTCGCGTAGCGCGGTCCGGTGCGCGAAGAGCAGGGGAAGCCAGAATCCGCTGACCGTCTTGCCGGTGGCCATGAGGTCGCCGGTGGCGATGGTGGTCTCGCTGCCGCTGACGCTTCCGTAGACCGCCATCCGGCCCATGGGCGCCAGGGCTTCCAGGGTCGCGTGGAGGGTGTCGCCGCCCGTCATCTCCAGCGCCGCAGCGGCTGCGCCATTGGTCGCCTCCTTCAGGTCTGCGTCCAGTCTTGTCGAGGTGCTGTCGACGACGGCATCCGCCCCCAGGGTGAGGGCCAGAGCTCGCTTGGCGTCCGTGCCGGCCAGGGCCACCACGCGGGCTCCGGCCCGCTTGGCGAGCTGCACCGCCAGGGACCCGACGCCGCCGGCAGCTGCGGGCACGATCACCGTCTCCCCCGGGCTGATGCGCAGCACGGTGTGCAGCAGGTGCCAGGCAGAGTTGCCCTGGAGGGTCAACGAGATCGCCGTGGCATCGTCGATGTCGTCCGGGATCGGGATCGTGGAGCGGCGGTGAGCCAAGGCCACCTGCGCGTACCCACCGCCGCGGGTCAGGGCCACCACCCGCCGCCCGTCGCTGTAGCCGATCACTTCGTTTCCCGGGATGCACGGGAGCTCGACGTCGGCAAGGTAGTTCCCCTCACGCACATGGAGGTCCGCGTAGTTGACGCCCGACCGGAGGACTTCGATCCTCTGGTGGCCGGCGGCGGGCGCGGGCTCAGGTACCTCCGCGAGTTGGAGGACCTCAGGACCTCCGTAGCTGGACATGGTGACGGCTCGCACTTCTCTGCCTCTCGACTTCTCAAGATCACTGACCGAAATTGCGTCACGCGCAATTTCGCCGAATTGCGCGTGCCGCAATTCGAGAAGATATTAAACCACCCTTGACGCGCGGCATCAGGCGGGCATAAATTCCAGCTCAATTCATGGAAGCCCCGCGAACGGAAAACCGGACACATAGTGAGCTGCACCACTTCCAGCAAATTGCGCCTGGCGCAATTCCCACCGACCACGCGCCTTGCACCGTCTCGCGGACAGTACGACCAGTAACGGTTTCTAGTGCCAACTATGGACTTGCGCGGGCGGTCTACGTATGTTCGTCGTCCCCGCCGGGAGGCAACCCGGCGACCGACGAAGGGAACACATGAGACGCCGGACCGTCAGGCCCTGAAAACGCCGCGGCGCCCGGGAGAGGCAACTCCCAGGCGCCGAACCGCGAAGAGTCCTATCTCCGGCCGAGGCAACGGCAGAGAGACCGACCCGTCATCACCGCGCTGGCCCTTCCCACGGGGCAACACCGGCAGCGGCAGTACTACGAGGGAGAGTTTTGCATGGGCACGCCCCTGCGCGAAAGCCCGGCCCACCGGACCGGCGCCGCGCACCGCGCAGCCAACCCCGGTCACCGGCCCGTCCCGGTCCGTCGCCGCGGAGGTGAGGCCTGATGGCCCGCATCCGCACGATCAAGCCGGAAACCTGGGAGTCGGAGGATCTCGCCTCCGTCCCCGTGACGGCCGTACTGACCTTCATCGGCCTCCTCACCCAGGCCGACGATGCGGGCCGGCACCGCGACCTGCCTGCCGTGATCGCCGGACGGCTGTGGGCTCTGCGCCCGGATCACACCCCGGCACACGTCGCCCACGACCTGGAGCAGCTGGCGGGGCGGAACCTGATCTGTCGCTACACCGGCTGCGACGGAAAGGCGTGGCTGCACATCGTGACCTGGGACCGCCACCAGCGGATCAATCGCCCCTCGGCGTCCCGTCTGCCGCGCTGTCCGCTTCACGAGGCCGCGAAGGCGTGCGGCGAATGCGGCACCCGTGCATGCCCGACACAGAAGCACCTCGGCCACCACGAGGGCGATCGGGCGGCAGCCGCCTCCGTGAACACTCACGAAGAGCTCATGCCTACCGATTCCCCACCTCTGGACGCTGATGTGACCCGCGCCACTTCGACAGTCCCGTGCGTGATGGAGGCCACTTCTCCGGGAGAGTCCGCCCTTTGGCGGGAATCTGGAGAAGCCGCAGGTCAGGCCGATAGCTGCCTAGAAGTCGGGGTGATCGGCGCCACATTCAGTGAGGATTCAGGTGCTGGATCTAGGATCTTGGATCCTGGATCTTCCCGTAGGGGGCGCGAAGCGCCCGCGCCGGCCGCCTCCTCAGAGCAGGTGCTGGAGTCCGCCGAGGCGGGCGAGTGGTCGGCGAAGCGGTTGATGGCGGAGTACCTCCGCGGATGCAGCCGCCGTCCGCCGAAGACGTTCCTCGGCCACCTGGGCAAGGAGATCCGCCAGCTGCTGGACGAGGGTTTCGAGCCCGACGCGCTGCGACCCGCGCTCGACCGCCTGCGGGCCAAGGGCCTGCACCCGAGCGTCCTGGCGAGCCTCGTCAACGAGGTGGTCAACTCGGCGCCGTCCTCCGCCTCCGGCGCGGGCCCTTGGGCCGCCGCCGCCCCCGCCTACACCCCGTACCTCAATCCCACCGCCCCGACCGGGACCTTCGGAGTCGCCCTGTGATCCGCTCTCGCCTCGACGACCCTCAGACGGCCGCCGACAACCCGGCGATGGCCTGGATGCAGCGCAAGCTCGCCGAGCGGGGCATCGACCCGAACGCCACTGCGCCGCTCGCCGAACGGCCTGAGCCGAACCCGGCCCTGGAAGCCGCCCAGGAGCGCATCCCGTACGAGTACCGCGCTGCTCAGGCCGAGCATCCGGACGTCGCCCGCTGGGTGGGCTCCATCGCCGACGCGGCGGTCGGCCACGCCGCCAACGCCCTCGCGCCCCACGTCGGCTGGGCCGGTCAGCGCGAGATCACCCACGGTCGCAGCCTGCTGCTGTGGGGGCCCACGGGCGCCGGCAAGACCCACGAGGCGTACGGGGCAATCCGCGCGCTGACCGCCGCGGGGTGCGGCGTGCGGTGGCAGGCGACGACCGCGGCGGACCTCTACGGCGCGATGCGGGCCCGGAACGGGCTCGATCCCGAGTACCTGCTGCGCCGGATCGTCCGCGTGCCGCTGCTGCTGCTGGACGACCTCGGGGCCGCCAAGAGCACCGAGTGGACGGAGGAGATCACCTTCCGCCTGCTCAACTGGCGCTCGGAACACCGCCGGCCGACGATCATCACGACCAACCTGCCGCCGGTCCGCACCGAGCACATGGACCCCCGCCAGCCTGTCCTGCGCGACAAGATCGGCGACCGCGTCCTCTCCCGCCTGTCCGGCATGTGCACCCCGGTCCACCTCGGCGGCCCCGACCGCCGCTTCCGCGCCGCCGCCTGACGGCCCCGGAACCCCTCACCTGCTTCTCGCCGCCAGCCCCAGCCGCGCGCCGACCACGACCTTCGCATGCCGCGCCGCTCCTGCCTGCCCGGCGGCATCCCCTGGAGACACCCATGCGACACATCACCACCAACGCCAGCAGCCCGACCCCGCCCGTACGAGGCATCGCCGACATCTCCTGGCACGCCCGCGGAGCCTGCCGGGACCTGGAAGCCGACGAGGCCGACCGGCTGTTCTTCTCGGCGCCGCGCGCCCTCTCCGACATCGCCGAGGCGAAGTCGTTCTGCCACCGGTGCCCCGTCCGACAAGACTGCTTCACCCACGCCCTCGACAACGACATCCGCTGGGGCATGTGGGGCGGACTGACCCGAGACGAGCGTCGGCCCTGGCACGCCAAGGTCGCCAAGCGCCTCGACTACGCCCGAGTGCGCGCCGCGATCATGGGCCGGGACGTGTTCCTCACCGCCGCCGAGCGAGACGCCGTCGCCCGCCATGCCTACGTCCGCAAGTGGACTCCCGAGCGCCTCTCCTACGTCCTCGCCGTCGACCTCGACCATGCCCGCGACCTTCTGCGAGACGCCGGCCACGCCATCACGGACCGCGACCGCTACTGGACGCCGGCGGACCCGGACGACGACGAGGCCGACGCCACGGAAGAAACGTTCTGCCCCGTCCCCCGGCAGGCTCAGACGGGCGACCTGATCGACGCCCTGCGGAAGGCGGCATGAGCCTTCCCAGCCGCCCCCTCCACGCTTCCACCACCGAACGAAAGGCACCTGTTGACCGAGGAGACCGCGGACCGATACGCCTTGACCGCAGCCGTGATGGTGATCGCGGTGCTGACAGGGTCCGGCTTCTGGCTCTCCTACGCCCACCTGGCGGAAGTCGCCGCACGACACGGCCTCGACAACTCCCCCATCAGAGCCTGGGCCTGGCCGGCCACCCTCGACGCCTTCATCGTGGCGGGTGAGCTGCTGATGTTCCGCGCGGGTTTGCGCCGACGGACGGACTGGTGGGCGATCGGCGTGACCGCCACCGGGTCCATCGGCTCGATCGCCCTCAACGTCCTCGGGGTCAGCGGCGCGACCCCAGAGCCTGTGCCTCACCTGGACTACGTCGTCGCCGCAGTCCCGCCCACCGCCAGCATGCTCGCCTTCGGGGTGCTGATGCGGCAGATCCACCAACGCGTCGCCAGTCCCCTGCCACACGAGGAGAAGGTCCGGATCTCCGAAGACCGGCCACCAAGCCGGGCCTCTGGGACTGGACCAATCTTGAACCCGGACCCCGAACCCGGACCGGAAGCCGAACCCGGACCGACCCCGGAACCCGGACCAGCCCCGGACCACCGCCCGAACCCGGACCCCGAACCCGGACCGGAAGCCGAACCCGGACCGACCCCGGAACCCGGACCAGCCCCGGACCACCGCCCGAACCCGGACCCCGAACCCGGACCGAAGACCGAACCCGGACCGACCCCGGAACCCGGACCAGCCCCGGACCACCGCCCGAACCCGGACCCCGAACCCGGACCGAAGACCGAACCCGGACCGACCCCGGAACCCGGACCAGCCCCGGACCACCGCCCGAACCCGGACCCCGAACCCGGACCGAAGACCGAACCCGGACCGAACCCGAGACCTGTCCGTCGGCGGACGCGAAACGGTCCGGCTCGCCCGGGGACGGTGCACGCTCGGGTACAGGCGAGCCGGCAGTCCCGAACCGGGCCCAAGCGCCTGTCGCACCAGCAGGTGGTCGAGCTGGTCCTCCCCCACGTGCCCGACGTCCTGAGAGAGGACGGCAACGCCCAGATCACCCGAGCCCAGCTCCGGAAGATCATGCGCAGCCACGAGATCCCGCTCAGCAACGAACATCTGACCCCAGTCCTGGCCCTCGTACGGGCCGCCACCCCGGCCTCTACTTCCTCCAAAGGAGCTGCTCGATGAAGACCTGCGACCGCTTCAACCGGATAAAGGCCGGTTTCGAGAATGACCTCGCCATCCTGAACAGCCACGCTGCCCAGCACGAGGGGAGCAACCCGGCGAAGGCGAGCAGCCGGATCGCCAAGGGCGTGAAGCTGAACATGGGACGGGCGCTCTCTCGCCACTACTCCCGGTGCAGGCTGTGCTGCTGAACCACGGCTCTCCCGATGGTGGCCCGGCCTCGCCGGGCCACCGCCCCGTTCACCCAAGCGCCCCGTCTCCGGAGGAACCCCATGTCCGCCACCCCTCCCTGCTCCGATTCCGGTGACGGCCGTCCGCTCCCGACGCCCATCTCCTCACTTCTGCCGCATGGTTCGGCTGACGACAACTCGGTCTCCGACGGAGCAAGTTGGGGCGGAAGCAAAGCTTCCGCCGTACCCGCCCCCGAAGGGGCGGGAGAGGACCTGCACCAGGGGGCGCAGGTCCTGGAGGCTTCGACCGGGGGCGGATCGGAGCCGGGGAACGAGGAGAAGCCGAAGCCTCGCCGTCGCGAGCGCCGTGTCCGCCAGCGTCCGCGTCAGCCGCCCGCGAAGAAGCGCCGCCACCAGCCCTCGACGCGTTTCAACGACGACGAGTACGCGCTCGTCGTCGCCGCCGCCGCCCAGTGCCACCTGACCGTCGCCGGCTTCCTCGCCCGCTCCGCCCTCGCCGCAGCTCGTGACCTCGACCGCACCAGCGCCGAGATCGCCACCGAGCGCGACATGCTCACCGCGCTGTTCGACAGCCGGCGCAAGCTCGGCTGGGCCGGCAGCAACCTCAACCAGGTGACGAAGGCCCTCAACGCCGGTGCCGATGCCGCCGTCCCTCAGCTGGAGGCAAGCCTCGCGGCCGTGCGGCGGGCCGCCGACGCCGTGCACGCCGCTGCGACCGCCGTCCTCGACCGGCAGCAGGCGGCATGATCCCCAGTATCAACCCGCCCGGCGACCGGACCATCGGTCTGCTCGCCTATCTCTACGGCCCCGGCAAGCGCGAGGAGCACGTCGACCCGCACCTCGTCGCCTCGTTCGACGGCATGGCCCCCGACCCCGGCCGCGACCCGAGCGCCACGCTGAAGGCCCTCCAGCAGCTCCTGGATCAGCCCGTCCAGGCGCTGCCGGAGCACGCCCGTCCCGCCAAGCACGTCTGGCACACCTCCGTGCGCACCGCGCCCGGCGACCGGATGCTGTCCGACGAGGAGTGGGCCGAGGTTGCCCGCCGGATCGTCGCCGCCACCGGGATCGACCCGGGCGAGGGGCAGCCCGGCTGCCGCTGGGCCGCCGTACGGCACGCGGACGACCACATCCACATCGTTGCCACCCTCGTGTGCGAGGACGGCACCCGGCCCGACGACTTCCGCTCCGGCAAACGCGCTCAGGCCGAGGCCCGGCTCATCGAGAAGGAGCTCGGCCTGCACCAGGTCGCGCCCGGCGACGGCACCGCCGCCCAGCGGCCGACCAGCGCCGAACGGCACAAGGCCGAACGGCAGGGACGCGAGCGCACCGCCCGTGAGGAACTCCGCGAAGCCGTACGGCGGGCGGTGGCCGGCGCCCAGGGTGAGGAGGAGTTCTTCAGCCGTCTGGCCGACGCCGGCCTCCTGGTGAAGAAGCGCGCCGCTCCCTCCGGGGACCTGCTCGGCTACAAGGTCGCCCTGCCCGACGACCGGAACAAGGACGGCGAGCCGGTGTTCTATCCGGGCGCGCGTCTGGCCCCCGACCTCTCCCTGCCCCGCATCCGTGAACGCTGGGCCGGCGGCGGCCTCCAGGACAGAGCCGGGCTCGAGGCTCCGGGGGCGGCTGGGGCGCCGGCCGCCGCGCGGCGGCGCACGGCGGCTGCCGCCTGGCAGGCCGTCCTGGTCGTCGAGCACGGCGAGGACGGCCTCGCCGCCGCGTACATCGCCGCCGCCGGCGAAGTCCTCGACGCGCTCGCCAAAACCTCCGCCGCCCACACCCGGCAAGAACTGCGAGAAGCCGCCTGGGCGTTCGAGCGGGCCTCTCGGTCCCACGTCCGCGCCGTCCGCGGCCACGATCGGGCCCTGCGGCAGGCTGCCCGGGACCTCGTCCATGGCGGGTCGGCTCTCGGCCGCGGCGAGGAGGGCGCGACCACGGCCATGGCGATCGACATGCTGCTCTTCCTCATCACCGCTGCCGCGCACTGGCACGCCAGGAAGGGCCACGCCCAGCAGGCCGAAGCCGCCCATCGAGCAGCTGAGCACCTGCGAACCGCCTACCGGGCTGCCGCGGAGTACCCGCTCGCCGTCCTCCACCAGCGTGGCCGTCGCCTCGCCCGCCCTGTGCTGCGGCGCCAGGCCGAGGCGGTGCACGCGGCGATCCCCGAGCTGGCCGAGCAGGTCCTGGCCGAGCCCGGCTGGCCGGCCCTCGCCGCCACGCTCGCCGAGGCCGAGGCCGCCGGCCACGACCCCGTCCCCCTGCTCTCCGAAGCAGCCGGACACCGCGAACTGGGCACCGCCGAGTCGATCAGCGACGTCCTGGTGTGGCGACTGCGCCGCGCCGCAGACCTTCCGGCTGACGCAGCGAGCGCTCCCGCAGTTCAGCGCATGCCTGGTACAGCCTCGGCCCCGCCTCGCGACCGGGACCGCCGACGGCACCGGTAGCCGGCCCCGCCGTTCACGGATTCGAGAGTTGCCCGACGTCCCACCCGTGGGGCACTCTCGTCGTCCGCTGCCGGGGCGAGGCAGCCGAATGCGAGGGGAGGCCGTATGTTCGGGCGCAGGAAGGCGCGGAAGAGCGAGGGCGAGCTGGGGCCGGCGGGCGTGCCGTGGCTGAACTACCCAGCGCCGACATGGCCGCAGGAGGCCGCGCCCGTCGAGGAGACCCCGGCCGCGTCGGCGGGCGAGGACTTCCTCCCGGCGGACCTCCGGCTCGATCTGAGCACGAAGCGCTTCCTGGTATGGCGCCGGCCGCTGGTCCTGGAGGGCGAAGTCCGCTCCTGCCCGCAGTGCGCGGCGTACCGCGACTGGGCCATCCTCGCGGTGGAGGGCCAGATCTGGCTCCGGTGCCCTGCCAAGCATGTGACGCCGGAGCCTCGCCTGAGTCTCGAATGGTTCAACCGGAACGCCGGTCCCACCAGCTCGACGTACGGCTCCCTGGACGAGGGCCTGGACGACTTCGGCCTCTGAACCGGTGACGTGGTCCCGCGCCCTGCTCAGCCGCCCCGGGTGAGGCTGGCTTCCCGGGCCGCGAGCTCGCCGCCGGCCTCCACGCCGCTGAGGGTATGCGCCGAGCCGGTCTGGAGGAAACCAGGTGCCGGGCGGCCCGACCTCCCGGAAGAATCCAAGGATGTGGCTTTGTTCACGAGTATGGGTTCTGGCGCAACTTCCGTGAAGCCGTGCCGGTCCTCGGTGTCCGATGCTGACAGTCCTGGTGAACCGTCAGGTCAACAGCTCGTCCAGAACTCTGTGCGAGCCCCGAGCGGCGTGGTTTCACGGAAAGTGAGCCAGAGCCCAAAGGCGTGAACAAAGCCAAAGGATGCTCGCCAAAGGGCCCGGTGCCAGGTCGAATGACCTGGCACCAGGCCCTGTTTGTGCTGCTGTGTGTGCTGAGGGACGGCTGTTGGGCCCGAAGAGGTACGAGGCCCTGCTGGCGGCTGGCCCCGGGGGTCAGACGGTAGGGCGCAGGGAGAGTTGTCCCTCGCTGTCGCCGGGCAGGGTGTGCCGGAGTACGGGGTCGGGAGAGGCGAGGGAGGCGGCGAAGGCGGCGACGAGGTCGTGTGGAGTGCTCGCGGAGAACCCCGTGGCCCAGAGGTAGCCCCGCCCGATCCGGGGCTCGCACCAGGCCAGCCAGCCGGTTTGCTCGGCGGTGGGGTCGAGGCAGAGCGGGTTTCCGTCCTGGAGGTACTCCGGGAGGAGGCTCAGCGCCATGCCCGCGGCCAGCTGCGGATCGGAGAAGGCGGCCGGATTGTCGATGTCGCGGACCCAGCCGCGCTCCGCGAGCGACTCGAAGACCACGTGCGGGCCTGCATACCCGTGCGCCGGATCCGGACGGGCCTCCAGGGCGAGCAGGAAGTCGGCAACGGCTTCGGGCGGGACGCCGGTGGTGAAGTAGGCGGTCCACTCAGCCAGGCCGTCCGCGGTCGGACGGGCGGAGACGGTCCACGCGACTGGCAGGTCCCCGAGGATGATCGGCTCGTCGGCAAGCACCCACTGGGCCCAGCGAAGTCCGTCGGGAGCGACGTACAGCACGGTGCTGCGAACCACCTGCTGAACCGCGTCCGGATCATCCGGATCAACAGGTTCACGACGGCCGCGAGCGAGTGTCAGGGAAGTCCAGCCGGCGGCGAAAAGGTGGGAGGCGACGTGGTCTGCGAGTGCTCCGTCGTCACCGGCAAGGTGGCGCGGGGTGACCCACCAGGCGGGAAGGGCCGGAACGTCGGACGGATCGGAAGGCGTGGACGGGCGCAGAAGTGCTCCTTGTCGTACGGGCGGTCAGGGGGAGACGGCGCGCAGTCTGCGGCGCGAACTCGTCGGCGGGTCGACCGGCGGCATCCAGGTCAGCGCCTCGGCGACTGGCCGGGGCAGGTAGCCGTACTGCACGGCCTCGGGGTCTTCGGCGAGGTACGCCACCGGCTGTCCGTCCGGGTCCTCAGCGACGAGGACGTCAGCGAGACGGTGGGCCATCGGGCAGAAGGGGTTGATGGCGAGACGGACGGGGGTGTCAGGGTCCAGGACGGCGAGGCGGTCGATCAGGTGGCGGACGGTCATGTCTGATGCAGGTGCGGGCATGTGCACTCCTTGCGGGGACGGGGAAGGCGGAGGCTCGGGGACAACGGGAACGCCTGGACGGTGCCTCCGTCAGAGACGCTTGGCCGTAGCCAGGACCTCGGAGACGGTCCTCGCGACCAGGTGGGCCGGCGTGTGGGGATCAAAGGTGATCCTGTAGCCGGGAGTCCGAGCGGTGCCGGTGACCGCGAGTACCCAGCCTTCGTGCTCGGCGCCGGGTCGGCCGGCGGGGAAGTGGCCGAGGTAGAAGCGGCCGTCGGCGGAGGCGATATGGGTGTCGGCCCGGTCGTCGACGATGAAGTGGAAGTCGCCGTTCGCGGCGGGGAAGGTGTCGATGACCTCGGTCGCCTGTCCCGGCCCCAGGAGCCAGTCGTGCAGCCTCAGGCGCTCGGTCGTGGTCCGGAATCCTGCGGAACTCAGCTCCACTGTCACGGCATCACCTCTCTGACCTGCTATTTTCCGGGTTCCCCGGAAAGGGTCGTCTAGGTTGACATGCCCCTGAAGGGTGTACCAGTCCTTTCGCGATCTTTCCTGTCTGCCAGAGGCGAACTGGCATGGCGAGCCCTCTGCGGAGGAAGCGGCTACGGTCCTCAGGTCCGGCAGCGAAGCTGTCCCCCGACGAGGCCGCGGCTCCACCCACCCCCAGGTCGGGGCGAGATGTCGTGGGCTTGGGTGCGGCGCCAGACAAAGCCGAGGTCTGCGAGTCGCCCTCTCATTGCCCCGCGTTGCTCCTCCAACTCCAACGAGGTCGGCGAGAGGAGGTAAACGTTCCCCTGGTACTGCCGGAACCCGACGAGCTCCCATCCCCTGGCCATCTTGGCGGTCACCCGGTCCCACTCCGTCCGGTCTCTCAGGCGGTCGCTGCTGAGGTCGGTGACGCCCGGCGAGCATGCGATGGCGCGGCAGCCGGCCATGAGCCGGTGGATCGCCTCGGTGACGAGGATGGCGCCGAGGCCGTGCCCGCGCCACGGCTCGTCCAGGGTCACCTTGTCCATGACGAGCAGGGAGGACCCCACGTACGGAAGCGAGCTGCTGGCGTCCTCGGTGAAGGACCCCGTGATCGGATCCAGCAGGGCCTGAGCGATCTCGTCGAGTTCTTCGGATTCCTCCTCCATGACCCGGACGGCGTTCATGCCCCGGTCGAGATGCACCCGATAGAAGGTGATCGATCCCACCGTCCTCTCCTCATGGAGGACGGACACGTCCCACCGCTCCAGGGTGTCGGCCTGAGGGGTGTCGGCAAGGTCATCGGTGTAGGAGATACGCAGGCGCAGCTCGGACGGGTCGCCGGGCAGGGTGGACAGTTCGGTCACTCCTGAAGCCTAGCCACGCGCAGCAGCCCAGAGACGGCGGCGGGCAGCCGTCGGGCGCCGGCCGGAGGACCGCGGCCCGGTCCTGGGAGCGTCGAGGCCCGTGCCAGGGTTGTCTCCATGACGCCGATGATCCCTGCGCACGTCCCCGACGAGCCGCCGCTCACCTACGCCGACAGCTTCGACATACCGGTCCTGTTCCGTAACGGTCCCGCGGACAAGCCCTGGAAGCAGTGGCGGACGGCCAAGCACAAGGCGTGGAGCGCGATGGACGGGTTCCCGAAGACGGACGGCTGGTACGCCCCGACCACCACGTGGCGGGAGATCATCAAGGCGGCCACCGAGGTCGGCCGCGACATCACCCCGCACCTGCAGAACCAGCCGCGGTACGCACACGGGGAGCTCGTCGCCCGAGTCGCCCCGCTGTACGCCTACCTCGGTGCGCACCCCTTCAAGCACCAGCCCCCCGTGCCGGGCGCCACGGGCCGGCGCCTGACGCTGAACCCGGTCTACGCCTACGGCACCGAGCGCACCGCGAAGAGCGCTGCCGCCTACCGGCTGGGCATGACGATGACCGAGTGGGCCTGTCGCTCGCTGCTGGGTCTGGGGCAGACCGAGCACCTCGAACTCGGCGGCCCCGTCCCAGCCCTGAGCACCACCTTCAAGGACCCTAAGAAAAAGCTGCCGGACCTGTGGGGACGGCACGAGGCGGAGAAGGTGTACTGGCTGATCGAGGCCAAGGGCGGTATCTGCGACGTCGGCACCCTCCGCAAGGGGTGGGCGCAGCTGGAGTCCGGGAGCAAGGTCCTCGGCTCGTACGCGCACCGCAGCGTCCTGGTCGGAGCCGCCGTGCGGCCCGGGGACGACCTCTTCCTGACCATCGACCACGCCCTGCACCCCGGCCAGCCGCCCCTCCCCCCGGCCGGATCCGACCCCGACGGCAAGGAAGCCACGGGCGAGGGCAACCTCGAAGACCACCTCGGCGACAACGACGACGCGCTCATCGGCGCAGCCCGCGCCCAGATGCTCGTCTACCAGGCACTGCGCTCCGCTCCCCCCTCACAGCTGCGCACCGTCCCGGTGGCGGCCGACCGCACTTCGCGCCACCGACGCCACGGACTGACCACACCGCTGGAAGACGACGACCGCACCCGCGCCATGCGGGCCGACTTCCGCGGAGCGGCACTTCATCTCAATCCGGACCTCACGCGTTCCCAGATCCGCTCCTGGGGGATCGACGACTTCCTCACCTGCCGCATCCCCGGCACCGAAGTCCATCTCGGCATGTCCCGGAAGCTGTTCGCTGTCTGCGCGCGCCTCCACGAGGAAGATCTCGCCATCGCCCGGCGCACCCCGGGGCTGCGGGCCGAGGACCAGCTGGCCGTCGACGAGCGGGGCAGCGAAGAGGATCAGGAAGAGCAGCGGCTCAAGCAGCGGCGGATCTTCCACGAGCAGCAGGAGGAGGCCCGCCCCCGGCTGCGCTTCCTGCTCCGGGAAGCCTATGAGCGTGGAGAGACGAGCGACTGGCGCGACCTGCTGCGCCGTCCCGAGGAGCCGGACCTCGACCTGACGAGTGACGAAGGGCTCCTCGAAGCGGCGACCCCGGAAACGTACCTGGCCGTCAGCCGCTACGACCTGCCCCCGATCCACGCCTAGTAGTGCTTCGTTAGGTTCTCAGTCTGGTTCTGTTGCGGGGTAGGCGTCGGCCGCAGGTGGTGCAGGTGCCGGTCCAGCACTGCAGCAGGTCCTGGAGGGCGTCGAGGACCTGGTAGAGCGTCAGGCCGGCGTGTGTGCTTTGGGGTCGAGCCGCCGCAGGGTGAGGAAGGCCTGGGCGGCGGTGACGAGGGTGACGTGGTGGTGCCAGCCGCGCCAGGTGCGGCCTTCGAAGTGGTCCAGGCCCAGGCCGTGTTTGAGTTCGCGGTAGTCGTGTTCGATGCGCCAGCGCATCTTCGCCCAGCGGACCAGGTCGGTGACGGGTGTGGTGGCGGGCAGGTTGGTCATCCAGTAGCCGGTCGGCCCGTCCGCGTCTTCGGGCTGTTCGACCAGCAGGGTCCGCAGCGGCAGGACACCGTCCCAGCGGCTGCGTCCTCCGGCCTGTTCCTGGGCGGTGCGGCAGGCTTCCTTGCCCGACGGCCTGACCTCGACCACGGCGAAACGGGAGGTCATCAGGCCCTTGCTGCCCTGCCGCCAGACGACCTCTTCGAACGAGGTGTCCGGGGTGACGAACGAGGTCAGGGGCCGGGCCGACTCGCGGTAGCGGGGCAGCGTGGGCGGCCCCAGACCGCCGTAGACCGGCTGGAACGGCTCGGCCGCGGCCGGGCGGGCGATCTCCTTGGGGTCGACCGCCATCACATACGACCAGCCGCGTTCCTCCAGCTCCAGCCGGAAAGACACGCTGCGGCCGTAACCGGCGTCCGCCACGATCACCGGCACCGCCAGACCCTGCGCGGCCAGCCGGTCCAGAAGCCCCAGAGCCAGCCTTCCCTTGGAGACATGCCCGACCTCGTCCGGGACCCCGGCTTGCCGTCGCCGCCGGTCATCACGGGCCCATTCCTCGGGCAGGAACAACTCCCACTCCAGCGGGCACGAAGCCGTGTCGGTCGCCGCGTGGACGCTGACCGCGACCTGGCAGTTCGCCCGCTTGCCCAACGCCCCGCAGTACTGCCGGGCCACCCCCACCGAAGCGGTGCCGCACTTGGGGAACGACACATCGTCGATCACCCACACCTCAGGCGCGATCGCCTCGCTCAACCGCTCGGCGATCCGCCGCCGCACCGGCAGCGGATCCCACGGTGACTGGTTCACGAACTGCTGCAGGGCCTGCATGTTTCCGTCCGGCAGCCGCTCGGCCATCGGCTGGATCGACTTCCGCCGCCCGTCCAGCATCAGACCCCGCAGATAACACCCGCCCCACCGCCGCTGATCCCGCCGCGGAAGCGAGGCGAACACATCGGCAACGAACTCCGACAACTCACCCCGGAGCCGTTCCACCTCCCCCAGCCTCATAACCGGAAGATGCCCACCACCAGCCGAGATCACCCGACGTAACGAAGCACTACTAGCTAGCGGTCAGGTCTGAGGCTTGGGTCCAGCTCGCCGTCCACAAGGGCCTGGATGATCCTCTCGGTGCGGGCACGCGTCTCGGGTCCGTGGCCGGCGAGGTTGTGGTCGAGTTCGTGCTGCTGCATGTCAAGCACCAGCCTCATCTCGCCGATGAGGTCGGGCCATGGCGCAAGCGAGTCGGTCAGTTCCTCAACGTTGCCGGACCACTCGGCCCTGCGTGCTCCCAGGGCGAAGGCGAGCAGGAGGACGGCGAAGAGGGGTTCGCTGTCGAAACCGGCGAGGACCCCGAGCCCTGCGGGGTTCTCCTTGCCGGTGTGGGTGGCGACAGCCCGGGCGACAATGGGGAGCTGGAGGAAGAGCGCCGTGGCCACCGAGCGGGCGTCTTCCCATTCTGGGTCGGTGGCTTCGGCGAGCGCCTCGCTCATCCGGGGCAGGGATACGAAGTCGGCCGCGCCGACGAGGAGGCTCGCCGGACCGGTCAGCCACGGCTCGGCGCCTTCCACCCGCTGCCGTCTGCCCGGCGAGACGCCAAGGACCTTCTCGATCGTTCCCGCCTCGTCTTCCGTCACCCCGGGCCGCGTGCCGAGGGCGAAGATCTGGAGCATGTGCGCGACAGCCGTTGCCCGGTCGCCGGCCGGGACACGGATCGGGCGGGGCAGCGCGTTCTTGCCTCGCATCGCGGCTATGGTCGCGGCGAGGGCGCCCACGACCGTGTCCTGGTCGTCGACCGGGTCGAGGCCCTGGCGGGCTGCCTCGGCGTGAAGGAGCTGCTCCAGCTCATGCGACAGGTCGTCTACCACGATGGTCGCGGAGGTGCGGACGGCGTCGAGGTCGAAAGGGAAGCCCTCGACCCACAGCACGACGCGCAGCATGTTCACGTCCCGTGTGCGCTCGCGCCAGCGCAGGAGCTGGACCAGCTGACGGTCGCTGTCCGGCGGGTAGATCCAGACCGGGCGGCGTCCGTCGTTGCCGGTTCGGGTGGGATGGGGCATCAGGCCGTTGCTGATGAAGCTCTCCAGCTTCCTCGCGGTCATGGTGGTGAAGCCGGCGGATACGGCGGTGCGCAGAAGGTCGGCGCGCTGTAGGAGACGGGGTTCGACTGCCATGCCGGGCAGCGTAGGGGCGCTGCGGCAAGCCGTGCGAGCCGAGTACTCCCACTCCAGGGCGCTCTAACTTGCAAACGGCCCGACCCCCGTTGCCACCAGCAGGTTTGCGCTGCTTCTGTGGGTGCGCGGCGCCAACTCGGGCGCTGCTCTCCCCTCTCGAAAGGACTTGTCCATGTCCAGGAATACGGCAGCGGCGGTGACCGGAATGATCGTGCGTTCCCTCGCGAAGCGGTGGGCCGACGCGAACGGCCTCAGCAGGGAGCAGGGCCTGCTCCTCGCGTGGGCGGCCGGCGCCCTCGCGTCGGTGGCCGTCATGCGCGTCTGACGCTACAGCGGAGCGGTAACGGTCTCCGCAGACATGGCGAAGGCCCTGGGAACCATGGTGGTTCCCAGGGCCTTCGGGCTGAGAGGGGCTTGCCTGTGCCGAGTGCTCGCGCCTCGAGTCCTGGCAGGTCCTTCTGATCAGCCGGTGGTCGGAGTCTCCGCCTCGTCCTGCGTCTTCTTCCGTCGTGCCACGATCAGCGCCCCTCCGCCGGCCGCGATCAGCAGGCCGCCGGCCGCGAGGAGCCACGCGGTGGAGTCGGCGCCGGTGTGCGCGAGGGAGCCTTCGGAGGGCGGGGTGCTCGGGGTGTCGGTCGGGGGCACCGGTGCGGTGGAGGTGGACCGGGTCGGGGTCGGGGTGGCCGGCGGGGTCGTCGCCGGTGTGGTGGGCGGGGTCGTCGGGGGCGTGGTGGGCGGTGTGGTCGTCGGGGGCGGAGTCGTGGGGGGCGGGGTGGGCTTGTTCTTCTTGGTGTTGGGGAAGGTGGCGGTGGTCTTCGCGGCGGGCTTGGCGGTGATCTTGACGGGGGTGGGGTCGAGTTCGTAGCCGGTGGGAGCCTTGGTCTCGGTGCCGGTGTAGGCGGTGCCCTTGCGGGAGGAGACGGGGAGCGGGGTGGTGGCGGTGCCGTCCTCACCGGTGGTCAGCGTGATCATCTTGCCGGTGCCGGTGGCAGGGGTGATGTTGATGACGGCGCCGGCCAGGGGCTTGCCGGTCTTCTTGTCGGTCTTCTTCACGAGCAGCTCGGCGGGCTTGAAGGTGTCGGTGATCGTGAGCTTCGCGGTGTGCTCGGGGGTGACGATGACGTCCTGGTCGGGGGCCAGGTCGTGGAGGGGGCTGCCGGTCGCGGTCTCCTTGAGGCGGTAGGTGCCGGGGTGGACGCCCTCGAAGAGCAGGATGCCGTCAGCGTTCGTCTTGCCGGTCAGGGCCTTGGTGCCGTTGAGGGTGTCGAGGAGGGCGAACGCGGCGCCGGCGAGCAGGGCTCCGTCCGGGTCCTTCTTGGTGATCTCGACGGCGCCCGGCGGGATCTCGGGGGCGTTGGCGAAGGCGGTCGGGGCCCAGATCAGAGAGCTGGTCGCCAGGGTGGTCGCCGCGACGGTGGCCGCGGTACGGCGGGGGGCACGCATGAAGAAGGAGTTCTCCTCGGTCAGGTGGTGGGCGGAACGCCTTGAGGGCGGAGGTCGGCGAGAGCGGGTAGTCGGCGTTGGGACGGGTGCCGGGGCGGGGCGTGCGGGAGGTGGGCTCGTCCGAAGGAGAAGTGGCCGCGTGCCGTCGGGTGGCGGCTAGGACGAGGGCGTGCTGCCTGTCCGTCTACACGCTGAGGGTTGTCGGATTCGGGACCGGTGGAGCGGGACCCGAGGCTCCCGGTCAGCTGGCCGTGTCGCTCGTGCGTCGGCGGCGGCTGAACAGGTAAAGGCCCGAGCCGCTGGCGAGCAGAGCGGTCGCGCCGGCGATCAGCCACGGTGTGGTGTCCGCGCCGGTGTGGGCGAGGGAGCCGGACGGCGGTGCCGGGGGCGTGGTCGGCGCGACCGGGGGTGTCGTGGGCGGGGTCGGCGGCGTGGTCGGCGGAGCCGAAGGCGTGATGCTCGGGCTCGGCGGCGGGGTGGTCGGGACGGGCTGGTCGGCGAGGGTGACCGTGACGTCGGCGTCGGGCTTCGCGGTGAAGGCGACGGGGGTGGTGTCGAGCTGGTAGCCGTCGGGGGCCTTGGTCTCGGCGGCCCAGTAGCGGGTGCCGGCCTTGAGGGTGACGTCGAGGTCGGCCTCGGCGGTGCCGTTCTTGCCAGTGGTCAGCGTGGTGACGACCTTGCCGGGGATGTGCTTGCCGGTCTTGTCCGTCTCGTCGGCCCGGATGGCAATGACCGCGCCCGCGAGCGCCCGGCCGGTGTTCTTGTCGATCTTCTTCACCGACAGATCGGCCTTCATGAACGGGTCGACCAGGTCGATCGGGTTGGCCTGGGCGGTGCGTCCGGCGGTGATCGTGAGGGTCTGCTCGGGCACGAGGTCGTGGACGGGGCTGCCGGAGGACGTTTCGCGCAGGCGGTAGGTGCCGGCCCGGAGCTGGTCGAAGGCGAGGACGCCGTGCTCGTCGGTCTTGCCCGCGGCGACCTTCTTCCCGTCCTTGTCCAGGAGTTCGAAGGCGGCGCCGACCAGGCGGCTGCCCTCGGGGTCCTTCTTGCGGATGGTGACGCCGCCGGTTGCCTCGTCCACGGTGACGGTGGCCGAGTCCGTCACGCTGGTGGTGCCGCCGGCGAGGAGCATGCGCTGGGCGGCGGGGTTCTTCGGGGTGAGGACCTGAAGGTCGGTGGCGGGCAGGCCGTCGGCCTTCGCCGTGAGGCTGGCGGTGCCCGCGGTCTTCGCGGTGAATGCCCACTGCGCGGTGCCGCTCGTGCTCGTGGTGACCTTCCCCGAGGCGGTGCCGGAGCCGGACTCGGCCAGCGAGACGGTCACCTTCGGCACGGGGGCGCCCGCGCTCGTGGCGACCTTCACAGCGACGGTGACCTTGGTCCCGGCGGTGGTGGTCGTCACCGACGGGGTGATCGTCAGGGTGTAGGGGCCGCCGAGCCGCTTGGCCTCGGCGATGTAGCCCTGGGCGAGGGTGCGGGCAGTCGGCGAGACGACCGGGTAGGCCAGGCGCTGCTTGCCGCGGGGGCCGTCGAGGGCGTACGTGCCGCCGGCCAGGTACTCGTACACGACCGCGTCCACTGCCGCCGCCCGCGCGTTGTCGCGGGTCTGACCGTACCGCCCGATCACGTACGCCGCCTGGGCGAGACGCTCCTTCGGCACGGCCTTGCCGGTCACCGACGACGTCCAGGACGTCACCGGCCGCGGGGTGCTGTAGCCGCCTGCGTCGGCGGGGCCCTTGCGCTCGGGGTCGGCGCAGTAGGTCTCGGCGTCGCCGTGAACGGCCGGTCCGGGCGGGCCGTAGGCACCGATGTGGCTGGAGCCGGCGTTCCCTTCGGAGTCCGGGATGGTGTAGCCCGGGCCGAGGATCTCGCCGGCCGAAGGCGCCGCCAGGGCCGGGGTGGCCAGGACAGTGCCCGCCGTGCAGGCGGCGACCGCGACGGCCAGGTGTACAGATCGGGCGGAGCGAAGACGCATGGAGATGGTGAAGTCCTGTCGGAGTGGGTGTCGGTGGGGAGGGAACCGGCGAGGTGGGGCTACCGGCTGTGTGAGAGCGGGGCGACGGCCCGCCCGGGCAGAGCCGCAGAGGGCTTCGTTTCCGTGCGGATCCGTAGGGCGCCGGGGAACCAGAGCTGGACGTAGCGGTCGATCGCCTTGCGGAGGCCGGCGGTGCCGATGCCCTGCCAGGGCGGCGCGTCGGCGTGGCCCCAGTCGGTGAAGGTGCCGTAGCTCCCTTCCCCGGGCCTGGTGCCCAGTCGTTTGTCCCGGGCGACGAAGGCGTCGTGGTCGGCGAAGCTCAGCCACTGGGCGTCGATCAACCCGCTTTCCAGGTGCACGACTTCGAGGCGCAGGCCGTCGTAGCGCTGGTGCATGCGGGTGTCGGTGAAGCTGATTCGCAGTCGGAGAGGCAGGTCGGGGGCGGGTCTGGCGTAGTAGGTGTCTCCGACGACGACCGCCTCCGGATACGGGAGGGTGAGGTGGTCGTCGAAGAACTGCTCGGCGAACAGGGACAAGTGCGGACTCCCGGTGGTCAGCGGCGGGCAGCGGGGCGGGCGGGCAGGAGCGCCGAGGGGGTGGCCGTGCTCCAGCGTGGGACGCTGCCGACGGGGACCGGGCGGCGGACAGCGATCCGGGATCGGATGTCGCGCGGCGTGGGGACCGGTGCCTGGGGCGGTTCGACCGGAGTGAGGGTGGCGTGGGCGGCCAGACGCGGATGAAGGGTGTCTCGCCAGCGGGGCAGAGGTGCCGGGTCGGTGAACGCTTTCGCGGTGGCGGCTATCAAGTGGGAGGGCGTCCGGGAGCTGAAGGCGATCCCGGCGCGCGTGCCCCACCCAGAGGGTCCGGCCCACAGCGTGATCGCCTCGTCGGGGTACCGGTCGACGATGTCGATGCTCGCCCCGGCCTGCCCGTCAGGGGCGGTGACGTGCAGCCGTCCGCGGTCCGGGCCGCTGAGCGTCCAGCCGGCCGCGATCAGCGGCGCGACGGCGTCGGACCGGAGGCCAGCGGCGTGGAGGAAGCGGTCGCTGTCTTCCGCCCAGTCGTGCGCGAGCGCGGCGGTCAGGGCGCCGACCAGTTCGGGGGGCGTGTTCTGGTTGGCGGTGGCCGTCCACTGCGGTGAGGACATCGCGTCGGGTGCGGCGCTGATGGTCCACAGGTCGTAGTCGTCTCCGGCCCAGCCAATCCGGATGCGGTGGTCCGGGCTGGTGACGACGAGCTGGTGGGGGCCGTCGTCGAGGTGGTGGTGGGGCCAGTGAGAGACGGGCGCGAAGCCGGCGTCGCCGTGGCCGGAGGAACCGGCCAGGTATCGGGGGGTGACGTAGACGTCGCCGTCCACGGGCTGGAGGGCAGGCAGGGGTAGCTCCGGGTGGGTGAGGAGGGGGTGATCAGCGCATGGCGGGCGTGGCTGGGGCTGGACGCGGGGCAGGCGCGGGCGGGGGCGGGGGCGGCGCCGTGTCCGGTGTCCGCGTCGGCACGGCGGCGGCGCGGGCCTCGGCGACGAGCTGGCGTTTGAGGCCAGCGCGTTCGCCGGGTGGTAGTTCGATCAGGCCGTCGCCGGTGATGTGCGGGCACAGGCCGGTGACAATGCGAGAGGCGGCAACCGGCTGCTGGTTGACGAGTTGGTCGATGGCTGTCTCGACGGCCCGGCGGCGCCGGTCGTGTTCCGGGGAGGAGCGGCGGCGTTCGGTGACGGTGAGGGCGTAGTGGCGGAGGAGGTGCTTGTGTTCGGCCTGGCGCTGCCAGACGGCGGTGAGGAAGCGGCGGCCGTTGAAGACCTTGTACGCGTCGGTCTCCGGCAGGTCGTAGACGCCGGCGGGCAGCGCGCCGAGGGCTGAGGAGCTGGACGCCTGGGCCACGGGGGTGGTCAGCTCGGCGAGTTCGTCCAGGGCCTGGGCCCAGCGCCGCTGGAGGAGCGGGTGGCGCAGTGCCGTGGTGCGGGCGTTCTGGGATCGGACGTCGTCGGCGACCAGGCCGCGGAAGGCGACGGCGCCCTTGGCGAGCAGCTCGTCCACCTGCTGGGTGCGCGGCTCGGTGAGGAGACCGTCGTCCCATCCTTCCTCGACCGTGCCGAAGACGTCGGCAGCGGCCGGGCGGGGAGGAAATCCGGCCTCGGCGAACGTTCGGGTGAGCAGCCGGTTGCAGTGGTCGGGAAGGGCTTCCACGAGCCAGTTGCGGGCCATGACGATGACGTCGTTGGAGGGTGGCGTGGCTTCGGCTTCGCGCTGTCGTCCCTCCTCGCGTCGCACGGCGGTGGTCTTCCGGGTGACCTCGTGCAGGGCGGTGCGGACGCGTCGCAGGAGGCGGGTGGTCCGGGCGGCGCGGGCGTCGCCGTGGTAGGTCATCCGCTCGGCGGCGACCTGGAGGTCGCCCTGGGCGAAGGTGAGGGCGTCGTGCAGCTGAAGGAGACGCCCGGGGGCGTGGAGGGCCGTGTGCTGTTCGGGGCGGAGCCGGCCGTCGGCGTCGGCTATCGCAGCCGTGACCAGCTGGTCGAACCGCTCCTCTATATAGAGGTCGAAGGCGTGGTCGTCGAGGGAGGCGACCTCGTGCAGGTGCAGACGCTCGTGCCGGGTGTCGTCGGTCGGCTGAGTCATGGCGGGGCGGTTCCTTGTACGGGTAGAGGTCATGCGGTCGCGGGGCGCCGGGCGGCGGGGTGGCTACGGAGCTTGGCGAAGGAGACGGCGAGTCCGAGGGCCTGCAGGACGGCGCAGGCGGTGATGGCGTGGCCCAGCAGGTCGGGCGGAGTGAGAGCGACCAGGGCTCCGGCGATCGGGAAGGGGGCCAGGAGTAGCAGGATGATCAGGGAGAGGGTGGCGCCGAAGACCTCGGCGGGGACCAGGCGGGCGCGCAGGGTGCGCAGGACGACGGTCATGCCTGCCTCGCCGGCCATGAGGAGGGCCACGAGGACCAGGAAGACGGTGTAGGTGTGGGCGGCGGCCAGGGCGAGGCAGGTGGCGGAGGCGAGGGCGGCGGCTGCGGCGCCGACCGGCCACAGGCCGACGCGGTCGATGGCGAGTCGGGCGAGGGCGACCATGGCCAGGGAGGCGACGGCGGCGGCCGACCAGACCAGTCCGACCTGGCTGCTGGTACCGCCGAGCTGCTGGATGACCAGTACGGGGCCGGCGGCCTGGACCAAGCCGATCGCGCAGTTGGAGAGGAGCAGGCCGACACAGAGCCAGCCCAGGGCTGGCAGCGACCGGAGCGTTCTCCAGCCGGTCTTCATGCCCTGGACGACCGGGGTGGGCGCCTCGTGCGGCCAGATCGGGCGCTGGCGCGGGGCGAGCGCGGCGCCGAGCAGGGAGCAGGCGGCGATCGTCAGGAGCATGCCGGTCGCGCCGACGTACTGCAGCAGGACGCCGGCCAGGGCCGGGCCTGCGAGCGTGGCGCACTGGTCGATGCCGAGCAGGACGGCCTGGACCCGGTGGGCGTGTTCGCCCGCGTCCCGGCTCGCGGCGCCGCCGGCGGTCTCGGCCGCGATGTACGCGAACTCGCTGAGGACGCCCGTCGCGGCGGCGAGCACCATGACGGTGACCACGGCGCCCAGGCCGACGCCCATCGCGGGCAAGGCGCCAGCGGCGGCCAGGGCGACCACGGCCCGCAGCACCGAGGCGGTGCGCAGCACCCGCGTGCTGCCGACCCTGTCGACTGCGGCGCCCGCGAACGCGAACGCCGAGAGCCTGGGGAGCCATTCGAGGACGAACGCCAGGCCGGTGAGGGCGGCGGAGTCGGTGACGGCGAGAACGAGCAGGGGAATGCCGTAGGTGCTCATCGCGAACGCGCCGGCGTCTGCGGTACGAGGGACGTAGACGCCGCGCACGGGGCCGAAGGCCGGAATGCGGGCGTGGCGGCCGGCGGGTGGCCGGGATGTGGAGTGCGTGCGGGGCATCGGGCGTTTCCGGTGGAAGGTACTGAGGTTCAGCGGCCGTTGGGACGGTGGGCCGGGGCACGGCTGACGGCCGGGGCGGGCGCGGCGGTGGTCTGAGAGAGGGCCTTGAAGGCGGTGCACAGACCGGTCAGGTGGCGTACGGCGTCGCCGCGGCGGGCGACGAGGATGTCGATCTTCGGGCCGGTGAACTGCAGGACGCCGTCGGTGGTGTGGTGGCGGTACTGGTTGCGGCCGTCGACGACGCGGCTGAGCTGATCGATGGCGTACTCGGCCTGCCCTTGGAGTTGCTCGTCGATGCCGTCGAGCACATCTGCTTCCTTACGGATGAGGCGGCCGAGGAGAGCAGCCGCCTGGCCGCTGGCAGGGTTCCGGACGGGGATCCCTCCCAGCAGGGAGCGCACGGTGGCTTCGCCTAGTCGGGGCGTCGGTTGCCGCGGCCCGGTCACCGGCACGGCCCGGTCGTCGGGGAGGAGAACAGGTCGGCCGGCCGCCAGGTCTTCGCCGGAGCGGGAGCAGGCGGCTGGGCGACCGGCAGGGCAGGACGCGTGCTCTGGCGGGCCTGGTGGGCGGCCCACTGCCCCGTGCGCGCGGCGGCCGGAAGGCGGGGGGCGCCCCACAGCGGGTGGCTGTCGGCGTCCTTGTGGGGCCGGCCGCTCGCCCAGGCGGAGGCGGCCCGGTAGACGGGGGCCAGCGCGTGGGCGGCGTCGGTGAGGCGCAGCTCCATGCCCTCGTCCTCGGCGCCGGTGGGCCAGACGGGCTGGCGGGTGGAGACCAGGCGGTCGTCGATGAGCCGGTGCACGGGCGGGTACACGGCGCTGGGGCTGAAGCCGGGGAGCAGCGTCTTACGCAGGGACACGATGCTGGACGGTCCGCGTTCCTTGAGGGCCCACAGCAGGGGGGTGGCGTGCCGGTAGGAAACCAGGGCGAGGGCGTCCTCGGCGTTCTGGGCGGCCGGGATCCGTTCGGGCAGCTGCACCACCTGCGGCTTGCCGTCCTTGATGATCGTCGTGTCGATGAGCTGCTTGTCGAGGTGCTGGTCGCCGTACTCCGCTAGGGCGTGCAGCGTCGGGAGGAGTGCACGGCCGCGGTCGGTGAGGCCGTAGGTGACGTGCCGCGAGGTCACGGCGGTGCGCTCCAGTAGCCCGGTCTCGCACAGGGCGCGCAGGCGCGGGGTGATCTGACTGGCGATGAGCCAGGGCAGGCGGGACTGGATCTCGGTGTAGCGCAGGCCCTTCGGCTCGGAGGCGAGGGTCATGAGCATCCAGACGCTCCAGCGCGGCGCGATCATCTCCAGCGTCTCGGCGACGCGACGCAGGTCGGGGGAAAGGGCTCGGGCAGCGGCCACGACGGAACTCCAGCGGAAGAAGAGGAACGGGGTGGGAAGCGGGTTACCGCGCGCGGGCGGCAGGAGAGGCGACGGCCGGCGGCAGGTCGACGGCGGTCTCGGGGACGGCTGGTGGGGTGGCCGGCGCTGACTCGGGTACGCGGTGGAGGCTCTGCAGGACGTCGCCAAGGACCTGGTCGTGTGCGTCTCGGGCGGTGACGGCGTGAGCGAGGCGGCGGGCGGCGTCGATGATGTGCCCGACGTCCGTGGCCTCGAAGGCGCGCCCGGGGGCGGTCAGGCGATGCAGCTGCTCGGCGTGGAAGGCGACGCCGTGGTCGGCGTGCTGCAGGGCGTCGAAGGCGTTGAGCAGGGCGTACCGCATGGTGCCCGGTTCGGCGCCGACCGCGAGTTCGGTGACCGGCCGGCCGTAGAGAGCTGCGATCCGGTCCCCCGCCGCCCGGGAGGCGGCGTACGGATCGGGCACTCAGCGTCCCCGTGCTGCCGGCCGGATCTGTGTCGAGGAGGCGGGCTGCGTGGGAGGCAGAGTGCTGGTCAGGGGGGTGAGGCGGGTGGTCGGCGGCGGCATCGCGGCCAGAAGTGCGTCCAGCGTGCGGATGTATCCGCGCCGGCCGTCGAGCGCGGCGTCGAGCCAGTACACGTCGGTCTGGAGGGTCTCCGCCGAGAGCTCGTCCAGGTTTCCGGCGGGGGCCATGCTCGCGTGGACGCGGTCGCGGACGCGGACGACCTGCTCCTCGGACAGGGCGAGCATCGCCCGCACCTCAAGGGCTCGGGTGAGCGCGGGGGACGCCCCCGACCGAACGACCTGCGCGTACAGGTCGGCGAGCGGAGCGCCGAACGCCCGCTCCAGTGCCTCGTCACGGCTGCTCTTCTTGTCGGCGACGCTCATCGTGCGATTCCGATCTGCGCGGGCCGAGCCGGGACGGCCACAGGGAGCGTGGTGGTCAGCCGGGGCGCCGGACTGGTTCGCGCGCGCTGTGGTCCGGCCGGGACCTCCACCAGCGCGGTCACCCACTGGGCGTACAGGTCCCGCGCTTCGACAGCCCGGTTCACCTGGTGGGCCAGGCTCATCACCGGGTCGTCCAGAACCTCGCCCGTGGCCGTCTCCAGGGCGGCGACGAGCGCGTCCTCGGCTTCCTCCAGCGCCGACTGCGCCTGCGTGAGCAGGCCGTAAGCGTGGATGACGCTGGTGAGTCCGGCCGTGGCGGACGCCTGGTTCGTGAACCGGATCAGTTCGTCGAGCGGCGTCCCGAATCGGGTTTCGATGCGGCCGGCCAGCACGGCGACGATCTCGCCGTCGAGGAAGTCGGGGGTCTCGGACACGGAAGGTGCTCCAGAAAGGGATGAAAGGCGGGGAAGGTCAGGGGCGGTCGCGGTCGTCGCGGCGGTTGTGCCCGGCGTCGGCTGAGCCGGGGGCGCTTGCGGCTGGGGCGACGTGACGTCCTCCGCCGGATGGGGCCGTCCGGCCGGCCGCCCGGGGCGGATGAGACGCGAGGGGGCGGCTCGGAAGGACGGTGGCTTCGATGGAAGCAGGCGAGTAGCACACGGCGGAGGCTCCGTACCAGGGGGAACAGGGAAAATGCAGCCCTGCGAGAGGGCCGCTGTAGTGGGCAAGGGTCCGGAGAATCCCCGGTTTCGGAAACCGGGGATTCGCCGCTATATTGCGCACTTTTGATGCTGGCCGAACCTGTCCGGGAGGGGCGGCTCCAGTGGCGTAGGTCGGCCAGGTCAGCGTCCTGGTGGCCTGGCCGCTGTCGGTGCCGGGGTGACGGGCGCGGCCGTCGGCACGGTGCGCAGGACGGTGGGGGCGGGCGGCTTGAGCGGCGGGGCGTCTCCGTCCCTCCAGGCTTCCCACCACTGGATGGCCTGGTCGTAGGTGGCGAAGCCGCCCTCGCGCAGGGTGTGCGTGCCTGCGCTCATATCGACGCACTCCCGCAGGATCCTGAACTCCGGTCCGGCGTGAGGGTCGAGGGAGCGCAGCATCACCGCGGTCTCGGGGGCGTCGCGCTCGTCGTCGGTGTAGCTCGCGAGCAGGGCGAAGTGGTCGCCGTCTCGGCGGATGCGGGTTTCCAGGGCTTGTGTGATGGCGTCGGCCGGCTGGTAGCGGTCGGGGCCGACCACGGCGGCCGGGCAGCCTCGCGCGATCAGCCACGATTCGGCCATCGCGATCAGCGGAAGCTCTGTGCTGTCGATCGTGAAGGTGCGGGCTTTCAGGTCCCGGGCGACGTGTACCGCTCTGAGTTGGGGTTCTCCGGGAATGCCCCAGGGAGCGCCCTCGTCGTACAGGACGAAGTAGGCGTCGGTCCACGTGCGGTGCTCGCCGAGGACCTTGTACGACGAGCTCTCCACGGCTTCGAGAAGGTCCTGGTGGCAGGGGGCGGCGGGCTCGAAGCCGTCGAGTTCGTAGGCGGGGTTGTCGTCGGTCACGTAGGGATGGGGCTTTCGGTCGAAGGGAGGGCGGTCGCGCCGCCGTCGTGTCCCCGCTACGGGAGCGGGGACACGACGCGGTGCGACGAGTCACGCGGGTGCCGGACGGGGGTGGCCGGAAGGTCGGGCAGCGCCTGGTTGGGGGATCAGTCGAGGCACATGCGGACGTCGCGGTAGACGTAGGTGCCGGAGACCCAGCCCTTCACGCCGGTGGTGAGGTCGGTGATGTAGTGCCAGCCGCTGCGGGAGGAGTGGACGGTGAAGCGGTGGCCCTTGTAGAGGACGCCCACGGCGGTGGAGCTGGTCGTGGGGCTCTGGCGGATCTTGACGGCGCTGGTGCCGATGGTCCACGGACCGGGGAGGTCGCAGGCACGGACGAGCGGCGTGGCCGCAGGGGCTGTGGTGGTCGCGGCGGTGGCCGCGGAGGCTGCGACCGGGACAGCGGCGGTGGCGAGGGCGACGGCGCACAGGGCGGCACGGGTGAAACGCACGGAGGAACTCCTTGAGGGTTCTGGGGATGAGGGAAGGCGGGGCTGCTGGGCGGGCAGGGCGTCCGCCGGCGGCGAGGCTGGTGGCCTCGGGGCCGTCCGCCGTTGGGCGGCGGGCGGTGATTCAGCGGCTGCGCGCCGGAACTGGCCAGGCGCCGGCGGGATGTACGGGCGCGGCAGGCTTCTGTTGGGCGGGGTGGCGGGAGCCGACGAGGGTGGAGCGGCCGGCGTCGGTGAGGGTGATGGGCTGGCCGACGATCAGGTCGCGGGAGGTGTCTCTCGCGACGAGGCCGTGGTGTTCGAGGCGCTGGAAGGCCATGTAGTCCACGAGACGGCCCTGGGTCGTTCGGACGGAGACCCGGTGGGTGTGCAGGTGTTCGCGGACGGTTCCGCCGGCGGCGAGCGAGAGCAGGGCGGCCAGGTCGTGCGCGGTGAGGTCGGTGCTGATCGCGGGCGTAGGCGGGGCGGAGGCTCGGACCCTCTCCAGGGCAGCAGCGGCACGGAGTTGCTTCTCGTCCCGGTGGTCAACGGCCTGGGCGAGGTCCCGTAGGGTCCGCCGCATCCGGTCGAGCAGGGCGTCGTCGACGACGTGCGCGCCGGAGGACAGCTGCATCAGCACGTTGCGGTGGTAGGCGACCGCGGTTTCGGCGACCCCGAGGTCGCGGTGGGCGGACGCCAGGGCGGTGCGGTCTTCCGAGAGCAGTCCGGCGTGGTGATCGTGGTGCAGGCCGGCCAGGTCTCCGACGGCTTGCTCGATCGGTCCGTCCAGGGCTGTCGGGGCCGTGGTGCGGGGGGCAGCTGTCACCGGGTCTGCCAGAAGCCTGCGCAGTCCGAGCAGAGGACGGCGAGGAGGGCCGTGCGCCGGTAGGACTTGCGGCGTCGGCCGTCGGGGAGGGTGATGTCGCGGCTGGAGACCTCGTACGGGCGAAGCAGCGTGGCCAGCCTGGCCTGTGTGAGGGACGCGTACGGCCAGCGGCCCTCGGCCACACCCGGCAAAGTCCGAAGTCCGTCGACGAGGTCAGCGGAGGCCAGGGCGTCCGGGGAGCCATACGCGGAGAAGACGGCCAGACAGGCAGCCGCGATGCACTCTCCGCCGAGAGGACGACGAGGGAAGCAGCACGGGTCCAGCTGAGGGGCGGCCCCGCCCGGGTCGGTCTCGACCGGTGCGGCCGGTGCCGAGCAGGTGTCGTCGCCCAGCAGGCGGTCCACCTCCCGCCCTGCTGCGATCAGATCCTTGAGGATGGCCGCGATGTCCTCGATCTCGTCGTCGACCTCACCTTCGGTGACCGGCCTCGGCCCGTTGACGATGTCGAGCAGTTCACGTTCGAGGTCGTCCTGGCGTGCCTTCGCGTCCAGGAGTGCCTGATGGTGCGGGTTCGGCTCGGGCGTGCGGGCGCCCGTGAGGTCGTCGTCCAGGAGGGCGCCAAGGAGGCGGAGGAACGGGCTTCGGGTGGTCAACGCTGAGGTCCTTTGGGGTCGTTGTGGTGCGTGGGCGAGGTGAACGGGTCCGCCGGTCGCCACGGCGGCGCCGGCGAAGCAGTCGTGGCGGCCCTGGCCGCAGGCTGCGGAGCGCTGCTCTGCAGCTGAGGCGGGATGGTGCGGGCCGCGTGGACACGAGGGCCCGCGGGTGGGCGCGGCCGGTTCACGCGGGCGCGGACGACGTCGTACACCTCGTGCCGGGCGCGGGGCCGGACGGCGACGATGTGCGCCTCGACGGTGTGCTGAGAGCTGGGCGGGGCCTTCTGCAGGCGGTAGACGATCCGCCATTCGGCGCCGGCGCCGAGGTAGAGCTTGCGGTACTCGCGCAGCTCGTAGGCGAGTTCAGGGCCGGTGATCCGGGCCCGGACGACGCCCTCGATCAGGTCGAGTGCCCGGTCCCGGATGTCCTGCGGCAGGGCACGCAGGTCCGTGAGGGCGCCGGGGTTGAACGACAGCCCGTAGGCAGGGCGGGGTTCGGCCGTCATGACGCGGGGCCGGCTTCGGTCGAGGGCGCGTCACCGTTCTCCTGCCGCGATCGGGCATCGCGGGCGAGGGTCCTGGTCGACGGGCCGGGACCACGGAGGAGCCGGTGCTCGGGACGCTCCGGGTCCGTCTGGCAGGCGCTGAGCGGCCCGCCGGGTGAGCGAACGTGGGCCATGGCGTGGGTGAGGAAGTCGCGGTGCCAGACGAACATCCCGGACGCGCCAGCGTCCGGCTCCTTGTGCTGCTGGTAGGCCATCCACAAGGCGTGCAGCCACGCCACGACGTCGAGGTGCTCCTGCCACTCGGGGCACCAGGGAGCGGCGGTGGTGATCTCGGCGCCGTAGACGTCCATCAGGACGTCGTCGACCCAGTCGCTCAACACAGCCAGCTCGTCCTCGAACTCGTTGCCTTCCAGCTCCAGGATCGGCTTGGGGTCCGGTGGCGGGGTGAAGGCCGGCATGCCGGGGAAGCCGGCGAACGGCATGCCCGCCGACCTCGGATCGGCTGGCGGCGTGGCGGCGAGCCGGTCGATGACCCGCGCTTGTTCGGCCGAGCGATCGAGGAGTTTCCGGACGGACACCTCGATCGATTCGAGGTCCGGCTCCGGAACACGGACGGGCTCCAATTCCCCACCGTCGGGGGACTCGGTGAATTCGGACACGAAAAGGATCTCCTTGCAGCCGGAGCCGGTGACTCAGTGGCTCCGATGGTCCGGAGAATCCCCGGTTTCGGAAACCGGGGATCGGCCGCTATATTGCGCCCTGCCGCTCAGGCGCCGAGGACGAAGTCCTCCTGGGATGCGGTCTCTCGCAGGGTCTCCGACAGGCGCTCGGTGGCGACGGACGCGTACTCCTCGGTCTTCTCGATGCCGATGAACTGCCGTCCTTCGAGCAGAGCGGCCACGCCGGTGGAGCCGGATCCGGCGCAGAAGTCCAGGACCGTGCCGCCGGGCGGGGCGATCTTGACGAGCTCGCGCATCACCGAGACGGGCTTCTGGGTGATGTGCTTGCGGTCCTTGCCCGAGGGCTGCGAGGCGCTGTAGAGGCCGGGCAGGTAGACGGGGTTCGCGGCGGCGTTGACCCGGCCCTTCGTTCCCCAGACGATGAACTCGCAGTCCTGCCGGAACTTGCCCTTCTGGGGCCTGGCCTGCGGCTTGTGCCAGGTCAGGACACCCAGCCACAGCCAGCCGGCAGCCTGGAGGGCATCTGTGGTCGCCGGGAGCTGGCGCCAGTCGGTGAACAGCAGCGCCGTCCCGCCGGTCTTCGTGGCCCGGTGCGCCTCGGTCATGATCTGCGTCAGCCAGAGCGTGTAACTGCGCTGGTCCATGTTCTCGCCCGTGAAGTCCGGCAGGACGTGCTTGGCGTCTGCGGAGACGTACTTCTGCCGGGCCGAACGGCTCGTGCGCTCCTGCGCGGTCCGGCCACCCGAGTTGTACGGCGGGTCGGTGATGACGGAGTCGGCGCAGCCGTCGGGCAGGGTCGACAGGACGCTCAGCGCGTCACCGTGGTGCAGGAAAAAAGACATGAGGGTGCCCCAATTCGGAGGAGAAACGGAAGGAGGGTCCCCTGATGGCAGGCCCGGCGGAAGAAGCCGAGTTCGACCGGGCGCAAAGGGGGGAGGACGAAACTCTAGGGCACGATCCCCGGTTGAGAAGCATCACCGCCGAAGAGCCAGGAAATGCGCTCCGATTCCGGCTGGCGATTTCGGTGACCGGGGATCCGGGTTTACTGTCTTGTCATTGCCCGGCGGACACCGCTGATGGCGCCCTCTCCCTCTCCCCACTCCTGCCCAGGAGGCCCTTGTGTTCCGTCCGTGACCCCGCACGCGCTCCGCGCCGCCCTGTTCGCCCTTTCCTCCCCAGCACCACCGACCTGAGACGGAGGCCGTCATGTACCGCCCCTGCTGACCCCGCCCGAACTCCTCGTCTTCCCTCCCCGCTCCATGGAGGTCCTGCTGATGTTCCGTCCGTAACACCCCCGCCTGACGGGGTGCGTGAGCCAACACGCACCCCGGCCAGCCCGCTTCCGCACCACCGCTCCGGCCGCACGGCCCTTCCTCTCGCGCACCGTGCGGCCGGAGCCCTCCCCGAAGGACTCGCTGTGTTCCTGTCCCGCCCCTTCCCCTCCCCATGCGACCGCTTCGCTGACCGCCGTCCGGAGACCGCCCGCGAGTGAAGGGCATCGCCGCCGCGATCGGCGCGCTCTGCCTTCCCCCTCTTCTCCTCGCCGGCACGGCCGTTGTCGCCGCCGCCGGCGGATCCTCGGCCGTGACGGTGCCGTCCTGCACCACCGCCCCGGTCGACGCCGCCGCTGTACAGAAGCAGGTCGCCGCCGTTCTCGGTGGGTCCGGAGCCAAGGGCTCGCGTATCGAGGGCCTCGAACTGCCCGATGAACAGATCCCGCACGCCCGCACCATCGTCGCCACCGGCATCGACCTCGGCGTTCCCGAACGCGGCCAGGTCGTCGCGCTGGCCACCGCGATCCAGGAGTCCCGGCTGCGCAACTTGTCGTACGGCGACCGCGATTCGCTCGGTCTGTTCCAGCAGCGCCCGAGCCAGGGCTGGGGAACTCCCGCTCAGATCCGCGACCCCGCCTACGCCAGCAGGAAGTTCTACGAGGGCCTGCTGAAGGTCTCCGGCTGGCAGCAGATGACCATCACCCAGGCCGCGCAGGCGGTACAGCGCTCCGGCTTCCCGGACGCCTACGCCCAGTGGGAGCCTCTCGCCCGCGCCCTGCAGCAGGCGCTGATGACCGCACTCCACGCGCCCGACGGTTCCGCAGGCGGAACACCGGCCCAGCGGCCGGCCGACTCGTGCGAGCCGCAGACCGGCGGTGCCGCCACCGGTCCGATCCCCGAAGGCACGGTCCCGAAGGGATACACGATCCCCGCGGACGCCGATCCTCGCGCGAAGACTGCTCTCGGCTGGGCCATGCACCAGCTCGGTACGCCGTATCAGTGGGGCGGGTCCTGCACGGACGCGCACGGCCAAGACGCCCTTAAGCGCTGCGACTGCAGCTCCCTGACCCAGCAGTCGTACAAGGCCGCCGGCATCGCTCTCACCCGGGTCTCCCAGACCCAGGCGCACGAAGGGCGAGCCGTCTCCCTCACCCAGCTCCGCCCGGGCGATCTGCTGTTCAGCCGCGGGACCAAGGCCGCCCCTGAGCACGTCGGTCTGTACGCGGGCCACGGGCTCGTCATCGAGGCCCCGCGCACCGGCCGCAACGTCCGGTTCAGCACCCTCGCGGACTACGCCGCCCACAGCGCGCGCCGGGTCCTCTGACACCGGCCCCGCCCGGCCCGCCCTTTCGAGGCGCCGGGCGGGCCCGGCCAACTTCGCGCCGCCGAGCACTTCTCCCCCCTCTCCTTCCTTCTTCTCCCGTTCCCCGGCACGGGCCGCTGAGCCCTGCCCTCACAAGGAGCGCACCACCATCTCCCCCGCCACCCTCACCGCCCTCCCGTACTACCGTCTCCTGCTCGCCTTCGACCCCGGCGTTTCCCCGAAGGGCGGCGGTCTGCCGGGCCTCGAAGTCCTGCGCACCGTCGTGAACAGCATCAATTTGTTCGGCATCGTGGCCGTGGTCGGCGCGCTCGCCGTCAGCCTCGGCGTGTGGGCCTGGGGTCACCACACCGGCGGCCACCAGGCCGAGGCCAACGGCAAGAAGGGCGCCGTGGTCGCCGCCGGCGCCGCCCTCGGGCTCGGCGCCGCCAACGGCATCGTGGCCTTCTTCTCCGCCCTCGGGTCCCAGGTCCAGTAATGGGGAAACGTTCCCTCTCCCCCCGTGTCGGCTGGAGGCCATCACGACGGATCGTCATCGCCGCCGGCGCACTGATCATGCTGCTGCTCGTGGCCAGCGTGGTCGCCTGGTGGACCGGCAGCAGCAAGACGGCCGACGCCTCGCCACAGCCGCACGCCACGACCTCGCCCCCTGCCGGCGCCGCCGGTTCGGCTCCTCCTCCGGACGGCGAATCGGCAGCGCCGGTGGCCGGGCCGCCTCCGGTCTCTGACCCGCTCGTCTTCGCCCGGGCCAGCGCGGTGATGCTGTGGTCCTTCGACGCCCGGACCACCAGCCACGCCGAGCAGCTCGCCGGGATGAAGTCCTGGATGACGTCCGAATCCGCCTACGCGGACTGGAACTCCGTGCAGGCCCAGATCCCCGACCCGGTGCTGTGGTCGTGGCTGAAGGACAACGGCCAGCACGCCACCGCAGCCGTCTCCGAGGCGCACTTCCCCAGTGCCTTCAAGCAGGCCATCGCCGACGATCCCGCCGCGATCACCGAGGCGTACATCTACGCCGTCACCGTGCGCGGCAAGACCCAGCTGGCCTGGACCGGGGGCGGGTCGGGAGCCGAGGACCGCCAGATCACCCTGGCCGTCCAGTGCCGGCCCAGCGCGGACTGCCGCCTGGTCGCCGTCGCCCCGCGCGTCGCCCCGTAGCCCTCTCCCGTACTTCCTGACCCGAAAGGACGCCCGACGTGGGCTTCTGTGACCTGCCCGTCGCCGGTTCGATCTGCGACATCGGCGACGCGATCGAGTTCGCCTCCGATCCCGTCGGCGCGATCGGGAACTGGATGGTGCAGAGCGCCGGTGACCTCGCCGCCGCGGCGGCCGACCTGGCTGCCAAGGCCATCGACCGCACCACCGCCATCGACCTCGGCGCGAGCTGGTTCCGCGACAACTACGAGACGATCTTGCCCATCGGCCTCATCGTGCTGGTCGCCACCTTCTGCGCCCAGCTCGTCAGAGCCGCCGTCAAGCGAGACGGCCAAGCCCTCGTCCAGGCCCTCACCGGAACAGCGAGCGGCGTTCTCTTCGCATTCTGTGCGATCACCTTCACCACCGTGGCCATCGAAGTCGTCGACGCGCTGTCCGCCGGACTGTTCGCGGCGGCCGGCACGGACATCGCCTCCGCCGTGCGCCGGATCGTGAAGGTCTCGGCCATCGGTGCCGTCGCCGGACTGGGCTGGCTCGTCGCGGTCATCGCCGCCCTCGCCTCAGCCGCAGGAGCGTTCCTGTTCTGGTGCGTGATGATGGTCCGGAAGGTCGGCATCCTGATCCTCGTCACCTTGGCCGTGTTCGCGGGAGCGGGCGGCGGCTGGGAGGTCGCCCGCCGGTGGCGCCGCGGCTGGATCGAAGCCACCGCCACCCTCGTCGTCTCCAAGCTTCTGATGACGATCGTCTTCGTCCTCGGCATCTCCGCGCTCGGCGAAGCCGACAGCAAGGACGGCCTCGCCGCCCTGGCGGACGTTGCGGCAGGCATGGTGATCATGCTGCTCGTGCTGCTGTGCCCGTACATGGTCTTCAAGTTCGTCCACTGGGCGTCCGAGGGCACCGACGGCGAATCCATCCACCGCGCCGGTGGCGCAGGAGCCTCAGTGGCCCGCCAGCACGCCGAGAACGCCGGCCGTAAGGCAGCAGCCGCAGCGGCGACCGCCGGCACGGGCGGCGCCGCCGCCGAAGCCGGCGCGGCAGGAGGTGCCCAGGCCGGCGGTGGCGGGTTCCCCGGTGACATCGCCGCCAACCCCGCGACCGGCACCGGCATGCAGAGCGAAGGCTCCAAGGGCGACTCGGAGAGCCGTCTGCAGGACCTGCTCCAGCAGACGATCTCGCCTCAGTCCCAGGGCGGCGGCACGCCCGACGGCCAGGAGGGCACCCCTCCGAGCTGGAGCGGGAACTGGGCCGGCAGCGAAGCCGCCCCCGCGGGACAGCAGAGCGGTGAGCTCGGCAGCAGCTCGGCCGCGATGCCGCCCGCTCACGGGGCCGCGAGCAGCGACTCCGCGCCCGCCGGCCCGCCGCCGGGCCCGTAGCCGCCCCTCCCGTACACCCGCCGCCGGGGGCAGGGGACCCTCCCCGCCCTGCCCCGGCTCCTCCCTCCCGGAAGCGATCGTGTCCTCCGTTCTCACCGTCAAATTCCCTACCCGGTCGCGTCGCGGCATCCTCCTCGGCCTGACCCTCCCCCAGCTCGTCCTGGTCTCCTCGACCCTCGCCGTGCTGCTGGCCACCGTGGTGACCGCGGGCCTGCTCGGCGCCGTCGTCCTGGCTCCGCTGTGGCTCACCACCGCCGTCCTGGTCGGCGTACGGCGCGACGGCCGCTCCCTGATCGACTGGGCGCCGCTCGCCGGACGCTTCGCCCACCGCCGTCGGACCGGCCAGACCCTGTGGCGCGCCCGCCCCGTCTCCCGGCCCCGAGTGGAGGGGCTGCTGCACCTGCCCGGCACCGCCGCATCCCTGCGCGTCGCCACCGCCGACTCCGGGGCCGCCGCCGTCCACGACCCCCACACCCAGACCCTGACCGCCGTCGCCCGCGTCAGCTCCCGCGCCTTCGCACTGCTCGACCCGGCCACCCAGACCGCCAACGTATCCGCGTGGGGCCGGGCTCTCGCCGGCATCGCCCGCACCGGACGCATCTCGACCGTGCAGGTCCTGGAGCGGACCGTGCCGAACTCCGGCGACAGCCTCACCCGGCACTGGACCGAGCACGGCAACCCCCATGCCCCGATCGCCGGCCAGATCTACGCCGAACTCCTCGCTTCGGCCGGACCTGCCGCCGCCCCGCACGAGGCGTACCTCGCCATCGCCCTGGACCTGAAGGCCGCCAAGCGCCTGATCAGCCAGGCCGGCGGCGGCCTCGCCGGCGCCTTCACCGTCATGGAACAGACCACCTCCTCGGTCGCCCAGGCCGCCCGCAACGCGGGCCTGACCGTCTCCGGATGGCTGGGGCCCCAGGAGATCGCCGCCGTGCTGCGCACCGCGTACGACCCGGCGTCCACCGCGCACTTGCAGCAGTGGTCCGAGACCGGTCAGGCAGAGGCCGATCCTGCCGCCGCCGGACCGGTCGCCCAGGTCGAGGAGGCCGACCGGCTGGTCACCGACAGCGCCCGGCACGCCACCTTCTGGATCGAGAACTGGCCGCGGACCGAGACGAGCCCGGGCTTCCTGCACAGCCTGATGTTCAGCGCCGGCGTCCGCCGCACCTTCTCCCTCATCTACGCGCCCCAGGGCATCGACTCCGCTCTGCGGGACGTCCAGCGCCGCAAGGCCGCGATCATCGCGGACGCCTCCGAGCGCCAGCGCCGAGGACAGGTCGACTCCGAAGCCGACAGCGTCGAGTACGCCGACGTGAAGACCCGCGAGAAGCAGCTCATCTCCGGCCACGCCGACGTCGCCCTCACCGGACTGCTCACCGTCTCCGCCGACACCGACCAGGACCTCGACGCCGCCTGCACCCAGATCGAGACGGCCGCCGCCGACGCCCAGGTCGACCTGCGGCGCCTGATCTACCAGCAGGCCGATGCCTTCATCACCGCGGCCCTCCCGCTCGCCCGCAGCACCCTGTAGCCCGCCCTGCCGCCCGACGGCGTCCTCCTTCCCCGCGAGAAGCCCATGTCCCCTGATGACCGCCGCGACGCCTTCGACGGTGACGCGTACCCCTACCTGCGGGCCGCCACCGCCGGGCTGCGCCACCACACCCGCGCCCAGAGCGCGACCGGCCAGGCCCAGCCCAGCGACCGGCCCCAACTTGACGCGCTCCACGCCCACCTCACCGCCCTGCACCGCCTCATCGACCAGGCCACCGAGCAGACCCGCCCCGAGCGCCCGGCAGCCGGACGTCGCCTGGCCACGGCCCACGCCCGCGTGTGGCAGGCCGCCGACTCCGTCCACGCGGCCTTCCACCTGGTCCCTGCGGCCACGGAGGACGAGAAGTGCCAGCCCGACCGGCTTCCCGAGGGACCGCCCTTCCTCACCATCTGCCAGCGGCACCTCGCCGCCGTCCACGCGATCCGGCGCAAGACCACCGCCGCCGACCTCGCGTCCTGAACCGTCCTACTGGAAGCGTCCCTTGTCCCACCGCCGCGCCAGCGCCACTCCCCTGTTCACCCCGCATGGCATCGACCGCGCCCAGCGCCGGGCTCTGCGCAAGCAGACCGCCCGCGCAGAAGCCCGGGCCCGCACCGCCGCCGGCACCGGACCCGACCAGCAGTCCGGGGAAGCAGCCTCCCCCGCGCCGTTCTACCCACCCACCGGACGTCCCGGTCCCGCCTCCGCCCGCGGCAACCGCCTCAAGCTCCCCGCCCACCACATGACCACCGCCGTCGCCAGCGCCGCCTACCCCTTCCTCGCCGAAGGCGGCCTGGGCGCCGACGGCATCTACATCGGCAAGGACCTCCACGCCGAAGGCAGCTTCACCTTCGACCCGTTCTCCCTGTACGGGCGCGTCGAGGGCTTCACCAACCCCAACGTGCTGCTCGCCGGGGTGATCGGCCAGGGCAAGTCCGCCCTGGCCAAGAGCCTGGCCCTGCGCAGCATCGCCTTCGGCTACCGCGTCTACGTCCCGTGTGACCCCAAGGGCGAATGGTCTGACGTCGCCCGGGCCTTGGGCGGCGAGTCCATCGCGCTCGGCCCGGGCCTGCCCGGCCGCCTCAACCCCCTCGACGCCGCACCCCGGCCCTCCTCGGTCCCACAGACCGAATGGGCGGGAGAGGTCCGCACTCGCCGTCTGCTCCTGCTTGCTTCCCTGGCCCGCACCGTCCTGGGCCGCGATCTGCTGCCCATGGAGCACACGGCCCTCGACATCGCGCTCGACAGCGCCGTCGCCCGGGCCGCCGCCGCCAGCCGCGAGCCTCTCCTCGGCGACGTCGCCCACGCCCTGGCCGACGGTCCCGGCCTCGAACTGGCCGGCGGCCTGCTCTCCGGACGCCTCGGAGATGCCGCCCGCGACCTCGCCCACGCCATGCGCCGCCTGGTCTTCGGCGACCTGGCGGGCATGTTCGACGCCCCGTCGACCACGGTCTTCGACCCCTACCGGCCGATGCTCACCGTCGACCTCTCCCGCCTCGGCGGCAGCGACGACACCGCGCTCGTCCTCGCCATGACCTGCGCCTCCGCGTGGATGGAAGCCGCCCTCACCGACCCCGGCGGCGGACGGCGCTGGGTGGTCTACGACGAGGCGTGGCGCGTGCTGCGCCACCCTGCCCTCCTCATGCGCATGCAGGGCCAGTGGAAGCTCTCCCGCGGCCTGGGCATCGCGAACCTGATGGTGATCCACCGCCTGTCCGACCTGCTCTCCGCCGGCGACGCCGGCAGCCAGAGCCGCGCCCTGGCCGAGGGCCTGCTCGCCGACTGCAGCACGCGCGTGATCTACCGCCAGGAGACCGACCAGCTCGCCGCCGCCTCCAGCCTCCTCGGCCTGACCTCCGTAGAAGCCGGAGCCCTGTCCCACCTCAGCCGGGGCCGCGGCCTCTGGAAGGTCGCCGGACGCAGCTTCGTCGTCCAACATCAGCTACACGCAGCCGAATTGGACCTTTTCGACACCGATTCCCGTATGCATTGACCCCTTCTCCTGGAGTTCCCCTGCACCCCGATTACGAGCACTACGACAACATCGGTCGTAGCACCGAACAGATCATCGCCGCGCACTTCGGCATGGCGACGGAGGGCGACCTCCTGCGATGGGCTCGTCGTGACGCCGAGGCATACCTCGCCGAGCGTCCTCTGCCGACTGGCTCGCCTGTCCCCCTCGACACCGCCGCATATCGCGTCGCACTCAACGAGGCCCGGACAATCGCCGAGGTCAGTGCGGTCACCAGACACCTGATCGAAGCCTGCAGGCCCGTGCTGGAGTCGATGGGCCAGGTCCTGTCAGACATCGCCGACTGGAACGGCCGGTATGGGAAGTCGGAAGCCGACTCCCCGTCCCGGAAGGTGATGGAGGCGGCCAACCGCCTCATGTCCACGCTCTGGGACGCCGAGGCAGCCGACCTCGCCGCGCTCCGGGCGACGTACGACCCCGCTCCTACACAACCGGGGTCGAAGCCCGCACCGGGCCTCCCGCCTGCCCCGCCTGAGGCGCCGTCCTCCGGCCCTAAGCCCAGCCGCTAACACCCTTCCGAAGGCTGAACTTGTCGACCCGTTCCTTCATCGCTCGCCCCACCGACCCCTCGACCGGAAGCCGGTACGCCGGCCGTTACTGCCACTTCGACGGCTACCCCGAGAACCAGCTCCCTCTGCTGCTCGGCGGTCTGCAGTATCGATTCGCCGGAGACCTCGAAGCCCTTCGCCGCCATCTCGTCGACGCCCCGCACGATTGGTCGGGGCTCGGCATGGACCTGATGGAAGGCGCCCCCGAGCACGTGCTGAACCAGATCGATCCACACGCGGAGCGCTTCCCCAGCCGCCCCCTCGACGACGTCGTCACCCTGTCGGGCGAGCCGGCCGAGCCCATCACCATCACGCAGGCCAACGCCGGCGGCCTCGAATGGGGCTACGTCCTGCACGACCACGGCATCGAGGTCATCGCCCTGACCTGGGACGACCGCGGAGGCCCCATCGTCAGCTGGGACACCTCCCCGCTCACACGCTTCCAGGGAACCCCGTCGCTGTGGGGCCGCGACCAGCCCGTACCCGTCCGGCCAGTCCGCCCCGCGCTGAAGGTCGCCGCGCCCGCCAGTCCCCTGCCGGTCCCGGCCAAGACCCGCGTCACCCGCTGACCCCGACTCCAGGAGCCCATCCCTGTCCGCCCCGCAGATCACCGTCGTCATCGCCACCCAGCTCCGCCCCGACCGCCTGCTCTACCTGGAGCAGATGCACGCGAGCCTCACCCGGCAGACCGTTCCGTGGGAGGCCGTGCTCGTCCTCGACGGCGCCCCGCCCGAAAACGTGCCTGCCCCGATCGCCGCCGACCCGCGGGTACGGGTTCTCCCCCTGCCCCGTTCAGTCGGCGCCGCCTGCGCCCGCAACCTCGGCCTGAACCTCGTGAACACCGAGTTCGTGAACTGGGCCGACGACGATGACGTCTTCCCCGACTGGAGCCTGGGCGTACGGCTGGCCGCAGTCACCGACCGCCTCGGGTGGGTTGCCGGGTACAGCGCGGACTGGCTGCCGGACGGCACCACCCGCGTGTGGGAGTGCCCCACGCCGCCCGGTTTCCACGCCGCCGGCGACGTGGTCACGTACTGGCCGCTCCCGCAGGACACGATCCCGATCGGGCCCACGACGATCCTGGCCCGCACCCGCCTCGTACGCGCGGCCGGCGGCATGGGCGGCCTCGTCCAGGGCGAGGACTACATGGCCGCCGTCGGCGTCACCAACCTGGCCCCCGGCGTCCTGCTGCCCCTGCCCGTCTACAAGTACCGGAAGCACGACGGGCAGATGACGCAGGGCGAGCAGTACGACGAGCTGGAGCTCGCCGCCCGGCAGCACGCCCACGCCTACGGCCACGCCCTGCGCAACGCCTTCGTCGCCGCCCGGGCAGCGTGAACATGGCCGGCACCGAACTGCCGCAGGCACGGCCGGACGCCGAGATCATCCTCTGTGTCAGCGCCAAGGGGGGCCTGGTCGCCATCCCCGTGGGCGAGAAGTACTCCTACGGACACACCGCCCTCCGCTCGACGGGCGCCTTCGAGAAACAGAAGGCGGGCTTCCACGTCCTGCGCGACCTCAGCACGATGCGCGACGTGATGCCCGCGCTGGCCCAGGCCGCCAAGCTCTATCGGGTCGCACTGACCACCAGCTCCAACCCGTATCTGGGGGACTACGCCCAGAAGCTGGCGCGCTGCCTGCCCAGCGCCTGGACAGCGACGGTCGAGGTCTACGCCCACCCTGTATGGCAGGAGGACTGGCTCCCTCTGCTGTGGGACAGCGGTCAGCTCACCGAGGCGATGGAGCGCTGCCGCGTCCCGTACGGCGCTGTCCTCACCAGCTCGACCGGCGCGGAACTGCTCCTGATCGAACAGCCCGGCGCCGCAGGTCGCTACCTGCTCGGCGCGTGCGCGAGCAGCACCTTCGACGACAACTACGACAATCCGTTCGCTCCGCCGGCCATCGGGTTGCCCAAATACCCGAAGCTCGCCGCCGCCCAGGTGACGACCAGCTTTCTCCCCCGCTATGAGCACGCGGTGCACAAGCGCCTGCTGGCGGAGGTCGAGAGCGGGCACGGACGTCTGGTAGACCTGCGGCGCTCTGCCGGTGACGGCCACGCCGAGAGCTCGACGGCCGTACTCCGCCGGCTGCGCCCCCACGCGGCGCACCTCCTCGACCGAGTCTGGTGGGCCACCACCCCGGACCGGGCGGATGCCGAGGCGCTGGATCGGCTGGACGTTCTGCTCCGGCCGGGGCGAGGCGACCGGCCCTCTGTATTCAGGGCGCCCGCCCCGCTGCCCCCTGCGTCGGCCGACGACGTACGCCGATGGCTCGCCGACGCCCCCGTACTCCTGAAGCACGCCCGGGCCACCCTGCCACCCCCGTCCGCGGCCGACTCCCGCAGGGCGCTCGCCTCGGCTCCCCGAGCCCCCGCAGCCCCGACCACCTCAGGTCGCGGCCGGTGACCCCGCTCTCCTTCCTCCCCTCCCACTCCGAGGACGTACATGCCCCATGTCCCCCATTTCCACTTCGGCCTCGACCCCGACCTCGGTGTCGTAGCCCGACCGACAACAGAGATCACGCCGCATCTGGCCAACTGGTACCTCGTGCATGAGCAGTTCGATCTCGTGCCCGGCACCGCAGATCTGTACCGGCTCACCCGGCAGGACCACGATCCTTGGCGACGAGGCCGACAAGCCGTACACGATCTCCGCCAAGCCGGATTCGCCGTCCAGTCCGACTACAGCCTCGATCCCGCCCAGTCCGCCCCGCCCGCTCCAACGCGAGGCACCGGGCTGGCCGAGCGCCGAGCCCGCATCGCAGCGGCGGCAGCCAGCCGTTCCCCTCAGCGCCCCCTCACGACCGCGCCCGCGACAACGGCGCCCATCCCCGCCGCCGGACCAGTTCGCGCTGCTGTCTCGCGGGGGCGGTGACCCGTGGACGACGCCTCGATTCGCATCGTCCGTGAGCGCGGCGGCGAAGTGGAAGTCACCGGCCCCGTCGACTCGCTCGCCATGGAACTGCTCCTGCGGGCCGGCTTCCTGACCCAGCCGACGCTGAGAGGCCCCTGGATCCGTCTCCCGTTCGACATGGGCGAGACCTGGGAGAACGACCGCGCCCAGTGGGCCGCCGACATGCTCCGCACCGCGCGGTACCCCGTCGACCTCGACTCCAGCCTCAGCTCCGCCCCTCCCCCCGCCCCGCCTCATCGCCGCGCTCCCGCCCTGCGCGCGGCTCCGTCGCGACGCCGCTGAAGCGCCACCTTCCGGAGAACACCCGTGTCCCCTACCGCCCACATCACTCTGTACTCAAGCCCTGACGACGGCATCGTCGCCCTCCCCGGCGGGCCAGGTGCCGAATGGGCCGTCATCGCCCTTGACCTCGCGCACTTCGAGTCGGCCGACGAAGGAATCCACGTCCTTCCGATGTCCGACCTCGACCGTGCGCAGAAGGCGCTCGACACGCTCTACACCAACGCGCACCGGTTCGGCATCACAGTGACCACCACCCCCCAGACGTTCATCAGCGACATCGGGCGAGGCATCGCTGCACGCCTGGACGACTCCTGGACGGTGGAGGTCGGCAACTGCATGCTTTCACCCTCGGATTCACGTAGCCGCCTGAACTTCCTCTGGGACTCCCTGGGGGGATCGCTGCCCTACGTCATGCAGTCGTACTCGGAGCAGGTATCGGCAGTGGCCTTCCTCCGCTCAGAAAACGGCCTCGAACTGGCGGTGCTGCGACGCCCGTGGGACGGACAGATCGTCGTCGGCGCCCTCGCTCCGGATGCACAGTTCACCTCGCTGGGGACGGCGGCACCGGTCAGCATCGCCGCACCCGATGTCGCCGGCGTCCTGAAGAAGATCACGGAGACACTCCTGCCTTCCTACGAACACGCCCTGGCTCAGGCCCACTTCCGGCTCCTAGGACGCGTCCTTGATCAGATCCGGTCGGCCCGGACAAACGGCGCCCTGCCCCGCGTCCGGGCGTTGAACGAGGACCTCTGCCACCACTGGTACAGCCTCGACCAGCATCTACGCCAAGGCGTGTACGGTCCGCTGCCGAAGGCTCTGGACGATCTCCTCCGCGGAGCCGATACAGCCCTGACCGAAGGCAGCGCGCAGGACGAGGAAGGAGCTGTTCAGCTCCTGGAGCGCTGGCTACAGCAGGGCACACTGCTCGTCGACCTGGTGCAGTCCCTCGACCCGAACTTCACCGCCTCCTCGGTCACACCGTCGGCACCTGCTCCCCTCCCGCCCGGGCCGCCACAGCAAGGGCGCCGGCCGGGGATGAGCAGGTGACGACCGCACGGACGTCGGGACCGGTTCTGGGTGCGCCGTACGTGGCCCGGCTGCTGGTCGGCACCATGATCGCGCGGCTCCCGACCGGCATGGTGCCGGTCGTCCTCCTCCTGCTGGTCGCCGACCAAGGCGGGGCAGCGTCCACGGCCGCCCTGATGTGCGCGGCGTACGGGCTGGCCTCCGCGCTCGGGCAGCCGGCACTCGGCCGGGTCGTGGACCGGCACGGGCAGACGGCCGTGACCTGGACGGCTACCGGCGTCACCAGTCTGGCGATGCTGGCCATGCCCCACGTCGACTCGACCACGCAGACGCCGCTGTTCATCGCCCTGGTCGTCCTCGCCGGCATCTCCACCCCGCCGGCCGAGGCCAACCTTCGAGCCCTGTGGCCGAGCGTGCTGCCCGATCCTCAGCAGCAGCGCGCCGCGCTCGCCCTGGACACCGGCTCGCAGGGGCTGATCTTCATCGCGGGGCCCCCGCTGGTCGCCGCCATCACCACGTTCGCCGGACCGGACACCGCCATGGTCGCGACAGCCATGCTCGGCCTGGTCGGGGCGGCGGTCGTCCTGAGCGCCGCCCCGTCCCGGAGCTGGCGCCCCGGCACGGCCGCGTCGTCCGGGCTTCTCGGCCCCCTGCGCTCGCTTGGGCTGGTCGCTCTGCTCGTCGCCATGACCGGGACCGGCGTCGCACTCGGCGCCCACACGGTCTGGGCCGTCGCACTTGCCGAGCGGAACGAGAGCGCTCTGCTGCTGGGACTCCTGCCGGCGGCACTGTCCGTCGGCAGCCTCCTCGGCGGCACGCTCTACAGCCGACGGGCGTGGCCGGGCAGTCTCACCGCTCAGCTCGTTGCGGGTTCCGCCGCCTTCGCCATGTGCTGGCTCCCCCTGCTCCTGAGCCCGGGACCGGCAGCGGCCGTCGCCGTATCCGCCCTGCCGGGTCTGGCCCTCCCGGCACTGGTGACCAGCGCCTTCCTCACCGTGGACGCGCTCGCCCCGGCCGGCACTGTCACCGAGGCGTACGCGTGGCTGATCGCCGCCATCGGCATCGGCCAGGCCACGGGCACAGCCTTCGCCGGCCAACTCACCACCCACCCCCAGCTCGGCGCCGGCCTCCCCGCCGCCGGAGCGGCGCTCACCATCGCCGTGCTCGCCGCGGCGTGGAGCTGGATCTACGTACCCGGCACCCGCGCACGCCGCGGTCGGCACCGCCGTGTTCCCGCGCACCGCGCGGGAAGGGCTTCGGCCCGTCCCGCCTGACACCCCCTTCCCTCTTTCCCTTCTCGAACCCAAGGAGATCTTCATGGCCGTGCCCACGTCCTTCGAAGTCGTCCACAGCTGTGGACACGCCGTCCCCTACGACCTGTCGACCCGGTCGGCCGACCAGCGCGCCAGGTACGCCCGGTGGCTCGCCGAACGGAAGTGCACCGAGTGCTGGCGAGCCGAGCATCAGGCCGATGCCGCGAGCACCGCGGAGTGGCTGGCCGCCAAGCGCGCCAACGAACAGGCCGCCGCGGCGGCGTGGGCCACTCAGTTCGACATGCCCGAGCTGGAGGGTCCCGAGAAGATCCTCGGCTGGGGCGAGCGCTGCCGGCACCAGCTCGTGACCAGTGCGTACGAGGCGCTCGTCACCGAGGGGAGCTGGGACGAAGCCGACTGGGCGCAGCTGGAGGAGCAGGTCCGCCTGCTGACCCGGGCCGGGTGGTGGGTGGACCAGCGGGACGCCGACGGCGTGGATCTGCCGGAACTCGTCGAGGCCGCGAGCGACCGGGACCGGCCTACGGAGAACCCGTTCCGGTAAGCGCGCAGCGCGCAATATAGCGGCGGATCCCCGGTTTCCGAAACCGGGGATTCTCCGGACCCTTTGTCTTCCACCGCCGCCCCGCGACCTCGTGGAAGGACCGTCCGTGCCTGAGACCCGCCCCGTGTACCTGCCGCACGACCCGCTCACCCCGAAGCGGGACATCACCCACGCGCACTTCCGGCCCGGGGAGCACGTGGTGATCTTCAAGGGGGCCGCCGAGGGGCGGCTGTGGGGCGACGCGATGAAAGTGGTCACCGACTCGCTGCACATACCGACCGACGAGAACGGGTGGCGGCTGCTCGACCCGAACGGCGGCCACCGCTCCTACCTCACCGCCCACCCCCGCTACATGGTGCACCTGTCCACCCAGTGCCCCGAGTGCCTCGTGCACCAGCAGGCCCTGCGCGAGTACCTGATACCGCGCGTCGGGACCGGCGAGGAGCCGGTCGACTGCCGCTGGTACTCGGTGACCGCGCTCAACCAGCTGGTCCACGTCGCTGACGTCAGCCGATAGACGGACAGGCCCACATCCCTCCGCCCCCTACCTGTCAGTCCGACACCCAGCGAGAACATGATCATTCACCTGTACCGGCACGGCTTCGAAGCCGCCGACGCCCTGGCCGATGCACTCGGTCGCCCCCTCAGCGCGCACGAGGGGCTCACGACCGAGCCCGGCGGCACCGTGGTGGCCTACTGGGACCAGCTCGACCGATACACCGACGAGAGCCGGTACTGGACGACACCGGAGTGGGCCCAGCACCTCGCCGATCCGCTGGTCGAGCATCCCTTCGCCGCCGCCCCGGACGGCTCCCGACGCGCGATCCTCCACCTGTACGTGCGCCTGCATCCACTGGACCGGGAACTCTCCCCGGCCGAGTGGTCCGAGGTCAGCCACCGACTGGCGCGCACGGCCGGCCTGGCTCCGCCCGGCGACGAGTGGTCCTGCCGCTGGGTCGCCGTCCGGGACAAGGCCAACCGCATGGACCTGATCGGCAACCTCATCCGCCTCGACGGCGCCTGGGCAACCACCCCCCGCCGCCTGGCCGAAGCCCTGGAGGCGGAAGCCCGCCGGATCGAAGCCGACCTGCTTCTTCACACCGGACACCCGTCCGTCCAGGAGAAGGCGCCCGCGGCGGCCCGGCCGACCGCCGGCGCACCGGCTCGCACTCCGGCTGCGACAAGTCCGCTCGCGGGCATCCTGAACCAGCTGGCCGCCGAACAGGCCGGGCCGATCGCGGCGGTGCGGCAGCTCGTCGAGCAGGTCGGCCGCCAGGCCGCCGCCCTGCCCGGCCACGAGACCGCCGCCGCCGGCCGGGACCTGTTCTGGGCGGCCCGCCGCCTCCACGGCGTGCAGGATCAGCTCGGACAGATCGCTGCCCGCCTCGCGCCCGCTCCGCCCGCCCGAGGCCCGGCGCCCGCACTCCCGCGGACGTCTACGCCGTCCGCGTCGGTGCGGCGGTGAGCACGGCGGACGCGGACGCCGAGCAGACGGTGGTCATCGTGCGCGATCTGGCGACCGATGTGATCACCGCGAGCGGCGGGGACGGTCTGGCCCACGGCATCCTGGAGCGCTCCTTCTTCCTGCGGGAGACGCACGGGGTCACCTGGCACCGGCTGTCTCCCACGGTCACGCCCGGGGAGGAGCAGGACGTCGCCCGTATGGCTGTGGCGCGTCTCCAGGCCGCCGGGTACCGGGTCCTCGCCTCTCCGGAGTTCGCCTGGGAGGGCACCGAGGCACGTTACGTGACGACGGGCCGGGCGATCGAGAACCTCGCCGGCCGGATCCGTGAGGCAGCCTCCGTGGACGACCTCGCCTTCGAGCTCGCGGAGCTCACCGCGACGCACGACGGCATCGTCGCCTCGCTCGGTCTGGTCCTGCACGCGCTCGCCGACGCGTACGACCGGTTCAGCGGACCGGACGATCCGCGCTGGGGTTCCCGCCTGCGCAGCGAGGCGGATCACGAACTGCGACTTCTTGCAACGGAGTTGAGGAGCGTACGTGCCACCCTCGCGGACCGCGCCACGCTTCCGGGCCGTCGCGGGCCTCACTCCCCGCCGCCGGCTCCACCGACGTCTACCGCCTTCGGACGGACCCGATGACCTTTCCCCCTGTCCCCTCATCGAGGAGCCCATGTCCCTCCCCCGATCCCTCCCCGACGACGACCGCGACCTGGAGTCGTTCGCCACCCTCCTCGCCGAGCACCTGGACGGCGACTGGACGGTCGAGTACCACCCGCACCAAGGCGACGAGGACCAGTTCCGGCACGCCGAAGACGTCTGGGACCTCAACCTGGTCAGCGGCGCCATCGCCGAGTTCGTCCTGCGCGAGGACGCCCACCTGATCCGGCAGGACGGCACCCGCCTGTACGTCACGATCCGCCCGCTGCACGACGACGAGTTCCTGGTGGCGGCCATCGCCCCGACCGGATCGATCGCCGCCGAGGCGTTCGAAGGGGTCCGGGAGCCCGACGGAATCGCCGTGCCGGGCGATCCCGAGCGGGCCGCTCACGCCGTCACCGCCGACCTCCTGCCCCGCTACGAGGTCGCACTCGCCCAGGTCAGGCACGCCGTCATGAATCCCCCGCAGCCCGCTTCCCGCCCCGACACGACGGTCGTGATGACCTGGCGGGAGGACGGCTCCCTCGCGGCGACGACCACCGCCCGGCCCGCATCCGAGGTGCTGCTCGCCGAGGGCTTCGTGTGGGAGACCGCCTCGAACTCCTACGTGCTGGCTGGCGACGACACCCGCGCCCAGGGCCACGCGGTCCAGGCCGCCGGCGCCCGTCTCGCCCGCCTCGGCATCGGTGTGGCGCTGCGAACGGCCCCCCGCCCCGCGGCTGATGTCTCCCTTCCCGCGTCCCAGCCCGGTGGCCGCGCGGCCCTTCGCCACCGGTGACGCAGGCCCGTACCCCGCGCCCGTCCGTTCCTCCGCTCGATCCGGTCCGCCGGCCTCGCCTCGCCGTCTTCGTTCTGCGCCGCTACCTGCGCGCGGCGGTGGTCAAGGCGGGCGGGACCAGCAGTCTTCCTGCCCGTCCGGCGCCGCCCTCCGGTCCGGCTGCGCCCGTCTCCCGCCGAACCCGCTGACCAGCTTCGCGGGCCAATCCCCTTGGAACGCCATGAACCCGCCCGTCACCGACGACGCCCTCCTCGACGCCATCGCCCAGCACCTCGACCAGCTCGCCAACCATCTGCTGCAGGCAGACGCTCGGAGGGCCGCACAGATCCTGGCGCGGGTCGTGGACCTGGAGGACGGTGTCCTTCGCAAGCTGACCGACCTCGTCACTGACTGCAGCCGGGCGTCCCGCAACCATGCCGCGGACGGACTGTTCCCGCCAGAGGCGTGGCTGGCCTTCGGCCGTGCCGGCAACACGCTGGCCAATGTCTCGGGCGACCTCGACCAGCATCGGAGCGCCTTCGAGCAGATCGGCAAACAGGCACCCGCCTCCGCGCCGCCGAAGGCCACCGCGTTCGTCGCCCGGGGGCGGCACCGGTGAGCAAACAGCGACAGAAGTGGTCTGGCTGGGGCGACCAGCAGGCCGCACAGCAGCACTACCTCATCGAGCCCCGCTACCTGGCCGGCGGCGGGGACCTGCGGCACATCACCGAATACCTGCGCGCCTCCGGCTGGAAGGACAGCACCCCCCGGTCGTCCGCCGCTCTCGTCTTCGGCTCTCCCGACGGGGCCGTCCGTGTCGCCTACCAGCCACCGGGCGGCTGGCAGATCCACGGCGCCGCCCAAGGGCACCAGCCGGCCTGGCAGGTCACGTTCACCGCGCAGACGCCGGTGGAGATCGTCGCCGGCCTCACCGACGCACTGACCAAGGAACGCTCCGCACACGCCCCCAACGTGTGGGCGCCGCTCTCCGAACACGGCTGGTCCACCGACACCGGCCAGGAGTACACCGCCGTCAGCCCCACCCGGGACGCCTTCGTCCAGTACGTCGGTACCGGCCCCGATCAGCACTGGTGGATCGGCGCCCGCAACGAGCACGGCGCGGTCTGGAATCTGCAGGCCGCCCCGACGACCCCGCTGCACCTGCTGCAGGGCCTGACCGAGGCTCTGGCCTCCCCCGAGCCGGTGATGCGACCGCGCGGACACGTGCCGCCGAGCAAGCGCATCCGGGTCACCTCCGTGTCCGTCCTTCCCGAACAGCTCAGAGGCTGGCAGCAGGCGCGCATCACCGCCGCCCGCGCCGCCACCTGGGCCCGCAACTCCGTCCGCGTCGCCCGGCCCCGTACCAAGGCACGCCAGCACAACCCCCACTGACCCCAGGACCCCCGTGCCTTCTCCGCTCTCATGTCCCACCGTTCCGGATCCGGCCGAGACCGGCGCCACCGAATTCACGCAGGCGGGCGCGTGGCTCTGAGCACCTCCCAGCGAGCCTCCTACAGCCGCGACCACCACTCGAAGATCCCGTTCCTCACCGAGCCCCGGCACCTCGCCGGCCCCGGCGACCCCCGGCACGTCACCCACGCGCTGCTCGCCGCCGGCTGGAGCGTCACCTCCGCCCCCGGCGACCCCCGCACCGTGCTGGCTGGCCCCGCCCAGGCCCGTCACCGGCTCGTCCTCGACCCGCTCTCCACCTCCTACTGGCAGATCGAATCCGCCGACTGGAGCTGGTGCGCCACCTTCGGCCGGATGGTGCCCGCCGAGATCGTCGCCGGGTTCACCGACCGCCTCATCGCCGGGACCCCGCACAGCGGCATCGGCCCGTGGGCGCGGATGGAGGAGGCGGGCTGGGTCGTCGAGCGGCGGCCCGACGGCACCGCCGAAGCCTGCTCCTCCGGTCCCCATCAGATACGGGCCGCGCTCGCCAAGGTCTACGAGGACAACCCGGAGCAGACGGCCTGGAGGATCGAAGCCCTCCCGGAATACGGCGGGGCGCCTGTCTGGCGCATGTGGATCAGTGGCGCGATCCCGGAGCACTTGTTGGACGGTCTCGCCGAGCAGCTCGTCACCACCGCCCCCGTCGTCCGCGGCATGTACGACCCGGAGAGCCACGGCGCCCGGCAGGAGCCGAGCGGCCTTGCCCCGGAGGAGGCAGTCGAAGCGCACTTCGCCCGAGTCGACGCCTTCGACCGGCGGGCCCGGCCCAATCGCCGCACCAGGCCTGTGGTCTCCCTGCCCGCACCGACCGCGCCCTCCGCCCCCGCCTCCGTCCCCCTTCGCTGACCTTCGAAAGACCCCCCCGTGCCCCACCCTTCTCCTTCCGTCCCCCCGCCCCCGGACCGCACTCCACTGATCGCCCGGCTCTCCACCTTCCTGCTGCAAGGCGACGCCGTGTTGGCCGCGTGGGAGCGGTTCGACGACGAGCACACCGATCTCGACGGGTGGCCGTACGACCAGGACGCCTACGACGCCCGGCAGGCCGAGAAGGACGCCGCCCTCTGGCGCCGCTTCTCTCCCCTGCGAGAGCAAGCCGCCGCCCTGCTGGACGCTGCCGAGACGTCCGCCGACCATCTCGCCGGGAAGTCCGGCCAGGCCCGCTGGAGCTGGCAGCTCGCTCATCTGCGCGGGGCCCTCGAACGGGTCGACACCGCCCACACCGAGTACGAGCGGGTGGTGACCGATCCGTCCACGAGCGCCGAGGACCTCCTCGCAGCCTCCGCCGTACGCAACAGGCAAGCCTCCGAAGCCCTGGTCGACTGGCTCACCCACGGACGTGCCGTGCTGGAGATCCACGCCGCCACCGTGCGGGCCGGGCAGACCGGCATCCGCCTCACCACCCGCGCACCGCTTGCCGCCACAACGGCATCGCCCGCCCGCCGCCGCTGAACCCCCCTTCTCTCTCTTCCTCTTCCTCACCTCACTTTCTTGGAGCCCTTCGTGTCCCAGCGCCCGCTCGTCCTGGTCGTCGCCCCTGGTGATGACGTGTACCGCGGCTACTGCCTGCGCCAGGTCGCCGACGCCTACGACGTCGCCGTCCTCACCACCGGCCCCCTCACCTGGGAGAAGCCGTACGTCGTCGACCACGAGACGGTGCCGGACTTCGACGACGTGGACGCCCTGCTCAACGCCGCCGAAGCCATCACCACGCGCCGGCCGGTCGCGGGCGTGCTGACCTGGAACGAGTCCCACCTGACCGCGGTCGCCCAGCTGGCCGAACGTCTCGGCCTGGCGGTCACGCCCACGGAGTCGGTCCGCACCTGCCGGGACAAGGCCGCCAGCCGCGCCGCGTTCGCCCGCCACGGCGTGCCCTCCGCCCGCTCCGTCGCCGCCGCGTCCCTCGACGAGGCCCTCGCGGTCGCCGAGGCGATCGGCTTCCCCGTCGTGGTCAAGCCGGCGGCCGTGGGCGGCAGCATCGGCGTCATCAAGGCCGAGACCCGCGAGGACCTCGCCGAGGCGTACGCGTTCGCGACCCGCGGCGTGCAGCAGCACGGCGGCGACAACTGCAGCGTCCTCGTCGAGGAGTACCTGTCCGGCCCGGAGGTGAGCGTCGAGTGCGTCACCTACCAGGGCGTGACCACGCCGGTCGCCGTCACCCGCAAGGAACTCGGCAGCGAGCCGCTCTTCGAGGAGACCGGCCACACCCTCACGGCCGGCGACCCGCTCCTGGAGACCGTCGCCCCGATCGCCAAGGCCGCCGTGCGGGCGACCGGCGTGACCGGGGGCATCCAACACGTGGAGATCCGCCTCACCCCCACGGGCCCGCGCGTGATCGAGGTCAACGGGCGGATCGGCGGCGACTGGATCGGCTGGGCCGTCGAACAGGCCCTCGGCCTGCCCCTCGCCCGTATCGCCGCCGACATCGCCGTCGGCGCCGCCCCCGACCTGACGCCCACCCGCCAGCAGGCCGTCGCCATCCAGGTCCTGTATGCCCCGACGTCCGGCACCCTCGTCCAGCGGAGCATCGCCTCCGGCTTCGCCGAGACGGCCGGATGGGTCCACGGCCCGGCCTGGCTGATGGAGGAGGGCGACGAGGTCCTCCTCCCGCCCGAGGGCGACCTGGACTCCTCCCGCGTAGGCCTGATCGCAACGTACGCCGACACCATCGGTCTCGCCGTCGCCCGCCGCAGCGCCACCAACGGCCACATCACCCTCGCCGTCGACGCTCCTGCCCCGGGCCGCCCGTGACCGAGATCGCCCGGCAGCCCGCACTCGCCCAGGTCTCGCCCCGGTACCTCGCCGGAGGCGGTGACCCCCGCTGGGTCACCGCGCCCCTCCAGCAGGTCTACCGGTGGCAGATCGCGCACCTCCCCCTCAGCCCGGTGGTGCGTGTGATCCCCCGCGACCGCAAGGCCGAGCTGCATCTGTCGCCCGACCTCGACCAGCCCTGGTGGATCCTGCGGCACCTCGGGGCCGGTGAGGAGGAGTCCTGGACGATGTCGTTCGGGGCCCGCACACCGGCTGAGATCATCACGGCGGCGACCATCGCCTACGCCGCCGGTCCCACGCCCGAAGACCTCCTCGATCCCGTCACGGTCCTCGAACAGGCCGGCTGGCCCTCGCGCCACCAACGGCACTTCGACTCCCCCGACGGGCACGTCCACATCGGCCGTCTCGCCAACGGCTCGTGGCACATCAAGGTCACCGCCGGCATGGAACCCTGGCGGACCTCGCAGCAGCAAGTGGCCGTCTGGGAAGCGCACTTCACCGAGCACACCCCGCCTCACGTGGTCGCCGCGTTCCTCACCGACCTCGTCTCCCCCGACCCGGTCCTGCGCCACGAACGGACCATGGCCCCCGCGCTGCGGTACAGCGTCCGCATCCAGCGCGAACGCGTCCCGGCCCAGCAGGCGGAGGCAACGCTGTGGGCCCGGGTCGACCGGCTCTTCCCCCTGAGCACCATCCGCGAGCTACCGCCTTCCCCGCAGCGCCCGGGCGGTCCCCTCCCCCGCCGTACCCCGTGATCACCATCCCGACCGAAGGAACCACCCTGACCTCCCCGTTCCCCTATCGCGCCGACCAGCACGCCGCCGCCCTCCAGGCACTGGCGGTGTTCCTGGTGCAGAGCGAGATGATCCTCGCCTCCTGGGACTCCTACTCCGACGAACACACCGACACCGACGGCTGGCCGTACGACGACGAGTCGTACGGCTGGCGCAAGGTCCAGCGAGACGCACAGACCTGGCGCGCTTTCGAGCCCGTCCGCCCTTCGGCGCGCTACCTCCTCGCCACGGCGCGGTTCCAGCTGCAGCACATCGCCGCCGGCGACATCGAGCCCCGCTGGCCGTGGCAGCTGTCCGAGCTCGCCCAGGCGCTCGACCGCCTGGAAGCTCTGCGCACCGAGTGGGCCAAGGCCCGCGAGGACCGGCGCATCTCCCAGCCGGCGCATGCCCAGTTCATCGACGCTCTGGCCGAACGCAATGCGGAGGCGTGGAGCGAACTGGACACCTGGGCCATCCACGGACACGCCCTCCTCGACCTGCACTTCGTCGCCCTCAAAGCCCCCGCCCCTGCCCCCATCGCCGTCGCGGACCCCACCCGTCTGCCCACCACCAGCCGGTCGGCGGTGAGGCGCTGATGACCAAGCACGAGCTGGTCGACCAGGCGCTGGTGTCCCCCGTCTACCTCGCCGGCCCCGGCGACCCGGCCTGGGTCACCGTGCCTCTGACCACGGTGTCCGGCTGGACGGCGCTGAACGCCCCCCTCGTTCCTCATGTCGTGCTGACCGGTCCCCTTTCCAAGAGCGAGCTTCGTCTGGAGCCGGTGCTGGAGGGGCCGTGGTGGCATGTGTCGCACCGAGACGGCCGCACCGGAACGAACTGGCACGCCTCCTTCGACGGGTCCACGCCTGTCGAGCTGATCGCCGCCGTCACCGACGCCCTGACCCACCCCGGCTACCCCCTGCGGCAGCCGGTCGACCCCTACGAGCCCCTGCGGCAGGCAGGCTGGACCACCGACCCCAGCCGGGGGGCCTTCCTTTCCCCGGAGGGACACGTCCGCGGCAGCCGGAACACCCTCGCCGGCAGCCGCTCCTGGCAGATCATCGCCAGACTCGACGAGGACGACCCCCTGTGGCATGCCTTCCTGTCCGCAGGCACACCCACCGTCATCCTGGCCTCGCTCTTCAAGGCCCTCGCCTCCCCGGAACCGGCACGGCGCTCCGCCGAGCAGATGAAGGGCTTCCCGCGCCGCGGGATCACTCTGGAGTGGGAGCGGCGGCCGGCCGAGCACGTCGGCCGGGCCCTGTCCGAGCGGGTCGACGCTCGCCGCCCGGCGCGCGGCTCCCTCGCCGCCGCCGTCTCCAGCCGGTGGAACCGGTCTCGCCCTGGCAGGGCGGAGGCTTCGGTGACCGACATGATCGACCAGGCGCTCGTCGCGCCCCGCTACCTCGCCGGCCCCGGTGACCCGGCCTGGGTCACCGTACCCCTGCACCAGGCGTCCGGGTGGAGTCACGGCCACGAGCCGCTGCTGCCCCGGGTCGTCCTCTCCAGCCCCGACCAGAAGACGCTCCTGCGCCTCGACCCCGTCCCCGGCGACCAGTGGTGGCGCATCACCCACAACGGGGGTTCAGCCGCAACCAGCTGGTACGCCTCCTTCGGCTCCCGGACCCCGGTGGAGCTGATCGCCGCGGTCACCGACGCCCTGACCGACCCCGCTCCCAACGAGCGGATGATGGCGGACGACCCTCTTCGCGTCCTGCGTCTTCGGGGATGGGAGACGGCACCGGACGGCGAATTCCGCTCGCCGGATGGAGTCGTCGAGGGCGAGCGGCTCACCTTCGCCGGCTCGGCCTCCTGGTTCATCACCGCCGGCCGGAAGGAAGACGTGCCGCTCTGGGACGCCCGCTTCGACGGCCGCACCCCCACCCGCATCGTGGCCGCCTTCACCCAGGCCCTCTCCAGCCCAGCGCCACTGCGGCGGACCCACGAGCAGACCCTCGGTCTCAGCCGGCGCCGGCTCGACCTGCAGTGGGAGCAGGTGCCGGCCGAAAGGCTCGCATCTGTCCTGCCCGCCCGCGTCGCTCGCCTGGCCGCCCGCCGGCCCGGCGCTCCTCCCCCGCCCTCGGCACGCCCGTCCCCGCCGACAAGGCGCCACCCCCGCTGACCATCCCGCCGCCGACCCTGGTGGCACCGTCCAAGGAACCACCGCCCCTTGCCCAGTTCCCCTTCGTCCGGCTCCGACGGCTACGACATAGCCCTGAAGGTGCTCCTCGCCGCCTTCGCCGTCGGTCTTCCCGCCGCCTCCATCGCCTGGCTGAGCGGCAACATCGCCGCCTGGGCGACCGGTGGCCCCTGGGTGCCCTACCGGCCGGCCGACGCGCTCCTGCACCCCGAACAGCTCTGGCCCGCAGCAGGAGAAACGTTCCTCCTCGTCGCCACCCGTATCGTCCCTGTCCTGCTGACGCTGGCCCTCGCCGCCGGCGCGGGCGTCCTGTGGCTCCGGTACAAGAACCGGTCCGGCGGCAGGAAGAAGACCGTCAACGGGATGGCGACGGCCCGCGACATCCAGCCGCTGCTCGCCAAAGCCGTCGAAGCCAAGGCCCGCTCCCTGCGGCCGAGCCTGAAGCACGCCAAGCACATCGAACCCCGCGACGCCGGCATCCTCGTCGGCAACCTCGCCGGGACCCGCCACGAGGTCCGCATGGGCTTCGAGGACGTCGCCGTCGCGATCATGGCCCCGCGCTCCGGCAAGACCACCAGCCTCGCCATCCCCTCGATCCTCGCCGCGCCCGGACCGGTCCTGCTCACCTCCAACAAGGCGGCAGGCGACGCCTTTACGGCGACCTTCGACGCCCGTGCCGCCGTGGGCCGGGTGTGGTCGATGGACCCTCAGCAGATCGCCCACGCCGCCCGCGAGATGTGGTGGAACCCCCTCGCCGACGCGAAGACCCTCGACGGCGCCAACCGGCTGGCCGGGCACTTCCTCGCCGCGAGCGTGGACGCGAGCCAGCAGGGCGACTTCTGGTCCAAGGCCGGCAGCAACATCCTCAGCCAGTTGTTCCTGGCCGCCGCCCTGGACGAGCGGCCGATCACCGACGTGATGCAGTGGCTCGCCTTCCCCGCCGACCGGCGCCCGCTCGACATCCTGCGCGACCACAAGTTCACCGCGGTCGCCTCCCAGCTGAAGGGCACTGTGGAAGGGCCGCCGGAGACCCGGGACGGCATCTACGAGACCGCCCGCCAGTACGCCTCCGCCCTGCTCAACGCCGAGATCGCCGCCTGGGTCACCCCTCAGAAGGACGTCCCCGAGTTCCGGCCGACCAACTTCGTGACAAGCAACGACTCGTTGTTCCTGCTGTCGAAGGACGGCGGCGGCGGCGCGAGCGCGCTGATCGCAGCGTGCGCCGACAGCGTGATGCGGGCCGCGACCGCCCAGGCAGAACGCGCCGGCGGCCGACTCGACCCGCCGATGCTCGCGATCCTCGACGAGGCCGCCAACGTCTGCAAGATCTCGGACTTGCCCGACCTGTACTCCCACCTCGGATCGCGCGGGATCATCCCGATCACGATCCTGCAGTCCTACCGCCAGGGCCAGAAAGTCTGGGGGGACACGGGCATGGACGCCATGTGGAGCGCGGCCACCGTGAAGATCATCGGTAGCGGGATCGACGACCCCGATTTCGCGGACAAGCTCTCGCGGATGGTCGGCGACCACGACGTCGAGACCGTCTCCACCTCGCACTCCGAGTCCGGGAAGTCGACCTCGGTGTCGATGCGGCAGGAGCGGATCCTGCCGGCCGACGCGATCCGCGCGCTCCCCAAGGGCAGCGCCCTGTGCCTGGCCACCGGCATGCGCGTCGCGATGCTCGACCTGCGCCCCTGGTACGCCGAGCCCGGCGCCGACGAACTCGCCGCCGCCTCCGCCCGGGCCTCGAAGGACATCACCGCCCGGGCCCTCGCCAAGACGGCCTCCCGGCAGGACGACTACGACTCAGCGGCGTGACCAGCCGTCCCCGGCCGCGGGTGCACGCCCCCAGCACGTCGCGACCAGGTTCGCCGTGGCCGCCGAATTTCCCATCCCCGAAAGGATCTCCTCCCATCACACCCTCATCCACCTCGGACACCGCCGCACCCTTCCGGGTCCTCGCCACCCACTTCGCGAAACTGCGCGCCCAAGTCGACGCCGTGGACAAGGCGCCGGGTCCCGGGCTCCTCTCCACGGTCACGCCGCTCCTCCTGGAATCCCAGCAACTGACGAGACAGCCCGTCACAGCGTTGTCGCGGCTCAGCACGAGCGAGTACGTCACCGTGCCCGGCAGCCGCAGCACCCTGGACACCCTCACCGCCACCGTCTCCAGCGCGGCCCTCGTGACCACCCACCTCGCCCAGGCCATTTCCGTCAATCCTCTGATCGGCGCGAGCCTTCCCGGCGCGGCGGTCGACGAGAAGGCCGTCCGTCAGGCCCGCGAGACCGATGCCGAGAGCGGCATCGTGGAGGCCTGGCCGAAGCCCTCCACGACCTCGACCTCACCGCCACCTGCTGCTCCTACGCCGCCACCAGCATCGGCCGCGCCCTCGAACGCGCGGAGGCAGCCATGCCCCTGCCCAAGCTCAACACCAAGCAGACGACCGCCCTTGAGGACCTGGCCCAGAGCGAAGGGCGACGGTACGAGGACAGCTTCGGCCGCAAGACCAAGGTCTACGTATCCGGCGGGTCCTCCGTCCATCCGGCCACCTTCGCCTTCTTCGAGAAGTACCGCCTGGTCCAGGTCGAGGCCGACACCTCCGACCGCCAGGGCCAGCGTGTGACCGTCACGGACCGCGCCCGGCGGCTTCTCGCCCAGTCCCGTCCGGCCACCCCCACAGGCCGGCCCGCTCCTGTCGCACACGGGGCAACTGCCGGACGGGCGAGGTGAGCGCCATGACCGATGAGCAGGGCCGATTCCTGGTCTCACCGCGGCACCTGGCCGGAGCCGGGGACCGTCTCACCGACGTCCTCGGGCCTCTGATCCACGCTTTCGGATGGTCCTGGACTCACGATCGGGAGACCGGACAGGTCACGGTGGTCAGTCCCGACGACACACTCCATGTCGACTTCTCGCCGTCCCGCCTGGACGGTATGTGGTGGACGATCGCGCGCAACGACCTGGCCTGGAAGATCACCGCTACGCGGCAGACGCCGCTGGAGGCCCTCGCCAGCATCACCCAGGCGCTGCCCCAACTGCTGGGCGACATGCGGCATTCGGACCGCATCCCGCTGACGGAACGTTCCGTCGCCGACATCGCCGACCTGTACGACTGGACCGCGGGCGCAGGGTCGTACACCTCTCCCGACGGGCACTGCACCATGCACGACACGCCCGGCCAGCCGTGGCGGGTGGAGCACGCCGTGTTCGACGGATTCGACACACACTGGGCCGTCCACGCCACGGGCGCCGTCCCGGCTCAGCTCCCGGCCCAGTTCCTCACCGTCCTGGCCACGCCCGACCCGGTGGAGCGCACCCTCGCGGACGTCCCGTACCTGGCGCGGAGCGAGGCCCGACTGACCTCGCTCACCGGTCTCCCCTCGGGGCTCGGGGCGCAGGTCGTCCACGCCCTCGGAGATCTGCCCACCAACGGGGAGGGGCGCCGGCGATGACAAGCCCTTCGGATTCCCGCCCGTCTCCGCCGGCCGAGCTTGCCCCCGCCCACGTCCTGCTGCTGGCAGAGGAAGTCACACGGGTCCGTGATCAGCTCGCCACGCTGGAGTTCCACCGACCGGCCGCTCCGTCGGAAGCCCTGGCACACGCAGGACGCGCCGATGACCTCGCCGATACCGCGAGGGCGGTGAGGACCGAGATCGGCAAGGTCCAGCTCTACGTGAGCCCCGCGGTAGAGGACGCGTACAGCCGCATCCGGCTCCTGGAGACCCAGGCGGCCCTCGCAGGCGAGCACCTGCGGCTGGTCCACGCCTACCTCGTCCAGGTGTCGCCCCAGGAGCGCGTTCACCGGCCCTACCCGCGCGGCCGGGTCCTCGACACCCTTCTCGAAGCAGGCCACCATCTGCGGGAAGCGTCCCTGCTGACCTCGCTCGCTGCCTCCGACGCCCTGCGTGCCGCTACGGATTTCGCGGGTGCGCTACGCGCCCAGAAGCTGATCGACGGCAGACCGCAGGCGATGTCGCCCACGCAGTACCAGGCGCTGCGCGCCATCGCGACCGGACGCCTGAGCGTCGAGGACACCGGGGGCTGCGAGTGGGCGTGGATGAGGGACGCGTCGTTCTCGATGGCCACGGTCCGGTCCCTGGAGTCACGAGGCTGGGTACGCCGGGAGGCACATCACCCCTGGCCCGGGGCGCGGACCGCCCGTCTGTACCTCACCGAGGCCGGCCGCATTGCTCTCGCCTCCTGGCTCGGCCGTGTCCCCGTCGCCTCCCGCCCGGCCACACTCGCCACCCGGGCAAGCCGGACGCCCGTCCGCTGAGCCGTACTCCCACTCCCCGATCCGAAGGCAGCCCCCCATGTCCCGTCACCTCCCTCAGGCCCCCCATTACGAGGTCTGCCTGCAGATGCTGACCCTCGCGACGAAGGCCGCCGAGTGCTTCGACGTGCTCGACGACCGCTCGCTGGCTTCTCCACAGGCGACCGGGCGGATCGCCCAGCAGGTCACGGCGGTCACCTCGCTCGCCGAGGACGCCGCGGCCGTCGGCACGGCCCACCTGGGCCTGCCGATGTCCCTCATCGACCACACCGACCACACGGTCGCCTCCCGGCTGACCCAGCTCCAGGTGGTGGCGAAGGCGGCAGCCGAAGCCCTGCAGCGCGCCGCCGAGAGCACCGACCCCGTCTCGATGACCGCCGCGGACACCAGGCTGACCCATGTACAGGCGGCCCGGGACCTGCTTGCCACCGCGGCCTCCGACCTCCTCGCCTGTGCCGAGCGCGTCGCCGCCGAGATGGAGCGCTATCGGAACAACTACGCCGTCCCCGAGGCCCACCACCAGATGACCGCCGACCAGTTCAAGGCCCTGAGGCTCATTGCGACCGGGGTCGTCTCGATCGACGAGGAAGGCCAGCCCTGGGTGGGAATGGACAAGACCGCCGTCCACCCGAGCGCGATCCGCGCTCTCGACCAGCAGGGGCTGATCAACCCTGTGCCCTGCGCTTCCTGGGCCGAGGAGATCCGCGTCCTGCCCAGCCCGATGGGACGGCTCGTCCTGGCAGCCACCCTCGGCCGGCCGGAGCACCCTGCCGCCGAGGCGCCGTCGGTGCCCAGCCCTCCGCCGGCCGGGCCCGTTGCCTCCGCGGCGAGAGCCCGCCGATGACTGCGGATCACCCGCAGGAAGCCGGTGCGCGATACGCCGGGCGGTCCCCCGGCGCGACCGTCTCCTTCATCGAGCAGCTCCTGTCCTTCGGGACAAACCACATCCTCCAGCACGACCTGCTGGCCTCACCGGCCCTCACCACCCCCAAGGGGGCCCCCGAGATCGCCGTCCGAGCCGCCACGGCGCTGTCCCTAGCCCGGCAAGCCCTGGACCTGCAGGAGGACCTCGCCGGCCTGCCGCTCCACCAGGGCCAGACCTTCAGGTCGGTCCAGGCGCGGCTGCGGCAGCTCGCCATGCTCGCCACCGACTCCAGCGAGGCCCTGGCCAACGCCGCCGGCGCCCTCGCCCCGGTCCGCAGGATCACGAGCCTGGAGGAGCTGGGCGCCCCGTGGGCGATGGAAGCCCGGAGGCTGGCCCGGGACGCCGTCGCCGCAGGCCGCGACTTCATGGCCTTCGGGGCGCAGGACTGCCTCGCCGCCGCGGAAGCGCTCGCCGCCGACCTACGGCAGCGGGGTTCCTGCCCCTCGAAGCGGCCCGCGGGCCTGTCGCCTGCTCAGCACGCCGGCCTGCGGGCCATCGCCCTCGGTCATGTCGCCGTGAGCGACGACAAGACGGTGCACCTGCACGGCGCGAGCCGCCCCGTGGCTATCGCCACGATCCGCTCCCTGGAAGCACGCGGCCTGACCACCCGCGAGGTCTCCCCGCTCCACTGGTTCTGGTCCCGCTGCATCCCCACACCAGCCGGGCACCGCGCCCTCGCGGCCACGCTCACCGCCCCGGCCCCCTACCTGTCGGCGTCCGCCCCGGCCTCCCGGCCAAGCCGCCCGACCCCGCACACCACGAACCTCTGACCCCTGGCGAAACGCCGAGGTACACACCCACGGAGATTCCCCTGACCACCACCCTGGCACTCGCCCTCTACGACACAGCCGGCCGAATCGACCGCCTGCGTTTCCAGCTCCAGACGCTGCCGCCGGCACCCAAGACCCCGGCAGCGGACAGCGTCTCCGCACTCATCGTCGATCTGGTCACCATCACCATGGACGTGACCACCCACATCAAGAGCTGCTTGTCCGAGCTGTCCGCCGGCACCTCGCCGAAGACGGCGCTCAGGGCCTACAACGGCGCGCTGGCGCCGCTGGGCGAGGCGCTGACAGAACTCGGCCGCATGCATGCCGAGATCACACACTGGAACTTCAGCGCAGACGCCACGCGCCAACTCGGCTCGATGGGGACGGTACTTCCGTCCCAGCGCGTGATCGATGCGGTATCCGGCTGCCGTGAGGCAGTCGACGAGATCCTCGACGCGACGGCCATCGACCTCCGGACCAGCGCGACCGAGCTGGCGTCCCCTCCCTCGCTTCTCCGGTCCGGCGCTCCCGCACGCACGCTCCCCGCCACCGGCCCCGCACCGGCTTCGCCTCCCGCTGTCCTCCCCGCAGCGAAACGCCGTTGACGCCACCGCGGCAAGCCCCGGCCCCGTCCACGCCCCTTCCTCGCCGAGCCCGCTCCCGCCCCCAGGAGCCGCTTCTCCGCCCCCTCATCCAAGGATTTTCCAAATTTCCACCTCGCCCCAGTTCCGCGCTCTTTCCCTTGGCGCCGGCGTCCAGTCCAGTACCCTGCTCGCCCTCTCCGCAGAAGGAATTCTCCCGAAAGTCGATTACGCGATCTTCGCCGATACCGGATGGGAGCCCCGAAGCGTCTACGCACACCTTGACCGTCTCGAACAGGAAATCGCCGCACCGGCCGGAATACCCATTCTCCGGGTCTCCTCCGGAAACATTCGCAACGACGCTCTGGACCCCGATCACCGCTTCGCTTCGATGCCGCTCTACATCCTCAACGCGGACGGCCGACCTGGGATGACCCGGCGCCAGTGCAGCGGGGAGTATAAGGTCAAGCCCATCAAGAAGGAAGTCCGCAAGCTCCTCGGATACCCCTATCCGAGGCGGGTCCCGAAGGACGTCTTCGTCGAGCAGTGGATCGGGATATCCACCGACGAATTCCATCGCGCCAAGGACGCGGACGTGAAGTACATGCGCAACCGGCACCCGCTGATCGACATGGACTGGACGCGCTCCGACTGCATCCGCTATCTCACCTCTCTCGGGCTCGCGGACACCCCGAAATCGAGTTGCCTGGGCTGCCCGTTCCACGGAAATGCCCAGTGGCGACAAATCCGTGACACCTCGCCCGACGAATGGGCGGACGTCGTCGAGTTCGACGCCGCGATCCGGAAGGGCAACGCCCGCGCCAACGCGACGGGGAACGCCCTGCTGGGCCAGGCGTTCCTGCACCGCTCGCGCGTCCCCCTCGGCCAGGCCCCGATCGACCACGTCACCAGGGCCGAGCGCGCCGCCTTCGACGCCGCGGCGGAAGCCGAGGCCGACGCCGCCGAACTGGGCGTGGTGAATGGCTGCTCGCCCTGGAGCTGCCGGGGGGACGAGCCGGAGCAGGACGACTTCGGACTCGCGTCGTGATCCCCCCGAAGGGGCTTGTCCTTGATCTTTTTGCTGGACCTGGTGGTTGGAGCGTGCCTCTGCACCGCTTCGGGATCCGGGACGTCGGGCTGGAGTGGGACGAGTGGGCGTGCCGGACGCGGGCGGCGGCCGGCCTGCTGACGATCCGCACCGACGTGGCCGCGTATCCGGTGCACGTCTTCGCCGGCCGGGTCCGGGGGTTCATCGCCTCGCCCCCGTGCCAGGCATGGAGCCGGGCGGGAAAACGGCTCGGGCTGCTCGACCAGGACCTCGTCCACCAGGCGGTCGCCGACCTCGCCGCCGGCATCGACACCCGCACCAAGCTCCTGGCCGCCTGCCGGGACGAACGCTCCCTGCTCGCAGCCGAGCCGATGCGCTACCTCCACGCCCTGAATGCCGTGGGCGAGCCGGAGTGGGTGGCCATGGAGGAGGTGCCCGACGTGCTGCCGCTGTGGAGGCAGTACGCGCAGATCCTGAGGTCCTGGGGCTTCTCCGTGTGGTGCGGCATCCTCAACTCCGCGGACTACGGGGTGCCCCAGACCCGGCGGCGGGCGATCCTGGTCGCCTCCCGTGTCCGTACCGCCGCACCCCCGACGCCGACCCACGCCCAGGTCGCCGAGCCCGAGAGCCTCTTCGGACCGGACCGCACCCGCTGGGTGTCGATGGCCGAGGCTCTGGGCTGGGGGGCGACCGACCGGCCCGTCCCGACCGTCTGTGCCGGCGGCGGGCCCGGCGGAGGCCCCGAACCCTTCCCCTCCGGGGCCCGCAAGACCCTCGTCGCCGCCCGGGCGCGCGGAACCTGGACGGCTCCCCCGGCCGTCGAGGACGTCGTCCTCAAGCCCCAGACCCGCGGAGCGGGGTGGACCGCCCGTCATGGTGCCCGCGGCGACAGCCCCGCCACCGGACCGGCCCCCACCTGCACCGGGAAGACCGGCCACTGGATGTGGTCCCTGCGCAGCAACAACCAGCCCAACGCCACCGTACGGCCCCTCGACGAGCCGGCCGGGACGCTGTTCTTCGGGCACCGCGCCAACGAATGCACCTGGATCGCCACACCAGTCCCTGCCGGGAACGAAGACGCGCCGACTCCAGCGCCGATCAGGATCACCGCCGCCGAGGCGGGCATGCTGCAGACCTTCCCCGCCGACTACCCGTGGGCCGGGAACAAGGGCCAGCAGTTCTCCCAGATCGGCAACGCCGTCCCCCCGAGGTTGGCAGCGCACATCCTCGCCCCACATCTCGACCGCACCCTCACCACCGACGACTTCACCCTGGCCGCCTGATGTCCCACAGCCCCGATCCCAACGAGGACGACCTCGGCACGATCCCGGCGTCGCACCCGGTGTTCCACGCCGAGCAAGCCCTCCTCGGCGCGCTCCTCTTCGACCCACGCGTCCTCGGCGACGTGACCGGCATCTCCGCCGACTCCTGGAGCACCGCCGCGCACGCCAGTTTGTTCGCCGCGATCAGCACCCTGCCGCCGCCCGATCCCAACAAACACAGGAAGACCACCGCGTGGCTCACCCAGGTGCTCGCCGCGGCCCGGGAGGAGGCACGCGGTCTGAGCGCTTCCTACCTGCACACCCTCATCCAGGTCTGTCCCTGGCCCCGGCACGCGGCGGCCTACGCGCGGATGGTCGAGGCCGAGCACGCCCGCCGCCGCCTCCGGGACGCCACCGGCCTCCTCGTCCAAACGGTCCACGACGTCTCCCTGCCGGAGCCCGTCGAGGCAGTGCTCGCCGAGGCCGACGCGCTCGCCGCCGTGGTGGACGACATCGCCACACGCTTCCCGCCCCGCGCCGGCATCCTGCCCCGCACCCCGGTACCCCCGCCGAACGCCGCGGCCGACCCCACCGAAGCGGTGGAGGAGGAGCAGCTCCTGCTCGCCACCGCCACCGCCCGCCCCGCCGACATCGAGTCCGTGCGGTGGCTGCTTGCCGAGGACTTCACCCAGCCCCTGCACGCCGGCCTGTGGCAGTGCCTCACCGCCCTCGCCCGGCGGCACGAGCCCGTCGACCCCGTCACCGTCCTGTGGGAGGCCCAGCAGCGCGGCCTGCTGCACGACGGAAGTGAGCCGAGCGGCGTACTCCGTCTCCTCGCCGAGCCCGCCGGGTCCGTCGGGCACTGGGGCCAGCGTGCCCTCACGCGCTCGCTCTTGGCCGCCGCCGACCAGGCCGGCCGGCGCATCCAGGCGTACTCCGACGACCCGATGAACACACCGTTCCAGCTCGTTGCCGGTGCTCGCCGGGCCCTCGCCGACATCGGTGCCATCCGCACCCGCTGGCAGCACGCCACCGGGCACTCCCTCCCCCCGCCGGCGCGAGCCGCGCGCGCCAGCCCCGCGGCCCGCCGCGCCCCCGCCGTCTCGCCGCCGGCACGTCCCGTCGCCGCCGGCCGGACCCCCTGACCCCGAAAGGCCCCGATGCCGTACGCCCCCGCCAACGCCCACGTCCACTTCGCCCTGCACCCCGATCACCATCCCGCCGTCATCGCCACCACGACGGGCCCCACGGCCGACGCCGCCCGCTCCCACCTGCACGACCTCGGATGGCGCAGCACCAGCCCGGCCACGATGGTGCTGGCCCGCATCGACTGCGAAGAGCCCCACTACACCGCCCAGGCCGCCGAGCAGCTCCGGCGGTACGGCTTCACCACCGAGATCGGCCCCGCCCTCCAGGAGGAGATCGCCACCGAGTGGACCTGGGCGAACTACCCCATGCCCTGGTGCACCCGCGAGGAGATCCGCGAGGTCGGCGCCGCGGCCCAGCGCATCCACGACGACATCGCCGAAGGCCGCCTGGTCATCCACCTGCACGCTCACGACGGGCACACCACCGTGGCCGTCGGCTCCTACAAGGAAGGCGTCCGGCGGCACGTCCACCTCCACGGCGAGGACCACCTCCACCAGGAGACCGACATCGCCTTCGGCACCGAAGCGGAGGCCGTCGCCGAGTTCCACCGCCTCTACGGCGTCGCCGTCCGCCCCGGCCCCGCCCCGCTCACCAGCCGAGAGCAGGCCGTCCGCCAGCTCCTCGCGGGCCAGCCGCCGTCCGCCCCCGAAGAGACCCCTGCCCCCGCGGCCGAACCGCCGGTCGCGGAGCCCGGCGAGCACGAAGCATTCCTCGCCGCCCTCTTCGACGAGGACCGCCAGTGGGAGAGGTACCGCCCCTTCGACGAGACGACCGTTGCCTCCCACGAATCCCTCACTGTACGAGTGGAGTTCGACCACGAAGCGCGCCACCGCACCGACGTCGCCTGGACGATCGCCGAGTACGACGGCCCCGTCGGCGAACGGTTGTGGCACGCCACCCTCACCGTCGGTACCCCCGTCCCCCTCATCCACACGATCCTCCAGTACCTCGATGCCCCGCCGCTCAGCACTGCGGACCACCCGGACGACGTCCTCCACGGCGCCGCCTGGCGCCCAGCGAGCCACCCCGCCCGCACCACCTGGGCGGCGCCGGACCGGACCATCGTCTTCGAGTCCACCCCGCACGCCACGGCGGACCGATGGGCGCTGTACGGCGGGGAGGGCCTCGACCGGGCATCGTGGACCATCCGCCTGTCTGCCGGCGTTCCCCACGCCCTCCTGGCCGAGCTCGTCGGCACCGCCGCCGACCTGCTTCCGTCCCCCACGCAGCCGAGCCCCAGGCCGCTTCCGGCGCCCGCCCCCGCCTCGCGGTCGGCTGCCGAGCCTCCCCTTCCGGCGGCCGTACCTCAGGCACGGCCGCTGCGCAGGTGACGGTCCCACGCCGTGAAAACGGATCCGAGGCAGAACAGCCGGCCACGGCTGTACGCCCAAGCCCCTCAAACCATCACAGAAAGAGCCATCCATGATCAGCTGGGGAGACAACATCGTGGTCACCGAACCCGCCCCCACCCTGGCAGGCCCTGCCCGCTACCTCGCACCGAAGATCATCGACGAAGAACTCGACGAGATCACCTCCCTCCTAGGAGCCTTCGCCATCTTGCTCATCACTTTCGCGGCCGGCGGCACCGCGGGTGAGCTTGCCGCGTTCTTCCTCGGCGAAGGGGCCCGGGCACCGGTCTGGGTCGCCTCCGACCTGACCGTCGCCGTCTGCGTTGCCGCTTCCTATCGCCTCGTCGCCCGGCACGGGCTGCGCTTCCCGGACAGCCAGCGCTCCCAGAGAACCATGGCCGCGGTGGGCAACGTTGCCTTCACTTGCCTGCCCGAGGACCTCCGCGCCGAGGCTGCAGAGCACCTGCGCGTGATGAACGCGGCCGGCCGTCTGCTCCTGTCGCCCCCGACGATCAGGAAGCCCGAACAGCGCTGAAGGAGGAGTACGGGCATCTGCGGGACCAGGCATTCGCGTCCGGAGCCGTGCTCGCCCAGCACACACACAAGGTCGCTGACCTCATCAAGGCTGATAGAAAAGGCTAGGAATCCAGCCGGCGTGTGGTGAGAGGACGCACCTCGGCCCTTCGAGCAGTCCCGGACCCCGCCGGCAGTCGGCGTCGTCGTTCCCATGGTCTTCTCTGTCGGAATTCATGGCGGCCTGTTCGAGGTGTCGGCGCCCGGCCTCTTGTGTCAGCGGTTGCCCATCCAGACGATCCGTCCGGCGAAGCTGCCTCGCTCGCGTGCCTTCGCGACGCGGATCGCTTCCAACTGCTCTGAGCTGAGGCCGAGATCAGCAGCGAGCGCGAGCAGCACCTCCGCCACGTCGGCTAGTTCGCCGGGCGCCGCCCCTTCGTCGGCGTCCAGGAGCTCCGCGACCTCCTCGCGCAGCTTCTCCAGGAGTCGGGCCCGGTACTCCTCGGGCCCTGCGATGTAGGTGACCGGTTCGGCTCCCTCGTTCCGGATGATCTGCGGGATCCGGTCCCGTACCAACTTGCCGGTCCCAGGGCTCGTCTCGGTGCCTGCCATCAGACCTTCCTCAGCTCAGTAAGGGGCCGCGGGCGTCCGTCTGCCCTACGGAGACAGGAACGCGTGCCGCCGGCCGCGTTGTTCCGCTCCGCCTCGGCCGGCCGGAGCGGACGGGATGAATCATGTCGTCCTGCCCACGAGATACCGACCGCCGAGCGCGTCCTGCAGGTCGCAGGACCGGGCCTGGCTGGGCCGTTCGGCTGCGCGAATGGATTATCCCGGGCGAGGATGGAGGGTCTTGTCGTTTGCCCGAGCACGCCAAGCTGACGAGAGGGAAGTGGTGGAAAGCACGCCGGGCCGAGCGGGCCCCCTCCCATAGGGGCGGCAGCGGTGCGGAGTCTCCTGGCGATCATCACCCGCGGGGGTGACTGGGTGGCGGCCCGGACCGCTTCTCAGCCACGGTGCCCTGATGCAGGATGACGAACCGCTGGAGGAGTGGGCTCGCCGGCGCGACGCACGCCAGGCCGCCTCGAAGGGCAAGCGACGCGCGGTGCCGCTCAGTGACGGCCCGCACCGCGGGGCCCACGTAGACCCTGACGCCCCGAGGGCGATCGAAGAGTGGACCGGCACCGAGTGGACGGTCGTCGGCGTCGTCAAGGACTTGGCCGCCGCGAAGGCCCTGTTGTATCCGCCGCCGCCCGTGCAGGAGAAGCCCACCGAGTGGGACCGGCCCGCCATGGGCAAGGGACGCGGCCGGCACCGGAAGCCATCCTCAGCTGAGGATCCGGACCAGTAGGCCCGAGGTTCATCCCGGCCCCGCATCCCTCACCCGTCTCGAAGCCGCCCCCGATTTCGCCCCCGGCCTCGCTCGGCCGCAGCACCTGATCCCCTGATGTGGATAGCTTCGCGTTACGGTCGAAGCGACCTGCACGGCGCCTCCGGCGTCCGAGCCATCGCACCGAGGAGATCGACCGTTGGACACTGCCCCCCTGCCCGCCGACGGGGACCTGTTCTGGCAGGAGCGCCGGACCTGCTTCCTGACCACCCTCCGCCCCGACGGCTCCCCCCACACCACCCCGGTCGGCGTCACCTACGACCCCGAGACGCGGATCGCCCGCGTCATCACCGACGGCGGCAACAAGAAGGTCCGCAACGTCCGCGCCGCCCTGGCCGCCGGGACCGACGCCCGGGTCAACGTGAGCCAGGCCGAAGGCCGACGGTGGTCCACCCTCGAAGGCACCGCCGTCATCAAGGACGACCCCGCCACCGTCGCCGACGCCGAGCGCCGCTACACCGAGCGGTACAAAACCCCGCGCGTGAACCCCAACCGGGTCGTCATCGAGATCACCGTCACGCGCGCCCTGGGGCCCACCAAACCCTCCGGCTGGTAGGGATTGCTCGGCTACCGACCGGTCCCCGTAACGTGCAGTGGTGGGCCGATGTCTGCTGCGTGCGCAGGCGGCATACGCCCAACCTCTGATTTTCATCAAATACCGCCCCAGATCAGAGCGCTCGCGCGAACATAAACCCATGCCAGTAATGGGACATCACACAGAGGCGATACGCACTCATTGGCGCAGGGTGTACTTCCCCATCGGTTTCGTAGCCAACACCTGGGGAAACACGCTTTACGGAACACCGTGGAGGACGGAGGGGGCTTTCCTGTTCTTCGGTGGATTAATCCTGGCATTTTACGGGGCGCGCTTCTGGCGTGGCGCCACCCAAAACTGGGGCCCCTGGCAGAGAATACGCACCCGAGTCGCTCACCGCTGGAACCAGTCCATCGCCTCCAGGTGGAACGAGCCAGCCTGGCAGGAACGCTGGCGGGGCGTGAAGATATTTGCCTGGGGCATCGGAACGATCCTTGTCGCCCTGTACGCCTGGCGACTTCTCAATCGCCTCGCCACCGACCCGCGGGAGTTGGAAAACAGCAATTTCCTGCCCGTGCTCCTGCTCCAGGTCGCTTGGATGACGCTTCCCTTCTGGCACCAGTGGGCCGATCCGGCGGAACCGTCCGATACTCAATTGCTTGGTCGGATGAGTGCACGCATCTGGCGTGCAGCGATCAGTCGCACCGTAGGGAATGCGGCAGGAATTTACTTCGCCGGGCTCATCGTATACATGGCCGTACTCAATAGTCGCCCCTCTCTCGTCGTTCCAGTTGCCGTCACACTGGGAGGCGCAATGATCGGAGCCAGCAACCGGACATGGGCACGATTGCGAAAGATTTCCACCCAACTCTACAAGAACGCCCGGGAGCTCGAACGCGATCTACAGCAAATCGAACTCGCAGAAGACGGCGAAAAACGGAAGGAACGTGACGCGGCCCGAAGGTCCTGGGATGCCGTAGAGATCGACCTGAGGACCAATGTAGACACGGGGTACGCGTTCCTGGGAATTCCGTTCCTCCCCTCCGAGGTAATCGTTACCCTGCGAGAAAAGGTGGAGCAGGCAATCGAGGGTGATCAAGTGGCACTGAAGGACGCAAGGGAGGACCTTGCAAAGATTCTCGAATCTTGCGAAGGACGCCTCGACTCAGCGGCGTGACGCTTGCCCACACGCAAAGCCGGACCGAGGCTGGGCGCAATATAGGCGAGGATCCCCGGTTTCCGAAACCGGGGATCCTGCGGAGGATGGACGACACCACCGCCACTCCCCCGCCCCTCCGTCGAAAGGGCCCCCACCGAGATCCTCGCCCCACCACGCGCTACGCAGCGACGTACGACAGCCGGAACAGCTCCAGTGCCCGCTCCACGTCCTTCTCGGAGCGCAGCTGGACCTCCAGGTCGCCCGTGCCGTGATGGCCCAGTCCCGTCACGTCCCGGGTGAAGCCCGGCACGAGTTCCACCGTGGCCGGCGCGACCTTGAGGTACACCAGCAGCTTGTCCTGCCGTCCAGTGACGCAGGCGAAGTTCCGCAGCCGCTGGTAGGCGTCGTACTGCTTGCGCTCGACCTTCGTCACGCCCTCGCCCAGCCCGAGCAGCACCTCGTCGACCACGGCCGCGAGCTCCGCCATGGCGTCGGTCCGCCGGCGCGGTGACGTGCCCCGTCCGCCGCGCAGGCACTGCCGCCGCGTCCCGCCGCCCTGGGCAGCGACCGACGCGACCGTCTCCAGCGCGATGTGGTGCTCGCCGAGCATGGTGTAGCGCACGAGGTCGATGGACCGCCGGTGCTCGCGCACCGCGTGCAGGTCGTAGCGCGTGAAGCCGCCCGCCACGCAGATCAGCCGGGGCGTGCTCCACAGAACTCCGGCGGCTGCCGCCGGCCCGAGCCGCTCGCGGACCAGGGCCTCGAACTCCTCCCGGTGGTCCATCAGCCAGGCCACGTAGAACAGGCCCTGCGACAGCACGCCGGGGTCGGTCGCCCGCTTGTACTCGACGATCACCGGCGAGCCGTTCTCGTCCAGCCCGAGCGAGTCGATGCGCCCTCCGTGCACGGGTCCGGTGCTGTACTCGGTGGCCAGGAAGCGGACCCCGAGCATGGGCTCCATCGCGCTCTCAACGAGCGCCTGCACATCGGCCTCAGCCTCAGCCAGCCACGGCGTGACCTCGGTCACGCCGTTTGCCGTGTCGAACAGTTTCAGGTCCAGCCACCCCCCACTCAGCGATTGCCGAGCGAGAACGTCGCGGAGGACCAAGATTATTTCCCGAAAGGCACTCCCCGCCCCGCCGGACAGAACTAGACTGGCATGTGACCCAAAAGGGACATCTAGACCCCCTGGGACATGCTTGGGGCCTCGCCTCTAACGGACTTTCAGATAAGCCGCTGACCCCGAAGCCGGTGCGGGCTCCGTTGAGCCAATTCCAACCCGACGGTTTTGGCGGCGTGTTGAACAGTTCGGGGGACACCATCCAGCCTGCTCCGTCTACAAGGTCAACCCTCCACGAAGCGCGTTCGGACGACAACCGGAGACGAACCCGCTCTGGTCGGCAAGGGCACGAAACGTGGTGTGTTCACCGAAGGCTCCCGCCGAGAGGGGCCGTCCAGAGCGCGCACCACACCGTCGCGCTCCTCGCCCGAGAGACGAGCCAGCAGGGCCACGACCCTGCCCAGCTCATCCTCACCCGACGTCACCGGTCACCAGCCAGGTCGAGATCCCGCTCGGACGCCTCGGCAGGAATCTGCGCCGGCTTCGGCCGGCGCCACGGACGAGCGATCGGCTGAGACACCCCGCGCCACCAGGTATCCGCGGGCAGCTTGCCCGCCGGCTCGAACGGCTCACCGGGACGGGGGAACGCCACCGCCTGCCCCGCCTCCTCAGCCGCGTCCTTCGTCCACTCCCCCGGCTCCGCCCACGGGTGCGGGGCCAGGTTGAAGGTGGCCCAGTGGATCGGCAGCATCACACCGGCCGGAGCACCTCCCTGCAGGTCAAGATGGGCCTGGACCCCCTGCGCAGGCGTCATGTGAATGTCTGGCCACGCCCCAGGCATCGGCGTATAGTCCGTGTGGTTCTTGGGCCAGAAGCCGTTCTTGATTCTTGGAGTCACCAGAGGCCTGCCCCGTCGGCGCGCACTGATCCACCGTTCCTCCTCCCCCCGTGAGCGCGCTTTCGTGAACGCCCGTACGACCCGTCGCGAGGCGAACGGATACAGCGCGCGGGACAGCCGCCCGGTCGGGATACGCCTTCAGCGCGTCCGCCTCGACCTGGTCGGCGGCAAGTCTCCAACGCAGCTTCGCCGCCATCCCCTCCCCCCGCGTACCAACAGCAGGCCTCGGGGAGCGGAGGCACCCACTCCGCCGGATCCCGATCGGCCTTCACCCCCTTCAAGCGTGCCGTCACCGCAACCAGCGACGCCGCAGCACTCTGATCGTTCGCGTACGCTTCGCGACGCTTCGGCTCGGACCACCTCACCCGCATCCTCCGTGTCAGAGGGTCCGGCAGCGAGGGCGAGGAGAATGGTCCCGCACAGGTCTCAGTGAGGCGGAGGGGGCGAGGGGTGCTGTACGAAACCGCAAAGATGGCGCTGGAACAACTCACGGACGATCGGGCCCTGGAACGGGTGGCCCTGCGAGTGCTCCGGAAGCGCTACCCCCTTCTCCGCCTCACCAGCGCCACCGGTGACACCGGCCTCGACGGCTACGATCGCCCCTTGTTCGAGGACGAGATCGACGTCGCGCTGTGGGTCAGCCTGCAGGCTACGTGGACCACGAAGCTCACCATCGAGTTGGAGAAGCACAAGCAGCACGGACGTACCGCGCCGGCCATCTTCGTGACGAACCGTTCGACGAACGACATCTCGAAGAAGAAGCAGAGGGATCGGGCGAAGAACGACTTCGGCGTGAACCTGGAGATCATCGACCTCGGCGATCTCGTCGTCGAGCTTGAGTCGGACGACCTGCGCCGGGTGGCCGAGGACGAGCTGGGAGTCCGCCCGCGCCGGCCCAGGGCCCTGGCCACTGCGGAGGTGTACCTGGATCGGCTCTCCCGCACGGTGCCAGGGATGGCCGCTGAGCTCCGCGGCACTGCCGAAATCGGGAATCAGCTCCGCGCCCGGCTCGCCCCGGAGTCTTCTGAGGACCGGGTCGTCGTGGTGGAGGGCCCTGGCGGCTGCGGGAAGACCAGGATCGCGATCGAGACGGCCCGGTCCGTCGCCACAACCCTGGTCGTCCCTTCTGGGGCTCCCTTCACGCTTGACTCGTTCACAGAGGTGAGGTTGGACGCTCCGTTGATCCTCGTGATCGACGACGCCCATCGCAGCCAAAGCCTGTCCGCGGTGGCCGCGATGCTCGCCGACCAGCGGTTCGACCGGGTCCGACTGGTCCTCACTGTTCGCCCGGGCCAGCGCGACCGGACGCTCTACGCCGCCGGAGCCGAGAACCACGTCGGCGCCCCAGTCGTACTTGGCCGGCTGGACCGCCCGGAGATCGACACCATCATCACGGACCACGGGATTCAGCGCGACGAGTTCCGCAAGGGCGTCATCACCCTGGCCGGTGGCAATCCCTTGCTCGCCCACACCGCCTGCCAGGTGGCCCTGTCCAATGGCAAGTTCGACTGGGGCGACGCCTCCGACCTCCTACGGGAACTGGTCGCCGACAGGCTCCGGGCGCTGGACGACCCTGGCCTGCACCGGACGGTCGCGGTCGGCCTCGCTCTGCTGACCAAGGCCGGCGACCTGACAGGGCACCACGGAGGTCAGGACATCGCCGTTCTCCACGGCGCGGTCTCCGGTTTGCCATCTGAGCCCGACCGGCTCGACCGGATCCTGGACAACCTTGCCGACGCCGGGCTGGTGGACACACCGCCCTACACCTTCCGCCCCGACCTTGCCGCCGCCGTTGTCCTGGCCGACGCCCTCACTCCGGGGGCCATGATCCGGCTGGACACCAACGCAGCCCTGCGCCGCCTGGCCACCCACTCGGGTCTCGCCCCAGGGCTCACCCCGCAGGAGCACGCGGACGTTCTGGAAGCCGCGACGCGGCGGCTCGACCCGCAAATCGGCGTGCTGGCCGCCGCAGCCCGCGACAGCGGCAACCAGGCCGCTGCCTCGGCGATCACCACCTTCGTGCTCGGCCTGCTCCCCGAAGACGCCCACCTCGGCCACTGGGCCAGCGTCGTTCGCCTCGCTTCCCAGGCCGCCCCCGCTGATCCGACACTTCTCGCGCAGCTCACCGAACGGCTGGTCCGGCGATGGCCGGTGCCGGCCTCCGAGCAGCTCTGGGGCGACACAGATGCCGTCTCCTACTATCGGTTCGAATTGGACCGCCTATGTGAGGAGTTCGCCCGACTGGCAGCGCGCACCAACCCCGAGACCACCCCGGCGGCCGTGGCATCCGTGCTGGACATCGCTTGGCTGGTGGATGCCGCCCGGCCTGTCTTCGGCGGCCACCAGCCCGACACCCTGCTGCGCACGTTCCAGACCTGGACAGGTCCAAGCAACTGGCACAACGGACAAGTACTGATGGACCGCCGAGGCGCTCTGCTCGGCGCGATCTCGCGCTGGGTCCGCGACCGCACCGACGAACCACCACTGGGACTCGACCCCGCAGATGCGGCCAAGCGGGGCCCCGAGTCCGTCGCCCGTGTCCTCCTCGCGGCCCTGCAGCCCTACCTGACTGTCACTGTCGAGCTCGTGCAGCGCGGAACCCCCGGGCAGGCAAACACTCTCAGCATCAGCACCGCAGCGCTTCCTGACCTTCCTGAGACCCGGTACCAGCTCGACCAGGCCCTCGACCTACTCGAACCGCTGCTCGCCGAACCGGCCTTGCACCGGCCCGAGCACCTGAACCTCCTCAACGCGCTGGTCGCCGTACCCGAGCAACTGCGCCAGGCCGCTGGCCGCGGCCTGCCCGGCAACCACCACCAGAAGCTGCCCGCGCACGCCGAAAAGGTATTGGTGGAGGCTGCCTCGAGGTTTGCCGAGAAGATCGCCGCGCGGTGGCCGGACCTTCCGCTGTCCGCTCGGCGACGGGCGGTCGAGGCCGCGCTCGGAACAGGCACCCGCCGGACCGACCTTGCAGGGGCTGCAGCCAAGGGTGAGCCCATCGCCGTGGCGGCACTCAGCGACCCGGGGCTATTGCACCTCCTCGTCGTTCAGCCGCCCAACACCTTCACCGCCACCTGGGCCGAGGACGTCGCAACTCAGAAGTCCACCGCCGTCACGCTGGCCGGCCAGCTGACCACCGCGCAGGCCATCGGCCTGCTGGAAGCAGCCGATCCCTCCTTCTTCGGTACGGCGTACGAGGTGCTCCCGGCCTTCGCCGCAGCGGTAGGCGAGAGTGCGACTGACGCTGATCCCGTCCTGGACCGCATCGCCAGCGGGTCACTGCCAGGGGATGCTGCGCTGCTGGTCGGCCTGGCGACCCAGCACACGGACCGTGTCTGGCAGTGGGTTTCGGAACATGCGGGTGACGCCAGGCTCGCGGGGCTCGCACTCGCGATGGCGGACGATCACCCCGAACAGGAAGCGCAACTCCTTCGCGCTCTCGCGGACGCGGCAACCGGAACCGAGGCCGCCGAGCCGGCCGCCATCTGCACACAGGTCGCCCGGCACATGTGGCGCTGCACACGGTCAGCCGAGGACCGGCTGGAGCGCCTGGCCCTGCTGGGCACCCATGGGCCGGATCAGGCGGTTCCTGCGGTACTGGAGGCGATCGGTACGGTGCTCCACTCCAACACACCGGTAGACCCCGCAGCGGTGGACGGTTGCGTGGCCGTGCTGGAGCGGGGGCTCACCACCGTCACCACCGGCCTCCTGAACAACGACAGCCTGGGCCTCATCAGCCACGGAGTAATCCAAATCGCTCGCCGGTCGCCTGCGCGGTTTGCCCAGGTCCTGGCAGGACATGTCCTCAGCGGTCGCCGCCTGCCAGCTCCCTGGACGGAGCACCTCGAGAGCCTCGACATTGCGGTGCGTAACAAGATCACCGCCGCCTTCGAGCAGCGCTGGTCGACAGCACCGGCCACCGCCCTCAACGACTCCGTCCAAGACGCACTGTGTGAGACGTTCACTACGATCGGCAAGGACACCGACGCCTGGTCGCGAACACTAGTCGAGTGGGCCGACGGACCGCCGAGCGCACGCCGTCGAGCAGCGAAGGCGGTTCACCTGGCCTGGTCGAGCAGTACCTGGGTACAGGTTGTCCCAGAGCTCCTGGTTGCTGGCCTGGCCCCTGAAAGCCAGGACCTCATCTTGCACGGGCTGGCCGCGGTGAACGCCGTCTTCACCGACTTGGACGCCGTGATCCGCCCTCGCCGGGAGGCTGCGGAGAAGCTGAAGTCCCACCCCGACGCCTTGGTGCAGGCGTTCGCCACCACCGCGCTGGAACGCCTCGACAGTTCCGCCTCGGCCTTCCGGGGCATGCAGCAGCGCAGCCGCACCGGCTACCCCACCTGATCCGGAACCGCCACTAGCCCGGAATTCGTCGATCGAGGCACGCCGCGCGGCGGCAACTGCTGCGCGTGGAAGCATGCCGAGTGCATCCAGGAATATGAGCCCTGGTCCGAGATGTGAGCCTGCCTAGTCCGCAGGCAGCCGCCGAGCCAGATCCGCCGCCAGCTGGCCGGCAGCCTCGCCCGCGGGCGTGAGGTCCAACTGCTCCAGGAGCTGCAGGTAGCCCACCGCCTCACGGGCCTCCGCCGCCGTCAGCAGCGGCAGGCGAGGGGCGGACGGGAAGTCGGCGTCAGCGAAGTCATCCACGGACAGACAACCCCGCTGGCGGCTGGCGGGTAACGACGAAGCCCGCCACCTAATCGGGTGACGGGCTCTTCCGCGCTCCTTAGGACGGCATCGTCTGGGCGGCAAGGGTACGAACCGTTGGGCACTCACCGAAGCCCCCCGCCGGGATGGGTCGTCCAGAGCACGGAGCGCACGATCACGCTCCTCACCTGAGAGACGAGCCAGCAGGGCCACCGCTCCACGCAGAGGCAACGGCGTGGCTCACCTCATCAACGCAGAAACCAGCGGGTGCGGTGCTGGCGTACACCGCACGACGAGCCTCCACCAACGACTACCCGGCAGGCTCGTACGCGACGACGGTCGTCGGGCAGTCCTCGGCGAGACCCAGCAGCGCCTCCCGCTCCGTCTCATCTGCGGCCAGGTCCCAGCGCAGCTTCGTGCCGACCCAGGTCGCGGCGTAGGCGCAGTAGTAGGAGGCGTCCGAGGGCGACCACTCGGCCGGGTCTTTGTCGGCCTTCGAGCGATTGGAGGCGGCGGTGACGGCGATCAGGGTGTCGGGGCTGTCCTGGTCGTTCGCGTACGCCTCACGCCGCTCCGGGCTCCACGGGGCCTGCTCGGTTGGCAGGGCGCGTCATTCGGATCGTGCGGTATTCCGGGGGCTGTGGTCGCGTTCTTCAGCGTGTGGCGGCGGTCTTCAGTGAGGTGGTCAGGCGTCGGTGGGCGCGGGTGAGGATGGCCGCGGTGGTGATGAGGATGATGTCGAGGAGGGCGAGAGAGGCGAGTGGGGGCAGCCAGATGGCGGCCACGCCGGTGATAGCGAGGGTGGTGGCGGCGAGGAGGCGTTCTTTCCAGGCGCCGCCGGCGGTGGTGCCGAAGAACCAGGCGGTGGTGGCGAGGTAGAGCGCCGGGCCGCCGAAGAGGAGGAGGGCGAGGGTGGTGGAGCCGTGGCCGGTGGGGTGGGCGATGACGAGTTCGCTGCCGACGGCGAGGGCGACCAGGGCGGCCAGCACGAGGTAGGCGCTGTTGACTCCGAGCCGGACAGAGCGCACGGGGTCGGCGGAGGTGGTGACGGCGGTGGTGATGACGTCTTCGCCGCCGCCGAAGTAGGCGGCCCACAGACACACCAGGGCGGTGAAGACGCCCGCGGTGGCGAGGACGCTGGGGACGTCGACGGGCGCCTCCGACATGGCGCGGCCGGCGGTGAGGACGGTCTCGCCGAGCAGGATGATGAAGAACAGCCGGAGGCGTTCGAGCATGTGCTCGGCGTCGAAGGCGAGCTCGCGGCCGCTGAGGGTCCGGCCGGGCAGCGGGTGGGCGAGCCAGGTGCCGGTGAGGTCGATCAGGGCGGCGGCGGCCCACCACCGCAGGCGAGGGCCGGAGCCGACCGCGGCGCCGGCGATCCACAGAGGGGCGGAGAGCGCCATCCAGACCAGGGTGCGCCGGAAGTGCTCGCGCAGGGCGCCGGTGCGGCCGGCCACGGCCGTGACCACGCCCGCGAAGAAAAGGATGGCGAGGAGCGGGATGACGAACGCCCAGGACCGGCCGGCGAAGGCGCCGGGGACCGCGGCGTTCATGAACAGCCCCAGGCCCATGACGATGACGATCATCCAGCGGGTGACGTCGCGGTGGACGTCGAGGAGGGTGGCTTCGTAGCTGGTGTAGGCCCAGGTGCCGAATACGGCGACCAGCAGGACGGCGGTCTCCGCCGCGCCGCGCCAGGTGAGGTGTTCCAGGAGGTGGTGGGAGAGCTGGGAGACGGCGAAGACGAAGACCAGGTCGTAGAAGAGTTCCAGCGGCGAGACCTCCCGCCGCAGTCTCAGCGACTCGGGCACGCTGCTCATGATGGCGGTCTCCTGCGTCTTGGGTGAGGGCAAGTGTGGCTCGTCTGCCTCGGTCAGCAGTGGCGGCCCGACATGGATGCCCGACCGCCACCACGACGTAACAGTCCGCCCGGTGGAGGGCTGCTCCGCTGGGCGGACAAGCCTCACCGGCTGAGGTGCTTCTTGTAGAACGGGATCAGGTGATCGAGGGCGATCTTGACCGGTTCGGGCTGGTCGTACAGGTCGTAGTGGGAGAAGCCTTCCGCCACGACCAGTTCCTTGTCCTTGGATGCCGCGCGGCGGTAGATCTCCAGGCCGTCCCGGTAGGCGCCGAACGCGCCGGGCTTGTCTCCGACGACGACGCACAGCGGCCGTGTCAGGAGGACTTCGGCGCGGTGGAAGGCGTCCCAGCCGATTGCGGAGCCCTGGCGGGAGAACAGTCCCTCGGTGCGGCCGCCGGGCTTCTCACCGCGTTCGGTGCGGTAGTAGTCGGTGGCCTCGGACAGGTCGATCTCCGTGAGCCCCTGTGCCTTGGCCGCTTCGGGTGAGGCCGGCAGGTACTGGGTCACCTTCCGCTCGCCTCCCCGTGCCTCGGCCGTGCGCTGCTCGGCGATGGCGTCGAGGGCCCCGATGGGGTCGTAGCCGCTGAAGGACTCGTGCATCAGGCGCCCGAAGTTCACGCCCGTCACGCTGCCGACGGCCTTGATGCGGCGGTCGGTCAGGGCGGCGTGGATGGAGTAGCCGCCGCCACCGCACACGCCGATGACTCCGATGCGGTCGGCGTCGACGTAGGGCAGCGTCACCAGGTGGTCGATGACGTAGCTGATGTCCTGGGACCGGTACACCGGGTCCTCGATGGAGCGCGGCTGTCCGCCGCTTTCGCCCTGGAAGCTGGCGTCGAAGGCGATGACGACGAACCCTTCTTCGGCCAGTGCGCTGCCGTAGACGTTGCCGGCGGTCTGTTCTTTGCACGAGCCGATGGGGTGGACGGCGACGATGGCGGGGTAGGTGGTGTTCTCGTCGAAGCTGGGCGGGAGGTGGATGTCGGCGGCCAGGTCCCAGGCGAGCGCCTTGACGGCCACGTGCTTGATGTTGTCGCTCACGGGGTCTCCTCGGTGAAGCGGGGCGGCCGGTACGGGGACCGGCCGTCTGTCCGCGGATGGGGTCAGCTCTGGTCGGCGGGCTCGGCCGCGAGGTGCTCGGTGAAGAACGGGGTGGCGGCGGAGATGGCCTGGTCGACGTACTTGGGGATGTCGTAGAAGTCCATGTGGGTGCCGCCCTCGACGAGCGTGAGCTTCTTGGGGCTGCGGGCGCGGCCGTGGAGTTCGGTGGACATCCACAGCGATCCGGCTTCGCTGCCGGCGACGACGAGGAGGGGCTGGGTCAGGAGGTCTTCGACCATGTGGAAGGCGTCGAAGGTGAAGATCCGCGAGACGCTCTTGGTGAAGAGGAACTTGTTCTTGGCGTTGGGATGCTGGGCGCGCGGGGTGAGGTAGTAGTCGCCGGCCTCGACGAGGTCGCGGGGGGTGTTCTCGTCCGGCTCGGCCGGGACGTAGGGCAGGTAGGCGGGCTCGGCGCCCTGGGCGGCTTCGGCGGTGCGCTGCTGGGCGACGGCCTTCAGGGTGGGGACGGCGGCGGCGTCGGAGTCGGTGCCGTACCAGCCGCGGCGGAAGTTGGTGCCGATGTTGACGGCACTGACGGTGGTGAGGGCCTTGATGCGGTAGTCGGTCATCGCGGCGTTGACGGCGTAGCCGCCGCCGGCGCAGATGCCGAGGGCGCCGATGCGCTCGGGGTCGACGAAGTCGAGCGTCTGCAGGTGGTCGACGGCGGCGCGGACGTCGTCGACGCGGGCGTAGGGGTCCTCCAGGTGGTGCGGCTCGCCGCCGCTGTCGCCCTGGTAGGAGGCGTCGAAGGCGAGGGCGACGAAGCCCTGCTCGGCGAGCTTGGCCGCGTACAGGCCGGCTGCCTGCTCCTTCACGCCGCCGCCGGGGTGGACGACGACGACGGCGGCGTGGCGGGTGGTGTGGTCGAGGCCGTCGGGCAGGTAGAGGTTGCCCGCCATGGTGATCTGGCCGTTGGGGAAGGTGATGGCGTCCATCGTGATGCTCCTGCTGGTGTCGTCAGGTGGTGTGGTGGTCAGTGGGTGCGCAGGTGCGCGAGGTCGTTCTGGAAGCGGGCCGGTTCGGCGTCCAGGGGCAGGTTGTCGGTGTCCTTGACGGCGTCCAGGGCTCCGGGCGCGTCCGGCTCGGCCTCGGCGAACAGGGCGGTGAAGTCGGTGGTGGCGGGGCCGGGACCGGAGAACACTTCGAAGGTCCGGCCGATCGCGGTGTCGTCCAGGAGCGCTTCGACCAGAAGCGCGCCCAGGACGTCGCGGCCGATGCCGCCCTCGCCGGTGTCGCCCTGCTCGATCCGCAGGTGGCCGCCGCCCTCGCCAGCGTCCAGCCAGCCCGGGCGCACGATCGTGTACGGGGCTCCGCTGAGCCGGACGAGGCGCTCGGAGCGGCGCTTCCAGTCCAGGGCGTGGCCGCCGTCGTTGAAGGCGTGGTTCCGGCGGGTGACGAAGATCGTCGTCTGCAGGACGATCCGCGGGCGGCGGCTGCCGAGGGCGGTCAGGACGTTCGCGACGCCGCCGTAGTCGACCCGCTCGAAGGACTCGGGGCGTCCGTCGTCGTCCGAGCCGTGGACGAAGACCACCGCGTCGACGCCGACGACGGCTTCGGTGAGCGTGCCCGGGTCCGTGAGGTCACCGGTCACGATCTCGGTGCCCGGCGGCAGGAGCCGGCGGGCCCGGGAGGCGTCCCGGGCCAGCGCCACGGGGGTGAGGCCGCGAGCGGCGGCCGCCTCGACGGTGTGACGGCCGGTTCGGCCTGTCGCCCCGACGACCAGGACACGGTCGATGTCGGGCATCAGAATCCAGCTCCTTCATTACGCACAGGCGCCGTAGAGGCTTCCAACGGATAGGGGGAAGAATCGCGGCTCGAAAATCCCTAAACCAGAGTTCATATCGACTCTCCGGAGGGCTTTTCCTGGCCACATGAAAGACGGTCGCACGGCCCGCACTCCTCTACCAGAGGACACTTCCATCCCCGGACGGATCCATCCAGGGATAAAACTCTCCCTGCCACCGAAGTCGCGCCCCGGGGAAACTGGGGCCATGACCACCAGCGTGCCGCGCCCCGACGAGCTCGGGGCTTTCCTCAAAGCCCGCCGGGCCGAGCTGAGCCCCACCGCGGCCGGCCTTCCCGAGACCGGAGGCAGGCGCCGCGTCAGCGGCCTGCGGCGTGAGGAGGTCGCCGTGCTGGCCGCCATCAGCACCGACTACTACACCCGTATCGAACAGGGCCGCATACAGGCATCCGCGTCCGTGCTGCACGCCCTGGCCCGCGTCCTTCACCTCGACGACGACCAGCGCACCTACATGCTCGAACTCGCGGGCCGCCCCCCGGCCCGGCCGGCGCGCCGCACCTCCCAGAAGGCACAGCCCCGCCTGCGAAGGCTTCTGGACGACCTGGGAACCACCCCGGGAATCGTCTTGGGAAGGCGCATGGACATTCTCGCCTGGAACCCGCTCGCAGCGGCCCTCGTCACCGATTTCTCCAGCGTTCCGGAAAAGAATAGGAACTATATACGCATGCTTTTCACCGATCCCAGGATGCGGGATCTTTATGCCGACTGGGACAATGTCGCCCACACCTGTGTGGCGCAGCTGCGCATGGAAGCCGCGAGGGATCCTCAAAACCCCCGGCTTGCCGCTCTCGTCGGGGAGCTGTCGGTGCAGGACGCCGACTTCCGCCGGTGGTGGGCCGCCCACCACGTCGCCGTCCGCGGGGTGGGCACCAAAGTGATGCGGCACCCGGTCGTGGGCGAGTTGACCCTGGACTGGGACACCCTCGCCCCGACCGTCGACGCCGACCAGCAGCTCGTCGTCTGGACCGCCGAACCCGGTTCTCCGTCCCATGACGCGCTGCGGATCCTCGCCTCCTGGACAGGCGGCACAGCGGCGGACCGCTCCCCGGCGACAGGGGCCGGCAACGCCTCCGGCGACGGTGTTCCGCGGAGATGAGCCTCCCGGCCGCTGCTCGCTGCCACACTGGAACCATGGCTACCGGCAACACCGATCCGAAGGAACTGGGTGTCTTCCTGAAGGCACGCCGGGCCGACCTCGAACCGCTCCAGGTAGGTCTGCCCGACCCCGGAAACCAGCGCAGGGTGGCCGGCCTGCGCCGCGAAGAGGTGGCCCAGCTCGCCGCCATCAGCACCGACTACTACACCCGGATCGAGCAGGGCCGCATGCAGGCGTCCCTGCCCGTCCTGGAGGCCATCGCCCGCGCCCTGCGCCTGAACGGCGACCAGCGCACCTATCTCTTCGAGCTCGCCGGCCGCACACCGGGCGGGCAGCCCTCGCCCTCGGGCCGGGAGGTCACCGAGCACTGCCGACGGCTCCTCGACCAGCTCACCGAGTCCCCCGCCCTGGTCCTGTCCGACACCATGGACGTCCTGGCCTGGAACCGGCTCGCCGCCGCCCTCCTCACCGACTTCGCTCAAATCCCCGAAGCGGACCGGAACTACGTCTGGCTGCTCTTCAACGACCCTGCCCTGCGAGAGCTCTACGGCGACTGGACCGCTGGAGCGCACGCCTGCGTGGCCTACCTCCGCATGCACACCGCACGCCGCCCGGACGATCCCCGGCTCAAGCGCCTCCTGGCCCGGATGACACACCACGCGGACTTCCAGCACTGGTGGGCAACCCGGGAGGTCGCCGTCCAGGGCACCGGCAACAAGATCTTCCACCACCCCGTCGCCGGAACCCTCACCCTCGACTGGGACACCCTCACCAGTTCGACCGCCCCCGACCAGCACATCGTCGTCTGGACCGCCCAACCCGGCAGCCCCTCCCAGAAGGGACTACGGATCCTGGCCTCCGCCGCTGCACGGCAGACGGCGGCGCCCGCGAGGAGCTCGCGTAGTGGCCCCCGGCCCGGTCTGTATGTGAAGTGCCAGGCGGAGTGAGAGGACGGCAGGGCGGAGATCCTCTCCTTCCCGGACCTTCCTCAACCCGCTTCTCTCCGCCCAGCCGGACGAAGAGCAGAACGGACGCTCTGGGACCCTACGGCGCCGGCTCGTAGGAGACGACGGTCGCCGGGCAGTCCTCCGCGAGGCCGAGGAGGGCGTCGCGCTCGGCCTCGTCGGCGGCCAGGTCCCAGCGCAGCTTCGTACCGACCCAGGTCGCGGCATAGGCGCAGTGGTAGGAGGCGTCCGACGGCAGCCACTCGGCCGGGTCCTTGTCCGCCTTCGAGCGGTTCGACGCCGCGGTGACCGCGATCAGAGTGTCGGGGCTGCCCTGGTCGTTCGCGTACGCCTCACGCCGCTCCGGGCTCCACGGCGCCTGCTCGGAGTCGTAGACCTCGGCGAGCGGGACGAAGTGGTCCACATCGAGGCGGGCGGCGTCGGTGACCGTGACGTTGTCGTACTTGCTGAGCCAGGACCCGCCCGTCAGCGCGCAGCGGTCCGCGACCTGGGGCGCCTCGACGGCTTCGGCGAGGATGACCTCCTTGCGGGTGTTGCACCCGTCGGTCGCGTTAAGGCCCTTGTTCCAGTGCTTGTACAGGCGCCGGTCGTACCCCTCGCGGTGCTCGGCGGCGACGGGCAGGCGGTCAATGGCGTCGAACAGCGGCAGCACCTGCTCCAGCGCACCTGCGCCCGCGAGGGGAGCCGGGGCGCCGGCGGCTGCCTGCGGGAGGGTGACGCTGTCGGCCACCGCCGAGCCGGGGGCGAGCGGCGTGGCGCTGGCCGTGGCGGGAAGAGTGAGGGGGCCGAGGGCAAGCAGAAGCGCGGTGGACCCGCGGAGCAAGTTCTTGATCACGAACGCAGAGCTTGCCGACCCGACCGCTGCGACATGCCGGTAGCGGTACATTCGTCCGCCGTCTGAGCGACAGATTCACCGCAGAAACGATCACGCCTGGAGCCAGGTTGACCGCATTCACACTCAGCCCGCCAGCCGCGCCCAGCATCATCTGAAAGGCACCACCTTGCAGGGATCGCCAAACGCCTGCGTCCCGCACCTCTCGGTGCGGGACGCAGGCGAGGCGGGGAGCAAACGACCAGTCGACTCCCCCTCGGTGGCGCCACCGTAGCGCGTCCTGGAGGACACAGCGCCCAGCTGCGGGGGCAGCTGGCGCGGAAGTTCAGATGACCGAGCCGATGACGCAGCAGTGGTAGCGCAAGCTCATACCCATCGGACGTGCCGGATGTCAGGTGTTTCCAGCACTACGCGCACGAGATCAGCGCGACTTTCCGAGCCGTCGGCAACTCCCCGCCGATCCCACCCAAAAGAGTGAAGATCGCCGCACGAGATGACCGGCGTTTCTGCGGAGCACAAAGGGTTTTCCGGCCATATTCGATCACCGATGACCCTTCTCGGCATTGATGCGCTCAGGATTGCCCACTAGGGAGCTTCACCGCACCCCACCACTACCCAGACATGGAGTTCCTGGCTCCACTTTCGTGATTTTCCTTCAGCTCAGGCCCTCAGCCTTCGCAGCTAGCGTCTGAGACAGCACGGAAAGGGCCCCGGGTTGGTTGGCGTCAGCCCCGAGGCCCCACCGCCGCGCCGGACCACACCCCGACGTAAGGAAAAGGGCATGATGCAGCACGTCCGCCGAAAGCTCACGCGAATTCTCCCGGCAGCGCCCGAGGTTAGCATTCCGGTTTCAACCATCCTGCAAACCGGCGTAGCCAGCGTCAGCATGACGACTCTTCGGTTCAGCTCCCTCCTGACGCTCGGCGCCATCCTCGCTCCCGCTTTCTGGGAGCAGCCCGTGCCTTCGCAGGTGTTGCTCGGCATCACCTGCGCTGCCGCCATGGACCGCAGCGGATTCGCCTGCCTGCGGGTCCGGCGTCGCGCCTGACGCCCTGTCGCTCTCTGGTCGAAGCGGGCTGTCGTCTCGATGGAGACGGCAGCCGTTCCCGTCCCGAGCCCTGCTCCACGCGCGGGCAAGGCTCGGGGCTCACCTTGCCGCGGACTCCTCCATCTCGTTGCGGACGTCCGCGGCCTACCGGCTGCGAGACAACCATGACGGGGATGTGGCTTCTTCCCTCTCGACCTGACGCTGTTGACAGCGGGCTGGAGGCATGGCCCGACCTTCCGCTGCCCGGTGTCAAACCTGCTCTTGGCGCTGCTGCGGCCTACGCCGCCTTTTACTGCGAGCAGTGGGAGGTCTACCGCCGTTATGCCGGCGTTGTCACGGGCGACCCGGCAACGGGTGAGCAGGCGGCACGCGCGGCTTTCGGTGAACTGCGCGCCCAGTGGTCTACCGCCTTGCGGAGCCCGGCGCCGTCCGCCCTGGCCTGGAGGTTGCTCGGCGCGACCACGGCCTCCAGTCGGACGCTCACCATGCGAACACTTCAGCTAACCCTCGATTCGCGCCAGGTGGACGCTCTCGTACTGCATCACCGGCTCGGCCTGTCCGCCCAGCAGGCGGGTCACGCAATGGGAATCACCCCCACCGCTTTTGAACTGCTCAGGCGCAGCGCCTTGCGAAGGGCCGCCGCCTTCCAGCACGTCTCGCATATGCCACCGTCGGATGCGCCCTGACCTGGAAAGTTGTGCGCCGGGGCACTTCCAGCCAAGCCGGTGTCCAATCAGCTTCCAGAAGTTTCACGAGTCCGCGAAAGCGGGTAGCCGTGGGTCGGACCGGCCTCCTAGCATGGCGCTTCCACCCTCGGAAAACCGGCGTACCACAGGGGCGCGCGCGGCCGGGAAAGTGTGGGGAGCAAGCTCATCCTTGACATCAGTAAGCCCAGCGTTGCGCGGATGTATGATCATCTTCTCGGCGGGACCGACAACTACAAGGTCGATCGGGAAGCGTGTGAGACGCTGCTGGAAATGGCGCCCAGTACACGTGAACTGGCCCAGGTGAACAGGGCCTTTCTCGTCAGAGCGGTGCGGCATCTTGCCCGCGAGCACGGCGTCCGCCGTTTCCTGGATCACGGGTCCGGTCTGCCTACGAGACCCAACGTCCACCAGGTCGCCCAGGAGGTCGACCCGTCGAGCGAGGTCGTCTACATCGACAACGACCCCATCGTCTACGCCCACGGGCGCGGGATGCTTGCCGAGGACCCCCACACGACGACCGTGCTGAAGGCCGACTTCCGTGACACGGACCAGATCTTCGAGGCCCCTGAGGTGCAACGGCTGCTACGAGAAGACAAGCCGGTGGCCGCTCTGTTCGTGTCCGTGCTGCACTGCATCCCTGACAGCGACGACCCGTGGGGGCTGATCCGGCGGGTGGCCGAGCGGCTGCCCGCCGGCAGCTACATGGTCGTCTCGCAGCTCGCGAGCGATGACGCGGAGCTCCGGTCGCAGATCACTGACTTCATGGCGGAGATCACCGGTGGCCAGTGGGGACAGGTCCGTTCGATAAGCGAGGTGAACCGCCTCTTTCAGGGCTTGGAGCTGATCGGCGCCGAGCAGCCCTGCGAAGTCTCCCTGTGGAGGCCCGACAGCGACCTGGCCCCCCGGCAGCGAACTCAGGAGTGGGTGGAGTACGGCGGGGTGGCAAGGATCAGGTAGCGGCTCGGGGTGGGCTGCTAGTCGACAAGCCTGTCGATGTGATCGGCCAGGCACTTCATCGACTCCCGCTTGTCCAGGGCCCGTTCCCACAGGTCGTCCAGGGCCGCCTGGTACATCTCGACGTCGTCTTCCTCGACCAGCAGCTCGCCGCCGCGGTTCCTGGCTTCCAGGTAGACCGCGCGGCCGACGGATTCCTCATGCGGCTTGAGCAGGATGATCGAGGGGTGAATAGCTCCGCCCACGCCGGCCAGGATCCGCACGTGGATGCGCCCCCGGTTCTCCGCGAGGTTGTACAGGTGCCGGAGCTGTTCACGCAGCACCACGCGGCCTCCGACCTCCATGGTCAGCACGTGCTGGGCGATCAGCGCCTCGAAGACGGGCGCATCGTCCTCTTCGAGCAGGGTCTGACGCTGGAGGCGCACATTGAGCCGTCGGTCGATCAGGCTCTGGAGTATGCGCTGGCGCTCGGGGTTCGACTGAGCCCGGGTGTAGTCGATCATGAGCGCCTTGGCGTAGGCGCGAGTCTGCAGCATGCCGGGGATGCCGCTCTCCTGATAGGTGCGGATGACCTTGGAGATGGCTTCCATGGCGAAGAGGCCGGCCAAAGGCTCGTCGACGACGTCCGATGCGATGGCCCAGGCCGGCGAGTTGTCGATCCGCCGCAGGCTCCGGTCGGCCTCTTCCAGCACCCAGGGCGGCGCGCCGCACATACGCAGAAACGCCTCGACCTTCACGGGGTCCTGCTTCGTGGTTCCGGTCTCGTACTTGCTCAGCGTAGGCACCGACCCCATCACGGGCACTGCCCGGACGGCCTCGGCCTGGTTCCAGCCCCTCTGATGGCGGTGGAAGCGCATCAACGCGCCGACAGACCGCGCCACCGGGTGTGACGCGGTCTTCGACGGCTTCTTCCCCTGCCCACCGGGAAGGAAAGCGAGCTGACCGGACATGTGTTTACTCCTCGTGCGTGGGCGGCGTTCTCACCGTCCCGCGAGCAGCATTATTCGCCCGATCGGCCCACCGCAACCCGTGGCCAGAAAATTTCAGTCAGTCATCCAGTCGAATTCACCCTTGGTAGCTCCGTCAAGGAAAGCAGACAGCTCGCTCTTCGTGAAGATCAGGGCCGGCCCTTCGGGATCTCGAGAGTTGCTCATGGCGACACTTTCTCCGACCTTGGCAAGCATGATGCACTCACCGATCCCGTCGCTCGCCTTGGCCTTCACCCAGCGTGCGCCCACCAGCTCGCCGGCGCCGATCCCGTTGGCGATATCACTCACAGCTCACCCTTCTTCCCGCCGCTGAACAGCGGCGATGTCCTGCCCAAGCGACTTCTCCCGAGTCGCCCCTCCTGCACTTTCGCTAGCTTGCGAAATTTTCACGCCCCCGCGAAAGTGATCGGAAGTCTAGCCTCCACAGGGCACCGCCGCCGTCCCCCGAAAGGGCGCTTCTAGCGAGCCGGAAAGAAAAAATATGACAATGGAATGAATTCAGAGGGTGAGTCGGGATGGCTCAGCAAAATGGCCGAAGGTAGATGGTGGTCTCAATGCCGCGGGGCATCAGGGAACGTAGAGACTTCACCGGACGGCGTCGGGCGCCTCTGACAGTGGAACCAGGCGAAGGTTCGCCACCGGCCAGGGGGCGCTCGACAGCCCTCAGGATGCGCCCCTCCGGAGCCGAGGGCACAGTGAAGGGACCGGCGCCATCCGGGAGCTGCCATGTACATGGGCCTCGAACCACCGCACCCCGACCTCGACGACGTCGACGACGAGGAAGAGCTCAGCCAGTACGGCACCATCTGGGAGTTCTTCAAGGCACCCGATCCCTCTGGGCTCTGCTGGTGGGGGCTGAGCCTCTCTGTCGGTCATCTCGACGTCGACACCATCACCCTCCGGGTGCGCAAGAGGAAAGCGAACCGGGCCGATCGCATCCGCTACACCACCGCCGGCGCATTGCGCAGAGCCCAGTTCTGCATCTACCACAGCTACTGCGACGGGCACGTGACCGTCATGTGCAAGGACGCCGCCGTACCATGGGGAGACGACGTCCAAGCCGCCTTTCACGAGGCATTCACCCCCCACGCAGGAGGCACGCCGTGAGCTACATCGCCCGCTGGCTCCTCCGGCCGCAGACCACCATCCGCACCCTGTCTGGCTTTGACAACGGCCCCATCGCTGCCGTGATCGACCAAGAAAGCGAACACTCCAGCCAGCTGCTCTGGCGCGTCTGGGACCTCCCCGAATACGAAGTTTGGCTCCGCACTCCCCTCGCCCCCTCCCAGAGACACGAGCTGATCACCAAGCCCGAGGTCCTCATCCCCGATGTCCTCGCCCTGCTCCCCGCCACCCAGGGCCACATCGAGGTCTTCTCCCCCTCTGAACGACGCGTCCTGCAGTCCACGCCATACGCACCGGGCAAGACCCACGACCCGGAGGTCGGCATCGCCGCCCACCTCCAGGAGTACGCCAGCGACCTCCCTGCACTCGCGCGCGCCATGGCCGCCATCACCGCCGCCACCGAGCCGTTCTGATCGACCTCGCGCCAGTTGTTCCACTACGCAGCCGAGATATCAGGCTTGCCAGCAGCCACTTCCACGCACACGGCAAGCCAGTGGCGGCTTCTACGGCCTAGGTTGGGTCCATGACAGAAGTCGACCCCGCTTCCCTTCCCCTCGAACTCTCTGGTTTTGGCGGTGCGCTGGGTGTAGCGGGTGACGGCGGCCGTGATGACGCGGTGTTGCTTGCTCATCAACCGAGCCGGCCCATCGTGTCGTCCAGCCGGTTGATGAACACGTCGGTCCCGGCGACAGCGAACCACTTCAGGCCGTGGAGCAGCAGCGGAGGCCGGCGAATTGGTCGGTGAGCACCAGGTACACGAGGAGCACGGCGCCGGAGATCCACCAGCCCATGCAGTAGACGCAGGAGGTCAGCGACACCACGGCGTTACGGACGCCACTGTCCTTCTTCCGCTCGCGCCAGGCGAAGACCCGCTTGCGGACGGGCTCAAGGATGGTGGCGTGGACTGCAAGCTGCGTCGCGCGGTACCCGGCGAAGCCGAGTAGGGCCAGTTCGGGCAGAGTGATCATGGTCGTCCCCTGGCGGAACACAGCCATCCGGATGGTCGGCGGAGCCGAATAGGGCACTCACCGACGAGAGCTTTCGAGCTCAAACCTGCTGGTCAGCATCGGAATTCAGACTTGAGGCAGGAGCAGGGTGCCGCTCCTGAGGATGCCGCGGCTATGCCAATACAGCGTCCGCATGACACAGGCGCGACGCACCCTGCGGCCACGACCCCTAAGTGCGCGACCTGCGACGGGTTCTTCTTCCGGGACCGCGACATCGTCGTGGTCGGCGGCGGCAACACCGCCATGGAGGAAGCCACCTTCCTCACCCGCTTCGCCCGCTCCGTCACCGTCGTCCACCCTGCGCGCCTCCAAGGCCATGCAGAACCGGGCCTTCGTCGACGACAAGATCTCCTTCGCCTTCGACAGCGAGATCGCCGAGATCGCCGAGATCGCCGAGATCGAGGAAGCCGACGGCATGCTGCCGGGGCGTCTTCGACACGCTTGTTCTGGGTGGCCTCAGGCCGCGCTCGCCGCCCTCGAGTAGGGCGAGGATCCGGCGGGATGCAGATGGCGGCGGCTCGGAGCCGCCCACTCGGGTGTGGTTGGACTCCACTCCGTTCCACCAAGACAGTGTGGGCCGAGATACAGCTGACTTCTTCCACCTGCTGTCATCTGACGCTGTTTCCTGTCGGAGGATTCAGCATTGGCGGCGCCCCCGCGCGGCACAACGGCAATGTTCCTGTCCCCGTCCCTGGCACCAATGCGAGCACGAAATCGCCATGACGAGACAGCGGCGGCGCATACTCGAAGCCGCTCTCGGTGCGGGTGATCACGATGCTGCCCGCGCAGCATCGACTCGCAGAGCGGCCACGGGCCATGGCCTTGGAGAGGTGCCCCTCGGATGGCGGCGGAGAGCCTGCCCCGTGGCAGTGGGCCGACAGTTGCGTGCAGGCGATGTGCGCGTTGGGGGCCGCAGCCCGTACTCCTTCGATGATTTCAGGTCGCGGATTGGCTGTTCGGCCGCTTGTCCCCATCGAGAAGATCACCACGCGCGGGTCAACCGCGGACGTGAGCGAGCGGGCGAACTCCACCGGATTCATAGCTCCGGGTAGGCCGCCATGATGCGGGAAGACAAGAACATTTGCGCAGAGTTGCTGACTCCGGCGATCCAAGATGTCCCGTAAGCCGATGCCGTCGATGTCGCTGGCAAGGAGTACGGCCGCAGCGCCGTCGAGATGGATGCGGATGACGGCGGACATGGTGTTGCTCGTTACCGTGCCGAACCGGGCATCGCGCGTGCGCGGACCCGAGAGCGCCATCAGCGACCGAGGATGGCACACTTCGAGCTCCGCCCGGCCCACGCGGATGGGCAGGCCCGTATCCGTGGAGACCGGCAGGATGCCCGTGATGCGCTTGTCGTCTGCCACGAGCTGCAGGGTTTCCTGCAGGTGCCGCCACGCCCGCGTGTCCTTGGACGCGTCAGCGTTGACCCGGACGCGGCCGAGCGACCATCGCGGGTCCAGGAGGAGCCTGTTCATTCCCGCGATGTGATCGTTGTCGACATGCGAGACGATGACTTCCTCAAGGTCCGTGCAGCCTAGTCGTTCGAGTTCGGCGTGTGTGGTCTCGTCCGCGGCGTCGACAACCGCGCACCGTTTCCCGTCTCGTACGATGGCGGAGTTGCCATGACCAACATCCAGGATCGTGACCGCAAGATCGTCCTCGGGAGATGCGCTCTGACGGGGGATAGAAGGAACGGTCACAGGGTGCGGACTTCCTCGGACAGTTGGGGGGCCAGGGAGATGTGTGCGAAGCAGAGGTCCTCAGCCCGAGGGGCGTAGCAGTTGACCTCGGCCCGCAACCAGGTTCCTGGCAGCAGAGCATCGGCCGGCATCCCGGTGTCCTCCTCGAAGCGCAGGAGTGGCAGGTGCGCCACCTGCGTCAGGCTCCAGCCGCTGACCAGCACCTCGGCGTACGGCGTTTCGCCTGCGGGGTGCACGGCGAGGACCTCTACCGGGGTGCGGAACCGGCTCCGCTCTCGTGACCACTTGCCGGCCGCCTCTTCGAAGGCGTATCGGACGGCGCCAAGGACTGCTTCTTCGTCGGCGTGCTTGGGGACCACCGCGGGGATGTCGGCCCGCCAACGGTGGATCGAGGATGCCTCGTGGGTACCTACATGCGAACTCATGACGATCGCCGGAAGCTTGTGAGGGCGGCTGTTGGCGCGGGCAGCGAGCTCCGCTCCCGTGAACGCGATCGGCCAGCTGTTGCTCAGCTGGTGGTCGCAGACGAGCACGTCTAGAGAGGGCAGCGTCGACAGATACTCCTCCGCTGTGGCGCGGGGCTGCGGCCGGGGCATGATCAGAGCCTGCATGTCGAAGTCTTCGAAGAGCCGACCAAGGGCTTCCGCGTCGGCCTGCACATCGTCCACGATACCGACCCTGTGCACACCCTCAAGGTGCAAAGCCATTGTCACTCCTCACGGTCTTCGCTCGCGCTCCCGGCGGCGGGGGCTGAAGTCGAGGCAGGGAACTCGATCAGGAGACGAGCTCCTCCCAAAGGGCCTTTTTTGAAGGCTTTCTGACGCCCCAGCATGTCACCGACCGTGTCACGGACGATGGTCAGACCCAAGCCTGTCCCGCCGTCTCGCGTCGTGAATCCGGGAACCCAGATCTCTTCGGTTGAGGCATCCTGGATCCCTGGGCCCGAGTCATCCACGATGAGGCGAATCCACTCGGTGTCCTTGTCGACGAAGGAGCACGTCGCGAGATGGATCCTGCGCTCAGAACCGCCGTGCGTACGCGTTAGCGCGTGGATGGAGTTGACGAGCAGATTAGAGACGATGGATTCGACCGCAGCCTCATAGGTTCGTACGCGAAGGTTCTGACAGTCGAGATCCTGGGTGACGTGAATTCCGCGGTCACTTAGGAAGTTGTGGAACAGCCGCAATGTGGCCAGACACACTTCGTCGATGTCCACGTATGTCAGATCGCGCTTCTTGCGGACAAGGAGTTCCAGGGGGAGCTTCGCGAAGATCTGCAAGGTGCGAGCCCCATCCGCGATGGCACTCAGAGACGGTTTGTAGCGGTCGTCGACGGTTGCCGGATCGAGGTCCCGACGCACCCTCCGGTCGACTGTGCGCACTTCCTGGAGGATGCGATCAGCGGGCTGCTGCGCCTCATGGGCGAACACGGCGGTACTCGTTCCCACGGTGGCGAGGGCCCGGTAGAGGAGCAGCTCGGAGTGGAGATCCTTGATCTCTCGCAGACGCTGGTCCGCGAGGAGCTGTGAGGTGGTCAGGATGCGCTGAACCGACGCACGGTCGAAGTTGCCGTCCAGACGGCCCTGGTTGTCCTCGAGTTGCTTTTCAAGATCCTTCTTGGCCTTAGTGAATTCGGCCTCGGCGTCGGCAGTTTGCGCCTTCGCTCGCTTGCGTTGTTCCTGCCGTTCGGCCTCGCGAATCTGGCGACGGCGCTGTGACGCCCACTCGATCGCGGACCGGGCGAACTCACGTAGCTCACCGAAGGCCGCGTTCTGGACGAAACCGCTACGGTCCGTCTTCGGCTGGAGGCGATCCTCCGGGTCGTTGACGACCAGAGCCCCTACGGAGTTATTCGTGTAGGGCCGGAATTCGGAGAGCACAGCACGGCGGACGTTGATGCTCAACCAGTCGTCGTCAGGGTCGCCGTAGGGCTGGACTCGCAGTCCGTGGTGATACAGGTGCACACCGCCGACGTCTGCGAGCCAGCTCTTGATCTCCGATGTCGGCTGAATCGAGTCACGCAGGGCGACCGAATGCCTCGGGTTAAGGTTGAACATCCAAAGGTCGAACTTGGCCGCAGGGGAACTGCTGAAAAGGCGCTGGCCGTCGTCGGCGGTGGCTCGGCGTCGACCTCCTGCGGCCACGGACCGAAGGTCGACCGCCGTTGCGGTGCCGATCAGATGCCCCTGGTGGTCCCGGAGTTCCGCCGACTGGCTGCCATCCGCACCGAGCCGCCCCGACAGGTGAAACTCGGCCCACTGCAGATGTTCATCCGTCACGGCCGAGGTGAGGTCCTCGTATCCGAACGCCGTTTGGTTCCAGAGAATCTTGAAGGTCGACTCTGTCTGAAACGGGCCCGTGAGCAGTGTGAGCGAGCGCGTCAGTCGCTCGACATCAGCGACGCTCAGCCCCTGCCGGAGATCATGTATCTCGATACGAGTTCCCACGCGGGCGTGAGGCGGGACGTCGCGCAGTTCGAGCGCTACGTCCTCCACCGCGTGAGCGGAGTCGAGTTCGTCCCAGTCGATCGCCAGGGTGTACTGCACCCCAGGAGTAGCCTTGGATCGTGTCGTGACCTTCACGCGCCGGCCCAGGCGCAGCGCCGCAAGACGCCCGAGTCCCTTCTCGCCGACCCGCCTTCGACCGCTCCTGGTGAACGGCAACGACGGTTTCCTGGAACTGCCGATCAGCAGGAAGTCTGAGGTGAGCTCGGCATCGGTCATACCGTGACCGTCGTCCGAAACAATGATCGAGCCGCCAGGGCGCGCAGGGTTGACCAACTCGATGCCGCACTCGGTGGCGTCGGCGTCGTACGCGTTACGCACCAACTCCATGATCCCCATGTCCGGATGCGGAACAAGCTCTTCTCCGAGACGTGTGAGGATCTGAGGCGCGAAGCGCAGATGATGCCTGGCCAACCGGCGCCACCTCTCGTCAGCAGTAGGGTTCAAGCATGCTAGCTACACAATGACACTGGAAGCAAAGCTTTCTGACGTTACGTCATAGCAAGCCCACCCAGCCAGGCTGAACCGTTGCCTGATCGGGTGACAGCGGGGGCATGCAGCATGATCTCCTGCCACGTCGGTCGTCGTGCGCACGACGACCGAAGAAGATCCTTTCGCGGAGGCTGCAGCTCAGGCTTCTGAGGACGCTCCCGTGGCTCATCGCGTGGTGGACCGCCTATGGCCAGAACTGCTCGCTCGCGTTCCTAGGAGATCAGATCAGACTGCCCCAGAGGCGAGCGACCTACTCCAGTTCCTCGTCCGCCGCCACCGCTCGCCCTCAAGGTCCAGGTCCCCAACCTGGGACTCGCCCTGTGCGAGTTCCACCGGCTTCAGGACCTGATTGTCGTGCAGGTTCGCCGCCGAGATCGCGACAGAGAGATGGGCAGACCCGTCCGCTCGGTAATCAAGTGAATCTTCGAGCCGTACTTGCCCCGGTCCACAGGATTCGGACCTGTCAGGTCCCTCTTTTCACGGCCCGCGTGTTCACCGAGTCGATCGCGCAGCGGGACCAGTCCACCTCGCCTCGGGCCCTGAGCTCGTCGAGGACCAGGCGGTAGAGATTGGCCCCCCTCTGGCCTTCGTCCCCTCGGAGAAGCGCCGGCGGGCTGGCACTCCCGAGGACCCGAACGACGCGGACGGCAACTGCTGCCACGTGCAGCACCAGCCGTTCAGCGATCCCCACCAGAGTCCGCCGCTGACCGACCCTGCCAAATGCAATGACGTCTCAGGCAGCCACGACGCGCGTTCGGACAACAACCGAGGACGAACCCGTCCCGGTCGGCAAGAGCACGAACCGCGGCGCGCACACCGAAGGCTCCCGCCGAGACGGGCCGTCCAGAGCGCGCACCACACGATCACGCTCCTCGGCCGAGAGGCGAGCCAGCAGGGCCACGACCCTGCCCAGCTCATCCTCACCCGACGTCACCGATCACCCGCAAGGTCGAGATCCCGCTCGGACGCATCGACAGGAGCCCGCTCCGGCTTCGGCCGGCGCCACGGACGAGCGATCGGCTGAGACACCCCACGCCACCAAGCATCCGCCGGCAGCTTCCCCGCCGGCTCGAACGGCTCACCGGGACAGGGGAACGCCACCGCCTGCCCCGCCTCCTCAGCCGCGTCCTTCGTCCACTCCCCCGGCTCCGCCCACGGATGCGGCGCCAGGTTGAAGGTCCCCCAGTGAATCGGCAGCATCACACCGGCCGGAGCACCTCCCTGCAGGTCAAGATGGGCCTGGACCCCCTGCGCGGGCGTCATGTGAATGTCTGGCCACGCCCCAGGCATCGGCGTATAGTCCGTGTGGTTCTTGGGCCAAAAGCCGTTCTTGATTCTTGGAGTCAACAGAAGCCCAAAAGCCCGCCACTCCGCGTCTTCACCCCTAGCGAGATCACCCTGCTCGCCCCCGGTACGTGCCGGGGACGCAGTCACTTCCAGGATTCGCTGGGGATCCCATCCGCGTCCAGTCCATGGGGCCACCGCGCCTCGAGCTCCAGGCGGAAGAGCCATGAGCGGCCGGTGTCTGCTACCTCGCGGTAGAGCGCTTCCACGTCCTGCGAGTTCCCCTGTGCTTCCTGGCGCGAAATGAGGACGCGCAGAGCCTCGGCACTCCCGGCGTCGGCTGCCGCACGGTACAGCTCAGCGGCTTCGCTGTGCCGGCCCGCCTTCTCGCACAATGCCGCATGGTCCATCAAGGCGTAGCTGTCACCGGCTTCTGCGGCCTTGCGGTACATCGACACAGCACGCTTCTCGTCGCCGTTCCACTCTCGCCATCGAGCCAGGGCACGCAGACCGTCAGGTGAGCCAACGACTTCGGTGGCCCGCCGAGAGACGGCCTCTGCACCAGCTCGGTCCCCGGTCTCGTCCAGCCACCGCGCAAGATCACGCAGGGCGTAGGGGTATCCGGCGTCGGCAGCCTGGCGGAAAAGGATCTCGGCGCTTGCGACGTCCCCCGCTTTCGCCCTCAACACCGCCAAGTTGCGCAAGGTTTGGGGGCGGCCGGCTGCGGCACTTTGTCGTGCCAGTTCCTCTGCGCTCAGGTGGTTGCCCGACCGTTCCTGCAAGAGGACCAGGACCCACAGGGCGTCGGCGTCCCCAGCATCTACGGCTAAGGGCTGTCCCGTAAATGATCTCCGGGTCGCCTCGGCCATGGTTGATCACGGTGAAGCCGGTTGGTCTATCCGGCGAGAGCGAGGTTGTGCATCCGAGCGATGCCGAGCATCGCGTGGTGGACACCGTCTCCCTTGAGGCGGCAGTCGCGGAGGATCTTCCAGGTCTTCATGCGGGCGAAGACGTGCTCGACCCGGGCCCGAACCTGCTTGTGGGACCTGTTGTGCTCTTCTTTCCAGCCCGGCAGTTCGATCTGACCGCGCTCGCGACGGTGTGGGATGACGAGGCCGGTGCCCGGGTAGCCGCCGTCGGCGATCACGAGGGTCTTGCCGACAGCGGCCTTGGCGCCGGATTCCTCCCAGGCCCTGCAGTCGTTGCGGTTCCCGGCGAGCGGTCGGCCGACCACGACGACGCGCCTAGTGTCGGCGTCGATGACGACCTGGTGGTTGGTGGAGTACCGGTAGTTCTTCGACCGCTCGGCAATGCTGTGGTCCCGGGTGGGGACCAAGGTCCCGTCCACGATGAGCACCGTGTTCTTGGCGAAACGCTGACGGGGCTGCAGCGCGAGCATCGGCCCGAGGTGGTCGATGATCCGGTCCGCGGCAGACTTGGAGACCCCGAACAACGGGGCGAGCTGGCGCATGGTCAGGTTCGTGCGCCAGTACGCTGCCACCAACAGGGCCCGGTCCTCCAGTGGAAGGCTCCACGGCCGGCCCCTGCGGACCACATCCGCACCCTCACGTCGAAGCACAGTCACAAACTTCCCGAAGGCGCGAGGGCTCAGCCCGGAGAACGGGGCTATCCAGGACGGCTCCGACGCCGTGATCACACCAGCCACACCGTGATCGTTCCACCCGCGGGAGGTCGAGCGAGTGCTCTTCCGCCCAAGCGCCAGCGGCCATCGGGCCTGTGCCTGCAGATACGGCCGGTCCAGAATGCTGCCGTGACCGAAGACGAGCAGAGCGGCATAGAACCGCGTTCATTCCTGACATGCGTGACAGAGGTGGCCCGGCTGCTGGGCATCGGAGACGTCAGCATGGAGCCGAAGGACCGGCATGCCCGCCACCTTGCCCATGCGGTGCGTAAGCCCCTGCTCGAACGTGCGAGTCTGCCCGAGGAGTGGTTCGCCCCGCTGATGGCGGCAGCCGTGTACGACCCGGATCCCAGTTTCTGCCGCTGGTTTGTTGAGCCGGCGGTCTACGCATTCGGACGCCGCCGTGTGATGGCGGCATTGGTCGACTACCTGCGGATCGGCACGGACGCCGAGCGGGCTGGTGCCGTGCGGGCCTGGTACAGCGCCCATGTGCCCTTGCGTGCAGATCGGACTCCAGCGTACGGACCCGGCGGGGTACGTGATCCCGCTCTGGACGAGTCACAGGACATCAAGGCCGCTTGGCTGGAGGCATCCCTGCGGGCGTTCGCCGAAGCCACCGACCTGCAGATGCGCCACCGTGTCCTGCTGGGCCTGCCTACCTCCCGCGCGGCATACCCGCCACCCCTGCACGAACTACTTGAAAGCACACTCGCATCCGCCCGCATCCATCCCGACCCACACATCCGTCGCTGGGCCGCAGCAGCAGACCAGCCCGACGCTTACCCCTCCCGACAGTTGCGGGACAGCCCTTAGGCGGTGTCTTCACATTCCTGTCGTCGCCCGATGGGCGGAGCCGCGACACAGGCGGGAGCGTGTAGATGCTGCCGCCGCTCAGGTGCTGCCCGGCGGCGTCGAGGGTGACGGCACCGGCTGCCGACCGGGGCCGTCGCCACGGCAGCCGGTGCCCTCGGTGTCGGCTCGCCCGCCGCGGGAGTGGGAGGCGGGGTTTCGCCCGGCCGTGCTTCTCGCGCTCCGCGCGTGCGCCCTGCCGGGCTCGTGAGGCGGCGAGTGATCATGGCGCGGGCCTCCTTCCACAGGTCGGCCTTCCCGGCGCGGGCCGCCGTGCCGGGTCCCGTCCCGTCGTGAGGAGTCCGGGAATGACGAGCACGTGCGCCACCACCGAGGACGAACCTCCGTTTCGCAACTACGTGGAAACGGTCCTCGACGGCCTGTCTGCGCTCCCCGGGCGGGAGGTGGTGGTCGGGGACGGCCGTCGCCTGGACGCTGACGAGTTCCGCTCGCTGGTGTACCGGCTGGCCCGGGCGCTGCGCGGGCGCGGCGTGGAGCGGGGTCGTACGGTGACCCTGCTGTGCGGGAACGTGCCGGAGACGCTGGCGGTGCGGTACGCGGTGAATCTGCTGGGGGCGCACTTCAACCACCTCTACATGCGGCTGGGTGCCGACGTGCAGGCCGCGATGATGGCGGACGTCGAGACGTACGCGTTCGTCGTCGACCCGCGCCTGGCCGAGCGCGCCGCGCAGCTGTCGGTCATGGTGCCCGTCAAGCAGGTTCTGGTACTCGGCGGAGACGACACGCTGGGCGAGGACCTGCTCGCACTCGCCGGCACCCAGGACCCGTCACCGCTGCCCAGCGCCGCCCGACCGCAGGACCTGTGCTTCATCCGGCACTCCGGCGGCACCACCGGCCACCCCAAGGGAATCCGCAGCACCTTCGCCCGCATGCAGGACCTGCGCCTGGTGGCAGCCCTGGTCGGCGGCGGGGAGCGGCGCGACCTGATGTGCACCCCGCTGTCCCACGCGGGCGGGTTCCTCGCCGACGCGACCCTGGCCGAGGGCGGCACCGTCGTCCTGCACTACGGCTTCGATCCGGCCGAGGTGCTGGCCACCGTCGCCCGTGAGCGGATCACCCACATGTTCCTGCTGCCGCCGCTGCTCTACCAGGTACTCGACCACCCCGACTCCGCGTACACCGACACCTCCAGCCTGCGGCAGGTCACCTACGGCGGCACCCCCTCCTCCCCGGTGCGCATCGCCGAGGCCGTCCGGCGCTTCGGGCCGGTACTCCAGCAGGGCTACGGCCAGTTCGAGGCGGGAGCGGTCAGTGTCCTGCCCGCCGACGAGCACGCCCCGGACCGCCTCGACGTACTGCGCACCGCGGGCCGCGTGGTGCCCGGCGTCGAGGTGGAGATCCGAGACCAGGACGGCACCGTCCTGCCTGAGGGGCGGGTGGGGGAGATCTGTGTGCGGGCCGAGGGGGTGATGGAGGGCTATTGGAAGAATCCCGAGCTGACCGCCGAGGTCCTGCGCGAGGGCTGGGTGCACACCGGCGACCTCGGCCGACTCGACGGGAGCGGCTACCTCACCGTCGTGGACCGGATCAAGGACATGATCGCCGTCGTCGGCGGCCACGTGTACACCACCGAACTGGAGGACTTCCTCCACACCCACCCCGCGGTGCGGCAATGCGCCGTCTACGGCGTGCGCGGCGACGGCGGCCACGAGCGTGTCCACGCCACCGTCGTCCTGCACCCCGGCACGCAGGTGAGTGCCGAGGAGCTGCGGGTTCTGGTCCGTGACGGGCGCGGCGAGATGTACGTCCCCGACCGGGTCGACTTCGCCGACGCCCTGCCCCTCACCGATGCGGGCAAGCCCGACAAGAAGGCACTGCGCCTGCGCGCCGTGTAGCACCGGGGAGGGCGGGAGGAGCACCGCCCTCCCGCCGTCCGTCAGAACGCGCCCGTGTGGGAGTCGGCGCTGGCGTGGACGCGCTTGCCGTTGCTGGTCGTAAAGGACGCATTCCGTTTGCCGTTGTCGACGGGGGCGGCCGTGCGGGGCGTCGGGCCGGTGCCGCCGCCCAGCGGCTGCCGGGCCCTCCATCTGTCCGTGTCGCGTTGCTGGGCCGGCTTGCCGTCCAGCCAGGCGGTGACCACCGAGAACTCTCCGACCGGGTTGAGCGGCGGGACCCACCGCGCTCCTGGACTGCCCGGCGCAGATCCGTCCACGCGGTGGCCCGGTCCCAGCGGCATTCACGTTACGGAGGATGCCCCCTGCCCTCGCCCACCGCGGAGACGGACAGCTGCTGGTCGCCGCCGGCGACCAGCTGCTTCGTACCGCCCTTCTGCCGTCGGCTTCGTTGACCGGCACGCGCACGGCGGCGTCGCACGCCCGGCCTTCAGCAAAGCGCTCACCGCCGAGGGCGTGGTCAGCTCTACAGGTTGGACTCGACGAACTCCGTCAGCTGGCCCTTGCTGAGGGCTCCGACCTTGCGGGCGGCCTCGACGCCCTTCTTGTAGATGATCAGGGTGGGGATGGCGGTGAGGTTCTGCTGGGGCCCGGTGGCGGGCTGCTGGTCGACATTGTGCCGCGCGACAGTCAGCCGGCCCGCGTAGGTGGTGGCGAGCGCGTCGAAGTCGCCCTTGATCATTTTGGACGGGCCGGCCCACTCGGCCCAGAAGTGCACGATCACCGGCCCGGGGACGTTCAGGACCTGGGCGGGAAAGGTGGCGTCGGTGGTGTCGACGGGTGCAGCCATGACGTTCTCCTCGGATCGGTTCGGGGACGGGTCCGGCCGCCCCGCGCACCCCGGCCCGGGCCGGGGTGCGCGGGGCGGTTACTGCTGCGCGGGGATGGCCGGGGGCGGGGTCCAGCGGCCGTCGAGGATGGCGTCCTCGGGCCAGTAGGCGCGCAGGTAGAGGGAGAACGCCTCGCCCGCGGGGGCGGGCAGCCAGTTCGCGTCGGGTTCGGCGGGCTGGGCGGCCTGGACGGTCAGGGTGAGCGAGCCGTCCGCGTTGGGCTTCAGGTCCTTGTTCTTCGTGCCCAGCGAGTAGCGGTCGAGCTCGTTGGGATGGAAGAAGTGGTGCTGGTTGTAGAGGGTCAGCGACCAGAAGCCCCGGGCCGGCGGGAGCTGGCCGGCGGGGAAGGTGACCGTGTAGGCGCGGTCGCCGTCCAGGCGCTCGCCCGATCCGTCGAGGTCGAGGTAGAAGTAGGCGGTCTCGTTGGGCGCGTTGACGAAGATGTTGGCCTTGGCCATGGCGGTACGCGAGAGGTAGTCGGTGCCGAAGCGGGCACCGTCGTGCTGGGTGGTCCAGTGGTGCCCGGCCGGGACGCCGATGTTGCGGAACTCGAAGAGCGGGCCGATCAGCTCCTCCTCCGCGGCCACGGCGGCCTCGCGCAGCAGGCGGGCGTGGGCCTTGACGACGGCCGGGTCGGTCAGCGAGCCGATCCAGTCGTACAGGGCCTCCTCGCCCGGGCGGGCGGGCACCTCGGCGAGCAGGGCGGGCAGGTCGTCGAAGAACGTTTCGGGGTCGACCCAGTGGGTCTCGCTGTCGCCGCTGTCGCCGCCGGAGGAGGGCAGCACGGGGGCCTTGGACCAGTCGGTGCTCTGCAGCTGCCCGGTGCACTCGGCCAGCGGATACATCATGATCTGATTGATGACGGGCTGGATCGCCGCGCGGTCGGCGTCGGTGTCGTCCATGAACACCCGCGGAATGACCGCCGAGACGGCCGTGTCGAACCGGAAGACCCCGGCGATGCCCTCGGGCACCTCCCCGTCCCAGCCGGCGGGCGCCAGCAGGTACAGGCCGGGCTCGGTGCCGTACATCTTGCCCAGCGGGGCGTAGGACTCGGTACGCTGGTCGACGATCTGGTAGACCCAGAACCGGTCCCCGAAGTCGGGGACCTGGATGACGGCCGGACCGCTGGCGACGGTGACCAGGCCCATGCCGTAGACGACGTCCTGGTTGGGGCAGGCGACCTGCCGCTCGTCGGGCGAGATGTAGTCGTGCAGCATCGCCAGCCGCCCGGGCGGTGCCACCGGCATCACCCCGCCCGCCAACCCCGGCTCCGGCACCTGCTCGAACAGCACGTTGCGGTTGTGCACGTTCTCCAGCGCCCAGCCCCACAGGTACGCCTGCCGCGCCAGCGACGCCACGTACGCGCGCGTCATCAGCTCACCCGGCATCGGCTTCCCGGAATCCGTCACGGCCGTCCAACCCTTCTCCAGCGGAAGATCTACAGCGCCCCAACCTCACCGCACACCAGGAGGCACTTCAAGGCGGCTCCGCCAGCGCACGGATGCACGGTCCGGGCGCAAACATCACGGCCACAACACGGCCCAGAAGAGAGGCCAGAACCCGACATTTCCGGCAGTCTTCCAGGCGCTGTCTTCAAGGTCGCATCCACATCAGGAGCGAGACGAGGGCGAGGGCTGCTTCGCAGGACTGGGCGGTCTTGTCGTAGCGGGTGGCGATGCCGCGCCACTGCTTCAGGCGGTTGAAGCACCGCTCCACCACGCCCGCGACCACCTCGACGTGTGACCGAGCGCTGGTCTAATCGGGCGCGCGCGGCATCTCGCGTGCTCCCAATGTGCTGATGGAATATGCCGACTCTGCTGAGGGGGCCCGCTCCGCTGTCTCATCGTGGAGTCGGTGGGCCCGAGGGGCGCCGCCTCTACCTGCGATGAGGGGATGTTCGATGGGCTGGCGGCGTGAGGGGTTCGAGACGCACGAGGGCGAGGTCGGGGTGCTGCTCGCGGACGGCACCGAGCCGCGCCCGGTCATCTTCGACCTGGGCAGCACCGCGTACTTCCACGAGTCGAGCGACTGGTGGGTGTACGACGGCACCATGCGCCGGCCGACCGCGACAGCGATGCGCGGCCGGTGCGCGTGCGGGTGGCGCGGCGAGCGGACCGTCTCCCTCGACTGGGAGGAGATCGAGCGCGTCGGGCGCGACGCGTACGACGTCTCCGGGCCCGAGGAGGACTGGGAGGCGCACATGGACGACGTCGCCGCGCGCGCTCTCCCGCTGCCGGACGACATCGCCGCCCTGCCGCGGACCTTGCGCGAGCGCTTGGATGAGATGGTGGACGAGGAGCCGGTCGTGGTGCTGAAGGCGGTCGAGGACCTGGGGGCGATCGTCGCCGAATTCGGGCCGATCGCCGCCCGGTACATCAAGGGCGACGCCGTCCCGCTGCCCCGTCTCGCCGAAGCCTCTCGGTGCGCGCCCCCGATCCCGCGGTGGAAGAGGAGGGCCTTCGCGCGGCCCGAAGCCGGGCCGGGACGCCGACCTGCGGGCGCGTGTGCGCGGCCTGTCCGCTATGGGCCCCTCCGCCGCCGAGAACAGGGCCAAAGGTCCCCATACCGAGGAAATCGACCGCCGAAAGTCCCGACCCAAAGTCCCTAATGGGGTATTACGCGCAAGTCGAGCACACTAGTGCATTGTTTGTGAAATTCGTTTTCATTAATGTTCTTGGGTATGAACCACCTCATCACCTCATTGCCCACGCGTAGTGCCGCTGTCGTACTCGGTACCCGTCCCGAGCTGGTCAAGCTCGCCGAACTGATCCGGCTGCTCGGCCCGGCGGCCCGGGTCGTGCACACCGGCCAGCACTACGACGCCGAACTCTCCCAGGACGTCCTCACCGGTCTCGGGCTGCCCGCCCCCGAATACCTGCACGGGGTGGGCGGCCGGCCACGGGCGGTGCAGCTCGCCTCCGCTCTCGAGGAACTCGACGAGTCGTTCGCCGCCGATCGTCCCCGGGCGGTCGTCGTCCAGGGCGACACGAACGCCGCACTGTCCGGGGCCCTGGCCGCCAACGCCCGAGCGATCCCGCTGGTTCATGTCGAGGCCGGACTGCGCAGCCACGACCGGTCCATGCCCGAGGAACACAACCGCGTGCTGATCGACCAGCTCGCCGACGTGCTGTGCGCCGCCACTCCGGACAACCGGTCCCTCCTGCTGGCCGAAGGCCTCCCCGCCGAGAGGATCACCGTCACCGGCAATACCGTGGTGGAAGCCGTCCGCCGCCACCGTCCCCGCGCCGAGACCCGCGAAGCGGTCCTGGCCGAGCACGGCCTCACCAGGGACGGCTACGTGCTGGCGACGATCCACCGCCCCGAGAACACCGACGATCCCGCCGTCCTGGCCGTCGTGCTCGGTGAACTGGCCGGCCTCGCCCGTGAGCTGCCCGTGGTCCTGCCGCTGCATCCGCGCACCCGGATACGTACTGAAGAGGCAGGCCTGGAGCCACTGCTCGACGACATCACCTGTATCCCCCCGGTCGACTACGCGACCTTCCTCGCGCTGGCCGGGGACGCCGCCGTACTCGTCTCGGACTCTGGCGGAGTCCAGGAAGAGACGACCGTTCTCGGACGCCCGCTGGTGGCCGTCCGCAGGTCCACCGAACGCCCCGAGGCCCTGGCCGAGTTCGCCGACCTTGTCGCACCGGGCCTCGGCATCAGTACGGCCGTGCACCGCCGGATCGCGCAGGGCGAGGCCGGTCTGCGGCGCCTCGGCTCCCTTCCCAGCCCGTTCGGAGACGGCCACGCCTCCGAACGGATCGCCGGCCTGATCACCGAGGCGGCCCGCTCCGACCGCGCCGCTCAGCCGTGCTTCCCCCCGGCGCGGGCAGCGCACCCGACCGAGACCGCACGGCTCCCGGCTGCCGCGTGAGCCACGCGGCCCCAGCCCGTTCCCACGATGTGGACCATAGGAGGCCCCTGTGCTCGACCACTGCTTCCTGTTCGTGTTCCCGTTCCTCCTCCTGGGCTGCTTCCTGCTGTACTGGGTCGGCGCCCGCCACTCGTACGCCCGCCGCGAGCCCTCGCCCACCGGAGACCCCGACGCATTCGACTGGCACTTCTTCGTCCCGTGCAGGGACGAGGAAGCGGTCATCAAGGCGACGACGACGCAACTACGGTCGCGTTTTCCGGCGTCCAGCGTCTGGGTGATCGACGACGCCAGCGACGACCGGACCGGCTCCATCGTCCTAGACCTCGCCGAGCGCGACCCGCGCGTCCACCTCGTGTCCCGCCGGCGCCCCCATGCCCGCACGGGCAAGGGCGCCGCGCTCAACGCGGCCTACGACGCGCTCGGTGACCACCTCCCCCAGGACGCCGACCGATCCCGGGTCATCGTTTGCGTCGTCGACGCCGACGGCCGGATGCAGTCCGACGCCCTGGACTTCGCCAGCGGCCCCGAGGCGTTCGGCGACCCGGACACGGGCGGCGTGCAGATCGGAGTGCGGATGCGTAACGTCGAGGACCCGCGCCCGCTGCCCGACCGCGGGCGGCTCGCCAACGCCTACGCCCGCCTGCTCATCCGCATGCAGGACATCGAGTTCGCCGTCCCCAACACCGGCATGCAGCTCCTGCGCCGACGCACCGGCTCCGTCGGCCTCGGCGGCAACGGCCAGTTCACCCGGCTCACCGCCCTCGACCGGATCGCCGACACCGAACGCCGGCCCTGGCAGCACGACGCGCTCCTGGAGGACTACGAACTCGGTCTGCACATGCGGCTGGCCGGATGCAAGGTCACACACGTCGCCGACACCTGGGTCTCCCAGGAAGCCCTCCCGCACACCCGCCGCTTCCTCACCCAACGCACCCGCTGGGCCCAAGGGAACATCACCTGTGTCCGCTACGCCGTACGGATCATCAGCTCACGCCACTACCGGGCCCGGGGCGTCCTGGAGTCGCTCTACACCTTCTTCCAGCCGATCGCCCACCTGGCCACCCTGCTTCTGACCGTCGCCATGACGGCCGCACTGCTGGTGGGTGGCGGAGTACTGCTCGCATCGTGGCCGCTCGCGCTCGCCCTGGCCGTGCTCTCGATCGTGCCCTTCGTCCTGTGGGGCCCGGTCTACCGGCGCGAGTTCGCCCCGGACCGCTCCCGGCTGACGGGCCTGCTGTGGGGGGTCGCGCTCTGGCTGTACGCCTACCACCTCTTCATCGTCTCCGCGCGCGGCTTCGTCCGGCTGGTGCGCGGCCGCACGGGCTGGGCGAAGACCCGGCGCAACGCTGAGAGCACCCGCAGCGGTCCCGTCGCCACCGAATCCTGAGGGTCCACCGCCCCCACGTCCTGAGGAGCCTTCGATGCGTCACCTGACAACGCCGTTCCACGGCGCCGTGGATTTCCGGGGTATCAGTGCCGTCCTGCTGGTGGCCCTGATCGATGTCGCCACCGGCGACGGGGCCGGATTTCTCCCCGCCTACGCGGTCGGGCCCGCCGCGTCCACCGTCCGGGGGACCCCGCGCGCAGTGATCACAACCGGGGCGGTGTCCGCCCTGACCGCCGGACTGGTCGCCCTGAACGACAACATCCTCACCACCCGCAGGGGGCTGTCCTCCCTCGCCGTCATCCTCCTGTTCACCGCCTTCGCCGCCGCGGTGGCCAGGCACCGGCGCCGCCAGGAAGCCAGGCTGACCGCCACCCGCCAGGTGGCACAGGCTGCTCAGCACGCCATCGCCCCGCCCCTGCCCGCCGTCCACGGCCCGGTACGACTCGCGGCGTCCTACGAGTCGGCCGAGGCCGGAGCCAGGATCGGAGGCGACCTCTGCGAAGTGGTACCGATCAGGAACGGCGTGAGGGTGCTGATGGGCGACGTCCAGGGCAAGGGCCTGAACACCGTCGCGCTGAGCACCGCGCTCCTCGGCGCCTTCCGAGAGAACGCCCCGTCGGAAACGCACCTGACGACAGTCGGGCTGCGCATGTCCTGCGCCATGCTCCGTCGGCCGGACGAGGAACGCTTCGCCACGCTGGTCCTGGCCGAACTGACCTCCCGGGGCCATCTGACGGTACTGAACTACGGCCACCCCAGTCCGCTGGTGGTCCGGGCCGACGGAACCCCGCAATGGGCCGACCCCGCGCAGCCAGGACTCCCGCTCGGGCTCACAGCACTGGCCGACTGCGAACCCGGCCGTCACGACACCCTGCTCCGAGCAGGCGACCGCGTCCTCTTCCACACCGACGGACTGACCGAAGCCCGTGACGCACAGGGCCGGTTCTACCCGCTGGGCGAGCGTTCGGGAACCCTCCGCACCGCCCCCGTGGACGCGTGTGTCGAGCGGCTACGAGAAGACGTCAGGCTCCACACGGCACAACCCCAGCAGGACGACTCCGCCCTGCTCCTGATCGAATTCGACGGAATCACGAACGGCAACAAAGGCGCATCCCGGATCCGTTCTCACGGCCCTGTCCCGCACTCCGATCATGCATCCGAACTGGGCTGCGACGTGTGCTCGGTCACGTCGTGCTCCCTGCGAAGGGCACTCGAAGAGCGTCCAGAGGCGGCCTGACCAGCAAGATCCATCTGGCGGGATACGGGCGGGGCCGTCCGCTCGCTCTCGTCGTGGCGGGCGGCAACACCAAGGACTGCACCCGGTTCACGGCCGTGATGGCAGCTGGGCAGAAGAGCTCAACAGTTCCCACAAGCAGGATCGGGCCCGGGTCGAGCACGTCATCGCCCGCACGAAGACCTGGAAGATCCTCCGCACTGCCGCCTCAAGGGAGAAGGTGTCCACCACGCGATGCTCGGCATCGCCCGGATGCACAACCTCGCGCTCGCCGGATAGGACGACGGACTTCACCGTGATCACCATGGCCGAGGCGACCCGGAGATCATTTACGGGACAGCCCTTAGCGGCAGATCCAGGGCCAGGGCGAGAGCCGCGACTGTGTCGGCCGAGGGCACTGGTGCGTTGGCGTTGAATGCTTGCTGGACCGTAGTGCGTCCCAGCCCTGTCCGGGCCGCAAGCTGAACCTTCGTCAGGCGAGCGCGCGCCAAGCCATTGGCCAGACGCCTGCGCATCTCGGCGAGCGCGGCATCGCGCTCTCGACTTCGGTCCCCCACCCGCCGTGTCCCTTCGCCCCGCTTGTTCGACATTGTTCATCATCCACCGCCTGAACCACGGCGAACATCTCCTCCGCGACCTTCGGACACGTCAATGCCCCTCCGTTCTCCGGGAGCTGCGCTCATGTCCAGCCTTTTCGTCGTGCTGCCCGTCACCGCACTGGTCCTTATCCTTGCCCTGCTGACTGCTGTCGGCGCGGGCAAACTCGCCCGTCTTGATGGCGCCTCGTACCCTGCTGCTTTGACCCGGGCCGCCGTTGCCTTCGCCGGCACGCTGACGCTCGCGGCCGCAATCACCGCAGCGCTGTCCGTGGTGCTGTGAAACCCGGCCGCCGCCGTGTGCCGTCCGTCTTCACGGTCGACGGCCACCCCTACGCGGCCCGGATGCGGACCGGCGTCGACCCCATTTCAAACCCGCTGGACCCTGTGCTGAGAACTGCCCTGAACGCCTTCGACATCACCTTCGACGGCCGGCTCTCCGCAGCCCGTCAGTAACCCCAACCACCCTCGTTACACCGTTCGATTGACAGACCCGCTCCGGGCCCAACGGAACCGGGTGTCCGCTGATTTGGCTGTCCCCGCTCGTCGAGTCCGGGTCGTACGGGACGATCGCCCGGCGGGCACGGCGCCCGGGCAGGCACGACGCACGGGCGGGACGATGCAAGAGGTACGGGAACTGCTGGCCGAGTACGGCCAGGTCCACAGCGACGAGCTGCCGGAGGCGGACCGCCACCGGCTCCTGGTCGACGTGGTGGCGGCGCTGATCCGGCGTACCGATCCCGATGCGACGCTCGTCTACCGCTCGCCCTACGAGCCGGCCGTGTTCTTCGAGCTCGACGGACGCGACTACGCGATCACGGTAACGACCGCAGTGGGAGAGGAGGCAGCGACCGCGGCCCGCGTCGCGGTGACCGCCCGAGAGCGAGAACTCGGGGCGGGAGTGCGATGGGTCCTGATTTGCGCGAGGGCCGCAGGCCAGGAGATCGGAGCCGAGGTCAGCGCCGTCCTGCGGACGCAGGGCGTCCTCCTGGACCGGAACCATCTCGAGGCCGCCGTCTGCGACCTCGCCCCGCTCACCGCCTTGATCCGCTCGGCCTTCCGGCCGCCACGGCCACCGCACACCCCGCTGCACGAGCTCCTGCTGCACGAGCCCGCAGAGCCTGCCCCCGTGCTGGCCCTGGCGGCCCGCCCGTCCGGAACGTCGAGCGTGCCGTCCCGGACGCCGGAGGGGATCGACCTCTGCGTCGTCCTGACCGGCGAGTACTGGCCGGTGCGCCCGTCCGGGATGGCCTGGGAGTCCGCCGAGCGCGCGCTGATCACCACCGAGGTGGGTGTCGCGGAAGTGGACCTGCAGCGGGGCGGAACCAGATGGCGGCTGCCCCTGCCCGGCGTCCACGGCGATGCGGCGGTGCCGGCGGACGGCTCGGTGTGGGTGCTGTGCGGGCCGGCCGTGGTGAGATGGCGCGACGGCGAGCTGCGGGCGGTCGGCGGCGGATTCGAGGCGAACGCCAGCCTGCTGCTCGGCCCCGACTCCAGCGTGTGGGTCCTGTCCGGGTCCGGAGCGACGCTCGGCACCCGAACCGGCTCGACCCTGGCGCTCACGCGGCTCGACGAGCAGGTGGGCGACCAGCAGCGCTTCGCCCTCGACTTCGACGCGGCGGTCCGCTCGGCCGCCTGGCTCGGCGAGCGTCGCTTCCTCCTCGCCGCCGGCGGACACAGCGCCGTCGTCGACCTCGCCGTCAGCACCAGCGCCGGAACACGTGAGGACTGGATGCTCACTCCGGTGTCCTACCCGGGACATCTCGCGCGCAGCGGCGGCGACACCGTGCTGGCGGCAGGACGGGCTGGCTCCGGCGTCGGCGTGGAACTGCACGCCCTCGACACGGCCGGCCGCACCAGCGACCCGGTCGCCGAGGTACAGCTCGGCGACGTCCTCGGGCTCGTTCAGAACCCGGCAGGCGGCCCCGCGTACCTGCTGGGGGTGCGGGCGACGAACGACACCGACGCCGTCCACCCCGTACTGGTAAAGGTCACCGGTCACGCGGCCGCCGCCTCGTCGGCTGGCCCGGACCCCGAGCCGCCGTCCGCCGACGCCTACGCCGAGGTGCGCCGCCTGGCCGCCGGCGTCAGGAGCGACTACGCGCTGGAAAAGTTCCCGCTGCCGGACGGCAACGGCGGCATGGGCATCGTCCACGAGGCCGTGCACAAGGCGACCGGGACCGTTGTCGCCTTCAAGAAGCCCCGTTCGCTGCGCGAGAACCTGACCGCGCGGATGCTACGCGAGATCGAGGTGGCGCAGAAGCTCGGCACCAACCGCCACGTGATGCCGGTCCTCGACTTCAGCCCACGCGCCGAGTGGTTCGTCATGCCGATGGCCCAGAACACCGCCGAACGCCTGCAGCCTGAGCTGCAGCGCGACCCGACCGCCCTGCGGGCCCTGGTCGACGCGGTCGCCTCCGCCCTGGCCGACGCCCACCACATGGACTACCTGCACCGCGACCTCAAGCCCGCCAACATCCTGTTCCTCGACGACCGCTGGGTCCTCGGAGACTGGGGCATCGTGCGCCGTCCCCGCGGACAGACCACCAACCCCAACCGCACCGGCACCAAGATCGGAACCATCGAGTTCGGCGCCCCCGAGCTGTCTGTCGACCCGCACAATGCCTCGCCCGCCAGCGACATCTACAGCCTGGGCAAGGTCATCGGCTGGCTGCTCACCGGCCTTACCCCGGAGGTGAACGTGCCGCTGCTGCCCCCCGGGCCCTGGCGAGGTGTCGTCCGCAGGTGCACCTACCGCGACCCGCGACAGCGGCCGCAGACGATCGCCGACTTCCTCGACCTGGTCGAGCAGGAGACCACACCGCAGATCGGCCTGCCCGTCGCACGGGCCCACCAACTTCTGGCGGCCGCCCAGGACGGGGACACCGACGCCGCCCGCCGGCTGCTGGCCCTGGTCGCCGACCACAACGGCGACTACGAGCTCTACCTGGACGTCCTGCCCGGCCTGGACATGGAGACGATTGCCCCGCTCCTGCTGGACCACCCCGAGCAGACCCGCACCCTGGTGGAGGCAATGACCGGGCACGTCCAGGGCGACGGAACCGGCTGGCCGCACTACAACGAATGCAAGCGGGCCATCGCCTGGCTTCGCGGCGTCACCCGCCGCGCCGCCGAGGACCAGCAGTGGGACCTCTTGGAAGAGGCCGCCCGCGGCATGTGCACCTGGGACGAGGCCTCCAACGAGTTCGACCAGCAGATCGAGACCCGCAAATGGCTGCGCAGACTGCGCGGCCAAGCCGCCCGGATCGTCGCCGGCGTACTGCGAGACCACCCCGACAGCGCCCGCTCGTACTACGAACTCGCGGGCGAACGCGCCGTGGACATGGCCATCCGCAACGCCGTCAACCAGGCGATTGGCTACTGACCACACCCCCACGCGGCCGGACCCTCACCCTGACCATCGCCGCTTGCCTGTACACACTGATCGGTCTGACCGGCCCCGCACTGCTCAACGGCCTCCTGCGGCAACTGCTGCGCGAGAAGGAGGGCCGGAACGGCGAGCCTTCGGCGTGTGTGATCGACGCGCAGAGCGTCAAGACCTCCACCAGCGTTCCGGCCTCGAGCCAGGGCATCGATGCCGGCAAGAAGATCGTCGGTCGGAAGCGGAGCATCGTCACTGACACGCTCGGACTCCTCCTCGCCGTACTGGTCACCGCGGCAGGCGTGCAGGACTCGGTGGCCAGTACCACGCTGCTCGACGAGGTCGCCGCCGACCACCCCGGGTCCGCAAGGTGTGGGTCGACGGTGGCTACCGACAGCACCTCGTCGAGCATGCCGCCGTTCTCGGCATCAACATGGAGATCACCACCCGCAAGCCCGGGACCAGGGGTTTCACTCCGATCCCGAAGCGGTGGACGGTGAAAAGGACCTACGGCTGGCTCATGCTCCACCGGCGCCTGGCCCGCGACTACGAAACCCTGCCCACCCGCTCCGAAGCCATGATCCACCTCGCGATGACCGGCCTCACGGCCCGCCGCCTCACCAGCGAGAACACCATCTCCTGGCGCGACCCGAAGAACACCACAGAACACCCCATCAAGGGATGAAACATCGGGCGAAAACGACCTCTACCAAAGGCGTTGGACGTGTCGGTGGGTGATGAGGCAGGTGGCGAGGCCGAGGAAGGCTTCGTGGATGTCGTCGCGTCGTTCCCAGCGAACGCGCAGACGCCGGAAGCCACGACCGCAGGGGCCTCCAAGCCCGGAGAGAGCGCTGTCGGCTCCTGAAGGCTTGCGACCTCACGCCCATGGGACGGGCTCGGTCTCACCGACCCACCTGTTGGTCCTGGAGAGGTCCTGGTAGGAGCCGCGATAGCCGATCGAGCGGAGCACCAACAGCGCGAGGTAGTGGCGGGTCAGGAGCCAGGCGTCGGTGACCAGTCCTTTGACCCCGTAGACGGGCTCTTGCGTCTCCTTGGGATGCACAAGACGGTTACGGACTCGGGTGACGACGTCGGCGCCGTCCGCCGGCCGAGCGCCGTCTACCTGCTGTCTGGTCGCATAGGCAGCGGCTGCAGGCAGACGGTCTGCGCGCACCCTCAGATCGACCCCGGACTCCGTCAGGAGCGTACGCAGCTTGTCATGAGCCGGCCGTGCGCGGGATGCGTACTCGGCTTCCGTGAGCCGACCGCTAAGCACGAGTTCCTGCCACATCACATGCTCCAGTCCGGCAGCTCCACTCATGATCCGCTGTTCGACAAATCCTCGATCGACAATGGCAGTGATCGCGTACTGCATCTGCAGGCGAAGCGCCTGCCTCTTGCCGGGATCGCGGAAGGTGGGCAGGAGGCAGGCCAGCAGATCTGCCAAGGACTTCTGGTCTTCGGGGTACCACCAGCCGGAGCTGATGCGGCGTGCCGGGTCGCAGAGCATCGGGCCCCACTGGCCCCACACCGCATGCTCCTGGTCGTTCAGGCCGACGGGCAGGGCGGGGGCAACCCACCGGCCGAGCGCGAAGGACAGCCCCACGTGCAGAGCGCTGAGAACCGGGGTGACCTCGGCAGACGTGAACGTGGTTCCGTCCAGCCGACGGATCTCCATCACATGGGTCATGACGTAGACGTCGGCCTGGCGCACATCAGAGAAGACGGCCTCGTGGTCGGGGCGGACGTCGAGCGTGATCCTCCACCCGTCAGCCTCATACACACTGCGTCCGGCCGACACCAGTCGCGGCGCCCCCTCAGCAGCATGAGCCTCGAGGTGGGCTGATCCATGCCATCGGGGCAGATTGAACCAGTGGGCAACGACACGGTCGAGCGGGGCGGTGGGGTCTCCGTAGGAAGTGCCGTTGGACCAGCCGCTCACAGCGTCTCTGGCGGACACCGGTAGTTCGATGCCGAGGTCGAGCAGACTCAGCTCAGTCCTGTCCATAGAGGTGGGGTCATAGTCCTCGGTACGCAACCGCCACGAGATTCCGGGCTTCGGGGAGCAGTCGTACTGGACAACCCCGGGCACCTCAGCCCCGGCCGGTCCAATGGGTCCGTCGTAGAGGGTGATCGGCTCCCCTGGCGCATTGAAGGGGTAGACCGGCGCCAGGGGTTCCTCAGCCTTGAGCTCAGTTGACGAAGCAGACATGCGGCGGACTCTAGACGTTGCCACCGACATTGGCCGTGCAGTTCCGTCGGGCACTGCGCGGCTCCCCCTGCAAGCTCAGCTCTCCACAACGCGAGAAGGGCCGCAAAGGGAGGGCGGTGCAAGGACCTGAATCGCTACGCAACGGCCCCACGCTCTGCGCGGTCCCCTCAGAAGGGAGCCCATCGCCGTCCAATTACAGTGCGTTAATCCAGCCTATACAGTGTGTGGATCGCGCCATTCTCCCGGACCATGTTGTCGTGCCTCCTCGGTCACCCGATTCTGGAACGTTCGTCACCAGCTGAGGGGAGACAGGTAAAGGTGCCACGGTACGCCGCGAACAGCCCTGATGTCATCGGGCAGACCTCTGGGCTGATCGGCTTCTTGCGAGAGGTCGTCCAAAGCAGCCACCAGCGTCTACGGGACGACCGGCGTTCACGGGAGCGTTTGTGGCTCGCCAGTCTGCCGGCCTCTGTACGGCGCCCCGTTGACCGGCCCGACGGCGCCCTGCTCACCCTCGACCACGTGCCCCAGGCTGCCCCGCCGCCACTGCCGGAGGTGCTGGACGGCTGGGTGTCCCCTGAACTGTGCCGGGACGCGGACGGTGAGGATCCGCCGCTCGCGAGCGAGGGACCGGGGAAGGAGTTGGTGCGTACCGAGGACGGTCGCCAATGGCTGGAGGAGGCCGACGACCACAGCGTCCGCCGCGAGGACGCGGCCGAAGTGTTGCGGGCCTACGGACCGTGGCTGGCGCGGTGGCGACGCTGGGCCGAGCGGGAGCGCGCCGAGCGGGCCCTGCGGGAGCTGTACGAGCAGGTCTACCACTGGCACCAGAAACTGACCCAGCAGGACGACCAGCTCGAACTCGTCCTGGTCACAGGTCTGTTGACATGGAGTGACCCACGCGGCGACGCAGTCCATCGCCACATCCTCACCCACCGGGTGGAGACTTCGGTAGACCGCAAAACCGCCCGGCTCACTGTCCGGCTGACGGCCGAAGGAGCGGTACGGCTGGAGGACCAGGCGTTTCTCGACACCGACGACGGCTGGATCCCCGAGCGGTCGGCCGCGCTCGCCGAGGAGATCGCGGCCCAGTCGCTGCATCTCCTCGGCTCGGAAACCTTGGAGCACCTGGCCCAGTGGCAGGAACGCGTACTGCAGCGTCCTGTGACGTTCAGCGCCGAGTGGCAGCCTCCTCGCGAGCCGGAGCCGGGGGCTCGCCTCACGTATGCCCCGGCGTTGGTGTTGCGTCCCCGGGACCGAAACGCCCTGCTGAATTTCTATGAGCGGATCGCCGACAGCGTGGCTTCCGAGGCGCACGCGCCGTTGGCACTGGCACAGCTGGTGCTGCCCCTGGACGCGGAGGCTCGTGCGAACTGGGACGGGCGAGAGATCCCGCCCCTGTTCGGGGACGACCCGCTCTTCCCGGGCAAGACCAATGAACGCCAGCGCAGTGTGCTGCGGCGCCTGGAACACGACACCGGCGTGGTCGTGCAGGGTCCGCCAGGCACCGGCAAGACGCACACCATCGCCAACCTTGTCTCGGCATTGCTGGCCCAGGGGCAGAGGGTCCTGGTGACCAGCGCCCGGGACCAGGCCCTGACCGTCCTGCGGGACAAACTTCCTCCTGCCGTACGCGACTTGTGCGTCCTCCTTCTCAGCTCCGCCCGCCAGGACGGGACGGACGAACTGGAGCGGACGATCAACGCACTGACTGACCAGGTCGCTGCCAGCGATCCGGAGCAGCTGCGGGACGAGATCCGCCAACTTGCGGGGCAGCGCGAGGAGGTACGTGAACGGATTGCCACGCTCACCGAGGAGGTGATCTCACTGCGGGAGGCAGAGGTGTACCGGCACCCGGAGATCGCTCCAGGGTACGGGGGTGTTCTCGCCGTCATCGTGCAGCGCGTCCGCGACAACGCCGAGCACCACTCCTGGATCGGCCTGATTCCGGAGGGCGATCCGGCACCCTCCTTCCCGCCGCTGTCACCCGCTCAGGCAGCCGAACTGCTGAGCCTGCTGCGCGAGGGCGCCGCGGAACCCCGGGCCGGAGGTACTTTGCCGGATCCCGACACCCTCCCCTCCCCCGAGGACCTGAGTCAGGCTATTGAGGCGGGACGCATCACCGACGATGGCCTGTCCCTCGAGGCGGTCGGCATCCGCGACAGTCTCGCGCAACTCGACACCTCCGTCACCGACGAACTGGCCTCGCTCGCGCGCGATTGCCGTACGGCCCTGCACCACCTCGGCCTGCCGTCAAACGCCAAGCAGTGGGACACCGGCAAATGGACGACGAAAGCCCTGTCCGACCGCCTGTCACGCGAAAACTTCGCCATGTGGCGACAGGTGGACGCTCTCAACGACCAGCTCACCGGGGTATCACAGCAGCTGGAAGCCGTTGTCACACGGCGCGTGGTCCTGCCCCAGGCGCTCACGGGGCAGCAGGCCGACGCGTTCAGCACCGCCGGCGCTGCCCTGCGAACCCATCTCGCCGGGGGTGGCAGGCTACGCAAGCGCGGCAGCCTCCTGGCCTCGAAGGCTCAGAAGGATGCCCAGGACCTCCTCGACGTCTGCTCTGTCGACGGTCATTCGCCCAGTACGACGAGCGAACTCGACGCTGTCCTCGCGCACTTGCAGGCGCTCTCCATCGTGGACGCGATCGCGCACCGGTGGGCGCAGGTAGGCGCCCCCCTCTCCGACGGTCCTTTGGAACTCCGACTGGCGTCCTTGACGGAGGCGTACACGCGCCTGAGGCAGGTCGACGCCTTCGGTGCCGCCCGCGAGCGCATCGACGACGTCCTCGTCCGCCACGGCCTGCACATCGATCTCACCTCACGCATGGCCTGGCAGGACTTCGCCGAGGCACTGGCAGCGTTGTCGGATCGGCGGGCCGCGGACGAGGCGCTGATCCGACTGGCCTCGTGGGAGGAGCAGTTGCGTACCCCGTCGGAGGGTTCGCGTCCCGCCCCCGAGGCGCTGGCCGCAGCACACGCCATCCGGGAACAGGACACCGAGCGCTATTCCAAGGAACTTGACGCGTTGCGGGAGGCGCATCGGCGCGAGCACCGCCAGCGACGATGCGCTGTGCTCCTGGACAGTCTGCGCCGGGCACACCCGCTGCTCGCGGACCAGCTGACGGAGGATTCCGACAACCCAACCTGGGAAAAGCGGCTGGGCTCCCTGGCCGAGGCATGGGCCTGGGCGACGGCCTCCGCGTTCGTGAAGCGCCTACGCACGCCGGGTAGGGAACGTCAGCTGGAAGGCGAGTTGGGTGAGTGCGAGCGCCGTCTGGAGGCGCTGACCGGCGATCTTGCGGCCGCATGGGGCAGGTTGCACTGCCTGGAGCGCATGACGCAGGAGCAGCGTTCGGCGCTGCAGGCATACCGCAATCACATGGCTTCGTACGGCAAGGGCAAGGGGCGCAACGCGGGCCGCTACCGTGCCGCAGCGCACGACGCCATGCGGACGGCGCAGGGAGCGGTGCCCGCATGGGTGATGCCCATCTCTCAGGTGGCGGAGATGGTGTCGCCCAAGCGCGACGTCTTCGACGTCGTCATCGTCGATGAAGCCAGCCAGGCCGGCATGGACGCGCTGTTCCTGCTGTGGCTCGCTCCCCGCGTGATTGTCGTTGGTGACGACAAGCAGTGCGCGCCTCCGGTCAGCGGCATGGGCCGGCTCCAGGCGATCCAGGACCGGCTCCTCACGCACCTGCCGGATATGCCGCCCATGCTGCGCCAGCTCTACACCCCTGCCACCAATCTCTACCAGCTGCTGTCCACGTTCTTCCCGAAGGTGATCCGGCTGGAAGAGCACTTCCGCTGCATGCCCGAGATCATCGGCTGGTCCTCCCGGACCTTCTACAACGACAAGCTGCAACCACTTCGACAGTTCGGCGGTGAGCGCCTCGACCCGCTCGTGACGCACTTCGTCGACGGAGCCGTCACCCAGGGCCGCGACAGCCGCCTACGCAATCCCAAGGAAGCCGAGGCCGTTGCCGACTGCCTGGCCCGGCTGGTCGAGGATCCCGCCTACCAGGACAAGACCATGGGCGTCATCGCCCTGCAGGGCCCGGTGGGGCAGGTCAAGCTGCTGGAACAGCTGATCAACGAGAGGATTCCGGCGCCGGTACGCGAACGCCACCAGATTCGGGTGGGCAATCCCGCCTCGTTCCAGGGAGACGAGCGACACGTCATCCTGCTGTCGATGGTGGCGACGAACCCGCCACGCATTGCGGGTGGTGCGCGCAGTGAACGGCAGGCGTACAACGTCGCCGCTTCCCGGGCTCAGGACCAGATGCGGCTGTTCTACTCGATTCCGCCGGACCGCCTGAAGAACGAAGACCTCCGGTTCAATCTCCTCGCTTACATGGAGAACCCGCCCGCCGTTCTGGCGACCGCCGACCAGATCGGCGATGTCTCGGCGGAGATCCCACGGGATCCGTTCGAGTCCCTCTTCGAGCAGCAGGTCTACCTGCGCCTGAAGGCACGCGGCTACCACGTCATCCCGCAGTTCCCCGCTGGGAACAGGCGCATCGACCTCGTGGTGGTGGGTGCCCGCAGCCGTCTGGCGGTGGAATGCGACGGCGACCGATTCCACTCCACGCCCGGGCAGATCCGGCGCGACCAACGACGCGATCGTGAACTCCAGCGGGTGGGCTGGACGTTCTGGCGTATCCGAGAGAGCGAGTTCCGCTTCGACCCCGACGAGTCACTGACCGGGCTGTGGGCGGAGCTGAACCGGCTGGGCATCCATCCGGCCACCTTCGACGACGCCCGCTCCCTCACACCATCCACCGCGCCCTCCGCTGTGCAGTGGACCCCGCTCGACCTCTCCTCCGACGAGGACCTGACCGAGGACACGGCGGAAGCCGCGGACACCACCGACGCAGCAGATCCCCTCGCTGTCCTGCAAACGGCCGAGGACGAGGAACTCGAAGACATCACGGAAGGTTCGGCATGACCCCGCACTCCCCTCTCGGCATCCTGGACGCCAACACCCTGGAGGAACTGGCCCGCGTCATCTGCGGCGACGAACACCTCTACTACCGCAAGGGCTACGAGATCGCCCGGTTCCTGGAACACGCCGGCTGGCAGCGCGTGCCGGAGTACGACGGCGAGTACCGCATGGAGTGGGCCCTCGCACAGCTCACCGGGCGCCGCGAGGACCCCACCGAGCTGGAGAGGGTCCTTCTCCGGCTCGCTGACCCACGCGAGTACCTCGACGAGCCCGAACAACTCCCCGCCGTCATCTCCGCCGTCAACGCCTTCCTCATCCATGAGGGCGTACGCCTGGAGAACCCCGGCGGCCGCCCCCGCCTCGTCGCCTGTGACCCCTCTCTCGCCCATCCGGGCAGCCAGGGCCCAGTCGAACTCCGAGCTACCATGACCGACCTCATCACGGACAAGAACATGGCCGGCCTCCTCCAACACCGCCTGGACGAGGCCCACACCTGCTACGCCAACGGCGCCCACGTGGCCGCCATCATCATGCTCGGCAGCCTCCTCGAAGGCGTCCTCGTCCACGTCGTTCACGAGCGTGACGCTTCCCTGCTCGGCCGCACCTCCCCCGACAGGGTGAGCCTGGATTCCCTGATCAAGACCTGTCACGACGCCGGCTGGATCGGGGCCGACGTCGAACGCTTCTGCCACGAGCTACGCAAGTACCGCAACTTCGTGCATCCGCGCGCTGAGATCCGGGAAGCTCACGCCCCGGACCGCGACACCCTGGACATGTGCTGGCCCGTGGTCAACGCGGTTCTGAACGACCTCGCCGACTCCCAGCCGAAGGCAGTCTGATCGTCCGGACCGCACCGTCCCGTGCTCAGGCTCGTCTGACGAGCCTGAGCACGGGACTGCCGTCTGGCGCACCCAGCAGCTCCCGCACTCACGTCCGCTGATGCGGCCTAACCGCATGACCACCACCACTGCAGTCACTCTCCCCCAGGAGCGACAGCACACGGCCTACTCTTCCCGACGCATCTGGGTCAGGCACGGCATCGCCCACCTCAAGAACCGGCGGGCGCTGACCCGTCCCCCTCGGCCGCCGCGATCACATGAGTGACATAGTCCAGGCCGTCGCCGGCCTGCTCTCCCACCAGCAGACTGTGGCTCTGGGCCCTCAATGGCCGAGGTGAGCATCGGTGCCACCGAGGCTCTCGACCTCTCGCCGCTAACCATGCACCAGCTCGTTGCCAAACCATCGGCAACGAGCTGTTCTCGTGCCGTTGAAGTCGCCGACCTGCGAAAATCCTTACATGAGTTCCACGTTGCCCCGTAAGTCGCCCCAACTGTGCTCCGAGCCGGACTGCGGGCAGCCTGCTGCATTCTCCACACGCACGAAAAGCACCTGGTGCGACACTCACATCACGCACATGCTGCGTGAGGGCGGCCTGGAGCCGCTGGAGCCCTTCACGAAGCCGAAAGCGTGGCGGCTGACCCGATGCCTGGCATGCGGCTGCGAGGCGCACTACCGCTTCGAGTACACCCTGGAAAAGAACACGTACGGGGAAGCGACGTGCCGGGCCTGCTACTGGCGGCAGTGGGCGCGCAAAGCTCGGCAGGCCATGGGCGCGTACGTGGACCTGAGCCCGGTTCCCGAGGTCAAGGCGCGGGAGCACGCCGAGAAGAACGGATACGACTACCTCAGCGCACTGACCAGCCCCTCCTTCTCTGACGACCCGCACCATGTCCGGTGCCGGTACTGCGGTCGTGTGAGCGCCGAGCGACTCGGGGACATCGGGTTCGGCTGCCAGTGCCAGATCAACCCTCGGCGTGAGCGGCAGACGACGAAGCGCGCCGGGGCCAAGCAGCGCAACCTCCTCAAGGACAGCGAACTGCCCGTCCTCGACTGGTGGGACCATGAGGAGAACGACACCGCCACCTGGGAAACCGTCACCGTCAAGGCTCTGCGGGAAGCGGCCTGGCGCTGCCCCGACTGCGGACTGCAGTTCAGGAAACGGATCCTCGACATGGTCAACATGAGCAAGTGTCCGGAGTGCGAACCGAAGCGACGCGCCGAATGGAAAGCGCAGCACGCCCGCTACCAGACCACGCCGGTCGCAGACATACCCGAACTACTCGCCGCCTGGGACGATGACGCGGATCCCCGCATCGTGATGGTCGCGGACTACCAGCGGCGCCAGCTACGCTGCCCACGAGGGCACCGCCCTCGCCAGTCGCCGCTTACGTATCTGCGTAACGGCTGCCCGTCCTGCCGCGGCCAGGACACACGCGCGACGCGTCTCGAGGCAGTCGAGGCCGATCCCGATGCCTTCGGACTCAACACCGAAATCGCCGCACAGTGGCACCCGGCCAAGAACGGCAAGACTCAGTTGTCGAAGGTGTCGCCCCGTTCACGCAAGCTCGTGTGGTGGCGGAATGAAGACTGCGGCCATGAATGGCAGGAGACACCGGCCCGCCGGGAGCAGGGCCAACGTCTACGCTGCCCGGAATGCCGCACCATCCTCGACTCGCTCGCCTACCACTTCCCTGATCTGGCGGAGGAATGGTCGCCCACCAATCCTCTGTCCGCGTGGCAGGTGCGGCCCACCGCCCAGACCTCGTTCACACCGGCCTGGATCTGCTCCGCGAACCCGGATCACACATGGGAGGCTCCCCTGCCCTCACGGGCGAACGGCAGCGGCTGCCCCGAGTGCCGAGAGCACGGTAAGTCCCGTATAGAGCTTGATCACTGGTCCGCTGCTGAGCGGGCCTTCGGCCGGGCGTCGTCTGGCCAGTCGATACAACATGAGGCATTCACCCGGCGCGCGAACTGGCTCGTCGACATCACGGTTGAGACATTCGAGGAGCACAAGCTGGCCATCGAATACGACGGTTCCTACTGGCACGCGGGCAAGGTCGATCTCGACATCGAGAAGTCCCGCGATCTGCTAGCGGCCGGATACCTGGTGGCCAGGCTACGCGAGCATCCTCTGCCGCCGCTGCCGATCGACAATCCGAACTACGCGGAGTTTGTGGTGTACTCGGCGATGCCTACGCCGGGCGAGACGATCCAGCGAGTGAGGGAGTGGGCGAGCAGGCGACCAGGGCCACGGTGCTGAGGCGTGATTAGGGTGAGGTGACTGCCAGCGCCTCACCCGATATCCAGCCTGCTTCATCTGCAGGCTCAGCCCTCCACGATGCGTGTTCGGACGACAACCGCAGACGAACCCGCTCTGGTCGGCAAGGGCACGAACCGCGGCGCGCACACCGAAGGCTCCCGCCGAGACGGGCCGTCCAGAGCGCGCACCACACGATCACGCTCCTCGGCCGAGAGGCGAGCCAGCAGGGCCACGACCCTGCCCAGCTCATCCTCACCCGACGTCACCGATCACCCGCAAGGTCGAGATCCCGCTCGGACGCATCGACAGGAGCCCGCTCCGGCTTCGGCCGGCGCCACGGACGAGCGATCGGCTGAGACACCCCACGCCACCAAGCATCCGCCGGCAGCTTCCCCGCCGGCTCGAACGGCTCACCGGGACAGGGGAACGCCACCGCCTGCCCCGCCTCCTCAGCCGCGTCCTTCGTCCACTCCCCCGGCTCCGCCCACGGATGCGGCGCCAGGTTGAAGGTCCCCCAGTGAATCGGCAGCATCACACCGGCCGGAGCACCTCCCTGCAGGTCAAGATGGGCCTGGACCCCCAGCGCAGGCGTCATGTGAATGTCTGGCCACGCCCCAGGCATCGGCGTATAGTCCGTGTGGTTCTTGGGGAAGAACAAGCAGAACGCCGTCAAGACCATGGTCCTCACCGACGAAGACGGACGGCTTCTGTTCAGCAGCCCGACCGCACCCGGAAGCTGCGCGGACATCACCCACGCCCGCCAGTTGGGGCTGGTCAAGCTCCTGGCGGACGGTCCAGCGGTGGAGGTCCTCGCGGACGCCGGTTACCAGGGTCTGGGCGCTCAGACCGGCGGACGTGTGGTGACGCCACCGCACCGCAAGTTCAAGAAGAACGCCCCGGACTGGTACGAGGAAATGCACGAGCGGCAGCGCAAAGCGCATTCCTCCCGCCGCATCCGGGTCGAGCACGGCATCGCCCACCTGAAGAACTGGCGGGCACTGGCCCGCCGCCTCGGCCGCCGCGAGCACATGAGCGACACGGTCCAGACCGTCGCTGGCCTGCTATCCCACCAGCAGACCGCAGACCTGAGCCCTCAACGACAGAGGTGAGAACCGGCCCCGCCCCAGCCTTCGACGTCTCACCGCTTACTGTGCACGAGCTCGTTAGGGCTGGGGCAACGCCTAACGTCGAGCCGAGCAGGCCGGCCGACCAGCCGGAACAGACGTACCACCACGCCCCGCCAGGCCATGGCCACGCAGGTTACGGTGCCGAGACCGGCATGTTGCCACTGTCTGCGCTACACCGCCAGGACACCTGATGAACCGTCAGTAAAGTCAGCAAAAGGTCAGCATTCAGCTGACCAGACCTGCTCGCACCCGAGCACACCCTGGAAGTGCACCCACCGACTGCACGACTGCGGAAGGGGCTGCGATACGCGCCCTCCCTCAGTCGCGACGGCAGCCCCGGCGGAGCCAAGCAGCCCTCGACCTTGAATCGACGCAGAAGAGAAAACCCAGGTCAGCGCACCCGCCCCCGCGCCTTCAGCTGCGTCGCCGGGACCTCCGGCGCGTCCAGCCGGTCGCCGTTGTAGCCCTTCACCTCGCCGAAGCGGTCGCCCGTCATCCAGTCCTCGCGGGCCTGGCGGATCTCCTCGTCCGTGCGGCCGACGAAGTTCCACCACATGACGATCTCCTCCTCGAACGGCTCGCCGCCGAGGAGCATCAGCCCGGCGGCGGAGTCGGCGCGCAGCGGCAGCTCGGTGCGGCCGCAGCCGAGGTAGAGCATGGAGCCGGGGAGGACCGGGACGCCGTCGACGTGCACCTCTCCCGACATGGCGAGGACCGCGTACTCGAAGTCGGGGTCCAGCGGGAGGCGGGCGTCGGTGCCTGGGGCGAGCGCGAGGTCGGCGCCGACGATCGGGGTGTACGTGGTGCCCGGCGAGCGGGCTCCGTCGAGCTCGCCGAGGACGACCGTGGCCGTGAGGCCGCCGCCGCCCGCGATCCGGGGCAGGTCGGCGTGGTGCTGGAAGTGCGGCTCCACGTGGCGGTGGGCGTCGGGGAGGGCCACCCAGAGCTGCGCGCCGTGCAGGAACCGGGCGTGCGGCCGCGGGCTCTCCTCCGAGTGGGAGATGGCCCGGCCCGAGGTCATCAGGCCGAGCTCGCGCGGCCGGATGGTCTGGAGGCTTCCGGTGGAGTCCCGGTGCAGGACCTCGCCGTCGTGGAGCCAGCTGACGGTCTGCAGTCCCATGTGGGGGTGCGGCGGCACCTGCATGCCGGGTTCGTCGGCGATGTCGTCGGGCCCGTAGTGGTCGACGAACGCCCAGGCGCCGACCATCCGGCGGCCCAGGTTCGGGAGGAGCCGGCGGACCTCGGTCGACTCGCCGAGCCGGACGTGGCGGGGGCTGAGGAGTTCCCGTACCGGCTCGGCGACGACGAACCCGCGGCCGCCGCACACGGTCAGCGCTGCCTGGCGATCAAGATTGCTCATGCTCAACCTGTTCCTGTCCGGAGACGGCCACCCTCGTGGAATGTTCAACCATCTCGGTGTGTTGACCTGGTCGACCACCCCACAGGGTGGCAGATCCGGGCCTCGGGAAGGGGCGGGCAAGTGAGCGACACGTACTACGAGTTCGGAACGGCCGGCGAGCGCTGGGACCGCGCCCGGCTCTTCTTCGACGCGAAGGAGTACGGAACGGCCGTGCGCATCCTCACCGGCCTGGTCGAGGAGCACCCGGAGCAGACGGCCCAGCGCCTCCTCCTCGCGCGGGCCTACTACCACTCCGCCCAGCTCACCCGGGCCGAGACCGAGCTGCGGGCCGTCCTGGACCGCGACCCGGTCGAGCACTACGCGCGGCTGATGCTCGGCCGCACCCTGGAGCGCCTGGGGCGCGCGGACGAGGCCGCGCCGCACCTGCGGATGGCCGCGGCGATGGCGGGCGAGACACCGCGGGTCTGACGCGGTCCTGATACCCCCGTCCGGTATATTCGGCGGCCGGGAGGTCCTGACCGTGCGTGCACACCGAGCGGAACGACGCAGGCGGGCGGAGGGTGCCCTGGCGCACCTTCTGCTCGTCGTCGTGCTCGCGCTCGGGGTGTTCCTCATGCATGCCGTCGGCCACCCCGAGGGGGCCGGCGGCGGTACGGCGAGCGGCTCGTCGACCGCGGCCCACCACTCCGCCGCACCCCAGGGCGATGACGGCGCCCGCCACGAGCCGGGTCCGTCGACGGACATGACCACCCTGTGCGTGGCCGTCCTCGCCGGCTGGCTGTTCGCGGGGCTCCTCCGGGCCGCGCTCGGCCGCCGTGCCGACTGGCTCGCCCTGCTGGTCGCGCGGCTGCTGCCCGCGCGGGCGCCGCACGCGCCCCCGCCCCGCCCCCCTGACCTCGCCCTGCTGTCCGTCCTGCGGATCTAGACCGACCGACCCGCGGGCGCCGTCTCGCGCGCCCGGTGAACGTCTCGGCCTGCCCCCATCCGTATGCACGACCAGCACCACGAGGTAGCACCCATGCGTTCCTTCACCCACCGCACCGCCGGGAAGATCGCTCTCGCCGGCGCCGCCGGCGCGACCGCGCTCCTGCTCACCGCCTGCGGCGCGGACGACGGCAAGAGCGGCACGGACCACGGCGGCGCGGCCTCCACGGCCTCCGCCGCCCCCTCCGCCACGGCGTCCGCCTCCGGTGGCGCGGCCGCCGCTCCCGGCCCCTTCAACGACGCGGACGTGATGTTCGCGCAGATGATGATCCCCCACCACGAGCAGGCCCTGGAGATGGCCCGGCTGGCCGACGGCCGGGCCCAGGACCCCGAGGTCAGGAAGCTGGTCACCGCGATCGAGCGGGCCCAGGACCCGGAGATCCGGAAGATGAGGGCCTGGCTCGCGGGCTGGGGCAGGCCCGAGTCCGCCGGCCACGGCTCCGGCGGCGGCCACGGCATGGCCGGGATGATGTCCGAGCAGGACATGAAGTCCCTCGCCGCGGCCGAGGGCGTGGCCTTCGACCGCAGGTTCGCCGAGCTGATGATCGCCCACCACGACGGCGCCGTCGCCATGGCGAAGGACGAGCAGCGCGGCGGCGAGAACCCCACCGCCAAGGCGCTCGCCGACGACGTCGTACGGACCCAGTCCGCGGAGGTCACCGCACTCCGGAAGATCCTCGACCGGCTCTGACCCGGACGCCGTCCCCGCGAGCGGAAACCTCGCGACCGCCACCGAACCGGTCGCCGACCCGCGGGGACGGCCCTCGACCGGCCGCGAGCGCGCCGCGGCGCGGAAGGTCCGCGCGGCGACGGCGGGGCTCACTCCCGGAGGACCGCCCGGCGACGGCGGGGCTCACTCCCGGAGGACCGCCCGGCGACGGCGGGGCTCACTCCCGGGCGGCCCGTCCGTCGGCCCGGCTCCCCTGAGGGCCCGGGCCGCGCGGGGCCCGCCGTCTCCGGGGCGTCCTCGCGTCCGTCGCGGGGCCGCCGCCCGGCGCGGGCGCCCCGGGCCCTCCCCCGTGTCCCTGCGTCAGCGCCGCACGACCACCTCGCCGCCCACCACGACCGTCTCCGCCACCGTGCCGGGGATCTGCTCCGGGGGCACGCGCAGGATGTCGCGGGAGAGGACGACGAAGTCGGCGAGCTTGCCCACGGTCAGCGAGCCGCGCTCGTGCTCCAGGAAGTTGGCGTACGCCGAACCCATCGTGTAGCCCTCGACCGCGGTCTCGACGTCGATCGTCTCCCCCGCCGTCCACGCCTCCCCGCCGCCGGGCGGCCGGCGGGTCACGGCGGCGTGGATGCCGACCATCGGGTCCATCTCGGCCACGTTCCAGTCGCTGGAGAGGGCGAGCACCGCGCCCGCCTCGCTCAGGCTGCGCAGCGGCCAGGCCTTGTGCCAGCGGCCGGGGCCGACGTTCTCGGCCCAGTCCTGGCCCGGGCCCGCGATGTCCGGGGCCGCGTGGCGGGGCTGCATGCAGGCCACCACGCCGAGCTCCGCGAAGCGGGGGGTGTCGGCCGGGTCGAGGCACTCGACGTGGACGACCTGGTGGCGCGCGTCGCGCGGTCCGTTGGCGGCGCGGGCCCGCTCGACGGAGTCCAGCACGGTCCGGATGCCCCGGTCCCCGGTGGCGTGCACGAAGCACTGGAAGCCGCGCGCGTCGAGCCGGGTGAGCAGCTCGGCGAACTCCTCGGGCGGGTAGAAGGTGTCGCCGCGGTGGTGGGAGCAGCCCGCGTACGGCTCCAGGAGGGCGGCGGTACGGGGTTCCACGACGTCGTCGATGTACAGCTTGAGCGGTCCGACCCGCAGCCGGTCGTCCGCGAACCGCTCGGCCGCGTCCCGGAACTCGTCCAGGTCGGCGTCGGTGGTGCCGCGCGGGTGGAAGAGCGCGGCGACGATCCGGGAGCGCAGCTGGCCCTCGGCACGGGCGCGCTGGAAGAGGGCGAGGTCGTCGAGGGAGTTCTGGGGTTCGACGACGGTGGTGATGCCGAAGCCGATGGCGTCGTCGAGGCTCTTCGCGAGCCGGCCGTACTGCCGGTCCGGCGAGGCCCACGGAAGGCCGAGTTCGCGCAGGGCGCGGTGGCCTTCGCGGGAGAGTCCCTTGATGGCGAAGTCCTTGACGAAGCCGGTGGGCTCACCGGTCTCCGGGTCGGTGACCGCCCGCCCGAAGGGCAGCTCGGTGCGGTCGCGGTCGACCCCGAGCCTGCGGAGGGCGGCGGTGTTGAGCCAGGCGGTGTGGACGTCGTAGCTGAGGACGAGGGCGGGGGTGTCGCCGGTGGCCGGGTCCAGGTCGGCGGCGGTGGGCATCCGCCCGTCGGGGACGGCGGAGTAGTCGAAGGCCTCGGCCTCGATCCACTCGGCGTCGGGGTGCGCGGCGTGCCAGGTGCGGATGCGCTCGTGGATCGCGTCGAGCGTGCGGGCTCCGGCGAGCTGGACGCAGGCGTCGTCGGAGCCGAGGCGGACGTGGTTGTGGGCGTCGATGAACCCGGGCAGGACGAGGCGCCCGCCGGCGTCGACGACCTGGGTGCCGGGCCCCGCCCAGGCGTCCGCCTCCGCGTCGGAGCCGATCCAGACGATCCGGCCGTCGTGGACGGCGAGGGCCTCGGCCTCCGGCAGCGCGGGGTCGACGGTGTGGATCCGGGCGCCGGTGAGGAGGAGGTCGGCCGGGGCGGGGGACGGGGCGGTGGTGCGGTTCATGCGGGGTGACTCCGTGACGTGCGGTCGAGGGGTGTTCGTGCGGTGTCGGGGGCGCCGGCGGTCCCGGCGGGGGGGGGTGCGCGGCGCCTCGGGATGCGGATGGGGGGGCGTACGGGCCGGTCTCCGGGGCCGCGGCGGGTGGCGGGCAGGGGTTCGGCCCGTACGGGTACGGCCGAGGGGACGGCCAGGAGGTCGGCCCGGGGCTGGGGCGGCCGGGCTTCAGGCCCGGATCGGCCGGACCGTCCGGCGGGCGAGGAGCACGTACACGAGGGCCGAGACCGCCGCGCCGAGCAAGGTGAGGTCCGCGCCGCCGAGGGGGGCGACGAGCGGGCCGGTCCAGAGTTCGGAGTCGCAGGTCAGCGCCGAGAAGAGCAGGCCCGCGAGGAGGGCGGCCAGGCCGGGCGGGTGCCAGCCGGAGCGGTACCAGTAGGCCCCGCCGGTGCTCGCGTGCAGTCCGGCGGAGTCGTACGTGCAGCGCCGGAGCACCATGTCGGCGAGGAAGACCCCGCCCCAGGGGGCGAACACGATGATCAGCAGGGAGAGGAAGGAGAGGAGCGAGGTGGTGAAGTCGGTGAGGAAGAGCGCACCGAGGGAGCCGGCGGCGGTGACCCCGGCGCTGATCACGATGGCGCGGGCGCGGCTCCAGGGGATGCCGAGGACCTGGAGGTTCAGGCTCGACGAGTAGAGGGTGATGATCGAGTTGGTGACGGAGCCGCCCAGGACCAGGGCGAGGAAGAGCGGCTGGAACCAGCCCGGGAGGAGGCTCTCGGTGCCGGCGACAGCGTCGGTCATGTCGACCTGGGTCGCGGCGGCCACCCCGGCGACGCCGAGGGCGACGGAGGAGACGAATCCGCCGAGGGCTCCGCTCCAGGTCAGCGCCTTGAGTGAGGTCGTGCGGGGCAGGTAGCGGGTGTAGTCGGCGGGCATGGGGAGGTAGGAGAAGGGGCCGGCGAGCATCACGACGAAGGCGAGGCTCCAGCTGGCGGCGCCGGGTGCGGCGGCGGGCGCGGAGGTGTCGGCGCCCGGCAGGACGAGGAGGAGCAGGGCGGCGAAGCCGACGGCGAGGACGTAGGCCATCCAGCGTTCGGCGAACTGGACGGTGGCGTGGCCCCAGAGGGCGACGGCGAAGGTCAGGGCGAGGGTGATGCCCAGGGCGAGGGCCCGGGCGGTGGAGCCGCCGCTCCAGCCGAGGTCGGCGAAGAAGGCTTCGAGGGCGAGGGTGCCCACCACCGTGTTCACGATGGTGTAGCCGATGCTCACGACCCAGTTCAGGAGTCCGGCCGGCCAGTTGCCGCGCCGGCCGAAGGCCGCGCGGGAGATGACGAGGGTGGCGGTGCCGGTGCGCACCCCGCTCAGGCCGGCGGCTCCGATGGCGAAGAAGGCCAGGCCGCCGAGGACGACGACGGCGGTGGCCTGCCAGAAGGAGAGCCCGAAGGCGACGGCGAGGGCGCCGTTGATGACGTAGGTGAAGGTGAGGTTCGAGCCGAACCAGAGCCAGAAGACGTCCTTGGCGCCGCCGTGCCGTTCGGCGTCGGGGATGGGGTCGATCCCGTGCTCCTCGACCTGGAACACCTCGTCCCGGGCCGTGGCCGCCGCGGGTTCCGCGGTCCCGGGCGTCGTCTCGTGTCCGAGCACACCGCACCTCCTGTCGTGAACGCTGCCTCGGTGCGCGGCCGGGGCGCTGCCTCGACCACACCTTGAATGACGTTCTAAGTTCTTGAATGACATTCAAGATGTGCGATGAGTTCCGGCCGCGTCAAGACCCCCGGCGGTTGCGATTAAGGTCGATCCGGCAGAGGCAGGGCGGATCCACGGAACGGGGACGGTGGCGGTGGCAGGGTCGGCACGACGGCGGGACGGGCACGTCACCCAGGAACGGATGCTGGAGGAGGCCATGACGGCGATCGCCGAGGACGGCCTCTCCTCGCTCACGATGTCGGCGCTCGCGGAGCGGCTCGGCACCAGCGGGGGCCACATCCTGTACTACTTCGGCAGCAAGGACCTGCTGCTGCTCGCCGCCCTCCGGTGGAGCGAGGCGGCGCTGGCCGAGGAGCGCCGGGCGCTGCTGTCCCGGCGGATCCCGGCCGAGCGCAAGCTCGACCGGTTCCTGCTGCTGTACCTGCCGCGCGGGCCGCGCGATCCGCGCTGGACCCTGTGGATCGAGCTCTGGGCCCGCACCCCGGGCAACGACGCGCTCGGCGAGGCGCAGGAGGAGCTGGACCGCGGCTGGCACGAGGACCTGGAGGCACTGCTCGCGACGGGGGTCGCCCGGCGGCGGTTCGCCCCCCTCGACACCGCGGCGCGCGCGTCCGAACTCCTGGCGCTCCTCGACGGGTTGAGCACCCGCGTGGTGCTCGGCCAGCAGTCCGGCCGCGATCCGCGGCCGGCCCTGGAGGTGGCCCGCTCGGCGGTGCGGGCACTCGTCGCCCCGTACGCCGCGGGCGCCGACTCGACGGCCGGGCCCGCGACCTGACCGATCCTCAGCCCCGGTAGGCCTCCAGCAGGCGCAGCCAGGCCTCGCTCAGCGTCGGGTACGAGGGCACGGCGTGCCACAGCCGGGCGATCGGGACCTCTCCGACGACCGCGACCGTCGCCGAGTGGACCAGCTCCCCGATACCGGGGCCGACGAAGGTGGCGCCGAGGATCACCTCCCGGTCGAGGTCGACGACCATCCGGGCGTGCCCCTGGTAGCCCTGGGCGTAGAGCCCGGCCCCGGCGACCTGGCGCATGTCGAGGTCCACGGCCCGGACCCGGTGGCCGGCCCGCTCGGCCTCGGCGAGCGAGAGCCCGACCGCGGCCGCCTCGGGGTCGCTGAACACCACCTGCGGCACCGCGGCGTGGTCGGCGGTCGCCGCGTACGGGCCCCAGCCCGACGCGTCGAGGGAGCCGTCGCCCTGGGCGCGGGCGGCGATCGCGGCACCGGCGATCCGCGCCTGGTACTTGCCCTGGTGGGTCAGGAGCGCGCGGTGGTTGACGTCCCCGACGGCGTACAGCCAGTCGGTTCCGACCACCCTGAGGCTGTCGTCGACGTCAAGCCAGGAGCCCGGCTTCAGTCCGACCGTCTCCAGGCCGAGGTCCTCGGTGCGCGGGGCCCGCCCGGTCGCGAAGAGCACCTGGTCGCCCTCGACGTGGTCGCCGCCCTCCAGGACGACGGTGACCGGTCCCGTGCCCCCGTCGCGCACGACCGCGCTGACGGTGACTCCGCTGCGGATGTCCACGCCGCGCGCGGTCAGGGCCGCCGCCACGTGCTCCCCGACGAAGGGTTCCATCCGGGGCAGCAGGCCTCCGCCCCGCACGAGCATCGTGACCTGCGCTCCGAAGGCGTGCCAGGCGGTGGCCATCTCGACCCCCACGACTCCCCCGCCGACCACGATCAGCCGGCCCGGCACCCGGTCGGCGCTGGTCGCCTCGCGACTGGTCCAGGGGTGCGCCCCGGGCAGTCCCGGCAGGTCGGGCAGGACGGCGCGGCTGCCGGTGCAGACGGCGACGGCGTGGCGGGCGGTGAGGACGTGCCGCTCGCCCTCGGGGGCCGCGACCTCCACGCGGCGGGGCCCGAGGAGGCGGCCGTGGCCGCGGAAGATCCGTACGCCGATCGAGTCGAGCCAGTCCACCTGCCCGTCGTCCGTCCAGTCCCCGACGACCTCGTCCCGATGGGCGAGGATCTCCGGGACGTCGAGCGGACGGTGGACCGCGGCGCGCAGACCCGCCACCCGACGGGCGTCGGAGCGGGCGATCACCGGGCGCAGCAGGGCCTTGCTGGGCATGCAGGCCCAGTAGGAGCACTCACCGCCGATCAGCTCGCTCTCGACGATGGCGGCGCTCAGGCCGGCGGCCCGCACCCGGTCGACGACGTTCTCCCCGACCGGCCCGGCCCCCAGGACCACCACGTCGTACTCGTGCTCGTGCTCGCTCTGCACCGTTCGTGTCATGGGGGACAGTCTGGCCCAACCGCGCCGCCTCGCACGGCTCGATACGCCGGGGCGGGGACGGGTTCCGGCTCAGGTGGAGACCCGGTCCTGGAGGGCGGACTGCCAGGCGGGCGCGGGGACGGCGGGCTCCCGCTCGGGGCGCCGGCCGCCCTGTGCGAAGAAGTCGACCAGCGGCAGCAGGGCCGCGCCGACGGTGACCGCCTCCGGGCCGAGGGTGCCGAGTCCGATGCCGGTCCGGCTGGCCGGGTAGGTGAGGGCGTAGTCCCGCGCGTAGCCGGTGACGGTCTCCAGGAAGCGGGTGCCGAGCTGGAGGCCGGCCCAGCCGCCGACGAGGATCCGTTCGGGCTGGAAGAGGTTGATGAGGTCGGCGAAGCCGGCGCCGAGGTACTCGGCGGTCTCGGCCAGGACCGCGAGCGCCGTCGCGTCGGGCTCCGTCCCCGGCTCGGCCGGATACGCCGCGGCGAGCATCGCGGTCAGCGCCGTCTCCTCGTCCGCGCCCGCCGGCGGCACCCCGCCCGCCTCCCGCCACCGCTCGAGCAGCGCCTCCGCCCCGGCGTACGCCTCCAGGCAGCCCTGCGCCCCGCAGCGGCAGCGCCGCCCCCGCACGCCCACGGTCAGATGACCCCACTCGATCGCCCGGCCCGGCCCCATCGGGTCGGTGACCACGCACGCGCCGACACCCGACCCGAAGAGGACCACCACCGCGCTGCGCGCTCCGCGCCCGGCGCCGAACCACATCTCGGCCTGCCCCAGGGTCTTGGCGCCGTTGTCGATCCAGTACGGAACGGACTCCGGCAGGTCGACGGCCGCGCGGAGCAGGCGCTCGAAGGGGACGGCGTCCCAGCCGACGGTCTGACCGTGGACGACCGCGCCGTCCCCGGCGTCCCGGGCCACGATGCCGGGCACCCCGACGCCGACGCCGATGAGACGGTCGGCGGGCACCTCGGCGACGCGCAGCACCTCCGCGATGCCGTCCCGGAGGTGACCGACCACGAGGTCGACGTCGTAACGGGCCGTGCGAGGGCCGGAGCAGGCCAACGGGCGCTCGGTGCGCGCCAGTTCGGTGAGGGTGAGGTCGAACAGCTCGATCCTGACCCGGGTCTCGCCGATGTCGACGCCGATCATGAAGCCGCTGGAGGGGGCGATCCTGACGAGGGTGCGGGGGCGCCCGCCGGCCGAGTCGACGCTGCCGGCCTCCTCCACGAGTCCGTCGGCGACGAGTTCGGCGACCACGTTGCTGACGGATCCCGAGCTGAGGCCGGTCGCCGGGCCGAGCGTGAGGCGGCTCATCGGTCCTTCGAAGTACAGCCTGCGCAGAACGGCGGTGCGGTTCTCGCGCCGCAGGTCACGCACCGTACGGCCAGTTCTCGCGTGCACGTGGGTCCCCGTCTCTGAAGTCGTTCGTTGCAACATACCCGCAGCACAGGCCTTGACGCGACCTTCTCATGGGGTTTAACTCACATCCTAAATTAAGCCGATGTTACGGCGAGGCGCCCAGAAGCCCACCCTCATCGGCACGCCCCCTCGTCCCTGAAAGGGCCCAGGAGCCATGCGCAGAGTCAGAGCCGCTGTCACCGGTGTCGTCACCCTCTCCCTCGCCTTCACCGCCACCGCCTGCGGCGGCGGCGAGGCGACCGAGTCGTCGCCGAAGACCCTCACCTACTGGGCCTCCAACCAGGGCGCCAGCCTGGAGGTCGACAAGAAGGTCCTGCAGCCCGAGCTCGACCAGTTCGAGAAGGAGACCGGGATCAAGGTCAAGCTGGAGGTGATCCCGTGGTCCGACCTGCTCAACCGGATCCTCACCGCGACCACCTCCGGCCAGGGGCCGGACATCCTCAACATCGGCAACACCTGGAGCGCCTCGCTCCAGTCCACCGGCGCACTCCTGCCCTGGGACGCGAAGAACCTGGAGGCCATCGGCGGCCGGGACCGGTTCGTCGAGTCCGCGCTCGGCTCCACCGGCGTCCCGGGCCAGGACCCGGCCGCCGTCCCGCTCTACTCGATGGCCTACGCGCTCTACTACAACAAGAAGATGTTCAAGGAGGCCGGCATAGCCAAGCCGCCGGCCACCTGGGACGAGGTGATCGCCGCCGGCAAGAAGCTCACCAAGGGCGGCAACGCGGGCATCGGGGTCGAGGGCTCCAACCTCTCCAACAACATCCACCAGGTGTTCGTCCTCGGAAAGCAGCACGGCGCCGACTTCTTCACCGCCGACGGCAAGCCCGACTTCACCTCCGACGGGGCCGTCGCCGCCGTCAAGCAGTACATCGACCTGATGGCCGCCCAGAAGATCGTCGCCCCCGGCAACGCCGAGTACGCGCAGAACCAGTCCCTCAGTGACTTCGCCAAGAACAAGACCGGCATGGTCCTGTGGCAGACCCCGCAGCAGACCTTCTCCGCGCAGGGCATGGGCCCCGAGGAGTGGGGCGTGGCCCCCGCCCCGGTCCCGTCCGGCAAGCCCGGCCAGGGCGCCCAGACCAACTCCATGGTCGCCGGCATCAACATGGCCGTCTTCAAGAACACCAAGAACCTCGACGGCGCCCTGAAGTTCGTGAAGTACATGACGAGCGACGAGGAGCAGATCGTCCTCAACAAGGCGTACGGCTCCGTCCCGCCGGTCAAGGGCGCGCAGAAGGACGCCGCCTTCGCCGCCCCGTCGCTCACCGTCATCCGCGACACCCTCGCCACCAGCGCCGCCGCCCTGCCCCAGGTCCCCGAGGAGTCCCAGTTCGAGACGGTCGTGGGCACCGCGGTCAAGGAGCTGTTCGCCGACGCCGCCGCCGGCCGGCCGGTCACCACGGAGTCCGTGAAGGCCAAGCTCGCCAAGGCCCAGCAGCAGATGCCCAAGAAGTAGGCAGCCCCACCATGACCGAGACCGCCGTCGCTCACCCGACCGAGCCGGCGGTGCGCAAGGCCACACCCGGAGAGGCACGCGCACCACGCCGCTCCGGGCGTCGCCGCATCGCACTGCCCTACCTGCTGCTCCTGCCCGCCCTGCTCCTCGAACTCCTCGTCCACCTCGTACCGATGCTCATGGGCATCGCCATGAGCTTCAAGGAGCTCACGCAGTTCTACATCCGGAACTGGAACGAGGCTCCCTGGTCGGGCCTGGACAACTACTCCGTCGCGATCGACTTCGACGCCCCCGTCGGGCAGGCGCTCCTGAAGTCCTTCCTGACGACGTGTCTGTTCACCGTCCTGTCCGTGGGACTGTGCTGGCTCCTCGGGACCGCCGCCGCGATCTTCCTCCAGGAGAACTTCCGCGGCCGGGGCTTCCTGCGGACCCTGTTCCTCGTCCCGTACGCCCTGCCCGTCTACGCGGCCGTCATCACCTGGGCGTTCATGTTCCAGAGGGACAACGGCCTGGTCAACCACGTCCTCCACGACCAGCTCGGCATCGGCGACAGCCCCGCCTTCTGGCTCATCGGAGACAACAGCTTCTGGGCCCTGCTCGTCGTCTCCGTCTGGAAGGGCTGGCCGTTCGCCTTCCTCACCGTCATGGCCGGGCTCCAGAACATCCCCCGCGACATGTACGAGGCGGCGGCCCTCGACGGGGCCGGCGTGTGGAAGCAGATCCGGCACATCACCCTGCCGTCGCTGCGCTCCGTCAACCAGGTCCTCGTCCTCGTGCTCTTCCTCTGGACCTTCAACGACTTCAACACGCCGTTCGTCCTCTTCGGGAAGGCCGCGCCCGAGGCCGCCGACCTGATCTCGCTCCACATCTACCAGTCGTCCTTCCAGACGTGGAACTTCGGCACCGGCTCGGCCATGTCCGTCCTGCTGCTGCTCTTCCTCCTCGTCGTCACGGGCGTCTACCTCCTGCTCACCAGCCGCGGAAGGAAGGCAGCCGATGTCTGAGCACACCTCCCGGCACGCGGCTCAGCGCCCGCGCCCCGGCCGCTCCCCCATGGCGGCGCCCCGCTCGTTCCTGTGGACCCGGCGGATCTTCCTCACCCTGCTCACCGCCTTCGTGGTGCTGCCGGTGTACGTGATGATCTCCAGCTCCCTGAAGCCCCTCGCGGACGTCTCGGGAAAGTTCGAGTGGATCCCGTCCGGGCTCACGCTGCGGCCCTACTTCGACATCTGGGAGACCGTCCCGCTCGCCGACTACTTCGTGAACTCGATCGTGGTCGCCGGCGCGGCCACGGTGTTCTCGGTGGTGGTCGCGATCTTCGCCGCGTACGCCGTCAGCCGCTACACCTTCCGGGGCAAGCGGGTCTTCACGGTGACGGTCCTCTCCACCCAGATGTTCCCCGGCATCCTCTTCCTCCTGCCGCTCTTCCTCATCTACGTCAACATCGGCAACGCCACCGGCATCGCCCTCTTCGGCTCCCGCGAAGGCCTGATCCTCACCTATCTGACCTTCTCGCTGCCGTTCTCCATCTGGATGCTCACCGGCTACTTCGACTCGATCCCGCGCGAACTCGACGAGGCCGCCAAGGTCGACGGCTGCGGGCCGATCAGCGCGCTGTTCCGCGTCATCGTCCCCGCCGCGTCCCCCGGCATCATCGCCGTGGCCGTCTACGCCTTCATGACCGCCTGGGGCGAGGTCCTCTTCGCCTCCGTCATGACCAACGACACCACCCGCACCCTCGCCGTCGGCCTCCAGGGGTACGCCACCCAGAACGACGTCTACTGGAACCAGGTGATGGCCGCCTCCCTCGTGGTGAGCGTCCCGGTCGTCGTCGGCTTCCTGCTCCTCCAGCGCTATCTCGTCGCCGGACTCACCGCAGGTGCGGTCAAGTGACGCCCCTCTCCACACCCATCACGAAGAGGTTCCCCGTGCCCGTCTCCCCCGGCTCCCCCGAATCCCGCACCGCGCTCGACCTGGAGGCCTTCCCGCCGGACTTCTCCTGGGGCACCGCGACCTCCGCCTACCAGATCGAGGGCGCCGTCGCCGAGGACGGCCGGGCCCCGTCGATCTGGGACACCTTCTCCCGCGTCCCGGGTGCCGTCGACAACGGCGACCACGGCGACACCGCCTGCGACCACTACCACCGCTGGCCCGAGGACATCGCCCTGATGAAGGGCTTCGGCACCGACGCCTACCGGCTCTCCGTCGCCTGGCCCCGCGTGGTCCCCGGCGGCGACGGCCCCGTCAACGCCGCCGGCCTCGACTTCTACGACCGGCTCGTCGACGGACTCCTCGACGCCGGCATCACGCCCTCCGTCACCCTCTACCACTGGGACCTGCCGCAGGCCCTCCAGGACCGGGTGCGGGACAGCCGCGGCGGCTGGACCGAGCGGGCCACCGCCGAGCACCTCGCCGCCTACGCCTCCGTCGTCGCCGAACGCCTCGGCGACCGGGTCACCCAGTGGGCGACCCTCAACGAACCGCTCTGCTCCGGCTGGATCGGTCACCTGGAGGGCCGGATGGCCCCCGGCCTCACCGACCTCACCGCCGCCGTCCGCGCCTCGTACCACCTCCTCCTCGCGCACGGCCTCGCCACCCAGGCCGTCCGCGCCGCCGCGCCCGGGGCCCAGGTCGGCCTGGTCACCAACCACTCCACCGTCGCGCCCGCCTCCACCCGGCCCGAGGACATCGCCGCCGCCGCCCGCGCCGACGGCCACACCAACCGCTGGTGGCTGGACCCGGTCTACGGCCGCGGGTTCCCCGCCGACATGCGGGAGCTGTACGGGGTCGAGCTGCCGGAGCGGCCCGGGGACCTGGAGGCCATCGCGGCCCCCCTGGACTGGCACGGCCTCAACTACTACTTCCCGGTCACCGTCGCCGACGACCCGACCGGCCCCGTCCCGCACGCCCGCGAGGTGCGGCTGCCCGAGGTGCCCCGCACGGGCATGGACTGGCAGATCGACGCGGGCGGCCTGGAGGCCTTCCTGCTGCGCCTCACCGAGGACTACGGCGTGCGGAAGCTGTACGTCACCGAGAACGGCTCGGCCTTCCCCGACACCGTCGGCCCCGACGGCGAGGTCCACGACCCCGAGCGCACCCGCTACCTGGAGCAGCACCTCGCGGCCTGCGCCCGGGCCCTGCGCAAGGGCGCGCCGCTCGCCGGGTACTACGCCTGGTCCCTGCTCGACAACTTCGAGTGGGCCTACGGCTACGACAAGCGCTTCGGCCTCGTCCACGTCGACTACGCGACGCAGCGCCGGACCGTGAAGACGAGCGGACGGCGGTACGCGGAGCTCGTCCGCGCCCACCGGCAGGCGCACGGGGGCTGACCCCGCACGCCGCGCACACGTCCGGAAGGCCGCCCCGCATCCCCGGGGCGGCCTTCCGGGGTCCGGGGGCCCGGCTCGGCACCTGGTCGTCCGCCCGCGTCGGGGACAGGCTCGCCGTGCTCGACGCCCTGGAGGGGTGACGCCCCGGGCCGGCACCCGGTTGCCGGCGTCGGCGGGCGCGGCGGCTCCGCGGCCCCTCGGCGCCGCCGTCAGGCCGACTCGCGGACGACCAGGACCGGTGCGAAGACCTCGGAGGCCGGCTCGGCGCGGGTGCCGTCGAGCTGTTCGACCAGCAGCGTGGCCATCGCGGCGGCCATGCGTTCCACCGGCTGGCGCACGGTGGTCAGCTGCGGTCGCGCCTTGCGGGCCGCCACCGAGTCGTCGAAGCCGACGACGGCCACGGTGCCGGGGACGGAGACGCCCTGCTCGCGCAGGTACTGGCAGGCGCCCTGGGCCATCAGGTCGTTGGCGGCGAACACGGCGTCGAGGTCGGGGTGGTCCTTGAGGAGCCGGGCCATCGCCCGCCGCCCGCTGTCGACCGTGTACCGGCCCCGTACGACGGGCACCGAGGTCACGCCGTGGGCCGCGAGCGCGTCCCGGAACCCGTCGAGGCGCTCCCCGGCCGTGGGCGCGGTGACCGGGGCGGCGATGGCGGCCGGGCGCCGCCGTCCGGTGGTCCAGAGGTGTTCGGCCGCGAGGCGGGCGCCCGCGGGATTGTCGAGGTCCACGTAGCCGCACCGCTCCCCCTCGCGGGGGCGGCCGAACAGCACCGTGGGCAGGCCGGCCGCCAGGAGCATGGACGGGAGCGGGTCGTCCTCGTCCAGCGGGACGACGAGCGCCCCGTCGGCGCCGCCCTGCCGCAGGTATTCGACGAGTTGCGCCCTGGCCTGCTCGGACTCGGCGACGAGCAGCACCGGCTGGATCTCCCGGCGGCGCAGGACGGGCAGGACGCCGTCGACGACCCGGCCGAAGAAGGGGTCGGAGAAGACCCGGGCGGTGAAGGACCGGCCGGTGGCGGAGAGCACCAGGGCGACGGTACCGGTGCGCCGGGTGACCAGGGAGCGCGCGGCCTGGTTGGGCGTGTAGCCGATGCGGTCGATGGCGTCGCGGACGCTCCGCTGGATCTCGGGAGCCACGTTGCGCACGCCGTTGACCACGCGGGACACCGTCGCGCGCGACACCCCCGCCTCACGTGCGACGTCTTCCAGAGTCGGTGCTCGATTCCCCACCCACGCACCTTAACGGTGCCGTGTGTCCGGTGGGAGGACGGTCCGCGGGCGGCCGGAACCTGTTGCTGTCGACACTTAATGAAAGCCAAAAGAAAAGTCGTGTCATACGCCTTGACCGTCAACTCGCCCGGCGGGCAAGGTTTCGGGAGAGCGCTCTCCCACGTTTCCCCCATGTATCCAGAGGAGACCCCATGTCTTCCCTCGGGTCCCCGCCGGTCCTCCGGCGACCCGCCTCACGCGTCCGCCGGGCCACCGTCGGCGCACTCGTCACTGCCCTGGCCGGCGGCCTGCTCGCCCTCGCCCCCGCCACGACGGCGCAAGCGGCCCCCACCCTGCTCTCCCAGGGGAAGACCGCGACCGCCTCCTCCACCGAGGGCGGCGCGTTCACCGCCTCCGCCGCCGTGGACGGCAACCTGACCGGGACCCGCTGGGCCAGCGCCTGGCAGGACTCCCAGTGGATCCAGGTCGACCTCGGCAGCAGCGCCACGCTCAGCCGCGCGGTCCTGACCTGGGAGGCCGCCTACGGCAGGAGCTACGACATCCAGGCCTCCGAGAACGGCACCGACTGGCGGACCGTCACCTCGGTCACCGCGGGCGACGGGGGCACCGACGAGGTCACCCTCTCCGGGACCGGACGCTACATCCGGATGAACGGCCACACCCGGGCCACCGGATACGGCTTCTCCCTCTGGGAGTTCCAGGTGTACGGCACCACCGGCGGCGACGGCCCGGCCCTGCCCGGCGGCGGCGACCTCGGCCCCAACGTGCACGTCTTCGACCCGTCCACGCCCGGCATCCAGGCCAAGCTGGACCAGGTCTTCCAGGAGCAGGAGTCGGCGCAGTTCGGCAGCGGCCGGCACGCCTTCCTCTTCAAGCCGGGCACGTACAACGGGCTCAACGCCCAGATCGGCTTCTACACCCAGATCGCCGGCCTCGGCCTGCGCCCCGGCGACACCATCATCAACGGCGACGTCACCGTCGACGCCGGCTGGTTCAACGGCAACGCCACCCAGAACTTCTGGCGCGGCGCGGAGGGCCTGACCCTCAACCCGGTCAGCGGCACCGATCGCTGGGCCGTCTCGCAGGCCTCCTCCTTCCGCCGCATGCACGTCAAGGGCGGCCTCAACCTCGCCCCGAACGGCTACGGCTGGGCCAGCGGCGGCTACATCGCCGACTCCAAGATCGACGGCCAGATCGGCAACTACTCCCAGCAGCAGTGGTACACCCGCGAGAGCACCATCGGCGGCTGGTCCAACAGCGTCTGGAACCAGACCTTCTCCGGTGTCGAGGGCGCCCCGGCCACCTCGTTCCCGGAGCCCCGCTACACCACGCTCGACACCACCCCGGTCTCCCGCGAGAAGCCCTACCTCTACCTCGACGGCACCGAGTACAAGGTCTTCGCCCCCGCCAAGCGCGTCAACGCCCGCGGCACCAGCTGGGCCAACGGCACCCCGCAGGGCGAGTCGATCCCGCTGAGCCGGTTCTACGTGGTCAAGCCGGGCGCCACCGCCGCCACGATCAACCAGGCGCTGGCCCAGGGCCTGCACCTGCTGTTCACGCCGGGCGTCTACCACGTCGACCAGACCATCAACGTGAACCGGGCCGACACCATCGTGCTCGGCCTCGGCCTCGCCACGATCATCCCGGACAACGGCGTCACCGCGATGAAGGTCGCCGACGTCGACGGCGTCCGCCTCGCTGGCTTCCTGATCGACGCCGGCCCGGTCAACTCCCCGACCCTGCTGGAGCTCGGGCCGCAGAACTCCTCCGCGGACCACGCCGCCAACCCCACCACCGTCCAGGACGTGTACGTCCGCATCGGCGGCGCGGGCGCCGGCAAGGCGACCACCAGCGTGGTCGTCAACAGCGACGACGCCATCATCGACCACACCTGGGTGTGGCGCGCCGACCACGGCGAGGGCGTCGGCTGGGAGACCAACCGCGCCGACTACGGCGTCCGCGTCAACGGCGACGACGTGCTGGCCACCGGCCTCTTCGTCGAACACTTCAACAAGTACGACGTCGAGTGGTACGGGGAGCGCGGCCGCACGATCTTCTACCAGAACGAGAAGGCGTACGACGCCCCGAACCAGGCCGCCATCCAGAACGGCGCGACGAAGGGCTACGCCGCCTACCGGGTCGACGACTCGGTGAACACCCACGAGGCCTGGGGCCTGGGCAGCTACTGCAACTACAACGTGGACCCGAACATCCGCCAGGACCACGGCTTCAAGGCACCCGTCAAGCCGGGCGTGAAGTTCCACAGCCTGCTGGTGGTCTCCCTCGGCGGCATGGGCCACTACAACCACGTCATCAACGACACCGGGGCCTCCACGGTCCCCGCCGGCACCTCGACCGTGCCGTCCACGGTCGTCTCCTTCCCCTGACGGCCCGCCGGGGCGCCCCAGCCGGTGCGCCCCGGCCCCCACACCCCTTCCGGGCGGCGCCCAGTCCCCGCCGCGCCGCCCGGAAGGCGAGATCCCCCCTCCCCCTCCGGCCAGGAGCCGCCATGTCCCCGACCACCTCCCCCACGACCCCACGGCGCCCCGGCGCCCGCACCCGCACCCGCACCCGCACGACGGCCTCGCTCGTCTCCGTCGGCGCCCTGCTCGCCACCGCCCTCGGCTCCGCCACGGTGCTGGCCGCGCCCCCCGCCGCAGCGGCCGAGACCCTCCTCTCCCAGGGGAAGACGGCGACCGCCTCCTCCTCCGAGGGCGAGGCTTGGAAGGCCTCCGCCGCCTTCGACGGCGACCTCACCGGCACCCGCTGGGCCAGCCAGTGGAGCGACGCCCAGTGGATCCAGGTCGACCTGGGCACCCGTACGGACATCAGCCGGGTCGTCCTGAACTGGGAGGGCGCCTACGGCAAGGCGTACGACATCCAGCTCTCCGACAACGGCACCGACTGGCGCACCGTCACCTCCGTGACCGCGGGCGACGGCGGCACCGACGAGCTCGCGGTCAGCGGCACCGGCCGCTACGTGCGCCTCCAGGGCGTCACCCGCGGCACCGGATACGGCTACTCGCTCTGGGAGTTCCGGGTCTACGGCGGCGGATCCGCCCAGCCCGAACCCGGCGGCGCCGTCCGCGTCACCGGCGGCCAGGGCGACTGGCGGCTGACGGTGGGCGGACAGCCGTACACCGTCAAGGGCGTCACCTGGGGCCCCGCGATGGCCGACGCGCCCCGCTACATGCCCGACGTGCGGTCCATGGGCGTCAACACCGTCCGCACCTGGGGGACGGACGCCGGCACCAAGCCGCTGCTCGACGCCGCCGCCGCCAGCGGCGTCAAGGTCATCAACGGCTTCTGGCTCCAGCCGGGCGGCGGCCCGGGCTCCGGCGGCTGCGTGAACTACGTGACGGACACGGCCTACAAGAACACCATGCTCACCGAGTTCGCCAAGTGGGTCGAGACCTACAAGTCCCACCCGGCCACGCTCATGTGGAACGTCGGCAACGAGTCCGTCCTCGGCCTGCAGAACTGCTACGGCGGCACCGAGCTGGAGGCCCAGCGCAACGCGTACACGACCTTCGTCAACGACGTCGCCAAGCGGATCCACGCCCTCGACCCCGACCACCCCGTGACCTCCACGGACGCGTGGACCGGCGCCTGGCCGTACTACAAGCGCAACGCACCCGACCTGGACCTCTACTCGATGAACGCCTACGGCGACATCTGCGGGGTCCGCGAGGACTGGGTGGAGGGCGGCTACACCAAGCCGTACATCATCACCGAGACCGGGCCGGCCGGCGAGTGGGAGACCCCCAAGGACGCCAACGGCGTCCCCGAGGAGCCCACCGACGTCCAGAAGGCCGAGGGGTACACCAAGGCCTGGAACTGCGTCACCGGCCACCAGGGCGTCGCCCTCGGCGCGACCGCCTTCCACTACGGCATCGAGCACGACTTCGGCGGCGTCTGGTTCAACCTGCTCCCCGACGGTCTGAAGCGCCTCTCCTACTACGCCCTCAAGAAGGCCTACACCGGCTCCGTCGCGGGCGACAACACCCCGCCGGTCATCAGCGGGATGACCGTCACCCCCGCCGGATCCGCCCCGGCCGGCGGCGAGTTCACCGTCCGCGCCGACGTGCGCGACCCCGACGGCGACCCGGTCACCACCAAGATCCTGCTGAGCGGCAACTACGCCAACGGCGACAAGCGCCTCATCGACGTCCCGTACCGCTCCCTCGGCAACGGCGCCTTCGCCGTCACCGCGCCCGAGAAGCTCGGCGTGTGGAAGGTGTACGTCCAGGCCGAGGACGGCCGCGGCAACGTCGGCATCGAGACCAAGTCCGTCAAGGTCGTCGCCCCGCCCGTCGCCGGCACCAACATCGCCCTGAACCGGCCCACCACCGCCTCCTCCGCGCAGGCCTCCTACGGCGACTGCCCCTGCCCGGCGACCAACGCCACCGACGGGAACACCGGCACCCGCTGGGCCAGCGACTGGAGCGACCCGCAGTGGATCCAGGTCGACCTCGGCTCGGTCAGGCCCCTGCGCACCCTGCAGCTCGTCTGGGACCCCGCCTACGCCAAGTCCTACGAGGTGCAGGTGTCCGACGACGCGAACACCTGGCGGACGATCCACACCACCACGACGGGCAACGGCGACATCGACACCGTCACCACCGCCACCACCGCCCGGTACGTCCGGCTCCAGCTCACCGCACGCGGCACCGGCTGGGGCTACTCGCTCCACGAGTTCGGCATCTACAGCTGACCCCCTGAGGAGAACGAGGAGAACACGATGAGAATCCGCGGCCGGACCCTGTCCGCCCTGCTGCTCGCCGCCGCCCTGGGCGTCTCCGCCCTGACCGTCGACACCTACACCGCCGCCACCGCCCACGGGGAGACCGCCCCGGCCGCCGCCCACGGGTCACACGGTGCGGGCGGCGCCGCCACCGGCCACGTCATGGCCGCCTCCACCCAGGCCTCGGGCGACGACCCCGACGGCGACGGCTACATCCCGGCCGTCCCCCAGGTCACCGGGGTGACCCCGTCCACCGCCACCCCGCCCCCGGCCTACCACCACGAGTTCCAGGCCGGCTGCTCCGTCACCCACACCGCGCCGGACGACCCGATCGTCTACCCGGGGCAGTTCGGCAAGTCCCACGACCACACGTTCATGGGCAACACCTCCACGAACGCCGCCAGCACCACCGCCTCGCTCTACGGGGGCGGCACCACCTGCAAGGCGCCCGCGGACGCCTCCGCCTACTGGATGCCCTCGCTGTACAACGGCGACCAGAAGATCCTGCCCGTCGGCCCGCAGGTCATCTACTACAAGGCGGGCGTCACCGACTACCGGAGCGTCCGGCCCTTCCCCAAGGGCCTGCGCTTCGTCGTCGGCAACCCGATGCAGACCGCCGAGGAGTTCCGGAGCCACAAGGGCTTCGTCGAGGGCTGGGAGTGCGGTGACAGCTTCTTCAACACCGACATCCCCGCCGCCTGTCCCAGCCGGCCCGACGTGCAGCTCAACCTGCGCATGCAGGCCCCCAGCTGCTGGAACGGCCTCTACCTCGACACCCCCGACCACAAGAGCCACATGGCGTACCCGGTGGTGAAGCCGGGCACCAACGACAACATGTGCCCGGCCTCGCACCCGGTCGCCCTGCCCATGATCGAGTTCAAGATGGCGTGGCCGGTCAACGGCGACATGAGCCGGGTCCGGCTGGCCAGCGGACGCGGCTACTCCTTCCACTACGACTTCTTCAACGCGTGGGAGGAGCGCACCCTCAAGGCCCTCGTCGACCACTGCATCAACGGCGGCCTCCAGTGCGACACCCGGGGCTTCGACCTCTACCGCCCCGAGCGCGGCGTCGTGCTGGACGAGAACCACCGCCTGCCCTGACCCGGCTCCCGCACCCGGCCCGGACGCCCGCGAGGGCGCCCGGGCCGCTTTCCCGTCCGCCCTCTCGGCACCCGGAGGACCCCGTGACCGCCCCCGCCCCGTCCGTCACCGCCCGCCACGACGCGCTCATCGACCTCCTCCCCCCGCACTTCCGCTTCGGCGCCGCCACCTCCGCCTTCCAGATCGAGGGAGCCACCGACGAGGACGGCCGCACCCCGTCCATCTGGGACACCTTCTGCCGCGTCCCCGGGGCCGTCGACAACGGCGACACCGGCGACACCGCCTGCGACCACTACCACCGCATGCCCGAGGACGTGGCCCTGCTCGCCGCCCTCGGCCTCGACACGTACCGCTTCTCCGTCTCCTGGTCGCGGGTCCAGCCGCGCGGACGGGGGCGGGCCAACCCGGCGGGGCTCGGCTTCTACGACCGGCTCGTCGACGAGCTCCTCTCCCGGGGCGTCACCCCCTGGCTCACCCTGTACCACTGGGACCTGCCCCAGGAGCTCCAGGACGCCGGCGGCTGGCCCGCCCGCGACACCGCCCACCGGTTCGCCGACTACGCGGAGCTCGTCCACGAGCGCCTCGGCGACCGCGTCACGCACTGGACCACCCTCAACGAACCCTTCTGCTCGGCGATCCTCGGCCACGTCGAGGGCGTCCACGCCCCCGGCGGGCGCTCCTTCGCCGACGGGGTGCGCGCCGTGCACCACCTGCACCTCGCCCACGGACTCGCGGTCCGGCGGCTGCGCGCGGCGGCCCGCCGGCCCCTGGACCTGGCCGTCACCCACCTGCTCGGCACCAGCGGACCCGCCACCGGGTCCGCGGCCGACCGCGAGGCGGCCCGCCGGGCCGACGCCCTCGGCTTCCGCTTCTACCTCGACCCGATCCTGCGCGGCCGGTACCCGCAGGACCTGATCGACGACCTGGCCGCCCGCTCCGTCGAGATCCCCGTCAGGGACGGCGACCTGGAGGTCATCTCCAGTCCCTTCGACACCCTCGGCGTCAACTACTACCGCTCGATGCGCACCGCGGGCACCGACGAGGCCGGCGCCGCCACCGACGCCCGCGGCGTGCCGGTCACCCGGAACCTGCCGCACGGGGGCCTGCCGGTCACCGGCCTCGGTTGGGAGGTCATGCCGCACGACCTCGCCGAGCTGCTGCTGCGCATCTCCCGGGACTACCCGGGCACGCCGATGGTGGTCACGGAGAACGGCGCCGCGTACGAGGACGTCCCCGACGCACGCGGCTTCGTCGAGGACACCGACCGCACCGCCTACCTGGCCGCGCACCTCGCCGCCGTGGCGGAGGCCCGCGGCCGCGGCGCCGACGTCCGCGGCTACTTCGCCTGGTCGCTCCTGGACAACTTCGAGTGGGCCTACGGCTACGACAAGCGCTTCGGTCTGGTGCGCGTCGACTACGCCACCCAGACGCGGACGCCCAAGCGCAGCGCGCTGTGGCTGCGCGACACGGCCCGGCGGGTCCGCGGCGCTGGTGCGCACGGGGCCTGATGGCCGATAACAGGGAATTCCCGGCCCCCGTGCGTGGTTAGGCTCGGATGACGCCCCAGTGTTCCCGTGCGCGTCTCGGGAATCAGCCGGGACCCACCATTCACGCACGTCGGAGGCCGACCAGCATGAGTACCGTAGAGCTCACCAAGGACAACTTCGACGAGGTCGTCAGCGGGAACGAGTTCGTCCTGATCGACTTCTGGGCCTCCTGGTGCGGTCCGTGCCGTCAGTTCGCCCCGGTCTACGACGCCGCGTCCGAGCGCCACGAGGACCTGGTCTTCGCGAAGGTGGACACCGAGGCGCAGCCGGAGCTGGCGGCGGCCTTCGAGATCCGCTCGATCCCGACACTGATGATCGTCCGGGAGAACGTGGCGATCTTCGCCCAGCCCGGGGCGCTTCCGGAGGCCGCGCTGGAGGACGTCATCGGGCAGGCGCGGAAGCTGGACATGGACGAGGTCCGCAAGTCCGTGGAGGAAGCCAAGCAGAAGTGATCCGCCGCGAGGGGGGTACGGGAGCGTCTCCCGTACCCCCCTCGCGCGATGTCCGGGCGGTCAGCGCTCCAGGACGAGGGCGAGGCCCTGTCCGACGCCGATGCACAGGGCCGCGAGACCGGTGCCCGAGCCGGCCGCGGCCAGCTGGTGGGCGACCGATCCGGCGAGGCGGGCGCCCGAGGCTCCCAGCGGGTGGCCGATGGCGACGGCGCCGCCGCGCGGATTGACGATCTCGGGGTCCAGTTCCGGCCATTCGGCGAGGCAGCCGAGCGACTGGGCCGCGAAGGCCTCGTTGAGCTCGAAGGTCGACAGGTCGGCGAAGGAGCGACCGGCCTTCCCGAGGGCCCGCCGGACCGCCTCCACCGGGCCGAGGCCGAAGAGCTGGGGCTCGATGCCGGTGACGGCGGAGGTGCGGATCCGGGCGAGCGGCTCGCGGCCGGTCTCGCGCAGTCCGTCCTCGTCGACGAGCAGCAGGGCGGCGGCGCCGTCGTTGAGGGGTGAGGAGTTGCCCGCGGTGACCGTGCCCCCGTCGGGGCGGAAGGAGGGCTTCAGCCGGGCGAGGGCCTCCATGGACGTGGCGTCGCGGATGGACTCGTCGCGGGTGAGCTCCACGTCCGGGTAGGGGACGACCTCGTCGTCGTAGAGGCCCTTGGCCCAGGCCTCGGCCGCCTTGCGGTGGCTGGCGAGCGCGAAGGCGTCCTGCTGCTCGCGGGTGATGCCGTGCTTGTCGGCGATCAGCTCGGCGCCCTCGCCGAGGGGGACCGTCCACTCGGCGGGCATGCGGGGGTTCGTCATGCGCCAGCCGAGGGTGGTGGAGTGGAGCTGCTGGTGGCCCGCGGGGAAGCCCCGCTCGGGCTTCTGCAGCACCCAGGGGGCGCGGGACATCGACTCCACGCCGCCGGCGACGACCACGGAGGCGTCGCCGAGGGCGATGGCGCGCGCGGCCTGGATGACGGCTTCGAGGCCGGAGCCGCAGAGCCGGTTGACGGTGACGCCGGGCACGGAGACCGGCAGCCCGGCGAGCAGCACGGCCATCCGCGCGACGTCGCGGTTGTCCTCGCCGGCGCCGTTGGCGTCGCCGAAGTAGACGTCGTCGACGCGGGCCGGGTCGAGGTCGGGAGTGCGGTCCACGAGGGCCCGGACGACGTGGCCCGCGAGGTCGTCGGGGCGTACCGGGGCGAGGGCGCCCCCGAACTTCCCGATCGGGGTGCGGACGGCGTCGACGATGTAGACGTCGCGGATGCTCATCGGTTCTCTCCCACGTGGCCTTCGGAACGACTCTGTTCGCCTGGCGGCGGGTGCGTCGCCCCGGGGGGCGTCCGACCCGGCGCGCGCCGAGTCTCTGCCCGTCGGACCGCGCTGTCAACGGGCCCCCTCCGGCCGGGACGCCCAGGTCAGTCGCGTCGCGCGGGCCGGACGAGGGCCGTGAGGCCGTAGTCGAGCTCGCGGCCGTCGACGAGCAGGGCCTCCACGGTGGGTGTCGCGGGGTCGATGTCGGCCCTGACGCCGTGGCCCTCGTAGATCGGGTATCCGGTCTCGCCGTGCCGTCCGGTGGCCTCCACGACGGCGGTGCGCACGGCGCTGTCGGCCACGGCCGCGCCGCCCCGGTCCTCGACGTGGGCCGGTACCAGCAGGATCTCGAAACGCTGCGGAACTGTGCTCATGGACCGACGCTATGCGCTCGGGCGCCGGCGCGCCGGACGACCGCCGGGCGGCGTGTCCCGGAGCGGCCCGGCGGGTGGCGCTCCCGCGGGCGGCCGGCCGGGGGGCCGGTCAGCTGGACTCGCGGCGGACGACCTCCGAGGCGAGCAGCGAGCGGGTGCGGGGCGGGACCTCGGGTTCCCGGACGGCCCGGTCGACCAGCTCGGCGAGTTCGCGTCCGAGGACCATGTCGATCCGTACGGTGCTGAGCCGGGGGCGCAGCAGCCGGCCGAGCAGCAGGTCGTCCGCGCCGACGACGGCGGTGTCCTCGGGCACGGCCACGCCGGCGTCCTGGAGCGCGCGCATCAGGAGCATCGCGTACTCGTCGTTGTAGGCGAAGACGGCGTCCAGGCCTAGTTCCCGCCAGCGTCCGGCGAGCGCGTCGGCCGACGCCTCGTCGTACCGCAGCGGGAGGGGTACGACGGTGGCGTCGGTGCCGCGGACGGCGCGCCGGGCGCCGTCGAGGCGGGGCCCGGAGAAGATGTCGAGGCCGGGCTCCTCGGGGAGGACGACGCCGATCCTGCGCCGGCCGGTCTCCACGAGGTGGGCGGTGGCGACCTCGCCGACGCGTCCCTGGTCCATGAGGAGGGCGTGGGTGCCGTCGACGTGTCCGGTGCCGAGGGTGATCACGGCGCGCGCCCCGGACCGCTTGAGGATCTCGACGCCCTGTCCGGTCAGCTGGACGGCGCCGAGGGAGACGACGGCCACCGGCCGGAGCTCGGCCCAGGCGCGGGCGGCCTCCTCGCCCTCGAGTCCGACGCTGCCGTACTGGACCACCGTGTAGTCGAGGCGGCGCAGGGCCCACTGGAAGTCGTTGAAGAACCGGCTGTAGAGCGGGCCGACCGGCACGTGGGAGGTCGGCAGCAGCACCATCCGGCTGTGGCCGGCGCGCAGGCTCCGGGCGGCGGCGTGCGGCACGTACCCGAGCTCCTCGGCGGCCTCACGCACCCGGCGGCGGGTCGGCTCGCTGATGCGGACGGCCGAGGTGTTGTTCAGGACGTACGAGACGGTGGCCCGGGAGACGCCCGCGAGGCGGGCGACGTCGGCGCTGGTCGGGACCGTGCGCCCGAGGGGGCGTTCGGGGGTGTGTTCGGTTGGCTGACTCATCGCTTCGGCATCTTTCCAGAACGATCCGGCCCGAGGTCTGGCGGATGGCCGGAAACGGGTGCTACACAATGCTCACACGTGTCAGTGACACGTGTAACTCACCCGTTCGATCCGTCTCTCGCCCCCGTCGGGCGATCTCCCCAGGAGGGCACCGTGGCCCTTTCCTCCCCCGGCTCCACCGCCTCCGGCACCGGCTCACCCGCTCCCGGCTCCCCCGCCGCCGACCGCCCGGCCCGCGGCCTGCTCGCCCTGCTGCTCGCCGGGAACACCGCGATGTACGCCCTGTACGTCGGCGTCCCCGGACTGCTCCTCGCGCTCCAGATCGAGGAGATCGACCCGGCCGACAAGGTGGCCAACTTCGGCCTGGTCTCCGGCATATCCGCGATCTTCGCCACCGTCTTCAACCCGGTCGCGGGCGCCCTCTCCGACCGCTCGGGCCGGCGCAACCCGTGGATCCTCGCCGGCGGCCTGCTCACGCTCCCGGTGATGCTGCTCCTGGGCGGCGTCCACACGATCCTGCTGGTGACCATCGTCTGGTGCCTCGGGCAGGCCGTCATGAACGTCTACCAGGCGGCCCTCACCTCCGTGGTGCCGGACCGGGTCCCGGTGGGCGCCCGCGGGAAGGCCTCGGCGGCCGTGGGCCTGGGCCTCCCCGTCGGGTCGACGATCGGCGCCCTGGTCGGGGCCGCCTTCTCCGAGGACTACCGCACCGGCTACCTCGTCCTCGGGGCCGTCGTCGCCGCCACCGCCGTGCTCTTCACCGCCTGTGCCCGGGAGCGGCGCATGCCCGCGAAGGCGCCCCTGCCGGTGAGGGAGCAGCTCAGGGCCTTCGGCAGCGCGCTCGGGCACCACGACTTCCGGTGGGCCTTCATCGGCCGCGCACTGCTGGTCCTCGGCTACTTCGCGGTGGCGGGGTTCCAGCTCTACATCCTCAAGGACCACACCGAGCTGCCCGCCGGGCTGAGTCCCGAGGAGGCGGTGGCGGTCCTCATGCCGCTCAACGCGCTCGCGATGGTGGTGTCCACCGTGCTCGGGGGCTGGCTCTCGGACCGCTACGACCGGCGCAAGCTCTTCGTGGGCGCCTCGGCGGCGCTGGCCGCGGCGGCGCTGCTCGTCCCGGCCGTCTCGGCGAGCTGGACCGCGATGCTGGTCTTCTCGGCGGTCAACGGCCTGGGCTTCGGCTGCTACATGGCCGTCGACACCGCTCTGGTGACCATGGTGCTGCCGAAGGCCGAGGACGCGGCCCGGGACATGGGCGTCCTCAACGTCGCCAACGCGGGGCCGCAGATCGTCGCCCCCTTCGCCGCCTCGCTGGTCGTCTCGCTGAGTGGCGGGTACACGGCGCTGTTCCTGATCGCCGCCGTACTGTCGGTACTCGGCGCGCTCGCCGTGCGCCCCGTCCGCAGCGTGCGCTGACCCCCGGCCGGCGTCCGCCCAGCACCGTCAGAGAGGCCGCACCGTGCTCCTGCACACGACCACGTGGGGGTCGGGCGACCGCATCGCCCTGCTCGTCCACGGCATCATGGCCGACCACCGCACCTGGCGGCGGGTCGGGCCGGCGCTCGCGGAGCGCGGCTACCGGGTGATCGCGGTGGACCTGCGGGGGCACGGCCGGAGCGGGCGCGCGGCGGGACCGGCCGGGTACCGTCCGCAGGACTACGCCGACGATCTCGTCGAAACCCTGCCGTCCGGGGCGGAGTTGGCCGTCGGGCACTCGCTCGGCGGGCTCGTCCTCGCGCGGACGGTGGGGCGCCTCGCGCCGGCCCGTGCGGTGTACTCCGACCCGGCCTGGCACCTGGCGGCCGGGCCCTGCGGCTACCGGGCCGAGATGTTCGTGCGGGGCAAGTCGCTGACCCGCGAGCAGATCAAGGGGTTCAACCCGCACTGGCCGGACGAGGACGTGGAGACGGAGATGGCGTCGGTGCGGACGTGGGACGAGCGGTCGGCGCACGGCCTGACGGAGTTCGTGGGCGCCGACATGTGGCCGGCCCTGGCGGAGGTGCCGTCGCTGGTGACCCTGGCCGATCCGAGCTCGCTGGTCCGGCCGGAGCACGCCCGGATGCTGACGGACCGCGGCTTCGAGGTCCGTACGGTGAAGGGGGCGGGCCACACGGTCCACCGGGACGAGTTCGACGGGTTCATGTCCGCTCTGGACGAGTGGATCTGACGTACCGTTCAGGCATGGACGACGCGTCGATGGACTCCTCGATGGTGGGACTGCTCGGCCGGGTGACCGGCACCGTCGGGCCGGGTCTCGTCGGTGAGGTGATCGTCCGGATCCGGGGCGGTGCCGAGCACTTCCTCGCCCATCCGGCCTCCCCGAAGGAGCGGATCGACGTGGGAACGGTGGTGACCGTCATGGAACATCTCCCTCCACGCACCGTCTATGTCACAGCCGCGTACGGGGGTTGACCGGACCGTTGAGCCGCGCCCGCCGCGGGCGCACACTCCCTTCACCGGATCCGCACCGGCTCCGGTGAAGGGGGACCATGTCCATGGGCATCGGCATTCTCGCGGGCGCCGTCGTCGGCACCGTCGCCGTCCTGATCATCGTCTTCAAGATGATGTGGCGCGTCGCGGAACCCAACGAGGCTCTGATCATCTCCGGCTCCAACCACAAGAACGAGGCTCTCGGCGCGGGCATGGGGTTCCGCATCGTCACCGGGCGGGGCACGCTGGTGCTGCCGGGTGTGCAGGCGGTGCGCAAGCTCTCGCTCGACCTCAACGAGACCCAGTTGTCCGTCGAGTGCGTGACCCACCAGGGCATTCCGCTGAAGGTCCGCGGTGTGGTGATCTTCAAGGTCGGTGACGACTTCGTGTCGATCGCCAACGCGGCCCGTCGCTTCCTCGACCAGCAGAAGCTCATGAGCGAGCGGGTGCACATCGTCTTCGCCGGCCATCTCCGCGCCATCGTCGGCGGGTTGACGGTGGAGGACATGATCCGTGACCGGGAGAAGCTGACCGGGCAGGCGCGTTCGGCCTGTGGCACGGAGATGGAGAAGCTCGGTCTGATCGTCGACTCCCTGCAGATCCACGAGATCGAGGACCCGACCGGGTACATCAAGAACCTGGCCGCGCCGCACGCGGCCGCCGTCCAGCGGGACGCGCGGATCGCCCAGGCCGAGGCCAACCGCCGGGCCACCGAGGCCGAGCAGCAGGCCGCGGCGCGCATGTCGGAGGCGACCCGCGACAGCGAGATCCTCCAGGCGGGCTATCAGGCGGAGCGGGACCAGGCGTCCGCGAAGGCCCGGCAGGCGGGTCCGCTGGCGGAGGCGGCCTCGCGCCAGGAGGTCGTCGTCCAGGAGACCCGGGTCGCCGAGCTGGAGGGCCATCGCAAGGAGCAGCAGCTCCAGGCGGAGGTCCGCAAGCCGGCCGACGCGATGGCGTACGAGACGAGGACGCTGGCCGCGGCCGAGCGGGACGCCCGGATCTCGGCGGCCGAGGCCGAGGCCAAGGAGACGGAGCTGGCGAGCGCCGCGAAGGCGACGGCGACCCGGCTCACCGGTGAGGCGGAGGCGGCGGCGCAGCACGCCAGGGGGCTCGCGGTCGCCGAGGCGACGCGGGCGAAGGGTCTGGCGGAGGCCGAGGCGATCAAGGCCCGTGCGGCGGCGCTCGCGGAGAACCAGGAGGCCGTCGTCGCGCAGCAGCTGGCCGAGAAGTGGCCGGAGATCGTGTCCGCGGGCGCGTCGGCGTTCGGGAACGTGGACCAGATGGTGCTGCTGAACGGCGCCGACGGCATGGCGGACGTGTTCGCCAAGGCGCTGACCATGGGCGGGACCGGTCTGGGGCTGGCCCGGCAGCTGCTGGCCACGATGAACCCGGCCGCCCAGGAGCGGCTGGGCACGGCGGTGCCTCCGGCGCCGCGGGCGCCGGAGGCGAGCGTGGAGATCAGGGTCGGCGGCGGGGAGGAGTAGCGGCGGGGCGGAAGGGGACACGGACCCGGGTCCGGTGCCGGTCGGCGCCGGACCCGGGTCCCGTGCCCCCGTCGGCTCCCCGCCTCGCTTCTCCGCCGGCTCGGCCGGCGCGCGTCAGTTGTGGCCGAACTTCCGTTCCTTGCGGTGCGCGGCGTGCTCCACCAGGGGCATCGACGTCTCGCTCCTGGGGGCCGTCGAGGTCTGTTCCTTCGTGGTAGCCCCGGTGCGGTGCTCATGACCGCCGGTACGGGCTCCCCGGTTCGTCCGGGTCTGTTTCCTGCCCACGATCGTGCCTCCCGTGACGGGTGTCGGACGGTGGTCCGTATCCCTTCAGCCTGGCACGGGGGTGCGGGCGCCGCACGTCAGGCGGCCGCCGCCCCGATGACCCGGGTGAAGGCGGCCAGGGTGGGGGTGCCCGGGGCGCGGTCCAGGACGGCGAAGACGATCTCCTCGAAGTGCCCGGCGAAGCGGCCGTCGCCGGTGAGCAGGGCGGCGAACGCGCCGGCGACCTGTCCGGGGTCGTTCTGGAAGACGCCGCAGCCCCAGGCGCCGAGCACGAGCCGCCGGTAGCCGTGCGCGGCGGCCGTCTCCAGGACGCGCTCGGCGCGGGAGGCGAGGGCGGCGGGGAGGCGGTCGGCGAGGGCGGGGGTGCGGCGCCGGAGGACGCCGGCGTTGGGGGCGGGCGAGGTCAGGAAGCCGACGGTGAAGGGGGCGTCGAGGAGGGCGCCGCGGTCGTCGCGGAAGACCGGTACCCGCGGCGAGTGGATGACCCGGTCGGTGTAGAGGACGTCCCGGTCCTCGCGGTGGTGGGCGTAGTAGTCGGGGGCGCGGAGCAGGGTGGTGTGGAGGGCGGAGGAGCGGCAGAGCGCCTCCTCCTGGGCCTGGGCGCCGTTGAGGTAGCCGCCGCCGGGGTTGCGGGCGGAGGCGAAGTTGAGGACGGCGACGGGGCGGGCGGGATCGGCGCCGGTCATCCGCCGGGCGGCGGCCAGGCTGCTCTCGCCGGTGACGTCGAGGGTGGGGGTCCGGTCGGTGTCGGGGGTGACCGGGACCGGTTCGGGGCCGTGCAGGCGTGTTCCGGCCAGGGCGGCGGCGAGGTCCTCCGCGAGGGAGACGGTCCGGCCGTCGGGGGCCCGGTAGCGGCCCGCGGCGACGATCTCCTCGGTCTGCCGCGCGATCGCGCGCAGTCGTGCACTCATGGCCCCAGAATGATCGTTTCCGATCGGCCGGGACAACGGGTTTTCCGGCGGTGCCGCCGGGTTCCGGCGGGGCCCTCACACGGGCGGATTCCGGCCGTACGGGGGCGCGGGGGGCGCGTCCGGCCGGTCCGGGGCGCTCTTGCACGCCGCTCGGCGGTGGCTTTAGGTGGAAGCAGAACGTCCCGGGGCCGGTCCCGACGACCGGCCCGACGACTGGAGGTGTACGGATGTCGTCCAGTGGCATACGGCGCGGCGACCCGCCCCTCGCGGAGGCGGACGCGGAGGAACTGCTGCGATGTATCTGCTTCAAGACCGGCCCGCCCCGCACCGTCGGGGTGGAACTGGAATGGCTGGTGCACGAGCTGCGCGACCCCCGGCAACCCGTCCGGCCGCCGCGGCTCGCGACCGCCCTCGACAGCGTGCGGTCCCTGCCGCTGGTGTCGTCCCTGACCTTCGAACCCGGCGGGCAGCTGGAGCTCAGCTCGCGCCCGGCCGGTTCGCTCATGGAATGCCTCGACTCCCTCGCGGCCGACCTCCGTGCGGTCCGGTCGGCGCTCGGTCCCCTCGGCCTCGGTCTCAGCGGATACGGGGTGGACCCCTGGCACTCGCCGCGCGGCCGGGTGCTCCACGAACCGCGGTACGACGCCATGGAGGCCGCGCTCGACCGCACCGGCCCCGCCGGGCGGGCCATGATGTGCGACTCGGCCTCCGTGCAGATCTGCCTGGACGCGGGCCTGGAGGAGCCGGGGCCGCTGGGCTACCACCGGCGCTGGCAGCTGGCCCATCTCCTCGGCGCGGTGCTGGTGGCGGTCTTCGCCAACTCGCCGCTGCACGGCGGCCGTCCCACCGGCTGGCGCTCGACGCGGCAGGCGCTGTGGGCGGACCTCGATCCCCTGCGGACCCTGGCGCCCCCGCCGGACGGGGAGCCCCGCGCCGAGTACGCCGCCCACGTCCTGGACACCCCGGTGATGTGCGTACGCGCCGAGGAGGGCCCCTGGGACGTGCCGGAGGGGATGACCTTCCGTGACTGGCTGCGCTCGGGCGGGCCCCGGCCGGCCGACGCGGACGACCTGCGGTACCACATGACGACGCTCTTCCCGCCGGTGCGGCCCCGCGGCCACCTGGAGCTGCGGATGGTCGACGCCCAGCCGGGGGCGGACGGGTGGATGGTGCCGGTGGCCGTGACGACCGCGGCCTTCGAGGACCCGGAGGCGGCGGAGACCGTGTACCGGGCGGTGAAGCCGCTCGCGGAGCGGGCCGGCGGCGCGCCCGCCCCGCGCAACCCGCTCTGGCTGGCGGCGGCCCGCGACGGCCTGGCCGACCCGGAGCTGCACGCCACCGCCCTGACGGTGTTCGCCGCGGCGCTCGACGCGCTGCCCCGGATCGGGGCGAGCGAGGAGGTGCGGCGGGCGGTCGCCGCCTTCCACGAGCGGTACGTGGTCCCCGGGAGCTGCCCGGCCGACGAGCTGGAGGTGGTGGCGTCATGACGGAGACCCGGACCGAGCGGGACCCCGAGGCGCTGCGCCGGCACGCCCTGGAGGCCCTCTCCGCCGCGCGGGCCCGCACCGATCTGCTGACGTCCTGCGTCGAGGACGGTGAACTCACCGCCCAGCACTCCCCCTTGATGTCGCCGCTGGTCTGGGACCTGGCGCACATCGGGAACCAGGAGGAGCTGTGGCTGTGGCGGGCCGTGGCCCGGCAGGAGGCCCTGCGGCCCGAGATCGACTCGCTCTACGACGCCTTCGAGCACCCCCGGTCGACCCGCCCCACCCTGCCGCTGCTCGCGCCGGGCGAGGCCCGTACCTACGCGGCGGACGTGCGGCTGCGCGTCCTCGACGTGCTGGAGCACGCCGAGTTCGACGAGCGCCCGCTGCTCCGCGCCGCCTTCGCCTTCGGCCTCGTCGCCCAGCACGAACAGCAGCACGACGAGACCATGCTGATCACCCATCAGCTGCGGAAGGGGCCCGCGGCGCTGACCGCTCCCCCGCCGCCCCCGCCGCGCGGCGGCCCGCTGCCCGCCGAAGTCCTGGTGCCCGGCGGCCCGTTCACCATGGGGACCTCCGAGGAGCCGTGGGCCCTGGACAACGAGCGGCCGGCGCACACCCGGGTGGTGCCCGCCTTCCACATCGACACGGTCCCGGTCACCAACGGCGCCTACCGGGCCTTCATGGCCGACGGCGGCTACACCGACCGGCGCTGGTGGCGGCCCGAGGGCTGGGCGCAGATCAGGGAGCACGACATCGCGGCCCCGCTGTTCTGGCGCCGGGACGGCGCCCAGTGGCTGCGCCGCCGGTTCGGGGTGACCGAACCCGTCCCGGACGAGGAGCCGGTGCTGCACGTCAGCTGGTACGAGGCGGACGCCTACGCGCGCTGGGCGGGCCGGCGGCTGCCGACGGAGGCCGAGTGGGAGAAGGCCGCCCGGTACGACCCGGAGTCCGGCCGCTCGCGCCGCTACCCCTGGGGCGACTCCGACCCCGGCCCCGAGCACGCCAACCTCGGCCAGCGGCACCTGCGGCCCGCCGCCGCGGGCAGCTATCCGGAGGGCGCCTCGCCGCTCGGCGTACGGCAGCTGATCGGGGACGTCTGGGAGTGGACCGCGAGCGACTTCCTGCCGTACCCGGGGTTCACCGTGTTCCCGTACAAGGAGTACTCGGAGGTGTTCTTCGGCCCGGACCACAAGGTGCTGCGCGGCGGGTCCTTCGCCGTCGACCCGGTCGCCTGCCGGGGCACCTTCCGCAACTGGGACCTGCCCGTGCGCCGCCAGATCTTCGCCGGCTTCCGCACGGCGCGCAGCGCGGAGCTCGACTGATGTGCCGCCACATCGCCTTCCTGGGCGATCCGGCGGCCCTGGGAGAGCTGCTCGTCGAGCCGGCGCACGCCCTGCTGCGCCAGTCGTGGGAGCCCCGGTCCCAGACCAGCGGCACGGTGAACGCCGACGGCTTCGGGGTGGGCTGGTACGCCGAGGGAGACCCCGTGCCGGCCCGGTACCGGCGCTCCGGCCCGATCTGGGCCGACCTCTCCTTCGCCGACCTCGCCCGGGTGGTGCGCTCCGGTGCCCTGCTCGCCGCGGTCCGGGGGGCGACGCTCCCGGGCGCGGACGGGGAGGCGGCCGCCGCGCCGTTCGCCGCCGGGCCCTGGCTGTTCAGCCACAACGGCGCCGTCCGGGGCTGGCCGGGCTCGCTGGCGCCGCTCGCCGCGGCCCTTCCGGCCGGGGAGCTGCTCGGACTGGAGGCCCGGACGGACTCGGCGCTGGTCTGGGCGCTGGTGCTGCACCGGCTGCGGTCCGGGGACGCCCCGGGGGACGCCCTCGCCGACACGGTGCGGGAGGTCGCCGCGGCGGCCCCCGGCTCCGGGCTCACCCTGCTGCTGACCGACGGTGCGCGGATCACCGCGACCGCCTGGGAGAACAGCCTCTGGTACCTGACCGGCCCCGACCGGGTGGTCGTGGCCTCCGAACCGTACGACGACGATCCGCGCTGGCGGGAGGTCCCCGGGCGCACGCTCGTGACCGCCACCCGTGCCGACGTCACCCTCACCCCGCTCAAGGAGCCCTCCGCGTGAGCCCGTTCCAGCTGACCCGCACCCTCGCCCCGGACGCCGCCGGCGCCGATCTCCGCGCCGACGTCCTCCAGGGGCTCAACCGCTCGCCCAAGGAACTGCCGCCCAAGTGGTTCTACGACGCCCGGGGCAGCGAGCTGTTCGAGGAGATCACCCGGCTGCCCGAGTACTACCCGACCCGGGCCGAGCGCGAGATCCTCAAGGAGCGCGCGCCGGACATCGCCGCCGCGACCGGGGCCAGAACCCTGGTGGAGCTGGGTTCCGGCTCCTCGGAGAAGACCCGGTTCCTCATCGACGCGCTGCTGCCGGGGCTCGACGCCTACGTGCCGGTGGACGTGAGCGAGTCCGCGCTGACGGGCGCGGCGGAGTCGCTGCTCGGCGAGCGGCCGGAGCTGCACGTGCACGCCCTCGTGGCCGACTTCACCCGGGGGCTCGCGCTGCCCGGGACGCCCGGCCCGCGCCTGGTGGCCTTCCTCGGCGGCACCATCGGCAATCTGCTGCCCGGGGAGCGGCGCACCTTCCTGCGCTCCGTGCGGGCGATGCTCACGCCGGGCGACGCGCTGCTGCTCGGCACGGACCTGGTGAAGGACGAGGCGACGCTCGTGGCCGCGTACGACGACCCGGCCGGGGTGACGGCGGCCTTCAACAAGAACGTCCTCGCGGTGATCGACCGGGAGCTGGGAGCGGACTTCGACCCGGACGCGTTCGCGCACGTGGCGGTGTGGGACGACGAGCGGGAGTGGATCGAGATGCGGCTGCGGGCCCGCCGCGCGCTGACCGTGAAGATCCCGGAGCTGGATCTCGCGGTGCCGTTCGCGGCGGGCGAGGAGATGCGGACGGAGGTGTCCGCGAAGTTCCGTCAGGCCGGGGTGCGGGCCGAGCTCGCGGAGGCGGACCTGGAGCTCGACCGCTGGTGGACCGACAGTGCGGGCCGGTTCGCGCTGTCCCTCGCCACCGCACGCTGAGCGGCGGCCGCCAGGGCGCGCCGGTCCCGGTGGAGGGTCCCGGTCAGGGGCTCGCCGAGGCGGACGACGGCGGTGAGCCGGCGGGTGGAGACCACCCGCCACAGCGAGGAGCCGAGCGGGTCGGCCCCGACGTAGGCCGCGGCGTCGGTGGGCCGGTAGTCGATCCGTACCGGCTGCACGGCGCAGCCGGCGTCGAGGGCGGCCTGGAACGCGGCCGGGCGGAACCGGCCGCGTTCCCGTCCGCACCAGGTAGAGCCCTCGGGGAAGACCAGCACCCGGCCGCCGGCCGCGAGCACCCCTGCCAGGGACCGCACGGTGCCGGGCAGGGCCATCAGGCCGTCCCGGTCGATGAAGAGGGTGCCGCCGAGCGCGGCGAGCGTGCCGAGCACCGGCCAGCGGCGGACCTCCGCCTTGGCGACCGCCCGGCCGGGCAGGACGGCGGCGAGCAGCGGGATGTCGAGCCAGGAGACGTGGTTGGCGACGACGAGGAGCGGGCCGGAGGCCGGGGCCGCCGCTCCCTCGTAGCGGACGCGGACGCCGAGGGCGCGGACCGTCGCCCTCGTCCAGAGGCGGACCAGGGCGAGCCGGGCGGCGGCCGGGAGCAGGGCGGCCGGCGCGGCGAGGAGGAGGCCGAGGAGGACCGTGCCGAGCCCGGCGGCCAGCCGGAGCGCGGACCGGACGGAACCGGCCTCGGCGGTCCCGGCGCCGCCGGGGCCGGACGCGGGATGGGCCGCGCACCGGCCCGGGGTGCAGGGCGCCGTGGGGAGCCACGGCGAGGGGGCCGTGGTCCCGGTCACCGTGCCGGGACGAGCGAGAGGAAGTGGTCGAGGTAGCGCGGGTGGGTCCGGCGCAGCGAGAGCAGGACGAAGAGGTCGGCGGTGCCGAACTCCGGGTCGTGCGCCGGGGCGCCGCAGACCTGGGCGCCCAGCCGGAGGTAGCCGCGGAGCAGCGGCGGCAGTTCGGTGCGGCCCTCGGGGCGGGTGACGCCGTCGGGGCTCCAGAGCTTGTGCGGGGTGACCCAGTACTCCTCGGGGGCGAGGTGCTTGGTCCTGACCGTGTCCCAGGTGGCGGCGGCGAGGGCGCCGCCGTCGGCGAGCGGGAGGGAGCAGCAGCCGGCGAGCCAGTTGTGTCCGGTGTCGTTCATGTAGCGGGCGAGCCCGGCCCAGATGAGGGCGATGACGGCGCCGTTGCGGTGGGCGGGGTGGACGCAGGAGCGCCCGACCTCGACCAGGTCGTGCCGGATGGGGGCGAGCCGGCCGAGGTCGAACTCGCTCTCGGAGTAGAGGCGCCCGGCGATCGCGGCCCGGTCGGGCGGCAGGATGCGGTAGGTGCCGACGACCTCGCCGGTGGTCTCCTCCCGGACGAGGAGGTGGTCGCAGTACGCGTCGAAGGCGTCGGCGTCGAGGCCGGGTTCGGGGCCGTCGAGCCGGGCGCCGAGTTCGCCGGCGAACACCTGGTGGCGCAGCCGCTGGGCGGCCCGGACGTCCTGCTGGTCCCGGGCGAGGCCCACCTGGTAGCGGGGGGCGGGGTCCGCGCCGGACGCCCGGCGGGCGGCCTGCTCGGCGGGGCGCCGGGGCGCGGGCCGCTCGCCGTGGGGCCGGTCGGGGGCGGCGTGCGGCGGGGCGGGGACGGCGAGCGCGGGGGTCGGTGCGGCCATGTCGGACTCCTCCGGCGTACGGAAGGGGAAAGGACGGCGCCGGACCGGTGAGCGGTGGTCCGGCTCCTCGTTTCTTCCGTGAGCGGCTGGATTCGACGTGACAGGCCGGGGGCCCGCGGGTGTGGAGGCGCTGAATGCTATTCGGCGAGGGTGTCCGTGATCTCGGCCGAGGCGGTCTGGGCGGCCTTCAGGGGGTCCTCGCCCTGGAGGACGGCCGTCATGTAGGGCTTGATGGGGTTGTCGGCCTCGACGTCGGCCCACTGCGGGGAGTTGGGGGTGGCGCGGCCGCGGGCGGCGGCCCGGGCCATGACGGCGGTGGCCTCCTGGCCGGCGACGACGGAGGCGAGGCTCTTCTTGTTGGGCACGTAGCCCATGGTGCGGGCGAGGTCGGTCTGCCACTTCTCGCCGGCGAGCGCCTTGACGACGTCGAGGGCGGCGCCGCGCTGCGGCGCGTTCTTCGGGATGATGAGGTCGGAGCCGCCGGTGAAGACGGCGCAGGGCCGGTCCTCCGCCTTCCCGGGTATGGGGAAGTAGCCGAGCTTGTCCTTGAGGGCCGGGTTGGCCTGGACGATCGCGGCGACGGCGCTGGGCGCGGCGATGAGCTGGGCGACGTCGCCCTTGGCGAAGACGTCGGTCTGCGGCGGGGTCTGCTCGTCGGCGTCCTTGGGGCCGGAGCCGAGGGACTGGAGCTCCTTGTAGTAGGCCATGCCGCGCCGGGCCGCCGGGGTGTCGAGCGCGCCGGCCCACTCGCCGCCCTTGTCGACGGCGAGTTCGCCGCCCTCGTCCCAGACGAATCCGGCGAGGGTGTACCAGTCCTGGCCGGCCAGGTAGATGCCCTGGGAGCCCTTGCTGTTGAGCTTCTCGGTGTCGGTGAGCCACTGCTCGCGGGTGGCCGGCGGCTTGTCGATGCCGGCGTCGGCGAACAGGTCCTTGTTGTAGATGACGATGCGGTTCGCCGCGTACCAGGGGATGCCGTACTGCGCGCCGCCGATGCTGCCGGGCTCGGCGAGGCCGGGGAGCCAGTCCTCGCTGCCGAGGTCGCGGACCGACTCCAGGGTGAGGTCGAAGAGCCTCTCGGTGTCGGCGTACTGGGCGACCTGGGTGTTGCCGACCTCGATGACGTCGGGGCCGCCGGGGCCCTGGATGGCCTCGGTGACCTTCTTCCCGATGCCGGTCCAGTCCTGGATGGTGACCTTGAGCTCGACGCCGTCGTGCTCCTCCTCGTAGGCCTCGGTGAAGCGGTTGAGGAAGTCCTCGCTGACGCTGTTCCGCATGAGCCAGATGTTGACTGTCTTCGTCCCGCCGCCGCCCGGGAGCATCCCGCAGCCGGCGAGGGCGAGCGCAGTGGCGGCTGCCAGGGGGCAGGCCAGATGGCGGTTCTTCACGTAGGTCACCTTCTGCGGTTCAGCACAGGGTCGTGCGGCATGGGGGGCTGACCCGACATGGGGGGACCGAACGGGGTGTTCGCGCGGGTATGTGGCCTGGATTCTGGTCTGGACCAACGGGATGGTCAAGTCCTTGACCATCCCGTCCCGCGCCTCAGACGCGCCATCTGTTCCGTTACCGGCGGTAATTACCCGTCGGTCACCTTTGGCCGAACCTCCCGGGCCCGCGCCGCCCGGAATCCCCCGGCGACCGACGGGGCGAGACCGCCCTCCCGCATGCGAACAGGTGATCGATTGTCAGTGGTGGGTGGGACCGTAGAGGCATCGGGTCGGAAGGCCCGCGAACCAGGGGGAGTTGCCATGTCCGGAAGCCAGAACTACATCAACCACGTCGCTCTCGTACTGGATGCCAGCTCGTCCATGTCGCACCTGAGCCGCAAGGTGGTCGACGTCGCCGACCAGCAGATCGCCTACCTCGCCCGCCGGTCCCGGGAGCTGGACCAGGAGACCCGCGTCACGGTGTACGTCTTCGCCGACACGGTGGAGTGCGTCATCTACGACAAGGACGTCCTGCGGATGCCCTCGCTGAAGCAGCTCTACCGGGTCGGCGGCATGACGGCCCTGCTGGCGGCCGCGCTGAAGTCGCAGCGGGAGCTCGCGCAGACGGCCCAGCTCTACGGCGACCACAGCTTCCTCACCTTCGTCCTCACCGACGGCCAGGAGAACGCCAGCCACCGCTGCCCCGACGCGCCCTCGAAGGACGCGCGCGGCCTCGTCCAGGCGGTGACCCGGATGATCGAGACGCAGGAGGACAACTGGACGCTGGCCGTCCTGGTGCCGGACCAGGTGGGCAAGCGCGAGGCCGTCCAGAGCGGCTTCCCCAAGGACAACGTCGCCGTCTGGGACGCCACCAGCACCCAGGGCCTCGAAGAGGCCGGGCAGGTCATCCAGGAGGCCACCGAGAAGTTCATGGTGGGCCGCACCAAGGGGATCCGGGGATCGCGCGCGGTGTTCTCGACCGGGGCGGACGCGGTGAACCCGGAGACGGTGAGGGCGGCCGGCCTCGCCGCCGTGGACCCGTCCGACTACCGGCTGATCCCGGTGGCCCGCGACGCGGCGATCCGCGAGTGGGTCGTCGAGTCCGGCCACACCTACCGGACCGGGGGCGCCTTCTACCAGCTGAGCAAGTCGGAGAAGGTGCAGGCGAAGAAGCGGATCGCCGTCCTGGAGAAGAAGACGGACCGGGTGTACACCGGGCCCGAGGCACGCGCCCTGCTCGGCCTGCCGGACGCGGAGGCCCGCGTCCGGCCCGACCACAACGACGACTTCACGATCTTCGTGCAGAGCACCAGCGTGAACCGGAAGCTGGTGCCGAACACCCGGCTGCTGCTGATGCTCTGAGAGGGGGCGGCGCGACCGGCGGCCGGAGCGGACGTCCGCTCCGGCCGCCGGTCGCGCGCGTCGACGCGGGGCCCGGGCCGGCGCCGGCCCGCCGTGCGCGGTCCGCGCGAGGTCGGCGCGGGCCGGGTGGGCCGACAGGTCGGTGGGAGGGGGCGGATCGGCCCTTCGGATCGTGCCGGTCAGGCCCGCGTCGTCCGGTGCCTGGGGTCTCCCCAGGCCCGCCAGGGCCGAGGGGACGCATCGCAAGGCGGAGAAGTACCCGCGTACGGGACGTACCCGGGTACCTCGACAACGCGGCGAGGTGCGGTGCCGGGCGGCGCGGGTCAGGCAGGATCCGGAAGAGACGGCCTAGGCGCCCGGCTCCTCCAGCCGGAAGCCGACCTTCATGCCCACCTGGAAGTGGGCGACCTGGCCGTCCTCGACGTGACCGCGGATCTCCGTGACCTCGAACCAGTCGACCGAGCGCAGCGTTTCGCAGGCGCGGGTGATGCCGTTGCGGATGGCGGTGTCCACGCCCTCCGAGGACGATCCGACGATCTCCGTGACGCGGTAAACGTGGTCTCCCATGGCGGCCTCTCCTTCGGGTTCCGACTCCATCCACCCTGCACGGAAGCGGAGACCCCCGCGAGTCGAGCCGGAGCGCGCCCCGCGCCGTCCGGTCACGAGCGCCCGGCCGGGTCGCCCCGCCCCGCGGGGCCGGGGCCGGGAGCCGCCCTCGCCCTCGGGGCCCGGGCGCCGGGAGCCGCAGCCGTCAGGTACGGCCCTCCTTCTCCTGGGCGTCCCTCAGCTCCTCCGACGGGGTCGCCCACCCTGCTCGGACGACCGGGAAGCCGGCCTCCTCGGCGGCGTCGCAGACCAGCAGGTCGTCGTCGACGAGCATCCTGACCGCGCGGTCGGCGGCGAGCCGGCGGAGGTTCTCCACCTTCGTCACCCGGGCCGGCCGGAAGTCCCGGTGGCGGCGCATGTGGACCGGCCCCTCGGGGAGGCCCTGTGCGGTCAGCCAGGCCAGGGTGTCCCGGCGGCAGCGCTCCGGGCGCCCGGTGAGGTACACGACGTCGCACTCCTCGGCCGCCTCCCGGCACAGCGCGACCCCCTCGTCGAGCGGCGGGTCGTCGGGCGCCGCAGCGAAGAAGGCGTCCCAGTCCTTCGGGCGCCGTTCCAGGAAGTGCTGACGGTGGGCCGTGGCGGCCAGTGTGTTGTCGAGGTCGAAGACGGCCAGGGGCCGGGGGGTGTCCGCTGTCACGCGGCCCAGCGTAGGGGGTGTCCCGCCGATCACGCGGGTGTCGCGGAGCCCGGCCCGGCGGGCCGGGGGCGCGCTGCGGGAATCCCTGCCGGACCAGGACGTTGAACCCCCTGTGAGCACCTTTCCCGGCGGCGTCCGCTTCTCCGTCCTCGACCGCTCCCGCACCCGGGAGGGCGAGGACTCCTCCCGGGCACTGCGTGACACGGTGGCCCTCGCCCGGGAGGCCGAGGCCCTCGGCTACCACCGCTTCTGGGTGTCGGAGCACCACAGCGTGCCCGGTGTGGCCGGTTCCGCGCCGACCGTCCTGGCGGCCGCCGTGGCCGCCGCCACGTCCCGCATCCGCGTCGGCACGGGCGGGGTGATGCTCCCCAACCACCAGCCCCTGGTCGTGGCGGAGCAGTTCGGCGTGCTGGAGTCCCTCTTCCCCGGCCGGATCGACATGGGCGTCGGCCGCTCGGTCGGCTTCACCGACGGCATCCGGCGCGCGCTCGGCCGCGACAAGGAGGACGCCGACCGGTTCGGTGAGCAGCTCGTCGAACTGCTCGGCTGGTTCACGGGCGAGCAGTCCGCCCACCCGCAGGTGCACGCCCGGCCCGCCGAGGGGCTGCGGGTGCCGCCCTTCGTGCTGGCGACCGGCGAGGGCGCGTCCCTCGCCGCGGCCACCGGGCTGCCGCTGGTCATCGGGGACCTCCGCGGCCGCGACCGGCTGCTCGCCGCCGTCGAGACGTACCGCTCCGCCTTCCGCCCCTCGCCGTGGGCCGCCGAGCCGTACGTGGTGATCGCCGGGACGGTCGCGGTGGCCGGCACCGAGGCGGAGGCCCGGCGCCTCCTGATGCCGGAGGCCTGGTCGCTCGCCCACGCGCGCACCCTGGGCGCCTTCCCGCCGCTCCTCGCGCCCGAGGCGATCGACGGGCTCACGATGACGGAGAGGCAGCGGGGCCTCTACGAGTCGGGGCTGACCGGCCATGTGCACGGGACGGCGGAGCAGGTGGCCGCGGCGCTGGCGGAGGCGGTGCGGGAGACCGGGGCGCAGGAGGTCCTGGTCACCACGAGTACCTACGACCGGGCCGCGCTGAGCGGGTCGTACCGCGGGCTCGCGGCGGCGGTCGGCCTGACGGCCGGGGCGTCGTCGGCCACCACGTGACGCACCGCCGGACGCACCCCGGCCCCTGACGCACCCCGGCCCCCCGGCCCACCGCACCGGCCCCGTGCGGCCCCGACCGGGCCGCGGACGAAACGGGAGATACCATCGCGCCATGTCCGAAAGCCGCCATGATCCGTACGTCCGCGTCCGCGGTGCCCGTGAGCACAACCTGGCCGGGGTGGACGTCGACATCCCCCGTGACGCGCTCGTCGCGTTCACCGGGGTCTCGGGCTCCGGGAAGTCCTCCCTCGCCTTCGGCACCCTCTACGCCGAGGCCCAGCGGCGCTACTTCGAGTCGGTCGCGCCGTACGCGCGGCGGCTGATCCATCAGGTGGGGGCGCCCGCGGTGGGCGAGATCACCGGGCTCCCGCCGGCGGTCTCATTGGAGCAGCGCCGGTCCTCACCGAACGCCCGGTCCTCCGTCGGGACGGTCACCACCCTCTCCAACTCGCTCCGCATGCTGTTCTCCCGCGCGGGCCGCTATCCGGAGGGCGCCGAGCGGCTCGACTCCGACGCCTTCTCCCCCAACACGGCGGCGGGCGCCTGCCCCTCGTGCCACGGTCTCGGCCGGGTCCACGACACGAGCGAGGAACTCCTGGTCCCCGATCCGGAGCTGTCGATCCGTCAGGGCGCCGTCGCCGCCTGGCCGGGCGCCTGGCAGGGGAAGAACCTGCGGGACGTCCTCGACGCCCTGGGTCACGACGTCGACCGGCCGTGGCGGGAGCTGGACGCGAAGGACCGCGAGTGGATCCTCTTCACGGACGAGCAGCCGGTCGTGACCGTCCATCCGGTCCGGGACGCCGACCGCATCCAACGCCCCTACCAGGGCACGTACACGAGCGCCCGGCGGTACGTGCTGCGGACCTTCTCCGACTCGAAGAGCGCGACCCTGCGGGCGAAGGCGGAGCGGTTCCTGACCAGCACCGCCTGTCCCGTGTGCGGCGGCGGGCGGCTCCGGCCGGAGGCGCTGGCGGTCACGTTCGCGGGCCGCACCATCGCCGACCTGGCGGCGCTCCCGCTCACCGCCCTGTCCGCCCTCCTCTCCGCACCGGCGGCCGGAGTGGGCGAGACCGCGCGCGTCCTGACCGGCGACCTCGTCGCCCGGATCGCGACCGTGACCGAACTCGGCCTCGGCTACCTCAGTCTGGACCGGGCCACCCCCACCCTCTCCAACGGGGAGCTCCAGCGGCTGCGGCTCGCCACCCAGCTGCGCTCGGGGCTCTTCGGCGTGGTGTACGTCCTGAACGAGCCCTCCGCGGGACTGCACCCGGCCGACACGGAGGCGCTGCTCGTCGTGCTCGACCGGCTCAAGGCGGCGGGCAACTCCGTGTTCGTCGTGGAGCACCACCTCGACGTGATCCGGCACGCGGACTGGCTCGTGGACGTCGGGCCGCTCGCCGGGGTGCACGGGGGACGGGTCCTGCACAGCGGTCCGCCGGCCGGGCTCGCGGCGGTCGGGGACTCCGCGACCCGCCGCTTCCTCTTCGACCGGGATCCCGGGCCCGCGCGGGAGGTGCGCGCGCCCGCCGGCTGGCTGCGGACGGGGCCGGTGACCCGGCACAACCTCCGGGAGGTCGACGCGGCGTTCCCGGTCGGGGTGCTGACCGCGGTCACCGGGGTGTCCGGCTCGGGCAAGTCGACCCTGGTCGGCGCGCTGACGGAGGAGGTCTCCGGGGTGGGGCGGCTGGTGACGGTGGACCAGCGGCCGATCGGCCGCACCCCGCGCTCCAACCTGGCCACGTACACGGGTCTGTTCGACGTGGTGCGCAAGCTGTTCACCGAGACGGAGGAGGCGCGGGCCCGCGGCTACCGGGCGGGCCGGTTCTCCTTCAACGTTCCGGGGGGCCGGTGCGAGACCTGCCAGGGAGAGGGGTTCGTCTCGGTCGAGCTGCTGTTCCTGCCGAGTACGTACGCGCCGTGCCCCGACTGCCACGGCGCCCGCTACAACCCCGAGACGCTCCAGGTGCGGCTGCGGGGCCTGACCATCGCCGAGGTCCTCGACCTGACCGTGGAGGCCGCCGCGGAGTTCTTCGAGGGCACGCCCGCCGCCGCGCGGAGCCTGCGCGCCCTGCTCGACGTGGGTCTCGGCTATCTGCGGCTGGGGCAGCCCGCGACGGAGCTGTCGGGGGGCGAGGCGCAGCGGATCAAGCTCGCGTCCGAGCTCCAGCGGCCGCACCGCTCCCCCACCCTGTACGTCCTGGACGAGCCGACCACGGGGCTGCACCCGGCCGACGTCGAGGTGCTGATGCGCCAGTTGCACGGGCTGGTGGACGCGGGCCACTCGGTGGTGGTCGTGGAGCACGACATGGACGTGGTGGCCGCCGCGGACTGGGTGGTCGACCTCGGTCCGGGCGGCGGGGACGAGGGCGGCCGGATCGTGGCCGCGGGGCCGCCGGACCGGGTGGCGCGGGCGGCGGAGAGCCGCACCGCGCCGTATCTGCTCCGGGCGCTGGGGTCCGCCGGACGGGACTGAGGCCGTCCGGCGGGCCCGTGGCCGCGGGTCAGGCCGCCGTGTCGAAGGTGTAGTGGCGGGTGTGGTCCAGCATGTCCGCCGGGGTCACGTCGTTCCACGGGCGCATGGTGTCGCCGAGGTCGACGACGTTCGGGGTGCCCGCGGCCGGGAGGTACGGGGACCGGGGGTGACGGGCCTGCCAGTCGGCCCACAGCTTGTCGATGAAGGCGTGGTGGAGCCAGAACACCGGGTCGTTCGGGGAGACTCCGGTGCCCATCTGGCCGCCGACCCAGACGTGGACGCGGTTGTGGAGGTTGACTCCGCGCCACCCTTCGAGGTGGTTGCGGAAGCCGTCCGAGGAGCTGTTCCACGGGGCCGTGTCGTAGGTCTCCATGGCGAGGACGGAGTCCACCTCGGCACGGGTGGGGAGCTGGCGCCCGCCCGCCCCGAGGTCGCGCCGGAGGTAGTCGCGGCCGTCGACGCGGACGCTGATCGTCCAGCGGTTGCCGAGCCGGGCGAACGGGCCGTCGGTCACCTGGCCGTCGCGGGCGCGCCCGGTGCCGCCGAGGAAGTCGGGCGCCCAGAGCGAGGAGCGGGCGGTGCGGTCGGCCGTCCAGTCCCAGTAGGGCAGGGCGACGGTCGGGTCGACGGCCTGGAGGGCCTGTTCGAACTCGATGAGGAAGCGCCGGTGCCAGGGCAGGAAGGACGGCGAGCGGTGGCCGACGCGGTCGCCGTTGTCGGTGTCGCTCATGATGAAGGCGTTGTGGGTGGTGACGAAGGTGTCGTACCGTCCGGAGCGCTTGAGCTCCAGGAGGGCGGCGACGAAGCGTCGCTTCTCGTCGGCGGTGAGGGCGGCCTGGTTCTTGCGTACGGTCATGACGGGTGTCGCTCCTGGATCGGTCAGCCGAGGGTGAGGGGTACGAGCGGGGCGCCCTGGAGTTCGCGGACGGCCGCGCGGGCCAGCGACTTGGGCGTGGCGACGGGCTCGTAGTGGTTGATCACGCTGATCCAGGTGCCGTCGGCGTTCTGCATGACGTGCAGTTCCTCGCCGTCGATCGTCACGGAGTAGCCGCCTCCGTGGTGTCCCCCGTGGTGGCCGCCGCCGTGCGCGGGCCCGCCCTTGATGCGACGGCCCTGGTAGACCTCGTCGAAGGGCGCCGGAGCCGGTCCGGCCGCGGGAGCGGCGTCCCGGGGAGTGTCGGCGAGCGCGGAGCCGGCCAGGGCGAGGCCGGCGGCGGCGCCGGCGGCGCCGGCCGCGACGCCGAGAGCCCGGCGGCGGGTGATGCTGGACATGGAACCCCCAAATGGTCTGTGCGACCGGGGGTTTGGTCATATGCCCCCGGCAGTCCACATCAGTACCCGGGGGTGGCGGCGCGGTGGAAATCACGGCCGGAGGGTTGGCTAGGAAGTGGCCAACTTGTCACATTATGTACAGGATTGAACGGAGTTGATCTTGCCGTCCGGACGGCCGAAAGTACCCCGGAGAGAAGATCTTACGGAGAAAGTGATGTTCTCGTGAAGGATCTTTCGCCTCGGGGTGCTTCATGTGGCGGAGCCCACGCCGGGAGACTGTCCTGAACCGGCCTCAGTCAAGGCCCGTCGTCCGGCCTCAGCCGCGGCCCGTCCTGCGCTGCGCCCGCAGCCACTCCCTGTTCATCGCGGAGATCGACGGCAGCGGGATCCCCTTGGGGCAGGCCGTCGCGCACTCCCCCGTCAGGGTGCAGCCGCCGAAGCCCTCGGCGTCCATCTGGGCCACCATGTCGAGGACCCGTGTCTCGCGTTCCGGGGCGCCCTGGGGCAGCACGTTGAGGTGGTTGACCTTGGCGGAGGTGAAGAGCATCGCCGAACCGTTGGGGCAGGCCGCCACGCACGCGCCGCAGCCGATGCACTCGGCGTGCTCGAAGGCGGAGTCCGCGTCCGCCTTGGGAACGGGGGTCGCGTGCGCCTCGGGGGCCGCTCCGGTGGGGACGGAGACGTACCCGCCGGCCTGGATGACGCGGTCGAAGGCGGACCGGTCGACGACCAGGTCCTTGACGACGGGGAAGGCGGCGGCCCGCCAGGGCTCGACGTCGATCGTGTCGCCGTCGTCGAACGACCGCATGTGGAGCTGGCAGGTCGTGGTCCGCTCCGGCCCGTGCGCGTCGCCGTTGATGACGAGGCTGCACGCGCCGCAGATCCCCTCGCGGCAGTCGTGGTCGAAGGCCACGGGGTCCTCGCCGCGCAGGATGAGGTCCTCGTTGAGGGTGTCGAGCATCTCCAGGAACGACATGTCGGCGGAGATCCCGTCCACGTCGTAGGTGGACATCGCGCCGGGGGTGTCGGCGTTCCGCTGGCGCCAGACGCGCAGGGTGAGCCTCATGCGTAGCTCCGCTGGGTGGGGTGGACGTACTCGAAGGTCAGGTCCTCCTTGTGGAGGACGGGGGCGGTGCCGGTGCCGCCGAACTCCCAGGCCGCGGCGTAGGCGAAGCGCTCGTCGTCGCGGGCGGCCTCGCCGTCCGGCGTCTGGGACTCCTCGCGGAAGTGGCCGCCGCAGGACTCGGCACGGTGGAGCGCGTCGAGGCACATCAGCTCGGCGAGTTCCAGGTAGTCGACGATGCGGTTCGCCTTCTCCAGCGACTGGTTGAACTCACGGCCGGTGCCGGGGACCCGGATCCGGCTCCAGAACTCCTGGCGGATCTCCGGGATCCGGGCGAGGGCGGTGCGCAGCCCCTCCTCCGTCCGGGCCATCCCGCAGTACTCCCACATGAGTTCGCCGAGCTCCCGGTGGAAGGAGTCGGGGGTGCGGTCGCCGCCGACCGCGAGGAGGAGGTTCAGCCGGTCCTCCGTCTCGGCGAGCACCTCCCGGACGGCCGGGTGGTCGTCGGTGACGGGCTCCGCGTGGGGATGCCGGGCGAGGTAGTCGTTGATGGTGGCGGGGAGGACGAAGTAGCCGTCGGCGAGGCCCTGCATGAGGGCGGAGGCGCCGAGCCGGTTGGCCCCGTGGTCGGAGAAGTTGGCCTCGCCGACGGCGAAGAGCCCGGGCACGGTGGTCTGGAGGTCGTAGTCGACCCAGAGTCCGCCCATCGTGTAGTGGACGGCGGGGTAGATCCGCATGGGGACCTCGTACGGGTTCTCCGCGGTGATCCGCGCGTACATGTCGAAGAGGTTGCCGTACTTCTCCTCGACGGCGGCCCGCCCCATGCGGCGGATCGCGTCGGCGAAGTCGAGGTAGACGCCCTGCCCGCCTGGTCCGACGCCGCGGCCCTCGTCGCAGACGTTCTTCGCGGCGCGGGAGGCGATGTCCCGGGGGACGAGGTTGCCGAAGGAGGGGTAGATCCGCTCCAGGTAGTAGTCCCGCTCGTCCTCGGGGATGTCCGCCGCGGCCCGGGTGTCGCCCTTGGCCCTGGGGACCCAGATGCGGCCGTCGTTGCGGAGGGACTCGCTCATCAGGGTCAGCTTGGACTGGTGGTCGCCGGTGCGCGGGATGCAGGTGGGGTGGATCTGGGTGAAGCAGGGGTTGGCGAAGTACGCGCCGCGCCGGTGGGCCCGCCAGACGGCGGTGGCATTGGAGTTCATGGCGTTCGTCGACAGGTAGAAGACATTGCCGTAGCCGCCGCTGGCCAGGACCACCGCGTCCGCGTAGTGCGTGGAGATCTCCCCGGTGACCAGGTCGCGGGCGACGATCCCGCGGGCCCTCCCCTCGACGACGACCAGGTCGAGCATCTCGGTGCGGGCGTGCATCTCGACGTTCCCCGCGGCGATCTGCCGGGAGAGCGCCTGGTAGGCGCCGAGCAGGAGCTGCTGGCCGGTCTGGCCGCGGGCGTAGAAGGTGCGGGAGACCTGGACGCCGCCGAAGGAGCGGGTGTCGAGGAGCCCGCCGTACTCGCGGGCGAAGGGGACGCCCTGGGCGACGCACTGGTCGATGATCTCGACCGAGATCTGGGCGAGCCGGTGGACGTTGGACTCGCGGGCGCGGAAGTCGCCGCCCTTGACGGTGTCGTAGAAGAGCCGGTGGATCGAGTCGCCGTCGTTGCGGTAGTTCTTCGCCGCGTTGATGCCGCCCTGGGCGGCGATGGAGTGGGCCCGGCGGGGGGAGTCCTGGAAGCAGAACTGGACGACGTGGTAGCCCTGTTCGGCGAGGGTGGCGCCGGCCGAGCCGCCCGCCAGGCCGGTGCCGACGACGATGACGCGGTGCTTGCGCCGGTTGGCGGGGTTGACCAGCTTCGCCTCGAAGCGGCGGGTGTCCCAGCGCTCGGCGACGGGTCCCGCGGGGGCCTTGGTGTCGGTGATCGGCTCGCCCACGGTGTAGTCCGCGAATTCGGTGGGGTTCATGGATCAGCTCACCACTCCGGTCATGACGCCGACGGGGACGGAGACGAATCCCGCGGTCAGGACGATCGCGAGGGTGTTGGCGAGGCCCCGCAGGAGGCGCTCGCGGCGGGCGCTGCCGACGCCGAGCGTCTGGGCGGCGCTCCAGAAGCCGTGCCGGACGTGGAGGCCCACGGCCAGCATGGCGACGATGTAGATGACGTTGCCGTACCAGGTGGAGAAGGTGTCGATCACGTTCTGGTAGGGCCGGCCCTCCTCGAAGCCGCCGGGGTGGACCGTGCCGGTGGTCAGGTCGAGGATGTGCCAGACGATGAAGAGGGCGAGGATGATCCCGCCCCAGCGCATGGTGCGGGTCGCGTACGAGGAGCGCCTGCGCCGGTGCACGTAGGCGGTGGGCCGGGCCCGCACGTCGCGGCGGCTGAGCTGGTACGCGGAGACCGCGTGGGCCCCGACGGCGGCGAGGAGCACGATCCGGACGAGCCAGAGGGCCCACTCGTGGTGCAGGAGGGGTGCGCCCAGGACCCGCAGCCAGTGGGCGTAGCCGTTGAACTCCTCGGGGCCGAAGAAGACCTTCAGGTTGCCGGCGACGTGGGCGACGAGATAGCCGAGCATGATCAGCCCGCTGACTGCCATGACCGTCTTCTTGCCGAGGGTCGACGACAGGAATCCGCGGTGCGGTGTGGGGGACGGCGGGCGGCCCGTCGTCCGGTCCCTCGTGGGTGCCAGAGCCATACCCACGACGCTAGGGCCGAAGGACCCGAGAGGTCCAAGACATGGTCCGGCTGATCTCGATAGGCCACCCCTATGAACGTGTCCTACCCTGGTGCCCATGCAGTTCCAGCAGCTCCTCTACTTCGTCGCCGTCGCCGAGACCCGCCACTTCACCCGGGCCGCCGAGCGCGTCCACGTCTCGCAGCCCTCGCTCTCCCAGCAGATCAAGGCATTGGAGCAGGAGCTGGGCGCCGAGCTGTTCAGCCGCGCCCGGGGGAACATCACGCTCACCGACGCCGGCGAGGCCCTGCTGCCGCTCGCGCGCCGGATCCTCGCCGACACCGAGACCGCCCGGATCGAGGTCCAGGAACTGGCCCAGCTGAAGCGGGGCCGGGTGCGGCTCGGCGCGACCCCGAGCCTCTGCACGGGCCTGCTGCCGGACGTGCTGCGCGCCTTCCACGACCTGCACCCGGGGATCGAGCTGCTCATCGAGGAGGGCGGCTCGCACGACCTGGTGCGGGAGCTGGCCCGCGGGGCCCTCGACCTGGCACTGGTCGTGCTGCCGCTGCCGAGTCCGTCGCCGGCGCTGACGACGGTGGAGCTGCTCCGGGAGGACCTCGTGGTGGTCTCCTCCGCCTCGGCCCCGGCGCCGCGCCGCCCGGTGCGGATCACCGACCTCCGCGAGCAGCCGCTCGTGATGTTCCGGCACGGCTACGACCTGAGGGAACTCACCGTGGCGGCCTGCCGGGCCGAGGGCTTCGAGCCGACGTTCACCGTCGAGGGCGGCGAGCTGGACGCGGTCCTCGGGTTCGTCCGGGCCGGGCTGGGGCTCGCGGTCGTCCCCGCGATGGTGGCGTCGCGGGCGGGCCGCGACCTCCGGGTGACCGCCCTCGCCCGGCCGGGCCTGCGGCGGACGATCGCCCTCGCCCACCGCAGCGACGTCGCGCCCCCGAGGGCCGCCCGGGAGCTCCAGCGGATGCTGCTGGCGTCGCGGCGGGGCGGCCCCGGCCGGACCACTGCCGTCGGCTGACCGGCCGCACGGGGCCGCTCGGCCCGCGACCCGCCGGCCTCGCGGGCACCACGCGCGGCACGACCGGCCGGCGGCCGCGGCCGGTAAATCCATGTGCGGCGGGGCTCCGCCGACTGCGAGCATTCCCCCATGGTCCACGCCCTCGAACATCTGGTCGTCCAGCACACCCGTCGTCTTCCCGCGCCCGCCGGACCGGCCGGGGACGGGGCCGCGCTCGCGCACCGGTTCGACGCGGCCCTGATGAGCGTCGGGTTCAAGCTGTCGGGAGAGCTGGTCGGGCACCTGTCGCGACTGTCCGGACCCTCGGTCGCGGAGACCGCCGTCCGCACCCTCGCGACCGTCCGCGAGATCGTCGGCGACCACGTCCGGCACAACGTCTACTTCATCGACTTCCCGGCCAACGTGCCGGACACCCTGGACTTCTGGCGCCAGTGCGTGACCGAGGCGCTCGCCGACGACGACTCCCGCGCGCGTACGGTCGACCTGCTCCGCGCCGGGGTCCTCGACCTGCTGACCCTCCCGTCGTACGGCCGCTACCGGCACGGCTACGAGGACATGCTCGCCGTCCACGACGAGCTGATCGCCGCGGCCGGCGACCGGCTGACGGTGCTGCACCTCGGCGCCGACGCGGACACCGAGGTCGGCGCGCTCTACCTGGCCCTGGCCGGCAGCACGACCCCGCTCGGCGAGGAGCACCTCGGCGATCTGGCCGTGCTCGCCGAGCACTGCGCCGACGGCCCGCAGCCCGAGGCGATGCCGGTCCGGGAGATCCGCGCGGTCGTCAACCGGGCCCGGCTGCGGAGGGGCGCCGCGCCGCTGCTCGACACGGTGACCGACGTCCTGCGGCTGGCCTGCGCCCTCACGGGCGGGGACGTCACCCTGCGCGACTCGACCCGGTTCCGCGCGCTGCCGCGCCGGCACCGCCGGGCCCTGCTCGCGGGGCTCGACGCCCTCGTGGCCGCCTCCCCCGCGAAGCTGTCGGACGTGTCCGCGCACGGGGAGGCGTGGAAGCGCCTCGGGGAGCGGCTGCACCCGCACGAGTACCCGCACTGGCCGCACGCCGCCGAGGTGTTCGCGGTGGCCCGCGGCGAGCGGCGGGTCCCGTCCCTCGACAGCCGGGTGGAGGAGCTGCTGGCCCGCGGCGAGGTCGCCGGTGCGGCGGAGCTGCTCGCCGACCACGCCCCGGGGCGGCTGTTCCGCGCCCTGGACCGGCTGCTGCGCACGGCGCACGGCGACAAGGAGCGGGAGGCGGTCCTCGCGGCCGTCGAACGGGCCGCGCCCCGGGTGTCGGGCCGGGTCGTCCTCTCGGTCCGCGAGCACGTCCGCAACCGCGCGGGCGGGAGCTCCGGGGTGCCCCGGGTGTTCGTGAACCGGGACGCCAGGGGCTGGGTCGCCGAGGACACGCGTCCGGCGCTGGAGGACGCCGACCGCGTGCGGGTCATGGCGGTCCTCGACGCCGAGACCCGGCGCCGCCTGCCGTCTCCCGGGCGCCTGCTGATCGACCCCGACGTGCTGGACGTGGCACTGCCGCTGAGCGGCCGCGCCGCGTCGGCGGGGCTCGGCGTGCTGCCGCGCGGATCGGTCTCGCCCGTGGAAGGGGAGCTGCTGCGCTTCTTCACGTACTGGCGGCAGGCGCGGCGCTCCACGGACCTGGACCTGTCGGCGCTGGTCCTGGACGAGGAGTACGCGACGGTGACCTGGCTGTCGTACACGGCGCTGACCGACGTCGAGGGCCGGCACTCGGGCGATGTCACCGACGCGCCCGACGGGGCGTCGGAGTTCATCGACCTGCGGCTCGGCGCGGTGCGCGGCACGTACATCGTCCCGCAGGTGCACGTCTACTCGGGTGAGGGCTTCGACGAGGTCGCGGAGGGCTTCTTCGGGTTCATGCTCCGCGAGGGGGAGCAGCGGGGGCGGCCCTTCGAGCCGCGCACCGTGCGGATGAAGTCGGATCTGCGCGGCGCCGGCCGGGTGGCGCTGCCGCTCGCCTTCCGGCGGGACGCCGAGGGGCGCTGGCGCGCGCACTGGCTGCACCTGTATCTGAGGGGCGCGCCCTCGGCGAACCGGGTCGAGGGGCACCGGGTGACGATCGCGGCCGTGATGCGGGCCCTGATGGGGCGCCGCCACCTGACGGTCCGGCATCTGGTGGCGCTGATGGAGGAGTCGGGGGCGGTGACGGCGCTGTGGGACGGCCGGACCGTGCCGGAGGCCCCGGTGACCTTCGTCGGTCTGGAGCGGCCCGAGGGGCTCGCCCCCGGCTCGCGGGTGTTCACCCCGGAGAATCTCCGCGACCTGCTGCCCGCCTGAGTGCTACGGTCGTTCCCGGGGCGAGGCCATGGAGAGGCTTCCTTCTCCTCACTCCATGAACAGTCTCTCCGCTTTCCTCCCCCGTACCTCTTCCCGGCCTCCCCGCTCCGTGCGGGGAGGCCGGTCTCGTCGGCCGGGGTCTCAGACCGCGTCGGCCAGGAGCAGGGAGTGGATGCGGTCCGGCGCTCCGGGACGGGCGTAGTACCAGCCCTGGGCCGTGTCGCAGCCGAGGTCGCGGAGCTGGCGGGCCTGGGCTCCGGTCTCCACGCCCTCGACGGTGACGGCGAGTTCCAGGCTGTGCGCCAGGGAGACGATCCCCTCGACGATCTTGAGGTCGACCGGGTCGACCGGGTGCTGCTGCATGCCCCGGGTGAAGGAGCGGTCGAGCTTGAGGACGCTCACCGGCAGCCGCCGCAGGTTGGCCAGGTTCGAGTAGCCGGTGCCGAAGTCGTCGAGCGCGATGTCCACGCCCATCTCGGCGAGTTGGCGCAGGGGCTTGAGCAGGCCCTCGTCCGCCCCTATGAGGGCCGACTCGGTCACCTCCAGGCAGAGCGCGCCCGGTTCGAGGCCGGAGCGCTCCAGGACGTCGACGGTGTCGGCGACCAGGCGCGGGTGGTGGAGCTGCGTCGGGGAGAGGTTGACGTTGATCCGCAGCGGCCCGCCGTCGGCGTGCCGGGCCTGCCAGAACCGGGCCTGCCGCACGGCCTCCTGGAGCACCCAGCGGCCGAGCGGGACGATGAGGCCGGTGTCCTCGGCGAGCGGGATGAACCGGTCGGGACCGAGCACCCCGTGCTGCGGGTGGCACCAGCGGACGAGCGCCTCGGCCCCGTGCACGCTGCCGTCGCCGAGGTGGACGAGCGGCTGGTACTCGATGAAGAACTCGCCGCGTTCCAGGGCCGTCGGCAGGGCCGTGGTGAGGCCGTGCCGGGTGATGGCCCGGGCGTCGGCCTCCGGGTCGGCGAGCTCGAAGCGGTTGCCGCCGGCGGACTTGGCCCGGTACATGGTGATGTCGGCGCTCCGCAGGACCTCGGCCGGGGTGCGCTCGCCGGCCGGGCCCTCGACGACGCCGAGGCTGCCGCGGACGGTCAGTTCGCGGCCGTCGATCCGCAGGGGCGTGGCGAGGGCGGCGAGGATGCGGTCGGCGAGTTCGGTGACGTCCTGCTCGCCGCCCGCGCCGGTGGTGAGGGCGACGAACTCGTCCCCGCCGAGCCGGGCGACCATCTCGCCGGATCCGGTGACGCAGCTCTGGAGCCGGTCGGCGACCTCGACGAGGAGCCGGTCGCCGGTGGAGTGGCCGAGGCTGTCGTTGATGACCTTGAAGCCGTCGAGGTCCAGGTAGCAGAGGCCGAAGCGGGCGTTGTCGCCGGGCGCGAGGGCCTTCTCCAGCCGTTCGAAGAACAGCGTCCGGTTGGGCAGGCCCGTCAGCGCGTCGTGGGTGGCCTCGTACCGCAGGCGCAGGTGGAGCAGGCGGCGCTCGGTGGTGTCCTCCATGAGGGCCAGCTGGTACTGGGGGTTGCCCTCGGCGTCCCGGAGGAGGGAGACGGTGAGATTGGTCCACAGGACCGTCCCGTCGCCGCGGTAGTACGGCTTCTCGACCCGGTAGTGCTCGCGGTCGCCGCGGACGAGTTCCTCGTACAGCTTCCAGACGTGCGGTCCGTCCTCCGGGTGGACCCACTCGCTCACCTTGCGGCTGCGCAGCGGCCCCTCCATCCCGCCGAACATGCGGGTGAGGGTCTCGTTGACCTCCAGGACGTTGCCGTCGAGGTCGGCGATGCCGATGCCGATGGCCGCGCCGTCGAAGACCGCGCGGAAGCGGCTCTCGGTGGCGTGCAGGGCGATCTCGGCGGCGCTGCGGGCGGAGAGCGCGGAGCGCGCGATGGCCTCCTGCTCGGCCCGGGTGCGCTCGCGCAGGGCCTGGGCGTAGCCGGCGGCCATGGCGTGCTGGAGCCGGGCGCAGCGGGCCCGCAGCTCCTCGGCGGGGAGTTCGGACTCCGTACCGCAGTAGAGCACCAGGTACGAGTCGACGACCCCGAGGCTGCGGCCGAGGGCGTCGGGGTCGGTGCAGTGGGCGGCGACGAGTGCCGCGCCGGCGCGCTGGGCCGGGGCCGTGTCGAAGGGCCGGGCGTGCAGCGCGTCGTTCAGGGTGCGGGCCAGCGGCAGCAGATGGCCCTCGAACTCCGCACGGGTCAGCGAGGTGGCGGTCACCGGGAAGATCGCACGGCTCCAGATGGTGACGAACCGCCTGAGTCTGTCCTCCGGGCCGTCGGCTTCGGCACCCCTGCCGGGCGGCTGAGACGGGACCTTCACGCCTTGCGCCCCACCCCTGCGAAACCGGAGAAGGCGTAGGGATCCTCCTCCTCGACCGGACTGTCCGGGCGCCAGAGGGGCATCGGGACGAGGCCGGGCTCGATCAGCTCGGTGCCCGCGAAGAAGCGGGTGATCTCGGCGCCGGAGCGCATCACCAGCGGGCTGCGGATGTTCCGGTAGACCCCGACGGTGCCGCCGGCCTGCTCCTCGGAGAGCGGGATCCCCTCGTACGAGGCGTGGGTGATGACGAGGAGGCTGCCGGGGGCGAGCGCGTCCAGGAGCTCCGTGACGGCCTCGTCCGGCCGGTCCTCCTCCTCCAGGAAGTGCAGGACGGCGACGAGGAGCAGCGCCACCGGCCGCTCCAGGTCGAGGAGTCGGGACACCTCGGGGCTGCGGAGGATGTCGGCCGGCTTGCGGAGGTCGGCGGCGACGACCGCGGCGCCCTCGTCGCCGTCCAGGACGGCGCGGCTGTGGGCCACGGCGACCGGGTCGTGGTCGACGTAGACGACGCGCGCGGCGGGGTCCGCGGCCCGGGCGACCTCGTGCACGTTGCCGAAGGTCGGTATGCCGGAGCCGATGTCGAGGAACTGGGTGACGTCGTTGTCAACGGCGTGCCGGACGGCACGGCGCATGAAGGCGCGGTTCGCCTGCATGACCTTGGGCAGGCCAGGCATGAACTCCATGGCCTTGCGCGCCGCTTCCCGGTCCACTTCGAAATTGTGCGAGCCGCCCAGATAGAAGTCGTACATACGGGACACGCTCGGCACCGAAATGTCGATACCAGGCGGAGCCCAGGCGGGACGCTCCATCAATGTCTCCAACAAGTCGCCACGGGGATGCGGCCATGTGTTCGCGGCCGGTGTTCGAGGTGAGGCTACTGATCGCCCGCCGAGAGAGCGAGTGGAAACGGAAATTCGCGATCCGTTCTTGGTCACACGCCTTTGGCACGTGCTCTCGGGAACGAAGAGTTCACGCCTTCAGGCTGTGCAAATTCACGTGCATATGAGTGTGCGTCGGCTCCTCGGTCCTGGGCGGCCTCCCGCGACAGGCGCTCAGGTCCCGCCCGTACCTCGGGTGTTGCCCGGGGAGGGGGCTGGTCGCCGGTGCAGGATGCCTCCTTCTTCTTCCCTTCCGACAGGGCGACAACCGGACAGTTATCGATCCGAGGCCGGAACGGCCCCGGTCCGCCTCCTTCCGGAAACCACCGGCCCCGCGGTACGGGGGCATTGCGCACCGACGCGCCACCGGGACTGTGCCGGAGGGGGCGAAAGGTCAAACCGATGCGGCCCGAGATCCGCTCCATCCGGCGAATCGGAGGCGTTTCCACCCCGGCGCGCGGCGCCTCTGATCAAGCTCGACGGCGTGTCTCTGTACGGATCACTCCTCGCGCGGCCGCTGGCGGCCCTCGGACTGGTGTGGCTGCTCGCCGCTCCCGTGCCCGCCGCCGCGGACGCCTGCGCCTACGCCTCGACCGGTCCGGGCGGTTCCCACGTCGCCGTGGCGATCGCCGGCGACGGTCACGGCGGCTCCGGGAAGGGCAAGGGCCACGGCAAGGGGAAGGGGCACGGCAAGGGCAAGGGGAAGGGGCACGGCCATCACCACCACCCGAAGCCGTGCCCCACCCCGCCGCCTCCGCCGTGCCCCTCCCCCACGCCGACGCCGACTCCCACTCCCACTCCCACTCCCACGCCCACGCCCACGCCGAAGCCGACCCCGAAGCCGACGCCCACCCCCGAGCCGCCGTCCCCGTCGCCTTCCCCGACGCCGCCGCCCGCGCCGAAACCCGAGCCGCCTCCACCGCCCGCGCCGAAGCCGCCCCGGCCCGCACCGAAGCCCCCGGCCGCCCGGCCGGCGCCTCGTCCCGAGCCACCGCCGCCGGCGCCGCCCGCCACGACGAGGCCCCCGGCGCCCGCACCGGCACCGCCGCCCCCGCCGCCGCCGAGCCCGACGCCCTCGCCCACCGTGCGGCCGCCGACGCTCGCCCCCGTGGCGCTGCCCCACTACCGCCGTACGGCGCGGCCCCAGCCGAAGAGCACCCCGTCCGTCGTCACCGCGACGCTCATGATCACCGCGCCCGCGGTCCTCGCGACGGCGATCCTGCGCGCCCGGTCCAAGTGAGCCGTCGTCCCGGCGAACCACGCGAGCCGTCGTCCCGACGGCCCCGTTGCCCCTCTGAGTCCCACCCGAGGAATCCATGTCCGAATGGCTTGTTCTCACCCTTGCGATGGCCGCCGCGTGCGCGGTCGTCCTGACCATCGTCGTCATCAACAACCGCCGGATCCCCGAGGACGACGACCCCAGCGAGACCCCGGACGTCATCGAGTACATGACGATGATGATCGGCGTGATCTACGCCATCGTGCTCGGCCTCGCCATCGCCGGCGTCTGGGAGGCCCGCGGCGCCGCGCAGGAGACGGTGCGGCAGGAGGCCCAGGCGATGCACGAGATCTCGGCCCGCGCCGAGGTCTACCCGCAGGCGGTCCGCGAGCGCATCCGCGCCGACGTCGACGCGTACGTCTCCTACGTGATCGACGACGAGTGGAGGTACATGGCGGACCACGGGGAGCTGAGCGACGGGGGCACCGCGCTCCTGGAGAAGGTGCGCCGCAGCGTCACCGACTACCGGCCGGCGGACGACTTCGAGGGCCAGGCGTACCAGCCGCTGGTCGACCAGGTGGCGGTGGCCGACGACGCGCGGGGGGCCCGGGGGCAGAACGCGGGCGCGACGATGCCGGGGGTGGTGTGGTTCGGCCTGATCATCGGGGCCCTGGTGACGGTGGGCCTGATCTTCACGCTGCAGATCCGCAGAACCGGCCGCGAACTGCTGCTCGCCGGACTCTTCAGCGTGCTGATCGCCTTCCTGCTCTTCCTGATCTGGGACTTCGACGCGCCGTTCGGCCGCGGCATCTCGGCCACCGCCGCGCCGTTCACCGACCTGTTCCCGCAGCTCAGGCGCTGAGGCGACACGACCGGGTGAGCCGATCGGGGGACATGCGTGCCCCATTCGCACGTCTGGGATCGCGGCTGTGATAGTGCGCTCCTAGCGTTTCCGGCATCGAGGTGTACGCACGGTCTTTCGCGGAAACCCCCTTCCGCGGCTGCCCCTCGGGACCCGGAGGATTCACCATGCGCGCGATACGTGCCGCGTCCACTGCCCTGCTGGGGGCGGCCGCCCTCGCCCTGGCCGCCCCCACCGCCGTCGCGGCGGACGGTGCTCCCGCGCCGAACCCGCGCGCGGCACGGGCCAAGGCACCGGGCGATTTCGTCGTGTCGCCCTCGGTCGTCGCCCCCGGCGGCCGGGTGACGCTGAGCGCCCCCGGCTGCGCCAGCACGGCGACCGCCTCGGCCGGCATCTTCGACACCGTCACCATCGCGTCGGGGTCGGCGGCCATCGCCACCGTGGACGCGGACGCCCGGCGCGGCGCCGTGTACACGGTGTCGTTCAACTGCACCGGCGGCATCGCCGAGACCGTGAACCTCACGATCAGCGGCGTTCCGACCGCCACCCCCACGATCAGCTCCACCATCCTCACTCCCCCGCGCGGGGTGCGGGGCGGTCTGGGCGGCTCGGTCGGCGGCTTCGAGCCGCTCGAACTGGCCGCCGGCGGTGCGCTGGTGCTGGCCGCCGCGGCCGGCGGCGTGTACGTGCTGCGCCGCCGCTCCGGTGCGGCCCGGCGTCACTGAGCGGACGTCCCGGTGCGCGGCGGACGTCCCGAACGCCCGTCGCCCCCGAGTCCCTGCAGGGACTCGGGGGCGACGGGCGGGGCGGGTCGACCGGGAGGTTCGACCGGTCAGACGCCCGCACCGGTCATGCGGCGACGGCGGACGATGAAGAGCCCGCCGCCGAGCGCGGCGGCGGCGACCAGGCTGCCGCCGACGGCCATCTCCGCGGAGCTGGGAGCCAGCGAGCCGCCGAGGCCGCCCTGGGCGCCGCGGCCCGGGAGGACCCGGAACGGCTCCGTGACCACGGAGGAGCCGCCGTTGCAGCGGACCGCCAGGTTGTAGTTGCCGGGAGTGGCGTTGTTGTAGACGCGGGCGACGGCGGTGGAGACGCCGGGGCCGCCGGACAGCGTGGCGTCCGGGAAGGCGTTGGACGTGACCGTGCCGCCCCGGTTGCAGCCCCTGGCGGTGATCGTGAGCGTCGACCCCGGGTGGACCTCGGAGGGGCTGACGGTGACGTTGGTCGGGCTGTTGTTGGACCCACCGCTGAGGACGTTGCCCGGGCCGTAGGTGGCGGCGGCGAGGGGGGCCGCGAGGCCGACCGCCGCGATCGCGGTGGCGGTCACCGCCAGAGTGCGTGCAGCACGCATGGTTGAACCTCCAGTGGAAGACGCCCCAAAGCGGTGCTCCGGGAGTGTCGACGAGTACGCCTTCCATGACGAACCATCACAAATCGAAGCAAGCCGTGCATGTTGTGACTGGTCCACCCCGGTGAGGCGACACGCCCGGAATCCGACCCTTGCAGCCGCCAGAACCGCAGGTCAGAGCGGAGCGGGTCGCTTATCTGACGATTACTCGGATGGGTCAGCCCCGTGTCACCCGCCTGTCGGCCGGGGACACCCCCGGCGGCGCGCTCCACGAGCCGCCCGGGCACCCTCCGCGCGGGTCCCGGAGCGAGGGGCCGAAGACCGGCCGAGGACCGGTCGAGGACTGATCGAAGACCGGTCGAGGATCGGTAGAAGACCGGTCGAGGGTCGATCGAACCCCGGTCGAGGAAGGGCGGCGAAGGGGCCGCGAGGGGTGCCTTCGAGGCCGCCGCGCCCCGCTCCGCCACCCGTCCGGACGCGGCCCCCACCCGTTCGCGCCGTCCGGCGCGACGGCCCGTCGGCCCGCCCTTACCGTTCTGACGACGCCACGAAGGGAGAACCATGCCCCCGAAGGATTTCCGCGTCTTCCCGCGCAGGAGACGCCGGCCGTGGGGCGTCCTGGCCCTCGCCATGCTGTCCGGGATCGCGATGATGCGCAACGGCGTGGACCTCGCGCAGGGGCCGCCGCAGCCCGCCGCGGCGGCCCGCCCGGTCACGCCGCCGCAGGACGGCGCGACCGAGGGCCTGGAGCCGCTGCCGTTCGCGCCCGCCTCCCGGATCAAGATCCCCGCGATCCAGGTGGCGGCGCCGATCATGGACGTGGGTCTGGACCCGGACGGCTGGGTGGCGGCCCCGCCGCCGCAGGACACCAACCTCGCCGGCTGGTACCAGAACGGCATCGCCCCCGGCCAGCGCGGCACCGCCGTGGTCGTCGGCCACGTCGACAACGCCCAGGGCCCCGCGGTCTTCTACGGGTTGGGGTCGCTGGAGAAGGGCCAGCACATCGAGGTCGAGCGGTACGACGGCCGCATCGCGGTCTTCGAGATCTACGGGGTCGAGGTGTACGCGAAGGACGACTTCCCGGGCGTGCAGGTGTACGCCGACACCGGCGCCCCCGAGCTGCGGGTCATCACCTGCGGCGGCGGCTACACGCGTGCGCGTGGCTACGACGGGAACGTCGTCGTGTACGCGCGCATGGTCGGCTCGCGCTAGCGCGGCACGGCGAAGGGCCCCCGCACCCGTCTCGGGTGCGGGGGCCCTTTCCCGTACCTCGGGGGTCAGCGCCGGGGAACGGTGATGTGGTAGCCCGCGTCGAGGAGTTCGGGCAGATAGCGGCGGAGCGCCGCCACGCTCTGGGCGCGGTCGCCGCCGGCGTCGTGGGAGAGCACGACGGCGCCGGGCGCGGCTCCGTCGAGGACGCGGCGCACGATGGTGTCGGTGCCCGGCTCCTTCCAGTCGAGGGTGTCGACGGTCCAGGCGAGCGGTTCCATGCCCAGCTCGGCCCCGATCTCGAAGGAGTGCCGGTTCCAGGCGCCGTAGGGCGCGCGGTACCAGAGCGGGGCCGTCCCCAGGGTCCGTTCGACGACCTCGCTGGTGGAGCCGAGCTCGTCCCGGATGCGGGAGGGCCGCAGCTTGGGGATGAGCGGGTGCGACCAGGAGTGGTTGCCGACGACGTGGCCGTCCGCGGCCATCTCCCGCAGCAGGTCGGGGTTCTCCACGGCCATCTCGCCGCAGACGAAGAACATGGCCCGGCAGTCGTGGCGGCGCAGGGTCTCCAGGATCCCCGGGGTGTAGCGGGGGTCGGGCCCGTCGTCGAAGCTCAGCACCATCGAGCGCCCGACCCCGGACATGCTGAGGAACGGCCGCTGCCGGACCGGGGGCGTCCCCCGCCGGTACGCCGGGGGCGCGTACGCCGTCATGGGCTGGAGGCGGTAGGAGGCGGGGCCCAGCCGCGCGCTCTGCGCCTGGGGGCCCGCGGCGGGGCCGGCTCCACGGCCCGGCGGTCCGGCGGCGCCGCCCGGCGGGTCGGGTGCCACCAGCCGGTCGGCCGCGATGGCTCCGACGGTGGCGGTGGCGCCGAGGGCGGCGGCCAGCCGCAGCACCGCGCGGCGCCCCTTGGGCATCTGATCCTTTTTCATGACCAATGGTCCCTACGGATGAGTTCCCGTGCGGCTCATCGACACCGCCCACCCCGTCGAATGCACCCGATGAGCCGATAGCCTCGACGGGTGAGCGAACAGCAGCCCGGTGGGTTCGAACGGGGTACCGACGGTCCGAAGGTGATCATGGCGGGAGTCGACGGTTCCGCCTCCTCGCTGCGCGCGACGGCCTACGCGGCCGGGCTGGCACGCCGGCAGAACGCCCTGCTGGCCCTCGTCTACGTGCAGCCGGTGCTCGGCGCGGGGGCCGCCCTGGGCGCGCCGACGGCCGGGACCACCGAGGAGATCGCGGAGGACCTCGTCGCGCAGATCCGCAGGTCGGCGGAGCAGGTGAAGGACCTCTGGCGGATCCGATGGGAGTTCCACACCTTCCGGGGCGACGCCTACACCGGCCTGGTGCGGGCCGCGGAGGAGCTGACGGCGGACGCCGTGGTCGTGGGCGCCTCGGAGTCGGCCGGGCACCGGATCGCGGGCTCCGTGGCCATCCGCCTCGTGAAGGCGGGCCGCTGGCCGGTCACGGTCGTCCCGTGACCGACCGCGCGCGGGAGTCGACGGCACCGAGAACGGCCGGCAGCGTGCCCCATGGCCGGATGCGGGGGCGGCGGACTACCGGCCCATCACCAGGCCGTGCCGGGCGGCGCCGCGGCTGAGGACCACCTGTCGGATCCCTTCCCGGATCTCGGCGTGGCGCGGATCGGAGCCGTCGGCGGCGCCGAGGTTGACCACCCGGCCGCGCCCGGTGTCGAACCACTGCGGCACGAACTCCGCCTTGGTCACCTCCCAGCGCCCGCCGGGGGTCCTGGGCGGGCCGAAGGTGAAGCGGCCGATGCTGCCCTGGTTTCCGCGGGGGTCGTGGGCGCCCTCGTGGTTGATCATGTCCCCGGCGATCTGGTCGCCCATCCCGTAGACGATCCAGGTGCCGTTGACCTTCTCGTAGGCCTGCGGGACGTGGGCGTGCGTGCCGAGGATCAGGTCGATGTCGGGGCGGCCGCCGCTCTGCGAGGCGGTGAGCGAGCGGCCGAGCGAGAGCTGCCGCTCGTCGGGTTCGGTCTGCCACTCGGTGCCCCAGTGGAGGCTGACCACGACCACGTCGGCGCCGGCCGCGCGGGCGGCGCGCGCGTCGGCGACCACCTGCCGCTCGTCGAGCAGCCGCACCGCCCAGGGCCGTCCCTCGGGCAGGGGGTAGCCGTTGGTGCCGTACGTGTAGGCGAGCTGGGCCACGGTGGCTCCGCCCGCCTCCAGCAGCGTGGGCCGCGCCGCCTCCTCGGCGGTGCGGGCCGATCCCGCGTGGCGGACGCCCGCCCGGTCCAGGGCGTCCAGGGTGCGGCCGAGGCCCGCGGCCCCGTCGTCCAGGGTGTGGTTGGAGGCCGTGGAGCAGGAGTCGTAGCCGGTGGCGCCGAGCGCGGCGGCCACCTCGGGCGGCGACGTGAAGGCGGGGTAGCCGGTGTAGGGCCCGCCCTCCTCTCCGTACACGGTCTCCATGTGGCAGAGGGCGAGGTCGGCCCCGGAGACCACGGACCGCACCCCGGCGAACATCGGCGCGAAGTCGTAGCCGTCCCCGCCGGCGTCCTGGGCGGCGCGGCGGATGATCGAGTCGTGCGGGAGGACGTCCCCGGAGGCGACGAGGGTGAACCCGGCGGGCGCGGACGCACCGCCGGGGGCTGCGGACGGGGCGGTGGGCCGTTCGGAGCCCGGTCGCCCGGAGCTCGCCCCGGCACTGGGGGCGCCGCCGCCCGCGGAGCCGCCGCCGGAGCAGCCGGCCGCCGCGAGCAGGACGGCGGCGAGCGCGACCACGCCCGCCGGTCTGGTGCGTGAGGTCATGTGCGGCACTCCGCCCGATTCCTAAGATGAACATGTATTCATACGAATTCATCTCGCAGGAAAGCCGCAGTCAAGGGTCAAGGCCGCGGAACGCCAGGAACCCCGCTGAAACGGACGCAGCGGCTCCGGCGGACCGCCGTGCGACCGCTCGCCGTACCACTCGCCGCTCGGTGCGACCGTTCGTCGCAGACCGATGTCCGTTCCCTGTCCCCCGCCGCCCGAATGGGTTGCGATACGCCCCGGACGACGAGCCGCAGAGAGGCGGGGAGCATGACCACGGCGACCACCGACGAACGGACCCTGGAGGAGCTGCAGCGGGACCACGGCCCCGCGCTCCTCTCCTTCCTGCTCGGCCTCACCTACGGGGACCGCCAGCGGGCCGAGGACCTCGCCCAGGAGACCCTGGTGCGGGCCTGGCTCCACCCCGAGGCCTTCGACGGCCCCTACGACTCGATGCGCCCCTGGCTCTTCACCGTGGCCCGCCGCCTCGCCATCGACGCCCGGCGCTCACGTCTCGCCCGGCCCGCCGAGGTCGGGGACGGGGTCCTCGCCGTCACCCCCGACCCCGCCGACGCCACCGCCTCGGCCGAGGCCGCGCTCGACGTCCGGGCGGCCGTCCGCGAGCTGAGCCCCGAGCACCGGGCGGTCCTGGTGCGGATCTACTTCCACGGCCTGACCGTCAACGAGGCCGCCCACGACCTCGGCATCCCGGCCGGCACCGTCAAGTCCCGCTCCCACTACGCGCTGCGGCAGCTGGGCCGTTCGCTGCCCGGCTACCGGCCGCACCGCGCGGCCGTTGCCCGACCCCGGGCCGCGGCCCCACAATGACGCCGTGACGCTGACCCTCGCCGCCGCCGAAAAGATCCTCGCCGACAACTTCGCGCCCTGGGTGCTCGATCTGGGCCTCACCGTCGCCTCGGTCGACGCCCAGGAGGCCCTGCTCCGGCTCCCCTGGTCGGAACGGCTGGCCCGGGAGGGCGGCGGTCTTTCCGGCCAGGCCCTGATGGCCGCCGCCGACACGGCGACGGTGATCGCCGTCGCCGCGTCCCGGGGCGGCTTCGTGCCCATGACCACCGTCCAGCAGTCGATCAGCTTCCAGCGGGCCGTGGTCGGCGCCGACGTCCTGGTCCGGGCCCGGCTCACCAAGACCGGGAAGCGGATGGCCTTCGCCGACATCACCATGACGGCCGAGGGCACGGAGGAGACCGCGGCCCACGCCACCGCGGTGTACGCGCTGCTCGGCTGAACCGCCACGCCCCCGGCTCCCCGGGCCGGCCGCGCGGGCGGCCCGGGGAACCGGCGCGCCCGCCGCCCGGCGCGCCTCCCCCGCCCCCTCCGCCTCCCCGCGCACCGGCAATCCCACCGGCACCGATCCGGCCGGGAAACGTATCCGAATCCACACCGGCGAGTTGAGCAAAGCGGGACACGCGGGCGCCCTCCACGGAGGAAGCTCTCCCCCGGGTCCCACACGTCCGGGTCCCCGATCTCCGGGAGAAGGTGGGAGTGTTGCGCCCCGAGAGCACGAACGGCGCCGGCGGCACGAGCGGCGGCGAACTCGCCGTCCCGATGGCCTGGCTGTGCGCCGAGTACCTGGCCGACGAGGTGCTGCGGGCCGCCGCCCTCGTGGCCCCCGGCTCACTGGAGTACCGGGCGGGCCTCCAGGCCCTCGCCCTCACCGTCCACCTCTCGGAGGAGCCGGACGGGCCGGCGGCCGACCGGCCGGCCGGCGGGATCGACACGTGGCTGCGGCACACCGCGTACGACCGCCCGTGGCCGCCCTGGGTCGAGGAGCGGCTCGCGGCGCGCCGCGCGGCCTGCGGCGACGGGCCCGACCTGGTGCTCGCGGAGACCGCGTGGCGCCGCCTGCGGGACACCTGGGTCCGCGCCGCCGACCTGGACGGCCCGCCGGGCGAGGAGTCCGGCTGCACGGTCGACGAGGAGGAGCAGATCTGGCTGCCCGCCTGGAAGCTGGGCCTGCCGCTCGCCCATCTCTCGCTGCACCTGCGCTGACTCCGGCCCGTCCCGCGGCCCGCGGCCGGCTCCGGTTCCCCGCGGGCGGTCACGACGGTGAACGATGCACACCGGGGCGGTACTTGGGGATCCGCACGGTCACCTTCATGCCCGCACCGACCCCGGTCTCGATGACGAGCCCGTACTCCGCCCCGTAGACCTGGCGCAGCCGCTCGTCCACGTTGGACAGGCCGATGCCGGAGCCGGCGGGGTGCTCTCCGCGCAGGACCGCGCGCAGCAGCTCCGGGTCCATGCCGATGCCGTCGTCCTCGACGGTCACCACCGCCTCCGCTCCCGCGTCGCGGGCGGCGATCGTGACCCGGCAGCCCCGCTCCCGGTCCTCCAGGCCGTGCTTCACGGCGTTCTCCACGAGGGGCTGGAGGCAGAGGAACGGCAGCGTGACCGGCAGCACCTCGGGGGCGATCTGCAGGGTCACCTCGAGCCGGTCCCCGAAGCGCGCGCCGGCGAGCGCCAGGTACTGCTCGATGGAGCGCAGTTCGTCGGCGAGCTGGGCGAACTCGCCGTGCCTGCGGAAGGAGTAGCGGGTGAAGTCGGCGAACTCCAGGAGGAGTTCCCGCGCCTGCTCCGGATCGGTGCGGACGAACGACGCGATGGCGGCGAGGGAGTTGAAGATGAAGTGCGGCGAGATCTGGGCCCGCAGCGCACGGATCTCCGCCTCCACGATCCGGGTGCGCGAGCGGTCGAGTTCGGCGAGCTCCAGCTGGACGGACGCCCAGCGCGCCACCTCGGTCGCCGCCCGGACCAGGACCGCCGACTCCCGCGAGCCGTAGGCGACGAGTGCGCCCAGGACCCCGTCCTCCCCGGCCAGCGGGGCTATCACCGCCCAGCGGAGAGGGCAGGCCGGGTCGGCGCAGTCCGTGTGCACCGAGCGGCTGCGACCGGTCTCCAGGGTCTCGGCGGCCTGCTCCGGGACGTGCGCCCGGTGGTGGTCCTCGCCGGGTCCGTCCCAGGCGAGGACGGCCCCGCGGTCGGTGAGGCACAGCGCCTCGGTGCCGAGCAGCGAGCGGAGGGTGCCCGCCGCCCGGCGCGCGGTGTCCTCGGTGAGCCCGGCGCGCAGCGGCGGCGCGGCGAGGGAGGCGGTGTGCAGGGTGTGGAAGGTGGCGCGTTCGACGGGGGTGCCGAGGCCGGGATCGGCGGCGCGGCCGCCGCGCCGGGCGGTGAACCGGCCGAGGAGGAAGCCCGCGGCCGGCAGCACGGCGGCCGCGGCGGCGAGGGCGGCGCCGCTCATCGGCGCGCCTCCTCGGCGCCGGCGGGGACGGTTCCGGTGATCTCCTCCGGCAGGTGGAGGCGGGCGAGGAGCGCCGGGGTGCCGGGCGGGACGCGGCGCGGGGTGGCCAGCGAGACGAGCACCATGGTGAGGAAGCCGAGCGGGACCGACCAGACCGCCGGCCATGCCATGAGGGTGTGCGGCCAGCCCTCGGGGGCGAGTCCGGCCCGGGTCGCCATCACGGCGGCGAGCGCGGAGCCGCCGCCGAGCAGCAGGCCGGCCGCGGCGCCGGGCGGAGTGAGGCGGCGCCACCAGATGCCGAGGACGAGCAGCGGGCAGAAGGAGGAGGCGGAGACGGCGAAGGCGAGGCCGACGGCGTCGGCGACCGGCACCTTCGAGGCGACCACCCCGACGGCCAGCGGGACGGCGGTGGCGAGGAGGGTCGCGAGGCGGAAGTGGCGTACGCCCCGGGACGGCAGCACGTCCTGGGTGAGGACGCCCGCGACCGACATGGTGAGCCCGGAGGCGGTGGAGAGGAAGGCGGCGAAGGCGCCGCCCGCGAGGAGCGCGCCGAGGAGGTCGCCCAGGAGACCGCCCAGGATGCGGTCGGGCAGCACGAGCACGGCGGCGTCGGCCGAGCCGGTGAGCGCCAGCTCGGGCGCGTAGATCCGGCCCAGCGCCCCGTAGAGCGGCGGCAGGAGGTAGAAGCAGCCGACGAGTCCGAGGACGACGAGGGTCGTGCGGCGGGCGGCGCGGCCGTGCGGGCTGGTGTAGAAGCGGACGGCGACGTGCGGCAGGCCCATGGTGCCGAGGAAGGTCGCGAGGATCAGCCCGTACGTGGCGTACAGCTGGTGGCCGTCGCGGCCGCCGGCCAGCGGCTGGGACCAGCCGAGCGGGTCCGTGCCGCCGGCGACCCGCTCGGGCAGCGGCGTCCCCGGGTCGAGGGCGAGGGTCGTGCCGCCGAGGACCTCGTGGGTGCCGGGGGCGAGGGTCACGGACCGCCGCTCGTACGGGACCGCGTCGACGGTGCCGGTGACGGTGGCCGTGAGGGGGGCGTCGAGCCCGATCCGCACCGTGTCGGCGAGCCTGACGACGGTGTGGCCGCGCAGCACGGCGGGGGCGTCGAAACGGGCCCGGGGCGCCTCGTCGCCGTACCAGGCGGCGAGCAGGAAGAGGACGGGGACGAGCAGGGCGGTGAGCTTCAGCCAGTACTGGAAGGCCTGGACGAAGGTGATGCTGCGCATCCCGCCCGCGGCGACCGTGCCGGTGACGACGAGGGCGACGAGCAGCCCGCCCACCCAGTCGGGGGCTCCCGTGAGGATCTCCAGGGTGAGTCCGGCGCCCTGGAGCTGGGGCAGCAGGTAGAGCCAGCCGACGCCGACCACGAAGAGGCTGGCGAGGCGGCGCACCTGCGGGGATTCGAGGCGGGCCTCGGCGAAGTCGGAGAGGGTGTACGCCCCGGAGCGGCGCAGCGGGGCGGCGACGAGGACCAGCAGCACCAGGTACCCCGCGGTGTAGCCGACCGGGTACCAGAGCATGGCGGGGCCCTGGACGAGGACGAGGCCCGCGATGCCGAGGAAGGAGGCGGCCGAGAGGTACTCGCCGCTGATCGCGGCGGCGTTGAGGCCGGGCCGGACCGTGCGCGAGGCCACGTAGAAGTCGGAGGTCGTCCGGGAGATCCGCAGGCCCAGGGCGCCGATGAGGACGGTCGCGAGGACGACGGCGGTGACGGCGGCGACGGCGTAGGCCTGGTTCACGCGGCGCCCGCGCGGGATCCGGGGGGACGGTGCCGCGGGGACTCCTGGGGCCGGGCGGGGCGGGGTGGTGCGTACGGGCGGGGATCGTTCACGGGGCGGTCTCAGCGTTCGACGAGGCCGGCGAAGTCGCGCTCGTTGCGTTCGGCGCGGCGCACGTACCAGTGGGCCGTCCCCCAGACGACGGGGTACACCCCGAGTCCGAGCGCGAGCCAGACGAAGGCCTCGGGGGCGGGCAGGGCGAGGAGCAGCGGGAGCGGGACGACGAGCAGGGCCAGGGCGCCGAGGGCGGTGAGCGCGGCGCGCAGCTGGCTGCGCATCAGGGAGCGGACGTAGGTGTGGCCGAGGGTGGTCTGCTCGTCGATCTCGGAGCGGGCCGGCGGGTGGACGGGTCGGCGCCGGGCGGGGCCCGGGACGGTGGTCCCGTCGCCGTGGGCGGAGGCGTACGTGACGGTCTCGCGGCGGGGCCTGCGCGGGGCGTCCCCCCGGTCGGGGGCCGGGGGGAGGTGCTGCTCGGACATCGGCGTCCGCTTCCGTCGGCTTCAGCGGCCCTCGGGGCCCGGATCGCGTGGAGTCTACGCAGGTGGGGGCAGCCGCGGTAGGGGGCGGCCGGGGAGGGTTCAGCCGCCGGCCCGGCGCATCAGCAGGTCCCGGAGGGGGCGGGCGTGCCGCCGGCTGACCGCCAGGTCGGTGCCGCCGACCCGCACCGAGGTGGCGCCGCCGTCGAGGCGGAGCTCGTCGATCCGGTCGAGGGCCACGAGGTGGCTGCGGTGGATGCGGACGAAGCCGCGGGCCGCCCAGCGCTCCTCCAGGGTGGAGAGCGGGATGCGGACGAGGTGGCTGCCGTGGTCGGTGTGCAGGCGGGCGTAGTCGCCGTGGGCCTCGACGTAGGCGATGTCGTCGACGGGGACGAACCGGGTGACGCCGCCCAGCTCGACGGGGATCTGCTCGGCCGCGGCGGGCACGGCCGGGACCGGTGCGGGGGCGGCGTGCACCAGGTCGTGGACCCGGCGGACGGCCTCGGCGAGGCGCTCGCGGCGGACGGGTTTGAGGACGTAGTCGACGGCCTTGAGGTCGAATGCCTGGAGGGCGAAGCCCTCGTGGGCGGTGACGAAGACGACGAGCGGCGGCCGGGCGAAGCCGGCGAGCAGCCGGGCCACGTCCAGTCCGGTGAGGCCGGGCATGTGGATGTCGAGGAAGACGACGTCGACGGCCTCGTCGCCGTCCGGCCCGGCCTCCAGGGCGCGGCCGATGCGGCGGAGGGCGGCGGTGGCGTCGCCCGCGCCCTCGGCGGAGCGCACCCGGGGGTCGGCGCGCAGCAGGTAGAGCAGCTCCCCCAGGGCGGGCGCCTCGTCGTCGACAGCCAGTACGCGCAGCATGCGGCGGAGTGTAACGGGGGCCGGCCGGGGGGTGTCGGCCTACTTGAGGAGCCGGGACAGCCGGCGGTCGGCGAGCGGTGTGCCGCCGGTCTGGCAGGTGGGGCAGTACTGGAGGGAGGAGTCGCTGAAGGAGACCTCCCTGATGGTGTCGCCGCAGACGGGGCAGGGGTGGCCGGTGCGGCCGTGGACGCGGAGGCCGCTCTTCTTCTCGGCCTTGAGCCGGCCGGCGGCGAGGCCGTGGGAGCGTTCGACGGCGTCGTGGAGGGTGGTCCGCATCGCCGTGTAGAGGGCGGCGGTCTCCTCCGGTGTGAGGTTCCGGGTGGGTTTGAAGGGGGACATCCGGGCGGCGTGGAGGATCTCGTCGCTGTAGGCGTTGCCGATGCCGGCGATGAGGCTCTGATCGCGCAGGGCGCCCTTGATCTGGCGCCGCTCGCCGGCGAGCAGGGCGGCGAACTCCTCGGGGCCGAAGTCCTCGGCGAGCGGGTCGGGTCCGAGCCGTGCGACGCCCGGGACCTCCTGCGGGTCGTGCACCACGTACACGGCGAGCCGCTTGGTGGTGCCCGCCTCGGTCAGGTCGAAGCCGTCGCCGCCGGTGAGCGCGGTCCGCAGGGCGAGCGGGCCCTTGCCCGGCTTGGGCGGCCCCGAGGGCAGCGGGTCCTGCCAGCGGAGCCAGCCGGCCCGGGCCAGGTGGAAGAGGAGGTGCAGGTCGCCCGCGGGCCCGGCGGCGGTGAGGTCGAGGAACTTCCCGTGCCGTCCGACCGCGGTGACCTCGGCGCCCTCGACGGCGCTCAGCGGCGGGTCGTACGTCTTGAGGACGCTGATCGCGACGGGCAGCACGCGGGCGATCTCCTTGCCCACCAGGTGCGTGTCGAGGAAGGCGCGGAGGGCTTCCACCTCGGGGAGTTCGGGCATGGTTCCACCCTGCCGCACGGGTGACCGGGACGCCTGCCGGACCCGTGCGGGTCCGGGTCCCCCGGGGGTCGGCACGTCACCGGGCTACGGCGTCCCGGGCGGGTCCAGGAGGTCGAGTTCGGCCGTGAGGGCGCGGGCCAGCGCGTCGAGGTCGGGAACCGCCTCGCCGTCCGCGACGAGGCCGATGTGGACCTGTCCGCCGTACGGGGACATGGCCACGGCGAGCGACTGGCCGCGGGCGAGCGGGGCCATGGGGAAGAGCGCGCGCAGCGGCGCTCCGCCGAGGGAGAGCGCCGAGCGGGGCAGGGGCACCTGGGTGACCAGGAGGTCGAAGAGGAGCCGGGCCGCGCCCGCGGCGAGGGGTGCTCCGAAGCGGTGGGCGAGCGGGGGCAGCTGGTCGGCGAGGAGGGCGACGGCGCCGGCGCCCCTGAGGGGGCCGGCGGCCTTGTTGCGGTCCATGGCGCCGCGGACGGCGGTGAGCCGGGCCGCCGGGTCGGCCTCGGTGACGGGCAGGTCGAGGAGGTAGCCGGAGAGGCTGTTGCCGGAGCGGGCCGGGGTGCCGGGGCGGCGCCGGGAGACGGGGACGAGGGCCCGGGGGTCGGCTCCGGGGAGCGGTCGTCCGCGCCCGTCGAACCAGCGGCGGAGCGCCCCGGCGACGAGGGCGAGGAGGACGTCGTTCGCGGTGCCGCCGGTGGTGCGGCGGATCCGGTGCACCCGCTCCAGGGGCAGCGAGGCGGTGGCGATCCGGCGGGTGCCGCTGGACTCGGCGGCGAGGGCGGCGGTGGGCCGGCCGTCGAGGCGGCTGGCGCGGACGACGGAGGCGCCGACCTCGACGGCCCGGCCGAGGTCGCCGAGCCGGTCGCGGGCCAGGCCGAGGAGGCGCCCGGGGCCGGGGAGCCAGGAGCTCGGGGGCACGGGCCGGGCGCGGCCGGCGGGGCGGCGGCCCGCGGCGATCTCGTCGAAGATGCCGGCGCCGATGGCGACGGCCCGCATCCCGTCGGCCAGGGCGTGGTGGAGCTTCACGAGGACGGCGAAGGAGCCGTCGGGGGCGCCGCTGAGCAGGTACATCTCCCAGGGCGGCAGGCCGCGGGCGACGGGGCGCTCCATGAGTTCGGCGGCGAGGTGGGCGGCCTCGGCGGTGAAGTCCGCGCCGGGGAGGGTGATCTCGTGGACGTGCCGGAGCACGTCGAAGTCGGGGTCGGCGCTCCAGGCGGCGCCGCCGACGGGCAGCAGGACGTCGCGGACCCGCATCCGGAGCCGGGGCACGGCGGCGGCGCGGCGGGCGAGGAGGCCGAGGACGTCCGGCGGCTCCTGGCCGGTGCCCTCGGGGGCGGGGCCGAAGTGGGCGAGCGCCCCGAGGTGCAGGGGGTGCGCGGTGGATTCCAGGTGCCAGAAGGCCAGGTCTAGCGGTGCCAGTAGCTCGCTGCTCACGGGTGTCCTCACGTACATGCGGCGCGGAGAGCCGGAAGCACGAAGTCAATCGCGCACCGACAGTTACGGTCAAGTACGATCAGTGCACGCTCTGTTAACAGTCGCGGTCTTGTGTAAAAAGTCGCCCCCGGACGGGTGGGACGGTCGACTCCCGGCGGGTGGGGCGCTCGACTCCCGGCGGGCGGGGCGCTCGGCTCCCGGCGGGCGGGGCGGCCGGCTTCCGGCAGGTGGGGCGCTCGACTCCCGGCGGGCGTGACGCGCTCAGTCCGGCACGGTGAACTCGCACCAGACGCACTTGCCGCTCCCCCGCGGCTCCACGCCCCACGCGTCGGAGAGCTGGTCGACGAGCAGCAGGCCGCGGCCGGACACGCCCGCTTCCCCCGCCTCACGGCGCCGGGGCAGTGCGCTGGAGCGGTCCTCGACCTCGACCCGGAGCCGCCGCCCGGAGCCGCCGAGGATCCGCAGGGTCACGATGGCCCCGCCGTCGGTGTGCATCAGGGCGTTGGTCATCAGCTCGTCGGCGACCAGCTCGATCTCGTCGGCGCGCTCGCCGGCGCCCCAGGCCCGGACGGCGGCCCGGATCATGTGCCGCGCGGAGCTCAGCGCCTCGGGGTCGCTCTGGGCGACGTGCTGCCGGAAGCGTCCCGCCCCGGGTGCGGCGCTCGCGCTCTCGCGGCGCAGCAGCAGGATCGCGACGTCGTCCTCGCCGCCCCGGTCGGCGACCACGTCGCACAGGTGGTCGGCGAGCTCCTGGAGGTCGGCGGGCCCGCGCCGGACCAGGGCGGAGAGCCACTGGAGCCCCTCGTCGAGATCGGCTCCGGGCTTCTCGACGAGGCCGTCGGTGTAGAGCATCAGGGTCTGGCCGGAGTCCAGCTCCAGGGTGGTCGCCGGATAGTCGAGCCGGCCGAACTCGGCGGAGAGTCCGAGCGGCAGACCGCCCTCCACCGGGATCCGGCGGCACCGTCCGTCGACCTCCCGGATCAGCGGGTCGACGTGGCCCGCGCGCACCACCTGGACCACTCCGGTGCCGAGGTCGACCTCGGCGTACGTGCAGGTGGCGAAGCGGTCGGTGTCGAGTTCGTGGAGGAAGACGGAGGCGCGGGCCATCACCGTGGACGGGGTGTGGCCCTCGGCGGCGTAGGCGCGCAGCACGATGCGCAGCTGGCCCATGACGGCCGCCGCGTGGGTGTCGTGGCCCTGTACGTCCCCGATGACCGCCCCGACCCGGCCGCCGGGCAGCGCGATGAGGTCGTACCAGTCGCCGCCGACGTCGCGGCCGAGCCGGGCCGAGCGGTAGCGGACGGCGGTCTGCGCGCCGGGCACCTCGGGGATCCGGCGGGGCAGCATCGCCTGCTGGAGTCCCTCGGCGAGGTCGTGCTCCTGCTCGTAGAGCATGGCCCGCTGGAGGCTCTGGGCGATGCTGCTGCCCAGGGCCACGAGCAGGGTCCGCTCGTCCTCGCTGAAGCCGTTCTTGTCGCTGTAGAGGAGTCCGAGCGCGCCGATGGGCCGGGCCTGGGCGATGAGCGGCAGGTAGACGGCCGCGGTGATGCCGAGGCCGCTGATGTGCGGCCAGAGCACCGGGAAGGAGGCGGCGAAGTCCCGGGGCGACTCGATGAACCGCGGCCGCAGGGTGCGGATCACCTCGCTCATGGGGTACGGCTCGTCCACCCGGGTGAAGCGGGTGCCCGGCACGAAGGCCCCTTCGGGCCCCTCGGCGACCAGATGGATCCGGCCGGCGTCGAGCAGGCCCATCACGAGGCTCGCGGCGCCGAAGTGCTCCAGGGCGTGCGAGTCGTTCAGCAGGTCGATGACGTCCTGCACGGTCCGCGCGTAGGCGAGGGCGGCCGTGGTGCCCTCGACGACCCCGGCGCGGCGGCGGCGGCCCTCGTCCAGGCCGAGCCGGGCGGCGGACTCGGAGAGTTCGTGGGTGGCGTCCCGGACGACGCCGATGATGCGGACCGGGCGGCCGGCGGCGTCGCGGTGGACGATCCCCTGGGTGTGGGTCCACTGCTGCGCGCCGTCGCGCCGGCGGATGCGCAGGTAGGCGCCGTACTCCGTGCTGCCGTCCTTCAGCGCCTGGGCGACCAGGGTGTCGAGGCGGCGGGCCTCGTCCGGCAGGACCCGGGAGGCGAGCGACTCGGGGCGGCCGTCGTACTGCGCGGGGTCCATGTCGAAGACGTCGAGGGCGGCCGCGTCCATGGTCATCGTGCCGGTGAGCAGGTCCCAGTCGAAGCCGCCCATGCGGAAGACCGTCCCGAACGAGGCCAGGATCCGCGCCGCCCCGGTGTCCTCTCCCGCCAGGGCGCGGCTGAGCCGCTCGGCCGCATCCCCGCCCCCGCTGCCCGCGTTCATGGGGCCACGCTAGGCGCAGCCCCGCCCGTGCGCACCATGAAGATCCGCTTCACCCCTCGAAGGTCTCGGGCTGGTCCGGCACCGGGTCGGCGGGGAAGAGCTCCTCCGGCGGCAGCTCGCCGTCCGGCACGGTCGGCTCGCCGGGGGGTTCCGCGTACGGGTCGGCGGGGTCGGGCTGCGTCCGGGGGTCGGTGCGGGGGTCCGCGTACGGGTCGCCGTCGGGCACGGGGTACGGGTCGGGGTCGGCCGGGCTCGTACCGGTGCCTCCGGTCCCGGAGGAGTCGGGGAGCGGGTCCTGCGGCGCGGACGGGACGGGCGCCCTGGAGGGGGCGTCCGGCGAGGTGGAGTCGGGGGACGCGCTGCGGTCGGGCGCGGTGCCTTCGGCGAGGGCGCAGGTGTCCGGGTCGCAGTCCGGCTCCACGGCTGGCTTGCGGTCCTGGGCCCCGTCGCTGCCGGTGGCCCGCTCGATCCAGCTGCGGTCGGCGGCGTTGACGATGACCAGGCTGGTGACGACGGTGGTGGTCGGCCGGACGACGATCACCCGGTCGGGGTCGAAGTCGTCCCAGGGCTCGCCCTGGTGGATGCCCTCCCGGGCGGCGGCCGGGGTGCGGAGCGGGTTGCCGCAGGCGCAGCGGACGCGCGGGGAGCCGTACTGGTCGACGAGGACGGCCGTTCCGGTCTGGAGGACGGACTGGAAGGCGTTGGCCCGGCCGTCGCGGTAGCCGTGGTTGGTGACCCGGGTGTCCGCGCGCAGGACGACGGGAGTGAGGCCGCGCAGCCAGTCGGAGACGTTGCTCTCGGGGATCCCGGCGGCCTCGGCGAAGGCGCCGGTGCGGTCCTGGTCGGCGGTGAGGAAGGCGACCTGCCGCTCGACGTCGCAGCTGCCCTCCGCGCGCGTTCCGCCGTAGAGGCCGGGGGTGGAGCCGGTGACCTCGCGGACGCGCTCGCCCGCCGACTGCGGGCCGCCGGCCGGGGCGGGCGGCCGCCCGGTGATCCGGGCCGAGGACTCGGTGAAGGGGTCGGGGCCCTGGGCGGCGAGCGGCTGGAGCAGGACGTCCTGCGGCGCGCCGGCCGCGGCGGGCTGGGCGCCGCCGCGGGAGCCCTCCCAGACGGAGCTGCACCCCGCGAGGAGGAGGGAGACGGCGAGCGCTGCGAGCGCGGACCGGGCCGCGGCGGCACGGGGGGTCGTCCGGGAGGCGGTGGGGGTTCGCCGCGTCCGGCGGTGGGGTGAGCGCACCTGCTTGTCCCGCTTTCTCTCCCCGGGCCGCTGCGCCCGGCTCCGGCCAGTCCTCCATGTCTTTCGCAGTGCGCGGGCCCCCGCAAGCGGAGCGCCGCCGACCGTGTCCACCCGCGGGCTTGAACGCGTTCAAGAAACGCTCTACGCTCGGAACGTCCAGTTGAACACGTTCAAGTGGGGGGATGAGCAATGACCGCACTGTCGGTCCTGGTGGGCACGGTCGTCACGATCGGCATGCTCTGGGTGGTCCCGACGGGACTCGCGCTCCTCGACGGCCCGCGGCCGCCCGGACTCGACCCGCTCCGCCGCGCCTGGCCCCTGCTCGCCGCGCCCGGCGTGCTCGCCCTCTGGCTGCCGCGCTCCGGCCCCGCGACCGCGCTCGCCGCCGTCTACGCCCTCGCCACCCTGGCCCTCGCCCTCCAGGCCCCGGCCCGGCTGGTCCTGACCCGCTCCCTCGCCCCGGGCGAGATCGCCGTCCTCACCGCCCTGGTGGCCCCCTCGGTGGCCGGCCTCGCCCTGGTCGCGGAGCGGGCCTCGTACCCGCTCTTCGGCTTCGACCTGGACATCCTGGCGCTGACCGTCCCGCACTTCCACTTCGCCGGGTTCGCCGCCGCGCTCGTCGCCGGTCTCCTCTGCCGCGCCTCCGACGGCCCCACCGCCCGCTTCGCCGCCCTGAGCGTCCCCGCGGGCACCCTGCTCGTCCTGCTCGGCTACTTCGTCGACGACTGGGCCGAGCTGCTCGGCGCGGTCGTCCTGACGGCCGGCATGACGGCGGTCGCGGTCCTCACCCTGCGCGAGCGCCGCGCCTGGGCGGCGGACCGCTTCACCCGGGGACTCCTCGCCGTCTCGGCCCTGGTCCTCTTCGCCACCATGCTGCTCGCGCTGAGCTGGGCCCTGGGCGAGGCGACCGGCCTTCCGCACCTCGACCTCACCTGGACCGCCGCGACGCACGGCCTGGGCAACGCCCTGGGCTTCGCCGTCTGCGCCCTGCTCGCCCACCGCCGCCTCCGCCGGGACCCGCAGGACCCGGCGCACCCCCCGGCCCGCAGCGCCGCCACGACCACCGCCGTCCCCACCGCCCGCCCGCGAACGGAGTCCCCGGCATGACCCGCCTCATGAGCAGCCTGTCCCGGCCCCACCGCCCCCGCCCGACCCTCAGCTACCGCGAGGTCGGCGCCACCCGCACCCCGTCCACCCTCCCCGAGGGCTACCACCACCTGCGGTACAGCACGGTCGTCGGCCACGGCCGGGCCGCCTTCGAGACCGCCGGAACCGCCGTCACCACCTGGCGGATGCACCGCGCCACCGGGGCCCGGCTCCTCGCCGACGCCGAGCGGGCCGCGCCCGGCGTGGCCGTCGACATCTCGGCCGGACTCGGCCCGCTCCGGATCGGCGCGGCCTGCTCGGTGGTCTGGACGGCCCACGAGGACCGGCGCATCGGCTTCGCCTACGGAACCCTCACCGGGCATCCCGAGTGCGGCGAGGAGTCCTTCATGGTCCACCTGGAGCCCGACGGCACGGTCCGCTTCGCCGTCACCGCCTTCAGCCGCCCCGCCGTCTGGTACACCCGGCTCGGCGGCCCCGTGGTGCCCCTCCTCCAGCGGGCGTACGCGCGCCGACTGGGCGCGGTCCTCCGGCGCCTCGTCAGGACCTGACCCCGGGCCGATACTGGAGGGGATGGAGTGGTTCACCGCGCCCGACCACTGGCTGAGCCGGATCCTCTTCCAGCGGGGCCTCGCCGGGCTGTACTGCGTGGCGTTCCTGTCGGCGGCCCTGCAGTTCCGGGCGCTGATCGGGGAGCGCGGCATGCTCCCCGTACCGGAGTACGTGCGCGCGACCCGGCCGCGGCACACGCCCTCGCTCTTCCACTGGCGCTACTCCGACCGGCTCTTCGCGGCCGTCGCCTGGTCGGGCGCGGCCCTGGCCCTCGCCCTCCTCGCCGGCGCCGGGGACGCGGTGCCGCTACCCGTGTCGATGCTGATGTGGCTGGTGCTGTGGGGGCTGTACCTGTCCATCGTGAACGTGGGCCAGACCTGGTACTCCTTCGGCTGGGAGTCCCTGCTCCTGGAGGCCGGGTTCCTCGCCGTCCTCCTGGGCAACGACGACACCGGGCCGCCGGTCCTCGTGCTCTTCCTGCTGCGCTGGCTGCTCTTCCGGGTCGAGTTCGGCGCCGGGCTCATCAAGATCCGCGGCGACTCGTGCTGGCGCGATCTGACCTGCCTCTACCACCACCACGAGACCCAGCCCATGCCCGGGCCGCTGAGCTGGTTCTTCCACCACCTGCCGCGCCCGCTGCACCGGGCGGAGGCGGCGGCCAACCACGTCGTCCAGCTCCTCGTCCCGTTCCTGCTGTTCGCTCCCCAGCCGGTGGCCACCGTCGCGGCCGGACTGATGATCGCGACCCAGCTGTGGCTGGTGCTGTCCGGCAACTTCGCCTGGCTCAACTGGCTCACCATCGTGCTCGCCCTGTCCGTCGTGGACGCCTCCCCCGTCACCGGCACCCACCCGCGGCCCGATCCGCCGCTCTGGTACGTGGTCCTCGTGGTGGCCGCCACCGTGTTCGTCCTGGTCCGGAGCTACCGGCCGGTCCGCAACCTGCTCTCCCGCCACCAGGCGATGAACCGCTCCTACGACCCGTACCACCTGGTCAACAGCTACGGCGCCTTCGGCACCGTCGGGCGGACCAGGGACGAGATCGTGGTCGAGGGCACCGCCGACCCGGCGCCGCACGCGGGCACGGAGTGGCGGGAGTACGCGTTCAAGGGCAAGCCCGGCGATCCGCGGCGGCTGCCCGGCCAGTTCGCCCCCTACCACCTGCGGCTCGACTGGCTGATGTGGTTCGCGGCCCTCAGCCCGGGATACGCGCGCGACTGGTTCGGCCCGTTCGTCGAGCGGCTGCTCGAAGGCGACCGGGACACCCTGCGGCTGCTCGCCCGCAACCCCTTCCCCGACGCCCCGCCGGTCCACGTCCGCGCCCGGCTCTACCGGTACCGCTACACGACCTGGCGCGAGCTCCGGGCGACCGGCGCCTGGTGGCACCGGACGCTGGTCCGCGAGTACCTCCCGCCGACCCGGCTGCGGTGAGCACCAGGGGAGAGGCGGGGTTCCGGCGCCGCGCGTGCCGGTGCCCCCGGCCGCCGCGCGGCGGCCGGGGGCACCCGGTGAAGCGGGGGGGGATCAGTCGATGCCGGGCAGGATGTGGGGCTCGGCGAGGTCGTCCTCGTACCCCGCGAGACGGATCGGGGCCGCATGGGCCCACACGTCGAGGCTCCCCAGCTCGCCGTTCCTGCGGGGCCGTTCCTTGGGTTCGGACGGCCGCGGTTCCTGCTTCGTCAGTTCTGGTGTCACCGCGCACTCCTTCGTGTCGCGCTACCTGTGGGACAGATGCCGCTCGGTCGCGGTGGCGCCGTTCGTCGGGCGGGACCGCGGCCCCGGTGAAAGGCCTGTCCCTGGAAGGCCGTGAGGATGGTGTGTCTCCTCGGTGGCCGACCGTGACCCTCAGACTAACCAAATGAGCGCACATGCGCTCTACCGGGCTCCGAAGTGTGACGCGAACGGGTGAACCGAGCCGAAAGAGCGCCCCACCTGGCCGGTGGGGCGCTCTTGTCAGGACAGGGGGAGACCGCCGCGCGGCCGGCTCCTACCAGTTCGCGGGGGCGTAGTCCTTGAGGAAGCAGCCGTAGAGGTCGACGCCGTCCTCGCCGCGCACGATCGGGTCGTAGACGCGGGCCGCGCCGTCGACCAGGTCGAGCGGGGCGTGGAAGCCGGCCTCGGCCAGGCGCAGCTTGTCGAAGTGCGGACGCTCGTCGGTGATCCAGCCGGTGTCGACCGAGGTCATGAGGATGCCGTCGGTCTTGAACATCTCCTCGCCGCTGGTCCGCGTCACCATGTTCATCGCGGCCTTCGCCGCGTTGGTGTTCGGGTGTCCGGCGCCCTTGTAGCCGCGGCTGAAGACGCCCTCCATCGCGGAGACGTTCACGACGTACGAGCGGCCGCTCGCCGCCTTCTTCGCCGCCTCGGCCATCACCGGGCGCAGCTTGCTGATCAGGATGAACGGCGCCGTGTAGTTGCACAGCTGGGTCTCGAGGAGCTCGACCGGGGAGATCTGCTCGATGCTCTGCACCCAGGTGTTGGACTCGACGACGTCCGGCACGAGGCCGCCCGCGTCGATCGCGGTGCCGTCGAGGTGCTTGGCGATGGTCGCGTTGCCCGCGACCAGCGCGAGGTCGGCGACCTGCTGGGCCTCCAGGTCGCGCACGCCGACGGGGAGCTCGGACGAGCCGACGAGCTCGCCGACCGCACCGGAGTTGAAGGCGCCGATGACGTGGTGGGCGGGCAGCTCGCCGGCCGGCAGCCCGGCGTTCTCCCCCTCGACCAGGGCGGCGTACGCGGAGGGCAGCCGGCGCACCGTCTGGGTCGCGTTGTTGATGAGGATGTCCAGGGGCCCGGCCTCGGTCATCCGGTCGGCGAGGGCCACGGCCTGGGCCGGGTCGCGCAGGTCGATGCCGACGACCTCCAGCCGGTGCATCCAGTCCGCGGAGTCCTCCATCGCCTTGAAACGGCGGATGGCGTCCTTCGGGAAGCGGGTCGTGATGGTGGTGTGCGCGCCGTCGCGGAGCAGCCGCAGCGCGATGTACATGCCGATCTTCGCCCGGCCGCCGGTGAGGAGCGCGCGCTTGCCGGTGAGGTCGGCGCGGGCCTCCCGCTTGGCCCGGTTCTCGGCGGCGCACTTCTGGCAGAGCTGGTGGTAGAAGTAGTCGACCTCGACGAACCGCGTCTTGCAGACGTAGCAGGAGCGCGGACGCTGGAGTATCCCGGCGATCCGGCCCTCCTCGGTGACCGACGTGGGCAGGATGCCCTCGGTCTCGTCGTCGATGCGCTGCGCGGATCCGGTGGCCGTGGCCTCGGTGACCGCCTTGTCGTTGGCGGTCTTGGACGCCCGGCGCTCCTGGCGGCGGCGCTGCTTCACGGTCCGGTAGATCCCGGCGGTCGCGCGCCGGACTCGGATCGCGTCCGGGTGGTCGACGTCCAGCCGGTCGAGCTCGTCGAGGACGCTCAGGCAGACGGCCAGGCGCTCGGGGTCGATACCCGGCCCGTAGTCCTGGTCTTCTTCGGTCACCGTCATGGCCTTCGGGTTCCTCGTTCGCTCGTTCGTCACCGTGGGTGGGGCGCCGCCCTCCGGGGGTACTCACGAGACGGCGACCCACGCAACTTTACGGAGCCTCGGGCCGCCCCTCCAAACCCGTTCCGGGGGCGTGGTCGAAGACACAGTCGCCGCAGAGCCCCCCGGCGGGGCAGCGGTAGTAGAGGCAGCAGCTGGCACGGCGCAGCCGGGGGCCGCGGACCGTCCCGGCGAGGTCGGGGTGGTCGAGGAGTCCCGAGACGAGGCCGGCGGCCCGTGCGGCGGCGTCCGGGCGGCCGTGGGCGTGCGCCCAGCGGGTCAGCTCGCGCAGGGCGCCGGCCAGGGCGGAGCCGGCGTTGCCCCACAGCAGGCGCGGGGAGATGCGCCCGTCGCGGCCCAGTGCCGCGTGGAGGGGCACCAGGTGGGCCTCCTGGACGGCCGCGCGGAGGGCTTCGACGGTCGCGGGGCGGGTGTCGGAGCCCGCCCACCAGAGGTCGTCGGGCGAGGTGAGGGCCCCGTCCCAGGAGAGCTCGGTGGGGTCGAGGGCGGGGAAGCGGCCGTGCAGGGCGGCGGGCCCGAGGGCGGTCGACCAGAGCCGGGCGGCGAGCCCGAGGTGGGCGACGGACGCCCCGACGCGCCGCTCGGGGGCGCCGAGCCTGGCGGCGACGCGGTTCACGCGCGCGTGGAGAGGCCCGTCGTCGCCCGCGTAGAGCCGCGCGAGCGGCCGGTGCGCCCCGCCGCCCTCCGGCGCGCTGGTGCGCAGGGCGAAGAAGCCGCCCACGGACGCGCTCTCGACGAGATCCACCCGAGCTCCCCCTGATTCCGGTCCCGGTCGTGCGCCGGAGTGTCGCCGGGCGGGTTCTCCGTCCCGGTTTCCGACCACCGTATCCGGCGTACGAGGGTCCCCGACAGGGCGCGGAAAAGTCGCTTTGCACCCGTTCTGACCTGCACGGGTGTACATCTCCGGGCGTACGTGGGGGCGAACTACTGCGTGCGGTGTACCCGGGAAGACGTCCCCTGGTACGACGACGCGATCGGCCGGGAAGAGAGATCGTGGAAGGTATGAGTCCCCTCCTGCTGTCCGTTCTCCTGGCCCTGGTCTCGGCGGTCGCCTACGCGGCCGCGGCGATCGTGCAGGAGCGGGTCGCCGCCTCCGCCGCGGGCCCGCGCTACGCGCCGCTGCGCAGCCCGGCCTGGTGGGGGTCCGTCCTGCTCAACGGCCTCGGGGCGGCCCTGCACGTCGCCGCCCTCGCGTACGGGCCGCTCAGCCTGGTCCAGCCGCTGGGCGCCCTGACCATCGTGTTCGCGCTGCCCATGGCGGCGCTCTTCGTCGGCCGCAGGGCCGGCTCGCGGGCCTGGCGCGGCGCGGTGATGGCCACGGCGGGCCTGGCCGGGCTGCTCAGCCTGACGAGCGGCGCCGAGGCGCGGACCCTGTCCGACGGCGACCGGTGGCTGCTGGCGGGCTGCACCTTCGGCGTGGTGGCCGCGCTGTTCGCGGCCGCGCACCTGATCGGCAGGTCCGTGCTCCGCAGCGTCGTCCTGGCCGCCGCCGCGGGCGTCTCCTTCGGCATCGCCTCCGTCTTCACCAAGTCGGTGGCGGAGGAGTGGACGTCCTCGGCCCCGCTCGCCGAGTGGACCGCGCTCCTGGTCCTCTCGGCGCTCGCCGTGACGGGTCTGCTGCTGTCCCAGGCCTCGTACCGGGGTGCGGGGCTCGCGGCCCCGCTGGCCACCGTCACGGTGGTCAATCCGGTGGTGGCCGCGGCGGTGGGCCTGACCCTGTTCGGCGAGAGCTTCCGCTACGGCACGGCGGGCACCGTCGCCGCGCTGATCAGCGGCGCGGTGGCCGCGGGTGGCCTGATCCAGCTCACGCTCGACCGGATGACGCCGGCCGGGTCCCTCCCGGCGTCGGGTCCGGGAGGTGGTCAGGGCTCAGGACCAGGCGCGGGGTCAGAGGGAGACCCCGCGCGCCCTGAGGTAGGCCAGGGGGTCGATGTCGGAGCCGTACCCGGGACCCGTCCGTACCTCGAAGTGCAGGTGCGGTCCCGAGCTGTTGCCGGTCGAGCCTGAGCGGCCGATGCGCTGGCCTGCGGTGACCCGCTGGCCCTCGCGGACGGCGAGCGCGGAGAGGTGGGCGTACTGGCTGTAGCGGCCGTCGTCGTGCCGCAGCACGATCTGGTAGCCGTACGCGCCGCCCCACCCGGCGGAGACGATCCGTCCGCCGGCGACGGCCTTCACGGAGGTCCCGGTGGGCACGGGGAAGTCGACGCCGGTGTGGTAGCCGCTGGACCAGGAGGATCCGGGCTTGCCGTAGCGGGTGCCGATGCCGGCGGAGACGGGGGCGCTGTAGCGGCGCTCCTCCGTGGCGGGCGGGCGCGGCTTGGTCGCGGGCCGGGTTGCGGGCTTCGTGCTGGGCTTCGCCGCGGGTTTCGCGGCCGGCTTGGCCACCTGCTTGACCGGGGGTTTCGCGGCGGGCCGGGTCGTCTGCGCGGGCTTGGGGGCGGGCTTGGCCGTCGGCTTCGCCGTGGGCCGCTCCGCGACCGGGCGGGTGCTCGGCCCGGCGCTCGGCTGGGTGACGGGCCGGGGCGTGGTGGTCGGTCCGGAGGCCTTCGGCGGGGGCGTCTTCGCCGCCGGCGTCCTCGTCGGGGGCTTCTTCGGGGCGGCGATGCGCAGGGTCAGGCGCTGGCCGGGGTGGATGAGGTCGGGGTCGTCGCCGACGACGGGGCGGTTCGTGTCGTACAGGCGCTTCCAGCCGCCCGGGACCCGTTCCTCGCGGGCGATCTTCGACAGGGAGTCGCCCGGGGTCACCGTGTACATCTCGCGGACGGTGGGGACGGCGGTCGGGCCGACGTTCCTGGCCGGCCGCTCGGACAGGACGCGCTGCCCGGGCAGGCCGGCGGTGGCGGGCGCGTTCCCGCCCCGGGACGCCTTCGCGGTGGCGGGGGCGGTGTCCGGGGCGTCTCCGCCGCGGGCGAGCCCGGCGCTCGGTCCGCAGGACGGCCACGCCCCGGGGCCCTGGCCCTTGAGGACCCGCTCGGCGACGGCGATCTGCTGGTCCTTGGAGGCGAGGTCGGCGCGCGGCGCGTAGTGCGTGCCGCCGTAGGCCTCCCAGGTGGACTGGCTGAACTGCAGACCGCCGAAGTAGCCGTTGCCCGTGTTGATGTGCCAGGTGGAGGTCGACTCGCAGGCCGCGACCTTCTCCCAGACGTCGAGCGAGGCGGCGTGGACGGTGCCCGCGCCGATGAGGGGCAGCGCCATTCCGGCGCCTCCCGCGGTGACGGTCAGCGAGGCACGGTTGATCCGGCTCGGCTGGTGGCGGCGGTGACGTCCGCGTACGGCCATGGGCCCCCCTTGAACACTGCGACAGCCGTCCAAGTTAGGGCGTGCGCACGCTCCGTGACAAGCGATTCGCCGAACCCCAAGGCCCGTATGTCACCTTCCCGTTGACGCGGGGACCCGTCAGGCGGGGCCGGGCTGGGGTTGCGGCTCGGGCTCCGGGACGGGTCCGCCGGGCTGCGGAGCCGGGCTCGGATCGGGGGCCGGCGGGGCCGGGACCGGGTTCGGCGGGGGGACCGGCGGCGGTGAGGGGACCGGCGGCGGGATGGGCGAGGGGGGCAGCGGATCGGGGGTCGGGTGGGTCATCACGGACCTCTCGGTCGACGGGTTTCGTCCCTCCCCAGGGTGACCCGGCGGGCGGCGGGGCGCCCGCCGGATCCCGTCCTTCGGGTCAGTCCTCCGGCCGTCCGTCCGTCTCGGCGGTGTGCCGCGCGGTGACCGCCCGGGCCGCGGCGGCGAGCCCGAGGCGCGGACTCGCCAGCACCGGGCGGGAGGTGGTCGTCCGGTCGACGGCGTCGGCCATCGAGGCCTGTGCCAGCACCACGACGCCGTCCGACGGGGGCGCGCCGTCCACGGCGGCCGCGACGGCGTCGAGGTAGCCGTCCCGGTCCCCCGCCTCGAACAGCTCCCAGGCCCCGTCGACGACGACGGTGCCGATGAGCGAGGGCTCGGGTCCCGACTCCTCCGCGATGAGCGCGACGGTGGGGTCGAGGGTGGAGCGCAGGGCGGCCACGACGACGATCCGGCGGTGCCGGGCGGCTTCGGCGGCCATCGGCCGGTCGACCCGGAGCACCGGGACGCCCGCGGCGGCCGCCTGCCGCTCGGCGACCCCTCCGATGGTGGAGCAGGTGCAGAGCACGGCGTCGGCTCCGTCCGCGACGAGCGCCGAGAGGGCCGCCGCCACCTCCCCGGCCACCGCGTCGGGGCCCTCCGCCCGGGCGCGGGCGAGCAGGTCCTCGTCGACGCGGTGCCGCAGCCCGAGCCCGGGGTGGTGCCGGTCGCGGAGCCCGTCGAAGACCGGGACGTGAACCGGCGAGGTGTGCAGCAGCCCGAGGGTTCCCGTCCCGGTCACCACAGCTCCGGGCTGCCCTTGAGCCGGGCCTTCGCCGCGGCGACCACCGCGGGCGGGGCGGCCGGCGCCTCGTCGGGGTGACGCTCGGCCCAGGCGGCGGCGTAGGGGCAGAGCGGGACGACGGGCACGCCCTCCGCGGCGGCCGTCGCGTAGAGCGCGCGGACGGGCGCCCCGGCGACGCCCTTGCCCTCGTGGCCGTCCTCGACGACCGTGTGGACGGCGACGAGGGCGTGGGGCTCGCCGGGCAGCACGAAGTAGACGACGACCCCGACGTACGTGCCGTCCTCGAACGCCTCGAGGCGCCCCTTCGCGCGGTCGTCACGGATCTGCGGCTCTGCCATGCGGGGGCGCTCCTCGGTGTGGTGTGGTCAGCCGGACACGGACACCGGCGCGGACGCGGGCACGGCGTGCGGGCCGCGGACGGTGTCGCTGCCGGGGACGGGCGCGGAGGCGTCGGTCCCCAGCTCCACGATGCGGTTGTCGGCGTCGACGTGCACGACGCGCGGCACGAACGCGCGGGCCTCCGAGTCCTCGATCTGCGCGTAGCTGATGAGGATCACGAGGTCGCCGGGGTGCACCAGATGGGCGGCGGCCCCGTTGATCCCGATGACGCCGGAACCGCGCTCGCCCTCGATGACGTAGGTCTCCAGGCGGGCGCCGTTGTCGATGTCGACGATGTGCACGAGCTCACCGGGCAGGAGGTCGGCGGCCTCCATCAGCTCGGCGTCGACGGTGACGGACCCGACGTAGTGCAGGTCGGCCTGGGTCACGGTGGCCCGGTGGATCTTGGACTTGAACAGAGTGCGCAGCACGGTGGACTCCTCTGAGACGGCTCCCTGCCTGCTTTGTGCAGGTCAAGGGCGGGCTCGAGCCTACACCGACACCTCCGGACGACGTTTGTGAGGAACATCGCTCCGGCAGACGAGACGGCTTCCCCCCTGGGCTTTCCCTTCACTCGGGCGTCACCGGAGAACCGTCCCCGACCCGGCCCGGCCGAAGCCGGTTCGGCAACCCGGGCGGCCTGCCCGGGTGGCGGGTACCCATGGCCGCCCCTGAGGCGCTGAGTCCGCGAGAAGCGAGGCATCTCGGTGACCCCGCGCGGCAGACCGGCGACCCCCTCACGGCCGAGCCGATGACAGGTCGGTCAATCAGCATGGTAGGACTGTCTGTTTGACCGACCATCATCTGACGGGGGAACGGATTCATGGCTGTCACGGTGCCGGACTGGGCGGATACGCTGCTGGACCTGGTGGGAGTGAACTGGCCCAACGTCGACGAGGACGCCTACCGGGAAATGGCGGACGCCCTGCGGGAGTTCGCCGACGACCTCGCCGACGACGGGCAGCTCGCCAACAACCACATGGAGCGCCTGCTGTCGTCGGGCCACGGCGAGGCCATGGACGCTCTGAACGAGCACTGGTCCAAGGTCAAGGGCAAACACCTCAAGGACCTCGTCTCGGCGGGCCGCACGATCGCCGGCGCCCTCGACATGGCGGCGGACGCGATCGAGGCCATGAAGTGGAAGGCGGTCGCGGAGCTCGGCATTCTGGCCGGTCAAACCGGCCTGGCCATGGCCCTGATCCCGGTGACCGGTGGCCTGTCCGCGCTGCTCGGCGCCGGAGCGATCGCGTTCACGAAGAAGCAGCTGCTGAAGCTCATCACGGGGGCCATGGAGGAGGCGGTAGGCCACATCGTCTCGGTGATGACGGAGCCGGCGGTGGCGGCGCTGGAGGACATGGCCGCCGATCTGGTCGTCCAGGTCGGCATGGACGCCCTGGGCGTCCAGAACGGTGTGAACCTCGACCAGACGAAACAGGCCGGCAAGGACGGCTTCGACGAGGGTGTGCAGGGCGCGAAGGAGGGCCTCAACCTCGCCTCCGCCGGAAGCGGCGGTGGCGGCGGCAAGGGCAAGGGCTTCCACATCGAGCACGACGAACACGACAGCGCCGGCACGAAGCTGAACGGCGTGAGCGCCGGGATCCACGGCAAGACCACCGGAAGGCTGACCAAGGCCAAAGCGGCCCAGGGCCGCAACAAGGGGCGCGACAACATCGCCGACGCCCTGGACCCCGTCATCGAGAAGGCCATGGGCGCCCTGGTGAAGTCCGCCAAGACCATGGGCGACCACGTCGGCGAGACGCTGCCGAAAGCCGTCAGGCGCATATCCACCGACCACAAGAACAACGACGACGCCACCCGCGATCGCCTCGCCCGTCAGCGCAAGGACGACCACGACGGCAAGGGGAACGGACGCGGTCCCTCGCGCTCCGACGGGGAGCGCCGCACCCGCCCCGAACCGCTGCGGAACGCCAAGGACGATCCCCGCCGCAACGGCATCCCGCTGGACAAGAAGACCTGCAAGAACGACCCGGTCGACGTGGCGACCGGTGTCATGACGCTGCCGCAGACGGATCTGACGCTTCCTGGCACCCTGCCCCTCGTCCTGGAGCGCACCCACCTCTCCGCCTACCGCCACGGGCAGTGGTTCGGTCGCAGCTGGGCCTCCACCCTCGACGAACGCATCGAACCCGACCCCGTGGGCGGCGGCGCCGTCTGGGCGCGGGAGGACGGCTCCCTGCTGGTCTATCCGCGCCTCCCCCGGCCGGACGGCGAGGACGTCCTGCCCGTCGAGGGCCCCCGCATCCCGCTGGCCCACGGCGGCACGCACGAGGATCTGACCACGTACACGGTCACGGAGCCCGACACCGGCCTCACCCGCTCCTTCACCGGCAGCCCGTACCTGACGTCGACGGCGTACTGGCTGAGCGATCTGACCGACCGCAACGGCAACTCCGTGACGTTCTCCCGCCGTTCGGACGGCGCCCCGATCGCCGTCGCGCACAGCGGCGGCTACCGGGTCCGGGTCACGGCCGAGGACGACCGGGTCGTCTCCCTCGCGATGGACACGCCACAGGGGCCGGTGGACGTCATGTCCTACGGGTACGACGTCTCGGGGAACCTCGACGCCGTCGTCAACTCCTCGGGGCTGCCCCTGCGCTTCACCTACGACCACTCCGACCGCGTGACGTCCTGGACCGATCGCAACGGCTCGACGTTCCGCTACGTGTACGACGGCGACGGACGGGTCGTCGAGACCGTCGGCCCCGACGGCTGCCTCTCCTCCACCTTCGCCTACGACATCGAACGACGCACCACCCACTACACCGACTCCATGGGCGCCACCACGGTCTACCTGATCAACGAGCGCCTCCAGACGGTCGCCGAAACCGACCCGCTGGGCAACACGGTCAGCCAGGACTGGGACCGGTACGACCGCCTCCTGAGCCGCACCGACACCCACGGCAGGACAGCGACCTGGACCTGGGACGAGGAGGGGCACCTCACCGCCGTGACGACGCCGGGCGGCGCGGTGACCACGGCCGAGTACGGCGACCTCGGCATGCCGGTCGCCACGACCGCGCCGAACGGCGCTCGCTGGACGAGGACGTACGACGAGCGTGGCAATCAGCTGGCGCTGGTGGGCCCGGACGGCGCGACGGTGCACTTCACCTACGACGAGAACGGCGCCCTGCTCTCCATCACCGACATCGACGGCCGCACGGAGACGTTCGTACCGGACCGCGCGGGTCTCCCGCTCTCCCGGACGGACGAGGTCGGGAACACCGTCACGTTCACGCGCGACGCCTTCGGCCGCCCCGTCACGGCCGACGCCGGCGGCGCCGTCACCACGCTCGAATGGACCGTCGAGGGCCTGCCGGCGCGGCGGACCGCTCCCGACGGCACCACGCACACCTGGGAGTACGACGGGGAGGGCAACTGCGTGGCCGAGGTCGACGCCACCGGGGGCCGCACCCTCCATGAGTACACGCACTTCGACCTCCCGTCGGCCCGCACCACACCGGACGGCGCACGCCACGAGTTCGGCTACGACACGGAACTCAGGCTCACGGAGGTCCGCAACGCGGCCGGTCACCGCTGGAGTTATGCGCGCGACACCGTCGGCCGCATCGTCTCGGAGACCGACTTCGACGGCCGGACGGTCCGCTACGCCTACGATGCCGCAGGCCGGTGGAGTTCACGGACCAACGTCCTCGGACAGGTCGTCACGCATCGATTCGACGACGACGGCCTGCTGGTCGCCAAGGAGGCGGACGGCACCGTCACACGCCTCACCTACGACGTGATGGGGCGGATGACCTCGGCCAGGTCGCCGTACTCGACCCTCACCATCGAACGGGACGACCGGGGCCGGGTGACCGCCGAGACGGTCGACGGGCGCACCACGCGCTACCACCACGACGCGCTCGGCCGACGCACCGGCCGGATCACCCCGAGCGGCGTGACGACCACGCTGACCTACGACGCGAACGGGAACCGCTCCGCGCTCGACCTCGGCGGTCACACCCTGACCTTCACCCACGACGCGCTCGGCCGGGAGGTCCGCCGCTCCCTCGGACCGCCGGACGAGCCACTGACCCTCTCCACCGAGTGGGACGGCTGTGGCCGCATCAGGGAACAGACGCTGGCCGTGCCCGGCCGCCTGGTGCGCTCGCAGGCGTACGACTACCGGCCCGACGACCGGGTGCGTTCTCTCACCGACCTCCTCACGGGGCACACCCGCACCTTCGAACGTGACGCGGCAGGGCGCGCGTCGAGGATCGAGTCCCCCGGATGGAGCGAGACGTACGCCTACGACATCGAGGGCAACCAGACCGCCGCCCACTGGCCGGACCGCGCGCCGTACCCCGAGTCCCGGGGCCCTCGCGACATCGAGGGGACGGCCGTCCGCTCCGCCGGGGCGATGAGCTACGTCCACGACGCGGCGGGGCGGGTCGTCGAACGGCGCAGGAAACGGCTCTCCCGCAAGCCCGACGTATGGCGCTACACCTGGGACGCCGAGGACCGGCTCACCTCCTGCACCACGCCCGACGGTGTGCTGTGGACGTATCTCTACGACGCGTTCGGCCGGCGGACGGCGAAGCGGCGGCACGGTCCAGACGGCACGGTCATCGCGCAGACGGTGTTCACCTGGGACGACGCGCGCCTGGCGGAACAGACGGACAGCGTCGGCGCCACCACCCTCACCTGGGAACACGACGGTCAGCGGCCGCTGGCCCAGATCGAACACCGCGCACCCGCCCTGGGCGCCGATGCGGCCCGCGCCGACCAGACCGAGATCGACTCGCGGTTCTTCGCCGTCGTGACCGACCTGATCGGCACGCCCACGGAACTGGTCGACGAGACCGGCCGCATCGCGTGGCACAGCCGCGCCACACACTGGGGCGTCACCAGCTGGAACCAGGACGCCGACGCCTACACGCCGCTCCGCTTCCCCGGCCAGTACGCGGACCCGGAGACCGGTCTCCACTACAACTACTTCCGGCACTACGACCCGGAGGCAGGCCGGTACCTCACCCCGGACCCCCTGGGGCTCGATCCCGCCCCGAATCCCGTCGGCTACGTCGCCGACCCGCTCACCGAGGCCGACCCCCTGGGCCTCGCGCCGTGCCTCCAGGCCCTCCAGGACATGGCCACGAAGATCGCGCACGTCTTCCCGGAGGACAAGCGGCGGTACCAGACCGTCGCGGTCATCCACGCGATCACGCCTAAGGGACCCCGGATGTTCGTCGCGGGAACCAGTAAGGTGCCGTTGAACAAGGAGCAGCTGAAACTGGCCAAGGAGATGGGCCTCATCCCGATCCCTGCGGACGAGTACCTGCCCAAACCTCCGCCCAAGGAGCGGGGCGGCCACGCCGAACAGAACATCCTCCACTTCCTCCACAGGAGGCACGAGGCGAGCGGCCGTGAGAGCTGGCTGCCGACGCACGGCGCGGCGTCCCGGCCGGTCTGCCCGGACATCTGCCCGCCGATCATCCGCGCGGCTGCGGGCGAAGGCCGGATCGTGCAGTTGTACGAGCCCAGCGGCAACTACCTGAAGTTCTACTGGCCCGACAACTACCTCAAGAAGAAGTAGGAACCAGCATGGAGTACGAAGCCGTTCCAGCCCAGCTCACGGCCACCCAGGAGCTGCCGGGCATCGGCTCGGCGCTGGGCCGGCTCGACACGTTCCTCGTCAGAGACGGAGCCCACTGGATCGTGGCGCGGGACGGAGCGCGGGTCGAAGCGGGCCGGATCTCGCCGGACACCGGCACGGTCTTCGGCGTCCGGCACAGCTGGCGGCTGCCCGGGGCGGACCGCGTGTACGCCACCCCGGAACCGGGCGGCGGCCTGGCGGTGAGCGGCAGCGACTCCGTCACCCTCCACGAGGCGGACGGAAGCATCCGCTGGACCTTCCCGCACCCCGCGTGGCCGAGCGGAGCCCATGGCGCCTGCACCCCCGACCCCACCGGCACCGCCCTGCTCGCGGTCGTCCGGCCCGCGCTCGACACCGAGCCGACCGAGGTGCTGCTGAACCTGGACCTCGCCACCGGCACGGTCCTGGCCACGACGGAACTCCCGACACGCTGGGGCACGTACGAGTTCCAGCAGCCGATCGGCCCGGCCGCCGCGCAGGAGGTCTTCCTCAACGCGGCCCAGGGGCAGGAGGAGGCCTACTCCCTGATCGTCACCGCCACGCGGGAGCACGTGGCGATCGCGCAGGTCGGCGATCACGACGAACCCTTCACGGGCAGCAGCCTCCCTTCCGGCGCCTTCCTGACGCTCGCCGTCGCCGGGGAGGAGCTCACCCGGTACGACACACCGACCCGCCGCCGGACGACGGCGAAAGCGGCTGCGGTCCTCCCGGAGGAGCTCGTCTTCATGGGGCGGCCGGGCTTCCTCGATGAGGAACGGGTCCTGGTGGCGGTCGGCGAGGACCCCTGGGAGGAGGAGTGTCGTCACGCCCTGCTCGGCGCCGACGACCTGCGCCTCCGGGCCGAGGTCGCGTATCCGCCGGGTGTCGAGGTGACGGACCGCACGCTGCCCCTCGGCGACGGAACCTGGCTCACCTTCGACGGCGACACGGTCCGGCGCTGGCGTACCGGCTGACGCACTGTTGGCGTCCGGACGCCTCGGGCGAGCTGTCGGGCCATGTCGCCCTCCATCCGATCCAGCCCAGGAGACGCCGCCCGGTCGGATACCTCGCCGTTCACGGGAGTGGTCGGCTCCGGCCTCCACGGCCGCCGCCGACCAGCCCCGCTCGGTCACGTCCCGCGCCGGCCCCGCTGACGTCACCGACGGGACCAGGGGCCGGAGCGCCGCTGCCGACGGCGCGGTGGCACACCGCCCGAGCCCCCCGGTCCGGAGAAGCACAGCTGCGGTCGCGGGGGCTCGCGCCGTCGGGCCCGACGCTACTTCAGCAGGGTGCGGAACTCGTCGAAGTCGAGGACACCGTCGTGGTTCGCGTCGGCCTCCATGGCCTTCCTGACCTCGTCCGCCAGGTGCCCATGAGCGCCCTCGGCCTTGAAGCCCTCCGCCAGCTCGACGATGTTGATCCGCCCGTCGCCGTCCTTGTCGATCTCGTCGAACAGCGCCCTGAGCTCGGTCTCGTTCACGACATACCTCTCTCACGTTCACAGGACCCGAAGGCCCACGTGCCCACCACCCTGCCACACCGTCGACGGCCCGCCGGCGACCGTGCCCCCGGGACGGGACCGTCGGCCGCCATCCATCCCGCCCCAGTTCTCGGCGGGGAGCGCGGGGAAGACGACGACCGAGCCGTCCTTGTCGCGGGCGATCTCGATCGCCACGTCCGAGGGGCGGCCGTTCGTCGGGGCCGCGTCGGCCAGTTGGTGGATGCGGTGCGTCGCCCGCATCAGGCGGTCGACCTCGCCCGTCGTGAAGACCGGTCGCAGCCCCTGCGGGCGGGCCAGTTCCAGGGCCGACAGGCGGAGCAGGACCTCGGCGATGCCCGACTCCATGTCGTCGAGGCGCTGTTGGTCGCGCTTCAGTGCACGGGTGAAGTTCTCGAACAGGTTGCCGGGGTCGTTCTGGGCGTGCTCGACGGCCTGCAGGACGTTGACCCGCTGCTTCAGCGCGATGGCGAGGGAGGCGAGTTCGAGGTGCGCGCGGAACTCGCCGCCGTCGTCGTCGATCCCGGGGAACGGCTTGGCCAGCGTGGCGATGTCGACGGCCTCGCCGTCGGGCAGCCGGTCGAGGGCGCTCCGCCACCGGGCCAGCCGGCGGTCGGCGGCGCCGAGCGCCGAGTTGATCGCGTGCACGGCCGAGTCCAGCCCCAGCGACGCCCCGATCTTGCCCTGGTCGAGGAGGATGGCGGTGGCCTTGTCGATGGCGTCGCGGCAGCCGTCGAGTTCGCTGTGTTCGGCCTCCAGCCTGTCCTCGTGCAGCTGCTCCAGCAGGTCCGTGATGCGTTCGATGGCCTCCCGGCGCTTGGTGTCGGCGTTCGCGCTCACCCCCACCGCCAGTGCCATGAGTACGAGGGGGGCGGCGACGGTGAGGGCCGCGCTGCCGGCGACCGCGACGCCGGCGGTGGCCCCGGCCCCGCCCGCGGCGCCCGCGGCCGCCGCCTTCCCGACCGGCACGAACGTCGCACCGGCGACGACGCGGCCCGTGGTGTCGACGAGCGGCCCTCGGAAGCCGCAGGTCACGGCCTTCGACACCATCGGGCGAACGAGGCCCTGCCCGAAGGCGCCGGCGACCTTCGCCGGGACGACCATCCGGTACAGCCCCTCGCCCGCCACCGTGGCCGCCGAGGAAGAGCTCCGCGCCGATGCCGTGACGAGCTGCGAGAGGTGCTGCGCGAGCGGGCTCACGGCGTCGAGGGGGATGCCCCGGGCGCGGTCGAGCCGCTCCGGCAGGGGGTGCGCTTCGAGCGTCGCGACCGGCTCGTCCGCGAGGGCGGCCAGCACGGTGCGCAGCTCCGCCAGTCGCCCGGCCGTCATCCGCTGCTCGCCGTCGAACGGGGCCACCCGGACGTCACGGGTCGCGAGCGCCCACACCGGGACGGTGGTCTTGCGGTAGTCGATCATTCTCTCCCCCTGTTTCCCTCGCACACCCTAAGGCCGCCGGCCCGCGCCGACGACGGATTCCGCTTTTCCCCGGATCACGCCGACGGCGGCCAACCGAGTCCCGCGGGGCAGCGGTTGGCCTCCGGCGCGGTGCGCCGCTGCCCGGAGGCCGACACACGCGGCGGAGTGCCTCCGCGGGGCGGCCTTCCCGGGGATGCTGGAGGACGCCCGGACGGTCCGGTGCGCCGCAGGCCGGGAGGTGCCCCGTCGACAGGTCCGCTCGTCCCGCGCTGGGCGTGTACAAGGGGTACGGGGCCGGGGCCGTGTCCGCCGCGGTGGACCACGAGCGACTGCTCGGCGTTCCGGTGGAGGTCGGCACCGACTATCTGCCGCACGGGAGTTGGGCGGCCTTCGATCCCGCGGTGATGTGTGCCGAGCAGCTCGATCCCTGGCGGCGGTGGCGGGACGAGCGGCCTTGGTCGATGTTCGCGTACGGCATCCCGCCGCTGGTCGACGGCTGCGCCGGGGCGTTCGAGCGGGGCGTGCGGGGCGAGTTCGACGCGGCGTACGCCCGCGCGGCCCGGGCCCTGGTGGAGTCGGGACACGGCGACGCGATCGTCCGGCTGGGCTGGGAGCCGAACAACCGGGCCATCGGTCCGTGGCAGGCGACGGACGACCCGGCCGGCTACGCGGCCCTGTTCCGCCAGGTCGTCGGGGTGTTCCGGGCGGCGCCCGGCGCAACCTTCACCTTCGAACTGTCGAGTGCGCTCGGGCTGCAGCCGGGCCGGCGGCTGCGGTGCTTCGCCGACTACTACCCCGGGGACGAGTACGTCGACCGGCTGGGCATGAACGCGTACGACCTGAAGTGGGGCGACCCCCATGTGTCCGCCGCCGACCGTTGGGCCTGGATCCGCACCCAGGAGATGGGGCTCGACGCGCACGTCGCCTTCACCCGGTCGCGGGGGAAGCGGAACGTCTGCTCGGAGTGGGGGCTGTACCGGCGCGGGGACGCCTTCGCCGGCGGCGGGGACGACGCGGACTTCATCGACCGCATGGCGGAGTACTTCGCGTGGGGCGACGTCGACTACCAGGCGTACTTCGACCACGACTGGGGCGGCGGGACCCTGGCCGAGTTCCCGGAGGGGCGCGCCGCGTACGTACGGCGGTTCGGGGCGCCCACGGGCGGATGACGGCGCGTCACGGGCTCCCCACCCCGTGGCGCGCCCGCGACCGGCTCACACGTACGTGTGACGCCCGCGCGGACGCGTCCTCCGCCCACGAGGCCCGGAGGACTGGGCAGCGGCGCCCTCGCGTCCCCGCGCGCCCGTCGCCGAACGGCCCAGAGCTCGACTGGCCCTCCCAGGGATACGAACTTATGACCTTATGCTCGCTTTTGCGTTTTCTGAGAAGGCTTCACCTGTTCAATCCGTCCGGTGATCACCCCCCGCGATCACCCGGACAGCGGGGCGTGAAGCCGATCCGGTTCCCATTCCTGGAGTAACACATGCGCGTTGCTGTGACGGGTGGCGGTGGATTCCTCGGGTCCCATCTGTGCGAGGCGCTCTTGCGGCGCGGCGACTCGGTGGTGTGCCTGGACGACTACTCCACGGGCGACCCCGAGAACATCGCCCACCTCCTCGACCACCCCTCCTTCGAGTTCCTGCACGCCGACGTGAGCGAGGCCGTGAACGTCTCCGGCCGCGTCGACGCCGTCGCCCACCTGGCGTCCCCCGCCTCCCCGCCCGACTACCTGCGGCACCCCCTGGAGACCCTCGCGGTCGGCAGCCGCGGCACCGAGAACGCCCTGCGGCTGGCCCAGCGCCACACGGCGCGCTTCATCCTCGCCTCGACCAGCGAGATCTACGGCGACCCCCTGGTCCACCCGCAGGAGGAGTCGTACTGGGGCAACGTCAACTCGATCGGCCCGCGCAGCGTCTACGACGAGGCGAAACGTTACGCCGAGGCCGTCTCGGCCGCGTACCGGCGCACGCACGGCGTGGACGTGGGCATCGCCCGGATCTTCAACACCTACGGTCCGCGGATGCGGCCGCACGACGGCCGCGTGGTGTCGAGCTTCATCACCCAGGCGCTGACCGGCGAGCCGCTCACCCTGTACGGCGACGGCACCCAGACCCGCAGCTTCTGCTACGTCGACGACCTGGTCCGCGGCCTGCTCGCACTCCTGGACTCCACCGAGATGGGGCCGTTCAACCTGGGGAACCCCGTCGAGCGCACCGTGGCCGAGCTGGCCGAGCTGGTGCTCGCGATGACCGGTTCCGCCTCCGAGGTGAGGCACCACCCCCTGCCGGTGGACGACCCGGTCCGCCGCCGCCCGGTCATCGACCGCGCCCGCGAGATCCTGGGCTGGGAGCCGGAGGTCGACATCACCGAGGGGCTGCGCCGCACCGTGGAGTACTTCGCGGCCCGCCCGGACCGGCTGCGCACCTCGGCCAGGGCGATCCGCGGCGGCCAGCACGAGACCGTGCCGCTGACCGCCGTCACGGGGACGGCCGGCCCGGCCGTCCAGACCATCCCCGGTCCCGCCCTCGCCGCCGCCGGCGCGGCGGCCGTCGCCCCCGGCGCGCCGGCCGCGGGCGGCTGACCCGACCGCCGCGGCCGGCCGGAGCGACTCCGGCCGGCCGCGGCGGTCGCCCTCCTCCTCCCCCTCCCGCGCCGCCCCTCCCCCTTCCGCACGCCCTCCCCCGCGCCCCGCTGTCGCACCGCCTGGAGAACCCGCTGCCATGACGTCGCTGGAGCACAGTCCCCTCGGCAGGACCGGCCCCGTCCAGGACCCCCCGCTCGACGCGCCCGCCCCCGGCTCCCCGGAGGAGTGGGAGCGGCTGGGCCGTGAGATCAAGGCCCTCTCGTACGGCCGGGTGGCCTCCATCGGACCGGACGGCCCGGTCCTGGCGCGGCCGGCCCGCGGGCTCGTCCCGCGCCGCACCAGCTTCGTGAAGGCCTTCGCTCCGTTCGACCGGTTCCTGGTCGCGCTGCTCTCCCTCGGCTGGGCGGCCTGCCTCGTCTGGTTCTGGGCGTGGTGGCTGGAGCCCTCGCACCGCATCGGCCTGCTCGGTCTGATCGTCAACAGCGCCCTGCTGCTCTATCTGACGTACCTGCCGGTCCACTTCCTCGTCGCGCTGATCCGGATGCGGCGCTTCGACCCGGCGGTGGAGGTGCCCGAGGTCCGCACGGCGTTCGTCGTGACCCGCGCCCCGTCCGAGGGGTGGGACATCGCCCGCACCACCCTGGAGGCGATGCTGGACCAGCGGTTCCCGTACCCCTACGACGTGTGGCTGTGCGACGAGGACCCCACCGAGGAGATCACCGCCTGGTGCCGGGCGCACGGCGTCGCCGTCTCCTGCCGGTACGGCCGTGCCGACTACCACCGCGCCGAGTGGCCGCGCCGCACCCGGTGCAAGGAGGGCAACCTCGCCTTCTTCTACGACCACTGGGGCTACGAACGGTACGACGTGGTCGCCCAGCTCGACTGCGACCACGTGCCCGGCCCGCACTACCTGTCCGAGGTCGTCCGGCCGTTCGCGGATCCGAGCGTCGGCTACGTCGCGGCGCCGAGTGTCTGCGACTCCAACGCCGGCCAGTCCTGGGCGGCCCGCGGCCGGCTCCAGCGCGAGGCCATGTTCCACGGCCCCGTGCAGCTCGGCCACTCGGGCGGCCTCGCCCCGGTGTGCATCGGATCGCACTACGCCGTCCGCACCCGGGCGCTCCGCGACATCGGCGGCCTGGGCCCGGAGCTCGCCGAGGACTTCTCCACCACGTTCCTGCTCACCTCGGCCGGCTGGCAGGGCGCGTTCGCGATCGACGCGGAGGCGCACGGGGAGGGCCCGATCACCTTCGGAGCGATGATCACGCAGGAGTTCCAGTGGTCTCGCAGCCTGGCCGTGATGCTCCTCGGCATGCTGCCGCGCCATCTGGGACGCATGCCGCTGAAGCTGCGGATCCGGTTCGCCGCCGCCCTGCTGTACTACCCGCTGCTCGCCGTCGCCACCGTCATGGGCGTCCTGCTGCCGCCCATCGCCGCGATCACCGGAGCGCCGTGGATCAACGTCAACTACCTGGAGTTCCTGGCCCACTTCTGGAGCATGTCGGTCTGGCTGATCCTGCTGACGCTGCTCTGCCGGCGCCGCGGTCTGCTGCGACCGGCGGACTCCCCGATCCTCAGCTGGGAGATCTGGCTCTTCGGACTGTCCCGCTGGCCGTACGTCGCCTGGGGCGTGCTGGCGGCCGTCACACAGAAGGTGAGGCCGCGTCAGATCACTTTCAAGGTCACGCCGAAGAAGCGCGACGGACTGGAGCCGCTGCCGCTGCGCACCGTCGCGCCGTACCTGGTCATCACCCTGTTCCTGTCGGGCGCGGCCCTCGTCGGCCAGTTCACCGGCCCCGCCGTCGGGTACGTCTTCCTCTGCATCCTCGGCTCCGCCTCGTACGCGGTCGTCACGCTCGCCGTCGGCGCCCTGCACACGAGGGAGACCGCCCGGGCGACCGGGGTTCCCGCGTTCCGCGCGCTGCGCACCGCGGCCGTCCCGCTGACCGCCGGTCTGCTCTGCCTGATCCCCCTGGCACTCGCCATCGCCGTCTTCCCCACGTACCTCACCGGCTTCTACGCCTGGTGACGGCCGTTCGCGGCCATTCGAGAATCGAGGTCCCCCGTGCCCACGACCGTCCTGGTCACCGGCGGCGCCGGCTTCATCGGCAGCCACACCTGCGTCGAACTCCTCCGGTCCGGTCACGAGGTGGTCGTCCTCGACGACCACTCCAACAGCTCCCCCGAGGCCCTGGAACGCGTCGCGAAGATCGCGGGCCGTCCGATCGCCGCCGTGCACACCGCGGACATCCGCGACCGCCGGGCCCTGGACGCCGTCTTCACCGGCCACCCGATCGACGCGGTCGTCCACTTCGCGGCGAAGAAGGCCGTCGGCGAGTCGGTGCGGATCCCGCTCACGTACTACGACATCAATGTCGGCGGCACCACGGCGCTCGCCTCCGCGATGCACGACCACGGCGTGCACCGGCTGGTGTTCTCGTCGTCCTGCTCGGTCTACGGCAACGCCACCGTCGTCCCGCTCACCGAGGAGTCCCCGACCGCACCCACCAACCCGTACGCGACGACCAAGTGGACCTGCGAGCGGATCCTCGCGGACCTGTGCCGGCACGTCCCCGAACTGCGGGTCCTGGCGCTGCGGTACTTCAATCCGGCGGGCGCCCACCCCAGCGGACTGCTCGGCGAGGACCCGAGGGGTGTGCCCAACAACATCATGCCGTTCCTCACCCAGGTCGCGGTGGGCCGCCGCGAGGAGCTCAGCGTCTTCGGCGACGACTACGCGACGCCCGACGGCACGGGCGTACGCGACTACCTCCACGTCATGGACGTCGCCGAGGGGCACGTGGCCGCGCTCGACCACCTCGACGACGAGCCGGGCCTCCAGGTCTTCAACCTCGGCACCGGGCGCGGCTCGTCCGTGCTGGAGCTGCTCCACGCCTTCGAGGAGGCGTCCGGCCGGCCGGTCCCGCACCGGATCGCACCGCGGCGGCCCGGCGACGTCGCGCAGCTGGTGGCCGATTCCGCGAAGGTCGCGGCGGCCTGGGGGTGGAGGGCACAGCGCGATCTGGCCGCGATGTGCCGCGACGCCTGGACCTTCCAGCAGCAGAACCCGCACGGCTACGCCCCCTGAGCACGCCGTGCCGGACCTCCCCCTCACCCTCCCCGCATCCTCCCCAGAGACAGGAGCACCGCGCATGCGGCTCACCGTCATCGGCACCGGCTACCTGGGAGCTGTGCACGCCGCGTGCATGGCCGACATCGGGCACGACGTGCTCGGTGTCGACGTCGACACCGAGAAGATCGACGCCCTGGCCGAAGGCCGACCACCGTTCTACGAGCCGGGCCTCGACGAGGTCCTGACCCGGGCCCTCGCCTCCGGGCGCCTGCGGTTCACCACCAGCCTGCGCGAGGCCGCGGCGCACGGCGAGGTCCACTTCGTCTGCGTGGGCACCCCGCAGCAGCCCGGCTCCCGGGCCGCGGACCTGCGGTACGTGGACGCCGTCGTCGACGGGCTCGCGCCGCATCTGACCGCGGACTGCCTGATCGTCGGCAAGTCCACGGTGCCGGTCGGCACGGCGGCCCGGCTGGCCGACCGCGTCGCCCGCCTCGCACCGGCCGGGGTGCGCGCCGAGGTGGCGTGGAACCCGGAGTTCCTGCGGGAGGGCTTCGCCGTCGAGGACACCCTGCGTCCGGACCGGCTCGTCGTCGGCGCCACCGGACGCGAGGCCGACGCCGCGCTGCGCCGGGTGTACGCGCCGATGATCGCGGCGGGCGTGCCGTACATCGGTACCGATCCGAACACGGCGGAGCTGGTGAAGGTCGCGGCGAACTCCTTCCTGGCCACGAAGATCTCGTTCATCAACGCGATGGCCGAGGTCTGCGACGCGGCCGGGGCGGACGTGGTCACCCTGGCCGACGCGCTCGGGCACGACAGCCGGATCGGCCGGCGCTTCCTGAACGCGGGCCTGGGATTCGGCGGCGGCTGCCTGCCCAAGGACATCCGCGCGTTCACCGCCCGGGCGCAGGAGCTGGGCGTCGGGTCGGCGGTGGCGTTCCTCGACCAGGTGGACGAGATCAACGAGCGCCAGCGGACGCGGACCGTCGCGCTCGCCCGCCGGCTGGCGGGCGCAGACCTGACGGGTCGTCGAGTGGCCGTGCTGGGCGCCACGTTCAAGCCGGACAGCGACGACGTACGCGACTCGCCCGCGCTGGCGGTGGCCGCCGCGCTGCACCGGGAGGGTGCGGAGGTCCGGGTCCACGACCCGGAGGGCACCGCGAACGCGCACCTGGCCCACCCGGAACTCCGCTACGGCACCGACCTGATGGGCGTGTGTCAGGGCGCGGAGCTGGTGCTGCACCTCACCGAGTGGGGTCAGTACCGAGCACTGGACCCGGTCAAGCTGGCGCGCGTGGTCCGCGAGCCGCTGCTCGTCGACGCGCGGAACGCACTGGCGCACGAGCAGTGGCGGGCCGCCGGCTGGACGGTCGAGGCCCTGGGCCGCCCGTCGCCGACCGGCCCCACGGACCCGGACCGCCCGCACGACCGGCTGCGGACCACGATCGCCTCCCCGGCGGCGACACCGGACCGCACGACGGCCCTGGCCTAGGGGGTGTCTTGTCGATCAGGCCGGATCAGGGAGCGGGGTCTGGTGCGTGCGATCGCAAGGCGGAGGAGGGAGTCAACGCGGTGGGGGCACCTCCCAGCGGTAGCTGGGGGACGTTGGCGACTGACGACAACGCGGCGAGCGTGCGTGCCAGACCCCGCGAGCCCGGCATGATCGGCAAGACACCCCCTAGGCCGTCTCTTTCGGATCCTGCCGGTCAGGCCCACGTCGTCCGGTGCCGTGCATCGCAAGGCGGAGAGGTACCCGCGTACGGGACGCACGGGGTACCCCGACAACGCGGCGAGGTGGGGTGCCGGACGACGTGGGTCAGGCAGGATCCGGAAGAGACGGCCTGGCCCGCGGGGCGGTCGGCCGCCCTCCTCCTGCCCTGTCCCCGCGGAAACCCTTCGCGGGGACAGGGCAGGAGGCATCTGGGGGTCCGTTCCATGCCCCGACCGCCTCGATCCGGCCGGGAGCGTGGCTCGCGGCCGGAAGGCGTCCTCCTCGGGAGGGCGGTTCAGTCGGTGGCGTTCGGGCCGGTGGCCTCCGCCGCCTCCGACGGGATCTGCGCCGCCCCGGCCGTCAGCGTGTCCCCGAGCCGGTTGCCGAAGTAGTCGACGGGGCCGGGGTCGACGCCGAAGGCGCGCGCGCCCCGGGCGAAGGGGATCGCGTCCCCGCAACCGGGCACCAGGTTCGCGGCGCCCGCGGCACCGTCGGTGACCGGCGCGGCCAGCCCCCGCAGGCAGGGGTCCACGTCGGTGCCGACCGGCTCCCCGTCGGCGGTCTCCTGCCGGGACGCGGCGCGCCAGCCCGCCAGGTTGGTGTGGCGCTGCCCGCCCCAGCGCAGCGACCACTCTCCGGTGCTGTAGTAGTCGTTGCCCTGGACGCGGAGCCGGGAGGGGTCGTAGGCGGACTCGGCCTCGATCAGCGGACCGCCGTCGGTGGCGAGGATGTTGCTGTGCACGCGGACGTCGCTCATGCCGTCGCGCAGTCGGAGCGCCGGCGGCCGGTTGCCGGCGGACGCGGCGGAGGCCAGGTCCTCGGACCGCATCACCACGGTGTTGTGGTAGATGTCCAGGTTGCTCAGCCGGGTTCCGTAGGCGACGATCCCGCCGTACTCGGGCAGCTTCCTCGCGTCGTCCCAACTCATGTTGAAGCGGACGACGTTGTTCCTGTGGGCGCCGGTCGGCTTCCCCGAGTAGACGAGGAAGCCCGGCCCGTCGTTGCCCTGCGCGAGGTTGTACTGCATGACGGAGTTGGAGACGTTGTTGTCGAGGCCGAAGCCGCCGCCGTCCACGTGGGAGCCGGTGCGGTTGCGGTAGGACGTGTTGTGCTCCAGGACGACGCGGTCGGAGTCGTACACCCAGACCCCCTCGGGTCCCTCGTCGGCGTCGGCGGCCGACTTCGCGCCGTTGTCGTGGGCGACCGAGCGCACGACCGTGGCGTTCCGGACGCTGCCGAGGGCGATGCCGCTGCCGGTGTTCCGGTCGGTGCTCCGCGGGTCTCCGGAGTTGGCGTACGCCTTGACGCGCTCGATCCGGAGCGTGTCGTGGGCGTAGGCGGGCCGGTCGCCGTCGAACTCGGGCCCGTAGAAGGCGAGTCCGGACTCGAGGTTGTGGTGCACCGAGACGTCGGTGATCCGCACGTCGCGGAAGCCGGCCGAGACGGACCGGTCCGCGCCGACGCTGATGCCGTTCTGGAATCCCCTGGCCTCGACGTTGGTGATCCTGACGTGCTCCAGGCGCCGGCCGCCGGGCAGGGTGTTGCGGAAGGCGACGCCGACCCCCGAGCGCAGGGCCTTTCCGTCGCCGACCAGCGAGAGGTTCCGGATCTCGACCCCGGCGGTGTTCAGCACGGTGATCGCGGAGGTGCCGCGCGGGGCGACGACGGCGCGGCCCGTGCCGTACGACTCGACGATCACGGGCTCGGTGGCGCTGCCGGCCTCGCCCCTGTCCAGGGTCAGGCTGCCGGGGAACCGTGCGCCGCCCCGGAGGCGGAGCCGGTCGCCGGGCTGGAACCGCACGCTGTTCGCGTGGTCGAGGTTCCGCCAGGGCCGGTCCGGCGACAGGCCGTCGTTGGCGTCGTCGCCGTCGGGACTGACGTAGAAGGTGAAGGGGCCTCCGGTGACCGGGCGGGCGGGGCGGTAGACGCCCGGCACGTCGCAGCCGGTCAGCAGGAGGAGCGCGGTGGCCGAGGCCACCGCGGCGGTCTTCGAGGTCAGGCTCCGCTTGACCGCTCTCACTGTCACCCCTTGGATCGTGCCGGCGCCACCACGGTATGCCCCCATATTGGGTCATAGGCCACCGGGAAGGACGGGCGCGAAACGCCGACGGCGGTGCGGTATACGGGTCATCCGCACGGCTCCGTACGCGACCCGGCGCGGCCTCGGGGGCGCGGGGCGGGCCGTGGCGATCCGGGCGGGCGGGCGACGGCCTGCGGCGGCGCGGGCGACCGGGCGCCGGTCCGTGACGGCGCCGGGTCGGCCGCGACGGATGTGCGACAGAGGTGTTTACGCCGCCACAGACGGCGTGTTACACGTGTAACCACACCGGATGGACCCCTGGAACCACAGGCCGGTTCCACCCCTTCGCGCCCGTACGCCGTTCCCCGAAGGAGCCCTCTCATGAGACGCACGCGTGTTCTCCCCCTGGCCGCCCTGCTGCTCTGCACCCCCGCACTGACCGGCACGGCCTCGGCCGGAGCCGCTCCCGGCGCGGGCGACGCGGCCCGGCCGCTGCGCATCCTGCTGACCAACGACGACGGCTACGCCGCGCCGGGCCTGCGCATGCTGTTCCAGCGGCTGACGGCCGCGGGGCACGAGGTCACCGTCGTCGCCCCGCTGACCGACCAGAGCGGGGCCGGGACGAGGCTGACGAGCGGAGGCACCGTCAGGGTCGAGCACCCCGAGCCGCGGGTGTGGGCCGTGGAGGGCACGCCCGGCGACTCCGTGTCCTTCGGTCTCGCCGCGGTCTTCCGGGACCGCGCCCCGGACCTGGTGGTGTCCGGTACGAACTTCGGGCCCAACGTGGCGGCCCTGGCGACCCATTCGGGCACGGTCGGCGGCGCGATCGCCGCCCTGGAGCGCGGCGTGCCGGCCATCGCCGTGAGCACCGGCGAGTTGGCCGTCCCGGTACCCGAGCAGATCCTCAACGCCATGCGTCCCACCAACGACTTCACCGTCAAGCTCATCGACCGGCTGCGGGCGCGGGCCGGGAACGGCCGGCTCCTCCCGGCGGGCGTGGGCCTGAACGTGAACCACCCGGTGGTGGGTGCGGACGGCCGGGGCACGGCCCGGGGCGCCGCCGTCACCAGCCAGGACCCTCAGCCCGTGCTGGCGGCGACGTACACGGACGCGGGCGACGGCACGTGGAAGGTCGGCGTCGCCCTGGCCCCGGCGCCGAACCGGAGGGGCGGCGACGCGGAGGCGGTCACGGCGGACAGGGTGTCCATCGCCCCGATCTCCCCCGACTGGAACACGGACACGGCGGACGCGACGAGGATCGCCCTCCTCGTGGCCGGCCTGCGCCCGTGACCCCACCGCCACAACCGGACCACCCGGCGGGCACGGGACGGCGGGCACGGGCCGGCGGGCACGGGCCGGCAGCAGGCGAGTCCGGTCGTCGCTCCCGTCCCAGGGCCGTCCTGCTGGGCGGCCCCTCCTCGTCGCCGGTCCCGGTAGCGCCTCCCCGTCCGTTCCGTCCCGGTGCGGCAGTGGAATGATCTCCGACGTGGAGAACATGGGGGCATGGAGCCAGGGGCCGGTGGGTGACGGCGTCGACGGGAGCGAGGAACTGCGGCGGTTGCTCGGCGGCGTCGGTGCCGGGGAGGAGGACGGGGCGCTCGTCGTGACCGGGCCGCTCGCCTGTCCGTACTGCCGGTGGGACCGGTTCGAGGTCGTGGTGGACGAGTGCTTCTGCGAGGGGTGCTGCCTGCCCCTCGACGTGCTCGTCGAGGACGTGGAGGGCGGCGGGGGCCCGGTGGCGCGGGAGCTCCGGCCGCCCGGCGCAGCGCGTGCCGGCGCGGCCGCCGGCATGGTCGGCTGTCCCGCGGGCCACGAGCTGTTCCAGGTGGCCGCCGCGTACACGCTCGGGCCGGGGGCGCGCTTCCGGCGCCTCCGGGTCGGCCTCCGGTGTCCCGAGGACGGGGCGCTGGGCCTGCTCGTCGACGACGCGCGGATCCCGCCGGCCGTCGACCGGTAGCCGGGCACGGCTGCCGGGAAGGGCCGGAGCCCGAGCCGTGCAGCGGGCTCGGGCTCCGGCGGGGCGCACGGGTGTCGTGCACCGGCGTAGTGCCCGTCCCCCGGACGGCACCGCGCTCACTGGGCTCAGTGCCAGTACTTCATGGTCGTACCTCCTCCCCCGTGTCTGGACGCAGGGTGACCTCGAAGCGGTCGAGACCGCGCAGGGTCAGATTGCGCCGGTGTTCCGGTTCCGCGACCGGCCGCGCCTGGGGGTACTCCCTCGCCAGGGCGCCCAGGACCGATCCGGTGAGCCGGATCGCCATGGACGCGCCCAGACAGGCATGGGCCCCGCGGCCGAACCCGAGGTGCGGGTTCGGGGCGCGGTCGAGTCGCAGCTCTGCGGGGTGGGCGAAGCGGAGCGGGTCGTGGTTGGCCGCGCCCAGGAAGAGCGTGACCGGATCACCCGCCTTCATCGCGACGCCGCCCAGTTCGGTGTCGGTGACGCAGACCCGGGCGTCCGCCTGGACCGGTGCGTCGTACCGGATGAGTTCGTCCACGGCCGTCGCCGGGGCGGCCCGGAACGCGTCGAGCGCGCCGGGGGTGGTGAGGAGCGCGGCCGCCGCGTTGCCGAGGAGCCGGGACGCGGATTCGTAGCCGGCGTGGAGGACGGCCCGCAGACTGTTGCGCAGAACCGTTTCTGCGACGCCGCTCTCCGCCGCGTGCGCGGCGACGTACGCGATGAGCCCCTCCTTGGGCGGGTCGGCCAGCCAGCCGCCCGCGTACTCGGCGAGCCGGGCGCGGGCCGCGACGGCCGGTTCGTGCTTCTCCGGCCAGAGGCCTGCGTCCATGCCGTCGACGACGGTACGGGACATGGGCACGAACCAGTCCAGCTCGGGGGCCGGCACACCGAGGAACGCGGTCACGAAGCGGAGGGCGATCGGCTCGGCGAGGTCGCCGACGAGATCGAAGGAGGGGCGTCGGGCCGACTCCGCCAGCAGGTCGGTGATCCGGCCTTCCAGGTCGTCGTGCAGGGCCTGGCGGTCCTGTGCCCGGAATCCGTCGAGCAGCAGGTGCCGGACGGCGGTGTGCTCCGGCGGATCGAGGGTCTGCACGCTGAGCAGCGGGGCGGGGATCTCCTCCCCCGCACGCCGCCAGTCGGAGGCGAACCCGTTGCTGTCGGTGAGCACCGCGAGGCAGTCGGCGTGCCGGGTCAGGACCCAGGAGCCGAGCAGTTCGTGCCAGAGGACGGGAGAGGTCTCGCGCATCCGGGCGTACGCGGGGTAGGGGTTCCGCAGGACCGACGGGCGGGCCAGATCCAGAATCGGGTCCACGGCTGCCGCTTGCTCCACGAAACACATCCCCCTGCGCATCGGGCCTGGTTGAGGCCTTGGCTGCTACCGAGTCGTGCGGTACGGGGCGCCGGTCACCGGTGGGCGGGGCGCCTCGCTGATCTGTCACCGGCGGTTCGCCGGTCCTTCTCCGAACATCGATCCGAGCCGAGCGCCGGTGACGCTACCACGCAACTGGGGTGGCTGGTATGACTACTTGCCAGAGATCTTTCACAAATCATCGGGGAGTTACGGAAGATGACCGGTCAAGAGCAGACAATCGTTCACGATGTCCCGGTTAACGTTGCGCAACAGCCCAACCCCTACCCGCTCTTCGAGCGCATCCGTGAGCACGGCGTCGTCCAGCGTGTCCGGCTGAATCCCACCCTTGAAGTCTGGATGGTCACCGGTTACGACGAGGCCGTGGCCGCGCTGACCGACACGCGGCTCAGCAGCAGCCCCGTCGGGGTCACCGGCCTGGAGGAGGAGATGGCCCACCAGGAGCGCACCAACGTGCTGATGGCCAGCATGCTCGTCGCCGACGGCGAGGACCACACCCGGCTGCGCAACCTGGTCTCGAAGGCCTTCACCTTCCGCCGCGTGGAGCAGCTGGCACCCCGCGTCCAGGCGCACACCGACGCCTTCATCGACGCCTTCGCCGCCCGCGGAACCGCCGACCTCGTCTCCGAGTTCGCGCTGCCGCTCCCCATGGCCGTCCTCAGCGAGCTCATCGGCATCCCCGCCGAGGGGCAGCCCGACTTCGCCCGTCTCGCCGTCGGTCTGATCATGCCGCCGAACACTCCCGAACGTCTCGCCAAGGGTGCCCGAGCGCGCGCCGAACTCACGGAGTTCTTCGAGCCGTTGATCGCACAGCGCAAGGCCGACCCGAAGGACGACCTGCTGAGCGCGCTCTGCGCCGCGCAGGCCGAGGAGCGGATCAGCGACCGCGAACTGACGGCCATGGCGATCCTCCTCACCCTGGCCGGACACGAGACGACGGCGAGCCTCATCGCCAACGGCGTCCACGCGCTGCTGCGCCACCCGGACCAGTTCGCCGCGCTCCGCGACGACCCCGCGCTGCTGCCGGGCGCCATCGAGGAACTCCTGCGCTACGAGGGGCCGGTGAGCCGCGGCGTCGCCCGCTTCACCACCGACGCCTACGAGATCGGCGGGGTCACCGTCCCGGCGGGCGAGATGATCATCATCGGGCTCGCCGCGGCCAATCGCGACCCCGCGCGCCACGACCGTCCCGACATCCTCGACGTCGCACGCCGCGAGGTCCCGCAACAGCTCGCTTTCGGCCATGGCGTGCACTTCTGTCTGGGCGCACCGCTGGCCCGCGTGGAGGCGCGGATCGCCCTCGGCACGCTGCTGCGCCGCCTCCCCGACCTGCGGCTCGCCGACCCCGACGCGGATCTGAGCCGGCGCGAGGGCATCCTGCGCGGCATGGCGACCCTGCCCGTCGCGTTCACGCCCGAGGCCTGAGCGGCCCGATCGGCGGGGCGGGACGAACGGAGACGTCGGGCGCGCCGCTCAGCCCCGGCTCCCCGACCGACGCTCGGCGGCCGGGCGGGGGGCTCCGTCGGGGCCGCGCAGGGCCGCCGCGTAGGCGTCGTCCGGGTCGAGGCGGCGCAGTTCCTCGGCGATCAGCTCGGCCGTCGTCCGGACCTTCAGGGCCAGGACCCGGCTGGGCTGGCCGGGAATGGCGAGCCGGGCGACCGGGCCCTCGGGCCGGTCGATGCGGATCTCACCGCCCGCGGTGCCCATGCGGACGGCCGTGACGACGGGCCCGTCGGTGACGATCCGGTCGACGGGGACGCCGAGGCGGACCTCGAACCAGCGCGCGAGGAGTTCGGCGCTCGGGTTCTCCGCCTCGCTCTCGACGGCCGCCGAGGTGATGGTCACCGGCGCCTGGTCGAGCGCGGCCGCCAGCATCGACCGCCAGGGGGTGAGCCGGGTCCAGGCGAGGTCGGTGTCACCGGGCGCGTACGAGGCGGCCCGCTTCTCCAGGGCGGCGAGGGGGTCCTCGACCGCGTACATGTCGGTGATGCGGCGCTGGGCGAGGGAGCCCAGCGGGTCGCGGGACGGCACCTCGGGGGCGTCGACGGGCCACCAGACGACGACGGGCGCGTCCGGCAGGAGCAGCGGCAGGACCACGGAGTCGGCGCGGTCGCCGAGTTCGCCGTGGAGCCGGAGCAGGACCGTCTCGCCCGAACCGGCGTCCGTGCCGAGCCGGACCTCGGCGTCGAGCCGGGTCTCGTGGCGCCCGCGGGGCGAGCGGGCGTGACGCTTGATCACCACCAGGATGCGGGAGGGGTGCTCCCGCGAGGCGTCGTTGGCGGCCTTGACCGCGTCGTAGGCGTTCTCCTCGTCGGTGACGACGACGAGGGTGAGCACGACACCGGCGGCGGGTGTGCCGACGGCCCGGCGGCCTTCCAGGATCGCCTTGTTGATCTTGCTGGAGTTGGTGTCCGTCAGATCGATCTTCATGCGCGGCGACCGTCCCTTCCTCTGCGGCGAGCCTAACGCTCCCGCACGACGGACGCGTGCGGGCCCCCTGCTCCGGGCCGCCTCACGCGGATCCCGACTCCGTCTCCGTCGCCTCCTCCGCGGCCGCCCGGGCCGCGGCCTGGTCGTCGGCCCGCCGGTTGACCACGGCGGCGGCCGCGATCGCCGTGCCGAGGAAGGCGGTGGCCACCACCCAGCGGCGGTCGAGGACATGGCCGGTGGCGTGGTCGAGGGAGTAGCGGCCGGCGCCGGTGACGCCGATCGCGGCGGCGACGAAGCCCAGGAACGCCGGGTACTCGTAGCCGCCGCCCTGGGCGAAGAAGCCGGCCGGGGCGTGGACGGCGACGGCGCCGGTCATCGCTCCGGCGGCCGCGGCCCCGGCGGCCGGCGTGGCGAGTCCGAGGGCGAGCAGGGCCCCGCCGCCGGCCTCGCCGAGACCGGCGGCGACGGCGCTCTCCCGGCCCGGGTGGAAGCCCATGGCCTCCATGGCCTTGGTGGTGCCGTCGATACCGCCGCCGCCGAACCAGCCGAAGAGCTTCTGGGTGCCGTGCGCGGCGAGTACGGCTCCGGTGCCGACCCGCAGCACGAGGAGTCCGAGGTCGCGTCGGTTGGGGTGGCCCATGGCGTGCTCCAGGTGCGGGAGAAGAGGGGGTGGAGGGATACGCGGTCCACTGTCGTCGCCCTGCTCGGCGCGCGCCGCCCGGGCCCCCGGGCGGATACTCCGTTCGAGTCACCTTTTGCGGCAGTTGTCCCCCGGTGCTTGTCTGGGAGGGCCGTCGCCGTCCCGGGGCCGTGAGCCGCGCCCCGCCACGGCCCGAGGGAAGTGGGTACGCATGACCACCGAGTCCACCGGGACCGCAGCCCTGCGGGAGAGGGTCCGGGCGCTGATGCCCCGGGCGAAGGAGGACCTGGCCGCCCTCGTGGCCATGCGATCGGTCGCCGACCCCCGCCAGTTCCCGCCGGAGGAGTGCGCGAGGACCGCCGACTTCCTCGTCCGGGCCTTCACGGAGGCGGGGCTCCGGGACATGCGCCGGGTGACGACCCCCGACGGCACGGACGCGGTCGTGGGGCACGCGCCGGGACCCGAGGGCGCGCCCACGGTGCTCCTGTACTGCCACTACGACGTCCAGCCGCCGCTGGACGACGCGGCGTGGGAGACCCCGCCCTTCGAGCTCACCGAGCGCGACGGGCGCTGGTACGGCCGCGGCTCGGCCGACTGCAAGGGGAACATCGCCATGCACCTCACGGCCCTGCGCGCGCTTGGCGGTCCGGAGGGCGGGGAGTTCCCGGTGCACCTCAAGTTCGTGGCGGAGGGCTCCGAGGAGCAGGGCACCGGCGGGCTGGAGCAGCTCGTCCCGCTCCAGCCGGACCTCTTCGCCGCCGACACCCTGTTGATCTGCGACACCGGCAACTTCGCGCGCGGGCTGCCCACCACGACCACCTCGCTGCGCGGCCTCGCCAACGTCGTCGTCACCGTCTCCACGCTCAAGGGCGCGATGCACTCCGGCATGTTCGGCGGGCCCGCGCCCGACGCGCTGGCCGCGCTGATCCGGATGCTCGACAGCCTCCGCGACGAGCACGGGAACACCGCCGTCGAGGGGTTGCCGGGAGACGGGGTCTGGGACGGGGTGGACTACCCGGCCGAGCAGTTCCGCGCCGATGTCGGCGTCCTCGACGGAGTGTCCCTGGTCGGTACGGGGTCGGTCGCCGAGGAACTCTGGGCGCGGCCCGCGGTCACCGTGCTCGGCATCGACTGCCCGCCGGTGGTCGGCTCCTCGGCCGCCGTGCAGGCGAAGGTGAGTGCCCGGGTCAGCCTGCGGATCCCGCCGGGGGTGGACGCCGACGACGCGCAGCGCGCCCTCGCCGCGCATCTGACCTCGGCCGCCCCCTGGGGCGCCCGGGTGGAGGTGGAGGCGGAGAGCGGCGGCCAGGCGTTCCGGGCGCGCACGGACGGCCCCGCCTACGAGGCCCTCGGGAAGGCGCTCCGGGAGGCGTACGGCAAGGACATGGTCCAGTCGGGGCAGGGCGGATCGATCCCCCTCTGCAATGTGCTCGCCGCGCAGTTCCCCACCGCCGAGATCGCCCTGATCGGGGTCGAGGAGCCCGGCTGCCTCATCCACGCGCCGAACGAGAGCGTGGACCCCTCCGAGATCGAGCACATGGCGCTCGCCGAGGCGCTCTTCCTCCGCGGCTACGCCCGGTCGCGGGTACCGCACGGGTGACCCGCCGGGGCGGCACCCGCCCGCGGGCCGAGCGCACCGCCAGCACCGTCTCCGTCTCCGTCTCCGTCTCCGTCTCCGTCTCCGTCTCCGTCTCCGTCTCCGTCTCCGTCTACAAGTCGGGCGCCCGCATCGGCCGCGAGGAGCTCGTCCCGGAGCCGTCCCCGACCCGGTCCATCCGGCGTACCACCCCCGGCCGTTCCGCACGATCCCGACTCTGCCCCTCTCTCCACGGAAGGACGGGAACCGTCCATGACACAGACTCACGACGGCCCGCGGCACCACGACGTACCACCCGGCCCGCTGAGCGCGCTCGCGGGCGCCGCCTGGCAGGCGCTCCTCTTCGCCGGCGTCGCCTCGCTCGTCCTCGGCGTCATCGTGCTGGTCTGGCCGGACGCCTCGCTGTTCGTGGCAGGGCTGCTCTTCGGCCTCTTCCTGCTGTGCAGCGGTGTCATGCAGCTGGTCGCCGCCTTCGGGACCCACACCACGACGGCCCTGCGCGTCATGGCCTTCATCAGCGGCGCCCTGTCGATCCTGCTGGGCCTGCTGTGCTTCCGGGGTGCGACGCAGTCGATCCTGCTGCTGGCGCTCTGGATCGGGATCGGCTGGCTCTTCCGCGGCATCACCGAGACCATCGCGGCGGCCTCCGACCCCACGATGCCGGCGCGCGGCTGGCACGTCTTCCTCGGCATCGTGAACGCGCTCGCCGGTGTGGTCCTCATCGTCTCCCCGCTGGAGTCGGCCGCGGTGCTGATGGTCCTGGGCGGCATCTGGCTGCTGGCCGTCGGCGCGGTCGAGATCGTCACCGCGTTCCAGGTGCGGGCGCGCGCAAAGGACCTGCCGCCAGGGGTCTGACGGCGTCCGCGCCGCCCGCCGACTCCCTCGCCGTCCGCCCGGATTCACGGGCGGACGGCGGCCCGCGTTGACGCGTGCGCTACATTTTGCCGGTCCTTGACCACCGATCCCCCGTGATCGCGATCCCCCGGAGACCGGCACACCATGAGCGACATCGTCAACGGCCTCGGCCGGGCCGGCGCCTACGGCGCCCTCGGCGTGGTCCTGCTGATCCTCGGCATAGTCCTCGTGGACGTGCTGACCCCGGGCAAGCTCCGCCGGCAGATCTGGGAGGACCGCAACCGCAACGCCGCGATCCTGCTCAGCTCCGCGCTGCTGGGCATCGGCGGCATCGTCTTCACCTCGATCTGGACGACGTACGAGAACTTCGGCAAGGGCCTCGTGTCGACGGCCGCGTTCGGCCTGCTCGGCCTCGTGATGATGGCCGTGGCGTTCCTCGTCGTGGACCTGGTGACGCCGGGCAAGCTGGGCGCCACCCTGGTCGACCCCGAGCCGCACCCGGCGGTCTGGGTGACGGCCTCCTGCAACATCGCGGTCTCGGCGATCGTCTCCGCCTCGATCGCCTGAACCCCGGGGCACGGCCGGGCACCCGGCGCCGCACGCCCCGCCGGTCCCGGTCGGCTCAGCCCGGCAACGGCTCCACCTCCAGGTAACGGCGTCCGCGCGGCCCCTTGTAGAGGAGGGCCTCCCAGCCGAGCCGCTCCAGCACCGGTACGCAGCCGCCGAGGGCCGTCGCCTCCTCCAGGGCCGCGCCCGAGCCCGCCGGGCCCAGCCATTCGACCACCACGGCCCCCGGCCGGTCCGCCGGCCTGACGCGGTAGCCGGTGGCGGTCCGGAGCCCGGCGCCGTCCACGGCGGAGGGGCTGAGGGAGCCCGACTCCAGGGCGAGCGCCACGGCCCGGACCGGCTGCCGGCGCTCCCAGTCCGCGGGGACGGCCTTCGGGTCGCCGCCGCCCTGGCGGTGGGTCAGCCGTCTGATCTGGAGCAGCCCGTCGAGGGCGGCCCGGACGTCCCGGGACCGCTGCTCGGCGTCCGCCGGTGGCAGCGGCGGCCCGTCCCCCGTGGCCGCCTCGAACGTGCCGCCCCCGTGCCCCGTCGTCACCGGAGCCGCCGGATGTCACCGCGGACCCGGTAGAAGCCTCCCGCCGCCGCGTGCAGGGCGTCGACCACGTACCGCGCGCCAGGCTCCCGGATCGCACGCGGGAACTGCACGTTCCACGCGGAGTCGTAGCCCTCGGAGAGCACCCGGACCCGGGTCCTGCCCGATTCGTTCACGCACTCCACGACCACCGAACCGGCCGGGGCGACGCTGACGGACGTGACGGCCGTGGCGGTCGTGGCCGGTTCGTACACCGGCATGGCCGCGGCGAGCTTGATGTCCCGCGCGACCGGGACGGTGCCTCCCTGGGCGGCCTGGATCGCGGCCTCGCTCGCGTCCACGCAGACCAGCGAGCCGTCCGTCGTGACCAGGTAGAGGCGCTCGTCGCGGTACTGCATGGAGAGCGCGGAGCCGCCCCCGGTGCCGAGCTTCCACAGCCGGGTGCCGTCCTCGGCGAAGCAGTAGACGGAGGAGGCGGAGTCGGCCGCGAAGACGAACCGGCCGCCGGGCGAGGTGGCGCAGGAGTACACGGGGCTGTCGCAGGCGTAGACCGCCTCCACGCGCCCGTCCTTCTTCGCGAGGCGCTGGACCTTCTTACGGGCCGTGCCCGCGTAGACCGCGGTGTCCTCCTGCCAGCCGAAGAGCACCCCGCCGTCGGTGGCCGTGTGCCACAGCTCGCCGCCGCCGTCCGGCGCGTGGGCGGCGACGCCGCGCGTGTCCCCGTAGTAGACGGCGTCCCCGTCGGCGCGGACCATCCAGGCGTGCTCGCCCTGTCCGCCGCGCGCCCACTGGTGCTCGTCCTCGTGGTCGATGACCGTGAGCCGGCCCGAGCGGTCGGCGACGTGCAGGACGCCCTCGTGGATGTCGAGCCAGAAGATGTCGACGTCGGTGGCGATGTCGTACGCGGCGAAGGGCAGCTTCGACGACAGGTCGTACACCTTGCCGTCGTCGCAGCCGGCGTAGATCCAGAAGTCGTCGGCGACCAGGCACTTGACGCCGTCGGGCAGGCTGAACCGGGCCTGGACCTCGCCGGAGCGGTCGAGCGTGAAGACGTCGCCCGCCTGGTTGCCGACCCAGCAGCGCTCCTCGTCCACGTGGATGCCGAAGGCGGCCGATCCGGTCCGGAAGCGCCAGAGCACGGGGGCGACGGCGCGCGCGGTGGAGGGCGCGGAGGCCACGGCGCGGCGCGTCACGGCACGGGCCGCGCGCTCCCCGCGGACCGCCGGGGCGTACCCCTTGCGGACCTTCTCCCCTATCTTCTTCGCCGCGGCCGCCTGCGCCTTCGTCACCGTCGGGAAGGTGGAGGTCTGCTTCTGGCCCGTGGCACCGATGCGGCCGTAGCGGACCGACACCGTCAGGTCGTCCACGGTCACTTCGTAGAACTTGTGGGCGCCGCCGTCGTCCTGCGACAGCTCCAGATAGGTCGTCGTCGTCATGAGGAGAACGGTAGGCGCAGCCACTGACAACAGCCCCGGTGAGGCCGTGGCCGGGGCCTGTGGTCCCTCCGTCAGGAAGGGGCGCGCCCAGGGGGCTTCGGGGCGGGCGGACCCGCGGGGCGGCCCGGGCACGGCCGGGCCGCGGCGATGCGCGCGTGGGGCCGCCTGCCCGGTTTCCGGTACGGGCGGGGCCCGGTGGTGGCAGGGTCGGCGTCATGACGAGCAGCGGCGCACGCACGCGCAGGGGCCCGGTGACGGCACTCCTCGATGCCACCGGCCTGTTCTTCAAGGCGGCGCGGGACGCCTTTCCCGGCGCAGCCGAGGCCGACTGGGCGGCCGCCGCCGGGCTGGACCCCGGCGCGGCGGGCCCGGACGGCGCGTGGCGGCTGGACTTCCGCTGCTTCGCCGTCGCCGATCCCGGCGGTGGGGGCTGGACGCTGGTGGACGCGGGCGTGGGCCCCGCCGAGGGACCCGGGGCGCCCTGGTGCCCCGTGCCCGGCAGGCTGCCGGAGGTGCTCGCGGAGGCCGGGATCGAACGGTCCGACGTGCACACCGTGGTCCTGACGCATCTGCACGAGGACCACACGGGCTGGGCGGCCGACGCCGCCGGCCGGCCCTTCTTCCCGTCCGCCCGGTACGTGGTGCAGCGCGCGGAGACCGCCGCCCTGGACCGTCAGGACCCGGTGTGGGACTGGGTGGTGGAACCCCTGCGCGCCGCGGGACAGCTGCACGAGGTCGACGGCCGGCACCGGCTGCGCCCCGGGGTGACGCTGCTGCCCACTCCCGGGCACACTCCCGGCCACCAGTCCGTCCTGGTCGAACGGCCCGACGGCAGGGACGTCCTGGTCACCGGCGACCTGCTGGTGCACGCGGTGCAGCTCGCCGCGCCGGCCGTGGCCTACGCCCACGAGCGCGACCCGGCCGCCGCACGCGCCTCCCGCGAGGAGATGCTCGCCCGCGCCGCCGACAGCGGGGCGGTCCTGGCGACGGCCCATCTGACCCGGCCGTTCGTCGACGTGCCGAGGAGGCCTGCGGGCTGAGGACCGCGGGCAGGGGTGAGGGGCCCGCCGCTGAGGACCACGGGCAGGAGTGGGGGGATCCCGCCGACTGCGGACCGCGGGCAGGAGTGGGGGGATCCCGCCGACTGCGGACCACGGGCAGGGGTGGCGGGTGGGTGCGGGGCCGGGTGGGGTGCGGGGCCGGATGGGGTGCGGTGTCAGGCGCCCGCCGCCGCGGCGTACGCCAGGGGGTCGGCCAGGACGTCGTGCAGGACGAGCGCCGCGGCGCCCCGCGAGGCGTCGGTGGCGGCGGAGGAGGCGCGCAGCCGGCCGGCCTCCGCCGTCCAGAGTCCGGAGACGACGCGTGCGGAGAGTTCACCGGCCAGTGCGGGGACCAGCCAGGGCATCAGCCGCGGGTAGATGCCGCCGAGGACGACCGCCTCGGGGTCGAGGAGGTTCACGGCGCCCGACAGGGCCCGCCCCAGCATCCGGCCCGCCTCGGCGAGCGCGGCGAGGGCCCGCGGCTCACCGGCCTCCGCACGGTCGGTCAGTTCCGGGATCCCGGGGGCCCGCGCCGCGTCGAGCAGCGCGGACTGCCCCGCGTACTGCTCCAGGCACCCGCGGGAGCCGCAGCGGCAGAGCGGGCCCTCGGCGTCGACGACGAGGTGGCCGATCTCTCCGGCGAAGCCGTGCGCGCCGCGCAGGAGTTCGCCGTGGACGACGATCGCGCCGCCCACGCCGATCTCGCCCGTCAGGTGCAGGAAGGTGCGGACGTCGCCGAGCGTCCCGAACCAGAGCTCGGCGAGGGCGGCCATGTTGGCCTCGTTGTCGGAGCTCAGCGGGAGGCGGGCGGCGCCCGGGCGGACGGCGGCGAGCGCCTCGCCGAAGAGGCGCTCGGCGTCGACCCCGTACCAGCCGAGGTTGGGCGCCTGCCGGACGGCTCCGGCGGAGACGAGGCCGGGCAGAGCGAGTCCGGCGGCCACCGGGGCGAGGTGCCGTCCGGCGGCCGTGTCGAGGACGTCGGCGGCGAGCCGGGCCGCGCGGGCGAGCACCTCCGGGGCGCCGGCGGCGCGGTTGTCGAGCCGCTCGGTGCGGCGGACGCGGTCGGTGCCCGTGAGGTCGACGACGCAGGCCGTCACGTAGTCGACGTTGATCTCGACGCCGAGTCCCGCGGGTCCGGTGTCGGCCGGTTTCAGGACGGTGCCCGGCCGCCCCGCCTGCCCGCTGAACGTCTTGCCCGACTCGACGAGGAAGCCCAGGTCGAGGAGTTGCTCGACGAGGGAGGAGACGGCGGGGCGGGTGAGCCCGACCCGGGCGGCGACGGCCGCCCGGGTCGTCTCGCCGGCGTCGTGGACGGTCCGCAGGACGAGGCTCAGGTTGTGCCGGCGCACGCCCGACTTGTCGGCCTTGGGTTCCGTGGGCTGGTTCATGGTGAGCGCGAGCCTAGCCGCCCCGTCCGTCCGCCGGGAAACAGCTCTCCCGGCGGCCCGCCGTACCACCCCACCCCGACGGTTCGTTCACCGAACCCCGTCGGCGGAGGGGCTCCCGGGTTCGCGGGGCCCCGGTGTCAGCAGGGTCGGTGTGGCGGCCGACAGGACTCCCGCGATGCGGTCCCAGGCCTCCTCGTCGCGGCCGACCGCGGGCAGGACCTCGCCCGCGCCCGTGCCCCAGGCCGTCGCCAGGGCCACCGGGGCGGCGCCGGACACCGCGGCCGCCGCGAGGGCCGCCGCGCCGAGGGCGACCAGTTCGTCGGCGGCCGGGACCACCAGCGGCCGCCCGGAGAGGCGGCGGACGGTCTCGGTCCAGACCCGCCCGCGCGCCCCGCCGCCGATCAGCCGCAGCGGCCGGTCACGGACGTCGGGGGCGGCCGGGTCGAGGCCGCAGGCGGCGAGCAGGTGGTCGAGGGCGCGCAGGACCGTGAAGGCCGCGCCCTCGTAGGCGGCGCCGAGGATCGACCGCGGGTCGGTGCCGTGCCGCAGGCCGGTGACGAGCCCGGCGGCGTGCGGCAGGTCGGGGGTGCGTTCGCCATCGAGGTACGGCAGGACGACCACGCCGCCGCCACCGGCTCCGCCGGGCAGGGCGTCCTCCCGGTCCAGACCGAGGAGCGTGGCGAACCGGTCCACGGCGAGCGTGCAGTTGAGGGTGCAGCCGAGCGGGAGGTGCGTCCCGTCGGTGGCGGCGAAGCCCGCGAGTCCGACGTCGGCGGTCCGCGCGCGGGTCGCGGCGAAGACCGTGCCGGAGGTGCCGAGGCTGACCACCGGATGGTCGAGGAGGCCCGCGCCGCCGAGGCCGAGGCCGACCGCGGCGGCCATGTTGTCGCCGGTCCCGGCGGCGACGACGACGGTCCGGGGCAGCCCGAGCGCCTCGGCGGCGGCCTCGGTCAGGGTGCCCACGGGGGTGGCGCCGCCGGGTGCGACGGCCGGCAGGAGGGCCGGGTCGAGGCCGATGAGGTCCAGGATCCCGTGGTCGTAGGCACCGGCGGACTCCTTCCCGTCGGACGCGTCGGCGTGTGCGGCCCCGGACGCGCCGCCGGTCTCCGTACGGTCGCCGCTGCCGTACCAGCACGTCCCCGAGGCGTCCCCCGGGTCGGTCACCGCGACGCCGGCGAGGCGCTCCGTCAGATGGTCGTGCGGGAGGCGGACCCCCGCGACGGCCTCCGCGCGGCGGGGTTCGTGCTCGCGGAGCCATTGCCACTTCGCGGCGGTCATGGAGGCGACGGGCACCGAACCCGTACGGCGCAGCCAGCCGGCCGGGCCGCCCAGCCGGTCGGCGAGGGCGGCGGCCTGCGGGGCGGAGCGGGTGTCGTTCCAGAGCAGGGCGGGGCGCAGCGGGCGCCCGTCGGCGCCGAGGGTGACGAGGCCGTGCTGCTGTCCGGCGACGGCGATCCCGGTGACCGCCGAGGCCGGGACGCCCGCCTCCCGGACGGCCGTGCGGACGGCGGCGGCGAGCGCGGACCACCACTCCCCGGGGTCGCTCTCGCGCGCGCCGGCGGAGCCGGTGACGGTGTGCGGGGCGCGGCCGACGGCGAGCAGTTCGCCGGTGGCGGCGTCGACGGCCGCGGCCTTGGTGGACTGCGTGGAGCTGTCCACGCCGATCACGACGGAGCGCCTGGCGGGCACGCCCTCACCTCTTCCCTGTGGTGCGTCGCCGAAGGTCGTCACGGGAGCCGGTTCGCGACGGGGGCTGGCGCCCCGGTGTCTCCGTCCCGTATTAGTTATCTCAGAAAACAAATCCCGAGAGCAAGAGAGGGACACACCATGCCGGAGCTCTTCTCCCCCGCCCTCGACCCGGTCGAGACGGTCGAGCGGCTCGCCGCCCTCGGGGCGTACGGGGTCACCTTCCACGACGACGACCTGATCCCCTTCGGCACGCCGGAGGCCGAGCGCGACGCGATCGTGAAGCGCTTCCGGGCCGCGCTCGACCGCACGGGGCTCGCGGTGCCGATGGCCACCACGAACCTCTTCACCCACCCCGTCTTCAAGGACGGCGGGTTCACCGCCAACGACCGGGACGTGCGCCGCTTCGCGCTCCGCAAGACCCTCCGCAACATCGACCTGGCCGTCGAGCTCGGCGCCACCGTGTACGTGGCCTGGGGCGGCCGGGAGGGCGCGGAGTCCGGCGCGGCGAAGGACGTCCGGGTCGCGCTCGACCGCATGAAGGAGGCCTTCGACCTGCTCGGCCAGTACGTCACCGAGCAGGGCTACGACCTGCGGTTCGCCATCGAGCCCAAGCCGAACGAGCCGCGCGGCGACATCCTGCTGCCCACCATCGGGCACGCCCTCGCCTTCATCGAGCGTCTGGAGCGCCCCGACCTCGTGGGCGTGAACCCGGAGACGGGCCACGAGCAGATGGCCGGGCTGAACTTCCCGCACGGCATCGCGCAGGCCCTCTGGGCGGGCAAGCTCTTCCACATCGACCTGAACGGCCAGTCCGGCATCAAGTACGACCAGGACTTCCGCTTCGGCGCGGGCGATCTGCGCCAGGCGTTCTGGCTGGTGGACCTGCTGGAGACGGGCGGCTACGAGGGCCCGCGCCACTTCGACTTCAAGCCGGTGCGGACGGACGGCTCCGACGGGGTGTGGGAGTCCGCGAAGAACTGCATGCGCAACTACCTGATCCTGAAGGAGCGTGCGGCCGCCTTCCGTGCCGACCCGGACGTGCGGGAGGCACTGGCCGCCTCCCGGCTGCCCGAACTGGCCGTTCCCACCGCGGGCGACGGGCTCGCGGAGCTGCTCGCCGACCCCACGGCGTACGAGACCTTCGACGCGGACGCGGCGGCCGCTCGTTCCATGGCCTTCGAGCACCTCGACCAGCTGGCCCTGGAGCACCTGCTCGGGGTCCGCTGACACCCGCGCCCCGCGCGGCGGGCGGCGGGCGGCGGGCGGCGGTCCCGCCACGCGCGCGCGTGGCGCCACGCCCGCAGGACACCCGCTCGTCGCCCGCGGCCGGACCCTGCGAGACTACGGACCGCGGGGCCGCCGGGGACCCGGCCGGCCACGCACCGAACCCGCCCGTACCGAGAACACCGAGAACACCGAGATCCCCGAGGACACCGAGGACGCGGTGGGCCCGGGGCACCGTGCCGGAGGAGCCGCGCGTGGACGCAGAGGAGCCCGAGGAACCCGTGCTGCGTGTCGCCCTGTTCGTCACCTGCGTCAACGACGCCCTCTTCCCCGCCACCGGGATCTCCACCGTCCGCCTCCTCGAACGCCTGGGCGTCCGGGTCGACTTCCCGGCCGCGCAGACCTGCTGCGGGCAGCCGCAGTTCAACACCGGATACCGCGCCGAGACCGCGCCGCTCGTCCGCCGCACGGTCCGGGCCTTCGACGGATACCCGTACGTGGTCACCCCGTCGGGCTCCTGCGCGGCGATGGTGCGCCGCCACTACGCCTCCTTCGGCGCGGAGGCCGGGGAACTGGCCCCCCGCGTGTACGAGCTGACGGAGTTCCTGGTGGACGTGCTCGGGGTGACGGACGTGGGCGCGTACTTCCCGCACCGGGTGACGTACCACCCGTCGTGCCACGGGCTGCGCCTGCTCGGGCTCGGGGAGCGGCCGCGACGGCTCCTGGAGGCGGTGAGGGGCCTGGATCTGGTGGAGCTGCCGGGCGCGGAGGAGTGCTGCGGCTTCGGCGGCACGTTCGCGGTGAAGAACCCGGACGTGTCGGCCGCGATGGGAGCCGACAAGATCGCGAACGCGCTTTCCACGGGCGCCGAGGTGCTGTGCGGCGCGGACAACTCCTGCCTGCTGCACGTGGGCGGCATGCTGAGCCGGCAGGGGGCGCCGCTGCGCGCGGTGCACCTGGCGGACGTCCTGGCGAGCACGGAAGAGGAGCCCTGGCGGTGAACGAGACGCACGGCGGGACCTTCCTCGGCATGCCGGCCTTCCCGGAGGCCGCGCGGGCGGCGGTCGGGGACGCGAGGCTCCGCGCCAACCTGCGGCACGCCACCGGCACCATCCGCGACAAGCGGGCGCGGGCCGTGGCGGAACTCGACGACTGGGACCAGCTGCGCCGGGCGGGCAAAGAGATCAAGGACCAGACGCTCCGTCATCTCGACGAGCACCTGCTCCGGTTGGAGGAGGCGGTGACGGCGGCGGGCGGCACCGTGCACTGGGCCGCCGACGCCGCCGAGGCCAACCGGATCGTCACCGCTCTCGTCCGCGCGACCGGCGAGACGGAGGTGGTCAAGGTCAAGTCGATGGCCACCCAGGAGATCGGGCTCAACGAGCACCTGGAGGCCGAGGGGATCGCCGCGTACGAGACGGATCTCGCGGAGCTGATCGTGCAGCTCGGCGACGACCGGCCCTCGCACATCCTGGTCCCCGCCATCCACCGGAACAGGGGCGAGATCCGCGACATCTTCCGGGAGAAGATGGGCCGTTGGGGGCGACCCGCGCCGGAGGGGCTGAGCGACGCCCCGGCCGAACTCGCCGAGGCGGCGCGCCTGCACCTGCGGGAGAAGTTCCTGAGGGCCCGGGTCGGGATCTCGGGGGCGAACTTCATGGTCGCCGAGACCGGCACCCTGGTCGTGGTCGAGTCCGAGGGCAACGGCCGGATGTGCCTGACGCTGCCCGAGACCCTGATCTCCGTCGTCGGGGTGGAGAAGGTGGTGCCGACCTGGCGGGACCTGGAGGTGTTCCTGCAGACGCTGCCGCGCTCCTCGACCGCCGAGCGCATGAACCCGTACACCAGCATGTGGACCGGCACGACCGAGGACGACGGGCCGTCCGCCTTCCATCTGGTGCTCCTCGACAACGGGCGCACGGACGTGCTCGCCGACGAGGTCGGACGACAGGCCCTGCGCTGCATCCGCTGCTCGGCCTGCCTGAACGTCTGCCCGGTGTACGAGCGGGCCGGCGGGCACGCGTACGGCTCCGTCTACCCCGGTCCGATCGGCGCGATCCTCACCCCCCAGCTGCGGGGCACGGCGAGCGAGGTCGACGCCTCCCTGCCGTACGCCTCCTCGCTCTGCGGGGCCTGCTACGAGGTGTGCCCGGTGGCCATCGACATCCCCGAGGTCCTGGTGCACCTGCGCGAGCGGGTCGCCGGCGAGGGCGGGAAGGGGCACCGCCTCGAACGGGCGGCGATCAGGGCGGCGTCCTGGCTGCTCGACCACCCGGCCGCCCTCACCGCGGGCGAGCGCGTCGCCTCGGCCACCCGCGCGCTGCACCCGAAACGACTCCCGGGGCCGGGCGCCGGACCGTGGTCCGAGCACCGGGACCTCCCCGAACTGCCCGCCGAACCGTTCCGCGACTGGTGGAAGAGGAACCGCTCATGACCGGGGGAATCTCCGCGAACGACGCACGCGCGCGCGTGCTCGCCAGGATCAGGGCAGCCGTGGCCGACGCGCCCGAGCCCCCGGAGGTCGGCCGCGACTACCTCGGCCGCCACGGCGCCGAGGACCCCGGCGGTCTCCTCGACCTGCTCCACGAGAACCTCGCCGACTACCGCGCCCACGTCCACCGCACCCCGCCCGGCGGTCTGCCGGAACTCGTCGCCCGGATCCTCGCGGAGCGCGGCGCCCGCAGTGTGGTGGTTCCGCCCGGGCTCCCCGAGGAGTGGCTCGCCGCGACCCGGGCCGAACGGCGGACCGACACGCCCCGGCTCACCCCGCGCGAACTCGACGGCGTCGACGCCGTCGTGACGGGATGCGCGCTCGCCGTCGCCGAGACCGGCACGATCGTCCTCGACGGCGGCCCCGGGCAGGGCCGCCGCGCCCTCACCCTCGTCCCCGACCTCCACGTGTGCGTGGTGCGGGCGCCCGGCCAGGTGGCGGCCTCCGTACCGCAGGCGCTCCCCCGGCTCGACCCGACCCGCCCCCTGACCTGGATCTCGGGACCCTCGGCGACGAGCGACATCGAACTCGACCGGGTCGAGGGCGTCCACGGCCCGCGGACGCTGGAAGTGGTCCTGGTGACCGAGGGCTGAAGCGACGCGACGGGTGCCGGGCGGCTCGCGGCGGCCCCGGACACCCGTCGAGGGCCGGACCGCGGATCGGTGGGACCGGTCGGGGCCCCGGTCCGGACCGGTCCACCGACCGGGCCGCGCCGTGCCGGGCCACCGACCGGGCCGTGCGGGCCGACCCATCGACCGGGCCGTGCCGGGCCACCGACCAGGCCGTGCCGGGCCGGCCCACCGACCCGCCCCGGGCCGGCTCACCCGGCCCGTCTCTGGCTCAGACCGTCCAGACCCCGTCCCGCATCAGGTGGCGGCCGGCCAGTTCGGGCTCCTCCAGCCAGGCCTCGACGGCGGTCGGGCGGACCCGGAACCAGCCGTACGAGGGCCCCGAGTTCCGCGGGTCCCAGCCGCACTTCGCGGCGAAGCCGTCGATCGCCCCGGTCGGCACCTCGCCGACCGCGAGCGTCGTCACGTCCCCGTCGATCAGCACCACGTCCCGGGTGTGCCCGAGGGCGAGCCGGGTCCGCGCGCCGGCCGCGAGGTTGCGGCCGGTGGGGTTCGTCAGCCGGGTGCACAGCCAGATGTCCGCGCCGTCCCAGTGAAAGGCCAGCGGCACGAGGTAGGGCCGGGCGTCGGCGCTCGCCGACGCCACCCAGATGTCCACCTCCTCCGCCAGTCGTGCGAGGACGTCCTTCTTGCGCTGCTCGGGCTCTCGGATCGCGGGGTGCGTCGTCATGGCCCCGACCCTACGCCTGGGGATCACGCCGGGGTGGTGGTCCGGACCGCGACGGGACGGAGTACGGACCGATCGCGCCTCGGTCCACACATGTGCGGTCCTTGCCGCCTCGGCACGGTGCCGTGGAACGCTCATCTCTGCAGACTGGCTGCCGGCAAGCTGTGGACCACGGTTTCCGGCTTCTTCCATCTCGGCCGGCTTGTCCTCGTCATGCCAGAGCTCTTCGTACGCCTCGTCCCGTTCCTCGGCGCGGCGAAGGAGGTCGTACACGGAGTTGCCGCATCCGGGCTCCAGCAGCAGCAGATAGTTGTCGATGAACCCCCCGCCGTACGTGGCCATCAGAGTGGTGTAGTCACGGGGCAGCCGGACACCGAGCTCTCGCTCCACGGCCTCCCAGTCCTTGGCGGGCGGGGGCGCTTCAGGGCGGGGCAGGAGTCCGGTCGACCGGGCAAGTGGCATGTTCACTGTCGCATCCTGCCGACGGGGGCCCGCCCGCCAGGGACGGCAGCCTCACAGAGGGAAGTCAACGTTGAGGCACGTTCATGATGGTGACGACCCACCGAGCTGGGCTGCCAGGAGGTGCGTGCGGTTGTAGCCCTGACCGCTGACCCAGCCCGCCGGGTCGACTCCGGGGTTGGTCATTCTGCGCGGGGCTGCCCTGGGCGGCGCTTCCACGGGGCGCTCGGTACGGCCGGACATCCCGCCCGAGGTCCCGTGCCGGTGTTCACCGCTACCCGAGGAACGACAGCCGGACCTGACGCTCCGGATTGTCCCGGTTGGTGTCCACCAGGCACACCGACTGCCAGGTGCCGAGGGCCAGTTCGCCGTCGACCACGGGGAGGGTGGCGTGCGGGGCGACGAGGGCCGGCAGGACGTGGTCGCGGCCGTGGCCCCGGCTGCCGTGGCGGTGTTGCCACCGCTCGTCGGCGGGGAGCAGGTGGTGCAGGGCGGTCAGCAGGTCGTGGTCGCTGCCGGCGCCCGTCTCGATCAGCGCGACGCCCGTCGTCGCGTGGGGCGTGAAGACGTTGAGGAGGCCTCCCCGACCGTGTGCGACCTCGGCCAGGAAGGCGACGCACTCCCCGGTCAGGTCGTACACCACCTCCGTTCCTCCGGTGGTGACGTCCAGGACGCGCGTGGCGAAACCGTTGCTCATCCCCTCATCGTGGCGGAGCGGGCGGCCTTCGCATACGCCCCACGCGGACGCCCGCGCAGGTGACCCCGGCTTGCTGCCGTGCGCGTACGGGGCCGCCGGGTGCCGCTGTCGCGAGGTCCGGCAGGCATGCGCAGCGGCGGGCCCGGGCGGAGCCTGTCGGTTCCCCGGGCGGGACCCGGGGCTCAGGTCATGTTGAAGTACGGCAGCGGGCCCGCCGGCTGGCCGGCGGTGACTCGGCGGATCACCGCGATCGCGAGGACCGCGCAGAGGAGGCTGATGCTCTGGTCGACCGGATTGCGGTAGTCGAAGTGGTCGAGGAACAGGTAGTGGAACGCCACGGAGAGGGGGCCGTCGGCCAGCCAGACGAACCACCAGGCGTTGATCAGCCAGGCGTCGCGGGGCGGGCCGCCGGCCCGGTGGATGTCGAGGGTGATGCGGCGCGGCAGCCACCACATGGCGAGCGGGATCGCCCAGGCGCCGATGGCGAAGCCGACCGGGTACCTGTGGCTGCCCGGGGCGATGACCTCGGCGTTGGCGCGGACGCGGAAGAACCAGACGAGGAACGCGGCCCAGCACGACAACTGGAGCACGGCGGGGAACGGGACCATGTCCTCGGCCAGCCACGGGGAGTCCTTGCCACCGCTCGCCAGGATGTAGACGTCGGTGAGGGCCTGGGTGGCGATCAGCGACTGGATCAGGACGGCCGGGCCGACCGGATTGCGGAATCTGAAGCGCGGGCCCCGCACGGCGGCCGGTCCGACCGGCACGTTGTAGGCGTCCATGGAATCCCCCCCGGGATGCGGTGACGCCGCCGCGGTGCGCCGCGGCAGCGGTGATCACCGGAATGGTAGGGGCGTTTCGGCCAGGTCGTCCACGGGCGACGTCCCTGGTCGGGGCCCGCGAGGACCCGTCGTACGCACAGCCGCTCCCCGCGGGGCGGCTGCCGTCCGAACGGCGCCTCGGACGAGTCCACGGCCCGGGCGATGTCCGCCCGGAGGCGGGGCCTTCGTGGTCGGAGATGCGGCATGCGGGTGGTTCTCCTCGCGGCTCGGGGCATCGGGTGAGCGGAGAGCGCTACGTGTGTGGAGACACGTTCTGAACCAGTGGGAGCGCTCCCACTGTGCAGCGGGGACGCAACGGCGTCAAGACGCGTGAAGAGTTGAAGGCTCGCGACGAGGAACTTGCTCAACTCCTCTTTTCCTTGGCATGAGTTGACGCTACGGTCTGCCCGACCAGTGGGAGCGGATCCGTCCGGTCGGCACACCGTCGCAGGTGTGCCCGTGCTGCGAGGAATCGCTCATGCGACACCCCCACGTCTGTCGGCGCCGCCCGCACGAGCGGCGCCTCCGACGGCGCGCACCGCCGTCGTGGGTACGGCCGCCGGAGCCTCGGCCGCACCCGTCCACGGCGGACCCGCCGGCCGACGGCCGGCGGCCACCGGGGCGCCTTCACCGTCACTCGCCGCCGCGGCGGCGAGCCGAACGGGCAAAGCGTCGGCTCCGCCCGGGAGGTTCACCTTCCGCCCGCACGGCCGCACCTCCCTGCCCGCCGGACCTTCGGCACCTTGCGCACCTCCGCGCCCTCCGCACCTCCCTGCCCGCCGCACCCGCGGCCGTCGACCACGCCATGGAGCGGTTCGACGAGCGCGACCTCCCGCACGGAGTCGGGCCTCCGGCCTGCCCGGAACCCGAACTCCCCTCCTGAACGGCCTTCTTCGCACGACGGCAACTCATCGCATTCGGCACCGGACCGCGCGGTCACCCCGCGCCGTCCCACCCCCGAGAGGAACCCCCACCCGCATGAGCCGCACCCGTCACACCGCCCTTCTGGCGGCCCTCGGCCTCGTCACGGCCACCGGCGCCACCGCCACCGTCCTCGGCACCGCGAGCGCCGGCGCCGCCGCCCCTGGCTGCAGGGTCGACTACCAGATCACCAACCAGTGGAACACCGGCTTCGGCACCAACGTGACCGTCACCAACACCGGTGACCCGGTGGCCTCCTGGACCCTCGAATGGACCTACGCCGGCAACCAGCAGGTCACCCAGGGCTGGAACGCGACCCTCACCCAGTCCGGCGCCGCCGTCACCGCCAAGAGCCTCTCCTACAACGGGGCCCTGGCCACCGGCGGGTCGACCTCCTTCGGCTTCAACGGCTCCTACAGCGGCACCAACGCCGTGCCCGCCGCCTTCAGGCTCAACGGGGTCGTCTGCAACGGCGCCACCGAGCCGACCACGCCCCCGACCACCCCGCCGACCACGCCCCCGACCACGCCGCCGCCGACCGGCGGCAGGGCCGACAACCCGTACGCCGGCGCCAAGGTGTACGTGAACCCCGAATGGTCCGCGAAGGCGGCGGCCGAACCGGGCGGCTCGAAGGTGGCCGACCAGCCCACCGCCGTCTGGCTGGACCGGATCGCCGCCATCAACGGGTCGAGCACCTCCATGGGGCTGCGCGCGCACCTCGACGAGGCCCTGAAGCAGAAGGGCTCCGGCGAGCTCGTCGTCCAGCTGGTCGTCTACAACCTGCCCGGCCGCGACTGCGCCGCGCTCGCCTCCAACGGCGAGCTGGGCCCCACCGAGATCAACCGCTACAAGACCGAGTACATCGACCCGATCGCCGCGATCCTCGCCGACGCCAAGTACGCGGGCCTGCGGATCGTCACCACGGTCGAGATCGACTCGCTCCCGAACCTGGTCACCAACGTCTCCGGCCGCCCGACGGCCACCCCCAACTGCGACGTCATGAAGGCGAACGGCAACTACATCACCGGCGTCGGCTACGCGCTCCGGAAGCTGGGCGCGATCGGCAACGTCTACAACTACGTGGACGCCGGCCACCACGGCTGGCTGGGCTGGGACGACAACTTCGGCCCGTCCGCCGAACTGTTCAAGCAGGCCGCCACGGCCGAGGGCTCGACCCTCGCCAACGTCCACGGCTTCATCGTCAACACCGCCAACTACAGCGCCCTGAAGGAGGACCACTTCACCATCGCCGACAGCGTCAACGGCACGTCCGTGCGCCAGTCGAAGTGGGTCGACTGGAACCGGTACACCGACGAGCTCTCGTACGCCCAGGTCATGCGCGCCAAGCTGGTCTCGCTCGGCTTCGACGGCAACCTCGGCATGCTGATCGACACCTCCCGCAACGGCTGGGGCGGCACCGCGCGGCCCACCGGTCCGGGCGCCACGACCAGCGTCGACACGTACGTCGACGGCGGCCGCTACGACCGGCGCATCCACCTCGGCAACTGGTGCAACCAGTCCGGTGCCGGCCTCGGCGAGCGGCCCAAGGCGGCACCCGCCGCGGGCATCGACGCGTACGTCTGGGTCAAGCCCCCGGGCGAGTCCGACGGTGCCAGCAAGGAGATCCCGAACAACGAGGGCAAGGGCTTCGACCGCATGTGCGACCCGACGTACACGGGCAACGCCCGCAACGGGAACAGCATGTCGGGCGCGCTGCCGGACGCCCCGATCTCGGGGCAGTGGTTCTCGGCCCAGTTCCAGGAACTCCTGAAGAACGCCCACCCGGCGCTGTAGCCCGTCCCACGGAGGCGGCCCCGCGTCCGGTCCCGACCCCTCGCGGGGCACGGCCGGCCGCGGGAGCCGTCACGGCCGACGCCGGAGACGTCATGGGCCGCCGCACGAGCCGTCGCGCGCCGGCCGCGGGAGACCGTCACGGCCGGCCGCGAGAGACCGTCACGACCAGGGGCCGGAGCCGTCATGGCCAGGGGCGGGAGGCATCACGCGCCGCCCGCGGGCCCCATCCCTCGCCGCCCGCGGACCCCGTCCCTCGCCGCCCGCTCGCGGACGGCCCCGCGGGCCGCTCAGCACGACCTTCGTACGACCAGCTCCGTCGGCAGCACGTGCCGGCGGGGCTCGCCGGGTTCCGTCGCGATCCCCTGGATCTCCCGGATGAGCATGCGGGCCATCGTGCGGCCCATCTCCTCGATGGGCTGCCGCACGCTCGTCAGCGGCGGGTCCATCAGCCGCGCCACCGGCGAGTCGTCGACGCCGACGAGCGCGACGTCCCGGGGCACCCGCCGGCCGGCCTCCCGCAGCGCGGCCCGCGCCCCGGCCGCCATGACGTCGGAGGCGGCGAAGACCGCGTCCAGGTCGGGGCTGCGGTCGAGCAGCCTGCGCATGGCACGCCGGCCGCCCTCCTCGGTGAAGTCGCCCGTCGAGACCAGCCCTTCGTCGGGGGCGAGCCCGGCCTCCGCGAGCCCCGCGCGGTAGCCGCCGAGCCGGGCCCGTGCCACGTACATGTCGAGGGGCCCGGTGACGGTCGCGATCCTGGTCCGCCCCCGCCCCACGAGGTGGGCGACCGCCGCGCGCCCGGCTCCTATGTTGTCGGAGTCGACGTACGGCACGGGCTCCGCCTCCGCGCGGCGTCCGTTCATGACGACCGGCAGACCAAGTTCCCGGATCCGGTCGGGCAGCGGGTCGTCCCCGTGGACCGAGGCGAGCAGGACGCCGTCGACGCGCTGGGCCGCCAGGTACTGCTCGAAGCGCTGCCGCTCCTGCTCGCTGCGGACCAGGGTGAGCAGCAGCTGCTTGTCGGCCTCGGCGAGTTCGGCGCTGACCCCGCGGATGAGGTCGAGGAAGTAGGGCTCGGCGAAGAGCCGGGCCTCGGCCTCGGGGATGACCAGGGCGATCGCGTCGGTGCGGCTGCCCGCGAGGGCGCGGGCGGCCTGGTTGGGGACGTAGCCGAGTTCGGCGACGGCCCGGGCGACGGCCGTCCTGGTCCGCTCGCTGACCCGGGGGGAGCCGTTGATCACCCGGGAGACCGTGCCCCGGCCGACCCCGGCCCTGGCCGCGACCTGCTCCAGGGTGGGTCTGCCGCTCTGCCGTCCGCTCACCGCTCCCGAACTCCCCTCGTAGGACCACGCGCGGCTCACCAGCGCCGCGCCGAGGTCGGCCCAACGGATGGGAGCGCTCCCACACTAGTCCAAGGTCACGTCCGGGCGCCATGACGTGTGTTCAGGAGGTGACGTGACGGGGCCCGTCCAGGTCCGCGAAACCCCCGGAAAACCTTCCGGTAACGAATCCGCGTTCATGTCTTGACACTCGCCCCCGCCAGGCAGCAACCTTCCGGCAACGACGTGGGAGCGCTCCCACCCGGGACGCACACAACCTTGCATCGAGTCCTGGCGGGCGCCGCCGAGCCGCGATCAGCCGGCCGGGCCTCTGGGCGCACAACGAGCACCACCTTGGACGAGGAGAGTGGAATGCGCACTTCCAGCAGCAGACGCGGACGCCGTGCGGCGATCGCGGCGGTCGCCGTCGTCGTGACCGGCACGACCCTGCTCACCGGTTGCGGCAGCGACGACGAGGGCGGCGGCAAGGGCGGCGGCAGCGAGAAGATCACGCTGCGGATCGGGACCTTCGGTTCGTTCGGCTACGACGACAAGACCGGCGCGAAGCTCTACGCCGAGTACGAGCGGCTCCACCCGAACATCGAGATCGAGGAGTCGAACGTCTCCGACGGCCAGAAGTACTGGGACACGCTGAAGCTGCGTCTCGCCCAGAACAGCGGCGTCGCCGACATCCAGGCCGTCGAGGTGGGCTACATCGCCGAGGCGACCGGCCCGGCCATGGCGAACAAGTGGGTCGACCTCGGCAAGGAGGGCGGCGCCAGGATCGACGCCTTCCTGGACTGGAAGGTCAAGCAGGCGACGACCGGCGACGGCAAGGTCATCGGCCTCGGCACCGACATCGGCCCCATGGCCATCTGCTACAACAAGGACCTGTTCGCCAAGGCCAAGCTGCCCACCGAGCGCGAGGCCGTCGGCAAGCTCTGGTCCGGCGACTGGGCCAAGTTCATCGCGACCGGCGAGAAGTACAAGGCCGCCGCCCCCGCCGGGACCGCCTTCCACGACTCGGCGAGCGGACTCTTCAACGCCGTGGTCTCCAGCGACCCGGTGCAGTACGCCGACGCCGCCGGCAAGCTCGACTGGGAGAACAGCCCCGGCGTGAAGAACGCCTGGGACACCGCGGTCAAGGCCGCCCAGGGCGGACTGACCGCCAAGCTGCGCCAGTTCGACGAGAAGGGCACCTGGAACGCGGCCTTCAAGAACTCGAAGTTCGCCACCGTCGCCTGCCCCAGCTGGATGACCGGCATCATCAAGGACCAGGCCGGTCCCGCCAACCAGGGCAAGTGGGACATCGCCGCACCGCCGGTCGCCGGCAACTGGGGCGGCTCCTTCCTCGCGGTGCCGAAGGCGGGCAAGCACACCAAGGAGGCCGCCGAGCTGGCCGCCTGGCTGACGGCTCCGGCCCAGCACGCGAAGGTCTTCGCGGTCAACGGAAACATCCCCTCGTCCAAGGACACGCTCACCTCCTCGGCGGTCCAGGAGGCGAAGCTCCCGTACTTCGGCGACACCCCCGTCGGCAGGATCTTCTCCAGCGCCGCCTCCGGGATCACCCCGGCCTCGATCAGCCGCTACGACGGCCAGGTCAAGACCTTCCTCACCGACAACGGCATCCTCGACATCGAGCAGCGCGGCACCGACCCGGTCAAGGCCTGGGAGAACGTCAAGAAGCTGGTCGACGACAAGATCGACCAGTAGCGGGGACACCCGCCGGGCCGCCGCCCCCGACGCGCGGCGGCCCGGCACCGTCCGCAGCACCGCACGCATCGACCCTGGAAGGACGCCCCCGTGGCCACCTCCGTTCGGGCGAAGCCGGACGGCTCCCCGCCGCCCGCCGCACCGCCCTCCTCCCCCGGCCCGCGCGGCCGCCGCTCCCCCGGCGGCCTGCGCAGCACGCTCTACCGCTGGGACGTCAAGGCGATCCCGTACGTCTTCGTCACCCCCTTCTTCCTCACGTTCGCCGCCTTCGGCCTCTTCCCGCTGATCTACACCGGCTGGCTCTCGCTCCACCGGGTGGAGCTCGGCGGGGACCCGAGCTGGAAGGGCCTGGAGAACTACACCGACCTCGCGACCAGCGAGTTCTTCTGGAACGCGCTCGCCAACACCTTCACCATCGGGGTCATCTCCACCGTCCCCCAGCTGCTCATGGCGCTGGGCCTGGCCCACCTCCTCAACTACAAGCTCCGCGGCCGGGGCTTCTTCCGGGTCGCGATCCTCGCGCCGTACGCCACGTCGATCGCCGCGGCGACCCTGGTCTTCGCCCAGCTGTTCAACACCGACTACGGGATGATCAACGGTCTCCTCGGCTGGGTCGGAATCGACCCGGTGAACTGGGAGTCCTCCAAGTGGCCGGCGCAGATCGCCATCTCGGTGATCGTCACCTGGCGGTGGACCGGCTACAACGCGCTGATCTACCTGGCCGCCATGCAGGCCGTCCCGCAGGACCTGTACGAGGCGGCGTCGCTCGACGGGGCCTCGCGCTGGCGCCAGTTCCTCAGCGTCACCATCCCGTCGATCCGGCCGACCATCCTCTTCACCGTCGTCGTCTCCACCATCGGCGCGACCCAGCTGTTCGGCGAGCCGATGCTCTTCGGCGGCAGCGTCGGGATCAGCGGCGGCAGCGGCAACCAGTTCCAGACGCTGAGCCTGCTCATGTACGAGAAGGGCTGGGTGACCGGCGCCCTGGGCCAGGCCTCGGCGATCGCCTGGGTGATGCTGCTGCTCCTGCTGCTCGTCGGCGGCGTGCAGGCCCTCGTCTCCCGCCACAACCGCAAGAAGCTGGGGGGCTGACCTCATGGCGCAGACACTCGACAGGAGCCCGGCCGGCACCGGGACCCCGGCCGCCGCCCCGGCGACCGCACGCCTCGGGCGGCGCTTCGGCCGGACGGCCGGACGCCAGCACCACGCCGGACCGTTCACCTACCTGCTGCTGGTCGCGGCCGCGTTCGTCTCGCTCTTCCCGCTGTACTGGAACGTGGTCGCCGCCTCGCACAGCGGCGAGCGGGTCGTGGAGGCGCCGGCGCCGCTGCTGCCCGGCAGGCGCCTCCTCGACAACCTCTCCTTCGCCTGGAACCAGGTCGACATGGGCGAGGCGCTGATCAACACCACGGTCGTGGCGAGCCTGGTGGCCCTGTCCACCGTGCTGTTCTCCACGCTCGCCGGATTCGCCTTCGCCAAGCTGCCGTTCCGGGGCCGGGGCCTGCTGCTCTCCCTGGTGGTCGCCACCATGACGATCCCGCCGCAGCTCAGCGTGATCCCGCTGTACCAGATCATCACCGACCTCGGCTGGTTCGACCAGCTCCAGTCCGTCGTCCTGCCCTCGCTCGTCGCGGCGTTCGGCGTGTTCTTCATGCGCCAGTTCCTCGTCGAGGCGCTGCCGGTGGAACTGGTCGAGGCGGCCCGGATGGACGGCGCGCACAGCCTGCGGATCATCTGGCACGTGGTCTTCCCGGTGGCGCGGCCCGCGATGGCCGTCCTCGGCATGCTGGTCTTCGTCCAGGCCTGGAACGACTTCTTCTGGCCCTTCATCGCCCTCACCCCGGACGGCAACCCCACCCTCCAGGTGGCGCTCGCCGGACTCGGCGCGGGCAACCACACGGTGGACCACGCGGTCGTGCTGACCGGCGCGCTCATCTCCACCGTGCCGCTCCTGCTGGTCTTCGCCTTCCTCGGCAAGCACATCGTGGGCGGCATCACGGCCGGCGCCGTCAAGAGCTGAACCGCCGCCCCGGCCGCCCCTCCGAACCTCTCGCACGTCTCGAACGTACCGACCCCGCAACAGCGTTGGGAGCCCTCTCCTATGACCGCGTCCGAAACCCGGCCGCTCACCGCCACCCGTTCGTTCCCGTCCGGCTTCCTCTGGGGCGCCGCCACCGCCGCGTACCAGATCGAGGGAGCGGCGGCCGAGGACGGCCGCACCCCGTCCATCTGGGACACCTTCTCGCACACCCCCGGCAGGGTCTTCGAGGGGCACACCGGCGACGTGGCCGTGGACCACTACCACCGGTTCCGCGAAGACGTCGGCATCATGTCCGAACTCGGCCTGAACGCCTACCGGTTCTCCGTGTCCTGGTCCCGCGTCCAGCCCACCGGGCGCGGTCCGGCGGTCCAGAAGGGACTGGACTTCTACCGGGCGCTCGTCGACGAGCTGCTCGGCGCCGGGATCGAGCCGGCGCTCACCCTCTACCACTGGGACCTGCCGCAGGAGCTGGAGGACGCCGGCGGCTGGCCCGAGCGCTCCACCGCCGAGCGGTTCGCCGAGTACGCGGGGATCGTCGCCGACGCCCTCGGCGACCGGGTGTCCCGCTGGACGACCCTCAACGAGCCGTGGTGCAGCGCCTTCCTGGGGTACGGCTCCGGGGTGCACGCCCCGGGCCGGACGGACCCGGTGGCCTCGCTGCGCGCCGCGCACCACCTGAACCTCGGGCACGGTCTGGCGGTCCAGGCGCTCCGCTCCTCGCTCCCCGCCGACCGGCAGATCTCGGTCTCGCTCAACCTCCACGAGGTGCGTCCCCTGACGCGGTCCGCCGAGGACCTCGACGCGGCCCGCCGGATCGACGCGGTCGGCAACCGGATCTGGCTGGGCCCGATGCTGGAGGGCGCCTACCCCGAGGACCTGATCCGGGACACGGCGCAGGTCACGGACTGGTCCTTCGTCGAGGACGGCGACACGGCGACCGCGCGGCAGCCGCTGGACCTGCTGGCCGTCAACTACTACACCCCGACGCTCGTCTCACAGGTGCCGGAGGGTGCGGAGAAGCCGCAGGACGACGGTCACGGCGCCAGCGACCACTCGCCGTGGCCGGGTGCGGACTCGGTCGCCTTCCACCGGGCGCCGGGCGAGCCGACGGCGATGGGCTGGGCGGTCGACCCGAGCGCCCTGTACGACCTGCTGACCCGGGTGTCGGCGGCGTACCCCCGTCTCCCGCTGGTCGTCAGTGAGAACGGGGCGGCGTACGAGGACGTGGTGTCCCCGGACGGTTCGGTGCACGACCCGGAGCGCGCCGCCTATGTGCACGCGCACCTGGAGGCGGTGCACCGGGCGATCGAGGACGGGGCGGACGTCCGCGGGTACTTCCTGTGGTCGCTGCTCGACAACTTCGAGTGGGCGTACGGCTACGCGAAGCGCTTCGGCGCGGTCCGGGTGGACTACGAGACCCTGGAGCGGACGCCGAAGTCCAGCGCCCGCTGGTACGCGCGGGTGGCGCGGACCGGTGAGCTGCTGGCTCCCGACGGCGTCTGACCCGCCCGGGAGGGAAGGCCGTGCCGGTGGTCCGGTACGGCCTTCCCCTGTTCCGCTACGGCTGGGCGTCGAGCCAGCTCAGCTTGTGTCCGTAGAGCACGCGCTGGCAGTAGTCCGTGCCCTCCGGGTCGCCCGAGGCGCGGTTCGCCTTGCAGTCGGAGGCCTGGCCCGGCCGGTGCTCGGAGAGGGACCACAGCCGGCCCGTGCCGCGCTCGATGTAGAGGTCCTCGGCCCCGCGGGCGGTCTTGACGGGCTGTCCGGAGGCGACGAGCCGCCCGCTGGTGTCCCAGGTGTGGCGCCAGAGGTTGCCGGGCTCGTCGGTGCCCTTCGACTCGTTCAGGTAGAGGGTGCCCCCGTTGACCGCCGCGCCCTGCGCGCCCCCGTTGGTCAGGGGCAGGTAGTTCGCCCAGCCCTGCGCGGGGACGTCGGCCGAGCGGCCCTCCAGGGCCGCCACCGGGAAGGAGGCGATGCGGCCGGTGGACGGGTAGCCGCTCTCGGGCCGGCAGTACTCGCCCATGATCATCCGGTCCGGGGTGGTGCTGCGGTCGAGCGAGATGTAGGAGGCCTTGGGCGCTCCGGTGGAGACGCAGGCGTACGAGCCCTTGGGGTTGGTCTGGTCCGCCTTGAACTTCCAGGCGGCCACCTGGGGCATCACGTAGCGGTAGCCGAAGCTGTACCAGACGTTGTTGTGGCGGCCGACCTTGGTCTTGTCCTCGACGTTGGCGGTGGTCTTCACGCCGTCCGAGTCGGCCCCCATCGCGTCGTGCGTCGTGGGGTCGCCGTCCGGGTCCAGGTCCATGATGGTGCGCATGTCGAAGACGCGCAGGCCGTTGCGGGTGTCCGCGACGTAGAGGTAGTTGCCGTACCAGACGATCCCGCCGGCGTGCACGCCCTTCTGGATCGGGTACTCGGCGGCGTGCAGGCCGTCGAAGGAGACGTGGTCGGCCGAGTTGACGTAGGTCCAGCCGAGCAGCACGTGGCGGTACTTCACCTCCGACGTGCCCGTGGCCGGGTTGGTCCGGGTCTGGACGAAGGTGACGCGGACGCCCTTCTGGTTGCAGGCGTCGTTCGCCTCCAGTTCGGCGGCGGTGCAGTCGCCTGCCGAGGGGAGCGGGTCGTTCTCGCGGCCGGGGTCCCAGCCGTCGTAGGAGGCGAAGAGCTGGATGTTGCCGGCCTCGCCCCACAGCTCGTTGAGCTTGGCGTCGGAGACGCCGGTCATGCCCTGCGGGACCCACTCCTGCGAGACGGAGTCGTCGCTCTGCAGGCAGTACTTGATGTCGGGGTCGGGGGCCGTGCCGAAGGGGTCGCGGGAGCACCAGGGCTGCGCGGTCCGGTTGGCCGCGGTCAGCAGGTTCTGGACGCCCGACTTGGGCAGGACGGAGTCCAGTCGGGCCACCCGTGCGGTGGTCTCGGCGTTCATCGCGCCGGGCGCCATCGTGAAGTCGCCCGGGGAGGCGGCGCCGCCGGGCTCGGTCCAGGCGCGGGTGCCGAACGGGGAGGCGGTCTTCTCGGTGGTGCGGGGTTCCTGGATCCAGCTCTGCGGGGCCGTGGGCGGCAGGTCATCGGCCTGGGCGGGTGCCGCGAGGCCGGTGAACGCGAGCGAGGCCGTCGCGACGGCCGTGAGCCACGTGCGGCGTATGCGCCTTGTGGGCATGTGGGGTTGTCTCCGTTGCTCCTGGGTCGACAAGTCGAACGGAGGGTTCCAGAACGCGCGAGCGAAAAGCAAACGTGTTCTCGTCGGTGGTGACGGGTCGACACCCGGTGCGCCGCCGAGGAGGATCCGGCCATTCCGGCACCGCCGGGACGGGTCGGACTTCGGGCGGCACGGGCGGTGTGAGGGCCCTCGCCGGTTTCCGGGGCGACGTGCCGCGGGGGGCCGCCGGAGCTCTTGCACGGCCGCCGGTCCGGCGGTCTCGCGGCGCGACGCGGGACGCCGCTCCCCGGTCCGGCCCGGCGGGCCCGCCTCCGCTTAGGGTGGGCGATCATGAGCAACCCTCACTCGCCCGCCCCCCGGTTCCGCCGGCTCCGCGGGACCTCCGGCCCGGCCGTCGTCGTCACCGCCCTCGCCGGTTTCGCGGTCGTGCTCGTCACCTCCGCCCCGCCCTCGCTGGCGGCCCTGCGTCCGGCTGTCCGCCCGGCACCGGGCGGCGCCGCGGCGACGAGTCCCTGGCTGCGTCCGGCGGGCGCCCCGGTGACCGTGATCGCGCACCGGGGGGCCTCGTCTGCCGCCCCGGAGAACACCCTGGTCGCCGGCGAGGTCGCCCGGCGCGGCGGGGCCGTGTGGATCGAGAACGACGTGCAGCCCAGTGTGGACGGCGTGCCGTACGTGCTGCACGACGCGACCGTGGACCGGACGACGGACGGCACGGGTCCGATCCGCTCGCTGACCTCCGCCGAACTGGACTCCCTCGACGCCGGTTCCTGGTTCGCCCCGTCCTTCGCGGGCACGCACGTGCCCACGCTGGAGGCCCAGCTGGCGGACCTGCACCGGCGCGGCGGGAATCTGCTCCTGGAGGTGAAGGGCCGTCACACCCTCGACCAGGTGCGCCGGATCGTCGACCTGGTGCGCGCGCAGGGGATGAGCGACCGGGTCTTCGTCCAGAGCTTCGAGGTCTCGCACCTGCAGTACGTCCACCAGCTGGCCCCCGAGCTCCCCCTGGGGCTGCTGCGGGACACCCTCGACGCGGACCCCGTCGCGCTCGCGGCGGACCTGCACCTGGCGTCGTACAACCCCTCGGACCGGGCGCTGTCCGCCCGTCCGGAGGTGGTCGGCGATCTGCACGCGGCGGGTGTCGCCGTGAACGTCTGGACGGTCGACAGCCCGACCCGGTGGAAGGCCCTGGACGCGCTCGGGGTGGACGGGATCATCACCAACCGCCCGACGGAGCTGGGCGGTTGGTCGTCCGGTCGGGTGTCGTGAGGGCTACGGAACGACCTTGATGCCGTCGACGAAGGCCCGGACCATCACCGCGTGGGTGTAGACGACGGTTCCGGGCTTGATGAGGCCGCCCTCTCCGCCGTCGCCCTGGACCTGGACGGTGCGCTCGCCCAGGAAGGCGTAGGTCCTGCCGTCGAAGATCCACTCGGTGCGTTCCCCGCTGTGCTCGTCGAGCCGGGCGACGGCGACGCCCTTGCGGCCGGCGGCGTCGGTGGCCTCGTCCACCTTCACCACACCGGGGATCTTCGCGGCGGCCCGGTAGAGGGCGGCGGCCAGCTTCGGGGTCGGCCAGCTCTCGCCGAGGAGGTCTCCGATGGTGGTGAAGGCCTGCTGGTCCCTGCCGTTGCCCTGCCCCTCGGTCTCCTTGTAGATCTTCCGCAGCAGCGCGTCGGGGTCGGTGGGGAGGGTCGCGAGGTAGTCGTGGGAGGGCGCGCCGAGGTGCGGGGTCGGCACGTCGCCCTTCTCGTCGCGGCCTTCGAGGGTGATGCCCTCGGGGCCGGTGTTGCCGGGCTCGATGAGCCAGCCCTTGAGGCCGTCGGGCGAGCGCCAGGACTGCCGGGTGTGGAGGGGGTCGCTGACGAGGCTGCTCCGGCCGTCGACGGTCTTGACGTGGGTGTTCGCGGCGCGGGTCTCGATGTAGATGTACTGGCCGGCGCGGCCGTTCGGCACCTCGGCCCCGGCGGCGGCGAGCGAGATGCGGTCGAGGAGCCGGGGGGCGCCCGCGGCGTCGGCCGCGCCGATGCTGGTGGTGAGGGCCGGGCCGGTGGCGCGGTCGTCGGTGTCCTGGGCGCCGCCGGGGGTCAGGACGAGGACGCCGACGGCGAGCGCGCCGGCGAGTGCGGTGACGGCGGGCAGCAGGATCGCCCTGCGCAGCAGGGGGTTGCGCGGGGTGCGCGCGGCTGCGGCGGTGCGGCGGTCGTCGTGGATCTGGCTCATCAGGCGCTCCTTGTGGAACTGGTGGCGGCCCGGGGGGAGGTCGTGCTCCTCGATCGCGGGAAGGCCTCCGGGCTGGGGCCGGTTCGCCGTACGGGACTCGTCGGGTTCGGGGTTCATCGGATTCCTTCCTGCGCGGGCCGGACCGCGTTCACGCGATCACCTGTTGTCTGTCGGGTGCGGCGGGCGGGTTCCCGTTTTCCCGGGGCCGGTTCGGTTCTCTCCCGGGCGAGTTCGGCCTCGGCGCCGGTACGGAGCTTGGCGCGGGCCCTGGAGAGACGGGAGCGGACGGTGCCGACGGGGAGGCGCAGGGCCCGGGCGACGTCGGTGTAGGCGAGGCCCTCCCAGAGGCAGAGGACGAGGACCTCGCGTTCGGTGCGGCGGAGCGTGCCGAGGGCCCGGAGGGTGGCGGCGATGCGGCGGCGGTCGTCGATCCGGCCGGCGACCTCGGAGGCGTGGTCGGGCACGGCGGCGTCGGCCCGTCCGGCGGCGGCGTACGCCTCGGCGGCCGCACGGTAGCGGCGGTTGCCGCGGCAGTGGTTGCGGGAGACGTTGGTCGCGACGCCGAGCAGCCAGGGCCGCAGGGAGCCCCCGTCCGGGTCCACCTTCTGCCGGAGCCGCCAGGCCTCCAGGAAGGTCGCCGCCATCACGTCCTCGGCGACCGACCAGTCGCCGGTGAGCCGGAAGGCGTGGTTGTAGACGCTCCGGGCGTAGGAGTCGAAGAGTTCGGCGTAGGCCGAGGGGTCTCCGGCCCGGATGCGGGTGCGCAGGTCGATGTTCACGTCTCTCGTCTGTCCGGCTCCCGGAGCGGGTTCCGGTGACGCGCGTCACAGGGGTCGGGGAGTTCCGCGAGGAGATCGGGGTTGACGATGCGCAGGACGGTGGCGATCCGCTCGGGGTCGGCCGCCGCCCACAGCACCGCCCGGGCCGCGCGGTACTTGGCGGCGAGCCGTTCCCGCTGTGCGGGCGGCAGGGCGGCGGACCGGTCGGTGCGGCTGTTGTGGGCGTTGTCGGCGATCTTCACGAGGGTGGCCTCGGGGTCCCGGGTGATCCGGCGGATCTTCTCCTCGTAGTCCGTGCCGGGGGTGTTGGTCACGGCCACGACGAGGTCGACGACGCGGTCGGGGATCCCGGCGGCGCGGAGCCGCTCGGGCGTCCAGTCGGTGTCCTCGACGATGTCGTGGAGCAGTCCCGCCATGGCCAGGTGCGGGCCGAGCGGTGCCAGGCCGGCGGCGACCGCGCGGACGTGTTCGACGTACGGGACACCGGTCTTGTCGGTCTGTCCGGCGTGCGCGCGGCCGGCGAGCGCGTCCACTTCGGCGAGAGTCATCATGGCCCCATCATCGCGGGGTGGCCGGAGCCGTCCCCCGCCTCCCCCGCCGGGCGCCGCGCGCGGTCCCGCCTCCGTGCAACACACTCTTCACAGAAGGGCGGGAATCCCCTTCGGGGACGGGCGGGTTGGCGCTGGTATGACTCTCGGGGTAACGCTCGGCTCGACCACGGTCCGGCGCACGATCGACGGCACGGTGCGCCTCGCGCGGGAGGCGCGCGAGGCGGGCCTGCACTCGGCGTGGTTCGGCCAGACCTTCGCGTACGACTCTCCCTCGCTGGCCGCGATCGTCGGGCGGGAGGTGCCGGGGCTGCACGTCGGGACCGCCGCCGTCCCCGTCTTCGGCCGCCACCCGCTCCTCGTCTCCAGTCAGGCGCAGACCGCCCAGGCGGCCACCGGCGGCCGCTACCACCTCGGGCTCGCCCTCGGCACCCGGCATCTGACCGAGACCGGTTTCGGCATCCCGTACCGGCGGCCGGTCGGGCTGCTCAGGGAGTTCCTGACGGCGCTCCGCCCGCTCCTCGAGACGGGGACCGCCGACTTCCACGGGGAGCTGCTGACGGCGACGACGCCCTACTCGGCGGAGGTGCCGGGCGCGCGGCCGACGGTGCCGGTGCTGGTCGCCGCGATGGGACCGCAGACCCTGCGGGTCAGCGGCGAGCTGGCCGACGGGATCCTGCCGTTCCTGGCGGGGCCGCGCGCGCTCGCCGAGCACATCGTGCCCGCCGTGACCGCCGCGGCGGAGGCGGCCGGACGCCCCGCGCCCCGGGTGGTGGCCCTGGTCCCGGGGGTGGTCACCGCGCGGTCCGGGGTGGCGGCCGTGCGGGAGCGGGCGGCCGCGGAGCTCGCGCTGTACGAGCGGATTCCGTCGTACCGGCGGGCGATCGAGGCGTCCGGGGCCGCGGGGGCGGCCGAGGTCGCCGTCATCGGCGACGAGGAGGCGGTCGCCGCGGAGGTGCGGCGCTACCGGGAGGCGGGGGCGACGGAGGTGGTGTTCACGGCGACCGAACTGGACGGCGAGGAGGGCCGGGTGCGCACGTGGCGGCTGCTGGGCGAACTGTCGCGCGGCTGAGTGCCGGGCTCATCCCTTCTTCGCCCCGGCCGGCGCCGGCGCCGGATCCCCCTCGCCCTCGGTGTCCAGATGGGGCAGGATCCGGTCCAGCCACCGCGGGGTCCACCAGGCGTGCTTGCCGAGCAGGGTCATCACCGCGGGCACGAGCAGCAGGCGGACCACCGTGGCGTCGATGAGGACGCTGGCCGCGAGTCCCAGGCCGAGCATCTTGACGACGATGTTGTCCGAGACGATGAAGGCCGCGAAGACGCTCACCATGATGAGGGCCGCGCAGGTGATCACCCGGGCGGTGATCTCCAGGGCGTGGGCCACGCTGGCCTTGGAGTCCCCGGTGCGCAGCCACGCCTCGCGGACGCGGGACAGCAGGAAGATCTCGTAGTCCATGCTGAGGCCGAAGACGATGGCGAACATCATCATGGGCACGTAGCTCTCGATGGGCACCTTGCCCGAGACGCCGAGGGCGGGTCCGCCCCAGCCCCACTGGAAGACGGCCACGACCACGCCGTACGAGGCGGCGATGGAGAGGACGTTGAGCACGGCGGCCTTCACCGCGACGAGGAGGCCGCGGAAGACGGTGAGGATGACGAGGAAGGCGAGGCCCACCACCACGGCGATGATCAGCGGGAGCCGGCTGGAGACCAGGTCGAGGAAGTCCACCTGGGAGGCCGTGGTGCCGGTGACGTACCCCTGGGCGTCGGTGCCGGCCACCGCCTGCGGCAGCACGTCGTCGACGAGGTGGTTGGTCAGCCGGGTGGTCTTCTCGTCCTGCGGGGAGGCCACCGAGTAGGCGGTGCCGACCAGGACGTCCCCGTCGGGGGTGGGCTGGAGCGGGGTGATGTAGGCGGCGTCGGGGACGCCGGTCAGGGACTGCTTGAGCTTGTCCGCGAGGTCGGCACGGTCGGCGGAGGGCACGGCCGTCTGGTCGACGACGAGGGTCAGCGGGCCGTTGGCGCCGGGGCCGAAGGCGGTGGAGATGAGGTCGTAGGCGCGCCGGTCCGTGAAGGACTTGGGATCGGCGCCGTCGCCGATGTGGCCGAGCTGGATGAAGAGCAGCGGGAAGGCCAGGACGAGGAGCACCACGACGCCGCCGGTGAGGAACCACCAGGGGCGCTTCTCCACGCGCTGCGCGTACCGGTGCCAGGTGCCGTGCGCGGGTTCGCCGGGCTCGGCGTCGGTCTCGGCGACCGGCTTGCGCACGTGGTAGCGGTCGATGCGCCGGCCGACGAGTCCGAGCATGGCGGGGACGAGCGTGAGGGCGGCGAGGACGGCGGTGACGACCGTGAAGGCGGCCGCGAGGCCGAGTTTGCCGATGAAGCTGACGCCGGAGACCCAGAGTCCCGAGAGGGCGATGATGACCGTGCAGCCGGAGACGAGGACGGCGCGTCCGCTGGTGGTGGTCGCGAGGCCCGCGGATTCGGCGGGATCGTGGCCGTTCATGAGGTTCTGGCGGTGCCGGGTGATGAGGAACAGGGCGTAGTCGATGCCGACGCCCAGGCCGATCATGGTGGCGAGGGTGGGCGAGACCGTGCCGAAGGTGAACGCCGCGGCCGTCAGGCCGAGGAGCGCGAGGCCGCAGATCGCCCCGAGGAGGGCCGTGACCAGGGGCATGACGGCGCCGATGACGCTGCCGAAGCCGATGAGGAGGACCACGATCGCGACGGCGAAGCCGATGGCCTCGCTGGTCCGGTCGTCGGCCTCGGGCCGGGCGAGTTCGCCGAGCGGACCGCCGTACTCGACCTCGACGCCGGCGTCGCGGAGCGGCTGGACGGCGGAGTCGACTCCGGGCAGGTACCCGGTGCCGAGGGTGGAGGGCGGTTCGCTGAAGCGCACGGTGATGTAGGCGGTCTTGCCGTCGGTGGACAGCGGACCGGTGTTGGGGACCCCGGCCGGGAGGGCGGGCGGCGTGGTGCCGGGCGGCGGCAGCGGGTTCTGCACGGCGATGACGTCGGGCAGCTTCTGCAGGGCGGCGACCGTCGAGTTGACGGCGGAGGCCTCGTCGGTGAGCGGCCCGGAGGACCTGTTCAGCACGATCTGGGCCGCGTAGCCCGCGGCGGCGGGGTCGTGCGCCTGGAGGGCGTCGAGGCCCTCCGTCGACTGCACCCCGGGGAGGTCGAAGTCGTCGGAGTACTGGCCTCCGACCACCCTGTCGAGGATCTGGAGCCCCACCATCGCCGCGAGCCAGACCGCGATGACGACGATGAAGTGGCGGGCGCACCAGCGCCCGAGTCGGTACAGCGCACCCTTGGGGGGTGTCGGCCGGGTGGCGGCCGGGCTTCCTGCGTTCATGGGCAAGGCCGTGTCCGGTAGGGAAGTCCCCGAGCGGTCCCCCGCACCGACCGTGCGCGGGTGTACCCGTCCATTGTTGGCCCGCCTCGCCCTTCCGGCATCTCGACCGGTTCGGGGGGACGTTCGGGCAGGTCAGATCAGGTGAGGAGGCTGTTCGGGTGGGAGGAGCGGCGGGCCGCGGCGAGCAGGGCGTGGATGCGGGGGCCTGCTTCGTCGATGTCGGTGACGGGGGTGGGGAAGGGCAGCCGGACGTCCTGGTGGCCGGTGGGGTGTTCGAGGCGCAGGGTGATGCCGTACCGGTCGAGCGCGACCGGCAGGGCGCGGACCATGTCCCGGGCGGGGCGGGGCCGGACGAGGCGCAGCAGCAGGGGGACGAGTTCGCCGTGGCCGTCGACGAGGTGGGTCAGCATGGAGGCCTCGCAGGAGGCCATGGGGTCGACGTCCGTCGCGTGGAGTTCTTCCAGGGTGATGTAGGCGCGGCCGTCGGCGTCCTCCAGGAGGGCCTGGCCGAACTCCATGCAGATGCTCGTGGCCGCCTCCGGCTGGTACGGGGCGGAGAGGAGTCCGGTGAGGGTGACGCGGCCCCGGAGGCGGTCGCGGACCGGGGTGGGGGCGATGTCCGTGAACTCCAGGCGGACGGGGATCCGGCCGGTTCCCCCGGTGTGGCTCTCCTCGGAGGGGTCGTGGAGGTGGATGTGCCCCATGGGCCCGGTCCCGTCCAGGAGGTGCACCTCCTGGTGGTGTCCGTCGGACACGACCGTCATGGAGTGGGCGGCGGCCAGGATCGATCGCACGCGCTCGGCGGGGGTGGGCCGCGTGACGCGGGTGGTGAAGGGACGCATCCGAGTTCTCCCGGGACAGGTGACGGGGGCAGGCCACCGAGCCTGCGCCCAGAAGCCCTACTTAGGTAAGCCTAAGCTAACTCATCCCCGATCCGCTACGGAACGTCCGAATCCGGCCGGACGCCGGGCACCTGACGGCTCATGTGATGATCTCCCTTTCGATTCCGCATCCACGGACACCCCAGGGGGAGAGAAAGCATGGGAACCACGGACGCCAACGGCGTCGACCTGTCCGGCGTCACCGGCAGGCTCATCCAGACGGTCGACCTGGTGAAGGGCCCCGCCCCGCAGGCCATCGCCACCGACACCGTCAACGGACACGTCTTCGTCCTCCAGGTCGAGAGCTCCGCCACGGCCCCGCAGGGCAATCTCTGGCTCAACCGCATCAACCGCCGCACCGGCGCCATCACCGGCTCGATGCAGCTGAAGGGCTTCGGCCACGGCCTCTCCATGGGCGCCGAGCCCGTGGGCGCCGACACCTACCTCTGGACCGAGGTCGGCCCGCTGCAGCTCTCGGCCGACAACGCCGCCTTCGGCAAGGCCGTCACCCGGTTCCGCTTCGTCGACGGCGCGGTCCTCGACGGCGCCCAGATACCGCAGGGCCAGAAGTTCACCCCGCCCGGCAGCACGTCGAGCACCGGCCCGTCGCTGGACCCGGTGAGCGGGCTGCTGTGCGTCATGTACCACAAGGACGGGAAGCGGCACTTCACCCGTTACGACTCCGCCGAGGCCGCGGCCGGCCGGTGGAACCCGGTGGGCACCACCTTCGTCATGCCGGCCGGCGAGGACGTCACCCCCGACGTGCCCACGCCCCACCCGCTCAAGAAGACCCTCGTCTCCCAGGGCTACACCGCGCTGGGCGACGTCCTCTACGCCTACCAGTGGGCCCCGTACGACACGGCCGACGCCTTCCCGGGCATCGCCTTCCTCACCTCGTACTCGTGGACCACCGGCCTGCGCATCGACCGTCAGGTGGTCACCAACGCCGACGGCCTCACCCGCCGCGAGCCCGAGGGCGTCACCGCCGAGGTCGACCCCGCGACCGGCGAGACCCGGCTGCTCTTCGGCTTCAGCAACACCGTCCCCGGCACCACCGGTTCCCGCGACGTCACCATCGGCTGGTACCCCACCAGGCCCGCCGTGGACGGCATCAAGGTCCTCGCCGACTGGGAGGACCTCGCGCTCGAACCCGGCGTGTCCCCCGGCGCCGACCGCCCGCGCGGCCGGCTGATCGCCCTCGCCGGCACCACCTACCTCCAGCTCCGCGGCACCGTCGCCTGCTCCCCCGGCCTCACCGCCGACAGCAGGATCGGAACCCTGCCGCACCGGCTGCGCGCGACCCACCTGACCCGCCAGAACGTGCCCCGCAACAACAACACCGGCCGCTGCGTGTGCCGGCTGGAGACGGACGTCACCGGCGCGCTCCGCGTGTACGGCGCCACCAGCGACAACGCCATCACCTGGATCGACTTCGACGGCGTCACCGTCGCCTGGCGATGAACCGCCGCCCGAACCGCCCCGTGCACCGCCCCGCCCCGCAGCCCGCGCACCCCGCCGAACCCGGAGGACCGACCATGACCCAGCCCCGCACCAGCCGCCGCTCCCTGCTCACCGCGGCGCTCGCCGCGCCCGCCGCCGTCGTCGCCGGCCCGGTCCTCACGGCCACCCCGGCCGCCGCCGCGGACCCCGTCGACGGCTGCCAGACCGTCGTCGACTGGACGCCGGTCACGGTGGACGCGGCCGTCACGAACGAGCCCGGCGCCCCGGTCGAGGCCCGGGTGATCCGGCTCGCCGGGACCGAGTTCCTCCAGCTGCGCGGGACGGTCACCTGCTCGTTCACCGCCGACGGCCGCCTCGGCACCCTCCCCGACACCATCCGCCCGCCCAAGCTCACCCGCGGCGTCTGCCCCCGCAACAACAGCCTGGGCATCAACGCCATCCGCATCGAGGCCAACACGGCCGGCGCCGTCAACGTCTACGGCCCCCAGGCGACCAACAAGGTGACCTGGATCCAGCTGGACAACTTCTCCTCCGTCCTGCGCTGACGCCCGCGGCGGGCGCCGGTCCCCCGGAGACCACCGGCGGACCGGCGCCCCGCCCGCGCGGCGGCGCACAGGGCGCGCCGCACCCCGCCGCCGTCCACCCCGCCCACTCCGCCCGTCAGGGCGCGTCGGCGGACCAGTCGAGGCGGCCCGGATCGCCGGGGCGCGGGTCGTACAGCGACCGGCCCCCGGCACCGAACCGCCCCAGCTCCGTCTCCAGGACCACGCCCGCCCCCCGCTGCTCCGGCGTCCGGTCGGTGACGTCGAGCAGCAGTCCGTCGAGCGGACCGCCCACCAGCTCCACGTAGACGCGGCCGGGCCGCGGGCCCGGCCGGGGGTCGTCGTGGTCCTGGCCGTAGACCCGGCCCCTCAGCAGCTCCTCGTCCCTGTCCATACGAGACAGCGTCGCAGCCGCCACTGACAACGAGAAGAAGGTCACAGTCGTACGCCCTCCTGCTGCTTTGTCGATCTCCCCTAGCATCCGAGCATGACGGTCCTGCCTGACGACGGGCTCACCCTGGCGTCCGAATTCCCCGAAGCGCCACACGAACAGTGGCAACACCTTGTGGCAGGCGTCCTGCGCAAGTCCGGCAAAGAGGTGTCCGGCGACGCCGCCGAGGACGCCCTCTCCACACTCTTGGAGGACGGCCTCGACGTCCGTCCGCTCTATACGGCGGACACGGCGCGCGAGAACGCGCCCGACGCCGGCCTCCCCGGCTTCGCGCCCTTCGTGCGCGGCGCACGTGCCGAGGGCAACACCCTCGGCGGCTGGGACGTGCGCCAGCGGCACCTCGCCGCCGACAACGACGCCGTCCTCGCCGACCTGGAGAACGGCGTCACGTCCCTCTGGCTCGGCGCCGGCATCCCGGTCTCCTCCCTCGCCGCGGTCCTCGACGGCGTCTACCTCGACCTGGCACCGGTCGTCCTCGACGCGGGCGAGGACACGGCGGCCGCCGCCGAGCGCCTGCTCGACCTGTACGCGGAGCGCGGCGTCGCCGACGACGCGGCCCGCGGCAACCTCGGCGCGGACCCGCTCGGCCACCAGGCCCGCACCGGGACCACGACCTATGACCTGGCCTCCGTGGCCGGCCTCGCCCGCCGCTGCACCGACCGGTACCCGGGACTGCGGGCCCTGACCGTGGACGCGCTGCCGTACCACGAGGCCGGCGGCTCCGCTGCGCAGGAGCTCGGCTGCTCCCTCGCGACCGGCGTCGCCTACCTGCGCGGCCTGACCGCCGCCGGGCTGAGCGTCGCCGAGGCCTGCGCCCAGCTGGAGTTCCGCTACGCGGCGACCGCCGACCAGTTCCTCACCATCGCCAAGCTCCGCGCGGCGCGCCGGCTCTGGGCCCGGGTGGCCGAGGTCTGCGGCGCCCCGGCCGCGGGCGCCCAGCGGCAGCACGCGGTCACCTCCCCGGTGATGATGACCCGCCGCGACCCCTGGGTGAACATGCTGCGCACCACGGTGGCCACGCTCGCCGCCGGCGTGGGCGGCGCGGACAGCGTCACCGTGCTCCCCTTCGACGACGCCCTCGGGCTGCCGGACGCCTTCGCGCGCCGGATCGCCCGCAACACCTCCACCGTCCTCATCGACGAGTCGCACCTAGCCCGGGTCGTCGACCCGGCGGGCGGCTCCTGGTACGTGGAGCGCCTCACCGACGAACTCGCCCACGCGGCCTGGGAGTTCTTCCAGTCCATCGAGCAGGCGGGCGGCCAGGAGGCCGCGCTGCGGTCCGGCACGGTCGGCGAGCGCCTGGCCGAGACGTGGTCCGCGCGCAGCAGGAGGCTCGCCACCCGCCGCGAACCCATCACCGGGGTCAGCGAGTTCCCCCACCTCACGGAGAAGCCGGTCGAGCGGGCCCCGGCGCCCGCGCAGCCGACCGGCGGCCTCCCCCGGGTCCGCCGCGACGAGGCGTACGAGGCGCTGCGCGCCCGCTCCGACGCGCACCTGGCGGCGACCGGCTCCCGGCCCCGCGTCTACCTCGCGGCGCTCGGCCCGGCGGCCGCGCACTCGGCCCGCCTCTCCTTCGCCGCGAACCTCTTCCAGGCGGGCGGCATCGAGCCGGTCACCGAGGGCACCTTCGAGGAGAGCGGCGCACGCGAGGCCTGCCTCTGCTCCAGCGACGCGCTCTACGCCGAGCAGGCCGCGACCGCGGCGGCCGGACTGCGCGCCGCGGGTGCCGAGCACGTCCTCCTCGCGGGCCGCCCGGGGGACCACCCCGGTGTCGACTCGTACCTCTTCGCGGGCTGTGACGCCGTCGCCCTGCTCTCCACCGCCCTCGACCGCATGGGAGTGTCCTGATGTCCATCCCCGACTTCTCCGGGATCGAGCTCGGGGTGCCGGCCGCCGACGGCGGTCCCGAGGCGTGGCGGGCGGCCGTCAAGAAGGCCGCGGGCGGTGACGACCTGCTCTGGGAGACCCCGGAGGGCATCGGCGTCAAGCCGCTGTACACCGGGCAGGACCTGGAGGGCCTGGACTTCCTGGACACCCGCCCGGGCATGGCCCCGTACCTGCGCGGGCCGTACCCGACGATGTACGTCAACCAGCCCTGGACGATCCGCCAGTACGCGGGCTTCTCCACGGCCGAGGAGTCGAACGCCTTCTACCGGCGCAACCTCGCCGCCGGCCAGAAGGGCCTGTCGGTCGCCTTCGACCTGCCGACCCACCGCGGCTACGACAGCGACCACCCGCGCGTGACCGGCGACGTCGGCATGGCCGGGGTGGCCATCGACTCGATCTACGACATGCGCCAGCTGTTCGACGGCATCCCGCTGGACCGGATGACGGTGTCGATGACGATGAACGGCGCGGTGCTGCCGGTCCTCGCGCTGTACATCGTGGCCGCCGAGGAGCAGGGCGTACCGCCCGAGAAGCTGGCCGGGACCATCCAGAACGACATCCTCAAGGAGTTCATGGTCCGCAACACGTACATCTATCCGCCCGGGCCGTCGATGCGGATCATCTCCGACATCTTCGCCTACACCTCGCAGCGGATGCCGCGGTACAACTCCATCTCGATCTCCGGCTACCACATCCAGGAGGCGGGGGCGACGGCCGACCTGGAGCTGGCGTACACGCTCGCCGACGGCGTGGAGTACATCCGCGCGGGCCGCGAGGCCGGGCTCGACGTGGACGCGTTCGCACCGCGCCTGTCCTTCTTCTGGGCGATCGGCATGAACTTCTTCATGGAGGTCGCCAAGCTGCGCGCGGCCCGGCTCCTGTGGGCCAAGCTGGTCAAGGAGTTCGACCCGAAGAACGCCAAGTCGCTGTCGCTCCGCACCCATTCGCAGACCTCGGGCTGGTCGCTGACCGCGCAGGACGTCTTCAACAACGTCACGCGCACCTGCGTCGAGGCGATGGCGGCCACCCAGGGCCACACGCAGTCCCTGCACACCAACGCCCTCGACGAGGCGCTCGCCCTGCCGACGGACTTCTCGGCCCGGATCGCCCGCAACACCCAGCTGCTGATCCAGCAGGAGTCGGGCACCTGCCGGACGATCGACCCCTGGGGCGGCAGCGCGTACGTGGAGAAGCTCACGTACGACCTGGCCCGGCGCGCCTGGAAGCACATCCAGGAGGTCGAGCAGGCCGGCGGCATGGCCAAGGCCATCGACGCGGGCATCCCCAAGCTGCGCGTGGAGGAGGCCGCGGCCCGCACCCAGGCCCGGATCGACTCCGGACGGCAGCCGGTGATCGGCGTCAACAAGTACCGGGTCGCGAGCGACGAGCAGATCGACGTCCTGAAGGTCGACAACTCCTCCGTGCGCGCCCAGCAGATCGCGAAGCTGAAGCGGTTGCGCGAGGAGCGCGACGAGCGGGCCTGCCAGGACGCGCTCGCCGCGCTCACCCGGGCCGCGGGCGGCGAGGGCAACCTCCTGGAGCTCGCGGTGGACGCGGCCCGCGCGATGGCGACCGTCGGTGAGATCTCCGACGCCCTGGAGAAGGTCTACGGACGCCACGCCGGCCAGATCCGTACGATCTCCGGTGTGTACCGCAACGAAGCCGGCGCGTCCCCCTCCGTGGACCGCACCCGTGCCCTGGTGGACGCCTTCGGCGAGGCCGAGGGCCGACGCCCCCGCATCCTGGTCGCCAAGATGGGCCAGGACGGCCACGACCGCGGTCAGAAGGTCATCGCCACCGCCTTCGCCGACCTGGGCTTCGACGTGGACGTCGGCCCCCTGTTCCAGACCCCGGCCGAGGTGGCCCGCCAGGCCGTCGAGGCGGACGTGCACATCGTCGGGGTCTCCTCGCTCGCCGCGGGCCACCTCACGCTCGTTCCGGCGCTGCGGGAGGAACTGGCGGCGGAGGGCCGCGAGGACATCATGATCGTGGTCGGCGGGGTGATTCCTCCGCAGGACGTGGCGACGCTCCTGGAGATGGGCGCGGCCGCCGTGTTCCCGCCGGGCACGGTGATCCCGGACGCGGCCCACGACCTGGTGACGCGGCTGTCGGCCGACCTCGGACACGAGCGGTGATCGATCTCGACACGTACGTCAAGGGCGTACGTGAGGGGAAGCGGGCGCTCGTCGCCCGCGCGATCACCCTCGTCGAGTCGACCCGCCCGCAGCACCGGGCCCTCGCCCAGGAGCTCCTGACGGAACTCCTTCCGCACGGCGGCAAGGCCGTGCGCATCGGGATCAGCGGGGTGCCCGGGGTCGGCAAGTCGACGTTCATCGACGCGTTCGGCTCGATGCTCACCGGGCTCGGCCACCGGGTCGCGGTGCTCGCCGTCGACCCCTCGTCGACCCGGACCGGCGGCTCCATCCTCGGCGACAAGACGCGGATGGAGCGGCTGGCGGTCGACCCGGCGGCCTTCGTACGGCCCTCCCCCAGCGCCGGCACCCTCGGCGGGGTCGCGAAGGCGACCCGGGAGTCGATGGTCGTGATGGAGGCGGCGGGCTACGACGTGGTGCTCGTGGAGACCGTGGGCGTCGGCCAGTCGGAGACCGCCGTCGCCAACATGGTCGACTCCTTCCTGCTGCTCACCCTGGCGCGCACGGGCGACCAGCTCCAGGGCATCAAGAAGGGCGTGCTGGAGCTCGCCGACGTGGTGGCGGTCAACAAGGCGGACGGCCCGCACGAGCGCGACGCGCGCGCCGCGGCGCGCGAACTCGCGGGCGCGCTGCGGCTGATGCACGGTGCGGAGTCCTTCTGGACCCCTCCGGTGCTCAGTTGCAGCGCCCGGGACGCGGCGGGCCTCGACGAGGTCTGGGGGCGTCTGGAGCAGCACCGGGCCCTGCTGGACTCGACGGGCCGGCTCACGGCCAAGCGCCACGACCAGCAGGTCGACTGGACCTGGTCCATGGTCCGGGACGAGCTGCTGCGCCGCCTCCACTCGGATCCGGCGGTCCAGGGCCTCGTGCCCGCGCTGGAGCAACGGGTGCGCGCGGGCGAGCTGACGGCGACGCTGGCCGCCGAGCGGATCCTGGACGCGTTCGGGGGGCGGCGCGCCTGACGCGCCGCCGTCCAGGGGCCCTTCCCTTCGGGAGGGGCCCCGCGCCGGTCAGGTCCGGGCCAGGAAGGCCGGTCGCAGGGACGGGTCGACCGGGTCGTAGTACCGGTGGAAGACCGGGGTGGCGGAGCCGGAGACCGGGGGCACGATCCAGCTCCAGTCGGCGGGGGTGTCGCGGCCGTGGCGGCTCTCCTGGGCGATGTGCCGCAGGAAGCGCCGGGACTCGGTGTGGTGGTCGGCCACGGTCACCCCGGCCTGCTGGAAGGAGTGCAGCACCGCCACGTTCAGCTCGACGAGCGCCCGGTCGCGCCACAGGGTCCGCTCGCTCGACCGGTCGAGCCCGAGGCGGTCCGCCACCACGGGGAGGAGGTCGTACCGTTCGGTGTCGGCGAGGTTCCGGGCGCCTATCTCGGTGCCCATGTACCAGCCGTTGAACGGCGCCGCCGGATACCGCACGCCGCCGATCTCCAGGGTCATGTCGCTGATCGCGGGCACGGCGTACCAGCGCAGTCCCAGCTCGGCGAAGCACGCGTGGTCGGGGTGGCTCAGCGGCACCTCGCGGACGGCGTCGTCGGGCAGTTCGTACCAGCGAGGCCGGTCGCCGGGCCGCTCCTGCACCATCAACGGCAGCACCTGGAACGGCTCTTCGTCGCGCTTCCACCCCAGGTCGCGGGCCCGGGCGGTCAGGGCCTCGCTGCGCGGGTCGCCGAGCCGGTCCCCCTCGGGCGTGCGGTGCCCCGCGTAGCGCACGAGCTGGTCGTTGACGATCCGGGGGCCGGGGCGGTCCGGCCGGTCGGGGGCGAAGACGGTGATCACGGGGCGGATCCGGCCGCCGTTGCCGGCGAGCCTGAGGTGTTCGAAGGACGCGGCGGCGATGTCGTCGGCGGAGACGACGTGCCGCAGGTCGCGCACCACGAGGCTGCGCCAGTAGAGCCTGCCGATGCAGCGGGCCGCGTTGCGCCAGGCGACCCGGGCGCCGAAGGCGAGTTCGGCCGGGGAGTGCGTGTAGGTGCCGGTGCGGTCGATCTCGGCCAGCACCTCCCGGAGCCGGCTCCGCACGTCGTCCCCGGCGCCGGGCTGCTCGGCGTGGAACTGACGGACGAAGCGCTCCGCCTCCTGCCGGTCCGCGCGCTGCGGGGCCCCGCCGCGCCCGTCCGGTGCCGGGGCTGCGGGGGCCGGGTCACCGTGCGCGTAGGGGCAGGTGCCGGTGGTGGGGACGGACTTGCGGCGGCGGCTGCGACTGAAGATCAATGTGTTCCTCCCGGCCCCATGACTACCGTATGAACACGGTCGGGCGCGGAGGGTGCGTGAATATCCGGTCCCGGAGGGTCTGCGCTGGTACGCTTTGGCCGCTCATGCCCCAATGACCGGTTTGCGGCGGACGGCTCCGTTCCACGCGGCCGGGCGCGTGGAACGGAGCCGTCGTCGTGTCACGAGCCTCAGATCACGCCCTGCGCGGTCATCGCCCGCGCCACCCGCAGGAATCCGGCCACGTTGGCGCCGAGGACGTAGTCCTCGGCGTTGCCTCCGTAGGCCTCCGCCGTGGCCCGGCACTCGGCGTGGACACCGCGCATGACCGCGGCGAGCCGGGACTCGGTCTGCTCGAAGGTCCAGCTGTCGCGGGAGGCGTTCTGCTGCATCTCCAGCGCCGAGGTCGCCACGCCGCCGGCGTTGGCCGCCTTGCCGGGGCCGAAGAGGACGCCCGCCTCCCGGAACACCTTGACCGCCTCGGGCGTGCAGGGCATGTTCGCACCCTCGGCGACCGCGAGGACCCCGTGCTTGACCAGGGCCACGGCGTCGTCGAGACCCAGCTCGTTCTGGGTCGCGCACGGCAGGGCGATGTCGCACGGAACGTCGTACACCGTGCCCCGGGCGGAGAAGCGCGCGGTCGGCTTCGCCTCCGCGTAGGCGGAGATCCGGGCCCGTCGCACCTCCTTGACGTCCTTGAGCAGGTCGAGGTCGATCCCGTCCTCGTCGACGAGGTAGCCGGAGGAGTCGCTGCACGCCACCACGCTGCCCCCGAGGGCCTGCACCTTCTCCGCCGCGTACACCGCCACGTTGCCGGAGCCGGAGACCACGACGCGCCGTCCGTCGAAGTCCTGGCCGCGAGTGGCGAGCATCTCCTCCGCGAAGTAGACCGCGCCGTAGCCCGTGGCCTCGGTGCGGACGTGGGAGCCGCCCCAGCCCACGGGCTTGCCGGTGAGGACGCCGGACTCGTAGCGGTTGGTGATCCGCTTGTACTGGCCGAAGAGGAAGCCGATCTCGCGCGCACCGACACCGATGTCCCCGGCCGGCACGTCCGTGTGCTCACCGAGGTGGCGGTAGAGCTCGGTCATGAAGGACTGGCAGAAGCGCATGATCTCGGCGTCCGAGCGGCCCTTGGGGTCGAAGTCGGCGCCGCCCTTGCCGCCGCCGATCGCCATGCCCGTCAGCGCGTTCTTGAAGATCTGCTCGAAGCCGAGGAACTTCACGATGCCGAGGTTGACGCTCGGGTGGAACCGCAGCCCGCCCTTGTACGGGCCGAGGGCGCTGTTGAACTCCACGCGGAAGCCCCGGTTCACCCGCACGGCGCCCTGGTCGTCCACCCACGGAACCCGGAAGAGCAACTGCCGCTCGGGCTCGCACAGTCGCTCCAGGATCCCGGTCTCGACGTACTCGGGGTGCCGCTCCATCGCGGGCGCGAGGGAGTCGAGGACCTCGGCGGCCGCCTGGTGGAACTCCTCCTCCCCGGGGTTGCGTCGGCGGACCTCCGCGTAGACGGCTTCCATGTGTGCCGTGACGTTCATGGGTGACTCTCGCCTTCTTCTTCATCGAAAGTGCCGGCGCGTGCGGGCGACGTCACGCCATTGTTGCCCGGCCCTCCCGCGCGTCGGTCACCGAGCCCTCTCCCGGGCCGTCCGCCCCGGTGTCCGGCCGGGGGCGGCGGATCGCCGGGCCGCTCTAGCGACCCTCGGTGTCCACGTCGTTGTCGATCCACTCGGTCCAGCCCAGGGGGTAGGCGAACGCCGGCCGGGCGAGGTTGCCGCTGGTGCGGAACGGGCGGCCGTCGTCGTCGACGCGGATCGTGCCGCGCTCGGAGCCGCTGGACCAGGCGATCTCCAGGTACCAGCTGACGTCGTGCGCGCGGGCCCGCGCGGCGACGTTGAGGATCACGGGGTCGGTCTCGCTCGTCTTGTACGAGAACGTCCGCTGGCCGCCGACGGGTACGGCGGTGGGGCGGCCCGCGTCGAGGTCGACGGCGAAGGCCTTCGTGGACACCTCGCCGCCGCAGCCGACCCCCATCACGTAGTCGTTCCAGGGCAGCGGGGCCTTCCTGCTCACGACCCGGACGTGGAGGGCCTCCAGGACGACCGTGCGCTTCCCCTTGCCCTGGACGGTGAGCCGGAGCAGCTGGTCCCCGCCGGGGACCGCGTCGAGTGCGGCGATCCAGCCCGGCGCATCCTGCTCGGTGGGCGGCGGGGGCACCTGCTCGGGCCCGCGGTCGATCAGATAGTGCTGGGTGCAGGGGCCTTCCCACGTGTGCGGCGCCGTGACGACGGTCGGCGCGTTCGCCGTCCCGGGGGCCGTGCCGCCGGGCCGCCCCGGATCGGCGGAGGGCGTTCCCGGGCGCTCGGGGCCCGGGCCCGAGGGGGACGCGGCCGTGCCGCCGGGCCTGTCGTCCCCCGAGAGGTCGAGGACGAGCGCCGCCGACACGACGGCGACCAGGGCCGCCGCGGCGACCGCGGCGGTACGCCGGAAGCGTCGGCTCCGCCGCGGGACCGGGGAGCCCGCCGGGGACGGCTCCCCGGGCGCGGCCCCTGCGGACGGCGCGGGATTCCCCGGCGGCGCGTCGGACGCCGACGGCGCTCCGGGCGGGGGCTGCGGTGCGGCCGCCGGCACGGCGGTGGTCGGAGACGGGGGCACGGCAGCCGGCTCCGGTGCGGTGGGCGCGTCGGGAGCGGGCGCCCTGCGGGCGCGCGAGACGTCGGCCCGCACCCACAGCCGGTGCAGCTCGACGAGTTCGTCGGGGGTCGCCCGGCACAGCCGCGCGAGCCGCTCGACGGGTGCGTAGTCGACCGGGACGGCGTCGCCGTTGACGTACCGGTGGAGGGTCGACCCACTCATGTGCAGACGCTTGCCGAGCGTCCCGTAGCTGAGCCCCGAGCGGTCCTTGAGCTGCCCCAACAGCGCCGCGAACTCGTCCCCCGCCACCGTCCCACCCTCTTCCGGCATTCGTCCCCGCGTCCCAGGAAGGGACATCGACGCAGGTCAGCCCCTCGAATCCATTCCAGCGTCCCGTACCGCCCGGTAGGAGCGGCCGTTGGAACGGATCTTGTCACAGGCTGTGGTCAGCGAAGCAAGGCCGCCACGGACAACGGCGGACCGGGCCGCACGACGACCGAATTCCGATCCCGACCCTGAGGGGGACTCCCATGTCCGCACGCACCATCCGCACCCGGCTGCTCGCCGCCACGACGCTGGCGGTCGCCGCCCTGTCGCTCACCGCCTGCGGCGGCGGCGCGGTGAAGGACGAGGGCGCCGCCACGTCCTCCGCCTCCCCGACCGGCTCGACCTCCCGGCCGGCCGGGGGGACGGCGACACCGTCCGAGGGCGGCACCACGACGCCCCCGGACGGCTCCGCGGGCACGACGGCCGGATCGACCGGCGGATCCACGGGCGGCGCCACCGGCGGCTCCGGGAACGGCGGGACGGCCACCGGCACGAGCACCGGCGGGAAGACCGGCGGCGGAACCGGCGGCAAGGGCGGCTCGGCCTCGACCGGCGGCGAGGACGGGCCGTCGCGGAACAAGCAGTGCGGCGCGGGCGACACCAGGACCACGGCCACCCTGGTCGCCCGACCGCTCAACCACCTGCTGCTCACCGTCACCAACACCGGCTCCGGCCGCTGCGACCTCCTCGGCTACCCGGTCGCCCGCTTCGGCGAGGCCCAGTCCGTCCCGCCCGTCGTCGAGGAGACCCGCCCGCAGACGGTCGTGACCCTCGGCCCCGGCGAGTCCGGCTACGCGGGCGTGCTGCTGTCGGCCGCCGACGGCAGCGGACAGCACGGCTACACGACCGCGAGCCTCACGGTCGGCTTCACCGACGGCACGACCGCGCGGCCCCGGCTGGCCGGCAAGGGCGTGTACGTCGACAGCTCGCTGCGGGTGACGTACTGGCAGGGCTCCATGGACGACGCCCTCAACTGACCGGCGGATCGCCCCCGGAGCGGGCCGGGACCGCGCTCCCTCAGCGGTCCCGGCCGGTGTTGAGCCGGGCGGCCCGGCGCGTCAGGTAGTCGCGCTCCGCGAGGTTCGGCGCCTCCCGGGCCGCGTCGGCGTACAGCCTCGCCGCCGTCTCCGGATCGCCGGCCCGCTCGTGCAGGTACGCCGCCGCCGCGGTGGCGCGCGGCAGCGGGTGACCGCGGGTCCCCGTCCCCGGGGCCGGGCCGGTCAGCTCCGCGAGCGCGGCGAGCCCGGCCCGCGGCCCGTCGGCCTCGCCCAGGGCGACGGCCCGGTTGAGGCGTACGACGGGGCTGTCGGTGAACCGCAGGAGCTCGTCGTACCACTCGACGATCTGCACCCAGTCGGTCTCCTCCGCCGTGGGCGCGTCGGCGTGGAGCGCGGCGACGGCGGCCTGGGCCTGGTACTCGCCGAGCCGGTCGCGGGCGAGGGCCGCCTGGAGGATCCCCACGCCCTCGGCGATCAGCGCGGTGTCCCAGCGGCCCCGGTCCTGCTCGGCGAGCGGCACCAGGCTTCCGTCGGCTGCGGTGCGGCCGGCCCTCCGGGCGTGGTGGAGCAGCATGAGGGCGAGCAGCCCGGCCACCTCGGGGTGGTCGATCGCGGCCGCGAGCCGGCGGGTGAGGCGGATGGCCTCGGCGGCGAGGTCGACGTCGCCGGAGTAGCCCTCGTTGAAGACCAGATAGAGGACGCGCAGCACGGTGCCGACGTCGCCGGGCCGGTCGAAGCGCACGCCCGAGACGGTGCGCTTGGCCCGGCTGATGCGCTGCGCCATGGTCGCCTCGGGCACCAGGTAGGCCTGGGCGATCTGGCGGGTCGTGAGCCCGCCCACGGCGCGCAGGGTGAGGGCGACCGCGGAGGACGGCGTCAGCGAGGGGTGGGCGCAGAGGAAGTAGAGCTGGAGCGTGTCGTCCACCGCGGTCGCGGGCCCGGGCGGCGGCTCCTCCTCGACGCGGTCCTCGCGCCGGCGGCGGGCGGTGTCCGCCCGCGCCGCGTCGAGGAACTTGCGCCAGGCCACGGTGACCAGCCAGCCCTTGGGGTCGCGCGGACGCTCCTCCGGCCAGACGCGGACGGCCTCGACCAGGGCGTCCTGGACGGCGTCCTCGGCCGCCGCGAAGTCTGCTCCGCGGCGGACGAGGATGCCGAGCACGCCCGGTGTGAGGCTCCTGAGCAGGGCCTCGTCCACGGGGGCGCCCGTCACTCCGTGATGGTGGGCGGCTCGGACAGGAACGGGCGCAGTTCGAGCCACTCGTGAAGGGGCCTTCCGCCCGCGCCCGGGGCGGCCGACAGCTCGCCGGCGAGTTCGACGGCGCGCTCGTAGCTGTCGACGTCGATCACCATCCAGCCGGCGATGAGGTCCTTGGTCTCGGCGAACGGCCCGTCGGTGACCGGCGGCCGCCCCTCGCCGTCGTACCGGACGAAGGTGCCCTCCGGGGAGAGCGCCTGGCCGTCGACGTACTCGCCGGTCTTCTCCAGCCGCTCCGCGAAGTCGCGCATGTACTGCACGTGGGCCGAGATCTCCTCCGGCGTCCACCGGTCCATGGGGACGTCGTTGACGGCGGCGGGAGCGCCTCGGTAGTGCTTCAGCAGCAGGTACTTGGCCATGGTGGTTCGTCTCCTCGGTGCCGGTGCGACCCATTGTGGTCGCTTCCGCCCCGGGGACGGAGCCGACCGCGGGTTCTCGACATCGCCGTCCGGATGAATTTCCCCGGCCCCCGTGGCGGGGCGGTGACGTGCGCGTGCCGTCGGCCCCGCGTCGCACACCCCTGCCCGCTTCTGTGACCACCATCACTCCGTGGATGCGCGATCCGTGTCGACCGGACGCCCGGTGCCGGGCGTATGCGTGGTGAAGCGAAAGATCCGGGAGTGAGTGGTGACCGTTGAGGAGTTCGAGGCGTTCTACGAGCAGGCGGTCGCACGACTCACAGGGCAGCTGTACGTGATGCTGGGCGATCTGCACGAGGCTCAGGACGTCGTGCAGGAGGCCTTCGTCAAGGGCTGGAGCAGGCGCCGGCAGCTCGACCGCGACGGGCAGCCCGAGGCGTGGATCCGCACGGTCGCCTGGCGCCTGGCGGTGAGCCGGTGGCGCTTCCGCAGGCGTGCCTCGGACGCCTGGGACCGGGCGGGCGCGCCACCGCCTGTGGAGGGGCCCGGTCCCGAGTACGTGGTGCTCATCGACGCGCTGCGCGACCTGCCGGCCCAGCAGCGCCGGTCGGTGACGCTGCACTATCTGTGCGACCTGAGCGTCGAGCAGATCGCCGGCGAGACGGGGCAGTCCGCCAGCACCGTCAAGACGCACCTGGTCCGCGGCCGGGTCGCCCTCGCCGATCGTCTACGGCCCCGGAACGTTGAGGAGGACCCCGGTGCTTGACCCCCAGGACGCCCAGGATCCCCAGGATCCGCTGCGCGAGATGTTCCGGCAGGCCGCCGCCGCCGGTCAGGCGCGCGCCCGTGCCGTGCCGGTCGCCCGGATCGCCGAGCGCGCCCGGCGGGCGCACCGGCGCCGGGTCGCCCTGGCCGCGGGGGCCGCGTGCGTGCTCCTCGCGGGCGGCGGCGTGACCGCGGCGGCGCTGCTGTCGGACGCGCCGACGCCCGTCGTGCCCGCCGTGAGCCCCTCCGTCGACCTGCCGTCCCCGGGGGAGACCACCGCCCCGCCGTCGAGCACCACGACGGAGCCGGGACCGCCCACGCCCGGAAGCACCACCGGCGGTTCGTCGGCGACGACGACGCCGCCGGGACGGGTGACGACGTCACCGCCCTGAGCGGCGCCCTGAGCCCCGCCCGCCGAGGCTCCCGCCGTACCGGCCGGGCTCCGGCCGCCGGCCGGGGCCCCGCGCCCGGCCTCCACGGCCCGACCACCCGCCGGGCAGTCCGCCCGGCCTCCGCCGCATCGCCCCGCGACGCTCCGCCGTCGCGCGGTCCGCCCTGCCCTGACACCCCGACGAGAGTCCGCCATGTCTGTGATGTCCCCCAGGTCCCCGGAGAAGGCGCCGCCTGCGCCGCCGTTCCCCGCCGTCCCCCGCGCCGGCCGGCGAAGGCTCCGGCTCGACGCCGAGGACCGGGACGTGCTGTGGCTGTACCTGCTCACCCGGGCGGCCCTGTGGACCACCGCGTACGGGGCACGCTGGCTCTTCCCCGCCGACGCCGGCACCCATGACCCGGGCCCGGTCCTCGCGCCGTTCGAGCGGTGGGACTGGGGGCACTTCCTGAACGTGGCGCGCGACGGCTACTTCCCGGCGGGCCGGGGGCCGTGGGACGCCGAGTGGGACGACCGCGAGGCCTTCTTCCCGGGCTTCCCCCTCGTCCTGCGGGCCGTCCACACGGTCGTGCCGCACTGGACCGCGGCGGGGCTGCTGATCTCGTTCGTGGCGGGCGGGGTGGCGGTGCTTGCGCTCGTCCGGGTCGCCCGGCTGTACCTGCCCGACGCGGGCGCCGGGCGGCGCACGGTGCAGTTGCTGCTGATATCGCCGTGCGCGGTCTTCCTCGCCGCCGGGTACAGCGAGTCGCTGTTCCTCGCCCTCGCCCTGCCCGCCTGGCTCGCCGCGCAGCGCCGCGCCTGGCCCCTCGCGGCCGTGCTCGCCGCGCTGGCGACGACCGTCCGGGTCAGCGGGCTGTTTCTCGCGGCCGCCCTGGCCCTGCACTTCGTCCTGACGGCCCGCGGCCGCGCCGACTGGCGCCCGCTGCCCTGGCTGGCCCTGCCGGCGCTGCCCGCCGCCCTCTACGCCTGGTACCTGTGGGCCCGCACCGGCGACTGGATGGCGTGGAAGCACGCCCAGGAGCGGGGCTGGTACCGCCACTTCCACGCGCCGTGGGAGGCCTGGGGCACGACCTGGGAGTCCTCGTTCGACCGGGTCCTGACGACCGGATACGCGTTCATGTTCCAGGCCGAACTGCTCGCCATGGTCGTCGGACTGGCGCTCGCGGTGCTGCTGGTGCGCCGCCGCCGCTGGCCCGAGGCCGTCTACGTCGGTCTCAGCCTGTGGGCCCTGGGGACGTCGTACTGGTACCAGTCCATTCCCCGGGCGACCCTGCTGTGGTGGCCCCTGTGGGTCGTCCTGGCCGCCTGGACCCTCCGCTCGCCGCGTTTCCGGACCGCGTACTTCTGCCTGGCGGCGCCCCTGTCGACGCTGTTCGCGCTGACCTTCCTGACGGGCCGCTGGGCGGGCTGAGGCGCGGTGTCCGTGACGGGCCGCCGGTCCGGCCGGGCGTCGACGATCCCGGTCCCGCCGAGGGGCAACCCCGTACCGCCGCACGGCGTCCTACCGGCCGTGACCGATCCTTTCGCACCCGACGTACCCGCCGGTTCCGAGCCCTTCGACGACGACGAGGAGTCCGTCCGCCCGGGCCCGTTCCGGCGGCACGCGCTGTGGGCGGCGGGAGTCGCCGCCGCGGGGGTGGCGGTGGGCTGGGTCACCTCCCTGTTCCGGATCGGCCCCGAGGAGTACGGTCTGCCGCCCGCGGCTCCGGGCGCGCTCTGGCCCTATCTGACGGCCTGGGCCCTGATCGGACTCGTGGTGGCGGGCCTCCTGCGCGCCACGGCCGCCCGGGTTCCGGTCTACGCGCCTGGCCGGACCGCCGTCGCGCTGACGTACCTCGGCACCCGGCTCTCGCTCGGCTGGCGTCCGGAGGCTCCGGTCGTCGGCGCGATGGCGGCGGCGGCCCTGATCGCGGCGGCGGTGTGGTGCGCCGTCGCCCTGCGGCAGAACCGGCGCCGGGCCGAGGCCTGATCCCGATACGGGGCCGCAGCCCCGCATCCCGGCGGCGGGGGCCCGTGGGCGGACGCCGGCCGGGTTCCTCGGGCCCGTCCCGGGGGCCCTGCCCGTCAGCGGACTCCGCGGGGCCGGAACTGGACGCTGATGCGGGGCCCGACGGCCCGGCTCGTCTTGGGGACGGCGTGCTCCCAGGTGCGCTGGCAGGAGCCGCCCATCACCACGAGGTCGCCGTGGCCGAGCGGGAGGCGGAGGCGGGCGGGGCCGCCGGCCCGGGGACGGAAGGCGAGGTCCCGGGGGTCGCCGAGGGAGAGGATGGCGACCATCGTGTCGTGGCGGGCGGAGCGGCCGGTCCGGTCGCCGTGCCAGGCGACGCTGTCCCGGCCGTCCCGGTAGAGGCAGAGGCCCGCGGTGACGAAGGGTTCCCCGAGCTCGGCGGCGTAGTGGGCGCCGAGGACGTCCCGGGCCTCCGCGAGGGCGGGGTGCGGGAGGGGCGCGCCCTCGCCGTAGTGGGCCAGGAGCCGGGGCACGGCGACGACGTTGTCGTACATGGGCCGCTCCTCGGCCCGCCAGGGCACGCGGTCGGCGAGCTCCTCGAACAGCGCGTCGGCGCCGTGCAGCCAGCCGGGCAGGTGGTCGACCCAGGCGCCGTCGTCGAGCGGCGTCCTCCGGAGGCCGCCCAGCGGGCCGAGGCGGATCTCATCACCCTGGTCGAACAGGGAGCCCTGGAGTCCGGGCAGGGCGGGTCGTGCTGCGTTCACGGATCCACCCTAACGCCGAATCGAACAAATGGGCGAACGGCGGGGTGCCGGGAAGCGTCTGCCGGGTCAGCCGCCCGGGGGGCGTCGCGGCGGCGCGGGGCTCCCGTCCGCCCTACCGGTCACACCCCTCCCACCGCTCCCGCCGTCCTCGTCGCCGCCACGGCCCCGACGGTCCTCGCCGCCCGGCACGGGCCGGCTCGCGCCGTAGCGCAGGCAGGAGGCGACCACCACGAGGGGCCAGGTGGACTGGATGCAGGTCACGAGCCGCTCGGCGACCCCCGCGGCGCCCTGGCGGTTCATCTCGACGAGGAACCAGACCGCACCGAGCGCCATCACCGCCGTGACGGTGACGGACGGCCGCAGCCGCAGCCCCCACGGCCCGCCGCCGCGCACGGCGGCCAGCACCGGCCACACCGCGAGCAGCGTGAAGCCGACCACGACGACGGCCCCGTGGTTCAGGGAGCCCCCGCTGCTCGGCGCGGGCACGAGCGCGACCCCCAGGGCCGCGATCCCGCCCCCGGCGAGCGCCAGGCGTCCGGCGCGCGCGGCCGGCCGCAGGCCCCAGGCGGTGAGGAGGTGGCAGACGCCCAGCGCGAGGAACGCCCCGGTCATGACCCAGGAGCCCGCCGCACCGTGGGCCGCGAGGACGCTGATCGTGTCGGTGGCGGGGTCGTAGGCGGGTCCTTCGAGCAGGGCCGCGACGGCCCAGCCGCCGGCCAGCAGCAGAGGGGCGCATCCCGAGGACAGAAGGGCCCATCTCGGTACGGATCGCATCGGACCACCGTAGGACGCGGCGCTCGTCGCCCACCGCATCACGCGGAGACGTCGGCCGTGTCCCCGGTGCCGCCGCTCTCGGCACCCGGGGCCGGGGCGGCCGGGGTGGTCATTCCGCCGCCGGTGCGGCGGCGGTCGCGCGGTCGTCGCCCGTGTCGTCGTAGTCGACGGTGCCCGAGGTCAGATGACCGGCGAGCCCGAGGAGCAGGAAGAGCCAGACCAGGACCTGCGCCCCGGTGCCCAGCCGCAGCGGGCGGGTCGCGGAGTACGCGGGGAGCGCCGCGGTCTCGGGGCCGTCGCCCAGGATCCCCTTGGGGTACACCGGGGTGAGCATCGTGGCGTAGGCCGTCAGGCGCATGCGGTAGCGGACGACGGCGGCGGTGGCCCCGAAGACCGGTTCGGGGAGCCGGCCCAGGACGATCCCGATCAGCCAGAACACCCAGCTGACGGCGAACCAGCCGGACATCGCCAGGCTGCTGACGACGGCCGCCGGGATCATCAGGATCAGCCGGAACAGGACGGCGAGCCGGTTGAGCGGGGTGGCGCGCAGTTCGATGCGCACCGGGTAGTCGGGGGCGTCGAAGGAGAACGGCGGGTAGCGGTCGACGAGCAGGGTCGCGTCGGCGGTGACCCGGGTCTGGTAGGCGAGGACCGAGCCGAGGAAGGAGGCGATGGGGTCGGGCAGCCGGCCCAGGACCAGGGCGCTGAACCAGCCCGCGATCGTGACGAAGAACGCGACGAAGGACAGCAGGGCGACGACGACGAACTGCGGGAGGAGCAGGAGCCAGCGCAGCAGCACGGTCCAGCGGCGCTGGCGCCCGGGCGGCGGCACGTCCAGGACCGGCCGCCATTCGGGCCCGTCGGCCTCGGTTCCGGCCGAGGGCCGGGGTTCCCAAGCTGCTGCCATGACGGTCTCCGTCTCTCCCGCTCCCCCGCTTCCCGGTCACGTCGATGGTCACCCGGAAGCCCGGCCCCCGCACGGTCACGGGTCCACCCGGACGAGCCCGCCACGGGGTCCGGTCGGCCGCCCTCCGATCCGGCCCCCGCCCGTGCTCCCTCCCTCTCCCCCGCTCAGAGCGCGCCGACGATGTCCTCGACGCGGGCCTTCGCGTCGCCGAAGAGCATCGAGGTGTTCTCGCGGAAGAACAGCGGGTTCTGCACGCCCGCGTAGCCGGAGGCCATGGAGCGTTTGAAGACGATGACCCGGCCCGCCTCCCAGACGGTGAGGACGGGCATGCCGGCGAGCGGGCTGGAGGGGTCGTCGGCGCCGGCCGGGTTGACGGTGTCGTTGGCGCCGATGACCAGGACGACGTCGGTCTTCTCGAAGTCCTCGTTGATCTCGTCCATCTCCAGGACGATGTCGTAGGGGACCTTGGCCTCGGCCAGCAGGACGTTCATGTGGCCGGGCAGCCGGCCGGCGACGGGGTGGATGCCGAACCGTACGTCGACGCCCTTCGCCCGGAGTTTCGAGGTGAGTTCGGCGACGGGGTACTGGGCCTGGGCGACGGCCATGCCGTAGCCGGGGGTGATGACGACGGAGCGGGCCGAGGCGAGGAGTTCGGCGGTGGACTGCGCGGTGATCTCCGAGTGCTCGCCGTAGTCGACGTCCGAGCCCGCGGGGGCCTCGATGCCGAAGCCGCCGGCGATGACGGAGAGGAAGGAGCGGTTCATCGCCCGGCACATGATGTACGACAGGTAGGCACCGGAGGAGCCGACGAGGGCGCCGGTGACGATCAGCAGGTCGTTGCCGAGGAGGAAGCCGGAGGCGGCCGCGGCCCAGCCGGAGTAGCTGTTCAGCATGGAGACGACGACCGGCATGTCCCCGCCGCCGATCGAGGCGACCAGGTGCCAGCCCAGCGCGAGCGCCAGGGCGGTGACGGCGATCGGCAGCCACGGCGCGGGCGCGCTGACGAACCACACGGTCAGGACGAGGAAGAGGCCGAGCGCGCCGAGGTTGAGGGCGTTCTTCCCCGGCAGCGTCAGCGGCTTGGAGTCGATCTTCGCGGAGAGTTTGAGGTAGGCGACGATGGAGCCGGTGAAGGTCACCGCTCCGATGAACAGCCCGATGAACACCTCGGCGTGGTGGATGCCCAGGGTGCCGAGCGCGTCCAGGGCGCGGGCCTCCTCGCCGTCGGGCCGGTGCTCGACGTCGAGGTAGCCGTTCCAGCTGACGAGGACGGCGGCGAGGCCGACGAAGGAGTGCAGCAGCGCGATCAGCTCGGGCATGCCGGTCATCTCGACGCCGCGGGCCCGCTGGAGGCCGATCAGCGCGCCGGTCAGCATGGCCGCGGCCATCAGTCCCAGGGCGGCCGCGCCGATGTCGCCGTCGACGGCGAGCACGACCGTGGCGACGAGCGCGACGCCCATGCCGAGCATGCCGAAGGCGTTGCCGAGCCGGGCGGACTCGTGCCGGGAGAGTCCCGCCAGCGCCAGGATGAACAGCAGCGCGGCGACGAGGTAGGCCGCCTGGGCGGCAAGGTTCGCAGACATGTCAGCTCCGGTTGAACATGGCGAGCATGCGACGCGTCACCGCGAAGCCGCCGAAGACGTTGATACTGGCCAGCAGGATCGCGACGGCCGACAGGACCGTGACGACCGTGCTCCCGTGCCCGATCTGCAGCAGCGCGCCGACCACGATGATCCCGGAGATCGCGTTCGTCACCGACATCAGCGGTGTGTGCAGGGCGTGGTGGACATGGCCGATCACGTAGTAGCCGATCACGATGGCCAGCACGAACACCGTCAGGTGGGGCAGCAGCGCCGCGGGCGCGAACCCGGCGGCGAGGAACAGCAGCAGCGCGGCCAGCGCCACGGCGCCGAACCTCCGGCCCGCCGTCGGCGGCTTCCGTACCGCCGGCTCCGTCGCCGCGGGGGCGGGGGTCGCGGGGACGGGGGTCGCCGAGACCTGGACCGGCGGAGGCGGCCACGCCGACGCGCCGTCACGCACCACAGTGATCGAGCGCTGGACCGGGTCGTCCCAGTCCAGGACGAGCCGGCCGTCCTTGTCCGGGGTCATCAGCTTCAGCAGGTTCACCAGGTTCGTGCCGTACAACTGCGAGGCCTGGGCGGGCAGCCGCCCCGCCAGATCGGTGTAGCCGAGGATCGTCACCCCGTTCTCCGTGACCGTCCTCGCGCCCTTCACGGTGCCGACGACGTTGCCGCCGTTGGCCGCGGCCATGTCGACGACCACCGACCCCGGCTTCATCCCGGCCACCATCTCCGCCGTGATGAGCACCGGCGCCGGACGCCCCGGGATCAGGGCGGTGGTGATGACGATGTCCGCCTCACGGCACTGCGCCGCGTACAGCTCCGCCTCACGCGCCTTGTAGTCGTCCCCCATCTCCTTGGCGTACCCGGTGGCCGAGACCTCGACCTCGGCGGACGCGATCGACAGGTACTCGCCCCCGAGCGAACGGACCTGGTCGGCGACCTCCGGCCGCGGGTCGGTCGCCCGCACCACCGCGCCGAGCGAACCCGCCGTCCCGATCGCCGCAAGGCCGGCGACCCCCGCGCCCGCCACGAGGACCCTCGCCGGCGGCACCTTGCCCGCGGCGGTCACCTGACCGGTGAAGAACCGCCCGAACTCGTGCGCCGCCTCCACCACCGCCCGGTACCCCGCGATGTTCGCCATGGACGACAGCACGTCCATCGACTGCGCCCGGCTGATCCGCGGCACGGCGTCCATCGACAGGGCCGTGAACGGCCTGCGGCCCAGGTCCTCCACCATCGCCGGGTCGAACGCGGGCGCGAACAGAGCGATCACCGTCGCCTCCGGCCGCACCCCGTCCAGCTGCCCGGGACCGGGGGCGTTCACCCCGAGGACCACGTCCGCGGCCGCCGCGTCCCCGATCCTCGCGCCGGCGGCTTCGTAGGCGCTGTCCGTGAACCCGGCCGCGGCCCCCGCACCGGGGTCGACGACGACCTCGTACCCGAGCTTGCGGACCTGTTCGATCGTGGCAGGCGTGGCCGCGACACGCTTCTCACCGTCCCGCGCTTCTTTGAGAACTCCGACGATCACGAGTCTTCTCCGTTCAGAGCCGGTTGCCGCGAACGACCTCCCCCTGATGCGCCGTCGCACCGGGTTCTGGTCCGGATCAGCATCGGGCCGCCCCCGCCCCGACCGAAGGGCCACCCGTCGTCCCATGATCGGGGAGACGACGACCGAGGAGAAGCACGCAACCCCGAAAACCCGTGACGGCCGTTCCCTCCCCCGAGGGGAGGGAACGGCCGTCGGGCGGTCCTGGGCGCGGTGCGCCGCGGGTCAGGCGCCCGCTCTGCGCCTGCCCCGTACACGACGCGGGTACGGGAAGAGGCGCGGGCGGCGCTTCGCGGCCACGTCCTCCACCCAGCCGAAGGCCAGGACCAGCAGGCCGATCAGCGGGATCGCCACCAGCAGCGGGAACCACTGGCTCATCAGCAGCCACTGGAAGTGCTCGTAGACGAAGCCGACGGACCAGAGGGGGTCGATCAGCGGGATGGCGACGACCAGCGCGGCCACGTGCCAGAGGTAGACGCTGACCGCGCGGGAGTTGAGCAGGCTGATCAGGCCGTTCCAGCGTTCCAGCGGGCGGGGCCACTGCTCCCAGGAGGGGCTGACGTGGAGCAGGATCGCGACGAAGCCGAAGGACCACAGGGCCTGGGCGATCGGCCAGCTCTCGATGTCGGTGTGCACGGTCGGATCGACCGGCCGGGTCTGCAGGTACCACCAGCCGGCCACCATGACCAGCGGCGCCACGGAGGGCACGACGTACTGCGGGATCTTCTTCAGCAGGCCTTCCTGGTGGGCCATGCCGAGGATCCAGCAGGAGCCGAACATCGCGAAGTCGCTCAGGTTCTCCCGGACGCGGCCGTAGAGGAACTCCTGGTCGACGAGGAGCGTGTTCAGCACGACCGTCACCACGAGCGGCACGGCCAGCGTCACGACCGGCATCCGCCGCAGCGCCCACAGCATCAGCGGGGACAGCAGGACGTACCAGAGGTACGCGCGGAGGTACCAGAGCGGGACGACGACCTGCTCCGCCCAGCCCGGCTCCACGAGACCGCCGAAGCCGTTCAGCGACTCGGCGTACGGCGGAGTGCTCAGCGGCACCAGCCAGAAGAGCAGCTTCCCCCACCACCACTCGGGATGCCCCTCGGCGTCGGGGCCCCAGCCGTCGATGATCTCCAGGGTGAGGACGACCGCGCCGAACAGCCACATCGGCGGCAGCAGCCGGCGCATGCGGCTCCGGACGACGCCGAGGGCGGGACGGCTGAGCGAGCGGGTCATCAGCGACCCGGCCAGCGCGAACATCACGCCCATCGACGGGAAGACGACGGGCAGCCAGAACCATCCGAAGTTGTGGTAGACGACCACGCGGACCAGCGCCAGCGCGCGCAGCAGGTCGAGGTAGCGGTCCCGGCCGGACCGACGCGGGGCCGGAGCCGCCGGCTCCGGCTCCGGCTCCGGCTCCGGGTGGAACTCCGGCCGGAAGGCGTCGGGGATCCTCAGCCGCAGGGTCTCCTGGTTTCGCCCGAAATCGAAGGACGCGGTCATGTCAGGCCTCCACCGGTGCGGCGACCTCGCCGGTGCGCCGGAGCTTCTGCCAGCGCAGCCGGCCACCGGTCAGCGCGGTGATCGTGGACTGCAGCAGGACGATGTACATCAGCTGCCGGTAGACCAGTTGCTGGATCGGCAGGCTGATCAGATGCAGCGGCTTCTCGCCGTCGAGCCGGAAGGCGTACCAGGACAGCACGGCCTGGAGCAGGATGAAGCCGCCCCAGCTGGCGAGGGTGATCGGGGCGTCCGCGAAGAGCACGCCGTACAGCAGGAACAGGTCGACCAGCGGGGCGAGCAGCGGGGCCACCACGCCGAACAGCACGACGAGCGGCAGCCCGAGGCGGCCGAAGCGCCCGGCCGGACCGCGGGAGGTGACGGCGCGGCGGTGCTTCCACATCGCCTGCATGGAGCCGTAGCTCCAGCGGTACCGCTGGGACCAGAGCTGCTGGAGGCTGGCGGGGGCCTCGGTCCAGGCGCGGGCGCGCTCGGCGTAGACGATCCGCCAGCCGTCGCAGAGCACCGCCATGGTGATGTCGGTGTCCTCGGCGAGGGTGTCGTCGCTCATCCCGCCGACCCGCCGCAGGGCCTCCCTGCGGAAGGCGCCGACCGCGCCGGGGATGGTCGGGATGACGTTGAGCATGTCGTACATCCGGCGGTCCAGGTTGTGGCCGAGGACGTACTCGATGTGCTGCCAGGCGCCGATGAGGCTGTCGCGGTTGCCGACCTTGGCGTTGCCCGCGACCGCGCCGATGGTCGGGTCGCCGAACGGCTGGACCAGTTCGCGGACGGTGGACGGCTCGAAGACGGTGTCGCCGTCCATCATCACGATGATGTCGTACGACGCGGCGGCGATGCCGGTGTTGAGCGCGCTGGACTTGCCGCCGTTGGCCTGGCGGATCAGCCGGACGAAGGGCAGGTCCATCTCCTCGACGATGTCCGCGGTGCCGTCCGTCGAGCCGTCGTCGATGACGAGCACCTCGATCGGGTAGTCGCTGGCGGCGAGGGAGTTCAGGGTGTTCGCGATGCACTCGCGCTCGTTGTAGGCCGGGACGAGGACGGTGACCGGCTCGGTCACGGGCGCTCCCCAGGCGTCGCGCCGCCGGGAGCGCCGGGCGTGCAGGGGGGCGAGGACGAGCATCAGCGCGAAGCGGCCGAAGTTGAGGAAGCCGACGACGGCCAGCAGGGCGACCAGCACCGGCAGGGTGAGCACGGCGGCCTGGGTGGCCCAGATGTAGCCCTTGCCCGCCCACAGCTGGTAGCCGTCCACGGGCACGGTCGCGTCGGTGGCGCCGAGGGCCTCGGAGATGGTGGCGAAGCGGTATCCCTCGCCCTTCAGCTTCACGATGATCTGCTCGAGCGCGGCCAGGGTCTCGGCCCGGTCGCCGCCGGCGTCGTGCAGCAGGATCAGTTCGCCTTCCCCGGGCTTGCGGGGCATCGCGGCCTTGACGATCGCGTCGACGCCGGGGCGCTTCCAGTCGTGGGTGTCGCGGTCGATGAACGCGGTGAGGTAGCCGTGGGAGCCCACGTACTTGATCACCGGGTAGTTCCAGTCGTCGAGCGCGGAGGCGTCGGAGGAGTACGGCGGGCGGAACAGCGCGCTGTGGACGCCCGCCACGCCGGCCAGCGCGAGCTGCGTCTGCGCGAGTTCCCAGCTGATCCGGGCCTCGGACTGGTAGGCGAGGTCGGGGTGGGTGAAGCTGTGCACGCCGATCTCGTGGCCGCCCGCGACGATCTGGCGGATCAGCTCGGGGTGGCGGGTGGTCATCGCGCCGGTCACGAAGAAGTCGGCGCGGATGTCGTGGGCCGCGAGCACGTCCAGGATCTTCGGGGTCCACTCCGGCGACGGGCCGTCGTCGAAGCTCAGGACCACGGTGTGGTCGGGGATCCGGTAGCTCGCCGGGCGCTCGTTCTTCTCGCCGCGGGCGTCGATGATCGGGCCGCCCTTGAGCAGGTTCTCCGGCACGGTGGTCTTGTCGACCGAGGTCGCGACCCGGGTGTCGTGGAACGCCTCGTTGGTGGCGAGGCCGCGGAGGACGAGCAGCGCGAGCAGGCAGGCCAGCAGGGACAGCGGCATGAAGAAGCGCAGCGGTGGAGCAGCCAGGCGGCGCGGTCTCAGCAGGGACTGCCGACGGCGCTGACGCTGGTGGCGGGACAAGGACGCTCCTGGAGATGGGTGGTGCGGGGGGGGGCGGGCATGCCCGGCCCGGACCGCGGGGGTTGCTCCGGGCGGCACGGTGGTCCCGGTTCGCGAGGGACGGGTGTGGTGCTCGGCTGGATGGGCGGACGCCGTGACCGGGGGTGCCGCCGGGGTGGCGACCGAGGTGACGGCCGACGTGGCGGACGATGCGGTCGCCGTCGTGACAGTCGAGGGGGCCGTCGCCGTGCCGGAAGACGGGACGGCCGAAGTCCGGGGGCGGGGTGTCGGCGGGCCGGCTCGCTAGAGCAGGGAGGGGGCCAGCGGGCCCGTGAGGGGCTGGTAGGAGGGTTTGGGCGGTATCTCCATCGCGGGGGCGTCCGACTGCATGCCGATGAGGCTGCTGCCCATGACGGCGGCGAGGATCGCGCCGAGCACGGAGACCGGCCAGCCGAAGCGGCGCATCAGCCGGCTGCGCAGACCGGACTGGTCGACGAACACCGGTGCCGGAGCAGGCTCCCACTGATGCGATTCGGCCACGACGGAAGGGACCGCGGGAAACGTTTCGGGCCCGAAGGGTGTGGCGACTTGGCGCATGATCTGTGGCCTTTTTGTGCAGGGTGGGAGACCGCTGAAGCGTAGAGCGGACCGTAGCGCATGACACGCAGCGATTGGTGTGCGTTGTGCACATTTGACATGATCCGATCGAATCTCGTAACCGGATCGGTATGTCAACGGGCCTGACTGGGCCCCTGGATGACCGGGTCGCGAGCAGCGAGAGGGCTGGCTTGAATCCTTCGCTAGGATGACCGCTCGATTCCTGCGATCGGCGATCGATCCGCATGCGATCCGCATGCGACGGGCGTGTCCGGTCACCGCCTCTACGCCCCCAAGGAGCCCGTGTGAGCCTGCCTCGCCGCACCTCTCGTCGCCGAGCGTGGACCGCGCTCGCCCTGCCCGCCGTCCTGTGCGTGCTCGCCGCGTGCTCCGCCGATCCCGCGACCGGCGGGAGCGCCGACGCGGCCGCGCCCGCGCGGGAGACGACGCCCACGCCGACCGGGCCGCCGGGGACCCTCTTCGACGACTTCGACTACACCGGCGCCGACGACCCCTCACTCGCCGCGAACGGCTGGGAGATCCGAACCGGCGGGGGCGGCCCGGGCGTCAGGGACAGCTGGAGCGCGGACGGCGCCGCCTTCCCCTCCGACCCGGCGGCCCAGGGGGGCAGGGTCCTCCGGCTGCGCTCCACCACCGACGGCACCGCGCAGGGCACCACGCAGACCGAGGTGCAGACCACGGGCGGGAACTTCCTCAACGGGACCTACGCGGCCCGGATCCACCTCAGCGACAGGCCCACGAGCGGTCGCAACGGCGACCACGTCGTCCAGACCTTCTTCCCGATCTCCTCCTCGGACTCCTCGGAGAAGTACAGCGAGCTGGACTTCGAGTACCTGCCGAACGGCGGCTGGGGCACGCCGGGGCCGCGGCTCGACAACGTCAGCTGGTACCGGGCCGACCCGCCGGACCGGGTCCACAAGACCCAGAAGCGGCGGCTCGGGGGCTGGCACACCATGGTGATCACCGCGACGGACGCGAAGGTCGTCTACTCCCTGGACGGGGAGGAGCTCTTCACCAGCTCCGGGAAGTACGTCGCACGCGAGCAGATGGACATCCACTTCAGCAACTGGCTCATCGACCTCCCCTTCACGGGCGGCCCGCGCACCTGGGACATGAAGGTCGACTGGGTCTACTACAAGGCCGACGAGGCCGTCACGCCGGCGGAGGTCCAGGAGACGGTGGACGGCTTCCACGGCGAGGGCACCGCCTACGTCAACACGGTCCCGAAGACCTGACACACCCCGCGGCCGCGCCTGCCGGTTCCGAAGGGCGCGGCCGGGACACCTCCCCGCCGACCCGGCCCGGGGCCGGCGGCCCGCCGCGCTCCCCGGAAACGATCGAGGGGCCGTTTCAGATTGCTCTGAAACGGCCCCTGATCTGCGACTTCGAAAAGTCGGGACGACAGGATTTGAACCTGCGACCCCTTGACCCCCAGTCAAGTGCGCTACCAAGCTGCGCCACGTCCCGATGCGCGTCTCCGTGGGGTTCCCCCCGCGGCGCCGTGCAGGGAAAACACTACCTCACTCCGCCGGGCGGATTGACGCACGGGCTGTCACCGCGCCGCATGTGGCCAGGGATGTTGCCCGGGGGCGGCGACAATGGACGGGTGAACCGGACAGCCAGTGGGCCTGGCATGGATCGTGACGAGGAGGGGCGGGCTCGGAGCGCTCGGCCGCGGGACGGGCTCGGACGGCCGTTGCCGTACGGGGCCGAGGGCGTGCCGCGGCAGCCCGAGGGGGTCGTCCGGGCTCCCGCGGAGAGTCTGCGGGAGGCGCAGCGGCTGCTGGACGCCGGCATGCCGTTCCACGCGCACGAGGTCTTCGAGGACGCCTGGAAGTCCGGGCCCGCGTCGGAGCGGGACCTCTGGCAGGGGCTCGCCCAGCTCGCCGTGGGGCTCACGCACGCCGCCCGCGGCAACACGGCGGGCGGGGCGCGGCTGCTGCGCCGCGGCGCCGACCGGCTCGCGGGCGGTCCGGGCGCGCCCGGCGGCATGGCGTCCGCCGCCGCCCACGGCATCGACGCCGCCGGACTCGTGGCATGGGCGCGGGAGTTGGCGGAGCGCACCTCCGCGGCCGACGGCGGTCGTCCGCCCGTCGTCGACGCCGCGGCCGAGGCGCCTCGGCTGCGGCTCGGCCCGGCCTGAGGGTCACGCCGCCGGGCCCGCGCCCAGCTCCTCCAGCAGGACCGACGTGTGGCTCCCCGAGGGCTCCTTGGTCGCCGTGAGGAGGGTGATCGTCCCCTCCGCCGCGAGCAGCCTCAGGCGGTCGAGGGCCGCCCGGGCCTCGGGGGCGGCCAGCTCGGCCCGGTAGCGGCGGCGGAACTCCTCGTACCCGCCCTCGGTTCCGTGGTACCAGCGGCGGAGTTCCGTGGACGGGGTGAGCGCCTTGGGCCACTCGTCGATGCGGGCGTCGGTCCTGGCGAGTCCGCGCGGCCAGAGGCGGTCGACGAGGACCCGGACGCCGTCGTCCGGCGAGGGGGGCTCGTAGATCCGCCGGACGCGGACGTGAGGGGCCGGCGGGGCGGGGGCTGCGGGGTCTGCGGGCATGGTTCAAGCCTGACGGACCGGCCCCCGGCTCACCCCTCGACGCGCAGCGCCGGAAGGAGGACGGCGTCCACGAAGGTCCGCATGGTCGTGGCGTCCGTGAAGCGGTCCTCGAAGAGCCGCTCGATGCGCAGCATGCCCAGGAAGCAGGGGGCGACGAAGCCGATCGCGGGGTTGTCGGCGTCGACCTCCCCGCGCGCGACCGCCCGGGCCACGACCTCGTCGATCGCGGCGACCTCGGGGGCGATGACCGTCTCGCGGAGCGCCGCGCGCAGGTCGGGGTGCTGGATGAAGGCCTGCGCCACGGCCTCCATGAGTTCGGCGTCGCGCTCGCGGTGCGAGGCGGCGATCCGGCCGGCCTCGCGCAGGTCGCCGGCGAGGGTGCCGGTGTCGATCCCGGTGAAGACGGTGCAGCGGCGCCGGGCGAGCGCGGCGGTGACGAGCTGCGGCTTCGTGCCCCACTGCCGGTAGAGGGTGGCCTTGCCGCACTTCGTGCGGGCCGCGACGCCCTCCATGGTCACCGAGTCGTAGCCGCCCTCGCGCAGGAGGCAGAGGACGGCGTCGTACAGCTCCGTCTCGCGCTCCGGCGTGATCTTGCTGCGGCGGGCGCCGGCGGCCTCCGCGGACGCCTGCGCGGGCGCCGGTCCTGACGCCTCCGTGGACTGCGTCCCGGACGCGGACGCCGGCTCTGCTGTGGACGCGGACGTGGACATCGATCCCTCCCGGACACCTCTGTCTCTGCACATACGAGAGTAGGGGGTGCACAATCGAGACGCAAACGTATCGATACGCTTGCGTCTCGATGAAATCGGATCTAGGCTCACTCCGTTTGTTGGCGATATGACGGATTAGAGGGCCGTGCGATGGCTTCCGGGATACGCGGGATACGAGGACCACGTCCTGCTGGATCGGGGCTGACGCCTACCCCCGGGACCGAGGCACCCGGGAACGACGGAGGGGACGGCGGCGCGTCCGCGCGGCCTCCCCTGCTGCGCGAGCTCGCGCTCGTCACCGCGCTCTTCCTCGTCTACAAGTTCGGCCGGCTCTTCGCCAACGGCCACGAGGCCCGCGCCTTCCGGAACGCCGACCGCGTCTGGGACGCCGAGCGCGCGCTGCACCTTCCGGGCGAGGGAACGATCCAGCAGCTCCTGCTGCACGGCGAACCGCTGATCCGGACCGCGAACACCTACTACGCGGCCGTGCACTTCCCCGCCACGATCGCCTTCCTCGTCTGGCTGTACCTGCGCCGCCCCGCCCACTACGTGTGGTCGCGCCGCGTCCTCGCGCTCGTCACCGGCGCCGCGCTGGCCCTGCACCTGCTGATGCCGCTGGCGCCGCCCCGGATGCTCGCGGCCAGCGGACTCGTCGACACCGCGCGGGTCTACGGCCCCTCGGTGTACGGCGCGACGCCGGAGACCGACTCGATGGCCAACCAGTTCGCGGCCATGCCCTCGCTGCACTTCGGCTGGGCGCTGATGGTGGCCATCGGCCTGATCGCCGCCACCCGCTCCCGGTGGCGCGTCCTGTGGCTGCTGCACCCGCTGCTGACCCTGCTCGTCATCGTCGGCACGGCCAACCACTACTGGTTCGACGCGCTCGCCGCCGCCGCGCTGCTCGGTCTCGCCCTGCTCGCCGTCCGCGCCCCCGGCCACCGGACGGCGCCCCCACCCGTACCCCGTCAGGCCGGTTCGGCCGCCCTTCCGGTCGGAGCGCTCCGATGAACCCCGTCACCGGCACCGTCGTCGCGGTGCTCCTCTCGCTCGTCTCCGCCGCCGGATACGCGCTCGCCGCCGTCGCCCAGTCCCGGCTCGCCGCCGCCTCCCCCGTCCAGGACGGACGGGGGGCGCTGCGCGGGCTGCTGGCCCGGGGGCAGTGGTGGTCGGCGGTCGGCCTGAACGCGGCCGGAGCCCTCGCCCATGTCGCCGCGCTGCACTACGGACCGCTGACGCTCGTCCAGCCGCTCGGCGCGCTGACCCTGGTGGCCGCGCTGCCGCTCGGCGCGTACGCGGCCCGGCGCCGGGTGACCCGCACCGAGTGGCGCGGGGCCCTGTGGACCCTGGCCGGTCTGGTGGGGCTCGTCGCCGTGACGGGTCCCACCGCCCCCGGCGAGGCGCTCAGCCTGCGCGAGTCCCTGGTCGTCGCCGCGGCGACGGCGCTCCTCATCGCCGCGCTCGCGTCCGGCCGGCGCCCGTCGGGCGCGAAGGGTCCGCGCGGGCTCGGGCATGCCACGGCCTCCGGGATCGCCTCGGGCGTCGCCTCCGCGCTCACCCAGACGCTGACGGCCGCGTTCGCGCTGGAACTCCCCGGCGGGAAGCCGGCCTGGTGGCAGACCGCGCTCCTCGCGGTGCTGATATCCGGCTTCGCGACCGGCGGCCTGCTGCTCTCCCAGGCCGCCTACCGCGGCGGCCTCGCGGCGCCGCTCGCCGTGGTCAACCTCTCCAACCCGGCGGCCGCGGCGATCATCGGCGTGGCGCTGCTCGGGGAGACCTTCCGCGCCGGCGCCTGGGGCTGGCTGGTCGCGGCCGGCGCGTCCCTGGTCGCGGCGCGCGGCGTGGTGCTCCTGACGAAGGGGGGCACCCCGGACGCACCCCCGGCCCCGGACGTCCCCGTGTCGGCCTCGGACCTCATCGCTCCGGCCCCGAACCCCTCCGCGCAGGCCTCGAACCTCTCCTCGCAGACATCGGACCGCACCGCACAGGCCCCGGACCTCACCGCTTCGATCTCAGCGGACCCCGCGCCGACCCCGACCCGCACCGCGCCGGCCCCTGACCTCATCCCTTCGGCACCGAGCCTCCCGGCGCCGGCCACGCCCCTCCCCGCGCCGGCCACGAACCCCGTGCCCGCCGGCGCGTCCTCCCCCGCACCCGGCCCGACGGCCGCCCCCGGCGACGCCGTGGTGATCCCCTCGCCGGTGAACGGGGCCTCCACGCCCGCGCGTACCGCCGTCCGGCGGACCCTCGGGTCGGTGCCGACACCCCGCTCGACCGGTCCGGCCGCCCGTTCGGCCCGCCCCGAGTCGGCCGCGCCCGTGCCGCTCGCGGTGCCGTCCGGCCTCACCGACGCGGACGCCGCGGACCCCCTGCCGGTCCCCGCACCGGCCGCCGGCTGAGAGGCCCGGCCGGGGCCCACGGCGAGCCCGCGCCGACCGCGAGCCGCCAGGCCCCATCGGCGCCCCGCACCACCGGGCTCCCCGCTCGCGCACGGAGAGCACCCCTCGAATTCGTCATCTTGACGACAAGCGAGGAACCCCCCTATCGTCAACATGACGACAAGGGGGTTTCTTCATGGCCGACATCACCCGGCGGGCCGGCTGGCGCCATCTCCGCTCCGCACCCACCGCGCACATACGCCACCAGAGCCGCGGCAAGCTCGTGCACGACGGCGAGGGACTGAGCTTCTGGTTCCGCCCGCTCACCGCGGCCCTCTCCGAGGTCCCGGTCAACGACCGCGAACTGGCCATGGCGTTCCACGCCCGGACCGCCGACTTCCAGGACGTCAGCGTCCAGTCCACCGTGACCTACCGGATCGGGGACCCCGCGGCCGCGGCCACCCGGCTCGACTTCTCCATCGACCCCGACTCGGGCGCGTGGCGCGGCACCCCGCTGGAGCAGATCGCCACCCTCCTCACCGAGACCGCCCAGCAGCACGCCCTCGACGTCCTCGCCCGCACCGCGCTGGCCGAGGCGCTCGTCGACGGCGTCGCGGCGGTGCGCGACCGCGTCACGGCCGGACTCGCCGCCGAGCCCCGTCTGCCGGCGACCGGCATCGAGGTCGTCGCGGTCCGGGTGGTCGCCATCCGCCCGGAGCCCGAGGTCGAGCGCGCCCTGCGGACCCCCGCCCGCGAGCAGATCCAGCAGGAGGCCGACCGGGCCACGTACGAGCGCCGGGCGGTCGCCGTCGAGCGCGAGCGCGCCATCGCGGAGAACGAGCTGGCGAGCAAGATCGAGCTGGCCCGCCAGGAGGAGCGGCTCGTCGAGCAGCGTGGCACCAACGCCCGCCGCGAGGCCGAGGAGAACGCCGCCGCCGACGCCGTCCGCGCCGAGGCCGAGGCCGTACGCAAGGTCCGCCTGGCGCAGGCCGAGGCGGAGGCGGCGCGCGAGGTCGGTCAGGCACGCGCCGGGGCGCAGTCCGCCTGGCTGCGGGCGCACGCCGAGGTGGAGCCCGCGACCCTGCACGCCCTGGCCGTCTCCCGCGCCGCGGAGAACCTGCCGCGGATCGAGCACCTGACGCTCTCGCCCGACGTCCTGACGGGGCTGCTCGCCAAGCTCGGCGAGGGCGGGGCCAGGCCGTGAGCCTCGCGCCGCGCGCGGTGCTCGTGCACCGGACCACGGAGTACGAGGAACTCCTCGGCCGGCACGGCACGCACGGTCAGGCCGCGTTCTTCCTCTCCGCGCGCGGCCGCTCCGTCGACGCGGTCCGCGAGCGGCACGAGCGCACCCACCGGGCCCTGGCCGAGGTGGCGGCCGCCGTGCCCCTGACCTGGCGGCAGACCAGGGTGGAGCGCGCCGACCTGGACCGGTTCCTGTTCGGCCCGGAGGACGTGGTCGTGGTGGTCGGGCAGGACGGTCTGGTCGCCAACGCGGCGAAGTACCTGACCGGGCAGCCCGTCATCGGGATCGATGCCGACCCGGGGCGCAATCCCGGGGTCCTCGTCCGCCACCGCGCGGACCGGGCACGGCGCCTGCTGCCGTACGCGGCGGGGGACGGCGCGACGGTCGACGAGCTGACGATGGTGGAGGCCGTCACCGACGACGCGCAGCGGCTCCTGGCGCTGAACGAGATCTACGTCGGACCGCGCGGCCACCAGACCGCCCGGTACACGCTGGACCTCGACGCGGCGGGGCTCCCGCCGGAGGCCCAGGCCTCCTCGGGGGTGCTCGTCGGCACGGGCACGGGATCCACGGGCTGGCTGCGGTCCCTGTGGGAGCAGCGGTCCAGCGCGCTCGCGCTGCCCGCGCCCGCGGACGCCCGGCTCGCCTGGTTCGTCCGGGAGGCCTGGCCCTCCCCGGCGACCGGGACGAGCCGGGTCGAGGGGCTCCTCGACCCGGGCCAGGGGCTGCGCCTCACCGTCGAGTCGGACCGGCTGGTGGTGTTCGGCGACGGGGTCGAGTCGGACGCGCTGGAACTGACGTGGGGTCAGACCGTGCGCCTCGCGGTCGCGGGGCCGCGCCTCCGGCTGGTCCACTGAGACCCGGCCCCCGCCCCGCCGCCTTTCGCGGGGACCGACGCGGCCGGAATTGATCGGCGGGAGCCGGGAGGGACGTCGTGCGGCGTTAAGCTCGGCGCGCTTCACCCGGTCCTCCGGAGGGACTCCGTCGGCTTCTCCTCCGGTCCTCCGGTTCCGCTTCGCCGGTTCCGGGTGCCGCCTCGCCGTCGCCGGTCGGGGCCGGCCTCGAAGCATTCGGCGTTCCGGTCGCCGCTGTCCCGGGCTTCGGTCCCGGGTGCGGATGCGCGCACCCGGATGCCGGGTCCCCGGCGCCGTCGTGTCGCCGGCACCAGGGGCGTCGGTCTCCGGACCCGCCGCGTCCCGATCGATCGAGCGACCGCTCCCGGCCGTTGAAGGGAACCCCATGACCTCCGCCCTCCCGGGCCCGCTGTCCGTCTCCCGCGCCACCGAGCGGGACTGGGAGCTCGTCCGCTCCTGGGCGGCCGACGAAGGATGGAACCCGGGCCGCTCGGACGCCGCGTCGTTCTTCGCGCAGGACCCCCGGGGCTTCTTCCTGGGCCGGGTCGACGGGGAGCCCGTATCGGCCATTTCGGTCGTCACCTACGACGACGCGTACGCGTTCCTGGGCTTCTACCTCGTCCGCCCCGACCTGCGCGGCCTCGGTCACGGGTCGGCCACCTGGCGGGCCGCCCTGCCGCACGCCGGAGGCCGGTCCGTGGGGCTCGACGGGGTGCCGGACCAGCAGGACAACTACCGGCGCTCCGGCTTCAGGACGGCGTACCGCACCGCGCGGTACGAGGGCGCGGTCCCGGCCGTCGACGGCCCGCCGCCCGGTGTGGTGCCCGCGGGATCCGTGGAGCCGGCCGTCCTCGCCGCGTACGACGGCGCCTGCCACCACGCCGACCGTCCCCGCTTCCTGGCCTCCTGGCTGACCACACCGGGGCATCGCGCGCTGGCGCGGGTCGTCGACGGTCGTCCGACCGGGTACGGGGTGGTCCGGCCGGCCCAGGACGCGGCGCGGGTGGGACCGCTGTTCGCGGACACCCCCGCCGACGCGGCCGTTCTCCTCGACGCGCTCGCCGCGGAGGCGCGGGCGTTCGGGGCGGCGCGGATCGCGGTCGACATGCCGGAGTCGAACCCGGCGGCGGCCCGGCTCGCCGAGGAGCGGGGCCTGGAGCCGACGTTCGAGACGGCCCGGATGTACACGGGCCCGGTCCGCCCGGTGGCACGCGAGCGCGTCTTCGGGGTGACGACCCTCGAACTCGGCTGAGGCGCGCCCTGCCAGGCCCCCGGCGGGAGGCGACCGGCCTCCGGCGTCCCGCGCGCGACCCTTCCGGAACGCCCCCGCCTGCCCGGGCGACCGCTGGGCAGACGACGGGAGTTCGTCGACCCCCCTGGGGAGGGGGGCCCTGCCGGCACCCGTCGAGAGGTGTGTACCTTTCCCCTGAGGCAGGTACGTACCTTCCCCGCGGAACGTGCCGGTGAGGCGTCGGACCGGACGTCGGCCGGCCGCCCGGCGCGCGGTCGACGCGGCGCGGAATCCGGTGCCCGCTCCCCCGGTCGGACCTCCCCTCACCGGACCCCCGCAGCCCCGTGAGGGGTGACAAGGGTTTTCCCCGTATCGGGTTCACCCCCCCGTTCCCTACTGTCCTCCGCACCGGCAGATATCATCCCCCCGACCGCACCCTGACAGGTGCATGCGGAGGGGTCGCTTCCGCCGGGGACGGCCTTGACCCGGGCCGTCGCGCCGGTGGCGGCGCACGGGCCCCCCAGCCCAGGGAATGCCGGACAGCGACCCCACTTCGCCCTGGCCTCCCGCGCCGCCGCCACTGCTCCGCAGCTACGTCGTACTCGAAAGGGCCACACCTTGAACGGTTCCAGGCGGAGAGTCATATCCGTGGTCGCGAGCGCCGCGATCCTCGGCGCCGCTGCCACGACCGGGGCGATCGCCGCCGCCCCGGGCGCTGCCACCCCGAAGCCCGCACCGGCTTCGCAGACCATGCGGGCGCTCCCCAGCGCCCCGGTCGAGAAGGTCATCGTCACCTACAAGAGCCAGGCCGCCGAGGCCGGCTCGAACACCGCCGCGAAGAGCGACACGGCCGAGAAGGCCGCGAAGACGGGCGAGAAGCTCTCCTTCGAGCGTCGCCTCGCCGGCGGCGGCGCCCTGGTCGACCTGGGCGACAGCGCCAGCAAGCAGGACGTGACCGAGGTCATGGCCGCGTTCCGCGCCGACCCGTCCGTCGCCTCGGTCGAGCCCGACATCCGCGCCTACGCGATGGCCGTCACGCCGAACGACACCGACTACGCCAAGCAGTGGGACCTGTTCGAGCCCACCGGTGGCATGAACGTTCCTGCCGCCTGGGACAAGACGACCGGCTCGGGCGTCACCGTCGCCGTCATCGACACCGGCTACGCGACCCACTCGGACCTGGCGACCAACGTCGTCTCCGGGTACGACTTCATCTCGACCTCCGCCGACGCCCGCGACGGCAACGGCCGCGACGCGGACGCGAAGGACGAGGGCGACTGGAACGCCACCGACAACGAGTGCGGCACCGGCTCCAAGGCCTCGAACTCCTCCTGGCACGGCACCCACGTGGCCGGCACCATCGGCGCCGTCACGAACAACACCAAGGGCATCGCGGGCATCGCGTACAACGCGAAGATCCAGCCCGTGCGGGTGCTCGGCAAGTGCGGCGGCTCGTCCTCCGACATCGCGGACGCCATCACCTGGGCCTCCGGCGGCTCCGTCCCGGGCGTCCCGGCCAACGCCACCCCGGCCAAGGTCATCAACCTGAGCCTCGGCGGCGCCAGCGCCACCTGCCCGAGCGTCTACCAGAACGCGATCAACGGCGCCGTCTCCCGCGGCACCACCGTCGTCGTCGCGGCGGGCAACAGCAACGCCAACGCCTCCGGCTTCACTCCCGCGAACTGCGCCAACGTCATCAACGTGGCGTCCACCAGCCGCGAGGGCAACCGGTCCTACTACTCCAACTTCGGCAGCATCGTGGACGTGGCCGCGCCCGGCGGCGAGACCCGCCGCGCGACCGACACGCCCGGCACCGTCACCACCCCCGAAAACGGCATCTACTCCACGCTGAACTCGGGCACGACCACCCAGTCGGCCGAGAACTTCAAGCCCTACCAGGGCACCTCGATGGCGGCTCCGCACATCGCGGGCCTCGCGGCCCTGCTCAAGTCGGCCAAGAGCAGCCTCACCCCGGCCGAGATCGAGACCGCGATCAAGACCAACGCGCGTCCGCTGCCCGGCACCTGCACCGGCGGCTGCGGCACCGGCATCGCCGACACCGCGAAGACCGTCGACGCCGTCACCACCACCACGCAGCCCGGCACCGTCTTCACCAACGCGACCGATGTGACCATCGTCGACAACGCCACGGTGTCGTCCTCGATCACCGTCTCCGGCCGCACCGGCAACGCCCCCGCCGCCCTCAAGGTCGGCGTGGACATCCGGCACACCTGGCGCGGGGACCTGGTCGTCGACCTGGTCGCCCCCGACGGCACGGTGCGCAACCTCAAGGCCTCGTCCTCCTCGGACAGCGCCGACAACGTCCTGACCACCTACACGGTCGACGCGTCGAGCGAGGTCGCCAACGGCACCTGGAAGCTCCAGGTCCGCGATGTGGCCTCGGGTGACACCGGCTACATCAACTCGTGGAGCCTGACCTTCTAAGGCACCACCGCTCCACCACCGAACCACCCCCCACATCAGCATCCTTGCTGGTCAGCGACGCGCTCGTGGTCTACACCACGGGCGCGTCCTGGCGTGTCGGGCCCCCTGCCCGCCGAAGGGCCCTGTCCGAATGCCGGACACAAGGCCTGGACTCCACCCGTGGGCTCCGTATTCTCTGCCCACGGGGCTCATGGGCCGGGGGCCCGAGCGCGCCGGAGGTGATGGACAGTGACGACAGCTCCGTACCTCGCCCTGCGCCCCACGGGTCCGGGCGGACCCCCCGCGCCGGTGGGCCGCGAGGAGCTCCTCGCCCGGCTCGAACGCGCCCTCCACACCCGGGGCCGCGCCCTGCTCACCGGCCCCGCCGGCGTCGGCAAGACCGAACTCGCGCTCGCCGCGGCGACCCGGGCCGAGGCACGCGGCGAGACCGTGCTGTGGCTGGCCACCCTGCCGTCCGACCGCGAGATACCCGGGGCGTCGGCCGCCGCGCTGGTGGCCTCGGTCGCGGCGACCGTGAGCGTGGCGCAGCCCGGCGGCAGACGCCGCGAGACCCGCCCGTCCGACAAGGCCTCCGGCGGGCGGTCGTCCACCGCGCCCGAGGCCTCCGCCGTCTTCGACGAACTGCCCGGCCCCCAGCGCACCGCCGTCGCCATGCTCTGCCGCGAGGCGCCGCTCGACGCGGGCGGCTGGGACCCGATCGCGCTCCGGCTCGGCATCGCCCAGATCCTCCGCACCCTGACCCGCCGGGGACCCGTGCTCCTCGTGGTCGACGGGGTGCAGCACGTCGACGCGGACAGCGCCGACCTGCTCCGCTTCGCCCTGCACCTGGCGCCGCCCGCGCTGCGGGTGGTGGCCGTCGAGACCCCGGAGCCGTACGGGGAGGCCGACGAGCCCTACCGCGCGCCGCACCGCCCCGACGACCCCCACGCCGCCCACCTCTGGGTGCCGTCCGAGGCCGACGTTTTGCTCGTGCCGCCGCTGCACGCCGACGAGATCGCCGAACTCCTCATCCACCACCGGCTGCCCTCCCGGATGGCCGGCCGCATCCACCGCGCGAGCGGCGGCAATCCCCGGCTCGCCCTCGCCGTGGGCCGCTCGCTGGCCGACGCGCGGACCCCCGTGCACCACGCGGAGGCGCTGACGCTCTCCGGGCGCGCCCGCGACCTCGCCCGGCAGCTGCTCGGCGCCGCGCCCCTCGCCGTGCGCGAGACGCTGCTGCTGGCGGCGCTCGCGCTGCGGCCCTCGTCGACGCTGGTGCGCCGGGCGGGCCGGCCCAACGCGGAGGCCGACCTCGCGGCGGCCGAGCGGGCCGGACTGGTGTCGCTCGCCGAGGACGGCTCGGTGACCTTCACCGCGGGCCTGCTGCCCTCCACCCTGGTGCACGACGCCTGCTGGGCCGAGCGGAGCGCCGGGCACGCGGCCCTCGCCGAGGTGGTGGACGACCCCGTGGAGGCGGTACGCCACCGGGCGTTGGCGACCGACAGCCCGGACGAGGACCTCGCCGCCGAGGTCGCGGACGCCGCCGATCTGGCCCGGCGGCGCGGGAACAGTGCCCTCGCGGCCGAACTCGCTCTGCTCGCCGCCGAGTCGACACCCGGGCGGCACGGCACGCGGCGGATCGCGCGACTCGTCGACGCCGCCGAGGAGGCCGCGCGCGCGGCCCGCGCCGACCTCGCCATGCGGGCGGCCACCGACCTCCTCGCCCGTGACGCGGTGCCCTCCGACCGGGTCAGGGCCCGCCTCGCCGTCCTCGATACCGCCGGGCAGGGACTGACCGGCCTCGACGAGATGTACGTCCACGCCATGGAGGACTCGGAGGGCGACACCGCGCTGCGGGCCGCCGTACAGCTCCGACTGGCCGTCAAGTACGTGCTGGCGGACGGCGATCCGCAGCGTTCGCGGACGGCGGCCGTGGAGTCGGCCGCCCTCGCCGCCTCGATGGGTGATCCGCGCACGGCGGCGCAGGCGCTGACCGTGCAGGCGCGGATGGAGCGGGCCCTCGGAGCGCCGGACGCCGAGGCGGTCCTCGCGCAGGCGCGCGCCCTGGAACTGGCCGAGCGGCCCCTCGGGATCCGCAACGCCGCCCAGATCCTGACGATCCGTCACGCCCTGTTCGACGATCGCCTGACGGACGCCCGCGACGAACTCAACGCCCTGCTCCCGCTGGTGCAGCGGCGCGGTTCGGTCGAGGACACGATCGAGCTGTTCTCCACACTGGCCGCGATCGAGTCCCGCAGGGGCGCGTGCGCGGCCGCGCTCGCCCACGCCGGCCAGTCCCTCGCCCTCACCCTGGAGGCGGGCCTCTCGCCGGGCCCCGCCTGGTACACCCTGGCCCTCGCGGAGACGGCGGGCGGCAGCTTCGCCCGGGCGGCGAGCTACGCCCGGCGGAGCGTGCAGGCCTCGGAGGAGGAGGGCGACCGGGTCTTCCTGTCCCGCAGCCGGTACGCGCTCGGCCGGGTGCAGCTGATCAACGGCGACGTCGCCGCCGCCCTGGAGACCCTGCGGCGCGTGCAGGCCGACGAGCGCGCCCAGTCGACCGTGGATCCGTCGATGCTGCGCTGGCACGAGGAGCTGGCCGAGGCGCTGCTCGCCCACGACGCGGGCGACGAGGCCCTGGCCCTCCTCGACGAGGTGCGGCCGGTGGCGACCCGGCTGGGCCGGTCCACGGTGCTGCTGGGCTGCGACCGGGCGTACGCGTTGTGGCTGGCGGCGGAGGGGCGCACGGACGAGGCGGTGCTCCTGCTCACCCGCACGGCCGAGGCCTTCGGCCGGGCCGGGCTGCCGCTGGAGCGGGGACGGGCGCTGATCGCCCTGGCTCGGGTGGAGCGCCGCAGACGGCGCCGGTCGGCGGCGCAGAACGCGCTGCAGACGGCGGCGTCGGTGTTCGAGCGGGCCGGAGCGGCGCCCTGGCTGGCCCTGGCGTGCGAGTCCCCCGCGGGCCCGGCGGGCGAGGGGCCCGGGCCGGCCTCCGGGAGCGAGGAGGCGCTGCCCGCGCTCTCCTCGCTGACCGAGGCGGAGCTGCGGCTCGCCCGCCTGGTGGGCCAGGGGGCCAGCAACCAGGAGGCGGCGGCGAAGCTGTACCTGAGCGTCAAGACCGTCGAGGCGCGGCTGACCCGGATCTACCAGAAGCTGGACGTCCGGTCGCGCGCCCAACTCGCCACGGCGCTGCGGCCGTAGGAGCCGGACGCCCGCGGCCCGGCCGGATGGCGAAGGTGTCGCCGGGCATCGGGCGGCCGGGGCCGGGGCTCCGCGGCCCGGCCCTCCCTCAGAGCGCGACGACGAACAGGCCCCGGACCGTCGTGCCGTCGGCGCGCCGCCACTCGGCGGTGACTCCGCCGTCGGCGTCGGGCGGCACCTCCGTGCCGGCGGCCAGCACGCGCCGGACGCGCAGGGTCAGCGGGGCGGGCGCGCCGGGCGCCCGGACCTCCACGTCCGTGTGGTCGGCTCCCTCCGTGACCCGTACGGGCTCCGCGTCGGCCGCCCCCGCGGCCGCGGGGCGCGAGACGGCGACCGCGCGGTCCTGCACGTCGGTCAGCGACTGGGCCTGGGCCTCGGCGCGACCGGCGAGGAGGGCGTACAACTGGGCGACCAGCACCGGGTCGTGGGCGCCGTCGTAGATCCAGCGCTTGCCGAGGACGCCGTGCTCGGACGTGCCGACGAGGGCGGCCTCGGCGCCGTCCAGCGGCGCGCCGCGGTAGGTCAGCGGGACGAGGTACGAGACGGCGTCCGCGCCCTCTCCGTCGGTCACGACCATGAACTCGATGCCGACCTCGCCCGCCGGGTCGTCGAGCCGGAACCCGCCGACCCGGTCCAGCCGCGCCTCCCCGCCCCGGTACCAGGGGCGGGTGGGGAGCCACTCGGTGAGCAGTTCGAGCTTGGTGGGCTGCAGAGTGGTCTGGTGGATGACGGCCATCGCGCGGGTCTCCCTCTGTTCGCGGGTCCGGCCCACCTCGTCCGTGGCCCGGGCACCGGCAACGTAACAGACCGTGCCGGCGGGCGCGGATGCCGCCCTGGCGCGCCCGGCCCGCACCCGGATCCGGCCCAACCGCCGCTCCCGGCACCGCGATGGCGGATCCGGGTCGTCGGCCGGACCCGGCCCGGAGTCCGGCGGGTGGCCCGGGTCGGGGCGGACGTGACGGCGGCGATCGTGGATCTGGTCGATAATGGCCGAAACGGAACATTCGACCTGCGGTACGTCCTCGTGCCGCCGCACCAGGGGAGCAGGAATGACCGGTGGACCCGAGCCCATCAGCGCCGCCGCCCGCGAGGCACTGCAGGGGGAGCTCGACGACCTCCGCACCGAACGCGAGGCCGTCGCGGTCACCCTCCGGGACGGCGGCGGCGACCAGACGGGCGACCGGGCCGACCAGGCCGACGAGCTGGAGCGCGGCGACGACCTCGACCGGCTCGACCGCCGCATCGACGAGATCGAGGGACGGCTGCGCGAGGCGGACGTCGCGGGCGCCCCGCCGACCGACGTGGTCGGCGTGGGCAGCAGCGTGACCGTGCGGTTCGACGACGGCACGGAGTCGACCGTGCAGATCGGCGAGGTCGCGGCGGTGCTCGACCGGACGATGGTCACCGCGGACAGTCCGCTGGGCAGCGCCCTGCTCGGCCACCGCGCGGGCGACTCCGTCCGGTACGTCACGCCCGAGGGACCGGCCACGGCGGTCGTGCTGTCGCTCGGCTAGGCCGCCGCCGGGGTCGCGCGGTCTCCGCGCGGAGCGGCCTCAACCCGTGACGATGCCCGTGACGAGGTTGATCGTGGTGGCCAGGATGCTCGCGCCGAAGACGTAGGAGAGCAGGCAGTGGCGGAGCGCGACCGCGCGGATCGTCGTGCTGGAGACGTCGGTGTCGGAGACCTGGTAGGTCATGCCGAGGTTGTAGCTGAAGTAGAGGAAGTCGCTGTAGCGGGGCGGTTCGCGGGAGTTGAAGTCGATGCCGCCGCCGGGCTCCCGGTAGTAGAGGTAGGCGTAGCGGGTCGCGTACATCAGGTGCAGCGCCGCCCAGGCCATGAACACCCCGGCGAGGGCGGTCGCCGCGGCGGCGTGGCCGAGGTCGGACCTGCCGACCAGGAGCAGGACGACGATGCCGCAGAGGCCGCCGACCGCCGTGCCCACGACGGCAAGTTCCTCGACGGCGGGCCGGAACTCCTCGCGGCGGACGTTGCGCCGGGTGGTGGAGGCGTCCATCGGCCAGAGCGCGGTCCAGCCGGTGACGACGAACAGGGTCTCCCCGACGGCGATCGCGGCGAGGACGCCCAGGGGCACGTGGACGGTGGCGCCGACGACGGCGCCGACCGCCGCCCCGGCGACTGCCGAGAGGGCCAGCCGGGGGACGGCGGAGAGCAGCAGCGGACGGTGGTGCACGGCGTCGGTCCTCCCGTTTCCCGGCCTCCGACCCTCAGGCCGGGGGCGCCTCCAGGACGACGACGGCCTCGTCCGTGTACGTGCGGAAGGTCAGCGTCTCCTGGAAGTAGAGCTGCACGCTGGTCGCGTCGTGGCCCGTGTAGCCGATGGCCAGGTCCTGGCCGAGGACCAGCTCGAAGTCGCCGCCGCGGGTGGACAGGACGAAGCCGCCGCCGAGGGCCGGCGCCCAGATGGGCTTGCCGTCGAGCATGCGGCCGAGGTGCGCGGCGATCGGGTAGCCGTGGTCGGAGGTCTCGCTGACCGCCCGGTACTCGTCGGCGCCGAGGAGCAGCGCGTAGGGACCGTCGACGCCGGCGAGGCGCAGGAGGGTCAGGGCGCGGCTGACGGCGTCCGGGTAGTCGCGCGCCTCGGCGGGGAGCTGGACGACGGGGTTGGAGGACCGGGCGCGGAGTCCGTCGACGCCGGCCGCCCCGTATCCGTCGAAGATCGTCCGGTCCTCGACGAAGGCCATGGCCCGGGCGGCGTCCTTGACGGGCTGCCAGTCGGAGTCCTTCGAGCCCCGCTCGACGTCGTCGACGGCGGCCCGGTCCACGGTGAAGGGCACCCTGAGTTCGAAGAGGGGCCTGGCCTCCCGCAGGCGGGCGGTGACGCCGGGGGCGGGTGATCCCATGTCGCTGAGGTGCCCCGTGCCGACGGCGGCGAGGCGGGGGCCGCCGGGGTCGGGGACGTCGACGACGCGGCGCCCCGCGACGTTGCGGCGGAAGGTGCGGCGGGCCTCCTCCTCGATCTCGGCCCAGGCGGCGGGGGTGATCGGGGCGAGTTCGCGGTGCAGGTTGTCCGTGTCGGGGCCGTGGTGGAGGGCGCCGGTGGGGCCGGGGGTCGTGTCCTCGGGGGTGGCGTCGGGGGTCGTCATGGGGAGTCAGGCTCCTTTCAGGCCGCCGATGCCGAGGGAGTCCCCCCGGCGGGCGGCGGCGGCCGGCGGCGCGGCGGGCAGGTCGTCGAGGAGGTCGGCGCTCGGGACGAAGAAGAGACCGCCGGTCACGGCGCGGGAGAAGTCGAGGATGCGGTCCGTGTTGCCCGGGGGGTCTCCGAGGAACATGCGGCGGAGCATGAGCTCGGTGACGGCGGGGGTGCGCGCGTAGCCGATGAAGTACGTGCCGAACTCGCCGCCGCCGATCCGGCCGAAGGGCATGTTGGCGCGGAAGATCTGGCGGGCGGTGCCGTCCTCGTCGACGACGGTGTTGAGGGCGACGTGCGAGTCGGACGGTTTGACGTCGTCGGGCATCTCGACGTTGGAGGCCTTGCCGCGGCCGATGGCGTGCTCCTGCTGTTCGACGGTGAGCGCGTCCCAGGCCCGCAGGTCGTGCAGGTACTTCTGGACGACGACATAGCTGCCGCCGCGGAAGCCGGGGTCCTCGTCGCCGACGTGGGTCGCCTCGGCCGCCACCCGGCCCCCGGGGTTCTCGCTGCCGTCGACGAATCCGAGGAGGTCGCGCTCGTCGAAGTACGCGAAGCCGTGCACCTCGTCCACGACGGTGACGGCTGCGCCCAGGCTCTCCACGATCAGCCGCGACAGTTCGAAGCACAGGTCCATGCGCCGGGCTCGTACGTGGAACAGCAGGTCACCGGGGGTGGCGGGGGCCCGGTGGCGGGGTCCCGTGAACGCCGGGAAGGGGTGCAGTTCGCGGGGGCGGGGGCCGCCGACGAGGCGGTCCCAGCCGTCGGAGCCGATGCCGGCGACGCAGCTGAGGCTGTCGTCGGGCGACCGGAAGGCGACCGACCGGACGAGCCCCGACAGGTCCTGGAGGGCCTCCCGGACCGCCGTCTCGCCGCCGGGATTGACGGTGGCCACGAGGAACACGGCCGCCCGGGAGGGAGGGGCGACGACGGGTTGTACGACGACCATGGGACTCCCGCCGAGAGACAGAGGTGACCAAAAGTGACGAAATGGACAGCGTCAGCGTAGGCGTGCGTGATCCGTGGCGCAGCCCGTGCGTCCGCCCGGAGTGGAGTGGCACCCGCGCACCGGCGGGCATAGCCTGCCGAGGGGGTGGCCTTGCGATGTGACACGCCCCGAATGCCCGCAGGTGAAAGGGTGAACTGCCGTGAGCACCGACCAGGACGCGCAGCACTCCCCCACATCCGACGACCCGGATCCCGTGGAGCCCCGTGTGGGTCCCGCTCCCGAGGGCGAGCCCTCGTTCCACCCGTACCACCACCCCGCCGCGGGCTGGGGCGCGGCCCGGAGCGTGACCGAGTTCCTCGTCCGCGAGAAGGCCCTCGTCGACGGGCCGCGCGCGATCATGCGGATGAACCACGAGAACACCGGTTTCGACTGCCCCGGCTGCGCGTGGCCCGACGACACCAAGGGTCTGCACCTGGACATCTGCGAGAACGGCATCAAGCACGTCACCTGGGAGATGACCCGCAAGCGCGTCGGGAGCGAGTTCTTCGCCGCGCACTCGGTGACCGAGCTGGCCGGGTGGAGCGACTACGACCTGGAGAACGAGGGCCGGCTGACCGAGCCGATGGTCTACGACCCGGAGTCGGACCACTACGTCCCGATCACCTGGAAGGAGGCGTTCGAGGTGGTCGGCCGGGCCCTGCGGGGCCTCGACGACCCGAACCGGGCCTCCTTCTACACCTCGGGGCGGCTCGGCAACGAGGCGACGTTCCTGTACCAGCTGATGGCCCGCGAGCTGGGCACCAACAACCTGCCCGACTGCTCCAACATGTGCCACGAGGCCAGCGGCCGCGCCCTCCAGGCCTCCCTGGGCACGGGCAAGGGCACGGTCGACCTCAAGGACTGGGAGACCGCCGACGCGCTGTTCATCTTCGGGGTCAACGCCGCGTCCAACGCCCCCCGGATGCTGACCGCGCTCGCCGAGGCCCACCAGCGCGGCGCCCGGATCGTGCACGTCAACCCCCTCGTCGAGGCCGCCGCCACCCGGACGATCGTGCCGCACGACTTCACCGACATGGCCCTCCTCAAGACGACGAGGACCAGCACCCTCAACCTCCAGCCCCGCATCGGCGGCGACATGGCACTGATCCGCGGGCTGGCCAAGGCCGTCCTGGAGCAGTCCGCCACCGACCCCCGGGCCCTCGACCGGGAGTTCATCGACCGCCACACGAGCGGCTTCGACGCGTACCGCGCGGTGTGCGAGGCGACGCCCTGGGAGGAGATCGAACGGCAGTCGGGGCTGACCCGCGCGGACGTCCTGAAGGCGGCCCGGGTGTACGGGGACGCCGACCGCTCCATCGTCAGCTGGTGCCTCGGCCTCACCCAGCACGAGCACGGCGTCGACACGGTCCGGGAGATCGTCAACCTGCTGCTGCTCCGCGGCAACCTGGGGCGCGAGGGCGCCGGCCCCTCCCCCGTCCGCGGACACAGCAACGTCCAGGGCAACCGCACCTGCGGCATCGACCACCGCCCCGCCGACGCGTTCCTCGACCGCCTCGCCGAGGTCTGCGGCATCGAACCGCCGCGCGCGCACGGCCTGGACACGGTCCGCACCATCGAGGCCATGGAGCGCGGCGAGATCTCGGTCTTCGTCGGCATGGGCGGCAACTTCGCCCTCGCCGCTCCGGACACCCCGCGGACCTACGCGGCGCTGCGCACCTGCGACCTCACCGTCCAGGTCAGCACCAAGCTGAACCGGAGCCATCTGGTCCACGGACGGCAGGCCCTCATCCTGCCGTGCCTCGGCCGGACCGAGAAGGACCACCAGCGCAAGGGCGTCCAGAGCACCTCCGTCGAGGACTCGATGAGCATGGTGCACCTGTCGATCGGCATGAAGCGCCCCGCCTCACCGCACCTGCTGTCCGAACCGGCGATCGTCGCCGGCATGGCCCGGGCGGCGCTGCCCGACAGCCCGACGCCGTGGGAGTGGTACATCGAGGACTACGACCGCATCCGCGACACCATGGCCCGGGCCCTGGACGGCTTCGAGGACTTCAACCGGCGGGTGCGCCTCCCGCTCGGCTTCCGCATCCGGCAGCCGGCCCGGGAGCTGGTCTTCCTCACCCCGTCCGGACGGGCCGAGTTCTCCGCCGCCCCGCTGCCCGACGTCGTGCCCGAGCCGGGCACGCTGGCCCTGGGCACCATGCGGTCGCACGACCAGTGGAACACCACCATCTACTCCGACAACGACCGCTACCGCGGCATCAAGAACCTGCGCACGCTGGTCTTCATGAACCGGGCCGACATGCGGGAGCGCGGCATCGCGGACATGGCACCGGTCGACATCACGAGCACCGCGAAGGACGGCAGCCGGCGGTCCCTCAACGGCTATCTCGCCGTCCCGTACGACATCCCCCGGGGCTGCGCCGCCGGGTACATGCCCGAGATGAACGTGCTGTGCGCGCTGGTCGACCACAGCACCCAGAGCGACCAGCCGATCATGAAGCACGTCAAGGTGACGATCGAGCCGGCCGCCTGAACGTCCCCGGACCGCCCGCGGGCCGGGGGCGGGGGCGGCGTGGAGACCGCTCCAGGGCGCCCGTCCGCCTCGGACAGGCGCCCGGGGCGATGCCCGGACCGGCGCCGTGACAGAGTCGTGGACGGGCCGCCGGCACCGGCACGCCCCGCACCACCGACCGACCGGATCGCCGGACATCCGGACCGCGGGCTCCGGGCACCCCGGAGCGGCGCTCCGAGGAGAGGAACGAACCATGGGACGAGTGACCGTACGGCGGCGCGTCCTGCGCGTGCGCGAGGGGGACTCCTCCTACCGCCCGGACACGCTGGCCGCCGAGGAGCCGATGGAGATCCGGGTCGGTGGCCGACCGCTGACGGTGACCATGCGGACCCCGGGCGACGACTTCGACCTCGCGGTCGGCTTCCTGGTGAGCGAGGGCGTGGTGCACTCCGCCGAGGACGTGGCCGGGATCCGCTACTGCGCGGGGGCCACGGCCGACGGCGGCAACACGTACAACGTGGTGGACGTCGGACTGGCGCCGGGTGTGGCCGCGCCCGACGCCTCCCTGGAGCGGAACTTCTACACGACCTCCTCGTGCGGGCTGTGCGGCAAGGCCAGTCTGGACGCGGTGCGCACGACGGCCGCCTGGTCGGTCGCCGGGGACCCGCTGCGGATCGGGACGGACGTCCTCGCCGCCCTGCCGGACCGGCTGCGGGCCGCCCAGCGGGTCTTCGACAGCACGGGCGGGCTGCACGCCGCCGGGCTCTTCACGTCCGAGGGCGAACTGGTGTGCCTGCGGGAGGACGTCGGCCGGCACAACGCCGTCGACAAGGTCGTCGGCCACGCGCTGCGCGAGGGGCTGCTGCCGCTGCGCGAGCACGCCCTGATGGTGAGCGGCCGGGCCTCGTTCGAGCTGGTCCAGAAGGCGGTGATGGCCGGGGTCCCGCTGCTCGCGGCGGTCTCGGCGCCGTCGTCGCTCGCCGTGGACCTGGCGGCGGAGAGCGGTCTGACGCTGGTGGGCTTCCTGCGCGGATCCTCGATGAACGTCTACACCGGCGACGAGCGGCTGAGCGCCCTGCCCGTGGCCTGACCGGTCCGCGCGCACGGCGACGGCCCGCGCACGGGCGCGGGCCGCCACGGCTGCGGGCGGGGACGCCCGCCGCACGCCGTCCTGAGCCGGTCGGGGACCTACTCGCCGCCCCGGCGCTCGTCGTCCGGGCGGAGGCCGACCTCCTCGCGGTCCTCCTCCAGGCGCTGTTCCAGCCCCTTCTCGTCCGGGCGGCGGGGCATGCCCCGGCTGTGTCCGGTGTCGGGGTCGCCCTCGACCTGTTCGTTCGACTTGTGGTGCGGGGCCATCGGGTCACTCCTTGCCGTCGGTGGCGGCGGCCGTCGCGGCGGCCTCGGGGGCCCGCCCGGCTCCGTCGCCCTGCTGGATCGTGCAGTGGAGGGAGTCGTCGACGACGTCGGCGACGATCGTGTCCCCCGGTTCCGCCTCCCCGCCGAGCAGCAGGGAGGCGATGCGGTTGTCGAGCTCCGTCTGGATCGTGCGGCGCAGCGGCCGGGCCCCGAACTCCGGCTGGTAGCCGTGGGCCACGAGCAGCTTCTTCGCCGCCTCGGTGACGTCGAGGGTCAGACCCTGGGCGTGTACGCGGTGCTTGCTGCGGTCGAGCAGGTGGTCGACGATCTCCGACAGGTCCTTCTCGGTGAGGCTGTGGAAGACGATGATGTCGTCGATGCGGTTGAGGAACTCGGGGAGGAAGCGGCCCCGCAGATCCTCCATCAGCTCGCCCTTGAGCTCGGCCGCGTCGCCCTGGTGGGCGAGGATCCGGTGGGCGCCGATGTTGGACGTCATGATGATCACGCAGTGCCGGAAGTCGACCGTACGGCCCTGCCCGTCGGTGAGCCGTCCGTCGTCGAGGATCTGGAGCAGCGTGTTGAAGACGTCGGGGTGCGCCTTCTCCACCTCGTCGAAGAGGACGACGCTGTACGGGTGGCGGCGCACCTTCTCGGTGAGCTGGCCGGCCTCCTCGTAGCCGACGTATCCGGGCGGCGCCCCGACGAGCCGGGCGACGGTGTGCTTCTCCTGGAACTCGCTCATGTCGAACCGGATCATGCGGTCCTGCTCGCCGAAGAGCAGTTCGGCGAGGGTCTTGGCGAGTTCGGTCTTGCCGACGCCCGTGGGGCCGAGGAAGAGGAACGAGCCGACGGGGCGGTTCGGGTCCCCCATGCCGGCGCGGTTGCGGCGTACGGCCTCGGAGACCGCGGTGACGGCCTCGTCCTGGCCGACGACCCGGGCGTGCATCTCCTCCTCCAGCCGGAGGAGGCGCTCCTTCTCGCCGGCGGTGAGCTGGGAGACGGGGATGCCGGTGCGCCGGGAGACGATGTCGGCGATGTCGGCGGCGGTGACCGAGACGACGCCCTCGCGGCGCTCCTGGATGCCCGCGAGCTCGCCCTCCACCTCGGCGATCCGCCGCTTCAGCTCGGAGGCCTTCTCGAACTGCTCGGCGGCGACGGCCTGGTCCTTCTCGCGCCGGAGTCCGGCGATGCGGTCCTCGCGGCTCACCACCTCGGTGGAGCGTCCGGCGCTCCGCAGCCGCACCCGCGCGCCCGCCTGGTCGATCAGGTCGATGGCCTTGTCGGGCAGGAAGCGGTCGCTGATGTACCGGTCGGAGAGCTCGGCCGCCGCGGTGAGGGCGCCGTCGGCGAACCGGACCTGGTGGTGGGCCTCGTAGGCGTCCCGCAGACCTTCGAGGATCTGCACGGTCTCCTCGACCGTCGGCTCGGGGATGAGGACGGGCTGGAAGCGGCGTTCGAGCGCGGCGTCCTTCTCGATGTGCTTGCGGTACTCGTCGATCGTGGTCGCGCCGACGACGTGCAGCTCGCCCCGGGCCAGCGCCGGCTTGAGCATGTTGCCCGCGTCCATCGCGCTCTCGCCTGACGCGCCCGCGCCGACCACCGTGTGGAGTTCGTCGATGAAGAGGATGATGTCGCCGCCGGCCTCCTGGACGTCCTCGATGACCTTCTTGAGGCGCTCCTCGAACTGGCCGCGGTACTGCGCGCCGGCCACGAGGCCGGACAGGTCGAGGGAGACCACCCGCTTGCCCTTGAGGGTGTCGGGCACCTCGCCGGCCACGATCCGCTGGGCGAGGCCCTCGACGATGGCGGTCTTGCCGACGCCGGGCTCGCCGATCAGGACGGGGTTGTTCTTGGAGCGCCGCGAGAGGATCTCGATGGTCTGCTCGATCTCCTCGGCGCGGCCGACCACCGGGTCGAGCCGGCCCGCCTTCGCCTCGTCCGTGAGGTCCCTGCCGAACTCGTCGAGGGTGGTGGCCGGCTGCTGCGGCTTCCCCGCGGCCGGGGCGCCCCCGTCGGAGCGGACCGCCTGGTCGGTGAGGCCGCGCAGCTTCTTGACGTCGTGGTCGTCCGCGCCCAGGAGCCGGGTCGCGCCGGAGTCGGAGTCGTCGAGGAGCGCCGCGAGGATGTGCTCGGGGCCGATGTACGACACGCCCGCCTCCTGCGAGCGGCCGTAGGCGGCGGCGAGCGTGCGCTTGGCGGCGGGGGTGAGTCCGGGTTCGGAGGAGGGCTCGCCGGACTCGCGGGGCAGGACCTCGTCGAGCTGCGCCGCGAGGGCCGCCGGGTCGACGCCGACCCGGGACAGGAGGCGGCGCGAGGGGTCGACCTGGGTGGCGGCCCACAGCAGGTGCTCCGTGTCGAGGTCGGACGAGCCGTCCTCGACGGCCTTCCGGGTGGCCAGGCCGAGGAGTTCGTGCGAGGACTCGGTCAGCAGGCGACCGATCGGGACGCGCTGGACGGCCGGGGGCGACGACGCGGGTGACATGCCGAAGAACCGGTTCAGCATGTCGCTGAACGGGTCGGACGGACCGAGGGGAGAACCGAACGCCATCGACATGTCAGCTCCAGAGACGCATGGGGGGTCATTCCCACTCAAACGTGGTGATCTGGGCTCCGCAACCGGAGTGGGGACCGCTGGAAATCACCCGCCCGGCCGGTACGCGCCGGGGCCGGATCGACCGCGGTGCCGGCCCCGGCGGATCGGGCGCCCGACACGCCCGTCCCGCCGTCCGGGGCGCAATCCCGGCCGTGACGCCGTGCGCGCCGACGATGACACCATGACGTCCGCGAACCCCCCGCACACCACAGGCCCGCAGGTCCGCGCCCGGACCCTGGTCCGGAACCCGCGACTGTGGCTCGTACCGACCGTCCTGAGCGCGCTGGTCGCCGTGGGCCTCTCGCTCCTCTACATGGGCGGCATCCTCAACCCGAACGACAACCTGTACCGGCTTCCCATCGCCCTGGTCGACGAGGACCGGGGCACCCCGCTGCCCGGGCAGCGGGAGACCCTGGGGAAGCAGGTCACCGACTCGATCGCCGCCGACCGCCCCTCGGCCACGGACATCGACTGGCAGCGGCTCGACCTCGCCGGGGCCCGGAAGGCGCTGGCCTCCGGCAAGGTCTACGGCGCCCTGGTCGTCCCGGCGGACTTCACCGCGTCCGTCTCCACCCTGACCACGAACCGGGCGACGGTGCGGCCGACGATCACCGTGCTCACCAACCCGGGCCTCGGCAGCCTCGGCTCCTCGCTCGCCGCGCAGATCAACCAGAACGCGGCCCATCAGGCCTCGCTGACCATCGGCAAGCAGCTCTCGGCCGCCGGCGCGGTCCCGACGACCCGGCTGCTGCTCACCGACCCGGTCGCCGTGACCACCCGGGTCGGCCATCCGATCGGCCGGCACAGCGGCCTGGGCCTGACCGCCTTCTACTACACGCTGCTGCTCGTCCTCGGCGGGTTCATCGGCGGCAACCTGGTGAACAGCGGGGTCGACACCGCGCTCGGCTATGCCGACAGCGAGATCGGTCCCTGGCACACCCGGCACGCCGCGGTCCCGATCGACCGGACGCAGACGCTGGTGCTGAAGATGCTGATGACGGCGGGGATCTCGCTCCTCACCACGAGCCTCGTCATGGTCGCCACGATCGGCCTCCTGGGCATGGACGCCTCGCACCTGCCGATGCTGTGGCTGTTCTCGTACTGCGCGACGGTGGCCGTCGGGCTGGGCGTCCAGGCCATCAACGCGGCGTTCGGCGGCATCGGCCAGCTCGTCTCCATGTTCATCTTCATCGCGCTGGCGCTGCCCTCCTCCGGCGCCACCGTCCCGCTGGAGGCCACCCCGGGCTTCTACCGCTTCCTGGGCCTCTTCGAGCCGATGCACCAGCTCAGCGCGGGTGTCCGGGCCATCCTGTACTTCGACGCCCAGGCCGACGCGGGGCTGGCCCGCGGCTGGATCATGATCGCCGTCGGCACGGTCCTGGCCCTGCTCTTCGGCTTCGGCATGACCCGCTACTACGACCGCCGGGGCCTGCGCCGCCTCACCCCGCAGCTCTCCTGAGCCGCGGGGCGGCGGACCCGCCCGGTCCGCCGGCGGGCATCCCGCCGATCACGCCGGAGCCGCCGGGACATGGCCGGCGGGACCCTCCCTAGCGCCAGTCGTCGTAGGGCGGCGGGGGCTCCTCCATGCCGTCCATGTCGTAGGGCGGCTCCTCGTCGAAGGGAGCGTCGTGCTCCGGCGCGGAGGACTCGGGCCGGGCGGTCTGGGCGGTCCGCGCGGTCCGTGCGCCGGGGACCGCCGGGGCGGTCGCTCCGGACCCGGGGGTCGCGGTCTCCGCCTCGGCCGGGGCAGCGGCTCCCCCGGCCGCGCCGCTCTCCGCCAGGGCCTCCAGAACCCCCTCCGCGTACTTGGCCAGCTTGGCCTCGCCGACGCCGCCGACGGTCCCGAGCTCCTCGACCGTCCCCGGGAGCAGCGTCGCGATCTCGCGGAGCGTGGCGTCGTGGAAGACGACGTATGCCGGGACGCCCTGCTCGCGGGCCGTCGCGGCCCGCCAGGCGCGCAGCGCCTCGAAGACCGGCACCGCGGCGGCCGGCAGGTCGACCGGTACGCGGGCGCTCTTCCCGGAGCGCCCGCCGGACTCCTTGCGGGCGGCGGCCGGGGCCTTCTCCTTGCGCAGGGTGACGGTGCGGCGGCCGCCGAGGACCTCGCCGCTCTGCTCGGTGAGCACGAGCGTGCCGTAGTCGCCCTCCACCGCGAGGAGGCCGAGCCCGAGGAGCTGGCGCACCACGCCGCGCCACTCGGCGGTGCCCAGCTCCGAGCCCACGCCGAACACCGACAGGCCGTCGTGGTCGAACTGGATGACCTTGGCCGTCTTCTTGCCCTGGAGGATGTCGATGATCTGGCCCGCGCCGAACTTCTGGCGCCGCTCCTTGGCCAGGCGCCAGACGGTCGACAGCAGCTTCTGCGCGGCGACGGTGCCGTCCCAGGACTCGGCCGGCGACAGGCACGTGTCGCAGTTGCCGCAGGGGGTGCCCGACTGGCCGAAGTAGGCGAGGAGGCGCACGCGGCGGCATTCGACCGTCTCGCAGAGCGCGAGCATGGCCTCCAGGTGCTGGGTCAGGGCGCGCCGGTGCTGCTCGTCGCCCTCGGAGCCGTCGATCATCTTGCGCTGCTGGACGACGTCCTGGAGGCCGTACGCCAGCCAGGCGGTGGCGGGCTCGCCGTCGCGGCCGGCGCGACCGGTCTCCTGGTAGTAGCCCTCGACCGACTTGGGCAGGTCGAGGTGGGCCACGAAGCGGACGTCGGGCTTGTCGATGCCCATGCCGAACGCGATGGTCGCCACCACGACGACGCCGTCCTCGCGCAGGAAGCGGGCCTGGTTCGCCGCGCGGTCCCGGGCGTCCATGCCGGCGTGGTACGGGACGGCGTCGATGCCGTTCTCCACGAGGAGGGCGGCGGTCTTCTCCACCGAGGCGCGGGAGAGGCAGTAGACGACTCCGGCGTCCCCCGCGTGCTCGGTCCTGATGAGTTCGAGCAGCTGCTTGTGCGGGCTGTTCTTCGGGACGATGCGGTACTGGATGTTCGGCCGGTCGAAGCCGGCGACGAAGTGCCGGGCGTCCTCCAGGCCCAGCCGCGCGGCGATCTCCCGGTGGGTGGCCTGGGTGGCCGTGGCGGTGAGCGCGATGCGCGGCACCTTGGGCCAGCGCTCGTGGAGCATGGAGAGCGCGAGGTAGTCCGGGCGGAAGTCGTGGCCCCACTGGGCGACGCAGTGCGCCTCGTCGATGGCGAAGAGCGACACCTTGCCGCGGTCGAGGAGCCGCTGGGTGCCCTCGGTGCGGAGCCGCTCGGGCGCGAGGTAGAGCAGGTCGAGCTCGTCGGCGAGGAAGGCCTGCTCGACGGCCTGCCGCTCGTACGGGTCCTGGGTGGAGTTGAGGAAGCCGGCCCGCACCCCGAGGGCCCTGAGCGCGTCCACCTGGTCCTGCATGAGGGCGATCAGCGGCGAGACGACGACACCGGTGCCCTCTCTGACCAGCGCGGGGATCTGGTAGCAGAGGGACTTTCCGCCGCCGGTCGGCATCAGCACGAGGGCGTCGCCGCCGTCGACGACCTGCTCGATGATCTCCTGCTGCTCGCCTCGGAAGGAGCTGTAGCCGAAGACGCGGTGCAGCACCTGGGCTGCCTCGGAGATCACGGCGGAGCCGTCGGAAAGGACCATTCACCCACCCTATCGGCCGTCGCGGACACCCCCGGCCGCTCCGGCGAAACCTGTGGACAACCCCCCGCCGTAGGGTGCCGGGTCACCGGCCCGCGCCGTACGGAGGGGCGGGCGGGAAGTGCCGCGGCGGTGCCGAGGCAACGGACGGGGCCGTCCGCGCGTCCTTCCGGTCAGGGACGCATCGGCCGATGCACCTGCCACGGCCACAGGAAAGCAGGACACATCGTGAGCGACAGGGCCCGCACTCTCTTCGACGCGCTCGACCTCGACCATGACGGGAGCCTGACGCGCATCGAGGTGATCAACGCGCTGCGGGCGAAGGGCCCGACCCTGGCCGCGCAGGGCGTGATCCCGGCGTGGGGCGTGGGGACCGACGACGACGCCTCGGCCCTGTTCGACCAGGCCGACCAGAACGGCGACCGGGTCCTGTCCTTCGAGGAGTTCGCCGCGCTGGTCGACCGCCGTTTCGGCTGGTGACGCCGGACCGGGCCCCGTGGGACGGAGGACCGGCACCGCGCCGGCCGCGCGGTGCCGGTCCGACGGTCCGGGGACCGGTCAGTAGACGACGGGCAGGAGTCCGGTGACGGGCGCGGCCTGGTCGGTGAGCTGGTGGAGCTGGTTGAGCTCGTTCACCCGGCTGAGCCCGCCGAGCTGACTCGCCATCCCGGGGAACTGCGCCTTGGACTCCGCGGGGATGCCGGTGGTGGCGAGCGCGTCGAGTTCGGCGATCGGGCTGATCGGCGGGCCGAGCGGGCCGGTGGTGGCGGCCTGCGCCGCGGTCGCGCCGAGGCACGAGAAGGCGGCGGCGACGGCGAGGACTGAGGAGATGCGTCGTGTAGAGATCACACCCTCACAACGCGCCCGCCCCGCCGCCGGACACGGCCACCCGCCGCCCGCACCCCCCGAAAGCGCCACGAAGGGGACGGCGGGGTGCGCCGTCGGAGGAATCCGGCCGGGCGGGCGTGCCTTTGGGGATCGCGGCCGGGAAGAGGCGGGCGCGCCGTCGGGGGTTCCGGCCGCGCGGGGCGGGCCGGTTCGCGCGCCCCGGCACGGACCGCTCCGGCATGACGCGGACCGTTCCGCATGACGCGGACCGCTCCGGCGTGGCGAGGCGCGCGCCCCGGCGCGGACCGGTGAACCTCACTGAGGGGATCCGGACGCCGCACCGGAGGGCTCCGGACCCCGCCGCCGTCCCCGTCGTGGAAGGAGCGTCCGATGCTGCGCAGGCTGCTGCTCGACGCGGCGCACACCCTGGTGCCGCCGAAGGGGGACCCGCACGGGCCGTTGCCTCCGCTCATGCTGACGCTGACCCTGGTCACCGGGCTGGTGGACGCCGTGAGCTTTCTGGGTCTCGGGAACGTGTTCGTGGCCAACATGACCGGCAACGTGGCCCTCCTGGGGTTCGCCCTCGCGGGCACCGCGGGCCTGTCGGCGTCCGCCACGGCCGTGTCGCTGGCCTCGTTCCTCGCCGGCGCGGTGGCGGGCGGCCGGTTCGGCACCCGGTTCGCCGCACACCGGGGGCGGCTGCTCGCCTCGGCGCTCGCCCTGGAGGCGGTGCTGGTGGCCGCCGCGCTCGTCATCGCGCTCGTGGAGCGCGGCGGTCCGGGCACGCCGGGCCGGTACGCCCTGATCGTGTGCCTCGGCCTCGCCATGGGGACGCAGACGGCGGTGGCCCGGCGGATCGGCGTGCCGGACCTCACCACGACCGTGCTGACGCAGACCCTGACCGGACTGGCCTCGGACTCCGGGCGGCCCGGCGGCGAGGGCCCCCGGGCCGGCCGCCAGGTCCTGGCCGTCCTCGCGCTGGTCCTGGGCGCCCTCGCCGGCGCCGCCCTGCTGGGCGCCGGGCTCGCGGCCGTCCTGGGAGCGGTCCTCGCCCTGCTGGTGGGGACCGCGGCGGTCACGGGACGTCTGGCCTCCACCGGGGCCGGGTGGGTCAGGCCCTGACCTCCGCGGCCGGTACGGCCCCGGCGGGGGGCGCCGGAGGCGTCGGCGCCGCGTCGCGTACGGGGTGGCGGCTCAGGATCGAGACGCGGTTGAAGGCGTTGATGGCGATGGCCACCCAGAGGACGGCGGAGATCTCGTCGTCGCTCAGGACCGTCCTGGCCTCGCCGTAGGCCCGGTCCTGCCCGAGTCGGTCCGCCGGGTCGGTCGTGGCCTCCGCGAGGGCGAGCGCCGCGCGTTCCCGCGGGGTGAACAGCTCGGTCTCCCGCCAGGCGGGGAGGACGCCGAGGCGCCGGGTGGTCTCGCCGGCCCGGAGCGCGGCCCGGGTGTGGACGTCGAGGCAGGAGGCGCAGCCGTTGATCTGCGACACGCGGAGGTTGACCAGTTCGACGAGGATCCGGTCGAGCCCGGCGTCGGCGGCGGTGGTGCGGACGGCGTCGGCCGTGCGGACCAGCGCCCGGTAGGCGGCCGGGCTCTGCTTGTCGAGGTAGACCCTGCGACCATCGGTGGGGTCGTCGGTCAGGTGGTTCGCGTCGTTCACCCTGCGCTCCTTCGAGGAGTCCGTGCGCATCACGGCTTCTGGGGCTATGATCATCCATAGTTGTTGAAAGCGAAACTATATCGCGCGGACGCGTCGTGCGGAGAGGGGCCGGGGATGGGCGACACGGAGGTCGAGGTGCTGTCCGCGCGGGACGTGCCGCTGGGCGGGCCGCGCGCCATGACCGTACGGCGCACCCTGCCCCAGCGGTCCCGGACCCTGATCGGCGCCTGGTGCTTCGCCGACCACTACGGCCCCGACCGGGTCGCCGCGTCCGGAGGCATGGACGTCGCCCCGCACCCGCACACCGGACTGCAGACCGTGAGCTGGCTCTTCAGCGGCGAGATCGAGCACCGCGACAGCCTGGGCAGCCACGCCTTCGTGCGGCCCGGCGAGCTGAACCTCATGACCGGCGGCCACGGCATCAGTCACACCGAGGTCTCCACCCCCGACACCACCGTCCTGCACGGAGTGCAGCTGTGGGTGGCGCTGCCCGACGAGCACCGCCACGCGCCCCGCGACTTCCAGCACCACGCCCCCTCCCCGGTGCGGGTCGACGGCGCGGAGGTCCGGGTGTTCCTCGGCTCGCTCGCCGGGGAGACCTCCCCCGTGCGGACCTTCACCCCGCTCCTCGGCGCCGAGCTGCTCGTGGACCCCGGCGCCACGGTCGTCCTGCCCGTCGACCCGGCCCACGAGCACGGGCTCCTCGTCGACGAGGGGGACGTCCGGCTCGCCGGCACCCGTCTCCGCCCGGCGGAGCTGGGATACGTCGGCACCGGACACGACAGCCTGACCCTGACGAACGACTCCGACCGCCGCGCGCGGGCCGTCCTCATCGGCGGTACGCCCTTCGGCGAGGAGATCGTCATGTGGTGGAACTTCATCGGCCGCAGCCACGAGGACATCGCCGAGGCCCGCGAGGAGTGGGAGCGCGCCTCCGAACGCTTCGGGCACGTCGAGGGCTACCCCGGCGACCGCCTGCCCGCGCCGGCCCTGCCGAACGCCGCCCTCACCCCCCGCGGGAACCCTCCCCGCACCTGAGCCCCGCGGCCGCGTGCGCGAGCACCGCGGCACACCGTCCCCGCGACCGCGGGCAAGCACCCCGCAGCACACCACCTCCGCAGACCCCCGGACCGAAAGGCACGCCATGAGCGAGCAGGCAGCCACCACCCCCGTCGTCCGCCGCGTCGACCCGCGCCACCGCTACGAGATCCTCGTCGACGAGCAGCGCGCGGGCCTCACGGCGTACCGCGACCGCGAGGACCGGCGCGTCTTCTTCCACACCGAGATCGACGAGGCGTACGCGGGCCGGGGCCTCGCCTCGGTCCTGGTCGAGCAGGCCCTGACCGACGTGCGCGCCTCGGGCATGCGGATCGTGCCGGTCTGCCCGTACGTGGCCAAGTTCCTCAAGAAGCACGAGGAGTTCGCGGACATCACCGACCCGGTGACGCCGGAGGTCCTGGAGTGGCTGGACGGCGTGCTGAAGCGCTGAGCCCGGGCCGCGGCTCAGCCGGCGGGCGGGGCCAGGACCACGAAGTCGGCCTTCGCCGGGTCGAGGCAGACGGCGAGCCGGCCGACGCCCTCGGCGTCGTCCGGCCCCATCTGCACGTCCCCACCGCCCGCGGTGACCCGGCCGACCGCGGCGTCGCAGTCGGCGACGGCGAAGACCGGGTGCCAGTAGGGCCGCCCGTGGGCGAGCGCCAGGTCGGCCTCGCCGACCTCCATCAGGCCGCCGTGCATGCGTTCCTCGGACAGTCCGGCCGGGGTGATGATCGTGTACGCGCCGCCTCCGCCAGGCATCGGCATCTCGCTGTACTGCCAGCCGAACACGCTGCCGTAGAAGCGCTTCGCCGCCGCGGCGTCGGTCGTGTACAGCTCGACCCAGGACAGGGAGCCCGGGGCGTCGACCTGCTCGACGCCCTTGCTCGTACCGGGCTGCCAGACGGCGAACTGCCCGCCCAGCGGGTCGCTGAACTGCGCCATCCGACCCCACTCGTCGAGGTCCGTCGGCGGGACCCGCACGGTGCCGCCCGCCTCCTCCACGGCCCGCGTCGCGGCGTCCGCGTCGGTGACGCTGTAGTAGACCATCCAGGCCGAACGCGCTCCCGGCTCGGTCAGCCTGCCGAGCCCGGCGACGATCTTCCCGTCGTTCCGGAACATGCCGCCTTCCATGTCCTCGCCCTCCGGGGCCTCCATGGACTCGTAGTCCCACCCGAGGACGCCGCTGTAGAAGGCGGCCGCGGCCGGGACGTCCGGGGCGCCGAGGTCGAGCCAGCAGGGGGAGCCGGGGACGAAGTCGGTGGTGATCATCGCGAGGGCCTTTCACGGTTCCGGGTTCCGCCAGGTACGTCCTCAGCCTTTCACCGGACCGGAGCCCCCGCCCGTCGAAGGGGAACCGCCGGGTCCCGCACCGGACCGGTGGGCGTACGTGCTCGGCGGGCGCTCACCGGGGCGTCGTCGAGGTCCTGTCCGGCCCCGCGACGGCGTGCTCGACGACACCCCCCTAGACGTGTGCCCGGCAGAAGGTGCGGACGGCGGCGGTGAAGGCCTCCGGCGCCTCCAGGTTGCTCATGTGGCCCACCTCGGGAATCACCACGAGCTCGGCGTGCGGGATCGCGTCCTGGAAGGCGAGGGCGATGTCCAGGGGCGACCGGGCGTCGAGTTCGCCCCAGAGCAGCAGGGTCGGGACCGTGATCCGGGGCAGCAGGTCGGTCTCGTCGGCCTCGGCCATCAGGGAGAGCTGCACGGCCATGCTCTCCGGCCGCACGTCCCGGCCCATCGCCTCCAGCAGCTCGGCGAAGAGCTCCGGCGGGCCGTCCGCGTAGAGACCCGGCAGCGTCGGGTCGAACTCCTCCCGGGGTACCGCGAGCATCCGCCGCGCCCCCTCGACCCGCTCGGCGACCTCCTCCGGCGGCAGCGAGCCCTTCCACCCGGCGTACGTGTCCACCAGCAGCAGCGAGCGCACCAGGTCCGGCCGCCGCCGGTACAGCTCCAGGACCACCGTCCCGCCCCAGGACAGTCCCGCCACCTGGGCGGGCCCGAGGTCCACGTCCTCGACGACCGCGGCCAGGGCGCGCGCGTAGTCCTCGACGCCGAAGCCCGGCGGCAGCGCACCGGATCGCCCGGCCCCCGGCTCGTCCCAGGCCACCACCGTGAACTCGTCGGCCAGCGCCTCGACTTGCGGCTGCCACATCCGCCCGTCGCTCCCGGCCCCGTGGGCGAGGACCAGGACCGGCCCCCGCCCCTTCCTCGTATAGGCGACGTCGACGCCGCCGACCCGCACGACTGTCATGACTCCAGACTAGGGGGTGCGCGGCGGGATGCACCGACTTCCCCACCGGGCCTCGGACCCGTGCTCTACCTTGGGTTCTCCGCGACCATCCAGGGGGATCACCGCATGGGCCACACCGCACCGTCCGCTTCGCCGGAGACCGCCGTCCCGCCGCTCGACGGCCGCCCCGCGCACGCGAAGGGCTGACCTCTCCACCGTGGAACAGCTGACGGGGGAGGACCCCGCACACATCGGCCCGTACCGTCTGATCGCCCGCCTCGGCGCGGGCGGCATGGGCCTCGTCTACCTGGGCCGCTCCGACGTGGGACGCACGGTCGCCGTCAAGGTCGTCCAGGCCGAGCACGCCCAGCACCCCGAGTTCCGGCGGCGGTTCGCCCGCGAGGTCGCCGCGGCGCGGCGGGTGGGCGGGGCCTGGACGGCCGACGTCCTGGACGCCGACACCGAGGCCGCCGTGCCGTGGGTGGCGACCCAGTACATCCCCGGCCCCGACCTGACCACCGTCGTGGCGCAGGACTTCGGTCCGCTGCCGGAGCGGTCGGTCACCACGCTCGCCAACCGTCTCGCGCTCGCCCTGCGCGCCGTGCACGAGGCGGGCCTGATCCACCGGGACCTCAAACCGTCGAACGTCCTGGTCACCGTGGACGGCCCGCGCGTCATCGACTTCGGCATCGCGCGGGCGATGGACAGCCTCGCCGGGGACAGTCTGCACACCCGCACCGGCATGCTGATCGGATCGCCCGGCTTCATGTCGCCCGAGCAGGTGCGCGGCCTCGAACTCACCCCGGCCTCCGACGTGTTCTGCCTGGGGGCGCTCCTCGTCTACGCCGCCACCGGACGGCTGCTGTTCGGCGCGACGGAGACGGGTCTGAACGCGCATCTGTTCCGGATCGCCGAGGAGGAGCCGGACCTGACGGGGGTACCGGACGAGCTCGTCGACCTCGTCCGCGCCTGTCTGGAGAAGGACCCGGCCAAGCGGCCCGCCCCCCAGGAGGTCGCCGACCGGACGGCGGCCGAGGGGGCCGGCGAGTGGCTGCCGGGGGCCGTGCTGGCCCAACTCGGCCGTCGCGCCGCCCATCTGCTGGACTACGCGCCCGCCCCGCCCGCCGGCCGGCCCGCCGCCGTGCCGGATCCGCGGGACCGGCTCGCCCAGCGGGTCCCCCCGCAGCCGGCCTACACCCCGACGGCCCCGGCGTACTCCGGAGCCGAGCGCGCCCGCGCCCGGCCCGTCGGGCCGCCGGCCGGCGGCTGGGGCCCGCCCACGGCCCCGGCCCGGCCCGCGGACCCGCCCGCAGCGCTCACCGGGAGCGGGCGGGGCCTGGTGATGGTGGCCCTGGCCCAGGCGGTCGTGCTGTTCGACGCGGCGTCCTTCCTGGCGGCGATGTGGCGGGGCGGCTACGCGGACCTGGGGTACGGCGGGGGCATCATCCGACTGACGTCCACGCTCTACCTGCAACTGGTGCCGACTCTCTACGTGCTGGCCTTCGTGGTGACGCTGGTGTTCGGCGCACGCCTGGCCGACCTCATGGGCCGCAAGAGAGCCCTGCTCACCGGCCTCATGGGCTTCGCGCTCATCGCCGTGCTGCTCACCACGGCGCCTGCCTCCGGTGTGCTCGTCACGGGGCGGATCCTCCAGGGCGTCTTCGCGGCCCTGGTCTGCTCGTCCGCCCCGCTCCTCGTGTCCTCGTCCCTGACGGGCCGGGAGGAGCGGCGCAGAGCCTTCGGCATCCAGGTGGCCGTCGCGGGCAGCGGCCCGGCACTCGGCCTGCTGGTCAGTTGGTGGATCCTCGAAGGGGTGGCCTGGCGCTGGTACGTGCTCCTCATGGTCCCGCTCGCGGCGATCGCCGCGGTCGGTGCGTCGACCCGGTTGCAGGACCGGCCGGGCCGCCTCGGCGCGGGCTTCGACGGGCTCGGCGTGCTGCTCGGCTTCGGCGCGATCGCGGCCGTCAGCGGAGCCGTCCCGTACTTCACGAGCCGGGAGGTGGTGCTTCCCGTGGCCACCGGCGTCCTGGTGGCGGCGTTCCTGTGGCGGCAGACCCGGACGGCCGGCGCGCTCGTGCCCGGGCCCGGCGGCGGCACGGGGGCTCCGGTCGGCTGGGTCGCCGGAACGGCCCTGGCGGGCGTCGGCGGCGGCTTCCTGGTCGCCGCCATGGGGTTCGCGCACTACTGGTGACGGGCCCGCCGGGGCGGGCCGGCGGGCGCCACCGCCCGCCTCCTCAGGGGACGTCGAGCGGTCTGCGGCCCCAGGCCGTGAGCATCCCCGCGGAGAGCGCCGCGCAGGCGTCGGACTCCAGGTACCGGATCGCCTCGTCGACGGCCGCGTCGTCGACGAGGCCCGTCGCGCGCATCGGCGCCCGGCTCCGCTCCCACGTGTCCGCCCAGAAGCGGCTGATCGGACTCCCCGCGAGCAGCGGCGGCACATGGATCTCGGCGGCGACGGGGACGAGGCCCGCCTCCCTGAGCAGCTGCGGATAGGCGGGCACCCCGGTGACGTCGGTGCCGATGGTCTCCCGCAGCGCCCGCCACATCGCCCGCATCACCCGGGTGTAGGGGGTTGCGGGCGTCCGGTCGCTCGTCAGGTCGACCGCGTCGCTGATCACCAGCACGCCGCCCGGCTCGACGAGGCGGGCCAGCCGGGCGATGACGCGCTCGCGTTCCGGCAGGTGCATCAGGACGAAGCGCGCGTGGACGAGCCGGAACCGGCCGGGGTCGAAGTCCGGATCGGTGACGTCGGCCTCGATGACGTCGAGGCCGGTCACGGGGCGCTCGACGAGGAAGCGCACGTCGCGGTCCACGGCGAGCACGCCCGTCGCCCCGGCCTCTTCGAGCAGCCGGCGGGAGACGGTGCCCGTGCCGGCGCCGACGTCGAGGCAGCGCCACCCCGGGCCGACCCCGAGGGCGCGGAAGCGCGCCATGGTGAGGTCGTCGTAGGCGAGGGCGCCGAGGTCGATGCGCTCGTCCTCGCCCTGCCGTCCGGGAGGGAACACCGCCTCGCCGTAGCCGCCCTCCTCCGGCGCGCTTCCGCGCGGGGCGGCGTTCACGCCGTAGCCGGGCGGTCGGCGGGGCGCGGGGACAGCGGGCGTGCGAGCGGTCTCATGGCCGGATCCCTCCAGTCTGCGGGGTGGTGGCGGGCGACGGGCGACCGTCACCGGCGTTCTGGTCACCGGCGCCGCGGTCACCTTGCCGTCGATCCTCCACGGCGCGCGGCCGCCGCGGCCGAGGCGCGCCGCGCCTGAGCCGATCGAGCACCCGGCGGCGACCCGGGACGGCCTCCGAACGCCCGTTTCCCCTCGCCGCGTTCGCCCGGGACGCCCCGCAACCATTGACAGGTCCATCTCACCCTCACCATTCTTGAGAGCGCTCTCAGACCCTGAGGGCCCACCGCGCCGCTCCGCGACCCCACCCGGTCGTCACCGGCTCGGCACCCCCTCAGCCACGCGCCCACCGACTCACCCACTCACCCACTCACCCACGGATTCCCCCCACACGGAGTCCCCACCTCCGAGGAGCCCCACATGTCCGCACACCGCAGGCACAGGCGCGGCCGCGCCGTCCTCGTCCCGCTGGTCGCCGCCGCGCTGATCGGCACCGCCGTCGCCGTCGTCGGCCCCTCCGACAGCGTCGAGGCCGCCGTCCCCGCGACCATCCCGCTCACCTTCGCGAACAACTCCGGCCGCGGGGAGCAGGTGTACGTCTACAACCTCGGCACCGAGCTCTCCACGGGCCGTCAGGGCTGGGCCGACGCCAACGGCACCTTCCACCCCTGGCCGGCCGGGGGCTCCGTGCCCTCGCCCGCGCCGGACGCCTCCATCGCGGGCCCCGCCAACGGCCGTTCGATGACCATCCGGCTGCCGAAGTTCTCGGGCCGGATCTATTTCAGCTACGGCCAGAAGCTGGTCTTCAAGGTGGCGACCGGCGGTCTGGTGCAGCCGGCGGTCCAGAACCCGAGCGACCCCAACAGGAACATCCTCTTCAACTGGTCCGAGTACACGCTGAACGACGCGGGACTCTGGATCAACAGCACCCAGGTCGACCTGGTGTCGGCGCCCTACGCCGTCGGCGTGAAGCGCCCCGACGGCTCCGTCGCCACCACGGGCCGGCTCAAGCCCGGGGGTTACCGGGGCTTCTACGACGCGCTGCGCGGCCAGCCCGGCGGCTGGGCCAACCTCGTCCAGACCCGTTCGGACGGCACGGTGCTGCGCGCCCTCGCCCCGGGGCACGGCATCGAGGCCGGCGCGCTGCCGTCGGGGGTGATGAACGACTACATCAACCGCGTCTGGAGCAAGTACGCCTCGTCGACGCTGACCGTGACGCCGTTCGCGAACCAGCCCTCCGTGAAGTACTTCGGCCGGGTCTCGGGCAACGTCATGAACTTCACCAACTCCTCGGGCGCGGTCGTCACCTCGTTCCAGAAGCCCGACTCCGACAGCGTCTTCGGCTGCTACAAGCTCCTCGACGCCCCCAACGACCAGGTGCGCGGCCCCATCTCACGTACGCTCTGCGCCGGTTTCAACCGCTCCACCCTGCTGACGAACCCCAACCAGCCCGACACCTCGTCCGCCGGCTTCTACCAGGACGCGGTGACCAACCACTACTCGCGCAAGATCCACGCCCAGATGGCCGACGGCAAGGCCTACGGCTTCGCCTTCGACGACGTCGGCGCCCACGAGTCGCTGGTGCACGACGGCAACCCGCAGCAGGCGTACGTGACGCTCGACCCGTTCAACTAGACACCCGCGCACGACACTCGGCCGGGCCTCGACGAGGCCCGGCCGACTGCTGCGCCCCCTCCCCCGGACCGGCGGTGTGCTGCGCCCCCGCTCCCCCGGACCGGGCGGTCCCGCCCTCCGGGGCCCGCGCCCGGGGTGCGGATACGGCCAAGAGGAAGCCGCCCCTCCGAGGAGAGCCGCGCCGGCCCCGGGAAGGCGGCGGGAAGCGGGATCCGGAGGATCCGGCGGGGTCGTTGTCGCACAAGGATCGTGCGGGTGTCACGCAACCGTCACGGAGCCGTCGTGGCCCCATCGCACGCGGAGCCCGCCGGATGGCCGGAAAGCGCTGGGCGGGATCCCTCTCGCGGACCCCGGAGTCGATCACCTCACATACTGCGCTGACCGGTGGGCGGACGCCGTCGCGTCCCCGCCGGAACCGATCATTCGACCTCATCCCGAGCTCCCTGGGGGAGACTTGCGCGCACATGTGAAGAGAGCACGCGCCTTCACCGTCGCAGCGGCCACGTCGGTGGCCCTGCTGGCAGGCACGACCGGCCCCGCGACGGCCGCACCCGAGATTCCGCGCCCCGGCGGCGGCCAGCGGATCCCGCTGGTCACCGGCGACCGCGTGGTCGTGAACGCCCAGGGCCGGATGGTGGGCTTCGAAGCCGCCGCCGGCCGCGAGCACATACCCGTCCAGGTCCAGCGCGTCGGGGACCGCACGCTCGTCGTGCCCGCCGACGCGCAGCGCCTGCTCACCGCCGGCCGGCTGGACCAGCGGCTCTTCGACCTCGGTGTGCTCACCGACGCGCGGCTGCGCGACAGCCACCGGGACGGGCTCCGGCTCATCGTGCGGTACGACGGCGGGGCGGGCGCCGGTGCCGCACGGGCCGGAGTGCGCGCCGCCGGGGACACCCAGCTGCGGCGCACCTTCCCCACCCTCGACGCCGACGCCGTCGGCACCACCCCGGACGACGTCGCCGAGGTCTGGGAGGCGCTGACCGACCGGCGGGGTGACGGCCTGCGCGCCACGGCCTCCGGCATCGCCTCGGTGTGGCTGGACGGCGTGCGGACCGCGAGCCTGGACCGCAGCGTCCGGCAGATCGGCGCCGACAAGGCCTGGGAGTCCGGCTACGACGGCACGGGCGTCACGATCGCAGTCCTCGACACGGGCGTCGACCGCACCCATCCCGACCTCGCCTCCCAGGTGGTGGGCGAGAAGAACTTCTCGGCCTCCGCCGACGCCGAGGACCGCGTCGGGCACGGCACCCACGTCGCGTCGATCGCCGCCGGCACGGGAGCCGCGTCGGGCGGCCGCTTCAAGGGCGTCGCCCCCGGAGCCAAGCTGATCAGCGGCAAGGTCCTCGACGACGACGGCTTCGGCGACGACTCCGCCGTCCTCGCCGGCATGGAGTGGGCCGTCGCCCAGGGCGCCGACGTCGTCAACCTCAGCCTCGGCGCCCCCGACAGCCCCGGCGTCGACCCCCTGGAGGAGGCGGTCGACCGGCTGTCCGCCGAGACGGGCACCCTGTTCACGGTGGCCGCGGGCAACGAGGGCGAGGGCGGCGCCTCGACCGTGGGCTCCCCGGGCAGTGCGGACGCCGCGCTGACCGTCGGCGCCGTCGACCGCGACGACCGCCTCGCCCCCTTCTCCAGCACCGGCCCCCGCGTCGGTGACGGCGCCGTCAAGCCGGACGTGACCGCGCCCGGCGTCGCCATCACCGCGGCCGCCGCGGCCGGCAGCGCGATCGACACGCGCCCGGGCACGCCCCACCCCGCCCCGGGGTACCTGCAGCTCGACGGCACGTCCATGGCCACCCCGCACGTCGCGGGCGCGGCGGCCCTCCTCAAGCAGCGGCATCCGGCCTGGAAGTCCGCCGAGCTCAAGGGCGCGCTGACCGCGTCCGCCAAGGGCGGCGACCACACCCCCTTCCAGCAGGGCACCGGCCGCATCCAGGTCGACAGGGCGCTCGCGCAGACCGTCGTCGCCGACCCGGTCTCGCTGAACTTCGGCACGGCCGCGTGGCCGCACGCCGACGACCTGCCCCTCACCCGCACGGTCGCCTACCGCAACCTCGGCACCACCGACGTCACCCTCGACCTGTCGGTCGCCGGCCTCGACCCCGAGGGCGCACCGGCCCCCGCGGGGTTCTTCACGCTCGGCGCCGACCGCGTCACCGTCCCCGCGGGCGGCAGGGCCGAGGTCGATCTGACCGCCGACACCCGGATCGGCGACGCCGACGGCGGCTACTCGGGCTACGTCACCGCCACCGCGGCGGGCCAGTCCGTCCGCACGGCCGCCGTGGCCGAGCGGGAGGCGGAGTCGTACGACGTGACCCTCCGGGCCGTCGGACGCGACGGCGCGGACGCCCGGCACTTCCAGAGCACCCTGATCGGGATCTCCGGCCCCGCGGCCGGCTTCGAGACCCGCGTCGTCGACGAGCCGGGCAGCCACACCATCCGGGTCCCCAAGGGCACCTACACCTTCAACACGGCCGTCTACGAGGACCCCTCGGACTTCAAGAAGGGCACCGACTGGATCGCCCAGCCGAAGCTGGAGATCTCCGGCGACACCGTGGTCACGGCCGACGCGCGCACCACGAAGCCCGTCGACCTCACCGTGCCCGGCATCGACACGGTCGACTACGGCGGCACGTACTACGAACTCGGCGGCACCGACATCGGCCGGGTCGGCAACGGCTGGGTCCTCCGGGGCTTCACCGGCTTCCGCACCGCCCACCTGGGCCCGGCCGTCACCGACGGCTCGCTGCTGCAGACCTGGGACGCGCACTTCCTCAAGGACGCCACCAGCCAGTACTCGGTCGCCTTCGGCGGCCGGACGGACACCGTCTCGACCGGCTACACCAGGCACGTGAAGGCGAACGAGCTCGCCACGCTCAAGGTCGGCCTCGGAGCCTCCGCCCCGGGCAAGTCCGCCCTCGTCTCCCCCTTCGCGCGCATCCCGGGCGCACCGGAGGGCAACGGCTTCTCCGACCTGCAGCCCGCACCGGGCACCCGTACCTTCTACGTCTCCACCGCCGACGGCGTCGAGTGGCGCACCAAGTTCGACCAGGCGGGCGCGCCCGACCAGTGGGGCTACCCGGCCTACGAGGGCAGCTGGGAGACGGCCCTGCCGAAGCGCTACGAGGCGGGTCGGACGTACCGGGAGACGTTCAACACCGGTGTCTTCGGGCCCCTCCTGAGCGAGAGCGCCGGAGTGTTCCGCACCGCCCCCGACCCGGCGACGGGAGAGCAGCTGCTCGTCGGCTCGCTGCCGCTGTTCGCCGACGGCGCCGGGCACCCCGGGTTCTCCCCGTACGCCTCGGCCAGGTCGACGCTGTACCGCGACGGCGTCGAGGTCGCCGAGAACGACGACCCGCTGACCGGCGCGAAGCCCTTCACGGTCGACGGCGCCGATGCCGAGTACCGCCTGGTGACCTCGGTGGAGCGCCCCGCGGGAGTCGCGGGCGCGGCCACCCGGGTCGAGACCGGCTTCACGTTCCGCTCCCGGCAGGTCGCGGCCACCACCGCGCTCCCGGTCTCCACCGTCCGCTTCACCGCCCCGGTCGACCTCGCCTCGCGAGCCCCGGAGCGCGCCACGGTCGCGGTCCCGGTGACCGTGCAGGGCTCCGCGGCCGGGAGGAACCTCAAGTCCCTGGCGGTGTCGGTGAGTTACGACGCGGGAAAGACCTGGCAGCGGGTGCAGGTCCGGAACGGGTCGATCAGCGTGAAGAGCCCGGCGAAGGACAGCGGCATCTCCCTCTCCGCCGTGGTCGCGGACAAGCAGGGCAACACGTCGACGCTGACCGTCCACAACGCGTGGCTCGGCGGGTGACGGCGGTCCGCTGACCGCAGGACCGGGCCCGGCCGGGAGCGCCCGGCCGGCCCGGTCGGCCCGGACACGGCCGGTTCGCCCGGCTGATCGTTCGCACCGACACGACGGAACGGCCCCACCACCTTCCGGTGGTGGGGCCGTTCCGTCGTGTCGCGGGGGTGGGGGGAAGTCCCCCGCGCCTCGACCGGATCAGGCGCGACGGCTTCGGTTGCCCGTGAGGACACGGTAGAGGAGGAGCAGGATCATCGAGCCGACGATGGCGGCGATCCAGGTGGAGAGGTCGAAGAACCCGTCGATGGCGTCGACCCCGAAGATCACCTTGCCGAGCCAGCCGCCGAGCAGGCCGCCGACGATGCCGATCAGGATGGTGACGATGATGCCGCCGGGGTCCTTGCCCGGCATGAGGGCCTTCGCGATCAGTCCGGCCAGCAGGCCGATGAGAATCCACGCGATGATGCCCATGATGCGCCTCCAGTTCGTGGCCCGAGAATCTCCTGCACTCCGCATGTACCGATCCGGCGCCGCCAAACCCCTCTTCTCGAACAGATGCGTCCTCGAAGGCGGTGCCGGCGCCGCGCACCTCAGTCGGACGGGACGGCGGTACGCCTCCGCTGCCACCACCGCGGCTGGGTACGGGGGCGCACCGCGCGCCCCAGCCGTCGGCCGAGGAGCAGGTAGCCGATGAGCGCCCCCGACGTGTTCAGGAGGACGTCGTCGATGTCGAAGGCGCGTCCCGTGATGAGCGCGCCCTGGACCAGCTCCACGAGCAGCATGGTGGCGGCGGTGACGAACGCGACCCGGAGGAATCCGCGGGTCCTGCGGGACAGCAGCGGCAGCAGGATTCCGAAGGGCACGCCGAGGGCGATGTTCCCCCCGAGCTGCTTGACGGTGTCCACGAACCCGGGCTGGTTGAGGTAGTTCTCGATCGAACTGCCCGGTGTCAGGTTGTTGTGGGTGAGGGGCACGGACGCCGGCGAGGCCTCCAGGGTGAGCCCGGCCAGGACCACCGCGAACGCCACCATGGCGGCGAGGGCGAGGAGGGTGACGAGCACCCGCACGAACCGTCCGGGCCCGCGCCGGACCGGCGCCGCCGCCTCCTTCCGCTTCGGGGGCGCGGCCGGCTCCTTCACGCTCGGCACCGCGCGGACCGGCGCGGCGCCGTCCTCGGCGCCTCCACCGGGCCCGGCTCCGGCCGGCTTCACCGCGACGCCCTTCCCGCCGCCTCCCGCCCCACCGACTCGTCTGCGCACCTCGGTCCACCCGATCATGTTCCTGCCCCTCCTGCGTACGACCGCCTTCGGACGGAGCCCGCGTACCCGCGACCCCCCGGCTGTATGCCCCGCCGGGCGCCGTCGGGCCGCGACCGCGGCACACGCTCCCCACCCGTCCCAACCCCGCTCGGCGTGGCGAGAGTTGGGAATGGGAGGCCCCGACGCGGGCACGAGGCGAGCATGGGACACGACACCGAGATCAGACCTTCGCCCACCGACGACCGGACCGAGAAGCGCACCCGGGGGAGATGGCGGACCGTCATCGTCGCCCTGGTCGTGGTCGCCGTCGCCCTCATGCTGATCGGCCAGTTCTTCCGGCTCCCCGGTCTGGACGTCTTCGGGACCCGGGTGCAGGACCGGACCGGCCCGGCCGTGCTGAAGTCCGTGCAGGACCTGAGCCGGTACGAGGGCGCGGCGGGGACCTACCAGGTGGTGGTCGACCTGGAGCGCGACGCCCGGTTCCTGCCGGACGCGATCCGCGGCACGCGGACCCTCTACGTGGCGAACGGCAGCGTCGGCGCCTACGTCGAACTGGGCGGCCTCGGGGACGACGCCGTGACCGTCGACGCCGAACGGAACCAGGCCACCCTGCGCCTGCCGCACGCCCGGCTGGGCGCGCCGGCGCTCGACCCGAAGCGTTCGTACGCCGTCTCCAAGCAGCGCGGACTGCTCGACCGCCTCGGCGACCTCTTCTCGGACAACCCGTCGAGCGAGCAGGCCGTCAACGTCCTCGCCTCGGAGCGGATCGGCGACGCCGCCCGCGAGTCCGGGCTGACGGCCCGGGCGGAGAAGAACACGACCGAGATGCTGGACAAGCTCCTGCGCGGCCTCGGCTTCGAGCAGGTCACGGTCGTCTACTCGTGAACGGCGCCCCCGCGGGCCCGACCCCCGGACTCGGAAGGAATCCCTCGTGCCGGTCGTGCTGATGATGGTGTTCGGTGTGGGCGTGGCGATGGCGTGGTGGAGCGTCACGCCCGTCCGCGCCGGCGTGCGCAGGGGGACCCGGTGACGCACGGCGGCCGGTGCCGGTCGACGGCGCCGCGGCGCACACCGCCTCCCCCGGCCCCCGGCACCCGCGGACACGGGAGGCCCCGGCAGGGTCGTCCCTTCTCCCGCTGGGGCCGTCCGCCCCGCGCCCTCGGTACGGGACCCCGCGCCGCGCTCCCGGGACGGCCCTCCCGCACCGTGGCCGACGCCTGCGGTTAACCTGCTGGTCGGGGCGGTGCGGCCCGGCCGCGGCGCCCGAACCGACCACGGCGAAAAGAGCGACCATGACCACGACGGCACGCGCGACCACGCAGCACGAGGACGACCGGGTCCGCGTCACGCGCTGGGACTTCGAACCCGGGCAGTCGACCGGCAACCATGTGCACGCCTACGACTATGTCGTCGTCCCCGTCACCGACGGGCGGACGCGTGTGATCACCCCGGACGGGAGCAGCACCGTCTCGGAGCTCAGGGCCGGCGAGTCCTACGCACGGCCGGCCGGCGGCGAACACGAGGTCGTCAACGCCGGCACCGAGCCGCTCGCCTTCGTCGAGATCGAGCTCAAGTAGCCCCTCGCCGGGATCGAGCGGCCTCCATGCTCACGCTGCCTCGGACGGCTCGCGGAGACGTCTCACGGGCAGGCTCCACCTGGAGCGGCCCGTGCGGAAGCGCCGTCCCCCGGCCCGGGGGACCTCAGGGTGAGCGTCTCCGCACGCCGCTCACCCACCCGGCTTCCTCGCCGCCTCAGAGCAGGTCGCGGCGGTCGTCCTCGACGACCGTCGGCGCGACGGACGGGACGACCATCCGGCGGCGGCGAAGGACGCTGACGTAGACGGCGGTTCCGAGGAAGCCGACCGCCATCAGGATCAGGCCGACCAGGTCGAGGTTCACCGCCTCCAGCTCCCAGTCGGTCGCGAAGGTGAGAACGGCGCCGACGCCGATCATGATGATGAATATTCCCAGGCCCATGACTGCTTCCTCCCATGCGGGTTGGTCAGCGTCCGGGTACCCGGGTACGGGTGGATCATTCCGCTCCTCCGGACCGCCGTCACCACGCCCGCATCTCCTGACGGATCGCCAGAACACCGGCGCTCAGGGCCCCCTGGGCCTTGGACCCGAACCGGAGCCGTCCCGCAGGTGTGAAGCGTCGTCGACGGGCAACACGGAGTGACAGAACGCGAAGACCGCAGCACTCGCCCTCGACGGAAGGAAGGCGGACATCGTGCACAGGATCTGGACGTACGTGACCGCGGCCCCCGAGGAGCACCCCGCCCCGGCAGGGGACGGGGTCAGGGCCGAGCAGCCGCACCGCATGAAGCTCTTCGACTGCTACCTGGCGTTCTTCCGATAGGCGGCGCCCGCAGGGACGCCGTACCGCGACGATCCGAGGAGTCTCCCATGACCGCACTGCTGGCCCGCATCAAGCGATTCGCCCACAGCCCCCAGGGCCGTAGCGCGGCGGCGTCCGTCCGCCGGGCCGCGGCCGACCCCCGCAGGCGCAGCCAGGCGCAGCGCCTCCTCCGCAAGCTGCGCGGCCACCGCTGACGGCCGCTCCCCCGGCCCGTCGGGCCGGTCGTACGACGCCCCGCGCCACGAACGGCGCGGGGCGTCGCCGTGTGCGGACGCGAGCCCCGGCCCTCCCTCACCGGTCGTACGCCGTCATCAGCCGCCCGCACGGCGACCGCGCACCGCGGCTCAGCGCACCGGGACCGGCGGGTCGGGGACCGGGAGGGTGCGGCTGTAGGCGTCCAGGGCCGCGAACAGGCCGGGGGCCAGCCAGTCCTGGCCGCTGTCGTCGACCCGGCAGCCGGCCGACCGCAGCCGGTCCGCGATCTTCCGGCGGCAGGCCGGACCGGCGTCCAGCCGGATGAAGTTGCGGCCGCCCAGGTCGGTGACCTCGCGCTGGTCCCCGGCCCTCACGATGACGGTGCGGTCCGGGTACGCGGCCAGCGCCATGCCCAGTTCGAGGAGCACGTTGGGGCGGGCCTGCAGCCCGGCGCCGGTTCCGTCCCCGCCGTCCCCGCCCAGGCCCGGGTGCAGGTTCACCACGTCGTCGGGGGTCATCAGGACCAGGGTGGCCTGGGCGCGGCGGACCGCGTGGCCGATGACCTCGCCGAGGTAGGGGGCGGCGCTGCCGGTCCCGGCGACCAGGGTCTCCCACTCCAGCGGCCGCAGGTCCAGGGCGCGGAGGAAGGTGAACACGGCGTCGCGGGCCTGGTCGTCGCGGCCGTGGACCACGAAGACCGTGCGGGCGACGTCCCCGTCGGCCGGGTCAGGGCGGCCGGCGGGCGGCGGACCGGCCGGGTGGGGCACGGCACCGGACGGCTCGGCTCGGTGTCGGCTCGGGTGCGGGTCGGAGGCGGTGCGGGCCGGGTCGGACGGATCCGGGTGCGGGTCGGACGGGGGACGGGACGGCCCGGATCGGGTCGGGTGCGGGTCGGACGCGGGGCGGGCCGGCCCGGGCGCGGCGGGAAACGGCTCGGGTGGCGGGGGCAGCAGGGCGAGGGCCTGTTCCGCCTGGGACGCGGCCAGTTCGAGGTAGTGGGCCTCGTCGTCGACGCGGGCGAGGAACCATGCGGCCAGCTGCCGGTCGTCGGCGATCGGCCCCGCCCCGGCGAGGACCGCCGACTCCCGGTCGCGCAGGGTCTCGGCCATGTTCGCGGCGGCGATCGCCCCGGTGCGGTGCAGTTCCCTGAGGGAGAGCGCGAGGGCGGCGGCCGCGCCGCGCCGCCGGGCGAGCCGCCCCGCGCGTCGGTCGAGGGCTCCGGGCCCGCCGTCCGGCGGCCCCGGCTCGGCGTCCGGCAGGCGCACGTCACCGGTGTCGCGCGCGAACACCCGTAGTTCGTAGCGGAGTTTGGCGGCGTGGAGCAGGTAGCGGGCCAGCCGCGGGAGGGCGAGGTCGCCGCGGGACCAGGTCCAGGCGCTCAGCAGGTCGTCGTCGGCGGTGTCCGCGGCGAGGTACAGGCGGCGTTCGGCCCGCGCGTCGTCGCCGGGACCGGGCTCCCAGAGGGTCACGCCCCGGTCGAGGGCGACCACGTCGGTGCCAGGTGGGACGGGGGCCCGGCCGGGCGCGGCCCGGCAGAGGTGGAGCCGGGCGCCGCCGAGCAGGGCGCCGGTCCGGCCGCCGCTGACGGCGTCCCAGAGGGCGTCGAGCCGCTCCGGTCCCGGCGCCCAGGGAAGGCCGACGGGATCGGGCGGGACGGGCCGGCCCGAGGGGCCGGCGGATGCCCCGCCCGGGGCGCGCATGGCCCCCGGGGCGAGGGCGGCCGACAGGACCAGCACGTCGTGGTGGCGGCGCAGGACGGCCTGGAAGCCCTCGTCGGGGCACTCCTGGGCGGCCAGGGCTTCCTCGGCCGGCCCGCCGGCCGTCCGGGGCGCCGGACCGGGCGGCTCCTCGGGCAGGTCGTGCGGCAGGTCGGCCCCGGGGATCGGCCGGTCCATCCGGAACAGCGAGCGCGCCGCCGACCAGATGGCCCGCAGGCCCGCGTAGGCCGCCGCGGCGTCCGGTCCCTCGCAGGGCGCGTACAGGTGGACGATCAGCCGCGGTTCCTCGACGGCTCCGGCTCCGGTCCGCGCCCCGTCTGCGGGGCTCATCCGTCCGTACCCTCCTCGGCCCGCCCGGCCGCCGGCCGGGCCGTGGCGCCGGGCGCGGCGGAGTCGGGTGCGGGGGTGGCGAGTTGGTGGACCAGGTGGTTGACGCGTTCGCGGATCCGGGGCGGTGCCGGGAGCCCGGGGGCGGCGGCGCCGGCACCGGCCCGCAGGACACGGCCCGGCCCGGCCGCCAGCAGGGCCGCGAACGCCCGCTGCCCGGCGGGCGTGTCGGGACTGCCGCCGGCTGCCGCGAGTTCGTCCAGGGCCCGGCCGACCGCCTCCCAGCCCTCCGGGGAGAGCCGCCAGTTCAGGGTGCCGGACAGGACGGCGGCCACGGGGCTCGGGACCCGGCGCGGGGACGGGACCCGGTCCGGGTCCGCGGCCGGACGGTGGCCCGGCGTCGGGTCGGGTCCCCGCTGCGGGAGCTGCTCGGGATGCTGGTCGTTCGGCACGGTGTCTCCGGTTTCCGTCGGGCTCACGGGGCGGCCAGTGCGGCGGCGATCTCAGGGATGCCGATGCGGTCGAGCACGGGCTGGGGAAGGACGATGGTCAGGGCGGGGCAGAACCGGCCCCTGCGGGAGGCCGCCACGAAGGACTCGACGATCATCCGCAGCAGGTCCTCGTGGCGGGTGCCGTCCAGCCGGGCCAGTCCGGAGCCGACCAGCGGCAGGGCCACCGGCATAAGCTGCCCGTGGTCCCGCAGCGCCTCCCACAACCGGTCGAGGCCATGGGCGAGTTCGGGCACCGAGGAACGGGCCACCAGATCGTTGCCCATCCGGCTGTAGGCGACGCCGAAGACCCGGACGCCCGGGAGCCGGAGGACGGCGACCGTGCCGAGCGGGTAGCGGACGAGCTTGCCGCGCCGCTTGTCGGAGCGCGACTCCTTGGCGACCGGCTGCACGCCCCGCAGCGCGACGCGCAGGTCGCGGTCCAGCCTGGCCCGGTCTCCGCCATAGAGACGGTTGACCAACTGCCCCTGCACACTGGACTGGTTGATGACGATGTCGAGGTCGGTGGCGGTGTCGAAGGTGTCGGTGAATCCGACCACCAGATGGGTGTCCCGCTGGGTGAGCAGGTCGCCGCGGGCGATGACGACGGAGACCGCGGGATCGTCGAACTCCCGGCGCAGCAGGCCGCGGTGAAGGGAGCGGACGCGGGAGCGGAGTTCGGCGACCGTGGCCGCGACCTCCCCGTCCCCCGGCAGATCGGCCGCCAGGTCCTCGGCCGTGCGCAACGCCTCGGGTACGCGGCCGAGTTCGAGGTTGACGCGGAGGAGCGCACGGCGGGCCTCCAGCCGGACGCGGCACAGGTCCGCGATGCCCTGCCGGGCGAACGGCAGCCGTTCCACGGCCATGAGGGGTCTGCCCCGCCACAGGGCGAGCGCGCTCTCCAGCAGGGAGGCCTCGGTCACCGCGTCCGCGCGCTGGGCCAGCGCCACCAGGTCGCGGAAGTGGTGGGCGTCGACGCGTTCCCTCGGCAGGTCCAGCCGGTACGCCGACACCGGGCCGGGTTCCGTGCTGACGACCGCCCGCTGGGCCCCGCCGCCGGTGTCCCGGGACAGGGCCTGGCGTAACTGCACGATCCGCTTCTGCACGCTGACCCGGTCGGCCCGGCCGACCGGCCCGGGCCCGGCCTCCCACACGTCCCGGTAGAGCTCGTCGACGGTCACGGCCTCGCCGTCGGCGAGCAGCAGCCGGGCGAGCACCGCCAGCGCCGTCGGCGGCACGGCCACCTCCGCGCCGTCCACCCGCAGCCGGGTCCGGCCCAGCACTTCGACGTCCACCCCGGCACTCATGACGCCCTCCCCGGAATCGGAAGCGGACCGGAAGCGGATCGGAAGCACGACGGGGATTTCACCGGAAGCACTGCCTGGGGTCTCCTTGCCGACCGGGGGATCGGCGCACGGACGGGGCTGCGCCGACGTGAAGGGTGGGGACGAACGCATGACTGCACACGACAGGGGCGCTGCCGGGACAGGCAGCATCGTCCTGCCGCCGCTCAACTTGGTTGAAAGACTACCAAGTTGGGCGCTCCGTACCGGGGATTCCGCAGATCTACGCCCATCGGGGGACGGCCGTTCCTCCGCGGGCGGGGTAGTGCGCCGGCTCGCGGCGCGGCTCCAGGAGCGCCTGCTGGGCGGCACCTCCGTCTCCCTGGGCCCGACCCGCGCCGGATACGCCCTCGCGATGGCCCTGTGGTGCCTGGCGGGGGTCGTCCTGATCGGCGCGGAGAACCGCTTCATGGGGACCTGGGAGGACGAGCTGCGCCACGCCGACCGTGTCCCGGCGGTCCCGGGCCAGGTGCTGACCGTGCCGAGGACCGGGGAGTACGCCCTGTACGCGGACGGACCGGCCGGGTCCGCCCTGCCCGAGCTCGTCGGGCCGCGCATCGCACTGATCCCGGAGAGGAAGGGCGCGAAGCCGCCCCACCTCATCTACCGGTACGACGTCGCGAACGGCATCGCGTATGCCGTCCGGGACGGGGCCGGACGGCTGCGGCAGGGCCGGATCGTGGAGAACGGCAAGCGGATCGAGGCCGGCCGGTACGCCCTGCGGATCGGCACGGGGCAGCGGCCGGGCACCGAGCTGCTGATCGCCTCACGGCCGAGCCAGCGGATCGGGGCGGCCGCCTTCGGCGGCTCGCTGGCGGGCGGCTGCGCCGTGGCCGCCGTGGTGCTGGCCGGGGTGACCTGGGGCCGCCGGTGGAAGGGCCGGCGCCTGTCCGGCTCCGGTGCCGGGGCGGTCCGGCCGGCCCTGACGGTCCTGCTGCCGTCGGCGGCGGCGCTGACCGCGCTGATCGGCGTGGCCCTGGGAACGACCACGGGCTACGGCTCGTGGTCGCTGGTCCAGCACTTCCCGCTGCCCCCGCTGTACGTGGTCGGCGGCGCCCCGGTGCGCGACATGGCGGTGGCGGCGCTGCTGATGGCGCTCGTGCCCTGGCAGCTGTTCCGGCTCGCCCGGCACCTGCGGTCGGCCGGACGGGCGCCGGCCTCGGCCCTGGCCTGTACGGCGGCCGTGTTCGCGGTGCCCGCCGTGGTGCTCCTCGGCATCCTCACCCTGATCGAGCCGCTGGGCCGGTGGGCGGCATGAGCGACTCCCGCCTGCCCGGGCCCGTCGACCCGTCGGACTCCTCGACACCGCCCTCCGGACCGACCGCTCCCGCGGTTCCCGCGGGCGACCGCGGCTCGGCGCCCCACACCGGCGGCCCCTCCGACCCCACGAGCACCGCCGCCCCGACGACCGACTCCGCCACCGTGGCTCCCGCACCACCCGTCCCCGGGCGGCCGCAGGCGCCCCGCCCGTACCCGGCCGTCCCCGGGCAGGGCCCTCGGACCGGCGCAGCGGCGGGAGCCGCCGGGGCCACGGAGGCCCCGCCGCCGACGAACCCGAAGCCGCGCCGACGGCGGTCCTGGAAGCGCCCCGGGGACAGGGCCGTGGCGACCCTCACCCTGGCCGGCGTGCTGCTCGGCGCCGGGGGCTGCCTGCTGCCGTGGACCGCCGGCCCGGACGCCGACCTCGTCCCCGCGGGCGCCCATCCCACCGTCGGCGTCGTCGGCCTGGGCACGACCCTGGGCTGGGCGGGCGGCGACGCCCGCGTCTCCCTCCTGCTGCTGCTCCTCGCCCTCCCGGCGGTGCTCGCCTGGTACCTCGGCTGGTGCGGCGTCCGCCAGCGGATCAGCGGGGCGGCCGCCGGCCTCGCCGCCCTCCTGTGGACCGTGACGGCCCTGGTATCCGATCCCGACCCCGCCACCTGGGAGGGCGCGCCGCTCGACGTGTCCCTCGGCCCCGGCGGCTTCCTGACGGCGGCGGGCGCGGCCCTGGTGGTCGTGGCCTCGCTGACGGCCCGGCGCGACCCGCTCAGCGACTTCCTCGCCGCCGCACGGCGGGTCCACTCCCTGTGGCTGCGCGGGGACCGGGTCGAAGCCGTACGGCGGAGCCAGGCCCTGCTCGCGCGGGGCGACCGCACCCTCGGGGACCGCGATCCGGACGTGCGGAACCTGTGGTTCGTGCACGCCCTGATGCTCGCCGAACTCGGCGCCGTCCCCGAGGCCGTACGGTCCGCGACCGTGGCGGCGGCCCGCTGGGTGGACCGGGACCGCGCCCGGGAGCACGCGCGCGCACGGGGCCGGGCAGCGGGCACCCCGGGCCCGCGGTGGCTGGTCGCCCTGCACCGCGACGGCGGCGCGTACACGACCTGGGCCGCCCTGCTCACCACCGACGCGGTGCCGGTCCTCCTCGGCGAGGCGACCCGGGTCCTCGTCGCCGAACCGGGCCCGCTGGCCCTCCTCCGGGAGGCCCTGCCCGAGATCCAGGCCGCACTCGCCGCGGAGGCGACCGCACATCTGCCCGCACCGTCCGCACCGTCCGCACGATGAGGAGAAGAACATGGACTGGGGAAACCTGTTCGACAAGGGCATGCAGTTCGTCCAGCACGCCACCTACGCGGCGCTGGTCGAGAGCTGGCTGCGCGCCGACGACGACACGGCCCACGCGATGGTCGCCCGGTACGCGGAGGCCAGCCCGGCCGACGAGCGGGCCCGTCTGGAGGAGGCCCTCATCACCCACGCGACCACCCACTTCGACCTCCAGGCCCGCGCCCGGATGATGCGCTTCTACGGCACCTTCAAGGTCGTCGAGATGCTCTGTCACGGCGGTCTGCGATGAGCGGGATCCCCCGGCGCGAAGGGACGGAGGACGCCGGTGGGCGAGAGCCGCTGGAGTGAGGACAAGGCCATGTCCCAGGAGATGCTGGTCTGGCAGATCCGGCAGCGCGCCGAGGCCCTCGGCGACGTCGCCGTGCTGGACCGGGCGACCGAACTCGCCGTGACGCTGGTGGACCACACCCCGGCCGGCCACGAGCGGCGCCGGCTGAGGCTCGCCATGGGGGCCGAACTGCTGGTCCTCCGCTTCGAGTGGGCCGGCCGGTCCCCGCAGGACCTGGAGGTCGCGTGCGAGCTGGCCGGCCTGATCCCGGAGGCCCCGCCGGGTGAGCTCCGGCTGGCGCCGTACATCCTGAACATCCGCGCACAGGCGTGGTACATGCTGGGCAACGCGCGCGGAGACACCGCGGCCCTGGGGCAGGTGCTCCAGGCCCTGGACGAACCGCGGCCGCCGACCGCCCTGGACGCGGGCCACCAGCAGCTGTTCGAGGCGCAGGCGTACGGCCTCCGCGGGCTGGCGGAGCTCGCCCTCTTCCGGCAGACCGGCGAGGGCGGCCTCCTGGACCGGGCCGTCGAACACGTGCGTACGGCCGTCGAGACCCTCCCCGAGCCGCGCGACCTCCCGGTCGATCCGGGGCCGGTCCGCGCGATGATGCGGGTCAACCTCGGCGTGACGCTGCGGTACCGGTACCACCAGACCGGTACAGCAAGCGACCTGAAGGACTCGTTCGACACCCTGGTCCTTGCGCTCGGCGAGCTGCCGGTGTCCCACCCGGGCCTGGCCATCGCCCTCACCAACCTGGGCGGGACCCTCCAGGCCGCGTACCACGCCCAGGGCGACCCGGACCTCCTCGTCGCCGCCGTGGACCAGTTCCGGAAGGTCCTCACGGCGACCGGTCCGGCGGACAGCCGGCTGCCGCAGCGCCGCTCCAACCTGGTATTGGCCCTGCTGATGGTCCACGAGTACACCGGGGGACACGAGCCGCTGCACGAAGCGGTCCCGCTCGCCCGCCAGGCCGCCATCCCGGGCGACTGGTCGGGCGGCCACCTCTCGGCGCACACCGACGCCTACTCCGCGGGCGCGCTCGGAGCGGCCCTCGTCCGGCGCGGCGACCTCCTCCGCGAGGCGGCGGACTTCACGGAGGCCGTGGACGTGCTGCGGCGTGCCGCCGCCGTCCCGGCGGAGGGCGATCCGGAACTGCCCGACCTCCTGAAGCTCCTGGCGGACGCGCACTTCGCCCGCTACGACGCCTTCGGCGACCCGGCGGACCTCGAAGCGGCGACCGCGACGGCACAGCGGATGCTCTCGCTCCCCCACATCTACAGCAGCGACGAGGTGGAGTGCCTGACGCAGCTGGCCCGCTTCCGGATGCGGGCGGCCGCCCGGAGCGCCCCCGCGTCCACGCGGTCCCGGCGGGCCGACATCGACGCGGTGGTCTCCGTACGCCGCCGGCTCGTGTCCCTGACCGACCCCGACGCCTTCGACGCCGTGGCCCGCGCGGTGGACCTCTCCGACGCACTCCGCACGCGGTACCGGCTGACCGGCGACCCGCAGGACCTGACGGACGCCCTGGCCCTCAGCGGTGCCGCCGTCCTGAACGAGGGTGCCGGAGAGCACGACCGGCTCGCGGCCCTGCGGCTGTACGCCACACTCCTGACGGACCAGGCCCGCCGGGACGGCGACCCCGCCGGCCTGCGGCAGGCGATGGCCCTCTGGAAGGTCACCGCGGCGAGCCCCCTGCTGACTCCCGAGGCCCGGGTGCAGGACGCCAGGCTCCGGGCCAAGACGGCCGCCGGGCTGGATGACTGGTCCGAGGCGACCGACGCGTTGACGGGGGCGGTCGCGCTGCTGCCCCAGCTCGCGTGGCACGGGACGGGCTGGTCCAGCCGGGAGAACGTCCTCGAAGGGCTGGCCGGGCTGGCCTCCGACGCGGCCGCCTGCGCGATCCGCGCGGACCGGCCGCGGGAGGCCCTGACCCTCCTCGAACGGGGCCGCAGCGTGCTGTGGCGGCAGGTCCTCCACTTCCGGGCCGATCTGACGGCCCTGCGGGAGGAACACCCGGACCTGGTCAGGGACCTGGAGGAGACCCGGGAGGCCATGCGGCGCGGCGGCGGCACCGGCCGCTTCCTGCCCGCGCCCCGGGACGGCGACGGGCCGGACACGCGGATGCGCGGCCCGGAGGTGGACCGCCACATGGCGCTCGCCCGCCGGTGGGACGACCTGGTGGCCCGGGTGCGCGCGCTGCCGGGACGGGAGCAGTTCCTGCGGGTCCCGCCGTTCGCGGGTGTCCCCGGGAACGGGCCGGACCTGGCCGTGCTCAACGTCAGCGTCTACGGCTGTCACGCCCTGCTGGTCCGCGGCGGCGCGGTCACCTCGCTGCCGCTCGCGACGACGCTGGACGAGGTCTCCGGACACACGCGGCGGTTCCTCGACGCGGTGGAGTCCCCCGAGGCCGGCGACCCCGCCGGCGAGCGGCCCGGCTCCCCCGCGGGCGGCGAACTGCCCGCCGACGTGGCCGCCGACACCCTCGCCTGGCTGTACGAGGCGGTCGCGGGGCCCGTCCTCGACGCCTTCGGCGTACCGGACCGGGCACCCGACGGCCGGGACGCGCCGCGGATCGTCTGGAGCCCCACCGGGCCCCTGACGTTCCTGCCGCTGCACGCCGCGGGGCTCCACACCACCCGGCACCACACCGCGCCGCGGACGGTGATGGACCGTGCGGTGTCCTCGTACAGCCCCTCCCTGGACTCGGTCAGGGACGACGGCGCGGCTCCGGGGGTCCGGTCGGTGCTGCCGCCGTCCGGGCGCGGGCTGCTCGTGGTCGACGTCGGCGACCTTCCCCACCCGCGTGACCTGCCGGGCGCCGAGGCGGAGGCGGACCTGCTGGAGGACCTCTTCCCGGAGGCCCTGCGCCTGTCGGGCGTCCGGGCCGACCGCGACTCCGTCCTGCGGGGCCTGGACGCCTGCTCCTGGGCGCACTTCGCCTGCCACGGCGCCCAGACGGTGGACGACCCCTCGGCGGCGGGCCTGGTCCTGCACGGGGAGGAGGTCTCCCTCGCGGACCTCAGCCGGGCCCGGCGGACCCCCGCACGGCTGGCGTTCCTGTCCGCCTGCGACACGTTTCGCGGGGGCGGGCGCGTCGCCGACGAGTCCCTGACCCTCGCGACGGGGCTGCGCACGGCCGGCTGGCACGACGTGGTGGCGGCCGTGTACCAGGCGGACGACGCCGTCTCCGGCCAGATCGTCCACGCCGTCTACGCGGGGCTGGTGGCCGGCCGTCCGGTGCACGAGGCCCTGCACGAGGCGGTCCTGCGCTGGCGGGACATCCTGCCCGTCGACCCGCGCCCCTGGGCCCACTTCGTCCACATCGGCCCCTGAGCCGCCACCGCGGCCGGTGGCGCCGACGAGAGGAGCACCATGCCGTCGCAGCATCCCCAGGCGGGGCCGTCCCTGCCGTTCCTCCGTGTCACGGAGGCCGGTTACGCGGACACCGCGGCCCGCACGTTCGCCGTGGACCGGGGGCCCGGCGGGGTCGTGCGCCTCACCGGGCCCTGCCCCCGGTGCGGGGCGTGGATCTCGCCGCCGGCCGTCGCGGAGACCGTACGCAGCCGTGAGACCACCGGGCCCGGCCTGGTGACGGTGGTGTGCGACTGCGAGGAGCCGCATCCGCAGCGCCCAACCAACCGCACGGGATGCGGGGCCTATTGGAACCTCATGATCGAGGAGGTACGCCGATGACCTCGCCGCCCGGCGGCCCCGGCGCCGGGCGGACCGCGGGCGGCGGACGGCCGCCGGTCCCGGGGAACGGACCGGCACCGGGCCCGGGAAGCGGGGCGCCACCGGTCCGGGCCAGCGCACCGCCAAGCCCGGGGAGTGGGCCGCCGCCGGGCACAGGCAGCGGACCGCAACCGGGCCCGGGGAACAGCACACCACCAAACCCCGGCAGCGGACCACCACCAGGCCCGGGGAACAGCACACCACCAAACCCCGGCAGCGGACCACCACCAGGCCCGGGGAACAGCACACCACCGGTCCCGGGGCCGCGGCTGCGGCCGGGACCCGCGGCCACGGCGGCGGATCTCCGGCGGGCCGAGTTCCTCGCCGAACAGCTCGGTCCGAACGGCGAGTTGCGCAGGGTCAGGATGGCCGCCACCGCCTGGCGGAACGGCCTCGCCGGTCTGCTGCTCGCCCTCACCGGCTTCACCCTGATCACCGGGCGGTCGGACGTCGGACAGCTGGCCCGCCCGGCCGGCATCGCCGCGGGGCTCCTGCTGGCCGCGTCGCTGACCGCGGGCGGCGCCGGTGCCTGGCTGCTGCTCCGGGCCGCCCACGGGGTGCCCCGGGTCCTGCCCGCGACCGGACCCGTCGACCCGGTGGCCCTCGACCACGAGGAGGCCCTGGCCGCCCTGCGGGACCTGCGCGCAGGACGGCTCCTCGTCCTGCTGCACACCGTGCTGCTGGCCGCCGCCGTGGCGACCACCTGGTACGGGCCGGCCCGCGAGGACCCGGTGCTCCGGGTCCGTACCGACACGCAGTCGGTGTGCGGGACTCCGGGCGCGGTCCGCGGCGGCGTCCTGGAGCTCAAGACCCCGGAGGGCCCCCTCGCGGTGGACCTGCGCCGGGTCACGCAGCTGGCTCCGGCCGCGTCCTGCCCGTCCGCCCCCTGACGGGGCGGACGGCGCTCGGGGCCCGCCCGCGGGACCGCGCCGCGGCCGCTGTCGGAGGCGCGTCGTACGCTTCCCCGAGTCCGACTGCCCCGGGAGATCAGCTTGTCCGTCCACGCGCGGCTCCGTGCCACCGTCCCCGCCCTCCTGCCCGCCGCGGAGGCCGGGCCGCCGGAGATCACCGGGCCGCCGGGGCGGCGGATGCTCGTCCAGCGCGGCGACGGCGAGATCGTGGCCCAGCCGCTGGACGACTCCTTCGCCCCGCGCGGGGCGTCCGTCCGCTTCCCCGCACCGTGGCCCCGCGACCGCGGCACCTGGGAGGTGGCGCCGGACGCGGGCCTGGCCGTGTTCGCCGGGGTGCACGCGGTGCGTGCGGTGGATCCGTCGGGGGCGACCCGCTGGGAGGTCCGCCACGGCTGCTGGTACGGCGCCTGCCGGGAGGCGCACACCTCGTACGAGGCGTACGCCGAGCGGCCGGACCACCGCTACCCCGAGAGCGGTTCGGTCGGGTTCTCCGTGGACGGCCGGCTCGTCTGGGCGCACGTCCGCGGTCCGCTGCCCGGGGGCGAGTCGAGTCCCGACACGGTCGACGAGTGGCTCGTCGTCGACGCCGGGAGCGGCCGTGTGCTCGGGCGCGCGGACGCCGAGGCGGCCGCGGCCGGCAGCATCCATGTCCCCCACCCGACCGATCCCGCCCAGATGGGGCTGAGCATCGGCGAGGGCCAGGACGGCGCGCCGCTGCGCTGGGGCCGCTGGGACGGGAGCGGACTGACGGTGGACCGCCTGGACGAGGACCAGTGCCTGCTGGGCCTCAGTCCCTCCGGCGACCGGCTCATGACCGTCTCCCACGACCAGGACTCCCTCGCCGTACGGGACTCCGCGGGCGCGGTCGTGGACGCCCTGGACTGGAACGCCGAGGCGGCGATCCCCCGGCACCCGGACGCCGCTGGGGAGGCCGACGAGGACGAGGTGGAGCGGTGCTGGGACTGGGCCGGCGGCTTCCTCGACGAGACGACGCTGGTCGCCTCGACCGCCGAGTGCGACGAGGAGTGGGGGCGGGGCCGTCACTGGCTGGTCGCCGCGACGGACGCGCGCGCCGTCGTCCCGATCACGTACCCCTCACGGGTCACCGGTGAGCCGACGGCCCTGGGGGGCGGTGTCTGGTCGACGCCGTCGGAGGCACACGACGTCCTCCACGTCTGGTAACTCGACGGGCGCGACGGGCGCGACAGTTGATCCCGCCGACGGGCGGGGAGCTCCCGGGCGCGGGGGCGCCGCCCGCGCGGTCCCCGTGCGGGCGGGAGGCGCCCGGACCCGTGCGGGTCCGCGCGCGGTCGGCTTGCGGGGCGGCGTCGACGGTCGCATAGTCCGAGGTATGGACGCGCGCGAGGCGGCGCTCCGACGGGCGTACGCGCATGCGGTCCGGTGGCTGGCGAGCCTGCCGGACCGCGATGTTCCGGCCCGCGCGTCGGTCGACGAGATCGTGCGCGCGCTCGGCGCCGAACTGCCCGCCGGTCCCAGCCCGCCCGCCGAGGTCGTCGACCTGCTGGCCACGGCCTGCGAGCCGGGTCTCACCGCCTTCCCCGCCGGCCGCTTCTTCGGCTTCGTGGTCGGCGGCACCGAACCGGCCGCGCTCGCCGCCGACTGGCTGGTCAGCGCGTGGGACCAGAACTCCGTGATGCGGACCGTGTCGCCCGCGTACGCGGCGGCGGAGGAGATCGCCGGGGACTGGCTGCTCGATCTGCTCGGCCTTCCCGCGGAGAGCTCGGTCGGCTTCACGACGGGCGCGACGATGGCGAACTTCACGTGCCTCGCCGCCGCGCGGGACACGGTGCTGAGGGCCGCCGGCCGGGACGTCGCCCGCGACGGCCTCGCGGGCGGCCCGCGGGTGCGGGTCGTCGCCGGGGAGTCCCGGCACATGGCCGTCGACCTGGCCCTGCGCTATCTCGGGCTCGGACGGCCCGAGTCGGTGGCGGCGGACGCTCAGGGGCGGATGGATCCGGAGGCCCTGCGGACGGTACTGGCGGCGGGCGGCCGGGGTCCCGCGGTCGTCGTCCTCCAGGCCGGGGACATCCACTCCGGCGCCTTCGACCCCTTCGCGCCGTGCGTCCGCGCGGCGCGCGAGGCGGACGCGTGGGTCCACGTGGACGGCGCCTTCGGTCTGTGGGCGGCCGCCGCACCGCGCCGGGCCGGGCTGACGGCGGGCTGCGCGGAAGCGGACTCCTGGGCGACGGACGCGCACAAGACGTTGAACGTCCCCTACGACTGCGGCCTCGCGATCGTGCGCGACGCGTCCGCGGTGCGGGCGGCGATGGGCCAGCGCGGGGACTACCTCATCCAGCACGAGCACGGCGACCCCGTCGACAAGGTGCCCGAACTGTCCCGGCGCGGGCGGGCGTTCACGGTCTGGGCGGCCCTCAGGTCACTCGGCCGCTCGGGCGTGTCCGACCTCGTCGAGCGCCTGTGCGGCCACGCCTCGGCGTTCGCCGCCGGTATCGCCGGCATCGAGGGCGCGACCGTCCTCAACGCGGTCGCGTTCACCCAGGTCTGCGCCTCGTTCGGCACCGACGAACGCACCGACCGGATCCTCGCCCGCCTGCTCGACGACGGCACGGCGTGGATCAGCGGCTCCACCTGGCAGGGCAGACGCGTGATGCGGATCTCGGTGAGCAACTGGTCGACCACCGAGGAGGACGTGACCCGCACCCTCACGGCGATCCGCCGGGCGGCAGCGGACACCTGACCACCACCGGGGCACCCCTGCAAGGGAGCCGCCCCTCCGACCGGCTCCCGAGAACGATCGAGGATCGGTACAGCTGCGGCGCGGTTTCATCACCTTCCTGCGGCGGACCGAAGGCATCGTCACGGGAGCCGGGAGGACGTGCGCCTCCCCTCGGCCGCCCTCATCCCCCGATCACGGATCGACGTCCTGCCCCCGCCCACCGTCCCCGGAACCTTGTGTCGCGGTCCGGATGCTCACGGTGCGCAACAGGAGCCCCGGCCCGAGGGAGGTGCTACAACTGTGGTTGTGAGCCCGTCTCGTCTCTCGTGCCCGGCGTACCCGTGCGGTCGAACCTAGGCAGAAGATTCGGAAGCGTCGCCGGACAGGTCTTCGTCCTTCAGGTGGCGATCGTGGTGCTGCTCGCCGCCGGGGCGCTCCTGGCCCTCCTGCTGCAGTCGCGCTACGACATCGACCGCGAGGCCCGCAACAGGTCGGTCTCCGTGGCGCAGACCTTCGCGAACTCCCTGGGCCTGCAGGAAGCGCTGAACTCGCCGGACCCGTCCGCGGAGCTGCAGCCCCTCGCCGAGGAGACGCGCAAGGACGCCGGGGTGGACTTCATCGTGGTGATGGACACGAACGGCATCCGCTACAGCCACCCCCAGCCGGACCGCATCGGCGAGCAGTTCGTCGGCACGATCGGGCCCTCACTCGCCGGCGAGGTGTACACCGAGAGCGTGAAGGGGCCACTGGGCAAGGAGATCCAGGCGATCGTCCCGGTCACCTCGCCCGAGGGCGAGGTCGTCGCCCTGGTCTCGGCAGGTCTGACCGTGGACAGCGTGACCGGCATCGCCGACCGTCAGCTTCCGGTGATCCTCCTCGCCATCGCCGTCGGGCTGGCTCTGGCCACCGTCGGCACGGCACTGATCAGCCGGAGACTGCGCCGCCAGACCCACGGGCTCGGCACGCAGGAGATGACCCGCATGTACGAGCACCATGACGCGGTGCTCCACTCCGTCCGCGAAGGGGTGCTGATCACGGACGGCGAAGGACGGCTACTCCTGGCGAACGACGAGGCCGGACGGCTGCTCGGCCTGCCGGACGACGCCGAAGGGCGCCCCGTCGACGAGGTCGGCATGGATCGCCGCATGGCGGAACTGCTGCTCTCCGGCCGGGTGGCCACCGACGAGGTGCTGGAGGCCGGGGACCGGCTGCTCGTCGTCAATCAGCGGCCCACGCTCCCGCAGGGCTCGGCGGTCACCATCCGCGACTCCACCGAGATACAGCTCCTGAGCAGCCGGGCGGAGACGGCCCGCAAGCGCCTCAAGCTGCTGTACGACGCCGGAGGCGACATCGGCACCACCCTCGACGTGGTCCGCACCGCCGAGGAACTGGCCGACGTCGCCGTTCCCCAGTTCGCGGACTTCGTCACGGTCGACCTCGCCGACCCGGTGCTGAAGGGCGACGAGCCCGGCCCGGGCGCCGACATGCGGCGCACCGCGGTGAGCGGCATCCGATCCGATCACCCGTTGTACCCGCTCGGCGCGCTGATCGACTTCCTGCCGTCCACACCGCAGGCCCGTGGCTACGACACGGGCACGACCGAGGTCGTACCCGATCTGCACGACGCGCCGGGCTGGCACGCCCAGGACCCGTTGCGGACCTCCCAGATCGTCGCCTACGGCATCCACTCGCTCATCGCGGCGCCGCTGAAGGCCAGAGGTGTCGTGCTCGGGATCGTCAACTTCTGGCGGTCCCAGAAGCCGGAGCCGTTCGACGAGGACGACCTGTCCCTGGCCGAGGAGCTCGTCGGCCGCGCCGCGGTCACCATGGACAACGCGCGCCGCTACACGCGCGAACACAATCTGGCCGTGACGCTCCAGCGCAGCCTGCTGCCGCGGGATCTGCCCGAGCAGAGCGCGGTGGACGCCGCTCACTTCTACCAGCCCGCCCAGTCGGGAGTGGGCGGGGACTGGTTCGACGTGATCCCGCTGTCGGGCAGCCGCGTCGGCCTCGTCGTCGGAGACGTCGTCGGGCACGGCCTGCATGCCGCGGCCACCATGGGGCGGCTGCGGACGGCCGTGCACAACTTCTCCTCCCTGGACCTGCCGCCCGACGAACTCCTCGCCCGTCTCGACAACCTCGTCCAGCGCATGGACCAGGAAGGCGACGGCACGCCCTCGGACGGCGGCGTCCTCGGCGCGACCTGTCTGTACGCCGTCTACGACCCGGTCTCCCGGAACTGCACCATGGCGCGGGCAGGACACGTGCCACCGCTCGTGGTCGCCCCGGACGGCACGACGACGATCTCGGAACTGCCGGCCGGTCCCCCGCTGGGGCTGGGAGGCATGCCGTTCGAGACGATGGAACTGCGGCTGGCGGAGGGCAGTCAGCTCGTCCTGTACACCGACGGGCTCGTCGAGGAGCGGAGCCGGGACATCTCCGAGGGCCTGGAGAGGCTGCGCACGGCCCTGAGCCACCCCGACCGAGACCCGCGGGCCAGCCTCCGCGCGGTGCTCGACGCCCTGCTCCCCGCCCAGCCGGCCGACGACATCGCGCTGCTGATCGCCCGGACACGAACGCTGGGCCCCAGCCGCGTCGCGGAATGGGATGTGCCGTTCGACCCAAGCGAGGTCGGCGCGATGCGCGGCCTCGCAGCCGAGCAACTGGAGAAGTGGGGCCTGGAGGAACTGGCGTTCACCACGGAGCTGATCCTCAGCGAGCTCATCACCAACGCCATCCGCTACGCCGCCGCGCCGGTTCGTGTGCGTCTCCTGCACGATCGCACCCTGACCTGCGAGGTGTGGGACGGCAGCAGTACCGCCCCGCACCTGCGGTACGCCACCACCACGGACGAGGGAGGCCGCGGACTGTTCCTGGTGGCCCAGCTCAGTGAGCACTGGGGCACCCGGTACACCCCGGAAGGCAAGGCGATCTGGGCCGAGCAGGCCCTGCCGGCGGCCGACGGCGCGCTCCCCTAGACCGCGGTCGTCACGCCGACCGCCGGAGCGGCCGGGAGGCGCGCATCGGACGGGCGATCAGGTCGGCGCGGCGCCCGAGGGCCGGTGCGGGAGTCGCCGCCCGCCCCAGACGCCGAAAAGCATCGTAGGCCGCTTCAGATTGCTCTGAAGCGGCCTACGATCTACGACTCTTTCGAGTCGGGACGACAGGATTTGAACCTGCGACCCCTTGACCCCCAGTCAAGTGCGCTACCAAGCTGCGCCACGTCCCGATGCCCGTCTGACCTGGGGTTTCCCCCGGCTGGACGCGCATGAGAACAATACCGCACTTTCCCTGGTGGTCACGAACCCTTTCCCCGGTGCCCCCGAGCGGGCACGGAGGAGGGTGGCGGTCGCTCTCCGTGACGGCCGTCGGCCGGCGTGGCGGGTGGTGGCGGCCGCGTCCCCGGCCGGGGACGGCCGGTCAGCGGCGCAGGTCCGCGCGGCGGTCGATCCGTTCCATCAGCTCGGCCGCCATCGCCTTGATCGTCTCCAGTCCGGCCTGTCCCCACGGCCGGATGGCGGTGTCGACCACGCAGACCGTGCCGAGCGCGACGCCGGTGCGGTCCACGAGCGGCGCCCCCAGGTAGGAGCGGATGCCGATCTCGTCCACGACCGGGTTGCCGGCGAAGCGCGGGTAGTCGTAGACGTCCTCCAGGACGAGGGCCCTGCGGCGCACCACGACGTGCGGGCAGTAGCCGTGGTCGCGGGCCATGGAGCGGCCCACGGGGCCGACCACCGGGGCGGCGGCGCCGGGCGCGTCCGCGGGGGTGTGCAGGCCCGCGAAGAACTGCCGTTCCTCGTCGATGAAGTTGACCATCGACACCGGGGCTCCGGTCATGTCCGCGAGGCGGTGGGCGAAGACGTCGAAGTCCGGCTCCCGCCGCTGTCCGAGGCCGAGTGCGCGCAGCCGCCGCGCGCGCTCCGGGGCGTCCTTGTCGACGGGTGTCAGGAGGAGGTGGCCGGTGGGGTCGTACGTCATGGCGTGCCTCCGTGGCGGGGCGCGGCGGCCGGGACGGCGGTGAGGAGGTACTGGACGAGGGTGAGCAGGGTCTGGATGCCGGAGCTGGCCATGCGGGCGTCGCAGAGGACGACCGGCACGTCCGGCGCGAGGTCGAGGGCGGTCCGCACCTCGTCGGCCTCGTAGCGGAAGGCGCCGTCGAACTCGTTGACGGCGACGACGAACCGGATGCCGCGCCGCTCGAAGAAGTCCACGGCGGAGAAGCACTCCTGGAGCCGGCGGGTGTCGGCCAGGACGACCGCGCCGAGCGCGCCCTCGGAGAGCTGGTCCCACATGAACCAGAAGCGCTCCTGGCCGGGGCTGCCGAAGAGGTACAGGACGTGGCGGTCGTCGAGCGTGATGCGGCCGAAGTCCATGGCCACGGTGGTCGTGGTCTTGGACTCCACGCCCTCCAGGCTGTCGGTGCCGACGCTGACCGAGGTCAGCAGTTCCTCGGTGCTCAGCGGTGCGATCTCGCTGACCGCGCCCACGAACGTGGTCTTGCCCACGCCGAAGCCGCCCGCCACCAGGATCTTGAGCGCGGTGGGGAAGGAGTCGGTCGGGAGGGGGCGGTCAGAGCCGCTGTCGTAGGCCATGGAGCACTGCCTCCAGCAGGGATCGGTCGGTCGGGTGGGTGTGGAAGCGGGGGGCGCGGGCCGTGAGCGCCCCGCAGTCCACGAGGTCGGCGAGCAGCACCTTGGTGACGCCCGCGGGCAGCCGCAGGTGCGCGGCGACCTCGGCCACCGAGGTGGGTCCGGAGCAGAGCCCGAGGGCCAGGCCGTGCTCCGGCCCCAGGTGGGCCTGGGGTGACGCGCCGGTCGCCATCACCATGGACAGCAGGTCCAGGGCGGCGGTCGGCTCGGTCCGGCCGCCGCTGACGGTGTACGGGCGGATGAGCCGGCCGGCCGCGTCGTCGAGCCAGGGACCTTCCGCGGGGGAGGTCGTGTTCACCGGCCGGTGCCGCCCCCGGCGTCGGCCGCCTGCCGGGCGGGGGTGACCAGGTAGGGGCGGACGCTCTTGACGAGCATCGCCATCTCGTAGCCGAGGACGGCGGCGTCCGCCTCGCGGCCGGCGAGGACCGCGAGGCAGGTGCCGGAGCCGGCGGTGGACACGAACAGCAGGGTGGAGTCGAGTTCGACGACCACCTGCCGGACCTCGCCGCCGTCGCCGAAGCGGGCGCCGGCGCTGCGGCCGAGGGAGTACAGGCCGGAGGCGAGGGCCGCCATGTGGTCGGCGGCGTCGGGGTCGAGGCCGTGCACGGACTTCACGAGGCCGTCGGAGGAGAGCAGTACGGCGTTGCGGGTGTAGGGGACGCGCTGGACCAGTCCGCCCAGCAGCCAGTCGAGGTCGGAGGAATGGCCGGTGGGCGCGTGGCTCGCCATGGTGTCTACTCCTTGTGCGCGTCGCCCGGACGGGGCGGCTCGTGGGGGGCGGGTCGGGATTCGGCGAGGCCGATGCCGCGCTGGAAGGCGGCCATCAGGCCGGGGTCGTGCAGGGTGTGCTCCTCGGTGCGGTCCGCGGGCTCGTCGCGCAGCTGCGGGACGAGGTGCTCCTGGGCGCGCCGCTTGGGGAGGAGGGGCCGTCCGCCCGCCTCGGGGGCCGGTGGGAACGGCGGGAGCGGTGTGAGGAGGTCGGCGGGCGGGCCCGGTGGGTGCGGCGCCGCGGCCGGGGCGTCCGGTGTCGGGCCCGGGTCCGCCGGGCCGCGGGGCGGCTCGTCGGTCCGGGGGTGGGTGAGCGGTGCGGGGGCGGTGGACCGGTCGTGGTGGACGGCGGTCCACTCCGGGAAGGGCGCGGGGTCGGGTACGGCTCCGGCGGAGGCCGTGGTGTCCAGCGCCGCGGGCGCCGGGTGGGGGCCCGGTGCCGGTGCGGTCGCGGGGGCGGCCTCGGGGGCCGGGGCGGTCGTGAGGTCCGGGGTGCGGTCCGGGGTGGTCGCGGGGTCCGGCGTGCGGACCGGGGCGGTCGTCGCGGGTGCGGGATCGGCGGCCGTGGGGGCGGACTCCGCCGGGCGTCCCTGCGGGGGCACCACTGCGGGCCCGGTGTGAGCGGCGCCCTGGCGCTCGTGCGGGGGGAGACCGTCGGGGTCGGGTCCGAGGAGGCCCTGCGGGAGCACGAGCACGGCCTGGACGCCGCCGTAGATGTTGGACTGGAGCCGTACGGCGATGCCGTGGCGGCGGGCGAGGGCGGCGACGACGAAGAGCCCGATGCGGCCGTCCTGGAGCAGATGGGCGACGCTGACCTGGTCGGGGGCGGCGAGCAGTGCGTTCATCCTGTTCTGCTCGGTGAGGGGCATGCCGAGACCGCGGTCCTCGACCTCGACGGCCAGGCCGGCCGTGACGTACTGGGCGCGCAGCAGCACGGTGGTGTGCGGCGCGGAGAACAGGGTGGCGTTCTCGACGAGTTCGGCGAGGAGGTGGATGACGTCGGCCACGGCGTGGCCGCGGAGCGTGCCCTCGACCGGGGGGACGAGCTTCACTCGCGGGTACTGCTCGACCTCGGCGATCGAGGAGCGCAGCACCTCGGACAGGGTGACGGGGTGGGACCACTGGCGGCGCGAGACGGCGCCGCCGAGCACGGCGAGGTTCTCGGCGTGCCGGCGGATGCGGGTGGCGAGGTGGTCGACGTGGAACAGGCCCTTGAGCAGCTTCGGGTCCTCGGCCTCGTTCTCCAGCTCGTCGAGGAGCTGGATCTCGCGGTGCACCAGGGACTGGAGTCGTCGGGCGAGGTTGACGAAGACCTCGACCTTCTGTTCGTCGCCGGCGCTGCTGGAGAGCCTGGAGGCCTGGACGACGGCGGCCACGGCGACCTCGTGGGAGCGGGCCAGCTCCTGGGAGAGCAGGTCGAACGCGTCTCCGGAGGCGGCGGCGGTCGCGGGGGCCGGCCGGGGCGCCGGCTCCTCGCCCCTGCGCAGCTGGTCGACGACCGTCTGCAGTTCGGCCTGGTGGCGGGCGCCGGCGCGGCGCAGGGCGTGGCACCGGTCGAGGACCGTCCTGGCCACCCGGTCCGCGCCCAGTGCGGCGGCCGTCACGGAGGCCACGGTGATCGCCGCGGCGCCGGTGAGCGCGGCCCAGAGCCCGGGGGTCGGGGTGGCACCGGTGGAGCGGAGGGTGAAGAGCACGGCCGCGGCCCAGCCCAGGGCGACCGCGACGGCGGGCAGGACGGATGTACGAAGGAGTGAGGGGCGTATCCGCGTTTCCACCGGCTGCGGGGCGGGGGTCCGGGGGGAGGTTCCGCCGCCGGGGCCGGGGGCGGGGTGGGTGCCTGACCGGCCGTGCCGCCCGCCCTCGCGTCGTTCGGACCGCGGGGCGGGTGCGCGAAGTTGAGACATGGGGGTCCTTGGTGCGTACGTGCCCAGGAATCGCTGTACTGCGGGTGAGCTGCGGAGGTGGACGACGGGGGGACTGCGCGGAGGTGGTCCGAGGGGTGCGCGACGGGACACGCGCGTCACCCTGCGATGATCACCGGCCACACACTGTAGTCGTCAACCGTTCACGTGGGGTGCACAGTTGGCAAAACCACCCGTGGGTGGTCGGCTCCGGTATCGCCGGGCCCACCGCGGGCCGGGAGGCTTCGGCCGAAACCCGTGGGGTGCGGACGGGGTCGCGGCGAGGTCCGGGAACGCGCGAGGGCGGAGGCGTCCTCACGCCTCCGCCCTCCGCGGACATGCCGCCCGGCGGGAACCCCGGGCGGGGTGCGGACCCGTCCGGCCCGCTCGTGGTCTCAGGGGGTCCGCGCCGCCTCCGGAGTGCCCCGGCCGGTGTCCGTGCCGGGTCCGCCCGCGGACGGACCCGCGTCCGCGTCCGGCGCGGCGACGGTGCCGGCGTCGCCGACGGCGGGGGCCGGTGCCGCCCAGCCGCCGGAGGGGACCCGGGCGACGGAGCGCCACCAGGGGTGGTCGGGCAGCCGTTCGGAGCCCGGCTCGAAGGGCTCGCCCGGGATCGGCAGGGCGATCCGCTGGGCGGCTCCGGCGGCGGCCTCGACGGTGCCCTCCCCCGGCTCGGCCCACGGGTGCGGGGCGAGGTTGAAGGTGCCCCAGTGGATCGGCAGCATGACCCCGGCGGGCGCTCCGCCCTGGAGGTCGAGATGGGCCCGCATGCCCTCGGCGGGGGTCATGTGGATGTCGGTCAACAACGCGTTACATCGAAATCGTTGAACCGGCCGGCATCACACGGTGCCCCGAGGGACCAAGCGCCCAAGGAGACGACGTATCGGTCCCAGGACCGACCTCTCCAGAGCGGCGCGGGATTCGGCTACGGTCGACGTAGGGGATCGCGTTCACGATCTCTCTCAGATCATGCGCTCAGGCTGCCGTTCCAGGCTCTGAGCTGGCCGCCGTATAGCAACAGGCGCTGCGCCGCTCCCCGCCACATGAGGTGCAATCGGTGACAGGTGCGGGCGTCGCCGCCGGGGCGTGCGGGCCTTCTCTGCAGTGCGTGGAGCGTGGTGGAACAGGGACGGTCTCAGGGGGCCAGAGCTCGTACGGCCAGCCCGAGCCCCACGACGACGACCAGGGCGGAGGTGGCCACCGGTCCGATACGTGAGGCGGTACCTACGAGCCAGCGCAGCCGGGGGCGGTCGCCAGCCTTCTTGATGCGATGTTTGACGTGGAGGAGGAGCATTCCGGCGAGGGCGAGGGTGGCCGCCATGCCGAGGCCGTAGGCGAGGACGAGGAGAATGCCGAAGGCGGTGCGGCCGAGCGCGACTGCTCCGAGGAGGACGACGAGGGCGGAGGGGCTGGGCACGAGTCCGCCGGCGATGCCCATCCCGATCAGGCCTGCTTTCCCGGCAGGACGAGAAGCGTGTGTGTGCTCGGACGGCGCATGCTCGTGCGTTCTGTGCGAGGCAGGGGCCTGGGCTGGAGCGGTGAGGGTGCGCGTGGCGGCAGCAGCGGATTCAGGCGCGCTGGTATGGGGCGCCGTGGAAGGAGCCGGATGGTGGCTTCCCCCGTGCTCGTGTCCGTGCTCGTGAGGGTGGCTGTGCTGGTGATGATGGTGGTGGCTGTGTCCGTGGGAGTGATGGTGGTGGCCGTGGGTGGGCTTGTGGCGGAGGGCTCGGGTCAGAAGCCATAGGCCGATGGCGGTGACGATGAGTCCGCTGGTCAGGCCGAGCCAGGCCAGGATGGTTTCGCCCGCGAGGTGGGTGGCGGTGGGGAGGGCGAGGCCGAGGATCAGGACACCCGCGGTGTGGGTGAGGGTGACGGTCGCGCCGACGGTGACGGCATCGCGCCGGGTTCCGCGGCGTCCGGCGAGGTAGGCCGCCATGATCGTCTTGCCATGGCCGGGCAGGAGGGCGTGGGAGGCCCCCAGGACGATGGCGAGGAGGAGGGCGAGGAGGCCGACGGGGAGGGTGAGTTCGTGCCGGGAGACGAGGGTGTCGAACCAGTTCGCGATCCGGTTGGCGCTTGTCCCCGCGGGACCGGCTGCAGGTGTGGGGGTGTTGGTGGTGCCGTCGGCGGGGGTGGTGTGCAGTTCGGCGGTGCGCTGGTCCAGTGCTGTGGCGAGGGGATCCGGCGGGTAGCGGCGGAGTTCCTGTGTGGGTGAGGTGGCGGGGAGATCGGTTCCGGTGATGCGCAGTCCGATGCCCTTGGCGGTGATCTCTCGCCATCCGATGCGGGTGGTGTCGTAGTGCGTGTCGACGTTGATGGCGCCGCCGCGCTCCAGTGGGGCGGCGGTGGTGTAGGCGCAGGTGAGTCGGCTGGTCTTGAGTCCTGCTTCGCCGGGCTCCCAGGTGAGCTGCGCGGCCCTGGGGCTCCATCGGGCGGGTCCGGCGGGGGTGCGCAGGGTGAGTCGGTCGGCCAGTGCTGTGCAGGTGGTGCGGGCGTACCGGGCGTTTTCAGCTTCGGTGAGGGTGTTGTTGTGGTCGGCGTCGATGAGAGGGCGCTCTTGGAGGGCGGCGATCTCGGCGCGGTCGACGATGACGGTGGCGTCGATGCGGTCTGGGTGCAGGACGAGGCCGGTGTGGTAGTTGACGGTGAAGTTGCCCAGTGGATGGGCCGGTGCGGCTGCTGCGGCGGGGGTGGTCAGGCTGCAGGCGGCGGTGAGCAAGACGGCGGCTGTGACGGCGGTGCGGTGTGCTGGGGTCATGGTTGGGTGCCGATTCGCTGGGACAGGGCACGCGCCTGGGCGGCGTGCAGCGGGTTGAGTGCGGGAGCCTGACCGAGTGCCGACCGCAGGTCGGCGGTGGCGGCCTGCTTGTTGCCCAGGGCGTGGTGGATCGCGGCCCGGTGGTAGTGCCACAGGGCGTTGCGGGTGCCGAGCGCGAGGGCCTGGTCGGCGTGTGCGAGGGCCTCCTCGTTGCGTCCGGCGCGGTGCAGGGCCCACGCGTAGGCGTCATGGACGGCGACGAACGACCTTGTACGCAGGGCCTGCTCGGCCATGGCCACGGCGCGCACGGGGTTGCCGTGGTCGGCTTCGAAGAGGATGGCGTCGGTGTCCGGCGAGCCGCCGGCGGAGGTACGCAGGGTGTCCTGTGCCCTGAGCAGGGCGTATGAGGATTCGGCCTGTTCGTCGTGTCCGAGAGCCTGATGCGTCTCGCCGAGGGCGAGCAGGAGGTGCGGCAGGGGTGCGATGTCCGTCGCGTGCTGCCAGTCGGCGCGTGCCTGTTTCGTCTGGCCGAGTGCGGCGAGGGCGCGTGCTCGGGCATCGAGGAGCGCGGGGTCGGCCGGTGCTTTTCGCAGCCCTTGTTCGGCTTCGCTGAGCGCCTGGCGCGCGTCGCCGTCCTCGAGTGCGAGGCCGGACAGGCAGGCGTGGGCGAAGGCGCGCTCGCTGTCGGTGGTGGCCGCGGTCAGGGAACGCCGCATCAGTTCCGCCGCCCGCCCGGTGCTGCCGCGCAGCTCGAACACATAGGAGGCGCGGGCCAGGGAGGCTGCGTCGGGGCGCAGGTCGTTCATCTTCTGCACGGCCCGCTCGGCGTCGCGGTAGTGGCCGAGCTGGGTGTGGGCGTCGGCCAGGACCCCGTACGCGGCCGGGTTGTAGGGGTCGCTGGTGATGGCCTTCTCGGCCCAGGTACGGGCGGCGGTGAACTCGTGGCGGGCGGCGGCGAGTGCGGCCATGCCGGTCTCGGCGCCACTGTTGCCGCCAGGCTGCAAGGAGAGGGAGCGGCGCAGGGCCTTCTCGGCCGCGGCATAAAGGGCGGGGTCAGCGGTAGTGCGGGCCTGCTCGATGCGGGCCATCCCGAGGGCCGTCCAGGTGTTCCAGTCGCCCGGCAGGCGCTCCAGGCGAGCGGTGAGCGCCGCGGCCGGGGCCTCGGGCCGGGCGGCTGTGCCGGTAGGTGCGGAGGCGGGGAAAGGGGGTGTGTTAGGGATGGCGGGTTGGATGAGTACGGCTCCGGCGGCGAACATCGCGGTTCCCAGAGCGAGGGTGACGGCGACTTTCGTCAGTCGGCGTCGGCCGCGGGCGGGCGTGGGCGGGTCAGGGGTCATCGGAGGGTGTCTTCCTGCGTGAGTGACGCGCTCCCGGGGCCGGACCGGGCGTGGTCCGGCCCCGGGAGCCTTGATGGTGCGGTGGCGTCACATCAGGCGCGGTTGCGGCGGCGCATCCGCCATCCGGCCGCCGCGAGCAGGGCGGCTCCCACACCGCCGAGGGAGGCCGCAGACTTTTCCTTGCTCTTGGCCATGCCGGACGGTCCGCTGTTGACGGACTTGGTGTGGGGCAGGGCCAGGTACGGGAACGAGGTGCCGAACGGGACCTCGTTGGCGTTCACCTTGTCGCCGTCGGCCAGCGCCGGGATGAGCTGTCCGGTCTGGGCGGCGCCTTCGACGGCCTGCAGGGAGATGTCGATGACGTCGTCGGTCAGACGGCGTCCGTTGGGGAACCCGGCCAGGTCGCCGGCGAGGACGCCGTACCGGTTCGGGTTCGCGGTCGGCGGGACTGCCATGTTCAGACGCAGTTCCTCCGCGGGCACGATGCGGCGGAGGTTGGCGTCACGGTTGAGACGGTGGGCGTTGAGGTCTGCCTGGATCGGCCCGCACGCCTTGCAGATCCCGGTGAGGTAGATCTCGGCGAGGTCGTTGCGCGGGGCGGGCGGTGCGGGGACGCCGTAGACCTGCTGGATGAGCTTGGGCAGGATCGGGTCGAGGACCTTGTCGACGACCGGCTGGACGGTGCGGTCCTGGTCGGGGTTGAGGGTGTTGAAGGCGTCCTTGTACTTCAGCGGGACGACGACCTCGTTCACGAGGGGGTTGCCCAGGCGGGAGACCTGCTTCCACTTGTCGCCGTGCCCGGTGCGCGAGTCGGAGACCTGCACGCCCTTGCGGTCGGTGGTCGACCAGATGCCCACGACCGGATTGCGCGACGGGGTGTAGTTCAGCGCCAGGTACTTCTTGGGGATCTGCAGGGCGACGGAGTTGACGTTGTAGCCGGCCAGGGTGTCCTGGCCGCGCTCGGACAGGTTCCCGCCGTAGAGGAGGTCGAAGACCCGCAGGTCGGCGAAGAACGGGTCCTCGGCCTGCCCGGCGAACGCCTTCCCGCCACCCGGCAGACCGCGCACGGCCTGGGCGCGCAGGGAGGCGTAGTTCGGCATCGAGGCGGGGCCGACGCGCGACGGGGCGGCGGGCACGTTGGACAGCAGGGTCCTGCTCGTCTTGCCGCGGGTCTCGATGAGGTCGTAGACCTGCCGGAAGTTCAGGTCCGGGTCGTCGAGGGTGGTCACCTGGCCGGTGTTGTAGAGGAACTGGTTAGCGTCGTCGCGGATCTGGTTCTTGAACCGCCAGGTGTAGGTGACGTCGGCGTTGCCGTCACCTGTGTTGTCGATCTTGATGTTGTAGCGGAGGTCCTCGCCGAAGGCGTAGAAGTTCGGCCCGCCGTTGGGCTCCTCGAACGGGATCCAGTTCGCCACCAGGGTCACGGTGTCGGACTTGTCGGGGCTGGTGAACGCGTACACGTCGGTGTTGTCGGCGCGCGGATCACCGGCGATCAGCGGGGCCTCACGGTGGCTGGAGGCGGAACTGACGCCGGGGCCGAGGGCGAGGACGGCCATGGCGGTCGCGAGGGCGCCGGAGCCGAGGACGAGCAGGGAGTGGTCCAGCATCCGGCGCCGGCCGGACGTTGTGGAGGTTGCCTTCACGAAGAGGTGCTTCCTTCCCAGCAAGGTGCGTACCAAGCCCGGCCTGATAGGGGCGGGCGTCGGTGTCGCTAGGGGGCTTATCAGGTGGCGGTCGGCACCGCGGCGAACGGGGGAGTTCGCACTGCCCGGGCAGGGTCAGGAAAGGCAACGGGACTGACCAGGTCCGGACACACCATCGCGCAGGGCTGCGCAGGGCGAAGGAAACCACGCCCGGACATCGCCGCGCGCCTGCCCGCCGCCCGCCGCCGACGCGCCCGGGTCCACGAGGAGCGACAATTGTGCAGGTCAGAGGATTTCTTGTCCCGGCTTCGAGGCGGGCGCGACACGCAGTGCCGCTGTTAGCCCAAATGAGCCAACAACCGCTTGTTGCAACTAAGTTGCAACAGTGCGGCGTTGGTGGTGAGTGTGTCTGTTCAGTTGCCGTTGCCGCATGGATGATCTCTGGGTCCATAGGGCGAGGGAGTGAGGGTGCTCGCACGGCGTGGCAGCCGCCGTGTACGCGGGTCGATCGCTGTCACCGGCTCGCCGGCGGCGTGGCGCCGAGTAACCCCTTCTCGCACATCCAGGACCGGACAGAGTCTGTGGCGACCGAACTCTTCGTTCCCTCGGACCGGCGGCCCCTGCGCGGGCCGGGTGTCCAGGACGGCTGCAAGAGAGCGGGGCAGGGCCTCCTGCCAGCCCAGCAGCCGCAGCCCGCGCACCTCGGTCCCATGACAGCAGATCTCAAGTCCCGCACAGTCAGTGGGCCGACATGTCTCGTCTCTAGCCAGGACCACACCGTCACCAGCGGCAGCGTCGCATCCTCCCGTCGGTGGACCGGCGCGCGGCCGGTCCCACCCGGATGGCGCAGCCCGAGGCAGTGCCCTTGGGCCGTGCGGGTGGCGTCCGTCCCTGGCGCCCATCCCCTACTACGCCGGCGGCGAATTCACCACGAGACCTGGGCCACCTGGGCCCAAGCTCCGATGAAGGAGTGATCATGCGCAACCGGACCGTGACCGCGGCTTCCGCAGTCGTCCTGGCCGCCCTGTGCGCGGCACCCGCGCTGGCGGTGTCCGACACGGCCTCGAAGACGCCGCCCGCCCACGACCACAAGGCCCTGCACGCCATCGGCCTGACCGGCGACCAGCGCCTCGTCGAGTTCGACGTCCACAAGCCCTCCAAGACCTGGTCGCTGGGCAAGATCTCGGGGTTGTCCGGGGACACCAAGCTCGTCGGGATCGACTTCCGCGTCCAGAACGAGAAGCTGTACGGCGTCGGCGACAAGGGCGGCATCTACACCCTGAACACCACCAACGCCAAGGCCATGAAGGTCTCCCAGCTGACCGTGGCCCTGGCCGGCGCGGCGTTCGGCGTGGACTTCAACCCCGCCGCCGACCGGCTGCGGGTCATCTCCAACACCGGCCAGAACCTGCGGCACAACATCGACGACGCGGCCGCCCCGCTGACGACCACCGTCGACGGCACCCTGACGAACCCGACCATGCCGCCGTCGACCGCCATGGGAGTGACCGGAGCCGCCTACACCAACAACGATCTGAACGCGGCGACCGCGACGACGCTGTTCGACCTGGACACGATGGCCGACCGCATCTCCCTGCAGTCCCCGGCCAACGCCGGCACCCTGGCCCCCACCGGCAACCTCGGCGTGGACGCCGCCCTGGACGCCGGATTCGACATCTACTACAACCCGGCCGCCGGCACTAACCACGGCTTCGCCGCCATCGGCAACGGTGGCTCCTACCGCCTGTACGCAGTCGACGTCCTGACCGGCAAGGCCACCGGTAAGGGCGCCTTCCCGGCCAAGTACCAGGTCACCGACCTGGCCCTGCCCATCAACCAGAAGTAGCCCCCGCCCGCAGCCGGCCTGGGCGCGGCACCCTGCCGAGCCCAGGCTCCTGGTACGGCTATCGGCCCAGTGATCATGCCGGTGACCCTGCACCCTTCCGAGGAGGGCTAGTGCAGGGCCACCGTGACGTGCGGACCGTGCGCGAAGCCCTACTTGGGCATGAGGACGGTGTCGATGATGTAGACGTTGGCGTTGGCGGTCTTCACGTTGCCGCAGACCACGTTGGCGGTGTCGTTGACCTTGTAGGACTCGCCGGAGCCGGCGGTGGTGATCATGCCCTTCTGGAGGGTCTCGAAGGAGCCGTTCTCCAGCTGCTTGGGCGTGAGCTTCTGGCCGACGACGTGGTAGGTGAGGATCTTGGTGAGGGTGGCCTTGTCGGCGAGGACCTTGTCGAGGTCGGCCTTCGGGATCTTGGCGAAGGCGTCGTTGGTCGGGGCGAAAACGGTGATGTTCTCGGCGTTGTTGAGGGTGTCGACCAGGCCGGCCTGCTTGACCGCGGTCACGAGGGTGGACAGGGCCGGGTTGTTCGAGGCGGCGGTGGCCACGGGGTCCTTGGCCATGCCGTCGAAGGAGCCCGCGCCCTCCTTCGGCACCCCGGCACAGGCGGGGCCGAAGGGCTGGTCGTCGGTCATCGGCGCCTCGGAGGGGGTGCTCGCCTCCGTCGTCTTCGCGGCGTCCTCGGCACCCGCGCTGGGGGCGGCCTTGGTGTCGCTGCCGGAGTCGGAGCACGCGGCCAGGGAGAAGGGCAGCGCGGCTGCGGCGACGACGGCGATCGCGGTACGGCGGATCTTCATGCTGTTCATGACCAGTTGCTCCTTGGGACTTTCTCTGGGTATCGAGGGGGTTGGTCGTGCTGCCCGGTACGGGCCTTGCGGCCGTCCGGGTGGTCTAGGGGACGGTGACGAAGACGCTGTGCCAGCCGCTCGCTCCGTCGGGGATGGTCCGGGTGCGCTGTTCGGTCTGGGCCTGACCGGTGCCGTCGGTGGCGCGGACGGTGAGGTTGTGTCCGCCGGGGGTGGCGTTCCAGCGGTAGGACCACTGGCGCCAGGTGTCGACGCCGGCCTGTGCGGCGAGGTCGGCGTCCTGCCAGGGCCCGTCGTCGACACGGATCTGGACGCGGGTGATGCCGCGGTGCTGGGCCCAGGCGACGCCGGCGACGGTGACGGTGCCGGCGGCGGGGCGGGCGAAGGGCTTGGGGGTGTCGATGCGCGCCTGGGTCTTGATCGGCGCCTTGCGGGCCCACTTCCGCTTGACCCAGTACGGGTCGTAGGCGTCGAAGGTGGTGAGTTCGATGTCCTCGATCCACTTGCAGGCCGAGACGTAGCCGTACAGGCCGGGGACGAGCATGCGGACGGGGAAGCCGTGGTCGAAGGGGAGCGGATCGCCGTTCATACCGACCGCGAGCATCGCGTCGCGGCCGTCCATCACGTCCTCCACCGGGGAGCCGAGGGTCATGCCGTCCACGGAGCGCGCCACCAGCTGATCGGCTTTCCCTCCCCGCGACGGAGGGATCACGCCGGCCTCCTTCAGAAGGTCGGCGAGTGGGACGCCGAGCCAGCGGGCGTTGCCGATGTAGGGGCCGCCGACCTCGTTCGAGACGCAGGTCAGGGTGATGTCGCGTTCGATGAGGGGGCGCGCCAAGAGCTGGTCGAGGGTGTAGGTGAGGGGACGGGTGACCCCCTTGCCGTGGATGCGCAGCCGCCAGGTTCCGGCGTCGACCTTGGGAACGGTCAGGGCGGTGTCGACGCGGTAGAAGTCGGCGTTGGGGGTGGTGAAGGCGGTGATTCCGGGCACCTTCAGCTGAACACCGGCCGGGACCGCGGGGGCCGGGGAAGCCGGCTTGGGAAGCACCAAGTTCTCCCGGGAGGCGACGGCGCCCTGGCCTTGCCGGCCGGTGAAGTACCGGCCCAGCGCACCTGCCGAGGTAGCGGCGACGGCGGTCACACCGGCAGCGGCGAGGAACCCGCGCCTGCTCCACCCCCCAGTGCCTGGCTGCCCGTCCGGGGCGTGAACGGGAGCGGCTTTGGTCGCCAGCACGTACAGAGCCACAGCTCCCGCCAGCGCTCCGGCGATCGAGGGCAGTACGTCACCGGAGCCGTTGGAGTCGGGACGGCTGAGAGCCGCGGCAGCGCCGACGATCCCGAACAGCAACACCCCCGCCGCACCGGCGCGTCGGTGCGACAGGGCGAGGATGCCGAGGCCGATGGCGATGAGGGCGAGGATCGCGAGGATCCCCAGTTGGAGAACGATCTTGTCGTTCTCCCCGAACGTGCGGATCGCGAAGTCCTTCACCGCGGCAGGCGTCCGGTCGATCACCGCTCCGCCCACCACCGTCACCGGCCCCGCCGCGGGCCGCACCAGTCCGGCCACCAGCTCGGCCACGGCCAGAGCCGTGAACGCGGCCAGGAGTCCGGCCAGTGCGCCGAGTGCGGCGCGGACGAGTTTGCTGCGGAGGCTGCTCACGTTGCTGCATTCGGCATCCTCCGCCCGGCGGATTGGTCCAACCCTCGAAAGAGTGAAATCCCTTGCCGGTGTTGCCTTACAGCGTGGGTGTGGAGGCGGCGACGCGGCCAGGGGTACGGGTGCGCGGAGCGGAGGCTGTGGCGGGCGGGCGGCGGTCGCCCGGGAGGCGGGTGGGCCACCAGGTGCGGGGGCCGAGGTCGAGGATGAGGGCGGGGACGAGGAAGAGGCGCACGAGGAGGGTGTCGATGAGGACGCCGAGGGCCACGATGCAGCCGATCTGGGCGAGGTAGAGCAGAGGCATCACGGTCAGTGCGGCGAAGGTGGCGGCCAGGATGAGGCCGGCGGCGCTGATGACGCCGCCGGTGGTCACCAGCCCCCGGCGGACCCCCACCGCGGTGCCGTGCCGAATCGCTTCGGCGCGGATCCGGTGGACGAGGAAGATGTTGTAGTCGACCCCCAGCGCGACGAGGAAGACGAAGGAGAACAGCACCACGGCGGGCTCCGTGACGCTGCTGCCGAACACCAGTTGGAAGAGGAGCGCGGAGGCCCCGAACGCGGTGAACAGGCTGACCCAGGCGGCGGCGACCAGCAGCAGTGGCAGCAGCAGGCAGCGCAGCAGGACGATCAGGACGGCCAGCACCACGGCCAGTGCCAGAGGCATGATCAGCCGATGGCCACGCACCGATGCCTGGTGCAGATCGGCGAGCTGGGCGCTCTGTCCGCCGACCAGTGCCCCGGTCCCGGCCAGCGAGCCGCGCAGCCGGGCCACCGTGTGCCGGGCGGGGGCGCTGTCCGGGCTGTCCGACAGCGTCGCCAGGATCTGCGCCCTGCCACCGGTCTCGGCCGGCGTGGTGGCTGTTGCCGCTACGCCCGGTGTTGAGGCGATCCGGTCGCGGACCTCGGCCGACCGGGCGGCAGGGGCGAGGACGATCAGGGGGCTGGCGGTGCCGGCGGGGAAGTGGCGTACGAGGACGGTGTGCCCGGCAACCGAGGGGGCCTGGGCCGGTAGGGCCTGGTGGAGGGGGACGCCAGTCGGGGCGAGTAGCGGCGCCATAGCCGCTCCGGCGGCGAGGAGGGCGAGGCAGCCGGCCCAGGCCCGGCGCGGCCTGTGCTCGAGCGCACGGGCCGGCCGGGCCCACCAGTCTCCCGGTGTGCCCGCTCGTGGCCGCAGCACGCGCCGCCCGCACAGTGCCAGTACGGCCGGCAGGAAGGTAAGCGACACGGCGGTGCAGCACGCCATGGCGATTGCCACCGCCGGGCCCAGGGCCCGCTCGGAGGGCAGGTCGCTGAGGACGAGCGTCATCATGGCGCAGGCGATGGTCGCGGCGCTGGCGAGTACGGGCGGTGCGGTGGCGCGGCACGCTGCGGTCATCGCCCGGCGGGTGTCCGGCTGTTCGGTGAGTTCTTCGCGGGCGCGGGCGGCCAGGAGGAGGGCGTAGTCGGTGCTGGCACCGACGACCAGGACGAACACGATGCCCTGGGTCTGGCCGTCGATGGACAGCCAGTCCGTCCGGGCCAGTGCGTACAAGACGGCGCAGGCCACCGCGAGGGCCAGGAGAGAACTCACGATCACCAGCAGGGGCATGATCACGCTGCGGTAGACCAGCAGCAGGATCAGCAGGACTCCGCCGAGGGCGACGGCCAGGAGGGTGCCGTCGGTATGCGAGAAGGCTGCGTCGAGGTCTGTTTGAGCGGCCGCGGGTCCTGCCAGGTGCACGCTCGTGCCGCCGACCGAGGCCGCCGCCTTCGCGACGGCGGCCAGGCGGGCGGACCCGCCGTCGGGTTCGGCGGCGATCACCGCGGTCATGGCGCGGCCGTCTTGGGAGAGCACCGGAGCTCCGGCGGTTCCGGTCAGGCGGATGACGATCTGACGCGCCGCCTGCTGCTGGCGCGCCGTGATCTGTTCGCCCTCCGGGCGGGAAGTCCAGATCACGGCCAGTGGCAGCGCGGCCTGCGCCCCCGCGGGGTTCAGCAGGCGCTCCACCTGGGCCGACTCCGTAGTCTCCCGCAGTGTGACGTCCCCGCCGGTCTGCGCGACCTCGCCGAGACGGACGGTGTAGGGGCCGGCTGCGACCGCCAGGATCAGCCACAGCAGCAACACGATGTACGGCCTTGCACGGTTGAGCCTCAGCACGAAGTCATCCCTCTGTACTGCTGCCGGGGGCGTGCTGCGGGCGCCGGCGGCAGCGGAGCACGGCACCTGATTGCTGTCCTCATCCGCTTCGGCACGGCAGCGGGGCAGGGATGGCAGGGAGCGCTGGAGATCACCTGGACGGCGGCTCGGGACTTTTCCCGGATTCCGGCAATCCATCGCGGCAGTCGTCACGAATCGTTACTGAAAGCAGCACTGAATGGCCGGCCTCAGCGTCAGCCACTGGGTTCCCGGACCCTTGGACTGTGACGATGGGCAACCAGGCGCGGAGTCCACGGCACCATCACAACCCCACGACGTTCCCCTTCACCCGTTTTCGGTGACGAAGACCGCTCACTGCGAGGAATCATCATGGACACCGCCACCGTTCCCTGCGGATGTCCGGTCACGCTGCATCTGCCGCTCCTCTCGGACGAACGCGCGGCCCGCCAGGCCCGCCAAGCCGTGGCACGACTTCTGGAACAGGAGGCGGACGCCTGCCCTCGCGAGGTCGCCGATGATCTCGTACTGATCGTCTCGGAGTTGGTCGGCAACGCGGTGCTCCACGCCGCCGGACCCTACGCGCTCACCTTGAGCCTGGAACGAGGCCAGGCGGGCATCGCCGTCAGCGACGGGACGGCGGACCTAGCCGGGAACCATCGAGAAGGGCGGCGCAAGGAGACGGGAGGCAGGGGGCTGAGGATCGTTCGTGCGCTGGGGGCGGACCTCTTCGTCAGCCGCTCCGACCGGGGCAAGCAGGTCATCGCGGTCCTGACCTGGTAGCCCAGTCGCAAAGGCCGTGGTACCGCGGGCGGCTGTGCCGACAGCCGCCCGCGGCCGACCCGCTCGGAGCACACTGCCTTCCGGGCGGATCACCGGTCCGCGCCACCCCGTCTTGAAGGCGGCGGACCGGAGCTCTTCTCGCTGTGCTCGATCAGGCGTTGACGCAGGTGTTGCCGAAGGACGGGTTCAGCAGCCCGATCACGCTGACGGTGTTACCGCACGCGTTGACCGGGATGTGAACGGGAACCTGAACGAGGTTGCCCGAGCCCACTCCCGGCGAGTGGGCGGCCACGCCCTGAGCACCGGCATCGGCCGACGCCATCGACGCGCCACCGACGACCACCGCACCGGCCGCCAGGGCCACCGCCAGACCATTCCGCACACGAACCATGTGAACTACCTCCCATGAAGGTGCCTCGGCCGAGCAACCCGCGCGGCCGGTGAGGAGAGCGAGAGAACGTCGCTCCGCTCACCTCACGCACCGTCTTCGCCGCCGTCCGCCCTCCGGCTTGGCCCCTGCGCCCGCCTTCCCTCGAACGAGTTACTCGACGATGGCGCGGGTGACGAAGCACCACCCATCCACCCGCCGGTCCGCTACGAAGAATCAACGAAGCACCCACAGGTTTCGCGACCGGGCCGCCGCCGGGCGGCCCGGCACGATCGAGCGACGACACAAGGACCGGCATGCGATGGACGCCCCGCCCCCCGACGGCCGGCCCAGGCCGCCCCTGCGCCTTCTCACCACGACCGGAGCGGTGCAGGTGAACCAGCCGCTTCCCTTCGGCACCGGCCGCAACGGCCGCGCCGCCCCCAGCGACCTCACCGAGACCATGGGCAAAGTGGCCCATGGTGACAAGCAGGCGTTCTCCGCCCTCTACGACGCCCTCGCACCCTTGGTGTTCGGCATCGTCCTCAAAGTGGTGCGCGACCGGGCGCAGTCCGAGGAGGTCGCCCAGGAGGTCATGATCGACCTGTGGCGGCAGGCCGCCCGCTACCGGCCCGACGCCGGCAGCGTGCAGACGTGGGCGGCGACCATCGCCCACCGCCGGGCCGTGGACCGGGTCCGCTCCGCCCAGGCCGCCACCGACCGCGAGCACGCCCAGGCCGCCCGCGAACACACCACCGCCTTCGACGAGGTCGCCGAACAGGTCGAGACCCGCCTGGAGTCCGAGCAGGTACGCCGCTGCCTGCGCGGCCTGACCGAACTCCAGCACCAGGCCGTGACCCTGGCCTACTACCAGGGCCTGACCTACCGTGAAGTCGCCGAATCCCTGCGCACGCCTCTTCCCACCATCAAGACACGCATGCGCGACGGGCTCATCCGGCTCCGCGACTGCATGGGGGTGACCACATGAACCACCACACCACCGACGCCCACACCCTCGCCGCCGCCTACGCCCTGGGCGCACTCGACGACGCCGAACGCAAGGACTTCGACGCCCACCTCCAGACCTGCGAGGCATGCCGGCAGGAAGCAGCCGAGTTCCAGGCGACCACGGCGCGCCTGGCCGCCGCTGTCGCCCAGCCGCCGCCTCCCGCAGCCAAAGCACAGGTCATGGCCACCATCGACGGCGTACGTCAGCTGCCCCCACGCGTCCCCGCCGCCAGCGCGGCGCCCGTCCTCGGCGGCATCCTGCGCCGCCGTGCCGTATCCCTGGCGCTGGCCGCCACTGTGGCCGCCGTCGCACTGGGCGGCGTCGCGGTGTGGCAGACACAGAACGGACAGGAGCTGGAGCAGCAGGCCCGCCAGGCCCAGCAGCAGCTCGACGCGGTCAGCGCCGTCCTGGCGGCCCCGGACGCCCAAACCGTGCACGGCAAGGCCGCCAACGGGGCCCTGACCACCGTCGTCTCCTCCGAGCAGCGGAACCAGGCCGTCTTCACCGCCGCCAACCTGCCGGCGCCCGGCGCCGGGAAGACCTACCAGCTGTGGCTCGACCACGACGGCACGATGCTCCCGGCCGGTCTGATCGACCACGACGGCACCGTCATCCTCGCCGGGAACCCGGCCGACGCGGGCGCCGTCGGCCTCACCCTCGAACCCGACGGAGGATCCCCCCAGCCCACCACCGACCCGCTGCTGCTGATGGCCCTGCCCGCCTGACCGGGCGCTCCGCAACGATCAGCGATCGAGGTACTTCATGGCCAGCACCCCGGAGATCGGGGACATCGTCGGCGACTTCTGCCTGCCCGGCGGACATCTGGACGGCGAAACCTTCCACCGCCGCGACTACACCCTGTGCGAGCAGCGCGGCAAGCCGCTCGTTCTCGTCTTCTACCCCGGCGACGACACACCGGTATGCACCGCACAGCTCTGCTCCTACTCCGACGGCCTCGACCAACTCCAGTCCGCCGGTGCCACCGTGTGGGGCATCAGCCCGCAAGGGCTCGACAGTCATGAGAAGTTCGCCCGCAACCGCAGGCTGACCATGCCCCTGCTGTCCGACGAGGAGCGTGTGGTGGCGAAGTCCTTCGGGATCAGCGCACCCCTGATCGGCCTGCGCCGGTCGGTGTTCATCGTCAACGGCCACGGCCGCCTGCACTGGAAGCACGTCACCGCCATAGGCGCCAGCTACCCGCCCGCCGTCACGCTGAGCACGCATCTCGCCGGACTCACCGGCTGAACCGGCACACCTCTTCGACCGGACCCTCCACCTCGCGGTCACACATCACGCCAATCCGATCGCCCGACTGCCGCGAAGTACGGGTGAGACGCAGCAGCCGGGCAGCGTGTCGAGTGGCGGGAGCAATGGTGGTCGAACAGCGCAAGGCGGCGGTCGTAGGCGCCGGCGTGGCGGGCCTGACGGCCGCCTACGTCCTGGCGTCCTCGTACGAGGTCACCCTGTACGAGGCGGACGGACGGCTCGGCGGCCACGCCCACACCCGTGAGCTGCCCGGCCCCGGCGGTCAGGCACTTGCTGTGGACTCGGGGTTCATCGTCCACAACGAGCGCACCTACCCCACCCTGCTGAGGTTGTTCCGGGAGCTGGAGATCGGCACGCAGGACGCCGAGATGAGCATGTCGGTGCGGTGTGACGGGTGCGGGCTGGAGTACGCGGGTGCCCGGGGCGCGGCAGGTCTGTTCGCCTCCCGTGCGGCCCTGCGGGCCCGGTACCTTCGGCTCCTGGCAGAGGTGCCGGTCTTCCACCGGGGTGCCCGGCGGCTGCTGGCGCGCGGGACTCATGCGGGTGTCACCTTCGGGGACTTTCTGCGCGAGGGTGGGTTCTCCCCCTACTTCGTCAGTCACTTCGCCCTGCCGCTCGTCGCCGCGGTGTGGTCCTGCCCGGCCCGCACCGCGCTGTCGTACCCGGCCGCCTACCTGTTCGCCTTCCTGCGCCATCACGGTCTGCTGTCGATCACCGGTTCCCCGCAGTGGAAGACCGTCACCGGTGGCTCGTCCGCCTACGTCACCGCCGCCGCCAAACGCGTCCACCGCATCCGCACCTCCAGCCCGGTCGACGCCGTCCGGCGCACGGGCCGGGGCGCCCTCGTCACCACCGGCGACGGCGCCACCGACGCGTACGACGCCGTGGTCATCGCCACGCACCCCGACCAGGCGCTGCGCATGCTCGCGGACCCCACCCCTGACGAGAAGCGGCTCCTGGGCGCCTTCACGTACTCGCACAACCCCACCGTGCTGCACACCGACACCTCCCTCCTGCCCCGCTCTCCGAAGGCGCGCGCCAGCTGGAACTACCGCATGACCGGCTGCGAGCCCTCCACCGCCCCCGTACACGTCAGCTACGACATGGAGCGCCTCCAGCGTCTGCCCGCGGGCTCCGGCTACGTCGTCACGCTGGGCGGTGACACCGGCATCGCCCCGGACCGGGTAGTGGAGCGGATGCTCTACGAGCACCCCGTCTGCACGCCCACGTCGGTCGCGGCACAGCAGGAACTGCCCCGCCTCAACACCGGTGTGACCGCGTACGCCGGGGCCTGGCACGGCTGGGGGTTCCACGAGGACGGCTGCCGCTCCGGCGTGGAAGCAGCCCGCTCCTTGGGGGTGAGCTGGTGACGAGGACCGGGACGACCGCCGCGTTCCCATCGGTCGAGGCGCCGGCGCTGTACGACTGCGTGATCACGCACGTCCGCCGCACGCCGCTGCACCACACGCTGCGCCACGACACCTACCTGTGGTGCGTGGACCTCGACCACCTGCCGGTGCTGCCCCGGCCACTGCGTCCGCTCGCCCGGTTCGACGCCCGCGACCACTTCGAAGGCACCGCCGGCTCCCTCCGCGCCGGGCTCGACGCCTTCCTCGCCGCACACAACATCGACCTGGGCGGCGGGCGGGTGGTGATGCTGGCGCACGCCCGCGTCTTCGGGTACGTCTTCAACCCGCTGAGCGTGTACTGGTGCCACGATCCCGCCGGCGCCCTCGTGTGCGTCGTCGCGGAGGTCCACAACACCTACGGGCAGCGCCACTGCTACCTGCTGCATACGGACGAGGCGGACGAGGCCGTGGCGGACAAAACCTTCTACGTCTCGCCGTTCTTCGCCGTCGAGGGCCGCTACCGGATGCGGCTGCCGCTGCCCGGCGAACGGCTCGGTCTGACCGTCCACCTGGAGCACGGCGGCGGCCGGGCGTTCACCGCGGCGGTCCGCGGCCGCCGCAGGCCCGCCACCGTGCCCGCCCTGCTGTCCGCCGCCGCCCGCAGGCCCTTCGCCACCGCCGCCGTCTGGGCCGGAATCCGCCGCCACGGCGTCCACCTGCTGCTGCGCGGCCTGCCCGTGCACCCCCGCCCCCGTCCCACGCCGCAGAAAGGCATGCTGCCGTGACCCGCCCCGCCCTCACCCCGCAGGCCCGCCCCCAGCCCGCGGGCCGCACCCTCGGGATCCCCCACCAGACGGTCCCGAGCAGCGGGCCCGCGGCCGTGCCGACCGCCCGCCGCGCGGACGTCGACGCCGGCCGGTGGCCCGACGTGGCGCGGCTGCCGTCGGCCGGGTCCGTCCGCACCGCCGTCGCCAGGCACTTCGTCGGCCGGGCCCTGGACCGGCTGGCCCTGACCGTGCCCGCCGCGCGGGCCCGCGCGGCGGCCCCCGGCCCGCGGCTGACGCTCCACGACCCTGAGGCCTTCCACCGCCGGATCGGCCGCCACGGGCTGATCGGCTTCGGCGAGTCCTACCTGGCCGGCGAATGGGACAGCGACGACCTGGCCGGCGTCCTGACCGTCCTCGCCTCCCACGCCGACGAGCTGGTGCCCGCTCCGCTGCGCCGGCTCCGCGGCCTGTGGGTGTCGGCCCGCCCCGTCGCCGACCGCAACACCCGCGACGGGGCCCGCGGCAACATCCAGCGCCACTACGACCTGTCCAACGACCTGTTCGCCACCTTCCTCGACCCCACCCTCACCTACTCCTCCGCCGTCTTCACCGGGTTCCCCGCCCGTTTCGAGTCACTCGCCGCCGCCCAGCACCGCAAGATCGACCGGCTCCTGGACCTCGCCGCCGTCGGCGAGGGCACCCGGCTGCTCGAGATCGGCACCGGCTGGGGCGAGCTCGCCCTGCGGGCCGCCGCCCGCGGCGCCCGCGTCACCACCCTGACCCTCTCCGCCGAGCAGGCCGCCCTGGCCCGCGAGCGGATCGCCGCGGCCGGCCTCGCCGACCGGGTGGACGTCCAGCTGCGCGACTACCGCGACATCGAAGGCCGGTACGACGCCGTCGTCAGCGTCGAGATGATCGAGGCGGTCGGCGCCGAGTACTGGCCCGCCTACTTCACGGCCCTGCGCCGCGCGCTCGCCCCCGGCGGCAGGATCGCCCTGCAGGCCATCACCATGGGCCACCGGCAGATGCTGCACACCGCCGCCACCCACACCTTCATCAGCAAGTACGTCTTCCCGGGCGGTCTGATCCCCTCCCGCGAGGCCATCGCCGCGCACTCGGCCGCCGCCGGTCTGCGCACGGTCGCCGACGACGGCTTCGGCGAGCACTACGCCGAGACCCTGCGCCTGTGGCGGGAACGGTTCACCACCCGCCGTGGCGCCGTCACCGGCCTCGGCTTCGACCCGGTCTTCCAGCGCATGTGGGAGTTCTACCTCGCCTACTCGGAAGCCGGATTCCGCTCCCGCTACCTCGACGTCCGCCAGCTCCTCCTCACCGAAGGAACCCCCCGATGAGCCCCGCCGCCGACCGACTCGCCCAACTCCTCGGCCACTTCCTCCCGGGGCCGCTCCCCGTGCGCGTCCGGGCCTGGGACGGCAGCCAGACGGGCCCCGCCGACGCGCCCCTGGTGGTCCTCCGCTCGCCCGACGCGCTGCGCCGCCTGGTGTGGCAGCCGGGCGAGCTCGGCCTGGCCGAGGCGTACGTCACCGGCGACCTGGACGTCGAGGGCGACCTCGCCGACGCCCTCTCCACGGCCGGCCGAAGCGTCCGCGACCGGCCCGCGGCACGCCCCGGACCGGCGGGGATGGCCGCGGCCACCGCCCTCGCCGTACGCCTCGGTGCCGTCGGACCGCCCCCGAAGCGCCCCGACGGGCGGGCCCGCCTGACCGGCGGCCTGCACAGCGTCGCGCGGGACCGCGCGGGAATCAGCCACCACTACGACCTCTCCAACGACTTCTACGCCCTCCTCCTCGACGAGACGATGGCGTACTCCTGCGCCTACTGGACCCGGCCCGACGACCCGGCCTACACCCTGGCCGACGCGCAGCGCGACAAGCTCGAACTGATCTGCCGCAAACTCGGCCTGGGCCCCGGGGACCGGCTGCTCGACGTCGGCTGCGGCTGGGGCTCCCTCACCGTCCACGCGGCGCGCGCGCACAAAGCCCGCGTCACCGCGGTCACCCTGTCCCGCGCCCAGCACGAGTTCGTCACCGCGCGGGCCGCACGCGAGGGGGTGGCCGATCTCGTGGACGTCCAGCTGCGGCACTGGCGGGACATCGACGGCGGCGGCTACGACGCGGCCGCGGCCGTCGAGATGGGCGAGCACGTCGGCGACGCCGAGTACCCCGCCTTCGCCGCCAAGCTCCACGACGTGCTGCGTCCCGGAGGCCGGCTCCTGGTCCAGCAGATGTCCCGGGGTTCCCACGCGCCCGGCGGAGGCGCCTTCATCGAGACGTACATCGCCCCCGACATGCACATGCGTCCCGTCGGCCGCACCGTGGACCTCCTGGAGACCGCCGGCCTGGAGGCCCGCTCCGTGGAAGCCCTCCGCGAGCACTACACGACCACCATCGACGCCTGGCGCGCCACCCTCGAAGAGCGCTGGAGCGACGTCGAGGACCTCGTCGGAACGACCACCGCCCGCGTCTGGCGCCTCTATCTGGCCGGAGCGTCGCTCGCCTTCGCCGAACGCCGCATGGGCGTCGACCAGATCCTCGCCGTACGCCCCACCCGCGAAGGGGCGTCGGCCATGCCGGCGACCCCCGCCGCCTGGTACGCCGAGTCGGTCCCGGCGTGACCGGCACCGACTGGGGCGCCCTCGGCGTCAACCTCGCCGCCGCCGCGGCGACGGCCGGGGCGGTGCTCCTCGCCACCTTCGCGATCGCCGTGCGCCGCGGACTGCACCGGATCGTCGACATCGCCTGGGGCCTCGCCTTCGCCGCGGTCGCCGCCGTCACCTGGCTGCTCTCCGCCGGCCACGGCGACGACGGCCGCCGCCTGCTCGTCGCCGCGGCGACCCTCCTGTGGGGGCTGCGGCTGGCCGCCCACATCGCCCACCGCTCCCGCGGACACGGTGAGGACCCCCGCTACACCGCCCTCCTCGACAAGGCGCCCGGAAACCGGACCCTGTACGCGCTGCGCATCGTCTACCTCGGCCAGGCGGCCCTCGTCTGGCTGATCTCCCTCCCCGTCCAGGCCGCCTCCTACAGCTCCGCGCCCCTGGGCGCCCTGGCGTACTGCGGGCTCGCGCTGTGGGCGACCGGTCTCGTCTTCGAGGCCGTCGGCGACCACCAGCTGGCCCGCTTCAAGGCGGACCCCGCCAACCGGGGCCGGATCATGGACCAGGGCCTGTGGGCCTGGACCCGGCACCCCAACTACTTCGGCGACAGCCTCGTCTGGTGGGGCCTGTACCTCCTCGCCTGCACCGCCTGGCAGTCGGCCCTCGCCGTCCTCGTCTCCCCGGTCCTGATGACCCTGCTGCTCACCATCGGCAGCGGCAAGCGCCTCCTGGAGAAGCACATGGCCCACCGCCCCGGTTACGCCGCGTACACCGCGCGCACCAGCGGGTTCCTTCCCCTGCCACCCCGCAAAGCCGTTCGCGGGGGAAGCCGGAGCGTATGACATGAGCGGATCCGCGCGGAGCAGCGCCTTCCCCGCTCTCCACCTGCCCGAGCCCAGGTTTCTGCCTGCGGCAAGTGCGGTACTGCTGCTGCACGGCGGACGTGCCGACTCCCTCGCACCCCCGTCTGCCCTCAACCTGCCCGACCTGCGGATGAGAGCTTTCGCCCGGGTACTCGGTCAGGACCCCCGCCACGCCGACGTCCTCATCGGTTACGTCCGCTACCGGAAGCGCGGCTGGAACGGCGAGCACGCCGACCCCGTCCACGACACGCGCCGGGCCCTGGCCGAACTCGCCGACCTGGTCGGCCCTCTGCCCGTGGTACTGCTCGGGCACTCGATGGGCGCCCGGGCCGCGCTGCGCGTCGCCGACGATCCGCACGTCCGTGGCGTCGTGGCACTCGCTCCCTGGTGCCCTCCCGGTGAGCCGGCCACCCACCTGGCGCACCGCACCGTGATCGCCCTCCATGATCCGGCCGACCGGATCACCTCGGCCACCGACACGTGGGCCTACCTCCATCGCGCCGAAGTGGCCGGGGCCCGCGTCCGAGGCATCCGCATGCCCGCCGGCCGCCACGCCATGATCAGCCGCTCGGGTCTCTGGCACAGTCTTGCCGCCCGCAGCACAGCCGAAGCCCTCGGTCTGGATTCCCCGCCCTGTACCTCCACCCCGGAGACAATGTGGGGGGCAGGACCGCTGGACGCCGCCATGTTCATCCCGTCCGCCGGTGAACGTCACCCGATCCGCCTGCGCCGCAGCCACTGAACGCTTCCCGGACGCCTGCCCCGGCGCCCTTTTGACCGAAGGAACCCCATGTCCCCTGCTCGCTCCGCGCTTCTGCTCGCCGGTCTGATGGCCTCGGCGGGCCTCGCTCACTTTGCCGCGCCCCGGCAGTTCGACGCCATCGTGCCGGGCTCTCTGCCGGGTGGCCCCCGGGCCTGGACCACGGCCAGCGGCGTGGTCGAGCTGGCTCTGGCAGCCGGTCTCGCGCTGCCGGCGACCCGAAGGGCGAGCGCCCACGCGACCGCCCTCTTCTTCGCCGGAGTGTTCCCGGCGAACGTCAAGATGGCCTACGACTGGCGCCACCGCTCGACGACCGCAAGAGCCGTCGCCTACGCGCGGCTTCCCCTCCAGGTTCCGCTGATTCTCTGGGCCCGCCACGCCGGTCTGCAGGACGTCAAGCGTGGCCTCGTCGGCGACGACGGGTGAGAAGGAGCAATGAGGTGGCGAGAAGTGCGAGCACTTGGGCGATGACGACGAGATTCTTCTCGGTGAACCAGGCCGGCTCGTACATGTTGGGCAGGGGGCCGAGTTCGCCGACGTCGACGTAGCGGTAAAGCAGGAGAGCAGCGAGTCCGCCGGCGGCGACGGTCCAGGCGAAGGCGTCGGCCAGAGGGCGGCGCCGGACGAGGAGCAGCAGTGCCGCGAGTGCGGCGATGGCTGCCTCGATTCTGAAGAGGGTGCCCTGGCTGAGGGTGGCGCTGACGGCGTCGTAGCGTTCGGCGAGACGCGCGTGAAGGTAGGCGTCGGCTGCGAGACCGGCCGCCGCCAGGAGACGGGCGGCGGCGTGCAGCCTCCGGTGGCCGCTGTCCGGCCGCGTCGGATCGTGATGCATGGGATCGCTCCATGGTGAGACGCCGCGCGGGTCAGCGGACGGTGAGGGCGCCGGTCATGGACGGATGGATGCCGCAGAGGTAGCGATACGTGCCGGCAGCGGACGGCGCGGTGAACGTGGCTGTCTCGCCGCCTTCGATGGTGCCGGTATCGAAGGCATCGGCGGCCTTGGCCGTCACGGTGTGGGGAGCGGAGTCCTCGTTCACCACGGAAACCCTGGCTCCTGGTGCGACAGTGAGGTCGGCCGGCTCGAAGCGGAAGTCCTTGATGACGATGCGCTCTTCGCTGACCGACGTGGAGGACGGCGCCGAGGGCGACGTGGAGGTGGGCGCGGGCCCTCCGGAGGAGGAACAGCCGGCGAGGGCGATGAGCAGGCACAGCAGCGCGATCGCCACGACCATGTGCGGTGTGCGGGAGCGGGGACGGACAAGCATGGGATCCTCCTGGGTGCGCTGAGCGGGAGGCCCTACGGCCACAGAGGCTGGATGATGCGAGCGGGGCTCCCTGAAACCGCGGCGGCGCGCGAACCAGGTGCGGTCGAGGTCTTCAGCAAGGGGCGGTGACGGCCCCGGCGGCGAGTGGTCACCGAGGCCGTCATACGGGCGGAACGGCTACGGCCCGTATAGCTGTGGCTGTGGGCGTCAACCCCTTCGCTGAGGGCTAGTAGTTCTTGCCCATGGAGGCTCCGGCGTGGCCTTCGATGGTGCCGCAGCTGGCGGGGGCGGTGGCTTCCTGGGGCAGCTTGGGGTCGAGCTCACTCTTGCCCTTGCCGAAGTCGTACACCCCGTTGCCATTGGGGTCGATGCCGTGCTGAACGACGTGCAGGCGGGTGATGTTGTCGGCGACGGCCTGGGAGACGGCGATCGTCCGCGAGTAGGACAGGTTGCCGTTCTTGTCCGCGACCGGCATCCGGTCGACAGCCAGACCGCTGGCCTTCGTGGTGTCGCCCTTGGTGGTCAGGGAGATGTTGATGTCGCCGTAGGCGGGCAGTCCCTCGGCGGTGGTGACGATGCCGTCGCCGTTCTTGTCGGCGCTGGCGTCGGGGCAGGTGAAGTCGTGCCCGGTGGTGGAGCCGTGGATGTGCTGGGCGTGGGGCTGGCCGGGGACGAGTCCCTGGGCGTTGATCTTCACCGTGAGCTGGCGGCCCTGCAGGGTGAGCTGGGCGGTGCCGCGGGCGCCCGAGTCGTTCAGCTGCCGCAGGTCGACTTTGTAGCTCCGGCCGTGCTGCGTCTGCTGACCTGCGTGGTTGGTGTCATGGGCCAGTGCCGGGGCTGCCACGGCGAGGGTGAGGGCCGCGGGCAGGGCCATGAGGGCGGTCAGACGGGTGGAGCGCTTGATTGTCATCGCGATGCATCCCCTTCCGGGGAGGTTTCACCGGCACGAGGCCGGATCGCGTCCGGACGTTCAGTCCCTTTCACCCATCATTCGGTGCGCCCCCGAAGGAGGATTGGGTACTGGTCGCACCACTCTTCACGCGTGAGCGCATCGCAGAGGCTGAACTCACACCCTTCGCCTTCGCCTGATACAGCCGCACACGTCCAGACGATCAGTGCTGGCCTCGGGGGTCAGGGATGAACGCGCCGACTGTCGTTTCCACGGGCACGGCAGTCAGCACTTCGAGGCCCGGACGGAGCAGAGGGCGGCCAGCTACTCGGCAGCGCGGCTGTGTGATGCGCGCGGCTCCCATCAGAGCAGGTGGCACCCCCGCCCCCCACGAACCCTGAGGTCAAACCAGTCATCTCCCGTTTGTGTGCATAGCGAACAAACCGTCAGGACAAGAGGTCTGCGGGGCATGTACGACGTAGCATGAGAGGGCGAGGTCTCGCCGCATCCCCCGTCGGCGAGACCTCGCCCTCGAACTCGGCCAAGCAGCCGGGCAACTCGCCCCCGACCTCGCCCGCCGCCTGCCGACCCCATAATCACGACTGCAGGAAGCCACCAGGTCACCACATGTCTCCGGGCTGATTGGACGATACGGGCTCCAGTGCTCCTCGTTAGCTGTTCCTGGCCCGGGCCCGGTCGACCTGGCGCAACAGCAGGTCGGCGAACTGGATGATCTGGGCCGCCTCGATCGGGTCGGCGAAGTCGACGGTGCGGTGGCTGGAGGGGTTCTTGTAGCGGCCCATGGCGCCGGCGAACAGCGCGGACTCGGCCTCCTGCTCGCCGCCCTCTGCGCCGGCGTCGGCCAGCGGGCCGCCGGGCTTGCCGTTCTGGTGCGGTTGGAACGCCTTGCGCATCAGCGCCACGCCGACGAGGGAGTTGTCGAGCCCGGAGGCGTCGCGGACGGCGACTTCGACGGCCTTCATGGCGGCGAAGCACGCGGTCTCGTAGTCCCCGAGGTCGAAGTTGGTGCGCACCGTCTTCTCCAGGTCCGGATGGAGCGGACCGGCGAGCCGGGTGCGGGCTTCGAACCGGGCCAGGCCCTTCGGGTCCGCCGCCAGCTCCCGGCCGTCACGGGAGAGCCGCCGGAAGTTCTCGGACTGGCGCGGCACTCGGGACAACAGCGCGTGGGCCTCCAGCCAGCTCCACGCGTCGGACAGCCGGTTTGTCAGCAGGTCGACGTCCCTCTCCTCCTGGAAGGCCATGCGGGCACCGCCTATCAGCCCAGCGTACTGAAGATCGCCGCCGCCTTTGGCAAGGTTCTGTAGCAGGAGAAGCGCGGCATCCCGAGTGGGAAGTTTCCGGAGCTGGTCCGCCGGAACCGGCGGCTCGTACGTGAACATGGATGCGCGTTACGCGGCAACGCGGACGCCCACTGTCTGATTTCCGACTTCGTCCGGCTCCTCCCCATGGGGCACTGCCGTCCGGCGTCCCGATGCTCATTACTCGTGCCGGCCTGCAAGGCCAATGCGGCCTCCGACCACGCCCAGGAGCCAGATCAACTCCGTGCCTGGAGGGCGCATCAGGCCGAGCCCGTCGATGGCCAGGCCGCTGAGGAGTCGCGGTCGATCGGTTGCCACGACCAGATGGAGCGGCTCACAGCGTGACCTCCGGCCGTTGCGCTACGGTGCCTTCTGCTGGACGCGCACCGCCACCCGCCGCAGGACGACGCCCACGCCGTCTCCCGCAATCGGCCAAGGCCCTTCGGGGCCCGCGTCGCCCCGACGCCGTTCCTCTGCGTCGACGGGCAGCGTGAGCATGCCCTTCGAGTCCGGAGAAGACCGATGCCGCGTCACCAGAACACCGCCGCCCAGTGTGCCCGGCAAGCCCAGCGCGATACCGGGGGCAAGTACACCGCCGAGCTCCGCAAGACCACCCCGGCCGAAGGCCAGCCCGGGCCGTTCACCCTGGGGAAGTTGCTCACCGCGTGCGGGCCCTCGCCCGACTGGACCGGCCAGCACCCGGTCGTCGACCCCGAACGGGCACCGGAGATGTTCGACTTCACCCCGCTGGGCGAGCCGGTGCCGTACTAGACCGTCATGCTACTCCTCGGCTTGCTAGCGCCCGCCAGCAGGTCCACCGAGCTGGAGCTGGAGTCCCGTAACGGCTTCCACTCCCTGATCGTGGCGTGCTGCGGCCGCCGCTTCGAGATGGTCCTCACGCAGGACAACTACGCCACCGAGCGGTGCCACGTCCCGGGCTGCGACTCCGGGCCGGTCTCGGCTCACTCGATCCCCTACTGTGTCCACCGGCACCTCGCCGAGCGTCCTGAGGACGAGCTCGTAGAGATGGCCCGGGCGTGGGGGCACAGCCAGCGTGAGGAGTTCAGTGCCGGTGACCCCGCCGCCGTGCCGCCGGGAAAGGAGGGCGACGGACTGATCGCGGCCGCCGTCGCCCAGGGCGCCTTCTTTCCGGTCAAGACGGCTCTGATCGAAGCGGCCTACGACGAGCCCGAGATGGTCGACGTCGTGTACTGCGGCGAGCAGGCCGTTCATGTGAACTACGCGATGGACACCGAGAACTTCCGGCTGGAACGGGTGGCCCGAGCGGCCCACCGCCGCATCCAGAAGCTCGCTGGCGGACGCTGTGCCTGCGGTGCGGCGCTCCAGATCGACACGGGCCCAAAGGTGCCGCCGCAGTTCTGCTCGGCAGCGTGCGCCGCCGCAGGGCCGCAGACGCGCGGTGGAAGCGCCCCTGTCATCTGCGGCAAGGCAAGAACGGTGCCCACACTCGTCACACGAGGTGGCCGTGGGGTCGGACGGGCACGTCCAGCCGGTCGCCGACCTCGGCGAGGACGCCCGGGCAGAAGTAGTACCAGCGCAGGCGCGTGATCCCGCCGTCGACGATCTCGGCGCGCAGGACGTCCTCGACCGCCTCGGGGCCACTGCCGTCGGCCGGGGTGGCCCACATCAGGACCAGCGGTTCGCCGTCGAGCTCCCGGACTTCGGCACTCCACCGGACGGAGGACTCCACAACCAGGGTGTGGTGCAGCGAGCCGGCGGCGATCTGCGCCCGTCCGACCTCATGGGCGACGCCGATCACGTCGCTGACCGCGTCCTGGACGAAGAGCTCGGTCAGCCCGTCCAGGTCGTACGCGGTGAATGCCGCGGCAAGGGCGTCGAGGGTCTCGCGGTCGGGAGCCGTACGACGGGCGAGCGCAGCTTCCCGCTCCGGATCGGCCAGACGCCCTCGGCCACGGTGCAGTGCGGCCTTGACCGCCCCCTCGGTGGTGCTCAGCATGGCGGCGATCTCCTTCAGCGGCAGGTCGAACACGTCCTTGAGGACGACGGCGGCACGCTCCTGCGGCGCCAGCAGGGTGGCCATCTCCGCGAGCGCATCGCGCACCTCGGCGAGATCGGCGGCGGCAGGGGCGGCCCGCTCCACCGGCTCCACGAGCAGCGGAGCCGGGCGGCGCACCTGGTCGAGGTAGGCGTTGGTCGCGATCCGCACCAGCCACGCCATGGGGCGCTCGACCGGCTGATGGGTCTGTGCCGCCCGCGTGAATGCCCGGGCGAGTGCCTCCTGGGCCAGGTCCTCGGCGTCCCACACACTGCCGGTCAGGCGCCGACAGTAGCGGAACAACTCCCCGCGCAGCGGCTCCAGCACGACGAGGAACTCGCGGCGTGCGGCCTGCGCCACCGCCAGCAGAGGCTGCGGCAGTCGGCCGGGGTCGGGGGACAGAGAGGGCTGAGGCATCGCTTCACGGCTCCTTGCAGGGTGAATGGCTGTACACACCGGTACGACGGGACAGCCTTCACGCCGGATACGTAGCCGAAGCGGTGACCTGGCTCACGCCCTCAGCCCCGTGGCGGCACCGGTCATAAGGACGCGTGGCGAGCGCGGTCGGACGCCCCTCTCGTCCGCGTCGTCGTTGCGGCACCGCCCGCACACCAGCCGTCGCTTCTTGGGCTGCTAGGGAAGCCGTACCTCGTGGGGCAGCGGGGACTCCGTCGGTGAACTTGCGGGGTCGTAGTCGCGCTCCGCACGGACCAGCCGCGCGACACGGGCCCTTCTCTGAGCACGGGGCGACCGTCCCGTATACCCAGCAGCCTCCGCACTCGCGTCCTCCGCAGTGACCAACCACATGACCACCATCACTGCCGTCACCCTCACCGGAAGCGTCAGCAACGAAGAGCCTCAACGCTTCAGCTGCACCCGAGTAACCCGATACAGGACGAAAAGGGAGCCCCGCCGCCAAACCGGCGAGGCCCCTCCGGGTTCATGCTCACGAACTTACGATGCATGTTCGGACGACAACCGCGGACGAGGCTGCCCGGGAGGGCAAGGGCACGAACTGCTGGATACTCGCCGAAGGCTTTCTCCGGGACGGACCATCCAGAGCACGCAGCGCACGATCACGCTCCTCGACCGAGAGACGGGTCAGCAGGGCCACGAGCCTGCCCAGCTCCTCCTCGCCCGACGTCACCGGTCACCCGCCAGGTCGAGATCCCGCTCGGACGCCTCGGCAGGAATCTGCGCCGGCTTCGGTCGGCGCCACGGATGGGCGATTGGCTGAGACACCCCGCGCCACCAGGTATCCGCGGGCAGCTTGCCCGCCGGCTCGAAGGGCTCGCCGGGTCGGGGGAACGCCACCGCCTGCCCCGCCTCCTCCGCCGCGTCCTTCGTCCACTCCCCCGGCTCCGCCCACGGGTGCGGAGCCAGGTTGAAGGTGGCCCAGTGGATCGGCAGCATCACACCGGACGGAGCACCTCCCTGCAGGTCAAGATGGGCCTGGACCCCCTGCGCGGGCGTCATGTGAATGTCTGGCCACGCCCCAGGCATCGGCGTATAGTCCGTGTGGTTCTTGGGCAACAACCCTTCGTTCTGTACACGCCCCGCTCGGCGTCCAGACGTGTGGTTCTTGGTCCAGAACTCCGAGTACGCACCGATCTGGATCATGGTGGCGTCGAAGGGGCCGTGGGCCGCGCCGATGTCCTTGAACCCGGAGAAGTACCCGGTGTCCCCGCTGTGGAAGATCCGGTGGGCGGGGCCGGTCACGACCCAGGAGGCCCAGAGCGTCATCTGCCGGTTGCGCAGGCCGCGGCCGCAGAAGTGTCGGGCCGGGGTGGCCGTCAGGCGCAGGTCGCCGATCTCGGCGGACTCGTTCCAGTCCAGCTCGCGCAGCCGGGAGGGGGCCACGCCCCAGCGCTCCAGGTGGGCGCCGACGCCGAGCGGCACGGCGAAGACGGTGTCGGTGGTGGCGAGCGCCTTGATCGTCGGCAGGTCGAGGTGGTCGTAGTGGTCGTGCGAGATCACGACGACGTCGACCGGGCCGAGCGCGGCGAGCGGCGCGGGCACCGGGTGGAGCCGCTTGGGGCCGGCGAAGGGGAAGGGGGAGCAGCGGTCGCCCCAGACCGGGTCGAAGAGCACCCGGTGGCCGTCGATCTCCGCGAGGACGCCGGAGTGCCCCATCCAGGTCAGGCGGAGCCCGGTGGCCGGGGGCCCCGCCAGGTCGGCGACCGTGGTGGGGTGGACCGGGATCGTGCCGGTGGGGGCGCGGCGCGAGCGGGCTTCCTTGTCGAAGTAGATCTTGGCGAACTCGACGCCGGAGCCCGAGGGGCCCCGCCGGGCGGGCTCGGGGTTCTGGAAGATCCCGTCCGCGAAGTTCGGCGAGCGGTGGATGCGGGCGAGGCGCTCGCCCGTGGGGTCCGCGCCGAAGGACTCGGGGCGCAGCGCGCGCAGCCGGGCCCGCGGCGAACGGTCGGAACCGGTACCGGTCACAGGACCTCCTGATCTCTGGGGGTCGTTCCATTATGGGCGGACCGGGCCGCGAACGGTCGGGGCGGGCCCGCCGTACTGAACCACCGTTCAGTAGTATCGCCCGGTCGTACCGGTCGGTACGACCGTACCCACCCCCTCACGAGGAGATGTCCGATGAGTTCCGACCCGCTGCTTTCCGTCGGCTGGACCGACCACGTGACCGGCCGCCGGGGCCATCTGGTGATCGACCGGCTGGTGCGCGGGGTGGCCAGCGGCGGCCTGCGGATGCGGGAGGGCTGCACCGCCGGCGAGGTCGCCGGGCTCGCCCGGGGGATGACCATGAAGGAGGCCCTGCACTACGACCCGGAGGGCCGGTACGTGCCGCTGGGCGGCGCCAAGGGCGGCATCGACTGCGACCCCCGCTCCCCCGAGGCGTACGGCGTCCTCGTGCGCTACCTGCGGGCGATGCGGCCCTACGTCGAGCGGTTCTGGACCACCGGGGAGGACCTGGGCCTCACCCAGGACCTGGTGGACCGGGCCGTGTCCGAGGTGGGCCTGGTCTCCTCCGTGCAGGCGGTGTATCCGCTCCTGGACGACGAGGAGGCGGCCCGGGCGCGGCTCGCGGACGCCTTCGCCATCGAGGTCGACGGCATCGGCCTCGACGCGCTGGTCGGCGGTCTCGGGGTCGCCGAGTCGGTCCTCACCGCCCTCGACCGGGCCGGCCGGGACCACGCCGGGACCCGCGTCTCGGTGCAGGGGCTCGGCACGATGGGCGGGGCGACCGCCCGGTTCCTGGCCCGCGCCGGACTGCGCGTGGTGGCCGTGGCCGACGTTCGCGGCACGATCGTGAACCCGGCCGGGCTGGACGTCGAGGCGCTGCTGGCCGCCCGGGACGGCCACGGCGCCGTCGACCGCGCCGCGCTGCGGCCCGGCGACCGGGAGGAGCCCGGGGACGCCTGGCTCGCGGCCGAGGCGGAGGTCCTGGTCCCGGCGGCCGTCTCGTACGCGATCGACACCGGGAACCAGGGGCGGATCACGGCCCGCTGGATCGCCGAGGCGGCGAACATGCCGGTCCTGCCCGAGGCCGAGGAGGCCCTCGCCGCACGGGGCATCACGGTGCTGCCCGACGTGGTCGTGAACTCGTGCACCAACGCCTGGTGGTGGTGGACGCTCTTCGGCGACATCGAGGCCGACGCCGACCAGGCGTTCGCGCGGGTGCGCGGCGCGATGCGGCGGCTCGTCGGCGACGTCCTCGACCGGGCGGAGGCGGCCGGCACCGGCCCGCGCGCCGCGGCGCACGCGCTGGTGGAGGAGCGACTGCCGCGGATCGCCGAACGCTACGGCTGGTACTGAAGCCCCGGCTCCCCGGCCGCCGGGTCGATCATGCCCGCGTCACGTGCTGTGTAAGGTGCGTGCCGTGGCAAGAGTGCGGTTGAGCGTGGCCGAGCGGCGTGAGGAGCTGCTGAGGGCCGCCGTCGAGCAGATCGAGGCGCGCGGGGTCGCGGCCGTCCGGATCGCCGACGTGGCCTCGGCGCTCGGAGTGAGCAACGCGCTGGTGCTGTACCACTTCTCCTCCAAGGAGAAGCTGGTCGCCGCGGCCTTCGCGCACGCCGCCGAGGCCGACCTCGCGCACCTGCGGCGCCTCCTCGGGCGCCGCTCCAGCGCCGTGCGCCGCCTCCGCGCCGCCGTCCGCTGGTACGCCCCGACCGGCCAGGCCAAGGGCTGGCGGCTGTGGATCGAGGGCTGGGCGGCCTCCCTGCGCGACCCCGAGCTCCGCCGGGTCGCCGCCTCCCTCGACAAGGAGTGGAAGACGGCGCTGACCCGGGTGATCGCGGAGGGGGCCGAGACCGGGGAGTTCCGCTGCGCGGACCCGGCGGCCGCCGCCTGGCGGCTCACCGCGTTCCTCGACGGCCTCGCCGTCCAGACGACGGCGTACGCGGGCTCGCTCTCCCGCAGCGCCATGCTCCGCTGGGCCGACGCCGCCCTCACCCGCGAGCTGGGCCTCCCCGACGCGTCCCCCGGCACCGGGGAGCCCGAGGACCCGCCCCGGGACGATCCCCCCGCGCCCCCCGGCACCTGAGACCCGGTCCGGAGAACCGCCCCCGCGCCGCAGCCGGCCGCGTCACGAGAAGCCTGGCACGTGAGGCGGGTCCGTCCGTGTGAGGAGGGTCCGGGCGCGCGAGACGGGTCCGGCAGCCTCAGGCGGGTCCGGGCATGTCGCCAGGCCCGGGCCGTCGGCAGACGGCAGGTCCGGGCCGTCGGCAGGCTCGGCGCGGCGACATCAGGCCGGTCCGGGCCGGCCGCGTCCGGCAGGTCCGGGCGTGTCGGCGAGCGGACCTCGCGCGGCCTGCGTGGCGGGCGCCGGCACGGGCCGCCGGGTTCACACCAGTTCGTAGACCGCCGACACCGTGACCTGCTCCTCGATCTCGCCGGGAGCCAGCGGCACGCCCGTCTCGTCGTGGGCGACGCCGGGGGCGGCACCGGGGCCGGGGCGCACGGACTCGCCCTCGCTGAGCGAGACCAGCCGGCCCAGCTCGTGGCCGCTGAGCCGGGCGTGCTGCGCCGCCTTGTCGTAGGCGTCCCGGTAGGCCGCCTCGCGTGCCTTCGCGCGCAGGGCGGACGGATCGGCGACGTCGAAGACGACGCCGTTGATCCGGCCCGAGTCCCCCGTGGCGTCGTTGACGGCGCCGATGACCTGCCCCGTCCTGTCGAGCTCGCGGACCTTCACCGAGAAGGACTGCCCGGCCTGATAGCCGGTCACCTTGCTCTCCCCCTGGGCGTTCTGCGTGTAGACGGGGGAGAGCGAGAGGCTGTCCGTACGGATGTCCCGCTCGGCGATCCCCTGCCTGTCCAGCACGGCGAGCAGGGTCTCGGCCGCCGTGTGCTGCGCGGCCATCGCCTCCTTCGCGGTCGGCCGGCTCGCCTCGACCCCGATGGAGAGGATCGACAGGTCGGGCGCGGCGGACGCGCGGCCGTGGCCGGAGACGGTGACGGTGGCCGGCGCCTCCACCCGGGCGGTACGCGGAACCGTCCGCCCGGGCCCCGCGGCCAGGGCGGGCGCCGCGGTGCCGGCGAGCAGGCCGCCGAGCACGGCGGTGGCGGCGAGCAGACGGGCGGTACGGACGGCGCTTGGCCGACGGATCGTCACGGGCGGTCCCTTCGAGGCTGGCTGCCGGGGCTCCGGCGGGCACATCCCAGCACCCGCCACCGCGCCCTCCCGCACGCCACTCCCGGCCGCGGGCGCCCTTCACCTCTCCGTACCAGTCGCACCGCGCGCGGCCGTCCCGCCGCTCCCGGTCCCCGCGGCCGGGCCGCGCTCAGGTCTGGACGAGGGGCTCGTACGCGTCGGGGTGCAGCCCGAAGGTCCAGGCGACCCCCTCCCGCGCGGTCCTGGTCGCGGGCGGGACCCGCAGCCAGTAGGTGCGGTGGCTGCCGTCCGGCTCGGGCGTGGAGTTGACCACCTCGACCATCGCCACGTCCTCGTCGTCGTCCAGCTCGATCCGCCACAGCACCCCGGTCTCGTCGCGGTGCTGGTGCCGGGCTCCGGAGACGGCGAGGTAGCGGTCGTAGCCGTAGTACTCCAGCATCACGCGCCGCAGTTCGGCGTTCTCCTCCGCCCGGATCCGCTCGGGCGTGAGGCCGGCGAGCCCGGCCAGGAAGTCGGCGGGCACGGTCATCCCGCGCCAGGCGTACAGGGCGAATCCGTCGGCGAAGGCCAGCGCGGGGCCGTCGCCCCGGTCGAGCCGTCCGGCCTCGTCGCGGTGCAGCTCGACGGGTCGCTCGCAGAGCACGGCGACGCTCTCGAACGGCCACCACCAGCCCGCGTTCACGGCGACGGCGGCGAGCCCGGCGAGGCGGTCGCCGTGGCCGTCGAAGGCGGCGAGCCAGGCCGCGTCGTGCTGGCCGAGCACCGCGTCGAGCAGCACGAGCCGCACGGCGGTGGCCTCCCGCGCGGAAGGCTCCGGACGGGTGGACGCGCCGGCGGGACCGGCGGGCGTCGCCGGTCCGGTGCCGGTCGCCGCCTCCGTGACCCCGGCCCGTATCCGGTCGGCCAGACCGCGCGTGAGGTCCCACAACGGGGCCCCGGTCGCCTGCCAGTGGGCCGCCCAGCCGGCCGGGCCGAGCGCGTCGTGGAGACGGCGCCGCTCCTCGGCCCAGGGCCGGGTCCGCACCTCGTCCCGGACCGAGCGGCCCTGACCGCTCAGCCCCCGCACGAGCGCGACGGCCGCGAGCGGCGAGTCCGCCCAGAGCACGCGGGCCGGCTCGGCGAGCCCCGCCGTGCGGTAGGCGAGCCGGACCCCGGCCTCCGCGGCGGCGCGGTCGGCCGGCCCGGTGGCCGCCGCGACGGACCGCCACCGGTCCAGTGCGGTGGTGCGGTGCGGGCCGGTGTCGGTGATGTCGGCGTGGTTCATGTGGAAGCCCCCAGGTCTCTCTCGGTCAGTCCGCGACGATCCGGTACGCCCCGGGCACGTACTCCCGCTGGCGCACCACCCGGTACCAGCCCTTGGGCAGCGGTATCGGGGCGTGCTCCTCGTGCACCACCCGGCCGCCCTCGGGCAGTTCGAGCAGCAGGGGGCCGAAGGGTCCGGGCTCCCGGACGAGCCGGCCGGGTCCCGGGACGGCGTGGGCGTGCCCGGTGACCTCGCCGAGGGCCAGGACCAACCGCCCCCTGCCGTCCCTCGGCTCCCCCGCCGCCGCCTTCGCCCGCTCCGGTACGGCCGTCTCCGCGACGGGCGCGATCAGTACGTCTCCCTGCCGGTACATGCCTCTCCCCTCCCGTCCGGCCCGATGCGGCCGGACACGGGAACGACGCTAGAGGGCGGGTCTGACAACGCCCGCGATCACCGGCCGCCCGCGGCCTCCCCGCTCCGGCTCCGGCCGCCCGCCACCGGGACGGAGACCCGCCGGAGGGCGTTGTCGGTGCCGCTTGGTAGAACTCTCTGCATCAGCCGCACCACGCCGTCCGTCGCCGGGAGCCCCAGTCATGACCGTTGGCCACTACCTCGAGGAATTCCACGGGCTGCCCGTGTTCCCCTTCCCGGACACCGACGCGGACGGCCGGGTCGCGCTGCCCGACGCCGCCGCGGTCGCCTGGCGGCTCTCCTCGCCCACGTACTGCGAGAGCGACGACGAGCAGTGGGGCGCGCGCTTCGAGCGGTTCCTGAAGACGGTCGACACCGGCCGGGTGCGGGCGCTCGTCGTCGGCGGCTGGGACGAGGCCTACGAGAACTCCTCGGCGGACATCGTCACGGCCCTCATCGCCGCCAACGACCGGCTGACCTCCCTGGAGGCCGTCTTCCTCGGCGACATGACGGGCGAGGACTGCGAGATCTCCTGGATCATCCAGTCGGACGTGACCCCGCTGCTCGCCGCCTATCCGGCCCTGCGGGAGTTCGGCGTCCGCGGAGGCTCCGAGCTGGCGTTCCCGCCGATCGAGCACACCGCCCTGGAGACGCTGGTCGTGGAGACCGGCGGCCTGGGGGCCGAGGTCGTGCGCGGGATCGTGGGCAGCGACCTGCCCGCCCTGGAGAACCTGGAACTCTGGCTCGGGACCGACGAGTACGGCGGCGACAGCACCGCCGACGACCTCGCGCCGCTGCTCTCCGGCGCGGCGTTCCCCGCCCTCCGCTCGCTCGGCCTGCGCAACAGCGTGATCCAGGACGCCGTCGCCGCGGCCGTGGCGGGCGCGCCGGTCGTCGCCCGGCTCGAGCGCCTCGACCTGTCCATGGGCGTGCTGACGGACGAGGGCGCGGCGGCGCTGCTGGACGGCCAGCCGCTGACCCACCTCGCCCGCCTCGACCTCTCCCACCACTACCTGTCGGACGCCGTGCAGAAGCGGGTGCTCGCCGCGCTCGCCCCGCACGGCGTGGACGTCGACCTCGACGACGCGCAGGAGGGCGACGAGGAGGAGGACGGCCGGGTCTGGCGCTACGTCGCGGTCGCCGAATGACCGGCCACCCGCGCCTCGTGGTCGTCGGCGTCCCGGCGGGCCGCCGCGTCGCGCTCCTCCAGGGCGCGCTGCGGTCCGCCGGGCTGCCCGAGGCGCGGGTGGTGTCCTGGCCCGAGGTGCTGCGCGGGACGGCGCGGTTCGCCGGGGGCGAGACCGTGCGCCTGGACTCGCCCGGCGAGGACCCGGAGGCCGACCGGCTGCTCCGGGGGGTCGACGATCCGGCCCGGGTCGAGGGCACCGGCCGCTGGTACGCGCGGTTCCTCACGGCCACCGCGGAGCTCGCCCGGTCCGCGGCCGCGGCGGGTGCCGCGCTCGTCGACGACCCCGCAGAGCTGGCCGGTCTGTTCGACAAGCGGCTGAGCCACGGGCTCCTCCGCACCGCCGGGGTACCGGTGCCCGGATCGCCGACGTCCGGGCCCTCGGCGCCTCCCGTGCGCGGCTGGGCGGACGTCCGGGCCCTGACGGAGGCGCCCGGGATGCGCCGGGTCTTCGTGAAGCTCGCCCACGGGTCCTCCGCGTCGGGGGTGCTCGCGGTCGAGACGAACGGGGCGGGACGGGTCCACGCCACCACCTCGGTGGAGCGCGGTCCCGGCGGCGTCCTCTTCAACTCCCTGAAGGTGCGGCGCTACACGAGCGAGCGCGAGGTCGGAGCGATCGTGGACGCCCTCGCTCCCGACGGGCTGCACGTCGAGCGCTGGCTGCCGAAGGCCGCGCAGGGCGGCCGGGCGGCCGATCTGCGGGTGGTGGTGGTCGACGGCAGGGCGACCCACGCCGTGCTGCGCACCAGCCGCTCCCCCATGACCAATCTCCATCTGGGCGGGGCCCGGGGCGACCTTTCCGCCGCCCGGGCCTCGATGGCCGCGGCGGGCGCGCGGTGGACGGACGCGCTCGGCGTGTGCGAGCGGGCCGCCGGGGCGTTCCCCGGTACCCGTTGCGTGGGCGTGGACCTGCTGCCGACCGCCGGCTGGCGCCGCTTCGCCGTGGGCGAGGTCAACGCCTTCGGGGATCTGCTGCCGGGCCTCACGGGGCTGCCGGGCGGCGGCGCCGAGGGCCTCGACACGTACGGGGCCCAGGTCGCCGCCCTGTTCCCGCGCGCCCACCGCACCACCACCGCAGCCCAGGCCACCGCCACCAGCACCAGCACCAGCACCAGCACCAGCACCAGCACCACAGGAACGAGCACCGCGTGAACCAGCCCGACATGAACAGGATCGTCGGGAGCCACGATCTGCTCCTGGTCACCCTCGACACCCTGCGGTACGACGTGGCGGCCGAGCTCGCCGCCGAGGGCCGCATCCCGAACCTGGCCCGCCATCTGCCCGGCGGCGCCTGGGAGCGGCGGCACGCGCCCGGCAGCTTCACCTACGCCTCCCACCAGGCGATCTTCGCCGGGTTCCTGCCGACCCCGGCCTCCCCCGGGCCGCACCCGCGCCTGTTCGCGGCCCGCTTCGCGGGCAGCGAGACGACCGCCGACGGCACCTGGGTCCACGACACCCCGGATTTCGTGTCCGCCCTCGCGGGCGCGGGCTACCGGACGGTCTGCGTGGGCGGGGTCGGCTTCTTCAACAAGCAGCCGCCGCTCGGCACGGTGCTCCCCGGCCTCTTCCAGGAGAGCCACTGGGACCCGTCGTTCGGCGTGGCCTCCCCCACCTCCTTCGAGGCGCAGGTCGCCCGCGCCGAGGAGGTCGTCGCCGGGCTCCCGCGGGAGCGCCGGCTGTTCCTCTTCGTCAACGTGGCCGCGCTGCACCAGCCGAACTGGTTCCACCTGCCGGGCGCCACCCGCGAGGCGGGCGACTCGCGGGCCACCCACGCGGCCGCCCTGGAGTACGTCGACCGGCACATCGGGCGGCTCTTCGCCGCGATGAGCAGCCGCCGCCCGTGCTTCGCGATCGTCTCCTCGGACCACGGCACCGCCTACGGGGACGACGGGTACACCGGTCACCGCCTGGGCCACGAGGTCGTCTGGACCGTCCCGTACGCGCAGTTCGAGCTGGCCGGGCCGGAGCGGGAGGCCTCCGCATGAGCGACACCGCCGCCCCGCGCCCGTACCGGAGTTACGTCTACGCCTACCCGCACAAGACGGCGTACCGGCCCCTGCCCGCGCCCGCTCCCCCGCTCGCCGCGCTCTGGCGGGACGAGCCGAAGGACGCGCTCTCCCTCTACGCGCACATACCGTTCTGCGAGGTCCGCTGCGGCTTCTGCAATCTCTTCACCCGGATCGGCGCCCCCGACAAGCTGACCACCCGCTACCTCGACGCGCTCGACCGCCAGGCCGCGGCCGTCCGCGAGGCGCTCGGGGACCGGGACCCCGTGCGGTTCGCGACGGCGGCGTTCGGCGGGGGCACCCCCACCTTCCTCACCGCCGGCGAGCTGGAGCGGCTCTGCGACATCGCCGAGAAGCGGACGGGGGTGGATCTGCGTGCGGTGCCGCTGTCCGTGGAGACCTCACCGTCCACGGCGACCGCCGACCGGCTCGGCCTGCTCGCCGAGCGGGGCGCCACCCGGCTCAGCATCGGTGTGCAGAGCTTCGTGGAGGCCGAGGCGCGGGCGGCCGTCCGGCCGCAGCGCCGCGCCGACGTCGAGTCGGCTCTCGGCCGGATCAGGGACACCGGCGTTCCGGTGCTCAACATCGACCTGATCTACGGGATCGACGGGCAGACGGAGGAGTCGTGGCGCGCCTCCCTGGACGCCGCCCTCGCCTGGCGCCCCGAGGAGCTCTACCTCTATCCGCTGTACGTGCGGCCCCTCACCGGGCTCGGCCGGATCTCCCCCGCCGCCGACCGGGAGTGGGACGAGCAGCGGCTGCGGCTCTACCGGTACGGCCGGGACCACCTCCGCGCGCACGGCTACGAGCAGGTGTCCATGCGGATGTTCCGCCGGGCGGACGCCGCGCCGCTCGGCCCCGACGACTACGCCTGCCAGACCGACGGCATGATCGGGCTGGGCTGCGGGGCCCGCTCGTACACCTCGGCGCTCCACTACTCCTTCGACTACGCCGTCGAGATGCGGGAGATCCGGACGATCATCGACGCCTACACGGAGACCGCGGACTTCTCGCGGGCCGAGGTCGGCCGCTGGGTCGACGCCGGGGAGGCCCGGCGCCGGCATCTGCTGCAGTCCCTGCTCCAGGCCGAGGGCATGCCGGTCGCCGGGTACGAGGAGCGGTTCGGCTCCTCGCCCTTCGCGGACTTCCCCGCGGAGCTGGACCGGTTCGAGGCGCTCGGCTGGCTGGACGGGGACGCGCCGGCCGGGCTGCTGCGGCTCTCCCCCGAGGGCCTGGCCCACTCGGACGGTCTGGGTCCGGAGCTGTTCTCCCCCTCGGTGCGGGCCGCGATGGCCGCGTACGAGCCGAAGTAGGGGTGGCCGTGGACCTGACACCGCCGGTGTTCCGGCAGCCGTCCCCCGGCCCCGGGGCGCCGCTCCCCTCGGACGGGGGGATGGACCTGACGCTGCTCTACCGCGGGCCGCTGTCCTCCTGCGACTTCGACTGCCCGTACTGCCCCTTCGCCAAGCGCCGGGACAGCCGGGAGCAGCTGCGCGCGGACCGGACGGCGCTCGAACAGTTCACCGGGTGGGCGGCCGGCCAGACCGGGGACCGGCTGCGCGTCCTCTTCACCCCGTGGGGCGAGGGCCTGGTGCGCTCCTGGTACCGGCGGGCGCTCGTCGAGCTGTCCCGGCTGCCGCACGTGGAGCGGGTGGCGATCCAGACGAACCTGAGCTGCCGGACGGACTGGCTGGCGGAGGCGGACCCGGAGGGCGTGGCGCTCTGGTGCACGTACCACCCGGGGCAGACGCCGTACGAGCGGTTCCTCGCCAAGTGCGGGGAACTGTCCGAGCGGGGCATCCGCTTCAGCGTCGGCGTGGTCGGGCTCCCCGAGCACGCGGAGGACGCCCGGCGGCTGCGGGCCGCGCTTCCGGCGCACGTCTACCTCTGGGTGAACGCCGCGGAGGGGCGCACGTACGCGGACGCGGAGGCCGCGGAGTGGACGCGGATCGATCCGCTCTTCCCGTACAGCCGGCAGCCGCACCGCTCGGCGGGGCTTCCGTGCCGGACGGGCGAGTCGGTCGTCTCGGTGGACGGCGAGGGGACCGTGCGGCGCTGCCACTTCGTCAAGGCCGAGCTGGGGAACCTGTACGACGGCTCGTACCGCGCCGCCCTGCGCCCCCGCGCCTGCCCCCTCGCCGTCTGCGACTGCCACATCGGGTACGTCCATCTGGAGACGCTGCCGCTGTACGACGTCTTCGCGGGCGGGGTACTGGAGCGGATCCCCGCCGTCGTGCCGCCGCCGCGGGCCCCCTGGGCTACAGGGGCATGAGGTCGGGGCGCTTCGCCTCGACGTGGTCGCCGGAGCTCTCGCCGCGCAGCCTGCGTCCGATCCAGGGCACGAGGTACTCCCTGGCCCAGAGGATGTCGTCGCGGCGCACTTCGAGCGGGCCGCGCACGGGTACCGGCGGCCACAGCTGGTCCGGGTCGGCCGGCACCGGCAGACCGAGGACCTGGGCGGCGCGCAGGGCGACCCGGGTGTGGCCGTCGGGCGAGAGGTGCAGCCGGTCGGCGTCCCAGGCGCGCCGGTCCTGGACCGACCTCAGGGACCAGAGGTCGAGGACGGGGCAGCCGTAGCGGTCGGCGATGGCGCGGACGTGCCCGTTGTACGTGGCGATCTTGCCGCGCAGGTGCTTGAGGAGCGTGACGCCGCGGGTGTCGAAGCCGGTGGTCACCATGACGGTGCCGACGGCGGAGGTGAGTCCGGCGACGGCGCGCTCGAAGCGCTCGGCGACCTCGTCGGGGTCGGTGCCGGGGCGGATGATGTCGTTGCCTCCGGCGCAGAAGGTCACCAGGTCGGGGGCGAGTTCCTTCGCCCGGGGGACCTGTTCCGCCACGATCTGGTCGAGGAGGCGCCCGCGTACCGCCAGGTTGGCGTAGCGGAAGGCGTCGTGCTCCGGCAGCTGGTCGGCGAGCAGCACCGCGAAGCGGTCCGCCCAGCCGACGTACGTCCCGTGGGGCCCGGGGTCGCCGACGCCCTCGGTGAAGCTGTCACCGATCGCCGCGTACGACCCGAATGCGTGCTGGTCTCTTGATCTCGACTCGTCTGCCACGGGAGCACATCCTTCCCTTTCGGATGTGACCTACGCGACCGTAAGGAGGGGTTGACGCCGGGTGACATATGCCACCGATAAAGAATTCGCCAAGCCGGAATAGAAGGAGTGGAGCGGCCGGAGGCCCGGCACGTGCGTGCCGGGCCTCCGCGGGACGACGGTGCGTCAGATGTTCACGCCGTGCTGGCGCAGGGTGGAGATCGGGTCGATGTCCGAGCCGTACTCCGGCCCGGTGCGCATCTCGAAGTGCAGGTGCGGGCCGGTGACGTTGCCGGTCGCGCCGGAGAGGCCGATCTGGTCTCCGCCGTTCACGGCCTGGCCGGCGGAGACGGTGATGGAGGAGAGGTGCGCGTACTGCGAGAAGGTGCCGTCGGCGTGCTGGATGACGACCTGGTTGCCGTACGCGCCACCGTCGCCGGCGGAGTAGACGGTGCCGGGGCCGACGGCCATGACCGTGGTGCCGGTGGAGGCCATGAAGTCGACACCGGTGTGGTAGCCGGAGGACCACATGGAGCCGGAGGCGCGGTACGGGGTGGACATGCCGCCGCTGACCGGGGCGACCCAGCCGGAGGAGGAGGTCGAGGACTTCGGCGCGGTGGAGGTCTCCGCGGCCGGGGCGCTGGCGGCCGGGGCGGCGGAGCGCTCGCCGCCGCGGGAGGCGCGCGGGGTGTCGCCGTTCTTCGCGGAGCTCTCGGCGGCCTTGGGTGCGGCGCTCTTCGGGGCGGCGGCCTTGGCGGTGCTCTTGCCGCCGAGGGTGAGCTTCATGCCGGGCAGGATGAGCGAGGGGTTCTCGCCGACGACCTGGCGGTTGTCCTTGTACAGCTGCTGCCAGCCGCCCGCGAGGTCGTGGTCGGCGGCGATCTTCGACAGGTAGTCGCCCCGGACGACGGAGTACGTCTTCGGCGCGGCCTTGCCGGTCTTGGCGGCGGGAGCCTTCGTCTGCGCGGCGGCGGTGACGGCCTGGCCGGGAGCGGCGGCGGGGGCGGCCTGCTCGGCGGCGTGGGCGCCGGTGGCACCGAGGAGCGGGAGGGCGACGACGGCGCCTCCGGTACCTGCGGCGGCGATTCCGCGGGTGAGGCGGTTGGACGTGATGCGGCGGTGCTTACCCTTCGCGGGCATGGCGAATTCCTCTCCGGCGCCTGCGAGGTGAGCTGTCGGGTTCGGACTGGAGATGCCCGGCCGCGCTCTCGCGCGACTTCACCCCGAGCCGTCCTGCGTCGCGGGACCGGCGTACTTCCTGGGTCCCCCGCTCCTGCCACGCATGGGATGGGTGGAATTCCGGACGGTGGCAGGATTCGGCGGTCCGACCGGATTGACGGTGACGCTAGACGAGCGGGGTCGGCGCGAACAAGCCGATGATTTCTCCCGGCTTTCCGGGCCCCGCAATCGACCGGGAATTCCGGTCACCCTCCGTGGATGACGGACCCTCGATTTCCTTTTCGAGCACGGCGATTGCTCCGGGCGGTCGGCCACGATCCGTCACTTCTATGACCCTGCTCACGCGCCGGAACCCATCTCGCCTGCAAACAGGGCGCGTTATACGCAAGGCCTCAATTCGGACAGTTCACCCATTCCCGTCCAGGGGGGTGCGTCATACCGGCCCCACCTGGATGATTGCCCCTGGAACCGATCTCGCTTCGGACATCCGAACGTCGACCCATCAGGAGCATCCGTGACGCAGCAGCTGCCGCAGGTCCCGCCCGTCGAGGCGAACGAGCCCGAGCTGGCCGAGGTCCGCAACTTCCGGGACGTGGGCGGCCTGCCGACGACGGACGGGCGTGCCGTGCACCCCGGCCGCCTCTTCCGCAGCGGCCACCTCGCCCACGCCACCGAGGAGGACGTCGCCTTCCTCGACTCGCTCGGGCTGCACACGGTCTTCGACTTCCGGAACCTCGCCGACCGGAAGGTCGAGGGTCCCGACGTCGAGCTGCCGGGCGTGCGGAACGTGAACATCCCCCTCAACGACCCGGCCGAGGGCAAGGAGTTCTGGAAGCTGGTCCGCGAGGGCGACATCGCCCAGCTGCACGCCATCCTCGGCGACGGCAAGGCCGCGGCCCGTATGTCCGACTCGTACCGGAAGATGGTGGTCGAGCGGACCGCGGAGCACAGCCGGATCCTGCACGCGCTGGCCGAGGACAGCCTGCCCGCCCTGATGCACTGCGCGGCCGGCAAGGACCGTGCCGGGCTCTCCATCGCGATCACCCTGCTGGCGGTCGGGGTCGAGCGGGAGGCGATCGAGGCCGACTACGTGAAGTCGAACGACCCGCACCGCCGCTACAAGGTGCGCCGCAGCTCCACCGCCCCGGACGCGATGTCGCCCGAGGTGATGGAGCTGCTGAGCCCGCTGTTCGACGCGCGGGTCGAGTACCTGCGCGGCGCCTTCGAGACGATCGAGGAGACCTGGGGCTCGGTGGACGCCTACCTCGCCGAGGGCCTGAAGCTGTCCCCCGAGACCCGCGAGCTGCTGCGCCTGCGGCTCCTCACGGAGGCGTGACCGGGACCTACTGGTTCTGTCCGCCCATCACGAACAGCAGGTAGAGGAAGCCGGCGAAGAGGTGCCCGGCGATCAGATAGGCGAAGAGGCGCAGGACGAGCCCCTTGGGGAACCGGCCCTCGCCGCGCTCTTCGCCGGTGGCGGGTCGTGACTTCTCGGACATCTCGGTCCTTTTCTCTCGGAGGAGGTACGGGATCAGCGCCGGTGCGGGGTTCCGTCGCCGAGACACAGCTCGGCGACGGGACTCTGCAGGAGGGTGTGGACGAAGAGCAGCTCGGCCCCGCCGGGGGTGGCCGCCCCGATCCGGTGCGGGGTCAGCGAGTCGAAGTGCGCGCTGTCCCCGGGATCGAGGACGTGGACGGCCTCGCCGAGCGCGAGCCGCACCCGGCCGTCCAGGACGTGGATCCACTCCTCACCCGGGTGGACGCGCACGATGTCGCCCCGAGTGGCGTACGGCACGTGCACCCGCAGGCACTGCAGGGCGCGCCCGGCGCCGCCCGCCTGCCGGTAGATCCAGCCGTCGGCCTCGACGGGCTCGGAGCGTCCGGCGCGGACGACGGGGTCGCGCCCGGGGGGCGTCTCGCCGAGGAGCTCGGAGACCGTCGTACCGTAGATGCGGGCGAGGGCGAGCAGCATCGGGAGCGAGGGCTGCCGGTTCCCCGTCTCCAGCCGCGAGAGGTGGGCGGGCGAGAGTCCGGCCCGCTGGGCGGCGGCCTCCAGGGTGAGGCCCCGGCGGCGGCGCAGGGCCCTCAGCTGCGGGGCGACGTCCGGCAGGACGTCGGGGCCGGCGGTGCCCGGCGCGCCGGGGGCCGGGACGGCGGGGTCCGGGGAGGGTTCCCCGGGGACGTGGTCCATGGGTCCATTCCGCCAGGATCGTGCCTCTGAGGCAAGTTTCTTGCCTCAGAGGCAAAAGCGGAGCGCGCTCTCAGCGCTGTGCGACCGCCTGCTTGACCAGGGTCCTCCCGAAGTCCCACATCAGACCGCCGCCGCCGTGGGCCTCGTCCATCACCGCGGTGAACGCCGTCACGAACCGCTCCACGTCCGCCTCGTCGACGACCAGGGGCGGGATCAGCTTGATCACCTCCAGATGGTCGCCGGAGACCTGGGTGAGGATCCGGTGGCGCTGGAGCAGCGGGACGACGACCATCTGGGCGAAGAGCCCCTTCCGGGCCGCCTGGAGCATGGTCCAGCGCCCGCGCAGCCCCAGCGAGGACGGCCTGCCGAACTCGATGCCGATCATCAGCCCGCGGCCGCGGATCTCGTGGAGCAGCTCGTACCGGGGCACGAGTTCCCTGAGGCGTCCGGAGAGCAGGTCCCCGATCCGGCGGGCGTGCGCGACCGTCCCCTCGGCCTCCATGACCGAGAGGACGGCGAGCCCGGCCGCCATCGCCTGCGCGTTGGACCCGAAGCTCGCCGAGTGGACGAGGACCCGGTCCATGGACGAGTAGACCTTCTTGAAGATCCAGTCCTTGCCGAGGGTGGCGCCGACCGGCACGTAGCCGCCGGAGAGCGCCTTGGCGACGCAGACCAGGTCCGGCTCGACGCCCTCCTCGTGCTGGTAGGCGTAGAAGTCGCCGGTCCTGCCCAGGCCCGTCTGCACCTCGTCGGCGATGAGGAGCGCCCCGTGCCGGTGCAGCAGCTCCTGGGCGGCGTACAGGAAGCCCGGCGGGGACTCGTGGACGCCCTTGCCCTGGATGGGCTCGACGACGAAGGCCGCCACGTCCCCCCGGCGCAGCTCCCGCTCCAGGGCGTCGAGGTCGCCGAGGCCGATCGCGGTGTCCGGCAGCAGCGGGGCGAAGCCGTCCCGGAAGCCGTTCTCCCCGTTGACGGAGAGGGAGCCGGTGGTGAGCCCGTGGAAGGCGTGGGTGCAGTAGAGGACCCTGGGCCTCCCGGTGGCGTACCGGGCGAACTTCAGGGCGGTCTCCACGGCCTCCGTGCCGCTGTTGCCGAAGAAGACGCGGTCGAGGTGCGGGCTGTGGGCGAGCAGCCGCTCGGCGAGGAGGCCGGGCAGCGGCTGGCAGTCGAAGCGGGTGAGGTCGGCGAGCTGGGCGTCCAGCACGTCGTGGAGGGCCTTGCGGACGACGGGGTGGTGCCGCCCGAGGCCCATCACGCCGAAGCCGGCGAGCATGTCGAGGTGGTCGACCCCGTCGGCGTCCCAGAAGTGGGCTCCCTCGGCCCGCTCGTACACCTTGTCGAAGCCGATGGTGTGGAGCATGCGCGGCAGCTGGTGGTTGAGGTAGCGGGCGTGCAGCTCGTAGCGCTCGCCGCCGCGCTCGGCGAGCAGCTCCCGCAGGTCGAACTCACCCGACACGGTCGCTCACCCGTTGTTCCCGGAGACCGTCTCCCTGACCGCGCGCAGGGATTCCTTCAGCGAACCCATGGTGGCGAGGACGGCGGTGGGCTCGTAGCCGCAGTGCGCCATGCAGTTGGCGCAGCGCGGGTCCTTGCCGCGGCCGTACTTGTCCCAGTCGGTGTCCTCGACGAGTTCGCGGTACGTGGGGACGTAGCCGTCGCTCATCAGATAGCAGGGCCGCTGCCAGCCGAAGAGCGAGTAGTTGGGAATGGCCCAGGCGGTGCACGGGAAATCCGCCTTTCCTTCCAGGAAGTCCAGGAAGAGCGGCGAGTGGTTGAGGCGCCAGCGTCGCCTGTTGCCGCCGGCGAAGGCCTTCTTGAACAGTTCCCGGGTCTGCTCGACGCCGAGGAAGTGCTCCTGGTCGGGGGCCTTCTCGTAGGCGTAGGCGGGCGAGATCATCATCTCGTCGACCTGGAGGTCGTCGTTGAGGAAATTGAGCACCTCGATGATGGTCTGCGGGGTGTCGGTGTTGAAGAAGGTCGAATTGGTGGTGACGCGGAATCCGCGCCGCTTGGCCTCCTTGATGGCGGCCACCGCCTCGTCGAACACTCCCTCCTTGGCGACGGATTCGTCGTGCCGCTCGCGCAGGCCGTCGATGTGCACGGCGAAGGCGAAGTACGGCGACGGGGTGAAGTTCTCCAGCTTCTTGCGCAGCAGCATCGCGTTGGTGCAGAGGAAGACGTACTTCCGCTTGGCGACCAACTGGCGCACGATCTCGTGGATCTGGGGGTGCATCAGGGGCTCGCCGCCCGCGATGGACACCATGGGGGCGCCGGACTCGAGGACGGCGCCGACCGCCTGGGCGACCGGCATGCGCTGCTTGAGGACACCCGCCGGGTGCTGGATCTTCCCGCAGCCCTCGCACTTGAGGTTGCAGGCGAAGAGCGGCTCCAGCTCGACGATCAGCGGGAACTTGTCACGCTTGCGGAGCTTCTGTTCGAAGAGGTAGGTCCCGACCCGGATGGACTGACGGAGCGGCATGGCCATAACTCGCTCACCTCCTGGGGAGCAGCAAAGAACGGTGCCATTCGAAGAAAGCGGGAAGGACGGCACGGAGGACACGGAAGGCCGATATTCCCCCGCGTACCGTGCCGATCCGGACCAGTTCATGTTCTGGAGCGTCCACGACCACCCGGACGGCCGCAACCGGACGGACGTCGGGCCCGGTCCCGCCGCGGGCGGTCCCCAGGGTCGCCGCGGACTCCATGTCGACGGCGATCGCGCCGGTGGCCCGCAGCGCGGCCCGCTCGGGACCGCGCACCACGTGGTCGGAACCGGTCAGCGGCCCGGTGTGCACGGCCCGCCCCGGTACGGCCCTGACCAGGGCTTTCACCAGGAGTTCGGTTCCGGTGCAGGAGATCGTGCCGGCGGGCCCGCGGGCCTCGTCGGCGACGACCAGGTCCCCGGGGTGCATCCCGGGGGCGAGGCCGGCGCAGAAGCCGGAGGCGATCACGGCGGCGTCCTGCCATCCGTGGTCGCCGAGGGCCCGGGAGACGGCCCGCCGGGCCCGGTCGGGACCCATGCCGGTGCGGAGCACGGTGACGGGCCCGGGGGCGCCGGTCCGGTCCCCGGTGCGCAGGGCGAGCTGCTCGATGCCGAGGGCGCAGGCGATCAGCAGGGGCGGTGGGGCGCCGGGGCCCGGCTCGCGGCCCATCAGCGGGCCCCGGCGGGCGAGGGCTCGCCGTGCACGTAGCGGCCGAGCGCCGTGAGCGGGAAGACCAGCCGGTAGAGGTGGTAGTTGATCGAGAAGTCCCAGGGGAAGCCGGTGCCGGTGAAGTACGGCTCGTCCCAGGTGCCGTCCTCGCGCTGGGTGCCGGCCAGCCAGGCGACGCCCCGCCGGACGGGTTCGGAGTCCCGCTCGCCGGCCGCGAGGAGGGCGATCAGCGCCCAGGCGGTCTGGGAGGCCGTGGAGGCGCCCCGGCCGATCCAGGCCTCGTCGTCGTACGAGCGGAGGTCCTCGCCCCAGCCGCCGTCCTCGTTCTGGACGGTGCCGAGCCAGTGGACGGCCCGGCGGATCGCCGGGTGGGAGGCGGGCAGCCCGGCCGCGGTGAGGGCGGGCAGGACCGATCCCGTGCCGTACACGTAGTTGACGCCCCAGCGGCCGAACCAGGCTCCGTTGGGCTCCTGGGCGGCGAGGAGCCAGTCGATGCCCCCGCGGGTGCGCGGGTCGTCGGCCAGTCCCTCGAAGGCGAGCATCTCCACCACGTGGGCGGTGACGTCGGCGGAGGGCGGGTCGATGACCTCGCCGAAGTCGCAGAAGGGGAGCTTGTTGGGGAGGGCGCTGGTGTTGTCGGCGTCGAAGGCGCCCCAGGCGCCGCCCTTGGACTGCATGCCGAGCGTCCAGCGCGTGCCGCGGGCGACGGCCGCCTCCAGCCGCGCGGGGTCGGGGTGCCGGACGCGGCGGAAGGCGAGCAGGACCTCCGCGGTGTCGTCGATGTCCGGGTAGGTGTCGTTGTGGAACTCGAACGCCCAGCCGCCGCCCGGGGGCAGCCCGGGCCGCCGGACGGCCCAGTCCCCGGTCCGGGTGATCTCCTCGTCGAGCATCCAGTCGACCGCCTTCACCAGGGCCGGGTGGTCGGGGGCGAGCCCCGCGTCGGCGAGCGCGATGGTGGCGAGGCAGGTGTCCCAGACCGGCGACTGGCAGGCCTCGACCATCCGCGAGCCGTCCTCGTGCCAGACGGCGAAGCGGTCGAGGGATTCGAGCCCGGCCCGCATGACGGGATGCCCGAGGTCGTAGCCGAGGAGGTGGAGGGCGATGATCGAGTAGACGGCCGGGGGCTGGATGCCGCCCCAGCAGCCGTCGTTCTCCTGCCGCTCGATGATCCAGCGCGCGGCCTGGTTCATCGCGGTCCTGCGCAGGGCGCGGGGTGCCACCCGGTGGTAGAGGTGCAGCGCCTTGTCGAGGCGCTGGAAGAGGCCGTCCCAGCTGGTGGCCGGGGCGAGCGGCCGCGGCGGGGCGGGCCGGGCCGGATCGGTGTGGAGCTCGTCGAGCGGGAAGGGCGCGGGTCTGACCGGACGCTTCGCCGAGACCACGGTGAGCGGCACGATGGTCTGCCGGGCCCAGCAGCCGAAGTCGTAGATGTTGAGCGGGAACCACGTGGGCAGGAAGAGGAGCTCCGGGGGCAGCTCGGGCAGGTCCTCCCAGCGCCACCAGCCGAAGAGCGCCAGCCAGATCCGGGTGAAGACCCGGGCGGAGGTGATGCCGCCGCGTTCGCGGACCCAGGCGGAGGCCCGGGCCATGTGCGGGGCGTCGGGCGCGTCCCCGGCCAGCCGCAGGGCCACATAGGCCTCGACGGTGGCGGAGAGGTCCCCGGGCCCTCCGAAGAAGGTGGCCCAGGCGCCGTCCTCGCGCTGCTCGCGGCGGATGTGGAGGGCCGCGGCCCGGGTGGTCCCGGGGTCGAGGATGCCCAGGAACTGGCGGAGGAGGAGGTCCTCGGCGTCCATGGTGACGTTGGTCTCCAGGTCGCCCTTCCACCAGCCCTCGGCGTCCTGCCGGGCGAGGAGGTGCTCCGCGGCCCGTGCCGTGGCCCGCGCGGCGGCCGCGTCGAGGCCGGCCGGGTCGGGCGGGGCGGACCCGCCGGGTCCCGGTGCTGCGGCCCCGTCGCGTCGGAGCTCGTCGGTCGTGCTGGCCGCGGTCGCCCGGGGGCCCACGGCCCCGGCGCTTCCGTCGGTCGTCGCTGTCATGGCTTCCCCTTTGCGCAGTCGGTGACTTCTGCTTCTACGGGTCTGCCGTCGGCCGGCGCCGGAGGGCGCCGGCCGGCGACCGCGAGCTCATATCAGGGTGATGGTGATCATCTCTTCCGTACGACCACGAAGTCGGCCAGCGCGGTGAGCTGGGCCCGCACCCGGGCGGGCATGTCCACCTCATGGAGGGCGTCGATCGCGATCGTGTGCTGGCGGCGGGCCTCCTGGGAGGTCCACTCGCGTCCTCCGGCCTCCTCGATGAGGGCCGCGCGGGTGGCGAACTCCTCCTCGGAGAAGCTGTCGAAGTCGTTGGACTTGGCGTCCGCGGCGAGCAGTTCGCCGAGCCGCTCGGAGGCGGGGCCGCCGGCGGCCAGGGCGGCGACGACCGGCAGGGACTTCTTGCGCTGGCGCAGGTCGCTCCAGGTCTGCTTGCCGGTGGACTCGGGGTCGCCCCAGATGCCGAGCAGGTCGTCGACGGCCTGGAAGGCGAGCCCGAGGTGGTACCCGTACTCCTCCAGCTTGTCGGCCGTGCGGTCGTCGGCGCCGCCGAGGACGGCGCCGATGGAGACCGCGCAGGCGAGCAGGGCGCCGGTCTTGTTGCCCTCCATCTCCAGGCACTCCTCGACGGTGACCCGCTCGCGGTGCTCGTAGGAGATGTCCTGGGCCTGGCCGTCGATGAGCTTGCGGCTGGCGGTGGTGAGCCGGCGGGTCGCCCGCCCGGCCTCCACGGTGCCGATCTCCAGCAGGATCTCGTTGGCCAGGGCGAACAGGGCGTCGCCGACCAGGATGGCCTGCGCGGGGCCGTGCACCTTCCAGACGGTGTCGCGGTGGCGGCGCTGCTCGTCCCCGTCCATGAGGTCGTCGTGCAGCAGCGAGAAGTTGTGGACGAGCTCCACGGCGACGGCGCCGGGGATCCCGACCTCGGGGGCGACGCCCGCGGCCTCCGCGGACAGCAGGGCGAGCGCGGGGCGGACGGCCTTGCCGCTGTCCCCCTCCGCGGGGTTGCCCTGCGCGTCGATCCAGCCGAAGTGGTAGGCGGCCACGGTGTCCATGGGCGGCGCGAGGCGGTCGACGGCCGCCCGCAGTACGGGGGTGGACAGGGTCCGCCCCCGCTCCAGCAGTGCGGACACGTCCGCGGTGTCGACGGCCGGATTACCCGGCGGCACAGTCGGCACGGTCTCTCCTCTTGTTCCGGTACTCACACTCATGCCGCCTCCTGCAGCGGATGGTCATGGCGGCGGCCGAGGGCGGAGAGCGCGGCACCCGCGGCGCTGAATCCGCTGCGGACGGCACCCTCCATGGTCGCGGGCCAGCCGGTGGCGGTCCAGGCCCCGGCCAGGAAGAGCCCGGGTGCCTGGGTGCGGGCGCCGGGGCGGAGCCGGCCGACGCCCGGGGTGGGGGCGAACGTGGCCGTCCGCTCCCTGGTGACGAAGAAGTCGCGGATCCCGGCGCCGCGCGCGGCGGGCAGCAGCCGCTCCAGCTCGGGGAGGTACTTCGCGCGGAGGGCGGCGACGGGTTCGTCGATCTCGTCCTGGGCCGCGGACTGCGAGACGGCCAGGTACTGGCCCCCGCCGGTCAGCCCCGAGGAGTCCGTCCGGTCGAAGACCCACTGCACCGGGGAGCCGAGCGTGGTGAAGAACGGCCGCTTGAGCACTCTGCGGTCGTAGACCACGTGCAGGTTGAGGATGGGGGCGGTCGCGATGTCGAGGAGCCGGTCGGGGTCGTCGAGGGCGCCCTCGGGCAACAGGCCGTGGGTCTCCTGCTGCGGTACGGCGAGGACGACGGCGTCCGCGAGGAGGGTCTCGCCGGGCACCTCGACGGCCCAACGCCCGTCGTCCGTGCGGGAGATCCGCTCGGCCTTGGTGCGGAGCGCGGTGCGCACCCCGAGGGCGTCGAGTTCCTTGGCGGCCCGGGTGTCGTGGAGTTCGCCGAGCGGGACGTGGGCCCAGCCGATGTCGGCGGCGCCCGGCTCCGAGAGGAGGCCCGTCTTGAAGACCATGGCGGCGAGCCCCATGGAGGCCTGCGGGGCGGGGGCGTTGAGGGTGGGGATGCCGACCAGGTCCCAGAGGGCCTCGACGGTGCGCGGGGACTGCCCGTGGCGGCCGAGCCAGGTGGCGAAGTCGATGCCGTCGAGCGCCGGGTCGGCGGGGTCCAGCTTGCGCAGGGCGAGCGCGGCGCGGCCGACGGAGGCCCGCTCGGCGAGCGAGAGGTGGGGGTAGCCGGCGAGGCTCCGTGCCAGGTGCAGCGGCACCGGCAGCTCGTCGCGGCGGATCCGGCCGAGCCGGGGGCCGCGCGGGTGCGCCACGTCGAGGACGGGGACGTCGAGGCGGTCCTGGAGCGGGGCCAGCCGGGCGCCGTCGACCCGGTCGAGGAACCAGCGGTAGGCGGTGCAGCAGCGCAGGTAGACGTGCTGTCCGTTGTCGACGGTGAGCTCGCCCCGGCGGAAGGAGAAGGCGAGGCCGCCGAGCCGCGGCCGGCCCTCCAGGAGGGTGACGCCGACGCCGGCGTCGGCGAGCTGGAGGGCGGCGGTGACCCCGGCGAGGCCGCCGCCGACGACGACGGCCTGCGGCTGCCGGGTGGGCTGCCCTGTTCCTTCGTGGGTCACACGGCCTCCGTTCGGTGCGTCGCGGCGGGGCGCGGGCGGGTCGCCGCGTGCGGGGCGGCCGCGGCCCCGGCCGCCCCTCGCAGGGACGCCGGTGCGGCGGCGGGGGTTGCCCGGCGGGCCGGGGAGGCGGTGTGCGGGCGCATCAGACACGCCTCCTGACGGTGCGTCGGGCGATCGTGCGGGTGTCCAGGCCGGAGAGCCCGCGGACCGCGACGTAGGCCTTCTCGCGGCCCGGCAGCGAGACCCGGCCGCGCAGCACGGCCTCGGGGTCGCGTTCGATCCGGTCGAGGAGCCGGCGGTAGATGCCGGCCATGGCGGCGACGCAGGCGCCGCTGCGCCGGTCGAGCATGGGCAGCAGCCGGTATCCCTCGGCGAACAGGGCGCGGGCGCGGCGCACTTCGAAGTGGACGAGCCCGGCGAAGTCGGAGCCGGCGGGCGGCTTCTCGTCGCCGAAGCCCTCGCCGCAGCCGAACTTGGCGAGGTCGTCGGAGGGCAGGTAGGTCCGCCCGTTCCCGGCGTCCTCGCGTACGTCCCTGAGGATGTTGGTGAGTTGGAGTGCGAGGCCCAGGGTGTCGGCGTATTCGGGGGCGCGGTCGGCGCCGGGGGCGCCGGGCTGGGTGCCGAAGACGCCGAGGGAGAGGCGGCCGATCGCCCCGGCGACGCAGCGGCAGTAGGTCTTGAGGTCGTCCCAGGTCTCGTAGGTCGCGCCGTGCACGTCCATGAGGACGCCGTCGATGAGCTCGTCGAGGCCGTCGAGCGGGATCGGGAAGCGGCGGGCCGAGTCGGCGAGGGCGACGGCGACCGGGTCGGTGTCGTCCTCCTCGACCTTGCCCTCGCGGACCCGGTCGAGCAGCGCGCGGGTGGCCTCCAGGCGTTCCTGCTTGTCCTCGGGCGCGAGGGTGCCGTCGCCGATGTCGTCGACGCGCCGGGAGAAGGCGTAGAGCGCGGACATGGCCTGGCGCTTGTCGGTCGGCAGCAGCCGGATCCCGTAGGCGAAGTTCCGCGCCTGCTGTCCGGTGACCGCCTCGCAGTAGCTGTAGGCGGCCAGTACCGGTGCGGACGGCTGGGGCTGTGCCTCCACGGTCGCGTTCACCCCTCTCTCCGCGCCCGGAGCAGAACCGCTCCCGCCTGGCGCATCAGGCTCGGCTTGGTGGCCTTCGGTGGGCCGGTCAGCACGTCGTGTCCGGCGTCGGTGATCGCGTCGAGGGCCGCGAGTCCCCCGGCGGTGAAGCCCGCCAGGAGGAGGCGGAGGCGCCCGTGGACGCTGCCGACCAGCGGGGCGCCCGCGTGGAGGAGGTCGCGGGCCCGCTGGGCCTCGAAGGCGATCAGGGCGCGGACGGAGGCTCCGGCGGTGGGCCGGGCGAGGTCGCTCTCCGTGACGTGGAACCGCTTGAGGTCCTCGGCGGGGAGGTAGACCCGGTCGTTGCCGAGGTCCTCGGCCACGTCCTGGAGGTGCTCGACGATCTGGAGGGCGGTGCAGATCTCGTCGGAGCGCCGGATCCGCTCGGGGGTGTCGGTGCCGGTGATGGCGAGGACCAGTCGGCCGACGGGGTTGGCGGAGAGTGCGCAGTACGCGAGGAGGTCGTCGTAGGTCTCGTAGCGGGTGACCTGCTGGTCCTGGCGGTTGGCGGCGATCAGTCCGAGGAAGGGTTCGGGGGTGAGGCCGCGGCGGCGCACGGTCGGCTGGAGAACCTGGAGGAGGGGGTGGCGCGGGGTGCCGTCGAAGACGCGGTGGAGGTCGGCCTCGAAGGCGTCGAGGAAGGCGAGCCGGTCCCGTGCGGTCGCCGGGTCGAGGCCGAGGTGGCGGGCGTCGGCGCCGCCGGGGGCGAGGTCGCCGTCTCCGATGTCGTCGACGAGGCGGGCGAAGCCGTAGACCGCCGTCAGGTCGTCCCGCCAGGCCCGGGGCAGGAAGAAGGGGGCCACGGGGAAGTTCTCGTCCGCGGCCTTGCCGAGGGTGGCGCGCGAGGAGGCGTCGGTGCGCGCCTGCCGGGTGTCCGTCACAGGTCACTGCCCGACGGAGGGACGGCGAGACCCTCGTGGAGCTGGAGATTCTGCGTCATGGCCGTCACGTCTCCCGTTCTACACTGCCGAGTCAATCCATCCTATTTCGGACACGCCGCCGACCCCTGCCCGTAGAGCCGTCGCCAGGAGGCTCGATGGTCGTGGAGTATCGCCCTACTTGCCGCGAAACAGACCGGTCCAGCTTACGTTGCACGGCGGCAGCCGCCATTCCGGGGTGCCGGGCGTCCGGGCGCACGGCCGCACGCCTCGTCAACCCGCCTGAGCTGGGCGGGAGTTCGAACCTCCGGTGAGGTCAGAGCGCCCGGGTGCCGGAGACGACCATGGCGAGGGTGGTCTCGACGACGGCGTTCCTGCGCTGCGCCGGGAGGCGCCGGAGGGGCCCTTCGAGCAGCAGGAGTGACAGTCCGTGCACGGCCGACCACGCGGCGGCGCCCGCGGCCGGACGGACGACCGGACGGGGGGTGCCGAGGCGGGCCAGGCCCTCCAGGGAGTCCCGGAGCAGGGTGAACGCGCGGAGCTCGGGCTCGGGTGCCCGGCCCTCCGGCATCGGCCCGGGGGTCCCGTCCGGCCGGGGCACGCAGAACGCGGCCCGGTAGAGGCCCGGCTGGTCGACGGCGAAGCCGACGTAGCCCCGGCAGAGGGCGACCAGCCGGCGCTCGGCCGCGAGGGCGGGGTCGTCGGCCCCCGGCTCGCGGCCCGCGGCCTGCTCCATGGCGTCGGCGAGCAGGCACCGCGCGTGCGTCCTGACGGTCCGGAGGAGTTCGCCCCGGCCTTCGAAGTGCCGGTAGGCGGCGGTGGGCGAGACGCCCACCCGGCGGGCCGCCTCGCGCAGGACGACCCGTTCGGGGCCGCCCTCGGTCGCGAGGTCGACGGCGGCGCAGATCAGCGCGTTGCGCAGGTCGCCGTGGTGGTAGGTCTTTCCCCCCGAGATCGCTGCCATGGGCTCATCCTGCCCGATGTTGCCAGCATGAACATTCCGGGTGGCGGAACGACGCGCGAAAAGGGACCGCCCCCGCCGGGAGGGCGGGGGCGGCGCGCCGGGAAGGAGCGGGGGTCAGCGGGCGGTCTCCCGCTCGTACGCCCTGAGGACCTCGTCCGTGGGCCCGTCCATCAGGAGCTGGCCCTTCTCCAGCCAGAGCACCCGGTCGCAGGTGTCCCGGATGGACTTGTTGCTGTGGCTCACCAGGAAGACCGTGCCGGCCTCCTTGCGGAGCTCGCGGATGCGCTCCTCGGAGCGGATCTGGAACTTGCGGTCGCCCGTCGCCAGCGCCTCGTCGATGAGGAGGACGTCGTGGTTCTTGGCGGCGGCGATCGCGAAGCGGAGCCGGGCGCCCATGCCGGAGGAGTAGGTGCGCATGGGCAGGCTGATGAAGTCGCCCTTCTCGTTGATGCCGGAGAAGTCGACGATGCCCTCGTAGCGCGAGCGCACCTCCTCGCGGCTCATGCCCATGGCGAGACCGCCCAGGATCACGTTGCGCTCACCCGTGAGGTCGTTCATGAGGGCCGCGTTGACGCCCAGGAGCGAGGGCTGGCCGTCGGTGTAGACCTTGCCGCTCTCGGTGGGCAGCAGCCCGGCGACGGCGCGCAGGAGGGTGGACTTCCCGGAGCCGTTGGAGCCGATCAGGCCGATGGCCTCGCCGCGGTAGGCGGTGAAGGTGACGCCGCGGACCGCGTGGACCTTGCGGACGCCCCGGCTGACCTCGGCCTTGCCGCGGCCGACGATGCGGCTGAGCGCCGCCGTGGCGCTGCCCTTGCCGCCGCCGCCGGTGTTGACCCGGTAGACGATGTGGACGTCGTCGCAGATGACGGTGGGAACGTCGGAGCGCTTGGCGCTCGTGTCGGTGTCAGCCACGGCCGTACCTCTCCTCGGCCTTCCAGAAGTAGACGAAGCCGCCGACGCCGAAGACCAGGGCCCAGGCGAGCGCGGTCATCCAGACGTGGGCGGGCAGGTTCTCGGCGCCGTAGCCGTCGATCAGCGCGTACCGGATCAGGTCCATGTAGACGGCCGCCGGGTTGTACATGAGGATGTCGCCGATCCACGCCGGCTTGTCGGCCAGCATCGTGCGGAGCGAGAACATCACGCCGGACGCGTACATCCAGGTGCGCATCACGAACGGCATGAGCTGGGCCAGGTCGGGGGTCTTCGAACCCATCCTGGCCATGATCATGGCCAGGCCGACGTTGAACACGAACTGCAGGAACAGTCCCGGGATCACCAGCAGCCACCGGAGGGAGGGGTAGCTGCCGAACGAGACCACGATCGCCACGAGCACGATCATCGAGTACAGCAGCTGCTGGAGCTGCTGGAGCGAGAAGGAGATCGGCAGGGAGGCCCGGGGGAAGTGCAGGGCCCTCACCAGGCCCAGGTTCCCGGAGATCGCCCGGACGCCGGCCATGACCGAGCTCTGGGTGAAGGTGAACACGAAGATGCCGGTGACCAGGAACGGGATGTACACGTCCTTGGACATCCCCTGGCTCGCGCCCAGGATGAGCCCGAAGATCAGGTAGTAGACCAGGGCGTTCAGCAGCGGGGTCGCCACCTGCCACACCTGGCCGAGCTTGGCCTGGCTGTACTGGGCGGTCAGCTTCGCCGAGGAGAACGCCATGATGAAGTGGCGGCGGCTCCACAGCTCACGGACGTACTCGAACAGTCCGGGCCTGGCGCCGCTGACCGAGAGGCCGTACTTCGCGGCCAGTGCGGCCGGCCCGAGGCCCTCGTCGACGGACGGGGGCGCGCTCGTCGCGACCGCCCCGCCCTGCTGTGTGTCACTCACAAGTCGAAACTTTCGTGTTCAAGATGCGCGGCACGTCGGTACCACGATGTCAGACGACCGGGGGGCGACCCAGCCGGGTCAGCCGCCACACCGTACGCCACCTCATGGGGCGGCGCGGTCCGCAGGGGGTCCTCCAGCCTTCGCGGAAACCGCCGGACCACGCCTTCAGTGCGGAGAGCGAGGGCCTGCGGGCCAGGGTGAGGAGGAGCCAGACGCCGAGATAGGCCGGCACCAGGGGCGCGGGCAGATTGCGGCGTGCCAGCCAGACTCGGTTGCGGGCCACGTTGAAGTGGTACGAGGCGTGCCGGGAGGGTGCTGTGGTGGGGTGCAGGAGCACCATGTCCGCACGGTAGTCGATCATCCAGTCGGCGTCGAGCGCGCGCCAGGCGAGGTCGGTCTCCTCGTGCGCGTAGAAGAACTCGTCGGGCAGACCGCCGACTTCGGCGAACACCTTGGTGCGGACGGCGTTGGCCCCGCCGAGGAAGGTCGTCACCCGCGAGGAGCGCAGCGGATCGGAGGCGCGGAGCCTCGGCACGTGCCGGCGCTGGGTGGCGCCGGTCTCCGGATCGGCGATCCGGAAGCTGATGATGCCGAGGCGCGGGTCGGCGGTGAAGGCCTGCCGGACCAGTTCCGCGGTGTCCTGGTGCGCGAGCCGCCCGTCGTCGTCCAAGAAGAGCAGGACGTCGACGTCGGTGCCGCCGGGCCCGAAGGCCTCGATGCCGATGTTCCGGCCGGCGGGGATGCCGACGTTCTCCGGCAGGTTGACGGTCCGCACCCAGTCGGGCACCCCGGTGACCGGGGTGCCCTGCCCGACGACGACGACCTCGACGCGGTCGCCGTCCTGCGCGGCGACCGAGTCGATCAGCGCGCGCAGGTCGTCGGGGCGGTTGCCCATCGTGATGACGACGGCTCCCACCCTGAGCGGCGTGCTCACGGCCGGCCTCACTTCAGCCTGCTCGAAACCATGATCGACACGAGGTGCAGCACGGTCTGGAGCAGTGCGATGCCGGCGAGGACGGCGACCCCGAGGCGGGTGAAGAACAGGTCGCCCCTGATCTGGTCCGCGACCGCCAGGACGACGATCAGCAGCGAGGCCTCGATGCCGAGGACCAGCCGGTGGAACTTCAGCGCGCCGGCGGCCCTGCGGGCCAGCGCCATGCCGGAGGAGCGCGGCTCGGATGCCGCCTCCTTGACCGGCGGCAGACCGCCCTGGTGCCGGGCGACGCCGACGAGGTCGGTCTCGGCCTTGATCAGGATCGCGCCGAGCGCGGCCAGCGTGCCGAGGAAGGCCCAGAGCCAGTCGATCCGGCCCGAGCCCCACAGGTCGGCGGCCCGGAGGCCGAATCCGACCAGCACCGCGGCGTCGCACAGGTAGGCGCCGACCCGGTCCAGGTAGACGCCCGACAGCGAGAACTGCTTCTTCCAGCGGGCCACCTCGCCGTCGACGCAGTCGAGCAGCAGGTAGAGCTGGACCATGAGCGCGCCGAGCACCGCGCCGGGGATCCCGGGCACCAGCAGGGCCGGTGCCGCGAGGACGCCCGCGAGGGTCATCACGTACGTGAGCTGGTTCGGCGTGATCCGGGTGCCGACGAGCCGCCGGGTGATCCGGAGCGAGATCTCCCGCATGTACAGGCGGCCGCCCCAGTGCTCCCCGCTGCGCCGGTCCTTGACGCCCGGGGGGTGGACGACCGGGCGGAGCTCAGCTACCGATGGCTTTGGCATAGTCGGCGTACGCGTCCCTGATCTGGTCGTCGGACAGGTCGAGGTGTTCGAGGATGGTGAAGCGGCCCGGCCGGGTCTGCGGGGCGAAGGACACCGCCTGGACGAACTCGTCCACGCTGAATCCCATCTCCTCCGGCGTGACCGGCAGCCCGTGCCGGCGCAGGGTCTCGACCATCCGGCCGGAGCCCTCGTGGGATCCGCGCAGGTGCATGGCGAAGGCCGCGCCGAGACCGCACTGCTCGCCGTGGCTGGCGGCGCGGGCCGGGAAGAGCAGGTCGAACGCGTGGCTGATCTCGTGGCAGGCGCCCGAGGAGGGGCGGCTGTCCCCGCTGATCGACATCGCGATGCCGGACATCACCAGGCCCTCGGAGAGGGTGACGAGGAAGTCGTCGTCGCCGACGCCGCCGGGGTGGCGGAGCACGGCCTCTCCGGCGCTGCGGGCCATGGCGGCCGCGAGACCGTCGACGGGCTCCCCGGTCACCTCGTGGGAGAGCTCCCAGTCCGCGATGGCGGAGAGGTTGGAGATCGCGTCGCCGATGCCGGAGCGCACGAAGCGGACCGGGGCGTCCCTGATCACGTCCAGGTCGATGACCAGGGCGATCGGGGTCGGCACACCGTACGAGCCCCGGCCGTTGTCGTTGTCCAGGGTCGAGATCGGGGAGCAGATCCCGTCGTGCGACAGGTTGGTGGCGATGGCCACCAGCGGCAGCCCGACCCGGGCCGCCGCGTACTTCGTCACGTCGATGATCTTGCCGCCGCCGAGGGCGACCACGGCGTCGTACCGCTTGCCGCGCATGGCGTCGGCGAGCTTCACGGCCTCGTCGATGGTGCCGCCGGAGACCGGGTACCAGTCGGCGCCGGGCAGCTCGGGCGCGAAGTGGTCGCGCAGCTTCAGGCCCGAGCCGCTGCTGATCGCGACGGCGATCTTGCCGTTGCTGGAGATGCGCTGGTCCGCCAGGAGCGCGGACAGGTCGTCCAGCGCTCCCCGGCGGATGTCGACGACGACCGGTGAGGGAATCAGTCGGGTCAGTACTGGCACGCGATCTCACGGCCCTTCGCGAGGTCGTCGTGGTTGTCGATCTCGACCCACTTGACGTCACCGATGGGCTCGACGTCGACGGTGAAGCCGCGGTTGACCAGCTCCTGGTAGCCGTCCTCGTAGTAGAGGTCGGGGTCGCGCTCGAAGGTGGCCTTGAGGGCGTCGGCGAGCTCCTCGGCGGCCTCGGCCTCGATGAGGGTGACACCGATGTACTCGCCGGTGGCGGTGGCCGGGTCCATCAGCTTGGTGATGCGCTGGACGCCCTTGCCCTCGGCGGTGATGACCTTCATCTCCTCGTCGGCGAGGTTCTTCACCGTGTCGAGGGCGAGGATGATCTTCTTGCCGTCGCCGCGGGCGGCGAGCAGGGTCTTCTCGACGGAGACGGGGTGGACGGTGTCGCCGTTGGCGAGGATCACACCGCGCTTGAGGACCTCACGGGCGCACCACAGGGAGTAGGCGTTGTTCCACTCCTCGGCCTTGTCGTTGTCGACGAGGGTGATCTTGAGCCCGTACTTCGCCTCCAGGGCCTCCTTGCGGTCGTAGACGGCCTCCTTGCGGTAGCCGACGACGATCGCGACCTCGGTGAGGCCGATCTCGGCGAAGTTCTTCAGCGTCCCGTCGAGAATCGTGGTCTCGCCGTCGACAGGCACCAGGGCCTTCGGGAGCGTGTCGGTGTAGGGGCGCAGACGCCGTCCGGCACCGGCTGCCAGTACGAGACCGATCATGCTGTTTCTCCTTCGTCATGTACGGCGGGTGCTCCGGAGGACACCCAGAAGCGGATGGACTCCGCGAGCACCACCAGCGCGATGGTGACCGCCAGGGCGGTGAGCGCCAGGGTGAAGTCGTTGCCACGGCTCGCCAGCAGGGCGGCGAGGACGGTCACCAGCAACGTGCGGCCCTCGTGACCGCCGATCGTGCGCACCAGCCACGTGGGCGGCGCGCCGGTGCCGCCGCGGATGCGGTACACCGTGTCGTAGTGATGGTAGGCGACGGCGGCCACCAGTCCGTAGGCGGCGGGCAATGCCCCGTTCACCTCGGACCGGGCCGCCAGGACGAGGATCGTGCCGTACTCCGCGGCGCGGAAGAGCGGCGGCAGCAGCCAGTCGAGGGCGCCCTTGAGCGGGCGGGCGACGGCGGCGCCGGCGAAGACCGCGTAGAAGACGGCGGCGACGACGGTCTGGTCGGAACCGAAGGGGCGGCCGAGGGCCGCGGCGAGCAGCGCGCCGGTGGCGATCAGCGCGAGGACCAGCGGCGGGAGCATCAGGATGCCGGTGCGGCCGAGGACGCGGTGGGTGAGCGCGGCGAGCGGTCCGGAGTCCGTGAGGTCCGCCAGGGCCTGCGCGGCCCGGTCGGTCCGCTTCGCCTTGCGGCGTGCCAGGGAGCGCAGGACGCGTCCCGCCGTGGTGTAGCAGGCGCCGAAGGCGCAGCCGGCGATCAAGGCCCAGAAGACGATCCGCGGGGTGGAGACGGCGGTGAGGACCGCGATCATGGCCCAGCGCTCGCCGATCGGCAGGATGATCATTCGGCGGGCCCAGACGGTCCAGCCCAGGCTGTCGAGCCGGCTGGAGACGGCGAGGCTCGTCTTGGCCGTGGCGCCGGTGCTCTCGGCGTTGGCCTCGTTGAACGCGAAGTCGACCACGTGCCGGCAGGTCATGAGGATCATCGCGCCGAGCGCGAGGGCCCAGACGTCGTCGCCGTTGCGGGCCGCGCCGAGGGCGAGGCCGGCGTAGAAGGCGTACTCCTTGGCGCGGTCGAAGGTGGCGTCGAGCCAGGCCCCCATCGTCGAGTACTTGAGCGCGTAGCGGGCGAGCTGCCCGTCGGTGCAGTCGAGGACGAAGGAGACGAGGAGGAGGACGCCGGCGGCGACGTAGCCGCCGCGCGTCCCGGTCGCCGCGCAGCCGGCCGCGATCAGGGCGGTGAGCAGCGAGGCGGTGGTGACCTGGTTGGGGGTCAGGCCGCGGCGCGCGCACCAGCGGGCGATGTAGCGCGAGTACGGGCTGATGAAGAAGGTGGTGAAGAAGCCGTCGTGGGCCTTCACCGCGGAGCGGAGGCGGACCGCCTCTTCATCGACGGCGTCCACGGCGGCGCGGGCCTCGTGGCGGGCCTCGGCGTCGGCGGGCACGGTGGCGACGAGGGTGCCGAGCTGGGGCCGGTGCACGGCGACGCCGTCGGCGTCGAGGGCGTCGGCGAGCGTCCCGGTGAGGTCGTCACCGGCGGCGGCGGTCAGGGCGCGGGCGAGCGCCGGGCGGGCGCCGTTCTGCACGGTGAGCGCGCCGGGTGCGGCGGCCGCCGGGAACCGGGGGTCGGTGAGGGCGAGGCGCAGCGCGTGCACGTGGCCGACGAACCGGGGGTCGACGAGCGCGACGCGCTCACCCGCGGGGACGGCGGCGAGCAGGGCGCCGGTCTCCTCGGGGCCCGCGGCGGTCCGGACGTCGAAGCCGAGCGACCGCAGATCTCCGTCGAGCGAGGATCCGGGTGCCGGCGGGCCGGTGAGGATGGCGGTCGACAGACGAACTCACTCCTTGGAGCTGACGGAGGGGCCGGCGGGACCCATGGCGGCCCCGGGCGCGGCGGTGCGGCCCGGCACGGGGCGGCGACACGTCGGCTGAGGCTATCGGATGAAACAGAGCACGAGTTCACCGAGGCTTTGCGGGCCGGACTCCCCCGGGTCCACCCACGTCCGCACGGGCGCGGGCCGTTCCGCGGAGATCATCCCGGGCGATCGGCGGCAGGGCGGGCGGCACGGCGGTCGCGGACCCCGGCCGGGTGCGCGTCCGCGCCCCGGGAGCGGGCACCGGCGGCCCGATCCGGCCGCCACCGGTCCGGAATGCATCGCCGCAGGTCAGAGCATATGACAACGGTGTTCAGTACCGTGTTGCACATACCCCCCACCCGTAGTTGACTTGCGACTCGGGGCACCTGCGAACCGAGATCTGGAGGCCATGTCATGGGGGCTGGACACGACCACGGGCATCACCACGGCGGCCCTGCGCCGACGGGTACGGCCGGGGCCGCGTACAAGAACCGGTTGCGCGTCGCGCTCGGCATCACGCTCTCCGTGATGGTGATCGAAATCATCGGCGGAGTGCTCTCCGACTCGCTCGCGCTGATCGCGGACGCGGCCCACATGGCCACCGACGCGGTCGGCCTCGCGATGGCGCTGCTGGCGATCCACTTCGCCAACCGGCCGCCCTCGGGGAACCGCACCTTCGGGTTCGCCCGGGCCGAGATCCTCGCGGCGCTCGCCAACTGCCTGCTGCTCCTCGGCGTCGGCGGCTACGTGCTCTACGAGGCGGTCCAGCGCTTCTTCGAGCCGGCCGAGACCAAGGGCGGCCTGGCGATCGCGGTCGCGGCGATCGGCCTGGTCGCGAACATCGTCTCGCTGTCGCTGCTCATGCGGGGCCAGAAGGACAGCCTGAACGTGCGCGGGGCGTACCTGGAGGTGCTCGCGGACGCGCTGGGCTCGGTCACGGTGATCGTCGCGGCCGGCGTCATCCTCGTGACCGGCTGGCAGTACGCCGACCCGATCGCCTCCGTCCTGATCGGCCTGATGATCGTCCCCCGGACGGTCAAGCTGCTCCGCGAGACGCTGGACGTCCTCCTGGAGGCGGCCCCCAAGGGCGTCGACATGATGGAGGTGCGGGCCCACATCCTGGCCCTGCCGGGCGTCGAGGACGTGCACGACCTGCACGCCTGGACGATCACCTCGGGCATGCCGGTGCTCTCGGCGCACGTGGTGGTGGACCAGGACGCGCTCGACTCGGTCGGGCACGAGAAGATGCTGCACCAGCTCCAGGGATGCCTGGGCTCGCACTTCGACGTGGAGCACTGCACCTTCCAGCTGGAGCCCGCGGGGCACGCCGAGCACGAGGCCGGGCTGTGCCTGTGAGGAAGGCGCCCTGCTAGTCTTTTCGTACGAACGCGTGGAGAGAGGAGCTGAGGTTGATGACCGTCGCGATGGAGGCTGCCCCGAGCGGCAGCACCCGGTCCTTCCTCAGCCTCCGGGTCTCCGGCTGACCTGATCCCGGTTCCCACCGGTACGTCACGTCGTCGGCCGGGACCCTCACACCAAGGGTTTCCCACGTTGTCCGACAACGCTTCACGCGACTCCTTCTTCGCCCTGCACCACGGCCTTCCGCGGCAGGGCCCCGGCTCCGACGCCACCACGCGTCGCCTCCTCTCGCTCTGCGGGCCGCTTCCCGAGCGTCCGCGCGTGCTCGACCTGGGCTGCGGCCCCGGTCGCTCCGCGCTGCTCCTGGCGGCCGAGGCGGGCGCCGAGGTGACCGCCGTCGACCTCCACGAGCCGTTCCTCGCGGAACTGCGGCGCTCCGCCGCCGACCGCGGGCTGGACGGCGCGATCCGCACCCTGCGTGCCGACATGGGCGCGCTGCCGTTCCCCGACGGCTCCTTCGACCTGGTCTGGGCGGAGAGCTCGGCCTACTCGATCGGCTTCGACCGGGCTCTCGACGCGTGGCGCAGGCTGCTCGCTCCGGGAGGCTCCCTGGTGCTCACCGAGTGCCTGTGGACCACCGAGGCGCCCGCCCCCGCGGCACGCGCCTTCTGGGACGAGCACTATCCGCTCCGCACCCTCCGGGCGAACACGGCCGCGGCGGTCGACGCCGGCTACCACGTCCTCGGGACCGTCCTGCAGCCCGAGGGCGACTGGGACGAGTACTACGGTCCGCTCGGGGCGCGCGCCGACGCGGCCGACCTCTCGCTGCCCGGCATGGCCGGGGCGGTGGCCGCGACCCGCGCCGAGATCGCGATGCGGCGCGATCACGGCTCTGACTACGGGTACGCGGGATTCGCCCTGCGGCCCGCCGATCCGCGCTGGCGGACCCGCCCGGAGGCCGCCGGGGAGGCCGAGCTGATCCGGCCGCTGGTGGCGGCCGCCTTCGGCTCGGACGCGGAGGCCGAGCTGGTCGACGCCCTCCGGCGGGACCCCGACGCCTGGCTCCCCGGCCTGTCGTACGTGGCGGAGGCCCCGGACGGCTCGATCGCGGCGCACGCCCTGCTCACCCGCTGCCGGGTGGACGGGGCTCCGGCGGCCGCGCTCGCTCCGGTCGCGGTGGCGCCCGAGCACCAGCGGACCGGGGCCGGCAAGGCCGTCGTCCGGGCGCTGCTCGACGCGGCGCGGCTCCGCGGCGAGTCGCTCGTGCTCGTCCTGGGGCACCCGGAGTACTACCCGACGTTCGGGTTCGAACGGGCGTCCGCATATGGAATCCGGCCAGGTTTCGAGGTTCCGGACGAGGCGATGATGGCGCTCGTCCTGGACGGGTCCGCGTCCGTGCCGCACGGCACGATCGCCTATCCGGCGGCTTTCGGGGTCTAGCCGCCCCGTGACGCCGCTCCGCTCCCGCCGCACCGGCTGTACTCCGGTGCGGCGGGAGCGGCCACGTCCGGCCGCCGAAGTACGGACAAGCCGCTTTTGTACGGCAGACTGAGGTGGCCCCACCGGGGCGAGGACCGAAGCGAAGGATGGGTATGCCGACCACACCAGCCACCGCGGCGCAGATCTCGCCGGAGATCATGTCGAACGGTGTCCAGCCGTCCGAAGCCCCGGAGCCGATCATGCTCGAACTGGTCGACGAGGACGGGACGACCATCGGTACGGCGGAGAAGCTCGCCGCCCACCAGGCGCCCGGGCTGCTGCACCGCGCCTTCTCCGTCTTCCTCTTCGACGAGGCGGGCCGGCTGCTGCTCCAGCGCCGGGCCCTGGGGAAGTACCACTCCCCCGGCGTCTGGTCGAACACCTGCTGCGGCCACCCCTACCCGGGCGAGGCGCCGTTCGCGGCCGCCGCCCGGCGGACCTTCGAGGAGCTGGGCGTCTCGCCCACCCTGCTCGCGGAGGCCGGCACCGTCCGGTACAACCACCCGGACCCGGCCTCCGGCCTGGTGGAGCAGGAGTTCAACCACCTCTTCGTCGGCCTGGTGCAGGCCTCGCCGCGCCCGGACCCGGAGGAGATCGACGACACCGCGTTCGTCACCGCGGGCGAGCTGGCCGAGCGCCACGCCGCCGCGCCCTTCTCCGCCTGGTTCATGACGGTTCTGGACGCGGCGCGTCCGGCGATCAGGGAACTGACGGGTCCGTCCGGGGGCTGGTGACGACCGGCTGGTGGACCGTCGCCCCCGGCCCCGGTGCCATCGGGGCCAGGGGCAGCGCCGCCCAGATGATCTTGCCGCCGCTCGCGGTGTGCTCGACGTCGCACGCGCCCCCAGACTCCTGGGCGATCTCGCGGACCAGGAGCAGCCCGCGGCCGCCCGTCTGCCCGTAGTCCGCCTCCAGCGCCTTGGGGCGGTACGGATGGTTGTCCTCGACGGACACCCGGATCCACTCGGGCCCGATGGCCACCTCCACCGCTATCTCCGGGGACAGCAGCGCCGCGTGCCGCACGGCGTTGGTCACCAGCTCGGAGACGATCAGCAGCAGGCCGTCCATGATCTCCTCATGGACGGGGACGCCCTGGCGGACCAGCAGGTCGCGTACGGCGTGCCGGGCCTGCGGGACGGAGACGTCGACCGCGGCAGCGGTGAAGCGCCAGACTCCTTCGTAGGACGGTTGCCGGGCGGGGCCACCTCCGTGGTCCTCCACGGTACGGTTCCCACCCTCGTGCTCGATTCTCGCCACGGATCGAGTCTTGGCAATCCGCGCAGGCGGACCGACCTACTGACCAGAAGTCGACACGTATCGGCCGCTTTCCGATCGGGTGAGGATGTCGATGTCAGTTGTTCGACTGATCGGGCGCGCTTTCTGACTGCTCCGGGGGCGCGCTGGACACCGGCGTCGGCGTCACCATACTGACGATCCGTCGCCCGCCCACCCCGATCGCGATCAGGCCGAGGCCGTCGAAGAGCAGCGCGAGCGAGAAGAAGACCCCGAGGACGTACCGGCTGCTGTCCGGCCAGTCGAACAGGACGAGCAGGCCGAGCAGCAGCCCGAAGGCGCCCTGGAGCAGGGTCCAGCCGAACTGCGGGCCGCGGACCACCACGCTGCCGACCAGGCGGAAGAGGCCGCCGGTGAGGAAGAGCAGCGCGGCGAACATGGTCAGCGCCTCGGCCGAGCCCTCCGGATGGCGGATGACCACGACACCGGCCGCGATGTTCAGGGCGGCCACCACCACGGCGAGCCAGAAGTAGCTCGTGCCGCGCGACTGGATCGCCTGGAGGAGTCCGACGACCCCGCCGATCAGCAGCAGCCAGCCGAAGAGCAGCATCGAGGTCAGCGTGGCGAGCCCGGTGTAGACAAGGCCGACGACCCCGCCGATCACCAGCAGGACGCCGAGCACCGCCAGCCAGCTGAAGTTCCGGTTGAGCCGCTTGCCCTCGCGGGCCATCTCGCGGACGGGGTCCGTCGCCCCGTCCGGCTCGTGGGCGTCCTTGGCCATGCGCTGCCTCCTCGGGACGACCCCTTCCTGATCGTACGTTCGGGTGCGGCGGATAGCATCCGGCCCATGGAGCCGCAGCTGAAGGACAGCGTCACCGACGGGATCGCCACCGTCGTCATCGCCAACCCCGCCAAGCGCAACGCGATGAGCGCCGGGATGTGGCGGGCGCTGCCGGGCGTCCTGGACCGGCTGGCCGCCGACCCCGCCGTCCGGGTGCTGGTCCTCACCGGCGAGGGCGACACCTTCTGCGCCGGGGCCGACATCTCGGCGCTCCGGGAGTCCGGGGACGAGCAGCAGGCGCTGGCGGTACGGGCCGAGGAGGCGCTCGCCGCGTTCCCCCGGCCGACGCTGGCGGCCGTCCGGGGCTTCTGCGTCGGCGGCGGCAGCCAGCTCGCCGCCGCCTGCGACCTGCGGTTCGCCGAGGAGGGCGCCCGCTTCGGGATCACCCCGTCGAAGCTCGGCATCGTCTACTCCTCGTCCTCGACCCGGCGGCTCACCGCGCTGGTGGGCCCCTCGACCGCGAAGTACCTGCTGTTCTCCGGGGAGTTGATCGACGCCGAGCGCGCACTGCGGACCGGCCTCGTGGACGAGCTGCACCCGGTGGGCGGGCTGGACAAGCGGGTCACGGAGTTCGCCCGGGTCCTCGCCTCGCGCTCGCTGCTGACCCAGGCGGCGGCCAAGGAGTTCGCCGACGGGCGCCTGGACCGTGACGCCCACTGGGCGGAGCAGGCACGGGGCAGCGGCGACACCGCGGAGGGTGTCGCCGCCTTCCTGGAACGCCGGCCGCCCCGCTTCACGTACGGCGGCTGAGACCGGCCGGGGCGGCGCTCGGCCCGCCTGGCGCCCGGCGGCCGAGGCCCGGGCGAGGCCCCGCCGGGCCCGCGTGACGCACGGCGGCCGGGGCCCCGCTCAACGCCCCTGGGGCAGGTCCTCGGTCCGCACCCCGCGCCAGCGCGCGACGATCTCCGCGGGGGCCTTCTCCGGGGAACCCGCGTCGTACGGCGGCTGCGGGTCGTACTCGGTGAGCAGCTGGATGGTCTGCGCTGCCTCGTCGCCGCCGATCCGGCCGAGCAGGTGCAGCGCCATGTCGATGCCCGAGGAGACCCCGGCGGCGGTGACGTACTTGCCGTCGAAGACGACCCGCTCGCCGGTGGTCTCCACGCCCAGCGCCTTCAGCTCGTCGAAGGCGAGCCAGTGGGTGGTGGCCCGGCGGCCGTCCAGCACGCCGGCGGCGGCCAGGATCAGGGATCCGGTGCAGACGGAGGTGGTCCAGGTGCTGGTCCGGTCGGCGGTCCGCAGCCACTCCTGGATCTCCGGGTCGTGCATGACCGCGCGGGAGTCGGGCCCGCCGGGGACCAGGACGATGTCCGGGCGCGGTACCTCGGCGAGGGTCTTGTCGGCGACGAGGGCGAGGGTTCCCTGGTCGTTGCGGACGGGGCCGGCCTCCTTGGCCACGAAGACGGTCTCGGCGCCGGGGAGCCGGGCGAGGAGCTCGTACGGGCCGACGGCGTCGAGCGTGGTGAAGCCCTGGTAGATCAGAACGGCGATCTGCACGGTGCTGCCTTTCGGTGGGACGGGCGCGGGTCGGTCGGCGGATCGCGGCCGGGGCGGCCGCGGGGTCAGCGGACGGGTGAGTGGAAGCGGCGGCGGTAGTCGGCGGGCGCGGTGCCGAGGGACCGGGTGAAGGCGCGGCGCATGGCCTCGGGCGTGCCGTAGCCCGAGGCGCGGGCGACCTCCTCGACGCCGCGGGAGGTCTCCTCCAGGAGGCGGCGGGCGTGTTCGAGGCGTACCCGGTCGACGTACCGGCCGGGCGTGGTGCCCGTCTCGGCCTGGAAGGCGCGGGCGAAGTGGCGGGGCGAGAGCCGGGCCCGGGCGGCGAGGGCCTCCACGGAGAGGTCGTCGCCGGGGTGCTCGGTGATCCACTGCTGGAGGTCGCGCAGCGGTTCCCGGCGGGCGGTCTGGGCCGCGAGCTGGACACTGAACTGGGCCTGGTTGCCGGGGCGGCGCAGGAAGACGACCAGGTGCCGGGCGACGGTGAGCGCGACGTCCCGGCCGAGGTCCTCCTCCACCAGCGCGAGGGCCAGGTCGATGCCGGCCGTGACGCCGGCGGAGGTGGCGAGCCGCCCGTCCCGGACGAAGATGGGGTCCGGGTCCACCTCGACGTCGGGGTAGCACCGGGCCAGGTGGTCGCAGGCCACCCAGTGGGTCGTCGCCCGGTGTCCGTCGAGGAGCCCGGCCTCGGCGAGGAGCAGGGCGCCCGTGCAGACGGAGACGAGCCGGGCGGCGCCGGGGGCGTGGGTGCGCAGCCAGTCGATCAGCGCCGGATCGGGCTCCCGGGTGCCCTCCCCGCCGGGGACGACCAGGGTGTGCGGCGCTCCCCCGGCGACCGCCCCGGCGAGGGTGGTGTCGGGGAGGAGACGCAGTCCGCTCTGGCTGCGGACGGGTCCGCCGTCCAGGGAGGCGGTGCGGATCGGGTACGCCCCCGGGTCTCCGGCGGCGCGTCCGGCACCGGCGAACACCTCGTAGGGGCCGGTGACGTCGAGGCTCTGCACGCCGTCGAAGAGGACGACGAGGACGGGTCGCTGCGTCATGACTCCATCCTGGGAGGGGGCGGGGACGGCCGCAACGACGCCGACCCCACCTTTCCTGCCATCGCCCGCGGACCCGGGCCGCGGCCCGTCACCGGGGCCGGAGCGGCCGGGCTCCGGGGAGCCCGGGCCGTCGCGGCGGTTCCCGTCGTACCGACCAGTCGGTAACCTTCGGGCATGACGACGACTGCTCTGCCGCCCCGCGCGGGACGCCGCTGCCACAACGCCCTCAACCCGCTGCACTCGACGCTCTTCTTCTCACCCGACCTGGACCGCGAGTTCGGTGCGCTGGGCTTCACCGACCCGGCCTCGATGCGGCTGGCCGCGCGCAGCGCCGCCCTCGGCGCGGTCGGTCCCGGCACGGTCGCCGCGGCCTTCTACAACTACAACCACGAGCTGCTCGCCCGGCACCTCCCGGCCGTCTGGGACATCGCCTCCCCCGCCCGGGTCCTGGAGGCACGGCTGCGGAGCGCCGACGCCACGCTGCGGCGACTGCTCGGCGAGGAGACCGTCGCGTCCGCCGAGATGGCCGAGGCCGCGGAGCTCGCCCTGCGCGCCGCCGAGGCATGCACCCGGCACGCCCGGCCGCTCTACTCGGCCCACGCGGACCTCCCGGTGCCCGAGGAGCCCCACCTCGCCTACTGGCACGCCGCCACGCTGCTGCGCGAGCACCGGGGCGACGGCCACCTCGCGGCCCTGCTCTCGGCCGGCCTCGACCCCGTCGAGGCCCTCGTCTCGCACACCGCCACGGGCAAGGGCATGACCCCGCGCTGGGTGCTCGGCTCCCGGGGCTGGCGGCGCGGCGACTGGGAGGCCGCGGCGGAGCGGCTGCGCGGGCGCGGGCTGCTGGACGCCGAGGGGGAGCTGACCGAGGCGGGCACCGCCCTCCGCGCCGCGCTGGAGGAGCACACGGACCGGCTCGACACCGCCCCGTACGAGCACCTCGGGGCCGCCGGGGTCGAGCGGCTCACCGAGCTGGGACGCGGCTTCCTGGTCACGGCCGCCGGCGCGGGCGCCTTCCCGGCCGACCTCGTCGGCAAGGGCTGACCGCGGGACCCCGCCGGCGCCCGGGGACGCGCGCGGAACGGGCCGGTTACCGCGTACGGGTGACCGACCCGGCACAATGCACTCGCAAGCTGCAGGCACGAGAAGGCGAGTCGGGACACCGTGACGACGTCCATCGAAGCAAGGATCGCCGAGGAGCTCGGCGTACGCGAGCGACAGGTGAAGGCAGCCGTCGAGCTGCTCGACGGCGGTTCGACCGTGCCGTTCATCGCCCGCTACCGCAAGGAAGCGACGGAGATGCTCGACGACGCGCAGCTCCGCACCCTGGAGGAGCGGCTGCGCTACCTGCGCGAGCTGGAGGACCGCCGGTCGGCGATCCTCGACTCGGTACGCGAGCAGGGGAAGCTGACCGAGGAGCTGGAGGCCCGCATCCGGGCGGCCGACACCAAGGCGCGCCTGGAGGACATCTACCTGCCCTTCAAGCCGAAGCGCCGGACGAAGGCGCAGATCGCCCGCGAGGCCGGTCTGGGGCCGCTGGCGGAGGGGCTGCTGGCCGACCCGACCGTGGAGCCCGCCGCGGCCGCCGCCGCCTTCGTGGACGCGGACAAGGGCGTCGCCGACGCCGCGGCGGCCCTGGAGGGCGCGCGGGCGATCCTCGCCGAGACGTTCTCCGAGGACGCCGACCTCATCGGCGACCTGCGCGAGCGCATGTGGGGCCGGGGCCGGCTGGTGGCGAAGGTGCGCGAGGGGCAGGAGGAGGCCGGATCGAAGTTCGCCGACTACTTCGACTTCGCCGAGCCCTTCACCGCCCTGCCCTCGCACCGGGTGCTCGCCATGCTGCGCGGCGAGAAGGAGGACGTGCTCAGCCTCGACCTGGAGCCGGAGGAGCCCTCCGAGACCCCCGGCCCCTCCTCGTACGAGGGGATCGTCGCGCACCGCTTCGGGGTGGCCGACCGCGGGCGCCCCGGCGACAAGTGGCTCCAGGACACGGTCCGCTGGGCCTGGCGGACCCGCATCCTCGTCCACCTCGGGATCGATCTGCGGCTGCGGCTGCGGACGGCCGCCGAGGACGAGGCGGTCCGGGTCTTCGCCACCAACCTGCGCGACCTGCTGCTCGCCGCCCCGGCCGGCACGCGGGCGACGCTCGGCCTCGACCCGGGCTTCCGCACCGGCGTGAAGGTCGCCGTGGTCGACGCGACCGGCAAGGTCGTCGCCACCGACACGATCCACCCCCACGTGCCGGCGAACAAGTGGGACCAGGCGCTGGAGCGGCTGGCCCGCCTCGCCCGGGAGCACGCGGTCGAGCTGGTCGCCATCGGCAACGGCACGGCCTCCCGCGAGACCGACAAGCTGGCGGCCGAACTCCTCGCCAAGCACCCCGAGTTGAAGCTGACGAAGGTGATGGTCTCGGAGGCGGGCGCCTCGGTCTACTCGGCGTCGGCGTTCGCCTCGCAGGAACTGCCGGGCCTCGACGTGTCGTTGCGGGGCGCGGTCTCCATCGCGCGGCGGCTCCAGGACCCGCTCGCGGAGCTGGTGAAGATCGACCCGAAGTCCATCGGCGTCGGCCAGTACCAGCACGACCTGGCCGAGGTGAAGCTCTCGCGCTCGCTCGACGCGGTCGTCGAGGACTGTGTGAACGGTGTCGGGGTCGACGTCAACACCGCTTCCGCGCCGCTGCTCTCCCGGGTCTCGGGCATCAGCTCGGGCCTCGCGGAGAACATCGTGGCGCACCGGGACACCAACGGCCCGTTCCGCTCCCGGCGGGCACTGAAGGACGTGGCCCGCCTCGGCCCGAAGGCGTACGAGCAGTGCGCGGGCTTCCTGCGCATCCGGGGCGGCGACGACCCGCTCGACTCCTCCTCCGTGCACCCGGAGGCCTACCCGGTGGTGCGCCGGATGGTGAAGGCGACCGGCGGCGAGGTCGCGGCGCTCATCGGCGACACGGGGACGCTGCGCTCGCTGCGGGCCGACGACTTCGTCGACGAGACCTTCGGTCTGCCCACCGTGACGGACATCCTCCGCGAGCTGGAGAAGCCGGGCCGCGACCCGCGTCCGGCGTTCCGGACGGCGACCTTCGCGGAGGGCGTCGAGAAGATCGGCGACCTGGCGTCCGGCATGGTCCTGGAGGGCGTCGTCACCAATGTGGCGGCCTTCGGGGCGTTCGTGGACATCGGTGTGCACCAGGACGGCCTGGTGCACGTCTCCGCGATGTCGAAGACCTTCGTCAAGGACCCGCGCGACGTGGTGAAGCCCGGCGACGTGGTGAAGGTGAAGGTGCTCGACGTCGACATCCCGCGCAAGCGGATCTCGCTGACCCTGCGGCTCGACGACGAGCCCGGGGCGGCCGCGGGCGACGGCGGGTCCGGGCGCGAGCGCGGCGACCGGGGCGGACGTCCGCCGCAGCAGCGGCAGGGCGGTGGCGGCGGCGGTCGCCGGTCCGAGCGCGGGGGCCAGGGCGGCCGGAACGGGCAGGGCGGCCAGGGCGGCCGCGGTGGGCAGTCGGAGCGGGGCGGCCGGGACCGGTCGTCCGCGCCCGCGCCCGCGAACAGCGCGATGGCCGACGCCCTCCGCAAGGCGGGGCTGCTGGGCGAGGGCGGCGGGAAGCGCCGCTGACGGAGCCCTCACCGGGAGCGTCCCCGCCGGCCCGCCCGGGCCGGAGGGGGCGTCTCCCGGGCGGCCCGACGGGACACTCCCGCCGGGCGGCGGCCGGCCCGCGGGCCCTACGGCAGGAAGCGGAGGGCCCAGTCGGCGCGGTGGGCGACGGAGAGGTCGTCGTCCCCCGTCAGCGGCTGGAGGAGGTCCCGGGCCGTCTTCGGGTCGGCCTGGACCAGGTCGACGATCTCGGTGGCCAGACCGTCCTGGTCGTCGCCGAGGTCGACCGCGGAGGCCCGGATCAGGGCCGGGAGGGTCTCCGGGCCGCCGATCGCCGCGAGGACGCCGCCCAGCAGCTCGCGGGCGTAGGCGTTGCGCTCGGCGAGGGCGCGGTCGAGCTCCGCCTGGAGGCGCGGCAGCAGCCCGGCGTCGCCCGAGGCGGCGATCTCGTCGGCGAGGTCGATCGTCTCGTCCACGTCGGAGTCGAGGTCGTCCAGCATCTCGGTCAGCCGGGTCAGTAGGTCGGTCATGGTGCCTCCTGGAATGCGCCGTCCACGAGCACGGGGACGGTCGTCGAGCTGTCGGTCTCGGCGGCCACGGCCACGTCCTGCGGAAAGCCGTACTCGTACAGTTCACGACCCGAGTCACAGCCCTGCAAGGCGGCGACCGGGTCCTCGGTGGCCGACCACAGCACGGCCGCCGCGGTCGCCTCCGGGGTGAGGAGGTGCGGGCCGGCGGCCCGCAGCCCGGCGAGGACGGCGCCCGCGCCGAGCAGGTCCTCCAGCGCCGGACGCAGCGAACCGTCCGGCCACCGCTCGCCGGCCGCGACGACCGCGACCGGGCGTTCGGCGGAGCCGTACCCCCGTTCGGCGAGCCAGCGGGCGACCGCCGTGTGGTTGCGCAGCGAGGCGGCGACGACGGTCGCGCCCGCGGCCTCCGCGGCGATGGTGGAGCCGTTCGGCGAGGGCAGGACGAGCCGCGCCGGCGCCGGTGCGGCGCGGAGGGCCGCCGGGGAGAGCGTCCACGGGTGGTCGGGGGTGGCCTCGCGGCGCCCCACGGCGAGGGTCGCGCCGACCGCGCGCGCGTGGGCGGCGGCCGTCGCGTCCCGCCACCGGTACGGGTGGACGGCCGTGCCGGCCTCGACGGCGACGCCCACGGCGGTGGTGAAGGAGAGGACGTCGACGACGACCACGCAGGCGGCCGAGGGGCCGAGGACCCGTGCTTCGACGGGCCCCCAGCCGAACGAGACCGTCACCGCGGGCCCCGGTCCGCCGGGTGCGAGGTCGGCATCAGAGCTCGGTGGCCTTGCCGTCGGCGACCTCGATGCGCCGCGTGGTGCGGACCGCGTCGAGCATCCGCCGGTCGTGGGTGACGAGCAGCAGGGTGCCGGTGTACGTGTCGAGCGCGGACTCCAGCTGCTCGATGGCCGGCAGGTCGAGGTGGTTCGTCGGCTCGTCGAGGACGAGCAGGTTCACGCCCCGGCCCTGGAGCAGCGCAAGCGCGGCGCGGGTCCGCTCCCCCGGGGAGAGCGTGGTCGCGGGCCGCATCACGTGGACGGCCTTGAGGCCGAACTTCGCCAGCAGGGTGCGGACCTCGGCGGGCTCGGTGTCGGGCACGGCTGCGCAGAACGCCTCCAGGAGCGTCTCCGTGCCGTGGAAGAGCCGGCGGGCCTGGTCGACCTCGCCGACGACGACGCCCGAGCCGAGGACCGCGTCCCCGGAGTCCAGCGGCAGCCGGCCGAGCAGGGCCGCGAGCAGGGTCGACTTCCCGGCGCCGTTTGCCCCGGTGACGGCGACCCGGTCGGCCCAGTCGATCTGGAGGGTGACGGGGCCGAAGGCGAAGTCGCCGCGGCGCACCTCGGCCTCGCGAAGCGTGGCGACGACCGAGCCGGAGCGGGGCGCGGCGGCGATCTCCATGCGGAGCTCCCACTCCTTGCGGGGCTCGTCGACGACGTCGAGGCGCTCGATCATGCGCTGGGTCTGGCGGGCCTTCGCGGCCTGCTTCTCACTGGCCTCGCTGCGCGCGTTGCGTCCGAGCTTGTCGCCGTCGGTGGCCTTGCGGCGGGCGTTCTTGACGCCCTTGTCCATCCAGGAGCGCTGCATGTGGCCGCGGGCTTCGAGGGCGGCCTTCTTGCCGGCGTACTCCTCGTAGTCCTCGCGGGCGTGCCGCCGGGCCCGGTCCCGCTCCTCCAGGTAGGCCTCGTAGCCGCCGCCGTACAGGGTGATCTGCTGCTGGGCGAGGTCGAGTTCGAGGACCTTGGTGACCGTGCGGGTGAGGAACTCGCGGTCGTGGCTGATGACGACCGTGCCGGCGCGGAGCCCCTTCACGAACCCTTCGAGGCGCTCCAGACCGTCGAGGTCGAGGTCGTTGGTGGGCTCGTCGAGCAGGAAGACGTCGTAGCGGGAGAGCAGGAGCGAGGCGAGGCCGGCGCGGGCGGCCTGGCCGCCGGAGAGGGAGGTCATCGGCTGGTCGAGTCCGACGGTGAGGCCGAGCGAGTCGGCGACCTCGTCGGCGCGCTCGTCCAGGTCGGCGCCGCCCAGGTTCAGCCAGCGCTCCAGGGTGGTCGCGTACGCGTCGTCGGCGCCCGGGGTGCCGTCGACGAGGCCCTGGGTGGCCTCGTCCATCGCCGTCTGGGCGGCGGCGACGCCGGTGCGCCGGGCGAGGAACTCCCGCACGGTCTCGCCCGCGCGCCGCTCGGGCTCCTGCGGGAGGTGGCCGACGGAGGCAGTGGGCGGCGAGAGCCTGAGCTCGCCCTCCTCGGGGGTGTCGAGCCCGGCGAGCAGCCTCAGCAGGGTCGACTTGCCGGCGCCGTTGACGCCGACGAGGCCGATGACGTCGCCGGGGGCGACGACGAGGTCGAGGCCGGCGAAGAGGGTGCGTTCGCCGTGGCCGGCGGCGAGGTCCTTGGCGACGAGGGTTGCAGTCATCAGGGTACGAATCCTAGGCGACCCGGAATCCGGCCCGGCCGCTCAGGGGTGCGGGACGGCGGGCACCGCGCGGGGGCCGGTGACAGGGGCGGCGCGCGGGGTCGTGCGGGGTCCGGAGGGGAGGCCGGCCGCGGGGACGGGCCCGGGGCCGGTCGCGGGCCGGGGCCGGGAGTCGGCCGCCGCGGGCCCGGTCCCGAGGCGCCGCAGGACGGTCCGGCGGGTCGTCCGGTCGAAGCGGTACGGGCCGACGCCGGGGTACCCCTCGCGCTCCAGGTCCACCGAGGTGCCCGTCTGCCAGGCGAAGTCGCGCCAGACGACGTCCTCGCCGTCGTGCTCGACGACGGCGGTGACGGCTCCGCAGCCGAGGTCCTCGCAGTCGGGGCAGGAGTAGACCACCCGGCGGCCGCCCGGGAGCGCGGCCGCGGGACCGCCGTCGGCGTCCGGGGCGAGGAGGGCGCGGACGTGCTCGGCGCGGAGGGCCGGCGGCAGGTCGCCGGCCAGCGGCGAGACCGTGTCGGCGCCCTCGGCCCCGTCGAGCCGGTGGAGCAGCGACCGGCCGTCGACGACGAGGTCGAGGTCCTCGGGGCGGGGGCGGGGCCGGACCGGGGTCCGGGAAGGGACGCCACCGCCGTCCGGGAGGGCGGCGGGGGCGAGGTCGAGAGTCGTGTACACGGCCGGCATGCGTCCAGCATTCCGCGGCGGGGGTCCGCGTTCCATGGCTGGTCCGTCCCGGAAATGTCCCGGTCCCGGTACGGTCCCCGGCATGGAGAGCGACGTGATCGTGGTGGGTGGCGGGGTCGTCGGTCTGACGACCGCGGTGACGCTGGCGGAGCGCGGCCTTCGGGTCCGGGTCTGGTCGCGGGACGAGGTGACGGCGACGACCTCGGCGGTGGCGGGGGCGCTCTGGTGGCCGTACCGGATCGAGCCCGAGGAACAGGCGGGCGCCTGGGCGTTGGCCTCGCTGCGGGTGTACGGGGAGCTGGCCGCCGATCCGGGGCGCACCGGCGTGCGGTGGGTGGACGGGGTCCACGCGGACACCACCCTGGAGGGTCTCGGGCCCTGGGCGCGGGAGGTGCCGGGGCTTCGCCCGCTGGCGCCCGAGGAGGTGCCGGGTCCGTACGGCACGGGTCTCGCGGCGCGGTTGCCGCTGATCGACATGCCGGTGCATCTGGGGTGGCTGCTGCGCCGGTTCGAGGCGGCGGGCGGGGTCTTCGAGCGGCGTACGGTCACCGGCTTCGCCGAGGCGGCGGCCGCGGCGCGGGTGGTCGTCGACTGCACAGGGGCGGCGGCGCGGGAGCTCGTGCCGGATCCCGCGCTGCGCCCGGTGCGGGGGCAGTTGGTGCTGGTGGAGAACCCGGGGATCGAGGAGTGGTTCACCGCCGCGGACGCGGGGGCCGGCGAGACGACGTACTTCTTCCCGCAGCCGGGCCGGCTGGTCCTGGGCGGGACGGCCGAGGAGGGCGACGAGCGGACGGAGCCCGATCCGGCGACGGCGGCGGCGATCGTGGCGCGGTGCGCGCGGGTGCGGCCGGAGATCGCGGGGGCGCGGGTGCTCGGGCACCGGGTGGGTCTGCGGCCGGCGCGTGCGGGCGGGGTCCGGATCGAGGCGGTGCCGCTGCCGGGAGGCGGCCGGCTGGTGCACCACTACGGGCACGGGGGCGCGGGGGTGACGGTGGCCTGGGGCTGCGCGGAGCGGGCGGCGGAGCTGGCCGGGGCCTGAGGAACGGGCACGGGGCGGGCCCGGTCCCGTCGGACCGCACCCGCCCCGTGTTTGCTCACCGGATCGTTCCCCCGGTGTGCGCCCGCTACTTCCAGAGCGGCGGCTTGCTGTGGTTGTCGGCGTCCTCGCACTGGCGGGCGCGGGTCTCCAGGGCGTCGGCGCGGGCGCTGGCCTTGCGGGCCTCCGCGTGGGCGCCGAGGCCGCGGAGCTGCGCGGCACGGTTGCGCTCCTTCGCCGCGTCGTGCCGCAGCTGGGTGACGTTGCAGGTCATCTTGGCCGCGGCCGCCGGCTCGGCGGTGATCGTCTGGCCGAGCAGGACGCCGCCGGCGAGCAGCGTCGTGGCGAGCAGCGACGTCAGGGCGCGACGTGCCGTCGTGGTGGTGCGCATGGTGTTCTCCAACTTCCAGGCCATGGGGACCTGTTCGAGGCATGGTCAGTACCAGGCGGTAACTTTACCTCGGCAAACGACGAAATCCCGCCACCCCGACCCCCCGGGCACGTGATCGTCAACACTCCTCCACAGGGCTCCCACTGACGAGGTGATAGGTGGCCCGGCCGTCGAGGAGCAGCGGGACGAGCGCGCGCCGCGACTGCGCGAGCGGGACGAAGGCGCCCGCGCCCTCCGGCCGTACGGCGACGCCGTGCAGGGCGAGTTCGTCGCCCGCCTCGGCGTACTGGGCGGCGGACAACCGGTAGCCGCAGGGCGGATCGGCCAGGATCTCCGCCGGCTCCGGCGGGTCGTTGTCGGCGCCGCCGAGGAAGACCGGGCCCCGGTCGGCGTAGCCGGCGCGCCGGGCCGCGGCGGTGGCGGCCGTGAGCGGTCCGCGCCGCTCGTCGAGGTAGGCGAAGGCGCCCTCCAGGGCGGCGTGCTGGGTGGCGACGCGGCGCCGGTGGTTGCGCGCGGGGTCGTTCTGCTCGGCCTCGTCGAAGGCGTCCACCCGGGTCTCCACGAGCAGGCCCACGGAGTGCTTGATCCCGGCGGTGTTCCGCAGGATCCGCTCCTGTCCGTCGCCGGCGACCTGCTTGAGCGGCTTGCCGGTGAGGGGGTCGGTCCAGATGCCGTAGACGCCGCTGCTGTACCCGGCGAGCCCGGCGGCGGGCCGGACGTACGCCTCGGAGAGGGTCCGCGACTCGTCGTGGACGTGCGGATCGGCGTCGAGGCTGCGCGGCCAGAGGGCGAGCAGGTCCTTGTCGTAGTAGCGGGGCGTGGCTCCGTACTCGTGGAGGTCGTAGACGAGTTCGGGCCGCCGGTCGCGGATGACGGCGGCGACCGCGCGCGCCTCGGCGGTGCGCAGGGCGATGTGGTCGCGGTTGACGTCGACGCCGTCGGCGTTGCCCCGGGTGTCGGCCTCCCGTCCGTCGGGGTTGGCGGTGGGGACGACCAGGAGGGTCGTCCGGGCGAGGAAGCGCCGGGTCTCCTGGTCCCTGTCGGTGGCGAGGTCGCGCACCGTGCGGAGGCAGGCCTCCCGGCCGGCCGGCTCGTCGCCGTGCTGGCTGCAGACCAGCAGCACGGTGGTGCGCCCGGTGCCGAGGGTGGCGAGCCGGAGCGGGCGGCCCTGGGCGGTGGTGCCGACGACCCGCACCGAAAGACGGGCGCTCGCGCGGTCCACGGCCGCGAGGAAGTCGCGCTCCTCCGCCTCGGAGGTCCACCGGGCCCCGTTGCTCGTCTCGAATCCGGTGCGCGGCGGCGGCTGTACGGGCGCGCTGCCGGCCGCCTTCGCGGGAACGGTGACGAGCGGCAGCGCGAGGAGCGCGGCGCCCACGGCGAGGAGCAGAGCGCGCCGGGAACTCCGGTGTCCGCTGAGGGGGTTCATCGGGCGTCTCCCGTTCGGTTCATCGGGCGTCTCCCGTTCCGGGCAGGCGCGGGCCGGTGACGGCGGCCGGCGGTGCGGCGTCCCGCCGTGCGGGGCCGGCGGGGTGCGGCGACGGCGCGGCCGGGTGCGGTCCGGAGGTGGCCAGGGCGAAGGCCCCGGCACCGCCGACCAGCGGCAGCCGGGCGGACGTGCGGGCGAGGTCGAGGGTCAGGGTCGGGGTCGTCGACGGAGGGTCGAGGAGGTCCTTGTCCGTGCCGCCGACGATCAGGGCGAGGCGGTGCCCGGCCGGCACGACGTGGTCGGCGGCGGCGAGGTCCAGGGTCATCGTGTACGCCCGGCCGGGGGTCAGCGGGCGTTCCCTGCCCGGGTCGGCCCAGGTGCCGAGGTCGGCCCAGCCCCGGCTGACCACGGTGTGCCGGACGTCCACCGTGTGGGCCTCGGTCTCCCGGTAGCAGGCGCTGTCCCCTGCGGTGCTCGCGCCCCAGCAGGTGCGGTCGGCGCGGGTGGTGATGCCCTCGCCGGCGGCGCCGTAGTCCCGGATCGTGTCCGGGCCGAGGTCCACCAGGACGGCGGTGAGGTGGGCGGTGGCGGTGGTCGGGACGGCGGTGACCGTCACCTGGGAGGAGCCGGCGATCCTCAGGTCCCGGGAGAGGGGGCGGGTGACGAACCCGGCCTTCTCGGGGGTCGCGGTGTCGATCCGGGCCGCCCAGTCGAGCTCGCCCAGGCCCGGGTCGTCGGTGAAGGTCGCGGTGGAGCCGGGGGCGGCCGGGGTGCGGCCGAGGACGCCGGGCCCGGGGGCCGCGCCCGGGGCGGGGCGCACGGTGGTGGGGACGGTGGTGCGCGGCGGCCACTGGCGGTCGGTGGTCCACCGGTCCGGGGCGCGCTCGATGTCGGCGACGGGTTCGCGGTCGACGCCGTTGTCGTAGCCGAGGAGGTGGTGGTCGAACCAGCGGTGCAGGGTGCGGACCCACTCGGCGCGCCGGAAGTCGAAGGGGTCGACGTGGCCGGTCTGGGAGAGCCAGATCTTCCGCTCGACGCCGTGGGCGCCGAGGGCGTCCCACCAGCGGCCGAACTGGCCGGCGCGCACGTTGAGGTCCTGCTGCCCGTGGACGACGAAGACGCTGGCCTTGACCTTGGCGGCGTTCCTGACGTGGTCGCGCTCGGTCCAGGCGGGCGTGCGGTCGCCGCTGTACGGGGTGCCGGCGGTGATGCGGTCCTGGACGGCGCCGCAGCGGGCCCGCGCCGCGGGGCTGTTGACGTAGTCGGAGAGCCAGCTCGGGTCGGAGTCGTACAGGGGGGCGCCCTGGGAGTGGAAGTAGTCGTACCAGGAGGAGATGGCGCCGATCGGAACGATCGTTTTCAGCCCTTCGACGCCGGTGGCGGCGACGCCGCTGGCGATGGTGCCGTCCCAGCTCTTGCCGATCATGCCGACGTCGCCGGTGCTCCAGGTGGTGGCCCGGGACGGGGTGTCGCCCGTACGGGTGGTGTAGCCCCGGGCGCGGCCGTTCAGCCAGTCGACGACGGCCTTGGCCGACTGGACGTCGGAGCGTCCGCCGACGTCGTCGCAGCCGTCGGAGCGGTTGGTGCCGGCGAGGTCGACGGCGGCGAAGGCGTAGCCGCGGGGGACGAAGAAGTTGTCGTAGAACAGCGGGAGGCCGACGGGGTTCCCCTCGGCGTCGTAGGTCTTCTTCTGGCTCTCGTTGCCGCGTCCGCAGCAGGCGTAGTACGGGCTGGCGTCCATGATGACCGGGATCCTGCGGCCGGCCGCGGCGGGCTCGCGGGGGCGGACGATGTCGACGGCGACCCGGTCCGCGCGCCCGTCGCCGTCGCCGTCGAGCCCGGTGTCGACCCAGACGGACTCGCGGACGGCGTCGGCGTACGAGTGGACGGGCCGGGACTCCCGGGCGGGGCGGCCGGCGGAGCCGGAGGCCGTCGCGGGTCCGGAGGCCGTCGCGGGTCCGGCGGCCATCGCGGGTCCGGCGGCCGCGGCCGGCGCGGCGGGTTCCGGACGGGCGCCGGCCGGCGTGACCAGGGTCGCGAGCAGGGCGGCCGTGGCGGCGGTCACCAGCGTTCCGTACGGCAGTCGGGCTCCGCGGGTTCTCCGCGTTCGCATCGGCATGGGCGGGAACGTACCCCGGTCAACTCCCGTGCAAAAGAGTGCCGGAGGGGATCGGGCGTGATTCGGGTCGATTCCGGAGGCGGACGGGTTCATGTCGGCCGAATGGCGATCGTGTGACAGCGGGTCCTCTGGACGTGACGGTGCGTCGGGGCCCTGAATAGTGTCCTGGCTAAGGACCGACGCCCACCCGCGCGTCTTACGTTTCTTATGACTTGGGGAGCACCCGTGCACCGCAGAATCATCGTTCCGAGCGCCCTCGCGGCCTCCCTGCTGCTGGCGATCCCGGCATCGGCGGCCGACTTCGCCCCCGGGGCCCCGGGCATCGGCGACTCCTACTACCCCACCAGTGGCAACGGCGGCTACGACGTCTCCCACTACGACCTGCGTCTGACCTACCAGCCCGCCACCGACCTCCTGGAGGGCACGGCGACCATCGTCGCCACCACCAGGCAGAACCTGTCCCGGTTCAACCTCGACCTCGGCCTGAAGGTCAGTGAGGTCCGGGTCAACGGCCGGGTGGCGACGTTCGCCGCCTCGGGCTCGCACGAGCTGGAGGTCACCCCGGCGGCCCCGCTGGAGAAGAACAAGCCGCTCTCGATCGTCGTCCGCTACGCGGGCAAGCCCTCCGAGGTGAAGATCGACGGCTGGACGGCCTGGGCCCGGACCCCGGACGGCGGCGTCGCCGCGCAGGAGCCGGACTCGGCGGCCTGGTGGTTCCCCTCCAACGACCACCCGCTGGACAAGGCGACCTTCGACGTCTCCGTCGCCGTCCCGGACGGCACCCAGGCCATCAGCAACGGCGTGCTGCAGTCGCAGTCCTCGCGGCTCGGCTGGACCCGCTACAACTGGCGCTCGAACAAGCCGCAGGCGACGTACCTGGCCACGCTCGCCGTCGGGAAGTTCGACATCACGACGGACCGGACCGCGAACGGGCTGCCGGTCCTCAACGCGTACAGCAAGGACCTCGGCGACAACGACGGCGCCGCCCGCGCCTCGATCGAGCGGACGACCGAGGTCGCGGAGTGGCTGGAGGGGGTCTTCGGGCCGTACCCCTTCAACGCCCTCGGCGGCTACGTGCCGAACGTGACCAGCGGCTTCGCCCTGGAGACCCAGACCCGGCCGTTCTACAGCCCGCGGCAGTTCGCCAACGGCGCGAACGTGTCGGTGGTCGTCCACGAGCTGGCGCACCAGTGGTACGGCGACAGCGTGTCGGTCCGGGACTGGAAGGACATCTGGGTCAACGAGGGCTTCGCCCGCTACAGCCAGTGGCTGTGGTCGGAGAAGGAGGGCGAGGGCACGGCCCAGGAGCTGGCGGACTACGTCTACGCGATCCGGACCGCCGAGGACCCGTTCTGGACGGTGAAGCCGGGCGACCCCGGCCCGGAGAACCAGTTCCACATCGCGGTCTACGACCGGGGCGCGCTGGCCCTCCAGGCCCTGCGCAACGAGATCGGCGACGAGGACTTCTTCGCGATCCTGAAGGGCTGGCCGCAGAAGTTCGCCCACGGCAACGCGCGGGTGGCCGACTTCGTGCGGTACGCGGAGAAGGTCTCCGGCAAGCCGCTGGCCGAGCTCTTCGACACCTGGCTGTACGAGCCGTCGAAGCCGTCCGCGTCGACCGCGGCGGCGGCCGGCCTGGCCGCGCCGGCGTCGGGCGCCCCGGCCGCCCGGGCCGCGGCGGCGCCGAAGCCGGCCCAGCCGAAGTCGTGGAAGAAGATCGCGGCGACGAACTCGGTCCACGAGTCGGGGCGGCACGGCGACCACTGAGCGGTGCGGTGATCCGGTCCGCAGGAACCCGGGTCACCGAGACGGCCCCGCCTCCACGCGGGGCCCGTCTCGGCGCGGGGCCGGCTTCGTGCGGGGCTCGTATCGGTTCTGTGCGGGTCCCGGTTCTGTGCGGGTCCCGGTTCTGTGCGGGTCCCGGTTCTGTGCGGGTCCCGGTTCTGTGCGGGTCCCGGCTCTGTGCGGGTCCCGGCTCTGTGCGGGTCCCGGCTCTGTGCGAGGCCTGCTTTCGTCGGCGCCCGCCTCCGTGCGGGGCCGTCCGGGTGCGGAGCCCGTCCCCGTGCAGAGCCCGTCCCTGTGCCGGGGCGGTCCGCGCCGGGTCAGTATTCGTGCCGGGCCGGTCGGCTCGGGGCCGTTCGTGCGGCGGGGCGGCCCCGGGCGGATGTCAGTGTCCGGCTCGGCGTGCGGTCGCGCGGGCCTTCCGGGCCAGCGGCAGGTAGCGCAGTCGCTCCGGCAGGACCGGGACCACCCAGCGGACCACCCGCGCGAAGCGGCGCAGCGTCCGCTCCTGTCCGTCCGTCCAGGTGAGCCCGATGGCCGCCCGGGCGTCCGGCGGCATCAGGCCGACGGTGAGGAAGGCGCGCAGCCGCAGGAACGGGCGGCGCAGGAGCGGCCAAAGCAGCCTGAGCGCGAGCCGGAGCGGCAGCGGCCCGCGGTCGGGGGCGGGCACGGGCTGCCCGGGGTCGAGCAGCTCCCGGACGACGACGGTCGCCTCCAGCTCGTCCGCGAGGACCTTCCGGTAGTACGGCCAGAACTCCTCGATCGTCTGCGGCATGTCCCGGTCGTGGATGCCGAGGATCCGGCCGACCTGGAGCCACTCGGTGTACAGCTGCCGCTCCTGCGCCTCGGTGAGGGGCCGGGCGAGGAGGCGGAGGCCGTGGGTGTAGACGGGGAAGCCGGTCGCGTGGACCCAGGCGTAGTAGGCGGGCGTCAGCGCGTGGTACCGGCGGCCGCGGGTGTCCGTGCCCTGGATGTCGCGGTGCAGCCGGCGGAGCCGGCGCCCCTCGCGCGCGGCGTCCTCGCCTCCGTAGATCCACAGCTGGAGCGAGCGCAGGGAGCGCTCGCCGCGGCCCCAGGGGTCGGTGCGGAAGACCGAGTGGGCGTCGACGCCGGCACCGATGGCGGGGTGGGCGACCTGCATCGTGAGGGCGGCGGGAAGCATCAGGAGCGCGCGGACGTCACCCGCGACGCTCCACAGCACGCCCCCGACGGGCGGCGGCGCCGGATCGGCGCCGGTGACCCGGTCGGCGGACTTCTGGGATTCCATGGGGCTCTCTCTCCTCACACTCCAGGCTGCACCCACGACGAAGGGGCCGTCACCCGGGCGTCTCGGCCCCTGGTGACGGCCCCTTCCGGGGAGTACGGGTCAGCCGCGGTCGGCGCCGACCGGCTCGCCGACGATGCGGGCGGCGAGGGCGTGGGCCCAGGCGTCGACGTCGGCGTTGAGCTCGCGCTCGGCGGCGGCGCGCTCCTCGGCGATCTTCGCGGAACCGGCGGCGATGATCGACTCGCGCTCGGTGTTGCCCTCGGCACGGGCGGCGGCGATGGCGACCGAGCCCTCCTCGACGGCCTTGGCGCGGATACGGGCCGCCTCGTGGCGGGCCTCGGCCAGCTCGGCCTCGTACTGCTCGCGGATCTGCGTGGCCTCGGCGCGCAGGTCGTCGGCGCGCCCGGTGCCGCCGTCGATGGCGTCCTCGCGCTCGTCGAGCGTGCGCCGGATCTTCGGCAGGATGCCCTTCGCCAGGATGAGGAAGGTGAGGGCGAACAGCACGAGGCCGAGGATGAGCTCCGCCCAGACAGGGTTGAGCGGACCGAGGTCCATCTTGAAGACGGTCGAGTTCGAAGCGAGGGTCATGCGCGCATTCTACCTGCTAGAAAAAGCGACAATTCGGGCTACCCGGCGAGAGTTGTCGTGTTCGTGCGGGCTCGGCCAGATTCCCGGCATCCAAAGGCTACCGGAAGGTAACTCCGGCTGATTGTATGTGCCGCGCCAGCACAACCCCCCACACCCTCATGGGAGTTCCTGTGTCGTTCGCCGCGCTCCGCCGCGCCCCCGGCGCCGCCCTGTCCCTGGCCCTCGCCGCGGCCACCCTGGCCGTGACCGCCCCGGGTGCGTCCGCCGCCTCCGCCGGAGCGGCCGCCGAGGCCCCGCACCTGAAGGTGCTCACGTACAACGCGTTCCTCTTCTCGAAGACGCTGTACCCGAACTGGGGGCAGGACCACCGGGCCAAGGCGATCCCGGCCGCCCCCTGGTACCAGGGGCAGGACGTGGTCGTGATCCAGGAGGCCTTCGACAACGCCGCCTCGGACGCCCTCAAGGCGAACTCCGCCGGCCGGTACCCGTACCAGACGCCGGTCGTGGGCCGCAGCAAGAGCGGCTGGGACGCCACCGGCGGCTCCTACTCCGCGACCACCCCCGAGGACGGCGGGGTGACGATCCTCAGCAAGTGGCCGATCATCCGCAAGGAGCAGCACGTCTACAAGGACGCGTGCGGCGCCGACTGGTGGTCGAACAAGGGCTTCGCCTACGCGGTGCTCGACGTGAACGGCAGCCGGGTGCACGTGCTCGGCACCCACGCCCAGTCCACCGACCCGGGCTGCGCGGCGGGCGAGGCGGCGCAGATGCGCAGCCGCCAGTTCAAGGCGATCGACGCCTTCCTCGACGCCAAGAACATCCCGGCGAACGAGCAGGTGATCGTCGCCGGCGACATGAACGTCGACTCGCACACCCCCGAGTACGGCACGATGCTCGCCGACGCGGGCCTGGCGGGGGCCGACTCCCGCACCGGCCACCCGTACTCCTTCGACACCGACCTGAACTCGATCGCCTCCGAGCGCTACCCGGACGACCCGCGCGAGGACCTCGACCACGTCCTCTACCGCTCGGGCAACGCCCGGCCGGCGAACTGGACCAACCACGTGGTCCTGGAGAAGAGCGCGCCCTGGACGGTCTCCAGCTGGGGCACGAGCTACACGTACACCAACCTGAGCGACCACTACCCGGTCACCGGTTTCTGAGCCCCGGCCGACCGCTCGACGACGGCGGGCGCGGGGCGCTCAGTACCCGTACCCGCCGCCGAAGAGGCTGTACAGCCAGGCGCCCAGCACCCCGGCGACACAGAGCAGCACCACGAAGGAGCCGAGGCTCGTGTGCCGCTCCCTGCGCGGGCGGCCGGGGCGTGCGGTGCGGGCCGCGCGGCCCGGCTTCCGCTGCCTGCCCGGCCTGCCCTGCTTCCCGGAGCCGGCCGTGCGCCCCGCACGCGCCGGCTGCGCGGCGGCGGGCTCGGCGACCGCCGCGACCTCGGCGAGCATCCGGCGGCAGACCGCCGCGAGCTCGGCCGTCCCGGCCGTCAGGTCGACGACGACCTCGGTGCGGGCGGGCGCGGTGGTGCCCCCGTCGAGGAGCCGCCCGGCACGCAGCAGCGCCTGGTCCTTGCCCCCGGTCGGACCCAGGCTTATCCAGCGGCGCACGTGCTCGCCCCGGATCACCACACCGCCGCCCCGCTCCCGGTAGACGGTGTGCTCCCGCCACAGGACTCCGGCCAACTGATCGGCCGTCTCCCTGAGTTGCGTGTACATCTGACTCCCCTGTTCCCGTTCCCCCAGTTCGAACAGCCGCAGACTCTAGCCGCCGGGACCGACACCCCGCGCCACAGCCCCGGCCCGCCGCCCGTTACGCGCCGAAGTCGTACACGGTGACCGCTATCCCCCGCTCCACCAGCCGCCGGACCACGAGCGGCTCGACCCGCTCCCACGTCCCGCCGGCCAGCCCGCAGCCGATCCGCGGCATGTGGACGGAGGCCCCCAGCTCCTCCGCGCGCCCGGCCAGCAGCCCGAGACCGGCGTCGATCGCCTCGTACCGCACGGGCACCCCGGTGCTGCGCCCGGTCCGCATCCCCCGCTGGCCCACCAGGTTGGCCACCCAGACGTACCGCTCGACCCGCACGAACTGCGCCGCGCCGAGACCGAAGTCGTTGCGCGCCCGCTCGCGGTGCCATCGGCGGTAGGCCGTCTCCGGCTCCGTCCAGCGGCGTGAGACCGCCAGGACGAAGCCCTTGCCCCAGCCGCCGAGATCGTTGACGACGTGCGCGACGATCTTGACGCCCTTGCCCTGCGGTGCGGTCGCGTCCCCCCGGACGTAGCTGATCCCGTTCATGACGATCACGCTACGACCCGGCACCGACAACGCCCGACGGTCTTTTACAGCTCTGGTGAGACAGCAATACTGTCCCGGTCGGCCTCAGCGGCCGGATTCGGCAGGGGAGCGGAAGCGAGGCGGCTCGGATGGACGTCGGGAGCGACGCGGAGGGCGGGGCCAGCTACACCGTCGACGAGCTGGCCGCGCGGGCCGGCGTCACGGTGCGGACCGTGCGGTTCTACGGGACCCGCGGTCTCCTCCCGCCGCCCGTCATCGGGGCGCGGCGCGTCGGGCACTACGGGCAGGGCCATCTGTCGCGGCTCGCGCTGATCGAGGAGCTCCAGCGGCAGGGGATGACGCTGGCCGCGATCGAGCGGTACCTGGAGCAGCTGCCGGCCGATCTCAGCGCCCAGGACCTGGCGATCCACCGGGCGCTGGTTGCCTCGTGGGCGCCGGAGTCCGCCGAGTCCACCACCCGGCGGGAGCTGGAGCGGCGGGCCGGCCGGGAGCTGACGGAGACGGACGTGGACCGGCTCGCCGCGATGGGCGTGCTCGACCGGACCGCCGACCAGGACACCTTCCGGCTCGACGGGTCGCTGCTCCGGCTCGGCGTCGAGCTGCTCGACGTGCCCATCGAGCACGAGACGATCCTCGCCTCCCGCACGGTCCTCCTGGAGCACGCGCGCGCCGCGGCGCAGGAGCTCTCCCGGCTGTTCCGGGACGAGGTGTGGAGCCCGTACCGGGAGAGCGGCGAGGACCCGGACCACCTGAGCGCGATGAGGTCGCTCTCGGCCCACATGCAGCCGATGGTGGTCCAGGCCCTCCTCACGGCCTTCCAGCGCTCGCTGAGCGAGGAGCTGCGGGCGGCGTTCGGACGCCGGTGAGGGGAGCCGGCCGGGCGCCGGCCCCCCGGGGGCGTCACGCGTCGGTGAAGACCTCGCCGCGCTCGGCCTTCTCCACCAGCAGCGCCGGCGGGGCGAACCGCTCGCCGTAGGCCTCCGCCAGTTCGCGGGCCCGGGCGGCGAAGCCCGCGACGCCGCCCTCGTACCCGTTGACGTACTGGAGGACGCCGCCCGTCCAGGCCGGGAAGCCGATGCCCATGATCGAGCCGATGTTGGCGTCGGCGACCGAGGTCAGGACGCCCTCCTCCAGGAGGCGGACGGTGTCCAGGGCCTCGGCGAAGAGCATCCGCTCCTGCATGTCGCGGAAGGGGATCTCGTGGCCGGGCTTGGTGAAGTGCTCGCGCAGACCGGGCCAGAGCCGTCCGCGCCTGCCGTCCTCGCCGTACTCGTAGAACCCGGCGCCGCCGCTGCGGCCGGGGCGGTCGAACTCGTCGACCATGCGGTCGACGACCGCCTCGCCCGGGTGGGTGGCCCAGGTCCCGCCGGCCTCCTCGACCGCCCGCCGCGTCTCGTTGCGGATCTTGCGCGGGAGGGTCAGGGTCAGCTCGTCCATCAGGGAGAGCACCTTCGCCGGGTAGCCCGCCTGCGCGGCGGCCTGCTCGACGGAGGCGGGCTCGATGCCCTCGCCGACCATGGCGACGCCCTCGTTGATGAAGTGGCCGATGACCCGGGAGGTGAAGAAGCCCCGCGAGTCGTTGACCACGATCGGCGTCTTGTTGATCTGCCGCACCAGGTCGAAGGCGCGGGCGAGCGCCTCGTCGCCGGTCCGCTCGCCCTTGATGATCTCGACCAGCGGCATCTTGTCGACGGGCGAGAAGAAGTGCAGGCCGATGAAGTCGCCCTGGCGCCGCACGCCCTCGGCGAGGACGGAGATCGGCAGGGTCGAGGTGTTGGAGCAGAGCAGCGCGTCGGGCTCGACGACGTCCTGGATCTCCTGGAACACCTTGTGCTTGAGCGCCGTGTCCTCGAAGACCGCCTCGATGACCGCGTCGCAGCCGGCGAGGTCGCGGACCTCGGCGGTCGGGGTGATCCGGGCGAGGAGGGCGTCGGCCTTCTCCCGGGTGGTGCGGCCGCGGGAGACGGCCTTGGCGCAGAGGGCCTCGGAGTACGCCTTGCCCTTCGCGGCGGACTCGGCGGAGACGTCCTTGAGGACGACCTCGATGCCGGCACGGGCGCAGGAGTACGCGATGCCCGCGCCCATCATCCCCGCGCCGAGGACGGCGACCTTGCGGACCGGGCGGGCCTCGACGCCCTTCGGACGGCTGGCGCCGGAGTTGACGGCCTGGAGGTCGAAGAAGAACGCCTGGATCATGTTCTTCGCCGTCTGCCCGGTGACGAGCTCGGTGAAGTAGCGGCTCTCGATGACCGCCGCGGTCTCGAAGTCGACCTGGGAGCCCTCGACGGCGGCGGCCATGATGGCGCGCGGCGCCGGATAGGGCGCGCCGTTGAGCTGCTTGCGCAGGTTCGCCGGGAAGGCGGGGAGGTTGGCGGCGAACTTCGGGTTCGACGGGGTGCCGCCGGGGATCCGGTGGCCGGGGACGTCCCAGGGCTGCCGGGACTCGGGGTTCGCGTCGATGAAGGCGATGGCCTTGGCCATCATCTCCTCGTGGGTGGCGGCCAGCTCGTGGACGAGTCCGTTGTCGAGGGCGCGCTTCGGCGGGTACTGGGTGCCCTGGAGCAGCACCTTCAGCAGGGCGTCGGTGATGCCCATGAGGCGGACGGCGCGGGTGACGCCGCCGCCGCCCGGCAGCAGGCCGAGGGTGACCTCGGGGAGGCCGATCTTGGAGCCCGGGGCGTCGAGGGCGACGCGGTGGTGCGAGGCGAGGGCGATCTCGTAGCCGCCGCCCAGCGCGGCTCCGTTGATCGCGGCCACGACGGGCTTGCCGAGGGTCTCGATCCGGCGCAGCGCGTTCTTGATGCCGAGGCCGCCCTCGAAGATGTCCTGGGCGTGCTCGGGGCCCGCCTGGACCATGTCCTTGAGGTCGCCGCCGGCGAAGAAGGTCTTCTTCGCGGAGGTGTAGATGATGCCGCGGATGGAGTCCTTCTCGGCCTCGACGCGGTCGGCGACGGCGACGATGGAGGCCCGGAAGGCCTGGTTCATGGTGTTGGCGGACTGGTTCGGGTCGTCGAGGACGAGGGTGACGATCCCGGTCGCGTCCTGCTCCCAGCGGATGGTGGTGCTCTCGCTCATGTCTCTGCTTCTCCGTGGATCCGTGAAGAGGGGTTCGGACGGGACGGTCAGACGCGCTCGACGACGGTGGCGATGCCCATGCCGCCGCCGACGCAGAGGGTGGCGAGGCCGTAGCGCTTGTCCTGCCGCTCCAGCTCGTCGACGAGGGTGCCGAGGATCATCGCGCCGGTGGCGCCGAGCGGGTGGCCGAGCGCGATGGCGCCGCCGTTGACGTTGACCTTGTCCAGCGTGATGCCCATGTCCTTGACGAAGCGCAGGACGACGGCGGCGAAGGCCTCGTTGATCTCGACGAGGTCGATGTCGTCGATGGTCAGGCCGGCCTTGGCGAGGGCCTTGCGGGCGGCCGGCGCGGGGCCGGTCAGCATGATCGTCGGCTCGGAGCCGGAGACGGCGGCCGAGACGATCCGCGCGCGGGGGGCGAGTCCGTTCCGCTCGCCGGCCTCCTTGGAGCCGATGGCGACGAGCGAGGCGCCGTCGACGATGCCGGAGGAGTTGCCGGCGTGGTGGACGTGGTCGATCTGCTCGATCCAGTGGTACTTCTGCAGGGCGACGGCGTCGAAGCCGCCCAGCTCGCCGATGTCGGCGAAGGAGGGCTTGAGCCGCGCGAGGGAGTCGGCGGTGGTGCCGGGGCGCAGGAACTCGTCGTGGTCGAGGACGGTGAGGCCCGCGCGGTCCTTCACGGGGACGATCGAGCGGTCGAAGCGCCCGTCCTTGACGGCGGCGGCGGCGCGCTCCTGGGAGAGCGCGGCGTACTCGTCGACGTCGCGGCGGGAGAAGCCCTCGATGGTGGCGATGAGGTCGGCGCCGATGCCCTGGGGGACGAAGTTGGTCTCCAGGTTGGTCATCGGGTCGGCGAACCAGGCGCCGCCGTCGGAGGCCATCGGGACCCGGGACATGGACTCCACGCCGCCGGCGAGGACGAGGTCCTCCCAGCCGGAGCGGATCTTCATGGCGGCCATGTTGACCGCTTCGAGGCCGGAGGCGCAGAAGCGGTTCTCCTGGACGCCGGCGACGGTGTCGGGGAGTCCGGCGGCGATGGCGGCGATCCGGGCGATGTCGGAGCCCTGGTCGCCGACGGGGCCGACGACGCCGAGCACGATGTCGTCGATGGCGGCCGGGTCGAGGCCGGGGTTGCGGGTCTGGATCTCCCGGATGAGGCCGACGACCAGGTCGATCGGCTTGGTGCCGTGGAGGGAGCCGTTGGCCTTGCCGCGTCCGCGCGGGGTGCGGATCGCGTCGTACACGTACGCTTCGGTGCTCACGGGAGGCCTTTCGCGATGAGGGCGATGAGGGTGGCTGGAACGGATGACGGAGCGGAGGGGAACGGGGAGGAGGGGGTCAGCCGAGGAGCGAACGGCCGATGATCTCCTTCATGATCTCGGTCGTGCCTCCGTAGATGGTCTGGATCCGGCCGTCGGTGTAGGCGCGGGCGACCGGGAACTCGCTCATGTAGCCGTACCCTCCGTGCAGTTGCAGGCAGCGGTCGGCGACCCGCTTCTGGAGCTCGGTCGCCCACCACTTGGCCATGGAGGCGTGGACGGCGTCGAGTCCGGCCCCGTCGGGATCGCTGTGCTCCACGATGCAGCGGTCGACGAACGTCCGGGTGACGGCGCACTCGGTGGCCATCTCGGCGATCTCGAAGCGGATGTGCTGGAGCCGGGAGAGCGGGCGGCCGAAGGCCTCGCGCTCCTTGACGTACGCGGTGGTGATCTCCAGCAGGTGCTCGGCGGCGGCGATGCCGGCGACGGCGATGGCCATCCGCTCCTGGGCGAGGTTGGTCATCAGGTGGACGAAGGCGCCGTTCAGCTCGCCGAGCAGGTTCTCCTTGGGGACGCGCACGTCGTGGAAGAAGAGTTCGGCGGTGTCCTGCGCCTTCTGGCCGATCTTATCGAGGTTCCGGCCGCGCTCGAAGCCCTCCGCGCCGCGCTCGACGACGAGGAGGGAGAGCCCATGGGCGCCGCCCTCGGGGGTGGTGCGGGCGACGACGACCACGAGGTCGGCGAGGATGCCGTTGGAGATGAAGGTCTTGGAGCCGTTGAGGATCCAGTGGTCGCCGTGGTCCTCGGCCGTGGTGCGGATGCCCTGGAGGTCGGAGCCCGCCCCGGGTTCCGTCATGGCGATGGCGGTGATGGTCTCGCCCGAGCAGAAGCCGGGCAGCCAGCGCCGCTTCTGCTCCTCGGTGCCGAGCGAGGTGAGGTAGGGGCCGATGATGTCGTTGTGCAGGCCGATGGCGAGTCCGGGGGTGCCGGCCCGGGTGAACTCCTCGGCGAGCACGGACGCGTAGCGGAAGTCGGGGTTGCCGCCGCCCCCGTACTCCTCGTCGACGGCGAGGCCCAGCAGGCCCTGTCGTCCGGCGGCGAGCCAGGCCTCGCGGGAGACGATGCCGTCCTTCTCCCACTGCTCGTAGTGGGGCAGGACCTCCTTCTCCAGGAAGGTGCGGACGGTGGCCCGGAAGGCCTCGTGGTCGGCGGAGTAGAGCTGGCGCTTCATGCGGCGGTCTCCTGGGTCTGGGGCGGGCGGTGCGCGGGTGGGACGCGGCGGTCGTGGCCGGTGCGCCCGCGGATCGGTCCTCCGGGTCCGGCCGTCCGGGTCACGCGTCGGGCTCCGGGGTGCCGCGCGTGAGGGCGGGTACGGCCCAGTCGAGGGCGACCTCGGCCGTGTCGGCGCCGGGCAGCGCGGGTCCGCGGCGCAGGGTGCCGGGGGTGGCGGAGAAGCGGGGCGCGGGGGCGGGCTGGGCGACGCCGTCCCGCTCGGTGAAGGTGCCGCGGGCGGCGAGGTGGGGGTGGGACGGTGCCTCGCGCATCGAGAGGACGGGGGCCACGCAGGCGTCGCTGCCCTCGAAGAGGGCGGTCCACTCCTCGCGGGTGCGTCGGAGGAAGCGGTCGGCGACGGCCTTGCGCAGTGCGGGCCAGCGCCCGAGGTCGTGGCGGGCGGGGGCGGCCTCCTCGATGCCGAGGATGCGGGCGAACTCCGCGTAGAACCGCTCCTCCAGGGCGCCGACCGCCATGTGTCCGCCGTCGGAGGTCTCGTACACGCCGTAGAACGGGCAGCCGCCGTCCAGCAGGTTGACGCCCCGCCGGTCCTGCCAGCCGCCGGCGGACAGCATGGCGTGGATCATGGTGGTGAGGTGGGCGGTGCCGTCGACGATCGCGGCGTCCACGACCTGGCCCTCGCCGTGCGCGCGGGCGTGCTGCAGGGCGGCGAGAACGCCGACGACCAGGTAGAGCGAGCCGCCGGCGTAGTCGCCGAGGAGGTTGGCGGGGATGCTGGGCGGGCCGTCGGGGTCGGGGCCGATCATGCCGAGCGCGCCGGTGATCGCGATGTAGCCGATGTCGTGTCCGGCGCTCGCGGCGAGCGGCCCGTGCTGGCCCCAGCCGGTCATCCGGCCGTAGACGAGGCGGGGATTGCGGGCGAGGCAGGCGTCGGGTCCGACGCCGAGGCGCTCGGCGACGCCGGGGCGGTAGCCCTCGACGAGGATGTCGGCGCGTTCGACCAGGTCGAGGACGGTGGCGGCGCCGTCCGCCGCCTTGAGGTCGACGACGGCGGAGCGTTTGTTGCGGTTGGTGAGGTCGCGGGCCGGGTCGATGCCCAGGCCGGGGCCGCCGGGGCGGTCGACGCGGACGACGTCGGCTCCGAGGTCGGCGAGCAGCATGGCCGCGAAGGGGCCGGGGCCGATGCCGGCGAGCTCGACCACGCGAACCCCGGCGAGCGGGCCGTTCCCGGCGGTGTGCGTCGTGCTCATCGAGCCCCCAGACGTGTGTGACACCAATGATGTAACACCGGAGATGCTAGGAACGTGTTCCACTCGGCACAAGCCCCCCGGCCGAGCAAGCGCTTGGAAATTACCGGAGGGGGAAGGCGGGGCGGGCAGGCGGGTCCGGACGGATCCGGACACGCCACCCCGAGGCGCGTACTCGGGAGTAGGGCGGGGGTGGCGCAGGGCTCGGGACCCGCTATCCTCCGCCGACGAGCACCGCGCACGGCGGCGCGGTACGGCCGAATCGAGGGGCTGTATGGACACAGGGGCGGCGGACGCGGGGCGTGGAGCCGGGGGCGGGACCGGCCGGAAGGCCGGAGCGGCGGCCGGGCCGGGCGCCGGGGCCGGGCGGGAGGTCGGGGCCGGGCGGGGCGTCCAGGCCGGGCCGGGCGCCGGTGTCGGGCCGGGGGCCGAGGCCGGGCGCGCGGGTGTGGACGGGCCGGACCGCGCCTACGACGTGGTCCTCTTCGGGGCCACCGGGTTCGTCGGCGAGCTGACCGCCGAGTACCTCGCCGCCCATGCGCCCGCGGAGTGCCGCTGGGCGCTCGCGGGCCGCAACCGGGCCGGGCTCACGGCGCTGCGCACCCGGCTCGCCGCCCGGTGGCCGCACTGCGCCGAGCTGCCGCTGGTCGTCGCGGACGCGGCGGACCCCGGATCGCTGCGCGAACTCGCCGAGTCCGCACGGGTGGTGGCGACGACGGTCGGCCCGTACGTCTGGTACGGCGACGGACTGGTCGGCGCGTGCGCCGAGGCCGGCACCGACTACCTGGATCTGACCGGCGAGTCCGAGTTCGTCGACCGGACGTACGTGCGGCACGACGCACGGGCCCGGGAGACCGGCGCCCGCATCGTCCACGCCTGCGGCTTCGACTCCGTCCCGCACGACCTGGGCGCGTACTTCACCGTCCAGCAGCTCCCGGAGGACGTACCGCTCCGGGTGGACGGCTTCGTGCGCGCCGGGGCGCAGTTCTCCGGCGGCACCTTCGCCTCCGCCCTGACCGCCCTCGGCCGGGGGCGCGAGATCCTGCGGGCGGCCCACGAACGACGGCTGCACGAGCCGCGGTTGGTGGGGCGGCGGACCCGTGCGCCGCTGTCCGGGCCGCGGTTCAGCCGGGAGACCGGGACCTGGGCGCTGCCGCTCCCGACCATCGACCCGCAGATCGTGGCCCGTTCGGCGGCGTCCCTCGAACGGTACGGACCCGACTTCCGCTACCGCCACTACGCCTCCGTGAAGACGCTCCCGATGGCTCTCGGCGGCGCGACGGCCGCGGGTGCGGGCCTGGCGCTCGCCCAACTCCCGCCGGTGCGGGCATGGTTGATGGACCGATATCAGGCAGGTCAGGGGCCGTCGGCCGAGCGGCGGGCCCGCAGCTGGTTCTCCGTCCGCTTCGTCGGAGAGGGCGGCGGGCGGCGGGTGTTCACCGAGGTCTCGGGCGGCGATCCGGGCTACGACGAGACGGCGAAGATGCTGGCCGAGGCGGCGCTCAGCCTCGCCTTCGACCCGCTGCCGAAGACCTCGGGCCAGGTGACGACGGCGGTGGCGATGGGTGACGCGCTGATCGACCGGCTCCGCGCGGCGGGCATCCGCTTCCGGGTGGCGCACCGGGGCTGAGCCGCGGGCCGCGCCGCCCGGGCCGGCGGTACGGGAAGGGTCAGGGCCGCACGAGGCGGAAGGGGTGTCCGGCGGGGTCGGCGTAGATCCGCCAGGCCGCGTCGGCCCCGCCGTCGTCGAGCGGCTCGGCCCCGAGCGCGAGGACGGCCTCGTGGGCGGTGTCGAGGTCGTCCACCCGCACGTCGAGGTGGAACTGCTGCTCGGGCGCCCCCCAGACGGGCGGCCGGTGATCGGCCACGCTCTGGAATCCGAGGACGGGCCCGCCGACGCCCCGCAGCACCGCCGAGCCCTCGCCGACCGTCCAACGCGGCTCGGGGCTGTCCACCTCTCCTCCGATCAACTTCCGGTAGAACTCGGCGAGTTCCCAGGCGTCCGGGCAGTCGAGAACGAGGCACCGCAGACGCCCGATCACGCCGACGCCCGATCGGCGAAGCAGCACGGAAGGGCGCGGATCCCGGCCGGGGCGACCGGGACGGCCGGGGCGGGGATCGGGTTCGGGCCGCGCTCCGCGGAGCGCGACGAGACGGGAGGGGGTGTTGTCATGCCCCCACTCTGGTGGTCTCCCGGGCGGCCCGGTATCCGTACAGGTACTCAGGCTACTCAGCCGAGCGCCTCCTTCAGGGCCCGGCGGCACAACGCGTCCGCGTGGCGGGTCGTTTCGGGGATGCGGTAGCGCGGCGCGAGGCGGAGGGTGTGGGCGCAGGCGTTGTCCAGGGAGACCCGGTGCCCGGCGGAGACGAAGACCGGCTTCACCCCGGCCCGGGTGCGCAGGGCCCGGCCGACCTCCTCGCCGTCGGCCAACAGAGGCGCGAAGTCCCCCTGATCCGGGCCGGGTTGCTCATAGGTGAAGGTGAACGGGTTCTTCGCGACGCCGATCGACGGCCGGCCCGTGAGGACCCCCAGGTGGCTGGCGAGGCCGAAGCGGCGGGGGTGGGCGAGGCCGTAGCCGTCGCAGACGAGCAGGCCGGGGTCGGCGGTCAGTCCGTCGAGCGCGGCGAGGACCGTGGGGATCTCGCGGAAGGCGAGCAGCCCGGGGACGTACGGGAAGGAGACGCGGCCGACCGCCGTGGCCTCCTCCACCACGCGCAGGGTCCGGGCGTCCAGGACGACGGCCGCGGCGGCGACGAGATCGCGTGCGTCGTCGTAGGCCACGTCGACCCCCGTGACGTGACCCTCGCCGGCCGCGGGGCCCTCCTCGTCGCGGACGAGACGTCCGCTCAGCTCCTTCTGGACGGCCAGCGCGGCGGTCTCGTCGGCGGGCCAGCCCGCCGGAATGTCGATGATCGTCATGATGCGGCCACCCTATGCACGGCCCGGACGGCGACGGGCCCCCGCCGCCGGATCCCGATGGCGGCGCGCCCGCGCCGGGGACCCCCGGGGCGGTGGGCCTGCCCGCGCCGGGAACTCCCCGGGCGCACCTGCGCCAGGGACCAACGGGGCGGCGCGCTTAGGCGTACCCGTACGCGGGCGGTACCGCCGACGCGCGAGGGAATCCCGAGGCGGCGCGCCCGCGCGCGGGGGATCCCGGGCAGGCGCGCCCGCGTCGCGTCCGGGGGCTGGGACGGGCCGCCCGGCCCGGGAGGGGCCCGGTAGCCTGCCGGTCATGTTCGTAATGGAATTGACCTACACCGCGCCCGTCGAGCGGGTGGACGCGCTCCTCGACGCCCACGTCGCATGGCTCGACGCGCAGTACGCCGCGGGTGTCTTCATCGCCTCGGGGCGCAAGAACCCGCGGGACGGCGGGGTGATCCTGGCCGCCGGGGCCGACCGCGCGGAGATCGAGAAGATCGCGGCGGCCGACCCGTTCAGCGTCGAGGGCGTGTGCGCCTACCGGATCACGGAGTTCCACGCGACCAAGACGGCCGGGGGACTCGAGGCGTTCCGGGAGCAGCTGCCCTCCTGACGACTGGCCCTACGGGCGGCCCAGTCGGGCGATCCGGCCCTTCTCCCCCGCCGCCCAGCACGAGCCGTCCGGCGTGCAGTCGACCGTGTCGAACGAGCCGGTGTCCACGGTGTGCCAGGTGCGGCCCCCGTCGGTGGTGAGGTCCGTGCCGGTCGGGCCGACGGCGAGTGCGGCGTTCCTGCTGTGCGGGAGCCAGGCGACCCCGGAGCGGTAGGCGGGCGGCGGCGTCGCCGAGGCCCGCCAGCCGCGGCCCCCGTCTCCGGTGACCGCGGCGGCCTGCGGGGACGGCTGGTCCTTGCGGTAGTCGCCGCCGACGGCGATGCCGTGGGTCCGGTCGCGGAAGGCGAGGCCGAAGACGCCGCGGGCCGGGTCTCCGGCCGGGACGGTCGTCGCGGTGGCGGTCCAGGTCAGGCCGCGGTCCCCGGAGTGGAGCACGCGCGCGGTGGCGCCGCCGCCCGTCGCCAGCCACACGTCGCGCGGGCCCGCCGACACCAGGCACTGGCCGCTCGCCGCGAAGCCCGCCTCGCCGGGCAGCGCCTCGGGCATCCCCGCGTTCGGCAGCACCCGCCAGGAGCGGCCGCCGTCGCGGGTGGCGAGGATGCGGTACCTGCCGTCGACCGGGTCGCTCATGGCGAGTCCGTGCCGGCGGTCGAAGAAGGTCATGCAGTCGTAGAAGGCGCGCGGATCGGTGTTCCGGAAGGACTCGGTCCAGGTGGCGCCGCCGTCCTCGGTGCGCAGCACGCGCGAGGCCTCGCCCTCGCCGATGGCGAGGACGACGGCCCGGCGGGCGTCGAAGGCCTCCACATCGCGGAACTCCAGCTCGGTCGCGCCCGGCGGCGACACGTTCCGCCAGCTCCGGCCGCCGTCTGTGGTCCGCAGGACCGTCCCCTTGGATCCCGCGGCCCACGCGGTCCTGCGGTCGACGGGCGCCAGTCCGCGGAACCGGGCGTCGGTACCGGTCGGGGTGAGCTCCCAGCCGACCGTCGTGCCGCCGGTCGCCGCCGTGGGGGTCTCCCCGGCGCGCGCGGGCGCGGCCAGGGTCAGCGCGAGCGCCGCCCCGATCAGTCCCACCGACATCATTCGTCTCGTGTTCCCCATGGACGTCATGGCGCCGGAAGCTAGCGCCCCCGGCGGCTCCCCGTCCAGGGTGCGTCCCGGCCGCTCCCCGTCCAGGGTGCGTCCCGGCCGGGGCGTTCCTAGGCTGGGTGACATGACCGACCGTACGGGCGAGGCGGCGCCCGGTGAGGCGCCGAAGCTCAAGGAGTACGAGGGCGAGGGCATCACCGTCACGTTCGAGCCGCGCCGGTGTCTGCACGCGGCCGAGTGCGTGCGGGGGCTGCCCGAGGTCTTCGACCTCTCGCGGCGTCCGTGGGTGCTGCCCGACGCCGCCGAGGCCGGTCTGGTCGCGGAGGTCGTCCGCCGCTGCCCCTCCGGGGCGCTGCGGTACCGCCCGGCGGACGGCCCCGGCGAGCGCCCCGACTCCCCCGCCTCCGTCCGCCGGACGCCGTCCGGGCGGCTGGTGGTGCGCGGAGACCTGCGCGTGAGCGGCGCGCACGGCGACCGGCGCGAGACGAGGGTCGTCCTCTGCGGCTGCGGAGCCTCCGGAAACCAGCCGTACTGCGATCGCTCCGGTCCGTGCGCCGCCCCGGACGACGACGTGCCGGAACCACGCTGACCCGAGCTGCACCCGCTCTGATCTGCGACGATGCGCCGGGCGCGCGGCGCCGCGCGTTCCCGCCCGCCGCCGTGACGCAGCTCACGCGTATCCGGAGTGCACGTTCCGGCCGTTCCGCTCGTCTTCTCAGGTGTCAGGTGCCCCGGTGTCGGGGAGACGCACAGGATCCGAAAGTCCGCGTGAAAGGAGCCGGTCGTGTCCGCCGTCATCGAGCAGGCCGTCCAGGCCCGTCTCGTCGCATCCGCTCCGCGGATGGAGACCGTCCCCGCCACCCTGCGGTACGACCGCGAGGACCCGTACGCCGTGAGCATGGCGTTCCCGCCCCCGGCCACCCTGGAGGGCGTCGAGGTCTCGTGGGCCTTCGCGCGTGAGCTGCTCGTCCAGGGCGTCGAGCGCCCGGCCGGCGTCGGGGACGTCCGTCTGCGGCCGTACGGGTACGACCGCACGGTGGTCGAGTTCCACGCCCCCGAGGGCGTCGCGATGGTCCACGTGCGGACGTCGGAACTGCGCCGTTTCCTGGAGCGTTCGCAGCACCTGGTGCCGGCGGGGCGCGAGCACCAGTACCTGGACTGGGACCAGGACCTCGCGGACCTGCTGCGCGAGCACCCGTAGCGCCGCGCCGGCGTCCCGACCGCGGGGCCGGCCGACCGACGAAGACGACCACGGGCCCCGGGTCACGGGCCACGGTGACGGGACAGGCCGACGGGCCCGGCCGACCGGCAGAACGGACGACCACGGATCCGGGCGACCGGCCCGTCCGTACGGGCCGCCCCCACGGGCCGGCCCGTAATTCGTTTGCCGCCCTCCCGCTCCCCGGCCTACCGTTCCCCCCGTACCAGTCGCCGTCTGATCGGAGAAGGACGTTGCTCGTCTGAGGTTGCGAGACACCGCGCCGCGCGTGCCCCCTGTGCCGCGTGTGCCGTTCTCGACCTCGGCGTACGAGCCGTTCTGACGACAGACCGCCCGCGCCCCGGTGTCTCCACGCGTCGCATCCCCGCACGTCTGCGCTCACGCACCCCGGAGGCCTCCATGGCGCATCACCCCACCTTCGTCACCTGCACCTCGCTCTCCTTCTCCTGGCCCGACGGCACCGAGGTCCTCGACGACTTCCGGCTCACGATCGGCCCCGGCCGCACCGGGCTCGTCGGCCTCAACGGCTCCGGCAAGTCCACGCTCCTGAAGCTGATCGCCGGCGAACTGGCCCCCGCCTCCGGCAGTGTCCGGGTCACGGGCGAGCTCGGCCACCTCCCCCAGAACCTCGTCCTGGACACCTCGCGGCGGGTGGACGAGATCCTCGGCATCGCCGCGAAGCGGTCGGCCCTGCACGCCATCGAGGCGGGCGACGCGGCCGAGGAGCACTTCACCGCCCTCGCCGACGACTGGGACGTGGAGGAGCGGGCCCGCGCCACCCTCGACCAGCTCGGGCTCGGAGGCGTCGGCCTGGACCGCACCGTCGGCGAGGTGTCGGGCGGCGAGTCCGTACTGCTGCGGCTCGCCGCGCTGCTCCTCGCCCGGCCCGACGTCCTGCTGCTCGACGAACCCACCAACAACCTGGATCTGCATGCCAGGGCACGGCTCTACGAGGCCGTGGAGAACTGGTCCGGAGTCCTGGTCGTGGTCAGCCACGACCGTGAACTCCTGGAGCGCGTCGACCAGATCGCCGATCTGCGGGACGGCTCCGTCGCCTGGTACGGGGGCGCCTACTCGGACTACGAGGCGGCGCTCGCGGCCGAACAGGACGCGGCGGAGCGGATGGTCCGGGTCGCCGAGGCGGACGTCCAGCGGCAGAAGCGGGAACTGGCCGACTCCCAGATGAAGTCGGCCCGCCGCCGGCGGTACGGGCAGAAGAGCTTCGAGAACAGGGTCGTCCCGAAGATCGTGGCGAACAACCTCAGGAGCGCGGCACAGGTCTCCGCCGGCAAGCACAAGGCGCTGCACACCGAGCGCCTCTCGGAGGCCCGGGAGCGACTGGACGCCGCGGTGGAGGCGGTCAGGGACGACGACGAGATCCGTGTCGAGCTCCCGCGGACCTCGGTGCCGCCGGGCCGCGAGGTGCTGTTCCTGCGCAGCCCCCGGCTGCGCTACGGGGCCCGGGTGGACGGCGAGTTCGAGCTGCGCGGCCCGGAGCGGATCGCCCTGGTCGGCAGGAACGGCGCCGGGAAGACCACGCTGCTGCGAACCATCGCGGGGGAGCTCGAACCGCTCTCCGGCGAGACGGAGGCACGGGTGCCGCTGCGCTTCCTGCCCCAGCGGCTCGACCTGCTCGACGACGGCCTGAGCGTGGTGGAGAACGTGGCCCGGTTCGCCCCCTCGGCGACGGGCAACACGATCAGGGCGCGGCTCGCGCGGTTCCTGTTCCGGGGCGCGCGGGCGGATCAGGCCGTCGGCACCCTGTCAGGCGGGGAGCGGTTCCGCGCGACGCTCGCGGCGCTGCTCCTCGCGGAGCCGGCCCCGCAGCTGCTGATGCTGGACGAGCCGACGAACAACCTGGACATGGCGTCGGTGCGGAAGCTGACGGCGGCCCTGGACGCGTACGAGGGGGCGCTGATCGTGGCGAGTCACGACGTGTCGTTCCTGGAGTCGCTGGGGATCACCCGCTGGCTGCTGCTCGACGGCGCGCTGCGTCCGACGACGGCGGAGGAGGTACGGGAGGCGGCGTCGAGCTCGCGCTGAGGAGTCGGCGCCGGGCCCGCGCCGGGGGTGGCGGCGCAGAGCCCGCGGTGGAGGTGGCCGCGGGGTCCGTGCGGGGGGCGTCACCCACGCCTCACCCGCCTCAGAGGCCCCGGAGAGCTATCCGCTTGGGCCGCCGGACGACTGCGCCGCGCCGCGGGTCCTCTGCGCTGCGTAGTCACCCGGGTGACGGGTACGGGCCGCCCGGGACGTGACCTGCGTCTCCAGCACCCCGACGGAGCAGCGCACATAACGGAACGTAACCGGACATCGCCGGGACGGGCTTGGCCGACGCCTTACGGAGCCTTAACCTACGGTCTCGTAACCTACGTAGCCGTAGGTATGCCCGTTTGCCCTTCTCCGTCCCCAGGAGTCCCCGTGACGCTCACCTCTCCCCACCTCGGCAGCTCGACAGGGTGGACCGATGCGCGGCTGCTCTACGCGCTGGAAGAGGTCGTGGAGAAGGAACTCAACCGGCACCTCAAGGTCACCAAGGACTGGATGCCGCACGAGTACGTGCCGTGGTCCGACGCCCGCAACTTCCCCGGCTTCTTCGAGGACGGGGAGGCCTGGGACCCGTCGCAGTCCAAGGTCACCGAGATCGGCAAGATCGCGCTCGTCGTCAACCTGCTCACCGAGGACAACCTCCCGAGCTACCACCACGAGATCGCCAGCCTCTTCGGCCGCGACGGCGCCTGGGGCACCTGGGTGCACCGCTGGACCGCCGAGGAGGGCCGCCACGGCATCGTGATGCGCGACTACCTGCTCGCCTCCCGCGCCGTCGACCCGGACAAGCTGGAGCAGTTCCGGATGGCGCACATGAGCGAGGGCTTCGAGTCCGACAACCGCCACTCGATGCTGCACTCCGTGGCGTACGTCGCCTTCCAGGAGCTCGCGACGCGCATCTCGCACCGGAACACCGGCCACCAGTCCGGCGACCCGGTCTGCGACCGGATGCTGGCCCGGATCGCCACCGACGAGAACCTGCACATGGTCTTCTACCGCAACCTCCTCGGCGCGGCCTTCGAGATCGCCCCCGACCTGACCATGCAGGCCGTGCGGGACGTCGTCGTCAACTTCCGGATGCCGGGACACGGCATGCCCGGCTTCGAGCGGGCCGCGGCGCAGATGGCGATCGGCGAGATCTACAACATGCGCATCCACCACGACGACGTGCTCCAGCCCGTCCTCCGCTTCCTGAAGGTCCTCCAGATCGAGGGCCTCGGTCCCGAGGGCCTCCAGGCGCAGGAGGAGCTGGGGCTGTACATGAACGGCCTGGACACCGAGGCGAGCAAGTTCGACGAGAAGCTCGCCGCCCGCAAGGCCCGCATGGCCGCCCGCAAGGCCGGCTGAGCGACCCGAGGGACACGACCGGGCCCGGGCGCGCCCCGGCGCGCACTCCAGACGGCGGGCCGCCGCTCCTGACGGCGGCGGACCGCTGACGGCGACCGACGGCGGACCGCTGACGGCCACGGACGGCAGAGGCAGGACGAGACGGGCGCGGCGGGCCGAGATCGGCCCGCCGCGCCCGTCCGCCGTTCTCCCGGACCCCTCGTACCCCCGCGCCGAGGCGTCCGCCGCCCCGCTCAGCCCTGACGGCGCTTGAGCCGGACCCGCTCCTTCTCGGACAGCCCGCCCCACACGCCGAACCGCTCGTCGTGACGCAGCGCGTACTCCAGGCACGCCACCCGCCCCTCGCAGGCGCCGCAGAGCTGCTTGGCCTCGCGGGTGGACGAACCGGGCGCGGGGAAGAAGAACTCCGGCCCGGCCTGGGCACACAGCGCGTCCTCCTGCCAGGACATGTCGGGCTCCGGAGCGGTCAGTACGGTGGTGTAGGTCTGCATGACGCACACGCTGCCGGAGGGCCGTAAACGAGCCATCAACGTTCGATCAATGCGTCACTTCCCCGCGCGCGCAATGCGGCGCGCCGAGACGCTCCGGCGGTTGTGCCGCACGCGTGCCCCGGACCTCAGCGGGTGACCCCCAGGGCGGGGAGGACCGTCTCGGCCACCCGGTAGGCCTCCTCCAGGAGGGGGTTGCCGGAGAGGATGAAGGTGTCCACGCCCAGGTCCTGGTACTCCTTCAGCCGCTCCACGACCTGGGCCGTGGAGCCGACGACCGCCGTTCCGGGGCCGGGGCGGAACAGGCTCATGCCGGGCCACAGGTTCGGGTGGGTCTCCAGCTCGCGGGCCCTGGCCGGCACCTTGCCGCCGTGCTGGCGGAACTGCCGCTGCCAGCCCACGCCGTCCTCGCCGGACCGCTCGCCGAGCTGCCGGGCGTACGTCGCCTCGCTGGTGACGTCCAGGAGCCGGTCGGCGGCCGCCCACGCCTCGTCCTCGGTGTCGCGGACGATGAGGTGGAGCCGCAGGCCGATGCGGAGGGTGCGGCCGTGGGCGGCGGCCCGCGCGCGTACGTGGTCGAGCTTCTCCTTCAGCAGGTGCGGCGGCTCGCCCCAGGTGAGGTAGACGTCGACGTGTTCGGCGGCCATCTCGATCCCGGCCGCCGAGGAGCCGCCGAACCAGAGCGGGACGTGCGACTCCTGGACGGGCCGCAGGTCGCGGAAGGAGGCGCCCGCGTTCCGGAGGTCGTAGAAGCGTCCCTTGTGGTCGAAGACCTCGCCGGCGGTGAGGCGCTTGACGATCGACCAGTACTCCGCGCTCAGTTCGTACCGCTCGTCGTGCTCGACGTGGAGCCCGTACTCGCGCAGCGCGGCGGTGGAGCCGTTGACGACGTTGAAGCGGAGCCGTCCGCCGAAGAGCCGGTCGAAGCTCAGCGCCATCTTGGCCAGCAGGGTCGGGGCGATGAGTCCCGGGTGGACGGCGAGCAGCGGCTTGAACCGGGTGCTCGTGGAGGCGGCGAGTGCCGAGCCCAGCGGCCACACGTCGTAGAGGTCCGTGGCCAGCAGGGCGCCGGAGTAGCCGAGGCGTTCGACGGTTCCGGCGAGTTGCGTGAGGTAGCCGAGGTCGACGGGGCGGCGGCCGGCCGGCTCCCAGGGGTACGCGCCCTCGCGGGGGATGACGTACCAGAGGACTTCGGGTGCCGGGGAGGTCATCGGGATCCGGCCTTCCGGGGCAGGGCGTCGGCGACGGTGATCGCGCGGTCGATGAACCCGGTGCGGTGGAAGATGTCGGCCGCCCGCTGCTGCTCGGCGACGAAGTCCTCGCCGACCTCCTCGATCGTCCAGGGCAGGGCGCGCAGGGCCGTCTCCCAGTCGTCGACCGTGCCGCCCTGGTCGGCGGCGGCGATCACGGCGGCCTCCCGGGGGTTGTCCGCGGCCCACGCGTCGGCCCGCCGCAGGGCCCGGGTGAGCGCCGCCACGACCTCGGGGCGCTGTTCGGCGAGGTCGCGCCGGGTGAAGAAGACGGACCGGTCGGTGATGACCTCGCCGGTGCGGATCAGGGTGCGCAGTCCGCCGGTGCGGCGGGCGGCGGCGAGCTCGGCGCCCTGGGCCACCCACGCGGTGACGGCGCCGCCGCGGAGCTTCTCCTCGCTGCCGGCGCCGGCGCGTACGGCGGTGATGTCGGTGGCGTACGAGAGTCCCGCGTCGTCCAGGGCCTTGGCGAGGAGGTGGGTCTGCCAGGAGCCGACGGCCAGGTGGACGGTGCCGCCCTTGAGGTCGGCGACGGTGCGGACCGGGCCGTCCTCGGTGACGAGGAGGGCGCCGTGGTCGGGGCGGGGTGCCGAGACGGCGGTGTAGACGATGTCGTGCCCGGCGGCCTGCGCGGTCACGGGCGGGGTGGAGCCGGTGCCGCCGAAGTCGATGGTGCCGTCGGCGAGATGGGCGCCGGTGCGGACGCCGTCGGTGTACGGGTGCCAGGTCACGGTCTCGCCGAGTGCGGCGAGCTCCTCCTCCGCGTACCCGAGCCGGGAGAGGTGGTAGAGGGACGGGTTGCTGCGGTGGACGCCGATGACGACGGTCATGCGGAGGCTCCTTCGGGGGTGGCGGAGTGGGTGGTGGGGGCCGGGGGTTCGTCGGGCGCGTGGACGCCCAGGTCGGCGAGGAGGCGGTGGCGCAGGGCCACGAAGGCGGGGTCGCCGGGATCCCGGGGGTGGGGCACGGTGACGGGCTCGTCGGTGACCAGTCGGCCGTCCCTCAGGACGGCGACCCGGTCGGCGAGACGGACGGCCTCGTCGACGTCGTGGGTGACGAGGAGCACGGCCGGGCGGTGGATCCGGCGCAGCTCGCCCACGAGGTCCTGCATCCGGAGCCGGGTGAGTGCGTCGAGGGCGGCGAACGGCTCGTCGAGGAGCAGGAGTTCGGGCTCCCGGACGAGGGCGCGGGCGAGCGCGACGCGTTGGGCCTCGCCCCCGGAGAGGGTGGCGGGCCAGGCGTCGGCGTGCCGTTCGAGTCCGACCTCGGCGAGGGCGCGCAGTCCGGTGGCCCGGGTCGCGGGGCCGCGCGGAAGGCCGACGGTCACGTTGGCGAGGACCTTCTTGGACGGGATGAGCCGGGGTTCCTGGAAGACGATGGTGCGGGCCTCGGGGACGAGGGCCTCCCCCGCGTCGGCGCCGTCGAGCGCGCCGAGGATGCGGAGCAGCGTCGTCTTGCCGCTGCCGCTCGCGCCGAGCAGGGCCAGGAACTCCCCTCGCCGCAGTGTGAGTTCGAGTCCGTCGAGGACGGTCCGGGTGCCGAAGACGCGGCGCAGTCCGCGGACGCGTACCGCCGTGGGGGGCGGGGTGGTCGGGGTGGGCCGGGCGGTCGGGGTCATCGGGTTCCTCCTCCGGGGCCCGCCGTGCGCCAGGGCATGAGGATCCGCTCCAGGCCGCGGACGAGGACGTCGGCGGTGAGTCCGAGCAGTCCGTAGACGAGGATGCAGACGGCGAGGATGTCGGTGCGGGCGTAGCTCTGGGCCTGTGACATCAGGTAGCCGATGCCCTCGGTGGCGTTGATCTCCTCGGCGGCGATCAGCGCGATGACGCTCAGCGTCATGGAGAGCCGGAGCCCGGCGAGGAGCGAGGGCAGGGCCCCGGGGAGGACCACCTGGCGGACGAGGGCGAGCCGGCCGAGGCCGAAGCTCCGCATGGCCTCGACGAGTTTGCGGTCGGTGTTGCGGACGCCGCCGCTGGTGGACACGTACATCGGGAAGGTGGTGGCGACCGCGATGAGCAGGATCTTCGCGGTCTCGTTGATGCCGAACCAGACCATGAAGAGGGGGACGAGGGAGAGGAACGGGATGGTACGGAGGGTCTGCATCGAGGAGTCGAGCAGTTCGTCGCCGAGCCGGGTGAAGCCGGTGGTGATGCCGAGGGTCAGTCCGGCGGCGAGGCCGACGGCCAGCCCGATGCCCGAGCGGGTCAGGGAGGTGGCGAGCGCGTCGGGCAGCTGTCCGTTGCCCCACAGTTCCCCGACGGCGCCGGCGACCTGGGCGGGCGAGGCGAGCACGTCGGGGGTGAGGAGGCCGGTCGCGGAGGAGGCCCACCAGAGGCCGAGCAGGGCGACGGGGCCGAGTGCGCGGACGGTGAGGGAGCGGGTGCGGGAGGGGGCGCGGCGGACGGGGGGCCGGGGGCTGACGAGTCCGGCGGTGCCCGGGTCGTCCGCCGGCTTCTCCCCGGCCGGTGCGGGCGGGACGCCGGGGGCGGTGGTCGTGGCCGTCATGACAGCTTCTCGACGTCGAGGAGGTGGGCGGCGATGTCGACCTTGTTCGGGGTGACCTTCTGGTCGGCGTAGAACCGGGCGACCGTCTCGAAGCGCTTGATGTCCTCCGGGCGGATCGGGTCGACGGTGCCGCCCTTGCCGACGAAGGAGATCTGGACGTCGCGGGCCTTGCCGTTGACGGCGGTGGGCCCGGCGTCGGTGAAGACGTTGAGGTAGGCGGCCGGGTCCTTCTTCTCCTTCGCGCTGTTCTCGTGGAGGTAGTCGTAGAGCGCCCGGACGACCTCGGGGTGTTCTTCGGCGAATCCCGAACGGACGGCGTTGAGGCTGTAGTTGTCGGAGCCGATGGCGGCTCCGTCGGCGAGGAAGCGGGCCTTGCCGGCGCCGATCTCGGCGACGGCGTAGGTGGACCAGACGGCCCAGGCGTCGACCTGGCCGGCGTTGAAGACGGCGGCGGTCTGGTCGGGGCGCAGATAGACGCGCTCGACCCGGTCGGCGGGGACGCCGGCCTTCGCGAGGGCCTTGAGCAGCAGGTACTCGCCGGTGCCGCCCTTGTTGACGGCGACCTTGCGGCCGACGAGGTCCTCGACGGAGTCGATGTCCGAGCCCTCGCGGACGAGGATGCCCTCGCCGACGGGGTCGGGGGCCGTGGCGGTGAAGAAGGCGAAGCCGGGGCTCTGCGACAGGGAGGTGATGCCGGAGGTGATCGAACCGGTCGCGATGTCGAGCTGGTCGGCGTTCATCGCCTGGGCGGCGGGCGCGAAGGGACCCGCGCTCCCGGTCCACGCGACCTTGGCGCCGACGGCCGCGAGGGCCTTGTCGAGGCTGCCGTCCTTCTTTCCGCGGGCGAGGACGCCGGCGTTCCCGGGGTCCGGGATGCGGAGGGTGACGGTGCCCTTCGCTCCGCTCTTGCCGCTTCCGGAGGCCGGCCCGACGGCCGATTCCGCGGCGGGGCTCCCGCCGCAGGCGGTGAGGAGGGAGAGGGCGGCGAGGACCACGAGGGCCGCGCGCGCGGTGCGGCCGGCGGGCGGGGTGGCGGGGGCGAGTGGGCGCATGTCGGGGTCCTTCGGGAGACGGGGTGGGCGAGGGGGGCGAACGGCTGCGGGAGGGGCGGGGGTACGGGAAGGGCGGGGTGCGGGGAAGGGGGAAGGGCGGGGGTGCGGGGAAGCGCGCGGGCGGCCGCGCTGCGGGATCGGCTGCGGGGGCGGCCCGGGCTGCCGGGCTACGGGTCGGCTGCGGGGAGGGGCCGGGGGCGGTGACCGCGTTACGGGATGGGCTGCGGGGAGGGCCGGGGGCAATGACCGCGTTACGGGATGGGCTGCGGGGACGGCCGTTCCGGAGCGGCGGCGGCCCGCAGGCGGGCCCGCCGCAGCGGCTCGGGGTCGGCCCAGGCGCGTACGTCCACGGCCTCGGGCAGGAAGCCGTGGGCCCGCAGGGCCTCCTCCTGTCGGGCGAGGAGGCCGAGGCGGGTCTCGGACAGGTCCGGATGGAGGGTGCGGTGGGTGCCGGGCCCGTAGGCCCCGGCGACCCCCTCGGCGCCCGCCCCCGTCTCGGCGCCGAGGATCCGGGCGACCTCGTCCGGCTCGTCGGCGGCCCAGTCGGCGGCGCGGAGCAGCACGGCGAGGAAGCGGGTGACGAGCTCGGGGTGCTCGTCCAGGAGGTCCTGGTGCACGGTGAGGGGGCGGGGGGTGCCGTTGTTGACGCGGTGCGCGGGGTCGGGGAGCCCGTCCAGTTCCAGGGCCACCTCGGCACCGGCCCGGCGGGCCGCCTCGACGGCGAGCGCGCCCTTCACGTAGACGGCGTCGACGTCGCCCCGGCGCAGCGCGTCGAGTTCGGAGGCCCACTGGCCCCGACGCCCGTCGGCGGGTACGTCGACGAGGCGGGCGTCGCCGAGCCCGAGCCCGGCGGAGGCCAGCGCCCCTTCGAAGCCGCGCAGGGCCATGGCCCGCCAGAAGTCGATGGGGACCCGGTGCCGGGGCAGGGCGAGCCGCAGCCCCCGGAGCGCGGCGGCTCCCCGGACCGGTGAGCCCGGCGCGACGAGGACCACCTGCCGCTCCTCGATCCAGGTGAGTCCGACGAGCCGGGTCCGTTCGCCCCGCGAACGGGCCCACAGTGCGGGGACGTTGCCGCCCTCGCGGAACAGTCCGGGCAGGGCGTGGGTGAAGTGGGTGGCACGGTCGGCGCCGGGGTCGGCGTCCTGGAGGGAGCGGACGGCGATGCCGTCGGGCGCGAACTCCCCTTCCAGCCAGCCGCGGTCGGCGGCGACGCCGGTGGCGGTGGGCACGGGGCAGCGGGTGAACCAGAGGGTGTCGGGAACGCGGGCAGGCGTCATGGAGGGCTTCCCGGGGGTGAGTGGGGCGGGAGGGAGGGGACGGAGGGATCGGAGGAAGAGGAGGGCGCAGCACCGAGGGCGGGTGCCGCGACGGGGGCGACGGGTGGATGCGGCTCCTGCGACGGAACGGCGTGCCGCCGGGGCGTCGCCGGCCGCTCCGGGAGCGGCTGCGACCCGTGCCGCGCCGTGGAGTGGCGGGGAGGAGCCGGTCGAGGCGCGAGGGCGGGACTCGCGCCGGCGCCACCCGCCGCCGGGGAGGGGCGGGCGCCGGGAGCGGGACTCCCCGCGGGAGCGATCCCACGTCAGAGGGTGGTCCCGCGTGGGAACGACCGCCTTCCGCGCGAAAGAGCCACCGCCGACCGAAATCCGCCCCGTACCCGGCCGGTCCGCCGCCCGGCGGGCCGGTGCGAGGGCCCCACGCGAGCGGCACGACACCGCACGGGCGACCGCCTCACACGCCGAGCGCGCACCGCACAGGTGTGCCGCCGCCCTGCCGCACCCGCCGGGAGGCTGCCAGGCGGCGCGTCGGATGGGAGCGCCGGTCCGACGTCCCGGCCTCCCGCGCCGACCCCGGGGGCGTCAGCGACAGCCGGCCCCGGCCACGCGCGCCAGGTCGATGTGGCGGCGCCGGGTGAGGGCGAGTGGCGCGGGAGAGGCCGTGGTCGCACATCGCGCGGTGTGACGTGCGGTGTACCGGTCGGTACGTCGTGCGTTCATGACGGGTCCTGCTCCCTTCGGCTCGGTGCCGCTGTGGTGGCTTGGCCGGAACCCTGCCATGGAGTTCCGACCGCCGACAACTCGCCTCCCACGATGTGGGATTGCGTATGAACGGCGTGTTTCCGACCTCGTTCGAGCCCCGATTCGGCTCCCGCCATGTGGGAGCGTGGGGGCCCGATCACCCACGGGGAGCGAACCCTATGACGACCGAGGCCGGCACCGTCCGACCCCCGGCGGGCGCCCAGGCGGTCCGCCGCGCACTCGATGTACTGCACTGCTTCCACGACAACGGACCCGACCTGAGCGCCTCCGACCTGGCGCGGCGGCTCGGGCTCTCCACCTCCACCGCGCACCGGCTGGCCCGGACCCTGCTCGGGGCGGGCTTCCTGGAGCAGGACGCCCGGACCGCCCGGTACCGGCTCGGCCCGGCGATGACGGAGCTGGGACGGCTCTCGTACCACCAGCGGGGTCTGCATCTGGCAGCCCCAGAGCTGTCCGACCTCGCCGAGCGGACCGGGGCGACGGCCGACCTGGCCCTGCGCAGCGGCCCGCACGTGGTGATCGTGGCGGGGGGTTCGGTGACGCCCAAGGTGGGGCTGCGGCGACCGCTGCACTCGACGGCGCTCGGCAAGGTGCTGCTGGCCTGGCCCCGGGCGGGCGAGCCGGGCCCGCGCTCCCTTCCTCCGCTGTACGCGTTCACCGAGCGGACCATCGTCGAACCCCCGGCCCTCACAGCCGAGTTGGCGCGCGTACGGGAGGCCGGGTACGCGCTCAACGACGGGGAGTCGGCCCACGGGGTGCGGACGGTCGCCGTACCGGTCCTGGAGCGGACGGGGCACGCGCGGTTCGCGCTCGCGGTGCGCGGGACCCCCGAGCTGATCACCGACGCACGGCTCGACTGGTACCTGGCCCAGGCGCGTTCCTGCGCCCGCGCCCTGGAGGTGCTGCTCCTCGCCCCGGCTGAGCGCCGGGACCCGGGACGGCAGGCGGGCTGAGGACCCCCGAGCCCTCCCCCGCACGCCGTCCCGCCGACGGCCGCGCAAACTCTCCGCACGGTCGTGCGTTCAGTACGATGGGGGCATGAGCGACACGGGCACCACGACGGACGGGCGCGTCGAGCGCGGGAACCAGACCCGACGGCTGGTGCTCGGCCGGACCATGGACATCGCCTCGGTGGAGGGGCTCGACGGCCTCTCCCTCGGACGGATCGCCACCGAGCTCCGACTGAGCAAGAGCGGCGTCTTCGCCCTGTTCGGCTCCAAGGAGGAGCTTCAGCTCTCGACGATCAGGGCCGCCGCCGCCGTCTTCGCCGAGAACGTCGTCGCCCCCCTCGCGGACGCGCCGCCCGGGGCGCGGCGGGTGCGGGCACTCTGCCGGAACTGGCTCACGTACTCCTCCGAGCGGGTCTTCTCCGGCGGCTGCTTCTTCTACGCCGTCTCGGCCGAGTTCGACGCGCGGACGGGCCCGGTCCACGACGCCGTCGCGCGGGCCCGCCACGACTGGACCGAGTACGTGGAGCGGTCCTTCGCGGAGGCCCGCGCGGCCGGGGACTTCGACGCGGACCTCGACGTGGAGCAGTCGGCCTTCGAGGTGATCGCCCTGATGGAGGCGGCCAACGCGCAGTCCGTGCTGTTCGGCGAGAAGCAGGCGTACGAGCGGGCCGAGCGGGGGATCACCGCCCGGCTGCGCGCGTCGGCCACGGACCGGGGCCTGGCCGGCCTGGACGCCGGGGACGAGGCCGCGTAGGGCACGGGAGGGCGACGGGTCCGCGCGTGCACCGCGGACCCCGCCCGCACCCTCACCACCCCCGCCCTCCGCTCCGACCTCCCCCTCTCCGACCTCCCCCGCTCAGCCCGCGACCGCCCGCCTCTCCCCCTCGCCCGCCGCCGCACCGACCGGAGCCGTCCCCGCCGTTGCCGCTTCCGTCGGCCCCGCCGGCGCCGGCGCCGTCAGGAACTCCACCGCCTCGCGGACGACCTCCGGGTCCAGCAGGATGCGCCGGTGGCCGAGGCCCCGGGTGACGACGAGTCGGGCCCGGTCGCCGTGCACGCGCGCGAGGCGGCGCGAGTGGACGACCGGCACCATGTCGTCGTCCTCGTCGTGGAACAGCAGGAGGTCCAGGTCGGGTCGCCCCGTGTCGCGGTCGGCGTCGAAGCGGTCCCAGATGCCGGGCTCGTTGGGCGCGAGCCTCCGTTCGACGTGCTCGCGCATGCGCCGGACGACCAGGTCGTCGACGCCGAGTCCTGCCTGGAATCCCTGGACCAGCAGGTCGAAGGAGGCCACGCCGCCGATGCCGACGAAGCGGGTCGTGCGGACGCCGCCCCGGAGGGCGAAGAGGGAGGCGATGACGCCGAAGGAGTGGGCGACGATCGCGTCGAAGTCGCCGTGGCGCGCGTGCAACTCCCGGATGATCCGGCGGTATTCGAGGATGTTGCTCGCCCGCCCCGGGGATGCGCCGTGGCCGGGCGCGTCGAAGGCGACGGGGCTGAAGCCGCGCGCGAGGAGCGCGTCGACGAAGGCGCCGAGCCGCGAGGCCCGCGAGGACCAGCCGTGGACGATCAGCACCGGCCGCCGGCCGTCGCCCCAGGCGTACGTGACGACCTCCTCGGCGCCGACCCGCACGTGCCCGGTGCGGGCGGTGTCGAAGAGCGCCCGCTCCCCCGGCTTGAGTCGCGCCCGGCCGAGCGGCCGCACGAAGAGCCGGAAGGCCTGCCGCCCGGCCACCCCGGGGGCGATGCGGGCGGCGGCGTTCAGGGCGGTGCGGATGAGCGGAGCCATCGGATACATGCCGGGATCTCCTCGATCGTCCTGCGGGCACGGCGTCCCACCGATGAGAAAATGCTAGCACGACCGTTCGTGTTGTTTTTGGCGGGAAGGCAAGGCGCCCGGCCCACCCGGCCCGGCGCACCCGCTCCGCCCTACTCCGCCCCGTCCGGCTCCTTCCGGGCCCTGCTCGGCTGCACCCGCTTCGGCTCCCCCGGCATCTTCGGGTACTCCGGCGGGTACGGCAGGTCCCCGAGGCCGTGGTCCGCCTCGTCGCGCCGGGCCAGTTCCAGCAGCGGCTCCAGACTGAACCGCTCGTCGTCCATGTCGGCGTGGACGTCGCCCACCTCGGCGTACCGGGCCGGCATCGTCCTGATGTCGAAGTCCCGCGGCACGGCGTCGTCGACCTCCTCCCACCGCAGCGGCGCCGACACGGGCGCGTGGGCCCTCGGGCGTACGGAGTAGGCGGAGGCGATCGTGCGGTCGCGGGCGGTCTGGTTGTAGTCGACGAAGATCCGCTCGCCGCGCTCCTCCTTCCACCACTTGATGGTGACCTCCTGCGGCATCCGCCGCTCCAGCTCCCGACCGCAGGCGATGGCCGCTCGCCTGACCTGGGTGAACGTCCAGTTCGGCAGGATCGGGACGAAGACGTGGAGTCCCCGTCCGCCGGAGGTCTTCGGCCAGCCGCGCAGTCCGTGCTCGTCGAGGACGGCCCGCAGTTCATGGGCGGCGCGCACCGCGTCCGCGTAGTCCGTCCCCGGCTGGGGGTCCAGGTCGATGCGGAGTTCGTCGGGGTGGTCGGTGTCCTCGCGGCGCACCGGCCAGGGGTGGAAGGTGATGGCGCCGAGGTTGGCCGCCCAGAGCACGGCCGCCGGTTCGGTGGGGCACATCTCGTCGGCGGAGCGGCCGCTGGGGAAGGTGATGTGGGCGGTCGGGATCCAGTCGGGGAGGTACTTGGGGGCCCGCTTCTGGAAGAACGACTCCCCGGTCACCCCGTCGGGGTAGCGCTCCAGGGTGGTGGGGCGGTCGCGCAGGGCCCGGGTGATGCCGTCGCCGACGGCCAGGTAGTAGCTGACCATGTCGAGCTTGGTGTAGCCGGGTTCGGGGAAGTACACCTTGTCCGGATTGGACACGCGCACGGTCCGGTCGCCGACTTCCAGTTCCACCGCTGCCGCCTTGCCTGCCATGCCGGCCAGCCTAGGGCTCGCCGACAACTCCCGCATACCGGACAATCGGCTCATGGATCTTCCGGTGATGCCGCCCGTGAAACCGATGCTGGCCAAGTCGGTGAAGCGGATCCCGCCCGGGATGCAGTACGAGGCGAAGTGGGACGGCTTCCGCGCGATCGTGCACCGGGACGGGCCGGAGCTCGTCATCGGCAGCCGTACGGGCAAGCCGCTCACCCGCTACTTCCCCGAGCTGGTGGAGGCGCTCGCGGCCCGGCTGCCGGAGCGGTGCGTGGTCGACGGCGAGATCGTCGTGGAGCACGGCGGGCACCTCGACTTCGACCGGCTCAGCGAGCGGATCCATCCCGCGGAGTCCCGGGTCCGGATGCTCGCCGAGAAGACCCCGGCGCTGTTCGTGGCCTTCGACCTGCTCGCCCTCGGGGACGAGTCCCTGCTCGACGCGCCGCTGGCCGAGCGGCGGGAGGCTCTGGAGCGGATGCTCTCCGGCGTGGACGCGCCCGTGCACCTCGCGCCCGCGACGCGGGACGCGGAGCTGGCCGCCCGCTGGTTCGAGCAGTACGAGGGAGCGGGCCTCGACGGGGTCGTGGCCAAGCCGCTCGACCTGCCCTACCGGCCGGACGCCCGTCTCATGTACAAGATCAAGCACGAGCGGACGGCGGACGTCGTGGTGGCCGGCTACCGCTTCCACAAGAGCGGACCGGTGGTCGGCTCGCTGCTCCTCGGTCTGTACGACGACCGGGGCTCCCTCCAGCACGTCGGCGTGTGCGCGGCGTTCACCGCGCTGCGGCGGGCCGAACTCGTCGAGGAGCTCGCACCCCTCCGGATGGACCCGCCCGACGGGCACCCCTGGGCGGCGTGGGCGGAGGAGGCGGCGCATGCGGGCGCGCGGCTGCCGGGGGCGCCGAGCCGCTGGTCGGGGAAGAAGGACCTGTCCTGGGTGGCGCTGCGGCCCGAGCGGGTCTGCGAGGTCGGGTACGACCACATGGAGGGCGACCGGTTCCGGCACACGGCTCAGTTCAAGCGGTGGCGCCCGGACCGGACGCCGGAGTCCTGCGGATACGGACAACTGGACGAGCCGGTCTCGTACGACCTGTCCGAGATCCTGACATAGTGTCCGGACGCTGTCCGGAGGGCGCCGGTCCGCCGAGTGAGATGCGGCACACTCCCCGGGCCTCCCGGCGCCGCCAACCGCCCTCGGTCGGCCATGCGTTCGTCGCACGTACGGCCGATACACAGGGACGGTGCACAATCCCGCGGCCACGACCCGTGCCCGTACCTGCGGGAACGCCCCCGCAGGCGTGACGGGGGCGCATCGGGTCGTCCGCCGGACCGTCCGTGCGCCCCTCAGGAGCGCCGTCGCGTCGTTGCCCCACCGCGACATCGCCGTGCCGGAACCCGTACGGCGATCCGGTACGTATGGAGGGCTGAACCCTTCCGTATGCTTCCCGGACCCACTAGGACTGACCCGTGATCACCTCGCCCTCGCGCCTCGTACCCGTCCCGATCCCCGACCGTGTGGCCGCGCTGATCGGCTCCTGCCTGCCGCTGCACGTCCTCCAGGCCGAGATCGACGCGGACTGCGCGGCGCGCGAGGTGTACCGCTTCCGGGGGCCGCTCTGCGCGGAGGACCGGGCGGACCGGGAGCACGCGCTCGCCGCGCTCGCGCGGGCCAACAAGATCCTCGCCAAGCACCACCCGAAGCTGCCCGTCACGCCCTGACGGGGCCGGCCGGCGCAGTCCCCGCCGGTCCGCCGTTCGGCCGACCCCCGCATGCACCCGGTCGGGGCCGGTGTGACGCTGCGAGAGTGACCACGACCAGCGACGCAGCGCCCGCGCCCCCGGCCGCCACCGAGCCTCCCGTGCTCGACCGCCGCCGCCGCAACATCGTCTTCGGCACGATCATGCTGGGTGTCCTCCTCGCCGCGCTCGACCAGACGATCGTCGGCACCGCTCTGCCCACGATCGTCTCGGACCTCGGCGGCGCCGCCCACATGTCGTGGGTGGTCACCTCCTACCTGCTGGCCGAGACGGTCGCGACCGTGCTGGTCGGCAAGTTCGGCGACCTGTTCGGCCGCAAGGTGATCTTCCAGATCTCGGCGGTCGTCTTCATCACCGGCTCGTTCCTCTGCGGACTCGCCACCAACATGACGCTGCTGATCGTCTGGCGCGGTCTCCAGGGGGTCGGCGCGGGCGGTCTGATGGTCACGTCGATGGCGCTGATCGCCGACGTGATCCCGCTGCGCGAGCGCGGCAAGTACCAGGGGGCGATCGGGGCGGTGTTCGGTGTCTCCACCGTCATCGGCCCGCTGCTCGGCGGCCTGTTCACCGACCACCTCAGCTGGCGCTGGGCCTTCTACGTCAACGTGCCCATCGCGATCCTGGTCGTGATCGCCGCGGCCCGCACGATCCCCTCCGTGCGGTCGGCGAGCAAGCCGGTGATCGACTACGCGGGCATCGCGCTGGTCGCCGCCGGCGCCAGCGCCTTGATCCTGGCGACCAGTTGGGGCGGCAACGAGTACGCCTGGACGTCCGGGGTCATCATCGGGCTGTTCGCCGGCGGCGTCGTCGCGCTCGGTCTGTTCTGCTGGGTGGAGACCCGGGCGGCCGAGCCCATGCTGCCCATGCGGCTGTTCGGCAACCCGGTCTTCACCGTCTGCTCCGTGCTGAGCTTCGTGGTCGGCTTCGCCATGCTCGGGGCGATGACGTTCCTTCCGACGTACCTCCAGTACGTCGACGGGGACTCGGCGACCGTCTCCGGCATCCGCACCCTGCCGATGGTCGTCGGTCTGCTCATCGCCTCGATCTTCAGCGGAAACGTGGTCAGCAAGACCGGCCACTACCGGACCTTCCCGATCGTCGGCTGCCTGGTGATGGGCCTCGGGCTCTACCTCCTGTCGCTGATGGAACCGGGGACCGGCACCTGGCTCGCGTCGCTGTACATGTTCGTGCTGGGCGTCGGCATCGGCCTGTGCATGCAGGTCCTCACCATCGCCGTGCAGAACACCGTCGAGTACGCCGACCTCGGCACCGCCACCTCGGGCGTCACCTTCTTCCGCACCCTCGGCAGCTCGTTCGGGACCGCGGTCTTCGGCACGATCTACGTCAACTCCCTCACGCCCAACCTCCGGACCGGCGTCGCCGAGGCCTCGGCCGTGGCCGCGAGCCAGGGTCTGGACCCGGCGGCCGTCGCGCGGGCGGCGCAGAGCCCGGACGGGGTGCACGGGCTGCCGGAGCAGGTCGCGGAGCCCATCGTCAACGCCTACGCCGACACGCTCCACACCGTCTTCCTCTGGACGGTCCCGGTCGCCGCCGTCGGCTTCGTCGTCGCTCTCTTCCTCAAGCAGGTGACGCTCCGCGACTCGGCCCGGGCCGCCGCACCCGACATGGGCGAGGGCTTCTCCTCGCCGACCTCGTCGGGCGACTCCGCCCAGCACCTCGAACTGGCCGTGGGCAGGATCATGCGCCGGATCGACCTCGCCACCGCGCGGCGGATCCTCGACACGTCCGACACCCGGCTCGACACGGCCGGCGCGTGGGCGGTCATGCAGGTCGAGCTCTACACGCGGACGGTCGGCCACGCGAGCCTGGGGCTCATCTCGGCGGGCCGGCGGGTCCCGCCCGAGGTGCTGCTGCCGGTCTTCGACCGGATGGTCGACGAGGGGTTCCTGACCCGCGACGGGCATCTGCTCTCCCACACGCCGGCGGGCAAGCGCGAGGCGGACGTCATCACGCACGCGTGGGGCGACTGGCTGTCCGACCGCGTCGAGCGGGAGATCGGCCGGCCCAGCGGACCCGAACTGCGGGTGGCGACGGACGCCATCGCCAAGAAGGTCGTCGCCGAGGACCTCGCGAACGGACTCCCCGACCGGTCGCTCGACCGCGACGGCGGGCGCGCCCTGACCCGGACGACGGGAGCCTGAGCCGGGGCCGCACGGCACCGGACCGCGCCCGAGCTTCCGATCCCGACCCGGGCCGGGCCTCGCCCGGCCTCCCGCTCGGCCCGCGCCCGGCCTCCGGTCGCCCGGCGGCTACGCGTCGACGTCCCCGTCCACGTACACCCAGGCTCCCTCGTGGCGGGCGAAGCGGCTCCGCTCGTGCATCGCTCCGGACTCGCCGCCGTGGACGTAGCGGGCGGTGAAGGTGACGGTGCCGTGCCGGTGGAAGGCGGTGCCGTCGGTGGCCGACTCGATCTCCAGGCCCGTCCAGCGCATCCCCGGGTCGAAGTCGACCGCGCCGGGGCGGGTCTCCGGTGCCCAGCTGCGCAGCAGATAGGCCTCGTCGCGGACGACGAAGGCGCTGTAGCGGGAGCGCATGAGCAGCTCGGCGGTCGGCGCGCCGCCGCCCGTCCCCGCGTGGAACCGGCCGCAGCACGCCCCGTACGCGGCGTCGAGGCCGCACGGGCAGGGTGACTCCGGGGTGACGGAGGGCGCGGCCGGAGGGGCCGGGGCGGTACGGGGGCGGGTCTTGCGTCGGGACATGCGGTCATTGTCTCCCACCGGGTGGACGCCGCCGTCGCGCGGTGGGGCGGGACGGGCGACGGCGGGGACAGGTGGGAGCGGCGGGGATGCGGCGGGCCGGCGGGCGAGGGGCCGGGGCGCCCGGCATGTGGACGGCCGGGTGGACGCCGGGGCCGGGTCCCGCTGCTCACGGGGCGGGTCCGAGTAGCGTACGGGCATGAAACTGACGATTCTCGGAGGCGGCGGGTTCCGGGTACCGCTGGTGTACGGCGCTCTCCTCGGCGACCGCGCCGAGGGGCGGGTCACCCGTGTCACCCTGTACGACCTCGACGAGGGGCGGCTCTCGGCGATCGCCCGGGTCCTCGCGGAGCAGGGCGCGGGGGTGCCGGACGCACCGGCCGTCACGGCGACGACCGATCTGGACGAGGCGCTGCGGGGCGCCGACTTCGTGTTCTCCGCGATCCGCGTCGGCGGACTCGAAGGCCGGGCCGCGGACGAGCGGATCGCGCTGGCCGAAGGGGTGCTCGGGCAGGAGACGGTGGGCGCCGGCGGCATCGCGTACGGGCTGCGGACCGTGCCGGTCGCGGTGCACATCGCGCGCCGGATCGCCGAACTCGCCCCGGACGCCTGGGTCATCAACTTCACCAACCCGGCCGGGCTCGTCACGGAGGCGATGTCGCGGATCCTCGGCGACCGGGTCGTCGGCATCTGCGACTCCCCCGTCGGACTGGGCCGCCGGGTCGCCCGGATCCTGGGGGCCGACCCGGACCGGGCCTCGATCGACTACGTGGGGCTCAACCACCTCGGCTGGCTGCGGGGCCTCAGGATCGACGGGCGGGACGAGCTGCCCCGGCTGCTCGCCGACGAGAAGGCGCTCGGTTCCTTCGAGGAGGGCAGGCTCTTCGGACCGGAGTGGCTGCGCTCCCTGGGCGCGATCCCCAACGAGTACCTGCACTACTACTACTTCAACCGGGAGGCCGTGGCGGCCTACCGGTCGGCCGGGCGGACCCGCGGCGCCTACCTCCGCGACCAGCAGGGCGCGTTCTACGAGGAGATGGGCAGGCCGGACACCCCGGCGCTCGCCGCCTGGCACCGTACGCTCGCCGACCGGGAGGCCACCTACATGGCGGCCAACCGGGAGGCCGCCGGGATCGGGGAGCGCGACGAGGAGGACCTGGAGTCCGGCGGCTACGAGAAGGTGGCCCTGGCGCTGATGCGGGCCATCGCGCGGGGGGAGCGGGCCACGCTCATCCTCAACGTGCGCAACGGCACGACCCTCTCCGCACTCGACGCGGACGCCGTGATCGAGGTCCCCTGCTTCGTGGACGCGAACGGCGCCCGTCCGGTCGCGGTGTCGCCCCTGCCGTACCACGCGGTCGGCCTGGTGACCGCCGTGAAGGCGGTGGAGCGGGAGGTCCTCGCGGCGGCGGAGAGCGGCTCGCGGGCGACCGCCGTCAAGGCCTTCGCCCTGCACCCGCTGGTCGACTCGGTGGCGGTGGCCCGCCGCCTGGTGGAGGGGTACACCGCGGAGCACCCGGGCCTGGCCTACCTGCGGCACTGAGAAGGCCGCGGACCGCGGCGCGGCCGTCGTCGCGGCGTACGGCCGGCGAACGGCTTTACGCGGGCGGGGGTGCGGCCTAGGCTCGCGCCCCATGACCTCACAGCGCACAGGAGTTCGACGAGAGGTGGCCCGCGTCCTCGCGGTCTGCCTGCTGGCCGCCGGCCTGGTGGGAACCGTGCCGGCGGCCGCCGGGACGCCGACGCCCGCCGACGGTCCGGCCGTCGTCCCCGTGCAGACCACCGGACCCGCGGACCGGCGGTTCAACCTGGTGTTCATGGGCGACGGCTACACCGCGGCGGAGCTGCCGGCGTTCCGGGCGGACCTCGACCGGCACCTGAACACCCTGTGGAGCGTCGAGCCCTTCGCCTCCTACCGCTCGTACATCAACGTCTGGGCGGTCGAGGTCCCTTCGGCCGAGTCGGGGGTGGACTGCGACCCCGGCCTGGACGCCCCCGCCCGTGACACCGCCCTCGACATGGGGTTCTGGGGCGGCTGCGATCCGGGCAGCGTGCAGCGGCTGCTGACCGTCGACAGCCGGAAGGCCGCCGCGCTCGCCGACCTCGTCCCCGGCACGAGCGCCGCCAACCGGCAGGTGGTGGCCCTCGCCCACAGCTCCACCTACGGCGGCGCGGGCGGCGGTTACGCCACCGCGTCCGGCGGCAACGCGCTCTCCTCGCTCATCACCCCGCACGAGATCGGCCATTCGCTCGGCGGCCTCCAGGACGAGTACGACTACTACGCGCGGGGCGTACCGGGCGGGACGTACTCCGGGCCCGAGCCCACCTCCCCGCACCACACGCTGCTGACGGAGCGCCAGATGCGCGACCGGCGCGCCAAGTGGTGGCGCTGGCTCGGCGAGGAGAGCGAGTCCGGCGGAGTCGTCGGCCGCCACGAAGGCGGGATGTACAGCACGAAGGGCGTGTGGCGGCCGAGCCGGCACTCCCTGATGAAGACCCTCGGCTACGCCTTCGACCAGGTCGAGCGCGAGGTGATGGTCAAGGCGATCTCCGCCAAGGTGAACCTGGTCCAGGGCCACACGCCCGCCACGGCCCCGATCGGGGCAGACCGGACGGTCTGGGTGGACACCCTCCACCCGGTGGGGGGCGCGCTCGCCGTGACCTGGCGCCTGGACGGGCGGGCGCTGCCCACCCGTGGGGCCCGCAGCGTCGACCTGCGCCCCCTGCGGCTCTCCCCCGGGCCACACACCCTCACCGCGACCGTCACGGACCCGACGCCCTTCGTCCGCGACCCGGCGGTCCGCGCGTCGGCGGCGCTCACCCGTACCGTCACCTGGACCGTGGACCCGGCGCTCACCACGGCGCGCGACGGGACGGCCCCGGCGTTCACCGGGCACACCCCGCTCGGCGCTCCCGTCGGGGCCCGGTCGGTCGTCCACGCGGACACCACGCATCCGGTGGACCGCACTCCGGCCGTGCGCTGGCGCCTTGACGGCCGGCCCGTCGCGACCGGCGCCAACGACCGGGACCTGGACCTGCGTTCGCTCGCGGTGGGCACCGGCACCCACACCCTGACCGCCCGCATCGCGGGGACGGACGAGGAGTTGACCTGGACCGTGGACGCCCGGCCGGCCGCGGTCTCGTACGAACTCTCCGCGCCGGTGCGCACGGTGGGGCGGCACGGGCGGCCCGTGGAGTACGTGTACGACGGGCCGTTCACGATGAGGCTGACCGCACGGGACGACCAGGAGGGCGCGGTGGTCAGCCAGTTCCGGGTGGACGGCGACGGCTGGTACACGTACTACGGCTGGCCGACGGACGCGGACGCGCCGTTCCGCTTCACCCCCGGCGGCACGGTGATCGACGACCTCGTGTACGGGAAGCTGGGCCGGAGCCGCGCGGTGCCCTGGGACGACGCGACGCCCGACTACGGCACCCACCGGATCGAGTACCGCACCGTCGACGCGGCCGGCAACGTCAGCCGGCCGCGGGAGTTCCTGGTGACGCTCGTCGAGCCGTGACGCTCCCGGCGGACGCGGGACACGGGTGAGGCCCCGCCGACTCGGTCGGCGGGGCCTCACCCGGTGCGGAACGGTCAGGGCTTGCGGGCGACCGCGGCCCACCCGGGGATGGGCTCGTCGCCCGGCACCGGGACCGGCTCGCCGAGCTCCGGGTGCCACTCCGCGGTGAGGGAGACGCCCGGCTCGACGAACTCCAGGCCGTCGAAGAACGCCGCCAGCTCGTCCCGCGACCGGGGCCGCAGGGTCAGCCCCCGCGCCTTGTACATCGCGACCGCCTCGGCCGCGCCCTCGGGGTTGAAGTCCCCGGTGACGTGGGAGAGGACGAGGTAGCTGCCCGGCGCGAGCTGGTCCACGAGCTTGCCGACCAGCTCGTACGCGTTGTCCTCGTCGCCCACGAAGTGCAGCAGGGCGAGCATCGACAGCGCGATGGGCTGGTCGAAGTCAAGGACCTTTCCGGCCCTTTCGAGGATGACCTCGGGCTCGCGGGCGTCCGCCTGGATGTACTCGGTGGCCCCCTGCGGGGTCGAGCGCAGCAGGGCGGCCGCGTGCGCGAGCACGATCGGGTCGTTGTCGCAGTAGACGATGCGGGAGTCCGGGGCGGCCTCCTGCGCGATCTGGTGCAGGTTGGGCTCGGTCGGGATGCCCGTACCGATGTCCAGGTACTGGCGGACGCCGTGGGCGCTGAGCCAGCGGATGGCGCGGTGCATGAAGGCCCGGTTGACGCGGGCCATGTCCCGGCCTCGGGCGTCGACGGTGAGCAGCTGGCGTGCCATCGCCTCGTCGACCGGGTAGTTGTCCTTGCCGCCCAGGAACCAGTCGTACATGCGCGCCGGGTGCGGCGTGCTGGTGTCGATCCGTATCTCACTCCGCGGGGACGCGGGGTCCTGGGTCATCGGCGCTCCTGGTCGGGATGAACGAGTGGCACTGCAGCAAGAGTTACGCGACGGTAGGGGTGGTACGGAAGGGGTCAGGTGAGGAGAAAGTCAGCCTGACCGGATTTAGCCCCCTGGATGAATGCCGCGATCTCCCCGTGGGTGTAGATGAGCGCTGGTCCTTCAGGGTCTGCGGACTGTCGCACGGCGACTCTGCCGTCGGCCAGCTTCATGGCCTCCACGCAGTTGCCCCCGTTCCCGCCGCTCCATGGCTTGTGCCAGCCCTCGGCACCGAGCTCAGCGGCGGGCATGCCGTTGTATATGCGATCCATTCACAGCTCCTTGCGGAGATTCCGGAGAACCTCCTTCGTGCGTTGTGCAGTCGCGGCCTGCGCCGCCATGCGGTCCATGACCTCCAGGTGGGATGCCACCTCGGGGCGCGCGTCGAGATAGACGGCGCCGGTCAGGTACTCGCTGTAGACCATGTCCGGAAGTTCGGGCATGGCGAAGCGGAAGAGGACGAACGGTCCGTAGGTGCCGGGGTGGTGGCCGGACGCGAACTCCGCGATCTGCAGGGTGACGTTCGGCAGCTCCGACGCTTCGAGCAGCCGGTCGAGCTGGTCGCGCATCACTTCGGGCCCGGCGCCGACCGGTCGGCGGAACACCGTCTCGTCCATGATCACCCAGAACTTCGGGGCGTCCTCCCTGGTCAACAGGGACTGACGCTCCATCCGCAGGGCTACATGCCGCTCGGCGTCCTCGTCCTTGGCGGCATCACTGCCGCCACCGACCGCCCCGCTGCGCAGAATGGCGCGGGCGTAGTCCTCGGTCTGGAGGAGACCGGGGACGAACTGGGGCTCGTACGCCCGGATGAGGCTGGCCGCCCCCTCCAGGCTCACGTACATGGAGAACCAGCCGGGCAGCACGTCGTGGAACCGCTGCCACCAGCCGGGGAGATTGGCCTCCTCCGCGAGGGCGATGAACCCCTCCGCCTCGGAGTCCGTGATCCCGTACTCCCTCAGGAGGAGCTGCACGTACGGGATCTTCAGTGCGACTTCGGCGGTCTCCATCCGCCGTACGGTGGCGGGGGCCACCCGGAGGACCTTCGCGGCCTCTTCCCTCTTCAGTCCGGCCCGCTCCCGCAGATCCTGCAGGCGCCTGCCGAGAACGACCTGTCCCACCGTCGGGGCGGACCGCGGCTCGCTCACTCTCAGACCTCCCCGACGCACTGTTTCGACGAGTGTGCCACGAAGCCGGGCCAGAGAGAACACAGCACTCTGGAATTTCCAGAGTGCCACTTGCCAAGTGTCCGACTCAGGAGGACAGTGTTCCGGTGTGAACCAGTACACGCTGCCGCCGTGCGCCCCCGCGCCACGGCGACAGCTTCGTACGGCACTCCTGCCCACTGTTGTGAGGAACCGGTCGTGGCTTCTGGTAACGCGCAGCCTTCAGGTCTCATGAGTCCCCGAGTCATGGCCCCGCGCCCGCAGCCCCAGACCGATACCGATGGCGTCCGCCGCTTCGCCTTCGAGCTCCCCGCCCTCACGTCCTCGGTCGCGCGCGCCCGCAGGCTCGCGGAGGAACGCCTCATCCTCTGGGGCTGCGGCCCCGACATCCGCGACACGGTGGCCCTGATCGTCTCCGAGCTCGTCACCAACGCCGTGGTGCACACCGCGAGCGACCGCTTCATATGCGAGATCCGCGAGGGCGAGGACACCCTCCGGATATCCGTGCGCGACGAGGGCGGTCCGGCCGACCCCCGGATACGCGACTGCGGCGAGGACGAGCGGGGCCGCGGCCTCCTCATCGTCGACGCGCTCTGCACCGCCTGGGGCGCCGACCGCACGGGACACGGCACCGCCCAGGTCGTCTGGGCCGAGCTGGCCCACGGCATGGGGGAAACGTGCTGAGGTCCAAGGGCACCCGCATGATCCCGCTGCTCCCCGGAATCCGCGGCCCCCTCCCCGGCGACCGCCTGCCGGACCCCCGCCGCGCACCCGATCTCCGCGGCGCCGGCCGCCCCCGCGAATTGGCCGCGACCCGCCTCGCCGTCCCCGTCGGCCTCCACACCGGTCTCGGCTGCGACGCCGTCGGCGTCCCCGCCCGCTTCGGCTTCAAGATCCTCTCCCGGCTCCCCTCCAAGGGCTGCGTCTACGCGGACTCCGACTGGTGGTGGTGGCTGGTCCCCGCCGGCTCCGACCACGACGTCAGCTGGCCCCTGCCCGCCTGCTACGCACCGGGCGCCGAGATCCCGGACCGCCGTCCGCGCCTCATCCACCACCCCGACGGCACCTCGCCCTACACCCCGCCCATCCCGCTCTACCTGCTGGTCTGCCAGCTGACGGGCATCGCCCCCTCCTGGGCCGGCCCCCCGGTGGGCAGCGCGCTCTGACCCGGCCCGCCCCTCGGTGAGCAGCGCGCTCTGACCCGGCCGGCCCCTCGGACCGGCCGCGTCCGCCCTCCGCTCCCGGCCCGCGGCGTCCCAGGCCCGGGCGATCCCCGCCCCGGGCGGCCCCCGAGCGCATAGGGTCGGGGGCATGTTCACCCCGCAGGGCCCCAGCCTCCGCGAGCTGACCGCCCAGGCCCTCTCCTCCGTCGAGCACGGCTACGACCTGCTCGCGGACAAGTTCGACGCGACCCCGTTCCGCACCTCCGACCGCCTCCTCGGCGCCGTCGCCCACACCCTGGAGGGCCTCGGCCCCTTCGACTCCGGCCTCGACGTGTGCACCGGCACCGGCGCCGGGCTCGGCGTCCTCCGCTCCGTGTGCGCGGGACCGGTGACCGGCGTGGACTTCAGTACGGGCATGCTGGCCCGGGCCCGCGCGGCCCACCCCTCGGCGGAACTGGTCCGCGCCGACGCCCTGGCCCTGCCCTTCGCACCGGTCTTCGACCTCGCCGTCAGCTTCGGCGCCTTCGGCCACTTCCTGCCGGACGAGCAGCGCACCCTGTTCCAGCAGGTCCACGCCTCCCTGCGGCCGGGCGGCACGTTCGCCTTCCCCGTCGGTGCGCCGCCCCGGGTCGGCTCCCGCCTCTACTGGACGCTGTGGGGCTTCGACGCCACGATGCGGGTCCGCAACGCCCTGTGGCGCCCGCCCTTCGTCATGTACTACCGCACCTTCCGCCTCGCCGACGTCCGCCGCCGCCTGGAGGACGCGGGCTTCGAGGTCGGCCTCACCCCCGTGACCCCCCTGGGCACCCGCGAGGACGGCAGCCCGCGCTGCCGCCTGGTCGTGGCCCGCAGGGCGTGACGGACCGGCCCCCACAACGCGAAATGCCGGTCGATGCGAGATCGACCGGCATTTCCGCTGGTGTCCGAGGGGGGACTTGAACCCCCACGCCCGATAAAGGGCACTAGCACCTCAAGCTAGCGCGTCTGCCATTCCGCCACCCGGACAAGGTGTCTGCCGCTGCGGGTTCTCCCCGCGGCGACAGATGTAACTCTACCAGGGGTTCCAGGTGCCTTTCACCAGCGTTTTCCGTGGTCAGTGGGGTGGTGCCGCCTCGCGGCCCCGGGCGGGCGCGGATCCCGCCGCCGTGCGCACGGGGCGCCGCCGTCCGCTCACGGGGAGTGCGGACGACGGGGCGGGGTGCGGCGGTGCCGCACCCCGCGGCTCCGGAGTCAGCGGCCTCGCTCGCGCAGCCCGTGCAGGTGGGCGCTGGACCTGCGGGCGAAGGCGAGGGAGTCGACGGGGTTGTCGTGCTCCGCCTGCCAGTGGTGGGCGTGCCGGCCGTGGCGGGTCCGGTTGACCGCCGAGATGAAGCGCTTGTAGTCGATGTCCCCGTCCCCCACGTCCGTCATCCGGTAGCCGTAGGGAACGGCCGTGTCGTCCCGGTCGCCGTCCTTGACGTGGAAGAGCGGATAGCGGTCCGGCTGGTCGAGGACGTAGTCGAGCGGGTCGAACGGGGCGGGCGTCCCGTCCGGGCGGACCGAGTAGCGGTACTGGCCGACGTACGCCCAGAAGATGTCCATCTCCAGGTGCACCAGGTCGGGGTCGGTCTCGGCGAGCAGCACGTCGTACAGGCGCACGTCGGGCCGGTCGCTCGCGAAGGAGAACTCCTCCGAGTGGTTGTGCTGGTAGAACTTCATGCCGCGCCTCCTCGCCGCCTCGCCGTACCGGTTGAACTCCTCGGCGCACCGCTTCCACCCGTCGACGGTGGAGCCGTAGCGCCAGGGCCCCGACGCCGTGCCGATGTGCGGCAGGCCGAGGGCCGCCGCGTCGTCGAGGACGCGGTCGAGGTTCTGCGCGAACGTGTACGCGGCGGGATCGCTCGCGTAGTAGCCGACGTGGCTGCCGATCGGGCGCAGCCCGTGGTCACGGGTGAGGCGCTTGAGCTGGGAGAGGCTGATGGGGCCGGCGGAGCCCTGGGTGTAGCCGGCGTACTCGACCTCGTCGTATCCGTACTTCTGGAGTTCGGCGAAGACGGCGGCGAATCCGAGGGTCGAGACCTTGTCCCGGAGCGAGTAGAGCTGGATGCCCAGGCGGCCGGGCGGCAGGACGGGGCGGCCGTGCCCGTGGCCCTGGCCGGGGCCCGGGGAGGCGGTGGCCGCGGCCGCGGGGACCGCCGCCCCGAGGAGCGCTGCGGCGGTCGCGCCGGCGGCGACGCCCAGCATGTTGCGGCGGCTGAGCCGCCGGCCGAGCTCGGGGTCGTCGGAGCCTTGGTTGCGGCGAGGGAAACTCATCTGTGGATAACTCCTTGGCTGTCGGACGGGGCTGCTTCACTGGATTCGACCGGGGACGTCCGACCGGGCACCCCGAGGAGTTCGGGGCCGGCGCGTTCGGACCGATCCGGCGGGCTGCGCGGGTTCAGCTCGGGGTCTCGGCGATCCCGGCCAGCCCGAGCAGCAGCTTCTTCACATCGGTGGCCGCGACGCGGCCGTCCAGGGCGCGGGGGGTGGAGCACAGGATGAGCGGACCTTCGTCCTCGTTCGCGGGGAGGCGGCCGTGGCTGCCGCGGAGCGGTGAGGGATCGAGCGGGACGACCGCGAGCCGGTACCGCATACCGAGCTTCTTGCGGGCGATCTCGCGCGCCGCCTTGATCCGTACGTAGGGATCGAGCGGGTCCATGAGGAGTTCCGCGGGGTCGTAGCCGGGTTTGCGGTGGATCTCGACCAGCTGCGCGAAGTCGGGGGCACGGGCGTCGTCGAGCCAGTAGTAGTACGTGAACCAGGCGTCGGGCTCGGCCAGGGCGACCAGCTCCCCCGAGCGCGGATGGTCGAGGCCGTGCTCCTTCTTGCCGACGTCGTCGAGGAGCCGTTCCAGACCGGGCAGCCCGGCGAGCGCCTCCCGCACGGCCGGCAGGTCGGTCGGCCGCCTGACGTAGACGTGGGCGATCTGGTGGTCGGCGACGGCGAACGCCCGGGAGGCCATCGGGTCCAGGTACTCCATGCCGTCCTGGGTGTGGACCTCCAGGAGTCCGGCGCGCCGCAGGGCCCGGTTGATGTCGACCGGCCGCTCGACCCGGGTGATGCCGTACTCGGAGAGCACCACGACCGTGCGGCCCTCGGCGCGCGCCTCCGCGAGAAGCGGTGCGAGGACGGTGTCGAGCGCGGCCGCGGCCCGGAAGGAGCGCGGGTCGTCGGGGCCGTAGCGCTGGAGGTCGTAGTCCAGGTGCGGGACGTAGCAGAGGGCGAGGTCGGGCCGGCGGGTGCGCAGGATGTGGCGGGTGGCGTCGACGATCCAGCGGCTGGAGACGAGGTCGGCGCCGGGTCCCCAGAAGTGGAAGAGGGGGAAGGTGCCGAACCTCTCGGTGAGTTCATCGTGCAGGGCGGGGGGCCGGGTGTAGCAGTCGGGCTCCTTGCGTCCGTCGGCGTAGTAGACGGGACGGGGGGTGACGGTGATGTCGGTGTCGGCGCCCATCGCGTACCACCAACAGATGTTGGCGACGGTGTAGTCGGGGTGGCTGCGGCGGGCCGCGTCCCAGAGGCGGTCGCCGGAGACCAGGCCGTTGTGCTGGCGCCACAGCAGGACGTCGCCGAGCTCGCGGAAGTACCAGCCGTTGCCGACGATGCCGTGCTCGGCGGGGAGGGTGCCGGTGAGGAAGGTGGTCTGCGCGGCGCAGGTGACGGCGGGCAGGACGGTGGAGAGCGGGGCCTGGGAGCCGCCGCGGGCGAGGGCGGCCAGGTGCGGCATGTGCGGCAGGAGCCGCGGGGTGAGGCCGACGACGTCGAGTACCAGGAGAGGGGTGGGTGCGGGTGCGGGCGGTGCGGTGGGCACGGGGTCGGTCATGGGAGTTCCTTGAGGCCGAGGTCGGTCAGCAGGTCGCGGGCCAGGGTCAGTTCGGCGGTGATTCCGTCGGCGAGGCGGGCCCTGGTGCGGGGGCGGCTCTCGGGTGGCAGGGCCTGCCAGGTGTAGGTCTCGACCTCCAGGTGGCGGGTGACCGGGTGCGGGCCGCCGACGAGCAGGGCGAGGGCGTCCTGGAGGACGGGCAGCGTGGAGGTGAGCGGGGGCGCGGGCGGCGCGTGCAGGGGGACGTGGAAGTGGGAGCGCCAGGGGGTGGCGTCGGGCAGGCCGTGCGCGGTCGTGCCCCGGTGTCCGGAGGCCGCGAGCGCCTCGGGGAGGTCGTCGGTGCCGCGGAGGCCGGCGGCGGTCCGGGTGCGGGTCTGGTGGAGGAAGCGGGGTTCGGCGAAGGCGGCGAGCGCGGCCCTGGCCTCCGGGAGGTGCGGGTGCTCCGCGTGGAGCGCGGCGGAGAGCTGCGCCTTGGGGACGGGGATGCAGGCGGCGGCGAGCGCGTCCAGGGCGGTGCGCGGGTCCTCGAAGGAGGTCGCGAGGTGGCAGGTGTCGAGGCAGACGCCGATGCGGGGGCCGGGGCTGCCCGTCGGGGCGGGTGGGGGGCCGGGGTGCGGGTGCGCGTCCGGTGGGGCGGTGAGCGCGGCGACGGCGTCGGCGACGGTCTCGACGACGCATCCGGGCTCGGGTTCGAGGCCGATGCGGATGCTCCGGCCGGTGAGCTCCTCCAGGGCGTCGAGGCGTCCGGCGAGGGTCGTCAGGGCGGCGCGGGCGGTGGCGGCCGCCTCGGCGTCGAAGGGGGTGCGCCAGGCGAGGGGCAGTGTGGAGACGGAGCCTTCGGTGACGTCCTCGGGGAGCAGGGCGACGAGGAGCCGGGCGAGGTCGGTGGTGTGCGCGAGGCGGTCGGGGTGGGTCCAGTCGGGCCGGTAGACGCGGTACTTGACCTCGTCGGCGCCGAACCCCTCGTAGGGGAAGCCGTTCAGGGTGACCACTTCGAGTCCCCGGCGGTCGAGTTCGGCGCGGAGGGCGCGGAGCGAGGCCGGGTCGGTGATCAGGGAGCGGGCGGCGTCCCGGGCGAGCCAGAGGCCGATGCCGAGGCGGTCGCGGCCGAGGCGTCGGCGGACGGGCTCGCAGTGGTCGCGGAGCTGGGCGAGGACGCCGTCGAGGGTCTCGGCGGGGTGGACGTTGGTGCAGTAGGCGAGGTGGACGGTGGAGCCGTCGGGGTGCCGGAAGCGCATGGCGGCGCCTCATTCCCCGCCTCGGAGGACGGAGTTGCCCTCGTGGAGGTCCGGCGGGGTGGGGACGTCGAGGTGGAGGCGTCCGCTGAGACCGTAGAAGGCGACGGGGTTGCGCCAGAGGACCTGGTCGACGTCGTCGTGCGTGAAGCCGGAGGCGAGCATGGCGCGGGCGACGGCGCGGGTCTTGAGGGGGTCGCTGCGTCCCCAGTCTGCGGCGGAGTTCACCAGGATCCGGTCGGTTCCGTACTCCTTGAGGATCGCGACGGTCCGGTCCTCGTCCATCTTGGTGTCGGGGTAGACGGAGAAGCCGAGCCAGGCGCCGCTGTCGGCGGCCTCCTTGACGGTGGTCTCGTTGAGGTGGTCGAGGAGGACGCGGTCGGGGGCGAGCGCGGACTCGCGCACGACGTCGACGGTGCGGCGCAGCCCGGTGAGCTTGTCGCGGTGCGGGGTGTGCACGAGGGCCGGGAGGCCGTGGTCGGCGGCGAGCTGGAGCTGGGTGGCGAGCGCGGTGTCCTCGGCGGGTGTCAGGGAGTCGTAGCCGATCTCGCCCACGGCGACGACGCCGTCCTTGGCGAGATAGCGGGGCAGGTCGTCGAGGACGGGTGCGCAGCGGGGGTCGTTGGCCTCCTTCGGGTTGAGGGCGAGGGCGCAGTGGTGGGCGATGCCGTACTGGGCGGCGCGGAAGGGCTCCCAGCCGAGGAGGGCGTCGAAGTAGTCGTGGAAGGAGGCGGGCGAGGTGCGCGGCTGGCCGAGCCAGAACGACGGCTCGACGAGGGCGCGGACACCGGCGTCGTACATCGCCCGGTAGTCGTCCGTGGTGCGCGAGGTCATGTGGATGTGGGGGTCGAAGATGCGCATCAGGACTCCTCGGTGGGGGCGGTGAGGGCGAGGACGCGGGTGAGGTCGGCGGGGACGTCGCGGCCGGCCGCGGTGCGTTCGGCGGCGTGGTCGGCGAGCATCCGGGCGAGTTCGTCGTCGCCGGCGGCGCGTTCGGCGAGTCCGGCGACGGCGGCGACGGGGACCTCGGTGAAGAGGCACTTGAGGAGGGCGTGCCGCCAGGCGTGGGGGGTGAGGTGGGTGGCGGCGTAGGGGCCGACTGCGGCGGCGATCAGGGAGGTGTCGTGTGTGCGGAGGGCGTCCTCGACGAGGGGGACGGCCTCGGGGCCGGTGACGAGGGCGGGGAGGGCGAGCAGGACGGCACGGCGCTCGGCGGCGGCGCCGTGCCGGTAGAGGCGGGTGAGGGTGGCGGCGTCGGCTGTGGCGGCCCGGAGGAGGCGGGTGCGGGCCTCGTCGGCGTGCGCGCGCCCGCAGTGCCGGCCCGCGGTGACGAAGTGCTCCTCCCAGCCGGGGGCGTGGGCCTCGGCTTCGGCGAGGGCGCTGTCCAGCCAGGCGCGGGCGGCGGCGGGGACGGTCAGCATGCGGGGGCCTCCCGGCGCAGGAAGGAGAGGGAGCTGCGGGCGTGTTCGGGTCCCGCGTGGGAGTGGCGGGGCAGCTCGACGACGGTCAGTCCCGGGTAGCCGGCGGCGGTGAGTTCGGCGAGGGCGGCGAGCACCGGCGGGAAGTCGATCTCGCCGTCGCCGAGGGGCAGGTGTTCGTGGACTCCCCGGCGCATGTCATCGATCTGGAGGTGGTGCACCCAGGGAGCGGCGGCGCGGAGGCAGTCGGCGGGAGGGAGGGGTTCGAGGCACTGGCAGTGGCCGATGTCGAGAGTGAGGCCGAGGACGGCGGGTGCCGGGTCGCCGAGGAGTCCGCGCAGGTGGTGGAAGTCGTCGAGGGTGGCGAGGAGGTGGCCGGGTTCGGGTTCGACGGCCAGGGGGACGCGGGCGGCCTCGGCGGCTTCGAGGACGGGGGCGAGGGAGGAGGCGAGCCGTTTCCAGGCCTCGTCCGGCGGGGTGTCGGCGGGGAGGACGCCGCTGAAGCAGTGCACGGCGTGCGCGCCGAGGTCGGACGCGACCCGGACGGCCCGCAGGAGGAGCCCGACGCGGGCGGCCCGGCCGCCGGCGTCCGGGTCGAGCAGGGACGGGCCGTGTTTGCGCCGCGGGTCGAGGACGTAGCGGCCGCCGGTCTCGACGGTCGCACCGAGTCCCAGCTCGCCGAGGCGGCGGGCGACCCGGGCGGTACGGGTGGCCAGGTCGGGGGCGAGGGGGTCGAGGTGCATGTGGTCGAGGGTCAGCCCGACGCCGTCGTAGCCGAGGTCGGCGAGCAGCCCGAGGGCGTCGTCGAGCCGCAGGTCGGTGAGGCCGTTGGTGCCGTAACCGAACCGCGGCCGGGCCGCGGCGGCCGGGGAGGGAGCGGCCGGGGACGGAGCGGCCGGGGAGGGGGTGGCAGGGGAGCGCCGGGAGGGAGGGGCGGGGGCGGGGGGAGAAGAGCGGGGCGCGGGGGTGGGTCGGGGAGCGGGGGCAGGGGCGGGGGAAGGGGCCGGGCGGCGGGGGGTGGGGCTCATGTGGGGCTCACCTTCCGGGCGAGGGCGCGGGCGGCCGGGACCAGGCCGAGGAGCGCGAGCGCGGTCGCGGGCGCCCCGGCGCGGGCCGCGAGCGCGGCCTGGAGCGGGATGGTCGCCCGGATCCCGCCGCCGACGGCACGCTCGGTGAGGGCGGCGGACGGGTTGAGCGCGGCGTGGAGGAGGAGCGGGGCCGGGGTGCGGGCGTAGGCCAGGGCGAGGAGCGGGCGGAGGCGGGCGGCGTCCGGCCGCGGTCCTCCCGGGCCTCCCGACGCCGCGGCGGCCACCGCCAGGGTGACGGCCAGCGCGGCGAGCGGGGTGCGGGTCGAGCCGCCCCGGGTCTCGTGGCGGGAGACGGCGGTGACGGCGTAGGTGTGCGCCCCGAGGAGGGCGGCGGACGGGAGGGCGTCGAGGGCGGCTCGGGTACGGGTGTCCCTCCCCCGGGTCGACGCCGTGGCTCCCAGGAGGAGGTCGAGGGCGCGTGCCGTGGCCATGGCTCCGGGGCCGGCCGGGGTGTGCTTGAGGCCGAGGTCGTAGGCCCAGACCGTGGTGGCGAGGGCGGCGGCGACCGCGAGGGACGGGCGGCCCGCGCGGGAGGCCAGGGCCAGGCCCGCGGCCGTCAGGGCCGCCGAGGCGGCGAGGGCGGTGCCGGGGGCGATGCGGCCGGAGGGGAGCGGACGGTGGGGGCGTTCGACGGCGTCCTCGGCGCGGTCGGCCCAGTCGTTGAGGGCCATGCCCGCCTCGTACAGGCAGAGCGAGGCGCCGAGGGCGCAGAGCGTCCCCCGGCCGGGGCGGGCCCCGGCCGCCGCCGCGCCCGCCAGGGCGTCGCCGGGCACCGAGAGCAGCGCCGACACGCGGAGGAGTTCCGCCCAGGCCCGTCCCCGGCCTGTACGGCGCCCGGTCATCGGGCCGTCCCCGTAGCCGTACCCCTGGCCGTACCCGTGGCGGTGTCCGTGGCCCGACCCGCCGTCCCCGGGGCACGCGATTCCGGGTGGTCGGCCAGGGAGCTGCCGAAGGTCAGGAGGCGGTCGTACTGGTCCGCCAGGGAGGCCGGTGGGGTGCCTTCGGGGTCCTTGAAGTAGAAGGCGAGGTCCTCCAGGGGTCCGGTGCGGCCCTGCTCGTGCGCGCGGGCCGTGAGGCGTGCGAGGTCGAGGACGAGGGGGGCCGCGAGGGCGGAGTCGCAGCCCTGCCAGAGGGTCTGGAGGATCATGCGGGTGCCGAGGAAGCCGTCGAAGGCGATGTGGTCCCAGGCGGTCTTCCACTCCCCCAGGGCGGGGACGTCGTCGATGTGGACCTGGCCTTCGACGCCGGGGCCGAGCGTGTCGGTGAGGACGCGTTCCTTGCCGGCGTTCTTGGCCGCGGCGGCGGCCGGGTCGGCGAGGGCGGCTCCGTCGCCGCCGCCGAGGAGGTTGCTTCCGGACCAGGCGCGTACGGTCAGGGCGCGCTGGTGGAACATCGGGGCCAGTACGGCGCGGAGCAGGGTCTGGCCGGTCTTGCCGTCCCGGCCCGCGTGGGGCAGTCCGCTCGCGGCGAGCGGGTCCGCGAGGGCGGGGTGCCGCAGTCCGGTGGACGGGGTGAAGTTGACGTACGGGCATCCCGCGCGCAGGGCGGCGGCCGCGTACAGGGTGCTGGGTGGGAGCCCGACGCCCCCCGACGCCGGCTCCGTGGATGCCACATTGACGACCACGACGCGCTCCAGGCCACAGCGTCGCCGGAAGTCCGTCAGGTCGCGGGTGAAGGCGGTGACGAGTTCCTCGGTGGTGCGGGTGTCCCCGGGGGCGGGGCCGCCGGGGCGGATCTCGCGGTCGGCGGTCTCCAGTTCGCGGGTGACGGTCCGGGTGAGGCCGTACGGGAGGACCCCGGCGGTGGTGAGCTGTTCGGCCCGTTTGGGGAGCGGGCAGTCGGTGGTGTCGTGTCCGCCGAAGACGAGGGAGTCGAGCGGGGGCAGGCCGGCGCCGGCGAGGGCGGGGGTCTCGGTGGCCATGCCGGTGGGTGGGTGGAGTCCTGCGACGAGGGCGGCGCAGCCGGCCATGGTGGTGGTGGCGACGGAGCCTCTCGCGCCTATGAGCCAGATTCCGGTCCGGGGTGCGTGGGTCATGGCGTCGGCCTCCCTGCTCGTCCAGCGGAAAGAAGGGGTGGTGCGGTGGTGGAGCGGTGGTGGTGCGGTAGTGGCGGGGCGGTGGGCTGGTGGGGCGGTGGGGCGGGTGACGGTGGGCGGGGGGTACGGCGCCGCCCCGCCCACCGTCGTCGGGTGGGCTTCCGCGGGGGTGTGTCGCGGAGGCCGGTGAGGGGTCGGTCAGGGCCGCCGCGGCGGCCGGCCCGTCAGGAGGGGAGTTCCTTCAGGCGGATGTTGCGGAACGCGGCCTCGTCGGTGGCTCCGTGGTTCTGGATGCCGATGTGGCCGCTGGTGAGGCTGCGGGCGGGGTCGGTGTTGGTGAAGTCGTTGATCTTGGTGCCGTTGAGGAAGACCTGGAGGCGTTCGCCCTGGACGCGGATCTCGTAGGTGTTCCACTGGCCGGGCGGCCGGAGTGCCTGGTCGCGGGCCTTGAGTTGGGCGGACTTGAAGCCGTAGACGGCTCCGGTGGTGCGGTCGGGGGCGTCGGTGGCGTCGATCTGGATCTCGTAGCCCTTGTTCACGGCGGACCAGGGGTCGTCGCTCGCGGGGAAGCCGACGAAGACGCCTGAGTTGGAGTCGCCGGTGAGTTTCCAGTCGAGGGTGAGGGAGTAGGAGCGGAGCTCCTTGGCCTGGTACCAGAGCATGCCCATGCCACCGGTGGAGTGGAGTGCGCGGTCGGCGATGTCGAAGCCGCCGGGTCCGGCCTGCTTCCAGCCTTCGCGGGTCTCGCCGTTGAAGAGGTCGCGGTAGCCGGTCTGGGGTCGGCAGTCGGCCTTGACCTGGCCAGTGGCGTAGCGGAGGCCGCCCAGCAGGTGCTGGCGGAAGGCGGGCTCGGCGTAGGACTCCTTGGTGTGGCCGCCTCCGGTGTAGAAGGAGCGGCCGCCGCCGTAGGTCTGGCACCAGGCGATGGGGTGGTCGCCCTTCATGGTGCCGCCCTGGTAGGTGGTCTCGTCGAGGGTGGCGAGGACGCGGGCCTGGTCGCGGGGGTTGGTGCGGTAGTTGTACCACTCGTCGATGCGCTGCCAGGGGCCGTCGAGGTGGGCGGTGGCGGGGTGGGTGTGGTCCTCGGTGCGGACGGTGGCGGGCTGGATCTGGGGGTGGGACTGGAAGTAGGCGCCGACGAGTCCGCCGTAGAAGGACCAGTCGTATTCGGTGTCGGCTGCGGCGTGGACGCCCATGTAGCCGCCGCCGGTGGAGACGTAGTTCTCGAAGGCGGTCTGCTGTGCGGTGTCGAGGACGTCGCCGGTGGTGGAGAGGAAGACGACGGCGTCGTAGCGGGCGAGGTTGCTGGTGGTGAACTGGCGTGGTTCCTCGGTGCTGTCGATGACGATGTCGCTGGTGGCGCCGAGTTCCTTGAGTGCGGTGATGCCGGTGCCGATGGAGTCGTGGCGGAAGCCGGCGGTCCTGGAGAAGACCAGGACGCGTTTGGCGTCGCGGTTCGCGGGGGTGCTGGAGAAGGTGAAGTCGTCGAGGTCGTAGAGGGCGCCGGTGCCGCCCTTGAAGACGAGGAAGAGTTCGGTGGTCTTGCGGGGCAGGTTCCGCAGGGGGACGTCGATGTCCTGGAAGGTCTCCCAGCTTCCGGTGACGGGGACGGGTGCGGAGCCGTGGAGGGGTCCGGTGGGTGAGCCGGTGCGGACTTCGAGGAAGCCGCCGTTGCCGCCGGAGGAGATGCGGGCGGTGAGCTTGGTGGCTCCGGTGACGTTGTAGGGCGTGAAGGAGATCCAGTCGCCGTCGTCGATGTCGCCGACGGTGCGGCCGCCGTTGGCCTGGGTCTTGTCGAAGAGGTTGACGCCGCTCTGGGTGTCGAAGTGTTCGGCCTGGCGGTGGCGGGGCTGGAGTTTGGCCTGGTCGTGGGTGGTCAGGGGGGCCTGGCCGCCGGCTCCGGCGTCGGTGTACTCGGCGTCGAAGACGGCGAAGATGTTGGCGTCGTCGTCGTGGCCGCCGTCGGCGGAGGTCTTGATGGTTCCGGTGCACCCGTTGGCGGTGGTGACGGGGTGGCCGTGGCTGTCGTGGCCGAGGACGTAGGTGACCTTCACCTTGGTGCAGTCGACGGGGCCGTCTTCGGGGTCGCTGACCTTGACGGTGAAGGGGATGTCGTCGCCGAAGGAGAAGAGGGCTCCTTCTGCCGGGAGTTCGAGGGTGACCTTGGGGGCGGTGTTGCCGACGACGACGCGGACGGAGGCGGAGCCGGTGCGGCCGGTGGTGTCCTCGGCGGTGACGGTGACGGTGTAGGTGCCGTTCTTGCGGTAGGTGTGGGTGGGGTCGGCGGCCGTGGAGGTGCCGCCGTCGCCGAAGTCCCAGGTGTAGGTGAGGGCGTCGCCGTCGCCGTCGGTGGTGCCCGCGGAGGAGAAGGCGACCTTGAGGGGGGCGGTGCCGGAGGTCTTGTTCACGGTCGCCTGGGCGACGGGTGACCGGCCGCCGGTGGCGTTCTCTATGCGGTAGAGGCCGGAGTTGTGGTCGCCGCCGAACCAGGCGGTGCCGTAGTCGAGGACGTAGAGGGCTCCGTCGGGGCCGAAGGCCATGTCCATGATCTGGGTGCCGGTCCAGGGGACGTCGTTGATGGAGGCGACGGTGCCGTCGGCGTCCTGGTCGATGCGTTTGATCCAGCGGCGGCCGAACTCGCCGGCGAAGAAGTCTCCGTCGTAGGCCTCGGGGAACTTGACCGGGGAGGTGTTGGCGGGGTCGTAGCGGTAGACGGGGCCGCCCATGGGGGACTCGGAGCCGGTGCCGAACTCGGGTACGGAGCCGCCGTTGTAGGGGATCCAGGCGGGTTCGGCGGGCGGGAGGTCGACGAGTCCGGTGTTGTACGGGGAGTCGTTGCGGAGGGCGGCGCAGTCGTAGGGGGCGCCGGAGGTCTTGGTGGCGAAGTCGTAGGCGACATAGGGGTCGTTGTCGCCGGTGCAGAAGGGCCAGCCGAAGTTGCCGGGGCGGGTGACGCGGGCGAACTCGACCTGTCCGGCGGGTCCGCGGCCGGGGTCGGCGGCGCCGGCGTCGGGGCCGTAGTCGCCGACGTAGAGGGTGCCGGTGGCCTTGTCGACGCTGAAGCGGAAGGGGTTGCGGAAGCCCATGGCGTAGATCTCGGGCCGGGTCTTGGCGGTGCCGGGGGCGAAGAGGTTGCCGTCGGGGACGGTGTAGGTGCCGTCGTCGGCGACCTTGATGCGGAGGATCTTGCCGCGGAGGTCGTTGGTGTTGCCGGAGGTGCGGCGGGCGTCGAAGGCGGGGTTGCGGCCGGGGCGTTCGTCGATGGGGGTGAAGCCGTCGGAGGCGAAGGGGTTGGAGTCGTCGCCGGTGGAGAGGTAGAGGTTTCCCTGGGCGTCGAAGTCGATGTCGCCGCCGACGTGGCAGCAGATGCCGCGGGTGGCGGGGATGTCGATGACCTTCTTCTCGCTGGCGTTGTCGAGGGTGCCGTCGGCCTTCAGCGTGAAGCGGGAGAGGCGGTTGACGCCGTCGTACCTCGCGAAGTCGGCGGCGGTGCCGTTCTCGGGGGCGTCCCCGGCGGGGGTGTCGAGGGGCGGGGCGTAGTAGAGGTAGAGGGCCTTGTTCTGCGCGAAGTCCGGGTCGAGGCCGATGCCCTGGAGGCCCTCCTCGTCGTGGGAGTAGACGGGGACGGTGCCGATGACGGTGGTGTTGCCGGCGGCGTCGGTGCGGCGGAGTTCGCCGTTGCGGGAGGTGTGGAGGACGCTGCGGTCCGGGAGGACGGCGAGGGACATGGGTTCGCCGACCTCCTCGCCGCCCTTGGCGAGGGTGATCTGCTGGAACTCCTCGGCGGCCGCGGCTGTCGCGGCGGTGGGGGTGTTCGGGGTCTCGGGTTCGGCGGCGAGGCCCTGGGGGGTGCCGAGGGCGAGCAGTCCGACGGTGAGCAGGGCGAGCGACGTCCTGGGGCGGAGTCGTTTTCTGTGCACGGGTGTCCTCCGGATTCGGGCCGGGTGTGCGGGTGGTCCGGGGACCGGCGTGCGCCGTCACGCTGGTCACATCACGCTGTTACGTCATGTACACATCAGGGACCGTAGCCGGGTTCGTCCAGCACGGAAAGCCCTTGCGCACCGGTGCGGTCGACTTTTCCCCGCGAGAGGACAAAGGCTCCCGCGGGCAGCGCGGACCGGCCCGGCGGCACCTCGCCGCCGGGCGCGGACCCGCGCGTTCACGTCAGTCGGCGCTCCCGAAGGCGGCGTCGAAGGAGGTCGCCGGGGGGTCGAAGTCGTACCGCTTCAGGAAGGACAGCGCCTCGGGTGCGCCGGTCAGCCGGTCCATGCCGGCGTCCTCCCACTCCACGGACACGGGACCCGCGTAGCCGATGGACCGGAGCATCCGGAAGACGTCCTCCCAGGGCACGTCGCCGTGGCCCGCGGAGACGAAGTCCCAGCCGCGCCGCGGGTCGCCCCAGGGCAGGTGGGAGCCGAGCCGGCCGTTGCGGCCGTCGAGCCGCCGGCGGGCCTCCTTGCAGTCCACGTGGTAGATCCGGTCGCGGAAGTCCCACAGGAAGCCGACCGGGTCGAGGTCCTGCCACACGAAGTGGCTGGGGTCGAAGTTGAGTCCGAAGGCCGGGCGCCGGTCGACGGCGTCCAGGGCCCGCCGGGTGGTCCAGTAGTCGTAGGCGATCTCGCTGGGGTGGACCTCGTGGGCGAAGCGGACGCCCTCGGCGTCGAAGACGTCGAGGATCGGGTTCCACCGCTCCGCGAAGTCCTCGAAGCCGCGCTCGACCATCCGCTCAGGGACCGGCGGGAACATCGCCACCAGGTGCCAGATGGAGGAGCCGGTGAAGCCGATGACGGTGTCGACGCCGAGCGCGGCCGCCGCCCGCGCGGTGTCGGCGAGTTCGCGGGCGGCCCGTCGCCGCACCCCCTCGGCGTCGCCGTCGCCCCAGATCCGGGCGGGCACGATCGCCTGGTGGCGCTCGTCGATCGGGTGGTCGCAGACCGCCTGCCCCACCAGGTGGTTGGAGATCGCCCAGCACTTCAGTCCGTACGCGTCGAGCAGCTCCCGCCTGCCCTTGACGTACGCGGGATCGGCGAGGGCCTTGTCGACCTCGAAGTGGTCGCCCCAGCAAGCGAGTTCGAGGCCGTCGTAGCCGAAGTCGCGGGCGAGGCGGCAGACCTCCTCCAGGGGCAGGTCGGCCCACTGGCCGGTGAACAGCGTGAAGGGTCGTGGCACGGTAGGGCGCCTCCTAGCGCGGCAGGGACGGATCGGCGGGCGTGTCGTCGGAGGGGGCGGCGGCTCCCCGGGGCGCGGTGCGGGCCGGGACGCCGACGGGGGTGTAGACCGCGTTGCTCCGGGCGCTCTCCTCCACCGCCGCCAGGACCCGCTGGACCTGGAGGCCGTCGGCGAAGGAGGGCGCCGGGGCGATGCCGCTCGCGACGGCGTGGACCAGGTCGCGGGCCTGGTGCGCGAAGGTGTGCTCGTAGCCCAGCGCGTGCCCGGGCGGCCACCAGCCCTCCAGGTAGGGGTGGGCGGGTTCGGTCACCAGGATGCGGCGGAAGCCCGCCGACACCGCGGGTTCGGTGTGGTCGTGGAAGGACAGTTCGTTGAGCCGCTCCAGGTCGAAGGCGAGCGAGCCGTGCTCCCCGTTGAGTTCGAGCCGCAGGGCGTTCTTACGGCCCGTTGCCATCCGGGTGGCCTCGAAGGAGGCGAGCGCCCCGGAGGCGAGGCGCCCGGTGAACAGGGCCGCGTCGTCGACGGTCACCTGCCCGTACGCCTCCGATCCCGCTCCCCCGGCGAGCCCGCCCGCGGCCACCCCCGTAAGCAGCGGGCGCTTCCGCACGAAGGTCTCGGTGAGGGCGGACACGCCGATGAGCGGCTCGCCCGCCAGGTACTGGGCGAGGTCGACGGCGTGCGCCCCGAGGTCTCCGAGCGCGCCGGAGCCGGCGTGTTCGCGTTCCAGCCGCCAGGTGAGCGGGAAGGCCGGGTCGACGAGCCAGTCCTGGAGGTAGGTGACGCGGAGGTGCCGCAGGGCCCCGAGGCGGCCGTCCGCCACGAGCTGCCGCGCGTACGCGAGGGCGGGCACCCGGCGGTAGTTGAAGCCGACCATGGCGATCTGGCCGCGGGCGGCGGCGGCCTCGGCGGCGGCCGCCATGGTCTCGGCCTCGGCGACCGAGTTGGCGAGCGGCTTCTCGCACAGCACGTGCTTGCCGGCCTCCAGGGCGGCGACGGCGATCTCCGCATGGCTGTCGCCGGGGGTGCAGACGTCGACGAGCTGGACGTCGTCGCGGGCGATCAGGGCCCGCCAGTCCGTTTCGGCGGCGGCCCAGCCGTGCCGTCGGGCGGCGGCCCGGACGGCGGTGGCGTCGCGGCCGGCGACGGCGGCGAGGACGGGGCGCAGCGGCAGGTCGAAGACCCGGCCAGCGGTGCGCCAGCCCTGCGAGTGGGCGGCTCCCATGAAGGCGTAGCCGACCATGCCGATGCCGAGCGTCGGCGGTGCGGCCTCGCTCTCCGTCTGTTCCATGCGGTTCCTCCGTTTCGTGGTGCGGCGGGTTGCTGCTCCCCGGGGGCGGTCGGGCCGCCGGGGTGCCGGTCCGGCCGGGCGGCCGCGGTGCGGTCGGCCGACCCGGCGGCCCGGCCGGTCAGCTGAAGCCGGTGGGCAGGTACTCGTCGACGTTCTCCTTGGTGACGACGGCCGAGTAGAGGGTGATGGAGGCGGGGATCTCCAGCTCGGACATGCCGCCGACGCCCTTGTTCTGGCCGAGGGCGCGGGCGAGGTCGATCGCGGAGGCGGCCATGGTGGGCGGGTAGAGGACGGTGGCCTTGAGGACGCCGGTGTCGGCCTTGATGGCGTCCATGGCGGCCTTGGCGCCGGCGCCGCCGACCATGAGGAAGTCCTTGCGGCCGGCCTGGGCGACGGCCCGCAGGGCGCCCACGCCCTGGTCGTCGTCGTGGTTCCACAGGGCGTCGAACTTCGGCTGGGCCTGGAGGAGTTGGGCCATCTTGGCCTGTCCCGACTCGACGGTGAAGTCGGCGGCCTGGCGGGCGACCTTGCGGATGTTGGGGTAGTTCCTGAGGGCGTCGTCGAAGCCCTGGGTGCGCTGCTTGGTGAGTTCGAGGCTGTCCATGCCGGCGAGTTCGACGACGGTGGCGTTCGGCTTGTCCTTGAGCCGTTCGCCGATGAAGTTGCCGGCGTTGAGGCCCATGCCGTAGTTGTCGCCGCCGATCCAGCAGCGGTAGGCCTGCGGGGAGGCGAAGATCCGGTCGAGGTTGATGACGGGGATGCCGGCCTTCATGGCCTGGAGGCCGATCTGGGTGAGGGCCTTGCCGTCGGCGGGGAGGATGACGAGGACGTCGACCTTCTTGTTGATGAGGGTCTGGACTTGGCCGATCTGGGTGGCGGTGTCGTTGGAGCCCTCGGTGATCTCCAGGGTGACGTCGGAGTACTTCTTCGCGCGCCGTTCGGCGTTGTCGTTGATGGCGTTGAGCCAGCCGTGGTCGGCCTGCGGGCCGGCGAAGCCGATGGTGACGGGGGTGCCGGGCTTGTCGTCGGCGGCGGGCGCGGCGCTGCCGACCGGCGACTGGTTCTTCGGCTCGTTGCTCGTACAGGCCGTGAGCAGGGCGCCGGCGGAGACGGCCGCGCCGCCGAGGAGGAGGTGTCTGCGGCTGGTTTCGGGCATGGCGGTGGATCCCTTCCGAGCGGGTGGGGTGGAGGGGCGGTGGTGGTGCGGGGCGACGGGTGTCCGGTCAGGTCCCGTCGCGGACCGTGCGGCGCTGGAGCAGGACGGCGGCGACGATGATGGCGCCCTTGGCGATCTGCTGGACGTCGCTCTGCAGGTTGTTGAGGGCGAAGATGTTGGTGATCGTGGTGAAGACGAGGACGCCGAGGACGGAGCCGACGATGGTGCCGCGGCCGCCGCTGAGGAGGGTGCCGCCGATGATGGCGGCGGCGATGGCGTCGAGTTCGTACAGGTTGCCGTTGGTGTTCTGCCCGGAGCCGGCGAGGACGACGAGCAGGAAGGCGGCGATGCCGCAGCACAGTCCGGAGAGCAGGTAGAGGTAGAGGCGCTGGCGGCGTACGTCGATGCCGGCGAGGCGGGCGGCCTCCGGGTTGCCGCCGACGGCGAGGGTGCGGCGGCCGAAGGTGGTGCGGTTGAGGAGCAGCCAGCCGGCGGCGGTGACGGCCGCGAAGACGAGGACGAGGGGCGGGATCCCGAGGACGTAGGCGTCGGGGAGGCCGAGGTCGAGGACGGAGGTGACGGTGACGATCTGCGTCTTGCCGTCGGTGATCTGGAGGGCGAGGCCGCGGGCCGAGGCCAGCATGGCGAGGGTGGCGATGAAGGGGACCATGCCGCCGTAGGCGACGAGGACGCCGTTGACGAGGCCGCAGCCGAGGCCGACGGCGACGGCCGTGAAGAGGATTCCGGCGAAGCCGAACTCCTGGGTGGCGAGGGTGGTGGCCCAGACGGAGGCGAGGGCGACGATCGCGCCGACCGAGAGGTCGATGCCGCCGCTGGTGATGACGAAGGTCATGCCGACGGTGACGACGCCGATCACGGAGGCCTGGGTGAGGACGAGTTGGAGGTTGGAGGTGGCGAGGAACTCGGCGGGCCGGGTGAGGCCCCCGACGACGACGAGTGCCGCGAGGACGCCGAGGAGCGACAGGTTGCGGACGTCGGCCCGGAGGCCGAGCGTGCGCCAACGGCTCTCGCCGGGTGGTGCCTTGGCCGGGGTGGTGAGTGTCATTCCGCTGGGCTCCCTTCCATCACGAGGTCGAGTACGCGGTGTTCGTCGAGGTCGCGGGCGGGTGCCCGGTGGACGACCCGGCCTTCGCGGAGGACCAGGACGCGGTCGGCGAGGCCGAGGACCTCGGGGACCTCGCTGGAGACGAGGAGGACGGCGAGGCCGTCGTCGGCGAGGCCCCGGATGACGGCGTACAGCTCGGCGCGGGCGCCGACGTCGACACCGCGGGTGGGTTCGTCGAGGAGGAGGACGCGGCAGCCCCGGAGGAGCCAGCGGGCGAGGACCGCCTTCTGCTGGTTGCCGCCGGAGAGGGTCCGGACCGGGGCGTCCGGGAGGTCGGGGCGCAGCGAGAGGGTGCGGGTGGCGTTCCTCGCGGTGTCGCGTTCGGTGGCGCGGTCGATCCAGCCGGCCCGGGAGAAGCGGGAGAGGGAGGAGACGGAGACGTTGCGGGTGACGGATTCGAGGAGGAGCAGGCCCTGGGCCTTGCGCTCCTCGGGGGCGAGGCCGAGTCCCGCGGCGACGGCGGCGCGGACGCTGCCGGGGCGCAGGGGCCGTCCGTCGACGGTCACCCGGCCGGCGGTGGGTTTCCGTGCTCCGTAGACGGTCTCCAGGATCTCGGAGCGGCCCGAGCCGACGAGTCCGGCGAGGCCGACGATCTCGCCGGGGCGGAGTTCGAGGTCGAGGGCCTCGAACTCCCCTTTCCTGGCGAGTCCCTGGACGCGGAGGACGGGTTCGCCCGTGGGCGGCCGGTCGGGCCGTTCGGGGAAGACGTACGGTACGTCCCGGCCGGTCATGAGGGCGACGACCTCGCGGGTGGGGGTGGTCGCGGCGGGCAGTCCGCGGGCGACGGCGCGCCCGTCCTTGAGGACGGTGACGCGGTCGCCGATGCGGCGGATCTCCTCCAGGCGGTGGGAGATGTAGACGACGGCGACGCCCGCGGCGGTGAGGTCCGCGACGATCCGGAAGAGGTTGGCGACCTCGTCGGGGTCGAGTGCGGCGGAGGGCTCGTCCATGACGATGAGGCGGACCTCGTGCGAGAGGGCGCGGGCCATGGAGACGATCTGCTGCTGGGCGGCGGAGAGTTCGCCGACGCGGCGGGCGGGGTCGATCTCCGGGTGGCCGAGGCGTTCGAGGAGGGCGGCGGCGGTCTCCCGTGCCGCGCGGCCCCGGACGAAGCCCGCGGTGGTGGGCTCGTGGCCGAGGTGGACGTTCTCGGCGACGGAGAGGCCTTCGACGAGGTCGAGTTCCTGGTAGATGGTGGCGATGCCGAGGCGGACGGCGGCGCTCGGGGAGCGGAGCCGTACGGGGTCGCCGTTCCAGGTGATGCGGCCCTCGTCGGGCTGGTGGGCGCCGGCGAGGACCTTGATGAGGGTGGACTTGCCGGCGCCGTTCTGGCCGAGGAGGCAGTGCACCTCGCCGGGCAGGACGTCGAGGTCGACGCCGTCGAGGGCGCGGACGCCGGGGAAGGACTTGGTGATTCCGGACATGGTGAGGAGGGACGGGGAGTGTTCGGGCATGGCGGAGATCCCCTCGGCGAGTGCGGGTGGCCGTCCGGCGGGGTGCGGGTGGGCGGGGGCGCGTGGGGGTGCGAGGCGGGGCGGGCCGTGCGTGCGGGTGCGGGCCGTGCCCCGGGTGCGGCCGTGGCGGGGGCTGACGGGGCGGGGGTGCGGCGGGGCGGGGGTGCGGCGGGGCGGGGGTGCGGCGGGGCGGGGGTGCGGCGGGGGTGCTTCCCGTCCGCCTCCTGGCGCCCCGGAGGCGGACGGGGACGGGGGTGGGCCTGGTGCCGGTCGGACGCGGTTACGCCGGTGAGAAGAGGTGGTCGCTGATGAGGCGGGCCGCGCCCGTCACCCCGGCCGTCTGGCCCAGTTCGCCGAGGACGATGGGCAGGTTGCCGGTGGCCAGCGGCAGGGACTGCCGGTAGACCTGGGTGCGGACGCTGGCGAGGAGGTTGTGGCCGAGGCCGGTGACCCCGCCCCCGATCACCACCAGACCGGGGTTGAAGAAGCTGACGAGTCCGGCGATGACCTGCCCGACCCGGTTGCCGCCCTCGCGGATGAGGGCGAGTGCGGTGGCGTCTCCGGCGGCCGCGGCCGCGGCGACGTCGACGGCGGTGAGGTGGCCGGCCGCCGCGAGCCGGACGGCGAGCTCCTCCGACCTGCCGCCGCGGGCCGCGTCCTCGGCGTCCCGGGCCAGGGCGGCGCCGCTGAAGTGGGCCTCCAGGCAGCCGTTGTTGCCGCAGGCGCAGGGCCGGCCGTCGGGTTCGACCTGGATGTGGCCGATGTCGCCGGCGCTGCCCGTCGTACCGCGGTAGACCTCGCCGCCGACGACGATGCCGCAGCCGATGCCGGTGCCGATCTTGACGCAGAGGAAGTCGCCGACGGAGCGGGCGACACCGGCGTGCTGCTCCCCCATGGCCATGAGGTTCACGTCGTTGTCGACCATGACGGGGCAGCCGAGTTCCTGGCTGAGCGCCTCCCGTACGGGGAAGCCGTCCCAGCCGGGCATGATCGGCGGTGCGACGGGGACGCCCTCGGGGAAGCGGACGGGGCCGGGGACGCCGACGCCGGCGCCGTCGAAGCCTTCGGCGAGTCCGGTGGAGCGGAGTTTCGCCGCCATCGACAGGGCCTGCTCGAAGACGGCGACGGGGCCCTCGCGGACGTCCATGGGGTGGTTGAGGTGCCCGAGCACCTCCAACTCGGCGTTGGTGACGGCGACGTCGATGGAGGTGGCGCCGATGTCGATGCCGAGGAAACGGAGTTCGGGCGCGAGCCGGATGTTGTGCGAGCGGCGGCCGCCCCGGGAGGCGGCGAAGCCGTCGGCGACGACGAGACCGGTCTCCAGGAGCCGGTCGACCTCGACGGCGAGCTTGGAGCGGGAGAGATCGATCTGGTCCCCCAGCTGGGCGCGGGAGTTGGGTCCTCCGTCGCGCAGCAGTCTGAGGAGCCGCGCCTGATGCCGGTTGGCAGGTCGTGCCGTCATGCGTCTCACGCGCCCCTCCCTCTCGTACCCGCTCGTCGTCGTGCTTTCGAGGGGAACGTAGCAGCGGCGTACCGGAGTGGGAAGAAGTTGCGCAGGAATCCGCTCCGACTTTTTCCCGGCCGAGGACAAAGGCGGGGTCGGGCGCGGGAGAAGGGGCGTTCGGCTCGTGTCGGAGGCGGGCGGAGGAGCGCGCCTGCCGGAAGGGGAGTCCGTGCGGCGAGCGGTCAGCGGACCTCGGTCAGGCGGGCCGACACCACCACGTTGCCGGCGTAGCCGTTCTCCTCGGTGAACGTGCCTCCGCAGGTGATGAGGCGCAGTTCGGGCACGCCGGAGTCACCGTAGACCCGCTCGGCGGGGAAGCCCTCCTTGGGGACGACCTCGACGCCGTGGACGGTGAAGACCGCGGTGCGGCCGTCGCGGCGCGCGATCTCCACGCGGTGCCCGGTGCGGAGGGCGCCGAGGTCGTAGAACACGGCCCGCCCGCCGGGGACGTCGACGTGGCCGACGACGACGGCGGTGCCGCGCTCCCCCGGGGTGACGGCCCCGGTGAACCAGCCGGCGAGGCGGTCCTCCTCGGGCGGCGGGGCCTCGATCCAGCCGTCCGGATCGAGGCCGACCCGGGTGAGCGGCGCGTCGATCCGGACGGCCGGGGCCCGGACCCGGAGCGGGGTCGAGGGCGGCAGCGGGGCGGGTGCGGAGGCGGGGGCGAGGGCGGCAGCCACACGGGGACCCTCGGGCGCGGCGGCGGTGAGGGGCTGCGGGGGTCCCTCGGCCCGGAGCTCGTCGGTGCCGCCGCGCACCAGGTGGACGCCGAGGAGGAGCACGACGGCGACGAGGCCCCAGGCGCCGCGCCGGCCGAGGCCGTCGGGCCGTGCCGCGCCGTACCGTTCCCTCACGTCCGAGCTGCCCACGGCCGCTCTCCTCCTCGTGCCGCGGGCCGCGCCGTCCGCGGTGTCGTCGTGCCGTCCGTGGGGTCCCCGAACGCGCGGGGGTCCGGCGGGGTGACCGCACGGGCCCGGGGGTGCCGGGCACGCCCTCCGCGCCGGTCCGTTCCGTCGGCGCCGGTGTCGTGCCGGTCCCGCCGGTTCCGGTGCCCGGCCCCGCGCCCCGGTCGCGCACCCCGGGGGTACGGCCGGCGGCGCCCGTGCGCGGGCGCCGCCGGTGGGTGGTGGCGCCCCTCCGTCCCGGACCTCGTCACACCGGGTCGGAGGGGCCGTCTCGGGCCCCCCTGGGTCCCGGCTGTCAGGCGCCGCCGCCCGTACCGCGGCGGCGGGTCAGGACGACGGCGGCGCCGAGCGCCCCGACGATGAGCAGCACGCCGGTGACGACCTCGGTGACGCCGAGGCCCTCGCTCTCGGCGCCGGAGGCGGCGGCGGTGCCGTAGCCCGCCTTCACCCCCTTGTGCGCTCCGGGCGGCACGGTCTCCTGGTGCCCCGGGGTGTTCCCGTCGGGCTTGCCCTGGGCGATGGTCAGGGTGGCGGTGCCGCGCTCGCCCTTGCAGTCGAAGGTGATCTGGTACTGGGTCCCGGACTTGGCGTCGAGGTCGACGGTGGCGCTGCCGGACCGGCCCTCGTCGAGGGTGACGGTGTCGAACACGCCGGAGGTGACGGTCACCGACGGCTCTTCGCAGCCGTCGGACGTGAGCGTCACGGTGCCGCCGGGGGCGACGGTCTCGGGGCTGACGGAGAAGCCGAACGACGTGATGCCGTGGTCGTCCTGGCCCGCGAACGCCGCCGGCGCGGTCGTGGCCGCGAGGGCTGCGGCGCTCAGCAGGGCGGCGGATGCGGCACGTATCGCACGCATGACGGTCCTCCAGATCGCGGGAGGGTCGGTCACGGAGCGATTCCGTGCCCGGAATGCGACAACCCTCACCGCGATCGAAGCTAGGCGCGCCGGGGGCGGGCCGCCACCGGGCTCCGCCGAACGGGGCATGCCGCCGCCGGGCGGACGGACCGGCAGCGGCGACGCACTCCCCGGGGACCTACGGGACCCGGACGACCTGGCCGGCGTACGAGAGGTTTCCGCCGAAGCCGAAGAGGAGGACCGGGGCGCCGGAGGCGAGTTCGCCGCGTTCGACGAGCTTGGCGAGGGCCAGCGGGATGGACGCGGCCGAGGTGTTGCCGGAGTCGACGACGTCGCGGGCGACGATCGCGTTGACGGCGCCGATCTTCGCGGCGAGCGGCTCGATGATCCGCAGGTTGGCCTGGTGCAGGACGACGCCCGCGAGGTCCTCGGGGGCGATGCCGGAGCGCTCGCAGGCCTGCCGGGCGAGGGCGGGCAGCTGCTGGGTGGCCCAGCGGTAGACGCTCTGGCCCTCCTGCGCGAAGCGGGGCGGGGTGCCCTCGATGCGGACGGCGTGGCCCATCTCGGGGACCGAGCCCCAGAGGACGGGGCCGATGCCCCGGGCGGCTCCCGGGGTCTCCTCGTCCACGGCCTCGACGATCGCGGCGCCCGCCCCGTCCCCGACGAGGACGCAGGTCGTGCGGTCGGTCCAGTCGGCCACGGCGCTCATCTTGTCGGCGCCGATCACCAGCGCGCGGCGGGATCCGCCGGCCCGTACCGCGTGGTCGGCGGTGGCGAGGGCGTGGGTGAAGCCGGCGCAGACCACGTTGAGGTCCATGGTGGCGGGCGAGGTCATGCCGAGGCGGGCGGCGACGCGGGCGGCCGTGTTCGGCGAACGGTCGATGGCCGTGGAGGTCGCGACGAGCACGAGGTCGATGTCGTCGGGGGTGAGCCCGGCGGTGGCGAGGGCCTTGCCCGCCGCGTGGGCGGCGAGTTCGTCGACGGGTTCGTCGGGGCCGCCGATGTGCCGGGTGCGGATGCCGACCCGGCTGGTGATCCAGGCGTCGTCGGTGTCGACCAACTCCGCGAGGTCGTGGTTGGTGAGCACCTTGGCGGGCTGGTAGTGCCCGAGCGCGGCAATGCGAGTGCCCGTCATCCCGGGACCCCCTCGGTGGTTCGATCGTCCGGCAGGATGTCCCAGTGTTGCCAGCGACTGATGGGTAACAGGTGACGTAAACCACCAAGATTCCCCCGTACCCCTTGGCCGACCGTGACAAGGGCCCTGGCGCCCCACGGGCCCCACGGGTCCGGGTGGGGCGCGGGCCGGGGTCAGTTCTTGGGCGGGTCGATCATCTGGAGGGCGAGGGTGGCGGGGGGCGGGGCGATGCCGGGGCCGCCGGCGGCCGTCCAGGCGAGGATGTCGTCGAGGGAGTCCTGGTCGAGGGTGAAGGCGACCCAGGCGGCCCGGCCGCCGCGCCGCCGGCCCTCGGTGGAGGGCTGGACGACGACGATGTTGGCCTGGGCGCAGGGGCCGAGGCAGTCGCTCGTACGGACGGCGAGCCGGCCGCCGGAGGCCGCGGCGGCCTCCCGGAGGCGGGCGAGCTGGCCGGCGTGGTCGGTGCCGGGGTTCTTGCGGGCGTCGCCGCAGCAGCAGCCGCGGCAGACGACCAGGGAGCAGGGGCGGGCCCCGTAGCGTATCGGGACGGGGGTCACTCGGGGCCGTCCAGCGTGATCGCGGCGACGGGGGCGACGGTGCCGAGGCGCGGGAAGTCGAGGTCGACGGAGGCGCGGTGTTCGTCGGCGGTGAGCGCGCTCATGGCGTCCTCGGCGAAGACGAGGTCGTAGCCGAGGTCGCCGGCGGCGCGGGCGGTGGACTCGACGCCGAGGTTGGTGGCGATGCCGCCGAACACGAGGGTGGTGGCGCCGAGCCCGGTGAGGAGCTCGTGGAGTCCGGTGTCCTGGAAGCCGCCGATGGTGCGCTTGACGACGACGGGCTCGCCGTCCCGGACGAGGCCGGCGACGAGGTCGCTGCCGGGCGGCTGGGCGGCGACGTTCGGCCGTTCGACCCGGATGTGGACGACGGGTGCGCCGGCGGCCCGGAAGGTGTCGGCGAGCCGGGTGGCGGCGGTGAGGACGTCGGTGCCGGGGCGGGGTGCGAGGGGCAGCGCGACGATGCGGTCCATCAGGTCGACGAGGACGAGCGCGGTGCGGCCGGGATCGAGTGCGGGCATGGGAGCACCGTAGCGGCCGGAATGATCATCCCGTGGTCGGTGCGGGTGTGATCCGGCCTACGGCGGGGGTCACGGGGGTCCCGTCCGTCCCGGGGTCCTCTTCCGGGTCGCGGGCGCGACGTTTGGCGATGACCGCGCAGACCATCAGCTGCATCTGGTGGAAGAGCATGAGGGGGAGGACGGCGAGGGCGGCCTGGGGGCCGAAGAGGACGCTGGCCATCGGCAGTCCGGCCGCGAGGCTCTTCTTGGAGCCGGCGAACTGGATGGCGATGCGGTCGGCCCGGCCGAAGCCGAGGCGTCCGGCGCCGTACCAGGTCAGGGCGAGCATCGCGGCGAGCAGGACGGCCTCGACGGCGAGGAGGAGGCCGAGCCGGGCGGGGGTCACCAGGTGCCAGATGCCGGCGACCATGCCCTGGCTGAAGGCGGTGTAGACGACGAGGAGGATCGAGCCCCGGTCGACGCGTCCGAGGACCTTCTTGTGCCGGGTGAGGAGGCCGCCGACCCAGCGGCGCAGGAATTGTCCGGCGAGGAACGGTACGAGGAGCTGGAGGACGATCTTCAGGAGTCCGTCGGCGGAGAGGCCGCCCGTGCTGCCGCCGAGGAGGAGTGCGGCGAGCAGCGGGGTGAGGACGATGCCGGCGAGGGAGGAGAAGGAGCCGGCGCAGATCGCGGCGGGGACGTTGCCCCGGGCGATCGAGGTGAAGGCGATGGAGGACTGGATGGTGGAGGGGACGAGGCAGAGGAAGAGGAGGCCGCTGTAGAGCTGCGGGGTGAGCACGGTGGGGACGAGGCCGCGGGCGGCGAGGCCGAGGAGGGGGAAGAGGAGGAAGGTGCCGGCGAGGACGGTGAGGTGGAGTCGCCAGTGCTTGAGGCCGTCGAGCGCCTCGCGGGTGGAGAGCCGGGCCCCGTAGAGGAAGAAGAGGAGGGCGACGGCGCCGGTGGAGGCGCCTTCCGCGACGTGGGCGGCGGTGCCGGAGGCGGGGAGGAGCGCGGCGAGGGCGACCGTGCCGAGCAGTGCCAGGATGTATCCGTCGACGGGCAGCCGCGACGGCAGCCGGAGGACGCGGCGCGGTGCGCCGGCCGGGGTGCGGCGTGAGGGGCGGGCGGGCGTACGGGCGGTCATGGGCTCCACTGCTCTGTGCGGGGGTGTCGCGCCCGTCCATCCTGGCCCAGGGTCCGGTGATCGGGAATCCCGCACAGCCCTCTGACTGTCATCGCGATGCGTGATGAAGGGTCCGGGAGGGGTTACGGTCGTCCCGTGTACGAGCCCGCGCATCTGCGCACCTTCCTCGCCGTGGCCCAGACGCTGAGCTTCACCCGGGCCGCGGAGCGCCTCGGGCTGCGGCAGTCCACGGTGAGCCAGCACGTGCGGCGCCTGGAGGCGGCGACGGGCCGGCCGCTGTTCACCCGGGACACCCATCGGGTGGCGCTGACCGAGGACGGCGAGGCGATGCTCGGCTTCGCGGGCACGATCCTCCAGGCGCACGAGCGGGCGGCGGCGTACTTCGGCGGGACGCGGCTGCGCGGCCGACTGCGCTTCGGGGCGTCGGAGGACTTCGTGACGACCCGGCTGCCGGAGATCCTGGAGTCGTTCCGGCGCGAGCATCCGGAGGTCGATCTGGAGCTGACGGTGGAGCTGTCCGGCACGCTGCAGGCGCGGCTCGCCGCGGGGCGGCTGGATCTGATCCTGGCGAAGCGGCGCGGCGGGGAGAGCGAGGGGCGGCTGGTCTGGGAGGACTCCCTGATCTGGATCGGGGCGCCGGGACTCCGGCTGGATCCCGACCGTCCGGTGCCGCTCATCCTGTATCCGCCGCCGGGGATCACCCGGGCACGGGCCCTGGAGGCCCTGGAGGCGCAGGGCCGGGCGTGGCGGATCGCGTGCACGAGTTCCAGCCTGAGTGCGAACGTGGCGGCGGCGCGGGCGGGGCTCGGGGTGATGGCGCACACGCGGGGGCTGGTGCCTCCGGGGCTGGTGCCGGTGCCGGCGCGGGCGGGGCTGCCGGAGCTCGGCGAGGTCGGCTTCGTGCTGCGTGCGGGGCGCGGGGGCGGGGCGGCGCAGGAGGCGGCGGACGCGCTGGCGGAGGCGATCCTGGCGGGCGGCGACCGGCTGCACCGGCCGGGCTGACCGGGACGGCGCGACCGGGGCGGTGCGACCTGGGCGGGGAGCCGCGGCCGGGTCGGCCTCCGGGGGCTCGGTCGGACCGCCTCCGGGGGCTCGGTCGGGCCGCCTCCGGGGCCTCGCCGGGGAGCCGCGGGGCCGCGGCCGGGGCGCCTCGGGGCATGGTCGGGCCGCCGCGGCGAGGCGGGTCCGGGTGCAGGTGCGGTGGCGCGTCGGGTGGCGGGGCGTGAGTGGTCCGTACAGATTCCGTGGAGATTCCCGCCCGGTCGACGTACCGGGTGGTCGGTAACGCACCCGCGGCATCCGCGACTTGGTTCGCCCACCCATCCTGACCTGTGCGAACACGGAATGTCCCGGCTTGGTGAAGGCCCTCCCGCCGGGCAGTCGGGTGGGGTACCGTCACCCGCGCCGTACGGAGCGCTACAACGAGCTTTTCCAGCCATCGAGCCGTCGAGGAGCAGGTCAGTGCGCGAGTTCACCGTGCCGCCCGTCGAGGCGGCGCCTCAGGTCGGCGGTCTGGCGGACCCCGTGTTCGAGCGTGCCCTGGCGGAGCCGGACCGGGTGACGTTCGGCCGGAAGGGGCCGGACGGCGCGTGGCGGGACGTGACGGCCGTGCGGTTCCGGGACGAGGTCCTGGGTCTGGCGAAGGGCCTGATCGCGGAGGGGGTGCGGTTCGGCGACCGGGTCGCCGTGATGTCCCGCACCCGGTACGAGTGGACGCTCTTCGACTTCGCGCTCTGGGCCATCGGCGCGCAGCCCGTGCCGATCTACCCGACGTCCTCCGCCGAGCAGGTCTTCTGGATGCTGCACGACTCGGAGGTCACGGCCTGCGTGGTGGAGCACGAGGACCACGCCATGACCATCGGCTCGGTGATCGACCGGCTGCCGCGGCTCCAGCGGCTGTGGCAGCTGGACGCGGGCGCGGTGGCCGAACTGACGGCCGCCGGGGCGGACATCGGCGAGGACGTGGTGCACCGGCACCGGCGGGCGGTGACCCCGGAGACGGTGGCGACGGTCATCTACACCTCGGGGACGACGGGACGCCCCAAGGGCTGCGTGATCACCCACGCCAACTTCATGTTCGAGACGGACATGCTGGTCGGCCGGTGGGAGTCGGTGTTCCGCTCCCGGCCGGGCGAGGAGGCGTCGACGCTGCTGTTCCTCCCGCTCGCGCACGTCTTCGGCCGGATGGTGGAGGTGGCGGCGGTCCGCACCGGGGTGAAGCTCGGGCACCAGCCGGTGATGGCGGCGGCGGAACTGATCCCGGACCTCGCCGCCTTCCGGCCCAGCTTCGTGCTGGCCGTCCCCTACGTCTTCGAGAAGGTCTTCAACGCGGCGCGGCGCAAGGCCGAGCGGGAGGGGAAGACCGGTCCGTTCGACAAGGCGGTGGAGGTCGCGGTCGCGTACGCGGAGGCCCTCGAACACCGGGCGTTCGGCACCGGGCCGGGGCCGTCGGCGGCCCTGCGGGTGCAGCACCAGTTCTTCGAGAAGACGGTGTACGCGAAGGTCCGCGCCGCCCTCGGCGGACGTCTCCGGCACGCGATGTCGGGCGGCTCCGCGATGGACCGCCGGCAGGGGCTGTTCTTCGCGGGCGCCGGGGTCACGGTCTTCGAGGGGTACGGCCTGACCGAGTCCTCGGCGGCCGCGACCGCCAATCCGCCGGAGCGGACGCGGTACGGCACGGTGGGCCAGCCGGTCCCGGGGACCACGGTGCACATCGCGGACGACGGGGAGGTGTGGCTCCACGGCGGCCAGGTGTTCTCCGGCTACCTCAACGCCCCCGAGGCCACCGCCGCGGTCCTCAACGACGGCTGGCTGGCCACCGGGGACCTGGGCTCCCTCGACGAGGACGGCTATCTGACGATCACGGGACGGAAGAAGGAGATCCTGGTGACCTCGGGCGGCAAGAGCGTCGCGCCGACGGCCCTGGAGGAGCGCGTCCGGGCGCATCCCCTGATCGCCCAGTGCATCGTCGTCGGCAACGACCGGCCGTACATCGCCGCCCTGGTGACCATCGACCAGGAGGCGGTGGAGCACTGGCTGGCCATGCAGGGACGGGCACCGCTCTCCCCCGCGGAGCTGGTGCGCGATCCGTCGCTGGAGACGGAGATCCGGCGGGGGGTGGTGGCGGCGAACACCCTCGTCTCGCAGGCCGAGTCCATCCGCACCTTCCGGATCCTGGCGCATCCGTTCAGCGAGGAGCACGGGCTGCTGACCCCGTCGCTGAAGCTGAAGCGGAAGGCGATCGAGCGGGCGTACGCGGCGGAGGTCGCGGCGCTCTACGGCTGAGCCGGGGCCCCGGCCGCACCGCGGACGCCCGCCGCCGGGGATGGGCCCGCCGCCCGGCCCCGCAGGGGGCGGTGTCCGCCGTACGGCTCCGGGCCCGTCCCGGAGACCGGGATCGGCGTACGGAATGCACGAGCCTCCCGGATCATTGAAGGTGGGAGAAGTCAGGCACGACCCGCGACAAGAGAAGGATCCCCTCCACGTGAGCACGGACAGCAAGGTTCCCCAGGTCACCCTGAACAACGGCGTGCGGATGCCGCAGCTGGGCTTCGGCGTCTGGCAGGTGCCGGACGACGAGGCCGAGACGGCGGTCGCCACGGCCCTGGAGGCCGGCTACCGCTCGATCGACACCGCCGCGATCTACGGCAACGAGGAGGGCACCGGCCGTGCCCTCGCCGCGTCCGGGGTCCCCCGCGAGGACCTGTTCGTCACGACCAAGCTGTGGAACAGCGACCAGGGCTTCGACTCGACCCTGAAGGCCTTCGACGCCTCGCTCGACAAGCTCGGTCTCGACTACGTCGACCTGTACCTGATCCACTGGCCGGTCCCGTCGAAGGACGCGTACGTCGACACGTACCGCGCGTTCGAGAAGATCGCCGCGGAGGGCCGCGCCAAGGCGATCGGCGTCTCGAACTTCCTCCCGGAGCACCTGGAGCGGCTCGTCGGCGAGACCTCGGTCGTGCCGGCCGTCAACCAGATCGAGCTCCACCCGCAGCTCTCCCAGCAGGCCTCCCGGGAGGTGCACGCCCGGTACGGCATCGCGACCGAGGCGTGGTCGCCGCTCGGCTCGGGCAAGGGGCTCCTGGACGTGCCGGCGATCATCGCGATCGGCCGCAAGCACGGGCGCACCCCGGCCCAGGTCGTCCTGCGCTGGCACCTCCAGCTGGGGAACGTGGTGATCCCGAAGTCGGTCACCCCGTCCCGCATCCGGGAGAACATCGACGTCTTCGGCTTCGAGCTGGACGCCGAGGACCTGTCGGCGATCGCCGCCCTCGACGAGGACCGCCGACTGGGCCCGGACCCGGCGGAGTTCGCCGCCTGACCGGTCGCGGTACGACAACGGCGCCGAGGTCCTTCCGGGCCCCGGCGCCGTTGTCGTACCCCCGGCATAGAGTCGGCGGAGGACCGCGGACCCGGCCGGTGCGGGCGGGTCGCGGGTGCGAGCGAGGGAGTCGATGCGGTGAGTGGTGGTTCTCCGGTGCCCGTGGAGGAGGGCCTGTACCGGGTGCGGAACGTGGCCAGCGGGCTGCTCCTCGAGGTGTACGAGGGGTCGGGCCGCAGCGGTGCCCCGGTGCAGCAGGGCATCGAGCGGGGCACGCCCGGCCAGCACTGGCACATCACGGCCGTGCCGAACGGCGGCGGGCTCTACCACCTCGTCAACGCCGCCAGCGGCAAGCGCCTCGACGTCGCCAACGCCTCCACGGAGAACGGCGCCGACATCCAGCAGTGGAAGGCGAACAACTTCGGCGCGCAGGAGTGGATCATCGAGCAGGACCTGCAGTCGCCCGGGACGGTCGCGCTGGTGAGCTTCATCAGCGGCCTGTTCATGGAGGTGGCCGACGCCTCCGAGGAGGACGGCGGCAACGTGCGGCAGTGGGAGGACACCGACTCCCCGTTCCAGTGGTGGCGCTTGGAGCCGGTGTCCTGACCCTCCGGCGGACGGCGCGGCGGGCGCCGCGCGGTCCTCAGCCCTTGCGGGCGGTGTGGACCGTGCGGGCCGCCAGGTAGAACAGGTCCGTGCGGTGGTGGAGCGACAGGTCGTCGGCCGGGTCCAGGAGCCGGTCGAGGGTCGCGCGGTCCCCCGCGTCGATCCGGCCTTCGAAGCTGTCCCGGACCCGGGCGAAGTGGGCGAGGGCCAGGCCGCGGACGACCGGGGACACCGGCGCGGGGACGTCGGTGAGGAAGGTGCGGGTGCCGGCGGGGGTGAGGCCCGCGTCGGCGAGCAGGGCCCGCCAGTCGTCCGGCTCGTCCTTGTGCCCGGGCGTCTCGGCCCGCATCTCGGCGAACCGGTCGGCGTTGGCGGCGTCGAGGCGCGCCTCCAGGCCGGGCCGGCCGAAACCGACGTGCCAGGGCAGGTGCCGGGCGGGCAGCCCGCCCTCGACGAGCACCATCAGACCGCCGGGGTTCAGCAGACCGGCGAACTCGACGAGCGCGGCCCGCTGGTCGCCGATGTGGTGCAGCGAGTTGCCCGCCCAGATCAGGTCGGCCTTGCCCAGCCCGGCGATGCCCGCGGGGAGTTCGGTGTGCAGGGTGGAGACGCGGGCGCCGAGTCCGCGTTCCCCGGCGCGCTCCCGGGCGCGGGCCAGGAGCTCCGGGGAGCCGTCGACGGCGACGGCCTCCGCCGCGGGGAAGGCCTCGGCGAGGACCCCGGTGACGACACCGGGACCGCTGCCCACGTCGAGGACCCGGCGGACGCCCTGCACGGGGGCGAGGGTGCCGAGCCAGGCGGCGGCGTCGGCGTAGGCGGGGCTCTCCGTCTCCGCCTGCTGCTCCAGGAGCGGGGCGATCTCGTTCCAGTCGAGGGGGGCTCCGCTCTGGTGGGAGCAGGGGCGGTGCTGGTGCCCGGTGCTGGGCGTGTCACCGGGAGTGTGCTGGTGGCCGTGCCCGTCGCCGTGGGCGTGGCCGTGGTGCGTTGCGGTGTGCTGGCTCATGGGTCCAGCGTGCGTCCCGTCCGCGGCGAGCGCGAGAAGGGTTGCCGATCCGGCAAGAAATTCGATCCTTTGTTGCTCCGATCGTCATACTCCGGGACGTCGGGCCCGCCCCGGGGCACGCGGGTCCGGGACCCGCTCGCGCCGGCCCGCCCGCTCCGACCCGCTGTTCCGGGTCCTGGTCACGCCCCGGCGCGGTGCTCCTGCGGGCTGACGCCCCGGACCCGCTTGAAGGCGGCGCTCAGCGCGAAGGCGCCGCTGTAGCCGACCTGCCGGGCGACCGCCTCCACGGTGGCGTCGCTGTCGCGCAGCAGGTCGGCGGCGAGGGCGAGCCGCCAGCCGGTGAGGTAGCCCATCGGGGGCTCGCCGACCAGTTCCGTGAAGCGGCGGGCGAGCGCGGCCCGGGACACCCCCGTCTTCGCGGCGAGCGAGGCGACGGTCCAGGGGTGCGCCGGGTCGTCCTGGAGCAGCCGGAGCGCGCGGCCGACGACGGGATCGCCCATGGCCCGGTACCAGGCGGGGGCCTCGGCCCCGGGCCGGGAGAACCAGGCGCGGACGCCGGAGATGAGCAGCAGGTCGAGGACCCGGTCGAGGACGACGGACTGGCCGGGTTCGTCGCGGGTGATCTCCTCGCCGAGGAACGGCATGAGGGGGCAGTTCCACGCGTCCGCGGGGAGGTGGATCAGCTCGGGCAGGGCGTCGAGGAGCCGGCGGCCGACCTCGCCGTCCATCCGGTAGGTGCCGACGAGGACGGTGGTGCCGCCGTCGGAGGCGTTGCCCCAGGTCCGGACGCCGAGCCGCATGCTGTCGGCGAGCGGCTCCCCGGTGAGGGTGGTGCAGACGCCGTCGGGCCCGATCACCGCCCGGGGCGGGGCGTCGGGGGCGTCGGCGACCGTGTACGGCGCCGGGCCCCGGACGACGGCGATGTCCCCGGGCCTCAGCGGAACGGCCTCCCCGGTGTCGGGCACGACCCAGGCCTCGCCCGCGGTCACGCACATCACGCAGATCGGTGCGCCGTCCTCGATGCGCACCGACCACGGCGGCTCCATGACCATGCGGAGCAGGAAGGCGCCCCGGGCGCGGGGGCCGTCGAGGAGTCCGGCGAGTGCGTCCATGGGGCAACAGAGTAGGACCTGTCGACGGCAGGGCCTGAGCGGTTCGTGAGACGGAGGCACAGGTGCGCGAGACGGCCGAGCATGGGCGGGGGGCGTCCCGGGCGGGAGTCTTGACCCATGACGAAGCAGACGAACGACACGCGGAACGAGCAGGGCACCGGCGAGCGGGGCGGCACCGTCCTGGTGACGAGTGCCACGGGCAAGACGGGGCGCCGGGTGGCCGAGCGGCTGACGGCGCGCGGGGCGGTCGTCCGGGCCGGGTCGCGGAGCGGCGCCACCCGGTTCGACTGGGAGGCCCCCGAGACCTGGGGGCCGGCGCTGCGGGGCGCGGACGCCGCGTACGTGGCCTACTACCCGGATCTGGCCGCGCCGGGCGGGGTCGGGGCGATGGAGACGTTCGGCCGGCTGGCCGCGGAGCACGGCGTACGACGCCTGACGGTGCTGTCCGGCCGGGGAGAGCCGGAGGCGGTCGTGGCGGAGGAGGCCCTGCGGGCGGCGGCCGCGGGCGTGGAACTGACGGTGGTGCGGGCCGCGTTCTTCGCGCAGAACTTCTCCGAGGGGCTGCTCGCGGAGGGGGTCGCCGAGGGAGCGGTCGTCTTCCCGGCGGGAGACACGGCGGAGCCGTTCGTCGATCTCGACGACCTCGCGGACGTGGTCGTCGAGACCCTGCTGACGGACGGTCACGCGGGTCTGGTGCACGAGCTGACGGGCCCCCGTCCGATCGGCTTCGCGGAGGTGGCGGCGGAGATCGCGCGCGCCTCCGGTCGCCCGGTGGTCTACGAGCCGGTGGCGCAGGACGACTACGCCGGGATGCTCACCGCGTTCGGGCTGCCGGAGCCGGAGGCGCGGTGGCTCGCGGCCCTGTTCGCGACGCTCCTCGACGGCCACAACGCCTCGGTGACGGACGGGGTGAAGCGGGTCCTGGGCCGTGAGCCGCGCTCCTTCGCGGAGTTCGCGGACGCGACCTGGGCGAGCGCGCGCCCCTGAAGGCGGCCGGCACCACCGACGGGCGGCCGGGTCGGGCCGCGGGATGGGGAGCGGTGCGGGCCGGAGCGACACGGACCCGGAGCGGCACGGGCCCGGAGCGGTGCCGACCGGAGCGGTGCAGACCGGCGGCCGCCACCACCGACGGGCCGCCGGGTCGGGCCGGGGGATGGGGAGCGGTGGCGGCCGGGGGCGGTGCGGGCCGGGAGCGGTGTGGGCCCGAACCGGTGCAGGCCGGAGCGGCGCAGTCCCGGAGCGACACGGACCGGAGCGGCACAGACCGGGGCGGGGCGGAGCCGGAGCGGCGCGGGCCGGGTCCTCCGGCGGCTCGCTCGGTCCGGGCGGTCCGTGTGCCGGGGCGTCCGCGGTGCTCAGCTCCGCCGGACGAAGCAGGCCAGCCGGTACCGGGGGTCGGGTCGGCGGCGGTCCTGGTCCGGGAGGGCCGCGAGGGCGGCGGCGAGCCGCTCGACGGCCGCCGTGTCGCCGGGGAACCAGGAGGCGAAGTACCCGGCGCGCAGCTTCCGTACGGTGTCGCGCGGGGCGGCGCCCTGGCCGTGGCCCGTGAAGCCGGTCCCGGGGGCGGGGGCGAGTCCGTGGGCGGCGGCGTACCGGGTGACCAGGTCGGCCCGGTCGGAGGCCGTCGCGGCCGTGCGGTGCGGGCGGAGGATCACGTCGATGTCGCTGCCGACGTCGTGGGACGCGTCCTTGTCGACGGTGGCGACGAGGACCCCGCCGGGGCGCAGGACGCGGGCGGCCTCGGCGACGATCTCCGCGGCGAAGGGGACGAGGTGCAGCAGCCAGACGGCGGCGACCGCGTCCAGGGAGGCGTCGGGCAGCGGCAGGCGCCGGGCGTCCGCGCGCAGGACGCGGCCCGGTGCCCGGTCGGCGGCGACCCGCAGCATGGCGTGGGCGGCATCGGCCCCGAGGACGCGCAGCCCGGGGCGGGTGAGGCGTTCGGTGACGAGGCCGGTGCCGCAGGCGAGGTCGAGCAGGGTCCGGGCGCCGGGCGGCACGAGCCGCAGGACGGCTCCGGCCGCGGCGGCGGCCCGGGGCACCCCGCCCCGGGTCCGGTCGTAGTGCGCCGCTTCGGTCTCGTAGTCGAGCACGGTCTCCGCCATGCCGACGATCGTACGAGGGGTGCGGCACGACCGTCGGGGCGCGGGCGGCCGTCCCGGGCCGGGGGCGTGACCGCCGGTCAGGCGATCCCGTGGCCGGGGGCGATGCCCTCGACGCGCTCGGCGAGTTCGAAGTCCTTCTCGGTGAGCGCGCCGCCGGCGGAGTGGGTGTGCACCGACAGGGCGACGGTGTTGTAGCCGAGGGTCAGATCGGAGTGGTGGTCGAGCTCCTGCTGGATGCGGGCCACGTGGACGACGAGCGCGGTCGCCGCGAAGTGGTCGCCGAGCCGGTACTCGCGGGTGAGCCGGTCGTCCTGGACGGACCAGCCGGGGAGCTCCCGCAGTCGGTCCTCGATCTCCTTCTGCGACAGCGGCTGTGTGGGCACGGCGGTGCTCCCTCCGGTCGGGTGGCGCGGGTGGCGGACTGGGGCCCCCGGGGGAAACTACCCGGGTCCCCCTCTGGGATACCGTCTGGCCATGACGACGGTGGTGAGCGACACGGGAGTGGGTCCGCTGCTGCGCGGTTGGCGGGAGCAGCGGAGGCTGAGCCAGCTGGAGCTGGCGCTGCGCGCGGACTCCTCGGCGCGGCACATCTCGTTCGTGGAGACGGGCCGGTCCCGGCCGAGCGAGGAGATGGTCCTGCGGCTGGCCGAGCACCTGGAGGTGCCGGTCCGGGAGCGGAACGCGCTGCTGCTGGCGGCGGGTTACGCGCCCCGCTACGCGGAGTCGCCGCTGGACGCCCCGCGTCTGGAGACGCTGCGGGTGGGCATCGAGCAGCTCCTGCAGGGGTACGAGCCGTATCCGGCGCTCGTGGTGGACGGCTCGTACACGGTGGTGGCCGCGAACCGGGCGCTCGGGCTGCTGCTCGACGGCCTGCCGGAGCACCTGCTGGCGCCGCCGCTGAACGCCATGCGGATCACGCTGCACCCGGAGGGTCTCGCGCCGCGGATCAGGAACCTGCCGGAGTGGCGCGGGCATCTGCTGCACCAGATGGAGCGTCAGATCGCGCTGGTCCGCTCGGAGTCGCTGCGCGCGCTGTACGAGGAGGTGGTGGCGTATCCGCGGCCGCCGGGCTCGGAGGAGGGACCCGGGTCGACCGCTCCGGGTCCGGACGAGGTGTATCCGTACTTCGCGCTGCCGCTGCGGATCGAGCACGACGGGCGGGTGTTGTCGTTCGTGTCGTCGATCTCGACGTTCAACACACCGCTGGACGTGACGGTCGCCGAGCTGGCCATCGAGACGTTCCTCCCGGCCGACCCGGCGACGGTGGCGTACCTCCGGTCGCTTCCCGCGTTCGACGCCTAGGGCGTCCGGGCGACGGCCCGCAGGGCGACCCACTGGGCGAGGGCGAAGCCGGCGACGGTGGCGGCCTGCAGGGGGGTCCAGACGAGGCCGGCGGTGGTCGGCTCCAGCCAGGCGGCGAGGGCGACGAGGCTGAGGACGGCCCAGAGCACGTTGACGTCGACGACGAGCTTGACGCCGAGCGCCGGCGGCCGGGGCCGGCTCGCGAGCCCGGCGACCCCCGCGGCGTACAGGGCGAGCAGGAGACCGAGGATGCGCAGCAGGTCCGCGTCGACCCCGAGGATCTCCCCGAGCGGGCCGGGGGCGACGGCGTAGGCGATTCCGTTGGCCCCGGTGACGACGGCGTCGAGGGCGAGGAACCTGCGCACGGCGGACTGGGGGCGGCTGGTGCGGGCGAGACCGGCGAGCAGGGCCTGGGACATGGCGGATCACCCTCCATAGGGGGACGTTCGGGCTGGTGGTGGCCCGGAGCCCGGGCGGAGTGCGCCGCCCGGGTCCCGGTGCTCCCGAGCATGCCGCCGGGGGTGGGCGGGGGTCGATTACGTGCGAAGTAATGCGGCGACGCCCCGTCCCCGAGGGGCCCGGGGCCGTGTCGGCGGTTCAGTACGCCGCCGCCCGGTCGCCGATGAGGGCGCGCAGCCGGGTCGTGTCGGCGGTCGTCCAGCCGGGCGGCGGCAGGACGGCGGCCCAGCCGTCGACGGCCCCCGCTCCGTAGCGGTGGCCGTGCGGGGCGCCGACCTCGTACGAGACGGCCATGTCGACGGAGGTCTGCCAGAAGGCGACGAAGGGGAACCAGGTGATCTCGGGGGTGATGTCGGGGCCGAGGGGTTCGTCGAGCCAGGCGGGCCGTTCGAGGAGGAGGTCGGGCGACCACCACACGACGGGGTCGGAGGCGTTCTGCAGGTAGACCGCGCGGGGGTGCTCCCAGGCGGCGGCCGGGCGGGCCAGGTCGGTCTCGGGGAACTGGGCGAAGCGGACGTGGGTGCCGCCCCGGTACTGGGGGCGCCAGACGGGGCTGCCGGGGTCGCGGTCGCGGCGGATCTCGCGCGAGATCGGGGAGAAGTCGGGGGCGCCCATCAGGAGGGCGCCGTCGGTGGAGGCGAGGAGGTCGTCGGGGCCGTCGAAGGAGGCTTCGACGGCGTAGGCGCCGAGGCTCTCCCCGGTGACGACGAGCCGCGGCCGCTGGGCGGCGGGGAGGGCGTCGAGGCGGGCGCGTACGGCGTCGAGGAGGGCCCGGGTGGCCCGGCCCGCCTTCTCCTTGTCGACGAGGAAGGACACCCAGCTGGGGAGGTACGAGTACTGGACGGCGACGATCGCGGTGTCGCCTCCGTACATGTACTCCAGGGCCTCGGTGACGTTCGGGTCGACCCAGCCGGTGCCGGTGGTGCCGGCGACGGCGAGCACGGCGCGGTCGAAGGCGCCGGTGCGGTCGAGTTCGCGGACGGCGAGGCGGGCCTGGGCGGCGAAGGGGCTGTCGTCGTGGAACGCGGTGGGCGGCGGGGAGGGGACGTAGACGCGGACGGGGGCGAGCGCGGGCCGGCCGGTCCAGGCGCCGAGGGCGGCGGGGGTGGGGGCGGAGCCGGCGAAGTTGCGGCCCTGGTAGCCGAGGTCCTCCCAGCGGATCAGGGAGCCGGGGCCGCCGGACACGAGCCGGGAGGCGGGGCGCCGGATGCCGTCCTTGGTGCCGTCGTTGGTGGCCTCGGCGATCCGGTCGGCGAGGTCGACGACACCCCGGTCGAAGACGATGTCGCGGACGCCGACGAGGACCAGGAGGGTGGAGACGAGTGCGCCGACGGCGAAGGCGACCGGCCGGGGAAGCAGCCGGCCGAGCTGCCGTATCAGGGCGACGGAGCCGAGGCGTACGGCCCGGGCGACGAGGAGCGCGGCGAGCAGCAGGCCGAGGGCGATGAGCGCGATCATCGGGGTGTGCCAGGTGAGGGCCGGCGGGAGGTCCTGGAGGACGCGGAGCTGACGCTGCATCCGGGCGCTCTCGGAGATGAACCACACGGCGAGGACCGGGCTGAGCAGCCAGTACGCCTGCCAGCAGCGGGTCCGGACGCGGGCGGGCGGGCGCCAGGGGGCGAGGGCCCGGTACAGCCAGGCGAGTCCGGAGCCGAGGGCGTAGCCGATGACGCCGGTGATCCCGCCGACGAGCCCCTGGAGGTACCAGGGCCGGGGCACCAGGGACGGGGTCAGGCTCGTCCAGAAGAAGACCGTGGCGAGGCAGAGGGCGGTGAGGTCGGGCCAGCGGCGGATGCGGTACGAGGGGTCCGGGCGGTCCCAGTAGGGGCGGCGGGCGAAGGCGAGGAGCCGGCGGGCGGCGCGGCGCGGGAGCGGCGGACGGGGAGGGGCGGCGGCCCCGGGGCCCGGGACCGCCCGCCACTCGACGCCGGACGCGGGTCCGGCGGACCGATCGGGGCCGGTGTTCCGGTCGGTCGAGGTCATCGGAACACCCTCGCACGTCCGTACACTGGTTCGGAATCGGGTTTCGCCCGGCCCGCGTCGGGGCGTGACGGAGGATCAGCGCAGGGGTTCGTCCCGGTACGCGGGCGGCTGGGGGGCCGTGGCCGGGCCGGGCTCGGCGGCCGGGTCGGCGGAGTCGGGCGTCCTGCGTTCGGAGCGCTGGGCCCGGGAGGCCTCGGCGCGTACCAGGGCCTGGAGGACGGCGAACGGGTCGACGGGCATGGCGAAGCTCCTCGTGGTGCGGGGGTGATGGGGGGGGTGGCTGCGGGGAGGCTCGGGCCTCTCAGCAGCGCATCACCACGCACCGGAGCGCGTCGCCGCGCGGGCCCGGGACGGGGGCGGGGGCCGGGATGCGGCGCGGGTTCCGTGCGCCGGACCGGTGGCGGCCGGGGCGCCGGACAGGGCGGAGGCCCGTCCGGTGCCGGCGGGAGCGGCCGGGGAGTCCCGCCTCGGTGGCGGCCGGGTCGTGGGTCTCGCCGCCCGCGTCGGAGGCCGGGGAGGCGGCGGCGGGCCGGAGTTCGGCCCCGCCGGTGAGGACACCGGCCGTACCGGTGCCGAGCAGGGCGACGAGGACGAGGAGCAGCACGATCCGGAGGGGCCGGGCCGCTCCGCGGCGGCGGTTCCGCCGCGGGGTGCCGGTCGCCCGCGGCCCGCTCCCGCCGGTCCGGCGGGTGAGCGGGCGCGATGCGGCACGACCGGGCCCTGCCCCCCTGGGCCTCGCACACCCGGGCATCGCCCACAAGGGCTCCGCGCATGCAGGCCCCGCGGACCCGGGCCGCACGCACCCGGTGCTCGGACGACCGGGCCCCGCGCAGTCGGCCCCCGTGCAACCGGCCCTCGCGCGCGCCGGGCGCCCCACCGGGGCGGCGGGAGCGGCGGGCGGTTCGGACGCGGGGCTCACGGAGATCCGTACTGCCCCGCAGGGGTGCCGACACGCGCGCCCGGTCCGGGATCCGCCCGAGCGGCCTACGGATGGGAGCCCTGATTCACCGGTTCACCGCACAGCCGCGGACCCGCCGGCTCCGCCCTGGACCCCCTCCCCGGCGACGTCCCCTCAGCGTTTCTCGTCCTGCGCCACCGGCCGGTCGACCGGGCGGTGGAGTGCCGCGTCCTCCTCCGCCGTCGGCGGCGCCGCCAGCGGCACCTGCGGACCCGAGCACTCCCGCAGCCAGCGCCGCAGCACCCGGTGCACCTGCTCCGCGCCGACGAGCTCCTCCCCCGCCCCGACCGGCGGCGACAGCTCCGGGGGCGAGAGGAGGAAGGGCCGCGACTGCTCCCCGCCCAGGCCGCCGTGCGAGCCGATCTGCTCCTCGAAGGCGTGCACGGTGCCGGTCGCCGGGTCGTACATCGAGTTGACCATGATGTCCGCGACGTGCGGGAAGCCGTCCGTGCGCCGCACCGCCCGCGCCGCGCCGGGCCCGAAGGCGGCGAGGGGGCCCGCGTCGTCGAGGTCGGCGACCGGTACCTCCGCCCCGTCACGGGCGAGCACCACCGAGCCGTGCTCGGCGCTCGCCACGAGGACGAAGCCGACGCCCGGATGGTGGGCGAGGGTGCGGAGCAGGGCCGGGTGGCGCAGGTCGATCTCCTCGCGGGTCATGCGGTGCGGCACGTCGGGGAAGGAGACGAGGCCGAGGTTGCCGGAGGCGAGGACGACCGGCTCGGACGGCCGGGCCGACAGCTCCTTCGCCGTCTCGCGGGCCCCGCCCGCCGCGCCGGACTCGTCGAGGGGGCGGTGCAGCGCGAGGCGCAGCGCGTCCCGGGCCGCGTCACGGGCCTCCGAACCGCTGCGGGTCCGGCGCACCCGGCGCGGCACCGGCAGTCCGCAGCCGGCCCTGACCAGGTCCTTGAGCGTCAGCCCGTACGCGCCCTCGAAGGTCTCGCCGGGGCTCTGCCCGTGGTCGGAGAGCAGCACGATCCGGTACGGGCGGGGGGCGTGCTCGGCGACCGTGGCGATCAGCGCGATCGAACGGTCGAGTCGGCGCAGGACCTGGTCGGTGTCCCGGCCGTGCGGGCCCGAGTGGTGGGCGACCTCGTCGTAGGCGACGAGGTCGGCGTAGACGGCGGTGCGTCCGGCGAGCATGTCGCCCATGACCGCGGAGACGACGACGTCGCGTTCCACGACGGTGGCGAAGGCGCGCACGAAGGGGTAGGTGCCGCCGCGCGAGACCCTCGGGGTCTCGCGGCGCAGCCGGGCCCGGGTGGACTGGAAGACCTCGCGCCCGCATTCGGCGAGCAGGGAGCCGGCGGTGCGGACGGCGTTGGCCGGGTCGGAGAAGTAGGCGAAGTAGCCGGCGCGGGAGCGGTTGCGCGGGCCGCGCCGGGCGGCCATGGACAGGACGAGGGCGAGCTGGTCGGCCCCGCCGCTGAAGAGGTTGCCGCGCGAGGCCCCGTCGACGGTGAGCAGGCCGCCGTCGCCGGTGCGGGCGACGGCGCGGCGCTGGAGTTCCACGGCGCTCGCCGGGCGGTTGGACACCATGAGCCGGCCGGTGTCCTTCTCGTACCAGCGGAAGGCGGGCACGTCCTCGTTGGAGCCGTGCAGGATGCCGAGCTGGCTCGCTCCGGTCTGGCTGGACCAGTCGGTGCGCCAGGGGGTGAGCCGGTGGCCCGCGGCGATCCAGGAGGCCACGGTGGGCATGAGGCCGTCGGTGACGGCCTCGCGCAGGACGCGGTGGCCGACGCCGTCGAGCTGGAGGAAGACCGTGCCGGGCACCTCTCCGGGGACGTCCTCGGCGGCTCGGGGGCGGGTGCGGCCGGTGAGCCGGTAGAGCCGGCGCCGGTAGGCGTCGTCGTCGCGGACGGCGAGGCCGGTGGAGGTGGCGGAGGCGACGGCGGACATGACGGCGGCGACCACGACGGCGGTCTCCGGGTTGGCGGTGCCGCGTCCGTCGGGGATGAGCCAGAGGGCGACGAGGAGCATCGAGCCGTTGAGGAAGAAGACCAGGACGCCGAGGACGAGGGCGGGCACGAGGAGGAGGGCGCGGACGATCGCGGGCCACACGAGCGCGCCGAGCAGGCCGAACGCGCCGGCCGCGGCGGCGGCGGTGAGCGCCGTCCTCGTGAAGCTGTCGCCGTCGGCGGACTGCAGCTCGAAGTCGGGGAGCAGTCCGGCGAGGGCCAGCATCGTGAGCGTGGACACCGCCCAGACGACGATCACCCGCCCCAGGGCCCTGCCCGCGGACCGCCAGCGTTCGGCGCCACCCCATCGCCCGTCACTCACGCCCGCTTCACCTTTCGCCCGTTTCCTGCCTCAAGCGTGGCACAACGCCCCCGGTCGGCGCGGAGGACGGGTGGCGGCGCCCGCCGCGGGTGTGTCAGGTCGCGCACCGGGACGTCCGCCGGGGCGTACGTCGGGCAGTGCGTCAGGTGCGTCGGTGGTACGCCGGTCCGTGTGCGCGTCCCGGGCGATGCGCGGGGTCCGGGTGCCCCGGGGCGGGCGGAGGCCCGGCCGCCGGGTCGCCGTACGGGCCGCGACGCGGGGTGGGCGGCCGTCAGCAGCCGTCGTAGCCCGCCGTGGGCATGGAGAGGCGTCGGTGGACCCCCGCCTTCGCCGCGGCGTCGTACTCCGGCTCGCCCGCCGGCCCGTCGGCGCAGGCGGTCTCCAGCCGCACCCCGCGCCGCGCGCACTCCGCCCGGAAGCCGGACACGGAGGTCAACGCGCGTGCGAGGACCCGCTCGTTGGCGGCGACGAACAGGTCGACCGCCCCCGCCTCCACGTCCGCCCACAGGGCCTCGTGGTCGGGCCGGATCCCGTAGAACAGCAGCCGGCGGGCGACCACGTACCCCTGCTCGTCGGCCCAGCGGGCGCACACCGCGTGCTGGCCGCGCGTGTCCACGAGGAAGGGGTCGCTGTCCAGCTCTTCGAGCGGGGTGAGGCTGGCGATCGCCGCCACCCGAACGTCGTCCATGCGCCGACCCTACTGCGGGACGGGACGGCCGAACATCCTCCGGGGCCCGCTCCGGACATTTACCCTCGATACGGAGTGAGGGTACGAGCCCGGACACCGCGAACGGGCGGTGGACGGCGGGCGGAGCCCGCGACGACGGAAGGCGGCATGACGGTGGAGGTCACCTGGTGGGGTCACGCGACCTGCACGGTCGAGGACTCCGGGGTCCGCTTCCTGACCGATCCGCTGTTCACCCGGCGGCTCGCGCACCTGCGGCGCCGCCGGGGCGCCCTGCCGCCGCCGGAGGCCGCGGCCGCCGAGGCCGTCCTCGTCTCGCACCTGCACTCCGACCACCTGCACCTGCCGTCCCTGGCCCGGCTCGCGCCGGGGACGCGGCTCGTCGTGCCGCGCGGCGCCCCCGCCGCCGTACCGGGACTGCGCCGGCTCGACGCGAACGGGCTGCGGCTCACCGAGGTGGGGCCGGGCGACACGGTGACCGTCGAGGGCGTCACGGTACGGGCCGTGCCGGCGCGCCACGACGGACGGCGGCTGCCGGTCGGCCCGCACCGCTCCCCCGCCCTCGGATACGTCGTCGAGGGCGAGGCCCGCACCTACTTCGCCGGTGACACCGGGCTCTTCGACGAGATGGCGGAGGCGGTCGGCCCGGTGGACGTGGCGCTGCTGCCGGTCGGCGGCTGGGGTCCGTACCTCGGGCACGGCCATCTCGACGCGGGCCGGGCGGCGGAGGCCCTGGCGGCGCTGTCGCCCGCGGCGGCGGTCCCGGTGCACTACGGCACGTACTGGCCGATCGGGCTCGACGGGGTCCGGCCGCACGAGTTCCACGCGCCCGGCGACGAGTTCGTGCGGCACGCGGCCCGGCTGGCCCCGAAGGTGGCGGTCCATCTGCTGGCGCACGGCGAGCGGGTGCGTCCGGAGGTGGCCCGGTGAGCCGGCGGGGCGCCGCGCGGGCCGCGGCGGCCGGGGGCGCGGGGACGGCCTGGCCGCAGCCGCCGGTGCGGGAGTCCGTGCCCGCGGCGCGGCCGGGGGGCGGCCGGTGATCGACGGGCTCACCGGGGTCGTGGCGGTGGTGCGGGAACTGCCGCCGGAGTCGACGCAGCAGGCGGTCGGCTATCCCTCGCTGTTCCTCCTCGTCGCGCTCGGCGCGCTGGTGCCGGTCGTGCCCACGGGCGCCATCGTCAGTTCGGCGGCGGTCGTCGCCTTCCACCAGACGTCGCCGCTCTCGCTGCTCTACGTCTTCCTGGTGTCGGCGCTCGCCGCCCTGCTCGGCGACACCGTCCTGTACTGGCTGGGGCAGCGCGGAGTGCGCTCGCGCAACGGCTCGCGGTGGCTCGCCGCCCTGCGGGGCCGGGTGACGCCGGATCGGCTCGCGCACGCGCAGGAGCGGCTGGACACGCACCAGGTGTCGGTGCTCGTGCTGTCGCGGCTCGTGCCGGCGGGGCGGATCCCGGTGATGCTCGCGTGCCTGCTGGCGGAGATGCCGCTCCGGCGGTTCGTCCGCGGTGACGCGGCGGCCTGCCTCGCATGGGCGGCGACGTACCAGCTGATCGGGATTCTGGGCGGTTCGCTGTTCCCGGAGCCGTGGCAGGGCGTGGTGGCCGCGGTGGGCCTGACGGTGCTGGTCGGCGCGGTGCCGGGGCTGTGGCGGCGGATGCGGGGGCAGCGCCCGAAGGTGGGCGGGGTCCAGGAGCGCTAGGCGCGGGCGTCGGGCCGCGGGGCGGTGTGACGGGCGCGGGGTGCCGGCCGGCGGAGGGCTCGTCCGGTCAGGGCGCGAGGACCCGCGAGCCGCCGACGGGGAGGTCCCACAGGTCCTCACGGCGCAGCCCCGCCTGCTCCCAGGCGGTCCTGACCCGGGTGAGGGGTTCGAGGACGGGCTCCGAGGACAGCACGAACGTCGCCCAGTGCATGGGGGCCATCCGCCGCGCCCCGAGGTCCTGGTGCGCGCGGACCGCCTCCTCCGGGTCGGTGTGGACGTCGCTGAGCCACCAGCGGGGGTCGTAGGCGCCGATCGGCAGCAGGGCCAGGTCGATGCCGGGGTACCGGCGGCCGATCTCGGCGAACCAGTGGCCGTACCCGGTGTCGCCGGCGAAGTGCACGCGCCGCCCCGACCGGTCGGTGAGCACCCAGCCGCCCCACAGGGAGCGGCAGGTGTCCAGGAGCGTGCGCTTGGACCAGTGGTGGGCGGGGACGAAGTCGAAGCGGACGCCGTCGAGTTCGGCGGCCTCCCACCAGTCCAGCTCGGTGACCCGGGTGAAGCGCCGCCGGGTGAACCAGCGGCCGAGGCCGGCGGGGACGAAGACCGGGGTGTGCCGGGGAAGCCGCTTCAGGGTCGGGGCGTCGAGGTGGTCGAAGTGGTTGTGGCTGATGACGACGGCGTCGACGGGCGGCAGGTCCTCCCAGCGGACCCCGACGGGGGTGAGCCGGGCCGGGGTGCCGAAGATGCGCCGGGACCAGACCGGGTCGGTGAGGATGGCGAGCCCGCCCATGCGCAGCAGCCAACTGGCGTGCCCGGCCCAGGTGACGGCGAGGGTGTCGGGACCGGCGGGCGGCAGCGGGCCCGGTTCGAAGGGCAGCAGCGGGATGTCGCGGAGTCCCTCGGGGCGGGGGCGTACGGCTCCCTCGCGGGCGAGCCGGGCCAGGGCCCGCACGCCGGGCAGCGGGGCGGTGAGCCGGTCGGCGAAGCTGCGGGGCCAGTCGGGGCGGAGCCGTCCCACGGGGTGCAGGACGGAGGTGTCGGCGGGGGCCGCGGCGGGGCCGGGCCGGTGCGGGGCCGTCTCGGCGGCCCGCGCGGGGTGTGCGGTCCGTTCCGTCATCTGCGGGCTCCGTTCTGCGCGGATGCTGCGGCTCGTGCGGAGAGGGGGGCGCGGGGGGTGCGCGGCGCGCCCTCCGGGGGTGCGGGCGGCGGACCGGTGGGGCGGGCGGCCGCCGGCCGGGCCGGTGCTCCCGGCGGCCGGACGGCCGCGGGGGCGCGAGGGATGCGGACCGCTCGCGCGGCGGCCGGGCCCGGCGCGGGCCTCCGTCGCCCCGGCGGCCGCGCGACGCGGTGCGCGGTCACCGGAGCTCCTCCAGGAGCGTGCCGAAGTCCGCGAGTCTCCGGGCCACGTGGGGCAGCGTCTCGGGACTGTCCGCCGTGAGCGTCTCCGCCCGCTCCTCCGCCGTGTCCCCGAGGAACATGCCGGTGCCGAACCGGACGCGCAGGGCGCCGAGTTCGTCGCCGAAGCGGTGGCCGCCGGTCGCCGGGGCGCCGAGGCGGGCGCCGAGGTGGCTCTCCAGCTCCAGGGAGTCGGTGACGCCCCGGGCGGCGAGACCGGCCCGCAGCGGGCCGAGGTCCGCGTAGAGGTGGCGGCCCGCCTGCGGCGGCCGGGCGAGTGCCCCCGCGGCGCGCACCGCGCGGTGCGCGGCGGCGGCGAGGCGGCCGTGGACGGCGGCGGCGCGCCGGGACCGTACGGTGACGTCCTCGGGTTCGTCGAGGGCGTGGGCGGCGGCGGGGGCGACCGGTCCGGGGACGACGGCCCCGAGGGCGGTCAGCACGTCGAGGACGCGGGCCCGGCGGTCGGTCCAGCGGTCGGCGCGCGACGGGTCGGTGGGCGGGAAGCGGGCGACGGCGCAGGGCCAGGCGGCGGGGGTGAGCGCGCCGCCGAGGTCGGACAGGACGGTGACGTCGTCCGGGCACATCTCGGCCGGGCTGAGGAGCACGGTCTCCTCGGGGCGGTGGCGGGTGTCGCGCCAGGTCTCGTCGCTGATGACGTGCAGTCCCTCGGCGACGGCCGCCTCGCACGCCTCGCGGACGAGTTCGGGCGGGGCGACGGTGGCGGTGGGGTCGTCGGCGACCGAGAGCAGGAGGACCCGCGGGGTGCCGCCCTCGGCCCGGATCCGCCGGACGGTCTCCAGGAGGGCGTACGGGTCGGGGACGCCGCCGGCCTCCGCGGGCGTCGGTACGTGGTAGGCCGGGCGGCCCAGGAGGCGGGCCTGCGGGGTCCACCAGGCGGGGCAGGGCCGGGGCAGCAGGAGGTCGCCGCCGTGGGCGGCGATCAGGGCGAGCAGCAGCGCGGGGGCGCCGGGGCCGGCGACGACGTCCTCGGCGTGGGTGCGCAGGCCGCGGCGCCACCAGTAGCCGGAGGCGGCCTCCCGCAGGACGGGGCCGCCGCCGGGCGGTTCGGGGGTGGTCCGTCCGGCGGCGGCGGCGAGGAGCCCGGCGAGTCCGGGCAGCACGGGCAGACCCGTGTCGGGGGCGGGAGGGCCGTAGCGCACCGGGCCGCGGCCTTCCGGAGCCGTCTGCCGCATGTCCCGTACCTCCTGAGGGCACGGGGGTGCCGACACGGCACCCCCGTGCCCTTTATACGAAGGTTCGGCCGTTTCCGCCGCTCCAGGCGTCGGTTCAGGCGATGGTCACGGGGTGCCGTACGACCGCGTTGAAGAGGTAGCCCTGGGTGTTGTGGACGGCCCGCTCGGGCTGGGTGTTCCCGGCGGCGTCGGTGGTGCGCGACAGCAGGGTGGCCGGTCCGGTGGCGCGCGGGAGCCAGGGCGCGCTCCAGCGGACCCAGCCGTCGCGCCGCGGGGTGTCGTGGAGGTGGGCCCGGCGCCAGCGGGCGCCGCCGTCGGTGGACACCTCGACGGTCCGTACGGGGGCGAGCGCGGACCACGCCCTGCCGGTCAGCCGGTGGGGCCGGCCGGCCTCCAGGGTGGCGCCGAAGGGCAGCTGGTAGCCGGACTTGAGCGTCTGGCGGCTGATCGGCGCGCTGCCGCCGGCCGGGTGGGCGTCGCCGAAGAGGCGGTACCAGTCGGTGGACCAGGGCGAGCTGAGCGGACGGGTGGAGACCTCGATGTCGCCGAGCCACTTGACGGAGGCGATGCCGACCCAGGAGGGGACGACGAGCCGGACCGGGTGGCCGTGGTCGTACGGGAGGGGTTCGCCGTTCATCTCGTACGCGAGGATCACGTCGTCGAAGGCCTTGGCGACGGGCAGCGGGCGGCGGACCCGGCCGTAGTCGACGCCGCCGGAGACGTAGGGGTCGTCGAGGCCGCGCGGCTGGAGGTCCACGGCGTCGCGGGCGATGCCGGCCCGGCGGAGGACGTCGGCGAGGCGGACGCCGCGCCAGCGGGCGGCTCCGACGGCGCCGAGGGTCCAGGCGGTGCCGGTGACCGGCTCGCCCTGCTGGCTCGTGTAGAGGCTGCGGCCGTTCCCGGCGCATTCGATCAGGGCCGTTCGGGTGACCGAGGGCAGGTCACGGAGCTGCCCGTAGGTGAAGTGGACGGGGCTGCGGCCGTGCAGCCCGTCGCCCCAGAGCGTCAGCCGCCAGTCGGCGGCGTCGAGGACCGGGGTGGTGGTGTGGTTCCGGACGAAGAAGCGGTCGACGGGGGTGAGGGCGCCGGTGTCCCCGAAGGCGTCGAAGCGGGCCTCGGCGTTGGTGCCGCGGACGGTGAAGTGGGCGGCCGGGAGGGCCTTGACGATCCCGGGAGCCGCGGTCGCGGACGCGGTGCGCGCGGGGGCCGGGGCCGCGGACGCCGCGGGGGCCGTGGCGAGGCCGCCGAGGGCGGAGACCGCCGGCGCCGCCGCGAGGACCTTCAGCAGCGAACGGCGGTCGGGGGCGGGCGGGTTCGGCACGGGACTCCTCGGCAGCTGGGAGGGGCGCGCCACCGGGCGGCGGCGCGGCCGATCCTAGGGTCGGAAGGGCGGCCGGGACGGCCCGTTCATCGTGCTGTCACAGGGGGTTCGTCAGGTCGGGCCGGGCGGGCGGACCGCAGGTGCGGAGGCAGATCCGGCAGGGGACCGGACGTGCGAGGGCGGAGCCGGGTGGCAGCCCGCAGGTGCGAGGCGGACGGGTGCTGTCGCCGGGTCCGAGGGGCGGACGGGGGCAAGGCCTCGGGACCGGGCGGGGCAGGGCCGGGGCCGGGGCCCGGGACCGGGGCCCGGGACCGGGACCCGGGACCGGGGCCCGGGACCGGGACCCGGGACCGGGGCCCGGGACCGGGACCCGGGACCGGGGGCGGAGACAGGGGGCCGGACCCCGGGGGCGGAGTCAGGGGCCGGAGCCCGTGGGCGGGGCCCAGGGGCGGATCAGGGGGCCGGGGCCCGGGGGCGTGCGGCGTAATGGAGGGGCGGTCGGGGCGGTGCCCGGCGGACAATGCGCCATGCCGATACGAGAAGCCGTTCCCGAGGACGCGGCCGGGATCGCCGCCGTGCACGTCCTGTCCTGGCGGGCCGCCTACCGCGACCTGCTCCCCCACTCCTACCTGGACGCACTGGACGTCGAGGAGCGCACCGCCGTCTGGCGCACCCGGCTGACCGCCCCGGACCGGTCCGACGTCCTGGTCGAGACGGACCCCGACGGGCGGGTGCGGGCGTTCTCCTGCTTCCGGGCCTGGCCCGGCGAGGAGTTCGACGGGCGGACCACGGCGGAGCTGGCCGCCCTCTACGCCCTGCCCGAGGTGTGGGGCACGGGGGTGGGGCGAGCCCTCCTCACGGCGTCCGCGCGGGCCCTGGCGGCGAGCGGGTTCCGCACGGTGGCGCTGTGGGTGTTCGCGGGGAACGCCCGGGGCCGCCGCTTCTACGAGGCGGCGGGCATGCGCCCGGACGGCGAGGTCGTGCGGGAGGAGACCGGCGGCCGCGTCCTCGACGAACTCCGCTACCGGGGAGACCTGTTCACCTGAACCATCGTCCACATGTCAAGACGAGGATCTCATCATGCGACATCCGTGCGTACGGTGGTGAGCACGCACCCACACCGAGGGAGTCGCTCCGATGACGCATGCCTCCACCTCCTCCACGCCCTCCGCCGACCCCGGGACGGCCCAGGAGACGGCCGTCTACACCCACGGCCACCACGAGTCGGTCCTGCGCTCGCACAGCTGGCGGACCGCGGCGAACTCCGCCGCGTACCTGCTGCCCGCGCTGACCGCGGGGCTGGACGTCCTGGACGTGGGCTGCGGGCCCGGCACCATCACCGCCGACCTGGCCGCCCTGGTCGCCCCCGGCCGGGTGACCGCGGTCGACGCGGCCGAGGGGGTGCTGGCGAACGCGCGCGCCGTGGCGGCCGAACGCGGCCTGGAGAACGTCCGGTTCGCCGTCGCCGACGTGCACGCGCTGGACTTCCCCGACGACTCCTTCGACGTGGTCCACGCCCACCAGGTGCTGCAGCACGTCGGCGACCCGGTCCAGGCGCTGCGCGAGATGCGGCGGGTGTGCCGCCCCGGGGGCGTCGTCGCCGCCCGTGACAGCGACTACGGGGCCTTCGCCTGGTACCCCGAGCGGCCCGCCCTGGACGGCTGGCTGGACCTGTACCACCGGGTCGCCCGCGCCAACGGCGGCGAACCGGACGCGGGACGACGGCTGTTCGCCTGGGCGCGGCAGGCGGGCTTCACCGACGTCACGACGACCGCCGGCACCTGGTGCTTCGCCACGCCCGAGGAGCGTGCCTGGTGGAGCGGCCTGTGGGCGGACCGCACGACGGCCTCCGGGTACGCCGACCTGGCCGTGGCCGGCGGCCACGCGACCGCGGCGGAGCTGGCCGGCATCGCGGACGCCTGGCGCGAGTGGGGCACCCGGGAGGACGCGTGGTTCATGGTCCCGCACGGCGAGATCCTGTGCCGGGTGTCCTGACGGGCCCTCGGAACCGGACCTTCGGAAGGGCCGTGGCTGGTCCGCCGGGGCCCGGCGGGGAATCCGTCGGCGGCGGGACCGGGGCGATCCGTCAGCCCCCGGGCCGCGCGTCGGCGCCTTCCGTGCCGGTGTGGTCGGTGCTGAACCCGAGGCGCACGCCGAGGGCCCGGTAGCGGTCGCGTGCCGGCTCGCCGACGGGGACCGCGTACGTGTCGAGGAGGTGCAGGAGGAGGCGGAAGCCGAGGTCCGGGTCGACCGCCGTGACCACGTCCTCCAGGACCCGCGCGACCCCGCGGACCTGCTCCGCGTCGGCGTGGACGGCCTCGCGCACCTCCCGCAGGACCGCCTCCGTCAGATCGGTCCTCGCGGGCGCGAGGAAGGGCGCGTACGCGGGATCGACCTCCGCGAGGTGGGCGTGGCACACCTGGGAGACCTGGTCGAGCCAGACCCTCCCGTCGGCGTCGAACTCGTCCCCGTCGGGCAGGTGCGGACGCCTGGCCGCGGTACGCCAGAGCAGGCCGATCGCCTCCTCCGGCAGGGCCGAGTCCAGGAGCCTCCAGACGTCGTCGAGGAGCACCGCCGCGTACGCCCCCGGGGCGTGTCCCGGGCCGTCGTCCGCGACCCGCTGGATGTGCTCGCGCGGGGTGCCGCCGTAGGTCCACTCGGTGCCCCGGAGCGCGGCCGCGAGCATCGGGAGCCCGAATCCGCCGCGGGCGAAGTCGCGGCGGCCCGGGTCGAGGGGGCGCCAGCGCACGGCGAGCCCGTCGTGGACGACGGCCGGGGGGTACGCGAGTCCGTCCCCGAGGGCGAACAGCCGGTCGTAGGCGTCCGCGCCGACCGGCACGGAGTACGCCTTGAGCGCCCGCAGGAAGAGCCGCAGCCCGAGGTCGGCGTCGGCCTCCCGCACCACCCGGAGGAGGGCCGGGACGACTCCGGGGACGGCGACACGGAGTTCCAGGGCGGCCGAGGCCGACCCGATCTCCGCGGCCACCGCGCGCCGCAGGTCCTCCTCCGGTACGTCGGGCCGGGCGTCGTCCAGGGACCGCAGCTCGTACGGGTCGCGCTCCGCGGCACGCGGCGGGCACAGCTCCGCGACCGCCGCCAGCCAGGTCCGGGTGTCGGTGCCCGCCTCGGCGGGGTCGAAGCAGCGGCGCACGGCCGCCAGCCACACGGTCCGGAGCACCTCGTCCGGCAGCGGGGACTCCAGGAGGAGCCGGACGTCCGCGCCGAGCCGGTGGTCGTCGTCCTCCGCCTCGGCCTCGGCGACGTCGAGGACGACCGGTTCGTCGAGGCGGAGGCACGACCGGGCGCAGAGGGTGCCGGCGAGGCCGCTCAGCCCGAAGTCGGCCGCGTAGTCGTAGACGTACACCTCGCGGGTGCGTGCCATCGGCCGTACCTCCTGCCTCCCGGGCGGACCGGGCTCCCGGCGGCGCGGGGGGAGCCCTGTTCCCATGGTCGGCGCAGAGCGCGTCCGGCGCCCGCTCCGCCCGCATCGCGGGGTGGGCGGGAAGGCCGCAGCGCCGGTGCTCCCCGGCCCCGCCCCGTGGGGCGGGGGCTCAGAAGACGTCGTGGAAGCCGAGGCAGTCCGGGTCCTGGAGGGGGCAGCCGGGGTGGGGCGTGCGGTCCGGTCCCGGCTCGGGAGGCGACCCGTCAGCGAGGGCGGGAGCGGGCGGCAGGACGAAGGCCCCGCAGAGGCAGGCCCCGCACGTCCCCGCGAACCGCGGCTCCCCGTGACGGAAGCGCGGATGTCCGCACCGGCACTCCTGGGTCGCCCATGCCGCCATCCCCGGCCCTCCGCTCCCCCACGGTCTCCGCTCCCTCCAGCGTAGCGACCGAGTCCCGGGGCCGCCCGGCCTCAGCTGGGCCGCATTCCGAACTCGTAGGAGTCCGGCAGGGGTTCGTCGGTGACGCGGGCCCAGAGCTCCCCCAGGACCTCGGCGCCCTCGCGCAGGTCGGCCACCTCGAAGCCCGCGTCGAAGAGGGCCCGGGCCCCGTCCGGCCGGCCCTCGGCGAGCAGCAGCCGGACTTCGAGCAGCCGGAAGGCCCCCTGCCGCCGGACGGCGTCCGGCAGCCGGTCCCAGAGGGCCCGGGCGCGGTCGGGCCGGTCGACCGCGAGGAGCGCGTCGAGGGCCTCCCTGCCGAGGGCGGCGGCGACGGCCCGCGCCGATGCCCCGGCGCGAACCGCGGCACCGGTACCGCCCTCGTCCGCGAAGGCCTCCGCACCGCCCTCCTCCGCGCGGCTCCCGCCCGCCGGGGCCTCGGCGCCGCCGTCCGACGCCTCGTGGTCGGCGAACGCCTCGGCGAAGTGCTCCGCGGCCCGTTCCGGGTGGCCCTCCTCGCGGTCGGCGACGGCCAGGCAGTACAGCAGGGGCCAGCGGACGGTCGCCTCCTTGAGGCCCCGCTCCCAGCTCCGTACGGCCTGGGCCCGGTCGCCGGCGTGCCACTGGGCGATGCCGAGCTGGTACTCGGTGGCGGGGTCGGCCGGGGCGGTCTCCAGCATGTCCCGCCAGGCGGTCGCGACCAGGGGCGCGGTCAGCGGGGCGGCTCCGTGCGCCGGGCCCTTCGCCGGGGGCGGCAGGACGCCGGTGCGGAGCAGCTCCCGCCAGGGTTCCTGCTCGGGCCCGAGCGTCGACTCGGGGAACGGCGTACCGGGCAACGCGTGTCCCCCACGCAGGACTTCGAGCGCTCCCCAGCCGGATCCGGTCGCGAGGACCTCCTCCGGCGCCCGGTCGGCCGCGGTCTCGCGCCAGGCCGCGTGGGCGGCGTCGACCGCGTCGCGGGGCAGGGCGGCCGAGAGGCTGCGCTCGACGTCGGCACGGGCGGCCGCCCAGTCGTCGCCGAGCGCCGCGGCGGGGTCGGCGGCGAGCGGTCCGTACGCCTCCAGCCAGCTGAACTCCGCGCCGCCCGGCAGTTCCAGGTGTTCGAGCTGGGTACGGGCGAGCCCGGCCTGGATCTCGGCGTAGCCGGGGGTGCCGGGTTCCGTCAGCCACTCCTGCCAGCGGCGGCCGCCGCGTCCGGTGCCCCAGACGAAGAGCTTGCGGCCGCGCAGCGGGTCGGTGGAGGTCTGGACGAGTCCCGTGCCGTCCGCGTCGAGGGCGGCGATCCAGCGGCGCTGCCCGTCGGGCAGGTCGTAGAACCAGTCGGCGGCGTGGGTGCTGTTCCGCGGGTACGTGCGGTCCGTGCCGTCCTCGGTGACCGGCACCGGGACCCGGTCGAGGCCGCGGTCGTAGCCGTGGTGCCAGGCCGCGTCGGCGGGCGCGAGGATCCTGCGGTCCTCGGGGACGGCGATGTTGGACCACCAGTAGACGGGGGCGGTGCGCTCGTGGGGGTTGCGTATCCGGACCGCCGCGTACAGGAAGTCGGCGTCCTCGGGCAGCCAGAGGTCGACCTGGAAGGGCAGGTCGCGCAGCCGCTCCCACTCCCAGAGGCGGAGCATCGGCGCGCCGTCGGGTGCGCGGACGACGGCCGCGTGGAGGGGGGAGCAGGAGAGCGCGGTGTGGCCGGTCGCCCCGATGTTCCACTCGACGCCGCCGGAGTACCAGGCGCCGTTCAGGGCGAAGGCGGCGGGCTGGAACACCGGGTTGCGGTAGAGGAGTTCGCGGCCGGTCGGCTTGTGGTGGAGGGAGTGGAGCCGGCCGCCGAGGCCGGGCAGCACGGTGGCCCGGAGCCGGTCGTTCTCGATCACGATCGCGTCGAGGTCCGCGGGCGTGCGCTCGCGGCCGTAGCCGTCGCGGACGGGGGTGGGGAGGATGCTGCGCAGCGGGTCCCGGCCGATGCCCCGGGCCATGTCCCGCGGGAGCTCCGCGAGGGTCTGCGGGTCGACCGCGTGGACCCCGGCGGGGGCCCGCAGTGCGGGAAGGGGATTGTCCGGCCCCAACAGGGCGGCGGGCAGCGTCAGTACGGCACGTCGTACGGTCGTCATCGCCCCATGGAACACGCCCGTGGTCTTCCTGACCAGGGGTTCTCGGCCCCGGGCTTCGACCGGTCCGAGGGCCCGCGGGGGCCCGGAGGCGGGCCGGAAACTCCCGGCGGACCGGGCGCCCGGCGCCGTAGGGTGGACGGTCGGCGCGCCGTCGGCGGCCGGGGAACCAGCGCAGCAGGGAGTACGAGGAATGGGCACGCAGCACACCTACCGGGTCATCGTGCGCGGCACCTTCGACGGTCTGTCGGAGGAGAGCCGGGCACGACTGCTCGCCGAGGTGGACGCGCACGGGCTGACCGCGATGCAGTTCACCGAGGAGGGCTCGCTCACCTACGACCGGACGCTGAAGCACTTCTCGTACCGCCTGGTCGTCGTCTCCGACGCGGCGGACGGCGACGAGATGGCGGGCGCGCTCGCGGAGGACCGGGTGGAGACGGCGCTGGCGGAGCTGGGGCACGGGTACCGGGGGCTGCGGTCGACGGTGACGGACCTCGACACGATGAAGATCAACTACAAGCGCTGAGCGGGACACCGCCGCCGGCTCGGCCGCGTGTCGTGCGAGCGCGAGGGCGGCGGGGGGAGAGGCGGGGGCAGCGCCGGCTCGGCCGCGCGTCGTGCGGACGGCGGGGCGAGGGCAGTTCCGGCTCAGCGGCGCGCCGTGCGGATGCGGGGCGAGGACAGTACCGGCTCAGCGGCGCGCCGTGCGGACGCGGGGCGGGCAGCTCTCCCCCTTGCGTACGACTCCGATCATGACCGTGGTGCGGCGGTCGAGGCCCGTGCCCGCCTCCGGGTACTGGGTGACGACCTGCCACCGCGGCGGCCACAGCACCCGCCGGTCGCGTCCGCTGACGTCGTGCACGTCCAGCCGGGTCCGGGGGTCGAGGCGGGTGAAGACGCGCCACAGGCCGCGGCCGAGGAAGTCGGGCACGGGCCGGGTCCCGGCCCCCTCGTCGGCGGAGGCGGCCTCCTCGGTCGAGGTGACCGCGACCGCGGCCAGCGCGATCACGGCTCCCGCGCCCACGACGGCGCGGCGCCTCACTTGCGCCTCCGCGCCGCGGCGTAGAAGCCGCAGGCGGCTCCGACGACCGCGGTGGCGAGCAGGGCCAGATAGAGCGGCATGGTCACTTCGGGGACCAGGATCCTGATCTTGACCTCGCGGGTGTTCTGGAAGATGAAGACCAGCGTGACGACGGCGAGCGCGGCCATCGCGATCCGCCCCGGGGTCATGGCCTCGGTGAACCGGGACCCGCCGCCGCGCGATGTCCGTGACGCCTCTTTGGGACTCATGCCCGGCCCTCTCCTCCGTCGTGCCGTCGGTCGTAACCGGCCGTGGCCGTGGGTCCAGAATGAGGTGAGTGGAGCCTCACCGTGACGGTGAGCGGAGCCGTCCGGGTGACTTGTCAGACAACGTGGGGCGACTACCGTGGTGCCCGACACTGTCGGAACCGGGTCCCGCACGACCCGCCGGAACGCGGACGGACCCACCGGATCCCACGGGTCCCACGGGTCCCACCCGAGCCGACCGGAACCGACCGGAACGAGACGAGGAGCGACCGTGGCGGTCAGCGGGCAGCGGCGGCGACCGGTCGTGGCGCTCTACGAGCGGATCGCGGACGCCGTCCACGACGGCACCTACCCGCCGGGCTCCACCCTCCCCTCCGAGCCGAAGCTCGCCGTCGAGCTGGGCGTGAGCCGGCCCGCCCTGCGCGAGGCCCTGCTGCTGCTCCAGGAGGACGGGCTGCTGACCGTGCGCCGCGGGGTGGGCCGCACGGTCAACGACCGGCCGCCCCGGCGCGGGTTCGAACACGTCCGGCCCATCGAGGAGCTCATCGGCGCGGGCACTCCGCTGCGGGTGCGGGCGCTGCTGCGGACGGTCGAGGAGCCGACGGACTTCACCACCCAGCACCTGCTCGCCCCGGCCCGCGCGGAGCTGCGCTTCTGGGAGTCCCTGCTGACCGGGGAGGGTACGGCGGCGGCGCTGAGCCACGAGTGGGCGGCGGCCGACGAGCTGCTCGACCGGGTGCACCCGGAGTTCGCCCGCGCCCTGCGGGCGGCGGATTCGCGGACCGGGCAGGGGGCCGCCGCCTCGATGCTCTCGGTCCTGCTGGGCGCCTCGCGGGAGACCGCGCTCTCCGCGCACAGCGGCATCACGGCGACCCTCCTGGGGCGGCGGCGCGGCGACCAGCTGGGACGTCCGGCCGACACCCCCGCCGTCCTGGTCACCCAGGTCGTCCGGGTCGGCGAGACCCCGGTCCTGGCCGCCAAGCACATGCTTCCGACGGGCGCCCCCGCCCTCCCGGTCCTGCAGTCGCACTGAGGCATTCGCGCCCGGCCCACCGGCGCGACCCGGGCCGGGCCGTGGTCCCGGCCGTCGCGCGCGGGGCGTGCGCCCGGAGCGCCGGCAGGCGCGCCTGCGGGTGCGCTCCGCCCGGGTCCCGCCTCCGGGCCGCGAGGATGCCGACCCGGTCTCCGGAGCGCCCCTGTCGGTCCCGTCACAGCGGCCCCCTCTCCCGTGGCGTACACTTCCCCGCCATGCACTTGTCTGACAACCCTGCCACGCCTGCCGCCGCCACCGTCTCCGAGTGGATCCGCCGGGCCCCCAAGGCCGTCCTCCACGACCACCTCGACGGCGGACTGCGCGCCTCGACCATCGTCGAGCTGGCGCGGGAACGCGGCTACACCGCGCTGCCCACCGAGGACCCGGCGGCGCTCGCGGTCTGGTTCCGGGACGCAGCCGACTCCGGTTCGCTGGAGCGCTACCTGGAGACCTTCGCCCACACCTGCGCGGTGATGCAGACCCGCGAGGCGCTCACGCGCATCGCGGCCGAGTGCGCCGAGGACCTCGCGGCGGACGGTGTCGTCTACGCCGAGATCCGCTACGCCCCCGAGCAGCACCTGGAGGGCGGCCTGACCCTCGACGAGGTCGTCGAGGCCGTCAACGACGGCTTCCGCGAGGGCGAGCGCCGCTCCGGCGGCCGGATCACGGTCCGCACCCTCCTCACGGGCATGCGCCACACGGACCGCTCCCTGGAGATCGCGCAGCTCACCGTCGCGCACCGGGACAAGGGCGTGGCCGGCTTCGACATCGCCGGCGGCGAGATCGGCAACCCGCCGGCCCGTCACCTGCCCGCCTTCCAGCACCTGAAGCGGGAGAACTGCCACTACACGATCCACGCGGGCGAGGCCGTCGGCGCGGAGTCGATCCACGAGGCCGTGCAGGTCTGCGGCACCGAGCGGATCGGCCACGGCGTGCGGATCACCGACGACATCGCCGAGGACGGCACGCTCGGCCGGCTCGCCTCGTACGTCCGGGACAACCGCATCGCCCTGGAGGTCTGCCCGACCTCCAACCTCCAGACGGGCGCCGCGAAGGACTACGCCTCGCACCCGATCGACGAGCTGCGCCGTCTGGGGTTCCGCATCACGCTGAACACGGACAACCGGCTGGTCTCCGGCACCACCATGAGCGAGGAGTTCCAGCACATGGCGGACGCCTTCGGCTACGGCCCGGAGGTCTTCGAGGAGTTCACCGTCGCCGCGTTGGAGGCCGCCTTCCTGCCGCTCCCCGAGCGGCAGCGGCTGATCGACGAGGTGGTCCGCCCGGGGTACGCGACGCTGCGCGCCGTGTCGGCCTGACCCACCGGCCTGACCCACCCCCGGGCCGGGAGGCCCGCCGGCCCGGGCACACCGGCCGGGGCACACCTGCGAGCGGACCTCCCGGCGCCCCGGTCCACCGGGGGCGGCTCTCGGTCCCGGTCCGCCAGGAGGGGCGGCTCCCGGTCCCGGTCCGCCGGAAGGTTCGGCTCCCGGTTCCGGTCCTCTGGGCGGCGGGGCTCCCGGTCCGCCGGGAGCCCCGCCTCCGGCCCCCTCCGGTCCTCCGCGAGGGCCGGGACCGGGCGTCCCCGTCCGGCCCCACGGCCCGTGTCTCCCCGGACGCCCTCCTCCGCCGCCGCTCTCAGCGCAGGGCCGGTGCGTCCAGGGTGAGGGTGTTCCCGTCCGTGTCCAGGACGGCCGGCACGCCGAGCGGTACGGTCAGGGCCGTCGCGCTGTGGCCGAAGCCCAGCTCCTCCACCACGGGGACGCCGAGGCCGCCGAGACGGTCCGCGAGGACCGCCCGGACCTCCTCGTACGGTCCGCACTCCGCCCAGGACCCGAGGGCGATGCCCGCGACGCCGTCCAGCCATCCGGACCGGAGGAGCTGGGTGAGGATGCGGTCCAGCCGGTACGGCTCCTCCCCCACGTCCTCGATGAGCAGCAGGCCCCCGCGGGCCGAGGGGCGGGCGCCGGGGGTGCCGAGGTCCGCGGCGAGGAGGCTGACGCAGCCGCCCAGCGTCACGCCCCGGGCCCGGCCCGGCACCAGGGTCCGTGCCGTGTCCAGGCCGAGCGTCCGCACCGACTCGGGCTCGAACAGCGTGGCCCGCAGCGACTCCCGGGTGCGCGCGTCGGACAGGAAGGTCCCCGCGGCGACCATCGGGCCGTGCAGGGTCGCGTAGCCCGCCCGGACGGCGAAGGCCTCGTGCAGGACGGTGACGTCGCTGTAGCCGACGAACGCCTTGGGCCCGGCCTCCCGTACCGCCCGCCAGTCGACGAGGTCGACCATGCGCTGCGCGCCGAAGCCGCCGCGGGCGCAGAGGACGGCGGACACCGCGGGGTCGCAGTAGGCCTCGGTCAGGTCCCGGGCCCTGTCCCGGTCGGCGCCCGCGAGGTGGTCGAGGGTGGGGTGGGTGTCCAGGACGTGCGGGGCGACGACGGGGTCGAGGCCCCAGCCACGGAGGATGTCCAGCCCCGCCCGCAGCCGCTCCTCGGGGACCGGTCCGCTGGGGGCGACGACGGCGACCCGGGCGCCGGGCCGCAGCCGCTCGGGCCGGGCCGGCGCTCCGACGGGCGGCCGGGACCCGGCGGGCGGGGCGAAGAGGGCGGGGTCGGAAGCCGTCACGTGCGGTACTCCAGGTCGGGGACGTCCGTCCGCCGGACGCCGAAGGTCCGGGCGTACAGGGAGAGTTCGGCCTCCAGGGCGCGCACCATCGTGTCGGCCCGGCGGAAGCCGTGCCCCTCGCCCTCGAAGGCGAGGTACGCGTGCGGGACGCCCCGGCCGGCGGTGCGGGCGAGGAAGCGCTCGGCCTGCGCGGGCGGGCAGATGACGTCGTCGAGCCCTTGGAGCAGCAGGAAGGGCGCGGTGACGCGGTCGACGTGCTCGATGGGCGAGCGCTCCTTGTACCGGGCGGGGACGTCGTCGACGGATCCGATGAGTCCGTGGAGGTACTGGGACTCGAAGTCGTGGGTCTCGTCGGTGGCCCAGCCCCGCAGGTCGAGGATGGGGTAGATGATCGTGCCGCACGCGTACACGTCGGTGGAGACCAGGGAGGCGGCGGTCGTCCAGCCGCCGGCGCTGCCGCCGCGGACCGCCAGCCGGGCCGGGTCGGCGGTGCCCTCTGCGGCGAGCGCCAGGGCGACGGCCGCGCAGTCCTCGACGTCGACGACGCCCCACTGCTCGCGCAGCCGCTCGCGGTACTCGCGGCCGTACCCGGTGGAGCCGCCGTAGTTGACCTCGGCGACCCCGATGCCGCGGGAGGTGAAGTAGGTGATCTCCAGGTCGAGGACGAGCGGGGCGTGGCCGGTGGGGCCGCCGTGGGCCCAGATGACGTAGGGCGGGAGTTCGCCCTCGGGACCGGCGAACCCGGGGTGGTGGGGCGGGTAGACCTGCGCGTGGATCTCGCGTCCGCCGGGTCCGGTGAAGGTGCGCACGCGGGGCTCGGGGTGGTGGGCCGGGTCCACGGCGTCGGTGTGGGCGGCGCCGACGACCCGGGTGCGGCCGGTCCGGGTGTCGAGTTCGACGAGTTCGTAGGAGCTGAGCGGAGAGGCGGCGATGCCGACGACGCGGGTGCCGTGGGCGGCCAGGGTGGGGGCCCACTCCGTCCAGGGTCCGGCGGCGTCGGCGAGGGTGCCGCGGTCGGGGTCGAGGACGCCGAGGGCGGTGGTGCCCTTGCCGTGGACCACGGCCACCAGGCCGTTCTCCAGGGGGGTGAACCAGTTCAGTCCGATCTTCCAGAGCGGTCCGCCGAACTCCTCGGCCCGGGGGCAGAGGGCCGCCGGCTCGCCGAGGCCGCCGTCCCCGTCGACCTCCGCCCGGTAGAGGTTCCACCAGCCGGTGCGGTCGCTGACGAGGAGCAGCCGTCCCGCCGCGTCCCAGTCGACCTGGGGGATCGACTCGGAGGGGCCGCCCGCGACGGTCCGGGCGGCGCGGAAGGTGCCGTCGGGGGCGATCTCGGCCAGCTGGACCTCGGTGCCGTCCCAGGGCATCCGGGGATGGTCCCAGCCGATCCAGGCGGCCCGGCGGCCGTCCGGGGAGAGCCGGGGCCCGGTGACGAAGCGGTGGCTCCCGTCGGAGAGTTCGCGCACGGCCGCGCGGTCGTCGGCCGCGGAGCCGTCGAGCGGGACGGCGGCGATCACGCGGCGCACGTCGGTCGGGGCGGGGCCGGTGAACTCCTCCAGGACGCACCACACCTCGCCCCGGTCGGGGTGGACGACCGGGTCCACCCAGCGCAGTCCCCCGCCGGTCCCGGAGACGGGGGTCAGGGGCCGGGGCTCCGCGCCGGGGGCGGCATCGGGTTCGTAGGCGTAGAGGCGCTGGTCGGGGAAGTGGCAGAAGACGGCGAGCGGGCCGCCGGCCGGGCGCGGCACGGCCGCCCAGGGCACCCCGCCGTACTCGACGACGCGGCTGCGCACGTTCCACGGGGCGGGCAGCAGGCTCTCCTCGGTGCCGTCGGCGCGCCGGCGCACCAGGGCGCGCCGGCCCCCCTCCGCGGGCCGCGGCGCGGTCCACCACAGCTCGTCGCCGACGACGCCGGGGTACTCGGGCCGCCCGTCGTGGGCGGCGGCGAGCTCCGCGTCGACGGGTGACGGCCAACTGCCGTGTGCGGCGATCGTCTTCATTCCGGCTCCCCCTGTCACGGTGGTACGCGAACGGTCCCGGTCGGCCCTACGCCGACTTCAGGTAATGGTCGAGGACCCGGACGCCGAAGTGCAGGGCGTCCACGGGGACGCGCTCGTCGACGCCGTGGAAGAGGGCCCCGTAGTCGAGGTCCGGCGGCAGCCGGAGGGGTGAGAAGCCGTACCCGGTGATGCCGAGCCGGGAGAACTGCTTGGCGTCGGTGCCGCCGGACATGGTGAACGGCACGACGTGCCCGTCCGGGTCGAAGCGCTCGACGGCGGCCCGCAGCTTGGCGAAGGTCGGCGAGTCGACGGGGGCTTCGAGGGCGACCTCGCGGTGGTGGTACTCCCACTCGACGTCGGGGCCGGTCAGCTCGTCCATGGTCCGGGCGAACTCCTCCTCGGTGCCCGGCAGCGTCCGCCCGTCGATGTGGGCGACGGCCTGGCCCGGGATGACGTTGACCTTGTACCCGGCGGCCAGCATCGTCGGGTTGGTGCTGTTGCGGACGGTCGGTGCGACCAGGGCGGCGGCCGGTCCGAGCTTGTCGAGGAGGACGTCCACGTCGAAGTGGGGTGCTCGGGTGTCGATCTCGACGCCCTGGAGCGCCGCGAGTTCGGTGAGGGCCGCGCGGACGGTGTCGGTGAGCCGGACGGGCCAGCGGTGCGCGCCGATCCGGGAGACGGCGTCGGCGAGGCGGGTGACGGCGTTGGCCCTGTTGACCTTGGAGCCGTGGCCCGCCCGGCCGTGGGCGGTGAGCGTGAGCCAGGCGGTCCCGCGCTCGCCCGCGGCGATCGGGTAGAGGGTCGTGCCGGGCTGCGGGTGGAAGCTGAAGGCGCCGGACTCGCTGATGCCCTCGGTGCAGCCCTCGAAGAGGGCGGCGTGCCGGTCGGCGAGGAAGCCGGAGCCGTCCTCGGCGCTCGCCTCCTCGTCGGCCGTGTAGGCGAGGACGATGTCGCGGCGCGGCCGGATGCCCTGCCGGGCCCAGGAGCGGACGACGGCGAGGACCATCGCGTCCATGTTCTTCATGTCGACGGCGCCGCGGCCCCACACGACGCCGTCGCGGACCTCGCCGGAGAAGGGGTGGACGGTCCACTCGGCGGGGTCGGCCGGGACGACGTCGAGATGGCCGTGGACGAGGAGCGCCTCGGCCGTGGGGTCGGTGCCGGGGATGCGCGCCACGACGTTGGTGCGGCCGGGGGTCCGCTCCAGGAGGGTGGGCTCGACGCCGGCGGCGGCGAGGCGCTCGGCGACGTACTCGGCGGCGGGCCGTTCGCGGCAGTCGCCGCCGCCCCGGTTGGTGGTGTCGATGCGGATCAGCTCGGAGGTGAAGGTGACCACCTCGTCGAGCGCCGTGGTGTCCGGGCCGCGGACCTCGTCAGCCATACTGCTCCTCCACCGCGGCCGAGACGATGGTCGTGACCGCCTTGAACGTGCGAATTGCCTCGTACATCGTCCCGCTGGTGTACGCGACGCGCCGCTCCGCGGTGCGCGCCACGCCGGGAACCACCGTGGCGGCGGCGCCCAGGTGCTCGGCGTCGAACTCCAGCTCCACGGTGAAGGGGCCGCCGCGGACCGGTTCGTGGCGGACGGCGAGGGCGGCCCCGGTCTTCGCCGCGGCGCGGATGTCGGCGGCCGTTCTGGCCGGGGTCCGGCAGACCGCCGCGTACCGCGAGACGTAGTCCTTGACGGCGACCTTGGGCGCCTCCGGCGCGTACCCGAGGGCGTCCTCGCAGGTGAGGTCGTCGCCGGTGACGAGCACGACGGGGACGCCGTACTCCGCGACCACATGGGCGTTCAGCAGGCCCTCACTCGCCCGCTCGCCGTTGAGCCAGACGCCGGTGATCGAGTTGGCCAGGTAGGTGTGGGCGAGGACCCCCTCGGTGCCCGCGCCGGTGTGGTAGCCGACGAAGGCGATGCCGTCGACGTCGCCGTGCTGCACGCCCTCGACCATGGAGAGGGTCTTGTGCCGCCCGGTGATCATCTCGGCGCGCTCGTCGAGCCGCTCCAGGAGCAGGTTCCGCATGGACCAGTGCGCTTCGTTGATGAGGACCTCGTCCGCGCCGCCGTCGAGGAAGCCCAGCACGGCCGCGTTCACGTCGGAGGTGAACATCGTGCGGCAGCGCTCCCACTGCGGCGTGCCGGGCAGCACGTCGGCGGGCCAGGTCACACCGGTGGCGCCCTCCATGTCGGCGCTGATGAGGATCTTCATGTCTGGCACCGTACGCGCCGCCCGGCGGCCGTACCACCCCTGTGGAAAACGTCATTGGCCTGGCCCATTGGAGGCCCGCCGACGGCCGGAGGGGCGTCGGCCGGGGGCTCCGGCGGAGACGGTCCCTCCCGCTCCGGAGGGACGTATAGGCTGCTTTGGAAGCATCCGTCCCCACGCGCCTCAGGAGATCCTCGGTGACCGTCACGATCGCCCCGTTCGAGACCTCCCCCCAGCCCGAGCAGCAGGGCGCCGACGACGCTCCCCGGGCATCGACCGTCCCGGAACCGGCCTCCGGCGCGGACGTCCAGGCCCCGGCGGAGGGCGGCGCCGCCGAGGCCCCTGCCCCGGCCCTGGACGGTGCGGAGTGGATCGAGTACGACCCCGCCGTCGACCCCGATCCCGCCGCCGAGCCTGCCGTCGCTCCCGATTCCGCCGTCGACCCTGCCGTCGCTCCCGATTCCGCTCTCGCTCCCGATTCCGCCGTCGACACCGACCCCGTCGTCGTGCGCGACGCCCGGGACTTCGGGGTCTACGCGCGCACCGGCGGCTGGGCCTTCGCGCTCAAGGTGGCGCGCAGCGTCCGGCCCGGTGGGCAGGCCGCCGAGGGGACGGCCGCGGTGAAGGTCTCGGCGAAGGCGTTCGCGGAGCTCGCGGGCTGCTCGCCGGAGCGGGTCATGCGCTACTACAAGGCCTGGGACATGGCGGCCGACGACGGTCTCGTCCCGCAGTTCGAGGTGCTCGTCCCCGGCGCGGACGTCGAACTGCCCGACGCCGACGTCTGGCTCGCCTACTACACCTCCCGCAACAGCGCCTCGTCCGTGCGCGGCCAGGCGATCACCGCGGCGGCCGAGGCGGAGGGCATCCGGCCGACGAAGGCCCTGGAGGTCGCCGAGAACCCGACGGCGCTGCGGGCCGCGATCCTCGCCGACCCGGGCACGGCGGAGGCCGCGCGCGGCGCGCTGCTCGACCGGATGAGGGAGGACCCGGCGCTGCAGACGGAGATGGCCCGCGCCATCGCCCGCACCGACGACCTGAAGAAGGCCGTGGCGAGCGAGGCCAAGGCGGCCGACCGCATCGGGTACGTGCGGCAGATCGTCGAGAACGGTCAGATCAAGACCCCGGCCGGGCAGACCGTCGAGGCGCCCGCCGAGCTGCGGGCCGAGGCCGAGCGGCACCTGTCGCTCCTCGACGAGCTGGACGACTCCGAGGAGGCCGGCGAGTGGGCCGGGGAGGCGTACGACACCGTCAAGGGCCTGGTCGCGAAGGCGGTCGAGGACGACCCGGCGCTGCGGGTGCAGGAGCGGCGGACCCGGTTCTACAGCAGTCTGCAGAAGGCGACGAAGGTCTTCGAGGAGCTGACCCTGGACGAGGTCCTGGAGGAGGAGATCTTCGAGGACGACATGCTCCAGCGCCTGGAGGCGCTGCAGGAGGCGATCAGCTCCTGCATCAGCACGCTGCGCAGGGCGACGTCCTCCTCCTGACGCGCCACGGCGGGGCCGCCGGCGCCCGGCGGCCTCCCCCTGCCCCCTGCCCCGCCACCGAGCCCGGTGTCGCGTCGGCCCCGCTGACCGAGCGCCCCCGCCCGGCGGCCGGGCGGCCGGGCCCCGGGCCTCAGTCCTGGTGGCCGAGCTGGAGGTCGCGCTCGGTCCGGCCGCCGCCGGCCATCTGGAGGACGGTCGCGACGGGCGGGTAGCCGGCGGCGATGACCGTGTACTCCCCGGAGGACAGGTCGACGAAGCGGAAGGTGCCGTCGGCGCCGGTGGTGAGGGTGTCGACGACGTTCCCCGCGGCGTCGAGCAGGGTGACCCGGGCGTCCTCCACGGGGCGCCCGCCACCGGCCCGCACGGTGCCGCGCAGCACGGCGCCGCCGGCGAGCTCGATGTCCTGGCGGGTCTCGCGGGAGGCCTGGACGCTGACGGGCAGCGCGGCGGGGCGGAAGGCGGGGGCGCTGGCGGCGAGCGTGTACTCGCCGGCGACCAGTTCGGAGATCACGTAGCCGCCCTCGCGTCCGCTCCGGGTGGAGGCGACGACTTCGCCGCGCACGTCGGTGAGGGTGACGGCCGCGTCCCGGACGGGTGTCCCGTCGGCGGTGACGACGCTGCCCGCGAGCCGGCCGGCGCCGCCGAGGACCACGTCCAGTTCGACGGGCCGGTCGCCGACGGTGACGGAGACGGCCTGCGGCTGGTGTCCGCCGGCCGCCGCGATGAGGACGTACGCGCCGCTGCCGGGGACGCTGAGCGCGTAGCGCCCGTCCTCGCCGCTGGCGCCCCGGCCGACCTGCCTCCCCTGGACGTCGATGAGGGTGAGGGCGGCGCGCGGGACGCGGCTCCCGTCGTGGTGCTGGACGCTGCCGCAGACGGGGAACCCGGAGTGCGGGGCGGCGGGGGAAGCGGGTGCGGGGGCCGCGTGCCGGGCGTGCGGGACGGCCTGGACGCCGCCGAACTCGTCGGCTCCGGTGGCCTCGGTGGCGGGGCTGTGGTGGGACACCAGCGGTTTCTCCTTGAGGAAGAAGGCGAGGACGAGGCCGAGCACGAGGACCGGCACGAGGTAGAGGAAGATGCGCGGCATCGCGTCCGCGTAGGCCTGGATGTAGGCGTCGCGCACGGCGGGCGGCAGGGTGTGCACCGTCTGCGGGGTGATGGACTCGGCGGGCGGCAGGGAGGTCCCGCCGCCGGCGAGGACGCCGCCGAGCCGGTCGCCGAGGGCGTCGTCGAGCCGGGAGGCGAAGAGGGTGCCGAAGACGGCGGCGCCGACGCTGCCGCCGATCTGGCGGAAGTAGGTGTGGGCGCTGGTGGCGGTGCCGAGGTCGGCGGGGCGTACGGAGTTCTGCACGGCGAGCACGAGCACCGGCATGACGAGGCCGATGCCGGTGCCGAGGACGGCCTGCCAGAGGCTGTGCTGGAGGCGCGGGGTGTCGACGTCCATGCGGGAGAGCAGCCACATGCCGAGGACGGAGAGGGCGCCGCCGAGCAGCGGGTAGATCTTGTAGTGGCCGGTGCGGCTGATGAGCTGGCCGGAGACGACGGAGGCGATGACGATGCCGCCCATGAGGGGCAGCATCAGGAGGCCGGACTCGGTGGCGGTGGCGCCCTCGACCATCTGCAGGAAGCTGGGGAGGTAGCTGGCCGCGCCGAAGAGCGCGATGCCGACCACGGCGCCGACGAGGGCGGTCACGGTGAACACGGAGTCGCGGAACAGCCTCAGCGGGATCAGGGGTTCGGGCGCGAAGTGCTCGACGACCAGGAAGAGCAGGGTGGTTCCGGCGGCGCCGCAGGCGAGGCCGATGACGACGCGGGAGTCCCAGGCGTACTCGGTGCCGCCCCAGCTGGTGAGTAGGACCAGGCAGGTGGAGGCCGCGGCGAGGAGAAGGGCGCCGAGGACGTCGAAGCGGGCGCGGGCCGCGGGCTTGGGGAGCTTGAGGACGACGGCGACGACGGCGAGGGTGACGAGCCCGAAGGGGACGTTGAAGTAGAAGCACCAGCGCCAGGAGACGTGGTCGGTGAAGAAGCCGCCGAGGAGCGGTCCGGCGACGGAGGCGAGGCCGAAGGCGGCCCCGATCAGGCCCATGTAGCGGCCGCGCTCCCGGGCCGGGACGATGTCGGCGATGATCGCCTGGACGCCGATCATCAGGCCGCCCGCGCCGATGCCCTGGATCGCGCGGAAGGCGATGAGTTCGTCCATGCTGCGGGACCAGCCGGCGAGTGCCGAGCCGACGACGAAGACGACGATGGCGAAGAGGAAGACGCCCTTGCGGCCGAGGAGGTCGCCGAGCTTGCCGTAGACCGGCAGCCCGATGGTGGCGGTCAGCAGATAGGCCGTGATCGCCCAGGACATCCGGTCGAGGCCCTGGAGTTCGCCGACGATCTTCGGCAGGGCGGTGGCGACGATCATCTGCTCGAGCGCGGCGAGCAGCAGCGCGAGCATCAGTCCGCAGAAGACGAGCCGGACGCGGCGGGGGTCGAGGTGGTCGGCCCGGGCGGGGTACGGCGGCGGGACGGGGCCGGTGGGCGGGCCGCCCGCGGCGGGCGGTTCCGGGTTCGTCGCGTCCGCCGGGACCTCTCCGTCCTCGGCGGACTTCACGATCGTGATCGCACCCACGTACCTGCTCCCCTCGTCACGGCGTCTGCGCCGCGCCATTCTTCGCATTGGGCGCGAAGGGGGAGCAAGTCGGGCGGTACGGGCCGTCCGTGGCGACCGGGGGGCCGAACGACCCTGCCGTACGGCGCACTTGGGTCGCTCATCAGCGCGTTTACGAGGAAGCCCGCGCCCCCGGCGCACAGGCGGCGCCGTTACGGGGGCGCGGGCGATCCACTCGAATCGGTGAACGCTCCGGGCGTTACTTCTCGACCTCGTCCGCCAGCTTCGCGAGGACGGCGTCGTAGATGCGGCCGAGGCCCTTGGGCGCGAAGGTGCGCTCGAAGAAGCCGCCGACGCCGCTCGCCCCGTCCCAGACGGTGGTGACGACGGCGCGGGACTTGCCCTCGCCGGCGGGGGTGACGACCCAGGTGGTGACCATCGAGGAGTTGCGGTCCTTCTCGACGAGCTGCCCGTCGGTGGGCTCGGTGACCTCGAGCAGGCAGTCGCGGACGCGCTTGCTGGTGGCCTGGAGCTTCCAGTGCACGAGGGTGCCCTCGCCGTCGCCGCCCTCGCGCACCTCGTACTCGCTGAAGTGCTCGGGGAGCAGCTTCGCGCGCGTACCGCTGTAGTCGGCCAGCGCGTCGAACACCTTCTCCGCGTCGGCGGCGATGATCCGTTCCGTGGTGGCCTCGACCTGCGCCATTGACTTCCTCCAGCTCGTGGTTCCTCAGGGGTGTGGGCCAAGCGAACCACGTGGGCTCCGGGGCGCGAAATCCGGGTTGCAACGATCAAGGGAACAGGTGTTCTATTCTGGGCGAACGGTCGACGCACAGCCACCGAGGAGGCGTCCATGCGCTGGGACAATCTGGGCGACACCCCCGCCGCTCCCGCCGACATCGCCCTGTTCGGCACGGACGCGGTGACCACCCGGACCTTCGACACCCCCGAGTTCCGGGGCATCACCTTCCACGAGGTGCGGGCCCGCTCGATCCTCAACCGGGTGCCCGGCGCGTCCCGGATGCCGTTCGAGTGGACGGTCAACCCGTACCGGGGGTGCACGCACGCGTGCGTCTACTGCTTCGCGCGCAAGACCCACGGCTATCTGGACCTCGACACCGGCCTCGGCTTCGACTCCCAGATCGTCGTCAAGGTCAACGCCCCGGAGCTCCTGGCCCGCCAGCTCGCCTCGGCCCGCTGGCAGGGCGCGCACATCGCGATGGGCACGAACGTCGACTGCTACCAGCGGGCCGAGGGCCGGTACGGGCTGATGCCGGGCATCCTCACCGCGCTGCGCGACCGCGCCAACCCCTTCTCCATCCTCACCAAGGGGACCCTGATCCTGCGCGACCTGGAGCTGCTCACCCAGGCCGCCCGGGTCACCGAGGTCGGCATCTCCGTCTCCGTCGGCTTCACCGACCGGGAGCTGTGGCGGACGGTCGAGCCCGGCACGCCGTCCCCGCAGCGGCGCCTGGACGTGGTGCGGACGCTGGGCGCGCACGGCATCGACTGCGGGGTCCTGATGGCCCCCGTGGTGCCCTTCCTCGGCGACCGGCCCGAGCAGCTGCGGGAGACGGTCCGCGCGATCGCCGAGGCGGGGGCGGTCTCGGTCACCCCGCTCGTGCTGCACCTGCGGCCCGGCGCCCGCGAGTGGTTCATGCAGTGGCTGCGCCGCCACCATCCCGTCCTGGTGGGACGGTACGAGCGGATGTACGCGGACGGGGCCTACGCGCCCACGTGGTACCAGCGGCGGATCACCCGTCAGGTGCACGAGCTGGCGGCCGAGTTCGGGATCGGACCGTCCCAGCGGGGCGCCGCGCGCCGGACCGCCGTGCCGGAGGAGCCCTCCCTCGCGGCCGCGCCCGAGCAGCTCACCCTCCTCTGAGCGCTCCTCGGATCATCGGACCGGTCGTCTGACACGCCGTCGGATCCCCCTCCGTTCGGGTCAACTCTCGGCGAAACAGGTCCCCTCCGGGCCGGTTCGGGACACAAACGCCCTATGACCCCACGCGCAGGAATGCTGATCGCCGCAGGAGCGCTGGTCGCCGGGACGGTCACCGTCCTGCCCGCCGCCCCCGCGGGCGCCGGTGAGCCGGCCCCCCGACCCGTCCCCACGCTCGCCTGGACCGGCTGCGCCACCGAGGCGTATCCCACGCTCCAGTGCGCCACCCTCAGGGTGCCGCTCAACCACGACGATCCGGCCGGCCGGACCGTCACCCTCGCCCTCACCCGGATCCCGCACACCGCGAAGACCTTCCAGGGCCCGCTGCTGGTGAACCCGGGCGGACCCGGCGGCAGCGGCCGCGGCATGGCCGGGTACGTGGCGGCCTCGCTGCCCCCGAAGGTGGCCGCCGAGTACGACGTGATCGGCTTCGACCCGCGGGGGGTCGGCAAGAGCGAGCCCGCGCTCGACTGCCGGCCCGGTCACTTCGCCCCGGTCCGCCCGGACTCGGTGCCGAGCGACACCGGGGGCGAGCGGCTCGCCATCCAGCGCGCGCAGGACTTCGCCGCGGCCTGCGGACGGAAGTACGCGGACGTGCTGCCGTACATCGACACCGTGAGCAGCGCCCGGGACATGGACGTGATCCGGCGCGCGCTCGGCGCCGCGAAGATCAACTACCTCGGCTACTCGTACGGCACCTATCTGGGGGCCGTGTACGCGCGGCTCCACCCGGACCGGGTGCGGCGGATGGCGCTGGACTCCGCGGTGAACCCGCACGGCGTCTGGTACGAGGACAACATCGCGCAGGACTACGCCTTCGACACCCGGCACAAGGACTTCATGGCCTGGGTGGCCGGGCGGAACTCCGTGTACGGGCTGGGCGCCGATCCGGCGGCGGTCGAGGCCGCCTGGTACCGGATGCGCGACGCGCTCGGCGAGAACCCGGCCGGCGGGAAGGTCGGACCGGGCGAGCTGGAGGACACCTACCTGCCCGGCGCCTACTACAACGGCTACTGGCCGCGCCTCGCCAAGGCGTTCTCCGCGTACGTCAACGACGCGGACCCGGCCCCGCTCACCGAGGCGTACGAGCGGTACGGCGAGGCCGACGCGGCCGCCGACAACGGCTACTCGGTCTACACGAGCGTGCAGTGCCGGGACGCGGCCTGGCCGCGCGACTGGAACGTCTGGCGCAAGGACAACTGGGACGTGCACGCCAAGGCGCCCTTCTCCACCTGGAACAACGCCTGGTACAACGCGCCGTGCGCGTTCTGGCCGGTGGATTCGCTGACGCCGCCGGACGTGAGCAACGACGAGGTGCCGCCGGTCCTCATCCTCCAGGCCACCGACGACGCGGCGACGCCGTACGAGGGCGGGGTCGCCCTGCACCGGCTGATCCGCGGCTCCAGCCTGGTCGTGGAGGAGGGCGGCGGGAACCACGGCGTCACCCTCGCCGGGAACGCGTGCATGGACGGACACCTGGCCACCTATCTGGCCACCGGCAGGGTTCCCCGCGCCGCGGGGGACTCCGAGGTGGACGCCGCCTGCGCGACGCTGCCCGACCCCGAGCCCGCCTCGGCGACCCGGTCCGCGCCGACCGCGGCCGAGACCGCGGGCAGCGCGCTGCACGGCTTCCTCGGCCACGTGCGCTGACCCCGCCGCCTCAGCCCGCCCGAACGCCCGCACCCCCCGGGGTGCGGGCGTTGTCAGTGCCGTGGGCGAGGATGTGGGGCATGACGAGCCACCTGACCCATGTGCCCGCTCCCGAGGGGATCGCCGCCAGCCCGCAGTACAGCCACGTCGTCTGGGGCACGGGCCGCTTCGTCGCGATATCCGGGCAGTGCGCCCTCGACGCCTCGGGCGCCGTGGTCGGCGAGGGTGACGCCGTGGCGCAGGCCCGTCAGGTCTTCGCCAATCTGGACCGGTGCCTGGCCGCCGCGGGCGCCGGGTTCCGGGACGTGGTGAAGCTGACCTACTTCGTCACGGACGTCGCGCACCTGCCGGCGGTCCGGGAGGCCCGGGACGCCCACTTCGCGGGGGCTCCGCTGCCGGCGAGCTCGGCGGTGCAGGTGTCGGCGCTGGTCCGTCCGGAACTGCTCGTGGAGATCGAGGCCTTCGCGCTCGTTCCGGAGCGGCGGCCGGAGCGGCGGCCGGAGTCCGGCGCGGGCCGGCCGGTGCTGCGCTCAGTGGGCGGCGGCGAGTCGGCCCAGTGACGTCCGCGCCGCGGCGCCGAGCCGGGGATGCGGAAGCGCCGCCTCCAGGGCGGGGCGGGCCCGGGCGTCGCCGAGGGCGCCCAGCCCCTCCACGCAGGCGAGACCGACCCGCCAGTGCGGATCGTCGTCGGGCAGCCGCCGTTCGAGCACGGTGATCAGGGCGGGGACGGACTCGGGGGCACGGAGGGCCGTGAGCAGCCGGACCGGCAGCAGGGCGTAGGCGACGCGGAGTTCGTTGGTCGCGAGGGCGGCGGCCGCGCGGGCGGTGCGGGGGTCGTCGAGCCGGGTCAGGGCGTGGGCGGCGGTGACGCAGCGCTCGGGGTCGCGGTGGTTGAGCAGGAGCACCAGGGCCTCGAAGGCGCGGCGGTCACCCGTGACGCCGAGGGCGTAGGCCGCGATCTCGCGGGCCCAGAGCGGGCGGCCAGGCGCGGTGAGGACCCGGTGGAGTTCCTCGGGATCCGTGGTTTCCGCAAGCTGTTCGAATGCCGCCGGGACGGTTCCGTCGTCATTCCCGATCTCGTCCCGCAATCGATCGATCATCGAGCAGAATTCCGGATCCTCGGCGTATTCCATGAATCCGAGCCTATCCGCGATCCAGATCACATTTTCCTCAACTTCCCAGGACTGGCGTGCTCGTTACCCGCCGGTTAGTCTCAGGTGAGCGGGGCACCCCCCGCGCTCCTCACAACGGCCTGGTGACGCAGCCGTTGTGGGTGTTCGTCGGTTCGGCAGTTTCGACGCGGCTCCGGGACAGAGTCCGTCGCCCCTTTTCCTCCAGGGCATCGCCCTTTCTCCGGGCAGAGCCCTCGCTCTTTCCCGCGCTCTTTCGTGCGCGCACTGCCCTCAGTCGTCACTCTTCCTCTCAGGAGTCCCCTGATGGACACCCCTCTCTCCACCATCGCCGTCGTCGGCCTCGGCACCATGGGCACCGGAATCGCCGATGTCCTGGTCCGCGCCGGCCGCGAGGTCATCGGCATCGACATCAGCGACACCGCCGCCGCCCAGGCCGTCGCCGCCCTGGAGGCCTCCACCGCCCGCGCGGTGGCCCGCGAGCGGATCACCGAGGAGGAGCGGCAGGACGTCCTGGCCCGCTTCCGTACCTTCTCCGACCTCCAGGCGGCCGCCGAGGCCGACCTCGTGATCGAGGTCGTTCCCGAGTCGTACGAGGCGAAGCAGGAGGTGTTCCGGGCGCTCGACGGCGTCGTCCGGCCCGGCACGATCATCGCCACCGGCACGAACGCGCTCTCCGTCACCCGGCTCGCCGCCGATTCGGCCCACCCGGAGCGCGTCCTCGGTCTGCACTTCTTCACCCCGGTCCAGGCCATGAAGCTGGTCGAGGTGGTCTCGTCCGTGCTGACCGACCCGCGGGCCGTCGAGGCGGTCACGCGGCTCGCCCTCGACCTCGGCAAGGAGCCGGTGGCGGTCGGCGACCGGGCCGGGTTCATCGCGGACGGGCTGCTCTTCGGCTACCTGAACCAGGCCGCCGCCATGTACGAGGCCAAGTACGCCTCCCGCGAGGACATCGACGCGGCCATGAAGCTCGGCTGCGGCCTGCCGATGGGCCCGCTGGCCCTGCTCGACCTGATCGGCGTCGACACGGCCCGTACGGTCCTGGAGGCCATGTACGCGGACTCCCACGACCGGCTGCACGCCCCGGCCCCGATCCTCAAGCAGCTCAGCGAGGCGGGACTGACCGGGCGCAAGTCGGGCCGCGGCTTCTACACGTACGCGGCGCCGGGCTCCGGCGAGGTGGTGCGGGACGCGCTGACCCCGCTGGGCTCCGCCGAGGCCTCCGCGGGCCGCGAGGTCCGCTCCGTCGGTGTCGCCGGCTCGGGCACCATGGCCTCCGGCATCGCCGAGGTCTTCGCGAAGGCCGGCTACCGGGTCGTCCTGGCCGCCCGCTCGCAGGAGAAGGCGGACACCGCGAAGGCCCGGATCGCCAAGTCGCTGGCCCGGTCGGTCGACAAGGGCCGCATGACGGGCGAGGCGCGGGACGCCACGCTGGCCCTGATCACCGCGGCGGGCACGCTGGACGCCTTCGCCGACGTCGACCTGGCCCTGGAGGCGGTCGCCGAGGACCTGGAGGTCAAGCAGGAGCTGTTCGCGCGGCTCGACAAGATCTGCAAGCCGGGCGCGGTGCTGGCCACCACGACGTCCTCGCTGCCGGTCGTGGCCTGCGCCCGCGCGACCTCGCGCCCGCAGGACGTCATCGGGATGCACTTCTTCAACCCGGCGCCGGCCATGAAGCTGGTCGAGATCGTCCGCACCGTGCTGACCGGCGACGACGTCCACGCGACGGTCCGCGAGGTCACCACGAAGATCCGCAAGCACCCGGTGGACTGCGGCGACCGGGCCGGCTTCATCGTGAACGCGCTGCTCTTCCCGTACCTGAACAACGCGATCAAGATGGTCCAGGAGCACTACGCGACGCTGGACGACATCGACGCCGCGATGAAGCTGGGCGGCGGCTACCCGATGGGGCCGTTCGAACTGCTCGACGTGGTCGGCCTGGACGTGTCGCTCGCGATCGAGCAGGTGCTGCACCGCGAGTTCCGCGACCCGGGCCTGGCCCCGGCACCCCTCCTGGAGCACCTCGTGGCGGCGGGCTGCCTGGGCCGCAAGACGGGGCGCGGCTTCCGCGAATATGCCCGACGCTGAGCCGGGAGCAGCCGGCTGGGGCGGTCTGCTGAGCCCTCCGGGCACCGTCGGTGTCCCGGGGGGCTCCCCGCCCCCACCTGGGCACACTCCCCCTCCGATGCAGTACGTTCGGACCATGCCCAAGGCCGCGAAGACACCCCGTGCCACGTCCCCGTCCGACGCTCCGGAGAGCGCGGCGGGCACTCGTGCCGCCGCGCAGCGGCTCAAGATGCGCCGGGAACTCGCCACGGCCGCGATGGAGCTCTTCGCGAGCAAGGGGTACGAGGCCACGACGGTCGACGAGATCGCGGCCCGGGCCGGGGTCGCGCGGCGGACCTTCTTCCGGCACTTCCGCTCCAAGGAAGAGGCGATCTTCCCCGATCACGACGACACCCTGGTGCGCGCGGAGGCCGTGCTGAACGCGGCCCCGCCGCACGAGCACCCGCTCGACACGGTGTGCCGGGGCATCAAGGAGGTCATGAAGATGTACGCGGGGTCGCCCGCGGTCTCCGTGGAGCGCTACCGGCTCACGCGCGAGGTGCCGACCCTGCGGGAGCGGGAGATCGCCTCGGTGGCCCGCTACGAGCGGCTGTTCACCCGCTATCTCCTGGGCCACTTCGACGAGCGCGACCACCACGACGGCAACGACGACCCGCTGCTCGCCGAGGTCGCGGCCTCCGCGGTCGTCACGGCCCACAACCACGTCCTGCGCCGCTGGCTGCGGGCGGGCGGGCGCGGCGACGTGGAGAGCCAGCTGGACCACGCCTTCGCGATCGTCCGGGAGACCTTCGGCTCGGGCATAGGCGCGGGCCGACCGGCCCCCTCCTCCTCGCCCTCCCCCGCGACCCCGGAGCCGGCGCAGCCGGCCGCCCGGGCCTCGACCACGGGCGACGTGGTGGTCGCCGTGGCCAGGACGGACGCTCCGCTCGACGAGGTCATGCGCACGATCCAGCAGGCCCTGACGAAGGGCTGACCCGACCGGACGCGCCGCGCCGCCCCTTCCCGCGAGCCCCTGCGCGCCGCCACGGGGACGCAGGAGGCGTCCTCCCGCCCTCCGCGTGAGCGCGCATCCCCCTACTTCAAGGCGAAGGCCGCCCCCTCTCCGGGGCGGCCTTCGCCCGTTTTGACCTGCGATTCGATCGATCATCGCTCACATGTGACCGGCAGATTGCATATGAGTGAAATTGTTGGCACCCAGTGCCTTGTCACGTGACACGGCGTGCCATACGTTGAGGGTGTCCGGGCGGTCGGCGCGCAGAGGTCTCCTCGTGCGCCGGCTGTCCCCACAAGCGATCGTGATTGTGCGCCCGGACGCCTGCGTCACAGGCACCCACCGCGCCCACCCGGCGCAGCCGCACCACCCCCGCCGAACCGACGGCACACCTCCACAGCAGCAGCCCCAGACGTAACCCCCAGCGCGTTCCCCCTCAGGACGCCGCACCGCCGGAGGCAACCCCGTGAAGGACATCCTGGACGCGATCCAGTCCTCGGACTCCACGTCCGCCGACTTCGCGAACATCCCGCTCCCCGAGTCGTACCGCGCCATCACCGTCCACAAGGACGAGGCGGAGATGTTCGCCGGGCTCGCCAGCCGCGACAAGGACCCGCGCAAGTCGCTGCACCTCGACAACGTGCCGCTGCCCGAGCTCGGCCCGGGCGAGGCCCTGGTCGCCGTCATGGCCAGCTCCGTGAACTACAACTCGGTCTGGACCTCGATCTTCGAGCCGGTCTCCACCTTCGGCTTCCTGGAGCGCTACGGCCGGCTCAGCGACCTCAGCAAGCGCCACGACCTGCCGTACCACGTCATCGGCTCCGACCTCGCGGGCGTCGTGCTCCGCACCGGCCCCGGCGTGAACTCGTGGAAGCCCGGCGACGAGGTCGTCGCCCACTGCCTCTCGGTCGAGCTGGAGTCCTCGGACGGCCACAACGACACGATGCTCGACCCCGAGCAGCGCATCTGGGGCTTCGAGACCAACTTCGGCGGCCTGGCGGAGATCGCGCTCGTCAAGTCGAACCAGCTCATGCCGAAGCCCGACCACCTGAGCTGGGAGGAGGCGGCCTCCCCGGGCCTCGTCAACTCCACCGCCTACCGCCAGCTGGTCTCCCGCAACGGCGCCGGCATGAAGCAGGGCGACAACGTCCTCATCTGGGGCGCGAGCGGCGGCCTCGGCTCCTACGCCACCCAGTTCGCCCTGGCCGGCGGCGCCAACCCGATCTGTGTCGTCTCCTCCCCCGAGAAGGCCGACATCTGCCGGGCCATGGGCGCCGACGCGGTCATCGACCGCAACGCCGAGGGCTACAAGTTCTGGAAGGACGAGCAGACCCAGGACCCCAAGGAGTGGAAGCGCTTCGGCAAGCGCATCCGCGAGCTCACCGGCGGCGAGGACATCGACATCGTCTTCGAGCACCCCGGCCGCGAGACCTTCGGCGCCAGCGTCTACGTCACCCGCAAGGGCGGCACCATCACCACCTGCGCCTCCACCTCGGGCTACATGCACGAGTACGACAACCGCTACCTGTGGATGTCCCTCAAGCGCATCATCGGCTCCCACTTCGCCAACTACCGCGAGGCCTGGGAGGCCAACCGCCTCATCGCCAAGGGCAAGATCCACCCCACCCTGTCGAAGGTCTACTCCCTGGAGGAGACCGGCCAGGCCGCCTACGACGTCCACCGCAACCTGCACCAGGGCAAGGTCGGCGTCCTCGCGCTCGCTCCCGAGGAGGGCCTCGGCGTCCGCAACCCGGAGCTGCGCGCCCAGCACATCGACGCCATCAACCGCTTCCGCAACATCTGAACCCGGGACGACAGATGACTGAGCGCCAGAAGGACCGGCCGTGGCTCATGCGGACGTACGCCGGTCACTCGACCGCCGAGGCGTCCAACGAGCTGTACCGGCGCAACCTCGCCAAGGGTCAGACCGGCCTCTCGGTCGCGTTCGACCTGCCGACGCAGACCGGGTACGACCCCGACCACATCCTCGCCCGCGGCGAGGTCGGCCGGGTCGGCGTCCCCGTCTCGCACCTCGGCGACATGCGCCGACTGTTCCAGGACATCCCCCTGGACCGGATGAACACCTCGATGACCATCAACGCCACGGCGATGTGGCTCCTGGCGCTCTACCAGGTGGTCGCCGAGGAGCAGGGCGCGGACGTCACCCGGCTCCAGGGCACCACCCAGAACGACATCGTGAAGGAGTACCTGTCGCGCGGGACGCACGTCTTCCCGCCCGGCCCCTCCCTCCGCCTCACGACGGACATGATCACCTACACGGTGAACAACATCCCGAAGTGGAACCCGATCAACATCTGCAGCTACCACCTGCAGGAGGCCGGGGCCACCCCGGTCCAGGAGATCTCGTACGCGATGTCCACCGCGATCGCCGTGCTCGACGCGGTGTTCGCCTCGGGCCAGGTCCCCGAGGACCGCAGGGGCGAGGTCGTCGCCCGCATCTCCTTCTTCGTGAACGCGGGCGTCCGCTTCATCGAGGAGATGTGCAAGATGCGGGCCTTCGGCCGCATCTGGGACCGGATCACCCGCGAGCGGTACGGCATCGAGAACGAGAAGCAGCGCCGGTTCCGCTACGGCGTACAGGTCAACTCGCTCGGCCTCACCGAGGCCCAGCCGGAGAACAACGTCCAGCGGATCGTCCTGGAGATGCTGGCCGTCACCCTCTCCAAGGACGCCCGCGCCCGCGCCGTGCAGCTGCCCGCCTGGAACGAGGCCCTCGGCCTGCCCCGGCCGTGGGACCAGCAGTGGTCGCTCCGCATCCAGCAGGTGCTCGCCCACGAGTCCGACCTGCTGGAGTACGAGGACATCTTCGCCGGTTCGCACGTCATCGAGGCCAAGGTCGACTCGCTCGTCGAGGAGTGCCTGGCCGAGATCGCGCGGATCCAGGAGATGGGCGGCGCGATGGCCGCCGTCGAGTCCGGCTACCTCAAGTCGCAGCTCGTCTCCTCGCACGCCGAGCGGCGCGCCCGGATCGAGGCCGGCGACGAGAAGATCATCGGCGTCAACATCTTCGAGGCGACCGAGGAGAACCCCCTCACCGCCGATCTGGACACCGCCATCATGACGGTGGACCCGGCGAACGAGGCGCGCGTGGTCGACGCCCTCCACGAGTGGCGCGACAACCGCGACGAGACCCGCGCCCAGGAATCCCTGGCGACGCTGAAGGCGACGGCTGCCGGTGACGGCAACCTCTTCGCCGCCACCCTGGAGTGCGCGCGTGCGGGCGTCACGACCGGGGAGTGGTCCTGGGCGCTGCGGGACGTCTTCGGCGAGTTCCGCGCCCCCACGGGCGTGTCCTCGGCTCCGGTCGCGGTCACGGCCGAGGCGGGCACCCCGCTTGCCCTGGTGCGGGACAAGGTGGCGCGGACCGCCGAGGAGATGGGCGTCGGGCGGCTCCGGCTGCTCGTCGGGAAGCCGGGCCTGGACGGCCACTCCAACGGGGCCGAGCAGATCGCCGTACGCGCGCGTGACGCCGGTTTCGAGGTGGTCTACCAGGGCATCCGGCTGACGCCCGAGCAGATCGTGAGCGCGGCCCTCGCGGAGGACGTGCACTGCGTGGGCCTGTCGATCCTCTCCGGCTCGCACGCCGAGCTGGTGCCGGACGTGCTCGACCGCCTGCGCGAGGCGGGCGCGAGCGACGTGCCCGTCATCGTCGGCGGGATCATCCCGAACGCCGACGCCGCAGAACTGAAGCGTGCGGGTGTGGCCGCCGTCTTCACGCCGAAGGACTTCGGCATCACGGAGATCATCGGACGTATCGTCGACGAGATCCGGACAGCGAACAAGCTCGATCCCCTGGAGGTCCCCGCATGACCAGCCCCGCGTCCCCCGTGAACCGGCTGCGCCCCCGCCGCTCCTGTCTGGCGGTCCCCGGTTCCAACCCGCGCTTCCTGGAGAAGGCCCAGGGCCTCGCGGCCGACCAGGTCTTCCTGGACCTGGAGGACGCGTGCGCCCCGCTGGCCAAGCCCGAGGCCCGGCACACCATCGTGAAGTTCCTGAACGAGGGCGACTGGACCGGCAAGACCCGCGTCGTCCGCGTCAACGACTGGACGACCCACTGGACCTACCGCGACGTCGTCACGGTCGTCGAGGGCGCCGGCCAGAACCTCGACTGCATCATGCTGCCGAAGGTCCAGGACGCCCAGCAGATCGTGGCGCTCGACCTGCTGCTGACGCAGATCGAGAAGACGATGGGCTTCGAGGTCGGCAAGATCGGCATCGAGGCGCAGATCGAGAACGCGCAGGGCCTGACCAACGTCAACGCGATCGCGCAGGCCTCCCAGCGCGTCGAGACGATCATCTTCGGCCCGGCCGACTTCATGGCCTCCATCAACATGAAGTCGCTGGTCGTGGGCGAGCAGCCGCCCGGCTACCCGGCGGACGCGTACCACCACATCCTGATGAGCATCCTGATGGCCGCCCGCGCCAACAACCTCCAGGCCATCGACGGCCCGTACCTCCAGATCCGCAACCAGGAGGGCTACAAGGCCGTCGCGCAGCGCGCCGCCGCCCTCGGGTTCGACGGCAAGTGGGTGCTGCACCCGGACCAGGTCGCCGCCGCGAACGAGATCTTCTCGCCCTCGCAGGAGGACTACGACCACGCCGAGCTGATCCTCGACGCCTACGACTACTACACGTCCGAGGCCGGCGGGAAGAAGGGCTCCGCGATGCTCGGCGACGAGATGATCGACGAGGCCTCCCGCAAGATGGCCCTGGTCATCTCCGGCAAGGGCCGCGCCGCCGGCATGCAGCGCACCGGCAAGTTCGAGATCCCGGAGGCCTGATCCCATGCAGTTCGGCCGCACCTACGAAGAGTTCGAAGTCGGTGCCGTGTACAAGCACTGGCCCGGGAAGACGGTCACCGAGTACGACGACCACCTCTTCTGCCTGCTGACGATGAACCACCATCCACTGCACATGGATGTGAACTACGCCGAGAACACGACGGACTTCGGCAAGAACGTCGTCGTGGGCAACTACATCTACTCGCTGCTGCTGGGCATGTCCGTGCCGGACGTCTCCGGCAAGGCCATCGCCAACCTGGAGATCGAGTCGCTGCGGCACGTGGCGCCGACCTTCCACGGCGACACGATCTACGGCGAGACCACGGTCCTCGACAAGACCCCGTCGAGGTCGAAGAACGACCGCGGCATCGTCTACGTCGAGACCAAGGGCTACAAGCAGGACGGCACCCTCGTGTGCGTCTTCCGCCGCAAGGTGATGGTCCCCACCGAGACGTACATCAAGGAGCGCGGCGGCGAGCAGCCCGGCCGCCCCCAGCTGATCGAGCCCGCCGAGAAGACGGAGAAGTAGCCATGGCCCGACTCGCCCAGACCGCCGGGCTCACGGACGTCCAGCAGGAGATCCTGAAGACCGTCCGGGAGTTCGTCGACAAGGAGATCATCCCGGTCGCGACCGAGCTGGAGCACCGCGACGAGTACCCCCAGCAGATCGTCGACGGGCTCAAGGAGCTCGGCCTCTTCGGTCTGATGATCCCCGAGGAGTACGGGGGCCTGGGTGAGTCGCTCCTCACCTACGCGCTGTGCGTGGAGGAGATCGCGCGTGGCTGGATGTCGGTCTCCGGCATCATCAACACGCACTTCATCGTGGCGTACATGCTGAAGCAGCACGGCACGCAGGAGCAGAAGGACTACTTCCTCCCGCGGATGGCGGCCGGCGAGACGCGCGGCGCGTTCTCGATGTCGGAGCCGGCTCTCGGCTCGGACGTGTCGGCCATCACGTCGAAGGCGGTGAAGGACGGCGACGAGTACGTCCTGAACGGCCAGAAGATGTGGCTGACCAACGGCGGCACGTCCACGCTGGTCGCCGTTCTCGTCCGAAGTGACGAAGGACACCCGGAGGGCACCGCCCCCCACAAGTCGATGACGACCTTCCTCGTCGAGAAGGAGCCCGGCTTCGGAGAGGTCCGCCCCGGCCTCACCATCCCCGGGAAGATCGACAAGATGGGTTACAAGGGCGTCGACACGACCGAACTCATCATGGACGGACTGCGCATTCCGGCCAATCGGGTCCTCGGCGGCGTCACGGGCCGAGGGTTTTACCAAATGATGGACGGCGTCGAGGTCGGCCGCGTCAACGTGGCGGCCCGTGGTTGCGGCGTCGCTCAGCGTGCTTTCGAACTCGGTGTCTCGTATGCCCAGCAACGTCACACTTTCGGCAAGGCGATCGCCCAGCACCAGGCGATTCAGTTCAAGCTGGCCGAGATGGCTACCAAGGTCGAGGCCGCTCATGCGATGATGGTGAACGCAGCGCGCAAAAAGGACTCCGGGGAACGAAACGACCTCGAAGCAGGGATGGCGAAGTACCTCGCCTCCGAGTACTGCAAGGAGGTCGTCGAGGATGCCTTCCGCATTCACGGCGGGTACGGGTTCTCCAAGGAGTACGAGATCGAGCGCCTTTACCGGGAGGCGCCGATGCTGCTCATCGGTGAAGGTACCGCCGAGATCCAGAAAATGATCATTGGTCGCCGGCTGCTCGAGGAGTACCGGTTCCAGGGTTGATTGTCGGATTTGGGTCGATTCGGCCGCGAAGAAGATCACACCCTGTGTTCGTCTTCCGGCCGTCGACTCGGTTCCTGGCTTACCCAGTTGCGCCCCGCAACCGATAGCATCGAGGGAAAGCCGCCGTCCCCCGTTGCCAGTGCGGCATCATCCGCTACGAAGGTCATCCATGCCCCACAGCCAAACCTCTGCACACCGCGACAGCCTCCAGGGCGTACGCCTCGCGCGCGGAGCATCGCCGTGGCTTCTGCCGACCGTCGCCACCGCGGCGCTCAGCCTCGTGCGCGCGCGCAAGTCGAGGCGGGCCGCGGCCATCGCCGTGCCGACCACCGCGCTCGCGGCCGGCATGCTGTGGTTCTTCCGCGACCCCGAGCGCGAGATCGCTCAGGGCCGGGTCATCTCCCCCGCCGACGGTGTGGTGCAGAGCATCATGCCGTGGAAGGACGGGCGCACCCGGGTCGCCATCTTCATGAGCCCGCTGAACGTCCACGTCAACCGCGCGCCGCTGGCCGGCACCGTGACGTCCGTGGAGCACGTTCCCGGCGGGTTCGTGCCGGCGTTCAACAAGGAGAGCGAGAACAACGAGCGCGTTGTCTGGCACTTCGACACCGAGCTCGGCGACATCGAGATGGTCCAGATCGCGGGCGCCGTCGCCCGGCGCATCGTGCCCTACATTCCGCAGGGGACGAAGGTCGAGCAGGGTGACCGCATCGGTCTGATCCGCTTCGGCTCGCGCGTCGACATCTACCTCCCCGAGGGTGTCGAGGTCGCCGTCGAGGTCGGCCAGGCCACCACAGCGGGGGTGACTCGCATTGACCGTGATTGATCCCGACACACGGGCCGGGGACTGGGTCGCCGGCGCCGACACGGAAGCGGCCGAAGAGGCCGAGGAGATGCCGCTGTCGCTGAGGCTGTCCATAGCGGACGCCCTCACGCTCGGTAACGCCACGTGCGGATTCATGGCGGTGTACTTCACCACCACGGGCATCCTCATCCCGCACCTGACGGGCAGCACGGAGACCGGCATGGCGCGCAACAGCGCCGCCACCGCCGTCATCCTGATGCTCGCCGCGGCGATCTTCGACCTGTTCGACGGGATCGTGGCGCGCAAGCTCCGCTCGTCCCCGATGGGCGCCGAGCTCGACAACCTCTCGGACCTGATCAGCTTCGGTCTGGCACCGGCCTACTTCGTACTCGTGTACGGCATGGTCACGCCGGGCGCGCAGCAGAAGGTCTCGGCGGTTGCCGCGATCGTGGTGCTGCTCGCGGTGGTGCTGCGGCTGGCCAGGTTCTCCTGCGTGACCATGAAGGACGGCATGTTCCAGGGCATGCCGAGCCCCTTCGGCGCGCTGACGGTCGTCTCGATCGTGCTGCTGGAGCTGCCGTTCATCCCGACGCTCCTGGCGATCATCGGTGTCGCCTGGCTGATGGTGAGCCGGGTCGAGTACCCGAAGCCGCGGGGCGTCCTCGCGGTGGCGATGCTCAGCTGGATCGTCGGCGCGATGGGCATGCTGGCGGCCTGGGCCTTCGACGCCCCGGGCGGGCAGTTCCTGCTCCAGACCGGGTGCGCGCTCCAGGTCGTGATGGGCGCCGTGATCCCCCTCTTCGCGACGGCCCGCCGGGTGAACACCTTCCGCGGCAACCGGCGCGAGAGCCGGGAGGCGCGGGCGGCGCAGACGCCGTAGCGCAGGACGAGAACGTCAGGGCCCCGGAGGCGATATCGCCTCCGGGGCCCTTCTCGTGTCCTGCCCGTCAGCCGAGGCGCTTGTAGTACAGCGTGGTGGCGCGCAGGACGCCGGCCGGGTCGGCCGCGTAGTCCGGGACGGTGCCGGCGGCCGTCCAGCCCGTGCCCCGGTAGAGACGCTCGGCGGGACTGCCGGTCTGGGTGTCCAGGACGAGCAGGCCGAGGCCGGTCGCGGCGGCCCGGGCCTCGGCCGCCGCGAGCAGCCGGCGGGCGAGGCCGCGACCCCGGGCCGAGCGGTGCACCAGGAGACGGGCGATCTCACCGCGGTGCCGGCCGTTGGCGGCGCCGGCCCGGACCAGGGTGACGACGCCCGTGAGGCTCCCGTCGGGGCCGTGGGCCGCCCAGACGTCCCGTACGCCCCGGTCGGCCTCCTCTGCGGCTCCGGTCCACCAGGCGGCCGCCTCGTCGGCCGCCAGGGGGCTCAGGAAGCCGACGGAGGCGCCGGAGTCGACGGCGTCGAGGAGGAGGGCGGCGAGGCCGCCCGGGGCGTGGGCGCGGACCGCGTCGGGGGTGAGCAGCTCGATCCGGTCCTCCGAGGCCGGGCTCGGGGCCCGCTCCGGGCGTTCCCGCAGCGGCTTCCGCAGGCAGAGGAGGTCGGGCCGCTCGTCCCAGGAGGCGACGGTCTCGAAGCCGAGGCTGCGGTAGAGGGCCAGCGGCTCCTCCCGCCAGTTCCACACGGTGAGGCGTACGGCGGAGGCGCCGGAGGCCGCCGCCCGGCGCAGCGCCTCGGCCATGAGGGCCCGCGCGAGTCCCTGCCGACGGGCCTCGGGCGCGACCCAGAGCCGTTTGATCTCGGGTGCCCGGTCGCCGTGCGCGGCCTTGAGGACGACGCAGGCGGCCGGGAGGTCGTGGCCGGGCGGGGTGGCGAGCAGGACCGTGTCGGCCGTGAAGGCGGCGGCCGGGTCGTCGACCTCGCCGCGGTATACGTCCGGGAGCCCGGCGACGGCCGCCACGGGCGTGCCCTTCTCGGCCTGGTTGGCCAGGTGGTAGGCCCCCAGCAGGTCGGGGAGACGCGGGTGGGAGCGGTTCTCCACGATCGATGCGTTCATGGGACCGAGCTTCACACCGCGTTGTTTCGTCCGTGTGACGCCCCGGGACGACCCCCTAGGCTGTCGATCATGCGTGTACTCGTCGCGGGCGCCACGGGCGCCGTGGGTCGTCAGATGGTGCCGCTCCTGGAGGGGGCCGGGCACGAGGTCGTGGGGATCTCGCGGCGGGGGCCGCGTCCCGTGGACGTGCTGGACGCCGGGGCCGTGCGCCGGGCGGTGGCCGAGGCCGCGCCGGACGCGGTGGTCCACCAGCTGACGGACCTCGGGGCGGCGGACGGCGCCGCGAACAACCGGATCAGGACCGACGGCACGCGGAACCTGGTGGACGCGGCCCGCGCGGCCGGGGTGCGGCGGATCGTCGCGCAGTCCATCAGCTGGGCGTACGCCCCCGGGGAGGGTCCCGCGGACGAGTCCGTGCCGCTCGATCCGACCCGGGAGGAGCCCAGGTCCCGGATCGTCGCGGGGGTGCGGGCCCTGGAGTCCGCGGTGACCGAGCTGCCGGAGGCCGTGGTCCTGCGGTACGGCGTCCTGTACGGCCCCGGCACCTGGTACGCCCCCGGGGGCGCCGTGGCCGCGGCGCTCGCCGGGGACCCGGCGGCCCGGTTCCTCGGGAGCCTGGCGGCCGACGACGCGGTGAGCTCCTTCGTGCACGTCTCCGATGCCGCCGAGGCGGCCGTACGGGCTCTCGCGTGGCCCCCGGGCGCGTACAACGTGGTCGACGACGAGCCCGCGCCCGGCCGTACCTGGCTGCCGGTCCTCGCGGACGCCCTGGGCGTCCCGGCCCCGGCGCGGGGAACGGGCGGGGCGCCCTGGGCCCGGGGCGCGGTGAACGACCGGGCCAGGGCCCTGGGCTGGGCCCCGGCCCGCCCGTCCTGGCGGACGGGCTTCGGGGGCCGGGGGCCGGGGACGGTCGGTCAGGGGGTGTAGGCCTTCGCGGCGTCCGCGACGAAGGGCTGCCGGACCGTGCGCATGCCGCCGGGGACCTTCTTGTCGGGCTGGATGATGACGGACTCGCGCGACGACGGGGCCTTGGGGTCGCCGAGGTCGTGGCTCATCCCGAAGCCGGCGTCGTAGGACCTCAGGGTCAGGAGCGCCTTGTCGACCCCCTCGCGGGTGAGGTCCTTGCTCGCGCAGGCCTTCTTCAGTGCCTCGCCGAAGACGCTCGCCGCGGTCCAGCCGGCGACGATGCCGTTGTCGAGGGAGTCGCTCGGGTAGGCGGCCCGGTAGTCCGCGACGAGCTTGCGGGCCGTCGGGGTGTCGGCGCCGATGGGCAGGCTCGGGGAGGCGAACCAGTACATCTTCTCCAGGGCGGGTCCGGCCTGGGTGCCGAGGAGCTGCGGTGCGAAGGCGGAGTTGTTGCCGACGACGGGGACCTTCAGGCCGGTGGCGGCGGCGACGCCGACGAGGGAGGCGGCCTGACGGGGGCCGGCGCTGATGACGACCGCCTTGACCCCGGCCTGCTTGAGCGCCGCGACCTGCGCCGACATGTCGTTGTCGGTGGGCTTGATCTTCTGCTCGACGACGGTCAGGCCGGCCTTCTCCGCCGCGTACTTCGAGCCCTTGAGCGCGTTCTCGCCGTAGTCGCCCTCGAAGTAGACGTGGCCGAGCCGGTCGCCCGGCTTCAGGCCCTTCTCCGTGAGGAGGAAGTCGACGGCGTTGATGGTCTCGACGTCGTAGGTGGCGCCCAGGACGCGGATGTACGGGGAGCCGAGCAGGGAGGCCGACCAGGCCTGCGGGAGGACGAGGCCCTTGTCCTTGACGTCCACCCGGGGCTTGACGGCCGCGACGAAGGGCGAGCCGATGAACTGGGTGTAGCCGACGACCTTCGGCTCCAGCTCGGTGTAGGCGGCGAGCGCCTTCTGCGGGTCGTAGCCGTGGTCGCGGACCGTCAGCTCCAGCTGCCGGCCGCAGATCCCGCCGGCGGCGTTGACCTGCTTCACGTACAGCTGCTGGGCCTGGGTGACGCTCTTGCCGAGGGTGGCGTACACGCCGGTCATGTCGGTGAGGGCGCCGAGCGAGATGGTCGCGTCGGTGACGCCCTCGCCGGTCTTCACTCCCCCGGCCCCGGTCTGCTTGCCGTCGCCGGTCTTCGCCTTGGAGCTGCAACCGGCGGCGGTGAGGGCGACCAGTGCGGCGAGCGCGGCGGCCAGGCCCCGCACGGCCTGTCGTCTGTGGTTCATCGTGCCTCCCCTGAGGGTTCGGTGGTGGTCGGGGTGTTCGTGGGGTTCTTGGGGCTCGTGCCGCCGCGGGATCTCCCCGGTCTGCGGGCGGCCAGCCGGGCCAGGCCTCCGGGCAGGAACAGCACCACCGCGACGACGGCGGCTCCGTACAGGTAGCGCGCGGCCTCCCCCGGTGCGATGCCGCCCGTACCCGGGGCGGAGACCAGCGGGAGCGCGTCGCTGTAGCGGTTGAGGACCTGCGGCAGGAGGGAGACGAAGACGCCGCCGGCGACCGCGCCCGCGACCGAGCCGAGCCCGCCGATGACGATCATGGCGAGGTATTCGAGGGAGAGCGCCATCCCGAAGTACTCCGGGACGGTGCGCTGGAAGACCAGCGCGAGCAGGACGCCGGCGAGACCCGCGTACATGGAGGAGAGGACGAAGACGGCGGCGCGGAGACGGGCCACCGGGATGCCCATGACCCCGGCGGCGATCCGGTGGTCGCGGATGGCGTTCATCGCGCGTCCGGGGCGCCCGCGCAGGACCCCGCGGGCGAAGAGCACCCCGCCGAGGAGCAGCGCGAGCCCCAGGTACCAGAGCTTCTCGACCGCTCCGAACGGCACCTGGGCGACGAGGAGTTCGGTGTCGTCGAAGGTGAGACCGAAGAGCGAGAGCGGCGGGACCGCACGGCCGTTGTAGCCGCCCGTCAGGTCGTGGGCGTTGAAGAGGACGTGCTGGCCGATGAAGATCAGCGCGAGGGTGGCGATGCCGAGGTACGCGCCCCGCAGCCGTCCCGCGATGGGGCTGAACACCCCGCCGGCCAGGCCCGAGAGGGCGACGGCGAGGACCGCGGCGAGCCAGCCGGGCAGGCCGAGGCCGGCCAGCCCGTCGGTGCCGTCCCCGGCGAGGGCGCAGTAGCCGTAGGCCCCCACCGCGAGGAAGAAGGCGTGGCCCATGGAGAGCTGTCCGGTCGCCCCGGTCAGCAGGTTGATGCCGATCGCGCCGATCGCGGCGGCCATCGCGAACAGTCCGGCCTGGAGCCAGAACCGGTCCAGGTAGAAGGGCGGGACGAGGAGGACGAGGCCGGCGGCGGCCCCTCCGTACACCGCGGGGGTTCCGACGCGCGGCGCCCGGCGGGCGAGGGTCTCAGACACGGGCCGGCTCCTTGGTGCCGAAGAGTCCGGCCGGGCGGATCAGGAGCACCGCGACCATGACGAGGTACGGGGCGAGGTCGCCGATCCCGCGGCCCAGGAACGCCAGGTCGCTCTGGTAGCCGGTGGCGAGGGACTCGGTGATGCCGACCAGGAGGCCGCCGACGAGGGCGCCCGTGGTGGAGTCGAGGCCGCCGAGGATGGCGGCCGGGAACGCCTTGAGCGCGGCGAGCGAGGTGGCCCGCTCCAGACCCGGGGTCGGGAAGACGGTGAGGAAGAGCGCGGCGACGGCCGCGAGGCCGCCGGCGACCGCCCAGGCCCCGATCGAGACCCGGCCGAGCCGGATGCCCATGAGGGCGGCGGTCTCCTGGTTCTCGGCGGCGGCCCGCATGGCGACGCCCCAGGCGGTGTAGCGGAAGGCGAGCAGGAAGGCGGTGATGAGGAGGGCCGCGGCGAGCAGCGCGGCGATCCGGGTCTGGGCCACGTTGACCCCGCCGACGGTGACGACGGCGTCCCCCCAGGGATCGCCGAGGGCGAGGATGTCGGTGCCGATGCGCCGGGTCAGCTCGGTGGCGAGGAGGATGTCGACGCCGATGGTGACGATGGCGAGGACGCTGTGGTCGGCTCCGCGGTGGCGGCGCATCACGAGGAACTCGACGGCGGCGCCCACCACGGCCGCGCCGGCGATGCCGGTGAGCAGGGCGGGCCAGAAGCCGATCTCGTCGTGGAGGACGGCGGTGAGATAGCCGCCGGCCAGCAGGAGCGAGGCGTGGGCGAAGTTGACCACCTCGGTGGCCCGGAAGATGATCACGAAACCGAGGGCGATGAGGGCGTAGATCGAGCCCAGTGAGACGCCGTTGATCAGGAACTCGGCGAAGGTGCTCACGCGGCGGACTCCTCTCCGAGGTAGGCGCGGACGACCGCCGGGTCGTTCTGGACGTCGCCGGGGGCGCCGTCGGCGATCCGGCGGCCGAAGTCGAGGACGGTGACGGAGTCGGCGAGCCGCATCACCAGGCCCATGTCGTGTTCGACGAGGAGCACCGAGATGCCCAGGCTGTCCCGGACCCCGGCGATGACGGACGCGGTGCGGCGCCGCTCGTCCGCGGTCATCCCGGCGACGGGCTCGTCGAGGAGGAGCAGCCGGGGCTCCATGCAGAGCGCGCGGGCCAGTTCGGCGAGCTTCTGCTGTCCGTACGGGAGGGAGCCCGCCGGTCGCCCGAGCTGCTGCTCCAGGCCGACGAAGGCGGCGATCTCCCGGACCCGGGCGCGGTGGCGCGCCTCCTCGCGGGCGGCCGAGGGGAGGCGCAGCCCGGCGGCGAGGAATCCGGTGCGGGTCAGCCGGTGGCGGCCGAGCATCAGGCTGTCCTCGACGGTGGCGCGGGGCGGCAGGGCCAGGTTCTGGAAGATCCGGCCGACGCCGAGGCCGGCGATCCGGTGCGGGGGCAGGGCGGTCAGCTCGTGCGCGCCGAGGCGGACGGAGCCCTCGGTGGCGTGGTAGACGCCGGAGAGGACGTTGAAGCAGGTGGACTTGCCCGCGCCGTTGGGGCCGATGAGGGCGTGCACGGTGCCGGGCCGAACGGTGAAGCCGACGGCGTCGAGAGCGGTGAGGCCGGCGAAGCGCACGGTGAGGCCGCGGACTTCGAGGGCCGGGACGCCGGGAGCGGCGGCAGCGGGCGCGGGGGGCTGCGGGGGCGGCGCGGTCATCGGGACTCCTCCCAGCGGGACAGGACCGGGTGCGCGGCCCGGGCGCGGGCCGCGTCGGCGGCGGCGTCCTCGTCGACCACGCCCAGGTAGCGGCGGCGCACCTCGTCGGAGGCGGCGAGTTCGGCGGCCGGGCCGGAGAGGGTGACCTCGCCGACCTCCAGGACGTACGCGCGGGAGGCCAGCCGGAGGGCGAGTGCGGCGTTCTGCTCGACGAGCAGCACGGCCGTTCCCTGGGCGTTGATCTCCCGGACGGCGTCCGCGATCCGGGCCGCCATCAGCGGGGCGAGCCCGAGCGAGGGTTCGTCGAGCAGCAGCAGGCCCGGCGCGGCCATCAGGGCGCGGCCGACGGCCAGCATCTGCTGCTCGCCGCCGGAGAGCAGCCCCGCGGGCTGCCGGGCGCGTTCCGCCAGGACCGGGAAGAGCTCGTGGACCCGGCGGAGGGAGGCCGTCCGCGCCGCCCGTCCGCCGCGGCTGCCGAGCGCCCCGGCGCGCAGGTTGTCCTCGACCGACATGCGGGCGAAGACCTGACGGCCCTCGGGCACCTGGGAGACGCCGGCCGCGACGACGCGGTCGGGCGGCAGGCCGTCGAGCGGCCGGCCGTCGCGGCTCACCGTGCCGGAGACCACGGCGCCGCCGTGGAACCGGAGGGTGCGCGAGACCGCCCGCAGCAGGGTCGACTTGCCGGCTCCGTTGGCTCCGAGAACGGTGACGACCTCGCCCGCGGGCACGGTCAGCGACACCCGTCGCAGCGCGTGCACCGGCCCGTATCCCGCCGTCAGGTCCGTCACCTCGAGGGCGGGTGCGGTACCTCCCATGGTTCCCCTCTTCCGGATTCCCGGCCGTCTCTTGTTACTCGGCCGTTCGATGGCGCTCACCCCAGCACCGGGCCGGACCGCGCGTCCACGGCCCGCGGCCGAATCGCTGCCGGTGACCAGCGGGCGCGCCGAAGGGCTGTGCATGCGCACAACGCTGCGCGTCAGGGCTGTGCGCGGGGGGTCCGGGCAGTGGATCCTCCGGGCATGGGACGGCGCAGACGGCGGACCGGCGACGACTGGAAGGTGCTCGCGCAGGCGTGCACGGCGCTTCTCGAGCGGGTGCCGGAGCTGGTGGACGAGCATCTGAGGGAACTCCACGCGTACGAGCCCGCCTACGGGCGGATCCTCCCGTACGACCGGCACTGGCAGGAGGCGGAGGAGGCGATACGCATCGGGATCGAGATGATCTCGGCACCCCGGAACTCGCCCCGGCGGGACCTGGAGCACGCGGACGCGATGGGCCGGCGGCGGGCCGCGCAGGGCATGCCGCTCGAACTGGTCGTGCACGCCTACCGGCACGCCGGGCATCTGGTCTGGGACGCGCTGATCGAGGGCGCGGGATCGGACACGGGGCAGCTGGCGGCGCTGATGCAGTCGGCGACGACGGTGTGGTCGGCGGTGGACGCGCAGGCGGACACGGCGTCCGAGGCGTACCGGACGACGGAGCTCGAACTGCGCCGCCGGACGGACGAGCAGCTCCAGGCCCTCCTCGACGCGCTCCTCCAGGGCCGGAGCTCGCCCGAGCTGGTGGCGCGGGCGGCGGCCGGCCTGGACCTGCCGGAGCAGGGGCGGTACGCGGTGGTGGTGCTCCGCTACGACCGGCGCGAGGAGCGGGAGCCGTTCCACCGGCAGGTGCAGGGCGAGGGCGTGCGGTTCCTGTGGCGGATGGGCGCGGACGGCGAGCTGGGGGTGGTGGCGCTCGCCGGGGACACCGGTCTGGACGCGCTGTCGGAGCTGCTCGACGGGCGGTGCCCCGGTCCCGGTGGGATCAGTCCGGTGGTGGTGGGCCTGACCGAGCTGGGCCGGGCGCGGCGGCTCGCCGAGCTGGCGCTGCGGACGTGTCCGCCGGGGAGCCGTGAGATCGTCCGGCTCGACCGGCGGATGGCGGGCGCGCTGGTGGTGGGCCAGCCGGAGGTGGCGCGCCTGCTGGTCTCGGACGTGCTGGGCGGCCTGCTCGAACTGGACCCGGCGGACCGGGCGGTGCTCCTGGAGACGCTGGACGCGTGGCTGGAGTGCGAGGGGTCGGCGGGGCGGGCCGCGGGCCGGCTGTACTGCCACCGGAACACGGTCTTCAACCGGTTGCGGCGGCTGGAGCAGCTGACGGCCAGGTCGCTGTCCCGGCCGCGGGACCTCACGGAGATGACGCTGGCGCTGGACGCGTTCCGGTTGACGTCGGCGGGGTAGGGCCCCGACACGCTCAGCGCGGGGGCTGGGCCTGCGACCCCCTGTGCGGCCAGCTGTGGCCGCGCGGGCGGCAACCCGCCACCCGCCCCCCGTGTGGGCCATCGTCCCGCTGGGGCGGGACGGGTGGGCACACGGGACGGCGCCCTTGGCGGCGCCTCAGCCCCTTGTGCCCTGACCCGCACCCCAAGCGCGCCTCACCCGGGGTGCGGGTACAGGCGCGGAAGCCTAGGCCCGGCAACGGGCGCCGTTCCGTTGTGCCCACCCGTTCCGCCCCAGCGGAACAGATGCCCCCACAACGGGGGGGCCGGCAGGCGGCCCGGGGTGGGCAGCTTCCCGGCGGAACGGATACCCGCGGCGACGGGCCGGCCGTGGTGGATGGGCACCGCCCGTCGTGTAGGCGGTGCCTGGGGCGACGCGCGGGTTACTTCAGGAAGTCGCGGGCGATGTTCGCCGATGCTTCTTCGAGGAGCGGGCCCGCGTTGGCCATGGACTTCGCCGGGTCCGGCTCCAGCGCCGTCAGCGGGTACGCCCGGCGGATGCCCGCCTTGCCGAGGGCCTCTCCGGACAGCGCCAGGCGGCCGCAGACCGCGACGACCTCCTTGCCCGCCGCTCGCGCCGCCGCCGCGACACCCGCCGGGGCCTTGCCGTGCAGGGTCTGCTCGTCGAGGGAGCCCTCGCCGGTGATGACCAGGGTGGCGCGCTCCAGGGCGGGCGCGAAGCCGAGGACCTCCAGCATCAGCTCGATGCCGGGCCGGAAGCTCGCGCCGAGGATGAGCGCGCCGTAGCCGATGCCGCCTGCGCCGCCCGCGCCCGGGGCGACGGCCGCCTCGGCCGCCTTCGGGCCGACGGCCTTCTCCAGGACGGTGGCGAAGTGGGCGAGGGCCGCGTCCAGGGTCCGGACGTCCTCGGGCGAGGCGCCCTTCTGGGGGCCGTAGACCGCGGGGGCGCCCTTGGGCCCGGTGAGCGGGTTGTCGACGTCGCTCGCGAGGATGAGGTCGACCGAGGCGAAGCGCGGGTCGAGGCCGGTGAGGTCGGCCGTGGCGAGGTCCGCGAGGGCCGCGCCGCCGGGGCCCACGGGCGCGCCGGACGCGTCGAGGAAGCGGGCGCCGAGGGCGGCGAGCATGCCGGCGCCGCCGTCGGTGGTGGCGCTGCCGCCGACACCGAAGACGAGGGTGGTCGCGCCGGCGTCGAGCGCCGCGCGGAGCAGTTCGCCGGAGCCGTACGTGGTCGCGGTCAGCGGGGCGAACACGCCGTCCGGGAGGAGCTGGAGGCCGGAGGCCTCGGCCATCTCGACGACCGCGGTGGTGTCGCGCAGCGCGAACGCGGCGGTGACCGGTTCGCCGAGCGGACCCGTCACCCGGACCTCGCGGCGTTCGAACCCGGCCGCGACGGCCGCCGCGACGGTGCCGTCGCCGCCGTCCGCGACGGGCAGGGTCTCCACCGTGAGCTCCGGGACGACCCGTCGCAGTCCTGCTGTGACCCGCTCCGCGACCTGCACGGCCGTGAGCGAGCCCTTGAACTTGTCGGCCGCCACGAGCACGTGAGCGACCTGAGTTGCTGCCCCGTCCGTCACCTTGCATCCCTTGCTTTCGAACGTGCAGTCGCGCCGAGCCGACCCTATCCGTACCGCCGGACGGCGTGCCACCCCCGGATCGACTGATATTTCGCACCATAGTGGGGTCACATGGGTACGGAACCGCGCGAACGGGCGCCTCAGGAGCAGCACACGCCCGACGGCAGCGTCATCGGGATCGGGATGGCGGCGGTGGTGGCCGTCGTCGCCTGGGCGGCTCTCGGCGAGGACTCCTTCGACCGTGCCTCGTCCTCGGCGCTGCGGTGGGTGCTGGACAACTTCGCCTGGCTGTTCGTGGTGGCCGCGGACACCTTCCTGGTGCTGTGCGTGGTGATCGCGCTGAGCCGCTTCGGCCGGATCCGGCTGGGTGCGGACGACTCGGAGCCCGAGTTCACGAACCTGGCGTGGGTCGCGATGATGTTCAGCGCGGGCATGGGCATCGGCCTGATGTTCTACGGGGTTGGGGAGCCGCTCACGCACTTCCTGAGCCCTCCCCCGGCGAGCGGCGTCCCGGCGGGGACCGGGCCGGCCGCGCGTACGGCGCTGGAGTACTCGTTCTTCCACTGGACGCTGACGCCGTGGGCGATCTACGGGATCGCCGGGCTCGCCCTGGCCTACGCGGGCTTCCGGAAGGGCCGCGGAAACCGGCTGAGCTCGGCGTTCGTCCCGCTGATCGGGGCCCGCAGGGCCGCTGCCTGGCAGGGCCGGGCGATCGACCTGCTGGCGGTGTTCGCGACGGTGTTCGGCACCGCGACGAGCCTGGGGCTGGGCGCCCTCCAGGTCTCCGAGGGGCTGAACCTCACGATGGGCGTCGAGGACTCCACCGCCACCCAGCTGATCATCATCGTCTCGCTCTCCGGGGCCTTCGTCCTGTCGGCCTTCTCGGGCCTCCACAAGGGCGTGAAGTGGCTGTCCACGATCAACATCGTGCTCGCGGGCTGCCTGATGCTGTTCGTCTTCCTGCTGGGGCCGACCGTCTACATCCTGGACACCATCCCCGCGTCGGTCGGCGGCTACCTGCACGAGCTGCTGCCGATGGCGAGCCGCACGGGCGCGTTCACCGACCGGTCCTGGCTCGGGGCGTGGACGATCTTCTACTGGGCGTGGTGGCTGTCCTGGGCGCCGTTCGTCGGCACCTTCATCGCCCGGATCTCGCGCGGCCGCACGATCCGCGAGTTCCTGGTGGGAGTGCTGCTCGTGCCCTCCGGGGCGACGGTGGTCTGGTTCTGCGTGATGGGCGGCACGGCGATCCGGCTGGAGTCGACGGGCGCCGCGGACCTGGCGACGACGATGAAGGACGGGGCGGAGGCCTCGCTGTTCGCGATGCTGGAGGCGTTGCCGGTCGGCACGGTCACCTCGGTCGTCGCGATGGTCCTGGTGATGACGTACTTCATCACCAGCGCGGACTCGGCCTCGCTCGTCATGGGTTCGCTGACGAGCCGGGGCGCGCTGAACCCGCCGACCTGGCTGGTGGTGGCCTGGGGTGTGCTGATGGCGGCCGTGGCGGCGGTGCTGCTCGTGGTGGGGGGCCTGAACTCGCTGCAGACGGCGACGATCCTGGTGGCGCTGCCGTTCGTGGTGGTGATGCTGGTGCTCTGCTGGGCGCTCCTGAGGGAGCTGCGCGAGGACCCCGGTGCCGGGCCGGCCCGGCACCACGCGCTGCACGGACTGCGGGACGCGGTGCGGACCCTGGTCGGCGAGGCGATGACGGAGCGGGGCGGCGGCCGACCGGGCCGCTCCGGCGGGGCCGGGACGAGCCCCGAGCGGCCCGGGGACGGGACCTGAGCCGGCCGGCGCGTCCGGGCGGGCCGGGGCGGGGAGGTGCCGGGGGCCGGAGGGTGCCGGAGACGGGAAGGGGCCGGGGAGCTGCCCGGGGCGGGAAGCCGCCCGGGGCGGGGAGCCGCCCGGGGCCGGCGGTCAGCCCTGCTGGGGCTCCGGCGGGACGATCTCGCCGGTGCGGTGGGGCTCGTCGCGGCTGACGGCGCGGGCCTCGGTGCGGTGGCCGCGGGCGATGTAGTCGCGCACGACGGCCTCGACGGCGTCCTGGGGGTTGCCGATTCCCGCCAGGACCATGACTTCCACGACGAGTTCGGCGTCGAGCGCGATGTTCACCTGGGCCATGGCGGGAACCTAGCATCCGGAAACCCGTTCGCGGGGCGGGATCCCGCTGTCTAGGGTCGCCGCATGACCATGGTCGCGATTCTCAGCGGAGCAGGCGTCTCGACGGACTCGGGGATCCCCGACTACCGGGGGCCGAAGGGGCTCTGGCGGCAGGACCCGGAGGCCGAGCGGCTCGTGACCTACGGGCCGTACATGGCCGATCCGGAGGTCCGCCGCCGCTCGTGGCGCATGCGGCTGGACGGTCCGGCCCTGAGCGCCGAGCCGAACGCGGCGCACCACGCCGTCGCGGCGTACGAGCGGACCAGCGGCCACGCGCTCCGGGTGATCACGCAGAACGTGGACGGTCTGCACCAGGCCGCCGGGGTGCCCGAGCGGAAGGTGCTCGAACTCCACGGCTCGGCCCGGTCGGTGGTGTGCACGGGGTGCCACGCCCGGTCGTCGATGGCGGAGGCGCTGGACCGGGTGCGGGCCGGTGAGCCCGATCCGGCGTGCCGGGCGTGCGGCGGGATCCTGAAGTCGGCGACGGTGATGTTCGGGCAGCGGCTCGATCCGGTGGTGCTGGGCGACGCCATGTCGATCGCGAAGGCCGCCGAGGTGTTCGTCGCGGTCGGCAGCAGCCTCCAGGTGCAGCCCGCCGCGTCCCTCGCGGGGATCGCGGCCGAGCACGGTGCCCGGCTGATCATCGTGAACGCCGAGGCCACCCCGTACGACCCGCTGGCCGACGAGGTCGTCCGCGAACCGATCGGCACGGCGCTGCCCGCGCTGCTCGACCGGCTCCGGTAGCCGCCGGGTGGGTGCGGAGGACGGGTCTCAGAAGAGGGCCTCGGGTTCCGCCGCACCCGACTCGAAGGCGAGCAGGCGCTGCTTGCGGTCGAGCCCGCCGCCGTAGCCGGTGAGGCCGCCGCCCGCGCCGATCACCCGGTGGCAGGGGACGATGACGCCGACGGGGTTCTTGCCGTTGGCGAGGCCCACGGCCCGGGAGGCGCCCGGGTTGCCGAGTCGCTCGGCGAGTTCGCCGTAGGTGCGCGTCTCGCCGTACGGGATGCGGCGCAGCTCGGCCCAGACCCGGAGCTGGAAGTCGGTGCCGACCAGGTGCAGGGGCAGGTCGAACTCGGTCAGCTCGCCGGCGAAGTAGGCGTCGAGCTGGCGGATCGCCTCCCGGAAGGGGCGTGGGTCGGGTGCGCCGAAGGTCTCCTCCGGGGGCCGGTGGCGCTGCCCCGTCATGTGGAGGCGGCTGAGGACGCCGTCGACGGCGACGAGGGTCAGCGGATCGTAGGGGCTGTCCACGACGGTGTGCCGGACGAGGGGGGCCATGGCGGTCAGTGTCCTTCGCTGGGCAGGTGGTTGATCGGGTGGTCGTCGGTCGCCCAGAGGTACTGGACGGCGTAGGCGCGCCAGGGGCGCCAGTGTGCCGCGCGGGCGGTGAGCGCGGCCGGGGTGCCGGGCAGGCCGAGTCCCTCGGCGGCGCGGCGGACGCCGAGGTCGCCCGGGAGGAAGGCGTCGGGGTCGCCGAGGGCGCGCATGGCGATGATCTCGGTGGTCCAGGGGCCGAAGCCGGGCAGGGCGAGCAGCCGGGCGCGGGCCTCCTCGCGGTCGTCCGCGGGGCCGAGGGTGAGCGAGCCGTCGGCGAGCGCGCGGACCAGGGTGAGGAGGGTGGTGCGGCGGCTGCGGGGCAGGGCCAGGCTCTCCGGGTCGAGGGCGGCCAGGGCCTCGGGGCTCGGGAAGAGGTGGGTGAGTCCGCCCTCGGGGTCGTCGACGGGCGTGCCGTGGGCGGTGACGAGGCGGGCGGCGTGGGTGCGGGCGGCGGCCGTGGAGACCTGCTGGCCGAGGACGGCCCGGACGGCGAACTCGGCGGGGTCGACGGTGCCGGGCACCCGGCGGCCGGGTGCGGCGTCGACGAGCGGCGCGAACAGCGGGTCGGCGCGGAGCCGCTCGTCGACGGCGACGGGGTCGGCGTCGAGGTCGAGGAGCCGGCGGCAGCGGCTGATGGCGTGGGTGAGGTCGCGGGGGTCGGTGAGGGAGAGCCGGCAGGCGATGTGGTCGGGGCGGGGCGCGAGGGCGGCGATGCCGTGCCCGTACGGGAGGGCGAGGGTCCTGCGGTAGGCGCCGTCGCGCCACTCCTCGACGCCGGGGACGGCGGTCGCGGCGAGGTGGCCGAAGAGGTTGGAGGGTTCCAGCGGGGTGCGGAACGGCAGCCGGAGGCTGATCACCCCGGGGGTGGGAGTCCGGTCGGCGGCAGGGCGGGCGGCGCGGGCGCGGAGCTCGCCGGGGGTGAGGGCGAAGACCTCGCGGACGGTGTCGTTGAAGGTGCGGATCGAGGAGAAGCCGGCGGCGAAGGCGATCTCGCCGAGCGGCATCGGGGTCGTCTCGATGAGGACCCGGGCGGTCTGGGCGCGCTGGGCGCGGGCCAGGGCGAGCGGTCCCGCGCCGAGCTCGGCGAGGAGCTGGCGCTCGATCTGGCGGGTGGACCAGCCGAGGCGGCGGGCGAGGCCGGGGACGCCCTCCCGGTCGACGACGCCGTCCTGGATGAGGCGCACGGCGCGGGCGACGGCGTCGGCGCGGACGTTCCACTCGGGCGAGCCGGGGCTGGTGTCGGGCCGGCAGCGCTTGCAGGCCCGGAACCCGGCGCGTTGGCAGGAGGCGGCGCTGGCGTGGAACTCCATGTTCTCGGGCTTGGGCGGGACGACCGGGCAGCTGGGCCGGCAGTAGATCCGGGTGGTGCGGACGGCGGTGAAGAACACGCCGTCGAAGCGGGCGTCCTTCGACTGGACGGCCCGGACGCAGCGCTCGGTGTCGGTGTGCATGGGTCCAGGATCCGTGACGGGGGCCGCCCGGGCTGGCGAGAAAACGACATGGACGTCAGGGCGCCCGTGCTCCGGCCCGTCGGGTCGGTCGCCGGCCGCTCCGGGTGGCCCGTGCCGCGGCGGCGGGCTCCGGGCCGGGGCGCCGACCGGCCGGTGGTGGGTCCGCCGTCTCCGCCCGGGACGGCGGCGGGCCCTCCGTTCCTGCGTGGACCTACGCGAACCTACTCGAAGCGGGAGGTGTCGCCTGCGCCGCGGCGCAGGATCTCGGGCTCCCCGCCGGAGAAGTCGATGACGGTGGTGGGCTCGGTGCCGCAGTCGCCGGAGTCCAGGACCGCGTCGACCAGGTGGTCGAGCCGCTCCTTGATCTCCCAGCCCTGGGTCAGCGGCTCCGCCTCGTCGGGGAGCAGCAGGGTGCTGGAGAGCAGCGGCTCGCCGAGCTCGGCGAGGAGGGCCTGGGTGACGACGTGGTCGGGGATGCGGACGCCGACCGTCTTCTTCTTGGGGTGGAGCAGGGCGCGGGGGACCTCCTTCGTCGCGGGCATGATGAAGGTGTAGGGGCCGGGGGTGGCCGCCTTGACCGCGCGGAAGACGTCGTTGTCGATGTGCACGAGCTGGCCCAGCTGGGCGAAGTTCTGGCACATGAGCGTGAAGTGGTGCCGGTCGTCGAGGTCGCGGATCGTCCGGATGCGGCTGATGCCGTCCCGGCTTCCGAGTCGGGTTCCCAGCGCGTAGCAGGAGTCGGTCGGGTACGCGACGAGCGCACCGTTCCGGATGCTGTCGGCCACCGTGCCGATGGTGCGCGGCTGGGGGTTGTCGGGGTGCACGTCGAAGTACTTCGCCATGCGGGCAGTCTAATTTTCCCGGGCGGAGGCGCGCAGCAGGCGCCAGACGGCCTTCGCCGCGTTGTGGCCGGACATGCCGTGCACACCGGGTCCGGGCGGGGTGGCGGAGGAGCAGAGGAAGACCGCCGGGTGCGGGGTGGCGTAGGGGCGGAGGGAGAGCGTGGGGCGGAGCAGGAGTTGGAGTCCGCGGGCGGCGCCGCAGGCGATGTCCCCGCCGACGTAGTTGGCGTTGCGCTGGGCGAGTTGGGGCGGTCCGGCGGTGGCGCGGGCCAGGACGAGGTCGCGGAAGCCGGGGGCGAAGCGCTCGATCTGGCGCTCGATCGCGTCGGTGAGGTCGCCCTGCCAGCCGTGGGGCACGTGGCCGTAGGCCCAGAAGACCTGCTTGCCCGCGGGGGCGCGGCCGGGGTCGACGACCCCGGGCTGGGCGGTGATGAGGAAGGGGGTGTCGGGCGCGGTGCCGCCGGAGGCCTGGCGCAGGGCGGTGTCGATCTCGCCCGCGGTGGGGCCGATCTGGACGGTGCCGGCGCGTCGGGCCGCCTCGGCGGTCCACGGGACGGGTCCGTCGAGGGCGTAGTCGATCTTGAAGGCCGCGGCGCCGTACCGGTAGTGGTCGAAGTGGTTGCCGAAGCCGGCGATCCGGGCGAGGGCCGTGGGCGAGGTGTCGAAGACGTAGGCGCGGGCCGGTGGCAGGTCGTCGAGCCGCTTGACCTCGAAGTCGGTGTGCACGGCTCCCCCGAGGTCCCGGAGGTAGGCGGTGAGGGCGTCGGAGAGGGACTGCGAGCCGCCCCGGGGCACGGGCCAGCCGCCGGCGTGGGCGGCGAGCGCGAAGACCAGGCCGACGGCGCCGGTGGCGAAGCCGCCGAGCGGGGCGATGACATGGGCGACGAGCCCGGCGAACAGCGCCTTCGCCTTCTCGTCCTGGAACCGGCGCATCAGCCAGGAGGCCGGCGGCAGCCCGGTCAGGCCGAAGCGGGCCAGCGTGACCGGGTCGCGGGGCAGCGCGGTGAGCGGCAGCTGCATGAAGTCCCGTGCGAGGGTGTCCCACTTGCCTGCGTAGGGGGCGACGAGCCTGCGGTACGTGCCCGCGTCGCGCGGTCCGAGGGAGGCCGCGGTCTCGGCGACCGAGCGGGCGAGCACGGCGGCGGTGCCGTCGTCCCACGGGTGCGCCATGGGCAGTTCGGGGTGCAGCCACTCGAGTCCGTACCGCTTGAGGGGCATCGTCTTGAAGACCGGGGAGCCGGCCCCCAGGGGGTGCACCGCGGAGCAGGGGTCGTGGCGGAAGCCGGGGAGGGTGAGCTCCTCGGTCCTGGCTCCCCCGCCGACGGTGGCCTTCGCCTCGAAGACGGCCACGGAGAAGCCGCGGCGGGCCAACTCGACGGCGGCGGTGAGTCCGTTGGGCCCCGCCCCCACGACGACGGCATCGAGCATCGACGTCACCTTCGGCACCTTCGGACTCCTTCGTCAGCCGATGGCCAGGGCTCCCAGGATAGGACGGTGGTCCCGCGGACCTCACCGCCCCCCGAGGAGGCTGCGGATCCGCTCGGCGGTCGCCGCGTCGCGGGCCGCGGTGAACGGCAGCGCGTTGCCGCCGGTGATGCGGAAGGGTTCACCGGCCAGGGTGGTGTGCGCCCCGCCCGCCTCGGTCACCAGGAGCAGTCCGGCCGCGTGGTCCCAGGCGTACTCCCAGCCGAACGCGGTGCCGGCCAGCGCCCCGCGCGCGACGGCCAGGTACTCCAGTCCCGCGGAGCCGCACGGCCGGGGCGCGACGCCCTCGGCGACCAGGCCGAGGAGGGCGCGCTTCTGCTCCGGTGTGGTGTAGTCCGGGTGCGAGGTGGCGACCTCCAGGACCTCGCCCGGCCGGGGCGAACCGGAGCGCAGCGGCTGCCCGTCGAGGGTGGCGCCGCGGCCGCGCACGGCTACGGCGAACTGGTCGAGGGCGGGTGCGTACGTCCAGGAGGCGAGCACCTCGCCGTGCCGGGCGAGGGCGACGAGGGTGCAGAACGCGGGGTCGCCGTGGACGAACTGGCGGGTGCCGTCGACGGGGTCGACGATCCAGACGGGGGCGTCGCCCTGCAGGGCGTCGTAGACGGCGGGGTCGGCGTGGACCGCCTCCTCGCCGACCACCACCGAGCCGGGGAGCAGGGCGGTCAGGGACTGCGTGAGGTGGGCTTCGGCGGCCCGGTCGGCGACGGTGACCAGGTCGTGCGGGCCGTTCTTCTCGACGATGTCGTCGGCGGCGAGCTGCCGGAAGCGCGGCATGATCTCGGCGGCGGCGGCCTTGCGGACGGCCTCCTCCACGTCGGTCGTACGGCCGGCCAGGACGAGGTCAAGGAACTCTTCACTCATGGCTCCAGCTAAGCACGGGGCGCTGACAACCGAACCGTACGATTCGTCACCCTCCGTTTCCCCTGGAGGTACCCTTTGGCCGAGTTCACCCCTTACATGCTGGGAGGGTTCCGTGCACGGCGCGTACCACGGTGAGTACAAGGTCCCGGGCGGAAAGCTCGTGGTCGTCGACCTCGACGCCGAGGACGGGGTCCTGCGGAACGTGCGGGTCGCGGGCGACTTCTTCCTCGAACCGGACGAGGCCATCCTCGCGATCAACAGCGCCCTGGAAGGCGCTCCTTCCTCCGCCGACGCCACGGACCTGGCGGCCCGGATCACCGCGGCCCTGCCCGAGTCGACCGTGATGTTCGGGCTGACCGCGGAGGGAATCGGCATCGCGGTCCGCCGGGCGCTGGCCCACGCGACGGACTGGACCGACTACGACTGGCAACTGGTGCACACCGGGCCTCAGTCCCCCGCCCTCCACATGGCGCTGGACGAGGTGCTGACCACCGAGGTCGCCGCCGGGCGGCGGGCGCCCACCTTGCGGGTCTGGGAGTGGGCCTCGCCCGCCGTCGTGATCGGCAGCTTCCAGTCGCTGCGGAACGAGGTGGACCCCGACGGGGCGGCGAAGCACGGGATGACCGTGGTGCGTCGCATCTCCGGTGGCGGCGCCATGTTCGTGGAACCCATGAGCACGATCACCTACTCCCTGTCCGTGCCGGAGTCCCTGGTGTCGGGCCTCTCCTTCGCCGACAGCTACGCCTACCTCGACGACTGGGTCCTGGGCGCGCTCGGCGACATGGGGATCAAGGCCTGGTACCAGCCGCTCAACGACATCGCCACGGACGCGGGCAAGATCGCGGGCGCCGCGCAGAAGCGGGTGGTCGGCCCGGACGGCCGGCCCGGGGCCGTCCTGCACCACGTGACGATGTCGTACGACATCGACGCCGACAAGATGCTGGAGGTCCTGCGCATCGGCAGGGAGAAGATGTCCGACAAGGGCACCAGGAGCGCCAAGAAGCGCGTCGACCCGCTGCGTCGGCAGACCGGCTTCGCCCGCGAGCAGGTGATCGAGAACATGATCGCCTCCTTCCGTGACCGCTACGGGCTGACCACCGGGGAGGTCACCGAGGAGGAGCTGGTCCGGGCGGAGGAACTGGTGCGGACGAAGTTCAGCACCGAGGAGTGGACCGCGCGGGTGCCGTAGTCGGCGCAGCCGGGCGGCGGGCGACGCAGCCGGCGCGCCCGGGTGCCGTGGCCAGTGCTGCCGGGCGGCGTGGCGTCACCGGTCCGGCCCCGGCCCCGGGTGACCCCGTACGGTCCCCGTCGTTGAGCCCGTGCGGGTCGGAACGCCGTGCGGCGGGCGTGCGGAAACGTCTCCTCACTCCCCCGGCCCGGGATCGCGTCGTCGAGCGTACGGAGATCAGGTGGCACGGGCGAAGAGGTTGCTGGCGGCGGTGGCGGGCGCGCTGCTCGCGGTGGGTCCGCTCGGGGTGGCGCCGCCGGCGGGGGCGGTGGTCGGCGGGCAGGAGGCGCGGCCGCACCAGTACCCCTTCATGGCGGGGCTGGTGGACGTCCTGGAGCGGCGCGTCATGTGCGGCGGGGCGCTGATCGGCGACCGGTACGTCCTCACCGCCGCCCACTGCCTGACGGGCTCGTACGGCGATCCCGCGCGGGTGGGGGTGCTGCTCGGCGACCACGACCTGACGACCGACGCGGACAGCCCCCACGCGGTCCTCGCCCGGCCCGCCCGCTTCGTCCCGCACCCGGACTACGACCCGGGCACCCAGCGGAACGACCTCGCCCTGGTCGAGCTCGCCCGACCGCTCGCCCTCAACCGCGACGTCCGCCCGATCGAGCTGCCGGGACCGTCCGCGCCCGGCGGGACGGACGGCGCGCGGGTCGACGCGCCGGGCTGGGGCACCACCTCCTTCGGCGGCCGCACCTCCGACGTGCTGCGGACCGTGTCCCTCACGGCGTTGAGCAACGAGGCCTGCGCAAGCCGGGGCATGACCCAGGTGGCCCCCACCCAGCTCTGCACGTACGCGCCGGGACGGGACACCTGCCAGTACGACTCCGGCGGCCCCCTGGTCCGGCTGGTCCGGGGGCGGCCGTACGTCGTCGGCCTGGTGTCCTACGGCAGGGAGTGCGCCACCGACACGCCCGCCGTGAACACCCGGGTGCGGTCCTACCTCAGCTGGATCGAGCAGGTGACCGGCCGGCCGGCCGGCGCCGCATGAGGGCGGTGTAGAGGAGCAGGGAGGCGGCGAGGCCGACGGCCCAGCCGTAGTCGGACAGCGGTCTCAGGAAGGGGATCAGGCCGTCCTCGGGGAAGGGTCCGGTGCCCGGGGCGGAGTGGGAGCCGCCGACGGCCAGGACGCCGCCGACCGCGAAGGCGAGCACCGCCGCGGGGTTCCAGCCGCCGCGGTACCAGTAGGGTCCGTCGGCCCGGTAGAGGCCGGCGAGGTCGAGGACGGTGCGGCGGACGAGCCAGTAGTCGGCGATCAGGATGCCCGCGACCGTGCCGAGGAGGCCGCCGACCAGGCCGAGCCAGGTGAAGATGTAGAGCTCGGGGGTGGCGGTGAGCTTCCACGGCATGATGACCACGCCGACGACGCCGGTGATCAGCGCGCCCCTGCGGAAGTCGATGTGCTTCGGGGCGAGGTTGGCCAGGTCGTACGCCGGGGAGACGACGTTCGCCGCGATGTTCACGGAGAGCGTCGCCACCAGCACCGTCACCAGGGCGAAGAGCAGGCCGAAGACGTTGTCGGTCTTCGCCGCGAGGGCGACCGGGTCCCAGACGGGAGCCCCGTACACGGCCTGGGAGCCCGAGGTGACGAGCACCGAGAGCAGCGCGAACAGGGTCATGGTGGTGGGCAGTCCGAGGGACTGGCCGAGGACCTGGGAGCGCTGGCCCGCGCCGAAGCGGGTGAAGTCGGGGATGTTGAGGCTGAGGGTCGCCCAGAAGGCGATCATGCCCATGAGGGCGGGGAAGAAGACGGGCCAGAAGTCGGCGCCCCAGCCCAGCTTCGACGGCTGGTCGAGCAGCGGTCCGAGGCCGCCGGCCTTGTACGCGATCCAGCCGAGGAGGACGAGCGCACCGACGATGACGAACGGCGCGGCCCAGTTCTCGAAGCGCCGCAGCGCCTCCATCCCCCGGTAGATGAGGGCGAGTTCGAGGGCCCAGAAGAGGACGAAGCAGAGCCAGAGGGTCCAGGGCAGGCCGCCGATCCGCGACGCGTCCGCCCAGCCTCCGCCGAAGGCCTTGTCGAGGAGGACGAAGATGCCCTGACCGCCGATCCAGGTCTGGATGCCGAACCAGGCGCAGGCGACCGCGGCGCGGACCAGGGCGGGCAGGTTCGCCCCGCGCAGGCCGAAGGAGGCGCGGGCGAGGACGGGGAAGGGGATGCCGTACTTGGGTCCGGCGTGTCCGGTGAGCAGCATCGGCAGCAGGACGACGACGTTGGCCAGGGCGATGGTGAGCACCGCCTGCTTCCAGTCCATGCCGAGGGCGACGAGGCCGGAGGCGAGCATCCAGGACGGGATGTTGTGGGCCATGCCGACCCAGAGGGCGGCGAAGTTGTAGGTGGTCCAGCGGCGTTGGGCGACGGGGACGGGGAGCAGGTCCTCGTTGACGAAGCGGGGGTCGGCGGGTGCGGCGCCGGGGGCGAGTTCGACGCGGTCGCCGGGGGCGGTGGGGCCGGGGGGCGTATGTCCCGCGGGTCTTCCCGGGGGGACGGTTGCGGTCATACGGGGGAACCCTTCGTTCGGCGGGGAGGACGGAACGAGGTGTGGCCCGGGGGCGGGCGTGGGCTGCCGTGCCGGAGCGGTTCCGTCGGGGACCGCTCGCCGCCTCGGGGCCGGGGCCCGATTGTTCCACTCGTGGTGCGACGCGGGTAGACCCCGCGTCGCACACGGGCCCCGCGGGACACGGGGGGGTGCCGCTCGGGCCTCGCCCGTCCGGTCCGATCGGCGGGACCGTCCCTACGGCCGGCCGCGCGTGTGCAGGTGGCCGTCGAGCGGGAAGGCCGGGGGCGAGGCCGGCAGGATCCGGGCGAACGCGTATCCGCTCTTCTCCGCGACGCGGCAGGAGGCGGTGTTGTCGACCTGGTGCAGGAGTTCCAGGCGCTCCAGGCCCACGGTCCGGAAGGTGTCGAACGCCCAGGCGGTGAGGGCCTCCAGGGCCCGGGGGGCCACGCCCCGCCCGCGGGCCCGTGCCGCCGTCCAGTAGCCGACCTCGGCCGTCGGCCGGCCGGGCGCGGCCCGCTTGAGCACGACCCCGCCCGCCAGGCTCCGCGGCTCCGTGCCGAACGGGGCCTCGACGACGGCGAACGCGAAGCGGGTGCCCGCCGCGCGTGCCTCCTCCTGGGCCCGCAGCCACGCCTTCCCGTCGTGCTCGGTCCCCAGCGGCGCGGTCGCCCAGCGGCGCAGGGCCGGATCGCGGTGGGCCTCCACCAGCTCCGCCAGGTCGTCGGCGTGCCAGGGGCGGAGTCGGAGGGCGGGCGCGGTCGGTGTCGCGGGGGCCGTGAGCGGGTCGGTGGTGGTCATCGGTGGATCGTAGTCGGCGACCGGCGGCCTCGGGGCGGGGACGCGGACGGCGGTGACGCCGAGGGCCCGGCGGCCCGCCCGGCGGTCGGCGGCGGGTCGGCGGGGCTCGGCGGAGGGGTCAGCGGAGGGCGGGGATGATCTCGGCGCCGTAGGCGTCGATCGTCGTCTCCCTCGCGTCGTGCATGTTGTAGACGGCGAACTGGTCGACGCCCAGGTCCCTGAGGTGGCGCAGCTTCTCGACGTGGGTGCCGGCCGGCCCGAGGAGGCAGAAGCGGTCGACGATCTCGTCGGGGACGAAGGCGGTGTCGGGGTTCCCGGCGCGGCCGTGGTGGGAGTAGTCGTAGCCGTGCCGGTCCTTGATGTAGGCGGTGAGTTCCTCCGGGACCATGTCGGAGTGCTCGCCGTACTTGGCGACGAGGTCGGCGACGTGGTTGCCGACCATGCCGCCGAACCAGCGGCACTGCTCGCGGGCGTGGGCGAGGGCCTCGGGCGAGTCGTCGGCCGTCACGTAGGCGGGGGCGGCGACGCAGACGGTGAGCGCGTCGGGGTCGCGGCCGGCGTCCGCGGCGGCCTGGCGGACCGCCTTGACCATCCATTCGGTGAGGAAGGGGTCGGCGAGCTGGAGGATGAAGCCGTCGGCCTTCTGACCGGCCAGCGCGAGGGCCTTGGGCCCGTACGCCGCCATCCAGACCGGCAGGCGGCCCTCCGTGATCCACGGGATGCGGACGGGGTTGCCGTCCACCAGGGCCTCGCGGCCCTCGGCGAGGTCGCGGATGACGTCGATGGCCTCGCCCAGCCGGGCCAGGGTGTTCGGCCTGCGTCCCGCGACGCGCATGGCCGAGTCGCCGCGGCCGATGCCGCAGACGGTCCGGTTGCCGAACATGTCGTTGAGGGTGGCGAAGGTGGAGGCGGTCACCTCCCACGTGCGGGTCCCCGGGTTGGTGACCATCGGGCCCACGTGCAGCTTGGTGGTGTGTTCGAGGATCTGGCTGTAGATGACGAAGGGTTCCTGCCACAGGACGGCGGAGTCGAAGGTCCAGCCGTAGCGGAAGCCGTTGCGCTCCGCCCGGCGCATCAGTCCGACGACCTGCGACGCCGGCGGGTCGGTCTGCAGGACGAGTCCAAAATCCAACGTCGCTCTCCTAGTTCAGGTACTGGCAGGTGGAACGCGGCACGAAGGTGCCGTGGCCGGCGTGGCCGACGTACTTGCGCTGGTCGATCACGACCTCGCCCCGCGAGAGGACGGTCTCGACCTGGCCGGTGACCGTCCTCCCCTCGTACGCCGAGTAGTCGACGTTCATGTGGTGGGTCTCCGCGGACAGCGTCTGGACGGTGTGCGGGTCGTAGATGACGACGTCGGCGTCGGCGCCGGGGGCGATCGTGCCCTTCTGCGGGTACAGGCCGAACATCCGGGCGGGCGTCGCGCAGGCGATCTCGATCCAGCGGCGCCGCGAGATGTGGCCGTCGACGACGGCCTGGTGCAGCAGGTCCATGCGGTTCTCGACCCCGGGCAGGCCGTTGGGGATCTTGGAGAAGTCGCCGCGGCCGAGGTCCTTCTGCCCGACGAAGCAGAACGGGCAGTGGTCGGTGGAGACCACCTGGAGGTCGTTCGTGCGCAGTCCGCGCCAGAGCGCCGCCTGGTGCTCCTTGGGCCGAAGCGGGGTGCTGCAGACGTACTTGGCGCCCTCGAAGCCGGGTTCGGCGAGATTGTCGGTGGAGAGGAACAGGTACTGGGGACAGGTCTCGCCGAAGACCGGCAGGCCCTTGTCGCGGGCGGTGGCGATCTCGGCGACCGCTTCCTCGGCCGAGACGTGCACCACGTACAGCGGTGCTCCCGCGACCCGGGCGAGCTGGACGGCCCGGTGGGTGGCCTCCGCCTCCAGGAGGGCCTTGCGGACCTCCCCGTGGTAGCGGGGGTCGGTCTCGCCGCGCGCCAGGGCCTGTTCGACGAGGACGTCGATGGCGATGCCGTTCTCCGCGTGCATCATGATCAGCCCGCCGTTGTCGGCGGAGCGCTGCATGGCGCGCAGGATCTTGCCGTCGTCGCTGTAGAAGACGCCCGGGTAGGCCATGAACAGCTTGAAGGAGGTGATGCCCTCCTGGACGAGCCGGTCCATCTCCTTGAGCGTGTGCTCGTTGACGTCGGAGAGGATCATGTGGAACGCGTAGTCGATCGCGCAGTTGCCGTCGGCCTTGGCGTACCAGGTGTCGAGCCCCTCGCGCAGGCTGTGGCCGACGCTCTGGACGGCGAAGTCGACGATGGTGGTGGTGCCGCCCCAGGCGGCGGCGCGGGTGCCGGTCTCGAAGGTGTCGGAGGCGGAGGTGCCGCCGAAGGGCAGCTCCATGTGGGTGTGGGCGTCGACGCCGCCGGGCAGCACGTAGCGGTCGGTGGCGTCGATCGTCCGGTCGGCGGTCCAGGCGGCCGCCGCGTCGGAGCCGTGGGCCGCGAGGGCGACCACGCGGCCGTCCTCGATCAGTACGTCGGCGTGGAGTTCGTCGGCGGCGGTGACGACGAGGCCGCCCCGGATGACGGTTCGGATGCTCACGGGACTCTCCCTGCTCGATGCGGCGGGCCGATCTCGGTACGGAGGGACGGGGTGGCTACAGCTCGCGCAGCGCTGCTTCGAGCAGGGCCGCGCCCTCCTCGGCCTCGGCGACCGTGAGCGAGAGCGGCGGGGCGATGCGCAGGGTGCTGGTGTTGTGGCCCCCGCCCTTGCCGATCAGCAGGCCGTGCTCGCGGGCGGCCTCCAGGACCGTGGCGGCCGCGTCCGGGTTCGCCCGGTCGGAGCCCGGCTCGGTGAGCTCGATGCCGATCATGAGACCGCGGCCGCGGACCTCCCGTACCGCGTCGACTCCGGCGCAGGCCGCCCTGATCCGCTCGATGAGCATCCCGCCGACCCGGCGCGCGTTGCCCTGGAGGTCGTGTTCCAGGAGGTACGAGAGGTTGGCGAGGCCGGCGGCCATCGTGACGGGCGAACCGCCGAAGGTGGAGATGGAGTTGGCGTCGATGCTGTTCATGATGTCGGCGCGGGCGACGACCCCGCCGACGGACATGCCGTTGCCGATGCCCTTGGCGAAGGTGAGGATGTCGGGCGGCCCGGCCTGGCCGTGCGCCTGCCAGCCCCAGAAGTGCTCGCCGGTGCGGCCCCAGCCGGTCTGCACCTCGTCGGAGATCCACAGGATGCCGTGCCGGTCGAGGACCCGGCGGAAGGCGGCGTACAGGCCGTCCGGCGGGGCGGTGAAGCCTCCGACGCCCTGGACGGGTTCGGCGATGAGGGCGGCGACGTCCCGGGTGTGGCCGAGGAGGTCCTCGAGGTCGGCGACGCAGGCGTCGATGTACTGCTCGTCGGTGAGGTCGGCGAACGGGCCGCGGGTGCGGACGGCGCCGTGGACGTACAGCGTCTGCAGCGGCGAGAGGCCGGTGGGCGACCAGGCGCGGTTGCCGGTGATGCCGACGGTGGAGAAGGAGCGGCCGTGGTAGCTGTTCCGCATGGCGAGGATCTGGTTCGACCGGCGGTACGCGGTCGCGAGGAGCAGCGCCGTGTCGTTGGCCTCGGTGCCGGAGGTGGTGAAGAAGACGCGGGCGTCCGGGATGCCGGAGAGTCCCGCGATCCGTTCGGCGAGCTCGACCATCGGCCGGTTGAGGTAGAGCGTCGAGGAGTGGATGATCCGTCCGGCCTGCTCGGCGACGGCCTTGGTGACCTCGGGCAGGGCGTGGGCGGTCATGGTGGTGAGGATGCCGCCGAAGAAGTCGAGGTAGCGGCGTCCCTCGGCGTCCCAGACGTGGCGTCCCTCGCCGTGGGTGATCTCCAGGGGGTCCTTGTAGTAGAGGGCGACCCAGTCGGGGATGACGGCCTTGTGCCGGTCGAAGAGGCTGCTCACGGCTGCACCAGCCCGTCGTACGCGTCGGGGCGCCGGTCGCGGTAGAAGGCCCACTGCCGGCGCACCTCCTCGATCAGTCCGAAGTCGAGGTCGCGAATGAGCAGTTCCTCTTCCTTGTCGGAGGCGACGTCGCCGACGAACCGGCCGCGCGGGTCGACGAAGTAGCTGGTGCCGTAGAAGTCGTTGTCGCCGTACTCCTCGACGCCGACGCGGTTGATCGCGGCGACGAAGTACTCGTTGGCGACGGCCGCGGCGGGCTGCTCCAGCTGCCAGAGGTGGGAGGAGAGCCCTCGGTGGGTGGCCGAGGGATTGTAGACCAGCTGGGCCCCGTTGAGGCCGAGTTGGCGCCAGCCCTCGGGGAAGTGCCGGTCGTAGCAGATGTAGACGCCGACGCGTCCCACGGCCGTGTCGAAGACCGGCCAGCCGGCGTTCCCCGGGCGGAAGTAGTACTTCTCCCAGAACCCCTTGACCTGCGGGATGTGGTGCTTGCGGTACTTGCCGAGGTAGCTGCCGTCGGCGTCGATCACGGCGGCGGTGTTGTAGTAGAAGCCCTCGCCCTCGCTCTCGAAGACGGGCACCACGATCACCATTCCGGTCTCCCGGGCGAGGTCCCGCATCCGGCTGACGGTGGGGCCGTCGGGGACGGGTTCGGCCCACCGGTAGTGCTCCGGCTCCTGGACCTGGCAGAAGTAGGGGGCGTTGAACACCTCCTGGAAGCCGATCACCTTGGCACCCTGCCGGGCGGCCTCCCGGGCGTACTCCTCGTGTTTGGCGATCATGGATTCGGTGTCGCCGGTCCAGGTCGCCTGGACGAGTGCGGCGCGTACGACGTCGGTCATGATCTGCTCCTTCGGCACGGCGTCAGAGAGCCTCTACGCACGTAGACGCGATGCGTAGGAGGAGAACGTAAGCCCCGTCACACCCCGGAGCAAGACCGCCGCCGGGAAGCGGCGGGGTCGATCATGTTTCATACCCGAGTGGTCCACGTCGGACACGTACCGACACGTACCGGCACGTCCGGGCATGACGGAGACGTACGGGTCCCGGGCCGGCGCGCGGGGCGGACCGGTGGTCAGGCTCCCGCGAGTCCGGCCACGCGCAGGGCGTGCAGCAGGTCGCCCTCGCGGCGCGCCGACACCGCTCGGGCGGCTTCCACGAGTTGGGGGACGAGCCCGCGGGGATCCTCCGCCGCGAGGCGGGCCGCGTCCTCGGGGGTGCGGACCCGGACGAAGGCGGTGAGCAGGGCGCGGGCCTCGTCGTGGTGGCCCTCGGCGCGCAGTGCGGCGCAGGCCCCGGCGAGCTCCTCGACGGGGCGGGCCACGCCCTGGCGGAGCAGCTGCTCGCAGTCGGCGGCCCGCCCGGCGTCGGCGAGCACCCCGGCGACGGCCGCGAGCCGGGCGGGCGGCAGCGAGGCCGCCTCCCAGAGCAGGACGGACCAGTCGGCGCCGAGACCGGCCCGCCGCAGCTCACCGGCGAGGGCGGGCAGTCGGGAGAGCGGGCCGCCGAGCGCTTCGCAGAGCAGCGCGTGGGCCTCGCCGCTGCGTCCCTGGGCGCGGAGCCGCTGGAGGGCGTAGACGGCGTTGGCGGCGGCGCGGGCCGCCTCGGCGGATTCGGCCCCGGAGTGGACGGCACCCTCGGCACCGGCGGTGCTTCCGGGGCCGCCGCGCCCGGCGGACGCCGCGGGCTGGGCGCCGCCGAACCGGGCCCCTCGTGGTGTCGCTCCGCCGGTGGGGAGCGCGGGGAGCTCGGGGACGGGCGTGGGGGCGGCCCCCGGACCCTGGTCCTCGGCCGTGTCGTCGAGCCAGGCGTAGCGCGCACCCCGCGGGCGGCGCCCGGCCCGGGCGGCTCGGGCGGGCGTTTCGCCGCGGGGCGGGGCCGGCGCGGCAGGCGGAGTGGGGGGTGCGGCGGGCGTGGAGGGAGACGCGGCGGCCAGGCCGGAGGCCGGGGCCGGAGACGCGAAAGGCGAGCCGGCGGCCTGGGCGGGAGACGCGGCGAGCGGGTCGGCGGCCGGGCCGGGAGACGCGGCGGCCGGGCCGACGACCGGGGCGGGAGGCACGGCGGCCGGGCCGACGACCGGGGCGGGAGGCACGGAAGCCGGGCCGACCACCGGGGCGGGAAGTGCGGCGCCCGGGACGGGAGGTGCGGCGCCCGGGACGGGAGGTGCGGCGGGCGGGGTGCCGCCGAGTCGGGCGAGCCGCGCCGTCAGGTCCGTGACCCGGGCCGTCGCCCTCGCGTGGTCGTCGCGCGTCCAGGCGAGGTCGTGCTCCAGGCGGGCCGTGTCGTCCGGGCCGGGCGCCGGGGTCGCGCGGAGCCGGTCGCCCAGCGCGCGGGCCCGGGACTCGGCGTACCGGCGTTCCCGCTCCATGAGCTCCCGGCGCTCGGCGAGGGCCTGGGCCCCGCCCGGGCGCCGGTCGTGGGCGCCGGTGGCCGCCGCGTAGAGCGCCCTGCCCCGGAGGGCGAGCGGCCCTCCACCGGGCTCACCTGCGTCCTGGAGCAGGGACTCCACGATGTCCCAGGGCAGGATCTCCGTCCCGTCGAAGCAGGCCCGGAGCCCCTCCGGGTCGCGTTCGGCGAAGACTCCGTACCAGCCGCCGCCCGACGGCACGCGTCGCACGAGTTCCGTCAGCCAGTGCCGGAACGTGGCCACCGGCACCGGGAGTTGATACACCGTCATGCGCTACGCACCTGCCCCGCCGTCGACTGGAACCTTCCGGTCCGCGGGTATTGGACCGCAGTCGTGTTACGGGACGACTACGGTCCGTTCTCCTGCGCGTGTCCTGCGGTCGCCGTCACCCGAAGCGCACGACGATCCCGGTGTGCGGGCGCTTGCCGCGCCGGGCGATCATGGCGGGGACGTCGGTCAGCCAGTACTGCCAGGTGTACTTGCGCGAGAGCAGGCCGCGGATCCGGCGCAGCTCCTCCCCCGTCACCAGCCGGCCCTCCCCGGGGAAGCGCGCGGTGCCCTCGGCGATGTTGCCGCGCAGGTCGCAGAGGGCGACCTCGACCCGGGGGTCGTTCCGCAGCCGCTTGACCTTCCAGGAGTCCGAGCGGGTCCAGACGTACAGCTCGTCGCCCTCCACGGCGTACCAGACGGGTGTCGCGACCCCCGTGCCGTTCCTGCGGTAGGTGGTCAGGCTGACGTAGCGGCCGCGCCGCAGCTCTTCCGGCATCATGCCCGGGAGCCTATGCCGGGGCGCGCCGAACCCGCGCACGGAGGGCGCCCGCCCGGCCCCGGCGGACCCTCGCCCTACTGGCCCACCCGGCCGTCCACGCACTCGCGGAGCAGGTCGGCGTGGCCGCAGTGACGGGCGTACTCGTCGATCCGGTGCACCATCAGCTCGCGGACGGCGATCCGTTCCCGTCCCACCCGCGCTCCGAGGTCCCGGTACTCCGCCAGTTCGGCGTCGAGCGCCGCCTGCTCCCGCTCCAGGTCGGCGAACGCCCCGTCGACCACCGCCTGTTCGGCGACGGCCCCGTGGAAGTCCGCGTCCTTCGCTCCGTACAGCCTCGGCAGGCGCTCGCCCTCGCCGATCCAGTTGCGCCAGTCCCGCTCCACCTCGGCGAGGTGCCGGACCAGGCCGAGCAGCGACATGGTGGACGGGGGCACGGAGCGGCGGGCGAGCTGCTCGGCGTCCAGCCCCTCGCACTTCATCCGGAGGGTGAGCCGGAAGTCGCGCAGGCCGTCCTGGAGGGTGGCGAGCTCGCCCTCCGCCCCGGGGCCTCCGTTGTTGTTGCGGGGGTCGTCGTCCGGGTCCGCCCACATGTCGGGGTACACGGTCGCGGTGGTCCATCGTGCGGGCTGGTCGCTCATGGACCGCATGATCGTCCAGGCCGGACCCGGGCGCCAGCGAATTCCCGCGCGCCCTGTCCCGGCGCGGGCCCGCGACCCGGACCGTCAGACGGGCGCGAGCGCGCAGCGGAGGACGAGTTCGTCCATGGAGAGCCCGAGGACCCGGGCGAGGGCCGCGACGGTGAAGAACGCCGGGGTCGGGGCCCGGCCGGTCTCGATCTTGCGGAGGGTCTCGGCGGACAGGCCGGCGGCCGCGGCGATCTCGACCATGGACCGCTCGCCGCGCGCCTCGCGCAGGAACAGGCCGAGCCGCTCGCCGCGCTCGCGCTCTTCGGGGGTCAGGGGTGTGCGCACCATGAGGCCATACTAATACCGGTATAGTAATTGGCATGGTGGAGATCAAGACGAACGAGAACCTGGCCGCGATGCGTGAGGCGGGGCGGGTGGTGGCGCGCGCCCTCGCGGCCGTACGGGAGACGGCGGCGCCCGGTGTGCCGCTGACCGAGCTCGACCGGGCCGCGCGGGAGGTCCTCGCCGACGCGGGTGCCGGCTCGCCGTTCCTCGGCTACCGCCCCGACTGGGCGCAGGTGCCCTTCCCCGCGGTCGTGTGCGTCTCGGTGAACGACGCGATCGTCCACGGCATCCCGGACGGCACCCGGCTCGCGCCGGGCGATCTCGTCTCCGCGGACTGCGGGGCGCTGCTGGGCGGCTGGGCGGGCGACTCGGCGATCAGCTTCACCGTCGGCCCGGCCCGGCCCGAGGACACCCGGCTGATCGCGGCGGCTGAGGAGGCCCTGGAGGCCGGCATCGCGGCCGCCGTCGTCGGCAACAGGATCGGCGACGTCGCGCACGCGATCGGCCGGGTGTGCCGCGCCGCCGGGTACGGCATCCCGGACGGCTTCGGCGGCCACGGCATCGGGCGCGCCATGCACGAGGACCCGGGCGTCCCCAACGAGGGACGGCCGGGCCGGGGCATGCGGCTGCGTCACGGCATGGTGCTCGCCATCGAGCCGATGCTCATCGGGGGCGGCACGGACGACCACTACACGGCGCGCGACGGCTGGACCATCCGCACGGTGGACGGTTCGCGCGCGTCGCACGCCGAGCACACGGTGGCGATCACGGACGAGGGCCCGCGGGTGCTGACGGCCCTCTAGGCGGCCCTCTGGCGGGTGTCGTTCGGCGCCGTAGGGGCGGCGGGCACCGCGTGGGCGGCTGACACCGCGACCGGTGACGCCGAGGGAGCGGCGGGCACCGCGGCCGGTGGCGCCGCCCCTGCCCCGGGGCTACCTGCCCGCCGGCCGGACCACCATCGCCGACCCGCCGCCGCGGCGGACGGTCTCGGCGGCGGCCACCCACCGGCCGTCCGGGAGTCGCTGCACCCCCGTCGCCGCACCGATCTCCGGGTTCTGCCGGAAGCCGTGGCCGATCGCTTCGAGTTCCGCCCTGACCGGGCTGTTCCACAGACCGGGTTCGAGTTCGGTGGTGGTCTGGTTGCGCTGGCTGGCCCGGGGCGCGGCGATGGCGTCGACGAGCGGCAGGCCCCGGTCCACGACCCCGGTGAGGGTCTGGAGGACCGTCGTGATGATGGTCGCGCCGCCCGGCGAGCCGAGCGCGAGGACCGGCCGGTCGTGCCGGTCGAGGACGATCGTCGGCGAGATGGAGGAGCGCGGGCGCTTGCCCGGCCCGGGCAGGTTCGGGTCGTGTACGGCCGGGTTCGCCGGGGCGAAGGAGAAGTCCGTCAGCTCGTTGTTGAGCAGGAAACCGCGGCCGGGCACGGTGATCCCGCTGCCGCCGGTGGACTCGATGGTCAGGGTGTAGGCGACGACGTTGCCCCACCTGTCGGCCACCGTGAGGTGCGTCGTGTTCTCCCCCTCGTACGTGGTCGGGGCCGCCGTGCCGCCGGCCGCGCAGGGCACCGGGCTGTTCGGGTCGCCGGGTGCGAGGGGGCTCGTCAGGACCGCGTCGTCGCGGATCAGGCAGGCGCGCGAGTCGGCGAACCGCTGGGAGAGCAGCCCGCGCGTCGGCACGGGCTCGAAGGCGGGGTCGCCGACCCAGCGGCCCCGGTCCGCGAAGGCGATCCTGCTCGACTCGATGAAGCGGTGCAGGTAGCGGGCCTGCGAGGCGCGCCGGAGGTCGGTGCCCTCCAGGATGTTGAGCGCCTCGCCGACGCTCGTGCCGCCGGAGGAGGAGGGGGCCATGCCGTAGACGTCGAGTCCCCGGTAGCCGATCCGCGTCGGTGTGCGGGTCTCCGTACGGTAGGCGGCGAGATCGCGTTCGGTGAGGTCGCCGGACCGGACCTTGCGGGTGGCGCCCTCCCGGACCGGGGGTGTCCGGACGGTGTTCACGATGTCCCGGGCGAGCGGCCCCCGGTAGAGCGCGCCGACGCCCTCCCGGCCGAGCTTCTCGTACGTGCGGGCCAGGTCGGGGTTCTTGAAGACCGATCCGACGACGGGCAGTTGCCCGCCCGGCAGGAAGAGCGCGGAACTGGCGGGGAAGTCGCGGAACCGCGCCTCGTTGCCCGCGGTCTGGGAGCGGAAGGTGGCGTCGACGGTGAAGCCCTCGCGGGCCAGCCGCTCGGCGGGTTCGAGCAGGGTCCCCAGCCGTTTGCTGCCCCAGGCGTCGAGGGCGGTCCGCCAGGTCGCCGGGGTGCCGGGGGTGCCGACGCCCCGGCCGCTGGTCATCCCCTCCTCGAAGGGGATCGGGGCGCCGTTCTCCACGAAGAGGTTCGCGTCGGCGGACCGCGGGGCGGTCTCGCGGCCGTCGACGGTGTGGACCGTACGGCTCTTCGCGTCGTAGTACACGAAGTAGCCGCCACCGCCGATGCCGGCCGAGTAGGGCTCGGTGACCCCGAGGGCGGCGGCGACGGCGACGGCGGCGTCCACCGCGTTGCCCCCCTTGCGGAGGATCTCCACGCCGGCCGCGGAGGCGTCGGCGTCGACACTGGCCACGGCGCCGCCGTAGCCGACGGCGACGGGCTCCTTGACCGGGGGCGGCGGGGCGGTCGCCGGGGCGGGTGGCGGCGCGGCCGCTCCCATCGAGAGCACCGTCGCCGCGACGGCGAGAACGGAGACCTTCCCAGCGGTGGAGCGACGCATTCTCTACCTCCAGTCAACGACCGTCCGCGCAGCGTAACTTCCCCCGGAGCCTTCCGTCAGGACCGCCTCGAACAGAGGACCGCTTCCCCGCTAGCATGCGCGCCCATGAACGAAGACCTGCGCAACATCGTGCTCGGGGTCCTCGCCACGGGGGTCAGCGCGTCGCTGGGCTGGCTCGGGCGCACCCACCTCTGGCGGCGGGCCCTCCGCCGCAAGCAGGAGTTCTTCGGCCTGCCGGGGAGTTCCGAGTGCCTGCTGGTGGTCAACAAGGAGGCCGGCGGGAACGGCGCCGTGCACCGCTTCGACGTGTTCGCGCTCCTCGAACTCTCCACGCTCATCAAGGAGTGCGGGGCGCACGCCCGGATCCTGCCGCACGACCAGGCGCACCAGGGTTTCGGCGACCGCACGGAGTTCTGCGTCGGCGGCCCGGGGTCGAACCGCCGCACGGCCGCGCATCTGGCCGTGCTGCTGCCCGGTCTGACGGTGAACACGGATGCGGAACGGGGTCCCGACCAGGGGGCGTTCCGGATCGGCGGGGAGTGCTACCGCATGGAGGCGGGCGTCGAGGAGTACGTCCTCCTGGCCCGGCTCATGGCGGGCGAGGACCGGCGTCCCGTGTTCCTCTTCTGCGGTCAGCGGGCCATCACCAACCAGGCGGCGACCCGCTATCTGGCCAAGCATTTCGGCGAGTTGGCACGCCGCCATCGTCACCGCTCGTTCGTCCTGCTGCTGAAGGTGGTCAACTCACAGGCGTACGGGCCGGACGTGGTGGAGCTGGTGGCCGATGTCACGGAGGCGGCGCGGACGGCTCCCGCAGCCGAACCGGCAGCGACTTGACGCCGTTGATGAAGTTCGAGACGAGGCGCCGGGGCTCTCCGGCGAGTTCGACGCCGCCGCAGGCCCGGCGCAGCTCCTCGTGGAGGATCCGGAGCTGAAGCCGGGCGAAGTGCGCGCCGAGGCAGACGTGCGGGCCGTCGCCGAAGGACACGTGCGGGTTCGGGTCCCGGCCGAGGTCCAGGCGGTGCGGTGCGGCGAAGACGCGCTCGTCGTGGTTGGCGGAGGCGTGGAAGACGACGACCTTGTCGCCGCGGCGGATCGGCTGTCCGGCGAGCTCGGCGTCGGTGGCGGCGGTGCGCCGGAAGGAAAGCACGGGCGGGTGCACGCGCAGCAGTTCGTCCACGGCCGTGTCGGTGCCGACCTCGCCGCTCCAGAACCTCCGCTGCTCGTCGGGATGCTCGGCGAGGGCGAGGAGGCCGCCAGGGGCGGCGCTGCGGACCGTGTCGTTCCCGGCGACGGTCAGCAGGAAGAAGAACATCTCCAGCTCGGCGTCGGCGAGTTCGGAGGCGGCGAGCACGCTCATGACGTCGTCGGCGGGATGTTCGCGCTTGTATGCGGCGAGCGACTGGGCGTAGGCGAACATCTCGGCCAGCATGGCGGGTGAGCGCGGGTTGACCGGCCGTCCCCCGGCGTCGAGGACGGGGGGTTCGTCGGGGTCCTGGTACGCGATGACCCGCTCGGTCCAGGTGTGCAGCAGGTCCCGGTCGCCCGGAGGCACTCCGAGCAGGTCGGTGAGGTTGAGCAGGGCGTAGTCGTCGGTGACGGCCCGGACGGCGTCCACCTCGCCGCCGGCCTCGACGGCACCGGCGAGGAGCCGTCGGGCCCGCTCGCGGGCGGTGGCCGCGAAGCGGTCGATCCGCCGCGGTGTGAAGGCCCTGCTGACGAGGCGCCGCAGCCGTCCGTGGTCGCCGGGGTCCCCCCTGCCCGAGGGCGGTCGAGGGCTCGGGGAAGGGTCCTGGTTGAGCATCATCCGGCGGATGAAGGGCAGGTCGGCCGGGTCGGGGTCGCGGATCTGGGTGGCGCCGAGGCGGGAGGAGTAGGTGCGGGAGTCCTTCAGCACGCGGACGACGTCGGTGTGCCGCGTGACGGCCCAGAACCCGGGGCCGGCCGGCCAGCCCAGGACCTCGGGCTCCTCCTGCCGGGCGACGGGCGCGCGGTCGCGCAGCGCGCGGAAGCGGTCGTGCGGGATCCCGTTCGCGTAGATCCGCGGGTCGAAGACGTCGGGGACGCCGTCCGGTTCCTGCACCGCACCTCCTGCCGGGCGTGAAGACGGAGCCATCATGGCAGCGCGGCGGCACGTCCCGCAGGACCGCCCGCACCGTTCGGGCGTCCTGTCCGGCACCTCCCGGTTCGCGGACGCCCGCCGAGGGGCGGGGCGGGTGGCGCCCCACAATCGTTACCCGCACGTAACTTACCGACCGGTTACCACGGGTAAGGACTCGCGGTTACCGTCGGGTCACTTTCACTGCCCCCCATCAGCGCCCCGTACTGCCTCCCCAGCAGTACCCCAGTGAGGAGTGACCCGTGCGACGCACACCCCTGGCCCTCGCCACCACGGCAGCCCTCGTGGCCGGGGCGGCCCTCGGGCTCGCACCCGCCGCCCAGGCCGGCGAGTCGGCCGGCACCATCCGCTTCGTCGACATCGTCGGGGAGGGCGGCACCGTCCTCAAGGCGAACGTCGTCACGCCCGACGCGAACGGCACGACCACCCGTCACCCCCTGATCGTGCTGCCCACCAGCTGGGCCATGCCGCAGGTCGAGTACCTCGTCCAGGCCAAGCTGCTGGCGAACTCCGGGTACATCGTCGTCAGTTACAACTCCCGCGGCTTCTGGCAGTCCGGCGGCGAGATCGAGACCGCGGGCCCCAAGGACGTCGCCGACGCCTCCAAGGTGATCGACTGGGCCCTCGCGCACACCGGCGCCGACCCCGCCCGCGTCGGCATGGCGGGCGTCTCGTACGGCGCCGGGATCAGCCTGCTCGCCGCCGCCCACGACCCGCGGATCAAGGCCGTCGCCGCGCTCAGCGGCTGGGCCGACCTCATCGAGTCCATCTACAGCGGGCGCACCCAGCACGTCCAGGCCGCGGCGCTGCTCGGCGGGGCGGGATACCTCACCGGCCGTCCGGGACCCGAACTCAAGCAGATCCTCGGCGACTTCCTCTCCTCCAACCTGGACAAGGAGGAGGACATGATCGCCTGGGGCCGCAAGCGCTCCCCCGTCGAGCAGCTGGACCGGATCAACGCCAACGGTGCCGCGATCATGCTGGGAAACGCCTGGGGCGACACCATCTTCCCGCCCAACCAGTACGCGAGCTTCTTCGAGAAGCTCACCGGCCCCAAGCGGCTGGAGTTCCGCCCCGGCGACCACGCCACGGCCGAGGCCACCGGTCTGTTCGGGCTGCCCAACGACACCTGGACCAGCGCCCACCGCTGGTTCGACCACTACCTGAAGGGCGTCGACAACGGCATCGACCAGGAGCAGCCCGTCCAGCTGAAGTCCCGTTCCACCGGCGGGTACGAGGGCTATCCCGACTGGAAGTCCGTGCACGCGGACCAGCGGAAGTTCGACCTCGGCGGCACCCAGCGGATCCGGGCGAACGTCGACTCCGGGGCCAACGGCGGCATCACCCTCCTGACCAACGCCCTCGACCAGTTCCTCCGCACCCCTCCGATGGTCTCCGTCCCCCTCCTCCCCCGCCCGTTCGCCGGCGTCTGGCAGTCGGAGCGGTACGACGCCCCGCAGCGGGTGCGCGGCACGGTGACGGTGCACACCACCGTGACCTCCACCGAGTCGAGCGGCACCCTGGTCGCCTACCTCTACGACGTCGGCCCGCTCGGCGTCGGGAAGCTCGTCAGCAACGCCCCGTACACCTTCCACGACCGGACCCCGGGCAAGGCGTTCGGCGTCGATCTGGAGCTGTTCTCCACGGCGTACGACGTCCCCGCGGGGCATCGCCTCGCGCTGGTCGTCGACACCGTCGACCCGCTCTACATCGAGCACAACCCGACCGGCGCGCAGCTGACCTTCTCCTCCCCCTCGGCCGACCCGTCGTACGTGTCGGTACCGCTGCGGAAGGAGTGATCACCGGCTGCTGCCGGGCGGGTGCGGCCCTCGCTCGCTACTGCGGTCCCGGCAGCAGCGTCTCTGGTTCGGCCGGATCGACGTCCACGGCCTTCGTCTTCGGGTTGCGGCGTTCCCTGCGGGCCACCCAGGTGGCGAACCAGGAGAGCAGCATGCACATCCCGATGTAGATCGGTGAGATCACCAGGACGACCGGGATGAACGGCAGGTCGTAGTCCAGGTTGGAGGCGATCAGTTTGCCCGCGTGCAGGAACTCCTCGTAGGTGATGAGGAATCCGAGCGAGGTGTCCTTGAGGGCGACCACCAGCTGGCTGATGATGGCGGGGAGCATCGCGCGGACGGCCTGCGGCACCAGGACGTAGGTCATGACCTGGGTCTTGCGCATGCCGAGGGCGTACGCGGCCTCGCCCTGGCCGCGGGCGACGGCGTGGATGCCGGTGCGGAAGACCTCCGCGAGCACCGAGCCGTTGTAGAGGGTCAGTCCGGCGACGAGCGCCGGGAGCGCCTGCACCTGGAGCGCCACGAAGATGAAGAAGATCATCACGAGGACGGGCATGGCGCGGAAGAACTCGACGAGCACGGTCGAGGTCCAGCGGATCGCCCGGTGCTCGGAGAGGCGTCCGGTGGCCAGGACCGCGCCCAGGACCAGGGACAGCACGGCGGCGTAGGCGAAGGCCTTCAGGGTGTTGCCGAGGCCTTCGAGCAGCAGTCGCTGGATGCCCTCGTACAGGAAGGGCGACCACTTGGTGGAGGTGAACTGGTCGTTGTCGAAGAGGAGATAGAGGATCCAGGCGGCGAGCGCGAGGATCACGACGGTGGAGGCGATGCCGTAGAGCAGGTGGCGGCGCCGGGCGTGCGGGCCGGGGATGTCGTAGAGGGCGGTGGAATCGGTCATCGGGCGACTCCCCAGCGCTTCTCGAGGACGTTGAAGAGGGCGCTGATGGTGAGGGTGATGATGAGGTATCCGACGGCGATCCAGACGAAGGTCCAGACGATGTTGTAGCCGAGTTCGCTCAGGGTCTTGTAGGTGCCGAGGAGTTCGGTGACGCTGAACGCGCCGGCGATGGCCGAGTTCTTGGCGAGGGCGATCAGCGTCGAGCCGATCGGCGGGATGACGGTGCGGAAAGCCTGCGGCAGGACGACCGAGCCGAGGGACTGGGTGAAGCTCATCCCCAGGCTGCGGGCGGCCTCGCCCTGTCCCCGCGGCACCGTGTTGATGCCGGAGCGCAGGACCTCGCAGATGAAGGCCGAGGTGTAGCAGCCGAGCGCGAGCACCGCGAAGAGCTTGAAGGGCAGCACGAGCCCGAAGCGGGGCAGGCCCAGCATGACGGCGAAGAACAGCAGGGTCAGCGGGGTGTTGCGCAGGACGGTGACCCACACCGTGCCGAAGACGCGGAAGGAGCCCACGGGGGCGACCCGGAACGAGGCCATGAGGAAGCCCAGGACCAGGGCCAGCGCCGAGGCGTAGACGGTGAGTTCGACGGTGCCGAGGAATCCCTCGGCGTACAGCGAGAAGTTGTCCGTCAGGACGTCCATGTCGGGAGTCTCCTCTCGTCAGTTCGCCGGGTAGCGGTCGATGGGGGGCGGGGTCGGGGCGGGCACCCCGGAGAGGCCGAGGGTGGCGTCGTAGGCCTTCTTCCAGTCGCCGTTCTTCTCGTGGACGGCCAGGGCGTCGTCGAGGGCGAACCGCAGGGCGTTGTCGTTGCGGGGGACGCCGATGCCGTACGGCTCCTCGGAGAACGGCTGGCCGACCACCTTGAGTTCGTCCGGGACCTTGGCGGCGTAGCCCAGGAGGATCGTGTCGTCCGTGGTGACCGCGTCGACCTGGTAGGTCAGCAGGTTGTCCACGCAGGCGGAGTACGTGTCGTAGGCGACGAGTTCGGCCCGCGGGTAGTCCTTCTCGATGCGCTGGTACGGGGTCGAGCCGGCGGCCGAGCAGACCCGCTTGCCGGCCAGGTCCTGCGGGCCGCGGATGTCGTTCTCGTCGGAGCGGACGAGGAGGGACTGGCCGGCGAGGTAGTAGGGCCCGGCGAAGCCGACGAGCTTCTTGCGGTTGTCGTTGATGGTGTAGGTGCCGACGTAGTAGTCGATCTGCCCGTTCTGCAGGGCGGTCTCGCGGTTGGCCGAGGCGATGGTGCGGAAGTCGATCTGGTCCGGCTCGAAGCCGAGGGAGGCCGCCATCATCTTGGCGATCTCGATGTCGAAGCCGGAGTACCGGCCGGTGGCCGGGTCCCTCTCCCCCATGTACGGCTGGTCCTCCTTGACGCCGACGACGAGACGGCCGCGCTTCTTCGCCCGGGTCCAGGTGCTCGACTCCGGCAGCGTGAAGTCGGACTGGACCTGGTAGACCGGGAGTTGGTCGGGCTGCGGGCCCTTGACGGGCGGGCTGCCCTCGCGGCCGCAGCCGACGAGCGCCACCGTCAGGGCGAGCAGCAGGGCGAGGACGGCCGGTGTGCGGTGCGTGCGCTGCATGGTCCCCTCCGCTCAGTGCTTGAGGATCTTGGAGAGGAAGTCCTTGGCGCGTTCGCTGCGCGGGGCGGTGAAGAAGTCCTCCGGGGAGCGGTCCTCGACGATCTTCCCGTCGGCCATGAACACGACCCGGTCGGCCGCCGAGCGGGCGAAGCCCATCTCGTGGGTGACGACCACCATCGTCATCCCCTCGTGGGCGAGTTGCTGCATGACGTCGAGCACCTCGTTGATCATCTCCGGGTCGAGCGCCGAGGTCGGCTCGTCGAAGAGGAGGGCCTTGGGGTCCATGGCGAGGGCGCGGGCGATGGCCACGCGCTGCTGCTGGCCGCCGGAGAGCTGGGCGGGGTACTTGTCGGCGTGTGCGGCGAGTCCGACCCGTTCGAGGAGTTCACGCGAACGCCGGTCGGCCTCCTCCTTCTTGCGCTTGCGGACCTTGATCTGGGCGAGGGAGACGTTGGCCAGGACGGTCTTGTGCTGGAAGAGGTTGAACGACTGGAACACCATGCCGACCTCGGCGCGGAGGCGGGCGAGGGCCCTGCCCTCCTCGGGGATCGGCGTCCCGTCGATGACGATCTCGCCCGACTCCACGCTCTCCAGGCGGTTCATCGCCCGGCAGAGGGTGGACTTGCCGGATCCCGAGGGGCCGATGACGACGACCACCTCCCCCCGGCCGACGGTGAGATCGATGGACTGGAGGACGTGCAACGTGCCGTAGTGCTTGTTCACGCCACGCAGTTCGATCAGCGGATCGACGACGGCCATACGCTGCCCTGCCCCATTTCTCAGCGGTGTCGAGTCAGCGCAAGCTATACACCAGAAAAGGGACTTCACGCCCGACACGCATGAAACCTCAATAAGCCGTATTTACTGCAAGAGGGTGGCGCGAGGCGGGGGCGGGCGGGCCCGGGCGGGGTGTCGGGATCAGAACTCGGCGGCTTCGGCGTAGGTCTGGGAGAGCTCCGGCGAGCCCGTCATCGCCCAGTCCAGACCGGCCTCGACGACCTGGATCTCGCGACCGGAGGCGAGTCGCACCACGGGGCCGCCGCCGGGCCACACCTGCCAGCGCGCGCCGGGGACGTTCCGCACGATCACGGTGCCGAGGTAGAGCCCGGCGTCGTTCCCGATCCAGGGCAGCTCCTCCGGATCGTCACGCCAGCGGGGCGGCAGCTGGTCGAGCTCCTGGAGGGAGCGCGGGGTGTCGTCGAGCGCCACTCCGGACTGCGCCACCCGGGCACGCAGCAGCTCGCACTCGGCGAGCAGCTCGGCCACCCCGTCGGGGTCGCGGTCGAAGGCCTCGGCCAGCGGCGACTCGGCCGGCTCGGCCGTGTGGCGCTTGAGCCAGTTGTCCAGGAATGGAATGTTCATCCGAACAGCCTCGCACCGTCACCTCCCGGTCGACCACCCGGCGCGCGGGGTTCGTTCCCGCCGCCGGGTGGTTCCCGGTCCGCTACACGCCGAGGTCGACGACGACGGGCGCGTGGTCCGAGGCGCCCTTGCCCTTGCGCTCCTCGCGGTCGACGTAACTGTCGGTGACGGCCTCGGCGAAGGCCTTGTTGCCGTAGACGAGGTCGATGCGCATGCCCCGGTTCTTGGGGAAGGCGAGCTGGCGGTAGTCCCAGTACGTGTAGGGGTGGTCGTACTTGAGGGGGCGCGGGACCACGTCGGACAGACCGGTCTCGCGGAGGCCCGCGAGGGCGGCTCGCTCCGGCTCCGTCACGTGCGTCAGCCCCTCGAAGGCCGACCGGTCCCAGACGTCGTCGTCGGTCGGCGCGATGTTGTAGTCGCCGAGGACCGCGAAGGGCCGGTCCCCCGCCGCGTCGTCCGCGACGGCCGTCTTCAGGGCGTCGAGCCAGCGCAGCTTGTACGCGTAGTGCTCGTGCTCGACCTCGCGGCCGTTGGGCACGTAGACCGACCAGACGCGGACCGGGCCGCAGGTCGCCGAGATCGCACGGGGCTCGTCGGCGGCGTCGTACTCCGGGCCGCCGGGCAGGCCCGTGACCACGTCGGCGAGTCCGACCCGGGAGACCAGCGCCACGCCGTTCCACCGGCCCGTGGCGTGGACCGCGGACTCGTACCCGAGGGCGCGCAGCTCCTCGGTGGGGAACTGCTCGGCGGTGCACTTGGTCTCCTGGACGCACAGCACGTCCGTGCCGCTGCTCTCCAGCCAGGCGAGGAGCCGGGGCAGTCGGGCGGTGATCGAATTGACGTTCCAGGTGGCGATGCGCATGGGCGCAAGCCTACGTGCGGGGTCCGACAATCGGCGCCGGGCCGGGCGGGGGCGGGTCCCGCGCCCGGCTGCGGGGGTCCGGCACCGCGGGTCCCGCGCCCGGCGACCGGGGTCCGGCACCGCGGGTCCCGCGCCCGGCGGCTGGCGTCCGGCACCGCGGGTCCCGCCGGCCTCCGGTGGTCCGGCGCGGGCGTCCCGGCCGGCTCAGACCTCGGCGGAGCCGCCCGGTGCGAGCCGCTGGTGGTCGGTGCCCCCGAGCGCGCCGATCTGGCGGTCGTAGATCGGCCGCGCCAGATCGGTGAGCAGCGCGTCGTGGATGTCGTACGCCCGGCGCGGGCGCACCTCCCGCACGTAGTCGATGACCTCCGAGATCTTGTTCCACGGGGCCATGACGGGGAGCAGCAGCGTCTCCACGGGGTGGTCGGGCACGGTGAGCGCGTCTCCGGGGTGGAAGACGGCGCCGCCGTCGACGAGGTACCCCACGTTGGTGATGCGCGGCATGTCCGGGTGGATCACCGCGTGCAGCTCGCCGTGCACCTGGACGTCGAAGCCGGCCGCGGTGAACGCGTCGCCGTGGCCGACGGTGTGCACGCGACCCGGGAACGCCGCCGACAGCTGGTCGGCGACGCTCCGCAGCGTCCAGATCTCGGCGGCCGGGTTCGCCTCCAGGGCGGCCCGCAGGCGTCCCTCGTCGAAGTGGTCGGGGTGCTCGTGCGTCACCAGCAGGGCGTCGGCCCCGAGGGCCGCGTCCTCCTCGGTGAACACGCCGGGGTCGAGGACGAGCGTCCGGCCGTCCTTCTCCAGCCGCACGCACGCGTGGGACTTCTTCGTCAGCTTCACGGGGCCCAGGCTACGCCGGGGGCCTCGTCTCCTCCTCGACGACGCGGGCGACCACCCGCAGTGCCGTCTCGGCGGCGGGGAAGCCGCAGTACACGCCCGCGTGGAGCACGATCTCGCGGAGCTCCTCGGCGGACAGTCCGTTGCGGAGGGCCGCGCGGGTGTGGTCGGCGAGGGCGTCCCGGTGGCCGCCGGCGATGAGGGCCGTCAGGGTCACGACGCTCCGGGTGCGCCGGTCCAGGCCGTCACGGCTCCACACCTCGCCCCAGGCGTACCGGGTGACGAGCTCCTGGAAGGCCCCGACGGCGCCGTCGGCGCCGTCGGCGAGCGCCCGGTCCACATGGGCGTCGCCGAGGACCTCGCGGCGCAGCGCGAGCCCCGTCGGGTACGGGTCGGGGCGGGCGGCCTCGACGGGCTCGGCGTCCGGGGCGGGCTCGGCCGGGGGCGCCGGGGCCGCGGGCTGCGGCGGCACGGTCAGGGTGCCGCTGGTGTCGGGGGCGGTGCCGGCGAAGTGCTCGATGAGCAGGTCGGTGACGGCGGCGGGCTGCTCGACGGGCGCGAGGTGCGAGGCCCCGGGGACGACCGCGAGGCGGGCGTCGGGGATGCCCGCCACCAGGGTCCGGGCCTCGGCGGGGCCGGTGACCTGGTCCTCCGAGCCGACGAGGACGAGAGCGGGGACGGCGATCCGGTCGAGGGCCTCCCGGACGTCGAAGACGGCGAGGGCCTCGCAGGCGGCGATGTAGCAGGCGGGGTCGGTCGTCCGGACCATCTGCACGGCCCAGTCCACGATCGCGGGCTGCGCGCCGGCGAACAGCGCGGTGAACCACCGCTCGGGCGCGGTGCGGGCCATCGGCTCCAGGCCGTTGGCGCGGACGATGACACCGCGCTGGCGGAACTCGTCGGCGCTGCCGAACCGGGGCGAGGTGGCGACCAGGGCGAGGGAGGCGACCCGGTGGGGTGCGCGCAGGGCCAGGTCGAGGCCGACGGCGCCGCCGAGGGAGCAGCCCGCGTAACCGAAGCGCTGGACGCCGATCGTGTCGAGGGTGGCGAGGAGCCGGTCGCCGAGCTCGGCGACGGAGCTGAAGGGGTCGGCGGGCGCGCCGCCGTGCCCGGGCAGGTCGAAGCGGACGACCCGCCAGTCGCGGGTGAGGTCCGGTATCTGCCGGTCCCACATGTGCCACGTGGTGCCCAGGGAGGGCCCGATGACCAGGACCGGGGCGTCCTCTCGCCCGTCGACGCGGTATTGCAGGGTGTTCGTCGGTGTCTCACTCACCGCAAGACCCTCTCATCTTTCACCGCCGCCGGGGCGACCGGGGGCGGGATCGGGCCGCCGCGGCCGGTGCGCGCGGAAGATGGGTGCCGGCCCCGATGCGCCGGGAGGGCGCTCCGGGCGAGGGTGGGGATCCGGAGCACCCGCTGTTCGGAGGGGTCCCCGAAGGGGCGCGGGTGCTCGCGGCAGCACCTGTGGACGGAGCGCGCCGATGACGACCCCGACCCCCCCACCGGCCCCGAGGCGTCCCGGCCGGCCCGCCGTGAGTGTCACCGCGTGGCTCGCCGTGGCGGTGTTCGCCGCCGTCTACGTGCTGATCGCCACCGAGCGGGTGCACCGGGTCGCCGCGGCCCTGGGCGGCGCGGTCGCCATGCTGCTCTGCGCTGCGTCGCGCTCGCGTGACCGACGCAAGGGAGGCACCCGCCATGACGGAACCGGACGACGACCGGCTCGCCGCCCTGGACGCCGTGCCGTGGCGCGACGCTCCCCGTCCCGCCCGCGGATTCCGCCGGCACCGGCGCGCCCGGGCCTGGCTGGCGCTCGCGCTGGCCGTGGGCGCCGTGGTCACCGGGATCCTGGCGCCCCACGGGCTGCTGATGGCCGCGGGCCTGGTCGCCGCGGCGCTCGCGGTGCACGTCCTGGACACCGCGCCGCGGCACCGCGGGCGCCGTCGGCGCGGGTCCTAGGAGGTGTCGGGCCCCGAGCGGGGCCCTCGCTCAGGCGCGGCGCGCCGGGTCGTGGGCCTGGTCCTGCTGCCTGCCGTGGTCCTCGCCCGGTCCGCCGAGGTCCTCCGGAACCGCGGGGCGCGGGGGGACGACGGCCGCGGCGGCCGTCCCGGACCGGCCGCGGCGGCCGGCGACCCAGGCGGCGACGGGTTCGGTGTAGCGGGCGGTCAGCGGTCCGATCACCACGAGGATCAGGACGTACGCGGTGGCGAGCGGGCCCATCGCCGGTTCGATTCCGGCCGTGACGGCGAGGCCGGCGATGACGATGGAGAACTCGCCGCGCGCCACGAGCGTGCCGCCGGCCCGCCAGCGGCCCTTGACGCCGATCCCGGCGCGCTTGGCCGCCCAGTAGCCGGTGGCGATCTTCGTGCCCGCCGTCACCGCGGCGAGGGCCAGTGCGGGCAGCAGCACGGGCGGGATGCTCGCGGGGTCGGTGTGCAGGCCGAAGAAGACGAAGAACACCGCGGCGAACAGGTCCCGGAGCGGGCTGAGCAGGGCATGGGTGCCCTCGGCGACCTCGCCGGAGAGGGCGATGCCGACGAGGAAGGCGCCGACGGCCGCGGAGACCTGGAGCTGCTGGGCGATGCCCGCGACGAGCAGGGTCAGGCCGAGGACGACGAGGAGGAGCTTCTCGGGGTCGTCGCTGGAGACGAAGCGGGAGATGTGGCGCCCGAAGCGGACCGCGACGAACAGGACCGCTCCGGCGACGCCGAGGGCGATGGCCAGGGTCGCGCTGCCGGCGGCGAGGCTCACCCCGGCGAGGAGGGCGGTGATGATCGGCAGGTAGACCGCCATCGCGAGGTCCTCGAGGACCAGGACGGACAGGATGACCGGGGTCTCGCGGTTGCCGACCCGGCCCAGGTCGCCCATGACCTTGGCGATGACCCCGGAGGAGGAGATCCAGGTGACGCCGGCCAGGACGACGGCGGCGACCGGCCCCCAGCCCATCAGCAGGGCGGCGACGGCGCCGGGCACGGCGTTGAGGCCGAAGTCGACGAGTCCGGCCGGGTACTGCGTCTTGAGGTTGGAGACCAGGTCCGACGCCGTGTACTCCAGGCCGAGCATCAGCAGTAGGAGGATCACGCCTATCTCGGCGCCGATCGCGACGAACTCCTCGCTGGCCCCCATGGGCAGCAGCCCGCCGGTGCCGAAGGCGAGGCCGGCCAGGAGGTAGAGGGGGATGGGCGAGAACTTGAGGCGTCCGGCGACCCGGCCCAGCAGGCCGAGGCCGAGGATGATCGCGCCGAACTCGATGAGGAAGAGGGCGGAGTGCACAGGCGTCACTCCCGTCCGAGTACGGAGGCCGCGGCGTCGACGCCCTCGCGGGTGCCGATCACGATGAGGGTGTCCCCGCCGGCGAGGCGGAAGTCCGGCGCGGGCGAGGGCCGGGCCTCCGCCCGCCGCAGGACGGCCACGATCGACGCGCCGGTCTCGGTCCGCATCCGCGTCTCCCCCAGCACCTTGCCGTTCCAGTAGGAGTGGGCGGACAGCTCGATCCGTTCGGCCACCAGCCCGAGGTCGGTGGTGTGCAGGACGTTGGGGCTGTGGTGGGCCGGCATCAGCGCGTCGATGAGCGAGGCCGTCTCGGCCCCCGTCAGGTGCAGGGACTGCGCGCAGGCGTCGGGGTCGTCCGCCCGGTAGAGGCTCACCGTCCGGGTGCCGTCGCGGTGCGCGACCACGGAGAGGTGGCGGTGCTCGCGGGTGGTGAGGTCGTACTGGACCCCGATGCCGGGCAGTGGTGTGGTGCTCATGCGTGGAGCAGGCACGGTCGTCCCCCTCGTGTTCGTCTGGTACGTGGCGCCGGCGCGGCGGCAGCCGGCTCCGGGGCAGGAGGACGCCGCACGGCGGGGGCCATCGTGCCACTTTCCGCGTGACTGAAATATGGGTGTCAGCACGGATGGACACCTCCCTTTCCGGTGCGTGAGGATGGGCTGGGGAAGTGGGCTCCGTCGCAGGTCAGAGCAGCCGGGGAGGAAACGGCCGAAGAGGCCGTGACGAAGGCCGGGCGACTGGCCGGAAAGGCGGCGGCCGTGTCGCTGTACTGGCGGATCTTCCTGCTGAACGCCGCCGTCCTGGCCGTCGCGGTGGCCCTGCTGCTCGGCCCGGTGACCGTCTCCACCCCGGTCCTCTTCGGCGAGGTGCTGGTCCTGCTGGGCGGACTGGCCGCGATGCTGGTCGTCAACGCGGTCCTGCTGAGGGTCGGCCTGGCCCCGCTCGCCCGGCTGAACCGGGCGATGGCGACCGCCGACCTCCTCAGGCCCGTCACCCGTCCGGCGGTCACCGGCGACGGCGAGATCGCCGCCCTCACCCGGTCCTTCAACGCCATGCTGGACCGCCTCGAAGCCGAACGCGCCACCAGCAGCGGCCGGGTGCTCACCGCTCTGGAGGCCGAGCGCAAGCGCATCGCCCAGGAACTCCACGACGAGATCGGCCAGACCCTCACGGCCGTCCTCCTGCAGCTCAAGCACGCGGCCGACCGCTCCCCCGAGCCGATGGGCGCCGAACTGCACCAGGCCCAGGAGAGCACCCGGGCCAGCCTGGACGAGATCCGCCGCATCGCCCGCCGGCTGCGCCCCGGCGTCCTGGAGGAGCTGGGCCTGCACAGCGCGCTGCGCTCCCTGGCGTCCGAGTTCACCACCCCGCGGCTGGGTGTCGTCACCCGCATCACCCCGGGACTCCCCCCGCTGGATCCGGCGACCGAACTCGTCCTCTACCGCGTCGCGCAGGAGGGCCTGACCAATGCGGCCAGACACGCGGGCGCCGGCCGTGTCGAGGTCCACCTGCGGCCGCTGGCGGGCGGCGGGACCGGGCTGCTGGTCCGCGACGACGGCCGCGGCCTCGGGGAAGCGCCCGAGGGCGCCGGGATCCAGGGCATGCGCGAACGGGCCCTGCTGATCGGTGCCGACCTCCTCGTCGGTCCCGGTCCCCGCGGCGGCACCGAGGTGCGCCTGGAGGTCCACGGAACCGGCGGACCGGCGGCCTGAGCCGCCCCGGGGGCGGAGTGCCGCCCCTGCCGCACGCTGCACGTCTCGCCTCCCGCCCCGTCAGTTCCGGTGCCGCTCGGCGGCGGGCAGGTCGAAGGGCTGCGCGGCCCGCCGTGCCGCGGGGCCCGCGAGGAGACGGCGGGGGTCCGCCGCGCGGGTGATCGCGGTCTCGACGGCCGTGAGGCGGTCGGCCAGCAGGCCCAGGGCGGCGACCGCGCGGGCGAGGGGGTCGCCCTCGGACCCGCCGAGCGCCCGGGTCCGCGCGTGGGCGGCGAGGATCTCCGTCCAGCGGGCCGCCTGCGCGGGGGTGAGGGTGCCGCGGAGCGCGGCGAGCTTGAGCAGGTTGGCCTCGGCCTCGGTGGTGAGGGTCTGGGCCTCGGCGGTGTAGTGGTCGTCGACGAGGGCGTCCAGCTCGGCGGCGTTCATGGCGGGCGAGATCCGGGCGGCGATCCTGTTCATGGTGCGGTACGAGCCCTGGAGCCGGAAGGGCGGCTCGGTGCGGGCCTCGTCGGCGACGGCGGCCGAGGCGATGTACTCCGCGTTGACCGCGAGCACGGTCGCGCGGGCGGCCAGGACATGGCGGAGCACGGCGAGGACCTGGTCGAGTTCGGCGGGGGCGTAGGGGTGGGCGAGCCGGTCGCGGCGTGCCGTCGGGTCGTCCGCCGCCAGCCGGGTCAGGAGTTCCAGGTCGGCGCGGTCCCGCCCGGCGAGCGGGGCGAGGACCGGGTGGGAGGTGAGGGCGTTCTCGACGAAGCTGAGGGCGAAGGCCTCCTCCTTCCCGGTCAGCACGTCTCCGAGGTTCCACACGTCGGCCCGGTTGGCCAGCATGTCCGGGACGCGGAAGGCCCGTCCGGACTCGGTGTACGGGTTCCCGGCCATGCACACGGCGAAGCGCTTCCCGCGCAGGTCGTGGCCGTTCAGCGTGCGGGTGGCGTCGCAGAGGGGGATGAACTTCTGCAGGAACTCCGGCGAGGTGTGCTGGATGTCGTCGAGGTACAGCAGGACGTTGCTGCCCGCCGCCAGGGCGAAGGCGATCTTCTCCAGTTCCCGGCGGGCGGTCGCGTCGGGGGCCTCGGCGGGGTCCAGCGAGGTCGTGCGCTGTCCCAGCGCGGGGCCGTCGACCTTGACGAGGAGCAGTCCGAGGCGTTCGGCGACGTACTCGATCAGCGTGGTCTTGCCGTAGCCCGGCGGGGAGAGGAGCAGCAGCAGGCCGTGGGAGCCGGTGCGCCCGGCGTCCCCGGCCGCGCCGAGCTGTCCGGCGAGGCTGTCGCCGACGAGCGGGAGGTAGACCTCGTCGACGAGCCGGTTGCGGACGAAGGACGCCATGATGCGGGGCCGGTGGTCGTCCAGGCGGAGCCGGGTGCGCTCGGCGGCGACGAGCCGGGCGCGGTGCTCCTGGTAGGCGCGGAAGGCGGGCACCTCGTCGGCGGCGAACGCCGCGGTGCGGGCGAGGAACTCGTCGAGGCGGATCTCCAGCGCGCCCCCCTGCACGCGGGGGTGGCTGCCGAGCAGTCCGGTGACCGTGGCCGTGGTCGGGGCGTCGGCCTCGTACCGGTCGAGGTCCGGGCAGAGTTCGACGGCGACGGCCTCGGCGAGGACGCCCGCGTCCGGTGGCCCGCCCCGCGCCGCCGCGTACGAGCCGAGCCATGCCTCGACGAGTCCGCGGCGGGCCCCGGGCTCCGTGACGGCGGCGAGGGCCTCGTCGTACCCGGAGGTGCCGACGGCGCGGCGGAAGGAGTCGAGCAGGGTCCGCGCCGCGCCGGAGAGGGCGAATCCCTGGGGCGCTGCGGCGAGTTCGGCGACGAGGTAGGCGGCCGCCGCGGCGTCGCCGGTCTCCTCGGCCAGTTCCCGTCGCAGGCCGTCGAGGGCGGTCTCGGTGCCGAAGAGGTCGCGGGCCCGGGTCAGGGAGACCGCGCGGCGGGTCCACTGGTCCCGGGTCTCGGGGGTGGTGGCGTGGGCCCAGAAGTCCTGGGCCGCGGCGCGGGCGGCTCCGGGGTGGCCGAGGAGCCCCGCCCCGTCGCGCAGGGCGAGTACCGCTTCCAGGATCGCCGCGGCGTCGTGGTCGTGGACGCCGCGCTCGTACCCCTCGTCGTAGGCGGTTTCGGCGGCACGGCGGGCGAGGGCGGGCAGGTCCGCGTCCGCCGGCTCGGCCGGTCCGTGCGCGGACAGCAGTCGGGCGGCCAGGTGCTCGGCGCGGTAGACCTCGGGCGACTCCGAGGGCAGGGTCCGCTGCCAGAGGGGGCGCGCCCCGGCGAGGGCCGGGTCGGTGACGGGTGCGCGGTAGTCGGTTCCGGTCAGGGCGAGGGCGAGGGTGTCCCCGTGCGGGACGAGGGTCAGTTCGGGGGCCTGGCGGTTGACGGCGAAGCGGTGCCGGCCGAGCCTGAGGGTGTCGCCGCCGTCCGCGAAGAGCTCGACGCGGTCCCGGAGCGCCCGTGCCGCCTCTTGGCGGGCGGCGCCGAGCCGGCCCTCCAGTTCCTCGGCCCGTACCCGGTCGCCGAGTTCGCGCAGGGTGTCGGCGGTGCGCCGGACCTTGGCGACCATGGGGTCGGAGGCGAAGTAGGTGTGCACCGCGTCCCGGTCGCCCAGGGTCGCGGCCCGTCGGGCGATCGTCTCCAGCACCCGGCCCGCGGAGAGCGCGAGTTGCTCGGTGCGGCGGGCCCGGGCGTCCTGGAGGGACTGCCTGCGGGCGGTGAAGGCGTCGTGGATCGAGCCGCGCCGCTCGGCGATGTCGGCGACGAAGCCGTCGTGTTCGGCGAAGCGGGACTCCAGGTTCTCCAGGTGGAGCAGGAGTCCGCCGAGCTGTTCGTCGCAGGCGTCGGGGGTGTCCGCGGCGGCCAGCGCCCCGGTGACGGCCTGACCGAGCAGGGCCGTCTCGGCGGCGAACTCGTCCCGGCCCTCGCGGTCGAGGAGTTCGGCGCGGCGGGCGGCGAGGACGGCGCGGGCGCCGTTCAGTTCGCCGAGGACCTCCGCGATGCGGGCGAGGATCGAGGTCCGGACGGTGGCGTCGCCGATGTCGAGCCCGGCGACGGTCTCGCTGAGCGTCCGCAGGCCCGCGGTGTCCGCGTCGAGCCGTTCCGCGAGCGGGGCCGTCCCGGCGACGGTGGTGACCGCCCCGGCCTCGGCCGCCAGTCGCCGCGCCTCGGTGCCGTGGGCGGTGAAGGCGTCCTCGCGGCGGAGGAAGGCGACGGCCCGCCGGGCGGTCGCGTCGATGTCGGTGCCGACGCTCCGGGAGAGGGCGTCGACGGCGTCGGTGTCGGCGTACCGCATCTCCCCGAGGGTGGCCAGACGGCCCTGTTCCCCGCGGAGTTCGGTGATCCTGGAGATCCACTCGGCGGCCGTGGCGGGGGCTTCGCCCCGGACCCGGCGGACCAGTGCGCCGATCCTTCGGGTGGACTCCTCCAGCGCCTCGGCGGCCTGCCGGGTGAGCGTGCTCACGGTCTCGAACTCGGCGAGGACCTGCGCGGCGGTGGAGCGGAGCTCGTTCAGGGGGGAGTCGAGGTCCCCGAGGTCGGGGTCGCCCAGCCAGTGGTGGACGTCGCCCGCGCGCACGCAGGCGGCGACGAGGGCCTCGTACACCTCGCCGGCGGGGGTGAGTTCGGCGGCCTGCCGGGCGATCGACAGGCAGTCCGCGATGCCGCGGACGAGGTCGGCGTTGCCGACGCGGGCCAGGGGGCCGTCGTCCGCGGTGGTCACGTGGGTGTCGGAGACGTACGGCGTGCGCCAGAGCTGCACCGGGTGGACCCGGCCCGGTTCGCCCGCTCCGCCGCGCAGCACGGCCATGGTGCCGTCGTCGAGGAGCGCGTAGCCGGTGCAGGCGACCGGGGTCGCGATCTCCTTGCGGATCAGGTGGTACGGAAGGAGGAGGGTGCGGCCCTCCGTCCGGGCGCGGAAGACGAAGAGGAGGTCCTCACCGTCGGGGGAGCGGACGGTCCGGTCGTAGGCCAGCCCCGCGGTGTCGGTGTCGAAGGTCCGTACGGCTCCGGAGGCCAGGCAGTAGCCGCCGGGGAACACGATCCCCTCGTCGTCGGGCAGCCGCAGGCACGCCTGTCCGAGGGCGTCCAGCCTGACCACGCCGCCGGTCAGGGTGTTGTAGACGAGGTGGCGGCGGACCTCCTCCTTGTACGGGCGGACCCGCACGAGGATCAGGGCGCCGACGACCGCGTAGGCCACCTCGGCGTCGGCCGGGGACTGCAGCGGCTCGTCGACCGGCTCCGTGTGGACGCCCTCGGCCGTCTCGGTGTCGTTCTCCGTCTTGAGCGTCAGGGCGCCGCCGGCCGTGGAGACGTGGAGGCGGCCGCCGAGCGAGATGTGCGGGTGGCGGCCCGGCACGTGGTCCTCGCGGCTCGTCTCGATCCAGGCGACGTCCTGGGAGGGCGGGACGACGTGGTCGCGCTCGCCCCGCGCGTCGAGGAACCGCGTCTCGCCGGACGGTCCGACGGCCCAGCGCAGGACGCGGAGGTCGTCGGCCTGCTCCCCGGTGCGGAAGACGGCGAGCAGCCGGCCGTCCGTCCGGCGCAGCCGCAGCAGGCGGGCGCCCCGGAAGTAGCGGTGCAGGGCGGCGAACTCCCGGACGAAGGCCGGGTCGTCGAGGAGGCCCGGCACCGCGGTCGCGGGCAGCGGGTTCAGTGCGCGGTCGCAGAGGGTGAAGACGTCGTCGACGGAGGTCCCGGACGGTTCCGCGGCCGACGGGTGGAAGCCGAGGAGCAGCAGGTCGTCGCCGACGGCGACGACGTCCCGGGGTGTGCCGGCGCGTCCGGTGCGGACGTGGACCGTGCCGGTGAGGCCCAGTTCGCCCGAGCCGAAGACCGCGGTGCGGGCCTCGTTGAGCCGTTCCGCCCGTCCGGCCAGTTCGCCGGCGTGCGCGGCGAGCCGGTCGCGCAGCACCGTGTAGGTGTCCCGGTCGATTCGGGCGCTCATCTCGTTCCGCTCCTTGTCCGTGGTGGGTGGGGGTCCGGTGCCGTCGACTCCCCCGTCAGCCGGCACCGGCCCCCTGGTGACCGCACCCCCGTGGCGGTCAGCTCGTGGCGGCGCCGTTCAGTGCCGCCGTCCCGGCGGCCGGGGACGTCGTGGCCGGGGCCGTGGTGTCCGGGGCGGCCGTCGCCGCGGGGCCGGCGGCGTGGGCGTCGAGCACGCCGGACCCCATGACCTTCGCGAGCAGCGCCGAGACGCTGAGGTTCTGCACGTCGGCCGTGGACAGCGAACCGAGCACCTTGCCGAGGTCCTCTGTGAAGGAGCCCTCTCCGTTCAGCCACGGGCCGGCCAGCGTCCGCGCGGTCCGGGAGTGCTCGACGAAGCCGTCGACGGACTTGCCGAGGGAGACCGACTGCACGAGGCGGTCGAGGAAGACCGACTCCCCTCCGACGATGTTGATGTCGGCGTGCTCCAGGCCCGTCGCGAGGACGGTGGCCTGCGCCTCGGCGACCTGCCGCTGCACGTCGAGTCCGGCGAGCCGGATGTCCTTCTCGGCCTCCAGCCGCAGGCGGTACTCCTCGTGCGTGCGGGACGCCTCGTCGAACGCGGCGACGGCGACGGCCTTCTGCTGGAGTCCCTCCGCCTCGGCCTTGAGCTTCTCGCCGATCGCGGTGGACTCGGTGAGCGCCCTGGCCCGCAGGCCCTCCGCCTCGGCACGCAGCCGCGCCTCGGTGGCCTCGGCCTCGGCCCGTCCGGTCCGCTCGATCGCGTCGGCCTCCCGCTCGCGGACCTGTGCGGCGGCGAGGCCCTCGGCGGCGGCCTCCGCCTGGACTCCCTCGGCGAGGCGGATCTTGGCCCGCGCGTCCATGTCGGCGGCCTTGTTGCGGGCCTCGGCGAGGGTGAGTTCCTCGGCGGCCCGGTGCACGGCGGCCTGCTCGGCCGCCTCCGCCGCCTTGATGTCCTTGACCAGCTTCTCCTGCGCCTCGGCCTCCGCGGCGATGACGACGGCCTGGCGGGTCCGCTCGGCCTCCTCCACCGCCCGCAGCCGCTTGATGGACTCCTCCTGCTCGGCGACCGTACGGTCCACGGCGACCCGCTCGCGGATCACCTCGGCGATCTCTCGGCGCTCCGCCTCGACCTCCTTCTCGGCCGAGATGCGGGTCAGTTCGGTCTCCCGGTCCCGTGCGATGACCTCCAGGAGCCGGTCCTTCTCGATCCGCTCGTTCTCGACGGCGATGACCCGCTCGCGGTTCTTCTGCGCCACGGCCACCTCGCGCGCCTGGTTCTCCCGCTGGATCCCGAGCTGCTCCTCGGTCTTGAGGAACGCGCTCTGCGCCCGCAGCCTCTCCTCCTCCACCACGCGGGCGGTCTCCGCCTCCTCGCGGGCCCGTGCGGTGTCGATCTCGCGCTTCTGCTTGATCTCGGCGTCGGCCTGGCGCCGTTCCAGCTCCAGGATGGCCTCGCGGGCGTCGACGTTCTGCCGGGTGATCTCCTTCTGCTCGTGCTGCCGGTACTCGTTCGTCCGGACGTTCTCCACGGCCGTCAGTTCGGTGATCTTGCGGATGCCCTGGGCGTCGAGGATGTTGCCCGGGTCGAGCTGGGCGAGCGGTGTCTGCTCCAGGTAGTCGATGGCGGCGTCCTCCAGGCTGTAGCCGTTGAGGTCGATGCCGATGATCTCGATGATCCGGAAGCGGAGTTCCTCGCGCTTGGTGTAGAGGTCGGTGAAGTCGAGCTGCTTGCCGACGGTCTTGAGCGCCTCGGAGAACTTGGCGTTGAACAGCTCCTGCAGCGTCTCCTTGTCGCTGGCGCGGGCGGTGCCGATCGCCTGGGCGACCTTGATGACGTCCTCGACGGACTTGTTGACCCGGACGAAGAACGAGATGCGGATGTCGGCCCGGATGTTGTCGCGGCAGATCAGGCCGTCGCGGCCGGTCCGGGAGATCTCGATGGTCTTGACCGAGATGTCCATGACCTCGGCCTTGTGCAGCACGGGCAGGACGACCTGCCCGGTGAAGGTCACGTCGACCTTCCGCATCCTGGAGACGATCAGCGCCTTGCCCTGCTCCACCTTGCGGAAGAGCCGGCTGACGACGAGGACCAGCAGGAGGGTGATGAGCAGGGCAGCGGCGACGAACACGCCGATGCCCACGGTGATGGCATCCATGAGAGACCCCGTGTCGATGGAGGAAAGGGGAGGCCGCGGGCTCGGGCGGCGGGCCGGGCGGGCACCGGACGGCAGGGGCGCTCCCGTGCGGGCGCGGCTCCCCGCGCCACCGAGGGTGCGGAGGGACGGCGCCACCCCGGGGGGCGGCGGCTCGGTCCCGGCTAGAAGGCCCCGGGCAGACCGGCGGCGTCCTGGCGGAAGGCCCCGGGTTCGTCGGGGAAGAGCTTGGCCGACGCCCGGGAGGCCGACTCGGCGGCGGCGAGGGCGACGCCGCCCGACGGCGCGGGGGCGCCGAGGGCGGCGTACGGGTACTCCCCCATGGCCCCTCCCCCTGACACGTCGCCGTTTCCCTCTCCCGGCATCGAGCTCGCGCCCGTGCCCTTCCGCGACCCATCCTGGCCCAGGCGCATTCGGCCGCGCATTGCCGCAACCCGGCAATCTTGACGCGTTCTTGATGCCGGTGGCGGACCCCGGAGGGCGCCGTGCCAGTCTGGGACACCGCGCGTCCGGAATGCGGGACGGCGGCGAGGGAAATCCTGGAGGGGTCGTGACAGAGCGGGAACGGGGCGAGGAGCATCTGGAGGAGTACGCCGGGATCTTGGGCCTGATGTGCACGACCGGCCGGGGCCTCCTCCGGGAGGAGCGCGAGTCGCTGCGCTCGTGGGGGGAGCGCGCCGCGGAGGCCGGCATCGGTCTGCGCGTCCTCGTCCGCGCCCATCTCGCCGCCGCCGAGCGGCTGCGCCCCGCACTGCCGAGGGCCTCCGCCGAGCACCTCCTGAGCGCCGTGGAACAGGCCGTCGACGCCTTCGCGGAGGGCCACGAACGGGCCCAGCGTCTGGCGGTGCGTCAGGAGGAGGCCGCACGACGCGAGTTCATCGACGACCTGCTCTACGGACGGAGCGACCTCGGCCGCCTGGCCGAGCGGGCCGAACGCTTCGGCCTGCTCCTCTCCCACGCGCACGCCGTGGCCGTCGCCCAGGGGCGGGAGCCGTACGAGGACGGCTTCGCGGTCACCCGCACCGTCGAGGCCTCGCTCATCGCCCGCTTCGGCAACCGGCGCATCCTGCTCACCACCAAGGACGGGCGGCTGATCTGCGTCGCGCCCGCCGACGAGCCCGAAGTGCTCGCCCACTTCGCCAAACAGGCGTACGCCGCGACCGACGGCGGGCAGGTCGCGATCGGCCGCGCGCACCCGGGCCCCGGCGGCGTCGTCCACTCCTACGAGGAGGCCCTCAACGCGCTCGACCTCGCCGCGCGGATGGACCTCGACGATCCGGTCCTGCGCGCCGCCGACCTGCTCGTGTATCCGGTCCTCACCCGGGACCGGCAGGCCATGGCCGACCTCGTGCGCACCGTCCTCGGCCCGCTCCAGCAGGCCCGCGGCGGCGCGGGGCCGCTACTCGACACCCTCGCGGCGTACTTCGACACCGGCTGCACCACCGCCCAGGCGGCCCGCCGCCTCGGTCTGAGCGTGCGGGCCATGACGTACCGGCTCGACCGCATCCACCGGCTGACCGGTGCCGATCCCGGTGACCCGGTGCAGCGCTACACCCTGCAGACCGCCGTCGTCGGAGCCCGGCTCCTGGGCTGGCCGGACCAGCCCCTGTGATCACTCCGCCTCCTCCTCCGCGACGACCGCGTCCAGTCCCAGGTGGCGGCGCAGGGGCGGCTCCTGGGCGAGGACCGCGCCGATGGTGAACGCGAAGGTGATCGCCGCGCACACGACGATCAGCCAGGACAGCATGGTGAGGACGAGTCCGAGGGAGCCGTACTCCGCGAGCGCCTTGTCGAGTGCGGCGGGCATGTACAGCCGGGCCGTCAGCGAGAGGGCGCTCGTGGCCACCGCCGCCAGGACCGCGCCGGGGAGCAGCGGCAGCCAGGGGACGCGCTTGGCCAGCAGCAGGTGCTGCGTCCACATCCAGATGCCGACGCTCACGAGGAAGAAGACCGGGACGCCGAGCCAGAGGCCCGCGCCGAAGCCGTCCCGCAGCGGACCCTGGACGAGCACCACCAGGAGCAGGGCGAGCAGCCACACCACCCAGCGCCAGACCGCGACCCGGGTCCTCGCCTTCGGAAGGGCCCACGCGCGCTCGCAGACCCGCGCCATGGCCCGGCTGAAGCTGGTGGCGGAGACCAGCGCGACGACCAGTCCGACCGCTCCGGTCGTCTCCCGCAGTTCCTCGTCGCCGGAGCCGTTCAGGACCTTCTGCAGTTCGGCGTCGGACTCTCCGCTCAGCCCGAACATGGCCCGCAGGGAGTCGCGCAACTGGTCCCGTACGGCGGCCGGGGCGAACGCCGCCACCGCGAACAGCAGGGGGACGGCGGCCAGGAAGGCCTGAGCCGCGAGTCTGGTGCCCGCGTCCAGCAGGTTCCCGCCCAGCAGCCGGCTCGCGATCTCGGTCAGGACGGGGAGCCGGTGCTCCGCCCTCGCCCGCAGGTGCCGCCAGCGGGCCGCCAGGGCCGCCGCCGTCCTCTTCCCGGGCACCGGTCGCTACGTCCGGAGCTGCGCTTCCCCGTCGGCGTCGGCAGGCTCCGCCGCGAGGAACCGGACCACCGCGAAGGCGAACAGCAGGACCAGGGCGAGACCGACGACCACCCAGGCGGTCGGGTGGTCCCAGAGGACGTACACGAGGACCGCCAGCAGGACCAGGATCCAGGTGATCCACGTGCGGTAGCGGCGTACGAAGGGGCCGACGGGGCCCGTCCGCAGTCCGGCCCGGTCCGCCGCGGCGCGGGTCGCGTCGATGCCGGAGTTCCACATGCGGCGGGTGACGACGGCGGGGCGGCTGGGGCCGGTGAGCCAGGCGGCGAGGGCGACCACCAGGCCGAGGACCACCACCATGCGGACCGTGGTGCGCAGGAAGTGGATCAGTGCGTCGTAGACGGACGAGGCGGCGGCCTGCGAGACGTTGTCGGGCAGGGCGTTGAGGTAGACCGTGCGGAAGACGGTCAGCGCGACGCCGAGGACCAGGGCGGCGGCCGCGAGACCGATCGAGGAGGCGATGAGGGTGCGCCGGCGGTGGGTGGAGAGCAGGACTCCCCCGGCCACCAGCAGCAGCGCGAGCACGGGCAGCCAGAGGCCCATGACCTGGAGCAGCCGGAACCAGGTCTTGACCTTGCCGATGTCGTCGGACTTGACGACGGTGAAGTCGGTGTGGACCTCGGGGATCTTGGCGGCCACGGTCAGCCCGGAGTCGATCAGGCGCTGCTTGACCCGTTCGATCACGGGGGCCAGGTCGACGGTCACGGTGTCGTTCTTGATCTGTACGGCTCCGTCGCCGCTTCCCGTCAGGGCGCGGACCACGGAGGTGTGGACGGCGCGGTTGGCGTCGGTCCAGACCGTCTCGAAGGCGTCGGAGGCGACGACCTCCTGCGCCTTGTCGTGGACGAAGCTGGCGAGGGCGCTCTCCAGGGACCCGCCGAGCTTGTCGAGTCCCTTGGCGAGCAGCGGGCGTTCCTCGGGGGCGGCCTGCTCCAGGAGGTCCTGGAGGTCGATGTGGTCCATGACCGCGGCGGTCACCCGGTTCGCGACCGCGGCCTGCACGTCGGCGTCGGAGGCGAGCGGGGCGACGGTGGCGACGTACCGGTCGGTGTCGCCGACGATGTCGGACGTCCAGGCGGCGACGATGCCGAGCGGGGCGAGGACGCACCCGATCACGATGAGCACGGCGGCCAGGAAGGAGCGTCCGCGGTGCCGGGGAGCCGGGCGGGCGGCCGCCTCGCCCTCCAGGGCGGCGACCCGTGCGCGCAGCGCGGACAGTTCGTCCGTGTGCGCGTCGTTCCCGGCGTTGTCGTCAGCGGCCACAGGTGCCTCCTCACGGTGTGGACCCAGCCAATCCCGACTGTGCGGTTCCGGCCAGACGGGGCGGATCGAACGGGTGAGACGGCGCGGCGCGGACGGCCGGCAGGGGCGTCGCCGGGGGCCTGCGCGGGGCGAACGGGCCGGGGGCCCAGGACGCGAACGGGCCGCGCCCACCGTCCCCAGGGGCGGTGGGCGCGGCCTCGTCGGCGCCCGGCGGGCGGGCCGACGGCGTGCTCAGGGAGTGCCGACGGCCTGCTCGGGCGGTGCCGGCGGCGCGCTCAGGCGGTGCCGGCGCGGGCCTTCCCGCGGAGGCAGGAGCCGTAGCCCTGGTCTCCGTAACCGGGGTCGCCGTAGCCCTCGTCCCCGTAGCCGCCGTCCTCGCACGGGTCCTCGCCGCGGCTGTTGTCCAGCCGGGCCACCACGAGCCGCTGGTCGGCGTCGAGGGTGTAGGGACCGGTGACCGGGTCGGCCGGCAGGACGTAGCCGTCCGGGACGGCGGTCTCTTTCAGGTAGTAGGTGCCGTACTCCAGCTCACCGAAGGAGCAGAGCCCCGCCCGGTCGGTGGTGCAGGACGTCCCCACGCGGGTGTCGGGCGAGGTGCCGTCCGTCTGCAGACCGGTGCGGCCGTTGGTCTCCTCCCACAGCTCGAACGTCGCGCCGGGCAGCGGCAGGCCGCTGTCCGCGTCGCTCTTCAGCAGCTTGACGGAGCCGGTGCCGGGCGGGACGGGGGTGCGGCTGTTGGCCGCGGTGACGGACACGCCCGCCTCGGCGTTCGCCTCGGTCAGGACCAGCGGGCCGAAGACCGCGGGCGACGGCAGGTCGTAGCCGTCCGGCGCCGCCGTCTCCTGCCAGTAGTACGTCCCCGTCTCCACCGTCCGCTCGCACACACCGTCGGCACCCGTCGTGCACGCCTCGCCCACCTGCGCGTCCGGATCCGTCCCCGACGTCTGCAGCCCCGCCGTACCGTTCGACTCCCTCCACAACTGGAAGGTCGCCCCCGGCAGCGCCGCACCCGACGACGCGTCCGTCTTCAGCACCCGCACCTCGCCGGTCGTGGCCGGGGTGGTGCTCGGGGTGTTGGCCGCCGGGACGGACACGCCCGCCTCGGCGTTCGCCTCGGTCAGGACCAGCGGGCCGAAGACCGCGGGCGACGGCAGGTCGTAGCCGTCCGGCGCCGCCGTCTCCTGCCAGTAGTACGTCCCCGTCTCCACCGTCCGCTCGCACACACCGTCGGCGCCCGTCGTGCACGCCTCGCCCACCTGCGCGTCCGGATCCGTCCCCGACGTCTGCAGCCCCGCCGTACCGTTCGACTCCCTCCACAACTGGAAGGTCGCCCCCGGCAGCGCCGCACCCGACGACGCGTCCGTCTTCAGCACCCGCACCTCGCCGGTGACCGTGTTGGTCCCGTCGCAGTTCGGGAGGTCGCCGTTGAAGGGGTAGGCGTGGAACTCCTGGCCGCCGCCGCCCGTCGCGGCGCTGGTGTGGGTGAGGGAGCCCGTGGTGAAGAAGCGGCCGTTGATGCCGGGCAGGGTGACGGTCGTGCTCGACGTCTGGTTCCCGATGAGGAAGCTGCCCTGGAACTGCCCGGTGCCGGCCAGGTTGACCGAGGTGGCGTCGGGGAAGTTCCACAGCAGGCGCTCGCGGTAGGCGTTGAGCGGGTCGGTGTCGTCGTCGATGCCGCCGCTGTACGTGGTCAGCCGGCGCGTCTCGCCGAGGACGTTGACGAGGATCGTCGCGGTGTCGGGGATGTTCGCGAAGACGATGCCCTGCTGCCCGTTCGGGCCCTCCAGGTCGAAGTCGACGTTGAAGACCTGGAGCTGCGAGGTCCCGTCGCCGGTGAAGAGCGTCTGGCCGCCCTGGTTCACCGCCGTTCCGGTGGGCGTCCTGGGGCTGCCGTCGACCCGGGCGTAGCAGCTGCTGGCGGCGGTGAGCTGGTCGCGCAGACCGGCGTACGGCGCGACGGCGTTCGCGTCCTGCACCAGGGTGCCGGTCACCGTGCCGGACACCGCGCCCGCGTGGCGCACGATGCCCTGCTCCTCCACGATGCCGCCCTTGGTGTCGAGCGTCTGGCCGGCGGCGACGGTGACGCCCCCGCCGGTGGTGAGGAAGTCCGATCCGTCGGGCGGGGGGACCCGGGAGCCCACCCCGACGATGCCGAGGTTGTACGTGCCGCCGGCGGCCGCGTCCTTGTTCTGGTCGAAGTCGTCGAGGACCACGACCCGCCCCTCGGCCTCGGCCGCCCGGCCGCGGACGAGGAAGTCGTCGCCGACGAAGATGTTGATCGCGTTGTCGCGTCCGGCGATGGCGCCGTTGTCGATCTCGGGGAACTCGTCGGGGCAGTCCCCGGGGACGCAGGGGCCGAGGCCGCCGGGAAGGGGCGCCGCGAGCGCGGTGGACGCGGCGGGACCGAGCATGAGCGCGGGGACCGCGACGAGGGACACGGCATACGCGAGCCCGGCGGTGCCGGCGCGCCTCCGGGGGCGCGCCGGGCGGCGGTGGGAGTCAGATGTCATGCCGGGAGTCTGTGTTCCCGCTGGTCGGGGCACCACGCGCAGGGCCCGGCGTTGATCCGGTCGGGGGCGGTGATCACTGTTTGGCATGAACGGCGCCTGCCAGATGGAGCAGGAGGACGGGGTCCCGGCGCAGGGCCGCCGCCCGGGGCGACGGGAGACGTGCGTCAGCCCGGAACGGGCGAACTGTCGTCGGCCCTGCTCCGGGCTGATGCTCGTCCGCCTGTTCCGGGCTGATGCTCGTCGGCCCCGGGTGGCGGTCCGCCGGTCGCGGGCGGGTGGGCGGTCGGCCCGCGGAGGGCGGGTGGGCCCGCCGGCGGGCGGTCGGCGCCCCTCCCCGGCCCGGTCCTCACCGGCCCGCGTACGGCAGCAGGGCCATCTCCCGGGCGTTCTTGACGGCGGCGGCGAGCAGGCGCTGCTGCTGGGCGGTGACGCGGGTGACGCGGCGGCTGCGGATCTTGCCGCGGTCCGAGACGAACGCCCGCAGCAGGTCGGTGTCCTTGTAGTCGATGTACGTGACTCCGGCGGCGTCGAGCGGGTTGGGGCGGCTCTTCACGGGCGTGCGGCGTTCGGGTCGGCGGGTCATGGGGGGGGGTTCTCCTCGGCTGCGGGGTCGTCGGGGGCGGGCGGTAGGGGTCAGGCGGCGTCGAGCAGGGGTGCGAAGGCGGCGGGGAGGTCCTTCCAGCCGTCCGGTCCCGCCGCGTACTCCTCGTCGGTGAGAAGGCAGGACTCCAGGAGCCGCTCCAGTCCTTCGCGGTCCAGGCCGGGCGAGGTGAAGACGAGGTGCTGGCAGCGGTCGCCGTGCTCGGGATGCCAGTCCAGGGCGGCGGCGGCCCGGCGCATCGGCGGGACCAGCTCCCAGGCGGCGTCCGGCAGGGAGGCGAGCCAGGGGCCCGCGCTCTCCACGCACAGGGCGCCGCCGGCGGCGTCCCAGGCCAGCAGGGTGTCGGGCCGGTCCGCGAGCCAGAACCGGCCCCGGCTGCGGGCCGCCGCGCAGCACAGGTCCTCCAGCGCGGCGTAGAGGCGCTCGGGGTGGAAGGGGCGTCGGCGGTGCCAGACGAGGGTCGCGACCCCGGCGTCGTCCGCGTCGTGGGGCAGCAGCGCGCAGGCGGGGTGCTGCGCCGCGGCCGCCGCCTCGACGTCGAAGCCGGCGAAGGCGGCCGCGGCGAGCTCGGCCGAGTCGGCCGCCACGCGCCGGGCGGTCGGGTGCAGCTGGGCGAGCAGGGCGCGGTCCTCGTCGTCGGCCTGCCCGTGGTCGACGAGGGCGAGGACGGGCGCGTATTCCAGCTGACGGGCCCACGTGTCGCCGACGGTGCGCCGGTCGGTGGGTGCGGCGGCGAGGCCCGCGTCGGCGAGGTCGTCGCCGTTGGCGAGGCAGGGCAGGACGAGGGCCGGGTCCACCGCGGTGACGACGTTCGTGAGCACGAGGAGGTCTCCGGAGTACGCCGCGACGACCTCGGCCATCGTCTTCGGCTCGACCGAGTCCCACAGTTCGACGACGGCGAGCCGCGTCGGACCGTGGGCCAGCCGCAGCAGCTCCGGTACGAGGTCCTCGCGCAGGGCGCAGCAGGCGCAGCCGTCGACCAGCGGTGTCCCGCCCTCGGAGAGGACTCCGCCGGCGTCGCGGACCAGCCGGCGCACCGTGCCGTCGGGGGCGCCGGCGAGGTCGTGGTGGAGGGCGACGCTGCCGGGGACGGTACGCAGCAGGCGCTCGACGACCTCCTTGCGGGCGTCGGCGTGGATTCCGGCGACGATGACGACGGGCAGTCGGGTGTCCGGTGCCATCAGCGGGCCCCGTAGCGGCGCTCGAAGCGCTCGACGCGTCCGGCGGTGTCCATCACCCGGGCGGTGCCCGTGTAGAAGGGGTGGCTGGCCGAGGAGATCTCGACGTCGACGACCGGGTAGGTCCGTCCGTCCTCCCACTCGATCTCCTTGTCGCCGGTCAGCGTGGAGCGCGTGAGGAACGCGAAGCCGGAGGCGGTGTCGCGGAAGACGACGGGGCCGTAGGCGGGGTGGATGCCGGGCTTCATGGCAGTGCCTTTCTTCTCGTGCCGCCGCCGGAGCGGCGGCCGTCCCGTCCGGGGTGTCCCTGTGGGTGGCCGGGGCGGGTGGTGGTGGCGGGGTGGGCGGCGTTCCGGCCGCCGGTTCAGGCGGCCGCCGGTTCGGGGGGGGGGCGCCGGTTCGGGGCGGCCGCCGCATCGAGGGGCACCGGATCGAGGGGGTGCCGGTTCGGGGGCCGCCCCACGGCCGCCCGTGCGGGTCGCCGTGGGGCGGCTGCGGTCAGCGCTCTTCGCGGAAGTCGACGTGACGGCGGACCGTCGGGTCGTACTTGCGGAGCACCATCCGGTCGGGGTCGTTGCGCCGGTTCTTGCGGGTGACGTAGGTGAAGCCGGTGCCCGCGGTGGAGCGCAGCTTGATGACGGGGCGGAGTTCGTTGCGTGCCATGGCGCTAGTATACGACAACGATTTTCATTTCCAATAAGTGGTGGCCCTGGCGGCCACCGCGAGAGACAGGAGCCACCCGTGTCCGCCCACTGTCAGCTGACCGGCGCCGAGCCCGGCTTCGGCCACCGCATCTCCCACTCGCACCGGCGCACCCCGCGCCGCTTCGACCCGAACATCCAGCACAAGCGCTACCGGCTGCCCGGCGAGGGCCGGACCGTTCGCCTGACCCTCAGCGCGCGGGCCGTCCGGACCGTGGACCGGATCGGGATCGAGGCGGCCGTCGCCCGGATCCGGGCACGGGGAGGGAAGGTCTGATGGCGAAGCGCAGCAAGATCGTGAAGAACGAGCGGCGCAGGGAGGTGGTCGCGCGCCACGCCGCGCGGCGGGCGGAGCTCAAGGAGACCGTCCGGCACCCCTCGTCGACGCCCGAACAGCGCCGGGACGCGCGGGCGGAGCTGGACCGGCAGCCGCGCGACGCCAGCGCCACCCGGGTCCGCAACCGCGACGCCGTCGACGGCCGGCCCCGCGGCCATCTGCGGAGGTTCGGCCTCTCCCGGATCGGCACCCGCCGGCTGGCGCACGCGGGACTGCTGCCCGGAGTGACCAAGTCCTCCTGGTAGCCCCGCCGGAGGAGGGCCGTCCGCCTCGCGGGGCGGCCCTCCGCGCGATCCACGGAAAAAACTTTCGCCGGAGCTGAATCCTCTGGGGACCCCGCCGTCTCTTATGTGTGTACCGGCCGAACGGGCCGGCGAGGCAACAGGAGGAACACAATGGTCACGGCCCTCGTAGTCATCGGAGTCCTGCTCGTGGGCGCGTGCAGCTGGCACCTCATGCGGCGCTTCAAGAGCCGAAGCTGACGAGTGCCTGCGCGCGAGGCGCCCGCCGGGTATGAGTAGCCACATGAACCAACGTTTCTCCTGGCCGGACGAGCGGCTGATCAAGGCCGCTCAGGACGGCGACGTCACGTCGCTCACCACCGTCGTCATGGAATCGCAGCCCCATGTGCGCAAGTTCGCCAACTCGCTGTGCGCCTCACCCCAGGACGCCGAGGACGCGGCGCAGGAGGCGCTGATCATCCTCTACCGGAAGATCGGCAGCCTGCGCGCCACCGGTGCGCTCGCCTCATGGATGTTCCGGATCGTGCGCAACGAATGCCTCCGGCAGGTGCGGCTGCTCGTCCGTCGCACCGACGACCCGTCGCCCGGGCCGGAGGGTTCCGCGGAGCCCTCCGCCGAGGAGGCGGTGCTGCACAGGCTGGAGGTGGAGCGGATCGCGGCCGCGGTCGGCGCCCTGCCCCGCGACCAGCGACAGGTCCTGATCATGCGGGACGTGCAGGGCCTGCCCGGCCGGACCGTGGCCCATTCCCTCGGTCTGAGCAACGCCGCGATGAAGTCCCGGCTGCACCGGGCGCGCGCGGCGGTCCGTCAGTCACTGGAAACGATCGACCAAGCACCCGATGAGGCCACCGACCAGGCGGCCTGATCGAGCCATCGACCACCCGTCGGAGGAGAGTCACGACCGTGAACATCGTGAAGCCCGCCCAGGGCGACCAGATCCGGGTCAGCACGAAGGCCCCGGCGAACGACCTGAACTTCGCCAGCAAGTCCGTCCCGCGCCACCTGGCGCGCGGCGCCATCGGCTTCGGGCTGATCATCGGCTCGATCGCCATGGTGCCCGTCGCCGGACCGGCCACCCTGCTCGCGGCCCCGCTGGCTCTCATCGCCTTCCGCGGCTGCCCCACCTGCTGGATGGTCGGTCTGGCGCAGACGATCTCGCGCGGCCGGCTGGAGCGGCAGTGCGTGGACGGGGTCTGCACCCTCACCAAGGCGGACCCGGCGGCGAAGGCCGCGGGCGAGCCGGCGACCGAAGGAAGCGTCCCGGCCGCCTCCCGGTGAGCGGTCCACGGCCGGCCCGTGGACCGGTGGACGGGTGGCGCGCGCCGTCACCCGGCGGCTCCCCCCGCGGTCGGGGAGCCAGATCTTCCGGACACCCGGTCCGGCTGATTCTCGCCCTTGCCGAACGGCCGGGGCGAGAGCGCCGGGCCGGGGCGTCACAGGGCGCCGGAATGCCCGCCGTTCCCCGTCGGCACACTTCTTCCGGGGAGGGAAAGCACCGCGCTGCGCACGTACGGGATGTTTCCCATCGGTTAACCCGGCAGGTACGCGACACAGGCTTCCGAGGCCGGTCCCCCCGATTACCGGCATATTGATTCCTGAACCAACTCCCGCGCCCTGGCCATTGGTTTACGGAGCGCCGACTCGATGCTAGGGTCCGAATTGAGATTGAGTCAGGCTGGGCCGCCGAGTCGGCCGTGCCGTTGATCGTGCTTCACGGGGGGAGCAACAACATCATGATCCGCCATGCCCAAATTCAGGCGGCAGCAACGCCATCACACAGCGCGGTACGAGGATCTTCCGGCGGTGCGGCGGAGAACCAGGAGCCGACGGTCCAGGAAAGACCGTCGCAGCAGGTGCCGGGCGGGATCGACGACCGGACGGTCGCCGTCGTCGGACTTTCCTGCCGCTTTCCCGGCGGGGCGAACCCCGCCGAATTCTGGGACCTCCTCAGGAACGGCCGCGACGCCATTGCCGCGCCGCCCGCCGATCGCGCACATCTCGCCTTCCTCGGCGACGGGTCCCCGCGCCCCGGTGGATTCCTGCCCCGGGTGGATGCGTTCGATGCGGATTTCTTCGGCATTTCTCCGCGTGAAGCGGCCGCGATGGATCCGCAGCAGCGCCTCGTCCTCGAACTGGCCTGGGAGGCCCTGGAGGACTCCGGCATCGTCCCGGCCGATCTCGCCGACACCGCCACAGGCGTCTTCATGGGCGCGATCGCCGACGACTACACGGCCGTGACCCGCGCCGCCGGCCCCGCAGCCACCTCGGCGCACACCGTGACGGGACTCCACCGGGGCATCATCGCCAACCGGGTCTCGTACGTCCTGGGGCTCCGCGGACCGAGCATGGTCGTCGACACCGCGCAGTCGTCCGCGCTGGTCGCAGTGCATCTGGCCTGCGAGAGTCTGCGCCGCGGCGAGTCCGTCGTGGCCCTCGCCGGCGGCGTCAACCTCAACCTCGCGCCGGAGAGCACGCACGCCCTGGCCGCCTTCGGCAGCCTCTCGCCCGACGGGCGATGTCACACCTTGGACGCCCGGGCGAACGGGTACGTGCGGGGCGAGGGCGGCGGGGTGGTGGCACTGAAACTCCTCAGCCGGGCCCTGGCCGACGGGGATCGCATCCACTGCGTGCTGCACGGCGGTGCCGTCGGCAGCGACGGCGCGAGCGACACGCTCCCCACTCCCAACGGAAAAGCCCAGGAAAGCGTGATACGCGATGCCTGGGACAATGCGCGAATACCGCTGGAACAAGCACAGTACGTAGAAATACACGGATCGGGCACACGGGTCGGCGACCCCATCGAAGCAGCTGCTCTGGGCGCCGTTTTCGCCTCCTCCCGCTCTCCGGAGAATCCCCTCAGGCTCGGGTCCGTCAAGACCAATATCGGTCACCTCGAAGGCGCATCGGGTATCGCGGGCCTCGTCAAGACGATTCTCTGCCTCTCCGCGCGGGAGCTCGTCCCGACCCTCAACTTCGAGACACCCCATCCGCAGATCCCTTTCGCCGATCTCCGGATCGCCGCCGCGACGGAAACCGGCCCCTGGCCGCATCCCGACGGCCCCCTGATCGCCGGTGTGACCTCCATCGGAATGGGCGGGACCAACTGCCACCTGGTACTCGGATCGCGGCCGGAGAACGACGCGGCGACCGTCGGTATCGCGCCACAGCAGCCGAAATCACCGGCCGGTTCTGATTCTTCCGGGTCTTCCGAGCCGCTCGCCTGGGTCCTTTCCGGACGGACCGACAAGGCGCTCCGGGCGCAGGCGGACCGCTTACGCGCCTTTCTCGCCGCACACCCCGATCTCGGCGCGGCCGATATCGCCCGTTCCCTCGCGCACCACCGCACCGTCTTCGGCCACCGGGCCGTCCTGGTCGGCTCCGGCCGCGACGAACTCCTGGCCGCCGTGGACGCGGTCGCCGACGCGGGCGTGCACCGCGGGGCGGTGGCCGGAAGCAGCCACGAGGCCGTCCGCCGGGCCGTGTTCGTCTTCCCCGGCCAGGGCTCGCAGTGGGCAGGCATGGCCGCCGAACTCCTCGACACCGCACCCGTCTTCGCCCGGGTCGTCGAGGACTGCGAGCGGGCGCTGAACCCGTACCGGGACTGGTCGCTCACCGATGTGCTGCGCGGCCGCCCCGGCGCACCCGCCCTCGACCGCGACGACGTCGTCCAGCCGGCCCTCTGGGCGGTGATGGTCGCTCTGGCCGCGCTGTGGCGCGCGGCGGGGGTCGAACCGGCCGCGGTCGTCGGCCACTCGCAGGGCGAGATCGCGGCGGCCACCGTCAGCGGCGCCCTCACCCTCGACGACGCGGCCCGCCTGGTCGCCGTGCGGAGCGCGGCGCTCGGCGCGCTGGCCGGACGCGGCGGCGGCATGCTGACCGTCTCGCTGCCCGCCGACCGGGTGCGCGAAGACCTGGTGGGACACCCGGGGTTGAGCGTCGCCGCCGTCAACTCCCCCGGCATGACCGTGGTCGCGGGCGACGGTGCCGCACTGGACGCCCTGGCCGCCCGGTACGGCGAGGACGTCCGTACCCGGCGCGTCCCGGTCGCCTACGCCTCGCACAGCCCGCACGTCGACGCCGTGCGCGACACCCTCCCGGCCGAGCTGGCCGGCATCGCACCGCGTACCGGAGTCGTACCGCTGCACTCGACGGTGACCGCCACGGTCCTCGACGGGTCCGAGCTGGACGTCGACTACTGGTACCGGAACCTTCGGGAGCCCGTGCGGTTCGAGCCCGCCGTGCGGGGGCTGCTCGACGCGGGGCACGAGCTGTTCATCGAGATGAGCCCGCATCCCGTGCTCGCGCTCGCCGTCCAGCAGACGGCGGAGGCCGCGGACCTGCCGGTCGCCGCGCTCGGCACCCTGCGCCGCGACGAGGGCGGCCGGCGGCGGCTCCTGTCGGCGTTCGGCGAGGCGTTCTGCCACGGCGCGGACGTGGACTGGTCCGCCGTCCTGCCCGCCGGCGCCGCCCGTGCCGAGCTGCCGACGTACGCCTTCCAGCGGCGGCGCCACTGGATCACGGCCGAGTCCGACCCGCTCCGCCCGCCGTCGGCGGGCGCCGCGCCGACGCCCCCGGCGGGCGTGCCCGTGCCGGAGGCCGCCGGGGAGACGCCGGACGCCTCGGACGGCGAAGCGGCCCGCACGCTGACCGGGCCGGCCGCCCTGGAGCTGGTCCGGGCGCACACCGCCGCCGTGCTCCGCTACGACTCGCCCGCCGAGATCGAGCCGCGGCGGACGTTCAAGGAACTGGGCATCGACTCGGTGACCGTCGTCGAGCTGCGCAACCGCCTCGTCGCCGCCACCGGCCGCAAGCTCCCCACCACCGTGGTCTACGACCACCCCAGCCCCGCCGCCCTGGCCGCCCTGCTGGCCGGGGACCGGCACGACACCGCGGTCTCCGAGGACCGCGCGGGCCGGGACGACGACCCGATCGTGATCGTCGGCATGGGCTGCCGCTTCCCCGGCGGGGTGGACTCGCCCGAGGGCCTGTGGCAGGTCGTCGCCGAACAGCGCGACGTCGTCTCGGGCTTCCCGACGGACCGGGGCTGGGACCTCGACGGGCTCTACCATCCCGACCCCGCGCACGTGGGCACCACCTATGTGCGCGACGGCGGGTTCCTGGCGGGGGCGGCGGAGTTCGACGCCGAGCTGTTCGGGATCTCCCCGCGCGAGGCGCTGGCGATGGACCCGCAGCAGCGCGCCTTCCTGGAGACCTGCTGGGAGGCCCTGGAGCGGGCGGGGATCGCCCCGGACTCCCTGCGCGGCACGCAGGCGGGCGTGTTCGCCGGTGTCATGGCCCAGGAGTACGGTCCGCGGTTGGGTGAGGCGGCAGCGGGTGCGGCCGGGTTCGGACTGACCGGCACCACAGCCAGCGTGGCCTCCGGCCGCGTCGCCTACACCCTCGGCCTCCAAGGCCCCGCACTCACCGTCGACACCGCCTGCTCCTCCTCCCTCGTCGCCCTCCACCTCGCCGTCCAAGCCCTCCGCTCCGGCGAATGCACCCTCGCCCTCGCCGGCGGCGTCACCATCATGTCCACCCCCGGCATCTTCATCGAATTCTCGCGTCAACGCGGACTCGCCACCGACGGACGCTGCAAGTCGTTCTCGGCGGACGCAGACGGCACGGCATGGGCAGAGGGCGTCGGCGTCCTCGTCGTCGAACGACTCTCCGACGCCCGCCGACTCGGACACGACGTCCTCGCCGTCGTCGCCGGCACCGCCGTCAACCAGGACGGCGCCTCCAACGGACTCACCGCCCCCAGCGGACCCGCACAGGAACGCGTCATCCGCGCCGCGGCAACCGACGCCGGCATCACCCTCACCGACGTCGACGCCGTCGAAGCCCACGGCACCGGAACCGTCCTCGGCGACCCCATCGAAGCCCAAGCACTCCTCGCCACCTACGGCCACCAACGCGACACCAACCGACCCCTCATGCTCGGCTCCCTCAAATCCAACCTCGGCCACGCCCAAGCCGCCGCAGGCGTCGGCGGCGTCATCAAAATGGTCATGGCCCTCCAACACGGCCAACTCCCCGCCACCCTCAACGTCAGCAAGCCCAGCGAACTCGTCGACTGGGAAACCGGCGGCGTCGAAGTCCTCACCACACCCCGCCCCTGGCCCACCACCGAAAACAGGGTCCGCCGCGCCGGCATCTCCTCCTTCGGCATCAGCGGCACCAACGCCCACGTCATCCTCGCCGAAGCCCCGGCCGACGAACCGGACGCCGCGTCCGGTGTCGAGTCCGGGAACGACGGCACGCCCCTGTGGGTCCTGTCCGGCCGGACCGAGGCGGCGCTGCGCGCCCAGGCCACCGCGCTCGCCGACGCGCTGGGCGCCTCCGCCGAGGTGTCGGTCCGCGACCTGGGCCGCTCCCTGGCCACCACCCGTACGGCACTGGACCACCGGGCGGCCGTCACCGCCGAGGACCGTTCCGAGGCCGTCCAGGCACTGGCCGCGCTCGGCCGCGGCGGGACGCACTCCGCCCTGGCCCTCGGCACGGCCCGCCCCGACGACGGGCTCGCCTACCTGTTCACCGGGCAGGGCAGCCAGCGCGTCGGCATGGGAGGCGAGTTGTACGCGAGCGAGCCGGTCTTCGCCGCTGCCCTCGACGAGGTGTGCGCCGAACTCGACGCCCGCCGCGGCGCGTTGCCCGGGACACCGCCCATCCGCGACGTGATGTTCGGCGACGCCGAGGCGCTCAACCGGACCGAGAACACGCAGTGCGCGCTCTTCGCCCTCCAGGTGGCGCTCTTCCGGCTGCTCGAACACCGGGGCCTGGCCCCGGACGCCGTCCTCGGCCACTCCATCGGCGAGTTCGCCGCCGCCCACGTCGCCGGGATCCTCACCCTGCCGGACGCCTGCACCCTCGTCGCCGCGCGCGGGCGACTCATGCAGGCGCTGCCGGCCGGCGGCGCCATGCTGGCCGTGCAGGCCTCGCGGGAGGAGGTGCTCCCGCTGCTCGACGGCCGCGGGCACGAGCTGAGCGTCGCCGCCGTCAACGGCCCCCTGGCCGTCGTCGTCTCCGGTGACGTCGAGGCGGTCGAGCAGGTCGCCGAGGCGTTCGCCGCCGCGGGCCGCAAGACGCGCCGGCTCGTGGTCAGCCACGCCTTCCACTCGCACCGCATGGACGGGATGCTCGACGCGTTCGCGGCCGTCACCGCCGGCGTCGCCCACGCGGAGCCCCGCATCACCATGGTGTCCACCGTCACCGGCGGCCCCGTCGAGGTCACCGCCGACTACTGGGTACGGCAGGTCCGCCGGGAAGTGCGGATGTCCGACGGGCTGACGGCGCTGCACGGCCTCGGGATGCGGACCTTCCTCGAACTCGGCCCGGACGGCGTGCTGTCGGCCCTGGGTCAGGACTGCCTGGACGACGACGCACTCGCGTTCGTGCCCGTGCTGCGCCGCGGCCGGGCCGAGGACCGCACCCTGGCGGCCGCGCTCGGCACCCTGCACGTCCGCGGGCGCGGCCCGGACTGGAACGCCGTGTTCGGCCCGGGGCCCACGCCCGGCCTGCCCACGTACGCCTTCCAGCGGGAGCGGTACTGGCTGACCGCGGGCGGCGCCGAGGGGGCGGCCGGTCACCCGCTGCTCGGCCCCGCCGTCGAACTCGCCGCGTCCGGGCAGGTCGTGCTGACCTCCCGGCTGGGCCGCCGCACCCACCCCTGGCTCGCCGACCACGCGGTCCTCGGTGCGGTCCTGCTGCCCGGCACCGCGTTCCTCGAACTCGCAGGCCGCGCGGGCTCGGCCACCGGGACGCCACGGGTCGCCGAACTGACCCTGCTGGCACCGCTGGTCGTGCCCCGGGAGGGCCGCATCGAGGCGCAGGTCGTCGTGGCCGCACCCGACGCGGACGGGCAGCGCGCGGTCACCGTGCACGCCCGTGCCGAGACACCGGACGGCGCGGTCGAGCCCTGGGCCCTGCACGCCACGGGCGTGCTCGCCCCGCACGACACCGCCGACGCGACCGCGGCGGGCCCGTACCCCGGCGAGGGCGAGCCGCTGGCCGTCGACGGGTGCTACGACGAGCTGGCCACCGCCGGATACGCCTACGGGCCGGTCTTCCAGGGGCTGCGTGCCGCGTGGCGGCAGGGTGGGGACCTCGTCGCCGAGGTCGCGCTGCCGCCGTCGGTGACCGACGCCGCGTCGTACGGGCTGCACCCGGCACTGCTCGACGCGGCCCTGCACCCGATCGTCATGACGGCCCTCGACGACGGCAACCGCCGTCTGCTGCCGTTCTCCTGGCACGGCGTGACCGTGCGCCGGCCCGGCGTCCGCGCCGCCCGCGCCGTGATCACCGCCACCGGACCGGACGCGGTGTCACTGACCCTGTTCGACGAGTCCCGCGCGGTGGTCGCCGAGGTCGGGGAGCTCGTGCTGCGCCCGGTCGGCGACGAGGTGGCCGTACCGCGGTCCCTGCTCCGGCTGGACTGGGTCCCGGCCGCGGCGGACCCCGGAGCGGTCCCGTCGGCCGTCGCCCTCGGCTCCGCGGACCTGGGCGTCGGCGCGTCGTACGCCGATCTCGCGGCCCTCGGCCGGGCCCTCGACGAGGGGCTTCCCGCTCCCTCGGTGGTCCTCGCGCCGCTCACCGGCCTCGGCGCCCGCGGTGACGACGCGGGCGCCGGAGACATCCCCCTCGGCCGGCCGACCGCCGTGCACCGGGCACTGGCCCTGCTCCGGGAGTGGCTGGCCGACGACCGGCTCGGGGACTCCCGGCTGGTGCTCGTCACCCGGTCCGCCGTGGCCACGACGGCCGACGCCGACGTGGACCCCGACGCCGCCGCCGTGTGGGGTCTGGCCCGCTCGGCGCAGACCGAGAACCCCGGACGCGTCGGACTCCTCGACGTGGAGTCGCTCGCGGACTGCCGTACCGCACTGCCGCTCCTGGCGGGCGAGCCGCAACTCGCTTTGCGTCAGGGCGAGTCGCTGGTGCCGATGCTGGGCCGGGCGACGGTGGGCGCCACGCTGGTGCCCCCGGCCGGGAGCACCGCCTGGCGGCTCGGGATCCGCGAGCGCGGGACCCTGGACCACCTGGCGCTCGAACCCTGCCCGGAGGCACTGGCTCCGCTGGCCGACGGCGAGGTGCGCATCGCCGTGCGCGCCGCCGGCGTCAACTTCCGCGACGTCCTGAACACGCTGGGCCTCTACCCGGGCGACCCCGGTCTGCTCGGCCTCGAAGGGGCCGGCGTGGTCACCGAGGTCGGCCCCGGTGTCACCGGCCTCGGCGTCGGCGACCGGGTCATGGGCCTGTTCTCCGGGGCGTTCGGCCCGGTCGTCGTCGCCGACCACCGGCGGGTCGCCGCCATGCCCGCCGACTGGACGTTCGCGCAGGCGGCGTCCGCGCCCATCGTGTTCCTCACCGCCTACCACGCCCTGGTGGACCTCGCGGGGCTGTCCGCGGGCGAGCGCGTCCTGATCCACGCCGCCGCGGGCGGCGTCGGGATGGCCGCCGTCCAGCTCGCCCGGCACCTCGGGGCGGAGGTGTACGGCACGGCGGGGCCCGGCAAGTGGGACGCCCTGCGGCCGCTGGGTCTGGAGGGCTCGCACCTGGCGTCGTCCCGCACCCTGGACTTCGAGTCCGCGTTCGCCGCGGCCACCGGGGGCCGCGGCATGGACGTCGTACTGAACTCGCTCGCCGGCGAGTTCGTCGACGCCTCCCTGCGGCTGCTGCCCGGCGGCGGCCGCTTCGTGGAGATGGGCAAGACCGACCTGCGCGATCCGGCGCGGGTCGCCGCCGATCACCCGGGCGTGGCCTACGGCTTCTTCGACCTGTTGCAGGAGCCGACCGACCGCATCGCCGCCCTCCTCACGGACGTCCTCGCGCTGCTGTCGTCGGGCGCGCTCGCGCCGCTGCCGCTGAGCACCTGGGACGTCCGCCGGGCCCCGGAGGCGTTCCGCCACGTCAGCCAGGCACGCCACATCGGCAAGGTGGTCCTCACCCTGCCCCCGGCCCTCGACCCGGACGGCACCGTGCTCGTCACCGGCGCCACCGGCGCGCTGGGCGGGCTCGTCGCCCGGCACCTGGTCGGCGAGCACGGCGCCCGCCGCCTGCTCCTGGTCAGCCGCCGCGGCGCCGACGCACCGGGCGCCGCGGAACTGGCCGCCGAACTGACCGCCTCGGGCGCCGAGGTCACCCTCGCCGCCTGCGACACCGCCGACCGCGATGCGCTCGCGCGCCTCCTCGACGGCGTGCGACTCACCGCCGTCGTCCACGCGGCGGGCGTGCTCGACGACGGGGTGATCACCGCACTCACCCCGGACCGCCTGGACACCGTCCTCGCGGCGAAGGCGACCGCGGCCCGCAACCTGCACGAGCTGACCGCCGACCAGGACCTCGCGGCCTTCGTCCTCTTCTCCTCCGTCATGGGGGTCCTCGGAGGCGCCGGCCAGGGCAACTACGCCGCGGCCAACGCCTACCTCGACGCCCTGGCCCAGTACCGCAGGGCCCGGCGCCTTCCCGCACTGTCCCTGGCCTGGGGCATGTGGGCGGACACCGCGGGACGACCGGGAGCCGCCGGCATGGCGGGCTCGCTGTCCGAGGCCGACCGGAGCCGGCTCGCCCGCACGGGGCTCGCTCCCATCGACCGGGCCGAGGGCCTGGCCCTGCTGGACGCGGCACTGCGCCTGGACGCCGCCGCGCTCGTACCGGCTCCGCTCGACCGGGCCGCCCTCGGCACGCTGGGCGACCGGCTGCCGGCCGTGCTGCGGGAGCTGGCTCCGACCGCACCGCGCCCCTCCGAGGCGGCGGCCGCCGCCCCGGCCCCCACGACCGCGACCCTCCGCGACCGGCTCTCCCCCCTGGGGCGGGCCGAGCGGGAGGAACTGCTCCTGGACCTCGTCCGGGCGCAGGCCGCCGCGGTGCTCGGCCGCTCCTCCGCGTCCGGCATTCCCGCCGACCGGTCCTTCAAGGACCTGGGCTGCGACTCGCTGACGCTCGTGGAGCTGCGCAACAGGCTGCAGACCAGCGCCGATCTGCGGCTGCCCGCCACCTTCCTCTTCAACCACCCCACGCCGACGGCCGTCGTGGCCCGGCTGCTCACCGAACTCGCCCCGGCCGAACCGGACCCCGTCACCTCGGCCGATCCGGACGCCGTGCCGGGTCTGGTCGCACTCGACGGTCTCGAAGCGGCCCTGGCCGATCTTCCGGTGGACACCCGGGACGACGTCCGGGACGAGATCGTCCAGCGGCTCCAGGCCCTGGTCGCCCGCGTCCCGGCCCAGCGGACCCGGTCCGCCGAACAGGATCTGGCCGCGCGGGTCGAGTCGGCCTCGGTCGACGAGCTCCTCGCGTTCATCGACTCCGAACTCTGATCGTCACTCCCCCTCCCACCACGACTCCACCTGCGCTCCGCACGGACCGGACCCCGGTCCGCCCTTCCTGTCCGCCGCGCGCGGCACGCCCCGGCACGTCCCGGGGCCTGCCGCGCCCGGACCCGCGCACACGCACAGCTTCACGACGCCTACGGGGGCATCTTCGCCATGACATCCACGGACAACGACAAACTCGTCGAGTACCTCAAGCGCCTCACCGTCGACCTCCACCAGTCCCGCCAGCGGGTCCGCGAGCTGGAGGCCGGCGCCAACGACCCGATCGTGATCGTCGGCATGGGCTGCCGCTTCCCCGGCGGGGTGGACTCGCCCGAGGGCCTGTGGCAGGTCGTCGCCGAACAGCGCGACGTGATCTCCGGGCTGCCGACGGACCGGGGCTGGGACCTGGACGCGCTCTACCACCCGGACCCGGACCACTCCGGTACGTCCTACGTGCGCGACGGCGGGTTCCTGAGCGGGGCCGCGGAGTTCGATCCGGCGTTCTTCGGGATCGCCCCGCGTGAGGCGCTGGCGATGGACCCGCAGCAGCGGCTGCTGCTCGAGGTGGCCTGGGAGGCCCTGGAACGGGCCGGGATCGCGCCCGGCACGCTCCACGGCAGCGACACGGGGGTGTTCCTGGGTGCGATCGCCCAGGAGTACGGTCCGCGGTTGGGTGAGGCGGCAGCGGGTGCGGCCGGGTTCGGACTGACCGGCACCACAGCCAGCGTGGCCTCCGGCCGCGTCGCCTACACCCTCGGCCTCCAAGGCCCCGCACTCACCGTCGACACCGCCTGCTCCTCCTCCCTCGTCGCCCTCCACCTCGCCGTCCAAGCCCTCCGCTCCGGCGAATGCACCCTCGCCCTCGCCGGCGGCGTCACCATCATGTCCACCCCCGGCATCTTCATCGAATTCTCGCGTCAGCGGGGCCTCGCCACCGACGGACGCTGCAAGTCGTTCTCGGCGGACGCGGACGGCACCGCCTGGGCAGAGGGCGTCGGCGTCCTCGTCGTCGAACGACTCTCCGACGCGCGCCGACTCGGACACGACGTCCTCGCCGTCGTCGCCGGCACCGCCGTCAACCAGGACGGCGCCTCCAACGGACTCACCGCCCCCAGCGGACCCGCACAGGAACGCGTCATCCGCGCCGCGGCAACCGACGCCGGCATCACCCTCACCGACGTCGACGCCGTCGAAGCCCACGGCACCGGAACCGTCCTCGGCGACCCCATCGAAGCCCAAGCACTCCTCGCCACCTACGGCCACCAACGCGACACCAACCGACCCCTCATGCTCGGCTCCCTCAAATCCAACCTCGGCCACGCCCAAGCCGCCGCAGGCGTCGGCGGCGTCATCAAAATGGTCATGGCCCTCCAACACGGCCAACTCCCCGCCACCCTCAACGTCAGCAAGCCCAGCGAACTCGTCGACTGGGAAACCGGCGGCGTCGAAGTCCTCACCACACCCCGCCCCTGGCCCACCACCGAAAACAGGGTCCGCCGCGCCGGCATCTCCTCCTTCGGCATCAGCGGCACCAACGCCCACGTCATCCTCGCCGAAGCCCCCACCACCGAACCCGACGCCGAGGACGAGACGACCGGCGGCGCGGACGGGCTGGACGGTGCGGCCCTGCCGTGGACGCTGTCGGCGCGCTCGGGTGAGGCGCTGGCCGAGGCCGCCGGCCGGCTGGCCGCGTACGTCCGGTCACGGCCCGGGCTCAGCCTGGCCGATGTGGCGTTCTCGCTGGCGGCCAAGCGGTCCGCTTTCGAGTCCCGGGCCGTGATCCCCGGAGTCGACGGCAGGGACGGGCTCCTCGCCGGTCTCGACGCACTCGCCTCGCGCGAGGTCGACGGCGAGAACGGCGTGTCCTCGTCGCGCGTCGTGTTCGTGTTCCCCGGGCAGGGATCGCAGTGGGCCGGCATGGCGGTCGGACTCCTCGACGCCTCACCCGTCTTCGCCCGGGCCGTCGCCGACTGCGAGACCGCCCTCGCGCCCTACGTCGACTGGTCCCTCACCGACGTCCTCCGCAACCACCCCGACGCGCCCTCCCTCGACCGGGTCGACGTCGTCCAGCCCGCCTCCTGGGCCATGATGGTCGCCCTCGCCGCCCTCTGGCGCTCCAGCGGCATCGACCCCACCGCCGTCGTCGGCCACTCCCAGGGCGAGATCGCAGCCGCCGTCGTCGCCGGAGGCCTCACCCTCGACGACGGCGCCCGCGTCGTCGCCCTCCGCTCCCAAGCCCTGCGCGTCCTCTCCGGAGGCGGCGGCATGGCGTGGCTGGGCGTCCCCGAGGCCCAGGTCGAGGACCTCCTCACCGCCTGGCAGGGACAGCTCTCCGTCGCCGCCGTCAACGGCCCCTCCTCCACCGTCGTCGCCGGCCGGCCCGAAGCACTCGACGAACTCCTCGCGCGCTGCGAATCCGACGGGACCTGGGCCCGTCGCATCCCCGTCGACTACGCCTCCCACTCGGCCCACGTCGACGAGATCCGGGGCGTCCTCGCCGACGAACTGAAGGGCGTCGCCCCGCGATCGGGCTCCGTCTCCTTCCACTCCACCGTGACCGGCGGTGTCCTCGACACCGCCGAACTCGACGCCGCCTACTGGTTCCGCAACCTGCGCAGCAAGGTCCGCCTCGCCGAGGTCGTCGCCCGACTGGCCGCTCCCGACGTCGTCTTCATCGAGGTCAGCGCCCACCCCGTCCTCGTCTCCGGGATCACCGAGACCCTCGCCGACGCCGGAGCCGCCGTCGGCACCCTCCACCGCAACGCCGGTGGCTTCGAACGGTTCGTCCACTCGGCCGCCGAGGCGTGGACCCACGGCGCCGCCGTCGACTGGCCCTCGCTCCTGCGGCCCTACCGGGCCCGGACCGTCGCGCTCCCCCCGTACCCCTTCCAGCACCAGCACTACTGGCTCCAGCCCGAACCGGCCGCGACGGACGCCCGCGGGCTCGGCCTGAACCCGGCCGGGCACCCGCTGCTCGGCGCGGTGGTCGAGCTCGTCGAGGAGGACCGGCTGGTGTACACGGGGCGGCTCGGCCTCGACACCCAGCCGTGGCTCGCCGACCACGCCGTGCACGGCACGGTGCTGCTGCCCGGCACCGCCTTCCTGGAACTCTCGATGGCCGTGGGCGCCCGCATGGGATGGCGGCGGCTCTCCGAACTGACCCTGCAGACGCCCCTGGTGCTGGCGGCCGACGAGGCCGTGCAGCTCCGGGTGACCGTCGAGCCGCCGAACGCGGACGGGCAGCGGGAGCTGGCCGTGCACTCCCGGGCGCAGGACGCGGACCCCGGGATCCCGTGGACGCGGCACGCCGCGGCGCTGCTCGACACCGACGACGAGGCGACGGACTTCGACCTCGCCGCGTGGCCGCCTCCCGGCGCCCGCGAGATCGACGTCGAGACCCGCTACGACACCCTGGCGGAGGCGGGCTACGACTACGGGCCCGCCTTCCAGGGCCTCCGCGCCGCCTGGCGGGCCGGCCGCGACGTCTTCGCCGAGGTGGCCCTGCCCGCCGAGCTCGACGCCGCGTCCTTCGGGGTCCACCCGGCCCTGCTCGACGCGGCCCTGCACGCCGTCGGCCTGCTGCGCGAGGACGGCGGCACGGTCCTGCCCTTCTCCTGGTCCGGCGTCACCCGCCTCGCCGAGGGCGCGGACGCGCTGCGGGTGTGGCTCGCCCCCCGGGGCGAGGAAGGGGTGAGCCTGCGCGTCACCGACGGCGCGGGCCGCCCGGTGCTCTCCGCGGAGTCGGTCACGATGCGGCCGTTCACCGCCGGTCCGGTGGCCGGACACGGCGCCGACGCGCTGTTCCGCCTGGAGTGGCAGCCGGTGACGGCCGTGGCGACGCCCGTCGACGTCCGTCCGGTCACCGCGCTGGCCGAGGTGCCGGATCCCGTTCCGCAGATCGTCGCCGTACGATGTCCGGGCTCGCCGCAGGACTCCGACAGCACGGGGGCCGGCCTCGCCGGTGCCGCGCACCGCGCGGCGGGCTGGGCACTCGACCTGGTGCAGGGCTGGCTGGCCGACGCCCGCTTCGCGGGCTCCCGGCTGCTGGTGCTGACCGAGGGCGCCGCCGGCCCCGACGTCACGCACCCCGCCCAGGCCACCGTATGGGGGCTGGTCCGGACAGCCCAGTCCGAACACCCCGACCGCTTCGCGCTGCTGGACACCGACCCGGAGTCCGCGTACGACGTCGCCGACGTTCCCGGTGCGGTCCTCGCCGAACCGCAGCTCGCCCTGCGGGCCGGCACGCTCCTGGCCCCGCGACTCGTCCGGCACGCCCCCGCCGCTCCGGTCGCCGTCCCGCTCGACCCGGACGGCTCCGTGCTCGTCACCGGCGGAACCGGCGTCCTCGGCGCCTCGGTCGCCCGCCATCTGGTCGCCGAGCACGGTGCCCGCCGCCTCCTCCTGGTCAGCCGCCGCGGCGTCGACGCACCGGGCGCCGCGGAACTGGCCGCCGAACTGACCGCCTCGGGCGCCGAGGTCACCCTCGCCGCCTGCGACACCGCCGACCGCGAGGCGCTCGCGCGCCTCCTCGACGGCGTGCGGCTCACCGCCGTCGTCCACACCGCCGGCCTGCTCGACGACGGGGTGGTGGAGTCGCTGACCCCGGACCGGCTCGCCGCCGTGCTGCGTCCCAAGGTGGACGCCGCGGCACTCCTCGACGAACTCACCGCGGAGCAGGACCTCGCCGCGTTCGTCCTCTTCTCCTCGGTGGCGGGCGTCCTCGGGAATCCGGGGCAGGCCAACTACGCCGCCGGCAACGTCTTCCTCGACGCCCTCGCCGCCCGCCGCCGGGCCGCCGGGCTCGCCGCGACCTCGCTCGCCTGGGGCCTGTGGGCCGAACGCACGGGTCTCACCGGTCACTTGGACGAGAGCAGCCTCTCGACCCGCGGCATCGCCCCACTCTCCACGGAGCAGGGCCTCGCCCTCCTCGACCGGGCGCTCGGCGACGGTGCGGCGATGCTCGTACCGGCCCGCCTGGACCCGGCGGCCCTGCGGTCCGACGCCCTCGACGGCACCCTGTCCCCGGTGCTGCGCGCGCTGGTACGGGTCCCCCGGCGGCGCTCCGGCGAGTCCGGTCTGCGCCGGAAGCTCGGCCGGCTGTCCGAGGAGGAGGGCCGCCGTCTGCTGCTCGACCTCGTGGGCGCCCAGCTCGCCGCGGTCGTCGGCCGCGACTCGGCGGACGGGATCGACCCCCACCTGCCGTTCAAGGGCTTCGGGGTCGACTCACTGCTCGCCGTACAGCTGCGGAACCGCCTCAACTCGGCGACGGGACTGCGCCTTCCCGCCACCCTCGTCTTCGACCACCCGACGCCGTCCGCCGTCGTCGACTTCACGCTGGCCCTCGCGCGGGAGCGGGCGGAGAGCGCCGCCCCGGAGCCCGTACCGGCGGCCGCCCCGCGGACCGACGACGATCCGATCGTGATCGTCGGCATGGGCTGCCGCTTCCCCGGCGGGGTGGACTCGCCCGAGGGCCTGTGGCAGGTCGTCGCCGAACAGCGCGACGTGGTCTCGGACTTCCCGACGGACCGGGGCTGGGACCTCGACGCGCTCTATCACCCGGACCCGGACCACGCGGGCACCTCGTACGTGCGGCAGGGCGGATTCCTGCACGACGCGGGCGAGTTCGACCCGGCGTTCTTCGGCATCTCGCCGCGCGAGGCGCTGGCGATGGACCCGCAGCAGCGGCTGCTCCTCGAAGTGTCGTGGGAGGCCCTGGAACGGGCGGGGATCGAGCCGGGCACGCTGCACGGCAGCGACACCGGTGTGTTCGCCGGGGTGATGTACCACGACTACGGCGGCGGCCGGCTTCCCGAGGAGGCCGAGGGCCATTTCCTGACCGGTACGGCCGGCAGTGTAGCCTCGGGACGGGTGGCCTACACCCTGGGTCTGCAGGGTCAGGCCCTGACGGTGGACACCGCGTGCTCGTCGTCGCTCGTCGCCCTGCACCTGGCGGTGCGGGCCCTGCGGTCCGGTGAGTGCTCCCTCGCCCTCGCCGGCGGCGCCGCGGTGATGTCCACGCCGCACACGTTCATCGAGTTCTCGCGTCAGCGGGGCCTCGCGGCCGACGGACGCTGCAAGTCGTTCTCGGCCGACGCGGACGGCACGGCATGGGCAGAGGGCGTCGGCGTCCTCGTCGTCGAACGACTCTCCGACGCGCGCCGACTCGGACACGACGTCCTCGCCGTCGTCGCCGGGACCGCCGTCAACCAGGACGGCGCCTCCAACGGACTCACCGCCCCCAGCGGACCCGCACAGGAACGCGTCATCCGCGCCGCGGCAACCGACGCCGGCATCACCCTCACCGACGTCGACGCCGTCGAAGCCCACGGCACCGGCACCGTCCTCGGCGACCCCATCGAAGCCCAAGCACTCCTCGCCACCTACGGCCACCAACGCGACACCAACCGACCCCTCATGCTCGGCTCCCTCAAATCCAACCTCGGCCACGCCCAAGCCGCCGCAGGCGTCGGCGGCGTCATCAAAATGGTCATGGCCCTCCAGCACGGCGAAGTGCCGGCCTCTCTCCACGTCGGCAAGCCCAGCGAGCTCGTCGACTGGGAGTCCGGCGGCGTCGAGGTCCTCACCGAACCCCGCCCCTGGCCCACCACCGAGGGCAGGGTCCGCCGCGCCGGCGTCTCCTCCTTCGGCATCAGCGGCACCAACGCCCACGTCATCCTCGCCGAAGCCCCCACCACCGAACCGGTCTCCGCGGAGGCGACCGAGCGTCCCGAGGGCGCCCTGCCGTGGGTCCTGTCGGCGCGCTCCGCCGACGCGCTCGCGGAGACCGCGGGCCGTCTCGCGGCGTTCGTACGCGCCAGGCCCGGGATCCGGCCCGCCGACGTGGCGTTCTCCCTGGCCACGCGGCGCTCCGCCTTCGAGTCCCGCGCCGCCGTCCCGGGAACCGAGGGCCTCGACGGCCTCCTCGCCGGGCTCGACGCACTGGCCTCCGGCGAGACCGAGCCGGTCACGGCGGCCGTCACCGGTGCGAAGCCGGGCCGGACTCCGGGTGGTCCCGTGGTGTTCGTGTTCCCCGGGCAGGGATCGCAGTGGGCCGGCATGGCGGCCGGACTCCTCGACACCTCACCCGTCTTCGCCCGGGCCGTCGCCGACTGCGAGACCGCCCTCGCGCCCTACGTCGACTGGTCCCTCACCGACGTCCTCCGCAACCACCCCGACGCGCCCTCCCTCGACCGGGTCGACGTCGTCCAGCCCGCCTCCTGGGCCATGATGGTCGCCCTCGCCGCCCTCTGGCGCTCCTGCGGCATCGACCCCACCGCCGTCGTCGGCCACTCCCAGGGCGAGATAGCCGCCGCCGTCGTCGCCGGCGCCCTCACCCTCGACGACGGCGCCCGCGTCGTCGCCCTCCGCTCCCAAGCCCTCACCGCCCTCTCCGGAGACGGCGGCATGGCCTGGCTCAACCTCGCCGAGGACGAGACCCGGCAGCTCCTCTCCGACCGGCCCGACCTCACCGTCGCCGCCGTGAACGGCCCGCGCTCCACCGTCGTCGCCGGACGCACTGGGGCCCTCGACGAACTCCTCGCGCGCTGCGAATCCGACGGGACCTGGGCCCGCCGCATCCCCGTCGACTACGCCTCCCACTCGCCCCACGTCGACCAGATCCAGGACACCCTGACCGTCCGGCTCCAGGGCATCGCCCCCCGACCCGCCGCCATCGCCTTCCACTCGACGGTGACCGCGGGCGCGCTCGACACCACCCGGCTCACCGCCGACTACTGGTTCCAGAACCTCCGCAGCACCGTCCGCCTCTCCGAGACGGTGAACGGACTCACCACACCCGACACCCTCTTCATCGAGGTCAGCCCGCACCCCGTCCTCACCTCGGGAATCGCCGAGACCCTCGCCGAGGGCCGCACCGACAGGAGCACCGCCCTCGGCACCCTCCACCGCGACGACGGCACCCATCAGCGCTTCCTCCACGCCGCCGCCGAAGCATGGACCCACGGCGCCTCCGTCGACTGGCAGGCGCTCCTCCACCCGTACCGCACCGGGCCGACGCCCCTCCCCCCGTATCCCTTCCAGCACCAGCACTTCTGGCTCCGGCCGGAAGCCCCCTCGGTGCGCACCGCTGCTCCCGAGCCGGCGGTGAGTGCCGCCGCCGCGGGGAGTCTGCTGGGCGCGCGGCTGCCGTCGTCGCCGCTCGCCGAGGCGCAGTTCGCCCCGGCACTCGACCCGTCGGCGCATCCCTGCCTGGCCGAGTTCGTGGTCGGCGGCCGTCCGGTGGTCAGTGCCGGCGTGCTCGTCGAGTCGCTGATCGAGGCGGTCACCGAGCTCGCCGGACCGGGCCCGGTGTCGGTCGAGGACCTGGAGCTCCCGGCCGATCTGGCGCTCGCGCCGGCCGGTGCGGGGCGCGCGGCGCACCTCGTCGTGAACGGCACCCGGTGCGACTACCACGCCCAGGACGCGTCCGGTGCCTGGCAGCTGTACGCGCGGGCCGCGGCCCGTTCGGGTGCCGCCGCCGCGCCGGCGGTGGCGCTCGCCGCCGGCGGGTCGGGGCGCGAGCTGACCGGTGAGGAGCTGTACCGGCTGCTGTGGCAGCGCGGCCTGTACCTGGGGTCGGCCGTGCGCTGGGTGGAGCGGATCACGCTCGGCCGGGGCGAGGCCACCGCCGGGATCCGGCCCGCCTCGCCCGCGGAGACGGATCCGTACGTGCTCCACCCCGGGCTCGTCGACGCGATGTTCCAGACCGCCCTGGCCTGCTTCCCGGCGGACGGCCCGGCCCTCGTGCCGGCCGGCCTCGAACGGTTCGTCCACTACGACCGCGGCGGGCACCAGGACGGGCTCCGATGTCACGCCGAACTGTTCGACGGCGGTACGCGGGCGCGCATCCGGCTCGTCGCCGCGAACGGCCGGCTGGTGGCCGAGGCCGACGGCGTCCGGTTCGTCGCCGCGCCGCCCCGTTCGGAGACGGCGGCCGAGCCGGCCGCGGCGGTGCGGCAGGCGCCCGCCGCCGTGCGGACGCCCGCCCCGGAGCCCGCGGCGCCGCCGCGTGCCGCGACCGTCATCGCCCCGCCGCCGGAGGCCGCGGGGTCGCCCGACGCGGTGCGGGCCCTGGTGGTCCGTACCGTCGCCCGGTCCCTCGGGACGACGGCGGCCCGGCTCGACGCCCGGCAGTCGCTGCAGGCTCTCGGCCTGGACTCGCTGATCGCGATGAAGATCAGGACCGCGCTGAACAAGGAGTTCGAGGTCCTGCTGCCGATGTCGGCGTTCCTCGACGGCCGCAGCACCGACGACATCGCCGGTGACGTCCTGACCGCCCTCGGTGCCGACGCCGGGGTCCGGGAGGACACGGAGGAGGAGGGGCGGCCCGGCGGACCGGACGCCCCCGTGGACGAGGACGCCGAGCGGTACCGGCCGTTCGGCCTGACGGATCTCCAGCAGGCGTACCTCGTGGGTCGCGGCGACGCCTTCGAACTGGGCAACACCTCCACCTACTTCCAGATCGAGATCGACCTGGAGAACGTGGACCTGGACCGGCTCGGCGCGTCCTTCCGGGCGATGATCGAGCGGCACGACATGCTGCGGGCGGTCTTCACCGCCGACGGCGAGCAGCGCATCCGGCGCACGGTCCCCGGTTACGTGATCCGCGAGACCGACACCTCCGCGCTGGAGCCGGCCGAGCGAGAGGCCGAACTGGTCGCGGTCCACGAGGAGATGCGGCACCAGGTCTTCGACACCGCGAGCTGGCCGCTGTTCGACGTGCGGGTGACCCGGATCGACGACCGGGTGATCCGGCTGCACGCCGGCTTCGACGCCCTGATCATCGACGGGTTCAGCACGTCGATCCTGTTCAAGGAGTGGGCCGCGCACTACCGCGGCGAGACGCTGCCCGAACTGCGCCTGCGCTACCGGGACTACGTGCGGGAGGCCCGGGCACTGGAGAGCGGCCCCGAGTACGACCGGGCCCTCGCCTACTGGCGGGACCGGCTCGACACGCTGCCGCCGGCTCCCCAGCTCCCGCTGGCCGTGAGTCCGTCGAGCCTGGAGCGGCCGGTGTTCACCCACCGCGGCGCGACGCTGGAACGGGCGGACTGGGACCGGTTCAAGCAGCACGCGGCCGCGGCCGGGGTCAGCCCCTCGGCGGCCCTGTGCACCGCGTACGCGCAGGTCGTCGCGGAGTGGAGTGCCACGCCGGACTTCTGCCTGAACCTGCTCTACTTCAACCGGCTGCCGCTGCACCCGCAGGTCGGCGACGTCGTCGGGCAGTTCTCGACGACCCTGATGCTGGAGATCCGCGACTCGGCGACCGACGCCTTCGCCACCCGGGCCGCGGACGTCCAGCGCCGGCTGTGGAGCGACATGGAGCACAGCCAGGTCAGCGGTGTGCAGGTGCTCCGGGAGCTGAACCGGGCCCGCGGCGCGTCGATGCGGGCCGCCGCCCCGGTCGTCTTCACCAGCCTGGTGAACATGGAGGGACAGCAGGACGGCGAGCGTGGCGGGGTCGTGCGGCACCTCGCCGGGATCGGTGAGAACGGCCGGCAGGTGAGCAGCTCGGTCCGCACCCCGCAGGTGTGGCTCGACCACCAGGCGGTCGAGGAGGCCGGCGAGCTGCTGCTGAACTGGGACGTGATCGAGGAGCTGTTCCCGGCGGGCTGCGTCGACGCGATGTTCGCGGCGTACCAGCGGATGCTGCGCGAGCTGTCCCGCGACCAGGCGGCCTGGCGGCGCCCCCGGCCCGCCCTCGCCCCGGTCGCCGACCTGGAGGTACGGGCCGAGGCCAACGCCACCGACGGGCCGGTGCCCGGCGGGCTGCTGCACGACGCCGTGCTCGCCCGAGCGGCGGAGACGCCCGACGCGCCCGCGGTCGTCACGGGCTCGCTGACCCTGACGTACGGGGACCTGGAGCGCAGGTCCGCCGAGGTCGGACGGCGGCTGCGGGACCGGGGGGCCGGCCCCGGCGACCTGGTGGCGATCGTCATGGACAAGGGCTGGGAGCAGGTCGTGGCCGCCCTCGGCATCCTGCGGGCCGGTGCGGCGTACGTGCCGATCGACGCCCGGGTGCCCGCGGAGCGGCTGCACGTGCTGCTCGACAGTGCCGGGATATCGCAGGTGGTGACCCAGCCGTGGGTGGACGAGGTCGCAGACTGGCCGCGGGACGTGGCCAGGACGGTGGTGCGGGTCGACGAGCCCGACGCGGCGGCCGGCGGCGGGGCGGACCCGCTGGGGCCGTCCGGCGCCGCGCCCACGGACCTCGCCTATGTGATCTTCACGTCGGGATCCACGGGACTGCCCAAGGGCGTGATGATCGAGCACGGCGCGGCCCTGAACACGATCGTCGACGTCAACGAGCGCTATCGGGTCACCGCGGCGGACCGCGCCCTCGGACTGTCCGCGATGCACTTCGACCTGTCCGTCTACGACGTCTTCGGCCTGCTGTCGGCGGGCGGCGCCCTCGTCCTGCCGGAGCCGTCCGCGCACCGCGAGCCCGCGCGCTGGGCGGAGCTCGTCACCGAGCACGGGGTGACGATCTGGAACAGCGTGCCCGCGCTCATGGAGATGTTCACCGAGCACGCCCTGGCGAACCGGCTCTCCGGGCTGCCGCTGCGACTGGTCATGATGAGCGGGGACTGGATCCCGGTGACGCTGCCGGGCCGGATCCGGCTGCTCCTGGAGGACGCCGAGCTGTGGAGCCTGGGCGGCGCCACCGAGGCATCGATCTGGTCGATCCTGCACCCGATCGGGGAGGTCGCCGAGGACTGCGTGAGCATCCCCTACGGCAAGGCCATGCGGAACCAGCGTTTCCATGTGCTGGACGCCGCCCTGCGCCCCTGCCCGGTGTGGGTCCCCGGCGACCTCTACATCGCCGGCGTCGGCCTGGCCCGCGGGTACCTCAACGACGAGGCGAAGACCGCCGCCGCGTTCCTGCACCACCCGGTCACCGGTGAACGGCTCTACCGCACCGGCGACCTGGGGCGCTTCCTGCCGGACGGCGCCATCGAGTTCCTCGGCCGGCAGGACTCCCAGGTCAAGATCCAGGGCTACCGGATCGAACTGGGCGAGGTGGAGGCCGCGCTGACCCAGTGCGAGGGCGTGCGGGCGGCCGCGGTGGTCGCGGCGGGCGAGCAGCACGGCCCCAAGCGGCTGATCGCGTACGTCGTCCTCGACGAGGGGCGGGACGACTCCGAGCAGCGGATCACCGACGCGCTGCGCAAGGTGGTGCCGCAGCACCTGGTGCCGCAGCGGATCCTGGTCCTGGACGAGCTGCCCCTGAGCGACAACGGGAAGGTGAACCGGGCGGCGCTGCCCGCGCCCGACGAGGTCGCCGCCGAGGGCGCCGGCTTCGTCGCCCCCCGCGACGAGGTGGAACGCCGGCTCGCCGAGATCTGGGCGGAGTTCTTCGGGGTGGCCGAGATCGGGGTGACCGCGAGCTTCTTCGACCTCGGCGGGGACTCGCTGCTCGCGGTGCGGCTGATGGCCAGGATCGCCCGCGGTCTGGGCCGCAGCCTGCCGCTGTCCAGCCTGTTCGCCCGGCCCACGATCGAGCTGCTCGCGCAGGCGGTCCGGGAGGCCGGCAGCGGCGAGGAGGGCCGGCGGGCGCTCGTCCCGGTGCGGACGACGGGCCGGCGGACGCCGCTGGTGTTCGTCCACCCGGTCGGCGGGGACGTGCTGTGCTACGCGGAGCTCGCCGAACTCCTGGGCCACGATCAGCCGTTCTACGCGCTGCAGCTCCCGGACCGGGAACTTCCGAGCGTCGAGGAGATGGCCGCCCACTACGTCACGGCGGTCCGTGAGGTGCTGCCCGAGGGCCCGTACCGGCTCGGCGGCTGGTCCATGGGCGGGGTGATCGCCCTGGAGATGGCGGCCCAGCTCACCGCGGCGGGTGCCGAGGTCGAGCTGCTCGCCGTGGTCGACCTGATGGAGCGGCCCGGGCCGGCCGTGGGCGCGCCGGTCTCCGACGAGGTGCTGCTGTCCTGGTTCGCCCGGGACCTGGCGGGCCTGGCCGGGGTGGCGTGGGAGCTGCCGGCGGAGGCGTTCGACGGACGTCCGCCGGTGGAGGTGCTGCACGCGGAGGCGCGTGCGGCGGGGGCGCTGTCGGAGGACATCGACCTCGACACGCTGAGCTCCATCGTGGGCCGGTTCCAGAGCAACTACCGGGCCCTGCTGCGGTACGCGCCGAGCGGTTTCGCCGGACGGGTGCTGTCGCTGCGGGCGGCGGACGGCGGTGCGTCGGTCGAGACGGCGTCCCGCTGGATGGAGTACTTCCCCGGTGACGCCGCCCTCGTCGACGTGCCCGGCGACCACTACACGGTGATGCGCGGGGAGCGGTTGCGCGTCCTCGCGGACGAGCTGCGCCGGGCCCTCGACGCCCACTGAACCGACCCGGCCGGGCCGCCCGCGCGGCGGCCCGGCCGACCAGCCCCGGACCGGTCCTCGGGTTCCACGGACCGGGTCCACGACGTAAGGACGATCGGTATGCGAAGTGATCAGGCCGCCCCGATACGGCGGCGGAGCGGCGGCGATCCCGCCAGGGGCGCCGGAGCGGGCCGATGAGGGCGCTGCCGGCCTCCGTGCCGGTCGCCGTCGTCGGCGCGGGCCAGTCCGGGCTCGCCGTCGGGTACCACCTGCGGCGGGCCGGGGTGGAGTGCGTGCTGCTGGACGCGGGCGGTGAGGTCGGCGAGACGTGGGAGAGGCGCTGGGACTCGCTGACGCTGTTCACGTCGGCGCAGTTCTCCGGGCTGCCGGGCCTGCCCTTCCCGGGCGAGGGCCGCCACTACCCCGGCAAGGACGAGGTGGTGGCGTATCTGCGGGACTACGCCGAGCGGTTCGACCTGCCGGTGCTGGCGGACCACCGGGTGCTGTCGGTGCGGCGGGACGGTGACGGCTTCCTGCTGCGTACGACGCGGGGCGCGTGCCGGGCCGGTCGGGTGGTGATCGCGACCGGGGCGTTCGGCGTCCCGCGTGTCCCGGAGTTCGCCGGGGCGCTGGGCGCGGACGTGTCCGCGCTGCACACGAGCGAGTACCGGAGCCCCGCGCAGCTGGCGCCGGGGACGGTGGTGGTCGTCGGTGACGGCAATTCCGGCCGGCAGATCGCCGCGGAGCTGTCCGGGACCCACGAGGTGGTGCTCAGCCGCGGCGGGGCGGTCTCCCCGCCGCTGCCGCAGACGGTCGTGGGCCGGGACATGTTCTGGTGGATGAGCGTGCTCGGGGTGATGCGGCTGCCGGTGAGCATGCAGGCGCCCGACCCGGTGGTCGGCGACCGGGTGCCCGGGCTCGTCGCGGCGGGCTCGATCCGTACGGTCGGCCGGATCACCGCGGCCGACGGCGCCGAGCTGCTGACCGCGGACGGCGAGCGCGTCAAACCGTCGACGGTGATCTGGGCGACCGGCTTCCGCACCGACTGGAGCTGGCTCGACCCGGACATGCTGGACGACGAGGGGCAGCCTCGCCACACCGAGGGCGTGGGCGCGGTCCCCGGCAGCTACTACCTGGGGCTGTACCGGATGCGCACCCGCGGTTCGGCGCTGATCGGCTTCGTCGGCCGGGACGCCGAGCACATCGCGGGGGCGATCGCCGCCGGCGTCCGCGGCAAGGACGCCACGACCACTCCGCCCACGACCGAAGGCCTGCCCTCATGACCCGTGCCCTCTCCACCGAACTCGACGTGCTGGGCGCGCTGCTGGCGTTCGACTTCATCGGGTTCGCCCAGAAGTCGGCCGCGCTCGACCCCGCCGATGCCGCGTACGGCCGGGCCGTCGGCGCCGCCTTCGGGACGGCGACCCGGCGGCGGTTCCCGCACGGTGCGGAGCCCCGGGAGATCAGCGGGTACGTCGCCGAGGTCCTCGGCTCGCTGGACGCGGGGGCGGAGGACTTCGACCCGGCGTTCCTGGAGGCGCTGCTGGCCGCCGGCCTCGCCGGGGAGGAGGAGCCCGCCGGCGGGCTCCCGGACCCCGAGGCGGCCCTCCAGGCCAGGCTGGTGCTGACGCTCCGGCTGGTACGGGAGCTCGGTCTCGACGCCGACGGGCAGCGGGAGCTGCTGGCGGAGACGGCGGACCGGCTGGGGGTTTGAGGCCGACGGGCCGGCCGGGGGCTGCGGCCGACGGACGGGCCGGGGGGCGGCCCGACGGATCGGGGCCGGCAGCCCCCCACGGCCGGTCCCGGCGCCGGGCCGTCCGGGGCGCCGGGCCGTCCGGGGCGCCGGGCCGTCCGGGGCGCCGCCACGCCGCTCACAGCCAGGGAGCGGCCCCGCCGCTCACCGCCCGTGCGCGGCCCCGCCGTTCACCGCCTCGACTCCCCCAGTTCCCCCGACTCCCCCGACTCCCCCGGCTTCGCGGGCGCCGCCTGCGGGCCCGGGCCGGCCGGGCCGGGTGTCCAGACGTCGAGGGCGCCCTCCGCGTACCGGGCCCGCACCGCCCGTTTGTCGTACTTGCCGACGCTGGTCTTGGGCACGGCGTCCACGAAGGCCCAGCGCTCCGGCACCCACCAGCGGGCGACCCGTCCGGCGAGGAACTCCCGGAGCCCCGCTCCGTCGACCTCGCCGCCCGGTACCAACGACACGCAGGCCAGCGGGCGTTCCTCCCAGCGGGGGTCGGGCACGCCGACGACGATCGCCTCCAGGACCGCCGGGTGCTCGACGATCGCGTTCTCCAGCTCGATGGTGGAGATCCACTCGCCGCCGCTCTTGATGCCGTCCTTGAGGCGGTCGCTGACCACGACCCAGCCGCCCGGCTCGATCACGCCGAGGTCGCCGGTGCGCAGCCAGCCGTCGTGGAACTTCTCGGCGGAGTCGGGGGTGTTGTGGTACGAGCCGGTGACCCAGGGCCCGCGGAGCTCCAGTTCGCCGACCGAGGTGCCGTCCCAGGGCTGCTCGGTGCCGTCCTCGCCGATCAGCCGGACGTCGACGTAGGGCATCACCCGGCCGCTCTTGGCCAGCCAGCCGACCTCCTCCTCGTCGGGGGTGCCGTGCGGCGGGACGGCGAAGGTGGCGAGGGGGCTGGTCTCGGTGAGGCCCCAGCCCTGGATCAGCCGGACCCCGTAGCGGTCCTTGAGCCGCTGGAGCAGGGCGCGCGGCGGGGTGGCGCCTCCGCAGCCGGCGAGCCGGACGGAGCCGAGGTCCAGCGGGTGCCGTTCGCCGTGGTGGACCAGGCTGTTCCAGATGGTGCAGATGGCGGCCACGGCGGTGGGCCGTTCCTCGTTGATGATCCGGGCCAGGTCGGGGGTGTGCAGCTGGGGGCCGTTCATGATGAGGTCGGCGCCCGCGAGCCAGGCGGAGTACGGCCAGCCCCAGGCGTTGGCGTGGAACATGGGGACGATGGGCAGGACGCGGTCGCCCTCGTGCATGGCGAAGCCGGAGCCGCCCGAGACGCCGAGGGTGTGCAGGGAGATCGAGCGGTGGCTGTAGGCCACGCCCTTGGGGTCCCCCGTGGTGCCGGTGGTGTAGCAGAGGGCCGCGGCCTCCAGTTCGTCGAGGTCGGGCCAGACGTAGCCGGGCCGCTCGGCGGCGAGCAGGTCGTCCCAGCGGTGCACGGCGATGTGCCCGGGCAGCTCGACCTCGGGTTCGCCACCGATGACGACCACGTGGCGTACGCGGCCGAGGCGTCCGGCGAGGGGGACGAGCATGTCCTGGAGGGTGGCGTCGACCAGGAGGACCGCGTCCTCCGCGTGCTCGACGATGTAGCCCGCCTGGTCCGGGTGGAGGCGCAGGTTGAGGGTGTGCAGCACGGCGCCCATGCTCGGGACGGCGAGGTAGGCCACCAGGTGTTCGGGGGTGTTCCAGGCGAGGGTGGCGACCCGTTCGCCGAGTCGGACGCCCAGTCGGGCCAGCGCCGCGGCGAGTCGCTCGGCCTGGGCGGCGATCTCGGCGAAGGTCTGCGAGGAACGTTCCCCGCGCCCGTCGGCGCATCGGATCACCCGGCTGTCCGCGTAGACGCGTTGCCCGTGCCCGAGGAGGTCACGGACGAGCAGTTCGCGGTCCTGCATCGTGCTCTTCATGGTGCGGCCCCTTGGAGGTTGCGCCGTCAGAAGGACGGAGCCGGCCCCGAGGCGGGACCGGCTCCGACGGCGTGCTCCGGGGCGATCCGCCGGCGCACGCCGCTGCTCGATCAGGCCGGGATCAGCCCGTGAAGAGGATCTCTCCCATGATCTTGGAGGTGACGTGGTCGTGGTCCAGGAGGTTGACCCGGGCGTTCATCTTGCCGCTGCCGGTCGCGAACGCGTAGTTGCCGGTCCCCCCGGTGATCGTGAACGTGCCGGTCGGGTAGACCAGGGTGTCCGCGGTCAGCGGCGCGGTGAGCTGGTAGGTCAGGGTGAGCTTGTCCCCGTCGGCCTCCGTGATGGTCGCCGTCCCCTTGATGTCGTACTTGCCGGGGATGGTCGCGGTACACACCACCTCGTCCTGCGTCCACGTCCCGCCGGTGGTGGGCTTGCCGCTGGCGGTGCCCGTCCCGGTCACGTTGTAGCCGTTGCAGCCGACGGTGTCGGGGTGCGTGGTCGCGATCACCGCGAAGTTGGCCGTGCTGTTGACGCTGGGGTCGTACGCCACGACGGACGCGGTCGCGGTGTCCGCCTCCGCCGCGAAGGTGACGCCGGCCGTACCGCCGGCTATCAGTAAGGTCGCGGCGGACATGCCTGCGGTGCGGGCGAACCATCGCTGTGCGACTCTTGCCATCTTCTCCCCCGGAATGATACGGAAGCTGCTCAACTACGCCTGTTTGAAGGCCTGTTGGGGACAGCTTCCCCGATCGAAAGGGCTTCCGTCGAGGCATTCCGGCTTTTGCCCGGGGGAGGCCCGGATTCCGTGGACGGGCCCGGTCCGGGCGCGTCCCCGGGGGGAGGCGTCCGGTCAGCCGAGCTGGCGGCGTACGAGGGTGTGGAAGGCGCCGCCCGTGTCGGCGAGCAGTGCGGCGGGCGGGCCCTGCTGGGCCACCCGGCCCTCCTCCATCACCACCACCCGGTCGGCGTCCATGACCGTGGAGAGCCGGTGGGCGATCACGACGCGGGTGGCGCGCAGGGCCCGGGTGGACTCGATGACGACCCGCTGGGCCTCGTTGTCCAGGGCGCTGGTGGCCTCGTCCAGGAAGAGGATCCGCGGCTTGCGGATGAGGGCCTGCGCGATCATCAGCCGCTGGCGCTGACCGCCGGACACGGTCCCCCCGCCGTCGGACAGCATGGTGTGCAGGCCCATCGGCATCGCCTTGACGTCCTCGGCGAGCCCCGCCATCGCGGCCGCCTCCCAGGCCTCCTCCGCGGTGTACGGCTCCGCCCCGCGGATGCAGTCGAGGATCGAGCCGGAGAGCGGCTGCGCGTTCTGCAGGACGACACCGCACTGGCGGCGTACCGCCGCCCGGTCGAGCGCCGCCAGGTCCTGGCCGTCGTAGAGCACACCGCCCTCCACCGGCCGGTCGAAGCCGATGAGCAGGCGGAGCAGGGTCGACTTGCCGCATCCGCTGGCCCCGACGATGGCGACGAACTCACCGGGCCGCACCTGTACCGACACGTCGTCCAGGACCAGCGGCCCGTCCTCGGTGTACCGGTAGGAGACGTTCCTCGCCTCGATCGCCCCGCTCAGCACGCCCGGCTGCGTGCTGGAGCCGCGCACCTCGGGCGGCTCCCGGAGGACCGGGCCGAGCTGCTCGAACATCGGCTGTACGGCGGCGGCCGAGATCAACGCGCCGGTCAGCTGGGTGACCGAGGACAGCAGGATCGTCACGGCGGTGCTGAAGGTGAGGAACTCGGCGGCGGACATGCTGCCGCGCGCCGGTCCCGCGAGGAGCATGAACATCACCAGCATGCACAGCGGCGGGCAGACCGCGTTGAGGACGGTGACGGCGTTCTTGATCCGGCCGATGCGCTGCTGGAGCTCCCGGGTGCGGGCGAACTCCCGCGCCCAGGCGGCGTAGGCGAAGCTCTCGGCCGCGGCCACGCGCAGCTTGGGCAGTCCCCGCAGGGTCTGGAACGCCTGGTTGTTGAGCTTGTTGCCGAGCGCGAGCAGCCGCCGCTGGTAGCGCAGCTGCCAGAGTCCGAGCCCCAGGAAGAGGCCGGCGACGACCAGCAGCATCGCGAGCGCGACCAGGGCGAGGGGCACGCTGTAGAAGAGGAGCAGGACGAGGTTGACCGCCCCCACGGTGCTCGCCTGCAGGCAGACGGAGCCGATGCCGGAGAGCACGCTGCGGATGGCGCTGACGCCCATCGCCGCACCGGCCAGCTCCCCGGTGGAGCCGCCGGCGAAGAAGGTCACCGGCAGCCGCAGCAGCCGGTCCCAGACGGCCGGCTGGAGGGTCGCCTCGACCCGGCCCTCCACCCGCAGGATCGCCATGTTCTGGAGCAGCATGAAGGCGGCGGAGACGAGGGCGGTCGCGATGAGCGCGCACGCGGTCTGCACGATGAGTCCGCTCTCGGCCTGCGGGACGTACGCGCCGAGGACCCGGCCGGTGGCCAGGGGGACGAGCGCGCCGAGTCCGACCGCCACCAGACCGCCCAGGAACAGGCCGCGCAGGTCCCGGCCGGTCCCCCGCAGCCCGAAGCGGACCAGCCGCAGCACTCCCGGGCGTCCCTCGGGCAGCGGGCGGTAGAGCATGACGGCGCCGGGTTCGAACGCGCCCTCGTGGGCGGCGCCGATCCGCTCGCGCCGCCCCGTCGCCGGGTCGACGGCCACGTACCCGCCGCGCCGCCACAGCAGCGCGACCGGCGCGCCGTCCTCCTCCCGGCGGCCCACCAGCGGCCCGCTGTCCTCGCGCCACCAGCGGCCCTGGAGCCGGACGGTCCGGGTGCGGATCCGGGAGGCGCGAGCGAGGCGCTCGACGGGGTCGCCGCGGTCGGCTCCGGCCGCGGTTCCGACCGGTTCCGTCAGGGAGACGCCCGCCTCGCGCGCGACCAGCCGGCACACGGCGAAGGCCGCGTCGTCGCCCCCACCGCGCGCCGAGGCCCCGCGGGACCGTCCGCCGGGGCGGCCGATCGAGGCGAGCAGGGCCCGGTCGGCCTGCGTACGGGCGGCCTCGCCGGCCTCGATGCCGGCCGCCGTCCGGTCCTCGTGGGCGCGTTCGACCTGCTCGATCCAGTCGTCCAGGGCGTACAGCAGGCGGTACTGCTGATCGACCATCCCCTGCCACATCTCCCCGTCGACGAGGAGCGCGGCCGCGGTGTCGTACCCCTCGTACACGGCGCCGTACTGCACGCTGCCGGGGGCGATCTGCATCCACAGCACGTCGTCGTCGGCCGCGCCCGGGCCGGTGGTGGCGCGGCTCTCCAGCGGCGCCTGGTAGAGGACGCGCAGTCCGCGCCCGACGCCGAGCGCGAAGGCGTTCTCCAGCGGACTCAGCGGCGCCCCGGCGACGCCGTGGGCGCCCGGCCCGTACCCCGCCGCCGCGAACCCGCCGCCGTACGCGGAGGCGTCCGGCCCGTAGCCGTACGGCCCGTAGCCGTACGGATCGCCGCCGTGGACGTCCTGGCCGTACGCGCCGTACCCGGCCTCGCCCGGCCCGTGCGGGGCGAGGCGGCGCAGCTCGATGCGGCGCAGCAGGCAGCCCTGGAGCGGACGGCCGATCAGGGTGTGGCCGGGGCCCTCGGCGGGGCCGAGCAGCAGCGCGCCCGGGGCCAGGCGGCCGAGGAAGTGCCAGTGGCCCTCCTGCGCCGCGTCGACGGCGAACAGGTCGAGTCCGCCCTCGACGACGAGCCAGAGGACGAGCGGCCCTTCCAGGGAGAGACTGCGCAGCTGTGCGCAGTCGACGGGGGTGCCGAGCCCGCCGAGGGCGGCGACGACCGGGTCCGCGGCGACGGGTGCGGGGTGGGGGGAGGTCACCTCAGTGCTCCTTGACCAGTCGGGCGTACGCGCCTCCCGCGGCGAGCAGGTCCTCGTGGCGGCCGCGCTCGACGACGGTGCCCCGCTCCAGGACGACGATCTCGTCGCTGTCGCGGACGGTGCTCAGCCGGTGGGCGATGACCACGCAGGCGCAGCCCCGGCGCCGCAGGTTGTCGATGACGAGCCGCTCGGTCGCCGCGTCCAGGGCGCTGGTCACCTCGTCGAGGACCATGACGCTGGGGCGCCGGACCAGCGCCCGGGCGATCTCCAGGCGTTGGCGCTGGCCGCCGGAGAAGTTGCGGCCGTCCTGCTCGACCCGGCTGTGGATGCCGCCGGGCCGGCGGGCGATCACCTCGTACACGGCGGCGTCCCGGAGGGCGTCGACGACGGCCTCGTCCGGGATGGAGGGGTCCCACAGGGCGATGTTGTCGCGGACGCTCCCCTCGAAGAGGAAGACGTCCTGGTCGACGAAGGAGACGGAGGCAGCGAGCGCGCCGCGGGGGATGTCCTCCAGTCGCATGCCGTCGATGCGGATGGCGCCCTCCCAGGGTGCGTACAGACCGGAGACCAGCCGGGAGACCGTGGACTTGCCGCTGCCGGAGCCTCCGACGAGCGCGACCTGCCGCCCGGGGCCGACGGCGAGCGAGAAGTCCTTCAGGAGCGGGGCGTCGAGGGGGCTGTAGCCGAACGTGATGCCGTCCAGCGTCACGTGGCCGGTCAGCCGGCGGGTGGCGGCGGGCGGCTCGCGCCGGGAGTACAGCGGGTCGACGGGGAAGTTCTCGACGTCCTTGAGGCGGGCGACGTCGGCGGCGAAGTCCTGGATGCGGCCCGCGACGCCGTTGAGCCGGGTGATCGGTGTGGTGAAGCTGGTGACGAGGGCCTGGAAGGCGACGAGCAGGCCGACGGAGAGGTGACCCTCCACCGCGCGCAGGCCGCCGATCATCAGGATCAGCGCGCTGTTGAGCGCGGCGAGCGTCGGCGCCACGATCGCCAGCCACATGCTGGGGACGCCGAGCCGCTGCTGCACGTCGAGGGTGACGGCGTGCTGCCCGGCCCAGCGGCGGAAGAAGCCGTCCTCGCCGCCGGTGGCCTTCATCGTCTCGATGAGCTGCAGTCCGCTGTAGGCGGTGTTGGTCAGCCGGGCGCTCTCGGCGCGGAGCTTCTGGGTGTCGGTGGCCCGCATGTGGACCACGATCCGCATGGCCAGGACGTTCAGCAGCGCGACGCCGATGCCGACGAGCGTCAGCTGCGGGTCGTACGTCCAGAGCAGCACCGCGTAGAGGACGACGACCACGGCGTCCACGCCGGCGGCGGCGAGGTCGCGTGCGAGGGTCTCGGCGACCGCGTCGTTCGACTGGAGGCGCTGGACGAGGTCGGCCGGGTTGCGCTGGGAGAAGAAGGAGACGGGGAGGCGGAGCAGGTGCCGCAGGAAGCGGGCGCTGCCGAGGGTGGAGGAGATGACGCGGCCGCGCAGCAGGTTCGCCTGTTGGAGGTGGGTGAGCACCGCCGTGAGCAGCAGGGCCGCCGCCGTCGACGCGAAGAGCACGCCGAGGAGCGACGTCTGCTCTCCGATGAGGAACATGTCGATGTACGTACGGCTCAGCGCGGGGATCGCCGCACCGACGACGACCAGGAGGAGGCTGGCCAGCACGGCGGCGAGCAGGGTGCCCGAGGTGCCGCGCAGCCGGGCGGGCATCGCGCCCATGACGCCGGGCTTCCGGCCGGTGCGGCGGAAGCCCTCGCCGGGCTCGAAGGTGAGCACGACGCCGGTGAAGCTGGTGTCGAACTCGTCCATGGGCACGAAACGGCGGCCGTTGGCGGGGTCGTTGATGTGGACGCCGCGGCGCCCGAGGCGGCGGCCGATGCCCTCGTAGACGACGTAGTGGTTGAACTCCCAGAAGAGGACGGCCGGCGGCCCCACTGCGGCGAGGGCCGCCAGGTCCATCTGCATGCCCTTGGCCGTGAGGCCGTAATTGCGGGCGGCCTTCAGGATGTTGCTGGCCCGGGATCCGTCACGGGAGACGCCGCAGGCGATGCGGAGCTCTTCCAGGGCGACGAACCGGCCGTGGTGGCCGAGCACCATGGCGAGCGCGGCGGCGCCGCACTCCACCGCCTCCATCTGGAGCACGGTGGGGGTGCGCACGGGGCGGGGCGTGCGGCCCTTGGGGACGGGCCGGCGCCGGGGGCTCCGGCCGGACGGCGCGGCGCGGCGGCGGTCGCCGCCGCGGGGCGTGGGGCGTTGGCGCCGCCGTGCGCCGGGCCCGGGGCGCGGGGTCCGGCTCGTGTCGGCGGGCGCGGTCACGGGAGCAGCCAATCGACGGGCCGCGCTGCGGCGAGGTGGACGGTCGCGGTGACGGGGGTCGTGGAGTCGACGGCGTACGGGGGGCCGTCGGCCTTGGACCACCGGTAGCCGGAGCGGGTCGCGGTCGAGCGTTCCAGCTGGACGAGGACCGCGACGGGGTCGCCGTCCCGGGCGAACTCCTCGGCGAGGGACCGGTCGCCGAGGAAGCCGCTGATCTGGGCGGGTGTCTGGGGGACGCGGCCGACCGCCTCGACCCGTCCGCGGAGCACGCCGTAGCGCTGCCGGGGCGCGGAGGGGACGCCGAGGTCGACCTGGGCGCCGACGGGGATCGTCGCGCCGCTGCCGCCCGGTACGTAGAGCATGGCGACCAGCGGGGCGTCCGGGTCCTTCACGCGCTCCACGGTCGCGACGTCGGCGCCGGTGGTGACGACGAGTCCGGTCTTGGCGAGGAGGGTGGTGACCCGTCCTCCGTCGATCGCGCGGACGTCCCGGTCGCCCTGCGGCGTCCGGACGGTCAGCAGCGGCGCGCCGGCGGCGACGGTCCGGCCCTCCTCGGCGCGTACGGCGGTGATCTGTCCCGCGAAGGGGCTCTGCAGGAGGTAGCTGCCCTCGGCCCGGGTGAGGACGCCGGGCGCGTTCAGCTTCGCGTGTACGGATCCGGTGAAGGCCCAGAAGGTCGCGGCGGCCATGACGACGACGGTGACGGCCAGGACGAGTCGCCCCTGCGGGCGGGCCAACCGCACCGGCAGGTCGAGTTCTTCGGGGGATTGCAGCTTGGAAAGCGCCTTCTGACGGAACTGCACGGAACCTTCCTCCGACCGCATTCTTCACGGGCCTGCCGAATTCCCGGTGGATTCCCCGCCCGCGAGGGTCGGGAAAGGCAGCCGTGAACCCCGGAACGGGAAAGCGTTCCGGGGTTCACGAAGATGTCGCTCAGAGGCCGGCGACACCGACGTTGACACCGGCGAGACCGGTGACGACGCCCGGCAGGGCCTGCACGCCCTGGACGGTCTGGAGCGAGGTCACGGTGCCGAGCACGGTGCTGACGTCGCCGACCACGGCGCCGGCGAGGCCACCGGAGATGGCGAGGCCGCCGGAGACGGCGTCCAGCTCGGCGTCGGCGATCTCACGGGTCTCGATGTCGTTACGCATGGAGGCGCACCCTTCAATTCGTGTGAATTTCTTTGTCGCGGCCGGAATCAAGCACCGTTCACACGGCGGCCGCGATGTGCAGATGTAAGCACGCGAACGGGTTTTCCGGCCAACCGAGTTGACGGGTCGTGGCACACGGATTCGTCACCGGAACGGAGTGCGTTTCGATCTGCGCGACGGATCACCCGGGGATCGTCACAGGTTCTCCGCAGGATCGAGTAACAGAAATCGGCCCTCCGGCGACCCCCGGGAACGCAAGGGGACATACGCCCCTCAATCGAGGGGCGGGGGACCGGAAGGCCGATGGACGAGGCAAGGGGAAGGATCCCCTCCACTCGCACGCTGTGAAGATTCGCCGGAGCGACGCCGGGTGAGACCGCCGACACGGAGGGTGTCGGCGGCTCCTCGGGCCCGCTAGGACACCGGCGCCTTCTCGGGGGCGGCGGGTCCGGCCGCGGCGGCCGGACCCCGCGCCTCCCCGACGGAGACGGGCGCCGTCCCGGCGGCCCGTGTGCGCAGGCCGGGGCCCGCGATCACCGCGACCAGGGCGAACGCCGCGGCGCCGATCCAGAAGGTCAGGGTGAAGCCCGACTCGGCGGGCAGCGGCGGGACTCCGGCCGGGAGGTGGGCGACGGTCTGCGAGGCGAGGATCGTCGTGACGACCGCGCTGCCGACGGCGCTGCCGGTGGAGCGGGAGATGGAGTTGATGCCGTTCGCGATGCCGCTCTGGTGGTGCGGGACGCTCGACATGATGACGGCCGGCATGGCGGCGTATCCGAAGCTGACGGCCGCGCCGACGACGATCCCCGCGCCGATGACGGAGAGCGTGTGGCCGTGGTCGAGGGCGAGCCAGGCGAAACCGACGGCGCCGAGGCCCGCGGCCAGGGCGAGGGCGGCGCGGGGGCCGCGGTGCCGGACCAGCCGGCCGCCGATCGGGGAGGCGAGCAGCGAGACGATCGCCCCGGGCAGCAGGAACTGGACGGAGGCGCGCAGGATGGACGCGTCGAAGCCGTAGCCGGTGAGGGCCTCGGGCATCTGGACCAGGTACGAGACGCCCAGGAAGTTCGCGAACATGCCGAAGCCGACGAGGACGCCGGCCAGGTTGGCCATGAGGACCGGGCGGTGGACGAACATCTTCATGTCGACGAGGGGTTCGCGGACCCTGCGCTCCACGAGGACCCAGAGGGCGGCCATGACGGCGGCGCCGGCGAAGCTGCCGAGCGTCCGGGCCGAGGCCCAGCCCCACTCGTGGCCCTGCGACACGGGCAGCAGGAGCAGCAGCAGGGTGATGCCGAGCGTGAGGGCGCCGAGGAGGTCGGTCCGGCCGCCGGTCTTGTGGCGGGTCGCGGGGACGAGGAGGGCGACGGCGATGAGGGCGAGCGCCGCGAAGCCGGTCGCCATCCAGAAGGCGCTGCGGTAGTCGGCGTCGGCGCCGGAGGTGAGCAGGCCGGTGGCGACGAGGGCGAGGCCGCTGCCGAAGGCGAGGGTGCCGCTGACCAGCGACATGGCGCCGGGCAGCCGCTGCGGCCCGACCTCCTCGCGCAGGACGGAGAGGGCGAGCGGGAAGATCGCGGTGGCGGCGCCCTGGAGGACGCGGCCGAGGATCAGCAGGGGCAGCGAGGTCGCGAGGGCGGCGACGACCGAGCCGGCGACCATGACGCCGAGGACGGCGACGAGGGTGGGCTTCTTGCCGTGCTGGTCGCCGAAGCGGCCGAGCAGCGGGGTGAACACGGCGGCGGAGAGCAGCGTGGCGGTGGTGACCCAGCTGACGTCGGCGGTCGAGGCGCCGAGGTCGGTGCGGATGAGGCCGAGGATCGGGACCGGCAGGGTCTGCATCATCGAGACGACCATGGCGGCGAGGCTCAGGGCGAAGACGACGACCGTCTCGCGCCGGGGGTCGGCGGCGGGCGGCGTGGGGGCGTGGCTCATGGCAGGGAGGGGCCTTTTCCGGTGGCGCGGGAGCTTCAGATCATCGATGTTTGATGTCATCAAGTACTTCGCGACGGTAGACCGGAATGCTTGAGGTGGTCAAGTAAACAATTGATAATGTCAAGTGTTCTGAGTACCCTCGACCCATGAGCGCGACGACCTCCCGGCCCACCAGGCTCCAGCTCATGGAGCTCCTCGCCGCCATCGGCACGGCCCAGTGGCGCGACTTCGCGTCCGCCGCGGCGCACCACGGCCTGACCTCCACCCAGGCGAAGGTCCTCGCACAGCTCGACGGCCCGCTGCCGATGCGCGCCCTGGCCACCCTGCTGGTCTGCGACGCCTCCAACGTCACCGGCATCATCGACCGCCTGGAGGCGCGCGCCCTGGTCCGCCGCGAACCCGACCCCTCAGACCGCCGCGTCAAGAACGTCGTGGCGACCGACGAGGGCCGGGACGTCATCCGCCGCGTGCGCGAGGAGATGCAGGCGACGAGCGGCGCACTCGACACCCTCGACCCCGCCGAGAGCGCGACCCTCTACGACCTGCTCGCCCGCCTGCGCCCGGGCATGGAGAAGAACGCCTGACTCCGCGCGCCGCGCGGGCGCGGGGGACGGGGACGCCCGGCCCCGCGGTCGGGGCGTTCGCACCGGCGCGGGCCCTCCCCCACGGACCCGGCGCCGCTCAGGGGCTCGTCGTCGAGACCGCGTACACCCGGGGGAACGCCGGTTCCGTCAGGTCGACCGTCAGGTCCGTCGCCGGGCGCGGGTCCTCGCGGCGTACCGTCGTGCCCGCCCAGCTCATGCCCTCGGCGAAGCGCCAGCCCACGATGTCGGCGTCACGGTCGCCGACCGTGATGCGGCCCGGGGTGAGGGCCGCGCGGCTCGTGCCGGACTCGGCCAGGAAGGCGTCCAGGCCGGCGGCGGTGGTCGAGAACTGGACGTACAGCCGGCTGGTCTTCCAGTTGCTCGTCTCGTAGTACGCGACGTCCCACGCCCCCGCGGGGATCGGCACCTCGAAGATCCGGCGCTTCATGAGCGAGGGCCAGTTGTCCTGGAGGCCCGCCGCGGACGACTCGCGCTCCTTGTCGCGGCCGCTGTCGCGGCTCTGGCCCGCGGAGATGACGAGGTAGCCGGCCGGGATGCCGACGAGCAGGACGATGATGACGGCGGTCAGCCAGCGGCGGCGGATCATGTGCCGGTGGTCCTCGGGGAGCTTGCCCCCGGGGTCGCGCGGCGGGGTGGACTGGTGGGGCCGGGTCATGAAGGCGGATCCTCGGGGGTACGGGCGGCCCGGCCCGAGGTCCCGCTGCGCAGGGCCTGGGCGTAGCGCTCGTACCGTTCGTACCGCTCCACCCGGCGCCGGTTGGCGCGGCGGAAGCGGCGGGCGACGAGGCGGGCGAGGTCGGCGGCGCCGACCATCCCCGCCTCGGGGCCGAGCTGGGCGCGGGTGATGCGGGCCTCGGGACGGTAGCCGCGGCCGGTGAGGTGGCGGCGGAAGGAGTCCCTGGCGGGGCCGATGAGCAGGTCGTCGGCGGCCGAGACGCCGCCGCCGATGACGAAGCAGGAGGGGTCGAGGGCGGCGGCCAGGTTGGCGATGCCGACCCCGAGCCACTGCCCGATGTCCTGGAACAGCTCCACGCACATGGCGTCGCCCTCGCGGGCGAGCTCGGTGATGAGCGGTCCGGTGATCTCGGGGACGTTCCCCTTGACCCGTTCGATGATCCCGTACGCCACCGGGGAGTCGGCGGCCGCCAGCTCACGGGCCTCGCGGACCAGCGCGTTGCCGGAGCTGTACTGCTCCCAGCAGCCGCGGTTGCCGCAGGGGCAGCGGTGGCCCCCGGGGACGACCTGCATGTGGCCGAACTCGCCGGCCACCCCGAACCGGCCGCGCTTGACCTGGCCGTCCTCCAGGATGGCGCCGCCGATACCGGTGCCGAGGGTGATCATGACGAGGTGGTCCTCGCCGCGTCCGGCGCCGAAGCGCCACTCGGCCCAGGCCGCGGTGTTGGCGTCGTTGTCCACCATGACCGGGACGGCGAGGCGGCTCTGGAGGGCGTCCCTGAGGGGTTCGTTGCGCCAGGCGAGGTGCGGGGCGAAGAGCACCGTGGCCCGGTCGGCGTCGACCCAGCCGGCCGCGCCGATGCCGACCGCGTGCACGTCGTGCCGGTCGGAGAGGTCCAGGACCAGCTCGACGATGGTGTCCTCGACGACCTTGGCGCTCTTGGACTTGTCCGGGGTCTCCGTGCGGAGCTTCTCCAGGATGTTGCCGTCGGCGTCGACGACGCCGGCCATCACCTTCGTACCGCCGATGTCGATGCCGACGGTCGGCACCCGCGGCGCCGTCAGGTGGGAGCGCCGCTCCCGGGAGCCGACGGTCCGCAGCACGGTGCCCCGGGCCGATCCCCGGTGGGCGAGGTCACGGTAGGTACTCATCGGCTCCGATTCTGCCAGGTGCGGTGTCAAGGGGCCGTTACCTCGGCGGCGGGCCGCGGGGGGTCCGTCACGTCGCGGACGGCCGCTCCAGCTCGTGCCGCAGGTCCTCCAGCTCGGTGCCGCCGGCCATCTGGCGGGTCAACTCGTCGAGCGTGATGGAGCCCTTGCTGTGGCTGCCGGCCATCACGCCCCGCTTGAGCAGGACGAAGCGGTCGCCGACGAGGTACGCGTGGTGCGGGTTGTGGGTGATGAGGACCACGCCGAGACCCTGGTCGCGGGCGGCCGCGACGTACTTCAGGACGACGCCGGACTGCTTGACGCCCAGGGCGGCGGTCGGCTCGTCGAGGACGAGGACCTTCGCGCCGAAGTGGACGGCCCGGGCGATGGCCACGCACTGCCGCTCGCCACCGGACAGGGTGCCGATGGGCTGGTCGACGTCGCGCAGGTCGATGCCCATGCGGAGCAGCGCCTCGCGGGTGGTGGTCCGCATCAGGCCGACGTCGAGCCGCTTGAAGGGGCCGGAGCCCTTCGTGGGCTCGGAGCCGAGGAAGAAGTTCCGCCAGACCGGCATGAGCGGGACGACGGCGAGGTCCTGGTAGACGGTGGCGATGCCCCGGTCGAGGGCGTCGCGCGGGTTGGCGAGGGTGACCTCCTCGCCCTCGATGCGGAAGGTCCCGGTGTCGTGCCGGTGGAGGCCCGCGACGATCTTGATGAGGGTGGACTTGCCGGCGCCGTTGTCACCGAGGACGCAGGAGATCTCGCCGGCGCGGACCTCCAGGGAGACCCCTTCGAGGGCGCGGATGTTGCCGTAGTACTTGCTGACGTCGTCGAGCTCGACGAGGGGCGCGGTCTTCTCCGTCACTTGGTGGCCTCCACGCGCTTGCGGATCCAGGCGTTGAGCAGGGTCGCCAGGAGGAGCATCGCTCCCAGGAAGAACTTGAACCAGTCCGGGTTCCACTCGGCGTACACGATGCCCTTGCTCGTCATGCCGAAGATGAGGGCGCCGATCGCGGAGCCGATGGCGGAGCCGTAGCCGCCGGTGATCAGGCAGCCGCCGATGACGGCCGCGATGATGAAGATCAGCTCGTTGCCCACGCCCTCGCCCGACTGGACGACGTCGAAGGAGAAGAGCAGGTGCTGGCCGGAGATCCAGGCGCAGAGCGCCACGCCCATGTAGAGGCCGATCTTCGTCCGGTGGACCGGGACGCCGACCGCGCGGGCCGCGTCGGCGCTGCCGCCGACCGCGAAGATCCAGTTGCCGAAGCGGGTGCGGAGCAGGATCCAGGTGGCGAGCGCGACCAGGCCGAACCACCAGAGGATGGTGACCTTGAACTCGACGCCGCCGATGGTCAGCTGCGAGGCGAAGAGCGCGCGGGCGGAGGGGAAGCCCTCCATGTCGGCGATGCTCTTGGTGGAGACGGTGCCGCTGATGAGCTTGGTGAGGCCGAGGTTCAGGCCGGTCAGCATGAGGAAGGTGCCCAGCGTGATGATGAAGCTGGGCAGCTTCGTACGGGTCAGCATGACGCCGTTGAAGACGCCGATGGCCAGGGTGACGAGCAGCGAGACGCCGACGCCGACCCAGACGTTCGCCGTCATCTGGTAGCTGAACATCGACGAGACGAGGGCCGAGCTGGTCACCAGGACGCCGGCGGACAGGTCGAACTCGCCGCCGATCATGAGCAGCGCGACGGGCACCGCCATGATGCCGAGGGTGGACGCCGCGTAGAGCACCGTGCCGAGGCTGGACGGGTTCAGGAAGCTGTCGGCGGTGAGGGAGAAGAAGACGAAGACGGCGATCGCGCCGACGACCGAGCCGAGCTCGGGGCGGGCGAGCAGCTTCTTCAGCGGGGTGGTGCGCAGCAGTCTCTCGTCGACGTGGTCGAGTCCGTCCGACGGTGGCGCGGTGGAGCTCATCGGGTGCCCCGCTCGGCGTACTCGACGAGCTTCGCCGCGTCGTCCTTCGTGATGACCTGCGGGCCGGTGAGGACCGGCTTGCCGCCGCCGAGGACGTTGGCGTTGTAGCGGTACAGCCAGAGGAGGTCGACGGCCTCGTAGCCCTGGAGGTAGGGCTGCTGGTCGACGGCGAAGCCGAGGGTGCCGGCCTTGAGGGAGGCGGCGACCTTGGCGTTGAGGTCGAAGGTGTCGATCTCGGCCTTGCTCCCGGCGCTCTTGGCGGCCTGGACGGCGGCGTCGGCGAAGGGGGCGCCGAGCGTCACGACGGCGTCCACGTCCTTGTCCGACTGGAGCTTGGCCTCGATGGACGCCTTGACGTCCGGCATGTTGGTGCCGTCGACGTAGAGGTTGACCAGTTCGCCGTCGAAGCTCTTCTTCGTTCCGGCGCAGCGCTGCTCGTGGCCGACGTTGCCCTGCTCGTGCAGGACGCAGAGGGCCTTCTTCCTGCCGCGCTTGTCGAGTTCCTCGCCGACGGCCTCGCCGGCGACGGTCTCGTCCTGGCCGATGTGGGTGAGGGCTCCGTAGGCCTTGGACTGCTCGGCGCCCGAGTTGACGGTGATGACCGGGATACCGGCCTTGACGGCCTTCTCGACCGCGCTCTTCATGGCGTCGGGCTTCGCGAGCGTGACGATCAGGCCGTCGACGCCCTTGGCGACGTACGAGTCGATCAGCTGGGCCTGCTGCTGGGCCTCGTCGCTGTGGGCGTACAGGAAGTTGATGTTGTCCTTGGCGGCGGCCTGCTTGGCGCCCTTCTGGACGATGTCCCAGAAGGTGTCGCCGTCGCCCGAGTGGGTCACCATGGCGAAGGTCCAGCGGGGGGTGTCCACGACCGCCCTGCCCTGGGCCTCGGCGGCCTTGCGGGCGTCCTCCGCGCGCTTTCCGCCGGTGCTGCTGCACCCGGCGAGCGCCCCGGTGAGCGCGAGCGCGAGCACGGCGCCGACTGCGGCGCGTACCCCTCCTGTCCGAAGCCTGGTCACGAGGCCGTGCCCTCCTTTGTGTCCTTTGCGTGCATTGCAGGCGTGCATTGCAGTATCGGTCATGCGGGTCGTGGCGTTCGCCAGGGGGCGGGTGTCCGGCCCGTCCGCCGGTGGGGTACGGCCTACGGACGGACCATCAGCTGGAACTCGAAGGTGTAGCGGTCGGCCCGGTAGAGGTGGGAGCCGTACTCGACGGCGCGGCCGGTGTCGTCGAAGGTGACGCGTTCCATCGTGAGCAGCGGGGCGCCCTCCCGCTCGTCCAGCAGGGCGGCCTCGGCGGCGGTCGCGGCGCGGGCGCCGACGGCCTGGCGGGCGCTGTGCAGGGTGAGCGCGGCGGAGCGGAGCAGCCGGTAGAGGCCGGTGGCCTCCAGGCGCGCGGTGTCCGGTCCGCCGGGGCCGAGGAGTTCGGCGGGCAGGTGGTTGCGCAGGTAGGCCATGGGCTCGCCGTGGGCGGTGCGGAGCCGTTCGAGGTAGACGACCTCGCTGCCCTCGGGGAGCCGGAGGGCGGCGGCGACCGGGCCGGTGGCGGGCTCGACGCGGTTGACCAGGACCCGGGTGGCGGGGAGCTGGCCGGCGGCGTCGAGGTCGTCGTAGAGGCTGCTGAGCTCCAGCGGGCGGCGGACCGTGCTGTGCACGACCTGGGTGCCGACGCCCCGGCGGCGGACCAGGAGGCCCTTGTCGACGAGGGTCTGGATGGCCTGGCGGACGGTGGGGCGGGAGAGGCCGAGGCGGGTGGCGAGGTCGATCTCGTTGCCGAGGAGGGTGCCCGGGGTCAGCGTGCCGTTCTCCACGGCGCTCTCCAGCTGCCGGGCCAGCTGGAAGTACAGCGGGACCGGACTGCTGCGGTCCACGGAGAGCGGGGGCAGGGAGGAGCCGGACTGCTTGGACACGGGGGGAGCGTAGCCCGGTGCGTGGATGACGGGAAGTCGTGACGTCCGGTTGTCCTGACAAATCCTTGACACCGGGGGCGGACGGCTCCACGGTGGGGCCATGCGCATCGGACTCATCGGTACGGGCCGGATCGGGAGCTTCCACGCGGGCGTGCTGGCCCGCCACCCGGAGGTCGGGTCGCTGGTGGTGGCGGACGCGGACGCCTCGCGGGCGGCCGGGGTCGCGGGCGCGCTGGGGGCGGAGGCCGCCCCCGACGTCCCCTCGCTGTTCGCCCACGCATTGGACGCCGTGGTGATCGCCTCGGCGACCGCCGCGCACGCGGAGCTGATCGCCCGTGCGGCGGGCGCGGGGCTGCCGGCCTTCTGCGAGAAGCCGATCGCCCTGGACGTGCCGGGGACGGCGGCCGCGCTGGCGGCGGTGGCCGCGGCGGGCACGGAGCTCCAGATCGGCTTCATGCGGCGCTTCGACGCCGGGTACCGGGCGGCGCGCGAGGCGGTCCGCTCGGGGCGCCTCGGCCGGCTGCACACCGCACGGGCGGCGACCTCCGATCCGGCGCCGCCGCCGGCCGCGTACCTGCCCCTCTCCGGCGGCCTCTTCCGGGACTGCCTGGTGCACGACTTCGACGTCGTGCGCTGGGTGACCGGGCGGGAGGTCGTGGAGGTGTACGCGACGGGGTCGGACGGCGGGCCCGCGATGTTCCGGGAGGCCGGCGACGTGTCGACGGCCGCCGCGCTGCTCACGCTGGACGACGGCGCCCTCGTGACGGCGACGGCGACCCGCTGCAACGGCGCCGGGTACGACGTCCGCATGGAGCTGGCGGGCGATCTGGACCAGATCGCGGTCGGCCTGGACGACCGGACCCCGCTCACCTCGGTGGAGCCCTGGGCGCCGGCCCCGCCGGGGAAGCCGTGGTCCGGCTTCCTGGAGCGGTTCGCCCCCGCGTACGAGGCGGAGCTGGACGCCTTCGTGCGCCTGGTACGCGGCGAGGCGCCCAATCCCTGCGACGGTCGGGAGGCCCTGGCGGCGCTCCGGATCGCGGAGGCCTGCGAGCGGTCGCGGCGGGAGCGGCGCCCGGTGCGGGTGGCGGACATCGGCTAGGACGGGTGGCGGACATCGGCTAGGGGCTGCCTGTCCCGTCGCCGGACCGCCGGGGCGGTCGAGCGGCCGGTCGCGGCCGGGTCCACGGTCGTGCGAGGCACCGGAGACCGCCGGTCGGCGCGGCCCGACCGCCGTCAAGCGTCAACTCGGCGATCACCGGTTCACTCGTTCCGGTGGCGCGTGAACGCCAGAGTGCCATGTCATCCGGTCAGCGCGGGAGATACCCGCGTGCGCCGTGGTCCACGGGTGACCGGTGAGGTCGCCGGAGGGAGGCGGCGAGGGGCGGGAGCACCGTCACGCGCGGTGTCCGCCGCGGGCAAACCCGACCGCCGGCGCTGGCCGGGAGGTCCCGGGCCCCGCTGTACCCGGCGGTGCGGGGGCGGTGAGCTACGGGGCGTTCCCACCCCTCGGCCCGTGTCCGGGGCGGTGGGCCCTCGCGCACCGTCGACCGATCGGAGACGTCACCATGAGCACACCTCCTTCCGTCCCCCTCCGTGTCGCCCTCGTCAACGGATCCTTCGAGCAGCCGTCCGTGACCGACATGGCGTTCCTCCCGGACGCCTCGCAGACCCAGGCTCCCCGGCACGTCCCGGGCTGGCTCACCACCGCCACGGACCACATGGTCGAGCTGTGGCACTCCGGCTTCAACGGCGTGCCCTCCGCGGAGGGCGAGCAGTTCGCCGAACTCAACGCCAACCAGGTCTCCACCCTCTACCAGGACCTGCCCACCACCCCGGGCACCAAGCTGTACTGGCGGCTGTACCACCGCGGCCGGCAGGGACAGGACACGATGGCCCTGGACATCGGCGCTCCGGGCAACACGGTGGAGCAGCGCTCCATCACCGACGGCAACACCGCGTGGGGGTACTACACCGGCACCTACACCGTCCCGGCCGGGCAGACCGTCACCCGGTTCGCCTTCCGGTCCGTCTCGGCGGCCGGCGGCAACCGGGGAGTCGGCAACTTCCTCGACGGGGTGTTCTTCGGCACCGCTCCCCACGTGGTGCTCACCAAGACCGCCGTCCCGGCCGGCCCGTTGGACGTCGGCGACGTCGTCACCTACCGGATCACCGCCAGGAACGAGGGGGGCGGAGCCGCCGAACGGCTCACCCTGACCGACGTACTGCCTCCGGGGACGACGTACGTTCCCGGCTCGCTCCGGATCATCGACGGCCCGAACGCGGGCGTGAAGTCCGATCCGGCGGGTGACGACGAGGCGGCGTACGACGCCGCGAGCGACACGGTGGTCTTCCGGCTCGGCACCGGAGCATCCGCCACCCAGGGCGGCAGTCTGGCCAACACCGCCGCTCTGCCCGGGGGCACCACCGTCGAGTACCGGGTCACCCTCGGTCTGGAGACGGCGGGCACCCGGGTGACCAACACCGCCGTCGCCGCGTACGAGAACCGGCTCGGCTCCACGCCGGAGCCGCTGACGTCGACCTCCGACGAGGCGGTGACCGAGGTGAGGCCGGCCGCCGATCTGGCCGTGACCAAGGCGGCCGACGCGACCACCGTGACGGTCGGCCAGACCGTCACGTACCGCCTGAGCGTCCACAACGCCGGTCCCAGCCCGGCCTCCGGCGTCACGGTCGCCGACCGCCTTCCCGACGGTCTCGTCCTCCTCTCCGCCGACACCGACGCGGGCGGCTACGACCCGGAGACCGGCCGGTGGTCCGTCGGCGCGCTGGCCGTCGGCGCGCGCGCCGCCCTCACCGTGTGGGCCAAGGCCACCCGGCCGGGCAGTGTCACCAACACGGCCACCGTCACCGCCGCCGAGAAGGACCCCGACCCGTCCGACAACACCGACGCGGTCACCGTGTGCGTCGAACCGGCACCCGCCTGCTGCACCCCCTGCGCGCCCCGCGCCTGACGGGTCCCCGGCCGGGAGGGCGGGCCTTCGCCGGGAAGGGAGGTGCGGGCCGGGAGAGGTGAGGGCCGCCCCGGGTCCCGGGCCTCGCGGCATGCGGCGGGGCCCGGGACCCGACGGTCAGCGGTGGGCGGCCGGGTGGGGGGTCACCAGCGGACCGGGAGGTGGCGGGTTCCGCGCATCAGGAGGCCGGGGAGCCATTCCCAGGCCTCGCCGTCGGGGTCGAGTTCCAGCTTCGGGAAGCGGTCGAGGAGGGTCCGGAGCGCGATACGGCCCTCCAGGCGGGCGAGCGGGGCGCCGAGGCAGTAGTGGACGCCGTGCCCGAAGGCGAGGTGGCCCCGCGTGTCGCGGCGGATGTCGAAGCGGTCGGGTGCGGGGAAGCGGGCCGGGTCGCGGTCGAGCGCTCCGATGGCGACCAGCACGTGCCGGCCGGCCGGGATCTCGGTGCCGCCGAGGGTGACGGGTACCCGGCTGAACCGGAAGGTGCTGGTCTCGACCGGCCCGTCGTACCGCAGGGACTCCTCGATCGTGCCGTCCAGCAGACCCGGGTCGGCGCGCAGCGCGGCGAGCTGGTCGGGATGGGTGAGCAGGTTGCGGACGGTGTTGGCGATCAGGTTGACGGTCGTCTCGTGGCCCGCGATGAGCAGCAGGTAGGCCATGGCGCGGAGTTCGGGTCCGGAGAGCCGGTCGCCGTCCTCGGCCCGGGAGGCGATCAGGCCGGAGAGCAGGTCGTCGGAGGGACCGGCGGCCCGCTTGTCCTCGATCAGCTCGTCGAGGTAGGCGCCGAAGTCCACCATGCTGCGCGAGAAGTCCTCCTCGCCGGTCGGGCTGACCAGCTCCGTGGACCAGCGGCGGAAGGTGTCGCGGTCCTTCGTGGGGACCCCGAGGAGCTCGCAGATGACGGTGATCGGCAGCGGGTAGGCGAAGGCGTCGACGAGGTCGGCGCGGCCGGCCGGTTCCATCGCGTCGACCAGGTCGGCGGTGAGCCGCTCGATGCGGGGCCGCAGGTTCTCCACCCGGCGGCCGGTGAACTCGCCCGTGACCAGGCGGCGCAGCCGGGTGTGGTCGGGCGCGTCGGCCGCGAGAAGGTGGACGCCGATGGCGTCCTCCTCCGGCGGCCGTACGCCGATCACGGACGGGGACTTGGCGAGCCGGGGGTCGGCGAGGGCGGCGCGCCCCTCCTCGTGGCCGACGACCAGCCAGAACCGGAAGCCGTCGGGCATCCGGACCTCGTGGACGGGACCGGCTTCCCGGAGTCGTGCGTAGAAGGGGTACGGATCCGCGGTGAAGTCCGCGCCGTACTCCCCCAGTTCGATGACGGACATCGACGCAGACTATCCGAACGGGACCGGCTCGAATCGATCACTTCCGGCCCTCGTCGTCGAGCAGGCCGGCGTCGTGGACGAGGAGCGCGATCTGGACGCGGTTGTTGAGGCCCAGCTTGGCGAGGACGCGCGAGACGTGGGTCTTCACCGTGGGCACGCTCATGTAGAGCTCGGCGGCGATCTCCGCGTTGGCGAGGCCGCGCCCCACGGCGACGGCCACCTCCCGCTCGCGGTCGGCGAGTTCGGCGAGGCGGCCGGCGGCCGCGTCGCGGGGGGACCGCTCGGGCCGGCCCGCGACGTGGGTCATGAGCTGACGGGTGACCGCCGGGGACAGCACCGGGTCCCCGGCGGCGACCCGGCGGACGGCGGCGAGGATCTCGGCGGGCGGCGTGTCCTTGAGGACGAACCCGGCCGCGCCGGCCCGCAGGGCGCGCAGCACCTGCTCGTCGGCGTGGAAGGTGGTGAGGACGACGACCTCGGGTGCGCCGGGCTCGGCGCGGAGCCGTTCGGTGGCGGTGAGCCCGTCCACCTGCGGCATGCGGATGTCCATGAGGACCACGTCGGGGGCGTACCGGGCGACGAGTTCGGGGACCTCGCGGCCGTCGGCGCCCTCGCCGACGATCTGCAGGTCCTCGGCGCCGCCGAGCATCAGGGTGAGGCCCGCGCGGACCAGGGGGTCGTCGTCGACGATGAGCAGCCGGATGGTCATGCGGGCCACGGTAGCCAGGCGTGCAGCGAGAATCCGCCGTCGGGGGCGGGTCCGTGCTCCATCCGGCCGCCGGCGAGCGCGGCGCGTTCGGTGAGTCCGATCAGTCCCTGGCCGGAGCCGGGGACGGGCGGGACGGGGCCGTCGGGGGCCGGGTTGTGGACGTCGACGGTGAGTCCCTCGCCGGGGCGGCCGCGGACGGTGACGGTGACGGTGGTCCCCGGGGCGTGCTTGCGGGCGTTGGTGAGGCCCTCCTGCGCGATGCGGTAGACCGTGCGGCCGGTGGCGGCGGGCACGGTGGACGGTTCGTCGACGGTGGTGTCGAGGACGACGTCCGCGCCGGCCTCGCGGGACTCGTCGATCAGCGCGTCGAGGGTGGCGAGGGTGGGCTGCGGCCGGTCGCCGCCGTCGCCGTTCTCGCCGGGGGCCCGGAGCACGCCGATGATCTCGCGGAGGTCCTGGAGGGCCTCGTGGGCGCTGTCGCGGATGACGCCGGCGGCGCGGGCGACCTGCTCGGGCGGGGCGTCGGGGCGGAACTCCAGGGCTCCGGCGTGCACGCTGAGCAGGGTGAGGCGGTGGGCGAGGACGTCGTGCATCTCGCGGGCGATGGCCTCGCGGGCGAGCCGCTGGGCCTGGGCGGCGCGCAGCTCGGCCTCGGCCTCGGCGCGGCGGGCGCGCTCCCGCAGCGCCTCGACGAGCTGGCGGCGGGAGCGGACGAGCATGCCCCAGGCGGTGACGAGGAGGATGAGGGTGAAGCCGAGGGCGATGGAGAGCCCGGTGTTGGTGGTGGGGTCGGGCCGGATGAAGGCCTGCACGGTGGAGGTGGCGACGGCGAGCGCGCCGATCGCGGCGACCTCGCGGAAGGGTCTGCGCACGGCGACGCTGAAGAGGCTCGCGAGGAGGGCGCCGGCCGCGACCGGGGCCACGAGGTTGAGCAGCGAGAGGCCGATCGCGAGCCCCGCGGGCCAGCGGCGGCGCAGCCAGAGGGCGCAGCAGCCCGCGGCGCCCAGGAGCTGGTCGACGATGGTGACGGCCCCGCTGGTGTACTGCGCGCTGGTGTCGGCGGCGATCAGGCCGACGAGGGCCGCGAGGAGGAAGATCGAGGTGTCCACGATCCAGTCGCGGACGGTACGGCGGGGCCTGCCCTCCTCGTTCCCACCGGGTCCGGCCAGGTGGGAGGGGAGCAGCCAGCGCTGCCGGTCCGTGCGGTTCATAGTGGCAATGTACGCAGCGGGAGGCGCCGGGCGGGGCAGCGGCGGCCGGGCCGCTACCGAAGTCGCGGAGGTCGATACTTCGGTCGCGGGGCCCGTGGCCCGGAGGCGGACGCGGCCGGTCGACCGGCCCCGCCATGATCACCGCATGAAGAAGTTTCTCGAGGTCGCCGGTTTCCTGCTCGCTCTCTTCGGTGTGGCCGGGGTGGTGCGCGAACTGACGGACGGCTGGTTCCGCCTCCTCGGCGTGACCCGGTTCCTCACGGAGAACGTGTGGTTCCTGGAGGGCCGTGAGCTGTTCGCCGACATTGTGATCGCGGTGCTGGGCCTGGTGCTCATGATCGTGTCGGACCGGGTGGCGAAGTCCTGAGCGGCGTACGCCCCGGGGTTCAGTCCCGCGGGGTGCTCGCCGCGTCGAGCCGGGTCACCTCGGCGAGGTGCTCGGCCATCCGGTGGGAGACCGAGCCGCTGGTGTAGAGGGCCCCGCCGACCACGGCGAAGGGGACGGATATCCCGAGGAGGGCGAGGGTGCCGGGCCAGTCCCGGCTCTCCACGCACTCCTTGTCGTGGACGTACTCGCTGGTGAGCAGGGCGGGGCAGGGGCTGCCGCCGTCGGCGTCCTCGTACGGGGTGAGGAGCATGACGCCGAGCCAGACCCAGCACAGGGCGGCGAGGGTGAAGAGCCCGAGGCCCCAGCCCTGGGTGCGGCGGGCCTTGGCGCGGAACTCGTTGTCGTAGACCAGTGAACGCATGGTCGGACAACCTACCCGGCGTGGCGGTCGGCGGCCCGGCGGCCCCAACCGGTGCCCGCCAGCACGAGGATCGCCCCGGCGAGGCCGAGGAGGCCGGGGCGGTCGCCGGCGAGGGCGATGCCCGCGGCGGCGGCCCAGAGGGGTTCCGTGCCGAGGAGGAGGCTGACCCGGGACGGGGAGGTCCGGCGGACGGCCCACATCTGCACGAAGAAGGCGAAGAGCGTGCAGAAGACGGAGAGGAAGAGCAGTCCGGCCCACTCGCGCGGGCCGAAGTCCAGGGCCACCGCCCAGGGCGTGGCGCCGGTGCCGGGGAAGGCCGCGATGGCCGCGAAGACGGCGACGGCGGAGCCGAGCTGCACGGTGGTCAGGGAGAGCGAGTCGGCCGAACGGACCGCCCTGATGCGGGACATCGCCAGGACGTGGACCGTACGGGCGAGGGCGGCGAGCAGCATGAGCAGGTCGCCGAGGGAGGGGGTGGTGAAGCCGCCGCCCTGGGTGAGGAGGACCACGCCGAGGACGGAGAGCGCGGCGGCGCCCAGGAAGGCGCGGGGCGGCCGGACCCGGGTCGCGGCGGCCTCGGCGAGCGGGGTGAAGACCATGGTGAGGCTGATGATCAGGCCCGCGTTGGTGGCGGAGGTGTGGACGACGCCGTAGGTCTCCAGGAGGAAGATCCCGCCGAGGATCAGTCCGAGCGCTCCGGCGCCGCGCCACTGGGCGGCGCTCAGGGCCCGGAGCCTGGTCCAGCCGGCGACGACGAGGACGGGCAGCACCACGGCGAACCGCAGCACGAGGACCGCGATCACGGTGTGGGTGGTGGTGATGCCCTTGGCCGCGAGGTAGCTGGCGCCCCAGACGACGGCGACGAGCAGGACGGGCAGGTCGGTGAGCCAGGCCGGGCGGGGGGCACCGAGGGACAGCGGGGCGGCGGTCGACGAAGCTGACATGGCGGCCGCATCTCCAACTCTTGAGGTGGGGTGGAGACTTCGACGGCTCGCACGTGGAGCGATCACCGTACCGGGAGGGGCCTGTGGTGGCTACACCTTTCTAGGCCGGCGCGGGGCCCGCGCCCGGCGCCGGGGTCGCCGTCCGATTCCCGCCAGCCTCCCGGAGCCCGGACGACTTTCATTGAACCCGCAACCACTTATGGCTTCTTGGCTACGGAGGAATCGGGATGTCCACGATGAACGGCATGGCGGTCCTGGTGACGGGCGGCAGCCGCGGGATCGGCGCGGCCACGGCCGTGCGGCTCGCGGAGGAGGGCGCCGACGTCGCCTTCACCTATGTACGGGACGAGGTGCGCGCCAAGGAGGTGGCCGCGCGCATCGAGGCGACCGGGCGGAGGGCGCTGCCGCTGCGGGCGGACGCGGCCGACCCGGGGGACGCGGCGGGCGCGGTGAACTGGGCGGCGGACGCCCTGGGCCGGCTCGACGTGCTGGTGAACAACGCCGGGGTCGGTGTGCTCGGACCGCTGGAGTCCCTGGCCCTCACGGATGTGGACCGGGTCCTCGCCGTGAACGTGCGGGCGGCGTTCCTCGCCGCGCAGGCGGCGGCCGGGCACCTTGGGGACGGCGGCCGGATCGTCACCGTCGGCAGCTGCATGGCCCAGCGGGTGCCGGGCCCCGGCGGGGTGCTGTACGCGCTGAGCAAGACGGCGCTGATCGGCCTGACGAAGGGGCTGGCGAGGGAACTCGGCGGCCGCGGCATCACGGCGAACCTGGTGCACCCGGGCCCCATCGACACGGACATGAACCCGGCGGACGGCCCGTACGCGGCGGACCAGGCGGCCCTGACGGCCTTGGGCAGGTTCGGCACGGCGGAGGAGGTGGCCGCGACGGTGGCGTTCCTGGCGGGCCCGGAGGGCCGGTACGTGACGGGCGCGGAGTTCACGGTGGACGGCGGGCACGCGGCGTGACGACGGAGGCGCGGGTCCTGCGCCCGGCTCCAGGCCGCCCGGGGCCCACGTGCAGGACCGGCGAGTGAGCCGAAGGGCGCCGCCGGGGGAACGACGCCGAGCGCGCAGGCCCGCCGAGGAACGAGGGGGGGCGAGCACGGTCGGGGTCGTGAGCCCGGCACCGGGCGCCCGGAGGCGGGGCCCACGTGCAGGACCGGCGAGTGAGCCGAAGGGCGCCGCCGGGGGAACGACCCCGAGCGCGCGCAGGCCCGCCGAGGAACGAGGGGGGGCCGAGCACGGTCGGGGTCGTGAGCCCGGCGCCGGGCGCCCGGAGGCGAACCGAGCCCTCAAAAAAAGGGGTACGCGAGGGCGCACCGGTGCTGTCGGGCCGGTGCGCCCTCGCGGGCCGGGCGGGGTGTCGTACCCGCCCAGTTCGTGGCGGGAGGCCGGGGACGCGCCCCGGCCTTCCCGTGTGCGGGTCCGGTCAGCCGCCCAGTTCCTGGTGGCGGGCGGTGAGTCGGGCCGTGCCGGCGTCCGTGAGGGAGCCGAAGAGGCGGAGGCGGGAGATGCCGCCGTCCGGGTAGATGTCGATCCGCACGCGGGAGCCGATCGCCGGGGTGTCGAGCACGAACCGGTGGTTGGTGTCGGGCTGGAGGCGGGTCCGGGGCAGGATCTCGGTCCACTCCTCGGAGCCTTCGGCGGCGACGGAGAGCGCGGCCCAGCCGGCGCTGTTGCCCTTGAGGTAGGCGGTGTCGATCTCGACGGCGCGGATCTCGGACTCGGCGACGAGCTGGTAGCGGATCCAGTCGTTGCCCTTGTCGCGGCGGCGGCGGGTCTCCCAGCCGTCGTCCATCTTGCGGGAGCGGCCGGGCTGGATGGTGTTGGTGGCCGGGGAGTAGAAGCGGTCGGAGGCGTCCTCGACCTGGCCGCCGTTCTCCAGGGCCGCGAGATCGAAGGTGCCGAGCACGCCGAGCCACTGCGGGTCGGGGGCCACTTCGCCGTACACGCGGAGGCGGGCGATGCCACCGTCGGGGTGCTGGTTGACGCGCAGGTGGGTGAAGCGCTGCTCGACGTCGACGGCGAAGCCGTTGGCCGCGTGCCCGCCGACGGCGGTGCGCGGGACGAGCACCGTCCACTTGACGTCGTCGGCGAGGAGCTCCTCGGGCGAGGGCGAGCCGGGGACGGAGGCGGCCTCGACGGAGACGGCCTGCGGGTAGTTGCCGCGGAAGTGGGCGGTGTCGAGGACGATGCCGCGGACGACGCCGGGCGCGCCGAGCCGTACGAGGGCCCAGTCGTGGTCGTCCTCGGTGGGGTGCGGCTGCTGGGCGGAGACGCCGCGGCGGCGGCGGGTCTCCCAGCCGTCCATGATCTTGCCCTTGTGGCCGAAGTGCTCGGGGTCGAACTCGGCCGCTTCGGGCTTGAGGAGGTTCTCGCGCTCGGCGAAGAACTCGTCGTTGGCGGCGATGACGCCCGCGCCGAGGCGGCGGTCGGCGAGGTCGGCGTACTGGGTGAAGGGGAAGTCGGCCGTCCGGTAGTCGGCGTACGGGTCGCCGCCGCCGTAGGGGCTGGCGTCGCCGGTGAAGGAGGGTATGCCGGTGCTCACGGGTCAGTTGTTCCTTTCGAGGAGGCGGCCGGAGGGCTCGGCGAGGGTGCCGTGGTCGGCGATGCGCTCGCCGCGCAGCCAGGTGGAGGTGACGACGCCGTTGAGGGTGCGGCCCGCGTAGGCGGTGATCCGGTTGCGGTGCTGGAGCTCGGCCGGGTCGACGGTGAAGGTCGCCTCGGGGTCGAGCACGGCGAAGTCGGCGTCGCGGCCGGCCTCGATGGCGCCCTTGCGGGTGAGGCCGGCGAGCCGGGCCGGGCCCTCGGACATCCAGCGGACGACGTCGGTGAGGTCGAAGCCGCGGCGGCGGGCCTCGGTCCAGATGGCGGGCAGGCCGAGCTGGAGGGAGGAGATGCCGCCCCAGGCGGACGCGAAGTCGGGCGTCTTGAGGTCGGTGGTGGACGGGGAGTGGTCGGAGACGATGCAGTCGATCGTGCCGTCCGCGAGCCCCTGCCAGAGCGCGTCCTGGTTGACCGCCTCGCGGATGGGCGGGCAGCACTTGAACTCGGTGGCCCCGTCCGGGATCTCCTCGGCGGTGAGCGTGAGGAAGTGCGGGCAGGACTCGACGGTGACCTTGACGCCCTCGGCCCTGGCGGCGGCGAGGACCGGGAGCGCGTCGGAGGAGGAGAGGTGCAGGACGTGGACGCGGGCGTTGAGCCGGCGGGCCTGGTTGATCAGGTTCTCGATCGCCGTGTTCTCGGCGTCGCGGGGGCGCGAGGCGAGGAAGTCGGCGTACGCGCCGCCGGAGCGCTGGGGCGCGGCGGCGAGGTGGTGGGGGTCCTCGGCGTGGACGATCATCAGGCCGTCGAAGCCGGAGATCTCCGCGAGCGAGGTCGCCAGCTGCTCCTGGTCGAGCTCGGGGAACTCCTCCACGCCGGAGGGCGACAGGAAGCACTTGAAGCCGAAGACGCCTGCGTCGTGCAGCGGGCGCAGGTCCTTGACGTTGTCGGGCAGGGCGCCGCCCCAGAAGCCGACGTCGACGTGCGCCTTGGCGCGGGCGACCTCCTGCTTGACGCGCAGGTTCTCCACGGTGGTGGTGGGCGGCAGCGAGTTGAGCGGCATGTCGAGGAGGGTGGTGATGCCGCCGGCGGCGGCCGCGCGGGTGGCGGTCCAGAAGCCCTCCCACTCGGTGCGGCCGGGGTCGTTCACGTGCACGTGGGTGTCGACGAGTCCGGGCAGCACGACGTCGTCGCCGACGTCCTCGAGCCGGGCACCGGCGGGTACCTCGGCGTCGTACGGCAGCACGGCCGTGATCGTCCCTCCGGAGACGGCGATCGACGCCGGGCGTGTCCCCTCGGGGGTGATGACACGCGTCGAGCGCAGGACCAGGTTGACGTCCACCCGTACCCCTCTTCCAGTGCTTCACGAAGAAATTCAACGAACTGTTGAAGGAGTCTTCACTTCCGGACGACATGTCGTCAAGGGCACACTTCCAGCATCGGCGAGGATGCCGGGCGGCACCGAGGGCCACTTGGATGTTTCCACCAAGTGAAATGCAAATTCCGTACAGTAGAACGTAGCTCCGTACAGCCGGGGGCGACCCGGACGGCTCCGGGCCGTCTCCGACACCGGACAAACACGTCCTGACCGGCGCGGACGCCGACACCAGGACCATGTACCCCGGCCGATGGGCCGGTAGGCTGCTGCCTTGCCCGCCTGCCCCGAAAGGACCGTTGACGTGCCGACGTCCAGCGCCAGCACCACCGACGCCGCCAAGCCCGCCGCGAGCGGGGGCGTCCAGTCCCTTGAGCGTGCCTTCGACCTCCTGGAGCGGATGGCCGACGCCGGGGGCGAGGTCGGGCTGAGCGAGCTCTCCGCCAGCAGCGGACTCCCGCTCCCCACCATCCACCGCCTGATGCGCACCCTGGTCGCCTGCGGGTACGTGCGCCAGCAGCCGAACCGGCGGTACGCGCTCGGCCCCCGGCTCATCCGGCTCGGCGAGTCCGCCTCCCGCCTCCTCGGCACCTGGGCGCGCCCGTACCTGGCGCGGCTCGTCGAGGAGACCGGCGAGACCGCGAACATGGCGCTGCTCGACGGCGACGAGATCGTGTACGTGGCGCAGGTGCCGTCCAAGCACTCGATGCGGATGTTCACCGAGGTCGGCCGGCGGGTGCTGCCGCACTCGACCGGTGTCGGCAAGGCGCTGCTGGCGCACACCCCGGCCGAGGAGGTCCGCGCGCTGCTGGCCCGCACCGGCATGCCGGCGGCCACGGAGAAGACGATCACCACCCCGGAGGGCTTCCTCGACGCGCTCGTCGCGGTCCGCGAGACGGGGTACGCGGTCGACGACAACGAGCAGGAGATAGGAGTCCGCTGCCTCGCGGTCTCGGTCCCCGACTCCCCCACCGCGGCGGCCATCTCGATCTCGGGCCCGGCGGGCCGCGTGACGGAGGCGGCGACGGAGAAGATCGTGCCGATCCTCCAGGAGGTGGCGCGGGAACTGTCGGCGGCACTGGCGAACACGACGGGCAACGGCGGAGCGTAGCCCCGTGCGGGCGGTCGTCCCGCCGGGGCGTGGGGGTCCCGGACTCCGCCCGGGGGACCCCCACGCCCCGGCGCACGCCGCCACCCGGCGCGGCTCGTGCCGACGGGGAGGGTCAGGCGGTGACCGGGGGTGACAGCCGGCCGTCCCTGACCTCCACCACCCGGTCCGCCCGCCCCGCATGCCCCCTGTCGTGCGTCACCAGGACCGTCGCCGTGCCCCTCCCCACCGTCAGCCCCGCCAGCAGCTCCATCACCGCGGCCCCCCGTTCGTGGTCCAGTGCGCTCGTCGGCTCGTCGACGAGGAGGACGGCCGGTTCGTTCATCAGGGCCCGCGCGATGTTGACCCGCTGCCGCTGCCCTCCGGAGAGCTGGTGCGGCCGGCGCCCGGCCAGGTCCGCGAGGCCCACCGCGTCGAGGAGTTCCAGGGCCCGGCCGCGGGCCGACCGCGTCGGCCGCCCCGAGACGTGCGCCATGACCTGGAGCTGTTCCGCCGCCGTGAGCGACGGCAGCAGGTTCGGCTGCTGGAACACGATCCCGATCCGCTCCCTCCGCAGCGCCGCCCGCGCGGCCGCGCCCAGCTCCCCCGTCTCCGTACCGTCGACGACGACCCTCCCGCGGTCCGGCGTGACCAGGGTGGCCGCGACGGCGAGCAGGCTGGACTTGCCGGAGCCGGAGGGTCCGACGACGGCGGTGAGGGAGCCCGCCGGGACGTCGAGGGAGACCGCGTCGAGCGCGGTCAGCCGCCCGTCGCCGTCGGGGTAGGTGAGGGTGACGGCTTCGAGGACGAGACTCATCGGGCACTCCCGAGCGCGGTGAGGGGATCGACGGCGGTGATCCGCCGGATGGACAGGGCCGCCCCGACCACGCCGAGCACCACCATCACGGCGGCCGGTCCGAGGACGGTCGGCGGTTCGAGGACGAACGGCACGTTCCCGCCGCTGACCAGCGCCCCGATGCCGACCGCGAGGCCCGTGCCGAGGAGGGTGCCCGCCGTGAGCATCAGCACCGCCTGGCCGAGGGCGTCCTTGAGGAGGTACGGGGTGGAGGCGCCGAGCGCCTTCAGGACGGCGATGTCACCGCTGCGCTGGATGGTCCAGACGGTGAAGAAGGCCCCTATGACGAGCGCCGAGATGGCGAAGAGGAAGCCCCGCATCAGCTGGAGCGAGCCGTTCTCGGCCTGGTAGGACCCTATGGCGGTGAGGGCCCCGTCGACGGTCCGCGCCTCGGTGCCGACGGCCGCGTCGCCGGCGGCCCAGTCGGTCTCCCCGCCGCCGCGGAGCGCGATGACGGTCGCCTGGTCCTCGTCGGCGGTGCCGGTCCGGCCGAGCCGCTGCCAGTCGCCGAGGGTCGTCCACACCACCGGGGTGTGGCTGTACGAGGCGTCGCCGGCGACCGCCTCGACCGCCAGTTCCACCGGCCCGAGGCGGACGGTGTCGCCCACGTCGACGCCCAGCTCCTCGGCCGCCGACCCGGAGAGCACGGCCTTGCCCGGGGCGGGCGCCACCGGGGCGAGCCCGCTCTCCGGCTCGGCGCCGAAGGCCGACACGGCGGCCGTCCGCTCCCCGGCGGCGCCGTTGAGCGTGCGGATGCCGAGCGGCGAGGCCGCCGCCACCCCGGGCCGCCCGGCCCAGGCCCGCCACTGCTCCTCCGTCACCGTCGAGTCGGTGAAGGAGGCCGACTGGCCCGACGGCGGCGCCGCGAAGGCCAGCCGGTCGGCGGGCAGGCCGGTGATCGCGGAGATGTTCTCCCGCGCGAGTCCGGCCGTCAGCCCTGACAGCAATCCCACGAGCAGGGTGATCAGCACGATCACCGTACCCATGAGGGCGAATCGCCCCTTGGCGAATCCGAGGTCTCTCCATGCCACGAACATGCCGACCAGAGTGGTGCGGGAGGTGCTTCCCCGGCATCGCGCCACGGATGGCTCCGCGATCAAACTTTCGGTTGAGTCCGGATCGCCTGCTGCTGTCTACGCTGGAGGGGACATGGATGCGCGTCCCTCCCCCCACCCCGCCCGGCCTTCCTCCCCCCACCCCGCCCGGCCTTCCTCCCCCCACCCCGCCCGGCGGTCCCTCACCCCCGTCCTGCGGGCGCTCCGCCTCTGTCTGCACCTGCTGATGGCGGGCCTGCTCGCGCTCGCCGCCGTCCGGGCCCACTCGGTCGCCGGGACGGTGCTCGCGGTGGTGACGGGCGCGGTGTACGCGGCCGGTTCCCTCCTGCCGTCCGTACGGGACTCGCAGCGGGCCGCCGCCGTGTGGCTGGCCGTGCTGGGCGCGTCGTGGCTCGCGATGCTGTACGTGACGCCGGAGGCCCTGTGGCTGGCGTTCCCCCTGTACTTCCTCCAGCTGCACCTGCTGCCGGCCCGCTGGTCGCTGCCGGTGGTCGCGCTGACGGCGGTGGCGGCGATCCTCTCGTACGTCGGGCACGGCGCCGCGCTCAACCCGGGCGTCTTCATCGGGCCGCTGCTCGGCGCGGCGGTCGCGGTGGCGACGGTCCTGGGCTACGAGGCCCTCTACCGGGAGAGCGAGCGGCGGCGCCGGCTGATCGAGGAGCTGATCGAGACGCGCGCCGAGCTGGCGGCGGCGGAGCGGCACGCGGGGACGCTCGCGGAGCGGGAGCGGCTCGCCCGCGAGATCCACGACACGCTCGCGCAGGGCCTGTCCTCGATCCAGCTGCTGCTCCGGGCGGCCGAGCGGGCGCTGCCGCCGGACTCCCCCGCCGCGGGTCACATCGAGCGGGCCCGGCGGGAGGCCCAGGGCAATCTGGCGGAGGCCCGGCGCTTCGTCCGGGCGCTGGCCCCGCCGGACCTGGAGCGCGGCTCCCTGGCGGCGGCCCTGGAGCGGCTGTGCGAGCCGGGGGCCGGGCCGCGGGTGCGCTTCTCCGTCAGCGGTACGCCGGTCGGGCTGCCGACCCCCTACGAGGTGGCACTGCTCCGCATCGCGCAGTCCGCTCTCGCGAACACGGTGCGGCACGCGGGCGCGTCGCGGGCGGAGATCACGCTGTCGTTCATGGGCGCCTCGGTGACCCTGGACGTGGTCGACGACGGCGGGGGCTTCGACCCCGCCGCGGTACGGCCGTCCTCCGACGGCGGTTTCGGTCTCCCGGCGATGCGCTCGCGCGCGGAGTCGCTGGGCGGCACGTTCACCGTCGAGTCCGCCCCCGGTCAGGGCACGGCCGTGGCCGTCTCCCTCCCCCTCCCCGCTGGAGTGTGAAGAGCATGACGATCCGCCTGCTGCTGGCCGACGACCATCCGGTCGTACGGGCGGGCCTGCGCGCGGTCCTGGACACGGAGCCGGACTTCGCCGTCGTGGCGGAGGCGGCGACGGCCGAGCGCGCGGTGGAGCTGGCCGGGGCGGGGGGTGTGGACGTGGTCCTGATGGACCTGCAGTTCGGGGCGGGGATGCACGGCTCGGAGGCGACGGCGGCGATCACGGCGGCGCCCGGCGGGCCGAAGGTGCTGGTCCTGACGACGTACGACACGGACGCGGACATCCTGGCGGCGGTGGAGGCGGGTGCCTCGGGCTATCTGCTGAAGGACGCGCCGCCGGAGGAGCTGGCCGCGGCGGTCCGCACGGCGGCGGCGGGGCAGTCGGCCCTGGCGCCGGCGGTGGCGCACCGTCTGATGGACCGGATGCGGACCCCGGCGGAGGCGCTGACCAAGCGCGAGCTGGAGGTGTTGCAGCTGGTGGGCGAGGGCCTGTCGAACCAGCAGATCAGCAAGGTGCTGTTCCTCAGCCAGGCGACGGTGAAGTCCCACCTGGTGCACGTCTTCGCGAAGCTGGGCGTGGACTCGCGGACGGCGGCGGTGGCGGCGGCGACGGCCCGCCGCCTGATCCGGCGCTAGGGGGTGTCGTGCCGATCAGGCCGGGCTCGCGGGGTTGATCGACGAGACGAACCCCAGGGCCTCCCCGGCGGCCTCCGGCGCCGGATCCGGTCCGGCGGGTCAGTCGAGCGGAGGGCGGGGTGCCGGGGGCGCGGGCGGTCCGAAGAGCTCGACCGCGCGGCGGACACCGGCGAGCCCGTCCGCGAGGGCGCTGACGGAGCCGACGGATCCCGCGACGAGCAGCAGCGAGCGGCGGAGCCGGCGTAATTCGGGGGCCCCGCTGAGGGCCATCGCGTCGAGGGCGGCGAGTTCGTCCTCGGCGATGCCGCGGTCGGCGAACTCGACCCGGTGGGCGGCCAGCTCGCGTCGGAGCCGGGACACCGCGGACCGCAGTTCGGCCACCCTGGGGTCCACGCCCTCGCCGGTCACTCGCCTCTGCCCCACGCTTCGCAACACGGTTCTCCCCCTCGCACGGCACTGTGCGCAGAACGCCCTCCTCCGGACACCCCGAGCAGCGCTCGGAGCCGACCCCGGGCGGTGGTCGGGCGCCGTGAGTTGCGGGTCAGTTAACTCCTTCGCCACCCCGCCGCGCCACCCTTCGCCCGGGTAATTCAGGCGACCGTGTGATTCCGCCTGATGAGGTATGCAGTCCTCATGAAGACAACGTTCGACCGAACAGATGTCCACCCGCCCCGCGTCGCCGGCCTGCTGCTCGCCGCCGGCGGCGGACGCCGGCTCGGGGGGCGCCCCAAGGCGCTGCTGACCCATCGGGGCCGGCCCCTGGTCGAGTACGCCGTGGGGGTGCTGCGGGCGGCCGGGTGCGAGGTGGTGCACGTGGTGCTGGGGGCGTCGGCCGGGGTCGTACGGGAGCGGGCGGAGCTGCCCGGGTGCGTGCTCGTGGACAACCCCGGGTGGGGCGAGGGCATGGGGTCCTCGCTGCGCGCGGGGCTCGCCTCGCTGGCCGCCGATCCGCGGGGGGTCGACGCGGCGCTCGTCCTGCTGGTGGACCAGCCGGGGATCGGGGCGGAGGCGGTGGCCCGGGTCCGGGCGGCGTACGGGGGGCGGGAGTCGCTGGCGGCGGCCTCGTACGACGGCGAGCGGGGGCACCCGGTGCTCTTCGGCGCCGCGCACTGGGCGGGAATCGCCGAAGCTGCGGTGGGCGACCGGGGCGCGCGGGACTATCTGGCGGCCCACCGGGATGCGATCACCTCCGTGGACTGTTCGGATGTGGCCGAGCCCTACGACATCGACACGGAGGAGGATCTGGGGCACTTGGAGTGAACGGCGTGGCACCCGGAGCCATGGTCTGTCGATCCGGAGAATCTCGACATCAACAAACCATTGAACTTCCACCATGAGGAAACTAGTATCCACTGTTCAGAAGCGCCTGTCCGTTCAGAAGGCGCTTGCGGCCGTATCTCGGCGCCAGCGGCACTGCGTGCCGTCCCGCGACGCCCGGCGGCCGTCTGGCACCGCCCGTGAAGTCCGCTGAAGGAAGTGACAGTTCATGTCCGCACCAGCGCCGTCCCCCCTGGCCGTCGTCGATGCCGAGCCCCTGCCGCGTCAGGAGGAGGTGCTCACCGAGGCCGCCCTGGCCTTCGTCGCCGAACTGCACCGGCGGTTCACCCCGCGCCGGGACGAGCTCCTCGCCCGCCGGGCGGAGCGCCGCGCCGAGATCGCCCGCACGTCCACCCTCGACTTCCTGCCGGAGACCGCGGCGGTCCGCGCCGACGACTCCTGGAAGGTCGCGCCGGCCCCGGCGGCCCTGAACGACCGCCGTGTCGAGATCACCGGCCCGACCGACCGCAAGATGACGATCAACGCGCTGAACTCGGGCGCGAAGGTCTGGCTCGCCGACTTCGAGGACGCCTCCGCGCCGACCTGGGAGAACGTGGTCCTCGGCCAGCTCAACCTGATCGACGCGTACAGCCGGAAGATCGACTTCACGGACCCGCGCTCGGGCAAGTCGTACGCCCTCAAGCCGGCCGACGAGCTGGCCACGGTCGTCATGCGGCCCCGCGGCTGGCACCTGGAGGAGCGTCACCTCGCCTTCGACGGCCGCCCCGTGCCGGGCGCGCTCGTCGACTTCGGCCTGTACTTCTTCCACAACGCGCAGCGCCTCATCGACCTCGGCAAGGGCCCGTACTTCTACCTGCCGAAGACCGAGTCGCACCTGGAGGCCCGCCTCTGGAACGAGATCTTCGTCTTCGCCCAGGACTACGTCGGCATCCCGCAGGGCACCGTCCGCGCCACGGTCCTCATCGAGACCATCACGGCCGCGTACGAGATGGAGGAGATCCTCTACGAACTCCGCGACCACGCCGCCGGGTTGAACGCGGGTCGCTGGGACTACCTGTTCTCCATCGTCAAGAACTTCCGTGACGGCGGCGCCAAGTTCGTCCTTCCGGACCGCAACGCGGTCACGATGACGGCCCCGTTCATGCGCGCGTACACCGAACTCCTCGTGCGCACCTGCCACAAGCGCGGCGCGCACGCCATCGGCGGCATGGCGGCCTTCATCCCGTCCCGCAAGGACGCCGAGGTCAACAAGGTGGCGTTCGAGAAGGTCAAGGCCGACAAGGACCGCGAGGCCGGCGACGGCTTCGACGGCTCCTGGGTCGCCCACCCGGACCTGGTCCCGATCGCGATGGCCTCCTTCGACGCCGTCCTCGGCGAGAAGCCGAACCAGAAGGACCGCCTCCGCGAGGACGTCTCCGTCGCGGCCGGCGACCTCATCGCGATCGACTCCCTGGACGCCAGTCCCACCTACGACGGCCTCGTGAGCGCCGTCCAGGTCGGCACCCGCTACATCGAGGCGTGGCTGCGCGGCCTCGGCGCCGTCGCCATCTTCAACCTCATGGAGGACGCGGCCACCGCCGAGATCTCCCGCTCGCAGATCTGGCAGTGGATCAACGCCGGCGTGGTCTTCGAGAACGGCCAGAAGGCCACTCCGGAGCTGGCCCGCAAGGTCGCCGCCGAGGAACTGGCCGCGATCCGCGAGGAGATCGGCGAGGAGGCCTTCGCGGCCGGCAAGTGGCAGCAGGCCCACGACCTCCTCCTCCACGTCTCCCTCGACGCGGACTACGCGGACTTCCTGACGCTCCCCGCGTACGAGCAGCTGGTCGGCTGACCTCGGAGCGGTACGGCTGCCCCGACGGCCCGCACAGCGGTCGGACAGCATTCGGACAGGGCCCCGCCCCCGGTGTCGCACAGCACCGGCGGCGGGGCCCTGTCCCCGTTCCGGGTCCTGTGGGGTCACAGGGGACGTGACGCAACCGAGATCTGCAGCTACCTAGCGGTAACAAGCCGGTGGGTGACAGATTCCGCCATGCCACCGGCCGGCGGCTGTCCCCCACGTCACTGCGTACCGCAGGAGCACAGCCATGCCTTCGACCCCCCACCGTGCGCTGCGCGCACTCCTGGCACTGTGTACCGCCGCCGGGCTCGCCTCCGTCGCCGCCCCCACCGCCTCCGCCTCCCCCGGCGCCGGGCCCACCGCCGTCGTCACCATGGGCGACAGCTACATCTCCGGCGAGGCCGGCCGCTGGCAGGGCAACAGCCTTACCAACTCGGGCAACCGCAACGGCACCGACCGGGCCTGGACGGGCAGCGGTTACGACCCGTCCCGGGTGTACGGCGCCACCGCGGGCGGCTGCCACCGCTCCGACACCGCCGAGGTGAAGAGCGCGGGACCGCTCGCGAGCTCCCTGATCAACCTGGCCTGCTCGGGCGCGACGACCGACAACGTCTTCCGTGCCTCGCAGGGCGGTCAGCCCTACAAGGGCGAGGCCCCGCAGGCCGACCAGCTCGCGGCCGTCGCCGCCTCGCACGACGTGGAGCTGATCGCCCTCTCCATCGGCGGCAACGACCTCGGCTTCGCCGACGTCATCGCCACCTGCGCCACCGACTACATCGTCTGGTACTCCTACTGCCACGACGACCAGCAGGCCGCGGTGGACGCGCGGATCGACGGCGTGATGGCGGACGTCGGCCGCTCGGTCGACGAGGTCCGGGCCGTGATGACGGGCGCCGGATACGCCCCCTCCGACTACCGGATCGTCCTGCAGTCCTACCCCTCCCCCATCCCCCGGGCCGCCCAGAACCGGTACGGCGAGAGCGGGTGGACCCGTACGAACACCGGCGGCTGCCCGTTCTGGAACGCCGATGCCGACTGGGCCCGCGACTCCCTCGTCCCGCAGCTCGCCAACCGCCTGAAGGGCGTCGCGGCAGCCAAGGGCGTGCAGTTCATGGACCTGCGGGACGCGCTCCAGGGGCGTGAGGTCTGCGCGAAGGCGAGCCGTCAGGTGACGTCGACGGCGCCGGCGTCGGGGACGACGAGCGAGTGGGCCCGCTGGATCGACAGCCAGAGCACGCAGGGGCTCGTCCAGGAGTCCATGCACCCCAACGCCTACGGCCAGCAGGCCCTGGGCCGCTGCCTGGCCCTGGTCCACGCCCGCCCGACGGGCGACCACCGCTGCCGGAACACGGCGGGGTCGGGTCCGTCGGCGATGTACCTCACGGCGGGGTAGCGACCGAGCGGGCAGGCGCCGAAGCGCCTGCTACGGCGCCAGGCCCAGCGGGCCCAGCACCCGCTCGGCCTCGTGCCGGTCCGCCGCCCGCATGGCCCGTACGAGGGCGGCCGAGCCGCCCGGCCAGGCGGCGGCCGCCGTGTCGAACGCGGCCCGACGGGACTCCAGGGGGCCCTTCTTGGCGGGGAGGGCGTCGAGCACGAACAGCGCGCGCGCCGAGATGCCCACCTGGATCAGATCGGAGGCCTCCCCCCGCGCGCGCAGCGCCTGATGGGCGTACGCGCCGACGACCGGGTCGCGGACGGCTCCGTGGAGCGCCGCGGAGGGGGCCGCCGCGGTGTCGAGGACGGTGAAGAGCCCGCGGGTGGCGGCGGCGTCGGGCGTGCCGGCGTGGACGGTGCCGAGGGCGGCGAGCAGCCGGGACCAGGCGTCGGCGGAGTTCCCGCGCGCGTGGAGCCAGTCGGCGAGCACCCGCGCGGCCACGCAGGCGGGCCAGCCCACGGCGGCGGCCACCGCCTCGGACGCGGACCACGCGCGGGCCTCGGCGGCGTCGGGGGCGGCGATCCCGCGGACCCCGAGGAGGTAGCGGACGACTCCGGCGCCGCGCGGGGTGAGGCCGAAGGCGTCTCCGGTGCGGAAGACCAGCCCCGTGGCGGCGAGCCGGTCGAGGACGGTGGCGAGGTCCCGGGCGGGGTCCTCCAGTCGGGCCCGGTCGGCCTCCGTCAGGTCGGCCGTGCCGAGCAGGCGCGCGAGTTCGGGGACGGGCGGCACCGCGTGCGCGGGACCCGGCGAACCGGCCGCGTCCTCCTCCGGCGGGGCCGGCGGGACGGCCACCGGCAGGTCCTCCACGGCCGGGTCGACGGCCCAGTCCTCGTACTCGGCGGCCTTGCGGGCGACGGACTCGGCCGAGCAGCCGCGCCGGTAGGCCACGTACAGCAGGTGCGGGGCCTCGCCCCCGTAGGGCTCGAACTCCTCCTCGGACAGCTCCTCGACGGCGGTGATGAGGGTGTCCGCGTCCGCCTCGAACGGCCCCGGCTCGACCGCGGGCGGCGGGGGCACGGGGACGGCGATGTCCCCGTAGTGGTCGAGGTGCTCGTCCAGGAGGGCGTCGGCCAGCACGAGGTGGGGGAAGGCGTCGGGGCCGGGGGCGAACCGCGCGTACGGCCCGGCGAGCTGCTCGGAGAGCCCCGCGGCGGTCCACCGGTCCCGCAGGGCGGCGGCGACGTGCCCGACGCCGGTCGCGACGTCGTGGTCGGCGAGCAGCGGCCCGGCGGCGGGCGGCGCCTCGGCGTCGCGGACGTACGCGCGCGTGAGGGCCTCGGCGAGCAGGACGTCGGCGAGGGCGGTGCGCCCCATCAGGTCGGCGCGGTGCACCCCGTCGGGCAGCGGCGCCCCGTCGAGGGCGGCGAGGCGGCGGCGTACGTCCTCGGGGTCGCCGAGGTCGGCACCGCAGGCACGCAGGAGCGAGGCGTACCAGCGGTGCCAGGTCAGGTTCCCGGGATCGGTCATCGCCCGTTCGAAGTCCCCGGTGGCCTCGCGGACGGCCTCGGCGACCCGCTCGCCCCGGTCCCCGTCGAAGCGGGCCGCGAGCCGCCCGACCACGGCGGGGTAGGCGGCGAGCGCTCCGGGCGGCGCGTACACGAACGCGGGCAGGTCCTCGACGAGGAGCCGGCGGACGAGCCCGGGCGTCGGCTCCGGCACGCCCGTCTCCCGGTCGGCCCCGCGGAGGGCGAGGAGTCCGAGGACCGCCTCGGCGGCACGCACGAAGACGGGGTCGCGGCGCTCGGGTGCTCCGTCGAGGAAGCCGTCGAGCCCGGTGTTGGTGAGAACGGTCTCGGCCACGCTTCCCAGGGTAGTTCGGCGGGGGGCGAATCGGACGGAGGACGCGGGCGTCGGGGCGTCAGCGGACCACGACCGTCCGGGAGGCGGAGAAGTCGCCCCAGGTGCCGTCCGGGAGCCGGGCGCGGAGGGTGACGGTGTAGCGGGTGCCCGGCGGGTCCTGGACGGGGAAGGTGTAGGTGGCGCGGCCGGGGGGCGGTTCACCGCCCCAGATGATGGTGGTGGCGAACCGGCCGTTGAGGTGGAGTTCGTGGTGGGTCACCGGGGCGCCGGTGTCCGGCGGGGTCCAGGTGACGGTGATCTCGCCCTTCGTCGCGGTCGCGGTGAGCCCGGTGGGCGCGGTGTTCGCGGGCGCGCCCGGGGCGGCGGCGGTGGTGAGGTCGGCGGGGGCGCTGTCCGGGGAAGAGTTCTCGGCGGCGTCGCGGGCGCGGACGGTGAACGCGTAGGCGGTGCCCGGGCGCAGGCCGGTGACCCGGGTGGTGGTGGCGTCGCCGGGCACGGTGTGGATGCGGACGTCGGCCTGGTAGACGTCGTACGCGGTGACCGCGGTGTCGTCCGCGGACGCGGACCAGCGGAGAGTGGCGGCGCGGCTGCCGGCGGCGGTGGCGCGGAGCGCGCCGGGCGCGGTGGGGGGCGTGCGGTCCTCGGCGGCGGCGCGGAGGGTGGTGGCCGTGACGGTGGGGCTGGGGGGCGAGACGTTGCCGGCGGCGTCCCGGGCGCGGACGGTGAAGCGGTGGGGGGTGGCGGGGGCGAGGCCGACCACGTCGGTCATCAGGGTGGTGGCGGGGAGGTCCTTCACCTTGCGGCCCTCGCGGTAGACGGCGTAGCCGGTGACGGCCCGGTCGTCGGTGGCGGCGCTCCACATGACGTGCACGGTGCTCGCGCTGCCGGCCGTCGCGGTGACGCCGGACGGGACGGTGGGGGCTCTGGTGTCCTTGGCTTCGGGGGCCGCCGGGCCGGCGCAGCCGGCGAGGGCGAGCGTCAGCGTGAGGGCAGTCAACAGGCATGCGGCGAGCGGGCGTTGCACGGGCCGGCCTCCGTCCGTCGGAAAGGTCCAGACCTATATCGCACAGTCGGGCCGAGCAGGGCAAGGGGGCGTTGTCAGTGGGGTGCGCTTCACTGGGGACATCACTCTCCGTAATCGGATCTGGGGGAACCATGACGGACCGTACGACCTATGTGAGCCACGCCGGGGTACGCCGACGGGGCTGGACCGACACGATGGTGCGGGACCTGCTCGGCACGCCCGACGTGCAGGGGCGCGACCCGCGCCGCTGGTCCCCCGCGCCCCTGCGGCTCTACCTGCTGGCCCGGGTCGAGACGGTGGAGCGGACGCCCGAGTTCGCCGGCACGGCGCTCTCGCCGGCCCGCTCCTCGGCCGCCGCGGTGTACGCCGAGCGGCGCAGGGCCGCCGTGCTGGCCGCGGTCCGGGCGGAGCCGATCGAGGTGCCCCGGCTCCCCGGCCCCGAGCTGGAGCGGCGGGCGGTCCGGCACCGGCGGCTCCTGGCGGCGCGGAGCCCCGGGACGGCGCCGCGGGAGGGGGCGGCCGCCGGGGCGCTCGCGCGATGGCAGGTGAGCTACCTCCGGCACGCGCTCGGGCGGTACGAGGCGCTGCTCGACGGCCTCTACGGGGAGACCGGGCGCGGCGAGGCCGAGCGTCTGCTGCGACGGCGCCTGTATGAGGCGATCGCCACCGCTTACCCGGCCCTGGCCCCGGAGTGCCGACGCAGGATCGCGGTGGAGCGATGAGCGGGGGCGGGGGCGGGGGCGGGGCACGGCCGGGCGGGGGTTCGACGGGCGGGCGCCGGGCGGACGGGCGCCGGGCGGGTGGGGCCGGGTGTGGCCGGTGCCGGGCGGGCGGGTGCTGGGCGCGCCGATGTCCGTCGGACAGGGGTCCGTCGGGCCGGTGCCGGGCGAGGGGGGGTTCGACGGGCGGGGGTCCGTGCAGCCGGTGCGGGGCGCGCCTGATTCCGTCGGGCGGAGGTCCATCGGCCAGGGGTCAGGCGGCCCCGTGCCGGGCGGACGGGAGTCCGTCGGGGGCGGGTCGGCGGGGCCGTCAGTCGTCGAGGAGGCGTGTCAGCGTCCGGCACGCCGCGGGGATCGGGGCGACGACGTCGACCGCGCACCGGGCGCGGAGCGCCTCCGCCGCGTCGCCCAGTGGGCCGCCGCCGATGACGACGGCGCGCGCCCCGTCCCGCTCGGCGCAGGCGCGCACCGCGCGTTCCAGCGCGTCGAGGAGCGCCCGCGGGTCGGCGGACAGCCGCTCGGGGTCGCCCGTCGTGAGCCGTATGCCGGTGTACCGGTCGGCGAGTCCCAGCTCCGTCACCCGGGCCGCGACGGCCTCCGCCAGGAGCGGAGTCGTGGTGGCCACGCCGAACGGGGTCCCGCCGGCCGCCGCCTCCCGGAGGGCCGCCTCGCCCAGGCCCACCACGGGCACGTCGGTCGCCGCCCGCAGGGCGGCCAGGCCGGGGTCGCCGAAGGCTCCGACGACGAGGGCCGCGCAGTCACCGCCGGCCGCGGCGCGGAGGCCGGCGGCGAGGACGCCTGGCGCGGCGGCCCGCAGGGCGGCGGGGTCGGTGAGCATGCCCGGACCCCGGTCGGCGGTGACACCGCGGACGGACCGCCCGGAGCCCAGGGCGCGTCGGGCGATCGCGGTCATCATCGCGGTCGTGGCGGCGGAGGTGTTGGGGTTGATCAGGACGATGTGGCCGCCCGCCGGGCCACGCGGGGCGCTTCCCGGCTCGGCTCCGCCGTCGGCCGCGGGCCGGTCCGGCGGGGTGCGGTGGGGCGGCGCCGTGCGGCGCTCCCGTGCCGGCTCGGCACACGGCACGGCCGCCCCGGGCCCCGCGGGGTGCGCGGGGGCCGGGGCGTCCGGTGGGGCGTCGGGCGGGTTCAGTGGACGTGCGCCGCCTTCGCGTCGCGGCTCCCGGAGATCTCCTCGCCGGGCTCCATGGGCGCGGTGACCTCGTCGTCGTCCCGGCCCTTGCCGAGGTGGTTGAAGACCACGTTGAGCAGGACGGCCGCGACACAGCCGGTCGAGATGCCCGAGTCCAGGATGATCTTCGCGGTCTCCGGGAAGGCGTGGTAGAACTCCGGCGCGGTGATCGGGATGATGCCGACGGCCAGCGACACGGCCACGATCAGGACGTTGTTGTCCTTCTCCAGGCCCGCCTTGACCAGGGTCTGGATGCCGCTCGCGGCGACCGAGCCGAAGAGGACGACGCCCGCGCCGCCGAGGACCGGCCGGGGGACGACCGAGATCAGCGAGGCGGCGACCGGCGAGAGGCCCATCAGGACCAGGAAGCCGCCACCGGCGGCGACGACGAAGCGGCTGCGGATCCGGGTCATGGCGACCAGGCCGATGTTCTGCGCGAAGGCGCTGCACATGAAGCCGTTGAAGAGGGGGCTGAGCGCGGAGCCGAGGGTGTCGGCGCGCAGCCCGGCCGCGATGGTCTTCTCGTCGGCGGGCCGTTCGACGATCTCGCCGAGGGCGAGCATGTCGGCTGTCGACTCGGTCATGGAGACCAGCATGACCACGCACATCGAGATGATCGCGGCGAGGGCGAACTGCGGTCCGCCGAAGTGGAACGGCGTCGGGAAGCCGACGATGTCGGCCTCGGTGACCGGGGAGAAGTCGGTGACGCCGAACGGGATGGCGATGACGGTGCCGATGACGAGGCCCAGGAGGACCGCGATCTGCTTGACGAAGCCGCGGGTGAAGCGGCGGAGCAGCAGGACGACGACGAGCGTGATGGCGGCGAGCGAGAGGAACGTGGTCGAACCGTAGTCGTCGGCCGCGGGGTTGGGTCCCTGGGCCCAGCCGAAGGCGACCGGGAGGAGGGACACGCCTATGAGGGTGATGACGGTGCCGGTGACGACGGGCGGGAAGAACCGCACGAGCCGTGAGAACCAGGGGGCGGCGAGGAAGCCGAGGAGTCCGGCGACGATGATCGCGCCGAAGATCACGGGCAGCGCGTCGGCCTTGTCGTCGGTGGTGTCGACGATGGCGAGCATCGGCGCGACGCCGGCGAAGGTGACGCCGTTGACGAAGGGGAGCCGGGCGCCGATCTTCCAGACCCCGAGCGTCTGGAGGAAGGTCGCGAGGCCGGCCGTGAAGAGGCTGGCTCCGGTCAGGAAGGTGAGTTCGGTACCGGAGAGGCCGACGGCCGCTCCGACGATCAGGGGCGGGGCGACCACCCCGGCGTACATGGCGGCGACGTGCTGGAGGCCGCTGGTGAGCATCTTGAGTGGGGGCAGCGTCTCGTCGACCGGATGCGTCTCGCGGTCGTCGGGGGCGGAGCCTGCGGCTTGTGCATTGCGAACCTGGGGCTTGGCGGCCACGGCGGTTCCTCCGGTCGGTTACGCGTCGGCGGCGACGCGGGGTTCAGGGAGGTGGAGCGATGCGGTGCGGGGTGCAGGAGGTGCGGCTCGTTGCGGTGGTGCGGCGCGCGGGGGAGCACGCGGCGCGGGAGCGGGTGCCCGGTGGGGGGCGGGTGGGCGTCACCGTCCCGGGAGGCGCCGTACGTCTTCTGCGTACGGCACCTCCCGGTCGGGCTGCCGCGGACCCCGCTCGGGTCCGCGGCGACCTGCCGAGGGCCGTCCCCCTCGGCAGGACTCCGTGGGGAGGGTCAGCCCTGGGCCGCGATGCGGGCCAGGCGCTGCGCCTCCGCGCGCGCGTCACGCGCGATGGCGTCCTCGTCGACGGTCAGCAGGCGGTCGTTCTCGACGATCTGCTTGCCGTTGACGAAGGAGGCCGTGACCGGGGCCGCCGCGCCGAAGACGATGGCGGTGACCGGGTCGGCGATGGTCGAGTGGCCGAGGCCGTCGATCTTCCACAGGACGAAGTCGGCGAGCTTGCCGGCTTCGAGGGAGCCGATGTTGTCGGCGCGGCCGAGGACCTGCGCGCCGCCGTAGGTGCCGAGGCGCAGGGCCTGACGGGCGTTGAGCGCGGCCTCGCGGTGGGCGCCGAGGCGGTTGATGAGGAGCGCGTTGCGCAGCTCGGTGTGGAGCTCGCCCGACTCGTTGGAGGCGGTGCCGTCGACGCCGAGGCCGACGGGTACGCCCGCCTTCAGCATGTCGGGGACGCGGGCGATGCCGGCGGCGAGGCGCGCGTTGGAGGAGGGGCAGTGGGCCACACCGGTCTTGGTGCGGGCGAAGGCGGCGATGTCGGAGTCGTTCATGTGGACGCAGTGCGCCATCCACACGTCCTCGCCGAGGAAGCCGGTGGACTCGAAGTAGTCCGTCGGGCCCATGCCGAAGAGCTCGTGGCAGAACTTCTCCTCCTCCACGGTCTCCGAGCCGTGCGTGTGCATGCGCACACCGAGGCGGCGGCCGAGCGCGGCGCCCTCGCGGAGGAGCTCGGTGGAGATCGAGAAGGGGGAGCAGGGGGCGACGGCGACCTGGGTCATCGCGTCGAAGGAGGCGTCGTGGTACTTCTTCACCGTCTCCTCGGTCGCGGCGAGCGCGCCCTCGGTCGTCTCGACGGCGAAGTCCGGCGGCAGGCCGCCGTCCTTCTCGCTGCGGTCCATGGAACCGCGGGCGAGGGTGAAGCGGACGCCCATCTCGGAGGCGGCGCCGATGATGGCACCCGACAGGTCGCCGGAGTTCACCGGGTACACGTAGTGGTGGTCCATGGCGGTCGTGACACCGCCGCGGGCCATCATGGCCAGCGAGCCCTGCGCCGCGGCGCGCACCATCTGCTCGTCGATCCGCGCCCAGGTCGGGTAGAGGGCGACGAGCCAGTTGAAGAGGTTGTGGTCGGTCGCCAGGCCCCGGGTGATCCACTGGTAGAAGTGGTGGTGGGTGTTGACGAGACCGGGCGTGACGAGATGGCCGGTGGCGTCGATGCGCCGGACCACGTTCTCCAGGCCCTCGGGAGCCTTGCCGGCGCCGATGGACTCGATCTTGTTGTCCGCGACGACGAGGTAGCCGGAGGCGTACTCGGTGTCGTTCGCGTCGACGGTAGCGATCGCCGCGTTCTCGATGACGATGCGCTGGGCTGCCGAAGGTGCTGCCATGGCGGTGCTTCCTTCATTCCTCGGGGATGGTGTGGGCACGGCAGGACCCTAGGAGGATTTGAGTGCCGGGGCCGCGTGACGGCTCCGGGTGCCGAGATGGTGGAAGAACAGGTTCAGCAGGACGGCGACGAGTGCGCCGGCGCTGATGCCGGAGCCGAGCACGGTCTGCGCCCAGGCGGGGAAGTCGGCGTAGAAGGTGGGCGCGGCGAGCGGGATGATGCCCGCTCCGAGCGCGACCGCCACCAGGATGATGTTGGAGCTGTCGTCGAGGCCGGCTTCCGACAGGGTACGGATGCCGCTGACCGCGATCGAGCCGAAGAGGACGATGCCGGCACCGCCGAGGACGGGCATCGGGACCATGGAGACGACCGCGCCGAGGACCGGGAAGGCGCCGAGGACCAGCAGGGCGCCGCCGGCGACGGCGACGACGTACCGGGAGCGCACCCGGGTCAGCGAGACGACGCCGACGTTCTGGGCGAAGGCGGAGGTCGGGAAGCCGCCGAAGACGGGGCCGATCAGGGTGGCGATGCCGTCGGTGCGCAGTCCGCGGGTGATGGTCCGGCCGTCGCTGCGCCGGTCGCAGATCTCGCCGAGGGCGAGCATGCCGGCGCTGGACTCGGTCATCAGGACCAGCATCACGATGCACAGGGAGAGGATCGCGGCGGGCTGGAACTCGGGCGTGCCGAAGGCGAAGGGGGCGGGCAGGGCCGCGACGGGGGCCTCGCGCAGGGCGGTGAAGTCGGCCATCCCGAAGGGGATCGCGGCGAGGGTGCCGATGAAGAGGCCGAGCAGCAGGGCGATCTGCTTGACGAAGCCCTTGCCGAAGCGCTGGAAGAGCAGGATGACGACGAGGGTGAACGCCGCGAGGGCCAGGTACTTCATGGCGCCGAAGTCGGCGGCGGTCCGGTCGCCGCCCTGCGCCCAACCCACGGGCACGGGCATCAGGGTGACCCCGATGAGGGTGATGACGACGCCGGTGACGAGCGGCGGGAAGAAGCGCAGGAGCCTGCCGAAGAAGGGGCCGACGGCGAGGCAGAACACTCCGGCGACCATCACCGCGCCGTAGATGGCGGGGAGTTCGTGGCCAGGAGCGCTGGTCTCGGCGATGGCGAGCATCGGCGCGATGCCGGCGGAGGAGGCGGCGTTGACGAAGGGGAGCCGGTTGCCGGCGAAGCCCGCGACGCCGAGGGTCTGCAGGATGGTGGCACAGCCGGCGATGAGCAGGCTGGCGGCGATGAGCCGGGTCATCCCGGCGGCGTCGAGGCCGACGGCCTGGCCGATGATGAGCGGAGGGGTGACGACGCCGGCGTACATGGCGGCGATGTGCTGGAGCGCCGCGGGGACGAGCCGCGAGGCGGGAAGCTTTTCGTCCACCGGGTGGACCCCGTGGGTCGTGTCCGGCGGGGTGGAACACGGGCCTTCGGCGGATGCCGGCCCCTTTGCTGGCTGTGCCATGGGAATCCCTCCGGTCCGGTCCGGCCCCCGCCCGACTGCGGGCGGGGGCCGGTCACTCGGACGCCGCTTAGAGGTTGGTCATGTCGACCGGGATCTGCGCCGTGGCGCCGTCGCGGAGGACGGTGGCCTCGATGAGGCCGTACATGCGGTCGGCGGCGTAGTAGACCTCGTTGTCGTTCTTGAGGCCGAAGGGCTCGAGGTCGACCAGGAAGTGGTGCTTGTTCGGGAGCGAGAAGCGGACTTCGTCGATCTCCGAGCGGTGGTTGATGATGCGCGTGGCCATCTGGTACAGCGTCTGCTGGAGGGAGTACGAGTACGTCTCCGAGAAGGCCTCGAGCATGTGCTTCTTGGTCTGCTCGTAGGACCGCTCCCAGTTGGGCATGCGCTGCTCGTCGTCGGTCCAGTTGAACCGCCAGCGGGCGGACACCTGCGTGGCCAGGATGCGGTCGTACGCCTCCTGGAGCGTCGTGTACTGGTCCTTGATGTAGCCCCAGAACTCCGAGTTGGTGGAGTTCATGACGACGAGGTCCTTGAGGCCGGAGATGACCTCCCAGCGGGAGCCGTCGTACGTGATCTGGGTGACGCGGGTCTCCTGGCCCTTGCGGGCGAAGGAGTGGTTGACCTCGTCGGCGCCGATGAACTTGGAGTTGGCCTCGGAGGAGGCGATGCGCTCCCAGGCGTACTCCTCGATCCGGATGCGCGCCTGCTTGATCGGCTCCTGGCTCGACACGAAGTGGCGGGCGAGGTGGATGCCGAACTGCTCGGCGGACTCGATGCCGTACTCCTTGGCGAACGCGAAGACGGTGTTCTTCGTCGTGTCGGTGGGGAGGCAGTGGGCGTTGGAGCCGGTGAGGTGGACGTCGTCGAGGTCGCCGGAGAGGGCGACGGAGACGTTGAGGTCCTTGATGTGGTGGGTGTCGCCGTCCCGCGTGATCTTGACGACGCGGTTCTCTGCTTTGCCGTACTGGTTCTGGCCGAGAATCGTGGGCATGTCTGCTAGCTCCCTCGGTATACGGAGTAGCCGAACGGGTTGAGCAGCAGCGGTACGTGGTAGTGCTCGCCCGGCGTGACGGCGAACGTGATCGCCACCTCCGGGAAGAACGCACCGCTGTCCCTTACGCGGGGGGCGTCCTGCTGCGCCTCGGCTTGCTTCTTGGAGAAGTACGTCTCGACCTCGAAGTCGAGACGGACGTGGGTGGTGCCCTCCGGCAGTGCCGGCAGGTCCTTGCAGCGCCCGTCCGCGTCGGTGGCGGAGCCGCCGAGCGCGACCCACTCCGCGTCGGAGCCGCTGCGGGCCGCGAGCGTGATGGCGACGCCCTCGGCGGGGCGGCCGATGCTGGTGTCCAGGATGTGGGTGGACACCGAGGCCGTGGTGTCGGTGCTCATGCGGAGCTCTCTTCCTCTGCGAGTCGGGTCAGCCGGATGCGGTTGATCTTGCCCAGTTCGGTGCGGACGATCTCCCGCTCCTCCTCGGGCGAGTTCTCGATCCGCTTCCGGAGCGCGTCGCGCATCTGCTCACCGGTCAGGCCGGTGGCGCAGATCAGGAAGACGTGTCCGAACGAGTCCTGGTAGGCCAGGTTGAGTTCGAGCATCTCGGCCTTGAGCTCCGCGGAGGCGCCGGCCATCCCGCTCTGTTCGCGGGAGGAGGTCGGGTCCCCGGCCTTCGGACGACCGATCGGCGGGTGCCCCGCCATCGCCTCGGCAAGGTCCTCGGCGGTCAGCTCGGCCATGGCGGCGTCGCTGGCGAGGAAGAGAGCCTCGGCGGTGGAGTACGGGCGCTGGGCGAGGATCTTGCTCCCCCACGCCGAACTGGAACACACCTCGTGGAGCGCGGCGAGGGCCTCGCTGTCCGCGGATGTGTTGAACCGGGTGAGGCCCGGTGTCGTACCTGAAGTCACGGGAAGCCTCCGTGGCTGTTTTTCGCTGTGCGTCGGACGGGCTGCGGATAGCTAACGCCCTCCGCAACACAACGTCAACACTTTGTTGAAAACTCGGCCACGCAAAAGCCGTCGTCCCGACATCCGGACGACGGCTTTGGGTCACGCATGATCAACTACTCGGCCTTGGCGGCCTTTTCCCTGCTCAGGGCGGTCTCCCTGTTGAGGTAGTTGTACACGGTGAAGCGGCTGACACCCAGTGCCCCCGCCACCGTCTCCACCCCGTGGCGCACCGCGAAGGCCCCGCGGGCCTCCAGCAGGCGGACGGCCTCCTGCTTGGCCTTGCGGTCCAGATCGGCCAGCGGCATCCCGTGCCGCCGCTCCATCGCCGCGAGGATGTGGTCGAGGGAGTCGGAGAGCTGGGGCAGCCGTACGGCGAGCACGTCCTCCCCCTCCCAGGACAGGACGACGTCGTCCGCCTCCGCCTGCGCGGGGACGAGCAGCTCGGCGCCCATGGCGTCGACCAGCGGCTTCACGGCAGCGACCAACGGGTGATCGTTCACTTCTCGCCCTCCCCGAGCACATTGACCTGGAGCGAGACTCGGGTGGCGCCGGCCGCGAGCGACTGGCGCAGCAGGGCGTCGACGGCGGTGAGCACCGCGTCGGCACCCCCCTCCGCCGTGTTGCCGAAGGGGCCGACGTCCACCGCGTCGAGCTCCGCCGACTGGATGACCTCACGGGCCACGACCGCGTGCGCCGGGGCCTCGTCGAGGTCGAACGGCTCGGTCGTGAACTCCACTCTCAAACGCACCATGGCCCCACGCTACGGCCCCGCGGGGGCCTACGGGAGCCCCGGACCTGCGGGGACCTCTTGACAAGCACCTCCCACGCCTTGCAACATTCCGTCAGACAGAAACTTACTTCCGCGATACGGAAGGAGCGCCGCCCCTCATGGGATACACGGACCAGCGCTTCGATGTGAACCTGTCGATCCTCTTCACGGAACTCCCGCTCCTGGAGCGCCCCGCGGCCGCCGCCGCGGCGGGCTTCACCGCGGTCGAGCTGTGGTGGCCCTGGATCGACACCGCCACCCCCGAGCAGAGCGAGCTCGACGCCCTCAAGAAGGCTCTTGAGGACGCCGGCACCCAGCTGGTGGGCCTGAACTTCTACGCCGGGCAGCTGCCCGGCCCCGACCGCGGAGCCCTCTCCGTGCCCGGCGAGGAGTCGGACCGCTTCCGCGCCAACATCGAGGTCGCCGCCGACTTCGCCGCCTCGGTCGGCTGCAAGGCGCTCAACGCGCTCTACGGCAACCGCGTCGAGGGCGTCGACCCCCAGGTCCAGGACGCCCTCGCCCTGGAGAACCTGGTCCTGGCGGCCCGCGCGGCCGACCGGATCGGCGCGATCCTCCTCGTCGAGACCCTCAACAAGCCGGAGTCGCCGCTCTACCCGCTGGTGAGCGCCCCCTCCGCGATCGAGGTCATCGACAAGGTCAACGAGGCGACCGGGCTCGGCAACGCCAAGTTCCTCCTCGACATCTACCACCTGTCGATGAACGGCGAGGACGTCGGCCGGGTCATCGCGGAGTACGCGGCCAAGACCGGCCACGTCCAGATCGCGGACAACCCGGGCCGCGGCGCGCCGGGCACCGGCGACCTGCCGCTGGAGCAGCTCCTCGACGAGCTGAAGAAGGCCGGGTACGAGGGCTGGATCGGCCTGGAGTACAAGGCCGCCGACGCCGCCGCGTCCTTCGAGTGGCTTCCGGCCGAGGCCCGCCCGGCCCGCTGAGCGGACACCCCCGAGCGCCGGCCTCCGGGCCGGCGGCCCTCCCGCTCCGCGACCCTCCCCCGTACGACCAGTATTCGAGAGGCACCCTCATGAGCAACCTTCCCAAGATCGCCTGGATCGGCCTCGGCATCATGGGCTCCCCCATGTCCGAGAACCTGATCAAGGCCGGTTACTCGGTCACCGGCTTCACCCTGGAGCAGGACAAGCTGGACCGGCTCGCCAAGGCCGGCGGCACCTCCGCCGCCTCGATCGCCGAGGCCGTCAAGGACGCCGACGTGATCGTCACGATGGTGCCCGCCTCCCCCCAGGTCGAGGCCATCGCCTACGGCCCGGACGGCATCCTGGAGAACGCCAAGCAGGGCGCGCTCATCGTCGACATGTCGTCGATCACCCCGCAGACCTCCGTGGACCTGGCGAAGAACGCCAAGGAGAAGGGCATCCGCGTCATCGACGCGCCCGTCTCCGGCGGCGAGGCCGGCGCCATCGAGGCCGTGCTCTCGATCATGGTCGGCGGCGAGCAGGCCGACTTCGACGAGGCCCTCCCGATCCTGGAGGCCCTCGGCAAGACCATCGTGCTCTGCGGCCCGCACGGCTCCGGCCAGACGGTGAAGGCGGCCAACCAGCTGATCGTCGCGGTCAACATCCAGGCCTGCGCCGAGGCCGTGGTCTTCCTGGAGAAGTCCGGTGTGGACCTCCAGGCCGCCCTCGACGTCCTCAACGGCGGTCTGGCCGGCTCGACCGTGCTGACCCGCAAGAAGGACAACTTCCTGAACCGGGACTTCAAGCCCGGCTTCCGCATCGACCTGCACCACAAGGACATGGGCATCGTCACCGACGCCGCCCGCAACGTCGGTGCGGCCCTCCCGGTCGGCGCGGTCGTCGCCCAGCTCGTGGCCTCGCTGCGCGCCCAGGGTGACGGCGGCCTGGACCACTCGGCCCTGCTGCGCGCCGTCGAGCGCCTCTCCGGCCAGCAGGTCTGACCCCGCGCCCCCGCCCGCGGGGGCCCCAGATTTCCGGTCGGCGGCGGCGCTGACAACTGTCCTGTCGCGCCCAGGCGCCGCCGCCGACCGGAACACCACACTTCATTTTCAACAAACTGTTGACGCCACGTTCGAGCCGAATTTACGCTCCTCGCACCGTCACCAGAGCTCCCGTACGGAAGGTCACGATGTCGAAGCGCGTGCTTACGACCGAGTCCGGCGCCCCCGTCGCCGACAACCAGAACTCCGCCACCGCCGGCGTCGGTGGCCCTCTCCTCCTCCAGGACCAGCACCTGCTGGAGAAGCTCGCGCGCTTCAACCGTGAGCGGATCCCGGAGCGCGTGGTGCACGCCCGCGGCTCCGGCGCGTACGGGTACTTCGAGGTGACCGACGACGTCACGGGCTTCACCAAGGCGAACTTCCTCGGCGAGGTCGGCAGGAAGACCGAGACGTTCATCCGGTTCTCCACCGTGGCCGACTCCCTCGGCGGCGCGGACGCCGTCCGCGACCCCCGCGGCTTCGCCCTGAAGTTCTACACCGAAGAGGGCAACTACGACCTCGTCGGCAACAACACCCCGGTGTTCTTCATCAAGGACCCGATCAAGTTCCCCGACTTCATCCACTCCCAGAAGCGCGACCCCTTCACGGGCAAGCAGGAGCCGGACAACGTCTGGGACTTCTGGGCGCACGCCCCCGAGGCCACCCACCAGATCACCTGGCTCATGGGCGACCGCGGCATCCCCGCCTCGTACCGCCACATGAACGGCTACGGCTCGCACACCTACCAGTGGACCAACGAGGCGGGCGAGGCCTTCTTCGTCAAGTACCACTTCAAGACGAACCAGGGCATCCGCAGCCTCTCCGCCGACCAGGCCGCCGAGCTCGTCGGCCAGGACGCGAACTCGCACCAGACGGACCTGCTGCAGGCCATCGAGCGGGGCGTGAACCCCTCCTGGACCCTGTACGTCCAGGTGATGCCGGCCGCCGAGGCCGCGGAGTACCGCTTCAACCCGTTCGACCTCACCAAGGTGTGGCCGCACAGCGACTACCCGCTGCAGCGCGTGGGCCGCCTGGTCCTCGACCGCAACCCGGACAACGTCTTCGCCGAGGTCGAGCAGGCCGCGTTCTCCCCGAACAACTTCGTCCCGGGCATCGGCCCCTCGCCGGACAAGATGCTCCAGGGCCGCCTCTTCGCCTACGCCGACGCCCACCGCTACCGCCTCGGTGTCAACCACACCCAGCTCGCGGTGAACGCCCCGAAGGCGACCGTCGCCGAGAACTACGGCCGGGACGGCGCCATGGCCACCCGCCAGGGCTCGCGCTACGACAAGAACTACGAGCCCAACTCGTACCAGGGCCCGGCCCAGACCGACGCGGCGCTCTCCGCCCCGCTCGCGATCCACGGCTGGACCGGCACCCACGAGGCGCCGCAGCACACCAAGGACGACGACTTCTTCCAGGCCGGCGAGCTCTACCGCCTGATGTCCGAGGACGAGAAGAAGCGCCTGATCGCCAACATCGCCGGCGGTCTGTCCCAGGTGTCCCGCGAGGACGTCATCGAGAAGAACCTCGCGCACTTCGCCGCCGCCGACGCGGACTACGGCAAGCGCGTGGCCGAGGCCGTCGAAGCCCTGCGCCAGGACTGACGGCCGACAGCACCCAGACTGCGTACGGCACCTGACGGGAGGTCAGTGTCGTACGTGGTCCGGATCGCCGACCCGGATGAGGGGTGGCCGGTGATCCGGACAAGCGTGAGGACCGCGGCGGCGCCGAGCCAGTGCGGTGGTAAGGGCGCCGGTCCCCCTTCTTGACCTGAAAGAAGGGGACCACCGGCCGCCCGTCGGCACCGCCGCGGTCCCAACGCCCTCCCGAGGAGTCCCCGAACGGATCCCTCCGGAGGAACCCTCCAGACTCCGCCCGGCGGCGCGAACGTCCTGTCGCGCCAGCCTCGTGCCGTCGGGCGGTCACAAGCCGGAGAGCGCGGAACCAGGTTTACGGTCCCTGGTTCCGCGCTCTTCTTCGTGTCCGCGCCACGCCGCGGCGACGTTCCCGGTCCGCCGGACCGGGAACGTCGCCCGGTCCGGCGGCCGCAGCACGCCGCCCGGGTCCCGGGCCCTCCGCGCCCTTCGGGTGCTCGGCCCAGCGCATCGTTTCTGCGGTGAACATCCGCACCCGCTCGGGGGAGCGCCCCGCGATGCGGCCCCACCGCACCCGCCGCCGGCGCTATCCACTCGTACATGATCAAGAACGTGCTGCGCGGGCTCACCCCGCTCGCCCTCGTCCTCTCCCCGCTCGCCGTCCCCTCCCCCGCCCTCTCCGCGAACGTCGTGATGCTGCCCGACGCGCTGGCCGGGCTCACCGAGGCGGCCGAGGCCCCGGACGGCTTCACGGCGGGCGCCTTCCCCCACTGGAACGCCGGCCTCGACCCGGCGGACGGCTGCGACACGCGCTCCGAGGTCCTGCTCGCCGAGGCCGTCGACGCCCCCGCGACCGGGCCCGGCTGCGCGCTGACCGGCGGACGCTGGACCTCCCCCTACGACGGCCAGGGCGTCTCCGACCCGGCGGCGCTCCGGGTCGACCACCTGGTGCCGCTCGCGGAGGCCTGGGAGTCCGGGGCCGCCGGCTGGACCGCGGACCGGCGCGAGCGCTTCGCCAACGACCAGGGCGCCCCCGCGACCCTCGTCGCCGTCACCGCCCGCAGCCTCCGGGACAGGGCGGGCCGGGACCCGGCCGACTGGGTCCCCGCGGACGCCGCGCGGTACTGCCGCTACGTCGGGGACTGGGTGGCGACGAAGCTGCGCTGGGGCCTGTCCGCCGACAAGGACGAGGTGGAGGCGCTCAAGCTGTTCGCCGACGGTCCCTGCGAGGAGACGGTCGTGATCCGTTCGTCGGCGTCCCGCTGACCGCCGGACGCTCGGCCCGCGCCAGCGCGCAGGTGACGGCGAGCGAGGCGAGGGCGAGCAGCACCATCCCGGTGCGCGGCGACGTGAACTGGGCGAGGGTGCCGGCGAGCGCCGCGCTCACCCCCTGCAGCGCGAGCATCCCCGAGGCGTGGAGCCCGAGGGCGTGACCGCCCAGTTCCTCCGGCACCAGGGACGTCAGCCGTTCCTGGTGCAGGAGGCTCGCCGCGTACCCGGTCGCCGACACCGTCACCGCCAGGAGCGCGAGCGGGAACGCCGGATCCAGCAGGAACAGCAGGAACGGGGCCGCCAGCAGGGCCTGCAGCGGGAAGCGGATCCGCTCGCGCAGCCGGGCCGGCAGGAAGCGGCCGACGGCCGTGTCCCCCGCCAGCATCCCGAAGGCCGCGCAGGCGAAGAGGACACCGGCGCGCTCGGGGTCGTACGGCACGAAGAGGGACTCGCAGCCCACGACCAGCCCGTTGGGCACCCACAGGGCCAGGTAGGCCCGGCGCCGCGCCGGCGGGGACAGCAGCAGACGGTTGGTGCGCCAGGTCTCGCCGACCGAGGGCCGGCCCGCCGCGCGGGGCGGGCGCGCCCCGAGGCCCGTGCGGGCGAGGACCGCGGCCGCGAGGTAGAGGCCCGCGCCGGCGAGGACCGCGCCGCGCGGGGACAGCAGGGCGATCAGGGCGCCGCCGGTCGCGAACCCGCCGATCTGGCACACGCCGACGGCCATGTTCACGACCGAGCGGCCGAGCAGGAAGTGCTCCCGGGCGAGGATCTCGTGCAGGAGGCCGTACCGCACGCCGCCGCCGAGCGAGGCCGCGAGCCCCTCGGCGAACAGGACGGCGAAGACCGCCCAGGCCGGCAGCCCGGGGACGGCGAGGACGGCGGTGCCCAGGGCGAAGAAGAGCGCGATCCCGGCGATCGCGGCGCGCGGCGGCAGCCGGTCGGCGGCCGAGAGCAGGGTGGTCGCGCCGACCAGCTGGGCGAGCGAGGGCCCGAAGAGCGCCAGGGCGGAGAGGAGCGGGGAGCCGGTCGCGCGGTACACGAGGGTGGCGAGCCCGAGTCCGGCGATCGTCTGGGCGGCGGTGTGCGCGGCGCCGGTGAGGAAGAGCGGGGTGAACTCGGGCGTGCGGAAGAGGACGCGGTAGCGGGGCATGCGGGGAGTCTCCGCGGGCCTCCCGGTGCTCGGTACTGTTTCGCGGGGAGGCGAAACATGGGCTGGTGGCGGATCGGCACGGACACCCTGGCGGGCAGCGCGTTCCTGCTCTCGCCGCTCGCCGAGACGGTCGCGTCGCTCAAGACGCTGCACGCCGGGGCGTCCACGCACCCGGGCGAGCGGTCCTGGTTCCGGCGCCATCTGCCCGCCTACCGGGAGCGGTTGGCGGCCGAGCCGCTCGACGCGCTGCTGGTGCGGGCGGCCATCGGGCGCACCTGGAACGCCGACTTCCTCACGCCCACGCCTCCGGGGGACCGCGAGCGGTCCTTCGAGGAGGAGGTCGCGGCCGTCCTCGCGACCGAACCTGCGGCCGCGGTCGACCAGTTGGCGGTGGCGATCGGCGGGCCGGTGCCGGAGCCGCTGCGCTCGGCACGCGATCTGCCGGCGCGGCTCGCGGCCGTGCTCGGCTGGGTGTGGCGGGAGATGGTGCTGCCGGACTGGGCGCGCCGGCGGCGGATCCTGGAGGCCGACGTGACGGCGCGGACGGCGCGGTTGAGCCGGGACGGCTGGGCCGCGGCGCTGGACGAGCTGTGCCCGGGCAAGATGCGCTGGCTGGGCGACGGGCGGCTCCAGGTCAACGACCGTGACTATCCCGCGCGGACGCTCGTCCGGGGGCGGCTGCTCCTCGTCCCGGTGACGCCGATGACCGGCTGGGTGTCCTGGGAGGGTGCGGAGCGGAGCGCGATCGTCTATCCCTGCGCGGGAGTTCTGTCCGACGCGGCGGGAACGGTGGTGCCCGAGGCGCTCGGGACGCTGCTCGGCACGGCGCGGGCCGGGGTGCTCGTACGGCTCGGATCCCCCTTGTCACCGAGCCAGTTGGTGGCCCTCACCGGACAGGGCCTCGGCTCGGTGGGCCGGCATCTGAGGGTGCTGCTCGACGCCGGGCTCGTGCGCCGGGGCCGGGCGGGCCGGTCCGTGCTGTACGAGTGGACGGAGGCGGGCGCGGTGCTGGTGCGGGCCCAGCGCTGAGCCGCGGGGCCCGGCCGCGTCGTACGGTCCCGGTGGCCGGACGTGCGGAGACCCCCGCCCCGGTGCTCCTCGGGGCGGGGGTCGGTCCCTCCGGAGAGGGGGACGATCAGACCTGGAGGGCCTTGATCGCGGTCGGCGCGTGACCGGGCTCGGTGGCCAGGTCCTCGAACTCGGTGACATCGCTCATGTCGACCGTCTTGCTCATCGCGATGTTGGTGATGCGCTCCAGGATGGCCTCGACGACGACCGGGACCTGGTGCTCGACGGCCAGCTTCTTGGCCTGCTCGAACGCCTCGCCCAGCTTGTCGGGGTCGGTGACGCGGATCGCCTTGACGCCCAGGCCCTCGGCGACCTTGACGTGGTCGACGCCGTAGACGCCGATCTCCGGGGTGTTGATGTTCTCGAACTCGAGGTTGACCTCGAAGTTGATGCCCAGGCCGCCCTGCGCCTGACGGATCAGACCGAGGTAGGCGTTGTTCACGAGGACGTGGACGTAGGGGACCTTGTGCTGGGCGGCGACCGCCAGCTCCTCGATCATGAACTGGAAGTCGTAGTCGCCGGAGAGGGCGACGACCGGGGTGTCCGGCTGCGCGGTGGCGGCGCCGATGGCGGCCGGGATGGTCCAGCCGAGCGGGCCGGCCTGGCCGCAGTTGATCCAGTGGCGCGGCTTGTAGACGTGCAGGAACTGGGCCGCGGCGATCTGCGAGAGGCCGATGGTGGTGACGTAGCGGGTCTCCGGGCCGAAGGCCTTGTTCATCTCCTCGTAGACGCGCTGCGGCTTCAGGGGGATGTTGTCGAAGTGCGTACGGCGCTGCAGGGTCGCCTTGCGCTCCTGCGCGGAGGCGGCCCAGGCCGAGAAGTCGGGGAGCCGGCCGGTGGCCTTCCACTCCTTGGCGATCTCGATGAAGAGCTCCAGCGCGGCCTTGGCGTCGGAGGCGATGCCGTAGTCCGGGGCGAAGATCTTGCCGAGCTGCGTGGGCTCGATGTCGACGTGGACGAACTTCCGGCCCTTGGTGTAGGCGTCCAGGTTGTAACCGGTGTGGCGGTTGGCCCAGCGGTTGCCGATGCCGATGACGGTGTCGGACTCCAGGAAGGTCGCGTTGCCGTAGCGGTGCGCCGTCTGGACGCCGACCATGCCGGCGGCCAGCTCGTGGTCGTCCGGGATGGTGCCCCAGCCCATCAGGGTGGAGATGACCGGGATGCCGGTGAGCTCGGCGAACTCGACGAGCAGGTCGGTGGCGTCGGCGTTGATGATGCCGCCGCCGGCGACGATCAGCGGGCGCTCGGCCTCCAGGAGGAAGCCGAGGGCCTTCTCGGCCTGGGCGCGGGTGGCGCGCGGCTTGTAGACCGGCAGCGGCTCGTAGGTCTCCGGGTCGAACTCGATCTCGGTCAGCTGGACGTCGATCGGCAGGTCGATGAGGACCGGGCCGGGACGGCCGGAGCGCATCAGGTGGAAGGCCTGCTGGAAGACGCCGGGGACCTGCGCGGCCTCCAGGACGGTGGTCGCGGCCTTGGTGACGGGCTTGGCGATCGAGGCGATGTCGACGGCCTGGAAGTCCTCCTTGTGGAGCTTCGAGACCGGGGCCTGGCCGGTGATGCACAGGATCGGGATCGAGTCGGCGATCGCCGAGTACAGGCCGGTGATCATGTCGGTGCCGGCCGGGCCGGAGGTGCCGATGCAGACACCGATGTTGCCGGCCTTGGCCCGGGTGTAGCCCTCGGCCATGTGGGACGCGCCCTCGACGTGGCGGGCCAGCGTGTGGCCGATGCCGCCCACGTTCTTGAGCTCGCGGTAGAAGGGGTTGATCGCCGCGCCGGGCACGCCGAACGCGGTGGTGACGCCTTCGCGCTTGAGGATCTCAACGGCCGCTGCGGCGGCGGTCATACGAGGCATGGGAGTGCTCCTGCTTCGGCCGGGCGGATCCAAGCCCACCGGTCGGCTCGAAAGCCCGGAGCGACTTGTTTCCGTAATGCGGAAATGCTGTTCTGCTATACGGAAGCAATGTAGGTCGGGGTCCGGAGAGCCGTCAAGAGAAGTCCGACCGTCGGGATACGGGGAAGTGGCCGAACACCTCCCCCCGGGGCGTCCGTCGGGTGGACGATGGGACGGAACGACAGGGGGTTGGTTGTGGGCGAGTCGGTACCGGTGCACTGCCCGGAGTGCCTGCGCACGCAGGCGTACGCGGCACCCGTGTTCCCCTGCGTGTGCGGGAGCCCGGTGGCGCCTCCCCTCACCGCGGGCGCGACGGCCGAACCCATCACCCGCCGGAACTGGGCGGACGAGTGGGTCGCGGTCCGCTGCGGAGCCTGCGGCCGCACGAACGACTGGCCGCACCCGGAGCTGGGCTGCACGTGCGGGACGGTGCTCCGGGTGCCGGTGCAGCCGGTGGCCGCGGAGCCCTCGACGGCCGGCGGACCCCCGGAGGGCGCCGTGGCCGGCCCGGGCCCCTGGCCGGAGGCGGGCCGCGGCCGCCGCGCCGTCCCACCGACCGGCGGACCGGGCGCGCGTACGGGAAGGGGCGCGGGCTTGGACGCGGGTACGGACGCGGGCTCGGGTGCGGGTGCGGAACCGGGGGCGGGGGTTTCGGGCGCGGGTGCGGGTGCGGGTGCGGAACCGGGGGCGGAGGTCTCGGGCGCGGGTTCGGGCGCTGGCGCTGGCGCTGGCGCGTTTACGGAGCCGGGCGCGGGTGCGGACGCCCGCGGACATGCTCAGGCGGGCGCAGACGCGGTGGGCGGCGAACGTACGGAGCCGAGCACGGACGGCGGCGGACGTACGCAGCCGGGCACGGGTGCCGCGGCGGGCCCCGTCCGGCCCGCTACGGGAGACGGCGACCGGGTTCCCTTCCCGCCGACCGGCCCCCCGGCCGCTGCCAGGCCGGCGGCAGCCGCCGCTCCCTCCCCTTCCTCCACCCCCTCCCCCTCCTCCCCCTCCTCCCCCGCGGTGCCGCCGCCCGGCGGCCTCCGCCGGAACGATCCGCCCGGCACCGACGGCCCCGCCGACCCCTCCGACGGTTTCGGCACCACGGAGGCGTCCGAGGGGGCCGAGGCACCCGGCCCGTTCGGCGCACCCGGCTCGTTCGGGGGTCCCGGCCCCTTCGGCGGTCCCGGGCCGTTCGTCGCGGGCAGGCCCCACCCGCCCGTGCCGGACGCCTCCCCCGGTACGGGCGGCCCCCGGCCGGTCGAGACCGGCTCCGACTGGTTCGGCACCGGCCCCGGAGCCTTCACCGCGGGCCCCGCCGCGGGCGCCGACCCCGGCGCCGCGGACCCGCGCCCCGGCCGGCCCGCCCCCGCACCCGACCGCCCCACGGACCCGCCCCGTCCCGGCGCGGCCCGCGGTTTCGCCGAGCGCCACCCCTCCCACCTGCCGCCGCCGCCCGCCTCCCCGCGCCCGGTCCCCGCCCGCGGGGACTTCCGGCCGCTGACGATCCGGACCGCGCGGGACGCGGTCGCCGCGGCCGCCGGCTACCTGCGCTGGCTGGGATTCCGGGACGTGGTCCAGCCCGAGGAGCGCCCCGCCTCCGGGGTGGACCTGCGGGCGCCCGGGCTCGTCGCCCAGGTCGACCCGAGCACCCGGCCCACCGGGCTCCGGGCCGTCGAGTGCCTCTGGCTCAACGGACTGAGCGCCTCCGCCGTGAGCGTGTTCTTCTCGCTCGCGGGCTACACCCCCGAGGCCCGCTCGCGCGCCGCCGAGCTCGGCCTTCCGCTGTTCGTGCTCGACCTCACCGGTACCCCGCAGCCCGTGAACGCCGCCGCCGAAGGGCTGACGTCGGGCGCGGCCTGAGGGAGCCGGGGCCCGCGGGGCCCCGGCCGCCCGCGCGGCCCGTCCCGGCGCTCGGCGGCCCTTCGCCGCCCGTCGCGGCCGGGTGCCGACGCCGGGGACGTACCACCACAGCATCTCGGCATCCGAAACCGGCCATTCACGCGTGACGATCACGCTCCCCCGGGCACAACACCCTCGGGGGGTGGGCCTCATGCCGACGGGGATGTGGTGGTTCATAGGAGCGGCCTGCGGGCAACTGCTGCTCGCCGCCGCGCTGTTGCGAACCCGCAGCAAGGATGGCGACGCGCCGCGTCCGGACGACGTACCGCCGCCGCAGGCCCTCGCGCTGCTGCGCGGCGGCCGGCGGGCGGCGGTCACCGTGGCGCTCGTGGCCCTGCACCAGCGCGGGGCGGTCGCCGCAGGCCGCAAACATACGATTCGGGCCAACGGCGGCCCCGGCCGCACCCGGGATCCCGTCCAGCTCGGCGTGCACGGGGCGCTCCACCGGGCCTTCGCGCTGCGTGACCTCACGGTGCGCCCCGAGGCGCGCCGGGCGGTGGACGCGCTCGGCCGCGAGCTGCGCGGTGCGGGCCTGCTGCGGCCGCCCGCCCGGCTCTGGGCGGGCAGGGCCCTCCTCGGCTGCGTCCCGCTGACGGTGGTGGTGGGGGCGTACGCGACGGGGGCGTCCGGCACCGGTCTGGCCGGGGCGCTCGCGGCCGGTGCCCTGCCCGTCCTGCTCGCGGCGGCCCTGCTGCTGCGGCTGCCGCCCGCGACCCGGGCGGCGCGGCGGCTGCTCACCGGCCTGCGGGAGCGGTATCCGCTGCCGGAGCACCGGCGCGAGGTGACGGACGGGCGGCTGGTCCAGCTGTACGTGGCGCTGTACGGCGACCCGGCGCTCGCGCTGTTCCTGCCCCACTTCTCGCGGGACGGCGGGCTGCTGGACCGGCCGGGCGAGGTGGACCGGAACCGGCCGCCGCAGGAACGCGGTCCGGTTCCGGACGACCGCCGGGGGTGAGGCCGCGCCATACTGTCCTATGCGCATCAGAGCGGCCGCTCCGGCCGAACTCCCGCTGCTCCAGGACATCGAAAGGGCGGCGGGCGAGCCGTTCCGCACCCTCGGCATGGCGGCGATCGCCGACGACGACCCGCTGCCCCTCGACGTGTTGGACTCCTACCGCCGTGCGGGCCGGGCGTGGGTCGCGGTGGACGCCGCGGACCGCCCGGTCGCGTACCTGCTGACCGACACGGTCGACGGCTCCGCCCACATCGAGCAGGTGTCCGTGCATCCGGACGCCGCCCGCCGCGGCGTCGGCCGGGCGCTGATCGAGCATCTGGCGGCGACCGCCGGGGAACAGGGCCTGGCGGCCCTGACCCTGACGACGTTCGCCGAGGTGCCGTGGAACGCGCCGTACTACGCGCGGCTCGGCTTCCGCCCGCTCGCCGCATCCGACCCGGCCCTCACGGAGGGGCTGCGTGCCATCAGCCGCGCGGAGGCGGCCCACGGCCTCTCGGTCTGGCCCCGGGTGTGCATGCGCCGCGAGGTGGACTCCGCTCCGGCGGGCGCGGGCGCTCCGGAGTCCCTGGAGGCCCGGCAGGGCGGCTAGACGGCCGGACCGCCGGGCGGTGGGCGGCAGCCCGGCGGCCCGGCCGGGCCCGGGTTGCCGGGCGGTGGGCGGCAGCCCGGCGGCCCGGCCGGGCCCGGGTTCACGCGGGTCCGCCGCCCCCGTCGCCGTACCGCTGCCGCAGCTCCACCTTCCGCACCTTTCCGCTCACCGTCATCGGGAACTCGGTGAGGATCTCCACCCGGCGCGGGATCTTGTAGTGGGCGAGGCGGTCGCGGCAGTAGGCGGTGACGTCCTCCAGGGTGGGCGGGTCGGCCGGGTCGCGGGGGATCACGCAGGCGAGGATCTCCTCGCCGTAGCGCTCGTCGGGCACGCCCACCACCTGGACGTCGGCGATCTTCGCGTACCCGTAGAGGAACTCCTCGATCTCACGCGGGTACACGTTCTCGCCGCCCCGGATGATCATGTCCTTGATGCGGCCGACGATCTGGACGTAGCCGTCGTCGCGCATCACCGCCAGGTCGCCGGTGTGCATCCAGCGGCCGGCGTCGATCGCCTCGGCGGTCTTCTCCGGCTCGTCCCAGTAGCCGAGCATCACGCTGTACCCGCGGGTGCACAGCTCCCCCGCCGTGCCGCGTCCCACGGTGAGGCCGGTCGCCGGGTCGACGACCTTCACCTCGACGTGCGGCATGACCCGGCCGACCGTGCCCGTCCGGCGCTCCAGGTCGTCGTCACGGCGGGTCTGGGTGGAGACCGGCGAGGTCTCGGTCATGCCGTAGCAGATCGACACCTCCGCCATGTTCATCTCGGCGACGACCCGCTTCATCACCTCGACCGGGCACGGCGAGCCGGCCATGATCCCGGTGCGCAGGGTCGACAGGTCGTAGTCGGCGAAGTCGGGGAGGTTCAGCTCGGCGATGAACATCGTCGGCACGCCGTAGAGCGAGGTGCACCGCTCCTCCTGGACGGCCCGGAGGGTGGCGGCCGGGTCGAAGGAGGGCGCGGGGATCACCATGCAGGCGCCGTGCGAGGTGGCCGCCAGGTTGCCCATCACCATGCCGAAGCAGTGGTAGAAGGGCACCGGCACGCAGATCCGGTCCTGCTCCGAGTAGGCGATCATCTCGCCGACGAAGTAGCCGTTGTTGAGGATGTTGTGGTGGGAGAGGGTCGCCCCCTTGGGGAAGCCCGTGGTCCCCGAGGTGTACTGGATGTTGACGGGCTCGTCGCAGGACAGCGGCTCGGGGCGGAGCTCGCCCGGGGTGCGGGCGAGGAAGGCGTCCCAGCCCGGGTCGCCGAAGTAGACCGCCTCGCGCAACTCCGGGCATTCGGAGCGGACTTGCTCGACCATCGCCCGGTAGTCGCTGGTCTTGTGCGCACGCGAGGCGAACAGCAGGGTGATGCCCGCCTGGTTGAGGACGTACGCCAACTCGTGCGGTCGGTAGGCGGGGTTGATGTTCACCATGACCGCGCCGATCCGGGCGGTCGCGTACTGCACGAGCACCCACTCGGCGCAGTTCACCGCCCAGATGCCGACCCGGTCGCCCTTGCGGACCCCGCTGCCCAGCAGGGAGCCGGCCAGCCGGTCGACGTCGGCGCCGAACCGGGCGTACGTCCAGCGGCGTCCGGTGGCGACGTCGACGAGCGCCTCCCGCTCCGGCCAGGCGGCGACGGCCCGGTCCAGGTTGGCGCCGATGGTGTCGCCGAGGAGCGGGGTCTCCGACACCCCGTGGGCGTAGGAGGGTTCGGTGGGCACGGCGGTGCCGGGCGTGCTCATGCGAGGTCCCCCTCGGTGTACTCCTTGCCGCCGCCCTCGGCGGTGAGCCGCCGCAGTTCGACGCGGCGGATCTTGCCGGAGACGGTCTTGGGCAGGTCGGCGAACTCGATGCGGCGGACCCGCTTGTACGGGGCGAGGACCGCGCGGGAGTGCGCGAACAGCGCCTTCGCGGTCTCCTCGTCCGGCTCCCAGCCCGCCGCGAGGACGACGTACGCCTTGGGGACGGCGAGCCGCAGCGGGTCGGGGGCGGGGACGACCGCCGCCTCGGCGACGGCCTCGTGCTCCAGCAGCGCGCTCTCCAGCTCGAAGGGGCTGATCTTGTAGTCGGAGGCCTTGAAGACGTCGTCGGCGCGCCCGACGTAGGTGATGTAGCCCTCGGCGTCCCGGGAGCCGATGTCGCCGGTGCGGTAGTAGCCGCCGGCCATCGCCTCGGCCGTCCGCTCCGGGTCTCCGTGGTAGCCGGTCATCAGGCCCACCGGCCGGCCGGACAGGTCGAGGCAGATCTCGCCCTCCGGCACGTCCGCCCGTCCGCTCACCGGGTCGACCAGAGTGACCCGGAAGCCGGGGCTCGGGCGTCCCATGGAGCCCTCCTTGAGCCGCTGGCCGGGGCTGTTGGAGACCTGGACGGCGGTCTCGGTCTGACCGAAGCCGTCCCTGACGGTGACGCCCCAGGCACGCCGTACAGACTCGATGACCTCGGGGTTCAGCGGCTCCCCCGCGGCCACCACCTCGCGCGGCGGGGTCGCCAGCCGGCCGAGGTCCGCCTGGACGAGCATCCGCCAGACCGTCGGAGGGGCGCAGAAGCTCGTCACCCCGTGGCGGTCCATCTCGTCCATCAGCCGGGCCGGGTCGAAGCGCGTGTAGTTGTGGATGAAGACGGTCGCCTCGGCGTTCCACGGGGCGAAGAGGTTGGACCAGGCGTGCTTGGCCCAGCCCGGCGAGGAGATGTTCAGGTGGACGTCACCGGGCCGGAGGCCGATCCAGTACATCGTCGAGAGGTGCCCGACCGGGTACGAGGTGTGGGTGTGCTCGACCAGTTTGGGGCGGGCGGTCGTGCCCGACGTGAAGTACAGCATGAGGGTGTCGTCGGCGAGGGTGACGCCGTCGGGCTCGAAGGCGGCGGACTCCCCGGCGGCGTCCGCGTAGTCCAGCCAGTCCGCGCCGGCCCCGCCGACCGCGATCCGCGTGTAGTCGCCGGGCACGTCGTCGAACTTGGCCGTGTCCTCGGCGCGCGCGATCACGTGCCGGGCGCGGCCCCGGTCCACGCGGTCGCGCAGGTCGGCGGGGCCGAGGAGCGGGGTGGCGGGGATGACGACGGCGCGCAGCTTCATGGCGGCGAGCACGGTCTCCCACAGCTCGACCTGGTTGCCCAGCATCACGATGATCCGGTCGCCGGCGCGGACGCCCCGGGCGCGCAGCCAGTTCGCGACGCGGTCGGAGCGGGCGGACATCGCGGCGAAGGACACCTTCGTCTCGGAGCCGTCCTCCTCGACGATGTGGAGGGCGGTCCGGTCGTTGCCCTCGGCGATGACGTCGAACCATTCGAGCGCCCAGTTGAACCGTTCGGGCCGGGGCCACGCGAAGCCCTGGTAGGCCGTCTCGTAGTCCTCGCGGTGCTGGAGCAGGAAGTCCCGGGCGGCCCGGAAACCCTCCGTCGCACTGGTCGCGCTCTGCGCCGTCATTCGTCCTCCTCGTTGCGGGACCGGTCCAGGACATCGTGTAATCGGTGACCCAGGTCTCACTACCCCCGTTCGGGGGTGAAGGAGTGGTTCCGTGTCCGAGCAGAGGGAAACGGCGGAGCTGCGCGCCGCGCTGCTGCGGCTGCGCCGGGGCAGCGGACTGCCGGTGGTCTTCGGCGGGCTGCTCCAGGACGGGCGGGCCATGCGGATCGGCGAGACCTGCGGGGCGGTGACGCCGGCGCTGCACGGCCTGGCGATCTCGACCGGCTCGGGTCTGGGCGGGAAGTGCCTGGCCCTGTCGCGGCCGTGCGCGGTCACCGACTACCCGTCGGCTCGGCACATCACCCACGAGTACGACGGACCGGTCGCCGCCGAGGGCCTGCGCTCGGTGATCGCGGTCCCCGTCGTCGTACGCCGGAAGGTCCGCGGAGTCCTGTACGGGGCCCTGCGCGACGCCCTGCCGATCGGCGAGCGGGTCTTCGACGCGGCGGTCGCGGCGGCCCGCGACGTGGAGCAGGCGCTCGCCGTCCGGGACGAGGTGGAGCGCCTGGAGGCCCCGCCGGCCGCGGGGCCGTCCTGGGGGGAGGTCCGCCAGGCCTACGGGGAACTGCGCGAGCTGGCGCCACGGGTCCCAGACCCGGAGCTGCGGCAGCGGCTGCTCGCGGTCTGCGGCCGCCTGGAGACGGCCTCGGGGGCACCGCGCGGGATGCCGGGGGTGGCGCTGACCCCGCGGGAGACGGACGTCCTCGCGGCGGTGGCCTCGGGCGCGACGAACGCGACGGCGGCGACCCGCCTCGGCCTGCGCCCGGAGACGGTCAAGGGCTACCTGCGCTCGGCGATGCGCAAACTGGGCGCGCACACCCGCCTGGAGGCAGTCGTGGCAGCCCGTCGCGCGGGGGCGCTGCCGTAGGGGGCGGCGGAGTCACCGTGCCGGGCGAGGGGCGGTGGGGGGGGCACCGGCCCGGGACGGCGTCAGACGAAGAAGTCCCGCGCGTCGCGCTGGGGGCCGCGCAGCAGACAGCTGATGGCCTCGTACGGGTGTGCTCCCAGGAAGGAGGGACCGGTGTGGTGCATGAGGAAGAACCGCCCGGTCTCGTCGATGAGGACCATGGCCCCGTCGAAGGACTCGTATCCGACGGGAAAGAGCCTCCTCCCCAGATTCGCGGCGAGTTCCGCGACGTCCTCGGCGCTCTCCTCGTAGATCCAGTGCGGAGTGAACTCGACGGCGTCGGGCGGTGTCCCCGGAACGACGAGGCGGATCCCGCCGCATTCCCGGACGAAGTCGCGGGCGGCCGCGAACGCCTCGACGGGATGCCCTTCCTCGGCGAAGCGTGCGGTGACGACGGCGAGGAGGGCGGGCAGCCGCTCCCCGACGTCCCGCCCGCGCGTCCAGCCGGCCTCGATGAGCACGGCCTCGACGTCCTCCGCCGTCATCCTCGGCGCGTCCGGACTCTTCAACGCCCCTCCCCCACCCGTCACCTCGTGGCGAAGACGACGTCATGGGGCACTCCGGCCGGCGTCATGAGCCGAAGCGTGCGCTCCGCCTCGGTGGTGAGGGCGGCGCGGTCCGCTCGCGTCACGCGGGCGAAGGGTTCGAGGGTGAGCGTGGTGCGCTCCTTGCCCTCGTCGAGGTGCCAGATGCCGGCCAGGAGGCCGTCGAGGAGGAAGACCCGGTGGGCCTGGTTGCCGCTCCAGGTGCGGCCGCGCAGATCGGCGGGCACCACGCGGGTGCGGTCGGCGTGCGAGAGGAGCAGGTTGTCGAACTCGGGGAGGAGACGGGGCGGTGCGGGGGTGTCCTCGTCCGGGCGGGGCGCGTCGGGGAGATCGAAGAGCTCGGTGCCCCGCTCGTCCTGGAAGGCGAGCAGCAGGGGCCGCAGCCGCTCGAACGCGGGCCCGAGCCGGGTGAGGCCGCACCAGGCCTGCATGTCCTTGACGGAGGCGGGCCCGAAGGCGCCGAGATAGCGGAGCACGGTCTCGTCGAGATCGGCGGGCCCGCCGGCCGCCGGCCCGTCGGCCGCCGGCCCGTCGGAGTAGGCGAACCACCGCTCGGTGGTGGTCAGCGCGACCTGGCCGCCGCGCTCCCAGAGCCCGCGCGGGGTGACCTGGACCAGGGGAAGGAGGCAGCGGGCGGCGACGGACAGCGACTGCGGATCGGCGGCGGGCCAGTGCGGAAGGAGCTCCTCGCGCAGCTCCTTGGGGGTGCGGGGCCGCTCCTCGACGAGGGCGCGGGCGAGCTCGGCGAGCCGGTCGAGGTCGACGCCGTCGAGGCCGCCGCGGGAGACGAAGAGGGCGAGCTCGCGGTCGATCGCCCCGGGCTGCGCGAGCCCGCGCAGGGCCACCGCGTCGCGTGCGGTGTGGGTGTGCACGGTGGAGCGCATCGTGACGATGCGCGCGACGGCGCGGGACTCCATGAGCGCGGAGAGCCGCTCGGGCCGGAAGCCTTCGAGGCGGGCGGCGAGCGCGTAGTACGGGGGCTTGGTGTTCTGCGCCTGCAGGCCGAGAAGGTGCTCGACGGCCTCCGGGATCCCCAGGGAGGCGGGTCGGAGGAGCAGTTGGCGGTCGAGGGTGGCACGGTTCAGGGCGCGGGCACCGAGCACGGGGTGGGTCGTCTTGAGGGCCATGACCGGCACGCTACTCGGGCTTGCGGACAGATACGGTCCGCAAGCCGGTGACGCGGGGAGGACACCGACCCGTTCCCTCCCGATTCACCCGGAACGAACCCCCTATCCTGCCCGGAGAGCCAGGAGGTGCACGAGATGTCCGACCGCCGCCCACGTCCGGCATGGCGCCGCCCCCGGCCGGAGCCGCCGGAAGCCGATGCCCCGGACGCGCCGGAGGAGCGGAGCAGCGTGGTGCGGGCGAGCGTGTACCGGGACGGCCGCCGCGTGGCGTCCCCGGCGACGCTCGCGGAGACCTTCCGCCGGCTGCGCGAGCACCCGGACGGCATGGCGTGGATCGGACTCCAGCGCCCGACCGAGGAGGAACTGCACTCCCTGGCGGCCGAGTTCGACCTGCACGAGCTGGCCGTCGAAGACGCGCTGGAGGCGCACCAGCGCCCCAAGCTGGAACGGTACGGGGACACCCTGTTCGTGGTCCTCCGGGCGGCGCGCTACCTGGACGACCAGGAGGAGGTCGACTTCGGCGAGCTCCACGTCTTCGTGGGCCCCGACTTCCTGATCACGGTCCGCCACGGCGCGGCGCCGGACCTCTCCACGGTCCGGCGGCGCATGGAACAGGATCCGGAACTGCTCGCCCTGGGCCCGGAGGCGGTGCTGTACGCGATCCTGGACGCGGTGGTCGACGGCTACGCCCCGGTGGTGGCGGGCGTCCAGAACGACATCGACGAGATCGAGACGGAGGTCTTCGGGGGCGACCCGGCGGTCTCCCGCCGCATCTACGAACTCTCGCGGGAGATGGTGGAGTTCCAGCGCGCGACCCGCCCCCTGGTCGGCATGCTGCACGGCCTGACGGCCGGCTTCGCGAAGTACGGCACGGACGAGGAGCTCCAGCGCTACCTCCGCGACGTCGCGGACCACGTCACCCACACCAGCGAACGCGTCGACGGCTTCCGCCAGGCCCTCGCGGACATCCTCACGGTCAACGCGACCCTGGTCACCCAGCAGCAGAACGCGGAGATGCGGGCCTTGGCGGAGGCGGGCTTCGAGCAGAACGAGGAGATCAAGAAGATCTCGTCGTGGGCGGCGATCCTGTTCGCCCCCACGTTGGTGGGAACGATCTACGGCATGAACTTCGACACCATGCCGGAACTGCACTGGGCGGGCGGGTATCCGTTCGCGGTGCTGCTGATGGCCGTCGTGTGCACCAGCCTCTATCTCGCCTTCAAGAAGAAGGACTGGCTGTAGCCCCCGGAACGTCCCACCCAGGGATCTCCCCCCTGTCGGGAATACCCCCAGGGGGTATATGGTTGTGATCATCGTCCGCAGCGGACGTCGCCGCGGCAGATCGCACCGGGGAGACATGTCATGAGCACCCACACCGACCCCACCACCCACCACGGCGGTCACGGCGGTCACAGCGCCCACGACGCCCATCGAGGTCACGGCGGAGGCCAGGCCGGCGGGCTGGCCGTGTCGGCCGAGGGGTTCACCCTCGACGTCGACTCCGCGATCCTCGCCGCCGGTCCGCGGCAGCACGTCGGGTTCCGGGTGCTCGGTCCCGACGGGCGGCCGGTCACCGAGTTCGTCGCCGAGCACGAGAAGGACCTGCACTTCATCGCCGTCCGACGCGACGCCGCCGGGTTCCAGCACGTGCACCCGGTGCGGGACGAGAAGGGCGACTGGAGCACCGAGCTGGACCTGGAGCCCGGGGACTGGCGGTTCTTCGCCGACATCCACCCCGCCGGCCACGACGGGACCCTGACCCTGGGCATCGACGTCGCGGTCGCCGGCCACTACGCCCCGATACCGCTCCCCGAGGCCGCCCGCACCGCGCGGATCGACGCGTACGACGTCGCCCTCGACGGCGCGCTCGTGCCCGGCGAGGCGAGCCCGCTGACCCTCACCGTCAGCCGGAACGGCAAGCCCGTCACCGATCTGGAGCCGTACCTCGCCGCCTACGGTCACCTCGTGGCCCTGCGCGTCGGCGACCTCGGCTACCTCCACGTGCACCCGGAGGGCCACCCCGGCGACGGCACCACCGTCCCCGGACCCGCCATCCGCTTCCTTGCGGTCGCGCCCACGGCCGGCGCCTACCGGCTCTTCCTGGACTTCCAGCACGACGGCGTCGTCCGCACCGCCGCGTTCACCGTGCACACCGCCGCGACCGCGGCCCCGCACGGCGACCACCACGGACACCACGAGCACCACGGACTCCACGCGCACCACTGAGGTGCCTGCCAACGCCCCGCCGCCGCCCCGCCTACCGCCCGGAGAAGGAGCGTCATGAGCCGCCCCGTCCGACCCGTACCCCACCCCTCCCCCGCCGCCACGGCGCCGCGGGAGTGCGGCCCCTGCCCCCACCCCCCGAAAAGTGAGGCCCATGCCTGAGAACGCCCCCGCCCCGGGCCGCGCCCCACCGCGTGGCCCCGGAAGGAACCCGCCATGCGACTCTTCGCCCTCCGCGACTACCGCCGCCTCTTCGGCGCCCAGGTCATCGCCCTGTTCGGCACCGGGCTGACCACGGTCGCCCTCGGACTCCTCGCCTACGACCTCGCCGGTCCGCGCGCCGGCGCGGTGCTCAGCACCGCCCTCACCCTCAAGATGGTCATGTACGTGGCCGTCGCTCCCCTGGCCGCCGCCTACGTCGACCGGCTGCCCCGGCGGACCTTCCTCTTCCTCCTCGACGTGGTCCGCGGCGCGGTCGTCCTGGCCCTGCCCCTGGTCACCGAGGTCTGGCACGTCTACGTGCTGATCGTGCTGCTCCAGGCCGCCTCCGCGGCGTTCACCCCGACGTTCCAGGCCGTCATCCCCGACATCGTGACCGACGAGGCCGACTACACCCGGGCCCTGTCCGCCTCCCAGGTCGCCTCCACCATGGAGAGCCTGCTCAGCCCGGTACTGGCGGCCGTCGCCCTGGCGTTCCTCAGCTTCGACCGGCTCTTCCTGGGCACCTCCGCCGGATTCCTCCTCTCCGCCGCGCTCGTCCTGTCGACCCGTGTCCCGGACGCCCGTCCGAGCGGCCGCACCGGCGCCCGGGACAGGGCGGCGGCCGGGATCAGGACCTTCCTCCGCACTCCACGACTGCGCGGCGTCCTGGCGCTCGACCTCGTGGTCGCGGCGGCCGGTTCGATCGTCGTCGTCCACACCGTCAACCACGTCCGCGACGGACTCGGCGGCACGCAGTCGGACGTCGCCCGGATGCTCGCCGCCTCCGGCGCCGGCACCCTCCTCGTCGCACTCGTGCTCCCACGGGTCCTCGACCGGGTCGCCGCCCGCACGGTGATGGCCACCGGCGCCGGAGTGCTCACCGGCGGCACGACCGCCGCCGTCGTGCTCACCGCGACCGGCCTCCTCGGCTGGACCGGCACGGCGATCGTCTGGAGCGTGATCGGCGTCGGCATGGCGCTGGTCATCACCCCGACCGGCAAGGTGCTGCGCGCCTCCGTGGCGCGGAACGAGATCCCCGAGGCGTTCGCCGCCCAGTTCTCGCTCTCGCACCTGGCCTGGCTGGTCACCTATCCCGTCGCGGGATGGCTCGGCAGCACCGCCGGCTTCACCGTCACCTGGTCCGTCCTCGCGGGCCTCGCCGCGGCGGGGACGGTCGGCGCCCTCCTGCTGTGGCCGCGCCGCGACGGTCGGGGGACCCCGGCGGGGTCGGCCTCGGCCGGCCCCCCGGCGCCCGGCGTGCGCGCGAGCGGCACGGACCGGTCCACCCTGGTCGAGGCCGCGTGACGCCGGGCTCCCGGTCGCCGTCGCTCCGTTCCCGGACGGAGTTCACGTAGGGTCCCCGGCATGGCCAGGAACACCCTCACCCCCGACCAGATCGTCCGCGCCGCGATCGAGCTCCTCGACGACGAGGGGCTCGACGGTCTGAACATGCGCAGCCTGGGTGCGCGCCTCGGGACGGCCGCCACCGCCGTCTACTGGCACATCAAGACCAAGGACGAGCTGGTCCGGCTGGCCGGGGACGCGGTGTGGGGCGAGGTGGTCCTGCCCGACCTCGACGCGAGGGAGTGGCGGCCGGCCGCCGCCGCGCTGGCCGGCAGCATGCACACGGTGCTGACGCGGCACCCGTGGCTCGGCCAGGCCTTCGGAAGCCACCTGCTGTACGGGCACGGGAAGTCCCGCCTCGACGACCACACGCTCGCCCTGTACGAGCGGGCCGGCTTCGCTCCCGCGGACGCCGACCGGGCCGCCGCCACCGTCTTCGTCTACGTCCTCGGCAGCGCCCTCGGCGCCGCCGCCCGGGTCTCGCTGACCCGGCGGCTGAGCCGCAGCGGCGACCCGGAGAAGGAGCTGGCGGACACCATGGCGGCCGCGACCGAGGTGGCCATGGCCTTCCCCCGCCTGCGCGAGCGCATCGACGGCAGCGCCGCCGCCGAGTACACCGCGGCTCCCGACCGCACCTTCGAGTTCGGCCTCGACACGATCCTGGACGGATTCGAGGCCCGGCTCGCCGGGACGGCCTAAGAGGTCCCCAGCCGGAACCTCAACCGGCAGACGACCGCGTCGGTGTCGCGGCGGACGGCGTGGGCGACGACCGCGCCCCGCTGGTTCTGCAGCAGCCGCTGCCACAGGTGCTCGGGCTCGGCCTCGGGGATCAGGACGGTGACGCGCGTTCCCGGGTCGGCCGCGCGGAGTTCGCGGACGTGGGCGCTGATGGGCCGCCCCAGGGAGCGGCGTGCGGAGGGGAGCCGGACGAGGGGGACGCCCGGGTCCCACAGGGCCCAGTCCCGTTCCAGGGCGTCGCCGGCCGCCCGGTCCTCGGCGTCGGGGTGGCAGACGGTCACCGCGCGGACCTCGTCGCCGAGGGACACGGCGGCGGTGAGGGCCTCGCTGGTCAGCCGGGTGAGGGAGGAGACGGGGACCAGCACGAGGGACCGCTCGCGGTGCGGGGGTTCCGGGATCCGGCCCGCACCGAGCCGCTCGCCGATCCGCCCGTACGCGCGGTGGACGGTCTCGAAGCCGAGGACGAGCAGCGGCAGGGCGACGACGATCAGCCAGGCCCCGTCGTGAAACCTGGTGGCGGTGACGACCAGCGCGGAGACGCCGGTCAGGACGGCGCCGAGCCCGTTGAGGGCGGCCTTCCCCGCCCACCGGGGGCCCCGCTCGCGGCGCCAGTGCAGGACCATGCCGGTCTGGGCGATCGTGAAGCCGACGAAGACTCCGATCGCGAAGAGCGGGACGAGGGCGTTGGTGTCTCCCCCGGAGAGGACCAGCAGCGCCGCGGAGACCGCCGCCAGCCACACCACGCCGTGGCGATGGACCTGGCGGTCGGCCTTCAGGGCGAAGACGTGCGGCACGTGGTCGTCCCGGGCCAGCAGCTTCAGCAGGACGGGGAGACCTCCGAAGGAGGTGTTGGCCGACAGCGCAAGCAGCACCATGGTCGCGAACTGGACCACGTAGAAGCCCCAGTTGTGGCCGAGGGAGGCGTCGGCGAGCTGGGCGAGGACGGTGACGCCCTCCACCGGCTGGAGGCCGAAGCGGGAGATCAGTACCGACAGCCCGACCAGCATCACGCCGAGGAGCGCGCCGAGTGCGACCTCGGCCCGCATGGCCCGCCGGGCCGCCGGGGCGCGGAAGGACGGCACGGCGTTGGCGATCGCCTCGACGCCGGTGAGCGCCGAGCAGCCCGAGGCGAAGGCCTTCAGCAGGAGGAGGGCGCCGACCGTGGTGGCGTCCTCGGCGAGGACGGAGGCGTGGCCGGCGGAGGCCGCGGTGGAGACGGGCGCGTCGCGGAACAGGCCGACGGCGACCAGCACCAGGATCGCCCCGACGAACACCGCGGTCGGGACGAGGAACGCGCGGGCCGAGTCGACGATCCCGCGCAGGTTCACGCCCGTGATGAGGACGAGGACCGCCAGGCAGATCCACAGCCGGTCCCCGTACAGGCCAGGGAAGGCCGAGGTCAGGGAGGCGACGCCGGCCGTCACGGCCACGGCGACGTTCAGGACGTAGTCCAGGACGAGCGAGGCCGCTGCCACCAGACCGGTGCGCCGCCCCAGGTGCGCCCTCGCCACCGCGTACGAACCGCCGCCGTCCGGGAACGCGGCGATGACCTGCCGGTACGAGGCCACCAGGACGGCCAGCAGGCCCGCGATGGCCAGCGTCACCGGCAGCGTGAAGCCGAGCCCGTACCCGCCGGCGGCCGCGAGGACGAGGACGATGGCCTCGGGGCCGTACGCCACCGAGGCCATCGCGTCGAGCGAGAGCGCGGCGAGTCCGGTGACGGCCGTCAGCCGGTGCCGGGCGCCGGGGTCCGGCCGTTCCTCGGACGCGGTGTCCTGATCGGCGGTCGGGGCGGAGTCCGGCCCGCCGGTCGAGGCGGCGCGTTGCTCGCGGGCCGGGGCGGTGTCCTGCCCGCCGGCCGGGGCCGCGGCCTGCTTGGTGGTCGGGGTGGTGGTCATGGCGGCGGACTCCTTCGGATCGGGCTCGGCTCAGGGTCCGCTCCCGCCCGGGGCGGTCCCACCGTTCCCTCCGCGTTCCTGGCGCGATCTTGGCGCCGCCCGTCCCTCCCCTGACGCCCTCCTGACGTCGCGTCCCCGGATCCTGCCCCGCACAGGCCCGGAGCCCGGAGCCGGGCGCTACGGCTGCGGTGCGAGGGTGACGTGCGGTGCGAGGGTGACGTGCGGCGCGAGGGCGCGGAGGAAGTCGGGGGCGTCGAAGATCTCGCCCGCGGCGGCGACACCGGTGGTACGGGTGCGGCCGGCGAGGACGCGGACGAGGGCTTCGACGACCAGGGGGGCGGTGACGGCGTAGATGTCCTGGCCGTGGGCCACCGCCCGCCGTTCGACACCGCCGCGCCGCACCACCGCGTCGACGAGGAAGGTCTGGTCGGACCGTCCGCTGCCGTCGGCGGCGGTCGGCGCCGGGGTGCCGGGGTCCGCGATGTCCCGGACGGCGTCGGCCGTCATGTAGGTCGTGACCTCCGGCACCGACAGATGGCTGGGGACGGTCACCGCATCGGCCATCGTGAACTCCCCGATCACCGGCCGGGGACCCAGCGGCTGCGGAAAGTCCCAGGTCAGGGTGGGCGGGGCGTCGACACGGTGCTCCCACCGACCGCCGGTGTAGCGCAGACGCCCCTCGCCGCGCCGCTCCCGCGAGACGGCCCCCGACAGCCGCGTCCCCGCGGTGGGGTGCCAGCTGCTCAGGCCGTACGCGATGTGCACCTCGTCTGCCTCCTTCCAGTCGCCCATGGCTGCGGTGGCGAGCAGGTCGCCGAGGCCGCCGAAGAAGGCCATCGCGGGGACGACGACGGCGCCCGCCTCCCGCGCCCGGTCGGCGAAGTGGGCGAAGGTGTCGATGTTGGCCTCCAGTTCGGCGGCCACGTCGAGGTACGGGATCCCGGCCCGCAGGGCGGCCTCGATCACGGGGGCGGTCGTCGAGGCGAAGGGCCCGGCGCAGTTGACGACGGCGGCCGTGCCGGCCAGCGCGCGGTCCAGCGCGTCCGGGTCGTCCACCGTCGCCGGCCGGGCCTCCAGACCGGTCACGTCGGCCAGTTCCTCCAGCCGGCCGGCGTCGCGGCCGGACAGCACGGGGACGAAGCCCCGCTCCACCAGCTCCGCCACCACGAACCTGCCGGTGTGTCCGTACGCACCGAAGACCGCCACCTGCCGACCCGATCCCATGAGACCGCTCCTCCACGCCGAGTGCTCCGCGGCGACCCCGGGTGGGGCGCCGCGCTCCGTCGGAACGATCCTGGCGCGCGGGATCCGCCCGCGCGAGTGTCCGGAACGACGCGACCCGTACACTTCCGGACGTGACCACTGTGGCGCTGGCCCTCACCGACGGCATGCTGCACTTCGAACTGTCCCTGGCGGTCGAGGTCTTCGGCTCGGACCTGACCCATCTCGTCGATCCCTGGTACGACTTCGCCCTCTGCGGTCCGGGTCCCGTCCGGGTCGGCCGCTTCCTGCTGGAGCCCGACCGGGGACTCGACCACCTCGTACGGGCCGACACGGTGATCGTCCCCGGCTGGGCCGACGTCGACCGGGATCCCCCGGCCGAGCTGGTCGACGCCCTGCGGGCGGCCCACGAGGCCGGGGCCCGGGTGGCCTCCCTGTGCACGGGCGCCTTCGTGCTCGCCGCCGCCGGCCTCCTGGACGGACGGCGCGCGACCACCCACTGGGCGCACACCGACGTGCTGACCGGGCGCCACCCCCGGATCACGGTGGATCCCGACGTCCTCTACGTGGACGGCGGCAGCGTCCTCACCTCCGCGGGCAAGGCGGCCGCCATGGACCTCTGCCTGCACCTGGTGCGCCTCGACCACGGTGCGGCGGTCGCCAACACCGTCGCCCGGCGCCTGGTCGTGCCTCCGCACCGGGACGGGGGCCAGGCGCAGTTCGTGACCACGCCCGTACCCGCTCCGGGCAGCCATCCGCTGGCCGCGCTGTTCCCTTGGGTGCTGGAGCGGCTGGACCGGCCGCTCACCGTGGAGGACCTCGCCCGTCGGGCCGGGATGAGCTCGCGGCATCTGGGGCGCCACTTCAGGGCGGTCACCGGCACCACGCCGTTGCAGTGGCTGCTGACCCAACGCATCAGGTATGCGCAGGAGTTGCTGGAGACCACCGACGACACCGTCGACACGATCGCGACGGCGACGGGCATGGGCACCGCCACCACCCTGCGCCGCCACTTCGCCCGGACGGTCGGTGTCCCGCCGGACACCTACCGCCGCACCTTCCGCACCCGCGCCCGGGACGCGCTCGGGGGGCCGGGAGACGCCGCCACGGCGCCTGGGCACGCGCCCTTCCCATGAGGATGTCACGGTCCCGTTCGGGCGGTCGCGGACCGGGGCTCACCCGGCCGGCGCCGGGGGCCGTCCCGCGCGGAGGCGGCGCAGGGCGAGCAGCCCGCCGATGCCGGGGACGAGGGCGAGCGGGCGGGCCCGCCGGGCGGCGGGGCCCGGGGTGAGCCGAACGGCGAGGACGGTGACCAGGTAGGCCGTGCCGTGCGTCGGGCCGCCCAGCGAGGTGACCCACCCGGTGTGCACGGTCAGGAGGTTGCCCAGGAGCAGCGCCAGGGAGAACGCCTCGACGGCGGCGGCCAGGCGGAGCGTCGGCAGGGTGCGCACGGCGCTCAGGCTCCCGTCGTGGAGCCGGGGCGCACGATCATCAGCACGACGACGACCGCCCACAGCAGGTTGAAGACCCCGGTGACCATCGCGAGCCGCGCGGCACCGGCCCGGCGGGATTCCGCGGCACCGTCGCCGGCCACCGCCACCGCCGCCGCGGGCGGGGGGAGCAGGCGCTGCTGGCCCGGCAGGATCACGAGGAGGAGCAGGGCCGCGGCGGCGGCGGTGAGGGCGATGGAGGCGAGCAGCCACGCATCGGTGAGGACACCGAGCCGGGCGCCGGTGGCGACGCCGAAGACCGGAACGGCGACGCCGAGGACGGTGTACCCGCGGCAGACCCGGTGCAGGAGTCCGGCGGTACGGAGGTTCTGCCCCGGCGGACCGTCGCCGTCGGCGTCCGGCGTCCGGACGAAGCGGGGGAACATCGAGGCCGCGACCGTGATCGGCCCGATCGCCAGGATCGCGGCCAGGACGTGCACGGAGAGCAGGAACTTGGTCACCGGGGTGCCCTTCTCGACCGGCCGGCACTCCCGTACCCGGACGACGTCGAAGGCCGCCCGGTATGGATCGCCAGCCAATAGGTTGGCTGTCGACCTATAAGTAGCACGGCAGGGTCGCGCTTGGGTAGGCTGCCTGACCATGAAGGCGAGTGCGGTACGCGGACACCTCGACGGGCTCCTGTTGTCCGTGCTCGAATCCGGGCCGCTGCACGGGTACGCGGTGATCACCGCGGTTCAGGAGCGCAGCAACGGGGTTCTCGAACTGCGCAAGGGCACCATCTATCCCGCCCTCAACAAGTTGGAGCGGCTCGGGCTGCTGCGGAGTGTCTGGGAGGCCGACGGTGAGCGGCGTCGTCGTTGCTACGAGCTGACCGACGCCGGTCGTCGCAGTCTCGCCGAGGAGCGCTCGGTGTGGCAGGAGTTCACGACCGCCATCGGCGCCGTCCTGAATCCGGCCCCCGGCACCGGCCCGCAGCACGCCTGATGACGCCGCCGACCACGCTCGCGGCCGCTCCCATCGAGGCCCACGTCGCCGAGCTCGCGGCGGCGCTGCACGGACCCGCCCGGGTCAAGGCCCGTCTGCTGCACGAGTTGCGCGAGGGCCTCGTCGACGCCGCGCGGGACCTCTCGGAGGAGCGCCCGCACGGTCGGACGGAGGGGCCGCGGGAGACCGGTGAGCGCGCCGCGCGCGAGGCGGTGCGCGAGTTCGGCAGCGTGGCCGAGCTCGCTCCGGGCTTCCAGCAGGAGCTGACCGTCGCGCAGGCCCGGCACACCGCCCGCACGGTGCTGCTGGTCGCCCCGCTGCTGCTCGTCTGCTGGTACCTGGTGAGCGCCTGGAACGGCTCGTCCGGTCACCGGCCCCCGGGCGCGGTCGAGGTGCTGGTCGCCCACCTCAGCGGCCTCGCGGCGGCCGCCGCACTGGTGGGCGCGGCAGCGCTCCTCGCGACCGGCGCGCTCGCCCGCCGGCTCCCCACCCCGGACCGGCTCCCCCTGGTGGTGGCCTGGACCGGCACCGCCACCGCTGCGGCCCTCGCCGTCAGCGCCCTCACCCTGGCCTTCGCCTCGGCCCTCGCCGCGAGCCGGCCGCTCTGCGTCGCCGCGGGCGCGGTCGTCATCGCCCTCCACGCCAGGGTGGCCGCCTCGGCCCGCGCCTGCCGCACCTGCGCCCGGCTCCCCGGGGCCTAGGCCGTCTCTTTCGGATCGTGCCGGTCAAGCCCGCGTCGTCCGGTGCCGTGCCTCGCGAGGCGGAGAGGTACCCGCGTACGGGACGTACCCGGGTGCCTCGACCACGCGGCGAGGTGCGGTGCCGGGCGGCGCGGGTCAGGCAAGATCCGGAAGAGACGGCCTAGGGCATCGCGGGACGGGCTCCGGGCCCGGTGCGCGCCCACGTGCCGTCGTCGCATCCTCCAAGGCGCCTCGCATTCACGATGGAGGGACCGACGACGTTGTTGCAGATGAGAAGAGGCACGACCTACGGTGTCGCACATGCAGTCCTACACCATCGGGCAGGCCGCCCGTCTGCTGGGCGTCAGCCCGGACACCGCACGGCGCTGGGCGGACGCGGGCAGGGTGGCGACCCACCGCGACGAGAGCGGCCGCCGCGTGATCGACGGGAAGTCGCTCGCGGAGTTCTCCGTGGAGATCGCGCAGGGCGATGACGACGACGACCCGTCGTACACCTCGGCGCGCAACGCGTTCCCGGGGATCGTCACCGGGATCAAGCTCGGCGACATCGCGGCCCAGGTCACCATCCAGGCCGGGCCGCACCGCCTGGTCTCCCTCCTCACCCGCGAGGCCGTGGAGGAGCTGGGACTCGAGGTCGGCATGCAGGCCACCGCCCGGGTGAAGTCGACCAGCGTGCACATCGACCGCACCTGATCCCGGGCCGGCCCGCGGCCGAGCGCACCGGCCGGCGCCCTGCGGCGCCGTACCGCCTCATCACGGCCGGCCCCGCCCGTACGTACCGCCGCCGGCGCCACAGATCACCGGGGTCGCCCGCTCCGGGGGGACGGGCGGCCCTTCTTCCTCTTCTCCGCGGGGTGTCATCGATGAAACGAGCCGCACGAGCGTCCGGCACCCGGCCGCCCCTCGCGCTGGCGGTGCCCGCGCTCCTGGCCGTGGCGTTCCTGACCCTGCCGCTGCTCGGCATCCTCGTCCGGACGGAGTGGAGCGAGCTCGTCGACCACCTGCGCTCCCCCGGCACCGTGCAGGCGCTGAAGCTCTCCCTGCTCGTGTCGTTCTGGGCGCTGGGGCTCTCCCTGCTCCTCGGGGTGCCGCTCGCCTGGCTGCTGGCCCGCGTGCCGTTCCCCGGCAAGGCCCTCGTGCGCTCCCTCGTCCTGCTGCCGATGGTGCTGCCGCCGACGGTCGGCGGTGTGGCCCTGCTGCTCGCCTTCGGCCGGCGCGGGCTCCTCGGGCCGTGGCTCGACCGCACCTTCGGGATCACCCTCCCGTTCCACACCTCGGGGGCCGTCGTCGCGGCCACCTTCGTCGCGATGCCGTTCCTCGTCATCAGCCTGGAGGGCGCCCTCGGCGGACTGCGGCCGCGGTACGAGGAGACGGCGGCCTCCCTCGGCGCCTCGCCGGTACGGGTCTTCTTCACCGTGACGCTGCCGATGGTCGCGCCCGGCCTGGTCGCCGGCGCTGCCCTCACCTGGGCGCGGGCGCTGGGCGAGTTCGGCGCCACGATCACCTTCGCCGGGAACCTGCCCGGGACGACGCAGACGCTGCCGCTCCAGGTCTACCTCCTGCTCCAGGAGGAGCCCGAGGCGGCCACCTCCGTCTCGCTCCTGCTCCTCGCCATCGCCATGGGGGTGCTGATCGCCCTCCGCGGCCGCTGGACCGGGACCCCCTCGGACCGTCGCCCCCGCCCCGCTCCGGAGGCGGGCCCCGAGGAACCGGCGGCGGTTCCGGTACCGCGGGACCTGCCGGCGCCCGCCGCCGCGGAGGCCGAACGCTGGGCGCTGCACGCCGAGGTCACCGGCTTCACCCGGCTCACGCTGGACGCCGACCCGGGCACCACCATCGCGGTCGTCGGCCCGAACGGCGCCGGCAAGACCACCCTGCTCCGCGCCCTCCTCGGCCTCACCCCCCGGGCCCACGCCGACCTGCGACTCGGCGACGAGGACGTCACCGCCCTGCCCCCGCACCGCCGGCACGTGGCCTGGGTCCCGCAGGACGGCGCGCTGTTCCCGCACCTGAGCGCCCTCGCCAACACGGCGTACGGGCTCCGCGCCCAGGGCGTCCCGCGGGCCGAGGCCCGGCGCGCGGCCCGGATCTGGCTCGACCGGCTCGGGGTCGGCCCCCTCGCCCACCGCCGCCCCACCCAGCTGTCCGGCGGGCAGGCCCAGCGCGTCGCCCTGGCCCGGGCGCTGGCCGCCAGGACCCGGCTGCTCGTGCTCGACGAGCCGCTCGCCGCGCTCGACCAGACCACCCGCGCCCATGTACGGCACACCCTGCGCACCCATCTCGGCGAGTTCGGCGGCGTCTGCCTGATCGTCACCCACGACCCGGTCGAGGCGGTCTCGCTCGCCGACCGCGTCCTGGTCCTGGACGAGGGCAGGGCCCTCCAGGACGCGGCACCCGCCGAGGTCACCCGGCATCCCCGGTCCCCGTGGGTCGCCCGCATGCTCGGCCGCAACGCGTGGCCCGGCACGGCCACCCCGGAGGGACTCGCGCTGGAGGGCGGCGGCGCCCTGGTCGCGACCGACCCGCCGCCGCCGGGCACGCCCGCGCTGGCGATCGTCGCCCCCGAGGCGGTGTCCGTGCACCGCGAGAAGCCCGCGGGCAGCCCCCGCAACGTCTGGCCGGGCTCCGTGCGCGAGATCGTCGCGAGCGGCAGCCGGCTCCGGGTCCTGGTGACCTCCGACCGGGCCCCCGACCTCGTCGCCGAGATCACGCCGCAGGCGGCCGCCGAACTCGGCCTCGCCGAGGGAGTGTCCGTCTGGACGAGCGTGAAGGCGACCGAGGCGACGATCGTGCCGCTGTGACCGGGACGGCGGCGGCCGGGGGCGGCCCTCCGGCCGCCGCCGCGACCGGGGCGGCCCGCCTCCCGTCGTACGGGCGCCGGGCGGTCAGCTGCCGCGCGGCGCGTACATGATGACGGCCATCCCGGCGAGGCAGACCAGGGCGCCGACGACGTCGTAGCGGTCCGGTCGGTAGCCGTCCGCGACCATCGCCCAGGCGATCGACCCGGCCACGAAGATCCCGCCGTACGCGGCGAGCACCCGCCCGAAGTCGGCGTCGGACTGGAGCGTGGCGACCACGCCGTACAGGCCGAGGGCCACGACCCCGGCGCCGATCCAGATCCACCCCTTGTGCTCGCGGATGCCCTGCCAGACGAGCCACGCACCGCCGATCTCGAAGAGGGCGGCGACCACGAACAGGGCGAGGGAACGAGCGACGGTCATGATCGGTCACCCTACCGGCGACTCCCGCAGGCCCCTCTCGACGCCTCCCGCACGAGGGTCTCGACGCGTCCCGCGAGCCTCCCCCGCATCGGTCTCCCCCTCCCCGCACGCCGTCTCGACGCTTCCCCGAGCCGCTCTCCACGCCCGTCTCGGCGTCCCGCGCCGACCGCTCGCGCCCTGATCCGCCCCGGCTCGCATATTCGCTTGCTCCCCGCCGCGCGGCTGGGTGCAATGGCCGCCATGACGGCATCCCCGGCGCCCGGCACGGCGCAGAACGGCCCCCCGCCCGTACGGATCGGCGCTCTGGTCCCGCTGTCCCCGCCCGGCTGGGTCGAGGCGGGGCGGCACCTGCTCGCCGGTCTCGAACTGGCGGTACGCGACGTCAACGACGCCGGCGGGATCCGCACCGACAGGCCCGGAGGGGCCGACGGGTCCGGGCCGGGCGTCGGCCGGCCGCTCGAACTCGTCGTCCGGGACACGGCCGCCGATCCGCGGCGGGCCGAGGCCGCCGTGGAGGAGCTGTCCGCCCTCGGGGTGGCCGCCCTGACCGGGGAGTACCACAGCGTCGTCGCCCGCTCCGCCGCCGCGCGGGCCGACGCGCTCGGCCTGCCGTACCTCTGCTCGTCGGCCGTCCTCGACGCGCTGACCGACGGCCCGGCGGACCGGGTCGCCCGCCTCGCCCCGGCGCAGTCCCACGGCTGGCGGATCTACGGGGACTTCCTGCTGGCCGCCGGACACCGCAGGGTCGCCGTCGCCGCCCAGGACAGCGTCTACTGGGCGGCCGGGACGGGCATCCTGCGGGACCACCTCGCCGCGCGCGGCGGCACCGTCGTCCGGCTCGACGCGGGCGCGCTGCCGCCCGCCGCGGTCTGCGACGCCCTCGCGGACGACGGCGCCACCGCGCTGCTCCTGCTGGTCGGGCACCCGGAGCCGGCCGTGCCGCTCGTCCGGGCCGTCCGCCGCGACCGGCGCCTCGCCGGAATGCTGGTCGGCGCGCCCGCCGGCCAGCCGGAGTTCGCGGGCTGGGCGGCTCTCCTCGGGGACGACGGCGCCGCCGTCCCGTTCCTCCGCTACCTGCCCGGGCGGCTCGGGACGCTCGGCACCCGCGTCGCGGCGGACCTGCGCGAACGGCTGGGCGAGGCACCCTCCTTCGTCGCCTTCGAGGGCTACGACAGCGTCGCCGTCCTCGCCGACGTGCTGCGCGCGCACGGCACGGACCGGGACGCCGTCGCGCGGTCCTGGCCGTCCGTGGACACCGAGGGCACCCGCGGACGGATCCGCTTCTCCCGCGTCCCGGGCATCGGCGTCCGGCAGTGGGCGTGGCCGCCCGTCCAGGTCGTCGACCGGGACCCGGCGGCGCCCGGACGCTTCCGCGTCCTGCACACCGAGGGAACCGACGGAGCCGAGGAAGCCGGTGGAGCCGGTGGCCGCGACGGTGCCGGGGGCGGCCACGCCGGCGGCTACCAGTAGCGATCCAGGGCCCCCTCCTTGTACGGCGCCGGACTCACGCTGAGCTCCCCGGCGAACGGGCGGTCCAGGACGAAGACCAGGAGCAGGCTGAAACCGACGAGGGCGGCGACGGACGCGACGAACAGGAGCTGGATCCGGAGCCTGCGCATGCCGTAGAGGAAGGTCAGCGGGATCAGGACGGCGGAGCCGCCGAAGGCGAGGACCTGGAGCAGCGGCGGCAGTTCCTGCTCGGCCGGGGGCGGGAAGGCGGTGGCGTCGCGGGCGATGAGCGCGACGTCGGTGGCCTCGGAGGCCACGATGGTCTGCGTGCTCTCCAGCTGCGTCCAGAGGGTCACGATGACGAAGGCGAGGATGATCCCGTAGATCGCGCCGAACATGCCCAGGGTGACACCGACCATGTCGTTGTGTTCGCCGTCGGCCAGCGACGGGTGCCTGCGGCGCAGCAGCACGCTGCCGGCCACCGCCACGAGGACGGTGGTCCCGACCGTGACCACGGACAGGGTGAAGGTGCTGAAGTGGTTGAGCAGCCAGAGCGACATGTGCGGGAAGTCTAGGGACGCGGCCGGCACCATCCGGGCGTGCGCGGGGGCCCCGTTCCCGCCCCGGCCGCCGGGGCGCACGCCTGCGCGCGCGGACGCCCGCACCGGGGGTTCACACCATCGAGTGAGCGGACCGGAGCCCGGCGCCGAGGAGGGTGTCAGTCCTGGGGGCCCAGCCGGCCGGCCTCCTCGTCGACGGCGTACGGGTGCACGTACCGCTCGGCGTCGAACGGGGTGAACCAGGTGCCGATCACCGACGCGGTGGCGCCGGGGGCGGCGGGGTGCCCGTCGGCGCCGTCCTCCTCCTCGTCGTCGTAGAGGGACGCGAGGTCCATGTCCTCGGAGACCTCGTGGGCGAAGCGGTCCAGGGACTCCGCCACCTCCTCGCCGAGGAGCCCGTACAGGTCGAGGGTGGAACGCGCCTGCTGGAGCAGGAGGTTCAGGGCGAGCTCCTCCGCGAGGCAGCCGAGCCGGCGGAAACTCCCGTCGGTGAAACGGGTGGTGAGGGCTATGGCGGTGACGAGGAAGCGGCGCGCGAAGAGTTCGTCGTACGCCAGGCCGAAGCGCGACGGCAGACGGGCGAGGTGCCACAGTTCGGCCCGGCACTCCGCGACGGTGGTCTCCTCGTCGGCGAGGGTCCGGACGTCGTCGTAGAGCTCGTCTATGAGGACCTCGGAGGCGTACACCAGTGCTCCGGCCGCCAGTTCGGCGGCCGGCGAGCCGAATCCGGCCCTCCGTCCGCCGTCCGGGAGCCCGGCCCGATCCGGGGAGCCGGGGGCCGGGATCTCCCGCTCACCGGAGCCGGGGGCCGGGATCTCCCGTTCCGCGGAGCCGGGTTCGCCGAAGGAGCGGGCCCCGAAGGACGCCAGGCGCGGGGCCAGGGCGCGGAGCTGGGCGTCCAGATCGGCCCGGTCCCGGTCGTCGTCGTCCCCGTCCGCCGCCGCGGCGGGGTCGGAGCCGGGGCCCGTGAGGTCGAGGGAGGGGGCGGAGCCGGCGGGGTCCGCCCCGGCCGTGTGCCGGGCGCGGCGGACCCGCAGGTCGCTGGGCGGTGCGTCCGGGCCGTCGGCGGCCTCCAGGCTCTCCCGGGTCAGGTCGAGCGGGAGCCGCACCTCACTGCTCTCCACCAGCCAGTCGGCGAGGAGTTCGGAGCGTTCGAGGACCTCCGCGGCGACGGAGCCCACCGCGTCCTCCGCGGTCTCCAGCGTCGGGGCGTGGACGAACACCTTGACGACCGCCCCTCGCGGGTGGACGGCGACGAGGGCCTCCAGGACGTCGACCTCGATCCCGTCAGGGCCCTCGATCCCCTCCACCGCGTCGAAGCCCTGCTCCAGGAGCGCGGACGCGCCGACCTGCTGCAGCGCGTCCAACTCGTCGGCGTCGTCGGGCAGGCGCGCTTCCACTGTTACGACGTAACTCACGTCGGCAAGCGTGCCAGGCCCGGGCCCGTCCCCGGGACGGAATTCCCCGAGAATCCGGGCCTGTCGGAGAGTTCCCCCGGCGCCGGGCGGGCCGGAGCGTCCGCGCCGGGCCCCAGCCGCGTCTCGCGGGGCGGCGCGGGCGGGGCGACACGGGCGCGGATCCCCGGGGGCGCGCGGCCTCGGACGGGTGCGCGGGACGCCCGGGCCGGTGCCCGGTCGGCGTGGTCCCGGGCGCCCAGGGCCGCCCCGGTGACCCCGGTGGCGCCGAACGAGTGGACTCGGCGGGCGGCGGACGGGCGGGCGCCCGTCGTGCCGGGGCGGCGGTGGTGATGTGGCCGTCCCTGACCACGCCCCTGGAAGAGGTCTGCCGAGATGCGCCGTACCCCCTTTCGCCGATTGTTCGCCGCGACGGTCCTCGTGGCCTCCGTGCTCGCGCCGGTGGCGGCGGCTCCCGCCACGACCGTCGCCGCCGCGGCCGTCGCCGACCGGCACGGCGAGGACTGCCCGCCCGGCGGACTGGGGCCCGAGCTGACCGCCCGGCTCGACCGGACGATCGCGGAGGTCCGCGAGCAGGCCGGCATCCCCGGTGTCGTGGTCGGCGTCTGGATGCCGGGCAAGGGGAGTTACGTCCACGCCGCGGGGGTCGCCGACAAGGCCACGGGCCGGCCGATGTTCGCCGACTCCTTCGTGCGGATCGGCAGCGAGACGAAGACCTTCACGGTCACCGCGCTGCTCCAGCTCGTCGACGAGGGCCGCGTCGGTCTCGACGACCCCATCGCCCGGTACGTCCGCGGCGTCCCCGACGGCCGCCGGATCACGCTGCGCCAGCTCGCGGGGATGCGCAGCGGTCTCTTCCCGTACACCGCGGACGCGGACTTCGCCCACGACCTGCTGAGCGACCAGCAGCGCTCGTTCACCCCGCAGGAGTCGCTCGCGTACGGCTTCAAGCACAAGAACACCTTCAAGCCCGGCGCGCAGTTCCAGTACTCCAACACCAACCTGGTCCTCCTCGGCCTCGTGATCGAGAAGGTGACCGGTCAGCGGCTCGCCGACGTCATCGAGCGGCGGGTGCTCCGCCCGGCGCGCCTGCGGCACACGCTCCTCCCCGAGGGCGCCGAGTTCCCCGAGCCGCACGCCCGCGGCTACACCGACCAGACGCTCGACGGGGAGACCGCGGACGCCACCGACTGGAACCCCAGCTGGGCGTGGGCGGCCGGCGCGATGATCTCCGACCTGCACGACCTGCGGCGCTGGGCCCCGGTCCTCGCCACCGGTGAACTGCTGAGCCCCGGGACGCAGGCGCAGCGCCTCACGATGCGGCCCACCGGCTTCCCCGGCCTGAGCTACGGCCTCGGGATCTTCGACGCCAACGGCTGGATCGGGCACAACGGATCCATTCCCGGCTACGAGACCGTGACGGTGTACCTGCCCTCGGAGAAGGCGACCATGGTCCTGATGCTCACCACCGACTCCCAGGTGGGGGGCCAGGAGCCGTCCACCCTGCTCGCCCGCGCGATCACCTCGGTGATCACCCCGGACCACGTCTACGACGGCTCGGTCTCCCCGCGCTAGGGCCGCGGGGCGAGCGGGGCGTCACGGGGACGGCGGGGCGAGCGAGGCGTAGTACGCGCGCAGCGCCGCCTCGCCGCCCGATCCCATGGCGGTCATGATCCGCTGGTAGCGGGCGGCGCGCAGGTCTCCGGCCACGAGCACGGGGGGGTGCTGGTCGGCCGGCGGGCAGTATCCGTCCGCGGCCCGGAGGAGGGCTCCGCCGGGGGGCCGGGGCGCGCTCCCGATGCTGGTGCGGACGGCGTCCGCCGTGACCGTGCGGCGCTCCCCGCCGCGGCACGTCAGCTCCGCCGTCACCCCGTCCGGGCCGTTCCGGGTCAGCGTGACGTGCTCGACGGGGAGGAGCGTGACGCGCGGGTCGTCGCGGACCTCGTCGGTCTTGTACGCGTCCGGCGGCGGGTACGCGACGAGGAGGCGGGTCCGGGCGTCCGGGTGGGCGCGGAGGAAGGTGCCGACGGGCCGGTCGCCGCCCAGGACGAGGATCGTTCGGGCCGTCGCGTCGGTCCCGCGCAGCGGGGGCGGCGGCGGGCCGGCCGGGGCGGTGATCCAGGGGACGTCGCCGGGCCCGAGTGGGACGACGCCGGTCGCGATGACGGCGTACGGGGCCGTGAACGTCCGCCCGCCGGGCTCCCGGTGCGGGGCCGGCGCCCCGTGCGGTTCGGGTGCGGCGGACGCGGGAGCGACGGTCACGGTGACGCGGTCGTCGTCGGCGTGGACCTCCGTGACGCGGCTGCCCAGTTCGAGGCGGCAGAGCCGCGCCCCCGCGATCTCCGCGGCGACGGAGGCGGCGAGCTCCGGTCCGCCGGTCCAGCCGCCGAGGACGTTGTCCAGGGCGGGGATCCGGTGCAGGGTGCCGCAGAGCGCGTCGGGCTCGATCAGGATGGTGCGCAGGCCCACGCCCGCCGCCGTGCGGACGGCCGCGCAGCCCGCCGGACCGCCGCCGACGACGATCAGGTCGGTCGCGGCCTCCTCGGCACCGGGAGGACGGGGACGCGCGGCGGGGCGGGTGCGGGAAGCCGTGTCTGCCATGGCCCCATTCCACCTGCGGAGGGGCGAAAGAAGAAGGGCAAGAGGGGGAACCCACCTCTCGCCACCTACAACTTATAGCGCAGAGGGGGGCTTGCGGCAAGGCCCCCGCCGTACCGCACAATCGCACTCCTCAGTCACGGACCTGCAGAAATGAGACTCACCTCGTGCGTGTGCTTTCGTCGATGGACCAGTCCCGCGGCGCCAGTGCCTTCGACCTTCCCGACCGCCTCTCCGCCAAGTCCGACCCGGCGCTGATCGCCGGCGACGAGGCGCACTTCGCGGCCGTCGCGCGGTGCCTCGACGAGACCGTCGCCGAGCTCTCCGACCGGCTCGACGCCGTGCGCAGGGCGCCGGGCGGGGTGGGCCGGGAGGCGATGGACCGCGACGCGGAGGTCCACCGGCTGACGGGCCGCCTGCGGACCCTGCGCCGCTTCGGGCTCGACCTGTGCCTCGGGCGGATCGTCGGCACGGCGGACCCCGCCGACCCCTCGCCCGTGGACGGCGTCGGTGCGGAGCCCGTGTACATCGGGCGTCTCGGCCTCACCGACGGCTCCGGCCGGCGGCTCCTCGTCGACTGGCGCTCGCCCGCGGCGGAGCCGTTCTTCGCGGCCACCCACGCCGCACCGATGGGGCTGGCGAGCCGCCGCAGGTACCGCTGGCACGACGGCCGGATCGGCGACTACTGGGACGAGGTGTTCACCGCCGACGGCCTGGAGGGGCACGCGGCGCTCGACGACCAGTCGGCGTTCATCGCCGGCCTGGGCGGCAGCCGTTCGCCCCGGATGCGCGACGTGCTCTCCACGATCCAGGCCGACCAGGACGCCGTCATCCGGGCGGGCTCGCGCGGCACCCTGGTCGTCGACGGCGGCCCGGGCACGGGGAAGACCGTCGTGGCGCTGCACCGCTCCGCGCACCTGCTGTACGCCGACCCGCGCCTCGGGCACCGCCGCGGCGGCGTCCTCTTCGTGGGCCCCCACCAGCCGTACCTGGCGTACGTCTCGGACGTCCTCCCCAGCCTCGGCGAGGAGGGCGTGCAGACCTGCACCGTGCGGGACCTCGTCGCCGAGGGCGCCACGGCCGCGGCCGAGCGCGATCCCGAGGCGGCCCGGCTGAAGTCGTCCGTCGGCATGGTGCGGGCGATCGAGGCGGCCGTGCGGTTCTACGAGGAGCCGCCCGCCCACGGGATGACGGTCTCGACCGACTGGGCCGACGTCCGGCTGACCGCGGGCGACTGGGCCGAGGCGTTCGACGCGCCGGAGGCGGGGACCCCGCACAACGAGGCGCGCGAGCAGATCTGGGAGGAGCTGGGCTCGATCCTCCTGGGCAAGCTCGGCGACGACGTACCGGAGGACGCGTTCCGGCGGGCCCTGCGGCAGGACGAGGAGGTGGCCGGGGCACTGCACGGCGCGTGGCCGCTGATCGAGGCGGCCGATCTGGTCGGCGACCTGTGGTCGGTCCCCGCCTACCTGCGGAAGTGCGCGCCGTGGCTCGACGCCGACGAGGTCCGGGCGCTGCGCCGGGCGGACGCGCAGGCCTGGACGGTGTCCGACCTGCCCCTCCTGGACGCGGCGCGGCACCGGCTCGGCGACCCGCAGGCGGCACGGCGCGAGCGGCGGCGCCGGGCCACCGTGGCGGCGGAGCGCGCGCGGATGGCCGACGTCATCGCCGACGTCCTCGCGGCGGACGTCGACGGGGAGGGCGCGGTGACGATGCTGCGCGGGCAGGACCTGAAGGACAGCCTGGTCGACGAGGCCGCGCTGCCCGGCACGGAACCGGACCTGCTCGCCGGTCCGTTCGCGCACATCGTGGTGGACGAGGCGCAGGAACTGACGGACGCGGAGTGGCAGATGCTGCTGCTGCGCTGCCCGTCCCGCAGCTTCACCGTCGTCGGGGACCGCGCCCAGGCGCGGGAGGGCTTCACGGAGTCGTGGCAGGAGCGTCTCGAGCGGGTCGGGCTCGACCGGATCACCGTGGCGTCGCTGAGCATCAACTACCGGACGCCGGAGGAGGTCATGGCGGAGGCCGAGCCGGCGATCAGGGCGGCCCTGCCGGACGCGAACGTGCCGACCTCGGTCCGCAGCAGCGGCGTCCCCGTCGTCCACGGCACGGTGGCGGAGCTGGAGTCGGTCGTCGACGAGTGGCTCGACGCCCACGACGACGGGACGGCGTGCGTCATCGGCGCTCCCCGGTTCCGGCCGAGGCCGCGCGTGCGGTCGCTCACGCCGAGCCTGTCGAAGGGCCTGGAGTTCGACCTGGTGGTCCTCGTCGACCCGGAGGCGTACGGCACGGGGATCGCGGGGGCGGTCGACCGCTATGTGGCGATGACCCGCGCGACCCGGCAGCTCGTGGTCCTGACGAGCGCCTGACGGCGGGCGGCGCGTCGGCGGTCGGCCGGTCGCGGTCCTGACCGGGCCTGTCCTGACCGGCCCGGTCGGGCACCGGGGTGGGGCGGGTGCCGTGGCGGGAAGGTGCCGCGCCGGGGCGGTGCCGGACCCCGGCAGGTGCCGCGCCGGGGCGGGCCTGCCTCCGTGGGGCGAACCGGTGTCGTGCGTGGGCGCGCCACGGACGTTCCTGAGATGAGATGACGTATCGATAGGTGCATGACTGAGACCCGTTCACACGTCGCCGCTCCCGTTCCCGACGACCAGGTCGTTCCCGGTGGGGAGTGCCCCGAGGTCGCGTCGCTGGTGGCGCCGTATCTGCGCATCATCCGCGCCGCTCTTCCCCAGGAGGAGGCGGAACGATTCTTCGTACGGGCTCTGGACGCGGACGAGGAGGAGCGGCGCAGGGCGGGGGCTCCTCAGCTCGGTTTCAGCGCGTATCTGTCGGACGGTCTCGGCGACGCCTGGGGCGCTTCCCTGGCGCACACCTCGGCCTGGGAGGCCATGCAGGCGATCCGCCAACTCGTCCGCAAGGCGCCGCGGGCGGACCTCGCGGCGTATCTGCGGCTCGGTCTCCACGAGGTCCGCGAGCTCGGCGCCGCGGCCCAGGGCCGGGCCGCGCTGCCGGTGAGTGCCTGACCGGCACGGCACGCGCCGGACGGGCGTGGTCGCCGGGGGCGGTGGTTCAGCGGTCCCGCGGGGCGCGGGGGCCGCTCCCCGGCTCGCCCCGCGTCCAGGCGTCCGGGCCCGGGTCACCGCCCTCGGCCCGGATCGCGAGCCGGTCGACGTAGTGCTGCCAGCCCTCCGCGTGCGCCTCGCAGGCCTCCGAGGAGGGCAGGCCGCTGTGGATGAGGTGGAGGAGGGTGCCCTCCGGGGCGGGTTCGAGGGTGATCTCGACGGTGCTGGTGCCCGGCGGGACGGGTTCGGAGCTCGGCGGGGCGGGCACGGCGCCCGTCTCCCAGCCCCAGCTGAACACGATCCGGCGGGGCGGGTCGACGGTGATGAAGCGGCCGGCGGCGACGTCCTGCCCGGTGACCCGGGTGCGGTAGGAACCTCCCGGCTCGAAGTCGAACGTCCCGTCGACCCCCATCCACGACAGCCACTTCGCCCGGTCGACGAAGAGGCCGAAGACGGTCTCGGGGCCGGCGGCGATGTGCCGTTCCAGGGTGACGGTGTCCATGGGGGTCGCGGGGATCGTCATCGGGCTCCTCGCTTCGTGCGGCCTCTGCGGCGAGCGGGCGGGGCTCCCCCGGTCGCCCGGACGGAACCGCTCCGGGCCCTCCGTGCGCAGCGTAGCCAGACCGGGGGCCCGCGGCACCTCGGGCGGCCGCCGACCGGGAGCGGCGGACGGCGCGGGCCGCCGTCGCCGCCTCCGCCGCGCTCAGACCGCCCCGGCGCCCGTCGCCGCGGGCGGGTCGGCATCCGGGGCGGCCGCTCCCGGGGCGGCCGCCTCCACAGCGGCCGTACCCGAGATGGCGGCCTCCGGGACGGACGTACCCTAGGTGCTCCCCTCCGAGGCGTCCGTACCCGAGGTGGTCGCCTCCGGGGCGGTCGCGTCCGCGGCGGTCGCGCCCTCGGATCTCGTCGAGAGGATCGCGCGGGCCTGCTCCGCGGCGCGGGCGGTGCTCTCGGAGACGAACTCGAGGAAGCGGGCGATCCCTTCGAGGCGGTCGCCGGCCGGTGTGCCGGAGCCGAGGACGCCGACGCCCTGCCGTGCGGTCTCGACGATGTGCAGGGTGGCGCGGGCGCTCGCCATCATCGACTGATACCAGATGTCGTCGTCGACGACGTAGCGCTCGCGGCGCCGCTCGTCGCGCTCGCGGCGGACGAGCCCCTGGCCGTCGAGGAAGGCGATCGCCTTGGAGACGGACGCCGGGCTGACCTGGAGGTGCTGGGCGAGCTCGGCGGCGGTGAGGCTGCCCGAGTCGGTGAGGCAGAGGCAGGCCATCACCCGGGCCATCATCCTGGGCGTCCCCGACTGTATGAGGACGGTCGTGAAGACCTCCTCGTACGCGCGCACCGCCTCGGCGTCCCGGCCGTGGGCCGTGACGGGTGCCCGCGGGTCGCGCGGCACGGCCTGCTTGCGCCGCGCCCGGTGCCCGGTGGCCCGGTGGGCGAGGTCGGAGCGGTAGCCGGTGGGGCCACCGTTCCGCATGACCTCTCGGGTGACCGTCGACGTGGGGCGGTCGAGGCGCCGGGCGATCTCGGCGTAGGCGAGGCCGTCGGCCAGTCCCAGCGCGATCTGCTGACGTTCCTGCTGGGTGAGCCTGCCTCCCGGCATCGGGCCTCCTTCATGGATCGGGGAGCCACACCCTAGCGTTCACTCGCAGTCCATTGCAACGAGCAGGGCCACCCGTGTTGCGTTAAGCGCAGCTCCATTGCAATGAATAATCCATCTTGACCTGGGGTTTCCATATCCATGCGCAACGAAACTGTTGCCAGCATCGTGAACGCAACGTAGCTTTTCACTCATCGGAAACAACGAGTCGCCACCAGGGCGGCGCACCGGACCGAAGGAGAAGCACCATGCGGACGTTCGCCACCACCGCCGCCGTCACCGCCGTCCTCGACATCCCCGCCGGCCGCATCCAGCTGATCGCCGCCGACCGTGCCGACGCCACCGTCGACGTCCGCCCCGCGAACCCCGCCAAGGGCGCCGACGTGAAGGCGGTCGACCAGGTCTCGGTGGAGTTCGCCGACGGCGTCCTGCGGATCGCCGCCGCCTCCGCCAGGAACCGGATCCTGGGCGACTCCGGCTCCGTCGAGGTCACCGTCCAGCTCCCGGCCGGCTCCCGCGTCGAGGCCAGGACGGCCGCCGCCGAGCTCCGCGGCGTCGGGCGACTCGGCGACGTGGTCTTCGAGGGCGCGCAGGGCCCGGTCAAGCTCGACGAGGCCGCGAGCGCCCGGCTCAGCCTGCTCGCCGGCGACATCACGGTCGGCCGTCTCGGCGGCTCGGCCGAGATCAGCACCCAGAAGGGCGACCTCCGGATCGCCGAGGCGAAGGGCGGCACGGTCGTCCTGCGCACGGCGGCCGGTGACATCACGGTCGGCGCCGCCCGCGGCGTCTCCGCCGTCCTGGACGCCGGCACGAGCTACGGCCGCGTGCACAACGCGCTCCAGAACGCCGGCCAGGCCGGACTGACCGTCCACGCCACCACCTCGTACGGCGACATCACCGCCCGCAGCCTCTGATGCGGTCCGCCCCGCGGGCGGCGTCCTCCGGTCCGGCCGGAGGACGCCGCCCGTCGGCGTTCCCCCGATCGGGTCGTCGGCCCTCCTCCGGTACCGGGACGGGCGCGACGCCGGCCGGGGGGGAACCGGGGGCCCGGCGGGTCCCGGTCGACGCGGCGGGGGCGGGCGCGCGTAGCGTGAGGTGTGTCGGCTCCGTCGTCTCTCACCTGGAGATCCGCCTTGTCCAGCGCCGCCCCGACCCGTACCGCCGTCGTCGAGTCCCTGATGGAGCGCTTCCCCGGAGTTCCGGCGGAGGCCGTGTTCAAGGAGGACCTGCTGCGCGGCGGGCTCGCCTTCGACCCGTCCGCGCTGTCCGGGAACGAGGGGGGCGAGGTGAAGCCGAAGTCGTACTTCATCTTCTCCTTCGACCACCGGACGCTGCCGGAGCTCGGGGAGGCGGCGCTGAACCGGCCGCCGGAGGAGATCGTGCTCACGGGCGGACCGTACGGGCTCCGCCGCACGGTCGTGTCCGTACGGGTCAACCCGTCGTCGCCCTACCGGGTGGCGCCGGACGCCGACGGGGCGCTCGCGCTGTTCCTCGACGGGGTCAGGATCGCCGACGTCGGGCTGCCGCCGATGCCGGAGTACTACCGGCACCCGCTGACCAACGGGAAGTCGGTGATGGAGGTCGCGCCCACCATCCAGTGGGGCTACCTGATCTACCTGACGGTCTTCCGCGTCTGCCAGTACTTCGGCGCCAAGGAGGAGTGCCAGTACTGCGACATCAACCACAACTGGCGGCAGCACAAGGCGGCGGGCCGCCCGTACACCGGGGTGAAGCCGGTCGACGAGGTCCTGGAGGCCCTGGAGATCATCGACCGGCACGACACGGCCCGCACCTCGACCGCCTACACCCTCACCGGCGGCGCGGTCACGTCCCAGGTGGGCGGGAAGGACGAGGCGGACTTCTACGGGCAGTACGCGCGGGCGATCGAGGAGCGCTTCCCCGGCCGCTGGATCGGCAAGGTCGTCGCGCAGGCCCTGCCGAAGGAGGACGTGCAGCGCTTCCACGACTACGGCATCCGGATCTACCACCCGAACTACGAGGTGTGGGACCGCCGGCTCTTCGAGCTGTACTGCCCCGGCAAGGAGCGCTACATCGGGCGGGACGAGTGGCACCGCCGGATCCTGGACTCCGCCGAGGTCTTCGGGCCGCGCAACGTCATCCCCAACTTCGTCGCCGGCGTCGAGATGGCCCGCCCCTCCGGCTTCCTCACGGTGGACGAGGCGATCGCCTCCACCCGGGAGGGCCTGCGCTTCTTCATGTCGCGCGGGATCACCCCCCGGTTCACCACCTGGTGCCCGGAGCCCACGACCCCGCTGGGCCGCGAGAATCCGGACGGGGCGCCGCTGGAGTACCACCTGCGGCTCCTGGAGGCGTACACGGCGACGCTGGAGGAGTACGGCCTGACCGCTCCGCCCGGGTACGGCCCTGCCGGGCCGGGGCGCGCGGTGTTCTCGGTGAGTTCGTTCATGGACGCGCTGCCTCCGGCTCCGGGCGAGTAGCGGCGCGCGGGGGCCGGACGGGGGGCGTGCGCGGCCATGTGCGCGCGGCGCCCACGGCCCCCGCGAGCGCCACGGCGGCGAGGACCGCCGCCGAGGCCGCGGGGCCTGCCGTCGCGGCGAGCCCGCCGACGAGCGGGTAGGTGAGCAGCCAGCAGGCGTGCGAGAGGGAGAAGCGGGCCGCGAAGGCGGCGGGCAGATCGGCGCTCGGGACCGCGCGGCGCAGCACCCTGCCGCCGGGGGTGAGCACCGCCGAGCCGGCCGCGCCCGTGACCAGCCAGACCGCGAGCAGGGCGGGCCAGGACCAGGCTCCGGGCGGGACCGCGAGGCCGAGGGCGAGCAGCGCCAGGGCCCCGGGGAGGGCGAAGGCGGCCCGTGTCATGACCGCGCGGTCGTCGCCCCGGGCCAGGACGCGCGGCAGGAGCAGGGCCACCGCCATCGAGCCGGCGCCGTAGGCGCCGAGGGCGAGCGGGACGTCGCCCGCGGTGCGGCCCAGGGTGTCGCGGACGAGGGTCACCGTCTCGACGAGGACGACGGCCCCGGCCGCCGCGACGGCGAGGTCGAGCCAGAGGAGGGCCTTCAGGCGCGGGGCCGCGAGGACGAGCCGGATCCCGGCGGCCGCCCGGGCGCACGGACCGGGGCGGTGCTCGACGCCCCCACCGGGCGCCCGCCGCGGTTCCGGGCCGGGCAGGGCGGTCGTGCGGACCAGGAGGGCGGAGCCGAGGAACCCCACGGCGGTGCCGGCGAAGAGCCAGCCGTACGGGAGGGCGGTCAGCAGCGCGGCCGCGAGCACCGGACTGGCCAGGCTCTCCAGGTCCTGGGCGAGCCGGGCCAGCGAGAGGGCCTCGGTGTACGCGCGCTCGTCGGGCAGCACCCGCGGGATCGTCGCCTGGAAGGCGGGCGTGAAGGCGGCGGAGGCGGCCTGGAGCAGCAGGATCAGGACGTACACCTGCCAGACCCGGCTGACGAAGGGCAGGGCGAGCACGACCGCCGCGCGCGCCAGGTCCATGGAGACGAGCAGCGCCCGCGGGGGCACGCGGTCGGCGAGGGCGCCGACCAGCGGGGCGAGGAGCACGTACGCGGCCATCTTGATCGCGAGCGCGGTGCCGAGGACGGCGGTGGCGTTCGCGCCGGCGAGGTCGTACGCGAGGAGGGACAGGGCCACGGTCGCCAGGCCGGTGCCGGTGAGGGCGACGACCTGTGCGCCGAACAGGCGGCGGTAGACGGTGTTGCGCAGCACGGACGGCATGAGGACGCCCCCGGTCGGCCACGGCGGACTGCGGACGTCACCACGGTAGCCGACATGTGCATGGTTGCGCACATGTCGACGCGAGAGGGGGGCGGGGGAGGATCAGTCGTGCCAGGGCTCGCCGCTGACCTGGTGGTCGGCGCGGCTGATCGCCTCGACCACCAGGCGCTTCAGATGGCCGTCCGGCATGGCGTACACGACCCGGCGCCCGTCCTTGCGCGACTGGACGAGCCCGGCGAGGCGCAGCTTGGCCAGGTGCTGGCTCACGGCCGGGCGCGCGGCCCCGCAGGCCTCGGTGAGCGCGGTCACGTCGGCCTCGCCCCGGGTGAGCAGCCAGACCAGGTGCAGCCGGGTGGGGTCGGAGAGCAGCCCGAACACCTCCGCCGCCGCGGAGAGTTCGAGCGCTCCCGGCGTCCGCTCGTGCGGCCGCGACACGGCGGCGGCCGCGGGATCCAGGCGCTCAGACATGGGCCCATCGTAGGCAGCCGGGCGGCCGGACCGACGGCACGGGCGTGGCCGTCGGACGCGCGGCCCCTCCACCTCCGCCCGGACCGACGCCACGGACCTCGACGCCGTGCGCGGCCCCTCCGCATCCGGCCCACGACCGCCGGACCGACGGCGCGGGCGCGCCGCCGTCAGATGCGCAGCTCCTTCGCCTCGAAGCGGCCGTCGCCGAGGACCAGGACGAAGGAGACCTGCTGCCCCTCGGAGAGGGCGCGGACCTCGCCCTCGATGTCCTCGGCACTGAACCAGACCTGCTCCTCGGAGTTCAACGGGACGACGAAGCCGTACCCGCCGGCACGGTTGAAGGAATGCACGAACCCTTTGCTCCTGCCTTCCACGGCCACCTCCTCGTCGCCACGGCGGAGGCGGGCGAGGGGCGGGGGAACCCCGCCCGGCCGCATCCGCGCCTCAGACGACTTCTACCCCGTACGCCCGCTGTTCGCCCGTGGTGGCGGGCCGGTCGGTGGCGGGTCCGGGCGCCGGCCCGGGCGGAGGGCAGGTGGTGCAGACCACTCCTCCACGTCTCGTAGAATATTCAACTGAGGCCCGGTGCCGGCGATCCCCCGTGTCCGGCACCGGGCCTCACTCCGTCCCCCCGCCAGGCCCCGCCGCCGGACGGACGCCCCCGTCGCGATCGCGGCGGCGTGCCGGACGGGTCCCTCCGGAGGCGCCACCGGGGCCCTCGCTCGTGAACGCGCCGAGCATCACAGCCACAGCCGTCGCCGCAGCCACAGCCCTCGCCGCCGTCGCCGCCGCACCGAAGGCCGGTTCCGGGCGGTTCGCGGTGAGGTCGTCGTCGACAGAAGTCGACCAATCAACCGCGTCCTGATCGATATTCGATCATTCGACACTTCTTCATTGACTCGATCATCGGCCGCACCTAGCTTCTGGCGGCACCAGACCTCGAGAAAGGTGTCGCGTCATGACCATGGAGGCAATTCCGGGGCGGCGTGCGGCCGTCGGCGGGCTGCTCGCCGTCGTCCTCGCCCTCGCCGGCAGCGTCGCCCTCCCCACCGCGCCCGCCTCGGCCGCCGGGGGCACCACGTACGTGGACTGCTCGCGCGCGGCAGCGGGCGACGGCAGCCAGGCCGCGCCGCTGAACAGCATCGCCCAGGCCAACGGGAGGACGTACGCGGCCGGCGACACCCTCGCCTTCGCGTCCGGCACCACCTGCACCGGCTCCCTCGCGCCGAAGGGCAGCGGCACCGCGGGCGCCCCCATCACGCTCACGCGGTACGGCACCGGCGCCCTGCCCGTCATCGACGGCGGCGGCGCTCCGGACGCCGTCTCCCTGACCGACCAGGACCACTGGCGGATCAGCGACCTCCGCATCACCAACCCGGCCGCCTCCCTCGCGCGCCGCACGGGGATCCGGATCTCCGCGACCGACGGCCGGGCGCACCGCGGCTTCGACATCGGCCGCGTGCTCGTCGACCGCGTCGCCGGCCAGACGAACAAGAACAGCCCGACGACCGAGGACTACGTCCAGTCCGCCGGCATCGTCACGGGGGCGAGCGGCAGCGGCTCGACCCTCCACGACGTGCACGTCCACGACAACCGGATCACCGACACCGGCGGGGGCGGCCTCAAGATCCGGGTCGGCGCCATGGCGGTCAAGGGTTCGGGGGTCCTGATCGAGCACAACGTCGTCAAGGACGTCGGCGGCGACGGCATCATCGCCAGCTACGCCGACTCCCCGATGATCCAGTACAACAGCGCCTCCGGCGTCGGGAACGGCGTCTACCCCTTCTCCGGCGGCAACTTCGCCGGGATCTGGGTGCTCGGCGACCACAACCCGACCATCCAGAAGAACGCCGTGTACGGCATCACCCGGATGTCCGTGGCCGACAGCCAGGCCTTCGACTGCGACTGGGGCAACACGGGCACCTGCCTGATCCAGTACAACTTCAGCCGCGACAACATCGGCGGGTTCTTCCTCGACTGCGACGGCTGCGGCACCATCGGCGGCGCCCGGCAGGTCGTCCGCTACAACGTCTCCGAGAACGACTGCCGGATGAGCAGCGTCAGCGCGGGCCGGTCGGCCCTGCACATGTACAACAACGTCCTCTACTGCACGGACCGGAAGTTCAGCATCACCCTGCCCGACGAGAGCGTCGTCGAGAACAACATCTGGGTCGGCACCGCCGATTCGCGCCTGCCGACCGCCGCCGGGATCTCCTGGCTCTGGAACGTCTTCCAGGGCGTGCCCCGGCCGACCGCCAACGGCATCGTGGGCGACCCGCGCTTCGTGAACCCGGGCACGGGCGGCGACTCGCTCGCGTCCGCCGACGGCTACCGGCTCCGCGCGACCTCGCCGGCGCTGGGCAACGGCTCCGTGATCAGCGGCAGCGGGGGCCTCGACTACTGGGGCAACCCGGTGTCCACGACCGCCAAGCCGCACCGGGGCGCCTACAACGGGCCCGGCCTGTAGCGGCCTCGCTCCCGCCTCGCGTACGGACGGGGAGGGAGGGGGAAGGTGCCACGGCGCGCCGTCGCTCCCTTGAGGACCCGGTCGGGGGTGGGGCCGGGGGGAGGCGGCGGTGCGCCGTGGCACCGGTCTTCGGGTGGGGTGTCAGGACGCGATGCTGGGGTCCGGGTCGAGGGCCGGGGCCGCGTCGCCGAGCACGTCGACCGGGCTCGCCGGGCCGGGCTCGCCGGGGTGGACCGCGCAGGAGAGGGCGGTGGCCTGGCGGAGCGTCTCCGTGAGGTTCTGCCAGTCGAGGGCCGGCCGGGTGTCGGAGCGGCCGAGGACCAGGGAGGCGTTCCAGCGCATCCGGGGCACGCCGGGGAGCGGACGCAGCCCGCCGGCCTCCTGGTGGGAGGCGGCGAGGGCCATCGGGAGCATCGCACAGCCGAGGCCGGACTGGGTGGCGGCCCGGACGCCGGCCATGGAGCCGAGTTCATGGATCTCGGGCGGGCTGTCGCAGCGCAGCCGGAGGAACTCGGGGAGCCAGCGCTGGGACGGACAGTCGGGGTCGGCGATGACGACCTGGCGGCCGAGGCCGGCGCGGCGGTGGCCGACGCTGGTGACGGGGATGAACTCGACCTCCTGGAGCCGCACTTCGGTCAGCTCGTCGGAGCGGTCGGCGTGTGCCGGGTCGGCGAGCTGGGCGGTCGGGTCCTCCGCGTCGACGACGGTCAGGACCAGGGCGCCGTCGATGGCGCCGGCCCGGAAGGCGTCGTGGACCTCGGCGGTTCCCATGACGCGCAGGGCGAGTTGGACTCCGGAGAGGAGCCGCCGCCCGATGTGGGTGACCCGGGCGAGCTGCTGTCCGTACGCGAGGGCGGGGACGATGCCCACGGTCAGCCGCGGCGGGTTGGCCGCGGGACGGCGCAGGGCCGTCTCCATCTCACCGACGAGGGTGAGGATCTGACGGGCGTAGTCGCACAGGACGGTGCCGGCGCGGGTGAGCCGGACGCCGTTGGGGAGCCGCTCGAAGACGGGCTCGCCGACCTGCCGCTCCAGGGCACGCATCTGCGCCGTGACGCTGGACTGCGAGTACCCGAGGCGTCGTGCCGCCTGGGTGAAGGACCCGGTCAGGGTCACCTCTCGGAAGGTCCGAAGGGTTCTTGCGTCGATGTCCACGTGAAATTCCCCCCTGCCGCGCAGGCGGCAGTTCCTCGCACCAGGTGGTTGGTCGTCCACCCGCTTCGATCGCCCCAGTCGGTTGTCGCACAAGCCGCAGGGGTGCCGGACGCCCCTTCGCGCCCGGCACCCCTGCTCGGCCGCGAAGACTCTACTCGGCGAGCTGGGCCGGGACCAACGGAAAGTCCAAGTCCGGCTGCGCAACGTGATTGAAGAAGTTCGACAGCACGTTGAGCGCGACGTGGCCGACGATCTCCGCGATCTCGGCGTCGGTCACGCCGGCGGCGCGGGCGTCGACCAGCGCGGCGTCGGTGACGCGGCCGCCGGTGGCCATGACGGCCCCGGCGAAGCGGAGCACCTGGTCCATGTGCGGGTCGCCGGCGTCGGTGCCGTGGCGGGTGTCGAGCAGTTCCTGCTCGCTCAGCCCGACCTTGCCGCCGCGCAGGGTGTGCGCGGAGACGCAGTAGGTGCAGTCGTTGTGCTGGGCGATGAAGAGCGCGAGCTGCTCGCGCTGGCGGGCGCTGAAGCTGCCGCCGACGAGGGCCTCGCGCATGGCGAGGTAACCGCGCAGGGCGGCGGGGCCGTTGGCCAGGGCGGCGTACAGGTTGGGCAGCTTGCCGAGCTGCTTGAGGGTGCCTTCGAGCAGCTCGCGCTGCTCCTCGTCGGCGGTCTCTACGGTCAGTTGGGGCAGGCGGGGCATGGAGCTCTCCTTGAGCCGGACCAAGACGGAACTGATCGGTACCATCGAGACGGTACCGATCGGTTCCGTCTGGCGCAACGGGAGGCAGCCACTCCCCTTTCCCCTCGGGATCGCCGATACGGCACCGAGTGGTACCGTCTGGTATGGCCACCAACGCGAAAGAACGGCTCCTCGGCGCGGCGGAGCGTCTGTTCTACGAGGAGGGGATCCGGGCCGTCGGCATCGAGCGGATCCTGTCCGAGTCCGGAGTGGGCCGCGCCTCCTTCTACCGCCACTTCCCCAGCAAGGACGACGTCGTCGTCGAGGTCCTGCGGCGCCGCGACGGCATGTGGCGCGCCTGGCTGGACGGCCGGATCGCGGTGAGCGAGCGCACCCCCGAGGAGCTGCCGCTCGCACTCTTCGACGGACTGGCGGAACGCTTCGCCGCGGCTTCGTTCCGCGGCTGCGCCTTCATCAACACGATGGTCGAGACCGCCGATCCGGACAGTCCGGCGCACCACGTGGCGGCGGAGCACAAGGAGAAGGTCATCGCGGTCCTCGACCGGCTCCTCACCGAGGGCGGCTACCGCGAACACGAGTCCCTGGCGCGCCAGTTGGCGCTCCTCGGCGACGGCGCCATCGTGACGGCCCTCCGCGAGGGGACGTCCGAGGCGGCGGTACGGGCCCGGGGCGTCGCGGAGATCCTGCTCCGGACGGCGGAGAGGGAGACGGAACGGGTCTAGGCCGTCTGGTCGTGCCGATCGGGCCCGCGAGCGGGGCCCGATCGGCACGATCCGCGGGAATCCGGGTCCGCGGGCCCGGGCCGCCGCCCGTCAGTGCGCGGCGGGTGCCCCCGGGCGCAGTTCGTTCCGGCGCACCTTGCCCGAACGGGTCCGCGGGAGGCGGGCGACCACCTCGACGCCCCGCGGGACGAAGACCGGGGCGAGCCGCTCGGCGGCGAGCGCCAGCAGCTCCGCACCGATGCGCCCCCGCACATCCGTGATCAGCGCGCGGCGCTGCGGGCGCAGTTCGACGACCGCGTACGGCGCGAGGCCGCCCTCCGGGTCCGCGCACGGCACCACCGCCGCGTCGGCCACCTCCGGATGGGTGCGGAGCACCGCCTCGATCTCCATGGGGGAGACCCGGTGGCCGTGGGACTTGAAGACCTCGTCCAGCCGTCCGAGCAGCCGGATCGAGCCGTCCGCGCACCGCTCGCCCCGGTCGCCCGTGCGGTACAGACCGTCGGCGAACGCCTCCGCCGTGCGTGCGGGCTGCCCCGCGTACCCCCGCATGAGCCCCGGCGGACGGTCCGTCAGATCCACGCACACCTCGCCGGCATCGCCCCGTTCCCCCGTGTCCGGGTCACGCAGCACGATCCGGTAGCCGGGGAGCGGGTGCCCCAGCGGGGCGAACGGCTCCTCGGCGCCGGGAGCGCGGCCGATGAGCGCGGTCGCCTCCGTCTGGCCGTAGCCGTCGCGGACCCGGACGCCCCACGCCGCCTCGATCCGCTCCACCGTCTCCGCCGTCAGGGGCTCCCCCGCCGCCGTCGCCTCGCGGAGCCGGGGCGCCTCCGTACCCGCGTCCAGGTGCGGCAGCAGGGAACGCCACGCACTGGGCGGCGCGCAGAAGCTGGTGACTCCGTGCCCGGCGAGGACGCCGGGCAGCACGGACGGCGGGAGCCCGCCGTCCGGAGGGGCGAGCACGGTCGCCTCCGCGGCCCAGGGCACGAAGAAGCTGGACCACGAGTGCTTCGCCCAGCCGGGCGCGGAGAGGTTGAGGTGCCGGTCGCCGGGGCGCAGCCCGCTCCAGTACAGGCTGGACAGGTGCCCGACGCCGTATCCGGCGTGGCTGTGCTCCACGAGTTTGGGCAGCGAGGTCGTCCCGGAGGTGAAGTAGCAGAAGGAGGGGTCGGCGGCCCGGGTCGGCCCGTCGGGGACGAAGCGGGGCCGGCCGGGGCCGCGGGTGTCCGGATACGGGACCCAGCCCGCCCGCTCGCCCGTCCCGACGGCCATCCGGAGGCCCGGCACCGGCAGCGGGTCGAGCAGGTCGACGAGCCCGGGCGCGGCGACGACGTGCCGCACGGAGCCCCGGTCGATCCGGTCCGCCGCCTCGGCCCGGGTGAGGTCCTGGTAGCCGGGGACGACGACCGCCCCGAGCTTGATGCAGCCGAGCAGGGTCTCCCACAGTTCGGCGCGGGTGCCGAGCAGGATCAGGACGCGGTCCCCCCGCGCGACGCCGTGCTCCCGCAGCGTCGTGGCCAACGCGCTGGAACGGGCCGCGAGTTCGGCGAAGGACAGCCGGTCGACGACGGGGACGCCGCCGTCCGGTCCGGGCTGCCCGAGGAGTTCGAGGGCGGGCCGGTCGTTCCCCTCGGCGAGGACGTCGAACCAGTCGAGGGCCCAGTTGAAGTGCGCGGCCCGCGGCCACCGGAAGGCGGCGCAGGCCGCCTCCCGGTCTCCGCGCAGGCGCAGCAGCAGGTCGCGGGCCGCCCGGTACTCCTCGTGGGCGGGCGTCCGGACCGCGCCGCTCACCCCGCACCCCCGAGCAGCACGCGGCGGTGCGCCGTCCGGACCGCGCCCGCCGGTTCCGCGGCCGCCACGAGCGCCTCCGCGATCGCGTCCGCGTCCCGGGCGAAGGAGCCCCACGGACCCGGCCGGCCGCTGCCGACCTGGGTGAACCACCGGGTGAACTCGCTGGGGATGCCCAGCACATGGGTGGTGGCGTCCACGGAGCCGTCCGCCCTGACCGGGTGGAAGGGGGAGTCGGTGCAGTCGAGACCTCCGGTGGCGAACTCCTCCGCCCCGTCGACCGCGTTGGTGAAGGTGCGGATCTCCCCGTCGGCCAGGAGTCCCCGGATCAGCGGGTCGCGGTCGGCTGCCAGATCGGTGCCGGGCACCCGCGCGTCCACGACGACGTCCAACGGCACCCAGGAGTTCTCCACCTGCGCCGACTCCACGGCGAACCGTCCCTCGACGGGATCGGCGCCGAACCGTGCTCCGGGGCCGACCGGTTCGAGGACCCCGGCGGCGAGCAGCGCGAGGAACTGCTCGGACCGCAGCGGGGGCGGTCCGGTGGAGACCATCGCGGCCACCGGACCGAACTCGGCGAGGAACCAGCGGTGCGAGGCCGGGGTCAGTCCGCCGAAGTCGACGACCGTCCGGATGGTCTGGCGGACGTCCCGCAGGACGTCGGCGGCCGCCTTCAGGGGCCCGTCGGCATTGCCCTGGCGTGCCTCGAAGAGGTCGGCGCGCAGCCACTCGGTGAGCACCTTGTGGTACTCCGCGGGGGAGCCGAAGCGGCGGTTGCCGAACGGACGGGCGAGGACGTCGAGCCCGGCGAGGGGACGGGCGTCGACCCGGTAGCCGGCCGCGAGCCGCTCCAGGACCCGCGGGTCGGGTCGGGCGTCCGGCCGGTCGGCCAGGGTCTGGACGGCGCGCTCGGTGAACTCCCCGGCGGCGTGGGGGCCGTGGACCTGGCGGATCCGGGTGGCGAGGAGGACGAGGTTGACCTCGGCGAGCAGCCAGGGCAGCACCGAGGCCTCGAAGTCGAGCGGCGCCCCCTCCGCGCGGATCGCCGCCATCCGCTCCGCGGTGAACAGTCGCGCCCGGTAGCGGTGTTCGGGGCCCTTCTGGTTGGCGCCCCGGGTGAGCAGCGGCACTCCCCCGCGGGAGCCCGCGAGGATCCGGGGCTCCTTGCCGCTGGGCAGGTAGAGCAGGCCGTCGCAGCCCTCGGTGAACGTGCCGCCGCGCCCCAGGGTGAGCTCGGTCAGGATGTCGTAGAAGGTGAGGCCCATGCCGAGGATGCCGACGCTCGCGCCCGCCGGGATGTCGGCGAGCGGCATCTCGCTCGCGGAGCCGCCCGCGACGTACCGGACGGGGCGGGCGGGCGTGCTGTGCTCGCGGGCGAACCGGGTCCAGGCGCGCCCGCCCGCGTCGGGCTCGGTGACGGGATGGCCGGTGGCGAGGACGATCCGGTCGACGGTGAGGACGTCGCCGCGGTCGAGTCTCAGCCGGTGCCCGCCGTCTCCTCCTCGGGCGCGGTCCGCGCAGATCACCCGGGCGGGAACGCGGTGGACGGTGACGGAGGGCGGCAGGGTCTCCTCGATCCGCCGCATGACGTGGGTGAGGTAGCGGCCGTAGACGGCGCGGGGCGCGTACCCCTCGGGCTCGGCCGCCGCCGGGTCGTCCTCGGCCCACCACTCGCCGAGGGTCGGTCCGGCGCCCGGCCGGTGGGGTCCGTCGTCGGCCGGCCCGGAGAACATGGTGACCTCCTGGGCGGGGGTGTTCATCAGGAACCACGGCGACTGGTCCGTCCGCCAGATCCGCCCGGCCCCCGCCTCGTACGGATCCACGGCGAACACCTCGACCGGCCGCGCGGGCGGGGTCGCGGCGCAGCGGGCCGCCAGCCGCTCCAGTACGGAGAGTCCGCGCGGGCCCATGCCGACGAACGCGATCCGCAGCGGCGCCTCGGACGGCGCGGGGGCGTCCCGGGGCCGCGGTTCGGGCGGCGGGTCGGTGGTGGCGGCCTGGTCGTGTTCGCGGGCGACCCGGCCGAGCATGCCGGAGAGCTGGCGCGAGGTCATGGGTACGGTCCTCCTGCTGGTGGTGAGCAGCGGCAGCGCGCCCAGGTCCGTCCAGTGCAGGCGCCCGTCCGGTGCGACGGTGGACCGGACGGCGCCCCGGTTGTCGGGGTGCAGGCAGAACGGGACGTCGAGCAGCCCGCGGTCGAAGGCCTTGAGGAGGGCGACGCCGAGGTCGTCGGAGAGCCCGAGGACGGCGGTCACCAGGGCGCGCGCCTCGACGAGCGTCTCCTCGGCGTCGGCCCCCGCGGCGGACCCGGGGCCCTGCCGGGTGCCGCGCCGGGGCGCGGAGCGGGCGGCGTCGGCGGCGATCCGCAGCGCGGTCAGGTTCTCCTCCACCGTCGGGATGCGGTGGGCCTCGGTCTCGGTCTTCACGATGAGCCGCTGGGCCCCGCCGCGTACGGCCAGTTCGGCGCTGCGGCGCAGCAGCAGCCGGGCGCCGGGCACGGTCCTCGGGTAGACCCCCATGTAGGTGTAGAGCACGATGTGGCGGTCCACGGCGGCGGGCAGGAACTCGTCGGCGAGCAGCCGCAGCGCGGTGAGCGCGCCGGTGTCCTGGGCGGGATGGGTCTGCTGGGCGTAGCTGAGGGAGACGCTGGTGGCGCCGTTGGCCGCGAAGAACAGGCATTCCAGGAGCGAGACGGCGACGAGCAGCGACGGTGGGCAGAGCTGTCCGAGGAGGCACCCGCCGAAGGATTCGAGATGGGCCCGGCGGCCGTGCGCGCGGCTCTCCTCCGTGAGGAACTGGACGGAGTCGCGCCAGGCGGCGACGGATTCGGCGAGCGGGGTGCGCCCGTAGGGCAGGCAGTACGAGACGGGGCCGCCCTCGGAGGCGGAGAGCCCGGCGGCGGCCATGGTGCGGAAGATGGCCAGCGGGTCGGCGGAGCCGTGCCGGACCTGTACGGGGGTGCCGCGTCCGGCCGCGGCGGCGACCCGGGCGGTGGTCTTCGGTCCGTGGCTGACCAGCGGGAACCCGTTGAGGGGCCGCCCGTCGCGCAGGGCGGCGGTGGCGGCGGCGTGGTCGCCGACGCGGGTGTAGCTGTCGATGGTGAGGGTGGCGACGGTCCTTTCGGGCAGGGCGGCGACGGCGGCGACTCCGCCGGCCATCACCTCGGGAGCGACCATCCCCATGCGGGGCTGGACGACCAGTTCACCGGCCGCGGCCGAGTCCTGGACGAAGGCGCCGAGGTCGCCGGGGGCGGGCGGGGGCGGGGCGGAGGTCGTCAAGCCGCGGCCCGCCCGGTACACGCACCGCCGAGATCGGCCAGCCGGCGCAACAGCGCGGTGGGCGGGGTGCCGTCCGCGTACACCTCGTCGTACCCGGCGTCGAGGAGTTCGGCGGTGCGGGTGGCGGCGCCCTCCGGGGAGATGCCGAGGAGCCCGCCGATGACCATGGGGAGGGCGCGGGTCTTGCGGTCGGCGCGCAGGGCGCGGGCGGCGCGCAGTCCGTCCTGGTGGCCGTGGCCGTTGACGGAGGAGAGCACGACGAGGTCCGGGCTGGTCATCCGGGCGGTGTCGACGAGCAGTTGCTCGGGGACGCAGGGCCCGAGGTTGAGCACGGAGTGCCCGTGCTCCTCCAGGAAGAGCTGGAGGTGGACCAGGTTCCAGGTGTGGGCGTCGGAGGAACCGGTGGTGAGCAGGACCCGACGGGAGGGCTCGGGACTGCTGCGCAGGGGCTGGGGCCGTGCGGACGGGGTCATGGCGTCTCTCCGGTTGGGGTGCGGGGCGGGCTGGTGTGCGGGGTGGTGCGGGCGGCGCGGGCTCCGTGCCGGCGGCGCGGACTCCGTGCGGGACGCGCGGGCGGTGCGGCGCGCCACCGGCCCGGCCGGTACCGGCGGTTCGGGCCGGCGGCCTCGGCACGGCTCGGCCCGGCGCGCCGGCACTGCGGTGCGGTGCGGTGCGGTGCGCGGGGCGGTTCGGTGCGGTGTGGTGCGCGGCTCGGGGAGCCGCCGGAGCGGGGCGCGGCGGGCCGCGGACACGGCTCCGTCCCGTACCGGCGCGAGCGGGACGCCGTGCGGGGCGGGCGGTGTGTCCGTACGGACCGGGGCGGTGCGGTGTACGGGCGCGGGGCGGGCGTGGTGCGGCCTCGCCCGCGGCGGTGCGGCGGGCCCCGGCGGGCGGGGACCGCCGCGCGCGGGGTGCGGGGTGCGGCCGGCGCGAGGCCGCGGGCCGCCGGGCCGGGGGCCCGGCGGTCCGTGACCGCGCGGGGGCGGGCGCTCGCGCCGGGCGCCTCAGGCGCCGGGCTGTGCGGCGCCGACGCCCGTGGTGATCTCGCCGTCCGCGGGCGTGCGGGCGGCCGCCGGGCGGGCGCGGACGGCGAGGACGGTGCAGCCCTCGGCGCTGGACATCTGGTGGCGGGTGCCGGGTTCCTCGACGACGAGGTCGCCGCGGTGGAAGCGGCGCCCGTCGCTGTGGTCCAGGGTGCCGTCGAGGACGAGCATCAGCTCGTGCCCCAGGTGCTCGTGGAAGTCGCCGTGCGCGCCCGGCGGGAAGCGCAGCAGCAGCGAGGCGGAGTCCTCCTCCTCGGCCGCGTCCGGACCCCAGAGGACCACGAACTCGACTCCCACGCGGCCGGGTTCGGTCCACGGCACCCAGGGCAGGTCGGTCTGGTCGAACCCGTTGCGGAGCACGTTGCGGAAGACGGTCACGTCAGGCATGGGCGCGGACCTCCGAGGCGGCGTCGCGCTGGGCGACGATGGACGGGATGCCGTCGGGGCCCCACGGCTGGGGCCCGTTGACGATGGGGGCGCCGATGAGCGAGCCGAACTCGCGCCAGGCGCCGTCGTAGTTGCGGATGTCGGGGAGGCCGAGGAGTTCGCTCAGTACGAACCAGCTGTGCGCGGAGCGCCAGCCGACCCGGCAGTAGACGACGGTCGGCACGTCGGTGCGGACGCCGGCGTACGCCGCGGCCAGCTCGGCGTCGTCGCGGAAGGTGCCGTCGGCGCGGACGGCGCTGTGCCACGGGATGTGCTCGGCGGACAGGGCGTGGCCGCAGCGGACGCCGAGGTCCTCGGGCACCCCGGGCGGGGTGTTGCTGTGCCCGAGGTACTCCTCCGGGGAGCGGACGTCGAGGAGCTGGTGGCGTCCGATGTGGTCGAGCATGTCCTCGCGGCGGGCGCGGATCGTCTCGTCGGCGGCCGGCACGGGGTGGTGGACGGGCGCGCGGTCCGGCGCGGCCAGGGTGAGGGGGGCGCCGAGCGCCTCCCAGCGGAGCCGTCCGCCGTCGAGGATCCGCAGTTCCCGGTGGCCGTACAGGCGGAACTGCCAGTACGCGGCGGCGGCCCACCAGTTGTTGTTGCCGCTCAGGAAGACGACCGTGTGGTCGCGGGAGATGCCGTGCCGGCCGAGGAGCGCGGCGAAGGCCTCGGGGCCGATGACGTCGCGGCGCACCGGGTCCTGGAGGTCGCTGGTCCAGTCCAGGCGGACCGAGCCGGGGATCCGGCCGAGGGTGCTGCCGCCGTCGGTGATCTCGACGAGGACCGTGTTCTCGTCCCCGGTCGCGGGGTCGCGCAGCTGTTCCATGATCTGCTCGCAGCTGACGAGCAGTCTGTCTCGGTTCACGGGAGCTCCGTTGAGGGTGAGTACGCGGACGTGCGGTCGGGGTGAGGGGGGTGGTGCCGGGTGGGTCCGGTCACCACCAGTACGCGGGGTACTTGCCGATCACGCCGAGGCGGGAGGCGATCAGGCCCACGAGGACGAGCAGGGCGCTGCCGACGGCGAGCAGGACGAGGAAGCGCAGCGGCGCGGGGTCCTGGAGGACGGCGAGCACGGCGGTGGCGGCGGCGGGCGCGTGGACGGCCCGCAGGAGCAGCATGAGGCCGACGCTCAGGCCGGCGGCGACCGCCGCGACCCAGAGGGAACGGCCGAGGAGGGCGACGGCGGCGAGGCCGAGGACGCCGGAGCCGACCTGGCCGAGCATGACGCCGCGGGGCTGGGCCGGCGGCAGCACGGGGGTGCTGCAGATGATCATGGCGGTGGCGGCCAGGGGCGCGATCATCAGGAGCTGGCCGGTGGCCTCGCCCAGGGCGACCAGGATCACCAGGGACACGACGGTGGCGAGGGTGCCGAGGGCGGCGGGCCGGCCGCCGGGGAAGGGCGGCGCCCCGCCCGCCCAGCGGCTGCGGGCCGGCGGGGTCGCCGCGTCCGCGGGGGTCCGGGTCTGGTTGCTCACGGTGGTCTCTCCTTGGCGGGGCTGGCGGGGGCGGGGCGGGAGTGCGGGGCGGTCGGGTGGGGCCGGGCGGGTCGACCGAGGCGCGGGGGCGTCACGGGCGGATCGCTGGACGGCGCCGCGGGCGGCGCGTCCCGCGGGGCGGTTCCACCCCGCGGGACGGGCCCGCCGGGTCAGCGGTGGGTGCCGCCGAAGTACCGCATGGCCTGCCGGTGGACGACCTTGCCGATGCGGTGGCCCATCTCGATGCCGGGCTCGTTGTCGAAGCTCCAGTGCATGCCGCCGTAGACCCGGGAGATGCCGGCCTGCCGGGCGGCCTCGCTGAAGGTGGGCCAGTGCAGGACGACGTCGGTGCGCGGGGTGAGGCCCGGCTCGACGGTGGAGGCGCCCGCCTTGAAGCGGAACGAGTCGCCGAAGGAGTCCGAGCCGGTGAAGCGGCGGAGGAACTCGGCGGCGGCGCCGGAGAAGGTGCTGTGCCCGGAGACGGTGGCTGGGAACGGCGGGACGGCCACGTACGCCTGCCAGTCGAGGCCGTCCATGGTCACGGTCCCCCGGCCGGGTCCTCCCCAGGCGCGGATCTGCCGGCCGCGCCGGTCGTACGGGATGAGGGTGGAGGGGCGGGCGAAGTCGTACTGGGCCTTGACGGCCCAGGAGCCGATGGCCGCGTCGCACTCGGCCATGTTGAGGCCGAAGAATATCTGGGCGTCCTCGTCGACGCCGTGGCCGTCGCGCGCGGAGACGTACCGTCCCCACATCTGCTGGGCACCGGGCGGGGTCACGTCGTCGTTGAGCCAGAACTCGGCGATGGCCTTCTGCTCGTCCGTCAGGCTGGCGCTGATGTCGAGGAGTTCCTCGATGGCGGCCGTCATCCGGACCGAGGGGTACGCGGGCGGGGCCGGCACCGTGAACTGGTCGGGGCGGCTGAGGGCGAAGGGCTTCATCACGGCGAACTGGGGGGTGAGGTAGCGCTGGATCTTGCCCCCGACGATCAGCGGGGTCCAGTGCGCCGGGTCGGTGACCGTGGCGGGGTCGAAGGCACCCGCGGTCTGGGGGGTGTTGCGCGGCTGGTAGCCGGTGGTGTCGGCGTACGCGGGTGTCCCGAGCTGGTTGGCTCCGTCGCCGTGGCGGAAGTCGAGGACCGCCCGCGCGGTACGGCGGCCGATCCAGGCGGGGCTGTTGCGGCGGGGGTCGGTGAGCTCGGGGTCGTGGCCGAGGCTGCGGAGCATGTTGTCGATGGCGACCTTGTACTCGGGGTACAGGTCGAGCAGGGCGAGGTGGGCCGCGTAGCTGATGGCCTCGTTCTTGTTGTCGAGGGTGCGCTCGGAGCGGGGCCGGCGCAGGGAGCCGCCGAAGCGGGTGCCGACGGCACAGTGGTCGTAGCAGGCCCAGGCGTCGTAGATGGCGTTGTGGATGATCGCGAGGGCGCGGGCGTTCACGGTGGCGGGGCCGAAGCGGTTGCCCGCGGCCTGGTAGCGGCCGAGGATCGCGTCCATCGCGGCCTGGTTCCAACGGATGACGACGCTGGGATCGGTCACGGCGCCGGGCCGGCGGCGGCCGGTGCGCGTCTCCGCCTCGAAGCTGGTGGGCACGGCCCAGGCCGCGCTGCCGGGCAGGGCGAGCGCTCCGGCCGCGGCGGCCGACGTGGTGAGCACCCGGCGCCGGGTGAGGGCGGTGCGGGCCGCGGGGGGCGTGGTGGAGGCGGGAGCGGCGGGTCGGTGGGACATCCGTGGATTCCTTCGCATGCTGCCGGGAGCGGATGGACGCGGTCCGGGTCCGTGAATCACACACAAACTCGAACAGTGCTCAGGCTGGCGAGATTTGATCGCGTGCGGCAACGCCCTATCGACTTCTTCCATCGCCGTCATGCAAGGAACCGATGGGCGTCGCGGGGGTGCTCGGGACGTGGTTAGCGTGGCTCACGGCGTCCGACCTCCTGCCGGGATTTCGGCGTGATCCGAACGGTCCGCCGCCCCGGCTCGCCTCGGCCCCCGGCCTCGATCCGCCCGCACGGCCCCGCCCGGCCCCCGCGTCGACTCGTGATGGAGATGCCCGCGCATGACCGTTTCCCCCCAGGTGATCCCTGCTTCCACCGCTCCCGCTCCGGGGACCGCGACCCCGGCGTACGACTCCTCCGCCGCCTCCCTCGGCCGCTTCGACCGGCTCGCCCCGCGGCTGCACCGGTACGGCCTGGGCATGCTCAGGGCCGGCCTCGGCGGCGTGTTCGTGTGGTTCGGGGTGCTCAAGGTCGTCGGTCTCAGCCCGGCGGCCGCGCTCGTCGTCGACGTCCTGCCGTTCCCCGCGGGAGGCTGGTTCGTGCCCTCGCTCGGCTGGGCCGAGGTGGCGCTCGGCCTCTGGCTGATCTCGGGCCGCGCCCGCGCGCTGGCCCTGCCGGTGCTCACCGGCCACCTCTGCGGGACCTTCGCGGTGCTCGTCCTCACCCCGTCGGTGGCCTTCTCGCACTCCAACCCGCTGCTGCTCACCCTGGTCGGCGAGTTCGTCGTCAAGAACGTGGTGCTGCTCGCCGGCGTGGTGGTGGTGACGACCGCGACGACGCAGGCGACGGCCACGCACGCGACCGCGGCGGAGGGGTCCCGGCCGCGCGCCTGACCCGCGCGCCGGGTGCGGCGCTGCGGCGACCCGCGACCCGCGACCCGCGATCCGGGCCACGGACAAACCTGTGTCTCGGTTTGTTGCGGACACTCTCTCCCGACCGCCGGAACAGCGCCGTCTCTCCTGCCTCCGCTCCCCCGCCTCCGCCCCCGTCCGGCGCCCGCATCCGTCGGGCGGCGGGCGCCGTCGCCGATCCCACCGAACTGCTCAAGGCCGCACGAAAACCTCGTACAATACCAAGCAGTCGGTTTGGAGTCGTCGAGCGGTACGGAGCGACGAGGCGCCCGTTCCGGTGCGACGCACGGTGTTACTGGAGCCACGGGTGACCAAACAAGAGCGGGCCGCACGGACCCGAGAGGCGCTGATCAGGTCGGCGGCCAGGGAGTTCGACGAGCACGGCTACGCCTTGGCCAAACTGTCGGCGATCAGCACGGGTGCGGGGGTGAGCCCCGGCGCGCTCCACTTCCACTTCGAGAACAAGCCCGCGGTGGCCGCCGCCGTCGAGCAGGAGGCGTCCACCGCCCTGCGCAGGGCGGCCCGCCTCGTGCAACGCCAGGGGGCGAACGCCCTGCAGAACCTCGCGGACACCACGCACGCCCTCGCCCGGCTGCTCCGCGAGGACATCGTGGTCCGCGCCGGCTACCGGCTCAGCTGCTCCCGGGGCTGCCGCACGGATCTGAACCTGCGCCAGGAGTGGCAGAGCTGCGTCCAGCAGCGCATCGCGGAGGCGGCGGACGAGGGGCTGCTCGCCGGCGGCCACGGCGGCCAGCAGGACCTCGTCCGCACGGTGGTGGCCGCCACCGTCGGTTTGGAGGCCCTCTGCCGGGACAACCACGAGTGGCTCGCGCCCGGCACCGTCACCGGGATGTGGCGGACGCTGCTGCCGGCGCTGGCGGCGCCCGCGGTGCTCGCGGACCTCGAACCGGCGGGCAGCGGGTCCGTGCCCGCCGCCCGCGCCCCGGTGGGCTGACGGGCGGTCGGCCGGACGCGACGGCCGGTCAGGACCCGGCGAGCAGCCCCCGGTACCAGGGCAGGTGGCCGGCGAGGCCGGCGGCGAAGCCCGGTCCCGGATCGCGGCCGAGGTCCCGCCACGGCCGGTCGTCGGCGAACCAGTGGTCGACGGCGAGCATGTCCAGGTGGTGCTGGGCGAACGGCTCGTCGGCGAGCAGGGCGCGGGCCGTGCCGAGGTCCACGGCGGGCCCGCGGATCCGCCCCGTCCGGCGGGTGAGCAGGTCCTCGGCGGCGGCGAGCAGTTCGCCAACCGGGACCGGCTCGGGGTGCTGCACGTAGTACGGGCCGGGCTCGGTCGCGGCGGAGAGCGCCGCACCGAGCAGGACGCCCGCCAGGGTGTCCACGTCGACCAGGGAGTGCAGCGAGGAGCCCCCGTCGAGCGGTGCGGGCAGCGCGGCGAGCAGCCGGACCAGGCCGGGCATCAGGAGACGGTCGCCGGTGCCGTACACGAGGTGCGGCCGCAGCACGGTCCCGCCCGCGTCCAGGACGTACCGCTCGCCGGCGGCGCGGGTGCGGCTGGTCGCCGAGACCGGGGCGAGCGGCAGGGTGCCGGGGGCGGCGGCCCGGAAGGGGCCGCGGCCGTGGACGGACGCGGTGCTCAGCGAGACGACGCGGGTCACCCCGGCGGCCGTGGCCGCCTCGACCAGGGCCCGGGTCCCCGCGTCGTTGACCGCGCGGGCCTCCTCCGGATCCCCGCCGATCATCGAGGCGCAGTGGACCACCACGTCGATCCCCGCACAGGCCCGGCGCAGGGACGCGGGGTCCCGGAGGTCGCCCAGGACCGTCTCGGTCCGCGGCCGCGCCGGCTCCCCCGGCCCGGTGGGCGGGCGGCGGACGAGCAGGCGGACGCCCGCGGGCTCCCGGGCCGACGCCGCCGCGGCGGCCACCCGACTGCCGATGAAGCCGGTCGCGCCGGTGATCAGGAGGTTCGGTGCCATCGTTCCGTTCCGGTTCAGCCCGCCAGCCGGCTGCCGAGGCCGACGCCGGCCACCGCCAGTTCGCGCGACGGGGAGGTGAGTGTGCAGCGGAAGACCGAGTGGTCCTCCTGCCGGCCCTCGACCCGGACGGTGGTCGCCGACGGGTCGGCGCCGGGCACGACCTCCGTCTCGATCCAGCAGGGGCTGTCGAGTTCGGCGTAGCGGGAGAAGGAGACGTCCATCACGGCGGGCAGGAACGTCTCGCTGCCGATCGTCGCCGTCGCGGCCTGCCGGGCCGCTTCGAGGAGCACCATGCCGGGCACGTGGTCGTTGGGTCTCCGGAAGAGGGTGCCGTGGTCGGTGTTGATCCGCAGCTGCCACTGGTCGGCGCGGTTGCCCGGCCCGAGGACGACGTCCCGGCTGTGCTCGCGGCCCACCAGGTGGGGCGCCACGGCGGGGATCAGCGGGACCGGGCGGCCGAGCGCGGCCATCCGCTCGCCCCGGATCCTGCGGTACGCGAGGGCGGAGGTGCAGCGCGCCTGGGCCGTGCCGGTGCCGAGGAACCGTCCGTCGCGGGTGAGCACGAGGGTGGTCCGCAGGTCGCGGAGGCGGCCGCCCCGGCTGCTGAGGTCGGAGCAGACGACGTCCACGGTCACGTCGGAGGAGAGCCCGTCGACGGCCAGCGCCTCGGGATCGGCGCGGTAGGAGAGGCCCCACATGACGAACTGGTCGTCCACGGGTACCCCGAACTCCGCGTGAGCGATCAGCATGGTGGTCTGGCGTATCGTCTCGGCCACCAACACGGGGTCGTGACGGTCCCCTGCCACCGGAGAGAAGAAAGGGTGTGAGGCAGGCCAGCGGGCGGAGACGGAGAACCGATTCTCCCGCAATTGAGTCCACCCTGTGGGGATGATGTCCGCGGGATCCGCCCGGTGAACGAACTCCCCGGGGACGTGTGCAGCCGTTCCTCGTCCGTTCCGATCCATGGATCCCCCTTGCAACCCCGCGCCCCTGGGCGGTGTGTCCGCCCGAATTAGAATACGTACAGCGCGGTTTTCTTTTCAATGCTTCACGTCACACGTTGAGCACACACAGCGAGACAGCAGGAGGCGCCTTGGCGCAGCAAGCGCGTGCAATCCGAACCCGACGGGTGATCCTCGAGTCGGCCGCCACCGTCTTCGCGGAGCGCGGCTACGAGCGGACGACGATCGGCGAGATCCTGGTGCGCGCCGGGGTGACCAAGGGAGCTCTGTATTTCCACTTTGCTTCCAAGGAAGATCTCGCCGTCGGCGTTCTCGATGCCCAGATGCTCGACGTGCCCCTGACGCCCCAGGAGGTCAAGCTCCAGGAACTCGCCGACCAGGCCTTCCTGTTGACGCATCGCCTGCAGCGCGACGCCTTGGTGCGGGCGAGTGTCGCCCTGGCGCTGGACAGCGGCGCCACCGGGGTCGACCGCGCCGCTCCCTTCCGGGCGTGGATCGATCAGGTGTCGGAGATCCTGATGGTCGCGAAGGCGCGGGGGGAGCTGCTCGTCCACGTGGACGTGACGGACACCGCCGAGCTGTTCTCGGGCGCCTTCTCGGGCATCCAGGCGATGTCGCAGATCCTGTGCGATCGCAACGACCTGGCCCATCGGGTCTCGGTCCTGCTCCAGCACTTCCTGCCGAGCATCTGCACCCCGGCCCTGCTGCCGCGCCTCGACATGACCGAGGGCCGCGCCGTGCAGCTCGGCGCCGAGTACGACGCCAGCCGGCTCCGGCGGGACGAAGTCCATCTCGCCGACACTCCCGGTTAACAAAACCGACCAGCCGGTCCCCGAGCGCCCCGACGCCCCTTCGCGTCGGGGCGCTCTGGCGTCATGGCACTGAGTGTGTTTTGCTGAGGGTACTCAGTGCCACAAGCGTTTAGGGGAGCTCCACATCATGGGCAAGGACTTCGACCTGTATCGGCCCTCCGAGGAGCACGACATGCTCCGGGAGTCGGTGCGTGCGCTCGCGGAGGCGAAGATCGTGCCGTTCGCCGCCGCGGTGGACGAGGAGGGCCGGTTCCCGCAGGAGGCCCTGGACGCGCTGGTCGCCAACGACCTGCACGCCGTGCACGTCCCGGAGGCCTACGGCGGCGCGGGCGCGGACGCCCTCGCGACGGTCATCGTGATCGAGGAGGTCGCCCGCGCCTGCGGCTCGTCCTCGCTGATCCCCGCGGTCAACAAGCTCGGCTCGCTGCCGGTGATCCTCTCCGGCTCCGAGGAGCTCAAGCACCGGTACCTCGGCCCGCTGGCCAAGGGCGACGCGATGTTCTCCTACGCCCTGTCCGAGCCCGACGCGGGCTCCGACGCGGCCGGGATGAAGACCCGCGCCGTACGCGACGGCGACTTCTGGGTCCTCAACGGCGTCAAGCGGTGGATCACCAACGCCGGCGTCTCCGAGTACTACACCGTGATGGCCGTCACCGACCCCGACAAGCGCTCCAAGGGCATCAGCGCCTTCGTCGTGGAGAAGTCCGACGAAGGCGTCTCCTTCGGCGCCCCGGAGAAGAAGCTCGGCATCAAGGGCTCCCCCACCCGCGAGGTCTACCTCGACAACGTCCACATCCCCGCGAGCCGCATGATCGGCGCCGAGGGCACCGGCTTCGCCACCGCCATGAAGACCCTCGACCACACCCGCATCACCATCGCCGCCCAGGCCATCGGCATCGCCCAGGGCGCCCTCGACTACGCCAAGGGCTACGTCACCGAACGCAAGCAGTTCGGCAAGCCCATCGCCGACTTCCAGGGCGTCCAGTTCATGCTCGCCGACATGGCCATGAAGCTCGAAGCCGCCCGCCAGCTCACCTACGCCGCCGCCGCGAAGTCGGAGCGCGTCTCCGCCGGCGGCGACAAGGAGCACCTCACCTTCTTCGGCGCCGCCGCCAAGTGCTTCGCCTCCGACGTCGCCATGGAGGTCACCACCGACGCCGTCCAGCTCCTCGGCGGCTACGGCTACACCCGCGACTACCCCGTCGAACGCATGATGCGCGACGCCAAGATCACCCAGATCTACGAGGGCACCAACCAGGTCCAGCGCATCGTCATGGCCCGCAACCTCCCGTAACCGCCCGTCACCCGACCGCTTGACCGTTTGAAAGGAGCCAGGCCGTGACCCTGAGGATCGCTGTCTGTGTGAAGTACGTACCCGACGCGACCGGTGACCGCGGCTTCGCCGACGACCTGACGGTCGACCGCGACGAGGTCGACGGCCTGCTGTCGGAGCTCGACGAGTACGCCGTCGAGCAGGCGCTGCGGATCTCGGAGGAGTCCGACGACGCCGAGGTCACCGTGGTCACGGTCGGGCCCGACGATGCCAAGGACGCGCTGCGCAAGGCGCTGTCGATGGGCGCCGACAAGGCCGTCCACGTCAACGACGAGGACATCCACGGCTCCGACGTCATCGCCACCTCGGCGATCCTCGCCAAGGCCCTGGAGAAGACCGGCTTCGACCTGGTCGTGTGCGGCATGGCCTCGACCGACGGCACCATGGGCGTGCTGCCGGCGCTGCTCGCCGAGCGGCTGAGCCTGCCGCAGGTCACCCTGCTCTCGGAGCTCTCCGTCGAGGACGGCCTGGTGAAGGGCCGCCGCGACGGCGACGCCGCCACTGAGCTCCTGGAGGCCCCGCTGCCCGCGATCGTCTCGGTGACCGACCAGTCCGGCGAGGCCCGCTACCCCTCCTTCAAGGGCATCATGGCGGCCAAGAAGAAGCCGGTGCAGGAGCTGGACCTGGACGACCTGGACATCGACGCCGACGAGGTCGGTCTCGCCGGGGCGTGGACCCTGGTCGACGCCGTGGCGGCGCGCCCCGCCCGCACGAAGGGCACGATCGTCACCGACGAGGGCGACGGCGGCAAGCAGCTCGCCGCCTTCCTCGCCACCCAGAAGTTCATCTGACCCACCGTCAGCCTGACACCCCACAGGAGCAACGAATCATGGCTGAGATCCTGGTTCTCGTGGACCACGCCGACGGTGCGGTCCGCAAGCCGGCCCTCGAACTGCTGACCCTGGCCCGCCGTATCGGCGAGCCCTCGGCGGTCGTGCTCGGCGCCGGCGAGGCCGCGGCCTCGATCGCCGCCACCGCCGGCGAGTACGGCGCCGCCACCGTGTACGTCGCGGACGCCGCCGAGTTCACCGAGCAGCTGGTCGTGCCGAAGGTCGACGCGCTCACCCAGATCGCACAGGAGAAGGGGGCGGCCGCCGTCCTGGTGACCTCCTCCGGCGAGGGCAAGGAGATCGCGGCCCGCGTCGCGCTCCGGCTCGGCTCGGGCCTGATCACCGACGCCGTGGAGCTGGAGGCCGGCGAGAACGGCCCGGTCGCCACGCAGTCCGTGTTCGCCGCCTCCTACCAGGTGCGCTCGACGGTCACGCACGGCGCGCCGGTCATCACGGTCAAGCCGAACTCCGCCGCCCCGGAGGCCTCTCCGGCCGCCGGCGCGGTCGAGGACGTCACGGTCTCCTTCACCGGCAACGCCGCCAAGGTCGTGGCGCGCACCCCGCGCGTCTCGACCGGCCGCCCGGAGCTGACCGAGTCCGCGATCGTGGTCTCCGGCGGCCGCGGTGTCGGCGCGGCCGAGGGCTTCGCGGTCGTCGAGAAGCTGGCCGACTCGCTCGGCGCGGCCGTCGGCGCCTCCCGCGCCGCGGTGGACGCCGGCTGGTACCCGCACTCCAACCAGGTCGGTCAGACCGGCAAGCAGGTCTCGCCGCAGCTGTACGTCGCGGCGGGCATCTCCGGTGCGATCCAGCACCGGGCCGGCATGCAGACCTCGAAGACGATCGTCGCGGTCAACAAGGACCCCGAGGCCCCGATCTTCGACCTGGTGGACTACGGCGTGGTCGGCGACCTCTTCGAGGTGCTGCCGCAGCTGACGGACGAGATCGGCGCCCGCTGAACCGTCCGGGCCCGGTGACCTGAAAGGGGTGGGTGGTGGCACTCTGTGCCACCACCCACCCCTTTCGCGTCTCCCGCACCGGTCCGGCGATCAGATCCACCCGTCGAGGGGGACCTCCTCGCAGAGCCGGACGACCGGCCTGCGACCGGTCACGCCGACCCCCGAGGAGACCTTGACCCGGACGCCGGGGCGCACCGCGTGCAGCGGCCCGTCGACCCGGCAGCGGACGGTGAAGCCCTCCGCCATGTAGACCGGCCACAGGTCGGCGTCGGCCGCGGCCACCCCGCGCCGCACGGAGATCACGCCCTCGCCCTCGCTGAGTTCGGGGGTGAGATCGGTCGACCCGCAGGTCGGACAGAGCAGTCGCTGGAACGTCGTGGTGTGGCACCAGCGGCAGCGCTGGAAGTAGAGCTCGGCGTCGGGGCCCGCCTCCTCGGCGGCCTGGACGGCGGTCCCGCTCCTCAGTCCCGTGTGGAACACGATGCCTTCTCCTCGCACTCGGCGGCTCGACCGTGCATGGAGCAAAGATATGGCACTGAGTGCCATCAAATAAAGACCTGAGTTCCCCGAATTGGAGATACCGCGAACCCCCGGCGTCGCGATCAGCCCTCGCCGAGGCTCGACTCCACCTCGCGCACCACGCGCCACATGGGGGTGGAGCGCTTGGTGATGACCACGACGACGTCCTCGGCCTCCTCGGCGGGCGCGGCCACCACCGCGTCCGGGCTCCAGGTCCCGCGGACGAACTCCAGGGCGGTGTCCACCTCGGCCAGCGGGTCGCCCTCGCCGCCCGAGCGCAGCCAGTGCCGCAGGGCGTGGTTGTGGGCGGCCACCACCGCCGCCGCGGCCACGTTGGCGCGCAGGGTGCCGTCCCTGCGGTCGGCCCAGCGGGTGCGCAGGTAGTCGCCGAGGGTCTTCTCGTACCGCCAGACCACCGACAGCTCGTACGTGCGCAGCCCGGTCACCTCGCGGGTGAGCCGGTAGCGCTGCACGGAGAAGGTCGGGTTCTCGGCGTACATCCGCATGACCAGCCGGGCCGCGCCGCAGACCCGGACCATCGGGTCGTCGGAGTCGGCGCTCGCCGCGAGGAAGCGGGTCATGTCGGCGAGGCACTGCTCGTGGTCCGGGAAGACCACGTCCTCCTTCGAGGGGAAGTACCGGAAGAAGGACCGCCGGCCGACCCCGGCGAGGGTGACGATGTCGTCGACCGTGGTCTGCTCGTAGCCCCGCTCCAGGAAGAGCTGGAAGGCCGCGGCGATGAGGGAGTCCCGCATCGCGGGCTTCGTGGCGTTCGGCGACGCTGATCCGGCTGTTCCCATGGGCCGAACCTAACACCCGCGACTCCTTCGCGCGGCACTAGGTGCCGGGGAGAACCGGCACCGAGTGCTTCAACGAGGGTACGGAGGCCCGGCAGCCGGGCCGGGCGTCAGCGGGCGGCCATCCGGAGGGCGCCGTCCATGCGGATCGTCTCGCCGTTGAGGTAGTCGTGCTCGGCGACCATCGTCACCAGGCGGGCGTACTCCTCCGGCCGCGCGAGGCGCTGCGGGAAGGTGACGCTCGCGGCGAGACCGGCCCGGACGTCCTCGCCGAACCCGGCCATCATCGGGGTGTCGACGATCCCGGGGGCGACCGTGACGACCCGGATGCCGAACTGCGCGAGGTCGCGGGCGGCGGTGACGGTCATGCCGGCGACGCCCGCCTTGGAGGCCGCGTAGGCGATCTGGCCGACCTGGCCCTCGAACGCGGCGATCGAGGCGGTGTTGACGACGAGTCCGCGCTGGCCGTGCTCGTCGGGCTCGTGCCGGGCGATGGCCTCGGCGGCGAGCCGCATCACGTTGAACGTGCCGATCAGGTTCACGTCGACGACGGCCCGGAACAGGTCCAGGTCGTGCGGGCCCTTGCGGCCCAGGATGCGGGCCGAGGGCGCGATCCCGGCGCAGTTGACGGCGAGGCGCAGCTCGGCGCCGTCGGCCTCGACCGCCGCGAGGGCCGCGCGGACCTGCTGCTCGTCGGTGACGTCCGCGGGGAGCAGCCGGACGCCCTCGGGCTGCTGCCCGGCGGCGGCCACGGCCTTGTCCAGATCGAGGCCGTAGACCGTGGCGCCCCGGGCGGCGAGGGCCGCCGCGGTGGCGGCGCCGAGACCGGAGGCGGCACCGGTGACGAGAGCGGCGGAGCCGGCGATGTCCATGGAACTCCTCGTTCGTGTCGTGCGGGTGCGACCCTGCCGCCGGGTTGGCCGCCGGATCGGGCGCGTGCCCGCGGAGGACCGCGCGGTCCGCGCGATCTGCGCCGCCCACCATAGAACCGCAGGCCGCGTCGCCGGAAGCGGAGCCGGGCCCGGTGGGCGGCGGACGGCGGGGAGGCGGACGACAGGTCGGTGGACGGCGAACGGCAGGGCGGGCGGGGGCCGGTGGGGCGTCCGCGGACCCGGCCGGTGCGGCACGCCGGGTCGACCGATCGGACGACCCGGGGGCGCACCGTTGCGGGCCGGTGAGGCAGCCGGGACGACGACCGCCGGCGGCCGCACCCTCGAGGATGTCTCCGGCGCCCTCTTCTTCGCCGGCGCCGTCCCCGTCACCGTCGAGGGCGTCGGCATCGGCGTCGCCGGCGCCCCTGGGGCGACCCCGGCGGGACGTGCGCCCAGGCGGGCGTCGCCTCCCTCGCCCGGTGGCCCGGACGCGGCCGGCACCGGGCGGACCGGCGGAGCGCCGTCACGGCTGGGCGAGCCCCCGGCTGATCACGAGCCGCTGGATCTGGTTGGTGCCCTCGAAGATCTGGGTGATCTTCGCCTCGCGCATGTAGCGCTCGACCGGGAAGTCCCGGGTGTAGCCGTAGCCGCCGAGGACCTGGACCGCGTCGGTGGTGACCTTCATCGCGGTGTCCGTGGCGATGAGCTTGGCCGCGCTGGCCTGGCGGCTGAAGGGGCGTCCGAGGTCCCGGCGGCGGGCCGCGTCCAGGTAGGTGGCGCGGGCCGCGTCGACGGCGGCGGCCATGTCGGCGAGGAGGAAGCCGAGGCCCTGGTGGTCGATGATCCGGCGGCCGAAGGTCGTGCGCTCGTTGGCGTACGCCACGGCCGCGTCGAGCGCGGCCTGGGCGAGGCCGGTGGCGCAGGCGGCGATGCCGAGGCGGCCGCTGTCGAGGGCGCTGAAGGCGATCTGGAGGCCCTGGCCCTCGTCGCCGACGAGCCGGTCGGCGTCGATCAGCGCGCCGTCCCAGTAGGCGGAGGTGGTGGGCACGGCCTGAAGGCCCATCTTGCGCTCGGGGGCGCCGAAGCCGAGGCCCTCGGTGGCGCCCGGGGCGAGGAAGCAGGAGATGCCGTGGCTGCCGGGGGCCGTCCGGGCGAAGAGCGCGTAGAAGTCGGCGCGGCCGCCGTGGGTGATCCACGCCTTGGTGCCGGTGATCCGGTACCCGCTGCCGTCCTCCTGCCGCTCGGCCTTGCAGGCGAGGGCGGCCGCGTCGGAGCCGGCCTGCGGCTCCGAGAGGCTGTAGCCGCCGATGGTGCGGCCCTCCAGCATCTCGGGGAGCCAGCGCTCCTTCTGCGCGGCGGTGCCGAAGGTGTGGAGCGGGTGGCAGGCGAGGGTGTGGACGCTGGTGGCGACGGCGACGGCCGCCCAGCGCGCGGCGAGCTCCTCCAGAACCTGGAGGTAGACCTCGTACGGCTGGCCGCCGCCGCCGTACTCCTCGGGGTAGGGCAGGCCGAGCAGCCCGGCCTCGCCGAGGGTGGCGAACAGCCCCTCGGGGTACCTCTCGGCGGCCTCGTACTCGTCGACCCGGGGAGCGAGCTCCTTGTCGGCGATCTCCCGGGTGAGGGCGATGAGGTCCGCTGCCTCGGGGGTGGGAAGCAGGCGGTCGACATCCATGGCGACTCCAGCGGCGCGCAAAGTGGTACTGGGACGGGTACTGCAGTACCGCTCAGCGTAGCGCAGAAGGGTGTCGGCGTAACCCCGTGGAGAGCCGGCCTGGAATACTGGGCGGGTGATCGAGACCCCAGCCGCCGACAGCCCGAAGCTGACGGGCCGCGGAGCGGCGCGCCGCTCCGCCCTCTTCGAGGAGCTCGTCGCCCTGCTCGTCGGCGAGGGTTTCGCCCGGCTGACCCTCGACGACCTCGCCGCCCGGCTGCGCTGCTCGAAGCGGACCCTGTACGGCCTGGCCGGCAGCAAGGAGCAGCTGGTCCGGGCGGCGGTGGTGCACTTCTTCCGGCGCGCCACCGCGCGGGTGGAGGCGGTGCTGGCCGCCGCGACCGATCCCGCCGAACGGCTGGCCGCCTATCTGCGGGCGGTCTCGGCCGAGCTGGCGCCGGTCTCCCCGCAGTTCTTCGACGACGTCGCGGCCTTCGAGCCGGCGGCGGAGGTGTACGAGCGCAACACGCGCGCGGCGGCCGGGCGGGTCCAGCAGCTCATCGAGGAGGGAGTCCGGGCCGGGGTCTTCCGCGAGGTGCACGTGACCTTCGCGGCCGACGTGATCTCCTCGGTGATGGTCCGCATCCAGCGCCGCCAGGTCGCCTCGGCGACCGGCCTGGCCGACGCCGAGGCGTACGAGCAGCTGGCCGAGCTCCTCCTCAGCGGGCTGCGCAAGGCCTGAACCGGACGGGGCGGGCGCCCGCGTTCAGGCTGTGAAGCCGGCGTCCGCTTAATTCAGGATATGAGTTAAACCTCAAGAGAAGAGCGCGTCCGGGGTACCCGCAGCGGTATGTTGCGGGGGAAGACTCTTCCACCTGGGGGCCCGAGTGACCAAGCGGAACGGCCGCACCGTGCGCGACCTGCGACGCGAGAACCGCACCGCCGTCCTGCAGCGCCTCTACTTCGACGGGCCGCTGAGCCGCTACTCGCTCGGCCCGGCGACCGGCCTCAGCTCGGGTTCCGTCAGCAACGTGGTCGCGGAGCTGGTCGCGGAGGGCCTGGTGGAGGAGGCGGGCAGCGTCGACTCGGCCGGCGGGCGCCCGCGTACGCTCCTGCGCATCTCCCCCGACAGCGGCTTCATGATCGGCGTCGACGTCGGCGAGACCCGGGTGAGGATCGAGCTGTTCGACCTCGCCCTGACGGAACTGGCGCGCACCGAGCGCCCGTTGGCCGTCGACGGCCCGAACCCCCACGAGCGGTACGAGGTCGGGGTCGTCGTCGGACACGTCCGGGAGGGCATCGCGGAGGTACTGCGGAGCGGGGACGTGCCCGCCGAGCGGCTCCTCGGCGTCGGCGTCGGGGTGCCCGGCATCGTGGCCCGGGACGCAGGGGACGGCGCGGTCGTCCACGGCCAGACCATCGGCTGGGACGCGGTCCCGCTGGAACGGCTGCTGCGGGAGAGCGTCGACCTGCCCGCCTCGGTGCCCTACTGGATCGACAACGGCGCCAAGACCCTGGGGCAGGCCGAGATGTGGTTCGGCGCCGGGCGCGGGGCGCGCAGCGCGGTCGTGGTCCTCTTCGGCTCGGGTGTCGGCGCGTGCGTGGTCACCGACCCGATGGGGCCGGGCCGGGCGATCGAGTGGGGTCATCTGACCGTACGCGTGCGGGGGCGGCGCTGCCGCTGCGGGGCGCAGGGCTGCCTGGAGGCGTACGCCGGGGCGGAGGCGCTGCTCGAGCGGTGGCGGGAGGCGGGCGGGGTGCCGCCGGCGGGCGCGGACGAGGAGACGGCGCTGACCGCGATGCTCGCCGCGGCGTATCCGGCCGAGCCGGGGACGGAGCCCGACGCGACGGCGCTCGCGGTCCTGGCCGAGACCGCCGAGTACCTCGGCGCCGGCTTCGCCGACCTCATCAACCTCTTCCAGCCCGAACGGATCCTCGTCGGCGGCTGGGCCGGCCTCCAGCTCGGCACCCGCTTCCTGGAGACCGTCACCGGCTACGCGCTGCAGTACGCGCTCGCCTACCCGGCGGCCCGGGTCGAGATCGGGATGGGCACGCTCGGCCCGGACGCGGTCACCGTCGGGGCGGCGATCCTGCCGCTCGCGGACTTCTTCGCCCGGGGCGGCCGGCGGGACGAGGGCGGGACCGCCGAGGAACCGCCGGCCTGGGCGTCGACGCTCAGGGAGCGCGCGGCGCGGTGACGGCGCGGGCCGTCAGGCCACGGAGCCGATCCGCCGCGCGGGCTCGGCGGGTATGTCGTGGTGGATCGGAGTGTGGGCGCCGGTGAGGGAGCGGCCGGTGCCGCCCCGCCGGTTGGCCACGATCTCGGCGCCGATGGACAGGGCCGTCTCCTCGGGCGTGCGCGCCCCGAGGTCGAGGCCGATCGGCGAGCGCAGCCGGGCGAGTTCGAGTTCGGTGACGCCGACCCCGCGGAGCCGCTCGTTGCGGTCCTCGTGGGTACGGCGGGAGCCCATGGCGCCGACGTAGGCGACGGGCAGCTTGAGGGCGGCCTGGAGCAGCGGCACGTCGAACTTGGCGTCGTGGGTGAGGACGCAGAGGACCGTGCGGCCGTCCACCTCGGTGGACTCCAGGTAGCGGTGGGGCCATTCGACGACGATCTCGTCGGCCTCGGGGAAGCGGGCCGGCGTCGCGAAGACGGGGCGCGCGTCGCACACGGTCACGTGGTAGCCGAGGAACTTGCCGACCCTGACGAGGGCGGCCGCGAAGTCGATGGCGCCGAAGACGATCATGCGAGGGGCCGGGACCGAGGACTCGACGAGGAGGGTCAGCGGCTGTCCGCAGCGGCTGCCGTCCTCGCCGATCTCCACGGTGCCGGTGCGTCCCGCGTCGAGCATCGCGCGGGCCTCGCCGGCCGCCGTGCGGTCCAGCTCGGGGTGGCCGCCGAGGCCGCCTTCGTACGAGCCGTCGGGGCGGACGAGGATCGCCCAGCCCATCAGGTCCTCGGGGCCGGTGACGATCCGGGCCAGGGCCGCCGCCTCCCCCGTGGCGGCGGCGGCGAGCGCGGCGGGGACGACCCCGCCGCGGATCGGGGTGACGAGGATGTCGATGATGCCGCCGCAGGTCAGACCGACCGCGAAGGCGTCCTCGTCGCTGTAGCCGAAGCGCTCGACGACGGTCCTGCCGTCTTCGAGGGCCTGCTGGCAGAGGTCGTAGACCGCGCCCTCCACACACCCGCCGGAGACCGAGCCGATCGCCGTGCCGTCGCTGTCGACGGCGAGTGCGGCACCCGGCTGCCGGGGCGCGCTCCCGCCGACCGCCACGACCGTGGCGACGGCGAACTCGCGTCCCTGCTCGACCCACCGGTGCAGCTCTTCGGCGATGTCCAGCATCTCGAACTCCTCGATGTCTGTGTGTGGAGGGCGGCGGTCGGGCGTCAGCTGACGCCCAGCCAGCTCTCGATCGGATGGATCGCGAAGAACACGATGAAGATCGCGGTCAGGCCCCACATGAAGGCGCCCACTTCGCGTGCCTTGCCCTGCGCCGTCTTGATCACGGCGTAGGAGATGACGCCGGCCGCGACACCCGTGGTGATGGTGTACGTGAACGGCATCAGGACCACGGTGAGGAACACCGGGATCGCGACGGAGCGGTCGCTCCAGTCGACGTGCTTGGCGTTCTGCATCATCATCGCGCCGATGACGACCAGGGCGGCGGAGGCCACCTCGGCCGGCACGATCGCGGTGATCGGGGTGAAGAAGAGGCAGGCCGCGAAGAACGCGCCGGTGACGACGGAGGAGAGGCCCGTGCGGGCTCCCTCGCCGACGCCGGTCGCCGACTCGACGAAGACCGTCTGGCCGGAGCCGCCGACGCCGCCGCCGATGACACCGCCGGCACCGTCGATGAACAGCGCCTTGGAGAGGCCGGGCATCCGGCCCTGGGAGTCGGCGAGCTTGGCCTCGGAGCCGACGCCGATGATGGTGGCCATCGCGTCGAAGAAGCCGGCGAGCACCAGGGTGAAGATGATCATGGTGATCGTGATGTAGCCGACGTCGCCCCAGCCGCTGAAGGACACCTCGCCGATGAGCGAGAAGTCGGGCGTGGAGACCGCGCTGCCGCTGAGCTCCGGCGGGCCGGAGAACCAGGCCTTGGCCGGCAGGTCGCCGACGGCGTTGACCACGGCGGCGATGACGGTGCCCGCCACGATGCCGATCAGGATGGCGCCGGGCACGTTGCGGGCCTGGAGCGCGAAGATCAGGAGCAGCGTGAAGGCGAAGATGAGCACGGGCCAGCCGGCCAGCTCACCGGCCGGGCCGAGGACGACCGGGCCGCCGCCGGGCGAGGGGTTCTCGTGGACGAAGCCCGCCTTGACGAAGCCGATGAGCGCGATGAAGAGACCGATGCCGATGGTGATCGCGTGCTTGATCGCCAGCGGGATCGCATTCATGATCATCTCGCGGAGGCCGGTGACCACCAGGAGACAGATCACCACACCGTAGGCCACACACATGGCCATGGCCTGCGGCCAGGTCATGACGGCGATGACCTGCGAGGACAGCACGCCGGAGACGCTGAGACCGGCTGCGAGGGCGAGCGGGACCTTGCCCCAGAAGCCCATGAGCAGGGTGGTCACGGCGGCGGCGAGCGCGGTCGCGGTGATGAGGGCGGGCTGGCTGAGGACGTTGCCGTCCACGTCCTTGCCGCCGAGGATCAGGGGGTTGAGCAGGAGAATGTACGCCATCGCCATGAAGGTGGTGACGCCGCCGCGGATCTCCGTCGCGACGGTGGATCCTCTCTCCGAGATGTGAAAGTACCGGTCGAGCCAAGAGCGGCCGGCGGGGACGTTCGAGCCGGAGCCCGCGTCCTCCGAAGCGGTCTTGGGCTCCACAGACGACTGGGTCATGGGGCCTACTCCCAAGGTTCAAAGGGGCACCCGCGTCAGACTTCGAAGGACTTCGGATCTGCTGAAGTTGCGGGATTTGGGATGCTGCGTGGGCTGCACGACCCGGGGGACGGCCCGAGACGAACGGGGGTGTATCGGTACTGCTGGGTCCTGCTGGTCTTACTGGTGCTGCTGGTGGAGCGGGTCCTGCTGGGGGTCGCTCCGGGCGGCGCGGGCTGGGAAGTGTGACGTTCCTGGGAGGCACGCACCGCCCGGAGAGTCCTAGAGGGTGCCGGTGAGCGCCTCGGGGCGGACCGGCGTCTTGTTGAGCTCCAGGCCCGTCGCGTTCCGGATCGCCGCGAGGACGGCCGGGGTGGACGACAGGGTCGGGGCCTCGCCGAGTCCCCGCAGACCGTACGGCGCGTTGGGGTCGGCCAGTTCGAGTACGTCGACCGGGATGGTCGGCGTGTCGAGGATCGTCGGGATCAGGTAGTCCGTGAAGGAGGGGTTGCGCACCTTCGCGGTCTTCGGGTCCACGATGATCTCTTCCATCACCGCGACGCCCAGGCCCTGGGTGGTGCCACCCTGGATCTGACCGACCACGGAGAGCATGTTGAGCGCCTTGCCGACGTCCTGGGCGGTCGCGAGCTCGATGACCTTGACCAGGCCGAGCTCGGTGTCCACCTCCACGACCGCGCGGTGCGCGGCGAAGGTGTACTGGACGTGGCCGTCGCCCTGGCCGGTGACCAGGTCGAACGCGACGGTCGGGCGGTGCCGGAACTCGTGCTCCTGGTCGACGGCCTCGCCTTCCAGGACGTCCGCCAGGTCCGCCAGGACCTCGCCGCCGTCGGTGACGACCTTGCCGTTCTCCAGCAGGAGCTCGGCGGTGGCCCACGCCGGGTGGTACGAGCCGAACTTGCGGCGGCCGATCTCCAGAACGGCCTCGCGCACCTTCTCGCAGGTGTTCTTCACCGCGCCACCGGTCATGTACGTCTGCCGGGAGGCGGACGTCGAGCCGGCGGAACCGACCTGGGTGTCGGCCGGGTGGATGGTCACCTGGGTGACGCCGAGCTCCGTGCGGGCGATCTGCGCGTGGACGGTGACACCGCCCTGGCCGACCTCCGCCATGGCCGTGTGGACCATGGCGACGGGCTCGCCGTTGATGACCTCGAGTCGCACCCGGGCGGTCGAGTAGTCGTCGAAGCCCTCGGAGAAGCCGACGTTCTTGATGCCGACCGCGTAGCCGACGCCTCGGACGACGCCCTCGCCGTGCGTGGTGTTGGACAGGCCGCCCGGCAGCGCGCGGACGTCCGCCTGCTCACCGGCGGCGAGCCACTGCTGCTCCGGCGGCATCGGGCGGGCCTTGACCCGGCGGAGCAGCTCGGCGACCGGGGCCGGCGAGTCCACGACCTGGCCGGTCGGCATGATCGTGCCCTGCTCCATCGCGTTCAGCTGGCGGAACTCGACCGGGTCCATGCCCAGCTTCGCCGCGAGCTTGTCCATCTGCGCCTCGTAGGCGAAGCACGCCTGGACCGCGCCGAAGCCGCGCATCGCGCCGCACGGCGGGTTGTTCGTGTAGAGCGCGACGGCCTCGATCTCGACGTCGTCGATGACGTACGGACCGACCGAGAGGGAGGAGGCGTTGCCGACGACGGCCGGGGAGGCCGAGGCGTAGGCGCCGCCGTCCAGCACGATCCGGCACTTCATGTGCGTGATCTTGCCGTCCTTGGTGGCCCCGTGCTCGTACCAGAGCTTGGCCGGGTGACGGTGCACGTGGCCGAAGAAGGACTCGAAGCGGTTGTAGACGATCTTGACCGGCTTGCCGGTGCGCAGCGCCAGCAGGCAGGCGTGGATCTGCATCGAGATGTCCTCGCGACCGCCGAAGGCACCGCCGACGCCGGAGAGCGTCATGCGCACCTTCTCCTCGGGCAGGCCGAGGACGGGGGCGATCTGCTGGAGGTCCGAGTGCAGCCACTGGGTGGCGACGTAGAGGTCGACACCGCCGTCCTCGGAGGGCACGGCGAGGCCGGACTCCGGGCCGAGGAAGGCCTGGTCCTGCATGCCGAAGGTGTACTCGCCGGTGACGATGACGTCGGCCTTCTTGGCGGCCTCGTCCGCGTTGCCGCGGATGATCGGCTGGCGGTGCACGATGTTCGGGTGCGGGACGTGACCGGAGTGGTGGTCGTCGCGGCCCTCGTGGATCAGCGGCGCGTCCTCGGCGAGGGCGGACGCCTCGTCGGTGACGAGCGGCAGCTCCCGGTAGTCGATCTTGATCTTGGCGGCCGCGCGGCGCGCGGTCTCCGGGTGGTCGGCGGCGACCAGGGCCACCGGCTCGCCGTGGTGGCGTACCCGGCCGTTGGCCAGGACGGGGGTGTCCTGGATCTCCAGGCCGTAGTTCTTCATCTCGGCCGGCAGGTCGTCGTACGTGAGGACGGCGTACACGCCGGCCATCGCGAGGGCCTCGGAGATGTCGATGGAGACGATCTCGGCGTGCGCGACGGTGGAGCGGAGCGTCTGGCCCCACAGCATGTCCTCGTGCCACATGTCCGAGGAGTACGCGAACTCGCCGGTGACCTTGAGGGTGCCGTCGGGGCGGAGCGTGGACTCGCCGATGCCGCCCTTGGTGTGGTTCTGGGTGACGTTGGTGGGGGTGCCCGCCGGAGCGGTGCGCGTGTTCTGGGCCATCGTCAGACCGCCTCTCCCTGACGGGCGGCCGCGAGGCGGACCGCGTCGAGGATCTTCTCGTAGCCCGTGCACCGGCAGAGGTTGCCGGAGAGGGCCTCACGGATGTCCTGGTCGGACGGGTCGCTCTGGCGCTCCAGGAGCTCGTCGGCCGCGACCAGGAGACCCGGGGTGCAGAAGCCGCACTGGACGGCGCCCGCGTCGATGAACGCCTGCTGGATCGGGGAGAGCCGCACGCCCTCACCGGTCTGCGAGTCGGCCGGCTTGGCCTGCCACTTCTTCGCGGAGTCGAGGCTGGTGCCGCAGCCGCCGGTGCCGCAGGCACCGCCCGGGTGGGCGTCCTCGCGGTGCTGGGAGTAGTCCGCCAGCCCCTCGACGGTGACGACCTCGCGGCCCTCGACCTGACCGGCGGCGACCAGACACGAACAGACCGGCACTCCGTCGAGGCGGACCGTGCAGGAACCGCACTCGCCCTGCTCGCAGGCGTTCTTGGAGCCGGGGAGCCCCATCCGCTCACGCAGGACGTAGAGGAGCGACTCGCCCTCCCAGACGTCGTCGGCTTCCTGCGGACGTCCGTTGACCGTGAAATTGACGCGCATGTTTATGCAGCTCCCTCAAGCGGGCGGCCGGTGCCGCGGTACTGCTCCCAGGTCCAGCCGAGCTGGCGGCGGGCCATGATGCCGACGGCGTGGCGGCGGTACTTGGCGGTGCCTCGGACATCGTCGATCGGGTTGGCGGCGCCCGAGCAGAGGTCGGCGAACTGCTTCGCGATCGACGGGGTGATGATCTTGCCGTTGTCCCAGAAGCCGCCCTCTTCCAGCGCGGCGTTCAGGAAGGCCTCGGCCTCCTTGGCGCGGATCGGGGTGGGTGCGGCCGAGCCGATGCCGGTGCGCACGGTCCGGGTCTCCGGGTGCAGGGCCAGGCCGAAGGCGCAGACGGCGATGACCATCGCGTTGCGGGTGCCGACCTTGGAGTACTGCTGGGGGCCGTCCGCCTTCTTGATGTGGACGGTCTTGATGAGCTCGTCGGGCTCCAGCGCGTTGCGCTTCACGCCCGTGTAGAACTCGTCGATCGGGATGAAGCGGCTGCCGCGCACCGACTCGACCTCGACCTCGGCGCCCGCGGCGAGCAGGGCCGGGTGGGCGTCACCGGCGGGCGAGGCGGTGCCGAGGTTGCCCCCGACGCCGCCGCGGTTGCGGATCTGCGGGGAGGCGACGGTGTGCGAGGCGAGCGCCAGGCCCGGCAGCTCGGCCCGCAGGTTCTCCATGATCTGGGTGTACGGAACGGCGGCGCCGAGGCGGACGTTCTCCTCGCCCACCTCCCACTCGCGCAGCAGCTCGATGCGGTTCAGGTCCAGGAGGTACTCGGGCCGCCGGTGGTCGAAGTTGATCTCGACCATGACGTCCGTGCCACCCGAAAGGGGCACGGCCGTGGGGTGCTCTGCCTTGGCGGCGAGCGCCTCCTCCCAGCTGGCGGGGCGAAGGAAGTCCATGGTGGCTCTCTTCTAGTGATTCTGGTGATCGGGGGTCGTGCGCAGGGTTCCGGGGGGACGGCCGGTCCTCGACTTCACGTTCATGTGCTGTTCACGCGGTGTGTGGCCTAGTACACAAGCCCACGATCGCCCGGTGCAGTCACCGAAAACATGAAGGAGTTGGCTGGGTCCCGTCGTCGTCTTGTAGATTCGAACGAAAGGCGGGGAACAGTCACCTCGCTGTTTTCCCCTGGAAACGGTGGCACCACGCCACCGTCGACAACGCGACACCTCCACCCATCACTGACGAAGGAACGGCGGCGACACGATGCGGCTGCGCGCACTGCTGGAACACGACGCGCTCGGGCTGCGCCTGCTCGGTGGCGACGACGAGCTGGACCGCACCGTCCGCGGCGTGATGACCACGGACCTGAAGGACCCCAGCCGGTACCTGTCCGGCGGCGAGCTGGTGCTCACCGGGCTCGCCTGGCTGCGGGAGCCGGCCGACGCCGAGCCTTTCGTCCGGATCCTGGCCTCGGCCGGGGTCGCCGCGCTGGCGGCGGGCGAGGCGGAGCTCGGCGACATTCCCGACGATCTCGTAGAGGCGTGTTCACGCCATCGTCTGCCGCTCTTCGCGGTGAACGAGACCGTTGCTTTCGCGACGATCACCGAACACGTTGTTCGACAGGTCTCCGGCGAGCGGGCGGGCGACCTGGCGGCCGTCGTCGACCGGCACCGGCGGCTCATGACCTCGGGGCCCGCCGGCGGCGGACCCGAGGTGGTCCTGGACCTCCTCGGCTCCGACCTGGACCTGCGGGCCTGGGTCCTGTCCCCCACCGGCCGCCAGATCGCCGGCGCGGGCGAGCCCCTCCCGGCGGCGCTCGCCGCCACGCTGGCCGGTGAGCACCTCGCCGCCACCCGGACCGGCCGGCGCGGCCCGCACCGGCTCAGCACCGGCGGAACGCCGTACTCGCTGTTCCCGATCCGCAACACCGGCCGGGGCGCCGCCCCCGCGTCCCGCGACGTGCGCGAGACGGTCCTCTCGGACTGGCTGCTGGCCGTCGAGGCGGACGCCGGGGACTGGCCGGCCGCCCGGCTCGACCTGCTCCAGGGCGTCACCCAGCTGATCGCCGTCGAGCGGGACCGGCGCGACGCGGCCCGCACGGTCCGGCGCCGGCTCGCGCAGGAGGTCCTGGAGCTGGTGCAGACGGGCGCCGCGCCCGCCGAGATCGCGGCCAGGCTGCGGGTGGCCGCCCCGGTGCTGCTGCCCGGACTCGGTACGGCCCCGCACTGGCAGGTGGTCGTCGCCAGGGTCGAGTGGGAGCAGGAGGCCGGTCAGGGCACGGCCGTGGACGCCGGGCCGGTCGCCCAGGCGCTCCTGGAGGAGATCCTCGTCGACCCGGGGACCATCGGCGCCGAGTCCGCCGACCGGATCGCCGTCGCGCACACCGGCGACGAGGCCATCGCGCTGGTGCCGCTGGCCGCGGGCCCGCTGCCGGACAGCGAGGACGAGGCTCCGGCGACCGCGCTGGGCCTGCACGCGGACGCCCTGCTCGCGGCCGTACGCGCTCCGCTGTCGGCGGGTCTCGCCGACGACGGGCGGCTCACCCTCGGGGTCAGCGCCGCCGTGCACTCGGCGGAGGGCCTGCGCGGCGCGCTGGAGGAGGCGCGGCACGCCCGCCGGGTGGCCGCGGCCCGTCCCGGCCGGGTCTGCGCGGCCGGCCACCACGAGCTGGCCTCGCACGTGCTGCTGCTGCCGTTCGTCCCGGACGACGTCCGGCGCGCGTTCACGGCCCGGCTGCTGGACCCGCTGCGGGACTACGACCGCCGGCACCGCGCGGAGCTGATCCCGACCCTGGAGGCCTTCCTGGACTGCGACGGCTCCTGGACGCGCTGTGCGACCCGGCTGCACCTACACGTGAACACGCTGCGGTACCGGGTGGGACGGATCGAGCAGCTCACCGGCCGCGACCTGTCCCGTCTGGAGGACAAGCTCGACTTCTTCCTCGCGCTGCGGATGAGCTGATCGGATGACCCCGGGCGCCGCACGCGGCCTCACCCGTTCGGGCGAGTCCGGTGGAGTGACGTCCGGGCCGGTGGGGGCCGTCGGCCGGGGCGGCCCGCGGGCTCCCGCCGGGGCCTGATCGCGGGCCCGGCGACGATCTGACGGCCCGTCGGTCGCGGCCGGGGCGGTGGCGCCCCCGGGTACCGGTGTCTTGTGAAATCTTTCACCTGACCCCTTGGCCAGGTACTCCCCTTCGTGCTGAGATGCGGGTCTCACTCAACAGCTCAATGGCGCGCTCGGGGAGGGCAATGTGGCGGATACCGCCATGTCTGGTTCCGAATCAAGGGGCGGCGAAGATCCGTCCCTCGCCTACGGCAAGGAGACTCCCGTGGAGACCGCCATATGGCGGCTCCGCTCCCGGGGTTGCTGGACGGACGCGGCCGCGCTCCTCGCGCCCCACGCCACCGAACCGGCCGCCGCACTCGAACGGGCCGCGCTGCTGATCGAGCGCTGCCTCTACACGGAACAGGGCTGGGCCGACGCGGAGGAGGCGCTCCGGGCGGCCGAGGCGGTGGCCGGCACCGACGAGGAGCGCGGGGCCGCCGCCTGCGAACGCGGCTACCTGGCCTACGCGTCGACGCTCCTGGGGGTGCGCGACCGGGCCGACGAGGCGCGCATGGCCCTGGGCCGGGCGGCCGCGCTGATCTCCCCGTCCGCCGAGGGCAGACCGCTGCTCGACCTGCGCCGGGGGCTCATCGCGCAGAACCTCGGCGACTCCCCGCAGGCCGCCCATGCCGCGTACCGCAGGGCGCACGCCGGGGCGACCGCGCAGGGCGACTCGCTGCTGCTCTCCTCCACCTGGCGGCATCTGGCCGGACTCGCCCTGCGGGAGGGCGAGTTGGCGGAGGCCCGGCACGGCTTCGCCGAGTCGCTGCGGATCCGGGAGGAGTTGGGCTATCTGGTCGGCACGGCCCCGGCCCTCACCGCCCTCGCCACCACCGAGACGGAGCCGGAGGCGGGTCGGCTGCGCGCCGAGGCGCGGCGGCTCTTCCGTCTCCTGGGCGGGGTGCCCACCTGGCTCGCGAGCCAGCTGACGCCGCAGCCGGCCACCTGAGTCGTGCTCCCTGAGGACCCGGTGACGGGTCCTCAGGGACGGAAGCGGCGCGGCGCCAGGCACACCAGGCTCTCGTCGGTTCCGACGAGCAGCGAGCCGGCGCCGGTGACGGCGACCGCGCGGACCGGGGGGCCCGGGCGGAACGAGAGCGTCGGGCCGCCCTCCGGGCGGTGCAGCTGGACGAGGCCGTCGCCCCAGGCGACGGCGACCAGCGGGCCGTGCGGGGTCTCCGTCGCGTGCAGGGCGACCACCGGCGAGGACCGTTCGGCGAGCGGCTCGGGGCGCGGGTCGCGCCCCGGGGTCCAGAGCCGGACGGTCCCGTCGACGCCGCCGGAGCAGACGAACGGCGCCTCGGAGTCCACCGCCGCGACCGCCGCGACCCGGCCGCTGTGCGAGGCGGCCTGGTGCAGGCCCCGCAGGCCGAACGCGTGGACGGAGCCGAGCCGGTCCCCCACCACCACGGAACCGGCGATCGCCGCGAGGGCCGTGCCCGGGTGCCGGGCCAGGGTCGCCGAGACGGCCTCGGTCAGCCGCTCCAGGTACGGGGCCCGCGGCGCCGTTCCCCGTACGGTGTGCAGCCTGCCGCGGTCGTCCAGGAGCAGCACCGTGCCGTCCGGCGCGGGGGCGAGCGCGGTGACCCGGCCGGGCACGGTGTGGGCGAGGCGGCCCGCCGGGCTCGCGTCGGCCTCGTGGAGCAGCCGGACGGCGCCGGTGCGGTCGCCCACCAGGAGCGTCCCCTCCAGCGGTCCGCCCGCCGCGCCGAGGACGGTCACGGGTCCCGGCCAGGGCGGGGTGAGGTCGCCGCGGTGGCGGGCCCAGCGGAGCCGCCAGGGCGAGTCCTGCGCGAGGTCCGCGAGCGCGGGGCGCATTCGGGGGTCGGCGCCGTCACCGAGGGCCGAGAGCAGTACCAACGCCCTTTCCGACGGGGCCTGTTCGCGGCAGAGGGACTGACCGGCCCGCATCCAGGCGGCCCGCAGCCCGCCGTGGTCCTCGGCGGCGCTCTCGCCGGGCCGGGCGGGTTCCTCGGGGCCGTCGAGGGTGCCCGGGAGTCCGGCGGCGGCCGCTCCGGTGACGTACGCCGTGGTGACGAGCAGCGGGTCGGCCGTGCAGACGGCCACCGGGTCGGAGAGGTCGGGCAGCGGGCGGCTCCGCTCGGGGGCGCCGGTGCCGGGGGCCCCGGTGTCGCCGTCGAGGTCCACGACGGCGACCCGCCGGTCGGTGCGCAGGGCCGCCGGGGCCGGGGTGCCGCTGCGGGCCTCGACCACGAGACGCACCCGGCCGACGCCGGCGAGCTCGGCGATGAGGTCGGTGAGCGCGGCGGGTTCGGCGGCGGCGTGCAGATCGGTGAGGAGGAGGACGGCGCGCCCGGCGGGCCGGGCCTCACTGGTGGCGAGGGCGTGGACGAGGTCGCCGGGCGACCGCGCCACCACGCCGAGGCGGTCGGCGATCGTCCAGGTCGCGCCGAGGGCGCTCTGCCCGGCCAGCGGGACGAGGACCCGGGCCGTGCGGCGGCGCGGCCGGCCGGCCCGCGGGCCGTGCTTGGCGAACCAGCCGAGCAGAGCCGTCTTGCCGCTGCCGGGTGCGCCGGTGACCAGGCAGAGCCGCGGCGCCTCGGGATCGGTGAGCCAGCCGAGCAGGGCGGTGGCCTCGGTCTCCGTACCGGTGACGGGTCGGCCTCCGTCCGCAGGGGACGGGGTCGCGGACGGCATGGGGCACCTCACGGGCGACGCGGTACGGGCGGCTGTCGCCCTCGACCTTAGTGGGCGCGGGCCCCCCGGGACCGCCCGTCGCGAGGACGGCCTTCGAGGAGCTTTCGCGGGGCTCCGCCCGGCCGGGTCGGGCGTCCCGGCGGGCGGTGGGGCGTCAGGGGTTCAGGCCGGTGAAGTGCTCGCGGACGAGGGACTCGACGACCGTCAGGTCCTGGGCGATCAGGGCGTCGAGCAGGGCGGTGTGCTCGGCCGCGTCGGCCACGAGCACGCCGTGGCGGACCACCGGCGCGCTGATCAGCGGCCACTGGGAGCGGCGGTGGAGGTCGTCGGCCACGGTGAGGAGCTGCTCGTTGCCCGCGAGGGAGAGGACGGCCCGGTGGAAGGCCCGGTCGGCCTCGGCGTAGTGGGCGCGGTCGCCCCGGGCCGCGGCGGTCGAGGTGGCCTCGGCGACCGGGCGGAGCTCGGCCCAGCGGGCGGCGGGGACCGTGCGGGCGAGCCGCAGCATGACGGGGACCTCGATGAGCGCGCGGACCTCGGCGAGTTCGGCGAGTTCGCGGGGGGTCCGCTCGGTGACGCGGAAGCCGCGGTTGGGCACGACCTCGACGGCGCCCTCGACGGCCAGGCGCTGCATGGCCTCGCGGACCGGGGTGGCCGAGACGCCGAACCGTTCGCCGAGGGCGGGGGCGGAGTACACCTCGCCGGGGACGAGCTCGCCGCCGACGAGCGCGGTGCGGAGCGCGTCGAGGATCTGCCCGCGGACGGAGTGCCGGACGACGCGGGGGGCGGCGGCGGGGGCGGGGAGGGAGAAGGGGGCCTGCGCGGGGGCGGGTGGCGCGCCCGGGGAGTCCGGGCCGCCGTGGGCGTGCTCGCCCCGGGCGCCGTCGGAGCGCCGGCGGGCAGACCCGGCGGGCCGCCCGGCTCCCCGGGTCTGCTCGGGCACCCGGGCGGGTCCCTCGGGATCCCGGGCGGGGTCGCCGTGGGGCGGGGACGGATCCTCCGTCGCCCGCTCGCGCGCTGCGCCCTGCTCCACCCGGGTCCTCCTGCGGCCTCGTGCCGGGCCCGGCTCGCGTCGCGCGGGTCCCCCTGTGCACCATAGGCGAACGGAACCGCGTCAGGGGTGTGAGGACTGCCTCGCTGGTGAGGGGCCCGTGGCCGGTGGTGAGAGGTGACCTCGAATCGGGTAAGGTAAGGCTAACCTGCCAACGCTCGCGATTCGGTGGTCCGCATGACCGTCCCCGCCCTGTTGCCCGCCGCCCCGACCTCGCCCGTCGCGGCCTCCTACGCCCGGCTCGCCGAGGTCTTCCCCCATCTCCGGATAGAGGAACACGCCCACGGCGAGCAGCTGCCGCGCGGCGCGGGCTGGGTCGGCGCGGAGGACCTCGCGGCCGGCGGCCCCGACCTCGACGCCTTCCTCGCCTGGGACAACGCGCAGGTGCTGCGCGACTACGGCACCCAGGCCCGCCCCGACGTCGTCGCGAGCTTCGGGCTGCACCGGTACGCCTGGCCCGCCTGCCTGCTCGTCACCGTCCCCTGGTTCCTGGACCGCAGGGTGCCCCGGCTGCCCGCACGGAACGTGTCGTTCCAGCGGGCGCTCGGCCGGCTGGCCGTCCGGGTGGAGGAGTTCGCCTGCCTGCCCGACGACCCGGCCGCGTCCCTGCCGGGCGCCCGGGTGGTCGCCGACGAGGACGCCCTGCGGGCCGAGGTGCGCTCCTCGCTCGCCGAGCACTTCGAGGCGATCCTCGACGGCTTCGGCTCCCGGATGCGGCGCGGCCGCCGCGCCCTGTGGGGCATGGCCACGGACGAGATCGTCGAGGGCCTCTGGTACGTCGGCACCCTGTTCGACGAGGAGCGGCGGGCGATGGCGGAGCTCGACCTCCTCATGCCGGGCACCGCCAAGCCGTACAAGCCCTACGCGGGCGCGGCGGGCTTCCGCGAGCTGCCCGGCACCGAGGGTCCGGACGGCGCTCCGCGCGCCACGCGCGACCGGGCGACCTGCTGCTTCTTCTACACCCTGCGCCCCGAGGACACCTGTCTGACCTGTCCCCGTACCTGCGACGCCGAGCGGGTCCGGCGGCTCGCGGCGACGGCCTGAGCGCCCCGGGCGGTCACACCACCCGGAGGGGTGGCGTAAATCGAACCCAAAGCCCTTCCCTTGCATGGGCGTTCGACCAGATCACACCTATTCGTAGGTCGTGGCGCCCCGATGGCGTGCTCTTGCCCGGAAACCCCTTGAGCACCCCGCGGGGTCGGCCAGTATGGGCCGCCAAACGCCCTACTGCGATGCAAGGGACACCGCATGAGACTGACCGACATATCGCTGGACTGGCTGCTTCCGGGCGGCGTCATGGTGGCCGGAGTCCTGACGGCGGTGGCGGTGCTCGCGCGCGGGAAGCGCGCCGGTGACCAGGCCGCGGCCGAGGACTCCTGGGAACGCAGCGAGGAGCGCCGCAGACGCAAGGAGGCGGTGTACGGCACCGCTTCCTACGTCCTCCTCTTCTGCTGTGCCGCGGTCGCCGCGGCGCTCTCCTTCCACGGCCTGGTCGGCTTCGGCCGGCAGAACCTCAACCTCACCGGGGGCTGGGAGTACCTCGTCCCCTTCGGCCTCGACGGCGCCGCGATGTTCTGCTCGGTGCTCGCGGTCCGCGAGGCCAGCCACGGCGACGCGGCCCTCGGGTCCCGCCTGCTCGTCTGGCTGTTCGCGGGCGCGGCGGCCTGGTTCAACTGGGTGCACGCTCCGCGCGGCCTGGGCCACGACGGGGCACCGCAGTTCTTCGCGGGGATGTCGCTCTCGGCCGCGGTCCTGTTCGACCGGGCGCTCAAGCAGACGCGCAGGGCCGCGCTGCGCGAGCAGGGCCTGGTGCCCCGCCCGCTGCCGCAGATCCGGATCGTGCGGTGGATGCGGGCGCCCCGGGAGACGTTCGCCGCCTGGTCGCTGATGCTGCTGGAGGGCGTACGGACCCTGGACGAGGCCGTGGACGAGGTGCGCGAGGACCGGCGGGAGAAGGAGCAGAACCGGATCCGCCGGCGCGACCAGGTCAAGCTGGACCGGGCCCGGCTGAAGGCGATCAACCGCCAGCACCGCGCCTTCGGGCTCGGCAGGGGCGGCGGCCGCCAGGTGGAGATGGCGGCGCTCAACGCCACCTCGGGCGCCGGTACGGGCCCGGGGCCGGGCTCCGGCACCGGCTCGGGCACCGGTTCCGCGACGGCCTCCGTGCAGGCCGCCGTCGCGGAACCGGCCATAGCGGATCCGGGACAACTGCCGCTTCGACCCCGGCCCTCCCTCCGCCCCGTCCGCGGCCGTGACACCGCGACCGGGGAGTCCCGGACGGTGGATCTCACCGCGGAGGACGACACCCAGGCGCTGCCCCGTCTCGACTCCCTGGAGCGCAAGCTCAAGGACCTGGAGCAGCAGTTCGGCTGAGCGACCGCTCCGTCCACCGCGAACGGCGGGGCCGCCCCCTCAGGCGGCCCCGCCGTTCAGTTCGAACCAGACCACCTTGCCCACCTCGTGGTCGTCGACCCCCCAGGAGTCGGCCAGGGCGTCCACCAGGATGAGGCCCCTGCCGTGCGTACCGTCGTCGGCGGACGGTACGTGCGGCTGCTCCAGGCCGGGGACGAAGTCGCGGACCTCGACCCGCAGTTGCTCGGGCACGACCGTCGCCGTGACGACGGCCCCGTGCTCGGTGTGGACCAGGGCGTTGGTCACCAGCTCGCTGGTGAGCAGTTCCGCCACGTCCGAGGCGCCGGGCCCGCCCCACTGCCCCAGCAGTTCGCGTAACGCGTGCCGCACCTCCGGCACCGCGGTCAGATCCGCGTATCCCAGCTTTCTGAGCAGTTGAGTCGGCTGTCGTGCCTCCCCGGCCATATCCCCCACCCACAGATCGCGTCGAACAGGCTCACGGGATGCATGCCCCGCCACATCCCCCGCATGCCCTCAGGGCCGGGGCACGTTGCGCAGGTTGGAGCGGGCCATCTGGAGCATCCGGCCCACCCCGCCCTCCAGGACGATCTTTCCGGCGGAGAGGGCGAAGCCGGTCACCATGTCGGCGCTGATCTTCGGCGGGATCGACAGCGCGTTGGGGTCGGTGACGACGTCCACGAGGGCCGGGCCCTTGTGCCGGAAGGCGTCCTTCAGGGCACTCGCCAGGTGCTTGGGCTTCTCGACCCGCACGCCGTAGGCCCCGGCGGCGCGGGCGATGGCCGCGAAGTCCGGGTTCTTGTTCGTCGTTCCGTACGAGGGCAGCCCGGAGACCAGCATCTCCAGCTCGACCATGCCGAGCGAGGAGTTGTTGAAGACGATCACCTTGACCGGCAGGTCGTACTGCACGAGCGTGAGGAAGTCGCCCATCAGCATGGAGAACCCGCCGTCGCCGGAGAGCGAGACGACCTGGCGGTTCCGGTCGGTGAACTGCGCGCCGATGGCCTGCGGCAGCGCGTTCGCCATCGAGCCGTGGCTGAACGAACCGATGATCCTGCGGCGCCCGTTGGGGCTGAGGTAGCGGGCCGCCCAGACATTGCACATTCCGGTGTCGACCGTGAACACGGCGTCCTGATCGGCGAGTTCGTCGATCACGGACGCGACGTACTCGGGATGGACGGGGACGTGCTTCTCGACCTTGCGGGTGTAGGCGCGGACGACGCCTTCGAGGGCGTCCGCGTGCTTCTTCAGCATCTTGTCGAGGAAGCGCCGGTCGGCCTTGGGGCGGACGCGGGGGGCCACGCAGCGCAGGGTCTCGCGGACGTCGCCCCAGACGGCGAGGTCGAGGCGGGAGCGGCGGCCGAGGTGCTCGGGCCGGACGTCCACCTGCACGATCTTCACGTCGTCGGGCAGGAAGGCGTTGTACGGGAAGTCGGTGCCGAGCAGGATCAGCAGATCGCACTCGTGGGTGGCCTCGTACGCGGCGCCGTACCCGAGCAGTCCGCTCATGCCCACGTCGTACGGGTTGTCGTACTGGATCCACTCCTTGCCGCGCAGGGCGTGGCCGACGGGTGACTTGATCCGCTCGGCGAACTGCATGACCTCGGCGTGCGCCCCGGCGGTCCCGCTGCCGCAGAAGAGCGTCACCCGGTCCGCCTCGTCGATCATCCGGACCAGGGCGTCGACCTCGGCGTCGCCCGGGCGGACGGTCGGCCGGGAGGTGACCAGCGCGGTCTGCGCCGCCTTCGCCGGGGCGGGCCGGGCGGCGACGTCGCCGGGCAGCGCGACCACGCCGACGCCCCCGCGGCCGACGGCGTGCTGGATCGCGGTGTGCAGCAGCCGGGGCATCTGCTCCGGGCTGGAGATGAGTTCGCTGTAGTGGCTGCACTCGCTGAACAGCCGGTCCGGGTGCGTCTCCTGGAAGTAGCCCAGGCCGATCTCGCTCGACGGGATCTGCGAGGCGAGCGCCAGCACCGGCGCCATCGAGCGGTGCGCGTCGTACAGACCGTTGATCAGGTGCAGGTTCCCGGGGCCGCACGAGCCGGCGCAGGCGGCGAGGTCTCCGGTGATCTGGGCCTCGGCGCCGGCGGCGAAGGCCGCGACCTCCTCGTGCCGCACCTGGATCCAGTCGAGCGAGGGGGTGCGGCGGATCGCGTCGACGACCGGGTTCAGACTGTCGCCGACGACGCCGTACATGCGCCGGACGCCCGCGCGGACGAGGATGTCGACGAACTGCTCCGCCACGTTCTGTTTGGCCATGCCTCCATCAACCCACGACCCGGCGGCTCGCGCCCGGTGGACTACGCCTCCCAGACACCCACCCCCGTGCGGTCGTCGGCGTAGCCGGTCACCCTCAGCTGCGTGTCGGCGAGGAACGCGGCCAGTCCGGGCGCCTCGGCGTCGGCCCAGCGGGTGGCGAGCTCGCGGGCGAGCGCGGGCTCCCCGCGCATCGGCTCGGCGAGGCCGGGCGAGGCGAGGAGCAGGGTGTCGCCGGGGCGGGCGACGGAGGCGCGGAAGCGGAACGGCTCGGCGGGCGGCGGCACGGGCTCCTCGACGAGGGGCCCGGGCGCGGTGGTGATGCCGAGGTCCATGGTGAGCCGGTCGCCCTCCTCGGTCTCGGAGGGGGTGTCCGGCGGGGGCGGCGAGCCGAAGCCCAGGACGGGGGCACCGGTGACGGCGGCCGGTTCGGGCAGGAGCGGTTCGATGTCCTGCCAGGAGCCGTCGCGGAGCCGGAAGAGACCGCCGCCGCCGATGCCGAAGAAGACGCGGGTGCGGCAGTCGGGGTCGGCCGGGACGAGCAGGCACCGGAGGGTCGCGGTGTACTCGTCGGGGGCGAGGCCGCGCTCGGCGGCGCGGGCCCGGAGCCGGCCGTAGGTGCGGTCGGTGAGTCGGTGCAGTCCCGACTTGAGGTCGCCGCGGCGGCCGGATCTGATGTCCTCGGAGAGCCGGGCGTGGCTGCGGCAGACGGCCTCGGCGATCCACCGGCAGGCGTCGGCGGCGGCGAGGTGGGCGTCCTCGGCGGCGCGCGAGCCGGCGGCCACGGCGACGAGCACGAGCGCGGTCTCGTCGTGGCCGAAGCGCGCGGTGAGCAGGGCGTCGCGGCGGGGTTCGCCCCGGTAGCGGGCGGAGTCGCCGCGGACGGAGGCGGCCCGCAGGGTGCAGGTGCCGTAGCGGGCTCCGTCGAGCACGGTGTCGGCGACCAGTTCGCCGAGCTCGCCGGGCCGGGCGACGGGCAGGGCGGTGGGCTCGGCCTCGTAGGTGGGCGGCCGGCTTCCGACGTATCCGGTACGGGGCCGGGGCACGGGTACGTGGCCGGTGGGGCTGGCGGCGCCGGGGGCGGCGGCCGGGTCGTCCTCGCCGTCGCCGGGGTCCGGCACGGGCTCGGTCTCCTCCCGCGCGTCCGGCGCCGGGACGGGGGCCTCGGCGGGCGGCGGGGGCGGGGGCGCGGGGAAGGTCTGCGGTCCTTCCTGCCTCGTCTCCCAGGGCGCCCGTCCGGGCACGGGGGGTGCGGCGGGTGCGGGCTGCGGGGGCGGCCCGGGGACCCGCGGCGGGACGGGCGGCGCGTCGGCGACGGGGGGTGCGGGCGGGGGTGCCGGGATCGGGACGGCCGTCGTGGCCCGCGGGTCGGGTGCCCGGGGAGGCACGACGGGCCCCGGGTCCGGTGGCGGCGGCCCGGTGTCCGGGGGTGCCGTGTCCGGCGGGCCCGTGGTGACCCGGGTCGCCGTGGTGAAGCGGTCGTCGAGGGTGTCACCCGACGGCGTCGGGGCCGTGTCCGGCGCCGACTCCTCGTAGAGCTCGTCCCACCAGTCGTCGTCCCCCTGCTGAGTCATGCCCTTATTGTCCACCGCGCGGGGCGCCCGAAAACGGGACATCGGGAAAACCGTCGCCGGAAAGGGGTGGTCCGCCGGGCGGCCCCACCCCCCACGGGAAGGACGCCCGGCGGACCGGCGTGATCAGCGCACGTCGTAGGCGCGGACCACGGTCTGGGTGACGGAGTTGCCGTGGGCGTCCGTCAGTTCGGTCCTCAGGGTGACCTGCTTGCCGGTCGCGCCCGCGTGGTTCACGGTCGCGGTCCAGTGGCCGCCCTGCTGAGAGACCTGCGCTTCGGTCCAGGTCGTGCCCCCGTCGTAGGAGTACGAGAGCGTGGCCGAGGTGAGCGCCGCGGGGGTGTAGCCCGCGTGACCCGTCGCGGTGAGGCCGATGTGCTGGCCGTCGGTCGCGGCGAGGGTCTTGAGTCCGTCCTCCGGAAGGTCGTACCGGGGGAAGAGAATCGGGATGCCTTGAGAATAGACGCTCGCGTCGAGCTTGGAGGTGAATTCCCACACCGACTTGACGGAAGTGGAACGCGCCCAGACCCGGCTTCCGATCTTCATGACGTTCTGTTCGAGGCTGTACCTCCCCTCCTCGGCGGGCACCGGGAAGGCTCCGAACGGCCATCCGGACTCGCCGAGGACCTCGCCGTCGCGGCTGAGGCGGACGTTGCCGATGTCGCCGAAGGAACCGGCCTCGCCGTGGTGGGTCCCGTCGCCCCAGGGCGCGGCGGAGAAGCCGATGAGGTCGCCCTGGCGTTCGGCGACGAGGACCGGCTCGCCGTCCGCGTCGCGCGGTGCGGTGGGGGCGACGACGCCGTCGTACCAGCGCTCGGTGCGCCGCTCGCCGGCCCGGTAGGTGCGCGGGGTGCCGATCATGTACTCGCCGAACGGGAAGCCGGAGGAGAGCGTCCGGTCCCAGCGGGTGTCGCCGGCGGTGTGGTACTCGGTGCGGGTGCCCGGCGAGGGGACCGTGGCGAGGTCGCCGAAGGAGACGGACGCCCCGTTGGGCCGGGCGGCTCCGGCGAACTCGACGAAGTCGGTGGCGAGGCCCATGGCGCGGTAGGTGGAGTCGGTGCGGCCGAGCTGTGCGTCGCGGACGCGGTAGTGCCGGTCGCCGCGGATCGTCCCCTGCTCGGGGAAGGCGAGGGTGTACAGGTACGGGCTCCTCGCCGTGGCCCGCCAGGTGAGGCGGACCTCGCCGGCGGCGAGCCGGTCGAGCAGGGCGGTGGCCTCGGCGGAGCCGACCGCGAGGACCGGGAAGCCGACGCCGGTGAAGCCGCCCGAGGGGTACCAGCGGGCGGGGGCGGTGCGGTGGGCGAGGACCGCCACCGCGCCCGCGGCCTTGGCGTCGCGCGCGGCCGTCGAGGCCGCGGTGGAGGTGTCGGGGAAGCGGACGAGGGCGATGCGGCCCCGGACTCCGGCGGCCTCCAGTTCCTCGGGGGTGCCGGTGCCGGCGTCCACGAGGCCGGCGGTACCGGTGCCGTCGAGGTTGTCGGAGCCGGTGGAGGCGGTGACCGGGTGCAGGGTCAGGCCGTCGGTGGTCCTGAGCGAGGTGATCTGCGGGGCGGCGGCGCGCCAGTAGCTGCCGAACTCGAAGTCTCCGTCGTCTGCCCGGCCTTCGACCGAGGCGTAGTAGCCGCGGATGGTGCGCGGGCCGGCGGCGGTGCCGGCGTGCAGCCACGTGTCGTCCCAGGAGCGGGCGAACGCGAGGGTGGCGCCGCGGGCTTCGGAGGCCTTGTCGGTCGTGACGGACAGCCGGTGGGCCGTGCGGGCGTCGAGGACGACGGTGGTGTCCCTCCTCAGTTCCAGCTGCGGGCGGCCGAGGTAGCTGAGCGAGTCGTTCAGGGTGGCGCCCTCCCCCGGGTCGGGCGTGGTGACGAACGAGGAGAGGAAGTAGCCGCCGGGGCGCAGCCGGTAGACCTGGTCGGCGGCGCCGTCGTTGAAGCGGCGCTCTCCGCGGGCGTCGTCGGTGCCGATGACGTCGAGGGAGGAGGCGCCGGAGGCGGGCTTGCCCTGACGGTCGATCAGCTTGACCCGGAGGGTGACCGTCTCGGGCTCGACGTACAGCGAGAACGGGGTGGAGACGTGGATCCCGCCCTTGCCGGTGGCGATCACGCGGCCGGTGACGTCGCCGTACTGGGCGCGGTCGAGGTGGGCGGCGGGGTCGAGTTCCAGCGGGACCTGGACGGTGGCGCCGGCCGGGACGGTGACGGTGCGCTTGCCCAGGCGGGCGACCGGACTCCCCACCCGGGAGCCGTCGTTGCCGGTGACCTTCTCGACGGCCAGGTTCAGGGTGACCGGGGCGCCGGAGGTGTTGGTGTACGGGACGGAGACCGTGGTGCGGTCGGTCCTGTCCTGCGGCCAGTGGGAGGTGCCGCCCTGGACGGCGGGCGCGCCGAGGACCGTCTGGTCGATCGCGGCCTTGACGTCGAGGCGGCCGCCGCCGACCTCGCGGACGTCGCCGGGGACGGAGCTCTCGGCGGACGCGACGAGGGCGGCCTTGACCTGCTGGGCGGTCCAGTCGGGGTGGCGCTGCCGGACGATGGCGGCGGCGCCCGCGACGTGCGGGGTGGCCATCGACGTGCCGGACATCGACCGGTAGGCGTAGACGCCCCGGCCGCCGGCCGCGGCGGCGGAGACGGCGACGCCGGGCGCCGCGATCTCGGGCTTGAGGGTGTGCCGGACGATCGTCGGGCCGCGACTGGAGAAGTACGCGGTGGAGTCGTCGCGGTCGACGGCGCCGACGGTCAGCACGCCGGGCGCGCAGCCGGGCGAGCAGACGGTGTTGAGGGTCGGTCCCGTGTTTCCGGCGGCGACGACGAACAACGTGCCCTCCTCGCGGGAGAGTTCCTCGGCCGCGAGGCTCATCGGGTCGGTGCAGTCGGTGGGTTCGGGGCTGCCGAGGCTCATGGAGACGACGTCGGCGCCCTGGGCGACGGCCCACTCCATGCCCGCGATGATCCAGGAGGCGGCGCCGGATCCGGAGTCGTCGAGGACCTTGCCGTTGAGGAGGTCGGCGCCGGGGGCGACGCCCTTCTTCCGGCCGTCGCTCGCCGCGCCGGAGCCGCCCACGGTGGAGAGGGTGTGGGTGCCGTGGCCCTGGCGGTCGCCGGTGGTGTCGGAGTCGGTGAAGTTCTCCGCCGCGGTGATCCGGCCCTGGAGGTCGGGGTGCTCCGCGTCGGCGCCGGTGTCGAGGACGGCGACCTTGGTGCCGGTGCCGTCGTAACCGGCGGCCCAGGCCTCGGGGGCGTGGACCTGCCGGGTCGAGCGCTCCAGGGTGGCGTGGACCTTGCGGTCGAGCCAGAGCTTCTTCAGGCCGTTGGTGGAGCGGGCGGAGGGGGAGGTGACCTCGGCCCAGAAGGTGGCGGCCTGCTTCTTGTCGGCCTTCAGCGCGACGCCGTCGACGGCCTTGAGGACCTGGCCGCGTCGCGCGCCGCGCGGGGCGGCGGGCACGGAGCGGGTGAGGTCGGTGCCGTAGACCGCGATCAGGGGGAGCGTGGTGGTGGCGGTGTCGTCGTAGCCCTGGCGGACGAGGCCGGTGACGTTGAAGAGTTCCTGGTCGACGCGGCCCGCGGCGAGCGCGCCGGCGGCGCCCTCGGGGTAGACGTACAGGTCCTGGCCGGAGCGGCGGGTCTGGACCAGCGGGACGGTGCCGTCCTCCCGCGGCAGGGCGGTGGCGGTGGGCCCGCCCTGCGCGTCGCGGCCGACCGCGACGCGGTCCCCGGTGACCAGGGTCACCGTGACGGGACGGTGCCCGGCGCGGGCCGGCGCTTCGGTCCCCACCAGCGGTCGCTGACCGGCCGTGCCGTCCTGCGGCTCTTTCGCCGAGGACGGCGCGACCGCGGTGACGGCCAGGACCGCGGCGGTCGCCGCCCCCAGGGCCGTACGCGAGATCGGGCGCATCGCTCTCCCCCTCTGATTCCGGAAAAAGGGCACAAGGGACCCGTCTCCGGGAGCTGTCGGTGCTGCGGTGGCGCCACATTGGCAGAGGTGAGGGCGGTACAGGGATGATGGGAGAGGCGGGAATACGCCGTGGCCGTTTCCCGCCAGGTCACCAACGGAACGAATGCCTCCGGTGAACGTCCCGGGAAGATGCCGGGCGCGCCGCCGGAGGTGGGGCGAGGGGTGGGGCATCCATGCTGGGAGCGATAGGACTCGACGAGCGCCAGGAGTCCGCGTACCGGGCGCTGGTGGCGCTGGGCGCGGCCGAGGTGACCGATCTCGCGCACCGGCTCGCCCTGCCCGAGCTCGACACCGAGCGGGCCCTGCGCCGCCTGGAGTCCCAGGGGCTCGCGGCGCAGTCCTCCGCCAGGACCGGCCGGTGGGTGGCCGCGCCGCCGGGGGTGGCCCTGGGCGCCCTCCTCACCCAGCAGCGCCACGAGCTGGAGCAGGCGGAGCTGGCGGCGGCGCTGCTCGCCGAGGAGTACCGGGCGGAGGCCGCGGAGGCGGCGGTGCACGACCTGGTGGAGGTGGTGACCGGCGCGAGCGCGGTCACCCACCGCTTCCTCCAGCTCCAGCTGGGCGCGCAGGAGGAGGTCTGCGCGCTCGTCACGGGCAAGCCGATCGCGGTCTCGGGCATGGAGAACGACGCGGAGGAGCAGGCCGCCGGGCGGGGGGTGCGCTACCGGGTGGTGCTGGAGCGCGAGGTGCTCACCCTGCCGACCGGGCTGCTCGAACTCTCGGCGGCGCTCGGCCGCGAGGAGCGGGTGCGGGTCGCGGACCGGGTCCCCACCAAGCTGGTGGTCGCGGACCGCTCGCTGGCCATGGTGCCGCTGACGGGGCGGGGGGCGGAGCCGGCCGCGATCGTGGTGCACGCGAGCGGGCTGCTGGAGTCCCTGATGGGTCTGTTCGAGTCGGTGTGGCGGGACGCGCTGCCGCTGAGACTCGGGGCGGGCGCGCAGATCACCGAGGAGGAGGCACCCGGTCCGGACGTGATGGACCTGGAGATCCTCTCGCTGCTGCTCGCCGGGATGACGGACGCGAGCGTGGCGAAGCAGCTGGATCTGGGGCTCAGGACGGTGCAGCGGCGGGTGAAGGGCCTGATGGAGCTGACCGGGGTGACGACGCGGCTGCAGCTGGGCTGGCACGCGTACGAGAAGGGCTGGGTGGCCCGCGGCTGAGCGGGCGGGACGCGGCGGGGTCCGCGGCCGAACGGGCTGTCGGCGGTCCGGCCGCGCGGGTCGCGGCGGGCGACGACGATCCGGCCGCGCAGGGCCCGGCAGGCATACGGCGGTCCGGCCGCGCGGGTCGCGGCGGGCCATGACGGTCCGGCCGCGCCGGCCCCGGCAGGCCACGACGGTCCGCCCGCGCAGAGCCCGGCAGGCCACGACGATCCGGCCGCGCAGAGCCCGGCAGGCCCACGGCGGTCCGGCCGCGCAGGTCGCGGCGGGCCATGACGGTCCGGCCGCGCAGAGCCCGGCAGGCCACGACGGTCCGGCCGCGCCGGGCCCGGCAGGCCACGACGGTCCGCCCGCGCAGAGCCCGGCAGGCCACGGCAGTCCGGCCGCGCCGGGCCCGGCAGGCCGGCCCCGCGGGCCCCGAGCGGGGCCGCGTCCCGGCGGCCAGGCACCCCCGTCGTACCCGGATGCCCCCCGCGACCTGCGCGGACGCCGGTTCTGGGGGACCCTGGGCGCGTGGGTGTGTGGCAGCTCCTGATGGTCGCGACGGTCATGCTGCTCGGCCTGTTCGGGGTGCTGGCCCCCGGCGTGCCGGGGACGTGGCTGGTGTGGGCCGCGATGCTCTGGTGGTCGCTGCACGAGCGGACCGACCTCGCGTGGATCCTGCTCGCCGCCACGACCGGCCTGCTGCTGCTCACCCAGGTCGTCGTCTGGCAGCTGCCGCCCCGGCGCTTCCGCGGCGTGGGCATCACGCGGCGGATGGTGGTGTGCGCGGGCACGGGCGCGCTCCTGGGCTTCGTCCTGGTGCCGGTGGTCGGCGCGATCCCCGGCTTCGTGGGCGGGATCTACCTGTCCGAACGCCTCCGCCTGGGCGGCCACGGCCAGGCCCGGGCGGCGACCCGGACGGTGATGCGGGCGGCGGGCACGAGCGTGCTCGTGGAGCTCTTCTCCTGTCTGCTGATCGTGGGGGCGTGGGCCGGTGCGGTGCTCTGGGGCTGAGCCCGGAGCCGGGGGCCGGCCGGGTGGCTCCGGGTCCGGGTCCCGGGCCGGGAGCGGGCCCAGGGGCTCCGGGGCTCAGTGGGAAGGCAGGTGGGGGCCGTCCGCGCGGCGGCCGGGAGCCGCCGGGTGCGGAGTCCGGAGGTAGCGGGCGGCGTACGAGCGCCACGGCCGCCACTCCTCCGCGGCGGGGACACCCGCCGGGAGGACGTCCGGGTCGCCGAGGGCCCGCATCCGGATCAGCGCGGCGGCCCCGGCCGTCACGCCGGGGACCTCTCCGAGGGCGGCCTCGGCCTCGTCGCGGTCGGCGCCGGGGTCGAGGCGTACGGTGCCGTCGGCGAGGGCCCGGGCCAGCGGGCCCGCGACGGGGTGGCCGGTCAGTGCCCGGGGCTCCGGGAAGAGGTGGGTGAGGCCGTCGCAGCCGGTGGCCAGCGGGGTGCCGAGGGCCGCGACGACCCGGTCGGACTCGGCCGCGCCGAGCAGCGTCCGCAGGGCGAACTCCTCCGGATCGGCCGTCCCCGGGGACCGGACGCCGGGCCGGGCGGCCACCTCGGCGGCGAGTCCGGGCGCCGCGCCGAGCCGCTCGGCGACGGCGTACGGGTCGGCGTCCAGGTCGAAGAGGCGGCGCAGCCGGTGTACGGCGGTGGTCAGGTCGCGCAGCTCGGTGAGGTGGATACGGGCCTCCAGCCAGCGCCCGGCGGAGCGCTCGTCGACGGAGACGATCCCGGTGCCGTACGGGAGGCGGAGGGTGCGCCGGTAGGTGCGGGCGCCGACGGCGCCGACGACCTCCTCCACCCGGGGCAGTGCCTCGGCCGCGAGCAGGTCGAAGACCTCGCCCGCCGCGTACGGACCGCGGTGGGCGAGCCGCAGCGGCACCCCGGCGGCGAGCGCGGTGCGGGCTCCGGTTCCGCTGCCCGCCTCGGCGCGCAGCGCGCTGGGGGTGCGGGCGTAGACGGCGCGGATCGTCTCGTTGAACTGGCGGACGCTGGCGAAGCCTGCCGCGAAGGCGATCTCGGTCACCGGCAGCCCGGTGGTCTGGAGGAGCAGTCGCGCGGTGTGGGCGCGCTGGGCGCGGGCGAGCGCGACGGGCCCGGCGCCGAGCTCGGCGGTGAGCTGGCGCTGCACCTGGCGGGTGCTGTAGCCGAGGCGTCCGGCGAGGCCGGGGACGCCCTCGCGGTCGACGACGCCGTCGCCGATCATCCGCATGGCGCGCCCCACGACGTCGGCGCGCACGTCCCAGGCCGCGGAGCCGGGCACCGCGTCGGGGCGGCAGCGGCGGCAGGCCCGGAAGCCGTGGCCCTGGGCCGCCGCCGCGGTGGGGAAGAAGGCGACGTTCTGCCGTTTGGGGGTGACGGCGGGGCAGCTGGGGCGGCAGTAGATACCGGTGGTGCGGACGGCGAAGAAGAACTCTCCGTCGAACCGCGCGTCCCTGCTGCTGACCGCCTCGTAGCGGGTGTCGTCGTCCTTCACGTCTCCAGTGTGCGACGGCCGGCGACCCCCGGCTCGCGGCTTTCGGACACGGCGCTCGCGCGGGGAGGGCGGCCCTCCCCGCGCTCGCTCCGGCTACCGGATGCGCCCGCGCTTCATCTCCATGGCCTGGCGGCCCTCGGCGCCCTTGCGCTTCCAGTCCTTGAGGATCTCGCTGCGCACCCGGGCGTCGGTCTTGGCGACGATCCGCTGGTTCTCGCGGAGCAGCTTGCGGTAACTCTCCAGACGGCGCGCCGGCAGGGAGCCGTCCTCGATCGCCGCGGCCACCGCGCAGCCGGGCTCGGACTCGTGGGCGCAGTCGTGGAAGCGGCAGTCCGCGGCGAGTTCCTCGATCTCCGAGAAGACCTGGCCGACGCCGGTCTCCGCGTCCCAGAGGCCGACCCCGCGCAGCCCGGGGGTGTCGATGAGGACTCCCCCGCCCGGGAGGACGAAGAGGTTGCGGGTGGTGGTGGTGTGCCGGCCCTTGCCGTCGATGTCGCGGGCGGCCTGGACGTCCATGACGTCCTCGCCGACGAGGGCGTTGGCGAGGGTCGACTTGCCGGCGCCGGAGACGCCGAGCAGCACGGTCGTCCCGCCCGCGACGATCGCGGAGAGGACGTCGAGCCCCTCCCCCGTGGTCGAGCTCAGGGGCACGACCTGGACGCCGGGGGCGACGGTCTCGACGTCCTCGACGAGGTACGAGAGGCCGACGGGGTCGGGTACGAGGTCGGCCTTGCTGAGGACGACGGTCGGCTGGGCGCCGGACTCCCAGGCCAGGGCGAGGAAGCGCTCGACGCGGCCGAGGTCGAGTTCGACGGCGAGGGAGACGGTGATGACGGCGTGGTCGACGTTGGCCGCGAGGATCTGGCCCTCGGAGCGCTTGGAGGAGGTCGACCGCGCGAAGGCGGTGCGGCGCGGCAGGCAGGCGCGCACGTAGCGGGGGTCGCTCGCGCCCTCGGGGTCGACGGCGGCCCAGTCGCCGGTGCAGACGACCCGGAGCGGGTCGTGCGGGGTCACGAAGGCCGTGTCCGCGCGGACGAGCCCGTCGGCGGTGGCGACGTCGCACTGGCCGCGGTCGACCCGGATCACCCGGCCGGGGACGAGCCCCCGGGCGGCGTACGGGGCGAACGCGGCGGCCCAGCCGGAGTCCCAGCCGTGCGCGTCGAGCGTCGGGGAGGAAGCGGAGGAGGTGACGTGGGAAAGCGGGAAAGACAAGGGGGACCCTTCACAGGGGTGGCCCCGGCGGCGCGCTCCGGGAGCGCGGAGGTCGAGCGGGTGTCAGCCGGTGGCCACGGAGGTGGTGTGGATGAACTTCTGCGTGAGGGCAAGGCCCGTCGTGACGACAGCCATCGGTCACACCTCCTGTGGGTCTTCTCGCGTGGATCTTCGCGATCTCGGGGAACACGCTAGCCGCACCGCTTCGGCGGGCGCCACCGGTTTTTCCCGCCGGGATGCCGGCGGGGGCGGTCGGCCGTCCCCGCCGGGTCCCGTGGGGGGTCAGCAGGCCCGGTAGCGGTACGAGCCGCCCGGGGCGCTCACGTCGAGGTCGCGCTGGACGATCGAGAGCGTGCCGCCCCAGTCCGCGCACGCCCGGCCGTAGCCGGTGCCGGTGTACTCGATGACGTAGACGCGGTTCGCGTACGCCGCCGCGTACGCCTCGCACTCCTCGTACTGGCCGCACTCCTCGGCCACCGCGAAGTCGAAGCCGATCGTCCTGCGCTCGGGCAGCAGCTCCGTGGTGTTCTTCTGGCCGATGGCGAGTCCGGCGGCGTGCGCCCGCTGGGCCAGGAGCCGGGCGAACGCGGCGTTGTGCTGCTTCGTCAGCCGGTTGCCCGAGCGCTCGTACGAGTCGAGGTTGTCGGGCTCCACGGCCTGGAAGCCGCTCTTCGCGCAGCCGTCGATCCACCCACCGACGATCTTCGCCAGCCGCTCGCGCCGGTCCGCGGTCGAGGTGTCCAGCAGCACCTCGCCCCAGTCCTCGTCCTGCACGGGGGCCCCGGAGCGGTCGCGGAGCAGCAGGTCCGGGTGGTTCGTCTCCCACCAGTCCAGCGCGTCCGGCTGGGTCTGGAAGGCGTTGACGTAGCAGATGGTGTAGAGCCCGGCGGCGGGCTTCGCCGTACGGTCGCGGGAGACGACCCCGACGTTCTTCGGCGGCGTGTAGGCGCCGCCGATCTGGTAGTCGAACTGCGCGTTCGCGGTGGGCAGCGCCACCTTCGCGGCCGTCGGTCCGGCGGGGGCGGTCGCCTTCGGAGCGGTCGTCGCCTTCGGGGCGGTGGTCGTCCGCCGGGTGGTGGCCGGCTTCGGAGCGGTGGTCGGCCTCGCCGTGGCGGGGGGCGTCGGCTCGGCCGTGGCGGGCGTCGTCACGTTCCGCGCGGCGCGCGGCCGGGTGTCGCCCGACGAGGCGTCGGCCTGCGTGAACAGGACACCGGCGCCGAGCGCCGCGACGACGCCCGCGGCGAGCGCCGCCCGCGTCGACTTCCTGCGGCGGAACGGGGTGGGGGCATGCTTCGGCACACGTTCTCCAGCACGAGGGGGGAAAGGATGTCCGTAGCCTCCTCGTTCGATCGTGAGGAATTCATGAGGCGCCCGCCCGCGCGTGCCGGGCCTGCCCCGCCGGTCCGAGCGCGAGCAGGAACACCGCCCCTCCCCCGGGCCTGGCCCGCGCGGTGAGCGTTCCCCCGTGCGCCGCCGCGATCTCCCGGACCAGCGACAGACCGATCCCCGACCCGCCGCCGCGCGAACGGAACCGTTCGGTCAGCTCCGGCAGTTCCTCCGCCGCCACACCCGGCCCCCGGTCCGCCACCGCCACCGTGTGGCCCCGCACGCTGACGTCGATCTCCGCCCCGCCGTGCGGATCGCCCGGCGTGCGCCCGTGGCGCAGCGCGTTGTCCAGGAGGTTCCGCACGGCCACGCGCGTCAGGGCGGGATCGGCGTCCACCACCGACGCGTCGAGCCGCAGGGTGAGCGTGAGCCGGCCGGGCGGCAGTTCCCCGCACGCGTCCTCCACCAGCTGGTCGAGGCGGAGCGGCACCGGGCTGAAGGAGGCCGCCGGGTCCTGGAGCCGCCCCCGTGTCAGGACGTTCTCCACGACGTCGGTCAGCCGGTCGGTGGCCCGCCGGATCCGCGGCAGATGGGTGGGCAGCTTCCTCGGGTCGGTCCCCGCCACGTCCATCGAGCTCCGCATGATCGCCACCGGGGTGCGCAGCTCGTGCGCGGCGTCGGCGAGCAGCCGCTCCTGCGCTTCGAGCGCCCGCCACGCGGGCCGCAGGCTGCGCCCCGAGAGGAGGTGGCCGGTGAAGGCGGCGAGCAGGGTCAGGAGCCCGGAGCCGGTGAGGACCGCGTACGTCAGTCGGGTGTGCTCGGCCATCCGCAGTCCGGGGTCGCCGATGACGACGACGGCGCCGGTCGTCTCCTGGGTCTCGTCGTGGTAGAACGGCCGCGCCACGGCGTAGGCGGTCCGGTCCCCGGCCGGGACCTCCTCGCGCACCGTGACGTCCTCGTCCATGGCGGTACGGGCCAGGGCGGCGATCCGTCCGCCGGAGACGGGGACCGAACGGCTCCCGGAGGTGAAGACCCGGTCGAGCCCGCCGAGCGCGCCGGGGCCGGCCGGACGCACCGCTCCGGTCGGACGGCCCGCACCGGGCGTGCGCGTCTCACCGCCCGCCCGTCCGGCGGGCGGCCTCCCCGTCGTGTCCTTCCCCGCGCCGTCCGCCACGCCCTTCGCGGGCGTGCCGATCCTCGTCCGGCACAGCAGGACGAAGACCTGGTGGCGGCCCCGCGTGGACTCGTCGTCGCGCAGGCCGTCGAGCTGGACTCCCGCGTCCGTGTAGTAGATCAGCGAGGTGCTGACCGACGCGTGCCGGAGCATCTCGTCGAACTCCGCGTTCCGCCAGGAGCGGCCGTCCGTGTGGATCACCAGCCAGGAGAGCACGCTCACTCCGACCAGCGTGGTGAGCGTGTACGCGAGGGTGAGCCGCCGTTGCAGACGGCGCAGTCGGCGGCGCGGTCCGGCGGCGCGGTCCGGGTCGGTCACGCGCCGTCCCCGGTCGGACCGCCGAGGAGGAACCCGTGGCCCCGCACGGTCCGGATCAGCTGCGGCGAGCCGAGCTTGCGGCGGAGTCCGGCCATCACGGCGTCGACCACGTTGGACACCGGGTCGGCCATCTCGTCCCAGCAGTGCTCCACGAGCGCGGTGCGGGTGACGACGTTCTCCCGGTGGACCAGGAGGTGGTGCAGGACGGCGTACTCCTTGGGCGTCAGCGAGAGCAGGACGCCGGCCCGGCGGACCTCCCGGCGGGCCGCGTCCAGCTCGATGTCCGCGTGGGCCAGGTGGACGGGCAGCCGGCCCGGCGCGCGTCGGGTGAGGCTGCCGACCCGCATGACCAGTTCGACCATGGCGAAGGGCTTGGCGAGGTAGTCGTCGGCTCCCGCGCGGAAGCCCTCGACCCGGTCGGGCAGGGCGTGGAGGGCGGTCAGGCAGAGGACCGGCGTGGACCAGCCCGCGCGGCGGCGGCCGTCGAGCGCGCGCAGGGTGTCGCCGGAGGGGACCATCCGGTCGAGGACCACGCAGTCGTACTCGGTGAGGTCGAGCAGGTAGTCGGCGTGGGGCCAGTCGGCGACCGCGTCGACGGCGTACCCGGCGTCCTTCAGACCCGCCTCGACGAGCTCGCGGAGGTCGGTCTCGTCCTCGACGAGGAGTACGCGCATCTGGTGCCGCCTTGCGGTGTCGCGCCGATGCCCCGGGGGGCGCGGACGGGAGGAGGGACCCCGCGGTGGGGCGGCCTCGGCGACCGTGAGCAGCGGGACGGGAAAGTCATATTAATCAGGCCGGCCGGGCGGATCCCGACGAGGAGTGGCCGGATCCGTACGGACGATCCGCCGGAGGCCGCGTTCGCCGGACCTGGGGTGCCGCGTCCGATTCGTACAAGACCGGCGGAGGGCGCCCTGCCTACCGTGCCCCCATGGACACAGCACCTGACCTCACCCCCCGTCTGGACCTGATCGGCCTCGTCGTCTCCGACATGGCCGCCTCGCTCGCCTTCTACCGCCGTCTCGGCCTGGAGATCCCGGACGGGGCCGAGTCGGCCCCGCACGTGGAGGCCGCGCTGCCCGGCGGGCTGCGGATCGCCTGGGACACGGAGGACGTCGTGCGCTCCCTGGACCCGGAATGGCGGCGTCCCGAGGGCGGCAACCGGATCGAGCTCGCCTTCCGGTGCGCCACGCCCCGGGCCGTGGACGCGGCGTACGAGGAGCTGGTCGCCGCCGGGTACCGGGGGCATCTGAAGCCCTGGGACGCCTTCTGGGGGCAGCGCTACGCCGTGGTCCTCGACCCGGACGGCTCCGGCGTCTCGCTGTTCGCCGATGCCGTGTAGGCGCCGAGCGTCGTGCCGGCCAGCGCCCTCGTCTCACGTGCGAGGTGGGCCTGGTCGGCGCAGCCCGCGCGCACGGCCGCCTCCGCGTACGGCACTCCGGACAGCACCAGCGCGAGGGCCCGCTGGAGCCGGAGGATCCGGGCGAGGGTCTTGGGGCCGTAGCCGAAGGCGTCGAGGGAGCGCCGGTGGAGCTGCCGGGCGCCGAGGCCGACCGCGTCGGCCGTCTCGGCGACCGCCCGGCCGGCCGCGAGGCGGTCCGCGACGGCCCGGAGCAGCGGGTCGGGCGCGGGGATGTCGGCGGCCCGGCGCCGTACGGCCTCGTCCAGGGCCGCGGCCGGGTCGGGGGCGTCGGTGATCCGCTCGCAGAGCCGTCGCGTCCCGGCGGCGCCCCACAGGTCGGCGAGCGGGACCCGCCGGTCGCGCAGCTCGTGGGCCGGTACGCCGAAGAAGGCGGGGGCGTCACCGGGCGCGAAGCGGACTCCCGCGTACCGCTCGGCGGACTCCGCCGGTACGTGCGCGCGTGTGTCGGGTCCGGCGACGAGGAGGTGTCCGCCGGCCCAGATCAGGTCCATGCAGCCGTCGGGCAGGACGGGCCGGGAGCCGCCCGTGCCGGGGCCGGCGGCGGTCCGGGTCCACAGGACGGCTCCGTCGAGCAGGGCGGGGCGTTCCTCGTACACACCCCCAACGTAGCCCCACGCCGGTGGGTCAGTCCTTCTCCCAGCCGGAGTGGAGGCGGGACTTCACGTCGTCCGGAGGCAGGAACCGGGACCAGCGCTCGGGGAACTCGGACGGCATGTCGGGGTCGTCCTCGTCGACGTCCTCGGCCTCCGCGCGCACCCGGGCGACGAGTTCCGCCGCCTGGACGGCGCGGGCCCGCTCGTTGGCCTCGCGGGCCGCCGCGGTGGCGACCGAGGGCCAGACGCGGTCGATGGCGGCGTTCACCGCGGCGCCGACGAGGACGGCGAAGGCCGAGATGCCGATCCAGAGGAGGACGGCGATGGGGGCCGCGAGGGAGCCGTAGATCGTCGGTCCCTCGACCTGGCTGGTCAGGTAGATGCGGAGCAGGAAGCTGCCGAGGACCCACATCCCGAGGGCCACGAGGGCGCCCGGGATGTCCTCGATCCAGGGCGATCTGACGGGCACGGACACGTGGTAGAGCGTGGTGAGGAAGGCGATGGAGAGCAGGATGACGGCCGGCCAGTAGAGCACCGAGACGACCTCGGTGCCCCAGGGGACGAGTTCGACGACCCGGTCGGGGCCGACGACCGCGAGGGGCAGCACCACCGCGCCGATCAGCAGGGCCACGAGGTAGAGCAGGAAGGCCAGGAGGCGGGTCTTCACGATCCCGCGGTGGCCGTCGAGCCCGTACATGACGGTGATGGTGTCGATGAAGACGTTCACGGCGCGCGAGCCGGACCAGAGGGCGATGGCGAAGCCGAGGGAGATCAGGTCGGGCCGCTTGCCCTGGGTCACGTCGTCGAGGATGGGCTTGGCGATGTCCTCCACGCCCCGGTCGGAGAGGACCGTTCCGGCGGCGCGGAGGATGTTCTCCTGGATGCTCGCCACGGTGTCCGTATTGGTCCAGTCGTCGGCGTAGCCGAGGAGGGCGATCAGGCCGAGGAGCAGCGGCGGCAGCGACAGCAGGGTGAAGAAGGCGGCTTCGGCGGCGAGGCCGAGGATCCGGTACTCGATGCACGAGTTGACGGTGTCCTTCAGGAGCAGCCAGGCCATCTTCCGCTTCGAGACGTTGCGGTAGAGGACGCGCGCGCGGTGGAGCCTGCTCCAGGGCCGCCGCTCGGGCCGTTCGGGTGTTTCGCTTGCTGCCTGCACCTGCTTACCGTATCGGCATGGCACCGCGCTCCCACACCGTGACCAACCAGCCTCCGCCCCTGGTCGGGTACGACGTCTTCACGACCGATCCCGTCCTGACGGAGGCGGTGGAACGGCACCTGGCGCCGGACCTCCGCGCGGAGGTCCGGGAGGACCTCGTCGTGCTGGGCCGGGCGGCGGGGTCGGCACAGGTCCGGGAGTGGGGGGAGCTGGCGAACGCGAACCCGCCGCGGCTGCGGACCCACGACCGGTACGGCCGCCGGATCGACGAGGTCGCGTTCGATCCGGCCTGGCACCGGCTCCTCGGCAAGTCGGTGGGGGCCGGGCTGACGGACGCGTGGGGCCGGCCGGGCGGCCATGTGCGGCGGGCGGCCGGGTTCCTGGTGGTGTCGCAGGCGGAGGCCGGGCACGGCTGCCCCGTGTCGATGACGCACGCGTCCGTGCCCGCGCTGCGCGCCGAGCCGGAGCTGGCCGAGGTGTGGGTGCCGGCGGCGACCTCGCACGTGTACGAGCGGGAGCTCCGCCCGGTGGCGGAGAAGCCCGGCGCGCTGCTCGGGATGGCCATGACGGAGAAGCAGGGCGGCAGCGACGTCCGGGCGAACACGACGGAGGCGCGGCCGCTGGCCGCCGACGGCGAGTACGTCCTGACGGGGCACAAGTGGTTCTGCTCGGCGCCGATGTCGGACGCCTTCCTGGTCCTCGCGCAGGCTCCGGCGGGGCTCACCTGCTTCCTGGTGCCCCGGGTGCTCGCGGACGGTTCGCGGAACGCCTTCGCGCTGCAGCGGCTGAAGGACAAGCTGGGCAACCGTTCGAACGCCTCCGCCGAGGTGGAGTTCGACGGGACGACCTGGGCGCGCCGCGTGGGCGAGGAGGGGCGCGGGCTCACCACGATCATGGGCATGGTCGCGGCGACCCGGGTGGACTGCGTCCTCGGCTCGGCCGCGCTGATGCGGCAGGCGGTCGCGCAGGCCGTGCACCACTGCACGTACCGCGAGGCCTTCGGCGGGCCGCTGGCCGACAAGCCGCTGATGCGGAACGTGCTCGCGGACCTCGCCCTGGAGTCGGAGGCGGCCACGGTCCTGGGCATGCGTCTCGCGGCCGCCTACGACGCGGCCGACGCGGGCGGCGACCACGCCGAGCGGGAGCGGGCCCTGCTGCGCATCACCGTTCCGGCCGCGAAGTACTGGGTCGCGAAGCGGTGCACGCCGATGGTGGCGGAGGCGCTGGAGTGCCTGGGCGGCAACGGCTACGTGGAGGAGTCCGGGATGCCCCGGCTGCTGCGGGACTCGCCGCTCAACTCGGTCTGGGAGGGCTCGGGGAACGTGCAGGCGCTGGACGTGGTCCGGGCGCTGCGGACGGAGCCCGCCGCCCTGGACGCGTTCCTGCGGGAGGTCGGGGCGGCGCGGGGCGCGGACCACCGGCTCGACCGGGCGATCCGGGGGCTGCTCGTCGAACTGGCGGACCTGGACGGGATCGAGGCGCGGGCGCGGCGGCTCGCGGAGCGCCTCGCGCTGGTCCTCCAGGGGTCCCTGCTGGTGCGGTGGGCGCCGCCGGAGGTCGCCGACGCGTTCTGCGCGGCGCGGCTGGGCGGGGGCGGGGGCGGGGTGTTCGGGACGCTGCCGCACACGCTGGACCTGCGGGCCCTGGTGGAGCGGGCGCGCGTGGAGGTCTGAGACGGCGCGGGCGGCGCGGCGGCGGGGGCGGCGCGGGCGGCACAGCGGCGGGGGCGGCAGCGCGGCGCGGGAAGTCTGCCGCGCGCGCCAGGGGTGGACCCGTGAGGGTCGGCGCGCGCGGAAAAGCGGGGGTGGTGCTGCGCCGACACGGCACCACCCGCCGCTCGCACCAGCTTCACCCGGGGGGCCGGTCGCCGACCAGAGTTGCAAAGGGTTGCAGGATTACCCGAACCGGGCCTCGCGGGGCGGTTCCGAACGGCACGATGGGCACCGACACTCCGGACATCTGCCCCGTGCAGAACCGATACAGCACCCCGGGTGGCTGGGAGAGACCGATGAAGAACACGCAGCTCGACATGAAGCGGCTCGCCGCCATGGACGCCGCCCGGGCCACCCGGCTGCTCCACCGGGTCCGCGAGGAGACGCTCGCCGGGCGGACGCCCCCGATCGCGCCCCGCCCGGTGATCGACGCGTCGTGGCAGCGGATGGCCCGGCTGGGGCTCGACCCCGACCAGGGCACGAGCACGGTGCTCCTGCCGCCGGACGAGCTGGAGGAGCGGCGCCGGAGCACGCTCCTCTCCGAGGTGATGCAGACGCTGAGCGGCGGCCTCGCCGGCATCGCCGACACCTCGCTCCAGATCATGATCGTCACCGACGAGTACGGCCGGGTGCTGTGGCGGCAGGGGAACCCGGCGGTGATGCGGCAGGCGAACGGCATCTGCCTGGAGGAGGGGGCGTCCTGGGCCGAGCGCACCACCGGGACGAACGCGGTCGGCACGGCCCTCGCCATGGGCCGCGCGGTACAGGTGCACTCCGCCGAGCACTACGTCCAGGCGCTCCACAACTGGACCTGCGCCGCCGCGCCGGTGCACGACCCGCGCGACCGGCGGCTGCTCGGCATCCTGGACGTCAGCGGTCCCGCGTCCACCTTCCATCCGGCGATGCTGGCCCTGGTCGGTTCGGTGGCCCAGCTCGCCGAGGCGGAGATGCGGGAGCGGCACCACCGCTCGGTCGAACGGCTGCGGGCGGTGGCCGCGCCGATCCTGTGCCGGGTGGGCGGCCGGGCCGTCGCGGTGGACAGCCACGGCTGGACGGCGGCGGTGACGGGGCTCGCGCCGGTGGACCGGATCGCGCTGCCGAAGTCGTTCCGGTCGGGCCGGATGTGGCTGCCCTCGCTCGGGGTGTGCGCGGTGGAACCGCTGCCCGGCGGCTGGCTGCTGCGGGTCGAGGAGGGGACGCCGGCGGAGGAGCCGGGCGCGGCGGCGGCGAGCCGGGTGGTGCTCGACCTGAGCAGACCGCGCCGGTGGACGGTGTCCGTCTCGGGGGCCGCGGGCAGCTGGCAGCAGGAGCTCAGCCCCCGGCACGCGGAGCTCCTCTACGTCCTGGCGCTGCACCGGGACGGCCGGACGGCGGCGGAGCTGGCGGACGACGTCTTCGGCGACCGCACGCGGACGGTGACGGTGCGGGCGGAGATGTCCCGGGTGCGCCGGAACCTCGCGGGGGTCCTCGCGCACCGCCCGTACCGCTTCAGCGAGGAGGTCGCGGTGGAGGTGCTCCGCCCGGAGCGCCCCGCGGACCTGCTGCCCCACTCCCTGGCGCCCGCGGTGCGGGGCCCGGGCGGAGGCGGCTGAGCCGCCGCTCGGAGGTCCCGCACGACCGCGCCGGCCCTCCGCTGTCCAGCATGCGGACAGCACCGGCGGGGGCGGGCTCCGGCCCCGCCCCCCCCGGTCGCCGCGCCGGACGGGGCCGTGATGCGATGAGCCCATGCGCATCACTCTCACCACCTGGTCCCTCGAACAGACCTCGCCGTCCGATCTCCGCCCCTCCCCCGCCCCGGAGGGCGACGACATCACGGTCGCGCGGGCCGCGGTCCCGTCGCCGGAGTACAGCCGCTTCCTCTACACGGCGGTCGGCGGCGACATCCGCTGGAACGACCGGCTGTCGCTCACGTACAAGCAGTGGCAGGAGATCGTCGACAAGCCGGGCGCCGAGATCTGGGTGGCGTACGACAAGGGGACGCCCGCCGGGTACGTGGAGCTGGACCCGCAGGACGACGGCGTGGTGGAGATCGTCTACTTCGGCCTGATCCCGGCCTTCCGGGGGCGCCGGATCGGCGGCCACCTCCTCTCCTACGGGGCGGCGCGGGCCTGGGACCTGGCCGACCGCTGGCCGGGGCGGGAGACCACGCGGCGCGTCTGGCTGCACACCTGCTCGCTGGACGGCCCGCACGCGATGGCGAACTACGAGCGCCGCGGCTTCCGGCTCTTCGACACCAAGGTGGAGGAGGTCGAGGAGAGCGAGACCCCGGGTCCCTGGCCGGGCGCCCACGCCTGACGGCCGGGACGCGGCATCCGGTGCGTCACCGGACGCGTCACGGGACGCATGGCGCCGAGGAGCGGCGAAGGGGCCCTGATCAGGGCCCCTTCTGCGTGACCCAGACCACACTGTCTCGACAAGCGAGACGACTATGTCCGCATTCTGGACGATGCTGGACTGGGTCCAAAGTCCCGTGACACGCTTCCGTCATGTCTGGAACTGGAATTGCCTTGGTGAGTCGGCGGCACGTCGACCTAGGCCGCATGTCCAGCGCCATCTGTCCGGCGCGCTGAGAGAACCAGCACCGCCGCGATCACTTTTCAGCACGACTCTGCCCCACCCTGCTGCGCACTGACGCGCCACCCTCCGACCTGAGCGCCAGTGTGCAGGTCAGAGCCGCCCTCTCGCAGTCCCGAAGGACAAGACGCCATGGCCGCCACCCCGGAAAACCCCACTCCCGCCGCCGCACGCCGCAAGACCGGGCGCCACCGTGGCGAGGGTCAGTGGGCCGTGGGGCACTTCACCCCGCTGAACGGCAATGAGCAGTTCAAGAAGGACGACGACGGTCTCAATGTTCGGACACGTATTGAGACGGTCTACTCGAAGCGCGGATTCGACTCCATCGACCCCAACGACCTGCGCGGACGCATGCGCTGGTGGGGCCTCTACACCCAGCGCAAGCAGGGTCTGGACGGCACCAAGACGGGCGTCCTGGAGCCGGAGGAGCTGGACGACGAGTACTTCATGCTCCGCGTCCGCATCGACGGCGGCCGGCTGACGACCGAGCAGCTCCGCGTGATCGGCGAGATCTCCGAGGAGTTCGCCCGGGGCACCGCCGACATCACCGACCGGCAGAACGTCCAGTACCACTGGATCCGCATCGAGGACGTCCCCGAGATCTGGAACCGCCTGGAGGCGGTCGGCCTGTCCACCACCGAGGCCTGCGGCGACACCCCGCGTGTCATCCTCGGCTCCCCGGTGGCCGGCATCGCGGCCGACGAGATCATCGACGGCACCCCCGCCATCGACGAGATCTACCGCCGCATCGTCGGCAACAAGGACTTCTCCAACCTGCCCCGCAAGTTCAAGTCCGCGATCTCCGGCTCGCCGCAGCTCGACGTGGCGCACGAGATCAACGACATCGCCTTCGTCGGCGTGGACCACCCGGAGCACGGCCCCGGCTTCGACGTCTGGGTCGGCGGCGGCCTCTCCACCAACCCCAAGCTGGGCGTCCGCCTCGGCACCTGGGTCTCCCTCGACGAGGTCCCGGACATCTACGAGGGCGTCATCTCGATCTTCCGCGACTACGGCTACCGCCGGCTGCGCAACCGCGCCCGCCTGAAGTTCCTCGTCGCCGACTGGGGCCCGGAGAAGTTCCGCCAGGTCCTGGAGGACGAGTACCTGCGGCGCAAGCTGACCGACGGCCCCGCTCCCGAGCAGCCCGCCGGCCAGTGGCGCGACCACATGGGCGTGCACCGGCAGAAGGACGGCCGGTTCTACATCGGCTTCGCCCCGCGCGTCGGCCGGGTCGACGGCGCCACGCTCACCAAGATCGCGGGCCTGGCCGAGCAGCACGGCTCCGGCCGGCTGCGCACCACCGCGGACCAGAAGATGATCCTCCTCGACGTCGAGGAGGCCCAGCTCGACTCGGCGGTCGCCGCGCTGGAGGCCCTCGACCTGCGGGTGAACCCCACGCCGTTCCGGCGCGGCACCATGGCCTGCACCGGCATCGAGTTCTGCAAGCTCGCGATCGTCGAGACCAAGGCCCGCGGAGCCTCGCTCATCGACGAACTGGAGCGCCGCGTCCCGGACTTCGACGAGCCGCTGACGATCAACATCAACGGCTGCCCGAACGCCTGCGCCCGCATCCAGGTCGCGGACATCGGCCTCAAGGGCCAGCTGGTCCTGGACGACGAGGGCAACCGCGTCGAGGGCTACCAGGTGCACCTCGGCGGCGCGCTCGGCCTGGAGGCCGGCTTCGGCCGCAAGGTCCGCGGCCTCAAGGTCACCGCGGCCGAGCTCCCCGACTACGTGGAGCGCGTCCTCAAGCGCTTCCAGGCGGAGCGCGAGACCGGCGAGCGCTTCGCCACCTGGGCCGCCCGCGCCTCCGAGGAGGCACTGTCGTGAGCGAGCGTGCCGCCCCCTTCCACTGCCCCTACTGCGGCGACGAGGACCTGCGTCCCCACGAGCAGGGCCACGGCGCCTGGGAATGCGCCGCGTGCAGCCGAGCCTTCCAGTTGAAGTTCCTGGGGCTGCTCGCCCCCGGGACTTCGGGTCGTACCCCTGGAGGGAAAGAGATATGACGCTCACTCAGCACGCCACCGCGGCCGACCTCAAGGCACTCGCCGAGCAGGCCGGCCGCGATCTGGAGGACGCCTCCGCGGTGGAGATCCTCCGCTGGGCCGTCGACACCTTCGGCGACCGCTTCTGCGTCACCTCCTCCATGGAGGACGCGGTCGTCGCCCACCTCGCCTCGCGGGTCCGGCCCGGCGTCGACGTCGTCTTCCTCGACACCGGCTACCACTTCGAGGAGACCATCGGCACCCGTGACGCCGTGGACGCCGTCATGGACGTCAACGTCATCACCCTGACCCCGCGTCAGACCGTGGCCGAGCAGGACGCCGAGTACGGCCCGAAGCTGCACGACCGCGACCCCGACCTGTGCTGCGCGCTGCGCAAGGTCAAGCCCCTGGAGGACGGCCTCACCGGCTACGCCGCCTGGGCCACCGGCCTGCGCCGCGACGAGTCCCCCACCCGGGCGAACACCCCGGTCGTCGGCTGGGACGAGAAGCGCCGGAAGGTCAAGGTCTCCCCCATCGCACGCTGGACGCAGGACGACGTCGACGCGTACGTCGCGGAGCACGGCGTCCTCACCAACCCGCTCCTGATGGACGGCTACGCCTCCGTCGGCTGCGCCCCCTGCACCCGCCGCGTCCTGGAGGGCGAGGACGCCCGCGCCGGACGCTGGGCGGGCCGCGGCAAGACCGAATGCGGGCTGCACGGATGACGGACACTCAGGAAGTTCAGGAGAAGCACGTGACGGGTGCCACCATCTGGCTCACCGGCCTGCCGAGCGCCGGCAAGACCACCATCGCGTACGAGCTGGCCGGCCGGCTCCGCGAGGAGGGCCACCGGGTCGAGGTGCTCGACGGCGACGAGATCCGCGAGTTCCTCTCCGCGGGCCTCGGCTTCAGCCGCGAGGACCGGCACACCAACGTGCAGCGGATCGGGTTCGTCGCGGAGCTGCTCGCCTCCAACGGCGTGAAGGCCCTCGTGCCCGTCATCGCCCCGTACGAGGACAGCCGCGAGGCGGTCCGCAAGCGCCACGCCGCCGAAGGCACCCCCTACGTCGAGGTCCACGTCGCCACCCCCGTCGACGTCTGCTCCGTGCGCGACGTGAAGGGCCTCTACGCCAAGCAGGCCGCGGGCGAGATCAGCGGCCTCACCGGCGTCGACGACCCGTACGACGAGCCGCGCGACCCGGATCTCCGGATCGAGTCCCACACCCAGACCGTGCAGGAGTCCGCGGCGCAGCTCCACGCGCTGCTCACCGAGAGGGGTCTGCTGTGACCACCGTCGCCCATGTCCACGACAGCACCGACAACCCGTTCGCGCTGTCGCACCTGGACTCCCTGGAGTCCGAGGCCGTCCACATCTTCCGTGAGGTGGCGGGCGAGTTCGAGCGGCCGGTGATCCTCTTCTCCGGCGGCAAGGACTCCATCGTCATGCTGCACCTGGCGCTGAAGGCCTTCGCCCCCGCGGCGATCCCCTTCACGCTGCTGCACGTCGACACCGGGCACAACTTCCCGGAGGTCCTGGAGTACCGCGACCGCACCGTCGCCGAGCACGGACTGCGGCTGCGCGTCGCGTCCGTGCAGGAGTACATCGACGCCGGCCGGCTCCGCGAGCGCCCCGACGGCACCCGCAACCCGCTGCAGACCGTGCCGCTCACCGAGGCGATCCAGCAGCACCGTTTCGACGCCGTGTTCGGCGGCGGGCGCCGCGACGAGGAGAAGGCCCGCGCCAAGGAGCGCGTGTTCTCGCTCCGCGACGAGTTCTCGCAGTGGGACCCGCGCCGCCAGCGCCCCGAGCTCTGGCAGCTCTACAACGGCCGGCACGCCCCCGGCGAGCACGTCCGCGTCTTCCCGCTGTCCAACTGGACCGAGCTGGACGTCTGGCAGTACATCCAGCGCGAGCGGATCGAGCTCCCGGCGATCTACTTCGCGCACGAGCGCGAGGTCTTCGCCCGCAACGGGATGTGGCTGACGGCCGGCGACTGGGGCGGCCCGAAGGAGTCCGAGACCACGGAGACGCGGCTGATCCGCTACCGCACCGTCGGCGACATGTCCTGCACCGGCGCCGTCGACTCCGACGCCACCACGCTGGACGCCGTCATCGCCGAGATCGCCGCCTCCCGGCTCACCGAGCGGGGCGCCACCCGCGCCGACGACAAGATGTCCGAGGCCGCGATGGAAGACCGCAAGCGCGAAGGGTACTTCTAATGAGCACGTCCACCGAGCAGCTGACCGAGCAGCTGGCGGCCACCACCCTGCTGCGCTTCGCCACCGCCGGCTCCGTCGACGACGGCAAGTCCACCCTGGTGGGCCGGCTCCTGCACGACTCCAAGTCGGTCCTGGCCGACCAGCTGGAGGCCGTCGAGCACGCCTCGCGCTCCCGCGGCCAGGAGGCGCCCGACCTGGCGCTCCTCACCGACGGGCTGCGGGCCGAGCGCGAGCAGGGCATCACCATCGACGTGGCCTACCGCTACTTCGCCACGCCCCGCCGCCGCTTCATCCTCGCCGACACCCCCGGGCACGTGCAGTACACCCGGAACATGGTGACCGGCGCCTCCACCGCCGAGCTGGCCGTGGTCCTCGTCGACGCCCGCAACGGCGTCGTCGAGCAGACCCGCCGGCACGCCGCCGTCGCCGCCCTCCTCCGCGTCCCGCACGTGGTCCTGGCCGTGAACAAGATGGACCTGGTCGACTACCGGGAGCCCGTCTTCGCCGCGATCGCCGAGGAGTTCACCACGTACGCCTCCGAGCTCGGCGTCCCGGAGATCACCGCCATCCCGATCTCCGCGCTGGCCGGCGACAACGTCGTGGAGCCCTCCGCGAACATGGACTGGTACGGCGGCCCGACGGTCCTGGAGCACCTGGAGACCGTCCCGGTCAGCCACGACCTGACGGCCTGCCACGCGCGGTTCCCGGTGCAGTACGTGATCCGGCCGCAGACCGCCGAGCACCCCGACTACCGGGGCTACGCGGGCCAGATCGCCGCCGGCGCCTTCCGGGTGGGCGAGGAGATCACCGTCCTGCCCTCGGGGAAGACCTCCACGATCACCGGCATCGACGCGCTGGGCGAGTCCGTGGACATCGCCTGGGCACCGCAGTCGGTCACCATCCGGCTCGCCGACGACATCGACATCTCGCGCGGCGACCTGCTCGCGCCGAGCGGTGACGCCCCGGCGACCACGCAGGACATCGAGGCGACCGTCTGCCACGTGGCGGACCGGGCGCTCGCCGTCGGCCAGCGGGTGCTGCTCAAGCACACCACCCGCACGGTCAAGGCGATCGTCAAGGAGATCCCCTCGCGGCTGACCCTGGACGACCTCTCGCAGCACCCGACCCCGGGGCAGCTGGTCGCCAACGACATCGGCCGGGTCGTGGTGCGCACCGCCGAGCCGCTCGCGCTCGACACGTACGCCGACTCGCGCCGCACCGGTTCGTTCCTGCTGATCGACCCGGCGGACGGCACCACGCTCGCGGCGGGCATGGCGGGCGACTCCTTCGCCACCGCCAAGGCCGTCGTGGTCGACGGAAGCGGCGACGGCGCCGAGGACAAGGACGAGGAAGGGTGGGACTTCTGACATGAACGAGAACGTCTACGCCACCTTCGCGAAGGAAGGCGGCCGGGTGGGCTCCGGCGCCCTCGGCGCGGGCATGGGAGGCGTCGCGCGATGTGCGTGCTGACCTCGACGCGCCGCCCGTGCGGCGCGACCCCGCTCCACCCGCTCCACCCCGAACGACATAGACGCAGACTTCGAAAACGCTGAATCGAGGGGAACACCTCCCGTGCCTGCCACCACCCGTACCACCCTGCGCCGCGGCCTCGCCGCCGCCGCCGCTCTGCCGCTGCTGATCGGCGCGCTCGCCTCCTGCGGCTACGGCTCCGACGCGAAGAACGACGAGAAGAAGGTGGCAGCCGAGGGCAAGAAGCTCTCCGCCGACACCGTACGGCTCGGGTACTTCCCCAACCTCACGCACGCGACCGCGCTGATCGGCGTCAAGGACGGCCTGATCCAGAAGGAGCTGGGCGGCACCGAGCTCAAGCCGCAGACCTTCAACGCCGGCCCGTCCGAGATCGAGGCGCTCAACGGCGGCTCGCTCGACATCGGCTTCATCGGCCCGTCGCCGTCCATCAACGCGTACGTCAAGTCCAAGGGCAAGAACCTGCGGATCATCTCCGGCTCCGCCTCCGGCGGCGTCAAGCTGGTCGTGAACCCGGACAAGATCAAGACGCTGGACGACCTCAAGGGCAAGCGGATCGCCACCCCCCAGAAGGGGAACACGCAGGACGTCGCGCTCCTCAACTGGATCGCGGAGAAGGGCTGGAAGGTCGACCCGGAGTCCGGCAAGGGTGACGTCTCCGTCGTCCGCACGGACAACAAGGTGACCCCGGACGCCTTCAAGTCCGGCTCCATCGACGGCGCCTGGGTGCCCGAGCCGACCGCCTCCAAGCTCGTCTCCCAGGGCGGCAAGGTCCTCCTCGACGAGACCACCCTGTGGCCCGGGAAGAAGTTCGTGATCACGAACATCATCGTGTCGCAGAAGTTCCTCACGGAGCACCCGGACGTGGTCGAGGCCGTGCTGACGGGCACGGTGAAGACCAACGAGTGGATCAACGCCAACCCGGACAAGGCCAAGGCGTCCGCCAACGCGGCGCTGAAGTCCCTCGGCGGGAAGGCCCTGGACGCCAAGGTCATCGACCCGGCGTGGCCGAGCATCGCGATCACCGACGACCCGCTGGCCGCGACGCTGAAGACCCAGTCCGAGTGGGCGGTCAAGGCTCAGCTGATCAAGCAGCCCGACCTGGCCGGCATCTACGACCTCACGCTCCTCAACAAGGTGCTGAAGGCCGCCGGCAAGCCCGAGGTCTCCGACGCCGGTCTCGGCGTCAAGTAACCGCCGAGCCGACGAACCAGACCGCGAATCCGTAACCCCAGGAGGTGACGACCATGGCCACGACGTTCGCCAAGGCTGCCGAGGGCACCGTAGCGGAGCAGACGCACGCCGCCCGGATCGAGCACGTCTCGAAGTCCTTCTCCGGCCCGGCCGGTACCCAGCTCGTCCTGGACGACGTCACCCTCGACGTCGCGCCCGGCGAGTTCGTCACCATCCTGGGGGCATCGGGGTGCGGCAAGTCCACCCTGCTGAACCTGGTCGCGGGGCTCGACCGGCCGACCCAGGGGTCCATCGAGACCCCGGGCGGCCGGCCGGCCCTGATGTTCCAGGAGCACGCCCTGTTCCCGTGGCTGACCGCGGGCAAGAACATCGAACTGGCCCTGCGGCTGCGCGGGGTGCCCAAGGCGGACCGCAGGCCGGAGGCCGAGCGGCTGCTCGAACTGGTCCGGCTCGGCGGCGCGTACGGCAAGCGGGTCCACGAGCTGTCCGGCGGCATGCGGCAGCGCGTGGCCCTCGCCCGGGCGCTCGCCCAGGACAGCCAGCTGCTGCTGATGGACGAGCCGTTCGCGGCCCTGGACGCCATCACCCGTGACGTGCTGCACGGCGAACTCACCCGGATCTGGGAGGAGACCAACCTCTCGGTCCTGTTCGTCACCCACAACGTGCGCGAGGCCGTGCGGCTCGCCCAGCGGGTCGTGCTGCTCTCCTCCCGTCCCGGCCGGGTCGCGAAGGAGTGGAGCGTGGGCATCCCGCAGCCGCGCCGCATCGAGGACGCGGACGTGGCCGAGCTGTCCCTTGAGATCACTGAACACCTGCGTGGGGAGATCCGCCGCCATGGCCAGCACTGACACCGCAGCGACGGTCAAGAAGGACGACCTCGCCGGTCTGGAGGCCGGTCTCGACGCCCTGGACGCGGTCGAGATCCGCCGCACCCCGGTCCGGGAGGTCCTGCTCCGGAAGGTCTTCCCGCCCACCCTCGCCGTCGTCCTCGTCCTCGCCGTCTGGCAGATCCTCGTCTCGGCGAAGATCACCGACGAGACGAAGCTGCCCGCGCCGTCCGCGGTGTGGGACGGCCTGACCGAGATGTGGCTGCAGGGCACCCTCCTCGAGGTCGTCTGGACCAGCGTGTCCCGCGGTCTGGCCGGCTTCCTGCTGGCCCTGGCCATCGGCACCCCGCTGGGCCTCCTGGTGGCCCGGGTGAAGTTCGTCCGCGCCGCGATCGGGCCGATCCTGTCGGGTCTGCAGTCGCTGCCCTCGGTGGCGTGGGTGCCGCCGGCCGTGCTCTGGTTCGGCCTGAACGACGCGATGATGTTCACGGTGATCCTGCTGGGCGCCGTCCCGTCCATCGCCAACGGCCTGGTGTCCGGCGTGGACCAGGTCCCGCCGCTCTTCCTGCGGGCCGGCCGCACCATGGGCGCCACCGGTCTGCGGGGCACCTGGCACGTGACGCTGCCCGCCGCGCTCCCCGGCTACCTGGCCGGGCTCAAGCAGGGCTGGGCGTTCTCCTGGCGCTCGCTGATGGCCGCCGAGATCATCGCCTCCTCCCCCGACCTCGGCCTCGGTCTCGGTCAGTTGCTGGAGAACGGCCGGAACAACATCGACCTGCCCGGCGTGTTCCTGGCGATCCTGCTGATCCTGGTCGTCGGCATCGCCATCGACCTGCTGATCTTCAGCCCGCTGGAGCGCTGGGTGCTCCGCAGCCGCGGTCTGCTGGTGAAGTGAGCCGATCCCCCGTGAACCGACCCGTCCTCCTCGTGATCGCCCACGGCAGCCGCGACCCGCGGCACGCCGCGACCGTCCAGGCGCTGGTGCGCCGGGCCGCCGCGCTGCGGCCGGGGGCGCGCGTGGAGACGGCGTTCCTGGACTTCAACCTGCCGTCGGTGCCGGGGGTCCTCGACCGGCTCGCCGCCGAGGGCGTCCGGGACGTGGTGGCGCTGCCGCTGCTGCTGACCCGGGCGTTCCACGCGAAGTCCGACATCCCCGCCGTACTGCGGCAGGCGCCGCCCTCGCTGCGGATCCGCCAGGCGGAGGTGCTCGGGCCCTCGCCGCTGCTCGTCGAAGCGGTGGAACGGCGGCTGTACGAGGCCGGGCTCGCGCCCGGCGACAAGAGCGCGACCGGGGTCGTCCTGGCCTCGGCGGGCTCCACAGACCCGGAGGCGATCGCGGTGATCGCAGAAACGGCGCGGGAGCTGCGGCGCACCGGTTGGTGCTCCGTGCGGCCCGCGTTCGCCTCCGCATCCCTTCCGCGCACGGAGGACGCCGTGCGCGCCCTGCGCGCGGAGCCGGGCGTCCGGCGCGTGGCCGTCGCCCCGTACGTGATCGCCCCCGGCCGGCTCCCGGACCGCATCGCGGCGGGCGCGACGGAGGCGGACGTCCTCGCGGATGTCCTGGGGCCCTCCCCGGAGTTGGCCCGGCTCCTGCTGGAGCGCTACGACGCCGCGCACGCGCCGCGGGTCGCCGTGGCCCACTCGGCCTGATCGGCGGGGCACCCCACGGGGGTCTGTCTGTCGGACGATTCGGCCGGTCGACGGATGCGACGAACCTCATGGGGGGAACCGTGCATCCTTCGCCCCCTTTCGAGCGTCTTCTGTGCACCGGGTCTTTTGCGGCCCGGACGACATCGGTTCCTACCAAGGGCAGAAGACTTTGATCACTTCGACACTCGGCGTGCGCAGAGCCGTGACCGTGACGGTCACGGCCTCGGCCGTGCTGGCCGGCGGCCTCTTCACCGGTCAGGCGTACGCCGCGCCGCCCACCCCGTCGATCACCGCCCAGGGCGGCTTCGTGATGAACAACGGGACGGGCGCGACGCTGTTCGGGAAGGCCGCCGACACGCGCCGGTCGACCGGCTCGACCACGAAGATCATGACCGCGAAGGTGGTGCTGGCCCAGCGCGGCCTGAACCTCGACGCCAAGGTCACCGTCCAGAAGGCCTACAGCGACTACATCGTCTCCAAGAACGCCTCGTCCGCGCGGCTCATCGTCGGGGACAAGGTGACGGTCCGGCAGCTCCTCTACGGCCTGATGCTGCCGTCGGGCTGCGACGCGGCCTACGCGCTGGCCGACAAGTTCGGCACCGGCACGACGCGGGAGGCGCGGATCAAGTCGTTCATCGGGAAGATGAACACCGAGGCGAGGAACCTCGGGATGCGCAATACCCACTTCGACTCGTTCGACGGAATAAGCAATGGGAGCAACTACTCCACGCCCCGCGACCTGACGAAGCTCGCGAGCAGTGCGATGAAGAACTCCACCTTCCGCACCGTGGTCAAGACCAAGTCCACGAAGCAGAAGGTGACCACGAAGACCGGCGGGTACCGGTACATGTCGTGGACCAACACGAACAAGCTCCTGAGCACGTACAGCGGTGCGATCGGTGTGAAGACCGGCTCGGGCCCGCAGGCCAAGTACTGCCTGGTGTTCGCGGCGACCCGCGGCAGCAAGACGGTCATCGGCGCGGTGCTCGCCTCGTCGAGCGAGGCGAACCGGGCGACCGACGTCAAGAAGCTGCTGGACTACGGCTTCGCCAGGTAGGCGACCGGTCGGACGGACCGGCCGTCGAACCGCCGGTCCTCCCGGGCCCGTCTCCCGCTCGTCGGGAGGCGGGCCCTTCGCGTGCGCGCCCGGCCGGCGGGCTGGGCTCAGGAGAAGTCGAGGCCGCCCGTGCGGGTCCGCTTCAGCTCGAAGAGGTCGGGGTGGCCGGCCAGGACCCGGAAGGCGTCGAAGAGTTCGGCCGCGCGCTCGCCGCGCGGGACGGCCCGCAGGACCGGGCCGAACCAGACGGTGCCGTCGACGTGGAGGGTGGGGGTGCCGACGTACGCGTCGGCGTCGGGGTCCTTGCCGGCGTCGTGGCTGCGGCGGACGGCCTCGTCGTGGGCCGAGTCGTGGGCGGCAGCGGCGAGTCCGGCGGGGAGGCCCAGTTCGGCCAGCGCCTCGGCGACGACGGCGTCGAAGTCCTCCCGCTTCTGCTCGTGGATGCGGGTTCCGTACGCGGTGTAGAGCGGGCGCAGGATCTGCTCGCCGTGCTGTGCGGCGGCGGCCGCCGCGACTCTGACGGGTCCGACCGAGGCGTCGACGAGGGTGCGGTACCAGTCGGGCAGGGTGTTGCCCTCGTTGTGGAGGGAGAGGCTCATGATCCGGAAGCGGAGGTCGATGTCCCGCTCGCGCTCGACCTCCAGGATCCACCGGGAGGTGATCCAGGCGAAGGGGCAGGCGGGGTCGAAGTAGAAGTCGACGGCGGGGCGGGGGGCGGCGCGGGGCTGGAACCGGTCCTGCGGCTGGATCTCGGTGGTCGTCATGGAACGAATCTAGCCAGCCATTGGCCTGTCCCCCTGGTCCAATCGGGCGCCTTCCCCCTGGGCCATTCCGTCAGTCTCCCCGGGTCATCTCCACCAGCTTGACCACCGTGTTCCAGTTCCGGGCCGTGACGACGAGGCCCTGGACGGTCTTCGCCCGCGTCAGGGCGTCGGCCAGCTTGGACCGGCCCAGGCCTTCGGGGACGTACAGGTAGACGACCCGGTCGCCGAGGGCGAAGTCCTCGGGCGCGAACGCCTCCCGGTCGATCGCCGCGAAGCGCTCGGGGTCGGCCGGCCCGGAGAGGTAGAGGGCGTGGAGCTGCTTGCCCTCCAGCTCCGCCGCCGGGAAGGGGCAGTCCTCGGCCACCGAGGCCAGGTAGTCGGCGTCGCGGACGAGGCAGTCGACGCGGAAGCCGAAGTGGTCCTCGACGGCCTGCTCGATCGCGCCGGTGAGCGCGTCCCGGTCGGCTCCGGCGCCGGTGGTGAAGACGGCGTTGCCGCTCTGCAGGTAGGTGCGGACGTCCTGGTGCCCGAGGCCTTCCAGGACGGAACGGAGCTCCGGCATGGGGACCTTGCGGTGGCCGCTGACGTTGATGCCGCGGAGCAGGAGGGCGTAGTTCTGCGTCATGGGTTCAGAGTAGGGCGGGCCACCGCGCCTCGTGGGGGGCGGCACGGTGGCCGGTTCGACCCTGTCCGATCAGGGGGAGCCGCGAGAAGACCCTTCACCCATCTGTGACTTATTCAACAAACTTTCGTAATGCCGAAACCTCTGCGACCCCCTCATTTGCGCTGATAGCGGGCGAGCACCCGATTGCCGTCCTCCACCAGGCGCCGGGCGAGCTCGGCACCGTCGATGGCCCCGCTGTAGTACTCCTGGAAGGCGGGGGTCGCGACCTTGTCCTTCCACTCGGGGTATCCGCGCACCGACTGCGCGGGGGCCGGCCGCAGCCGTTCGGCGAGCGCGGCCCCGGTCGCCCAGCCGTCCCGGTCCGTGCGGAGCGAGGGGTCGGCGAGCGCGGTCGTGCCGGTGGGCAGCATCCAGTCGCCGCGCGCGAGCCGCACCGTGTTCTCCGGGCGGAGGAGGAAGTCGAGGAACGCGGCCGCCTCCTTCTTGTGCGGGCTGTCCTCGGCGATGGACAGGGTCTGCGGGGAGACGCCCTGGGTGAGGCCCGCGTCGCCTGCGGGGGCGGGCAGGACCGTCCACGCGAATCCCTCGGGGGCCTGCTGGGCGATCTGCTGCCGGTAGGCGAAGCCGAGCGGGACCATGGCGTACTTCCCGGCGAAGAAGCCGGGGAGCGTGTCGGAGCCGCCGCTGCCGAGCGTGGTGCGCGGGGCGGTGCCGTCGGTGACGACCTGGTCGTGGATGGTGCCGGGGACGACGGCGTCGGCCTCGGTGAAGCGGACGGTCACCCGGCCGTCGGCCGCCCGGTGGAAGAGCTGCCCGCCGGCGGAGAGTCCCAGGTTGAGGCTGACGGAGACGGGCTCCTTGAGCGGCCACGCGACGGCGTGGCGGCCGGGTCCCATGGTGCGGGTGAGGTCCTGGGTGATCCGGCGGAACTCGGTCCAGGTCCAGGGTTCCGCCGGGGTCGGGAGGCGGACGCCGGAGTCTTCGAGGATCTTCCGGTTGGCGATGATCACCCGTGGTTCCTGGAGGAACGGCACGCCGTAGACCCCCTCGCCGAAGGTGGTGGTCTCCCAGCCGCGGGCGGGGATGTCGGCGCGGAGCCGCTCGGACAGCAGGGGGCGCAGGTCCGCGAGGTCGCCGCCGTAGGCGAAGTCCGCGAGGTCGTCGGAGGCGTCGTGGATGATGTCGGGCGCCTCCCCGCCCTCGAAGGAGGTCAGGAGCTGGTCGTGGACGGAGTCCCAGCTGCCCTGGACGTATTCGATCTGCACGTCGGGGTGGGCGGCGTTCCACTCGCGCACCAGCTCCCGGTTGGCGTCGACGGACTCCTTCTGCCAGGCGAGCGACTGGAAGCGGAGCCGTACGACCCCGTCCCGGGAGGTGTCGTCGCCGGCGGTGCAGCCGGTGAGGAGCAGGGCGAGGGCGGCGGTGAGGGCGAGGGTCCGTCGCCTCATGACTTCACCGCCCCGGCCAGGGTCCCGCCGGTGATCCGCCGCTGGAGGAGGGCGAAGACGACGAGGGAGGGCAGGGTGGCGAGGAAGGCCGCGGCCGCGAGCGGCCCGAGGTCGGCGACGCCCTCGGCGCCGAGGAAGTGGGTGAGGACGACCGGCAGGGTCTGCTTCTCGGGGGTCTTGAGCAGGACGAGCGCGAAGAAGAACTCGTTCCACGCGGTGACGAAGGCGAAGAGGGCGGTGGCGACGACACCGGGGGCGAGCAGCGGGGCGGTGACCGAGACCAGGGTCCGGAGCCGGCCCGCCCCGTCGACCGCGGCGGCCTCCTCCAGTTCGGCGGGAACGGCCCGGACGTACCCGGTCAGCATCCACAGGGCGAAGGGCAGCGACCAGACCACGTAGACCAGGACGAGGCCGACGACGCTGTTCACCAGGTGCAGGTGCTTCAGGATCAGGAAGAGGGGGATGATCACGAGGACGAACGGGAACGCCTGGCTGATCACCACCCAGCCGGTCGCGGCCGAGGAGAGCCGGCCCCGGTGGCGGGCCGTCGCGTAGGCGAGCGGGGTCGCGACGGCCACCGCGGTGACGGCGGCGGCGACCGCGGCGACCAGGCTGTTCCCGGCGGCCCCGAGCAGCGGCTGCTCGTCGAAGGCCTGCCGGAAGTTGCCGAGCGTCGGGTCCTTAGGGATCCAGGTGGGGTGCAGCGAGGCGAGCTCGGGGGCGGGCTTGAAGGCGGTGGAGACCAGCCAGAGGAAGGGGAAGGCGAGGAAGACCAGATACGCGAGGAGGGCCGCGTACTGGCCGACCCGCGCGGCTCGGCTCGTCCGGAAGGCGCTCACCGGTCCTGGTCCCCTTTCAGCCGTCGTACGAGGGAGAGCGCGACGAGCACCGAGACGGCGGCGACCATCACGCAGCCCATCGCGGCGGCGTAGCCGAACTGCCCGTAGCGGAAGGCCTCTTCGTAGGCGAAGAGCATGGGGAGCCGGGTGCGGCCGCCCGGTCCGCCGTTGGTCAGCACGTAGACCAGGGCGAAGGAGTTGAAGTTCCAGATGAGGTTGAGGGCCGTGATGGCGAGGGCGACCGGTCGGAGCGCGGGCCAGGTGACGGAGCGGAAGCGGCGCCAGGCACCGGCTCCGTCGAGGGCGGCGGCCTCGTGGAGCTCCCGCGGGGTGTTCTGGAGACCGGCGAGGAGGGCGACGGTGGTCTGCGGCATGCCCGCCCAGACGCCGACGACGATCACGGCGGGGAGGGCGGTGGCGAGTCCGGAGAGCCAGTCGCGGCCGTCGCCGAGACCGAGGTTCCGGACGGTCTCGTTGAGGATGCCGGCGTCGGGGTTGTAGACGAGGCGCCACATGATGCCGACGACGACCTCCGGCATGGCCCAGGGGACGATGGCCAGGGCCCGGGCGAGCCAGCGGAGGCGGAGCTTCTGGTCGAGCAGGAGCGCGAGGCCGAGGGCGAGCAGGAACTGGGGGACGGTGACCCCGACGGCCCAGACCGCGCCGATGCGGAACGAGTCCCAGAAGAGCGTGTCGTGCAGCAGGTCCTGGAAGTTGAGCGTGCCGACCCAGCCGGTGGCCGCGGTGCGGCCCGACTGGGCGTCCGTGAAGGCGAGTGCGATGCCGTAGAGCAGGGGGCCGACGCTGAGGACCAGGATCGGGAGCAGGGCCGGGAGCACCAGGAACCAGGCGCCGAAGTCGGGGCCGCGCGGGCGTCCGTCGCGGCCGGCGCGCGGGGGGCGCGTCCGGCCGGGCCGCTTCGTCGCGGTCAGCGAGCTCACCGATCCGACCCCCGTCCGCCCGCCCCCGGCGGCCGCCGGGAACCCCGCCATGGTCCTGACGGTCCCCGGGACCGTCAAGGCGATCTGCGCGGTGAGCTGCGTGGATGGGAGACTTTGGCGCAATCACACGGGTCGCCGTCGGACGGACCGCGGCCGTACGGGTACGGGAGAGGTCGATGGACGAGGCGCGGGCGCGGGAGATCCTGGCCGCTGCGGGGCTGCCGGTCGCGGAGGCGCGGCTGCTGGCCCTGGGGGAGAACGCGGTCTTCGCCGTGGGTGGTCTCGCCGTGAAGGTGGGCCGGGACGCGGAGCTGTTCGAGCGGGCGGAGCGGGAGGTGGCGCTGGCCGGTTGGCTGGCCGAGGCGGAGGTCCCGGCGGTGCGGGCCGCCGAGGAGAAGCCGCTGCTGGTGGAGGGGCACCCGGTCACCTTCTGGCACCGGCTGCCCGACGCCGTGCGGCCGGCGGAACCGCGCGATCTGGCGCCGCTGCTCCGGCGGATCCACGCGCTGCCGGAGCCGGCCGGCTTCACGCTGCCGCGCCGTGAGCTGCTGGGCGGGGTGGAGCGGTGGCTGCGGCTCGCTGGGGACGCGATCGACCCGGCGGACGCGGCCTTCCTCCGGGAGCGGCGGGACGCGTTCGCCCCGGCGGCGGCCGCGCTGACGCCGCGTCTGGCGCCGGGCCCGATCCACGGCGACGCCCTCCCCCGGAACGTGCACGTGGGCCCCGACGGCCCGGTCCTGGTGGACCTGGAGACCTTCTCCTCGGATCTGCGCGAGCACGATCTGGTGGTGCTCGCCCTCTCCCGGGACCGGTACGGCCTGGACCCGGCCGCCTACGAGGCCTTCACCGAGGCGTACGGCTGGGACGTGCGGGAGTGGGAGGGGTGCGCGGTGCTGCGCGGGGCGCGGGAGACCGCGAGCTGTGCGTGGGTGGCGCAGCACGCGCCGGCGAACCCGAAGGCGCTGGCCGAGTTCGAGCGGCGGGTGGCCTCGCTGCGGGACGGTGATCCCGAGGTCCGCTGGTACCCGTTCTGACGTGCCGGGCCCGGCGAGCCGGGGCGGGCGGGTCGGGGACGGCTAGCCGGCCACGGCGACGGCGTCGCGCAGGGGCCAGGTGGAGTCGACGACCGCCTCCTCGTCCCCCTTGCGGCGCAAGAAGGCCTGGAAGTTCTCGGCCCAGGCGCGGTACCAGCCGATCTGGCGCTCGTGGAGCTCGGCCGGGTCCAGTTCGGCGACCTGGCGGTGCCGCTCGGCTATCGCGACGGCGACCCGGACGGCGGCGAGCGCGTCGGCGGCGGCCTGGTGGGCGGCTTCGAGCACCACTCCGTACTCCCCGCAGACCGCTTCCAGGTTCCGCTTGCCGCGCCGGTAGCGGTCGACGGCGCGGTCGATGGTGTACGGGTCGACGACGGGCCCGATGGGGACGCCGCCGAGGCGCTCGCTGAGCGAGGGCAGTCCGTGCCGGCGCAGTTCGGCGGAGAGCAGCGTGAGGTCGAAGGAGGCGTTGTACGCGACGACCGGGACGCCGTCCTCCCAGTAGGCGGCGAGGGCGGTCGCGATCTCGTCGGCGACCTCGCGCGCCGGGCGGCCCTCGGCGGCCGCGCGCTCGGTGCTGATGCCGTGGATCGCGGAGGCCTGCTCCGGGATGCGGATGCCCGGGTCGGCGAGCCAGTCCCGCCGGCGTGTGACGTGTCCCCCGCCGTCGACCTCGATGATCGAGGCCGTCACGATCCGCGCCTCCAGCGGTTCGGTGCCGGTCGTCTCCAGGTCGAAGCCGACCAGCGTCTCGCCGTGCCAAGCCATCGGGTCCTCCTTACGTGATCTCCCCCGTGGTGCTGACCACCCTCGCACGCACCACTGACAACGCCTTCCGCCTCCCCCGTCGACGGGTCAGGAAACAGGCCGGGAATCAAGCCAGACGGACTCGAACTCCTCCCGGTATGTCTCGAAAAGTCCGTGATCGCCGTCACGGATGCCCTGGCCCTGGCGCACCACGTTCCGCCCGCCGCCGCGCAGGACGAGGACCGGCGCCTCCATGCCCCGGGCCCGGCGCAGGTAGGACTGCACGACCCCGACCCCGTCCGGCCCGTCGCCGTCCACCAGGTAGGCGGTGAAGCGGGGCGTCTCGTCGAAGACGTGGATCTGGAAGGCCCCCGGGTCGCGGAGCTTCGAGCGGACCCGCCGCATGTGCAGGATGTTCATCTCGACCGAGCGGCTCAGCTCGCCCTTCTTCAAGCCGAGTTCCCGCTCGCGCCGCTTGACCGCGCTGCTCGCCGGGTTGAGGAAGAGGAGCCGGGTGCGGCAGCCGGACTCGGCGAGCCGCACCATGCGGCGCCCGGAGAAGTTCTGCACGAGCAGGTTCAGGCCTATGCCGGTGGCGTCGAGGCGCCGCGCCCCGCCGAAGAGGTCCTCGGCGGGCAGCTGGCGCTGGAGCCTGACCCGGTCGGGGTGGACGGAGACCACGTCCGCGTACCGGTCCCCGACGAGGTCCTCGACCGCGTCGACGGGCAGCCGGTCGGCGGAGGGCACCCCGGCGCCGCCGCCGAGGATCTCCAGGATGCGGGCCGAGGCCCGTTCGGACTGGGCGAGGACGGTCAGCGAGAGGGCCCGGTTGCGGGAGACCACGTTCCGCGTGACCTCCAGCTCGTCCAGGGCGAGCTCCACCTCCCGCCGGTCGTCGAAGTACGGCTCGAAGCAGGGCCAGTGCTGCACCATCAGCTCGCGCAGCTGCGGCAGCGTGAGGAAGCTGAGGACGTTGTCGTCGGCCGGGTCCAGGAGGTAGCCCTTGCGGCGCGACACCTCGCGCACGGCGACCGCCCGCTGGACCCACTCCTGGCCCGCCGGGCCCGCCGCGGCGACCACCCAGTCCTCGCCGTGCACGGGCTCGTACACGGGCCGCAGGACGGCGGCGACGACGGCGCGCAGCCGCTGCTCGACGAGGTTGAGCCAGATGTAGGCCCGTCCGGCGCGCTGGGCGCGGGTGCGGACCTCGCTCCAGGCCTCGGCGTCCCAGTCGAGTTCCGCCCCTATCTCCACCGGCCGGGCCACGGTGACCGTGCCGGGCGGCACGGCTCCCGGCGGCGCGACCGCGCCGGACGGGGCCTCGGCGGGGCCGGCGGGACCCTTCTCCTGACCCGGATCCCCTGGGGGCAGCTCCAGACCTCCCGAGCTCACCCGCGCACCGCCTTCTGCTCCTGGACGCCCGTGTCGACCGGTCCGACAACGATCAAGGAAGGGTACTCCGCGAGCGGGAGGCGGTGCAGCAGGATCGTCAGGCTGCTTCCTCAACTCCCCAGATCGGGTTGTCCGTTCTGGGAGGCGAGTTCGGACGGAGTGAGCGGATTCATAGCGGTTACGTCCCTGGGGGCGAGCTGGAAGCCCTGCCAGTGCACCGGCATGGGCTGCTGGTCCTCGTCCCGGGCGACGTGGTGGAACCCGATGTTGACCCAGACGGACGGCTTGGTCAGGGTCTCGCCGTTCACCCACTTGTCCACGCTGTCCCCGGCGTTGGGCGCGCAGCCGCCGATGTTGTTGCTGGCGAACTTCTCGCAGGCGCGGGCCTGGGTGAAGTACACGTCGTGCTTGGTGAAGCCGCGCCCCGCGTGGGTGTCGGTGTGACCGGGCACGATCTCGTAGGAGCGGGCGTGTCCGTCGGCGTTCTTGCCGGTGCCGCTGACCACCCGCCACCAGCGCATGTTCTTCGCGTCGCCGGCGAGTTCCCTGGTGACCTGGGTGCGCACGGTCTTCACGGTCGGTCCGCCGCCGCCCGGGGCGGGCGCGGTGACGGTGGAGTCGAACTGCTCGATCCGGTCCCTGGTGGAGCCGTCGAGGCCGAAGTCGAGCTTCCAGAAGACGTTGTGGGCGTGGCTGGTGGCGTAGGAGCGGGAGCCCTTGCCGATGGGCCAGCCGCGGCCGTCGGTGGCGTTGTAGTCGACGGGCGAGAGGCTGCCGGTGGCACCGACGTTGGCCCCGATGGTGCCGTCGGCGGAGAAGCGCCATTCGGAAATGTACTCGTACCAGCCGACCTTGTTCACGGTGTAGACGAGGAGGTCCTTGGCCTGGGCCTGGTAGACCCTGCCGCCGCTGTCGCTGGCCATGCGGTAGGCGTGGCCGCGCGCCCGGGTGGTGGTGCACAGGCCGGTGATCCCGCCGACCTCGGGCACCTTGACGGTGGTGAGGGTGCCGCCGGGGCACTCGGCGGGCTTGAGGTTCTGCAGGCCCCAGCCGAAGCCGGCGCCGGTGAGGTCGTCGTACTCCGCGCCGCCGTCGTCGTAGGGCACGTGGATCTGGGCGAGCCGGGCGCTGGCGAGGACCTTGATCGGGGCGGCCGCGCCGGGCGGCTGGTACGTCACCTTGTCGAGGGTGAGCCCGGCGTCGGTGTCGTAGCGCCAGCACATGCGCCAGGTGGCGCCGCCGTCGAGCTTCTGCGTGATGCGGTAGGCGTCGGAGCAGTCGCCCTCGGGGGTGACGGGGGTGCGGGTCGGGGACGGCGGCGGCACCGCGGGGGTGCGCGTCGGGCCGGGGGCCGGGGCGGCGGTGGCCCCGGTCGCGGGGGCGGTGGCGGCGGTCGCGGTGCCGAGCAGGACGGCCGCGGCCAGGACGGCGCCCCGGGTCCGGGCGCGCCGGCCGCGCGCGGCGGTCGGGCTGAGCGGGGTGGGCATGGGGACGTACTCCCTCGTACGGAGGTCGGCCCGCCGTCCGCGGGGGCGCGGCGGGAGAGGACCGGCGGCGGTGGTCAGCCGACGCGGGTGACGGTCCTCGCGGAGAGGTCGACGATCAGGTCGCGGGTGTCGATCCAGGCCCCGTTGAGGACCTTGGTGACGAGCCGTACGCACCGGTGCTCGCCGCAACGGCTCAGCCGGGCGGGCACGTTCGCCTCGCGGTAGGGCCGGTAGACGTCGCCGTTGAACCACAGTTGGGCGGTGGAAGCGAGCTCCTTGCCGGTGGCGTCCCGGTAGTCCTCCCGGACGCCCTGGCCGAGCGGGCTCGCGAGGATCAGTTCGAGGGCCTCGCGCAGCTCCTCGGGGTGGGCGGAGGGCTGGACCCCGCGCTGCGCGGCCGACTTCTCGACCGTGCCCGTGGCGAGGTTGACGGTCCGGGTGACGAGTTCGTCGCGTCCGTAGTCGTAGAAGCGGACCTCGGCGCGGCGCGTCCCGTCGCCCGGGAGAGGATCGGCGAGGCCGGTGCCCAGGTGCTGGGGTCCCCTGCCGCCCTCGACGTCGCGCAGGGCGGACGCGCCCGGCGGGGTCAGCGCCAGCGCCTCGGCGCGGGCGAGCTCGTCGTCGGTGAGCGGATCGCTGCCCACGCCCTTCTCCCCCTCGGCGGCGGCGGGGGCCACCGTCGCCGGCGGCACGGCGCCCCGCGCCTGCCCCCCGGCTCCGGCCTCGGCCGCCGCGGCGCCCGCCGCTCCGGCTCCCGCCGCCCCGCCGTCCGCCGCGCCGCCGCGCGCGGTGGTCCCGGTCGGCCCGGGCGCGCCCTGGCCGACGGAGACGCCCGGCAGACCGACCGCCACCGCGACGGCGGTTCCCGTCACCGCCATGGCCGCCCCGGCCACCACCTTCCCCAGGTGGCGGCGTGCTATTTCGTACACACTTCCCCCTCATTCCCCCTCCGGAACCGCGGTCACCCGGTAGGACGGGGCGAAGTCCTAGGAGGTTGCGCCTCTTTCGGGCAGGATTCGGCCGAAGAACGTCCACAGGACCCGGACAGATGAGGAAGAGTCGTATCCATGCAGGTCTGGCCGGGACAGGCGTACCCCTTGGGCGCCACCTATGACGGTGCGGGAACCAACTTCGCGGTCTTCTCGGAGGCCGCCCACAGGATCGAGCTGTGTCTGCTCCACGACGACGGCTCGGAGACGGCGGTGGAGCTGCGCGAGACCGACGCGTTCGTGCGGCATGCCTATCTGCCGGGCGTGATGCCCGGCCAGCGGTACGGGTTCCGCGTGCACGGCCCGTACGCGCCGGAGCGCGGGCTGCGCTGCAACGCGGCGAAGCTGCTGCTCGACCCCTACGCGCGCGCGGTGTCGGGGCGGGTCGAGTGGGGCGAGGCGGTGTACGGGTACCACTTCGGGAAGCCCGACTCGCGCAACGACCTCGACTCGGGGCCGCACACGATGGCCTCGGTCGTGGTCAACCCGTACTTCGACTGGGGCGACGACCGGCGGCCGCGGACCGAGTACCACCACACGGTGATCTACGAGGCCCATGTGAAGGGCCTCACGATGCTCCACCCGGACCTCCCGGAGGAGCTGCGCGGGACGTACGCGGGGCTCGCGCACCCGTCGGTGATCGGGCACCTCAAGGAGCTGGGGGTGACGGCGCTCGAACTGATGCCCGTCCACCAGTTCGTGAACGACCACCGGCTCGTGGACGCGGGGCTCTCCAACTACTGGGGCTACAACACGATCGGCTTCTTCGCCCCGCACAACGCCTACGCGTCCTGGGGCGATCGGGGCCAGCAGGTCCTGGAGTTCAAGTCGGCGGTGCGGGCGCTGCACCAGGCGGGCATCGAGGTCATCCTCGACGTGGTGTACAACCACACGGCGGAGGGGAACCACCTGGGCCCGACGCTCTCCATGCGCGGCCTGGACAACCCCTCGTACTACCGGCTCGCGGACGACCCCCGCTACTACATGGACACCACGGGCACCGGGAACTCGCTGCTGATGCGTTCCCCGCACGTGCTCCAGCTGATCATGGACAGCCTGCGGTACTGGGTGACCGAGATGCACGTGGACGGCTTCCGCTTCGACCTGGCGGCCACCCTGGCCCGGCAGTTCCACGAGGTGGACCGGCTTTCCTCGTTCTTCGACCTCGTGCAGCAGGACCCGGTGGTCAGCCAGGTGAAGCTGATCGCCGAGCCCTGGGACGTCGGCGAGGGCGGCTACCAGGTGGGCAACTTCCCGCCGCTGTGGACCGAGTGGAACGGCAAGTACCGGGACTGCGTGCGGGACCTGTGGCGGGGCGAGCCGCGCACCCTGGCCGAGTTCGCCTCCCGCCTGACCGGGTCCTCCGACCTCTACCAGGACGACGGGAGGCGACCGCTCGCCTCGGTCAACTTCGTGACCTGCCACGACGGCTTCACGCTCCGGGACCTCGTCTCGTACAACGACAAGCACAACGAGGCGAACGGCGAGGGCAACCGGGACGGCGAGAGCCACAACCGGTCCTGGAACTGCGGGGCCGAGGGCGACAGCGAGGACGTCGGCATCGCGGAGCTCCGTGCCCGTCAGATGCGCAACTTCCTGGCCACCCTGATGCTCTCGCAGGGCGTGCCGATGCTCAGCCACGGCGACGAGTTCGGGCGCACCCAGGGCGGCAACAACAACGCGTACTGCCAGGACAACGAGGTGTCCTGGGTGCGCTGGCCGAAGGAGAACAGCGAGGCGGAGGCGACGCTGCTCCGCTTCACCCGGGCGATGGTGCGGCTGCGCCGTGAGCACCCGGTCTTCCGCCGCCGCCGCTTCTTCCACGGGCGGCCGGTGGAGGGCACGCACGACGAGCTCACCGACATCGCCTGGTTCACCCCCGAGGGAGAGGAGATGACGTCCCGGGACTGGCAGGCGGCGCACGCGCAGGCGCTGACCGTCTTCCTCAACGGGAACGCGATCTCGGAGCCGGGCACCCAGGGCGAGCGGATCGCCGACGACTCCTTCCTGCTGATGTTCAACGCCTCGTCGACGGAGCTGGAGTTCGCGGTGCCGGACAGCCACGGGACCCGCTGGCGCACGGTGGTGGACACCTCCGACCCGGAGGGCATGCCGCCGCAGGAGGGGCCGGAGCTCGCGGGCGGCGAGCGGGTCACCCTCGCCCCGCTCAGCCTGACGGTTCTGCGCCGGCCGGCCTGAGGTCCCGTACGGGGCCTGCCGCCGCCGTCCGCACCGTCCAGGACAGCAGCGCGCAGGCCACGGCCGCCCCCACCGCCACCGCGAAGGCGGCGGGGGCGCCGTGCCCCTCGGCGAGCCGGCCCGAGACGGCCAGCGCGAGGGCCTGCCCCGCCACGACCCCGCTGGTGAGGAAGGCCATGGACTCGGCGAGCCGGCCGGCCGGCACGGTCCGCTCGGTGAGCCCGAAGACGGTGATCAGGTGCGGGGCGTAGGCGGCGCCCAGGACGACGACGACCGCGTACAGCGCGCCGAGCGAGCCGACGAACAGCAGCGGCACGGACAGGACGACGAGGGCCGCGGTCGCCGCGCGCCAGCGGGTCATGAGTCCGATCCGGGCGGGCACGGCCGCCATGGAGAGGCCGACGACGGCGCTCATCACCCCCATCGCCGCGTAGACGAGGCCGGCCTGGGCGGGCGCGCCGAGCTCCTCGGTGAGCGAGGTGATGCCGGCCTGCGAGGCACCGAACATGGCGCCCTGGAGGACCATCGAGCCGCGCAGGGCGTACGCGGATCCCGGCAGCCGCGTCCGTTCGGCGGCGCCCGTACGGGTGGTCGCCGACGGCTCCGGACGAGTGGCCCGCGCCGACGGGTGGAGGGCGAAGGCGGTGCCGAAGACCGCGAGGAGGAGGGCCGCGAGGAGCAGCGCCGCCGCCGGGTGGGCGAGGGCGGCGGCGAGGCCGACGAACGCCGGGCCCAGGACGAAGGACACCTCGTCGAGGGTGCCCTCGAAGGAGAGCACGGTGCCGACGGTCCGGTCGTCGGCGCCGGAGCGGCGGGCGAGGGCTACCGAGCGGGTCCTGGCGAGCGGTCCCACCTGGGGGACGGTCGCCCCGGCGAGCGCGCCGAGGACCATCAGCCAGGCGGTGGGGGCGTGGGCGAGCGCGGCCGACACCAGGGCGGTGACGGCGACGGCGTTGGCCAGGGAGGCCGCGAGGACGGTCCCGCGCTGGCCGTGCCGGTCGCTGAGCCGCCCGACGACGGGCCCTCCGAGGGTCTGACCGGCCGCGAGCGCCCCGCCGGCCAGGCCGGCCGTGGCGAGGGAACCGCTCGTCTCGGCGACCAGGAGCAGACTGCCGAGCTGGCACATGGCGGTGGGCAGCCGGCCGAGGAAGGAGACGACCGGCAGCGCGGGGCCGAGCAGGGAGAGGATGTCGCGATACGTCCGGAGCATCGGGCGAACGTAACGCGATGCACACGAACGGGTGCATGAGGCGATGACACAGAAGCCCTCCGGCGGGGTACGTACGTTCGCATGACCTCCCTCCCGTCCGGCTCCGCCCAGCCCCTTCCCGCGCTCCCCACCGCCACCTACCGGCTCCAGCTCCAGCCGGAGTTCCCGTTCGCGGCGGCCGAGCGGGCCGCCCCGTACCTCGCGGACCTCGGGGTCTCGCACCTCCACCTCTCCCCGGTCCTGGAGGCCGTCCCCGGCTCGACCCACGGGTACGACGTCACGGACCACCGGTCCGTGCGCGCCGAGCTGGGCGGCGAGGAGGGGCTGCGGTCCCTCGCCGCGACGGCCGGGGCGCACGGTCTCGGCCTCGTCGTCGACCTGGTGCCCAACCACATGGCGGCCTCCGCCCGGCACAACCACGCGCTGCGGGCCGTGCTCCGCGACGGCCCGGACTCGCCGTACGCCCGCTGGTTCGACGTGGACCGGTCCGCCGGGGACGGCCGGCTGCTGCTGCCGGTGCTTCCCGCGCGGCTCCCCGAGGTGCGGGACCGGCTGCGGGTGGTGGACGGTTCGCTGCGTCTGGACGAGCAGGACTTCCCGCTGCGGCCGGGCACGGAGGGGCTGCCGATCGACGAGCTGCTGGACGCCCAGTGGTACCGGCTCGCCTGGTGGCGGCTGGCCCGCACCGAGCTGAACTACCGCCGGTTCTTCACCATCTCGGAGCTGATCGGGGTGCGGGTCGAGGACCCCGAGGTGTTCGCGGCGACCCACGCGAAGATCGTGGAGCTGGTCGGGGACGGGGTGATCCAGGGGCTGCGGATCGACCACCCGGACGGACTGGCCGATCCCCAGGGCTATCTGGAGCGGCTCGCCGCGGCCACCGGCGGGCGCTGCTGGACGGTGGTCGAGAAGATCCTCACCGGCCCGGAGGTGCTGCCCGACGCCTGGCCGGTGGCCGGCACCACCGGGTACGACGCCCTGCGGCACGTCGACGGGGTGTTCACCGATCCCGTCGGCGCGGACGAACTGGCGGACCTGTACCGGGAGTCCGTGTCCCGGGCCGGTGACCGGGGCGGCCGCTGGGAGGCCACCGAGCGGCGGGCCGCGTACGAGGTGGTCGGCCACGACCTGGCCGCGGAGACGGCCGTCCTGACCCGGATCGCGGAGCGGATCTGCGCCGCCGACCCCGCCCTGCGGGACCACGCGCCCTGGGCGCTGCGCACGGCCGTCCGCGAGCTCCTGGTCCGGGTCCCGGTGTACCGGTCGTACCGCACCGGAGGCGAGGAGGTGCTGACCCCGGAGGCGGCGCGGGGCGCGAAGGCGGCGTTCGCGGTGCCGGAGGAGGCGGCCGCGGTGGACACCGTGCGGGCCCTGGCGCTCGGGACGCTCGGCGACGGGCCCGAGCACCTGGCGTTCCGGGCCCGGTTCGCCCAGACCTCCTCGGCCCTGCGGGCCAAGTCCGTGGAGGACACGGCGTTCTACCGGTACACCCCGCTGCTCTCGGCGAACGAGGTGGGCGGCGACGCGGGGCGACCGGCCGTGTCGGTGGAGGAGTTCCACGCGTACTGCCGGCGGATCTCCCGGGACTGGCCGGGCACCGGCACCGTGCTGTCCACGCACGACACCAAGCGCAGCGCGGACGTCCGCGCGGCGATCGCGGTCCTCTCGCAGTGCCCCCAGGTGTGGGCGGACCTCCTGGGGGAGGTCGCGGGGGTGCCGGCGCCGGATCCGCACGTGGCCTGGACGGCCTGGCAGACCGCCTTCGGCTTCGGCGCGCCGGACGCCGACCGGCTCGGGCCCGCGATCCTCAAGTCCGTGCGGGAGGCGGGACTGCGGACCAGCTGGACGGAGCCGGACGCGGAGTACGAGCGGGCGGTGGAGGAGTTCGCCGCGGCCGGTCCGGGCCGGATCCCGCTGCGGTCGGCCTCGGAGGCGGCCTTCGCGCTGGAGCCGCACATCCGGGCGCACGCGCTGGGCGCGCTGCTCGCGCAGCTGACGATGCCGGGGGTGCCGGAGCTGTACCAGAACACGGAGCGCGAGTACCGGGCCCTGGTCGATCCGGACAACCGGGCTCCGTTCGCCGTCGGCGCGGACGACGACCGCACGGCCCTGGTGCGGGCGGCGCTGCGGCTGCGCCGTGAGCGTCCGGCGGCCTTCGGGGCGCGCGGCGGGTACGCCCCGCTGGCGGCCGAGGGGCCGACCGCGGCCCACTGCCTGGCCTTCGTGCGGTCGGACGAGGTGCTCACCGCCGTGACCCGGCTGCCGCTGCGCCTCGCGGAGGCGGGCGGCTGGCAGGACACGGAGCTGGTCCTGCCGGAGGGCCGGTGGGCCGACGCCCTGGACGGGGTGCGGGAGTTCATCGGCGGTCCGGCGACGGAGCTGAAGCTGGCGGAGCTGTTCGCGGAGCGTCCGGTGGCGCTGCTGGCGCGCGTCCGCGACTGAGGGCCCCGGGGGTGTCCCCGGGGCCCTCTCCGAGGATCAGGAGCGGGAGGCTCGCGAGACCTCGCACTTGGTGTACTCGGAACCGTCGCCGGAGCCCGGGTAGGCGGTGCTCAGTTCGACGCTCTGGGAGGCGCCGGAGGCGACCGCGACGGCGGTCTTCGTCGCGGTCGCCGGGATCGCGGTGCCGCCCGCGTCGCCCTTGAACTTCATGGTGACGCTGTAGTCGTAGTCGAGGGCGTTGTCGTTCTTGACGGTGATCCGGGCGACGAGGTTCTTCGTCGCCGGGTCGAACTTGCACTCGTTGATGGTCACGTCGCGGACGGCCTTGTCGGCGCTGCTGGAGCCGCCGGGGAGGGAGCCGCCGGACGTGCCGCCGGAGGTGCTGTCGTTGTCGCTGTTGTGGTTGCTGCTGCTGGAACTGCCGGAACCGCTGCTGCCGCCGCAGCTGCCGCCGTGCGAGCCGCGGGCACCGGTCAGGGCGACGACCGCGATGCCGAAGACGGCGATCGCGCGGACATGACGCATCTTCACGTTTGAATCCCCGTTGGAAGTGGTACTGAAATGGCGCTTTTTGACGAGCGCACGTCACCCTAGCAGCGGTCGGGGGTGCCGTTCAGCCGCCCGGACGGACGATCAGACTCCGCGGTGCCCGGGTGATGAGCCCGGTCCACACGGGCCGGAAGCCGTCGGCGAGTCGGAGCCGCGGCATGGCCGTGAACAGCGCCCGCAGGGCGTACTCGGCCTCCAGGCCGGCCAGGATCACGGCCGGGCAGAAGCCGCTGCCGTAGGTGAGTTGGCCCGGGTCGTCGCGGAACGGATCGAAGCGGTCGGGTTCGCGGAAGCGCTCCGGGTCGCGGCCGGCCGAGCCGACCAGCAGGGCCACGGAGGCGCCCGCGGGGACGGTGCCGCCGCCGACCGCGACCTCGGCGGAGGTGCGGCGCACGGCGATCTGCACGGGCGGGTCGCGGCGCAGCGACTCCGCCCAGGCCCGGCCCACGAGTCCGGCGGGGGCGTCGCGGAGGGCGGCCACCAGGTCCGGGTCCGACAGGACGTTGCCGAGGAAGGAGGCGAGGGCCTTCTCCCGTACGGCGATCTGACCGCCGCACTCGCCCGCGAGGGCGCCCGCGGCCCGGCCGCGGACGAGCCGCATCATGTCGCGGTAGGGCACCCCGACGGCGGCGGCGACGGTCCCGGCGGGCAGCCAGTGGCAGAACTCGGCGACCAGGTCGGCCTGCGGGCGCTCGGCGATCCTGCGGGCCAGGACGTACGCCGTCCGCTCGGCGACCGCGCGCAGGGCCGCCACGTCGACATCGACGTGGGCCCGGGCGCAGGGCGGGTCGCCGGGGCGGTGCCCGTGGGTGAACCGGCTGTCGGTCAGGGCGGTGGCCACGTCCGCGTACCGGCTGAGGACCCAGGCCCGCAGCAGCGGGTCGTACGTGAGCGGGAACTGTTCGCGCAGGGTCCGGTGGATCCCGTGCGGGTCCCGCGAGGCACCGGGGTCGAGGGGGCTCGGCGCGACGACTCCGGCCCCGGCCGGGCCGGCGGTCCGGTACGCGGTGGGCACGCGGCCGGGCAGGGACGCGGGGCCGGTCCGCAGCACGCCGCCCGTCCGTCCCGCGGTCGCGCGGCCGTCGGCCGGGGGCGTCGCCGGTGCCATGGACGGCAGGCGGGTCCAGGGGTCCGCGGGCGGTGCCTCCGGCAGGTCGTCGCCCGTGCCCCGGCCCGGCTCGCGGTGCTGCTCGTGGCTCATCGCGCCCCCTGTCGTTCGGCGGTGGGTGCCGCGGCCGAAGACGGTGGCGCGCGTCCCCCCACCCCACCACCGCGCGCGCCGCGCCGCCCGCCGCATACCGCCGAACGGGTGATACGTGGACGGGCGGCGTGCGGGGCGACGGAGACTCGGCGGGCTCGGCCGCGCAGCCGGAAAGGGCCGCCGCCGGCGCCTAGGCCGTCTCTTCCGGATCTTGCCTGACCCGCGCCGCCCGGCACCGCACCTCGCCGCGTTGTCGAGATACCCGGGTACGTCCAGTACGCGGGTACCTCTCCGCCTTGCGATGCACGGCACCGGACGACGCGGGCTTGACCGGCAAGATCCGAAAGAGACGGCCTAGCCGTGCGAGAGACGGAAGGACATCTGGCCGAAGCCGACCACGTCGCCGGAGCGGACGACCACCGCGCCCGTGACCCGCCGTCCGTTGACGGTGGTGCCGTTCGTGGAGCCGAGGTCGCGGAGCACCCACATGCCGCTCTGCATCGACAGCTCGGCGTGCAGCCGGGAGGCCGTCTCGTGGCTGAGGCGGAGGCCGTTGACCGGATCGCGGCCGATGCGCAGCGGGTGCGGGCCCGGCAGGGGCAGCAGCAGCTTCGGCAGCCGCTCCGCGGACCAGGCGCGTCCCAGCCTGGCCGTGAACGCCGACATCCGCTCGACCGCGCCCACCACCCGGCGGGTCCACGTGCCCTCGGTCCTCAGGTCGGCGGTGAGCAGGGCGAGTTCGTCGGGGCGCCGGGCCTGGAGCGCGCGCTCCATCCGGTAGACGAACGTGTCGTGCGAGAGGCGGCCCTGGGCGGCGCCCTCACGGAGCAGCACCAGCGCGCGGTCCCGCTCGGCGTCGGTCAGCCGAGGGGTGTTCGCCGGAAGCTCGAAAGGGGTCGTCACCTCTTGATTGTCCTTCCGCCGGGGCCGCAGTGTCCAGAAGGGTCCCGGCGGAAACTCCGTACCCCGTCGGCGGTGCCCGCTGCTACGGTCTGCCGTCTCCACCGCACCGATTCCCCAGGGGGAAGCACGACGTGACCACGTCTCCTTCGAGCACCACCAGCACCACCAGCACCATCAGCGGCACCGGGACGACCGGCACCACCGACGGCACGGCCCTCCTGCCGGGGCTCGTCGTGCGGCCGCTCGCCGGGCCCGAGGAGCTCGACCTGTTCCTCCGCCTCACCTACTCGCTCGACCACGAGGTCGCCGACGACCTCGCCACCGGCCGTCGCGTCCCCGGGTGGATGTGGGTCGCCCTCGACGGCGACCGGCTCCTCGGCCGGCTCTCCTGGTGGACGAACGCGGCCGGCGGCCCGCCGCAGGCCCTCGACTTCCTGGACCTCGCCCCGGAGCTGTCGGAGGCCGCGCGCGCCGAGGTCGGCCGGCGGCTCCTGGAGACCGCCACCGCCGCCGTCGTCCCCGCGGGCACGCGGCCCCCCGAGTTCGGCCGCTTCATGCCGGCGGACTGGCGCGAGCGGCCGGAGACCCGCTCCCTCCTGGAGTCCGTCTTCGGTGTCCTGGTGGAGGCGGGCGCCCGTCCGCTCGTGGAGCGGCTGCGCCTGGAGTGGCGCCCCGGCGCCCCCGTGCCGGAGCCGGACGGCCGGCTGGAGTTCCGCCCGGTGCGGGACCGCGAGGACCTGGTGACGCTGATGACCCCGGTCATGGAGGGCACGCTCGACGCGCACGGCCGCGCCGATCTGGCGTCCGGTCTCTCCGCCCGCGAGGCCGCGGAGCAGCACTACGACGAGGAGTTGGCGCACTACGCCTCGCCGCGGGAGTGGTGGCGGGTGGCGCAGCTCCCGGGGACGGGCGAACCGGTCGGTTTCGTGGTGCCCGCGCGGAACAACTACCACCACACGATCGCGTACATCGGCGTGCTGCCCGCGCACCGCGGCCACGGGTACGTCGACGACGTCCTGGCGGAGGGCACGCGCGTCCTCGCCGCCGCCGACGTCCCGCGGATCCGGGCGGCGACGGACCTCGGCAACGTCCCGATGGCGGCCGCGTTCGCCCGGGCGGGCTACGTCACCTTCGAGCGCGCCGTCAACTACGTGTGGGACACACCGGGCGTGGCGGGGTCCTGACTGCCAGGATGGTCGCGGTAGCCGGCCGTGCCGCGGCCGGTCCGTCGACGAGGGGATCCCCGTGCTCTTCGAGGTGTGGGCGCCGAACGCCCGTGACCGGGTGACGCTGGAGCTGAACGGCTCCTCGCACCCCCTGGAGCGGGACGCCGAGCGGGAGGGCTGGTGGACGGGCGTCGTCGCCGCCGAGGACGGCGACCGGTACGGCTTCGCGCTCGACGGCGGGCCCCTGCTGCCCGACCCGCGCTCCCGCCGGCAGCCCGACGGTCCGGACGGGCTGAGCGCGGTCGTCGACCACTCCGCGTACGTCTGGCGGAACGAGTCCCCGAAGCTGCGGCTCCGCGGCGCCGTCCTGTACGAGCTGCACGTCGGCACGTACACCCCGGAGGGCACCCTGGACGCGGCGGCCGCGCGCCTCGGGGAGCTCGCCGGCCTCGGCATCACCCATGTGGAGCTGATGCCGCTGTGCCCGTTCCCCGGGGTGCGGGGCTGGGGGTACGACGGGGTGGCGCCGTGGGCGGTGCACGAACCGTACGGCGGCCCCGAGGCGCTGAAGCGGTTCGTGGACACGGCGCACGGCCTCGGCATGGGCGTCGTCCTGGACGTCGTGCACAACCACCTCGGCCCCGACGGCAACCATCTCCCCTTCTTCGGGCCGTACTTCACGGAGACCCACCACACGCCGTGGGGCGCGGCGGTGAACCTGGACGCGCCCGGCTCGGACGAGGTCCGCGCCTACTTCCGGGGCAGCGCGCTCGCCTGGCTGCGGGACCACCGCGTGGACGGGCTGCGGCTGGACGCGGTGCACGCGCTGGCCGACACCCGGGCGCTGACCTTCCTGGAGGAGCTCTCGGCGGCCGTCGACGAACTGGCGAGGGAGCAGGGCCGGCCGCACTTCCTGATCGCCGAGTCCGACCTCGGGGACCCGCGGACGACGACGCCGCGGGCACTCGGCGGGCTCGGTGTCCACGCCCAGTGGAACGACGACTTCCACCACTCGCTGCACACGGCGCTGACGGGTGAGTCCCAGGGCTACTACGCGGACTTCGCGCGCGCCCCGATGGCGGCCCTCGCGAAGACCCTCACCCATGTCTTCTTCCACGACGGCACCCACTCGGCGTTCCGGGGACGCCGGCACGGGCGCCCGGTGGACCGCGAGCGGACCCCCGCCCACCGTTTCCTCGGGTACGCGCAGACCCACGACCAGATCGGCAACCGGGCTCTGGGCGACCGGCTTTCGGCCTCCCTCTCCCCCGGGCTGCTGGCCTGCGCGGCGACGCTGGTCCTCACCGGGCCCTCGGTGCCGATGCTCTTCATGGGCGAGGAGTGGGGGGCGTCCACCCCCTGGCAGTACTTCACCGACCACACCGACCCGGAGCTGGCGGAGGCCGTACGGCGGGGCAGGCGGCGGGAGTTCGCGGAGCACGGCTGGGACGAGAACGAGGTGCCCGACCCGCAGGAGGCCGCCACCCGTGACCGTTCGGTCCTCGACCGGTCCGAGCGGGAGCGGGATCCGCACCGCCGGCTGCTCACCTGGCACCGCGAGCTCATCGCGCTCCGCCGCACCCTGCCGGACCTGACGGACCCGGACCTGGCGGGGGTCAAGGCCGCCTTCGACGAGGAGGCCCGCTGGCTGGTCTTCCGGCGCGGTGTGCTGCGGGTGGCGGTCAACCTGGGCAAGGAGCCGGCCGCGATCCCGCTCGGCACCAACGGCCGCGACCGGGTGCTGGCCGCCTGGGAGCCGGTCGAGCCCCCGGCGGCGGACGGGGTCCTGCGGCTCCCCGGCGAGTCGGCCGTCGTCCTGACGGACGGCTGACCGGGCCTGCGGCTACGGCTACGGCTACGGCTACTCCACGATCGCCATGGTGTGCGGGGTGTTGTTGAAGCGGCGCCCCCCGCCGTCCTCCGTCGCCGTGACGATGTCCTCGATGCGGACGCCGAAGCGGCCGGGGAGGTAGACGCCGGGCTCGATGGAGAAGCACATGCCCGGCACGATCGGCAGCTCCTCGCCCTCGATCATGTACGGCGGTTCGTGGGTGGTGACGCCGATGCCGTGGCCGGTGCGGTGGATGAAGTACTCGCCGTAGCCGGCGTCCGTGATGACCTTGCGGGCCGCCCGGTCGACCTCCTGGCAGGCGACCCCGGGCCGTACGGCCTCGAAACCGGCCTGCTGGGCCTCCCGGACGAGGTCGTGGATCCGCCGCTCCTCGTCGGTGGGCTCGCCGACGTGGACGGTGCGGGTGGTGTCGGAGCCGTACCCGTGCTTGAGGCCGCCGAAGTCGAGGACCACCATGTCGCCGCGCTCGATGACCCGGTCGCCCGCCTCGTGGTGCGGGTTGGCGCCGTTGGGGCCCGAGCCGACGACCGTGAAGTCGACCTGGGAGTGCCCGAAGCGCAGCAGCAGGGCGGCCAGGTCGGCGGCGACGTCGGTCTCCCGGCGGCCGGCGAAGCGGACCCCGAGGATCTCGCCGTACGCCCGGTCGGCGGCGGCTCCGGCGGCCGCGATCCGGGCGAGCTCGTGGGCGTCCTTGACGCCGCGGAGCATCGGCAGGGCCTCGGTGAGGGAGACGTACGAGGTCCCCGGCAGGGCCTGCTGGAGTCCGAGGAGGTGCATGGCCCAGGCGTTGTCGCTGACGCCGAACCGGCCGTCGGCGTCGAGGAGGGGCGCGGTGACGGCGTACGGGTCCTTGCCGTCGGTCCAGTCCCGCAGGGTGAGCGCGGCGGCTCCGGCTGCCTTCTCGGCGTCGGGCGCCTCCAGGGTGGGGACGACGAGGACGGGGTCCCGGCCGGGGGCGACGACGAGGGCGGTGAGCCGTTCGGTGATCGCGGTGGGCTGGTACCCGGTCAGGTAGACGAGGTCGGGGCCGGGGGCGACGATCACGCCCGCGAGTCCGGCGTCGGCGGCGGACGCGGCGGCGCGGGCCATGCGGGCCCGGTAGTCGTCCGCGGTGAACGGCACGGGGGTGTCGCCCCGCTCGTCGGCCGCTTCGGGGGCGGGGCTGCTGGGCATCGGGCTCTCCTTCTGGGCGTCCGCGGCGTCCTCGGCGTACCGCAATCCTGCCGGGGGAGGCCCCCGTCCGCGACCGCTCAGCGAAGGTCGGGGCCCTGCGCGATCAGCCGCTCCAGGAGTTCCTGGAAGTCGTCGCCGACGACGATCCGCAGGTCTCCGCGCTCCTCGTCGTGCTCGCTGAGCTGGGTGAGGGTGCCGCCGCGCCACCAGAAGACGTACGGGCTGATGGCCCCCGGCGTGTCCTCGTACCCGGAGGCGGCGAAGGAGGCCATCGCGCCGAGGGCCGGGATGATCGAGGTGTCGCGGATGGGGTGGAAGGCGAGCTGGTGCCGGAAGGGCATCGCGACGAGGGCGCCGTGCTCGCCGAGCGGCAGCCCGGTGACCCGCCGGGCCACACCCTCCAGGTCGAGGACGCGGCTCGCGGTGTAGAAGGAGTCGCCGAGGATGATCTCGAAGCACATGCCGTCGGCGTCGCGGACGGTCTCGTGCTCCTCGACGGGCAGCCCGCGCAGGTTGCGCAGGGCCCGGTCGCGCAGCTGGGCGTGGTCGCCGAGCCGTTCCAGCGCCTCGTCGGTGAGCATCATGACGCTCTCGGGCAGGTCGAGGGCGAGGATCTCGTACAGGCCGGGGGCGACGGTCCGCGCGTACCCGAAGGCGGCGGCGTCGATGCCGTCGCCGCTGACGACCCGGGGGTACAGCTGGGAGCGGATCTGCTCGGGCGGCAGGGTGTCGAGCGCGGAGGGGCCGTCCATGGCGCGGACGACCAGTCCGATGTGGCGGTTGATCATGCCGGGCCAGACGCGGGGCCCGCGCCGGTCCTGGTGGCAGACGGCGGCGAGGTTCCCGAGGCCGAAGCGGCGGCCCTTGTCGTCGACGACGTGGTCGGCGTAGACGCTGACCTCCAGGCCCAGCTCGGCGAAGGTCTCCCGGACGCGTCCCCGGAAGAGCGCGGCCTCACGCTGCGAGAAGTACGTGAACCCGGGGTCCCTCGGTGCGTCGTCGCCGTCCCGCCTGGGTCCTCGTCGCAACCACGCCACGCCCGCCCGCCTTCCGTCGCCGTTGCGCACAGGGTAGCGACTACGGGTGTCGGCTCTTGAGCCGTCGGGTGAACTCGGCGAGCGGGCTTCCGGGTTCGGCCGGCGGGCCGGTCGGGGGCCCGGCGTCAGGAGCCGTCGGGGGCGGTGAGGAGGGCCTGCGCGTAGTGGGCGAGGGACCGGTTGTACCGGGGCAGCAGGGGCGCGAGGGCGCCGAGGGCCAGGGAGGCGGCCTCGCGGTCGCGGCCGGTGTCGGCGAGGGCGAGGGCGAGGAAGGCGTCGACGGCGCCGGAGAGCGCGGTCTCGTCGGCGTCGAGCCGGTCGGCGGGGATGTCCCGCTCGACGGTGAGCAGCTCCACGCTGCGGTCGGGACGGCCGAGGTTGCGCAGGCTGCTGGCGAGCTGGATGACGGCCCGTCGGCGGCGCAGTCCGGTGAGGCCCCGGTCGAGCGCCTGCCGGTAGAGGCGCACGGCCTCGTCCGGCTGCCCGGTGGAGTCGTGGGCGGCGCCCAGCTCGAAGAGGGCGGCCGCGTCGTCGGCGGGTCGCTCGGCGGCGAGGGCGGCGGCCCGGGCGCGGAAGTCGGCGGGCTCGTACGCGTCGAGCCGCTCCCACAGGGCGGCGACGCGCCGCTCCCAGTCGGGCAGTTCCTGAGGGGTGGTCATGGCGCCAGCCTATCCACCGCGGCCCGCGGCATGCGGGTCCGGTCTCAGGTCATCGGGACGACGAGGTGGGCGCGGTCGCGGCCGCGGGCGACCAGGCGGGCGTTCGGCTCGTCGGAGTCGTGGACCCAGCGCTCGGCTCGGGCGCGGTCCTTGCCGAAGCGGACGTGACGGTCGACGAGCCGGGGGATGCGGTGCCGGGCGTCCAGGTCGAGGTACCAGGCCTCGTCGAGGAGCGGCAGGACGCCGGCCCAGTCGCCCTCGTCGTGGAGGAGGTAGTTGCCCTCGGTGACGACGAGCGGGACCTCCGGGCCGACGGGTACCGCCCCGGCGAGCGGCTCCTCCAGCGTGCGGTCGAAGGCGGGGGCGTAGACGGTGGTGCCGGGCGCGGGGGCGCGCAGGCGGGCGAGGAGCGCGAGGTACCCGGCGGCGTCGAAGGTGTCGGGCGCGCCCTTCCTGGCCGCGCGGCCGAGGCGTTCGAGTTCGGCCTGGGCGAGGTGGAACCCGTCCATGGGGACGAGGACGGCGAGCCCGTCGAGGCGGTCGACGAGCCGGGCGGCGAGGGTGGACTTCCCGGCGCCGGGCGGGCCGGCGAGGCCGAGGACGCGGCGGACGGTCCGGCCGTCGCCGGGGCGCCCGGCGAGGTCCCGCGCCCGGGCGGCGAGGCGGTCGAACTGCTGCGCGTCCATGCGGGGCATTCTCCCACCGCGCCCGCGGGCCCCGCGGCCTCCGGGCTCCGGCCGGCTCGGCGGCGTCCCCGGGGCCGCGATCGGGCCCGGCGCAGGTGGGCCGCCGGTCCGGCGGCGGCCCCGGGCCCCGGCCCTGACACCGACCCTCGCCCGGCCCTCTCCGGACCCTCGTTCGGACCCTCCCACGGCAAGGGTCGCGCACGGGTCGACACGGGTCGACGCGGATAGATTCCTGCACCTCCCACGTATTACGTTGGGGTCATGCCGTCCATCGCACTCGTGACCCTCGTCGTCCGTGACTACGACGAGGCCATCGCCTTCTACACCGACGCCCTCGGGTTCGACCTCGTCGAGGACACCGACCGGGGCGACGGCAACCGCTGGGTCGTCGTGCGCCCGGCCGGCGCGGGCGGAGTCGGCGGTCTCGGGAACGTGGGCCTGCTGCTGGCCCGTGCGAAGAACGACACCGAGGAGGCCTCGGTCGGCAACCAGACGGGCGGCCGGGTCGGCTTCTTCCTGCACACCGAGGACTTCGCCCGCGACCACGCGCGGATGACGGAGGCGGGCGTCACCTTCCTGGAGGACCCCCGCCACGAGCCCTACGGCTCGGTCGCCGTCTTCGAGGACCTGTACGGCAACCGCTGGGACCTCCTCCAGCCGGCCTGACCGGCAGGGCGCCCCCTCGGGTTCGTCGCCCTAGCCGAGCAGTGCGAGCAGCCGGCCCAGGGCGTCCACCACGGGCTGGCCCACGGCGCCGACGGCGGCGGCGATCTGCGCGACCGACGCCAGCACGAGGCCGCGCTGCCGCAGGGCCGCGCGGTCGGCGGTCAGCTCGGGCAGCGCCTCGTCGACCGTCTGCGCCTGCTCCGGGGTGAGGTGCGGCCGGAGGCCCTGGAGCAGGCGGGTGAGCTCCTCGACGGCGACGCGAAGCAGGTCGTCACCGCCGCCGCCGACCGTGCCGTAGTTGATGCCGACGTTGCCCTGGCCGTCGTTCATGTGGACCACGGGGCCGTAGTTGTTCGTCGTGTCGCCGCTCACCGGCTGATCCCCCTGTTGTTCCGGCCGCCGTTCATGGTGATGACCGGGCCGTAGTTGTTCGTGTTGTTGGTGATCTGCTGGACGACCGTGCTGAACTCGGCTGCCGGGTTGTCGATCGCGCGGGCGATCAGTCCGGCGATGTGCCGGAGTTCGTCCACGCTCGGCAGGGTCACGGACACGGTGGAACCGCTGGACATCTCGATGTCCAGCACCGGTTTCGGCTTCTCGAACAACTCCCTGAGGAGATAGACGGCCACCACGATCAGGACGAGGATCACGAACGGGTTGCCCTCCCCTGGACTGAACCTGCCGCCCGCACTGACCACGGCGTAGACCACCACGGCCGCGGCGAACCATCTGAGGAAGCGCAGGACGGCCGCACCCCGGTCGGGCTGTTGCTTGTACGCCTCGACGCGGGTGATGTTGTGCAGCGGGAAGGCCGCGGTACCCACCCAGAGCATCCGGCGACTGACGAAGAGGCGCAGGACGCGTCGGTTGCGGAGGTCCAGCTCCGGCGAGTCCGGCGGCGGAGCGGGCGGCGGACCCGGCGGCGGACCGGACGGCGGACCCGGCGGCGGTGCCGGCGGTGGACCGGAGGGCGGTGTGGGCGGCGGACCCTCCGCGCTTCCTGCGACAGCCATAGGTCGCCCCCCCGTGCCCTCGTCACTCACACCCGCACCGTGCGGGAGCACCATTAAGCGCCCGGGGCGCGTCACGAGGCAGAGGAGATACGGCCAATCAGACGGCTCTGGCCGAGAGTTGACTGTTCATCAGCATCATGGACCGCTCTCCGGTCGCCGTTCCGCGGGCTCCGGGAAAACCACTGTCGCGCCGCCCGCCCGCCTCCCTACACTCACGTCTCGCGGCGCACCGACCGATGCGCCGCCCGACGTCCGACCGAGGGGAGACGACCGTGCGCCGCCACAACGCCGCCGCCGTGTCGTCCGCCCGTGCCCGGTACGACGTGATCCTCGCCTCTCCCTCCGGCCGGTGGCGGCTGCGCGCCCGCCATCGCCGCCCCGTGACGCCCCCTCCGTCCTCCTGACGGCCCGCGTACGGGAATCGCGCTGCCCTGTCACGTTCCAGCAGCAGCGAAAGGCACGACACCGTGCGTACCCACCCCGTCGACCGCGTCCGAAACCTCGGCATCCTGGCCCACGTCGACGCCGGCAAGACCACCGTCACCGAGCGGATCCTGTACCTCACCGGCGCCACCCACCGGCGCGGCGAGGTCCACGACGGCACCACCGTCACCGACTTCGACCCGCAGGAGCGGGACCGCGGCATCACGATCTTCGCCGCGGCCGTCAGCTGCGACTGGGCCGGGCACCGGGTCAACCTGATCGACACGCCCGGGCACGTCGACTTCTCCGACGAGGTCGAGCGCTCGCTGCGCGTCCTCGACGGCGCGGTCGCCGTCTTCGACGCCGTCGCGGGCGTCGAGCCGCAGAGCGAGACGGTGTGGCGGCAGGCCGACCGGCACGGCGTCCCCCGCATCGCGTTCGTCAACAAGCTGGACCGCGCCGGCGCGGACCTCGACGGCGCCGTGGAGTCGATCCGGACCCGACTCGGCACCGTCCCGTTGCCCGTCCAGCTCCCCGTCGGCCGCGAGGACGGCTTCACGGGCGTCGTGGACCTGGTCAGGATGCGGGCGTACGTGTGGGCCGACGGCGCCGACACGTACACCGACCTGCCGGTCCCCGACGACCTCGGGGACGAGGCCCGGCGGCGGAGGCGGCACCTGGAGGAGACCGTCGCGGAGCTGCATCCGGGCGCCCTGGAGGAGTTCTGCGGCGAGGACGCGCTCTCGGCGGACACCCTCACGGGTGCGCTCCGCGACCTGACCCTCACGGGCGAGGCCGTCGTCGTCCTGTGCGGCTCGGCCTACCGCAACCGCGGGGTCGAGCCGCTGCTCGACGCCGTGGTCGCCTACCTCCCGGCGCCCTCGGACATGCCTCCGGTCCGCGGGGAGGTGCCGGCGGACCCGGAGGCGCCGTTCACCGCACTCGCGTTCAAGGTGAACGCGACGGCCACCGGCCGGATGACCTACGTCCGCGTCTACGCGGGCACGATCGGAAAGGGGGACACCGTGCTCGACACCGTCGGCGGACGCACCGAGCGGATCGCCCGCATCCTCCGGGTCCAGGCGGACCGGGCGACCGAGGTCGACACGGCGCGCGCCGGGGACATCGTCGCCGTCGTGGGACCGAAGGGCGCCCGCGCCGGGGCGACCCTGTGCGCCCGGGACGCGCCGATCGTCCTCGAACCGCCGACGACCGCCGACCCGGTGGTCTCGGTCGCGGTCGAGGCGCGCCGGAGCACGGACACCGGCCGTCTGGCGACGGCCCTCGCCCGGCTCTCCGAGGAGGACCCGTCGCTCGTCGTGCGCTCCGACCCGGAGACGGGCCAGACCGTCCTGTCGGGTCTGGGCGAACTGCACCTGGAGGTCGCGGTGGAGAAGCTGCGGCGGGACCGGGGCCTGGAGGTCGCCGTCGGCCGTCCCCAGGTCGCGTACCGGGAGACGGTGGCGAAGGGCGTCACCGGCCTGCTCCACCGCCACGTCAAACAGGACGGCGGCGCGGGCCAGTTCGCCCACGTCGTCATCGACGTCGAGCCGCTCGCGGACGCGCAGGACGCGGAGTTCGCGTTCGCGTCGACGGTCACGGGCGGCCGGGTCCCGCAGGAGTACGTCCGCGCGGTCGAGGCCGGCTGCCGGGACGCCCTCCTGGAGGGCCCCCTCGGCGGCCATCCGGTGACGGGCGTCCGGGTCACGCTCACGGACGGCTCGACGCATCCGAAGGACTCCTCGGAGATGGCGTTCCGCACGGCGGGCAGGTTCGCGCTGCGGGAGGCGCTCCGCGCGAGCGTCATGACGCTCCTGGAGCCGGTGGCCGACGTGACGGTCACCGTCCCCGCGGAGTCCGTCGGCTCGGTCCTCGGCGACCTCGCGGCCCGCCGCGGCCGGGTCACGGACCAGACGACCCGCGGGGGCACGGCCGTGGTGGCGGCGACGGTGCCGCTGGCCGAGCTCTTCGGCTACGCGTCCCGCCTGCGCGGCCGCACCCAGGGCCGGGGCACCTTCACGACCCGCCCGGCGGGCTACGCCCCGGCGCCGGGCGGCCGGACCGGCTGAGTGCGGGGTGTCCGGCCCGTGGCGACCCCACGGGCCGGACACCCGGTCAGGAGCCGAGGTCGAGCTCGGCCCGTACGGTCTTCCCGACCGGTACACGGTCGAGCACCGACCACCGGGAGGCCAGCGCCTCGACGAGCAGCAGCCCGCGGCCGCCCTCGTCGAGGGCCACCGGGGCGGTGGCGGCGGGCCGCCGCTCGCCCCGGGTGTCGGAGACGTCGATCCGCAGCAGCAGCCCGGGGGTGTACGAGAGCGTCAGCTCGAAGTCCCGCCCGGGCACGCGGCCGTGGGTGACGGCGTTGGCGGCGAGCTCGGCGACGAGCAGGGCGACGGTGTCGGAGGTCTCGGAGCCGTAGGGGACGCGCCACCGGTCGAGCTGGTGGAGGGCGAGCCGACGCGCGAGGCGCGCTCCGCGCGGGGTCGAGCTGAAGCGCTGGGTGAACACACGTACGGTGACGGCGGCTTGGCGGGTCGCGGGGGTGGTCATGGGGCCAATGTGGCGACGGCCGGGCACAGTCACCAGCTCAGGAACCCGTACGCTGCGCGGCGTACGGGTTCACGCTCTGGACGGTACCGGTAACTACCCGTGAGCATGGGTTCGTTCAACGCGAGCGCACGGGTGCGGGAGGTGGCGGGGTGACGGACGGGGCTCCGAAGGGAAGCGAACCCGAGACGTCGGAGAGCCTGAGGGCTTTCGGGGAAGTGGTCAAGGTGTTCCGCAGACGCGCGGGGCTGACGCAGGAACAGTTCGCTCCGCGGGTGGGCTACTCCGTTCCGACGATCGCCTCGATCGAGCAGGGCAGACGGCTGCCGTCCAAGGAGTTCGTGGAGCGGGCTGAGGACGTACTCGACGGATTCGGTGCCCTCAAGGCGGCAGCGAAGCATCTGACGCGCAAGGCGGGACTCGCGAAGTGGTTCGAGCGCTGGGCAGAACTCGAACCCCTGGCAGTGACGCTGTACACCTACGAACCTCGGATCGCGCCAGGGCTTCTCCAGACGAGCAGGTACGCTCGAACGCTCTTCGAGAAGCAACTGCCGACGATGAACGATGACAAGATCGAGTCGAGCCTCGTCGCCCGGATCGAGCGCACGCACATCCTCACGGAATGCCCCGAGACGGTCTTCAGCTTCATCGTCGAAGAGCACGCTCTGCGCCGCCGAGTGGCCACCCCAGAAGTCATGCGGGAGCAGATCGATCACATCATCGAACTCAGCGAGCGACGCAACGTCGACATCCAGATCATGTCGCTGTCACGCGGACACCACGCTGGGCTCGATGGGCCGTTGTGCCTCCTGGAGACCAGGGAAAACGCCTGGTACGCGTATAGCGAAGGCCAGGGCACCGGCCAGCTCGCCTCCGAGTCCAAAGAGGTCAGCATTCTCCAGCAGCGGTATGCCAGGATGCGGGCACAGGCTCTGTCCGTAGAGGCGACCGTGAGCCTGTTGCGGGAGATCCGAGGAGCACTATGAGCACCACTGAACTGGCCTGGTTCAAGAGCAGCTACAGCACCGGTGACGGCGGCAACTGCGTCGAGGTCGCCACCCGCCCCTCCGCCGTGCACGTCCGTGACTCCAAGAACCCCGCCGGGCCGCAGCTCGTCGTCTCCCCCGCCACCTGGACGGAGTTCGTCGCCGACCTGGGCTGACCCGCGTCTGACAGGATGCGTGTACCTGCCCTCCACCGCACGCGGACGGGCCGGTGCACGCACGACGCGAGGAGCACGGACCAGATGAGCACGACGCCCGGCGGGTACCTCGCCGACCTCTTCTCCCTCGACGGCCGCACCGCGATCGTCACCGGCGGCAGCTCCGGCATCGGGCGGGCCGTCGCGGGGGCCCTGGCCCGGGCCGGCGCCCGGGTGGTCGTCGTGGCGCGCAAGGAGGCAGATCTGGCCACCGCCGTCGACGAGCTGACCGCCGACGGCTGCCGGGCCGCATGGGTGAGCGCGGATCTGGGCACGCGCGAGGGGATCAAGGCCGGCGCGGAGCAGGCCGCGGCGGTCTTCGGCGAACCCGACATCCTCGTCAACTCCGCCGGCGTCAACCTCCGTCCCCCGCTGGGCGAGCTCGGCGAGGACGTGTGGGACACGACGATGACGGTGAACCTGGAGGCCCCGTTCCTCCTCGGCCAGCGCTTCGGTCCCGGCATGGCCGAGCGCGGCTTCGGCCGGATCATCCACATCACCTCCCAGCAGGCGCACCGCGCCTTCGTGCAGAGCGGGGCGTACGGGGTGTCCAAGGGCGGCCTGGAGTCGCTGGCCCGCTCGCAGGCCGAGGCCTGGTCCCCGTACGGCGTCACGGCCAACACGCTGGTGCCCGGCGTCGTGCTGACCCCGCTCAACGCGCGCCTTGCCGCCGACCCCGACAAGGTGGCCGCCCTGGCCGCCCGGACGCTCGTCGGCCGCAACGGTCTCGCCGAGGACTTCGCGGGCGCGGCCGTGTTCCTGGCGAGCGCGTCCTCCGCGTACGTCACGGGGCAGTCCCTCTTCGTCGACGGCGGCTTCTCCGTGCACTGACGGCTCCCCCGCCCCGTACGAGATCCGGCCACCTCCCGCCCCTGAGGGACGTCGGATTTCAGTCATAGTTCACGGAAACCCTGGCGCCCCTCACGGTGAGTACTTGAATGGCCTCACCTGTTTGCGGGTGAGTGCACGGAACAACCGGGGGAACACATGGAGCCACTGACGGCCATCGCGGCTGCGGGCGTGGCGCTCGTGGTCAAGGGCGCTTTGGAGGCCACGGGGCAGGAGGCGGGGCGGAGCGGCTGGACCGGCGGGGCCCGGCTGGTCGCCCGGATCAGGGAGAGGTTCCGGGGCGACGGCGACGCCGAGGCCGCGCTGGAGCGGGTGACCGACACGCCGGACGACGAATCCGGCCGACAGGACCTGGAACGGATGCTCTCGGCGCACATGCTGCGCGACCGGGACTTCGAGGGCGACATGCGGCGGCTCGTCGACGAGGCCGTCGCCGCCTCCGGGCGCGGCGGCCCGCAGGTCAGCGCGGCGCTGATCAAGAACGCCCAGGTCTTCAACGAGAAGGTCGAGATCCAGGGCGACTGGAACGTCTCCTGACGACGTTCCCACGTCCTCGGTAGCCGGGGACCCGCACGTCCCCGGTCGCCGAGGACCGCCGCACCTCCCCGCCGGTCGGGGAGGGCGCGTCCCCGACCAAGGGGGGGCGGCCGTGCCGCTCCCGCCTCTTCGCCGAACCACCCCGGAAGACCTGTGCCATGAGCGAGGAACCCACCGCCGAGCCGTCGGCCGGCGGTCCGACCGACCGCTCCGAGGCCTCCCCCGCCCCGGCCTCCCCGCCCGACGCCACGGGCGCGCCGGAGGGCGGTTCCCGCGGGGACGGCCCGGAGCAGGACGGACCCGTCAGCGCGGACGCGGCCATGCGCTCCCTCCAGGAGGGAACCGCCGCGGACGACGCCGAGCGGTCCGACGCGCAGCGCGCCGGCGCCATCGCGGACCTGATCGCGCGGCGACTGAACGACGACGCCTCCGGCACCCGGATCGGCACCCTGGCGCTCTTCAACGACACCGTCAGCTTCGGCGGCGGATTCAACGCCGGAGGCGAGCGGCATGCGCGGGCCGGCCACCGCGGCGGCGGGACCGTGCCGCTCGGGGCCGCCGAACTCGTCGACCACACCGAGCTGTTCGTCCAGCCCGCGGGGTACGCCTCCGCGCTGTCGGCGCTGAGCGAGCATCGGCTCCTGGTGCTGACCGGGCCGTCCGGCAGCGGCCGGGAGGCCACCGCCGTCAACCTGCTCGCCGAGGCCCTCGCGCTGGGCGGCGCCGACGGCGGCGGCGTCTGCCACCGCCTCCTCGACCCGGCGGCCGTCCTCGCCCCCGACTGGGAACCCCCCGTCAAGGACAGCGGATACCTGCTCACCGTCGAGGACGGCCGGGCCGGCGCACGGGACTTCGAGGCGCTCCCCCGCAGGCTCCCGGCGGTCGTGGCGGCGCTGCGCCACCACGGGTGCCACCTGGTCCTGACCGGCGGCCAGGACCTCGCGGTCACCGTCCGGGCCGACGGCACCGAGTCGGTGGCCGTGCACGCGCTGACGCCCGTGGACCCGCTGGCCGTCCTCGAACGGCGGGTGCTCGGGCACGGCGGCTCACCGGAGGCCCGCGCCCGGCTGCGGGCGACGCTCGCCTCCGGCGGCGTCGCCGACACGCTGCGGGAGATGCCCGCCGCACGGCACGCCGCGCGCCTCGCCGCCGACCTCTCCGCCGGCCGGGACGTGGTGGCGGCAGCGGCCGCGCTGCGCGACCCGAGCGACCAGGTGCGGGCCTGGTTCGACCGGCACCGGAACCCGGAGGCGGTGGCGTTCGCGCTCGCCGCCGCCGTCCTGGAGGACAGCGGCTACCTCACCGTCGCCGAGGCGGCCGTACGCCTCCGGGCGGCGCTCGCGACCCCCGAACCCGCCCCGCCGGACGTACGGTTCAGGGACCGGCTCGGCGACGAGCAGCAGTGGATACGCCTCGACGCCGACGCCTCGGGTCCGCCGCGGGTCCGCTTCCGGAACCCGCTGCTGGCCCAGGTCGTCCTGGTCTACGCCTGGACCGGACTCGACGGCTGGCGCGAAGCCCTCCTCAGCTGGCTGCGCCGCCTCCTCGACCACCACGACCTGGAGGTCCGCGCCCGGGCCGCCGTCGCCGCCGGGATCCTCGCCTGGGCCGACCACCACTACGCGGTGCACCGCTTCCTGACCGCCTGGGCCTCCGCCGACTCCTGGCAGCTCCGCCAGGCCGCCGCGACCGCGCTCGGCGTGGCGGGAAGCCGGGAGGACTCGACCGAGGCCGTGTGGGAACTGCTGCACGGCTGGGCGCGCGGCGGCAGTTCGGTCCGCCAGCGGCGGCTCGCCGGGACCGCGGCCAACACGGCGGGCGGGCTCCTCGGCCGGGCGGCTCCCGCACGGGCCGTGGCAGTCCTGCACGACGCACTCGACCGCGACGACGACTGGGGCACCCTGCCGTCCGTGGCCTGGGGCGGGGTCCGCCTCGCCCACCAGGGGCGGGCGGCGGAGCTGCTCGACGCCTACCTGGACTGGTCCGGGCCGCAGGACCGCTCCCCCATGGTCGTCAAGTCGCTGTCGGCCTTCCTCTTCGCCACGGGCCGCCCGTACGAACCGGTGGCCGGCGGACCGGCGGAGGGCGTGTCCGGCGTCCCCCTGCTGCTCAGCGCCCTCCCCGCGCACGAGGAGCGGATGGCGGAGTTGTGGGCGCGTGCGCTGGCCTGCCCGCCGCTGCGGGACCGGGCACTCGCCGCACTGCGGGAGTGGATCGACGTCCACGCCGACCGCGGCGGCCGGTCCGCCCTCGAAGCGCTGAACCGCCTCCTGTGGGACGTCTCCCGGACCTCGAAACCCCACCGCGAGCGGCTGCTGTGGTGGCTGGGGGCCTGGGCGGAGGACCGCGAACGGCCGTCGCGGAACGCCGCCCTGCTGCGTGACGCGCTGGCCCGTACGACCTGACACGGACGACCGGGCACGACCCGACCGTTCGAACCGCCCCGTCCGAGAGGGCGGAACGCCCCGAGGAAGTGGAAGGAGGCCCCCCGTGGGAGAACAGCAGACCTACGACCCGGTGCTGTCCTACGAGGAACTGCCCAAGTGGCGGCTGACGAGTCCGGTACGTCCTCCGCAGCCCGGTCGCGCGCTGGTCCTGGTCCGGGAGAGCGGCCCGTCCCTGACGGTCCGCAACGGGGAGGAGATACCGTCCTCCCGCTTCGGCGCCTACAGCGGGATGTTCACCGTCGACCTGACCGAGCACCGTCTCGTCCTCGACATACCGCTGCTCAGCCGCGACCACACGTTCTCCTTCCGCAGCCGGGTCGACCTGGTGTGCCGGGTCGCGGACCCCGCCCAGGTCGTGGACCGCGGCATCCGGGACATGAGCGAGACGCTCTTCGACTACCTGCGGAAGACACTGCGCGAGGTCTCGCGCGAGTACGACATCGCCCAGTTCCACCAGGCGGAGGTGGCGCTCAACGCCACCGTCGCCGGGTTCACCGGCGACGACGCGGTCCGGCTGCGCGGCGTCCACGTGGAACTCCTCGTCGACGAGGACGAGATCGCCACCAGCGGGCGCGACTTCCGGAACGTCGTCCGGGAGACCCGGCTCGCCGGGATGCGCCGCGCACGGCACATGGACATGATCCGCGAGGAGGGCCTCGACGGCCTGATCGCCGAGATCATGGAGAAGGAGGGCCCCCGCGCCGCCCTCACCTGGATCGAGAAGAACGAGGCCGAGAAGCGCGAGGTCCGACAGACCATCATGCGTCTCGTCCTGGAGCGCGGCGACGCCGACCGGGAGCCCTTCGAGCAGGCCGAGCTGGAGCGGACCATCCTGGAGGAGGTCCTCCGCGAGGGCGACGGGCTCTTCGACGGGGCGGCCCGGCGCGGGCGGCTGCGCGGCTCGCTGGCCCGCCCCGCGGACCCGCCGGCGGCCCTCGGCCCCGGCCACGGGCCGGAGGACGAACCCCGGCCCCGCGACGCGCTCCGCGGGGAGGTCGTGCGGGACGCGGGCCCCACCCGCCCCGGCCGCAGCCGGATCTCGGGGACGTACGGCACGGGCCGCACCGGGGGGTACGGGCCGGGCGCCCGCCCGGCGGACCACGACGGCGGGTCCGGGCACGAGGGCGGCACGGGGTACGGAGGCGAGGACGGGTACGGACGGGACACCGGGACGGGCCGCGGCGCCGGATCCGGGCCCGACGCCGGACGCGCGGGCGGGTACGGGCGCGGTGGCGGGTACGGACGGGACACCGGGACGGGCCGCGGCGCCGGATCCGGGCCCGACGCCGGGTACGAGGGCGCGTACGGACGGGGCGCCGGGTACGGGACCGACGCCGGGTCCGGGCGCGGCTCCGGAACGGGGCGGGACGGCGAACGCGGCGGCGCGGCCCGCGGGTACCCGTACGAGGGCGACCCCGGATACGGACGCGACGGCGGTGCGGCGCGCGGGACCGGGCGCTCCGGGCCGCCCGAGGACGAGCCGCTGCCCGACCCCAGCGCGGGCCGGGGCCGCGACCGGGAGCCCGCCCCGGAGCGGCGCTCCGGCCCCGCCGACCGGCCCGGCACGCCGCCCCGCGGCGCCGCGACCGGCGAACCCGACCCGGACGCGCCGCCGCGGGTGAGCAGGGTGCGCGGCACCACCAAGCGGGACACCCCCCGACCCGGACCCGACAGGGAGCGTTGATGGCAGAGCACGACCACAGTGCGTGGCGGGCCGGGCCCGCCCACCGCCCCGATCATCGTCCGCCCGCGGGCGCCCCGCCGGGCACGCCGCCGCCCCCCGGGCCGCCGGGTCCGCCTCCGCCGCCGGGGCCTCCCGGCCCTCCCCCGCCGCCCGCGCCCGCCGCGGCACCGGCGCCCGCGGGCACGCCGCCGGCGCGCGCGGGTGTCGCCGGTCCGCTGATCGGGCCGGGCCCGATGGCGGGCCCCAAGGGAGCGCACCACGCTCCCGCCGGGTCCGGCGACGAGCCGAAGCCGGAAGAGCGCCGGCTGCCGCCCCAGCTGGTGTGGTCGGCGCCCGACGGCTACACGGGGTTCCAGGCGCTCTCGGTGTGGACCGAGCAGGTGGCCGGTCACGGTGAGGACGCCGAGCCGTTCGTGGTGCACCACTGGCCCAGCGATGAGGGCATGATCGCGGTGTTCGACGGTTCGGGCGGCGCGGGCGCGGGCCCGGTCTGGCAAGGGCCGGACGGCCTCCGGCACACCGGGGCCTGGGTCGGCTCGCGGGTCGCGCGGCTCGCCACCGAGTGCTGGTTCCGCGAGGTGGCACGCGAGGGCGAGGAGGCCGGACCCGAGAGCCTGCACCAGTACCTGGACTGGTTCCTCGCCATGGCACCGCAGCGCCGCAGCAAGATCGGCGGCACCATGCGCCGCCACCTGCCGACGACCCTGGCGGGCGTGCACTACCGCGTCCACGGCAACACCACGGTCGAACTGCGCCCGCTGTGGGCGGGCGACTCCCGGGCGTACGTGCTCACGCCGACCGGCGGCCTGCACGTCCTCACCCGGGACCACACCCGCGAGAGCGACGCCCTCGAACTGCTGCGCACCGATCCTCCGATGACCAACGTCATCTGCGCGGACCGGGAGTTCACCATCGACACGCAGCACATCGCCTCGTTCGACATGCCGTGCGTGCTGATCGCCGCCACCGACGGCTACTTCGGCTACGTGCACACCCCGGCCGACTTCGAGCACCTGCTCCTGGACACCCTGCGCCGGGCCGGGAGCACGTACGAGTGGGCCGACCTGCTCCGCCGCGGCGTCCAGCGGTACACCGGGGACGACGCCTCGCTGGCGCTGCTCGCCCTCGGCCACCAGGACTTCCCGACGCTGGCCGCCACGTACGAGCACCGCTTCGCCGAACTGACCGAGCGGTACGGGCGGGGGCGCCCGGCCGTCCTCGACGGGGCGCCGCGCGCCGGGGGCGGGGAGCCGGAGGAGCCGGAGGGCCCGCAGGAGACCCAGGCCCGCGTCCGCGCCTGGCAGGACCGCACCTGGGAGACCTACCGGACCACGTACGAGAACCACCTGCCGCCCGCGTCCGAGGAGCACCGATGAAACTGGGCGACACGATCGCGGGCTACCGCATCGTCACCGAACCGACCAACGCCAACGGGGGGAAGTGCATCTGGGCCTTCGCGGAGAAGGACGGGGGCCAGTACTTCATCAAGCAGTTCCTCGAACCCAAGCGCCCGCGCGACGACGCCGCCGACTCCAAGAGCGTCCGCATCCGCCGCGAGGTCGCCAAGGAGTTCGAGAAGCGGCACCGCGACGTCATGAAGCGGCTGCGGCCGGACACCCTCGGCGGCGGCAACATCGTGCTCGCCACCGACTTCTTCCACGTGGGCTCCACGTACTACAAGGTCACGGAGCGGATCGACACCACCAGCCTGGACCGGCCCCAGGACCTGGACCCCCGGCAGAAGACGGTGCTGCTCAAGACGCTCGGGTCGAGCCTCAGGCAGCTGCACGACAGCGGCACCGTGCACGGCGACCTCAAGCCGCTGAACGTGCTCGTGCAGAAGCGGGAGGGCGCGGCCTTCCACGCCGCGAAGCTGATCGACTTCGACGACTCGTACGGCTCCGGCAACCCCCCGCAGCCCGACGCCATCGCCGGCGACTCCGTCTACGGCGCCCCGGAGTGGCTCCGCTACATCAAGCTCGACGGGACGGTCCGGCCGAAGGACCTCACCTGCGCGGTCGACGTCTTCGCGCTGGGCCTGATGACCCACACCTACGTGGTGGGCGAACTCCCCGGGTACGAGAAGGAGTTCGACTCGCCGGCGGACGCCGTGAGCAGTGGGGCCGAGCTCCGCTTCGACTCCCGCCTCTCGGACGAGCTCCTCGCCCTGCTGCGGGCGATGACGGCCGCCGACCCGCGCGCCCGGCCGGACGTCGGCGTCTTCCTGGCGACGCTCGCCGACCCCGAGGTGTGCACGCTCCGGCACCGCAGGCCCGGGACCACGGCCGCCCCGGCGGCCCCTGCGGCCCCTGCGGGCGGGGCCGCCGGGGGGTCCGGCGCGGCCCCGGCCGAGCCGGCCCCTGCGAAGAGCCGGATCCGCTCCACCTTCGGCCGGCGCAAGGAGGCCCCGGCGCCCGCGCCCGCCGCACCCCCGGCGCCCCGCCCGGCACCCGAACCGCCCCCGACCGCCACCGGGACCCCGGCGCCCGCTCCGGAACCGGGCAGGTCCCGCGTCCGCATCAACCTCGGCGACCGCCGCACCCCCTGACGACCGCCGCACCCCCTGACAAGGAGAACGTCCCCATGAACGACGCCCGCGGGCAGTACCAGGGCAATCTGCAGTACGCCGTCGACATCGCGCTGTGCATCGACGCGACCGGCAGCATGCACCCCGTCCTCGGCACGGTGAAGTCGAGCGCCCTCCAGTTCCACCAGCGCCTCGACGACGTGATGGCCAAGAAGGGCAAGTCCATCAGCCAGCTGCGGCTGAAGGTCATCGCGTTCCGCGACTTCGGCGACAACCCCTCGGACGCCATCGAGGAGACGGACTTCCTCCACCTCCCCGCGCAGGCCGCGGACTTCCAGCGGTTCATCGGCGGCATCGAGGCGGGCGGCGGCGGCGACATCCCGGAGTCCGGCCTGGAGGCGCTCGCCCTGGCGATCAACTCCCCCTGGGAGACCGGCCTCGACCGCAGGCGCCATGTGATCGTGATGTTCACCGACGCCCCCGCGCACGCCCTCGGCACGGTCGGCGCCGACGCGCCCACCTACCCGCGGCACATCCCGCGCAGCCTCGACGACCTCTTCGAGCAGTGGGGCTACGCCCGCAGCCAGAGCTCGGTCATGGAGCAGTCCGCCAAGCGGCTCGTACTGTTCGCGCCCGAGGAGGCCCCGTGGTCGGACCCGATCGCCGAGGAGTGGGACCTCACCCTGCACTTCGCCTCCAAGGCGGGCGAGGGGCTGGAGGAGTTCGAGATGGACGAGATCATCGAGACGATCGCGAACAGCCTGTGAGGTTGGAGTGGGACGGCTTCACGCTGTCCCTGACCTCCGAGGGCCTGGTGGAGCTGCAGTGGATCGGCGCGGGCGTCCTGGAGGCCAAGCCGTCGCACTGCACCTCCGCCTCGTTCCGGCCCCCCTCGGCCACCAGGCCCGGCCACGAGCTGGACTTCCGGTTCCGGTTCCCGGGCGGCGCCTCCGGGACCAAGACGGCCTGGGTGCGCGTGGACGTCCCGCCCGCCATGGTGGACCAGGTCAGGCGGTTCATGGCCGTGCTCTGGCGCGACTACTCGGTGCCGGACCTGCCGGAGGAGTCCGGGCCCGCGGCGGAGGCACGGGGCGGAGGCACGGGCGCGGGTGTTCCCGCGTCCGCCGCCGTCGTCGCCGCGCCGCCCCCGGCCGTGGTCGAACCCGCGGACCCGGCGCCCGGGGCGGCGACGGAGGCCGTGGAGCTGGAGCGCGTGCCCGAGGGCAGCGTCGCATGGATCCTCAGCCCCGCCGGGGAGAGGTCGGAAGAGCTGTTCGCGGACGTGATGGAACGTCTGGCGAGCAGCGATCGCTGAGAAGGGACGACAGGGGTGGCGGGCTCGGCGGACTGGAAGTGCGCGGACTGCGACAGCAACAACGGGCTCAAGGACGCGGCCTGCACCATCTGCGGGTCCACCCGGCGGGCTCCGATGCCGCGGCCCGCGGCCCCCTCGCGCCCGGCGCCCAAGCGCCCGTCGCCCGCGCGCCCCGCGGGCGACTGGCAGTGCCGGGTGTGCCGGGCCACCAACCCGGCGCGGCGGAGCACCTGTTCCGGCTGCGCCAAGAGCCGGGAGGAGACCGGCGGCCCCGCCCCGAAGGCGACCCCGCCCCCGACCAGGACCTCGCGCGTCACCTCCACCGGGACGTCCGGGAAGGGGGCGGCGAAGAAGGCGGCCCCGAAGAAGGCGGCCCCGTCGCGGCCCACGCCCCGGCGGACGGCCTCGCCCCCGCGGTCGGGCGGTTCGACGGGGACCGGCCCGACTCCGACGGGGCTCCTGTTCCCGCCGCCGAGCGGTACCGGCTACACGCCGCCCCGGCGGACGCCGGCCCCGGCGCCGGCCCCTCCGACGTACACCGAACCGAGCCCGTACGTGCCGCCCGCCTCGTACCGGCCGCCGGCGAAGGAGAAGAAGTCGCGCGGCTGCCTGGTCTTCTTCCTGCTGGTCGCCGTCCTCGTGGTGGTCGGGATCCAGAAGGGCTGGTTCGCCCGGATCGGCGACGCCATCGAGGAGGCCGGCACGGAGCCGGCGGCGGGCGACCCGCGCCCCACGGCCGCCGCGTGCCCGGCCAGGATCGCCGACGAGATCCGGGGTGGCGACGGGGCCACCCTGGTCGAGGCCTTCCGTACGAAGAACAAGCAGATCACCCTCTGCCGCACGCGGGCCGGGGCGCTCTACTACTTCGGTGAGTTCAGCGACCGGCGCGAGCCGGGCATCGCCATGCGGGCCGAGCGGACGACGGACGGGTACGAGGCGACGAACAGCCCCTACCGGTACGTCATCCGCGGGGACACCGTCTCCGTCTACAAGTCGGGCGCCCGCATCGGCCGCGAGGAGCTCGTCCCGGAGCCGTCCCCGAGCTGAGCCCCCCGCACGCCGGTGCCGACTACTCCGCGGGCTCCAGCCGCAGCGAGATCGAGTTGATGCAGTACCGCTGGTCCGTCGGCGTGGGGTAGCCCTCGCCCTCGAAGACGTGGCCCAGGTGCGAGCCGCAGCGGGAGCAGCGGACCTCGGTGCGGACCATGCCGTGGGAGCGGTCCTCGATCAGCTCGACGGCGGAGCTGTCCTTCGGGTCGAAGAAGGACGGCCAGCCGCAGTGCGAGGCGAACTTCTCCTTCGACGTGAACAGCTCCGCGCCGCAGGCCCGGCAGGAGTAGACGCCCTGGGTGGTGGTGTCCGTGTACTCGCCGCGGAAGGCGGGCTCGGTGCCCGCCTGGCGCAGCACCTGGTACTCCGCCGGGCTCAGCTCCGCACGCCACTGCTCGTCCGGCTTCTCGACGTCGTACGCCATGAGCTCGCTCCCTCTGCTGCTTGCCGCTACTTCGACAGGTGGTCCAGGATGCGCGGTCCGAGGTCCGTGACGTCGCCCGCGCCCATGGTGAGAACGAGATCACCGGGGCCGGCCATTCCCTCGATGATCTCGGGGACCGCGCCCTTGTCGTGGACCGGGGTCACGTCGGCCCCGGCCTTCCGGGCCGCCTCGATGATCAGCTCGCTGGTGATGCCCGGGATCGGGTCCTCGCGGGCCGGGTAGATGTCGAGGACGACGGAGGCGTCGGCGAGGGCCAGCGCGTCGCCCATCTCCCTGCCCAGCTCCTGGGTGCGGGAGAAGAGGTGCGGCTGGAAGACGACCAGGAGGCGGGAGGCCCCGGCGGCGCCGCGCATGGCCTCCAGGTCGGCGGTCATCTCGGTGGGGTGGTGCGCGTACGAGTCGATGACCTGGACGCCCTTGGCCTCGCCCTTGAGCTGGAGGCGGCGGCCGACGCCGGTGTAGGCGGTGAGGGCGCGGGCGAGGTCGGCCGGGTCGATGCCGACGCGGGCGCCGGCGGCGAGGGCCGCGGCGGCGTTGTGCGCGTAGTGGCGGCCGGGGACGGAGACGGTGAAGACGTGCTCGACGCCGTCGAGGGCGACCGTCACCTCGCTCTTCATCCCGTTCGGGACGATCTTGAGGATGCGGGCGTCGGAGTCCTCGGTCTCGCCGACCGTGACGATGCGCAGACCGTCGCGGTCCGCGACGCGGCGGGCCAGCTCGCGGGCGCCCGCGTGCTCGCCGACGACCAGGGTGCCGCCGGGGCGGATCTTGGCGGTGAAGGCCTCGAAGGACTCGTAGATCTCGTCCATGGAGGCGTAGTTCGCGTGGTGGTCCAGCTCGACGTTGAGGACGATCGCGACCTCGGGGTCGTACTTCTGGAAGCTGCGGTCGCTCTCGTCCGCCTCGGCGACGAAGACCTCGCCGTCGCCGTGCAGCGCGTTGGTGCCGGGGCCCGCGAGGTCGCCGCCGATGGCGTACGAGGGGTCGAGGCCGAGCTCGGTGAGGGCGACGGCCAGCATGGAGGTGGTCGTCGTCTTGCCGTGGGTGCCGGCGACGGCGATCGCGCGCAGGCCGTCCATGAGGGAGGCGAGGGCGTCGGAGCGGTGGACGACGGGGATGCCGAGTTCGGCGGCGCGGGCCAGCTCGGGGTTGTCGGCGCGGATGGCGCTGGAGACGACCACGGCGGAGGCGTCGTCGGCGAGGTGCTCGGCGGCGTGGCCGATGTGCACGGTGGCGCCGAGGGCGCGCAGCGACTGGGCGGTCGCGGAGTCCTTGGCGTCGCTGCCGGCGACCTTGGCGCCGCGCTGGGCGAGGATCTTCGCGATGCCCGACATTCCGGCACCGCCGATGCCGATGAAGTGCGGCCGTTCCATGGCGGCAGGGATGGCGGGTGCCATGTGGATCTCTCCCCGGAGTGCGTCTCGTGGCTCCTGTCCGTCACGTGGGGAACGGGCAGGGTGGAAGACCCCAGCCTAGTGGCTCCGGTCGGGTGGGCCCGGCGGGCGGCGGCGGGGCGGGCGTGTGGCGGGGCGGGTGGGCGGGGGTGCCGGCGCGTCGGTGCCGGCGCGTCGGTGCCGGCGCGTCGGTGCGGGCGACGCCCCGGCCCGGGGCGCGTCGGTGCCCGCGACCCCCTGCACGGGGCGCGGGCACCGACGGGTGCCGGCCGGGCGGCTACCCGGCGGCGGCGTCCTCGCTGTGCGCGAAGAGCTTGAGGACGGGCACCCCGACCTTGTGACGGGCCCGGGAGGCCCAGTCGCGGTGGAAGAACTCCTCCACGTAGTGCGGGGCGGTCAGCACGATCACCTCGTCCGCCTCCGCCTCGTCGACCACCGACTTCATCTTGGTGAGCGGGTGGTCCTCGACGACCTGGCCGACCGCCTCGCAGCCGGCGTCCCGCAGTGCCCGGAGCGAGTGCTCCAGGGCCAGCTCGGCGGGGCGTCTGGCCTCCTTCCCCTCCGGCTCGTCGCCCTCGCGGGTCGCCTCCTTCAGTTCGCCCATCGCCACGTCGTCGATGGCACGCAGCAGTACATCGGCCTGGTCACCACGCGGCTGCATCAGAACGATGAAGGACACGCCCTCCTCGCCGTGCAGCGTGGTGACGAACTCCACGTCGACGGCCGTCAGGGGCTTCTCGATCATCAGAACGCTTGTGAACACCTCATGAGCCCTTCTGCGGAAACCATCCTTCCCCGTGCCCGCACGGGGTCTGCGTCAGTAAGTGTGCCCAGCCCACGCTAAGCGGAACGACAAATTCCGCCGATTGTCAGATCCGACGGTAGCGGGTGAAGAGGAAGCCGTCCTGCTCCAGCAGCGAAGCCAGCGCGAAGCGTGTCGGGACGGCCGTCGCGGGCCCCCCGGCGATGCGCTGGGCGTCGCCCGCCGTCATGGTCGGCGAGATCGACAGGCACAGCTCGTCCAGGACTCCCGCCGCCGTGAACTGGCCGAGCAGCCGGGGTCCGCCCTCGGTCAGCTGCCGCCGGAGCCCGCGCTCCGCGAGCACCGCCTTGGCCCGGGCCGGCTCCACTCCGGCCCCGTCGCCCGCCACCAGCACCTCGGCGCCCGCGGCCCGCGCCGCCCGGACCCGCTCGGCGGGTGCCGCGGCGCCGGTGAGGACCAGGGTCGGCACCAGCGGCTCGGTGAAGAGCGGGAGCGAGAAGTCCAGGTCCAGGGAGGCGCTGACCACGGCGATCACCGGGGCCGGCCCCTGTCCGGCGGCGGCGCGGCGGGCGGCGAAGGCCTCACGCGCGCGTGCGGGGCGGTACCCCTCCAGGCGTACCGTTTCGGCACCGGCGACGACCACGTCGGCCAGGCCCCGCAGGGTGCCGAAGATCCGCATGTCGGTGTCGGAGGACAGCGGCTGCGACCGCCCGTCGTGCTGGCCCGCCCCGTCGAGCGAGGAGACCATGTTGGCCCGCAGCCACGCGCCCCCGCCCGCGGGGAGCTCCGGGTACGCGTAGGCCTCGGCGAGCGCGTCCAGCGACCACTCCTGGTCAGGGGCGGTGGAAGCTGTCATGTCCGTCACAGGGAAGAGCTGTCGCATCCTCCGAGTCTGACATGACGCTTAGAGTGGGTAACTGTGTCGACCCGTGCCCTCCCCGAAGCCGCATCCACCCCGGCGGCCCCGCTCTCGCTCTGCTCCCGAGAGCCCCATGTCCCCGCCGACCGGCTCGTCGCGGAGATGGTGCCGCCGCCGCGCTTCGACTCCGTGCGGTTCGACACGTACCACCCGGACCCCCGGCAGCCCACCCAGGCCGACGCCGTCACGGTGCTGAGCGCCTTCGCCGAGGGGCTGGGCGGAGCGCACGCCTCCGGCGCCGGGAAGCGCCGCTGGTTCGCCCGCAAGCCGGCCGCCCCCACCGGTCCGCGCGGGGTCTACCTGGACGGCGGGTACGGCGTCGGCAAGACCCACCTGCTCGCCTCGCTCTGGCACGCCACCCCCGCCGAACCGGCACTCAAGGCGTTCGGCACCTTCGTCGAGCTGACCAACCTGGTCGGGGCGCTGGGCTTCCAGCAGACCGTGAAGACCCTCGGCGGCCACCGCCTCCTCTGCATCGACGAGTTCGAACTCGACGACCCGGGCGACACCGTCCTCGTCTCCAGCCTCCTCGGCAAGCTGGTCGAATCGGGCGTGGCGCTCGCCGCCACCTCCAACACGCTCCCCGGCAAGCTCGGCGAGGGCCGCTTCGCCGCCGCCGACTTCCTGCGCGAGATCCAGGGCCTCTCGGCCCACTTCCGGCCGCTGCGGATCGACGGCGAGGACTACCGCCACCGCGGCCTGCCCGAGGCTCCGGCCCCCCACTCCGACCAGGTCGTCACGGCGACCGCGTACGCGACGCCGAGCGCGTCCCTCGACGACTTCCCGCACCTGCTGGAGCACCTGGCCAAGGTCCACCCGAGCCGCTACGGCGCGCTCACCGACGACCTCGCGGCCGTCTGCCTCACCGACGTCCAGCCCGTCCCGGACCAGTCGACGGCCCTCCGGCTCGTCGTCCTCGCCGACCGGCTCTACGACCGCGAGATACCCGTCCTCGCCTCCGGACTGCCCTTCGACCGGCTGTTCAGCGACGAGATGCTGAACGGCGGCTACCGCAAGAAGTACTTCCGGGCGATCTCCCGGCTCACCGCGCTCGCCCGCGACGCCAAGGGGCTGGTCCCGCAGTAGGTTGGAGGCCGTCACCCGATCGAAGGGATTCACCATGGCCACCGTGCGTCACGCCCACACCGTGTGGGAGGGCGACCTCCTCAAGGGTTCGGGCGTCGTCACCCTCGACTCCTCCGGCATCGGCTCGTACGACGTCTCCTGGCCCTCTCGCGCCGAGGAGGCCAACGGGAAGACCAGCCCCGAGGAGCTCATCGCGGCCGCGCACTCCTCCTGCTACTCCATGGCCTTCTCGCACGCCCTGGCCGGCGCCGGCCACGCGCCGACCCGCCTGGAGACCAAGGCCGACGTCACCTTCCAGCCGGGCGAGGGCATCACCGGCATCCACCTGACCGTGCGCGGCGAGGTCCCCGGGGTGGACGCGGAGACGTTCCAGGGGCTCGCCGAGGACGCGAAGAAGAACTGCCCGGTCAGTCAGGCCCTCACCGGCACGACGATCACCCTCACGGCAGAACTCGCCGGTTCCTGACCCCCGGTCGGCACACGCGCCACATGAGGCCGTTGTGGCCCGCATGTTCACCTGCCACCACCGTGCGTGGTACACACATGCGGGTCACACGTCACTTCACACACCTGTCCGCCAACAGGAAAGTGGGCTGTCTCATGTCCGCGACACGACGTCAGATCCTGTCCCGCACCGGCGCCACCGCCGCCGGGATCGCCTTCACCGGCACCCTCTCCGAACTCTTCGCCGGCACCGCGAGCGCCGCGACCGGCGGCCACACGGGACGGGCCGGCTACGGCCCCCTCGTCCCCGACCCGCACGGTCTGCTCGACCTCCCGGCCGGCTTCCGGTACAAGGTCCTGTCCCGCCAGGGCGACCCGCTCCGCTCCGGCGAGGGCCCCGTCCCCAGCAACCCCGACGGCATGAGCGCCTTCGCCGGCCGCCGCGGCCGCGTGCACCTCGTCCGCAACCACGAGAACCGGGTCACCGGGAAGATCGGCGTCCCGACCGTGCCCGGTCTGACGTACGACCCGGCCGGCAAGGGCGGCTGCACGGCACTCGAACTCGACGGCCGGAACAACGTCCTGGGCGAGCGCGTCGCCATCGCCGGTACGGCCGTGAACTGCGCGGGCGGCCCCACTCCCTGGCGGACCTGGCTGACCTGCGAGGAGACCGAGGACAAGGCCGGCACCAACGGCTACACCAAGGACCACGGCTTCGTCTTCGAGGTCGACGGCGCCGACCCGCACCGCACCGGGGCCGTCCCCCTCACCGCCATGGGCCGCTTCCAGCACGAGGCCGTCGCGATCGACCCGGCGAGCGGCATCGTCTACGAGACGGAGGACGCCTTCGAGCACCCCTTCGGCCTCTTCTACCGCTTCCTCCCCCACCGGCCGCTCGGCGGGACGGGCTCGCTGCGTGCCGGCGGCGCCCTGGAGGCCATGCGGGTCCCGGGCGTCGCCGACCTCTCGGTCGTGCAGGAGGCGGGCACCCGCTTCGAGGGCGTCGAATGGGTGCCCGTACCCGACCCGCAGGCCGCGCTGACGCCCATCAGGCTGCAGGACTTCGGCCCCCGGGGCGTCACGCACGCCCAGAAGCTGGAGGGCTGTTACTGGGGCGGCCGGGCCGTGTACTTCGTGTCCTCCTTCGCGCGCCTGGACGACGGCTCCGGCGCCACGCACTTCGGCCAGGTCTGGAAGTACGAGCCGCACCGGCGCCGGCTCACGCTCGTCGTCGTCTTCGGCCCGGACACCGACGTCCGGCTGCCCGGCGAGTCTCCGGACAACATCTGCCTGGCGCCGAGCGGCGGGCTGATGGTCTGCGAGGACGGCGAGGGGGCGCAGCACGTCTTCGGGGTGAGCGAGCGGGGCGAGGTGTACCCGGTCGCGCGGGGCGCGCAGGACATCGGCGGCCCCGGTGCACCGGAGTGGGGCGAGTTCGCGGGCGTCACCTTCTCGCCGGACCGGGCGACCATGTACGTCAACTGCTACACGCCCGGGACGACGTTCGCGGTGACCGGCCCCTGGCACTGAGCCGAGCTCCGCGCCCGGCCGCGCGCACTCGCGGGCGGCCGGGTTCCGTCACAGGATCGGAGGGAGCGCGGGGGACCCGCGGCGGAACTGGGCGGTCAGCACCCTGCTCCTGGAGCACCTGGAGGCGCTGGACCCGGCCTACCCGCCGGGGGACTTCGACGTGGAGGAGAGCCGGCGGCGGCTGCTGGCCACCTGAGCGGCGGGGTGTCGGCTGAGCGCGTGGACTCGCCGTCAGCCGCTGCCGCGTCGCGAGTCTTAGAGATTCTGATCAGTTAACTTCCGATCGTGAGATCTTCTGTACGAAATCTGACGGCTCTCGGTCTTCTGGGGGCCGTCCTCGTCGGCTGCGGCCGGGAAGCCGTCGAGACCGCCCCGGTCGCGCGTCCCGAGAGGACGGCGGACACCGCCGCCCCGGCCCCCCGGGGCAGCGCCGCCGGGCCCGCGCCCGCGCGCGGCCCCGCCGCACCGCCCACCATGGCCCCGGGCCCCGGCGGCCGCACCCCCGTGTACACGCACCGGGCGAAGACGACGGGCGGGGCGGCGTCCCGGGCCGCGGAGAAGGTCGTCGCCCTCACCTTCGACGCCGACATGACCGCCGATCAGGGCCCGCGGGCCGCCGGGGGCGAGCGCTTCGACAACCCCCGGCTCATCGCGACGCTGCGGCGTCTCGGGGTGGACGCCACCGTCTTCATGACGGGCCGCTGGGCGGAGGAGTACCCGGACCAGGCGAAGTCCATCGGCGGCGACCCGAGGTTCGAGATCGCCAACCACTCCTACAGCCACTACGCCTTCGCCTCCCCCTGCTACGGCCTCCCGACCGTCGCCCCGGCCGACATGGCGGACGACGTGCAGCGGGCCTTCGACTCCTTCCGCGACGCCGGAGCGGTGAACGTCGTCCCGTACTTCCGCTTCCCCGGCGGCTGCTACGACGACGCGGCCCTGCGCGCCCTCACCCCGACCGGGGTGACGGCCGTCCAGTGGGACGTGGTCAGCGGCGACGCCTTCGCGAAGGACGCGGACGCGGTGGCCGAGCAGGTCCTCGACGGCGTGCGACCGGGCTCCCTGGTCGTCATGCACTGCACGCGCAGCGCGGCCCCGGTCACCGAGGAGGCGGTCCGCCGCATCGTCCCGGAACTCCGCGCCCGCGGCTACCGCTTCGTGAAGGTCTCGGAACTGATGCGGGGCTGAGCCCGACGACGGCCCGCTTGAGCAGGCCTCCGATCCCACAGGAATCGCCCGCGGCGGCAATGGCAGACTTGCCCGGTGAGCAGCAACGAGACCGACCTCCGCGATGAGAAGCCCCAGTTCGTCCTGCCGTTGGTGGTGCGGATCGAACGGGACGCGCCGCCGTCCCGCACCGACGCCCTGGAGACCGCCGCGCGCGCCGTCCTGGAGATCCTCACCGACGACCGCTCGCTCGGCGAGGGCGCGTGGGCGCAGGCCGTGGCCGACTGGCAGGACGCCAGGATCCGCAAGGTGGTGCGCCGGGCCCGCGGTGCGGAGTGGCGGCGCGCGGGCGCGCTCCCCGGGATCACGGTCGGCGGCCGGGAGGCCGAGGTCCGGGTCTTCCCGCCGGTCCCGCTCGACGGCTGGCCCAAGGAGCTGGCCAGGCTCCAGGTGTCGGGCACCGACCTCGACGACCCGGAGGCGCCCGGCCCCGTCCCCGCCGGGGCGGTCGTGCTGTGGATCAATCCGGAGCTGGAGATGTCCGCGGGCAAGACGATGGCCCAGGCGGGCCACGGGGCGCAGCTGCTGTGGTGGGCGATGGACGACGCGGACCGGAAGGCCTGGCACGCGGCGGGCTTCCCGCTCGCGGTCCGCACCGCCACGGCCGAGGAGTGGCCCGCGCTGACCGCGAGTGGCCTCCCCCTGGTCCGGGACGCGGGCTTCACCGAGATCGCGCCCGGTCCCACCGTGGTAGCCGAGGGGAGCGACCGCTTCGCCCCCGGGCTGCGGCTTCCGCGTCCCTAGGGTCGCGTATCCCGGGGCGGGGCCCGCGCGCCCGGCCCGATCCGGGAGGCGGCTTCCGGCCGTAGCGGTCGGATCTCCTCCGTTCGGCGTGACCGGAACGGAACCTCAAATCAACCTCTGAACGTGGTCCTCCCGGGGTTCGAACGCCTCCGCAGCGGCCATCACGTGGATGACTGAGGACCGAAGGAGGGGGACATGACGGAACTCGGCATCGGCATCGGCTGGCGTCCCGAGATCGCTGAGGCGGTGGAGGGGCTGTCCGGCATCGACTGGGTGGAGGTCGTCGCGGAGAACATCTGCGCCGACCACCTGCCCGACTCCCTGACCCGGCTGCGCGAGCGCGGCGTCACCGTCGTGCCGCACGGCGTCTCGCTGGGGCTCGGGGGCGCGGACCGCCCCGACCCGGCGCGGCTCGCCGCGCTCGGCGAGAAGGCCGTGGCGCTCGGGGCGCCGCTGGTCACGGAGCACATCGCGTTCGTCCGGGCCGGGGGGCCGCTCACCGCGACCCCGCAGCTCGAAGCGGGCCACCTGCTTCCCGTGCCGCGGACCCGGGACGCGCTCGACGTGCTCTGCGAGAACGTGCGGATCGCCCAGGACGCGCTGCCCGTGCCGCTCGCCCTGGAGAACATCGCGGCGCTCGTCGCGTGGCCGGGCGAGGAGATGTCCGAGGGACGCTTCCTGGCGGAGCTGGTGGAGCGCACGGGGGTACGACTCCTCATCGACGTCGCCAACCTGCACACCAACCACGTCAACCGCGGCGAGGACCCGGCGCGGGCCCTCGCGGAGCTGCCGGTGGAGGCGATCGCGTACGTGCACGTGGCGGGGGGTGTCGAGCGGGACGGGGTCTGGCACGACACCCACGCGCACCCGGTGCCCCGGGCGGTGCTCGACGTCCTGGCGGACCTCGCGTCCCGGGTGGCGCCGCCGGGCGTGCTGCTGGAACGCGACGACGACTTCCCGCCCGCGGAGGAACTGGCGGGCGAGCTCCGCGCGATCCGCGCGACGCTGGCCGGCGGCCGGCGCGGCGGGGCGGTCCGGGCGGACACGGCCCACCGGCACGGCGCCAGGCCGCCCGTGCCGGCGCCCCGCGAGGCGCTCCTCATCGGCGCCGGAGCCCGGGTCTCCGGCGGGCCGATGCCCGAGGTCCCCCCGGTGGCCCCCGCCGAGGCGGCGCCGGCCGCCGCGCCGCTCCCCGCGGCCGGCGCCCGGCAGCGCGTGGCGGTCGCCCAGGCCGCCCTGCTCTCCGCGCTCGTCGCCGGCACCCCCGCGCCCGAGGGCTTCGACAACCGGCGGCTCGGCGTGCAGAGCCGGGCCCTCGCGGCCAAGCGGGCCGGGGTCGTCGCGAAGGTCGCGCCGGAGCTCCCCGAGATCCTGGGCGCGGGCTACCGGCCGGCGTTCCTCGCGTACGCCCGGTCCCGGCCGATGACCGGCGGCTACCGCCGGGACGCGCTGGACTTCGCCGAGCACCTGCTGATCGCCGGACGGCCGGAGGACCCCGCGGCGCGACGGCGGCTCACCGAGTGGTGGCAGGACCGTTCCGGCAGCCGCCCGCCCGGCCGCGCCACCCGGCTCGTCCGGGCCGCCCGCCACGCACTCGTACGGAAGTGAGGTGCTCGTGAACGTCCTCGTCTCGGTCTTCTACCTGGCCGGCGTCGCCGGCATCGCCCTGCTCCTCACCCGGGTCGTCCGGACCCGCCGGGGATCCGGCGGCCCGGTCCACGACCGGTACGAGGTCGCCTTCCTCAACGGCGGCCCGGCCAGGGTCGCCGACGCCGCCCTGACCGCCCTCCAGGCGGACGGCAGGCTGGGGATCGGCGGCCCCGGCATCGTGGCCGTGGTCCGCCCCGTCGCCTACGACCCGGTGGAACGGGCCGTGCTCCAGGCGCACGCGGCCGCCCCGCACGGGGCCCTGCACCACCTGCGGCTCGCCGTGATGCAGCACCCGGCGGTGCAGGAGATCGGCGACGGGCTGGCGGGGCGCGGGCTCGTGGTCGACCCGGCGACCCGGCGCACGACGGCCCGCTGGTGCGGGGCCCTCCTCATCACCGGCTTCCTGCTCTTCCCGGTGTCGATCGTGCTCACGGTCGTGGAGTTCGCGAGCACCCTGGACCCCGGCGCGGACATGCCCGTCCCGTTCGTCTTCAAGGTGGTGCCGATCCTGGTCGCCCTGCTGGTCGCCGCCGTCGTCTGCGGGTCGCTCACCGGCCGGCAGACCACCCCGGCCGGCCGGCGCGCGGTCGCCGCGTACGGGCGGGAGCACGGCCCGCGCGCGGACCCGGCCCTGCTGGTGGCGCTGTACGGGCTCCGGGCGCTCCCCGACCCGGTGCTGCGGCAGCAGCTCGTGGCCGCGGCCCGGTTCTACGGGCCGCCCCGGCGGCGCGGGCGGGGCGGCCGGAGCACCGTGCCGCCGTACCGGCACGGCGGCACGTCGGGGTCCCACGACGACGTCGCCGCCGCCACCGTGTGGTGCGCGGGGGCGAGCGCCTGCGGCGGGGGCGGCGGGGGCGGCGGATCCTGCTCCGGCGGCTCCGGCTCGTCGTGCTCGTCGGGGGCCTGTTCGAGCGGCGGTTCGAGCTGCGGCGGCGGGGGCAGCTCGTGCTCCAGCTCCAGTTCGTGCTCCAGCTCCAGTTCCAGTTCGTGCTCCAGCTCCAGCGGGAGTTCGTGTTCCAGCTCCAGCAGCTGATCACCCGTTCGAGTGGCGGGGCGGCCCCGCCTCCCGTACAACTCGGTCATGGTCTGGGTTCCCCTGCTGCTCGTGGCGTGCGTGGTCGCCGGTGTCGGCTGCGCGCGGCTCTGCCGGGCGGCCCTCGCGGCGGCCGGGGACGGCGACGTGCCCGGCGGGGGTGCGCCGGAGCTGACCGTCGGCGAGGCGGCCTATCTCGCCGGCGGACCGCTGCGGGTCACCGATCTGACCCTGGTGTCGATGCACCGGGCGCGGCGGCTGCTCCTGGCCCGCACGGGCTGGGCGACGGTCGTGGACGCGGAGGCCTGTGCGGCGGACCCGCTGGAGCGGGCCGTCGTCGGCGCCCTGGGGCCCGGCGGTCAGGCGCCGATCCCCGCCGTCCGTCCGCTGGTCGCCGACGCGGAGTCCGTCCGGCTGCTCGCGGAGCGGCTCGTCGAACGCGGGCTCGCCGTGTCCGCCGCGGGCCGCCGGGAGGTCGCCGCCGGGGTGCGGGCGGTGCGGGCGGGGCTCCTGCTGAGCCTGGTCCTGGGGGCGGTGTCCGCGCTGCTCGTGCCGGCCGCCGAGCGCGCCCCGGTGCTGGCCGGGTTCGCGCTGCCGCTGCTCGCGTCGGGTCTCTGCCTGCTGATCGGACGGGCCGAGGTGTACCCGTACACGCGCTGGGCGTCGCCGGCCGGGCAGCGGGTGCTCGCGGGGCTGTCCGCCGCGGATCCCCTGACCGCCCTCGCGACGCGGGGCACCGGGGTGCTCGAACCGGAGCTGCGGGCCGCCTTGCGCGGCCGGGGCTGAGCGGCCGGGATCGCGTCGGCCGGGGCCGGCCGGAGGGACTCCCGCGGAGCGTGCCGAAGGATGGTGGGGCCGCCGGAACGGCCCCGGAGATGACGCCGGTGCGGCGCGCGTCGTGCGCGCCGCACCCGGAGCCGGACCCGGTGTCGCTGGAGCGGCGGGCCCGGTCGGGCCTGCCGTCTGATCTTCCGGGTCGAAGGATGGCACGCCCGGCCGGAGCCGGACCACCACCAGGTCTTGCGTGCGGCCGTCAGGCCAGGCCCGCCACCAGGTCGGCGACGCTCTTGCGGCGACCGGTGTAGAACGGGACCTCCTCGCGGACGTGCATCCGGGCCTCGGAGGCCCGCAGGTGGCGCATGAGGTCCACGATGCGGTGCAGCTCGTCGGCCTCGAAGGCGAGGAGCCACTCGTAGTCGCCGAGGGAGAAGGAGGCGACCGTGTTGGCGCGGACGTCCGGGTAGCCGCGGGCCATCTTGCCGTGGTCGGCGAGCATCCGGCGGCGGTCCTCGTCCGGCAGCAGGTACCAGTCGTAGGAGCGGACGAAGGGGTACACCGAGACGTAGGCGCGCGGGTTCTCGTCGGCCAGGAAGGCCGGGATGTGCGACTTGTTGAACTCGGCGGGGCGGTGCAGCGCCATGTTCGACCAGACCGGCTCCAGGGCGCGGCCCAGGCGGGTGCGGCGGAAGAGGTTGTACGCCTCCTGGAGCTCGTCGCTCGTCTCGGCGTGCCACCAGATCATCACGTCGGCGTCGGCGCGCAGACCGGAGAGGTCGTACGTGCCGCGGACGGTGATGTCCTTGGCCGCGAGCTGGTCGAACAGCTCCTGGACCTCGTCGGCGTAGCCGCCGCGGTCCTCGGGGAGAACGTCGCGCAGCTTGAAGACAGACCACAGGGTGTAGCGGATGACCTCGTTGAGGTCCTTCGCCTTCTTACCGGCGTTCGGGATCTTTTCGGGCGCACTCATACGCCTATTCTCGCCCGTCACAGGGAGTGCCCCGCACCGGGGTCGGTCCTTTTCGACGTGGCGATGATCTCGTCCGCCGCCCGGTGGGCCGAGGCGATGCAGGCGGGGATGCCGACGCCGTCGTACGCGGCGCCCGCGACGCGCAGTCCCGGAACGGCGGCGACGGCCTCGCGGACCCGGGCGACCCGGTCGAGGTGGCCCACGGGGTACTGCGGCAGGCCGCCCGTCCAGCGGGTGACGGCGGCGGCGACAGGCCGGGCGGCGAGGCCCGTCGCGGCGCCGAGGTCCTTGAGGGAGGCGGCGACGAGGTCGGCGTCGTCCCGCCGGACCTGGTCCTCCTCGCCGTGGCGCCCGACGGAGGTGCGCAGGACGAACAGGTCGGGGGCGCCGTCGGTGACCCAGCGCCACTTCTGGGAGGAGAAGGTGGAGGCCTTGATCGTGTGGCCGTCGACCGGCGGCACGAGGAAGCCGGAGCCGGCCAGGGCGGGCATGTCGGTACGGCGGAACGCGAGGGTGACCAGGGCCATGGAGGCGTAGGCGACGTCGTCCAGCTCCGCGGCCGCGGCCGGCGCGTGCGGGGCGAGGAGCCGGGCGGCGGGGCCCGCGGGGGTGGCGAGGACGACGGCGTCGGCGGAGAGGACCCGGTCGCCGCAGACGACCTGCCAGCCGGTGGCTGCGGTGCGGCGGAGCGCGGTCACGGGGGCGTCGGTGACGATCTCGCCGCCCGCGGCGCGGATCGCGTCGGCCACGGCGCCGGGCAGGGTGCCCACGCCGCCGTCGACGCCGAGGAAGACGGAGCCGCCGAGGCCGGTGCCGGCGCCCGCCGCGTCGGCGGGGGCCGCCGCCCCCGCCCGCTGGACGGCGCGGACGGCGTCGGTGAGCGTGCGGTGGCCGCGGGCGGCCGCGAAGAGCGCGGGGACGGCGGCCTTCATCGAGATGCGGTACGCGTCGCCCGCGTAGACCCCGCCGAGGAGGGGTTCCACGAGCCGGTCGACGACCTCGTGGCCCATGCGCGCGGCGACGTACGCGCCGATGGCGGTGTCCTCGCCGAGCTCGGTGGGGGGCAGTTCCGCGTCGAGGCCGATCCGGCGGACGCCCTCCGCGGAGAGCAGGCCCTCGACGGCGCGGGCGTCGCCGGGGACGCCCATGACATGGCCCTTGGGCATGGGGACGAGCGCGCCGCGGGACCAGACGGACGCGGTGGTCGTGCCGGGGGCCTGGAGCCGGTCGCCGAGGCCGACGGCGCGGGCGAGGTCGACCGCCTCGGGCCGGCGGGCCAGCAGCGACTCCGCGCCGAGGTCGACGGGGGCGCCCGCGATCTCCCCCGCGAGCAGCTTGCCGCCGAGCCGCGGCCCCGCTTCGAGCAGGGTCACCCGGTGGCCGGCGAGGACCAGCCGGTGGGCGGCGGCGAGTCCGGCGATACCGCCTCCGGCGACGACGACATGGGGTCCCGTGGTGTCCGCGTTCATGGGACCACTCTCTCAAATCGCCCACGGGGTCCGGTTCCGAGGCTCCGCCGCGCGCGCCCGTTCCGAGGCCGGACCGTGACCGCATCGCTACCGCCGGAGGGCAACCCGCCCGGGGGGTCGGCACGTCGAACCGGCGACACCAACCACCCTTGGGGGGAAACGATGCGGAGCGCACGTAACACGGCGAGAACGCGGGCGGCGGCGGGCGGGGTCCTGCTCGCGGCCGCGCTGGTGCTGACCGGCTGCGGAGCGGGCGGCGACGCGTCCGGGGACGCCAAGCGGGACCTCGGCGCGGCGGACGCGAAGGGCGGCGCGGAGCAGGGGGCCGCCGACGGCTACACGGGACCGGACGCCGACAAGCCCTCGGCCGCGCCCTCGAAGGCCCCGGCACGGCAGCACGTCATCCGTACCGCCTCGCTCTCGGTGGAGGTCGGCGACGTGACGAAGGCGCTGGCCACCGCCCGCGACGTGACGGCCGCGGCGGGCGGCCGGGTCGAGAACGAGTCGACCGAGCGGGTCGAGGAGGGGGCCGTCGTCTCCCGCGTCGTGCTGCGGGTGCCGCAGGAGCGGTACGACGCGGTCCTCGGCGAACTCACCGGCACCGGCAGGCTGCTGTCGCGCACGGCGGACGCCAAGGACGTCACCGAGCAGGTGGTGGACGTGGAGAGCCGGATCGCCACCCAGCGGGCGAGCGTGGCGCGGGTGCGCGCCCTGATGGACCGGGCGGAGAGGCTGGCCGACGTGGTGACCCTGGAGGGCGAGCTCAGCCGCCGTCAGGCGGACCTGGAGTCGCTGCTGGCCCAGCAGGCCTCCCTGAAGGACCGCACGTCCCTCGCGACGATCACGCTGGAGCTCTCCCAGAAGGAGAAGCCGCGCGAGGACGGGGGCGAGGACGGCCGCCCCGGCTTCGGCGACGCCCTGAGCGGCGGCTGGAACTCCCTGGTGGGCGCGGCCTCCTGGGCGGTCGTGGTGCTGGCGGCCCTGGCCCCGTGGCTCGCCGTGGCGCTGGTCGGCTACCTGGTGTGGAGCCGTGTCGTCCGTCCCCGGCGCGCGGCCCGTGCGGCCCGCACCGCCCCGCCTGCGGCCCCGGCGGCCGTCCCCGCGGCCCGTCGCAACGCCGCGGGAGCCGCCGTGCCGTCCCCGGACCCGGACGCCCCCGGCAGCGGCGAATGAGCCGTCGGGGAGCGGCGGTTCGGCCGGCTTGGCGTCCCCGGCCGGGAACCGCGCCCACACTGGGGGCATGAGCGAACGACTGGTGGTCATCGGTGGCGACGCGGCGGGGACGTCCGCCGCGTCGCAGGCACGCAGGCTCAAGGGGCTTGAGGAGCTGGAGATCGTCGCGTTCGAGCGCGGCCACTTCTCCTCGTACTCGGCCTGCGGCATCCCGTACTGGGTCGGCGGGGACGTCGCCACCCGCGACGAACTGATCGCGCGCTCCCCCGCGGAGCACCGGGAGCGCGCGATCGACCTGCGGATGCGGACGGAGGTGGCGGCGATCGACGTGCCCGGTCAGCGGGTCCTCGCCCGGGACCTGGCGACCGGCGGCGAGACGTGGACGGGCTTCGACAAGCTGGTGGTCGCGACGGGCGCCCGCCCCAAGCGGCCCGCGCTGCCGGGGATCGACGCCCCCGGGGTCCACGGGGTGCAGACCCTGGACGACGGGCAGGCGCTGCTCGACTCGCTGGACGCGACGGACGGACGGCGGGCGGTCGTGGTCGGCGCGGGCTACATCGGCGTGGAGATGGCCGAGGCGCTCCTCCACCGCGGCTACGAGGTGACGGTCCTGCACCGGGGCGAGCAGCCGATGGCGACCCTCGACCCGGACATGGGCCGGCTGGTGCACCGGGCGATGGACGGCCTGGGGATCACCACGGTCGCCTCCGCGGAGGTCACGAAGATCCTCACCGGCGGGGACGGCCGGGTGCGGGCGGTCGCGACGGACGGGGCCGAGTACCCGGCGGACGTGGTCGTGCTGGGCATGGGCGTGGTCCCGGAGACCTCGCTCGCCCGGGCGGCGGGGCTGCCCCTGGGGGCGCACGGGGGGCTGCTCACCGACCTGGCCATGCGGGTCAGGGGCCACGGGAACATCTGGGCGGGCGGCGACTGCGTGGAGGTCCTGGACCTCGTCTCGGGCCGTGAGCGGTACGTGCCGCTGGGGACGCACGCGAACAAGCACGGCCAGGTCATCGGGTCGAACGTCGGCGGCGACTACGCGACCTTCCCGGGGGTCGTGGGCACGGCGGTGTCCAAGGTCTGCGACCTGGAGCTGGCCCGGACCGGGCTGCGGGAGAAGGACGCGCGGGAGGTCGGGCTGAAGTACGTGACGGTGACCGTGGAGTCGACGAGCCGGGCCGGGTACTACCCGGGGGCCGCGGCGATGACGGTGAAGATGCTGGCGGAGCGGCGCACCGGCCGCCTGCTCGGGGTGCAGATCGTGGGCCGGGAGGGGGCGGCGAAGCGGGTGGACATCGCGGCCGTGGCGCTGACGGCGGGGATGACGGTGGAGCGGATGACGGCGCTGGACCTGGGGTACGCGCCGCCGTTCTCCCCGGTGTGGGACCCGGTGCTGGTCGCGGCCCGCAAGGCGACGGCGGCGGTCCGGGCGGCGGGCTGACGCAAGCGCGACGGCCGCCGGGGTGTCCCCCGGCGGCCGTCGGACGGGTGGCGCGGGCGCGTCAGACGGCCGTCCGGGTGTGGACGTACTCGACGAGCCGGGACAGGGCGTCCGGGTCCATCGACGGCATGACGCCGTGGCCCAGGTTGAAGACGTGGCCCTCCAGGTCCCGCGCGGCGGCCAGCACCTCGTCCGTCTTGGCCTCGACGACCTCGGGCGAGGCGAACAGCACGGCCGGGTCCAGGTTGCCCTGGAGCGCCTTGCCGGGGCCGACGCGGCGGGCGGCCTCGTCGAGCGGGACGCGCCAGTCGACGCCGACGACGTCCGCGCCGGCCTCGCCCATGAGGCCGAGCAGTTCGCCGGTGCCGACGCCGAAGTGGATGCGCGGGACGCCGTAGCCGGCGACCGCGTCGAACACCTTCACGGAGGCCGGCATCACGGAGCGGCGGTAGTCGGCCGGGGCGAGGGCGCCGACCCAGGAGTCGAAGAGCTGGACGGCGGAGGCGCCGGCCTCGATCTGGACCTTGAGGAAGGCCGAGGTGATCTCCGCGAGCCGGTCGAGCAGGTCGGCCCAGAGCTGCGGGTCGCCGTACATCATGGCCTTGGTGCGCTCGTGGCTGCGCGACGGGCCGCCCTCGACGAGGTAGCTCGCGAGGGTGAACGGCGCGCCGGCGAACCCGATGAGCGGGGTGTCGCCCAGCTCCTCGGTGAGCATCCCGATGGCCTCGGTGACGTAGTGGACGTCCTCGGGGGTCAGGTCGCGCAGCCGGTCCAGGTCGGCGCGGGTGCGGATCGGGTCGGCGACGACCGGGCCGACGCCGGGCTTGATGTCGAGGTCGAGGCCGATGGCCTTGAGGGGGACGACGATGTCGCTGAAGTAGATCGCGGCGTCCACCTTGTGGCGGCGGACCGGCTGGAGGGTGATCTCGGTGACCAGCTCGGGGCGCATGCACGACTCGAGCATGGGGATGCCCTCGCGCACCTTCAGGTACTCGGGGAGCGAGCGCCCGGCCTGGCGCATGAACCAGACGGGGGTGTGCGGCACGGGTTCGCGTCGGCATGCCTTGAGGAACGCGGAGTCGTACGTCCGCGACTGCTTCGTCTGCTGGCCCGTGGGGCGTTCGTTGGCACTCACGCCCAGAATCTTCGCATGTGGCGGGAAGCCGCTCGTCCGGGCAGGGTGTCCCTCCCTGCACAGAGGCCCCGTTCCGCCTACTCTTCCCCGCATGGCTGCGGCTCAGGGACATTTTTCCGATCATTCCGACGGCGATCGAGGGACGGACGAAACGGCGGACAGTACGGAGGCGAACCCGGTGCCACCGGCGTTCCGGCGGGCGGTGGAGGCCCTGCGCGCGGCCCGGCTCCGGCCCGAGATCGAGATCGACCCGACGAGGCCGCCGCAGCGGCTCGCCCCCCACGCGTACGCGGTCGAGGCGGCCGTCGTGGACGGCGAGGAGGACCTCGCCGACGGGCGGCTGGTGCTGCTGCACGATCCGGACGGGCACGAGGCCTGGAAGGGCACCTTCCGGCTCGTCACGCTGGTCCGGGCGGAGCTGGAGCCGGAGATGGCGGCGGATCCGCTGCTGCCCGAGGTGTGCTGGTCCTGGCTGACCGGGGCCCTGGAGTCCCGGGGGCTCGCGTACGGCGAGGCCGGCGGCACCGTGACGATGGCGGGCTCCCACTACTTCGGCGGTCTGGCCGACCGCAGGCCCGCGACGCAGATCGAGATCCGGGCGTCCTGGACGCCGCGGGAGGGGCTGGGCGGGGTCCCGGACACCGCCGCGCACCTGGCGGCCTGGTGCGACCTGCTCTGCCAGATCGCGGGTCTGCCGCCGGCGCCCGCGGACCCGGCGGCGGGGACGACGGGGACGGTGTCGGGCGCGGGGATCGTCTCGCTGCCGCAGCGGCGGGGGCCGCAGCAGGTCTGAAGGACCGGATCAAGCCAACCTTCGGTGTGTCCGAACGGCGGCCCCGGCCCTCCCCCTCAGGAGTGAATCGAGGGGGCCCGCTCGTAGGATGATCGATCACGCGTCCGAATTGCCCCAATTGTTACTCACCAAATCGTGATCTTTCCCTAAAGGCGGGCGACCCACCTGCCGAAGGAGTCAGTGACCCCTTCACAGCACGGGTTCGCCCCCGGCTTCTTCCCCGAGCCGGCTCCGTCCCGCACCCTTCCCCCCAGGAGGCCTGGTGTCCGTTCTCCTCGAGCAGCCCGCAAGCCTGGTCGCCTACCGCCCGAACAAGCCGACGGCCATGGTCGTCGTGGCCGACCCGCGCGTCCGCTCCACCGTGACCCGCCACCTGTGGGCCCTCGGAGTACGCGACGTGATCGAGGCTTCTTCCATCGCGGAGGCACGTCCCCGCGTCGGCAACCCGCGCGACATCTGCGTTGCCGACGTCCACCTGCCCGACGGCAGCGGCCTGACCCTGCTGTCCGAGACCCGCGCCGCGGGCTGGCCCAACGGCCTCGCCCTCTCGGCTGCGGACGACATCGGCGCCGTGCGCAACGCCCTGGCGGGCGGTGTGAAGGGCTATGTCGTCACCGGCACCCGTACCAACATCGGCCACCCGACCCGTCCCGGCGCCGCCCCCATCGGCGCCGCGGCCGCGCGCCTCGGCCACCGCCGCCCCCCGGGTGCCCCGAGCCACCCGGGCGGCTACCGCGAGCTCTCCGGCCGTGAGGTCGAGGTGCTCCGGCTCGTCGCGGAGGGCCAGTCGAACAAGGCGATCGGCGTCTCCATGGGCCTCTCCGCCCTCACCGTGAAGAGCCACCTGGCCCGGATCGCCCGCAAGCTGGGCACCGGCGACCGCGCCGGCATGGTCGCCGTCGCCCTGCGGACGGGCATCATCCACTGACGGAGCGGTGGACGAGAAGGCGGCGCCTGTCGACGGAACGTTCCGTCGACAGGCGCCCGCCGTTCACCGATACCCTTGACAGGTGACCGACGCCCAAGAGACCGCAGCAGACACAGCACTGCGCACCACCGGGGGCGGCCCCCCGGACGACGATGTCCCTGCGAATGGGCTTCCGATCCCGTTGCTGGAGCCCCGCGAGGGGATTCCGCCCGTCGTCGAGACCGAGGACGCCCTCGCCGAGGTGATCGCCGCCTTCGCGGCCGGCCGCGGCCCCGTCGCCGTGGACGCCGAGCGCGCCTCCGGCTACCGCTACGGCCAGCGCGCCTACCTCGTCCAGCTCCGCCGCGAGGGCGCGGGGACCGCGCTCGTCGACCCGGTGGGCTGCCCCGACCTCTCGGGGCTCGGCGAGGCGCTCGCCGGGACCGAGTGGATCCTGCACGCCGCGACCCAGGACCTCCCCTGCCTGCGCGACATAGGCATGCGCCCGACCTCCCTGTTCGACACCGAGCTCGCCGGGCGCCTCGCGGGCTTCCCGCGCGTCGGCCTCGGCGCGATGGTCGAGTCCGTCCTCGGCTACGCCCTGGAGAAGGGCCACTCCGCCGTCGACTGGTCCACCCGGCCGCTGCCCGAGCCCTGGCTGCGGTACGCGGCCCTCGACGTCGAACTCCTCGTCGACCTCCGGGACGCCCTGGAGAAGGAGCTCGACCGGCAGGGGAAGCTGGAGTGGGCGCACCAGGAGTTCGACGCCATCGCCTCGGCCCCGCCCGCCCCGCCGCGCAAGGACCCGTGGCGGCGCACCTCCGGCATGCACAAGGTGCGGCGGCGCCGCCAGATGGCGGTCGTCCGGGAGCTGTGGACGGCCCGCGACAAGGTCGCCCAGCGGCGTGACGTCTCCCCCGGCAAGGTGCTGAGCGACGCGGCGATCGTGGAGGCGGCGCTGGCGGTGCCGGTGAACGTGGCCGCCCTCACGGCGCTGCCCGGCTTCGGGCACCGGATGGGCCGGCGCCAGCTGGAGCAGTGGCAGGCGGCCGTCGACCGCGCCCGCGCCCTGCCCGAGAGCGAGCTCCCCCAGCCGGGCCAGCAGGTGGCCGGCCCGCCCCCGCCGCGCGCCTGGGCGGACAAGGACCCGGCCGCGGCGGCCCGTCTGTCGGCCGCCCGCTCGGCGGTCTCGGCCCTCGCGGAGGAGCTGAACCTGCCGCAGGAGAACCTGATCACCCCGGACACGGTCCGCCGGGTCTGCTGGGAGCCCCCGGCCCCGGCCGACGCGGACGCCGTGGCCGCCGCCCTGACCGGCCACGGCGCCCGCCCCTGGCAGGTCGGCCTGGTGACCCCCCTCCTGGTGCAGGCCCTGACGGCGACGGCCTGACCCGCCCGCGCCCCGATACGAGAGCCCCCGGCACGCCGAAATGCGCCGGGGGCTCCGTCATGTCCGGCAGGCTTCGGGGTGTGACCTTCGCCGCTTGGCCGTCAAGGACTGGGCAGCCTGGTTACCCACAAGTAGCATGGGGGAAGCAAGCGCACGCTTAGGCGTGTGCCGCAGCAGTGCCATCCCGCACCCTGGAGGAGAGCCATCGTGCCTCGTACCGTCAGGGACGTCGTCTTCGTCGACGGCGTCCGCACCCCGTTCGGCAAGGCGGGCCCGAAGGGCATCTACCACGAGACCCGCGCCGACGATCTCGTCGTCAAGGCCATCCGGGAGCTGCTGCGCCGCAACCCGGGCCTCGACCCCGCGCGCATCGACGAGGTCGCCATCGCCGCGACCACGCAGATCGGCGACCAGGGTCTGACCCTCGGCCGCACGGCGGGCATCCTCGCCGGGCTGCCGCAGTCGGTGCCGGGCTACTCCATCGACCGCATGTGCGCCGGTGCGCTCACCGCCGTGACCAGCGTCGCCGGTTCGATCGCGTTCGGCGCGTACGACGCCGTCATCGCCGGTGGCGTCGAGCACATGGGCCGCCACCCCATGGGCGAGGGCGTCGACCCGAACCCGCGCTTCGTGTCGGAGAAGCTCGTCGACGAGTCCGCCCTGTTCATGGGCATGACCGCCGAGAACCTGCACGACCGCTACCCGAGCATCACCAAGCAGCGCGCCGACGAGTACGCCGTGCGCTCGCAGGAGAAGGCCGCCAAGGCGTACGCCGACGGCAAGATCCAGCAGGACCTCGTGCCGATCTCGGTCCGCCGCACCGACGCCTCCACCGGCGAGACCGGCTGGGGCCTGGTCACCGCCGACGAGCCGATGCGCCCGGGCACCACCCTGGAGTCGCTGGCCGGCCTCAAGACGCCGTTCCGCGTCCACGGCAAGGTCACCGCGGGCAACGCGGCCGGTCTGAACGACGGCGCCACCGCCTCGATCATCGCCTCCGAGGACTTCGCGCGGGAGAACGACCTCCCCGTCAAGATGCGCCTCGTCTCGTACGCCTTCGCCGGCGTCGAGCCCGAGGTCATGGGCTACGGCCCGATCCCCGCGACCGAGAAGGCCCTCGCCCAGGCCGGGCTGTCCATCGAGGACATCGGCCTCTTCGAGATCAACGAGGCCTTCGCGGTCCAGGTCCTCGCCTTCCTGGAGCACTACGGCATCGCCGACGACGACGCCCGCGTGAACCAGTACGGCGGCGCCATCGCCTACGGTCACCCGCTCGCCTCCTCCGGCGTCCGTCTCATGACGCAGCTGGCCCGCCAGTTCGAGGAGAACCCGCAGGTCCGCTACGGCCTCAACACGATGTGCGTCGGCTTCGGCATGGGCGCCACGGTCATCTGGGAAAACCCCCACTGGGAGGGCAAGTGAGCACCACCGCCGAGCTTCTGAAGGGCGCCGCGGAGCTCTTCCCCGACGAGGTCGTCACCAGCGCCCACGTACGGCACTTCGACCTGCCCGCGGGTGCGGGCCGGTTCGCCCTGATCACGCTGGACAACGGCTTCGACCACACCAAGCCGACCACCTTCGGCCCGCAGTCGCTCGCCAACCTGAACACGGCGATCGACCAGGTCGAGGCCGAGGCCGCCAACGGTGAGATCACCGGCGTCGGCATCACCGGCAAGCCGTTCATCTTCGCCGTCGGCGCCGACCTCAAGGGCGTCGAGCTGCTGAAGAAGCACGACGAGGCGCTCGCCATCGGCAAGGGCGGCCACGACGTCTTCAAGCGCCTGTCCGCGCTCGCCGTCCCGACCTTCGCGTACTACAACGGCGCGGCCATGGGCGGCGGCGTCGAGGTCGGCCTGCACTGCACCTACCGCACCGTGTCGAAGGCCCTGCCGGCCTTCTCGCTGCCCGAGGTCTTCCTCGGCCTGGTGCCCGGCTGGGGCGGCTGCGCCATCCTGCCGAACCTCATCGGCGCCGAGAAGGCCGTCTCGGTCGTCATCGAGAACTCGCTGAACCAGAACCGCCAGCTCAAGGGCAAGCAGGTCTTCGAGCTCGGCATCGCCGACGCCCTCTTCGAGGGCGCGGACTTCCTGGAGCAGTCGCTGATCTGGACGGCCTCCGTCCTGAACGGCTCCGTGACCGTCGAGCGCCCCGAGATCGACCGCGGCGAGGCCTGGGACCAGGCCGTCGCCAAGGGCCGTGCCATCGCCGACTCCAAGGTCCACGGCGCCGCGCCGGCCGCCTACCGCGCCCTCGACATCATCGGGGCCGCCAAGGACGGCGACCTGCAGAAGGGCTTCGACGCCGAGGACCAGGCCCTCGCGGACCTGATCATGGGCGGCGAGCTCCGCTCCGGCATCTACGCCTTCAACCTGGTCCAGAAGCGCGGCAAGCGCCCCGCCGGCGCCCCGGACAAGTCGCTGGCCCGCCCGGTCACCAAGGTCGGTGTCGTCGGCGCCGGTCTGATGGCCTCCCAGCTCGCCCTGCTCTTCCTGCGCCGCCTGGAGGTGCCGGTCGTCCTGACCGACATCGACCAGGAGCGCGTCGACAAGGGCGTGGGCTACGTCCACGCCGAGATCGACAAGCTGCTCGGCAAGCGCCGCATCAACCAGGACAAGGCCAACCGCCTCAAGGGCCTGGTCTCGGGCGTCCTCGACAAGGCCGAGGGCTTCGCGGACGCGGACTTCATCATCGAGGCCGTGTTCGAGGAGATGTCCGTCAAGCAGAAGGTGTTCGCGGAGGTCGAGGCGGTCGCCCCGGCGCACGCGATCCTCGCCACCAACACCTCCTCGCTCTCGGTGTCGGAGATGGCCTCCAAGCTCCAGAACCCGGAGCGCGTGGTCGGCTTCCACTTCTTCAACCCGGTCGCGATCCTCCCGCTCCTGGAGATCGTCCGCGGCGAGCAGACCGACGACGCCTCCCTGGCCACCGCCTTCGGCGTCGCCAAGAAGCTGAAGAAGACCGCGGTCCTCACCAAGGACGCCCCGGCGTTCGTCGTGAACCGCATCCTGACCCGCTTCATGGGCGAGATCCAGAACGTCATCGACGAGGGCACGCCGGTCGAGACCGCCGAGAAGGCGATCGAGCCCCTCGGCCTTCCGATGTCGCCGCTGGTGCTCCTGGAGCTCGTCGGCCCGGCCATCGGCCTGCACGTCTCCGAGACCCTGAACCGCGCCTTCCCGGAGCGCTTCACCGTCTCGCCGAACCTCAAGCGGGTCGTCGAGGCCGGCAAGCGCGGCTTCTACGTCTACAACGCCGAGAACGGCTTCAAGCCGGAGCTCGACCCCGAGGTCGCCGCCCTCCTCGTGCAGGGCGACTCCGTCCTCACCGAGGAGCAGGTCCGCGACCGCGTCCTGGACGCGGTGGCGCAGGAGATCGGCCTGATGCTGGAGGAGGGTGTCGTCGCCGAGGCGCAGGACATCGACCTCTGCCTGATCACCGGTGCGGGCTGGCCCTTCCACCTGGGCGGCATCACGCCGTACCTGGACCGCGAGGGCGTCTCCGAGCGCGTCAACGGCAAGCGTTTCCTCGCGCAGGGCGTGGCGAGCGTCCCGGCGTAACACCCGGCCTCGCGCCCCAGGGCGTACGCGGACGGCCCCGGCATCCTTTCGAGGGTTGCCGGGGCCGTCCGCGTGTTCCGGGGCGCTCCCCGGGCCCGTGGAGGGCCTTCTCGGGGCGGTGTCACCCTATGGAGCGCCAGCCCTCCAGCAGCAGCCCCTCCGCCGCGGCCTTCTGCCGGGTGGTGATCGGCGCGCCGTCGCCGATCCGGGCCATCGCGACCAGGCGGCCGTCGAGCCCGCGGGTGAGGACGGCGGCGAGGTCGGCGTGCCGCTCCCCGGTCTCCGACCACTCGATGCCCTCGGTCTCCTGCTCGCTCGGGTAGGCGGCGAGGGCGAGCCGGCCGTCGTCCGACTGCTGGGCGAGGACCGTGCAGTCGAAGCCGTCGATGAGGCAGCGGGTGGCGGCGAGCCGCCCGGTGCCGACGGCCTTGCCGAGCACCGTGGGCTCCAGGGAGCGCTCCGGCGACCAGGCGCGGACCTGCCCGTCGAGGTCCAGGTAGAAGAGGGTGACGTGCCCGGAGGGTCCGGTCGTGGCGGCCAGGGTGCCCATGGTCACCGAGGCCGGGAGCAGCTCCTCGCGGATCGGCTTGGCACCGGACTCGCGCTGGACGTAGCGGACGAGGCCCTTGGCGTGCGAGCTGTACAGCTCGACGAAGCCGGAACCGTTGGTGATCGCGACCGGCGAGGGGTCGGTCTTCGAGCCCATCAGGTCCCACCAGGGGTGCCAGCCGCCGGTGTCCTTCTGGGCGCGGACGCTGAGCCCGCCGCCGCCGTTGCGCATGAAGGCGTACGCCCGACCCTGGCCGTCCACCGCGACGGCGGGGTTGCCGGTCCACGGCCCCTTGCCGTTGGAGTGCCCGAGGGGACGCCACTCCAGGGCGGGGCGGCCCGTCTGGAACTGGACGCTGTGGACGAGCTCCAGGTGCCCCTCTCCCCCGTCGGTCGGCCGCAGGGCGACCAGGTGGACGTAGCGGTCGGCGCCCTGGCCGACGGCGAGGAAGGGGGTGAGGCCCCCGGCCGGGCCCGGGCCGCCGAGCGAGACGGGGCCGGTCCAGGAACCGTCGGGCCCCTCGGTCCAGCGGACCACCTCTCCGTCCCTGGGCAGGTAGGCGCTGAACCGGCCCTCCGCTCCTCGGGTCAGCCAGGCGCCCTGGAGCAGGGGGGCGGTGGAGGGGGCTGCGGCGGCCTGGGATCGATTAGCCATGGGGGGATCCAGCACTCCGGTCGTCGGAAGGAGTTCGGGTACGAAACGACTTTAGTCGCCCTTCCGAACGGTCCTTTCCGCGCCTGCCGCATCCCGGCCTTCTCTCCCCGCCGCCGCCCCCTGGCGGTCCCGCTCAGTACGTCGCGTCCTGCCCCTGCCGGGCGAGCCGGCTGTGACTGCGCCCGTACAGGAAGTACACGACGATGCCGATGACCATCCAGACCGCGAACCGGAACCAGGTCTCGCCCGGCAGGTTGAGCATCAGCCAGAGCGAGGCGGCGATGGAGATGATCGGCAGCGCCGGCACCCAGGGGGTGCGGAAGGCGCGCGGCAGGTCGGGGCGGGTGCGGCGGAGCACGATGACGCCGAACGCGACGACCACGAACGCGAAGAGCGTGCCGATGTTCACCAGGGTCGCGAGCTCGTTGATGCTGGTGAAGCCGGCGACGACGGCGATGATCACACCGAGCAGGATGGTCGGCCGGTACGGGGTCTTGAAGCGCGGGTGCGTCTTGGAGAAGAAGCGCGGCAGCAGGCCGTCGCGGCTCATCGCGAAGAACACCCGGGTCTGGCCGAGCAGCAGGATGAGGCAGACCGTCGTGAGGCCGACGGCGGCGCCGAAGCTGATCACGCCCGCGTAGAAGGGATGCCCGGCGGCCTTGAAGGCGTCGGCGAGCGGGGCGCTCACGGAGAGCTCCGAGTAGTGCTGCATGCCGGTGACGACCAGCGCGACGGCCACGTAGAGCACGGTGCAGATGAAGAGCGAGCCGAGGATGCCGCGGGGCATGTCCCGCTGGGGCAGCTTGGTCTCCTCGGCGGCGGTGGCCACCACGTCGAAGCCGATGAAGGCGAAGAAGACGACCGAGGCGGCGGTGAAGATGCCCATGACGCCGAAGTTGGTCGGCTCGTAGCCGAAGATCAGCTGGACCATCGGGGAGTCCCAGCCGGAGCCGCCGCCCTCGGGGGTCACCGCCGGCGGGATGAACGGCTTGTAGTTGTCGCCGACGATGAAGAACAGGCCGGCGACGATCACGATCATGACCACGGTGACCTTGATCGCCACGACGAGCGCGGTGATCCGGGCGGAGAGCTTCATGCCGAGGACGAGGACGACGGTCAGCACCAGGACGAGCAGGAAGGCCAGGATGTCGAAGGTGCCGCCCGGCACGTCCGGTCCTTCGAGCGCCGCGGGCAGGTGCCAGTCGATGTTGTCCATGAGCGAGCGGACGTAGCCCGACCAGCCGACGGCGACCACCGCCGTGCCCAGGGCGAACTCCAGGACGAGGTCCCAGCCGATGATCCAGGCGGGCAGCTCGCCGATGGAGGCGTACGCGAAGGTGTACGCCGATCCCGCCACCGGCACCGTGGAGGCGAACTCGGCGTAGCACAGGGCGGCGAGGGCGCAGACGATGCCCGCGGCGATGAAGGCGAGGGCGGTGGCGGGGCCGGCGTTCTCCTTGGCGACCTTGCCGGTCAGGACGAAGATGCCGGTGCCGATGATGACGCCGACGCCGAACACCATCAGGTCCCATGCGGACAGGGACTTCTTGAGCGCGTGCTCCGGTTCCTCGGTGTCGCGGATCGACTGCTCGACCGTCTTGGTCCGGAACACTCCGCTGTTGGCGCGTGGCTGCTGGTCCGTACTCACTCGTCGTACCTCCCTGCCATGGGGCTGCCCGTCCTGTGGACAGGATGCACGCCGAAGGGCCGATCGGCACTCCGAAGAGTGAACCGATCGGCCCCTGGGGTGACACGGGGTGACGGTGACCGTCAGTCGCGGGCGGGCTCCACGGCCTGCGCGCTGCTCTCGAACCGGCCGTCGAGTCGCGAGACCAGGCCGGTGACCTGCCGGGCGATGTCCGGGGCGGTCAGACCGATCTCCGCCAGTACCTCGCCGCGGGAGGCGTGGTCGAGGAACCGCGGGGGGATGCCGAAGTCACGCAGCGGTACGTCCACGCCGGCGTCGCGGAGCGCCTGGGCGACGGCCGAGCCGACACCGCCGACGCGGCTGTTGTCCTCGACGGTGACGACGACCCGGTGGCGCTCGGCGAGCGGGGCGAGGGCCTCGTCGACGGGCTTGACCCAGCGGGGGTCGACCACGGTGGTGGAGATGCCGTGGTTGTCGAGGAGGTCGGCGATCTCCAGGCACATGGGCGCCAGGGCGCCCACGGAGACCAGGAGGACGTCCGGCCGGTCCGAGCCGGGCTCGCGGAGCACGTCCATGCCGCCGATGCGGCGCAGGGCCGGTACGGCGGGGCCGACGGCGCCCTTGGAGAAGCGGACCACGGTGGGGGCGTCGGTGACCTCGACGGCCTCGCGCAGCTGGGCGCGGACCTGGTCGGCGTCGCGCGGGGCGGCGAGCCGCAGGCCGGGGACGACCTGGAGGATCGACATGTCCCACATGCCGTTGTGGGAGGCGCCGTCGGTGCCGGTGACGCCGGCCCGGTCCAGGACGAAGGTGACGCCGCACTTGTGCAGGGCCACGTCCATGAGGACCTGGTCGAAGGCGCGGTTGAGGAAGGTCGCGTAGACCGCGAAGACCGGGTGCAGGCCGCCGGTGGCCAGGCCGGCGGCCGAGACCGCGGCGTGCTGCTCGGCGATGCCGACGTCGAAGACCCGCTCGGGGAAGGCCTTGGCGAACTTGTCCAGGCCGACGGGCTGGAGCATGGCCGCCGTGATGGCGACGATGTCCGCGCGCTCCTTGCCGAGGGCGACCATCTCCTCGGCGAAGACGCCGGTCCAGTCCGCGCCGGAGGAGGAGATGGGCAGGCCGGTGTCGGGGTGGATCTTGCCGACGGCGTGGAAGCGGTCGGCCTCGTCCTGGAGGGCCGGCTGGTAGCCGCGGCCCTTCTCGGTGAGGCAGTGGACGATGACGGGCCCGCCGAAGCGCTTGGCGCGCGTCAGGGCGGACTCCAGGGCCTCGATGTCGTGGCCGTCGATCGGTCCGACGTACTTGAGGCCGAGGTCCTCGAACATGCCCTGCGGGGCGATGAAGTCCTTGAGGCCCTTCTTGGCGCCGTGCAGGGTCTCGTAGAGGGGCTTCCCGACGACGGGGGTGCGCTCCAGGATGTCCTTGCCGCGGGCGAGGAAGCGCTCGTAGCCGTCGGTGGTGCGCAGGGTGGCCAGGTGGTTGGCGAGGCCGCCGATCGTGGGCGCGTAGGACCGCTCGTTGTCGTTGACGACGATGACGAGCGGGCGGTCCTTGGCGGCGGCGATGTTGTTCAGCGCCTCCCAGGCCATGCCGCCGGTGAGGGCCCCGTCGCCGATGACGGCGACGACGTGGTCGTCCTTCTCGAGGACCTCGTTGGCCTTGGCGAGTCCGTCGGCCCAGCCGAGGACCGTGGAGGCGTGCGAGTTCTCGATGACGTCGTGCTCGGACTCGGCCTGCGAGGGGTAGCCGGAGAGGCCGCCCTTCATCTTGAGCTTGGAGAAGTCCTGGCGGCCCGTGAGCAGCTTGTGGACGTAGCTCTGGTGGCCGGTGTCCCAGAGGACCTTGTCCTTCGGGGAGTCGAACACGCGGTGCAGGGCGATGGTCAGCTCGACCACGCCCAGGTTGGGCCCGAGGTGCCCGCCGGTCTTGGAGACGGCGTCCACGAGGAACGTCCTGATCTCGTCGGCCAGCTGGTCCAGCTGTTCCGGGGAGAGCCGGTCCAGATCTCGCGGTCCCCTGATACGGGTCAGCAGAGCCACCCGTGCCTCCTTGCGTTTGAGCTGGTCGAGCTTGCCGATTTGTCGAGTCTAATGTTCCGTCTTGGATCGTGGGCATCGGGCCGGGGGGTCGGGCGTCACTCCCACGGCCTACATGTCGCTGATCTGTACGGCTCCGCGCCCTGGTCCGCGGGGATTACCGCGGCCCCTGGTACTGCTCCGGACGCAGCAGTGCCCGGCGCCGGTTTCACGGCGCCGGGCGGTGTGGCGGGCGTTACGCGGACGGGGGCGGGGCCCTAGGCGCGTCCCGCCGTCTTCTGCGTCTTGCGGGAGACCGAGTCGATGATCACGGCGATGAGCAGGACCGCGCCGGTGATCATGTACTGGATGGCGTTCGAGGACAGGTTCATCTGGTTCAGGCCCTGGACGATCGACTGGATGACCAGGATGCCGAGGAGCGCCGACCAGACCTTGCCGCGTCCGCCGAACAGGGACGTTCCGCCGATGACCGCGGCGGCGATGCACATCATCAGCTGGTTGCCGCCGCCGAGGGAGCGGTCGGCGCCGCCGGTGGCGGAGGCGAGGAACAGACCGCCGATCGCGCCCATCGTGCCGGAGATCATGAAGACCGAGATCCGGATCCAGGCGACGTTGATGCCGGCCCGGCGGGCGGCCTCGATGCCGCCGCCGACGGCGAAGACCTGGCGGCCGTAGGTGGTGCGGCGCAGCACGAAGTCGGTGACGAGCAGGATGACCAGGAAGATCACCAGGGACAGCGGCAGGCCCTGCTCCTGGTTGAAGCCGTACGCGGCGACGAGGACCAGGACCGCGAGGACGGCCGTGCGCAGGATGATCTCGCTCTGCGGGCGGTGCGGCAGGTCGGCGGCCTTGCGGCGGCGGGAGTCGCGCAGCTGGGCCAGGTAGAACGCGGCGACGACGGCCACGGCGAGGCCGTAGGCGGCGGCGACGTCGGAGAAGTAGTACTTCGTGAGGTCGCCGACGAAGCTGCCGATCGGGGTCGGGATGGTCGACTTGTCGCCCATCACCCAGGTCTGGAGACCGGCCCAGCCGAGGAAGCCGGCCAGGGTGACGACGAACGCGGGAACGCCGATCTTCGCGAAGACCAGGCCGTGGAAGGCGCCCAGCAGGGTGCCGGACAGGATGCCGAGGAGGATCGCGAGGGAGTCCGGCATGTCGGTGCCGAGGACGCCCCAGACCGAGCCGGCGAGGCCGGCCACGGAACCGACGGCGAGGTCGATCTCGCCGAGCAGCAGCACGAAGACGATGCCGACGGCCATGATGCCGGGGCCGACCGCGTACAGCGTGATCTGGTCGAGGTTGTACGAGGTGATGAAGTTGCCGGTGAGGGCCTGGAAGACGATGCCGATGACGATGAGGCCGACGACGACGGGCAGCGAGCCGATCTCACCGGAGCGGATCTTGCGCTTGAACTCCTCGACGTAGCCCTTGAAGCCCTGCTCGCGCACGAGCAGGCGGGGGTCGACGGCGGGTATCGCGGCGGCGGCCGGGACCTCGGTCACCGGGGCCGTCTCGTCGGGGGTACGGGGCTCGGGCACCGCTGCCTCTTCGCTCGCGGTGGGAGGGGTGTTGCTCACTTCGCTACCTCCGCGTTGCGGGCCTGACGACGGGTCACGGCGTTGTCCGTGGCACCGGTGATCGCGGCGATGATCTCTTCGTGCGTGGTGGTGGCCACCGGGAAGGTGCCGTTGTTCCGGCCCAGGCGCAGCACGGCCACGGTGTCGGCGACGGCCTTCACGTCGGCCATGTTGTGGCTGATGAGGATGACGCCGAGGCCCTGCTCGCGGAGCCGCTCGACCAGGTCGAGGACCTGTGCGGTCTGCTCGACGCCGAGGGCCGCGGTCGGCTCGTCGAGGATGACGATCTTGGGGTCGCCGACCAGGGCGCGCGCGATGGCGACGACCTGGCGCTGGCCGCCGGAGAGGGCGGCGACGGGGATGCGGACGCTGGGGATGCGGATCGAGAGCGTGGAGAGCAGGTCCTTGGCCCGCTTCTCCATGGCGACCTCGTCGAGGACGCCGCCCTTCTTGATCTCGCGGCCGAGGAACAGGTTGGCGACGACGTCCAGGTTGTCGCAGAGCGCGAGGTCCTGGTAGACGGTCGCGACGCCGAGGTTCTGGGAGTCGTGCGGGCGCTGGATCTCCACCCGCTCGCCCTCCCACTCGATGACGCCCTCGTCGATCGGGTGGACACCGGCGATCGTCTTGACCAGCGTGGACTTACCCGCGCCGTTGTCGCCGACGAGCGCGACGACCTCTCCTGCGTGGACTTCGAGATCGACACCGGAGAGGACCTGAACCGCTCCGAACCGCTTGAAGATCCCGCGCAACGCCAGCACGGGCGCCTGCGTCTGGGACACGTGAACCAACTCCTTCGCCGCGCGCGGGCGGCGGCATGTCGCGCCACCGGTGCAGCGCCAAAGTTCGAGGGGGGCTGAGCTCGTCCGGCCCCCGGACCGACAGCGGGGTCTGGGTCGGCCGGGGGCCGGACGGGCGGAGGGGCGGATCCGGTCGACGGGCTCCGGGCGTGCGGCGGGGGCGCGCCCTCTCGCGGGGCTGGCGCCCCGGCGGGGCCGTCCGCCCCGTGGCCGGGGCTTCAGGCCCTGTACGCGGGCCGGTGTCGGGATCCGTGGTGCCGGGCCCCCTGGGGGCCCGGCGGGCACGGCTCAGGGGTTACTTGATGCCCAGTTCCGTGCACTTGGCGGCCAGGTCCGAGGTGCAGAGGTCGGCGGCCTTGTAGATGCCGTCCTTGATCACCGTGGTCTGGATGTTGGTCTTGTCGACCACGACCGGCGGGAAGAGCGTCGACGGCACGCCGTCGGTCGCGCCCTGGGCGCCGAGGTCCTTGCCCTGGAGCAGGTTCACCGCGAACTTGGCCGCCTCGGGGGCGAGCTGGAGCGGCGACTTGTAGATGGTGAAGGTCTGCGAGCCGGCGATGATGCGCTGGATGCCCGCGACCTCGGCGTCCTGGCCGCCCACCGGAATGCCCTTGATGCCGGCGTTCTCGAGGGAGGTGATGACGCCGCCGGCCATGCCGTCGTTGGCCGAGTAGACCGCGTTGATCTTGTCCTTGCCGACCGAGGAGATCGCGGCGGACATCTTCTCGCCGGCGACCTTCGGGTCCCACTCGCCGGACGCCTCGTAGGCGATCTTGCCGACCTTGCCGTCGAGCGCGGTGTGGGCGCCCTTCTTGAAGAGGCCCGCGTTCGGGTCCTTCTCGTCGCCGTTGATCATCACGACGTTGGCGGTGGCGGCCTTGGCGCCGAGGGCGGCGAGGAGGGCCTGGCCCTGGAGCTCGCCGACCTTGTTGTTGTCGTGGCTGACGTAGGCGTCGGCGCCCTTGACGGCACGGTCGTACGCGACGACCTTGACGCCCTTGGCCTTGGCCTCGGTGACCCAGCCCTCGGCCTTGGTCGCGTCGACCGGGTCGAGCGCGATGACCTTGATGCCGTCGGCGATCAGCTGGTCGAACTGCTGCTTCTGCTTGACGACGTCGGAGACCGCGTTGTTGTACACGACCTCGCAGTCGCCGCACGCGGCCTTGACGGCCTTCTCGAACTGGGGCTTGTCCAGAGCCTCGTAGCGCGAGGTCTTGTTCTCCGGAAGGAGCAGACCGATCTTGGTCGAGCTGCCCTTGTCACCGCTGTCGTCGCCGCCGGCCTGGCCGCAGGCGGCGAGCGAGAGGGCCATCGAGACCGCGGCCGTTGCTATGACGGCACGACGCGTCACTGCGTTCATGTGGGGTTGCCTCCCTGACGAGGCCGCGACGTTGCGGCCGAGGTGGCACGAAGTCAACTCGGCCGCACGGTTGCCGTCAAGAAGTAAATTCTTAACGAGATGACAACGGTGGTGTTCGTTATCTAAGTGAACGCAAGGCGTGAGGCCGGAGCGGCCGCCGGCAGGGCACTCTCCAACAGGGTCGAATCGCCCATTTCACTCAGTACGAGGGCCAGGGCGCCGAGTACTTCGGCGCGGCCCCCCAGGGCCCCCTGGGCCAGCGAGAGCTGCCGGGCGGCACTGGGGATCGCGTAGCGCGACACGGAGTCCCTGATGGGCGCCAGGACCAGCTCCCCGGCCTCCGCGAGGTCCCCGCCGAGCACCACCCGGCTCGGGTTCAGGAGATTGCAGAGGTTGGCGATGCCGCTGCCGATGTGCCGCCCCACGTCGGCGATGACCCGGCGGCAGCCGGGGTCGCCCTCGCGGGCCAGCTGGACGACCCGCTCCATGGTCAGGTCCGGGCCGTGGCTGGGCTGGAGCAGCGGCAGCACGTACCGGGCGGCGGTGAAGGTCTCCAGGCAGCCCCGGTTGCCGCAGCGGCAGACCGGGCCCGACTCGTCGAGCGTGATGTGCCCGATCTCGCCGGCGGTGCCGCCGGGGCCCCGGTAGACCCGCCCGTCGATGACGAGGCCGGCGCCGACGCCGCTGGCCACCTTGATGTACGCGAGGTCCTTGACGCCCCGCCCGCTGCCCCAGACCAGCTCGCCGAGCGCGCCGAGGTTGGCGTCGTTGTCGACGTGCACGGGCACGCCGAGGCGGCCGGAGAGCTCCTCGGCGGGATTGATCCCGCTCCAGCCCGGCAGGATCGAGGTCGAGCCGAGGGTCCCGGAGGAGACGTCGATGGGGCCCGGCACGCCGAGCCCGACGCCGATGACCTTGTCCCGGCCGATCCCGGTGGCCTCGATCAGCCGGTTGACCAGCTGCTCCGCCCGGTCGAAGCCCTCGGCGGCGGAGGCGTCCACGTCGAGCGGCTCCGCCTCCTCGGCGAGGACCTGGTGGGCGAGGTTGCCGACGGCGACCCGGAGGTGGGTGTGGCCGAAGTCCACGCCGATGACGATGCCGGCGTCGCCGGAGAGCGAGACGCTGCGGGCCCTGCGGCCGCCCGCCGAGGTGGGCGTGACGTCGACGGTGCCGCCGTCCTTCAGCTCCCTGACGATGTTGGAGACCGTCGCGGCGGACAGGCCCGTCGCCCGGGCGATCTCCGCCTGGGTGAGCGAGCCGGCCATGCGCACCGCCCGGACGACCCGTTCGAGATTGGCCCTGTGCAGAGACGTCTGCGACCCCGGAGTCTCCATCGACTCACTCACTCCCACCGTTTTCTCCAACATGTGAACTCTAAGGGGACGCTTTCGGCTTGCTCCCCGTCAAGACCTTGAGGTGGGGAGGGTCTGTGTCACACCGCGCGCAACCGCCCCACGCACGGGGCCCCCGGCGCGGTTGCGCCGGGGGCCCTGGGGACTGCGGGACGGGAGTGCTACTTCACGGCACCGGCGGTCAGACCGGCCACCACCTGCCGCTGGAAGATGATGTACGCGGCCAGGACCGGCAGCATCGCCATCACGAGCCCGGCGAAGAGACCGGACCAGTCGCCCTTGTAGCCCTGGCTGACCGCCAGCTGGACGAGGCCCTGGGAGAGCACCTTCTTCTCCGGCTCGGTGTTCAGCACGGTGGGCAGCAGGTACTGGTTCCACTGCCCGAGGAAGTTGAAGATGCCGACGCTGATCAGGCCCGGCTTCGCCATCGGCAGCATGACCTGGAAGAAGGTCCGGGTGTGCGAGGCACCGTCCACGAAGGCCGCCTCCGCCACCGAGGTCGGCAGGGTCCGGAAGAAGGCGGTGAGGAAGAAGACGGTGAACGGCAGCGAGTACGCGATGTACACGAGGATCAGGCCGTGCAGCGTGTTCAGCAGGGCCATGTTCTGCATCACGTAGAACAGCGGCACGAGCGCCAGGATGATCGGGAAGCTCATCCCTCCGATGAAGAGGAAGTAGATGAACCGGTTGCCCGGGAAATCGAAGCGGGCCAGGACGTAGGCCGCCATCGAGCCGAAGAGCAGGGTGCCGACGAGCGAGCCTCCGACCACCAGGATCGTGTTCAGGAAGTAGTCGCTCATGTGCGCCTCGGTCCAGGCGCGCGACCAGTTCTCGAAGTGCAGCTTGTCGGGCAGCGACCAGGGCGAGGTGAAGATCGCCTTGTCCGTCTTGAAGGAGGTCATGACCGCCCAGAGCAGCGGCATGACGACCATGATCGCCCAGATGATCAGGACGCCGTGCGAGAAGACGTTGAGGGTCGCGCCCTCCTTCTTCGGCTCCCGGCGGGGCGCGGAGGGCAGCGTCTTGGTGACCACGGGCCCGGAGCCGCCCGGGGTGCCGTGGCTCTCGACGCCGGTGGTGGCAGTGTCGGTCGTCTTCATCAGAACTCCAGCCGCTCGCGCCGGCCCACCTTCATCACGACGGCCGCGAAGGCCAGCGTGACGATGAGGAGCGCGACACCGATGGTCGTGGCGTAGGCGGCCTGACCGTCCCGGAACGCCTTCTGGTACACGTACAGCGGAAGGACGATGGTGGAGTAGTCGGGCCCGCCGCCGTTGGGGCCGACGGTCATGATCTGGACGACCGCGAAGGACTCCGCGCCGAGGGCGAGGATGCCCATGTAGATCCAGCCGGACTGCACGGTGTCCCAGAGCAGCGGCAGGGTGATCTTGAAGAACGTGGTGAACCGGTTCGCGCCGTCGAGCAGGGCCGCCTCGTAGAAGTCCCTCGGAATGGACGCCATGCCGGCCGAGAAGAGGACCACGAAGAATCCGACGGTCGACCAGACGAGAACCACCATCACGCAGATGAGAGCGAGGTCCGGGTCGCCCAGCCAGTCGGGCTGGACGTCGCCGAGACCGACCCCCTTCAAAACGGAATTGATCGCTCCGCTGTTCGGGTTGTACGCGAACTGGAAGAGCAGTGCCACGATCGCGATCGAGAGCACCTGCGGGAAGAAATAGACGATCTTGTAGAAAGACGATCCGCGCACACCCGCGATGGCCGCGCCCTTGCGGCGCCGACCGCCGACATTGAGCATGAAGGCGAAGAACAGCGCGAGTCCGACGGTCACCAGGGGCAGCACCAGCGCGAAGATCAGGCTGTGCTGGACGGACTTCCAGAAGACCTCGTCGTCCAGCATTCTGCTGTAGTTGTCGAATCCGACCATCCCGAATTCGGGACTCAGTCCCGTCCAGTCCGTGAAGGAGTAGTAGATGGACTGGATGAAGGGCCAGATGACGAAGAGCGCGTAAAGCGCCAGGGGGGCCGCCAGGAACCCCACGATGAAACGGTACTTGCCGTGTTGCATTCCTACCGACCCCGATCTTCCCGCGAAGGCGCGCCCCTGCTGTGACGCGCGAAGGGCCCGGGGCCCGCTCCCGGTCGGCGGGAAGGGGCCCCGGCACTGCTCACTGGTGCTTGTAGTGCTTGATCGAGGAGTCCTTGGCCGCCTCGTCGGCGTACTTCTGGATCTTCTTGATCGTCTCGGCCGGGGTCGCCCGGCCCGCCATCAGCTCACCGATACCGGCGACACCGATCTTCTCCTTCTGGAGGGCGACGTACCAGTCCTGGAGGCGCGGGTTGACGACGTTCTGGCCGGCCTTCTCCAGCGCCGCGACGCCGGACTTCAGGCCCGGGGACAGCTCGATGCCGTCGGTGCCGCCGTTCAGGGCGGTCAGGGACTTCACCGACTGGGTGAAGTTCTTCGAGGAGGCCTCGCTGAGCATGATGCGCAGCTGCTCCATGCCGCCCGCCGGGTTCGCCGCCTTCGCCGGGACGATGAAGGGCTCGCCGCCGGCGGCCCAGATGGTGCCGAACGGCATCTTGTCCGAGGCGTCGAGGCCGGTCGGGCCCGAGACGGCGAGGCCGAAGTCGGCCGGCATGGTCTTCGCGGCCTCGTTCTCGACCCAGGAGCCGTTCGGGATGAACAGCGCCTTGCCCTCGGTCCAGGCGGTCTGCGACTGGATGTGGTCGAGGCCGGGGGTGCCCTTGAGGATGTAGCCCTTGCGGACGAGCTCGTAGTAGGCCTCGAAACACGCCTTGACCGCGGGGTGCTCCCAGGCCTTCGGCTCCAGGTTGTCGATGGCGTCCAGGACCTCGCGGCCGCCGACCTTGCCGATCATCGGGTAGAGGGAGAAGGGCACGTAGTACGGGTGCTTGCCCGCGTACGTCCAGCCCGCGACGCCCTTCTTCTTGGCCTTCTCGCAGACGGCCAGCATCTCGTCCCAGGTCTCCGGGTACTTCGCGTCGAGCGAGTCGAGGAGCTTCTGGGAGTACCAGACGCCGTAGACCGTGTAGGCGTAGTTCAGGATCCAGCACGGCTCGCCGTCGAACTGGCCCATCTCGACGATGCCGGGCCGCAGGGTGTCGCGGACCTTCTTGCTCGGGTCGTCGATGGACGGCGCGTCCAGCAGCGGGGTGAGGTCCGCCAGCTGCTTCTGGCCGACGAGGACGCCCATGTCCATCTGCTCGGCGCCCGAGTTGTCGATGAGGTCCGGCGGGTTGCCGCCGTTGAAGCGCGGCTGCAGCGTGGTGGTGATCTTCTGGGTCGGGGTGAACTTGACCTTCGCCTTGGGGTAATTGGTCTCGTAGATCTTGACCGCGTCCTTGGCGTACTGCTGGCCGAATCCGCCGTCGAAGAGGACGAAATCGAGCGGTGCCGACTCGTTCACCGCAAGCGGGTTCTTGTCGGACTTCGTCCCCTTCTCGACCTTCTCGTTGCCTCCGCTGTCACTGCTCGCGCAAGCGGAGAGGAAGCCCATGGTCGGCACCGAAATCAGGCCGATCGCGGCAGAACGCTTGATCAGATCGCGACGGCCAAGGCCCTCATTGGTCTGAGCGGAGGTGGATCCCATGCTCAAGTCCTCGCCTTCATTCAGGACTCAGGCGGTGTACCGGTCGCCCGTACTCGCTCGCCACAGGCGAAGGGCCCCGCCACCGCGGTCATTTGCAGCCGGGTCGTGCAGGCGTCGGGCCGTCGTGTGATGGAACCGACTGGCTGGACGCCGACAGGTATAGTCCACTTCCCTTCGCCTGAGCAAGATCGAAAGCAGGTTTTGACGGCCATCTTTCCCGAGTTGAGACCTCCGGGATAAGCACGCTGGATCTGCGGCGTTTCGTCCAACCATTCGTCCGTCCCTGCCCTTGACACCCCCTCAGGCCGACCCGTAATGGAGCGGTTCGCGGGGGTGCGCCACGGCGTCGCGAGAAGACATGGGAGGGCAAACGGTACATACGGCCGGGATCGAAACAGTTCTGTCACAGACACCTTGAAAAGTAAGGATCCTGTGAGGATGACGGGCGATCATAGGGAGACCGCCGACCTCGCGCACGCGTTCGAGCGACCGGTGGATCGACTGTGTCCCTCTCTCCTATGGAGTACTACGTGGCCAACTCTTCTGGCCTGAACCGCTCGGGTCTCCTGTCCCGTGTCACCGTGGCCGCGATAACGGCCGCCCTCGTGGGCACCACGACGACGGCGATGGCCGCGGAGACGCCGGTGGCGTCCGCGAAGTCCGCCGACGTCGCCCCGGCCGCCCCGCGCGCCGGCACCTTCGCCGCCACCTCCGCCTCGGTCACCCCGACCAACGCCCTGTACGGCATCAACAGCGCCGGCGACATCTACGGGTACGGTCTCACCGGCTCCGGCGGCCTCACGGCCTCCGAGAAGACCGGCTACGGCTTCCAGTACAAGAAGTTCGTCACCCAGACGGACGTCAACAACAACGGCTCGTCGGACGGCATCTGGTTCGTCGAGAACAACCGCCTCTACTACGGTCCCTGGAGCCAGGACCGTCGTGACCTCGGCGGCGGCTACAACATCTACAACCGCGTCTTCTCGCCGTCCAACATCGGCGGCGCCGCCGCGGACGACCTGCTCGCCCGCGACAGCGCCGGCGTGCTGTGGCTGTACCTCGGCTACAGCAACGGCGGCATCGCGCCGCGCGTCAAGGTCGGCTCGGGCTGGAACATCTACGACCAGATCACCGGCAAGGGCGACCTGACGGGTGACGGCAAGGCCGACATCGTCGCGCGCAAGAGCAACGGCGAGCTGTTCCTCTACAAGGGCACCGGCAACTACCGCGCGCCCTTCTCCTCCGCCACCCGCATCGGCGGCGGCTGGAACATGTTCAACTACCTGCTGTCGATCGGCGACATGAACTACGACGGCATCGCGGACCTCGTCGCCCGCGACACGGCCGGCGCCCTGTGGCTGTACAAGGGCACGGGCAACGCCTCCTCGCCGTTCCACACCAAGGTCAAGATCGGCACGTCCGGCTGGAACGGCTTCAAGATCATGTTCTGATCCTCCCGCCGCTCCGGGTGACCGGATCGCTCCGGTGACCCGGAGCGCTCGGATCGCTCGGATCGCTCGGATCGCTCGGATCGCTCGGATCGCTCGGATCTTCCGGACGGCTTCCGGGTCCGCCCGGGACCGCCGAAGGGCCCCGCTCCTCTTCCGAGGAGCGGGGCCCTTGCCGTGACCGGATCCGGCGGTGTCAGCCGCGGATCAGGTTGCGGAGCACGTACTGCATGATGCCGCCGTTGCGGTAGTAGTCCGCCTCACCGGGGGTGTCGATGCGGACGACCGCGTCGAACTCGACACCGGTGTCGGTGGTGACCTTGACCGTGCTCGGCGTGGTGCCCTCGTTCAGCTCCGTGACGCCCGCGATGGAGAAGGTCTCCTCGCCGGTCAGACCGAGCGAGTCGGCCGACTGGCCGGCCGGGAACTGGAGCGGCAGGACGCCCATGCCGATGAGGTTCGAGCGGTGGATGCGCTCGTACGACTCGGTGATGACGGCCTTGACGCCGAGGAGCGCGGTGCCCTTGGCGGCCCAGTCGCGGGACGAGCCGGAGCCGTACTCCTTGCCGCCCAGGATGACCAGCGGGGTGCCGGCGGCCTGGTAGTTCTGCGAGGCGTCGTAGATGAACGACACCGGCGCGCCCTCGACGGTGAAGTCGCGGGTGAAGCCGCCCTCGGTGCCCGGCGCGATCTGGTTGCGCAGGCGGATGTTGGCGAAGGTGCCGCGGATCATGACCTCGTGGTTGCCTCGGCGCGAGCCGTAGGAGTTGAAGTCACGACGCTCCACACCGTGCTCGGTGAGGTACTTGCCGGCCGGGGTGTCGGCCTTGATGGCGCCGGCCGGGGAGATGTGGTCGGTGGTGACCGAGTCGCCCAGCTTGGCCAGGACGCGGGCGCCGGTGATGTCGGTGACCGGGGTGGTCTCCATCGTCATGCCCTCGAAGTACGGGGGCTTCCGGACGTAGGTGGACTCGGCGTCCCACTCGAAGGTGTTGCCGGTGGGGATCGACAGCGCCTGCCACTGGGCGTCGCCCGCGAAGACGTCCTGGTAGGACTTGTTGAACATGTCCTCGCCGATGGCGTTGGCGACGACGTCGTTGACCTCGGCCTCCGTCGGCCAGATGTCGGCCAGGTAGACGGGCTTGCCGTCCTGGTCGACGCCGAGGGCGTCCTTGGTGATGTCCACCTTCATGGAGCCCGCGATGGCGTACGCGACGACCAGCGGCGGGGAGGCCAGGTAGTTCATCTTGACGTCGGGGTTGATGCGACCCTCGAAGTTGCGGTTGCCCGAGAGCACCGAGGTCACGGCCAGGTCGTGCTCGTTGACGGCCTTGGAGACCTCCTCCGGCAGCGGGCCGGAGTTGCCGATGCAGGTGGTGCAGCCGTAGCCGACGAGGTTGAAGCCGACCTTGTCGAGGTACGGGGTGAGGCCCGCCTTGTCGAAGTAGTCGGTGACGACCTTCGAGCCGGGGGCGAGGGTGGTCTTGACCCACGGCTTGCGGGTCAGGCCCTTCTCGGTGGCCTTCTTGGCGACGAGCGCCGCCGCGACCATCACGTACGGGTTCGACGTGTTGGTGCAGGAGGTGATCGCGGCGACGGTGACGGCGCCGTGGTCGATCGTGTAGGTGGTGCCGTCGGGGGCGGTCACCTCGACCGGGTTCGACGGGACGCCGTTGGAGACGGCCGGGGCGTCGGAGGCCGGGAAGGACTCCTTGCCCGCCTCGTCGTCGTTCGAGACGTAGTTGCGCACGTCCTGGGCGAACTGCGCGGCGGCGTTCGCGAGGACGATGCGGTCCTGCGGGCGCTTCGGGCCGGCGATGGAGGGGACGACCGTGGAGAGGTCGAGCTCCAGCTTCTCGGAGAAGTCGGGCTCGGCGGCCGGGTCGAGCCAGAGGCCCTGCTCCTTGGCGTACGCCTCGACGAGCGCGACCTGCTGCGCGGAGCGGCCGGTCAGCTTGAGGTAGTTCAGGGTCTCGCCGTCGATCGGGAAGACGGCGGCGGTGGAGCCGAACTCCGGCGACATGTTGCCGATGGTGGCGCGGTTCGCGAGGGAGGTGGCGGCGACGCCCTCGCCGTAGAACTCGACGAACTTGCCGACGACGCCGTGCTTGCGCAGCATCTCGGTGATCGTGAGGACCAGGTCGGTGGCGGTGGTGCCGGCCGGGAGCTCGCCGGTCAGCTTGAAGCCGACGACGCGCGGGATGAGCATGGAGACCGGCTGGCCCAGCATCGCGGCCTCGGCCTCGATGCCGCCGACGCCCCAGCCGAGCACACCGAGGCCGTTGACCATGGTGGTGTGGGAGTCGGTGCCGACGAGGGTGTCGGGGTACGCCTGGCCGTTGCGGACCATGACCGTGCGGGCCAGGTGCTCGATGTTCACCTGGTGGACGATGCCGGTGCCCGGCGGGACGACCTTGAAGTCGTCGAAGGCGGTCTGGCCCCAGCGCAGGAACTGGTAGCGCTCCTTGTTCCGGCCGTACTCCAGCTCGACGTTCTCGGCGAAGGCGGAGTTCGTGCCGAACTTGTCGGCGATGACGGAGTGGTCGATGACCATCTCGGCCGGGGAGAGCGGGTTGATCTTCGCCGGGTCGCCGCCGAGCGCGGCGACGGCCTCGCGCATGGTGGCGAGGTCGACGACGCAGGGGACGCCGGTGAAGTCCTGCATGATCACGCGGGCCGGCGTGAACTGGATCTCCTGGCTCGGCTGGGCCTGCGAGTCCCAGTTGCCGAGGGCCCGGATGTGGTCGGCGGTGATGTTCGCGCCGTCCTCGGTGCGGAGCAGGTTCTCCAGGAGGACCTTCAGGCTGTACGGGAGGCGCGCGGAGCCCTCGACCTTGTCCAGCTTGAAGATCTCGTACGACTCGTCGCCCACGCGCAGCGTGCTGCGGGCGTCGAAGCTGTTCGCCGACACGACAGTCTCCTTCATCAATGTGCGCGTATTACCGCCATGCTGCCGCCACGACTCCCTCGCCGATCCGCTAAGGTAAGGCTTAGTTAGGTAACCCTTACCGGGTGGGCGGCCGCGGTGCGCCGTAAGCAGTTATCTCGATGTCGAGATAACTCTAGTGCATCCCCGCTGCGCGGTCATGCCCGGCATGCCTGTGACGGGCGTCATCATCGCGCCCGCGACCCGGCCGACCGGAGGCCCGGCGGCGCTCAGCCGCTCCCCCGGCGGCTCGACGCGCGCGGACACAGCCGGGCCGGGACCGTCAGCCCGCCCGGCGGCGGGTCGGGCAGAGCGGGGTCCAGCAGCGCGGCCAGGGCCGTCACGGCGGTCTCCGCGATGGCCTCGGGCCGCAGCGACACCGTCGTCACCGCCGGGCCGGGGCCGCCGTAGGCGGGATCCTCGCTGGCGCAGACCAGGAGCAGGTCGTCGGGGATCCGCAGACCGTGCCGGGCCGCCGCGGCCAGGACCTGCCGTCCGCCGGGGTCGTACACGGAGTGGACGGCGTCGCACGACCGACCGGAGAAGACCCGGTCGAAGGCGTGGCCCGGCGCGTCGTCCGGGTCGAAGGCGATCACCGCCGGCTCCCGGCCGCGCTCCCGGCACCACTCCCCGTACGCCCGGGTCACGGCTCCGGTGTAGTACTCGCGGCCGAAGCCGGCGTGCAGGGCGATCCGGTCCGCACCGGCCGCCGCCAGGTGGTCCAGGACCTCCCGGGTGGTCGCGGCGTGGTCGTTGTCGACCCAGACGTCGCCGGGGTGCGGGTCGGTGGGGCGGCCGTCGAAGACCACGGGGATGCCCCTGGCCCGCAGGGCGCGCAGCACCCGGTCGTCCTCGGGACTGTCGAGCAGGAGCATGCCGTCGACGCTCAGGGTGTGCCAGAGGGTCTCGCCGCCGCGCACGGCCGGCAGGACCGTGAGCGCGTAGCCGTGGGCGTGCGCGGTGGCCGCGGCGGCGGTGAGCAGGCGGGAGAAGTAGGGGACCTCCAGGTAGTTCCAGGCGGCGCCCGCGTAGGTGGTGACGGCGAGGCCGAGGGTCCCGGTCCGGGTGAGCGGCGTCCGCCGCGATCCGTAGCCGAGGGCGGCCGCCACCTCGCGGACCCGGCGCCGGGTGGACTCGCCGAGCCGGCCCGTGCCGTTGAGGGCGTGCGACACCGTGGCGGTGGACACCTCCGCGGCGCGGGCGATGTCGGTGAGGGTGGGCCCTGCCATGCGCGTCATCGTACGGATTCCGCGGTCCGGGGAGGGTACTGGTTACGACGTTAATCAGCGAGCGTCCGGCCACAGCCAACGTTTGGAGTGGTCATGACTTCTTCCCTGAGCCGGCGCACCGTGCTCGCCGCCGCCGGCGCGGCGGGTCTCGTCGGGGTCGCCGGCAGCCCCGCCGCGGCGGGTTCGCGCCGCCCCCGGTCGGCCGCGCTGGTCGTGCACGGCGCGCGGGTGTTCACCGGCACCCCCGGCGGCCGTCCGGTCGAGGCGGTGGCCGTCGGCCGGGACGGACGGATCCTGGCCACCGGCCGGGGCGGCGAACTGCGCCGCCTCGTCGGCCGGGACACCGAGGTCGTCGACGCGCGCGGCGCCACCGTGATGAGCGGGATCCACGACGGGCACGTCCACCCGCTGGGCGCGGGCAGCCGCTCGCTGCGGCCCTCCCTCGAAGGGGCGGAGACCACGCGCGAGGAACTGCTCGCCATCCTGACCGGCTTCCTGAAGGACAGCCCCGGGCAGGAGCCGGACGGCTGGCTGGTGGTGGAGGACTGGAACCCGGTGGGCCTGCTGCCGCAGGGCACCCTCCCGCACCACTCGCTGCTCGACGCCCTGCCCACCCGCCGCCCGGTCGCCCTCGTCGGCGGCGACGGGCACAACGTCTGGGTCAACGGCCGGGCGCTGGAGATCGCCGGCGTCACGGCCGCCACTCCCGACCCGCCGGGCGGAAAGATCGTGAAGGGCGCGGACGGGCGGCCCACCGGGGTGCTCAAGGACGACGCCCAGCCGCTGGTGACCCGGCACATCCCGGAGCCGAGCGAGGCCGAGCTGGTCGCGGCCTGCGCGCGGGTGCTCGCCCAGGCGGCGGCCTCGGGGGTCACCACGATGATGGACGCCCTGGTCGGGCGCGGGGAGCTGAGCACGTACCGGGCGCTCGCGGCGGCCGGGAAGCTGCCGCAGCGGATCGTCCCGGCGATCCGGCTCGACCCGGAGCAGGCCAAGGACCCGGCGGCGGCGCTCGCCTACGCCCGGGGGCTGCGCCGGGAGTTCGGCGACGTGCGCGGGCTGCGCTTCGGGATGATCAAGGTGTTCCTCGACGGGGTGATCGAGTACCCGGCGCAGACGGCGGCGCTCCTGGAGCCGTACCTGGACGAGGAGGGACGGCCTACCGCGAACCGGGGCGAACTGTACGTCTCCGCCCAGGACTACGGCCGGCTGTCGGCCGTCCTCAACCGGGCGGGCTGGCAGATGCACGCCCACGGCCTGGGCGACCGGGCCGTGCGGACGGCGCTCGACGGCTACGCGTACGCGCGCCGCGTCACCGGACTGCGCGATCCGCGCAACGCGGTCGCCCACCTCCAACTGGTCGACCCGGCCGACCTGCGGCGCTTCGCCGCCCTGGGGGTCGCCGCCTGCATGCAGCTGCAGTGGGCGGCCGCGGACACCTGGACGATGGAGGCGCTCCTGCCGTACATCGGGCCCGAGCGGCACCGCTGGATGTACCCGGCGCGCTCCCTCGAACGGCACGGCGCCGTGCTCTCGGGTGGCTCGGACTGGCCGGTGGACGCCCTCCAGGTGTGGAACCAGATCCGGACGGCGATCGACCGGCAGGGCTCGCACGGCGAGGGCCCGCTGTACCGCGAGCTGGAGGCGCTGAGCCGGTCCTCGACGCTGCGGATGCACACGTACGGCACGGCCTGGCAGCTGCGCATGGACGGCGAGACCGGGACGGTCCGGGAGGGACGCGCCGCCGACCTGGTGGTCCTCGACCGGGACGTCATGACGTGTCCGGTCGCCGACATCAGCGACACCGCGGTGCGGCTCACCCTGGTGGGCGGCCGCGTGGTCCACGACGCGGAGTCCGCCTCGGGCCGCACGGCGACCGCCGGACTGGCCCGCGCGGTGGCCGCGCCGCGCCCCTCGTCGTACGCGGCGGTGCACGGCGGCCGGCACCGGGCGTGCGGCTGCTCGGCGCACTGACCCGAGCGCCGGAGCCGCCCGTACGGCCGCGGAGGAATTGCCGCGGCCGTACGGGCGGCCGACGATCGGGACATGTTCAGTGGCGCGCACGTGATCCTCTACACGCCGGACGCGGAGGCCGACCGGGCCTTCCTCAAGGACGTCGTCGGCTTCCCGCACGTCGACGCCGGAGGCGGCTGGCTCGTCTTCGCGCTGCCGCCCGCGGAGATCGCCGTCCACCCGTCGTCGGACGAGCCGAAGCACGAGGTCTACCTCATGTGCGAGGACCTCACGGCGACCCTGAAGGACCTGGAGGACCGGGGCGCGGAGATCTCACGCGCCATCACCGACCAGGGCTGGGGTCTGCTCTCCGCCGTACGGCTGCCGAGCGGCACCGAACTCCCCCTGTACGAGCCGCGCCACCCGACCGCGCACACCCTGTCACCCTGATGGCCTACCCCAACAGCAGGCCCCATCTCATATCTGAGATAACGTGACGCCATGGCAGACGACTACCTCGTACGCATCGGCAAGCTCATCCGTGACGCCCGCCAGCACCGCGGCTGGACCCAGACGCAGCTCGCCGAAGCACTGGCCACGAGCCAGAGCGCCGTGAACCGGATCGAGCGCGGCAACCAGAACATCAGCCTTGAGATGATCGCCCGGATCGGCGAGGCCCTCGACAGCGAGATCGTGTCCCTGGGTTACGCGGGACCGATGCACCTCAGGGTCGTCGGCCGCCGCCGCCTCTCGGGCGCCATCGACGTCAAGACGAGCAAGAACGCCTGTGTCGCGCTGCTCTGCGCCTCCCTCCTCAACAAGGGCCGCACCGTCCTGCGCCGGGTCGCCCGCATCGAGGAGGTCTTCCGGCTCCTGGAGGTGCTCAACTCCATCGGGGTGCGCACCCGCTGGGTGAACGAGGGCGTCGACCTGGAGATCGTGCCGCCGGCCGAGCTGGACATGGACTCGATCGACTCCGAGGCCGCGATCCGCACCCGCTCGATCATCATGTTCCTCGGCCCGCTGCTGCACCGCATGGACCGCTTCAAGCTCCCGTACGCGGGCGGCTGCGACCTCGGCACGCGCACGATCGAGCCCCACATGATCGCGCTGCGGCGCTTCGGCCTCGACGTCACCGCGACCGAGGGCATCTACCACGCCCAGGTGGAGCGCTCCGTCTCCCCCGACCGCCCGATCGTCCTGACCGAGCGCGGCGACACCGTGACCGAGAACGCCCTCCTGGCGGCGGCGCGCCACGACGGCGTGACCGTCATCCGCAACGCCTCCTCCAACTACATGGTCCAGGACCTGTGCTTCTTCCTGGAGGCCCTGGGCGTACGGGTGGACGGCATCGGCACCACCACGCTGACCGTGCACGGCGTGCCGCAGATCGACGTGGACGTCGACTACTCCCCCTCCGAGGACCCGGTCGAGGCGATGAGCCTGCTGGCCGCGGCGGTCGTCACGGAATCCGAACTGACCATCCGCCGGGTCCCGATCGAGTTCATGGAGATCGAGCTCGCCGTCCTGGAGGAGATGGGCCTCGACCACGACCGCTCGGCCGAGTACCCGGCGGACAACGGCCGGACGCGCCTGGTCGACCTGACGGTCCGCCCCTCCAAGCTGGAGGCGCCGATCGACAAGATCCACCCGATGCCGTTCCCCGGCCTGAACATCGACAACGTCCCCTTCTTCGCGGCGATCGCGGCGACGGCGCAGGGCAAGACCCTCATCCACGACTGGGTCTACGACAACCGCGCCATCTATCTCACCGACCTCAACCGCCTCGGCGGCCGCCTCCAGCTCCTCGACCCCCACCGGGTCCTGGTGGAGGGCCCCACCCGCTGGCGCGCCGCCGAGATGATGTGCCCGCCGGCCCTGCGCCCGGCGGTGGTCGTCCTCCTCGCGATGATGGCGGCCGAGGGCACGTCGGTCCTCCGCAACGTGTACGTCATCAACCGCGGCTACGAGGACCTGGCGGAGCGGCTGAACTCGATCGGCGCGCAGATCGAGATCTTCCGGGACATCTGAGCCACCCGCCCGTCCGCACGGACCGGGAGGCGGCCGGCCCGACCCGGTGTGCACGCCGAGGCCCCCTCGCTCACGGAGCGAGGGGGCCTTTCGCGCGGGGTGGGGGTGTCGGGGTGTGTCCCTGCGGGTGTCTCGGGTCGGGGACGGTCGGGGACGGGTCCCGGGCGGCGGGGGTGTCGGGGGTGTGTCGGGGCGTTGGGGTGTTGGAGTGTCAGGCGGGTGTCGGGGTGTCCGGGTCCCGGTACGGGGCGCGGGTCTGGAGGCGGGTCAGGAGGGTCGTGCGGTGGGTGGGGTCGGTGGCCAGGTCCAGGGCCGTCCAGGCCATCGCGAGGCCGCCGTCGAGGACCGCGCGGTCGGCCTGCGGGGTCGTGCCGTAGCGGGTGAACTCGGGGTTGTGCATGATCGTGTCGCCGCAGTCGTAGCCGATCATGGGGTGGATGGTCGGGACGTGGTGCGAGACGTTGCCCATGTCGGTCGAGCCGCCGCGGATCGAGGGGTCCTCGGCCTTCGCGTCGCGGCCCAGCGCGCGGACGGCGGTGAGGTACGAGCGGGCCATGGCGAGGTCCTGGCGGAGGTCGGCGTAGTCGTTGCCCACGGCCTCCAGGGCCAGTTCCGCGCCGGTGGCGAGGGCGCCGGCCTCGAAGCAGGCGCGGATGCGGGCCTGGAGCTCGCGGAGCTCCTCGTGGGTGACCGCGCGGCAGTCGTAGTCGGCGGTGGTGCGGGCCGGGATGACGTTGGCCGCGTCGCCGCCCCGGGTGACGACGCCGGAGACCACCGCTCCGGGTCGCATCTGCTGGCGGTACGCGGCGATGGCGACCTGGGCGATCATCATGGCGTCGGCGGCGTTGACGCCGCGCTCGGGCATGGCGGCCGCGTGCGCCGCGCGGCCCGTGTAGCCGACCTTCCAGCTGCTGATGGCGAGCGAGCTCATCCCCACGGAGTCCGCGGGCGCGGCGTGCACCATCATCGCCGCGGCGACGTCGTCGAACGCGCCGCCGCGCAGCATGTCGACCTTGCCGCCGCCGGACTCCTCCGCAGGGGTCCCCAGCAGCTTGACGGTGATGCCGAGTTCGTCGGCCAGCGGGGCGAGCGCCAGGGCCGCGGCGACGGAGGCGGAGCCGTTGACGTTGTGGCCGCAGGCGTGGCCGATGCCCGGCAGCGCGTCGTACTCGGCGCAGACGCCGATGACCAGGTCGCCGCTGCCGGCGGTGGCCGTGAACGCCGTCGGCAGGTCGCAGACCCCGCGGGTGACGTCGAAGCCGGACGCTTCCACCAGGTCGGTGATGCGGCGGGCGGCGCGGTGCTCCTCGTAGGCCGGTTCGGGGTCGGCGTGCAGCTGGTGGCTGAGGGCGAGGAGGTCGTCCTGCCGCCGGGTCACGAGGTCGCGGGTGCGGGCGCGCAGCCGGTCCAGGGGGGCGGTCGCGGTGGTGGTCATGAGCGGGCCTCGCGGTCCTTCGGCGTGCGGTAGAGGAGGGCGAGCGCGGCGCCCGCCAGGGAGACGACCGCGCAGATCGTCCAGGACGTGGTGTAGGCGCCCAGCTCGGGCAGGGTCTCGCCGGCCGGGGTGCGGGCGGCGAACACGGTGAGGACGATCGCCGCGCCGACGGAGCCGCCGACGTTGATGAGGAGTTCGTTGATCCCCGAGCCGACGGACGTCCGGTCCGGCGGCACGGACTCGACGGCCAGGGTGCGGGTGGAGTGCTGGAGGAAGCCGATGCCGAGCCCGGCGACGGCGGTGCCGGCGAGGAACAGCGGCATCGAGCCGTGCCAGGTCAGGGAGGCGAGGTAGCCGGCGGCCATGAGCAGGGAGCCGGCGCACAGGGTGAGGCGGTCGGAGACCGCCGCGGCGACCTTGGGGGCGGCCAGCGCTCCGGCGGCGATGGCGAGCATGTTGGGGAGCATCGCCAGGCCGGTGGCGAAGGGGTCCAGGCCCAGCCCGTAGCCGTGCTCGGGCCCGGTGCCCATGAAGACGGGGTTGGCGACCTGGAGGCCGATCATCGGGACGGTGAAGGTCACGGTCACCAGGGAGACGGTGACGACGTTCCGGCGCCGGAACATCCGGACGTCGATCATCGGCTCCGGGATCCGCAGCTCGACGCGGACCCACAGGGCGGTGACCAGCGCGCCGCCCACGAGGCAGCCGAGGGTGCGCGGCGAGGTCCACTCCCAGCCGGGCAGTCCGCCCATGCCGAGACCGAGCATGATCGCGACGAGCCCCACGCACAGGAGGATCCCGCCGGCCCAGTCGATCCGTCCGCCGGGGCGCGCCTCGGACTCGGGCAGCAGCGGCCAGGTGACGGCGAGGGCCAGGCCGACGGCCGCGGTGGGGACCCAGAGGGCGGCGGTGGGGCTGTCGACGGTACGGGCCACGAAGCCGCTGGCGACCAGGCCGACCGCGATGCCGGCGACGAGCGCGGCGACCATGTAGCTGATGCCGCGGCGGGACTCCCCGTCGCCGTCCTTCCCGCCGCGGTTGCGGAGGATGCCGACGAGCAGCGGGAAGAAGCCCGCGAACGCGCCCTGGAGGATCTGGCCGGCGAGCAGCACGCCGAAGGAGCGGCTGAAGCCGACCAGGACGGAGCCGAGCAGGACGATCGCGAGGTTCCAGCGCAGGATGCGACGGTGGCCGTAGAGGTCGCCCATCCGGGACAGGACCGGGGTGAAGGCGACCGACGCGAGCAGGTTGGCGATGCTGATCCAGTTCAGCTCCGCGGCCGTGACCCGGAGGGTCTCCGTGAGCCCCTTCAGGAGGGGGGAGAGGAAGCCCTGGGTGATGCCGCTGGACAGCTCGACGAGCGCGACGGAGGCGATCACGGCGGCGCCGGGGGTCGCGCGGACGACGGCCCGTGACGCCGGTGGCGTCCGCAGGGTGTCGGTGTCCGTCATACGTACCACCTGTTCGGGGGGAAGGGGCCGGGGGGCCGGGGCGGGGAGTGCCGGGAGCGCGGTGGCCGCGCGAGCGGGCGGCGGAGTGGCCGGCGGCCCGGCCGGTCGTCGACCGGCGGCCGCATGGCGGAATCCGCACCACAATGTCCCCAGCCGGCGGGCGATCGGGCAAGAGTGCGCCTCACAATCGGGTGAAGGCGTCATTCGGCGGCCGTCGATCGGCGGATCCTGGCGCGGTCCGCCCTCCGGCGTCCCGCCTCCGGCACGCCCTCGCACGCCACCGGACCCGCGCCGTAGGGTCCGGGCCCGCGCCCCGTCCGCACCCCGGCCCCTCCCGTCCGCACCCCGGCCCCTCCCGACCGCACCTCGTCCGCTCCCGGCGCCCCGCCCCCGGCCGCTCCCCTCCGCACTTGTCCGCACCCGGCGCCGCGCCCCCACCGCTCCCCTCCGCACCCGGCCGTTCCCTTCCGCCCCGCCCGCACCCCTTCCGCCCCCAGGAGGTCCCCGATGCCGACCGGACCCGCACGGCCCGAGGCGCTCGACGCCCTGGACCACGCCGTGCTGCGGGCGCTCCACCGCGACCCCCGGGCCCCCTTCTCCGAGGTCGCCGCCGCGGCCGGCGTGCACGAGCGCACCGCCGCGCGGCGGCTCGACCGGATGACCGCGACGGGGGCGGTCGGGTTCACCGCGGCCCTCGTCCCCGAGTACCTCGGCGAGGGGGTGACGGCGGAGGTGGCCGTACGCTGCGCCCCCGGCCGCGTGCACGACACCGCGCTGGCCCTCTCCCGCCGCCCGGAGGCGCGGTCGGTGAAGGTCGCCACCGGCGCGCTCGACGTGTTCGCGGAGCTGATCGTGCCCGACCACGACGCCCTGCTCACCCTCGTGGACGCGGGCATCGGCCGGCTCGACGGAGTCGTCGACATCCACACCTCGGTGGTGCTGCGGCTGCTCCTCACCACCAGCGACTGGGCCCCCTACGACGACGAGCCCACGGAGGTGCGCCGCCACGCCGTGGAGGGCAGGCCGCTGCCCGAGCCGCCGCTGGTGGACGAGCTCGACCGGCGGCTCGTCGCGCTGCTCCACCGGGACGCCCGGATGTCCACCACCCGGCTGGCGCGGGAGCTGCGGGTCGGCGAGACCACGGCGCGCCGCCGGCTGGCCCGGCTGATGGCCTCCCACGTCCTGCACCTGCGGCTGCACGCGGAGCCCGAAGTGCTCGGCTATCCCGTGGAGGCGCGGTTCCGGCTGGCCGTCGGGCAGGCCCGCCTGGACGAGGCGATCCGGCGCCTGGCACGGGCGCCGGCCGTCCGCCACCTCGTGGTGACGACCGGCACGACGGCGCTCCTCGGGTATTCGAGCCACCGTTCGACCCGGGACCTGCACGACTTCACCGTGCGCGTCCTCGGGGCGCTCGACGGCGTCACGTCGGCGGAGGTCGCCGTGCTGATGCGCACCTACAAGCGGGCGGGGTTCGAGTCGGGAGGCCCCTAGGGCCGGCCCCAGCCCCCGCGGCCCCCGCCCCGGACCGCCTCGCAGCGGCGCCCGCTCAGACGCCCACGCCCGGGCCCACCCCGCCCTTGAGGCGGTCGATGTCGGACTGGCGGACCTGGATCACGAAGAGGGCCACCAGCGCGCCGACCACGGCGAAGATCGCCGCCGTGACGAAGCCCGCGGAGACGCCGGAGGTCAGCACCTGGTCGCCCCAGGGGGCGGGCAGCTGGCCCGTTCTGGCGAACTCGGCCTTCTGCAGCGGGGTCGCCTGCGACAGGAAGGCCGGGACCTGGGTGTTCGCCTCGTTGCGGCTGGCCGTGCCGAAGACCGTCACCAGGATCGACAGGCCCAGCGAACCGCCCACCTGCTGCATGGCGTTGAGCAGGCCGGACGCGGCGCCCGACTCCTGCGGCTCGACGTTCGACAGCGCCATGATGGTCAGCGAGACGAACATCAGTCCCATGCCGAGACCGAAGACGAGGATCGGCCCGAGGATGCTGCCGAGGTAGGTGGAGTCGACGTCGGTCAGGGTCAGCCAGGACAGTCCCGCCGCGGCGAGCACCGAGCCCACCACCATGAAGGGTTTGGGGCCGTACCGGGGCAGCAGGTTGGAGGTGAGGCCGGCGCCGACCCCGATGATCGCGCTGACCGGCAGGAAGGCGAGTCCCGTCGCGAGCGGACTGAAGCCCAGCACCTGCTGGACGAACAGGGTGAGGAAGAAGAACATCCCGAAGATGGCCGCCGCCAGGCAGAGCATGATGACGTAGGTGCCCGAGCGGTTGCGGTCGGCGAACATGTGGAGCGGTGTGATGGGCTGCTGGGAGCGCCGCTCGATGAGGATGAACGCGGCGAGGAGGACGACCGCCGCGACGAACGAGCCGATCGTGTAGGGATCGCTCCAGCCCTCCTGGGCGGCCCGGATGAAGCCGTACACCAGGGCGACCATGCCGAGGGTGGAGGTGAGCGCGCCGGCGAGGTCGAAGTGGCCGGGGTGCCGCTCGGACTCCTTGACGTGGCGCGGGGTGAGGAAGGCGATGAGCAGGGCGATCGGGACGTTGACGAAGAAGATCCAGCGCCAGTCGAGCCATTGGACGAGCATGCCGCCCGCGACCAGGCCGATCGCGCCGCCGCCGGCCGAGACGCCCGCGAAGACGCCGAAGGCCCGGTTGCGCTCCGGGCCTTCGTCGAACGTCGTGGTGATCAGGGAGAGGGAGGTCGGCGAGGCGATCGCGCCGCCGACGCCCTGGAGGGCGCGGGCCGCGAGGAGTTGCCACTCGCTCTGCGCGAGGCCGCAGAAGAGGGACGCGAGCCCGAAGAGCAGCACGCCGAAGATGAACACGCGTCGCCGGCCCAGGATGTCGCCGGCGCGTCCGCCCAGGAGGAGGAGGCCGCCGAAGGTCAGGGTGTAGGCGTTGACCACCCACGACAGGCTGGTGGTGGAGAAGTCCAGCGCGGTCTGGATGTGCGGGAGGGCGATGTTCACGATGGTGATGTCGAGGACCACCATCAGCTGACACGAGGCGATCACGAACAGAGCGATGCCCTTGCCGTCCTTGCCGCTCCTGCGGGGGGCGGTCGCCGTCGGGGTCTGCGGCTCGGGCGTCCTACTCATGGTTCTTCATGGCGCATCGCACCCTCACCTGACGGGGCCGTGGGCCGGTCAGTCCACCTTTCGACACTAAGCCCGGCCCCTCCGGGTGACCAATTGATCAAGTAGGGGAGGGTTCGTCCAGTACGGCGAAGCCGTCCAGCTCCACCCGGGCCTGCTCGTCCCAGAGCCGTACGACTCCGATGACGGCCATGGCGGGATAGTCGCGGCCCGCCAACCGCCGCCAGATCCGGCCGAGTTCGGGGGCGTGGGTGCGGTAGTCGTCGACGTCGGTGGTGTAGACGGTGACGCGGGCGAGGTCGGCCGGGGTGCCGCCGGCGTGCCGCAGGGCGGTGAGCAGGTTGGCGAGCGCGGTGGTGAACTGCTCGGTCAGGGTGTCCCCCACGACGGCGCCCTCGCTGTCGAGGGCGGTCTGCCCGGCGAGGAAGACGAGCCGGCCGCCGGTGGCGGTGACGGCGTGGGAGAAGCCGGTCGGCGGGGCGAGGTCGGCGGGGTTGTGCCGGTGCAGGCTCATGGGGTCGGCTCCTCCTGGCGGGAGTGGGTCCGTCGGTGGGAGGCGTACAACTCCTTGGCGATGATGGTGCGCTGGACCTCGGTGGCCCCCTCGTAGATGCGGGGTGCGCGGACCTCCCGGTAGAGGTGTTCGAGGAGGTGTCCGCGCTGGAGGGCCCGGGCGCCGTGGAGTTGGACGGCGGAGTCGACGACGTACTGGGCGGTCTCGGTGGCGAGGAGCTTCGCCATGGCGGAGCGTCGGGGGACGTCCGGGTCGCCCTCGTCGTACGCGGCGGCGGCGGCGTAGACGAGGAGGCGGGCGGCCTCGGTGCGGGTGGACATCTCGGCGATCCGGTGTGCGACGGACTGGAGGTCGGCGAGGTGTCCGCCGAAGGCGGGGCGGTCGGCGGTGTGGGCGAGGGCCGCGTCCAGGGCGGCCTGTGCCATGCCGACGGCGAAGGCCCCGACGCTGGGGCGGAAGAGGTTCAGGGTGTGCATGGCGACCCGGAAGCCCCGGTCGGGGGCGCCGAGCAGGTCGTCGGGGCCGACGGGGACGCCGTCGAAGGTGAGGGTGCCCAGGGCGTGCGGGGCGAGCATGTCGAGGGCCTCGCCGCCGAGCCCGGGCCGGTCGGCGGGGACGAGGAAGGCGGTGACCCCGCGGGCCCCGGCGTCCGGGGAGGTGCGGGCGAAGACGGTGGCGAAGTCGGCCTCGGGGGCGTTGGAGATCCAGCGCTTCTCGCCGTGCAGACGCCAGCCGCCGGCGCCGTCGGGGCGGGCCTCCAGGGCCAGGGCGGCGGCGTCGGAGCCGGCACCCGGCTCCGAGAGGGCGAAGGCGGCCACGGCGCGCCCCGCGGTGGCCTCGGGGAGCCAGCGGGCGCGCTGGGCGGGGGTGCCGAAGGCGGCGACGGGGTGGGTGCCGAGGCCCTGGAGGGCGAGGGCGGTCTCGGCCTCGGTGCAGGTCCGGGCGAGGGACTCGCGCAGGAGGCAGAGGTCGAGGGCGCCCGCGTCGAAGAGCCGGGCGAGGAGGCCGAGCTCGCCGAGGGCGGCGACCAGGGGGCGGTTGACCCGGCCCGGTTCGCCCTTGTCGGCGAGGGGCCGCAGGCGTTCGGCGGCGAGGGTGCGGAGCTCCGCACACCAGGTGGTCTGGGCCGGATCGAGCGAGAATGCGGGCATGTGGGCCCTCTCTGACGCCCTCTGGCGTCTTCGTCCCCGCACCGGGCGGCGTCCTGGTGCCGCCCGGCACGTGCGTCCCTGTCCCGCCCGGCGTCCGCGCGCCGTGCGGGGCCTTGGTCCGGGCGCCCGGGAGCACCCTTGTCGCGAACCGTTGACTGCCGTCACCAACACGATACGCTCGTGGGGCGACGGTCGACCCCACCACGACAGGGGGACGGACTCATGGAGCTGACACCCTCGGCCCACCACGACAGCTTCGCCCGTGACCGGCTGCCCCCGCCGGACCGGTGGCCGCAGCTCGTCTTCGACCTCCCCGAGCTGGCCTACCCCGACCGGCTCAACTGCGGCGCCGAACTCCTCGACCGCACGGCGGAGCGCTTCGGCGCCGACCGGCCGGCCTTCCACGACGGCGACGGCGGCGTCTGGACCTACGGGGAGCTCCAGGACCGGGTCGACCGCATCGCCCACGTGCTCACCTCCGACCTGCGGGTCCGGCCCGGCAACCGGGTCCTCCTCCGCGGCCCCACCACCCCCTGGCTCGCCGCCTGCTGGCTCGCCGTGATGAAGGCCGGCGGGGTCGCCGTCACCGTCCTGGCCCAGCAGCGCGCCCCCGAACTGGCCACGATGGCCGACGCGGCCCGCTGCACCCACGCCCTGTGCGACGCGAGCGTCCTCGGCGAGCTCGAAGCGGCCCGGATACCGGGGCTCCGCGTCACCCCCTTCGGCGGGGAGGGCCCGGACGACCTGCTCGCCCTCGCGGCCCGCCGCCCCGGCCCGTACACGGCGGTGGAGACGGCCGCCGACGACGTGGCCCTCATCGCCTTCACCTCCGGCACGACGGGGCGGCCCAAGGGCTGCGTCCACTTCCACCGGGACGTCCTGGCCGTCGCCGACACCTTCTCCGCGCACGTCCTGCGCCCGCTGCCCGACGACGTCTTCGCCGGTTCGCCGCCGCTCGCCTTCACGTTCGGCCTCGGCGGGCTCGTCGTCTTCCCCCTGCGGGCCGGGGCGAGCGCGGTCCTCCTCGAACAGGCCGGACCCAAGCAGCTGCTCGCCGCGATCGAGCGGCACCGGATCTCCGTGCTCTTCACCGCCCCCACCGCCTACCGGGTCATGATCGACGAGCTCACCCAGGGCACGGCCCCCGACCTCCGCTCCCTCCGCCGCTGCGTCTCGGCCGGGGAGAACCTGCCCGAGGCCACCTGGAAGGCCTGGTACGCGCGCACCGGCCTCCGCATGATCAACGGCATCGGCGCCACCGAGCTCCTGCACATCTTCATCTCCGCCGCCGACGGCGACATACGCCCCGGCACCACCGGCCGCCCGGTCCCCGGCTGGCAGGCCCGGATCGTCGACCACGACGGCGGGGACGTCCCGGACGGCGAGGAGGGGCTGCTCGCGGTGCGCGGCCCGGTCGGCTGCCGCTATCTGGCCGACCCCCGGCAGTCGGAGTACGTGCGGGAGGGCTGGAACGTCACCGGCGACACCTACGTCCGCGAGCCCGACGGCTACTTCCGCTACGTCTCGCGCGCCGACGACATGATCATCTCGGCCGGGTTCAACATCGCCGGACCCCAGGTCGAGGAGGTCCTCCTCGACCACCCCGACGTGGTGGAGACCGCGGTCGTCGGCCGCCCGGACGAGCTGCGCGGACAGGTCGTCGTCGCCTACACGGTGGTGCGGGACGGGGTGCCGCGCGACGCCGGCACCGCAGCCGCGCTGCGCGCCTTCGTGCGCGCCCGGCTCGCCCCGTACAAGTCGCCGCGCGAGATCGTCTTCCTCGACGCGCTGCCGCGCACCCCCACGGGCAAGCTCCAGCGCTTCCGGCTCCGCGCCCCGGTCTGACGGCCGCGGCGCCCGCTCCCCCGCCCGGCCCGGACCCTCCGGCGCGCCACCCTCTACAGTGATCACGTGGCCGAGCAGCACACCCCCCGTTCCCTGATCGTCTCCCTCTACGGCGCGTACGGCCGTACGCCCGACGGGGCGCCGCTGCCGGTGGCCGGGCTCGTCCGGCTGCTGGCGGTGCTCGGGGTGGACGCGCCCTCGGTGCGCTCCTCGGTGTCGCGGCTGAAGCGGCGGGGACTGCTGCTGCCCGCCCGGACGGCCGACGGGGCCGCCGGATACGCCCTCTCGGACGACGCCCGCCGACTCCTGGACGACGGCGACCGGCGGATCTACGCCCGCACCGAGCCCAAGCTGTCCGAGGGCTGGGTCCTGGCCGTCTTCTCGGTGCCCGAGGCCGAACGGCACAAGCGGCACCTGCTGCGCTCCCGGCTCGCCCGCCTCGGCTTCGGCACGGCGGCGCCCGGCGTCTGGATCGCCCCCGCGCGGCTCCAGGAGGAGACCCGGAACGCGCTGGAGCGCCTGGGGCTCGCCCCGTACGTGGACCTCTTCCGGGGCGACCACCTGGGGTACGCGGCGACGGCGGAGGCGGTGGCCCGCTGGTGGGACCTGCCGGCGGTGGCCCGGCTCCACGAGGACTTCCTGGCCGCCCACGAACCGGTGCTGCGGGCCTGGCGGGAGGCCCCGGAGGCGCGGGACGCCGAGCAGGCCTACCGGGACTACCTGCTCGTCCTCGACTCCTGGCGCCGGCTGCCGTACGCGGACCCGGTGCTCCCGGCCGAGCTGCTGCCCGACGACTGGCCGGGGCGGCGCTCGGCGGAGGTCTTCGCGGCCCTGCACGAGCTGCTGCGTGACCGGGGCGCGGAGTTCGTCCGCCCCCACCTGTCCGGCACGGACACCGTGGCCGCGGCGGACGCGTAGCCGAGGCCCCGCTAGGGGGTCTTCCGGGGCCGGACCGCCAGGGCCCTGAGCAGGCAGGCGAAGCCCGCCGCGGTCAGGGCCGCGCGGACCAGGTTCCACGCCGTCCAGGGTCCCTCGAAGGCGGCGCGGGCGGCCGCGGGGTCGGCCGCCCGGGCCAGGGCGTCGTTCAGGGGCACGTTCGCCGCCGAGGTCACGAGGAGGACCGCGACGGAGAGGACGAGGGCCGCGAGCGTCCAGGGCAGTGCGCGGGTGCCGCGGTGCTGCCGGGCCGCCACCGCCGCGAGCACGGTCGCCCCGAAGAAGGGGGTGAAGAAGACCGGGTTCTGGATCACCTCGTTGATGTTCCGCATCACCTCGACGTAGACCCGGTCGTCGCTGCGCGCCAGTGCCGGCATCACCGAGCACACGTACGCGAACCACACCCCCGCGACCAGTCCGGTCGCCGCCGTCGCCGCGCCGAGGACCGCCCCGGCACCCTTCCCGCCCCGCTGCTCTGTCATGTCCCCATTCAAGGGCGGCGGGTGGGCGGGGACCATGCGCGAGCGTCGCCCGCGCATGCGCGAGCGTCCAGCGCCCCGGGCGGCTGTCAGCCCCGGCGGCCCGTCGGGGGCGGCCGGCTGCCCGCGCGGTACGGGGCGGGCCAGGGTGCCGCCGGCCCCTCGTAGCCCTGTTCGGCGGCGGCGTGCAGGGTCCAGTTCGGGTCGTACAGGTGCGGCCGGGCGAGTGCGCACAGGTCGGCCCGACCGGCCAGGAGCAGGGAGTTGACGTCGTCCCAGGAGGAGATCGCGCCGACCGCGATCACCGGGACGCCGGCCCCGGTGCGGATCCGGTCGGCGAAGGGCGTCTGGTAGGAGCGGCCGTAGGCGGGGGTCTCGTGGGGGACGACCTGGCCGGTGGAGACGTCGATCGCGTCGGCGCCGTGCGCCGCGAAGGCGCGGGCGATGGCGACCGCGTCCTCGCCGGTCGTCCCGCCCTCGGCCCAGTCGGTGGCCGAGATGCGGACGGTCATGGGGCGGCCCTCGGGCCACACCCCGCGTACCGCGTCGAAGACTTCGAGCGGGAACCGCAGCCGGCCGTCGACGTCGCCGCCGTACCCGTCGGTGCGGTGGTTGGTGAGCGGGGAGAGGAAGCCGGAGAGCAGGTAGCCGTGGGCGCAGTGCAGTTCGAGGAGGTCGAAGCCGGCCCGCGCGGCACGCCGGGCGGCGGCCGTGAACTCCTGGCGCACGGCGGTGAGTCCGGCGCGGTCGAGGGCGCCGGGGGTCTGGTTGACGCCGGGCCGGTACGGGAGGGGCGAGGCGGCGGCGAGCGGCCAGTTGCCCTCGGGCAGGGGCTGGTCGATGCCCTCCCACATGCGCCGGGTGGAGCCCTTGCGGCCGGAGTGGCCGAGCTGGACGCCGATCGCCGCGCCGGGCGCCCGGTCGTGGACGAAGGCCGTGATCCGGCTCCAGGCGTCGGCCTGCTCGTCGGTCCACAGTCCGGTGCAGCCGGGGGTGATCCTGCCCTCCGGGCTCACGCAGACCATCTCGGTCATGACGAGCCCGGGGCCGCCGAGGGCCCTCGCGCCCAGGTGGACGAGGTGGAAGTCGCCGGGGACGCCGTCCTCGGCGAGGTACATGTCCATCGGGGAGACGACGATCCGGTTGCGCAGGGTCAGGCCGCGGAGCCGGAAGGGGGTGAACATGGGCGGGGTGCCGGGCGGGCAGCCGTAGTCCGACTCGACGGTGGCGGTGAAGACCGGGTCGCGGAGCCGGAGGTTGGCGTGGGTGACGCGGCGGCTGCGGGTGAGCAGGTCGAAGGCGAACAGGCGGGGCGACCGGTCGACGTGGCCCGCGAGTTCCTCGAACCACTGGAGGCTGGCGACGGCCGCGCGCTGGGTGGACTCGACGACGGGCCGCCGTTCCGCCTCGTAGGCGGCGAGGGCGTCTGCCGGGGCGGGGTGGTCGCGGAGGCTCTGCGCCAGGGCCAGGGCGTCCTCGACGGCCAGTTTGGTGCCGGAGCCGATGGAGAAGTGCGCGGTGTGGGCGGCGTCGCCGATGAGCACGGTGTTGCCGTACGACCAGTGCTCGTTGACGACCGTGCGGAAGGCGGTCCAGGCGGAGCGGTGGGAGCGCAGCTCCCGGCCGCCGAGCGCCTCGGCGAAGATCTTCGCGCAGCGGGCGGTGGACTCCGCCTCGTCGAGTGCGTCGAAGCCGGCGGCCCGCCAGACCTCCTCGCGCATCTCGACGATGGCGGTGGAGGCGCCGGCCTCGTACGGGTAGGCGTGCAGCTGCATCACGCCGTACTCGGTCTCGGCGATCTCGAAGCGGAAGGCGTCGAAGGCGAAGTCGGCGGCGAGCCAGATGTAGCGGCAGCGGTGGGTGGTGATCCGGGGGCGGAAGTGGGCGGCGTGGGCCTCACGGGTGCGGCTGTGGACGCCGTCGGCGGCGACGACCAGGTCGTGGCCGGCGGCGAGGAGGTCGCCGGAGGGGGCCTCGGCTCGGAAGCGGAGCCGTACGCCCAGGTCGGTGCAGCGGGCGTGCAGGATCTCCAGGAGCCTGCGGCGGCCGAGGGCGGCGAAGCCGTGGCCGGTGGAGGTGGTGCGCCGGCCGCGGTGGACGACGTCGATGTCGTCCCAGCGGACGAGGTCGCGGCGGAGCGCCTCGTACACGACGGGGTCGGCGTCGCGAATGCCGCCGAGGGTCTCGTCGGAGAGGACGACGCCGAAGCCGAAGGTGTCGGAGGGGGCGTTCCGCTCCCAGACGGTGACCTCGCGGGCGGGGTCGAGCCGTTTGAGGAGGGCCGCGGCGTACAGCCCGCCGGGGCCGCCGCCGACGACGGCCGCCCGGGAGGGCGCGGGGCGGGCGCGGGTGCCCGGGTCCGGACCGGGGCCCGGCACCGTCAGCACCCCCGCCATTTCGGAGGCCGCTTCTCGGTGAAGGCGGCGTGGAACTCGGCGTAGTCCTCGCCGTTCATCAGCAGGGCCTGGGTGGCCGCGTCGAGTTCGACGGAGGCGGCGAGCGGCATGTCGAGCTCGGCGGTGAGCAGCGCCTTGGTCTGGGCGAGGGCGAGCGCCGGGCCGTCGGCGAGGCGGCGGGCGAGTTCCGCGGCCCGCTCCCCCGCCGCGCCCTCCTCGGTGAGCTCGGAGAGCAGGCCGATGCGCTCGGCCTCGGGGGCGAGGACGGGTTCGCCGAGCATGAGGAGCCGGGTGGCGTGGCCGAGGCCGACGACGCGGGGCAGCAGGTACGCCGCGCCCATGTCGCCGCCGGAGAGTCCGACCCGGGTGAAGAGGAACGCGAAGCGGGTGGTGGGGTCGGCGATCCGGAAGTCGGCGGCGAGGGCGAGGACGGCCCCGGCGCCCGCCGCGACGCCGTGGAGGGCCGCGACGACCGGGAAGGGGCATTCGCGGAGGGCCCGGACGACCTGGCCGGTCATCCGGTTGAAGTCGAGGAGCTGGGCGGTGTCGAGAGCGAGGGTGGCGCCGATGATCTCGTCCACGTCGCCGCCGGAGCAGAAGCCGCGTCCTTCGCCGCCGAGGACGAGGGCGCGGACGGACCGCTCGCGGGAGAGCTCGGCGAGGAGGTCGCGCAGGTCGGCGTAGGCGCCGAAGGTCAGCGCGTTGAGCTTGGCGGGGCGGGCCAGCGTGACGGTGGCGACGCCCCGGTCGATGTCGAGGCGCAGGTGGTGCCAGCGTGCCGTGCGGGGCGTGGAGCCGGTAAAGGGGCTCATCCGGAACGGCCTCCTTCCTCCGTTCGGAGGGTATCACTCTGCTGTGACTGTCGTCACGACTGCGCGATAGAGAAGGAGGGGCGGTGCCCCGTACAAGGTCCCCGGCCGTCCGTGACGGAAGTCCCCGTCGATCGGGGAGGCCCGCCCCTGGAGATCCGTGGGGCGCCTCGTAGGGTTGAAACCAGGACGTCCCGGGACGCCTCCACCCCACTCACCCACCCCCACTCCGGTGAAGGGAGCCTGCCCCCCATGCCCGAAGCCGCCGGACCCGCAGCCGGCACCCCCGCCGGGCCAGGCGGTCCGCCCGCCTCCTGGCGCGTCCAGCTGCCCCACACGACCGCAGCGGTGCCGATCGCCCGCGCCCTGATCCGCACCGCGCTCGCCGACCTCGTCCCCGGGACCGCGGGCCGCCCCGACCGGGACACGGCGGAACTGCTCACCGCCGAGCTGGTGGCCAACGCCGTGGAGCACACGGCGGGACTCGGCCCCATCGAGCTGGTCGTGGAGCTGCTCGCCGCGCCCGGCGGCTGCCAGATCGAGGTCCACGACGCCGAGCCGGCCCGCCCGGAGGGGCTGGTCTGCCCGGAGCCGGGGGACGTCGACCCCTGGCAGGAGCACGGCCGGGGTCTGCTGCTGATCCGGGCCCTGAGCAGCGACTGCGGCCACCGGCCCACCGCGCACGGCAAGGCGGTCTGGTTCACCCTGCCGGGGATACCGGCGCAGCGGCCGCCGTCGGAGGAGTAGGGGCCCTAGGGGGTCGGGAGCGGGCCGCCCGCCATCGTCGCGACCAGGACCGCCTTGATCGTGTGCATCCGGTTCTCCGCCTCGTCGAAGACGAGCGAGTGCGCCGACTCGAAGACCTCGTCGGAGACCTCCAGCTCGGTGAGGCCGTGCCGGGCGTGGAGATCGCGCCCGACGGCCGTGCCCAGGTCGTGGAAGGCGGGCAGGCAGTGCAGGAACCCGACCTCGGGGTTCCCGGTGGCGCGCAGCACGTCCATCGTCACGGAGTACGGGGCGAGGGCGGCGATCCGCTCGTCCCAGATCTCCTTGGGCTCGCCCATGGACACCCAGACGTCGGTGGCGACGAAGTCGGCGCCCCGGACGCCCTCGGCCACGTCCTCGGTGAGGGTGACCGTGGCCCCGCTGTCCTCGGCGAGCGCGCGGGCGGCGGCGACGACCTCCTCGGACGGCCAGTAGGCGCGCGGGGCGACGATCCGGACGTCCATGCCGAGCAGGGCGCCGGTGACCAGGTAGGAGTTGCCCATGTTGAAGCGGGCGTCGCCGAGGTAGGCGTACGCGATGCCGTCCAGCGGCTTGTCCGTGTGCTCGGTCATGGTGAGCACGTCGGCGAGCATCTGGGTGGGGTGCCAGTCGTCGGTGAGGCCGTTGAAGACGGGGACGCCGGCGTGGGCGGCGAGTTCCTCGACGACGTACTGCCCGTCGCCCCGGTACTCGATGCCGTCGAACATCCGGCCGAGGACGCGGGCGGTGTCCTTCACGGACTCCTTGTGGCCCATCTGGGAGCCGGAGGGGTCCAGATAGGTGGTGCTGGCCCCCTGGTCGGCGGCCGCGACCTCGAAGGCGCAGCGGGTGCGGGTGGAGGTCTTCTCGAAGATCAGCGCGATGTTCCGGCCCCGCAGCCGCTGGACCTCGGCGCCGGCCTTCTTGGCGGCCTTGAGTGCGACGGCGAGCGCGATCAGGCCGCGGAACTCCTCGGCGGTGAAGTCCAGCTCCTTGAGGAAGTGGCGGCCGATGAGGTCTGTGGCCATGGGACGCGCTCCTGTGGGTACGGTCGGGGGGTCGGCGAGGGGGCGACGACAGGACCCTGGAAGTCTATACGTACATCAACATTTATATACAGCCCCCTCGTGCGGGCATCCGCCTCCGGCCGCTCCGGTGGTGACCGGCACCCGGGGCCCGGCGCGGTGCCGGGCGGCTCGGGCGGTGTCAGGCGGCGTCCCGCTCCACCGGACAGCTCATGCAGCGCGGGCCGCCCCGGCCCCGGCCCAGCTCGCTGCCGGGGATCTCGATCACCTCGATGCCCTGCTTCCGCAGATGGGTGTTGGTCGTGACGTTCCGCTCGTAGGCGACCACCACCCCCGGCTCCACGGCGAGCACGTTGCAGCCGTCGTCCCACTGCTCGCGCTCGGCCGCGTGCACGTCCTGCGTGGCGGTCAGGACACGGATCTCCGGGAGTCCCAGCGCCGCGGCGATCGCACGGTGCATCTGCTCCGGCGGATGGTCCGTCACCCGCAGGGGCTGGCCCGCGTCCCCGGGTTCGATCGTGTAGGAGCGGAGCATCCCCAGCCCCGCGTACTGCGTGAAGGTGTCCTGGTCGACCATCGTCATCACCGTGTCCAGGTGCATGAACGCCCGCCGCTTCGGCATGTCGAGGGCGACGATCGTCCGCGCCGAACCCGCCGCGAACAGCCCCCGGGCCAGCATCTCCACCGCCTGCGGCGTCGTCCGCTCGCTCATCCCGATGAGTACCGCGCCGTTGCCGATGACGAGCACGTCCCCGCCCTCGATCGTCGACGGGTAGTCGCCCTGCCCCTCCGACCAGTGGTGGAAGGGCCCCGCCTCGGCCCCCGTGAAGAGCGGATGGTGCTTGTAGATCGCCTCGAAGTGGACGGTCTCGCGCTGCCGGGCGGGCCAGCGCATCGCGTTGATCGAGACGCCGTCGTAGATCCACGCCGAGGTGTCCCGGGTGAAGAGGTGGTTCGGCAGCGGACCGAGGAGAAAGTCGTCCAGGTCCATGGCGTGGAAGCGGACCGAGGTCGGCTCCCGGTGCGCCGCCAGGAACTCCCGCTTCGTCATCCCGCCGACGAGCGCCTCGGCCAGCGCCGCCGCGTCCAGCGAGTCGAACGCGGCCCGCAGGTGGTCGGTGGCGAGCGGCCCGTACTCCTTCTCGTCGAAGACGCGGTCGAGCACCAGCGCGCGGGCGGTGGGCACGTCCAGGGCCTGGCTGAGGAGGTCGCCGAAGAGGTGCACCTCCACGCCCCGGTCGCGCAGCACGTCCGCGAAACCGTCGTGCTCCTGCCGCGCCCTGCGCACCCAGAGCACGTCGTCGAAGAGCAGCGCGTCCTTGTTGGTCGGGGTGAGCCGCTTCAGCTCCAGATCGGGCCGGTGCAGGATGACGCGGCGCAGCCGCCCGGTCTCGGAGTCGACGTGGAATCCCATGCGCCCATCCTGACGGAGCGAGGCGTCGGCGGCCCGTGTTTCGGAGCAGGTCGGGGCGGGGCGCGTCGGACGGCCCGCGACGGCCCCGCCCCCGGCCACGCCTCCGTGCCCGCGCCCGCGCCCCGCCGGAGCGGTCGCCCCGGTCAGCCGAACCACGCGCGGACCGAGACGAGCAGCACGATCGCCACCACCAGGCCCCCGATCAGCAGCCCGGCCCGGCGCAGGAAGCGCCGGGTGTAGCCGCTGCCGTCGTCGTCCGGGAGGGCGACCGCGTCCCCCGGCACGGTCGCCGCCGGGCGGCGGGCCGTGCGCGGCAGCCCGTACGCGTCCGTCAGCAGGGTGCGCCAGACGGCCTCCGGCAGTCCGGGGCGCTCGCCCTCGACGATCAGCCAGAACGTCTCGCGGGCGGACGGCACCGGGCTCGCCCGCAGCCGGACGAGCAGCTCCGCGACCGTGCCGACCGGGGCGTCGCCGCCGGCCAGGACCGGGCGGACCGCCCAGCGGTGCAGCTCGGCGGCGTTGGCCGCGCGCTGCTCCGGCGGCGGGTCGGAGGGGTCGGTCGCGGCGCCCGCCGGCGCGACGGCCCAGAACTCCCGGGCGATGGCCACCTCGCACAGTTCGCGGCGCAGCGCGTGCTCCCAGGACGGCAGGCGGCGGGCGACCTCGCGCAGGAGGAGGGTGAGGACGGAGTACGCCTGCGGGCCGCGCAGCGACTCCAGCAGCTCGCGGTCGCCGCCGTGCTCGACGAGCTCCCGCGCCTCGTCGACGGTCCGCGCGGCGGGCAGCTTGTGCAGCAGGCCGGTCTCGGCCTGCCGCTCCCTGCCGCGCGCCCGCACCGCGGCCCAGACACGCCCCGGGGCCGCCCCGGAGCCGGTCCAGACGGGCGCGACGAGCGGCAGGTCGGGCCGGGGGTGGGCCACGGCGCCGGGTCCCCGGGGCGGTCGGACGCCGGACTCGGCGGACCCTGGGGCGTCGGCCCGGGGCCGGTCGGGGACGAGCGGTGCGGACCGCTCGTCGGCGGCCTCGGGGTCCGTGCGGGACTCGCGGTACGGGTGACCGGGTGCGGTCTCCGGCGGAGGCGGGCGGTGGGAGTCGGACTCGGCCTCGGCCGGCCGACGGGACGGGCGGGGCGAGGGGGACGGGGTGGGGTCGGGTGCGGGGTGGGGAGGGCGGTGCGAGGGGTACGGCCGGGACCCGCGGCTCGGGGCGGCCTCCGGGGCGGGGGGCGAAGGAGGTGCCGGGGGCGCGGGGGGCTTGCGAAGCGAGCGGGACGGGGTCGGGTCGGGGGCCGGGTGGGTCGGTTGGGCCGGGTCGGGCAGGCGGGACGGGTCCTGCGACGGGCGGCCGCCCTCCGCGGCCCGCCCCGGCGGGTGCGCGGATGAGGACCCGGGCCGGCCTTCCGGCGGGTACGGGGGGTTCTGGACGGGCGGGTTCTCCGGCGGGGCCAGTGACGCTCGGGCGGGCCGGTGCTCCGGCGGGGCCAGCGGCTCCCGCCCGGGCCGGTCGGCCGCCGGCTTCAGAGGCTCCCGAACCGGCCGGTCGCCCGCCGGGGTCGAAGGCTCCCGGTCCGGCCGGTTCTCCGCCGGGCGGGGGAACGGGACCGGCCGGTTTCCCGGCGGGTCCGAAGGCTTCAGCGCAGGCCGGTCCTCCGGCGGGGCCAGCGGCTCCCGCACCGGCCGGTCCTCCGGCGGACGTCGGGAAGACTGGGCCGGCCGGTGTTCCTGCCGGTCCGACGCTGGCCCGTTCTCCGGTGGGCGACGGGAGGGCTGGGGCGGTCGGTGTTCCGGGGGGTCCGGGCGGAACCACTCCTCCGGGCTCTCGTACGGGCCGGGGCGGCCCTCGCCCCGAGGGGATCCGCCGGCGGGTTCGCCGCCGCGGGCGGGACCGGCGGACGTGGTGCCGTCCGCCGTCGGTCCCTCCCCGGCACTCCGGCCCCCGAGGCCCCAGCCCCACCTCCGCCGGGGCTCCGGGGCGGGCGGGACCGGCGGGGCCGGCGGGGACGGGGGGCGGGTGTCCGGTGCCGGGGGGCCGGCCGGACGTCCCGGCGGCGTCGGGGCGGGCGCGTACCCGCCGGGGTGGCGGCGGTCGAGGACGTCCAGCGCCCGCACGGACGTCTCCAGGAGCGACAGGCCCCGGACGGCGGAGGAGGCGCCGTGCAGGGCGCTGCCGACCGCGTACTCCCGGCCCTCCCCCTCCGCGACGCCCCTCAGGTGGTGGTGGACGAGCCGGGCCGCGACCTCCTCCGCCCGGTCGCCGACGCGCTCGCGCGGGTCGACGCGGCGGCGGTCGGCGTTGCGGCTCGCCGCCCCCGCCCAGCGGCCGACGAACACGAAGCGCAGCGCGGTGAGTTCCGCGGTGTCATGGGTGGCGAAGGTCCACCGGCGGCCGGTGAGCGCGCCGAACATGCTGTGCAGCCCCCAGAGCACCGGGCCCGCGGTGTCTCCGCGCTCGTCCAGGACCGTGAAGCGCTCCTCCGGGTGGCGCAGCAGCTCCGCGACCATCCCGACGAGCTCCGCGTCCGCGTGCTCCAGCGCGCTGTCGAGCTGCCCCTGGCCGCGGCCGGTCGCGGGGACCAGGACGTGTTCCGGGATCACGGGCAGTTGCCCGCGCACGCGCGCCCCGTCCATGGCCGCCCCCTCCCAGTCCCAGGCGTGGAGCCCGAGGCAGGTGGCGGGTTCGAGGAGTTCGGGCGAGCCGACGAGGGCGTGGCAGAGCACGGACGTGCCGCCGTCGGCGTCCTTGAACAGCGTGCGGTGGATGAGCATCACCTCCGAGCGCCGCTGGAGCCGGATCAGCGCCGGGCGGGTCTCCTCACCGCTGGCGCGGAGCACGGTCCCGGACGTCCGGAAGAGGTTCTCGGCCTCCTCACGGGGCCCGGACCAGGCCACCGGGCCGAAGCCGGTGTTGCCGGTGAGGTTCTCGCTGTCCCACCGGAACACGATCTGGTCGACCTCGTTCTCCGACCGCGTCATCGGTCGATCCCCTCCGTAGGTCCCGCGGGTTCGGCCCCGGGCAGCAGCCCGCACTGGGCGAAGAGCGACAGCAGTGGCGCGAGGACCCGGCGCGGCCGGGCCCCGTGCGGAAATCGGTCGCCGCGCGCCTGACCTCCGGTCGCGGCGACGAAGTGCAGGGTGCAGTCGGCGCAGTCGTCGAAGGGCTTCAGCCAGGCGGGGCTGGCCGCCCGGGCCAGGAAGGCGTACGCGTCCCGGCTCTCGGCCCGGAGCGCTGCGGGGTCGAGACGGCCCGGCAGGGCGCGGCCGAGCCAGCGGTCGACGACCGGTTCGAAGCGCACCAGGTCGCTCTTGTTGACGGCGAGCGCGGCGGGGGCGGCGACGAGCCCGCCGCGCTGCCGGGGGATCCGGTTGAGCACGGTGGCGAAGGCCTCGTCGCCGAGGTCGCGCAGCCGCAGCCCGCTCTGCTCCCGTACCGGTTCGAGGGAGGGCAGCCGGAGCGCGCGCAGCGGGTCCAGGACGAAGACGAAGGCGTCCACGCCCATCAGGAAGCGGCCGACCTCGCTGTCCTGGGCGAGGTCCTCGCCCGCGAGGTCGAAGAAGACGACGGGCCGGGGCACGGCGCCGCCCGCCGAGACGAGCAGGCCGTCGGCGAAGCGGGCGAAGCTCTGCTGTCCGGTACGGCCCAGCTGTCTGCCCTGCTGGAGGCTCTGGACGCGCTCGCGGAGATAGGTGCGGTGCGCCTCGGGATTGAGCGGCAGGCACTTCAGTCCGTACGGTTCGAGGCCGCCGAGTTCGACCTCGCCCAGCATGGCGGCGAGGAGGTGGGTCTTGCCGACCGACGAGCTGCCGACGAGCGCGATGGAGAGCGGCTCGCCGTTGACGAGGTAGGGCAGGGGCAGTTCGTGGCCCTCGTCGCCGTCCACGGTGTGCGGGCACAGGTGGTACGCCTTGCGCAGGGCGTCCGCGCGGTGGGCGGGGCGGCGTTCGGCGCCGAGGTCGAGCGGGACGCGGTTGCCCTTGGCGTCGATGGTGACGAGCAGCCGTTCGTCGAACGCGACGGGGAGCAGGCAGTGCGGGCACATCCGGCTGCGGGACGGCGGCGGCTGGACGATCTCGGAGGGCGGGCCCCATGGCGGGGAGGCGGGCGGGGCGACGGGGGGCGCCGCGGCCGGACGGGGCGGTTCGCCGCCCCTGATGATCCTCTTGATCAGCGAGGAACGCGACGACGGGCGCGGGTCCCGGACGAGGGCGTCCGGGGCCTCCTCGGCCGGAGGGCCGGCCGGACGGCGCTCCCCGGTCAGGGCGCGCTTCCGGGCGAGCTGGGCGTCGTACCGCGCCCGGAAGGGTTCGAGCACGTCGACCGCCTCGGCCCCGGACGCGAGCGGGTCGGGCACGTGGAGGAGCCTCAACAGCTCGTCCGGGTGCGGTCGTTCCGACGCGTGCGGGGAGAACAGGCCGCTGTGCTGGAGGGCGGCGAGCCGCCGGTAGTCGCCGAGGTCGGCCGGAGGCCCCTCGCCCCGGTCCGTACGGCCGGAGAGCAGGTGGTAGGCGAGTGCGGCGACGGACCACAGGTCGTCGCGCGGGTCGACGGCGCCGTGGCCCGCACGCTGCTCGGGCGGGGCCCAGGGCGCCGCCCCGTACGGTGTGCGCCCCTCCCCCGCGCGCAGGGCCGCGTACGGTTCGCAGAGCCGCACGCGGGCCCCGTCCCAGCGGACGTTCTCGGGCGTGATCGCCCGGTGGACGATCCCGAGCTCCGCCATGAGGCGGACGGCCATGGCGAGTTGGCCGGTGATCCGCTCCTGGGCCTCGCCGTCGAGGCGGCCCGCCCACTCCGTGAGCGGGCGCCCGATCGGCGGACGGTAGAGCACGAAGGGCTCGGCGGCGGACAGGTCGAAGCCGACGACCCGGGTGAGGACGCCGACGAACTTCTCCGCTCCGTAGCGCCGTTCGAGCGCGACCGAGGCCGCCACCTCGCGCTCCAGGAGCGCGTACGCCTGCGGATCGCCCGGCGCCCCCGACGGGGCGAGCCGGTACTGCACGACGGGCACGCCACCGGCCCCCAGGACCGCGCGGCGGGCGAGGAACCCGGGGCGGCCGGGGGGCCTGCGGTCCTCCCCGAACCGGACGGCGAAGCGGCTCTGCGCCTCCCGTGGGGTGAGGAACTCCAGTTCCCGGTAGTACGGATGGGGCGGCGGGCTGGGTTCGCTGAGGTGGTCCGGGTGGTCCGGGCCGATCCGCTGGTTCGGGTCGCGCTGGTCGTTCGGATGGTTCGGGTCGGTCACGGTTCTCCCGCCTCCTCGGCGCGGACGGTGTGCACGACGTCCGCGCGCAGGGGTACGAGGCGGAGGATCCCGGCGTGGCGTCCCGCACCGGTCCATACGACGTCCTCGGCGGTGCCCCGCCAGATGTCGTCCCCGGCCGCCCCGCGCCGCATGGCCTCGGGCACGAACCGGACCTGCCGGGCGGCGAGCGGGTCGTGGGACAGCAGCCGCATGTGCTCGGGTCCGCAGAGCGCGACCGTCCGGCCGGGGTCGTCGTCGGTGAGGATCAGCCGGGCGACCGCGTCCGGTGCGACCCCGGTCAGCCGGGCGGCGTCGGGCCGGTCGGTGCGGTCGGTGAGGGCGGCGAGCCCCGAGAGGGCGTCCGGGTCGCGCAGGCCGTCGTGCCGGGGCGGCGGCGAGGCGGCGACGTCGCGCTCCAGCCGGACCCGGGTCTCGTCCAGGAGGTCCGTGATCCGCCCCGCGTGGACCGCGGGCACCACGGCCGCGGGGTCGCGTTCGATGCCCGCCCAGCAGCGGTCGAGGATCAGCAGGGTCCCGGCCACCAGGTCGCCGACGAGCGTGTCGACGAGCAGCGGGCCGCCGTCGCCGTAGCGGCGCTCCAGCCACGCGGGGGCGGGCGCCGGCTCGTCCGCGGGGCCGGGTCCGCCCCGGGACGCCGCGCCGAAGGCCCCGGCGGAGTACGGGTCCGGGGGCACCCGGGATCCGAACGGGTCGGAGAGGTACGGCGGTTCGGTGGGATCGCTCCGGCCGGAGGGACCGCGGGGGGCGTGCGGGGCGGACGCTCCGGACGGACCCGGGTCGTGCGGGAACCCGCCGGGCGCGCGGGGCTCCTCGTCCATGTCCGACCAGACGTCGTCCGCCTCGCCGTCGCCCCAGTCGTCCCAACTCCACGACGACGTACCGGCGTCCGCCGCCGGCGGCGCGTCCCGCTCGCTCCGGTGCCCGCGCCCGGCCGGCTCCTCCGGGCCCGCCCACGCGCCGCGGTCGTCCCCGGGTCCGCTCGCGCGGGAGGGGCCGCGGCCGTACGCGTCGGCGGTGTCCGCGAGGCCGCGGAGCAGCCGTGCCACCGCTCCCGCACCCGCCGAGCAGTGGTGCCGCACCTCGGCGAAGAGCCAGTCGTGCACCGCGGTGGTGACCACCAGGGCCTGGACCTCGCGGAGGATCCGCCGGGCGTCCTCCGGGTCCGCCAGGGCCCACCACGCGTCGACGGCCCGGCTCCAGTCGCGCAGCGCGAGCAGCAGCACCGCGGCCAGGGACGCCGCGAGGGCCGACGCCCCCGCCCACGCGGGCAGCCCGAGGAGCTGGCCGAGGCCCGCCCCGAGGAGCCCGCCGAGCACCCCGCCGGCCAGCCGGGGCGCGGCCCCGGTGGTGCCGCCCCCGTCGATCCGGCCGTCCGGCGAGCGGTTCGGCCTGCGCCGCAGCATGAGGTGGGCGAGCCCGGCGGCCAGCACGCCGACGGCCGGGCCCAGGACCCAGCCCAGGACCGGCCAGACCCCGGCGAGCAGGGCGAGGAGACCGGTCACGGCGAAGGCGACCGGCCGCGGACCGCCGGCCGTGAACGGGTGGCGGGCGCCGAGCCGCCGCAGCCGCTCCGGCCCGCAGATCGCGTCCAGCCGGGCGAGCCGGGCGGCGCTGCCGACGGGCGCGGTGCGGGCGGACAGCGCGGAGAGCCGCGCCGCCACGGAACGCAGCGGCAGTCCCCTCCCGATCAGTTCGCGGGTGTGGTCGCGCAGGGCGGGGACGATGCCGGTCCGCGTGATCTCCCTCGGCATCTCGGGCAGTTCGATGCCCCGGTCCCGCAGCACCCCCCGGTGCTCGGCCGTCAGCCGGCTGCCGCCCGCGGCGGCGAACGCGTCCGCCACGGCGGTCCTGAACCCCTCCAGCTCGCCCGCCACCCGCTCGATGTCGCCCGGCAGGTCGACCTCGCGGCCGGCCCCGGCCAGGAGTCCGGCCGCGCCGCGCACCCGCCGGTGGCCGTCGACGGCGTCCTGGACGGCCTCGTCGCAGCCGACGAGCCTCAGCCCCGCGCGGCCCCGCGCGGGCAGCCAGCGGTGGTCGGCGAGCGAACGCGGCAGGCCCTCGTCGAGCAGCAGCCCGAGCGCCGGGGGCACCTGGTCGGCCGAGGCGGTGCCGGCCGGGACCTCGGGGCCGATGAGGCCCTCCACCGCTTGGCGCCAGGCGCGCGCCCGCGCCTCCTCGGTGAGGTCGTGCTCCAGGACCCGCACGGCGGGCACGGCCACGCCGTGCACCACCTCCCCGAGCGCGCGCAGGGCCGCGTCGAAGACCTCGGGCGTGGACAGGACGTCGACGAGCGGACGCAGCACGGCCTCGGCCGGGACGCCGTCCTCCGCCGTGTCGAAGACCCACAGGACGCCCGCCGCCGGCGGACGGAGGGTGAGCGTCCGGCGGACGGCCCGCTCGCCCCGCTCGGCGACGGCGACGGCGACGATCCGGGCCGGCCCGTAGGAGGACAGCCGTTCGTAGAGCAGCTGGTGGGAGACGAGCCGGTCGGCCTCGTCGAGGACGAGGAAGCGGCGCTCGCCGCCGGGCTGCGGGACGTCGAGCGCGGCGCGGACGACGGCGTCGGGGTCGTACGCGCCGGCCGTGCGCAGGTCGAGGCAGACGGCGTGCCCCGGCAGGGGCCGCTCGGGGAGGACGCGCACGCTCACTCCGCCTCCCCGGCCCGACCGCGACGGTAGGGGGCGCCGTCGACATCGCGGTCGGGGTCCGGGCCGTAGTCGGGTCCGGGACCGTAACCGGGGTCGGAGCCGCGGTCACGGTCGGAGCCGTACCCGGAGTCGGAGTCGGAGCCGTAGCCGTACCCGGGCTCCGAGCCGTAGTCGGAGCCGCGGCCGTACCCGGGGTCGGAACCGCGGTCACGGTCGGAGCCGTACCCGGAGTCGGAGCCGTAGCCGGGATCCGGGCCGTAGTCGGAGCCGCGGCCGTATCCGGGGTCGGAGCCGCGGTCACGGTCGGAGCCGTACCCGGAGTCGGAGCCGTAGCCGCCCTCGTAGTCGCCTTCATAGCCGGACGCGTAGTCCGCCTCGTCACCCGCCTCGCGGCCGGTTCCGCGGTCGGTTCCGAGGTCGGCTCCGTGACCGGCTCCGTGGTCGGGCTCGTCGTCCGGGCCGAAGTCGGGTTCCGGCTCCGGCTCCCGCTCCCAGTCGTCCTCGAAGGCGGAGGTCCGCCGGGGCGGCTGCTCCGCCGCGCGCGGGCCGGGACCGTCCCCGTTCCGGTAGGCGGCCCGCGGATCGGGGGCTCCCCCGCTCCCGTAGGGCGGCCGTGCGCCGGACTCGTACGAGGACGGGCGTGCGCCGGGCTCGTACGACGGCCGTCCGCCAGGCTCGTACGGCCGGGGCCGGCGGACGCGCTGCGGGCCCTCGCCCTCCCACGGCCCCCGTCCCGGCCCCCGCGCCTGCCCCGGGCCGGGCTGCCGCGGGGCCTGTCCGGGGTTTCCGCCCCGGCCGTGCGCCGCGACGGCCCGCGGTGCGTGCCGTTCGTACAGGGCCCGCAGGGTCGACCGGGTCGCCTTCGCCGCCCTCGGGAAGCGCATGTCGAGGGCGCCGGGGAAGGTGACCTCCCAGAAGTGGCGGAGCGGGGTCAGCCATTCGGGGTCCGCGTCGCCGTACTCCCCCTGCTCCGCGACGAGTCGGTCGATCAGCGCGAGCTGGCGCGGGGCGACCTGCTCCACGAAGAGGGTGAAGAGGGGCGACGGGGGCGACGGGACCTGCGCGAGGCCCCGGGGCAGCGCCTGCATGAGGCGTTCGCAGAACTGCTCGATGATCTGTCCCTCGTCGAGCAGCGCCCAGCGCTCGTACGCGCGCAGCAGCCCCGCCCAGCTGGTGAGCGAACCGTCGAACTCCTCCAGGCGCAGCGACATGGTGGCGGACTCGCCGTCCTGGAGCCGGATGCGGACGCGGTGCGGCGAGGCGGCCGGGCCCTCGGTCTCGATGTGCCCGTTCCACATCGCGCAGAGCAGCCGGTGCAGGATCCGCTGCCGGTCGTGCTCGGTGGACACCAGCCAGTCGTCCTCGTAGCCGAGGCGCTGGCGCCAGTGGAGGAAGTCGTCCTCGCCGGCCGAGTCGCGGGCCTCCGACCACAGGCTGAGGACGTTGCGGACCTCGGAGACGTCGGTGAGGTTCATGCCGCTGCGGAAGAACACGACGGTGATCGAGTCGGTGTCGCCGGCCCGGCTCTCCGGGGTCACCCGGGAGGGCAGGTTGAGCGCCTGCTCCAGGTACTCGCGGGCGCGGCCGTCGGACTCGCTCGCCGGGTGCACGATGAGGATCTTCAGCGGCCCGCTGCCGTCGGGGACGAAGCCCACCGGGATGAGCCCGGCGAGCCGGGAGCGGAACTGGTCGAGCCAGCGCGGGTCGATCTTCGCCTCGGCGTTCTCGTCGCCGGCTGCGGCCCGGAGCAGGAGCTCCATGGAGGGCAGCAGGGGGCGGGCGAAGGCGTCCTCGTTGGACTCGCCGAAGAGCCGCTTGACCCGCCGCTCGACGACCTGCTTGATCTCCTTCACCGCCGCGCCGGAGGACCGGCGGACCGAGTCGAGGGCCCGCCGCCAGTCGTCGGGGCCGACGATCCGGCCGAGCAGTCCGGCGGCGTCGGCGCCCTCGGGCAGGCCCTCGCTCTGGGCGAGCCGGTCGACGACGTCGTCGTAGAAGGCGCGCAGGGTGTTCTGCGGGGGCAGCAGGTAGGCGATGCCCGCGCGGTCGTCGCGGTAGAGGTCGCGGCGGCTGTCGGCGAAGGACTTGCGCTCGTCCTGTTCGTGGAGGCGGAGCGCCTTGACGAGTTCGGCGACCTCGGAGGTCGCCTTGTTCAGGGACGGGCGCCACTGGGCCTCGCCGTTCTGCCAGCCGTGGTGCCAGAGGGTGCGGGCCCGCCACTGGTACCAGGCCTGCTGCGCGGCGAGCGCCTCCTGGACGTCGGGGTCGCTCCACCGGGCCGGTACGACCCCGCCGACCGGGCCCTTGATCGGGGGGATGTTCGGGGCGGCGGTGCGGACGTCGGGGGGCCGCTCGGGTTCGTTGCGCCGGTTGTCGATCATGCCGGTGAAGCCCTCCCGCGCCACCCGGTCGGGGTGGTTCGGCAGTCCGGTCAGGATGACCTTGATCTGGAACGGGTCCATGGCGCCGAGGAGTTCGCGGACTCCGGCGCTGGGCCTGAAGTCCTCGGTGAGGCGCGGGATCTCGCGGGCGAGGCCGGTGTCGAGGCGGCGCAGGGACTCCTCCATGTCCCCGAGCCGGTTCCGCAGTTCCTGGGTGATCCTGGTCTTCCCCCGGGGCAGTTGCTCGGGGAGGGGCACGTCCGGGGCGTCCCGGGTCCAGAGGCGGCCGATGCCGGAGCGGTTGAACAGCTCCTTGACGTGGTTCTGCCCCTCGCGGTCGGGGCGGCGGGCGCGCTCGGTCATGCCGCGTACGGCCTGGGCGAGGAGCCGGGCGGCGACGATCTCGGCGAGGTCGTCGACGGGGACGGTGAGGGCGGCGGCGAGGCTGGTGGACATGCCCCGGTAGCCGATGCCCGTGCGGGCCGGGGTGGAGCGCTCCACCGCCTTGTTGATGAAGCTGGCGGCGAAGGACTGGTAGTCCTCCTCGGCGCGGGTCGCCGCACCGCCGTCCGCGCCGAGGTCGGTGCCGATGAGCGAGATCACCATGGCAGCGATGGAGCGCCGTAGGTCCTCGCTGTTGATGACCGACGGCTTCGAGAAGAGGAACGCGGTCTGCATGGTGGCGGGGCGCAGGGCGACGACGCCGTCGCCGGGGTAGGTCACGCTGAGCCGGCCGCGGTCCTCGACGTCGCCGACCTGGTCGAGGGCGTCGGGCACGTTCTGGTCGTCGACGAGCCGCGAGAGGTCCACGAGCGCGCGGGCGGAGTTGAGTTCGGCCTCGCGTCCGCCGCCGGCCTCGGGCGGGAAGGCGGAGGGCATGACGACGAGCGGGTAGATCTTGACCCCGGGCACCCGGGCGTTGCGGAACTCGTGGCCGATGAGGTGGATGAAGTCGTAGAAGATGCCGGCGCCGGTGCCGCCGGCGACGGAGAAGGCGACGAAGACGTCGCAGCCCCGGATCCGGCCGCCGCCGACCCGCCGCAGGTCTCCGGCGGACTGGCCGATGGCGCCGATCGCCTCGCGGAGCTGGCGCAGGACGGGTTCGAGGCCGGAGCGGAGGGTGGCGAAGAGGGCGGAGCGGCCGACCGTGGGGAGCTGTCCCGCGCCGCTGTTGAGCGGGGCGACGCGCGGCTGGCGGGCCTGCGGCGGCAGCCAGCTCCGGGTCTCCTCGGGGACCGAGACGCGCAGCATGCGGGTCACCTCGGGCGAGGAGTCGAAGTCGGTGGGCAGCAGGTCGCGGACGATCCTGGAGGTGCGGGCGAAGGCGGCGCCCTCGGCGCCCTTGGCCTTGAACTGCGGATAGTTGAGCAGTTCGGCCTCGCTGAAGTCGGCGTAGACGAACTGGAGGCAGTCGGGCAGCTGGAAGGGCAGGCGGCTGCCGCCGTCGACGAGGTCCGTGCCGTCGGGGCCGCACAGCTCCCGTCGGAGGCTGCGTTCGAGTTCGCTGCCGATGCGTCCGCCGGTGCCGCCGAGTCCGACGAAGAGCATGGGCTGGTAGATCTTCATGGCGTTCTCCTCGGGACCCGTTCAGAAGTTGACGTCGTAGGTGCTCGCGTCGGGTGAGCCGTCCGGTCCCGATCCGGTGAGGGGGCCGGCGTCCGTGCCCGTGCGGCGGTCCGCTCCGCCGGTGCGGCGGGGGCGGCGGGTCCACGGCGTGCCGCGGCCGGCGGCCGGGGCGGGGTGGCCGCCCCGCACGACCAGTTCGTGGTCGCCGAGGCCGGCCGGCTCACCGGGGCGGACGGGGACCTGTGCGCCGCCGCGGGGGCGCAGCAGCAGCTCGCCCGCGCCCGTGCGGCGCAGCACGTGGGCGGAGGAGCCGGCGCCGGGGACGCGGCGCAGGGTGGCCGGCGTCCCGTACGGTTCGTCGACGGCGAAGGCGAAGATGCCGCCGGGGCTCTGCCCGCGGCGGACGGTCAGCGAGTCGAGCGTCCGCCCGTCCTGGCGGAGTTCGAGGGTGACGCCGGTGAGGTCGCGGCGGCGGCGCCGGAACACGAGCCGGATGCCGACGAAGGTGCCGAGGAGGAGGGCCGCGGCGGCTCCGCCGGCCACGGCCTTCCACCAGCGCTCCCACCAGGTCGGCGGCGCCACCACCCGGACGTCGAGGAAGGCGCCCCGCAGGGCGCGGTCGCCGTCCGTGGTGTCCACGACGGTGACCCGGCCGCCGAGGGGGCCGTAGGGCGTGTCGGGTCCCACGGTGACGGTGAAGGGCATCCGGGTGCTGCGGTTCGGCGGGGCCGTGACGGCGGCCGGGGCGACGGCGAGTTCGGCGCCCGGCGTCTGGTCGGCGAGGGCCAGCCGCAGGGTGTGCGGCGCGGAGTCGTTGTTGGTGACGTCGAGGGTGCCGCGGACGGTGGCGCCGGGGTGCACGGTGGCGCCGTCGACGGTGAGGGCGGCGGTGACCAGGGGCGCGCCCTCGGCGACGACGGCGTGCAGGGGGCGCCGGTCGGAGGTGATGCCGGGCGCGTCCATGCGGGTGACGAGTTCCAGGGCGCCGGTGGCACTCTTCGGGACGGTGAGCGTGCCGGTGAACCGGACGTCGCCGGCCTTGGCGTCGGGGCCCTTGCCGTCGTCGGCGAGCCGGAAGTCGACGGGGGCGAAGCCCTCGCCGCTCAGCTCGGCCGCGACGGAGAGGCCGGCCAGCTGGCGGGGATCGGTGATGACGACCCCGCGCCGGGTCTGCATCTGGACCTCGATCTCGACCCGTTCGCCGGCGCGCGGGGACGCCGGGTCGAGGACGACGGCGGAGCGCAGCCGACCCTGCCAGATCGCGCGGACGGCGACCTCGCGGTCCCGGTGGCCGGGCGGCGCCTCGATGTGCACCCGCCATCGGCCGGGCAGCGGGTTCTTCACGCGCAGGGCCTCGACGGGGCCGTTCTGCCCGCTGACCTCGAAGGAGGAGCCGTCGAACTCGCCCCGGACGGGGACCTTGCGGCCGGCCGGGTCGTAGTAGGTGACCTGGACCGCGGGGTCGTGCTTGGCGACGGTGAGGGAGCCGTCGGTGGCGATGGGCGGGATGGTGACGGTCAGGTCGGCGGGCGGCCGGCCGACGGTGCCGTGCGCGATCCGGGCGCAGCGGGCGGCGGCGAAGGTCTCCTGGAGTGCCTTGTCGATCTCGGCGGAGGTGCCGACGACCCGCATGCGCGGGGCGGACCCGGGGATCTCGGAGCAGGCGCCGCGGTAGCCGCCCTCGGCCATCGCGGTGAGGGAGGCGCGGTCGAGTTCGCCGCCGAAGCCGAGGGGCCAGATCTGGACGCCGGCGGCCCGGGCGCGGGCGAGTTCCTCGGTGAGCCGCTTCTCCCCGTTCGCCTGGCGGCTCTCCCGGTCGGTGCCGTACTCGGGGCTGTCGGCGACGTCGAGCCTGCCGTCGGTGAGCAGGAAGACGACCTTGGGGGCGCCGGGCTTCGCGGCTCCGGCCGTGGTGCCGGTGAGGCGGGTGACGGCCTGGCGGACGGCGGCGGGGAAGTCGGTGCCGGGGCCCGTCCGTGCGGTGTCGCGGCGCCCCAGCCGCTGCACGCAGTCGCTGAGCCGCTCGCGGCCAGCCGCGTCGGCGACGATGAGCGGGCACACCTCGCGCACGGGCGACTGGCCGCGCTTCTCGGAGCTGCCGAAGCCGATCACGGCGGCTCGGGAGCGCTCCGATATCTCGCCCTGGACGAGCAGCGCCGCGGCCTCGGTCTCGCGCGCGAGGTCCTTGTCGGCGAGGCTCGCCGACTGGTCGACGACGACGGCGAAGTCGATGGGGTCGGGCCCTTCGGCGGGGTCGGCGGAGGCGGTACGGGGGACCGTCCGCGCGCCGGGGGCGCCGGGCGCGCCCGAGGCGGGGGTCGCCGCGAGCGGGCCGGAGAGCGCGAGGAGCGCCCCGGCGAGGAGCAGGGCGCCCCCCTTGTCGATCCACTGCATGTTCTCTCTCACCACAGTTCGCTGAAGAGGGCCAGAAGGGCGCCGAGCGCGAGCGCGGACACGCCCAGGCGCAGCCACCGGTACTTCGCCGCGAGCACGAGGCCGTGCACGCTGGCCTGTTCGAGGAGCCAGCCGGTGGCGTCCGCGCCGGGTGCGGAGAGCCGTTCGCGCAGCGCGGTCTCCGACGGTCCGCCGGTGAGGTCGCGCAGGAACGTGCGGTCGGCGCCGATCCGGGTGCGGGGCAGCACCACCGAGACGAGCATCAGGACCCCGGCCGTCCAGAGCGCGCCCGCGAGGAGCAGGAGGACGAGTCCGGGGCCGGCGGGCGGCGGGAGGGGGCGGTCGCCGGAGAAGACGACCGCCAGGAAGGCGAGGGCGCCGGAGAGCAGGATCGCGGCCTTGGTGTCGGCGCGGCCGATGTCCTCCCGGACGGTGGCGAGCAGCCGTTCGGCCATGAACCTCAGCTCCTCGGCGGGTACGGGGGCGGGGGGCGGTCCGGGTGCGGCGGCCCGGTCCGGGGCTGGGCCCGGGGCCTGCTCCCGGTCCGGAGCGGGGTCGGGAGCCTGCTCCCGGGTCGCCGCGGAGCCGGGAGCCTGCTCCCGGGTCGCCGCGGAGCCGGGGACCTGCTCCCAGGTCGCCGCGGGGTCGGGGCCCCGGGTCCGGTCGGGGTCCGGCGCGGGCGGTCCGCTCCGGTCCCGCGCGGGGGCCCGCGAGCCGGGTCCGGACTCCCGTCCGGGCCCGGGGGCCGTGGTCACGCGTCGTCCCAGTCGTCGAACTCGGCGCTGGGCCGGGCGGGTCGGGCGGTCCGCCGGGGGCGGTCGCGGCCGTCCCGGTCGTAGGGGTCGTCGCGGTCGTAGCGGTCGTTCCGCTCGTAGGCGTCGCCCCTGCCGTACGCGTCGCCGTCCTCGTACCGGTCGTGCCCGTCGTCGTGGCGGTCGTCGTACCGGTCCCGGGGACGGCCGCGGTCCCGGTCGGCGTCGCGGTCGTCGCCGTCGCGGCCCCGGTCGCGCGCCCTGCCCCGCTCACGCTCCCGCTCCGAGCCGGACTCGACGCGGGTCGGCTCGTACACCCGGGGCCCGTCCGGAGCCGGGGGCTCGCCGCGGTCCCGGTCCTCGTACCAGTCGGGGCGGTTCGGCTCGGGTACGGCGTCCTCCAGGGCGAGGCGGCGCGGCGGGGGGTCGCCCGAGGGGTTGAGCACCCGGTTGGTGATGCCGTCGAGGACGGTGCCGGTCTGGGTCCGCAGGTACATGAGCACCTGGTACATCTGCTCGCCGATGTCGTGCCGTTCGAGGACTCCGGTGTCGAGGAGCCGGTTGAAGACGGCCAGGTAGTCCTCCTGGCCCTCGCGCCGCTCGCGCTGGAGCTGGGTGCGGATCTCCCACTGCTTGTCGGGGTGCATGGCCATGTGGTGGGCGATCTGGGCGAGGTCGCCGCGCCGGAAGAGGGCCTCCATCTCCCGGGCGCGGTCGGCGACCAGGGCGCGGTCGGCGGCGTCCCGGCGGCGTTCGGCCTCGGCGACGCGCTCGTCGGCCTCCATGGTGACGCCGACCCGGTCCCGCCGCGAGATCTCTGCCTTGACGGAGTCGTCGAGGTCGACGAAGACGTGGACCCGGGTCCGCAGGCCCATGTCGGCGCCGAACCGGAGGCGTCCCGCGCCCAGTTCCTCGCGTACCGCCTCGTCGGCCCGCTGGGCCTCGGTGATCCGGAACCGCCGGGAGATCCGGCGCAGTCCGTCGAGGAGTTCGTCGTGCAGCAACTCGGCGACGTCCTCGACCTGTTCCCGGACGACCAGGTGGGGGTCGGTCACCACCCACTGGACCCGGGCGAGGGCCTCGAAGAAGACGCCGTCGCCCGCGGCGGGCAGCTGGAGCCTGAACTCGGTGACATTACGACCGAGTTGCACTTCGAAGACGGTGTAGGCGGAGCCGAGCAGGGGCTTGTTGACGTCCTCCGTGCGGTCCGGCCAGACCACCCGGTGGCCGCCGTTGCGGTAGAGGAGCACGGCGGCGACCTTCCCGCTCCGGCGTCGGTACGGGGGTGCGTACTCGCCGATCAGCGGCCCGCGCGGCCGGTCGCCCGGGCGGGCCCCCGGCGCGGACCCGCCGGTGCCCTCCCCGCTCCACCGCCCGCTCCGGCCGCGTCCCCCGCCCTGCCGCTGCTCCCGGTCCAGGTCCTCGTCGCGGTCCATGGCCGTGTCCTCGTCCGTGTCCTCGCCCCGGCCGCCGGCGTGCCGGCCGCCGTTCTGTCCGTCGTAGCGGCGCCCGCCGTCCCTCGGCCGGTCGCCCTGCTGCTCCCAGGGCCGCTGCCGCTCCCGGTCGTCCCGGTCGCGGCCGTCCCGGGGCCGCTCGGCCCTGCCCCGCTCGTCGCGGGCCCGCTCGTCCCGTCCCCGGCCTTCGCGGCCGCGCTCCGCACGGTCCCGGTCGATCCAGCGCGTGCGCTCGTCGGACCGCGCGTTCCTGTCCTGCTCGGGCCCGGTCATCGGTTCGCTCCTTCCGTCACGGCGTCCCACATCCGGCGCGCCGCGCCCCTGTCCAGGGGCCGGTCACGGTCCCGGACCAGTTCGTTCAGCAAGCCCCTGAGCCGGTCGCGGTCGCGCCGGTCCACCGCGAGCCGCGGCAGGAAGGCGCAGACGTGCCGGAGCGACTCCGGGTCCTTCGCGGCCCGCCGGAGCATCCCGCCGAGTGCTTCGAGGGCGGACTCGCCCGAGCGGGCCGTGGTGAGCGTGGACCGCAGCAGCGCCGCCAGTTCGGCGGCGAGCCCGGGGCGGGTGGCGAGCAGGGCGACCAGCAGCGGACGGGACGCGTGGCCGTCCAGCTCGGGCACCTCCCGCAGCCCCCACAGATGGGTGGTCCGGGTGCTCAGGGCCCGGATGACGGCGAGGTGGACGAGGTTGGCGAGGTTCAGCCGGCCGTCCTCCAGCCACTGCCGGAGCCGTCGGAGCACGGGTTCGGGTTCGCCGCAGGCGAGCAGCCGCGCCACGCTGAACGCGGCGGGCACGAGGACGTCCACGTCGGTCGCCTCGCGGGTCCTGACGACCCGGGCGATCGCGTCGAGCGAGCCGGAGACGGTGCCGGCGGCCAGGACGTAGCCGTGGGCGAGCAGGGCGGTCCTGACGAGCGGCTCCTGGCCGGAGGAGGCCCAGTTCTTCAGCACGTCGGCGACCGCGGGCCGCACACGGGGGTCCCGCGCGGACTCGGCCAGCGCGGTGGCGGCCGCCATGCGGGCCACCGCGTCGTCGGTCACGGCGAGGGGGACCACCAGGTCCCGGAAGCCGTGGATCCAGTCCCAGGAGCAGAGGACGCCGGCCGCGATGGACGCCCGCACCCACACCTCGGGGCGCGGGTCGTCGCAGAGCGCCCGCAGCCAGCGGGCCACCGGGCCGCGGACGTTGTGGTAGCCGTGCCAGACCTCGCCGAGGACGGCGCCGGCGAGCGCCTCGCCCTGGAAGCGGACGGCGCGTACCGGCACCTTGGCCGGGCCGAGGTCCAGCTCGCCGTCCTCCAGGACGGCCCGGGCCTGTACCGGCCGGTGCTCGGCGTGCGTCCCGAAGAGGCGGCGGCCCGGCGGGTGTTCGGGGTCGAGGGTGACCGCGAGCTCCCAGGCGAGCAGCTCGGCGGCCTCGGCGGCGAGGCTGTACGCGGATCCGTCGAAGACGGCGACGGCGATGCGGAACGCACCGACGCCCAGGGCGGGGAGGGCCTCGGGGACCGCTCCCGGACGGTCGGCGCCGGCGAACCACTCGCGGGCCTGGGAGCGTACGAAGGAGGCGCACTCGGCGAGGAGTTCCTCGTCCGTCACCTCGCCGCGCCAGTGCCGGGCGAGGTGGTGCGCGAGCCGGGCCGCCTCGCGGGGCCGCAGCTCCTCCAGGCCGAGGGCCTCGGCGACGTCCCGCCGGGCGCCGCGCGCCCGGGCGTCGCCGAGGGCCTGGTCGGACTCGGCGCGCAGCTCGTTCCAGAGGTGGCGGTGGAGGACCTCGTCGGCCGCGGGCGGCGCGCAGTACATGCCGTAGCGGCCGCGCAGCAGGCGGTCGGCGAGTTCCCCGTTCTCGACGAGGACGACCCCGTAGGCGTCCCGGCCGCGCAGCAGGTCGCCGAAGCGGTCGAGGTGCAGTTCGGAGAGCCGGGTGGCGGGCCGCCGAACGGCGGTGGGGTGCTCGCCCCGGCCCCCGCGGGCGGGGCGCGGCTCGCCCTCGGCCTCGCGCACGTCCTCGGTGCGGAGCTCCAGGAGGTGGCCGCCGGCCTCCTGGAGGGCCTCGTCGGTGATCTCGTCGACGCCGTGGCGCGGGTCGAGGCGGAAGACCTTGCCGCCGGTCAGCTCGTCGAGGAGGGCGAGCGCGGTGGCCTTGCGGCCGCTGCCGGGTTCGCCGCACAGGACGAGGACCCGGTGGTCGCGCAGCCGGTCCCGCATCCGCCGGTAGCCGGCGGTGGCGCAGTACACCCGGCCGAGGTGGTCGAGCGTCTCGGGCGGGACGGGTCCCTGGACGAAGTGCGCGGTGCGGTCGGAGCCGTACAGGGCGAAGATCTGGTTGCCCTCGAAGACGGTTCCGTCGCCGTGGATGGTGGTGGTGCGGTCGGCGGCGCCGGCCGCCCAGGTCTGGACGGCCCGGCGTGCCGTGGCGGCCCCGCCGGTCTCGCTCTCGGCGCCGAGCGGGCCGCGGTCGGCGGCGGCGAAGACGCTCGGCTCGCGGGTCTGCTCGGGGCCGTCCCCGCGGTCGGACCCGCCGGAGCGGTCCCGCTCCCGGTCGCCGCGGCCACCGCGGTCGCTCCGGTCGCTCCGGTCGCTCCGGTCGCCGCCTCGGTCGGAGCCCCGGTCTCCGCCCCGGTCCGGGGCCTCCGACCGGTCGCCGTGTCCGCCGTCCGCCGGGTCGCTCTGCGGCGCGTCGTCGTCCTGGTCGCTCACTCCGGCTCACCCGCGCCGGTGGCCGCACCGGTGCCCGCCCCCGTACCGGAGGGGGCGGAGCCGGTGCCGCGGCCGGAGTCCTTGCGGATTCCGGTGAACCCGCCGTGGATGGTGTTCCCGTGGACGTCGAGGAGGTCGCCCCCGACGTGGTACTCACGGTTCCCGCCCACGGGCCGGGGCGTTGGGCCGTCCCCCCGCGACGGCCCAACGCCCGTCCGTGCCGCCCCCGCCGGCGGCCGCTCCCCCGCGGCCTCCGGGTCCCCCGCGGGCGGCCGCTCCCCCTCCGGCGGCAGCTCCCCGTCGCGCCCGATGAGCGGCGGCGCGGGCCTGCGCGGTACGTGGAACCAGGCGGCCTCGTCGGTCTCCTTGGACCGGATGCGGGCCGACCGGTAGTGGTCGGGCTCGACGTACCGCCCGCCCTCGGCGACCACGTTGCCGTACAGCCAGTCGGAGACGACGACCACGAGGTCGATCTCCGGGGTCTCGTTCATGATCCGCTTGGCCGGGGTGCTGTCGCAGAGCCGGGCGGCGAGGTCCACCGCGCGCCCGACGAGCCCGTGCCGGTCCTGCGCGACGAGTCCGGCGTTCATCCCGATCCGCAGCCGCAGCGGCCGCGCCCGGCCCTGGTTGTGGGTGCGCAGGCTCTCGTACAGCGTGTCGATCCACCGGCCGACCATGAGGGTCGGCGGCACGTCGGGTCGCAGGGCGGCGAGGATGCCGTCCCCCCGGTCCTCCTGGTGGAAGGTGCCGGGCTCGACGCCGACGGAGCTGTACGCGTCGTCGAAGGCGGCGTACATGGCCGCCCTCTGGTGCTTCTTCTCGGCCAGGTCGAGCGTCCCGGAGCCGCAGATGTCGCCGAAGACGACGAACCGGTGGATCCCGCCCGCGTGCCCGCCCACTTCCCCGTTCACTCCCGCACTGCTCACTCTCGGACTCCCTGTGTGCTGCCCCGGTGCCGTTGGTGCCGTGGTGGTGCGTGTCCAGACTGGCCGCCTTCCGCGGCCGGCGATGTAGCCGTTTACACACCCGGCGGGGATTCGTCCGCCGGTTCTCCGCCGGGGCGCGCGCGCCCCTCCGCGAGCAGCACCAGGACCCGCATGTCGATCACGACGACGGTGCGGTTCGCGGTGCGGACCACGTCCTGCTCCCGCAGCAGGCGCAGCACCTTGGCCACCGCCTCCCGGGTCGCTCCGATGGCCGCCGCCAGGTCGTGCTGGGGCAGCGGGAGTTCGAGCACGGTCCCCGTCTCGGCCTGCCGTCCGGCGCGCTCGGCGAGTTCGACGAGGCGGGCCGCGAGGCGCTGCAGCACGGTCTCGGAGGCGAGCGCGCGGCGTTCGACGTCGGCGCTGCGCAGCCGGGTGGCGAGCTGGCGCATGATCAGCGAGGTGGCGTGCGGGCGGGCGGCGAGGAAGCCCCGGAACCGGTCCCCGGAGATCGCCACCGCCTCGACCCTGCCCAGCGCGGTGACGCTCGCGCTGCGGGGGCGCCGGTCGACCGCGGCGAGGTCGCCCACGACCTCGCCGGCGCCCCGGAGGGCGAGGATGAGCCGCGAGCCGCGCTCGGTGCCCACGGAGACGACGGACCAGCCGGAGAGCAGCGCGAGGACGAAGGCGCTGTCGTCGCGTTCGCGGATCATGACCTCCCCGGGTTCGTAGACGCGCCGCGCGCCCTCGGCGAGCAGGGACCGCCGGTCGGCCGCGGGAAGGGCGTGGAGGAAGGAGCGGTCCTGGCCGAAGAGACTCACCGCCCGCTCACCCCCGTACCGTCCTCGGGCCCTCCGGGGAAGACCGGCCGCCGGTGATCGACCGGCGTGATCGTGCGCGTGTTCCCACCTCAAGTGACCTGTCTCGTCACACTGTTGACGCTGTGTCACGTCATGGGGTGAAGAACGCTAGAGGGTGCGGAAGAAACGCGTCAACGGGCACGGGGGGCGCAGGGGAGCGCCGCCCCCGGCACCCCTGCGCCCCCCGCCGGGACGGGACGGAGACCCGGCGGGGAGCGTGTGGAGGCCCTGCGGGGACGGTGTGCGGACACGGCGAAGCCCTCGCGGATCCCCGCCCGGTGGGGGCGGTTCTCCGCGAGGGCGTCCGGAGGCGGGGCGCACGGCCGGGGGTCTCCGCGGCGCCGGGGCCGCGGAGACCCCCGGCCGAGGAGGGGCTGTCGGGCGCGGCCTTGCCGGGGGCACCCGGCGGGGCCCCGCGGCGCCCCGCGACTCCTGGGGGGCGTGCCGGGCCCGGCCCCGTCGCCGGGACACCCGCCCGCGGTCTCCGCCCCCGTCGCCGCGCAACTTCCGCGGCCCCGGGGGTTGCGCGGCGGCTGCCCGGCCGGGTCGGCGGGGCAGCCGCCGAGCCGGCTCAGAGCCTCGGGTCCACCGGCTCCGACTCCAGGGCCAGGACCGCGAACACGGCCTCGTGGACCCGCCACAGCGGCTCGCCGTCCGCCAGCCGGTCGAGCGCTTCGAGGCCGAGGGCGTACTCGCGCAGGGCCAGCGACCGCTTGTGGCCGAGGAAGCGCTGCCGCAGCCGCTCCAGGTTCTCCGGCCGGGTGTACTCCGGGCCGTAGATGATCCGCAGGTACTCCCGCCCGCGCACCTTGACGCCCGGCTGGCCGAGCCTGCCCTTCCGGTCGCGGACGAGCGCGGCCAGCGGCTTGACGACCATACCCTCGCCGCCGGCGGCGGTCATGTCCAGCCACCACTCGACACCGGCCCGCACCGAGGCCTCGTCGCCCGTGTCGACCACCAGCCGGCGGGTGACCTGGAGCAGACCCGTCGGGTCGTGCTCCACCAGCCGGTCCAGCCAGGCGAGCTGCTCGTCGTGCGGGACGGCCGCGAGCGAGCGCCCGCGCGCCGCGAGGAGCTGGAACGGGGCGAACCGCACCCCTTCCAGGCCCTCGGTCGGCCAGCAGTACCTGCGGTACGCCTCGGTGAACGCCGCCGCGTCCACCGTGCGCTCCCGCTGCTTGGCGAGCAGCCCGTCGAGGCCCTCGACCCCGCGCGCCACCGCCTGTTCGAGCGCGGAGACCGCGCTCGGGAGGACCGCTCCCGAGGCCGCGCCGACCGCCGCGTACTGCGCGCGGAGCAGCCCGGCCGACTTCAGCGACCACGGCATGAGTTCGCCGTCGAGCAGCAGCCAGTCCGTGTCGAGCTCGTCCCAGATCCCGGCGGCGCCGATCGCCGTCCGCAGCCGGTCGAGCACCTGCTCGGTGACGGCGGGATCGTCGAAGAAGGGCCGCCCGGTCCGGGTGTGCAGGGCACCCGTCACCCCTTCGGCGTCCACGCCGAAGCGCTCCCGGGCCGCGTCGGCGTCCCGGCAGACCAGGGCGACGGCCCGCGAGCCCATGTGCTTCTCCTCGCACACGACCCGCTCGACGCCGTCCGCCCGGTACTGGGCGAAGGCCTCGGCCGGGTGCTCCAGGAAGCCCTCCTCCCGGGAGGTGGCGGTCGGCGCCATCGTCGGCGGCAGGTAGGCGAGCAGCCGCGGGTCGACGGCGAACCGGCTCATCACCTCCAGCGCCGCCGCCGCGTTCTCCTCGCGGACGGCGACGTTGCCGAGGTTCCGGGTCTCCACGATCCGCCGGCCGTGCACGTCCGCCAGGTCCAGGGGGCGTCCCTGGTGCCCGCCGGGCGCCTCGGTCGCGAGCGGCCGGGCCGGCTCGTACCAGACGCGCTCGGCCGGTACGTCGACGAGTTCGCGCTCCGGCCAGCGCAGCGCGGTCATCTTCCCGCCGAAGACGGCTCCGGTGTCGAGGCAGAGGGTGTTGTTGATCCAGGAGGTGTTCGGCACGGGGGTGTGGCCGTACACGACGGTGGCCCGCCCCCGGTACTCCTCGGCCCACGGGTAGCGCACCGGCAGCCCGAACTCGTCGGTCTCGCCCGTGGTGTCGCCGTACAGCGCGTGCGAGCGCACCCGCCCCGAGGTCCGGCCGTGGTACTTCTCCGGCAGACCGGCGTGGCAGACGACCAGGTCGCCGCCGTCGAGGACGTAGTGGCTGACGAGCCCGTCGATGAACCCGGCGACCTCCGCCCGGAACTCCTCGGTCTCGCGGCCGAGCTGCTCGATGGTCTCGGCGAGCCCGTGCGTCTCCTGCACCTTGCGGCCCTTGAGCCAGCGGCCCAGCTTGTTCTCGTGGTTGCCGGGGACGCACAGGGCGTCGCCGGCGGCGACCATCCCCATGACCCGGCGCAGGACGCCGGGCGAGTCCGGCCCCCGGTCGACGAGGTCGCCGACGAAGACCGCCGTGCGGCCCTCGGGGTGGTGGCCGTCGACGTAGCCGAGCTTCCCCAGCAGGGTCTCCAGCTCGGAGCGGCAGCCGTGGACGTCACCGATGATGTCGAAGGGGCCGGTGACGTGGCGCAGGTCGTTGAAGCGGCGCTCCAGGACGACCTGTGCGGCGTCGACCTCCTCGACGGAGTGGAGCACGTGCACCTTGCGGAAGCCCTCGCGCTCCAGGCCGCGCAGCGAACGGCGCAGTTCGCGGCGGTGCCGCTGGATGACGTGCGCGGGCATGTCCGCGCGGTCGGGCCGTGCGGCGTTCCTCGTGCGGCAGACCTCCTCGGGCAGGTCGAGGACGATCGCGATGGGCAGCACGTCGTACGACCGGGCCAGCTGGACGAGCTGTCGCCGCGCCTCCTGCTGGACGTTGGTGGCGTCGACGACGGCGAGCCGACCGGCCGCCAGGCGCTTGCCGACGATGTAGTGCAGGACGTCGAAGGCGTCCCGGCTCGCGGACTGGTCGTTCTCGTCGTCGGCGACGAGCCCCCGGCAGAAGTCGGAGGACACGATCTCGGTCGGCTTGAAGTGGCGGCGCGCGAAGGTGGACTTGCCGGAGCCGGTGGCGCCGACGAGCACCACGAGGGACAGGTCGGTGACGGGCAGGGTGCGGGCGCGGGCGGTGCCGGCCGGGTTCACGGTCTCGGTGGTCATGCCTGTTCCTCCTTCCCGGCGGTCGGGCCGGGGGTGCGGTCCTTCACGGGGGTCGTCTCCTGGTCCTGCGAGCGGGTGAAGACGGCCATCTGGGTGGGCGGTCCGACCTCGGGGTCGTCCGGGCCGACGGGGGTGAAGCCGACGCCGTACCCGTACCGTTCGGCGACCGAGGCCGCCCAGCTCCGGAACTCCTCGCGGGTCCATTCGAAGCGGTGGTCACCGTGCCGGACGTGCCCGGCGGGCAGTGACTCCCAGCGCACGTTGTACTCCACGTTCGGCGTGGTCACGAGCACCGTGCGCGGCCTGGCCGAGCCGAACACCGCGTACTCCAGGGCCGGGAGCCTCGGCAGGTCCAGGTGCTCGACGACCTCGCTGAGCACCGCGGCGTCGTAGCCGGTCAGCCGCTTGTCGGTGTACGCGAGCGACCCCTGGACGAGCTTCACCCGGGAGGCCTGCCGCTCGCCCATCCGCTCCAGCCGCAGCCGCCGCGCGGCGACGGTCAGGGCGCGGACGGACACGTCGACGCCGACGATCTCGGTGTAGCGGGTGTCCTTGAGCAGCGCCTGCACCAGCTGGCCCTGCCCGCAGCCGAGGTCGAGGACGCGGCTCGCCCCCGCCTGCTCCAGGGCGGCGAGGATCGCCGTCCGGCGCTGCTCGGCCAGCGGCACCGGCCGTTCCTCGGTGTCGGTCGACTCGTCCACCGCGTTGTCGACCTCGTCGACGTCGAGCCCCTCGGCCTCGGCGAGCCGCACGAGTTCGAGCCGCTCGCTCGCCTCGCGCGTCAGCCCCCAGCGACGGGACAGGTAGCGCGCCGTGATCAGCTTCCGCTCGGGGTGGCCGGCGAGCCAGCCGTCACCGGCGCGCAGCAGCTTGTCGACCTCGTCGGGCGCGACCCAGTAGTGCTTGGCGTCGTCGAGGACCGGCAGCAGGACGTAGAGGTGGTTGAGGGCGTCCGCGAGCCGCAGCTCGCCCTCCAGCACCAGCCGCACGTAGCGGGAGTCGCCCCACTCGGGGAAATCCTCGTCCAGCACCACCGGCTCGGCGTCCACGGTGTCCCAGCCCAGCGGCCCGAACAGCGCGCGGACCAGCTCGGCGCCGCCCCGCGCGGGCAGTGCGGGCACCTCGACGCGCAGCGGCAGCGGCGCGGCGGCCCGCTCGGGCATCGCCTGGCAGACGCCGTGCAGCGCCGTCTTGAAGACCTTCGCGAGCGCGACGGCGAGCAGCGAGGACGCCGCGTAGGGCCGGTCGTTCACGTATTGGGCGAGCGCGGAGTCCGGGGCGCCGCCCCGGCCCTTGCCCTTGCCGCGGCGCACCAGCGCCACGGGGTCCACCTCCAGGAGGAGTGCCGCCGTGCACCGCTCGGGGCTCGCCTCGGGGTAGAGGACGTGCGCCGTGCCGTGCGAGGTGGAGAACGTCTGGGCCCGCTCGGGATGCTTGTGCAGCAGGAAGCCGAGATCGGTCGCGGGACGCTCCGGGTTGCCGGTCGTACTGATCGTCAGGAACACACGTCCGAGTATGATCCGCGACCACCCTCGCGACCAGGCATTTTTCCCGGCACACCGGCGCTGCGGCACCCCCGCCCCGCCGTCGCGCCCCGCGGCCCGACGGGGGCGCACGGCGGAACGGGCGGACGCGGCAGGGCGGGCACGGCGGAACGGGGCGTGCGGCGGAACGGGCGGACGCGTGCCCGGCCCGCCGCCGAGTGCGGCCCGGGCACGGGCCGCCGTCGCGTACGGGCACGGGCCGGCGCCGCATAGCCGCCCGGTACGGCGCCGCGTACGGGCCCCGACTCAGCCGCCGCCCTCCGCGGCGGCCAGGGTCGGGCCGAGGGCGGAGATCGTCGCCGGGCCCACCCGGCAGCAGCCGCCGACGAGCCGCGCACCGGACGCCGCCCACCCGACGGCCAGGGCCGGGTCGAAGGCGGTGGCGCCGTGCCAGCCCCGGGCGGCCGCGTCCCACCGCTCCCCGCTGTTGGGGTAGACGACGGCCGGCTTCCCGCTCGCGGCGACCGCGCGCTCCACGGCCGCCCCGGCCTCCGCAGGGTCGCAGCAGTTCACCCCGACGGCGAGGACCCGGTCGTTCCCCGCGGCGACCGCGAAGGCCTCCGCCAGGTCCTGCCCGGCCCGGGTCCGCCCGCCGTCGACCGTGTACGAGAGCCACACGGGGATCCCGCAGTCCTCCACCGCCCGCAGCAGCGCCTCCGCCTCGACGACGTCCGGGACGGTCTCCAGCGCCAGCACGTCCGGCTCCGCCGCCGCCAGCGCCTCGATCCGGGGCCGGTGGAAGGCCTCGAGGTCCCGTACGGACAGCCCGTACCGTCCCCGGTACTCGCTGCCGTCCGCGAGCATCGCGCCGTAGGGCCCCACGGATCCGGCGACCCACACCTCCTCCCGCGCCCCGGCCGCCGCGGCCCGGGCCAGCTCCACACTGCGGGCGAACAGCCGCGCCGCCTCCTCCCGGCCCGTGCCCCGTCGGGCGAAGCCCTGGAACGTGGCCTGATAGCTGGAGGTGATGAGCACCCGGGCACCGGCCCGCACGTACGCCGCGTGTGCCGCCTCGATCTGCTCGGGCCCGTCGGCCAGGAGCCGCGCGGACCAGAGCGCGTCCGAGAGGTCGCAGCCCTGCGCCTCCAGCTGGTTGGACAGCCCTCCGTCGAGGACGAGGACCTCCGCCGCGAGGGCCTCGGCGAACGTACGGTCCGGTGTCATCGGCTCGCCCCCCTCATCCCAGCTGCGACTGGACCCGGGCCGAGATCAGCTCCAGGTGGTCCAGGTCGTCCAGGTCGAGGACCTGGAGGTAGACCCGGCTGGAACCGATCGCCGCGTACCGCCCGATCTTGTCGACGACCTCGGCGGGCGACCCCGCGAGACCGTTCGCCTTGAGCTCGTCCACGTCCCGTCCGATGGCGGCGGCCCGGCGGGCCACCTCCGCGTCGTCCTTGCCGACGCAGACGACCAGGGCGTTGGAGTACACCAGGTCGTCGGGGGCCCGCCCGGCCTCCACGGCGGCGGCCCGGACGCGGCCGAACTGCCGCTCGCTGTCCTCGATCGAGGCGAACGGGATGTTGAACTCGTCGGCGTACCGCGCGGCCAGCCGGGGCGTGCGGCGCGCGCCGTGGCCGCCGACGAGGACCGGGATCCGGTCCTGCGCCGGCTTGGGCAGGGCCGGGGAGTCGGTGAGCCGGTAGAACTCCCCCTCGTGGGTGAAGGTCTTCCCGACCTCGGTCTCCCACAGCCCGGTGACGATCGCCAGCTGCTCCTCCAGCCGGCCGAACTTCTCCTTCGGGAACGGAATGCCGTAGGCCTTGTGCTCCTCCTCGAACCAGCCCGCGCCGAGGCCGAGTTCGACCCGCCCGCCCGACATCCGGTCGACCTGGGCGACCTGGATGGCGAGCACGCCGGGGAGCCGGAAGGTCCCGGCCGTCATCAGGGTGCCGAGGCGGATCCGCTTGGTCTCCCGGGCCAGCCCGGCCAGGGTGATCCAGGCGTCGGTCGGTCCGGGCAGCCCGTCGGCGGACCCCATCGCGAGATAGTGGTCGGAGCGGAAGAAGGCGTCGAAGCCGAGCTCCTCGGTGGCCTTCGCCATGGTGAGGAGGGTGTCGTAGTCGGCGCCCTGCTGGGGCTCGGTGAAGATGCGAAGATCCATGCCTCCATCCTGCACCGTCGGGTGCGTGTCAACCTCTCCGTCAGCTCCTCGTGGCCCCCGGCTCGGTCGGGTGAATATCCCTCCCCGTGGCGGGCGGCGTCCGGCCCGGCCAGTGACCGGCGCCCGCACCCGTCGTTGGCTCGGGCGGAGCCGGACCGCCCGGCCCGCGTGCCGGCGGCCGCTGCCGGTGCGCCGCTCTCTCTCGCGGCCCCGTCCTCGGCGGCGGGGTCCGGGCCGAGGAGGCCCCCATGTCCCAGGAAGCCGCGCCGGAGCAGGCCGTACCCGAACATCCGGCGCCGCGGACCGTGCCCGAGCAGAAGGGCGCCGGCGCCCCCAAGGGCCTGCTCCAGCAGATGGAGGAGATGATGGCGGCGCTCTCGGCCGACCTGAACCGGCTGGACGCCGACCTCCAGTCCACCGCCGACCGACTCGACGCCGACCCCCGGTCCGCCGCCGACCGCCTCGCTCCCGAGCGGCCCGCCGACGACCGGCCCGAACTCCTCGGGCACTGATACCGGGAGACCCGCCCGGCCCGGCCCGGCGCCCCGAGCCGCGCGGCGCTCACCACCGGCCCCGCCCCGGGCCCGCGCGGTCCCGGGCGGCGTCGGGCGGGCGGGCCCGCTCGCCGTCCCGCACGGCGAGGCGCCGCAGCATCCCGCGGACCCGGTCGCTCGACTCGTCGGCGGCGTCGATGGCCTCGATGCACTGCCAGTAGAGCCCCTCGTCGTCGGTGGCGCAGGCCACGGCGACCAGGGCGATGCCCACCTCCCCGAGCAGCTCACCGAGCGCGGTCAGCGCCCCGCGCGGGTCCGCCACCTCCGACAGCCGGGCCGCCCGCGGCCCGCCGGCGCCCCACGCCGGGTACTCCCCGATCTCGCTCAGTCCCCGTGCCTCGCCGCGCAGTTCCTGCGGTCCGCAGAGCGCGAGCCGGCTCCCTATCGCCTGGGCGAGCGCCTGCGCCTGCCAGGCCTCCGCCACGATGTCCTGTGCCGATCCGCTCTCCGCCAGCGCGTGCCGGCCAAGCGCGACGAGTCGTTCCGCTTCCATCAACGCCGCCCCCGTTCGTACGACTTATCTGCCCACTGAGTCCACTACCCAGAGTGAGGCGGCCTGAGCCCCACCACCAGGGGATTTCGGAAATCTGTGGACAGGAGGCTCGACGGGGAAAAGCCGATCACTCCGCAGAGTGACGATCTCCGCCTGGATCCCCCTCCGTTCCTCCCGGATCCCCCTCCGTTCCTCCGGTCTTCGGCTCGCCGCCCCGCTTCCGGGCGGGAAACCGGACCTCGTTCCGGTCGATCTTGGCAGCGAGCGCGGCCAGCGGATCGACACCGAGCACCCCGCAGAACTGCAGGAGGTAGGCGAGCACGTCTGCCACCTCGTCGGCGACCCGGTGCGCGGAGTCCGGGTCGTCCATCACCCGCTCCGCCTGCTCGGGCGTCAACCACTGGAAGATCTCCAGAAGTTCGGCCGCCTCCACGCTGAGTGCCGCCGCCAGGTTCTTGGGCGTGTGGTAGGGCTGCCAGTCGCGGGCGGCCGCGAACTCGGCCAGCCTCCGCTGCAGTCCCGCTACGTCGTCGTCCGTCACGTGCCCAGGTCTACCACCGTCACCCCGGGAGTCCGGCGGGCCTGCGCCGCCGTCCGCGCCCCGACCGTGCCGGCGACCCTGACGTGGCCGTCGGCGGCGATGCCCGCGGCGAGCGCCAGCAGTTCGCCGGCCTGCCGCTCGTCGAGCCCCCGGTCGAGTCCGTCGGCGAGCAGCGTCAGGGACTGCATGGCCTCCGGCACCTCGGCGATCCGGTCCATCTCCAGGACGCCGGGGCCGGTGAGCAGGGTCAGGGCGAGCGCGAGGTAGCGCAGTTCGCCGTCGCCGAGGCGGGCGAGCGGGGTCGCGGGGCGGCCGCCCCGCTCCAGGACGGCCCGGACGGTGCCCTCCGGGAGCTCCTGCACGCCGACTCCGGTGACGGGTCCCGCGCAGCCGGCCGCCGCGACCGCCGCGAGTCGGTGGTGCCGGCGCGGGCAGTCGGTGTGGGTGCGGTGCAGGACCTCGGCGAGGTTGCCGCAGCCGCGCCGCAGCCGCCCCTCGCCGGGCGGTACCGGGGTGCGCATGCTCGCGGGTCGGGGGTCGCAGGCGAAGGCGGACCGCAGTCCGACGACCGCCTGCTCGGCGGCCGCCAGGACCTCCAGCTGCCCGGGGGTCTTGCCCGCGACCCGCAGCGGCAGCAGGGCCGTGCCGAGGAGGTCGTCGGGGAAGGGCGCCCGGGTGACGGGGGTGCTGCCGGCGGTGTGCCACTCGGCCTGGACGGTGGGGCGGCCCGGGTCGCGCAGGGCGGTGGCGAGGAGGGTGCGGCCGCGGCCGGTGAGCCGCTCGCCGACGATCCGGAGCCGGGGTTCGACCTGGACGGCGAGGTCGAGGTGGACGGGGCCCTCGGGTCCGTCGACCGTGCACCCGACGCGGAAGCCGCGCCGGCCCTGGGCGTCGGGGCGGGCCCGCTCGGGGACGCAGTCGGCGGCGTCGGGGAACACCTCGCCGAGGGTGTCGCCCGCGCAGAGCCGGGCCAGCGCCTCGTACGCGCGCAGGGTGGTGGACTTCCCGCTGCCGCTGGGTCCGGTGAAGAGCGTGACCGGCCCGAGGCGGTGCGCCGCGGAGCGGTGCCGGGCGAACGCGGACAGGCGGAGTTCGGTGACGGCGGGCCGTGCGCGGAGTCCTCCGCCGCCTCGCCCGTCGGCGGTCCCGGCTCCGGCGCGGACGCCCGCCCCGCCGTCGCCGGCGCGGCCGCGGGCCTCGGCCGCCCCGCCCGCGAGTCCGGGCCGGTCGCCCGCTCCCGCGCGCGGGGGCGCGTCGGTGCCGGGTCGGGCCCGTCGCCCGGCCCCGCCCTGGGCCGGCAGCCGGGGCGGGGCGCCCGGGGCGGGAACGCCGGTGGACGGTGCCCCCGGGGACGGGGTGCCGGAGCGGGGCGCGGCCGGGGAGTCGGAGTGGTCGAGCGTGAAGCCACCGGTGAGGTCCATGCCCGGACCGTACGCAGTGCGTTCCCTGACGAACCGTTACGGCTAGATGACCTTCCTACGATCGGGGGACGCCGGCGGTCCTGCCGTCCACCATGCTCTCCTCGTCCTCGCCCTCCGCGCCCTCGACCTCCGTGCCGGCCGGAGCCAGCAGGAAGACGTTCCGGTCGACGCGGTGCATGCCGCTGCCCAGGCCGAAGACCACGCCGCTGCTGAAGTCGAGGATGCGCTTGGCGACCTCGGTGTCGGCGCTCGTCAGGTCGAGGAGCACCGGGATCTGGGCGATGAGGTACTCGGCGACCTCGCGGGCGTCGGCGAACACCTGCACGCGGAGCACGACCATGCGGCGGTGCTCGGCGGATTCGTACTGCTCGGGGATCGTGCGGTGGTCGACCCTGGACGGCCATTCGTCACGGCCGCGCAGGGGCACGACCTGGGCGAGGCCCTCCCACTGCTCGTCGGTGACGTCGTACCTCTCGTACCTACTCATGGGGACATCCTCCCGCTCCTCACCCGTTCGGCCCAACAACGACACGAGGGGATGACGTGCCGGGACAGGTTCACCCCTTCGCGCCCCGGACCAGGCCTTTCCAGGTCACGGCCGCTCGCCGCGCGGGGCCGGCGGCGGCGCGCCCGGCTCCCGGGGTGCGGCCGGATGTCCGTCAACTCCGCTCCCCGGCGCTCCCGGACGGCTCCGGCAGGACCTCGCGGAGGCGGCCGAGGAGCCGGGGAGGCCGGCCTCGGGAGCGCCTACCCCGGTCGGCCGACCGGCTCGTCGCGGGCGTCGGCCCAGAGCGACCGCACGTGCCCGAGGTGGCGCCGCATGCACTCCTCCGCGCCGGAGACGTCCCCGGCGATCATCAGGTCGAGGAGTTCCAGGTGCTCCTCGGCGGAGGAGACGAGCCTGCCGGCCTCGTCCAGACCGGTCAGGCCGTAGAGGCGGGAGCGCTTGCGCAGGTCCCCCACCGTCTCGACCAGGCGGTCGTTGCCGGAGAGCGCGAGGAGCGCGAGGTGGAAGCGGCGGTCCGCCTCCAGGTAGCCGATGAGGTCGTGCGCCCGGGCGCACGAGACGATCTCCTGGGCGACCGGGCGCAGCGCCTCCAGTCGCTCGCGGTCGGCCGTCCTCGTGATGCGGCCGACGGTCGGGACCTCGATCAGGGTGCGCAGCTCGGTGAACTGGTCGAGGTCCCGCTCGCTGACCTCGGTGATCCGGAATCCCTTGTTGCGGACGGGTTCGACCAGGCCCTCCCGGGCCAGGTCGAGCATGGCCTCGCGGACCGGGGTCGCGGAGACGCCGAGGTCGCTCGCGAGTCCGGGGGCGGAGTAGACCTGGCCGGGGCGGAGCTCGCCGGCGATCAGGGCGGCGCGGAGGGCGTGCCCGACCTGGTCGCGGAGCCGCTCCTGGGCCCTGACGAGGCCGTACTGCTTCAGGTCACCCATCGTGCGTCCTCCGAGATGTCACGGGGGAGCATCGTACAATGTCACGTTTCTCCTGATGGGGCCGCGGACGGAGCCGGTTGCGCCCGGCCTCGTGCCGCTCGCCGGGCACCCCCCGGCGGAGCCCCGCCGACCGAACCCGGATGATCGAACGCATGCTCGCTCCCGTCGTGTCCGTACTCGCCCTGGCCGTGGTGCTCATCTGCGCCGTCGCCCGGCCCTTCCGCCTGCCCGAGGCGGTCTTCGCCGTGCCGGCCGCGGGCGCCGTGCTCGCCGTGGGCGCGGTCTCCTCCGGGGCCGTGCGCGAGGAGGCGGAGCGGCTGGGGCCGGTGATCGGGTTCCTGGCGGCCGTCCTCGTCCTCGCCAAGCTCTGCGACGACGAAGGGCTCTTCCACGCCTGCGGCACGTGGATGGCCCGCTGGGCCCGCCGCCGGCCGCAGCGGCTGCTGGGGGCCGTCTTCGTCCTCGCCTCGCTGATCACCGCGGTCCTGAGCCTCGACGCGACCGTCGTCCTGCTCACCCCCGTCGTCTTCGCGACGGCCGGCCGGATGGGAGCCCGGCCCGCACCCCACTCCTTCGCGAGCGCCCACCTCTCCAACACGGCCTCGCTGCTCCTGCCGGTCTCGAACCTCACGAACCTCCTCGCGTTCACGGCCACCGGTCTGGGCTTCACCCGGTTCGCGCTGCTGATGCTGCTCCCGTGGCTCACGGCGATCGCCGTGGAGTACGTCGTCGTCCGGCGCTTCTTCGCCAGCGACCTGGCCGCCCCGGCCACCCCCACCGATCCCCCGCCGCCCGCGCCCGTCCCCCTCTTCGCCCTGCTCACCGTGGCCGGGACCCTGGGCGGTTTCGCCCTCGCCTCGGCGACCGGGGTGGACCCGGCGTGGGCGGCCGCGGCGGGCGCCGGGGTGCTCGCCGTGCGGGCCCTGGTCCGCCGCACCACGACCCCGGGTGCGATCGTGGGCGCGGCGGCGCTGCCGTTCCTGGCGTTCGTCCTGGCCCTGGGGATCGTCGTCCGGGCGGTCGTCGACAACGGGCTCGGCTCCGTCCTGGCCCACGTCCTCCCCGACGGCACCTCGCTGCCCGCCCTGCTGGGCGTCGCCGCCGTGGCCGCCGTCCTGGCCAACCTCATCAACAACATCCCGGCGACCCTCGCCCTGGTGCCGCTCGCCGCGGCCTCGGGTCCGGGCGCGGTGCTCGCCGTCCTGCTGGGGGTGAACATCGGCCCCAACCTCACGTACGCCGGCTCCCTCGCCACGCTCCTGTGGCGCCGGATCGCCCACGACCACGACCACCCCGTGGGCCTGGGCGAGTTCAGCCGTCTCGGCCTCCTCACCGTTCCGGCGGCGCTCGCGGTCTCGACGGTGGCGCTCTGGGGCTCGCTCCACCTGTTCGGCACGTGACGGCAGCCGACTGCCGGGCGGGGGATGCACCCGGCTGCCGGCCAGGTGGAGGGACCCGGGAACTCGATGCCCCCCTGCTACGTTCTACAAGACCGTAGAAGTAACTCGACCCCTGGAGTACTCATGGCCCTGTGGGACCGCCTCAAGGAATCCGCATCGACGATGCAGACCCAGCTGGTGGCGAAGAAGAACGACCTGAAGAGCGGCGCGTTCCGGGACGCGAGCATGGCCATGTGCGCGCTGGTCGCCGCCGCCGACGGGACGATCGACCCCGCCGAGCGGCGCAGGGTCGCCCAGCTCATCTCGACCAACGAGGTCCTGCAGAACTTCGACGCGCTCGACCTCCAGCGCCGCTTCGACGCCAACCTGGACAAGCTCACGGCCGACTTCGACTTCGGCAAGGTGAGCGTGCTCCAGGAGATCGCCAAGGCGAAGAAGAAGCCGGCCGAGGCGCGCGCCATCGTCCAGATCGGCATCGTCATCGGCGGCGCCGACGGCGACTTCGACAAGACGGAGCAGGCCGTCGTCCGCGAGGCCTGCTTCACCCTGGACCTGCCGCCGCACGAGTTCGACCTCTGAGCCTCGGGTACGGGCGCCACGCGGGCGCGCCGCCGGTCACATCGGCGCGGCCGCGGCGCGCAGCACCAGGAAGAGCGTGACCGCCGAGTTCGCCGAGGACAGCGCCGACACCGTCGCCCCGCAGGCGGCGCACCAGACGGCGAGGCCCACGGCCGTGCCCGCCGGGGGCCACGCGCGCCCCGCGGGCGCCGGCCGCATCAGGGCCGCCACCCGCCGGGGCACCGGACCGGCGTCCCCGCCGGTCAGGGCGGGGAGCCCGGCGGCCGGCGAGCGCGGCGCGAGGAGCGCGGCCTTGCCGATCGCCCGGGCGACGGAGCGGCGGCTGCCGACCTCGGCGGCCGCCTCCTCGTCGGCCCAGCGCTCGGCGGTGTAGGAGACGGCGGTGCGCAGCGGGCGCAGGAACGGGTTGGCGCGCGCCGCGAGATGGACCGTCAGGAGGTGCCGGTGGTGGCGCCCGGCCAGATGGGCCCGCTCGTGCGCGAAGAGGGCCCGTCGCTCGGCGGGCGCGAGGCCCGCGAGCATCCCGGTGCTGACCACCACGCGACCGTGGCCCCGGACCGCTCCCCCGCGGCCCCGGGCCTCCCCGCCGGCGCGGCGGCGGCCGCGCGGTCCGCCGCCCGGTACGGCGTACGCGTACGGGGTGCGGTCCGGCAGGACGGCGACGGGCGTCCGCGGAAGGCCGGCGAGGGCCGCCACGACCCGGCGCCGGACCCGCACCTGGCGCCAGGCCGTCACGGCGCACGAGACCAGGACGGCGAGAAGCGCGGGGATGGCCGCACGGCCGGCGATCTCGTCGTACGGGAGGGCGGCGCGCACATCGGGGTCGGACCAGCTGTCCGGGAGCGGGTTGCCCGGGAGCTGCGCGGTGCCCACGATCATGAGCAGGCCGAGGCAGAGGGTGCTGCACACGGCGGAGACACCGGCGACGGCGGCCAGCAGGCGCGTCGCGGTGCGGGGGTGGAGCCGCTGCTCGGCCAGGCGGGCGACCGGCCAGGCGGTGAGCGGAAGGACCAGGGGAAGGAAGACGAAGACTCCCATGGCGGCTAGCCTTCCTCCTCCTCTGCGGCCTTGGCGAGCAGTTCACGAAGGAGTCGCTCTTCGTTCGGCGAGAGGCCGGTCACGAAGCTGGCGAGGACGGCCTGCCGGTCCGCCTCCGCGTCGAGCACCTTGCGCATCCGCAGGGCGGCGAGCCCGGCCTCGTCGGCGACCGCCGTCCACCGGAACGACCGGCCGTCGCGCTCGCGTTCGACGGCGCCCTTCGCCCGGAGGCGGGTGAGGATGGTGATGACGGTGGTGTAGGCGAGGCCGCCGCCGAGGCGCTCCCGCACCCAGGCCACGGGCACCGGCTCGGACGCCTCGCGCAGCACGGCGAGCACCTGGGACTCCAGCTCGCCCTGTCCGCGCCGGCGCGCGGAGGGCTCCGCTCCGCCCTCGTCCCGCTCCACCACGACGCCCTCCTCCACGTAGGAACAGCAGCCCATCGTACTGAACGGCCCGGCCGCCCCCGGGAGTCAATGGGTGTCGGCACCCATGTCCCTACATGCCCCCTACATGGAACAATTCAGGAATAGCGGAGGAACGAGCGGCGCGAGGGGGATCGGCACATGGGTTGGTTTCTGGGACTGGGCATCGCGGGTCTCGTCGTCCTCGCGCTCTCCCTCGTCTTCGACGGCGTCCTGGAGGCCGTCGGCGGGGGCCTCGACGGCCTCCTCTCGCTCCCGGTGATCGCCGGATTCGTGTCGGCCCTCGGGTTCACGGGCGCGCTCGCCACGGGAGCGGCGGGCGCCGGAGCGGTCGTCGCGACCCTCACGGGCATCGCCGCGGGCACCCTGGCGGGTGGGGCGACCTGGTGGTTCAGCCGGGCGCTGCTCCGTGACGGGGGCGCGCCCGCACCCCGGGGCGAGGACCTTCGGGGTACGGCGGGGGCGGTCGTCACGGCGATCCCGGCCGGCGGCTACGGCGAGGTCCTGCTCCATCTGGCGGGCCAGCCGGTGAAGTACGCGGCGAAGGCGGCGGCGCCGGTGGCCCGGGGCGCCGAGGTGTGGGTGGAGTCGGTGCTGTCGCCCACGTCGGTCACGGTCCGCCCCGTGGAGCGCTGACCCCCTCCGATCGGTGTCCCGCGTACGGCCTCCGGAGTACGGCGTCCCGCGTGCGGGCTGCCGGTGCGCGGTCGTCCCCCGGCGCGTCCGGCCGCCCGTGCCGCACGCGTCACCCGGCCGCTTCGGCCACCTCGTTCATCTCGCTCACCTCGTTCATCTCGCTCATCTCGCTCACCTCGCTCACCTCGCTCACCTCGCTCACCTCGCTCACCTCGCTCACCTCGTTCATCTCGCTCACCTCGTTCACCTCGTTCATCTCGCTTCATCGAAGGGATTCCCGCATGAGCCCTGTGCTGACCGCCGTCGTGGGGATAGTCGTCCTCGTCGTCCTGCTCGGCCTCGTCGTCGTCACGCGCTACAAGGTGGCCGGCCCCAGCGAGGCCTTCATCATCACCGGCAGACGGGGCAAGAAGGCCACCGACCCGGCCACGGGGCGGGTGTTCACCGACAACAGCGGCCAGAAGGTCGTGGTCGGCGGCGGCGTGTTCGTCGTCCCCTTCGTGCAGCAGAAGTTCACCCTCGACCTGTCGAGCCGGCACATCCCGGTCGCGGTCCGCGGCGCCGTCACCCTGCGCGGGGTGAAGGCCAACCTGGAGGGCGTCGCGATCGTCAAGGTCGGCGGCACCGAGGACTCGATCCGCGCGGCCGCGCAGCGCTTCCTGATGCAGCAGAACGGCATCGTGGGCTTCACCCAGGAGGTCCTGTCAGGTGCGCTGCGCTCCATCGTCGGCCGGATGTCGGTCGAGGACATCATCCGGGACCGGGCCGCGTTCGCCGGGCAGGTCGCCGAGGAGGCGGAGGCCAGCCTCTCCGGTCAGGGCCTGGTCCTCGACGCCTTCCAGATCCAGGACATCACCACCGAGGGCTCGTACCTGGAGGACCTGGGCCGGCCCGAGGCCGCCCGCGCCAAGCAGGAGGCGGACATCGCCGAGGCCGTCGCACGGCGCGCCGCCGAGCAGGCGCGGCTGAAGGCGGAGGAGGAGATCGCGATCGCCCAGCGGACCCTCTACCTGAAGCAGGCCGAGATCAAGGCACAGACGGACGAGGCCGCGGCCCAGGCGAACGCCGCCGGCCCGCTCGCCGAGGCCGCCCGCCAGCAGGACATCCTGGGCGAGCAGGAGAAGGTCGCCCAGCGCCAGGCCGCGCTGACCGACCGCCAGCTCGACACCCAGGTCCGCAAGCCCGCCGACGCCGCCCGCTACCAGGCCGAGCAGGAGGCCGAGGCCCGCCGGATCGGGCTGGTCAAGGAGGCGGAGGCGGACGCCCAGCGGGCCAGGCTCACCGGTGAGGGCGAGAAGGCCCACCGCGCGGCCCTCGCCGACGCCGTCCGCATCGAGGGCGAGGCGCAGGCCGCGGCGATCGCCGCGAAGGGTTCCGCCGAGGCCGAGGCCATGCGGAAGAAGGCGGACGCCTACGCCCAGTACGGGGACGCGGCCGTCCTCCAGATGCTCGTCGAGGTCCTGCCCCAGGTCGTGGCCAAGGCCTCGGAGCCGCTGTCGGCCGTCGAGAAGATGACGGTGATCTCGACGGACGGGGCGGGTCAGCTGTCCCGTACGGTCGCGGACAACGTCGCGCAGGGCGTGGAGCTGCTGTCCGCCACGACGGGCGTGGACCTCGCGCAGCTGCTCCAGGGCATCACGCGCAAGCAGGCGGAGAACCCGCCCGCGGAGCGGACGGGACCGCCGGCGGAGTCGATCGAGATCGCGGGCTGAGCGCCCCGGACGGTCGCGGGTGAGCGGATGATCCCCCGCTCACCCGCTCACCCGCGACCCCGCGCGGAGCCGGCCCGGGTACGCCCGACGGGCGGCCCACCGCCACCCGGGGGCCGGGGCATGGGTGCCGGCACGGATGGACAAGACGCCGGAAACTGGTCAGGATGAGGCGGGGACATGGGTCCCGTCGCAGGTCAGGGGCTCGGAGCAGGCAAGGGAGAGAGTCGCGAGACATGTCGCTGTACTGGCGCATCTTCCTCCTGAACGCCTCGGTGCTCATCGTCGCCGTCCTCCTGCTGCTGGGCCCGGTGACGGTCTCCACGCCCGTCCTCGCGGGTGAGGCGATCGTGCTCGTGGCGGGCCTGGTCGCGATGCTCCTCGCGAACGCCCTGCTGCTGCGTCTCGGCCTGGCGCCGCTCCAGCGCCTCACCCGCGCGATGCGGACGGCGGACCTGCTGCGGCCCGGGCGGCGCGCGGAGGTGGCGGGGCGCGGCGAGCTCGCCGACCTGACGCGCACCTACAACACGATGCTCGACCGGCTGGAGGCCGAGCGGGCCGCGAGCACCGCACGCGCCCTCTCGGCGCAGGAGGAGGAGCGGCGGCGGATCGCCCAGGAGCTGCACGACGAGGTGGGGCAGACCCTCACGGCGGTGCTGCTCCAGCTGCGGCACGCCGCGAACCACGCCCCGGACGAGCTGCGCCCGGAGCTCCACCAGGCCCAGGAGACCACCCGGGCGAGCCTGGACGAGATCCGCCGCATCGCACGCCGGCTGCGGCCCGGGGTCTTGGAGGAGCTGGGCCTGCACAGTGCGCTCAAGTCGCTGGCCTCGGAGTTCTCCACGCCGGGTCTCACGGTGCGGTCCCACATCGAGGCGGGCCTCCCGAAGCTGGACCACGAGACGGAACTGGTCCTCTACCGCGTGGCGCAGGAGGGCCTGACCAACACCGCCCGGCACGCGGGCGCGACCCGCGTCGACCTCCGCCTGGGCCTGCTGCCCCACCGCGGGGTCGGCCTCCTGGTCAAGGACGACGGCCGCGGGATCGGGCACGCGCCGGAGGGCGCGGGCCTCAGCGGCATGCGGGAGCGCGCCCTGCTGATCGGCGCGCGGCTGACGATCCGCGACGGCGAAGGCGGCGGCACGGAAGTCCACTTGAGCACACCGAGCGGTAAGGCGACGCCATGACGGCCCCCACACCTCCCCCGGCCCCGGAACCTGCCTCCCCCACCCGGATCCTCCTCGCGGACGACCACGCGCTGGTCCGCGGCGGGGTGCGCCTGATCCTGGACGCGGAGCCGGACCTGACGGTCGTCGCGGAGGCGGCGGACGGTGCGGAGGCGGTGGCGCTGGCCCGCTCCGAAGCCGTCGACCTGGCGGTCCTGGACATCTCGATGCCGCGCATGACCGGGCTCCAGGCCGCGCGTGAACTCAGCCGCCTCCGGCCGGAGCTGAGGATCCTCATCCTCACCATGTACGACAACGAGCAGTACTTCTTCGAGGCCCTGAAGGCGGGCGCGAGCGGCTACGTCCTGAAGTCGGTGGCGGACCGCGACCTGGTGGAGGCGTGCCGGGCCGCGGTCCGCGACGAGCCCTTCATCTACCCGGGCGCGGAGACGGCCCTCATCCGCACCTACCTCGACCGTGCCGAGCAGGGCAGGCCGCTGCCCGACAAGGCCGTCACGGAGCGCGAGGAGGAGATCCTCAAGCTGGTCGCGGAGGGCCACAGCTCCAAGGAGATCGGCGACCTCCTCGTCATCAGCCCGAAGACGGTGGAACGCCACCGCGCCAACCTCCTCCAGAAGCTGGGCATGCGGGACCGCCTGGAGCTGACCCGGTACGCCATCCGGGTCGGGCTGATCGAACCCTAGGGTTGTCCTGCCGACCAGGCCGGGCTCGCGGGGCCTGATCGACAGGACAACCCCCTGAGGCGCGGACGGACCCGCCCCCCCGGCCGGGCGCGCGGCCCGGCCGGCGGGGTGCTCCTCAGGGGTTGGCCGTCAGCGCGGTCCGGGGCTGGTAGAGCAGGACCGGGGCCGGATCCGGGGGATCGTCGGCCGGGAAGAAGCGCGCCAGCTCGTGGCGGCCGCTGATGCGTAACTTCCGGTACGAGTGCGTGAGATGGGACTCGACGTTCCGCAGGCTCACCTGGAGCAGCCGCGCGATGTCGCGGTTGCTCAGACCGCGGGCGGCCAGTTCGGACACCTGGCGCTCGGTGGGGGTGAGCAGCGACTCCGCCGAGTCCTTGCGCGGGTCGGGGCGGCCGCCCGCGTCCCGCAGCTCCCGCTGCACCGCCTCCACCAGGCCGTCGGCGCCGAGCGAGATGCCGACCTCGTTGGCGCGGTGGAGCAGTTCGCGGGACCGGCGGGGTGTGCCGCCCTGCCGGTGGGCGCGGCCCGCCGCGTACAGGGCGTGGGCGAACAGCAGCGGGGAGGGGGTGGGTTCGAGGAGTTCCACGGCGCGGTCGGCGAGCCTCAGGGCCTCGCGGCCGGAGCCGGCCTCCGCCTCGGCGACCAGGGCCCGGCCGAGCGCGAAGGGAGCACCCCAGCGTTCGGCCGACGCGGTCTCCTCCTGGGCGGCGCGGCGGGCCGCGGTGACGTTGCGGCGGGCCAGCTGGAGGGCGGAGCGGGTGGAACGCCACGGGAGGACCGCCGGGTTGGTGATCCCGCGCCGGGTCAGCTCCTCCTCGCAGTGGGCGAGGAGGACCAGGCCGCGCCGGGCCTCGCCGAGCCGGCCCAGGGCCCGGCCGGCGCTGTGCAGGAGGTGCAGCCGCCACCAGGTGACCGGCCGGTCGCCGGGCAGCGGCGGGGCATCGTCGAGAAGGGCCCCGGCGGCGGCGACGTCGTCCCGTTCCAGGGCGACGTCGATGAGCACGCTGCGGGCGAGCGGGCCCACGTGGAACCGTCCGGCACGGATGCGGGTGAGCAGGTCGAGCGCCTCGCGGGCGTCGCTCTCGGCCCGGGCCAGCTGGCCGCGGTGCAGCTGCACCAGACCGCGTACGGCGAGGGCCTCGGCGATCCGGGTCGCGCGGCCGTCGGCGCGGGCGAGTCCGACCTCGGTGTCGATGTGCCGCCGGGCCTCCTCCGCGTCGCCCGCCCACAGTTGGGCGAGCAGGGCCTGGTACCAGCGGGCGGAGCCGTACGGGGCGCGGGGGACGGACAGCAGCCGGTCGGCGATCCGGCGCGCCGCGGACGCCGAGTCGCCGGTGGCGGTGCGCAGCAGCAGGACCCGGAGCAGCCGGTCCTCCTCGGCGGGGTGGTGGCGCCCGTGGAGGGGGTGGGCCGGCTCGGCGCGGGGGTCGCCGCCGGGGGCGCGGTCCCCGGCCCGGTGGCCGTCGTCGCCGGGGTGTCCCTCGCCCGTGCCGGGCGCGCGGCCGCCGTCGTGGAACCGTACCTGCGCCACCGCCTCGCGGAGCCGGGCCGCGGCGGTCGGGCCGAGGGTGCCCTCCGTCTCGCGCCGCGCCTGTTCCAGGACCTCCAGGGCGCCCGCCGTGTCGTCCAGGCGCAGCCTGAGGTAGGAGAGCCGCAGGGCGTGCCGGAACCTTTCGGCGGGCGCGGTGACGGTGGAGGAGTGGGCGGTCAGGGCGCGGGCCGCGGCGGGCAGGTCGAGGCCGCTGAGGGCCTGGATCCGCAGGGCCTCCGCCCGCCGCTCGTGCCCCGCGGGGACGCCGTGCAGCACGGCCTTCTCGATGAGCCGGCGGGCGCCCGCCGGGTCGTGCTCGACCACGCCCTGCGCCACCTCCATGAGCAGCTGCGCCATCCAGGGTTCGTCCAGGCGGTGGGAGCGCAGCAGATGGGCGGCGACGTCCTCGCTCGGGTCGCCGCGGTAGCGCATCCTGCGGGCGGCGAGCCGGTGCAGTTCGGCGCGCTCGGCGCAGGGGATGTCCTGGTAGAGGAGTCCGGCGAGGAGGGGGTGGCGGAACTTCATGTCGTGGGGACAGAGCAGTCCGGACTCGGTGAGTCTGCTGATACATCGACACGCGTCCTCGGTGGGGACGCCGCAGAGGTCCGCGAGGAGGGCGGCGTCCACCGGGCCGCGCAGGATGCTGGCGGCGCGGGCGATGTCCAGTCCGTGCGGGTCGATCCGCCGGAGCATGCACAGGATGCGCTCCTTGACGGCCTGGAGTCCCAGTCGTTCGTCCGGCGGGGCGCCCGGGGTCCGGCCGGCGCGCCCCTCGGCCGGGTGCGCGGGCAGGGCGGGGTAGCCGGGGTGCGCGGAGAACGCCGGGTATCCGGGGGCCGTCTGCGGCGCGGGCCGGCCCCGCCGCGGGGACCGGCCGGCCCGGCGCCGTGGTCCGCGCCCGCGGGGACGAGGGGTCCGGAGCGGATCGCGGGGCCGGTCCGTATCTGCTCGGTCAGCAGGTAGGGGTTGCCGCCGGTCCCCGCGACGAGCGCGTCCACGGCCTCGTGGCCGTGGCCGTGGCCGCACAGGGAGGTGGCCAGGTCGAGGGCGGCGCTCGGGCTGAGGTCGCTCAGGTGGATGTGGCGGTCGGGGCGCAGCCCCTCCATGAACTCGACCAGCAGGTGCTGGTCGCTGGCCGGTTCGCCGCAGCGCTTGGTGGCCAGCAGGACGACGGGGAGGTTCTCCAGACGGCGGCTCAGGAAGCCGAGCCACAGCAGCGACGGGCAGTCGACGTGCTGGACGCTGTCGACGGTCAGCAGGATCGGGGTGCGCCGTGCGGCCCGGCCCACGCTCGCGCAGAGCTCCGCGAGGAGCGGGTAGTCGGGCTGGACCCGGCCGCCCTCGTGCGGCTCGCCGTAGGCGGCGAAGGTGCGGTCCCAGTCGTGGGCGGTGTCCGGCAGCGTCCCGAGCAGCTGGTGCACGACCCCGAGCGGGAAGCGCTGCTCCGCCGGTGACGCGGTGGCGGAGAGGACGAGCATCCCCTCGTCGCGGGCCGTCTCCTCGGCCCAGCGCAGCAGCGAGGTCTTGCCGGTGCCGATGATGCCCTCCAGCAGGGCCACGGCGCCCGCGCCCGCTCTCGCGGCGGCCAGTATCTCGATGATGGTCTTCGATTCCCCGCTCCTGCCGAACAGCTCCTTGGGCACCGCCCCACACCTCCCTGCCGAACAGTGGAATGACTCGGACGAGGTCGCCACTTCGGCAGGGGGAGGTCAAACGGAAAAGCTGTGGAGCCGACGCCGTCAAGGCCCTTTTCAGGTCATGGCCCGAAACGCCGCCGTCCTACTGGAAATGCCTTCTTCAGACGACGTGGAGATCGATCGAAGTCCTCCACGCCGATCCCCCGAACACCGGTGAACGGCCCACACCTCCGAGGATCCCGACGCTAACACGGGGGCCGCCATATTTGTACAGCGGATCTCGTCGCACGGATTCCGGACGTATTCCTTCGGCCATTGCTTCGGTTCCACCGTATTGAGGGAAATGGGGGCCGCACGGGTACGGTCGGCACCCATGCACGGCGGTGACCAGTGAACGTCCCGGAATGCGGTGCCGCGCACGGCAGTTCACCACCGGCCAATTGGCGTGAATCTGATGGAGGGAGCGGTACCCGCGTGTCCGCGATCAGCGAGGAGCTCCGCACCGAACAGTTCGTCATGTCCCTGCGCGGAGTCGTGCCGTACGTGTACGAGCAGGCCTGGCAGTCCGTCCTCGACGGCACCCCCCTGTCCCGCACCGCGCTCCACCGCGGCCCGGACGGCCTGCTGCGCCGCACGCTGCGGCCCGAGGTCCGCTTCCGGCTCCAGATCGTGGACTGGCGGGCCACCCGGGCCGCGGTGCAGGACGCCCGGCTGGCCGAGCGCCTGGCCGGCGAGTCCGCGACCGGACTGCCCCTCGACCGGGCCCCGTTGATGTGCGCGACCCTGATCCGGCGCTCGGACCGCGACTGGACCTTCGCCTGGCGGTACGCCCGTGAGTTGATGGACCGGCAGGCGGGGCTGCGGATCCTCGAGGAGGCCGCGGACGCGTACGCGGTGCTGCTGCGCGGCGGCACCCCCCGGACCGCCGCCCTCGCCCGGGGACCGGTGGCGCGATGAGCGGCGACACGTCGGTACGGCTGTTCTGCCTGCCCTTCGAGGGGGCCTCGGCGGGCGTCTACCTGCCCTGGGCCGAGGCGCTGGGGACCTCGGTGGTCGTCACCCCCGTCGAGCTGCCGGGCCGCGGCCGGCATCCCCGCACCCGTCCCTGCGGCCGGCTGGAGCCGCTGCTCGCCGAGGTCATCCCGTACGTCGCCCGCATGCGGGACCGGCCGTTCGCCCTCTACGGGCACGGCTTCGGCGCCCTCCTCGCGTACGAGATCGCCGCCCGCCTGGAGTGGGAGTACGACGCGGTGGCGGAGCGGCTGTACGTCTCCGGGGCCGGGGTCCCCCACCGGCGCGCCCCCGAGCACGCCCTCGCGCAGCTGCCGGACGCCGAGCTGCTGCGGCGGCTCGGCCGGCGGGGCCGGATCCCCCCGGGCGCCCTCGACCCGCTGCGGGCGCCCCGGGTGCTGCCCGCGCTCCGCGCCGACCTCGCCGTCCTGGAGGCGTACCGGCGCGACCCGCGCCACATCGTGCACTGCCCGGTCACCGCGATGGGGGGCAGCGAGGACCCGAGCGTCACCGGGGCCGACCTGGCCGGCTGGCGCCGCTGCACCCGGCGACCCCTGCGGGTCGACACCGTCACCGGCGGCCACTACTTCCCGCTCACCGCCCGCTGGGAGCTGCTCGACACCTTCAGCCGGGACCTGATGCGCCCCCGGGTGCGCGCTCCGCGGGCCGTCGGCGGCGGCCGTCCCCGCGTACCGGCCGGTTCCGTTCCGCGTGGTCCGGCGGCCGGTCCCGGAACCGGCAACAAGAGTTGTCCGGTGTCCCCCGCGTCCCCATCCTGGCCCGCGGAGGTGACCGCATGACACCCACACAGGACACCGGAGGCCCCGCCGGTGACGCCCTCGGCACCGCGGACAGGGCCGGGGGCGACGGCGCGGACGGAGCGGGACGCGCGGGGGGACACGCAGGGGGACACGGAGACCGGCGCACGGACGGGCCCGCGGCGGGATCCGCCGGCGGGCCCGCGGAGGGGACCGCAGAGCCGGCCCAGGACCAGGCCGGACACCCGGCCGAGCAGGAAGCCGAGGCCCGGGCCGAGGACCACGCCGAGCAGGAGGCCGAGCTGCACGCCGGCTTCCTGGCCGAGGCCGTCCACTGGCTGCGGGGCCTGCTCGGCCCGGCGGACCGGGCCGGGACGGGCGTCCACCGGATCCTCGACATCGGCAGCGGCCCCGGTGTCGCCTCGCGCGCGCTGGCCGACGCCTTCCCGGAGGCGCGGGTCGTCGCCGTGGACCGGTCGGCCGCCATGCTCGCCCGGGCCCGCGCCCTGGCCGCCGAGCACGGGCTGGCCGACCGGATCACCACACGGCGGGCCGAACGGCCCGAGGAGTTCGCCCGGTCCGGCCCCGTCGACCTGATCTGGACCGGGAACGTCTGCCGCCACCTCGGCGACCAGCAGGCCGCCCTGCGGAGCATGGCCGCCGCGCTGCGGCCCGGCGGACTGCTCGCCGTCGCCGAACGCGGTCTGCCGCCGCGGTTCCTGCCGCGGGACATCGGCATCGGGCGGCCCGGACTCCAGGCGCGCCTGGACGCCGCGGCCGAGGAGCAGGTCACGGCCCGGCGGTCCCGGCTCCCCGGGGCGACCTCCGTGGTCGAGGACTGGCCCTGCATGCTGGCCTCGGCCGGGCTGGTCCCCGCCGGCACCCGCACCTTCCTCATCGAGTTCCCGGCCCCGCTCGACGTACCGGTGCGGCGCCACCTCCACGCCCGGCTGCGGGAACTGCTCGCCGACCTCGGCGAGCGCCTCGACCTCGTCGACCGGCTCACCGTCGAGCAGCTCCTCGACGGGGACGCCTGCACCGGGGTCCTGTGGCGGCCCGACGCCTTCTACCTGACCGCCGTCACCGTGCACACCGCGCGTTTGTGCCGGCCCCTCGCCGACCGCTGAATCCGGCCGGTGAATTCGTCACCTTGGCGACATCCGATCAGCGACGGAAAAGGAGAACGAATTAACTAAGGAGATTAGCAGCGCCCCTCCTTCCGCAATGCCCCCGAAGCGCGCCCGCCCTCGGGGGCCTTCGGCATGTCCGGAATCCGCGCCTCTCCCGTAAGCCCCGTCCCACGGTCCCGGCTCACCACCCGCACCCCTTGCCCGCGCTTACGGACCGCACCCGCACCAGGCCCGTAGGAACGCACCCCCCGCAGATTCTTCGGTCAGCCCTACGGTCCCACCGTATTGAGGCCCTCACCCCCGCACTCCTACGTTCCTTCCCAGAACGGCCGATCCGGAAAGGAACCGATCCGGACGGCACCCGGGCGATGGACGGAGGACACGTGAGGATACGGATTCTCGGCCCGCTGCACGCCGAGACGGCCGGAGCCCCGGTCGTCCCGAGCGCGGCCAAGACACGGCAGATCATGGCGCTCCTGGCGCTCCACCCCGGCCACCCCGTCCCGGTGGCCGTCCTCAAGGAGGAACTCTGGGGCGCGCTGCCGCCGAGCAGCGCGCACAGCACCCTCCAGACCTACGTCCTCCGGCTGCGCCGGTCCCTGGCCGCCGCCCTCGGCGGGCCGTACGGCACGGAGGGGAGGGGCGCGGGCAGCGGAGCGGCACGGGCACGGGCCCTGCTGGCCACCGGCCACGACGGCTACCTCCTTCGCGTCGCCGAGAGCGACGTCGACGCCTTCGCCTTCCAGCGCGCCGCGCAGGCCGGGCACAGCGCCTTCGCCGACGGCGACAGCGCCCGTGCCGCCCTGCTGCTGCGCGAGGCCCTCGCGCTGTGGAAGGGGCCGGCCCTGGTGGACGTGCGGGCCGGGGCGGCGCTGCGGATCCACGCCGCCCGTCTCGAAGAGGCGCGGCTGCTCGCCACCGAACGCCGGCTCGACGCCGAACTGCGGCTCGGGCTGCACGGCGAGCTCCTCGCCGAGCTCGTCGAGCTGACCCGCCTCCACCCCGCCAACGAACGGCTCCACGCCCAGGCGATGGTGGCCTTCTACCGCGCCGGCCGCCAGTCCGAGGCGCTCCAGCTCTACCGGGGCCTGCGGCGGCGGCTCGTCGAGGAGCTGGGCGTGGAGCCCGCCCCGCGACTCCAGCGGCTGCACCAGGCGATGCTCTCGGTCGATCCGCGCCTGGACGCCCCCGCCCACGGCGGCCGGCCGACCCCGACCTTCGACCTCTACGCGGCCTGACCCCGCCCCCCTCCCCACCCGCACCTCCCCCGCCCGGCGCCGCGCTTCCCACCCGCGCCCCCGACCCCCTCCCGCTCCCCACCGCACAGACACCCGAGAGAGGCGACACAGTGACGGACCCGGCCACGGACCAGGACCCGGCGCGGCACCAGGACGCGCCCCCCGTACCCACCCTCTACGAATGGATCGGCGGCACCGAGGCGCTGGAGCGGCTCACCGAGGCGTTCTACGCACGCGTCCGCAAGGACGAGATCCTCGCCCCGCTCTTCCGGCACATGGACGACGACCACCCGCAGCACGTCGCCACCTTCCTCGGCGAGGTGCTGGGCGGGCCGACGCACTACACCGAGCAGCACGGCGGCTACCCGCACATGGTCTCCCGCCACCGGGGCCGGGCCATCAAGCCGGAGCAGCGGGCCCGCTGGGTGGAGCTGATGCTGACGGCGATGGACGAGGTCGGGCTGCCCGAGGACGCCGAGTTCCGCTCGGCCTTCGTCGGCTACATCGAGTTCGGCTCGCGCCGCGCCATGGCCAACTCGCAGCCGGGCGTCGGCCCCGGCAGCCGCACCACCATCAAGAAGTGGGGCTGGGGCGAGGGCGTACCCGGTGACGAGTGACCCCGGGCCCGGCCTCCGGGGCGCCGGCCGGCGCGGTCCCCGGGACGCCCGCCGGAACCGGCCCTCCCCCGGGCCGCCGCGCCGTCCCGGTATCGGCAACAAATGTTGTCCGCACGCGGAGCCCGGTTCCAGCATGGGGGCCACTGGTGATCACCACGATCCGGCGGACCGCCGAGGCCGGCAGACCGGCGCGCACCCGCCCTGATCCACCTGCCCGAACCGTCTCAACGAGGAGTCCGCTCATGCGTTTGGCCACCCCCGGGGCTGTGCGACGCGTCCCCCCGCACCCCGTCGCCGCACCCCGCCCCAGCACCGTCCCGCACCCCGCCACGACCCCGGCGACCACCGGCACGCAGACGGGAGGCGGCCGGCGATGAGCGTCCAGACCGAGCCCCAGGAAGCGGCCGCGCCCAAGGCCGGCGGACGGCTTCCGCTCGCCGTCTACCTGCTCGCGTTCAGCCTGTTCGCGATGGGCAGCGCCGAGTTCCTGCTCGCCGGCGTCCTCCCGGACATCGCCGACGACCTCGACATCTCCCTCTCCTCCGCGGGCGCCCTCATCTCGGCCTTCGCCATCGGCGTGGTGATCGGCGGGCCTCCGCTGGCCGTCCTGACCCTGCGCTGGCCGCGCCGGACGACCCTGGTGATCTCCCAGGCGGTGTTCGCCGCCGGCGTCGCCGTCGGTCTGCTGACCGACGACTTCACCGTGCTGCTGGTCACCCGCTTCCTGATCGGCCTCGCCTACGCCGGGTTCTGGGCCGTCGCCGCGGTCACCGCGATCTCCCTCGTCACCCCCGACCGCACCGCCCGGGCCTCCGGCGTCGTGGTCAGCGGCCTCAGCATCGCCATGGTCGCCGGCGGCCCGGCCGGCGCCTTCCTCAGCCACTTCACCGGCTGGCAGGGCGGGTTCTGGGCGGTGGTCGCGCTGACCGTGCTGAGCGCGATCGCCACGATCGTCGCCGTGCCCGCCACCAAGGCGGCGCAGGAGCCCAGCGTGAAGCGCGAGCTGCGGACGATGCGGCAGCCTCAGCTGTGGGTGGTGTACGCCGCGACCCTGCTCAGCACCGCCGCGTACATGATCTCGTACAACTACCTCGCGGCCTTCCTCACGGACATCACCGGTGTCGACTCGGTGTGGGTGCCCGGCATCCTGGTCCTCTTCGGCATCGGCGCCTTCATCGGCCTCTCCATCGGCGGCCGGATCGCCGACGGACGCCCCCACCACGCCCTGCTCATCGGGGCCGGCGGGATCCTCGTCTGCTCCGTGCTGCTCGCGCTCCTCGCCGAGTACGCGGTGGCCGTCGTCCCGCTCGTCCTGCTCCTGGGCGTCGCCGGCTTCGTCCTCAACCCGGCGATCTACGGGCGGGTGTTCACCGTCGCGTCCGGCGCTCCGACGCTCGCCGGGGCGACCGCCGTCTCCATGTTCCAGCTCGGCATCAGCGTGGTCCCCGTCCTCGCGGGCGTGGCCCTCGGCGCCGGTGCCGGCCTCACCTCGATCCCGTGGCTGGGCGCGGGACTGGCCGTCCTCACCATCCCGGTCGTCCTGGTCGAGCGCACGATGGCCCGCAACCGGGCCGCCCGCACCGCCGAGACCGCGAGCGCCCCGGCGGGCACGACCGCGCAGGCGGTCACGGACAACTGACCACCGTCATGGCACACCACCGGTAGCCGCGGAGAGCTCCGTCCCCCGGGACTCTCCGCCGGCTCCCCCACAGGGAGGACCTCATGGACAACGAGCTGGGCTACGAACTCGGCACCTGGGTCGTGACACAGATCCAGAGCCCCGACCGCCCCACGCAGTCGACCTTCTCGCTGCTCGGCAGGGAATGGGACCTGTTGCCCGAGGTGTTCCCGCCCTACACCGACCCCGGCCCCGGCCTGTTCGCGTCCTGGGTGCCGTACGAGCGGGGTACCCGCTTCCTGGAGCTGGGCTGCGGCGCCGGCATCGCCGCGGTGCTCGCGGCGCAGCACGGGGCCGCGCGGGTGCTCGCCACCGACATCAACCCGGCCGCCGTGGAGAACGCCCGGCGCAACGCCGAACGGCACGGGGTGGCCGACCGGTTCACCGCACTCACCAGCGACCTCTTCGACGGGCTGGACCCCGACGAGCGGCTCGACACGGTCTTCTGGAACACCCCGTTCATCGAGGCGCCCGCCGACCGCCCGTACGCCGGGCACATCGAGCGCGCGGTCTTCGACCCCGGGTACGGCCTGGTGAACCGCTTCTTCCGGGACGTGGTCCGCCATCTGGCCCCCGACGGCCGGGTCTACCTGGGCACCAGCGAGGCCATGGGCAACCCCTTCAAGATGCTGCGCGCCGCCGACGAGGCCGGCTTCGAGGGCAAGCGCCTGCGCACCGAGTCCGTCGAACTGCCCGCCGCCGACTTCGGCGACTCGCCCGTGGTCGCGGCGCACACCGACGAACGCGGCATCGTCCACATGGACTTCACCCTCTACGAGTTCCGGCGCCGCTGACCCGCGCCGCTCCCGCGCACCTTCCCCGCACCACGCACCAGCAGTTCCGACGCCATCGACCCACCCACACCCATCGGGGCGCCCTGCCGGCGCCCCGGGAGATTGGACATTGATGAACGCCAACAGGAACGCAGACGCGGTCGGCACCGGCTTCGACACCGTCATCGCCGGTAACGGAGTCCTGGGACTGTCGCTCGCCTGGGTCCTGGCGCGACGCGGACAGCGCGTCGCCGTGCTCGGCCAACCCCACCGGCCCTGGGCGGGATCGGCCGCGGCCGGCGCCATGCTCGGCTGTTTCGGCGAGGTCACCACCTCGCTGCTGGCCACCGAGCACGGTCGCCACAAGCTCGAACTCGGCATCAAGGCGACCGAGATGTGGGGTCCGTGGCTGGAGGAGCTGGAGGAGCAGACGGAGGGCGCGCCGGTCAGGACCGCCCAGGGCACCACCGTCGTCCTCAACACCATCGGCACCGCCGAGATCGACGATGCCAACTACAACGCCATCCAGGCCGAACTCACCCGCTACGAGGAGCCGTTCGAGAACGTCGAGCCGGCCGACCTCGACTGGGTCGACGCCGAACCGATCTCCCGTCCGCTGAAGGCCTTCCACATACCCGGCGAGCACGCGGTGAACGCCGCCGCCCTCCTGGAGCGGCTCGAATCGGCCGCGGTCCGGGCCGGCGCGACCCTCGTCCCCGAGTTCGCCACCCGCGTCGAGTACCAGGGCGAGCGGGTCACCGGTGTCGTGCTCGCCTCCGGCCGCACGATCTCCGCCGACCACGTCACCCTGGCCGCCGGGGCGCGCACCCAGGAACTCCTGGACAGCCTGCCCGTGGGCCCCCGCATCCCCCGGCTGGTCAGCGGCTACGGCGTCTCCTCGCTGATCAAGACGCAGGACGGCACCAGCCCGGACAGCGTCATCCGCACGCCGAACCGTTCCTTCGCGTGCGGCCTGCACGTGGTGCCCCGCGGCGACGGACACGTCTACGTCGGCGCGACCAACGTCATCGCCGTGGAGCCGCGTGACACCCCCGAGATGCGCGACCTGGTCTTCCTGCTCCAGTGCGCCCACCGCCAGGTCCGCCGCAACCTCTGGAACAGCGAGGTCACCAAGGTCCAGGTCGGCAACCGGCCGGTCTCCATGGACGGCTTCCCGCTGCTCGGCGACGGCGGCATGCGGGGCCTGACCATCATGACCGGCACCTACCGGGACGGCCTGCACCTGTCGCCGCTGCTCGCGCGGGACTTCGCCGCCCGCATCCTCGGCGAGGAGCCGGAGGCCGACCTCGACCGGTTCGCTCCGCTGCGGCAGCCGTACCGCACCGGCACCCGCGAGGAGATCGTGGACCTCCTCATCGACCACCAGATGGGCATCGGGTACGAGCAGGACTGGACGATCCCCGTCGAGTGGCACCAGTGGATCGAGATGGACCTGCGCCCGGCCACCCTCGCCTGGGCCGACGAGCTCGACCCCGAGTTCACCCCGCCGGCCGAGCTCCTCTTCGCCTCCCGCTTCGACCCGGAGCTGGTCAGCCTGCTGCGGAAGTACTACGCGACCTGCCGCGAGTACCGCTGACCACCGGCGCGTTCCCGCACCCGTCCACCGCGACCGGCCCCACCCGAAAGGACACCCCATGGCTGTCGAGAACATCGACCCGCCCAGCCTCACCAAGCCGTACGGCTGGCACCAGCTGGCCGTCGGCACCGGAAGCCGCGTCATCTTCCTGAGCGGCCAGACCCCGCGCACCGCGGACGGCGAGCCGGTCGGCACCGGCGACCTGGCGGCGCAGACCGAGCAGGTCTACCTGAACATCGCCGCCGGTCTGGAGGCGGCAGGCGCGAGCTTCGAGGACGTCGTGAAGCTGACGATCTACGCGAAGGACTGGTCGCTCGACAAGTGGGAGGCGGTCACCGCGGGCGCCGAGCGCGCGGCCGCCCGGATCGGCGCCGACGTCGTGAAGCCGACCACCCTGGTCGGGGTGGCCACCCTCGCCGAGCCCGACTTCCTCATCGAGATCGAGGCCACGGCGGTCGCCGAGTAGCCGTACCGCCGCGCCCCGTCCCCCGCGGGGCGCGGCGGTACGGCAGGACGCGCAGGCACGGATCAGGGCCCCGCCGGTCACGGCGGGGCCCTGACGCGCGTCCGGGGAGCGGCCGGGGCGGGGGCCGGGCGGGGCCGGGGCTCCGGGCGCGGGGCCCCGGGGTCTCAGGGATCCGGAGGCGGGGCCCCAAGGCTCCGGACGCGGGACCCCAAGGCTCCGGGCGCGGGGTCCCGGGGTCCCGGGCCTCAGGACAGCGTGTGCTGCTTGGCCAGGAGGTCCTCGATCACCGCCGCCACCGTCTCCGGCGCGGGCAGTGCCGGGTGACGGCCGGCCGTCCCGGTGGTGGGGTCGAAACCGTCGTGCCACTCGGGCTCGTTGACGAGCCCGCCGTCCTCGCGGATCCGCGCGATGTTCCGCCGCACGGCCGGCTTGTGCCACATCTTCGCGCCCATCACCGGGAAGTGGACCACCGGGTAGTCCACCGACAGCGCGACCGTGAGGAGACGGTTCGGCGCGGCGCCGGCGGCGGCCGAGGCGAGCGTGTGGGCGGTGGACGGCAGCACCGCGAGGATGTCGTGGTCGGCGGCGAGCCGGGAGGGCTTGTCGGTCGGCCAGTCCGCCGGGGACTCCCCGCTCACCACCCTTTCCGCGAAGAGCGCGACGCTCTCCGGGGAAAGGAACGAGGTGGCCGTGTGGGTCATCAGAACGGTGAACGTGCTGCCCTCGATCTGTCGGCGCATCGCCTCCACATAGATGGGGAGCCTGGTCACCGCGATGGATCCGGTGGCACCGATGAGTATGCGTTTCCCGGTCGACTCCGGGGAGTTTCGAATTCCCATGGGCCGATGATGCCGCCGCCGTCCCGCCGCAGGTCAAGGGCGCCTTCGGGAGGCGACAGGGCGCGTCCAGAGCCGGTCCAGCGAAAGTCCGGCGGACGGGCGGCGGCCCGGAAACCCTTCGGTCGTCCCTACGGTCCCACCGTATTGAGACCGTTTGGCCGCACTGCCTAACGTCGCTTCTCGCAAGGGAATTCGAAAGCCCGGCAGGGCATCCGAGGAAAAGGGACGGACGACGATGGAGGATCTCTTCGCAAGGCTGCGCGGCGGTGCCGGTCACCCCCGCCTGGACGAGGACCGGCTCCTCGAACTCAAGCCGCGGCCGGAACACCGGCACGACCCCTTCCCGCTGACCGACATCCAGCAGGCGTACCTGATCGGCCGCCACAAGGGGCTGGAACTGGGCGGCATCTCCAGCCAGTACTACCTGGAGTTCGACTGTCCCGCACTCGACCCGGTCCGGCTCGCCGGCGCCCTGCACACCGTGATCACCCGCCACGAGGCCCTGCGCACGGTGGCCGGGACCGACCAGACCCAGCGCGTCGTCCCCGCGGCCGAGGTGGAGCCGTACGACCTCCAGGTCACGGACCTGCGCGGGCGGTCCGAGGCGGAGAGGTCGGCCGCCCTGGAGCAGCTGCGCTCCGAACTGACCGGCCTGCTCATGCCCCTGGACCGGGCCCCGCTCCTCGACGTCCGCGCCACCCGGCTCGACGAGGACCGGATGCGCCTCCACGTCACCGCGGACCTGCTCTTCCTCGACATGCGCGGCCTCCACCGCCTCATGGACGAGTGGCGCCGATGTTACGACGACCCGGCGTGGCGGCCCGAACCGCCGGAGGTCTCGTTCCGCGACTACGTCCTCGCCCGGGAGGAGCTGCGCGGCGACGCCCTGGGGCGGGAGTCCGCCGCCTACTGGGCGGACCGCCTGGCCGACCTCCCGGGCGCGCCCGAACTCCCGCTGGCCGCCGCGCCGGAGCAGCTCGGCACCCCCGGCTTCGTACGGCACCGGGCGCAGCTCGCCCCCGCGCGCTGGGCGGCGCTCCGGGCGGCGGCCGAGCGGCACGGCCTGACGGCGTCCGGCGTGCTGCTCGCCGCCTACGCGGAGGTGCTGCGCACCTGGTCGCGGCGGCAGGAGTTCACCCTGACCGTCACCCAGTTCCACCGGCTCGGCCTGCACCCGCGGATCGAGGACGTCGTCGGGAACTTCCTCGACCCGAGCCTCCTGGCCGTCGGGGGCCGCCCCGAGGAGAGCTTCGTCCGGCGCGCCCGCGACCTGGAGCAGCGGCTCCTGGAGGACCTGGCGCACCCGCACGGCGGGATCCGGGTGCTGCGCGACCTGGCCCGCCGCCGGGACGACGGCCGGGCGTCGCTGCCCGTGGTCTTCTCCAGCACGCTCGGAGCCGGCGGCAGCGGCGCGCCCGGCGCCGGACGCCTGGAGTCCTTCGGGCCGCTGGTCCACGACCACAGCCGTACGCCGCAGGTGTGGCTGGAGAACCAGATCCTGGAGCTCGACGGCCGGCTCTCGGTCAACTGGAACGCCGTCGAGGGCCTGTTCCCGGCCGGCACCCTGGAGGCCATGTTCGCGGCGTACACCACGCTGCTCGACCGCCTGACCGACGAGCCGGACCTCTGGGACGCCACCCGCGGCGTCGTGCCGCTGCCGGCCGCGCAGGCCGCGGAGCGCGACCGGGCCAACGCCACCGCCCAGGACATCCCCGCCGCACTGCTCCACGAGCTGGTCGCCGAGTCGGCCCGCCGCAGCCCCGACGCGCCCGCGGTGATCACGCCCGGTGCGGAGACCACGTACCGGCAGCTCACCGAGTCCGCCCACCGGATCGCGCACCGGCTGCTCCGCTCCCCGGGCGCCGCGCCGAACGAGATCGTCGCCGTGTCGATGCGGCCCGGCGCCGCGCAGTACGCCGCGCTGCTCGGCGTCCTGCACACCGGCGCCGCCTACGTCGCCATCGACCCCGAACTGCCCGAGGAGCGGCGCCTGCGGCTGCTCGACCGCTGCTCGGTGCGGGCCGTCGTGACCGACCCCGAGCTGCGCGCGTCGCTCGCCTGGCCGGACGGCGTGACCGTGCTGACCCCCGAGGACCCGGAGACGCTGGCCTGCCCGGAGTGGGCGCCCGGCACCCGGCAGGGGCCCGACGACCTCGCGTACGTCATCTTCACCTCGGGTTCCACCGGCGAGCCCAAGGGCGTGATGATCACCCACCGGAGCGCCGCCAACACCGTCCAGGACATCAACCGGCGCTTCGACGTCGGCCCCGACGACCGCACGATGGCGCTCGCGCCGGCCGGCTTCGACCTGTCCGTGTACGACCTGTTCGGCGTCCTCGGGGCCGGCGGGACCGTCGTCGTGCCCGACCCGGCGCGCGGCAACGACCTGGCGCACTGGTCCCAGCTCGTCGGCCGGTACGGGGTGACCATCTGGAACAGCGTGCCGGCGCCCATGCGGATGTGGATCGACGCCCTCGGCGAGGGCGCGGTGCCGCGCGGCTGCCGGCTCCGCCTCGCGCTGCTCAGCGGCGACTGGATCCCGGTCGACCTGCCGGCCCGCATCCGCGAGAAGCTCCCCGCGATGCGGGTGATCAGCCTCGGCGGCGCCACGGAGGGCTCGATCTGGTCGATCCACCACCCCGTCGAGACCGTCCGCCCGGAGTGGTCGAGCATCCCGTACGGCAAGCCGCTCGCCAACCAGACGATGCACGTCCTCAACCAGTGGCAGGAGCCGTCCCCCGTCGGCGTCACCGGCGAGATCCACATCGGCGGCACCGGCGTGGCCCAGGGCTACCTCGGGGACCCCGGGCGGACCGCCGAACGCTTCCCGGTCCACCCGGTCACCGGGGAGCGGATCTACCGGACCGGCGACCTCGGCCGCTACCTGCCCGGCGGCGACATCGAGATCCTCGGCCGCGAGGACTTCCAGGTGAAGATCAACGGCTACCGCGTCGAACTCGGCGAGATCGAGGCCGCGCTGCTGCGCCGGCCCGACGTGCGGACCGCCCTGGTCACCGCGCCCGCCCACGCCCGTACCGGGCAGCGGCAGATCGCGGCGTACGTGGTGCCCGAGGCGGGCGCGGCACCCGACCCGGTCGAGCTGCGCGAGGCGCTGGCCGCGGTCCTGCCCGGCTACATGGTGCCCAGCCGCTTCCTCACGCTGGAGACCCTGCCGCTGACCACCAACGGCAAGATCGACCACAAGGCGCTGCCGACGCCGTGGAACGACGACACCGAGGCCGCCGGCGGCCGGGTCGCCCCGCGCAGCCGGATCGAGGAACGCCTCTTCGCGCTCTGGTCCCAGCAGCTCGGGCACGAGGACTTCGGCGTCGAGGAGGGCTTCTTCGACATCGGCGGCGACTCCCTGCACGCGGTCGGACTGCTCACGGTGCTCCGCGCGGAGTTCGGCATCGAGGCCGACATGGAGCAGGAGATGGTCGAGGGCCTCTTCATGAACGCCTCGATCTCGTCCTTCGCCGAACTGATCGCCCCTGCGGCGGAGTCGGCCCGACCCGCCTCGGCCGCGCCGTCCTCTCCGTCCGCGCCGTCCACTCCGTCCGCTCCGTCCGCTCCGTCCACTCCGTCCACTCCGTCCACTCCGTCCACGCAGGCTCCGGCGACCGAGGAGTCCGCCGTATGACCACGACCCCGGCGGCCGCCCCGGACACCGCCGTCGCCGAGTGGGACCACGTCGTCGTCGGCGGCGGCTCGGCCGGGGCGCTCGTCGCCGCCCGGCTCGCCGCCCGCGACTCCGGCACCGTCCTGCTCCTGGAGGCCGGCCCCGACCAGCCGGTCCCCCGCGACCGCGCCCACCCGCTCGCCGACGCCGGCCGGCTGGTCCTCGCCGGGTTCAACTGGGACTACCGGGCCAACCTCCGCAGCAGCGGACGCCTGGAGGACCTCCTCAAGGGCGGCGACGGAACCGCGCACCCGGCCCGCGCGCTCTGGGAGCGCTTCCCCTACCAGCTCGGCAAGGTCGTGGGCGGCGGCTCCGCCGTCAACGGGGCGATCGCCCTGCGCGGCCTGCCCCGCGACTTCGCCGACTGGGCGGCGCAGGGCAACCCCGACTGGTCCTGGGAGCGGGTGCTGCCCTTCTATCGGGCCATCGAGAACGACGCCGACCACCCCGGCTCCGCGGCGCACGGCGACGGCGGGCCGCTCCCGATCCGGCGGACCCCGCGCGAACGGGTCCACCCGCTGGACGCCGCCTTCTGGGAGGAGTGCGGCCGCCGGGGCGTGGCGGACCTCCCCGACCTCAACTCCGGGGAGGAGGCCGGGGTCGGCCCGATCCCCGGCAACACCGTCGACGGGGAACGGATCGACGCCGCCACCGCCTTCCTCTCCGGCGTCCGCGAACTGCCCCGGCTCCACGTACGCCCCGGGGTACGGGTCACCCGGGTGCTGTTCGACCCGCGGGACCGCACCCGCGCCGTCGGCGTGGAGACCGAACGGGACGGACGGCTCGACACCCTCCGCGCCCGGAACGTGATCCTCGCCGCCGGAGCCGTCGGCACCCCCGCGATCCTCCAGCGCTCCGGCGTCGGCGACCCGGCCCTGCTCGGGGCCCTCGGCATCGACCCGGTGGCCGACCTGCCCGGGGTGGGCCGCGACCTCGTCGACCACCCGTCCGTCGTCATCTGGTCCCGGCCGGCCGACGGCGTGTGCACCCCCGGACTGCCGTGGCGCCAGGTGGCGGCCCGGATGAGCAGCGGCTTCGACGAGGACGTCGACATCCAGATGGGGCTCCTCAACAACGTGGAGAGCCACACCATCCCCGGCTTCGTCGACCGGCTGGGCTGGCCCCTGGTCGTCGGCATGTCGGTGATGCTGCTGCGCCCCCGCTCCCGCGGCCGGGTCTTCCTCGACAGCGCGGACCCGCTGGCCGCGCCCGTGATCGAACTCGGCCTCGGCACCGACCCCGAGGACGTCGAGCGCCTCTGCCACGGGGTCCGCAGGGCGTGGGGCTTCCTGCGCTCCCCCGGTCTGTCGGCCCGGTTGACGCGGACGCAGTTCTGGAGCGACCGGATGGTCGCCAACGACGGCGTGCTGCGCAGCGGGGTCCGGCACATCATGAACCCCGGCTGGCACGCCGCCGGTTCGTGCCGGATGGGCCCGGACTCCGATCCGTACGCCGTCGCCGACCAGGAGGGCCGGGTGCACGGCACCCGCGGACTGCGGATCGTCGACGCCTCGCTCTTCCCGACGATCCCCAGCGCCCCCACCAACCTGACCACCCTGATGCTGGCCGAGAAGCTGGCCCTGAGCATGGAGGAATGACCGTGCACCCTGTCACGAGACCTCCGGTGCGGCTCTACTGCTTCCCGCACGCGGGCGCGACCTCGCAGGTCTACCGCGGCTGGCAGCCGCTGGGCGAGCCCCGGCTGCGGATCCGGGGCGTGGACGCCCCCGGCCGCGGCGCGCGCCGCCAGGAGCGCAAGGCGGTCAACTACCACGGTCTGGTACGGGCCATGGCCGAGCAGGTGGCGGCCGACCTGCTGGCCGAGCGCGAGCGGTCCCCCGGGCTGCGCTGGGCGACCTTCGGGCACAGCTTCGGGGCCACCATGAGCCTCGCGGTGGCCGAGCACGTCGCCCGGCAGACCGGGGTGAAGCCGGTCCGGTCGGTGCTGTCGGGGGCGGTCCCGCCCGCCCTCCAGCGGCCCGGGGCGCTGCTCGCCGCCGTCCCCGACGAGGAGCTCCTCGCCCGCACCGCCGCCGACGGCGGGACCCCGCCGGCGGTCCTCGCCGAACCGACGATGAGCCGGATCCTGCTGCGGATGCTCCGCGAGGACGACTGCGTGCGCGCGGAGTTCGCCCGGGAGGCGGCGGGCCTGCGGGTGGACTTCCCGCTCACCCTGATCGCCGCGCGGGAGGACGTCCACGCCCCGCCGGAGCGGGTCTGGCCCTGGGACGCGCACAGCTCCGCGCCGGTCCGCCGGGTGGAGATCGAGGGCGGCCACTTCGCGGCCGTCCGGCACCCCGCGGAGACGCTGACGATCATCACCGACGACACCGGCCCCGGGGAGGACTGAGCCGTGACACAGCACCGAGGCAGCCGCCCGCCGATCCGGTACGAGCCGGAGCACGAGCAGTTCCGGGAGACCTGCCGGGAGTTCCTCGCCCGGGAGGTCCTCCCGCACCACGCCCGCTGGGAGCGGGACGGCATCGTCGACCGCGAGGTGTGGCGGGCGGCGGGCCGGGCCGGGCTCCTCGGCATCGGCGTCGACCCGGCGTACGGCGGGGGCGGCGAGCCGGACTACCGCTACCCGGCGGTGTTCCAGCGGGAGATCATGTGGGCCCGGGCCACCGCGCCCGGCTTCGTCGCGCACAACGACGTCATCGCCACGTACCTCGCGGAGCGGACCACCGAGGACCAGCGCAAGCGCTGGCTGCCCGGCCTGTGCGCGGGCGAACTGATCGCGGCCATCGCGATGAGCGAGCCGGACGCCGGCTCCAACGTCGCCGACATCCGTACGACCGCCGTCCGCGACGGGGACTCGTACGTCCTCAACGGGCAGAAGACCTTCATCACCAACGGCGAGAACGCCGACGTGGTCGTCGTCGCCGTGAAGACGGACCCCGACCGCGGGGCCCAGGGCATCAGCCTCCTGGTGGTGGAGCGCGGCACGCCCGGCCTGACCCGCGGACGCCGCATGGAGAAGCTGGGCTGGCACGCCAGCGACACCTGCGAGCTGTTCTTCGACGACTGCCGGGTACCGGCCGAGAACCTGATCGGCAGGGAGAACGCCGGCCTGGCCTACATGATGGCCGGACTGCCCCGGGAGCGGCTGAGCATCGCGACCGTGGCGGTGGGGGCGGCGGAGCGGATGCTCGCCGACACCCTGGAGTACGCGAAGACCCGCGAGGCCTTCGGCCGGCCGATCGGCGGCTTCCAGCACAACCGCTTCCAACTGGCCACCATGGACACCGAACTGACCGTCGCGCAGGTGTTCCTCGACCACTGCGTCACCGAGCTGAACGGCGGCCGCCTGTCGGTGACGGACGCCGCCAAGGTCAAGTGGTGGACGACCGAGCTCCAGGTGGACATCGCCAACCGCTGCCTCCAGATCCACGGCGGCTACGGCTACCTCAAGGAGAGCGCGATCTCCCGCGAGTGGGCCAACAGCCGCGTGCAGACCATCTACGGCGGGACGACGGAGGTGATGAAGGAGCTGATCGGCCGTTCGATGGGCCTCTGACGCGGGCCGCCCCCGAAGACCGCCCCGCCCGGCGCGCGCCCACCCCCGACGCGCGCCGGGCGGGGCGTCGGGCGTGCCTGACGAGTACGGCCGGGGGGGAGGAGGGGGACGTCCGAAAACAGCACCTCTCTTTGCAAATTCCGGGACGACTGCATGTAATGACGGCGTGGAGCAGCCCTCGTCCATCGCCCAGGCCCTGTCCGCCGTCGGTCCCCGACTGAAGCGATTGCGCACCGCCCGCGGCGTGACGCTCGCCGCCCTGTCGGAGGTGACCGGCATCTCCAAGAGCACCCTCTCCCGCCTGGAGGCAGGCCAGCGCCGCCCCAGCCTGGAGCTGCTGCTGCCCATCGCCCAGGCCCACCAGGTCCCGATCGACGAACTGGTCGGCGCGCCCGACGTGGGCGACCCCAGGGTGCGCCTGAAGCCGCACGCGGTGAACGGCAACACGGTGCTGCCGCTGACCCGGCAGCCGGGCCCGCTGCAGAGCTACAAGATGGTCCTCCCGGCGAGCCGCGACACCCCGGAGCTGTGCACCCACGAGGGATACGAGTGGCTGTACGTGCTCTCCGGACGGCTCCGGCTCGTTCTGGCCGACCACGACATCGTCCTGGACCCGGGCGAGGTGGCCGAGTTCGACACCCGGCTGCCGCACTGGTTCGGCAGCACGGGGCAGGGCTCGGTCGAAGTCCTGAGCCTCTTCGGCCGCCAGGGCGAGCGCATGCACATCCGCGCGAGGCCGACAGGCCGGACGCCCGCCTCCGGCGACTGAGCCGGAGACGGGCGTGAGGGGGGAGGCGGCGCCAGGGGGTGTCCTGTCGATCAGGGCGAGCCCGGCCTGATCGGCAAGCCACCCGCCGGGTCCAACGCCGTTGCAGCGGCCCGGAGTCAGGCCGCGGGCACGGGTTCCGACTCCCCGGCGGCGGCCCGGTGGGCGGCCAGGTCGCGCGCGATCTCCTCGTCCACCAGGTCGTGGTTGAGCGCGAAGGCGGCAGCCGCTCCCATGCCGGCCGCGGTGACGGCCTGGGCGCGCGAGTCCACCACGTTGCCGACGGCCCAGAGACCGGGGCGGCTGGTGCGCCCGGCGCGGTCGGTGACCAGCCAGCCCTGCTCGTCGCGCTCGCAGCCGAGCCCGTCGAAGGCGGAGTCGTTCGGGGTCATCTTCGGGAAGAGGAAGACACCGGCGCAGTCGACGGTGCGCCCGTCGGCGAGCTCGACGGCGTGCAGCCGCCCGTCCTTGCTGAGCAGGTTGGTCACGGACTCCTCGACCACCCGGACCCCGCGGGCGTCCATGAGCTCCCGCTCGTCCTCGCTGAGCGGGCGGTCGTGGGAGACGTACACGACGTCGTGGGACCACTGCCGCAGCAGCAGCGCCTGCCCGGCCGACGCCGGGTGGACACCGAGCACGACGATCTTCTCGTCCCGCACCTCGTAGCCGTGGCAGTAGGGGCAGAAGTGCACGTCGCCGCCCCAGAGCCCGCGGACGCCGGGGATCTCGGGCAGCTGGTCGCGCAGTCCGGTGGCCAGCACGACGTGCCGCGCGTCGAGCGACGCGCCCCCGTCGAGCCGCACCACGAAGCCCCCCTCGTCGCGGGGCTCCACCTGGTCGACCCGCCCCTCGATCCGCACGGCCCCGTAGCGCGCGATCTCCGCGCGCCCGGTCTCCAGCACGCTCAGCGGGGACACTCCGTCACGGGAGAGGAAGCTGTGCATATGGGCCGAGGGAGCGTTGCGCGGCTCCCCGGCATCGACGACGGCGACACTGCGCCGCGCCCGGGCGAGCACGAGCGCGGCATTGAGCCCACCCGCCCCGCCGCCTATGACGATCACGTCGTACGAGGTCCGGACCCTGTTCTCCATGTGTGCGCCGGTCATGGCGATCACCTCCACGGCCAGGGTGCGGCCCCCCGGAAACGGGAACAATCTTTGTTGCCGTTTCCGGGACGGGGGCGGGGCGCCGCTACCCGACCGCGGTGACGGAAAACCACCTGGTGCATCTGCCCACGTCATGCGGGGGCGTGAACTGCGAGAACGTGCGCCTGGCAGTTTCCAGCGGAATCGACCGGACTTCGACACATCACTCAACAACGCCCACATCGCCCTCTATGATGCTCATCCGATGAGTGCAACGGGGGCACGATGACGACGCAATCATCATCTGATATCAGCACAGTCGACGAGCGCGAACGGGTACTCGACGCCGTATTGGGGCCGGCCAGCGAGGCCTACTACGCCGAGCGCGTCCGGTCGGGCAGCGGAGCGCGCGCCAGGGCCCAGGCGGCCCAGTCCACCGTCACGCTGTTCGCGGGCGGCATCGTGGCGGCACTGACATTCACACAGTTGGCCAACCGAGCGTTGACCACACAGCTGGCCGGCGTCGGTGCGGTGACCTTGTGGCTGCTCGCCGCCGTCCTCTATCTGCGCGCGGTGGCACAGCCGGTCGGGCCCCTTGCGGGGCCCAGCCATGCGAGGGATCGCCTGGACCTGCTCAACGCCGTGCTGAAGAGGGCCGACGACGAAGCCGCGCAGGTCGACAGGCGGCAGAAGCACGCGAACCGCGTAGTCGTGGGGGCCTTGATCGTCAGCGTGCTCACCGTCGGCCTCGCGGCCGTCGGGGGCCCGAAGGAGGAGAAGGCCTCCGGTGCGGTCGTCGTCTCGCCCGCCTACACGAAGAACATCAACAAGGTGTGCACCGTCAAGGACGCCCGAATAACCGGCAGAATCGACAAGGCTTCGCTCGGCACTCCCTTCGTCAGCATCACGGTGGCTTCGAAGGAATGCGGCAACGGGGCGGACAAGAAGATCGAGCTGGTGATTCCCAAGTCAGCCATCCAAGCGATCGCCATGGAAGGGGAGTGACCACGGTATGAGCGAGGTCTTCCATCTCCTGTTCTTCACTCCGCTCGTCCAACCCGAAACCGCCCTCGGGGTGCTGCGGTCGGTGTATGCCAAGGGCGATCGAATAGACGGCGTCTTCGTCCTGGGCTCCAACACCGGAGAATCACAACGAACCGGATCTTGCCCTACCGACGACTTCATCGAGACGGTGATGCTGGAATGCCTGGAGGGCGGCGCGGAGCAGCTGCCTCCGGTGACGAGCGTCCCGGTGCGGCACGACATCCGCAAGCTCGGGCCCGGCCACGGAATGCTCGCCAAGGCACTCACACGCTATTGGGGCGACACCGAGGGCGGGTTATGGCGGGGTGAAGAGCAGGACATCGTCGAGGCACTTCGCGACATCCCCTTCGCGGACTTCGTCGCACGGTCCGAGAAGCACACAGGCTTTCCTCAGTGGCACTCGGGCGTCCTGGCGGGCGAGGGATCCGTAAGACTCGAAACGAGTACAGGCACCTTCGGCATCGTCGTCGCGAACACCGTCTTCCGGATGGCGGCGTCCGACAGCACCGCAGAACTGGCCACCTGCACCTTGGGGCAGTTGGACGGCGCTGTCGGCGGGGACTACCTGGAGTGGGCCAACGCGAACGACCTCACCCTCATGGTGGCGGGTCACTCCGCCTCGGTCCCGGCACCCCTCACACCCTTGTTGCCGAAGACCGTGCTGCTCGCTCTCGACGGCGACTCCGCCCGATCCGGGTCACATGCCCGGTGGCTGGTCACTCCTCAGGGCACGACGCGTCAGCACAGGCTTCTGCGCGTGGAGATCACACCCGCAGGGCTGGTGAAGGTCCGCGATCTCGCGGCGCCGCCTGCCGAACAGCCGGTCAATCTGCCGAGCCGGAGGCGGGTCGGGAACCGCGTCGGGGCGACGCGCTCCGCCACACCGGAGAACTACGACGAGCAGACCGCCGTGGACGAGTTCTACCAGCAGATCGGCACCGGCCGAATGATCCTGGTAGCCGTCTCGGGCGTCCACGGCAAGAGCAGCCCCGTCGACGCCGACGAGCTCACCCGGCAACTGACCCAGGCGGTGTACGGCGTGATACCGGACCCGGCGCCCACCACAGCCGAGATCTGGACCACCGCGCTCACCGAACTGGGCTCTCGGGCCGTCGACCAGCACGTCGCGGCACTACGCGTCACCGAGCCCGAGGCCGCGGCATCCGTACGTCGTGTCCTGCAGGCCCCCTGGTGGCGCATCTACGACTTCACGGCGACGGACGTCTTCTCCTCCCTCGCCGAGATCGACCCGCGGACAGCGGAGACCAACACGTTCGTCAACGCACTGGTGCGAAAGCCCGCGGCCGGCAACGCCACGGTCGAGGCCGTGGCCATGCACGGCAACCCCACCGGCCCCGAAGCTCTCGACTTCACCATCCCCGCCGATGACGATCTCTCGCCCCGCGCCCTGTGGTTCCGGAAGCTGAAGGCCGAGCTGCTGACCCACCCCATTGTCTTCATGGCCGCCTCCCCCAGCAGCCGGTCGCTGTGGAACGCGCTGGCCCTGACCCAGTCGCAGCCCGAGGCGGAGCACTTTCCCCGGTTCCTCATCACCGGACCGGGTACCGCCGCAGACCGCGCTCGGATCCGGCAGGCCGGCCTGACGCACATCCAGGTGTCTCCGGATGACTTCGCTGTGCGGCGGCTACGGCCGGGGCTGGAGATCCTCCAGCAGGGCAGGAGACGACTGGCCGATATTCGTGTCGGTGCACGACGTGGCTCCGGCATCAAGCTGGTCTCGTCCCTCGTCGACAACGCGCCAGAGGGCAGCGTGGAGTTCCTGAAGGGCCAGGACCCGACGTGGGGCGATGTCAAGGACGGCTTCGCTGTGAAGCTCTCCATCACCGACCGCATCCGCACCAGTGCGCGACCCGCTGCGGACGGAAGGCACAAGATCGTCCTGGTGGAGGGTCGAGCCGGGTCCGGCAAGACCACGGCCATCATGCAGTACGCGTACGAACTGCATCAGGCGGGACGGACCGTCGCGTGGATCGACCGGGAGGCGACCGACCCGCTGCCGAACCTGAAGGCCCAAGCCCTCAGCATGTCGGCGGACTCGATCTTCGTGGACGATGTCGACATCTTCGGAAGCCTGGGCGCATCCCTGCTCAGAGAGCTCAGCAACGGGGGCAAGAAGCTGGTCGTCGCGGCCATCCGCACCACCCGATCCGACGAACTGGACGTCACCTTCCAGTCCCGGCGGGTCTCAGCGGACGATCCGCTGATGGACGAGGACCTGGGGCACATCGTCGACGTGCTGCACGCACACGGCCTTCCGGGGATTCTCAAGCGGCAGCGACTCCGCCCCGAGAAGATCCACAAGTTGCGGGAGCTGTGCGACCGCAGTCTGCTCGTGGCCATGATCCAGGTGGTCACCGGTAAGCGCTTCGAGGAGAAGATCGCCAGTGAGTACCACGAACTGGATCCCGAGCAAGTCGCGGTCTACGCAACCGTGTGCGTCTTCGAATCCGCCATCGTCTTCAAGAAGCGTGGCATCGAGCAGGTGGACCTGCTTCAGATCGTCTCCGGACGGGGCGCCCCCAAACCGTCGTTGAACCGGGCGATCAACCGGCTCGTGGACAGGCGCTTCCTCACCCTCGCCCCGGACGGAACCGTGCGCTGCCGGCAGCGCACCATCGCGGACACCGTGGTCGAGACGGTCCTCAAGAAGAACGCGATCCAACTGGCCGGGGTCATCGAGTACCTGCTGAGGTTCTACGCGCAGTACGCAGCCGACAGCCGCGACAACGACGACCCCTACCGCAGGATCCTGATCCGGCTGCTCAACCATTCCCTCATGGTGTCGCTCCGGCTCCAGCCCACACAGGTCCGAAACATCTACGACACCGTGCACGAACTGCTCCAGGACAACTTCCACTACTGGTTGCAGCGTGGGGAGTACGAGCTCGAACGGGGTGATCTCGGGATCGCCGAGAACCACCTGGAAACCGCTCAGGGGTGCGAAGGAGGAGCGACCGATCACTTCGTTCTCACCGCGTGGAGTGCGATACGACTGCGCCGGTCGACGGAGAGCCCTGCCGACGGCAGCCTTCGCGACCGTGCGTTCGAGGCCATCGGCGTGCTGGAGGATGTCACTCGGCGTCACGGCGGGGCATCGCCTCACTCCTTCTCGGTGGTCGCACGACGGGGAACCGAGTGGGTGGAGGCATGCGAGGTCTCTCTGTCCGTGGGGCAGGTCGACGACACCCTCCGCCGGATCCTCTCGGTCGTCGAAGCCGGCCGCAGGTTCTGCAAGGACAACCATGAGTTCATGCGCATCGCCGACGAGTTCGAGCCGAAGGTCAACCGACTGTTGGAACGCAGCAAGGGCGTCCCGCTCTAGCACCGGCCGGCGGCACCAGGATGCCACCGGGGCTCGCCTTGCTCCGAGGGGCAAGGCGGCCCATCCGCCTGGAACGCCTCACCGCCGCTCGAGAAGCCGTCCTCGTGCCAGACGGTCGGGAACCGATTCCCTGCGGTACCTCACGGCCTCGCATGGCCGGTCGTCGACCATCCCGGCTCGCCGGGCCTTCCCCGAAAGATGCCTCATGACCAAGCCCGCGACGGTGAACCTGACGAAGGCCTCGCCGACGGTCTCTCTCGACAAACACGGCGTGACCTCGGGAACGATCAGGGTCAACCTCAACTGGACCTCGCCACAGGCCGCCGCTCAGAGGGCGGCCGGAGAGCCCCGCGGCCTGTTCGGACGGATCAGGGCGTCGTTGCGCTCGGCTGCCGCCCGGAAGGTGGACCTCGACCTCGGCTGCATGATCCGCTGCACCGACGGCTCCAAGACCGTGGTCCAGGCCCTGGGCAACGCCTTCGGCGCGGTGGACCGGTTTCCCTACGTCGCGCTCGACGCGGACGATCGGACCGGGGCCAGGGAGACGGGAGAGAACCTCGTCATCAACCTGGACCACCGGGCCGAGTTTCAGAAACTCCTGCTCTTCGTCTACATCTACGAGGGGACGGGCGACTTCCGCGGCCTCGACGCGGTGGTGACGCTGACCTCCGACCGCGGCGACCGCTTCCGGGTGGTACTGGACGAATGCCCGCCGCAGGCACACGCGTGCGCCATCGCCCTCGTCAAGCGACAGAAGGGCGAGCTCGTCGTGGGACGCGAAGTCCGCTGGTTCACACCTGCGGACGGCCCCGGGGTCCAGGACGTGATCTCCCGCGCGTACCGGCTCGGCATGAAATGGACCCCCGGCCGGAAGTGACGCGGCGGGGCGGCAGCCGTGCGGCTGCCGCCCCGCCCCGGGTACGGTCGTTCGGCGCGTCTCAGAATCCGCGCGGGCCGCCGTAGTAGCCGCCGACCTGTTCGTGGTACTCGGCGTTGCCGAGGTGCTTGTCCTTGTCGAACTCCGGAGCGTCCTTGATCTGGTCCTTCGTGCGGTCCACGAAGATCCTCCGGTCCTCGGCGTCGACGTGGCTGACCGTGCCGGCGGGCAGGAGGACCTCCTTGCCGAAGATCCACGGGCCGGTGTCGACCACGATGTAGGCGGAGCCCACCTCGTCGGAGTGCTTGTCGACCCTGCCGATGCTGCCGTCGGTCGCCTCGACCTTGTAGCCGGTCAGGTCGCCACCGGCCGGACGGCCGGACGTCTCGCGGTAGCCCCATACGTTCTCAGTCATGGTGGAAATCCTCTCCGGTAAACGGAAGAACAGCCGGGAAGGAAAGTCCTCGACCGGTCTCTCCTCAGCGCACGCTGCCAGTGAAAGAAACTGTCTTCCTGCTCGAAATCCGATTGCCCCGCATCAACGCGACTACACGTCCGGGATTCCCCTCCGCGCCGGGACGGCCGCCGATCTTTGGAGGTGAGCAGTTCCCTGCTGCGTCACGGCCGCCGCCCCGACCCGCCTCCGGTTACCCGCTTCATCCGATTTCAACCGGAAGCGGAAAACCAATCATCCGCGGCCGCACATGACGGTGGCCTCCCACCCCGGTGAGGGGTGGGAGGCCACCGTCATGTTCAGACCGCCCCAGGACTGCTCCGGGGCCGGTCGGCTACCAGCGGTACCAGCGGCCGCTACCGCCCTTGGGTCGCGCGACGAATCCGATCAGCCACAGGACCAGCACGGCGATCGCGATCCACCACAGAGCCTTCAGCGCGAAACCGGCGCCGAAGAGGATCAGGATGAGCAGAAGAACAAGAAGCAGGGGAACCATGATTATCAACCTCCGCAACGAAATGTGCCCGACATCCTTCCGGCCATGCGTGCGAAACTTACCTGTTTCTTATTCGAACGGGCGGGCATACGATCCCGCTCGCCACCCGGTCACACCGCCTTCGACAATGCCGGCGAAGTATTCGTGTTTACGGCCGGAGTTCGCGAGCAGGAGGTGGTCACGACCAATCCGGTACAGCAACGAGGAGGTCCCGATGTCGGGCACGGAGAAGACCAAGGCGCACGCCGAGCAGGCCAAGGGCAAGGTCAAGGAGACCGTCGGCCGCGCCGTCGGCAACGAGCGGATGACCGCCGAGGGCCACGCCGACCAGGCCAAGGGCAACGCCCGCGAGGCGAAGGAGAACATGAAGGACAACCTCCGCCACTAGGCCCCGGCACCAGACCCCCCGGGCCCGGCACCACGCCGCCCGCACTGGACCCCGCACCCGCTCGATCGGGTACGGGGTCCAGCCGCGTCTCCGGGTCCGCGGCACGCGGACAGCTGGGGGGTGCCTCATCGGAAGATCTGGAACGAACTCGCACAAACATCCAGGGCTTCCACCGTTTGAACGCTGCCCTGGCGGCGGCGAACACCGCCTGCATCGCCTTCGCGCTGTCCACCTGTCACCCCGGGGGCGCGGCCAGGTGCGCCTGGCGGCGAATCCAGTCGACGGCGTCGCCGGCGACGTGGGCCCCTCGCTCGGCGGCCGTGGCCCAGGACTCCAGCGTGCCCGCCACGGTCTGAGCACGCAGGAACTCTCTCGGCGGAAACGCTGAAGGGCCGGCCCTCGCTTTCTGCATGAGGTCTGGTGCCGTGCACAGTGAACGGCCCCAGGCTTCACCAGTAGCGCTCAAGCACCCCCCGCCGCTGCAGCTCCTGCACGTGTTCCGCCGCTCGCGCGGGGGCGGAGCCGCCAGTGATGAGCGCGCCTGCCTCTATGTTGCGGTCGACTCCCGAGAGGGTGAAGTTCGCGCTCGTCGTCAGGAGCGTGCGCCGGTCGGCCACCGCCAGTTTCGCGTGGGTTTTGGCACCCTTCTCGGTTCTGCGGCCTGTGGGCCAGTGCCAGAGGCGGATACCGGTCACCTCGGCGAATGCCGTTGCGGGCTCCGCTCCGGTGAGAGCGTTGCCCGCGCCCTGCAGGGTCTCGACGACGACGTCGACGACTACACCGCGGGCGATCGCGGCCCGAAGGGCTTCTTCCAGCGGTGCGTAGCGTCTTGCCGAGTAGGTCATCAGGGTCAGCTCGGCCCTCGCCTCCGTGACGAGCTGGAGCAGCACCCGGGCTGTCGATCTCACCGGGACGCGGTGGGTGGACGGTCCGCTCCACACCAGTGCGACGTCCTGTTCCAGTGCTCTGAGTTCGTATCCGGCGGCGAGACCGTGCAGGTACGCCGCTGCCTCCTGCGGTGACGCCCCGTCCGTCATCGCGGCGTCCAGGACCACGGCCGCTGCCTCCATGTAGTCCGTCGAGGCACGGGCCGTCAGCAGCTCTGCCCGTGGGCGGCCCGATGCCATGGCGTCGGCCAGCGTCCTGAGTGCTTCGGCGCCTATCGCAGCCAGAGCTTGCGAGGCTGCCAGGTGCAAGGTCGTCGGATTCATTTGAGGCTCTGGAGCAGAACGAGTTCCGGGTCGTCGATGGGGACGACGAATCGACGGTCCAGAAAACGGTTGCCTCGTTCACATGTCGTTTCGGAGACGAAGAGGCAGACATGGCAGGCCGCGCCGTGCAGGAAGTCCTCGTGCGGCGGGCGGGGCAGCCGGTCCGCGCAGAGGGGGTCGGAGGAGCAGCGCTGGGCGTCCCTGAGCGCGCGCTGGACGATCCGTACGAACTTCTCCGGCTCGGCGAGCGACACCAGGCCGCCCAGGGTTCCCTCCGCGTCAGGAACCGCCGTGTAGATGAGGATGCCGGTACGCCGGTCGTCCTCGCGGCCGGCGTAGATGCGTTCGGACAGGCTCGCCGAGGAGTAGCCGCATTCCAGGGAGATCGCACGGATCAACAGGTGCGACAAGGTGTGCAGGGCGATGTAGCGGGCCCCGGGCCAACCGCGCAGGGGGTCGTCGGCATCCTGCACCCGACCGGAGTACCGATTGCGGCGGAACTCGACGTAGGCGTCGCGATGCGCTGCGAGAGCGGCGGATCCCGCGACGCGCTGCTCCCAGTCGGCGACCAGGGAGTCCTCGACCCGAAGGAAGATCCCCTCGCCCCGTACCTCGCTCGCCGGCACCCACGAGGGAACCCGGGCACGGGACAGCGGGGCACGGGCCACGAGGGTCGGATCCTCGGGATCCGGCGCGTCGAGGCGGGTGAACCCTATGAGCGCGCGCACCTCTCTCAGCCGCTCCGCCTGGACCACGTGGGAGAACACTCCGCTCAGGGCCGGAGGGACGGGGACGTCATGAAGCGCGAAGTCCTCGGTAGGTTCAGGCACCTGCGGGCTGGTGAAAATCTCCCACTCGGGAGTCAGCAGGTCGGGGTACGCGGGAGGTTGCGCGGCCGGCGTGTCCTGGGCCCCCGAGCGCTGTGCCTCGATCGCCTCCCATACCTCGGGCTGGCTCCACTGGTGCAGAGGGCGGAACTGCTGGAGTCCCCAGAAGGCATTGAGGATCTCGGGGGAGGTTGCTGCCTGGAGGTCCCCCCACAGCTGCTCGACCTTGCCCTGAAGGGCGCTGCCGCTCGTCGGCGGGACGGCGAGCACACTGAGCGTCTGCGCGAACCACTGGTTGGAGGCACCGATGACCAGCGGCTTGGGAGGCTGAAGGCAGCCGTGGGGGGCGAACGCCGCCAGGTGGGGGTGTCGGCCGCGGCAGCGCGGCAGCGTGGACTCGCCGCGCTGGCCCATGGCGTCGCGGATGTTGCGGTCCTTGCCGCAGTTCACACACCGCACCTTGACGTTGGCGGCCTGATTGCCGCCGTGGTCGAGCATCTCCAGACGGGGATGGCTCGCCTTGTCGCACTCGCCTCCCCGGTGCACGAACCAGGTGTAGGGAAAGTCGTCCAGGTGACCGTCGGAGCAGGTCAGGACGAAGCGAGCGGCGACCGCGAGCGGACGCTTGCCCTTGCGCTTGGCCGTGCAGTTCTCGTGGAAGAAGCGGGCGTGGTCGGGACGGCGCGGCTTGGCGTTCTCGAACTTGAAGATCTTCGAGTCGAGTCCGCCGAGCGCATTGCAGGCGGTGCAGCGGAGCCACTGCGGGAACGGGAGAACGGGCACTCCCACGCGGGCGGCGGGACCGCTGGGGTCGGAGTCGGTTCCGTCCGTCCAAGGGGCCGGCCGTAGCTGGGTGACCTGCGGTCCGTTCTGGTCGCCGAGGAGTCCGTTGACCGCCCGCAGCAGCCGGGGCTCCTTGAGGTCCGTCCATTCGAAGGAGTCGTAGTTCCAGTCGTCGATCCCCCGGACGAGCACGGCGAAGTTGGGCAGGTCGACGAGCGCGCCGACGCCGCCGGTGTACATCAGGTGGCTGGGGCGCACCGAGCCGACACGTCGGCGGTACTGGGGCTGCTCCGTCATGCCTGGGCCTTCTTCCCGTGCTGCCCGGCGGCTCCGGATCGGGTGTCCAGTACCGCGCCGGTCTCGTCTCCTTCGGGCGATTCCTCGTCCCCGGCGGCGTCCGGTCCGCCCGAGCCGGAGGAGCTCCAGTCCGGGGCTCCGCCGACCACGTCGAACAGACCGCTGCCCGGCAGCAGCAGATTGATCTCGTGCTCCGTCTCACGCATCGACTGGGCGACCGTGAGCTCGTCCCAGCCGGCGCCCGTCGCCCGGTTGAGCAGTCCGCTGAGCTGCTGCCCCTGCCACTTGGCCTCTTCGTAGCCGAGACGGGCGCTGCCCTGCTTCTTGCGTGCCCAGGCGTCCTTGAGCACCTCGATGCGTTCGGCAAGGTAGCCCCGGGCGCGCGGGCCGCCCACGACGTCGGCCCGGGCCAGGAAGCGCTCGGTGACACTCTGTGCGAGTGCGCCGTCCAGGTCGACGTCGTACGCGTCCTGGTTGCGGGAATGGGGGGCGGTCGCGTTGCGCACGGCGGCGATCCAGGCGGCCGCGGTCGTGCGGTCCAGCGAGCGGCGCGCGAACGGGGTGACGGAGAGGGCCTCGACCTGTCGGTAGAAGGTGGCGTGGTAGTGGCCGAAGTTCTCGAAGTGCGCCAGGTCCCGTGGCCGGGTCCAGTTGTAGAGCGTGACGACGAGTCCGGGGCGCTTGGCGTCACGGCCCACACGCGAGGACGCCTGGATGTACTCGGCGGTGTTCTTGGGCTGGCCCACCACCAGCATCAGGCCGAAGCGGGACACGTCCACTCCGACCTGGAGCATGGAGGTGGCGAGCACCGCGTCCACGGCCCCGGCCCCCTCGTTGCGGAGGCCCAGCTTCGAGACGTCCAGACGCTGTTTGTGCTGCGCCGCCGCCTTCAGTTCCTCGACGACAGCCTGGCGGCGGATCGTCGTGTCCATCTCTTCGTCGAAACCGATCTCCAGCCGGGCCAGCACCTCCGTGATGTCGCCCGAGGAGATACGGGAGGTGAGCTCCTGGACGGAGAGCATCTCGGTCCGGCGGAGCAGGCGGTTCGAGAGGCCCTTGCGGGTGCCGTGGACACGCACGCGCGTGGAGATGTCGTCGTCCAGGAAGCGCCGCATACCGGCCAGTTCACGGGTGGCGTTGAAGTAGCCGACGAGCGTCATGTAGGGGTCGGCGACGGCTCCGTGCTCGTCGAACAGGGTCTGGCCCGCCAGCAGGAGGATCTCCGCCACCCTGATCTCGGCCTGCTTCATCCTTACGCCGTGGGCGCAGATGCCGAGGTAGCGACGGCCGGGAGCCTTCTCCGAGAGCTCGACCTGCTGCGAGAAGAACGTGTCACCGATGTCGATGACCTGGGGCGGGAAGATCGCCGACTTCCGCGCGAACACGCCTGTGATCTGCTCCGCCGCACGCTTGGTGGTCGCCGTGGATGCGACGATCTTGGGCCCGACGAGCCGGAGGCCGCCGTCCGGGGCGGGCGCGCGCCAGGTGCACAGCTCGTCGACCGCCGCCTCGAAGAGCCCGACCGTCGTGCCCAGCGCGCCCGAGATCAGGTGGAGTTCGTCCTGGATGATCAGGTCCGGCGGGCGCAGCCGGATCACCTCCGTGCTCTTGACGGCCTCCAGCTTGCCCTTGGCGTGGTGCCGTTCGCCGCACTTCGTGCGGGCGTCGAGATCGGCGTGCCGGTAGCCGTGGCGCGGGCAGAGGTCGGTGACCCTGCCGAAGAGCATGCCCGCCGCCCCACGCCACGGCAGCTGGGCGAGCTTGTCCACGGTGGCGATCAGCAGGCTGGGCGCCAACCGGTAGATCTCCTCGTCCACGGTGAGAATCGGCAGGCCCTCGCGGGGCGAGCGGCGCTTCGAGAAGGGGCAGGCGCCCTTGCCCTCGCCGTTGGCGCAGTAGAGGAGGACCCGGCGCAGGTCGTCGTCGGGGTGCAGGTCGTCCTGGGCGCTCAGGGCCGTACCGCACCACGGACAGGCGAGGGTCTGGAGCACCTTGGCGCCCCGCCCGCTGCCCGCCTGCTTCGCCTCGGCGATCTGCTGGGCGGCTTCCTCGTAGCGGTTCGGTGAGACCGCTCCGCCGACCCACAGCCCGATGCGGAAGGGGGTGGCGCCCCACCGGTAGTCGCCCCCGTCGTACGCCTCGCGGCGCAGCACCTCGGCGGCGCAGACCAGCGCGGCGGCGCGCTGGAACTGCTGGGCGGTGAGCAGGCGCAGGGTGTACCGCATCAGCACGGCCACGCCCGCGTCGCCGCTGCGGGCGTCCTCACCGGTACCGATGGTGCCCTGGAGTCTCCGGATGGCGAAGGTGAAGGCGGCGAGTCCCAGGTACGCCTCGGTCTTGCCACCGCCGGTCGGGAAGAACAGGAGGTCGACCAGGGCCGCGGGGGAGGCTTCCCGCTCCGCCGAGGTGGGATTGGCGAGTGCCCTCAGGTTGAGCAGGAAGAACGCCAGCTGGAACGGGCGCCAGGACGCGCCTTCCGGCCCCTGCTCCGCGACCCGCTCGCGGGCCGCCTCGAAGCCGAGGCCCTCCCGTTCGCGGAGGGCGGCGATGGCCGTGTGGCGCCGCTGCAGTGCCATGGCCCGGTTGGCGAAGCGGAACGCCTCCAGGACGTCCGGACGCCCGGGGTGCGACAGCAGGTCCACGCCGAGCGCGATGCGGACGGACGAGTCCCGGGCCTGTCGCACGGCGTTCAGGGCGCTGTCCCGGAGGGATCCGGGCAGCTGCTCGGCCTCGGACTCGCGCTCGTCGAGCCACGCGCTGTAGCCGTCGGCGAGCGGGGCGAGAGCCTCTCGCAGTGCCGCGGGAGGCAGTTGGGCGAGCTCGTCCATGGAGAGCTCGAGACCGTTCAGATGTGCCCCCTGTCGCCCGGTCGGAGCGATCGTGGCCGGTACGTCGTGCGCGGGAAGCCAGGTCGTGGTGAGCGCGCGGGCACGGCGGCTGCCGTCCTCGCGTACGACGTCCACGGCGACGTTGCGGCCCGCCGCGTGCTTCAGGCGGTCACGGTAGAGGAGTGTGAGGTGCTGCTCCTCGGGGTCGTCGAGCCCCCAGCCGTCCTCGCCCTGCGCCGCCTCGTCGAGAGGGTCGGAGATCGGCAGGAAGACGGCGGAGCCCCCGTCCATGGCCGTGACGTGCAGCTCCGTCTGGAACAGCCAGGCGGTGTCCTTGGCCGCCGAGGGCTCTTCCTGGGCGTTGACCAGGGCGAGCTCCACGACGCGGGTGGGGCCGGCAGGTCCGGGGCGGTGCCGGACCTCGGCGAGCAGACGCACTCCAGGCGCCTCCGGATCCTCGGAGGTCAGCGACAGCACCTGCCGGGCCCGGCCGTCGAGCCGGACCTCACGGGTCTCCTCGACCTGCTCCCGGGTCCACGTCGACCGCGCGACGCCCTCGTCGTTCATCACCTGGGAACGGTGGTAGCGGCCCCATCGGGCCCTGACGGAGATCGCGTCCACGCCCTCGTCCGCCGGTACAGCGCACATGAGGCCCATCGAGGAGGCCCACATGCGCCCGGCGTTCTGCGTGGTGAGCCGTTCGGGAAGCCCCTGGTCGGTGCCGTCCCCTTCGCCGTCGGAGTCGTCCAGCGTCTGGGTGTCGGCGGCCGTGGGCGAGGTGGTCAACGCCCGCTTGGGGCCGATCAACCCCACCAGGTAGCGGTCCCTCGGACCGGCGGCCCGGTAGTCGAACTCCTCGTCGGAGCCGCCCCAGGGTCCCAGCAGGTCACGGCTGATGAGTTCGCCCAGCTCCTCCCTGACCTGGTAGGACGTGGCGGGACCGAACGACTGCGACACCTCGCGGACCCGCTGGAGAAGGTCTTGCTCCAGCGATCCGGTCGACACGTCGGCGTTCTTGGTCGGCGGCATCCGCGGCGTCCCCTTTCTCGTCCCTCGTACGTGGCCCGTGCGGGTCGTTCGGTTGTGCGGCTGCTCCGCCGGGACCGTGACGACCTGCCACGGTCCCGATGCTAACGGCCACCTCCGACAGCCAGTCAGCTCACCGGAACAGTGCCGGTCAGCGCCTGCTCAAGAAGTCCGACGATGTCCCGGTCCCCTCGGTCACCGAGGTGCTGGAGCAGAGCGGTCGCTTCCTGCCCGGGACCCATGCCGGCCCGGAGCCCGATGACCTCGATCGCCTCGGCCGTGGTCACGGCGGCGGTCCAGCCGGTCAGCCGGGCCGCTCTGGCCTCCGGCCGGGCTTCCGGCTGCGCGGCCGGCAGCCGCAGCGCCCTCAGCTCGCCGTCGGTCGCGTTGAGGAAGACCTGGTCGCCGACGGTCGCCCCGATGTGCTCCATCAGCGGGCGGATCGAACCGAGGACGGGCTGTGTCCTCCACTGGAGCACGCTCTCGCCCGCCTCGTGCCGCAACAGGATCGGCTCGCAGGCGGGCGCGGCACCGACGTGTGCTGCCCAGCCGGACGGGACGGGGGCACCGGAACCGCGCAGATGGTCCCCGGTGACCTCGAAGCGATACCACCAACGGCCGTCGGTACCGACGAAGCATCGCCTGGTCCTGGCCACGCTCTTGCGCGGGTTGTACGCAGTGGCTTCGCCGTCCTTGGGCTGCTCCGCGGCGAGCCCCACCCAGCCGCGTCGGGTGCGGGTGAACTCGGGTGCGGCAAGATTCGTGCGTACGGAGGCAGGGACGACGTCGAAGCGGCCGCAGATCGCGTCGACGAGGGCGTTGACCTCGATCTCCCCGCCGGCCTGCCGGATCTCCCGGGTGATCATCTCCCGGATGCCCAGGTACTCCTCTCCGCCCCACTGACGCAGCCCGTACAGGTTCCGGTCGAGCCGGGCGAAGCGCTCGTCGGTCCAGATCTGGTTGCGCATGCTGTTGATGGCGGTGCCGTCGGCGAGCCGGTCGTGGATGTCCTCCATGGACATCGGCTCTCCGCGCAGGGAGAGCACGGCCACCGCGCGGTCGTTGACCGATCGGCCCCAGTGCAGCACGTGGCCGTCCATGGTCTTGAACCGGCCGATCTCGGCCGCCCAGTCCGCCAGCACCTCGGCCCGGACTCCATGGCGCTCACCGACGGCGACGGCTTCGTCCCACGCGAGGGGGGTCTCGCCGCAGGCGGCGAGCAGGTCGTCCGCCATGGCCGTCCTCAGTGCGGCGGCGTCTCCCTGGACGATCCACTCGCCGTCGACGGCACGGTCGGGGAGGAGGCGGGCGACGACGTCTCCGAGCGGCAGACCGAGCGCGTCCACGGGCCGGACGTGGTCGGGATGCATCATACGGACCTCCGCGAGGAGTCCCACCGCGCCGAGACGTCCCGCGACGGCGGCCAAGTGCGCGGCGAAGCGACGGCCTTGCTCGTCGTGCGCGAGCCACTGCGCGATCGATTCGAGAAGGGACCGCTCCAGCTGGCGGACGCGCTCCCGGCTGACCTCGAAGCGGTCGCCGAGCGTCGCGAAGGTCTCCGGCTGCGCGGCGAAAACACGCCGCGCGGCGATCGTGCGCTCCCTCTCGTGCCAGGTGGAGGCGTGAGCGGCGAAGGCCGCGAGCGGGGTGTCCGCCAGGTTGAGGTGGACGGCAGGAAGCTCGCTGCCGGGCTGGGCCTCCCGATCCGCCGGAGCGGAAGCCGTGAGCTCGGAAGCTGTCGGCTCCGAGCCCTCCTCCACCGCGTCCTCCGCCGCCGGTGCAACGGCCTCGGCAGCCGGTGGTGCGGCGACTTCCTCCTGGGCGCGCTGCGCGGGCAGAGCGACGGGCTCCGGCACGGCGGCTGAGGCGGAGCGACGCTCGGCACAGCCCCGCGCCCCATGCTCCTCGGGAGCCTCGGCGTGGTCCTGTTCCAGCTCCCGGAGCACCGCGAGGGCCGCGCGCACCTCGGCCGGCGCGTCGGCGGGCAGCCACTCGGAGATCACGGCCACCGCGGCTCGGACGCCCGGGGTGGCACGGGGCGCGCCGCGCCCGTGGAGCCGGTCGAGCAGCATGCGCACCAGAGCGGCGAACGTCTCCTCCCCGGCCTCTTCCGCACTCGTGCAAAGAGCGACAGCTTCGGCGTCCAGGAGCCGCGACACGGGGAGGAGTTCTCCGGTCTGGATCTGCGGCCACAGCGCCCGAAGCGTCCGGGCAACCACGGAGGCCAGCACCGTGGATCCGATCGTCCGCTCGGCCGTCGTGAGCGGGGTCGCGTACCACCAGCCGAGCGGGAGCCGCTCGTCGTCGAGCCGCTCCGCGAGCGCGTGCGGGTCGGCGTACCGGAGGGCGGGGACGAGGTCGGCAAGGCAGGTGGACGCGTGGGGCACGGACGAGGTCATGATCGGGCGACACTCCTGGGAAGGGGACGACGGCCACGGCTGACGTGTTGTCCACGACCTTAGGAGCCCCCACTGACAAGCCCCCATGGTCACGACGCGTCGCCGCTCTGACCAGGCGCGGAGCGGATGTCCGTCAGGTGTGCGCGGCCAGTCCCCCGTCCAGCGTCCACACCGTGGCCCGCACGCCGGAGGTGCGGGCGAGGTAACGGTCGCGCTCGATGAGGATGTTGACGTCTCCGCAGCCGACGCCGCTCACGGCGTGCTCGACGAGACTCATCCCCGAGCTGCCGCCCGCGACCAGCGCTTCGAGGTGGGCCGCGTTCCACTCGACCTCGTTCAGCGCCCAGGGCGCCTCACCCGCCACGACCAAGCGCAGCACGGCGACGAACTTCTCCGCACAGGTACGGCGCTGAAACCCGTCGGCCAGCTGCGCGATGTGGTTGCCGGTCTCGATGACGGCGGTCACCGGGAGCAGCAGGTCGCAGTCGTGTGCCGCCAGCTTTCCCTGCAGTTCTTCCCTGACCTTCTCCAGGTCCTGGCATTTGCCCGGCACCTCGAGGAGGTTGCACAGGATCGACGTGTCGACGAATTCCACTCGGCGGGCCATGCCTCACCCGATCCCGAAGAGCCGGTTGAACTCGCTGTAGTCGCGCTCGGCCCGGCCGGCCAGGTCGAGCCGCCCCTGGGTGACGACGTCCCCCAGCGACCCGGCCGCCATCGCCTTGGGGTAGCCGTCGAGCTCGGTGAGCCGGACGAGTCTGCTGGTGCCCGTCTTCCGGTCACGGGAACACACCACGACCCCTTCGTGGTCGGTGCTCTCCAGGGCGGAGAGGAGTGCCGGGCTATGGGTGGTGACGAGGACCTGGGTGCCGTTCGCCGCGCTGGCGTCCCGTACGAGCTTGAGCACTTGGGAAGCCTGGGTGGGGTGCAGTCCGTTCTCCAGTTCCTCGACCACCATCATCAGGAAAGTCCCCTCCTTGAAGCTGGAGGAGGGTGAGGAGCCGAGGTCGAGCCCGTCGCCGCCGGTGAGCAGTGCCGTGGTGATGGCGAGGAAGCGCAGCATGCCGTCGCTCATCTCACGGGCGGGTGTGAGCCCGAGCACGCCTTCGTCGAGCGCGAGCATCACGTCGCCGAGTTCGGACTTGGTCACGGACAGCCGTTCGATGTCGTGGTCGGCGAGGTCCCGGAGCTGGTGCACCAGGGACTCGAACAGCTCCGGCTGGGTCCGCTGGATCCCGCCGACGGCGGCAGAGAGGTTCTCCGCGGTACGGCGGAGGCGGCTGTCCCGGGCCTGGACGTACTGGCGCATGAGGTGCGGGACCGGGTCGAGGTGGAAGACTCCGACGAGCGCGGCCAGCATGGCTTCGGCGCACCAGATGGTCTCCCACTCCCCCTCGCTCTCGCCGGCGACGCGGCCGGGGAGCTGGGAGGTCAGCAGACGGGACCCGCGGAAGGGGCCGCTGGGGTTCTTGCCGGGCTTGCCGTTGTGCCAGGACGCCTGGATGTCGCCGGAGAACGGGCTCGGCTCGCCGCTGACGAGGATCTTCCGGGGCCCCTTGGCCGTACGCCTGGTCAGGCGCTCGTCGATGATCCGCACCTCGGGCTCCACCTGGACCGTCACGTCCAGGTCCAGGGGCCCGTCCTCGGTCCGTACCGTGCAGCCGAGGGAGAATCGGTCGGACCCGTGCGGCACACACCCGGCGAGGCCACCGCGCACCGGTCCGGAGGAGCTGCGCCGGCTCTCCAGGGCCTCGATGATGTCCTCGCCGCGGGCCAGCCTCGACAGCACTTCGAGGCCGTCGAGCGCGTTCGACTTGCCGCTGCTGTTGCGCCCGATGAGGACGGTCAGCGGCGCGAGCGGGAACCTCTCGTCCCGGAAGCTCTTGAACGCGGTGAGGCGGACCTCTTCGATGGCCAGGGCAGTCACACCGGCCAAGTTACCGCAGCGCACTGCCGTCGAAGCCGGTTGTCGTCGCCGTGCGATAGAACTGTCCTCACACGGTCGATTGTTCGCACCCGCGACGCGGGGTACGGGAAAGGCGAAGTGACGAGCGGACTGGCACCGCACCTCAAGTTCGTCGCCGAAGGAATGATCAAGGGCGCGATGGGCCTGACCGACACCATGCGGGGGGCTCGGGACACCGCCATCGCCCTGTACCACGAGCTGGACCGGCAGCGCGGGATGGCGGGTGACGACGACGCGGGGCGCGCGTTCGCGAAGGTGTATCGATCGGCGGCCGCGGCCACGCTGGACAAGATCGGCTCCAGTTCGTACGTGCTCGGCGAGGCCAGCCGCGGGCTGATGCGCAACGCTCGCGAGTTCATGGCCCAGGAGAGCGCGGTCGTGGCCGCGCTCCTCGGCAGGCAGGCCGATCTGACCGCCGGGATGGGCGACCCCGGGGACGGCTGCCCCGAGAACTACCTCGGCCTGGGCCGAGAACTTCCGGAGACCGTCGGGGAGACCGCGTGGTACGAGCAGTACGCCCCCGGCGGCGGCAGCGACCGGTACCGGGGATCACCCGAGAAGCTGCGCGAGGTGGCGGGGTCCTGGCGTCGTGGGGGCAGGCTGATGCTGCGATTCCTGGAGGACGCCCAGGCATCGGCCATGACGGCCGACAAGGCGCACTCGGGTGAAGCCGCCGACGCGTTCCGGGCGTACTTCAAGATGTCCGTCGGACTGACCTGCCCGCCCGGCCAGGTCCAGGAGGACGAGCCGCTCGTCGCCAACCTCGTGGCCGCCTGCAACGAGATCGCGAAGGCCTGCGACCGATACGCCGAGCACGTCGAAGCGGCCGAGTCGGCGATCCGGCAGCACAAGCTGGACCTCTTCGCGATGGACATGCCCTGGGACAGTCCGATGCTCGGCGGGAACGGCTTCGACGGCGGCCTTCTCGACGCGGTCCTGGGCGACCCCTGGATCCGGCGCCTGGGCGGGGTGGGACATGCCCTGGACTCGGCCGAGAAGCGGGTACGGCTGCCGGAGGGCGGTAGGGGACCGAGTGCGCCGGGTCTGCCGTTCCTGCCTCCGCTGATCCCTGTTCCGGTGCCGGTACCGGCCCCTGTGCCGCTCGTCCTCGCCTCGTACACCGGCGGGATGCCGGGGATCGTGCCCGCGGTCTACCGGGATCCCGATCCGGGCATCCCGTGGCGGGACCCGATTCCGCCGGCCGCAGTGCCTCCGCCACGGTTGCTCACGCCGGACGAGCGGAAGGACTTCGTCAGCTGGGTCAACGGCCTGGAGCCGGCGCACTTCGGAGGCAAGCCTGATCCCACCGCTCCCGAGAACGCGTACCAGTTGCGGATCGCCGGCTATCCCGAGCGGATCGTCCCCCTGCCCGCGGACTACGAGAAGCCCTCGATCGGCGCGGACGGCATGCGGCCTTCCGACGGGATGATGGTGGACGCCAAGTACGTCAAGGACGCCGACGACGACTGCCGGAAGAGCACCTGGCGTCGCCAGTCCACGTTCGAGATCGAGGACGATTACAAGGAGGACGGGACGAAGAAGTGGAGCAAGAAGGACGTCCTCATCGGCAAGGACGAGGGTGAACTCGAGAAGTACCGCCAGGCGATGAACGAGCACGACCAGATCCGGGGTCTGGAGATCGTCACCAATGACAAGGAGGCCGTGCCGTACTGGCAGACACTCATGGCTCTCCAGCAGGTTCCTGGCACGGCCCGCTATGTGAAGTGACGCGGGGCTCGTCGCCGCCCCGTTCCCCTTGCCTTCCTCCTGACCGTGCCCTCTCCGAAGGACTCGACTCGTGACGCCCGATGACGACGACCGGACCACCTTTCTCTTCTACGCGCCGGAGCGGCAGCCGCACGCCTGGTCCCTGGACCTCGCCGGCCTGGGCGAGGCGCTGCGGCAGTCGTTCACCGAGGTCCGCTACAAGGTCCGCCAGGACCACACCCACCAGGGCGAGCCGTACCTCTCCTTCTGGGCTGCCACCGACGACGGCACCGAGTACGACGGCACGGCCACCGTCCACGGGCGGGACTGCGTGGTGCTGGCCGACACGACGGCCGGTGAGGCCGCGCCCTTCCTGATCTGGCTGCGGGACAACCACCTGCCCGCTCCGGATGTGATCCGCTTCAGCAGCGAGGCGGCCGTGGACCAGGGCATCGAGACGGACTGGCGCCTGCCGGGTGCGGGCGACGCGGCGCGGGTGGCCGACGAACTGCGCCATCACCTGGCGGTCGTGGACGGGGCCTGACTCACGCGGCGCCGACCTCTCGGCAGTCCCCGCAGGACGCGTCCGGGTCGTGGCTGCGGAAGGCCCTCTCACAGCCGTCGCAGGTGACGAGGGGTGCGGGGCCGGGCGGCTGTGGCCCCTGCGCCGGGAGTGGCGGCGGGAGGAGGTTTCTGAGCCGGTACTCCAGGAACCGGGCCGGGTGGTGGATCGGTACGGGCTCGGGCGGGAGGTTCGCGGTCAGAGTCCGGGTGATCTGAGCGGGTGTCGCGGCGCGAGAGAGCCAGGTCTCGACGGCGGGCGCGAGGCGCTGGACGTCTCCGGCGGAGAGCAGCAGGCGGGGGTCGGCGAGGCGGAGACGGGCGAGGAGGTCGGCGGCGGGGCCGGTGGGAGGGTGCGGCGGCTCTGAACGGGCCTGGGGCTGGGGCTGAGGCTGTGCCTGGGGACCGCTCGGTGCGGGATCCTGCGCGGAGGCCGGTTTCGGCTTCGGCTTCGCATCCGGTAGGCAGCCGGGCTTGTCGTACGAGACCGTGCGGGTGGCGAACCTGCCGCCGCCGAGGGGGACGCGGGGGCGGGCGATGTATCCGGCGCGCTCCAGTTCGTTCAGGGCCCGGCGGATGGTCGTCTCGCCTTCGCTGAAGTGGAGCGCCAGGGCTTTGGCGGTCACGGAGACGCCATCCGGGAGCGACTGGATGTAGACGGCGATGCCGATCGCGGCGGCGGAGAGCTCGGCGTGCTGGGCGAGGTGGTTGCCGACGACCGTGAAGCGCTCGGTGTGGCGGTGCCGGATGTGGATCACGCCGGAGGGTGGGGCGTCGGCGGGGATCTCGGGGTACGCGGACGGGGCCGCGTTAGACTGCGGGTCAGCCATCGGGAAGCTTCTCTCTTCCAGATTGGTCAGGCCCTCGTCAGGATTGCAGTCCTGTCGGGGGCCGAATGCGTTTATGAGGTTGTCGGGGCCGACCGTACCGCACCTGTCCGGGTTCCGGACGATCTGTCACCCGTACGAGTGGGGACGGGGATTGGTTGAGTGGGTTCTCACCCGGTTCTTTCTCTTTGGGTGACGCAGGCGACCGGGACGCGCGGGAGCGCGCCCCGGTGAGCGATCAGGCGCGCTTGATCGCCTCAACGAAGGCAGCCCAGGCGGGGGCGGGGATGAGGAGGGCGGGGCCGGCGGGGTTCTTGCTGTCGCGGACGGGGACGGCGTGGGGGATGTTGTCAGCGATCTCTACGCAGTCGCCGCCCTGCCCGTTGCTGTAGGTGCTCTTGCGCCACGCGGCGCCGCTCAGGTCGTGGCGTGCGGCCATGCTCGGTACTCCTCCATGACGGAACGGATCACATCCAGCGATGGCTCCGGGGCGAGGGCCTTCGCTTGCAGCAGATCGTAAGCGAGTGCGTATTCGGCCACTTCGTTCTGGCTCTCGACGAGTTCGCCCGAGTGCGAGCTCTCTGTGTACGCCGCATCAGGCCCCTTCTCGAAGCCGAGCAGCGTCAATGAGCCGCCCATGACGGGATGTTCTCCCGCGCTGAACGGCAGCACCTGGAGAACCGCATGCGGTGACCGCGCGAAGCTCACGAGCGACGCAAGCTGCTCGTGCATGACGCCAGGGGAGCCCACGGGGCGCCGGAGAACCGCCTCGTCCAGGATGCACCAGAACAACGGCGGGCTGATCCGCCACAGGATGCTTTGCCGCTCGATTCGCGCGACGACCAGCCTCTCGATCTCCTCGTCGGTGTCACGAGGGCGGCTGGTACGGAGCAGAGCGCGCGCGTACGCCTCCGTCTGCCACAGACCGGGCACGGCCTGCGCCATGTACTTGAGCATCTTGATTGCTTTGCGCTCCAGCGCCATGTACTTGCTGGCCCAGTCCGGGAACGGCGTCCGGTGGATGTGGCCCCACAGGTCCGTCAGGTCACCATCGGCGCCCAGGATCTTGTCCAGTTTGGCGTCCACATCCTCCGGCGGAACCTCGTTGCCCAGTTCGAACTGAGCGATCCGGCTGTGCGCGATGGGGACCTCTGCGCCTAACTGGCGCTGGGTGAGCCCGGCGCGCAAGCGGAGTTTGCGCAACTTCGCGCCGTACAGGGCCGCGAGGGAGGCCGATGGGTCGAGTTCCTTCGGTGCGGGCACTGGCGGTCCCCCGTTTTCGCTCTGCGGTTCCGAAAACCGTTACCCCTAGTGATCGTAGCCATACGCATCCATGCTCGTCACAGGAAGTCACGGACGACGAGGAAGGTGCGCGGACTATGGGAACGGCGAGTCAGGGGGCGACTGTTGAGGCGATCGCGGACGCGAAGGCCGCGCGGGACGAACTGCGGCAGGCGTTGACGGAGGTGGACGTGCTGCTGCCGTCCCTGGGGCTGGACACCGTGTCCCTGGCCAGCGCGTACGGGCCCGTACTCGTGGACCTCGGGCGGTGTCGGCCGGATGTGGCGAGGCGGCTGGCGTCGGTGTTGCGGGGGTGCGCGGGGTGAGGGTCGGGCGGTGGCACCCTGGAACACCGCCGCCCTTCTCCTACGGGTCAGAACAGGCTCGGCGGCTCCTCGGCAGGAGGCTTCGACTTCCGCTTGGCGGGGGCCGCCGCCTTCTTCTTGGCGCCCTTCTTGTCGTGCAGGCCGGCCGCGACTTCGGCGGCGTAGCGGCGCTGGTTCTCTTCGAGGAGCCGGTCGAGGATTTCCTGACGGACGACGGGGCCGACGGTGTAGCGGGGGCCCTGGCGGGTGTCGTGGAAACCGTGGTCGAGACCGCCGGGCTGGGTGAGGAGGTCGTCCCAGCCGTAGGCGCGGGCGACTTCCTCGTCGATGGCGCGGTGGATCTCGCGGAGTTCGGCGATGTCGGGGTCAGTGCAGGTCTCGTCGTGGACGAGGTTGTAGGTGGCGGTCAGCCCACCGCGCTTGAGCATGATCTCGCGACGGCGGGTGTCGAGCTGGTCGCCCAGCTCGCGGAGGGCGGGGGTGAGTTCGGGGCGCGCGAAGGTCTCGAACACGTCGGAAGGGCCATAGCGGAGGTCGCCCTTCATAGTGCCCGCGTGAGTAAGAGCCCACCAGTAGTGGACAGCACCGCTGAGCACCGCAAGCATTGCGGCGTCCATAGAAGCGAAGACCACCGTTGCCTCACTGGCAACTTGGCCCGCAGGCACGAACAGAGGCATAACCGACTTACTGTGCCTAGTGATTACGATCATGCGATCCAACTGCTCAATCGCACGGAGCAAGCCAGTGGCACGCTCGGCATACTGCCACCAGCGTTCCCTTCGGGCCGCCCGCTTGTTCTTATCGCGGTCCGGCTTGACCAGTTGTCGAACCTGCTCGTAAGCAACCGGGTACTGCTTCGCACGCTCTTCGTCCCAGTCGTGGAAGTTAATGACCCAACGGCTCGCAGAGCCATCCGGACGAGAGTTCAAATCCTGCCCGTTAAGGTACGGAAACAGGACCTTCCGGTAGCGCTCGTCTGCCGCGATCCACGCTTGCGCAACTTCCGGTTCCAGCGTGAATCCGGTACCCAGAACGATGGATCCCTGAAATGCAAGCCTCTGGTTCTCGACGAGCCTGCTGGGCTCGCCCGTGATTCGTGACCCACCTTCAAGCGCCGGGGTAATCACCTTCGCAGTCCCACCGTCTGCCAGCCGCACAGCCCCCTCTGCCAACGCCGCACTACTCGTCCACACCGCGCAGTACTCAAGCACCGCACTCCGCGAAGGCCACGCCTTACTCTTCACTGCCTGCCGGATCTCTACGCCGTCCGCAACGATCTGGTCCAAGCCCACCTGGCGCGTATCCCCTTGCGCCAGCGTGTTCGTCGCGACCAAGCCCGCCTGCCCATCCCCGTTAAGCAACTCATGAGCCCGCAGCAAGAAGTACGCCACCAGGTCGGCGCTCCCCCGCGCCCCCCGGCCCAACTCCCCCACCAGGTACTCCCGATACGCCTCCCCCATCGCGCCCGTCAGCTTCTGACCGCCCAAGAACGGCGGATTCCCCACCACCGCATCAAACCCGCCCCGCTCCTCCCACACCTCCGGGAACACCAGCGGCAAGTGCACCGGCTCCCGGTCGAACGCACCCTCCGGCTGCCCCGTAGCCAGCCACCCCCGCGCCAGCCGCTCCGCCGCCCGCAGCTCCTCCGCCTCAGCGACACCCTCCGGCGCGTCCGCCACATTGTGCGCAGCGGTCACCGCCTCGAAGGACAGGCGGTCCTGCTCCTTCTCGCCCCGGCCCGCGCTCGCCAGCGCCGCGCCCACCACCAGATCCGCGTACACGCTCGCCTGCCGGGTCTTCTCCCGCACCCGCGCCAGAATCGCGCGCTTCTCCTCCAGCTGCTCCAGACCTGTGCCCGGGATGCCCGCCAGCTTCCGCCGCTCCTCGGCGACCTCTGTCATCACCCGCTGTACGCCGCCCGTGAAGTCGATGCCGTCCCCGTGGAGCTTTCGCCCACGCGCCGGGTCCAGGTGCATCGCCTCCAACTGTTCCACCGACGTGACGCCCAGCAGCGAGTCACCCGCCACCAGCCTGTCGTCCAGGAACGTGAACGGGCGATCTCGGTCCATGGAGACCAGCCACAGCGACAGCTTCGCCATCTCCACAGCCATCGGATTGATGTCGACGCCGTACAGGCAGTGCTCTATGACCTGCCTGCGCGCCTCCACCATCACCGGGTCCGCCTCCGCGTCCACCGCCGAGGCGGACAGCGAGCCCGCCGCCTCCAGGTAGGCCGCAGCCCGCTCGTCGCCCTCGCGACTCCAGGCTTCCACCAGCGCGACGGCCAGGTACCGGCACGCCGCCACCAGGAACGCCGCCGAGCCCATCGCGATGTCGGCGACCTTCAGCTTCAGCAGCTCGCTCGACGGCTTCGGGCGCCACTGGCTCCGGTCCGCCGTCTGGAGCGGGCCGTACTCGTAGATCAGCGGCTCCAGCGCCCCGTCCGCGACCTGCTGGGCCAGGGTCTTCGGGGTGTAGTGCGTGCCCGTGTTCTTGCGGAGCGAGGACTCCGTCACGTACAGGGCTCCGGGCTGAATGACGACCGGGAGGCCGCGCAGGTCCAGGCGGATGATGCCGTAAAAGGGGAGCAGCCGCTCCGCAAGCTCCGCGTCACCAGCAGTCGCCGCGAGGAGCTTACGCCGGGCCTCGCCCAGTGCCGGCTCCTCCAAGGGGGCCAGCGCCTTCGTCACCTTGGCCGCCGCGCCCAGACCGGTCGTCTTGTTGTACTCGTCCGCGAGGGCCGCACCCAGGCCGTCCCCGCGCGTGCGGGCCAACGACTCCAGGCGGGTCAGCAGGACTTCCGCCTCCAGGCCCGGCTTGCCCACCAGGCCGACGATGGTGTCCTCGGCGCGCCGGCCCTGGTAGGAGAGCAGGCCCTCGTACACGTAACCGATCTGCTCGACGTCCAGGGTGCGGAAGGTGAGGCGGCGGCGCTCGCGCTTCTTGCCCGTACCGATGGAGACGTACTGGACGGACTGGAGCATGTGGAGGACGGTCCGGTCGTCGATCGGGAGGGGGTCCGTGGGGTCGTCGGCGCCCGTGCCGCGGCCTTCGAGCCAGGGGAAGGCGTTGGGGTCGAAGATCGAGCCGTCGTAGGCGTGCATCGACAACGACGGGTGGTCGACTCCGCCGTAGACCGCGTTGAAGAGGGCGATGAGGCGGTGCCAGCCGGCCCAGGAGAGCTCCAGGTCCTCCTCGGTGGTCTCGGCGGCGCGGTCCTCAAGGTCCTTGCTGAGCCTGCCGGCCGAATAGGACTGGACGTACAGCTCGTTGTCGCTGGGGAGGAGGCCGCGTTCCTCGGCGAAGAGGAGGAAGACGACGCGCATCATGATGGCGACGGCGCCCCGGTAGACGTCGTGGGCGGGGACCTCGGCGAGTCCGCGGCGGCCCTCGGCGCGTTCGTTGATGTCGGCGCGGCCGATGGCCTCGACGAGGAGTTCGACGGCCTGGCGGACCTGGACGCCGAGGGCGTCGGTGACGTCCTCCTGGCTGTCCAGGGACTCGCGGAGCAGCGGCAGCAGCATCTCGTCGTCCTCGACGGAGAAGAAGCGGCGGCGGCTGAGGAGCGAGCGGAAGGCGCGGACGACCGCGCGTTCGGCGGGGGCGGGCCAGTCGATGGTGTCGAAGACGGCGGAGGTGGTGACGCCGCCGCGCGGCGCCCACACCAGGGCCCACCAGCGGCCGTCGGTGACGAGGCCGAGCTCGATGCCGTGGTGGCGGCAGAGGTGCGCCATGCGGTCGACGGGGGTGGCGGACCAGGTGGAGGCGGGGACGCGCTTGGCGGGGTGCTGGCCGGCGGGGACGGACAGGCCGAGGATCGCGCAGTCGGCGACCAGGGAGGCCGTGTCGGTGGCGGTGCTGCCGGGCTCCAGGAGGGCGAAGGTGGGGGCCACCCGCTCGCCGTCGTGTTCCGGGATGTCGACGGTGAGGGGCTCGGTCAGGCCCTCGCCCGTCCGCAACGCGTCTCCCCAGCCGAGGAGTTCACCGAGGACGAAGTCGGTCCACGCCTCCTGGCCGGCCGTCGGGTCGGAGAGCCAGACGCCGTGTTCGTAGCGAAGGCTCGTCCGCAGGGGCTTGTCGATGGCGTCGAGCTGCGGCCAGGCCTTGAGCAGGACGGGAAGCGTGAGGAAGGGGCCGGACACGTCGATCAGGCTGAGCCAGTCGAGATGCTGCTGCTTGCCGTCGGGAGCCGCCGGGCGGAAGGCTCCGCCGCTGACGCGGCCCCGGCCGCCGGTGCCGTTCGTACGGTTGGTGCTCACTTGACGGCCTCCCGGCGGGGAACGACGAAGACGACGGCGACGGGGAAGAGGAGCGGCTTGGGGTCGGCGTAGCGCGCGGCGACGGAGGCGAGTTCGCGCTCCTTCTCGCTCTCCAGGGCGTGGACGCGCCGCTCCCAGTTCTCGCGGTCGCGGCGCTGCTGCTCGGCCTCCTCGAACTCCAGCTCCAGCTGGCCCTCCTCGGTGTCCGTCCTCCCGATGGCCGCGCGCAGGGAGTCGCGGAAACGGTCGATCTGGGCGGAGATCCGCTCCGCCTCGTCGCGGCGGCGGTTCTCCAGGCGGCTCTCCAGGGCGGTCTGGCGGTTGCGGGCGCGCCACTCCAGCGAGGAGACGAGGCCCTCGCCCACGTGGGGCCAGGCCGTGGTGAGGCGGTCCCGGAGCAGCGGAGAGGCCTGGGTGGAGTCGGTGAGGGCGTCGTCGAGAATCTCGCGGACCGTGGTGACCTTCTCCAGACGGCTGAAGCGGGCCGGGGCTCCGGCCTCCTCGCGGAGCCAGCCGCCGGCCTGGAGCACCTCCTCGTGGAGGCGGATGCCGTCCGCGCCGACGAGGACGAAGCGGGCGAACGCGCCGACGAGGGTGGTTTCCAGCTCGGGGTGGTCGCTGACGACGGCGGCGACCCGGGCGAGGCCGGCCTGGTTCTTGTTCCACACGGCGGCGCGCAGCAGGCGCGTGGACATGGAGACCAGGGGGTGGCCGAGGTGGGCGAGGACCACGTCGTCGCGGCCCTTCGCCGAGGCCGCGTCGAAGGTGATGGGGCGCTGGACCTCGGGGCGCAGCTTGTCCGCCAGGCCCTGCGTGGCACGCTCCCAGGAGCTGGTGAGCGTGGGGACCTCGTAGAAGCCGTCCGCGCGACCCCGCTCGTCGGGGACCGGGCGGATGTCGTGCTGGCGGGCGAGCGGAAGGGCGGTGGAGACGACCCGGGCCACCCTGCCCGGGGTGATGCCGAGCGTCTCGACGGTGGCGTCGACCTGCTCCTTGAGGCGCTGGGCCTGGGCCTGGGCGTCTCGCTCGGCGGTGACGTTGCCGCCGCGCCGGGCCTTCTTGTTCGCGTACACCTCGGCCCGGGCGACGTCGAAGTCGGCGCCGAGGTCGCCGGTCATCCGCCGCTGGACGGCCTCGGCGAGGACGGCGTTGACCTTGCCCAGGTCCTCTTCCATACGGGCGACCTTGATGGCGACCCGGGAAAGGAATTCGAGGTCGGCGTCGTAGGTGTCGAGGGTCTTCTCGAAGCCGCTGCCGATGAAGTGGACGATCTGCGGAGCGGTGGTCTGGCCGTAGCGGTCGATGCGGCCGATCCGCTGCTCCAGCTTGTTGGGGTTGAAGGGGATGTCGTAGTTGACCAGGCGGTGGCAGTGCCGCTGGAGGTCGATGCCCTCGCTGGCGGCGTCGGTGGCCAGCAGGATACGGAGGTCGTTCTCCGCTGGCTCGGCCTGGAAGGCGAGGCGGAGTTGCTCCCGTTCCCCGGCGTTCATGCCGCCGTGGAGGAGGGCGACGCGGTCGCCGCCGAGGCCGTGGTCGCGGAGGAGGTTCTGGAGCCAGACCTGGGTGTCGCGGTACTCGGTGAAGACGACCACGCGCTCGTTGAGCCAGTGCCCGCCGTCGGCGGTCAGGCACTCCGCCTTGAGGTAGTCGATCAGTTCGCGGGCCTTGGAGTCGGCCTGGGCCTGGTGGCGGACGGCCCACTCCCTCATCTGCTCCAGGAGCCCGGCCTCGACGCCGTCCGTGCTGGGCTGGAGTGTGGTCGCGCGGGCGATGGCGTCGTCCTCGGCGTCCGCCAGGGGCTCGTCGTCGTAGTCCGCGTAGTCGTCGAAGAAGGTCTCCTGCCAGTCCTCGATCTCCTCGGCCGCCTCCTGCTTCCTGGTCCGCAGGGTCTCCAGGTAGACCTCGATGGTGCGGGCGAAGGCGTCCGGGGAGGAGAAGAGGCGCTTCTTCAGGAGCAGGGTGACGAGGTCGGCGGCCTTGCGTCCGCCCTTGAAGCGGGTGCCGAGCTTGGCGCGGCGCAGCGCGGCGTACTCCTTGAGGAGCTGGTGGATGCGCCGCTCGTCCTCGGTGTAGTCGACGGGCAGCGCCTTCGTCCCGCGCTTCAGGAAGCGGCGTTCGCCGGTCTCCGGATCACGGATGTCGTCCTTGAGGCGGCGGACGACGGTGTCCTTGACTGCTTCCGGGTCGGGTTCCATGCCACGGGCGAAGCGCTGGCCGTCGATGATCTCGAGGAGGGCGGTGTACGACTCCTGGTAGCCGTTGTGCGGGGTGGCGGACAGGAAGAGCCGGTGCTCGAAGTACGGGGCGAGGCGGCGGATGAGCTTGGTCTGCTGTGAGTCGACGGGGTACAGCTGCTTGGGCGCGGAGGGGGCGACGTGGTGCGCCTCGTCGAGGATGAGCAGGTCGAAGGGACGCTTGGTGGGTACGGCGGTGTCGGAGTCCTGGGCGGGCAGGACCTCGGAGAGCAGGCGTTGGGCCTTGGCTCCGCGCAGCCAGGGCAGGCTGACGATCGACAACGGGTAGATGTTGAAGGGGTTGGCGGCGCTTCCGTGGGTGCGGCGGACCTCGGCGCTGCGCTCGGAGTCGATGACCGTGAAGTCCAGGCCGAACTTCTCGGCCATCTCGTCCCGCCATTTCACGGTGAGACCGGCCGGACAGACGATCATGATCTTGTGGGCGCGGTTGCGGAGGATCAGTTCGAGGGCGACGAGGCCGGCCTCGATCGTCTTGCCGAGGCCGACGTCGTCGGCGAGGAGCAGGTTCACGCGGGGCGCCGCGATGGCCCGGGACACCGGTTCGAGCTGGTAGGGCTCGATGGCGACGCCGGAGCGGAAAGGCGCCTGGAGCGTCCGCACGTCCGCCGAGGTGACCGCTGACCAGCGAACGGCGTCGAGGAAGGCGGCGAGACGCTCCGGCGGGTCGAACTTGCCGGCCGAGACGTCGGGGAGGGAGCCGGTGGGCAGCCTCCGCCGCCCCGGCTCGACCTCCCAGATGACGGAGAGGGTGTCGTTGTAGCGGCCCTCCTCGACGCTGTTGAGGGTCACGAGCGAGCCCGCGCCGGGCCTGTCGGTGCCGCCCGTGTCCGCCCCGCCCTGGTCGACCTCGGCCACGACCCAGCGCAGGCCCCGGACCTCGACGAGGTCGCCGATCTCGGGGACCGCCCGCTCGTCGCCGGCCTCGGCGCTCCGGCGGACCGCCCGTTGTGCCACACCCGCCAGGTCGGTGGTCGGCGTCGTCATCGCTCTCCGCACTCCTCTTACCGCCCCGGCCTGGGCGAATACGTCGAACACAGCCATTCAAGCACGTGGGCGGCAGCCCATCGGGCCCACTCTGGCACGGCCGGACACCCGACGTACCGGTGTTGTCACAGCACGTCGAATCCGGTGATCCGGGACAGCTCGTGGTAGTTGCCGCGCCGTGTCAGGTCGCCCTCGATCCGAAGGTCCCGCCGGTCCCGGTGGGCGTCGGTGGCTCGGTCGTACTCGGCTTCCGTGAGGTGAATGTGGATCTGCCGTTCCTGACCGACGAGGTCGCCGTTCTCCCGCATCAGCCGGGCCACGACGGTCACGTCACCGGGCCCGATGTCGGCGGCGCGCTTGAGCTTCGTGGTCCGGCCCACGATCGTCACGCCGCGCTCGGGCTCCTGGCGGCGGAGGTCCTGCGCGCCCTCACGCAGGATCTGGACGTCCCTCGGGGAGAACGACACGGGGTGGGTGTCGGCGGGAGCCGGCCAGGCCGGGGACCAGGCGAACGAAAGGGAGAAGCCGTGGAGCGTCGGAGAGTCCCGCCCATCGTGACCGCCCATGCCGGCGAGGGCTTCGCAGAGGTCCGCCGAGATGCCGACGCGGGCGCCCGCCACGAACGGGGCGGAGTCGTCCCGGCTGGCTGCGAGCCCCACTGCCCAGCGCGCGGCCGACACCGCGCCGTACATCCGGCTCGAGACCTTACGGGCGAACGGCTCCGGCGCCATGTCCCACTCGGGCTCGTCCTCGAAGAGGTGTCCCTGCGACGCCGCCGCCTCCGGCAACGGCACCTGGACCTGGAAGACGTAGCTTCCCGGCGCCGACGGGCCGAATCGGGCACTGTCGACGAAGTCCTTGGCCCGCTGGGGCTTGCGCCGCGGATGGACCAGGCGCGGTCCGTCCAGGACGGTGTCGCACGCGGCCGCCATCAGGAGGTCCCGCGCGCTGGTGACCGCCAGCACCGCGGCCTGTACCGGAATGGTCCCCGACGGTGTGCGCGGCATGGTCCGGATGTACTGCACGTCAAGACCGGACAGGGCCAGGTCCTGGTGCACGGCGGCCGGGGGCCGACCCTCCAGCTCGGCCAGCGTGCCGATCAGATCGGCCATGCGGTCCGCGTAGTCGGCGAGCTCGCGGTCCAGGGGAAGCAGTACGCGGCGAGGCCGGCCGTCCCACTCCCGCTCCCAGCGCGCGCTGTAGCGGACGCGACCGCCCCGGCGCCAGCCCCTCTGGTACAGATAACGCTCCACATCGCGCGGCCGCAGCCGCTCCAGCTCACGCTCGGGCACCCCTACTGCCGTCATGGTGCGGGCACCTCCTCGCACGCCCGGTGGAAGAACTCGTGCAGCGCGTCGATCGTGAGCAGATTCTCCCTCGGGACAGTGACGGTGACACTCTTCTGTCCCTGCTGAATCGGGAGCGGACGGTCTTCCAGCGAGACCCAGTACGCCGAGTGCTTCAGGATCAACTCGGGCACGCCTACGCTGATGTACTCGGCGGGGTCTCTCGGTACCAGGACGATCACCAGGTAGCAGGGCACCTGCCGACGGCCCCGCAGGCGCTTGAACTGATCGATCGGCAGCGTGATACCGATCCCGGATCCGGTGAGCGCGATTTCGCCGATCCTCCGGGTCTTCACCTGAAGGGCGATCTGGACGTCGAGCTCGGGGTCCTCGTGGTCCCGCCCGAGGATCATGTCCTTGCCGATGTCCGGGTAGGGCACGGCCACCTGGAAACCCGCCGCGGCGGCGATGGCGGCCACGAAGGTCTCCCCGTACCAGCCCTGGTGGTTGTTGTGCTCCATCCGCCCCCGCGCTCCGGTCGCAGGCCACCCGCCACGCGCCCACGCCCCGGAGTGACACCGATCACTGCCCGGCAGAGTAACCGAGCAGTGATCTTGCGTTAAGGACAGATCCGGCCAGAGCCCACGAGCGTGTCAGGTCGCGTCGGGCGGGTTCACTCGGCGCCCTCGGGAGCATCGTCGACAGGCCGGCGGGCCTCCGCGAGCGCGACCGTGTGGACGAACCACTCCAGGACGCCCCGCAGCTCCTCACCCTTGTCGGCAAAGACCTCCAGCGGGAACGAGGGGCGCAGGTCCAGCTTCGCCTCCGCGAGCACGATGCCGTCCACCTGGTTCAGTCGCGCCATCAGCTCGCGACGCAGCACTTCGTCGTCGAAGGGCGGCCGGCGCTTCAGGTGCTGGAGGACCACCTCTGCGGTGCCCGTCACCGGATACAGGGCCAGGGGCCAGAGCGATCGGGCGCCAGCGCCGCCCAGGGACAGCATCGGGAAGCAGCTGGTCTCGCTCTTCTTCCCGTAGTCGAAAGAGCCGCCCTGCTCCTCCCAGAACCGCAGGGTCGCGAACACTCCCTCCGCCGTGCCGGGCGTCTGGTTGTCGCGCAACAGCGTCTCGAATCGTGCCGCCGCGGTCTCCCCGTCGCCGATGCCCCCGGAGTCTCCCGCCCCCTCGGCGGTTCGAACCGGTGTCTCGTCCTCGAAGTCGTCCTTGCCCACCAGAGCGGCCAGGTCCGCCGCCGTGAGTCGATGGGCCCGGCGAGCACGACCCCACTCGTCGAACGGAACGCCCTCGGACTCCAGAACGCTCCGCGGGTCGGGCGCGTTCTCCTGTCCCTCGGGCCAGCGGAAACCGGGCGAGATCTTGCCGTCGGCCATCAACACCCGATAGGCCCCGTGCAGCGCGGGACGGATGCTGATGTGGCTGCCGACCGCGACGGCATGGGTGCCGATGAGGGCGGCGAGGTCACCGTACGTCGTCCACGTACCGGCCGGCATGCTCAGCAGTGCCTGGCGTAGCTCTCCCCAGCCGGCCCACTCGGCGTCGGCGTGGACCACCCCGTCGATGGGTCCGGGCCACAGCTCCACGGCCCGGTCGCTCATCTCCTCGGCGCGGGCGAGGATCTCCGCCCTCCCCCAACGCTCCTGGGCCGCGATGCGCTGGTTCATGCGCAGGGCGCTGGAGTCGAGGATCTGCTGCTTGCGGTGGAAGGGGTGGTTGGAGAGGCGGGTGTTGTCGCCGGAGAGCGTGAGGTTGCCGAGGGTGTGCACCAGCTGGGTGTGCAGCTCCTCCGGGCTCTCGGTCTCTCCGGCCTCCTCCGCGAGGAGGTCGAACCACTGCTGGGCGGGGTGCTGCGGCAGCACGTGCTCCACGGTGAGCTTCGCCTTGCCGTAGTCGACGGGCTCGCTGGCGGCGTAGCTCTCCTCGAAGCGGCGCAGGATCTCGAAGCGCTGGTGCGAACGTCCCGACTTGTAGAAGGGGCGGCTGCGGATCGACTCCCGCGTCACCGCGTCGGAGGGCCAGACCCGCGTCCCCGTCTTGGCGGACAGGGCGCGTCGTACCGCGTCCGCGAGCGGACGCCCGTTCTCCAGCTCCTTCTCCACCTCCTTGGGCAGCTCCATGAAGGTGCGGTTGTTGCCCGTGGTGGAGTTGCCGGCGAACAGACGACGCACCATGTAGCTCTCGGCGTAGGCGAGGGCGGCGCTCGCCTCCTTGGGGTCGCAGGCCCCCTCGTCCAGCCGGTCGAGCAGCTGGAGCGCGAGCGGATAGTGGGTCTGGCCGCCCCAACGGGCAAGCCGCTCCAGGACCTCACGAAGACCGGCGTCGCTCTCCCGCGACGGCTCGACGATCCGCATGAGGCGACCGGCCCGCACGTACAGCCGCGAGACCTCCGCCTCCAGTGCGTCCTCGTCCGAACTGATCGGTTCGAGGCGCTTCTTCTGGTCCCGGTAGATCTCACTCTGCTTGGCCCGGTTGTCACCGTCGACGACCAGGTCGAGCCAGACGAGCAGCTCCAGCCTGGCCGGGCCGAGCAGCTCCTGCATCGGCAGCCACAGGGTGCGGTAGACGGTCTCGCCGCGCTTGGGGAGGCACATGAAGAGGTAGTTGCGCAGCAGATCGCTCTGGCTGAGGCCGACACCCGTGTTGTTGATGGACTCGAAGATCCGGTACACGTTGTCGCCCTCGGCGGCGGTGATCGAGACGATGGACAGGAAGTCCCTGAGCACGGACTCCACGGCGGCGGTCCACTTCTCGGCGCCGCGCTCCTCACCCTCGGTCAGAGCGGCCAGGAAGAACCGGTAGGCACCACCGATGTTGCCCGCGCCGCCGGCTGTGGGGAGCGATTCCACACAGGCGATGAACGTCTCACGGTCGGCCTGCGTCGGCAGGAGACGGTAGTGATCCTTCCCGTCCTGGTAGCCGTTGACCAGGATGAGGTCATGGATGCGGGCGGCCTTCTTCTCCCGCCCGCGAGCGCGGTGATGATCCCGCAGGGCGGTGAAGGCGAGCATGAGCGTGGTCAGACGCTGCTGGCCGTCCACGACGAGCCAGCGCTGCATCCCGCCCGCTGCGACCCGCTCCGGCGCGAGCACCACCGACCCGAGGAAGTGAGCAGCCGGCTCCCTGTCCTCCAGCTTGTCCTCGACGAGTTCCAGCACGTCGTCCCACAGCTGCCGCAGCTCGTCACGCTGCCAGGTGTAGGTGCGCTGATACAGCGGGACCTGGAACTGGGTCTCACCGTGGACCAGTTTGCTGAACGTCGTCTCCTGCGCGTGCACGCCCGTCCCCTCGTCGGCTCTTGCCCCATCGGCCCGCCATTGTGCCGTACCCGGGTACGGTGATCAGCGGAATCGACGACCGTACGACCGGGGGCGCACCATGGCGACACTGGGAATCCACAAGGACTTCCTCCTGGAATTCGCCAAGTTGGAGAAGCCTGTCCAGAAACGTGTGCATGAGGTCTTCGACAAGTTCCGGGAGCACCGGCACGCCGGCCTGCACCTGGAGAAGCTGGAGAAGTCCCGCGACCCGCGCATCCGAACCATCCGCATCAACCAGTTCATGCGCGGCGTGGTGCTGGCTCCGGAGGTGGGGGACAGCTTCCTCCTGCTCAAGGTCATGCCGCACGACGATGCCATCGCCTGGGCGGTCAAGCACCGGGCGACCGTCAACTCGGCGACCCAAGGCATCGAGTTGCGCGACGACGTCGCTCTGGAACGCGCCACCGCCGGCGTGGAAGCCCTTCCGAGCGACGTGCCTGGAGCCGCCGATGGCACCGGAGGGCTGTTCGGAAAGGTCTCCGACAAGGACCTGATCAAGCTGGGCATCGACGCCGAACTGCTCCCCCTGGTCCGGCATCTCGGCACCGAGGCCCATCTCGACGCCCTGCACAAGGTCCTTCCCGAGCAGCAGTACGACGTGCTGGCCGGGCTTGCGGCGGGTATGACGCCCGAAGACGTGTGGCGCGAGGTCGTCGCCGTACAGCTGGAGCAGCGCTCCTCGGCCCCGCGCGAAGCCCAGGTGTCGGGGACCGAGCAGCCCGCGCCCCCGGTCGAGCAGGACGAGTTCTCCGCGGCCATGGCACGGTCCCAGGGACGGATCGCGCTCGTCTCCGGCCCCGACGAGTTGACGGACATCCTGTCCCGGCCCTTCGACGCCTGGCGGATCTTCCTCCATCCCAGCCAGCGCAAGCTCGCCTACCGTTCCTCGTACACGGGACCGGCACGCGTCACCGGCGGTCCCGGCACGGGGAAGACCGTGGTCGCGCTGCACCGCGCCCTGCACCTCGCCCAACAGCTGCCGGCGGACGCACCCGACGAGTCGATCCTCCTGACCACCTTCACCCGCGACCTCGCGGCCGACCTGCGCAGCAACCTCGAACTACTGATCCCCGAGCCCGCGCTGCGGGCGAAGATCCGGGTCGTCAACGTGGACGCCCTGGCCAACCAGATCGTCCGGGAGGACCGCGGCGCACCGCTGGCGCTGGTGGCCGCGCAGAAGGAGATCCTCACCCGCTGGAGCCGGGCGGCCCAGAGGCTGGAGATCGATTTCACGGACGTCTTTCTCGACCAGGAATGGCGGCACGTCATCCTGGCCCAGGACCTCCGGTCGCCGGAGACGTACCTGAAGGCTTCCCGCTCCGGACGCGGAGCCGCGCTCAGCCCGCTCAAGCGGGCCCAGGTGTGGCGTGCCGTCGAAGCCTTCACCCAGGAGCTGCGGCGGGCCGACGAGTGGACCTTCCTCGAGGTGTGTGCGGAGGCCGCGCGCATCCTCCAGGACCGAGGCGGGGACCGCCCCTTCCGCCATGTGGTGATCGACGAGGCGCAGGATCTCCACCCTGCCCAGTGGCGTGTGCTGCGTGCTCTGGTCGCCCCGGGGCCGGACGACCTTTTCATCGCCGGCGACACCCACCAACGGATCTACGGAAACCGGGTGTCCTTGCGCGGTCTCGGCATCTCGGTGGCCGGCCGGTCGACCCGGCTGCGCATCAACTACCGCACGACGAAGGAGATCCTGACCTGGTCGACCCGGCTCCTCGCGGACGCGAGCGTGGACGACATGGACGGCGGGCAGGACTCGCTCGTCGGCTACCGGTCCGCGTACCGGGGCGCCAGGCCGGAGCTCGGAGGCGCAGCCACCAAGCCGGAGGAGATCGCGGGCCTGGTCACCCGGATCTCCGAGTGGATCGGGACGGAGGTCGCACCGCACGAGATCGGCGTCGCCGTGCGGTACGTCCAGATGGGCAAGGACATCGCCCAAGCCTTGGAGCATGCGGGGATTCCCTCGCTCGTCCTGGGGGCGTCGGCGGCAGCCGGTGACGGAGTCCGGATCGGGACCATGCATCGCATGAAGGGGCTCGAATTCCGCTGCGTGGCCGTCGCCGGTGTGAGCGACACGGTCGTGCCGATGCAGAGCGCCCTCACCCCTGAGGAGGTCGACCCCCAGCAGCACCGGGAGGACCTCATGGGTGAACTGAGTCTGCTGTTCGTCGCCTGTACGCGGGCAAGGGACGCCTTGCGCGTCTCCTGGCACGGCATCCCGAGCCCCTTCCTTCCCGAGCGGACCACCGCCTGAGGCAGTCGACGCATGAGACCGGGCAACGCTCGAAACGATCTGTCACCTCAGTTTCACAGAACAGGAAGACATCGACGAGGACCCGCTCACCGTGTGTACCCCCTCGTTCGACATCGGCGGGCAGGAAGGTCGTCGAGGCCTCATGTCCGGTCCTGGGCCGACTCGCGCCGCCGGGCGAGGTCTATCCTCCGGTGATCACGATTGGGCCGGGAGCTCCCAGAGACTTGCACAAGTTGTCCGTTTGGGTCATGCGGGCAGTCGCCCGCGCCCGCCGACCTTCATCGAACGCGCAGGATCAAGCTCAAGACACGCACCGCACCAGGAACAGGCCTTTATACGGGGCTGACGCCGGCCGCACCCACGTAAAGCAGGAAGGCCCGGTACTCCTCCGGGCAGCCCCACGCCTATCTGAGCATCACGTTGGGCAAGCCCGTCCCGGGCCAGCGACTCCGCGACGACCCGCCGACGCCCTGAGGCCCCGAACACCTCGCCACCCCAGGTCGCGCGCCCTCCGACGTACGCCAACTCATCAGTCATGCGGAGACCAGAAGTGCGACCATCGACCCACGGGTCGGAAGCACGTGTACGCAGTACAAGTCGTCGACCGGGCACGCGAAGTGGGCGGTGATGGACGCCTGGCTCCTGGAGATGCTCCGCGTGCGTGAGTTGACGCGTGAGAAGCCGCATCGCTGACGGCGGAGCCAGAGGGGCCGCCCATGCGTGCGGCTGACCGCGATCAGCTCGTCGAGCGATTCCGAGACGCGGATCGCGCCCTTGTGGAGGCTGCCCACGCTGAGGTCATCGCGGCATGCAATGCCCGCCGTCCGCGTAGAACCAACATCGGCCCCGCGGCTGAGTTGCGCCGCCAGTCGCAGTTGAAACGCCGTCACAAGCCTGTACGGCAGCTGCTGGGTGAGACACGGGATGTCGTGCGACTCATCAAGCCCTGCTTCATGATGAGCCCTCTGACGGTCAGCCAGTTCCTGCCGCCGGACTTCCGTTTCGACGTCGTCATCTTCGATGAGGCGTCCCAGGTGCTGCCGCAGGATGCGGTGAACTCCGTCTACCGCGGCAGCGCGCTGATCGTGGCGGGCGACCAGAAGCGGCTCCCGCCGACCTCGTTCTTCAGCGCTGGCGGCGACGGCGACGACGACGAATGGGACGAGGAGGGCGCAGACAACTTCGAATCAGTGCTCGACGCGTGCAAGGCCAGCGGCGTGCTGCGTGGCCTGCCGCTGCGATGGCACTACCGGAGCCGCCACGAGAACCTCATCGCCTTCAGCAACAACGATTTCTACGACAACACCATGGTGACCTTCCCGGGTGCGTATGAGCAGAGCCCTGACCTCGGCGTCGAGTTCTTCAAGGCCGACGGTGTCTACGACCGGGGTGGTCGAAGCAACAACCCGGGCGAGGCGGCGGCGGTCGCACAGCGCGTGATCCACCACTTCGCCACCAGGCCGGGGCTCAGCCTGGGCGTGGTCGCCCTGTCCAAGGCGCAGGCCGAAGCCATCGAGGAAGCCGTCCAGAAGGCGCGAACCGCCCGACCCGACCTCGATCGCTTCTTCACCGAAGATCGTCTCGATGGCTTCTTCGTCAAGAACTTGGAAACCGTCCAGGGCGACGAGCGCGACGTCATCATCCTGTCCGTAGGCTACGGTCCGGACCACCGGGGCAAGCTGCTCTCGACATTCGGCCCCATCAACAGGGACGGTGGCTGGCGCCGTCTCAACGTTGCCGTGACCCGCGCCCGGCGACGGATGGAGGTCGTCGCCTCCTTCCATGGTTCCGAGCTGGCCGACAGTATCAATAAGAGCGTCCAGCACCTGAAGCGCTACCTCCAGTACGCCGAGCACGGCCCCCACATCCTGGAGACGGCTGCGGCCAACCCGGACGCCGTGCCGGAGAGCCCGTTCGAGGAAGAAGTCCTGGACGTCCTGCGCGACTGGGGCTACTCCGTGCAGCCCCAGGTTGGCGTCGCGGGTTTCCGCATCGACATGGCGGTACGGCACCCTGCCGCCCCAGGCAGCTACGCCCTCGGCGTCGAATGCGACGGCGTCATGTACCACTCCTCGCGCGCGGCCCGCGACCGCGACCGGCTGCGGGAGGCTGTACTGCGCGACCTCGGCTGGAATCTGCACCGCATCTGGGGCACGGATTGGTACCGCAACCGCCGGGACGCGATGGCCCGCCTGCGCGCCGCGGTAGAGGAGGCGTGCGCGCGGGACCCGTTTCGGGTGGGACCGGAGGAGCTGATCAGCGAGGAGGCTCCAGCAGAGGGGTCTGCCGCGCCGGACGCGGCGGTGGACCTGGGGCCGTCGGTGACGTTCGTGGCGGTGGACGACCGGGCCCCCGCGTGGAGCCGGGTGTATGAGGAACTCGTCGACGTTCAACTGGTCAACCTGCGGGTCACGTCCGCCAAGCGTCGCGGCATGCGGGATGCGGAGCTGCAAGACCCGGACGCCGTGGGAGTCGTCGCCGACGTCGCCCACTCCGTGATCAAGGCTGAGGGCCCGATCACGGAGGATCTGATCTTCACCCGGGTCCGTTCGGCCTGGGGCATCTCAAGGGCGGGCGCGGTGGTCCGGGACTCGGTTCGTCGAGCTCTGCGGAGGATCTCCTCCGCAGGGCAGATCATGCGAGTCGGCGAGGCGTACGACGTTCCCGGCCGGGAGCTGGCCTTCGCTCGTACTCCGACAGCAACCGTGGCGCGCAAGGTCGGGCAGGTCCCGTCGATCGAGCGGCGGCTCGTCGTGGGACATGTGGTCGAGGAAAGTCCGGGCGTCCACCGAGAAGAGCTGCTCCGCGAGGTCGCACGCTTCTTCGGATGGACACGGCTGGGTCCTGATATCAGGGATGCGCTCACGAGCGATGTGGATGAGCTCGTCGCGAAGGGGGCGATCCGTGAAGCGGACGGTTTCCTGATGCCCTCGGATGGTGTCTGACGAGTCACAAGTGGTGCCGCTCGGCGGGACTGCCGGCGAGCGGCTACGGGTCGCGCTCCATGGCCCTCTTGGGCGAATCGAACCTGAGCGGGCAGCGAGCCGCCGCACCTGTCGACGAAAGCTACGAAGCCGACCGAGAGGCGAAACGGGCAACAGTTTCGCAGCCACCTCAAGAGCTCTACCGTTCCACAGCCGAGGGCTCCACCTGGCGGTCGCCACGCGCGCACGGCGAGCTGTCCGAAACCACCCCGTCCGTACGTCGAACGTGCGTCACGTGCGTCGAATATGCGTCAAGATATCGCCCGTAACGCCCACACCGCACACAATGCGCACGGGGAACCGCAGGTCAGGAGCCCTTCGAGGCGGGCTCCAGGATCGCCACGCACTCCACATGGTGCGTCATCGGGAACAGGTCGAACGCCCTCAGCGTGCGGACCTTGTAGCCGCGTTCCGCGAAGTACGCCAGGTCTCGGGCCAGGGCTGCCGGGTCGCAGGCCACGTAGGCGATGCGGCGGGCGCCCAGGGCGGCGAGGTGGTGGACCGTCTGCTTGCCGGCGCCGGCGCGCGGGGGGTCGAGGACGATGAGGTCGACCTCCGTGATGCCCGTGCGCGGGAGGACCGACTCGACCTTGCCCTGTTCGACGCGGACGCGCGGGAAGCCGGCCAGGTTGTGGCGGGCGTCCTCCACCGCGCGCTTGCCGGACTCGATGCCGAGGACCGCGCCCTGGTCGCCGACGCGGTCGGCGAGGGCGCCCGCGAAGAGGCCGACGCCGCAGTAGAGGTCGAGGGCCGTCTCGCCCTTGCGGGGGGTGAGGCCCTGCATGACGGCGAGCATGAGGGTCTGCGCGGCCTTCGGGTGGACCTGCCAGAAGCCGCCGTTGCCGACGCGGTAGGTGCGGTCGTCGGCGCGCTCGCGGACGAAGGCGCGGCCGTGGACGCGGTGGACCCCGCCGTCCTTCTCGTCGACGCGGAGGACCGAGACCGGCTTGTCCAGCTCGACCAGCGGCAGGCGGCCGCCGGGCTTCGGGGTCAGGATGACCTGGCGGTCGTGCGAGCCGGAGGCGGCGATCGCCTCGACCGAGGCCATGTTCGGCCAGTCCTGCTTCTCGACGCCCAGTTCCGAGACGCCCGGGGCCGCGATCATGCAGTGGTCGATCACCTCGACGTCGTGCGAGCGGTGCTTGCGCAGGCCGGCGTTGCCGTCCGCGTCGATCGCGTACTGGACGCGGGTCCGCCACTGCGGGACCTCGCCCTGCGGGAGCTTGTCGCCCTCGGCCGGCATGACCGTGCCGTCCCAGCCGGCCTCCTCGGGGGTCAGGCCGGCGAGCCGCAGCAGCTGCTCGGCGATGACCTCGCCCTTGAGGCGGCGCTGGGCGCCGGGCTTGGCGTGCTGCCAGTCGCAGCCTCCGCACCTGCCCGGGCCCGCGAAGGGGCAGGGCGCCTCGACCCGGTCCTTGGAGGGGTCGAGGATCGTGACCGCGTCCGCGCGCAGGAAGCGGGAGGTCTCCTCGCCCTCGGTGACGCGGGCGACGACCCGCTCGCCGGGCAGCGCGTGCCGGACGAACAGGACGCGGCCGGCCTCCGTGCGGGCGATGCAGTGGCCGCCGTGCGCGACCGGACCGACCTCGACCTCGTACTCTTCCCCGACCAACGACGAAACAGGGGTGTTCTGCATGGCGGGGAAGCTCCAAGGGGACGCGATGGTGGGCTGCCGTTTGGACGGCAGCCCACCAGTCTAGTTGTTCTTTGCGGCCGGTTCCTTCTGGCCCTTCTCGACCGGGCCGCGGCGGACCGATCCCGGCGCGTTCCACTCCTGGCGCTTCCTGGCCCGCTTCTTCGCGGCCTCGGAGGAGCGGAGCTGGTACGGGACGGAGGTCACCATGACGCCCGGCGTGAAGAGCAGCCGGCCCTTGAGGCGCAGCGCGGACTGGTTGTGGAGCAGGTGCTCGTACCAGTGCCCGACGACGTACTCCGGGATGTAGACGGAGACGGCGTCGCGGGGGCTCTCGCGGCGGATGCTCTTGACGTACTCGATCACCGGCCGGGTGATCTCGCGGTACGGCGAGTCGAGGATCTTGAGCGGGACGTTGATGCCACGGCGCTCCCACTCGTCCCTGAGCGCCTTGGTCTCGACCGGGTCGACGTTGACGGTCAGCGCCTCCAGCTCGTTGGCGTGCATGAGCTTGGCGTAGGCCAGGGCGCGGAGCGTGGGCTTGTGCAGCTTGGAGACGAGGACGATGGAGCGCACCCGGGACGGGCGCACGTACTCGTCGGGGCGTTCCTCGGCGGCGGCGATCTCCTCGGAGACCGAGTCGTAGTGCCTGCGGATCGCGCTCATCACGCCGTAGAAGATCACCATGCCGAGCAGGGCGACCCAGGCGCCGTGGGTGAACTTGGTGGCGAGGACGACGACGAGGACGAGGCCGGTGAAGAAGGCGCCGAAGGCGTTGATCGCGCGGGAGCGGATCATGTGGCGGCGCTTGGCCGGGTCCCGCTCCGAGGCCAGGTGGCGGTTCCAGTGCCGGACCATGCCGGTCTGGCTCAGCGTGAAGGAGACGAAGACGCCGACGATGTACAGCTGGATCAGCTTGGTCGAGTCGGCGCCGTAGACCCAGACGAGGAGGGCGGCGGCGCCGGCGAGGAGCACGATGCCGTTGGAGAAGGTGAGGCGGTCGCCGCGGGTGTGCAGCTGGCGCGGCAGGTAGCGGTCCTGGGCGAGGATCGAGCCGAGGAGCGGGAAGCCGTTGTACGCGGTGTTCGCGGCCAGGAAGAGGACGAGCGCGGTGGCGGCGGCGAGGACGACGAAGAAGAACGTTCCGTCGCCGAAGACGGCGGCCGCGACCTGGGAGATGACCGGGTCCTGGACGTAGCCCGCGCCGACCGGGACGCCGTTGTTCAGGAGTTCCTCGGCGGGCTTCTCGGCCATCCGCACGTCGGTGGCCATGGCCAGGAAGATGATGCCGCAGAACATGGTGACGGCCAGGCCGCCCATGAGGGCGAGGGTCGTGGCGGCGTTCTTCGACTTCGGCTTGCGGAAGGCGGGGACGCCGTTGGAGATGGCCTCGACGCCGGTGAGGGCGGCGCAGCCGGAGGAGAAGGCGCGCAGCAGCAGGAAGACCAGCGCGAACCCGGCGAGGCCCTGGTGCTCCGGCTTGATCTCGTAGTCCGCGGTGGGGGCCTTCATGGTCTCGTCGAGGACGATGCCCTTGTACGCGCCCCAGGCGATCATGATGAAGACGCCGGCGACGAAGACGTACGTCGGGATCGCGAAGAGCGAGCCCGACTCCTTCACGCCGCGCAGGTTCATCACGGTGAGGAGCACGATGACGCCGACCGCGCAGGCGACCTTGTGCTCGACCACGAAGGGGATCGCCGAGCCGAGGTTCTCGATGCCGGAGGAGATCGAGACGGCGACGGTGAGGACGTAGTCGACGAGCAGGGCGCTCGCCACGGTGAGTCCGGCCTTCGGCCCGAGGTTGGTGTTGGCGACCTCGTAGTCGCCGCCGCCGCTCGGGTACGCGTGGACGTTCTGCCGGTACGAGGCGACGACCGTGAACATCAGGACGACGACCGCGAGGGCGATCCACGGGCTGAAGTGGTAGGCCGACAGTCCGGCCACGGAGAGAACGAGCAGCACCTCGCCGGGTGCGTACGCCACCGAGGACAGCGGGTCGGAGGCGAAGACGGGGAGCGCGATCCGCTTGGAGAGCAGGGTCTCTCCGAGCTTGTCGCTGCGCAGGGCCCGCCCGATCAGGATCCGTTTGGGAAGGTCGGTCAGTTTGGACACGGAGAGGATCGTAAGCGTTCGAAAACAGCCATGCGCACCGGCACCCCCGATCCGCACCGAATCTCCCTCAGTACCACCTCGGATGCGGTCCCGGCCAGCGTTGCCGCATAAGCTCGGACCGGGTGACCCGGCAGGGTGTCGCCCGCCGCGACCCGGGCGCATCGGGTGAGGAAAGTTGTGAGCAGGGTGTTTTCGCAGGTCAGCAGGGCGATCAGGAGTGCGGGGTAAGGGGACGTGCACATCGTCATCATGGGCTGCGGGCGAGTGGGAGCCGCTCTCGCGCAGACCCTGGAGCAGCAGGGGCACACCGTCGCGGTGGTGGACCAGGACCCGACGGCCTTCCGTCGTCTGGGGTCGGGTTTCGGCGGTCGGCGCGTCACGGGTGTCGGCTTCGACCAGGACACGCTGCGTGAGGCCGGCATCGAGGACGCGGGCGCCTTCGCCGCGGTGAGCAGCGGCGACAACTCGAACATCATCGCCGCGCGGGTCGCGCGCGAGATGTTCGGCATCGAGAACGTGGCGGCGCGGATCTACGACCCGCGGCGCGCCGAGGTCTACCAGCGCCTGGGCATCCCGACGGTCGCGACGGTCCGCTGGACCGCCGACCAGATGCTGCGGCGGCTGCTGCCCTCGGGCGCGGAGCCGCTGTGGCGCGACCCGAGCGGCGCGGTGCAGCTCGCGGAGGTGCACACCTCCCCGGCCTGGATCGGCCACAAGGTGAGCCGCCTCCAGGAGGAGACCGGCGTCCGTGTCGCGTTCCTCACTCGGCTGGGCGAAGCGATTCTGCCCACCTCCCAGACGGTGCTCCAGGAAGGCGACCTGGTGCACGTGATGATGCGTACGGACGAGATCGCCAAGGTCGAGGAGGCCTTCGCCGAGGGTCCCGAGGAGGGCGGTCACTGATGCGTGTCGCAATTGCGGGCGCGGGCGCGGTGGGCCGTTCCATCGCGGGCGAGCTCCTGGAGAACGGGCACGAGGTCCTGCTGGTCGACAAGGCGCCGACCGCCATCTCGGTGGAGCGGGTGCCGCAGGCGGAGTGGCTGCTGGCGGACGCCTGCGAGATCACCTCGCTCGACGAGGCGGCGCTCCAGCGCTGCAACGTGGTGATCGCGGCGACCGGCGACGACAAGGTGAACCTGGTCGTCTCGCTGCTCGCCAAGACCGAGTACGGCGTGCCGCGGGTCGTGGCCCGGGTGAACAACCCGAAGAACGAGTGGCTGTTCAACGAGGCCTGGGGCGTGGACGTGGCCGTCTCGACGCCGCGTCTGATGTCCGCCCTGGTCGAGGAGGCGGTGAGCGTCGGCGACCTGGTCCGGCTGCTGCGCTTCAGCCACGGCGACGCGAACCTGGTCGAGCTGACGCTCCCGCCGGAGTCGGCGGTCGCCGGCACCTCGGTCGGGGACGTGGCCTGGCCGCAGGACACCTCGCTGGTGACGATCATCCGCGGGTCCCGGGTGCTGACGCCGAGTCCCGAGGAGACGCTGGAGGCCGGCGACGAGCTGCTGTTCGTGGCCGCGCAGGCGCGCGAGGAGCAGCTGGAGGACCTGCTCCAGGTCCGCCGCGAGCCGACGGACTCCTGAGGGCCGCGGGGCCGGTGGTACTCCTGAGGCGGACCCCGGCGCCCGCGCACCCGCACCGCGCCCTCGGCCCCGCGCCCGTACCGCGCCCTCGGCCCCGCGCCCGTACCGCGCCCCCGGCCCCGCGCCCGTACCGCGCCCCCGGCCCGCGCACGGCGCTGCCCCGGGCGCACGGGAGGGCACGGCGCGTCAGCCGGGCGCACGGGAGGGTACGGCGCTGCACCGGGCCGACGGAAGCCCCCAGCGCCCGGCTGAGGCCCCGGAGGGTACGCGAGAGGGCCCGGACCTGTGCATCAGGTCCGGGCCCTCTCGCGTGTCGTCTCAGGCCTCCGGGTGGCTCTGCCCGGCGGCGGCCGCCTTGCGCTCCTTCTCGGCGCGCTCCTCGGCCTCCATCTCGGCGAAGACGTCGATGGGCGGCGGAGCCTTGGCGAGGAACACCCAGGTGAGGTAGACGGCGAGCAGGAACGGCGGGATCTTCAGTGCCACGAGGACCCAGCCGAACTTGGTCGTGTCGGCCCACCAGTACATCGGGAAGAGGATCGCGCACTTGCCGAGCAGGATCAGGCCCCAGGCCCAGCTCGCCTTCGTGTAGGCCTTCTTGCGGCCCGGGTTGCGGGTCCGCCAGGAGAGGTTCTCCTTGAAGACCGGGCCGAGGATGAGGCCGATCAGCGGCACCCCGGCCAGCGCGGTGACGATGTACGCCAGGGCGAGGCCCAGGGTGTACAGCATGCCCGGCAGGTAGAAGTCCTTGGCGTTGCCGGTCATCATCGCGAAGACGACGCCGAAGGCGACGCCGAAGACACCGCTGAACGCGTGCTTGACGGTGTCCCGGCGGATCAGCCGGACGGCGACCAGGACCAGGGAGACCGCGAGCGCGGCGATCGCGGAGACGTGCAGGTTCTTGTTGATCGTGAAGATCGTGACGAACAGCAGGCCCGGCACGACCGTCTCGACCATGCCCCGCAGGCCGCCGAAGGCCTCGAACAGCGCGGCCTCGGTGACCTCCTTCGATGCCTGGGCGTCCTGGTCCGTGGTGGTCGGCTTGTCGAGGGACGTCACCGGCTACTCCTGTCCGAGCGGTCGGAGCTCGTATTTGGGGTTGAAGAGGACCCGCCGGCCGTGGCTCAGGGAGATCCGGCCGGAGGCGATCAGCTTGCGGCCCGGCTCGATGCCCACGATGGAGCGCCGGCCGAGCCACACGACGTCCAGCGGTGCCGTGCCGTCGAAGAGTTCGGCCTCCAGCGCGGGCACACCGGCCCGGGGACGCAGCGTGACCGTGCGCAAGGTACCAGTCACCTTGACTATCTGGCGGTCGGAGCAGTCACAGATGCGCGTGCACCCCGACGCCTCGGCGTCCTCTTGGAGCTCCTCCGACTCCAGGTCCTCCGCGGAGGAGGAGAGCCGGTCGAGCATCCGGCGGAACCTACCGGCCGGCTTCTCTGTACGCGGTGCAGCACTCATACAGAAAGCGTACCGGCCACCCGGGCGACCGACAGCGGCCCCGGACCCCCTGTCCGGGGCGGTCGGCGGGGTCCTCGGCGGCCCGCGTCCGCTCAGCGTTCGAAGCGGTAGCCCATGCCCGGTTCGGTGACGAAGTGCCGGGGGTGCGAGGGGTCGCTCTCCAGCTTGCGGCGGAGCTGCGCCATGTACACCCGGAGGTAGTTGGTCTCCGTGCCGTACGAGGGTCCCCAGACCTCCTGGAGCAGCTGCTTCTGGCTGACCAGGCGGCCGCTGTTGCGGACGAGGACCTCCAGGAGGTGCCACTCGGTCGGAGTGAGCCGGACGTCCCGGCCGTCGCGGTGGACCTTCTTGGCGGCGAGGTCGACGGTGAAGCCCTCGGTCTCCACGACCACCACCCCGTCGTCGCCGCCGCCGACGGGCTCGGCCCGGCGGACGGCGGCGCGCAGCCGGGCGAGCAGCTCGTCCATGCCGAAGGGCTTGGTGACGTAGTCGTCGGCGCCGGCGTCGAGCGCCTCGACCTTCTCGTCGGAGGTCTGCCGCGCCGAGAGGACCAGGATCGGCACCCGGGTCCAGCCGCGCAGGCCCTTGATGACCTCGACGCCGTCCATGTCGGGGAGGCCGAGGTCGAGGACGACGACGTCGGGGTGGCGCTCGGCGGCGAGCCGGAGGGCGGTGGCGCCGTCGGCCGCGGCGTCGACCTCGTACTTCCGGGCCCTGAGGTTGATCACCAGGGCACGGACGATCTGCGGCTCGTCGTCGACCACGAGAACCCGGGTCATGGAGGGGGGCCTTCCTTCTTCGGTCGCCCGCGGCGGGCGGGGCGGGAGGTGCGGGAGCGGAGGAGTGTGCGGGGGGGGGGACGGAGTACGGGCGGGGCGGCTGCGTACGAGGGCGGAGGCGGGTGGCGCGCCGGGCGCCCGGCGGCGCGCGTGGTGCGGTCCCGGGCCGCCGGGCTCAGGTCACGGCGTGCGCCGGGAGGTCGGCGGCCGGCGCCGGCGGTCCGCCCCGCGAGGCCCTGAGGGTGAGCACCATCGTCAGGCCTCCGCCCGGGGTGTCCTCGGCGCCGAGCGTCCCGCCCATGGCCTCGACGAAGCCGCGGGCGACCGCGAGGCCGAGGCCGACGCCGGAGCCGCGCGGGGCGTCGCCGAACCGCTGGAAGGGCTCGAAGATACCGTCCTTGGCCTCGTCGGGGACGCCGGGGCCGCGGTCGACGACACGCAGCTCGACGCGGTCGCCGAGGGTGCTGGCGGCGACCGCCACGGGGATGCCCTCGGGGCTGTACTTGACGGCGTTCTCGACGATGTTGGCGACGGCCCGCTCCAGGAGCCCCTTGTCGACCTCGACCATGGGCAGGCTCTCGGGGATGTCGAGCTCGGCGCTGCCGTCGGGCACTCCCCCGAGGGCCATCGGGACGACCTCGTCGAGGTCGACGGTCCGGATCAGCGGGGTGACGGTGCCGGTCTGGAGGCGGGACATGTCGAGGAGGTTGCCGACGAGGTGGTCGAGCCGGTCGGCGCCGGCCTCGATGCCCTCCAGGAACTCGGCGCGGTCCTGCTCGGACCACTCGACGTCGTCGGAGCGCAGGGAGGAGACGGAGGCCTTGATGCCGGCGAGCGGGGTCCGCAGGTCGTGGCTGACGGCGGCGAGCAGGGAGGTGCGGATCTTGTTGCCCTCGGCCTGTTTGCGGGCCTCCTCGGCCTCGCCCACGAGGCGCTGCCGGTCGAGGACGACGGCGGCCTGGGCGGCGAAGGCGCCGAGGACGCGCCGGTCCTCGGCGGGCAGCACCCGGCCGGACAGGGCGAGGGCCAGATGGTCGCCGACGGGCATGTCGACGTCCGCCTCCTCGGGCCGGGCCGCCGGGTGGGGGCCGACGCTCGCGGCGCGGGTCCAGGGCTCGACGTCGTCCGCCCGTTCGAGGAGGGCGACGGACTCCATGGAGAAGGTCTCCCGGACCCGTTCGAGGAGGGCGTCGAGGCTGGTCTCGCCGCGCAGCACGCTGCCGGCGAGGTAGGAGAGCACCTCCGACTCGGCGCGCAGCCGGGCCGCCTGGTGGGTGCGCCGGGCGGCCAGGTCGACCACGGAGGCCACCGACATGGCGACGCCGAGGAAGACGGCGATCGCCACGATGTTCTTGGGGTCGGCGACGGTCAGCCGGTGGAGGGGCGGGGTGAAGAACCAGTTGAGCAGCAGGGAGCCGACCGCCGCGGAGGCGAGCGCGGGCAGGAATCCGCCGAGCAGGGCCGCCGCGACGGTGAGGGCGAGGAAGAGCAGCATGTCGTTGGCGAGGCCGAGGTCGGCGTCGACATGGGTGAGGAGCAGGGCGAGCAGCAGGGGTCCGGCGACGCCGACGACCCAGCCGCCGATGATCCGGGAGCGGCCGAGCCGGGCGCCGCGGGTGACCGGGAGGCCGCGGCCCTTGGCGACCTCGCCGTGGGTGACGATGTGGACGTCGAGGTCGGGGCCCGACTCGCGGGCCACGGTCTGGCCGACGCCGGGGCCGAGCACGTACTGCCAGGAGCGGCGGCGGCTGGAGCCGAGGACGATCTGGGTGGCGTTGACCCCGCGGGCGAACTCCAGGAGGGCCGAGGGGATGTCGTCGCCGATGACGTGGTGGAACGTGCCGCCGAGGTCCTCGACCAGGGTGCGCTGGACGGCGAGCTCCTTGGGCGAGGCCGCGGTCAGCCCGTCGCTGCGCGCGATGTAGACGGCGAGGACCTCGCCGCCGGCCCCCTTCTCGGCGAGCCGGGTGGCGCGCCGTATCAGGGTGCGGCCCTCGGGGCCACCGGTCAGGCCGACGACGATGCGCTCGCGAGCCTGCCAGGTGGAGCGGATGTTGTGCTCGCCGCGGTACTGCTGGAGGTACTCGTCGACCCGGTCGGCGGTCCAGAGCAGGGCCAGCTCGCGCAGGGCGGTGAGGTTGCCGGGGCGGAAGTAGTTGGACAGGGCCGCGTCGACCTTGTCCGACGTGTAGACGTTGCCGTGGGCCATCCGGCGGCGCAGCGCCTCCGGGGACATGTCGACCAGCTCGATCTGGTCGGCGCGGCGGACCACCTCGTCGGGGACGGTCTCCCGCTGGCGTACGCCGGTGATCGCCTCGACGACGTCGCCCAGTGACTCCAGGTGCTGGATGTTGACGGTCGATATGACGTCGATGCCGGCCGCGAGGAGCTCGGCGACGTCCTGCCAGCGCTTGGGGTTGCGGGAGCCCGGCACGTTCGTGTGGGCGAGTTCGTCGACGAGGGCGACGGCGGGGCGGCGCTCCAGGACGGCGTCGACGTCCATCTCGGTGAAGGCGGTCCCCCGGTACTCCAGGGTGCGGCGGGGCACCTGCTCCAGACCGTGCAGCATGACCTCGGTGCGGGGCCTCCCGTGGTGCTCCACGAACGCGACGACGCAGTCCGTGCCGCGCTCCACCCGCCGGTGGCCCTCGGAGAGCATCGCGTAGGTCTTGCCGACGCCCGGCGCAGCGCCGAGGTAGATGCGTAGCTTGCCGCGTCCCATGGGACGACCATACGTCCAGCCAATCGGACATTCCGTACGCGGGGAGGACGCCGGTGCGGTCTTGACGTGTTTCTGATGTCGGGACCGCACCGGCCCGCTGAGGTCCGGCCGGCGCGGTCTCCCGGGGCGATCGGCCGGGCCCCGCCGGCGGCGACCGGAGTCGCGGGGGCCGGGCCGGAGCGGTGGGGTCGGGCGGGCCGGGTCAGTGCTCGGCGATCTCGCCGTCGCTCAGTTCCAGGACCCGGTCGGCCAGGCCCAGGAGCTGCGGGTCGTGGGTGGCGACGAGGGCCGTGCAGCCCTCGCTGCGCACGACCGCGCGCAGCAGCTGCATGACGGCGAGCCCGGTCTCCTGGTCGAGCTGGCCGGTCGGCTCGTCGGCGATGAGCAGGGCCGGCCGGTTGGCGAGGGCGCGGGCGATGGCCACGCGCTGCTGCTGTCCTCCGGAGAGCTCGCCGGGCCGCTGGTCGGCGTGGTCGGCGAGTCCCACCAGGCCGAGCAGCAGGGCCACCCGCTCCTCGCGCTCCGCGGGGTCGGTCTTCCGCAGCCGGAGCGGGACGCCGACGTTCTCGGCGGCGGAGAGGATCGGGAGGAGTCCGAAGGACTGGAAGATGAAGCCGATCCGGTCGCGGCGCAGCTCCAGGAGGCCGTCCTCGCCGAGGGTGGAGAGGTCGACGCCGTCGATGACGATGGAGCCGCCGTCCGCGCTGTCCAGGCCTCCGACCAGGTTGAGGAGGGTCGTCTTGCCGGAGCCGGAGCGGCCCTTGAGCGCGACGAGCTCGCCGCGCGGGATGTCGAAGGAGACCCCGCGCAGGGCGTGGACGGCCGCGTCGCCGGTGCCGTACGACCGGCGCAGGTCCTTCACCCGGACCATCGGCGGACCGGCCGGATCCTCGGCGACGGCCGTCGCGGACCGCGTGCTGCTCTCGCTCACCCTGTGCTCCCCCTCCTCGATCATGTGCCCGGCCAGTATGGTCCGGGCCCCGGCCCCGGGGCCAGGGTCCACGGACGGAACCCGGACGGAACCCGGGCGGAACGGCCGATGGGCCGGTCCCCGTACGAGGTACGGGGACCGGCCCATCGGTTCCGGAAAAGTGCGTCGGAGCCCGCTCCGGGCTCGTCTCGCGTCGGCCCGGAAGCCGGGCACGTCACGGCACGGCGTCCCGTGCGGCCGCGGATCAGGCGTGTGCGCCGTCACCCGGCAGCCGGTCCGCACGACGGCTGGACCCGTGCGCGGTGGGCCCGGGGGCCCACCGGTCCGGGCCGGAGGCTCAGCGGATCTCGGAGATCTCCGGACCGCGCTGGAGCTGGCCCATGCCGCCGGAGAAGCGGGAGTTCTCCTGCTCCTCCTGCTGCACGCCGTCCGGCACCATCTGCGCGTCGTTGGGCAGCTTGAGGACGATCGGGTCGCGGGGGGCCATCGGCCCGTCACCGCGGACGACCACGGTGTCCCGGACGATCTGCTCCAGCAGACCGGCCGCCTCGGGCTGGACCGCACCCTGCCCGGAGATCACTCCGCGCAGGAACCAGCGGGGTCCGTCGACCCCCACGAAGCGGACCAGCTGCACACCGCGGTTGCCGTCCGGCAGCTGCACGGGGACCTGCGCGCGCAGCTCCCAGCCCAGCGGGCCCTCGACCTCGTCGATGACCCCGCCCTGCTGCACGATGCCCGTGGCGATCTCGTCGCGGACCTCGCCCCAGATGCCCTCGTTCTTGGGGGCGGCGAAGGCCTGCAACTGCACGGCGCTGTCACGCAGGACGACGGTGGCCGCGACGATCGCGTCGCCCGCCACCTCCACCCGCAGCTCCATGCCCTCGACCCCGGGGACGAAGACTCCGCCCAGGTCGACACGGCCGTCCTCGGGCTTGGAGACCTCGGAGATGTCCCAGGGTCCGTCGGGCCGGGGCGCCGGCGGAAGGTTCACACGGCGCGGGGCCGCGTCGTCCGCGTCCTCGCCGTCCACCGCGTCGACGACCTGCTCGGCCTCGCCCGCCGCGTCCTCTGCGGCACCGCTCTTCTTGCGACGTCCGAACACGTCACTGTCCTTCCCGGTCGGATACGACCGAAGCGTATCGATTCCCACCCGTCGTGCCGTCCACGGCGGCATGACCGCCGGTGGACCCGAAGCCCCCCTCGGCCCGCGCCGAGCCGGGAAGCTCCGCCACCTCGTGGAAGCGCACCTTCTCGACCTGTTGGACGACAAGTTGGGCGATCCGGTCGAATCGTTCGAACCGCACGGTCTCGCGCGGGTCGAGATTGACCACGATCACCTTGATCTCTCCACGGTACCCGGCATCCACCGTCCCCGGGGCATTCACGAGCGCCAGTCCGCAGCGGGCGGCCAGTCCGGAGCGCGGGTGCACGAAGGCCGCGTACCCGTCCGGCAGGGCGATCGAGATGCCGGTGGGCAGCACGGCGCGCTCCCCGGGGGCCAGGACGGCCGCCTCGGTCGTGACGAGGTCCGCCCCGGCGTCGCCGGGATGGCCGTACGCCGGGATCGGCACGTCCGGGTCCACGCGCCGGATCAGTACGTCGACAGGGTTGCTCATCAGGGGTTCACCTCGAAGGCGCGGGCGCGCCGGACCTGGTCGGGGTCGGACATGGCGGCCTGGATCTCCTCCGGGCGGCCGTTGTCGATGAAGTGGTCGACCTTGACCTCTATGAAGAGTGCCTCGGCGCGGACGGCGACGGGACCCTCGGGCCCGCCGATCCGGCCGACGGCGGTCGAGTAGATCTTGCGGCCGCGCACGGCGGTGACGGCGGCCTCCAGGTGGAGCACGGTGCCCACCGGGACGGGCCGGACGAAGTCGGTCTCCAGCCGTCCGGTCACGGCGATGACCCGCAGCAGCCAGTTCAGGGAGCCGAGGGTCTCGTCGAGCGCGGTGGCGAGCACGCCGCCGTGCGCGAGGCCGGGGGCGCCCTGGTGGTCGGGGGTCACCGTGAACTCGGCGGTGACGGTCACGCCCTCGCCCGCGCGCGCCTCCAGGTGGAGGCCGTGGGGCTGCCCGCCGCCGCATCCGAAACAGTGCTCGTAGTGGGAACCGAGCAGCTCGCCGGGGGCCGGGGCGTCCGGGTGGCGTACCGGCGGTATGGCGTCGGCCGGCGGGGTGAGGGCGGCAGATGTTCCAGTCACAGCCGCAGACCTTACCCGCGCGGATGGGCGCAGGTCGCGCCGTGCCAAGCTAGGACGCATGCAGCCTCCCGCGCCGTCCCCCGCCCCTTCCCCCGCGCCCTCCGCCGCGCCGCGCTTCGACGAGCGGCTGACGGCGCCCCGGTCCTGGTGGCTGATCGCCGGACTGCTGGGCCTCTCGGGCGGGCTGATCATGTTCCCGCTGGGCACCGTCCCGATGCTGGGCGGTCTGATCGTGGCGGCGGTGCTGGCCGGTGCGGCGGTCTCCGCGTACGGCTCCGCCCGGATCCGGGTGGTGGCCGGTTCGCTGGTGGCGGGTGACGCGCGGATCCCCGTCTCGGCGCTGGGCGCGGCCGAGGCGCTGGACGCGGAGGAGGCGCGCGCGTGGCGCACGCACAAGGCGGACCCGCGCGCGTACATGGTGATGCGCGGCTACGTGCCCCGGGCGGTGCGGATCGAGGTCGTGGACCCGGCGGACCCGACCCCGTACGTGTACCTCTCCAGCCGTGAGCCGGAGGCGCTGGTGGCGGCCCTGGACGCCGTCCGCGCGGACGCCCGGGACTGAGCGGGCGGGACCGGGCGGGCGTCGCTCCGTCGGGCCGGCGCTCGTGGACGGGCCGGGCCCGCGCCGGAGCGCGGGGTCCGGGGGACGGCCTAGAAGCCGATCTCCTTGGGGTTCTCCGGCTGCTCCAGCGGGGGCAGGTTCCGGAGGGAGTCCCAGGGGACCTGGCGGTTCCGCAGGTCCTTGCGGATGTGGGCGGCGAGCTTCTTGGTGTCGCGGCGGTTCATGACCGCGCCGACCGCCGCGCCCACCATGAAGGGCGTGAGGTTCGGCAGGTTGCGCACCATGCGCTTCATGATCTGCTGGCGCAGCTCGCGCTTGAGCTGTCCGCCGAGCGCCGCGTTGACCGTGGTGGGCTTGGTGGGGTCGATGCCCCGCTCCTCGGCCCAGGAGGTCAGGTAGGCCGCCGAACGCTGGGTGAGCCGGCCGGGGGGCCGCAGCCCGTAGACCTCGTGCAGTTCGGCGATGAGTTTGAGTTCCACGGCGGCGACGCCGGTGATCTCGGCCGCGAGCTCCGCCGGCATGGCCGGGGGCACGGGGAGCATGGCGGCGGCGCCGACGCCGGCGCCGACGGTCGAGCTCGCGTTCGCCGCGCCCGTGACGAGCTTGTCGGCGAGCTCCTCCGGGCCGAGCCCGGGAAACTGCTTGCGCAGGGTCGCCAGATCGCGGACGGGGATCCGCGGGGCGAGGTCGATCAGGCGGTCGGCCAGATGTCCGATGCCCGCCTTGGCGCTGTCTCCGCCGCGCTTCACGCCCTGGCGGACGCCCTGCGCGACGCCGCGCCGGACGGCGTCGATCCGGTCGGAGTCGATCCTGATCCTGTCGAGCTGGGCGCGCGCGGGGTTGGCGAGCCGCTTGACGGCGCCGAGGCGCCCGTCCTGCCGGGTCTCGTCGTCCTCCGCCGGGTCCGAGACGTCGTTCCGCCCCGCTCCCCGCGCCGCCGGCAGGTGTGCCGGCTCCGGCTCGGTGACCACCTCGAGCGAGGCCGGGTGGCCTCGCTCGTCGTCACGTACGCCGAGGGAGGGCGGGGAGGCGGTGCGCTCGGCCTCAGGGGCCTCCTGGGCGCCCTCCGCCGGGCCCGAGCCGCCCTTGTGCGTCCGGGGGCTCCCAGGGAGCCGTAGACGCCGCTTCCGGGACGGTGTGTCGCCTGCCACGACCGAGGGTCTCAGTCGCAGTCGCGGCAGATGGGCTGGCCGTTCTTCTCCCTGGCCAGCTGGCTGCGGTGGTGCACGAGGAAGCAGCTCATGCAGGTGAACTCGTCGGCCTGCTTGGGCAGGACCCGGACGGCCAGTTCCTCGTTCGAGAGGTCGGCGCCGGGAAGCTCCAGGCCTTCGGCGGCCTCGAACTCGTCGACGTCGACGGTCGAGGTCGACTTGTCGTTCCGGCGGGCCTTCAGTTCCTCAAGGCTGTCCGAATCGACGTCGTCGTCGGTCTTGCGTGGGGTGTCGTAGTCCGTTGCCATGTCGCTCTCCCCCTCTGGGTGGTTGCGGTGTCTCCAGCGCACGTAACGCGTGAGAGGTCGGACTTGTGCCCGACCTGAGGCGGAGATTTTGCCTCACATCAAGGTCTGTTACTCAATCGACACCCGTTCCGGTCTCTCGCGAGTGATCGGCTTCGGGTGGCGAACCGGACCGTACACGGTCCAGGGGGCGCGCCTTACAGGCGCCACCCCGTGTACTTCCCGTCAATCCAGGCCCGGGAAACCCGGACTTTTCCGGGTTTTCGCGGGGATTTCCCCGTTACGGAGAGTGGATGCCCGGACACCCCCTCCTGTGATCGATCACACATGAGCGCCTCAGGAGCGGGCCTTCGGAATTCCGCGCAAAGCGAACGGAACCGGGTCGGCCCGTGCAGTGTGTCAGATCGGCAGAGTGACGCGCATCACGAGACCGCCGCCCTCGCGGGGTTCCGCGATGATACGGCCGCCGTGGGCGCGGGCCACGGACCGCGCGATCGACAGGCCGAGGCCGACGCCCTTGTCGCTGCCGGTCCGCTCCTGCCGGAGGCGCCGGAACGGCTCGAAGAGGTTGTCGATCTCGTACGCGGGGACCACGGGACCCGTGTTCGAGACGACCAGGACGGCCTGGCCGTGCTCGGTGGACGTGGTCACCTCCACCCATCCTCCCTCCGCCACGTTGTACCGGACGGCGTTCTGGAGCAGGTTCAGGGCGATCCGCTCCAGGAGGACGCCGTTGCCCTGGACGACGGCGGGCTCGCACTCGCTCCGGATCTCGACGCCCTTGGCGGCGGCCTCGGCGTGCACCTGGTCGACGCCGCGCTCGGCGACCTCGGCGAGGTCGACGGGCTTGCGCTCGATGATCTGGTTGTCGCTCCGGGCGAGCAGCAGGAGGCCCTCGACGAGCTGCTCGCTGCGTTCGTTGGTGGCGAGCAGGGTCTTGCCGAGCTGCTGGAGCTCGACGGGCGCCCCCGGATCGGAGAGGTGGACCTCCAGGAGGGTGCGGTTGATCGCGAGCGGGGTCCGCAGCTCGTGCGAGGCGTTCGCGACGAACCGCTGCTGGGCGGTGAAGGCCCGCTCCAGGCGGTCCAGCATCTCGTCGAAGGTGTCGGCGAGCTCCTTGAGCTCGTCGTCGGGGCCGTCGAGCTCGATCCGCCGGGAGAGGTCGGACCCGGCCACCTGGCGGGCGGTCCGGGTGATCCGGCCGAGCGGGGAGAGCACCCGGCCCGCCATGGCGTAGCCGAAGGCGAAGGCGATGATGCTGAGGCCGAGCAGGGCGAAGAGCGAGCGGCGCAGCAGGTCGTCCAGCGCCAGGTCGCTCTGGTGGCGGAGGCAGACGGAGACCGCGTTGTTGAACTGCTCCCCGGTGCCGGTGTTCGGCAGTTCGCACCAGGAGGTGGTGGGCTGGACCTCGCCCTTGACGATCTTGAAGGGCAGCTGGGCCGCGCTGTCGGTGAGCGCCTGCGCGGTGAACAGGTAGATGATCGACAGCAGCAGGATGCCGGCGATCAGGAACATGCCGCCGTAGAGCAGGGTGAGCCGTATCCGGATGGTCGGGCGCAGCAGGGGCCGGACCGGGTCCCGGGGGTCCCAGGTCGGCTTCGGGGGTGCCTGGGGGTGGGGCGCTGACGTGGTGGGCATCGCGTCAGATCCGGTACCCGGAGCCGGGGACGGTCACGATGACCGGCGGCTCGCCGAGCTTGCGGCGCAGGGTCATGACGGTGACCCGGACGACGTTGGTGAAGGGGTCGGTGTTCTCGTCCCAGGCCTTCTCCAGGAGCTGCTCGGCCGAGACGACGGCGCCCTCGCTGCGCATGAGGACCTCCAGCACGGCGAACTCCTTCGGCGCGAGCTGGACCTCGCGGCCCTCGCGGAAGACCTCGCGGCGGTTGGGGTCGAGCTTGATGCCGGCCCGCTCCAGGACGGGCGGGAGGGGCACGCTCGTGCGGCGGCCGAGGGCGCGCACGCGCGCGGTGAGCTCGGTGAAGGCGAAGGGCTTGGGCAGGTAGTCGTCCGCGCCCAGTTCGAGGCCCTCGACGCGGTCGCTGACGTCCCCGGAGGCGGTGAGCATCAGGACGCGGGTGGGCATGCCGAGCTCGACGATCTTGCGGCAGACGTCGTCGCCGTGGACGAGGGGGAGGTCGCGGTCGAGGACGACGACGTCGTAGTCGTTCACCCCGACGCGCTCCAGGGCCGCGGCGCCGTCGTACACGACGTCGACGGCCATGGCCTCCCGGCGCAGTCCGGTGGCCACCGCATCGGCGAGCAGCTGCTCGTCCTCGACGACGAGTACGCGCACGTCGTACATCCTTCCCGTTGGAGCTGCGGCCCGGAGGCGGACCGGCTGGATTCCGCGCACTGACTGTGCGTGTCCATCCTGCCCCGTACGCGCGTAAACCGGCTGTAAGACGGCGGTGCGGGGCCCGGGGAGCGCGGGCGGCGGGCGGGGGCGCCGGACGGCGTCCGCAGAATTCACCGGATTCACGGGTCAGTTGAGGTTTCTCTGAGGAAGGGGTTGGGGAGGACGACTGCACACCCCGTGATCACGCCCTGTATGTGGCGCGCCACCTACCGCTCTCTGTCCCCCAGAGGCCGCGGTGCGTGATCCACCCACCCTCGGCACACCCCCGTGCCACCGGACCCATGACGAGGGGGCGCACGATGGACGCTTTCACCGCAGGCCTGCTGCACCGCATCAGGACCACGCAGACGGACCTCACGCGGGCTCGTGAGACGGGCGACGACTACCTGGCGGAGGTGGAGCAGGCGGAACTCGACGACCTGCACCGGCTGGCCGCCGAGCACGGCGTGGAGGTAGCCGCGCCCAGCGTCTGACCCGTCCGACCCGCTGCCCGACCGACCGCGACCGACCCGCAGACCGGGGCGTTCGACCGATCCGACCCGTGGACGCGTGAGGGCCCCGGTGCCGTTCCCGGCACCGGGGCCCTCACGCGTCCGTCAGTCGTGCCAGGCGCCAAGCTCCTCCAGGAGTCCCTGGACGGGCTCGAAGAGGCCCGGAGGGGCCGCCAGGGCCAGTTCGCCGGACTCCGGCTCTCCCGGGCGGCCGCCGGTCAGCGCGCCCGCCTCGCGGGCGATGAGGGCGCCGGCGGCGAGGTCCCAGGGGTTGAGGCCCCGCTCGTAGTAGGCGTCCAGGCGGCCGGCGGCGACGTCGCAGAGGTCGATCGCGGCGGAGCCTCCGCGCCGGATATCGCGGACCTGCGGGATCACGAGCCGGGCGACCTCGGCCTGGTGGGCCCGCCGGGCCTGCACGTAGCCGAAGCCGGTGCCCAGGAGGGCCTGGGCGAGCTCGGGCGCCGGGCGGACCGCGAGGCGCCGCGCCTCCGTGCCGGGGCCGCCCTCGACGTGGGCGCCGCCACCGAGGACCGCGCGGTAGGTCTCGCCGCGCATCGGGGCGGCGACGACGCCGACCACGGTCTCGCCGTCCCGTTCGGCGGCGATCGAGACCGCCCAGGTGGGCAGCCCGTAGAGGTAGTTCACGGTGCCGTCGAGGGGGTCGATCACCCAGCGGACGCCGCTGGTGCCGGGGCTCGACGCGCCCTCCTCGCCGAGGAAGCCGTCCTGTGGGCGGTGGTCGGAGAGGAAGCCGGTGATCAGCTTCTCGGCGGCGATGTCCATCTCGGTCACGACGTCGATGGGGCTCGTCTTGGTCTTCGCCACGGACAGGTCGTCCGGCCGGCCGTCGCGCAGCAGCGCTCCGGCCCGTCGTGCGGCTCCCAGGGCGAGGTCGAGCAGTTCGGTGAGCAGCGGGTCGGTCACGGGGGTCCCTTCGGTCGCGTCGTCGGCCGTCTCGGTCACGGGGTGCCTCAGGCGTACGGGCTGTCGGCGCCGGCGGCCGCCGGGCGCTCGGTCCGGGCCGGGCAGCAGCCGATCGGGCACAGGTCGTGGGAGGGGCCGAGGGCGCCGAGGGCGCACCGTTCGGCGCGGGTGCCCCGCTCGTGCGCGGCCCGCTCCAGGAGGAGGTCGCGGACGGCGGCGGCGAAGCGGGGGTCGGCGCCGACGGTGGCCGAGCGCCGGACGGGCAGGCCCAGTTCGGCGGCCTTGGCCGTGGCCTCGGTGTCGAGGTCGTAGAGGACCTCCATGTGGTCGGAGACGAAGCCGATGGGGACCATGACGACGGACGGCACGCCGGCGCCGTGCAGCGCCTCCAGGTGGTCGCAGATGTCGGGCTCCAGCCACGGGATGTGGGGGGCGCCGCTGCGGGACTGGTAGACGAGCTCCCAGGGATGGTCGTTCCCGGTGCGCTCGCGGACGGCGTCGGCGATCAGCCGCGCCACGTCGAGGTGCTGCCGGACGTAGGCTCCGCCGTCGCCGTGCTCGGTGACGGGTCCGGAGGAGGCGGCCGCGGAGTCCGGGATGGAGTGGGTGGTGAAGGCCAGGTGGGCGCCGGCGCGGACGGACGGGTCGAGCGCGTCGAGGGAGGCGAGGACGCCCTCGATCATGGGCTCGACGAAGCCGGGGTGGTTGAAGTAGTGGCGGAGCTTGTCGACCCGGGGCAGCGGGAGCCCTTCCGCCTCCAGGGCGGCGAGCGCGTCGGCGAGGTTCTCGCGGTACTGGCGGCAGCCGGAGTACGAGGCGTAGGCGCTGGTCGTGAGGACGGCGATGTGGCGGTGGCCGTCGGTGACCATCTCGCGGAGGGTGTCGGTGAGGTACGGGGCCCAGTTCCGGTTGCCCCAGTAGACGGGGATCTTCAGGTCGGCCGCGGCGAGGTCGGTCCGCAGCGCGTCGAGGAGCGCGCGGTTCTGGTCGTTGATCGGGGAGACGCCGCCGAAGAGGAAGTAGTGCCGGCCCACTTCCTTGAGCCGTTCCTTCGGGATGCCTCGGCCGCGCGTCACGTTCTCCAGGAACGGGACGACGTCGTCCGGGCCCTCGGGGCCGCCGAACGAGAGCAGCAGCAGGGCGTCGTACGGGGCGGGATCGTGCTGATCGGACATGGCACCGATCCTCCCACCCGCGCCGGACGGCGAGCGGCGCGGCCCGGCGGACGCCGCCCGACCGGACGTGCGGCGGGTGGTTTCCGGCCGCGGGCGCGGGCGTCGGCCGGGCCGGTGGCCGCGGCCGGAAAAAGGGGGATGACCCATCGACTTCAACACCGTAGGCTTTAGCTATTAATTACACGTGTTGAGTCGTCGCGCGGAGCCCGCTCCGAAGCACGGAGATCCGGAGAGCCCCTTGCCCAGTCCCTACCGCGCGATCTTCGCCGCGCCCGGCACCGCGAGGTTCTCCGTCGCCGGCTTCTTCGGACGGATGCCGCTGTCCATGATGGGCATCGGCATCGTGACCATGATCTCGCAGGTCACCGGGCGCTACGGGCTGGCCGGCGCCCTCTCCGCGACGCTCGCCGCGTCCGCCGCGGTCCTCGGCCCCCTGGTCTCCCGGCTCGTCGACCGGCACGGTCAGCGCCGGGTGCTCCGCCCGGTGACCCTGGTCTCCCTGGTGGCCGCCGCCGGGCTCCTCCTCTGCGTGCAGCAGCAGGCCCCCGACTGGACCCTCTTCGTCTTCACGGCCGTGATCGGCTGCGTGCCGAGCGTCGGCGCCATGACCAGGGCCCGCTGGGCGGAGATCTACCGCGGCGACGAGCGGCGCCTGCACACGGCGTACTCCTGGGAGTCGATCGTCGACGAGGTGTGCTTCATCTTCGGTCCGATCCTCTCCATCGGGCTGTCGACGACCTGGTTCCCCGAGGCCGGTCCGCTGTTCGCCGGGGTGTTCCTCACCGTCGGCGTGTTCTGGCTGACCGCGCAGCGGGCCACCGAGCCGGTCCCGCACCCCCACCGGGGCGAGAAGGGCGGTTCCGCGCTCCGCTCCCCCGGCCTCCAGGTGCTCGCCCTCGCGTTCGTGGCCACCGGCGCCATCTTCGGCTCGATCGACGTGGTCACCGTGGCCTTCGCCGAGGAGCAGGGCCACAAGGCCGCGGCCAGCCTCGTCCTGGCCGTCTACGCGCTGGGCTCCGGCCTGGCCGGCGCCGTCTTCGGACTGCTCCACCTCAGGAGCGAGCCCTCCCGCCGCTGGCTGCTGGGCATCTGCGCGATGGCCGTGAGTATGATCCCCCTCCTACTGGCCGGGAACCTTCCGTTGCTGGCCGTGGCGCTCTTTGTCGCGGGCCTGTCCATCGCACCGACGATGGTGACCACCATGGCCCTCGTCGAAGCGCACGTACCGCGCACCAAGCTGACCGAGGGCATGACCTGGACGGGTACCGGGCTCGCGATCGGCGTGGCGCTCGGCTCGTCGGCCGCCGGCTGGGTGGTCGACGCGTCGGGGGCCGAGGCGGGGTACGTGGTGCCCGTCGTCTCGGGCGCGGTCGCGGTCGCGGTGGGTCTCCTCGGACACCGCCGGCTGCGCAGGCCGGCGCCGAACCGGGAGGGGCAGCGTGAGCACGACGACAGCAGCGGGGACAGCGGAGTCGGGCAGCAGCAGGACGACGGGCAGCCCGTGGCGTAACTGGGCGGGGAACGTCACCTCCCGCCCGGTGCGGGAGGTGAGCCCGGCCTCGGCCGAGGAGCTCGCCGAGGCGGTGCGCCGGGCGGCCGGGGACGGGCTGCGGGTGAAGACCGTCGGCACCGGCCACTCCTTCACCTCGATCGCGGCCACCGACGGCGTCCTCATCCGGCCCGGACTGCTGACCGGGATCCGCCGGATCGACCGCGAGGCGATGACCGTGACGGTCGAGTCGGGCACCCCGCTCAAGCGGCTCAACGTGGCGCTGGCCCGCGAGGGCCTGTCGCTCACGAACATGGGCGACATCATGGAGCAGACCGTCGCCGGCGCCGCCTCCACCGGAACGCACGGCACGGGCCGCGACTCGGCCTCGATAGCCGCGCAGATCCGCGAGCTGGAGCTGGTGACCGCGGCGGGCGAACTGCTCACCTGTTCGGAGAAGGAGAATCCGGAGGTCTTCGCCGCCGCCCGGATCGGGCTCGGCGCCCTCGGCGTGGTCACCGCCCTCACCTTCGCGGTCGAGCCGGTCTTCCTGCTCACCGCGCGGGAGGAGCCGATGACCTTCGACCGGGTCACCTCGGAGTTCGACGCGCTGCACGCGGAGAACGAGCACTTCGAGTTCTACTGGTTCCCCCACACGGACAACTGCAACACCAAGCGCAACAACCGCAGCGCGGGCCCCGCGGCCCCTCCCGGCCGGGTCAGCGGCTGGGTCGAGGACGAGCTGCTCTCCAACGGGCTCTTCCAGGTGGCGTGCTCGCTGGGCCGCGCGGTGCCGCCGGTCATCCCCTCGATCGCCAAGCTCTCCAGCCGGGCGCTGTCGGCCCGTACGTACACCGACATCCCGTACAAGGTCTTCACCTCGCCGCGCCGGGTGCGCTTCCTGGAGATGGAGTACGCGCTGCCGCGCGAGGCGGCGGTCGCCGCGCTGCGCGAGCTCAAGGCGATGGTCGAGCGCTCGCCGCTCAAGGTGAGCTTCCCGGTGGAGGTGCGGACGGCCCCGGCGGACGACATCGCCCTCTCCACGGCATCGGGCCGGGAGACCGCGTACATCGCCGTCCACCTCTACAAGGGGACGCCCCACCGCGCGTACTTCACGGCGGTGGAGCGCATCATGACGGCGCACGGGGGTCGCCCCCACTGGGGGAAGGTCCACACCCGCGACGCCGCCTACCTCGCCGAGGCGTACCCGCGCTTCGCCGAGTTCACGGCGCTGCGCGACCGGCTGGACCCGGACCGGCTCTTCGCCAACGACTACCTGCGCCGGGTCCTGGGCGACTGACGTTCAGCCGGTCGCCGCGTCACCCCCGTCCCCGGCGGGCGGGGTCGGCGCCGTCGGGGTCGGCGGCGTGCCCGGCGTCCCCGTTCCCGTGGTGGGCTCCCCGGTCGGGGCGGTGGGTTCCGTCGTCGGGGCGGTGGGCGTGGGCTCGGGAGCGCCGCCTCCGGTCGACCCGGAGGGCGTCGGCTCGGGCGAGGGGGTCGCGCTGCCGCGCTCCCCCGCGTCCCGGTCGCCCGGGGACGGCGCGGAGCCGGTCGAGGGGGTGCCGGCGCCGCCGTCCGGCCGACCGGTGTCCCCGGCGGACCCGGAGGGGGCGGGGGTCGGGCCCCGGTCCTCGGTCGGGGCGTCCTGCCCCGTGCCGCCGCCGCGGACGACGGAGCCGAAGGTGGTGGTCCCCTGCTTGCCGCTGAAGTCCTGGCCGGAGACGAGTTCGTACGTGGTGATGCCGCCCATGGTGACGCCGAAGACGAGGGCGGCGGCGATCGCCGGGCGCTTCCAGCCGCGGACCCGGGTGCCGTGGGTGGTCGCGGTGCCGAACTCCCCGTCGAGCGGCCCGGCGTCCGGTCCGGGCGCCCGGACCGTGCCCGTCACCAGGGTGCGGTCGTCCTCCGGGCCGGGGGCGAGCGGCACCTGACGCGCCTTCGGCCTGGCCGCCACCCGCACGTCGCGGACCTGCTCGCCGGTGCGCCGGAAGAGGTGCTGGAAGAGCGGACCGCCGCAGGTGGCGATGACGCTGATCACACCGGCGCCGAGGATCGTGCCGTACACGCCGAGGGTGGAGGCGAGTTTGGCGGCGATGACCGCGGCCAGGGCGCTGCCCGAGACCTGGGCCACGCTCAGGTCGATCCTTCTCCTTCCGCCCTCCGTCTCCTCCCGCTCGTCCGTGTCGGTGTCCGGCCTGTGGCGCATCTCCAACCCCTGCTCCAGCTCCTGCTGGCTCATCCGTTCGCCTTGCACCCAGAAGGGACAAATGGGCGAAGGGAATAGTTCCGTTTCGACTCTTTCTGTGAAGAGCGACACGTACGGGGGAAGATCGCGGACACTCAACTCCCGTACGACCCGAGAAGTTGGGCGGCGCGCCGGTCCACCCAGGTGGCCCGAATGGAGTACATTGGCGAACCCTGGGTCCGGACGCCTTCACGGGTGCCCTGGATCAAGGGGAGGGGGCCGGAGACGGCGCTCGAACCGGCGGCGCCTGGACAGGGCACGGCAACCGACTACGCAGAGTGACCGCCAGTCACTCCGGGTAGCCAACAGGTCACCGTGTCATAACGGCGTTCCAGGGTCCACGCCCGACACGCCGGGCAACTCGGCAAGGTAGTGGCAGGCTGCACCCGGGCAGGCCACACTCGACTAGCGGAAGCAGCGACGCACGTGACGTCGGCAGGCACCACCCGGGAGGTCCCCATGCCCGAACTGCGTGTCGTGGCCGTCTCCAACGACGGCACACGACTGGTGCTGAAGGCTGCTGACAGCACGGAGTACACACTTCCGATCGACGAGCGGCTCCGCGCCGCCGTGCGCAACGACCGCGCGCGCCTCGGCCAGATCGAGATCGAGGTGGAGAGCCACCTCCGCCCCCGCGACATCCAGGCCCGTATAAGGGCCGGTGCCTCCGCGGAGGAGGTCGCCCAGCTCGCCGGCATCCCCGTGGACCGCGTGCGGCGCTTCGAGGGCCCCGTGCTCGCCGAGCGCGCCTTCATGGCGGAGCGGGCCCGCAAGACGCCCGTCCGCCGGCCCGGCGAGAACAGCGGCCCCCAGCTCGGCGAGGCCGTGCAGGAGCGGCTGCTGCTGCGCGGTGCCGAGAAGGACACCGTGCAGTGGGACTCCTGGCGCCGCGACGACGGCACCTGGGAGGTGCTGCTCGTCTACCGCGTCGCCGGCGAGGTCCACACGGCCAGCTGGACCTACGACCCGCCCCGGCGGCTCGTCCAGGCCGTGGACGACGAGGCCCGCGCCCTGATCGGCGAGACGGACGACACGATCGCCGCCGCGCCCGAGCCCAGCTTCCCGTTCGTGCCGCGGATCGCCCGGCTTCCCCGGGACCGGCCGCTCGACCGCGCCCTGGACCGGCAGCTCGACCACCGTCAGCTGGAGCGGGCGTCCGCGTCCGCCGAGCAGGAGGACGAGCGGGACTCCCTCACCAGCCTCCTGGAGGCCGTGCCGAGCTTCCGCGGCGACATGGTCGTGCCCGAGCAGCCCGACTCGGAGCCCTCCGAGGAGATCGAGGCGGAGGAGCCCCCGGCCCCGGCCGCCTCGGCGGGCGCCGGCGCCGCCTACGCCGACGTGCTCATGCCGCGCGCGGTCACGGGCCACCGGGACCGGCTCACCGGCACCACCGACCGCCAGGCGGAGGCGGACGGCGTCCGCCCGGGCCGCCGCGCGGCCGTGCCGAGCTGGGACGAGATCGTCTTCGGCACCCGCAGGAAGAAGCAGGACTGACGGCCCCGGCCGTGGAGGAGGGCCCGCGCCGGGATCGGCGCGGGCCCTCGCCGCGTACGGGCTACCGCGGGTCCGGGCCCGTCGCCACCGGCCGGGCCGGGTCGGCGGACCACTCCGACCAGGAGCCCGCGTACAGGGCGGCCGGGATGCCCGCGATCTCCAGGGCCAGCACCTCGTGGGCACCGGAGACGCCCGAGCCGCAGTAGACCGCCACCGGCGTCCCCTCCACGGCGCCGAGCGAGCCGAACCGGTCCCGCAGCACGTCGGCGGCGAGGAAGCGCCCCTCCGCGTCCACGTTCTCCGTCGTGGGCGCCGAGACCGCGCCCGGGATGTGCCCGCCGACCCGGTCGATCGGCTCCACGTCGCCCCGGTAGCGCTCGGCCGCCCGGGCGTCCAGGAGCAGCCCCGAGCCGGCGAAGGCCGCCGCCGCGTCGGCGTCGAGCAGCCCGAGGGCGCCCGGCTCCGGCCGGAAGTCGCCCGGCTCCGGCGCCGGCTCCTTCTCCGTCAGCTCCCCCGTCCAGGCGGCGAGACCGCCGTCCAGGACCCGGACGTCCCGGTGGCCTGCCCAGCGGAGCAGCCACCAGGCGCGGGCGGCGGCCCAGCCGAGGCCGCCGTCGTAGACCACGACGGGGGTGTCCGCGGAGACGCCGGCCCGGCGCATCACGGCGCCGAAGGCCTGCGGGTCGGGCAGCGGGTGCCGGCCCCCGGCGCCGGGCGGGCCCGCGAGCTCCGCGTCCAGGTCGACGTAGACCGCGCCGGGCAGGTGCCCGGCCTCGTACGCCGGGCGTCCGGGCGGACCGCCCAGCGTCCAGCGGACGTCCAGGAGGACCGGCGGCCGGGCCCCGGCCGACTCGCTCAGCAGTTCACTCACGGCGATGATGGGCTTCATGGGTGCCATCCTCGCGCAGCCGCACGGCCGCGGGGAGCGGACCCGGCGTCCGCCCCGCGTCGACCCGGCGTGATCGCGCCACTCTTTGGTGGGACCGGGGCGCGCCGCGGCCCCTTCGGTGACACCATCGGACGGGACACGGGCACGACGACGGTCCGAGGAGAGAGTCACGATGACCGAGGCGACTCGGCACACACCCGGCACGCCCTGCTGGGTGAGCTTGATGGTGCACGGGCTTGACGCCACCCAGGAGTTCTACAACGCGCTGTTCGGCTGGGAGTTCGCACCCGGTCCGCAGCACCTCGGACCGTATGTGCGCGCGCTGCTCGACGGGCGGGAGGTGGCGGGCATCGGCCAGCTCCCGCCCGACCGGCACCTGCCGATCGCGTGGACGCCGTACCTGGCCACCGACGACGCCGACGAGACCGCCGAGAGCATCCGCTGCTGCGGCGGCACGGTGGCCGTGGGTCCGCTGGACGCGGGGAAGGCCGGCCGGATGGCGGTCTGCTCCGACCCGGTGGGCGCGGTCTTCGGGATCTGGCAGGCGGAGGCGCACCACGGGACGGCGGCGGCGGGACCGCCCGGGACGCCCGTGTGGAACGAGCTCCTGACGTACGAGACGTCCTCGGTCGGCAAGTTCTACCGGACGGTCTTCGGGCACGAGGTGGAGCCGGTCGTGTCCCCCGACCACGACTACGCGACGCTCCATGTGGACGGCGCGCCGGTGGCCTCGCTGCACGGCGTCGGCTCCGCGCTGCCCCGGGACCGGGGCCCGCACTGGATGACGTACTTCGAGGTCGCCGACACGGACGCGGCCGCCCGGCTCGTGCTGCAGCTCGGCGGTCATGTGCTGAGTCCCCCGCGCGACGCGACGGCGGGGCGGCTCGCGCTGGTCACGGACCCGGAGGGTGCGGTCTTCACCCTCGTCAGGTCCGACGCCGGGTGAGGCCGGGGGCCGCCGCCCGCCCGGGTGGGGCGGCCCCGCTCGGGCGGTCCAGCCGTGCGGGGCTCCGGCGGAGCCCGGCCCGCGGGCCGGTTCAGCCCCGCCGGGGCCGTGCCAGGCTCCGGCGGAGCCGGGACTGCAGGCCGCTCCCCCGCGCTGCCGCGCCGGTGCCGCCCGGCAGGCCGAGCAGGCCGAGGCGCTCGGTGTCGAAGTGGTGCGCGACGTCCGGGTCGGCGTGGTGCGCGGCGAGGAAGGCGGCGGCCTCCTCCCGCATCCCCGGGTGGCTCTTGTGCCGCATGCAGTAGCCGACCGCGCGGACGAGCGGGGTGAGTGAGTCCGGGGCCGCTCCGGGGACCGCCGGCGCCTCGTCGCCCTCCAGGTCCGGGACGAGGTGGTCGACGACGGTGAGCGGGATCCGGTTGCTGTTCTCGTAGGGGGTGAGCCGGGCGAGGACCTCGGCGGTGCCGACGCGCGCGACGGGGACGCCGTAGTAGACGGCGGCGGTGAACAGCGCGGTCGAGAAGCAGCCGACGACGAGCCGGGGCCTGCACCGCTCGTAGAAGGTCTCGGCGAGCAGCGGTCCGTCGAGCACGGTGAGCCGGACGCCCGACCGCTCCGCCTCCGCGCGGAGCGCCGCGGAGTAGCCGGCGGGCGCGGACGGGTGCGGCTTGAAGACCACCGAGCGGTGTCCCGCGGCGGCGGCGCCGCGGAGCATCCGGACGTGCAGGTCCTCCTCCTCGTCGACGGTGAGGAGGTCGAGGGCGGCGAGGTACTGGCCGAGCATCAGGGCGGTGGGGCCGGCGGCGGCCGCCCGGAGGATCCCGGGGTCGTCGGCCGCCTCCGCCGCGATCTCGGCGAGGACCGCGCGGAAGGCGCTGTCGGGGACGATCTCCGGTTCCACGCCGTACTCGCTCAGCAGGAGGGGGCGCAGTCCCGGCACCAGGTCGAGGTGGAGGACCCGGCGGATCCGGCAGGCGATCGACTGCGCGAGGTCGTTGCGGGTCGGGCCGTAGCTCATCAGGCCGTCGGCGTAGACGTGGACGGCGCTCTCGGGGAAGGCGCCGGCCAGTGCTTTGGCGGGGTTGACCTGGATGGACTCCACGATGAGCTCCACCGGGGCGCCGCCGAGGTCCCACGCGGTGCGCAGCACGCGCTGCCAGAGCGGTGCCTCCTCGGGGCGGGGGGCCCAGGCGGCGGGGTGGTACGGGTGGATCGTCTCGTTCCAGTCGAGGACGCCGTCGAAGCGGCCGGCGATCCGCTCGTAGCCGGTCATGGTCTCCATGCGCAGCGCGGTCTCCGGGATCTCGGCGTTGCGCGAGATCAGCAGGAGGCGGCGGGCGTCCTCCCGGGGGCCGAACTGTCCGGCGTCCAGGGAGGCGGCGAGGGTGGCGGCGCCGTAGAGGGTGGACACCTGGAAGATCTGGACCGGGCGGCCGTCGGTGGCCGGGTGGGGCGCCGGTGCCTTCTCGGGGGCGGGGGCCATGGGTCAGGCGGTCCTTACGGTGTCGCGCAGGCTCCGGAGGAGGGTGCTGCGGGGGGTGTCCATGGTGGCGAGTGTCTCTTCGAGGACCTGCGGGGGCATCCGGTGGAGCGCGTCCCGGACGTCGGCGCGGAGCCGCTCGGCGACGGCGGGCTCGTACGTGCCGACCTTGCCCATGTGGAAGGCGATCATCGCGCAGTAGGTGCGGACGGCCTTCGGCAGGAACCGGTCCGCCTCGGGGTCGCGGGAGACGTCGGCGAGCAGGGTGTCGTAGGACGGGATGAAGTCCAGCTGCCGGTTGTCGGTGATCTGGGTGAGCGAGGTGGTGACGCCCCTGCGGTAGAAGACGCCGTGCAGGGAAAGCGCGGCGAACGTGCGCGCCCGGAGATGGAGACGCCATACCCAGAGGCGGTCCTCGGCCGTTCTCAGGGACGTCTCGAAACGGGATGCGCCGTTCTGGAAGAGCCGGGAGGCGTAAATGCCGAAGGGGACGAACGGATAGTCGACCATCGTCACCATGCTGGCGGGCGAGATTCCGTCGCGGGGGTCCATGACGGTGTCGCGGCGTTTGGCCGGGGCATAGCGGATGTTCCGCTTCCGGCCCTCCGAGAGGACGTGGTCGGTGCGGGCGAAGTCGCAGCCCAGGCGTTCGATCCCGGCCACCATGGCCTTCAGGTGGCCGGGCGCGTACCAGTCGTCGCCGTCGAGGAAGGTGAGGTAGTCGCCGCGGGCCGCGTCGATGCCCGTGTTCCGCGCCTGGGCGACCCCGCTGTTCGTCTCGTGCCGGAGGACGGTGGCGTTCGGCAGGCGGTCGCGCCAGCGGTCGAGGATCTCCGGGGTGTCGTCCGTCGAGCAGTCGTCGACCAGCAGGAACTCGAATTCCGGATCCGCGTTGTTCGCGAGACTGCGCAGGGTGTCGGGCGCGTACGCCCCGACATTGTGGAACGGTACGACGACGGACAGTTTCGGCACTCGGAATCCCCATACTGAATCGAACAGTTCAACCCCGCTACGGCCGGTACCGTAACGGCTCGCATTTCCGGGCGAACGATCCGCGCGTGCACTCCGGGTGAACTCTTGGCGTCCCCCGTGGAAAGCCGGCGCGGAACCGGCCTCAGCCGGCGGCCGGCGGGCCGTCGGACCGCCCGGCCCGCCGCCGGGCGCGCCGGTGCAGGGTCCCCGTCGCGATCAGCGCGAGGAGCGCGGTCAGGCCGACGGCTCCGCCGAGCGTGAGCCCGGGCGGGCGGAAGGCGCAGGTGACGGTGGTCGCCCGGCCGTCGAGCGGGATCGCGACGAGGCCCTGGTAGGTGCGCGCCGGGCGCGGCTCCTCGTCGCCCGCGGCGCACCGCCAGCCGGAGATGCGGGGGGCGGCGAGCACCGCGGTCCCCGTGCTGCCGGAGGGGAGTTCGGCCGTGACGGTGTGTCCGGTGGCGCGCACCGCGGTGGCGCCGGTGGCGGTCAGCCGCCGCACGGCGGAGTCGAGCCGGTCCCGGAGCAGGCAGCCGACCGGCTGCCTGGGCAGCCGGACGGCCCGCTCGGGGCTCAGTCCGATCCGCACCTCGCCGGAGGCGGGCACGGTGCCGAGGGCCCGCATGGCGGCGCGGACGGCGGGCGGCCGGCCGTCGAAGTCGACGGGCGGCTCCCCCGCGAGGGCGGCGCCGCCGTGGTACTCGGGGGCCCAGAACCAGAGCTGCGAGCCCGCCGGGCAGCGGGCGGTGACGGTCCGTCCGTCCCGGGTCACCTCCGGCAGCTCGTACACGTCGGCGCCGAGGAGCCGCTCCTGCCGGGCGAACGCGGAGTCCCCGGGGTGGGTCGGGGGCCGCTTCTCCGGACGGACGGTGACCAGCGGGGGTACGGGGGTGGTGGTGACGGACACCTCGGCCCGGGGCGGGGTGTCCTTGCGCACCGGTTCGGTCGGCACCGAGCGGATCCGGGTGCCGACGGAGAAGAGGGCGTCGGCCACCGGGTTGTCCAGGGTGACCGGGTGGCGGCCCTTGGCGTAGTACCCGAAGCCCAGGTCGGCCAGGGTCCGGGAGGTCGCCTCGGCGGTGAGGCTGCTGTAGTAGTCGGCGCCCTGTCCGCCCGCGATCAGTGCGTCGTTGCCGCCGGGGATCTCCCCGGGCTCCGTCCGGTGCTCCGGCCAGGCGTCCGCGCGGGCCGCCGCCTCGGCCACGGCGGTGTGCCAGGGGCCGATCCGGGGCGACCAGGCGACCTCGTCGCGCTGCTGCTCCTCGATCCGCTTGCCGGTGACGACGGTCTCGCCGGCCTGCGCGGCGAGGAGGAGGACGAGGGCGAGGACGGGGAGGGCGCGGGCGGCGGCGAGGACGCGGGCGGTTTTCGGGGTGCGGCGCCGGTGCGGGAGGGCGGCGAGGGCGGCGGCGAGCGTGAGGGCGGCGGCGGTGCCGAAGGCGGGGTAGGTCCAGCGGTCGACGTCGACGCTGCCGCGGGCCGCGCCGGCCAGGAGTGCGAGCAGGGCGCCGCCGGCGAGGAGCGAGGGCGGGCGGGGGACGCCCCGGGCGGCGGAGAACCATCCGGTGACGACCAGCAGTCCGCACAGGACGAAGGCCTGGCGGTAGGGGCCTCCGTTGGGCGAGGCGCCCGCGTGCCAGAGCAGGTGCGTCGGCTCCCACTGGAGGGAGAGCGTCACCAGGAGCACGGCGGCCGACCAGCCGGCCCGGACGCGTGGGGCCACGGCCTTGTTGAAGGGCAGGGTGAGGGCGAGGGCGAGGGCGGGCGTGCCGATGAAGAGGGCGGGGCTCGCGAGGCTCGCGGTGGCCGGCAGGAACCGGGCGAGGAGTTCCGTCCAGGCGGCGGGGGCGAAGGTCGCCTCGGGGGTGGGGTCGGCGACCTTGGTGCCGAGGAAGACGACCGCGACGAGGGGCGCGGCGAGGCCGATGCCGAGGAGCACGCCGCGGGCGGCGCGCAGCGCCCCGGCCAGGCGCTGCCGCGCGCCCGCCGCCTCTTCGGCGGTGAGGAGGCGGACGAGCAGGACGACGGCGGCGCCGAGGGTGGCCATGTAGGCCGTGTAGAAGTTGGCGGTCCAGGCCAGGGCGACCACGAGCGGACCGAGGACGGGGCGGCGTCCGGCGCGGGCCCATTCGCCGACCAGGCAGAGCAGCGGGAACGCGATGAGCCCGTCGAGCCACATCGGCACGGTGGTGCCGAAGTCGAAGGTCCATCCGGAGAGGGCGTAGGCGGTGCCGAGTACGGCGGCGACCGGCCAGGGGCCGGGGCGCAGCCGCAGGAGCAGCAGGGCCATCGCCGCCGCGGCGGCGGAGATCTTGAGGACGGTGACGGCGTACAGGGCGAGTTCGGCGCGGTCCGCCGGGAAGAGCACCACGAGCAGGTCGAAGGGGCTGCTCAGATAGGTGCCGATGTCGCCGAGGAAGTTGGCGCCGAATCCGGAGTTCCAGTTGAGGAAGGCGTCTCCGTGGGTCTCGCCGAGCAGGAGGGAGCGCCAGTACGCGTGGAAGGGCAGGTACTGCTGGCCGAGGTCGACGGTGTTCCTGGTCGTCGGGCCGAGGGGGTACCCGCCCGAGAGCCGGGTGGCGAGGGCGAGGAGTGCGGCGGCGAGCAGGGCGGCCGCCGCAGGGCCGAGGACGGCCGGGGAGCGCGGGCGCCGCGGGGCTCGGAGCGGGTGGTGCGGGCCGCCCGCCCCCTCCTCACCGTCGACCTCGTCGAGCAGGGTCTCGGCGGCGGGGGGCACACGTCCTCCAGGGGGCGTTCGGAACGGGACGCCCGGGTGAGCCGTCACGGGCGGACGGCCATTACCGCCGAGCCGGGCGACCCGCAACCGATCACCGGGCGGTGTTCCGGCGCACCTCGGGTGAACTCCCGGTGTCGGGGGGCCGGTCGGGGGCTCGGGCCCGGTGGGGGTGTCGTGTCCCGGCCCCCCCGTGCGGGCCGGGACACGACACCCGGACGTCGGGGTGGTGTCAGCGCACGAGCTCGTCGACCGTGCGGGCCACCGTGCCGAACAGGTCGCTGACCGTCGTCAGGGCGGCGGACTGGAGCGCCTCCGCGGAGGTGACGGTGCCGTCCGGGCCCTCCAGGGGGCGGGTGGCGGTGGCCTCGGCGACGACGGTGGGGCGGTGGCCCCGGTTGAAGGCGCCCTGCGCGGTGAAGAGGACGCACATGTGGGTCATGAAGCCGGCGATGACCAGGTCCCCGCCGGCGCCGAGGTCCTTCAGGGCCGCTTCGAGGTCGGTGGCGTGGAAGGCGTCGGGGAACTGCTTGACGACCACCTTCTCGCCCTCGACCGGGGCGACCTCGTCGCTGATGGCGCCGATCTCGGCCCGGATGTCGTACGGGGTGCCCTCACCGCCGTCGTTGACGACGTGCACCACGGGAGCTCCCGCGGCGCGTGCCGCGGCCAGCAGGCGCGCGCCGGCGGCGAGGGCGGCCTCGGCGCCGTCGAGCCGCATGACGCCGGAGCGGTAGGTGTTCTGGAAGTCGATCATGATCAGCGTGGAATCGGCCAGGCGCGGCAGGTCCTTTGGCAGGCCGATCACGTCGCGGAGGGTGGTGGAGGCGGTCATGGGGTTCCTTCCAAGACGGAGAGAGGGAGCGAAGCAGGTGCTCGGGTCGGAGGCGGCGCCGGACCCCCGGGGTGTTTTCAACGCTAACACAGTTTGTCAGCATCGCTTACGTCGCTTGTTAGCGCTGTTATCGTGGGGAGCATGTCGACGGCACGCGCGCGCATCCTGGAAGCCACCGAGGAACTCCTCGCCACCAAGGACGCACTGTCGATCTCGACCCGCGCCATCTGCGACCGGGCGAAGGTCGGCATGCCCGAGATCTACCGGCAGTTCGGCGACAAGCAGGGGCTGCTCACGGCGGTCGCCGACGCCGGTTTCGCCCGCTTCCTCGCCGAGAAGCGCAGGAACCCGCTCACGGACGATCCGGTCGAGGACCTGCGGACGGCCTGGGACAGCCACGTCGCCTTCGCGCTCCGCAACCCCCACCTCTACCGGCTGATGTTCACGCCGGCCGGCGACGCGAAGCCCGGGGCCGTCAAGGAGGCGCAGGCGATCCTGCTGAAGGCGGTCGAACGCTGCCGCGACGCCGGCCGGCTCCGGACCAGCCCGGAGCTCGCCGGGCGTTCGATCCTCTCGGCCAACGTGGGCGTGTGCATGATGGCGCTGTCCTTCCCCGACCTGTTCGGGGACTCCGACACCTCCCCGGCGGTACGGGACGCGGTGATCGGGAAGGTCACCGGCGACGAGCGCGAGGACGACCGGATCGGCGCGGCGACCGTCCTCGCCCAGGCCCTGGTCGGAACCCTCACCGGCGCGGCCCGCCCCGACGGCGACGCCCTCGACCGGCTCGCCGGCGCCCTGCTGCCGCCCTCCGCGCCGTAGCGGCGTTCCCGCTCCCCGCCACCCGCCGGCGGCCCCGTCCCCCCTTGGCCACCGGCCCGGCCGCGGACGGCGTCCCCGCCCCGAACGGCACCGGCGGCCGCCCCGCCCGCGGCCGCGTCTTCGCAGGTCCCGGCCCCGGCGGCGGAACCGCCGGTCAACTGCCGCCGCAAAGTTCCGGCCACGGCGCTCCACCGGCCTACGCTCGCAACTCCCATACCAGGAGGAGGAGTACGCCATGGAGAACCCGACTCGCAAGGTGGCCGCGGCCGGTGCCGCCGCACTGCTCGCCGCCGGACTCGTCGTCACCGGAGCCGGTGCGGCGAACGCGGCGGACAGCGGCCGGGCCGAGCGCATCACCTCGGTGTCCCAGCTCAAGGACAGCATCCGGCTCGCCGTCGCCCAGGAGGAGCAGGCCGGGGAGCAGTCCCTGAGCCGGAGCGTCGGCGGCAGGGTGACGCAGGTGGCCGGCACCGACTCCGGAACCTGCTGAGGCCGAGGTGACGACCGTGGGCGAGGGCGGCCCCTCGCAGACCTGGTGCCCCAGCGGGGAGGCGCACGCGCCGGAGTCCGTCGTCCTGGGCGTACGGTCCGGGCAGGACGGGCGCGTGGTGTACCTGGCCGATCCCGTGCCGGCCGCCGAGGTGCTCGGCGAGGTGCCGGAGGGCATCGAGCCGCGGCGCGTCCTGCGGTTCGCGTCGCACTGCGTGAGTGACTGCGTGAACCGCAGGGGCGGCGACTGCACGCTCGTGGAGCGGGTGCTCGCGCGGCCCGCCGCGCAGGAGGACGGCCCCGTCCCGCGGTGTCACCTCAGGGCCCGGTGCCAGTGGTGGAAGCAGACCGGGGTCGCCGCGTGCGGGCGCTGCCCCGCCGTCTCCACCCGCCACCACGCCGATGACGCGCTGGCCGACCTGGTGGCCGATCCGGCCACCACGCAGGAGCAGCTCGACGAGTGGATCGCGATGGCCGGCTGAGCGGCGGAGTCGGCCGCCCGGCCGCACCCGGACACGCGGAAGGTCCCCGGACAGATCGTCCGGGGACCTTCCGCGTGTGCGCCGGGCCCTCACGGGCGGGCCGCCGGGTCTCCCCTGATGTCCCGCTCCGACAGGCGGTTCACCCGGGGCGAGAGCGTGGTCAGTTCGCCGTGGACGGCGACCGCCGCCGCGTAGCCGCGGTCGACGGGGATGTCGAGCAGGGTCCAGCCGGCCGGTGGCAGCGGCCCGTCGGGGCTGCCCGAGCCCACGTAGTCGGCGGCCGGATCGCGGCCCAGGCCGGTGCCGAGCCCCTTGAGGTAGGCCTCCTTGCGGGTCCACAGCCGGGCCAGCGCCCTCGGCCTGCGCGGCGGAGGCAGTGCCTCGATCTCGCGCTGCTCCGCGGGGTGCAGCATGGCGGCGAGCTCCGCCGCGCCGCCCGGGTCGGCGACCAGGTCGACGTCGACGCCGATGGGCGCCACCGCCGTGCCCACGAGGACGAGGTCCCCTCGGTGGGAGAGCGAGAAGTGCAGGCCGCGCGAGGCCCCCAGGACGGTCGGCCGGCCGTGCGGGCCGCCGCAGCAGGGGCAGGTCTCCCGGCCGTAGCGGATGTCCTGCGGCAGGGTGTCGAGGTAGGTGCCGAGCAGCCGGCGCAGTGCCAGGTGGGCGGCGGTGAAGCGGACCCGGTCCTCCGCGTGCGCCAGACCCGCGGCGCGCTGCCGCTCGCCGGCGTCCAGGACCCCGGCGTCGAGCCCGGCGCCCCGGGCGTCGGAGACCCGGAGCAGCCACAGGTCCAGGGAGCCCGGCCGGGGCAGGGCGCGCGGGGGCGGCAGGGGGGCGAGCAGCACGGCGCCGCTCGCGGGACTCCGGGGACCGCTTCTGGGATCGCTCACGGGACCCCTCCTGTTCGATGACGGATGCGCGGAGGCGGCCGACCGTCGGGACGGATCAGCCCTGTTCGGGGACGGCGTGCCGGAGGGCCCGCCGATCGGCCGGTTCGGTGGGGTCCGCCGGTACGGGCGCCCCGCCGCCCTGCCCGGCGGGCCTCTCGGGGGGTTCCCCGGTGGGCGGCTCGGCCGGCGGTTCGGTGGGCAGGTCGCGGCGGGTGCGCAGCGGCCCGGCGAGCAGCAGGACGGAGCTGACCGCGAGACCGGCGGTGAGGAGCCACAGCGCGGGCCGCAGTCCGAGCGTCCCGCCCAGCGCGCCGCCCAGCAGCGAACCGACGGGGATGGCACCGAAGTTGGCGACGGAGACGCTGGCGGTGATCCGGCCGAGCAGCTGCGGCGGGCAGTACTGCTGGCGGAACGCGCCCTGGATGACGTTGGCGGACACGACGCCGAGCGCCAGCAAGGCTCCGCCGACGGGCAGCAGCACGACCCGCCAGCCGGGTTCGGCCAGCGGGATGAGCAGCCCGAACGGGGCCGTGGCGAACTTGCAGAGCAGCATGCCGCGCGCGGTGCCGAAGCGGCGGGCGACGGGGGTGGCGACGACGGCGCCGAGCAGGCCGCCCACGCTGCTGCCGGCCAGCAGCCAGCCCACCATGGCCTCGCCCACGTGGAGTTCGCGGACGAGGAACACGGTGAGGATGGCCTGGTAGCCGGTGAGCAGCAGGTTGGTGACGGTGCCGTAGGTGGTCAGGACGCGCAGATAGGGGTCGCGGACGGTGTGCCGCAGCCCCTCGGTGACGTCCTTGCGCAGGGCCTGGGGCCGTTCGGGGCGCTCCGGTACCGGTTCCCGGGCGCGGATGCCGAGCAGGCACAGCGTGGCGACCAGGAAGGTCGCGGCGTTGGCGACGAGACCGGCGACCGCTCCGAACGCGCCCGCGAGGGCGCCGCCGCCGCCGAGTCCGGCGAGCTGCGCGGCCGATTCGCTGCCCTGGAGCTTGGCGTTGGCCTCGGTGAGGTGCTCGCGGGGGACGACGAACGGCACGTACACCCGGTACGCGATGGAGAAGAAGACGTTCGCGACGCCGGTGAGCAGGGCGACCAAGAGCAGCTGCGTCATGGTCAGCACGTCGAGCCAGGCGGCGGCCGGCACGCTGAGCAGGAGCACCAGGGAGGCCACGTTGCAGGCCACCATCAGCGGGCGACGCGGCAGCCGGTCCACCCAGGCGCCCGCGGGCAGCCCGAGGAAGAGCCACGGCAGCCAGGCGGCGGCGGCCAGGGCGCTCACCCAGAAGGTGCTCGCGTCCAGGGTGACCACGGCGACCAACGGCATGGCGACGCCGGTGATGTTGCTGCCGAAGCGGCTCGTGGTCTCCCCCGCCCACAGGAGCCGGAAGTCGCGCTGCCGCAGCAGCCCGTCCCGGCGTCGCGCGGTCATCGGGCGGCCACCGCCTCGGTGGCCGCGCCGGGCGCCGAGCCGTCCGACGCGGCGGCCACCACCCCGGCGGCCTCGGCGGTCAGCCGTGCGGCGGCGTCCGCCCAGCGGTCCCGGCGGGCGTCCGACTCGGCGGTGAGGGCGGCGAGTTCGGTACGCGCCCGGGCCATCGCCTCGGCCGGTCCGGCGCCGCCGGGTCCGCCGCCGTGGGCGCAGGCCGCGGCCACGGTCTCCGGTTCGAGCCAGTCGGCCGGGTATCCGGCGGCGGCCGCGGCCACGCCGGGGTGGGCGCGGGCCGCGTCGGACAGCGGCGTGCCGCCGTCGAGGGCGCCGAGGACGGTCTCGCCCACCAGGTGGTGGGCGGTGCGGAAGGGCATGCCGTCGACGACGAGGCGTTCGGCGAGGTACGTGGCCGAGGTGAAGCCCTCCCGGGCGCGGTCGCGCATCCGGTCGCGGTCGGGTTCCGCGCCGTCGACGACGAGCCGGAGGAGGGTGACGGCCTGGGTGGTGTCGGCGAGACCGGGCCACAGGTGGCGGGCGGCCTCGGTCCCGACGGCGATGGCGTTGGTGTAGCCGGCGGTCGACATGGCCGCCGCGGCGCCGGTGAAGCCGGCGAGCGCGGAGGTCGAGCGGCCCTGGATGTGTTCGAGCAGGAAGGGGTTCCGCTTCTGCGGCATCATCGAACTGGAGCCGACCAGGTCGTCGGCCATCCTGAGCAGCCCGAACTCCTCCGTCGTCCACCACGTCAGGTCACGGGCCGTCCGGGCGAGGAGGACGCCGAGGACCGCGGAGGCGGAGAGCATCCGCAGGACGAAGTCGCGGGAGGCGACGGCGTCGACCGAGTTGGGCGCGGCGGCGGTGAAGCCGAGGAGGTCCGCGGTGCGGGCCGGGTCCACCGGCACCGAGGTGCCGCCGACGGCTCCGGCGCCGAGCGGGTTGACGTCGATCTCCCGGCCGGCGTCGAGCAGTCCGGCGAGCGAGCGCAGGACGGCGCCCGCGATCCCGGTCAGGTAGTGGCCGTAGCTGATGGGCACGGCGGGCTGCCCGTGGGTGTAGGCGGGCATGGTGACGTCCCGGTACGCCTCCCCCTTGTCCAGCAGGACCCGCGCCAGTTCGGCGACTTCGTCGAGGAGCCGGCCGTAGGGGCCGCGGACCCGGAGCCGGACGGTGGTGGCGTTGAGGTCGTTGCGGGAGCGCCCGGTGTGCAGCACCCCGCCGGTCTCCTGGCCGAGCCGGTCGACGAGCCAGCCCTCGTACGCCAGGTACAGGCCGCGGGGCATGGGCCGGGAGCGAAGGGGTGCGAAGTCCTCGGCGCGCAGCGCGTCGACGGTGGTGAGGAGGGCCGCGGCGCGGGCCGGGTCGACGATGCCGCGTTCGGCGAGCATCACCAGGTGGGCCCGGTCGACCTCGCTGATCAGGCGTAGTTCGTCGCCGACCGGGTCGCCGTCGTCGGTGCGGTACTGGTCGTACACGATGCGGTGGGCGCGCGGGTCGAGGCCGGTCCGCAGCCGGCCGGTGTGGACGCCCGCCTCGGGGCCGCTCGTGCCGGTGGTGCCGCCGCTCATGCCGGCACCGCCTCCCTCGCGGCCGCTCCGGCCACCGGTGCGCCCGCCGTCAGGGGGGTCAGCGCGGTGGCGAGTCCGAGGGTCAGGGCGGTGTCGGCCGCGGCGGCGGACTCCGCGGGAGCCGTACCGGTGGCGATCACGTGGCCCACCCGTCCCCGGAAGTCCTCGGCGGGCCCGACCTCGGTCCCGGCCGGGCGGTAGAGGGCGGCGTCGACGACGCCGGGCACGGCGCGGGCGGCCGTCCCGGCGGCGGTGACGTCGGCGAGGACGCTGTCGGTGCCGGCGGTCAGGAAGCGGATCGACGCCGCGCCCGCGGCGTCCGGGGTGCCGGAGAGGTCGACGTCCGCACCGAGGGCGGCCCGTACCTGGGCGCCGACCAGGTCGACCCCGCGGGCCCGGCGCACGAGCTCGGGGATCATCCCGCCGGCGAGCCGCGGGTTGACCTCGATGACCCGGGCGGTGTCGCCGTCGAGCCGCAGTTCGACGTGGGCCGCGCCCCAGCCGAGGCCGAGGGCGCGGACGGCGCGGACGGCGGTGTCGGCGAGCGCGGCGGACTGCGCGGCGGGCAGGACGGCGGGCACGTCGTGGCCGGTCTCGACGAACACCGGGGGCGCGCCGACGTGCTTGGCGACCGTGACGACGGCCTCCTCGCCGAAGACCTCGACCGAGAACTCGCGGCCGGTCAGGTACTGCTCGACGAGGACCACGCCCGGGGTGCGCAGGCCGCGTTCGTTGACGGTGGCGGCCAGCAGACCGCCGGCGTGCTCGGCCGCCTCGTCCCGGTCGCGGCAGAGGCGTACGCCCAGGCTGCCCGATCCCTGGACCGGCTTGACGACGACGGGGCCGCCGATCCACTGGGCGGCGGCGATCGCCTCGGCGACGTCGCCGGCCGCCGAGAAGAGCGGTACGGGCACCCCGGCCGCGGCGAGGGTGCGGCGCTGCGCGGCCTTGTCGCGGCAGGCGCGGACGGCGTCGGCGGACGGCCCGGGGAGCCCGAGGCCGGCGGCGAGGTCCGCGGCGGTGGCGACGTAGTACTCGGAGCTGGAGAGCACCCCGGCGACCGGCTCGGCGGCGGCCAGGCCGGCCACGGCGGACCGGAGGGCGTCGCCGTCGGAGGTGTCCACGACGACGGTGCGCAGTCCGTCCTCGGCGGCGTACGGGTAGCGGCCGGGATCGGCGCTCAGCAGGACGGGGACGACGCCGAGGTCGCGGGCCCGGGCGGCGAACTGGCGCCCGGTGCCGGTGGTGTTGGACTCGACGAGGAGCAGCAGCGGGGCGGTCACGACCGGACCTCCGGCGTCGGCTCTCCGAGGTCTCCGGCGTCCGGGGCGGCCAGGGCGCCGAGGTCGGGGACCTCCGGCGTCATCACGTCGTCGAAGCCGCGCCGGGCCCACACGAGGCGGGTCCACGCGGAGGGGGCGTCGAGCGGGTGGTCGACGGTGACCGGGCCGCCGGGGGCGGGCGCCGGTTCGATGCCCTGCTCGCGCAGCCACTCGGCGTGGTAGACGGTGGACTGGTAGCGGTAGCCCTCGTCGGGCAGCACCATGACGACCTTGCTGTCCGGGTTGCGCGCGGCCCACCAGGAGGCGACCTGGAAGGAGGCGCCGCTGGTGGGTCCCATGAACAGGCCGTGGTTGCGGAAGAGTTCGTGGGTGGCGTGGAAGGCCTCGGGGGCGGTCACCCAGTGCACCTCGTCGTAGGCGCTGTGGCGGACGTTGCCCGGGTGGATGCTGCTGCCGAGGCCGCGCAGGGTGCGCGGGCCGTCGGGCGAGCCGAAGATGATGGACCCGTGGGTGTCCACGCCGACGAGGTGCAGGGCCGGGTCGGCGGGCCGCAGGGCGGCGGCGAGGCCGCCGGTGGAACCGCCGGAGCCGACCGGGCCCACGAGGCAGTCGACGGAGCCGACGGTCTCGCCGATGAGGTCGGCGACGACGGCGTAGGCGCCGGGGTTGTCGGGGTTGTCGTACTGTCCGGGCACGAAGCTGTCGGGGTGGAGGCGGCGGAGTTCCTCGACGCGGGCGAGGCGGGCGCCCTGGATGCCGCCGCTCTGCCCGGCGTACTCGACGATCTCGACGGTGGCGCCGAGCATCTCCAGCCGGTTGCGCAGGTCGCGGTCGATCGCGGAGTCGCCGACGATGGTGAGGTCGTAGCCGCGCAGCCGGCAGACCATCGCCAGGCCGAGCGCGAAGGTGCCGGAGGAGGTCTCGATGATCCTGCTGCCGGGACGCAGCAGTCCGGCGGCCTCGGCCCGGTCGATGATGTAGCGCGCCGGCAGCAGCTTCATGAGGCTGAACGCGGCCGCGTAGAGGTTGTCGGTCACCTGGATGATGCGGGGCAGTTCGGTGGCGTCCACCACCGAGTCGTGCAGCCTGCCGACGCCCGCGATCGTGGTCGTAGTCATGTCAGTCACCCGTCGTGAAGATCCACTGCTCGTGGATGCCGATGTTGTGCAGGAGTCGCTGGGCGTGTTCGGTGCGGGCCTCGACGTCGGGGTCGTCCCGGTCGTAGAGGAGCCCGGCGATGTCCCCGCTGTGCGCGGCCTGGATGCCGAGGGCGCCGGTCTCCCGCACGATGGAGCGCAGCCCGTCGAGGCGGGGGATGGGCAGGTGCCGCTGGTTGATGTCGGTACTGGCGGTGGCGACGGCGCCGACGAGGGCGACGTCCTTGGTGTGGATGGCCTCGCGCAGCATCACCTGGAGTTCGGCGAAGAGTTCGAGTTCGGCGCCGCCGTACTCGGCGGGCGGGAAGGCCAGTGTGTCGACGCCTCTGCCCTCGTTCTCGGGGCGGGAGCCGAAGCCGAGGACGCGCACGGCCGGCATGCGGTAGCCGAAGTCCTCGATGACCTTGCCCTCGCGCTGCGCGAACAGCACCGAACTCTCGTTGAACATCAGGGAGTCGGACGCCGTCTCGGCCCGCACCGCGATCCTGGCGATCTCCTCCGGGGGCAGCGGGGACACCAGGGCGTCCTGTACGGCCCAGACGGCGGCGAGCACGTCGCTCGTGGAGGAGCCGAAGCCGCGGCAGAGCGGGACGTCGCCGGTGAGTTCGAGGTGCCCGCCCACCGGTCCCTCCCCTGGCGGCAGGCAGGCCTCGGCGGTGAGCTGCGCGGCCCGCGCCGCCTTGGTCTTCCAGGTCGGGTAGACGGTCAGCTTCTCGCCCCGCGCGGGGATGAACGAGGCCCGGGTGGTGTGGACGGTGCAGGGCAGGGTGACCAGTCCCCGGGTGAGCTGGCCCTGGTGCGGAAAGACGCCCTGGAGAATTTCGCCGTGATGTATCGGGGCCGAGGCGACGCCGACCCGCCAACCGGAATGATCCACCATGTCCTTGACTTCCTCTGGGGGCCGGACCGCACCGCTCACAGGGCCTGGCCGATCGTGCGGACATCCACACGCTAGGCAGCGCGGGGGCCGGGATCCGGCTGGTCGGGCGGCAGTATGCGGGCAGTTCGGCGCGCGGCCGCCGGACGCGCCGGGGCCCGTACGGCGGTGGAGCGGCCGTACGGGCCCGGGTGTGCGGGGGTGGTTCAGATGCGTGCGGGCCTCAGGCGGCGGGCGAGGACCTGTCCGACGGCCCGCAGCGGCTCCGCCTCGGTCATCCGGGCGTGCTCGCAGTCGACGGCGAACTCCTCGACCCGGCCCGTGACGTACGGCGCCCAGGCCTCGGCGCCCGAGGCGGGTGCCGGTGTGCCGGTGGCGTCGAAGAACAGCGCGTCGCCGCCGAACCGTACGTCCGGCACGTACCGGTACCGCATCCGCAGGTTGTCGAGGGTGGCCGCCACGACGGCCGCCGCCTGCGCGTGCTCCAGGGCGCCGAGCACCGGGTCGGACCGGCGCAGGGCGTCGGCGAGTTCGTCGACGTCGGGCGCCGTGTCCGCGCAGCGCACCCGTACCGTCTCGCCGGCGGAGCCGAGGAGGGCGGTCAGCACGTGCCGGCCGTCGATCTCCGGTGCGGTGAAGCCCTCGGGGAGGGGGTAGGAGTCGAGCAGGGCCAGCAGGGCCACGTCCTCCCCCGCCGCTTCGAGCCGGGCCGCCACGGCGTGCGCGACCAGACCGCCGAAGGACCAGCCGAGCAGGTGGTAGGGGCCGTGGGGCTGGATCCTGCGGATCTCGGCGAGGTAGTCGTCGGCCATCTCCTCCAGGGAGGCCGGTGCGTCGTGGGTGCCGCCGAGCCTGCGGGCCTGGAGCGCGACGACCGGCCGGTCCTGGTCGAGGTGCGGCAGCAGGCCCGCGTATCCCCAGCTCATCCCGGACACGGCGTGGACGCAGAACAGGGGCGGTTCGCCGGAGCCCGTCGCCGTGGCGGCGCGGATGGGGAGCACGGTGCCGAGCGGGTCGTCACCGCTGCCCGCCGCGATCTGCTCGGCGAGGAGCGCGGGCGTGGGGCTGCGGAACAGGTCGCTGATGGTGATGCGGGTGTCCCAGACGGCGCGGATGCGGCTGATCAGCCGGGTGGCGCGGAGGGAGTGTCCGCCGCGGTGGAAGAAGTTGTCGTCGATGCCGACGGATGCGAGTCCGAGGTTGTCGGCGAAGAGTCCGCAGAGGATCTCCTCGGCGGGGTTGCGGGGTGCTCGTCCGCCCTCGGCGGCGGCGCTGTCGTCGGGGGCCGGGAGGGCACGGCGGTCGAGCTTGCCGTTGACCGTACGCGGCAGCGCCTCCAGGACCACGAACGCCGAGGGCACCAGGTGCTCGGGCAGGCGGGCCGCGACATGCCGGCGCAGCTCCTCCGGAGCCGCCTCCCCCACCACGTACGCGACGAGCCGCTTGTCGCCGGGGCGGTCTTCGCGGACGACGGCGGCGGCCTGCACCACCGCCGGGTTGGCCATCAGCGCCGCCTCGATCTCGCCGGGCTCGATGCGGAAGCCCCGCAGCTTGATCTGCTCGTCGCCACGACCGAGGTACTCCAGGGCACCCTGCTTGTTCCAGCGGGCCAGGTCACCCGTCCGGTACATCCGCGCCCCCGCCGGCCCGTACGGGTTCGCCACGAACCGGTCGGCCGTGAGCGCCGACTGCCCGATGTATCCGTGTGCGAGACCATGACCGGCGACATACAACTCCCCCGGCACACCCGGCGCGACCAGCTCCAGGTTCGCGTCCAGCACGTAGGCGTGCTTGCCGGCCAGCGGGCCTCCGACCGGGATGCTCGCCGCACCCGCGGCCGCACCCGGCTCGATCACGAACACCGTCGTGAACCCCATGCTCTCCGCCGGACCGTAGCCGTTCAGAAGATGCAGCTGAGGGTGATCGGCCAGAGCCCTGGCCGTGTGGCTCGGGGACGCCGCCTCTCCGGCGGTCATGGCCTCCTTGACGTGGGCGAGGGTCAGGGGGTGTTCGTCGAGCATGTGGTTGAAGAGGCTCGCGGACATCTGGAGCGAGGTGACCCCGTGCCGCTCGACCAGTTCCGCGATGAGATGCGGGTCGGTGTGCTGGCCGGGCTGGAGGACGCAGACGCCTCCGTGCAGCAGCGGACCGAACACCTCCAGGGCGAACGCGTCCCAGGACACCGGCGAGCACTGCAGGAACGTCTGCTCCGGCCCGAAGGCCAGATAGTCCGGACCCACGAACGTCGCGGCCAGCGCACGGTGCGAGGCCATCACACCCTTCGGCAGACCCGTCGAACCCGACGTGAACATCACGCAGGCGACGGATTCGGGTGAACCTCCTGTCTCCACGGCGGTCCCGGAGAGCCCGCTGACCTCGGCGACGTCGGCCGTGAGGTCGACGACGACCGCCTCCGTGGCGAGCCGCGGCAGATGCGACTGCGTGAGGAGGGCGGTGGGTGCGACCTGCGCCAGGACACCTTCAAGGCGTTCGACGGGGAACAGCGGGTCCAGCATCGTGTAGCCGGCGCCGGCCTTGAGTACGGCCAGCAGCGCGGCCACCATCTGCGGCGAACGCTCCACATGCACACCCACCAGGTCCCCCGGCCGCACACCCCGGCCCGTCAGATGACGGGCCAGCCGGTTCGACCAGACGTCCAGCTCCCCGTACGACACCACCTGGTCCTCGAAGACCAGCGCCGTCGCCTCCGGCGACCGCGCCGCCTGCCCCGCGAACAGACCGTCCAGACCGAGCTCCGGTCCCGGGGTCGGCTCGCCGGCCCAGGCCGTCAGGCGTGCCCGCTCGTCCTCGTGGAGGAGCGCCATCGCGCCGACGCGGGAGTCGGGTGCGGTGGCGGCGCACTCCAGGAGGAGCAGCATGCGGTCGAGGAGTCGCTCGATCGTTCCGGGTTCGTAGAGGTCGGTGGCGTACTCGACGGTGATGTCGAGCCCGTCCGGCCCGCCGTCGGCCGTCCGCCTCTCACCGAACGCGAACGTCAGGTCGAACTTCGCGATCCGCAGCTCCGGAGCCACGAACTCCGCCCGCAGACCACCCAGTCCAGGCGCGCCCACCGCCGTGTCACCCACGGTGAGCATCACCTGGAACAACGGATGCCGGGAAGCCGAACGCTCAGGATTGAGCACCTCGACCAACCGGTCGAACGGAAGGTCCTGATGAGCCCACGCGGAAAGATCCGTCTCCCGCACCCGGCCCAGCACCTCACGGAAGGTGGGATCACCACCCACGTCCGTCCGCAGGACCAACGTGTTGACGAAGAAGCCCACGAGATCGTCGAGAGCCTGATCCGTCCGCCCCGCGACCGGCGAACCGATCGGGACGTCACAGCCGGCACCACACCGCGCGAGGAGAGTGGCGACGGCCGCCTGGGCGACCATGAACAGGGTGGTTCCGGTCTCGCGCGCCAGCCCGGTCAGGGCGGCGTGCGTGGACGCGGGGGCGGTCACCTGGTGGGTGGCCCCGCGGTAGGAGGCGACGGCGGGCCGGGGCCGGTCCGCCGGCAGCGTCGCCTCCTCGGGCAGTTCGGCCAGCTGCTGCCGCCAGTAGGCGACCTGGCGCTCCTCGTCGGTGGTGAGGAGGCTCCGCTGCCACAGGGTGTAGTCGGCGTACTGGACCGGGAGCGGCGCCCAGTCGGGCGCGGCGCCCGCGCCGCGGGCCGTGTAGGCCGTGGCGAGGTCCCGCAGGAGCGGGCCGTTCGACCAGCCGTCGGAGGCGATGTGGTGCATCACCACCAGAAGCACGTGCTTCTCGGGGGACAGCTCCAGCAGATCCGCGCGGATGGGCAGGTCCGTGGAGAGGTCGAACGTGGTGCCGGACAGTCCGGCCAGCACCTGGGGCAGCGACTCCTCCGTCACCGGGGTCACCGGGAGCGCGAGGTCGGTCGCCGCGAGAGGGCGGATCGCCTGGTGCGGCGTCCCGGCCTCGGAGGGGAAGGAGGTCCGAAGGGATTCGTGGCGCCCGACGACGTCGGTGAGCGCGCGGCGCAGGGCCTCCGCGTCGAGCGGGCCGGTGAGCCGGACGGCCAGCGGGATGTTGTACGTGGGCGAGGGCCCCTCCAGCTGGTCGAGGAACCAGAGGCGCTGCTGGGCCGAGGAGAGCGGGAGCAGTTCGGGGCGCTCGCCCGCCGTCAGCGCGGGGCGTTCCTCGTCGCCGCCGCTCCGCGCGATCAGCTCGGCGAGCCGTGCCACGGTCGGGTGCTGGAAGACCTCCCGCACGCCGAGGCGTACGCCGAAGGCGTCGCGGATCCTGGAGGTGAGCTTGGTGGCGCGGAGGGAGTGTCCGCCGCGGTGGAAGAAGTTGTCGTCGATGCCGACGGATGCGAGTCCGAGGTTGTCGGCGAAGAGTCCGCAGAGGATCTCCTCGGCGGGGTTGCGGGGTGCTCGTCCGCCCTCGGCGGCGGCGCTGTCGTCGGGGGCCGGGAGGGCACGGCGGTCGAGCTTGCCGTTGACCGTACGCGGCAGCGCCTCCAGGACCACGAACGCCGAGGGCACCAGGTGCTCGGGCAGGCGGGCCGCGACATGCCGGCGCAGCTCCTCCGGAGCCGCCTCCCCCACCACGTACGCGACGAGCCGCTTGTCGCCGGGACGGTCCTCACGGACGACGGCGGCCGCCTGCACCACCGCCGGGTTGGCCATCAGCGCCGCCTCGATCTCGCCGGGCTCGATGCGGAAGCCCCGCAGCTTGATCTGCTCGTCGCCACGACCGAGGTACTCCAGGGCACCCTGCTTGTTCCAGCGGGCCAGGTCACCCGTCCGGTACATCCGCGCCCCCGCCGGCCCGTACGGGTTCGCCACGAACCGGTCCGCGGTCAGAGCCGACTGCCCGATGTAACCGTGCGCCAGACCATGACCGGCGACATACAACTCCCCCGGCACACCCGGCGCGACCAGCTCCAGGTTCGCGTCCAGCACATAGGCGTGCTTGCCCGAGAGCGGACCGCCGACCGGGATGCTCGCCGCACCCGCGGCCGCACGCGGCTCGATCACGAACACCGTCGTGAACCCCATGCTCTCCGCCGGACCGTAGCCGTTCAGCAGATGCAGCTGCGGGTGATCGGCCAGGGCGCGGGCCACGTGGGCGGGAGAGGCGGCCTCTCCGGCGGTCATGGCCTCGCGGATCTCCCCGAAGACGGCGGGGTACTCGTCGAGCATGTGGTTGAAGAGGCTGGCGGACATCTGAAGGGTCGTGACCTGGTGCTTCTCGACCAGTTCCGCGACGAGGTACGGGTCGGTGTGCTGGCCGGGCTGGAGGACGCAGACGCCTCCGTGCAGCAGCGGACCGAACACCTCCAGGGCGAACGCGTCCCAGGACACCGGCGAGCACTGCAGGAACGTCTGCTCCGGCCCGAAGGCCAGATAGTCCGGACCCACGAACGTCGCGGCCAGCGCACGGTGCGAGGCCATCACCCCCTTCGGCAGACCCGTCGAACCCGACGTGAACATCACGCACGCCACCGACTCGGGTGAACCGCCCGTCTCCACCGGGGCTCCCGAGAGCCCGCTGACCTCGGCGATCTCCGCCGTGAGGTCGACGACCACCGCGGGCGTGGACAGCGGGGCGAGGTGCGACTGGGTGAGGACGGCCGCCGGCGCCACCTGCGCCAGGACGCCGTTGAGGCGTTCGACGGGGAACAGCGGGTCCAGCATCGTGTAGCCGGCGCCCGCCTTCAGTACGGCCAGCAGCGCGGCCACCATCTGCGGCGAACGCTCCACATGCACACCCACCAGATCCCCCGGCCGCACACCCCGACCCGTCAGATGACGGGCCAGCCGGTTCGACCAGACGTCCAGCTCCCCGTACGACACCACCTGGTCCTCGAACACCAGCGCCGTCGCCTCCGGCGACCGCGCCGCCTGCCCCGCGAACAGACCGTCCAGACCGAGACGGGGCGCCGTGGTCGCGGGTCCCGCCCACTCGGTCAGACGCCGGTCCTCCTCGTCGCCGAGAAGCGCCAGCCGGGAGATCGGCCGGTCCGGGTCGGTCACCGCGTCGGTGAGGAGGCGGGCGAGACGGTGCGCGACGCTCTCGGCCGTGGAGTGCTCGTAGAGGTCGGTGGCGTACTCGACGGTGATGTCGAGCCCGTCCGGCCCGCCGTCGGCCGCCCGCCTCTCACCGAAGGCGAACGTCAGGTCGAACTTCGCGATCCGCAGCTCCGGAGCCACGAACTCCGCCCGCAGACCACCCAGTCCAGGCGCGCCCACCGCCGTGTCACCCACGGTGAGCATCACCTGGAACAACGGATGCCGGGAAGCCGAACGCTCAGGATTGAGCACCTCGACCAACCGGTCGAACGGAAGGTCCTGATGAGCCCACGCGGAAAGATCCGTCTCCCGCACCCGGCCCAGCACCTCACGGAAGGTGGGATCACCACCCACGTCCGTCCGCAGGACCAACGTGTTGACGAAGAAGCCCACGAGATCGTCGAGAGCCTGATCCGTCCGCCCCGCGACCGGCGAACCGATCGGGACGTCACAGCCGGCACCACACCGCGCGAGCACGGTGGCCACGGCGGCCTGGGCCACCATGAAGACGGTGGTGCCGGTCTCCCGTGCGAGCCCGGTCAGCGCCCGGTGGACGGGAGCGGGGCAGGACACGGTGAGGGTGGAGCCCTGGTAGGAGGCGACGGCGGGCCGGGGCCGGTCCGTCGGCAGGGTGGCCTCCTCGGGGAGGTCCGCCAGCGCCTTCCGCCAGTGGTCGAGTTGGGGCGGCTGCTCCGTGCCGAGGAGCTCGCGCTGCCACAGGGTGTAGTCGGCGTACTGGACCGGGAGCGGCGCCCAGTCGGGCGCGACGCCCGCGCCGCGGGCCTCGTAGGCGCGGCCGAGGTCGGCGAAGAACGGGGCGTTCGACCAGCCGTCGGAGGCGATGTGGTGGGTGACCACCATGAGGACGTGCTCGTCCGGCGCCAGAATGAACAGGGCCGCCCGGAGCGGGAGTTCCGAGGTCAGGTCGAAGACCTTGGCGCTCTCGTCGGCGAGCAGCCCGGGCAGCTGCTCCTCCGTCGCCGCCGCCGTCGGCAGGGGGACGTCGATCCCGTCGGCGGGCAGGACGTGCTGGTGGGCCTCGCCGCCGGTGGTGCGGAAGACGGTCCGCAGGGATTCGTGGCGTCCGACGACGTCGGTGAGCGCGCGGCGCAGGGCCTCCGCGTCGAGCGCGCCGGTGAGCCGGACGGCCAGTGGGATGTTGTAGGTCGCGGACGGCCCTTCCAACTGGTCGAGGAACCAGAGGCGCTGCTGGGCCGAGGAGAGCGGCACCCGTTCGGGGCGGTCCTGGACCGTCAGGGCGGGGCGGGCCGGCTCGCCGTTGCCCGCGGCGACCAGCTCGCCGAGCTGGGCGACGGTCGGATGCTGGAAGACGTCCCGCACGGTGATCCGGGCGCCGAGGGCGGTGCGGATCCGGCTGACGAGCCGGGTGGCGAGCAGCGAGTGCCCGCCGAGCCGCAGGAAGTGGTCGTCGACGGTGACGGAGGCGCGGCCGAGGACGTCGGCGAAGAGGCCGCACAGCACCTCCTCGACGGGGTTGCGCGGAGCCCGGCCGTCGCTCTCGCCGGTCAGGACGGGCTGCGGCAGCGCGCGGCGGTCGAGCTTGCCGTTGCCGGTGAGGGGCAGGGCGTCCAGGACCACGAACGCGGACGGCACCATGTACTCGGGCAGGGCGTCGGCGGCGTGTCGGCGCAGGGCGGCCGTGTCGAGGTCTCCGGCGGGGCTGCTGCCGCCGTGTCCGACGAGGTAGGCGACGAGTCGCTTGTCGCCCGGCCGGTCCTCGCGGACGATCACCGCGGCCTGCGCCACCGACGGGTGGGCGACCAGCGCGGACTCGATCTCCCCGGGCTCGATGCGGAAGCCGCGCAGCTTCACCTGCTGGTCCGCCCGCCCCAGGTACTCGATCTCGCCCTCCCGCGACCAGCGCACCAGGTCGCCCGTCCGGTACATCCGGGAGCCGGCGGCGGGGCCGTACGGGTCGGCGACGAACCGCTCGGCGGTGAGGGCCGGGCGGCCGAGGTAGCCGCGGGCCAGTCCGGCGCCCGCGATGTACAGCTCCCCGGGGACGCCGGGCGCGACGAGACCGAGGTGGTCGTCGAGGACGTAGAGGCGGGTGTTGTCGAGGGGGCCGCCGATGGGCAGCGCGCCGTCGTAGGCGAAGGGACGGCGGATCTCGTGGGAGGTCGCGAAGGTCGTCGTCTCCGTCGGACCGTAGCCGTTCACCACGGTCAGCTCCGGGCAGGCGTCCATCACCCGGCGCACCGCCTCCGGCGGCACGACATCGCCGCCCGTCCACACCTCCCCCAGACCGCCGAAGGCCGCCGGGTCCTCCTCCGCCACGAGCCGGAACAGCCCCACCGTCAGCCACAGGCCGGTGATCGACTCCTCCGCCAGCACCCCCGCGAGCGCCGCCGTGTCCAGGACACCCGTCGGGGCGACCGCGACGGTGCCGCCGGTCAGCAGCGGGGCCCACAGCTCGTACGTCGTGGCGTCGAAGGTGTGCGGGGAGTGGAAGAGCACGCGTCCGTGGGCGGGCCTGGTCCAGCGGTGGTCCAGGGCCAGTTCGGCGACGTTCCGGTGGGTGACGGCGACGCCCTTCGGCACGCCCGTCGAGCCCGAGGTGAACATCACGTACAGCCACTGGTCGGGGTGCGTGGCGACCTCGGGCGCCGTCTCGGGGTGGGCGTCGAGCTCCGGGTCGCGGTCGAGCCCGTCGACCAGGACGATCCGGACGCCGTCCGCCTCGGTGAGGATGTCGTGGTCGGACAGCGCCGGGTCGACGAGGAGGACCGGTGCGGCCGTGTCGGCGAGGATGAGGGAGAGCCGGGAGGCCGGGTCGACCGCGTTGAGCGGGGCGTACACGCCGCCGGCCTTGGTGATGGCGAGCAGCGACAGGACCAGGTCGGGCGACCGTTCCATGAGGACGGCGACGACGGTCTCGGGTCCCACGCCGAGCGAGCGGAGGCGGTGCGCGAAGCGGTTGGTGAGGGCGTCGACCTCGGCGTAGGTGCGGTCGGCGCCGGCCTGGGTGAGGGCCACCGCGTCCGGGGTGCGGGCGGCCTGTGCGGCGAAGAGCTCCGCGAGGGAGGCGTCCGGTACGGGGGTGGGGCGGCCCGTCCAGGTGTCCAGGAGCAGGGTGCGCTCGGCCCCGTCGAGCAGGTCGAGCCCGGAGAGCGGTGTGTCGGGGTGGGCGACGGCCTCGGTGAGCAGCCGGCCGAGGCGGGCGAGGAGGGCCTCGACGGTCTCGGGGTCGTACAGGTCGGTGGCGTACTCGGCGGTGATGTCGAGGCCGCCGGGGCGGCCGTCCTCGGTGAGGTGCTCGTCGAACCCGACGGTGAGGTCGAACTTGGCGGTGCTGGTGGGCGAGTACTCGGCGCGCGTCCGGAGACCGGGGAAGCCGGTGTCGGAGTCCGCGGCCGCGCCGGAGTTCGCCGCGCCGGCCTGGACCAGGGTCAGCATGACCTGGAAGAGGGGGTGGCGGTCGCCGGTGCGCTCGGGGTTGAGGGCCTCCACGAGCCGGTCGAACGGCAGGTCCTGGTGGGCCCAGGCCGCCAGGTCGGTGGCCCGCACCCGCTCCAGGAGCTCCCGGAACGTCGGGTCGCCGCTCACGTCGGTGCGCAGCACCAGGGTGTTCACGAAGAAGCCGACCAGGTCGTCGAGGGCTTCGTCGGTGCGGCCGGCGACCGGGGAGCCGACGGGGACGTCGGTTCCCGCGCCGGAGGCGGCCAGCACGGTGGCGAGCGCCGCCTGCGCCGCCATGAAGAGGGTGGCGCCGCTCCCCCGGGCCAGTTCGACGAGGGCGGCGTGGGTGGCGGGCGGGCAGTGCAGGGTGCGGGTGTCGCCGCGGTAGGAGGCGACGGCGGGGCGCGGACGGTCCGCCGGGAGGGTGGCCTCCGCGGGGAGGCCGGCCAGCCGGTCGCGCCAGTAGGCGATCTGCCGGGCCATGACGCTGTCCTCGGCGTCGGCCTCGCCCAGGAGTTCGTGCTGCCAGAGGGTGTAGTCGGCGTACTGGATCTCCAGGGGGTCCTGCTCGGGTGCGCGGCCGGCGACCCGGGCCCGGTAGGCGTGGGCGAGGTCGCGGAGCAGCGGGGCGATGGACCAGCCGTCGGAGGCGATGTGGTGCATGACGACCAGCAGGACGTGCTCGTCGTCGGCGTCCGCGGTCTCCTGCGCGAGTCGGATCAGCCGCGCCTCGACGGGCAGGTCGACGGCGAGGTCGAAGACGTGGGCCGACTCGGCGGCGAGGACGTCCGCGAGGGTCTCCTCCGTGGCCGTGAGGACGGGCAGGTCGATCCGTGCCTCGTCGGTCCCGCGTATCTCCTGGTGGGGCGTGCCGTCGCGCTCCGGGTAGACGGTGCGCAGGCTCTCGTGCCGGGCGACGACGTCGCCGAGGGCCCGGGTCAGCGCCTCGGTGTCGAGGGTGCCGGTGAGGCGGAGGGCCAGCGGGATGTTGTAGGTCGCCGACGGGCCCTCGAGCTGGGCGAGGAACCACAGGCGCTGCTGGGCGTATGACAGGGGGATCACTGGGAGGCTCCCATCCGGCGCATCGGCCGCAGCTTGGGTCGCGCGGTCTCGGCGCGGTCGAGTCGCTCGGCCAGGGCGGCCACGTTCGGGTTCTCGAAGAGGGCGGGGACCGGGAGTTCGGCCCCGAGGGCGGTGCGGATCCGGCTGACGAGCCGGGTGGCGAGCAGGGAGTGCCCGCCGAGGCGGAAGAAGTCGTCGTCGACGGTGACGGCGGGGACGCCGAGGACGTCGGCGAACAGTCCGCACAGGACTTCCTCGCGCGGGGTGCGCGGCTGCCGGCCGGTGCCGCTGCCGGTGACGGCGGGTGCGGGCAGGGCGCGGCGGTCGAGCTTGCCGTTGGAGGTGAGGGGCAGGGCGTCCAGGACCACGAAGGCGGACGGGACCATGTAGTCGGGGAGGAGTCCGTCGGCGTGGCCGCGGAGCAGGTCGGGGTCGGGGGCGGTGCCGTCGGTGCCGACGAGGTAGGCGACGAGTCGCTTGTCGCCCGGCCGGTCCTCGCGGACGATCACCGCGGCCTGCGCCACCGACGGGTGGGCGACCAGCACGGACTCGATCTCCCCGGGCTCGATGCGGAAGCCGCGCAGCTTCACCTGCTGGTCCGCCCGCCCCAGGTACTCGATCTCGCCCTCCCGCGACCAGCGCACCAGGTCGCCCGTCCGGTACATCCGGGAGCCCGGCGGTCCGTAGGGGTCGGCGACGAACCGTTCGGCGGTGAGGGCGGGCCTGTCGAGATAGCCCTGGGCGAGTCCCGTACCCGCGATGTACAGCTCGCCCTGGACGCCGGCGGGCAGCAGGCCGAGGTGGTCGTCGAGGACGTAGAGGCGGGTGTTGTCGAGGGGGCGGCCGATGGGCAGCGCGCCGTCGTAGTCGAAGGGGCGGTGGATCCGGTGGGAGGTCGCGAAGGTCGTCGTCTCCGTCGGACCGTAGCCGTTCACCACGGTCAGCTCCGGGCAGGCGTCCATCACCCGGCGCACCGCCTCCGGCGGCACCACGTCACCACCCGTCCACACCTCCCCCAGTCCCCGGAACGCTCCCGGATCCTCCTCGGCCACCAGGCGGAACAGCCCCACCGTCAGCCACAGGCCGGTGATCGACTCCTCCGCCAGCACCTTCGCCAGCGCCGCCGTGTCGAGCAGGCCGGGCGGGGCGACGACGAGGGTGCCGCCGGACAGCAGGGGCGCCCACAGCTCGTACGTCGTCGCGTCGAAGGCGAGCGGGGAGTGCAGGAGCACACGGCGGTGGGCTCCGCCGGCGAACCGGGCGTCGGCGGCGAGTTCGGCGACGTTCCGGTGGGTGACGGCGACGCCCTTCGGCACGCCCGTCGAGCCCGAGGTGAACATCGCGTAGGCGAGCTGTTCGGGGTGGACGTCGACCGCGGGGGCCGTGTCCGGCAGGTCCTGGACGTCGGCCCCGGCGACCGTCAGGGCGCGGGCGCCCGCGGGGAGTTCGAGGTCCACGCGCTCGCGGTCGGTGAGGAGCAGGCTCGGTCCGGACATCCGCACGATCAGCTCGATGCGGTCCGCCGGGTAGCGGGTGTCGAGCGGGACGTAGACGGCGCCCGCCTTGACCACGGCGAGGATCGACACGACGGCGTCCAGGGAGCGTTCCAGGAAGAGGATGACGCGCGATCCGGGGCGCACCCCCTCGGCGATCAGGCGGTGGGCCAGCCGGTTGGCGCGCCGGTCCAGTTCCGCGTACGTCAGCCGCTCGCCCGCGAGGGTGACGGCGACGGCGTCCGGGGTGCGGGCGACCTGCGCGGCGAACAGCTGCGGCAGCGAGGCGGCGGAGCGTGCCCGGCGGGCGCCGTGCCAGGTGTCGAGGAGCCGGGTGCGCTCGTCGGCGGCCAGGACGTCGAGGTCGCCGATCGGGACGTCGGGAGCGCCGGCCGCCGCTTCGAGGAGCCTGACCAGGCGGGCGGTGACGGCCGAGACGCCGGCCGCCTCGTAGAGGTCGGTGGCGTACTCGACGGTGATGCCGAGGCCGGCCGGACCTCCGTCGGCCGTCCGGTGCTCGTGGAAGGTGAACGTGAGGTCGAACTTGGCGATGTCGAGCGGCGTGAACTCCGACGTGGCGCGCAGGCCGGGGAGGTGGGGTACGGGGCCGGCCGCGTCGGTGACCGAGAGCATGACCTGGAAGAGGGGGTGGCGGGCGGCGGACCGCTCGGGGTTGAGGGTCTCCACGAGCCGGTCGAAGGGCACGTCCTGGTGGGCCCAGGCCGCCAGGTCGGTGGCCCGCACCCGTTCCAGGAGCTCCCGGAACGTCGGGTCGCCGCTCACGTCGGTGCGCAGCACCAGGGTGTTCACGAAGAAGCCGACCAGGTCCTCCAGCGCCTCGTCGGTCCGTCCGGCGACCGGGGAGCCGAGCGGGATGTCCGTGCCGGCGCCGGAGCGCGAGAGGAGGACCGCCGTGGCCGCCTGGGCCACCATGAAGAGGGTGGTGCCGTTCTCGCGGGCCAGCCGGGTGAGCGCGCCGTGCAGGTCGGCGGGGCACTGGACGGTGAGGGAGGCGCCCCGGTACGAGGCGGTCGCGGGGCGCGGCCGGTCGGCGGGGAGCGTGACCTCCTCCGGGAGCCGGTCGAGCGCCTCGCGCCAGTGGTCGAGCTGCCGCTCCTCGTCGGCGGCGAGCAGGGCCTGCTGCCAGAGCGCGTAGTCGGCGTACTGGACGGGCAGCGGCTCCCAGGCGGGGGCGGCGCCCTGGGTGCGGGCCGTGTAGGCGGTGCCGAGGTCCCGCATGAGCGGCGTGTTCGACCAGCCGTCGGAGGCGATGTGGTGGGTGACGAGGAGCAGCACGTGCTCGTCGTCCGCGAGCCGCACCAGGTCGGCCCGGACGGGGAGTTCGCGGGCCAGGTCGAAGGTCGTCGCGGACAGGTCGCGCAGGACGGCGGCCAGTGCGTCGCGGGTCGCCGGGATGACGGGCAGCTCGGGGCGCGCCTCGGCGGCCGGCACGACCACCTGGTGGGGCGTGCCCTGTTCGGCGGGGAAGAGCGTGCGGAGCGCCTCGTGACGGCCGACGACGTCGGCCAGGGCGAGCCGCAGCGCGTCGGCGTCGAGGAGTCCGGTGAGGCGGACGGCGAGGGGGATGTTGTAGGTGGCCGAGCCGCCTTCCATCTGGGCGAGGAACCAGAGCCTGCGCTGGGCGGGCGAGAGCGGCACCCGCGCGGGCCGCTCGCCCGCCACGAGGGCCGGGCGCCGGCTCTGCCCGTCGGCGCCGGGGTCGGCGAGGAAGGCGGCGAGTCCGGCGACGGAGGGGCAGCGGAAGAGGTCCCGCACGGACACCTGGGCGCCCAGGGTGTGCCGGATGCGGCTGACCAGCCGGGTGCCGAGCAGGGAGTGCCCGCCGAGGCGGAAGAAGTCGTCGTCGATGGAGACGGCGGGCAGACCGAGGGCGTCGGCGAAGAGTCCGCAGAGGACCTCCTCGACGGGGGTGCGGCCCTGCCGGCCGCCGGGCCCGGTGCCGAGCCGCGGCGCGGGCAGGGCACGGCGGTCGAGCTTGCCGTTGGGGGTCAGCGGGAGGACGTCGAGCTCGACGAACGCGGAGGGGACCGTGTACTCGGCGAGGCGCCCGGCGGCGTGCCTCCGCAGGCCGTCGGTGTCGGCGCGGGTCCCCGGCGCGGGGACGACGTAGGCGACGAGGCGCTTGTCGCCGGGCCGGTCCTCACGGACGACCACCGCGGCCTGCGCCACCGACTCATGCGCCAGCAGCGCGGTCTCGATCTCCCCGAGCTCGATGCGGAACCCGCGCAGCTTCACCTGCTGGTCCGCGCGCCCCTCGAAGACGATCTCGCCGTACTCGTTCCACCGCGCCAGGTCGCCCGTCCGGTACATCCGCTCACCCGCCGGACCGAACGGGTCCGCGACGAACCGCTCGGCGGTGAGCGCCGCGCGGCCCACGTACCCCCGGGCCAGATGGCTGCCGGCGACGTACAGCTCACCGACCACCCCGGGAACGACCGGCCGCAGCCCCGCGTCCAGGACGTACATCCGGGTGTTGGCCATCGGCACCCCCAGATGCAGACGCTCCACCACCCGCTCCGCGGGCCCGAACGCCTGGTAACTGCAGAACACCGTGGACTCCGTGGGCCCGTACGCGTGCACCACGGACGTGTCCGGGCAGGAGTCGAGCACCCGCCGCAGCGCCGGGGCCGACAGGACGTCGCCCCCCGTCCAGATCTCCCGCAGACCCGCCAGCGACTCCACCGCCTCCGACGCCATCGCGTCGAAGAGGGCCGTGGTGAAGTAGACCGCCGAGATCCGCTGCTCCACGATGGCCCGGGCCAGCTCGCCGATGTCGACCTTCGGCGCGCTCAGCACCACCGCGGTCCCGCCGCTCAGCAGCGGCACCCACAGCTCGTACGTGGACGAGTCGAACGCCAGCGGCGAGTACGCGAGCACCCGCCGATGCCGCTCCCCGGAACGCGAATCCGAACCCGAACCCGAACCCGAACCCCACCACGGGTCCAACGCCAGCTCCACCACGTTCCGATGGGTGTTCGCCACCCCCTTCGGCACACCGCTCGAACCCGACGTGTACATCACGTACGCCGACTGGTCGGGATGGACGACCGGTCGGGACGCCGGGATACGCGTCTCGGCGAGAAGGGACCGCAGGTCGGGAGCCGGCAGCGTGTCCAGGTCCCGGGCGAATCCGACGTCCTGGGCGGGGCGGTCGGTGACGAGGAGGGCGGACCCGGTGTCGGCGAGGATGAACGCGAGCCGCTCCTCCGGCTGACGCGGGTCCAGCGGCACGTACGCCCCGCCCGCCTTGAGCACGGCGAGGGCCGCGACCACGAACTCCGCCGAGCGGTCGAGGAAGAGGCCCACGGCGCCACCCGGCCGGACTCCGTGCGCGGCGAGCCGGGCGGCGAACGCGTCCGACGCGCGGTCGAGGTCGCGGTACGTCGTCTCGTGCTCTCCGCACACCAGCGCCACGGCGTCCGGGGTCCGCGCGGCCTGCGCGGCGAACAGCTCGTGCAGCGCGCCCTCGGGGAGGCGGACGGCGGTGTCGTTGTAGTCGGCGAGCAGGCGGCGGCGCTGGGTCTCGGAGAGCAGCTCGATGTCGGAGACCTTGACGTCCGGGTCGGCGACGACGGCGTCCAGGACCCGGGCCAGCCGTTCGCCGGCCGTCTCGACGGCCTCGGGGTCGTAGAGGTCGGTGGCGTACTCCAGGACGATGTCGAGGCCGTGGGGGTGGCCGAGCCGGTCGCGGTGCTCGTAGAAGTTGACCGTGAGATCGAACTTGGCGATGCCCGCGCTCAGTTGCCGGGTCTCGGCGCGGACGCCCGGCAGCCGGGGCGTCGCCTCGGCGGCCTCGGCCAGAGTGAGCATGACCTGGAAGAGGGGGTGGCGGCTGGCGGACCGCTCGGGGTTGAGGGCCTCCACGAGCCGGTCGAAGGGGAGGTCCTGGTGCGCCCAGGCGCCGAGGTCGGTCTCCCTGACCCGGTCGAGGAGTTCGCGGAAGGTCGGGTCGCCCGAGGCGTCGGTCCGCAGGACGAGGGTGTTGACGAAGAACCCGACCAGGTCTTCGAGCGCCTCGTCGGTCCGCCCGGCGACGAGCGAGCCGAGGGGGATGTCGGTGCCCGCTCCGGAGCGGGACAGCAGGGCCACGGTCGCGGCCTGCGCCACCATGAACATGGTCACCCCGTGCTCCCTGGCCAGGGTGCTGAGGGCCCGGTGGGTCTCCGCCGGGCAGTGCACGGTGTGGGTGGCGCCGCGGTAGGAGGCCACGACCGGGCGGGGCCGGCCGGTGGGCAGCGTCACCTCGGCGGGCAGCCGGTCGAGCGCCTGCCGCCAGTGGGCGAGCTGGCCCTCCTCGTGGTCGGCGAGGAGTTCCCGCTGCCAGAGGGAGTAGTCGGCGTACTGGGCCGGCAGCGGCTCCCAGGCGGGGGCGGCGCCCTGGGCGCGGGCCGTGTAGGCGGCGCCGAGGTCCCGCATGAGCGGCGTGTTCGACCAGCCGTCGGAGGCGATGTGGTGCACGACGAGGACGAGCACGCTCCGGGTCGGCGCGAGTTCGAGGAGCACGGCGTGCAGCGGCAGGTCGGCGGCGAGGTCGAAGAGGTGCCCGGTCTCCTCCGCGAGCCGCGCGGGCAGCTCGTCCTCGGTGACGGCGGCGACCGTGAGCGGCACGGTGACCCGCTCGGGGTCGGCGATGTGCTGGCGGGGCTCGCCCCCGACCACCGGGTAGCGGGTCCTGAGGACCTCGTGGCGGGCGATCACGTCCGCGAGCGCCTGCCGCAGCACGTCCGGGTCGACGGCGCCGGTGAGGTGCACGGCGAGGGGGATGTTGTAGGTGGCCGAGGGGCCCTCCATCTGGTCGAGGAACCAGAGGCGGCGCTGGGCGGCGGAGAGCGGGAGCCGGTCGTCGGACCGGTCGGCCGGGGTGAGCGCGGGGCGGAGGGTCTGCCCGGCGTCGGCGGTGATCAGCCGGGCGAGGGCGGCGACGGTCGGGTGGAGGAAGAAGTCGCGCAGGGAGAGTTCGGTGGCGAGGGCGGTGCGGACCCGGCCGACGAGGCGGGTGGCGAGGAGCGAGTGTCCGCCGAGGCGGAAGAAGTCGTCGTCGATGGAGACGGCGGGCTCGCCGAGGGCGTCGGCGAAGAGTCCGCAGAGGACCTCCTCGACGGGGTTGCGCGGGGCCCGGCCGTCGCCTTCGCCGCCCGCCACGGGCTGCGGCAGGGCACGGCGGTCGAGCTTGCCGTTGGCGGTCAGGGGAAGCGCGGCGAGCTCGACGAAGGCGGAGGGGATCATGTACTCGGCGAGGCGCTCGGTGCTGTGCCGGTGGAGGGCCTCGGTGTCGACGCGGGTGTCGAGGGCGGGGACGACGTAGGCGACGAGGCGCTTGTCGCCGGGCCGGTCCTCGCGGACGATCACCGCCGCTTGCGCCACCGACTCATGCGCCAGGAGAGCGGTCTCGATCTCCCCGAGCTCGATGCGGAACCCGCGCAGCTTCACCTGCTGGTCCGCACGCCCCTCGAAGACGATCTCGCCGTACTCGTTCCACCGCGCCAGGTCGCCCGTCCGGTACATCCGCTCACCCGCCGGACCGAACGGATCCGCGACGAACCGCTCGGCGCTCAGCGCCGCCCGACCCACATACCCCTCCGCCAGATGGCTGCCGGCCACATACAGCTCACCGACCACCCCGGGAACGACCGGCCGCAACCCCGCGTCCAGCACGTACATCCGGGTGTTCGCCATCGGCACCCCCAGATGCAGACGCTCCACCACCCGCTCCGCGGGCCCGAACGCCTGGTAACTGCAGAACACCGTCGACTCCGTCGGACCGTAGGCATGCACCACGGACGTCTCCGGGCAGGAATCGAGCACCCGCCGCAGCGCCGACACCGACAGCACGTCCCCACCGGTCCAGATCTCCCGCAGACCCGCCAGCGACTCCACCGCCTCCGACGCCATCGCGTCGAACAGCGCCGTCGTGAAGTACACCGCGGTGATGCCCTGCCGGGTGATCTCCCGGGCCAGCTCGCCGATGTCCAACTTCGGCGCGCCCAGCACCACCGCCGTCCCACCGCTCAGCAGCGGCACCCACAGCTCGTACGTCGACGAGTCGAACGCCAGCGGCGAGTACGCGAGCACCCGACGGTGCCGCTCCCCCGAACCCGCACCCCACCACGGATCCGACGCCAGCTCCACCACGTTCCGATGGGTGTTCGCCACCCCCTTCGGCACCCCACTCGAACCCGACGTGTACATCACGTACGCCAACTGGTCCGGGTGAACCGGCACGTCGAGCGCCGCCACCTCGTCCCCTTCCGGGTCCGTCACGTCCTCCGCGAGCCGGACCACCGGCAGGTCGCCGGCGAAGGCCACGTCCCGCGGGTCCCGGTCGGTGAGGAGGAGGACGGACCCGGTGTCGGCGAGGATGAACGCGAGCCGCTCCTCCGGCTGACGCGGGTCCAGCGGCACGTACGCCCCGCCCGCCTTGAGCACGGCGAGCATCGCGACGACGTAGGCCGGGGACCGGTCCTGGAAGAGGCCGACGCCGTGGCCGGAGCGGACCCCCCGCTCCCGCAGGCGGTGCGCCAGCACGGTGGCGGCCGAGTCCAGCTCGCGGTAGGTGAGTTCGTGTTCCCCGCACACCACGGCCACGGCGTCCGGCGTCCGTGCGGCCTGGGCGGCGAACAGCTCGTGCAGGGCGCCCTCGGGGAGGCGGACGGCGGTGCTGTTGTACGCGTCGATGTCGACGGCGGGAGCCTGGACGGAGTGCTGGTGAGACATCTTCTCGACACCATTCTCGAAGGTTCGGGCGGATACGGGTCTCGCGGCGTGCCGGACGTCCCGTACGGCCACGACTGGGAATCGCGTGTGTGGTGCTGAGGCGGAACCGGGCCTCGCGGACCTGGCGGTCCGGCTAGGCGGCGCCGGGGGCCGCCGGCCCCCGCTCCCACCGGCCCGGCAGGAGCAGGTCCTCCGGGTCCAGGGCGTTCACGTGGTACTTGCCGACCGCGCTGGTCAGCATCCGCAGTTCGAGGGCCAGGGCCTCGACGAGACGGGTCAGTCCCGCCTCGCGGTCCTCGTCGACGGCGAGGAGCGCGGCCCGGCCGAGGCCGACGGCGCGGGCGCCGAGGGCGAGGGCCTTGACGGCCCGGGTGCCCTCCCACATGCGTCCGCTGGCGAGGAGGCAGTGATCGGTGCGGCCGACGCGGCGCAGGCAGTCGGCGAGCGGCAGGCCGACGTGGGCGAGGAAGCCGGTGGGGGCCCAGGCCGTGCCGCCCTCCGCGCCGTCGACGGTGACGGAGTCCGCGCCGGCCGCCCAGGCGGTGGCCGCGGCGTGGGCCACGTCGCGGCCGGGGTGCAGCTTCACCCACACGCGGGCGCGGGGGAAGTTGTTGCGCATGAGGCGGATCTGCTGGCGCAGGATCTCCTCGGTGAAGGTGCCGGGGCTGGCGACCCGGAGCACCCGGTCCCCGCCGGCGCCGAACACCTCGTCGAGGGAGTACTGCTCGGCGACCTGGCCCGCGGTCTCCCGGTCCAGGAGGGTGAGTCCGCCCAGGCCGGGCTTGGCGCCCTGCCCGACCTTGAGCTCGAAGGCGAGGCGGCCGGTGGCGAGCAGGGGTTCCGTGACCGGATCGCTGTAGACGAGGTTCCACACCTCGGCGTCGGCGTCCTCGGTGGACTGCTGGACGACGACGCCGCCGTGCTCGTCGTCGGCCGCCGCGGCGTAGGCGGCGATCCGGCCGAGGAGGGGGGAGGCGCCGGCCTCGTCCGCGCTCCGGTAGCCGTTGACGGGGACGACGTTCTCGCCGATGACCAGCGGGATGCCGAGGGCTCCGGCCTGGCGTCCGGCGGCCTCGCCGAGGTCGTGGCTGGCGGCCCGGGTGGATCCGAAGGCCGACACGTACAGGGGCAGTCGGCTGGTGAACCCGCCGACGACGGTGTCGAGTTCGACGTCGCTGTACAGGGGTTCGCGGGCGAGGTCGATGAGCTTCTTCAGCCGCTCGGGCATGAAGACGGGGGGCACGATCCGGATCTGCTCCAGCTCGTCGTCCGGGTCGTGCCCGCCCGGTCCGGCGGCCGGGCCGTGAGCGGCCGGGAGGCCGCGGGGGGCGGCGCCGAGCAGCCCGGTGCCGTAGTCCGCCTCGGCCGGGAAGACGGCTCCGGCGCCGTGCCGGGCGCGCCGGCGGACCTGCTCCTCGGGGAAGCCGTCCGCGACGAGTGCCGTGCTCACGCCGACACCACCCCGGGGAGCTTCGGGTAGGCGCTGGCCTGCCAGGCGGCCTGGCGGCCGGTGACGTACCGGGTGAAGCGCTCCAGGCCGATGCCGAAACCGGAGCTGGCGGGGATGCCGCGGCGGGCGAGGTCCAGGTACCAGCCGTACTTGGCGGGGTTCTCGCCGGTCTCCCGCATGCGGGTGACGAGGGTGGCGTAGTCGTGCTCCCGCTCGCTGCCGCTGGCGAGTTCGCCGTAGCCCTCGGGGGCGATGAGGTCGAAGTTCCGGAGCACACCGGGCTGTTCCGCGTCCTCCTTGTCGTAGAAGCCGCGGGAGCCCTTGGGGTAGTCGGTGATGAAGAAGGGGCGGTCGGCGCGGGCGGAGACGATCTCCTCGGCCTGCCAGTCGATCTCGGCGGCGGGGTCCTGGGGGTGGCCGAGGCCGATCAGCTCGGCGGTGGCCGCCTGGTGGCCGACGCGTCCGAAGGCGCCCGCGAAGACCTCGCGGAGGGCGTCGGTGTCCCGGCCGAGCAGGTCGAGCTCGGCCCGCATGCCGCTGAGGACCTCGGCGACGACGTGGCCGACGAGCTGCTCGGCCAGGTCCATCGCGTCCTCGCGGCGGGCGTCGCGGATCTCGACGTCGATCTGGTGGAACTCGGCGAGGTGGCGGTGCGTGACGGCCGTCTCGAGGGGTTCGAGCCGGACGTTGGGGGCGATGTAGAAGATCTTGTCGAAGGCGAGGAGCGAGGCCTGCTTGTAGAGGATCGCGCTCGTCATCATCTTGTACTTGTGGCCGTAGAAGTCGACGTCCACCTGCTTGGAGCCCCGGATGCCGGGGTCGGTGACCGGGCCGATGACGGGCGGCAGCAGCTCCTGGAATCCGCGGCCGGCCAGGAAGGCGCGGGTGGCGGCGAGCATCCGGCTCTGCACGCGCAGGGTGGCCCGGGTCAGCGGATCGGTCAGGTGCGCGTCGGGCGACGCCGGGAACGGCAGGAGAGCCTCGTCCACGGCCTCGGCGATGATGGCGGTCACGGTCATACCTCCTGGAGGAGTGGGACGTCGGCGGGGGTGGTGCCGGCGTCCTCGGTGCGGGTGTCGTGGTGGTCGTATCGGCGCTGGACGAAGGTCAGCGCGTCGTGCAGTCCGGTCGCGGTGAGCCGGGCGCCGCTGCGTCCGGCGACCCGCCCGATGGGCATGGCTCCGATGTGCGACCAGCTCAGGCGGCCCGCCGCGTCGATGTGGCTGCGGGAGCGGCCGGCGTTGTCGGGGTGCAGGCAGTAGGGGACGTCCAGGTAGCCGCGCTCGAAGGCCTTCAGGAGCGCGCTGCCGGGGTCGGTGTGCAGGTCGAGGACGGCGTCGACGAGCGCGCGGGCCTCCGCGTACACGGGGTTGGCGGCCCCCTCGTCGTCCTCGGTGCCCGCGGTGGCGGCGGCGCGGCGAGCCGCCGCCGCGGCGATGCGCAGGGCCCGGACGTTCTCGGCGACCGTCGGGATGCGGTGGGCCTCGGCGGCGGTCTTCACGATGAGCCGCTGTGCCCCCGCGCGGACCGCCAGTTCGGCGGAGTCGGCGAGGAGGGCGTGGGCTCCGGGGGTGGTCCTCGGGTACACGCCCATGTAGGTGTAGACGACGACGTGCCAGTCGGTGTCCGGGAGGAGTTCGGCCGCGAGCCGGCGCAGTGCGCGGATCGCCTGCCGGTCCTGCTCGGGGCTGGTCTGCTGGGCGTAGCTGAGCGAGACGGAGCGCAGTCCGGCGCGGTGGAAGAAGACGCCCTCCAGGGCGCTGAGGGCCACGAGCAGTCCCGGCGGGCAGAGCTGGCCGAGCATGCAGCCGCCGAAGCTCTCCAGATGGGGTTCGGCCCCGTCGGCGCGCAGGGCGGCCAGCCGCTCGCAGGTCTCCCGCCAGTTGCGGACCGAGTCGACGAGCGGCGTGCGCCCGTACGGCAGGCAGTAGGAGACGGGGCCGCCCTCGGTCGCGGTGAGGCCGAGGCGGGCGAGTGCGGCGACGATCCGCTGCGGGCTCGCCGAGCCGTGCCGGACCTGCACGGGGAAGGTCTCGTCCGCGAGGCCGTCCAGGACCCACCGCGAGGTGCTCGGGCTGTACGAGGTGATCGGGTAGCCGTTGAGGGGGATGCCCTCGCCCAGGGCCCGGACGGCCGAGGGCTCGTCGCAGACCCGGGTGTAGCTGTCGATGGTGAGGGTGCCGGCGACGGCGTCCGTGGCGGCCTTGGTGGCCGCGAGCCCGGTCCTCATCCGGGCGGGTGCGGAGAAGCCCATGCGGGGCTGGACCACGAGGGCGCCCCTCGCGTGCGCCGCGGCCACGAACCGGCCGAAGGAGGTCACCCTGCCACCCCTTCGAGGGAGGTGGCGGACGCCACCGGGGCGGAACCGGAGGGGACGAGGCCGGCGGTCGCGGGGCCGTCCGCCAGGGGGGCGAACGGGCCGCGTTCCGCGTCGAGTCGGGCGACGAACGCCGCGAAGGCGCCGAGGCCCTCGTCCTCGCCCTGCTCCGGGCCGTCCTGGAACACCGCGTCGAAGCCGGCCTCGCGCAGCCGGCGGCCGTGCCCGGCGCGCTGCTCGGCGCCGAGGACGCCCAGCTTGCCGCCGATGACGGCCGGCAGGCCGGCGAGCTCCCAGCGCGAGCGGATCGCCCGGATGAGCTGTTCGGCGTCCTGGAAGCCGTGGCCGTTGACCGTGCTGACGACCAGCAGGTCGGGCTGGTACTTGCCGCAGGACTCGACGATCTCGTCCTGGGGGACGCACGGGCCCAGGTTGAGGACGTGGTGTCCCAGGTCCTCGATCAGCAGCTGGATGAAAACGAGATTCCAGGTGTGCGCATCGGACGGCAGTCCGGTGACAACGACGTCCAGCGGCCCGGATCGCTCCCGGGACGCCCATTCCGCAGTCTGCATCATCACTTCGTCCACATCGTGGGATGACAAGTGGGAGAAGGAGGTCCTGGATCGCTCGGAACGTCCCTTCGGCATCGATCGTAGGAACGCGGAACCCCGCCGACCGGCGCCCCGGGCGGCAGCCGGGCGGCAGTTGCCGGTGCCCTTCGCCGCCGCCCTCCCGGCCCGCCCTACAGTCGGGTTCCGCCGCTGCGCAGCCCCTTCGGCCGGAGCGGAACACGGGAGCACGCGCGTCCGAGAACCCTGAGGAGTGGATCCATGTCCCAGATCGCCCCCGCCGCGGAACTGGCCGCGGCCCTGCGCGACGTCATGACCGAGGCCGACCGCCACGAGCCCCTGGGCGAGGCGAAGTTCGCCGTACTGGAGGCGGCCGTGCAGCTGATCGACGCCGACCGGCCGGAGCTGGCCGACCAGCCCCGGCTCCGGACGGAGCTGCTGCGCGAGGCGCTCGGCTCGGTGCGGGCGGCCGCGGTCGCCACCGGCATCGCCGTCACGCGCGCCAACGAGGTGTCGCGGGTCCTCGTGTAGGCCCCCGCCCGCGCGGCCGGCCGGAGGGCGCGGGGCGCGGGCGGGCTGCCGCCGAACTGCCGCCCGGGCTGCCCGAACCGGCGGAGGCGGTCTCGTAGCGTCGAGGGACCGGTGCGGCACCGGATCCCCGTTCCACGGAACCCACAGAGGTGAAGCCATGGCAACCAATCCGTTCGACGACGCCGACGGCCGTTTCGTCGTCCTGGCCAACGACGAGGGCCAGCACTCGCTGTGGCCCGCCCGGATCCGCCGCCCGGAGGGCTGGCAGCTGGTCCGCGAAGAGGGCGGCAAGCAGGAGTGTGCCGACTACATCGAGGCCAACTGGACGGATCTGCGGCCCCGTTCGGTCGTCGCCGCGATGGGCGGCTGACGTCCGCCACGCACCCGCGGGGGCGGCGTCGGTACCGGGTTCGCGAACCCGGTACCGACGCCGCCCCCGTCCCGTTCTCCGTCCCCGTCCCGTTCCCGGGCCCGGCCCCTCGGGGGCGGGCCCGGACGGGCGCCGAGGACCTGAGGTCTCACTCCTCGCCGACGACGCACCACTCCAGTACGGCCATGGCGGCGGTCATCTTGTGGTGGGCCTGCCGCCAGGCGAGGCTGCGCTCGCCGTCGAGGACCTCGTCGGTGACCTCCTGGCCGCGGACGGCCGGCAGGTCGTGCAGGAAGACGGTGTCCGGGCCGCTGTACCGCTCGAAGAACGCGCGGTCGATGGCGAACCCCTCGAAGGCGGCGAGCCAGTTCGGGTCCGCCTTCGGTACGCCCATGGTCTGCCAGCGGCTCGTGTACACCGCGTCGACGGGGCCGTCGACCTCGGCCGGGTCGGTGATCCGGCGCACCTGGTGGCTGCCCCCGCTCAGTTCGTCGACGAGGTCCATGGTGCTCTTGGGCACCTCGTACCCCTCCGGGCTCAGCAGGGTGATCCGCAGTCCGGGGGTCAGCGCGCCGGCGAGGGCGAGGGCGGCGCCGGAGCTGTTGCCCTCGCCGACGACGAGGACGTGGAGGCCGTCGAGCTTCCCGAAGTGCTCCGCCAGCGTGGTCAGGTCGGCGATCGCCTGGGTCGGGTGCTCGTCGAGGCTGAGGGCGTTCACCACGGCGAGGTCGGGGCTGCCGCCGAGGCGGCGCATCTCCGCGACGTCCCCGTTGGTGCGGACGACGAGGGCGTCGAGGTACTGGCCGAGGACCCGGCTGGTGTCCTCCACTGTCTCCCCGGTGGTCAGCTGGAGTTCGTCGGGGCCGAAGGTGATGACGTCGGCGCCGAGCCGGGTGGCGCCGCTCCAGAACGAGGTCCTGGTCCGGGTGGACGACTTGCGGAAGTAGACGCCGACCTGCCGTCCGGCCAGCGGCCGGTCGTCGACGCGGCCGGTGCCGAACTCGACGGCTCGGGCGACGATACGGGCGAGCTGCTCGGGCTTCAGGTCGGCGAGCGAGATCAGGTTGCGCATGGCGGACGGACCTTTCCAGGACGGTGAGGACGGGAGGGAGGAGGGAGGGAGGAGAGAGGCAAGGGACGGGAGGAGAGACGAGGGGCGGGAGGAGCGAGCGGGACGGGGCGGACGCCGGCCCGTCAGGAGGAGACGAGGGCGGTCGCCGGTACGAGGGAGGCGGCGCGCTCGGCGGCGAGCCGCCGCACCAGGTGGAGCACCCCGAACCGCGGGGCGCCGTCCTCCTCGCCGGGCAGGCGCCGCACCAGGCCGCGGAGCATCAGCGCGTGGACGTCGCGCACCACTCCCGCCGGGGTCGCGGACAGGCCGGCCGCGGCCTCGTCGGCGCTCCAGCCGTCGGGCAGCAGGCTCAGGTCGCCGAGCAGGGCGGCGGGCCCGTCGTCGAGCCGGGCCACGGCGTCCGCGAGCAGGGCGGCGAGTCCCTCGCCGGCCGCGTCGCCGCCGGGGTCCGCGGCGGTCACGTCGTCGACGACGTCGAGGGGCGCGGTCCGCGCGATCCGCAGCAGTTCCGCGGGCGAACGCAGCAGCAGCCAGGAGGCGGCCGCCTCCATCGCCCGCGGCACCCCGTCGAGGGCCCGGCTGATCCGGGCCACCGTGCTCACCAGCGAGTCGCCGGGCATCAGGTCGGGGCGCATGTGGGCGACGTACGACAGCATGAGTTCGACGGCCGGCTGCCCGGCGGTCAGGGAGGCGCCCGGCGCGCCGGTCCCCCCGGCGGACGCCCCGGGCTCCGGGTCGGGCACGGGCAGCGGGCCGAGCGGCAGCATCCGGTTGCCCGGGGTGCGGTGCGGCTCGCGCGTGGTGATCAGCACCGTGAGGCGCTCGCAGACGTGCAGCAGTTCCAGGAGCTGGGGCGATATGTGGGGGCCGGTGTCGTGGCCGTCGAGGACCAGCAGGGTGTCCCGGCCGCGTATCACGGAGGCGAGTTCGTCGAGCCCGCGGCCGCCGAGGGCCAGGGAGCGGGCCCAGCCCGTCAGGGCGGAGCGCGGGCTGCGGGTCCCCGCGGGCCCGGCGGGCGGCGTCGCGGTCCCGGTCATGTCGACCCAGACGACCGGGGTCCGGTCGCGGCCGTGGAGCAGCAGGGCGGCCTCCTGGGCCAGCCGGGTCTTGCCGACGCCGGCCAGACCCACGACGCTGACGAGCCGCTCGTGCTCGGTGGCCAGCAGTCCGGTCAGGGCACGGAGTTCCTCGGCGCGGCCGACGAGTCTGCGCAGCGGCTTGGGCGGTGGGGCGAGCTCGGCGCCGTACGTCTCCCGCATGACCGTGCCGGCCTCGGCCCCTTCGACGGCCAGCTCCAGGGCGGCCCGGCGGGCGTCGCTCAGCCGCATGGCCCCGGCGAGCAGCCGGAGCGTCTCGCGGCGCGGGTGGCGCACGCGTCCCTGCTCCAGGTCCCGGATGGCCCGCACGCTGACGGTCGACAGGCCGGCCAGCTGCTCCTGGGTGATGCCGGCCCACTGCCGTGCCGCCCGCAGCTGCTCGGCGAGTCCGTCCGGCGATGCCTGTTCGGTCATGACCAGTCTCCTTGCTGCATGGGGGGTCCTCAGTCGCGAGGGCCGTGCAGGAGTCGGCCTCGTGGTTCCTACCGTGCGGGAACCGCTTACCGATCGCGTACCGCCTCGTTCCCGGGGGTCGCGGGAACGGGCTAGGATCCGCAAAACCCGGCGCCGAGGGCGTGGCCGGAAGACCTGGGGGGGTGCTCGCGGCGATGACCGGTGCCGAGGAGCAATCGCTGAGATTCAACGTGCTGGGGCCCCTGGAGGGCTGGGCCGGCGGTGCGCGCCTGAGGCTGGGGGGCCTCATCCAGGAACGCGTGCTGGGCACGCTGCTCCTGGAGCCGGGACGGGTGCTGACGATCGGCCGGCTCGTGGAGTCGGCCTGGTCCGAGGACCCGCCGGCGACGGCCTCGCACCAGGTCCGGAAGGCGGTCGCCGACCTCCGCCGGCGCATCCCCTCGGGCAGCGAGGTCATCGTCACCGACGGTCCCGGCTACCGGGTGGTCCTGGCCCCGGAGCAGCTCGACCTGACGGAGTTCGGATTTCTTGTGCAATCCGCTCGGGACGCGCCGGGCGAGGGCCGGGCGGTCGACGCCGTGGCGGATCTGCGCCGGGCTCTCGGCCTGTGGCGCGGTCCGATCCTGTCGGGCGCGGGCGGCCCGGTGATCGAGGCGGCGGCCACGGCGCTGGAGGAGCGCAGGCTCGCCGCCGCGGAGCAGCTCTTCGAGCTCCGTCTCGGGCTCGGCGAGACGGCGGAACTCGTCGTCGACCTCCGGGACCTGGTGCAGGCGCACCCCCTGCACGAGTCGCTGCGCGCCCAGTTGATGCTCGCCCTGTACCGCTCGGGCCGGCAGGCCGAGGCGCTGGAGGAGTACGGCCGGGTCCGGGAACTCCTGGTGGAGGAGCTGGGCGTCGATCCCGGCCCCCGGCTGACCAAGGTGTACGAGGGGATCCTGCGCGACAGTCCGGAGCTGGCCGCCCCCGCTCCCCCGCCGACCGCGGCCCCGGCCGTCTTAGCGGAGGCGGTGCCCGCCGAGGCCCCCTGCACCCTGCCGTACGACCTGGCGGACTTCACGGGCCGCGGCGACGAGCTGCGGGAGCTGCTCGACTCGGCCGGCCGGGACTGCGCCCGGCATTCCCGGATCGTGGCCCTGGACGGCATGGGCGGCAGCGGCAAGACCTCGCTGGCCGTGCACGCGGCGCACTCGCTGGCCTCCGAGTTCCCCGACGGCCAGCTCTACATCGACCTGCGCGGCTACACCCCCGGCGAGCAGCCGGTGACCGCCGGCGGAGCGCTCGACAGCCTGCTGCGCGCCCTGGGCGTGCCGGGCTCGCGCATCCCCGAGGACCTCGCGGGCCGTACGGCCCTGTGGCGGTCGACCGTCACGGGGAAGCGGCTGCTGCTCCTCCTCGACAACGCGGCCGACGCCGACGGGGTGCGCCCGCTGCTGCCGACCACGCCGGGCTGCCTGGTCCTCGTCACCAGCCGGGCCCGGCTGGTGGACCTGGACTCGGCGCAGTGGATCTCGATCGACGTGATGTCGCCGGCGGAGTGCGCGGCTCTGATGGCGGAGACGCTGGGCGAGCAGCGGTACGCGGCGGAGCCGGAGGCGGCCGCCGAGCTGGCGCGGTTGTGCGGCCGGCTGCCCCTGGCGCTGCGGATCGCCACCGCCCGGCTGCGCAACAGACCCCGCTGGACGCTGCGTTACCTGGCGGACCGACTGCGGGACGAGACGCGGCGGCTGGACGAGCTGAGTTCGGGGCAGCGCAGTGTCGCCGCCACCCTGCGCCTGTCGTACCAGGCCCTGGAGCAGGACTGCCGGACCGCGTTCCGCAGTCTGGCGCTGCACCCCGGGGGCGACCTCGACGTGTACGCGGCGGCCGCCCTCCTGGAGACCGATCCGGCCGACGCCGAGGACATCCTCGAACTCCTCCTGGACGTGCACCTGCTGAAGCAGCCGGAGATCGGCCTGTACACCTTCCACGACCTGGTGCGGAGCTTCGCGCAGAGCCTCAGGGCGCCGGCGACGGAGGAGGACGACTCCGCGTCGGCGCGCCGGCTGCTCGACTACTACCTGGCGGCGACGGAGTCGGCCTGCCGGGTGATGTTCCCGGGCAGGCGCCGCATCCCGACCGGGGTGGCGGAGGTGGAGGACGCGGACGCGTGGCTGCCGCGGCTGCCGCGGCTGGCGGACGGCGGGCGGGCCGAGCAGTGGTTCGCCCGGGAGCAGGGGTCCCTGCTGGGGGTGGTGGGCCTGGCCGACCGGCTCGGCCACGACCGTCACACCGTGTTCCTGAGCCGCAATCTGGCCTTCCAGCTCAGTGCCCGGGGCCAGTTGGAGGAGTTCCGCTCGATGGGGCTCCTCGCGGTGGCCGCCGCGCGCCGGCTCGGCGAACTGCCGCTGCTGGGGGTGAGCCTGTCCAATCTGGGCGTCGCGTGCTGGAAGCTGGGCCGCTTCGCGGAGGGGATCGAGGTCGCCACGGAGGGCCGGGACGTCGCCGAACGGCTCGGGGATGTCCAGACGCTGGCCCACAGCGAGGGCGCGCTGGGCCAGCTGAACAGTCTGCTGGGCCGGTTCCCGCAGGCGCTGTCCCATCTGGAGAAGTCGATCGCGCACCAGCGCGAGCTGGGCGCCAGCCGGGCGGAGGCGGAGAGCCTCACCCTGCTCAGCACCCTGTACGAGCAGTGGGGGCGGCACGAGGAGGCGGCGTCCGCGGCCCGCCGGGCGATCGCGCTCTGCGACGAACTCGGCCAGCACGAGAACAAGTTGGTGGCCTTCACGGATCTCGCCTTCGCGCACGCCTGCCTCGGTGACGACGAGGCCGCCGACACGTGCCTCGCGCGGGCACGGGCCCTGTCGACCGAGAACAGCGATCCAGGGCAGGTGGCCCTGGCCCTGGCGCTCCTCGCGGAGGTCGCCCAGCGCCTCGGCCGGGACGAGCAGGCGGTCCAGTACGCGGACCGGGCCATCGAAACCATCGGGCCAAACGTTTCTCCACTGCGCCGGGCCAAGGTCGAGAACACCGTCGGCCGGTATCTGTACAAGCGCAAGGAGTACGTGGCGGCGCTCGGCCTGCACGAGAGCGCCCACGAGGTGGCGCACTCCCTCGACTTCCGCATCGAGATGGCCTACGCCCTGTCCGGCATGGCCCGCGCCCAGGCCGCCCTCGGCCTCGCGGACGAGGCGGGGCGCAACGAGCGGGCGGCGGAGGACCTGTTCGGCGAGATGGGCGTCCCGGCGGAACGCCGCCGCGGCTGACGCGGCGGGCCGGCCGGGGCCCGTCCGGGCGCGGCCGACGCGGTCGCCTCACCGGGCGGGGATTCAGACGGCGAGCAGACCCTGACCGATGACGGTCGGCCCCTGGTCGTCGGCGGCACCCGCCTGAACAACCCCGGGCTTCACCACAGTCGGACCCTGGTCGTCCGACGCACCGGCCTGAACGACCCCGGGCTTCACGACGGTCGGACCCTGATCGTCCGACGCACCCGCCTGAACAACCCCCGGCTTCACGACGGTCGGACCCTGATCGTCCGACGCACCCGCCTGGACGACCCCGCCCTTGCCGATCACCGTCGGGCCCTGGTCGTCGGCCTGGATCTGCACGCCGGCCGGCCGGCTCTGCTGGTGACCCGCCTCCACCGTGACCCCGAGCCCGAGGGCGAGGGCGGCGGCGACGACGATCCCGGCGAGTCCAGTCGACTTGCGTCCCATGACCTATCCCCTTTACGTGGTTTGCGCGGTTCTGCTTCCCGACACCACGTACTCTCCGGCGACCCGTTCCCGGACCGTTCCCGAGCCGATACCGCCCGCCGGTACGGCAGGGGAACGCACCCGGGAACCGCCAGGTCGGCCCGGGTGCGGCCACGCCGCCGAGGACTCCTCAGCCCGTCGTCCCGGCCCCCGGCTCACGCGCGAAGACGGTCGCGCCGCCGCCCAGCCGGCAACTGACCACCCGCGGCCCCCGCTCGGTGAGGACCACGGTGGTACGGACCCGCCCCGAGCCGATGTCCGCGAGGTCGAGCAGCGCGCGCACGGTCGCGCGCAGCTCGGCGACCTCCTGCTCGCCCGGCCCCGCGCGGTCGGGCGGGGACTGGCCGGGACCGCTGAGCGCCCTGATGTCCACCACGGTGTGCATGCTGTTGTCGCTGACGGTCTCGACGGTGAACTCGGGCCCGTCCCAGGGCCCCTCTCCGTCCGTACGGGCATCGGGCAGACCCGCGCGCCCGCCCTCGACCGACCGCTCGATGGCGGACAGCTCCTGAAGGATGTGGCGCAGCCCCTCGGCCACGTCGATCCGGTCCGGGGGATGTTTCATCGAAGACTCCTCCTGCAGAGAACCACTCCGCCAGAGTCGAGCGCCCCGATACCGTTCTCCTCCCGCTCCGGTCCCGTCGTACGGACCGGCCCCGGGGACGGCTCAGCCGTTGACCGGCAGCACGTCCGGGGAGAGGGCTCCCGCGCGCGCCGCGGCCGAGGTCATCCGACGCCGGTGGTGGCGCCGGCACAGCACCTCGTAGCCGATCTCCTCGGCGGGCCGGTTCACGTCGCCGACGACGACCTGCTCGCCCTCGACGACCATCGCGCCGCCGACGGTGCGGGCGTTGTGCGTGGCGCGGGCCCCGCACCAGCAGAGCGCCTCGACCTGGAGCTGCTCGATGCGGTCCGCCAGCTCGATGAGCCGCTGCGAGCCGGGGAAGAGCCGGGTCCGGAAGTCGGTGGTGATGCCGAAGGCGAAGACGTCGAGTTCGAGGTCGTCGACGACCCGGGCGAGCTGGTCGATCTGCTCCGGGGCGAGGAACTGGGCCTCGTCGACGATCACGTAGTCGGCCTTGCCGCCCTGGGACAGCTGGGTGACGAGGTACGCGTACAGGTCCATGCCCTGCGGCGCCTCCACCGCCTCCGTCACCAGGCCGAGGCGGGAGGAGAGCTTGCCCTCGCCCGCCCGGTCGTCACGGGTGAAGATCACGCCCTGGAGCCCTCGCGCGTCGCGGTTGTGGGCGATCTGGAGTGCCAGGGTGCTCTTCCCGCAGTCCATGGTTCCGGAGAAGAAGACCAGCTCGGGCATGACGGGGCGGGGACCTTTCGGGGCGTGGAGGGGGGTGGGCGTCCGGGGTTCCGGAGGGGTCAGGAGCGGACTTCCAGGAGGGGGACGAGCTGCTCCGCGGGGGTCATGGACCCGTGCATGCCGACCATCGCCGACTCGTGGGGCTCGTTCACGGACGCGGTGATCGCCACGTCGTCGTGGGCCGCGGCGACGACGTCGCCGATCCGCCCGTACACGCGCTCGTCGACCTCGTCGCCGAACCAGCCGAGGGAGATCGCCTCGTCGCGGCTCGCGACCCAGAACTGCTCCCCGATCACCTCGCGCCAGCAGGTGAGGACGTCCGCCTCGGCGCCCGGCACCGCGTAGACGTGCCGGGCCCGTCCTTCGCCGCCGAGGAGCGCGACGCCCGCGCGGAGCTCCCAGTCCTCGTCGAAGTCGATGCGGTGCTGCTCGTCGAAGGGGATGTCGACCATGCCGTGGTCGGCCGTGACGTACAGCGCCGAGCGGGGCGGCAGCTGCTCGGCGAGCCGCTGCACGAGCCGGTCGACGAACATCAGCTGGCCGCGCCAGGCGTCGGAGTCGATGCCGAAGCGGTGTCCGGCGCCGTCGAGTTCGCTGTAGTACGTGTAGACCAGCGAGCGGTCGCCGGCGGCGAGCTGCTCGGCGGCGAAGTCCATGCGCTCCTCGCCGGAGAGCCGCCCGTGAAACGTTCCGCCGCTGAGCGCGACCTTGGTGAGCGGGGTCTGCTCGAAGATCGGGGAGGACACCTGCGCGGTGTGGACCCCGGCCTCGTGCGCGAGCCGGAAGACGGTGGGGTAGGGCTGCCACACGTGCGGGGCGGTCCACGGCTTCCACCGGAGCTGGTTCATCAGCTCGCCGGTGTCGGGATCGCGCACGGTGTAGCCGGGGAGCCCGTGGGTGCCGGGGTAGCGGCCGGTGCCGACGGAGGCGAGCGAGGTGGCGGTGGTCGCGGGGAAGCCCGCGGTCACCGGGCGGCCGGTGCCCCCGCGGGAGGAGCCGAGGAGCGAGGTCAGATAGGGGGCCTCGTCCGGGTGGGCCTTGATCTGCTCCCAGCCGAGCCCGTCGATCAGGAAGACGCAGTTCCGGTCGGCCGGGGAGAGCTCCGCGATCCGGGCGTCGAAGCCGGGCACGCCCTGACCGGCGACGAGCGTCGGCAGGACGTCGCCGAGGGAGCCGAAGGCGTACTCGGGGACCGGCGCGGTCTCCGGGGCCAGCGGAACCGGGTCGTCGGGCCAGCCGTGGGTCGCGGCGGTCGGCTGCACCATCAGCGGGTCGGGGCGGCGGTGGCCGCGATGGCTTCGGACAGGGCCTGGGCGAAGACGAGGGTCTGCCGGACGGTGTCCGGACCGTCGCCGGCCTCGCTCACCCGGAGGCTGAGGTCGTCGGCGGTCGCGTTGCCCGTGTAGCCGTGGTCGGCGTCGCAGTTGGAGTCGCCGCAGGCGGCCGGCTCCAGGTCGATGCGGGAGACGGCGCCCCAGCCGATGGTGAGGACGACCTCGCGGGGCAGCGTGCCCGGGGTGTACGACTCCGGGTTGGCGACGACGCGGCTGACGACGACCGAGGAGATCCGGTCGAGCTTCACGGACTCGGTGGACGTCGTGGCGTACGGCGTCGGGGAGCTGCTGTCGGCGGCCTGCTCGTCGGTGTGGCTGACGATGAAGCGGTGCGGCGTCAGGACGAGGACGGTGACGTGGCGCCGGACCTCGTTGGCGTCGAAGGTGGTCTCCTGGTGCACGACGTACGACGCGACGGCCTCGCCGCCGACGGCGGCCTCCACCGCCTCGGCCACGAGGGCCGGGTAGTAGCCGCTGCGCTCGATCGCCGCGCGCAGCCCCTGGGTCGTCGTACCGGTCTTCGCCATGGACTCCATCCTACGGGGCTGCGGGCCCCCCTCAGGCCCTTCAGTAGCTCGGCAGGCTGCGCGGGCCGAGGTCGGTGCGGGGCGGCGGCGGGGCCAGCCGGACGGTGGCGCCGAGGACGGACAGTCCGCGGGGCGCCACGACCACCGGTTCCAGGGAGACGGCGACCACCTCCGGGTGGTCGTCGACCAGCCGCGACACCCGGAGCAGGACCTCTTCGAGGGCGGGGGTGTCGACGGGGGCGGAGCCGCGCCAGCCGAAGAGCAGCGGCGCGGTGCGGAGGGAGCGGACCAGGTCGGCGACGTCCCGGTCGGTGGCCGGCACCAGCCGGTGGGCCGTGTCGCCGAGCAGCTCCGACGCCGCCCCGGACAGGCCGAAGGAGAGGACGGCGCCGACCGCGGGGTCGATGGCGGAGCGGACGACGGTGTCGACGCCGCGGGGCACCATCGCCTGGACGACCGGCAGCAGCTCCTCCGGCTTGCCCAGGACCTCCGTCAGCTCGGCGTAGGCCGTGCGGAGCTGCCCCTCGGACGCCAGATCGAGCCGTACGCCCCCGAGGTCGGGGCGGTGGCGGAGGTGGGGCGCGGTCGTCTTCAGGGCCACCGGGTAGCCGAGCCGGGCGGCGGCCGCGACGGCCTCGTCGGGGGTGGGCGCGGGCAGGGTGGGGCGGACGGCGATCCCGTACCGCCCGAGCAGCTCCCCCGCCTGGGCGGTGTCGAGGGTCACACCGCGGGGGTCGGCGTCCTCGCCGCCGAGCACCCGTCCGATGAGCGCCGCCGCCCCCGCCTCGTCGATGTCCTCGTACTCGGGCACCCGCCCGGGATCGGCGGCCTGCCGCCGCCACTCCCCGTACCGCACGGCCTCGGCCAGCGCCCGCACCGCCCGCTCGGCGGCGGGATAGGAGGGGATGGCGGCGGGCGGGACGACGGCGGGGGCGGAGTCGGAGGCGGCGGCGGATTCGGTCGCGGGAGCCGGGGCGGGGGCCGCGCCGGGGTGGCCGGCGGGGACCGACGGTCCGGGAGGCGTGGCCGCACCGGCCGACGGTCCGGGGGACGCGGCCGCGCCCGGGACCGGCCCCGGAGCGCCGACGCCGTGACCGGCCCGGACACCGCGGTCGTGTCCGGGCGGTACCCCGCGGTCGTGGCCGGGCGGCACACCAGGGCCGGACCCGGCCAGTCCGGGCCCGGCCGGGACACCGGAGCCCACACCGGTCGGGGCGCCGGGGCTCACACTGGCCGGGGCTCCGGGGCCGGCTCCGGTACGGGCGCCGGGGCTCACACCGGCCGGGGCTCCGGGGCCGGCTCCGGTCCGGGCGCCGGCGCCGGGTTCCGTTCCGTGACCGGCTTCCCTCGGGGTCCCCGGGGCGGCCCCCGCCGTGGTTCCGGTGCCCGGCGCGGCCGGCCGGGGCGTCGGGTCCGTGCCGCCGGCGCGGCCCGGGGCCGTCGGGCGGGTGCTCGTGGCGACGGCCAGGGCCTCCGCGAGGCCGCCCATCTCGACGTGCACGACGACGACCGGCTTGGTGGGGGCCTGGGCGGAGGCCACGGCCTCGCGGAGGGCGGCCGCGAGGACCTCGCCGTCGCCGAACTCGGTGGCGCCGTTCTCGCCGACCCACGGGATCGCGGTCACGACGACCGCGTCGGAGGTCTCGTCCGCGAGCGCCGCGGCGAGCGCGTCCCGGAAGTCCGCGGGCTCCGCGGCCGTGGTGAGGTCGAGCGGCCGGAGCGGGCGCAGCCCCTCCGTGAGGCAGGCGTCGTAGGTGAGCAGCCCGAGGGACTCGGAGTTGCCGAGGATCGCGACCCGGGGTCCGTCGGGCAGCGGCTGGGCGGCGAGCAGCAGGCCCGCGTCGACCAGCTCGGTGACGGTGTCGACGCGGATGACGCCGGCCTGGCGGAGCAGCGCGGAGACGGTGGCGTGCGGGATGCGGGTGACGGGCACCCGGTGGCCGGGGGGCGCGCTGCCGCTGTGCCGGGCGCCCTTCACGACGACGACCGGTTTGACGGCGGCGGTGCGGCGCGCGAGCCGGGTGAACTTCCGGGGGTTGCCGATCGACTCCAGGTAGAGGAGGACGACGTCGGTCCCGGGGTCGTCGTACCAGTGCTGGAGGAAGTCGTTGCCCGAGACGTCGGCCCGGTTGCCGGCCGAGATGAAGGAGGACAGCCCGGCGCCCCGCCGGTGCAGTCCGGCGAGGAGGGCGATGCCGATCGCGCCGGACTGGGTGAAGAGCCCGATCCGCCCGGCGGCCGGCGTCTGCGGGGCGAGGGAGGCGTTGAGGCGGACGTCGGGGGCGGTGTTGATGATGCCGAAGGCGTTGGGGCCGATGATCCGCATGCCGTACGAGCGGGCCTGCCGCACCAGCTCGCGCTGCCGCTCGCGGCCCGCGGGACCGCTCTCGGCGTAGCCGGCGGAGAGGACGACCAGCCCCTGGACGCCGTGCTCGCCGCAGTCCGCGACGACCTCCGGCACCCGTTCGGCGGGAACGGCGACGATCGCGAGGTCGACCGGCTCGCCGATGGCGGCGACGGAGGGGTGGGCGGGGACGCCGTCGAACTCCACGGCCCCGCCGCCCTCGCCGAGGGCGGCGTTGACCGCGTACACGCGTCCGGTGAACCCGGCCCCGAGGAGGTTGCGCAGGACGGTCCGGCCGACGCCGCCCGGGGCGCGCCCGGCGCCGACGACCGCGACGGACCGGGGTGTGAGGAGGCGCTGCACGGAGCGGGCCTCGGCCCGCTGCTCCCGGGCGCGCTGTACGGCGAGGGAGCGGTCGGTGGGCTCCAGGTCGAGGTGGAGCCGTACGGAGCCGTCCTCGAAGCTGCGCTTCTGGGTGTAGCCCGCGTCCGTGAACACCTTGATCATCTTGGTGTTGGCGGGGAGCACCTCGGCGGCGAAGCGCCGGATGTCCCGCTCCCGGGCGACCGCCGCGATGTGTTCGAGCAGGGCGGAGGCGACGCCGCGCCCCTGGTGCGCGTCCTGGACGAGGAAGGCGACCTCGGCCTCGTCGGCGGGGAGGGAGGCGGGCATGCCCCGGTCGTCGATGCGGTCGTAGCGCACCGTGGCGATGAACTCGCCGCCGACGGTCGCCGCCAGGCCCACCCGGTCCACGAAGTCGTGGTGGGTGAAGCGGTGCACGTCCTTGGCGGAGAGCCGGGGGTAGGGGGCGAAGAAGCGGTAGTACTTCGACTCGTCCGAGACCTGCTCGTAGAAGCTGACCAGGCGGTCGGCGTCGTCGGCCGTGATCGGCCGGATGCGCGCGGTGCCGCCGTCGCGGAGCACCACGTCCGCCTCCCAGTGGTCGGGGTAGTCGTGCTCCGGCGGCTGGTCCGACGCGCTCTGCATGGGGTCAGCCTACGGCCGCGGATCGGTGGTGGCACGGGTCGCGCCCCGGTGGCGGCACCGACCGCGACACGGCGGCGGCATCGCTCGCGCGGCGGGGGTCGGCCGTGCAAGGTAGGGAGCACGCCCCGTAGGGCGGGGAGGGCCGAAGGGCGGTCCGATCCGGGCCGAAGGTCGGCGCGAGCACGGAGCATCCCGTGAGAGACTGGTCTAGACAACCCGCTTGAGACTTGAAGGGCAACACCATGGCTGAGCGCCGCGTCAACGTCGGCTGGGCCGAGGGCCTGCACGCCCGCCCCGCGTCCATCTTCGTCCGTGCCGCCACGGCTTCCGGCGTTCCGGTGACGATCGCCAAGTCGGACGGCACCCCCGTCAACGCCGCCTCCATGCTCGCGGTGCTCGGCCTGGGCGCGCAGGGCGGCGAGGAGATCGTCCTCGCCTCGGAGGCCGACGGCGCCGAGGCCGCTCTGGACCGTCTGGCGAAGCTGGTCGCCGAGGGCCTGGACGAGCTTCCCGAGACCGTCTGATCCGGGTCGACACCCACTGCACGGCGAAAAGGCCGTGACCGCCGGAATTCCGGCGGTCACGGCCTTTTCTCATTTCCGTCGCGGCCTTTTCGGGCAGCGCGGAGCGACGGCCTCGAATTGCTATTCCATGTATACGATGCGCGCGTTAATTCCGGGAACCCGCCGTGTTGACTGCATGTTGCGAAACCCTCACACGGCCGCCGGCCGGGTTCTTGAGACGGTGCAGCGGCTGCGTGCGCTCGGCGTGCAGCGCGGTCAGCGTCCTGGCCCGCTCGGCGTCGCCGCGCGCCACGGCGTCCACGATCGCCCCGTGCTCGGCCCAGGCGTCCACCGGCCGCTCGGGCTGCTCGACCGCGTACATCCAGGCGATCTTGTGCCGCAGCTGGGTCAGCAGGGCCGTCAGGGCCGGGCTGCCGGAGGCCTGGGCCAGCGTCTCGTGGAACCAGCCCCCGAGTGAGCGCAGATCCTCGCCCTGCCCCCGCCTGGCCCGCTCCTGCCCCAGCCTGACCAGGCCGCGCAGCACCTTGAGATGCGCCTCCGTGCGCCGCTGGGCGGCGCGGGCGGCCCCCAGCGGTTCGAGCAGCGCCCGCATGTCGAGCAGATCGGCGGCCTCCTGCTCGGTGGGCTCCGCGACCTGCGCCCCGGCGTGCCGGCGGGTGACCACGAAGCCCTCGGACTCCAGGGTCCGCAGGGCCTCGCGGACCGGGACCCGGGAGACCCCGTACCGGCGGGCGAGCTGGTCCTCGGTCAGCCGGGCGCCCGGCTCGAAGACGCCCGTGACGATGTCGTCCCGGATCGCCGTGCATACCGAGTGCGCGGGAATGCGCATGTCCGACCTCCGCCTTGGTCCGCGCGAGTCAATTACACCGGCGCCTGTTCTGCGCCCGATCTGCGACTCTATTGCAGCGCGCCGGAATTTCCGATGCCCCGGCGGAATATCGATGTGCCGCGCGCGACGAAAAGCCCCGGCTCTGTACGAGCCGGGGCTTTTGCGATGCGGGCGGGGGCGGCGCGACGAGCCGCCCGGGGGCGTCGGGTCAGACGTTGACGCCGCGGGCGCGCAGGTATGCGACCGGGTTGACGTCGGAGCCGTACTCGGCGGTCGTCCGCGCCTCGAAGTGGAGGTGGGGTCCGGTCGAGTTGCCGGTGGAGCCCGAGATGCCGATCCGCTCACCGGGCTCGACGGTCTGGCCGACATAGACCCCGATGGAGGACAGGTGACCGTACTGGGTGTACGTGCCGTCGTTCATCCGGATGACGATGTTGTTGCCGTACGCGCCGCCCCAGCCGGCCTCGACGACGGTGCCGGAGCCGACCGAGACCACGGTGCTGCCGTAGGCGGCGTGGAAGTCGACGCCGGAGTGGCTGCCGGAGGACCAGAGCGAGCCGCCGGTCTTGTAGCCGGTGGACACGTACGAGCCGTCGACCGGGAGCTGGAAGGAGGCCAGGCGGCGGCGCTCGGCCTCGCGGGCGGCGCGCTGCTCGGCCTCGCGGATCTCCTTGGCGCGGGCCTCGGCCTTGCGCTTCGCCTCGGCCTCGGCCTTGGCCTTGGCGGCGATCTCGAAGGCCTCCCGCTCCTGGGCGGCGGCCTGGGCGTCGATCCGCTCGGCGAGGTCGTCCTCGGTGATCACCTTGGTGAGGCCGGTGTCCTCGAGGGAGCGGTCGTCCGTGTCGGCGGCGAGCGCCGGGGAGGCCAGGGTGCCGATGACGCCGGCGGTGGCGAGGGTCGCCGCGCCGGCGATGCCCGCGCCGCGGCGCGCCATCCGGCTCGGAGCACGATGCTTCCCGGTGGCACGGGTGAACGCCATGTAGGGGCTGGTCCTTTCCTTCCCTCTCGCCTACCGGGTTAGCTGACGGGTTCGGAGCAGGAAGGTCTCCTACGAGCCCCTCCGTACGAGACGAAGGCGCCCGATTCACCCCAGGGACTGCGTGTGGGTCCCCGGCTCCCCAGGCTCGCGCCTGACGGGGACTCGGCGATGTCTGACCGATGCCGCGGGTGCGGCACGTGCAACTGACGGACAGACGGCCTGACGCTATGCGGATCGTCTTTCAATCACCAACCGGACAGGCATTTTGTAAGACATGCCACAAGGCAAAAGCCAACCCTTGCCCCAATACGGACAAAGGGGAGGACCCCGACGGGCCAGGCCGTCGGGGTCCTCCCCGCCCTGCGGACCGCGTGAATCAGCCGGTCACGACGGTCACTTCACCGATCCCGAGCGCGCGCACCGGCTCCGCGATCTCCGACGCGTCGCCGACGAGCACGGTGACGAGACGGTCCACGGGGAACGCGCTGACCACGGCCGCGGTCGCCTCGACCGTGCCCGTCTCGGCCAGCCGGGCGTACAACTGCGCCTGGTAGTCGTCCGGGAGGTGCTGCTCGACCTGGTCGGAGAGCGTCGCGGCGACGGAGGCGGCCGTCTCGTACTTGAGCGGCGCGACCCCCACCAGGTTCTGCACGGCCGTCTCCCGCTCGGCGTCGGTCAGGCCCTCCTCGGCCAGCGTCCGCAGCACCTTCCACAGGTCGTCAAGAGCCGGACCGGTGTTGGGCGTGTCGACGGAGCCGCTGATGGCGAGCATCGAGGCGCCGTTCCCCCGGCCGTCCGAGCGGAGCACCTGCCCGAAGGCGCGCACCCCGTACGTGTAGCCCTTCTCCTCGCGCAGGACCCGGTCGAGCCGCGAGGTGAGGGTGCCGCCGAGGCAGTAGGCCCCCAGGACCTGGGCCGGCCAGACGCTGTCGTGCCGGTCGGGCCCGATCCGGCCGATCAGCAGCTGGGTCTGGACGGCGCCGGGGCGGTCCACGATGACGACCCGTCCGGTGTCGTCGGCGGTGATCGGCGGCATCGGGAGCGGCTCGGCCGGCTCGCCGGTCCACGCGCCGAGCGTCTCGGCCAGGACCTTGTCCAGGTCGACACCGGTCAGGTCGCCGACGACCACGGCGGTGGCCGTGCCGGGCCGCACGTACGCCTCGTAGAAGGCGCGGACCGCGGCGGCGTCGATCGCCGCGACGGTCTCCTCGGTGCCCTGGCGCGGCCGGGAGATCCGGGCCTCCGCCGGGAACAGCTCCTTGGAGAGCTGCTTGGCGGCGCGGCGGGACGGGTTGGCCGTCTCGTGCGGGATCTCGTCGAGGCGGTTGCGCACCAGGCGCTCGACCTCGGTCTCCAGGAACGCCGGCGCGATCAGGGCCTCGGAGACGAGACCGAGCGCCTTGGACAGCCGGGAGGCGGGAACCTCCAGGGAGACCCGCACGCCCGGGTGGTCGGCGTGCGCGTCGAGCGTGGCGCCGCAGCGCTCCAGCTCGGCCGCGAACTCCTCGGCGCTGTGCTGGTCCGTGCCCTCGAACAGGGCCCGGGCCATGATGGTGGCCACACCGTCGAGACCGGCGGGCTCGGCGTCCAGCGGGGCCGGCAGGAAGATCTCCACGGCCACCACCTGCTGGCCGGGGCGGTGGCAGGTCAGCAACGTCACGCCGTTGTCCAGGGCACCGCGGTCCGGGGCCGGGAAGGCCCAGGGCCGGGCGTCGCCGGGCGTCGGCTGCGGGTGGAAGTCCATGCTCGTCAAAGACGCGGCAGCGTCGGTCACTGGTCCGCCCCCTCTTCCTCGTCGCTGTCGCTCTGTTCGGTCGCCACGGGCTCGTAGACCAGCACCGCGCGGTTGTCGGGGCGCAGCGTGGCCGCGGCGACGGCCTGCACCTCCTCGGCGGTGACCGCCAGGACGCGGTCGACGGCCGTCAGCGCGAGCTGCGGGTCGCCGAACAGCACCGCGAAGCGGCACAGTTCGTCGGCGCGGCCCGCGACGGTGCCGAGCCGGTCGAGCCACTCGCGCTCCAGCTGCGCCTGCGCGCGCTCCATCTCCTCGGGCGTGGGGCCCTCGGCGGCGAACCGGGCGAGCTCCTCGTCGACGGCCGCCTCGATCTGCGGGACCTCGACCCCGCCGGAGGTCTTGACGTCCAGCCAGCCCAGCGAGGGGGCGCCGGCCAGCCGCAGCATGCCGAAGCCGGCGGCGACGGCGGTGCGGTCGCGGCGGACCAGGCGGTTGTGCAGCCGGGAGGACTCGCCGCCGCCGAGGACCGTCAGGGCCAGGTCGGCCGCGTCGCACGCGCGCGTGCCGTCGTGCGGCAGCCGGTAGGCGGCCATCAGCGCACGCGCCGGCACCTCCTCCTCGACGACCTCACGCAGCTGCTCGCCGATGACCTCGGGCAGCTCGCCCGAGCGGGGCGCGGGCTTGCCGTCGTGGCCGGGGATGGAGCCGAAGTACTTCTCGATCCAGGCGAGGGTCCGCTCCGGGTCGATGTCCCCGACGACCGACAGCACCGCGTTGTTCGGGGCGTAGTACGTGCGGAAGAAGTTCCGCGCGTCCTCCAGGGTCGCCGCGTCCAGGTCGGCCATCGAGCCGATCGGCGTGTGGTGGTACGGGTGCCCCTCCGGGTAGGCCAGGGCGGTCAGCTTCTCGAAGGCCGTGCCGTACGGCACGTTGTCGTAGCGCTGGCGGCGCTCGTTCTTGACGACGTCCCGCTGGTTCTCCATGGACTCGTCGTCCAGGGCGGCGAGCAGCGAGCCCATGCGGTCGGCCTCCAGCCAGAGCGCGAGCTCCAGCTGGTGGGTGGGCATGGTCTCGAAGTAGTTGGTGCGCTCGAAGCTCGTCGTGCCGTTGAGCGAGCCGCCGGCCCCCTGTACGAGCTCGAAGTGCCCGTTCCCGTGGACCTGCTTCGAGCCCTGGAACATCAGGTGCTCGAAGAGGTGGGCGAGGCCCGTGCGGCCCGGGACCTCGTGCCGCGAGCCGACGTCGTACCAGAGGCAGACCGCGGCGACCGGGGTCAGGTGGTCCTCCGAGAGCACCACGCGCAGGCCGTTCGCCAACCGGTGCTCGGTCGCTGTCAGGCCGCCGGAGCCGGCCTCGGCCGTGGCCGTGTGACCCATGGGCATGTACGTCCCTTCGATCGCGATGTGAAAAAGTCCTGCCACTGTATGCAAGCGCGCCGACACCTGGCGAAGTTCCCGACCCCGGGAGATGTCCCTCTTCCGGGTCGCGGTCGGCGTTGTCGGTGGCACGGTCCACAATGGTCCGCGTCAGATCAACCTTGTTGGTGAAGGAGCCGCAGCCGCGATGGCCCGCCGCAGCACGAAGACACCGCCGCCGGACGACGCGTTCGAGGAGCGAATCCTCGACATCGACGTCGTCGACGAGATGCAGGGCTCCTTCCTCGAGTACGCGTACTCGGTGATCTACTCGCGTGCGCTGCCGGACGCCCGCGACGGCATGAAGCCCGTCCAGCGGCGCATCGTCTTCCAGATGAACGAGATGGGGCTCCGGCCCGACCGGGGCTTCGTCAAGTGCGCCCGAGTCGTCGGCGAGGTGATGGGCAAGCTCCACCCGCACGGCGACGCGTCGATCTACGACGCCATGGTCCGCATGGCGCAGCCCTTCTCCATGCGCCTCCCCCTGGTCGACGGCCACGGCAACTTCGGTTCCCTGGGCAACGACGACCCGCCGGCCGCCATGCGGTACACCGAGTCGCGGATGGCCTCGGCCGCCCTGCTCATGACGGAGTCCATCGACGAGGACACGGTCGACTTCTCGCCGAACTACGACGGCCAGGAGCAGGAGCCGGTGGCACTGCCCGCCGCCTACCCGAACCTCCTGGTCAACGGCGCCTCGGGCATCGCCGTCGGCATGGCGACCAACATGCCCCCGCACAACCTCGGCGAGGTCGTCGCGGCCGCCCGCCACCTGATCCGCCACCCGGGCGCCGACCTCGAGACGCTGATGCGCTTCGTGCCCGGGCCCGACCTGCCGACCGGCGGCCGGATCGTCGGCCTCGCCGGCATCAAGGACGCGTACGAGTCGGGTCGCGGCTCGTTCAAGATCCGCGCCACGACGAGCGTCGAGACGGTCACCGCCCGCCGCAAGGGCATCGTCGTGACCGAGCTGCCGTTCACGGTCGGACCCGAGAAGGTCATCTCCAAGATCAAGGACCTCGTCGGCTCCAAGAAGCTCCAGGGCATCGCGGACGTCAAGGACCTGACCGACCGCAACCACGGCCTGCGCCTGGTCATCGAGATCAAGAACGGCTTCGTGCCCGAGGCGGTCCTGGAGCAGCTCTACAAGCTGACGCCGATGGAGGAGTCCTTCGGCATCAACAACGTGGCACTGGTCGACGGCCAGCCGCTCACCCTCGGCCTCAAGGAGCTCCTGGAGGTCTACCTCGACCACCGCTTCGAGGTGGTCCGCCGCCGCTCCGAGTTCCGCCGCGGCAAGAAGCGCGACCGGCTCCACCTCGTCGAGGGCCTGCTCGTCGCCCTGCTCGACATCGACGAGGTCATCCGGCTGATCCGGGAGAGCGAGAACTCGGCGCAGGCCAAGGAGCGCCTCATCGAGCGCTTCTCGCTCAGCGAGATCCAGACCCAGTACATCCTCGACACCCCGCTGCGCCGCCTCACCAAGTTCGACCGGATCGAGCTGGAGACCGAGCAGAACCGGCTCAACGGCGAGATCGACGAGCTGACCGGGATCCTCGACTCCGACGCGGAGCTGCGGAAGCTGGTCTCGGCGGAGCTGGCCGCGGTCGCGAAGAAGTTCGCCACGGACCGGCGCACGGTGCTGCTCGAGTCGGCGGGCGCGCCCGTCGCGGCCGTCTCCCTCGAGGTCGCGGACGACCCGTGCCGCGTGCTGCTCTCCTCGACCGGACTGCTCGCCCGTACGGCGACGGCGGAGCTGCCGCCGGTCGACCCGGACGCCGCGCGCGCCAAGCACGACGTCGTCCTGTCGTCGGTGGCCGCCACCCAGCGCGGCGATGTCGGCGCGGTGACCTCCTCCGGCCGGCTGCTGCGGATCGCCGTGATCGACCTGCCGCAGCTGCCGAACACGGCCTCCGCGCCGAACCTGGCCGGCGGCGCGCCGCTCTCCGAGTTCCTCTCCCTGGAGGCCGACGAGACCGTGGTCTGCCTGACCACCCTCGACGAGGGCTCCCCGGGGCTCGCCCTCGGCACGCTCCAGGGCGTGGTGAAGCGCGTGGTGCCGGACTATCCGGCCAACAAGGACGAGCTGGAGGTCATCACCCTCAAGGACGGCGACCGGATCGTCGGCGCGACGGAACTGCGGACCGGCGAGGAGGACCTGGTCTTCATCACCTCGGACGCCCAGCTCCTGCGCTACCCGGCCGCGCAGGTACGGCCCCAGGGCCGCCCGGCCGGCGGCATGGCGGGCGTCAAGCTGGCGGAGGGGGCCGACGTGCTCTCGTTCACGGCGGTCGACCCGGCGGCCGACGCGGTCGTGTTCACCGTCGCGGGCTCCACGGGCACGCTCGACTCCTCGGCGGGCACCTCGGCGAAGCTGACGCCCTTCGACCAGTACCCGCGCAAGGGCCGCGCGACCGGCGGCGTCCGCTGCCAGCGCTTCCTGAAGGGCGAGGACGTCCTGATCCTGGCCTGGGCGGGCACCACCCCGGCCCGCGCCGCCCGGAAGACCGGCACCCCGGTGGACCTCCCGTCCGTCGACCCCCGCCGCGACGGCTCGGGCACCCCGCTCCCCCACCCGGTGGACGTGGTGGCCGGCCCGGCCTCCTGACCGCCCGCCCCTCCGAGAGACCCCGGGCGCCCGGCGAACAGCCGAGCGCCCGGGGTCTCTTGTCGTCCGGCGAGAAGGCCGCCCTGCCGGCCCGGGTGTCCTCCGGGACGGGCAAGGTCGTCGTGGACGACGGTGCGGACGGCCCCGTGCGCGACGAGGCGGATTCCGGGGAGCTCGCCGAGGCCCGCCGAGCCTCGTGCGCCGCGCGCGGCGGTCCGGTCAGGCCGGCTCCTCCTCCGTCTGCTGCACGTACCGCAGGACGCCCCACATGCCGTGCTCGTCGGGGGCGTCCTGCGGCCCGGTCCGCTCGCACTCCGCCAGTTCCTTGCGCAGGCCTTCGGCGTCGACGCCGGAGCCGATCAGGACGAGCTGGGTGAGCCGCTCCTCGCCCGCGGGCCACCGCTCGGGGTAGAAGCGCAGGAAGCGGCCCACGGCGTGCACGGCATAGCGGTTGTCCGGGTCGGCGGCACCGAAGTCGACGAAGCCCTTGATCCGGTAGAGGCCCTCGGGCCGCGCGTCCAGGAACGCCATCAGCCGACGCGGATCGAGCGGCGTCGCGGCGGTCAGGGAGACCGTCTGGTACGACGCGTGAGGGTGGACGTGCGGATCGCCGTCGCCGTCGCCGTAGAGGATGTCCTCGATCGACATCTGCCCCTCGATCTCCCCCTCGGGGGCGACCCGGTCGAAGAGCAGCTCCGGGTCGATCCGCCCGTGGGCGGCGTCGACGACGACGGCCTTCCCGGCGAGGCCGCCCACCGTCTCGTGGACGGCGCGCAGCTCGGCCGCGGAGACCCGGTCGGTCTTGTTCACGACCACGAGGTCGGCGATCGGCAGGTGGCGGTCGGTCTCGGGGTGCCGCTCTCGGGTGGCGGAGAACTCGGCCGCGTCGACGACCTGCACGAGCCCCCCGTACACGATCCGCTCGTTCTCGCTGGCCAGGACCATGCGGACGAGTTCCTGGGGCTCGGCGAGGCCGCTCGCCTCGATCACGATCACGTCCAGCCGCGACTCGGGGCGGGTGAGGACCTCCAGGTACTCGTCCAGCTCGCTCGCGTCGACGGCGCAGCACAGGCAGCCGTTGCCGAGGGAGACGGTGGAGCCGACCTGGCCGGCGATCCTCATGGCGTCGATGCCGATGTCGCCGAAGTCGTTGACCATGACGCCGATGCGGGTCCCCCGGGAGCTGCGCAGCAGGTGGTTGAGGAGTGTGGTCTTCCCGGCCCCGAGGAACCCGGCCAGGACGACGACGGGGATCTGCTGCGTGGTCAAGGGACGTGCCTCCGGTTCCGTCGGGCCCCACGGCTGTGGGATCCCCAGAATAGGTTTCCGCACGGACACCCGTGCCGACGCCATTTCCGGTCCCGGGGCGCGCCCCCTTACCGTTTCCGGCATGAGCCCCGCACAGACCAGCCCCCCGCGCCCGCGTGCGCGCCGTCGGCGGTTCGGCTGGCCGCGGCGGGTGTTCTCGCAGGTCCTGCTGATGCAGCTGGCCATCGCGACCGGTGTGACGGTGCTCGCCACCGGGCTGTTCCTGGCCCCGCTCAGCGCCCAGCTCGACGACCAGGCGATGCGGCGCGCCCTGGCCATCGCCGGGACGACGGCGTCGCCCCGGCTGGCGGCGGACCTCACCGGCAGCGAGCCGTCGGCCGGGGGGCCGGTGCAGGCGGAGGCCGAGCGCATCCGCGCCTCGACGGGCGCGGAGTACGTGGTCGTCATGGACACTCGCGGGGTGCGCTGGTCCCACACCGACCCGGCCGCGATCGGCAGGCGCGTCTCCACGGATCCCACCGACGTGCTCGCCGGGCGCGCGGTGATGGAGATCGACAGCGGGACTCTGGGCCGCTCGGCGCGCGGCAAGACGCCGCTGCGGGACGCGGACGGCCGGATCGTCGGCGCGGTCTCCGTCGGCATCGAGTACGACAGCGTCCGCGACCGGCTCCTCGCGGCGATCCCGGGGCTCCTCGCCTACGCGGGCGGCGCGCTCGCCGTCGGCGCCCTGGCCGCCTATCTGATCTCCCGGCGCCTTCAGCGGCAGACCCACGACCTGGCCTTCTCCGACATCTCCGCGCTGCTCGCCGAACGCGAGGCCATGCTGCACGGCATCCGCGAGGGAGTCGTGGCCCTGGACCGCACCGGATCCGTCCGGCTGATGAACGACGAGGCCCAGCGCCTCCTGGGGCTGGGCCCCGAGGCCGCCGGGCGGCCGCTCGACGAGGTGCTCGGGCGGGGCCGCACCGCCGACGTCCTGACGGGCCGGGTGACCGGCGAGGACCTGCTCACCGTCCGCGGGCACCGGGTGCTCATCGCCAACCGGATGCCGACGCACGACGGCGGCGCCGTGGCGACCCTCCGCGACCGCACCGAGCTGGAGCGGCTCGGGCGCGAGCTCGACTCCACCCGGGGCCTGATCGACGCCCTGCGGGCCCAGGACCACGAGCACGCCAACCGCATGCACACCCTCCTGGGGCTGCTGGAACTGGAGATGCACGAGGAGGCGGTCGAGTTCGTCACGGAGGTCGTCGGGGTGCACCGGGCCACCGCCGAGCAGGTCACGGAGAAGATCCACGACCCGCTCCTGGCGGCCCTGCTGGTGGGCAAGGCGACGGTCGCCGCCGAGCGCGGCGCCTCGCTGCGCCTCGCCCCCGACTCCCTCCTGCCGGACCGGCTCGTCGACCCGCGCGAGCTGGTCACGGTCGTCGGCAACCTCGTCGACAACGCCCTGGACGCCGTCGCCGGCACCCCCGGCGCCCGCATCGACGTCTCGTTCCGCACCGAGGGGCACACGGTCCTGCTGCGGGTGACGGACAGCGGTCCCGGGGTCCCGGAGGAGCGCCGGGAGCTGATCTTCACCGAGGGCTGGTCGACGAAGGAGCCTCCGTCGCACGGGAAGCGCGGCCTCGGCCTGCCCCTCGTGCGCCGGCTCGCCGAGCGCCGGGGCGGCACGGCAGGGGTCGCGGACGGGCCCGACGGCGGCGCGGAGTTCACGGTCGTCCTCCCGGACGCCCTGAACGAGCCCGAGCCGCTCCCGGACCCGCCGGTGCGGGAATCGGGTCCCGGGCAGGCCCCGGCCGCCCGGGGGCCGCTCCCGGACGCCGTGGAGGAGGCCCGGTGATCGACGTCCTGGTCGTCGACGACGACACGCGGGTCGCCCGCATCAACGCCGCCTACGTCGCCAAGGTGCCCGGCTTCCGCGTCACCGCCACCGCCCACTCCACCGCCGAGGCGCTCGCCGCCCTGGACGCCCACCCGGTGGACCTGATCCTGCTGGACCACTACCTGCCCGACGAGAACGGCCTCGCCGCCGTACGGGAGCTCCGCGCGCGCGGCCACCAGTGCGACGTGATCATGGTGACGGCCGCCCGTGACGTGGCCACCGTGCAGGCGGCGATGCGGCACGGCGCCCTCCAGTACCTGGTCAAGCCGTTCAACTTCGCCGGGCTGCGCGCCAAGCTGGAGGCGTACGCGACGCTCCGCAGCACCCTGGAGAGCGGCGGCGAGGCCGAGCAGGCCGAGGTGGACCGGATCTTCGGGGTCCTGTCGGCGGGCTCCGTGGCCCCGGACCTGCCGAAGGGTCACTCCCCCACCACGGCCGAGCTGGTCCGCCAGGTGCTGCTCGCCGCCGGTGGGCCGCTGTCCGCCCAGGAGATCGCCGAGCGATCCGGCGTCAGCCGCCAGACCGCGCAGCGCTATCTCAAGCTCCTCGAACGCACCGGCCGGGTCCGCCTCTCCCTCCGGTACGGCGAGACGGGCCGCCCCGAGCACCGCTACGCCTGGACGGCCTCCACGCCCCCCGGCTGAGCGGCCCCCGGCAGCCCGCCGAGAGCGGCGGCGCCCGCGGCCCCGATGGTGGCGCGCGCCGCCCCGTCCCCCTGGCTCTTCAGCCCGGTTTTGCGGGCCGTCAGGCCGCTCCGGCGCCCGTCAGCGACCGGACCTCGGTCTCGGCGTGACGCGCCTCGTCGGACGGCTCGTGCGACGTCACCGTCCCGATCCAGCCGGCCAGGAAGCCCAGCGGGATGGAGACCGCTCCCGGGTTCTGCAGCGGGAAGAGGTGGAAGTCGACACCGGGGAACAGCGACTCCGGACTTCCGGAGACCACCGGCGAGACGAGGACGAGCAGCACCGCCGGAATCAGACCGCCGTACACCGACCAGACGGCTCCCCTGGTCGTGAACCGCCGCCAGAACAGCGAGTACAGCAGCACCGGCAGATTCGCGGAGGCCGCGACCGCGAAGGCGAGGCCGACGAGGAAGGCCACGTTGAGGTCACGGGCCAGCAGTCCCAGACCGATCGCGGCGGCACCGATCACCGCGGCGGCGACCCGGGCCACCGACACCTCGCTGTACTGCTTCGCGTGCCTGCGCCGCAGCGAGGCGTACAGATCGTGCGCCACGGAGGCGGAGGAGGCGAGGGTGATCCCCGCGACGACGGCGAGGATGGTCGCGAAGGCCACGGCGGCGACGATCGCGAAGAGCACGGTGCCGCCGGTGGAACCCGCGCCACCGCCGAGGTCGAGGGCGAGCAGCGGTACGGCGGTGTTCCCCGAGGCGTTGGAGGCGCGGACCTCTTCGGGCCCGATGAGGGCGGCGGCGCCGAAGCCCAGCACGATGGTCATCAGGTAGAAGCTGCCGATGAGCCCGATGGACCAGACGACCGAGCGCCGGGCGGCCCGGGCGGTCGGCACGGTGTAGAAGCGCGACAGGATGTGGGGCAGCCCCGCCGTGCCCAGGACGAGGGCGAGTCCGAGGCTGATGAAGTCGAGGCGGGCCGTCCAGTCGCCCCCGTACCGGAGCCCCGGCGCGAGGAAGTCCATTCCGTGGCCGCTGCGTTCGGCCGCCGTGGAGAGCAGGCTGTTCACGTCGCCGTGGAAGCGCAGCAGGACGAGCACCGTGAGCGTGATCGTGCCCGCCATGAGCAGGACGGCCTTGACGATCTGGATCCAGGTGGTGGCCCGCATGCCGCCGAGCGACACGTAGATCACCATCAGGGCGCCGACGCCGATGACCGTCCAGGAGCGCGCCGCCTCGCTGCTCCCGCCCAACAGCAGTGCTACCAGGCTTCCGGCCCCCACCATCTGGGCCACCAGGTACAGCACGGAGACGGCCACCGAGGAGGTGCCGGCGGCGATCCGCACCGGGCGCTCGGCCATCCGCGCGGCGACGACGTCGGCGAGGGTGAACCGTCCGCAGTTGCGGACCAGTTCGGCCACGAGCAGCAGCACGACCAGCCAGGCGACGAGGAATCCGACGGAGTACAGCATGCCGTCGTAGCCGTAGAGCGCGATCAGTCCGGAGATGCCGAGGAAGGAGGCCGCGGACATGTAGTCGCCCGCGATGGCGAACCCGTTCTCCAGCGGCGAGAAGAGCCTGCCCCCGGCGTAGAACTCCTCCGCCGAGCCCCGCCGGTTGCGGCTCACCCAGGTGGTGATGCCGAGGGTGACCGCGATGAAGACGCTGAACAGCACGAGGGCCAGGGTCTGGTGGTTCGCGTTCACCGCCGCCCCACCCCTCGGGTCATCTCCTGGGTGTCCCAGCGCAGGTCGAGCGCGGCCCGGTCCCTCCGCAGCCGCGCGTGGCGCGCGTACGCCCAGGTCAGCAGGAAGGTGGTGAGGAACTGCCCGAGCCCCGCCACCATCGCCACGTTCACCGCCCCGGCCACAGGGCGCGCCATGAGCCCGGGAGCGGCGGTCGCCGCCACCACGTAGGCGAGGTACCAGAGGAGGAAGGCGAGGGCGGCCGGGAAGACGAACCGGCGGTAGCGGCTTCGCACTTCCTGGAAGGCGGGGCTCCGCTGCACTTCCAGATAGATCTCCGCCGCGCTGTGGACCCGCTGCCGCGGCACCGCGTCGCCGGGGCCGTCACCGCGGGCTGTGTCCCCCGCGTGCTCGCCGCGGTCGGCGGCCGTCGCGCCGTACCAGGGGTCCTCGAAGGGCACCGCCGAAGCGTCGAGCCCCTCCTGCTTGTCCACCTGCTCCACCGACCAACTCTCCTTGTCGAGCGAACCGTTTCGGCCGCGTGCCCAAGGATGGACAGAGCGGGAAGATCCCGGACTCTTCTCCTCCTGCTCTTCACCCCATCAGGTGACTCTTCTCCCAGGTGGCCTGACCAGACCGTGCTGATATGCGTACCGCACGGCCTGCGCCCGGTCCCGCACCCCCGTCTTGGCGAACAGGTTGTTGATGTGGGTCTTCACCGTGGCCGTGGAGATCCGCAGTCGACCGGCGATCTCCTGGTTGGAGAGCCCGTCGGCGACGAGCACGAGCACCTCCGTCTCCCGCTCGGTGAGCCCGTCCGCCTCCGGGGCCACGGGCCCGCCGACGGTCGCCGGATCCCCGGGCACCGTTCCGCCCCCGGACGACACCCTTGCGCCGGCCACCACACCGGCCCGCTCGGGCCCGTCTCCCCGCTCCAACAGCTGCTCCAACAGCCGCCGCTGCACCGTGGGCGAGAACCCCGCGCGCCCGTCGGTCACGTCCCTCAGGGCCCGTACGATCTCCTCCCCGCCCGCGTCCTTGGTCAGATACCCCCGGGCCCCGGCCCGCAGCGCCGGGAACAGCGAGGCGTCGTCGGCGTAGGTGGTGAGCACCACGACCTCCGTCCCGGAGTGCCGCTCACGGATCCGGCGGGTGGCCTCGACGCCGTCGCAGCGCGGCATGCGCAGGTCCATCAGGACCACGTCGGGCGCGAGTTCGGCGGTCAGGGCGACGGCCTCGTCGCCGTCCCGGGCGGACCCCACGACCTCGACCCCGGGAAGCAGCCCCAGCAGCATCACGATCCCTTCGCGCACCACGGCCTGATCGTCGGCGACCACCACCCGCACCACCCTCGCCCCCTCCACGGATGCGACGTCCTCCCTCCAGGACAATCCTTCCGCCCGCTCCTCCGCGCTCATGCGGGCACCCGCAGCAGCACGGCGAATCCCGGCCCGTCCGGCCCCGCGTCCAGGCTCCCGCCCAGCAGCTCCGCCCGCTCCCGCATCCCCAGCAGCCCGTACCCGGAGCCGGAAGCGCCGAGCCCGAGCCCCTCCCGCCCCTCCTCGGCGTCGGAGGGCGGCCCGGAGTCTCGTATCTCCAGGGAGACCCCGCCCGCCTCGTAGACGAGCCGGATGCGGGTGCGAGCCCCCGGGGCGTGCTTCCGCACGTTCGTCAGAGCCTCCTGTGCGACCCGTCGCACCGCCTGGGAGGCCTCGGCCGGCAGGTTCCGGCGCTCCCCGCTCACATCGACCTCGGCGCGGTCCTCCCGGGCCAGTTCGCGCAGGTACTCCTCCACGGGCACCATGTCCCCGCGGAGTGCCGACAGCGCGTGCCGGGTCTCCGCGAGCCCCTCCCTGGCCATGGACCGGGCCGAGGTGACGAGTCTGAGGATCTCCCCCCGGTCCGCACCCGCCTCGATCTGGAGCCGTGCGACCTCCAGGTGCACCATCTGGGCGGAGAGGCTGTGGGCGAGCACGTCATGTATCTCGCGGGCGATCCTGGCCCGCTCGGCCAGGGCGGCCGAGGCCGCCTCGGCCTCCCGGGCGAGCCGCTCCTGCGCCAGCAGCTGGAACCCGGCGCCGCGGGCGTGGGCGTCCAGCCGGAGCGAATAGCCGGCGAGCAGCACGGCTCCGGTCGTGAGCCCCGCACCGAGGAACCCGGTCTCGTCCGCCTCCACGAAGCCGGGGACGAGTACCGCGACGGTGGCCAGGGCGATGGGCAGCGGCAGCCGCTCCATCGCCATGATCGAGACGACTATCCACATCACGGTCGCGGGCGTCGGCGCCCCCACCGCGTAGGACCCGAGGCCGCACAGGGCGATCACTCCGAGCAGCCCCAGCGATGCCGCGGTCCGATGGTCGAGGGTCGTGTGGTGGTAGCCGAGCGCGGCCGCCACGCAGAGCCCGAAGCCGACCGGAGGCAGGGGCGCGAACCAGCCCTCGAACGCTCCCGACGTGTAGCACCCCGTGAGCACCCAGACGCTCAGGGCGGCGACCATGCTGTAGTCCAGGACGATCCGGCCCCGGGGAACTCCGAGGCGGGTGAGCGCCTCCCGCGAGGGCCAGGAGCGCCATGTGCCCTCGTCGACCGCGCCGACCCCGCTGCCCGCCCGTTCGCGCTTGTCGTCCATGCCTGTCCCCCTCCGTCACATCGATGCTACGGAGAGTCGGGCGGGATGTGATCGGCCCGTGGGTGGAGCGTGCGGCTCCACCCACGGGTGGAGCGCCTCAGGCGTCGATGCGCGAGCGGTCGAGGGTGGCCGCCGAGCCGGTGATGAACTCCTTGCGGGGCGCCACGTCGTTGCCCATGAGGAGGTCGAAGACCTGCTCCGCCGCGTCCAGGTCGCCGATGTTGATCCGGCGGAGGGTGCGGTGGCGCGGGTCCATCGTGGTCTCCGCGAGCTGGTCGGCGTCCATCTCGCCCAGACCCTTGTAGCGCTGGATGGAGTCCTTGTAGCGGACCCCCTTGCGCTGGTACTCCAGCAGGGTCTGGCGCAGCTCGTTGTCCGAGTACGTGTAGACGTACTTGTCCTGGCCCTTCTTGGGCTGGACGAGCTCGATCCGGTGCAGCGGCGGCACGGCGGCGAAGACCCGCCCGGCCTCCACCATCGGCCGCATGTAGCGCTGGAAGAGGGTCAGCAGCAGGCAGCGGATGTGGGCGCCGTCGACGTCGGCGTCGACCAGGAGCACGATCTTCCCGTAGCGGGCGGCGTCGATGTCGAAGGTGCGGCCGGAGCCCGCTCCTATGACCTGGATGATCGCTCCGCACTCGGCGTTCTTCAGCATGTCCGAGACGGACGACTTCTGGACGTTGAGGATCTTGCCGCGGATCGGCAGCAGGGCCTGGAACTCGCTGTTCCGGGCGAGCTTGGCCGTACCGAGGGCCGAGTCGCCCTCGACGATGAAGAGCTCGCTGCGCTCCACGTCGTCACTGCGGCAGTCGGCCAGCTTGGCCGGCAGCGAGGAGGACTCCAGCGCGGTCTTCCGGCGCTGCGCCTCCTTGTGCTGACGGGCGGCGATGCGCGTGCGGGCGGCCGCGACGGCCTTGTCGAGGACGGCACGGGCCTGCGCCTTGGCGTCCCGCTTGGTCGAGGTCAGGAAGGCCTTGAGCTCCTTGGCGACCACGTTCGCCACGATCCGCCGCGCCGCGGACGTACCGAGGATCTCCTTGGTCTGGCCCTCGAACTGCGGCTCGGCGAGCCGGACCGTCACGACGGCCGTCAGGCCCTCCAGGGCGTCGTCCTTGACGATGTCGTCCTCGGCGACCCGCAGCATCTTCGCCGAGCGCAGCACCTCGTTCACCGTCTTGGTGACGGCCTGCTCGAAGCCGGAGACGTGGGTGCCGCCCTTGGGCGTGGCGATGATGTTGACGAAGGACTTGACCGTGCTGTCGTAGCCGGTGCCCCAGCGGAGGGCGACGTCCACGGCGAGCTCGCGGGTGACCTCGGTGGGGGTCATGTGCCCGCGCTCGTCGAGGACCGGGACGGTCTCCTTGAAGGTGCCCTGTCCGGTGAGCCGCTGGATGTCGCAGACGGCCTTGTCCTGGGCGAGGTACTCGCAGAACTCGCTGATCCCGCCGTCGAAGCGGAACGTCTCCTCGCTCTTGCCGACCCCCGCCAGGTCCCGCTCGTCGCGGACGACGATGGTGAGGCCGGGCACGAGGAAGGCGGTCTGCCGGGCGCGCTGGTGCAGCGTCTCCAGGGAGAGCTTGGCGTCCTTGAGGAAGATCTGCCGGTCGGCCCAGTAGCGCACGCGCGTGCCGGTGCGGGTCTTGGGGACGCGCTTGCCCTTGCGCAGGCCGTTGCCCGGGTCGAAGGGGCTGTCGGGGCCCTGCTCCGTGAAGATGCCGGGGACGCCCCGGCGGAAGCTGATCGCGTGCGTGGCGCTGTTCCGGTCGACCTCGACGTCGAGGCGGGCCGACAGGGCGTTGACCACGGAGGCGCCGACGCCGTGCAGACCGCCGGAGGCGGCGTAGGAGCCGCCGCCGAACTTTCCGCCGGCGTGCAGCTTGGTCATGACGACCTCGACCCCGGAGAGTCCGGTCTTCGGCTCGACGTCGACCGGGATGCCCCGGCCGTTGTCCTGGACCTCGACGGAGCCGTCCTCGTGGAGGATCACCTCGATGTGGTCGCAGTAGCCCCCGAGGGCCTCGTCGACGGAGTTGTCGATGATCTCCCAGATGCAGTGCATCAGGCCGCGGCTGTCGGTGGACCCGATGTACATACCGGGGCGCTTGCGGACCGCTTCGAGCCCTTCCAGTACGAGCAGGTGCCGCGCGGTGTAGTTGGAAGCGTCACGGTCTGCGGTCAGCAGCGCACTGGACGGCACGGACGTTTCGGCGGTCACGCGGTTCGCTCCTCGCTGAATTTGAAATCTGGCCCGGTGGGGTAAGGCCCGGCGTCGGTCACCGGTCAGAGGGTACCGATGCCTGGTAGAGCCGTTGTAACGCCACCCTCCCCGATTCCTCATGCTAGTCCAGCCTCGCATGGATGTTCGATCCCTCGAAGGGGTGACGCGAACATCACGTTCCCTTCCAGGCATGAACCATTTAGGCTCCGGGCACGTCCTCATCAACAACCGGCAACCACGCCGGGAGGACTGACCTACACAAGCAACGCGAAATCCGTAGAGCGACGCAATACGGCTCATTCGCCGCCAACCGGCAGCAGACAGCCACCTGCGAAGAAGTTTGAAGGAAAAGCCGCGAGCGGGAACGTTTTCGGCCTGGTTGGATGTTGACCCTGGTACGACAGCTCGTCGAGCTAGAGAAGAGGCGACGTGACTACTGTTCTGACCCCCGCGAGCCCCCTGACGGCCGCTGACCGTTGCGACCGCTGCGGCGCCCAGGCCTACCTGCGTGTCGTCCTGACCAGCGGAGGTGACTTGCTCTTCTGCGCCCACCACGGCCGCAAGTTCGAGCCGGAACTCAAGAAGATCGCCGTTGAGATACAGGATGAGACGGACCGCCTGACGGACGTGCCGGCCCGCACCCAGGGCGACGACCACTGACGCCTCGCATCCACGACGAGCCCAGATCCGGCCACTGACCGGACAGCGGGCGGCCACCCCCGTAAGTCGAGGGGGGTGGCCGCCCGTTCTCGTACCGCCACGGTCCGCTGTGGATCAGAAGCTCTCCGGCAGGACCGCCGAGACCCGGGTGTAGACCCCGGGGTTCTCCGCCTGCCCGCAGCCGCTGCCCCAGGACACGAGGCCGACGAGCACCCCCTTCGCCACGAGGGGACCGCCGCTGTCCCCCTGGCACGCGTCCTTGCCGCCCTGCGGATCGCCCGCGCACAGCATCGTGTCGCTCCGGTAGGAGACGCCGAAGCCGCCCGGGTAGGCCCGCTCGCACGAGCTGTCCGGGAGCACCTGCACCCGCGCCGTGCGCAGCGCGGAGGCGTAGGTCCCGCTGCCCGTCGTGTCGCCCCAGCCGTAGACGTCCGCCTCCGTGCCGGGCGCGTACGCCGCGTCCCCCGCCCGGGCGACGCCGATCACGTACGACTGCGGCAGCGGGCTCACGAGCGTCAGCACCGCGAGATCGCCCGAGTTCGTCGTCGGGTCGTAGTCGGGGTTGACCCAGGTGTCCGAGATCCGCACCTCCTGCCCGCCCTGGCCGCGCAGCGAGGCACGCCCCGCGATGACCACGAAGTCGCGCACCTCCCACGGCTCGCCGCCCAGGACCTCGCGCCCCAGGCAGTGGGCCGCGGTGAGCACCTTGGTCGGGGCCACGAGCACGCCGCCGCAGAACTGCCCCGCGCGCGTACCTCCGAACCGGTCACGGCTGGACAGCGCCACCACCCACGGCGCGTCCGTGATCTGGGCCGGCTGACCGCCCACCACGACGCTGTCGGCGGCCGCGGGGACGGCGGTGCCCAGTTGCCCCGCCACGGCCGCGATCAGGCCCACAGCACCCGTCACTGCTCGGCTGAGAGAACCACGCATGGAGCCTCCTGACTCTCCGGTGATGTTCGTTCACCCAGCGTCCAGCACGCGGCGCCGCCGTGCACCCCGCGGACAGCCGGAGGGCCCGGCTCCCCTGGGGGAACCGGGCCCTTCCGCGTACCGCTCCTGCCTCGTGTCCGTCACCCTCACGGACCTGCCGAGGTACGGATCAGTCGAGGTAGTCGCGCAGCACCTGCGAGCGCGACGGGTGGCGCAGCTTCGACATGGTCTTGGACTCGATCTGGCGGATCCGCTCGCGGGTCACGCCGTAGACCTTGCCGATCTCGTCCAGCGTCTTCGGCTGGCCGTCGGTGAGACCGAAGCGCATCGAGACGACGCCCGCCTCACGCTCGGAGAGCGTGTCGAGCACCGAGTGCAGCTGCTCCTGGAGGAGCGTGAAGCTCACCGCGTCGGCCGGGACGACCGCCTCGGAGTCTTCGATCAGGTCGCCGAACTCGCTGTCGCCGTCCTCACCCAGCGGGGTGTGGAGGGAGATCGGCTCGCGGCCGTACTTCTGGACCTCGATGACCTTCTCGGGGGTCATGTCGAGCTCCTTGGCCAGCTCCTCCGGGGTGGGCTCACGGCCCAGGTCCTGGAGCATCTGGCGCTGCACGCGCGCGAGCTTGTTGATGACCTCGACCATGTGCACCGGGATACGGATGGTGCGGGCCTGGTCGGCCATGGCGCGGGTGATCGCCTGACGGATCCACCAGGTGGCGTACGTGGAGAACTTGTAGCCCTTGGTGTAGTCGAACTTCTCGACCGCGCGGATGAGACCCAGGTTGCCCTCCTGGATCAGGTCCAGGAAGAGCATGCCGCGGCCGGTGTAGCGCTTGGCCAGCGAGACCACCAGACGGAGGTTGGCCTCCAGGAGGTGGTTCTTGGCCCGGCGGCCGTCCTCGGCGATGATCTCCAGCTCGCGCTTGAGCTTCGGCGCGAGCTTGTCCGAGTTCGCGAGCTTGTCCTCGGCGAACAGGCCGGCCTCGATCCGCTTCGCGAGCTCGACCTCCTGCTCGGCGTTGAGGAGCGGGACCTTGCCGATCTGCTTCAGGTAGTCCTTGACCGGGTCGGCGGTGGCACCGGCGACGGCGACCTGCTGCGCCGGAGCGTCGTCCTCGTCCTCGTCGGACAGGACGAAGCCCTTGCTCTCGCCCTCCGGCTCCTCTTCCTCGCCCTTGCCGGCCGCGACGTCCTCGAGCAGCTCTTCGCCCTCGACGGCTTCGTCGGCGTCCTTCTTGGACGCGGTCTTCTTGGCCGTGGCCTTCTTGGCGACGGTCTTCTTGGCCACCGCCTTCTTGGCGACGGTCTTCTTCGCGGCCGCCTTGGGAGCGGATCCGGCCTCGTCGGCCGGGTCGGCGCCCTCCGCCGCCGAGGCCGCCGCGGCGGCCGTGACGGTCGTCTTCGTGACGGTCGTCCTGGCGGTGACGGTCTTGGTGGCGGTGCGCTTGGCCGGGCTCTTCGCGGCGACGCTCTTGCGGGCGCGCTTCGGCGACTCCGCTGCACTGACCATCAGCGTCACACCCTCTTCCTCGAGGATCTGATTGAGGCTGCGCAGAACATTCTTCCACTGGGTTGGCGGAATCTGGTCAGCCTCGAAGGCCCGACGCACGTCATCGCCGGCGATCTGCCCATCAGCCTTTCCCCGCTCGATGAGCGCCATCACAGACTCGGACTCGGCGATCTCCGGCGGGAGCGTACGGGATGTGCTGGCCGACACGAACAACCTCTCGGAACGATGGAAAACGGCTTCCGGCCCCGCCCGGGATCGGGCTGGAGCCGACGACCGTCGACGGGGAATGTGCCGACGGCGCGGGCTGGACCGGGGAACTGCACAGCGCCTCCATCGGCTGCTGTATTCCTTCCTCGGCTGTCACCTCTTAGGTCATCGCACGGCTCGGAGGAGTGTTACGCCCAATCTTCGTGGCCCGAGTCACACCTCATGTGCGACACATCAACGCAGAGGGGTATATCAGCGTACATTCACACCGCCGGAATCCTGGCACCGCCCGGGGAGACCCTGCCGGGCTCCCCGGACGCCGCTCGGACCCGGCGGCACGCGATGTGCGCGCCTGCGCGCTCCCGGCCACGGTCCGCGGGTCAGTGTTCGCGGGGGGCGGGGACGACTCGCTCCACCTCGGGGTGGACCGTGAGCAGCGCCCGCATGGCCGTCTCCGCGGCGAGGGCGTCACCCGCGGCCAGCGCGTCCACGATCCGGGCGTGGTGCGCGAGGCAGGCCTCGCTCGGGCGGTCACAGCCCGTGGCGGGGCCCCCGGACACCTGGAGCGCCGCGCCGACGATGCCGGAGAGGTGCTCCAGCATGCGGTTTCCGGCGAGCTGGATGAGGAGCGAGTGGAACTCGGTGTCGGCGCGCGAGAACGTGATGCCGTCACCCTGGGCGAACGCGTGGCCCATGATCTCGACCATGTCGGAGAGGCGCTGCTGGACGTCCTCACGGCCGTGCCCCGCGGCGAGGCGGGCGGCCAGGGGCTCGATCGTCCAGCGCAGCTCGTTGAGCTCGCGGCGCTGGTCGTCCCGCTGGGGGCCGAAGGCACGCCACTCGATGATGTCGGGGTCGAGGAGGTTCCAGTCGCTGACGGGCCTGACGCGGGTACCGACGTTCGGGCGGGCACTCACGAGCCCCTTGGCCTCGAGCACGCGCAGCGACTCGCGGACCACGGTGCGCGAGACCTCGAACCGCTGGCCGATCTCCTCGGGGACCAGCGGACGGTCGGCACCGAGGTCGCCGGAGACGATCATCTGGCCGAGCTGCTGGACGAGCTGCCCGTGCAGGCCTCGGCCCCGGTTGCCGGCGCTCCTGCGGCCGACCCGCCCCAGGTCGGTGTCCACCCCCTCCCAGGAGGGCGGGCCCACGCGGCTGGCGCCGGGCGCCTCCGCATAGGGGTAGCGGTCGAGATCGCCCGGGGCGCCGAGGCCGGAGTCGACGGAGCGGGCGGCGGTCATCATGGTGTGCGCAAGGGTACTCACGCATCCTTTGTCGGCGTTGCCTCCGTGGCCCTTGAGGTCTTTGGTGAAAAGCACACGAAAGGGTGATCGGCGACCTCTACACAATTGACGATGAATCAGACATATTGGTCAGTTTCCGGGGGAGTTGACCGAGATCCGGAATCTTTCGGTCCGCAAGTGATCACCAACGCGCCTTCCGGCGAAGGCCGGTGAACACATAGGCGCAGAGCAACCCTGTCAACGTCAGGGAGAGGGCCACCCCCGAGGGCTGCCCGAGCACCCTCAGCCCTCCCGCCAGCCAGCGATCCACCGCGGGGGACCACTGCGGTCCCGCGAACTCACGCAGTCGCGCGGGAAGTCCGGCAGCCGACCGCACCGACGGTCCCGTCAGCACCTGCTGCATCAGCGGGACGAACGCGACCGGCACCGCGAGGACCGCCGCGACCCCGGCCGCCGCCGCCCGGAACACCCCGGCGCCCAGCACGCCCGCCCAGGCGCAGCCGACCATGAGACCCAGCCAACTCGCGGAAAGAGTCGGCCAGTTTCCGGGTACGGCGATCAACTCGCCGCCGTAGACGAACCGCAGGACCGTCAGATCCACCACGACGACGGCCGCGCCGAGCAGCAGCGCCACGACCGCCGCCACGGTCAGTTTCGCCAGCAGCAGACCGGGCCTGCGCGGGACGGCTCCCCGGCCTGTGGTGAGCGCCGGGTAGCGGTACTCCTCGCCGAAGGAGAAGGCCCCGAGCAGTCCGGCCCCGAGAGCAGCCGGTGGCAGCGGCGAGAGGGCGGGCCAGCCGGCCAGCACGGCGGGCAGCGCGGCCCGTCCGCCTCGCCCGAGGAGCAGGGCGAGCGTCACCGAGACGAGCAGTACGGCGGTCAGGACGAGCGGGGTGGACGGCACGCCCAGCAGCCGGTGGATCTCGTACCGCAGTGGCCGCAGGGGCGAGCGGGCGGGCCGGCGGGCCACGCCTGACTTCCCCGCCCCGATGTCGCGGGATTCGTCGCGGGAAACGGAACTGCGGGGCGACGCGTCTGCCGGTGCGGGGCCGGCGGTCCCGGCCCGGCGGACCGCGCCGCCGGACTCCGGACGACCGTCTCCCGCCGCGGTGCGCGGTGCGGCCCGACCGCTGCCGGCAGGGGCGCCGGAGTCGCCGGTCTCGGCCGCGAGCCGGTGGATCGGTACGCCGTGCCGGAACGCCGTGTCGCCGACGGCCGCGCAGTCGCTCCCGTAGACGGACAGCCGGTTCCCGTCCTCCGCAACGACCTCGACCGGGCGCCGGGCTGCCCGGGCCTCCTGGGTCACCACCGCGGCGAGCCGGGCGGCCTGCGGGGTGCGGACGGAGACCCGGGGACGCAGCCGGGTACGGGCGAACTCGGTCACGTCCTGGTCGCCGACGAGCCGCCCGGCGTGCAGCGTGACGACGCGGTCGGCGTTGCGGACGGCGTCCTTGGGGTCCGCCGTGGTGTAGAGCACGGTTCCGCCTCCGTCCGCGTGCGCCCGCAGGAACTCGTGCAGCCGGCCGCTCTCGGCCGCGGAGAGGCCGGAGTCGGGCTCGTCGAGCAGCAGCGTGTGCGGGTCGCCCAACAGGGCCGAGGCCAGGCCGAGTCGGCGATCGGCGCCGATCGGGAGCGTGCCGATCCGGCGCCGCTCCAGTCCGTCGAGGCCGACGGCTCGGGTGAGCTCCTCGGCCCGCGAGGCGGGAACCCCCGTGGCGGCGCAGAGCATGCGCAACTGGCTCCGGAGGGTGCGGGAGGGGTGGCCGGGGATGTCGCCGAGCAGGACGCCGACCTCACGTTGCGGCTGGGCGATGCGGTGGAGCGGCCGCCCACGGAAGTAGGTGGTCCCGCGACCCGGCTCGAGTTCGAGCATGAGCCGGAGCGCGGTGGTCTTGCCCGAGCCCGCGGAGCCGAGAAGAGCGGTCACGGCACCCGGCCGGGCCTCGAAGGTCAGATCGTCCACCGCGGGCGGGCGATCTTGGCGGGGAGTGCTGGTCAGTCCGATGGCCTGGAGCATCGCTTCTCTCGCGGTAGGTGACACCGCTCCGCGGCAGGGCGGCGCTACCGCAGCAAGATAACGCTACATTTCGGACTTTCCACGCAGGGTTGGCGCCCAGGACGCCGGGACACCGGTCCGTCAGACCTCGGGACGCAGCATCGGCGGGTTGAGGAGAGTGGCCCCACCTGCCCTGAAGAGCTGGGCCGGGCGCCCGCCCTGACGGGTCGTGGTGCCACCGGCCGGAACGAGGAAGCCGGGCGTGCCGGTCACCTTCCGGTGGAAGTTGCGCGGGTCCAGCGCGACGCCCCAGACGGCCTCGTAGACCCGTCGCAGCTCTCCCACGGTGAACTCGGGCGGGCAGAAGGCCGTGGCCAGGGACGAGTACTCGATCTTGGACCGGGCCCGCTCGACCCCGTCGGCGAGGATCCGGGCGTGGTCGAAGGCGAGCGCGACCGGGCCGCCTTCCTTCTCGTCGCCTCCGGCATCCCTGAAATCTTCGTCCACGGCACTCCGGAGCGCCGTGGACGCGTCCGCCGTCCCGGCGAGCAGTTCCTCGCCGAGCAGTTCCTCGACGGGGGCCCAGCGGGCGCTGTTCGCGTCGCCGCCGGCCCGCGGGGCGGGAAGGTCGGGGGCGAGCGCCAGATGCGCGACGCTGACCACCCGCATGCGCGGGTCCCGATCAGGCGCCCCGTAGGTCGCCAGTTGCTCCAGGTGCGCGCCGTTGCTCGGCACCGGTGGCGGGGCGGCCGGGTCGTGGGCGCAGAGGCCGGTCTCCTCGACCAGCTCGCGCGCGGCGGCGCCGCCGAGGTCCTCGTCCTCGCGCACGAAGCCGCCGGGCAGCGCCCAACGCCCCTTGTACGGTGCTTCCCCCCTCCGCACGACCAGGGTGCAGAGCGCGTGGCGGCGCACGGTGAGTACGACCAGATCGACGGTCACGGCGAACGGCGGAAAGGCCGACGGGTCGTAGGGAGGCATGCCGCGATCATAGTCGTCTTCCTGACGATAAGCACGCCCCTCGAAAGCATCGGCGGCGACTCCCGCACCCTCGCGCGAGGCTTCCGTCGTGTCTGTGCCCGGCATCCCGTCACACCCCCAGTTGAAGGCCCTCTGCGGCCTCCTCGACCATACCGAGACCGAGCCTGCCGACTCGTACGGCGAAGGGCTCGCCCGCGACCACGAGCCCCGAGAACCTGATCGCCCCGAGCGGCGCCGACCGCAGGGGGTGCGTGGACACGGAACGGCCCGGGGCGTCGGGCCGGAGGCCGGCGAGGGCCAGCAGCGCGTGGACGGCTCCGGCGGCGGCGACGGCCGCCGGGCGGCACGCGGCGGGGTGGGGAACCGGTCGCCCGCCCGCCGTGCGCTGCTCCCCCGCGTACATCTCGGGCAGCCGGTACGCGAAGCTCTCCGCCGCGTCGAGCAGCCCGCGGAGCAGGGAGGCGGCCTCCTTCTCGTGGCCGAGGGCGGCGAGCCCCGCCACCGCGACCGCCGTCTCGTGCACCCGCACGGCGCCCGCCCGATGGCCGAAGGGGTTGTACCCGGGCTCCTTGGCTCCCAGGCTGCGCAGGCCCCAGCCGGAGTCCAGCGCGGGGGTGCCGAGCAGCCGCGCCACCTGCTCGGCCTCCGCCCTGTCCAGCAGTCCCTGGGCGAGGCGGCCGCCGCCGAGCAGTCCGGTGTCGAGGAGATGGGCCGCCCAGCCACCGAGCTGGGGCCAGGTCCGGCCGTCCGGTCCGAGGGCGGCGGCGGGCCGTCCGCCGGCCGGGTCGTCGAGCCAGAACTCCCGCCGGAACTGCTCGCGCATCGCGCCCGCGGCCTCCAGCAGTGCTTCACCCCCGGGCCTCCCGCAGGCGCCGAGCAGGTCCGCTCCGAGCAGCGCCGCACGATGTGCGTGCGCCTGCGTCTCGGCGCGCCGGGGCCCGGCGGCGCCCGGGTCCGGGACGAGCCCGCTCGTGCCGGCCGTGCGGCGCAGCCACTCCAGGCAGCGCTCCGCCGTGGGCAGCAGCTCTTCCAGGTCCGCCGTCGGCAGCCCCCAGCGGCGGGCCTCGGCGAGCACGACGGGGAAGGCGAGGGTGGCCTCGATGCCGGTGCAGTGGGGCGGCAGATGGGGTCCTGCGTCCCGGAGCGGGCCCGTGATGCGACCGGCCTCGGAGCCGCCGGGCAGTTGAGACCGTCCGAGGGCGCGCAGGGTCGTGGCGGCGAGCCGGGTGCCGAGGGGCAGGGCCATCCTGGCCGCCCAGAGCGCCTCGGCGGTGACGGGTCCGCAGCGCCAGGGGACGCCCGCCGCCAGATGGACGCCGGTCGGATGGGCCGGGTCGCGCTGGAGCAGGGCCCGCAGGTCCTCGACCGAGGTGCGCAGCAGCTGCCCCGGGCGGGGGTCGTCGCCCTCGGCGAGGGCTTCGGCGAGGACGTGACCGCCTGGGCGCCCGGCGCCGCCCTGGGAGCCGGCGGGACGGCCGGGTGCGCCGTCGCGTACCCGGAGCCGGACCGTGAAGGTGCCCCCGGGCGCCAGCTCGGCCTCCCAGCGCAGGACGCCCGCCGCGGCCAAGGCGTCCATGGGCGGCGGATCCGCCGTGACGGTGACGGATCGGCCGCCCTCGCCGGTCCAGCGCAGGCCGGTGCCGTGGACGCTCGCCGTGAGCTCGGGTCCGGGTCGGCCGGACGCCACCGCCCCCAGGTCCGCGAGATCCGACCCCAGAGCGATTTCCACGGGGAGGCGCAGCGGGCGGGGGGCGGCACTGCGCAGCGTGATCCGCTCACTGCCGTCGGCGCTCCGGGTGCGCTCGACGGTGAGTCCGGGATCGGGGCCCAGGTCTCCAGGTGCTCGGAGGGCTCCGAGGAACACGGCCCGGTCCGCGCCGGCCATCCGGCCCTGGAGGGCGAGCGGTTCGCGCCCCGCCACGCGGAGGACGCACCGGGAGAGGATCCGTCGGCCCGCCGCGTACACGCCCTCGGGCCCCTCTCCGGTGAGCTGGCCGTGCCCGGCGCTGACGGCGAGGGCGGGCAGTGCGACGCAGAGGAGCGCGTCGTGCACCGAGGGAAGTTCCACCGGCCGGACCGCGCGCGGCGGCGGAGCGCCGGCTGCGGCGCCGGGCCGATGCCCGGTGGGGCGGCCGGGCGGGTGGCCGACGGGGGGTCCGGTGGGGCGGCCGGGGGCCGGGACAGGGCTGAGGGCCATGGCGGGTACGGGGTGCTCTCTGTGCGGACCGGGCGGCCGGCGCGGTGTCGGCGGGACGGTTCGGACGACTCCGCCAGAGAGCTGAACGCGCCGACGGGGGGCCGGGTCACGGTCCTCATCGGCCGCTCCTGGTGCCGCGCTGCCCACCCTGCCTCGGCGACCGGCTTCCCGGACTCCCCGCGGCGGGCCCGCCGGGCCGAACGCCGGCCGCGGGGCGCCGTTCCGCTCCACCGAGCCCGCGACCGGCCTTCCGTACGGTCCGCCTGCTGCTCCGCGAGCGCGCGACGCGGGTCCGGACCTGCGCGGACACGCGGGCGGCCGCCGCGTCCGCGGCGAGTCGGTCGTCCCGTTCGGCCCGCAGGCAGGAGCGGAGCGACTCGGGATCGAGCCCCTCGTTGCACGCCTGGTGCAGCAGCCGGGCGAAGACGTACTCGGCGTCCACCTCCAGCGCGAGTCCGAGGGCGACCCGGGCGGTCGGCTCGTCGCCGGTGGACCATGCGGCCCAGCCCGCGAGGGTGAGCGGTGCGGCGGAGTGCTCCTGGTAGGGGGCGACACAGCGTCGCGCCAGGACCCGCCAGAGGCGCAGCGCCGCGGCGCCCTCCCAGCCCTCCATCCATTCGGCGGCGCGGTCCCGGGTGGCCCGGTCCTGGAGGCCGAGGATCAGGGTGGCCGCCTCGTCCGTCCCGACCAGGGCGTCGTCGGCCTCGTCCCCCGCCGCCCATCCGGCGGCGTCGCTCGGGGCGGTCCTCGGGTCCCCCGGAGTCCCTGCGGAGCCGGTCGGCGCGGCCGCCTTCACCGGATTGGCGAAACGGCGGAGCACCGCGCGGGCGAGGTTCAGAGTCGCCTCGCGCACCTCCTCCCGCCCCTCGTCCTGGGCTCCCTCGACGATCCGGGGGACGATCGCGGCGGCGCTGGTGTCGAGCGCCGAGCGCTGCTCCTCCTCGCGAGGCCCGCCGGTGGGCCGGAACCGCCGCTGCATGTCCCGCAGGGTCCCCCGGACCTGGACGCCGGCGTAGGCCGCGGTCGCCGCCATCACCGTCGTCCCGCTGAGGGCGAGAGGGGTTCCGTCGGGCGGGCAGCAGCGGGCGTCGGGGCAGCAGTAGGAGAAGTAGAGGCCGTCGGAGATGCAGAGGGCCTCGTAGACCGGGATGTCGAGGGCGCCGCAGGCCGTGCGCAGCCGCTGGGCGAAGGGGCGAAGGCGCTCCATGACCCTGCGTCCCGTCTCGCCCGCCGCAGGGTCCTGGCAGAGGAAGACGACGATGCCGTCGGGACGGGCGCCGCTCCGTGCACCCCCCTCCACGAGGCATTCGGCGAGGTGGTCGGCGGTGGTCGCCCATTCGCGGGGCGAACGGGGAATGCCGAGCCTGACCCGCCCGCCGAAGCGGCCGTGCTCGCCGTGGAGGGCGACGAGGACGACGGAGTCGGTGGGGTGGAAGCCCAGGACGAACGGCAGGGCGTCGGCCAGTTCGGCCGGGCCGCGCAGGGTGATCTGGGTACGGGTGGGTCCGCTGGTTTCGTGGTGGTTCGCGTTCATGGTCAGGACGGTCTCGTGATCTCCCGAAATCCGAAACCCCTGTGGATAACTCCGGGAACGGGGCTTTCGTCGACCCGTTCGGGTTATCCACAGATCCGGCGCTCATTCGCCGGATGTCCGAGGCATCGGGTTGCATGGGGGCATGACCCACGCAGACCCCCTGGAAGACCGTGCGGCGCTCCGGACCGCCGCCGACGCCGTGCTCGCCCGTCTCGTCTCGGACCCGACCGGCACGGCGAGACTGCGCGAGGACCAGTGGCGGGCCATCGAGGCGCTGGTCGCGGACCGGCGCCGTGCCCTGGTGGTGCAGCGGACGGGCTGGGGCAAGTCGGCCGTGTACTTCGTGGCGACCTCGCTGCTCCGCGAGCGCGGCAGCGGACCGACCGTGATCGTCTCCCCCCTGCTCGCGCTGATGCGCAACCAGGTGGAGGCGGCGGCGCGGGCGGGCATCCGTGCCCGGACGATCAACTCGTCGAACACGGAGGAGTGGGACACGGTCCAGCAGGAGGTGGCCGCCGGCGAGGTGGACGTCCTCCTGGTGAGCCCCGAGCGGCTCAACAATCCCGATTTCCGTGACCAGGTACTCCCCCGGCTCGCCGCCGCGACCGGCCTGCTGGTGGTGGACGAGGCGCACTGCATCTCGGACTGGGGGCACGACTTCCGTCCCGACTACCGCCGGCTGCGCACGATGCTGGCGGACCTGCCGTCCGGGGTTCCGGTGCTCGCGACCACGGCGACGGCGAACGCCCGGGTGACGGCCGACGTGGCCGAGCAGCTCGGCACCGGCGCCGGCACGGACGCCCTGGTGCTGCGCGGCCCGCTGGACCGGGAGAGCCTGAGCCTGGGCGTGGTCCGGCTGCCGGACGCGGCCCACCGCTTGGCGTGGCTGGCCGACCACCTCGGCGAACTGCCCGGATCCGGCATCATCTACACGCTGACGGTCGCCGCGGCGGACGAGGTCACGGCCTATCTGCGCCAGTGCGGACACACCGTCTCCTCGTACACGGGCCGCACGGAGAACGCCGACCGGCAGCAGGCGGAGGACGACCTCCAGGCGAACCGGGTCAAGGCGCTCGTGGCGACCTCGGCCCTCGGCATGGGCTTCGACAAGCCCGACCTCGGCTTCGTGGTGCATCTCGGGTCGCCGTCGTCCCCGATCGCGTACTACCAGCAGGTCGGCCGCGCCGGTCGTGGTGTGGAGCACGCCGAGGTGCTGCTGCTGCCGGGGCAGGAGGACGAGGCGATCTGGCGGTACTTCGCCTCGGTGGCCTTCCCTCCCGAGGAGCAGGTGCGCCGGACCATCGACGTACTCGCCCAGGCGGGCCGGCCCTTGTCCCTGCCCGCCCTGGAGCCTCTGGTCGAGCTGCGCAGGACCCGTCTGGAGACGATGCTCAAGGTCCTCGACGTGGACGGCGCGGTGCGGCGGGTGAAGGGCGGGTGGGAGAGCACGGGCCGTCCGTGGGTGTACGACACCGAGCGGTACGCCTGGGTGGCGCGGCAGCGGGCGGCGGAGCAGCAGGCGATGCGCGACTACGCGGCGTCCTCGGGATGCCGGATGGAGTTCCTGCGGCGCCAGTTGGACGACGAGGAGGCCGCGCCGTGCGGCCGCTGCGACAACTGCGCGGGGAGCCGGTTCGACCCGAAGGTCACCGACGCGGCGCTGGACGCGGCCAAGGGCGAGCTCGGGCGTCCGGGCGTGGAGGTCGAGCCGCGGAAGATGTGGCCGACCGGCCTGGCGGCCGTCGGGGTCGATCTGAAGGGCCGTATCCCGGCGGGGGAACAGGCTTTCGGCGGCCGGGCCCTGGGCCGTCTCTCGGACATCGGTTGGGGGAACCGGCTGCGTCCCCTTCTGGCCGACACCGCAGCCGACGGTCCGGTTCCTGACGATGTCGTGCAGGCGGTGGTGCACGTGCTCGCCGACTGGGCGAAGGGGCCCGGCGGTTGGGCCTCTGGGGCGTCCGACGCGCCCGCGCGGCCGGCCGGTGTGGTCACGGTGGCCTCCCACCGCAGGCCCCGGCTGGTGGGTTCGCTCGGGCAGCGGATCGCGGAGATCGGCAGGATGCCTCTGCTCGGGGCGGTGGAGTACGCGCCCGAGGCGGAGGACGTGCGGCTGTCCCGGACCAACAGCGCCCAGCGGGTGGTGGGGTTGCAGCGCACGCTGACGGTCTCCACCGAGTTGGGTGAGCGGCTGGCCGCGGCCGGAGGGCCGGTGCTCCTCGTCGACGACCTGTCCGACAGCGGCTGGACCTTGGCGGTGGCGGCCCGGCTGCTGCGCAGGGCCGGAGCGGAAGGAGTGTTTCCGCTGGTGCTCGCAGTCCAGGGGTGAAACGGGAGGGGAAACGGGGAGTGAACAATGGGCAACTGGGCAGGGATATGAAAGGCATACCGACGCAATCCCGTCAGCGGCCTCAATTGCTCATTGCCGCTCGCCCCAGGGCCCGCAAGAATTGGGAAACCGCCTCGCACGCCCCGCCAGCGGTCTGGACGGGCTGTGCTGTGGTGCGCCCTCACCCGACCTTGCCCGCCTTGCGGGCGCGTATCCGAAGGGAGGACCGTGACCCTCGGATTCGCTCCGCCCACAGCCGCCTCGCTCAGATCGTCGTCCGAGTCCGCCAACCGCCTCGCTCGGGTACTCGAACCGGCCGAGTGGGCCGCGGCGGGGATCCCGCTGCTGCGCAGTCCGCGCGAGGTCGTCGGCGGACTGCACTCGCGCCACGCGCCCACGCCTTCGACGGCGGTCCTCGCGATCCTCGACCACGAGGAACGGATCGCCGCCAGCGCCTCGTTCGTCCGTCGCCCGACTCCGGCGGACGGCTGGGAGTTCCGCAACGCGCTGCTCGCGCATCTGCGGCGGGTCATCCCGCATGACCTCCGCAGACGCACTCCGGTGCGCACGGCGGTGCTGCTGTACTGCCGCGACGGTGACGAGCGCTGGACCGAGGAGGACGGCGCGTGGATGTGGGGGCTCAGGGACGCCTGCACCCTGCACGGCCTCCGCTGCGGTGCGTACATCACGCTGACCCGGGCAGGCTGGCAGGTGCTCGGCGAGGGGCGCGGAGGGCGCCGTCCGAGTTCCGACTCGCTCCCCCTGCCGCTCGGGGAGGGGTCGGCCGAGCTCGGCCGGCTGACGCCGAGAACAGCGAGCGGGGCGACCGAGCCCCTGCGCCGGGCCGCCGCGCGCTGAGGGCCCCCGGAGGACGTCGACCCCCGCCGGACCCGGTTCGGTCCGGCGGAGGGGCGGTCGATCAGACTCCGGCGCCCGCTCCGAGGAGCGTCGTGACGCGCTGCGGGTCGCCGCAGACGACGAGCAGGACTCCGGCGCGGGCCATGGCGGACGGCAGCGCCTCGGCGGCCGTCCGGTCGTCCCCGCCGTTCATGGCGACGATCACCACGGGGCGGGAGGTCGCCCGCTCCACGGCGGCGGCGGGCGCGAAGAACACGTCGTCACCACTGTCCTGCTGGGCCCAGTAGGCGGCCTCGCCGAAGGTCATCTCGTGCGCGGCCCACGGGTGCGGGTCGCCGGTGGTGAGCACCAGGACCTCGCCCGGCGCCCGCCCGCTCTCCAGGAGCAGGTCCAGTGCCTCCTCGGCGGCGTCGAGCGCGCCGTCGGCGGGGGCCGGGATCAGCTGGAGCTGGGGGGTGGATCGCTGATCGGAACGATTCTCCGCGGTGTTCGCCGGAGAGGGCCCGGCACCGGGGTGCGGGCGAGGTGCCGGCGCCGCGGGCCTGGCGGGGCCGGGAACGGGGCGTCCGGGACGCGGTGAGGCCGCGGTACGCGGGCCGGGTACGGGACGGGGGGTCGACGCGGGGCGGCCGGCGGCCGCGGTGGCGCGGGGACCCTGGGCGCTCTCGTGAATCTGAGGCTCCTCGGGGATGAGAGGCATGGGTGGATGTCTATCAAACGCCGCTGCGCGGGGCACCGGCGGGTGGGCACACATGTGCACCCCGGCCGCGCGGAGGACCCGGCCCCTGGGACGGGGCCGCGGTTCCGTGACCGGAAGTTCAGAAGTCGAAGCCGAGTTGGCCCCCGCTCTCCAGCGCGACCGCCTCAGCGGAGAGGCGGACCTTTTTGAGGTGGCGCCACCTGGGCATGGCGTCCAGGTACGACCAGGAGAGACGGTGGTGCGGGGTGGGCCCCAGCTCTTCGAGCGCTGCTTTGTGGACCGGGGAAGGGTAGCCCGCGTTGGCGTCGAAGGCGTATGCCGCGTACTCCTCGGCGTCCACGCACATCTGCGCCATGACGGTGTCGCGCCGGACCTTGGCGATGACGGAGGCGGCGGCCACGGCGATGCAGGACTGGTCGCCCTTGATCACCGTGCGGACCTGCCAGGGGCTGCCGAGGTAGTCGTGCTTGCCGTCGAGGATCACCGCGTCGGGCCGGACGGGCAGACCTTCCAGGGCCCGGACGGCCGCGAGGCGCAGGGCGGCGGTCATCCCGAGCTCGTCTATCTCCTGCGGAGAGGCGTCGCCCAGGGCGTACGCCGTGACCCAGCGCTCCAGCTCCGCGGCGAGCACGGTGCGGCGCTTGGGGGTGAGCAGTTTGGAGTCGGTGAGCCCTTCGGGCGCCCGGCGCAGTCCGGTGACGGCGGCGCACACGGTGACGGGGCCGGCCCACGCCCCGCGTCCGACCTCGTCGACTCCGGCAACGATCTTGGCTCCGGTGGTGGCTCGGAGCGATCGCTCGACGGTGTGGGTGGGTGGTTCATACGGCATGGCGCCTGACAGGTTACGCCGCCCGGCGCCGAGTGCGATACCCGGATTCCCGTCTGGCGCCCGAGGGGCCGGCTCCGAGCTGCCGCGGGCCCGTGCCGTCCGCCCCTCGGAGGCCGCCCGTCCGGGTCAGGCGCGCAGGAGCGGCACCATGATCCGGTCGATCAGATCGGCGATCTCGACATCCGTCCATTCGCTCGCGCACACTTTCGATCGGTACATCATCATCGCGGGGACGACATCGACGACGAGGTCGTTGTTCGCGTCCGCTCGCACCTCACCCCTGGCGATTCCGCGGCGTAGTACCTCACGGAAGAGCCGGGCGGAGGGCTCGACGACCCCCGTCACGATCAGGCCGTGGAACCGTTCGGCGGCCTCCGCATCGCATTCGTGAAGAACTGCTCGCAGCGCGAAGCCGGGCTTGGAGTACATGACGTCGCGGACACGGCGGCACAGCTCGTACAGCTCCTCGCGCACGTCGCCGAGATCCGGCGCTTCGTCGAGGGCGGGAAGACCGGCCTGGAGCGCGTCCGCGACGAGGTCTTCCTTCGAGGGCCACCGGCGGTACACCGCGGCTTTGCCCGTCTGAGCGCCGACCGCGACACCCTCCATCGTCAGGCCGTTCCAGCCGACGCTGCCCAGCTGCTCCAGCGCGGCTTCCAGAATGGCCCGCTCGAGTACGGGGCCGCGACGTCGCAGTGTCACCCTCTCCGGCCGAGTGGCGGCCGCGGAGCGCGAAGTAACCATCAGGATCTCTCCGTTGAGACGGTGTCATGTCGTCGGCGGTGCCGAGTGAACGGTTGCGTTCACTCGGGGGGACTCACTACCGTGATGAACAGTGAACGGGTGCGTTCACTAATTCTTCCGTGGGGGATCCATAGTGACAACTTCTCCGGTCGACACACAGACCAAGGACGGACCAGCTCGCGCCGGAGGACGGCCGGGTATCGCCTTGACGGTCATCGCCGCCTGCCAGCTGATGGTCGTGCTCGACGCCACCATCGTGAACATCGCCCTGCCGCACATCCAGGACGCGCTGTCCTTCTCGACCACCGACCTGTCGTGGGTGCTCAGCGCCTACACGCTCACCTTCGGCGGTCTGCTCCTCCTCGGGGGACGGGCCGGAGACATCCTGGGACGCCGCCGGGTGTTCATGGCCGGCATCCTGCTCTTCACCTTCGCCTCGCTGCTCGGCGGCTTCGCCCAGGAGCCCTGGCACCTGCTCGCCGCGCGGGCGCTGCAGGGCGTCGGCGGTGCCATCGCCTCGCCCACCTCGCTCGCGCTGATCACCACGACCTTCCCCGAAGGGCCGGAACGCAACCGGGCGTTCGGCGTGTTCGCCGCCGTCTCCGCCGGTGGCGGCGCAATCGGCCTGCTGGCCGGCGGCCTGCTCACGGAGTGGCTGGACTGGCGCTGGGTCCTCTTCGTGAACGTGCCGATCGGCCTCCTGATCGCCTTCCTGGCCCCGCGCTACATCGCCGAGTCCGAGCGGCACCCCGGCCGGTTCGACATCGCGGGCGCCGCGACCTCGACTCTCGGCATGGCGGCGCTGGTCTACGGCTTCATCCGGGCGTCCGAGGAGGGGTGGAAGGACTCGCTCACCATCGGGTCCTTCGTGTCGGCGGTCGTCCTGCTCGTCTCCTTCGCGGTGGTGGAGTCCCGCGCGAAGGAACCGATCACCCCGCTCCGCATGTTCGCGGACCGCAACCGCTCGGGCACGTACGTCATCATGCTGAGCCTGGCGGCCGCCATGTTCGGCATGTTCTTCTTCATCGTGCTGTGGGTGCAGAACGTCCTGGGGTACAGCCCGATCCAGTCCGGACTCGCCTTCCTTCCCGTGACCTTCGCGATCGGCGCCGGTGCGGGCCTCGCCCAGCGGTTGCTGCCGGTGATCGGCCCCAAGCCGTTCATGGTGAGCGGTGCGGCGATCACCGGAACGGGTCTGTTCTGGCTGACCTTCATCACCTCGGAGAGCAGTTACGCGAGCGGCGTCCTCGGGCCGATGATCCTCTTCGGCTTCGGCATGGGCCTCAACTTCGTGACGCTCACCCTCACGGCCGTCTCCGGAGTGGCGCAGCACGAGGCGGGGGCCGCGTCTGGCCTGCTCAACGCCACCCAGCAGGTCGGCGGTTCGCTGGGCCTCTCCATCCTCGTCACGATCTTCGGAACGGCGAGCCGCGAGGAGGGCGAGAGGCAGCTGCCGGACTTCCTCGCGAAGGCGACGCCCGAGCAGCAGGCCGAGGCGATGAAGACGAAGGAGCTGCCCGCGCCCTGGGGCCACGAGGTGCTGACCTCCGGCATCTCCTCGGCCTTCACCGCCGCCGTCGTCATGGTGCTGATCGCGCTGGTGACGGCCGTGCTGGTGATCAGGGTCCGCAAGAGCGACCTGGAGGCGCTCAGCGGCCGGGCGGAGGCCGCGGGTCCGGTGGCGTGACGACGCGACCGGTGAGCTGACGACGCACCGACGGCCCTGGAACCTCGCGCGCGAGGTTCCAGGGCCGTCGTGCCGTCTCAGCTCAGGCCGTGTGGACCGAAGCCCACTCCGGCAGGTCCTCGGTCTGGCGCAGCCACTCCGCCGGCGGCGCGCCGGTGGTCGCCGCGGCCACCACGCCGCCGGCGATGGCGCAGGTCGTGTCGACGTCGCCACCGACCTGGGCGGTCGTCCAGAACACCCGCTCGAAGTCACCGAGACCGCGGGCGGCCGACCAGAGCGCGAAGGGAACCGTGTCGTGCGCGCTGGTGCGCCGGCCGCTGCCCAGGACGGCGGCGACCGTTCCGGCGTCGCCGTAGTCGAGCATGTCGCGCGCCCGGCGCAGGCCCGCGCCGACGGCGCTGCGGGGCACCAGGGCGACGACCCCGTCGAGCAGCGCCTCCGGTGTGGGCGGTCCGGCCGGGTCCGCGGCCAGGGCTGCCGCCGCGGCGACGGCCATGGCGCCCACCACGGCCTCACGGTGCTGGTGGGTCGTGTAGGCGGAGATCTCGGCCTGATGCGTCGCCTGCTCCGGGTCGTCCGCGTACCAGGCGCCGAGGGGCGCGATCCGCATTGCTGCGCCGTTGCCCCAGGAGCCCTGCCCCTGGAAGAGCGCGGCGGCCAGCTCCCGCCAGTCGCCGCCCTCCCGGATCAGCCGGAGCATGCGGTTGACCGCGGGTCCGTAGCCCCGGTCGAAGTCGTGGTGCCGGGCGAACGACATGGCCAGGGCGTCCTGGTCGATCCGTTCGTGGCGGGCGAGGACGGCCAGGACGGAGCAGGCCATCTCGGTGTCGTCGGTCCACTGCCAGGGGCCGTCGGGCAGCTCGCGCCGCTTCAGCAGGGGATAGTTGGCGGGTACGAAGAACTGGGAGCCCAGGGCGTCTCCCACGGACAGCCCGCGCAGGCTGGCCAGGGCGCGGTCGAAGCGCCGGTCGAATGAGGAGTCAGCGGTCATCGGTCTGCCACTCTATCCGGTGGGGCCGTACGGTTCCGGGGTGCGCCAGCGTTCGAACGGCCTGTCCAGACGGTATCGCCCGTCCGCGTCGAGCGTGAGGATGCGGGTCTCGGCGTTGCCGGGGTTCGACAGCGACTCGAAGTCCGCGACGGTCCAGTGGAACCAGCGCATGCAGAACAGCCGCATGGTCAGCCCGTGGGTGACGATCAGGACGTTCGGCGGGTGGTCGGGCGCCTCGAAGCTGCGGTAGAGGCTCTCCAGGAAGGCGCCGACCCGGTCGTAGACGTCCGCCCCCGACTCGCCCTGGGCGAAGCGGTAGAAGAAGTGCCCGTACGCGTCCCGGTAGGCCTTCTGCAGACGTACGTCCTCCCGCTCCTGCCAGTTGCCCCAGTCCTGCTCCCGGAGCCGGGGCTCCTCCCGGACCCGGACCTGCTCCGGGGGCAGCCGGAAGGCCCGGAGCGTCTCGTGGGTGCGCCGGTAGGGCGAGACGTAGACGCTGACCGCCTCGTCCCCGAAGAGTTCCCGCAGCCGCTCCCCCGTCTCCTCCGCCTGTCGCCATCCGGTCTCCGTGAGCCGCAGGGCGTGATCGGGCTCCCGTTCGTACACCGTGTCATCGACATTGCCCTCGGACTCTCCGTGCCGTACGAGGACGATGCGCCGCGGTCGTGCCATACCCCGACCCTAGATCGCCGCTCCCGGGCAGGCTCAACCGAGGAGGCGTCCGGAGTCCATCCGGCGTATGTGCCCGGTGAAGCGGTGGCGCAGCGCGCGGTCGTGCGAGACGACGACCAGGGCTCCCGTCCACTGCTCCAGGGCCTGCTCCAGCTCCTCCACGAGCCCGGGGGCCAGGTGGTTGGCCGGCTCGTCGAGCAGGAGCAGGTCGGCGGGCCGTGCCAGGAGTCGGGCGAGGGCCAGCCGGCGGAGCTGGCCGGCGGAGAGGGCGCCGACCGGTACGTCGAGGTCGCCCGCCCGGAACAGTCCGTACGAGAGGAGCAGTTCCGCCCGCTCGTCCTCGGCGAGGGCGAGGCCTCGGCCGAAGCAGGTCAGCAGCCGCTCGTCCGGACGGCGGACGGCGATCTCCTGGGCCAGGTATCCGACGCGTCCGGCGCGGTGGACGACTCCCGCGTCGGGGTCGTCCGCCCCCGCCATGACCCGCAGCAGTGTCGACTTGCCCGCGCCGTTGTCGCCGTGGACCAGCAGCCGCTGCCCGGCACGGACGGTGAGGGCGTCCACGCGGAGGCGGTCCGCGACCCGCACTCCGGTCAGGGTGACGAGTGCTCCCTCCGCTCCGTCCGTCCGGGGGCGCGCGGAGAAGGAGAGCGGTGCGGGCGGCGGGGGAACGGGCTCCTCGCGGAGGCGTCTCAGCCTCTCCCGGGCGTTGCGGACCCGGCCCGAGACGGAGGCCTGGACTCTTCCCGCCGCCCGGTCGAAGGCCATCTTGTTGTTGTCCCTCATCTCCCTCCCCGGTGCGACTCCGTGGGCCGTGGTCGTGGCGTACGCCTCCAGCCGCGCCGTCTCCTCGCACCATTCCTCGTAGTCCTGCTCCCACCGCCGCCGCGCGGCAGCCCGCGCCGTGCGGTAGCCGGCGTATCCGTCCCCGTACCGTGCGAGCGCACGCCGGTCGGCGTCGACCTCGACGATCGCGGTGGTGACCCGCTCCAGGAAGGTCCGGTCGTGGGAGACGGCCACGACCGTCCCGCGGTGCGCCACGAGGGCCTGTTCCAGCCAGACGAGCCCGTGCGCGTCGAGGTGGTTGGTGGGTTCGTCGAGCAGGAGCACCTCCGGCCCCGCGGCGACCGCGCAGGCGATGCCGAGCCGGGCCAGCTCGCCGCCGGAGAGGCTGCCGAGAGTCCGCTCACGGCCGGTCCCCGCGAGGCCGAGTCCGTACAGCGCCTTGTCGACCCGGGCGTCCGCCTCGTAGCCGCCTCTCACTTCGTAGGCGGTGAGGAGCTCGCCGTACGCGTCGAGCTCGGTCGCGTCAGCCGCGTCGAGCCGGCTTTCGAGTTCCCGCAGCCGCCGCTCCACGGCGCGGAGCTCGGCGAGGGCGGCGTCGATGGCGTCGCCGACGGTGGAGCCGGCCGGCAGCTCGGGGGTCTGGGCCAGCATGCGCAGACCGCCGTCGGCGACGGTGACGACGCCGCCCTCGTCCGGCTGGTCCACCCCGGCGAGGAGCCGGAGAAGGGTCGACTTCCCCGCGCCGTTCTCCCCGACGATCCCGATCCGCTCCCCGGGGCGCACAGAGAGCGAGACCTGGTCGAGGAGCAGTCGGTCGCCACGGGAGACGACGACGTCGTGCAGGGAGATCTGAGTGGGCAACGGCGCCTCCTACGGTCGAGAGTCAAATGCAACCTGGATCGCATTAAGGCGAGTGTGGCACACTCGATCACCTAACGCAACGGGAGTAGCAATTGAACGACTCGATCGAGGACCGCCCGACCCCGGCGCCGGGCAGCATGCGCCCCGGCGGCCGTACGGCCCGCACCCGGGCGGCCGTCCGCGACGCCGTCCTGACCGGCCTGTCCGAGCACGGCTACCCCGCACTGACCGTGGAGTACGTGGCGGAGCACTCGGGAGTCCACAAGACGACGCTCTACCGACGCTGGGGCAGCGTCGAGGGCCTCCTGGCGGACGCGCTGGAGCTGGCGAACGAGGACTCCTGGACACCGCCGGACACCGGCACCCTCGCCGGGGATCTGCACGCACTCGCGCACGAGGTCGTCGACGCGTTCGGCGATCCGGACGTCGCGGCGGCCCCCACGGCGTTCGTCGGGGCCGCGTTCCAGTCCCCGCGGGCGGCGCAGGCCCTGCACGCCTTCTACACCGAGCGGTTCCGCCGCTGCGAGGTCGTCGTCGGCCGGGCCGTCGACCGCGGCGAGGCACCTCGCGAGACCGACGCGGGCGCCGTCGTCCGGGCGGTCTCCGCGCCCCTGTTCCTGCGGCTCTTCGTCACCCGCGAACCGATCGACGGCGCGCTCGCGGACCAGGCGGCGCGCACGGTTCTGGCCGGCGTCGAAGCCGGCGCCTACGCGCCCGCGTAACCCCTGTTCCCCCGTGCTTCCGGCACCCCGCGGTCACCCGGCCGCGCCCGTGGAAAGGTGCCCAGCACGGCCCCACGACGACAGGGGCGGACAAGCGCGGGGCCGTGCGAGCCGGGCTCGCGCAGAGCCCGGTCCCGTTCAGACCGTCCAGGCCGGTTCGAGCTGCACCACGTCCCCGGCCAGCGCCGCCACATCGGCGTCGGTCCTCGCCCGGAGCCCGAGCCGCTCGATCCGCTCCACCCGGTACTTCCCGTGCTCCGCGGCGGACTGCCACATCGACAACACCAGGAACTCGCTGCCGGGCGCCTCGCCGAACAGCCCCCGCAGCATCCCGGGAGACCCCGCCATCGCCGGGTTCCACACCTTCTCCTGCATCAGCGCGAAGTGCTCGGCGCGGTCCTCGTGGACCCGGCAGTGCGCGACCCTGGCCACGTCCGCGTCGGCGAACCGCGGCTCGAACCCGGTCTTCACGTCGAAGCGGTGGTCGAACAGCTTGACCTGGCTGTCCTTGAAGGTGCCCGCCTGCGTCGCCGCCAGGCGATCGTGCGAGCGCGCCATGAAGGAGTCGTAGAAGGCGCGGCTCTCCCAGAACCCGAAGACATGGGCGACGTCCGGCCGAGATCGGCTCCAACCGCCGCCCTGCCCCCGGAACCCCGGCTCACCGAGCAGCCCCGCCCATTTCCGCTGCCCCCGCTCGAACCCTCGACGGTCCGTGACGGTGCAGCGAATCCACTTGACCAGCACCGCGCCATCGTACGGCGCGGACGACCGCCCCGGCAGGCCTCGTCAGCCTCCCACGGGGCGCACTCGCCGCCGATCGGCGCGCGTCCTCCTGCCCCGCTCGCCCGCACGTTTGAATCGAGCCATTGATGCATCGAGATCCGGCTCCACATCGCTGCACGAACCATTCGCCTCCTCGACCCCCGGGCTCTCTGTCGGAGCACCGTGACACCATGAGCAACCCGTCGGCGACCACGGGCAGATGAAGGGGTCGGCGGGACGACGCGAGGCGTGCGCGGGGGCGTGCGCGGAGAGGGGAAGCACCATGAGCGGACTCAACAAAGGGGTGGGCCGCGTCGAGGTGACGCTCAAGTGGGACCCTGCCCCGAGCGGCGCACCGGCCCACGACCTGGACATCGTCGCCGGTGTCTTCGACGCGGAGGACACCCACGGGACGCCGGTGCAGCTGGTGCACTTCGGGAGCCGCTCCCCCGACGGCACGATCACCCTCCACCGGGACAGCCGCACGGGTCAGGGATTCGGCTACGACGAGGCCATGACCCTGGAACTCGACCGGCTGGCACCGCGGTACACGCGCGTGGTGGTGGGCGTGGCGATACAGCAGGGCGGCGGGCGGCGGTCCTTCGGCGACGTGGCGAACACGGGCGTACGGGTCCGCGAGGGCTACACGGACCTGCTGCTCCATGACTTCGCGGACGTACCGGACGCCCTCTCGGCGACGGTCGTGGAGTTCACCAGAGAGGGCCCCGACGGCTGGACGTACCGCCCGATCAGCCACGGCTTCGACGCCGATCCCCAGGCGTTCGGCGCGGTCCTCGGCTCCGCACGCCCCTGAGGTCGGGACCTCCCCGGTCGGAACCTCCCCGGTCCGGGTACGGCGAAGGGGACCGGCACGAGACCGGTCCCCTTCACTGGTCAGCTGGACGATGTCAGCTGCAGCCGCTGGTCGAGCCGCAGCCCTCGCAGATGTAGCAGGAGCCGGCGCGCTGCATCTTCGTCCCGCAGGAGAAGCAGAGCGGGGCGTCGGCGCTGATGCCGAGTTGCATCTCGACGAGCTCGGCCGAGGTGTGCGCCTGCTTCGGGGCCGGGACCTCGATCTTCGGGGCCGGGGCCGCGACGGCCTTCAGCTCCTGGGCGCGGGGGGCCGACTGGGCCAGGGCCTCGACGTCGACGTCCTCGGCCTGCTCGTACGAGCCGGTGTCGAGGTGGCGCTGACGCTCCTCGGCGGAGTGGATGCCGAGGGCGGAGCGGGTCTCGAAGGGCAGGAAGTCGAGCGCCAGGCGGCGGAAGATGTAGTCGACGATCGACTGCGCCATCCGCACGTCCGGGTCGTCCGTCATGCCGGCCGGCTCGAAGCGCATGTTGGTGAACTTCGAGACGTAGGTCTCCAGCGGAACGCCGTACTGGAGGCCGACGGAGACGGCGATGGAGAAGGCGTCCATCATGCCCGCGAGCGTCGAGCCCTGCTTGGACATCTTGAGGAAGACCTCGCCGAGACCGTCGTCCGGGTAGGAGTTGGCGGTCATGTAGCCCTCGGCGCCACCGACGGTGAAGGAGGTGGTGATCCCCGGGCGGCCCTTGGGCAGACGCTTGCGGACTGGACGGTACTCGACGACCTTCTCGACGGCCTCGCGGATCGTCGCCTCGGTCTTCGCGGTGACCTCTTCCTTCTCCTCCTCCTTCTTCTTGGCGGAGAGGGGCTGGCCGACCTTGCAGTTGTCGCGGTAGATGGCGAGCGCCTTGACGCCCATCTTCCAGGCCTCGAAGTAGACCTCCTCGACGTCCTCGACCGTGGCCGTCTCCGGCAGGTTCACGGTCTTGGAGAGGGCGCCCGAGATCCACGGCTGGATGGCGGCCATCATGCGGACGTGGCCCATCGCGGAGATGGAGCGCTCGCCCATGGCGCAGTCGAAGACCTCGTAGTGCTCGGTCTTGAGGCCGGGGGCGTCGATCACGTTGCCGTGCTCGGCGATGTGGGCGACGATCGCCTCGATCTGCTCCTCCTGGTAGCCCAGGCGGCGCAGGGCCTGCGGGACGGTGCCGTTGACGATCTGCATCGAGCCGCCGCCGACGAGCTTCTTGAACTTGACCAGGGCGAGGTCGGGCTCGAGGCCGGTGGTGTCGCAGGACATCGCGAGACCGATGGTGCCGGTCGGGGCGATGACCGACGCCTGGGCGTTGCGGAAGCCGTTCTTGGCGCCGAGGCGGATCACGTCCTGCCAGGCCTCCGTGGCCGCGGCCCAGATCGGCGAGTCCAGGTCGTCCATGCGGACGGCCTTGGTGTTCTCGTCGGCGTGCTGCTGCATGACGCGCTGGTGCGGCTCGGCGTTGAGGGCGTAGCCGTCGTACGCGCCGACGACCGCGGCGAGCTCGGCGGAGCGCTTGTACGAGGTGCCGGTCATCAGGGAGGTGATGGCACCGGCGAGGGCGCGGCCGCCGTCGGAGTCGTAGGCGTGACCGGTCGCCATCAGCAGGGCGCCGAGGTTGGCGTAGCCGATGCCGAGCTGGCGGTAGGCGCGGGTGTTCTCGCCGATCTTCTCGGTGGGGAAGTCGGCGAAGCAGATGGAGATGTCCATCGCGGTGATGACGAGCTCGACGACCTTGGCGAAGCGCTCGACCTCGAAGGACTGGTTGCCCTTGTCGTCGTCCTTGAGGAACTTCATCAGGTTCAGCGAGGCGAGGTTGCAGGACGTGTTGTCCAGGTGCATGTACTCGCTGCACGGGTTCGAGCCGTTGATGCGGCCGGACTCGGGGCAGGTGTGCCAGTGGTTGATCGTGTCGTCGTACTGGATGCCCGGGTCGGCGCAGGCCCACGCGGCCTCGGCCATCTTGCGGAAGAGCGACTTGGCGTCGACCTCCTCGATGACCTCGCCGGTCATCCGGGAGGTGAGGCCGAACTTCCCGCCGGACTCGACGGCCTTCATGAACGTGTCGTTCACGCGGACGGAGTTGTTGGCGTTCTGGTACTGGACGGACGTGATGTCGTCGCCGCCCAGGTCCATGTCGAAGCCCGCGTCGCGCAGCGCGCGGATCTTCTCCTCCTCCTTGACCTTGGTCTCGATGAAGTCCTCGATGTCGGGGTGGTCGACGTCGAGGATGACCATCTTGGCCGCGCGGCGGGTCGCGCCGCCCGACTTGATCGTTCCGGCGGAGGCGTCGGCGCCGCGCATGAACGAGACCGGGCCGGAGGCGTTGCCGCCGGAGGAGAGCAGCTCCTTGGAGGAGCGGATGCGGGAGAGGTTCAGGCCGGCGCCGGAGCCGCCCTTGAAGATCATGCCCTCTTCCTTGTACCAGTCGAGGATGGACTCCATGGAGTCGTCGACGGCGAGGATGAAGCAGGCGGAGACCTGCTGGGGCTGGGGCGTGCCGACGTTGAACCAGACCGGCGAGTTGAAGCTGAAGATCTGGTGCAGGAGGGCGTAGGCCAGCTCGTGCTCGAAGATCTCGGCGTCGGCGGGCGAGGAGAAGTAGCCGTAGTCCTCGCCGGCCTTCGTGTACGTCTTCACGATCCGGTCGATGAGCTGCTTGAGACCGGTCTCGCGCTGCGGGGTGCCGACGGCCCCGCGGAAGTACTTGCTGGTGACGATGTTGACCGCGTTCACCGACCAGAAGTCGGGGAACTCGACGCCACGCTGCTCGAAGTTGATCGAGCCGTCGCGCCAGTTGGTCATGACGACGTCACGACGCTCCCACGCCACCTCGTCGTACGGGTGCACGCCGGGGGTGGTGTGGATGCGCTCGATGCGCAGTCCCTTGCTCGTGGCCTTCGTCCCCTTGGAACGAGAACCACGTGCCGGACCGCTCGCCGTCTCTGTCATGCCGCCTCCCATATACGGGCAAAACACACTTTGGCGCCCAGATAATCCCAGGGCACCGTCTTCTGTACGTCGTTCTGTACTGCTGCCACGAGCGTCACGGGGTCGCTCGGGGCACGTCTGCGGGGCCGCTCGACGCGGCCGGTCGCCGGGCACGGGGCCCGGACCGCCGGTCAGTCGGCGGCGGTGGCGGGAACGGGGACCTCGGGGGTCGCACCGGTCCCGCTGTTCTCGACGGAGGGCCGCACGCGGAGTTCCGCGATGGCGGCCTCGAAGTCTTCGAGGCTGTCGAAAGCCTTGTACACGGACGCGAAGCGCAGGTAGGCGACGAGGTCGAGCTCCTGCAACGGGCCGAGGATGGCCAGACCCACGTCGTGGGTGGTCAGCTCGGCGCTCCCGGTGGCGCGCACCGCCTCCTCGACCCGCTGGCCGAGCTTGGCGAGGGCGTCCTCGGTGACCGGTCGCCCCTGGCACGCCTTGCGCACGCCGGAGATGACCTTGGTACGACTGAAGGGCTCGGTGACACCGGACCGCTTCACCACCATGAGCGAGCACGTCTCCACCGTCGTGAAACGACGGGAGCAGTCGGGGCACTGGCGACGACGCCGGATCGACGTCCCGTCGTCGGTGGTGCGACTGTCGACGACTCGGCTGTCGGGGTGCCTGCAGAAGGGGCAGTGCATGGTTCCGACCCTCCCTCACGGCACGACTGGTGAACCCCGCACGGCTGTCAAGGCCGTTCGAAGCGACCACCAGCATAGGCGATGCGGGCACCCCCGGCAGACGGGGGACCACTACCCCTGGGTGGCCGGTGCCATCCAACCACTAGATCTTGGGTTGTAGGCGATTCGGGGCCTTCCGCGTGTCGCGGGGCGCCCGCTCCCGCGATTCGGCCCCTCCGGGTGCGACACTGAAAGGGCGCACCGCGCGCGGCGACAGCCGCGAACGCTACCGCAACGCCGCTCCGGGACGGTCGCGCATGAGTGCCCATACACCCGCATGCGTACACGCGTAAGGCAATCTGCGAATTTTCACTCGAACGTGTGTTTGGCGCAACCTTTCGAAAGCCACTACCGTTGTGCCAGCCAGGGAGACCATTCGAGAGGGGCCGACGACGTGACCACCACCGCAGACAGTGCCACCATCACCGCCCAGGACCGCTCCCAGGGCCGACTCGAGCCGGTGCACGCCATGAACGACGCAAGCATGAACGGCGAGGACCCCGGGCGCCCCGCCCGCGCCCTCCCCGGGCGACCTCCAGGCATCCGGGCCGACAGCTCCGGCCTCACGGACCGGCAGCGCAGGGTCATCGAAGTCATCCGCGACTCGGTCCAGCGGCGCGGCTACCCGCCGTCGATGCGCGAGATCGGCCAGGCCGTCGGCCTGTCCAGCACGTCCTCCGTGGCGCACCAGCTCATGGCGCTCGAGCGCAAGGGCTTCCTCCGCCGGGACCCGCACCGTCCCCGCGCGTACGAGGTACGCGGCTCCGACCAGCCGAGCACCCAGCCGACGGACACCACGGGCAAGCCCGCCGCGTCCTACGTGCCGCTGGTCGGCCGGATCGCGGCCGGTGGCCCGATCCTGGCCGAGGAGTCGGTCGAGGACGTCTTCCCCCTCCCCCGGCAGCTCGTCGGTGACGGCGAGCTCTTCGTCCTCAAGGTCGTCGGCGACTCCATGATCGAGGCCGCCATCTGTGACGGGGACTGGGTCACCGTCCGCCGCCAGCCGGTCGCGGAGAACGGCGACATCGTCGCGGCCATGCTGGACGGCGAGGCCACGGTCAAGCGATTCAAGCGCGAGGACGGCCACGTCTGGCTGCTCCCGCACAACGCGGCGTACCAGCCGATCCCCGGCGACGAGGCGACCATCCTCGGCAAGGTGGTGGCGGTGCTCCGGCGGGTCTGACGACCTCGCCGGCTCTGACCGGGCCCCGGGACCCACTGCGCCGGTCCCGGGGCCCTGCCGTGTCCTGTCCGAGCCCCGGTGCGCCGGGGCTCGGACAGGGTGGGCCTCAGGCCTCCGCCGCCTTCGACGCGGCGTCGATGGCCGCCAGCGACTTCCGCACCTGGTTGCGGTCGGTCGTGTACCAGAAGTCGGGCAGCGAGGCCTTCAGATAGCTGCCGTACCGGGCCGTGGCCAGCCGCGGATCGAGAACCGCCACGACACCCCGGTCCCCCGTCGCCCGGACGAGACGGCCGGCGCCCTGCGCCATGAGCAGGGCGGCGTGGGTCGCCGCGACCGCCATGAAACCGTTGCCCCCGGCCTCCTCCACGGCCTTCTGCCGGGCGCTCATCAGCGGGTCGTCCGGGCGCGGGAACGGGATCTTGTCCATGACGACCAGCTGACAGCTGGCCCCCGGGACGTCCACGCCCTGCCAGAGCGACAGCGTGCCGAACAGACAGGTCTTCGGATCGGCGGCGAAGTTCTTGATCAACTCGCCCAGGGTGTCCTCTCCCTGGAGCAGGATCGGCAGCTCGGGGACGCGGACCCGCAGCTCCTCCGCCGCCTGCTGGGCCGCCCGCATCGAGGAGAACAGGCCGAGGGTGCGCCCGCCGGCCGACTGCATCAGCTCGGTCAGCTCGTCCAGCATGTCGCCCCGGTCGCCATCCCGCGCGGGGCGGGACAGGTGCTTGGCGACGTAGAGGATGCCCTGCCGGGGATAGTCGAACGGGGAGCCGACGTCGATGCCCTTCCAGACGGGCAGGTCGTCGCCCGTGGTGCCCTCCGGGGCGAGACCCAGGGACGCGCCCACGCCGTTGAAGTCGCCACCCAGTTTGAGCGTCGCAGAGGCCAGGACCACCGACCGCTCCGTGAACAGCTTCTCCCTCAGAAGGCCCGACACGGTGAGCGGCGCGACCCGCACCGACGCGCCGAAGCGGTCGTGGCGCTCGTACCAGACGACGTCGTACTCCGAGCCGTGCGTGATGCGCTCCGCCACACCGTGGACGGTCTCCACCGAGGCCATGGCCTGCCGGCGCACGGCGTCCTCGTCCTGGACCGACCGGTCCCGGGTGGAACCCAGGGCGGTGATCACCGCGCGGGCTGCGTCCCGGAGCGCCATCAGGGCGTACGCGAGGTCCTCCGGGATCTCCTCCAGGCGCCCCGGCAGGGCCAGCTCCATGACCCGCTCGAAGCCCTCGGCGGCGGTCTGCAGCTGGTCGGCGATCTTCTCGTCGACCAGCTTCGCGGACCGGCGCACCGCACGGTTGACCTGCCCCGGGGTGAGCTCGCCGGTGGCGACCCCGGTGACCCGGGAGACGAGCTCGTGGGCCTCGTCGACGATCAGCACCTCGTGCTGCGGGAGCACCGGGGCGCCCTCGATGGCGTCGATCGCGAGGAGGGCGTGGTTGGTGACGACCACGTCGGCGAGCTTGGCCCGCTCGCGGGCCGACTCGGCGAAGCACTCCGGGCCGTACGCGCACTTGGTGGCCCCGAGGCATTCCCGGGAGGAGACCGAGACCTGCGCCCAGGCCTTGTCGGAGACGCCGGGCGTCAGGTCGTCCCGGTCGCCGGTCTCCGTCTCGTCCGACCAGTCCCGGAGGCGCATCAGGTCCTGGCCCAGCTTGCTGGTGGGCGCGGCCGCCTCGAACGGGTCGAAGAGCCCGTCCTCCTCGTCCTGCGGGACTCCTTCGTGGAGCCGGTGCAGGCAGAGGTAGTTCGACCGGCCCTTGAGCATGGCGAACTGGGGGCGGCGGCGCAGCTGCGGATGGAGCGCGTCGACCGTGCGCGGAAGGTCGCGCTCGACGAGCTGGCGCTGGAGCGCCAGGGTGGCCGTGGCCACCACCACCCGCTCGCCCTGGGCCAGTGCCGGCACCAGGTAGCCGAGCGACTTTCCGGTGCCGGTACCGGCCTGGACGAGGAGGTGGGAATTGTCGTCGATGGCCTCGGCCACGGCCTCGGCCATGGTGACCTGGCCGGGCCGCTCCGTGCCGCCGACGGCGGTCACGGCGGCGTGGAGGAGCTCGGGGAGGGATGGCTTCGTCATAGCCCCTCCACCCTACGGGGCACCACTGACAGCCCGGGCACGCGCGCGCGTCACGCGAGCGGGTTGGGAACGGTCCCGTGGACGGCCGCGTGGGGCCGCTCCGGGCGGTCGCGGTAGCCGTCCAGGTGCAGACGGTTGCGGTTGAGGCAGAGTCGCTCGATTCGGGGCGTGAGGAGGTCGAAGAGCTCGAACCGTTCCTTCAGCTCAGGGAAGCGCGCCTGGTGGCGGAGGATCTCGGCGCGGACCAGGGCCCAGAATTCCTCCTCCGGGACGTCGAGTTGCTCCTCGCAGAGCGGCGCGAGGTAGCGGAAGACGCCGACGAAGAGCCCCGAATGGATGAACTGGACGAGGAAGTCGGGCTCCTCGGTGAGGAGGACGGCGCGCACGTCGTCGGGCAGGGTGTCGTGCTCGGGGAGCGGGTGGGCGCTGATGTTCACGTCGTCGACGAAGTCCTTGATCGCCAGACGTACCGGGACGTCCTCCCCGTCGTAGACCACGATGGCGTTCTCGCCGTGTGGGGAGAAGACGGTGCCGTAGCGGTAGAGGAAGTGCAGCAGCGGGGGGAGCAGCGCGGCGAGGAGGCGCTGGAGCCAGACGGCCGGCGCGAGTCCGGAGCGCTCGACGAGTTCGGCGGCGAAGGCCCGCCCGTCGGGGTCCGTGTGCAGCAGGGAGGCGAGGGTGCGGGCCCGCTCGCCCGGCGGCAGGCGCAGCGGCTCGCGCCAGATCGCGCCGAGGAGTTCCTTGTACTGGTACGGGACTTCGGGCAGCCGGTCGTACAGCGGGTGCTCGACGGTGACGGAGGCGACCTCGCCGAGGAGGACCACCCCGCACTCGTCCCGGAGGTACGGATCGGCGTCGCGGAGGCCGTGGACCCAGGCGGTGACGGCCGGGGCGGCGAGCGTGCGCTCGGTCGGCAGGCCCCGCCAGACCAGGGTGTTGAGCACGGACAGCGGGAGTTTGACGGTGTGCCGCTCGGGACGGCTGATGTTGAGGAAGGTGCGCACCGACTGCTGCGGCAGGCGGAGGTCGGCGTCCGCGGACAGCGGGACGACGGTTCCGGCGGCGACGGCGGGGGCGTAGAGGGGGAGCAGGATCTCGTCCCACTGCCAGGGGTGGACGGGGAGCAGGAGGTAGCCGTCGGGTTCGTGTCCGCGGGCGGTCAGTTCGGCGCGGAAGGCGGCGTGGACCTCGGGGTCGAGTTCCTGGGCGTAGAGGCGGTCGGGGGTGCCGAGTCCGGCCACGCCCCGGTAGGCGGCGAGGCGGTTGCTGACGGCGATCCACGGGAGCCGGGTGGCACTGCGGGCCTCGGGGGTCCAGCGGGCGGCGTCGGTGGCGGAGAAGCCGATGCGGCCCTTGTTGAGGACGAGCCAGGGGTGACCGGTCTGGTGCCCTTCGAGCTCCGCGTACGAGAGGTCGGCGAGCCGGGCGGCGGGCAGGGCGGTGTGGTCGAGGCGGGCGTCGGCGGCGAGGGTCGCGGAGAGTTCGCGGATGAGGTGCCCGAGGGTGGCGCCGTCGAGCTGGAGGAGGTGGCGGGCGCGCACCAGGAAGTCGAGGGCGTCGGTCATGGGCCGGCCGTCGTGGGTGATCGAGTCGGCGGCGACGTACCAGCTGCCGTAGGCGCCTCGGCGGGCGCGGAAGGCGAGGGTGGTGCCGTCGTCGAGCCGCAGGGTGTGCAGGCCCGGGTCGTCCGCCACCGGTACGGGTTCGACGATCTCCTCGTAGGCGAACTCGGCGAGGGCCTTGGCGAGGAGCCGGGAGGAGGCCCGGGTCCAGGCGGCGGCGGTCAGCTCGGGCGGGGCGAGCAGGTCCGGGGGCGCGGGAAGTGCGCGCAGGTCCGTCGGCGGCGCGGGTGGGGCGGAGGGGTGGGGAACGGCGCGGGAAGTGCCGGGGACGGCCTCGGAGGGGCTGGGCGGTGCGGAAGGGGCGGGAACGGCCCCGGAAGGGTTGGGCGGTGCGGAGGGGCGGGGTTGTGCGGAGTCGTGGGGTGCAGGGGACGTCGACACGAGGACTCCTCGGAGTGGGAACCGCTGTGGGTCGGGCGGTGTATAGAAGGCAGAGGGTTGTTCACAGAACGTGACGGAGGGCGCGGTCACGGATCATGAGCGCCGCTCGTTTGTCGGGGAGGTCGACTTCCGCCGCGAAGCGGAAGCCGCCGGTGAGGAACGCGGAGACGGAGGGGGTGTTGCGGATGTCGGGTTCGGCGACGACGCGGGTGCAGCGGGGACGGTGGTCGAGGACGAGATCGGCGACGGCGCGCAGCAGGGTGCTGCCGACGCCGCGGCCGCGGTCGCCGACGCCTCCGACCAGCAGATGGATACCCGTGTCGTGGGGACGCGCCGGGTAGTGCCTTGCGAGCGGGTCGAGGTCCGCCCGGTAGATCTCGAAGTAGCTCATGGGCGTGGCGTCGAGCACTCCGAGGCAGGGGACGCTGCGGCCGTCGCCTTCGAGTTGGGCGCGAATGTGCTCGGCGGTCACGCCCTCGGGTCCGGCGAGTTCCCAGAAGGCGGAGACGGCCGGGTCGTTCATCCACCGGGTGATGAGCGGCAGGTCGCGTGCGAGCAGTACGGGGACGAGTTGGAAGACGCCGGCGGACGTGGGGGCGGGGTTCCATGAGGCGACGGAGTCCAGCAGGTCGCCGTCGAGGATCTCGGCGTCCATGTGGCCGCCTTCGAGGAGGGTGACGAGTTCGTCGAGCCTCAGGTCGAGGGTGTCGTCACCTGGTGGGTCGGCCGGTGGGCGGGTGGGTGACACGGTGTCGCGCTCCTCTCGGCGGTGGGCGGTCGGGCGTGTGCTGGCCGTGGGTGGGCCGGGGCGACTCCTTCCGGGCCCGCCGGTGACGGCCCGCGTCGTCCGGTGCCGTGCGTCGCGGGGCGGAGGGGCTCTCGGGTACGGGAGGTACTCGTGGCCCCGACGGCGCGGCGAGGTGCGGTGTCGGGCGGCGCGGGTCGGCGGGAACGGAGGGCGACGGGCTAGGGACGGAGGGGGTTGGTGACGGTGACGTAGACGGACTGGGTGTCGACGGGTCCGACGAGTTCGTCGAGTCCGTGGAGGCGGGTGAGGAGGTTGGCCTTGCTGCGGAGGGTGGCAGCCTCAAGGAGGCGGTGCGGCAGGGGGGAGCCGAGGCTGGTCGCGGAGGTGAGGAAGCTGCGGAAGGCGGCGAGGAGCACGCGCTCGTCGGCGAGGTGCTGGGCGCCGAAAGCGCCGATCAGACCCAGGACGTTGTTGATGCCGAGGTAGTAGGCGAAGCGCTCGTCGGTGACCTGGTCGGAGACGAAGGTGTCGCTCTCGGCTCCGATGCCGGGGAGGCGGCTCTCCAGCTCGCCGCGGTGGGACTCGCGGAAGTAGTAGCCCTGGTTGTCGCGGTAGCGGCCGCCGACCGGCCAGCCTTCGGGGTCGAGGATCACCAGGGTGTTCTGCTGGTGGGCCTCCAGGGCGATGCCGGCGTGGCCGTCGAGCCAGAGGACGGGGCGGATGACCTGGTCGAGGTAGCGGAGGAACCATTCGGTGGCGACGGCCGTGGTGGGGCGGCCGGTGCGGGTGACGAGGCGGCTGATGACGTCGGCGAGCCGGGAGCGCATGGCGCCGGTGCCCGGCCAGGGCCGGGGGGCGGTGAGGGAGGCGATGCAGACGGCGTCGTCGCCGGGGCCGAAGGGGTTGTGCCGGATCATCAGGTCGAGGCCCGGGACGGGGGCGCCGTCCGGGGTGTCGACGGCGAGCCACGCGGGGTCGCGGACGATGTCGAAGCCCGGATGGGCGGCCTGCCATTCGTCGACCAGGCCGGTGCGGAGCAGTCGGTGGACCTCGACGCCGCGGTGGAGTTCCTTGCGGAGGTTCTCGCGGCGCGAGTTGGTGATGCGGAGGCCGAGGGAGAGCTTGAGCATGGCGCGGGCGCCGGGGCGGTGCACGGTGCGGACGGAGGAGGTGGGGTGCCACGGGCTGCCGTGGAGACCGAGGTCGTGGAGGAGTCCGGCGTCGACGAGGGCGCGGATGTCGGGGCGGTGCAGGAGTTCCCGGGCCTGCCAGGGGTGTACGGGCAGGGGCGCGGTCCCGGCGGGGAGCGGGAGTCCTTCGGCGAGGCCGATGGCGAGCTGCTCGGCGGTGACGGGGCGGCCTTGCTCGGTCCAGCCGGAGTCGGAGGCGAGGAGGGAGGAGTCGACGGCGAGCCAGTGGAGGGGGAAGGAGCCGTGCAGTTCGGGTGAGTAGAGCCGGGCCTCTGCGTCGGAGAGGCCTTCGCGGCTCTTGGGCGTGGGGTGGAGGGGGTGGCCGAGGAGCAGGGCCTGTTCGGCGGCGAGGAAGAGGTCGGCGTCCGGGTGCGGCTGCGGCGAGCGGCGGCGCTCGGCGAGGAAGTCGGCGGTGCGGCGGGCCGAGTCGGCGACCCTGCCGACGAGTTCGGTGCCCTCGGGGCGGCCGGTCTCGCGGCTGAGCAGGGCGGCCACGGTCACGGCGTCCACGGTGGGTGCCGTGGCGGGGAGGCCTTCGAGGGCGGGAGCGCCGAAGCGGTGCCAGCCGGTGGGCGACCAGTAGCGGACGGGGACGAGGAGGGCGGTGCCGCTGGCGTCGAGCGGGATGCGGAGGGTGGTGGATCCGGGGGCCGGGAGGTTCTTCTCACGGACCCAGCAGCGGAGGAGGTTCTCGACGGCGGCCGCGTCGGCGGCGCGTTGCGGGTCCGGGTCGTCCAGGAGGTCGGCGCCGGCCGGGTGGTGGCGGCCCGGGGCCGGAGCGGGCTCCGGGTCCACGGCGACGGCCGAGCGGTGCGGTTGGGTGTCCGCGGCGTTCAGCGGATCGGGACCCGCGGAGGTTCGGTGCGGACGGGGGTCGTACGGGCCGACGTGCTGGCGCGGGACCGTGGGGTCGCCGGGGCGGACAGTGGCGGGTGCGGACGCGGCATCACCCGGGTGGCCATGGGCGTGGGCCGCGGTGCCGGGGGCCGGCGTACCGGGCAGGCCACCGGCGCGCGGACCTGCGGCGCCAGGGAGGTCGTCGCGCGAACCCGCGATGCCAGAGGTCGGCGTGCGGGAGAGGCCGCTGCTCGAACCCGCGGTGCCGGGGAGACCGGCACTCAGATCCGCGGTGCCCGGGAGGCCGGCTGCGGGGCTGGTGCCGGGGGCCGCGGTGACCGGCAGCCCGGTACCGGGGAAGCCGTCGGGTCCCGCGGCACCCGAGCCCGCTGCACCCGTACCCGCGGCGCCCGGACCCGCCGTGACGGGGGCCGCTGCGCCGGGGGCCGAGGCACCGAGGGCCGCTGCGCCGGGGGCCGAGGTGCTGGGGGCCGCCGTGCCGGCGTCCGTAGCGGCGCCGGGGATCGCGCTACCGGGTTCCGTCGTGGCGGTGGGGGACTCCGTGGGTAGGGCCGGGGGGTGGGGTGCCGTGGAGGTGAGGATCTGGGAGGTGAGGCGGTCGACGGCGAGGGGGACAGCGGTCTCGGGCGCTGGGGAGGGGGGTGTGGCGTTCACGGGGCTTCCTTGGGGGGCGGGGGCTGGGACGGCCCGGTCAGTGGGAGGGCCCGGGGGCGGTACGGGGAGCCGGAGGCCGGCGAGCGGCGGGCGGCTGGGGGGTGTGGGCCCGTTCGGCGGCGGCCAGGGCGTCGGCGAAGCGGTCCAGGACGGCGGTGGCCTGCTCGTCGGTGAGGGTGAGCGGCGGCAGGAGCCGGACCACGGCGGAGTGGCGGCCGCCGAGTTCGACGATGAGGCCCCGGGCGAGGCACTCCTGCTGGACGGCGAGGGCCAGGGCGGGGGCGGCGGGCGGGACGGTGTCCTCGGGTCCCGCGGCGTCGGGGTCGACGAGTTCGACGCCGATCATGAGGCCCCGGCCGCGGACGTCGCCGATGCAGGGGTGGTCGGCGGCGAGGCCGCGGAGCTGCCCGAGGATCCGGGCGCCGAGGACGCCGGCGCGCTCCGCGAGCTTGTTCTCGCGGACGTACGCCAGGGTGGCGGTGCCCGCGGCCATGGCGAGCTGGTTGCCGCGGAAGGTGCCCGCGTGGGCGCCGGGCTCCCAGGCGTCGAGTTCGGAGCGGTAGACGATGACGGCGAGGGGGAGGGAGCCGCCGATGGCCTTGGAGAGGACCATCACGTCGGGCACGACGCCGCTGTGTTCGACGGCCCAGAAGGCGCCGGTGCGGCCCACGCCGGTCTGGACCTCGTCGACGACGAGGGGGATGGACCGGTCGGCGGTGATGCGGCGCATGCGGCGCATCCAGTCGTCGGGCGCCGGGATGACGCCGCCCTCGCCCTGGACGGCTTCGAGGATCATTCCGGCGGGGGTGGTGACTCCGCTCTTGGGGTCGTCGAGGAGGTTCTCGGTCCAGCGGGCGGCGAGTTGGGCGCCTCGGGCGCCGCCGACGCCGTAGGGGCAGCGGTAGGAGTGCGGGTAGGGCAGCCTCGTGACGCGGATGTCGGTCGCGCCGCCGGAGGCGTCGAGGGCGCCGGAGGTCATGCCGTGGTAGGCGCCGGTGAAGGCGAGGAGTCCGCTGCGGCCGGTGGCGGTGCGGACCAGTTTGAGGGCCGCCTCCACGGCGTCCGTTCCGGCCGGTCCGCAGAACTGGATGCGGGCGTTGTCGGCGAGTTCGCCCGGCAGGGTGGCGAACAGTTCGGAGGTGAAGGCGTCCTTGACGGGGGTGGCGAGGTCGAGGACGTGGAGCGGGGCCCCGGAGTCGAGGACCTTCTTGACGGCCTCCAGGACCACGGGGTGGTTGTGGCCGAGGGCGAGCGTCCCGGCGCCCGACAGGCAGTCCAGGTAGCGGCGGCCGTCGGCGCCCTCGATGGTCAGTCCCCTGGCCCGTACGGGGACGATGGGGAGGGAGCGCGCGTACGTACGGGCCGACGACTCCCGCAGGGACTGGCGGCGCAGGATGCCCTCGTAGCCGGCACCGCCGGGTTCCGAGGCGCCCCGGGCGGGGGGCTTCCGGTCGGCCGGGCCCGGGGCCCGGGGGGTGCGCCCCGTCGGGACGCACGTCCTCGGGGCGGCCTCGTCGGGCGCGCCGGGGACCGGCCCGTCGGACGTCCGGTTCTGCGTCCCCCCGGCCGGTGGGACGGCCGGAGCTGATTCGGTCACGGCCACGGCTCGCTGTCCTCCCGCTGTAACAGTTGCGTTGCACATCGGGACGTCGCGGAGCCGCCGCAAGGGCTGCCCCGAACGCCACCGTTGTGTCCCCCGTACGTACCAACGACGGGAACTGCCCGGGATCACGGGCCCGAGGCAAGAACTTGGCGTGTCCCGGATCACGGGACGACAACGACGGAACGACGACCGGAACCGGCGACCGGCCGCGTACCGTCCCCTCCGGCACCGGCATAGTGGGGGCCGTCGGCCGTCGCCCGTACGGGCAGGGCCGCTGTCCATGCACCAGTTGACGTAGTCCCAGGGGGATCACGAGATGCGATCGATTCGTCCGCTGCTGACGGCGGCATCCGCCGTCGCGGCGCTGACGCTCACCGTTACGGCCTGCGGACCGAGCGAGGACAACGCGGGAGACAAGCCCAGTGCGCCCGCGACCGCCCAGAGCCCGGCCGACAAGATCAAGATTCCGGCGGACCTGAAGGAGCGCCTGAAGGAGCACGGGATCGACGTCGACAGGTGGCGGGACGGCGAGTGGAAGAACTGGGACCGCGACAAGTGGCTGCGTGAGGCCAAGGACTTCGTCAACCCGATCATCGAGGGCCTCTGGGACCCGGACCGCATGCGGGACGCCGAGCGCCCCGACAAGCCGGTCGAGGAGGAGGACATCTCGGGCGACGAGGGCGTGACGGACCCGACGCCGGCCGTCGTGCGGGCGAGGGCCGTGGACGCGAAGTACCACGCCAACGCGCCGGAGTCCGGCAAGGTCTTCTTCGACGGCCCCGAGGGCTCGATGGTCTGCTCGGCCACGGTCGTGCAGGACCCGGCGCACCCCGGCAAGTCCAACATGGTGTGGACGGCCGGCCACTGCGTGCACAAGGGCAAGAAGGGCGGCTGGTACCGCAACATCGCCTTCGTCCCCTCGTACAACGACTCGGCGCTGTCGACCTCCGCTCTCGAGCAGGCGACGCGGGAGCAGATCGCGCCGTACGGCGTGTGGTGGGCGGACTGGGTCAAGACCTCCGACGAGTGGATCGCCGAGGGCGCGTCCACCGGTGGCGCGGGGGCTCCGTACGACTTCGCGGTCATCAAGGTGACCCCGGAGAAGGGCGGCACGGGCAAGTCGCTCGAGGAGACCGTCGGTTCGGCGCTTCCGGTCGAGTTCAACGCGCCCGCGGTGCCGAAGATCGCGAGCATGACGGCGACCGGCTACCCGGCGGCGGCGCCGTACGACGGCCAGCGGATGTTCCAGTGCGCGGACAAGCCGGGCCGGCTGTCCCTGAAGGCGGAGCAGCCGACGATGTACCGCATCGGCTGCTCGATGACCGGTGGTTCGTCCGGTGGCGGCTGGGTCGCCAAGGGTGCCGACGGCAAGCCGGCGCTGGTGTCGAACACCTCGATCGGCCCGTCGTCGGCCGGTTGGCTCGCGGGTCCGCGTCTGGGCGCCGAGGCCAAGAGCATCTTCGAGGACGTCAGTAAGAAGTACGCCGGGCAGTAGGCGCCCGACGGGAGGGGGCGGGGCCTGGGCTCCGCCTCCCCCATGACCGCCCACATCGCCCGCGCCGCCCACATCGCCCGCACCCGGGTGAGCACGGGAGACCCGTCGCCGGTCCGAGCAAGGGGGACTACTCGTCGCTCGACTGAACGCGGGACCGGTCGCCGTACCGCGTACCGGACCCGGTCGCCGTACCGCGTACCGGACCCGGTCGCCGTACCGCGTACCGGACCGGTCGTCTTGCCGCGTACGGGAACCGTCTCCGTGCCGCGCGCACGGGAACCGCTGCCGGGCTTCGGCCGGGCTCTCCGCCGAGTCTCCGGCCTGCCCTTCGCCGGGCTTCGGTCCGGCCCTTCGCCGGGCCTTCGTCCGGCCGTGGGCCCGACCGGCATACTGTGCACCGCAAGTGACGCGTCCATGGCAATGCCAGGACGGGAGCGCGCCCGCATCGAGGCCGTTCCCCGGACGCGGGAATCATCTCAGGGGGAATTCACCACATGCGTTCCGTACGACTCCTGCCCGCCGCCCTCGGCCTGGTCACCGCGCTCGCGCTGACCGCCACGGCCTGCGGCCCGACCGAGACACCGGCGGCCGACAAGCCCGCCGCCGGAGCGAGCAGTTCCGCGCCGGCCACCGACGCGGGCACCGGGGACGGTGACGCCGGCCTCACCAAGGACCTCGCCGACAAGCTGAAGAAGCGCGGCGTCGACCTGGAGAAGTGGAAGGACGGCGAATGGAAGAACTGGGACACGAACACCTGGCTGCGTGAGGCCGAGGACTTCGTCAACCCGGTCATCGACGGGCTCTGGGACCCGGCGCGGATGCAGTCCGCGAAGAGCCCGGACCCCACGATCACCGCGCAGGCCGCGGGCGGCGGCACCGACCCGACGCCCCGGCCCGTCCGGGCCCAGCGCGAGAAGACCCCGTACCACCGCAACGCGGCCCCGGTCGGGAAGATCTTCTTCGACTCGCCGCAGGGCCACATGGTCTGCTCAGGCACCATCGTGAAGGACCCGCGGCGGCCCGGTAGGTCCAACCTGGTCTGGACGGCGGGCCACTGCGTCCACGCGGGCAAGAAGGGCGGCTGGTACCGCAACATCACCTTCGTCCCGGCCTTCAACGACCTGGGCAAGTCCCCCACCGCGCTCAACAACGCGCAGCCGCACGAGGTCTACCCGTACGGCCAGTACTGGGCCGACTGGGCGGTCACCTCGGGCGAGTGGATCAACTCCGGCGGGACCAACCAGGCCTGGCCGTACGACTACGCCGTCCTGCACGTGAAGCCGCAGCGAGGCAGCAAGTCCCTGGAGGAGACCGTCGGGGCCGCGCTGCCGGTCGACTTCTCCGCTCCCGCGCCCGCCCAGGCCGGCACGATCGGCGCCTGGGGCTACCCGCAGGCCGCCCCGTACAACGGCGTGATCATGCACAAGTGCGTGGACCGCGCGACCCGCATGACGACGGCGCCCGCCACCCCGGTCATGTACCGGATCGGCTGCACGATGACCGCGGGGTCGTCGGGCGGCGGCTGGTTCCGCGTCATGCCGAACGGCAAGACCGCGCTCGTGTCGAACACCTCGATCGGCCCGGCCGGCCGCAACGGCTGGCTCGCGGGCCCGCAGCTGGGCCGGGGCGCCAAGGCGGCGCACGACATGGTCAGCAAGAAGTACGCCCGCTGACCCGTCCCACCGGCGCCCCGCGTCGTCCCGCCGGTCGCTGACAGCGCGGCGGAACGGCCGGACGGCCGAAGGCTGAACAGAGAAGACAGAAGGCGAAAGCAGAAGGCGCCGGTCCCCTCCCTCTCGGGAGGAGGCCGGCGCCTTCGGCGTCACTCGGTCAGTGCGCCGCCGGGACGTACGGCGCGAGCATCGCCGCCAGTTCCTCGTGCACCCGGGCCTTGAGCAGGGTCCCCTCCGGGGTGTGCTCCTCGGACTCGACCTCGCCCTCGGCGTGCACCCGCGAGACGAGACCGCCCTGCGTGTACGGCACGAGGGCTTCGAGCTCGACCTGCGGGCGGGGCAGCTCGGAGTCGATCAGGGCGAGCAGCTCCTGCATGCCCTGACCCGAGCGGGCCGAGACCACGATGGAGTGCTTCTCCGTCCGCAGCAGGCGCTGGAGCACCAGCGGGTCCGCGGCGTCCGCCTTGTTGATGACGACGATCTCCGGCACCTTCACCGCGCCGACGTCACGGAAGACCTCGCGCACGGCGGCCAGCTGCTCCTCCGGCGCCGGGTGCGAGCCGTCCACCACGTGCAGGATGAGGTCGGAGTCGCCGACCTCCTCCATGGTGGAGCGGAACGCCTCGACGAGGTGGTGCGGCAGGTGCCGGACGAAGCCGACCGTGTCGGCCAGGGTGTAGACCCGGCCGGTGGGCGTCTCGGCCCGGCGGACCGTCGGGTCGAGGGTGGCGAACAGTGCGTTCTCCACGAGCACGCCCGCGCCGGTGAGGCGGTTGAGCAGGGACGACTTGCCGGCGTTGGTGTACCCGGCGATGGCGACCGACGGCACCTTGTTCCGGCGCCGCTCCTGCCGCTTGATGTCGCGGCCGGTCTTCATCTCCGCGATCTCCCGGCGCATCTTCGCCATCTTCTCGCGGATGCGGCGCCGGTCGGTCTCGATCTTGGTCTCACCGGGACCGCGGGTGGCCATGCCGCCACCGCCGCCGCCGCCCATCTGACGGGAGAGCGACTGACCCCAGCCGCGCAGGCGCGGCAGCATGTACTGCATCTGCGCGAGCGCGACCTGCGCCTTGCCCTCTCGGGACTTGGCGTGCTGGGCGAAGATGTCGAGGATCAGGGCGGTCCGGTCGACCACCTTGACCTTGACGACGTCTTCGAGGGCGATGAGCTGGCCGGGGCTGAGCTCGCCGTCGCAGACGACGGTGTCGGCGCCGGTCTCGACCACGATGTCGCGCAGTTCGCGCGCCTTGCCGGAGCCGATGAAGGTGGCCGGGTCGGGCTTGTCGCGGCGCTGGATCACGCCGTCGAGTACGAGGGCGCCCGCCGTCTCGGCGAGGGCCGCGAGTTCCGCGAGGGAGTTCTCCGCGTCCTGGACGGTCCCGGAGGTCCAGACACCGACCAGCACGACGCGCTCGAGGCGCAGCTGGCGGTACTCGACCTCGGTGACGTCCTCGAGCTCGGTGGAGAGTCCCACGACACGGCGCAGGGCCGCGCGCTCGGAGCGGTCGAACTGGTCGCCGTCCCGCTCTCCGTCGATCTCGTGGCTCCAGGCGACGTCCTCTTCCATCAGGGCATCGGCCCGAAGGCTCTCGGTACGGCTCGTCTCCGCGAAGCTCTGCTCGTCCTGGGAAGGGGAAGAAGAGGAGGTCATTGGATCCTTACGTCGAGTGCCCGCACGGCCGGCGCCGGGGTCGGCGGAGCCGTGGAGCGATGAGTCTTATGCCGTCACAACGCGTGAGGGCACGGGATGATTCCCGGGCCGTCGGCCGCGTCGCCGACCTGACGATGGTGACACGCCCCGGCGCGGCCCGTCATCCGGGTTTCGGGGCGGTCCGCGCGGTCCCGGCGGGGCGGCTGCGCCAGTCCGGGTGGCCGGGCATGGCCGGGGTCTTCGCCTCGTACAGCCAGCCCCGGAAGAAGGCGGTGAGGTCGCGTCCGGCGATCTCGCCGGCCAGGGCGACGAAGTCGGCCGTGGTGGCGGTGCCGTCGCGGTGGTCGGCGACCCAGCGCCGCTCCACGCGCCGGAAGGCCTCGGTGCCGATCTCCTGGCGGAGCGCGTAGAGGACGAGGGCGCTGCCGTCGTAGACGACGGGCCGGAAGAGGCTGATCTTGTGGCCGGGCGAGGGGGGTTCGGGGGCGGCCGGGGGCCCGCTGGCGGCCCGCCAGCCGTCGGAGGCGGCGTAGGCGGCCTTCATGCGCCGCTCCAGGGACCTGCCCGCGGTCTCCTCCGCGTACAGCGCCTCGTACCAGCTGGCGTGCCCCTCGTTGAGCCAGAGGTCGGACCAGGTGCGCGGCGAGACGCTGTCGCCGAACCACTGGTGGGCCAGCTCGTGCACCATCACGGAGTCGACGTACCACTCGGGGTAACCGGGCTCGGTGAAGAGGCGGCGCTCGAAGAGCGACAGGGTCTGGGTCTCCAGCTCGAAGCCCGTGGTGGCGTCGGCGACGAGCACCCCGTACGTCTCGAAGGGGTACGGGCCGACCTGCCGCTCCATCCACTCCAGGTGGCCGGGGGTCCTGCGGAGCCAGGGCTCCAGGAGCTCCCGGTCGGCGGTGCGCACCACGTCCCGGACGGGCAGGCCGTGCGGGCCCGCCCGGTGCACGACCGTGGAGCGGCCGATGGACACCTGGGCGAGCTCGGTGGCCATCGGGTGGGCGGTGCGGTACGTCCAGGTCGTGGTGTCCCCGCGGGTGACGCGGCCGGCGGGCAGGCCGTTGGCGACGGCGGTGAGGCCGCTGGGGGCGGTGACGCGGAAGGTGAAGTACGCCTTGTCCGAGGGGTGGTCGTTGGACGGGAAGACCCGGTGGGCGGCGTCGGCCTGGTTGGCCATGGCGAGGCCGTCGCTCGTCCGGACCCAGCCGCCGGTGTCGGCGGGGCCGCCGGGGTCGCTGGTGTGCGTCACGGTGATCGTGACCGACTCGCCCTCGTCGATCGGGACGGCGGGGGTGACGACGAGGTCCTCGCCGGCGGCGGCGTAGGTGGCGGCGAGTCCGTCGACGGTGACGGCGGAGACGGTGCCGTGGGTGAAGTCGAGGTTGAGCCGGTCCAGGTCGTCGGTGGCGAGGGCGTCGATCCGGGTCACGGCGGCCAGCGGCGCGGTGTTGACCCCGGGGTAGGTGAGGTCGACGGTGTACGCGAGGACGTCGTAGCCGGGATTGCCGAGGTGGGGGAAGAGCGGGTCCCCGATGCCGAGCGGCTCCGGGGCGGGCAGCGCGGCGGCGACGAGACCGGCCGAGGCGGCGACCAGGACGGCGGAGCGGAGCCATCGCGCGCGGGGCAGGGGCGTTCGGACGAGCGGCATGGGCCAGGCCTTTCCGGAGGACTGCCCTACGGCTACCAGGGCCGCGCCCGCTCCCCGGGGCGACGCGCTCGCCCGCCACTCGAAGGGGGCACGGGCGTCCCCCGGCGGACGCCGTCGGCCTGTGGCGGGCCGGGCGCGGACGCCGCCGTCATGTGGCGGGCCGGGCGAGGGCGGACGCCGTCGGGGTCAGGGCGGGACGCACCTTGGCGGACACCGCCGTCATGTTGCTGGCCGGACCGGGGCGGACGCCGTCGGCCTGTGGCGGGCCGGGCCGGGGCGGACGCCGTCGTCCTGTGGCGGACCGGGCCGGAGGCCGTCGTCCTGCGGCGAGCCGGGCCCCGGCGGACGCCCGCCCGGGGCGGGGCGTGCCGACGAGGCCCGGCAGGGGTACGGCGTGCGGGCCGTCGGGGCGCTCGTCCGCCGATCGACCGGACAGTGTGCGGGCCGCGGGGCGCCGAGGGCCCTCTTCCGCCGGCCGTCGGACGGCCGACCCTCCGTCCGTCAGGCCCTCCGTCCGTCAGGCCCTCCGACCGTGTGGCCGCCCAACCCTCTGACCGGCCGACCGACTCTCCAACCGGCCGTCCAGCCGTCCGGCGACAGCGCCCGGTCCCGGTCCCGGTCAGGCCCCGATCCGCCGTCTCGCCCGCCCGGTCAGGCCCGGCGCGGTTCCGGGGAGCGGTGTCGGGCGCGGCTCACGTCGTAGACGCCGGGCACGTCCCGCATGGCCCGCATGAGGGCGGCGAGCCGGGCGACGTCGGGCAGGTGGAGGGTGTACGTGTGGCGGACCCGCTGCTCGCTGGGCGGTTCGACGGTCGCGGAGACGACGGCGGCCCCGGCGACGGCGATGGCCTCGGTGAGGTCGGCGAGGAGACCCGGCCGTCCGAAGGACTCCGCGACGAGGGTGACCCGGCCCTGGGCGGTGTCGCCCCAGCGGACGGCGACGGGTTCGCGGCCGAGCCGGCGCATGGTGTCGACGGCGGCGCAGCCGCTCCGGTGGACGGTGACGGATCCGCCGCGGACCCGGAATCCGGTGATCTTGTCCGGGGGTACGGGGGTGCAGCAGCCGGCCGGGCGGGCGGAGGCGCGGGGCTCGCCCTCCAGGTCGGCGTGGAGCTCCGCGCCGGAGCGGTGGTCGGCGGTGACCCCGGACGGCGGGCGGGGGCCGGTCGCGGCGACGGGCGGTGCGGTGGTCTCCGGGTGGGCGCGGAGCCAGCCGGTGATCGCGATGCGGGCCGCGGGGGTGCGGGCGTGGTCCAGCCACTCGGGGGACGGCCCGGAGACGGTGTCCTGGGCGAGCAGCAGCTGGACGGTGTCCCCGTCGCGCAGGACGGTGCCGAGGGGTGCGAGGCGTCCGTTGACGCGCGCGCCGTGACAGGCGTGGGCGGCTTCGCCGTGCTGCGCGTACGCGGCGTCGACGCAGCTGGCGCCGGCGGGGAGGCTGATGGTGCCGGGGCCGCTGCCGTCGGCGCGGAAGACGGTGATCTCGTCGTCCTCGGCGAGGTCGGCGCGGAGCGAGGTCCAGAAGGTGTCGGGGTCCGGGGCGGCCTGCTGCCAGTCGAGGAGCCGGGAGAGCCAGCCGGGCCGGGTGGGGTCGACGCGCTCGCCGTCCTCGGCGGCCGTCGCGTCGGCAGCTTCGGGCGCGACGGAGGAGGTGGAAGCGGAGGGCGAGGCCGGCGAGGCGGCCGCGGATGCTCCCGCGGGGGCGGCTCCGGACCGAGGCTCGGGGCCCTGGGCGTCGGCGTCCCGCGTACGCGTGTCCCGCGGGGCGGCGCCCCGCGCGGTGGGGGTGCCCGGTCGTCCGGTGGTCGCCGTGGGGGCGGCGGAGGGCTCGCCGTCCGGGGCGGCGTCCGGCTGTCCGGCGGTCTCCTGGCCCACGTGCGGGTTGCCGAGGGCGACGACGCCCGCCTCCGCGACCGTGTGCATCCGGTGGGTGCGGATCAGGACCTCGGCGACGGCGCCGTCCGGGGCCGCGACGGCGGTGTGGAGGGACTGGTACAGGTTGAACTTCGGGGCCGCGATGAAGTCCTTGAACTCGGAGATCACCGGCGTGAAGCAGGTGTGGAGCTCGCCGAGGACCGCGTAGCAGTCGGCGTCCTCGGCGACCAGGACGAGGAGCCGGCCGAAGTCGCAGCCGCGGAGCTCGCCGCGCTTGAGGCGGACGCGGTGGACGGAGACGAAGTGCCGCGGCCGGACGAGGACTTCGGCGCCGATGTCCGCCTCGCGCAGGACCGCCGAGACCTGCGCGGCGACGGCGTCGAGGGCGTCGCCGGCGTGCGGGTTGTCGGCGATGAGCGCGCGGGTGGCCTCGTACTCCTCGGGGTGGAGGATCGCGAAGACCAGGTCCTCCAGCTCGGTCTTGAGGGCCTGGACCCCGAGCCGTTCGGCCAGCGGGATGAGGACGTCCCGGGTGACCTTGGCGATCCTGGCCTGTTTCTCGGGCCGCATCACCCCGAGCGTGCGCATGTTGTGGAGCCGGTCGGCGAGCTTGATCGACATGACCCGTACGTCGTTGCCGGTGGCGACGAGCATCTTGCGGAAGGTCTCGGGTTCGGCGGCGGCCCCGTAGTCGATCTTCTCCACCTTGGTGACGCCGTCGACGAGGTACGCGACCTCCTCGCCGAACTCCCGGCGCACCTGATCGAGCGTCACATCGGTGTCCTCCACGGTGTCGTGGAGGAGCGAGGCGGTCAGGGTGGTGGTCTCGGCGCCGAGCTCGGCGAGGATCAGGGTGACCGCGAGCGGATGGGTGATGTACGGCTCGCCGCTCTTGCGGAACTGGCCGCGGTGCGAGGACTCCGCGAGGACGTACGCCCGGCGCAGCACCGTGAGGTCGGCCTCGGGGTGGTGGGCCCGGTGCGCCTCGGCGACGTGACTGATCGCGTCGGGCAGCCGGTCGCGGGGGGCCGGTCCGGCCGTGGCGCCGAGCAGGGCGGCGCGGCCGATCCGGCGCAGGTCGATTCGGGAGCGTCCGCGTCTGCGGGCGGTCGCATCGGTGACGGCGGCGTCCGCCGCGCTCACAGGGTTGGTGGCCTCTGCGCTCATGGGGCACCTCCGGCAACGTCGACCGGCGGTGGGCGGGCCAGGCGTGCCCGGGGGGCCGGTGCTTGATGCTACCGAGCCCACCACGTGGCGCAGTCGCCCTCTCGCTCAGCGTGAATCGGATCACCCATTCGAGCGACAGATCAGTCGTTGACTGTTTCGATTTCGCCGCTTCCTTCGATTCCCGCGCCGGGGCGCGCGGGCTCAGCCGAGCCAGGCGGGGTCGACGGTGCCCTCGGCGACGATCACGGCGGGGCCCGTCATGTCGATCTGCCCGTCGGGGTGCTCGGTGATGAGGAGCGTGCCGCCGAGCACGTCGACGGTGTACGTGACGGGGGTGCCGCTGACCGCCGGGTCCGCGCCGTCGCGGCGGGCGGTGGCGACGGCGACGGCGCAGGCGCCCGTGCCGCAGGAGCGGGTCTCCGAGGCGCCGCGCTCGTGGACCCGCATCGCGACGTGCCGGGGGCCGCGGTCGGCGACGAACTCGATGTTCACGCCGTCCGGGTAGACGGCGGCCGGCGCGTAGGGCGGCTCCGTGTAGAGGGTGCCCGCGTGGTCGAGGTCGTCGACGAAGGCGACCGCGTGCGGGTTGCCCATGTTCACGTTGCGCGCGGGCCAGCTGCGGCCGTCGACGGTCACGGTGACGCCGGCCTTGGGGAGCAGCGCGCGCCCCATGGCGACGGTCACGGATCCGTCCTTGTCGAGGTGGACGCGCTTGACCCCGCCGCGGGTGGCGACGGCGACCTCGCCGGCGGTGACGTGCCCGGCGTGCTCCAGGTAGCGGGCGAAGACCCGGACTCCGTTGCCGCACATCTCGGCGACCGAGCCGTCGGCGTTCCGGTAGTCCATGAACCACTCGGCCTCGTCGGCCATGTGCCGCGCCTCGGGGTGGGCGGCGCTCCGCACGACGTGCAGCACTCCGTCGGCGCCGATGCCGGCCCGACGGTCGCAGAGGCGCGCGACGAGGGCCGGGGGAAGGTCCACGGCGTTCTCCGCGTCGGGGACGATCACGAAGTCGTTCTCGGTGCCGTGGCCCTTGAGGAACCGGAGGGGCGGGCGCGGTGCGGTCTGCGTGCTGGTCACGAGATCAACTGTACGGGGTCGCTCTGACGGACCGCCTGGTCGCCCGGCGGTCAGCGCAGGCGGGCGACGCGCCAGACCGCGAGGGCGATCAGGGCTGCGATCGTTGTCACGTAGAGCGCGAGGTATCGCCAGTCGGGCCGCTCGCCCGAGCCGCGCGGCGGCAGGCCCGGCCAGGTGTAGCCGACCTTGCGGGCGGCCATCATGCCCCAGCCGGCCGCGCAGAAGCTGATGAGGAGACCGAGCATGGCGAGGACGGCGCCGCCGTCGCCCGAGCCGAAGGCGAGCGGGAACGCGAACATCAGGGAGCCGACGGCGGCCAGGCCCACGATCGGGGCGAGCTGCCAGATGCGCAGCCGGCGCTGCGGCCGCAGCTCGACCTCGACCTCGTCGGCGTCCACCTCGACGGAGGTGCCGACGGCGTCGTCGGGGCCGTCCGGGGTCAGCCCGGGGGCACCGACGGGCAGGTCGCCGGTCGGACGGCCCGGGATGTCACCCGTCGGGTCGCCGAGCGCCGATTCGTGCTGTTCTCTGTCGCGAGGGCCGGCCTCCATCGCCACGCGCCCTCCCCACTCGGACTTCACTTGGTCGATCGATGCTCGATGATGGCACGCTCCTGACCGCCGGAATGACGGGCAGGGCGTCCCGATGCCATCACGTGATCAGGCTGTAACCGCTCGTTCGACCAACGAGAGCGCCTGCCCCGGGAGTTCCCCCCGGTGCTCGGCGGCTCCGCTGAGCCAGTGGACCCGGGGGTCCCGGCGGAACCACGAGTCCTGGCGGCGGGCGAAGCGCTTGGTGGCGCGCACGGTCTCGGTGCGCGCCTCGTCCTCGGTGCACTCCCCCGCGAGCGCGGCGAGCACCTGCTGGTAGCCCAGGGCGCGGGCCGCGGTGCGCCCCTCGCGCAGGCCGACGGCCTCCAGGCCGCGCACCTCGTCGACCAGGCCGGCCTCCCACATCCGGTCCACCCGGGTGGTGATCCGCTCGTCGAGTTCGGGGCGGCCCACGTCGACGCCGATCTGGACGGTGTCGTAGACGGAGTCGGGTCCCGGCAGGTTGGCGGTGAAGGGCTTGCCGGTGATCTCGATCACCTCGAGGGCGCGGACGATCCGGCGGCCGTTGCTGGGCAGGATCGCGCGGGCCGCCTCGGGGTCGGCCTCGGCGAGCCGGGCGTGCAGGACGCCGGAGCCGCGCTCCTCCAGTTCGGCCTCCAGCCGGGCCCGGACGGCGGGGTCGGTGCCGGGGAACTCGAGGGCGTCGACGGCGCCCCGTACGTACAGGCCCGAGCCGCCGACGAGGACGGGGGTGCGGCCGGCGGCGAGCAGGCGGTCGATCTCGGCACGGGCGAGCCGCTGGTACTCGGCGACGCTGGCGGCCTCGGTCACGTCCCAGATGTCGAGGAGGTGGTGGGGGACGCCGCCGCGCTCCTCCGGCGTCAGCTTGGCGGTCCCGATGTCCATCCCGCGGTAGAGCTGCATGGAGTCCGCGTTGACGACCTCGCCCCCGAGCTCCTGGGCCAGGAATACACCCAGATCGGACTTTCCGGCTGCCGTGGGGCCGACGACGGCGATGACCCGCGGGGCGGGAGCTGCGCTTCTCACCGCACCAGTCTCGCAAACCTCACGGCCCGTCCCCGAACGAGCTACGTGACGGCCCCCGGTCGCCTTCGTTGCCTGTTGCGAGGTTCCGGCTGTCGATCATCACGGAATCCCTCCCATCCGAGTACGCTATGGAGTGAATATGGGCGTTTTTTCGATGTTTCGCCGCAAGAAGAAGGATCCGGCCGCGGTCCCGTCGGAGGAGACGGAGACCGGGGTCGTCGCTCCGACCGCGGACGGCGACGGCGACGGCACGGAGGCCGCCTCCGGGGCGGAGTCCGGGGTCGCGGCGGCGGAGGCCACCGCGAAGGCGGAGCTGGACGCCGTCCCGGCGGACGGGACCGCCGATGCGGACGGCGGCGTGGAGGACGGCGCGACCGCCGCGGACGTCGTGGAGATCCCGAAGCAGCAGTCGGTCGAGGCCGCCGCGGACAACGGGGCCGGCGAAGGCGCCCGCGCGTAGGCAGGACACGCAGGCAGGAATCGGAACGAGGACTCCTCGGGGGTCCACGGAGGGAAGGTGCCCCATGGGTCTCCTGGATTCGCTGAAGGCAAAGCTCGGCCCGGCCAAGGACAAGGTCGCCGATCTCGCGCAGCAGCACGGCGGCAAGATCGACCACGGCATCGACAAGGCCGCGAAGCTGGTGGACGAGAAGACCAAGGGCAAGTACAGCGACAAGATCCATTCCGGTACGGACAAGGCCAAGGACGCGCTGGACCGGATCGGTCACAAGGACGGCGGCGCCCCCGGCGACGGCACGACGCCGCCCGCGCCCGGCAGCGGCGGCCCGACGCCCCCGCCCGGCAGCGGCGGCCCGACGCCCCCGCCGGCCGCCTGACGGCCCCTCCCCCACGGCGGACGGCCGCGGAGCACCTCGCTCCGCGGCCGTCCGCCGTTTCCGTGCGCCCCGGTGGCGGGACCTCAGGACCAGGCGGCGACGAAGTACCCCACGCCGTACGGCGCGTCCTCGAAGAGCAGTCGGCCGTCCAGGCCCGCGTTCTCGGCGGCTCCCGCGAGGACCTGCCAGGGAGCGCGGCCGGCCGCCTTCAGCTCGTACGCGAGCTCCGGCTCCAGCGCCAGCAGCGCGGCGGCGTCGGCGGCGCCCAGGGCGCGGGCGGCCTCCGCGTCGAAGCCCTCGGCACGCTCGTCGAGATAGCCGGGGGCCTTCACGGTCCGGCAGGCGCTCCCGTCGCCGAGCACCAGGAGGGCGACCCGGTCGGCCGAGTCGGCGAGGCCGCGGCCGATGCCGGCGCAGACGTCCGGGGTCGCCCCCGGCTCGACGCCCAGGCCCTCGACCGGCGCGTCGGCCCAGGCGGTCCGGCCGAGGAGCCAGGCGCCGACGGCGAGGGAGCCGGGCAGGGGCCGGTCGGCGCCGTCGGCGGCTCCCCCGGCCGGCGGGGCGTCGCCGAGCCGTACGGAGAGGTCGACGCCGAAGCCCGCGAAGGAGCCGGTCGAGCCCGCCGGGAAGACGCCGTGGGCGCCCTCCTCTGCCGGTCCGATCACGTACAGCCGGTCGGGGCGCGCCGCGGCGAGCAGCCCGACCGCGTCCGTACAGGCCGCCCGTGCGGCGTCCAGCTCGGGGGCGGCGCCGGTCGCGACCTCGGGGACGAGGAGCGGCGGGCAGGGGCAGACGGCGGCGGCGACAAGCATGATCGGCAGCCTACTGCGCCCGCCCGGCGAGGCCGGGCCCCCGCACGGCCTGACGCGCCGCCCACGACGGACGGGCAGGACCGGGGGCGGGACACCGGGCGGCTTGCCGGGCAGAGGCCGGGCCAGACGCCGAAGAGCCGAGCCCGCGGCCCGGGCCGGCACTGGACCGAGGCCCGAGTCGGAGGCCCGACCCGACTCCGTGGACCGCTCACGCGGACGGGCCCACCGCGCACGCCCGGCCGCGGGCCCCGGACGGTCTGGCGCTCCGCAGACGACCGACGGGGGCGGACAGGGAGCGGGACATGGGCTGCTTGCCGGGCAGGCCCCGTGGAGCCGCCGGACCGGGCCGGCACCGGACCGGGCCGGGCCGGAGTCGGAGGTCCGGCCCGGTGGCCGTAGAGCGCTCACGCGGGCGGCCCGCGGCGGACGCCCGGCGGCGGGCTCACGGCGGGGGCCCGGGCCGCCCGCACGCCGGACGCCCGAACCGCTACACGGCGCACGCCCGGCCGCCCGCACGCCGGACACCCGAACCGCTGCACGCCGCACTCCCGGACCCCTACACGGCGGATGTCCGGCCGCAGGCCTACGCCGGACGCCCTGCCGCGCCCCAGCAGACGGGCCGGCGGGTGCTCGGGCCCGTGCCGCGGAGGGGCCCCGGCCGCGTCTCGTCGTGTCAGTGGCTCCCGCAGGCCGGGGCCTCGGCTGCCGGGAGGGGGGCCGGGACGCCGATCTTCGGGAGGCCCAGCAGGACGCCCGCCGGCTTCGCGGCCGCCGCGGTGCTGCGCTTCTCCCAGGCGTCGCCGGCGCGGGTGCGGCGCACCGCCGTGACGGGTCCCTCGGCGAGCAGGTGGTGCGGGGCGGCGTAGGTGATCTCGACGGTCACGACGTCACCGGGGCGGACGTCCTCGTCGGGCTTGGTGAAGTGGACGAGCCGGTTGTCGGGGGCGCGGCCCGAGAGGCGGTCCGTGGCGCCGTCCTTGCGGCCCTCGCCCTCGGCGACCATGACCTCCAGGGTGCGGCCGACCTGCTTCTTGTTCTCCTCCCAGGAGATCTCCTCCTGGAGGGCGACGAGCCGCATGTAGCGCTCCTGCACGACCTCCTTGGGGATCTGGCCCTCCATGTCGGCGGCCGGGGTCCCGGGGCGCTTGGAGTACTGGAAGGTGAAGGCGTTCGCGAAGCGGGCCTCGCGGACGGCGTGCATCGTCTGCTCGAAGTCCTCCTCGGTCTCGCCGGGGAAGCCCACGATGATGTCGGTGGAGATGGCGGCGTGCGGGATCGCCGCGCGGACCTTCTCGATGATTCCGAGGAAACGCTCCTGCCGGTACGAGCGGCGCATCGCCCGGAGGATCGCGTCCGAGCCGGACTGCATCGGCATGTGCAGCTGCGGCATGACGTTCGGCGTCTCGGCCATCGCGGCGATGACGTCGTCGGTGAAGTCGCGCGGGTGCGGCGAGGTGAAGCGGACCCGCTCCAGGCCCTCGATCTGTCCGCAGGCGCGCAGCAGCTTGGAGAAGGCCTCGCGGTCGCCGAGGTCGGAGCCGTAGGCGTTCACGTTCTGGCCGAGCAGGGTGATCTCGGAGACGCCCTCGGCGACCAGAGCCTCGATCTCGGCGAGGATGTCGCCGGGGCGGCGGTCCTCCTCTTTGCCGCGCAGGGCGGGCACGATGCAGAAGGTGCAGGTGTTGTTGCAGCCGACCGAGATCGAGACCCAGGCGGCGTACGCGGACTCGCGGCGGGTCGGCAGCGTCGAGGGGAAGGCCTCCAGCGACTCGGCGATCTCGATCTGCGCCTCCTCCTGCACGCGGGCGCGCTCCAGGAGGACGGGCAGCTTGCCGATGTTGTGCGTGCCGAAGACCACGTCGACCCAGGGGGCCTTCTCGACGATGGTGTCGCGGTCCTTCTGGGCGAGGCAGCCGCCGACGGCGATCTGCATGCCGGGGCGCGTGGTCTTCCGCGGGGCGAGGCGGCCGAGGTTGCCGTACAGCTTGTTGTCGGCGTTCTCGCGGACGGCGCAGGTGTTGAAGACGACGACGTCGGCGTCCCCGTCGGAGCCCTTGGGGGCCTGGACGTAGCCCGCCTCCTCCAGCAGACCGGAGAGCCGCTCGGAGTCGTGGACGTTCATCTGGCACCCGTAGGTGCGGATCTCATAGGTCTTCGTGCCGTCAACGCTCACTGCGGTGCTCCGGTCGCTGCTGCTCGTCATGCGTCCAAGGGTAGGCGGTTCCCGGAGGGCCTCCGGCCGGGCCGGTGGGGCGGGGGCCCGGGGCGGGGCCTCGGTTCCGCGCCCCCCGGGTCCCGCGGGTTCCCGCGGGACGGGTGGTGCGGGAAACCTCACCCGGGCGGGCGGGAATCCCCGTACCGGGGCCGGGCACATGGATCCTAGGTTCGGAGGGACGAGCGCGGGCCCGCCGGCCCCGCCCCCTCCCCGCCCCTAGGAGACCTCTCTCGTGCACCTCGACCCGATACCCCTGGCGAACGCCCGGCAGCCCGTCGACGGCGTCGCGGGCTGGGCCATCGACCTCGTCGACACCCTGGGCGGGCCGGGAGCCGGTCTCGCCATCGCCCTGGAGAACCTCTTCCCGCCGCTGCCCAGCGAGGTGATCCTCCCGCTGACCGGCTTCGCGGCCGGCCAGGGGGTGCTCAGCCTGGCCTCGGCGCTGTTCTGGACCACGCTCGGCTCGGTCGTCGGCGCGGTGGCGCTCTACGGACTCGGGGTGCTCTTCGGCCGGGAGCGGATGCACGCGCTCTGGGGGAAGCTGCCCCTGGTGAAGGCCTCGGACCTGGTCCGCACGGAGGAGTGGTTCGCCCGGCACGGCACCAAGGCCGTGCTCCTCGGCAGGATGGTGCCGATCTTCCGGAGTCTGATCTCGGTGCCCGCCGGTGTCGAACGCATGCCGCTGCCGCTCTTCGTCCTGCTCACCACCGCGGGCAGCCTCGTGTGGAACAGCGTGCTCGTCCTGGCCGGCTACTGGCTGGGCGACCGCTGGGACCTCGTGGAGGTGTACGTGGGCTTCCTGTCGAAGGCGGTGCTCGTCCTGGTCGTCGTCGCCGTCGCCGTCTACGCGGTCGTGCGGCTCCGCGGACGCGGCAGGACCGCCGGTCACCGGCGCTCCCGGTGACACCGGGGGCCGGCCCCGCCGGTGCGGTGCCGTCCCGGCGATCTTGTCCGGGCGGCACGGGCGCCTTAGGGTCGGGCCCCGTGCGCGGGGACGGGGATCCGGGGACGACGGCGGTCGGGGGGAGCGGCGGGGACGCCGCCCGCACGGCCGTGCCGTCCTGGCCGCGCCGCGCGCTCGGGACCCTCCTCGGCTGCGTCACCGCGCTGTTCGGCGCCCTCCACCTGCTCCTCGCGGGTGCGGTCCTCGGCCCCTTCCTGCTGTGGCCGCGCACCCGCACCGGCGCCCTCGGGCTCCTCACGGCCGGCGCCCGGCGGCTGGTCACCGTGGAACGGCTCCGCCGCACGGTCTTCTTCGGCGACCTCTTCCCCGAGCACCACCGGGTCCCGGACCGGAGGATCCTGCGCTACCTGGCCGTCCGCAGCAGTGCGGGGCTGCTCTGCGCGGTGGTGCTCGCCCTGCTCGTCCTCGGCGTCGTCCTGGCCGGGGTCCTGGCGTACGGCTTCGTCCGGGGCTCGCTCGGCTGGGCCGATCTGCTCACCCAGCTCCTGCTCGGCGGTGTGCTCCTCTTCCTCGACGTCCAGGGGCTGTTCTCGCTGGCCGCGCTGGACGCGCGCTCCGCGCGGGCGTGCCTCGGCCCCTCCGAGCGGGAGCTGCTGCGGCGCCGCATCGACGAACTCGCCGCCAGCCGGGCCGCCGTCGTCGAGGCCGTGGACGCCGAGCGGCGGCGCATCGAGCGCGATCTCCACGACGGGGTGCAGCAGCGTCTGGTGGCGCTCGGCATGCTCATCGGGCGGGCGCGCCGGGGCCGCCACCCGGAGCCGGCCGACGCGCTGCTGCTCCAGGCGCACGAGGAGTCCCGGAGCCTGCTGACCGAACTGCGCGAGGTGGCCTGGCGGGTGTACCCGTCGGCGCTGGACGGCCTCGGGCTCGAAGAGGCGCTCGGCGGGGTCGCCGAGCGCAGCGGCATCCCGCTGCGGATCCGTTTCGACGTGTCCGCGCCGCTGCCGCGGCCGGTGGAGACAGCCGCCTACTTCGTGGTGTCGGAGTCCGTGACGAACGCGGTGAAGCACTCCTCGGCCACGGTGGTCCAGGTGGCGGTGGTGCGGGACCGGGCGGGGCTCACCGTCCGCGTCGAGGACGACGGGACGGGCGGCGCCGACGCGAACGGCGGCGGGCTGACGGGACTGCGCAGCCGGGTGGCCGCGCTCGACGGCGTGCTGCACATCCACAGCCCCCTCGGGGGACCGACCACCATCACCGCGGAGCTGCCGTGCGCCTGATCCTCGCCGAGGACTCGACCCTGCTGCGGGAGGGCCTGGTCAGGCTGCTCACCGAGGAGGGCCACGAGGTGCTGGCGGCCCTGGGCGACGCGACGACGCTCCTCAAGGAGGTCGAGGAGCGGCGGCCGGACGCCGTCGTCGTCGACATCCGGATGCCCCCGACCCATACGGACGAGGGGCTGCGGGCGGCCGTCGAGATCCGCGAGCGCCTGCCGGAGGTGGCCGTGCTCGTGCTCTCCCAGTACGTCGAGCGGCACTACGCGGCCGAGCTCCTGGCGGCCGGCGCCGAACGGGTCGGCTACCTCCTCAAGGACCGGGTGGCGCAGGTCGAGGAGTTCCTCGACGCCTTGGAGCGGATCCACGCGGGCGGCGCCGCGATCGACCCGGAGGTCGTACGGCGGCTGGTCGTCCGGACCACCCACGGGGATCCGATCGCGCGGCTGACGCCCCGGGAGCGGACGGTGCTGGAGGCCCTCGCGGAGGGGCACACCAACGCGGCCATCGCGCAGAAGCTGCACCTCTCGCTGAGCGCGGTGGAGAAGAACCTCAACGCCGTCTTCGACAAGCTGGAGCTGCCCCGCACGACCGGCTACAGCCGCCGGATCCTCGCGGTCCTGCGGTATCTCCGGTCGTAGCGGGGCGGTCCCACGGCCCACGCGGCCCACGCGGCCCACTGCGCGCCCGGCGGGTGACGGCCGGGCGGGCGGGGCGGCGGCGGGACCGCGGGGCGGCGCTCAGGCCCGCCATTCGGCGAGGACCTCCTCGGTGTGCTCGCCGGGGAGGGGCGCGCGGTCCGGGGTCCCGGTGGGGGTGCGGTCGAAGCGGGACGGCGGGGCGGGCTGGAGGTCGGCGGCGTCGCCGACGGCCACGAAGGCCCGGCGGACGGCGAGTTGGTGGTGGGCCGCGGCCTCCTCGGCCGTGAGGACCGGGGCCACTCCGGCGTCCACGGCGTCGAAGAGCTTCACCCAGTGCTCGCGGTCGCGGCTCGCGAATCGGGCCGCGATCAGCGCGCGCAGCGCGGGCCAGGCCTCGGGGTCCGCGCGGTCCGGGAGGCCGTCGGCCCCGTCGAGGCCCAGCTGCTCCAGGAGGTTCTGGTAGAGCCGGGGCTCGATGGCGGCGACCGCGAGGTGGCGGCCGTCGGCGGCCCGGTAGAGCGAGTAGTGCGGGGCGTCGGTGACCGTGTGGTTGCCGGGGACCTGGCGCCACTGGTGGATCAGCGTGGAGATCAGGGCGGCGCCGTCCGCGAGCGCGGTGTCGACGACCTGCCCGCGGCCGGAGCGCTCCCGCTCGTGGAGCGCGGCGAGCAGCGCCTGCACATGGGCGTTGGCGCCGCCGGCGAAGCTGGAGAGGTACGCGGTCGGCGGCGGCAGCGGGTCGCCGGTGGCCGGATCGGTGTCCAGGGCCCCCGTCAGGGCGAGGACGGCCAGGTCGTGGGCGGCCCGGCCGGCCCATTCGCCCTGCTGGCCCCAGCCGCTGACCCGTCCGTACACCAGGCGCGGGTTGCGGGCGAGGGCCGCCTCCGGTCCGATGCCGAGCCGGTCCGCGACACCGGGGCGGAACCCCTCGACCAGGATGTCCGCGTGCTCGGCGAGCGACAGGGCCTGCTCGACGCCCTCGGGGCTCTTGAGGTCGAGGGCGACCGAACGGCGGCCGCGGGAGAGCGGGTTCTCCGCCGGGCGCGGCTCGTCGGGGCCGGCGGTCCGGGCGGGCGCCCGGTCGACGCGGACGACGTCGGCGCCGAGGCCGGACAGGACGGTGCCGACGAACGCGGTGGGTGCCGAGCCCGCGAACTCCAGTACGCGTACTCCGGTCAGCGGTCCGGCCATGGCCAACTCCTCTGTTTCGCTGCGTCGGTGACGCGTTCCACGCTAGGGCGAGGGGGGTCGCGAGGGACTGCGGAGATCCGTAGCGCCCGGCATTCCGCCGCCCCGGAGACTGGAGTGAATTTCTCCGTTCCCCGATGCCCCGCCCCCTTACCGATTCCCGGATTCCAGGATTCCCCGAATATCGGAATCCCTGATGTCGAAAGGCATGAAGAATGGCCGTCGTCTACACCGCAGAGGTCACCTCCACCGGAGACGGGCGCAACGGCGCCGTGCGCTCCTCCGACGGGCTGCTCGACCTTCCCCTCACCAGCCCGAAGGCCGTGGGAGGGTCCGGCACCGCCAGCAATCCCGAGCAGCTCTTCGCCGCGGGCTACGCCGCCTGCTTCCACAGCGCGCTGCGGGTCTCCGCGCGCGAGTCCAAGGTCGCGCTGACCGAGGACACGGTCGTCGCCGCGGTGGGGCTCCACAAGGAGGAGAGCGGATTCCACCTGTCGGTGGTCCTCACCGTCGAACTCCCCGGAATCGACGCCGCCGAGGCCCGCCGGCTGGCGGACGCGGCGCACGCGCGCTGCCCCTACTCGAAGGCCGTCCGGGGCAATGTCGAGGTGCGGGTGGATATCGCCGCCGTGTGATCCGCCCGGAAACGCAGGGAAATCCCCCGTGGTCGTGCCACGGGGGATTTCCTCGTCCTTCGCGGGTCGGCGGCGGCCCCGTCCTGGGATCAGGGGGTCGCCGCGGCGGCCGCCGCGGCCGCCGCGGGCAGCGCCTCGACCACCCGGCCCACCGCCCGGTCGTCGTGCGAGGCCGAGACGAACCAGGCCTCGAACGGCGAGGGCGGCAGATAGACGCCCCGGCGCAGCAGTTCGTGGAAGAACGGCGTGTACCGGTACGACTCGGTGGCGCGGACCCCGTCGAATTCGACGACCTCGTCCTCGGTGAAGAACACCGAGAACATCGTGCCGGAGTACTGGACCCGGTGGGCCACGCCCTCCTTCGTGAGGGCCGCGGAGACCTCCCGGCCGAGTGTCGACGAGACCTCGTCGAGCCGCTCGTACACCTCGGCGGTGCTGTGCCGGAGGGTGGCGAGGCCGGCGGCGGTGGCGACCGGGTTCCCCGAGAGGGTGCCCGCCTGGTAGACGGGTCCGGCCGGGGCCAGGTGCGCCATCACGTCGGCGCGGCCGCCGAAGGCCGCCGCCGGGAACCCGCCGCCCATGACCTTGCCGAAGGTCAGCAGGTCGGGGGCGACCCCGTCGCGGCCGTACCAGCCGGAGCGGCTGGCTCGGAAGCCGGTCATCACCTCGTCGGAGACGAGCAGCGCCCCGTGGCGTGCGGTGATCTCCTTCAGGCCCGCGTTGAAGCCGGGCAGCGGCGGCACGGCGCCCATGTTCCCGGGCGCGGCCTCGGTGATGACGGCGGCGATCTCGTCGCCGATCTCCGCGAAGACCTTCTCGACGGCGGCCAGGTCGTTGTACGGCAGGACGATCGTGTCGCTCGCCTGGGCGCCGGTGACGCCCGGTGTGTCGGGGAGGGCGAAGGTGGCGAGGCCGGAGCCGGCCGAGGCGAGCAGCGCGTCCACGTGGCCGTGGTAGCAGCCGGCGAACTTCACGATCTTCCCGCGCCCGGTGAAGCCGCGGGCGAGCCGGATCGCCGACATCGTCGCCTCGGTGCCCGAGCTGACCAGGCGGACCTGCTCGACGGGGGCGACCCGCTCGACGATCTCCTCGACGAGCTCGACCTCCCCGGTGGAGGGCGCGCCGAAGGAGGTGCCGCGCGCCAGGGCACCGGTGACCGCCTCGACGACGGCCGGGTGCCGGTGGCCGAGGATCATCGGGCCCCAGGAGCAGATGAGGTCGACGTACTCGTTGCCGTCGGCGTCGGTGAGGTACGGGCCCTGGGCCGAGGCCATGAAGGGCGGGGTGCCGCCGACGGCCCCGAAGGCCCGGACCGGGGAGTTGACGCCGCCGGGGGTGACCCGGCGGGCCCGCTCGAAGAGTGCTCTGCTCGCGTTACCGGCGCCGCTCATCGCCCGGCCTCCTCGGAGACGGTGTGGCCGAGGGCGGCGTCGAGGACGACGGCGCCCCGCGGGAGGACCCGGACCGGGTTGAGGTCCAGGGCGAAGCCGGCGGGCCAGTCCTGGACGAGCTCGCCGACCTTGTGGAGCAGGTCGGCGGCGGCCTCGACGTCCACCGCGGCCCGCCCCCGCGCCCCGCCGAGTATGCGCGCTCCGCGCAGTCCGGAGAGGAGGGCGGCCCCCTCGCCGGGGGCGAGGGGCAGGAGCCGGTGGCCGACGTCGTCCAGGACCTCGGTGAAGATGCCGCCGAGTCCCGCGGTGAGGACCGGTCCCAGGTCGGTGGTGTGGACGCCGACGATCAGCTCGACGCCCTCCCCCGCCGGGTCGACCAGTTCCTCGACGAGGACCTCACCGCCGAGTGCGGCGAGGCGGGCGTGGACCTCGGGTGCGGTGGCGGCGGTGACGCCGATCTCCACTCCCCCGGCCTCCGTCTTGTGGAGCAGGCCGGGGACGACGGCCTTGAGCACCGCCGTACCGCCGACCTCGGCGACGGCCCGTACCGCGTCCTCGGCGTCCTCGGCGATCCGGCCCTTCGGCACGGTGATCCCGGCTTCGGCGAGGAGCCGCTTCAGCTCGGGTTCGGTGGCCCCGGCCCCGGGGCCTGGCACGGTCCCCGGGCGCGGGGCGTCCGGCAGCGTACGGGGGCGGCTGACCTCCCAGAGGGCGGCGGCGGCGCGCAGGGCGCGGGCCGGCGTCGGGTACTCGGGGAGCCCGGCCTCGCGCAGGTCGCGCGGGGCGTCGGGGGCGAGGAAGTCGGCGCCGGTGCGGGCGACGAGGATGGGCTTGCCGCCCTTCTCGGCGGCCCGCGAGAGGGCGTTGACGGCCTTCTCCACGTCGGGTCCGGCCATCACGCAGAAGGCGGCGACGATGATGTCGACGGTGTCGTCGGCGATCAGCACGTCGAGGGAGCGGTCGAAGAGCGAGGGGTCGCTGAGGACGGTGGCCGTGATGTCGACGGGGTTGTCGATGGCGCCGAAGGCGGGGACGATCTCGGCGAGCGCCTCCTTGCTGCGCGGTTCCAGGGCGCTGAGCTCCAGGCCGTGGGCCTCGACGGCGTCGGCGGCGAGGATGCCGGAGCCGCCGGAGGTGGTGACGACGGCGACACGGTTGCCGGTGGGGCGCCGGTCGGACTCGAAGACCCGTGCCACGTCGAGGAGTTCGTCGATGTCGTCGACGCGGACGATGCCGAGTCCGCGCAGGGCCGCGTCCAGGACGCGGTCGTCGGTCGCGAGGGCGCCGGTGTGCGAGGCGGCGGCCCGCCCGCCGGCCTCGGTACGGCCCGACTTGAGCAGGGCGACGGGCTTGCCTGAGCCTGCCAGTTCGCGCAGGGTCCCGATGTCCGGGGTGTCCTCCAGGTAGCCCAGGAGACCGGTGACCTCGGGTACCGCGGCGAGTTCGCGGAGGACCTCCAGGGCGGTGACGTCGGCGTCGTTGCCGGTGCTGACGACCCAGCCGGGGCGCAGGCCCCGCTCCAGGGCGAGGCTCGCGGCCCCGAAGCCGAGGGCTCCGCTCTGGCTGACGAAGGCGAGGGTGCCGGGCTCGAAGGGCACGGACTCGGCGCCGAAGAGGGGGCTGAAGGTGGCGAGGACGCGGTTCTCGTACCCGACGGCGCCGATGCAGTTCGGGCCGATGATCCGCAGGCCCCCGGCGCGGGCCTTGGCGACGATCTCGTCCTGGAGCCGGGCGCCCTCCTCGCCGGTCTCGGCGAAGCCGGACGAGGCGATGACGGCGAGCTTCACGCCGGCCGCGACGCAGTCGTCGACGGCGCCGGCCACCCGCTCGGCGGAGACCATGATCAGGGCCAGGTCGACGGGTCCGGGGGCGTCCTTCACGCTGGGGTACGCGGGGACGCCGAGGATCTCCGGGGAGCGCGGGTTGACCGGCAGGATGCGGCCCTTGTAGCCGTACCGGAGGAGGTAGTCGAGCGGCTTGCGGCCCAGGGCGCCGGGGCGCTCGCTGGCCCCGATGACGGCGATGGATTCGGCTTCCCAGAGAGCCGAGATGTCACTCATGCGATGGCCTCGATCTTCGTCTCGTTCGGTGCGTTCGGGTCGTTCTGCGCGGGGGCGTTCGGGCCGCTCTGCGCGTGCCGTGCCTGCTGTGGGGCGCCGTCCTCGGCCTCCGCCGCCGCGAAGAGGCGGGTGAAGGCGGCGATGTGCCGGGCCCCGTCCGGGTCGGCCGCCAACTCCCGCACCAGGACGGTGGGCTGGTGCAGGGCCTTGTCGACGATGCGCCGTACGCTGCGGTCGATCTCCCGCCGTACCGTGCCGTCGATGCCGTCGAACCCGTCCAGCCGGCGGGCCAGCCGGTCGAGTTCGGCCTCGGCGGCCTCGGTGGCGGCGGTCCGCAGCGCGGTGAGGACCGGTTTGGCGCCCGCGAGCCGCAGACCGGTGCGGAACTGCTCGACCTCGGCGTCGATCAGCTGGTGGGCGGCCTGGACGCTGGCCGCCGAGATCTCGTCCTCCTGGCCCTCCTCCGCGATCCGGCGGAGGTCGACGAAGGTGACGCCCGGCAGCTCGGCCGCGCCGGGGGCGATGTTGTGCGGGAGGGACAGGTCGAGCAGGAACAGTTCGCGGCCGTCGCGGGCGGCGAGCGCGTCCTCGACGTCCTCTGCGGTGACCAGGTGGCCGGTCGCGGCGGTGGCGCCGACGACCACGTCCACCTCGGTGAGCAGCCGGGGCAGGTCCGTGAGGTCGTAGCCGGTCCCCCCGGTGGTCTCGGCGAGCCGCTGCGCCTTCTCCGGGGTGCGGTTGGCGACGTGGACGCGGTCGAGGCCGGAGCGGCGCAGGGCGGCGACGACGACGCCGGCGAACGCGCCGGCGCCGATGACCAGGGCCGTCTTGCCGTGCAGGGAGCCGACCCTGCGCTCGAAGAAGCCGAGTCCGGCGGTGGCGAGCGAGCGGCCCGCCTCGTTGAGTCCGGTCTCGTTGCGGGCGCGCTTGCCGACCCGCAGGGCGGTCTGGACGGCCTTGGCGAGGACCCGGCCGGTGCGGTCGAGCCGCTGGGACCGTTCGAGGCCCAGTTTCACCTGGCCGAGGATCTGGTCCTCGCCGACCACGACGGATTCGAGTCCGGAGGCCACGGCGAACAGGTGGCGTACGGCTCCGTCGGCGCGGTGACTGTAGAGGTGCGGGGCGATCTCGGCGTGGTCGACCCCGGTGTGCTCGGCGAACAGCCGGCCGAGGCCGGTCAGTTCGCCGGGGCCGCCGGGGAGGCCCTCGCCCCCGGCGGCGGTGGTGTCGTCGCGGGTCTCGGCGTAGATCTCCAGGCGGTTGCAGGTGGAGACGACGACGGCGGCGTCGATGCCGTCGACCGAGGTGGCGTCGGAGACGAGGTCCTCGGCGGGCCGGTCGGTGCCGGCGAGTCTCTCCAGGAGGTCGAGCGGGGCGCTGGCATGGCTGATGCCGAGGACCAGCATGGTGGAGGACGGGCTCACCGGGTCACCGGTCCAGCGTCTGGGCGAACTCGGAGGCCCAGTAGGTGATGATCTGCGTGGCGCCCGCGCGGTGGATGGAGGCCAGGCTCTCGCGGACGACCTGGTCGCGGTCGATCCAGCCCTTGGCGGCGGCCGCCTCGACCATGGAGTACTCGCCGGAGACCTGGTAGGCGGCGACGGGCACCTGGACGTGGTCGGCGATGAGCCGGACGATGTCGAGGTAGGCGAGGGCGGGCTTCACCATCACGAGGTCGGCGCCCTCGGCCACGTCGAGCGAGACCTCCAGGAGGGACTCGCGGATGTTGCCGGGGAACTGCTGGTAGCCCTTGCGGTCACCGCGCAGGGTGGACTCGACGGCGTCCCGGAAGGGGCCGTAGAAGTGCGAGGCGTACTTGGCGGAGTAGCCGAGGATGGCCACGGACTGGTGGCCGGCCCGGTCGAGCGCCTCGCGGATGCGGCGGACCTGGCCGTCCATCATGCCGCTGGGGGCGACGATCTGGGCGCCCGCGTCGGCCTGGACGACGGCGGCCTGCGCGTAGAGCTCGATGCTGGCGTCGTTGTCGACGTCGCCGTTGGCGTCCAGGACCCCGGTGTGGCCGTGGTCGGTGTACTCGTCGAGGTTGATGTCGCCGATGATCACGGAGGAGTCCCCGACCTCGGCGACGACGTCGCGGAGGGCGACCTGGAGGATGCCGTCCGGGTCGACCGCGCCGGTGCCGGTGGGGTCCTTGTGTTCGGGGATGCCGAAGAGGATGAGTCCGCCGACCCCGTTGGCGACCGCTTCGGCGGCGGCCTTGCGGAGCGTGTCACGGGTGTGCTGGAGGACGCCGGGCATGGAGGGGATCTCGCGGGCCTCGGTGAGGCCCTCGCGGAGGAAGAGGGGCTGGACGAGGTTGGCGGGGCCGACCCGCGTCTCGGCGGCGAACCGGCGCAGCGCGGGCGTGCGGCGCAGCCGGCGGGGGCGGTAATAAGGGGCGGCGGGGTCGGTGACCGCGGTGTTGCGGCCGTAGGCGTCGTACGTCATGAGCGGGACTCCTTCGAGGGCGTGGCGGCGTGCGGAGGCGGAGCGGGGTGCCGAGACGGGGTGCGGGGCGCGGACGGCGCGCGGCGGGTGTGCGGGGGCGCGGGGGCGGCGGACAGGGCGGCGCCGGACACGGCCGCGGGGGACACGGCATCTCCTAGAGCGCCTCGCCGAGGAACACCTGCTCCAGGTGCTTGGCGACGGGCTCGTCCGGGCGGCTGAACCAGTAGCCGTGACCGCTGCGCTGGAAGAGCTTGAGCTCTCCGAGCTGGACGAGGGTCTCGGCGAGCTTGACCGCGAGTCCGGCGGGGTCGACGACGGGCAGGCCGTGGAGTTCGTGGATGCCGAGGTGCCAGAGGATCTCGTTGGGGATGCCCTCGGCGGGGATGATGACCTCGGCCCCGGCCCGTGCGGCGCGTTCGGCGGCCGCCGAGTACACCTCGACGAACTGGTCGAAGTCCCCTTCGAGGGAGCGGTGGACGGAGTCCCAGCCGCCGGGGACGACCTCGTAGGAGCTGAGCGAGGACTCCAGGCGGTACTGCCGGATGTTGGCCCTGATGGGCTCCTCCAGGGGCGGCATGAAGCCGAGGACGCCGAAGCGCTGGCCGGTGAGCGCCGAGAGGAAGAAGGCCGTCTCGCCGTAGCCGAGGGTGGGGATGGAGGCGAGGTGGCGGGCGTCGCGCAGGCCGGGGTCCTGGCCGGCGGCGATCACCCAGGCGTCGTAGCCCTCCCGCTCCGCGACCAGCGCGGACTCGGAGAAGTGGCGGCTGAAGAGGACCTGGGCGGAGTGGTGGCCGACGAGGCCGAAGGGCGTGGCGTCGGGGTAGGTGTCGGCCGGCAGGGTCTTGATGTCGACGACGGTGCCGGGTGCGGCGATCGCGTCGAGGTGCTCGCGGTACCACTGGTCGAGCAGCGGCAGGCGTCCCTCAACGGTGTGCTTGTGAAACCAGATCCGCATGTGCGTCACCTTTCAGTGGTCGTGGTGCGACATCGAGAAGTGAGGCCTTGAGCAGGTAGTCGACGGCCGACCGGGGATCGGCCGCGGTGCGCCTCATCGCGGCGAGGCGGGCGGGGAGTTCGGCCGGGCTGTCCAGTCCCGCGGTACGGGCCTCGCTGCGGGGCAGGACCGCGGTCTCGACGACCGAACGGCGGTGTTCGAGGGCCGCGTCGAGAGCCGCCGCGCCCGGGGCGTCGCCCCGCAGGACGGCGGCGAGGGCGCGGGCCGTCTCCACGGCGTCGTGGATGCCGCAGTTCATGTTGAGACCGCCGGCGGTCGACGTCAGATGGGCGGCGTCCCCGGCGAACAGCACCCGGCCGGCCCGGTAGCGGGGCAGCAGGAAGCGGGCGAGCCGGTAGGTGTGCGCCTCGGCGATCCGTACGGACCTCCCGGCGGCGCCGGGCAGGGCCTGCTCGACCCGGTCCCGGACGGCCTCCGGTGCGAGCACGGCCTCCCGGTCGGTCCCGCGCGGGATCCGGAAGATCAGCCGCCAGTGGTCGGGCATCCCCAGGGCGCTGAACGAGGCCCGGCCGTCGCGGACGTAGCTCAGCGGGGCGAGCCCGGGGACCAGCTCGTCGAGCGGTGTCCCGGTGACGACGCGGAGCGCGTAGTCGGGGTACTCCCGGGCGGTGCCGGGCAGCCCGGCGAGCTCGCGCAGCCGGCTGCGGCTGCCGTCGGCCGCCAGGACGTAGGAGTGGCGGGTGACGGTGACCCGCCCCGTCGTGTCCTCGGCGCGCACCCGCACCTCGTCGGCGCCGTCGACGGTCTCGGCCCCGGTGACGGTGGTGCCGAACCGCACCTCGGCGAGTCCGGTGGCCGCCAGTTCGGCGAGCAGCAGCGGGGTGAGCCGGGCCTGTTCGACGTGGAGCCGGTACGGGTGGCCGGTGTGTCCGGCGAGCACCGCGTAGTCCAGTTCGGCGTGGACGTGGCCGTCCAGGTCGCGCCATTGGACCCGGTCGACGGTACGGCCCTGGCGGCGCAGCGCGGCGGCGACGCCGAGCTCGTCGAGGAGGTCGAGGGTGGAGGGGTGGAAGGTGGACGCGCGGGACTCGGTGGCCAGCGACGTCCGGGACTCCAGGAGCGTGACGCGGACGCCGGTCCGGGCGAGGACGAGGGCGGCGGTGAGGCCCACGGGCCCGGCACCGACGACCGCGACGGGGGCCGGGGAGGGGCGGGCGCCGCTCACGGCACGGCCACGGCGGCGGCACCGGCCACGGCGCCGCGCCCCGCGCCCGGGGCGGCCGGACCCGTTCCGGTCCGCTCGGCGAGCCGCCGCAGCAGCGGGTGGGCGTCCGGGCCGCCGGCGGGCAGGCCGAGCGCGTCCCGGGCCCACCAGGCGCTCGCCAGGTTGGAGGTGAGGAGGGTGCGCCCGCTGTCCCGGCCGAGTGCGGCGAGCGCGTCGAAGGTGAACATGCCGGTGCCGGTGAACAGCAGCGCTGCGTCCTCCGGGAGTTCGGCCGCCCGGACCTGGGCGACCAGCTCCTCGGTGGTCACGTCGTACGGGGAGAAGCGGTCGCCGGCCCGGATCTTGACCACCCGGTCGACCGTGAGACCGGCCGACTCCCAGTACGCCTGGGAGAGTTCGGTGAGCCAGGGCTCGTACGGCGAGACGAGGACGAGCCGCTCGGCGCCGACGGCCCGCGCCGTGTCGAGGATGGCGAGCGCCGCCGACCGGACGGGCGCTCCCACCTGCTCGGAGAGCTCGGCGCAGAGGGCCCGGTCGCCCTCGGGGGTCAGGAGGTAGTGCGATCCGGTGCAGGAGACGACGGCCGCGTCGAGGCGCAGTCCGCCGAAACTCCCCAGGACGTCGGGGAGTACGTCGTTGTACGTGTCGAGCCGGCCGCGGAGGTCCTTTCCGGGAAGGACCGGGAAGCGTGCCGTGTGGACGTTGAACGCGGGGCTGACGAGGCCGCCGATCTCGGGTTCGGCCGCGGCGTTTCCCGAAGGAACCACCACACCGAGTCGCGGCGCCGAATGCAGAGCCATGAACGAGTCACTCCCATCCGTCGGTGCCATTGACATCACCGTACGAGCGGGGCGCATCGCACATCGATACGGGATTCCGCACCCGTGGCCGGATTCGTCGCCCGGGTCCGGAGTGCCGCGACGCGAAAAGCCGCGGCGCCGCACCGTGAATACGGTGCGGCGCCGCGGCAGTCGGAATACCAGGGTGCCCAGAAATGCTTCGGAGCCTGGAATGCTTCGGAGCCTGGAATGGTCCGGCGTCCGGAATGGTCCGGCGTCCGGAATGCGGAAGCGGAATTCAGTTCGCCCGGGCTGCCTCGGCGACGAATTCGTCGATCTTCGCCCGCCGGGTCAGTCCGCCGTTCACGGCCCAGTTCCCCTCCGGGATCTCGTTCACGACGAGCCAGACGACGGTGTCGGGCCCGGTCGCCTCCTGGACGTGCCGGGTGACCTCTGCCGAGAGGGCCTCGTTGCGCTCGGGGGTGAGGAAGCCCTCCAGGGGCGTGACCACGACGAGGACCCCCGGTGCGGTGCCGGCGCCCGTGGCGGCGAACCCCTTGGCCGCCTCCCGGACGTACACCCAGGTGGCCGCGGCGAAGAAGTCGGTGCGGGGCAGCTCCATGGCGGTCAGCACGGAGTCGGCGACCTGCTGCTGCAGGACCTCCGCGGCGGCCTCGGACAGGGTGCCCACGGGAACGGTGATCTCGACGAGCGGCATGGCGAACTCCCCCAGGTGGATGGGTGCGGGATCGGGAAGAAGCGGGTCCCGGGCGGGGACCGGGCCCCGGGACGGGGCCGGCGGTGCACGGCGGCGCGGCGGTCAGCAGGCCAGCGCGGCCTCGAAACGGTCGATCGCGGCGGCGAGCTGGGCGCGCCGGCGGATGTCGAGCTTGCGGTAGATCCGGGTGATGTGGAGCTCCACGGCCCGGGTCGACACCGTGAACGACTCGGCGATCTGCTTGTTGGTCAGGCCGTCGAGCATCATCGTGGCGATGCGCCGCTCGTGGGCGGTCAGTTCCTCACGGACGGCGGCATCCTCGCGTACGGCGGCCACCACGCGGGCGGCCGGCGGGGCGGGCGTCGCGACGCCCCCGCGTATTCGCTCATGGGTCCCGGCGCCCCCGGTGGACCGTTCGAGACCGGCGAGCACCACGTGCCCCATGACCGCGTTCCATTCGCGGACCCGTAACTCTCCGACGACCTGAGCCTGGGCGTAGGGATCGGCGTACAGGACCCGTAAGAGGGTTCCCCGGTCCCTGGCCTCGCAGACCAGGAGTTCCCCGGTACCGTCCCGCCAGGGGCCGCCGCCGAGCAGGATGCCGCGGGCGGCCATCCTTTTCCAATAGGTCCGGTGAGCCTCTCCGAAACTCAGCCGGTCCGTCTCATCACCACGGAAAACGAGTTCGACCACAAAAGCCACGTACGACTCCCCCATAAAAGGCCGGGTGTTTCCACTCGTGACGCTACCACCCCTCACCCGCCCCATGAATGAACACAATGTTGCGGGCGGCGGCCAGGCATTTCCGGAGGGAATCGGGCGGCTAATCCGCCGCGGCGGGGGCCGGTACGGGGGCGGCCTCGGTAGCCGGTTCGGGCGCCGGCCGCGGCTTGCGGCGGAGCAGCCCGGTGGCCGCGAGGACCGCGACGGCCCCGACCCAGACGGTCCAGCCGAGGGGCTCGTCGAGGACGAGGGCGCCCAGGACGACGGCGACGGCGGTCATCAGATAGGTGACCGTGGAGGCCACGGTGGGACCGTCCTTGATGATCAGCTCGAAGTTGAGCAGGGCGGCGAAGCCGGTGCAGACCACGCCGAGGACGAGGACGGAGATCACCGAGTCGGTGCGCCAGGTGACGGCCTGGAGTCCCAGGAAGGGGAAGGCGATCAGCAGCAGGATCGTGGCGGCGCCGAGCTGGCCGCCCGCGAGCATCAGCGGCGGAATGCCCCTGCCCACCAGGTACTTGCCCATGTACGCGAAGCTGGCTCCGAAGCTGATGGAGCCGAGGACGAAGCAGAGGATGCTCCAACCGGTGCCGGCGGACGAGGAGTTCCATGGGGAGGCGATGAGCGCGGTGCCCCCGAGGCCGAGGAGCACGCCGCCGGCCTTGAAACCGGAGACCCGCTTCTCCTGGCCGAGCAGGAGCGCGGCGGCCAGGGTCCAGATCGGCGCGCTGCCGTTGACGACCGCGGCGACGCTGCTCGACCCCTCGATCTCCCCCTCGGCGTAGAGGGTCCACGGGATGGCGTTGCCGAGGAGCGCGGCGACGGTCAGATGACCCCACGTGGCGGCTTCCCTGGGGAGCCGGAGGCCCCGGGCGTAGCCGATGGCGAGGATCACGACGGCTCCGAGGGCGAGCCGGATCAGCACCATCTGGACGGGCGAGAAGCCGTATCCGGCGATCTTGATCCAGAGGAAGACGGAGCCCCAGATGAGGCTCAGTGCGGCCAGCCGTGTGTAGGTGGCTTTGGACATGGGTGTTCCCGCTCTCCGAAGGCAGACAGGGCTCGGCAAGGAGTTGGAAAGGAAGGGTGGGGAGGACGCGCGGAGCGCTCCGCGGTACGGGATCGAGCCTCGCACCGGCGGTCGGGCGGGTCCAGCAACGGCTCGTGGACGGTACCGTCCACGAGCCGTGGCGAATCGCGTTCCCGCAGGTCGGAGCGGGTACGTCAGGTGCCGCTCGCGGTGTGCGCTCAGCCGGCGACGGCCGCCCTTGCGGCCGTCCGCAGCGCGTCGAGGACCGCGGCGATCTCCGGGGAGGTCTGGCTCCCCTCCCGTACGGCGGCGAAGACCGTCCGCGAGGGCGCCCGCTCGGTGAACGGGCGGATCGTCACCTCGGGCCGCTGGACCGGCTTGGCGAGGCGGGGCACCAGCGCGACCCCGAGGCCGAGCCGCACCGCCGCGAGCGTGGCGTCCCAGTCGCCGATGGCGTGGGAGGCCTGCGGGGTGAACCCGGCCGCCGTACACGCGGCGACCCCGATGTCGTGGCAGAGGCCGGTGGTGGCGAAGATCCAGGTCTCGTCGGCCAGGTCCGCGAGGAGCAGCCGTTCGCTGTCGAGGAGCCGGTGACCGGCCGGGAGGGCGATGTCGAAGGGGTCGTCGCAGAGGACGACCCGGTGGAAGCGCCCGTCCGAGCCGCCGTCGCGCGCGCCGCCGTCCCGTCCGCCGTCGGCCGGTCCGCCGTCGGGCCCGTCGGGGTGTCCGTACCCGCTCCCCGCGGTCCCCGGCACCGGGAGCGGCGAGGGCCGCGTGGTGTCCGCGGAGATGACGACGTCCGTCTCCCCCCGCTGGAGCAGCGAGAAGCTCTCCGGCGGGTCGACCTCGGCCAGCGAGGTCCGCAGCAGCGGCCGGGTCTCCCGCAGCCGGGCCACCGCGGGCAGGATGAGCGCCGACAGGGTGGTGGAGAAGCCGGCGACGCCCACCTCGCCCCGCTCGCCGCTCTGGTGGGCGGCGAGCTCCGCGCGCATCTGCTCGACCTGCCGGAAGACGGCGTCGGCGTGCCGGAGGACGATCCGCGCGGCCCCGGTGAGCCGCAGCCGTCGCCCGGACGGCTCGGTGAGCTGGACCCCCAGCTCGCGTCCCAGCGCGCTGATCTGCTGCGAGACGGCCTGGGGGGTGAGGTGCAGGGCCTGGGCGGCCGCGCTGACGGTGCCGCGCTCGCTGAGTTCCCTCAGCACCCGCAGCTTCCGCAGGTCCGGATCGGTCATGTCGCGCGCCCCCTCCCGCTGCCGCCGTTCGGTCATCGTACGCAGCCGGCGTCCACGTCGATGACCTCCTTGACCAGTGCCTCCAGGACGTCGAGGTCCCGGGCGGTGCGGCCCGCCTCGCGCCGGTCGCCCGGGTAGGTGGGGTCGAGGACGACCGCGCGGGCGCCGAGGTCCTGGAGGAGTCCGAGATCGTCGGCGATCTGCGCCGCCGTGCCCTCGCCGAGCAGGCGGCCGGGGCCCAGCGGCCGCGGGGTGACGCGGAGTTTGATCCGGGGGCAGAGGTCGGGGACGGGCCGCTCGTGCTCCTCGGCGACCTGGCGGAGCGCCGGCAGGCCGACGCCCAGGAGCCAGTCGCCGGAGACGGAGGTGGGGTGCCAGGCGTCGCCGAGCCGGACGGCCCGGCGGAGCGCGCCGTAGCTGTGGCCGCCGACCCAGACCGGCGGACCGGGCCGCTGCACGGGCAGCGGACCGGTGTGCACCTCGCGGAAGGAGACGTGGGCGCCGTCGAACGAGGCCACCTCGGAGGCCCAGCAGGCCTTGATGGCGGCGAGGTACTCGTCGCTGATCGCCCCCCGCTTGCGGTACGGGACGTCGAGGACGGCGAACTCCCGGGCGGCCCAGCCGGCGGCGGCGCCGAAGACGAGCCGGCCGTTGCTGAACCGGTCGATGTTGGCGGCGACGCGGGCCGTGTGCACGGGATGCCGGTACGGGAGGATCGCCACCGTGGTCCCGAGCCCGACGGTCCGGGTGACGCCGGCGAGCCACGCGAGGGTCGCGAAGGGGTCGTAGAACGGGGCGGGGAAGAGGTGCTGCACGTCGGGGGTGAGCGCGACGTGGTCGGAGAGCATCGCGTAGTGGTAGCCCATCGACTCGACCCGCAGCGCCCAGTCGGCGAGGGCGTCGGGGGTGGCCTCGGGGCCGTAGTTGGGCAGATTGACGCCGAACTTCATGGCGTGTTCCTTTCCAGGGCCTCGGTCGCGGTCGCACCACCCGCGGCTCCGGTCCCGTTGCTGTCACGGTGGTCGGTCGCGGTGCCGCGCCCGTCGGCCCCGGCGTCGCGCGGGGCCGTCCCGGCGTCCCGGCCGTCGGCCCCGGCGCCGGGGGCTCCGGCGGGTCCGGCCGGCACGCGGACCGCGATGAGGTGGAAGAGGACTCCCGCGAGCGCGACCCCGGCGGCGGGGAGCGGGAGCCAGCGGGCGTCGAGCCCGTGGGCGAGGGCGAGGCCGCCGAGGGCGGAGCCGACGGCGCCGCCGAGGTAGGTGGCGGAGCTGTTGAGGCCGACGGCGGCGGCACCGGCCTGCCCTTCGCCCGCTTCGCCCGCGAGCAGCCGGTGCTGCTGGGGGACGACGAAGGCCCAGCCGACCGCCCCCCACACGAGCAGGGGGAGCAGGACGAGGCCGGGGACGGCCCCGGACCACGGGAGCAGGGTCAGGGCGGCGGCGAGGGTGCCGAGCAGGGCGACGGCCAGCAGGGCGGGCCGCCCGGTCCGGTCGACGAGGGTGCCGGCGAGGAGGCTGCCGCAGACCCCGCCGATGCCCCAGACCCAGAGGTACGGCACGGCGTTGTCGACGTCGGCGACCCGGTGCAGGACCGGTTCCAGATAGGTGTAGAGGCCGAGGCTGGCGACGGTCTGGGTGAAGGTGACGGCGACGACCACGGCGACCCGGGGCCGGGCGAGGGCGGCGAACCGGGACCTCAGCGAGGGGGCCGCCGCTCCGCGGACCGGCGGCAGCCCGGCGCCCACCCCGGCGAGCGCGACCGCTCCGAGGCCGGTGATCAGCCACAGGGCGGCGCGCCAGCCCGCGTCGGCCGCCACGAGCAGGCCGAGCGGCACGCCGAGGACCGTACCCGCGCTCATCCCGCCGAGGACCAGGCCGAGGGCGCGTCCGCGGCGCTCGGGCGGCACGAGGGCGACGGCCGCGGTGGCCGCGGCCGGGGTGAACAGACCCGCCGCGGCGCCGGCCAGGGCCCGGGTGCCGAGCAGCCCGGCGTACGAACCGGTCAGCGCGGTACCGGTGTTGGCGAGGACGAAGACCACCAGCGCGGTCACCAGGACGGTACGGGTGCCCCAGCGGGCGAGGACCGCCGAGAAGAGCGGTGCGGCGAGGGCGTAGCAGAGGGTGAAGGCGGTGACGGACTGCCCGGCGAGGGAGACGGACACCCCCAGGTCGGCGCCTATGTCCGGGAGCAGCCCCGCCATCGCGTAGGCGTCGGTCCCCATGGCGAAGGAGCCCAGCGCCAGCAGGGCCACCGCACGCGTACCGCCCATCACGTCCCTTTCGGTTCCACGTCCGCCCGTGTCGTACGGAGCGGCCCTCCGGACGCTACTGACCGTGCGCGCCGGGCGGGGCCCGCAGCACCGAAGTGGGTTCGGGGTTCCGCAGCCTCGCGCCCCCGCTCCCCTGGAATCGGCCGGTCACCGGCCTACGGTGGATCGATCGAGGAACCCCCGGAGGGAGTCCACCGTGCTCGACCTGTCCGTCATCAACGCGATGTTCCCGCCCGATCTCCCGGAACCGGCCGACTGGGAGCGCCGCTTCCCGGCGCGCGCCCTGCCGGAGGGCGCCGAGGTGACGCGCTTCGCCCCGAGCCCCACCGGGCACCTGCACATCGGCGGCCTCTACACGGCGGCCGTCGCGCGCGCCCTGGCCCACCAGTCGGGCGGCGTGCACGTCCTGCGCGTCGAGGACACCGACCGGTCGCGCCAAGTGGCGGGGGCCGCCGAGGAGTTCTCCCGGCTGCTCGCGGCCTTCGGGCTCGCGCCCGACGAGGGCGGGGTCGCCGGTGACGGGGAGTGGGGACCCTACCTCCAGTCGGAACGCCGGGACGTCTACCTGAGCCAGGTGCGCGAACTGCTGCGGCGGGACCGGGCGTACCCGTGCTTCTGCGACAAGGACCGGCTGGCCCGCAGCGCGGAGGAGCAGCGCGCGGGCCGCTCCCCCATCGGCTACTACGGCCGGTGGGCGCCGTGCCGGACGCTGCCCCCGGAGGAGGCGGCGCGGCGGCTGTCGGCCGGCGAACCGTACGTCGTGCGGTTCCGCTGCCCGTACGAGTTCCCCGGTCGGGTCCGGTTCACGGACCGGATCCGCGCGGGGGTCACCATGCAGGACAACGGCAACGACATCGTGCTGCTGAAGTCCTCGCAGGAGGAACTCCCGTTGCCCACCTACCACTTGGCCCACGTGGTGGACGACCACCTCATGCGGGTCTCGCTGGTGGTGCGCGGCGAGGAGTGGCTGTCCTCGACGCCGTTGCACCTCCAGCTCCACGCGGCGCTGGGCTTCGATCAGCCCGCGTACGCGCACCTGGCGCCGCTGATGAAGGCCGAGGGGCCCTCGCGGCGCAAGCTCAGCAAGCGCAAGGACCCCGAGGCGTCGGTGGACTACTACCTGTCCGCCGGGTATCCGCCGGCGGCCGTCCAGCACTACCTGCGGGGGCTGGCCAACATCCGGCTCATGGACGTGCCCACGGCCGAGGCGCTCGCCGCCCCGGTCCGGCTCGACGGCATGCGCCCCTCCGGGCCGCTGCTGGACCTCCCCAAACTGCACTCCCTGAGCCGGGAGTTCATCGCCTCGCTGAGCCCCGACGCGCTGTACGGACAACTGCTCGCCTGGGCGGAGGAGTACGACCCGGAGCTCGGATCCGTCCTGGCCGGGCAGCGGGGGCAGGCCCTGGCCGCCCTGGCGGCGGGCCGACCCGAGGGGGCGCCCGCCCGCAAGGACCTGGACCGCTGGTCCTGCTTCCGGGACCGCTACGGCTTCTTCTTCGCGGAGCTCTTCGGTGCGCCCCCGGCCGCCGACGACGACCGCTACGGCGGCCTGGCCCCGGAGCTCGTGCGCCGGATCGCCGCCGACTTCGCCGCCGGGCCGGCACGGGAGGGGGCCGCCGCGACCGCGGAGGCCTGGTACGGCGCGCTCCGCGAGCTGGCGGAGCGGCACGGGCACGCCCCGGACACGGCCTCCTGGCGCCGGGACCCCGGCCGCTGGGCGGGCCCGCCGCGGGTGGTCGCGAACGTGGTGCGGGTCGCGCTGACCGGCGCCACCCGCAGTCCCGACCTGTTCGCCGTGGCCCGGGCCCTGGGCCCGGCCGAGGTGCTGCGCCGCCTCACCGCCGTGGCGGGGTGAGACGCGGGCGGCACCCGCCGGCACGGTCCGGTGCGCCGCCCGCCGGTCCCCCGGCCCGGGCGGGCCGGACCGTAGGGGCCGCGCGTCGCGGTGGGCGGGGCGGGGGCGGGGAGTGGGCGTCGGCGGCCGGTGGGCGGCGCGCCGGCACCGTCGGTGCGGTCATGGGAACTCCCTGGGACAGGGGTGGCTCGGCGGGGGACGCCAGGGGCGGGTTCGTGGCTCGGCGGGGGACGCCAGGGGCGGGCCGGGGACTGCCCTCAAGATCACCGAGCGCATCCAGACGCTAGCCCGCGGGGCGTCGGCGCCCCGGCAGGACACACGGTGCGGCGCGCGTCCCGGAGGCCGCTCACCACTTCGGCGGAGCGCACGGGGGACGGCGCCGGGGACCGCCCGGACACCGCCGGACCACCCGGACACGGCCGGACCGCCGCACGGCGCCGGGGACCACCCGGACACGGCCCGGACCACCCGGACCGCCGCACGGCGCCGGGGACCCGGACACCGCCCGGACCACCCGGACCGCCGCACGGCGCCGGGGACCACCCGGACACGGCCGGACCGCCGCACGGCGACGGGGCCCGGCCTCCGCGGCCCGCCTGTCCCGGGCCCGGCCCGGGGGCCGGCCGTCGGGGGGATGTGGTGGCAGGGTGGCATCCCTCACGGAGCCCCCGACACCGACGGACGCCGCAGGCCCGACCGGGCCCGCGTCGGACACCATCCGCATCCGCAGCGCCCGCCGCGCCAGAGACCCCACACGCCGTACCCGGCACGGAGGCCTGCCCTCGCCGCACCCGGCACGCAAGGCCCGCCCCGCCGCAGCGGGCCAGGAGGCCCGTCTCCGCCGCACCCCGCACGCAGGCCCGTCCCCACCACACCTGGCCCGGATCCCGCGGGCCCTCCCGACCCCGTCCGCCCCACCCGGCCCCACCGCCCCACCCCGGCCGACCTCACGCAATCGATCCTGGCCAGACACGCCCACCGCCTGGCAGGATCGCCAGCATGTTCGCCTCCCTCACCCGCGCCGCCCGCCGCCGTGTCCTCACGGGCGCGGTCGCGCTGCTCGCGGTGTGCGGAGTGCTGGTGTGGTGGCTGGTCCCCTTCGGCTCGCCCGTGCCGAGCGGCTCCCTCACCTTCAGCACGGGAGTGCCCACCGGCGTGTACCAACGGTACGGGGCGCTGCTCAAGCAGGCCCTGGCGCAGGACATGCCCGAGGTCTCGATAACCCTCACCGACAGCGAGGGCTCCCAGCAGAACCTGTCCCGGGTGGCCTCGGGCAAGGCCGACTTCACCATCGCGACGGCCGACGCCGTCGCCCAGTACCAGCGGGAGCGCCGGCCCGGCTTCGAGCGGCTGCGCGGCTGCGCGCGCCTCTACGACGACTACGTCCAGCTCGTCGTGCGGAAGGGCTCCGACCTGCAGACCGTGCGGGACCTGCGCGGCCTCAAGGTGGGCGTCGGCCAGGACGGCTCCGGCGTGCGGCTGATCGCCGACCGGGTGCTCGCCGCCGCCGGCCTGACCCCCGACCGGGACGTCGAGGCGTACTCCCTGGGCATCAACACGATGCCCGGGCTCCTGGAGCGGGGCGAGCTCGACGCCTTCTTCTGGTCGGGCGGTCTGCCGACCCAGGCCGTGCAGACCCTCGCCGAGAACTACGAGATCCGGCTGCTCCCCCTGGACGGGGCGCTGGTCGACCGGCTCCACGACGTGGGCGGGTCGACCCGCCACTACCGGTCCGCGGTGATCCCGGCCGACTCGTACGCCAAGGCGCAGGACGGCCACGAGATCGAGACCCTGGCGGTGGCGAACCTCCTGGTCACCACGGTGGACGCCGACGCGGACCTGGTGGAGGGCTTCACCCGGACGGTGATCAGGAGCAGGGACCGGATCGGCAGCCAGGTGCACCCGGCCCAGCTGGTGGACCTGCGGACCGCCGTCTACACCGAGCCGCTGACCCTCCACGAGGGCGCCCGCCGCTACTACCGCTCGGTGAAGCCCTGACCCTCGCGGTCACCCTTCGCCGCCGGCTGGTTCCGCGGCACGGTCACCGTCACGCGCAGCCCGTGGGGCTCGTTCGGGGCGAAGGCGATGCCGCCGCCGCCCGCCGTGAGCAGGACGCGGGTGATCGAGAGGCCGAGGCCCGAGCCCTTGACGTTCTGGTGGCGGCCCGCGCGCCAGAAGCGGTCGCCGACGCGGTCCAGCTCCTCGTCCGTGAGGCCGGGGCCGTGGTCGGCCACGACGACGGCGACCTCGTCCCCGCCGGGCACCGGCTCCGCCGTGACGGTGACCTCCTGCCCGGCCGGGGTGAACTTCACCGCGTTGTCGATCACCGCGTCCAGGGCGCTGGAGAGGGCCACCGGGTCCGCCCAGGCGGTGACCGGCCCGCAGGCGCCGACGAGCGCGACGCCCTTGTCGTCGGCGACCGGCCGCCAGGACGCGACCCGCTCGGCGGCGAGCGCGCCGACGTCGACGAGCTGCAGCTCGGCCGCCGTGTGCTCGGCGAGCGCGAGGTCGAGGAGGTCGTCGAGGACCTGCGAGAGGCGCTTGCCCTCGGTCCGTACGGAGGCGATCTCCTCGTTCCCCTCGGGGAGCTCCATGGCGAGCAGTTCGATCCGCAGCAGGAGTGCCGCGAGCGGGTTGCGCAGCTGGTGGGAGGCGTCGGCGACGAACGCCCGCTGCTGTTCGAGCGCCTCCTCGACGTTGTCGGCCATCTCGTTGAAGGACAGCGCGAGGCGGCGGAGCTCGGGCGGGCCGCCGGTCGCCGCGACCCGGGAGTTCATCCGGCCGGTGGCGATGTCGTGGGTGACGGAGTCGAGGACGCGGACGGGCCGCAGGACCCAGCCGGTGAGCCGGAAGGCGGCGCCGACGGCGACCAGCATGGCCAGGGACTCGCCGGCGAAGATCAGCAGCCAGCCGCGCAGGATGCGGAGCCGGAGCTGGCCGGTCGGCGAGTCGGTGACGACGACCGCGACGACGTCGCCGTCGCGGACGACCGGTGAGGCGATGATCAGCCGGGCGTGGGCCTGCCAGGGCCACACCTGGGGCGGGTCGTGGCTGCGGCGGCCGAGCAGCGACTCGTTGAAGGCGCGGCGGCCCTCCCCTTCGTAGGGGACCACCCAGTCCTCGGGGGCGGCGGCCATGGACCGGTTGTTGCGGTAGAAGATCCCGGCCCGGATGTCGTACACGTCGTGGTAGCTGGCGAGTTCGCCGCCGAGCGTGGTGCGGCGCTCGTCGGTGCCGGGGCTGGTCTCGCTGACGAACTGGGCGAGCGCGGCGAACCGGGCGGCGTCGTCCAGGCGGTCGACGACGACCCGCTGCTGCTCGGAGGCGGCGAGGCTGGCGGCGAGCGGGAAGCCGAGGGCCAGCAGGACGCCGGCCATCAGCACGATGAGCAGCGGGAGGAGGCGGGTGCGCACGGAGGGGCCGTCCGGCGGTTACGCGGCGGGGGCGACCAGGCGGTAGCCCACGCCCCGTACGGTCTCGATCAGGGTGGGCATCCGGAGCTTGGAGCGCAGGGAGGCGACGTGCACCTCCAGGGTGCGGCCGGTCCCCTCCCAACTGGTGCGCCAGACCTCGCTGATGATCTGCTCGCGGCGGAAGACGACGCCGGGCCGCTGCGCGAGGAGGGCCAGCAGGTCGAACTCCTTGCGGGTGAGGGGCACGCTCTCGCCGTCGACGCTGACGCGGCGGGTGGGCAGCTCGATGGTGACGGAGCCGAGCCGCAGCCTGGTCCCGTCGGCGGGTGCGCCGCCTCCCGTCGTCTCCTCCGCGCCGGCGTTGCGCCGGCTGACGGCGTGGATGCGGGCGAGGAGCTCACCGGGGTCGTAGGGCTTGACGACGTAGTCGTCGGCGCCGAGGTTCAGCCCGTGGATCCGGGAGCGCACGTCGCCGCGCGCGGTCACCATGATCACCGGAGTGGCGGTGAGCTTCCGGATGCGGCCGCAGACCTGGTAGCCGTCCTGGTCGGGCAGGCCGAGGTCCAGCAGGATCACGCCGTACGTGGGGCGCTCGCCCTGGGCCGTGGGGAGCACGGCCTGGAGCGCCTCCTCGCCGTTGCGGGCGTGGGTCACCGTGAAGCCGTGCTTGGCGAGGATCGCGGAGAGGGCGGCGGCGACGTGGTCGTCGTCCTCGACGAGCAGCAGTCGCATACGTGCCTCCTCCGTGGGGATCTCCGTGGCCGCGCCGGTCGCGGTCCTGATAGCGGCTCTCTGTGTACCAGGTGGTACCAAGGCATGAACACCGATGTCCGGTGTCACAGTCAAGTGTCCCCCTGTGACGGCGGCGTTTCCGTTATGCAGCCGGTACGGCCCCGGCTGTCCCGTTCACACACTGTGTCCGGTTGCGGCCGGATCGTTATCCTCAATTTCCGCTCAGATGTGATGACGGTCATCACATCGGGTCTCTAGTGTCCTCCCCAACCGAGGAGGACGGAGCTAGAGCCCGATGAGCGGAGAGTCAGTGTCCAAGTCCGTGCCCAGGGGGCCCGAGGACACCCCGCGCCCCGCGGACGACCTGGTCGTACTGTCCGGCGTGAACAAGCACTTCGGCGCGCTGCATGTCCTCCAGGACATCGATCTGACGATCAGCCGCGGCGAGGTCGTGGTCGTCATCGGACCCTCCGGGTCCGGCAAGTCGACGCTGTGCCGCACGATCAACCGGCTGGAGAGCGTCGACTCCGGCACCATCACCATCGACGGCAAGCCGCTGCCGGCGGAGGGCAAGGAGCTCGCGCGCCTGCGTTCCGACGTCGGCATGGTCTTCCAGTCGTTCAACCTCTTCGCGCACAAGACGGTGCTCGAGAACGTGATGCTGGGCCAGATCAAGGTCCGGAAGACGGAGAAGAAGGCCGCCGAGGAGAAGGCCCGCGCCCTGCTCGACAGGGTCGGCGTCGGCACCCAGGCGGACAAGTACCCGGCGCAGCTCTCCGGCGGCCAGCAGCAGCGCGTGGCGATCGCCCGCGCGCTCGCGATGGACCCGAAGGTCATGCTGTTCGACGAGCCGACGTCCGCGCTGGACCCCGAGATGATCAACGAGGTCCTGGAGGTCATGCAGCAACTGGCCCGGGACGGGATGACGATGGTCGTCGTGACCCACGAGATGGGCTTCGCGCGCTCCGCCGCCAACCGGGTCGTCTTCATGGCGGACGGCCGCATCGTCGAGCAGGCGACGCCCGAGGAGTTCTTCAGCAACCCGCGCAGTGACCGGGCGAAGGACTTCCTCTCCAAGATCCTTCACCACTGAGCGAGTTCGGGCCTATCCTTCCCAACTCACTTCTAGACCAAGGGACATTCCTCGATGAAGCTTCGTCGCACCCCTGCCGCCGCCGCGGCCGCCGTCGTCCTCGCGCTGACCGCCACCGCCTGTGGCACCGGATCGGACTCGGGCAGCAACGGTGACAAGATCACTATCGGCATCAAGTTCGACCAGCCGGGCCTCGGTCTGAAGACCCCGGACGGCACGTACGCCGGTTTCGACGTCGACGTCGCCAAGTACGTCGCCAAGGAGCTGGGCTTCGCCGAGGACAAGATCGAATGGAAGCAGGCGCCGAGCGCCGAGCGCGAGAACCTGATCAAGAACGGTGACGTGAAGTTCGTCGTCGCCAGCTACTCGATCAACGAGAAGCGCCTCAAGGAGGTCGACTTCGCCGGTCCGTACTTCGTGACCCACCAGGACCTGCTGGTGCGCGCCGACGACTCCTCGATCACCAAGGCCGAGGATCTCAACACCAAGAGGCTCTGCTCGGTCACCGGCTCGACCTCCGCGCAGAACGTCAAGGAGAAGCTCGCCCCCAAGGCCGACCTCCAGCAGCTCGGCGGCTACTCCGAGTGCCTGACCGGCCTGGAGAACAAGCGTGTCGACGCCCTGACCACGGACGCCTCCATCCTCGCGGGCTACGCCTCGCAGAAGGAGCACCAGGGCAAGTTCAAGCTCGCCGGCCTCTCCCTGAGCGACGAGAACTACGGCATCGGCCTCAAGAAGGGCGACTCCGACCTCAAGGGCAAGATCAACAAGGCCCTGGAGAAGATGGTCTCCGACGGCACCTGGGACAAGCTCGTCAAGCAGAACTTCGGCCCCTCGGGCTACAAGAACGACCCCGCGCCGAAGATCACCGGCTGAACCACCCTGCCCGGTCCGTGACGGCCGCCCCGCTCGACGGCGGCCGTCACCCCGGCACCGGCCGCTGCCCACGCAGCGGCCTCCACACCGACCGACCACCAGGGGAGAGCGCGGGGCATCGTGTTCGACTTTCTTGATTCCGGGCAGTACGACCTGCTCGGCGCCTTCTGGGTGACGGCGAAGCTCGCCCTCTACTCGGCGATCGGCTCCCTGATCTGGGGCACCGCCCTCGCCACCATGCGAGTCAGCCCGGTACCCCTCATGCGGGGCTTCGGCACCACGTACGTGAACCTCGTCCGGAACACCCCGCTGACCGTCGTCCTCGTGGCCTGCTCGTTCGGCCTCGACCAGACGCTCAACATCACGCTCGGCGCGGACCGCTCCGAGGACATCGGCTTCCGGCTGGCGGTCCTCGGACTCGTCGCCTACACCGGCACCTTCGTCTGCGAGGCGCTGCGCTCGGGCATCAACACCGTGCCGGCCGGGCAGGCCGAGGCCGCCCGTGCGCTGGGGATGAACTTCTTCCAGGTCCTGACCCTGGTGGTCCTCCCCCAGGCGTTCCGCGCGGCGGTGACCCCGCTCGCCAACGTCCTCATCGCCCTCACGAAGAACACCACCGTGGCGGCGGCCATCGGCGCGGCGGAAGCGGCCCTCCTCATGCGGGAGATGATCGAGAACGAGGCAGACGCGCTCTTCGCCGTCTTCGCCGTCTTCGCCTTCGGCTTCATCGTTCTCACCCTTCCGGCCGGCCTGTTCTTCGGCTGGGCGGCCAAGCGACTGGCGGTGAAGCGATGAGTTCCGTCCTGTACGACACCCCCGGGCCGCGGGCCAAGCGGCGCAACCTGCTCTTTACGATCGGGTTCCTCGCGGTCCTCGTCCTGGTGGCCTGGTGGGTCCTCGTGGCCCTCAACGACAAGAACCAGCTGGCCGCCGACAAGTGGAGTCCGTTCGTCACCGACTCCCGGGTCTGGACGACGTATCTGCTGCCCGGTCTGACCGAGACCCTCAAGGCGGCCGGCCTCGCGATCCTGATCGCGCTGCCGCTCGGGGCCCTCCTCGGCATCGGCCGACTCTCCGACCACCGCTGGGTGCGGGTCCCCGTCGGTGCCGTCGTGGAGTTCTTCCGCGCCATCCCGGTGCTGATCCTGATGGTGTTCGCGGCCTCCCTCTACCGGGAGTTCACGACCATCAGCTCCGACTTCCGCCCGCTGTACGCGGTCGTCACCGGCCTCGTGCTCTACAACGCCTCGGTGATCGCCGAGATCGTCCGCGCCGGTGTGCTCTCGCTGCCCCGCGGCCAGGGCGACGCGGCCGAGGCACTCGGCATGCGCAAGGGCCAGACCATGATGTACGTCCTGCTCCCGCAGGCCGTCACCGTCATGCTCCCCGCCCTGGTCAGCCAGCTCGTCGTGATCGTCAAGGACACGGCGCTCGGCGGCGCGCTGCTCGGCTTCGCGGAGCTGCTCAGCCAGAACCGGCAGATCACCGCCAACTACGGCGCCAACACGATCGCCACCTTCACCGTCATCGCGCTGATCTACATCGCCATCAACGCGATCATCACCGCCCTCGCGGGACGCCTGGAGAAGCGCCTGCGGCAGGGCAAGAAGTCCGCCGGGCCGGCCATCCCCGCGCAGGGCGGACCCGCCGAGGTGAAGAGCGACGCCATCAGCGGCGCCTGACCCCTCGGGGGTCCGCGGAGCAACAGGGGTGGGCCGGAGCGGCACTGACTTCAGGTCAGCCGCACCGCGCCCACCCCGTCGCTTGACGCAAGCACCCTCAGTGGGTTGCATACGGTCTGTGATCAAGCACCGGGCTCGTGCCACACTCGTATGTGCTGCCCCCATGACCGTCCGGCCTTCAGGAGCCGCGCCGTGGACCCGGTGATCATCGTGGGCGCGGGGCCGGTCGGCCTCGCGCTCTCCCTCGCGCTCGCCGCGCAGGGCGTGCCCAGCATCGTCCTCGACGAGGGCTCGGGCAAGGACGAACCACGCCCCGCCCGCAGCGTCGTGCTGCGCGCCGACACGGCCGCGATGGTCGAGCGGCTCGGCTGCACCACCCTCCGTGACGAGGGGGTCCGCTGGGTCGGCTGGCGCGGCATGCGCCGCCGGCAGGTGGTCCGCGCGCTCACCCTCGACCACGGACTCGGCGGCACGGAGGAGTGGTCCGAGGACCCCGCCGCGCCGTCCGCCCCCGCCGCGCCGCTGCACATCCCCCAGCACGCCCTGGCGCGCGGGCTGCGCGACGCGATCGGACACCAGAAGCTGATCCGGCTCGTCACCGAGGCCCGGCTCGACACCATCGAGCAGGACCGGGACGGCGTGGTCGCCCACACCCGGGGCCCGGCGGGCACCTGGTGGCGCGGCAGCCACCTCGTGGGCTGCGACGGCGCCCGCTCGACCGTGCGCAAGCTGCTCGGCATCCGCTTCCCGGGCCGTACGGCCGTCGAGCGGCACGCGGTCGCCGCCCTCCGCACCGAACTCCCCTGGCCCGGCGAGGCCCTGCTGCACCGTCAGCCGCCGTGGCGCGGCGCTCCCGAGGAGATCTCCGCCCGCCCGCTGCCCGACGGGGTGTGGCGGATCGACTGGCTGCTGCCGCCCCGGGGCGACCTGGTGACCCCGGACGCGCTCGTCGCCCGGATCCGCGAGACGCTGGCCGGCTGGTGCGACGGCGTGACACCCCCGTACGAGCTCATCGACACCGGCGTCCACACCCTCCACCACCGGCTCGCCCGCCGCTGGCGGGTCGACCGCGTCCTGCTCGCCGGGGACGCGGCGCACCTGCTCGGCGCGGTCGGCACCCAGGGGCTCGACGAGGGGCTGCGGGACGTCGACAACCTCGCCTGGAAGCTGGCCCACACCTGGCACCACGGCGCCTCCGAGCGGCTGCTCGACAGCTACCAGAGCGAGCGGCGGGCGGCCGTCGCCCACCGGCTGCGCGCCGCCGACCAGTCGCTGCCGGTCCTGCGGGGCGGCGGCGGCCTGCGGACGTACCTCCCCGGGGCGGCCCGCGGGCACGACGCGCTGCTCACCGACGGCCATGTGGGGCGCGGTCCGCTGGGCGCGCCCCCGGCGTACCCCCACTCGCCTCTCGCGCCTCCGTACACCGAGGGCCGTACCCCGGTGGGCACGCCGGAGGGGGCGCCGGTCGAGGACGTCCGGGTGACCGCCCCGGACGGCACGACCGTACGGCTCCGGGACCGGCTCGGTCAGGGCCGTCTCCTGGTCCTCCTGGTCGCCCCCGGCACCGGGGTGTGGGACCGGCGGCACTGGCGCGGGGCCGGGGTCATGCCCCGGCTCGAAGAGGCGGTGTCGGACCTGCCGGCGAAGGCGGAGGTCCTGGTCACGGAGGCCTACCCGGGCGCCCCCGCCCACGCCGTCCTGCTGGTGCGGCCCGACGGGCACCTCGCCGCGGCCTTCGCCGGCGTCCATCCCGCGGAGCTGTACGCGGCGGCGGACGCGGTCCGCGGCGGCTCCCCGACCGACGATCCGGCCGCGCCGGAGGACGGCGGGGAGAGCGGGACGGACGCCGGGTCGAGGACCGGGACGAAGGCGGCGGCCCGGGCCGGGACGGGGTCCGGAGCGAAGGCCGCGGCGAAGGTGGGGGCCGCCGGGGCGTCCACGGGGAGTGACCGCTCAGCGGACATCCATTGATTCCGGCAGGCGCACATGGTGTACTCCGGAACGTGACCGACACCGATGTGCGCCTGTGGCGGAGGGTCCATATGGACCTCGTCCGCTACGCGGGCTGCGTGTGTCGCCCGTCCTGCTGATCTCGCCCCTTCCCCGCGCGCGCCCCGCCGCCACCGCCGTACGTCCAGGTACGCCCGTGTGCCGTGCCGCCGCGCGCCCTCAGCGAACCCAGGACGGTCACCCGTGTCCCGACCCGCCCCCGCACACCCCCTGAGCGCCGCCGCCCCTGCCGCCGGCTCCCCGACCGACTCCGCCGCGCCGGCTCCCGGCGCCCCGACGGCGGCCGAACTGCTCGACTTCGTCCGGCGCACCGCGGCGGACCGCGACCTCGTCGACTCCCTGCCGCTCGATCCCGAGGGGCGTACGTGGGTGCGGCTGGAGGGTCCCGGCGGCAGCGAGGCCTGGCTCATCGGCTGGCCGCCCGGAACGGGTACCGGCTGGCACGACCACGCCGAGTCGCAGGGCGCCTTCGCCACCGCGCGCGGCACCCTGACCGAGAACGCGCTGGCGGTCCGCCTGCCGGCGAGCGGCTGGAAGACGCTGGAGCTGGCCGACGGCCTCGACCGCTCCCGCCGGCTGGGCGAGGGCGGTGGCCGCGCCTTCGGCCGCCACCATGTGCACGAGGTGCTCAACGAGTCCCCCGACACCCACGCGGTGTCGGTGCACGCCTACTATCCCCCGCTGCCCCTGATCCGGCGCTTCAGCCGGGCGGGCGCGGTGCTCCGCCTGGAGCAGGTCGAGCGTCCGGAGGACTGGCAGTGAGCGACCACGGCGGCGACGAGCGCATCGGCATCGACGCACTCCTGGAGCGGGTGAGGTCGGGTCTCGACCGGATCGAACCGCGGGCCGCCTACGAGGCCTACGAGACGGGCGAGGCGCTGCTGGTGGACACCCGCTACGCGGCCCTGCGCGAGCGGGACGGTCTGATCCCGGGCGCGCTGGTCGTGGAGCGGAACGAGCTGGAGTGGCGGCTCGACCCGCAGGGCAGCCATCGCGCGCCGGAGGCCACCGGACACGACCTGCTGGTGGTGGTGCTCTGCAACGAGGGCTACGCCTCGTCCCTGGCGGCCGAGTCCCTGCGCCGCCTGGGACTGCACCGGGCGACCGACCTGGTCGGCGGTTTCCAGGCCTGGAAGGCGGCGGGCCTCCCGGTCCTGCTCCCGGCGCCGGCCGGCTGAGCCCCGGCCGGCGCCCGACGCGTCCTTCTGATCTCCCCCGGGGATCAGAAGGACTCGTCGAGCCCGTCCGTGTCCTCGCCCTCGGCCTCCAGCGCCTGGCGGACGACACGGAGGGCCATGCCCTCGGGATAGCCCTTGCGGGCGAGCATCCCGGCGAGCCGTCTCAGGCGCCGGTCGCGGTCGAGACCGCGGGTGGCGCGCAGCTTGCGGGCGACGAGCTCCCGCGCGGTGGCCTCCTCCTGGTCGGAGTCGAGCTGCTCCACCGCCTCCTGGATCAGGGTGGGCTCGACGCCCTTGGTCCGCAGTTCGCGGGCGAGTGCCCGCCGGGCGAGGCCCCGGCCGTGGTGGCGGGACTCCACCCAGGCCCCGGCGAAGGCGGCGTCGTCGATGAGTCCGACGTCCTCGAAGCGGGAGAGGACCTCTTCGGCCACCTCGTCGGGGATCTCCCGCTTGCGCAGGGCGTCGGCGAGCTGCTTGCGCGTGCGGGGGGTCCCGGTGAGCAGGCGCAGGCAGATCGCCCGCGCCCGCTCAGCCGGGTCTTGGGGTGACAGCTCTTTCTCGGCCCTCGACGAGTCGGGGCTGTCACCCGGCCATTCGGTGCGACCGGTCACGGGGTCAGCTCTTGACCGCGGTGGCCTTGGTCGCCTTCGCGGTCTTGGTGGCGGGTGCCGGGACGCTCTTGGCGGCCTCGTCCGTGGCGGCGGCGTCCGCGGCGGGGGCCGCGTCCTTCGCCGCGTCGGCGGCCTCGGGCCGGACGCCCACGCCGAGCTTCTCCTTGATCTTCTTCTCGATCTCGTCGGCGAGGTCGGGGTTGTCCTTGAGGAAGTTGCGGGCGTTCTCCTTGCCCTGGCCGAGCTGGTCGCCCTCGTACGTGTACCAGGCGCCGGCCTTGCGCACGAAGCCGTGCTCCACGCCCATGTCGATCAGGCCGCCCTCGCGGCTGATGCCCTGGCCGTAGAGGATGTCGAACTCGGCCTGCTTGAAGGGCGGCGCGACCTTGTTCTTGACGACCTTGACGCGGGTGCGGTTGCCGACCGCGTCGGTGCCGTCCTTGAGGGTCTCGATCCGGCGGATGTCGAGACGCACCGAGGCGTAGAACTTCAGGGCGCGGCCACCGGTCGTGGTCTCCGGCGAGCCGAACATCACGCCGATCTTCTCGCGGAGCTGGTTGATGAAGATCGCGGTGGTCTTGGACTGGTTGAGCGCGCTGGTGATCTTCCGGAGCGCCTGGCTCATCAGACGGGCCTGGAGGCCGACGTGGGAGTCGCCCATCTCGCCCTCGATCTCCGCGCGCGGGACGAGCGCGGCGACGGAGTCGATGACGATCAGGTCGAGGGCGCCGGAGCGGACCAGCATGTCGACGATCTCGAGGGCCTGCTCGCCGTTGTCCGGCTGGGACAGGATCAGGTTGTCGATGTCGACGCCGAGCTTCCTGGCGTACTCGGGGTCGAGGGCGTGCTCGGCGTCCACGAACGCGACCTGGCCGCCGGCCTTCTGCGCGTTGGCCACCGCGTGCAGGGTCAGGGTCGTCTTGCCGGAGGACTCCGGGCCGTAGACCTCGATGACACGGCCGCGCGGCAGGCCGCCGACGCCGAGGGCGATGTCGAGGGCGGTCGATCCGGTCGGGATCACCTCGATCGGCTCCTGGGTGCGGTCGCCCATGCGCATCACGGCGCCCTTGCCGAATTGGCGTTCAATCTGTGCGAGCGCGGCGTCGAGCGCCTTCTCGCGGTCGGTTCCTGCCATGGGTTCCACCCGGTTTGCTTGAGTCGATCGCTTCATGTGAAAGACGCTAACCCCTGCCACTGACAATGGGCCCCGACGTCCCCTCCGACCTGTGGACAACTCGGCGAAATGCCCGAGATTCCAAGGGCCGGGCTTCCATGAGAATGGATGTTCGATTTCAGTGTCAAGCGCACTCGCCGGGCCGGACCCCGGCTCTTCGGCCCCGCCGTCGCCCCCCGATCGTCGCCGCCGGGGCCAGGCCGGCACCCCGGACGGCGGGCACGGACGGCGGGTGCGGACGGCGGGTGCGGACGGCCCGGCTCCGGGGCCCTCGCCCCCGTGGACCGAGGCTCACCCCCGCCCCCCCATCGACCGTAGGGCCGACGAGCCCCTCGGGCGGGCACGGCTCGCCGCGCGACACCATCCCGGCCCCCGCATCACCCCTACCCCCGCACCATCCCCGCCCCCGCACGGTCCCGCCCCCCACGCCGCCCCGAACTCCCCGCCCCCCGCCGGGGCTTCGGACGCGCGGGCGGCGAGCGATACTGATCGTGGCGGCCTCCTCGCCCCCGACCGGTCCCGACCGGGACAGCCGGGCGGGCCGGGAGCCCCGCCATGCCGACGCCTTCGAGGGGAGCCTTCATGACCACGGCGCAGGACCTGTTCATCATCGCCATGGACCCGGGGTCGGAGCGTCCCGTGGGCCAGGGGGACCTGTCGCTCGCGCTCGCGGGAGCCGAGCTGATCGATCTCCTCGGCTCGGGGGCGGCCGCCATCGACGAGGACCGGATCGTGCCGGGCCCGCCGTCGGCGCCGGACGACCGCCTCCTCGCCGCGGCCGAGGCGGAGCTCGTCCGGCAGGAGCCCTACGAGCCGGTCGAGGACTGGCTGTGGCGCCGGGGCCGCGACCTCTCGGCCACGTACCGGAGCACCCTGGAGAAGGCCGGCGCGCTCACGCGCAGGCGCAGCGGCCTGCTGCCCTTCGGCCCGGAGACCGTGGAGCCGGCCGACACGGAGGCGAGCCGGCGGGCCGCCGCCCGCCGGGAGGAGGGCGAGCCCGTACTGGCCGCCCTCGCCTCCGCCGTGGGCGTCGGCGGCGAGTGGTCCGACGAGGAGCCGGGGTTCGCGGACGAGGCGGTGACCACTGTGGTCGCGGTCGTCAACGAGGCCGTGATGGAGCTGGAGGCCGTGCGCCAGCGGCGGACCATCGAGAACACCGCCTTCGCCAACGTCTGGCGCGGCCCCTGACCGCGGGCGCGCCTCCGGGCCCGCGGAGGCCTTCTATCTCCCACCTGCGTCGTTTCTAGAATGGACCGATGGAGGACACGCAGGACATCGACGCGATCGCCATGCTCCAGGACCCGGTGCGGCGCCGCCTGTACGCGTACGTGGTCGCGCAGGGCCGCGAGGTCGGGCGCAACGAGGCCGCCGAGGCCACCGGGGTGGCGCGCACGCTCGCGGCGCACCACCTGGACAAGCTGACCGGCGCCGGGCTCCTGGAGAGCGGCAGCCGCCGTCTGACGGGGCGCTCGGGGCCGGGGGCCGGGCGCCCCGCCAAGGTGTACACGCGGGCGCCGGCCGAGCGGTCGGTCTCCCTGCCGGCCCGCGACTACCGCACCGCCGCCGAGCTGCTCGCCGAGGCCGCCGAAGAGGCCGGGCTCGACGCCGGGCTCCGCGCGGCCGCCCGCCGACGCGGGGAGGGGCTGCGCGGCTCGGCGGCGCCCTGCGGCAGCCTGGACGAGGCCATGCGGACGCTGGCGGCCCGCGGCTACGAACCTCACCTGGAGACCGCCGGCGCCGACGGCGATCCGCGTACGGACCCCCTCGACGCGACCGCCGGACCGGCGCCGGGAGCGGCGGCGCCCGCGCGCGTCGTCCGGATGCGCAACTGCCCCTTCCACGCCGTCGCCGAACGCTTCCCGCCGCTCGTCTGCGGCATGAACCTCGCCCTGCTCGAAGGGCTGCTGGGTGCCGACGGTGCCGTACGCGCCCGCATGGACGCGCGGCCGGGCGAGTGCTGCGTGGTGGTCGAGAGTTCTAAAGACAACTATCATTGACATAGAAAACGACGCCGTGCTGGGATGAGGCCATGACCGCACCCCCGCACGCCGCCGTCCATCTCGCCCAGCTGAACCTCGCCACGCTCCTCCACCCCCTCGACGACCCGCGCGTGGCACCGTTCGTCGAGCTGCTCGACCCGGTCAACGCGGCCGCCGACGCCGCACCCGGCTTCGTGTGGCGGCTGGTCGGCGAGGGCGCGCCGGACGCCACCGACCTGCGTCCGGCGGGCGAGGACGTCATCGTCAACCTGTCGGTCTGGGAGAGCCGGGAGGCGCTGTGGGACTTCGCCTACCGCAGCGGGCACCTGGAGGCGATGCGGCGGCGGCGCGAGTGGTTCGCCCGGCACGTCGAGGCGCACATGGTGCTGTGGTGGGTTCCCGCCGGGCACCTCCCGACCGTCGAGGAGGCCCTGGAGCGACTGGCGGACCTGCGGACGAACGGCCCGTCCCCGCGCGCGTTCACCTTCGCGTCCGCCTCCACCGCCGACGAGGCGGCCCGGCAGGAGGAGGCGACACCGCGCGTCGCGGCGGCGCGGCCGGGCGGCGCGCCCGCGCCCGCGCCCGCCGCAACCGCCCCCGCCGCGACCGCGCCCGCGGGGGACCCGCCCGCCTAGGGAGGGTCCCGCCGATCAGGCCCCGCGGGGCCCGGCCCGGTCGGCACGGCACCCCCCTGGGAGTCCGTACGCCCCCGTTCCCGACGCGCCCGGACCGCTCGTACCACCCGGGTGATCGCGTACCCCAGCACCCAGGGCAGCACCGTGAGGCCCAGGACGTAGACGAGGACGTACCCGAGCACGTCCTCCGTGTGGCGGGGGTCGTCCCAGCCGTCCACGGGCAGCACGACCGCGGTCGCCGAGACCGCCACGGGCACCAGGGGCAGCAGCACGGACCAGAGCCGCGGCCACCGCCCGGGCCGCCGGGCGCACCACACGCCCACGGCGCCCATCAGGAAGGGCCCGAACGGCACCCACAGGATCACGGGCACGAACAGCAGCGCCCACCACTCGTCCGCGTACCCGAACATCATCGAAGCCCCCCGACGCCCCCGACCCGACGCGGCCCGCCGCCGCGAACCGCCCCCGCCTATCCTTCGACGCATGCCCCTCCCCCACCGTTCCCCGGCCGGCGGGCGCTGTGCGCCACGGGCCACCGACGCGGCCGTGGCGGGTGCCGTCCTGCTCGTCGTCGCCGTCTGGACGCTCGTCTCCGCGCGCTCCGCGAGCGAGCCCCCCGTCCGGACGGCGCTCGGCTGGGCGCTGATCATGGTCGGCTGCGGGGCCCTGTACGTCCGGCGGCGGCAGCCCGTCGCCGTCTCCGTGGTCACGCTGCTCGCCTGCGTCGTCTACTACCCGCTGTCCGCGCAGGACGGCCCGCTGATGATCGCCTTCGCGCTGGCCCTGTACACGACGGCCGCCGAGGGACGCTTCGCCGCCGCCGTCGCACTGGCCGCCGTGACGCTCCTCGCGGTCGGTCTCGGCGAGATCCGGCAGCAGCCCGGGCACCGGCAGATCGACGACACCTCCCTGGTCATGCTGGCCGGCTGGCTGATCAGCCTGGTGGCGGTGGGGCGGGCCCAGCGCACCCGGTCCGCCTATCTGCACGAGGTGGAGCAGCGGGCGCTGGCCGCCGAACGGGAGCAGGAGGCGCGGGCCCGGCAGAGCGCCACCGAGGAGCGGCTGCGGATCGCCCGGGAGGTGCACGACGTGCTCGGCCACAGCATCTCGCTGATCAACGTCCAGTCGGGCGCCGCGCTCCACCGCCTCGGCAAGGGGCCCGCGCCGGAGGCCGGACTCGCCACCGCCACCGAGGCCCTCCAGGCGGTCAGGTCCACGAGCAAGGACGCGCTGCGGGAGCTGCGGGCGACGCTCGGGGTGCTCCGCCGGGCCGGCGAACCGACGCCGACCACCCCGTCCTCCTCGGGGCTCGCGCTCCTCGGCGACCTCGCCGCACGCGCGCGCAGTGCCGGTCTCGACGTCCGTACGGAGACCACGGGCACCGCGGCGTCCCTTCCGCCGCCCGTCGACCTGGCCGCGTACCGGATCGTGCAGGAGTCGCTGACGAACGTCACCCGCCACGCGGGCGCGAGGACCGTCCGCATCATCCTCGACTGGGAGGCGGGCGCGGTGCGGCTGCGGATCGCGGACGACGGCGGGGGCGCACCGGAGGACCGGCCCCTCGGCAGCGGGGTCCGGGGCATGGCCGAGCGGGCCCGCGCGCTGGGCGGAGAGCTGACCGCCGGGAACGGCGAGGACGGCGGCTTCCTGGTCGACGCCCGGCTGCCGTTCCCCGACCGCCCCGCGGCGACCGCACCGCCCTCCCCCGGCGCGCGCGAGGTCGCTGCTCCCGCCGCCGTCCGCGTGCACGGCACCACCGACCCCGCCGTGCACGAACGCGGCACCACCGACCCCACCGCGTCCGAAGGCGACGCGGCCGAGCCCGCCGCGTCCCCGAGCGACGCGGCCGAGAGGGACCCCCGATGATCCGTGTCGTGCTCGCCGACGACCAGACCCTGGTCCGGGCCGGCTTCCGGTCGATCCTGTCCGACGAGGAGGACCTGGAGGTCGTCGGAGAGGCCGGCGACGGCGAGCAGGCCATCGCGCTCGCCCGCGAACTGCGGCCGGACGTGGTCCTCATGGACATCCGCATGCCGGTCCTCGACGGCCTGGAGGCCACCCGTCGCATCACCGCAGACGAGCGGCTCGAAGGGGTGCGGGTGGTCATCCTGACCACCTTCGACGCGGACGACCACGTGTACGGGGCGCTGCGCGCGGGCGCGTCGGGGTTCCTGGTGAAGGACACCGAGCCGATGGAACTGCTCCACGCGGTCAGGGTGGTGGCACGCGGGGACGCACTGATCGCGCCGGCCGTGACCCGCCGTCTGATCGCCGAGTTCGCCGGCCGGGCCGACCGGCAGCCCGATCCGAGCCCCCGGCTCAACGCCCTCACCGAACGGGAGCGCGAGGTCCTCGGCCTGGTGGGCGCCGGGCTCTCCAACGACGAGATCGCCGGACGGCTCGTGCTGTCCCCCGCGACCGCCAAGACCCACGTCAGCCGGATCATGACGAAACTGGCGGTACGGGACCGGGCGCAGCTGGTGATCCTGGCGTACGAGTCGGGGATGATCACGCCGGGCTGGCTGGCCTGACCCGGAGCCGGTCGGCGGGCACGCCCGGGGCGCGGCGGGCCTCCCGGCGCAACTCACGGGGTACGCGCGCGTGCCCGGGCACAACCTCAGGGGTACGGCCACTGTCCACCCGGGGGTGACGCAGCGCCCCTGGTCGTACGCCGACGCTGATCGGGTGAACCAGGACGTACTCGATCTCGCGCGGTTGCAGTTCGCCCTCACCGCGGGCGGCCACTTCCTGTTCGTCGCCCTCACCCTGGGGCTCGCGACCGTGGTCGCCGTGCTCCAGACACGGGCCACGTTCAGCCGCACGCCGCTGGACGCGCGCATGGTGCGGTTCTGGGGCCCGCTGTACGTGATCAACTACGCGGTCGGCATCGTCACCGGTCTGGTGATGGAGTTCCAGTTCGGCATGGCGTGGAGCGGGCTCACCCACGAGGCGGGGAACATCCTCGGGGCCTCGCTCGCCGTCGAGACGATCGTGGCGTTCTTCGTCGAGTCGACCTTCCTCGGCCTGTGGATCTTCGGCTGGAACCGGCTCAACCGCTGGGCCCACCTGGCCGCGATCTGGGTCGTCGTCCTGACCGCCTACGTCTCGGCGTACTGGATCCTGGTCTCCAACGGCTTCCTCAACCACCCCGTCGGCCACCGCTCCGAGCACGGCGAACTGGTCCTCGACGACCCGGTCGCGGTCCTCACCAACCCCTCGGCGCTGCTGGCCTTCGGCCACGTCGTGGCGGGCGCGCTGCTCACGGCGGGGTTCTTCATGGCGGGGGTGAGCGCCTACCACCTGTTCCGGCGCAGCCCGGAGTGGGAGTTCTTCGGCCGGAGCCTGCGGATCGGCGTGTTCCTGTCGGCACCCGCGCTGATGGTGACCGCCGTCTTCGGCGGGGTGCAGCTCGCCGTCCTCGACGCCTTCCAGCCGATGAAGTCGGCCGTGTTCCGGGGGAAGTCGGCGGAGGTCGCGCGGGTCCAGGCGGAACTGACGGAACGTTTCGGGCCCGGCGACTACGTGCCCTCCGAGGCCTGGACCCGGGGCGGGGCGCTGGTGATGCTGATCTGCTTCGCGCTGATGATGTACCTGTGCTTCGCCGGGGTGGTCCTGGCCGCCTTCAGGAAGGCCGTCTTCCGGTTCCGCCCGTGGCATGTCCTCCTGATGGCGGCCGTCCCCCTGCCGTACATCGCGATGATCAGCGGCTGGGTCTTCCGGGAGTCCGGGCGGCAGCCCTGGGTGGTGTACGGCCTGCTCAGGACGGAGGACGCGGTCTCCGACCTGTCGCCCGGCACCATGCGGCTCTCGCTGGTGGCCTTCACGACGGTCTTCGTCCTCCTGGCGGCCCTCAACGCCTGGCTCCTCACCCGGCACGCCCGCCGGGGCCCGGTCGAGGCCGGCCTCGGCCACGACGAGCGGCCGACCACCGGCGGCAGCGGGGACGGGCCCCCGGGCGACGGCGGCACCCACGGCGGAGGCGGGCAGGGCGGCGGCGGAGCACCCGACCCGGCCGACGCCCTCCCGGCCCCCCACTACTGAGCCCCGGCTGGCCCCGGGCAACACCCGGGCTGCCCCCGGACACCGCGGGCAGCCGCCGGGCAGGACGCCCGCCGATCCGCCCGGCCTGCCCGTGCGCCCCCACTCCTTCGTCCCCTCATCCCCCGCCCGCCCAGGAAAGCCCGAGGTGCCCCCGTGGAGACCCTGGCCATCGCCCTGCTCGCCTTCTTCGCGACGGGCTGGTCCGTCCTCGCCGGGGCGGACCTCGGCACCGGGATGCTCATGCCCTGGCTCGGCCGCAACGACCGCGAGCGGCGGCTCGTCCTGGCCTCGATCGCCCCGTTCTTCCTGGGCAACGAGGTCTGGCTGGTGGCCACCGCCGGTGTCCTCGTCGGCTGCTTCCCCGCCCTCGAAGGCGAGCTCCTCAGCGGTCAGTACCCGGTTCTCGTGGGCCTGCTGACCGGCTGGATCCTCCGGGACGCGGGCCTGTGGTCCCGCGGCCGGGTTCCCGGCCCCCGTGGGCGCGCGGCCTGTGACGCCGCGGTGGCCTGCGGGAGCTGGGGCGTCGCGCTGTCCTGGGGCTGGCTGCTCGCCGCCCTGCTCACCGGGCGGCCGTACGCACCGGCGACCGGGGCCGCGGCCGTCCTCACCGCGCTCGCGGTGGCCGCGGTGTTCGCGGCGCACGGGCTCGGTTTCGCGACGCTGCGCCTCACGGGACTGCCGTACGAGCGCGCCCGCGGGCTCGTCGGGCGCTCCGGGCGCCCCTGGCAGTCCTTCGCCCTGACCGCGGTCCTGATGGGCGGGCTGCCGCTCTGGGCGGGCACGGCGCTGCCGCTGGCCGGGCGGGCGGCGGCGCTCGGCACGCTCGGTCTCCTCGTGCCCGCCCTGCTGGTCGTCACGCCGCTGCTGGTGGCCGTCCAGGGGTGGATCTGGCACACCTTCCGGCACCGGGTCACCGGGCCGTCGTACCTCTGAGGGGAGGCCTCCCGCCAGATCCCTGCTACGGCCGGTCCGACCCCGACGGCGGCCCGTCCGATCCCGGCGACGTTCCCCCCGAGTCCTCCGGCGGCTCACCCTGCCCGGTCTCCTTCTTGTGGTGCAGGGCCTTCTGCAGGCGCGCGACCACTGCCTCCCCGTACCGCCGGTGGCCGTGGACGCGCGGATCGTCCGTCACGTCGTAACGCTTCACGTAGGCGCCGAGGAAGGCCTGGAGCGTGGCGACGGCCGGGATGGCGATGAGGGCGCCGACGGCGCCGAGCAGCGCGGTGCCCGCGATGACCGAGCCGAAGGCCACCGCCGGGTGGATGTCCACCGTCTTCGACGTGAGCTTCGGCTGGAGCATGTAGTTCTCGAACTGCTGGTAGACGACCACGAAGCCGAGCACCCACAGCGCGTACCAGGGGTTCACGGTGAAGGCGATCAGCATCGGCAGCGCGCCGGCCAGATAGGTGCCGATGGTCGGGATGAACTGCGAGACCAGACCGACCCAGACCGCGAGCGCGGGCGCGTACGGCACGTCGAGGATCTCGAAGAGCACGAAGTGCGCGATGCCGGAGATCAGGGCCATGAGCCCGCGGGAGTAGAGGTAGCCGCCGGTCTTGTCGACCGCGATCTCCCAGGCCCGCAGCACCTCCGTCTGCCGGGCGGGCGGCAGGACCGAGCAGAGCGCGCGGCGCAGCCGGGGTCCGTCGGCCGCGAAGTAGAACGAGAACAGGAAGATCGTCAGGAGCCGGAACAGGCCGCCGAGGACGGTGGCGGAGACGTCGAGGACGCCGGAGGCGCTGTTCTGGACGTACTTCTGCAGCCAGTCGGAGCTCAGCACGCTGTCCTGGACCTCGACCCGCGACAGGTCGGTGTGGAAGCTCTGGTTGATCCAGTTGATGAGCGAGTCGAGGTACTCGGGGAAGTTCTCGACCATGTCCACGATCTGGCCGGCGAGCATCGAGCCCAGGAGGACCACGAACCCGACGCCGAAGATCAGGACCGCGAAGAAGACGAGGAAGGTGGCGAGTCCCCGGCGCATCCCGCGGGCCGCCATCCGCCCCACCGCCGGTTCGATGGCGAGGGCGAGGAAGAAGGCCAGCAGGATGTTGACGAGGAGGCCGACGAGCTGGTGGAAGGCCCAGCTGCCGAGGAGGAAGACGGAGTAGAGCGCGAGGGCCAGGACGAGCGCGCGCGGCAGCCATCGCGGCATCCGGGCCGCCCGGGCGGCGGGCACGGGCGCCGCGCCGCCGTCGCCTCTGCCGGCCGTCGCCGTGGACACGGCGGGACCCGCAGGACCGGCGGAACCCTCGGCCCCGGCGGAGCCGGTCGGGGCGACGGACCCGGCCGAGCCCGTCGGTCCGGTCGCGGCGCCCGGGCCGGTCGCGGAGCCCGCCGCGTCCGGTCCGGTCCCGTGGGTCGAGTCCTGCGGTGCGTTCGGGTCGGAGGCGTCGGAGCCGTCGGTGTCGTCAGTCGGAGGAGCCACCCCGTCAGTCTCGCGTACGGCACGGACATTCCACCCCGGACCCCCCGGGTCCGCATCGGCGACCGGCCGGCGCTCGTCCACCGGAAGGTCGGCGACCGGTCAGCTCCCGTCAGCCGGACTGCCGGCGACCGGTCAGCGCTTGTCCGCGGGAATGTCGACGGCCGCGCAGACGGCCCGCCACACGTCCTTCGTCTCCCAGCCGGAGTCCAGCGCCTCGTGCACCGTCCGGCCGCCCAGTTCGGCCATCACGTGGTCCCGCGCGAAGGACTCGGCGTACGACGCGCCGAAGTGCTCCGCCATCCGTTCCCAGAAAATCGTCAACCGCATGACCCCAGTATCACGCTCCCAAGAGTGCAGCCCGCTCCATAGCCCTTGTCACCGCGACTTTCCGCCCTACGGTCGGAGCATGGCCGAAAAACCACTCTCGCCCCCGCCCGCGACACCCCTGGCCCGTGCCGAGCACTTCGTCTGGCTGACGGCCCGCGTCCTGGAACAGCGCCGGTTCTCCTACCACTTCCTGCGCGGTGGCGCGGATCAGGTGGAGACGGCCCTCTCCGCGTACCTCAACGAGGACGGCGGCTACGGCCACGCGCTCGAACCCGATCTCCGCGGCCCGGTCAGCCAGCCCCTGCACACCGCGCACGCGCTGCGCGTGCTGGACTCCATCGGCCGCTGCGGCGGGCTGCGCGTGGAGCGGATCTGCCGCTACCTCACGGACGTGTCGACCCACGAGGGCGCCCTCCCGGCCGTCCACCCGTCGCAGCGCCCCTACCCGTCCGCGCCGTTCGTCCCGGTCGTCGACTCCCCGCCGAGCGCCCTGCTCGCGACCGGCCCGGTGGTCGGGGTGCTGCACCGCAACCAGGTGTGGCACGCGTGGCTGTTCCGCGCGACCGAGTTCTGCTGGTCGGCGGTGGAGTCGCTGGAGAAGTCCCACCCGTACGAGGTGCAGGCGGCCGTCGCATTCCTGGACGGGGCCCCGGACCGCGCGCGTGCGGAGGCCGCCGCCGACCGGCTCGGCCGGATGGTCCGGGACCAGCGGCTCGCCGTCCTGGACCCGGACCGGGAGGAGGAGTACCCGGTGGCGGACGGCTACGCGCCGGGCGAGCTGCACTTCCCGCACGACTACGCGCGCGTGCCGGACTCGCTGGCGACCCGCTGGTTCACCGAGGAGGAGATGACCCGCTCGCTCGACCGGCTCGCGGCGGACCAGCAGGACGACGGCGGCTGGCCGATCCGCTGGCGCACCTGGGCCCCCGGCACGGCCCTGGAGTGCCGCCCCATGGTCACCGTCGAGGCACTCCGCACGCTCCGCGCGCACGGCCGGCCGATCGACTGACCGCGAGGGCCGGGCCCGCGGGTCACCAGCCGAGCGCCCGCACCCCCGCGGTGACGGCGACGGCCGCGCCCACGACGACCAGGAACGGCGCCCGCAGGACGAGGGCGACGGCCGCCGCGGCGAGCCCCGCCGCGCGGGCGTCCAGGACGACGGCACCGCCCGAGCCGAAGGTCTGCTGCGCGGTGAGCGCGGCGAGCAGGGCGACCGGGAGCAGGGCGGCGAGCCGCTGGACCAGGGGCCGCTCCAGCGCGCCGGCGGGCACGAGCAGGCCGACCAGCTTCACCAGGTAGCATCCGGCGGCGGTCAGGGCGATCGCGATCCACACGTTCATCGGGAGTCCTTCTCTCGTCCGGCGGGGGCCGTCCGGCGGCCCTGGAACCAGAGCACCAGCGGCGCGGCGAGGGCGGCCGCGAGGACCGGGACGCCGGCCGGGAGCACGGGCAGCAGCCCGAGGCCGAGCAGGACGGCGATCGCGGCGGTGGCCCGCTCGGTCGCGGACTTCAGCATGGGGGCGAGCAGGGCGAGGAAGACCGCGGGTCCCGCCGCGTCGAGCCCCCAGGCCGCGGTGTCGCCGATCGCCTCGGCGCCGAGCGCCCCGAGCAGGGTGGTGGCGTTCCACAGGACGTACAGCGTGAGCCCGGTGACGGTGAAGCCGATGCGGGCGGCCCGGCGGGTCGGCTGGGCGAGGGAGACGGCGGTGGTCTCGTCGATCACCCAGTGCGCGGCGAACGGCCTCACGGCCTTCGGTACGGCGAGGAGCTGGGAGAGCCGCAGCCCGTAGAAGGCGTTCCGGGTGCCGAGGAAGAAGGCCCCGGCGGCGGCCGTGAAGGGGTTGCCGCCCGCGGTCAGCGCTCCGACCAGGGCGAACTGCGAGGCGCCGGTGAAGACGAGCAGGCTGAGGACGCAGGTCTGCAGGACGCTGAGTCCGGAGCCCGCGGAGGTCACGCCGAAGGCGAAGCCGGAGAGGCCGACGGCGACGCCGACCCCGAGGGCGTCGCGGACGACCGCGGCGTCGGGTTTGGCCGGTGCGCCGTCGCGTATGACGGGAGGTGCTGTCTGTTCTGCCACGTCGGGGACGCTACGGGAGTCGCCGCGGCCCGGTCTTGTACGTTCTTGCGCGCTGGTAGGCGCCCGGCGGGACGCCGACGCTGCGGGTGAAGTGCCGGTTGAGGTGCGACTGGTCGGTGAAGCCGACGGCCGCGGCCGCCTCCGCCGGCGGGATCCCCGTGTCGAGCAGCTGCCGGGCCCGGCGCACGCGCGCGTCGGTCAGCCAGGTGTGCGGGGGCATGCCGTACGCGTCCCGGAAGGCGCGCAGGAGGGCGAAGGGGCTGGTGTCGAGGTCCGTGGCGAGCCGCTCCAGGGTGGGCGGCGCGGTCATGCGGTCCTCCAGGACGGCACGCGCGCGTGCCGCGTTCCGGGCCCCCGCCGAACGCGGCGGGAGCGGGCTGACGATCCCGCCGTGGCTGCGCAGCATCCGGGCGGTGACCAGCCGGAGCAGGCTGTCGGCCGCGAGCGCGTTGCCCTCCTCGGCGGCCCGGTGGACGCCGACGACGAGCCGGGCCGCCTCCGGGTCGTCCACGACGGGCGTGGAGAAACCGACCGAGCCGCGCAGGGCCAGGGTGTCGGCGGCGATCGACCGCACGATCCCGGCGTCCGGGTAGATCGTCCGGTAGGTCCAGCCCTCGGGCACGCCCGCGTGCCCGGTGTGCGGGGTGTCGGGGTTCACCAGGGCGATCTGCCCGGGACCCGCGTGGACGAGGTCGTCGCGGTAGTGGAAGGCCTCGACACCCTCGGTGATCGCGGCGAAGACGAAGGTCTCGTGGGTGTGCCGGGCGAAGGCCTTCCGGATGTAGTGGGCGTGCAGCAGGTCGACCCCGGGCAGCTCGGAGTACTGCCAGTACCGTGCCCGCTCCCCGCTCGCCATGCCTCCATTCTGCGCCGGGACCGGGACCGTCGCCGTGCCGGACCGGGGAGACCGGCCCGGATGTCCCCAGGTCCGGGCGGTTGTCAGTGCCGGGGTGCACGATGGGGGGCATGGTGAGGTCCGCGCTCGACTCGTTCTCCCCCGCGACCCGCGGCTGGTTCACCGGGGCCTTCACGGCGCCCACGGCGGCGCAGGAGGGCGCCTGGACGGCCATCGGGGCGGGCTCCGACGTGCTCGTGGTCGCTCCGACGGGCTCGGGCAAGACCCTGGCCGCGTTCCTCGCCTCCCTGGACCGGCTCGCCTCCGCTCCGCCGCCGGCCGAGCCGAAGAAGCGCTGCCGCGTGCTGTACGTGTCGCCGCTCAAGGCCCTGGCCGTGGACGTCGAGCGGAACCTGCGCTCACCGCTGACCGGGATCCGGCAGGAGTCGGTCCGGCTCGGGCAGCCCGAGCCGGACATCAAGGTCGGGATCCGCTCCGGCGACACCCCGCCGGCCGAGCGCCGCGCCCTCGCGACCCGCCCGCCGGACATCCTGATCACCACGCCCGAGTCGCTGTTCCTGATGCTGACCTCCGCCACCCGGGACGCTCTCGCGGGCGTGGAGACGGTCATCCTCGACGAGGTCCACGCGGTCGCGGGCACCAAGCGGGGCGCGCACCTCGCGCTCTCCCTGGAGCGCCTCGACGAGCTGCTCCCCCGCCCCGCGCGCAGGATCGGCCTGTCGGCCACGGTCCGCCCGGTGGACGAGGTGGCGCGCTACCTGTCGCCGGGCCGCGCCGTGGAGATCGTGCAGCCTCCCTCGGGCAAGGAGTTCGACCTGTCCGTCGTCGTCCCCGTCGAGGACATGGGCGAGCTGGGGGGCTCACCCGCGTCCGAGGGCAAGGACGGCGGCGACAAGCCGTCGATCTGGCCGCAGGTCGAGGAGCGGATCGCCGACCTGGTCCAGTCCCACCGGTCCACGATCGTCTTCGCCAACTCCCGCCGCCTCGCGGAGCGCCTGTGCAACCGGCTCAACGAGATCGCGTACGAGCGGGAGACCGGCGAGCCCCTCCCCGAAGGAGCGCCCCCGGCCCAGGTCATGGCCCAGTCCGGGGCGGCCGGCGGCGCCCCAGCGCTGCTCGCCCGGGCCCACCACGGCTCGGTGTCGAAGGAGCAGCGGGCCCAGGTGGAGGAGGACCTGAAGGCGGGCCGGCTGCCCGCCGTCGTGGCCACGTCCAGCCTGGAGCTGGGCATCGACATGGGCGCGGTCGACCTGGTGGTGCAGGTCGAGTCGCCGCCGTCGGTGGCCTCCGGGCTCCAGCGCGTGGGCCGCGCCGGCCACCAGGTCGGCGCGGTGTCGACGGGCGTGGTCTTCCCCAAGTACCGCGGCGACCTGGTGCAGGCCGCGGTGGTGACCGAGCGGATGCGCACGGGCGCGATCGAGTCGATGCGGATCCCCGCCAACCCGCTGGACGTCCTCGCCCAGCAGCTCGTGGCCATCGTGGCGCTCGACACCTGGCAGGTGGACGACCTGCTCGCCCTGGTGCGCCGGGCGGCGCCGTTCTCCTCACTGCCCGAGTCGGCGTTCACCGGCGTGCTCGACATGCTCGCCGGCCGCTACCCGTCGGACGCCTTCGCCGAGCTGCGCCCGCGCGTGGTCTGGGACCGGGTCGCGGGCACGGTCACGGGCCGGCCGGGAGCGCAGCGGCTCGCCGTCACCTCCGGCGGCACGATCCCCGACCGGGGCCTCTTCGGGGTGTTCCTCGTCGGCTCGGACCCCAAGAAGGGCGGGGGCAGGGTCGGGGAGCTCGACGAGGAGATGGTGTACGAGTCCCGGGTCGGCGACGTGTTCACCCTCGGCACCACCTCCTGGCGGATCCAGGACATCACCCGGGACCGGGTGCTCGTCACCCCGGCGCCCGGCGTGCCCGGCAGGCTGCCGTTCTGGAAGGGCGACCAGCTGGGCCGCCCGCTCGAACTCGGCCGCGCGCTCGGCGCCTTCCTCCGCGAGGTCGGCGCGCTCACGGACGAGGACGCACGGCTGCGGCTGCTCACCGCCGGCCTGGACGCCTGGGCCGCGGAGAACGTCATGGCGTACCTCAAGGAGCAGCGCGAGGCCTGCGGCCACGTGCCCGACGACCGGACGATCCTGGTCGAGCGCTTCCGGGACGAGCTCGGGGACTGGCGGGTGGTCATCCACTCGCCGTTCGGCGCGCAGGTGCACGCCCCGTGGGCGCTGGCGCTCGGCGCCCGGCTCGCCGAGCGGTACGGCATGGACGCGCAGGTGATGCACGCGGACGACGGCATCGTGCTGCGCCTGCCGGACGCGGACCTGATGGGCCTGGACATGGGCCTGGACCTCCTCGACCACGAGCCGGTCGACCCCGGACGGCACCTGGACACGACCTTCGACGCCGACAAGGCACCGGTCGGCGCGGCCGACGCCCTCTTCGACAAGGGCGAGATCGGCCAGATCGTCACCGACCAGGTGGGCGGCTCGGCGCTGTTCGCGTCCCGCTTCCGCGAGTGCGCCGCGCGCGCCCTGCTGCTGCCCAAGCGCAACCCCGGCAAGCGCACCCCGCTCTGGCAGCAGCGGCAGCGCGCCGCCCAGCTCCTCCAGGTGGCCAGCGAGTTCGGCTCCTTCCCGATCGTCCTGGAGGCCGTCCGCGAATGCCTCCAGGACGTCTTCGACCTGCCCGGTCTGACGGAGCTGATGGGCGACATCGAGGCCCGCCGGGTCCGCCTGGTCGAGGTCACGACAGCGGAGCCGTCCCCGTTCGCCCGCTCGCTCCTCTTCGGTTACGTGGCGCAGTTCCTGTACGAGGGCGACTCGCCGCTCGCCGAGCGGCGGGCGGCCGCGCTCTCCCTGGACTCCCGGCTGCTCGCCGAGCTGCTCGGCCAGGCGGAGCTGCGCGAGCTCCTGGACGCCGACGTCCTGACGGAGCTGGAGCAGGAGCTCCAGTGGCTGACGGACGACCGCCGCGTCAAGGACGCCGAGGGGGTCGCGGACCTGCTGCGGGTGCTGGGTCCGCTGACCGACGACGAGCTGGCCGGGCGCGGGGCCGAGCCGGACTGGGCGCCCGGGCTCGAGACGGCCCGCCGGGCGATCCGGGTCCGGATCGGGGGCCGGGAGCACTGGGCGGCCGTCGAGGACGCGGGCAGGCTCCGCGACGCCCTCGGCACCGCCCTGCCCGTCGGCGTTCCGGAGGCCTTCACCGAGCCGGTGAAGGACCCGCTGGGCGACCTCCTCGCCCGTTACGCGCGGACGCACGGCCCGTTCACCTCCTCCCAGGCCGCCGCGCGCTTCGGCCTGGGAGCGGCCGTCACCGACGGCGCCCTCCAGCGGCTCGCCGCCGGCGGCCGCGTCGTCCAGGGCGAGTTCCACCCCTCCGGCATCGGCCAGGAGTGGTGCGACGCCACCGTCCTGCGCCGGCTGCGCCGCCGTTCCCTCGCGGCGCTCCGCCACGAGCTGGAGCCGGTGCCGCCCGCGGCGCTCGCCACCTTCCTGCCGCAGTGGCAGCACCTGGGGAGCAGCAGCCTGCGCGGCATCGACGGCCTCGCCCGGGCGATCGAGCAGCTCCAGGGGGCGCCGGTGCCCGCGTCGGCGCTGGAGAAGCTGATCCTGCCGTCCCGGGTCCGCGACTACTCCCCCGGGCTCCTCGACGAGCTGACGACCACCGGCGAGGTGCTCTGGGCGGGGGCCGGGGCGCTGCCCGGCAAGGACGGCTGGGTCTCGCTCTACCTGGCGGACGCGGCGCCGCTGCTCCTCCCGCAGCCGCACCCGCTGGAGCTGTCCGCCCTGCACGAGTCGGTGCTCACCACCCTCTCCGGCGGGTACGGCCTGTTCTTCCGGCAGATCGCCGACCAGATCCGGGCCACCACCCACCCGGACGCCACCGATCCGCAGCTGGTGGACGCCCTGTGGGACCTGGCCTGGTCGGGCCGGCTGACCAACGACACCCTGGCCCCGCTGCGCTCGCTCCTCGGCTCGGGCCGCACGGCCGGCTCCACCGCCCACCGTGCGCGCCGCACGGTCCCGCGCGGCCGGTTCGGCACGCTCTCCGCGTCCGCCCGTCCCACCTCCCGCACCGGCCCGCCCACGGTCTCCGGCCGCTGGTCCCTGCTGCCCCCACCGGAGCCGGAGCCGACCCACCGGGCGCACGCCCTCGCCCGTACGCTCCTCGACCGGCACGGTGTGGTCACCCGGGGCGCGGTGGCGGCCGAGGGGGTGGAGGGCGGCTTCTCCGCCACGTACCGGATCCTGGCGGCCTTCGAGGACAGCGGGCAGGCCCGGCGCGGCTATGTGGTCGAGGGCCTCGGAGCGGCCCAGTTCGCGATGGACGGGGCGGTGGACCGGCTCCGGGCCGCCGCGACGGCCCGGGACCGCGGCGCGGAGGCCGCGGCGGGTCCCCGTGCGCTGGTCCTCGCGGCTGCGGATCCGGCGAACGCCTACGGGGCGGCCCTGTCCTGGCCCGAGCCCCCGACGGGCGCGGGCCACAAGCCGGGGCGCAAGGCGGGCGCCCTGGTGGTCCTGGTCGACGGCGAGCTCGCGCTCTACATGGAGCGGGGCGGCAAGACCCTCCTGTCCTGGCGGACGGAGCCGGACGATCCGGCGCTCAGGGCCGCGGCGGAGGCCCTGGCGGCGTCCGCGAGGTCGGGCACCCTGGGCACCGTCACGGTGGAGCGCGTCAACGGCGCGACGTCCCTCACGTCGCCCCTGGCCGGCCCGCTGGAGACGGCGGGCTTCGTCGCCACCCCGAGAGGCCTCCGCCTCCGCGCCTGACCGGCACCGCCCGGAGGACGGAGGACACGGGACGCGTCGGGGGACGCGGAGCGGGAGACGGGCCGGTGGAGGACGCCGCGCCCGTACGGGACGCCGATCACCCGGCATCATGGAACCGTGCCCGAAGGAGACACCATCTGGCAGGCCGCCCGCCGCCTCCACACCGCGCTGGCCGGCCGCCGACTGACGCGCGCGGACCTCCGGGTCCCCCGCTTCGCCACCGCCGACCTGACCGACCGCACGCTCCTCGACGTCACCTCCCGGGGCAAGCACCTGCTCACCCGCATCGAGGGCGGCCTCACCCTCCACTCCCATCTCCGGATGGACGGCGCCTGGCGCGTGTACGCCACCGGGGAGCGCCCGCGCGGCGGCCCGGAGCACCAGATCCGCGCGATCCTCGGGAACACCGAGCAGACCGCGTACGGCTACCGCCTGCCGGTCCTGGAGCTGATCCGCACCGCGGACGAGCCGGACGTGGTGGGCCATCTGGGGCCGGACCTGCTCGGACCCGACTGGGGCGCCCCTGCCGCCGCGGAGGCGACCCGCCGGCTGACGGCGGACCCCGCACGCACGCTCGGCGAGGCCCTGCTGGACCAGCGGAACCTGGCGGGGATCGGCAACGTGTACAAGTCGGAGCTGGCCTTCCTGGCCGGCGTGACCCCCTGGCTGCCCGTCGGCGACCTCGCGGCCGACCTCCCGGCCCGGCTGGTGGCGACGGCCCACCGCCTCCTGGAGGCGAACAAGGACCACCCCGACCGCCGCACCACCACCACGCGCCGCCCGGGGACCCGCCTGCACGTCTACGGCCGCGCCGGACACCCCTGCCTCCGCTGCGGGGGCCCGATCCGCAAGGCGGAACTCGGCGACCGGGTCACGTACTGGTGCCCCGGCTGCCAGCGGGGCCCGTCGAACGAGACCGCCCCCGATAATTGACGCCCCGTCAGATACGGTCGTACGGTCCGACCATGACGGACACGGCGCACACCCCGCACACGCCGCACGCACCCGGGGAAACGGGACCGACCGACCCCACCGGCGACGCCACCGGACCGACCGACCCCACCGACGACGCCACCGGACCGACCGACCCCACCGACGACGCCACCGAGGCGACCGGCGCCGCCACCGACACCGCAACCCGTGCGGCCGACGCGACCGACGCCACCGTGACGACCGACGCCACCAAGGCGACCGACGCGAGTCCCGGAGCGCTCCCACCCCGCCTCCCCGCCTACGACCTCACCGGCCGCACCGCCTTCGTCACCGGCGCCGCGAGCGGCATCGGCCGCGCCACCGCCGTCCTCCTGGCCCAGGCGGGCGCCACCGTGCACTGCGCGGACCGCGACGAGCCCGGCCTCCGGGAGACCGTCTCCCTGGTCTCCCGCGAGGGCGGCACCGCCCACGCGCACGCCCTGGACGTCACCGACCGGACCGCGCTCGCGGCCGCCGTCCGCGCGGCGGGCCCCCTGCACGTCATGGCCGCCGTGGCGGGGATCATGCACACGAGCTCGGTCCTGGAGACGCGCGAGGAGGACCTCGACCGGATCCTCGCGGTCAACTTCAAGGGCGTGCTCTACGCCTGCCAGGAGGCGGCCGGCTCGATGATCGCGGCCGGCGTCCCGGGCTCGATCGTCACGATGGCCTCGGGCGCGATGGACACCGCGAGCCCGGGCCTGCTCTGCTACAGCGTCACCAAGGCGGCCGTCGTCCAGCTGACGAAGACCCTGGCGACGGAGGCGGGCCGGCACGGCATCCGGGTCAACGCGGTCGCCCCGGGCTGGATCCGCACCCCCATGACCGACCGGCACGAGCCGACCGCGCAGGAGCAGGCGGAGGCCGCGATGATCCGCCACTCACCGCTGGGCCGGGTCGGGGAGGCCCGGGACGTCGCGCACGCGGTCCTCCACCTCGCCTCCGACGCCTCGGCCTTCACGACAGGCCAGATCCTGCGCCCCAACGGCGGCGTCGCGATGCCCTGGTGATCCGCCGGGCCAGGACTCCCGGCCGTCCCGACGAGGCGGCCACGTGCACCGGCAGCAGGCTCAGCCCCCAGCCGCCGGCGGCCACCGCCCCCTCGACCGTGCCGGCCTCCGCCGGCATCAGGAGCAGGCGCAGCACCGCCCACCACCAGAGCCCTCCGGCCACCAGCCCGATCGCGACCAGCGCGAGCGTGGCCGGCGGCATCCGTCGCCGTACCATGGCCGCCTCCTGCCGTCGACGCTAGACCGGCAGGATCACCCTGCGGGAGGGCGCACCGGAGGCAGACCCGGCGCACACGGCCCAGTCGTGCGTTCCCCCCACCATGCACGAGGCACCGGAACCCGGCATCTCAGACAAGTGACGCGGCCCCCCAGCGGAAAGCCCCGGCCGGCACCCAGGGGTGCCGACCGGGGCTGAACCCGTATCGCTTCGAACGGCGACGACTAGGCGGCGACCACGTCGACCGCTTCCGCGGGCGCCTTGATGGTCACCCGCTCGGTGGGCACGCGGCCCACCGACGTCACCGACACCGAATTGAGCATCGGGCGCACCGGCGTCGGCACCGGCTCGCTCGCCGCTGCCGACTCGGCCAGTTCGGCCAGTGACAGCTCGTCGCTCACTTCACGCATGAGCTCGGACATCCGTACGTCCAGCGCGTCGCAGATCGCGGAGAGCAGTTCGGAGGAAGCCTCCTTCTGCCCCCGCTCCACCTCGGAGAGATAGCCGAGCGAGACTCGGGCGGACGAGGAGACTTCGCGCAGAGTACGGCCTTGGCGCTGGCGCTGCCGACGCAGCACGTCACCCAACAGGCGACGGAGCAGAATCATCGGTGGCTCCCTCCTCGGACCGCGTAGCCGCATCCTTCACGCCCCACCGTACCGCCTCGCGCTGCGGCCGTGCGGGGAGCGATGTCGTGTTCACTCAGGGCTGCAAACATCAATTCCCCCCGTTCTGTTCCGTATCCTGTGCCCGCGCATTTCCCGAGAGTTCCTCCTGGAGCAGTTCCAGCACGCTCCGTACGCTCTCTCTACGGATTTCCGCGCGGTCCCCGTTCAACCTCAACGAGACCACTTTCCCGGCCCGGGCGCCCGTCGCGGCGGGTCCCGCCACCGCGACGTAGACGGTTCCGACCGGCTGCCCGTCCTGCGGATCGGGCCCCGCGACCCCGGTCGTGGAGATCCCCCAGTCGGCGCCCAGCCGGTCCCGTACACCCGCCGCCATCTGCAGCGCGACCTCGGGATCCACCGCTCCGCACTCGGCGAGCAGGCCCGCGTCGACGCCGAGCAGCTCCTGCTTGAGGGCCGTGGCGTAGGCCGTGACCGACCCCCGGAAGGACACCGAGGCCCCGGGGACTCCGGTGAGCTCCGCGGCCACCAGTCCGCCCGTGAGCGACTCCGCGGCGGCCAGCGTGTGACCACGCTCCGCGAGCAGCGCCAGCACCCGGGCGGCCTCGGTCATCGCGTCGCCGCCTCCGACACCGCGGCGGCCCGCTCGGCGGCGAGGCCCTGGCGGCGCAGCAGGACGGCCTGGCGGACGTAATCCAGACCGGTGACGACCGTCAGCACGACGGCGAGCGCCATCACCCAGAAGCGGAGGGTGGCGAGCGGGCCGGTGAGCATCAGCACGTACATGCCGACCGCCGTGCCCTGGGCGAGCGTCTTCATCTTGCCGCCGCGGCTGGCGGGGATGACCCCGTGGCGGATCACCCAGAACCGCATGAGGGTGATCCCCAGCTCGCGGGCGAGGATCACGCCCGTCACCCACCAGGGCAGGTCCCCGAGCAGGGACAGCGAGACGAGGCCCGCCGCCATGATCGCCTTGTCGGCGATCGGGTCGGCGATCTTCCCGAAGTCCGTGACCAGGTTGTACGCGCGGGCGAGGTGCCCGTCGAAGACGTCCGTGATCATGGCGACGGCGAAGGCCGCCCAGGCCCAGGCACGCCAGGCGGGGTCGTGACCGCCGTCCTGGAAGAGCAGCAGCACGAAGGCCGGGACGAGCACGAGCCGGATCATGGTCAGGATGTTGGCGATGTTCCACAGACTGGCCTGGTTGACGGCCGCCGTGCCCAGCTTGCCGCGGGGCGCCGGCCTACCGGTCCCGCCCGTCGCGGATGCCGGGACTCCGGTCATCTGCCTGCCTCCTCGAAAAGACACTCGGCCACCAGGTCGACGCCCTCCGTGCCGACGACCTTCGCCACGACCATACGGCCCGGAGCCACGTCCGGGCTCGTGCCGCCGGCCGTGGTGAGGACCACCTGACCGTCGGTCTCGGGCGCCTGGTGCGCGGCGCGGCCGATCACGCCGTCCTCGTCGTCCACGGACTCGACCAGTACCTCCAGGGTCTCTCCGATCCGCTCCTCCGCGCGCTGCGCGGTGAGCTCTTCGGCGAGCCGGGAGAGGTGGGCGAGGCGCGCGTCGACGACGTCCTGGTCGAGCTTGTGCTCGTACGAGGCGGCCTCGGTGCCGTCCTCGTCGGAGTAGCCGAAGACACCGATCGCGTCGAGCCGGGCGTGGGTGACGAAGCGTTCCAGCTCGGCGAAGTCGGCCTCGGTCTCGCCGGGGAAGCCGACGATGAAGTTGGAGCGGGCACCCGCGGTGGGGGCCTTCGACCGGATGGTCTCCAGGAGCTCCAGGAAGCGGTCGGTGTCGCCGAAGCGGCGCATCGCCCGCAGCACGTCGGGGGCGCTGTGCTGGAAGGACAGGTCGAAGTACGGCACGACCTTGTCCGTCGAGGTGAGGACGTCGATCAGGCCGGGGCGCATCTCGGCGGGCTGGAGGTAGCTGACGCGGACGCGCTCGATGCCGTCGACGGCGGCGAGCTCGGGCAGCAGGCTCTCCAGGAGCCGGATGTCGCCGAGGTCCTTGCCGTACGAGGTGTTGTTCTCGGAGACCAGCATGACCTCCTTGACCCCCTGCTCGGCGAGCCAGCGCGTCTCGTTCAGCACGTCCGAGGGACGGCGCGAGACGAAGGAGCCGCGGAAGGAGGGGATGGCGCAGAAGGAGCAGCGGCGGTCGCAGCCGGAGGCGAGCTTCACGGAGGCGACGGGGCTGGTGTCCAGGCGCCGGCGGAGCGGGGCGCGCGGCCCGGAGGCGGGCGCCAGGCCGTCGGGCAGGTCGCTGGGGACGTCCTCGGGCGCGGTGGCCGGGGCGGCGGGCGCGGGGGCGTCCACGGCGCCGTGGCCGGGGAGGGCGACCGCGGCGGCGGCCGCCTGGCGCTCCACCGGCGAGAGCGGCAGCAGCTTGCGCCGGTCACGCGGGGTGTGCGCCTCGACACTGCCACCGCTGAGGATGGTCTGGAGGCGGTTGGAGATGTCGGAGTAGTCGTCGAAGCCCAGGACGCCGTCGGCCTCCGGAAGGGCCTCGGCGAGCTCCTTGCCGTAGCGCTCGGCCATGCAGCCGACGGCGACGACGGCCTGGGTGCGGCCGTGGTCCTTCAGATCGTTGGCTTCGAGGAGGGCGTCGACGGAGTCCTTCTTGGCGGCCTCGACGAATCCACAGGTGTTGACGACGGCGACGTCCGCGTCCTCGGCGTTCTCGACGAGCTCCCAGCCGTCCGCTGCCAAGCGGCCTGCGAGCTCCTCCGAGTCCACCTCGTTACGGGCGCAGCCAAGAGTGACAAGGGCGACGGTACGGCGTTCGGGCATGGACTCAAGACTACTTCGTCCCGGCCGTTCCCCCGTCGCGCAGGGTTCACCTGCGCGACAGGGGCCACATCACGGGCCCGGCGGGGCGGCTCAGCCGGCCTCGGGGTCGCCCTTGGTGTAGGTCAGCCGCTCGACCTGGCCGGATTCGAACTTGTCGTCGATCTTCTTGCCGTTGACGTAGAGCTCGATCGCCCCGGCGTTGCCGAGGACGAGGTCGATGCGCTCGTCGTCCTGGAAGGTCTTGGACTCGCCGTCCAGGAGCAGCCCGTCGAAGAGCAGCTTGCCGTTGGCGTCCTTGGCCGAGATCCAGCTCTTGCCCTCGGCGGCGGTCATCTTCACCGTCACCTTGTCCTGCGGGACCGCGGCGATCGCGCTCTCGGTGGGCTTCGGCGGCGTGGGCTTGACCGGCTTCGGCTTGCCCGCGGAGGTGGCCTTCTCCGGCGCGGGCGCCGGGCCTCCGTCCGCGGCGGAGGTGCCCTTGGGCGCCTCGTTGCCGTTGAACATCGTGAAGCCGACGAACCCGACGACGGCGACGATGGCCGCGACCATCGCGGCGGTCCAGTTGGGCCGGCGCGGCTCGGGGCGGATGCGTTCCGCCTCGAACAGCGGGGCTGCGGGGGTGGGCGCGGGACGGCCGCCGTGCTCGGCGTCGTACTGCTCGATCAGCGCGGCCGGATCGAGACCGACGGCACGCGCGAGCGTGCGGATGTGGCCGCGGGCGTAGACGTCGCCGCCACAGCGGGAGAAGTCGTCCTCCTCGATCGCGTGCACGATCGGAATCCGGACACGGGTGGAGGCACTGACCTCTTCGACGGTGAGACCGGCGGCGATGCGGGCCTGCTGGAGAGCACGACCGATCGAGTCCCGGTCGTCTGCCGGGAAGGTCCGGTCGTCTTCGGGGGAGTTGCCGATGGACACGAGAGCGCCTTTCGAGCGTGTAGCCACCTGCTGGACGTTCAGTCTATGGGTGGTACGAAAGGGTGGGGCAACCGGGCGGGTGCTGTTTGTACGCCATGAGGCTGGGACATCCTTCTGTCCCTCCGCTCAACTTGACGTACGGCCAGGGGAAACGGTTGCCCTCCATTCCCTTACGAGTGAGTCTCGGCCCGGTCTCGATCGCGTACCCGCTCCCCGGACGTCCACTCCGGCCGGGCGCCGCGTTGCTCCGGACGGGTCCCCCGCGCTCTCCCGGGGGACCCGTCCGGCCGCGCGCTATTCGGCCGACTCGCCCCGGATCACGGCCAGCACGCCGTCCAGCTCGTCGGGCTTGACCAGGACGTCGCGGGCCTTGGAGCCCTCGCTCGGACCGACGATGTTCCGGGACTCCATGAGGTCCATCAGCCGCCCGGCCTTGGCGAAGCCGACCCGCAGCTTGCGCTGGAGCATCGACGTGGAGCCGAACTGCGTGGAGACGACCAGTTCGGCCGCCTGGCACAGCAGGTCGAGGTCGTCGCCGATGTCCTCGTCGATCTCCTTCTTCTGCCGGGTCGCGACCGTGACGTCGTCCCGGAAGACCGGGGTCATCTGGTCCTTGCAGTGCTGCACGACGGCCGCGACCTCGTCCTCGGTGACGAAGGCGCCCTGCATGCGGACGGGCTTGTTGGCGCCCATCGGCAGGAACAGCCCGTCGCCCTTGCCGATGAGCTTCTCGGCGCCCGGCTGGTCGAGGATGACCCGGCTGTCGGCCAGCGAGGAGGTCGCGAAGGCGAGCCGGGACGGCACGTTCGCCTTGATGAGGCCGGTGACGACGTCCACGGACGGCCGCTGGGTGGCGAGCACCAGGTGGATGCCGGCGGCGCGCGCGAGCTGGGTGATGCGGACGATCGAGTCCTCGACGTCCCGGGGCGCCACCATCATCAGATCGGCGAGCTCGTCGACGATGACCAGCAGGTACGGGTACGGGTTGAGCTCCCGCTCGCTGCCCTCGGGCAGCGTGATCTTGCCGTCCCGGATCGCCTGGTTGAAGTCGTCGATGTGCCGGTACCCGAAGGCCGCCAGGTCGTCGTAGCGGAGGTCCATCTCCTTCACCACCCACTGGAGGGCCTCGGCGGCCCGCTTGGGGTTGGTGATGATCGGCGTGATCAGGTGCGGGATGCCCTCGTACGCGGTGAGCTCCACCCGCTTCGGGTCGACGAGGACCATCCGGACGTCCTCGGGGGTCGCCCTTATCATGATCGAAGTGATCAGGCAGTTGATGCAGGAGGACTTTCCGGAGCCGGTCGCACCGGCGACCAGGACGTGCGGCATCTTCGCCAGGTTGGCCATCTCGTAGCCGCCCTCGACGTTCTTGCCGAGCGCCACCAGCATCGGGTGGTCGTCCTCGGCCGCGGCGGCGAGCCGCAGCACGTCGCCGAGGTTGACCATCTCCCGGTCGCTGTTGGGGATCTCGATGCCGACCGCGGACTTGCCGGGGATCGGCGAGATGATCCGCACGTCCGGGGAGGCCACGGCGTACGCGATGTTCTTGGTCAGGGCCGTGATCTTCTCGACCTTCACCGCGGGCCCGAGCTCGACCTCGTACCGCGTGACCGTCGGCCCCCGGGTGAAGCCGGTGACGGCCGCGTCGACCTTGAACTCGGTGAAGACGTTCGAGAGCGAGTCCACCACGGCGTCGTTGGCGGCACTGCGCGTCTTGCCGGGCCCACCCCGCTCCAGGAGGTCCAGCGAGGGCAGGGCGTACGTGACGTCGCCGGCCAGCTGGAGCTGCTCGGCGCGGGGCGGCAGGTCGGTCGGCTCGGGCGCGGGCTTGGTCAGATCCGGTACGCCTCCGCCGGGCCGCCGTCCGCCGCCGCGGGCGGGCGGTACGGGCGCGGCCGGAGCGTCCGTCTCCGCCGCCTCGGCCGCCGCCTTCGCCGCGGCGTCCACGGCGGCCTTGCGGTCCGCGGTGACGTCCCGGGTGAGGTCGGCGACGACCGGGGACGGAGGCATGCCGTTGAGCACCGCGCCGTCGAGCGCGGCGGCCGCCGCCGCGGCCACGTCCACCGGGTCCAGGCCGTCCTCGGCGTCGCGCTCCGAGGGGCGGCGGGCCAGCCGGCTGCGCCGTTCGAGGAGCTCCGCCTCGGCCCGGTCCACGTCGTAGGGGTCGGCGGGGCCGCGGCGCCGCGCGGGCCGGCCGGTGCGGGGCTGCGGCCGGGCCTCCCGCCACTCGTCGTCGCGGCCGTCGTACTCGCCGACGGGGATGCCGCGCCCCTCGGTGTCGTCCTGCGCGGGGTCGTAGGCGGGCTCGACGATGCCCAGCCTGGCACCGAGGGCGCGCAGCCGCTGCGGGATCGCGTTGACCGGGGTGGCGGTGACGACGAGCAGCCCGAAGAGGGTGAGCAGCACCAGCATCGGTACGGCGAGGACCTCGCCCATCATGAAGACGAGCGGCTGGGACGCGGCCCAGCCGATGAGCCCGCCGGCGTTCTGCATGGCCTCGCTGCCGTCGCCGCGGCCGGGTGAGCCGCACGCGATGTGGACCTGGCCGAGGACGCCGATGACGAGGGCGGAGAGCCCGATGCTGATGCGGCCGTTGGCCTCGGGCCTCTCCGGGAAGAGGATGAGGCGTACGCCGATCGTGCCGACGAGCAGCGGGACGAGCAGGTCGAGCCGGCCGAAGGAGCCGGTGACGAGCATCTCGACGAGGTCGCCGACGGGGCCCCGGAGGTTGGACCAGGTGCCCGCGGCGACGATCAGGGCGAGGCCGAGCAGCAGGAGGGCGAGGCCGTCCTTGCGGTGTGCCGGGTCGAGGCCCTTGGCGCCCCGCCCTATCCCCCGGAACATCGCCCCGACCGCGTGCGCGAGGCCCAGCCAGGCGCCGCGGGCGATCCGGTAGACGCCCCCGGTGGGGGACGGTGCGGGCCGGGGCGCGGGGCGCTTCGCCGCGGGCTTCCGCGCGGGGGCGCGCTTGGCGGGCGCCGCCTTCCTGGCCGCCGTCTTCTTCGCGGGCGGCTTGGCGGGGGACTTCGCCGGTGCCGCCTTCTTCGTGGCGCCCGTCGTACGACCGGCGCGCGGCTTCGCGGCCGCCGTGCCCTGGGAACCCTTGCCGGACGTACGTGAAGCCATGATGGTGAGGTTACCGGTGTGACGACCGGCTGTCCGCCTCACCCGTTCGTGTCGTTCCCACCGTGGCCCGAAGGTGACGCCGCCTCATGCGGGACGGCGCCCGCCCGGAACCACGGTGACGGGACGTCAGCTCTGGGTCGGGAGCGTCGGCGCGGCGCCGGTGCCGGGCTCCAGGGCGTCCAGCGCCCGGCGCAGTCCGGTGAGCTTGCGCTCCAGGTGCGCGGCGGTGGCGACGGCCGCCGCGTCGGCGGAGTCGTCGTCGAGCTGCTTGGACAGGGCCTCCGCCTGCTCCTCGACGGCCGCGAGGCGCGCGGACAGCTCGGCGAGCAGACCGGCGGTCTCCTTGCCGTGGCCGCCCTCGCCGCCGCCCTCCAACTGGAGCCGGAGCAGCGCCGCCTGCTCGCGCAGCTTGCAGTTCTTCATGTACAGCTCGACGAAGACCGACACCTTGGCGCGCAGCACCCACGGGTCGAACGGCTTCGAGATGTAGTCCACCGCCCCGGCCGCGTACCCGCGGAAGGTGTGGTGGGGGCCGTGGTTGATCGCGGTGAGGAAGATGATCGGGATGTCCCGGGTCCGCTCCCGCCGCTTGATGTGGGCGGCGGTCTCGAAACCGTCCATACCCGGCATCTGGACGTCGAGCAGGATGACCGCGAAGTCGTCCGTCAACAGCGCCTTGAGCGCTTCCTCCCCGGACGATGCCCGCACCAGCGTCTGATCGAGCGCGGAGAGAATGGCCTCCAGCGCCAGCAGATTCTCCGGCCGGTCATCGACCAGGAGGATCTTGGCCTTCTGCACCATGCCCCGTCCTCCTCGCCCCGGCAACGTCTCTCCCCGGCTCCCGGAACCGGGGGAAGCACCGGGCGCCGCCCCAGAAGACGACTCCCTGACGCCGTCCGTCCTTGTGCCGGTCATCGTAGCCGCACCCCGCCCGTCGCCACACCCTGTCACCGCGATGTCACTGTGCACGTACCGGAAACGCGGTGGGAGACCAGAAGGTTCCCCGTATCCCGGCCCCTCACACCCCCCTGGCGACAGTCCGTCAGCGAGGACGCCGAGCCGGGCGCGACCCGGCGGTCCCACGGCGCGCAGGCCCTCGCCCGCACCGACGGTCCCGGCGCGAGGCGCATCTCCCCGCCCCGGCGCTCCCCGCGGCACGGAGGGCACTCCCCCGCCGGCGGTCCCGTGGTGCGGAGCAGCCCGCCCGCACCACGGGACGCGACCGGCCTCACTCCCCGCGCATCCACTGCTCCATGACGGACAGCAGGTGATCGGGGTCGACCGGCTTGGTCACGTAGTCCGAGGCACCGGACTCGATCGCCTTCTCCCGGTCGCCCTTCATCGCCTTCGCCGTCAGCGCGATGATCGGCAGCCCCGCGAACTGCGGCATGCGCCGGATCGCGGTCGTCGTCGCGTACCCGTCCATCTCCGGCATCATGATGTCCATCAGGACGATCGTGACGTCGTCGTGCTGCTCCAGGACCTCGATGCCCTCCCGCCCGTTCTCCGCGTAGAGCACCGCGAGTCCGTGCTGCTCCAGGACGCTGGTGAGCGCGAACACGTTGCGGATGTCGTCGTCGACGATGAGCACCTTCTCCCCCGAGAAGCCGAAGGTGCGGCGCGGCTCGGCCTCAGCCTCCTGCTCGGGCCGCTCCACGGCGATCTGCTGCCCGGCCTGACCCGGCGCCTCCGTCCGCGCCCCGGTCGCCTCCGCGGCCGCCTTCCGCCGGTGCCGGAAGAGCGCCCCGGCCCCGGACCGCGCCTCCGTCCGTACGGGCGGCGGCGAGAAGTGCGGGAACGGGTGGACGGCGCCGGCGGCCGTCTCCTCGGCGCCCTGCTGCGGATCGTCCGCCGCCCCATGCCCGTACCCGGGCGGCAGCTCCGTCGGGCTCAGCGGCAGGTACAGGGTGAACGTCGAGCCGCGGCCCGGCTCGCTCGCCGCGAAGATCTCGCCCCCGAGCAGCCGCGCGATCTCCCGGCTGATCGAGAGCCCCAGGCCCGTACCGCCGTACTTCCGGCTGGTCGTGCCGTCGGCCTGCTTGAACGCCTCGAAGATGACCCGCATCTTGCTCGCGGCGATCCCGATGCCGGTGTCCGTGACCGAGAAGGCGATCAGATCGGCCTCCGGGTCCCGCAGCGAACCGGCCTCCAGGAGCTGCTCGCGGATCGACTGCGGCACGTCGATCCCGGCCGGCCTGATCACCAGCTCCACCGCCCCCGTGTCGGTGAACTTCACCGCGTTGGACAGGAGGTTGCGGAGCACCTGGAGCAGCCGCTGCTCGTCGGTGTGCAGGGTGGCCGGCAGCTCGGGCGAGACCCGCACCGAGAAGTCCAGCCCCTTCTCCGCCGTCAGCGGCCGGAAGGTCGCCTCCACGTAGTCGACGAGCTGGACGAGCGCGATCCGGGTCGGCGAGACGTCCATCTTGCCCGCCTCGACCTTGGACAGGTCGAGGATGTCGTTGATCAGCTGGAGCAGGTCCGAACCGGCGCCGTGGATGGTCTCCGCGAACTCGACCTGCTTCGGCGTCAGATTCGTCTCGGCGTTGTCCGCGAGCAACTTGGCCAGGATCAGCAGCGAGTTGAGCGGGGTGCGCAGCTCGTGCGACATGTTCGCCAGGAACTCGGACTTGTACCGCATGGAGACGGCGAGCTGTTCGGCCCGCTCCTCCAGGACCTGCCGCGCCTCCTCGATCTCGGTGTTCTTCACCTCGATGTCCCGGTTCTGCCGGGCGAGGAGCTCGGCCTTCTCCTCCAGCTCCAGGTTGGAGCCCTGCAGCTCCTTCTGCCGGTGCTCCAGCTCCGCCGACCGCTCCTTGAGCTGCTCGGTGAGCTCCTGCGACTGCTGGAGCAGCACCTCGGTCTTGGTGTTGACGCTGATCGTGTTCACGGTCGTGGCGATCAGCTCGGCGAGCTGGTTGAGGAAGTCGCGCTGGATCTGCGTGAACGGCTGGAACGACGCCAGCTCGATCACGCCGAGGACCTTGCCCTCGAAGAGCACCGGGAGCACGATCACGTGCGCCGGGGAGGCCTCCCCCAGCCCGGAGGAGATCTTCAGATAGCCGGGCGGCACGTTGACCTGGATGGTCCGCTTCTCCTCGGCCGCCGTCCCGATGAGCGTCTCGCCGGGCCGGAACGAGGTCGGCATGGACCCTGCGGAGTATCCGTAACTCCCCCGCATCCGCAGCTCGTACGAGCCCTCCCCCTCACCGACGAGTTCGGCGTCGCCGTGCGCGGAGCCGGTCGGCATCGCCACGAAGAAGGCGCCGTGCTGCGCCGAGACCACCGGGGTCAGCTCGCTCATGATGAGCGAGGCGACGTCGTCCAGGTCCCGCCGGCCCTGCATGAGGCCGGAGATCCGGGCCAGGTTGCCCTTCAGCCAGTCCTGCTCCTCGTTGGCGAGGGTGGTGTCGCGCAGGTTGGCGATCATGGTGTTGATGTTCTCCTGGAGGGCCTGGATCTCGCCCGCCGCGTCGACACCGTCGATCTTGAGGTTGAGGTCTCCCCGCGTCACCGCCGTGGCGACGGCGGCGATCGCCCGCACCTGCCGGGTCAGGTTCCCGGCCATCTCGTTCACGGACTCCGTCAGGTCCCGCCAGGTGCCGTCCACGTCGCGCACCCGGGCCTGACCGCCGAGCTGGCCGTCGGTGCCCACCTCGCGGGCCACGCGGGTGACCTCCTCGGCGAAGTTCGACAGCTGGTCGACCATCGTGTTGATGGTGCTCTTCAGCTCCTGGATCTCACCGCGCGCGTCGATGTCGATCTTCTTGGTGAGGTCGCCCTTGGCGATGGCCGTGGTGACCGCGGCGATCTGGCGCACCTGACCGGTGAGGTTCGAGGCCATCGAGTTCACCGACTCGGTCAGGTCCTTCCAGGTGCCGGAGACACCCGGCACCCGGGCCTGACCGCCCAGCTCGCCCTCCGTGCCCACCTCACGGGCCACCCGGGTGACCTCGTCGGCGAACGACGACAGGGTCGTCACCATCGTGTTCACGGTGTCGGCGAGCTCGGCGACCTCGCCGCGCGCCTCGACCGTCACCTTCTTGGTCAGGTCGCCGTTGGCGACGGCCGCGGAGACCCGGGAGATGTTCCGCACCTGACTCGTCAGGTTGTTGGCCATCAGGTTGACGTTGTCGCTCAGGTCCTTCCAGGTGCCCGTGACGCCCCGGACCCGCGCCTGACCGCCGAGGATGCCCTCCGTGCCCACCTCGCGGGCCACGCGCGTGACCTCGTCGGCGAAGTTCGACAGCTGGTCGACCATGGTGTTGACGGTCGTCACCAGCTCCAGGATCTCGCCCCGGGCGTCGACGGTGATCTTCTTCGACAGGTCGCCCTTGGCGACCGCCGTCGTGACCTCGGCGATGTTCCGCACCTGGATGGTGAGGTTGTTCGCCATGAAGTTCACGGACTGGGTGAGGTCCTTCCAGGTGCCGGAGACCCCCTGCACCTCGGCCTGACCGCCCAGGATGCCCTCGGTGCCCACCTCGCGGGCCACCCGCGTCACCTGCTCGGCGAAGTTCGACAGCTGGTCGACCATCGTGTTGAGCGTGTTCTTCAGCTCCAGGATCTCGCCGCGGGCGTCCACGTCGATCTTCTGCGACAGGTCGCCCCGCGCCACCGCGGTCGCGACCTGCGCGATGTTGCGGACCTGGGTGGTCAGGTTCCCGGCCATGCCGTTCACCGAGTCCGTCAGATCCCGCCACACACCGGCCACACCCGGCACCTGCGCCTGCCCGCCGAGCCGCCCGTCGGTGCCCACCTCGCGGGCCACCCGCGTCACCTGGTCGGCGAACGCGGAGAGCTGGTCGACCATCGTGTTGATGGTGTTCTTCAGCTCCAGGATCTCGCCGCGGGCGTCCACGTCGATCTTCTGCGACAGGTCGCCCCGCGCCACCGCCGTCGTCACCTGCGCGATCTGCCGCACCTGCGAGGTCAGGTTGCCGGCCATGAAGTTCACCGAGTCGGTGAGCTCCCGCCAGCGCCCCGACACGCCGTCCACCCGCGCCTGACCGCCCAGTCGGCCCTCGGTGCCCACGTCCCGCGCCATCCGGGTCACCTGGTCCGCGAACGACGACAGCTGCGACACCATCGTGTTGACGGTGTTCTTCAGCTCCAGCATCTCGCCGGCCACGTCGACCGTGACCTTCTGCGACAGGTCGCCGTTGGCCACCGCCGTCGTCACCTGCGCGATGTCACGCACCTGGCCGGTCAGGTTCCGGAAGGCCGTGTTCACCGAATCGGTGAGGTCCTTCCACGTTCCGGCCGCACCCTTCACCTCGGCCTGGCCGCCCAGCAGACCCTCGACGCCGACCTCCCGGGCCACCCGGGTCACCTCGGAACCGAAGGCGGACAGCTGGTCCACCATGGTGTTGACGGTGTTCTTGAGCTCCAGCATCTCGCCGGCCACGTCCACGGTGACCTTCTGCGAAAGGTCGCCGTTGGCCACCGCCGTCGTCACCTGCGCGATGTCACGCACCTGCGTGGTGATGTTCCGGAAGACGGTGTTGACCGAGTCCGTGAGGTCCTTCCACGTCCCCGCCGCGCCCGGCACCTGCGCCTGGCCGCCGAGCAGGCCCTCGGCCCCCACCTCGCCCGACACCCGGGTCACCTCGTCGGCGAAGATCCGCAGCGTCTTCGTCATCTGGTTGATGGTGTCCGCCAGCTGCGCGATCTCACCGCGCGCCGACACCCGCACCTTCTGCGACAGGTCGCCGTTGGCGACCGCCGTCGTGACCTCGGCGATACCGCGCACCTGGCTAGTCAGGTTGCCCGCCATCGTGTTCACGGAGTCCGTGAGGTCCTTCCACACACCGGCGACCCCGGCCACCTCGGCCTGACCGCCGAGCTCGCCCTCCGTGCCCACCTCGCGGGCGACCCGGGTCACCTCGGACGAGAACGAGGACAGCTGGTCGACCATCCGGTTGACGGTGTTCTTCAGCTCCAGCATCTCGCCGGCCACGTTCGCCGTGACCTTCTGCGACAGGTCACCGTCCGCGACCGCCGTCGTCACCAGCGCGATGTCCCGCACCTGGGCCGTCAGCCGGTTCGCCATGGTGTTGACCGAGTCCGTGAGGTCCTTCCACGAACCGGACACCCCGCGCACCTGCGCCTGCCCGCCCAGCTTGCCGTCCGTACCCACCTCGACGGCGACCCTGGTCACCTCGGAGGCGAACACCGACAGCTGGTCGACGAGGTTGTTCGCGGTACGGGCCACCTTGAGGAACTCGCCGCGCAGCGGCCGCACCGTCCCGTCGGCACCCTCCGAACGCAGGTCCATCCGCTGGTCCAGGTCGCCCTCGGCCACCGCCGAGAGCACCCGGCCCACCTCGGACACCGGCCGGGCCAGATCGTCGACGAGCGCGTTCGCGGCCTCGATCGCCGCCGCCCACGCGCCCTCCCCGGCCCCGGCCTCCAGACGCTCGGACAGCTTGCCCTCGCGCCCCACCACCCGGCGGACCCGGGACAGCTCACCCGTCACGTGCATCTGCCGGTCCGCGACCTCGTTGAACACGGCGGAGATCTCCGCCATGACCCCGTCGCCGGACACCGTGAGCCGCCTGCGGAGGTTGCCGTCCCGCATGGACACCAGTGCGGCCAGCAGCCGCTCCAGCGCAGCCGCGTCGACCTGCACCGTCCCCCCACGGGAACGCCCGCCCCTCGTGCGCGTACCGCTGCCTCCGCCGCGCCGCGCCGCCGTGCCAGGTTCCACCGTGTCCCTCCCGAAAGGGGTCGACCGTACCGCTCCGGCTTCCGCCGGTAGCCTGCCCAGTGTTTCACCGCCACCGAACCAGGCGATAACAGTTCGGCAGCTTCGCACATCCGTCCCTACCCTCTGGGGGCGGATTCAGCGATGACCGGCATCCGCTCGGACGGTGAAGGTAAGTAACCTGGCTTCCGACTGTCCAACCGCCCCGGTCCGCCCGGCGGGGGCGGTGTGGTGCACAGACGACCACCGGGCAGCGGGAGGGACAGACCGAGCATGGCAGAGCCGGGCGTCGAGACGCGTACGAGGAGTTCTGTGATCACCGCGCGGGCGACTGCCAGCTTCGAGCCCGTCGGGCGGTCCGTCGCGGCCGCCCGCGCCTTCGTCCGGGACACCCTCCAGGGCTGGGGCCACCCGGAGCTCGTCGACGACGCCGTCGTGCTGACCAGCGAGCTCGTCACCAACGCCGTCATCCACGCCGGCACCTCCGCGGAGGTCCTCTGCCTCCGCTCGGACGACAGCATCCGCGTCGAGGTCGCCGACCGCTACCCGGAGCGCGAGATCCCCGTCCAGGCCGGCGGCCGCGCCCTCGCCAACCCCGACCGCGAGAACGGCCGCGGCCTGCTGCTCTGCGCCGCCCTCGCCCACCGCTGGGGCGTCGACTACACCCCGACGCGAAAGCACGTCTGGTTCCACCTCGACCTCGCCCAGCGCCCGGTCGGCACCCGCTCCGCGGGCCCGGTCCTCCCCGAGTCCCTCCTCCCCGTCACCGACAGCCGCGTCCGGGTCGCCGTCGTCCAGATCGACCGCGGCGGCGCCATCAGCGCCTGGAACGAGGACGCCGAGGAACTCTTCGGGTACGCCTCCGAACAGGTCACGGGCAAGCCCCTCGGCGATCTCGCCGCCTGGCCCCACACCCCCGGCATCGGCACCGGCCTCGCCGAGGCCCTCCGCCTCTCCCGCTGGGAGGGCAGCTACGGCATCCGCTGCTCCGACGGCCGCGTGATCCCGGTCTACGCCGCCCACCTCCGCGTCCGCGACGCCCAGGGAGAGCCCTCGACCGTCTGCCTCCTGGTCCGCGAGCACGAGCGGGCGATCCTCCAGACCCCGCAGCGCCCCGCCGCGGAGCCGGGCTCGGAGAGTCGCACGACCGACCCCTTCGAGGTCTTCATCGGCTCCCCCGCCCCCGACGACCTGGACGGACTCCTCCAGCGCACGGTCGAGCGCGCCCGCGACATGCTCGACGGCGACGCGGCCTTCCTGCTCCTGGCCACCGACGACGAGACGGAACTGGAGGTACGGGCGACCACCGGTCTCCCGGCCGCCCGCCAGCGCTTCGCCCGCGTCCCCGTCGAGACCGGCGCCAGCCGCTACGGCTCCGCCCGCATGCCCGCCGTGCACGAGGACCTGGCCGCCGTACCCGGCGCCGTCCCCCTCCTCGAAGGCACCGGCATGCGCTCGGTCGTCACCGTGCCCCTGAAGGTGGAGGGCCGGCTCACCGGCTCCCTCGGCGTGGCAGCCGAGACCGCGAACCGCTACTCGAACGAGGAGGCGCTGCGCCTCCAGTTCGCCGCCGACCGCATCGCCCTGGCTGTGGAGTCCGCCCGCCTGGGCGAGCTGGAGCGCCTGCGCCGCGGCTCCCTCAGCTTCCTCGTCGAGGCCTCGGACCTGCTGGCCGGCACCCTCGACCGCGACCAGACGCTGGCGCTGATGGCCCAGATGACGGTCCCGACCCTCGCGACCTGGTGCGCGGTCTACACGATCGCCGACCAGGCCTCCGACCCGTACCTCTCGTACGTGCTGCACGAGGACGAGGACCGCATCGACGGCCTCAAGGACCTGCTGTCCTCGATCTCGCCGCCCGACCCGGTGCCGACGCCCGGCGCCCGCGTCTGGACCGCCCCGGGCGAGGCCGCGCAGCGCGCGGCGGTGACCGCCTCGGTCCGCGCCCTGGACCACCCGGCGAGCCCGCTCTCCTCCGGCATCGACGCCACCCTCGCCACAGCGAGCACGGTCGCCGGCGAGACGGTCGTCCTGCCGCTGGTCGCCCGCAACCGGGTCATCGGCATGCTGACCCTCGGCAGGCCTTCGGAGGACCACTTCCGCCAGGAGATCCTGGAGCTCGCCGAGGACCTCTCGCGCCGGGCCGCCCTGGCCCTGGACAACGCCCGCCTGTACTCGGAGCGCGTGGCGATCAGCCAGTCCCTCCAGCGCAGCCTCCTGCCGCCCGGCCTGCCGGACATCCCGGGGGTCGAGGTGGACGTGATCTACCGAGCGGCCGGCGAGGGCAACGAGGTGGGCGGCGACTTCTACGACCTCTTCCCGATCCGCGACGGCGCCTACGGGTTCGCCATCGGCGACGTCTGCGGTACGGGCCCGGAGGCGGCCGCGGTCACCGGCCTGGCCCGGCACGCGCTGCGGCTGCTGGCCCGCGAAGGCTTCGGCGGCCCGGCCGTCCTGGAGCGCCTGAACGCGGCGATCCTCGACGAGGGCGCCCGCAGCCGCTTCCTCACGCTGCTGTACGGCGAGATGCGCCCGCAGGAGGACGGCTCCGCGATCCTCAAGGTCGTGTGCGCCGGCCATCCGCTGCCGCTGCGCCTGCGTCCCGACGGCTCGGTGAGCCCCGCGGCTGAGCCCCAGCCGCTCCTGGGGGTGATGGAGGACCTCGAACTGTACGAGGAGACCGTCACGCTCGACCCGGGCGACGTCCTCCTGTGTGTCACGGACGGCGTGACGGAACGCCGTGAGGGCACCCGCATGCTGGGCGACGACGGCCTCGCCGAGGTCCTCAAGACCTGTACGGGCCTGACGGCCGGCGCGGTCGCCGCGCGGGTGCTCCGCGCGGTGGAGCGCTTCGCGCAGGCTCCGGCCTCCGACGACATGGCGATCCTGGCCATGCGCCTGCGCGAGCCGGACGACCGCTGACGGCACGGGCGATCCCCCCTTCCCGGGGGATCGCCGGCCGATGCGCTTCTCCCGGGAACGCAGAAAGGCCCCCGCCACGAGGCGGGGGCCTTTCTCTTTGGAGCCCTTTAACGGAATCGAACCGTTGACCTTCTCCTTACCATGGAGACGCTCTACCGACTGAGCTAAAAGGGCGGGTTGTTCGGCGGCGTCCTACTCTCCCACAGGGTCCCCCCTGCAGTACCATCGGCGCTGAAAGGCTTAGCTTCCGGGTTCGGAATGTAACCGGGCGTTTCCCTAACGCTATGACCACCGAAACACTATGAAGTTGAACTCGACCGGCAAAGGGAGTTCATTGCTTCAGAACTAACACAGTGGACGCGAGCAACTGAGGACAAGCCCTCGGCCTATTAGTACCGGTCAGCTCCACCCATTACTGGGCTTCCACATCCGGCCTATCAACCCAGTCGTCTACTGGGAGCCTTACCCTCTCAAGGAGGTGGGAATACTCATCTCGAAGCAGGCTTCCCGCTTAGATGCTTTCAGCGGTTATCCCTCCCGAACGTAGCCAACCAGCCATGCCCTTGGCAGGACAACTGGCACACCAGAGGTTCGTCCGTCCCGGTCCTCTCGTACTAGGGACAGCCCTTCTCAATATTCCTACGCGCACAGCGGATAGGGACCGAACTGTCTCACGACGTTCTAAACCCAGCTCGCGTACCGCTTTAATGGGCGAACAGCCCAACCCTTGGGACCGACTCCAGCCCCAGGATGCGACGAGCCGACATCGAGGTGCCAAACCATCCCGTCGATATGGACTCTTGGGGAAGATCAGCCTGTTATCCCCGGGGTACCTTTTATCCGTTGAGCGACGGCGCTTCCACAAGCCACCGCCGGATCACTAGTCCCGACTTTCGTCCCTGCTCGACCCGTCGGTCTCACAGTCAAGCTCCCTTGTGCACTTACACTCAACACCTGATTGCCAACCAGGCTGAGGGAACCTTTGGGCGCCTCCGTTACCCTTTGGGAGGCAACCGCCCCAGTTAAACTACCCATCAGACACTGTCCCTGATCCGGATCACGGACCGAGGTTAGACATCCAGCACGACCAGAGTGGTATTTCAACGGCGACTCCACCATGACTGGCGTCACGGCTTCAAAGTCTCCCACCTATCCTACACAAGCCGAACCGAACACCAATATCAAACTGTAGTAAAGGTCCCGGGGTCTTTCCGTCCTGCTGCGCGAAACGAGCATCTTTACTCGTAGTGCAATTTCACCGGGCCTATGGTTGAGACAGTCGAGAAGTCGTTACGCCATTCGTGCAGGTCGGAACTTACCCGACAAGGAATTTCGCTACCTTAGGATGGTTATAGTTACCACCGCCGTTTACTGGCGCTTAAGTTCTCAGCTTCGCCCTGTCGAAACAGAGCTAACCGGTCCCCTTAACGTTCCAGCACCGGGCAGGCGTCAGTCCGTATACATCGCCTTACGGCTTCGCACGGACCTGTGTTTTTAGTAAACAGTCGCTTCTCGCTGGTCTCTGCGGCCACCCCCAGCTCACGGAGTAAATCCGATCACCAGTGATGGCCCCCCTTCTCCCGAAGTTACGGGGGCATTTTGCCGAGTTCCTTAACCATAGTTCACCCGAACGCCTCGGTATTCTCTACCTGACCACCTGAGTCGGTTTAGGGTACGGGCCGCCATGAAACTCGCTAGAGGCTTTTCTCGACAGCATAGGATCATCCACTTCACCACAATCGGCTCGGCATCAGGTCTCAGCCTTAATGTGTGACGGATTTGCCTATCACACGGCCTACACCCTTACCCCGGGACAACCACCGCCCGGGCTGGACTACCTTCCTGCGTCACCCCATCGCTTACCTACTACCACCTTGGGTCGACGGCTCCACCACTTTCCATTCCCCGAAGGGTCCGGAACGGCTTCACGGCCTTAGCATTAATGGGCTCGATATTGGGCGTTTCAAAGCGGGTACCGGAATATCAACCGGTTGTCCATCGACTACGCCTGTCGGCCTCGCCTTAGGTCCCGACTTACCCTGGGCAGATCAGCTTGACCCAGGAACCCTTAGTCAATCGGCGCACACGTTTCTCACGTGTGTATCGCTACTCATGCCTGCATTCTCACTCGTGAACCGTCCACAACTCGCTTCCGCGGCTGCTTCACCCGGCACACGACGCTCCCCTACCCATCACAACACCCGTTGGGGCTTAACGCTGCAATGACACGACTTCGGCGGTACGCTTGAGCCCCGCTACATTGTCGGCGCGGAATCACTTGACCAGTGAGCTATTACGCACTCTTTCAAGGGTGGCTGCTTCTAAGCCAACCTCCTGGTTGTCTCTGCGACTCCACATCCTTTCCCACTTAGCGTACGCTTAGGGGCCTTAGTCGATGCTCTGGGCTGTTTCCCTCTCGACCATGGAGCTTATCCCCCACAGTCTCACTGCCGTGCTCTCACTTACCGGCATTCGGAGTTTGGCTAAGGTCAGTAACCCGGTAGGGCCCATCGCCTATCCAGTGCTCTACCTCCGGCAAGAAACACACGACGCTGCACCTAAATGCATTTCGGGGAGAACCAGCTATCACGGAGTTTGATTGGCCTTTCACCCCTAACCACAGGTCATCCCCCAGGTTTTCAACCCTGGTGGGTTCGGTCCTCCACGAAGTCTTACCTCCGCTTCAACCTGCCCATGGCTAGATCACTCCGCTTCGGGTCTTGAGCGCGCTACTGAATCGCCCTATTCGGACTCGCTTTCGCTACGGCTTCCCCACACGGGTTAACCTCGCAACGCACCGCAAACTCGCAGGCTCATTCTTCAAAAGGCACGCAGTCACGACATACAGCAAGCTGTATGCGACGCTCCCACGGCTTGTAGGCACACGGTTTCAGGTACTATTTCACTCCGCTCCCGCGGTACTTTTCACCATTCCCTCACGGTACTATCCGCTATCGGTCACCAGGGAATATTTAGGCTTAGCGGGTGGTCCCGCCAGATTCACACGGGATTTCTCGGGCCCCGTGCTACTTGGGTGTCTCTCAAACGAGCCGTCAATGTTTCAGCTACGGGGGTCTTACCCTCTACGCCGGACCTTTCGCATGTCCTTCGCCTACATCAACGGTTTCTGACTCGTCCTGTCGCCGGCAGACGACAGAAGAGAGATCCCACAACCCCGCATGCGCAACCCCTGCCGGGTATCACACGCATACGGTTTGGCCTCATCCGGTTTCGCTCGCCACTACTCCCGGAATCACGGTTGTTTTCTCTTCCTGAGGGTACTGAGATGTTTCACTTCCCCTCGTTCCCTCCACATGCCCTATGTGTTCAGGCATGGGTGACAGCCCATGACGACTGCCGGGTTTCCCCATTCGGAAACCCCCGGATCAAAGCCTGGTTGACGGCTCCCCGGGGACTATCGTGGCCTCCCACGTCCTTCATCGGTTCCTGGTGCCAAGGCATCCACCGTGCGCCCTTAAAAACTTGGCCACAGATGCTCGCGTCCACTGTGTAGTTCTCAAACAACGACCAGCCACCCATCACCCTGACTTAACAAGCCAAGTTCACTGGGGCCGGAATCTTGAAGGACGACCAGCCGGCCGTACCCTCAGACACCCAACAACGTGCCAAGCACACTCTTCTGAACTCTCATCACGTTCCACGCCGAAGCAGTACTGGTGAAGGAGACATCCGAGTGTGCCAACTAATCAACGTTCCACCCATGAGCTGACCGTGCAGAACGTTTGCCTGCAATCGGTACTGTGCTCCTTAGAAAGGAGGTGATCCAGCCGCACCTTCCGGTACGGCTACCTTGTTACGACTTCGTCCCAATCGCCAGTCCCACCTTCGACAGCTCCCTCCCACAAGGGGTTGGGCCACCGGCTTCGGGTGTTACCGACTTTCGTGACGTGACGGGCGGTGTGTACAAGGCCCGGGAACGTATTCACCGCAGCAATGCTGATCTGCGATTACTAGCAACTCCGACTTCATGGGGTCGAGTTGCAGACCCCAATCCGAACTGAGACCGGCTTTTTGAGATTCGCTCCGCCTCGCGGCATCGCAGCTCTTTGTACCGGCCATTGTAGCACGTGTGCAGCCCAAGACATAAGGGGCATGATGACTTGACGTCGTCCCCACCTTCCTCCGAGTTGACCCCGGCGGTCTCCTGTGAGTCCCCATCACCCCGAAGGGCATGCTGGCAACACAGGACAAGGGTTGCGCTCGTTGCGGGACTTAACCCAACATCTCACGACACGAGCTGACGACAGCCATGCACCACCTGTATACCGACCACAAGGGGGGCACTATCTCTAATGCTTTCCGGTATATGTCAAGCCTTGGTAAGGTTCTTCGCGTTGCGTCGAATTAAGCCACATGCTCCGCTGCTTGTGCGGGCCCCCGTCAATTCCTTTGAGTTTTAGCCTTGCGGCCGTACTCCCCAGGCGGGGAACTTAATGCGTTAGCTGCGGCACCGACGACGTGGAATGTCGCCAACACCTAGTTCCCAACGTTTACGGCGTGGACTACCAGGGTATCTAATCCTGTTCGCTCCCCACGCTTTCGCTCCTCAGCGTCAGTAATGGCCCAGAGATCCGCCTTCGCCACCGGTGTTCCTCCTGATATCTGCGCATTTCACCGCTACACCAGGAATTCCGATCTCCCCTACCACACTCTAGCCTGCCCGTATCGGATGCAGACCCGGGGTTAAGCCCCGGGCTTTCACACCCGACGTGACAAGCCGCCTACGAGCTCTTTACGCCCAATAATTCCGGACAACGCTTGCGCCCTACGTATTACCGCGGCTGCTGGCACGTAGTTAGCCGGCGCTTCTTCTGCAGGTACCGTCACTTTCGCTTCTTCCCTGCTGAAAGAGGTTTACAACCCGAAGGCCGTCATCCCTCACGCGGCGTCGCTGCATCAGGCTTTCGCCCATTGTGCAATATTCCCCACTGCTGCCTCCCGTAGGAGTCTGGGCCGTGTCTCAGTCCCAGTGTGGCCGGTCGCCCTCTCAGGCCGGCTACCCGTCGTCGCCTTGGTAGGCCATTACCCCACCAACAAGCTGATAGGCCGCGGGCTCATCCTTCACCGCCGGAGCTTTCAACCAGCCCCCATGCGGAAGCCGGTGTTATCCGGTATTAGACCCCGTTTCCAGGGCTTGTCCCAGAGTGAAGGGCAGATTGCCCACGTGTTACTCACCCGTTCGCCACTAATCCACCCCGAAGGGCTTCATCGTTCGACTTGCATGTGTTAAGCACGCCGCCAGCGTTCGTCCTGAGCCAGGATCAAACTCTCCGTGAATGTTTACCCGTAATCGGGTGACACTCGCGTTGAGCGGGACGGTCAAGCCGGAATGTGGCCGACCGTCCACAGCGTCCTCGCTGTGTATGTCGCCTACCAACCACAAGGGCCGGCAGGACTTTCAAAGGAACCTCGCCATCCGAAGATGGACGGGGTATCAACTAATCTGGCGTTGATTTTTGGCACGCTGTTGAGTTCTCAAGGAACGGACGCTTCCTTCGTACTCACCCTCTCGGGCTTTCCTCCGGGCTTTCCCTTCGGTCTTGCGTTTCCGACTCTATCAGATCTTTCCGATCCGATTTCCTCGGTGCTTTCCGGTCCCTTTTGTTTTCACTCCGGGGGCCTTTCGGCGATTCCGACTTTATCAGAAGATCTGAGTCGGATTTCCCGCCTCCCGGTGAAGCGATCGGGCGCACGTCGGCGCCGGGGCTTCCCGTTCTGGCGGAGCCGTAAACGTACTGGAGCGGGGCGCCCCGATGCAAATCGAGGGGCCCCGCCCCGGAGTGCCGCAGGTCGGAGGTCAGACCTCGACGACGACCGGGAGGATCATCGGACGCCTGCGGTAGGTGTCGGACACCCACTTGCCGACGCTGCGGCGGATCAGCTGCTGGAGCTGGTGGGGCTCCACGACGCCGTCCTGGAAGGACTTGTTCAGGGCCTGGTCGATCTTCGGCAGCACCGCGTCGAACGCGGCGTCGTCGATGCCCGAACCCCGGGCGTGGACGTGCGGGCCGCCCACGATCTTGCCCGTCGAGGAGTCGACCACCACGAAGACCGAGATGATGCCCTCCTCGCCGAGGATCCGGCGGTCCTTGAGGGAGGTCTCGGTGACGTCGCCGACCGAGAGGCCGTCCACGTACACGTACCCGGCCTGGACCTTGCCGGTGATGCGGGCGCGGCCGTCGACCAGGTCGACGACGACGCCGTCCTCGGCGATGACGATGTGGTCCTTCGGGATGCCGGTCATCGCGCCGAGCTCGGCGTTGGCACGCAGGTGGCGCCATTCGCCGTGGACCGGCATGAGGTTCTTCGGACGGCAGATGTTGTAGAAGTACAGCAGCTCGCCGGCCGAGGCGTGGCCCGAGACGTGGACCTTGGCGTTGCCCTTGTGGACGACGTTCGCGCCCCAGCGGGTCAGGCCGTTGATCACGCGGTAGACCGCGTTCTCGTTGCCGGGGATCAGCGACGACGCGAGGATCACCGTGTCGCCGGGGACGATCCGGATCTGGTGGTCGCGGTTGGCCATGCGGGACAGCGCGGCCATCGGCTCGCCCTGGGAGCCCGTGCAGACGAGCACGACCTCGTCGTCCGGGAGGTCGTCGAGGGTCTTCACGTCCACGACGAGGCCGGCCGGGACCCGCAGGTAGCCGAGGTCGCGGGCGATGCCCATGTTGCGGACCATCGAGCGGCCGACGAAGGCGACCCGGCGGCCGTACTCGTGGGCGGCGTCGAGGATCTGCTGGATGCGGTGCACGTGGCTGGCGAAGCTGGCCACGATGATGCGCTTCTGGGCGTTCGCGAAGACCGTGCGCAGGACGTTGGAGATGTCCTTCTCCGGCGGGACGAAGCCCGGGACCTCGGCGTTCGTGGAGTCCGAGAGGAGGAGGTCGATGCCCTCCTCGCTCAGCCGGGCGAACGCGTGCAGGTCCGTGAGGCGGCCGTCCAGCGGGAGCTGGTCCATCTTGAAGTCGCCGGTGGCGACGGCCATGCCCGCGGGGGTGCGGATCGCGACCGCGAGCGCGTCCGGGATGGAGTGGTTGACCGCGATGAACTCGCAGTCGAACGAGCCCAGGACCTCGCGGTCGCCCTCCTTCACCTCGAGGGTGTAGGGGCGGATGCGGTGCTCCTGGAGCTTGGCCTCGATCAGGGCGAGGGTCAGCTTGGAGCCGATCAGCGGGATGTCCGGCTTGAGCCGGAGCAGGTAGGGGACGGCACCGATGTGGTCCTCGTGGCCGTGCGTGAGCACGATGCCCTCGATGTCGTCGAGGCGGTCCCGGATGATGCTGAAGTCCGGGAGGATCAGGTCGACGCCCGGCTGCTCCTCTTCGGGGAAGAGGACGCCGCAGTCGACGATGAGCAGACGGCCGTCGAACTCGAAGACCGTCATGTTTCGGCCGATCTCGCCGAGCCCGCCGAGCGGGATGACGCGCAGGGCGCCCTTCGGCAGCTTCGGCGGGGCACCGAGTTCGGGATGCGGATGACTCAAAAGACTCTCCTCACCACGCACGCCACGTACCCCTCGGCACGTGGCGCGCATGACATTCGTGCACTTGCTGTTGTCAGTGTTCAGTTGTGAAGTCCGTTGTCAGAGCTCTACCCCGCCGGCGGCCAGGTCGACCTTGAGCTGCTCGGTCTCGGGGGCGGACAGCTCCACGAGGGGCAGCCGCAGGGGGCCGGCCGGGAGGCCCTGGAGGGCGAGCGCGGCCTTGGTGGTCATGACGCCCTGGGTGCGGAACATCCCGGTGTAGACCGGGAGCAGCTTCTGGTGGATCTCGGTGGCCTTCTGGATCTCGCCGCCCAGGTGGGCTTCGAGGAGGGCGCGGAGCTCCGGGGTGACGACGTGGCCCACGACGGAGACGAAGCCGCAGGCGCCGACCGAGAGCAGGGGCAGGTTGAGCATGTCGTCGCCGGAGTACCAGGCGAGGCCGGAGCGGGCGATGGCCCAGCTGGCGCGGCCGAGGTCGCCCTTGGCGTCCTTGTTGGCGACGACGCGCGGGTGCTCGGCGAGCCGGACGAGCGTCTCGGTGTCGATCGGGACGCCGCTGCGGCCGGGGATGTCGTAGAGCATCACCGGGAGCTCGGTGGCGTCGGCGATGGCCGAGAAGTGCCGGTACAGGCCCTCCTGTGAGGGCTTGTTGTAGTAGGGCGTGACGGCGAGGAGGCCGTGCGCGCCGTCGCGCTCGGCGGTGCGGGCCAGGTCGAGGGAGTGGTGGGTGTCGTTGGTGCCGACGCCGGCCACCACGTGGGCGCGGTCGCCGACCGCCTCCAGTACCGCTCGTACCAGCTCCGATTTCTCCGCGTCGCTGGTGGTGGGGGACTCGCCGGTGGTCCCGTTGATGACGAGGCCGTCGTTGCCTGCGTCCACCAGGTGGGTGGCCAGTCGCTGGGCACCGTCGAGGTCGAGTGCGCCGTCCGCCGTGAAGGGCGTGACCATGGCGGTGAGGACCCGCCCGAAGGGGGTCTGCGGAGTGGAGATCGGAGCCATGGGTAACACGCTACTCGCTGCTCAGCGCCGGGTGTCCCCTAGGGGGACAGGAGAAAGGGAGCCCGGCGCTGCCTGCTCGGGGGTTCAGGCAGCGCCGGGTCCGTTTGATCAGCCTAGATGAACTTCGTGAAACGTCGCAATACGGACACTTCGCACGGGTGGTTCGGACATCTGTGCCCTACGGGGCCACACGGCCGTTCTTGTTGAAGGCGCCGTGGGTCAGCGGCATCAGCCGGGCCCAGTGCTCCTCCATCTTCTCGCCGACCATCTCGATCTCACGCTGTGGGAAGGACGGGACCGCGGCGAGCTCGTGCTGGGTGCGCAGACCGAGGAAGTGCATCAGCGAGCGGGCGTTGCACGTGGCGTACATCGAGGAGAAGAGGCCGACGGGCAGGACCGCGCGGGCGACCTCGCGGGCGACACCGGCGGCCAGCATCTCCTGGTAGGAGGCGTACGCCTGGCGGTACGAGTCCTCCATCGTGCGGCTGACCAGGTCGTGCTGCTCCTGGGTGCCGTCGACGAAGACGTACTTGCCGGGGCGGCCCTCCTGGACGAGCTTGCGGGAGGCGTCGGGGACGTAGAAGACCGGCTGGAGCTCCCTGTAGCGGCCCGACTCCTCGTTGTACGACCAGCCCACGCGGTGCCGCATGAACTCGCGGAACACGAAGATCGGGGCGCTGATGAAGAAGGTCATCGAGTTGTGCTCGAAGGGGCTGCCGTGGCGGTCCCGCATCAGGTAGTTGATCAGGCCCTTGGAGCGCTCCGGGTCCTTCTGGAGCTCTTCGAGGGACTGCTCGCCCGCAGTGGAGACCCGCGCGGCCCAGAGGACGTCGGAGTCGGCCGCCGCGCTCTTGACCAGGTCGACGGTGATGTCGCTCCGCAAGTCGATCTTCACGTTCTCGGTGGGGCTGTCGGTCACCAGCGGTCCTTCCCATCGGCTAATGCAGTCGCCCACTCTAACGACGTCCTACCGGAGGATGAGATTCGGCTACTTCGGTGAATTCAGGGCACCAGAACCCCGGATCCGTCGTCTGTACCTGTGACGCATGACAACGACCCGAGGAGAGTGGCCCTGATGTTCAGCCGGAAAGAGCCCGTACCGTTCGCGTTCGTCGCGGAGGCGGACCACTTCCGCAGTAACGTCACTCCACCACCCCGGGAGCGCCTCGGTGCCTCGCAGATCGTGGGCCGCACCCTGCTGGGCCTGACGGTCGTCGCCGGCCTCGTGGGCTCGTTGGTCTTCGGGATGCCGTCCCTTCAGGCGGGGGACTCCGCCACTCATCGGCAGCAGTCCGAGGCCTCCGACAACCGCTGAGGTAGCCTCACCGGGCACTGCCCCTTCGAGCGTGCTTGTGAGTGAGGACCTGTCGTGCCCCTGCCCTTTCTGACGGCCGACCGTGCTTTTGACACGACCGACCACGTCGCCCTGCCGTTCGACGACCACGACCAGTGGCGCCGTCCGTACCGGCCGGGCTCCTGGCGGGTCGGGGCGGCGGCGCTCGCGCTGCTGTTCGCCTCGTTCGTCCTCCTCGCCGCGGTGATCATCACCGCGGCCGGAGGATTCAGCGGCGGGGCCGCCACCCTGGCCACCGCCGTGCTCGTCATCCTGGCCGCCCTGCGGATGCTGCGCATGGGGACCTGGGTGAGCCGCGCCGGGATCCGGCGCGCGGCCTTCTTCTCCACCACCACCGTGCCCTGGGCGAAGGTGACCTCCGTCCGCACCGTGCAGCAGCCGGTGCGCTGGCTGGGGCTCCCCCGCACCGTGCAGGGCCAGGCCCTGGTCCTCGACCGGCGGGACGGCGAGCAGCTGATGCTGCTCACCGACCACAACGCCGACTTCCTCTCCCGCGTCGAGGCCTTCGACCGGGCCGCCGACACGGTCGAGGCCTGGAACGCCGAGTACGGCGTGGCCCCGGTCGCTACGCGCTGACCGGACGGCCCTCGTGGAGGGCGATGGCCCGCTGCATCGCCTTGCGGGCCCGGGGGGTGTCGCGGGCGTCGTGGTAGGCGACCGCGAGCCGGAACCAGCAGCGCCAGTCGTCCGGGGCGTCCTCCGTCTCGGCCTTGCGCCGGGCGAAGACCTCGTCGGCCGAGTCGCGGTCGATCCGGCCGCCCTGGGTGCGCTTCAGCTCGTCGACGGGCAGGCCGCCCTCCGCCTCCAGTTCGGTGGCGAGGCGGCCCGCCTGGCGGGCGAACCGGGTGTTCTTCCAGAGGAACCAGCCGCCGACGCCGGGCAGCAGGAACGCCACGGCGCCCATCCCCATGGCGGCCGGCTCGCCCGTGAGGAGGAGCAGGACGCCCTCCATCGCCACCACGCCGAAGACGAGGACGAGCACGGTGGCCAGGAAGACGTACGTGATCTTTCCACCCATGACCGTCAGCCCAGGTCCAGGAAGTTCTCCAGGCCGAAGGTCAGGCCCGGAGCGGTGGTGACACGGCGGGCGCCCAGCAGGATGCCCGGCATGAAGCTGGAGTGGTGGAGCGAGTCGTGGCGGACCGTCAGGGTCTCCCCCTCGCCGCCGAGCAGCACCTCCTGGTGGGCCAGCAGGCCCGCGAGGCGCACGGCGTGCACGCGGACGCCGTCGACGTCGGCGCCGCGCGCCCCGTCCAGGGCGGTCGCGGTGGCGTCGGGCTGGGCGCCGAGACCCGCCTCGGCCCGGGCGGCCGCGATCAGCTGGGCCGTCCGGGTCGCGGTGCCCGAGGGGGCGTCCACCTTGTGCGGGTGGTGCAGCTCGACGACCTCGACGGACTCGAAGTAGGGGGCCGCGATCTGGGCGAACTTCATGGTGAGGACCGCGCCGATGGAGAAGTTCGGAGCGATGAGGACGCCGGTCTCCGGGGAGGCGGCGAGCCAGGTCCGCAGCTGCGCGAGGCGCTCCTCGGTCCAGCCGGTGGTGCCGACGACGGCGTGCATCCCGTGGCGCACGCAGAAGTCGAGGTTCTCCATGACCGAGGCCGGGGTGGTCAGCTCGACGACGACCTGGGCGTCCGCCTCGACGAGGCGCTCCAGCTTGTCGCCGCGGCCGAGGGCCGCGACCAGTTCCATGTCCTCGGCGGCCTCGACGGCCTTGACCGCCTCGGAGCCGATGCGGCCCCGTGCACCGAGGACGGCCACGCGCAGCTTGCTCATTGTCTTCCTTAGGGGGACTCGTGGGTCAGGAGACCGCTTGCTGGAGGCGGTCCGCCTGCTTGTCCTTCAGCGGGCCGATCACCGAGAGCGAGGGCCGCTGGTCCAGTACATCGCGGGCGACCTCGCGGACCTCGTCCGGGGTGACGGCCGCGATCCGGTCCAGCATGTCGTCGACCGACATCTGGGTGCCCCAGCAGAGCTCGCTCTTGCCGATGCGGTTCATCAGGGCGCCGGTGTCCTCCAGGCCGAGGACGGTCGACCCGGAGAGCTGGCCGACGGCGCGGGCGATCTCATCGTCCGTGAGGCCGTCGGAGGCGACCTTGTGGAGCTCGTCGCGGCAGATCTTCAGGACGTCGTGGACCTGGGCCGGGCGGCAGCCCGCGTAGACCCCGAAGAGGCCGCAGTCGGCGAAGCCCGAGGTGTACGAGTACACGCTGTAGGCCAGGCCGCGCTTCTCGCGGACCTCCTGGAAGAGGCGGGAGGACATGCCGCCGCCGAGGGCGGTGTTCAGCACCCCGAGGGCCCAGCGGCGCTCGTCGGTGCGGGCCAGGCCCGGCATGCCGAGGACCACGTGGGCCTGCTCGGTCCTGCGGTTCAGCAGCTCGACGCGGCCCGCCGCGCGCAGGGTGCGCCGGCCGTCGCGGGGGGCGACGGGGACGGCGTCGGTACGGGTGAGGGCGCCGGCCTTCTCGAAGGCGCGGCGGACCTGGCGTACCACCGTGGCGTGGTCGACGTTGCCCGCGGCGGCCACGACCAGGTGGGTCGGGTCGTAGTGCTTCTTGTAGAAGCGGGCGATCTGGTCGCGGCCGAGGCCGTTGACCGTGTCGACGGTGCCGAGGACCGGGCGGCCCAGCGGGGTGTCGCCGAACATGGTCTGCGCGAACAGCTCGTGCACGACGTCGCCGGGGTCGTCCTCGGTCATCGCGATCTCTTCGAGGATCACGCCGCGCTCGGCGTCGACGTCCTCCTCGAGGATGAGGGACCCCGTCAGCATGTCGCAGACGACGTCGATCGCCAGCGGCAGGTCGGTGTCGAGGACCCGGGCGTAGTAGCAGGTGTACTCCTTCGCCGTGAAGGCGTTCATCTCGCCGCCGACCGCGTCGATCGCGGCGGAGATGTCGAGGGCGGACCGTCGCCGGGTGCCCTTGAAGAGGAGGTGCTCCAGGTAGTGGGTGGCGCCGTTGAGCGCCGGGGTCTCGTCGCGGGATCCGACGTGGGCCCAGATGCCGAAGGTGGCGGAGCGCACGGAGGGCAGCGTCTCGGTGACGACGCGGAGGCCGCCGGGGAGGGTGGTGCGCCGGACCGTGCCGATGCCGTCCCTGCCCGGGAGAAGCGTTTGGGTACGGGCGACGGCCCGCCCCTCCGAGGAGGGGCGGGCCGTCGCGCGGGAACTACGGGACGTCACTTGGCAGCGTCGTCCTTGTCACCCTCGGCAGCGTCCTCGTCCGCGATCACGGGGATCAGGGACAGCTTGCCGCGCTGGTCGATCTCGGCGATCTCGACCTGGACCTTGGAGCCGATCGCGAGCACGTCCTCGACGTTCTCCACGCGCTTGCCGCCGGCGAGCTTGCGGATCTGCGAGATGTGCAGGAGGCCGTCCTTGCCCGGGAGCAGGGAGACGAAGGCACCGAAGGTGGTGGTCTTGACGACCGTGCCCAGGTAGCGCTCGCCGACCTCCGGCATGGTCGGGTTGGCGATGCCGTTGATCGTGGCGCGGGCGGCCTCGGCGGCCGGGCCGTCGGCGGCACCGATGTAGATGGTGCCGTCGTCCTCGATCGTGATCTCGGCGCCGGTGTCCTCCTGGATCTGGTTGATCATCTTGCCCTTGGGGCCGATGACCTCGCCGATCTTGTCCACCGGGATCTTGACCGTGATGATGCGCGGCGCGTTCGGGGACATCTCGTCCGGAACGTCGATCGCCTCGTTCATCACGTCGAGGATGTGCAGACGCGCGTCACGGGCCTGCTTCAGCGCGGCGGCCAGGACCGAGGCGGGGATGCCGTCGAGCTTGGTGTCGAGCTGGAGCGCGGTCACGAACTGCTTCGTGCCGGCGACCTTGAAGTCCATGTCGCCGAAGGCGTCCTCCGCACCGAGGATGTCGGTGAGGGCGACGTAGTGCGTCTGGCCGTCGATCTCCTCGGAGATCAGGCCCATGGCGATGCCGGCGACGGCGGCCTTGAGCGGCACACCGGCGTTCAGCAGCGACATGGTGGAGGCGCAGACCGAGCCCATCGACGTCGAGCCGTTGGAGCCGAGGGCCTCGGACACCTGGCGGATCGCGTAGGGGAACTCCTCGCGGGTCGGGAGGACCGGCACGATGGCGCGCTCGGCGAGGGCGCCGTGGCCGATCTCGCGGCGCTTGGGCGAGCCCACGCGGCCGGTCTCGCCGACGGAGTACGGCGGGAAGTTGTAGTTGTGCATGTAGCGCTTGCGGGTCACCGGGGAGAGGGTGTCCAGCTGCTGCTCCATGCGGAGCATGTTGAGGGTGGTGACGCCCAGGATCTGGGTCTCGCCACGCTCGAACAGCGCCGAGCCGTGCACGCGCGGGATGGCCTCGACCTCGGCCGCGAGCGTACGGATGTCCGTGAGGCCACGGCCGTCGATGCGGACCTTGTCCTTGATGACGCGCTCGCGGACCAGCTTCTTGGTCAGCGCGCGGTAGGCCCCGCCGATCTCCTTCTCGCGGCCCTCGAAGGCCGGGAGGAGCTTCTCGGCGGCGATCTCCTTGATGCGGTCGAGCTCGGCCTCGCGCTCCTGCTTGCCGGCGATGGTGAGCGCCTTGGTGAGCTCACCCTTGACGGCGGCGGTGAGGGCCTCCAGGACGTCGTCCTGGTAGTCCAGGAAGACCGGGAACTCGCCGGTGGGCTTGGCGGCCTTGGCGGCGAGGTCCGACTGGGCCTTGCAGAGGACCTTGATGAAGGGCTTCGCGGCCTCGAGACCGGCGGCGACGACCTCCTCGGTCGGCGCCTCGGCGCCGCCCTTGACGAGCTCGATGGTCTTCTCGGTGGCCTCGGCCTCGACCATCATGATCGCGACGTCGCCGTCCTCCAGGACGCGACCGGCGACGACCATGTCGAAGACGGCGTCCTCGAGCTCGGTGTGCGTCGGGAACGCGACCCACTGGCCCTTGATCAGGGCGACGCGGGTGGCGCCGATCGGGCCGGAGAAGGGCAGGCCCGCCAGGATCGTGGAGGCGGAGGCGGCGTTGATCGCGACCACGTCGTACAGGTGGTCGGGGTTGAGCGCCATGATCGTCTCGACGATCTGGATCTCGTTGCGCAGGCCCTTCTTGAAGGAGGGGCGCAGCGGGCGGTCGATCAGGCGGCAGGTGAGGATCGCGTCCTCGGAGGGGCGGCCCTCCCGGCGGAAGAAGGAGCCGGGGATCTTGCCGGCCGCGTACTGCCGCTCCTCGACGTCCACCGTGAGGGGGAAGAAGTCGAGCTGGTCCTTGGGGCGCTTCGAGGCGGTGGTCGCCGAGAGGACCATGGTGTCGTCGTCCAGGTAGGCGACGGCGGAGCCGGCGGCCTGCTTGGCCAGACGGCCGGTCTCGAAGCGGATGGTGCGGGTGCCGAAGGTGCCGTTGTCGATGACGGCCTCGGCGTAGTGGGTCTCGTTCTCCACTAGCGGTTTCTCCTACGTGTTCGTCTTTGCGTCCGGGGCCCGTGTGGCCGGGGACGGTGTGCGACGGGGGCGGAGAAGCGCGCCTCGGGTGCTGGCCGGTCTTCGATCGAAGCACCCGGGGTGTCGTTCCCGGGGGCCACTACCGAGGACCGGCGGCGAGCCGGCGGCTTCTCGCTCGTCGTTATGGGGGTTGTGCGACCAGCCTACGGGCCGATGCGCACTTTGTGCACGTACGGCAAAGGGAGCGGCCCCCTGAAAGGGGGAACCGCTCCCTCGTCACCTGCTTACTTGGCGCCGCCGGCCGCACCGCGGCGGATGCCGAGGCGGTCGACCAGCGTACGGAAGCGCTGGATGTCCTTCTTGGCCAGGTACTGCAGGAGGCGGCGGCGCTGGCCGACCAGGATCAGCAGACCACGGCGGGAGTGGTGGTCGTGCTTGTGCTGCTTGAGGTGCTCGGTCAGGTCCGAGATGCGACGGGACAGCATGGCGACCTGGACCTCGGGGGAGCCGGTGTCGCCCTCCTTGGTGCCGAACTCGGTCATGATCTGCTTCTTGACAGCGGCGTCGAGAGCCACGCGGATCTCCTCTTGAGGTGTTCGTGCGCCCGCGAGTGCCCCTGGTCTAGGTCTCAGGGGAAGCTTCCGTGACTCGGCGGGCGAAGGTCCGATGGGCGCAGCTTCCAGAGATCTCCGGGAGCGCGTACACAAACGGCCGTCACACAGCGTACCAGCTCGCCGGAGCGCCTCCGGATGGGGCCGCTACTTGCTGGTGAGGGAGCGGACCGTGGAGAAGACGTCGAGGACGGCGAGGCAGAGCGGGACGAGGGAGAGGAGGACGAAGCCCTCCGCCAGGTCGAGGAGCCGGCCCCAGAAGGGGGAGAGTCCCTTCCTCGGGATGATCAGGCCGATCGCGGTGATCAGCGCGGCTCCGGCGGCGACGGAGGCGGTGAGCCAGATGGTGCGGATGTCCAGGCCGCCCCGGTCGCCGTACATGAGGAGGTCCTTGACCAGGTCGGCCGGCGGGTTCAGGGAGAGTCCGAGGACGAGGAGCGCGATGGCCGCGATGCCGGCGACCAGGACGCAGACGACCTGCGACGTGTAGCGGAAGAGGCGGGCGCGCAGCAGCATCGCCAGGCCCGCGGCGAGGGCGAGGAGCTGGCCCCAGACGTTTCCGGCGAAGCCGAGGACGGCGGCGGAGCCGACGACGACCGCGGCGCAGCCGCCGACCAGGCCGAGGAGCATCTCGTGGCCGCGGCGGGCCTGGAGCGCGATGCGCTCGCCGTCGACGGGCTGCGGGTCGTCGCCGGCGGGCTGCTGCGGGTCGGCGTGGAACTCCTCGTCGGCGGCGCTGCGGGGGGCGGCGTAGCCGATGGGGAGCCGGGCGAAGCGGGCGGAGAGGCCGGGCAGGAAGGCGACGAGGCCGATGGCGACGGGGGCGCAGACGGCGGCGGTCTCGGTGGCGGTGGACTCGGTGAGGATCGCCGTGAAGGTCGCGAGGGTGCCGACGGTGGCCAGGAAGGTGGCGGCGACGAAGGGGGCGTCTCCGCTGGGGGTGAGCGCGACGAGCGCCACGGAGGCGACGAGGACGGTGACGCAGCCGAGCAGGAACTGGAGGCGGCCGGGTCCCTGGCCGGGGTCGGGGCCGACGATGCCGGAGCCGGCGATGAGCAGGAGCGGGAGCGCGCCGAGGCCGAGGGCGACGGCGGTGGCCCGATCGGCGTACACGCGGGCGCGTACGCCGGCGAAGGCGGTGAGGAGGAGTCCGGCGGCGCCCGCGATGATCCCGGGCAGGCTGTGCATGTCGTGCCGGATCGGGTCCGCGAACCAGAGCACGAAGCCCATGAGGACGAGGAGCAGCACGCCGCCGAGGAGTCCGGCGCCGCGGAGGAGCTCGTCGCTCCACAGGTGCCGGTCGCGGGTGACGGCGGAGGCGACGGCGTCGGAGACGTCGTCGTAGACGGCCGGCGGCAGCGACTGGGCGAACGGGCGCAGGGAGAGCACCTCGCCGTCGAGGACCTGCTGGGCGGCGAGGGTGCGGGCCCCGTCGAGGACGGATCCGTCCCGGCGGACCAGGTGGTAGCCCGTGGGCGTGCCGGCCGCCTGCGTCTGTCCGGTGAGCCGCAGGATCTCCGGGTAGACGTCGGCGACGGCGATGTCCTCGGGGAGTGCGACGTCGATGCGGCTGTCCGGCGCCACGACGGTGACGCGGCAGAAACCGGTCGCTGCGGTCGTACTCACGTGTCTGGACCCCCTGATTCGCGGTTGCGCACGATGCGCGCGCCACCCTACCGGGGACGGAGGGTGAGGGCTGCAAGTAGGATCGCCGTCCCATGGGGGAAGTCCGTGTGCCCGGCTGCCGACAGGGGTGCCGGGCGGCTGCTCCCGCCACGAGCCCGCCTCCAACGAGGGATTGATGCGCCGGTGAGCCAGATCGTCGTCAAACGCCCGCCGAGGTCTCTTCCGCCGGAAGTGCCCGGTGGGGAACTGGTCCTGGAGTCTCCGCCGGAACTCCCGCGGGGACAGCAGGAGTCGGCGTTGATGCAGCTCCTGCCGATGCTCGGCATGGGTTCCTCGGTGGTGTTCTTCTTCATGACGCCGTCGCCGATCATGCGGATCATGGGCACGCTGATGCTCGCCTCGACGGTCGCGATGGCCGTCGCCCAGTTCGTGAGATTCCGTCGCGGTACGCAGGGGCAAATGTCAGATGTCCGCCGCGACTACCTCAAATACCTCGCGCAGACGCGGCGTACGGTCCGGCGCACGGCGCACAGGCAGCGGGACGCTCAGCTGTATCTGCACCCGGCTCCCGAGCAGTTGTGGTCGGTGGTGGCCGAGGGCTCGCGGGTGTGGGAGCGCCGGGTCGGCGATCACGACTTCGGGCAGGCGCGGATAGGGCTCGGGGCGCAGCAGCTGGCGACGCCGCTGGTGGCTCCGGACACCGCGCCGGTGGACGAGCTGGAGCCGCTGTGCGCGGGGGCGATGCAGCAGTTCCTCGCGGTGCACGGGACCCTGGACGGGCTGCCGATGGCGGTGTCGATGCGGGCGTTCTACCACGTCACGGTCTCGGGTGAGCCGGAGTCGGCGCAGGCGGCGGCGCGTGCCCTGGTGGCACAGCTGGTGACGCTGCACTCCCCCGACGACCTGATGCTGGCGGTGGTCGCGGCCCGTTCGGCGCAGGACCGCTGGGACTGGACGAAGTGGCTGCCGCACACGCAGGTGTCGGGTCAGCCCAACGGCTACGACGGGGCCGGTACGAAGCGGCTGTTCGGCGACGACCTCACCGAGGTCGAGCAGTTGATGCGCTCGAAGCTGGACGGGCGTCCGCGGTTCTCCCGGGAGAACCAGCCGGTGCTCGACCAGCCGCACGTGGTCGTGGTGCTGGACTCCCATTCCACCCGGGGCGGGATGGTGCCGCCGGACTCGCTGCTCGCGGCGGCCGAGGGCCTGCAGGGCGTGACGATCGTCGAGGTCGTCTCCGGTGACCTCGACGAGCCGCGCGGTGGGCTCTCGGTGGTCGTGCGACCGGGCCGGCTGCGGCTGGAGTCGGGGGGCGGCTTCGCGTACGAGGGGCTGCCGGACGGCATCTCGCTGCCCGCGGCGGAAGCGCTGGCCCGTCAGCTCGCGCCGCTGCGGATGGGCGGCGGGGACGACGACGAGCCGCTGCTCGCCAACCTGGACTTCACGGATCTGCTGAACCTGGGCGACGCGGCCTCGGTGGACGTGGCACGGACCTGGCGGCCGCGGTCGGTGGCCGAGCGCCTGCGCGTCCCGATCGGTGTGGGCGAGGACGGCCAGCCGGTCATGCTCGACCTGAAGGAGGCCGCGCAGGAGGGCATGGGCCCGCACGGCCTGTGCGTCGGCGCCACGGGTTCCGGCAAGTCGGAGCTGCTGCGGACGCTGGTGCTGGGTCTCGCGGTGACGCACTCCTCTGAGACGCTGAACTTCGTCCTCGCGGACTTCAAGGGCGGCGCGACCTTCGCGGGCATGTCGCAGATGCCGCACGTGGCGGCGGTCATCACCAACCTGTCCGACGACCTGACGCTCGTCGACCGCATGGGCGACGCGATCCGCGGCGAGCTGCAGCGGCGCCAGGAACTCCTGCGGTCCGCGGGCAACTACGCGAACATCCACGACTACGAGAAGGCGCGCGCGGCGGGCGCCCCGCTGGAGCCGCTGGCCTCGCTGGTCCTCGTGATCGACGAGTTCTCCGAACTCCTCACCGCCAAGCCGGACTTCATCGACATGTTCATCCAGATCGGCCGGATCGGCCGCTCCCTGGGTGTGCACCTGCTGCTCGCCTCGCAGCGCCTGGAGGAGGGCAAGCTGCGCGGCCTGGACACGTACCTCTCGTACCGGATCGGTCTGCGGACCTTCTCCGCGGCGGAGTCGCGGACGGCGATCGGCGTGCCGGACGCCTACCACCTGCCGTCGGTGCCGGGCTCGGGCTATCTGAAGTTCGGCACGGACGAGATGACCCGCTTCAAGGCGGCGTACGTCTCGGGCACGTACCGGACGGGCGGGCCGCGCCTGGAGGTCGGGCACATGCCGGTGGAGCGGCGTCCCGCGCTGTTCACGGCCGCGCCCGTGCCGGTGGTGTACGCGGCGCCGGACCCGGCGTACCTCACGGAGCGGCGGGCGGAGGAGGACGACGCGCTCGCGGACACGGTCCTCGACGTGATCGTCCGCCGGCTGGAGGGCCAGGGGGTGCCCGCGCACCAGGTGTGGCTGCCGCCGCTCGACCAGGCGCCGTCGCTGGACCAGCTGCTGCCGGGTCTCGCGCAGACCGCGGACCGGGGGCTGACGGCGACCGAGTACACGCGCCAGGGCGGGCTCACGGTGCCGCTCGGCCTCATCGACAAGCCCTTCGAGCAGCGGCGCGAGGTGCTGTACCGGGACTTCTCGGGTGCGGCGGGCCACATGATGGTGGTCGGCGGTCCGCAGTCCGGCAAGTCGACGATGATGCGGACGCTCGTCTCGTCGTTCGCGCTGACCCACACGCCGGCGGAGGTGCAGTTCTACTGCCTGGACTTCGGTGGCGGCGGCCTGGTGTCGCTCGCCGACCTGCCGCACGTCGGCGGGGTGGCGTCCCGGCTGGACCCGGAGCGGGTGCGGCGCACGGTCGCCGAGGTCATGGGCGTGCTGAACCGGCGCGAGGAGTTCTTCCGCTCGCACGCGATCGACTCGATCGCGACCTACCGGCGCAAGCGGGCCGCGGGCGAACTGCCCGGCGAGGCCTGGGGCGACGTCTTCCTGGTCGTGGACGGCTGGGGCGGCTTCCGCAACGACTACGACACGCTGGAGCCGATCGTCTCCGACATCGCGGCGCGGGGTCTCGGCTACGGCATCCACGTGGTGATCACCGCCTCCCGTTACATGGAGGTGCGGGCGGCGCTCAAGGACCAGATGCTGGGCCGGCTCGAACTGCGGCTCGGTGACGTGATGGACTCCGAGTTCGACCGCAAGGTCGCGGCGAACGTGCCGGCCGGTGTGCCGGGCCGGGGCCAGGTGCCGGAGAAGCTGCACTTCATGGGCGCGCTGCCGCGGATCGACGGATCGAGCTCGGCGGCCGACCTGTCGGACGGCACGGCGGCGTTCGTCCGGTCCGTGCAGGCCTCGTGGGGCGGGGCCCCGGCGCCGGAGGTGCGGCTGCTGCCGCGCAAGCTGCCGGCGGAGCGACTGCCGAAGGGCTTCGAGTACCCGCAGCACGGCATCGCGATCGGCATCGACGAGACGAACCTGGAGCCGGTGTTCGTCGACTTCGAGTCGGACCCGTTCTTCCTGGTGTTCGGCGAGAGCGAGTCCGGCAAGACGGCTCTGCTCCGGCTCATCGCCAAGCAGCTGTGCGAGCGGTACACGCCGGAGCAGGCGCGGATCGTGGTCGGCGACTACCGGCGGACGATGCTGGAGGCGGTCGCGCCCTCGCACCTCCTCGAGTACGCGCCGATGGCCTCGGCCATGCAGATGCACATGGACGCGATCAACACGGTGATGACGAAGCGGGCGCCCAAGCCCGACATCACCCCGCAGCAGCTGCGGGACCGCAGCTGGTGGACGGGTCCGCAGCTGTTCGTCCTGGTGGACGACTTCGAGCTGGTGGCCACCAACTCGGGGAACCCGCTGGCGGTCCTGGTGGAGAACCTGCCGTTCGCGCGGGACGTCGGCATCCGGTTCATCGTGGCGCGCAGCGCCGGCGGTGCCTCCCGGGCGATGTACGAGCCGTTCATGCAGCGCGTGAAGGAGCTGGGCGCGCAGGGCGTCGTCCTCTCCGGCGATCCGCAGGAGGGCGACATCCTGGGCGGTGTCCGCGCGCGGCCGATGCCTCCGGGCCGGGGCACGTTCGTGTCGCGCAAGCGGGGTGCGCCGCTGGTGCAGCTCGGCTGGCTGCCCGAGCAGCACTGACGGAGCGGGCCGGACCGGCGGGTGGATTCCCGCCGTCCGGGTGGGGCGGTCCCACTACTGTGGGTGGGACCGCCGTACCACCGCGAAGGGAACGCGCCGATGACCGACGCAGACACGAGCACGACCGGCGCCGACGGCGCCGCCGCGGCCGCCGAGAAGCAGCGCCAGAAGGACGAGCTGTACGCGCTCGACATCTCGGGCGTCGCGTGGGAGGGCGCTCCCGGGACGAGCCCGGACGAGGAGCGGGTGGAGATCGCGCGGCTGCCCGAGGGGGCGGTGGCGATGCGTTCGTCCCTCGACAAGGGCACGGTGCTGCGGTACACGAAGGCCGAGTGGGACGCGTTCGTCCTCGGGGCCAGGGACGGCGAGTTCGACCTGCGCTGAGCCGCGGACACGCGTGAGGGGGTGGCCCGTACGACGGGCCACCCCCTCACGCGTGCGTGCCTGGTCTCACATCATGCGGAACCGGGCGGCGTTGCCGCGGTCGGTGTCCTGGTAGCCGACGACCGACTCGTCGAGGAGCTGGGCGATGCGCGCCAGGTCCTGGTTCATGCCGGCCATGTCGCGGGTCAGGCGGTCCTGGGTCTCGCGGTACGCGATCTTCGCCTCACCCTCCCAGTTGCCGGCGACGCGGTTGACCTCGGCCATGAGGTCGTCGAGCTTCTGGGTGAGGGTGGTGGAGGTCAGCCGGGTGTCGGCCGCCGCCTGCGTCACGGTGTCGTAATTGACCGCAGTGGTCATGGTGTTGACTCCTGGAGTGAGAAGTGGCCCGGTGGACTGGTCGAGTGACTCAGACGCCGAGAATGGCGCTCGAGTTGCCGCCGGAACCGCCGCCGGTGTCCATCGAGCGGAAGGACCGCAGGCGGTCCTCCTCCTCGCGCGAGAACCCGTCGGCGCTCATGCGCATCATCTCTTCGAGGTTCGCGAGCTCCTGGCGCATGCTGCGCAGGCGCTGGTTCAGGTCGTTCTGGACCCGGTCGTACTCCTTGCTCGCAGCACCCTGCCAGCCCGCCTGGACGCGGTCCACCACACTGTTGAGGGAGGTGATGCGGGACTGGAGCTCGTCGGAGAAGTCCTGGATCCGGCCGGCGAGCTTGACTTGTTCGGCACTGGTTACGTTCAGGTCTTTCGACATCTTGCCCCTTCTTCCTTCGGTGGCGTCGACGGCGGGGCCGTCGGGCCATCCGGTCGTGATGCGGACGGGAATCTTCTGATGCCGCCCCCGTGCTGGGATCGCACTGCCGTGCGCCCCGCGGTCACTTTAGCCATTGACGGCGGCAGTTCCAACTGCAAAGGAGGGTCGGGATACTTGACCGATACGCCGGTCAACGGACCCCCCTTCCGCGGCGGCTGTCGCGGATCACGATGGCGGTCCCGGCGACCACGGCCACCAGGACGACACCGATCCCCAACGTGTAGGTGGCGAGCCGTTCGGAGCGCTCCTGGGGCGTCTCCGACAGCGCCAGACGCGCCGGCTCGGGGGCCGGCGGCTTGGGCGGGCGCGGGTCGGGCGTGGGCGCGGTCGGCGGCGCCGTGGGGGCGTCCGCGAGGGCGCGCACCGGGTCGATCACACCCCACCCCACGTAGTTGTCGCGCCCGTTGACCGAGCGCACGGCGGTCTGCTGGATCCGGGCGATGATCTGGGCCGCGCTCCAGTCCTGGTGCTCGGCGCGGAGCAGGGCGGCGACGCCGGCCACGTACGGAGCGGAGAAGCTGGTGCCGTTGTCGACGCACTGGCCGCCGCCGGGGACCGTGGAGACGATGTCGACGCCGGGGGCGGCGATGCCCACCATGGGGCCCGCCTGGGAGAACGCGGCGCGCTCGTTGTTCCGGTCGGAGGAGGCGACGGCGAGGACGCCGGGGAAGGCGGCCGGGTAGGTCAGCTTGGCTTTGCCGTCCATGCCGTCGTTGCCGGCGGAGGCGACGACGACGACGTCCTTCCTGACGGCCTCGGCGACCGCCTTGGCCAGGTCCGTCTCGGGGCCCAGGCGCGAGGTGGTGTCCTGCGAGATGTTGATGACGTCGGCGCCCTTGGCGACGGCCCAGGTGACGGCCTGCGCCATGCTGTCGGCCTTGCCGCTGTTCTTCTCGTCGTTCTGCCGGATGGGGATGATCGTCGCCTCGGGGGCGAGCCCGACGAATCCGGTGCCCGCCCGGGGGCGGGCGGCGATGATGCCGGCCACCTTGGTGCCGTGTCCGACCTGGTCGACGGTGCCGTCGGTCTTGCCGCGCTGCTCGTCGCCGAGGCCGGGGTTCTTCTTGTCGGGCTTGAGGTAGTCCTTGCCCGCCTTGGCGTCGACCGCGGTCCGCAGCTGCGGGTTGACGTCGTCGACGCCGGTGTCGATGACCGCGACCCTGACGCCCTTGCCCTTGGTGTCCTGCCACAGCTCGTCGAGGAGGACCCGCTGGAGCGGCCAGGGGGTGTCGGCGATCTGCTTCTTCATGGGGAAGGTGCACTCGCCGCTGCCGTCGAGGACGGGGCCGGCCGCCGGCCCTTCGCGGTGGTCCGGGGCGGCCGAGGCGGCGCCCGGGGCCGCGAGGAGCGCGGTCAGGGTGCCGGCCGCGAGGAGCACGGCCGTGCGGGGGGCCGTGCGGGACCGGGCGCGGGAGGGCGTACGGGAGGTCGTCACCGGTGCCACCCCCTAGGAACCCTGCGGCTGGGCCGCGCTGTTGGAGTCGAGCCGGGGGCCCTTGGACAGGAACTCGGACCATTCGATCGGGACCAGGGCCGGCACGACCTTCTCGTAGCCGAGATGCTTCTGGGCGTCGCTCGGTTCCGGGCGGCCGTCGGTCGGCTTCTCCTTGTCCCCGGCCCCGATCTCGGAACGGGCGGAGTCGCTGTCTCCGTTGGCCTGCACCGCGTAGCGCAGTCCCGTGTCGGTGACCAGGAACAGCGAGCCGTCCGGCGCCTTCTGCCGGCCCTGGATCTGGGTGTACAGCAGGCCGGTGCCGGGGGTGACGTACGTGCTGCTGCCGCCCGCGGTGATGTCCGCGGGGTACTGGGGGCCGGCCCAGGTGCTGAGGGTCGTCCGGCCCTTGTCGTCGACGCCGGTGAGGACGCTGCACACGGTGTCCCGGGCGCCGGGGCCGGAGACGGCGTTGACCTGCTTGGACTTCAGCTTGGGCCAGTTCGCCTCGCCGTGGAAGACGGTGGGGTCGGGGACGAAGGAGGAGGCGTCGGCGGGGGTGGCCTTGCCGTCCATGTCGAGGGACCGGGTCTGCGGGGCGTTGATGAGCAGCCAGGCCGTGAACGGCGTGACCGGCTGCACCTTGCTGGGGAGGACGACGTAGTGCTGGGGTCCGGAGCCGGTGGGGGCCAGGAGGACGTTGCCGATCCGGCTCTCGGTCTCGGTCAGGGTGGCCCCGGGGATCTCGGTGGGGCGGCCGACCTCGCCGCTGTCGATGCGCGGGAAGTCGATCTCGTCGCCGGTCTTGAGGGTGGCGAGCCAGTCGTCGGTGACCGGCTGCGGCTCCTTGCCGAGGCCGACGAGCGCGGTGAGCAGTCCGGTGGACTCGGCCTTCACCGGGTACTTGGTGCCGGTGTGGTCGACGAGGAACTGGGCGGCGCCCGTCTGTCCCTTGACGTACAGGACCTCGCCGTCGCCGAGCCGGTTGGCGCCCTCGGTGAGCTTCGCCTCCCGCTCGGCGAAGAGGAACGTCGCCTTCTGGACGCTGGCGCCGGCGCCGCCGCCGGGCTGTTCGCAGACGGCCCAGCGCTTCGCCTTGCCCGCCTCGTCCGCGCTGGGCAGCCGGTCGGGGGCGTACGGGATGCCGATGATGGGGCCGCGCGGCAGCTTGCCCCGGTCGAGGAACTCGTCGGCGACCTGGACGACCTGGAACTGGTCGGGGTCGAGGAGGAGGCGTGCGGAGGCCAGGTTGAGGACCGGGTGGAGCAGGGTCTTCTTGTCCTTGCCGGTGCCCGTCTCCAGGACCACGTACCGGGTCGTCGACTGCTTGCCGACGATGACCCGGGTCTTGGGGGTGTCCCAGCCCTTGGGGGCGTTCGGCTTGAACATGCCCCAGGCGCCGAACCCGGCCACCACGAGCGCGGCGACGATCAGCCCCGGAAGGATCGCGCGCAGCGGCTTGGGCGCCCCCTCCTCCGTGCCCGAGGGCGAGGGTTGGAGGAATGCCGCCACCGTGCGCTTCTTCGCAAAGGTGTACGCGTTGAGCTCGTCCCGCCGCGATGCCATGAGTCCCCATTCTCGTCAGGCGCGATCTTCGCGCGGGAGCCGGGGAGGTGACACCCGGGCCCCGGCCGTCGGACCGGCCCCCTACTATGCCTGCTGTCCCGTGGGGTTCGTGGGGCGGGTAGGGTGATCCGGCCGCCAAAGCCCTGGCGGGCCAGGGTGATCGGGATGAATTGAGGGGGATTCTCCATCATGGTTTCCGCGACGCGGACGCGGCCCGCCGCGGCCACCGCCTCCGAACCCCCGTCCACGGGGCCGGTGTCCTCGGTCTCGCCGAAGCTCCAGGCACGCCCGGGACACTTCGGTTCGTTCCAATTGCAACAGCTCGTACTGATCGAGGTGGCGGCGGCGCTGATGCTCGTCGCCTGGGTCGTCGAGCCGATGCTGATGGTGCCCGCGGGCGTCGTCGCCGTCGTGCTCGTGGTGATGGCGGTCGTCCGCCGGCACCGCCGCTCGCTGCCCGAGTGGCTCGGAACGTTCCTCGCGCTGCGGACGCGGACCCGTCGGGCCTCGTCCTTCACCGTGCCCGAGGGCACCGAGCCGGGGATCGCCCCGGTCGTCGAGTGCGACCCGGCGCTGCGGACCTACGGGTACAGCGACCGCGACCGGCGCCCGGTCGGCATGGTCGGCGACGGCACCTTCCTGACCGCGGTCCTGCGGGTGGAGTCGGAGGGAACGGCGCTGCGCCCGGACCGGGCGGCCGCGCCGCTGCCGGTCGGGCTGGTCCGGGACGTACTGAGCGTGGACGGCATCCGCCTGGAGTCGGCGCAGATCGTGCAGCACACGCAGCCCGCCCCCGCGCCGCACCTGCCGGCCCAGTCGATGGCGGCCCGCAACTACGGCCCGCTCCAGGCGCAGACGGGTTCGCCCGCCGTACGGATCACCTGGATCGCGCTCAAGCTCGACCCCGAGCTCTGCCCGGAGGCGGTCGCCGCGCGCGGCGGCGGCCTCAAGGGGGCGCAGAAGTGCGTGGTGCGGGCCGCGGACCAGCTGGCGAGCAGGCTCGCGGGCGCCGGGTTCGCGGCGAGCGTGCTGACGGAGCAGGAGCTGGTCTCGGCGCTGGCCACCTCGACCTGCGCCAGCCCGATGGCGATAGCGCAGGCGGGCCGCGGGCAGACGCAGGGCCGCCGGACCCAGGAGACCGCGCGGACCTGGCGGGTGGACGACCGGCGGCACACGACGTACTGGGTGGGGCGCTGGCCGCAGCTCGGCGGCCAGGGCGGCTCGGGGGCCTCGATGCCCCAGCTGGTGGCCCTACTGACCTCGCTGCCCGCCCTCGCGACGACGTTCAGTCTGACGCTGAGCGGCGGGGACCGGCAGGAGGTGTCGGTGACCGGACACGTCCGCATCACCGGGCGCAGCGACGAGGAACTGGTGGCGGCGCGCCACGAACTGGAGCGCGCGGCGCGCGGGGTGAGGACGGGGCTCGTGCGGCTCGACCGCGAACAGGTGCCGGGCATCCTCGCGACGCTTCCGCTGGGGGGTGCGCGCTGATGTCCCACACCGCTGCTTCCTCCTCCTCTTCCTACGGCGGCCCGGCGCGCCAGGGCTCGGGCCGGGCGGCGTCCCGCGGGTCCGCGCGGGCCGGCCGGGGCGCCAAGCCCCGCTTCGGCTTCGGTCTGGTCGGACCGCGCCGCGACCGGCACTCCGTCCCCCTCGACCAACTGGAGGCGCTGGCCCTGCCGGTCGGCGACGACGGCATGGTGATCGGCGTCGACGCCGAGAACCGGCCCGCCGTGCTCGGCATCAACCGGCCCGTCCCGTACGACATCACGCTGATCGGCGGTCTGTGGACCGCGCAGGTGCTGGCCCTCCGGGCGGCCGCGACGGGGGCCCGGGTGGCGGTCGAGACCGGCCGTGCGCAGGCCTGGACGGCGCTCGCCCAGGCCGCCGGCGGCGGTCAGCCGTGCATCGCGCTGCACGACGTGGGGCGCGTGCCGCCGCAGGGTGCGTCCGCGGGCAGTCCCGTGGTCGTCGTCCGCGACTGCGGCATGCGGCCGCCGCGCGGCCGCGTGGTGTCGGCGCCCTGGCAGTCGGTGGTCACGCTGCTGCCCTATCTGAGCCCGGTCGCGCCGCGGCTCCTGGAGAAGTCCTCGCTGGTCGGCGTCCAGCGGGTCTCGCCCGACGAGGCCACGCAGATCGGCCGCATCATGGGCCTGCCACGCCACGAGTACGAGGCGCTCTCCACGCTCGCGGACGGGGTGACGCTCTGGTGCACGCCGGGCGACCGCCAGTTCGTCATGACGCAGGGGACCGACGCCGAGACCGGATTGTTGGGCGCCGCGCGCAGAATGGACTGAGCGGGACCGAACGGCCTGAAGACGTTCAAGTACGTCCGTTTTTGCATCGATTTGAACGGTCGGGGTTCTCACTCTTCGACGCGGCCGGGTCACTTGGTGACCGGAACGGGTCATGGGGACGTGCGCGGTGGGGTCGTCGGGCCTGCCCGGGGGTTGCCCGCGCCGATTAGGGTGGAAGAGCCCCGCCCACCACGGCACAAGGGTGCTCGACCACACCAGGAGGCAAAGTGAACGGCGATCGCGACGAGATCCGCGGGGGTTGGAGTCCGCCCGCCGACGATCAGTCCGACGCGGATCCCGCCGAGATGACGGGTGAGTTCACCATCGACTACACCCCGCCGGCCTGGTACACGCAGAACGCGTCGGGCGGTGCGGGGGCCGGCGGTGCCACTCCCCCGCCGCCGAGCGGCGTCCCGGTCCCGGTGCCCGGCCTCCCGGCGGGCAGCGGCTTCGAGCCGAGCTGGAACGCGGGGGCTCCCGCGGCGGGCACGCCCGCCGGTGGCACGCCCGTGCCCGGCACTCCCGCGACGGGTACGCCCGTGGCGGGTGCCCCCGCGGGGGGCATGCCCCCGGCCGCCGGACACCAGACTCCTCCCGGCCACCAGCCTCCCGCCGGGCACCAGACTCCGGCCGGTCACCAGCCGACCCCCGGCCACCAGCCTCCCTTCGGGGCTCCGCAGGCCGCGACGCCTCCCGCGGCCGTGCCCCCGGCCGTCGTTCCCCCCGTGGTGACCCCTCCGGTGGCCCCGCCCCCGGTGGCCCCGCCTGCCTTCAGTGCTCCGCCGGTCGCGACGCCCCCGGCCGCCCCGACCGCCGACGCCTCGGCGCCCGGGGGCTTCCCGCCGCCCGCGCCGCTGCCCGGCACTCCGGCGCCCGCGCCCGCGGCGCCCTACGGAGGCGGGGACATCGAGAGCGGCTCGACCATGCGCTTCTCCCCCGCGGCGCTCCAGCGCGAGATCGCCGAGCGGACCGCCGGGGCCGGTTCGGCGACGCCCGATCCCACGCCCGCGGCGGCGACGCACGGCGGCGGCGCTGAGGAGCCGGCGGCGGCCCGGACCACCGGGAGCGACACCCCGGCCGACGGCGGCCCCCCGACGGGGACCGCCGACGCGGCGACCACCGACGCCGGGCCCCGCCGGGAGGACGCCCTCTCCGCCGAGGCCCCGCAGGCAGCGGAGCACCACGGGGCGACGGAAGCCCCCGCGGCTCCCGAGACCGCCGGAACGACCGAGGCCCCGGAGACCCCTGAGGCACCGGAGACCCACGACGCGGCCGTGGACGACGGAGGCGCCGACGCTTCCACCCCCGCCTCCGCTCCCTCCTCCGCCTCCGCGTCGACCGACACCGAGCCGGAGCCCGCCGCGGAATCCGCCGCGCCCTCCACGGAGGACTCCACTCGGGACTCCGCGCCGGTGGCCGACGCCGCCCCCGCGGAATCCGCCGCCGACACGGCCCTTCCGGAGCCGGAGGCGGCCCTGCCCGAGGCCGTCGCGAGCGCTCCCGAGACGGCCGCTCCCGAGGCCCTGACGGAGCCGATCGCCCCCGTCCCGTACCCGCCGGCCGACGCCGTCCCGCCGGGCTATGCGCCCGACGCGGCTCCCGGCCCCCTCCCCGGCGTCGGAGCCGTCCCGGCGCCCGCGCCCGGGCAGCCGCTGCCGCCGGCGGGGCCGCAGGCCGGCGCCGGACTGCCGCCGCTGCCGCCGTCGTTCCAGCCGGCCGCGCCCAGCCCCGCCCAGCAGTGGCCCGCTCAGCCGGCCCCGGGTGCGCAGCCGCAGCCCCAGGCCGCACCGCTGCCCCCCGCGGCCGCCTGGCCGCCGCCCGCACCCGGCGCCCCCGGTGCCGTACCTCCGCAGGCCCAGCCGCAGCCCCAGGCTCCCGGCGCCTACGGCTACCCGCAGGCACCGCAGCCGCCGCACGCCCCGCAGGCCGCACCGCAGGAGCAGCCGCCGGCTCCGGGCGGGTACGGCTACCCGCAGGGTGCCGCGGCCCCGCAGCCCCAGCCCCCGGCGCCCGCGGGCGGCTACGGCTTCCCGCACCCCGGGACGCCGCCGGAGCAGGCCGGCTACGGCTACCCGCAGGGCCCCGGGGGGCAGCCGGGCGTCCCCGGTGGCGTGCCGCCGCAGGCCCAGGGCGGCTACGGCTACCCGCACCCCGCCGCCGTGCCCCCGCAGGCCGCGGCTCCGCAGCCGCCGCAGGGCGGGCAGCCGGTCGACCCGCGGACCGGGGCCGCGTGGCCCTCGCCCGTGACGCACGACCAGCGGGAGCGGTCCGTGCCGGGCGCCCCGCTCGGCTACAACGCGGCCGTCGAGCTCTCCTCCGACCGCCTCCTGCGGAACAACAAGCAGAAGCCGAAGTCCAGCCGGACGCCCGGGGGCGCCGCCGCCCGCTTCAAGCTCGGCGGCAAGAAGGAGGAGGCGGAGCGGCAGCGCAAGCTGGAGCTGATCCGGACCCCCGTCCTCTCCTGCTACCGGATCGCGGTCATCTCGCTCAAGGGCGGCGTCGGCAAGACCACGACGACCACCGCGCTGGGCGCCACGCTGGCGACGGAGCGGCAGGACAAGATCCTGGCGATCGACGCCAACCCGGACGCCGGCACCCTGGGCCGCCGGGTGCGGCGCGAGACCGGGGCGACCATCCGCGACCTGGTGCAGGCGATCCCGTACCTGCACTCGTACATGGACATCCGCCGGTTCACCTCGCAGGCGCCGTCCGGTCTGGAGATCCTCGCCAACGACGTGGACCCGGCCGTCTCGACGACGTTCAACGACGAGGACTACCGGCGGGCCATCGACGTCCTGGGCAAGCAGTACCCGATCATCCTCACCGACTCGGGCACGGGCCTGCTGTACAGCGCGATGCGCGGGGTGCTCGACCTCGCCGACCAGCTCATCATCATCTCCACGCCCTCCGTGGACGGCGCGTCCAGCGCGTCGACGACGCTGGACTGGCTCTCCGCGCACGGCTACGCGGACCTGGTGCAGCGCTCGATCACGGTCATCTCCGGGGTCCGCGAGACCGGCAAGATGATCAAGGTCGAGGACATCGTGCAGCACTTCCAGACCCGCTGCCGCGGTGTCGTGGTCGTGCCCTTCGACGAGCACCTGTCGGCCGGCGCCGAGGTGGACCTCGACATGATGCGGCCGAAGACCCGCGAGGCGTACTTCCACCTCTCGGCGATGGTGGCGGAGGACTTCGCGCGGGCGCAGCAGGCGCAGGGACTCTGGACCGGCGACGCCCAGGGCGCGGTGCCGCCCCACATGGCCCCGCCGATGCCCGGACAGCCGATGCCGGGCCAGCCGATGCCGGGGCAGTTCGCGCCCGGACAGCCCGGACAGCCCGCTCCGGGGCAGCCGTACGGCGCCCAGCCGATGCCCGGACAGCCGGCGCCGGGGCAGCCGATGCCCGGACAGCAGCCGCCCGGACAGCCGTACCCGCCGCAGCAGCCGTACGGCCAGCAGCCGGCTCCCGGACAGCCGTACGGAGCGCCTCCCGCGCCCGGACAGCCCTACGGCGCCCAGCCGATGCCGGGCCCGTACGTCCCCGGGCAGCCGATGCCCGGACAGCCCGCGCCGGGTCAGCCGTACGGAGCACCGCCCGCCCCCGGACAGCCCTACGGCGCGCCGGGCGGCGCCCCGGGCATGCCGCAGGGCTGGCAGCAGCCGCAGCCGGGCGCGCCGCTGCCTCCGCAGGCCGATCCGCAGGATCAGGGGCACGGGCAGCCGCACGGTCAGGGCCGGCCCGATGACCAGGGACAGGGGCAGGTCCCGCCGCCGCACTGGTCGCAGGAGCAGCCTCCGCAGGCTCCGCCAGCCCCTCAGCAGTAAGGCGTCACAGGAGTAGACCAATGAGGCCCCGTACCGGTCCCCCGGTACGGGGCCTCTTGGCATTCCCGCAGCCCACAAGGGGTTTGAGGGATCGTTGACGACGGCAGACCACCGCTGATAAACCTTCGCTTCACTCACCGTCAGCCCAAGATCCACGACAGATCCCCCGACGCGAGGTCACGTCCCATGGTCATGGTCACGAAGGTTCCGCCCCGTCACTCCCCCACGCACAGAGCACTCCGCGTGCTGCTCGCCTCAGGTGTCACCGCCGTCTCCCTCGTGGCCGTTCCCGGTACCGCATCCGCCGAGGACGACAAGGCCGCGGGGAACACGCTCACCGTGGCGGTCTCGCAGAGCATCGACTCGCTGAGCCCGTTCCTCGCCCAGAAGCTCACCTCGACCAGCATCCACCGGCTGGCCTACGAGTACCTCACCAACTACGACGCCAAGGACGCCCGTACGGTCCCGGGCCTGGCGACCGCGTGGACCCCCTCGGCGGACAAGCTGACGTGGACGTACACGATCCGCGAGAACTCGAAGTGGTCCGACGGGAAGCCGGCCACCGCCGAGGACGCCGCCTGGACCTTCAACAAGATGATGACCGACCCGAACGCGGCCACCGCCAACGGGAGCTTCACGGCCAACTTCGCGCAGGTCACCGCGCCCGACCCGAAGACCCTCGTCATCCGGCTCAAGAAGCCGCAGGCCACGATGACCGCGCTCGACGTGCCGATCGTGCCCAAGCACGTCTGGGAGAAGGTCGGCGACTTCTCCAAGTTCAACAACGACAAGCAGTTCCCCATCGTGGGCAACGGGCCGTTCGTCATCACGGACTACAAGGTCGACCAGTACATCAAGCTCAAGCCGAACAAGGACTTCTGGCGGGGCGCCCCCAAGTTCGACGAGCTGGTCTTCAAGTACTACAAGGACGGGGACGCCGCCGTCGCCGCCCTCCAGAAGGGCGAGGTGTCCTTCGTCCCGAACCTGACCCCCGCCCAGGCCGCGGCCCTGAAGACCCAGCAGGACGTCAAGGTCAACGACGCCCCCGGCCGCCGCTTCTACGCCATCGCCACCAACCCCGGAGCACGCGCCCGCGACGGCGGCACGTTCGGCAACGGCCACAAGGCGCTGCTCGACCCGGCGGTCCGCAAGGCCCTCTTCCTCGCGGTCGACCGCGCCACGCTCGTCGACAAGGTCTTCCAGGGGCACGCCGTCGAGGGCCAGGGCTACATCCCGCCGCGCTTCGGCTCGTACTTCTGGCAGCCGGGCGACGGCCAGAGGCGCGCCTACGACCCCGCCGAGGCGGACAAGGTCCTGGTCGCGGCCGGATACCGGAAGAACGCCGACGGCAAGCGGGTCGGCAAGGACGGCAAGCCCCTCGACTTCCGGATCCTCTGCCACGCCACCGACCCGAACGACAAGGCCGTCGGCAAGTACCTCCAGGAGTGGTGGGGCGAGCTCGGCATCGGCCTGAAGGTCGAGTGCCTGGACAGCGTCTCGGACCCGTGGGTCAAGGGGGACTACGACCTCGCCTTCGACGGCTGGTCGGTCAACCCCGACCCGGACTACGTCCTGTCGATCCACACCTGCGGCACGCTCCCCGCGACGCCGAAGGACTCCGGGGCCACCGACAACTTCATCTGCGACAAGGAGTTCGACGGCCTCTACGCGCAGCAGGCGGTCGAGTACGACACCGCCAAGCGGGCGGATCTGGTGAAGCGGATGCAGTCCCGGCTGTACGACACGGGGTACATGAACATCATGGCCTACCCGAACGCCCTGGAGGCGTACCGCACGGACCAGATCGCGTCCATCACGACCATGCCCGAGGCCGCCGGGAACCTCTGGGGCCAGGACGGCTACTGGAGCTGGTGGTCGGCCGTCCCCGCGGCCTCCGCGTCCGACGGCGAGGGCTCCGGATCCTCGACGACCCTCTGGCTGGTCCTCGGGCCCGTCGCACTCGTCCTCGTCGCCGTGGGCGTCTGGACCGCCCGCCGCCGTCGCACCACCGCCGACGACCGCGAGTAGTCCGTGACGACCGCGAGCACCCCCGCCGACGTGGTGCGGGCCGAAGAGGCCCGCGCCACGGACGGCGCACCCCGCACCGGTGCCTCCCTCGGCTATCTCCGCCACGCGGCGGGGAAGCTGGGCGGCGCGCTCGTCTCCCTCTTCGCCGTCCTCGTCACCAGCTTCTTCCTGTTCCGGATCATCCCCGGCGACCCGGTGAAGGCGATGACGCACGGCGTGCCCACCTCGGCCGAGCAACTCGCGACGCTGCGCCGCCAGTTCGGTCTCGATCTGCCGCTGTGGCAGCAGTTCGCCGACTACTGCACCAAGGCGCTGAGCGGCGACCTCGGCACCTCCTTCCAATTCCGCGCCCCGGTCGGCGACCTCATCGCCGAGAAGCTGCCCGCGACACTGCTGCTCACCGGTGTCGCCGTGGTGATCTACTCGGCGCTCGGGCTCTGGCTGGGCACCCGCTCGGCCTGGCGCCACGGCGGGCTCGGCGACCGGCTGAACACCGGCATCGCGCTGACCCTCTGGTCGGTGCCCTCCTTCTGGCTCGGGCTGCTGCTCATCATCGTCTTCTCGGTCGGCATCGGACCGGTCCCGGGCCTCTTCCCGACCGGGGGCATGGAGTCGGGCACCGGCGAGACCGGCTTCGCGTACGTCCTCGACGTCGCCCACCACCTCGTGCTTCCCGTCGTCACCCTGGTGGCCGTCGGCTACGCGCAGACGCTCCTCGTGATGCGCTCCTCGCTCCTCGACGAGATGGGCGGGGACTACCTGACGACGGCGCGGGCGAAGGGGCTGCGCGACGACGACGTGCGGCGCCGGCACGCCGTGCCGAACGCGCTCCTGCCGACCGTGACCATGGTCTTCATCAACCTGGGTCACGTGGCGGCCGGTTCGATCCTGGTGGAGACGGTGTTCTCCTGGCCGGGGCTCGGCGGGCTGTTCTACCAGGCGCTGAGCGTGCCCGACCTCCCCCTCGTCCAAGGACTGTTCGTGGTCTTCGCCGGAGCGATGATCCTCATGAACCTGATCGCCGACCTGCTGTATCCGCTGCTCGACCCCAGGGTGGGCCGATGACCTCGACCGAGTCGGTACCGCCGTCGGCGGCCTCGCTGCGACGCCAGCGCCGCCGGAGCTCGGCCGCCCGCTTCTGGAAGTCCTACCGCGGCCACCGCGCCGGGCTGTACGGCCTCGCCGGCCTCGCCCTCATCGCCCTGCTCGCACTGACCGCCCCGCTGACCGTCGGCGCCGACGTGCAGTCCGTGACCCAGGCCCCGGGCACCGCCCTGGAGTCGCCGAGCGCCCGGTTCCCGCTGGGCACCGACCAGTTCGGCCGCTCCCTGCTCGGGCTGCTGATCTGGGGGGCGCGGATCTCGCTGCTCGTCGGGCTGCTCGCGGCGGTGCTCTCGGTCGCCATCGGCACCCTGGTCGGGATCATCGCCGGGCACTACGGCGGCTGGTTCTCGACCGTGGTCATGCGCGTCACCGACTGGTTCCTGGTGATGCCGACCCTGGTCCTCGCGATCGTGCTCGCCACCGTCATGTCCCGGTCCATGTGGACGGTCGTCCTCGCCATCGGGGTGACCTCCTGGCCGACCACGGCCCGTCTCGTGCGCGCCCAGACGATCGCCGTCGAGTCCCGGCCCTACATCGAGCGGGCCACCGCCCTCGGCGGCGGGCACGGGCACGTCATGAGCCGGCACGTGCTGCCGAACGTGATGCCGCTGGTGCTCGCGCAGACCACGCTGGGCATCTCGACCGCCATCCTCACCGAGGCGACCCTCGCCTTCCTCGGACTCGGCGACCCGACCGTCGTCTCCTGGGGCGGCATGCTCCAGGACGCCCGCGAGGCCGGCGCCGTCTCCTCCGGGCACTGGTGGTACCTGGCACCGCCCGGCCTCGCCATCGCCCTGGTCGCGCTGGCGTTCACGCTGTGCGGCCGGGCCGTCGAGTCCGTGCTCAACCCGAAGCTGGGGGTGGGTCGATGAACACGCCGAGCCTCCTGGAGGTCCGCGGGCTGCGGGTGACGTACGGGACGGGGGCGGACGCCGTCCCCGCGGTCCGCGGGGTCGACCTGACCCTGGAGGCCGGCCGGAAGCTGGGGGTGGCCGGCGAGTCCGGCTGCGGCAAGTCCACCCTGGCGCTGGCGCTGCTGCGGCTGCTGCCGGCCTCGGCGCGGATCGAGGGCGAGGTCCTGCTCGACGGCGAGGACGTCCTCGCCATGAAGTGGGGCCGTCTCCGGGCCGTGCGCTGGGCGGGCGCGTCCATCGTCTTCCAGGGCGCGATGCACTCGCTGAACGCCGTGCACCGGATCGGGGACCAGATCGCCGAACCGCTGCTGGTGCACGGCCGGGCGACCCCGGCGGCCGCCCGCCGGAAGGTCGGCGAGCTGCTCGAACACGTCGGGCTGCCCGCCGCGCGGGCCGCCGCCCATCCGCACGAGCTGTCCGGCGGCCAGCGGCAGCGCGTGATGATCGCGATGGCGCTGGCCTGCGATCCGCAGCTGATCGTCGCGGACGAGCCGACGACCGCGCTGGACGTGATGATCCAGGCCCAGATCCTGCGGCTGATCGAGCGGCTGGTCGCCGAGCAGTCCATCAGCCTCCTGATGATCAGCCACGACCTCGCGGTCCTCGCCGACACCTGCGACCGGCTGGCCGTGATGTACGCGGGCCGGGTCGTCGAGGAGGGGCCGGCGCGGGACGTGTACGAGGCCGCCCGGCACCCCTACGGCCGGGCCCTGTCCTCGGCCTTCCCGCGGATCGGCGACCCGGCGTCCCGGCGTGCGCCGCGCGGACTGCCGGGCGACCCGCCGGACCCGGCGGACCTGCCGGGCGGCTGCTCCTTCCGTCCGCGCTGCCCGGTGGCGGTCGACGCGTGCGGGGAGATCGACCTGGAGCTACGGGAGGCGGCCGCGGACCACCGCGCCGCCTGCGTCCACGTGGGGAGCGCGTCATGAGTACGGAGACGGCCGAGCGCACGGAGAAGGCGGCGGCGCTGCTGTCGGCGCGGGGACTGCACGTCACCTTCCCCGGGCGGCGGGGAGCGCCGCCCGCCCGGGCGGTCGACGGGGTGGACCTGGACATCGGGGCGGGCGAGATCGTGGCCCTCGTCGGGGAGTCCGGCTGCGGCAAGACGACCCTGGCCCGCTCGCTCCTCGGCCTGGTCCGGCCCACCTCCGGGACGGTCTCCTTCGACGGGAAGCCGCTCGGGTACGGCTCCGCGGCGCTCAAGGCCTACCGGAGGCGGGCCCAGCTGGTCCTCCAGGACCCGAGCGGCTCGCTGAACCCCCGGCACACCGTGTACGACGCGGTGGCGGAGGGGCTGCGGATCCACGGCCACCCGGGCGACGAGCGGGCGGCGGTCGCGGGGGCCCTCGCACGGGCCGGGCTGCGCCCTCCGGAGCGCTTCTTCCTGCGCTACCCGCACGAGCTGTCCGGCGGACAGCGGCAGCGCGTCGTCATCGCCGGCGCGCTGGTCCTGGAGCCCGAACTCATCGTCGCCGACGAGCCGGTGGCCTCCCTGGACGCCTCCGTACGGGGCGAGATCCTGGCCCTGCTGCTGCGCCTGCGGGACGAACTCGGCCTGTCCGCGCTGGTGGTGACGCACGACCTGGGACTCGCGTGGAACATCGCGGACCGGGTGGCGGTGATGTACCTCGGGCGGGTCGTGGAGACCGGCACGGTGGAGTCCGTCCTGACCCGGCCCCGACACCCGTACACCCAGGCCCTGCTGTCGGTGCTCCCGGAGTCCGGGGGCGCGCCGGTGGTGCTCACCGGCGAGCCGCCGGACCCGTCGCGGATCCCGTCCGGCTGCCGTTTCCACGCCCGCTGCCAGGTCCTGGCCTCGGGAGCGGCGGCGGCGGTCGCGGACCGCTGTCGCGGCGAGGGCCTGCCGGTGCTGGGCGGCGGGGGCGAACAGGAGGCGGCCTGCCACTGGGCGGCGCGGGAACCGGCGCTCTGAAACGGCCGGCGCGGACCCCGGGGGCGAACCGGCGCGGTGCCTCCGGGGCGCCGCGCCGGACCCGGCCTAGCCGGCCTCGGGGTTCTCCCGGTCGTAGACCTCGGTCAGCTCCCGGCAGCGCTTCACGTCGCCGGCCATCGCCTCCAGGAGGTCGTCCAGGGTGTCGAACTTCAGCATCCCGCGGACGTACGCGAGGAAGTCCACGGCCACGTGCAGGCCGTACAGGTCGAGGCCCTCGCGGTCGATCGCGTACGCCTCCACCGTCCGCTCGGTGCCGTCGAACTGCGGGTTGGTGCCCACGGAGATGGCGGCCGGCATCCGCTCCCCGGCGGCCGTCAGCCAGCCGGCGTAGACGCCGTCGGCGGGGACGGCGGTGTGCGGGAGGGTCTCGACGTTGGCCGTCGGGAAGCCGAGCTCGCGGCCGCGCTGCGCGCCGCGGACCACGACGCCCTCGACGCGGTGCGGACGGCCGAGGATCTCGCCGGCCCCGGCCATGTCGCCCTCGGCGACCAGGCGGCGGGTGAGGGTCGAGGAGAAGGGGTCGCCACCGCCCGCCGTACCGCTGACGTACAGGTCGATGACCTCGACCTCGTAGTCGTAGGTGGCGCCGAGCTCGGACAGGAAGGCGACGTTCCCGGCGGCCCGGTGGCCGAAGCGGAAGTTCGGGCCCTCGATGACGGCCTTCGCGTGCAGCTTGTCGACGAGCACCTTGACGATGAAGTCGGCCGGGGACAGCTGGGAGAACTCGGCGGTGAACGGCAGGACGAGCACCGCGTCCACGCCGAGGCCGGCGATCAGCTCGGCGCGCCGGTGGTGCGGGGCGAGCAGGGGCGGGTGGCTGCCGGGCCGCACGACCTCGGAGGGGTGCGGGTCGAAGGTGACCACCACGGAGGGGACGCCGAGTTCCCGGGCGCGCTCGACGGCCCGCCCGATGATCAGCTGGTGCCCGCGGTGCACCCCGTCGTAGGAGCCGATGGTGACGACGCTGCGCCCCCAGTCCTGGGGGATGTCCTCCAAGCCACGCCAGCGCTGCACTGTGACCGCTCCTCGTCCGCCTGTTCGCCGATTACGCAGGTCTAAGACTGCCATGCCCGGGGCCGTCGGTTCGCATCGGCATGGAAGTGCCGTGGGTCCGCAGCGCCCGGAGGGTCTCCGCCCCGAGCAGCGGCACCCACGCACCGGGGTCGGCGGACGCCCAGCCGGCGAGCAGCCCGGCGAACGCGGGCCGGCCGCGGACCCGTCCCGCCAGGGCCCGGTCGAGCAGGAGCGCGCCGTCGGGCGTACGGGACCAGAGGATGCCGACCCGGTGGGTGAGCGCTCGGGTGCGGGGCTCGCTGCGCCGCTCGGCGTCCTCGGCCGCGGCCGCCAGGAGGGCGTCCAGGACGGTGGACTCCCCCGTCCCGCCCGTCGACCGCTCGTGCTCCAGGAGGACGTCGAGGAGTTCGGTCCGCAGGTACCGGGAGGCTCCGGTGCCGGGCGCGGCGAGGACGGGGGCGAGGGCGCGGCGGACCGGTGCGGGGCCGCCCCGGATCAGGCCCGTGACCAGCGGGAAGAGGACGGCCCTGGCGGCGGGGCCGTACTCCAGGCGGCGGTCGACGAAGGCGGCCGCGTGGACGGCGCCCTCGGGGTGGCGGACGACGTAGCCGCGGACGAGGGAGGCCGTCCGGCGGGCGAGCGCGGGCGTGTCGACGTCGGCGAGGGCCCGCAGGGCGGCGGCCGGGGCCTCGCCGGTGCCGTCCAGGCGGGCCCCGAGGGCGGCGAGGACCGGCCCGGGGTCGGCGGGGAGGGCCGCCACGAGGGCCGCGGGCGGCACCCGGGGTTCGGCGAGGGCGCGGAGCAGGTGCCGGTCCCGGGTGTGCGGGTCGCGGATCAGGAGGCCGAGGGCCGCGCCGTGGAGGGGCCGGTCGCCGGGCCGGGAGAGCAGGGCGAGGGCGGCGAAGCGGAGGAGTTCGCGGTCGGCGGGGCGATGGGCGTGGTCGGCGGCCAGGTGGCCGTACGCGGCGGCGGCGACCCGCCGCTCCGGGCGCCCGTCGTCGTGGGCCCAGCGGTCCACGGCCCGGCAGACGGCGGAGGGCTCGTCCTCGGCGAGGGTGGCGAGGAGGCCGTCGGCGAGCGGGTGGGCGGTGGCCACGAGCGCCTCGCACAGGTCGTCGACGGCACGTCCCCGGTGGGTGTGCAGCAGATCCCGGGCGGCGGTGGCGACGGTCGTGCCGGGGTCCGCGGAGAGGGCGCGGTCGTCGCCGAACCAGCGGCAGAGCAGGGGCTGCACGCCGCGCGGGTCGGCGGCGAGCAGCGCGGCGACGACGCCGAGGGACCGCTCCTCGCCGATGGTCTCGCCGATGTCCTCGCCGACCGGTCCGCCGGGGTCCGTGACGGGGGCCGGGTCCGCGGGGACGAGGCGGCGCAGCAGGTCGATCCGTTCGTCCTCTCCGAGCGGGAGCGCCAGCCAGAACTCCGGCCCGAACGCGGCGAAGACGGCGTGCCGCCCCGCGTGCGGCGCGTCCGGTCGGGTGCCCGCGCCGATCCGGTCGGCGAGCAGCCGGAGGACGGGCAGGCAGGGCCGGGGGTCGGGCAGCCGCCGCAGGGTCTCGCCGAGCAGCCGGGCGGCCCACCAGGGCCCGTCGCCCGGGGCCGCGCCCGGGATCGCGGCGTAGCGTCCGAGGGCCTCGGCGAGCACCGCGAGCCGGGGCGCGAGGGCGGCCGGGCCCCGCTCCCGGTGGAGCAGCAGGAGGGCCTGGAGGACGGGTCCGATGCGGTGCCGGGGCACCGGTGGCGGCGGCTCGTCCGGGGTGCGCGGGCACGGCACGGCGGGCGCCGGGCCGTGCGGACCGGCGGAGGGGAGCGCCGAGGGGGTGCCGGGCTCCGGCGGGGCGGCGGGTCCCGACGGGAGGAGGGCCGCCAGGGCGGCGTCCAGGTCCAGGTGCGCGGCCTGCACCCAGTCCGCGAGCTCCTCGTGGGCGAAGCGGTAGCCCGCTCCGGCCGGGACCAGCAGTCCTTCGGTGAGGACCGCCGAGGCCCAGCCCTCCCGCCAGGGGAAGAGCTCCTCGAAGGAGGCGCGGTCGAGGACGCCGTGGCCCGGGCCCAGGCACCTGCGGGCCGCCTCGTGGACCTGGCCGGTGACGCGTGCGGCGAGGCGGCGCACGGCGGTCCCGGAGGGCAGCGGCCGGGATCCGGCGGCGATCCGGACGGCGATCCGCAGGCACATCAGGTCGAGGTGGGCGGTGAAGATCTCCTCGCGGTCCGGGCGGCCGGGGACGTCGGCCGGCAGCGCGGCCCGCACCTCGGCGAGCAGCCGCAGGGCCAGCGGGTGGCGGGCGTCGGCCTCCGCGAGGTCCTCCTCCCCCAGCCCGTACCCCTCGCGTACGGCCCGGGCCTCGGCCGCCGAGTACGGCCCGAGGACGAGGGCGGCCGGCAGCCCTCGGGAGGCCGGGTCGCGGCGGCCCGGGGCGGGCCGGTGGAGGGCGCCGGGGCGGTAGAGGGCGCCCGCGCGCTCCCAGTGCTCGGGGCGGCAGGCGGTGACGAGGCGGACGTGGTGGGCGCGGAGCCAGGTCTCGGTGGCGGCGGTCCAGTCGGCGAGGCGGTGGGCGAGCCGGGGCGGCATCTCCTCGGGGCCGTCGAGGACGACGAGGAGGGGGCGGCCCGCCTCGTGGGCGAGGGCGGCGGCCCGTTCGGGGGTGGCGGTGCCGGTGTCGCCGGGCGCTCCGGAGGCGGCGACGATCCGGCCTGCCTGGCCCAGGGCCCGGCCGACGGCGTCGGCGAGCGAGCGGTCCTCGGCGCGCAGGTCGGCTCCGCGGAGCCGGACGGTGGGGGCCGGGGCGACGCCCCGCGCGCGGCGGGCGCAGAGGGCGGCGAGGGCGGTCGTCCGTCCGGTGCCGGGTGCGCCGACGAGGGCGAGCACCGGTGCCCCGCCCGCGGCGAAGCGGGCGAACTCGCGGACACAGTCGGGGCGTTCGACGGGTTCGGGCCAGGGGTCGGCTTCCCGTGCGGGGCCGGTGGAGGTGGCGGCGAGTTCGAGGATGCCGGCGAGGTTGAGGTCGGGGCCGTAGGCGGGGACGGTGGCCGCGTTGCGCCGGAGGAGGGTGGCGAGCCGGTCCTCGGTCCGCAGCCGCACGGCGTATCCGGCGGCCCGGCGGTCGCCGTGCAGGGCGGTGCCGAGGACGGCGAGGACGGTCCCGGTGGCGGTGTCGAGGACGGGGCCGCCGGCGGCCTGGCCGCCGAGCCGGAGGGCGTCGGCCCCCTCGGTGCCGACGGCGAGTTCCAGGGCGTCGGAGAGGCGGTGGAAGCGGTCGGCGGCGGTGTAGGTGACGGCGGCGGGGCCGAGGACCCGCGCCTCGCGCCAGCCGTGGGCGGGGATCCGCACGTAGGTGCCGGGCTCGATCTCGGGCCGGGTCGCGAGCGGCAGCGGCCGGACGCCGAGGCCCTCGGTCCGGACGAGCGCGAGGCCGCTCTCCGGCAGCGGGGTGACGGCCTCGGCCTCGGCGAGCCAGGTCCGGTCGTCGGGGGTGCGCAGGAGGACGCGGCTGAGCCCGTCGACGGCCTCGTGGCTGGTGACGACCGTTCCGTGGTGGTCGGCGAGGAATCCGGTGCCGCGCGGCCGTCCCGCCGGATCGCAGATCCGCACCAGCGTCGCCAGGTCCCCGCGTCCCATGGTGTCGACGGTAGGTCGCCGTTGATCACACGGGAGACCATCGGGAGGGAAAGCGCCCCCTGGCGCTCCCCCTTTCACTCCGAGCGCCTCCCTGATCGGGTGGTTCTCCGGTGTTCCGCGGGACAGGATCACGCGGGGGAACTCCGGGGGGAGACGAGTGGGGCGGGCACGCACGCGTGCCCGCCCCACCGCGAGCCCCCGAGGGCTCCGAACCGCTCGGATCAGCCGAACACGGCCAGGCTCTTGGCCTTGCCCTTCTGGTCCTCCACCAGGGCCAGCAGCGTGCCCTCGGGCCCGAAGACGGCGACGGGACCCGCCGGGTACGCGGGCATCTCCAGACGGACGCCGTTGAGGAGCAGCTTGGCCCGCTTCGCGTCGACGTCCCACCGGGGGAAGGCCGCCGAGGCGGCGTCGGCGACCGGCATGACCGTGAGCTCCTCCTGGAGCTGGTCGAGCGTCCGCGCCGAGTCCAGCTTGTACGGGCCGACCCGGGTGCGGCGCAGCGCGGTCAGGTGTCCGCCCACGCCGAGGCCGGCGCCGAGGTCCCGGGCGAGGGCCCGGATGTACGTGCCGGAGGAGCAGACGACGGAGACGACCAGGTCGACGACGGGGGTGCCGTCCTCGGCGGTCGCCTCGCGGACGTCGTACACCTGGAAGGAGGAGACCGTGACCGGACGGGCCGGGATCTCGAACTCCTCGCCGCCCCGCACGCGGGCGTACGAGCGCTTGCCGTCGATCTTGATCGCGGAGACCTTCGACGGCACCTGCATGATGGCGCCGGTCAGCTCGGCGACGCCCGCGTCGATCCCCTCGCGGGTCACCCGGGAGGCGTCGACCGAGGCCGTGATCTCGCCCTCGGCGTCGTCGGTGATCGTCGTCTGGCCCAGGCGGATGGTGCCCAGGTACTCCTTCTCGGTCAGCGCGAGGTGACCGAGGAGCTTGGTCGCCCGCTCCACACCGAGGACGAGGACACCGGTGGCCATGGGGTCGAGGGTGCCCGCGTGGCCGACCCGGCGGGTCCTGGCGATCCCCCGCATCTTGGCCACGACGTCGTGCGAGGTGAAGCCCGACGGCTTGTCGACGATGACGAGGCCGTCCTGGGGACCCCGCCCGGCCTGGGCCGGGGGGGTCTTCGCTGCGTTGCTCATTCGGCGGCTTCGTCCTCGCCCGGCTTCTTGTAGGGGTCGGCGTCTCCGGCGAAGGTGGCGCCCGAGGACGCCTCGCGCACCTGCTCGTCCGAGGCGCGCGCCCGGTCGAGGAGGTCCTCGATGGTCCGGGCGTTCTCCGGGAGGGCGTCGGCCACGAAGGCCAGGGTCGGGGTGAACTTGGTCCCGGCCGCGCGGCCCACGGCCGACCGGAGGATGCCCTTGGCGCTCTCCAGGCCGGCGGCGGCGCTCGCCCGCTCCTCCTCGTCGCCGTAGACCGTGTAGAAGACCGTGGCCTCCCGCAGGTCGCCGGTGACGCGGGTGTCCGTGATGGTCACGTGCGTGCCCAGGCGGGGGTCCTTGATGCCGCGCTGCAGCTTCTCGGCGACCACCTCCCGGATGAGGTCTGCCAGCTTCTTCGCCCGCGCGTTGTCGGCCACTGGTCCTTCTCCTTCTTTGCCTTGCTCGACTTCAGTCTTCATCAGTGTGGAGCCTGCGGCGCACCGACAGCAGCTCCACCTCGGGGCGGGCGGCGACGAGCCGCTCGCACCGGTCCAGTACGTCGCTGAGGTGCCCCGTGTCCCCCGACACCATCGCGACGCCGATCTCAGCCCGTCGATGGAGGTCCTGGCCGCCGACCTCCGCCACGCTCACCGCGAACTTCCGCTGGAGCTCGGCGACGATCGGTTTGACGACGGAGCGTTTCTCCTTCAACGAACGAACGTCGCCGAGGAGCAGATCGAAGGACAGTGTCCCCACGTACATGTGTGTCCGGATGTCCCGCCGGTTCGGGTTCGGTGTGCCCGCCGACCGCTCGGCGGGGACATCCGAAACCGTACACGCAACGGCCGGGGCCGATCGACGGAATAGTTTCCGCCGACCGGCCCCGGCTCACTGCTGCGATCGGACGCGATCAGGCGCGCGGCTTCTCGCGCATCTCGTACGTCGCGATGACGTCGTCGATCTTGATGTCGTTGAAGTTTCCGAGGTTGATACCGCCCTCGAAGCCTTCGCGGATCTCGGTGACGTCGTCCTTGAAGCGGCGCAGACCGTGGATCGTGAGGTCCTCGGCGATGACCTTGCCGTCGCGGACGAGGCGCGCCTTGGTGTTGCGCTTGACCTCGCCGGAGCGGATGAGGACACCGGCGATGTTGCCCAGCTTGGACGAGCGGAAGACCTCGCGGATCTCCGCCGTACCGAGCTCGACCTCTTCGTACTCGGGCTTGAGGAGGCCCTTGAGCGCCGCCTCGATCTCCTCGATCGCCTGGTAGATGACCGAGTAGTACCGGACGTCGACGCCCTCGCGCTCCGCCATCTGCGCGGCACGGCCGGCCGCACGGACGTTGTAGCCGATGACGATGGCGTCGGAGCCCATGGCCAGGTCGATGTCCGACTCCGTGACCGCACCCACACCGCGGTGCAGGACGCGGATGTCGACCTCCTCGCCGACGTCGAGCTGGAGCAGCGAGGCCTCGAGGGCTTCCACCGCACCGGACGCGTCGCCCTTGATGATGAGGTTGAGTTCCTGGACGAGACCGGCCTTGAGCACCTTGTCGAGGTCCTCGAGGGACACCCGGCGGACGCGCTTGGCGAAGGCGGCGTTGCGCTCACGCGCAGCGCGCTTCTCGGCGATCTGACGGGCCGTACGGTCCTCGTCGACGACCAGGAGGTTGTCGCCGGCACCCGGGACGTTGGTGAGACCCAGGACCAGGACGGGAGTCGACGGGGCCGCCTCCTCGACGTTGTTGCCCTTGTCGTCGAGCATCGCCCGGACGCGGCCGTACGCGTCGCCGACCACCACGGTGTCGCCGATGCGCAGCGTTCCGCGCTGGACCAGGACGGTCGAGACGGCACCGCGGCCGCGGTCGAGGTGGGACTCGATCGCGATGCCCTGCGCGTCCTGGTTCGGGTTGGCCCGCAGGTCGAGCGAGGCGTCGGCGGTGAGGACGACGGCCTCCAGCAGGGAGTCGATGTGCAGACCCTGCTTGGCGGAGATGTCGACGAACATCGTGTCGCCGCCGTACTCCTCGGCCACCAGGCCGAACTCGGTCAGCTGACCGCGGACCTTGGTCGGGTCCGCACCCTCGACGTCGATCTTGTTGACCGCGACGACGATCGGGACGCCGGCGGCCTTGGCGTGGTTGAGCGCCTCGATCGTCTGCGGCATGACGCCGTCGTTGGCCGCGACCACGAGGATCGCGATGTCGGTCGACTTCGCACCACGGGCACGCATGGCGGTGAACGCCTCGTGACCCGGGGTGTCGATGAAGGTGATCTTGCGGTCCTCGCCGTTGACCTCGGTGCCCACCTGGTAGGCGCCGATGCCCTGCGTGATGCCACCGGCCTCGCCCGCGACGACGTTCGTCTTGCGGATCGCGTCGAGCAGTCGGGTCTTACCGTGGTCGACGTGACCCATGACGGTGACGACCGGCGGACGGGAGACCAGAGCCTCTTCGCCGCCCTCGTCCTCGCCGAACTCGATGTCGAAGGACTCGAGGAGCTCGCGGTCCTCCTCCTCCGGGGAGACGATCTGAACCTGGTAGTTCATCTCGTCGCCGAGCATCTGCAGCGTGTCGTCGGAGACGGACTGCGTGGCCGTGACCATCTCACCGAGGTTCATCATCACCGCGACGAGCGACGCCGGGTTGGCGCCGATCTTCTCGGCGAAGTCGGTGAGGGAGGCACCGCGCGACAGGCGGATGACCTCGCCGGCACCGCGCGGGAGCATCACGCCGCCCACGGACGGGGCCTGCATGGCCTCGTACTCCTGGCGCCTCTGACGCTTCGACTTGCGACCGCGACGCGCGGGACCGCCGGGACGGCCGAAGGCGCCCTGCGTGCCACCACGGCCACCGGGACCGCCGGGACGACCGCCGAAGCCGCCGGGACGACCGCCGAAGCCGCCGCCACCGCCGGGACCACCCGGACGACCGCCGCCGCCACCGGGACCGCCGGGACGACCGGCGAAGCCGCCGCCGCCACCGCCGGGACCGGCCGGACGACCGGCGAAGCCGGGACGACCGCCGCCGCCGGGACCGCCCGGACGACCGCCGGGGCCACCGGGACCACGGCCGCCGCCGCCCGGACCGGGACGCGGGCCGGCAGCGGGACGCTGCGGCATCATGCCCGGGTTGGGACGGTTACCGCCGGGCGCGCCGCCCGGACGCGGAGCCTGCGGACGGGGCATGCCGCCGGGGGTGGGGCGAGCGCCGCCCTGACCCTGCGGGCGCGGGGCGCCACCGGGACCGCCCTGCGGGCGCGGGGCGCCCGGCGTCGCGCCGGGGCCGCCGGGACGGGGGGCACCGCCGCCGGGACGGGGCGTCTGCGGACGCGCCATGCCGGTGGAGCCACCCGAGGTGAAGGGGTTGTTGCCCGGACGCGGGCCGGCCGGACGGGCACCGCCCGGACGGGGAGCGCCCTGGCCCTGCGGACGCGGGGCACCCTGGCCCTGCGGACGCGGTGCGCCCTGACCCGGACGGGCGGGACGCTCGCCGGTGGGGCGGGGGCCCGGAGCGGCGCCACCGGGGCGCTGACCGGCGGCGGGAGCCGACGGAGGCGCGGTGAACTCGGGGGCGGCCGGAGCCGGGGTGACCGGCTTGGGCGCGGGCTTCGGGCCCGGGCGGGGGCCCGAGGCGGCCGGAGCCGGAGAGGGGGTGCTGCTCGCGGGCGCGGCCGGGGTGGCCGGGGCCGCAGGCGCGGCGGGGGCCGGCTTGGGGGCCGGGGCGCCGGGCTTGGGGGCAGCGGGACGGGCCGCGGCGGCCGGAGACGGCGCCGCGGGCTTCGAGGGGGCGGCCTTGCGAGGCGCGCCGGGCTTGGCAGCGGTCTTGCCGGCGTTGCCACCGGGACCCTGCAAAGCATCAGTCAACTTGCGCACGACCGGCGCCTCGATCGTCGAGGACGCCGAACGGACGAATTCACCGAGTTCTTGGAGCTTGGCCATGACGACCTTGCTCTCCACACCGAACTCCTTGGCGAGTTCGTATACCCGGACCTTAGCCACTTCGCTCCTTTGAGGTCCGGGTTACCGCCGGACCGTCGCTACTTCATGGGCGTACTCATCGCGTACTCATCGAGTGCTCATCGCAATCTCGACCTACTTCCAACTCGCGAGGTACCTGACCGCACGGTGTTCCGTGCCGTACTTCTTCACTGCGGTGCCGGCCGTTCGACGGTGAGGCGTACGTCCGCCGTGTCGAGCGGGCCCTGGACCTTGAAGGCCCTCGGGAACGCTCGGCGGCGGACCGCCAGGTCGAGACAAGCCACGGCGGGGTGCACGTACGCACCCCGGCCGGGCAGCGTACCGCGATGATCGGGGACGCACTCGTCCTTATTCACCACGATCCGCAGCAGATCGCTCTTGGCCGCTCGCTCCCGGCATCCCACACAGGTTCGCTCAGGGCACGCGCGGGCATGCGTCCGGCCAGACACGATTAAGTCTACCTCCCCGTACCGACCTCACCTGTTTGGGGCAAGAATCGAACACTTGTTGGCCAAAAACGGTCTCAGGCCTCGGAACCGCTCGGCTCGGTGTCCGGGCGGATGTCGATCCGCCACCCGGTGAGGCGCGCGGCCAGGCGGGCGTTCTGCCCCTCCTTGCCGATGGCCAGCGACAGCTGGTAGTCGGGGACCGTCACCCGGGCGGAGCGGGCCGCAAGGTCCACGACCTCGACCTTGGACACCTGCGCCGGGGAGAGCGCGTTCGCCACCATCTCGGCCGGGTCGTCCGACCAGTCGACGATGTCGATCTTCTCGCCGAGCAGCTCCGCCATCACGTTGCGGACGCGGCTGCCCATCGGGCCGATGCAGGCGCCCTTGGGGTTCAGGCCCGAACGGGTGGAACGGACGGCGATCTTGGTGCGGTGGCCGGCCTCGCGGGCGATGGCGGCGATCTCGACGGAACCGTCGGCGATCTCCGGCACCTCCAGGGCGAACAGCTTCTTCACCAGATTGGGGTGGGTGCGCGACAGCGTGACCGAGGGGCCGCGGACACCCTTCGCCACCCGCACGACGTACGTCCGCAGGCGCAGGCCGTGCGTGTACTCCTCGCCCGGCACCTGCTCCTGCACCGGGAGGATGGCCTCCAGCTTGTCGTCCAGCCGGACCAGGACGTTCTTCGGGTCCTTGCCCTGCTGCACGACGCCGGCGACGACGTCGCCCTCGCGGCGCGCGTACTCGCCGAACGTCACGTCGTTCTCGGCGTCCCGCAGGCGCTGCTGGATCACCTGGCGGGCGGTGCTCGCCGCGATCCGGCCGAAGTCCGACGGGGTGTCGTCGAAGTCCTTGGGCTCCTGGCCCTCCTCCAGCTCGGAGGGGTCTTCCTTGGCCCACACCGTCACGTGGCCGGTGGCCCGGTCCAGCTCCACGCGCGCGTGGCGGCGGGCGTCGGGGGTGCGGTGGTAGGCGATGAGGAGGGCCGACTCGATCGCCTCGACCAGCAGGTCGAAGGAGATCTCCTTCTCATGCGCCAAGCCCTTGAGAAGCTTCACGTCGATGTCCACGGCTACGCCTCCTCTTCCTTCTTGTCCTTGCGGTTGAACTCGATCTCGACACGCGCCTTGGCGATGTCGGCGAAGACGACCCGGCGGGCGGTGGGCTTGCGCCCCTTCACGCCCGGCACTTCGAGGTCGAGGCCGTCCTCGTCCACGGCGAGGATCCGGGCGACGAGCTCGCCGTCCTCGGCGAGCTGGAACTTCACCAGGCGGCCGGTGGCGCGCACGTAGTGGCGGTGCTCGGTCAGGGGCCGGTCGGCACCGGGGGAGCTGACTTCGAGGACGTACTCGCCCTCGCCCATCGCGTCGCTCTCGTCGAGCTTCTCGGAGATCGCGCGGCTCAGCTCGGCACAGACGTCCAGCTCGACGCCCTCGTCCGAGTCGACGACGATCCGCAGCAGCCCGCGGCGGCCGGCCCGGGACACCTCGATCTCTTCCAGATCCAGGTCCTTCGCGGCGACGAGCGGCTCCACGAGTCCGCGCAGCCTGTCGCTCTGGGTGGTGCTCATCCGGGTGACTCCTCGGCCGCGTGTGCTGTTGTGGGTTCGTCGCGTGTCAGACCAAAGGGTATCCGGTCCGGGAGGGTGTTGCCGTCCACCGGCCCGGGGCCCGCGGGTACGCTCGCCTGCGGTGATCCCGACGATCTTCGACGACGTACCACGGCTGAGGGAGAGAGCGTGACGACGACGGGCAGGCGCGCACTCCTGACGGCGGGGGCCTCGGCCGCCGCGGCCGCGCTCGCGGGCTGCACCTCCGCCGGGGACCAGGGTCCCCGGAAGCCCGACCCGGCCGCACGGGAGGCCGAACGGGTGGCACGCGCCGAGGCGGCGCTCCGACTGCGCTCCGTGACCGCCTCCAGGACCCTGCTGGAACGTTACGACGCCGCTCTCGCCGCCCATCCGGCCCTCGCCCCCCGACTGTCCCCACTGCGACGCTCCGTAGCCGCGCACGCCGCGGCGCTCGGCGAGGGCGGTACCACCGTGAAGCCCGCGACGGCCCCGCCGACCACCGGCGCGACCGCCGGCGCCCGCGCCTCCGCATCCGCCTCGGCCCGCCCGTCCCCCGCCGTCGCCGCCGACCCCCGGGCCGCGCTGAAGGAGCTCGCGGCGGCCGAGCGCACGGCCGCCGACGCCCACACCGCCGCCCTGCTCACCGCCCCGCCCGAGTACGCCCGGCTGCTGGCCTCGGTGGCCGCCGCCGGCGCCGCCCACGCCTATCTGCTGACCGAAGGAGCACGGGCATGAGCGCCCTCGACGCGACCCAGGCCGCGCTGGCCGCCGAACACGCGGCGGTCTACGGGTACGGGGTCGTCGGCGGCCGGATCGGTCCGGACCGCCGGGCCGAGGCCACCGCCGCCTACGAGGCGCACCGGGCCCGCCGGGACGCGCTCCGCCGGAGCGTCCGCGACCTGGGCGGTGCGCCGGTCGCGGCCGAGGCCGCGTACGAGCTCCCGTTCCGGGTCGCCGACCCGGCCGGCGCGGCCCGGCTCGCGGCCGTCCTGGAGGACCGGGTGGCCGGGGTCTACTCCGATCTGGTCCGCGCCGCCGAGGGCCCCCGGCGGCGCGAGGCGGCCGCCGCGCTGCGGGAGGCGGCGGTACGGGCGGTGCGCTGGCGCGGCAGCGACGTAACCTTTCCTGGGCTCGCCGAGCGGGTGTGAGCCCCGCCCCGACCGAAGGAACAACGTACGCATGGCTTTCGAACCGCCGCAGCGACTGATCAGGACGCTCGGTGAGACGTACGGGGACGCCGCGGCGGCCGAGTGGCTCGGGGAGCTGCCCGGGCTCGCCGACCGAGTGCTCGACGGCGCCTCGCTGGCCGGCGAGCGGGTGATGGCGCCCGGCGGACGCAGCAGCCTGGTCGTCCTCGTCAGGCGGTCCGACGGCTCCCCCGCCGCCCTCAAGCTCGCGCCCGCGTTCGCCCGGCCCGACCTGGAGCGGGACGCCCTCGCGCACTGGAACGGCTGGGGCGCGGTCCAGCTCCTCGACGAGGCCGCGGAGGGCGCGCTCCTCCTCGAACGGCTGCACCCCGAGGTCGCGCTGCGCTCGCTCCCCGAGGCCAAGGCGCTCCTGGAGGCGGCCGGGACCGTGCGGAAGCTGTGGGTCGAGCCGGCCGCCGGCCACGGCTTCGAGACGGTGGCCGAGCGGACCGCCCGCCAGGCCGCTGCGATGGCCCCGCACCTGGCCGGGGAGACGACCGCCGAGCTGACGGCCGCGGCCCTGGCGGCGCGCGAGGAGCTGCTGGCCGGCTCCTCGGAGACGCTGCTGCTGCACGGGAACTTCCGTCAGGGCAAGGTGCTCGGCGGGGACCGCGCGCCCTGGCTGGCCGTCGGCCCCGAGCCGCTGGTCGGCGAGCGGGCGTACGACCTCGCCCGGCTCGTACGGGACCGGGTCGAGGACCTGGTGGCCGCCTCCTCGGGGGCCTCCGCGGCCCGGCGGCGGGTCAACCGGCTCGCGGACTCCCTGGACCTGGACCGGGAGCGGCTGCGCGGCTGGACCCTGTTCCGCGCGGTCGAGTCGGGCACGCGGGCGCTCGCCGCGGGACGGCGGCAGGACGCCGAGCTGCTCCTGGAGTTCGCCGGCTGGCTGTAGGGGAATACCCTTTTTGTACCGTTCGGCTCGACTCAGGGGGCCGTGATGATCGAAGAGCTGCTGATGGCGGCGGCCGGCGCGGCCGCGGCGATGGCCGTCTACACGGGCGCGGCGGCGCGGATCGTGAAGCAGTACGAGCGCGGGGTCGTCTTCCGCTTCGGCCGGCTGCGCGAGGACGTGCGGACGCCCGGCTTCACGATGATCGTTCCCGTCGTGGACCGCCTCCACAAGGTGAACATGCAGATCGTCACGATGCCCGTGCCCGCGCAGGAGGGCATCACCCGGGACAACGTGACGGTGCGGGTCGACGCGGTCGTCTACTTCAAGGTCGTGGACGCGGCGGAGGCGCTGATCCGGGTCGAGGACTACAAGTTCGCGGTCTCGCAGATGGCGCAGACCTCGCTGCGGTCGATCATCGGCAAGAGCGATCTCGACGACCTGCTGTCGAACCGGGAGAAGCTCAACCAGGGCCTGGAACTGATGCTGGACTCCCCCGCGATCGGCTGGGGCGTGCAGATCGACCGGGTCGAGATCAAGGACGTCTCGCTGCCGGAGACGATGAAGCGCTCGATGGCGCGGCAGGCGGAGGCGGACCGGGAACGCCGGGCGCGGGTGATCAACGCGGACGCGGAGCTGCAGGCCTCGAAGAAGCTGGCGGAGGCGGCCGGGGTGATGTCGGCGCAGCCCGCGGCGCTCCAGCTCCGGCTGCTGCAGACGGTGATGGCCGTGTCGGCCGAGAAGAACTCGACGCTGGTGCTGCCGATTCCGGTGGAGCTGCTGCGGTTCCTGGAGCGGGCGACGCCGGGGGCCGGGGCGGAGGAGACGGACGGCGCGGCGACACCGCCGCCCGCCCCGCCGGTCTACCCGCGAGGTCTGGTGGACGGGGCCGGGGTGGAGCCGGTGGAGGACCTGACGGGCGCCTCGGTGGAGCCGGCGCCGCCGGAGGAGTGAGCGGCCGGGTACGACGACCCGGGGTGTGACGACGGGCCTGTACGACGCCCCCGGGCACCACGACAGGATGCCGGACCGCCCGGAGAAGTGAGCGCCACCCCGACACGACGACCCCGGGCACCACGACCGGATGCCGGACCGCCCGGAGAAGTGAGCGCCCTTTACGACGCCCCCGGGCACCACGACAGGGTGCCGGACCGCCCGGAGAAGTGAGCGGCCGGGTACGACGACGGGGTGCGGGGCCATCGGACGGCCCCGCACCCCGTTCGCGTCACGCGGCGAGGCGGGCCAGCGCCTCGTCGACGGTGAGCTCCTCGCGCTCACCGGTGCGGCGGTCCTTCAGCTCCACGACGCCCTCGCCCGAGCGGCGGCCGGCGACCAGGATCTTCGGGACGCCCATGAGCTCCGCGTCGGTGAACTTCACGCCCGGCGAGACGCCCGCGCGGTCGTCGACCAGCACGCGCAGGCCCGCGGCGGCCAGCTTGTCGGAGACCTCCAGGGCCAGCTCCGTCTGGAGGGCCTTGCCGGCGGCGACGACGTGGACGTCGGCCGGGGCGACCTCGGCCGGCCAGCACAGGCCCTTCTCGTCGGCCGTCTGCTCCGCCAGCGCGGCGACGGCGCGCGAGACGCCGATGCCGTACGAGCCCATGGTCACGCGGACCGGCTTGCCGTTCTGGCCCAGGACGTCGAGCTTGAGGGCGTCGGCGTACTTGCGGCCCAGCTGGAAGATGTGGCCGATCTCGATGGCGCGGTCCAGCGTGAGGCCGGTGCCGCACCGGGGGCACGGGTCGCCCTCCTCGACCACGACGACGTCGACGTACTCCTCGACCTCGAAGTCGCGGCCCGCGACGACGTTCTTCGCGTGCATGCCCTCCTTGTTGGCACCCGTGATCCACGCGGTGCCGGGCGCCACGCGCGGGTCGGCGACGTACCGGACCTTCTCCAGGCCCTGCGGGCCGACGTAGCCCCGGACGAGGTCGGCGCGCTCGGCGAAGTCGGTCTCGGTGACCATCTCGACGGCGGCCGGCGCGAAGTGGTCCTCGACCTTGCCCATGTCGACCTCGCGGTCGCCGGGGACGCCGACGGCGACGATCTCGCCGTCGACCTTCACGAGGAGGTTCTTCAGGGTGGCGGAGGCCGGGACGCCGAGGGAGGCGGCGAGGGTCTCGATCGTCGGGGTGTCCGGGGTGGGGATCTCCTCGGCGGCCGCGACGCCCGAGCCGTCGACCGGCGCGAGCGGGTACGAGACGGCCTCGGTGTTCGCGGCGAAGTCGCAGTTCGGGCAGTCGGCGAAGGTGTCCTCGCCGGCCTGGGCGGGGGCCAGGAACTCCTCGGACTTCGAGCCGCCCATGGCGCCGGCGGTGGCCGCGACGATGCGGTAGTCGAGGCCGAGGCGCTCGAAGACCCGCCGGTAGGCCTCGCGGTGCAGGGCGTAGGACCGGGCGAGGCCCTCGTCCTCGGTGTCGAAGGAGTACGAGTCCTTCATGAGGAACTCGCGGCCGCGCAGGATGCCGGCGCGGGGGCGGGCCTCGTCGCGGAACTTGTTCTGGATCTGGTAGAGGATGACCGGCAGGTCCTTGTACGAGGAGCACTGGTCCTTGACGAGGAGGGTGAAGATCTCCTCGTGCGTCGGGCCGAGCAGGTAGTCGCCGCCCTTGCGGTCCTGGAGGCGGAAGAGCTCGGCGCCGTACTCGTCCCAGCGGCCCGTCGCCTCGTAGGGCTCACGCGGCAGCAGCGCGGGGAGGGTGACCTCCTGCGCGCCGATGGCGTCCATCTCCTCGCGGACGATGCGCTCGACGTTGGAGAGGACCTTCTTGCCGAGGGGCAGCCAGCTCCAGATGCCGGCGGCGGTGCGGCGCACGTAGCCGGCGCGGACGAGGAGCTTGTGGCTGAGGACCTCGGCGTCGGCCGGGTCGTCGCGCAGCGTCTTCGCCATCAACTGGGACATGCGCTGGACCGGTGCGTTGGCCATGGTTCTCGTACTCCTGCCGGGTAAGGATGATGGCCCCGAGATTAGCCGGGCCTCCCCGGGTCGGAGAAATCAGTTCCGGCGCTTGAGCGGCAGCGACGCGCCCATGACGGCGTACGGGCGGACCGCGCTCGGGAAGTGCACCTGGCGGGCGAGGTCGTGGTAGCCGAGGGAGCGGTAGAGACCGCGGGCCGGGCTGTCGGTGTCGATGGCGGAGAGGATCGAGCGGGGTTCGGCGGCCTCGTCGGTGATGGCGGTGATCAGCTCGCGGCCCACCCCGCGCCCCTGGTGGTCGGGGTGGACGTGGAGTTCGGTGATCACGAACGAGTCGTCGAGCCACTCGACGGTGCCGGTGGAGCGCAGGTACGACTCGACGACGGTGGACCACCAGTGGCCGCGGTCGTTGGGCATCCCGTACACGAACCCGACGAGCCTCCCGTCGGGGGTGGTGGCCCCGTGGGCGCGGGCGCCGGGGTTCAGCAGGTGGCGCAGCACGATGTGGCGGCGCACGGCGACCTCGTCCTGGTCCAGGCCGAAGGCGACCGCCTGCACGGCGAGGGCCTCGTCCACCCGGGCGGCGAGATTGACCGGTCCGATCATGACCTCTGCGTCATCCATGCGGCGCACCCTACAAGCGGCCGGGTGCTCAGAACAGCACGCTCATGAAGGCGCCGGTCTCCTGGAAGCCGACGCGGCGGTACGAGGCCCTCGCGGGGGTGTTGTAGTCGTTCACGTACAGGCTGACGACGGGTGCGACGTCGGCCAGGGCGTACTGGAGGACGGCGGCCATGCCCGATTCCGAGAGGCCCTTGCCGCGGTGCTCGGGGGCGACCCAGACGCCCTGGATCTGGCAGGCCTGGCGGGTGGCGGCGCCGATCTCCGCCTTGAAGACCACCTTGCCGTCCTCGATGCGGGCGAAGGAGCGGCCGGAGCCGACGAGCTCGGCGACCCGGGCCTGGTAGAGCAGTCCGCCGTCGTTGGCGAGCGGGGAGACGCCGACCTCCTCGGTGAACATGGCCACGCACGCGGGCATGATCACGTCCATCTCGTCCTTGCGGACGCGGCGCACCAGCGGGTCGGGCGCGACGGTCGCGGAGGGCTCCTCGGCGACCATGAGCGGCTGCCGGGCGCGGACGTCGCGCGCGGGGCCCCAGCTGGGCTCCAGGAGGCGCCACAGTTCGGTGGTGGGCTCGGCGGGCCCGACGATCGAGGAGCAGCGGCGTCCGGTCCTGCGCGCCCGGTCGGCGAAGGCGCGCACGGCCTCGGGCGTCGCGCAGAGGGGGACGAGGTTGGCGCCGGAGTAGCAGAGCGAGCGCAGCCGTCCCTCGCTGTACCAGCCCCACATCTCGCCGCCGAGGCGCCAGGGGTCGAGCCCGGCGACCTGGACGCGGGCGGTCACGAAGGCGTTCTCGACGGGGGCGCTCTCCAGAACGGCGAGTGCGGCGCCGAGGTCGGCGGGTTCGAGGACCCGGGTGGCGGGTTGTGTCAGCACGAGGGGGCCTCACCGTACGGTTCTACGTGGTCTCCGCACTGTACCCCTCTCGCCTGGGGCGGGGCCCTGCGCGCGGACGAAGCCCCCCGTCCCGGGCGGGACGGGGGGCTTCGGGGGAGCCGGGACCGCTCAGCCGGCGACGGCGACCGACGGCTCGCCGCTGGCGACGCCGTCCTTCTCCATCTGCTCGGCGATCTTGAGCGCCTCCTCGATGAGGGTCTCGACGATCTTCGACTCGGGGACGGTCTTGATGACCTCGCCCTTGACGAAGATCTGGCCCTTGCCGTTGCCGGAGGCGACGCCGAGGTCGGCCTCGCGGGCCTCGCCCGGGCCGTTGACGACGCAGCCCATGACGGCGACGCGCAGCGGGACGGTCATGCCGTCGAGGCCGGCGGTGACCTCCTCCGCGAGCTTGTAGACGTCCACCTGGGCGCGGCCGCAGGACGGGCAGGAGACGATCTCCAGGCGGCGCTGGCGCAGGTTCAGCGACTCCAGGATCTGGATGCCGACCTTGATCTCCTCGGCCGGCGGCGCGGAGAGGGAGACGCGGATGGTGTCGCCGATGCCCTGGGACAGCAGCGCGCCGAAGGCGACGGCCGACTTGATGGTGCCCTGGAAGGCGGGGCCGGCCTCGGTGACGCCGAGGTGCAGCGGGTAGTCGCACTGGGCGGCGAGCTGGCGGTAGGCCTCGACCATGACGACCGGGTCGTTGTGCTTGACCGAGATCTTGATGTCGCGGAAGCCGTGCTCCTCGAAGAGGCTCGCCTCCCAGAGGGCGGACTCGACGAGCGCCTCGGGGGTGGCCTTGCCGTACTTCTTGAGCAGGCGGGCGTCGAGCGAGCCGGCGTTGACGCCGATGCGGATCGGGGTCCCGGCGTCGGAGGCCGCCTTGGCGATCTCCTTGACCTTGTCGTCGAACTGCTTGATGTTGCCGGGGTTGACGCGGACGGCCGCGCAGCCGGCGTCGATCGCCGCGAAGACGTACTTCGGCTGGAAGTGGATGTCGGCGATCACCGGGATCTGCGACTTCCGCGCGATGACCGAGAGGGCGTCGGCGTCGTCCTGGGTGGGGCAGGCCACGCGCACGATCTGGCAGCCGGAGGCCGTCAGCTCGGCGATCTGCTGCAGCGTGGCGCCGATGTCGGACGTGCGGGTCGTGGTCATCGACTGCACGGAGACGGGTGCGTCACCGCCGACGGCCACGGTGCCGACCTGGATCTTGCGGCTCTTGCGCCGCTCGGCGAGCCGGGTCGGGACGGTCGGGATACCGAGAGAAATCGCGGTCATCTTTTGTGCAACCTCAAGGTTGTGCGTCGGCGGGCTCAGGTGTCCGAGGTTACCGCCCCGGGGACGGAGGGCCGGACACCACCGGGTCCGGCCCCCCTGCGGGCTACGTGATCTTCACCGGGTTGACGAGGTCGGCGGCGAGGACGAGCAGCGTGAAGCAGACGAAGACTCCGGCCACCACGTACGCGGCGGGCATGAGCTTCGCCACGTCGAACGGGCCCGGGTCGGGGCGCTTGAAGATCCGGGCCGTGTGACGGCGTACGGACTCCCACAGGGCACCCGCGATGTGGCCGCCGTCCAGCGGCAGCAGCGGGAGCATGTTGAACAGGAACAGCGACACGTTGAACCCGACGAGCAGGTTCATGAACATCACGAGGATCGTCGTCGGCGGAGCCTCGACGGTCATCAGCTCACCGGTGATGCGGGCGGCGCCGACGACGCCGACGGGCGAGTCGTCCGCCCGCTCGCCGTCGCCGAAGGTGGCGTCCCACAGGCCGGGGATCTTGCCCGGGAGGGCGATGACCGAGTGGACGCCGTTCTCCAGGAGGTCGCCCATGCGGTCGGTGGTCTCGCCGAAGCTGAGCGGCGCGACCTCGGTCTTGGAGGCGAAGCCGAGGTAGCCGGCGTCGACGTACCGGACCGGCTGGACGACCCGGCCGTCCTCGTCCTTCGCGAGCACCTTGTTGGCGACGAGGTCGGGGCGCAGCTCCAGGCGCTGACCGGCCCGCTCGACGGTGATGGTCGCCGGGCCGATGGTGTCGCGGATGCGGTCGGAGAGGGTGTCCCAGTCGCCCACGGGGGCCCCGTTGAACGCGACGATCTTGTCGCCGTCCTTCAGGCCGGCCTTGAAGGCCGGGGAGACCGGGTCGCCGGCGGCGCACTTGTCGCGCTTCTCGTCCTGCTCGATCACGCACTTCTGGACGCCGGCGACCTGCGTCGTCTGGCCCTCGATCCCCAGCGTCATCATCGAGCCGAAGAACAGCGCCACGGCCAGGACCAGGTTCATGAACGGTCCCGCGAACATCACGATCACGCGCTTCCACGGCTTGCGCGTGTAGAAGAGCCGCGTCTCGTCGCCGGGCTGGAGCTCCTCGTACGAGGCCTCCCGGGCGTCCTCGATCATCGAGCGCCAGGGCGAGGTCGAGCGGGCCTCGATCTTGCCGTCCTCGCCCGGCGGGAACATCCCGATCATCCGGATGTAGCCGCCGGCGGGGATGGCCTTGATGCCGTACTCGGTCTCGCCGCGCTTCCTCGACCAGATCGTGGGGCCGAAGCCGACCATGTACTGCGGCACGCGGATGCCGAAGAGCTTGGCCGTGGAGAGGTGGCCCAGCTCGTGCCAGGCGATGGAGACGAGCAGGCCGAAGGCGAACAGCACGAGGCCCAGGATGTACAGGAGCATTTCGGTCATGCGCGGGCCTCCGCTGTTGCCTTCGCTGCGAGCTCTCGGGCCCGGGCGCGCGCCCAGGTCTCCGCTTCGAGGACGTCCGGCACGGTGAGGGAGGTTCCCGAGGCGGGAACGCCGTGCTCCGCGACGACCGCTGTGACCGTATCCATGATTCCGTTGAACGGCAGCCGTCCCGCGAGAAACGCCTCCACGCACTCCTCGTTGGCGGCGTTGAAGACGGCGGGGGCGGTGCCGCCCAGCTCGCCGACGTGCCGGGCCAGCGCGACCGACGGGAACGCCTCGGTGTCGAGCGGGAAGAACTCCCAGGTGGAGGCCTTGCTCCAGTCGAAGGCGGGGGCCGCGTCGGGGACCCGCTCGGGCCAGCCGATGCCGATGGCGATCGGGCCGCGCATGTCGGGCGGGGTGGCCTGGGCGAGCGTGGAGCCGTCCGTGAACTCGACCATCGAGTGCACGTAGGACTGCGGGTGGACGACGACCTCGATGCGGTCGAAGGGGATGTCGTAGAGGAGGTGCGCCTCGATGACCTCCAGGCCCTTGTTGACCAGGGTGGCGCTGTTCACCGTGATCACCGGGCCCATGGCCCAGGTCGGGTGGGCCAGCGCGTCCTCGCGGGTGACGTCGGCGAGCTGCGCGCGCGTGCGCCCGCGGAACGGGCCGCCGGACGCGGTGACCACCAGCTTGCGGACGTCGGCGCGGGTGCCCGCGGCGAGGGCCTGGAAGAGGGCGGCGTGCTCGGAGTCGACCGGGATGATCTGGCCGGGCTTCGCCAGCGCCTTCACCAGCGGGCCGCCGACGATCAGCGACTCCTTGTTGGCGAGGGCGAGGGTGCGGCCCGCCTCCAGGGCGGCGAGGGTCGGCGCCAGGCCGATGGAGCCGGTGATGCCGTTGAGGACGGTGTGGCACGGCGAGGCGGCGAGCCGGGTGGCCGCGTCGGGGCCGGCGAGGAGCTCGGGCAGCGGCTCGGAGCCGTACAGCGCCTTCAGGGCCGTACGGAGCTCCTCCACGACGTCCTCGCGGGCCACGGCGACCGCGGCGACCTTCAGCCGGTGCGCCTGCTCGGCGAGCAGGGCGACCCGGCCGCCCGAGGCGGCCAGGGCGGTGACCCGGAAGCGGTCGGGGTTGCGCAGCACCAGGTCGATGGCCTGCGTGCCGATGGACCCGGTCGAGCCGAGGACGACGATGTCCCGGCGTCCTTCGGAGACGTCGAAGGCGATGTGCGGGTCGGCGAGAGGAGAGGGGCGGTCGCTCATGCCCCCATTCTTGCCGCAAACGCCGTGCGGTCTTCACGGGGTGGCGGTCTTCACGGGGATGGCCGCCCCGCCGGACCGCCGGCCGTCACGCGGCGGCGCCCCTCACGGGGTGCCGGCGAAGCCCCCGAAGACCCGGTGGAAGTCCGGGAAGGTCTTCTTCACGCAGCCGGGGTCGTCGAAGGTGATGCCGGGCGTGCGCAGGGCGGTGACCGCGAACGACATGACGATCCGGTGGTCGCCGTGGGTGGCGATCTCGACGGGGCCGGAGGGCGTGCCCGGCTGGATCTCGATCCAGTCGGGGCCGGTGCGGACCGTGATGCCGAGCCGGCGCAGGTTCTCGGCGCAGGCGTCGAGGCGGTCGCACTCCTTGACGCGGGTGTTGGCGACGTCCTCGATGCGGACCGGGCCGTCGGCGAAGGGCGCGAGGGCGGCGAGGGTCGGCATGGTGTCGGAGATGTCGCGCATGGTGACGGTGAGGCCGTGCAGCCTGCCGGTGGAGCGGACGGTGGTGCCGGTGGCGGAGATGTCGACGTCGGCGCCCATGCGGCGCAGCACCTCGACGAAGCCGAGGTCGCCCTGGAGGGCGCCGGTGCCCAGCCCGGGGACGGTCACGGAGCGGCCGGGCTCCAGGGCGGCCGCCGCGAAGAAGTAGCTGGCGGTGGAGGCGTCGGGCTCGACGCCGTAGGTCCGGGCGCGGTAGCCGGTGGGCGCCACGCGGTAGGTGCGGCCGCCGTCCCGGCCCCGCTCCTCGGTGATCTCGGCGCCGAAGTCGCGCATCATCGCGAGGGTGATCTCGACGTACGGCTCCGAGACCAGGTCGGTGACGGTGATGTCGAGACCCTCGGCGGTGAGCGGGCCGAGCATCAGGAGCGCCGTCAGGTACTGGGAGGACTGGCCGGCGTCGAGGGTGAGCGCGCCGCCCTTCACCCCGCGGGCGTGGACGTCGAGGGGGTGATGGCCCTCCGCGCCGCCGTGCCGGAGGTCGACGCCGAGGTCGCGCAGGGCGGTGCTGAGCGGGCCCAGGGGCCGTCGCCGCATCTGGGCGGAGGCGTCGAAGCGGTACGTGCCGTGGCCGGCGGCGGCGAGGGTGGGCAGGAAGCGGGCGGTGGTGGCGCCGTCGCGGCAGTACACGTCGGCGGAGTCCGCGCCGGGGCCGGCGGGACGGCCCTCGACGTGCCAGGCGTCGGCCTCGCGGCGGACGGCGTAGCCGAGGGCGGTCAGGCCCTCGGCGAAGCCCTCGGTGTCGTCGGAGACGAGGGGCCGCAGGAGGGTGGTGGTGCCCTCGGCCGCGGCGGCGAGGAAGAGCGCGCGGGCGGTGACGGACTTGGAGCCGGGGATGTCGATGACGGTCACCCGCCCCATCCTGCCGTGCCCCGTCCCCCGCCCGCGCCGCGGTCCGGAGCGTGGACGGGGGGGGCGGGACGAGACCACCCCGGGACCGGGCAGGACCCGCCACGGGGCCGGACGAGACCCGCCACCGGCCGTACGAGACCGCTTCGGGGCCGGACGGGACCCGCCTGCGGGCCGGACCCCGTGCCGTCCCCGCGGGGGCGTCAGGGGATGCGGCGGTGGACGTCCGCTTCCGTCGACGGCCCCGGGCTCGCGTCCGCGATCCACGGACCCTCGTCGCCCGGGTCCACGATGCCCTCCTCCAGCCAGGTGTACCGGCCGGCCAGGACGCCGTCGGCGACCCGCCGGTCGACGTCGTCGGTGTTGGACCAGAGCCGTCCGAACAGCTCCTCGATCCGCAGCCGGGCCTGGTCGCAGAAGGCGTCCGCGAGCTGGTGGGCCTCCCGCCCGTGGTCGCCCGTGGTGCGCAGGAGTTCGGCCCGTACACAGGCCGCGCTCATCGCGAAGAGCTCCGCGCCGATGTCGACGATCCGGCCGAGGAAGGCCTGCTTGAGCTCCATCCGGCCCTGCCAGCGGGACATCGCGTAGAACGTGGAGCGGGCGAGCTTGCGGGAGGTCCGCTCGACGTACCGCAGGTGCCGCGCCAGTTCGCCGAACTCCCCGTACGCGCCGGGCAGCTGTCCCGGTCCGGTGACGAGTCCCGGCAGCCAGCGGGCGTAGAAGCCGCCCGCCCGCGCGCCGGCCCTCGCCTTGTCGGTGAGCGACTTCCCGGGGTCGATGAGGTCCCCGGCGACGGAGAGGTGGGCGTCGACCGCCTCGCGGGCGATCAGCAGGTGCATGATCTCGGTCGACCCCTCGAAGATCCGGTTGATCCGCAGGTCGCGCAGGACCTGCTCGGCGGGGACGGCGCGCTCGCCGCGGGCGGCCAGCGAGTCGGCGGTCTCGTAGCCGCGGCCGCCGCGGATCTGGACGAGTTCGTCCGCGATGAGCCAGGCCATCTCCGAGCCGTACAGCTTGGCGAGGGCGGCCTCGATGCGGATGTCGTTGCGGTCCTCGTCGGCCATCTGGGAGGCGAGGTCGACGACCGCCTCCAGCGCGAAGGTGGTGGCCGCGATGAAGGAGATCTTGGTGCCGACGGCCTCGTGCCGGCCGACCGGTCCGCCCCACTGCTCGCGCACGCCCGCCCACTCGCGGGCGACCTTCAGGCACCACTTCCCGGCGCCGGCGCAGGCGGCGGGCAGCGACAGCCGGCCGGTGTTGAGGGTGGTGAGGGCGATCTTGAGGCCGGCCCCCTCGGGCCCGATGCGGTTCCCCGCGGGGACCCGTACGCCGTGGAAGCGGGTGACGCCGTTCTCCAGGCCGCGCAGGCCCATGAAGGCGTTGCGGTGCTCGACGGTGATGCCGGGCGAGTCGGCCTCGACGACGAAGGCCGTGATGCCGCCGGGGCCGCCGTCCGAGGCGGGGACCCGGGCCATGACGACGAGCAGGTCGGCGATGACGCCGTTGGTGGTCCACAGCTTCACGCCGTCGAGGACGTACGCGTCCCCGTCGGGCACGGCGGTGGTGGCCAGCCGCGCCGGGTCGGAGCCGACGTCCGGCTCGGTCAGCAGGAACGCGGAGATGTCCGTACGGGCCAGCCGGGGCAGGAAGGCGTCCTTCTGCTCCGGGGTGCCGAACAGCTTCAGCGGCTGCGGTACGCCGATCGACTGGTGCGCCGAGAGCAGGGCGCCGACGGCGGGGCTCGCGGAGCCGACGAGCGCGAGGGCCCGGTTGTAGTACAGCTGGGTGAGGCCGAGGCCGCCGTACTTCCGGTCGATCTTCATGCCGAGCGCGCCGAGCTCCTTGAGTCCGGCGATCGTCTCGTCCGGGATGCGGGCCTCGCGCTCGATGCGGCCGCCGTCGATCCGGGTCTCGCAGAACGTGCGGAGGGCGGCGAGGAAGGCCTCGCCCCGCCGGGCGTCCTCGTCGGCGGGGAGCGGGTGGGGGTGGACGAGGTCGAGCCGGAACCGACCGAGGAAGAGCTCCTTGGCGAAGCTGGGCTTGTGCCAGTCCCGCTCACGTGCGGCCTCGGCGGTCTGCCGGGCCTCGTGCGCGGTGACCCTGGGCCGCTGGGTGGGGGCGGACATGGACACCTCCTCGGTCTCACTGTCCGTCGTACCCGATTTCCCGGGGTCCGGACAGGCGGGAGAACGGTCTCTCCGGCGTCCGGACGCGCCGGTGGGGGCGGACGGAGGCCCGGCCGTACGACGAAAGGCGGCCCGAACCCCCGCACAGTGGGTTCGGACCGCCTGGTCTCGTGGTCTTGGGCCGTACGGGGTACCGGTCGTGCCGTACCCCGCGCGCCCCGCGCCGTGCTCCTAGAGCGCGAGGCCCGTCAGGACGAGGACGCGCTCGTAGGTGTAGTCGTCCATGGCGTACTTGACGCCCTCGCGGCCGACGCCGGAGCGCTTGGCGCCGCCGTACGGCATCTGGTCGGCGCGGTACGAGGGGACGTCGCCGACGATCACGCCGCCGACCTCGAGGGCGCGGTGGGCGCGGAAGGCGGCCTGGAGGTCGTGGGTGAAGACGCCGGCCTGGAGGCCGAAGTCGGAGTCGTTGACCGCGGCGAAGGCCTCGGCCTCGCCGTCCACCTCGGTGATGGTCAGGACCGGGCCGAAGACCTCGGCGCGGGCCAGGGTGACGTCCGCCGGGAGCTCGGTGAGCACGGTCGGGGCGTAGGTCGCGCCCTCGCGCTTGCCGCCCGCGAGGAGCTTCGCGCCGGCGGCGACGGCCTCGTCGACCCAGGACTCGACGCGCTTCGCGGCGGCCTCGTCGACCAGCGGGCCGACGTCGGTGGCGGCGTCGGACGGGTCACCGGTGACCTGCGCCTCGACGGCGGCGACGATCTTCGGCAGCAGGCGGTCGTGGACGGAGGAGTCGACGACCACGCGCTGGACGGAGATGCAGGACTGGCCGCCCTGGTAGTTGGAGAAGGTGGCGATGCGGCTCGCCGCCCAGTCCAGGTCCTCCTCGGAGGACCAGTCGGGGAGGACGACCGCCGCGGCGTTGCCGCCGAGCTCCAGGGTGCAGTGCTTGTGGGGCACCGACTGCTGGATGGCGTAGCCGACCGTGTCCGAGCCGGTGAAGGAAATGACCGGGAGGCGCTCGTCCTTGACGAGGGCGGGCATGCGGTCGTTCGGCACGGTCAGGATCGACCAGGAGCCGGCCGGCAGGTCGGTCTCGGCCAGGATCTCGCCCAGGATCAGCGACGAGATCGGGGTCGACGGGGCCGGCTTGAGGATGATCGGGGCGCCGACGGCGATGGCCGGGGCGACCTTGTGGGCGCTGAGGTTCAGCGGGAAGTTGAACGGCGCGATGCCGAGGACGACACCCTTGGGGATGCGGCGGGTCAGCGCGAGGCGGCCCGCGCCGCCGGCCTCGGTGTCCAGGCGCTGGGCCTCGCCGGCGTTCCAGCGGCGGGCCTCCTCGGCGGCGAAACGGAAGACGGAGACGGCGCGGCCGACCTCACCGCGGGCCCACTTGATGGGCTTGCCGTTCTCGGCGGAGATCACCAGGGCGATCTCCTCGGTGCGCTCGGCGAGCCGCTTCGACACGTGGTCGAGGGCGGCGGCGCGGACGTGCGCCGGGGTCGCGGCGAACTCGTCGACGACGGCGTGCGCGGCGGCGACGGCCTCCTCGACCTGGGCCTCGGTGGGCACGCTGACCTTGCCGACCAGACGTCCGTCGAAGGAGTTCGTGACGTCGAAGGTGGCCTCGCCGGTGGCCTCGCGGCCGGCGAGCCAGAAGGCGTGGGTGGTCGTCATTGCGTCCCGGCCCTTTCCGTATCGGGGTGCGAGCGATTGCTCTCGTGACACGTTAGGGCCGGGGCGGCGTCCGTGGGCTTGTCCGGTGTGGAGTGATGGGCCGGAAGGGCTGTCCGAATTGGCCGAAGCGCGGGGCGCGGCGGGCGGCCGCGGGCCGGAGGGGCCGGGGCGGACCGAGGCGGGGCCCCGGGCGGTCAGCCGCGCCGCTCCGTGGAGACGATGAGGCAGACGCCGCCGACGACGATCGCGCCGCCCAGGACGATGGGCCACGACAGGGCCTCGTTCAGGACGAGGGCGCCGAGGGCGACCGCGACGACCGGGTTGACGTAGGCGTAGGTGGCGACGAGCGACAGCGGCGCGGCCTGGAGGAGCCAGGCGTACGCGGTGAAGGCGATCAGCGAGCCGAAGACGATCAGGTAGGCGAGGGCGGCCCAGGAGCGGGTGGAGACCTCCGCGAGGTCGAGGCCGTGCTGCTCGCCGCGGAAGAGGCCGAGCGCGATGCCGGCGAGACCGCCCGCGACCATCTCGTACGCGCTGGCGGTGAAGGGGTTCGGGGGCATCGGGAGGCGGGCGGAGGAGAACGAGCCCATGGACCACAGCAGGGTGGCGACCACGACGAGGACGACGCCGCCGACCTTCACCTCGCCGCTGATCCCCGGCAGGGTGAGGACGGCGAGGCCCACGAGCCCCAGGAGCACTCCGGCGAGTCCCCCGGCGCTCGGCCGCAGGCCGGTGGCGGCCTTCAGGATGACGACCCAGGCCGGGACGACGGAGATCAGCAGGGCGGCCAGGCCGGAGGGTATGGAGGTCTCGGCGAGGACGACGAGGGCGTTGCCGCCGAGGATCAGGAGCAGGCCGACGAGGACGGCGGAGCCGAGCTGCCGCCGGTCGACCCGGAGGGCGGCGGGGCCCTGGCGCCAGGCGATGATCCCGGCGAGGAGCAGGCCGGCGGTGACGAAGCGGACGCCTGCGGAGAGGAACGGCGGCATCGTCTCGACGGCGATCCGGATCCCGAGGTACGTGGAGCCCCAGACGACGTAGACGATGCCGAGCGCGGCCCAGACGGCCCCGGTGATCCGGCGGACCGGCGCGGCGGGCGGGGTGGCGGGCGCGGGCGTGCGGGGCCCGGGTGCGGCGGCGGCCTGGGGTGCCGGTGCCTCGGGGGCCGGATCGGCGGCGGGGCTTGTCATGAGCAGGAGAGTAAGGAGTCACCGGCCGGATGACCAGGAGAACTGCCCGCGATCGGGCAGGCGGGGCCGGGTCTCGGCGCGCCGGGAGGGTGCGGGCGGGAGGTGGCAGGATGTCGGGACCCCACCGCGGAGGCGGTGCGGGGACACGGAGGACAGGGGGACTCGCATGATCATGGTCGCGTTGACCGGCGTCCTGGTACTGGTCGTCGGAGGCTGCGTGTGCGTGGTGTGGGCCGCGCGGGGCGGCCCGCGCTGGGTGCGCGGGGTCGCCGCCGTGACCCTGGCCCTCGGGAGCGCGGTGCGCAGCGGCAACCGCCGGCCGGGCGTGAGGAGCGGCGGGGACGACGGGGGCGGGGACAGCTAGGTCGTCTCTTTCGGATCTTGTCGGTTAAGCCCGCGTCGTCCGGTGCCGTGCCTCGCAAGGCGGAGAGGTACCCGCGTACTGGACGTACCCGGGTGCCTCGACAACGCGGCGAGGTGCGGTGCCGGGCGGCGCGGGTCAGGCAAGATCCGGAAGAGACGGCTTAGGTCCGGTCGTCGGCCTCCCGTCGCCGCCCTGGGGGCGGGGCAGGCGGGAGTGCGACACGGGGGTCCCGCTGCGGCGGGTTCGGGGCGCTGCCGCCCGCCGCGTCCCGGGCGCCCCTGGCGGCTGCCGCCGCTACTCCGCCCCGCCCTCCCCGGTGGCCTTCAGGGCCAGCCAGAGTTCCATCCGCACGTCCGGGTCGTCGAGCGAGCGGCCGAGGATCTCCTCCACCCGCCGCATCCGGTAGCGCAGCGTGTGCCGGTGCACGCCCAGGTCGGCGGCGGCCGCGTCCCACTGGCCGTGCCGGGACAGCCAGGCGCGCAGGGAGGCGACGAGGTCGCCGCGGCCCGTGGCGTCGTGGTCGCGGAGGGCGCGCAGCATGCCGTCGGCGAAGGCGCGGACCGCGTCGTCGGCGAGGAGCGGCAGGACCGAGCCGGTCGCGAGGTCCTCGTGCTCGACGAGGGCCTTGCCGCGCCGCCGCGCGACCGAGAGGGCCTGTTCCGCCTGCTTGTACGCGGCGGCGGCGGTGACCGGTCCGGCGGGGGCGGAGAGCCCGATGGTGAGGCCGGCGTCCTCGGCGTCCCGTTCCGCGTAGCCCTCGCAGGCGGCGACGACCGCCCCGGCGTCGCCGGCGAGGACGACGAGCCGCTGCTCGCTCTCGGGCACGGTCAGCACCGCCTCCCCCGCCCGCGCGGCCGCGGACTCCAGGGCTTCGGCGAGGACCTGGAGCGCCGGTTCGCCGGCGGGCTCGGCGCCGGCGGTCTCGGCGACGAGCAGCCGGAAGGGGGCGTCGAGGAGCCCGCCGTACACGTCCCCGGCCACCACGCGCGCGTGGTCGGACTGACCGGCGAGCATCATCTGGAGGACCGCCGCGCCGAGCCGCTGCTCGGCCGCCTGGAGCGAACGGGAGCGTTCCGTCGTGAGGGTGAGCAGGGCGATCGCCGAGTGCACGGCGTACCGCTCGGCCGTCCCGAGGGGCGCGCCGGTGCCGACGGCGAGGGCGCCCCTGACGCGCCGGCCGGTGCCCAGCGACTGGAGCTCGACGCGGTCGTCCGCGCCGCCGACGACGGCGCTGGCGGGCGCGGGCCGGTCGCGGAGGCGCTCGACGTCGGTGGTGAGCCGGGCGGCCCGGCGCGCCGCCCACTCGGGGGAGACCGCGACGACGGTGCCGGAGGTGTCGTAGAGGGCGGCCCAGCCGTCGACGTGGGCGGCGAGGCGGGCGACGACGGCCTCGGGGCCCTCGGCGAGCGCCGCGCGGGTCAGCTCGCGCTGGGCGTCGAAGCCGGCGGTGACGGCTCTGTACTGGTCGGCGGAGATGGCGGCGGACACGGCCTTGCTGATGGCGAGGAAGGGGGTCCGGCGGGGCACTTCGAGGAGGGGCAGGTGCTCGTCGCGGGCCGCGTCGAGCAGGGCGGCCGGGATCTCGTCGTAGTTGACGCCGACGGCGAAGCCGAGCCCGACGACCCCCGCGCCGAGCAGCCGCCGCACGTAGCGGCGCATCGCCTCCAGGTCCTCCGCGTCGAGGGTGAGCGCGGTGGTGAGGAGGAGCTCGCCGCCCTCCATGTACGGGACGGGGTCGGCGAGCTCGCTGACGTGCGCCCAGCGGACGGGGGTGTCCAGGCGGTCCTCCCCCGCCCGGACGACGAGCTTCAGGGAGGAGTGCTGGACGAGCGAGGCGAGGGTGGGCGGCATTGGGGACCGTCGGACCTTTGAGCGAGGGGGCGCCGCTCAGCCGAGCGGCGCCCCCGATTGTGCCAGGGCGGCGGGGTGGCCGCTCAGCCGCGCAGGTCGACGAGCATGGGCGGCACCTGCTCGCCCCGCACGTGGCTCAGCGAGAGGACGGCGTGGCCCGGGGGGACGGCGTGAGCGAGGTCCGAGGCGGACCAGCGCTGCCGCTCCACCTCGCGCACGGTGACCGCCTCGGTGGTCACCGCCTTGCCCGTCACCAGCTTGCGCAGGGCGTGGATGGCCCTGGTCATCGGCTGATCGGCGAAGACGGTGTGATGGGCCACCTCGGTCATCTCCACCCGTTCGGTGCCCCACGCTTCGGCGAAGGCACGACCGTCCCAGGTGGGGAGGCCCGAGAAGGCCATCCGGCAGCCGACGGTCGCGAGGAGTGGTCCGTGCAGGGTCTCCGGCACCTCCGCGAGGGTGCGGAGGGCCAGCACGACACCCGAGTTCTGCGTCCGCAGCCGCTGAAGAGCCCGCAGGGCACCCGGGGTCACGGCGCCCGCCGCGTCGTCGAGCACCAGGAACGCCGAGTTCCCCCGCCCCGCACCGCCGCGCGTGATGTGCTGGAACTGGGCGAGCAACAGCCGATTGAGCAGACGTGCCGCCTCCTCGTGGCCGCCCTCGGGCAGGCTGATCCGCACCCGCATCGGGTGCTGGGCGGCGGACCGCAGGGAGAAGGACCTCGACTCCTCCGCCCCGCCGAAGAACTCGGCGAAGAGCGGCCGGTCGAGGGCGGCGAGCCGGTCGGCGAGGACGGGGCCCAGGTCGTTCGTGGTGCCGACCTGCCGTAGCCGGGACTCCAGCTCGCGGCGCATCGCCTGCGCGCCGTCGGCCGGGAGGAGGTCGAGCAGTGCCCGCAGGGTCTCGGGGCGGGCTTCGAGCAGTTCCCGCAGGACCGGCACGGTGGGAAACCGTCCGTACGCGACCCGGTAGGGGCCGAGGAGCTGAGCGAGGACCGTGGCGGCTCGGCGCGTCTCCATGCCCTCCATGTCGCCGACCAGTCCTTCGGCGAGGCACGCGGCGGCCTCGTCCGGGTCCGTGGCTCCGGCGTACAGGTCCAGGTCGTACCGGGAGGCGGGGTCGCCGAGTCGGATCACGACGTCGTACGCCGCGTCGGGACCGAGCTGCGAGCCGGCCGAGCCGACCGCGACGACGGCGCAGGCGCCGGTGAGCGCCTGGAGGCACAGCGACTCGACCACGGGCGCGACGAGGGACCGGGTCTTGCCCGATCCGGAGGGGCCCACGGCCAGAAGGGAGGTGCCGAGGAGCTCCGGGTCGAGCGCCAGTCCCGCGTCGTGGTAGCTGCGTGAACCGCGCTCGGCAGCCACCCACCGGCCGACTCGGACCTGGCCCTCGAGGAGGTCGTGGGAGGCCGAGCGGGCCGGCAGGTCGCGGTCGCCGGACGGGTGCGCGTCGGCGGCGGCACCCTGGCGGACGAGGGCGTCGACGAAGGCGGCACGGCGTCCGGCATCCCGCTCGCTCGCCTGCCAGACGCGGTGCAGCCGGGCGCAGTCGGCATCGTTCATGCGCCCTGCGGCGAGTTCGCCGGTGAGTACGTCCGCCGCCCGGTGCGCGCCCGCGGCCCGCAGCTCGGGCCATTGCGAGCGGGGGATTCCCGGGCTGCTCGGAGTGGCGGGGTCCGGGACGTTCGGGGCCTTCCCGGAACGCCACTGCCGGTAGAGGCTCTCCCAGCCGCCGATCTTCGCGCACGGCCAGACGACCAGCGCCGCGGCCAGGACGTACACCGCGTAGACGACGATCGGCGACCCGGCGATGTGCCACCCACCGGTCACCAGGGCGATGAGGTAGAGGATCGGGTTCACGACCGGTACGGCCGACCAGCCCAGGTGAAGTGCCTCGGGCAGGACGGCCGCAAGTCCGACCAGCGCCGCCAGTCCGGTGAGCGCGGCGCGGACCGGGGGACGGCGTCGCGCGAGGTAGTAGCCGATGATCCTGCCCCAGGAGCCCAGGGCACCGACCACCCATACGAGGCCGAAGAAGACGAGGCCGTCGAAGATCGTGTGGACCGCGACGCCCTGCCAGTCCTTCGCCGTCGCTCCGAAGCCGGTCCACCAGTCGTTCGGCGTGAAGGTACGCATCACGGTGGCCGCGTACGGCAGGTTGTCATTGCGATAGGCCAACCAGATGAACAGTCCGACCAGCAGGGGGACCAGCATCCCGAGCAAGGTGATGGGCCTGATGCGCGTGACCTCGGCGGGCGGCGGGAGGTACCGGAACCGCCAGATGCCGAGAGGGGCCTCCGGACGCGGAGCATCGAGCCACTCGGCGACGGGCGACGAAGGGTGCGCGGTGGCCTGGGCGGGAGCCCTGGGCGGCAGCGGCGGGACGCTCGGCAGCCCTGGCCCGACCCTTCGAGCCGGTGGCACCTCGGGGGCGGCCGCCCCCCGGGGAGGCCCCGCCGGTCGCGGCACCGCGCCCCCCTTGGTGTCGCCTGACTCGTACGTGCCGTCGGTCTCCATGAACCCCTGCCCCCTGAACAGCCAGGTCGCCGCCTCTGTGCCACCGTCAATCTAGTGCGCGGGAGGCGCACGGGAGGGGATTCGACCACCCGCACAGCCCACGCATGCCCGAGCAGTCGCGTCCCGACCACGATCAGCGCCACCGCCTCCTCCACCCCCGCCCTGTCCATCCCGGACAACGACACACCCCCCACCACTCCCGATCGGCGCATGCCCCCGCCCCTCCCCCGCGCCTAGCCTGCGGAGGAAACCCGCAAGTGCGTCCAGAACACCCCCAGGAGCCCCGCATGAACGCTGTCCCGCAGGAGCGGCGCATCGTCACCGCCATCCCCGGTCCGAAGTCGCAGGAGCTTCAGGCCCGCCGTCTCGACACGGTCGCCGGTGGCGTGGGCTCCACGCTCCCCGTCTTCACCCAGCGGGCCGGCGGCGGCATCATCGAGGACGTCGACGGCAACCGCCTGATCGACTTCGGTTCCGGCATCGCCGTGACCTCGGTCGGCGCCTCCGCCGAGGCCGTCGTGCGCCGCGCCTCCGCGCAGCTGCAGGACTTCACCCACACCTGTTTCATGGTGACGCCGTACGAGGGCTACGTGGAGGTCTGCGAGGCGCTCGCCGAGCTGACCCCGGGCGACCACGCCAAGAAGTCCGCGCTGTTCAACTCCGGCGCCGAGGCCGTCGAGAACGCGGTCAAGATCGCCCGTTCGTACACCAAGCGCCAGGCCGTCGTCGTCTTCGACCACGGCTACCACGGCCGTACGAACCTCACGATGGCGCTGACCTCGAAGAACATGCCGTACAAGCAGGGCTTCGGCCCGTTCGCCCCCGAGGTCTACCGCGTGCCGGTGGCCTACGGCTACCGCTGGCCCACCGGCCCGGAGAACTGCGGCCCCGAGGCCGCCGCCCAGGCGATCGACAACATCACCAAGCAGATCGGCGCCGACAACGTCGCCGCGATCATCATCGAGCCGGTCCTCGGCGAGGGCGGCTTCATCGAGCCGGCCAAGGGCTTCCTGCCGGCCATCGTGAAGTTCGCCAACGACAACGGCATCGTCTTCGTCGCCGACGAGATCCAGTCCGGCTTCTGCCGGACCGGCCAGTGGTTCGCGTGCGAGGACGAGGGCATCGTCCCCGACCTCATCACCACCGCGAAGGGCATCGCGGGCGGCCTGCCGCTCGCCGCCGTCACCGGCCGCGCCGAGATCATGGACTCCGTCCACGGCGGCGGCCTGGGCGGCACCTACGGCGGCAACCCGGTGGCCTGCGCCGGCGCCCTGGGCTCCATCGAGACGATGAAGGAGCTCGACCTCAACGCCAAGGCCCGGCGCATCGAGGAGGTCATGAAGACCCGCCTCACCGCCATGCAGGAGAAGTTCCCGGCCATCGGCGACATCCGCGGCCGCGGCGCCATGATCGCCATCGAGCTGGTCAAGGACCGCGACACGAAGGAGCCGTACGCGGAGGCCGCCGCCGCGCTGGCCAAGGCCTGCCACGCCGAGGGCGTGCTGGTCCTGACCTGTGGCACCTACGGCAACGTGCTGCGCTTCCTGCCGCCGCTGGTGATCGGCGAGGACCTGCTCAACGAGGGCCTCGACGTGATCGAGAACGCGTTCGCCCAGATCTGATCCGGCGACCGTGCCGGACCGGGCGACCGTGCCGGACCGGGCGACCGGTCCGGCGCGGGCCCGGCGGCAGGCCGGGGCCCGGCTCCCGGGCCGGTCCGGTGACGGATCCGGTGCCGGATCTGGCGCGGGGCGGGACCTCGGATCTGACACTCCGTGTGAAGACTGTGTGGGGGGCCGATGGCGGGACGCGTTTCCCGCTGTCGGTCCCCTCTTCTCTGACGTACGGTTTCTGCAGATGAGAGAAACACCCCGGGCGGAGCCTCCCCAGCACCGTCCACACCGTGCCGCCGCGCACACCCCTGGAGCCTCGCGCTCCGGAACTCCTCACCGATCGGACGGCCGCCCGCCCCACACCCCCCGGGGCGTGCGGCGATCCGATCCTCTCGGCCGCCCTGGAACCACCCCCCCTGTTCCAGGGCGGCCGGCTCTCTTCTCGGCGCTCGTCGCCCTCGTCGTCGTGACCTGGCAGGTGCTCGTCCACGGCCCCCTGGCCAGGCTCGACGAGCGGGTGTCCCGGGCCCTGGTGGACACGGTCCCCCGGCCCCTCTCCGAACTCGCCGCCGACCTCGGCAACATGACCGTCGCCCTCCCCGTCCTCGCCTGCGCGACGGCGTACGCGGTGTGGCGCGGCCGCCGGCTCGCCGCCCTGTACGCGGGTCTCGCCATGGCCGCGGTCCCCCTCCTCGTGATCCCGCTCAAGGAGTGGACGGCCCGCCCCGGCCCGCTGGAGCCCTGGGCCCACGGCTACTACCCCTCGGGCCACACGGCCACGGCGATGGTCGCCTACTTCGGCGCGGCCTTCCTGGTCTCGAACCGCCTGATCCCCGCCGCCGCCGTACTGACGGCGGTGACGGGGACCGGGCTGGTGCTGCGGGGCTACCACTGGCCGCTGGACGTCCTGGCCAGTCTCTGCCTGTGTCTTCCCCTGCTGCGGTGGCCCGTGCTCGCCGCGCGGTACGGTCGTCCGGACCGCGCCGGGGACGCGCGGGAGTGAGACGCGCGGGGGGACACGGATGGCGGGCACACGTTTCTCGGTCACGTTCGACGGACGGGCGCACCAGCTGCATCCCTCGGGCGGACAGATCATCCTGCCCACCCAGGGTTCCAAGATCCATCACGATCCCGGCTGCACCCACCTCACGGACCCGGAGACCCTCGACCGGCACCCCGACCGGGACGGTCTGACCTGGCGGCGGCTCCTCGACGCCGACGACCCGGCCTCCTGGGCGGACTCCGCCGGGCTGCGGAACCGCCGCGGCAGGCCCCTCACGGGCGTCTGCTCCTGCGCGTTGCGGCCCGTCGCCGCGGACCACGCCGACGCCCTGCCGTACTGGCCCCTCGACCAGGCCCTCGAAGCGTTCGACGTCGAACGGCACCAGGATGCCCTGGAAGCCGCGGACCGCCGCGCCGAGGAGATCCGCCGGGCCTTCCCCCTGGAGTCGTGGCCGACGCTCCCGCTGGAGCGCTACGCGCTCGGTGTCCACAAGACCCGCCCGGACCTCCCTCAGCCGTACTGCCACGCGCTCGAGTACGGCAGCGGCGAGCTGGGCAGCATCACCGGGGGCTCGGCCAAGAAGCACCTCATCTACTGCCGGGACGGCGGTCGGTGGTGGCACGATTCCGGCTACCCCGACCCCGCGGCGGCGTGGAGCGCGGTGCGCTCGGGCATCGTCGAGGCGGTGACGGCGGCCCGCGAGGGCAGGGTGCGGGACATCGACGACATCGTCGCCGTCCGGGCGGCGAACACCCTGATCGCCAAGACCCTGCGGATCTACGCGCCGGACGCGATCGTCCCGGTCTACGCCGACAGCTACACCCGGCACTACGTGTCCATGCTCACGACGGACGCGCCGGTGCGGATGCGCCCCTTCGCCCGCAAGGAGTACCTGCGTTGGCTGGTCGGGCAGCACCCCCGGCTGAGGGACTGGCCGCCCCACCTCGTCTACCGCTTCCTCGCGTGGTGGGCCCCGCCGCGGGTGGCGCCCCGGGTGTTCGCCATGCGCCTCCACGCGAACGGGGACCTGGAACTGGACTGCCTCACCGAGGGCTACGCCGCCGTCGGGTTCGACGAGCTCGGCGATCTGCACGACTTCGCCGACAAGGAGGAGTTCACCCGGGCCCTCCGGAGCCGGCTCACCACGGGGAACCCCGCGAACGCGCAGGACCTCTGGCGCCTCCTGGAGATGCGACCGGGTGACCGGATCGTCGGACACCTGTCCGCGGACCGGATCGTCGCGGTCGGCCGGGTCACCGGAGACGGCTACGCCTGGCGGCCCGCACGGCGGGAGCGCAGGCACACCGTCACGGTGGAGTGGGACTCCTCCTTCACGGTGGCGCTCGACCACCCGGTCCCCGGCTGGGGTCCCGACCGGATCGCCGAGGTCAAGCCCGCGGCCTGGACGAAGCTCAAGCAGCTGCGTGCCGAAGACCCGTGGTCCCCGACGGCGGGGGACGCGGGCGCCGAAGCGGCCTTCGGCGACGGGGGCACCGCGAACGCCCCCGTCGACCAGCCGATCGACCCCGACCCCCAGCCGCTCGACCCCGAACTCCAGCGGCTCGATGACGCGCTGACCCGGCGCGGCCAGGCGATCCTCTACGGGCCCCCGGGCACCGGCAAGACGTACCAGGCCCTGCGCTACGCGGTACAGCGGATCGGAGCCCTGTCCGACGACCTGACGGGCCTCTCGCCGTGGGCCGAGCCGGAGAGCGCCGAGTACCGCGCGACCCTCAAGGCGCTCCAGGACGCGGGCCGCCTGACGCTCGTCACCTTCCACCCGAGCTACGGCTACGAGGACTTCGTCGAGGGGCTGCGGCCGGTGAAGGGGCAGGCGGGACTCGCCCTCGACGTCCGCCCCGGCGTGTTCCGACAGGTCTGCGACCGGGCCGCCGAGGACCCCGACCACACCTATCTCGTGGTCGTCGACGAGTTCAACCGCGGCAATGTGCCCAAGGTGCTCGGCGAACTCATCACCGTCCTGGAGAAGGACAAGCGTGGACTGTCCGTCACGCTCCCGCTGAGCGAGCGGCCGTTCGCCGTGCCGCGCAACGTCCTGCTGCTCGGCACGATGAACACCGCCGACCGGTCCATCCGGATGCTCGACTCCGCCGTACGCCGTCGTTTCGCCTTCGTGGAACTGCTGCCGGACCCGAAGCCGCTGCACGGCTTCAACGTCGACCTGCTCGACCTCGGGGTGTTCCTGGAGGCTCTCAACGCCCGGATCAGGAGGCTGCTCGACCGGGAGAAGCAGCTCGGCCACGCCTTCCTGATGCCCGGCGGCGAACCCGTGTCCACGGCGGCGGAGTTCGCCGCGATCGTCCGGGACGAGATCGTGCCGCTCCTCCAGGAGTACGCGTACGACGACTACGGGCTGCTGACCGCCTTCCTCGGCGAGGCCGTCGTCGACCCGGTGAACCACTGCCTGCGCGAGCTGGACGACGAATCGTTCGTGTACGCGCTGCACTCCGAGCTCAGGGCCGACACCGATGCCGAACCCGTCTGAGCACCCGCGGCTCGCCCTGCGCGAGTACGGCCGGGAGATCCTCCCCGGCGTCCGGCTGACGGAGGCCGACCGGCGGCTGGTGGAGAGCGGAGCGCTCGACGGGCGACTCCGCCTGCGGGAGCTGCGGGGCGACCGGCTGGAGGCGACCGCCGGGCCGTACGTCGGCGTCGTCCGGCTCGACTCCTGCGAGCTGCGCGTCCTCCCCAAGTACCTGGGCGGCGAGCTCGACGTGCTGCGGATGCTCGACTACGCCTGGGGCGGGTCGGGAGCGCTCCTGCCGCTCGGGCAGGACTTCGGCGAAGGCCCGCCCCAGCTGCGGGACCTGGTCGCCCTCATGGTGACCGAGCACGCCGAGCGGCTGCTGCGCCACGGGCTCCGCAGCGACTACCTCACCCGGGAGGACGACCTCCCCGTGGTGCGCGGCCGCCTGCTGGCGGACCGGCAGCTCGTCCGCCACCACGGCCGGCTGGACCGGCTGGCCTGCCGGTTCGACGAGCACGACGCCGACATCCTCGACAACCGGATCTGCGCCGGGGCGGTCGCCCTCGCGGCCCGCTCGGCGCGCTCCCCCGAGGTGCGCGGCCGGGCCCGACGCGCGGCGGCGCGGTTCGCCGCCTACGCCCCCGGTGAGCTGGGAGATCTCCGTGCCGCGGTGGCGCTGCCGGAGTACCACCGGCACAACGAGCACTACCGGCCCGCCCATCTCTGGTCGCGTCTGCTGCTTACGGGCGGGGGAATCCGGGACCTGTTCACGGGCGGCCCGCTGGCCTCCCGAGCGTTCCTCGTCGACATGAACCAGCTGTTCGAGGCGTTCATGACCCGGCTGCTGCGGGAGGGCGCAGCCGCTGCGGGTCTGCACGCGGAGGCCCAGTCGCGGCAGCGGCGGGTGCTCTTCGACGAGGCCACGGGGGGACCGTACTCCGAGGTGCGTCCGGACCTGCTGGTCTCCGGCACCTTGGACGGCGCACCCGTCCGGCGCCCCGTCGACGTGAAGTACAAGCTCTACGACCAGCGGAAGCTCTCCACGCAGGATCTCTACCAGGCGTTCCTGTACGCCCACGCGCTGTCCGGCGACGGCCCCGGGCGCTGCTCCCTGGTGCATCCGGGAGACGCCGGCAGCTCCGGGGCCGTGGTGTCGGTCCGGCGTGCGGGCGGTGCGGTGTCGGCGGTGGTCCGGGCCGTGCCGGTGGATCTGCGCGCGGTCCTCGACGGACTGGCCGGGCCGGCTCCCCGGGGGGTTACGGCCCGGCTGTTCGCCGAGGTCATGGCCTAGACGACCGGTGGTGGGCGGTCAGCTCCAGTTGTACGCGTCGAAGTTCTGCGAGAACTGCCACTGGTTGAAGCGGTCCCAGTTGATCGACCAGGTCATCAGGCCGCGCAGGGCGGGCCAGGTGCCGTGGGTCTGGTAGGTGCCGCAGTTGGTCTTCCTGGTGAGGCAGTCCAGGGCCTTGTTGACCTCGGCCGGGCTCGTGTGGCCGTTGCCCGCCTGGGTGGAGGCCGGGAGGCCGATCGCGACCTGGTCGGCGCGGAGCGCGGGGAAGAAGCGGTCCGTGTTGCCCGCGACCGGGAAGCCGGTGAGCAGCATGTCGGTCATCGCGATGTGGAAGTCGGCGCCGCCCATCGAGTGGTACTGGTTGTCCAGGCCCATGATGGAGCCCGAGTTGTAGTCCTGGACGTGCAGCAGGGTGAGGTCGTCGCGGAGGGCGTGGATGACCGGCAGGTAGGCGCCGGCGCGCGGGTCCTGGCCGCCCCAGGGGCCGGAGCCGTAGTACTGGTAGCCGAGCTGGACGAAGAAGGTCTCCGGGGCCATGGTCAGGACGAAGTTCTGGCCGTACTTCGCCTTGAGGGTCTTGACCGCCTGGATCAGGTTGACGATGACCGGGCTGGTCGGGTTCCGGAAGTCGGTGTCACCGGTCTGCAGGGACAGCGAGTGGCCCTCGAAGTCGATGTCGAGGCCGTCGAGGCCGTACTCGTCGATGATCTTCGAGACGGAGGAGACGAAGGTGTCGCGGGCGGCGGTGGTGGAGAGCTGCACCTGGCCGTTCTGGCCGCCGATCGAGATGAGGACCTTCTTGCCCGCGGCCTGCTTGGCCTTGATGGCGGCCTTGAAGTCGGCGACCGACTCGACGTTCGGGCACTCGGTCGCCGGGCACAGGCTGAAGCGGATGTCGCCCGAGGTCACCGAGGTCGGCTCGCCGAAGGCGAGGTTGATGACGTCCCAGGAGTCGGGGACGTCGGCCATCCGGGTGTATCCGGAGCCGTTGGCGAAGCTGGCGTGCAGGTAGCCGACGAGGGCGTGCGCGGGCAGGCCGGGGTTGCCGCCTCCGCCTCCGCTGGTCGTGGTCGCGCTCACGGCGGCCGACTTGGCCGACTCGCCCGCGCCGTTCACGGCGCTGACCTGGAAGGTGTACGCGGTGGAGGCGGTGAGCCCGGTGACGGTGGCCGAGGTGCCGCTGACCGTCTGGACCTTGGTGGTCCCGCGGTAGACGTTGTACGAGGTGGCCCCGGAGACCGCGGACCAGGTCAGGGGCACACTGGTGGAGGTCGGGGAGCCGGCGGCGAGGCCGCCGGGCACGGCCGGGAGCTGGACGGGGTCGCCGCCGGGGCCGTAGAGGGAGAGGTCGTCGGCCTGGTAGGCGGGGGTGCCGTACCAGCCGTGGGTGTAGATGGTGACCGAGGTCGTCGAGGCGCCCGTCGTGAAGGTGGTCGCGAGCCGCTGCCAGTCGGGCGCGGAGCCCGTCCAGGTGGAGACGTCGGTGGTGCCCGTGCCGGAGGCGCCGAGGTAGACGTAGCTGCCGCGCACCCAGCCGCTGAGGGTGTACGAGGAGTTGGGCTTGACGGTGACGGTCTGGGAGCAGCGGGCGTTGTCGCTGCCGGCCGGGGTGGCCTGGAGGGCCTTCGTGCCGCTGCGGGTGGGGGTGGAGACGGCGGCGCCGCTGCCGGCGGTGCAGGTCCAGCCGTCGAGGCCGGCCTCGAAGCCGCCGTTGCGGGCGAGTTCGGCGTCGGCGGCCTGGGCGGCGGGGCCGAGGGCGGCGAGTCCTCCGGCGGCGAGGACGCCTGCGAGGAGCAGGGTGAGGGGTCTGGCGCGGTCCACAACTGCCTCCGGGGATGGGGGAATCGAGGTGGGAGCGCGCCACAGCATGGTCCAGACCAATCGAGTGGTCAAGACCTCTGGCCCCGACGTCCGCACGGCGGACGGAGCGATCCGCCCTCCGGACGGAACGCGTCCCTCCGATCCGCCCGGCGGGACGCCCCCTAGGGCGCCTCCCGCGACCGCCCGAGACGACCCGCCGCCTCGTGCATGGCGAGCTCCAGGAGCGCGGCGTCGGTGAGGGTGCCCGCGCCGTCCGGCGCCACCAGCCAGCGGACCGCCCCGGTCGACCGGCCGGGGTACGGGACGACGATCCAGGTCCCGGCGCCCGCACCGCGCACCCCGGTGCCGAGCCAGCGGGTCACGGTGCCGGGCGGCACGAAGAAGCCCATCCGGGCGTCGCCGAAGTCGGCGAGGACCGGGCCCGGCCGGCCCACCAGGCGGGTCAGCACGTCGAGCGTGGGATAGCCCAGCTCGGCGGGGAGGATCAGGACGTCCCAGCGCCTGCCGGCGGGCAGCAGCGCGACCCCGTGCGGGTTGCGCTCCCACTCCCACCGGCAGGCCTCGGGATCGGGTGCGACCGAGGCCAGCCACTCCACCGCGCTCTTGGCGCCCGAGGCCCCCGTACCAGTCATCGCAACGGTCTCCTTCCGTGTGGACACGGTGTCCGTACGGAGAGAGCGATTCGGGCGGCTGCTCTTACGCGGTTTCAGCTACCCATCGGTTGTGATGTGGGTCACAGGGGCCGGCCGGAAGGCCGTGCTGCCTCAGCTGTCGAAGCCCAGCCCCACCCGGTCCATCGCCTTGAGCCAGAGGTTGCGGCGGCCGCCGTTCTCGTCGGCCTTCGCCATCGCCCACTTGGTGATGCCGATACCGGCCCAGGCGATCGGTTCGGGCGGGAAGGGCAGCGGCTTGCGGCGGACCATCTCCAGCTCGGTGCGCTCGGTGCGCTCCCCCGCGAGCAGGTCGAGCATCACGTCGCCGCCGAAGCGGGTGGCGCCGACGCCGAGTCCGGTGAACCCGGCCGCGTACGCCACCCTGCCCTGGTACGCCGTGCCGAAGAAGGCCGAGAAGCGGGAGCAGGTGTCGATCGCCCCGCCCCACGCGTGGCTGAAGCGGAGCCCCTCCAGCTGCGGGAAGCAGCGGAAGAAGTGCTCGGCGAGCTTGAGGTACGTCTCCGGGCGGTGGTCCATCTCGGCGCTGACCTTGCCGCCGAAGGGGTAGATCGCGTCGTAGCCGCCCCAGAGGATGCGGTGGTCGGCGGTGATCCGGAAGTAGTGGAACTGGTTGGCGGAGTCTCCGAGTCCCTGCCGGTTCTTCCAGCCGACGGAGGCGAGCTGCTCGGCGCTGAGCGGCTCGGTCATCAGGGCGTAGTCGTAGACCGGGACGGTGTACGCACGGACGCGCTTGACCAGCGACGGGAAGACGTTGGTGCCGAGGGCGACCCGGCGGGCGAGGACCTTGCCGTACGGGGTCCGCACGCCCATGCCGGCGCCGGCCTGGACGAGTTCCAGGCCCGGGGTGTTCTCGAAGACGCGGACGCCCAGGTCCAGGCAGGCCCGCTTCAGGCCCCAGGCCAGCTTGGCGGGGTTCAGCATGGCGACCCCGCGGCGGTCCCAGAGGCCGCCGAGGAAGGTCGGCGAGTCGACCTCGGCCCGGACGGCGTCCCGGTCGAGGAGTTCGATGCCGTCCGCGAGTCCGAGCCGCTCGATCTCCTCGTACACCTCGTGGAGCTCGTCGACCTGGTACGGCTCGGTGGCGACGTCGATCTCGCCGGTGCGCTCGAAGTCGCAGTCCAGCCCGTAGCGGGCGACCGCCTCCTCGATGCCGTCGAGGTTGCGCTCTCCGAGCTCCTCCAGCTTCGGCAGCTCGCCCGGCCAGCGGGCGAGCCCGTTGCCGAAGCCGTGGGTGAGGGAGGCGGCGCAGAATCCTCCGTTGCGGCCCGAGGCGGCCCAGCCCACCTCACGGCCCTCGATCAGCACGACGTCCCGGGCGGGGTCGCGCTCCTTGGCGAGGAGCGCGGTCCACAGTCCGCTGTAGCCGCCGCCGACGACGAGCAGGTCGCACGTCTCGGTGCCGGTGAGGGCGGGCAGGGCGCCGGGCTTGCCGGGGTCTTCCAGCCAGAAGGGGACGGGCTGGGCGTCGGAGAGAGATTGTGCAGCGAGACGCATGGCGACTGGGGCCATGGTTTCCAACTCCTTCGGTGCCCGACCGGGGCTCGGTCAGGCTGTTGCTGTTTTCTTGCGCCGGTTCGTAATGATTTGCCCGGCCACGACCACCAGTACCGCGAGGACGAACATCGCGGTGCCGATGACGTTGATCTGAACGGGGGTTCCGCGCTGCGCCGAGCCCCAGACGAACATGGGGAAGGTGACGGTGGAGCCCGCGTTGAAGTTGGTGATGATGAAGTCGTCGAACGAGAGCGCGAAGGCGAGCAGCGCGCCGGCGGCGATGCCGGGGGCGGCGATCGGCAGGGTGACGCGCAGGAAGGTCTGCACCGGCCCGGCGTAGAGGTCGCGTGCGGCCTCCTCCAGGCGGGGGTCCATGGACATGACCCGCGCCTTGACGGCCGTGACGACGAACGACAGGCAGAACATGATGTGGGCGATCAGGACCGTCCAGAAGCCGAGCTCGATGCCCATGTTGAGGAACAGGGTGAGCAGCGAGGCGGCCATGACGACCTCGGGCATCGCCATCGGCAGGAAGATCAGCGAGTTGATCGCGCCGCGCGCCCGGAAGCGGTAGCGGACCAGCGCGAAGGCGATCATCGTGCCGAGGACGACCGCGCCGACCGTCGCCCAGGCGGCCAGCTGGAGCGAGAGGGAGAGCGACTCGCACATGTCGGCGACGCCGCAGGGGTCCTTCCAGGCGTCGAGCGAGAACTCCTGCCAGGAGTAGTTGAAGCGTCCCTTCGGCCTGTTGAAGGAGAACGCCATCACGACGAGGTTGGGCAGGATCATGTACGCGAGCGTGAGCAGGCCCGCGATGACGACGAGGTTCCGGCGGATCCAACGCATCAGACCAAGTCCTCCGTTCCCGCTCGGCGGATGTAGACGGTGACCATGACCAGCACGATCGCCATGAGGATGAAGGAGAGCGCGGCCGCCGTCGGGTAGTCGAGGACGCGGAGGAACTGCGACTGGATGACGTTGCCGACCATCTTGGTGTCGGTCGAGCCGAGCAGTTCGGCGTTGACGTAGTCGCCGCTCGCCGGGATGAAGGTGAGCAGGGTGCCGGAGACGACGCCGGGCATCGACAGCGGGAAGGTCACCTTGCGGAAGGTGGTGGCCGGGGAGGCGTAGAGGTCCTGCGCGGCCTCGTGCAGCCGGCCGTCGATCCGCTCCAGGGAGGTGTAGAGGGGCAGGATCATGAAGGGCAGGAAGTTGTACGTGAGACCGCAGACGACCGCCATCGGGGTGGCCAGGACGCGGTCGCCCTCGGTCCAGCCGAGCCAGCTCGTCACGTCGAGGACGTGCAGCGCGTTCAGCGCGTCGACGACGAGGCTGTCGTCGGCGAGGATCGTCTTCCAGGCCAGCGTCCGGATGAGGAAGCTGGTGAAGAAGGGGGCGATGACGAGGACCAGGAGCAGGTTGCGCCAGCGGCCCGCCTTGAACGCGATGAGGTACGCGAGCGGGTAGCCGAGCAGCAGGCAGAGGATGGTCGCGGTCCCGGCGTAGAGCAGGGAGCGGACGAACTGCGGCCAGTACTCCTGGAAGGCGTTCCAGTAGGTCTGGAAGTGCCAGGTGACCTGGAATCCCGCTTCCAGGCTGCCCTCCTGGACGGAGGTGGAGGCCTGGTAGACCATCGGCAGCGCGAAGAAGACGAGCAGCCAGATGATGCCGGGGAGCAGCAGCAGGTACGGGACGAGCCGCTTGCGGGTCGAAGGCTTGCGCAGAACCGGTTCCTCGGTGGGCGGCGCGTCCTTCACGAGGGTCGCGGTCATCCGGCGTCCTCCACCGTCTCCACACCGGCGTCGATGTCCTGGTCGGCGTCGAGCCCGAAGGTGTGCGCCGGGTTCCAGTGCAGGACGACCTCGGCGCCGGGGACGAGCCGGGTGTCCCTCTCGACGTTCTGCTCGTAGACCTGGAGCTCGGCGCCCGCCGGGCTGTTCACCACGTACTGGGTGGAGACGCCGATGAAGGAGGAGTCGGCGATCCGGCCGGTCACGCGGTTGCGGCCGTCGGGTATCGAGCCGGCGTCGTCCTTGTGCGTCAGCGAGATCTTCTCGGGGCGGACGCCCACGAGCACCTTGCCGCCCTGGCGGACGGCGGAGGTACAGCGGTCGGCGGGGACGCGGAGCTTGCCGCCGCCGGCCGTGACGAGGACGTCCGCGGTGGCGGAGCCCGTCTCCAGGACCTCGGCCTCGATGAGGTTGGAGGTGCCGAGGAAGTTGGCGACGAAGGTGGTCTTCGGGTTCTCGTACAGGTCGGCGGGGGCGCCGAGCTGCTCGACGCGGCCGCCGTTCATCACCGCGACCTGGTCGGCCATCGTCATGGCCTCCTCCTGGTCGTGGGTGACGTGCACGAAGGTGATGCCGACCTCGGTCTGGATGCGCTTGAGCTCCAGCTGCATCTGGCGGCGCAGCTTGAGGTCGAGGGCGCCGAGCGGCTCGTCGAGGAGGAGCACCTGCGGGTGGTTGATGAGGGCGCGGGCGACGGCGACGCGCTGCTGCTGGCCGCCGGAGAGCTGGTGCGGCTTGTGGCGGGCCTTGTCGCCGAGCTGGACGAGCTCCAGCATGTCGTCGACCTGCTTCTTCACCGACTTGATGCCGCGGCGGCGCAGGCCGAAGGCGATGTTCTCGGTGATGTCCATGTGCGGGAAGAGGGCGTAGGACTGGAAGACGGTGTTGACCGGCCGCTTGTACGGCGGGAGGTCGGTGACGTCCTTGTCGCCGAGGAAGACGGTGCCGGTGCTGGGGTCCTCCAGGCCGGCGATCATCCGCAGGGTGGTGGTCTTGCCGCAGCCGGAGGCGCCGAGAAGGGCGAAGAAGGAGCCCTGCGGGACGGTCAGGTCCAGCGGGTGGACGGCGGTGAAGGAGCCGTAGGACTTGCTGATCCCGGTGAGACGGACGTCGCCGCCGCCCGTGGTCTTTCCGGTGTGAGGAGTCTTGTCAGTCATGGGTTGTGGTCCCGGGGAGTGAGAGAGAGGTGGACGGCGGGGGCCTCAGGCTCCGATGAGCTTGGCGAACTTCTCCTCGTACGCCGTCTCCTCCGCGCTGGTGAGCGAGCGGAAGGCGTGGGACTTCTTGGCCATGGCCTTGTCCGGGAGGATCAGCGTGTTGTTCGCGAGCTCGGGGTCGATCTTGGAGAGCTCGTCCTTCACCCCGTCGACGGGGCACACGTAGTTGATGTACGCGGCGAGCTGGGCGGCGACGGGGAGCTCGTAGTAGTAGTCGATGAGCTTCTCGGCGTTCGTCTTGTGCCGGGACTGCGCGGGGACGAGCAGGTTGTCGCTGGAGGTGATGTAGCCGGCGGACGGGATGGAGAACCTGATGTCCGGGTTGTCCGCCTGGAGCTGGATGACGTCGCCGGCCCAGGCGAGGCAGGCGGCGATGTCGCCCTTGTCCAGGTCGGAGGTGTAGTCGTTGCCGGTGAAGCGGCGGATCTGCTTCTTGTCGACGCCCTTCTGGAGGCGTCCGATCGCCGCGTCGTAGTCGGCGTCCGTGAAGTTCCCCGGGTCCTTGCCGAGGTCGAGCAGCGTCATGCCGACGGAGTCGCGCATCTCGGTGAGGAAGCCGACCCGGCCCTTGAGCGAGGGGTCGTCGAGGAGCTGGGTGACCGAGTCGACCTTCTTCCCGCCGGTGGCCTTGACGTTGTACGCGATGACCGTGGAGATGCCGGTCCAGGGGTACGAGTAGGCGCGGCCGGGGTCCCAGTCGGGGGTGCGGAACTGGGCGGAGAGGTTCGCGTACGCGTGGGGGAGGTTCGAGGCGTCGAGCTTCTGGGCCCAGCCGAGGCGGATCATCCGGGAGGCCAGCCAGTCGGTGACGCATATCAGGTCGCGGCCGGTGTCCTGGCCGGCCGCGAGCTGCGGCTTGATCTTGCCGAAGAACTCGACGTTGTCGTTGATGTCCTCGGTGTACTTGACCTTGATCCCGGTGCGTTTCGCGAACGCCTCCAGGGTCGGCCGGGACTTCTCGTCCTCGCTGACGTCCATGTACTCGGTCCAGTTGGAGAAGGCGAGGGTCTTCTCCTTGGCCGAGTCGTCGATGGACGCGGACCCCTGGCCCTCCCGCTTGGCCGGCGGGATGCCGCAGGCGCTCAGGGAGGCGAGGCCTCCCACGGTGAGCGCGCCCACACCGCCCGCGCGCAGCATCGAACGGCGGGTGAGGGCGCCCCGGCCGCTCGTCAGGCTGCGACGTATCGCCGCCACCTGCGCGGCGGAGAGGCTGTCGGGCTCGTACTGCTCCATGCGCTGTGCCCTTTCGGGATGGTGTGGCCGCTGGTCTGGCGGCAGGCTGCTATCGGTCCCCGAAGATCGTGCGGTGCCAGTCCTTGGCCGCCACCGCGGTGTTGTCGAACATCACGTGCTTGACCTGCGTGTACTCCTCGAAGGAGTACGCCGACATGTCCTTTCCGTAGCCGGACGCCTTGGTACCGCCGTGGGGCATCTCGCTGATGATGGGGATGTGGTCGTTGACCCACACGCAGCCGGCCTTGATCTCGCGGGTGGCCCGGTTGGCGCGGTAGACGTCCCGGCTCCAGGCGGAGGCGGCCAGGCCGTAGGGGGTGTCGTTGGCGAGCCGGATGCCCTCGTCGTCGCCGTCGAAGGGGAGGGCGACCAGGACCGGCCCGAAGATCTCGGACTGCACGACCTCGCTGTCCTGCGCGGCGCCGGTGATCAGGGTCGGACGATAGTACGCACCGTCCTTGAGGTCGCCGCCGGGGGCTTCCCCGCCGGTGACCACGGTGGCGTAGCCGCGGGCCCGCTCCACGAAGCCGGCGACGGCGTCGCGGTGGCGGTGGCTGACGAGCGGGCCGAGGTCGGTGGCCGGGTCGAAGGGGTCGCCGAGCCGGACGGTCTCCATCAGTTCGGCGACGCGGGCGACGAAGGCGTCGAAGAGCGGGCGCTGGACGTACGCGCGCGTGGCGGCGGTGCAGTCCTGGCCGCTGTTGATCAGGGAGGCGGCGACGGCGCCGTGGGCGGCGGCCTCCAGGTCGGCGTCGTCGAAGACCACGAAGGGGGCCTTGCCGCCGAGTTCGAGGTGGAGGCGCTTGACGGTGGCGGTGGCGATCTCGGCGACGCGCTTGCCGACGGGAGTGGAGCCGGTGAAGGAGGTCATGACGACGTCGGGGTGGCCGACGAGGTGCTCGCCGACGGTCTTCCCGGCGCCGTTGACGATGTTGACCACGCCGTCGGGGATGCCGGCCTCCTTCGCCGCCTGCGCGAACATCAGGGAGGTCAGCGGGGTCAGCTCGGCCGGCTTGAGGACGATCGTGTTGCCGGCGGCGACGGCCGGGAGGATCTTCCAGGCGGCCATCTGGAGCGGGTAGTTCCAGGGGGCGATGGAGCCGACGACGCCGATGGGCTCGCGGCGGATGTACGAGGTGTGGTCGCCGCTGTACTCGGCGGCCGACTGGCCCTGGAGGTGGCGGGCCGCCCCCGCGAAGAACGCGGCGTTGTCGACGGTGCCGGGCACGTCGAACTCGGTGGTGAGCTTCAGCGGCTTGCCGCACTGGAGGGACTCGACGCGGGCGAAGTCCTCGGCCCACTCGGCGAGGACGGCGGCGAAGCGGTGGAGCGCGTCGGAGCGCTCCCCGGGGGTCGCGCCGGCCCAGCCGGGGAAGGCGGCCTTGGCGGCGGCGACCGCCTCGTCGACGTCGGCGGTGGAGGCGAGCGTGTAGGTGTACACGCTCTCCCCGGTCGCCGGGTCGATCACGCTGTGTTCCCGGCCGGAGGTCCCGGCCCGGAGCCGCCCGCCGATGTACTGTGCGCCGTCCGCGAAGCGGTCCGTCACCTGGAAGCGGTTGCCCATGACGCTCTCCGTTGTCCCAGCTCGAATTGAGTGCCGATCCTGACAGAGGGATGATGGCCCAACAAGTGATTCCGTTGTTGCCTTTTGGTTACGCGACGGAATCGGTCGACCATGTGTCGAGGCGGCCGGAAAATCTCCGTACGGAGTGTCCGTGGCGGATGCCACACTCCCATGCATGAGCGCGATCGAGGCACTGACACAGCAGGTCAACCGGGGTGAACGGGTGAAGTGGCTGCACTTCTGGGGCCACCGTCCGCACCCGGACGGGCGGCTCACGGCGAGCTGTCTCAGCCAGTGGTGGCCGGCACCCTTCGTGGTCTCGGGCGTGTCGTACGCGACGGCCGAGCACTGGATGATGGCCGCCAAGGCCCGTCTCTTCGAGGACGCCGACGCGGAGCGGGCCGCGCTGTCCGCCCGTACCCCGGCGGAGGCCAAGAAGGCGGGCCGGCTCGTCCGGGGCTTCGACGAGGCGGTGTGGGCGCGGGAGCGCTTCGGGATCGTCGTCGAGGGCAGCGTGCACAAGTTCGCCTCGGACGAGGCCCTGCGCTCCTACCTCCTCGGCACCGGCACCCGGGTCCTCGTGGAGGCCAGCCCGGTGGACCGGATCTGGGGCATCGGGCTGGCGGCCGACGACCCCGCCGCCCACGACCCGGCCCGCTGGCGCGGCGAGAACCTGCTGGGCTTCGCCCTGATGGAGGCGCGCGAGCGGCTGCGCCAGGGAGCCTGAGCGGCACGGCACCGGCGGGATCGCGCGACCGGTACGCGGAAGGGCCCCGCACCCAGGGGGTGCGGGGCCCTTCCGCGTCCGGCGACGGCCGGAGCCGCTCAGCGTCCGGAGCGGCTCAGCGGTCGCTCTCGACCACCAGGCTCGACGCGAACGGGTCGTCGTCGTAGCCGGAGTCGAACGAGCCGGAGTCCTGGCTGGCCGCCCAGATGATGAACCCCAGGAAGACGGCGCTCACCACGGTGCCGATCGCGCCGAGCACGATGCCGGTGACGGCCATGCCCCGGTTGGTCGCCTCGCCCCGGCCGCACTTCTTGACCCCGATGATGCCGAAGATCAGCGCCAGGATGCCGAGGATGGCGCCCAGGCCCCACAGGCAGAATCCGGCCACCGCGATGATGCCCAGCACCATCGAGGCGATCCCCATGCCATTGGACGGGGACTGCTGCCAGCCCGTCTGGCCGGGGTAGCCGCCGGGCGACGGGTAACCCGGGTAGCCGTACCCGGAGCCCGTCGGAGCCGGCGGGGTCGCCGCCGGGTAGCCGTACCCGCCGGACGTGTCCGCCGCCGGGTAGCCGTACGCCCCGGGCGTGGCCGCCGGGCCGCCGGGGGCGACCGGCGGCGGCGGCACCTCGGCGGGGCCGGGCGAAGCGAGCGGAAACGACGTGACGGTCTGCTGGTCGTGCACCGGCGGCGGCGACGGGGTCGCCCCCTTGCTCAGCTCCACCCCGTCACGGTTCGGCGGAGCCCACGGGTCCGTCGGGTCGTACCCGCCCCGCGACTGGTCTTGGTTGTCAGACATGGGCCTCCCCCATCATGGTCCCGCCATGCTACGGCCTCACCCGTGAGGGGGAACCGTCCGGCCTACGATGAACGGATGACCGATCTCCATCCCTTCATCGCGGGCCTGCCCAAGGCCGAGCTGCACGTCCACCACGTCGGCTCCGCCTCGCCCCGGATCGTCGCCGAGCTCGCCGCCCGGCACCCCGACTCCAAGGTCCCCACCGACCCGGAGGCGCTGACCGACTACTTCACCTTCACCGACTTCGCCCACTTCATCGACGTCTACCTCTCGGTCGTCGACCTGGTCCGCACCCCCGAGGACGTCCGGCTGCTGACCTTCGAGGTCGCCCGTGACATGGCCCGGCAGAACATCCGGTACGCCGAGCTGACCATCACCCCCTACTCGTCCACCCGCCGGGGCATCGACGAGCGCGCCTTCATGGCCGCCATCGAGGACGCCCGCAAGGCGGCCGAGGCCGAGTTCGGCACCGTCCTGCGCTGGTGCTTCGACATCCCCGGCGAGGCCGGCCTGGCCTCCGCCGAGGAGACGGCCCGCCTCGCCACCACGGACGGGCTGCGCCCCGAGGGCCTGGTCTCCTTCGGCCTCGGCGGCCCGGAGATCGGCGTGCCGCGCCCCCAGTTCAAGCCGTACTTCGACCGGGCACGGGCGGCCGGCCTGCACTCCGTGCCGCACGCGGGCGAGACGACCGGTCCGCAGACCGTGTGGGACGCGATCAACGACCTGGGCGCCGAGCGCATCGGCCACGGCACCAGCTCCGTCCGGGACCCGGCGCTCCTCGCCCACCTGGCGGAGCACCGCATCGCCCTGGAGGTCTGCCCGACCTCGAACATCGCCACCCGGGCCGTCGCCACCCTGGACGAGCACCCGATCCGGCAGATGGTCGACGCGGGCGTCCTCGTCACGATCAACAGCGACGACCCGCCGATGTTCGGCACCGACCTCAACAACGAGTACGCGGTCGCGGCCCGCCTCCTCGGCCTCGACGAGCGCGGTGTCGCCGCCCTCGCGAAGAACGCGGTGGAGGCCTCGTTCCTCGACCGGCCCGGCAAGGACCGGATCGCCGCGGAGATCGACGCGTACACCGACACCTGGCTCGCGCGCTGACGACTGGCCCGCCCGCCCGCGACGGCGAGAATGGGCCCATGGACTCCGACACCCCCATGGACCCGACCGCCGTCGTGACACCCGCCGGGGCCCCGGCCTCCGTGACCGTCGTGGGCCATCGCGGCGACCCGTACCGCGTCCGCGAGAACACCCTCGGCTCGATCGCCTCGGCGATCGAGCGGGGGGCGGACGCGGTCGAGGTCGACGTCCGGCTGACCAGGGACGGCGTGCCCGTCCTCCTCCACGACGAGACCCTCAAGCGGCTGTGGGGCCACGACCGGCCGCTCCGCGTCCTCTCCCACGAGCAGCTCCGCGAGCTGACGTACGACGGCGTCCCCACCCTGCGCGAGGCCCTGCTCGCGGCCGGCGACAGGCGGCTGATGCTGGACCTGCCCGGCGGCGACGAGGACTCGGTCCGGACGATCGTCCGCACGGTCCGCGAGTGCGGCGCCGGGGAGCGGGCCTACTACTGCGCCGGGGCCGTCGCCATGCTCCAGGTGCGCGCGGCCGACCCGGCCGCCGAGATCGCCCTCACCTGGACCTCGCTCGCCCCGCCCCGCCCGGTCCTGCTCGACGTGGTGCGGCCCCGCTGGCTCAACTACCGCTTCGGCCTGGTGAGTCGGGCCCTCACCGACCAGGTGCACCGGGACGGCCTGCTCGTCTCGGCCTGGACGGCCGACACCTCGCGGAGCATGCGTAAGCTGATCACGAACGGGGTCGACTCGATCACCACCAACCGGGTCGACGCCCTCGCCGCCGTCCTGCGAAAGGCCCAGGCATGAACGACCGGATCCGGACCGACGTCGCCCACAACGCGCGGGTGTGGAACTACTGGCTGGGCGGCAAGGACAACTACCCGGTCGACCGCGCGGTGGGCGACCAGGTCACCGGCTTCTACCCGAGCATCGGCGAAGTCGCCCGCGCGGACCGGGCGTTCCTCGGCCGCGCCGTCACCTTCCTCGCCGCGGACGCCGGGGTCCGCCAGTTCCTCGACATCGGCACCGGTCTGCCGACCGCCGACAACACGCACGAGGTCGCCCAGCGGGTCGCGCCGGACTCCCGGATCGTCTACGTCGACAACGACCCGATCGTCCTCACCCACGCCCGCGCGCTGCTGACCAGCGCCCCCGAGGGCGTCACGGACTACGTGGACGCCGACGCGCACGAGCCGGAGAAGATCCTGGCGGCCGCCGGCGCGACCCTGGACCTCTCCCGGCCGGTCGCCGTGATGATGCTCGGCATCCTCAACTTCGTCCTGGACACCGCGAAGGCCCGGTCGATCGTCCGCACCCTGATGGACGCCGTCCCCTCCGGCAGCCACCTGGTCCTCACCCACCCGACGCTGGAGCCGGAGCTCGGCGGGGAGGGCAACAAAGCCGCGATGGCCTTCTGGAACGAGAACGCGACCCCGCCGATCACCGCCCGCAGCCGCACCGAGTTCGTCTCCTTCCTCGACGGGCTCGACATCCTGGAGCCGGGCGTCCTGTCCTGCTCGCGCTGGCGCGCCACCGCCGAAGGCACCCCCGTGGTCGCGCAGTTCGGCGCGGTGGGCCGCAAACCGTAATGGGAGGACGCGGGGACGTCCGCGCCCGGTGGGAGCGGACGCGGACCTGGGGCGGGGCCAATCCCTGGGCGGTGGACGCCGGGATCGCGCTGCTCGTCCAGGCGGCGATGACGATGCCGTTCGTGGTGCCGCGCCCGCCCGGACTCGAACCGGCGACCTGGACCGCGTACGGGCTGACGACGCTCACGGTGGTCCCGCTCGTCTGGCGGCGGCGGGCACCGGTCGCCGTGCTCCTCGCGATCCTGGCGGCGAGCACGCTGTACATCCTGGCGGTGGACGGACCGGGGCAGCCGCTGCCGTACACCGGACTCGTCATCGTCTACACCGTGGCGCTGCACTCCCCGGCGCGCAAGCGGCTGGCGACGGCGGGGCTCATGCTGGTCGCGGTGCCCGTCTCCGTCTGGCTCAACACCCGGTCGGCCCGCGAACTGACCTTCTCGCTCTTCGTGTTCGGCGCGGCCTATGTGTTCGGCCGGCTCCAGGACGCGCGGCAGCGCGCGCACCTGGTCGAGGCCGAGCGGGCCGCGGCGCGCGAACGGGCCCGGATCGCACGGGAGATGCACGACATCCTGTCGCACGCGGTGAGCCTCATGGTCGTCCAGGCGGAGGCGGGCCCGGTGGCGGTCCGGGCGGCGCCGGAGCGCGCGGAGGCCGCGTTCGAGGCGATCTCCGAGACGGGCCGGGAGGCGATGACCCAGCTGCGGCAGATGCTGGGGCTGCTGCGGGAGGGGTCCGAGGGGGCGCCGCCCCGGGAGCCGCAGCCGGACGTCTCCGGGATCCCCGCGCTGGTGGAGCGGGTGCGGTCCGGCGGCCTGCCGGTCGTGTACACGACGCGGGGCGGGGTCCGGGCGCTGCCGGCGGCGACCGGCGCGAGCGCCTACCGGATCGTGCAGGAGGCCCTGACGAACGTCGTCAGACACGCGGACGCGCGCCGGGCCGAGGTCCTGCTCGCGCACGCCGACGGCGTCCTGCACGTCACCGTCACGGACGACGGCCGCGGCCCCGCGCCGGCGGCGGGGACGCGGGGGTCCGGCGGCCACGGCCTCACCGGCATCCGGGAGCGGGCCGCCGCGCACGGCGGGACGGCGACGACCGGCCCCGGTCCGGACGGCCGGGGCTTCGAGGTGCGGGTCCTGCTGCCCGTACCGTCCACGGCGGAGGCGGGGAGATGACGACGATCCGGGTGGTGGTCGCGGACGACCAGGAACTGGTCCGCAGCGGTTTCGCGATGATCCTGGAAGCGCAGCCGGACATCGAGGTGGTGGCGGAGGCCGGGGACGGCGCCGAGGCGGTCGAGGCGGTGCGCCGCCACGCCCCGGACGTGGCGCTGCTCGACATCCGGATGCCCGGCACCGACGGCATCGAGGCCTGTCGGGAGATCAGCGCGGGCGGCGGCTGCCGGACGGTGATCCTGACGACCTTCGACACCGACGCGTACGTCTACGAGGCGCTGCACGCGGGTGCGAGCGGCTTCCTCCTCAAGGACGTCCGGCGGGACGATCTGGTGCACGCGGTACGGGTGGTGGCGGCCGGCGACTCGCTGCTGGCACCGTCCGTGGCCCGTCGGCTGGTGGAGCAGTACACGGCGGGCGGTCCGCGCAGGACCGCCCCGGACCCCCGGCTCGACGTGCTGACCGGCCGGGAGCGGGAGACCCTGCTGCTCCTGGCGCGCGGCCTGTCCAACGCGGAGATCGCGGCGGAGCTGGTGGTGAGCGACCACACGGTGAAGACGCACGTGGGGAACGTGCTCGCCAAGCTCGGTCTGCGGGACCGGATCCAGGCGGTGATCTGCGCGTACGAGACGGGCCTGGTCGCGGCGGGCTCTCCCCCGCCCGGGGGAGGCGGCGGTCCACTCTCCTCCCCCTGGTCGGCGAGGAGTTGACCGCGGGAAGACCGCCGGTGCGGGCGATCCGGTGATCGTCGCGGGTCAACAGGATGGAGTCGTCGGGAACAACGGCTCACACCCACGGAGTTGACCATGAGGACGTCCACCCGCTCGCTGCTCGCCGCCGCCCTCGTCCTGGGGGTGGCCGCGGGGCCGGCCCTCGCACCGGCCTTCGCGGCTCCGACCGCTCCGGTGACGGCTCCGGCCCCGGCGGCCCGCCCGGCGAGCCCGGACCTGAGCGCGGTGATCGCCGGGCTCCCGCGGGCCGACGCCACGGCCGCGCTCGTCCGGGTCGGCGGCTCCGAGGGGGCCTGGCGGGGCAGTGCCGGAGTCCACGACCTGGTGAGCGGCGCCCCGGCAGACCCGGGGGCCCGCTTCCGGGCCGGCTCGGTGACGAAGGTCTTCACGGCGGCGACCGTCCTCCAGCTGGCCTCCGAGGGCCGGATCGACCTGGACCGCACGGCCCGGTCGTACCTGCCGGAGCTGATCCCCGGCCGGTACGCCACGGTGACGGTGCGCCAGCTCCTGAACCACACGCACGGCATCCCGGCCCCCGACCTGGGCGTCGGCGACACGGTGGAGGAGTGGTACGCGCATCGCTTCGACGTCCACGACCCGGAGGACATGGTGCGCTCGGCGACGGCGAAGCCGCGCGAGTTCCGGCCCGGCACGAAGCAGCACTACCTCAACATCGGGTACACGATCGCCGGTCTGATCGTGGAGCGGGTCACGGGCGACACGTACGAGCACCAGGTGGAACGGCGGATCCTGCGCCCGCTGGGCCTCCGGGACACCTGTCTGCCGGGCGAGGCGGCCGAGCTCGCGGGGCCGTACAACCACGGCTACCAGACGATGCGGCTCGACGACGGGACGACCGGGCTGCGGGACGTCTCGGTGTGGGGGGTGACGGACGCATGGGCGGCCGGCGACCTCGTCTCGACCACGGCCGATCTGGAGCGGTTCATCCGGGCGCTGTTCGCGGGCCGGGTGGTGCGCGGGCCGCTCCTGGAGGAGATGTTCACGCTGCCGAGGGTCGCGGACCTGAGGTCCGGCGATCCGGCGGCGTACTCCGCGGGCCTGTCGATGAAGAGGCTCGGCGGCCGCGAGGTCTGGGGGAAGACCGGCGGCCGCTGGGGGTACAACGCGGCCGTCGCCTCCACCCGCGACGGCGCGCGCACCCTCGTCTACAGCGTCAACTCCACCGACGCGAAGGGCCAGGACATGAACCCGACCGCCCTGAACCTCATGGTCGCGGCGTACGGCCTGCCGGACTAGCGGGCGCCGGCCGGCACGGGCTCCGGTGCCGTGGCGGCTTCGAGCCGCTTGATCAGCCGGCGTACGTGGAGCAGGGGCAGGATCCCGACGACGCCGAAGGACATGTCGATCACCGACCACCAGAAGGGGATGCCCCGGATCGGTCCGCAGATCAGGGCCAGCGGGATGATGCCGACGCAGGCGATCATGCCGAACTCGACGACCCAGACGTTGCGGACGGGGTCGCGGTGGACCCCGTAGAAGGCGACCGCGATGACGAGGTGCGCGAAGGCGAGCCAGTCGGTGCCGTAGAGCAGGTACGGGGCCTGCGCGTCGGCGGTCTCCAGGCCGCCACGCACCCGGTCGATCCACTCGGCGAGTCCGGGGAGGAGGTCGGCCACGGGGGCCGCCCAGCCGTCGAGCGAGGAGTCCAGCAGCCGGAGTTCGGTGACGAGCGGGAACGCGGTGATCCCGCTCAGGACCAGGCAGACGACGAAGACGATCAGCCAGACGCGGATGCGCGTGAGAAGGGCTCTCGGCCCGTTCGAGTCGCTCATGAGGGCAGCGTACGCCCTTCTTGAACGTGTTCAGAAATGGGGGGGCGGCCGCCGCGGGTGGGACTCCCGCGGCGGCCCCCGCGCGGCTCACAGACCGACGATCGCGTTCCACCGCTTCGTGAAGTCCTGCCGCTCCCGGGCGGTGATGTCCCGGGCGATCGCGAGACGCCCCCGCATGTCCGCGTCCGGGAAGATCAGCGGGTCCTCCGCGAGGGCCACGAGCTCCTCGTCGCCGGAGTCGGCGAGGACCTGCTGGGCGGCCGGCACCGGGCAGACGTAGTTGACCCAGGCGGCGAGTTCGGCGGCGACCTCGGGTTCGTAGTAGTAGTCGACGAGCTTCTCGGCGTTGGCCTTGTGCTGCGCGAGGTTGGGGACCAGCAGGGACTCGGCCCACAGTTCGGCGCCCTCCTCGGGGACGACGAACTCGATGTCCGGGTTGTCGGCCTGGAGTTGGATGACGTCGCCCGAGTAGGCCTGGCACGCGAGGACGTCGCCGGTCGACAGGTCCTTGATGTAGTCGTTGCCGGTGAAGCGGCGGATGTGCCGGGACTTCACGAGGCCCTCGACCTGCTCGCACAGGGCGTGGAAGTCGTCGCCGGTCCACCGGGTGACGTCGACGCCGCGGCCCATCATGAGCAGCGCGAAGGACTCGTCGAGCCCGGACAGCAGGGTGACCTTGCCGCGCAGGTCGTCCGCCCACAGCTCCTTGGTGGAGCGGAGTTCGCGGCCGAGCTTGCGGCGGTTGTACGCGATGCCGGTGATCCCGGACTGCCAGGGGACGGTGTGCAGCCGGCCCGGGTCGAAGGCGGGCGAGCGGAGCTGCGGGTCGAGGTGCTCGGCGACGTTCGGCTGGCGGGCGCGGTCCATCTCCTGGGCCCAGCCGAGGCGGACGAAGCGGGCGGCCATCCAGTCGCTGACGACGATCAGGTCGCGGCCGGTCTGCTGGTGGTTCATCAGCGACGGGCTGATCTTGCCGAAGAACTCGTCGTTGTCGTTGATCTCCTCGGTGTAGCGGACGGAGATCCCGGTGCGCGCGCGGAACGCGTCGAGGGTCGGCCGCTTCCGGGCGTCCTCGTCGTCGGTGTCGATGTAGAGCGGCCAGTTGGCGAAGTCGAGCGTCCTGTCCCGGGCGGAGAGGTCGCGGCCGGCCCGGTCGGCCTCGTCGACGTAGGCGGCGGGGACCCCGCATCCGGCGGCGAGCAGGCTCGCGGCCCCGGCACCCCCGATGCCGCGCAGCAGGGACCGGCGGGAGATGTTGTTCCTGGCTGTCGCTCTCACCCGTGCAGCATCCCGGGAGGCCCCGGGCCGGGGCAATGGACGCTCCGTCGAGCGACGCGGCGCGGCCCCGACACCCTGTCGACCGGGGTGCCGGGGCCGCGTGGCGTTCAGGCGGGGGTTCAGCCCAGGGAGGTCATGACGTGCTTGATGCGCGTGTAGTCCTCGAAGCCGTAGCCGGAGAGGTCCTTGCCGTAGCCGGACTTCTTGAAGCCGCCGTGGGGCATCTCGGCGACCAGCGGGATGTGGGTGTTGATCCACACGCAGCCGAAGTCGAGGGCCTTGGACATGCGCATCGCGCGCTGGTGGTCCTTGGTCCAGACGGAGGAGGCGAGGGCGTACTCGACGCCGTTCGCGTACTCCAGGGCCTGGGCCTCGTCCGTGAAGGACTGGACGGTGATGACGGGGCCGAAGACCTCGTTCTGGATGATCTCGTCGTCCTGCTTGAGGCCGGAGACGACGGTCGGGGCGTAGAAGTAGCCCTTGTCGCCGACCCGGTGGCCGCCGGCCTGGACCTTGGCGTGCGCCGGGAGGCGGTCGATGAAGCCGGTGACCTGCTTCAGCTGGTTGGCGTTGTTGAGGGGGCCGAAGAGCACGTCCTCGTCGTCCGGCTGGCCGGTCTTGGTCTCGGAGGCGGCCTTGGCGAGCGCGGCGACGAACTCGTCGTGGATGGACTCGTGCACGAGCACGCGCGTGGCGGCCGTACAGTCCTGGCCGGCGTTGAAGAAGCCGGCGACGGAGATGTCCTCGACGGCCTTGTCGATGTCGGTGTCCTCGAAGACCACGACCGGGGCCTTGCCGCCCAGCTCCAGGTGGACGCGCTTGACGTCCTTGGCGGCCGACTCGGCGACCTGCATGCCGGCGCGTACGGAGCCGGTGATGGAGGCCATGGCGGGGGTCGGGTGCTCGACCATCGCCTTGCCCGTCTCACGGTCGCCGCAGACGACGTTGAAGACGCCCTTGGGGAGGATCTGGCCGATGATCTCCGCCATCAGGACGGTCGACGCGGGGGTCGTGTCCGAGGGCTTGAGGACGACGGTGTTGCCCGCGGCGAGCGCCGGGGCGAACTTCCACACGGCCATCATCATCGGGTAGTTCCACGGCGCGACCTGGGCGCAGACGCCGACCGGCTCACGGCGGACGATGGAGGTCATGCCCTCCATGTACTCGCCGGCCGAGCGGCCCTCGAGCATCCGGGCGGCACCGGCGAAGAAGCGGATCTGGTCCACCATCGGCGGGATCTCTTCGCTCGCCGTGAGGGCGACGGGCTTTCCGGTGTTCTGGACCTCGGCGGCGATCAGGTCCTCGGCGCGCTCCTCGAAGGCGTCGGCGATCTTGAGGAGTGCCTTCTGGCGCTCGGACGGCGTGCTGTCACGCCAGGCGGGGAAGGCGGCCGCGGCGGCCTCCATCGCGGCGTCGACGTCGGCCTGGCCCGAGAGCGGGGAGGTGGCGTACACCTCGCCGGTGGCCGGGTTGACCACCTCGATGGTGCGGCCGTCGGCCGCGTCGCGGAACTCCCCGTTGATGTAGTTACGCAGCCGGCGCAGCTCGGTGGTCACTTGCCACCCCTCCTGTCACGTTCTGTCGTCGCACGTCCTTGTGCGGTGTCCCGATGGGCGAGACACCTCAGCCTAATCGCTCGGCTGACGCTTTCAACAGGCCCACCCTCCTCCAACTTCGGATTCCGCGTGATTCGAGGACCTCAACAACGAATTTCATCGATCTGGGGTTGCGAGACCGACATTCTCGGTGCACAGTGAAGCCGTGGCCAGTCGAAGCACAGAACCCAGAACCGGAACCGGTTCGTCCCCGACGATCGACGCCGTCTCCCTGGCGATCATCGAACAGCTCCAGGAGGACGGCCGCCGCCCCTACGCGGCGATCGGCAAGGCCGTGGGCCTCTCCGAGGCCGCCGTGCGGCAGCGCGTCCAGAAGCTGCTCGACCAGGGCGTCATGCAGATCGTCGCCGTCACCGACCCGCTCACCGTGGGATTCCGGCGGCAGGCGATGGTCGGCATCAACGTCGAGGGTGACCTTGATCCGGTTGCGGAAGCCCTGACGGCCATGGCCGAATGCGAGTACGTGGTGATGACCGCCGGCTCGTTCGACCTCATGGTGGAGATCGTCTGCGAGGACGACGACCACCTGCTGGATGTGATCAACAAGCGCATCCGCACCCTCCCCGGCGTGCGCTCCACCGAGAGCTTCGTCTACCTCAAGCTCAAGAAGCAGACCTATATGTGGGGAACTCGATAATCGTGACCCAGTCCCGAAGTGACATGTCAAAGTCCGCCTACGACCACCTGTGGATGCACTTCACCCGCATGTCGTCGTACGAGAACGCGCCCGTTCCCACCATCGTGCGGGGTGAGGGCACCTACATCTTCGACGACAAGGGCAAGCGCTACCTCGACGGTCTCGCGGGTCTCTTCGTGGTCAACGCCGGACACGGCCGCAAGGAACTGGCCGAGGTCGCGTACAAGCAGGCCCAGGAGCTCGCGTTCTTCCCCGTGTGGTCGTACGCGCACCCCAAGGCCGTCGAGCTCGCCGAGCGCCTCGCGGACTACGCACCGGGCGACCTGAACAAGGTCTTCTTCACCACGGGTGGCGGCGAGGCCGTCGAGACCGCCTGGAAGCTCGCCAAGCAGTACTTCAAGCTGCAGGGCAAGCACACCAAGTACAAGGTCATCTCGCGTGCGGTCGCCTACCACGGCACCCCGCAGGGCGCCCTGTCCATCACGGGTCTGCCGGCCCTGAAGGCCCCCTTCGAGCCGCTGGTCCCCGGCGCGCACAAGGTGCCGAACACCAACATCTACCGCGCCCCGATCCACGGCGACGACCCCGAGGCCTTCGGCCGCTGGGCCGCCGACCAGATCGAGCAGCAGATCCTCTTCGAGGGCCCCGAGACCGTCGCGGCCGTCTTCCTGGAGCCGGTGCAGAACGCCGGCGGCTGCTTCCCGCCGCCGCCCGGCTACTTCCAGCGCGTCCGCGAGATCTGCGACCAGTACGACGTGCTCCTCGTCTCCGACGAGACGATCTGCGCCTTCGGCCGCCTCGGCACGATGTTCGCCTGTGACAAGTTCGGCTACGTGCCGGACATGATCACCTGCGCCAAGGGCATGACCTCGGGCTACTCCCCGATCGGCGCCTGCATCGTCTCGGACCGCATCGCGGAGCCCTTCTACAAGGGCGACAACACCTTCCTCCACGGCTACACCTTCGGTGGCCACCCGGTGTCGTCGGCGGTGGCCCTGGCCAACCTCGACATCTTCGACAAGGAAGGCCTGAACCAGCACGTCCTCGACCAGGAGGGCAACTTCTTCGAGACCCTGAAGAAGCTGCACGACCTCCCGATCGTCGGCGACGTCCGCGGCAACGGCTTCTTCTACGGCATCGAGCTCGTCAAGGACAAGGTCACCAAGGAGTCCTTCACGGACGAGGAGACCGAGCGCGTCCTGTACGGCTTCCTCTCCAAGGCGCTGTTCGAGAACGGCCTGTACTGCCGCGCCGACGACCGAGGCGACCCGGTCATCCAGCTCGCCCCGCCGCTGATCGCCGACCAGGGCACCTTCGACGAGATCGAAGGCATCCTGCGCTCGGTGCTCACCGAGGCCTGGACCAAGCTCTAAGGTCCCCGCCCCGCGAGGCGCACGACATCACGCCGCCCTCACGGCGTGACCCCGGCCCGGGCCTGCGGCCATCCGAGTGGATGGCGGCGGCCCGGGCCGTGTGCTGTCCGTACAAACGGATCCGAATACTTACGGTGCCCAGTGACCGACAGGCCCGTCCCTTCGTTCCCCCGGACGGGGGACACAGATCGGATCCGACATCGAGGTGTACGCGATGGCACCACCGGACAACGACGTGCTCTGGGCGCGTTCCCTGCACTGCTCCCTGGGCGGTGCGGACGCCCTCAGCGGCGTCTCCCTCGGCGTCCGCGAGGGCGAGATCCTCGCCCTCGTCGGCCCGCGCGGCAGCGGCAAGACCACCCTCATGCGCTGCCTGTCCGGCCAGCTCGTCCCCCAGCAGGGCGAGGTCTGGTTCAACAGCGGCCCGGTGCACACCCTGGGAACCGCCGACCGGGAACGGCTCCGCCGCGACCGCTTCGGCTGGATCGACCCCGAACCCGGCCTCGTGCCCGAGCTCAACGGCTGGGAGAACGCCGCCCTGCCGCTGCTGCTCCGGGGCACCCCCCACCGGGCCGCCCGGACGGCCGCCGTCGAATGGCTGGACCGGCTCGACATCGGGGCCTGCGCCCGCAAGCGCCCGCACGCCCTCAACCACGCGGAGCGCCAGCGCATCGCCATCGCCCGCGCGCTGGTCACCACCCCGTCGGTCCTCTTCGCCGACGAACCCACCGCGATCCTGCACCGGGCCGACGGCGCCCAGGTCCTGCGCACGCTGACCGCCGCCGCCCGCTCGCACGGCATCACCGTGCTCCTCGCCACCCACGACGCCGAGGTCGCGGCGCTCGCCGACCGCACGGTCGCCCTCCTCGACGGACGCCGGGTCGGCACCGTACCCCCGGCGTCAGGGGCGGAGGGCGTCGCGGCGTGCTCGCTCTCCGTCTAGCCCGCGGGGCCCACCCCCTCGTCCAGACGCGCCGGCTCCTCGTCGCCGTCGCGGCGGCGGGGGTCGGCTTCCTCCTGCTCTGCACCCTCGGATACGCCGTCGGGCACCCCGAGCGGTCCACGGCGTCCGTGCTGCGGCTGCTCTGGTGCGTCCTGCCGCTCGCCGCGACCGTCCAGTTCGCGGTCGCGGTCGCCCGTACCGACCCCAGCACCCGTCCGCGCCCCGGGCTCTCCGCCATCGGCCTCGGCCCCGCCCGCCTCACCGCGATCGCCGCCGCGTCGACCGCCGTCGCCTGCACCCTGGGCTCCGCGGTCGCCCTGCTGTTCTACCTGCACCTGCGCGGCGACATCACCGGCCTGCCGTTCGACGGGGCCGCCGCCGAGCTCCTCGCCGCCGACCAGCCGATCCCGCTCGCCGCCGCCCTCACCCTCCTCGCCGTCCTCCCCGTCGTCGCCGCCACGGCCGCCGGACTCACCCTGCGACCACGCCCCGCGCCCGCCCCGCCGGAGGGCGCGGAGAAGCCGATGCCGTCCGGGCTGCCGTGGGGCGTCGCCCTGGTCGCGGTCGGCCTGGCCGTCGAGACCTACGCGGGCCGCGGCGGAGGCGGCGCCGCCCTCCCCCTGCCGGGCCGCTTCGACGGCAACCCGGCGGGCGTCCTGGCCGGCTGGGTCCTCACCGCCGTCGGCCTCGCGATGGCCGGCCCCGGCATCGTCCACGGCTGCGGACGCCTCCTCCAGGCCGTCCGGCCGGGCGCCACCCGGCTGCTCGCGGGCCGCGTCCTCATGGACGAGGCCCGGCGCATCGGCCGCCCCCTGGGCGTGGTCAGCGCGGTGCTCTCCGGGACGCTCGCGGCGGCCGCCCTCCACCAGGAGGACACCGGGCCCGGCGCCTTCGGCCCGCTCACCGGCCTGGGCGCGGCCCTCGTCCTCGCCTGCACGACCGCGACCCTGCTCACCGCGGCCCTGGAGTCCCGGCAGAGCCGCGCCCACACCACCGAGGCCCTGCTCCGCATCGGCGCCCCGCCCACGGTCCTCCGCTCGGCGGCTCTGCTGCGCGCCGGCGCCCTGCTCGTGGTCTTCCTGCCCCTCACCTGGGCCGTGGCCGAACTGGCGGCGCTGCCGCTGACCGGCTGAGCCGGACCGAAGGGGGGTGCCGTGTCCGCACGGCACCCCCCTTCGGCGTCCCCGAGGGCGGGGACGGCGGAGCGGGCGGCGAGGGCGCCTCACTTCCGCCAGAACAGGTGATGCGTGACCGCACCACCCGGACTGGGCACGACGTCGCGGTGGTACCGGTCGAGCAGCTCGTCGGGCGACTCCCAGAGCCGTACCCCCGCCCCGAGCTCCACCGGCGCCACCGCGACGTGCAGCGTGTCGACGAGGCCCGCGTCCAGGAACTCGCGGACGACGGTCGCCCCGCCGCCCAGCCGGACGTCCTTGCCGTCCGCCGCCTCCTTCGCCCGCGCCAGAACGCTCGCCGGGTCGCCGTCGACGAAGTGGAACGTCGTGTCGGACAGCGTGAACGACGGACGCGGGTGGTGCGTCATCACGAACACCGGGGTGTGGAACGGCGGCTCGTCACCCCACCAGCCCTGCCACTCGTGGTCCTGCCACGGACCGCGCTGGGGCCCGAACTTGTTGCGGCCCATGATCTCGGCGCCGATGTGGTGGGAGAAGTCCCGGGTGAAGTAGTCGTCCAGACCGCGGCTGCCGCCGGGATCGGTGCGGTTGGGCCAGCTCGCCGTGGCGCCCGCCCAGGCGAACAGCGCACCGGGGTCCGCGTGCCCGAAGGGGCGCTCCAGGCTCTGCCCCTCCCCCGTCCCGAATCCGTCGGACGAGACCATGAAGTTCTGGACTCTGAGCAGCTGGCCCATGGGGTACCTCCCGGGTGGTCGACAGCAGGACGAACAACCAGGAGACTCCACGGCCCCGGGAAAGTCATCGCACCACTACGGGGTGTCGTCCCCCAGCACCACCACGTCCTCCACCCGGAACCGCACCCCCACCACGGCGCCCTCCTCCGGCACCTCCCGCAGCGGCAGCTCCGCGTCCAGCGGCGGCCCCTCCACCGGGCGCAGCCGTACGGCCACCCGGCTCCCGCGGAAGGTCCGGGACTCGACGGTCCAGGCCGCCCGCTCCTCGGCGGGCACCAGCCGCACCCCGCCCGGCCTGACCAGGAGACGGCGCTCGCCCTGCGGCGACCCGTCCGGCACCGGGACCTTCCCCCAGGCCGTCTCCGCGACCGGACCGGTCACCCGGGCCGCCACCACGTTGTCGAAGCCCAGGAATCGGGCCACGAACTCCGAGGCCGGCCGCGACCACACCTCGACGGGCGCACCCGACTGGGCGATGCGCCCGTCCCGCATCACGACCACCCGGTCGGCCAGCGCGAAGGCCTCGCCCTGGTCGTGCGTCACCGCGAGCACCGTCGTGCCGAGCCGGCCGAAGAGCTGCCGCAGCTCCACGACGAGCCGCTCCCGAAGCCCCCGGTCGAGCTGCCCGAGGGGCTCGTCGAGCATCAGCAGCCGCGGGCTGGGCGCCAGGGCCCGGGCCAGCGCCACCCGCTGCTGCTCACCGCCGGAGAGGGCGGCGACGGGCCGCCGCTCGGCGCCCGGCAGGCCGACGAGGTCGAGCAGCTCCGCCACCCGCCCGGCCTGCTCCGCCCTGCCGGCCCCGCGCATCCGCAGGCCGAAGGCGACGTTGCCGCCGACGTCGCGCTGCGGGAACAGCTGGTGGTCCTGGAACATCAGGCCGACGCCCCGCCGGTGCACCGGCACCCCGCGCTGGTCGGCGCCGCCCAGCAGCACCCGGCCGCCGTCGAGGGCCTGCAGCCCGGCGACGGCCCGCAGCAGCGTGGACTTGCCGCTCCCGCTGGGCCCGAGCACGGACACGATCTCGTGGTCGGCGACCTCCAGGTCCACGCCGTCGAGCGCGGCCCGCGCCCCGAACCGCACGGTCGCCCCGTCGAGTACCAGCATCAGAACTCCCCCGAGGTGCGTTCGGTCCGGAGCCGTTCGAGGAGCAGCAGGGACACCGCGCACACCACCATGAGGATCGTCGAGAGGGCCATCGCCTGGCCGTAGTTGAGTTCGCCGGGCCGGCCGAGGAGCCGGGCCACCGCCACCGGCAGCGTCGGGCTGTCGGGACGGGCGATGAAGACGGTCGCGCCGAACTCGCCCAGCGAGACCGCGAACGCGAAGCCGGCGGCGATCAGCAGGGCCCGCCGCACCAGCGGCAGGTCCACCTCCCGCCAGGCCCGCCACGGCGAGGCGCCGAGCACGGCCGCCGCCTCCCGCAGCCGCTCGTCCACCGCCCGCAGCACCGGCAGCATGATCCGTACGACGAAGGGCACGCCGACCAGCGCCTGCGCGAGCGGTACGAGGATCCAGCTGGCCCGCAGGTCGAGCGGCGGCTCGTCCAGCGTGATGAGGAACCCGAAGCCGACGGTCACCGCCGACACGCCCAGCGGCAGCATGAGCAGCGCGTCGAAGCCCCGCACGAGCCGCCCGGCGCGCCTGGTCAGCGCGGCCGCGGCGAGCCCGCCGACGACGAGGGCGATCAGGGTGGCGACGACGGCGTACCGCAGCGAGTTCCCGATCGTGTCGAGCAGGGGCACCAGGAAGGTGCCGGAGGGGTCCGGGGTCTGGAGGGCCCGGTAGTAGTCGAGCCCGTAGCCGTGGGAGGTGGCGAAGGAACGCTCGACGAGCACCCCGAGCGGCAGCACGACCAGCAGGGCGATCGACAGCAGCACGCCCGCGAACAGCGCCCACTGGCCGACGCCCCGCGGCCGGCGCGCCGTCTGCTCGGGCGCCACCATCCGCAGCGCCGTCTCCCGACGGCGGACGGCCCGGGCGTGCACCGCGAGGACCGCGCCGACGGCGGCGAACTGCACCATCGTGAGGACGGCCGCCGTGGTCAGGTCGAAGCGGACGACGGTCTGCCGGTAGATCTCCGTCTCCAGGGTGGAGTACGCGGAGCCGCCGAGGATCTGGACGACGGCGAAGGAGCTCGCCGTGAACAGGAAGACCATCAGCGCCGCCGCGGCGACCGAGGGGGCGAGCGCCGGCAGGGTCACCGTCCGCCACGCCTGCCAGCGGGACGCGCCGAGCACCCGGGCCGCCTCCTCCTGCCGCGGGTCCAGCTGCGCCCACAGTCCGCCGACGGTCCGTACGACCACGGCGTAGTTGAAGAACACATGGGCGATCAGGATGGCCCAGACCGTGGTGTCGAGCCGTACGCCCCACAGCTCGTCGAGGAGGCCGCCGCGCCCGACGAGCGCCAGGAAGGCCGTACCGACCATGACGGTCGGCATCACGAAGGGCACGGTGACGACGGCGCGCAGCAGCACCTTCCCGCGGAACTCGAAGCGCGCGAAGACGTACGCGCCGGGCAGCGCGATCAGCAGGGTGAGGCCGGTGGAGGCGAGCGCCTGCCAGAGCGTGAACCACAGGACGTCGAGGATCTCCGGCCGGCTCAGCGTCTCGCCGAACCGGCCGAACCGCCACAGCCCGTCGACCCGGAGCCCGCGCTCGACGATCGAGACGACGGGCCAGGCGAAGAAGAGCGCGAAGAAGGCGACGGGCACGGCCATCAGGCCGAGCCGCGCCGCGCTTCCCCGGCGGTCGGGGACTACTTCAGAACGAGCGACGACCACTGCTGGATCCACGGGTCACGCTTCTCGGCGATCTTCTCGGGCGCCATGGTCTCCGGCTTGTCGATCACGACGCCGTGCTTCGTGAACAGCTCGGGCAGGGCCGCGTCCTTCGCCACCGGGTTGACGAACATCTGGAGCGGCATGTCCTCCTGGAACTTCTTGGAGATCAGGAAGTCGATCAGGGCCTTGCCGCCCTCGGGGTTCTTCGCTCCGTTCAGCAGGCCCGCGAACTCGGTCTGCCGGAAGCAGGTACCGGTGGACACCCCGGTGGGGGCGGTCTTCGGCTGCGGCTCGGCGTACAGCACCTCGACCGGCGGGCTGGAGGCGTACGAGACGACGAGCGGACGGTCGCCCTTGGCCTGCTTGCCGCCGGCCGAGCCGGAGAACTCCTGGTTGTAGGCGAGCTCCCAGCTGTCGACGGTCTTCACGCCGTTGGCCTTGAGCTTCTTCCAGTAGTCCTGCCAGCCGTCGTCGCCGTACTTCGCGGCCGTGCCGAGGAGGAAGCCGAGGCCCGGGGAGGACCGCTCGGGGTTCTCGACGACGAGCAGGTCCCGGTACGCGGGCTTCGCGAGGTCGTCGAAGGTCACCGGCGGCGCCAGCTTCTTGTCGGCGAAGTACTTCTTGTCGTAGTTGACGCAGATGTCGCCGGAGTCGATCGGGGTGACCCGCTGCTCCTTGTCGAGCCGGTACGCGGCCGGGACGCGGTCGAGGCCCTTCGCGGCGTACGGCACGAAGATGCCGTTGTCGAGGGCGCGGGACAGCAGGGTGTTGTCGACGCCGAAGAAGACGTCGCCCTGCGGGGAGCCCTTGGTCAGGATCTCCTTGTTGACGGCCTCGCCCGCGTCGCCGCTCTTCAGCACCTTGACGGTGAAGCCGGTCTGCCGGGTGAACGCGGCCAGCACCTCCTTGGAGGCGTTGAACGAGTCGTGGCTCACGAGGGTCACGGTCTTGGGCGCGGGTGCGCCGGACGGGCCGGACGCCTTGCCGGCGTCGTCCGCGCCGCAGGCGGCGAGGGTGGTGACGCCGAGCGCCGCGACGAGCGCGGCGGCGGCGGCCTTCTTGATGCTCACCGGACTGGTGCTCACTGAGATTCCTCCTGGGTGTGACCAGGAAGAGACGCGGCCCTGCCCACGACCGGCGGACCGGACGCGGGCAGGGCGCAACAGCTTGAGTTAACGACCGAACTTCCTACCCAGAATGACCTGGGCAAGGTTCAGAGGGTCTGCGGTCCTACGGTGACCGCACTCTCAGCGCTGTGGCGCTCCCCTGTCGGAATATGGAGATGTGTTCGACCTCAGAGTACAAGGTCAGCGCTCGGCGGCCGCCAGCTGTCCACAGGCACCGTCGATCTCCTGGCCCCGGGTGTCCCGCACGGTCACCGGCACGCCGTGGCGGGCGATGGCCTCGACGAAGGCCTTCTCGTCCTCCGGACGCGAGGCCGTCCACTTCGAACCCGGCGTCGGGTTCAGCGGGATCAGGTTCACGTGGACCCGGCGCCCCTTGAGCAGCCGGCCCAGCAGGTCGCCGCGCCACGCCTGGTCGTTGATGTCCCGGATGAGCGCGTACTCGATGGAGATCCGGCGGCCGGACTTCTCCGCGTACTCCCAGGCCGCGTCGAGGACCTCGCGGACCTTCCAGCGCGTGTTGACGGGCACCAGGGTGTCCCGGAGCTCGTCGTCCGGGGCGTGCAGCGAGACGGCGAGACGGCACTTGAAGCCCTCGTCGGCGAAGCGCAGCATCGCGGGCACCAGACCCACCGTGGACACGGTGATCCCGCGCTGCGAGAGCCCGAGGCCGTCCGGCTCGGGGTCGGTGAGGCGCCGGATGGCACCGACGACCCGCTTGTAGTTCGCGAGCGGCTCCCCCATGCCCATGAACACGATGTTGGAGAGCCGCGCCGGTCCCCCGGGCACCTCCCCGTCGCGCAGCGACCGCATGCCGTCCACGATCTGGTGCACGATCTCGGCGGTCGACAGGTTCCGGTCGAGCCCGGCCTGCCCCGTCGCGCAGAACGGGCAGTTCATCCCGCAGCCGGCCTGCGAGGAGATGCACATGGTCACCCGGTCCGGGTAGCGCATGAGCACCGACTCGACGAGCGTGCCGTCGTGCAGCCGCCACAGGGTCTTGCGGGTGGTGTCGTCGTCGCACGAGATGTGCCGGACGACGGACATCAGATCGGGCAGCAGCTCCCCGGCCAGCTTCTCCCGCGAGGCGGCCGGGATGTCGGTCCACTCGGCGGGATCGTGCGCGTACCGCGCGAAGTAGTGGGTGGACAGCTGCTTGGCGCGGAACGGCTTCTCACCGATCGCGGCGACGGCCTCCTTCCGCTCGGCGGGCGTGAGGTCGGCCAGGTGCCGCGGCGGCTTCTTGGCTCCGCGGGGGGCGACGAAAGTGAGTTCTCCGGGCTTGGGCATGGTGCTACCAGTGTCGCAGACGCGCGCCCCCGGCCCCGCGTCTCCGGTCAGGGCTCCGGTGCACCGGGTTGGGTTCCGGGGATGCGGTGGGTGAAGAAGAGGGCCACCACCGACGCTCCCGCCAGGATCGCCAGGGCCGCCTTCAGGCCGTCCAGGCGGGCGGTCTCGTTGGCCTCCAGGGCCGCCGCGGTGACCTCCTCGCTGGTGCCCGTCTCGTCGAGGGCCGTCGTCAGCTGGGCGTCCGAGAGGAACGGGACGCCGCTCTGGAGCTCGACGGCGGCCTGGCTCTTCACCTCGGCCGGGATCGCGTCGTTCCGCTCCACCGCGGTCAGGAACGAGGAGGTGAGCGCCGCGATCATCAGCGAGCCGGCCAGCGCCGTGCCCATCGAGGAGCCGAGGTTGGTGACGGCGTTCTGGATGCCGCCGACCTCCGCGCTCTCCCGGTCCGGGACCGCGGAGACCGTGACCGAGCCGAGCTGGGAGGCCAGGGCGCCCATCCCGAAGCCGATCAGCAGCAGCGGGACCGTGACGATCTCCGCCCCGGCGTCCGCGTCGAGCGCGGCCATCAGGGCGACCGCGCCGGCCAGCAGCGCGAGCACCCCGGTGCGCACCACCCGGCGCGGGGACACGTCGGGGAGGAACCGGGGGATCAGGACGGCGGCGGCCAGCAGGGTCAGCGAGAGCGGCAGGATCCGCGCACCCGTCTGGAGCGCCGAGAGGCCGAGGGCCACGGAGAGGTAGAGCGGGACGACGAAGAAGACGCCCATCTGCACGAGGTACTGGAAGAAGAACATCGTCAGACCACCGGTGAGCTGTCTGTTCCGCAGCATGGCCGGGTGGACGAGCGGTTCCCCGCCCCGCTCGACGAGCCGGGCCTCCCAGCGCAGGAAGAGGTACAGCAGGAGGAGGCCCGCCATCATCAGCCACACGGTCAGCGACACCCCGAGCCACGCGGGCGCGTCCGCCTTCGGCCGGACCCAGCCCCATTCGTCCGAGCGCAGCACGCCGTAGACGAAGACCCCGAGCCCGGCGGCGGACAGCACGGCGCCGAGGAGGTCGATGCGCGGGCGCTCCTGGTCGGTGGTGTCGGCGATGCGCCGGGCGAACAGCAGGATGACGAGGACGACGAGGACCTCGCCGGCGAAGACCCAGCGCCAGGAGAAGTAGGTCGTGGCGACTCCGCCGATGAGGGGGCCGAGCCCGATGGCCACGGCTCCCGCGGCCGCCACGATGCCGTACGCCGCGGCCCGGCGTTCGGCGGGGAAGTTGCCGGCCACCAGCGCCACGATCGACGGCAGGATGAGCGCCGCCCCGACGCCTTCGAGGAACGACCAGCCGAGGAGCAGGACGGGGAGGTTCGGGGCGAGCGCCGTGGTCAGCGAGCCGCAGCCGTAGATCACGCAGCCGATCATGAAGGCGCGCCGGCGGCCGATCAGGACCCCGATCTTGCCGCCGGGGATCATGAACATCGCCATCACCAGGGTGTAGGCGGTGATGGCGCCCTGGATGCCGGTCACCGTCGTGCCCACGTCCTCGGCCACGGTCGCGATCGCCACGTTCATGACGGAGCTGTCGAGGGCCATGAGGAACTGGCCCGCCGCGAGGGTCAGCAGGACGAGCCGCGTGCCCGCGGGTGCGCCACCCGCGCCTGCCTGGGATGCCATGACCGCATTCTGCCCATATGAGGGCTTTTCGGCTCGGTGGCGTCGTCCGTACGCCGCACGGGCCCGCACGCGCGAGGGCCCGCCGCCCCCGGAGGGGTGACGGGCCCTTGCGCGGCGCGTAGGGGTCAGGTGGAGCCGACGAAGACCACGAACAGCAGCCACACGACCGGGGCCGTGGGCAGCAGCGAGTCCAGCCGGTCCATGATCCCGCCGTGTCCCGGAAGCAGGGTGCCCATGTCCTTGATGCCGAGGTCCCGCTTGATCATCGACTCGCCGAGGTCGCCGAGCGTCGCGCTGACCGCCACGGCGAGACCCATCAGCAGGCCCTGCCACCAGGCGCCGTCGTCGATCATGAACTGCATGCACAGCGCGCCCGCCGCCATGGCGAAGGCCACCGCCCCGAACAGGCCCTCACGGGTCTTTCCGGGGCTGATCCTCGGCGCCAGCTTGTGCTTGCCGAAGCGCCAGCCGATCGCGTACGCGCCCGTGTCGCTGACCACCGTCAGCAGCAGGAACGTCAGCACCCGCTGCGGGCCGTCGTCGGCGGTGAGCATGAGCGCCACGAACGTCGCCAGGAACGGCACGTAGAACGCCGCGAAGACACCCGCCGTGACGTCCTTCAGATAGCCCTCGGGAGGCTCCGTCATCCGCCAGACGAGCACCGCGAGCGCCGTGAGCGCCATCGCCACCCAGGCGCCCTCGGGCCCCCGGACGTAGCCGGCGACGACCATGGCGGCACCGCCGACCGCGAGCGGGACGAGCGGAGCCTTGATCCCCTTGCGCTCCTGGAGGCGGGAGGTGAGCTCCCAGAGCCCGACCACGACGGCGACCGCTATCACGCCGACGAACGCGGGGGCCCAGACGTACAGCGAGGCGATGATGACCGCCCCGAGGCCGACCCCGACCCCTATGGCCGCGCCCAGGTTGCGCCCCGCGGTCTTCTTCTGCCGTGGCGCCGGCGGCGCGGGTGGCGGAGGCGGGGTGGGGCTGGGCATGGGCTCCTGCGGGTGCTCGTGCGGCGTCTCGTCGCGGAACAGGGGACCGCTCTGGTGAGCGGCCCCCCGACCGTGATCGTCCTGGAATCCGCCGGCGGGAACGTCGGGCACGATGGGCATGGGCCGAGTCTGCGCCGCCTGATGCCGATCGTATGCGGGACCCGCCGGGACGGGCCCCTGGTCGGGTCCCCCACGGCCGGAACCGGCCGGGGCCCCCCAGGAAGAGTCGTTCATCAGACCTCGAGCAGCTCGGCTTCCTTGTGCTTGAGCAGCTCGTCCACCTGCGTGACGTACTTCGCGGTGGTGTCGTCGAGCTCCTTCTCGGCGCGGCGGCCCTCGTCCTCGCCGACCTCGCCGTCCTTGACGAGCTTGTCGATGGTCTCCTTGGCCTTGCGGCGGACCGAGCGGATCGAGATCTTCGAGTCCTCGGCCTTGCCCTTGGCGACCTTGATGTACTCCCGGCGGCGCTCCTCGGTCAGCTCGGGGAACACCACCCGGATGATGTTGCCGTCGTTGCTCGGGTTGACGCCGAGGTCCGAGTCCCGGATCGCCTGCTCGATGTTGCGCAGCGCGCTCTTGTCGAACGGGGTCACCACGGCCATCCGCGGCTCCGGGACGGAGAAGGACGCCAGCTGGTTGATGGGGGTGATGGCACCGTAGTAGTCCGCCACGATCTTGTTGAACATCGCCGGGTGCGCACGGCCGGTGCGGATCGCGGCGAAGTCCTCCTTGGCGACCACGACGGCCTTCTCCATCTTCTCCTCGGCCTCGAGGAGGGTCTCTTCGATCACCACATGCTCCTGCGTGTCGTCGCGTTGTGTCCTGCACGGTGTACGACCGGCAGGGCTCTGTCCATCCCCTTGCGGGGCGGTTCCCCGGTTCGGGTCAGGCCCGGGTGCCCTGGTCGCTCACGAGCGTGCCGATCTTCTCACCCTTCACCGCGCGCGCGATATTGCCCTCGGTGAGCAGTTCGAAGACGAGGATCGGGAGGTTGTTGTCCCGGCACAGGGTGATGGCGGTGGCGTCGGCGACCTTGAGGTCGCGGGAGATCACCTCGCCGTACTCCAGTGCGTCGAACTTGACCGCGTCGGGGTTGGCCTTCGGGTCGGAGTCGTAGACGCCGTCCACGCCGTTCTTGCCCATCAGGAGGGCCTCGGCGTCGATCTCCAGGGCGCGCTGGGCCGCGGTGGTGTCCGTGGAGAAGTAGGGCATGCCCATGCCCGCGCCGAAGATGACCACGCGGCCCTTCTCCAGGTGGCGCACGGCGCGCAGCGGGATGTACGGCTCGGCGACCTGGCCCATGGTGATGGCGGTCTGGACGCGGGAGTCGATGCCCTCCTTCTCCAGGAAGTCCTGGAGGGCGAGGCAGTTCATCACGGTGCCGAGCATGCCCATGTAGTCGGAGCGGGCCCGGTCCATGCCGCGCTGCTGGAGTTCGGCGCCACGGAAGAAGTTGCCTCCGCCGATCACGATCGCGATCTCCGCGCCGTCGCGGACGACGGCCGCGATCTCACGCGCGATGGCGTGCACGACGTCGGGGTCGACGCCCAGGCCGGTACCGCCGGAGAAGGCTTCTCCGGACAGCTTCAGCATGTAGCGGCCGGCCTTTTTGCCGTTGTTGTCGTCGCCCTGTACGGCGCCCTGGTTCATGGAGATCTCCTCGTGCACATACGAAGGAGGCCATTGCCTTGGGTCCTCGCGGGTTTCCCGTACGGCAATGGCCTCCTCGTCAGATCTGCGGTCGTCCTGCGCGTGCGCGGACGACTGCCTCAGACCCTACCGGGGTCCGGTGTCCGTCGCGTTCGCGTACGGACTCAGATGCCGACCTTGATGCGGGTGAAGCGCTTCAGGGTGACACCGGCCTCGTCCAGGATCTGCTGGACGGACTTCTTGTTGTCAAGGGCGTACGGCTGACCGAGCAGCGTCGCGTCCTTGAAGAAGCCGTTCACGCGGCCCTCGACGATCTTCGGGAGCGCGGCCTCGGGCTTGCCCTCGGCGCGGGTGGTCTCCTCGGCGACGCGACGCTCGGTCTCGACGACCTCGGCCGGGACGTCCTCACGGGTGAGGTACTTCGGCGCGAAGGCGGCGATGTGCTGGGCGACACCCTTGGCGACGGCGGCGTCGGCCTTGTCGAACTCGACGAGGACACCGATCTGCGGCGGGAGGTCCGGCATCGTGCGGTGCATGTACGCGAAGACGAAGCCGTCCGCGTACTGCGCGAAGCGGTCCAGGACGATCTTCTCGCCGAGGTTGGCGTTGGCCTCGTCGACGAACGCCTGCACGGTCTTGCCGGCCTCGATCTCGGAGGCGAGCAGCGCCTCCAGGTCGGCCGGGGCGGTGGCGGCGACGTGCGCGGCCAGCTGGTTGGCGACGGCCTGGAACTTGTCGCCCTTGGCGACGAAGTCCGTCTCGCACTTCAGCTCGACGAGGACGCCGGAGGTGTTGTCGTCGGCGATGAGGGAGACCACGGCGCCGTTCTCGGCGGAGCGGCCCTCACGCTTGGCGACACCCTTCTGGCCCTTGATGCGCAGGGCCTCGACGGCCTTGTCGACGTTGCCGTCGGCCTCGTCGAGGGCCTTCTTGCAGTCCATCATGCCGGCGCCGGTGAGCTCGCGGAGCTTCTTGACGTCAGCGGCGGTGTAGTTCGCCATGAGTCTGTTTCTCTCTCGAAGTCTGAAAGATCGGGCGGGTCCACGGGTGGACGGCGGGGGCTTCGTGGGCCCCCGCCGTCGTCACCCGAAGGTCCTGAAGGGTCAGGCCTGCTCGGCGTCCGCGGCCGGAGCCTCGGCGGCGGCCTCGGCCGGAGCGGCCTCGGCGGCGGGGGCCTCGGCGGCGGCGGGAGCCTCGTCGGCCTTCTTCTCACCCTCGAGCAGGTCGCGCTCCCACTCGGCGAGCGGCTCGCCCTGGGCCTTCTCGCCCGGCTTCGAGTCGCCGGTCGCGGCGCCGGAGCGGGCGATGAGGCCCTCGGCGACGGCGTCGGCGATCACGCGGGTGAGCAGGGTGACGGAGCGGATCGCGTCGTCGTTGCCCGGGATCTTGTAGTCGACCTCGTCGGGGTCGCAGTTGGTGTCGAGGATCGCGACGACCGGGATGTGGAGCTTGCGCGCCTCACCGACGGCGATGTGCTCCTTCTTGGTGTCGACGATCCAGACGGCGCTCGGCACCTTCTGCATCTCGCGGATACCACCGAGGGTCTTCTCCAGCTTGGCCTTCTCGCGGGAGAGGACCAGGAGCTCCTTCTTGGTGAGGCCGGAGGCGGCCACGTCCTCGAAGTCGATCTGCTCGAGCTCCTTGAGGCGCTGCAGACGCTTGTAGACGGTGGAGAAGTTGGTGAGCATGCCACCGAGCCAACGCTGGTTGACGTACGGCATGCCGACACGCGTCGCCTGCTCGGCGATGGCCTCCTGGGCCTGCTTCTTCGTACCGACGAACATGATGGAGCCGCCGTGCGCGACGGTCTCCTTGACGAACTCGTAGGCGCGGTCGATGTACGACAGCGACTGGAGCAGGTCGATGATGTAGATGCCGTTGCGCTCGGTGAAGATGAAGCGCTTCATCTTCGGGTTCCAGCGACGGGTCTGGTGACCGAAGTGGACGCCGCTCTCCAGCAGCTCCCGCATCGTGACGACGGCCATGGCCGTATCTCCTTGGGTTTTCTCGGTTATGTTCCTGACGCCCCGGCGCGCCATGCCCGCGAGGGACCGAAAGGCGCTGCCACGGCCGGTGACGGCAGTGGCGGGGCGTGCGAAGTCGACCCGGTGACCCGGGTCGCCATAGGAAGTGTACGGGACCCCGGGAGCAGCGGGTGACGGCGCTGTCCACATCCGGGCGCCGGTCCACAGATGCCGCCCGGCTCCGCCGCGGGGCCGGGGTGCGGGGGAGCGTTCTCCCATGCACCTCACGGCACTGATCCTGTTCCTCGGCCTGGTGTGGCCGGTGGGCCCGCCCGCGGAGATCGTCCGCGGCTGGCAGCCGCCGCCGGGTCCGTACGCGGCCGGTCATCGCGGCGTCGACCTGGCGGCGCCGCCGGGCACCCCGGTGGCGGCCCCCGCCGCCGGCACGGTGACCTTCGCGGGGCCGGTCGGCGGCCGCGGGGTCGTCACGCTGACGCTGCCGGGCTCGGGCACTCCCCCGTTGCGCACCACCTTCTCGCCGGTGGAGCCGCTGGTGGCCGCCGGTACGCGGGTCCCGGCGGGTGCGGCGATCGCCCGGGTGGCGCCGGGCACGCACTGTCCGGAGTCCTGTCTGCACTGGGGTCTACTGAGAGGCGACCGGTATCTGAACCCGCTGCTCCTGGTCCCGCGGGGGCCGTCCCGGCTGCTGCCGGTCGGGGGCGACCGGGTCGGGCCGGGGGGTGAGGGGCCCGTCCCCGAACGGTGAGGGCCCGCCCCCGAGCGGTCAGGAGGCGGTGCCGTTGACTCCGTGGAGGGCCATGGTGACCGCCGCCTCGGCGACCTCGGCGGGATCCTCGGCGGCGCCGAGCTCGATGCGGCGGACCGCGGCGTCGACGACGCCCTGGAGCAGCATGGCGCCCAGCCGGGGCTGGCGCTGGCCCAGCGCCGCGAGGGCTTCGACGATCATGGCGACGAGGCCGCCGTGGGCCGCGCGGATCTTCTCGCGGGCGCCGTCGTCGAGCTCGCTGGCCGAGATGGCGACGACCGCGCGGTGGCGGCGGTCCCCGACCAGCTCCAGCTGCTTGCGGACGTAGGCCTCGACCTTGCCCTGCGGGGTGTCCGCGCCGTCCATGGCGAGCTCGACCTCGGCGGCCCAGACGGGGAAGTCGACGGCGCACAGTTCCTCGACGACGGCCGCGCGCGATCGGAAGTACTCGTACACCGAGGAGCGGGCGAGGCCCGTGCGCTCGGCGAGTGCGGGGAAGGTCAGCGCCTCCGTCCCGCCCTCGGACAGCAGGGAACGCGCGGCGTCCAGGAGGGCGCCGCGCTGCATCGTCCGGTGCTCGGCCACGGAGGCCGCTCGAATCCTGGGCACGGCTCCACTGTACGACCGGCCGGCCTCCGGTCAGCGTCCGACGTCGGCCAGCTTGGCCCGGAGCTGGAGGACGGACTTGGTGTGGATCTGGCTGACGCGGCTCTCGGTGACGCCGAGGACGTGGCCGATCTCGGCCAGGGTGAGGCCCTCGTAGTAGTAGAGCGTGACGACGGTCTTCTCCCGCTCGGGGAGCGTGTTGATGGCGCGGGCGAGCAGCCGGCGCAGCTCGCGGTCCTCGGCGACCTCGACGGGGTCGTCCGCCGCGGTGTCCTCCAGGGTGTCCATCAGGGAGAGCCGGTCGCCGCCTTCGCCGCCGACGTGCAGCAGCTCTTCGAGGGCGACGACGTTCGCCAGGGACAACTGGCTGAAAACCGCGTGCAGTTCCTCCAGCGTGATGTCCATCTCCGCGGCGACCTCGGTCTCGGAGGGGGTGCGCCGGAGCTGGGCTTCGAGGGTGGCGTACGCGCGCTCGACGTTGCGGGCCTTCTGGCGGACGGAGCGCGGGATCCAGTCGAGGGCGCGGAGTTCGTCGATCATGGCGCCGCGGATCCGGGTGATGGCGTACGTCTCGAACTTGATCGCGCGCTCGACGTCGAACTTCTCGATGGCGTCGATGAGGCCGAAGACGCCGGAGGAGACGAAGTCGGCCTGTTCCACGTTGGACGGGAGCCCGACGCTGACGCGTCCCGCGACGTATTTGACGAGGGGCGAGTAGTGCAGGATCAGCTGTTCCCGCAGCCGCTCGTCGCCCGTGTCCTTGTACGACCGCCACAGTTCGTCGAGTGAGGTCGGTGCGGGTGGTCGCACGGTGCCCCGGGCTGCTGGGGGCACCGCAGCGCGGTCAGACCCGGAGGTGTGCTGGGGCATGCGTTGCCTTGAGCCGTTCTGCTGTCGGTTGGGCCGGTGCGGGTGTCCTGGACGGAATTCTGGTGAGCGTAGCGTGAGTGCGCGGTCGCGGTGCGCGAACGCCGGCGGTTCGCGCCGCTCCCGGTGGACGCGGTCGACCACATCTTCGAACCCGGGCCGTGGCGCGCGTCGGCCCCTCGGGTGCGGCCGAGAGAACTCGGTTGTTCATCGGCTTCACCCTTTCACCCGAATGCTCCAGGTCAAGGACCGCCTCGCCGCGCGTTCGACGCGGGAGTGGTCGTGTTCGTCAACCGCCAGCCCTCTCCGCACCGTTCGACGAAGCCGAGGGAATGGAGTTCGTACAGCCTGGCGAGGGTGTCGTCGGGGGTGGTGCCGGCTCGGCGGGCGATGGCGGTGGTGGGGGTGGGGCCGCGGGCGGGCACGGCTTCGAGCACGTGCGCGGCGGCGGGGGCGAGGAGGTCGCGCGGGAGGACGGGTCCCCGGCGCGGCGGTGCGAGCTGCCCCATGTCGCCGACGAGTTCGACGATCTCGTCGGCGTCGGTGACGAGGGCGGCGCCGCCGCGCAGGAGTTCGTGGACTCCGGCGGAGAGCGCGCTGGTCACGGGGCCGGGGACGCCCATGGTGTGGCGACCGAGGCGGGTCGCGGCGCGGGCGGTGACGAGTGAACCGCTGCGGTGCTGGGCCTCGATGACGACGGTGCCCCGGGTGAGGGCGGCGATGACCCGGTTGCGGAGGATGAAGCGGCTCGGGGTCGGATGACTGTCCGGCGGCAACTCCCCCACGACGAGGCCTTGTTCGGCGATGCGACGGATGAGCTGGTCGTGGCCCCTGGGGTAGGGCGTGTCGACGCCGCAGGCGAGCACGGCGACGGTGGCTCCGCCGGCGGCGAGGGTGCCGCGGTGGGCGGCCCCGTCGATGCCGTAGGCGGCTCCGGAGACGACGACCCAGCCCCGGCGCGCGAGGCCGGTGGCGAGGTCGGCCGCGGTGTGCGCGCCGTACGGGGTGCAGGCGCGGGCGCCGACGAGGGCGACCGAGCGGAGGGCCCAGGCGCGCAGGTCGGCGGGGCCGCGGACCCAGAGGCCGAGGGGGCGGGTGTCGGCGAGGTCGTCGAGCTGGCTGGGCCACTCGGTGTCGCCGGGGACGAGAAAACGTCCGCCGAGGTCGTGGACCGCTTCGAGGTCGCGCGCGGGGTCGGCGGCGGTGGCGCGGAGTCGCCAGGAGGCGACGCGCTTCGGCCCGGTGCCGGGGAAGGGGCCGTCGTCCCCGTCGCTCCGGGCGGCGGGTGCGGGTTCGAGCAGCCGGTCGACGAAGCCGCGGGCTCCGTAGCGGCGGAGCCAGCGCCCGGCGTGCTCGTCGCCGGGCTCGACGGCCCGGCTGAGCACGACCCGGGCCAGCCGCTCGTCCACGGTGACGGAGCCGTGGGGGCCGGGTCGGGGGACAGGAGCGCCCGGGCGCGGCCCGGAGGGTCCGGCGGGGTCGTCGGGTGCGCCGGAGCGGGGGTCCGAGCGGTCTGCGGGGCGGGCGAGTCGGGCCGCGCGGGGGCCGGGGCTGCCCGCAGCCCGGCCGGGCTCGTTTTGGTCGTCCGGGCCGGAGGGGTGGAGGGCGGGGCCGGTCATGAGAAGGCCCCCGCTCCGGCGGGCACGCCCCGGGCGATGGAGGTGCGGAGTTCGAGGGCCAGGGCGATGTCCTCGCTGTCGGGGCGGTCGTGTCCGGCCAGGTCGGCGACGGTCCAGGCGACGCGGAGGACCCGGTCGAGGCCGCGGGCGGTCAGGAGTCCGCGCTCGATGTCCCGCTCGGCGGCGGCGAGTGCTCCGGGCGCGGCGAGGTAGCGGGTGCGGAGTTCGTGTCCGGGGATCTCGCTGTTCACGCTCCAGGGGGTGCCGTCGAGGCGGGCGGTGGCGCGGGCCCGGGCCTCGCGGACGCGGTCCGCCACCGCTCCGGTGGTCTCGCCGCGGCCGCCCCGGCCGAGCAGGTCGGCGCGGGTGACGGGCTCGACCTCGACGCGGAGGTCGACGCGGTCGAGGAGGGGACCCGAGAGCCGCGCCTGGTAGCGGCGGACGAGTGCGGCGGGGCATTCGCAGCCGGCGCCGTGCAACGTGTGGCGCCCGCAGGGGCAGGGGTTGGCGGCGAGGGCGAGCAGGAAGCGGGCGGGGAGGCGGACGACGCCGGCGGCGCGGGCGATGACGACGTGCCCGGATTCGAGGGGCTGGCGGAGGGCGTCGAGCGCCTTCCCGGAGAACTCCGGCGCCTCGTCCAGGAAGAGGATGCCGCGGTGGGCGAGGGAGACGGCGCCGGGCCGGGGCAGGCCGTTCCCGCCGCCGACGAGGGACTGCATGGTCGCTGAGTGGTGCGGGGCGCAGTAGGGGGGCCGGCGGACGAGGGGTTCGCCGGGCGGGAGGAGTCCGGCGACGGAGTGGACGGCGGTGACTTCGAGGGACTCCTGCCGGGTGAGCGGCGGGAGGATGCCGGGGAGGCGCTCGGCCAGCATGGTCTTCCCCGCGCCGGGCGGGCCGGAGAGCAGCAGGTGGTGGCTGCCCGCGGCGGCGACCTCCAGGGCGCGGCGGGCGCGGTGCTGGCCGGCGACGTCGGCGAGGTCGGGTCCTTCGGCGGGGTCGGCGGCGAGTCCGGTGCCGAGGCCGGCGCCCGGGACGAGGAGTCCGGCGAGCATGGCGTCGGGCCGGCCGGGCTCGGTGGGCTCCTCCTCGGGGACGGGTTCGTCGCCGAGGACGGCGATCAGCTGGCGGAGGCTGCGGACGCCGAGGACGGAGACCCCGGGGACGAGCGCGGCCTCGCCCGCGGTCTGCTCGGGGACGACGACCTGCCGGTAGCCGGCGTCGGCGGCGGCGAGCACGGCGGGGAGGATGCCGCGGACGGGCCGGACGCGTCCGTCGAGGCCGAGTTCGCCGATGAGGACGAGGTCGGCGATGGCGCGCGGGTCGATGCGCTCGGCGGCGCCGAGGACGGCCGCCGCCACGGCCAGGTCGAACCCCGATCCCCCCTTCGGCACGGAGGCGGGGCTGAGTCCGACGGTCAGCTTCTTCTGGGGCCATTCGGCGCCGGAGTTGACGACGGCGGCGCGGACCCGGTCGCGGCTCTCGCTGAGGCTCTTGTCGGGGAGGCCGACGAGGGTGAAGGCGGCGACTCCGGGTTCGAGGTCGGCCTGGACCTCGACGACGACGCCCTCGACACCGACGAGGGCGACGGAGCAGGTGCGGGCGAAACCCATCTCAGGCCACCCCCCGGGCGTGGGTGAGGAGCGGAGCGCCGCGGCGGGGCAGGACGATGCCGATGAGGTCGATGCGGACGCCCTGGACGGAGTCGGGGACGCCGTTGCGGTCGATCCAGCAGGCGGCGAGGCGGCGCAGCCGGTCCGCCTTGCGGGGGGTCACGGCGGCCATGGGGTCCTCGAACCCGCCGTCGCGCCGGGTCTTGACCTCGCAGACGACGAGGGTCTCGCCGTGGCGGGCGACGATGTCGATCTCGCCGGTCCGGCCGCAGCGCCAGTTGCGGGCGAGGATGTGCATGCCGGTCGCGGTGAGCCGGCGGGCTGCCAGCTCTTCTCCGTACCGACCGAGCGCTTGTGTCCTGTTCATGCGGTACCACCTCCGTCACCGACTGTGACGGAGGTGGTGGAGTCGTGTGCGGCGCTGTGGACGGCCGGGGGCCTGGGGAGAACCTGCTCACCCGTGCGGGTGAGGCGGCTCAGCTGCCGGGGAGTTCGAGGTCGCTCTTGTTGAGCTCCTCGATGTTCACGTCCTTGAAGGTGAGGACGCGGACCTGCTTCACGAACCTGGCCGGCCGGTACATGTCCCAGACCCAGGCGTCCGCCATGCTGACCTCGAAGAAGACCTCACCCTGGACCGAGTGCACCTGCATCTCGTAGTCGTTGGTCAGGTAGAAGCGCCGCTCGGTCTCGATCACGTATTTGAACAGCCCGACGACATCGCGGTACTCCCGGTAGAGCTTCAGCTCCATCTCGGTCTCGTACTTCTCGAGGTCCTCGGCGCTCATGGCATGTTCCCCTTCAGCCGTGCGTCCCCCTATTGTGCGCCAGGCGGCCGCGCCCCTAAACGATTTCCGGGGCGAGAACCACCGGTGCACGCGGAGGTCCCTCGTCGAGCAGCGTGCGGAGCAGCTCGGCGAGTCTGGTCGGGTACACCGTCTCACGCGCCGCGGACAGTTCGGCGGAGGTCCACCATCTGAGGCCCGCGAGGCTGCGGTTCTCCAGTTCGGTGAGGGCCCGCGGCCGGGGCGCCGCCTCGGTCCGCCGGGTGCGGGCGAGGTAGTACCACTCCTCCTGCTCCCAGCGGCGACCGTCGAAGGGGAACGAGCAGTACCGCGTCCAGAGCACCGGCCCGAGGTCGATGTCGGTGATGCCGGTCTCCTCGGCGAGCTCGCGCAGGGCCGCCTCCTGGCGGCTCTCGTCGCCCTCCAGGCCCCCGCCGGGCGTGAACCACCAGGTCTGGCCGGGGTCTTCGGGCTCGAAGCCGTGCAGCAGCAGGATGCGGTCGTCGGGGTCGAGCAGGACGACCCGCGCCACCCGCCGCACCTCCGTGCCCGGGGCGGTGCCCGATGCGTCCGTCATGTACCCACCTTCTCGCGCGTGCCGGGCGCGGCGCCCGCCGACCGGCGCTTCGCGATCCGCGCCGCGCGCTGCGCCACCGGCCCGTACGCGCCTCCGGCCAGGACCAGGACGGCTCCGGCCGCGACGGCGCCGAGGAGGGGCATGACGGGGCCGGGCTCCGAGATCCCGCCGGGGAGGCCGGCGAAGCCCGTGGGCCGGTCCAGGAGGCCCTTCGCGGGCCAGACGACGGCGTCGACCCGGGCGACCACGGAGGAGCGGGGCACGGAGCCCTGTCCGGCCTCCTCCATGTGCGTACGGGAGTCGAGCGAGGTGTGCCGGTCGTCGCCCAGCAGGAAGAGGTTGCCGGCCGGGACGGTCACGGAGAACTCCGTGCCGGAGGCGATGATCCGGCCGCCCGGTCCGGGCCGCAGGTAGGGCTCGTCGACGGGCTCGCCGTTCACGGTGAGACGGCCGTCCGCGCCGCAGCAGGCGACCGTGTCGCCGCCGACGGCCGCGACCCGCTTGACCATGGGCGAGTCGCCCCAGAGCGGGTCGGTGAAGACGACGACGTCGCCGCGCCGCACCTCGTCCCCGTCGACGCGCTGGGCGAGGATCTTGGACCCGACGTCGAGGGTGGGGGTCATGGAGTCGGTGGGGACGGAGTACGGCTGGTACAGCAGCGCACCCCAGACCAGGCCGCCGAGGAAGAGCACACAGCCGACGGCCACGGCCAGCCCCGACAGCGTGCTGCCGAGGCGGCCGCGGCCGCCCTTGGTCCGTATGTTTCCGCTCATGTGCGCACCCCGTAGGTCTGTCGGCGGACCGCTGGTCTGTCGACGGTCCGGGACGGCACCCTACCCGCGGGTCACTACTCGGCGGTATGCCGTGCGGCGACCTTCTTCCGGCGCCACAGGACCAGCGGGAGCGCTCCGGCGAGACCGGCCGCGCCCAGCGGGGCGGCACCCAGGGCCTTGTTGAGCGCGGGGTTGTCGAAGATCTCGGGCACCGGGAGGGTCGCCCAGCGGGTGACCGGCCAGGCGATCACGACGGCGCGGCCCACGACCTCGTCGTCGGAGACGGTGCCGCCGCCGGGGAGCTGCTGGTGGAACCGCGAGTCGAGGGAGTTCTGGCGGTTGTCGCCCATCACCCAGATGCGGTTCTCGGGGACCTTGATCGGGCCGAAGGAGTCCTGGCAGGGGACGGAGCCGGGGTAGAGGTACGAGGTCTCGTCCAGCGGCACGCCGTTGAGGACGACCTTGCCGCCCTCCTTGCAGGAGACCGTGTCGCCGCCGACGGCGATGACCCGCTTGATGAGGTCCTTCTCCTCGGCGGACGGCATGAGGCCGATGAAGCTGAGGAACTTCTGGACCACGTTGGGCGTGGGGGTCTCCTGGCCCTCCAGCCAGCCGCCCGGGTCGTGGAAGACGACGACCTCGCCGCGCTCGGGCTCGGAGCCGAACCAGGGGGTCAGCTTGTCGACGAGGACCCGGTCGCCCCGCTGGAGGGTGTTCATCATCGATTCCGAGGGGATCGAGAACGCCTGCACCAGGAAGGTCTTGATCAGGAGGGCGAGGACGAGCGCGATGCCGACCAGAAGGGGCAGTTCCTTCCAGAAGGAACGCTGCCTCCGGGGGGCGCTGTCGGCGCCGCCCGGCGCCCCGTCGCCGTCGTCCGGCGTCCCGCCGCCCGGTGCCCCGCCGTTCGGCGGCTGCGCCCGCCCGTCATCCGTCACGTCGTCACCCGTCGTGTCATCGCCGAAGGCCCCGCCGGCCCTCCTGTCGGGCTCATCGTGTCCGGATCGTGCGCCGACGGCCAAATCCCCCACATCCACTCCTCAGTCCGTGCGATCGCCTGCCCCGGAACAGGGACAGGCCCACCACTCCCATAACGAGCAGAAGTTCCGCAGGGGTCGGGAGCCCGGTGAATCCGTTGAGATTCCGCTGGGACACACTATGCGACGCGCCGAGCGCGGACTCGGAACTCGCACGCGCGTCCGGTACGGCGGCGAACGTCCCGCGTTCCTCCAGGCCGCGCCAGTGGGCGACGGGCCAGGCGATCACCACGGCGCGCCCCACGACCTGCTCCTCGGAGACGGTGCCGCGGTCCTTCTCGTCGAGGTGGTAGCGGGAGTCGGCCGAGTCGGAGCGGTGGTCGCCGAGGACGAAGACGCGGCCCTGCGGGACCTTCACCTCGAAGGGGATGGTCGACGGCTCGTTGCCCGGGTGCAGGTAGGGCTCGTCGAGCGGCACCCCGTTGACGGTGATCCGCCCGTCCTTGCCGCAGCAGCGGACGGTGTCGCCCCCGACGGCGACGACGCGCTTGATGAGGTCGCGGTCGTCGGCGGAGGGCAGCAGCCCGATGAAGGTGAGGACCTGCTTGGCCTGCTTGATGCCGACCGGGTCGTCGGCGGGGGGCGCGGCCTCCTGCTGGAGCCAGTTGCCGGGGTCCTTGAAGACGACGACGTCGCCGCGCTGCGGGCGGGAGCCGAACCAGGGGGTGAGCTTGTCGACGAGGACCCGGTCGGAGATCCGGATCGTCTGCTCCATGGAACCGGAGGGGATGACGAACGCCTGGACCAGGAAGGTCTTGAGCACGAGCGCGATGAGAACGGCCACCGTGACCAGGATGGGGATCTCGCGGATCGCCGAGCGCTGCCGGCGCCGCTTGACCTTGCGGGCGAGCCGGCGCCGCTCGGCCCGCCCCGGCAGGGGCGCGGGCTGCTCGGGGCCGCGGTCGGAGGGGCGGCCGCCGCCGGGCGGCCGTCCCCGGCTACCCATGGGGCGCCGCCCCGTGTCCGCCGGCCGGCGCGTCCGGTACGGCGTCGAAGGCGTCGGTCTCCTGGACGGTGGTCCACCGGCCGAGGGGCCACGCGATCCAGTCGGCGCGGCCGACGACCCGGTCGACGGGGACCATGCCGCCGCCGGGGCTGCCGAGGTGGTCGCGGGAGTCGCTCGACTGGCTGCGGTGGTCCCCCATGACCCAGAGCCGGTCCGGGGGGACGACGATGTCGAAGGGCACGCTGGACGGCCGGTCGCCGAGCTTCACGTACCACTCCTGCACGGGGACGCCGTTGACCGTGAGCCGGCCGTCGGCGTCGCAGCAGACGACCCGGTCGCCGCCGACGCCGACGACCCTCTTCACGAAGTCGGTCTCGTCGGGTTCGGCGAGCCCGAGGGCGGCGGCGCCGTCGTGCAGGAGGCCGGTGACGGGGTTGCCCGGGGGCTGTTCGCGGACGAAGGAGCCGGTGCCGTCGAAGACGACGACGTCGCCCCGCTCCGGCTCACTGCCGAAACGGTACGCCAGCTTGTTGACGAGGATCCGGTCGCCGACCTGGAGGGTCGGTTCCATGGACCGGCTGGGGATCAGGAAGGGCTGCATCACGAAGTGGCTCAGGAGCAGCAGGAACACCACGCAGGCGCCGCCCACGAGGGCCGTGCGCCGCCAGGTGGAGGCGCTCGGCTCCGCCCCGGTGCGCTCCGCGTCCGCGGTCTCCTCCGCCGTCCCGGCGCCCCCCGGGCCCCGCGTCTCCCCTGGGCCCTGCGCGTCCTCGGAAACGCGCGCGGAGCGCGACCCGTCCTCCGTGCCGGAAGAGGGGTCGCGCTCCGTGTGCTGTGCTTCGGTGTCCATCGCTGGCAGAGCCTATCCGGACTGCCTGTGCGCGGGCTCGGAAGCGTCGAGCGTGCCGGGAGCCGAGGCTCAGCGGTCGCGCTTCTCCTTGATCTTGGCGGCCTTGCCGCGCAGCTCGCGGAGGTAGTAGAGCTTGGCGCGACGGACGTCACCGCGGGTCACGAGCTCGATCTTCTCGAAGATCGGGCTGTTCACCGGGAAGGTGCGCTCGACGCCGACGGAGAACGAGACCTTGCGGACCGTGAAGGTCTCGCTGACGCCCGAACCCTGGCGGCGGATGACGACGCCCTTGAACTGCTGGATACGCGAGCGGTTGCCTTCGATGACGCGCACGTGGACGTTCACGGTGTCGCCGGGGCGGAAGGCGGGGAGGTCGGAGCGGAGCGAACCCGCGTTGACCTGGTCGAGCAGGGAGGCCATGGAGGTCTCTTTCCTCGCTGATGCCACAGGTCATCAGCGGTACGTTCGGAGCGAATCCGAAATGAACGGGAAGACCGTCCGCGCCTGGCCGCGTCGTTCCCCCTGTGGCAGGGGCGCGCGCCGGACGGACGGCAGCGGCCTATTCTTCCACGTCGTGGAGCTTGCGCCAAAATCGGCCGCCGGGCTCGGGGGCCCAGCCCATCATCGAGAGGATCTCGCGGTCCTTCTTGTCGAAGGCGGCGGGGTCGCAGCGCTCGATGAGGTCGGGCCGGTTGGCGGCGGTGCGGCGGAAGGCCTCGTCCCGTCGCCAGCGGGCGATCCTGCCGTGGTGGCCGCTGAGGAGCACGTCCGGGATGCCCCGGCCGCGCCACTCCGGCGGCTTGGTGTAGACGGGCCCTTCGAGGAGGTTGGCCATGGCGCCGGGGGCGAAGGAGTCGTCCCGGTGCGACTCGGCGTTGCCGAGGACGCCCGGCAGGAGGCGGGCGACGGCCTCGGTGACGACGAGGACGGCGGCCTCCCCGCCGGCCAGGACGTAGTCGCCGATGGACACCTCGTAGACGGGCATGCGGGTCGCGTACTCGTCCATGACGCGGCGGTCGATGCCCTCGTAGCGGGCCGGGGTGAAGATCAGCCAGGGCCGCTCGGAGAGCTCGACGGCGAGCTCCTGCGTGAAGGGGCGGCCGCTGGGGGTCGGGACGACGACGACCGGGCCGTGGGCGCCGCTCTCGTAGCCGTCGGCGAGGGTCTGGTCGAGCGCGTCGCCCCACGGGTCGGTCTTCATGACCATGCCCGGACCGCCGCCGTACGGGGTGTCGTCGACGGTGTTGTGCCGGTCGTAGGTCCACTCCCGCAGGTCGTGGACGTGCACGTCGAGCTGTCCGCGCGCGCGTGCCTTGCCGACGAGGGAGACGTTCAGCGGTTCGAGGTACTCGGGGAAGATCGTGACGACGTCGAGCCTCATGCCTGGCCCTCACCTGACTCGTCGTCGGACTCCTGGTCGCCGGACGGCCCGCCCGACGCGTCGCCGTCCTCGTCGCGGGAGGAGGCGATCTCGGCGCGGTCGTCGATGAGGCCGGGCGGCGGGTCGATGACGGCCCGCTGCTCCTCCAGGTCGATCTCGGTGACGATCGACTCGACGAACGGGATCATCAGCTCGGTGCCGTCGGGGCGCTCGACGATGAAGAGGTCCTGGGACGGCAGGTGGGAGATCTCGGTGATGCGGCCGATCTCGGTGCCGTCGGCGAGCACCACGTCCAGGTCCATGAGCTGGTGGTCGTAGTACTCGTCCTCCTCCTCGGGCATCTCCGCCGGGTCGACCTCGGCGATGAGGAGGGTGTTGCGCAGGGCCTCGGCGGCGTTGCGGTCGCGGACGCCCTCGAAGCGCAGCAACAGCCTGCCGCTGTGCACACGGCCGGTCTCGATGGTCAGCGGCCCGGTCGCGGCCGGGTCGGTGAGCAGTACGGCACCGGGGCCGAGCCTGAGTTCGGGCTCGTCCGTGCGCACCTCGACGGTGACCTCGCCCTTGATCCCGTGGGCGCGGCCGATCCGCGCGACTACCAACTGCACTGCTTCACACTCTCCTGTCACACAGCTCGTACGACGCGAACGACAACGGGCCGGGGCGGGCTCGAAAGCCCTCCCCGGCCCGTGCCGGCACAACTAAGGTGATGCTGCCGGCCTGCTCAGCGGACCTGGTCCACGTCGACGAGGTCGACCCGGATGCCACGGCCGCCGATGGCGCCCACGACGGTGCGCAGCGCGCGTGCGGTGCGGCCGTTGCGGCCGATCACCTTGCCGAGGTCGTCCGGGTGGACCCGGACCTCCAGGACGCGGCCGCGACGCAGGGTGCGCGAGGCGACCTGCACGTCGTCGGGGTTGTCGACGATGCCCTTCACGAGGTGCTCGAGAGCCTCCTCGAGCATGCTCAGGCCTCGGTCGACTCGGTCGACGCGGCCTCGGCCTCGTCAGCCTTCTTGTCGGCCTTCTTGGCCTTGGGGGTGATGGCCTCACCCTTGTCGTCGCCGCCCTCGAGGGCCTTCGCGAACTCGTCGAACGAAGCGCGCTTGGCCTCCTTCGTCGCGGGGACGAGCAGAGCCTTCTCGGGGGCCGGGAGGCCCTTGTGCTTCTGCCAGTCGCCCGTGAGCTTCAGGATGGCGAGAACCGGCTCGGTCGGCTGGGCGCCGACGGACAGCCAGTACTGCGCACGCTCGGAGTCGACCTCGATACGCGACGGGTTGTACGTCGGGTGGTAGAGGCCGATCTCCTCGATCGCGCGGCCGTCGCGGCGGGTGCGCGAGTCGGCGACGACGATGCGGTAGTGAGGCTGGCGGATCTTGCCGAGGCGCTTGAGCTTGATCTTGACTGCCACTGGAGTGGTGTCTCCTGGTCTTGACGTGGTTGGGCACTTTGAGATGCCACGTGGGGTTGCGGTACTCGGATGCCCGATGGACGCGTCAGCCGGAGGAGAGAGGGGTCCTGTGCGACTGTCGAGTACAGCTAGCCATTGTGCCACACACCGCGAGGTCAGCTCACGGCGCCCACGGTCTCCGGGATGCGGAAGGGCTTGCCGCAGCCGCCGCAGACGATCGGGGCCTGGGCGAGCACCGAGGGCACCACGCGCACGTTGCGTCCGCAGTCGCAGACGGCCTTGACGCGGACGCCGCCGCCCGAGGAGCCGTGCCGGGCGGCAGGTCCGCGGAAGGAGCGCTTGGTGTCGGCCGCGGTGGCGACCGTGTGGGCCTTGAGGGCGCGCTGGAGCCGCTCGATGGTGGGGCGGTAGCGCCGCCTCGCCTCGGGGTTGAGCGTGACCAGGGAGAAGCCGCTGCTGGCGTGCGGCTCCTCGGGGTGGTCGAGCCCCATCTCCTCGGCGATCGCGAGGAATCTGCGGTTGTGGTAGCGGCCGGCCCGGGAGGTGTCGCGGACACCCCGGGCGGCGGCGATGCCGTGGACTGCCTCGTGGAGCAGTCGTTCGAAGGAGAGCTCGGCGCCGCAGGCGGACGAGGACTCTCCGATCAGGGACTCGGGCGCGGCAAGATCGGGCAGCTCGGGGTGGTGCCGCTGAATGTCGGCCCACGCCTGTGCCAGCTCTGCGGCGAGAACAGGTGGTGTCGTGCTCACGTCGCGTCTAACGAGCCGGAGTGCCCCCGGGTTCCATTCCGGGGCATCCCAAATATTTTGCACGTACCCGTCAGTTGCCGTCGATGGGTCGGGACGAGGGCCAGTGCGCCGATCTGCGGAGGAGTAACGCAGGGGGCGGCAAGCCGGGGTGTAGTGGCGCATACGCCCCGGCGCGCGGAGGCGGTGCGCGCGCTCCTCGGGGGAACCTTGCCCGGAAGGAGCGGGAAGCCTGACAGGGACATTACCGGGTCGGCTCTTCCCCGGACGAATCGGTGCGGTACGAGCACTGGACGTGGCACCGGATGCGCAGTTCCCTGGCTACGGGGGGTCGTCGTCCGAGCACGGATTGGGGCAGTTTTCCATGACACCTACGCTCGTCCCGCACCACCCCGCGCGCGACTGGGCCGAGATCCAGGAGCGGATGCTCGTCCCGCTCTACGAGGCCGTGTACGACCGTCTCGGCGTGGGCGCCGGCACCAGGGTGCTGGGCCTGCGCTGCGGCTCCGGTCTGGCGCTCCTCATGGCGGCGGCGCGGGGGGCCCGGGTGGCCGGCGCGGACCGGGACCACGCGCGCGTGGAGCTGGCGAGGGCGCGGCTGCCCGAGGGCGTGACGGTCACGGAGGAGCCCCCCGAGGGCGCCGTCCACGACGTGATCACCGCCTTCCACACGACGGACGCGATGCTGCCGGAGCTGTCGGCGCTCACCCGTACGGCCCTCTCGGGGGCGACGGTCGTCCTCGCCGGCTGGGGGCCGCCCGAGCGGTGCTCCACGGAGGCGGTGCTGCGGGTCGCGGCCCGCCTGGCGGACCGCCGGCCGGCCCTCCGGACGGATCTGGAGGGGCTGGTGGCCGGGGCGGGGCTGCGGCCCGCCGGCTCGGGCCGGGTGTCCTGCCCGTTCGGGTACGCGAACGGGGGCAGCGCGGTGCGCGGGCTGCTGTCGACGGGGGCCTTCGACGAGGCCGTGCGGGCGAGGGACCTGACCCAGGTGGAGAAGGAGATCGAGGAGGCGATCGCCCCGTACGCGCGCGCGGACGGCACGGTGTGGATGCCGAACGTCTTCCGGTACGTGATCGCCCGGGTGCCGTAGCCCGACCCGGGCCGGCGGCGCGGACGCCGCGGCACGCGGACGCCCGCGCGCGGGTGGCGGCCCCGGGGCCGGCTCAGTCCTCGCGGCCCGGGCGGTCGATGCCCGCCGCCCGGTAGGCGGCCGCCTCCTCCAGGGTCTCGTTCTCCAGCAGCGCGGCGGCCAGCGCGTCGAGCCGGTCCCGGTGCTCGCGGAGCTGCCGCACGGCGCTCTCGTAGCACTCGTCCACGATGCGGCGCATCTCCGCGTCGACGGTGTCGAGGGTCGCGGGGGCGGCCGAGAGGCCGTACGCCTGCTGGGCGTCGCCCGGGATGGCGGTGAGGCGGCCGACCCGCTCGCTCATGCCCCAGCGGCCCGCCATGCCGCGGGCGATGTTGGTGACCTGCTCCAGGTCGCTCTCGGCGCCGGTGGTGACGACCCCGAACACCACCTGCTCGGCGGCCATGCCGCCCAGGGCGCCGATGATCCGGCCGCGGAGGTAGTCCTCGGTGTAGGCGTACCTGTCGGAGTCGGGGGTGGACAGGGTGACGCCGAGGGCGCGGCCGCGGGGCACGATGGTGATCTTGCGGACGGGGTCGGCGCCGGGCTGGAGCATGCCGAGGAGGGCGTGGCCGCTCTCGTGGTACGCGGTGCGGCGCCGCTCCTCCGCGGGCATCACGAGCGGGCGTTCGGCGCCGAGCTGGACCTTCTCCAGCGCGTCGGAGAGGTCGGAGCGGGTGACGGCCTTCCGGTCCCGCTTCACGGCGAGCAGGGCGGCCTCGTTGGCGAGGTTGGCGAGTTCGGCGCCGGTCATGCCGGGGGTGGTCCGGGCCACCTGCTCCAGGTCGACGTCCGGGGCCAGCGGGATCTCCCGGGTGTGGATCCGGAGGATGGCCTCGCGGCCGCCGCGGTCGGGCGGGTTGACGTGCACGATCCGGTCGAAGCGGCCGGGCCGGGTGAGGGCGGGGTCGAGGACGTCGGAGCGGTTGGTGGCGGCGAGCACGATGACGCCCTCGGAGCCGCTGAAGCCGTCCATCTCGGTGAGGATCTGGTTGAGGGTCTGCTCGCGCTCGTCGTGGCCGCCCATCCCGGAGCCGCCGCCCCGGGCCCGGCCGATGGTGTCGATCTCGTCGATGAAGATGATCGCGGGGGCGACCTTGCGGGCCTCGGCGAAGAGCTCCCGGACCCGGGAGGCGCCGACGCCCACGATCATCTCGATGAACTCGGACGCGGAGGCGGAGAAGAAGGGCACCCCCGCCTCGCCCGCGACGGCCCGGGCGAGCAGGGTCTTGCCGGTCCCGGGAGGACCGGCGAGCAGCACGCCGCGGGGCATCCTGGCGCCCATGTCCCGGTAGGCCTGCGGGTTCTTGAGGAAGTCGACGACGTCGTTGAGCTCGCCCTCGACCTCGTCGATGCCGGCGACGTCGGCGAAGGTGGTGCGGGTGGCCCCCGGCTCCAGCTCCACGGGCTTGGGCGGGGTCTTGCGGCCGAGCATGCCGCCCGCGCCGCCCATGCCGGAGCTCATCCGGCGGGCGATGAGGATCCACAGCACGACGAGCAGGAGCATCGGCGCGAGCGAGAGGAGGAGGTTGGCCAGGAAGCTGCGCTCCCGGACGACCGGCTCGGCGGTGACGGTGACGTTCTGCTTGGTCAGCTGGGCCCACAGGTCGTCGTCGGCGAAGGCGGGGCGCTGGGTGGTGAACTCGGTGTAGTCCCCGTCGCCGTCGGGGACGGGCTGCTTGTTCTTGAGCTGCCCCTCGATCGCGTCGCCCTTGGAGTAGATCTTGGTGACGTTCCCGGCGGCGACCTGCTTGTCGAACTCGGTGTACGAGATCGTCGGCTCGTCGCCCCGGTTGAAGAACGACAGGACCAGGTTGGCGATCAGGTAGACCACCAGGGCCGTGAGGATGAGTCCTCCCCAGCCGCCGGGCATCTTCCTCTTGGCCGGCGGTGGCGGCGGGGCCCCCTCCGAGCGCCAGGGCTGGTCGGTCCGGTCGCGCGGGGGTACGGGGTTGGCCACGTGGCTCTCCTCGGGGCGGCTGTGGCCCCAGTATCGAAGAGCCCGGGGCCCGCGGCACCGCGGGTGATCCGGAGGGATGAGAAGGGGCCCGCGGCGGTTTCGTCCCGCCACGGGCCCCTCACGCCGTCCCGGGCGCGCGGCCCGGGACGTCCGTCAGCTCATGAACTTCTTGAACTCGTCCGGCAGCTCGAAGTCCTTCGGGGTCTGCCCCGGCGCCGGCAGGCCGAAGGCGCCGCCCTGCTGCGCCTGGTCGCGGCGCTCGGCGGCGGCCTGCTCCTCGGCCTTCCGCTTCATCGGGTTGCCGCTCTTGCGCTTGCCCTTGGCCTGCTTGACCTGCTTCTTCTGCCGGCCGGGGCCGCCGCCCATGCCCGGCATGCCCGGCATGCCGGGGAGGCCGCCACCCTGGGCCATGCGGGACATCATCTTGCGGGCCTCGAAGAACCGCTCGACGAGGCCCTTGACCGCGCTGACCTCGACGCCGGAGCCCTTGGCGATACGGGCGCGGCGCGAGCCGTTGATGATGGTCGGGTCCTGGCGCTCGCCCGGGGTCATCGACTTGATGATGGCGGCCGTCCGGTCGACGTCCTTCTCGTCGATGTTGGCGATCTGCTCCTTCATCTGGCCCATGCCCGGGAGCATGCCGAGCAGCTTCGAGATGGAGCCCATCTTGCGGACCTGCTCCATCTGCGCCAGGAAGTCGTCGAGCGTGAACTCCTGGCCCTTCTTCGACGCGAGCTTCGAGGCCATCTTGGCGGCCTCTTCCTCGTCGAAGGTCTGCTGCGCCTTCTCGATGAGGGAGAGCATGTCGCCCATGCCGAGGATGCGGGACGCCATGCGGTCCGGGTGGAACGCGTCGAACTCGTCCAGCTTCTCGCCGTTGGAGGCGAACATGATCTGCTTGCCCGTGACGTGGGCGATGGAGAGGGCGGCACCACCGCGGGCGTCGCCGTCGAGCTTGGAGAGCACGACGCCGTCGAAGCCGACGCCGTCGCGGAAGGCCTCGGCGGTGTTGACCGCGTCCTGACCGATCATGGCGTCGACGACGAAGAGGACCTCGTCGGGGCTGACGGCGTCGCGGATGTCCGCGGCCTGCTGCATCAGCTCCTGGTCGATGCCGAGGCGGCCGGCGGTGTCGACGATCACGACGTCGTACATCTTGGTCCGGGCGAACTCGATCGAGTCCTTCGCGACCTGGACCGGGTCGCCGACGCCGTTGCCCGGCTGCGGGCCGTAGAAGGCGACGCCCGCGCGCTCGGCGACGACGCCGAGCTGGGTGACGGCGTTGGGTCGCTGGAGGTCGCAGGCGACGAGCAGCGGGGAGTGGCCCTGGCCCTTGAGCCAGAGGCCGAGCTTTCCGGCGAGGGTGGTCTTACCGGCGCCCTGGAGGCCGGCGAGCATGATCACGGTGGGCGCGGTCTTGGCGAACCGCAGGCGCCGGGTCTCGCCGCCGAGGATGCCGATGAGCTCCTCGTTGACGATCTTGATGACCTGCTGGGCCGGGTTCAGGGCCTGCGAGACCTCGATGCCGAGGGCGCGCTCCTTGACCTGCTTGATGAAGGACCGGACGACCGGCAGGGCGACATCCGCTTCGAGCAGCGCGATACGGATCTCGCGGGCGGTGGCGTCGATGTCCGCCTCGGACAGGCGACCTTTGCCCCGGAGGGTCTTGAAGGTATTCGCCAAGCGGTCGGAGAGAGTATCGAACACGGCGCTCGTCGGTCCTTGGGGTCGGGGGCGGAGAATCGCCCTCCAGAGTATCCGGCCCGGCAAAGGAATCGCTCCCGCCCACCGAGAACTGTGGGCGGGAGCAGATCTCCGCGTGGGCGGAGAGCAGGTTGGACACGCTCTCCGAGCGCCTTGCAGCGACCGGATCACCCCCGCTCGGGCGGGGAGCACTCCGTGCTCAACGACGGGCAGGTCGGCGCGTCACGCTGTCACCTCAGCTCCGACTCCAGGGCCCGGGCCAGGTCGATCGCCTCCTCGTCGGGGAGGAGGGAGCCGTCGGGGCGGGTCACGTACAGGGTGTCGACGGCGTTGGCGCCCAGCGTCGACACGTGCGCGCTGCGCACCCGTACCTCCGCGCCCTCCAGGGCCCGGCCGATGCGGTGGAGCAGGCCGGGCGCGTCCTGGGCCCGGACCTCGATGACGGTGGCGAGGCGGGAGTCCGCGGCGGCGACGGTGACGCGGGGCGGCGGGGCGGTGAGGCCGCGCCGGCGGGGGTAGGCGGCCTCGCGCTCGGCGAGCCGGGCGGGGATGTCGAGGGAGCCGTCGAGGGCGCGGACGAGGTCGGCCCGGAGCCGGGCGGCCTCGGGCAGGGAGCCGTACTCGGCGGCGACCCGCCAGTCGAGGACGAGGACGGGCCCCTCCCCCGCCCCGAGACCGCCGGGGAGGTCGACGGCGCGCAGGTCGGCGGCGCGGACGGTGAGCCGGTGCAGGGCGAGGACGCCGGCGACGGCGGGCAGGACGCCGGGCCGGTCGGGCAGGGCGATGACGAGTTCCACGCCGACGGGTTCGGGTTCCTCGGGTTCTCCGGCGACCGGTTCGGTGCGGAGGGCGAGGACGGGTTCGCCGGTGCGCAGGGCCTCGATGGCGAGCCGTTCCTGTTCGGCGCTGGGTGCGGCGGCCTCGGGGTCGGGCGGGGTCTCCCCCGCCAGGACGCCGGCGACCCGCTTGACCAGGTCGGCGACGAGGGAGGCGCGCCAGGCGGACCAGGCGGCGGGTCCGGTGGCGAGGGCGTCGGCCTCGGTGAGGGCGTGCAGGAGCTCCAGGGTGCCGACGGAGCCGACCGCGGTGGCGACGGCGCGGACGGTGGCGGGGTCGTCGAGGTCGCGGCGGGTGGCGGTCTCCACGAGGAGGAGGTGGTGGCGGACGGCGGTGGCGAGGGTGGTGACGTCGGTGCGGTCGAAGCCGATCCGGGTGGCGAGGTCGCGGGCGATGGTCTCGCCGGCGACGGAGTGGTCGCCGGGCCAGCCCTTGCCGATGTCGTGGAGGAGGGCGGCGACGAGGAGGAGGTCGGGGCGGCCGACGCGGCGGGTGAGCGAGGCGGCGCGGACGGCGGTCTCGACGAGGTGGCGGTCGACGGTCCAGGTGTGGACGGGGTTGCGCTGGGGGCGGCAGCGGACGCGCTCCCAGTCGGGGAGGAGGCGGGTGACGATGCCCTCGGCTTCGAGGGCCTCCCAGACGGGGACCGTGGCCTCGCCCGCGCCGAGCAGGGTGACCAGTTCCTCGCGTGCCTCGGCGGGCCAGGGCACGGGCAGCGGGGGCGCGGTGGCGGCCAGGCGGCGGACCGCGTGCAGGGAGAGCGGCAGGGCGGACTGGGCGGCCGCCGCGGCGGCCCGCAGGGGCAGGACGGGGTCGCGTTCGGGCCGGGCGGAGAGGGCGAGGACGACCTCGCCGTCCATCTCGACGACGCCCTCGGCGAGCGGGGTGCGCTCGACGGGCGGTTTCCCGGCGCCGCGGCCGGTACCGCCCCGGCCGCCGAGGAGGGCGCGGAGCCGGGGCCGGGCGGAGCGGGCCTTGAGGACCCGGTTGACCTCGCGCCAGGTGACGTCGGTGGCGTACGAGATCGTCCGGGCGGCCTCGTAGACCTCGCGGAGCAGGGTGTCGGCGTCGAGGAGGCCGAGTTCGGCGGCGACGGCGTCCTGCTCCTGGAGGGCGAGCCGGTCGGTGGCGCGGCCGGTGGTGAGGTGGAGGGCGTCGCGGGCGTCGAGGAGGCGGCGGCGGGCGGCGTCGAGGCCCTCGCGGGGTGCGTCGGCGAGCCAGGAGGCGGCGACGGCGCGGAGTGCCTGGACGTCGCGGAGGCCGCCCCGGGCCTCCTTGAGGTCGGGTTCGAGGAGGAACTGCAGCTCGCCCATGCGCTCGGCGCGCTCGCGGCAGAGCGCGTCGAGCTCCGGGAGGCGGGCGGGGGCCTGGTTGCGCCAGTCGGCGAGGACGGTGGTGCGCAGGGCGGCGACGAGTCCGTGGTCGCCGGCGACGGGCCGGGCGTCGAGGAGGCCGAGGTGGACCTTGAGGTCGTCGGCGGCGGTGGCGCGGGCCTCGGCGGCGGTGCGCACGGAGTGGTCGAGGGCGAGCCCGAGGTCCCAGACCGGGTACCAGAGGCGGTCGGCGAGGGCGGCGATCGCGGCCTTGTCGGCGCTCCCGTCGTGGAGCAGGAGGAGGTCGAGGTCGCTGCGCGGGGAGAGCTCGGCCCGGCCGTAGCCGCCGACGGCGACGAGGGCGACCCCGCGGGGTGGGGCGGCGGCCGCGAAGAGCGCGGCCAGCCATTCGTCGGTGAGCCGGGCGAGGGCGGCACGGCGCGGCGGCCCGGACCGCTCCTTCTCGTGGAGGAGGAGCAGCCGGGCCGCCGCGTAACCGCCGGGTCCCGATTCTTCGGTCTCTTCGCTGACTTCGAGGCTCGTCACCCGGCGGCTCCTTCGTGTGCGTACGGTGCGTCCGGACCGCTGCTTACAGGGCGTCCGGGCCGCGTTCGCCGGTGCGGACGCGTACGGCGGTCTCCACCGGCACGCTCCACACCTTGCCGTCTCCGATCTTGCCGGTTCGGGCGGCCTTCACGACGACGTCGATGAGCTGTTCGGCGTCCTCGTCCTCGACGAGGACCTCGATGCGGATCTTGGGGACCAGGTCGACGGTGTACTCGGCGCCCCGGTAGACCTCGGTGTGGCCGCGCTGGCGGCCGTAGCCGCTGGCCTCGGTGACCGTGAGGCCGTGGACGCCGAACGCCTGCAGGGCCTCCTTGATCTCGTCGAGCCGGTGCGGCTTCACGACCGCGGTGATGAGCTTCATGCGTCCACCTTCTTGTTCTCCGTGACGGCCGGGGCGGGGGCGACGGCGGTGGAGCGCGAGGACGCGCCGCCGCCGGCTCCGCTGAAGTCGTACGCGGTCTCGGCGTGCTCGACCTGGTCGATGCCGGAGACCTCGTCGTCCTCGCTGACCCTCATGCCCATCGTCTTGTCGATGATCAGCGCGAGGACCGCGGAGGCGATCAGAGAGTAGGCGAGGACGGCGACGACGCCCACGGCCTGCTTGCCCAGCTGCTCCAGGCCGCCGCCGTAGAAGAGGCCCTTGGCGTCGGACTGGACGCCGCCGGTGGCGAAGAGGCCGACGAGGAGGGAGCCGAGGACACCGCCGACGAGGTGGACGCCGATGACGTCGAGGGAGTCGTCGTAGCCGAACCGGTACTTGAGGCCGACGGCCATGGCGCAGAGGAGGCCGGCGATGGCGCCGACGGCGATCGCGCCGAGCGGGCTGACCGCGCCGCCGGCCGGGGTGATGGCGACGAGGCCGGCGACGGCGCCGGAGGCGGCGCCCAGGGTGGTGAAGGAGCCGTGGCGGATCTTCTCGTAGGCCAGCCAGGCGAGCATGGCGGCGGCGGTGGCGACCTGGGTGTTGACGAACATCACCGCGCCGACGCCGTCGTCGTTGCCGAGCCAGGATCCGGCGTTGAAGCCGAACCAGCCGAACCAGAGGAGACCGGCGCCGAGCATGACCAGCGGGAGGCTGTGCGGGCGCATCGGGTCCTTCTTGAAGCCGACGCGCTTGCCGATGACGAGGATGACGCCGAGGGCCGCGGCGCCGGCGTTGATGTGGACGGCGGTGCCGCCGGCGAAGTCGATGACGCCCATCTCGAAGAGCCAGCCGCCGGAGCCCCAGACCCAGTGGGCGACGGGGAAGTAGACGACGGTGACCCAGAGGGCGATGAAGAGGGCCCAGGCGGTGAACTTGACGCGGTCCGCGAGGGCGCCGCTGATCAGGGCCGGGGTGAGGATCGCGAACATCAGCTGGAAGACGGCGAAGACGTACACCGGGATGGTGTAGCCGTCCCAGAGCTCGGTGACGCCGATGCCGCTGAGGCCGACGTAGTCGGAGGACCAGCCGATGATCGAGCCCGAGTCGGTGCCGAAGGCGAGGCTGAAGCCGTAGAGGACCCAGAGGATCGTGACGATCCCGAGGCTGATGAAGCTCATCATCAGCATGTTGAGGGTGGACTTGACGCGGACCATGCCTCCGTAGAAGAAGGCGAGCGCCGGGGTCATCAGCATGACCAGGGCGGAGCAGATGAGCATGAACCCGGTGTTGGCGGCGGACAGCTCGGGGGCGTCTGCTGCCAGGGTCGTGATGGCTGGTGCCATCGGCGTCTCCTCGTCGTCGAATGCGGCCTGTGCGGGGGCGGGGCCGGCGGGCGGCTGCGGCCGTGAGGGGTGGCCGGTTATGCGCCAGAGATTCGCGCAGGGCCGTTTCCGCCGATGCCGCTCGATGTTTCGGAGCGGTGACGAAGGGGTGGGGCGTGTTACGCGACCGTGAACGGCTCCGTGGCGGCGGGGCGGCGCCCGTACCCTCCGCACGGGATGGCGGGCCCGGGCACGGGGTGGCGCATGGCCCGGGCACGGGGTGGCGCATGGCCCGGGCACGGGGGCGGCGCGGGGTCCGGAGACGCGGGGCCCGGGGGGCCGGGGGGCACGGGACCCGGGGGCCGGGGGCACGGGACCCGGGGGGGTCGGGGACGCGAAACCCGGGGGTCCGGAGACGCGGGACCGGCCGCGCCGGCGTCCGTGTGACCTTGCGGCGGGGGAGCCGAGTCGGGCAGTACGGGACGGCCGGCACGGCCGGAGTGCGGGGCGGCGCCGGGGCGCCGGACGGGTCAGACCGCTTCGGCGGCCTCGGGGAGCAGCTGGGTGAGCCGGTCGGTGAGGTGGACGACCTCGGCGACGTCGCTGAAGTTGCGGGCGGCGTGGTCGACGGTCTTGCGGAGCCGGGTGTTGACCCGCTCGGAACGGATGCTGCGGGCGACTCCGAGGGCCTTCTCGGCGAGGACGACGGACTGCTCGGGCTCGCGCTTGAGGAGGTGGACGGTGGCCATGCCGATGAGGTTCAGGGCGTAGGACCGCTGGTGGTCGGCGTCCTTCTCGAAGAGCTCGACGGCCCGTTCCATGACGGGCTCGGCGAGGGAGGCGTAGGTCGGGGAGCGTCCGGCGACGTAGGCGAGGTCGCGGTAGGAGTGGGAGTTCTCGCCGTTGAGCTCGGCCTCGGAGAAGAAGCCGATCCAGTCGGGCTCGGGCTCGCCGTCGAGGCCGACGTCGGCGAAGGTGTCCTCGGCCATCCGGACGGCCCGCTTGCACTTCGAGGGCTGGCCCATGTTGGCGTAGGCGCGGGCCTCCATCGCATACAGCATGGCCTGGGTGCGGGCGGTGGCGCAGTCCCGACTGCCGTACTGGGCGAGGTGGATGAGTTCGAGGGCGTCGTCGGGCCGGCCCAGGTGGATCATCTGGCGGCTCATCGAGGACAGGATGTACGAGCCGAGGGGCTTGTCGCCGGCTTCCTTGGCCGCGTGCAGGGCGAGCACGAAGTACTTCTGGGCGGTGGGCTGGAGGCCCACGTCGTAGCTCATCCAGCCGGCGAGTTCGGCGAGTTCGGCGGCGCAGGTGAAGAGGCGCTTGGCGGTGGCGGCCGGCTGCGGCTCCTGGAGGAGGTCGGTGACCTCGTGGAGCTGTCCGACGACGGCCTTGCGGCGCAGTCCCCCGCCGCACTGGGCGTCCCACTTGCGGAACATGGCCGTGGTGGATTCGAGGAGGTCGAGTTCGATCTCGGAGAGCCGGTTGGGGCGGCGGGCGTCGGAGAGCGCGTCGGGGCGTTCGAGGTCGCCCGCGGGGGTGGGGACGAGCCAGCGCTGCATCGGCTCGATGAGGGCGGGGCCGGCGGCGAGCGACAGGGAGGAGCCGAGGAAGCCGCGGCGGGCGAGCATGAGGTCGCTGCGGGAGAACTCGCCGAGCAGGGCGACCGTCTGCGGTCCGGCCCAGGGCAGGTCGACGCCGGAGACGGACGGCGACTGGTGGGCGGTGCGCAGGCCGAGGTCCTCGACGGCGACGACGGAGCCGAAACGCTCGGAGAACAGCTCCGACAGGATCCGCGGGATGGGCTCGCGCGGCTGCTCGCCGTCGAGCCAGCGGCGGACCCGCGAGGTGTCGGTGGAGATGTGGTGCGCGCCCATCTGGCGTGCCCGGCGGTTGACCTGGCGCGCGAGTTCGCCCTTCGACCAGCCGCTGCGCACGAACCACGAGCCCAGCTGCTCGTTCGGGCGCTTCCCGGCAGTCGTACCCTCTGCGCCGTTGCCGCCCACTGGAACGCCCCCATTCACCTGATCGCCTGTCACCTGAACCCCTACCAGAATGCCGCGTCTCGCGGCACCCGTCCGGCGTTCGCACTCCTTCGAACTGGAAACCGGGTTGCCTCCGGCATACCCGCGGGTGCAGACGACCGCGGGGTTCGAGTACCGAAAGTAATCCTACGATCACCCCTCCACGAGGGCGATTCAAGAAACGCCACCATTCGCCACCCCTTCGAATGAACTCGCCGCCCGTGGAACGCGATTCACTTGACATGCGACGAACCCGAGTCGGCGGACGGAAGCGCGGAGAGGCGCGCGCACCGGTCCGCACCACCCCGTACACGACAGTGCGCCACCCCCGGCGACAGACCGTGACGCAGGGTGACGACTATGCTTCGGGTCGTAACCACCGGCGCGCTCGACCCGTTGGAGGGGACATGGGTTTCACGATCGGCGGCATTCGTGAGATGCGGTCCGGCGCTCGTCGCCGCGTTCGCGCCACGGAGTGCACAGCGGTGGCCGAGTACACAGGGCTGTGGGGCTGGGACGTGGTGCCCGGGGCGCGGGCGGTCTCCGGCCAGTGCTCCTGCGGGGATCCGTCGTGTACGGCCCCGGGAGCGCACCCCCTCTCCTTCGCCGAACCGGTCCCGGCCGGCGCCGGACTCGACGACGCGACCAAGGCGTGGTCGGAGTACCCCGGCGCGGCGATGCTCCTCCCGGTGGGGCGGGCCTTCGACGTGATCGAGGTCGCCGAGGCCGCGGGCCGCCGGGCGCTCGTACGGCTCGAACGGATGGGGCTGCCGCTCGGCCCGGTGTGCGCGACGCCGACCGGCCGGGCGCGGTTCTTCGTGGCCCCCGGGGCGGCGGCGGCGCTTCCGCAGCTGCTCTACCGGATGGGCTGGGACGACGCCGATCTGGATCTGCACTGCCTGGGCCCCGGCGCCCACGTCACCGCTCCCCCGTCGGACCTCGGCGGCCTCGGTCCGGTGCGCTGGCTGCGGCCCCCGACGCTGGACACGGCGGGCGCCCCGCCGCAGGCGCGGCTGCTGCTCGGGACCCTGGCGTACATCTGCCACCGCACCCACTTCTGAGCGGGCCGGCGGCACCGGCCGCCGAACCGGGGGCCGCACCGGACCCGTACCGACACGAGGGCCCCCGCCACGAGGTGGCGGGGGCCCTCACGCGTGCGCGCGGCCGGCGGTCAGTCGCCGATCAGGGCGTCCACGAAGGCGCCCGGCTCGAAGGGCGCCAGGTCGTCCGGGCCCTCGCCCAGGCCGATCAGCTTGACCGGGACGCCCAGCTCGCGCTGGACGGCCACGACGATGCCGCCCTTGGCGGTGCCGTCGAGCTTGGTGAGCACGATGCCGGTGATGTCGACGACCTCGGCGAAGACGCGGGCCTGGATCAGACCGTTCTGGCCGGTGGTGGCGTCCAGGACGAGCAGGACCTCGTCGAGCGGGCCGTGCTTCTCGACGACGCGCTTGACCTTGCCGAGCTCGTCCATGAGGCCGGTCTTGGTGTGGAGCCGGCCGGCGGTGTCGATGAGGACGACGTCGGCGCCCTCGGCGATGCCCTCCTTGACCGCGTCGAAGGCGATCGACGCCGGGTCGCCGCCCTCCGGGCCCCGGACGGTGCGGGCGCCCACGCGCTCGCCCCAGGTCTGGAGCTGGTCCGCGGCGGCGGCGCGGAAGGTGTCGGCCGCGCCGAGGACGACGGACTTGCCGTCGGCGACGAGGACACGGGCCAGCTTGCCGGTGGTCGTGGTCTTCCCGGTGCCGTTGACGCCGACGACCATGACGACGCCGGGCACGTCCGAGGGGCTCTCGGTGTGCACGGTCCGGTCGAGGTCGGGGCCGAGCAGGAGCACGAGCTCCTCGCGGAGCAGGGTGCGCAGTTCCTCCGGGGTGCGGGTGCCGAGCACCCGGACCCGCTCGCGGAGCCGCTCGACGAGCTCCTGGGTGGGGGCGACGCCGACGTCGGCCGTGAGAAGGGTCTCCTCGATCTCCTCCCAGGTGTCCTCGTCGAGGTGCTCGCGCGACAGGAGCGTGAGCAGCCCCTTGCCGAGCGAGGTCTGCGAGCGGGCGAGCCGGGCCCGCAGCCGCACGAGACGGCCCGCGGTGGGCTCGGGGACCTCGATCTCGGGGGCCTCGGGCGGGGCGACGACGGGGTCCTCGACGGCGGTGGGCGTCTCGACGGCCTCCTCGGCCGGGAGCCGGACCTCCTCGACCGTGCGGCGTGGTTCCTCCCGCGGTGTCTCCGCCTCCTCGCCGACGTGCGGCTCGGCGGGCGGAGCGGTGACGGTCGGCGTGGTGGACGGCGGCTCGGCCGGCGGCAGCTGCTTCTTCTTGCGACCGCTGATCACGAGCCCGCTCGTCACGGCGACCGCGACGACCAGAGCGATGACTACAGCAAGGATGAGTTCCATAACCCGACCAGTATCGGCCACGAAGGGACCGGAGAAAGAGCACGTACGCTGGGTGGGTTCCCCCCACATCTGTACGGAGTACCCCCATGCCCCACGACGCCTCCGAAGCCGCAGGCGCGACGCACGACGGCGCTTTGGAGACCCGCGGTCTCGAACCCGTCCCCGACGACGAGCGGACCGGGCGGGTCCGCGAGCTCTTCCCGACCTGGGTCGCGGCCAACATCAGTGTGCTGCTGCTCACGATGGGCGCCGGCCTGATCGTCTTCAACGGCCTCAACTTCTGGCAGGTCCTGGCCGTGGCGGTCGCCGCGCCGGTCCTCTCGTACGGGATCGTCGGGCTGATCTCGATCGCCGGCAAGCGGGGCGGCGCCCCCGGGATGGCGCTGTCCCGGGCGGTGTTCGGTCAGCGCGGAAACCTTTTTCCCGGTGCGCTGATCTGGGTGGCCCGGTGGGGCTGGGAGACCATCAACGCGGTCACCGGCGCGTACGCGGTGCTGACCGTGCTCGACCTGCTCTTCGGTGTGAGGTCGAACACCGTCCTCATCGTGGTGACGCTGCTGCTCTTCGTCACCTGCACGTTCCTCGTCTCGGGCCTCGGCATCAACGCGCTCCGGGTGTGCAGCAAGTGGTCCACGTACCTCTTCGGGGCCTTCTCGGTGCTCGTCCTGGTCTACCTGGTGGCGAACACCGACTGGTCGGCGGTCTTCGCCAAGCCGGCCGGCTCCACGGCCATGATGATCGCGGGCATCGGCACGATCGCGGCGGGCGGCATCAGCTGGGTCCCCTCGGGCCCCGACTTCACCCGCTACCTGCCCCGCACGGCCTCGTCGCGGGCGATGGTCGGCTCCACGGTCGGCGGCGCGGGGATCGTGGTGCTGCCGATGGTCCTGATGGGCGCGGTCATGGCGGTGTCGACCCCGGACCTGGCCTCCGCGCAGGACCCGGTCTCCTTCATCGGCGAGCTGCTGCCGATGTGGATCTCGGTGCCGTACCTGGTGATCGCCCTGATCGGGATGCTCCTGATCAACTCGATGTCGATGTACTCGGCCGGGTTCACCGCCCAGACGCTGGGCATCAAGGTCTCGCGCGCGGCGGCGGTCAGCGTCAACGCGGTGATCAGCCTGGTCTTCGGCTTCCTGCTCATGGTGGTGGCGACCAGCTTCATCGGCTCGTTCATCTCCTTCCTGACGCTGCTCGCGGTGGCGTTCTCGGCCTGGATCGGCGTCTTCGGCGTGGACATGCTGCGGCGCCGGTCGTACGACGCGACGGCGCTCATGGACACCACCCGCACCAGCGCGTACTGGTACCGGGGCGGTTTCGCCTGGCAGGCGATGACGGCCTGGGCGGTCGCGCTCCTCGCGGGTCTCCTCTTCACGAAGGTCGACTGGTTCTCCGGCCCGCTCGCCTCCTCCTGGATCGGTGAGAACGGCCTGGGCTGGGCGGCGACGATCGTGGTGGCGGGCCTGCTGTACGCCGTCCTGCCGCGGACGCCGTCCGCCGGGTCCGCGACGCCCGCGGAGCCCGCCGGGACGCGCGAGACCGTTTCCATCTGACGCAACGTCAGATAGCGTCCCCCTTCGCCGGTATCCCACCAGCGGAGGGGGACTTCCCATGCCGTTCACCGTCGTACGGTTCAACCTCGTCGATCCCCGCGCGACCCCCGAGTCCCTCTCCGCCCGCTACCGCGCCGCCGTCGAGATGGCCGCGTACGCCGACGCCCACGGGGTCGACACCGTGCAGACCGAGGAGCACCACGGCGTCGCGAACAACTGGCTGCCCTCCCCCTTCGCCTTCGCGGGAGCGGTCTTCGGCGCCACCCGGCGGATCGCCGTGACGGTCTCCGCGATCATCGGCCCGCTGCACGACCCGCTGCGGCTCGCCGAGGACATCGCCGTCCTCGACCTGCTGAGCGGCGGGCGCCTGGTGACGGTGGCGGGCATCGGCTACCGCCCGGAGGAGTACGAGGAGCGGGGCGTCGACTGGGGGCGGCGCGGGAAGCTGCAGGACCTGCTCCTGGAGACGCTGCTCACGGCCTGGACCGGGGAGCCGTTCACCTACGGGGGCCGTACGGTACGGGTCACCCCGCGGCCCTTCACCCAGCCGCATCCACTGCTGCTGGTCGGGGGGTCCTCCCGGGCGGCGGCCCGGCGGGCGGCCCGGCTCGGACTGCCGTTCTTCCCCAGCGCGCACCTGCCGGAGCTGGAGGCGTACTACCGGGAGCGGTGCGCGGAGTACGGCACGGAGGGCTGGACGATGATGCCGGCCGAGGTGACGCCGCTGCTGCACCTGTCGGAGGACCCGGACCGGACCTGGGCCGTCCACGGGGAGCACTTCCTGCACGAGGCCCGGACGTACGCCTCCTGGCAGTCGAAGGACATCCGCTCGGCGGTGCGGTCGACGGCGACGACGGTGGCGGAGCTGCGCGCCGAGGGGGTCTACCGGGTCGTGACCCCGGAGGAGTGCCTGGCGCTCGATCCGGAGAGCCTCGTGCTGCATCCGCTGTGCGGCGGGATGCCGCTGGAGGAGGGGTGGCGGAGCGTCCGGCTGTTCTGCGACGCCGTGGTGCCGCGGCTCGCGGGATGACGGCTCGGACGGTGCGGCGCCCCCGGGGACGCACGTACTGCCCCGGTCCCGGGCGTGGGGCCGGGGACCGGGGCAGTTCCGTGGGTGAGGAGAGGGGCAGCGGGGATTAGCCCATCTCCTCCAACGCCTTGCCCTTGGTCTCCTTGACGTACCGGAGCACGAAGGGGATCGAGAGCACGGCGAAGACCGTGTAGATGACGTAGGTGCCGGACAGGTTCCAGTCCGCGAGGGACGGGAAGCTGGCCGTGATGGCCCAGTTGGCGATCCACTGGGCGGAGGCGGCGACGCCGAGGGCGGCGGCGCGGATCCGGTTGGGGAACATCTCGCCGAGGAAGACCCAGACCACCACGCCCCACGAGAGGGCGAAGAAGAGCACGAAGACGTGTGCGGCGACGAGCGCCACGACGCCCTGCGTCTCGGGCAGCTTGCCGTCGACGAGGTCGGCCGAGAAGGCCCAGGCCTCGAAGGCGAGGGCGATCGCCATGCCGATGGAGCCGACGAGGGCGAGCGGCTTGCGGCCGACCCGGTCGACGAGGACCATCGCGATCACGGTGCCGATGATGTTGATGATCGACGTGGTGAACGAGTAGAAGAACGAGCTCGACGGGTCGATGCCGACGGACTGCCAGAGCGTCGCCGAGTAGTAGAACGCGACGTTGATGCCGACGAGCTGCTGGAAGACCGAGAGTCCGATGCCGACCCAGACGATGGGCAGGAGCCGGAAGCGGGAGCCGGCGGCGAGCAGGTCCTTGAAGGTGGACTTGTGCTCGCTGCGCATGGCCCGGTCGATCTCGGCGACGCGCGCGTCGAGGTCGACGCCCTTGCCCTCGACCTCGGCGAGGACCTCCTTGGCCCGCTCGTTGCGCCCGACCGAGATGAGGAAGCGGGGGGACTCGGGGATGGCGAAGGAGAGCATGCCGTAGAGGACGGCGGGCACGACCATGACGCCGAGCATCCACTGCCAGGCCTCCAGGCCGCCGATCTCGCCGCGCTGGTCGCCGTCGGCGAGCTGGAGGATGCCGTAGTTCACCAGCTGGGAGACGGCGATGCCGATGACGATGGCGGCCTGCTGGAAGGAGCCGAGGCGGCCGCGGTAGGCGGCGGGGGCGACCTCGGCGATGTACGCCGGGCCGATGACGGAGGCCATGCCGATGGCGAAGCCGCCGATGATCCGCCAGAGGGCGAGGTCCCAGAGGGCGAAGGGCAGCGCGGATCCGACGGCGCTGACGGCGAAGAGCACCGCGGAGATCTGCATGCAGCGGATGCGGCCGATGCGGTCGGCGATCCGGCCGGCCGTGGCGGCGCCGATCGCACAGCCGATCAGGGCGATGGCGATGACCTGGGCGAGGGTGCCGGAGCCGATGTCGTAGCGGTCGCGGATCGCCTCGACGGCGCCGTTGATGACGGAGCTGTCGTAGCCGAAGAGGAATCCGCCCATCGCCGCGGAGGCGGTGATGAAGATGACGTGGCCGAGGTGGTCCGGATGTGCGGTGCGGCCGCCGGAAGGCGGCGGCGTGGGCGCCTGCGCGGTATTGGACACATGGACTCCTCGATGGGGGGAAACCCTTCCAGTGGCGCACAACTTCACGCCGCCCACCACGTGAAGGTTAAAGCAACGTTGCAGAGACTATGCCTTCAAGTTTCTAAGTCAATAGCCGATGTCATGTGACTTAATAAGCACTGCGAGGTGGCTTGAGTTCAAGACTTGAATCAATGAGTCCTGCCCGGACTCAGCGCAGTCGCTGACTGATCACCTTCGAGACGCCGTCCCCCTGCATGGACACCCCGTACAGCGCGTCCGCGACCTCCATGGTCCGCTTCTGGTGGGTGATCACGATCAGCTGCGAGGACTCCTGGAGTTCCCGCATGATCCGGATCAGCCGCTGGAGGTTGGTGTCGTCGAGCGCCGCCTCGACCTCGTCCATCACGTAGAACGGGCTGGGCCGGGCCTTGAAGATCGAGACCAGCAGCGCGACGGCGGTCAGCGAGCGCTCGCCGCCGGAGAGCAGCGAGAGCCGCTTCACCTTCTTGCCGGGCGGTCGGGCCTCCACCTCGACGCCGGTGGTGAGCATGTTGTCGGGGTCGGTGAGGACGAGCCGCCCCTCCCCTCCCGGGAAGAGCCGCGAGAAGACGCCCTCGAACTCCCGGGCCGTGTCCCGGTACGCCTCGGTGAAGACCTGCTCGACCCGCAGGTCGACCTCCTTCACGACCTGAAGCAGGTCGGCCCGGGTCTTCCTCAGGTCCTCCAGCTGCTCGGAGAGGAAGCGGTGCCGCTCCTCCAGGGCGGCGAACTCCTCGAGGGCCAGCGGGTTGACCTTGCCGAGCTGGTGGTACGCCCGTTCGGCCGCCTTGAGGCGCTTCTCCTGCTCCGAACGGATGAAGGGGCGCCCCGCGTCGTCCGCCGACGCGCCCTCCCCGGCCTCCGCGGTGTCGGCGCCCTCCGGGCCCTCGACTGCCGGCGACGGGGGCACCGGCTGGTCCGGTCCGTACTCGGCGACCAGCGCGGTCGCCTCCACCCCGAACTCCTCCAGGGCCCTGGACTCCAGCTGCTCGATCCGCAGCCGCTTCTCGGCGCCGAGGACCTCGCCCCGGTGCACGGAGTCGGTCAGCTTGTCGAGTTCGGCCTTGAGGTCGCGGCCCCGGGCCCTGGCGGCCGTCAGGCCCTCCTCGCGGTCGGCCCGCGCCGCCTGCGCCACCACCCGCTCCCGCTCGGCGCGGCCGAGGGACACCTCGACATGGGCCAGCAGGCTCCGGGCTCCGGCGGCGACGGCTCCGGCGACCCGCTCCTCGTGGCGCAGCCGGGCCCGGCGCTGCTCGGCACGCGCGCGTGCCTCCCGTTCGGCGCGGGCTGCCCGGTCGAGCGAGTCGGCCCGGCCGGCGAGCCCCTTGACCCGCTCCTCGTGGGTGCGGACCTGGAGGCGGGCCTCCATCTCGGTCTGCCGCGCGTTCGACCCGTCGATCGCCAGCCGGTCGCGGACGGCGGTGTCGGGCTCCTCGTCGCCGTCCTCCCCGAAGGCGGCGGCCTCCTGGGCCACGAGCAGCCGCTCGGCGAGTTCCTCCGCCTCACCGGTCGCCTTCTCCAGTGCCTCCTGGGCGCGGGCGGCGGCGGCCGCGGTCCGCTCGGCCTCGCCGGCCGCTCCCCTGGCCTGGCCCGCGAGCCGGCCGAGCTGCTGCGCGACCGCGGACTTCTCGCGCTCGGCGGTACGGCGCCGGGTGTCGAGCTCCTCGACGAGGGCGGCGGCGGCACGGCGCCGCTCCTCGGCCTCGCCGCGGGCGGCCGCCGTCTCCTCGCAGCGCACGGCCAGTTCGCCGAGTTCGGCGGCGGCCTCGGCGACCGAGGCCTGCACTTCGAGGAGGCTGGGCGCGCCCGCGGAGCCGCCCTGGGCGAAGTGCGCCCCGAGCAGGTCGCCCTCCAGGGTGACGGCGGTCGCCGCGGGCCGGGACCTGACCAGCTCGGCGGCCTGGTCGAGGTCGTCGACGACGACGATCCCCGCGAGCAACCGGCGTACGGCTCCCATGAGTTCGTCCGGTCCCCGGACGAGGTCGGCGGCGCACGGGTGGCCTCCGGGGGCGTCCCCGGCCTCTCCCCGGCGCTCGGGTTCGGGGGCTCCGGTCAGCAGCAGGGACGCACGGCCCGCGTCCTGCTTGCGCAGCAGGCGCAGGGCCTCGGCGGCGGCGGAGGGGCCGGTGGCGGCGACCGCGTCGGCCGCCGCTCCGAGGGCGGCGGCGACGGGTACCTCGTATCCGGGGGTGACGGTGAGCAGTTCGGCCGCGGGGCCGAGGAGTCCGCTGAGTCCGGCGGTCAGCAGGGTGCCGGTGCCGTCCTTGCGGCGCAGTCCGAGGGCGAGGGTGTCGTGCCGGGCCTGGGTCGCGGCGCGGCCGCGTTCGGCGGTGGCGGCGGCCTCGCGGGCGGCGCCGAGCGCGGTCTCCGCCTCGGCGAGGGCGCGGCGGGCGGCCTCGTGGCGCTCGCCGTGCTCGGTGCCCTCGGCGTCGAGGCCGTCGACCTCGGCCTTGAGCTGCTCGTACTCCTCCTGGGCGGCGGCCGCCCGCTCCCCCGCCTCGTCGCGGGCGGCGGCGAGGCGGTCGATCTCGGCCTGGGCGGAGGCGGCGCGCGAGCGCGCGGCGTTGACCTGGCCGTGGAGGCGGGCGAGGCCCTCGCGCCGGTCGGCGAGGGCGCGGGCCAGGTCCTTGAGGCGGCGTTCCTCGGAGGCCAGCGCCTGTTCGAGCTCGGCGCGGTGGGTGACGGTGTCCTCCAGGGCGCGCTCGGCCGCCTCCAGGGAGGCCTCCAGCTCGGCCTCCTGCTCGCGGACGCGGGCGGCCTCGCGCTCCAGATCCTCCGGGTCGCGGCCGCGGCGCTCCTCGACGGGTGCGACGGTGGCGCTCTTCACGCGCGCGTCGGCCAGGGAGACGGTGCCGCGGACGCGCTCGGCGAGCTGGGAGAGGGCGTACCAGTTCTGCTGGGCGCGTTCGAGGCGGGGGACGAGCGCGCGTGCCTCGGCGTCCAGGGCGGCCTCGCGGGCGAGCGCGGCCCGCAGTTCGCCCTCGGTCGCCTCCTTGCGGGCGAGCAGGGCCGCCTCGTCGGCGACCTCGGCGGTGAGGGCCTGCTGGAGCCGGACGAGGTCGTCGGCGAGGAGACGGAGCCGGGCGTCGCGCAGGTCGGCCTGGATGACGACGGCGCGGCGGGCGACGGCGGCCTGCCGGCCGAGAGGTTTGAGCTGGCGGCGCAGTTCGTCGGTGAGGTCCTGCACGCGCGCGAGGTTGGCCTGCATCGCGTCGAGCTTCCGCAGCGCCTTCTCCTTGCGCTTGCGGTGCTTGAGGACGCCCGCGGCCTCCTCGATGAAGGCGCGGCGGCCCATCGGGTCGGCGTGCAGCACCGAGTCGAGCTGGCCCTGGCCGACGATGACGTGCATCTCGCGTCCGATGCCGGAGTCGGAGAGCAGGTCCTGGAAGTCGAGTAGCCGGCAGGTGTCGCCGTTGATCTGGTACTCGCTGCTGCCGCCGCGGAACATGATGCGGGTGAGCGTGACCTCGGCGTAGTCGATGGGCAGCGCGCCGTCGGAGTTGTCGATGGTGAGGGACACCTCGGCACGGCCGAGCGGCGGGCGCCCGGTCGTGCCGGCGAAGATGACGTCCTCCATCTTGCCGCCGCGCAGCGACTTGGCGCCCTGCTCGCCCATGACCCAGGACAGGGCGTCCACGACGTTGGACTTGCCCGATCCGTTGGGGCCCACGACGCAGGTGATTCCCGGTTCGAACCGCAGCGTGGTGGCCGAGGCGAACGACTTGAATCCGCGGAGGGTCAGGGCCTTGAGGTGCACGCCCGGACTCTACCGGGGCGCGCGCGTTTCACCCGCGAAGGTGCAGGGCAGATCCTCGGGTGAGAAGGGGGGTACGGGAGGGGAACGGCGGGTGAAAGAAGGAAGGGACGCCGGAGCGCCCCTTGCATGTCCGCTCTGCCGACATGAGTACTCGGTCGGCCCCACCGGCATGGATCTGCCGTCGGCGGTGCCGGCGTGAGTGGTTCCCACCTGGCCCCTCGGGGCTGGGTTGTCAGGTGAGCGCAGGCTCCGCCTGGGGTACGTCGAGGTCGATGCTGTTCAGCAGCGACTCTCCCTGGTGCTGAGCGGCGGCCGCGGCGAGCGAGTCGTTCTCGGACTGGATCCGTACCAGCTCGGATTCCAGGTCCTGGACGCGCTGCTGGAGCCGTCGCATCTCGGCGAGGAGTCGCGGGTCGGAGCCGCCGACGTAACCGAGAAGCGCCTTTGCCATGATGAGTGGTCCTCCACAATGAGTGACCGACCGTAGCGGTTGGGTCGTGAGGGATTTCGCACCCGCGGTGCTCGGCAGTACTGCTTGTCGTGCCGGTTCCACTGCCAAACAGCTAAGGTGCGCGGGGATTCCAGAGTCTCACCAAAAAGTTTGACGGTCAACACGATCACGCCCCGTTTGAAGGGCCCACCGAGGAGTCCCGGGCCGCTCAGCGGGCGGCGGGGCCTCTGGAACTCGGTGCCTCAGGGCGTCGCGATCATCCTTACCCGGCAGCCTTCCATGACCGGCGCTCCTTGGCAACCACCAGGGGCTTTCCCCGTCGTCCGGCTGTTACCGCCCGTTCCCCCGGTACCCCTCTCGGTCACCGGGAGAGGGTGTCGGAGAGTGATCGTCAGCGGATGGCGAAGCCGTCGTAGCCACCGCGCGGGGTGGCCCAGATCTCAGTGACGCCGTCCACGCGCCCGGGTGTGTCGGCGGAGTGGAGCCAGGCGAGCAGACGGTGGCAATTCTCACGCGCCCCTTCGGCCACCACCTGCACCCGGCCGTCGTCGAGGTTCAGGGCGAAGCCCACCAGGCCGCCGATCTCCAAAGCGTTTGCCCTGGTGAACCAACGGAAGCCCACTCCCTGTACCCGGCCGCGCACCCAGGCGGTCATCCGAACGTCGTCATCCATGCCTGCACGCTAACGGGCGGATTGCCAGATGAGCACATCACCCCCGGCCCGCATGGACTACAGTCCCGACCGAACATGCCTCACCCATTCGGACCCGCGCTGTTCGAGCGCCGGCCCGAAACGGTACCGAGAGCAAAGATCAGCAAAGGCCCCGAGGGCCGGCACAGGACCACAGCAGGACCAGCAAGAGGAAGGCAGACCAGATGGGACGCCACCGTCGCGCCGGAGCCGCACCCGCCGCAGAAGACTACGCGGACGGATCGGACCGCCGTCACCGGGGTGCCCGCCGCAAGCGGCGCGGCCCCGTGCGCACCGGCCTGCTCGGAGCCTCCGCCGCCGTCGCGGTGGGCGCCATCGCCGTCACCTCGGGCCTGCTGCCCGGCGGCGACACCCTCACCGTCGGCAGCGCCGGTTCGAGCGAGCGCCCCAGCCAGTCCCGGCAGGCGCCGGAACTGACGACGCAGGGCGGGGCCACCCAGACCCCGACCGGCGAGCAGAGCGGCCCGCGCACCCCCGCGAAGACGGGCACGGACAAGGGCCGGACGGCCTCGCCGTCGGCTACCCCGTCCGCGAAGCCGACCCCCACGGCGAAGCCGACCCCGTCGAAGACGACCAAGGCCCCGACCAAGGCCCCGGCCGAGGAGCCGAAGAAGGCGCCCGCCAAGCCGACGGCACCGCGGACCACGGCCGCGCCCACCACCAAGGCCCCCGCCCCGAAGCCGGAGCCGAAGCCCGACCCGACGACCGAGGCCCCGGCCCGGAAGTCGGCGGCCCCCACCACCGACCGCAGCGCGGCCGCGGAGGCCGAGGTCGTACGCCTCGTGAACGACGAGCGCGCCAAGGTGGGCTGCTCTCCGGTGAGCGCGGACACCCGGCTCGCGGCGCTGGCCGGCGCGTTCAGCTCGGACATGGCGGCCCGCGGCTTCTTCGACCACACGGACCCGGACGGCGCCACCCCGTGGGTGCGCGCCGAGAAGGCGGGGATCTCGGGCCTCGGCGGCGAGAACATCGCCCGCGGCCAGGCGGACGCGGCGGCCGTGATGGCGTCCTGGATGAACAGCGACGGCCACCGCGCCAACATCCTGAACTGCGACTACACCACCCTCGGCGTGGGCGTCCACTTCGCCGACGGCGGCCCCTGGTGGACCCAGGACTTCGGTTACTGAGCCGCCCGGACGCTCGGGGAGACGCACGGGAGGGCCCCGTCACCGGTCGGTGACGGGGCCCTCCCGCATGCGGACGGTCAGACGGCGGCGCGGCCGGCGACGAAGGTGCGGGCCGTCAGGGCGACGCGGCGGCCGAGGTGCTCGGCGGTGGCGACGTCGGCCTTGTGGACGCCCTCGGGGCCGAGGTCGTTGTGGGTCTGGGCGCCCGCGCCGGCGAAGAAGCCGAGACGGTTGAGGTCGTTCTCGGAGGCGTCGCTGGTGTTCCAGCCGGGCTTCAGGCCGAGGTTGACCCAGGTCATGCCGTGCTGGCCGGCGAGGGTCTGGAAGAACTGCAGGGTGTGCAGCTTGTCGCCGCTCTTGGAGCCGGAGTTGGTGAAGCCGGCGGCGAGCTTGTCCAGCCAGGCGTCCGTGAACCAGCGCTTCGAGGTCTCCTCGGCGAACCGGTGGAAGGCGCCGGACGCGGTGCCCATGTAGGTCGGCGAGCCGAAGACGATCGCGTCGGAGGCGTCGAGCAGCTCCCACTGGGCGTCGGTGATCCCGTCGACGTCGATCAGGTGGACGGTGGCGCCCGTGTCCGCGGCGCCGGCGCGGACGGCCTCGGCGAGGACGGCGGTGTGGCCGAAGCCGGAGTGGTAGGCGATGGAGACGACGGGGGTGGTCACAGCGGGGCTCCTCGAACGGGGGCGGTGGGGCTACGACCGGAAGTAGAGCACTAACTTTCTGAAAGCGCAAACGGATGGTTAGCGCACCTCTGGTGGTAAGCGCTGCACGGGAGTACGGTGGACGCATGACCGAGGACCTCGCCTACGACGTGTTCGCCCGCGCCTGCCCCTCGCGCGGCACGCTGGAGCACGTGACGGGCCGCTGGGGCAGCCTGACCCTGGGCGCCCTGCACGAGGGGACGTTCCGCTTCAACGAACTGCGGCGCCGGGTGGACGGCGTGAGCGAGAAGATGCTGTCGCAGACCCTGCACGCCCTGGAGCGCGACGGACTCGTGCACCGCGAGGCCCAGCCCACCAACCCGCCGCGCGTCGACTACCGGCTCACCCCCCTCGGCCGGGACGTCGCGGAGCGGCTGATCGGCCTGATCGCCCTGGTGGAGGGGCGTATGCCCGAGGTCGAGGCGGCCCGGGCGAGCTACGACGCGGAGCGCGCGGCGACCGTGTCGGGCTGAGCGTGGAACCGCGGAGAGTTCGGCCGGCCGCGCCGGAGCGCCGTGCCGCGGAGGCACCGGACCGCGCGGGACGCCGGTCCGGACGGGATCCCGGAGCGGACCGTCAGACGGTCGCGCGCGGCGGGCGCTGGCAGCGCGGGCAGAAGTAGCTGGAGCGGTTCATCCAGGACCGCCTGCGTATCGGAGTGCCGCAGCGGCGGCAGGGCTCGTCCTCGCGGCCGTAGGCGTCGAGCGAGCGGTCGAAGTAGCCGGACTCGCCGTTGACGTTGACGTACAGGCTGTCGAAGCTGGTGCCGCCGACGTCGAGGGCCGCGTTCATCACGTCACGGGCGTGCCCGAGCAGCTCCGCGGAGCGCGGCCGGGTCAGGGTCGCGGTCGGCCGGTCGTAGTGCAGCCGCGAGCGCCAGAGGGCCTCGTCCGCGTAGATGTTGCCGACGCCGCTGATCAGCGACTGGTCGAGCAGGGCGCGCTTGACCGTCGTCCGGCGCAGCCGCAGCGCGCGGTGGAAGGCGTCGTCGTCGAACTCCGGGTCCAGCGGGTCCCGGGCGATGTGCCCGATGACGTCCGGGAGCCCGTCGGGGGTCTGGTCGTGGAGCGAGAGTCCGCCGAAGGTGCGCTGGTCGACGAAGCGGAGCTCGGTGCCGGCCGCGTCGTCGAAGCGAATCCGGATCCGCAGGTGCTTCTCGTCCGCGGCGCCCTCGGGCTGGACGAGCAGCTGTCCGCTCATGCCGAGGTGGCCGAGGACGGAGGTGCCGGTCTCGGCCAGCGGCAGCCAGAGGTACTTGCCGCGGCGGCGCGCCACCTCGAAGCGCCGCCCCCTGAGCCGTGCCGCGAAGTCCGCGCCGCCGGCCGGATGGCGCCGTACGGCCCTGGGGTGCAGCACCTCGACGTCGGTCACGGTCCGCCCGGCGACCCAGCGCTCCAGGCCCCGCCGGACGACCTCGACCTCGGGCAGCTCGGGCACGGGACTCCTCCGGACGTACGTCGTCGACAGCACTCCCACCCTACCGGCGCGCACACCCCGGAAAAGACGGGAACCCCGCCGTGGGGCGGGGTTCCCGGGAAGCGGGGATGCGGCCGGTCAGGCCGACGCCCGGTGGGCGGTCGGAGAGGGGTCGGCGACCTCTCCCGCCTCGGCCGCGGCCTTCGCCGCCGCCGCGCGTTCGTCCGCGGCGGCCTTGATCGAGCGCCACGCGGACTCCGCCGCCTGCTGTTCCGCTTCCTTCTTGCTGCGGCCGGTGCCGGTGCCGTACGAGACACCACCGACGCGGGCGGCAGCAGTGAAGGTCTTCTCGTGGTCCGGACCCTCCTCGGAGACGAGGTACTCCGGCACACCCAGACCCTCGGCCGCGGTGAGCTCCTGGAGACTGGTCTTCCAGTCCAGGCCGGCACCGAGGTTCGAGGACTTCTCGATCAGCGGGTCGAAGAGCCGGTGCACCAGCTCGGACGCCGCTTCGAGGCCCTGGTCGAGATAGACCGCGCCGATCACCGCTTCAAGGGTGTCGGCGAGGATGGACGCCTTGTCCCGGCCGCCCGTGCCCTCTTCGCCCCGGCCGAGCCGGATGAAGGAGCCGAGTTCGAGTCCGCGCCCCACGCCCGCCAGCGCACGCGAGTTGACCACCGCGGCCCGCAGTTTGGCCAGCTGGCCTTCCGGCAGGTCGGGGTGGGTCCGGTACAGCGTGTCCGTGACCACCAGGCCGAGCACGGAGTCCCCGAGGAACTCCAGCCGCTCGTTGGTGGGCAGACCGCCGTTCTCGTACGCGTACGAACGGTGGGTCAGCGCACGCACCAGAAGGGCGGACTCGAGCCGATAGCCGAGCCGCCCTTCCAGAAGCGTGTGGGACGAGGCATGGTCCGTCTTGTCGTCCGTCTTGCGGGACTCAGACATTGCGCCTCTCACCAGCCCAATCAGACCGAGAGGACCTGGCGCTTGTTGTAGGTGCCGCAGCTCGGGCACGCGATGTGCTGCAGCTTCGGCTCCTGGCAACGCTCACACGAAACCAGGGTGGGGACCGCAGCCTTCCACTGCGACCGGCGGTGGCGCGTGTTGCTGCGCGACATCTTCCGCTTCGGAACAGCCACGGCTACTTCTCCTGCTTCTCGGCGGCGCTTCGGACGTCCCCGTCAGAGGCTTTGCCGCTCATGTTGTCCTTCTCATCGGTTCCCAGCGAACCGGCGAGTCCCTGCAGTGCCGCCCAACGGATGTCGACGGCGTCATGGTGGTGGTCCGGGTTCTCGTTCAGGTTGGTTCCGCACTCGGAACACAGGCCCGCACAGTCCTCCCGGCACACCGGCTGCATCGGCAGTGCGAGCACCACCGCATCACGCAGCACGGGTTCGAGGTCGAACATGCCGTCCTCGAGGGGGATCATGTCCTCGTCGGCCTCGGCTTCGTCGTCCGCGGCCGCCTTGGAGCGGCCCCGGTCGTCGGAGTCGGGGTACGAGAACATCTCCTGGAAGTCCACGTCGAGCTCGAGCTCGACGGGCTCCAGACACCTTACGCACTCCCCCTCGGCCGATGCACGGGCGGTGCCTGTGACAAGCACCCCTTCCATGACCGACTCAAGACGGAGATCGATGTCGACCGGGGCGCCCTCGGGCACTCCGATCACTCCTTCGACGCCGAGGTCCCTGGGGGCCTCGATCGAACGCGAGAGCCGCTGGAGGGCACCAGGACGCCGCCCCAGCTCGTGTGTGTCGAACACGAGGGGGTTGCGGTGGTCGAGGCGCGTGCTCAGGGCTCTTCCTGCTTTCGAAAGTCGTGCTGCGTCGAGGAGGCTGCCAGACGCGGGCAGCATGGATCGCGGAGATACGCGCGACCGAAGAGCCAGGATACTGGACGCTTCGCTCAGGGCCCAATCCGGGCCTCGGGGGCCTGACCGGCCCGTCTACTGCCCCTGCTCGTAGCGGCGCAGCTGCTCCAGGTCGATCATGCTCGTGTCGAAGAAGCTCGTCTCGTCGAGCGAGCCGCCCTGCTGCTGCCCCTGCTGTCCCTGCGCGTGGTCCTGCTGGACGGGCTGCTGGTACGCGTACGGGTCCTGCTGCTGGTAGCCGTACGGGTCCGTGTGCTGCGGCTGCTGCTGGTACGCGTAGGGGTCGGGCTGCTGCTGGACCTGCTGGTAGCCGGCGTACGGGTCGCCCTGGGGCTGCTGGTAGGCCGCGTACGGGTCGGCCTGGGGCTGCGCCTGCTGCTGGGCCGGGATCTGGACCGGCTCGGGGTCGGCGAGCTCCGCGAGGCCGGCCAGGTAGTCGGAGTCGCTGGTGTGCACGGATCCGACGAGGCCGTCCTGGGCGGCCATGTGCTCGCCCAGCGCGTCGGTGGCGATCCGCCCGTGCAGCTTCTGCCGGCCCCGGCCGACGGCCTCCAGGGTCTTGCTGAGCACCGCCTCGAAGGCGCCGAGCTTGGCGTCGACGTACTCGTCGGCCCGGTGGATCAGGGTCTGCGGGTCCGAGCTGTACTCGGGGGCGTCCTCGTCGGCGTAGCCGTTCTGGTCGAGCCCGGGGCCCCGGCCGAGGAGCTTCTCGCGGCCGCGGTCGACGGAGCCGATCGTCTTGTTGAGGACGACCTCGAAGTTCGCGAGCTTGGAGTCGACGTAGTCGTCGGCCTCCGCGCGGACCTCCTCCGCCTCCCGGCGGGCCTCGGAGAGGATCCGGTCGGCCTCCTCCTGGGACTGCCGGGCGACCTGGGTGTCGGAGACGATCGAGCCGCGCTCCGCGTGGGCCGCCTCGATGATCCGATCCGCCTCCTGGCGGGCCTGCTCGACCATGTGCGCGCGGCCGCCGATCAGCTCCTGGGCCTGGGCCAGGGAGCCGGGCAGGGCCTCCCGCACCTCTTCGAGCAGGGCGAGCAGCTCGGCGCGGTTGACCACGCAGGATGCCGACATGGGCATGGAGCGGGCGCCCTGAACGGTCGCGACGATCTCGTCGAGCTTCTTCTGCACGTCCACCGGGTGCTCGCCACTCTCTACAGCTGGATGGAGACGGACGGGACGACTGTAAGGGCAGTCGGGGCCCGTCCGACACCGGGTGACGGAGCGTCAGCGGCGATGGCCGCGCGTCACTTCCGGCCCAGGCGCTCGGTCAGCCGGGGCAGGACCGTCGGCGGGACCAGGTGGGAGACGTCGCCGCCCCAGGCGGCGACCTCCTTGACCAGCGAGGACGACAGGAAGCTGTAGGTCGGGTTGGTGGGGACGAAGAGGGTCTCCACGCCCGTGAGGCCGTTGTTCATCTGGGCCATCTGCAGCTCGTAGTCGAAGTCGCTGACCGCGCGCAGCCCCTTGACGATCGCGGGGATGTCGCGCTGCTTGCAGAAGTCGACGAGCAGCCCGTGGAAGGACTCCACCTCGACGTTGCCGAAGTCGGCGGTGACCTCGCGGATCAGTTCGATCCGCTCGTCGACCGTGAACAGGCCCTTCTTCGACTGGTTGATCATCACCGCGACGTGCACGACGTCGTACAGCTTGGAGGCACGGGCGATGATGTCGAGGTGTCCGTTGGTGATGGGGTCGAATGACCCCGGACAGACGGCGCGGCGCAACGTGGGTCCCTCGCTCTCCGGTCCGGTCATCGTGCGTCTTCGCACGGTGAGGCGGCGCGACCGTACCAAAACGTTCCCTCGCCGTAACGACGGGCCCGCAGTGGTTCGAAACCGTCCGGCCAGCCGAATTCCCCGCCTCTGGTGCTGCGCTCCACGGTGACGAGGGCGTCGTCCGCGAGCCAGCCCCCCGAGCGGAGTGTGAGGAGAATCTCCCGGAGCTCGGCGTCGCCGACGGCGTACGGCGGGTCGAGGAAGACCAGGTCGTAGGGGTCGGCGGGGGCAGCTCCGGTCACGATCTGCTCCGCCTTGCCGGTGCGGAGTTCGGCGCCGGGCAGACCGAGCGAGGAGATGTTCTCCCGGATGGTCCGCGCGGCGCGCGGCTCGGCCTCGACGAGGAGGGCGTGGGCGGCCCCGCGGGACAGCGCCTCCAGGCCGACGGCGCCGGAGCCGGCGTACAGGTCGGCGACCCGGGCCCCGTCGAGGGTGCCGAGGAACGCCCCCCAGGTGGAGAACAGGCCTTCGCGCGCCCGGTCGGAGGTGGGGCGGGTGCCGTTGCCGGGCGGCACGGCCAGGCGGCGCCCGCCGGCGGTTCCGGCGATCACGCGGGTCATCGGTGTCCTCGTCCTGCGTCGTCCAGTGCGTACGTCTCAGGATATGACCGCGGGTCCGCGGCGCGCGGTCAGCCCTTCTCCAGGTACTCCTCACGGTCCTTGTCGAGCAGGGCGTCGAGCGCGGTGCGCAGGCCGGGGTGGGCGGTGAGGTCCGGGTCGGCGAGGACGAGGGCGGTCGCCTCCTCCCGGGCGGCGGCGATGACCTCCTCGTCGTCGATGACGGTGAGCACCCGCAGCGAGGAGCGGACGCCGGACTGGGCCTGGCCGAGGACATCGCCCTCGCGGCGCTGTTCGAGGTCGATGCGGGAGAGCTCGAAGCCGTCGAGGGTGGCGGCGACGGCGGCGAGGCGCTGCCGGGCGGGGCTGGCCTCGGGCATCTCGCTGACCAGGAGGCAGAGGCCGGGGGCCGAGCCGCGGCCGACGCGGCCGCGGAGCTGGTGGAGCTGGGAGACGCCGAAGCGGTCGGCGTCCATGATCACCATGGCGGTGGCGTTGGGGACGTTGACGCCGACCTCGATGACGGTGGTGGCGACGAGGACGTCGAGCTCGCCGGCGGCGAAGCGCCGCATGACGTCGTCCTTGTCGTCCGGGTGCATCCGGCCGTGCAGGACGGCGATCCGGAGTCCGGCGAGCGGCCCGGCGCCGAGCTTCTCGGCGACGTCGAGGACGGCGAGCGGCGGGCGCTTCTCGGCCTCGTCCTCGGCGGACGCCTTCGCCTTCTTCTTCTGGTCCTCCTCGTCGCCGATCCGGGGGCAGACCACGTACGCCTGGTGTCCCTTGCCGACCTCCTCGCGGACCCGTTCCCAGGCGCGGGCGAGGAAGTGCGGCTTGTCGGCGGCGGGGACGACGTGGGTGGCGATCGGGGAGCGTCCGGCGGGCAGCTGGTCGAGGACGCTGGTCTCCAGGTCCCCGAAGACGGTCATGGCGACCGTGCGCGGGATGGGGGTGGCGGTCATCACCAGGAGGTGCGGGGGCTGCTTGCCCTTGCCGCGGAGGGCGTCGCGCTGCTCGACGCCGAAGCGGTGCTGCTCGTCGACGACGACCAGGCCCAGGTCGTGGAAGCGGACCTTGTCCTCGATCAGGGCGTGGGTGCCGATGACGAGGCCGGCCTCGCCGGTGACCAGGTCGAGCAGGGCCTGCCGGCGGGCGGCGGCGCCCATGGAGCCGGTGAGCAGGACGACCTTGGTGGCGCGGTCGGCGCCGCCGAGCATCCCGCCCTCGGCGAGCTCCCCCATCATCTCGGTGACGGAGCGGTGGTGCTGCTGGGCGAGGACCTCGGTGGGGGCGAGCATGGCGGCCTGTCCGCCGGAGTCGACGACGGCGAGCATGGCGCGCAGCGCGACCATGGTCTTCCCGCTGCCGACCTCGCCCTGGAGGAGGCGGTGCATCGGGTGCTCGGTGGCCAGGTCGTCGAAGATCTCCCGGGAGACCTTGCGCTGGCCGTCGGTGAGGGTGAAGGGCAGCTTGGCGTCGAAGGCGTCGAGGATGCCTCCGGGGACGGGCCGGCGGGCGGCGGCGGGGAGCTGCGTGTCGGCGTGCCGGCGGCGGGCGAGGGCGACCTGGAGGACGAACGCCTCGTCCCACTTGAGGCGTTCGCGGGCGACGGCGATGTCGGCCTTGGTGCGGGGCCGGTGGATGAGCCGGAGGGCGTCGGGGAGTTCGGCGAGTCCGCGGCCCTCGCGCAGGGCGTCGGGGAGCGGGTCGACGGCGTCGACCGCGCTGGGCAGGACGGCGTCGACGGCCTTGGCGATCTTCCAGGACTCCAGCTTGGTGGTGGCCGGGTAGATCGGGATCTGGGCCCCGGCCCAGACGTCGACCGTGTCGGGGCTCTCCCCGTCGTCGCCGCGGAGGAGTTCGTACGCGGGATGGGCGAGCTGGAGGCGCCGGTTGAAGAGCGAGACCTTGCCGGCGAACATCGCGCGGGTGCCGGGCAGCAGGTCGTGGTGCGGCTTGTGCACGCCCTTGCCGAAGAAGACCAGCTGGAGGCGGCCGCTGCCGTCGGTGATGGTCACTTCGAGGCGCTGGCCGCGTCCCTTGGCGCCGTTGAAGGTGTGCACACGGGCGTCGGCGACCTGGGCGACCACGGTGACGTGCTCGTCGAGCGGCAGGTCGGCGAGGGTCGTCAGCTCCCCCCGCTCGGCGTACCGGCGGGGGTAGTGGTGGAGGAGGTCGCCGACCGTGTGCAGGTCGAGCGCCTCGGCCATGACCTTGGCGGTGGCGGGGCCGAGGGACTTCTTGAGTGGTTCGTCGAGCGCGGGCACGCGTTCCATTGCACACCACGCGACCGACAGTCGTCCCGGATGCCGGGGAGGAGCGTCGGGAAATGCCGCTATTCCACCCCGATGAGCAGGGGCGGGGCGCCGGTGCCGGCGTGGTAGGTGGTGGTGTCGACGGCCAGGTAGCCGCTCCGGACGTGGGCCTCCAGGTCGGGTGCGAGTCCGGGCGGGGTGTCGTCGGCGACGACGAGGGTGACGAGTTCGCCGCCGGCGGAGAGCATCCGGTCGAGGACGGTGCGGGCGGTCTCGGCGAGGTCGGTGCCGATGACGGCGACGTCGCCCTCGATGAGGCCGAGGATGTCGCCGGCCTGGCAGACGCCGGCCGAGGTGAAGGACTGCCGTTCGGCGACGGCGAGTTCGGCGTAGCGGGTGGCTCCGGCGGCGGCGGTCATGGCGACGACGTCCTCGTCGAAGCGCCGGTCGGGTTCGTGGACGGCGAGGGCGGCGATGCCCTGGACGGCGGCCCGGGTCGGGATGAGGGCGACGCGGATGCCCTCGGCCCTGGCGTGTTCGGCGGCGGCGGCCGCGGTCTGCCGGAGGTCGCCGTCGTTGGGCAGCAGGACCACCTCGCGCGCGTGGGCCCGCCGGATCGCGTCGAGGAGGGCGTCGGCGGCGGGCTGTTCGCCGGGCAGGGTCCGTACGGTCGTGGCGCCCGCCTCGGCGCAGAGTCCGGCGAGGCCCTCGCCGGGGACGACGGCGACGACGGCCCGCTGGGCGCGTTCGCCGCGGGCGGTGGAGGCCGCCGCGTCGGCGGCGAAGTGGGTGATCCGGATGCGGTGGGGCCGTCCGGCCTCGATGCCGGCCTCGACGGCGGCGCCGGCGTCGTCGACGTGCACGTGGACGTTCCACAGCCCGTCGCCGCCGACGACGACGAGGGACTCCCCCAGGGCGTCGAGGCGGGACCGGAGGAGGTCCACGGCCTCGTCCCCGGCCTCCAGGAGGTAGATCACCTCGTAGGCCGGCCCGTCCTCGGCCGGGCAGTCCTCCCGGGGGGCGGGGGCGGTCCGCGCCTCGGGGGCCGGCGGGGGCGTCCGTCCGGTGACGGTCTCCAGGAGGGCGCCGAGGACGGTCACGAGGCCCCGGCCGCCTGCGTCGACGACTCCGGCCCGTTCGAGGACGTCGAGCTGTCCGCAGGTGGCGGCGAGGGCGGTCCTGGCCCCGTCGTGGGCGTTCCTGGCCACGTCGACGAGGCCGCCGCCGGCGGCGCAGGCGGCGGCCGCGGCGCTCGCCACGGTGAGGATGGTGCCCTCGACGGGGTGGGCGACGGCCCGGCGGGCCGCGGTCGCGGCCTCGTCGAGGGCGCGGGCGAGGTGATCACCGTCACAGCCGTGGGCGAGGACGCCCGCCATGCCGCGGAGCAGCTGGGAGAGGATGGTGCCGGAGTTGCCGCGGGCGCCGAGCAGGGCGCCGTGCGCCATGGCCCGGACGGTCTCCGCGGTGTCGGGGCGGGGTGCGGCGGCGGCCGCGAAGACGGCCTCGACGGCCTGGTGGGCGGCTTCCGCGGTCAGGTACAGATTGGTGCCGGTGTCCCCGTCCGCCACGGGATACACGTTGATCGCGTCGATCTCCTCGCGCTCCCGGCCGAGCGCGTCGAGCGAGCGCGCGCACCAGGACCTGACCGCTTCGGCGTCGAGCTCGACGAGCTCCTCGAAGGGGTGAAGGGCTCGCGACAACGGGGGGTCCTCCTTCGGCGGCGGGCTCACCGCAGGGTAGACCCGAGGTGTCCGTCCCCCAAGCTCCCGGTTTCGCGCGAGCGGGAGGGGACCCCCGGTGACCGGGCCCCGGGGCGAGGTCCGCCGAGACCGTGGTAGTTTCGTTCCACCGAGCCAGCCGTTGTATGCTGCTTCGGTTGCCTGGTTCACGCCGGGCCATCCCCCGGCAAGCCACTTCAGACTCCTGATTCCGGTGCGCCGGATTTCACTGTAATTCTGAAGTCTTTGGAGTGACCCGTGGCTGCCAACTGCGACGTCTGCGGCAAGGGGCCGGGCTTCGGCAACAACATTTCGCACTCGCACCGCCGTACGCCCCGTCGCTGGAACCCGAACATCCAGCGTGTGCGTGCCGTGGTCGGTCGGACGCCGAAGCGGCTCAACGTCTGCACCTCGTGCATCAAGGCCGGCAAGGTCTCGCGCTAATTGCGACGTGTTCTGTCGTAGCGCAGCCCCTGCGGTTGCCTTGAAAGGCCGGTTCACCCAGGTGAACCGGCCTTTTGCCGTGCCCGGACTCCCCCGCGCCCGGCCCGGGGGTCCCGCCGGCGCGAGGGCCGGCGGGGTCCTCAGTCCCTGAACCGCCAGCCGTGGTCGACCGGGCCGATGCCCGCGCCCAGCGCGAACCCGGCCGCGATGGCCCCGGTCACGTAGTCCTTCGCCTCCCGTACCGCCGCCGGCACCGGAAGCCCCTTGGCCAGCCCGGACGCGATCGCCGAGGCGAGCGTGCAGCCCGTCCCGTGCGTGTGCCGGTTGTCGTGGCGCGGGGCGCGCAGCCAGTGCTCCTCCGAGCCGTCGGTGAGCAGGTCCACGGCCTCCCGGCCGGTGGGCAGGTGCCCTCCCTTGATCAGGACCCACTCGGGTCCGTACGAGAGGACGGCCTCGGCCGCGACCCGCATGTCGGACTCGTCCACGACGTGGACGCCCGTGAGCTGTGTCACCTCGTCCAGGTTCGGCGTGGCGACGGCGGCCCGGGGCAGCAGCTTCGTCCGGACGGAGTCGAGCGCGCTCGCGGCGAGCAGGGAGTCCCCGTGCTTGGAGACGCCGACCGGGTCGACGACGACCGGGGCGGCGGTGTCCGCGAGCAGCTCGGCGACGGTCTCCACGAGGGCGGCGGAGGCCAGCATGCCGGTCTTGACCGCCTGGACGCCGATGTCGTCCACGACGGCCCGGTACTGGGCGCGCACGGCCTCGACGGGCAGTTCCCAGACGCCCAGGACGCCCTGCGAGTTCTGGGCGGTGACGGCGGTGACGACGCTCATGCCGTGGACGCCGAGCGCGAGCATCGCCTTCAGGTCGGCCTGGATGCCCGCACCGCCGCCGGAGTCGGATCCGGCGACGGTCAGCACCAGCGGCGGCGCGGAGCTCACTCGGTCTCCCCGAAGTGGTCCCAGCCGCCCACGCTGTGCCAGGGCGCGCCGTCCACGGTGACCTGCGGCAGCGCGGAGGGATTGAGGACCTCGCCGATGACCTTCCAGCGGGCGGGCAGCTTCACGTCGGGCGGGAAGGTCGCCACGATGGCGTGGTCCTCTCCCCCGGTGAGCACCCACTGCATGGGGTCGACGCCGACGGCCTGGCCGATGTCGTTCATCTGGGTCGGGATGTCGATGAGGCCGGAGCGCAGGTCGATGCGGACGTTGCTGGCCTCGGCGATGTGGCCGAGGTCGGCGATGAGGCCGTCGCTGACGTCGCACATGGCGGTGGCGCCGAGGCCGGCGGCCGCGGGGCCCGCGTGGTACGGCGGTTCGGGCCTGCGGTGGGCCTCGACGAAGGCGCGGGGCGAGCGGAAGCCCCGGGAGAGGACCGCGTACCCGGCGGCGGACCAGCCGAGCCATCCCGTGTAGGCGACGACGTCGCCGGTCTTGGCGCCGCCCCGGGTGACCGGGTCGTGGTTGCGCAGATCGCCGAGCGCGGTGATGGAGACCATGATCGTGTCGCCCCGGACGACGTCGCCGCCGACCACCGCGGCGCCCGCGACCTGACATTCGTCGCGCAGTCCGTCCATCAGTTCGGTGGGCCAGGTGACGGGCAGCTCGGCCGGGACGACCAGGCCGAGGAGGAGTGCCGTGGGGACCGCGCCCATGGCGGCGATGTCGGCGAGGTTCTGCGCGGCGGCCTTGCGGCCGACGTCGTAGGCCGTCGACCAGTCGCGGCGGAAGTGACGTCCTTCGAGCAGGATGTCCGTGCTGGCTACCACCCGCCGGTCGGGTGCGGAGACGACCGCGGCGTCGTCGCCCGGCCCGATCCGTACCGCCGGGGTGGACGTGAGCCGGGACGTGAGCTCCCTGATGAGCCCGAACTCGCCCAGCTCTCCGACTGTGCCCTTCACCGCGCCTCACCTCGTGTCTTCGTGCCGGCCGGCGGGCGGCGGCGCGTCTGCGCGCGCCGCGGGTCGCGGGCCGTCACCGTGCTGGGTACCGTCAAGTAAGCCGTCAACTTCTGTCCTGCGTACGCCACCCCGCGAGCGCCTCGGGACACGCAGGTCTCCCCGCGGCCCGCGGCGACGCGGTACCGTGGCGTCCCTTTCTCCCACAAGATCCTCGTGGTCGCCCTGGAGGTTCCGTGGTTCAGGCGTACATCCTCATCCAGACCGAGGTGGGCAAGGCGTCGACCGTCGCCGACACCATCTCCAAGATCCCGGGGGTGATCCAGGCGGAGGACGTCACCGGTCCGTACGACGTGATCGTGCGGGCGCAGGCGGACACGGTCGACGAGCTCGGCCGCATGGTGGTCGCGAAGGTCCAGCAAGTGGACGGCATCACGCGCACCCTCACCTGCCCGGTCGTTCATCTGTAGCCCCCGTCTACGCTTGGCCGGTGATGTCTTCCCACCGGCCCTTCGGCCTGCCCGCCGCCGTCACGGCAGCCGTTCTGCTGCTGGCCGCCGCCGGCTGCTCCTCGCCCGACGCGGCTGCGTCCGTCGAGGTTCCCAGCCCGCCGGCGGCGGAGGCCGTCTTCTGCCAGGCACTGGCGAAGGAGCTTCCCGACACCGTGGCGGGGCTGGAACGGAGTGACCCGGAGCCCGGCTCCGAGTTGACCGCCGGTTGGGGTGACGGTGCGATCGTACTGCGCTGCGGCGTGCCCCGGCCCGAAAAGATGAGCGATCCCAAGGCGCAGGGCGTCGAGGCGAACGGCGTGAACTGGATGCTGGAGCGTCCCGAGGGCGGCGGGCCCCGTTTCACCTCGACGTACCGGAAGACGTACGTCGAGGTGACCCTCGGCGAGCAGTACACGCACGACATGACGCCGCTCGCGGACCTCGCCGATCCCGTGCGGAAGACCGTGCCGCCCAGCCTCTGAGGGCGGCGGCACGGTCTTCGGGGTTCTTCGGGTCAGCGCAGGCCCGTGGAGCGGGTCAGTGCGGCCTGGATCAGCCGGTCGACGAGCTCGGGGTAGCTCACGCCGCTCTCCTGCCACATGCGCGGGTACATGGAGATCGGCGTGAAGCCCGGCATGGTGTTGATCTCGTTGATGACGAAGTCGCCGTCCTCCGTGAGGAAGAAGTCGGCGCGGACCAGGCCCTCGCAGGAGACCGCCTCGTAGGCGGCGACGGCGAGGCGCTGGATCTCGGCGGTGGCCTCGTCCCCGATGGGGGCGGGCACGATGCCGGAGGCCGAGTCGATGTACTTGGCCTCGAAGTCGTAGAAGTCGTGGTCCGTGACCGGCGGGATCTCGGCCGGCACGCTGGCGCGCGGCCCGTCCTCGAACTCCAGGACGCCGCACTCGATCTCGCGGCCGCGCAGCAGCGACTCGACGAGGATCTTGGGGTCGTGCCGGCGGGCCTCCTCGATGGCCTCGTCCAGGCCCGAGAGGTCGTCGACCTTGGTGATGCCCATCGAGGAGCCGCCGCGGGCCGGCTTCACGAACAGCGGCCAGCCGTGCTCGGCGGCGAACTCGACGATCTTCTTGCGGGCCGCGGCGGGGTTCTGCTCCCACTCGCGCGGCCGGACGACCTCGTACGGGCCGACCGGGAGGCCGAAGGAGACGAAGACCCGCTTCATGTACTCCTTGTCCTGGCCGACGGCGGAGGCGAGGACGCCCGCGCCGACGTAGGGGACGCCGGAGAGCTCCAGGAGGCCCTGGAGGGTGCCGTCCTCGCCGTAGGGGCCGTGGAGCATCGGGAAGACCACGTCGACCTCGCCGAGGGCCCTCGGCACGGCGCCGGGCTCGGTGAGGACGACCTCCCGGTTGGCGGGGTCGACGGAGAGGACGACGCCGCCCTCGGCGGAGTCCGCCAGGTCGGCGACGTTCGGCAGGGCGCGGTCGGCGATGGCCATGCGCTCGGGGGCGTCGGCGGTGAGCGCCCAGCGCCCGTCCGTCGTGATGCCGATGGGCAGCACGTCGTACTTGTCCCGGTCGATGGCGCTCAGGACGGCGCCCGCCGTGACGACGGAGATGGCGTGCTCGGAGCTGCGTCCGCCGAAGACGACGGCCACGCGCGGCTTGCGGGGGCTCTGGGTGTTCTCGCTCATATCGCGATGAGCGTACCCTGCGCGGCCCGAACGGCCTTGCGACCCCGCTCCCCTCGCGCGCGTCCGGCCCAGTGCGGGGCGGCGCGGCGGAGGGGCCGCGGGGCGGTGCGCCCGGCGCGGGCTACCGGCGCTCGGGCTTCGCGCTGCGGGACATCAGCTCCTTGAGCGCGACGATCGGGGGCTTGCCGTCGTGGACGATGGACACGACCGTCTCGGTGATGGGCATGTCGACGCCGTGGCGGCGCCCCAGGTCGAGCACGGACTCGCAGGACTTGACGCCCTCGGCGGTCTGCTTGGTGGCGGCGATCGTCTCCTGGAGGGTCATCCCGCGGCCGAGGTTGGTGCCGAAGGTGTTGTTCCGGGAGAGCGGCGAGGAGCAGGTGGCGACGAGGTCGCCCAGGCCCGCGAGGCCGGAGAAGGTGAGCGGGTCGGCGCCCATGGCGAGGCCCAGGCGGGTCGTCTCGGCGAGGCCGCGGGTGATGAGCGTGGCCTTGGAGTTGTCGCCGAGTCCCATGCCGTTGGCGATGCCGACGGCGAGGCCGATGACGTTCTTCACGGCCCCGCCGAGCTCGCAGCCCACCACGTCGGTGTTGGTGTACGGGCGGAAGTACGGGGTCATGCAGGCGGCCTGGAGGCGCTGGGCGACCGTCTCGTCGACGCAGGCGGCCACGGCGGCGGCGGGCTGCCGGGCGGCGATCTCCTTGGCCAGGTTCGGGCCGGTGAGGACGGCCACCCGCTCGGCGGGGACGTCCGCGACCTCGGTGATGACCTCGCTCATGCGCTTGGCCGTGCCGAGTTCGACGCCCTTCATGAGGGAGACGAGGACGGTGTCGGGGGCCAGCATCGGCGCCCAGGCGGCGAGGTTGCCGCGGAGGGTCTGGGAGGGGACCACGAGGACGGTGAAGTCGGCGTCGTGGGCCGCCTCGGCCGGGTCGGCGGTGGCGGTGATCGCCGCGGGGAGTTCGACGCCCGGCAGGTAGTCGGGATTGCTCCGGGAGGCGTTGATCTCCTTGGCGAGTTCGGCGCGGCGGCCCCAGAGGCTCACCTCGCAGCCCGCGTCGGCGAGCACCATCGCGAACGCGGTGCCCCAGGATCCGTTGCCGAAGACCGCTGCCCTGGTCATGTGGTGCCCCCTTCGGCGGCCTTGCGCCGCTGCTCCAGGCGCGCCCTGCGGTGGTCGTACGGTTCGGCGGGCGCCCGCTCGCCGCGGATCTGCTCCAGGAGCGCGGTGATGGCGGCCATGATGACCTCGGTCGCCTCGCGGAGCACCTCGGGCGTGGGCTCGAGTCCGTAGAAGCGGGAGAGGTCGACGGGCGGACCGGCCTGCACGGTCAGCGTCTTGCGGGGGAACAGGCTGAGCTTGTTCTCCTTGGCGTACGGCGGCATCGCCAGGTTGGCGCCCCACTGGGCCACCGGGATGACGGGGGCCCGGGTCAGCAGCGCGACGCGGGCGGCGCCCGTCTTGCCGGCCATGGGCCACATGTCGGGGTCCCGGGTGAGGGTGCCCTCGGGGTAGAAGGCGACGCACTCGCCGCGCTCGATGGCGTCGACGGCGGCGCGGAACGCGTCGAGCGCGTTCGTCGTCTCCCGGTAGACGGGGATCTGCCCGGTGCCGCGCAGCATCATGCCGACGAAGGGGGTCTTGAAGAGGCCCGCCTTGGCGAGGAGGCGCGGGACCCGGCCGGTGTTGTACTGGTAGTGCGCGTACGACAGCGGGTCCAGGTAGGAGTTGTGGTTGACCGCGGTGATGAATCCGCCGTCGGCCGGAATGTGCTCCATACCGCGCCAGTCCCGCTTGAACAGAACCACCAGGGGGGGTTTGGCGATGACCGCCGCGAGGCGGTACCAGAAGCCGATTCTGCGGCGGGGCACGCGTACACCTTTCTCCGGGACAGGCTGGCAGGGGGTCAAGTGTCGCCCCATGCTCCTGCTCTGTCGAGTGACACCGTACGCCCCGGGCCCTCCTGGGGACCGCGTGGGCGGGACAGAATGGGCCGCGATGAACACGCATGCGGACGACGGCTGGTCCCTGGTCGTACCCCTGAAGCCCCTCGCCCTGGCGAAGAGCAGGCTGGCCGCGGCGGCCGGGTCCCGGCTGCGCCCGCGGCTGGCGCTGGCGTTCGCCGAGGACACCGTGGGGGCGGTGCTGGACTGCCCGCGGGTACGGGATGTGGTCGTCGTCACGGACGATCCGGCGGCCGCGGCGGCGCTCTCGGCCCTGGGCGCGCGCATCGTGCCGGACGCTCCGGCGGCGGGGCTCAACGCGGCGCTCGCGCACGGGGTCCGCGCCGTGCGGTCCCGGCGGCCCCGCGCCCGGGTCGCGGCGCTCAACGCGGACCTGCCGGCGCTCCGGCCGGAGGAGCTGAGCCGGGTCCTGGAGGCGGCCGGGAAATTTCCCAGGGCTTTTCTCGCGGATGCCGCCGAAATAGGTACGACATTCCTCTCGGCGGGTCCGGGCGTGGAATTGGAACCGGCATTCGGGGGTGCGTCGCGGCTTCGGCATTTGTCTTCGGGCGCGGTGGAAATCCTCCTCGCGGGGGTGGATTCGGTGCGCCGGGACGTCGACACCGGCGAGGACCTGGCGGCGGCCGGGGCGCTGGGGCTCGGCCCGCGGACGGCGGCCCGGTGGCTGCCGGCGGCCGGATAGGCTGCGGTCCATGCAGGCGACCGCGTTCACGTACGACTCCGAGACCCGCAGCGGCAGTGTGCTGCTCGACGACGGCACCCCCGTGGAGTTCGGGGCGGAGGCCTTCGAGGCGGGCGGGCTGCGGATGCTGCGGCCGGGGCAGCGGGTCCGGATCGAGGCGGAGCCGGGCACCTCGGGGGCCGGCCTGCGGATCACCCTGGTGACGCTCCAGACGTTCTGACGCGCCCGGCCCCCGCCCTCGGGGTCCCGGACGCGCCGCGGGCCGGGCTCCCTGGGGGAGCCCGGCCCGGCGGGTGTCTACCGCTGGTCCTACTTCTTGGCGGCGGTCTTCTTGGCGGTCGTCTTGCGCGCCGTCGTCTTCTTGGCGGGCGCCTTCGTCGCCGTGGCCTTCTTGGCGGCGGGCGCGGTCTTCTTGGCGGTGGCCTTGGTCGCCTTCTTGGCGGCGGCCGTGGTGGTCTTCTTGGCGGCGGCGGAGGTCTTCTTCGCGGCGGCCGTGGTGGTCTTCTTCGCCGGGGTCGCCTTCTTCGCGGCCGCGGTGGTCTTCTTCGCGGCGGCGGAGGTCTTCTTCGCGGCGGCCGTGGTGGTCTTCTTCGCCGGGGTCGCCTTCTTCGCGGCGGCCTTCTTGGCGGTGGTCGCCTTCTTGGCGGCGGCCTTCTTCACGGTGGCGGAGGCGCCGCCGGTCAGGCTGCCCTTGGGGGCCTTCTTGACGGAGACCTCGCCGCCCTTGGGGAGCTTCTTCGAGCCGCTGACCAGGTCCTTGAAGCCCTGACCGGCACGGAAGCGCGGGACCGAGGTCTTCTTGACCCGCACCCGCTCACCCGTCTGCGGGTTGCGGGCGTAGCGGGCCGGACGGTCGACCTTCTCGAACGAACCGAAGCCCGTCACGGAGACCCGGTCGCCGGCGACCACGGCACGCACGATGGCGTCGAGCACGTGGTCGACGGCTTCGGCGGCCTGCTGGCGACCGCCCATCTTGTCGGCAATCGCTTCTACGAGCTGCGCCTTGTTCACGTCTTCCCCTTCGGAGACATTGCCAGAACGAAAGTGTTCAAGCTTTTTCGCACGTTAGGCATGTATATACCGCAAATCAAACACGAAACGGGCTAATCACCCTAGTGCCGCAACGCGGTAGATCCGCTGCGGAGTTCCTGGTGTCAGTCGTCCTCTGGGAATCGGCCCTCGTCGAGGTCCTTCATCAACCGGTCCAGACGCGCTGCCGCGTCCTTGAGATCGTGCTTCGCCGCGGCCGTCACGACCAGCAGCTTCCGGGACAGCGCCATCCTTACGCCCTCCGGGACTTGCAGTGAGCGCACTCTTGTGTGCGCTTCCTTCAATCGGGCGGCGACTGACTCGTAGAGCTCGAGTTGGCTGTCGCGTTCCATGCACCGATTGTGCCATCTAGGGCGAGTTGTCGCCCGACAGGGTCTCAACAAGCGACTGCGCCCCCCACCGGGCGGTGGGGGGCGCAGTCGTGGAAAAGCGCTGCTCAGACCGTAATTGTACGGGGCTTGAAGGCCGGTCGGGACGCCTCGTAGGCCGCGATGTCGGCTTCGTTCTGAAGGGTGAGGCTGATGTCGTCGAGACCGTTCAGGAGCCGCCAGCGGGCGTTCTCGTCGAGCTCGAAGTCGGCGTCGATCCCCTCGGCCAGGACCTTGCGGCGCTCCAGGTCGACGGTGACCTCTGCGGTCGGGTCGGCCTCGGTCAGCTGCCAGAGCGCGTCGACCGTCTCCTGCGGCAGGACCACGGTGAGCAGTCCGTTCTTCAGCGAGTTGCCGCGGAAGATGTCGGCGAAGCGGGAGGAGATCACGGCCTGGAAGCCGTAGTTCTGGAGCGCCCAGACGGCGTGCTCGCGGGAGGAGCCGGTGCCGAAGTCGGGTCCGGCGACCAGGACCGAGGCACCCTGCCGCTCGGGGCGGTTGAGGACGAACTCGGAGTCCTTGCGCCAGGCCTCGAACAGGCCGTCCTCGAAGCCGTCGCGGGTGACCTTCTTGAGCCAGTGGGCCGGGATGATCTGGTCGGTGTCGACGTTGCTGCGGCGCAGCGGGACGGCCCGGCCGGTGTGCGTGGTGAAAGCTTCCATGGTTCCTCAGACCCCCGCGGTGGTGGCGACGTCGGACAGATCGGCCGGGGAGGCCAGATGGCCCAGCACGGCGGTGGCGGCGGCGACCTGGGGCGAGACCAGGTGGGTCCGGCCGCCCTTGCCCTGCCGGCCCTCGAAGTTGCGGTTCGAGGTGGACGCGGAGCGCTCACCGGGAGCCAGTTGGTCGGGGTTCATGCCCAGGCACATCGAGCAGCCCGCGTGCCGCCATTCGGCGCCGGACTCCTTGAAGACCTTGTCCAGGCCCTCCTCCACGGCCTGCAGGGCGACCCGCACCGAGCCGGGGACGACCAGCATGCGGACGCCGTCGGCGACCTTGCGGCCCTCCAGCAGAGCGGCGGCGTTGCGCAGGTCCTCGATGCGGCCGTTGGTGCAGGAGCCTACGAAGACGGTGTCGACCTTGATGTCGCGCAGCGGCTGTCCGGCGGTCAACCCCATGTACTCCAGGGCCTTTTCCGCGGCCAGGCGCTCCGAAGCGTCTTCGTACGAAGCCGGGTCGGGGACGTTCGCCGAAAGCGGCGCGCCCTGGCCCGGGTTGGTGCCCCAGGTGACGAACGGCGCCAGGGCGGCGGCGTCGATGACGACCTCGGCGTCGAAGACCGCGTCCTCGTCGGACCTCAGGGTCTCCCAGTACGCGACGGCGGCGTCCCAGTCCTCGCCCTCGGGGGCGTGGGCGCGGCCCTTCAGGTACGCGAAGGTGGTCTCGTCCGGGGCGATCATGCCCGCGCGGGCGCCGGCCTCGATCGACATGTTGCAGATGGTCATGCGGGCCTCCATCGAGAGCTTCTCGATGGCGGAGCCGCGGTACTCCAGGATGTAGCCCTGGCCGCCGCCGGTGCCGATCTTGGCGATGATCGCCAGGATCAGGTCCTTGGCGGTGACGTCCTCGGGCAGCTCGCCGTCGACCGTGATGGCCATGGTCCGGGGGCGGGCCAGCGGCAGCGTCTGGGTGGCGAGCACGTGCTCGACCTGGCTGGTGCCGATGCCGAACGCCAGCGCGCCGAAGGCGCCGTGCGTGGAGGTGTGCGAGTCGCCGCAGACGACGGTGGTGCCCGGCTGGGTCAGGCCCAGCTGCGGTCCCACCACGTGGACGACGCCCTGCTCGACGTCGCCCAGCGGGTGCAGCCGCACGCCGAACTCGGCACAGTTCTTGCGGAGGGTCTCCAGCTGCGCGCGGGAGACCGGGTCGGCGATCGGCTTGTCGATGTCGAGGGTCGGGGTGTTGTGGTCCTCGGTGGCGATGGTGAGGTCGAGGCGCCGCACCTGCCGGCCGTTCTGGCGCAGGCCGTCGAAGGCCTGGGGGCTGGTCACCTCGTGCAGCAGGTGCAGATCGATGAAGAGGAGGTCGGGCTCGCCCTCGGCGCGCCGGACGACGTGGTCGTCCCAGACCTTCTCCGCGAGTGTCCTACCCATCGCTTTCCCTCCGGCCGACGTCTACGCCGGCACAACTAGAGACCCGTTTCGCGGGCCGTTGTGCGGCCGCCTCACCAGAGTGACAAGTTCCGCAGGAAATTGAACTTGCGTTTCACAGAGTGAGACGCGAATATCGTTGCATGGACAACTCTAGCGGCGTAGGCGTTCTCGACAAGGCAGCCCTTGTCCTGAGCGCCCTGGAGTCCGGTCCGGCCACCCTCGCAGGACTGGTCGCGGCGACGGGACTCGCACGACCCACGGCCCACCGACTGGCCGTGGCACTGGAACACCACCGGATGGTGGCGCGTGACATGCAGGGCCGGTTCATCCTCGGACCGCGGCTGGCGGAGCTCGCCGCCGCGGCCGGCGAGGACCGCCTGCTCGCGACCGCGGGCCCGGTGCTGACGCATCTGCGCGACGTCACCGGCGAGAGCGCCCAGCTCTACCGCCGGCAGGGCGACATGCGCATCTGCGTGGCGGCGGCCGAGCGGCTCTCGGGCCTGCGGGACACCGTCCCGGTCGGCTCGACGCTGACGATGAAGGCCGGCTCCTCGGCGCAGATCCTGATGGCCTGGGAGGAGCCCGAGCGGCTCCACCGCGGCCTCCAGGGCGCCCGCTTCACGGCGACGGCCCTGTCGGGCGTACGGCGCCGCGGCTGGGCCCAGTCGATCGGCGAGCGGGAGCCGGGCGTCGCGTCCGTCTCCGCGCCCGTACGCGGCCCGTCGAACCGCGTGGTGGCCGCCGTGTCGGTCTCCGGTCCGATCGAGCGTCTGACGCGTCACCCGGGCCGTATGCACGCCCAGGCGGTCATCGACGCCGCGGCCCGCCTCTCCGAGGCGCTCCGCCGCACCGGCTGACCTCCCGCCCCCTCCCGTTCGTACCGGCCCACCGCTTCAACGCCGCAGCGGTGGGCCGGAGTTGTGTGGACGGCAGCGGACAGCGAAGAAGCCCTCCCCCGAAGGGAAGGGCTTCTTCTGTCTGTACCCCCGACCGGATTCGAACCGGCGCTACCGCCTTGAGAGGGCGGCGTGCTAGGCCGCTACACAACGGGGGCCTTGCGGATGTGATCCGCGGTGCAGATAAGCTCTGCGAGCTGGCCTACCAGGACTCGAACCTAGAATGACGGTACCAGAAACCGTAGTGTTGCCAATTACACCATAGGCCATGGTGGTTACACCGTACCCCCGACCGGATTCGAACCGGCGCTACCGCCTTGAGAGGGCGGCGTGCTAGGCCGCTACACAACGGGGGCCCTAGCGATCCCACCCGGTGGGAACCGGGTGATGTCACCGTAGATCGACCGGGAGCTACCCAAGTGACCTACAGGATGGATCAGTACCCCCGACCGGATTCGAACCGGCGCTACCGCCTTGAGAGGGCGGCGTGCTAGGCCGCTACACAACGGGGGCTTCGTGGATGCCATCCACAGGTTGCAGATAAAGCTCTGCGAGCTGGCCTACCTGGACTCGAACCAAGACTAACGGAACCAGAAACCGTCGTGCTGCCAATTACACCATAGGCCACCGGGGCAATGTCCCCACCAGGGAGGATCTTGCTCGGCTTGCGCTTTCCGGGTTCTTGCCTTTCGGCTTGTTCCCCTCGGCGCAGGAAGAACATTACCCGAAGGTGGACGGTGCTCCAAAACGGGTATGGCCCCCGAGCAGGGCCGGAAGCTCGCGGAGGCTCGTGATCCGCTTCAGTTCGGGGCGGCCGCCGGTGTCCGCCCGGTCCAGCCAGATGCCCCGCAGGCCCGCCTCGACGGCCCCCCTGGCGTCGATGTCGGGCTGGTCCCCCACGTACGCCACCTCGCTCGGGCGCAGGTCAAGGGCGGTGCAGGCGGCGTGGAAGGCCTCCGGGGCCGGCTTGGCCACCCCGAGCTCCGCCGCGCAGAGCACGGTCTCGAAGCGGTCCCGCACGCCGAGGACCCGCAGCTTCCGCTCCTGGTTGTGCAGGCTGGAGTTGGAGAGAATCCCGTGACGATAGTCATCGGCCAGCAGGTCCAGGACCGGCACCGCGTCGGGGAAGAGCTCCCAGGCGGCCTCGTAGTGGGAGACGTACCGCTCGAACCAGCCGTCGGCCTCCGCCGCCGTGAGGCCCGGCCGCGTCAGGAAGTCCCGGACGCGGTCGCGCCGCTGCTCCTGGAAGTCGACCCCGCCGGCCTCGAAGCGGCGCCAGTGGAGCACGGTCAGCTCGCGCCAACGACCGAGGGCCTGGTCGACGGATGCGTATCCGTCCACCAGGCCCTCGGCCGTCAGGTGCGCGCTCATGCCGGCGTGGTCGGCACGGGCGTAGTCGAAGATCGTGTCGTCGACGTCCCACAGCACCGCGCGGATGGCCATGGACCGACCGTACCGCGCGGCAGGGGTCAGGCGGCGAGCTTCGCCAGGGCCGCGTCGATGCGAGCCAGGGTCTTCTCCCTGCCCAGGATCTCCAGGGACTCGAAGAGGGGCAGGCCGACCGTGCGTCCGGTGACGGCGACGCGGACCGGGGCCTGGGCCTTGCCGAGCTTGAGGCCGTGGGCCTCGCCGGCGGCCAGCACGGCGTTCTTGAGGGACTCGGGGTCGCTCCAGTCGGCGCCTTCGAGCTTCTCGCGGGCGGTGGTCAGGAGGGCCGCGGGCTCGCCCTTCATCGCCTTGTCCCACGAGGGCTGGTCGAAGACCGGCTCCGGGAGGAAGAGGAAGTCCACGTTGGCCGTGATGTCCGAGAGGACGGTGACACGGGTCTGGGCGTGCGGCGCGATGGCCTCCCAGGCGGTCCGGTCGAAGTCCTCGGGGGCCCAGTTGGCGAAGGGGGCCCGCAGCCAGGGCTCGCAGGCCTCGGCGAACGCCTTCACGTCCAGCATGCGGATGTGGTCGGCGTTGATCGACTCGGCCTTCTTGAGGTCGAAGCGCGCCGGGTTGGCGTTCACGTCGGCGATGTCGAACTTCGCCACCATCTCCGGGATGGTGAAGATGTCCTGGTCGGCCGAGAAGGACCAGCCGAGGAGCGACAGGTAGTTCAGCAGGCCCTCGGGGAGGAAGCCGCGCTCCCGGTAGAGGTTGAGGGAGGCCTGCGGGTCGCGCTTGGAGAGCTTCTTGTTGCCCTCGCCCATGACGTACGGCAGGTGCCCGAAGGAGGGGATCTCCTTGGCGACGCCCAGCTCGATGAGCGCCTTGTAGAGGGCGACCTGGCGGGGGGTGGAGGAGAGCAGGTCCTCGCCGCGCAGGACGTGGGTGATCTCCATCAGGGCGTCGTCGACCGGGTTGACCAGGGTGTACAGCGGGGCGCCGTTGGCCCGGAGGATGCCGTAGTCCGGCACGTTCTCCGGGGTGAAGGTGAGCTCGCCGCGGACCAGGTCGGTGAAGGTGATCGGCTCGTCGGGCATCCGGAAGCGGACGATCGACGCGCGGCCCTCCGCCTCGTACGCGGCCTTCTGCTCGTCGGTGAGGTCGCGGCAGTGGCCGTCGTAGCCGGAGGGGCGGCCGGCGGCCCGGGCGGCCTCGCGGCGCTCGTCGAGCTCCTCGGTGGTGCAGTAGCAGGGGTACGCGTAGCCGCCGGCGAGCAGCTTCTCGGCGACGTCCTTGTAGATGTCCATCCGCTGCGACTGGCGGTACGGCGCGTGCGGGCCGCCGACCTCCGGGCCCTCGTCCCAGTCGAGGCCGAGCCACTTCAGGGAGTCGAGCAGCTGGTTGTACGACTCCTCGGAGTCGCGCGCAGCGTCGGTGTCCTCGATGCGGAAGACCATGGTGCCCTCGTTGTGCCGGGCGAAGGCCCAGTTGAAGAGGGCGGTGCGGACCAGGCCCACGTGGGGGTTGCCGGTCGGCGAGGGACAGAAACGGACGCGGATGTTCGCGTTAGCCACGCTTGATCACCCTATTGGTGAGAGTGCCGATGCCTTCGATGGTGACGGCGACCTCGTCGCCGACGTTGAGGGGGCCGACCCCGGCGGGGGTGCCGGTGAGGATGACGTCTCCGGGGAGCAGCGTCATGGCCTCGGTGATGTGGACGACCAGGTCCTCGATGGAGCGGATCATGTCGCTCGTCCGACCCAGCTGCCGCTGCTCGCCGTTGACCGTGGCCTGGATGGTCAGGTCGCCCGCGGCGGCGATGCTCAGGTCCGTCTCGACCCAGGGGCCCAGCGGGCAGGAGGTGTCGAAGCCCTTGGCGCGGGCCCACTGCTTCTCGCGGCGCTGGGCGTCGCGGGCGGTGACGTCGTTGGCGCAGGTGTAGCCGAAGACGACGTCCTTCACGCGCTCGCGGGGCACCTCGCGGCACATGCGGCCGATGACCACGGCCAGTTCGGCCTCGTGGTGCAGCTCGCTGGAGAAGGAGGGGTACTCGATGGCGTCGCCGGGGCCGATCACCGAGGTGGTGGGCTTGAAGAAGGCGACGGGGACGTCGGGGACCTCGTTGCCGAGTTCGGCGGCGTGCTCCGCGTAGTTGCGGCCGATGGCCACGACCTTGTTGGGGAGCACGGGCGGCAGGAGCCGTACCTTGCTCAGCGGGACCTTGGTGCCGCTGAGCTCGAAGTCGGTGTACGGGATGCCCTTGATGATGTCGAGGACGAGGCCGCCGGATTCGACGCTTCCCTCGCCCTCGACGGCGCCGAAGGCCACATTGCCGTCGATCGAGAATCTGGCGATGCGCACGGGTGCTGTCGCCCCTCACTTGGTGCTGGCTGGAGTCTGACGCTCCAGGCTAACGCGGCGCGGGGCGGCCGACCGGCGATGTCACCGGGGCCGTGACAAGGATGACGCGGGCGGGCCCGGGAGTGGCGTCAGCGGGTCGCGGAGGCGTACGGCTGCGGCTGGTAGGGGGCCGGGGGCTGCATGAGGACGGTGCGGCGCGGGTTGGCCGTCCTGGCCGGCAGCTCGGCCGCGTACTCGGGCAGGGCGACCCGGCCGAGCTCTGCGGCGTCCGAGAGGTGGACGAGGGTGGAACGGCGGGGGTTGGCCGTGGTGCCGGGCGTCGTCGTCTTCATCGCGGTGATCTGACCTTGTTCCGGAGCGGGCGCCGCGTTCGGGCGCGAAGGGGTGTAAAGCGTCAGGCTAAACATGCGATTCCCTTCGAATGCATGGCTAAGACATCGATCATCGTGTGAGTTTGCTCACCACGGGCGACATATTCCGGGCATTACGGACCGTCGCCTGTCGCCACGGAAAGGGACATTACGCCACTGAATGCTGCATTCCGCTCCTGATCATGGCGACTGGGACACACGGGTACGCGCGGCCATTGGAGCGGAAAAGTCCGAATCCTCCGTGATCATCTTCTACATCGGGTGACGTCGTGCGCACAGGTTGTCATGACCCGCCCGGCGCGACACGCGGCCCTTGTTGGAGGTCCGGCACTGTGCTGGAATTCCACGCACCGCCGCGGGATTCAAGCCGGCACGCAGGGGGCGCAACGCAGCGCCGGCCCAGGGGCGGGGAAGGGGGAAGTGCGCCGGTCACCGACGACCACCTGGGGTGCCCTCCACGCACCCCGATTGACACCGACACCGTCCTCTCCGTTCACCCGGAAGGACGCCTGGTCCAGAGGTTGCGACGCTAGTGCAGGGACGTTTCAAGAGGGATGGCTCGGGGTCTCCCCAGGCCCGTCAGGGCCGAGCGGATGCTCCGGCGGAGCAGGAACCGCGTGCCGGGACCGACCGCGGTCCCTCGGCCCCGCACACCCCGAACCAGGGTCAGGGCCCGTCCGGCGACGCCGGTGACGGCGGCAGGCGCACGAGCGCGGCGGCCGGCTCCGCCGAGCCGACCGACACGCCCCCCAAGGCCCGGGCCGAGAACGAGGTCGGCCCTCGAATAGCCCTGCGCAACTGGCGCATCTCCACGCGCCTGGTCGCGCTCCTCACCCTCCCCGTGGTCGCGGCGACCACCCTGGGCGGCATCCGCATCAGCGAGTCGCTCCAGGACATGGAGCAGCTCGACCACATGCAGCTGCTCACCAAGCTGACCCGAGAGGCCACCGACCTCGCGCAGGCCCTCCAGTCCGAGCGCGACCTCTCCGCGGGTCCGCTCGCCAACAGCCGCCCGGTCAGCGACTACCAGGTCGCCAACCCGCGCCGGAAGACCGACCTCGAGTACAAGGCGTTCCTCCAGGCCACGGAGGCCATCCCGGCCACCGAGGGCGACGAGGCCCTGCGCAGCATCCGGCAGAACGTCAACCAGATCGCCTCGCAGGTCAGCGGTCTGCACACGATCCGGAGCAACGCCTACGAGGCGGGCGTCTCCCACTCGGTGACGGTCGAGGCGTACAGCCGTCTCATCCGCTCGCTGCTCAGCCTGTCCCAGGACATGGCCCAGGCGACCAGCAACCCCGAGATGATCAAGCGGACCCGCGCGCTCGCCGCGTTCTCGTCCGCCAAGGAGTACGCCTCCATCCAGCAGGCGATCATCGCCTCCGCGCTGCCGCCGAGCGACCGGACCAAGGGCAGGATCCAGCAGGGTGACCGCCTCTACGCCGAGGCCGCGCTCAACTCCGAGGGCCGCGAGCTCCAGTCCTTCCAGGCGATCTACGAGTCGACCGGCGGCGACGCCACCGAGCGGCTCGCGTCCCTGAACAGCGGCAACCCGTCGATCACCGCCGCCGAGAAGTACGCCGAGCGCGTCCTCAACATGGACGGCGCCATGGAGCGGGCCAACAAGCGCGGCCACCTCAACTTCACCGACGAGTACGGCACCAAGATCGCCACCATGAACCGCATCGAGCGCGGTCTGCTCGGCGACATGGAGAGCCTGGCCCGTGAACTCCGCCAGGAGTCGCAGCGGGACGCCATCGTCAACGGTGCGCTGATCCTCCTCGTCCTCGGCGTCTCCCTCATCGGCGCCTTCGTCGTGGCCCGGTCCATGATCCGCTCGCTGCGCCGGCTCCAGGACACCGCGACCAAGGTCGCCCAGGAACGCCTGCCCGAGCTCGTCAAGCAGCTCTCCGAGTCCGACCCGCAGGACGTCGACACCTCCGTCGAGTCCGTCGGCGTGCACTCCCGGGACGAGATCGGCCAGGTGGCCGCGGCCTTCGACGACGTGCACCGCGAGGCCGTCCGACTCGCCGCCGAGCAGGCCCTCCTCCGGGGCAACGTCAACGCGATGTTCACCAACCTCTCGCGCCGTTCCCAGGGCCTCATCCAGCGCCAGCTCTCGCTCATCTCCGAGCTGGAGTCGCGCGAGGCCGACCCGGACCAGCTGTCCTCGCTCTTCAAGCTCGACCACCTCGCGACGCGTATGCGCCGTAACGGTGAGAACCTCCTCGTCCTCGCCGGCGAGGAGCCGGGCCGTCGCTGGACCCGCCCGGTCCCGCTGGTCGACGTCCTGCGTGCCGCCGCCTCCGAGGTGGAGCAGTACGAGCGCATCGAACTCGCCTCGGTCCCCGCGACCGAGGTCGCCGGCCGGGTCGTCAACGACCTCGTCCACCTCCTCGCCGAGCTGCTGGAGAACGCCACCTCGTTCTCCTCGCCGCAGACCAAGGTCCGGGTCACCGGCCACGCGCTGCCCGACGGCCGCGTGCTCGTCGAGATCCACGACACCGGCATCGGCCTCTCCCCCGAGGACCTCGCCGCGATCAACGAGCGGCTCGCCTCGCCGCCCACCGTGGACGTCTCCGTCTCCCGCCGCATGGGCCTCTTCGTGGTCGGCCGCCTGTCCCTGCGACACGGCATCCGCATCCAGCTGCGCCCCTCGGACTCGGGCGGCACCACCGCGCTCGTCATGCTGCCGGTCGACGTCGCCCAGGGCGGCAAGAAGCCGATGCCCAAGCCGGGTGCCGGCGGCCAGGGCGCGATGCCGCCCGGCGCCTCCGCCCCCGGCGGGCGGCTTCCCGCCGGTCCCGGCGCGACCGGCGGCCCCGGCGGACGCCCGGGCCAGGGCGGTGCGCCGTCCTCGGCGGCCGGCCGGCTCGGCACCGGTGCGCCGCGCGGCCAGGTCGGTGCGGGCGGCCCCCGCGCCGCGCTGCCCACCCGCGACGGTGCCCCGCTCACCGGCGGCCCGCAGGGCGCCCCGCAGACCCCGCAGCCGCAGAACGCCTCGCTCGACCGGACCGGGCAGCTGCCGCAGGTCCCCCAGAGCCCGCAGGGCCCGCAGGGCGGCGACCCGCTGCGTCCGGGCCCCGGCGGCGGCGGTCTCATCGGCGGTGCGGCGAGCGCCATCCCGTCCCGTACCGACGTCTGGGGCAGCCGTTCCGGCCCGCAGGCCGGACCCGGCGCTCCGCAGCCGCAGGGCCCCGCCCAGGGCGGCCAGCCGACCGGCGGGTACGACTTCCCGCGCGCCGAGCTGCCCGGGGGCGCCCCCCAGCAGCAGCGGCCGCAGGCGGCGAGCTGGGGCAACGACCAGGCCCAGCAGCCGGTCCGCCGTCCGCAGCAGGAGATGACCCCGCTCGACGCGCCGCGCGGTCACGAGGACCCGGAGACGACCGGTTCGTTCCCGGCGCCCCAGGGCCCCGGCTCCACGGGCCAGTTCCCGCGCCCCGACTTCAGCGCTCCGCAGCAGGGCCGGCCCCAGGCCCCGCAGCAGCAGGTGCCGCAGCAGCAGGCCCCGCAGGGGTACCAGGGCGGTGCGCAGGACCCGGCGTCCACCGCGCAGTTCCCGCGCCCCGACTTCGGCGCGCCGCAGGGCCCCGGCTCCACCGGCCAGTTCGCCCGGCCCGATTTCGGCGGCCCGCAGCAGGCTCCCCAGCAGGCCCCTCAGCAGCAGGGCTACCAGGGCGGCCAGCAGCAGCAGTTCGGCCGGCAGCCGTACGTGCCGCAGGCGCAGCAGCAGGCCCCGCAGGCTCCGGCTCCGCGCCAGCGGACGGGCGGTGACTTCGGCGCCCCGCGCCCGGAGCCGGTCCAGCCGCAGGGCCAGCAGCCGCAGCTCCAGCAGCCGCGCCGTCCGGAGGCCCTGCCGCCGGCGGGTACCGGCGACGGCCGTACGCCGCTGTACGACACGCTGGAGACCAACTGGTTCCAGCAGGAGCAGGCCCAGCAGCAGGCGCAGCAGCAGGGACAGCAGCAGCCGCAGGCCCCGGCCGGCCCGCAGCCGTCCGCCCCGCAGCAGCGTCCGGCCGGTGACCCGGCGGACGGCCGCCAGAACGGCGCGGCCGCCTGGCGGACCTCGCCCAACGACGAGCTGGTGCGCCAGGCCGAGCGGGTCCGCAAGCCCGCGGCCGGCGGCGTCACCACCTCCGGCCTCCCCCGGCGCGTGCCGAAGGCCAACCTCGTACCCGGGACCGCACAGGAGCAGGCCCACACGGCCGGCCCCCAGGTCTCGCGTGCACCCGACGACGTCCGCGGCCGGCTGACCAATCTGCGCCGCGGCATCCAGCAGGGCCGGCAGGCGGGCAACTCGACCACGGGTAGCATCCACCTCGGTCCGAACCATCAGCAGGAGCGTTAGTTGAACGCGATGAGCCAGGCGGCGCAGAATCTGAACTGGTTGATCACCAACTTCGTGGACAACACCCCCGGGGTGTCCCACACGGTGGTGGTCTCCGCCGACGGACTCCTGCTTGCCATGTCCGAAGGATTCCCCCGTGACCGCGCCGACCAGCTGGCGGCGGTCGCGTCCGGACTGACCTCGCTGACCGCGGGCGCGTCCCGGATCTTCGAGGGGGGCCCCGTCGCGCAGACCGTGGTGGAGATGGAGCGAGGCTTCCTCTTCCTCATGTCGGTCTCCGACGGTTCCTCGCTGGCCGTGCTCGCGCACCCCGAGTGCGACATCGGCCTCGTGGGCTACGAGATGACGCTGCTGGTCGACCGGGCCGGCAGCGTCCTCACCCCGGATCTCCGCGCGGAGCTCCAGGGAAGCCTGCTCCACTAGCCGGTCCGCCTCCCGGACAGGACCCCACCGCACGACCGCTCGACAGGGCGGTACGCCCCTCCGTACCGCCCTGGCACCGTTATCCGTCCGGCCGCCCCACCCGGCCCCCCACCGGCCCCATCAGACGGCAGAAGGCTTGCTGTCACGCCCGGAGGATTCATGACCCCGCCCCCCGCCTCTCACGATCCGTACGGCGCGTCAGTCGACGAGTACGGGCACGAGGGCGACCAGCCGCTGGTGCGTCCGTACGCGATGACCGGCGGCCGGACCCGGCCGCGCTACCAGCTCGCCATCGAGGCGCTGGTCAGCACCACGGCCGACCCGGCGCACCTCGCCACGCTCCTCCCGGAACACCAGCGGATCTGCCACCTGTGCCGTGAGGTCAAGTCGGTGGCCGAGGTGTCGGCGCTGCTGTCGATGCCCCTCGGCGTCGCCCGCATCCTCGTCGCCGACCTGGCGGAGGCCGGCATGGTGGCGATCCACCAGCCGGGCAACGGAGAGACCGGCGGCACGCCGGACGTGACTCTGCTCGAAAGGGTGCTCAGTGGACTTCGCAAGCTCTAGCGGCGGTGCTGCTCGGTCGACCACCAGCGCGAAGATCGTGGTGGCGGGTGGCTTCGGCGTGGGCAAGACCACGTTCGTCGGCGCCGTGTCCGAGATCAACCCGCTGCGCACCGAGGCCGTCATGACGTCCGCGTCCGCGGGCATCGACGACCTCACGCACACCAGTGGCAAGACGACGACGACCGTCGCCATGGACTTCGGCCGCATCACCCTGGACCAGGACCTGATCCTGTACCTCTTCGGTACGCCCGGTCAGGACCGCTTCTGGTTCATGTGGGACGACCTGGTCCGCGGCGCCATCGGCGCCGTCGTGCTCGTCGACACCCGCCGTCTCGCCGACTGCTTCCCCGCGGTCGACTACTTCGAGAACAGCGGCCTGCCGTTCGTCATCGCCCTGAACGGCTTCGACGGCAGTCAGCCGTACCAGCCGGAGGAGGTCCGCGAGGCCCTCCAGATCGGTCCCGGCACCCCCATCATCACGACGGACGCCCGGCACCGGGCCGACGCCAAGAGCGCGCTCATCACGCTGGTCGAGCACGCCCTCATGGCGCGGCTCAAGTAGTCGGACGCCCAGGGCGGTTGTCCCGTGCCACCGCGCCGGGGGCGGTCTGTGTCGTTCGACACGACCGCCCGCGCGTTCATAACGTTTCGACAGAGAATTGGGGCGCCCCGGACACCCGATGCATCCGATCGGTGTCGCTGCGCTCACCTGAGCCCCGTCTTTTGACGGGGCTCGCTCTTTATGCCCGTTTTATGCGACGCGCAGGCCCGTGAAACCGTCCGCATCCCACTGTTTGGAACCGACACCCTTCACGTGCTGCAATTCATGAACTCCCGAGTAGTACGGCCCTGAACGAAACACCGGCACAACGTAGGTGCCGACGCCGAGAGGTTGTTGGTCGAGTGAGGCGCAGCAAGGAAAGCTCCGCGGAGCAGGAGACACGGGGCAACTTCACCCCGCCGTCGCGCACGGCGATGTCGCCCGCCGACGTGCCCGTGACGCAGCCCACCGTGGCCCCTGCCCCGGGCAGCTCCAGCAAGCTCTCGCCCCGCAACTGGCGGGTGCCCACCAGGCTGAACGCGATCCTCTGCATACCCGTGCTGGTCGGCCTCGTCATGGGCGGCTTCCAGGTCAAGGGGTCGATCGACACCTGGCAGGAGGCGCAGGACGCCGAGAAGACGGCGCTCATCGTGCGCGCCGCCTCGGAGTACAGCACCGCCCTCCTCAACGAGCGCGACCTCACCGCGGCCCCGCTGCTGGCGGCGAAGACCGCCGAGGACCGCAAGAGCGACGAGGTCACCAGGGCGTACGCCGCGACCGACGCCGCCAAGGTGAAGTTCGACGAGGCCGCCGAGGACCTGCCCTCGGGCCAGGGCCTGGAGCGCCGCCTGAACCTCTTCCGCGAGGAGGAGCCGAAGCTCGAAGCGCTCCGCAAGGCCGCGTACACCCGCTCCCTCGACCCGGTGAACACGCAGCTCCAGTACACCGGCGTCCAGCACTACCTCACCGAGTTCTCCAACGAGCTCGGCCTCGGCACCGGCAACGTCACGGCCTACGGCCGCAGCGTCTACGCCATCCAGCTGGCCAAGGGCGCCGAGTCCCTCCAGCGCTCCATCGGCACCCAGCTCCTGGTCCGGCCCAGCCGCACCGAGGCGGTCTTCGCCCAGCAGTCCGTGGCGTTCAACTCGTACAACTACCTGGAGCAGATCGCCCTCGGCGAGTTCTCCTCCGGTGGTATGCCCGAGGACGTCGAGATGCTGAAGAAGGTCATGGCGGGCAAGGCCGCCGCGGGCGCCAAGCAGATGCAGGCCGCCGGCCTGGACCTGCCCAAGGGCAAGGACGGCTCCGTCTACTCGGGCGCCGCCACCGCGATCGGCACCGCCAAGGACCCCGACGGCCTCGCGTCGCTCAAGGCGAAGGGCATCACGGCCGAGTCCTGGATGGCCGTCTCGACCGCCAAGTTCGAGGGCTACTCCGAGGTCGAGAAGGCCCTGGTCGACAAGGCCGTGGCCGAGGCCGCCAAGATCTCCGACGAGGCCAAGACGGACGCCTGGGTCAACGGCGGCATCGTCGTCATCGCCCTGCTCGCCGCCTTCATCCTGGCCGGGATGATGGCCCGCCAGATGAGCCGCGCCATGCAGCAGCTGCGGACCGCCGCCTTCGGCATCGCCGAGCAGCGCCTGCCGATGCTGGTCGACCAGCTCTCGCGCACCGAGCCCGGCCGCGTCGACACCCGCGTGCAGCCGATCCCCATCGACACGCAGGACGAGATCGGCGAGGTCGCCCGCGCCTTCGACCAGGTCCACCGCGAGGCCGTCCGGCTCGCCGCCGAGCAGGCCATGCTCCGGGGCAACGTCAACGCGATCTTCACCAACCTCTCGCGCCGCAACCAGTCGCTGATCGAGGGCCAGCTGACCCTGATCACCGACCTGGAGAACAACGAGGCCGACCCGGACCAGCTGGAGAACCTCTTCCGCCTGGACCACCTGGCGACCCGTATGCGCCGCAACGGCGAGAACCTCCTCGTCCTCGCCGGCGAGGAGCCCGGCCGTCGCTGGGACCAGCCCGTTCCGCTGGTCGACGTCATGCGCGCCGCCTCCTCCGAGGTGGAGCAGTACGAGCGCATCGAGCTGGCGGGCGTGCCGGACGCCGAGATCCACGGCCAGGCCGTGACCGACCTCGTGCACCTGCTCGCCGAGCTCCTGGAGAACGCCACCACGTTCTCCTCCCCGCAGACCAAGGTCCGCGTCACCGCGACCCGTCTCCCCGACGGCCGCGTGATGGTCGAGATCCACGACAAGGGCATCGGCCTCACCGCCGAGGACTTCGCGGACATCAACCACAAGCTGGCCAACCCGCCGACCGTGGACGCGGCCGTCTCGCAGCGCATGGGCCTCTTCGTGGTCGGCCGGCTCGCCGACCGGCACGGCATCCGGGTCCAGCTCCGCCCCTCGGGCGAGCAGGCCGGTACGACCTCGCTGGTCATGCTGCCGGACGCGATCACGCACGGTGGCGGTGGCGAGCAGCCGCTCCAGGACGACTTCACCGTCTCGCAGATCATTCCGCAGCAGCAGCAGAGCGCCTTCGAGAGCGCCCCGCCGCCGCAGCAGCCGATGCTGACCGCCGCCGACCTCGGCTTCGACGACTCGCGCTACGAGCAGCCGGCCGAGGAGGAGCGCCCGCTCGACCCGGTCGACCGCTCGCTGAAGCGCGAGGGGCGGCGTGCCGCCCTGGAGGCCCAGGCGCAGGGCGGCGAGCGCCCGCTCTTCCGCGACGAGGCGGAGCCGGCGGAGGAGTTCGGGCAGCAGGCACAGCCCCAGGCCGGCCCGTACGCCCAGGACCAGGAGTACGGCCGGCAGGGCCAGGAGTTCCCGGCCGATCCGTACGCCCCGGCGCAGGAGTACGGACAGCAGCAGCCCCAGCAGTCTCAGGAGTACGGCCAGGAGTACGCGGCCGGATTCCCGCAGCAGCAGGACGGCTACGCCTACCCGCAGCAGGGCTACGAGGCGTACCCGCAGCAGGGCTATGCGGAAGCTTCGTACGAGACCCCGGGAACCGAACACCAGCAGTACGGCAATGCGTTCGATACCCAGTCCCACCAGGGAGACTGGCAGGATCAGAGCGCTTACCAGGGCGGCTACCAGCAGCCGTTCGGAGCGGAATCGGAATCTGCCCCGAGCGCTCCCGCGCAGGCCCCCGACCGCGTAGGCTTCGACCGTCCGGGTCCGACCCCGAGTGCCGCCCCGGACGCCGGCCACGCACTGACCGACGCCGGACTGCCGCGCCGCGGCAGCGTCGCCTCGCCGACCCAGCAGGCGCCGCAGCAGCAGGCACCGCAGCAGGCCAAGCCCGCGCAGCCGGCGCAGGAGCAGCAGCAGAACCAAGCCGACCCCACCGACGAATGGCGCTCGACCAACGACGAGCGCTGGCAGCGGGCCGGGAAGCTCAAGGACCCGAAGGCGGGCGGGGTCACCTCGTCCGGACTTCCCCGCCGGGTCCCGAAGGCCAACCTGGTCGAGGGCACGGCTGAGCAGACCCCGCAGGGCGGCCCCCAGGTCTCCCGCGCACCCGAGGACGTCCGGGGCAGGTTGAGCAACCTGCGCCGCGGGGTCCAGCAGGGACGCAGCGCGGGAACGGACACGAACGGATCGGGCCTCGGCCCGGGCAGTACCTACAACCAGGAGCGTTAGTGTGAGCATGAGCCAGGCGGCGCAGAATCTGAACTGGTTGATCACCAACTTCGTGGACAACACCCCCGGGGTGTCCCACACGGTGGTGGTCTCCGCCGACGGACTCCTGCTGGCGATGTCCGAGGGGTTCCCCCGGGACCGCGCCGACCAGCTGGCGGCCGTCGCCTCCGGACTGACCTCGCTGACCGCGGGCGCGTCCCGGATCTTCGAGGGCGGGGCGGTCAACCAGACCGTCGTGGAGATGGAGCGGGGCTTCCTCTTCATCATGTCGATCTCGGACGGCTCCTCGCTGGCCGTGCTCGCCCACCCCGAGGCGGACATCGGTCTCGTGGGCTACGAGATGGCCCTTCTCGTGGATCGCGCGGGCACCGTCCTGACCCCCGACCTCCGGGCGGAGCTTCAGGGAAGTCTTCTCAACTAACAGACAGACAGTGCGTTTCGCGCCACCGCCCCGTAAGGTGCGGTGGCGCGGTTCCAAGGGACATGGACCGCGAGGCAGTCGGAGGAGGAGACGTGGGAACACCACCGGGCTCAAGCCCGTACAACGGTTATGACGCGCACCAGGCGCCGCTCGGCGAGACCGCGCAGAACCGGTTCAACTTTCCCTCCACCCCGAGCAGACAGGGCGCGTCGCAGCCCTATCGGCAGCCTCACGCCCAGCCCGCGGGTGCGCAGGGCTCCTCACGCGCTCCGTCGGCCGCCGGTTCCAGCAGTTCGGGCGGCTCGCACAACCCGCTGGTGCGTCCGTACGCGATGACCGGCGGCCGGACCCGGCCGCGCTACCAGCTCGCCATCGAGGCGCTGGTCAGCACGACGGCCGATCCGTCCAGGCTGCAGGGGCAGTTGCCCGAGCACCAGCGGATCTGCCGGCTGTGCTTCGAGATCAAATCGGTCGCCGAGATCTCGGCCCTTCTCTCCATCCCCCTCGGCGTCGCCCGAATCCTCGTGGCCGACCTGGCAGAGGCCGGGCTCGTCGCCATCCACCAGCCGGGCGGCGACGAGGCCGCCGGCGGTCAGCCAGACGTGACACTGCTCGAAAGGGTGCTCAGTGGACTTCGCAAGCTCTAGCGGCGGCGCGGCCCGTTCAACCACCAGCGCGAAGATCGTGGTGGCGGGTGGCTTCGGCGTGGGCAAGACCACGTTCGTCGGCGCCGTCTCTGAGATCAACCCGCTGCGCACCGAGGCCGTCATGACGTCCGCGTCCGCGGGCATCGACGACCTCACGCACACCGGCGACAAGACGACGACGACCGTCGCCATGGACTTCGGCCGCATCACCCTGGACCAGGACCTGATCCTGTACCTCTTCGGTACGCCCGGTCAGGACCGCTTCTGGTTCATGTGGGACGACCTCGTCCGCGGCGCCATCGGCGCCGTCGTCCTGGTCGACACCCGCCGTCTCGCCGACTGCTTCCCCGCGGTCGACTACTTCGAGAACAGCGGCCTGCCGTTCGTCATCGCCCTCAACGGCTTCGACGGCAACCAGCCCTACCAGCCGGAGGAGGTCCGCGAGGCCCTCCAGATCGGCCCGGACACCCCCATCATCACCACGGACGCCCGGCACCGCGCCGACGCCAAGAGCGCGCTCATCACCCTGGTGGAGCACGCCCTCATGGCCCGCCTGCGGTAGCTGTCCCCCGGCGCCCCGTACCGCGAAGGCCGCGCTCCCCCTCGGGGGGCGCGGCCTTTCGGTGCGTCAGGGGCCCTGTGCGCGCCACAGGGCCCCGTACGCGCGCAGGAGGGCCGGAACCCGGTATCACCGGGTTCCGGCCCTCCTGCGTCGCTCAGCGCCAGCTGTGCGGGGCGCGGAAGCCGTGCTCGCGCTCCAGGCGGCGCCAGCCGGCCGTGGTGCGGCCGCGGTGGCCCGCGGCGGGGTCCTCCTCGGACCGGGCGGCGGCACGGGCGAGCAGCACCGCCGTGATGGCGGCCAGCTCCTCGGGGTCGGCGTGGCCCTTCTCGACACGGAGAAGGTTGGCAGGCGTGGTCACGTGGATGACTCCTCTTACTGAGGCGGGTTGCCGTGCTTGCGGGACGGCAGGTCGGCGTGCTTGGTGCGGAGCATCGCGAGGGACCTGATGAGCACCTGGCGGGTGTCGGCGGGGTCGATGACGTCGTCGACCAGGCCGCGCTCCGCCGCGTAGTACGGGTGCATCAGCTCGGCCTTGTACTCCTTGACCATGCGGGCCCGCATGGCCTCCGAGTCCTCGGCCTCCGCGATCTGCTTGCGGAAGATCACGTTGGCGGCGCCCTCGGCGCCCATGACCGCGATTTCGTTGGTGGGCCAGGCGTACGTCAGGTCGGCGCCGATGGACTGGGAGTCCATCACGATGTAGGCGCCGCCGTAGGCCTTGCGCAGGATCAGGGAGATCCGGGGCACGGTCGCGTTGCAGTACGCGTAGAGCAGCTTCGCGCCGTGCCTGATGATTCCACCGTGCTCCTGGTCGACGCCCGGCAGGAAGCCGGGCACGTCCAGAAGGGTGATGATCGGGATGTTGAACGCGTCGCACATCTGCACGAAGCGGGCGGCCTTCTCGGAGGCCTCGATGTCGAGGACACCGGCCAGCGTCTGCGGCTGGTTGGCCACGATGCCGACGACCTGGCCGTCGAGACGGGCCAGCGCGCAGATGATGTTGCGGGCCCAGCGCTCGTGGACCTCCAGGTAGTCGCCGTCGTCGACGAGCTCCTCGATGACCTTGTGCATGTCGTACGGGCGGTTGCCGTCGGCCGGGACCAGGTCGAGGAGGACGTCGGAGCGGCGGTCCGCCGGGTCCTCGGAGGCGACGGTCGGCGGGTTCTCGCGGTTGTTCTGCGGGAGCATCGAGAGGAGGTAGCGGACCTCCGCGATGCAGGTCTCCTCGTCGTCGTACGCGAAGTGGGAGACGCCGGAGACACCCGCGTGGACGTCGGCGCCGCCGAGGCCGTTCTGGGTGATCTCCTCGCCGGTGACCGCCTTGACGACGTCCGGTCCGGTGATGAACATCTGCGAGGTCTCGCGGACCATGAAGACGAAGTCCGTCAGCGCCGGGCTGTAGGCCGCGCCGCCGGCGCACGGGCCGAGCATCACCGAGATCTGCGGGATGACGCCGCTCGCGCGGGTGTTGCGCTGGAAGATGCCGCCGTAGCCGGCGAGCGCCGAGACGCCCTCCTGGATGCGGGCGCCCGCGCCGTCGTTCAGGGAGACCAGCGGGGCACCGGCCGCGATGGCCATGTCCATGATCTTGTGGATCTTCGTGGCGTGGGCCTCGCCCAGCGCGCCGCCGAAGATCCGGAAGTCGTGCGCGTAGACGAAGACCGTGCGGCCCTCGACGGTGCCCCATCCGGTGATCACGCCGTCGGTGTACGGCTTCTTCGCCTCCAGGCCGAAGCCCTGGGCGCGGTGCCGGCGGAGCTGCTCGACCTCGTTGAAGGAACCAGGGTCGAGCAGCAGCTCGATGCGCTCGCGCGCCGTCAGCTTGCCCTTGGCGTGCTGGGCCTCGGTCGCGCGCTCACTCGGGCCGCTGAGGGCCTGCTCGCGCAGGACGTGCAGCTCGGCCACTCGGCCACGGGCGTCGACGGGCTCGCTCGGGATCTGGTCCACAACGGTCATGTACCGACCCTACGAAGTCGGACAAGAAAACCCCGCCGTCGACTCCGTACAGTCTCGCGTGTCGAATCCTGGTGAGGCTGGACAGAACGAGGAACCGTTCGGCACGAGTCAACAGCCAGGCACCCCTCGTGTTTGTAGGGGTCCGACATAGACCCTGGCGGGCGGGGATTCGTCGGGCCCGGGTCGGCCCCCCAACCTAGTGGACGCCGCGGTAGGGCCCGCGCCCCCCGTGAGGGGCGCGGGCCCGTTGTTCTCCGGCGGGATCAGCCTCCGCAGTGGAAGCGGGCGCCGCCCCAGTCCGCGTGGTCGTTGCCGTTGCCGTCCCCGCCGTCGTCGACCACCAGGTCGACGTAGTCGGCGCCGGTGACGTCGGCGGTGAGCGACCAGGCCGCGTCCGCGGCCCGGAGGACCGGGGACGTCGCCTTCGCGGCCCCGTCGGCGAGCACGCTGAACCGGACGCTGCCCCGCGAGGTCTGGACGTCGTCCACCCCGACCTCGGCGGTGAGGGAGGTGCAGCGGCCGCCCAGGTAGTAGCGGACCGTCGAGGGCGCGTGGGTGCCGAGGCCCTTGGCGTACGTCACTCCCCCGATGCGCAGCGGGGAGCCGTCGCCGGTGCCGGTCTCGCCGTTGGAGAGGTTGCGCTCGACCGGGCCCCAGCCGTTGGTCGCCGAGGTCCAGTCGAGGTCGCCGGCCCAGCTGTCGGCGGTGGGCGGCGGGGGCAGGGTGCGGACGGTGGCGGCGGCGGCGAGCTTCCGCGCCCCTCCCGCGACGGTGTAGGCGAGGGAGGCGTCCAGGGTGTACGGCCGGTAGGCGGCGTCCACCGGGGGCGTCACCTGCCAGGTGGCCGTGGCCCTGCCGCCCGGCGCGACCGTGCCGAGGGCGACGGGGGCGGCCGGTTCGGCGGTCCAGCCGGCCGGCAGGGCGAGCGCGGCCAGGGCGCCGGAGACCTCGGTCGCCTCGTCGTTGCCGAAGACGGCCGTGACCTTGTTCGGGCGGCCCGGCACCAGGGTCTCGGGGGCGGTGAGGGTCAGGGTGCCGCAGGCGGCGCGTTCGGCGGCCGGTCCGAGGTCGGTGACGGTGAAGTCGTCGAGGACGAAGTCGGCGCCGTCCGGTGCGTCGGCGCGCTTGCGCAGGCCGGTCCAGGTGTCGCCGCAGCCGGCGGTGACGGTCTCGGAGAAGCGCCCGTCGGTCCGCTGCTGACCGATCGGGGTGCGGCGGGTCTCGGCCTGGGTGCCGTCCGCGCGGTCGTAGCCGGTGACCCACTCGTACGCGCCCGCGTGGCTGGAGCGGTAGGCGTACTCGACGCGGTAGCGGTGGCCGTCCTTCATCGGGACGGTCCAGGGGGCGGTCCGGTAGACGAGTCCGCTGTTCTCGTCGTGGGACTTGAGGGACTCGGCGCCGCCGATGACGTCGTCGATCGGCTTTCCGTTCCAGCCCGCCTGGGTGTAGGGGGCGTGCAGCTGGGCGATGTGGGTGCGCGGGTCGGTGGTGCCGCCCGCGTCCCCCTTGAGGAAGGGGCCCCAGCCCTGGTCGACGGCCTCGAAGTCCTCGTGCACCAGGGCCCCGGGCCGGGTGGCGGGGGCGTTGGCGACGATCCGGACGTCGTCGACGCGGACGGCGGCGGCGCTGCCGGCCGCGGCCTCGATCCGCAGGATCGTGGCGCCGCGCGGCGCGGTGAAGGTGACCTTGGCGCGCTGGAGGCGGGTGCCGTTCCAGTCGGAGGCGGCGACCCGGTCCTGGAGCGCGGAGCGTTCGACGGTGACGTTCCGCCCGCCGGCGGAGAGGGTGGTGGGCCGGGTGGCCCCGGGCTGGACCTCGATCAGGGCGGAGGCGGTGTACCGCCGGCCCGGGACGAGGCCGGTGATCCGCTGGGCGACCGAGGCGGCGGCGGTGCCGGTGAGCCTGGCGCTGTTGCGGCCCTGCGCGTCGGTGTCCCGGGCGACGGTGCCGGTCCTGGTCCAGGCGGTGAGCGCGGCGTCGTTGAAGCCGGGGTCCGCGACCGGGGTGCCCTGGCCCCACTTCGGGGCGTGCTGCGCGGGTGCGCGGTCGGGGTACAGGACGTAGGGCTGTCCGGCGGCGGCGTCCAGGGTGATCCGGCCGTCGACGGGCCGCACGGTGGCGGTCTTCACGCGCCCGTTGTCGGTGAGCCGGTACACGGAGTAGGAGCGCGTCCCGGCGGGGACGGCCCAACTGGTCGTGCCGCCGGTCCTGTTGTAGTGGTAGAGCTTCTTGCCGTCGTCCCAGGGCAGCAGGTAGCGCTCGCCGTCGAGGACCTTGCGGCCGTGCTCGTAGAAGGTGCGGACGCCGTCCTCGACGGTGCCGCGGACGCCGCCGGTGAAGGTGAGGTCGTCGCCGTTCCAGCGGGTGATCCGCTCCTGCTGGAGGTACTTGGCGGGCAGGTTCCGCTGCCAGACGTTGGCGGTGAAGTCGTTCCAGTCGGTCTCGCCGGTCCAGCCCTCGAAGTCGACCAGGGCGGTCTGGCCGAGGACCGGGTGGTCGTTCCAGACGTCCTTCTCGCCGTTGCGGATGAAGCGGATGATCTGCGAGTTGAGGCCCTTGTTGGTGGCGCCGCCGTAGTCGAGGTCGTTGGCCCAGTGGGACCAGAGGGAGGCCCGCTCGAACTTGTCGGACCACTCGGTGGCGACGTTCCAGCCCTGGGCCTGCACGGCCCGCATCGTCTCGTCGGCGATCCAGCCGTGGGTGTAGTAGACGTCGATGTAGAGGGTGGAGAGGTTGCGGTCGGTCTCGTCGCGGAGCTGCTGGAAGCGGCGGGCGAGGTCGCCGCTGTTGAGGTCGCGGCGCTGGTCGATGTAGTAGCTCTGGTTGAGCCAGTTCCAGCCGGGCTTCGTCTTGTCGACCAGGGTCTCGCTGAAGTTCCTCGCCTCGGGGTAGGCCTCGGTGGCGTTGACGTGGACGCCGAAGTCGGCGCCCCACTTCCGGCCCTCCTTGAGGAGGGTGTTGAGGTCGGCGAGGCCGCCGGCCCGCTTGTTGTAGTTGCCCCCGTAGTCCGGGTGGGCGGAGTCGTGGCCCTCGGAGCCGTACCCCTTGAGCAGCGCGAACTGGCCGAGTCCGTCGGTGGAGAGCGAGATCCGCTTGACGTCGTCGAGGGTGCGCAGGAAGGGGTGGGTGGCCTGTGAGGCGAAGTTGAACGGGATGTGGGCGACGACCCGGTCGGGGGTGTCCTCGCTGCCCGGGGCCCTGATCCCGATCGTGCGGAAGGCGACGGCGCCGTCCTGCCAGTCGGTGGTGCCGTCGCCGTTGGCGTCGGGGGTGACGACGACCTTGGCCCAGGGCAGTCCGTCGCCGGTCGCGGGCTTGGGGGCGCCCTCGCCGCGGTAGGTCCACTGGCCCGACCAGACGCCGACCCGGGTCTCGGTGCCGGTGCCGGCGGCCCGCGTGCGGGCCTGGTGCCAGAAGCGGGCGCCGTCGCGGGCGGACGCGCCGGAGGGCTTGTCGTAGCTGGAGTTGGACTCGACGGCGGCGGCGAGCCGCCCGGTGCTGACGATCGCGTAGCCGGCGCCCACCGGGGCGGGCTCGGCGGCCGTCGCGTCGGTGATCCGGGCGAAGACGTCGGCGGTCCGGGTGGAGTCCGGGTCGAGCCGGGTGAAGGCGGTCGCGGCGCCGGGGTCCGAGGAGCCTACGGAGACCAGGTCGTGGCCCGGTATGTCGAGCGTGCCGACGCGGAACGCCTCGGTGTCGCGGACGGCGGTCACCCGGAAGGTGGTGGTCCGCCCGTCGACGCCGAGCCGGGCGTCGATCTCGACGCCCGGCAGTTCGGGGAAGACGAGGGTGTACGCGGCGGAGGAGGCGGTCAGGGCGGGAGCGGCCTTGACCCGGACGTCGTGGGCGGTGCCGTTGAGGACGACCTTCGTGACGGGGGCCGTGCTGCCGAGGAGCCGGGCGCCGCTCGCGCGGTCGGTGTACGAGAGGACGCGGGGGAAATCCGCGGCGACGGCCACGGCGAGCCGGCCGGAGGCGATGACGGGGCCGTCCGCGGCGCCGGGGGCGGACGCCGTGCCGGGGGCGTCCGAGGCGGCGCCGGCCGGGGTGGCGGCGGTCGGGGTGGCGGCGGTCGCCCCGCGGGCCGCGGCACCGTCGGCCAGGGCGGGCCCGGCCAGGGCGAACACGGCGGAGGAAGCGACGGCGAGGGCGCAGGCCGCACGGATTCTTCGCGAAGGGGGGAGGGACATGCGCACTAGTTGGCCCCCGCCCCTGCGGCACCGTCAACGAGATCGCGCCGCGCGGGCCCCTCCAGTCCAAGAACCCCGTTCGGTTAGTCCAAGCGACCACCGGAGGGGCTTCTCCGGGCCGGAACCACGGGGGCGGCGGCCGCCCAGGGGGGCGGGCCGCCTCGTCCCCGCGGTCGCCCTCTCGACGCCGTTCGGGTGAACATCCTCCAGAGATGTTGAAAGTTGAACGGAATGGGTCTACAGTCATTCTCGTTGAAGGTTCAACAAGAACCGATCAGCACACGTCCCGATCAAGGAGTTGTCAGTCATGGGTATCTTCAACCGCAAGAGCAACGAGTCCGCCGTCGCCGTCGCCACCCTCCCCGTCGACCCGGCCCTCGCCGCCCTGACCGGCGACTACACCATCGACCCGGCCCACAGCAGCATCGGCTTCACCGTCCGTCACGCCATGGTCACCAACGTCCGCGGCACCTTCGCCGAGCACGAGGGCGTCCTGAAGCTGGACGGCGCGAACCCGGGCGCCTCCACCGCCTCGATCGACGTCAGGATCGCCTCGATCGACACCGGCATCGGCGACCGCGACGGCCACCTGCGCAGCGGCGACTTCTTCGACGCCGAGCAGTTCCCGCTGATGACCTTCCGCTCCCTGGAGGCGCAGCAGCTCGGCGGCGACAAGTACCGGATCACCGGCGACCTGACCATCAAGGACGTCACGAAGCCGCTCGCGATCGACCTGGAGTTCAACGGCTCCGCGACGGACGTGTACGGCAACGAGCGCGTCGGCTTCGAGGGCTCCGCCGAGATCCTGCGCTCCGACTGGGGCCTGACCTGGAACGCGGCGCTGGAGGCCGGCGGCGTGATGGTCAGCGACAAGGTCAAGCTGAACTTCGACATCTCCGCGATCAAGAACGCCGCCTGAGTCACCCCGAGCGCGCCCGCCCTCCGCAGCAGCGGACGGCGGGCGCTCGGCATTGTCAGTGCCGGCGTCTAGCGTCGGCGGCATGGAACTCCGTATCGACAGCGGCGTGCTGACCGAAGCCGTCGCCTGGGCCGCGCGCGTCCTGCCGGCCCGCTCCCCCCTGCCCGTCCTCGGCGGCCTCCTCCTGGAGGCGGCGGACGGCCGGCTGCGGGTCTCCGGCCTCGACCACGAGGCCTCGGCCCGGGTCGAAGTCGAGGCCGACACGGACGTCGAGGGCCGCGCCCTGGTCCTGGGCCGGCGGCTGCTCGACATCTGCAAGGTCCTCCCCCGGGGCCGCACCGGGCTCGCCGTCGAGGGCGGCCGCCTCTCGGTGACCTCCGGCGACGCCCGTTTCGGACTCTCCCTGCTGCCGCTGGAGGACTACCCGGCCCCGCCCGCGCTGCCCGAGGTCCGCGGCCTGGTGGACGGGGACGCGTTCGCCACGGCGGTCGGGCAGGTGGCCGTGGCGGCGGGCCGGGACGACGCGCTGCCGGTCCTCACCGGCATACGGCTCGCCCTGGACGGCACGACCATGACGCTCGCCGCCACCGACCGCTACCGCTACGCGGTCCGCACCCTGGAGTGGAAGCCCGGGGCCGAGGCCTCCGGCGAAGCGGCCGACGTGGTCGTCCCGGCCCGCCGTCTCACCGAGATCGCCCGCTCCCTGGCGGGCACCGGACCGGCCGTGCTCGCCCTGGACGGCGGCTCGATCGGCTTCGAGAACGGCGGCCTGCGCACCACGACCCGGCTGCTGGACGGCCGCCTCCCCCGCCACGACAAGCTGTTCACGCTCGGCGACCACGCCCTGGCCTCCACCGCGCGGGCCCCGCTGGCCGAGGCGGTGAAGCGGGTCGCGGTCGTCGCGGAGGGCGACAGCCCGGTCCAGCTCACCTTCACCCCCACCGCGATCCACCTCCAGGCGGGCTACGAGGACGACATCGCCTCCCAGCACCTCCCGGCCACCCTCACGGGCCCGGACACCCTCACGGTCGCCTTCAACCCCGGCTACCTCCTGGACGCGCTGACCACCCTGGACACCCCGGAGGTCCACTTCCACGTCCTGGGCCCGGGCCAGCGCGCCCTCCTCACCGACGGCCCCCAGGCGACCCACCGCCACCTGCTGATGTCGGTGAAGCCACTGGTCTGAGGCTTCCGGCCGGGGCCCTAGAACCCGCCCCCGCCGAAGTCGCCGCCGCCGCCGAAGTCGCCGCCTCCGAAGCCGCCGCCGCCGTCGCCGAAGCCGCTGCCTCCGAAGTCGCCGGTGTTGAAGTCGGCTCCCGAGAAGTCGCCGCCCTCGAAGTCGCCGCCGTACTCGGCCGCGTACGCCGGGGTGGAGAGCATCGAGCCGAGGACGGTGCCCATCAGGAGGCCGGGGAGCAGGCCGCCGCCGAAGTAGCCGCCGGCCCAGGGGCCGTAGGCCGGGCCCGCCTCCCAGTACGGGCGGCGGACGCCGTCCGCGTCCACCGTGCGGGCCATCGGGTCGAGGCCGTCGTCGAGGCGGGACGCGTCGGCCGCGCAGACCGGGACCTGGCGGGCCGTTCCGCCCGCCGGGCTCCAGGTGCGGTCCTCGGTGGAGGGGCCGTGCCGCGGGTCGAAGAAGCAGGGGGCGCGGCGCTCGGGCAGCGGTCGGGACTCGCGGCGGGCGGCGAGGACGGCGAGCGCGTGCCGGCCGTCGTCCAGGGCCTCGGTGACGGCGCGGACGTCGTGGGGCCGGGCGGCGGAGGCCATCAGGGACTTCGCCTTGTCGTACGAGTCGAGGGAGCGTTCGTAGTCGGCGCGCATGGCGTCGTCGGCGCCCGGCTCGGCGGGGTGGAAGTCGAGGCGTTCGAGTTCCTCGCCGAAGGCGGTGATGTCCTCGTCGACGACGACCCGGAGCTTGTCGAGTGCGGCGCGCTCCTCCGCCTCCTTGCGGAGCCGCTTGCGTCGGGTGACCGCGTAGGCACCGGCGCCGCCCGCGACGACCACGGCGCCCAGGGTGACGAGGCCGGCGACCGGGACGCCCGAGTCGGTGCCGACGGCGCCCCAGCCGGCCGGGGCGGAGCCGCGCAGGGTGGGCAGGGCCTGGTCGACGAAGTTGTTCAGTTCGGTGGCCGCGTCCACGCCCGGCTGGCGGACGGAGGTGACCAGGTTGCGCACGGCCTGCTGGGACATCACGGCGCGGTCGGCGCCCGCGTCGAAGCGGTCGCCGAGGCGGACCGCGTAGAGGCCGGTGACGCCGGTCTGGGTCCGCAGGTTCGCGAGGAGGTCCTTCGGCGGGAACTGGGCGTTCGCGGGCAGGACCGCCACGAACAGGGGCTTGTCCGCGTCCTTGATCTTCTGGGCGAGGGCGTTCGCCTCGGACGTCGACAGCTGGTCGGCGGCGCCCGGGTCGACGTAGACCGGGCCCTGTCTCAGGGCGGCGGCCGCGTCGGGGATCCCCGTGGCCCTGGCGCCCGCGGAGGGTGCCAGGGCCAGGAGCAGCAGCAGTATCAGCCCGCCGAGGGCCGACAGGACGGAGAGCGGCCTGGTCCTCATGGTTCGACGCTACCCGAAGCGCGACAAACAAGACATAGACCAGCGCTTCGGGCAGCGGGCCGGCTACTCGGCGGGGTCGATCCCGGCCCGCAGCACGCCGTACGTGAAGGCGTCCTCCAGGGCCTGCCAGGAGGCCGCGATGACGTTCTCGCCGACGCCGACGGTCGACCACTCGCCGTTGCCGTCGCTGGTGGTGATCAGGACGCGGGTGGTGGACTCGGTGCCGTGGCGGCCCTCCAGGATGCGGACCTTGTAGTCGACCAGCTCGAACTTGGCGAGTTGCGGGTAGATCCGCTCCAGGGCGAGCCGCATCGCGCGGTCGAGGGCGTTGACGGGGCCGTTGCCCTCGGCGGTGGCGACGATCCGCTCGCCCTTGGCCCAGAGCTTCACGGTGGCCTCGTTGGCGTGGGTGCCGTCGGGGCGGTCCTCGACGATCGCGCGCCAGGACTCGGTGCGGAAGTAGCGGCGGGCCCGGCCCTCGGCCTCCTCCCGGAGGAGCAGCTCGAAGGAGGCGTCGGCGGCCTCGTAGGTGTAGCCCTGGAGCTCGCGCTCCTTGACCCGCTCGACGACCCGGGCCACGAGCGCGCGGTCGTCGCCCAGGTCGACGCCGAGCTCCTTGCCCTTGAGCTCGATGGAGGCCCGGCCGGCCATGTCGGAGACCAGCATCCGCATGGTGTTGCCGACCAGCTCGGGGTCGATGTGCTGGTAGAGGTCGGGGTCGACCTTGATCGCGGAGGCGTGGAGCCCGGCCTTGTGCGCGAAGGCGGAGACGCCGACGTAGGGCTGGTGGGTGGAGGGGGTGAGGTTGACGACCTCGGCGATGGCGTGCGAGATCCGGGTCATCTCGGCGAGGGCGCCGTCGGGCAGCACCTTCTTGCCGTACTTCAGCTCCAGGGCGGCGACGACGGGGAAGAGGTTGGCGTTGCCGACCCGCTCGCCGTAGCCGTTGGCGGTGCACTGGACGTGGGTGGCGCCGGCGTCGACGGCGGCCAGGGTGTTGGCGACGGCGCAGCCGGTGTCGTCCTGGGCGTGGATGCCGAGGCGGGCGCCGGTGTCGGCGATGACCGTGGCCACGACGGCCTGGATCTGGGCGGGGAGCATGCCGCCGTTGGTGTCGCAGAGGATGACGACGTCGGCGCCGGCCTCGTGGGCGGCGCGGACGACGGCCTTGGCGTAGTCGGGGTTGGCCTTGTAGCCGTCGAAGAAGTGCTCGCAGTCGACGAAGACGCGGCGGCCCTCGGAGACCAGGTGGGAGACGGTGTCGCGGACCATCTCCAGGTTCTCGTCGAGGGTGGTGCGCAGGGCGAGCTCGACGTGCCGGTCGTGCGACTTCGCCACCAGCGTGACGACCGGGGCGCCGGATTCGAGGAGCGCCTTGACCTGCGGGTCCGCGGCCGCGTCGCCGCCGGGTCTGCGCGTGGCGCCGAAGGCGACGAGCTGCGCGTTCTTGAAGTCGATCTCCTGGCGGGCGCGGGCGAAGAACTCCGTGTCGCGCGGGTTGGCCCCGGGCCAGCCGCCCTCGATGAAGCCCACGCCGAACTCGTCGAGGTGCCGTGCGATGGTCAGCTTGTCCGCGACGGTGAGGTTGATGCCTTCACGCTGCGCCCCGTCGCGCAGCGTCGTGTCGAAGACATGGAAGCTGTCGTCGAGGCCCGGGCTCTCGGCGTTCTCCGTGGTCATGGCTGTGATGGCTCCTGTCGGATGTGGCTCCGGAAGGGATGGATCCACTTGCCCCCATTCTCACGCGGCGTCGGTCTCCGGCGCGGGTGGGGCCGGAAAACGAAAAAACCCCTCGCGGGTGCGAGAGGTCTGCGCGCGGGTCTGAGGCACGGTGTCCACTGCCGCGGGGGTCGTGCCGCGATTCAGTGGCCACTGCGGACCGGCGCACTGCTGCCGATAATCATCGTGGTAGCAAGCACGCCGGAAGTCTGACACAGGTGGCGTCCCGGCGGGACGGGGATCTCACGATACGGGCAGCCGGTCCGGCTCGCGGCCGGGCAGGGCGTCGCCGCCGTCCGCGCCGACCCGCCCCAGGTCGATGTCCCGGGTCTCCCGCATCGTGAGGTAGACGACCAGGGAGACGGCCGCGCAGCCCGCCACGTACCAGTAGAAGCCCGACTCGACGCCCGCGTCCTTGAACCAGAGGGCCACGTACTCGGCCGTTCCGCCGAAGAGCGCGTTGGCGACGGCGTACGGCAGGGCGACGCCGAGGGCGCGGATGCCGGTGGGGAAGAGCTCGGCCTTCACGCAGGCGTTGATCGAGGTGTAGCCGGTGACGACGACCAGCGCGAGCAGCGAGAGCCCGAGGGCCGGCCAGAAGGAGCCGGCGTGCTTCAGCATCGTCAGGATCGGGACGGTGAGGAGCGTCGAGCCCACCGCGAAGGTGATGAGCAGGGGGCGGCGGCCGATGCGGTCGGAGAGGCGTCCGGCCAGCGGCTGGAGGCAGGCGAAGACGATGAGGGCGCAGAAGGAGACCAGGGTGGCGGTCTGCTTGGGGAGGCCCGCGGAGTTGGAGAGGTACTTGGTGAGGTAGGTGGTGTACGTGTAGTACGCGACGGTGCCGCCCATGGTGAGCGCGACGACGAGGAAGGCCTCGCGCCGGTGCGCCCAGAGCGCCGTGAGGGTGCCCTTCTGGTCGCTCGCGACCCCGTCGTCGGCGGTGGTCTCGTACACCTCCGTCTCCAGCATCGTGCGGCGCAGGTAGAAGACGACGGCGGCGCCGAGGGCGCCGAGGACGAAGGGGATGCGCCAACCCCAGCTGTGCAGGGCCTCGGTGGAGAGGGTGTGCTGGAGGACGAGCAGCAGGCCGAGGCCGAGGATCTGGCCGGCGGTCATCGACACGTACTGGAAGCTGGAGGCGAAGCCGCGGCGCTCGGGGGCCGAGGCCTCGGTGAGGTAGGTGGCGCTGGCGGCGTACTCGCCGCCGACGGACAGTCCCTGGAGGAGGCGCGCGACCAGGAGGACGGCGGCGCCGCCGTACCCGGCGACGGCGTAGGTGGGCGCGACCGCGATGAGGAGCGCGGAGGCGGACATCAGGGTGACGGTGAGGGTGAGGGCCGCCTTGCGGCCCCTGCGGTCGCCGACCCGGCCGAGGAGCCAGCCGCCGACGGGCCGCATGAAGAAGCCGACGGCGAAGATGCCGGCGGTGTTCATGAGTTTGGCCGTGTCGTTCCCCTCGGGGAAGAACGCCCCCGCGAAGTAGGTGGCGAAGCTGGCGTACACGAACCAGTCGAACCACTCGACCATGTTGCCGGCGGAGCCGACCCAGATCTTCTTCCAGTGCTCTCGTCCCATGGACCGGAACCGTGCCGGAGGTGACGCCGGGGCAACAAGGGTGCAGCGGGCAACGATCCCGTGTACTTGCGTGCGTTGTGGTCGCGGGCCGGGCGGGGGCGACGGCGGGCCGGTGCGCGGCCAGGGCCGCGGCCAGGGCTGCGGCTAGGGCCGTGGCAGCAGGTCCTGCTCGATGAACTCTCGTACGTGTGCCAGGACTTGCTCGCGTCCGGTGCCGGGCACGCCGACGGCGACGTGCACGCTGAAGCCGTCCAGGAGCGCCCTCGTGCGGGTGGCGAAGCGGTCCGGGTCGACCGGCCGGAACTCGCCGCGCGAGACGCCCTCGGCGAGGATCGCGACCAGGTCGCGGTGCCAGGCCCCCTCGATGGCGGCCTGCCGGACCCGGGCGTCGGCGTCCGCGTTCTGGGACCGGTTCCAGACCTCCAGCCAGAGGATCCAGTGCGGATCGCGCGGTCCGTCGGGCACGTAGACGTCGACGTACCCGTCGAGCCGCTCGCGGGCGGTCCCGGGCCGGGAGAGCAGGGCGCTGCGCTCCGCGCCTAGGCGCCCCTCGCTCCACTCCAGGGTCTGGAGCAGCAGTTCGTCCTTGGTGCGGAAGTAGTAGAGCAGGTGCCCGCTGCTCATCCCGACCTGCCGCCCGAGCCCCGCCATGGTGAGCCCGTCGAGCCCGCGCTCGGCGATGGTGTCCATGGCGGCGGCGAGCAGCTCCTCGCGGGGCGGGGCGGCCTGGTTGCGCCGGCGGGGCGGGGCGGCCGCGACGGAGGGGCGGGAGGGGTCGGAGGGGTCCATACGGGTCACTCGTACGTTCTACCTCATCCCCCTCCCGGCCTCAGACCTTCGGCTGCTGCTGGGTGATGCAGTGGATGCCGCCCCCACCTGCGAAGATCGTGCGGGCGTCGACCAGGACGACCTCGCGCTCCGGGAAGAGGCGGCGGAAGATCTCGGCGGCCAGCTCGTCGTGCGGGTCGTCGAAGGCGCAGAGGACCACGCCGCCGTTGCACAGGTAGTGGTTGATGTACGAGTAGTCGACCCAGTCGCCCTCCTCGTCCTTCAGGACGGTCGGGGCGGGGATCTCGACGACCTCCAGGGGGCGGCCCTGGGCGTCGGTCTGGCCGCGCAGGATGTTCACGTACATCCGGGAGCGCTCGTAGTCGGGGTGGGCCGGGTCCTGCTGGCTGTGGACGAGGACCGTGCCGGGGCGGGCGAAGGCGGCGACGATGTCGACGTGGCCCTGGGTGCCGTAGAGGCCGTAGTCGCCGCTGAGGCCGTGCGGGAGCCAGATCGCCTTCGTCGTGCCGAGCTTGGCGTGGATCTCGGCCTCGACCTGCTCGCGGGTCCACCCGGGGTTGCGGCCGGAGCCGAGCTGCACGGTGTCGGTCAGCAGGACGGTGCCCTCGCCGTCGACGTGGAGGGCGCCGCCCTCGTTGACGAGGGGGGAGGAGAGGACCGGGACGCCCGCCGTGTCCGCGACGTGCCGGGCGATCTTCGAGTCGTGCTCCCAGCGGGCCCAGTCCTGGGCGCCCCAGCCGTTGAACACCCAGTCGACGGCGGCCAGTGCGGTGCCGTCGGTGACGAAGGTCGGGCCGATGTCCCGCATCCAGGCGTCGTCGAGGTCCCGCTCGACCAGCTCGACGTCCTCGCCCACGAGGGCGCGGGCGGAGTCGGCGTCGCCGGGGGCCACCACCATCGTCACGGGCTCGAAGCGGCGCACGGCGCGGGCCACGGACGCCCAGGCCGTACGGGCCTCGGCCAGCTCCTCGGCGTTGGTGAAGGTGGGGTTGGGGCTGGGCCAGGCCATCCAGGTGCGCTCGTGCGGCGTCCACTCGGCGGGCATGCGGTAGGTCATGGTGACGGGTCCTCGTGGGGCTAGACGGTCCGGGTGGGCCGGGGGGCGTTCGCAGGGCTGGTCGTCGGGGAGCCCCGGCCGATCGGGGCGGGGCGGGCGGTCGTGGCGGGCGGTCGTGGCGGGCGGTCGTGGCGGGCGGTCGTGGCGGGCGGGGCCCGCCGCCCCGCGCACGGGGCGGGCCGTCCCCTCGCCACTCTTTTGAGCGACACTCTAAATGTTCAGCCGCTTTCCTCCAAGCATTGACTCGGCATGCTGGCTCAGGTCACATTGAGCGTCGCTCTAAATACGCCCGCCGCTCCCGTCCCCAGGAGACCCCATGCCCATAGAACAGCGCGGAGTCGACACCGTCCCCGAGGCCGAACGCACCAGCGGGCCCCGTGATCTCGTCGCGATCCTGCTCGGGTCCAACCTCTGCCTGGGGGTGATCGTCTTCGGCTGGCTGCCGGTCTCCTTCGGGCTCGGGCTCTGGGCCTCGGTGGCCTCCGTCGTCACCGGCACCCTCGTCGGCGTCGCGGTCACCGCCCCGCTGGCCCTCGTGTCGCTCCGCACCGCCACCAACCTCTCCACCTCCTCCGGCGCCTTCTTCGGCGTCCGGGGCCGGCTGGTCGGCTCGGTGGTCGGCCTGCTGCTCTCCCTCGGCTACACGGCGCTGACCCTCTGGATCGGCGGCGACGTGATGGTGGGGACGCTCGCCCGGCTGGTCGGCCTCCCGACCGGCGGCGCCGCACACGCGGCCGTCTACGCACTGCTGGCCGCCGGGACCGCGGTCGCCGCGGTGTACGGCTACCGGCTGCTGCTCAAGCTGAGCAAGGCGCTCTCCGTCGTCATGACCGTGCTCCTCGCCCTCGGACTCCTGGCGTACGCCGGCGACTTCACGGCGGCCGCGGTGCCGGACACCCCCTACCTGCTCGGCTCGTTCTGGCCGACCTGGCTGCTCTCGGCGGTGGCGGCGGGCCTCAGCGGACCGGTCGCCTTCATCACTCTGCTCGGCGACTACACCCGGTACGTCTCCCCCGAGCGGCACAGCTCCCGGTCCGTCTGGCGGGCCACCTGTCTCGGCCTGGTCGTCGGGCTGCTGGTCCCCCAGCTCTTCGGCACGTTCACGGCGCTCGCCGCCCGCGGCGGACTCGACTACGCCGGGCCGCTGGTCGCCGCCTCGCCCGCCTGGTACCTCGTCCCGCTGCTGCTCGCGGCCACCGCCGGATCCGTCGGCAACGCCGGGCTGATGCTGTACTCGATGGGCCTCGACCTGGACGCGATCCTGCCGAAGGCCACCCGGGCCCGGGCCACGCTCGTGGTCGCGGCGGTCGCGACGGCCTTCGTCTTCCTCGGCCACTTCGCCTCGGACGCCCAGTCGGCGATGACCTCGTTCGTGCTGCTGCTCACGGCGATCGGCACGCCGTGGGCGGTGATCACCCTGATCGGGCACGTGCGCTGCCGCGGCGCGTACGACCCGGAGGCCCTCCAGGTCTACAACCGGCGCTCGCGCGGGGGGATCTACTGGTACTCGGCGGGGTGGCACCCGCGCGCCACCGCCTCCTGGGCGATCGGCGCGGCGGTCGGCCTCGCCGCGGTGTCGACGCCCCTGTACGAGGGGCCGCTGCTGGCGCTGACCGGCGGGATCGACTGCAGCTTCGTGCTGTCGGGCCTCGTGGGCGGGGCGCTGTACGCGGTCCTGACGCCGAACAGGGCCCCGATGGACGCGACGGCCCCGGAGGCCCTGGCGACCGCGGAGTAGTACCGGCCTCCTCGGACGGGGCCGGGCCAGGCCCGTCGGAGGAGGGGGCACGGGCTCGTCCCGTCGGAGGCGGGGGCCAGGCCCGGGACCCGGTCCACGGGCTGGCCCACGGGCCGGGCAGCGGGCCGGGCAACGGGCCCGATCGCGGGCGGACTCGCACTCCCGACCGTGGACCGGATCGCGGACCCGGACAGGGACCGGATCGCGGGCCCCGACCCTGGGACCGGATCGCGGACCCGGCCAGGGACCGAATCGCGGGCCCCGACCCAGGGACCGAATCGCGGACCCGGCCAGGGACCGAATCGCGGGCCCCGACCCAGGGACCGGACCGCGGGCCCGGTCCGAGGGAGACGGCCTCATTCCGAGGGAGCCGGCCTCATTCCGAGGGAGCCGGACTCATGGAGACGCCCCGCCGATCGGGCCGTGGGCCCGGCACCGCCGGCGGGGCGTCCTCCGAGGCGGGCGACTAGCCCAGCTGGTGCATCCAGCCGTGGACGTCCTCGGCCTTGCCGGTCTGGACGGCGAGGAGCGCCTCGCGGAGCTTCATCGTGACCTCGCCGGGCTCGCCGCCCGACTGCTGCCACTCGCCCCGGGCGGACTTCACCGTGCCGACGGGGGTGATCACGGCGGCGGTGCCGCAGGCGAAGACCTCGGTGAGGGTGCCGTTCTCGCTGTCGTTCTGCCACTGGTCGATGGAGATCCGGGACTCCTCCGACTCGTAGCCGAGGTCCTCGGCGACCTTGAGGAGCGAGTCGCGGGTGATGCCCGCGAGCAGCGAGCCGGTGAGGGTCGGGGTGACGATCTTGTTCCCGTACACGAAGTACAGGTTCATGCCGCCGAGCTCCTCGACCCACTTGTGCTCGACCGCGTCGAGGTAGGCGACCTGGATGCAGCCCTTCTCGGCGGCCTCGGCCTGGGCGAGCAGGGAGGCGGCGTAGTTGCCGCCGGTCTTGGCGTCGCCGACGCCGCCGGGGACGGCACGGACCCGGTCCTCGGAGGCCCAGATGGAGACCGGCTTGACGCCCGCCGGGAAGTACGCGCCGGCCGGGGAGGCGATGACGACGAAGAGGTACTCGTTGGCCGGGCGGACGCCGAGGCCGACCTCGGTCGCGATCATGAACGGACGCAGGTAGAGGGACTCCTCGCCGCCGTGCGCGGGCACCCACGCCCGGTCCTGGCGGACCAGCACGTCGCAGGCCTCGATGAAGGTCTCGACCGGGAGCTCCGGCATGCCGAGGCGGCGCGCGGAGTACTGGAAGCGGCGGCCGTTGGCGTCGGGGCGGAAGGTGGCGACCGAACCGTCGGGGCGGCGGTAGGCCTTCAGTCCCTCGAAGATCTCCTGCGCGTAGTGGAGGACGCTGGTCGCCGGGTCCAGGTGCAGCGGGCCGTACGGCACGAGCTGCCCGTCGTGCCAGCCCCGGCCCTCGGTCCACCGGATGGTGACCATGTGGTCGGTGAAGTGGCGGCCGAACCCGGGGTTGGCCAGGATCGTCTCGCGCTCCGCGTCGGACAGCGGGCTGGAGGAGGGCTTGAGCTCGATGGTGGGCGTCGTCATGAGTGCGTGTCCTTCACCGGTTGTGTGTGTCGGACCGCGCTCACGCCTCAGTCTGCGGCTGACGTCCGCGGTACGTGGACGTCCGAGCATGCCCGCATGCCGCGGCCCCACGTTCGATTATCGCTCGTGGGGGCCGGTGCACGAAACGGGTGAACACGGTCCAGGGTTCGATGGTTGCACCCTGCGGCCGCACAGGTACAGCCGCCGGGCGCTGAGGCGACCCGGCGGCTGCTGTGGAGAGTCAGTCGGCGCGGGTCAGCTCGCTACTCGCGCGGCGAGCGCGTCGCCGATCTCGTCCGTGGTGCGGACGGAGTCGCCCCGCTCGGTGAGGTCGGCCGCGACGGCCTCCTCGACCCGGGCGGCCTCGGTCTCGTAGCCGAGGTGGCGGAGCAGGAGCGCGACGGAGAGGACGGTGGCCGTGGGGTCGGCCTTGCCCTGGCCCGCGATGTCCGGCGCGGAGCCGTGGACCGGCTCGAACATGGACGGGAACGCGCCGCTCGGGTTGATGTTGCCCGAGGCGGCGACGCCGATGCCGCCGGAGACGGCCGCGGCGAGGTCGGTGATGATGTCGCCGAAGAGGTTGTCGGTGACGATCACGTCGAAGCGGGCCGGGTCGGTGACGAGGAAGATCGTCGCGGCGTCGACGTGCAGGTAGTCGGTGGTGACCTCGGGGAACTCGGCCGCGACCTTGGTGAAGATGTCCGTCCACAGGTGGCCGGCGAAGGTCAGCACGTTGTTCTTGTGGACCAGCGTGAGCTTCTTGCGCGGGCGGGCCTGGGCGCGGGCGAAGGCGTCGCGGACGACCCGCTCGACGCCGAAGGCGGTGTTGACCGAGACCTCGGTGGCGACCTCGTGCGGGGTGCCCTTGCGGATCGTGCCGCCGTTGCCGGTGTACGGGCCCTCGGTGCCCTCGCGGACCACGACGAAGTCGATCTCGGGCTGCCCGGCGAGCGGGGTGGCGACGCCGGGGAGCAGCTTCGAGGGACGCAGGTTCACGTGGTGGTCGAAGGCGAAGCGGAGCTTCAGGAGGAAGCCGCGCTCCAGCACCCCGGACGGCACCGACGGGTCGCCGATGGCGCCGAGCAGGATGGCGTCGTGCTTCTTGAGCGAGTCGAGGTCGGCGTCGGTGAGGGTCTCACCGGTGGCGTGGTAGCGCTTGGCGCCGAAGTCGTACTCCTCGGTCTCCAGCTTCACGTCCTGGGGAAGGACGGCCGCGAGGATCTTGAGGCCCTGGGCCACGACCTCCTGGCCGATGCCGTCGCCGGGAATGACTGCGAGATTGATGCTGTGAGACATGTCGGCACCCTACTCTTCGTCCCATCGTCTGACACGTCTCGTCCATCATGTGGACGAAGCGCCCTTCGGGTGACGGGGGGTCAGTGGCCGGTGGAGCCGCCGTTGTCACGGCGGTCGAGGGCGCGCTGGAGGGCGGCTGCGGCGTTCTGGCGGGCCTCGTCGCTGGGACGGTTGGCGGAGTGGCGGACGCGGCGGGCGGTCTGAGTTGCCATGAGGGATCGACTCCTTGAGATCAGTGGTGATCCGAAGTGCGGAGATCAGTGGTGATCGAAGGTGCCGGCAGGGGCGGGGAGCGCCGCCGCAGGGGTTGCCTGCACAGGGCGTCGCGCTCTCGACCGCCATTCGCTGATGAAGCGAGACGTTCGGCTTCTACAAAGCTAGGGCAGGTCCCCTCATCTGTCTCCACAATTACTCGGACTTCCTACTATCTGAGACGGCATGCCACGGCGCGTCAGCCCGCGATGGCCCGCAGCTCGCGGATGAGGGCCCGTACGGCGAGCGAGGAGGCCAGCTCGGGGGTGGTGACGTAGCCGACGGAGCGGGTCGGGCGGTCCGGACCGAGATCGGTGATCTCGACCGAGGACGGCGCTCCGACCAGGGACAGCTCCGGCATGACCGCCATCCCGAAACCGGTGCCCACCATCGAGAGCACCGTCCCGTCGTCCTCGGCCCGGACGGTGGCGGGCGGCAGCCACTCCTGCCCGGCCCACCAGTCGCGCGTGTACGAGGTGCAGTTCTCGGTCCAGTCGATCAGCGGGAGCGAGCGGGGTGCCGGATGGCCCGCCGGGTGCACCAGCGCGTACCCCTCCTCCACCAGGACGCCGCCGACCAGCTCCGGCGGGACGGGCGAGGTCGTGCCGAGCGTCGCGATGCCGAGGTCGGCCCGCCCGTCGAGCACCTCGCCGGCGGTCCCGCGCCCCACCTCCCGCACGATCCGCACCTCGGGCACGATCCCCGGGTGCCGCTCCGTCAGACGCCCCAGGGCCCGCGGGAGCAGATGGAGCGCGGCGCTGCGGAAGGCCGCGATCCGCAGCGGTCCGGCGGGGACGCCCGCGCCCGCCCCGGCGCCCGCCGCGGCACTCGCCGCGGCGCGCACCTCGGAGCCCATCACCTCCAGGAGCCGGAGGGCCCGCCGCGCGTGCGCGAGGGCCACCGCGCCCGCCGGCGTCGGGGACGCGCCGGACCGGCCGCGGTCGAAGAGGACCGCGCCCAGCCGCCGCTCGCTGCCCCGCACCGAGTGGGAGACCGCGGACTGGGTCATGCCGAGGACGGCGGCGGCCGCCGAGAAGCCACCGGTGTCGGCGACGGCGACGAGGACGCGCAGTTCGCGGGGCGCGAGTTCGGTCACGGGGGCTCCCACCTGTGTCTATGAGCGGCGCTCATGGACGGGCCGCGGCCATCGACGCTACCCCCTGCCCGGCCGCCGGATTCCTTCCTACGGTCGGCGGCATGACGAACGACACCATGATCACCGTCCGGCAGACCGCCCGTCCGGACGGCTTCCCCACGCCCGGCCTCTTCGCCTTCACCGAGTCCGCGGTCCCGGCACCGGAGCCGGGCACCGCCCTGGTCGAGAACCTCCAGTGGTCGGTCGACCCCTACCACCGCGAGGCGATGGACTCGGACGAGATCTGGACCCTAGGCTCCCCCATGGAGGGCCGCACGCTGGGCCGGGTCCTGGAGTCCCGCGACCCCGCGCTACGGCCGGACGACCTCGTCCTGCACCGCCGGGGCTGGCGCACGCACTCCGTCGTGTCCCCCGCCGAGGCGAGGAAGGTCCCGGACCTCGGCCCCGGCGTCCCGCTCGCGGCGCACCTGAGCCTGCTCGGCGGTACGGGCCTGTCGGCCTTCGTGGGTCTGACCCGGATCGCGCGCCTCCAGCCGGGCGAGGACCTGTTCGTCTCGGCCGCGGCGGGCGGGGTGGGCACCGCGGCGGGCCGGCTGGCCCGGCTGCTGGGCGCGGGCCGGCTCGTGGGCAGCGCGGGTTCGGCGCGGAAGGCGGCGTACCTGACGGAGCGGGTCGGTTTCGACGCGGCCTTCGACTACCACGACGGCCCGGTCCCGGAGCTGCTCGCCGCGGCGGCGCCGGACGGGCTCGACGCCGTGCTGGACGGGGTGGGCGGCGACCATCTGGAGGCGGCGATCGGATCGCTGCGCCCGTTCGGGCGGATCGCCTGGGTCGGCGCGGTGGGCCAGTACCACGCGCTCTCCACTCCCCCGCCGGCTCCGCGCAACCTCTTCGACGTGGTCGGCAAGAGCATCCGGCTGGAGGGGTTCCTGGTGCGCGACCACGCCGACGCCCTGGAGGAGCTGTACGACCTGGCCGTTCCGGGGCTGCGCGACGGCTCGCTGCCCCTGGACGTGACGATGGTGGAGGGCTTCGAGCACATCGTGAGCGCGTTCCTCGGGATGCTGCGCGGCGAGAACCTGGGGAAGATGCTGGTCGCCCGATGAACTCGGCCCCACTATCTAGTTTGCATCCCTACCTAGCTGGTGGTGCAATACACCCATGGCCGCAGACCGCAGATCCAGCTGGCTCAAGGGAGTCCTCGACCTGCTCGTCCTCTCCCGCCTGACCGACGGCGAGAGCTACGGGTACGAGATCGCCAGGGCGCTCGCCGAGGCGGGACTCGGCGAGATCAAGGGCGGGACGCTCTATCCCGTACTGAACCGGCTGGAGGAAGCGGGTCTGGTGGAGGCCGAGTTCCGCGCCGCGGAGCGCGGCCCGGGGCGCCGCTACTACCGGCTCACCGCACAAGGGCGCGAGCACCTCGCCACCGAGAGCCGCGACTGGCTGCGCTTCCACCGCGCCGTCGAGACCACGCTCCACCCAGGGGGAACCACCGCATGACCACCGCACCCGACCGCTACTTCGCCGAGCTCGCCGACGCGCTGCGCGCCGCGGGCGTGCCGCAGGAGCAGATCGACGCCACCGTCGAGGACCTGCGCGGGCACCTCTCCGGGACCGGGGCGCACCCGGAGGAGGAGTTCGGGCCGGCCGCCGCGTTCGCCGCCCGGCTCGGCGGCCTCGCGCCGCTGCCGGGCGAACCGGACGACCGGGCGGAGAGCTGGACCTGGACGGCGGACCTCTTCAACGACCGCCGGATGCTCGCCGTCCACGGCGACCAGGGCTGGGAGGTGGAGTCCCTGGACCCCCTCGGCCGGTTCGTCTGCCGACGTCCCGCGACGGCGACCCTGCGCTGGGAGTACCGCCGCGAGGTCATCGGCGCCGGGCGCCGGGCCAAGGTGCTGGCCGAGCTGGAGCCGGAGGGCTGGGAGCCGTGCGGGGAGTGGCTGGTGTACGGCTACTTCAAGCGGCCGCGGGCGGCGACGGCGGGCCCCGCCGGATCCCTGGACGTCCGGCCGGCCGCCCCGCGCCGGTGGCTGTTCCTGAGCCGCCGCGGCAAGGCGGCGCTCGCGGTGTGGGCCGTCGTGGTCGGCGCCGCGACGGCGGCCTGCTTCATCGGGACGCTCGGCACGGGCGGGCTCGCGATCACCATCGCGCTCGCCTCGATGTTCTCCGCCCTGTTCACCTCGCACCTGGAGACGGCCAGGGGGCGGGTGGACCAGGAGCGCCCGAGCTCCTCCTGACGCCTCCTCACATCACGTCGCCGTCACGCCAGTCGAAGACGAGCGCGGCGGCCGGATCGGGCAGTCTCCGGCCGGCCGCCGGGCGCAGCAGGACGTGTCCCTCCTCCTCCGCGAGCCGGACGGGCCCCTCGGGTCCCATCGCCTCGATGCGGCCCTCCCAGACCCGCCAGCCGCGCGCCCGGTAGAGCGCGGCCCCCTCGTCCGAGGCGCCGAGGGCCCCAAAGGCGTGGGTCCCGTCGATCACCCGCTCCAGTGCGGCCATCACGGCGCCACCGAGCCCCCGCCGCCGGAGGCCGGCCCGGACGGCGACGGCCTCGACGTACCCGACGCGGTGGGAGCGCCCGCGGTGGCGGGCGCGGCGCAGGACGACGGCACCGTGGGCCGCGATGCCGTGCTCGTCCTCGATCCAGGCGTGGACGCCGCCGAGGCAGTGGTCCCAGTCCTCGTCGGAGAAGCCTCCGTCGAAGGCGTCGTCGAGCAGCGCGCGTACGGAGCGGAGCCGATCGGCCCCGAGTTCGTGGGTGGGCGCGGTCCTCACGGTCATGGCCCCAGACTCCCACATCACCTCTAACCCTTAAAGGAACATTGACAGGTTAGAGGAAGCCTGCTTGAGTCGACTCATAACCACTGTCGTGCACGTAAGGGGTTAGAGATGACGTCCGCCGTTTTGTCCGTCCACCACCGCACCGCCACCGTCCGGGGCCACGAGATCGCCTACCGGGAGGCCGGTCCGGCCGACGCGCCCGTCCTCCTCCTGCTGCACGGCTTCCCCACCAGCTCGCACATGTTCCGCGACCTGATCCCGCTGCTCGCCGACCGCTACCGGCTGATCGCCCCCGACCACCTGGGCTTCGGCCGCAGCGCGGCACCCGACGCCGCCGAGTTCGCCTACACCTTCGCCGAACTGGCCTCGCTCACCTCGGAGTTCACCGAGACCCTGGGGCTGGAGCGGTTCGCGCTCTACATCCAGGACTACGGCTCCCCCATCGGCCTGCGCCTCGCCCTCGCCCACCCGGAGCGGATCACCGCGATCGTCACCCAGAACGGCAACGCCTACGAGGAGGGCCTCGGCGCCGAGGCCTGGGCGCCGGTCCTCGCCCTGATCGCGGAGCGCACCCCGGAGACGGAGGCGCCGGTGCGCGCCCTCCGCTCCCTGGACGGCATCCGGTGGCAGTACGAGACGGGCGTGCCGGCCGCGTACCGGGACCTGCTGAGCCCGGACGCCTGGCACCACGACGCGGCGCTCATGGCCCGCCCGGGCCAGGACGGCATCCAGCTCGCCCTGATCGCCGACTACGGCTCCAACTTCGCGCTCTACCCGGCCTTCCAGGAGTACTTCCGCACCAGCCGGGTCCCGCTGCTCGCGGTCTGGGGCGAGGGCGACGAGGTCTTCGTCCCCGCGGGCGCCGAGGCGTTCCGCCGGGACCTCCCGGACGCCGAGGTCCACCTGCTCCCGACGGGCCACTTCGCCCTGGAGACCCACGCGCCGGCGATCGCGGAACTGATCGGGGACTTCCTCGGGCGGCGCGCCGACCTCAGGCCGTAGCCCTCTCCAGATCCCGGCCCACCCGCTCCAGCCAGCCGGCGAGCTCCTCCCGGGAGGAGGCCTCGCCCCCGCTCAGGGCCGCGGCCTGCGCGTCCGTGATCCGGTCGGGCCCCGACTCCGTCAGCAGCCCGTGGAGCCGCTTGACCAGGGACATCATCCGCAGCGCGTCGAGATGCTCGACCGCGTCGACCCCGTGCCCAGGGCCGAGTGTCGTCGAACCGGGCATGTCGTACCTCCTCACCGAACCCCCTCCCAGCAGCGTAAGCCCGCACGATGAGAACCGCCCCCGTCCTCGGTTGGGGGACCGGGGAGGGGGGCGGTGATCGGGGGCCGCTCGCGCGGCGGGCCTCCGGGGGAGGCGGGGGCGTCAGCCCATGTGGGGGTAGCCGTACTCGGTCGGCGGGACCAGCGTCTCCTTGATGGCGCGGGTCAGCGTCCAGCGCATCAGGTTCTGCGGGGCGCCGGCCTTGTCGTTGGTGCCCGAGGCACGGCCGCCGCCGAAGGGCTGCTGGCCGACGACGGCGCCGGTCGACTTGTCGTTGATGTAGAAGTTGCCCGCGGCGAAGCGGAGCTTCTCCATCGTGTACGCGGCCGCGGCACGGTCGCCGGAGATGACCGAGCCGGTGAGGGCGTAGTCCGAGACCGACTCCATCTGGGTCAGCATCTCGTCGTACTTCTCGTCCTCGTAGACCAGGACGGCCAGGATCGGACCGAAGTACTCGGCCTTGAAGACCTCGTTCTCCGGGTCGGTGCACGCGATGACGGTCGGGCGGACGAAGTAGCCCACCGAGTCGTCGTAGGTGCCGCCGGCGATGATCGTGCAGGTCGGGTCGGCCGCGGCGCGGTCGATCGCGGCCTTGTTCTTGGCGAACGAGCGCTCGTCGATGACGGCGCCGATGAAGTTCGACAGGTCGGTGACGTCACCCATGGTGATGCCGTCGACCTCGGCCGCGAACTCCTCCTTGAAGCCGTCGTTCCAGATGGAGGCCGGAACGTAGGCGCGCGAGGACGCGGAGCACTTCTGGCCCTGGAACTCGAAGGAGCCACGGGTCAGCGCGGTCTTCAGGATGGCGCGGTCGGCGCTGGGGTGCGCGACGACGAAGTCCTTGCCGCCGGTCTCGCCGACGATCCGCGGGTACGAGCGGTACTTCTCGATGTTGGTGCCGACGGTCTTCCACAGGTGCTGGAAGGTCCTGGTCGAACCGGTGAAGTGGATGCCGGCCAGGTCGGGGTGGTTCAGGGCCACCTCGGAGACGGCGATGCCGTCGCCGGTCACCAGGTTGATGACGCCCTTCGGCAGGCCGGCCTCCTCCAGGAGCTCCATGAGGAGCACGGCGGAGTGGGTCTGCGTCGGGGACGGCTTCCAGACCACCACGTTGCCCATGAGGGCGGGGGCGGTGGGCAGGTTGCCCGCGATCGCCGTGAAGTTGAACGGCGTGATCGCGTAGACGAAGCCCTCCAGCGGGCGGTGGTCCAGACGGTTCCACACACCCGGGGAGTTCGCCGGCGGCTGCTCCGCGAGGATCTGGCGGGCGTACGCCACGTTGAAGCGCCAGAAGTCGACGAGCTCGCACGGGGTGTCGATCTCGGCCTGCTGGGCGGTCTTCGACTGGCCGAGCATGGTGGACGCGGCCAGCGTCTCGCGCCACGGGCCGGCGAGCAGCTCGGCGGCGCGCAGGATGATCGCGGCGCGGTCGTCGAAGGACATCGCGCGCCAGGCGGGGGCCGCGGCGAGGGCCGCGTCGACGGCGTCCTGGGCGTCCTTCGCGGTGGCGCCGCGGAAGGTGCCGATGACAGCCTTGTGGTTGTGCGGCTGGACGACCTTGAACTCCTCGCCGCCGCCGAGGCGCTTCACGCCGCCGATGGTCATCGGCAGCTCGCGCGGGTTCTCGGCCAGCTCCTTGAGCTTGGTCTCGAGGCGGGCGCGCTCGGGGGAGCCGGGGGCGTAGCTGTGCACCGGCTCGTTGACCGGAGCGGGGACCTGGGTGACAGCGTCCATAAGTCTCGTGACTCCTTGTGAGAGGTGGGCTCAGCCCTTGGTGAGGATGGAGCGGACGAAGAAGAGGAGGTTGGCCGGCTTCTCCGCGAGGCGGCGCATGAAGTAGCCGTACCAGTCGGTGCCGTACGCCGTGTAGACACGCATCCGGTGGCCCTCGGCCGCGAGGCGGTTCTGCTCCTCGCTGCGGATGCCGTACAGCATCTGGAACTCGTACTCGTCCAGCTTGCGCCCGGCACGGCGGGCGAGCTCCTGGCCGATGGAGATCAGGCGCGGGTCGTGGGAGCCGATCATCGGGTAGCCCTCGCCGTCCATCAGGATCTTCATGATCCGGACGTACGCCTTGTCGATCCCGGGCTTGTCCTGGACGGCGACCGAGGCGGGCTCCTTGTAGGCGCCCTTCACGATCCGGACGCGGGAGCCGTTCGCGGCGAGGCGGCGGGCGTCGTCCTCGGTGCGGAAGAGGTAGGCCTGGATGACGCAGCCGGTCTGCGGGTGGTCCTTCCGCAGCTCCTCGTGGATGGCGAACATCGAGTCGAGGGTGGTGTGGTCCTCGGCGTCCAGGGTGACCGTGGTGCCGATCTCGGCGGCGGCCGCCACGACCGGGCGGACGTTCGCGAGGGCCAGCTCGTGGCCGTTCTCCAGCGACTGGCCGAACATCGAGAGCTTCACGGACATCTCGGCGCGCTCGCCGAGGCCCAGCTCCTTCAGGCGCCCGATGAGCTCCAGGTAGGCGTCGCGGGCGGCGTACGACTGCTCGACGGTGGTGATGTCCTCACCGACGACGTCGAGGGTGACCTCCAGGCCGCGGTCGCTCAGCTCCTGGACGATCGGGACGACGTCCTCGACCGTCTGACCGGCGATGAAGCGGGCGACGACCTGCTTGGTCCCGGGGGCGGCCGACACGAAACGGCGCATCTTGTCGCTGCGCGACGCGGCGAGGATCACGGGACCCAGCACGGGGACCTCCAGAAGGACAGGGTGACGAAGGGGGCCGTACCCGGTCTTTGCGAAGAATCCGGGAACAGCACGAAGAACCACCGTGAAACCTAGGGACCGCTCCGATCGTCCGCCATCTACAGCTGTCACGCATCCGTGGGCGGCCTCTCATACATATGTCTGAGAGGGTGCGAGAATGGCGCTGTGAAGGGCGATTACCAAGAACTGGTGGACGAGATCTCCGCGCTCCTGGGCGCACCCGCGACGCTGGAGAACCGAGACTTCGGCCTGATTGCCTTCGGTGCCCACGACAGCGACGACGACAGCGCGATGGACCCCGTCCGGACCCGGTCGATCCTGACGCGCAAGTCGACCCCGGCCGTCCGCGCCTGGTTCGAGGGCTTCGGCATCACCCGGGCGACGGGCCCGGTCCGCATCCCGGCCGCCCCGGACGCCGGGGTGTTCCGCGACCGCATCTGCCTGCCCGTACGCCATCGGGGTGTCGTCCTGGGCTACGTCTGGCTGCTCGACGCCGAGCCCGGCCCCCCGCCGGCCCGGCTCACGGCCGCCATGGAGGTGGCCACCCGCATCGGCGACCTGCTCGCCGACGAGGAGCGCGCGGACGCCGACCTCTCGCGCGAGTTCGCCGCGACCCTGACCGCCGGACGCGGCTGGCAGAGCGAGATGGCCGTCGCGGCCCTCCGCGTCGCCCTCGGCCCCAGCGGGGACGGTCTGCACGCCGTCGTCTGCGTGACCCCCTGGCAGGGCGAGGCCCCCTCCGTCCGGTCGGTCCCCGGCGCGGCGGCCGTCGCCGTGCTCCCCGAGGGGGACTCCGGTGAGTCCCTCGCCGCCCTCGTACGGCTCCGCACCGCCGAGGACCTCTCCCCCGCCCGCACGGCCGCCGACCGGCTGCGCGCCGCCGCCCCGGCCGGCATCGCGAACCCCCGCCGGGGCCTCACGGACCTCCCGGCGGCCTGGCGCGAAGCCAACACCGCCGCCCGCGCCGCCACGGCGCAGCCGAGCCTGGGCCCGGTGGCCGAGTGGGCCGGGATCGGCCCGTACCGCCTGCTCGCGGCGCTGTACCACCCCGAGGTCGACCCCGCCGTCGCCCCGCTGGTGGCCCCCGCCCACGCCGAACTGGCGCGCACCGCCGAGGTGTTCCTCGACAACGCGGGCCAGGCGGGACGCACGGCGGCCGCCCTGGGCATCCACCGGCAGACCCTCTACTACCGGCTGTCCCGGGTCGAGCAGCTCACCGGCCTGGACCTGGACGACGGCGAGGACCGCCTGCTGCTCCACATGTCCCTCAAGTCGGCGCGGCTCTGAGGCCGACGGTTCCGAACGGCCGCCCCGCCGGCCCGGTTCGGCCCGTTCATAGAATCTCCCCCATGACCACGGGGAACGGGGCGCCGCCGACGCACACCGAGCGACTGCTGTACGAGGCGGGGGAACGCGACGACCGCGCCGCGGTCCTGGACGCCCTCGGACGGACCCGGCTGTACGTCCTGCAGGCACGGGCGCAGGCCGACGCCCCCGGCCACGTCCCTCCCCTGATCTCCCGGCGCGACCGGTCCGCCCGGCGCACCGTCGTACCGGTGCTGACCGAGGGCATGCTGCCGCCGTGGCACCCGGACTGGGTCTTCCAGCAGACCACCCTCGGCCGGCTCGCCGCCGCCTGGCCGAACGACCGGTGGTGGCTCGCGGTCAACCCCGACACCCCGTTCGCGGCGGCCCTCCCCGCCCGGGCCCGGGACCGGCGGGCCTGGCGGGAGGCGAGCGACCGGGGCGGCGGCCCGCCCCGCCTCCACCTGCTCACCCACGCGGGCGGCCCCCTGCACGGCCCGGTCGCGCACGCCCTCGCGCTCGGCGCGCACCTCGCCGTCCTCAACGGCCTGGTGTGGAACGGCCTCGGCGCCCAGTACGAGGACTACCCCACCGACGTCTCCCGGCTGCGCCGGCCGTGGGCCGTCCACCACCGGGCGGACTTCCGGGACAAGCTGCGGATCCTCCTCGCCACCCGGCTGGTCGGCAGGGTCCCCGAGTCCGTGCTGGGCGTCCGGCGCACCCTCACCGCCCGGCTGGGCGCCGCGCCCTCCGGTGAGGAGTGGGCCGCCGCGGTGACCGCCGCGTTCGAGCGGGACGACCCCCACGGCGAGGACCGGACCGAGGCCGCGGAGTTCCTGCGGCGGATCACCCACTACGAGGAGCGGTTCCGCGCCGACGGCCTCCTGCCGCCGGACGGCCGGGTCGACACCCTCGCCGCCTTCGACCACGGCCGGGCCGTGAACGTCGTGCGCCTGGCCCTGGGCGCGCGGTACTGCGATCCGCGGGAGGCCGAGGAGTCCGTCCTGAAGGTCCTCGAAGCGGCACGACGGGCGTACCGCTCCTGGGAGGAGTTCTCGCTCGGCTATCTGCTCGCCCGGCTGATCCACTTCGACGAGGGGGACCCCGAGCCGATGTACCAGGAGTCCACCGCCCTCCATCGCGCCCTCACCCAGGACCCTTCGAGCCCCTACCGGAACATCCCGTGGTCATGAGCCCCCGCCGCAAGCCCGCACCGCACGCCGCCCCCTGGACCCCGCCGTCCGAGACCGAGCAGCTGCTCCACGAGGCGGTGCTGCGCGGCGACTTCGCGGAACAGATCCGCGTCCTCGCCCGGGCCGAGCTCTTCATCGGTGCTCCGCGGGCCGAGGTGGACGCCGAACCCGCGTCGGTCTACTGGCGGACCCGGCAGCTCCCGAAGGGGCTGGTCGTCCGGCCGCTCCTCACCCGCGGGATGCTGCCGCCCTGGCAACCGGACCTGGTGTTCCACCGGATCACCCTCCAGTGGGTCGCCGAGTGCGCCTGGCGGGACCCCCGGGCGCTGCTCGCCGTCAACGGCGGCACCCCCGGGGAGCTGCTGCTGCCGGCCACGCCCGAGCACCGTGCCGGATGGTTGCGCGCGTACCGCGAGCGCGAGCACGGCTCGGGCGACCGGTTCGCCGCTCTGCGGCACGGGCCGCTGCACGGCCCCCTCGCCTTCGGCCTCGCCTGCGGCGCCCATCTGGCCTTCGGCAACGGCGTCCCGTGGAACGACGTCGGGTCCCACTACCGGGACTACACCGAGGACCTCGACTCGCTCCGCGAGGCCTGGGGCGTCACCGACCGGGCCGGCTGGCGCAAGCAGCTCGACGCGCTCCTCGACGGGCGCAACAGCCCGCCCGAGCCGGACTTCGCCCTCCGGATCCGCGAGGAGCTGCGGCACGCGCGCGCCGCGGTGCCCGCGCCCGACGAGTGGCGCGAGACGGCCGCGGGACACGCCCAGGACCTGGGCGCGGGCCCGGCGGCGGTACGGCACATCGAGGAGCTCGTACGCCGCATCGTGCGCTACGAGGCCCGGTTCCGGGCCGAGGGGCTGCTGCCGCCGGACGGACGGGTGCGCAGGACGGTCGCGTACGACTACGGGCGCGCGGTGAACCTCACGCGCTGGGGCCTCTCGGCCCGCTTCTGCGCGCCCGCCGAGGCCGAACAGGCGATCGTCCACGCGGGGGCGCTCGCCCGGTCGGCGTACGCCTCCTGGGAGGAGTACTCGGCGGGGTACGCGCTGGGGAGGGTGCTGCGTTTCGACGGGGAGGAGTACGGCTGCTTCCACGAGGGCAACGTGGCCGCCCACCGCGCCCTGACGGCCCACGAGGGCAGCCCCTGGCGCAACATTCCGTGGCGCTGAGCCGGGCCCGTCACTCCCCCTCCGGCCGTCACTCCCCCTCCGGCCGTCACTCCCCCTCCGGCCGTCACTCCCCCTCCGGCCGTCACTCCCCCTCCGGTCCGTCACTCCCCCATGAGGACCTTGAGGCCCGCCGTGAGGTCGTCCGCCGTCGGCGCCGACTCCGGGTCGACCATCCACTGGATCATGACACCGGTGGCGAGGGCCTGGCAGAGCAGTCCGGCCACCCGGGCCCGCTCGGGGTCGGCCTCGGGGTCGATGCCGAGGAAGCCCTCGGCCATGCCGAGCCGCCCCTCGCGCTGCGGCTCCCGGATCGCCTCGCGCAGCTTCTCGTCGTCGTCGAGCCGGGTGACGACCTCGGTCTGGAGCTTCCACAGGGGGCGGCTGGCCCCGGCCGCGGCGATGACCTGCTCCCAGACGGCGTGGAAGCGCCGGTACGGATCGGCCGGCAGCTCCCGCTTCTCCTCGCCGCCCGCGGGGCCGACCGCCTCGCCCCACTCCTCGGTGACGGCGAGGAAGGCCTGCTGGAGCAGGGCGTCCTTGGAGCCGTAGTGGTAGCCGATCGAGGCCAGGTTGGTGCCGGAGGCGGCGACGATGTCACGGGCCGTGGTCCGCCCGTACCCCTTCTCCAGGAGGCAGCGCTTGGCGCCTTCGAGCAGGTCTTCCTTGTGTCCCATGACAGCACTGTACCCGGCCGGTAGACGCCTGTGTAAGACGATCGTCTATCGACCGGGTACGGGGTCGTGCGGAACCTCAGATCAGGTTGACCGAGCGGGCCGAGGCCGCGCCGATCTCCGCCGAGATCTCCGTGAGCACGGCGGGCGGGACGGTGTCGTCCACGGTCAGGACGACGAGCGCCTCGCCGCCCTCCTCGGCGCGGGCCACCTGCATGCCCGCGATGTTCAGACCGGCCTGGCCGAGGATCCGGCCGACGGTGCCGACGACACCCGGGCGGTCCTCGTAGCGCAGCACGACCATGTGGTCGGCGAGCGCCAGGTCCACGTCGTACTCGCCGACCGCGACGATCTTCTGGAGGTGCTTGGGGCCGGCGAGCGTGCCGGAGACCGAGACCTCCTCGCCGCTGGCGAGGGTGCCGCGGACGGTGACCACGTTGCGGTGGTCGGGCGACTCGGAGCTGGTCGTCAGGCGCACCTCGACACCGCGCTCCTGCGCGAACAGCGGGGCGTTCACGTACGACACGGTCTCGTCGACGACGTCCTCGAACACGCCCTTGAGCGCGGAGAGTTCGAGCACCTTCACGTCGTGCTGGGTGATCTCGCCGTACACCTCGACGTCGAGGCGGGCCGCGACCTCGCCCGCGAGGGCGGTGAAGATCCGGCCGAGCTTCTCGGCGAGCGGCAGACCCGGCTTGACGTCCTCGGCGATGACGCCGCCCTGGACGTTGACCGCGTCCGGCACGAGCTCGCCGGCGAGCGCCAGGCGCACCGAGCGGGCGACGGCGATGCCGGCCTTCTCCTGGGCCTCGTCCGTGGACGCGCCGAGGTGCGGGGTGCAGACGACCTGGTCGAGCTCGAAGAGCGGGGAGTCCGTGCAGGGCTCCTTCGCGTACACGTCGAGGCCGGCGCCGGCGACGCGGCCCTCCTTGAGGGCCGAGTAGAGCGCGGCCTCGTCGACGATCCCGCCGCGCGCGGCGTTGACGATCCGGACGGAGGGCTTGACCTTGTGCAGCGCCTCGTCGCCGATGAGACCGAGGGTCTCGGGCGTCTTGGGCAGGTGGACGGTGATGAAGTCGGCGACCTCCAGGAGCTCGTCCAGGGCCAGCAGCTTCACCCCCATCTGGGCGGCGCGGGCGGGCTGCACGTAGGGGTCGTACGCGACGATCTTCATGCCGAAGGCGGACATGCGCTGGGCGACCAGGACGCCGATGCGGCCGAGGCCGACGACGCCGAGGGTCTTCTCGCTCAGCTCGACGCCCGTGTACTTGGAGCGCTTCCACTCGCCGTTCTTCAGCGCGGTGTTGGCCTGCGGGATGTTGCGCGCGGTGGCGACCAGCAGGCCGCAGGCGAGCTCGGCGGCGGTCACGATGTTCGACGTCGGGGCGTTGACGACCATCACGCCGGCCTTGGTGGCGGCGGAGACGTCGACGTTGTCCAGACCGACGCCGGCGCGGGCGACGACGCGGAGCTTGTTCGCGGCGGCGATGGCCTCGGCGTCGACCTTGGTCGCGGAACGGACCAGGATGGCGTCCACGTCGGCGATGGCGGGCAGCAGTTCGGCGCGGTCCGCGCCGTTGCAGTGCCGGATCTCGAAGTCCGGGCCCAGGGCGTCGACGGTGGCGGGCGACAGCTCTTCAGCGATGAGTACGACGGGTTTCGAGCTCACGTGAGTCCTCACAGATCCAGTGCGGACGGCCGTCCCGACGGCCGCAGGCGGTGGAGGGGGCTTGCCGCGTGAAAGCGCACGACGCTGTGGGCCTGAACGCGAATGTTGTTGAGCAGTGTAGTGGTGCGGGGGCGCCGTTCATGCGCCTCGTTGGAAGGATCACCCGTCCGTGGTTGGACGGCGTGTCCAACGATGCGGACAGGGGCCGGACAGTTGTCCGACCCCCGCCCCGAAGGCTTACGCCTCCTCGTCGTTCACCCAGCTCATGAGCTTGCGCAGCTCCTTGCCGGTGGTCTCCAGGAGGTGGTTCTCGTCCTGGGTCTTGTACTCGTTGTACTTCTTCAGGCCGCCGTGGTACTCGGCCATCCACTCCTTGGCGAAGGTGCCGTCCTGGATCTCCGCGAGGACCTTCTTCATCTCGGCCTTGGTGGCGTCGGTGATGATCCGCGGGCCGGTGACGTAGTCGCCCCACTCGGCGGTCTCGGAGACCGACCAGCGCATCTTCTCCAGGCCGCCCTCGTACATGAGGTCGACGATGAGCTTCAGCTCGTGCAGGCACTCGAAGTAGGCGATCTCCGGCTGGTAGCCGGCCTCGGTCAGGGTCTCGAAGCCCGCCTTGACCAGCGCCGCGGTGCCACCGCAGAGGACGGCCTGCTCGCCGAAGAGGTCGGTCTCGGTCTCCTCGGTGAAGGTCGTCTTGATGACGCCGGCGCGGGTGCCGCCGATGCCCTTGGCGTACGAGAGCGCCAGCGCGAAGGCGCTGCCGGTCGCGTCCTGCTCGACGGCAGCGATGCACGGGACGCCGCGACCCTCCTCGTACTGACGGCGGACCAGGTGGCCCGGGCCCTTCGGGGCGACCAGGGCGACGTCGACGCCCTCGGGCACCTTGATGAAGCCGTAGCGGACGTTCAGGCCGTGGCCGAAGAAGAGCGCGTCGCCCTCCTTCAGGTTGTCCTTGATGGACTCCTCGTAGACCTGGGCCTGGATCGGGTCCGGGGTCAGGATCATGATGAGGTCGGCCTCGGCGGCGGCCTCGGCGACGGAGACCACGCGCAGGCCCTGCTCCTCGGCCTTGGCCTTGGACTTCGACCCCTCCTGCAGACCGACGCGGACGTCGACACCGGAGTCACGGAGCGACAGCGCGTGGGCGTGGCCCTGGCTGCCGTATCCGATCACCGCGACCTTGCGGCCCTGGATGATGGACAGGTCGGCGTCGTCGTCGTAGAACAGCTCGGCCACTGGGTATCTCCTTGAAGTGCTGGTGTTGCGTCCCACCGTACGGCGGGGAGCGGGAGGAAGGTTTTCGGGTCTCGTCAGTCGGACCGGCGGATGGACCGCCCGTCGACCTCCGACGTCCCCGCGGCGCCGGACCTCAGGCGCTGCGGTCGAGGGCCCGGAGGGACCGGTCCGTGATGGACCGGGAACCACGCCCTATGGCGATCGTGCCGGACTGCACGAGCTCCTTGATGCCGAACTGCTCCAGCATCTTGAGCATGGCGTCGAGCTTGTCACTCGATCCGGTGGCCTCGATGGTGACCGCCTCGGGCGAGACGTCCACGGTCTTGGCGCGGAACAGCTGCACGATCTCGACGATCTGGGAGCGGGTCTCGTTGTCGGCGCGGACCTTCACCAGGACGAGCTCGCGCTGGATCGCAGCGCTGGGCTCGAGTTCGACGATCTTCAGGACGTTGACCAGCTTGTTGAGCTGCTTGGTCACCTGCTCCAGGGGCAGGTCCTCGACACTGACCACGATGGTGATGCGGGAGATGTCGGGGTGCTCGGTGATGCCGACGGCGAGGGAGTCGATGTTGAAGCCGCGGCGCGAGAACAGGGCGGCGATCCGGGCGAGGATGCCGGGCGTGTTCTCGACGAGAACGGAGAGCGTGTGCTTGGTGGACATGGTCTGGGTCTCTTCCTTTTCGCTCTGCTTCGTTCCGCGCTTCAGTCGTCTTCGCCGTCACCGAAGTCGGGGCGGACGCCCCGGGCGGCCATGACCTCGTCGTTCGAGGTGCCGGCGGCGACCATCGGCCAGACCTGGGCGTCCTCGTGGACGATGAAGTCGATGACGACCGGACGGTCGTTGATGGCGTTGGCCTCGGCGATGACCTTGTCCAGGTCCGCCGGGTCCTCGCAGCGCAGGGCGACGCAGCCCATGGCCTCGGACAGCTTGACGAAGTCGGGGACGCGGGTGCCCTTGTTCGCCTGGACGTCGTCCGGACCGGAGTGCAGGACGGTGTTCGAGTAGCGCTGGTTGTAGAAGAGGGTCTGCCACTGGCGGACCATCCCGAGGGCACCGTTGTTGATGATGGCGACCTTGATCGGGATGTTGTTCAGGGCGCAGGTGGTGAGCTCCTGGTTGGTCATCTGGAAGCAGCCGTCGCCGTCGATCGCCCAGACCGGGCGGTCGGGCATGCCGGCCTTGGCGCCCATCGCGGCGGGCACCGCGTACCCCATCGTGCCCAGGCCGCCGGAGTTCAGCCAGGTGGCCGGGCGCTGGTACTCGATGAAGTGGGCGGCCCACATCTGGTGCTGGCCGACGCCCGCGGCGAAGATCGTGTCGTCGGGGGTGAGCTCGCCGATGCGCTGGATGACCTGCTGCGGCGAGAGGCTGCCGTCGTCCGGCATGTCGTAGCCGAGCGGGTAGGTCTCGCGCCAGCGGTTGAGGTCGCTCCACCAGGCGGTGTAGTCGCCCTTGTTGCCCTCGCTGTGCTCCGCCTGGACGGCCTGGACCAGGTCGGCGATGACCTCGCGGGCGTCACCGACGATCGGGACGTCGGCGGCGCGGTTCTTGCCGATCTCGGCGGGGTCGATGTCCGCGTGGACGATCTTGGCGTACGGGGCGAAGCTGTCGAGCTTGCCGGTGACGCGGTCGTCGAAGCGGGCGCCGAGGGCGACGATCAGGTCGGCCTTCTGCAGCGCGGTGACGGCGGTGACGGCACCGTGCATGCCGGGCATCCCGACGTGCAGCGGGTGGTTGTCCGGGAAGGCTCCCAGCGCCATCAGGGTGGTGGTGACCGGGGCGCCGGTGAGCTCGGCGAGGATCTTCAGCTCGGCGGTGGCACCGGCCTTGATGACGCCGCCGCCGACGTACAGGACGGGGCGCTTGGCCGCGCTGATCAGCTTTGCGGCCTCGCGGATCTGCTTGGCGTGCGGCTTGGTGACCGGGCGGTAGCCGGGCAGGTCGGTCTGCGGCGGCCAGCTGAAGGTGGTCTTCGCCTGGAGGGCGTCCTTGGCGATGTCGACCAGGACCGGGCCGGGACGGCCGGTGGAGGCGATGTGGAAGGCCTCGGCGATGGTCCGCGGGATGTCCTCGGCCCTGGTGACCAGGAAGTTGTGCTTGGTGATCGGCATCGTGATGCCGCAGATGTCCGCCTCCTGGAAGGCGTCCGTCCCGATCGCCTTGGAGGCGACCTGGCCGGTGATCGCGACGAGCGGGACCGAGTCCATGTGCGCGTCGGCGATCGGGGTGACGAGGTTGGTCGCACCCGGTCCCGAGGTCGCCATGCAGACGCCGACCTTGCCGGTCGCCTGGGCGTAGCCGGTGGCCGCGTGGCCCGCGCCCTGCTCGTGGCGGACCAGGATGTGGCGGACCTTCTTCGAGTCCATCAGCGGGTCGTAGGCCGGGAGGATGCAGCCACCGGGGAGACCGAAGATGGTGTCCGCGCCCACCTCTTCGAGAGAGCGGATGAGGGACTGCGCGCCCGTGACGTGCTCGACGGCGGTGGCGGCCTGAGCGCCGCTACGGGGCCGCGGCTGCGGATGGTGCCCGGTGGCCTGGTCGGTCATCAGCATCTCTTCTCGAAGCAGAGGGTTTTACGAGGGTTTGGGACGGCTTGGGGGTGAGCCAGTGCAACAAAAAACCCCTCGTGCCGTGAGGCAAGCGAGGGGAGCGCGTCGGGTGCGTTTCAAGCGGGGCCTACCGGGGCCCTGCTTCAGCCGACGCGCTTTCCAAGTACGAGAATTCGGGTGCGCATGGCAATGACCCTCCCTCTCAGCCCTCACCACTGTCAAGTGGGTGGGACGGGCGTCTCATTATTTGAGCGGAACGGGGGACGGTTTCCGGCCCGTACGGGGACCGCTCCGGGCAGCGGGTACGCGTCCCGTACGAGCGCCCTGCGCAGCCGGTACTCGTCGAGCGGGCCCGAGAAGGCCATGCCCTGGGCGTGGCTGCAGCCCATCGCCCGCAGGGCCACGACCTGCTCCGGTACGTCGACGCCCTCGGCGACGGTCCGGATGCCGAGCTCGTCGGCGATGCGGAGCACCCCGCGGGTGATCTTGCGGAGGCGGGCCGACTCCACGACGCCCTCGACGAGGCCCCGGTCCAGCTTCAGTATGTCGACGGGGAGCCTGCGGAGGGCGTTGATCGCCACATGTCCGCTGCCGAATCCGTCGAGGGCGATCCGCACGCCGAGACGGCGCAGGGTGATCAGACGCTGCTCCAGGTCGTCGAGCGGGATCCGGGGATCGCTGTCGGCGAGCTCGACGATCAGCGAGCCGGAGGCCAGTCCGTGCCGGGTGAGCAGGGCCTCGATCGAGCCGAGCGGCAGGGAGCGGTCCATGAGGCGGCGGGCGGAGATCCGGATGGCGACGGGGACGCGGTGGCCGGTTCCGGCCCGCTCGGCGGCCTGCTCGACGGCCTCCTCCAGCAGCCAGCGCCCGAGCTCGGCGGTGCGCTCGGCGTCGTCGGTGACCCGGAGGTACTCGGCGGGAGTGAAGAGGATGCCCTGGGCCGAGCGCCAGCGCGCCTGGGCGCTGACGGCGGCGATCCGGCCGGTGGCGAGATCGACGACCGGCTGGTGGAGCAGGGCGAACTCGCCGTCGTGGAGGGCGGTCCGCAGCCGGGCGGCGAGCTCGGTCCTGCGCACCACCTCGGCCTGCATCTGGGGGGCGTAGAGCTCGACGCGGTCCTTGCCCGCCGCCTTGGCCCGGTACATGGCCAGGTCGGCGTTGCGCAGGAGGTCGCCGGCCTCGATGCCGGGCTCGGCGAAGGCCACGCCGATGGAGGCGGCGACCCGGACCTCGGTGCCGCCGTCGACGCGGTAGGGGCGGGAGAGGGTGAGGCGGAGCCGGTCGGCGATCTCCTGGACCTGCTGCCGGCGGGCCGCCTGGTCGCGGCCGCCGTCGCCGAGGATGAGGGCGGCGAACTCGTCGCCGCCGAGCCGGGCGGCCGTGTCGCCGGCGCGGACGGAGTCGTGCAGCCGGCGGGCGGCCTGGACGAGGAGGTCGTCGCCGGCCTGGTGGCCGAGGCGGTCGTTGACGCCCTTGAAGCCGTCGAGGTCGATGAAGAGCACGGCGGTGCCCACGTCGGAGGCGCGCCGGCCGCCGAGCGCCTGCCGGACCCGCCGGGTGAAGAGCGCCCGGTTGGGCAGGTCGGTGAGCGGGTCGTGCTCGGCGTTGTGCTGCAACTGGGCCTGGAGCCGGACCCGTTCGGTGACGTCCCGGCTGTTGAAGATCAGTCCGCCCTGGTGCCGGTTGACCGTGGACTCGACGTTCAGCCAGTCGCCCCGGCCGGAGCGGAAGCGGCATTCGATCCGGGTGGTGGGCTCCTTGGCGGGCGAGGCGGCGAGGAAGCGCCGCACCTCGTGCACGACGGCGCCGAGGTCCTCGGGGTGGATCAGCGAGGCCAGCTCGGAGCCGATCAGCTCCTCGGCGTCCCGCCCGTAGACCCCGGTGGCCGCGGGGCTGACGTAGCGGAGGATCCCGTTCGGCGCGGCGATCATGATGACGTCGCTGGAGCCCTGCACGAGCGACCTGAAGTGGTTCTCCTTCTGCGCCAGTTCGTGGGTCAGGGCGATGTTGTCGAGGAGCATGATGCCCTGGCGCACGACGAGGGCGAGGACCACCGTGCAGCCGGTGAGGACGACGACCCGGTCGACGCGGCGCCCCTCCACGACGTTGTACAGGATGCCGAGGGTGCAGACCGCGGCGGCGAGGTAGGGCGTGAGCGCGGCGAGCGAGCCGGCCACCGGCCGGCTGTGCAGCCACTGGCCCCGCGCGGCGGCGACGGCGGTGGCGTCCGGGAGCCGGCGCACCCCCCAGGGCGCGTAGGCGAGCAGCAGGGAGCCGGCGAACCAGCCGGCGTCGAGCAGCTGGCCCGAGGCGTAGTTCTCGCGCAGCAGCGGCGAGGTGAACAGGGCGTCGCAGAGCACGGTCAGGGCGAGGGCCGCGATCGCGGTGTTGGTCGCCGACCGGTTCGCCTGGGAGCGCCGGAAGTGGAGGACCAGGACCATGCTCACGAGGACGATGTCGAGCAGCGGATACGCGAGCGACAGTGCCGCCTGGGACACCGGCTCGTTCTGGAAGTGGGCGGTACGGGCGAGGGCGAGGCTCCAGGACAGCGTGAGGAGCGAGCCCCCGATGAGCCAGGCGTCGAGCGCGAGGCAGACCCAGCCGGCCCGGGTGACGGGTTTCTTGGCGAGGACGAGGAGGCCGACGATGGCCGGCGGGGCGAAGAGTAAGAAGAAGAGGTCGGCGACGGAGGAGTCGGGCACCTCCGTGCGGAGCACGACCTCGTACCAGCCCCAGACCGCGTTGCCCGCGGAGGCCATGAACGAGGAGAACGCGAAGAGCAGCCAGGCGGGGCGGGCGCTGCCGCGGTGGGCGCGCCCGTAGAGGAAGCAGGAGACCGCGGCGGTGAGGGCGGCGGCGCTGAGTCCGAAGTCGCCCATGAAGAGCGCGAGCTCGGGCGATCCCCAGCCGAGCGAGGCGCCGGTCGTGTAGCCCGCGCAGATCACCACCAGAGCGATCTGGGCGAGGAGCGATCCGAGGCGGGGCCGGTCGGGGTCCGGGTGGCCGGGTTCGGCGCCCGTGGCGGCGGGTCGCCGGTCGAGGACCGCCCCGGGGGCGCTCACCGGTCCCTCCGGAGCCGGGCCGCCGCACCCGGCGGTGTCGTGCGGCCGCGCGGGCGGCTCGTCGGCGCGGCCGGGTGCGTGCCCGTCGCAGTCGTGGGGGCCTGCGGGGTCCCGTACGACCGGGACGGCCGGCTCCGGCGGGGCGCCCGGCGCGCGGACCGCAGGGGCGACGGCCCTCCGCACGACGGCCGGCTCCAGCGCGGATGCCCCGACGGAACCGCCGGAACCGCCGGAACCGCCGGAACCGCCGGGCCCGCCGCTTCCCGCCGCCCCGACGGCGCCGGGTGGCGTGGAGTCGCCAGGGCCCGCGGGAACGTCGTCCCCCACGGGGATCGCATGGTGTGCGGCGGCGCGGGCGGCCGGGGCACCGCCGGGTCGAGCGGCCGGGCCCGGCGGTTCGACGCCGCCGCCCTCGGCCGGACGGTCCGGTCCGGTCCTCGGTCCGATTCCCGGCCCGGCGTGCGCGTCGGCCGCCGCCCCGGTGTCCTGCGGTTCGGGCGCTCGGGGCTCACGGTGCGGCGCGGCCTGGTCCGGCACGGAACACGCGAGGCCGGCGGCGAGGTCCGGAAGGCCCGCCGCCGGCGGCGTCGCCGCGTCGGATCGCCGGTCCTTCGGCCGTACTTCACCCGTCGCCCCCCTCGGAATCTGATGACCCGTCACTTCGCTCCCCAGCGTCAGCCCGTACTCGACGCAGTCCCCCCGCTCCGGGACGATACACCAGGACGGTCACTCAGGGACAGGGTCGCAGTACTCTCCGTGACTACCGGGGGACGTGCAGGTGGCGCGTGTCGGAAGCACGCGCCACCCGGCCGGCCCAGCACGGCCGCTCAGCCGGTGGTGAGCAGCGTGTTGGCCGGCTGCTCGCCCGCCGCGAACCGCCGCAGCTGCGCCGCGATCAACCGCTTCGCCCGCGGCATGAAGGCCGAGGTGGACCCTCCGACGTGGGGGCTGATCAGGACACCGGGAGCGTGCCACAGGGGGTGCCCGGCCGGCAGCGGTTCCGGGTCGGTGACATCGAGTGCCGCCGTGATCCTGCCGCTCTCGACCTCCTTCAGCAGGGCCGCGGTGTCGACGACGGGACCGCGGGCCACGTTCACCAGGAGCGCCCCGTCCTTCATCCGGCCGAGGAACCCGGCGTCGGCGAGATGCCTGGTCGCGGGCGTGAGCGGGGTGGAGAGCACGACGACGTCGGCCTCCGGCAGGAGCGCCGGCAGCTCCGTCAGGGCGTGGACCTCGCCGCGCGCTGTGGTGCGTGCGGAGCGTGCGACGCGCGCCACCCGCGCGCACTCGAAGGGCGCGAGCCGGTCCTCGATGGCGGCGCCGATCGATCCGTAGCCGACGATGAGGACCGACTTGTCGGCCAGGGCCGGGTAGAAGCCGGCCCGCCACCGCTCGGCGTCCTGGCCGCGCACGAAGCCGGGGATGCCGCGCAGCGAGGCCAGGATCAGGGCGAGCGTGAGCTCGGCGGTGCTGGCCTCGTGGACGCCCTTGGCGTTGCAGACGGCGACGCCCGCGGGCAGCGCGTCGAGCCCGGGGGTGACGTGGTCGATGCCGGCGGAGAGGGTCTGCACGACCCGCAGCGAGGTCATCGCGGCCAGCGGCCGGACGGCGATCTCGGAGCCCTTCATGTACGGGACGACGTAGAAGGCGCAGCGCGCCGGGTCGGCCGGGAACTCCGGTCCGCCGTCCCAGAAGCGGTAGGCCAGGCCCGACGCGCCCGGCTCGGGGAGATCGTCGATCTCGTCCGCGGGAATCGGAAGCCACACGTCAGCGGTGGTGTTCTCGCATCTCATGACCGGGAGGCTATGCGAAGAATCCCGTGCGCCATTGGTTACTTTGGGGGACGGCACAGGGAGGGGTACCGGCAGGTGGAGCGCAGGACTATCGGGGCGACGGCGCTCGACGTGGGTGCGATCGGCCTGGGGTGCATGCCGATGAGCTGGGCGTACAGCCGTTCGGAACAGCGGGGGGACCGCTCGCTGCGGACCGTGCACGCGGCGCTGGACGCCGGGGTGAGCCTGCTCGACACCGCCGACATGTACGGGCCGTTCACCAACGAGCTGCTGGTGGGGCGGGTGTTGAAGGAGCGGCGGGCGGACGCCTTCGTCTCGACGAAGTGCGGACTGCTCGTCGGCGACGGCGGCGAGCGCCGGCACGTGGTCGCCAACGGCAGGCCGGGGTACGTCCGTCGGGCGTGCGACGCCTCGTTGCGGCGCCTCCAGACCGATGTGATCGACCTGTACCAGCTGCACCGCGCGGACCCCGAGGTGCCGGTCGAGGAGACCTGGGGCGCGATGGCCGAGCTGGTCTCGGCCGGGAAGGTGCGGGCGCTCGGGCTCTGCGCGGTCGGCAGCCGCTCGGCGCGCCGGCGCGCGACCGGGCCCAGCCGCGACGGCTACGAGGGAACGATCCGCCAACTGGAGCGGATCCAGCAGGTGTTCCCGGTGGCGGCGGTGCAGGCGGAGCTCTCGGTCTGGTCCCAGGAGGCACTGGTCCGGCTGCTGCCGTGGTGCGCGGCGCGCGGGGTCGGCTTCCTGGCCGCGATGCCGCTGGGGAACGGCTTCCTGACCGGGACGCTGACCCCGGGCGGCGGCTTCGAGCCGGACGACCCGCGGGCCCGGCACCCGCGGTTCACGGCGGAGATGATGGCGGCGAACCAGCCGCTGGTGGCGGGGCTGCGGCGGGTGGCCGCGCGGCACGGCGCGGAGGTCACCCCGGCGCAGGTGGCGCTCGCCTGGGTGCTGGGCCGGGGGCGGCACGTCGTGCCGGTGCCGGGCACGAAGCGGGAGTCCTGGGCCGTGGAGAACGCCCGGGCGGCCGGCCTGCGGCTGACCGCGGCCGACCTGGCGGAGATCGCGGCCCTGCCGGCGGCCCGGGGGTCCTGGGACTGACCGCGGCGCGGATCGGGCCGTGGCATCGGGAACCTGATCGCGTCGAGCGGTGTATCAAGGGTGAAGGGATGCCGCTCGACTCGTCGAAGGGGACCGCGCCATGAGCCGTCCTGCAGTTGTGAAGGCCCTGTGGGGCGCCGCCGTGCTGGTCCTGGTGGCGGGCTGCTCCTCGGGAGGTACGGAGGACCGGCCGGGCACGGCCCCGCCGACGTCGGCGACGGCGTCCGCCCCGGCGACGCCCGGCGGCTCGGCCGGCCCGTCCGCGACCGCGGGCGCGCGGGCGACGGTGACCGGCACGCTGGCCGAGGGGCTCAGGTCGCCCTGGGGGCTCGCGGAGCTGCCCGACGGGGATCTGCTGGTCTCCTCGCGGGACGAGCGGACGATCACCCGGGTCGACGGGCGGACCGGGGCGAAGACCCCGCTCGGCGAGGTGCCCGGGGTGGTGCCGGGGGGCGAGGGCGGGCTGATGGGCCTCGCCGTGCGGGACGGCTGGGTGTACGCGTACCTGACGGCCGCGTCCGACAACCGCATCGTGCGCATGCGGTACGGCGGCGGGGACGGCGACCGCCTCGGCGCGCCCGAGCCCGTGCTGACCGGCATTCCCAAGGGTGCCGTGCACAACGGCGGGCGGATCGCGTTCGGGCCGGACCGGATGCTGTACGCGGGGACCGGCGAGACCGGACAGACCGGTCTGGCCCAGGACCGGGAGTCGCTCGGCGGGAAGATCCTGCGGATGACGCCGGAGGGCGAGCCGGCGCCCGGGAACCCCTTCCCCGGTTCGGTGGTCTATTCGTACGGACACCGGAACGTGCAGGGGATCGCCTGGGACGACGAGGGCCGGCTGTGGGCCGCCGAGTTCGGGCAGAACACCTGGGACGAGCTGAACCTGGTGGAGCCCGGGAAGAACTACGGCTGGCCGGAGGCGGAGGGGCGGGCCGGGAAGGCCGGGTTCGTGGACCCGGTGGCCCAGTGGCCGACCTCGGAGGCCTCCCCCAGCGGGATCGCGTACGCCCGGGGCGCGATCTGGATGGCCGGGCTCAGAGGCGAGCGGCTGTGGCGGGTCCCGCTCGCCGGGGCGGAACGCTCGGGGGACCCCCAGGCGTTCCTCTCGGAGGAGTACGGACGCCTGCGCACGGTCCTCGCGGGGGGCGGCGGGCGGCTCTGGCTGGTGACCAGCGAGACCGACGGCCGGGGCACGCCCGGCTCCGGGGACGACAGGGTTCTCCGGCTGGAGGTGAGCTGAAGGAGCTGGTGACCGTGTTCGACCCGCTGGCGGAGCTGTTCGCGCCCGGCCGCAGGCACACCGCGGAGGAGCGCCGCAGGCAGGCGCTGACCAGGGAGGACCCGGGTGACGCCGACCCGTCGCGGGGGCGCGTGGACCTCGCGTCGGGCCGCGTGACGATACGGGCCCCCCGCCGCCCGACGGCGGGGGAGGCGGCGCAGGGCGACGGGGCGGCCGGCGACACGGCGGAGGGCGGCGGACCCGGTGGCTCAGAGGGGTGTGGCGAGGAGATGGAGGCGGTGGGCCAGGGCGGCGGCCTCGCCCCGGCCTGAGACGCCGAGCTTGGCGAGGATGTTGGAGACGTGGACGCTCGCCGTCTTGGGCGAGATGAAGAGCTCCTCGGCGATCTGGCGGTTGGTGCGGCCGGCCGCGACGAGCCGTAGCACGTCCTGCTCCCGGGGGGTCAGGCCGAACGTGTCGTCCCCCGGCTCCGAGGGGGCCGGGGTCTGCTTGTCCTCGGTGAGGGAGAGGCGGGCGCGGGCCGCGAGGAGTTCCACGTCCTCGCGGAGCGGGCGGGCGCCGAGGCGGACCGCGGTCGCGCGGGCCTCCCGGAGCAGGGCCGTGGCCTCCTCGCGGCGGCCGCCCTCGACGAGCAGGGCGTCGGCGAGGCGGTGGCGGGCCCGGGCCAGCTGGTGCGGGCGTCCGAGCGGCTCGAAGGCGGCGACGACCTCGGCCCAGCGGGTCGCCGTCTCACGGCCCTCGGCGCGGGCGATCTCCTCGGAGACCTGCCGGGAGTACGCCTCCCAGACGGGGGCCGGGGTGGCGAGGGCGCGGACGCAGCGGCGGACGACGGCGAGCGCCTCGGCGCGGCCCTCGTCGGCGGCGGGCAGTCCCCTGCTGTCGGCCTCGGCCGTGACGGCGGTGAGGACGAGGGGCCAGCCGTAGCGGTGGGTGCTGGGCGGGAAGCCCGCCGCCTCGGTGGCGGCGAGCCGGGCCCGGACGTCCTCGACGCGCCCCTCGGCCGCCGCGACGGCGATGTCGACCTGGGCCATCGGGAGGACGTACTGCGGGATGGTGTCGCAGCCGTAGGCGGCGCGGGCGTCGGCGAGATGGCCGCGGGCCGCGTCGAGTTCGCCGCGGGCGACGGCGAGCTGGGCGAGGCGGAGGGAGGCGGAGCCGCGGGGCTTGCTGCTGGTGGCCGAGCGGACCAGCCGGGCGGCGATCTCTCCGGCCTCGTCCCAGCCGCCCAGGGAGAAGAGGGACTCGGCGCGGTTGGACTCGACCCAGCCGATGCTGTCGACGAGACCGTAGGAGCGGGCGACGCGGATGCCGGTCTCGGCCAGTTCGACGGCCTCCGCCGAGCGGCCGAGGGATTCGAGGGCGGAGGAGATGTTGATGTGGGCGCGGGCGGTCTCGGTGAACTGGCCGAGGATCGCGGTGCGTTCCCGTACGGCGTGCATCTCGGCGAGGCCCGCCTCGACGTCGCCGGCGGCGGTCATGAGGGTGCCGAGGGTGAGCCGGGCGTTGAGCTCGATCGACTCGGCGTTGACGAGCCGGGCGTACTCGACGGCGCGTTCGGCGGCGGTGAGGGCGTCGGGCCCGGGGTTGCGGAGCATGCCCCAGCCGGCGGCGCCGACGAGGACCACGGCGTGCACGGCGGACGGCGGGAGGCCCTTGACGAGCTCCTGGGCGCGGGCGATCTCCTCCCAGCCGTCGCCGCGGCCGAGGTTGGACTGGAGGCGGGCCCGCTCGGTCCAGAACCAGGCGGCGCGCAGCGGGTCGCCCGGTTCGGCGTCGTCGAGGACGCGGAGCGCGGTGCGGCAGATCTTCAGGGCGCGTTCGCGGTCGCCGCTGAGCCGGGCGGCGACGGCGGCCTCGGCGAGCAGGTCGAGGTAGCTGAGCGCGGCGGTCTCGGGGTCGCAGCCGCAGGCCGGGTAGGCCTCGGCGTAGTCCATGGGCCGGAGCGAGCCGCGGGTCTCGGCGGGGGCGTCCTCCCAGAGCTCCATGGCCCTTTCGAGCAGCCGGAGTTGCTCGGCGTAGGCGTGGCGCTTGCGGGTCGCGACGGAGGCGCTGAGGACGGCGGGCAGGGCCTTGGCGGGGTCGTGGGCGTGGTACCAGTACGTGGCCAGCCGGTTGGCGCGCTCGTCGGTCCGGACCAGGCCGGGGTCGGCCTCCAGGGCCTCGGCGTAGCGGCGGTTGAGGCGGGAGCGTTCGCCGGGGAGCAGGTCGTCGCTGACGGCCTCGCGGACCAGGGAGTGGCGGAAGCGGTAGCCGTCGCCGTCGGGGACGGCGAGCAGGAGGTTGGCGCCGACGGCGGCCCGCAGGGCCTCGATGAGATCGTCCTCGGTGAGCCGGGCGACGGCGGCGAGGAGCCCGTACTCGACGGTGGAGCCGCCCTCGGCGACGATCCGGGCGATCCGCTGGGCGTCCTCGGGGAGCGTCTCGACCCGGACGAGCAGGAGGTCGCGCAGGGAGGCGCTGAGCTGGCCGGCGGCGCAGCCGGCCTCGTGGGAGACGACGAGCTCCTCGACGAAGAAGGCGTTGCCGTCGGAGCGTTCGAAGACCTCCTCGACGAGGGCGGGGTCGGGTTCGGCGGCGAGGATGCCGGTGAGCTGGCGGTGCACCTCGGTGCGGGTGAAGCGGGCGAGTTCGATGCGGCGGATGGTGCGGAGCCGGTCGAGTTCGGCGAGGAGGGGGCGCAGCGGGTGGCGGCGGTGGATGTCGTCGGCGCGGTAGCTGGCGACGACCACGATGCGGCCGCGGCGCAGGGTGCGGAGCAGGTAGGTGAGGAGGTGCCGGGTGGAGGCGTCGGCCCAGTGCAGGTCCTCCAGGACGAGGACGATCGTGCGGTCGGCGGCGAGCCGTTCCAGGAGCCGTACGGTCAGTTCGAAGAGGCGGGCGGTGGAGTCCTCGTCCGGGGAGTCGTGACTGCCGGGGTCGCCCAGTTCGGGCAGGAGCCGGGCGAGTTCGGCCTGTTGGCCCTCGGCGGCGGCGGAGAGTTCCTCAGGGAGGTGTCGGCGCAGCGAGCGCAGCGCGGCGGCGAAGGGGGCGAAGGGCAGTCCGTCGGCGCCGAGCTCGACGCAGCCGCCGAGCGCGACGACGGCGCCCCGGGCGCAGGCCGTGTCGAGGAACTCCTCGATGAGCCGGGTCTTGCCGACGCCCGCCTCGCCGCCGATGAGCAGGGCTTGGGGCTCTCCCGCGGTCGCGCGGGAGAGCGCCTCGGTGAGGGCGGTGAGTTCGCCGGCGCGGCCGACGAACACGGGGCTGACTGACCTGGTCTCCACGGCGCCGAGCATCGCACAGCCGTCCGCGCCGTCGCTCATACGGGGGTCACGCGGCCCGGACGAAGCGGCCGCGTCCGCCGTCTCCCACCCGCCCCTCCGCGTCCTGGCCGCCGCTGCGGCGGCCCAGGCGGCGCAGCCCCCGGGCGGAGCCGGCCGCCTCGGCGGCCTCGTGGGTGAGCCGCTGGACGGCGGCCTCACGGACGAGCTGGGCGTGGTTCATGCGGTGGAGTTCGTACGCGAACATGGGGTGCTCCCTGGTTCTTCCGGTGTCGGCATCGCTCCCTGCGATGCCTCTACTGTCGTGTCCCAGGGGGTGCGGCCGCATCGGGCGTGTGCCGCATGTCCGGCGTACGGGGGGCCTTAGGCGGGGCCGCGGGGGGCCTTAGGCGTTCCCCGCGCCCCTCGGGATCCGGGGTCAGGATCCGGCGGTCGGCAGGCTCAGGAAGAGGTCGAAGTAGGTGCCGACCGACAGCAGGACGCCCAGTCCGCCGAGGACGGCCCCGGCGACGGCGACCGAGCGGACCCAGGCGGGGCGCCCGGGGAGGACGAGCACGAGGACGGCGACGAGCAGGGCGATCAGCGCGAAGACGCCGTTGACCAGGGCGGTGCTGTGCCAGGCGTCGCCGTAGATCTCGGAGATCTGCTGGGCGGGGGTGCCGGATCCGGAGGTCTTGATCTGCCCGAGGAGGGTCTCGCGCTCGGAGACGACCTTGCCGGTCCAGGTGCCGGTGAGCGCGACGGCGCCGAGGGCGGCGGAGACGACGGCCGCGGCGGCGCCGCCGATGCCGGCGGAGGCCGGGGCGGCCGCCTCGGCGGACAGCTCGCCGTCCTCGTCGCCGTCCTCGGCGGCGAGGCCGGCCTCGTCGTCGGGTGCGTCGGTCGCCGCGGCGGCGGGCTCGGAGTCCTGCTTGCCGAGGGCGACCGCGGCCGTCTCCTCGGCGGGCGCGGGCGCCTCGGCGGTCCCGGCCTCCGGGGTCTCGCCGGTCTTCTCTGTCGTCGTCTTGGTGTCCATGCGCGGCACGCTAGGCGCCCCGTATGAGAACCGTATGAGGAAGGCGGGTCAGGCGGCCTTGGCGGCGCGCCACTCGGGGGCGAGGACGGCCCAGACCTCGGTGTCGGCGCGGACGCCGCGGTGCGGGTAGTTCTCCCGGAGCACGCCCTCGCGGGTCATGCCGAGGCGGCGGGCGACGGCGATGCTCGGCCCGTTCTCCGCGGAGGCGTGCCATTCGACGCGGTGGATGCCGCGCTCCTCGATCGCCCAGTCGATGATGACCCGGCAGGCGCGGGTGACCAGGCCCTTCCCGGCGGCGGAGGGCTCCAGCCAGCAGCCCGCCTCGGCGGTGCCGTGGCTCGCGTCGAAGGTCCGGAACAGGACGCCGCCGACGAGCGTGCCCCCGGTCCAGATGCCGTAGATGCGTCCGGTGTCGTGCGCGGCCTTCTCGGCGTACGCGTGGAGGAAGGAGCGGGCGGACGCGCTGTCCGTGACGACGTCGGGGAGCACGATGTGCTCGCCGATGAACGCGCGTCCGCGGTCCATGTGGGCGAGGAACTCCTCGGCCTGGGCGGGCTCCAGGGGCCTCAGTTCGGCGCCGTCGTCACCCAGCGATATCGCGAACATCGTCGTTCCTCTCCTCCGCGGCCGGGACCGCTGCCACGGCCACGGCGGTCACACGCTGAGCCGGTATCCTCCCACGCGCGTCTGCGGCCTCGCGGCACTCGGGGGTCTCGATGCTGATGCGGGGCAGCAGGCGGTCGAGCCACTTGGGCAGCCACCAGTTCGCCCCGCCGAGCAGGTGCATGAGGGCGGGGACCAGCAGGGTCCGCAGGACGAAGGCGTCGAGGGCGACGGCCGCCGCGAGCGCGATGCCGAACATCGCGATGACCCGGTCGCCGGAGAGGACGAAGGCGAGGAAGACCGCGATCATGATCACGGCGGCGGAGTTGATGACGCGGCTGGTCTCGGCGAGGCCGACCCGCACCGCCCGCCGGTTGTCGCCGGTCTCCAGCCATTCCTCGTACATCCGGCTGACCAGGAAGACCTGGTAGTCCATGGAGAGTCCGAAGAGGACCGAGACCATGATCACCGGGAGGAAGGGCTCGATCGGCCCGGCGCTGCCGAGGCCGAGGAGTTCGCTGCCCCAGCCCCACTGGAAGATCGCCACGACGACGCCGAAGGCGCCGGCGACGGCGGCGACGTTCATGGCGGCGGCCTTGAGGGGGATGCCGAGGGAGCGGAAGGCCACCAGGAGCAGCAGGCACCCGAGGGCGATGACGACCCCCACGAAGAGCGGCAGCTTGCCGATGATGATCTCGGCGAAGTCGTCGTACGAGGCGGTGACGCCGCCGACGTGCACGTCGAGCGAGGTGCCGTTCTCGGCGGTCGGGAGGACGTCGGTGCGGAGCCGGTCGACGAGTTCGCTGGTGGCCTTGGACTGGGGCGAGGAGTCGGGGACGACGGTGAGGACGGCGGTGTCGCCCGAGCTGTTGTAGGTGACCGGGGAGACGGACGCGACGCCCTTGGTGGCCGACAGGGCGGCGGGCAGCTGGTCGAGGGCGATCCGGTCGTCGGCGCCGTCGAGCCCGGCGACCAGGGTGAGCGGGCCGTTCACCCCGGGTCCGAAGCCGTCGGCGATCAGGTCGTACGCCTGTCGTGTGGTCGCGGTGGCCGGGCCGTTGCCCTGGTCGGAGGTGCCCAGGTGGAGCGAGAGGGTGGGCAGCGCGAGGACGCCCATGACGACGGCGGCGACGAGCCCCAGGAGCTTGGGGTGCCGCTCGACGAAGGCGGACCAGCGGGCGGCGAAGCCGGTGGGCAGCTCCGGCTGCGGTCCGTGCTCGGCGAGGGTCCGGCGTTCGCGCCGGGACAGGGCCCGCATGCCGATGAGGGAGAGCAGGGCCGGCAGGAGGGTGACGGAGGCCGCGACCGTGAGGACGACGGTGAGGGAGGCGGCGATGGCGACGCCGTTGAGGAAGCTGAGCCGCAGGATCAGCATGCCGAGCAGGGCGATGCAGACGGTGGCCCCGGCGAAGACGACGGCGCGGCCGGTGGTGGCGACGGCGGTCTCGGCGGCCTCGGCGACGGAGAGCCCGCGTTTCAGGCCTCTGCGGTGCCGGGTGACGATGAACAGCGCGTAGTCGATGCCGACGCCGAGGCCGACGAGCATGCCGAGCATGGGGGCGAAGTCGGCGACGGTCATCAGATGGCCGAGGAGCACGATCCCGGAGTAGGCGATGCCGACGCTGACGAGCGCGGTCGCGATGGGGAGTGTGGAGGCGGCCAGGGAGCCGAAGGCGAGGAAGAGGACGACGGCCGCGACGGCGACGCCGACGACCTCGGCGATGTGCCCGCCGGGGGCCTCGGTGAGGGCGACGGCGCTGCCGCCCAGTTCGACCTCGAGGCCGTCGCGCTCGGCGGCCTTCGCGGTGTCGACGAGGGCGCGGGCCTGCGCCTCGGGGATGTCGTCGGCCTGCTCGCGGAAGACGACCGTGGCGTAGGCGGTGTGCCCGTCCTCGCTGACCTGGCCCCGTGTGTCGCCGTAGGGGGAGGTCACGGCGGCGATGCCGGGGAGTCCGGCGACCTCGTCGAGCATCACGGTCATGCGCCGCTCGACGGCGTCGGCGCGGACGCTGCCCCGGTCCGTGTGCCAGACGATGGTGTCGCTGTCCCCGCCCAGGCCGTGGAAGCCGCGCTCCATGAGCGCGGTGGCACGGCCGGACTCGGTGCCGGGGACCTCGTAGTCGTTGGAGTACGCGCTGCCGGCGACGACGGCCGCGGTGCCCACCCCGAGGAGGGCGGCGAGCCACAGCAGGACGGCGACGAGGCGGTGCGTGACGCACCACCGTGCGATGGCTGCCAAAGGGGGTGCTCCCTGGGTGGTTCGAGGATCCTCAGCGGGAACAGCCCGAGAAGGAACGCTTCACCTGTGTGGGCCCACTCTCGCAGCCGAACGAGATCGTTTGTCCGTTTCGTGTCGATGCTCACAGGGATGCCCGAAGGGTCGGGCCGGAGGTCCCGGACCTCGGTCCCGGCCCCTCGGGCAGCCGCTCACCGTGGGTGCTCAGCCGGAGACGCTGGCGCGGCCGTTCTCGATGTGGCCCATGAGCCGGCGGCGGAACCCGCCGGGGGCGGTGACCTCGACGTCGTACCAGCCGTGGGCGTCGGCGGCCGAGTGCACGACGGTACGGGTCTTCCCGGGCCGCACGGTGACCGTGCGGGTCCAGTCCCCCAGGTCGTCCTCGTCCACGTACCCGAGCGGCCTCACCGTGAAGGAGACGGGCGCCGGTCCCGTGTTCCGCACCGTGAGGTGCAGGTCGCGGTCGTGGTGGTCGATCCGGGAGGCCAGCTCGGCGCCGCCGGCCGCCGGCCCCTCGAACTCGCGGCGGAAGCCGTTGGGGCCGGTGATCGTGAAGCGGTAGCGCTCGCCGGGGACGGGCACGGTCCACTCCCCCGTGCCCCTGACGTCCTGGTGCTGCGGCACGGCGAACTCGCCCGCGTAGGGGTAGAGCGCGAAGTGCGCGCTGGCCTTCCCCGTGTTGCTGAGCGCCACCCGCACGGACCCGGCCGCGGAGGTGGCGGCGGCGTCCGGCTGGTACGGGAGCGGGCGGGCCCGGCGGACCCCGGGCTCCTGGACGGGCATCCGCTGCTCGGCCGGGGGCTGGGGCCGCCAGCGGCCGCTGAAGGGCGGGACCGGGCCCGGCTGCTCGACGTCGGGCTGCCGGTGCCCGCGCCGGAAGTCGAAGGCGGAGGTGAGGTCGCCGGTCACGGTCCGGCGCCAGCGGGTGATGTTCGGCTCGCGGACGCCGGTCAGCTTCTCCAGGAAGCGGATCACCGAGGTGTGGTCGAAGGTCTCGGAGCAGACGTAGCCGCCGACCGACCAGGGGGAGACGACGAGCAGCGGGACGCGGATGCCGAGCCCGGTGGGCTGCCCCTTCCAGCGCTCGTCCGTGTCCCCGGCCGGCGGGACCGGCGGCGGGACGTGGTCGAAGAAGCCGTCGTTCTCGTCGTAGTTGATCAGGACGACGGTGTGGCGCCAGACGTCCGGGTGCGCGCCGAGGGCGTCGAGCACCTTGTAGACGAGGGACGCGGAGGCGATCGGCGAGGAGGAGCCCGGGTGCTCGGAGTCGATCGCCGACGGCACGAGGTACGAGACCTCGGGGAGGGTGCCGGCGGCGACGTCGGCGCGGAAGGCGTCGGCGAGGGTGCCGCTCTCGACCCGGCGCAGTCCGCGCTCGAAGAGGGAGCGCTCGGCCGCGGTCAGGCCCGCCACGCCCTCCTCCAGGAGCCCGAGCAGGCGGGCGCGCTCGGCGGTGTCCCCGGTGTCGCGGACGGCGGCGTAGAAGGACTCCATGAAGGTGTGTCCGCCGGTCCGGGCGAGCGCCTTGCGGGCGATCTTCTTGAAGGTGGTGAAGAACTCGATGTTGTTGTCGGTGAAGTTCTCCCACTCGGTGTACGTCTTCCAGCTGCGCCCGGCGGCTTCGAGCCGCTCGGCGTAGGTGGACCAGCCGTAGCCGGGGTGGGTGCCCTCGGCGTACGCGGCGTTGGTGACGGCCCGGCTGCCGTCGGCCTCGAAGCCGGTCCAGCCGGACCAGAGGTGGTTGCGGTTGGGGCTCGTCGAGGTGTGGACGGACGAGTGGTAGGCGTCGCAGACGGTGAACGTGTCGGCGAGCTCGTAGTGCAGCGGGATGTCCCGCCGGTCGTAGTACGCCATGGTCGCGGCGGTCTTCGCCGAGACCCAGCCGTCCATCCAGCCGTCGCGCCAGGCCTTGGCGCCGCCGCCCCAGGAGTGGTCGAGGTCTCCGATGTACTGGAGGTCCTTCTGCTGCGTTCGGGCGGCGCCGCGGATCGGGAAGGGCAGCACGGTCCGGCCGAGGGCGGCGGGCTGCTCGAACACGGGCCGGCCGGAGGGCAGCTCGACGGCGTTGCGGTCGGAGAAGCCGCGGACGCCGCGCAGGGTGCCGAAGTAGTGGTCGAAGGAACGGTTCTCCTGCATGAGGATCACCACGTGCCGGACGGCCGACAGACCACCCTGCGGCGGCCCCGCGGCGATCGCCTCGTGGAGCGAGGGCGGGAGCAGCGAGCCCGCCGCGGCGGCGCCGAGCGCACCTCCGCCCAGGGCGAGGAGCCTTCTGCGGGACATCCGGGACTTCTCGGGGGACAAGACCGACCTCCAGTCGACGGCCAATGGTTCGCCTTCGAGCCATTGGGTGGTACGCCGGGGACGGTAGTGACGCCGGGTGACGCGCGGAAGACCCGGCGGGGGCGCGGTGGTGAACGTCCAAGAGGCCGCGCCGAGAGTCCAAGCGCCGGGCCGCCGCCGGACCACGGCCGCTGTCGGAGCCGGGCAGTCGCCGGACCAGCGCCGCGGTCGGAGCCGGGCAGTCGCCGGCGCGCGGCCGTCGTCAGCACCGGCGCCCGGGCGTCGTCGGCGTACAGCCGCCCTCTGCGCCCGGTCGTCCTGGGCGCGCGGCCGTCCTCGGCGCGCGGCCGTCCTCAGCACCGGCGCCCGGCCGTCGTCGGCGGCCAGTTCCCTCAGCGCCCGGCCGTCGTCAGCGCCCAGCTCCCTCAGCGCCCGGCTGCCGTCAGCGTCCAGCTGCCCTCGGCGCCCGGCCGTCACCGACACCTGGCGTCCGGGCGTGGGACGCGGCACGGCCCCGCACCGGGACTCCGGTGCGGGGCCGTGCACAGATCCGTGCGGGCCGGAGATCAGCCCTCGCTGACGCCCAGCTTCTCCAGGATCAGGTCCTTCACGCGCGCCGCGTCCGCCTGGCCGCGGGTGGCCTTCATGACCGCGCCGACCAGGGCGCCGACCGCGGCGACCTTGCCGCCGCGGATCTTGTCGGCGATGGCCGCGTTGGCAGCGATGGCCTCCTCGACCGCCGTGCCGAGCGCGCCGTCGTCGGAGACGACCTTCAGACCGCGCTTCTCGACGACGTCGTCCGGGGTGCCCTCGCCGGCGAGGACGCCCTCGATGACCTGGCGGGCCAGCTTGTCGTTCAGGTCGCCGGCGGCGACCAGGGCCGAGACCCGGGCCACGTCCGCCGGGGTGATCGCCAGCTCCTCCAGCGACACGCCCTGCTCGTTGGCGCTGCGGGCGAGCTCGCCCATCCACCACTTGCGGGCCGAGGCCGCGTCCGCGCCCGCCTCGATCGTCGCGACGATCGGGTCGACCGCGCCCGCGTTGAGGATGGACTGCATGTCGTGCTCCGACACGCCCCACTCCTCGCGCAGCCGGTTGCGGCGCACCCGGGGCAGCTCGGGCAGCGTGCCCCGCAGCTCCTCCACCCAGGCGCGGGCCGGGGCGACGGGCACGAGGTCGGGCTCCGGGAAGTACCGGTAGTCCTCGGCGTTGTCCTTGATGCGGCCGGAGGTGGTGGAGCCGTCGTCCTCGTGGAAGTGACGGGTCTCCTGCACGATCGTGCCGCCGGAGGACAGCACCGCGGCGTGGCGCTGGATCTCGAAGCGGGCCGCGCGCTCCACCGAGCGGAGCGAGTTGACGTTCTTCGTCTCCGAGCGGGTGCCGAAGGTCTTGGTGCCGTGGGGACGCAGCGACAGGTTCACGTCGCAGCGCATCTGGCCCTTGTCCATCCGCGCCTCGGACACGTCGAGCGCGCGGATCAGCTCGCGCAGCTCGGCGACGTAGGCCTTGGCGACCTCGGGGGCCCGCTCGCCCGCGCCCTCGATCGGCTTGGTGACGATCTCGATGAGCGGGATGCCGGCCCGGTTGTAGTCGAGCAGCGAGTGGGACGCGCCGTGGATGCGGCCGGTGGCACCGCCGACGTGCAGCGACTTGCCGGTGTCCTCCTCCATGTGGGCGCGCTCGATCTCCACGCGGAAGACCTCGCCGTCCTCCAGCTGGACGTCCAGGTAGCCGTTGAAGGCGATCGGCTCGTCGTACTGGGAGGTCTGGAAGTTCTTCGGCATGTCCGGATAGAAGTAGTTCTTCCGGGCGAAGCGGCACCACTCGGCGATCTCGCAGTGCAGCGCGAGGCCGATCTTGACGGCCGACTCGACGCCGATCGCGTTCACGACGGGCAGCGAGCCGGGCAGGCCGAGGCAGGTCGGGCAGGTCTGCGAGTTGGGCTCCGCGCCCAGCTCGGTCGAGCAGCCGCAGAACATCTTCGTCTTGGTGCCGAGCTCGACATGGACCTCCAGGCCCATGACGGGGTCGTACTCGGCGAGCGCCGCTTCGTACGACAGCAGTTCAGTGACGGTCACGGTGAGACTTTCCCTCTCAGCCCAGCAGGACGTCGTCGTCGCCCAGGCGCTTCAGCTCCCGGTAGAGGATCGCCAGGCCGGTAACGATGGCGGCGGCGGACACGGCGGAGTCGATCAGCCGCAGCATGTCGTTGTCGTTGCGGGCCAGCTTGGCCTGCTTCGCGACGCTGACGGCGCCGAACGCGGTGGTCGCCAGCGAGACGTAGACGCCGGTCTTCGACTTCTTGAAGTTCTTGGCCTTCTTAGCCATGGCACTCACAGCGACGGAGCCTCCTCGAGCAGCGGGTGCCCCCACTTTTCCACGAAGGCGGCCTCGACGGCGGCGCCGACCTTGTACAGCCGGTCGTCCTTCATGGCGGGAGCGATGATCTGCAGGCCGACCGGCAGACCGTCCTCGGGCGCCAGGCCGCAGGGCAGCGACATGGCGGCGTTGCCGGCCAGGTTGGTCGGGATGGTGCACAGGTCCGCGAGGTACATCGCCATCGGGTCGTCGGCGCGCTCGCCGATCGGGAAGGCGGTGGTGGGGGTCGTCGGGGAGACGATGACGTCCACCTCCTCGAAGGCCTTCTCGAACTCGCGGGTGATGAGGGTCCGGACCTTCTGGGCCGAGCCGTAGTACGCGTCGTAGTAGCCGGAGCTGAGCGCGTACGTGCCGAGGATGATGCGGCGCTTGACCTCGTCGCCGAAGCCGGCCTCGCGGGTGAGGGCGGTGACGTCCTCGGCGGACCGCGTGCCGTCGTCGCCGACCCGGAGGCCGTAGCGCATGGCGTCGAAGCGGGCCAGGTTGGAGGAGCACTCCGACGGCGCGATCAGGTAGTACGCCGAAAGGGCGAGGTCGAACGTCGGGCAGTCCAGCTCGACGATCTCGGCGCCCAGCTCCTTGAGCAGTTCGACGGACTCGTCGAAGCGCTGGACGACGCCGGCCTGGTAGCCCTCGCCGCGGAACTGCTTGACGACGCCGACGCGCATGCCGGCCACCGAGCCGTTGCGCGCGGCCTCGACGACCTGCGGGACCGGGGCGTCGATGGAGGTCGAGTCGAGCGGGTCGTGCCCGGCGATCGCCTCGTGCAGGAGGGCCGCGTCCAGGACCGTGCGGGCGCAGGGGCCGCCCTGGTCGAGGGAGGACGAGAAGGCCACCATGCCGTAGCGGGAGACCCCGCCGTAGGTCGGCTTGACGCCGACGGTGCCGGTGACGGCGGCGGGCTGGCGGATCGAACCGCCGGTGTCCGTGCCGATGGCGAGGGGGGCCTCGTACGCGGCGAGGGCAGCGGACGAGCCGCCGCCGGAGCCGCCGGGGATCCGGGTGAGGTCCCAGGGGTTGCCGGTCGGACCGTAGGCGCTGTTCTCGGTGGAGGACCCCATGGCGAACTCGTCCATGTTGGTCTTGCCGAGGATGACGACGTCGGCGGCCTTCAGGTTCTTGACCAGGGTCGCGTCGTACGGCGGGATCCAGCCCTCGAGGATCTTCGAGCCCACGGTGGTCGGCATGCCGGCGGTGGTGAAGATGTCCTTGAGCGCGAGCGGCACACCGGCGAGCGGGCCGAGCTTCTCGCCGCGGGCCCGCTTCTCGTCGACGGCACGGGCCTGGGCGAGCGCGCCCTCGCGGTCGACGTGCAGGAAGGCGTGGACCTTCTCGTCGACGGCCTCGATGCGGGCGAGGTGGGCCTCGGTGACCTCGACGGCGGTCAGCTCGCCGGCGGCGATCCCCGCGGCGATCTCGGCCGCGGTGAGCTTGATGATGTTGTCCGTCATGACGGTTAGTCCTCCCCCAGGATCTGCGGCACCTTGAAACGCTGCTGCTCCTGGGCCGGAGCGCCGGAGAGCGCCTGCTCGGGGGTGAGCGACGGACGGACCTCGTCCGCGCGCATGACATTGGTCAGCGGCAGCGGGTGGGAGGTCGGCGGGACGTCTTGGTCGGCGACCTCGGAGACGCGGGCGACCGCGCCGATGATGTCGTCGAGCTGGCCGGCGAAGTGATCGAGTTCTTCGCCCTTCAGCTCCAGACGCGCCAGCCGTGCGAGGTGGGCGACCTCCTCGCGCGTGATGCCAGGCATGCGGATCCTCACGGGGTGAGCTTGATGGTGTGGGCCCATCCTATGGGGCCGGTGCCGCTGCCCGTGAAACGGTTTGCCCGGGGCGGCGCCCCGGGCGGACGCGGGCTACGGAACGACCTGGCCGGAGGGGTGGTCCACGGCGACCTCGGCGGCGATGTCGGCGGGTCGGCGCCAGCCGTGCTCGCCGCGGGCGAGCAGCCAGGCGGTGGCCTCGCCGGGCGGCATCGCGGCGGCGACCAGCCAGCCCTGGACGGCGTCGCAGCCCAGGTCGCGCAGGCGCTCCCAGGTCTCGTCGTCCTCGACGCCCTCGGCGACGACGAGCAGCCCGAGGGAGTGGGCGAGGTCGACGGTGCAGCGGACGATCTCGGCGTCCTCGGTGTCGACGGCGAGCCGGGCGACGAAGGAGCGGTCGATCTTCAGTTCGCTGACCGGGAGCCGGCGCAGGTGGACGAGGGAGGAGTAGCCGGTGCCGAAGTCGTCGAGGGACATCTTGACGCCGTGGCCGGTGAGGCCGTTGAGCGTGTCGGCGGCCCGCTGGGGGTCTTCCAGGAGGACGTGCTCCGTTATCTCCAGCTGGAGCGCGCCGGCCGGGACTCCGTGGCGGGCGAGCCGGGCGGCGACGGCGCCGGCGAAGCCGGGGGTGTGGACGTCGCGCGGCGAGACGTTGACGGCGACCGGTACGTCGAGCCCCTGGGCGCGCCAGCGGGCGACCTGGGCGAGGGCGGTCTCCAGGACGTACTCGGTGAGGTGGGGCATGAGTCCGGAGGACTCGGCGATGGCGATGAACTCGTCCGGCGGGACCTTGCCGCGCTCGGGGTGGACCCAGCGGACGAGGGCTTCGAGTCCGGCGACCTGGCCGTCGAAGCGGACCTTGGGCTGGTAGTGGAGTTCGACCTCGCCGGCGTCGAGCGCGCGGCGCAGGTCGCCGAGGAGGCCGAGCCGGTCGGGGGTGTTGGAGTCGCGCTTGGACTCGTAGACCTCGACGCCGGTGCGGTCCCGCTTGGCCTGGTACATGGCGACGTCGGCGCGGCGCAGCAGGCCCTCGGCGTCGAGGGCGTGGTCGGGGAAGACGGCGACGCCAGCGCTGGCCTCCAGGACGAGGGTGAGTCCGTCGAGGTCGAGCGGGGAGGAGAGTTCGGCGACGAGGTGGCGGGCGACCCGCTGGGCGCTGGTGGTGGAGTCGGCGGTGGGCAGCAGGACGGCGAACTCGTCGCCGCCGAGCCGGGCGGCCTCCGCGCCGCGGGGCAGGGCGTGACGGAGCCGGTCGGCGATCTGCAGGAGCAGCCGGTCGCCCGCGAGGTGTCCGAGAGTGTCGTTGACCGACCGGAAGCGGTCGAGGTCGATCAGTACGAGGGCGGCGCGGGCTCCTTCGCCTTCGGCCTCCTCCAGGGCGGTCCAGGCCCGTTCGAGGAGCCACTGGCGGTTGGGGAGTCCGGTGAGCGGGTCGCGCAGCTGTTCCTCGGCGCGGGCTCGGGCGATCCACAGGGTGGAGTCGAGGGCGATGAGGGGGACGGCGAAGAGGGGCAGCAGGACCGGCCGGGTGGCGGCGACGACGCAGATCAGCGGGGCGATGCCGAGCAGGGCGACGGCGACGAGGCCCTGCCTCAGGAGCGCGGTGCGGGCGACGGTGGGCAGTCCGCGGGTCTGGGGGGCCAGCGTGTACCACAGGAGGAGCCGGGTCACCACGAGGTAGGTGGCGGCGGCGAGGACGACTTCCGGGAGGTCCCCGATCGTCCAGTCGAGGGGCTGCCAGGGCCGTTCGACGGTCGGGACGTCGCCGAAGAGGGCGAGGACGAGGGCGGCGGCGGCGACCCCGAGGACGTCGGCGGCGCCGTGCAGCAGGCCCTGTCGCCAGCGGTGCCTGCGGGCGGCGCCGACCAGGGTGACCACGGTCATCGAGACGAGTCCGGCCGGCACCCAGCCGTAGAGCAGGAGGACGGCGAGGGTCAGGGCGGCGCCCGAGCCCGTGCCGCCCCACCAGCGGTCGCGGCCGAGGGCGACCAGGTGGCCGACGATGAGGCCGGTGAGGAGCGCGAGGGACCAGCCGGTGACTCCGCCGGGGAAGAGGCCGCTGCCGGCGCTCAGGCCCTGTTGGAGGCCGACGACGAGCACGACGGCGGCGATGCCCACCACGGCTGCGGGCAGCCGGGAGGTGGAGCCCGGGGACCCCGTACGGCCGTGCGGCCGTGGGACCGGGGCGGCGCTCTCGGTCGGTTCCATTCCCGTCCCTCTCACAGGCGGCGGTGCCGTCGGTGTGCGATGCGCCGCGGTCAGGCGGCTGTCCGTCGTCCGGCCGTCCGTCGTCCGGCCGCCGCCGGGCGGTCGGACGTCGTGCCACGGGGCCGTCGTCCTGGCGCCGCGACCGGCAGAACCCTCGCGCGGTCGTGCAGGACCGGGCGCACGGTCACCACATTAGGCCGCCGAGGGCGTCGACGGGCAGCGCTCTCCCTGTCTTGCCCGAATGCGACCTGGCCACCCGTAACGATCTGGTATGCGCCGAACGGGTGACCGTCGCACGGACTTCGGGCGGGTCGGGGGCGGGCCGCGGGCGGCTACTCGGCGACCGGGACGGCGGCCTCCCGAGCGGCCTCGGGTCCTTGTTCGAGCAGGATGCCGAAGCCGTCCTCGTCGAGAACCGGAACCTTCAGCTGCATGGCCTTGTCGTACTTCGAACCAGGGTTTTCGCCGACGACCACGAAGGCGGTCTTCTTCGAAACGGAACCGGTCACCTTCGCACCGAGGCTCTGGAGGGACTCTTTTGCGCCATCCCTGGTGAACTTCTCCAGGGTTCCGGTCACCACGACCGTGAGGCCCTCCAGCGGACGCGGGCCGACCTCCTCCCCCGCGCCCTCGTCCTCGAGACTGACCCCGGCGGCACGCCACTTGCGCACGATCTCGCGGTGCCACTCCTCGGCGAACCACTGCTTCACCGCGGCCGCGATGATCCCGCCGACCCCGTCGACCGCGGCCAGCTCCTCCTCGCTCGCCTGCTCGATCCGCTCCAGGGAGCGGAACTCGCGGGCCAGCGCCTCGGCCGCGACCGGCCCCACGTGCCGGATCGACAGGCCGTTGATGAAGCGGGCCAGCGGACGCGTCTTCGCCGCCGCGATGTTCTCCAGCATCGCCACGGCGTTCTTCTTCGGCTCGCCCTTCTGGTTGGCGAAGACCGTGACGATCTTCTCCTCTCCGGTCTTCGGGTCCCGCTTGGGCAGTCCGCTGTCCGGGTCCAGGACGTACGCCTTGATCGGCAGCAGCCGCTCGATCGTCAGGTCGAAGAGGTCGCCCTCGTCCACGAGCGGGGGCTCGGCGGGCTCCAGGGGGCGGGTGAGCGCCGCCGCGGCCACCGCACCGAAGTTCTCGATGTCCAGGCACTGGCGCCCGGCGAGGAAGAAGAGGCGCTCGCGCAGCTGGGCCGGGCAGGTCCGGGCGTTCGGACAGCGGAGGTCGATGTCGCCCTCCTTCATCGGCTTCAGCGGCGTCCCGCACTCCGGGCACTCGGCGGGCATCACGAACTCCCGCTCGCTGCCGTCCCGCAGGTCGGCGACCGGCCCGAGGATCTCGGGGATCACGTCTCCGGCCTTGCGCAGCACCACGGTGTCGCCGATCAGCACGCCCTTGGCCTTCACCACCTCCTGGTTGTGGAGGGTGGCGAACTCGACCTCGGAGCCGGCCACGGTCACCGGCTCGACCTGGGCGTACGGCGTGACGCGGCCGGTGCGGCCGACGCCGACCTTGATGTCGATCAGCCTGGTGTTGACCTCCTCCGGCGCGTACTTCCAGGCGATGGCCCAGCGCGGGGCGCGCGCGGTGGAGCCGAGCCTGCCCTGGAGGGGGATCTCGTCGAGCTTGACGACGACCCCGTCGATCTCGTGCTCGACGGAGTGGCGGTTCTCCCCGAAGTACGCGATGAACTCCCGCACCTCGGCGAGCGAGCCGACCACCTTGTTGTGCCGGGCGGTGGGCAGGCCCCACTCGCGCAGCAGCTCGTACGCGTGGGAGAGGCAGTCGATGTCGAAGCCCTCGCGGGCGCCGATGCCGTGCACGACCATGTGCAGCGGGCGGGAGGCGGTGACCTTCGGGTCCTTCTGGCGGAGCGAGCCCGCCGCCGCGTTCCTGGGGTTGGCGAAGGGCTTGTCGCCGGCCTCCACGAGGCGGGCGTTGAGCCCCTGGAAGTCCTCCATGGGGAAGTAGACCTCGCCGCGGATCTCCACGAGGGCCGGGACGCGGTCCCCGTGCAGCCGCTCCGGGATGTCGGCGATCGTCCGGACGTTGGGCGTGATGTCCTCGCCGGTGCGGCCGTCGCCGCGGGTGGCGGCCCGGGTGAGCCGGCCGTGCTCGTACGTCAGGTTGACCGCGAGGCCGTCGACCTTGAGCTCGCACAGGTAGTGGTAGTCGGGGCCGCCGACGTCCCGCGCGATCCGCTCGGCCCAGGCGGCCAGTTCGGCGTCGTCGAAGGCGTTGTCGAGGGAGAGCATCCGCTCGCGGTGCTCGACGGAGGTGAACTCGGTCTCGTACTGGCCCGCGACCTTCTGCGTCGGCGAGTCCGGGGTGCGCAGCTCCGGGTACTCCTCCTCCAGCGCCTCCAGGGCGCGCAGGAGCCGGTCGAAGTCGCCGTCGCTGATGACCGGCTGGTCCTTCACGTAGTACCGGAAGCGGTGCTCCTCGACCTGTTCGGCCAGGTCGGCGTGCTTCTCCCGTGCCTCGGCGGGCAGGGCCCCCTGTTCGACTGCCACCTTCGTCCGTCCTCCCGTGCCTCGAAACCCGGTCACTCTGGGTTGTCCGCGAGCGATCTCGCCGCCCGGACGCAATGGGCGAGCGCCGCGCGGGCGTAGGCGGGCGACGCGCCCGCGAGCCCGCACGTCGGGGTGACGACCACGGACTCCGCGAGAGTCCCCGGATTCAGCCCCAGCCTGCGCCACAGCGTCCTGACACCCATGACGCTACCGCCCGGGTCGGACAATGGGCCGTCGGTGGACGCCACCACACCGGCGAAGAGCCGGGTGCCGGCCTCCACGGCCTCCCCGATGGTCTCCTCGTCACGCTCGGTGAGCAGGGAGAAGTCGAACGAGACGCCCGCCGCCCCGGCCCGCCGCAGGAGCGCGAACGGCACGTCGGGGGCGCAGGAGTGGACGATCACCGGCCCGTCGTGGACGGCGAACACCTCGCGCAGCGCGCTCTCCACGACCTGCCGGTCGACGGCCCGGTGGGTGCGGTAGCCGCTGGCGGTGCGGACCTGGCCGCGCAGGACGGCCGTGAGCGAGGGCTCGTCGAGCTGGAGGACGACCCGGGCGCCCGGGATCCGCTTGCGCAGGTCCGCGAGGTGCCCGTGGAGGCCCTCGGCGAGTGAGCCGACGAGGTCGCGGCAGGCGCCGGGGTCGCCGAGCGCGGCCTCGCCGCCGCGCAGCTCCAGGGCCGCGGCGAGCGTCCAGGGGCCCACCGCCTGCACCTTGAGCGGGCCCTGGTACCCCTGGGTGAACTCCTCCAGGGCGTCCAGGTCCTCGCCCATCCAGGAGCGGGCGCGGCGGGTGTCGCGGCCGGGGCGGTCGCTGATCCGCCAGCCGCTGGGCTCCACGTGCGCGTAGAGGTCGACGAGCATCCCGACGGTCCGGCCGATCATGTCGGCGCCGGGGCCGCGGGCGGGCAGCTCCGCGAGGAACGGGAAGTCCTCGAAGGAGCCCGTGACGGTCTTGGCGGTCTCCCGGGCGTCGCCGCCCGGCATGGAGCCGACACCGGTGGCGGGTCCCCAGAGCGGGCGGTCGTCCTCGGCTTGCGTCTCGCCCATGTCTAGCGTCCCGGACGAACGGTGAGGTCGTTGATCTCCGCGTCGCGCGGGAGGTCGACGGCGGTGAGGATCGCCGTCGCGACCGACTCGGGGTCGATCCACCGCGAGGGGTCGTACTCCTTGCCCTCCTGGGAGTGGACCTTGGCCTGCATGGGGCTCGCGGTGCGGCCCGGGTAGACGGAGGTCACCCGCACGCCGTTGGCGTGCTCCTCGTGGCGCAGGGAGTCGGCGAGGGCCTTGAGGCCGTGCTTGGAGGCGGCGTACGCGCCCCACTCGGCGTGCGCGGCGAGGCCGGCGCCCGAGTTCACGAAGACGACGTGGCCCTGGGAGACCCGCAGCTGGGGCAGGAGGTGGCGGGTCAGCTCGGCGGGGGCGACCAGGTTGACGTCGAGCTGGTGGTGCCAGGTCTTGGGGGTGAGCTCCCCGATCGGCCCGAGGTCGACGACGCCCGCGATGTGCAGCAGGGTGTCCACCCGCTCCGGCATGGTCTGGTGCGAGAACGCCCAGGAGAGCCGGTCCGGGTCCGCGAGGTCTCCGACGAGCGTCCGGGCGCCGGGGAACCGGGCGGCGAGTTCCTTGGCCCGCCCCGCGTCGCGGGCGTGGAGCACGAGGTCGTCCCCGCGCGCGTGGAGGCGGCGCGCGACGGCCGCGCCGATGCCGGAACCGGCTCCGGTGATCACATGTGTAGCCATGGTCACCATGCTCGCATCAGCGGGCGGCGATGTTCTCCTCCAGGTGGGCGAGGGCCGTGGGGGCGTCGTCGGCGAAGAGGGCGAGGTCGGCGAGGGGGATCGGCAGGAAGCCCTCCTCCTCCATCCGGCGGAACTGGGTCCTCAGTCCGTCGTAGAAGCCCGCGGTGTTGAGGACGACGACCGGCTTGCGGTGCTTGCCGTGCTTCTTCAACTCCAGGATCTCGGTGGCCTCGTCGAGGGTGCCGGTGCCGCCGACCATGACGACGATCGCGTCGGACTTGGCGAGGAGCAGCGCCTTGCGCTCGGCGAGGTCGCGGGTGACGACCATCTCGTCGGCCCCCGGGCGGGCCTTGTGGGCGAGGAAGTCGACGGAGACGCCGACGAGTCGGCCGCCGGCCTCCTGGACGCCGTCGGCGACGACCTTCATCAGACCCGTGTCGGAGCCGCCCCAGACCAGGGTGTGGCCGGCCTTGCCGAGGAGGCGCGCGAAGTCGCGGGCGGGGGTCGTGTAGCGCTCGTCGAGATCGGCCGCGGAGAGGAAGACACAGATGTTCATGACCCCACCGTAGGCCCTGGCCAGGGACTTCAGAATTCCTCCGGGAAATCCCGCCGCGGGGCGATGAGTTCGGGCGGCGGCTCCGGTCTCACCTGCCATGGATGAGGTGAGCACCCCGCCGGCCGGGGTTCGGGGACGGGTCGTGTCGCGGGACGGGACGCCGATCGCGTACGAGCGGTACGGGGAGGGGCCGCCGCTGGTGCTGGTGAGCGGGGCACTGGGCACGGCGGCGGCCGAGCGGCTGCTGGGCGGGTTCCTGGCCCGGCGCTTCTCGGTCGTGGCGTACGACCGGCGGGGGCGCGGCGGCAGCGGGGACGGCGGGCCGTACGCGGTGGAGCGGGAGGTCGAGGACCTGGCCGCGGTGGTCGGGGCGGCGGGCCCGGGAGCGGCGCTGCACGGGACGGGGACCGGGGGCGCGCTGGTCCTCGCCGCGGTGGCCGCCGGACTGCCGGCCGGGGCGGTGTCGGTCTTCGAGCCGCCGTACTCCGCGGCGGCGGCCGAAAGGCGGCACCGGGTGGCGGAGCTGCTCGGCGCGGGCCGTCCGGCCGAGGCGCTCGACCTGTTCCTGGCGGAGTCGACGGTGCCGGCGGAGCTGCGGCCCGGGCTCGCGGAGCTGGCGCACACCCTGGCGTACGACGTCGCCGTCCTCGGCGACGGGACGGTCCCGGAGGGTCTCCTCGCCCGGATCCGGGCGCGCGTCCTGGTGGTGGACGGGGGCGCGAGCCCGGCGGGCACCCGGCAGGCGGCCCGCGCGGTGACGGAGTCCCTCCCCCGGGCCCGCCACCGCACCCTGACGGGCCAGACCCACGACGTGGCCCCGCACGTGCTGGCCCCGGTCCTGGAGGAGTTCCTCACGGAGGACCGGGAGCCGGCGGAGGCGGCTTAGGGCGTGGGCCGGGTCGGGACGACCGATGTCGATCGGATCTGCCGAGGATCGATCACGTACCGATTGAATGTGATCAACCGGCAGAAGCACAGCCACGCACCCCAGTCGACTGAGTACCTCACGACCGAGCTGAGTACGCGAACGGGCTGCCCCGGGAACCCACTTGGGGAGATCATGGCAGTCCGGACGACGGAGATCGGGGGCCGTGATGGCGCAAGTCGTGGTCGTGCACGGAGTGGGTCAGGAGTATCTGGGTCGCAGGACCCTCCAGGCGCCTGTCGCCGCCGCGCTCGCGGACGGCGTCGAGACGGCGGCGAACGCAGGGGACGTACCCGCGGACCGGGTGCCGGCGGTCGGGGACGTGGACGTGGCCTTCTACGGCGACGCGTTTCGCACCCCCGGCGCCAAGGCCGGACCGTCGGGCCCGCTGTCCGTGGACGACGTCACCGATCCGTACGAGCAGGAGCTGCTCCTCGCGTGGGCGGACGCGGCGGCCCGCGGGCAGGTACCGAGGACCGGCACCAAGGCGCCGACGCCTCAGGTCGTACAGCGCGCCATGAACACCCTGCTGCGCTCCCCCTTCCTTCCGGGGCCCGTGGCGGAGCGGTTCCTGCTCGGTGTCCTCCGGCAGGTCCGCCGCTACTTCGGCGAGGACGCCGTACGCGCCCGGGCGATCGAGGCGGTCACCGCCCGGGTGGGATCGGACACCACCGTGCTCGTCGGCCATTCGCTCGGTTCCGTCGTCGCGTACGAGGCCCTCTGCGCCCACCCCGAGTGGCCGGTCCGCACCCTGGTGACCCTCGGCTCCCCGCTCGGCATGCCGACACTGGTCTACGACAAGCTGCGCCCCGCCCCCCGTGCCGGCCGCGGCCACTGGCCGGCGGGCCTGACGCACTGGACGAACCTCGCCGACCGGCACGACGTGGTGGCATCCGTGAAGGAGCTCGCCGACCTGTTCCGGCCCGCCGGGGCCGCGCCGGGCGGTGTGCTGCGCGACGTACCGGTGGACAACGGGTGGAAGGTGCACGACCTTCTGCGTCATCTCACGGCGCGGGAGACGGGCGCGGCGATCGGCGAGGGGCTGCGGGCGGGGTGACGGAGGCCGTGGAGCCGAAGCGGTACGTGCTGGCCTTCGGCACCGCGCACTACACGCACGAAGAGCTGACAGAACTGCCGCAGGTCGCCGACGACCTGCCCAAGGTGCTGGGCTCGCTCAGCGGCGTCGGGTACCGACCGGTGCCCTTCTCGCCCGCGGGCAGTCTGGACCCGACCGGACCCCTGGAGGTCCTGCGACCGCTGCTGAGCTGGATCCCCGAGGGCTTCGAGGAGGACGACGCCCTCCTCGTCTACTACAGCGGCCACGGACTGGCGGACGGCCATGAGCACTTCCTGATGTGCGCGGATTCCGATCCGGGTTCGGCCGAGGTCCGGATCACCGCCCTCAGCACCCGTCAGCTCGTGGAACTACCCGCGCGCAAGGGCGTCCGGCGGATCCTGCTCGTCATCGACGCCTGCTACGCGGGCCGGGGCGCCGTGGACGCGTTCACCTGGGCCGTCGCCGCCAAGCACGCGGTCGCCCACGCGCCGAACACCGACCACCGCTTCCTGAAGTCCTTCGGCGTGCTCAGCGCGGCGCGGATCACCGAGGAGGCGCACGAGGGCGCGTTCAGCGCGGCGCTGGCCCAGGTCCTCGGCGACGAGACCTGGCTCGGCCGCCGCTCCAGCCACATCTCGCTGCCCGACCTCACCGGCGCCCTCAACGCCGAGTTCCGGCGCAGGGGCGTCGACCAGCACGCGGACTGGGCCCAGTTGTGCGACGACACCGTCCGCGGGGACACCGCCACCGGCTTCTTCCGCAACCCCTTCCACGTGCCGGAACTGGACCTGATCGACCGCGACCTCGATGTCGCCGAGCAGCGGCACTTCGTACGGCGACTCGAAGCGGCCTCCGGCTACGGGGCCGCCGAGCGGCAGCGCCGCTACAAGGACCTGGTCGAACACTTCTCACCGCGCGGCACGGGCCGGCAGACCGTCCAGGAGACGGGGCACTACTTCACAGGCCGGCTCCGCGTGCTGACCCGGCTGGCCGGCTGGCTACGGGGCGAAACCAACGACGACGTACGCGTGTTCGTCGTGACCGGCCCCCCGGGCGTGGGCAAGTCAGCGGTGCTGGGCCGGCTCGTCGCGCTTGCCGACGACGACGCGCGCGGCGGCGTCCCCACCCACACCGTCACCCCCGACACGGCGCCACCCTCCGGATCGGTCACCGTCGCCCTGCACGCACGCGCGCTGTCGCTCCCGCAGGTCGTCTCCGCGCTCGCCGCCGCGTTCGGATGCCCGGAGCCCACCGAGACGGCACTGCGCACCCGTCTCACAGAGCTCGACGCCCCGGCCACCGTCGTCGTCGACGCCCTCGACGAATCGGGCGTCGCCCACGACGAGGAGCGCCGCATCGCCCGCTTCCTCGCCGAAACGGCCGCCTCAGCGCCCCGGCTGCGCCTCCTCGTGGGCACCCGCCCCCATCTCGCCGGCGCGGTCGCGGACGGCGCCCCGTACACCCGGGTCGTCGACCTCTCGTCCCGCGACTGGACAGAGCCCGACGACCTCGTGCGGTACGCCGCAAGCGTCCTCAGGTCACCCCTCGGTCCCGACAGCGGCACCGGCGTACCGGACGCGGTCATCGGCTCCGCCGCGGCAGAGATCGCGCGGGCCTCCGACCCGATCTACCTCGTGGCGCGGCTGATGGCGCGCTCGGTCGCCGCCTCCGGACTGCTGCAGTCCCGAAAGCCGCTGGCGCTGCCCGTCCGCGACCCGGCGGCGGACCCGGCGGCCCAGGTCGGCCGCGCCTTCCGGTGGGCGTTGGCGCAGCAGCTGACCCCGACGGAGGTCGCCGAGGTCAGCAGGCTCCTGCTGCCGCTGGCGTACGCGGAGGGCCACGGCATGCCCCTCGCCCCGATCTGGGCGGCGCTCGCAGACGGGCCCTCGCGGACAGGTGCGACGGCGGAACGGCTGACGCTGCTGCTGAGCCACGAGGCGGTCGGTCCCTACCTCGTCGAGGCCCTCGACGAGGACGACCGGTCGGTGTACCGGCTCTACCACCAGGCGCTCGCCGACGAGCTGCGCCGCCACGACGCACCTCCGGACGCCGAGACGCAGTGGTACGAACGGCTCCGGGGCACGGTGCCGCGCGCCGCGGACGGCACGGTGCTCTGGCAGGCGGCCGACCCGTACGTCCTGCGCCATCTACCGGCGAAGGCCGCGGCGGCCGACCGGCTCGACGAGCTGGTCACGGACGCGGAGTTCCTCGTGCACGCCGACCCCTCCGGACTCGCCCCCTGGCTGCACGGCTTGCGGACCGAACAGGCACGCTTGGCGGCCGCCGTCTACCGGGCCCACGTGGACCTGCACCGGGGCATGAACCGGGACGAACGCCGTCACGTTCTGGCGTGCGATGCAGCCAGGTATCGCCATACCGCCCTGCTCCGGGCACTGAACTCGGCTGGCCGGTTGAGCCGTTGGCGACCCCACTGGGCCGCCGCGGGCAGTGGGTCGACCACACTCTCCGTCCAGCGCCTGGCAGACGCCCAGGGGCCCGTCGTGTCGGCCGCGTTCGTCACGTCGGCGGGGCCGGGCACCGTCGTCACGCTCGGCAGCGGCGTCCTCCAGGGCTGGTCGCTCGCGACGGGGCGGGAGTCCGGGCTGCCGGGCGCGGTCGCCGAATCACGGGCGGCCACCGCCCTCGCCTCGACTTCCTCGGGCGGACACAACCTGCTCGTCACGGGTACGGAGACCGGTGACCTCCACTTCCACGACCTGACCACCGGCAAGACCCTTCCGGCCGGCCGCGTGGCGGAGGCGGTCCCCGGGGCCGCACGGGGACCCGCTGGGGGCGAGCGCGTCGACGCGCTCGTCACCCTCGAACTCGACGGCCGGAAGGCCGTCGCGAGCGTGTCGGCCGACGGAGAGCTGCGCGCGTGGGACACCGCCGACAGGAGGGCACTGCCCTACCGGGCCGGGCTGCCGGACGGCTGCACGGGCGGGCTGGCGACCGTCACCGTGGACCAGGACCCCGAGGCGGAGGACCCCGTCCTCCGCAGGGGCCGGGACCTGGTCGTGGCCGGTGGCCCGCAGGGCGTCCTGTACGTCTGGGACCCCCTGCACGGAAGACTCACGGCGACCGCGGCAGACCCGGCCCGCCCGGCACTCGACGCGGTCGGCTGCACGCTGCTCCACTCCGTCCCCGTCGCCGTGACAGCCGACCGCGGGGCCGTCCGCATCTGGTCGCTGCGCCGGCCGCGGGCTCCCCGGGAGGTCGGCATCGTGCCGCTGCGGTCCTCGGCGGTCGCGGTGTCCTGCACCACCCTGGGCAGCCGCCCCACGGCGGTCCTGGCCTGCGCGGACGGAACCGTTCATCTCCTCGATCTGGAGAGCCGCCGTCTCACCGGCTCATCGACCGCCGCGAGGCCGGCCCCGAGGTCCGCCGGACCCGACCCGGCGCCACCGTTCACGGCCCTGCGGACCCACGCATCGTCAGACGGTGCCGTCACCGCCGTCCTCGGGGGGTCCGACGGGTCCGTGCACGTGTGCGACGTGACGGCCCCGCCCGGCGCGCCCAGCGCCGGCCACACCCGGCCCGTGACGGCAGTCGCCTGCGTCACGGGCGGATCCCGGCCCCCGTACGTGGTGACCGCAAGCACCGACACGACGGTGCGCATCCGCCGGATGGACACCGGGGTCAACGCCCTGCCCCCGCTGACCGACGCGGTGTCCGCCTTCACCGGTGTCGTCGCGACCTCCGTCGACGGGCGGCTGCTCGCGCTGACCCGGGCCGCGAACCGCCCGGCGGAGGTGTGGGACCTGGTCGACGGTCTGCCGATGGACCGGCAGTCGCCCCGTTGGCCCGTGGCGGAGGCGATCGGACACCACGGGGGCCGCCCCGTCGCCGTCACGGCCGATCGCACCCACCACCTGGACGTGTGGGATCCGGTCAGCGGGATGTCGGTGCTCCGGCTGGAACAGGGACCCGCTCCGATCCCCGTGACGGCTCTCGCGTGCGCGCCCGAAGGCGGGGGGCTCGCCGTGGTCGCGGCACGGGCGAACGGCTCGGTGACGATGTGGCCCGACCCCGCCGACGGGCGACGTCATGAGCTGCGGGCCGGCTGGGAGGCGGTCGCCGTGGTGTGCGTGCGTGCGGAGGGGCGCCCAGTGGCCATCGTCGCCTGCGACGACGCGGCGATCCGGGCTTGGGACGGCACCTCCGCGGTCACCGTGGCCCGCTGGCAGCCGGGCAACCCGGCAGAGCCCGCCGCGGCGGTGTTTCAGGGGGGCCTGCTGAGCCGAACCGTCGTGCTCGCAGGCGGCGTCGCCGACGGCCGGCTGCTGCTCGCGGTGGGGGACGGCTCGGGGCGGGTGACGGTGTGGGCGACACACGCCGGTACCTGGCCGCCGCCCGCGTGCGGCGAGCCCGCCGACTCGTTCACCATGCCCGGCGGCGTACCGGTCACCGCGCTGGAGTTCGCCGCCGACGGGCGTCTCGTGGTCTGCGCGGAGACGGACGTCCACGTCTTCGGCCCCTCGCCGGCAACCGAACCACCCGACGACCCGAAGAAGGCCACGCGCCCCTTCCCGGCACCTCGGACGACCAGCTCCGGGAACAGCCAGGACCGATCGCCGGCCGCCGCCGGACGGGACCTTCCGGGGCGGACCCGGAACGGCTTCGGACGGTAGCGCCCGGGCCGCACGCGGGCCGGCCTCGGCGCGCCGCCCCCGGCCTAGGCCGGTGTCGCCGTCGGTTCCGGGGTGCGGCGGGTCGTCGTCGCGATCGTGGCCGAGCCGACCACGCGGGTGTCGTCGTAGAGGACGATTGCCTGTCCCGGGGCGACCCCGCGGACCGGCTCGTCGAAGGCGACCGTCAGTTCGCCGTCCGTCAGGGAGGCCGTCACCGCCGTTTCGCCGCCGTGGGCGCGGAGCTGGGCCGTGTAGCGGCCCTCGCCCTCGGGTGCGGTGCCGCACCAGCGGGGCTTGATCGCCGTCAGGGCCGTGACGTCCAGGGCCTCGACCGGGCCGACCGTGACCGTGTTGTTCACCGGCGAGATGTCCAGCACGTAGCGCGGCTTGCCGTCCGCGGCCGGGTGGCCGATCCGCAGGCCCTTGCGCTGGCCGATGGTGAAGCCGTACGCGCCCTCGTGGCTGCCGACCTTCGTACCGGACTCGTCGACGATGTCGCCCTCCGCCTTGCCCAGGCGGGAGGCGAGGAAGCCCTGGGTGTCGCCGTCGGCGATGAAGCAGATGTCGTGGCTGTCGGGCTTCTTCGCGACGGCGAGGCCGCGCCGCTCCGCCTCCGCCCGGATCTCGTCCTTGGTGGTGAGGGTGTCGCCCAGCGGGAACATCGCGTGCGCCAGCTGCTTCTCGTCGAGGACGCCGAGCACGTACGACTGGTCCTTCGCCATGTCGGAGGCGCGGTGCAGCTCGCGGGTGCCGTCCTCGTTCAGGACGACGGTCGCGTAGTGACCGGTGCAGACGGCGTCGAAGCCGAGGGCGAGCGCCTTGTCGAGCAGCGCCGCGAACTTGATCTTCTCGTTGCAGCGCAGGCACGGGTTGGGGGTGCGGCCCGCCTCGTACTCCGCGACGAAGTCGTCCACGACGTCCTCGCGGAAGCGCTCGGCGAGGTCCCACACGTAGAACGGGATGCCGATGACGTCGGCCGCCCTGCGTGCGTCGCGGGAGTCCTCGATCGTGCAGCAGCCGCGGGCTCCCGTGCGGAAGGACTGCGGGTTCGCGGAGAGGGCGAGGTGCACGCCGGTGACGTCGTGGCCGGCCTCGGCGGCACGGGCCGCGGCGACGGCGGAGTCCACTCCGCCGGACATGGCGGCGAGTACCCGGAGGGGGCGGGTGCGGGGGTGCGGGGGCGGAGTCTGAGTCATAGCCCTACCAGGGTACGGGGCACCGGGAACCGCGGTCGCGGTAGTAAGCGTTCTCGGAGGCATGGGGAGCGAGACGAGTGGTGCGGGCAGGTCCGGCGGTTCCGGCGAGGACTCCGGTTCCGGCCGACGGGTGGGGCGGCGCGCGGTGCTGCTGGGCGGCGGGGTCGCCGTCCTGGGGACGGCGGTGCTGGCGCGGGACGAGCTGGCGCGCGCCTGGTGGCGGCTGCCGGGCATGGAGAAGAAGCGGGTCGAGGGCGAGCTCGACCACCGGGCGGCCGAGTGGACCTCGGCGTCGCGGGCGAACTGGCGGCGGGCCGACCGGCCGGACGACTACCGGATCGACCGGATCGTGATCCACGTCGTCCAGGGCAGCTACGCGACCGCCCTGAAGGTCTTCAAGGACCCCGGACACGGGGCCGCCGCGCACTACGTGGTCCGCAAGGACGGGCACGTGGCACAGATGATCAGGGAGCTGGACGTCGCGTTCCACGCCGGGAATCGGGACATGAACGAGCGGAGCATCGGCATCGAGCACGAGGGCTTCGTCGACCGGCCGCAGGACTTCACGGCGGCGATGTACGCGGGGTCGGCGCGGCTGGCGGCGGACATATGCGCCCGGTACGGCATCCCGGTGGACCGGGAGCACATCATCGGGCACGTCGAGGTCGAGGGCACCGACCACACCGACCCCGGCCCGCACTGGGACTGGGACCGCTATCTGAAGCTGGTGCGGGAGGCGTCCAAGGCACGCGTCTGAGGCGGAGGCGTCTGGGCATGCGGCTGCGGCGGAAGCGTCCGGGGTGCGCGGCTTAGGCGGAAGCGCCTGGGGCTCGCGCCCGGGGCCCACGCCTGAGGCGGAAGCGCCTGGGCGTGTGTCCGAGGCGGAGGCGTTCGCCGTGCGCTTCTGAGGCGGGTGCGAGCGTGCCCCGGCTGCTCGGGCCGGTCAGGGGCCCCGGGGCGTCGTCCCTGGTCCCGGGCCCGCGGCTCGGGCCGGCGGGCCCGCCGGGGCGCGTCCCGCGGCGTGGGCCCGGGCGGGGCCTCGGGTCAGCTCAGGCCCGCCGACCTGGCCCGTTCCACCGCGGGGCCGATGGCGTCCGCGACGGCCGCGACGTCCTCCTTGGTGGACGTGTGCCCGAAGGAGAAGCGCAGGGTGCCGCGGGCCAGGTCCGGGTCGGTGCCGGTGGCCAGGAGGACGTGGCTCGGCTGGGCGATGCCCGCGGTGCACGCGGAGCCGGTGGAGCAGGCGATCCCGGCCGCGTCGAGCAGCAGGAGCAGCGAGTCGCCCTCGCAGCCCGGGAAGGTGAAGTGCGCGTTGGCGGGCAGCCGCTCGACGGGGTCGCCGCCGAGGATCACGTCGGGGACGAGCGCGGTGACCGCGGCGACCAGTTCGTCGCGCAGCGCGCCGATCTCCCGGGCGAACTCCTCGCGCCGCTCGGTGGCGAGCCGGGCGGCGACCGCGAAGGCGGCGACGGCCGGCACGTCGAGGGTGCCGGAGCGGACGTGCCGCTCCTGGCCGCCGCCGTGCAACACGGGCACGGGGGTGTGCTCGCGGCCGAGGAGCAGGGCTCCGATGCCGTAGGGGCCGCCGATCTTGTGACCGGAGACGGTCATCGCGGCGAGTCCCGACGCGGCGAAGTCGACCTCGGTCTGGCCGACGGCCTGGACGGCGTCGGCGTGCAGCGGCACCCCGAACTCGGCCGCGACATCGGCCAGTTCGCGTACCGGCATGACGGTGCCGATCTCGTTGTTGGCCCACATGACGGTGGCGAGCGCGACCGATGCGGGGTCGCGGGCGATCGCCTCGCGCAGGGCTTCGGGGTGCACGCGGCCGTACCGGTCGACCGGCAGGTACTCGACGTCGGCGCCCTCGTGGGCGGCGAGCCAGTCGACGGCGTCGAGCACGGCGTGGTGCTCGACCGGGCTGGCCAGGACGCGGGTCCGGCGCGGGTCGGCGTCGCGGCGGGACCAGTAGAGGCCCTTCACGGCGAGGTTGTCGGCCTCGGTGCCGCCGGACGTGAAGACGACCTCGCTCGGCCGCGCGCCGAGGGCGGCGGCGAGGGTCTCGCGCCCCTCCTCGACGGTCCGCCGGGCCCGCCGTCCGGCGGCATGGAGGGAGGAGGCGTTGCCCGTGACGGCGAGCTGGGCGGTCATCGCCTCGATCGCCTCGGGCAGCATGGGCGTGGTCGCGGCGTGGTCGAGGTAAGCCATGGTGGATCGATTCTACGAGCCCGTGCCCGCTGCCCCGGCGGGTGGCCGGTTTACGCCGCCGGGCACGGTGGCCGGCGGGGCGCCGCCCGGGCGCAGCAGGGCGCGGTAGAGGCCGGCGTGCGGGGCTGCCCTCCACGCGGCCGACGTTACGGCTGCCCCGCCGGAGACCCGGACGCGGCCGGCCGTACGGCTGCCTTGCCGGGGGCCTCGACGCGGCCGGCGGTACGGCGGCGTGCCGGGGGCCCGGACGCGGCCGGTCGGTCGCGTCCGGGACCGGCTTCGCCGGCTCCGGGCCGTACGCGCTCCGGGGTGTGCGGGCCCCGGGCGTACGGCCCCTGTCGTGTTCCGGCCCGGGGTCGGGGCCGGAACGGCGTCAGGCGCGCGGGGCGCGGGCCAGCTGACGGGACTGCGCGACCAGGCGGTCGGCGCTGTCCCAGACCTCCGCGTCCTCCTCCAGGAAGCCTCCGGCGAGGTTGCGGGTGGTGATGGAGACCCGCAGCGGGCCCGGGGCGGGGCGGCAGCGGATGTGGGTGGTCAGCTCGACGGTCGGGGTCCAGCCCTTCAGCCCCAGCTCGAAAGAGGTCGGCGGCAGCGCGTCGACCGTCAGGAGCAGCGACAGGGCGTCCGGCTCGCGGCCGTCCGCGAGGCCGAACCAGGCCCGCATCTCGCCCTTCCCGGAGGGCGCGCCGATCGCCCAGCCGACGCAGGCCGGGTCGAGCCGCAGGTCGAGCCGGTCGGCGATCGCCGAGGAGCCGGGGATGGCCGGGGTGGGTCCGTCGGCGGCGCTGAAGCAGTTCTCGACGGCCGCCATCGCGGGGAGTGCCGCGGTGGTGCGGACCTCGTCGGAGAGGGTGTCCAGGTCGCCGTAGGAGGCGAGGACCCGGATGCGCTCGACCTCGGTGCCGTCCTCGGCGTACTGGAAGAGGGAGGCCTGGCCGGTGGAGAGCGTGCGGCCGGTGCGGACGGTCTCCGTCCTGATCACCGCGGGGCCCGGCACGGACGGCGTGAGGTAGTGCGCCGAGATCGTGAACGGGTCGGGGTGCGGGAGGTGGTCGCCGAGGGCGCGGCCGAGCAGAGCGAGGAGGTAGCCGCCGTTGACCGCGTGGATGATGGTCCAGCCCGCGGAGAGTTCGGCGTCGTAGACGCCGGGCTCCCGGAGGACGACGGCGGTGTCGCGGTCGAACTCGTACGTGCGCTCGTCCTCGCGCCCGCCGTCGTGCCCGCTCGTGGTGGCGGGGGTCTCGATGCTCGTGCTCATGCCTCCGACGGTACCCCAGGTAGCTACTGAGCGGTAGCTTTTTCCGGTTCCTCGCGTGCGGAGGACCTGCGGTGCCAGGCCCGGGGCGCGCGCCAGTGGTAGCGCATCGCGAGCAGGCGGAGCAGGAAGGCGGTGAGGACGGCGGCGCCGCTGGTCCAGGCGTTGAGCAGGTCGAAGCGGATGCAGAGCGCGACCATCGCGGCGCCGACGATCGCGGGGACGGCGTACAGGTCACGGTCCCAGCGCAGCAGTGACGGCACCTCGTTGGCGAGCACGTCGCGCAGGACACCGCCGCCGACGGCCGTCGCGAGACCCAGCGCGGCGGAGGAGGTGAGGCCGAGGCCGTAGTCGTACGCCTTCGTCGTACCGGTCACGCAGAACAGGCCGAGGCCGGCGGCGTCGAAGACGTTCACCGCGTTCTGGGTGCGCTCGACCTCGGGGTGGAGGAAGAAGACGAGGCCCGCGGCGATCAGCGGCATGAGGAAGTAGCCGAGATCGGTGAAGGCGGCGGGCGGTACGGCGCCGATGACCAGGTCGCGGAAGAGGCCGCCGCCGAGGGCGGTGACCTCGGCGAGCACGGCGATGCCGAAGACGTCGAAGTTCTTGCGGACGGCGAGGAGGGCGCCGGAGATGGCGAAGACGAAGATGCCGACGAGGTCGAGGGCGTGTTGGACGGAGGGGGTGAACAGGTCGTGGAGCACCGGCCCATTGTCCCGGTACTTCCCACTGGCCCCGTCCCACACCACGGGCTCCCGTCCGGGGGCGTGTCCCTGGGTACGGGGCCGGGTCCCGTTCCCGGTGCGGGGCCGGGCCGCCGGGCTCCGGGCGCAGAGCCGCGGGGCGGCGGGCGGCGGGCGGCGGGCGGCGGGCGGCGGGATGTCGCGCCGCCACCGGGTACGGCGGGGGACTTCCCCACCCCGCCCCTTCCCGAAACCCTGACGGGACCGGGGGCTCCGCCCCCGAACCCCCGACGCCGGCGGCCCCGCGGACGCGCCTCGCCCGGCGGGGCGGGAGGCGGCGGAAGCCGGCCCGACCCCCGTAGGACCCCGGTCCGGGGACCGGCGCCCGGCGTTCCGCAGCGGTCCCGCCGCGCGGGTCCCCAAACGCGCGGGTCCCCGTACACGCGGGTCCCGTACACGCGGGTCCCCGGACGCCCGGGTCGCCGGACGCGCGGGTCCCCAAACACGCGGGTCCCCGTACACGCGGGTCCCGTACACGCGGGTCCCCGGACGCCCGGGTCGCCGGACGCGCGGGTCCCCAAACACGCGGGTCCCCGTACACGCGGGTCCCGTACACGCGGGTCCCCGGACGCCCGGGTCGCCGGACGCGCGGGTCCCCAAACACGCGGGTCCCCGTACACGCGGGTCCCGTACACGCGGGTCCCCGGACGCCCGGGTCGCCGGACGCGCGGGTCCCCGGACGCCCGGGTCCCCGTACGCGCGAAGGCCCCCGGTGCCTTTCGGCACCGGGGGCCTCCCCCGCGTCACGCCTTCGGCGCGTCGCCCTCGGCCGCGGGCTCCGGCGTCTCGGCCCGGACCTCCGCCTTCCCCTCGGCCTCCGTCGACTCCGGCGCCGTCTCGGCCGGCTCCGCCGGCTTCTCCGCGGCTGTCGGCTCCGACGCCGTCTCCTTCTTCTCCGGCGTCACCGGCGCCACCGGCGTCTCCGTCTTCACGGGTGCCGTCGTGATCTCCAGCGACTCCCTCGCCCCCGGGATTGTCAGGGACTCCGCGTTCTCCGGGTGGTGGCAGGCCACCCGCTGGCCCGGGCGGAGTTCGATCAGCGGGGGCTCCTGCGTGCGGCAGACGTCCGTCGCCTTCCAGCAGCGGGTGTTGAAGCGGCAGCCCGGCGGCGGGGCGATCGGGGACGGGACGTCGCCGGTCAGCAGGATGCGGTCGCTCTTCGCTCCCCTGCGGCGGGGGTCCGGGATCGGGACCGCCGACATGAGGGCGCGGGTGTACGGGTGCATCGGGTTCTCGTAGAGGGACTTGCGGTCCGCGAGTTCCACGATCTTGCCGAGGTACATCACCGCGATGCGGTCCGACACGTGCCGGATGACCGACAGGTCGTGCGCGATGATCACGTACGTGAGGCCGAGCTCCTCCTGGAGGTCGTCCAGGAGGTTGACCACCTGCGCCTGGATGGAGACGTCCAGGGCCGAGACCGGCTCGTCCGCCACCACGAGCTTCGGCTTCAGGGCCAGGGCGCGGGCGATGCCGATGCGCTGGCGCTGGCCGCCGGAGAACTCGTGCGGGTAGCGGTTGTAGTGCTCCGGGTTGAGGCCGACCAGTCCGAGCAGGCGCTGGACCTCCTTCTTCACGCCGCCCTCGGGCTCGACGCCCTGGAGCTTGAAGGGGGCCGAGACGATCGTGCCGACCGTGTGGCGCGGGTTCAGCGAGCCGTACGGGTCCTGGAAGATCATCTGGATGTCCCGGCGGAACGGGCGCATGCCCGAGACGCCGAGGTGCGAGATGTCCTTGCCCTGGAACTCGACCGTGCCGCCGGTCGGTTCGAGCAGCCGGGTGATCAGCCGGCCCATCGTGGACTTGCCGCAGCCGGACTCGCCGACGACGCCGAGCGTCTCACCGGGCAGGACCTCGAAGTCGATCCCGTCGACCGCCTTGACCGCGCCGGTCTGCCGCTGGAGAAGCCCCTTCTTGATGGGGAAGTGCTTCTTCAGGCCGGTGACCTTGAGGAGGGGTTCCATGGTCTCGCTCACAGTTTCGGCGCAATCTCTTCGGTCCAGATACGGGTCCGCTCCTCCTGCGGCATGTGGCAGGCCGAGAAGTGGCGGTCCCCGGCCGGCGCCAGCTCCGGTCGCAGGGTGCGCGTGATGCCGCCCTTGGGGACGTCCGCGTACGGGCAGCGGGGGTTGAAGGCGCAGCCGTCCGGGATGTTGATGAGGCTGGGCGGGTTGCCCTTCACCGGGATGAGCCGGTCGGTCTGGTCGCGGTCGATCCTCGGCATCGAGCCGAGCAGGCCCCAGGTGTAGGGGTGCTGCGGCTCGTAGAAGACGGACTCGGCCGGTCCGCGCTCGACGCAGCGCCCGCCGTACATCACGAGGATGTCGTCGGCGAGCTCGGCGACGACGCCGAGGTCGTGGGTGATGATGACGACCGCGGAGCCGAACTCCTTCTGGAGGTCCCGCATCAGGTCGAGGATCTGGGCCTGCACGGTCACGTCGAGCGCGGTGGTCGGCTCGTCGGCGATGAGCAGGGCCGGGTTGTTGACGAGCGCCATGGCGATCATCGCGCGCTGGCGCATGCCGCCGGAGAACTCGTGCGGGTAGTTGTCGAACCGCTTGGCGGGCTCGGGGATGCCGACCCGGTCGAGGAGTTCGACGGCCCGCTTGCGTGCCGTCTTCTTGTCGACGTCGTGGTGGACGCGGTACGCCTCCACGATCTGGTTGCCGACCGTGTAGTACGGGTGCATCGCGGACAGCGGGTCCTGGAAGATCATGGCCATGTCGCGGCCGCGCATCTTGCGGACCTCGTCCGGGTCGGCCGAGAGCAGCTCGCGTCCGTCGAGCCAGATCTCGCCGGAGATGCGGGCCTTCTGCCGGCCGTACTGGCCGACGGTGTGGAGACCCATGATGCCGAGCGAGGTGACCGACTTCCCGGAGCCGGACTCGCCCACGATGCCGAGGGTCTTGCCCTTCTCCAGCTGGAAGCTGAGCCCGTCGACCGACTTGACCAGACCGTCGTCGGTCGGGAAGTGGATCTTCAGGTCGCGCACGTCGAGGAAGGCGTCGGAGGGGGCGGACCCGGTGGCGACGGGTTCTCCCACCGCCGCGCCGGTCTTCGTCAGCTTGTCCGTCATGCGAGCCTCACTCGGGGGTCGATCACCGCGTACAGGAGGTCCACGACGAGGTTGGCGAGGACGACGCAGGCCGCGGTGATCAGCGTGACGGCCAGGATCAGCGGCAGGTCGCGCTCGCTGACGCCCTTGATGGCGAGTCCGCCGAGGCCGTGGAGGCTGAACGCGGTCTCGGTCAGGATCGCGCCGCCGACGAGGGCGCCGAGGTCCATGCCGAAGATGGTCAGGATGGGGGTCATGGTGGAGCGCATGGCGTGCTTGCCGAGCACGACCGGCTCCGGGAGGCCCTTGGCCCGCGCGGTGCGGATGTAGTCCTCGCCGAGGACCTCCAGCATGGTGGCGCGGGTGAGCCGCGCGTACATCGCCGCGTACAGGAAGGCGAGGGTCACCCAGGGCAGGAGCAGGCCGCCGAACCAGCCGCCGAAGGACTCGGTGATCGGCGTGTACGAGGCGTTGAGCCAGCCCAGTTGGGTTCGGAAGATCAGCATCGCCAGCATGGCGGTGAAGAAGATGGGGAGCGAGACGCCGGCCAGCGCGGTGATCATGGCGGCGCGGTCGATGATCGTGCCCCGCTTGAGGGCGGAGACGACGCCGGTCGAGACGCCCAGCACCAGCCAGAGCACCGCGGCGCCGATGACCATGGAGAGGGTGACGGGGAAGGCGTCGACCAGCATCTCCGAGACGTCCTGCTCGGTGCGGAACGAGTAGCCGAAGCAGGGCGCCGCGCAGTGGATGGTGTCGCCGCCGCCGGTGTAGTCGCGACCGACGAAGATGCCGGAGACGAAGTGCCAGAACTGCACCAGGATCGGCTCGTCCAGGCCCAGCTTCTGCCGGACGGCCTCGATGGATGCCGGATCCGCCTGCTTGCCGACGAACATCGCGGCAGGGTCGCTGCCGGTCAGCTTGGGTATGAGGAAGAAGATGCTGAGCGTCACGAGCGTGACGACGAGCAGCATCACGACGACCGCGAAGAGTCGCCGGACTATGTATGCAAGCATGCGGTCGGCCGGTCGGCGGCCGGGGGACCCGATCGGGTCCCCCGGCCGCCGCCCTCGGCCATCACCTGCCCTTCGGACCTGGCGGCGGGTGGTGCGCCGGTGGAACGGGTCGGATTACTTGACGACGCCGAGCGACGCGTAGTCGTAGCGGCCGTTGTAGGCGTCCGCCGTGTAGACGTTGGTCAGCCGGGAGCTGCGCCAGATGATGTTCTTCTCGTGGGTGAAGGGCAGGTAGACCGCGGCCTCCGACACCTTCGTGTTGATCTGCTTGTAGAGCTCGCCGGCCTTGACCGGGTCGGTCTCCTTCAGCGCCTGGTCGAACAGGCCGTTGACGGCCTTGTCGTTCAGCTCCGAGAAGTTGTTGTTGCCGCTCTGGAGGATGAAGCGACCGTCGACGAGCGGCTGGAGGAAGCCCTGGCCGGACGGGAAGTCGGCGCCCCAGCCCATGATGATGATGCCGTAGCCCTTGTCCTTGACGACCTTCGGCGAACCGATGATGCCGGACGTCTGGGCGCCGTCGAACTGGTCGATCTCGGCCTCGATGCCGACGGCCTTCAGCGACTGCTGGAGGGACTCGGCGGTCGCGATCTCGATCTTCTTGTTGTTGCGGACCGCGATCGTGGTCTTGAAGCCGTTCGGCTTGCCACACTTCTTGAGCGCGTCCTTGGCCTTGGCCAGGTCCGGGGCGCCGCCGAGCTTGCCGTACGGGTCGGCCTTCGGGTCGGCACCCTTGATCGCCGGCGGAAGCATGTTGGTGGCGATGTCGCCACCGGCCTGCGGGCCGCCGCGGGCGGTCTGGAGGGACTTGGAGTCGGCCGCGTAGATGATGGCCTTGCGGCACTCGATGTTGGGGATCACCGTCTGCGGGAAGACCGCGTAGCGGATGAAGCCCGTCTGCGGGTTGTCGACGTTGCCCTTGTGCTGCTGGAGCACCTTCTGGCGGGCCGAGGCGCCGACGCCGGTGGCGTTGATGTCGAGGTCGTACTCGCCCTCGACCAGGCGGTTGTCCATGTCGTCGGCGTTCGTGGTGAACGTGACGCTGACCTTGTCCGGCAGGGCCTTGCGGACGGTGTCCGTCTTGGCGTCCCACTTGTCGTTGCGGACGAGCTTGATGGACTTGTTCGGGGTGTACGAGTCCCACTTGTACGGGCCGGAGGAGAAGGGCTTCAGGCCGTACTTGGCCTTGGTGTCCTTGTCCTGGCGGACCGGGGAGGCGGCGGGCATGGCCAGCATCTGCAGGAAGTCGCCGTTGGCGACCGGCAGCTTGAAGATGATGGTCTTGTCGTCCGGGGTCTCGATCGCCTTCAGGCCGAGCTTGTCCGCGGAGGTGTCCTTGTAGGGACCCTTGTACTCGCCCTTGGGGTCGAGGACCTGCTGCAGGTAGATCGGGCCGCCGGAGATGACGTCCTGGGCCCAGATGCGCTCGATGCCGTACTTGATGTCCTTGGAGGTGATCGGCTTGCCGTCCTCCCAGGTCACCCCGTCCTTCAGCGTGAAGGTGTAGGTGAGGCCGTCGGCCGAGACCTTGCCGGCGTCGGTGGCGAGGTCCGGGACGAGCTCGGTGGAGGCGGCGCCCGGCTCGGCCTTGAAGGTGACCAGCTGACGGGTGTAGTAGCGCGCGAAGTCCCACACGAAGCCGTAGTAGCCGCGCTGCGGGTCCCACGAGTCGGCCTCCTGCGAGCCGATGAACTTCAGCTCGCCGCCCTTCTTGTCGGAGGCGTTGGCGACCTTGTTCACGGCGGCGTCGAAGCCGGGCGCGCCGCCCTTGCCCTTGTCGCCGCTGTCGCCGCCGTTGCCGCCACCGCACGCGGTGGTGACGACCATCGTGGCCGCCGCGAGCAGCGCGCCCGCGGCGATTCTGCGCTGAGAGCTCTTCAGCATGGGTCCAGCAACCTCCGGGATAGTGGCGGCCGTACGGCGGTCCGCCGATTGGGGTTCAGCCTCCTGTCGCCAGCGGCAGGGGCGGGTGGTGCGGGTCGTCGGCGAACGGTCAGCGGGAGCCCTTCGGGTCGAGCGCGTCACGCACGCCGTCGCCGAAGAGGTTGAACGCCAGGACGGTGATGAAGATCGCGAAGCCGGGGATCACCATGAACAGCGGGTCCGACTCGTAGGTGGTGATGGCCGTCGACAGCATCTGTCCCCAGGAGGCCGTGGGCGGCTTGACACCCGCGCCGAGGAAGCTGAGCGCCGCTTCGGTGAGGATGTTGGTGGGGATCATGAGGGTCGCGTAGACCGTGATCGGGGCGATCAGGTTCGGCAGCAGCTCGCGGCGGAGGATGTAGAGGCGGCCGGCGCCGAGGCTCTGGGCGGCCTCGACGTACTCGCGGTTGCGCAGCGAGAGGGTCTGGCCGCGGACGATGCGGCCGACGTACGGCCAGCCGAAGAAGCCGATGACGAGCACCAGGGCGGCGATGCGGACGCCGGAGCCGTCGAGGCCGAGGAGCTGGTTCGGCAGGACGGAGACGAGGGCGATCGTGAAGAGCAGCTGCGGGAAGGCGAGCATCACGTCCATGACCCGGCTGAGGGCCGCGTCGACCCAGCCGCCGAAGTAGCCGGCGATGATGCCGAGGACCGTGCCGAGGACGACGGCGAAGACCGCCGCGAGGAAGGCGACGAGGAGCGAGATCCGGGCGCCGTAGACGATGCGGCTGAAGACGTCGCGGCCGTTGACGGGCTCGACTCCGAAGAGGAAGTCGGAGCTGACGCCGCCCCAGGAGCCGATCGGGGTGCCGAACAGGGGGTCGATCTGGTCCTCGTGGAACTCGTCCGGCGGGTGGCCGAGGAGGCCGACGATGACCGGCGCGAAGATCGCGACGAGGATGAGGAAGACGACGACGAAGGCGCCCGCGAGGGCCAGTTTGTCGCGCTTGAGCCGGGTCCAGGCGATCTGCCAGGGCGAGCGGCCCTCGATCGCCTTGGCGGGGGCGCCGGCCTCGGGGGTGCCGGGGGCGTCGGGCGCGCCATCGACGGTGGCGGTCGCCTCGCCCGCACTCTTCTCGTGCAGTGGTGCCGTCATCGTGGTGAGGACCCCTCTCGGCCGCCGGTAGCCGGCCCTTGCCCGCCGCGGGTAGCGGCTCGGTGGAACAACCTGCCGGGCGACCTGCTCGAAAGGAGCCGAACGCCCGGTGTTCCGGGGAGTCTTCAATGTGCTCGTGATCACCCGCCAGCCCTGACGAGGAATGTTTGCTCAAACGTGATGCGGTGCTGCGACTTCCGTTATCCGGACGTCGGGGGCGCCTGAGCGGACCATCTCGGGGCCTCTTCCCCCCAATCGGACATGTCCCCTCAACTGTGCGTTCGAGCTCCTGAATTGGGGCGAACGAAAGCCTCCGGAGCGGACTCCGGAGGCTGGTGGGGAAGAAGGGGAGAAGGCGTACGTCTCAGTATCCGGACGGCGCCGGCGGGGGGTATCCGTAGCCCGGGGCGGGCGCCCCGCCGCGTCCGGCGTGCGCCTCGCGGTCGTAGAACGGACGGCCGTTGGCGCGGAGCCAGAGGGCCACCGGGTCGTACCCGTCGGAGAGGGCGACCGTGGAGACGGGCAGCCCGTCGGGTACGGAGCCGATGGACTGGCGCATCATCGACCGCACGGTGTCGACGGCGGCCGCCGAGGTGTCGTACAGGTCGAGGCCGATGGCGAGGTACGGGGAGCCGAGCGCGGGCTGCACCCAGCCGCGGCGCAGCGCCCGGACGGCGGGGGTGCGGTGCGCGTTCTGCGTGAGCAGGGCGTAGAACTGCGGGATCTCCAGGGTGGGCTCGGTGACCCGGAGCGGCCCGGCGGGCATCCGGTCGAGGCCGGTGGCGATCCGGCGGAGGTCGGCCCAGGGGATGCCGACGCCGCCGCCGGGGGCGTGCGGATTGAGCCAGACGCCCCAGCGGTCGGGGTAGAGGGCGCGGGCGATCTCCCGGCCGGTGACGAGCTCGTGGGCGCGGTGCCAGCCGGAGGCGGCCAGTTCCTGCGCGGAGGTGACGCAGGGCGCGTAGCCGAAGCCGTCGACCTCCATGTTCCCGTACTGGGCGTCGGACGAGCCGGGTGAGCCCTGCCAGAGCAGCATCCACAGCTCGCCGTCGGCGAGGGCGTGCAGCAGCTGCTCGTACGCGTCGTAGCGTCCGGGTGCCACCTGGCGCAGCATGTGCTCGACCTGTCCGGTCGCCGCGGTGCCTGACGCGCTCACCCTGGGTCCTGCCCCTCTTCCGTCGCCGTCGCTGTTGCCGACGTCTGTGCCTGCTGTCGAGAAGTTCAGCTTAAACAGGCCGTCCGTCACACGGCGGCGCGCTGGTAGAAGGGGCGCACCCGCTCCAGCATCCAGTCGCCGACCGGGTCCTGTGCCATGTCGAGCAGGATGAGGTTGACCGGCCAGGCGCACTCGACGCGGCCGAGGGCGCGGCCGAGGGCGTCCAGGGGCGCGTTGCGGTCGACGCCGTCCCAGGCCGCGAGCTGCACGCCGATGAAGAGGGCGGGTTCGGTGCCCTCGACGCTGGCGAGGGCCCGGCGGGCGGTGGTGACGACGCCGGTGGCCTCGAACTCGGCGGACGCGGCGGCGAGGAAGTCGACCGGGTCGTCCTGCCAGTCGGGCTCGAAGAGCCGGACGCGGCCGCCGGTGGCGGGCCCGTCGAGCGGGGTGCGGCCGACGCGGCAGAGCTCGGCGACGGCCGGCGGGGGCAGCGGGACGCCGACGACGCCGCCGGGGTTCACGGCGATGCCGAGCTGCGGGGGCAGGCCGCGGGCGAAGTCACGGGCCGGGGCGACGGTGAACGACATGTGGCCGCCGACGCAGGCGAGGAACTGCTCCTCGGAGCTGAAGACGGGGACGTAGGCCGCGCCGTCGATCTCCATGGTGGCGAGGTCGAGGTTCGGGCTGTCGGGTCCGCCGCCGTTGGGCAGGGGCACCCAGACCGGGCTGCGGCCGAGGACCTCGACGAGGCGGGCGCCCGCCGCGGGGTTGCCGAGTGAGGCGGCAAGGACCTCTTCCAGCTCGTTGCCCGGCCACGTCACGTCCACGGTCGCGTTTCCCCTTCTCGCACGGCCTGCCGTACCGGCCGCCCCGGCAGCACCCTAACGCCGCCCCGGCGCCGCCGTGGCCAAAAGAAGCGGTACGGACACTCCGGGACAGGGGCGTACGTCACAGCGGCCGGGCCCCGGCGGGCGGTCGTGCGCCGCCGGGGCACAGGCCGCCCCGCCTCAGGCCGCCTGGCGGAAGCCGATCGTCCGCAGGAGGTCCGCCGCGTCCCGGTCGAGCAGGGTCGCGGAGGCGCAGCCGTGCGGCAGCCGGCCGGACTCCGCGGCGGCGACGAGCCGGGCGACGGCCCGCCGGTGCCGGGCGAAGGCGTACGCGGAGACGCCCCGGCCGCGGGCCCGCTGGCCCGCGCGGGCGGTGTCCGGCTCCACGTCGAGGAGGACCAGGTGGAGGGCGCGGCCGCGGCGCCGGGCCTCCCGGGCGAGCCAGCCCCGCACCCAGGACTGGGTGCCGCAGTCGTGCACGATCACCCCGGCGCCGGAGCGCAGGGCGCGGTGCAGACCCGCGTAGTGCGCGATGCGGACCAGCGGGCGGTAGACGGCGTACGGCAGGAGGCGGGGCATGCGGGCCTCCCAGCGCTCCCGGGTGTCCTGCGAGTCGATGCCGGCGCCGTCGGCGGCGCGTCGCATCAGGGTGGACTTGCCGCTGCCGGGCAGGCCGGAGACGACCACCAGGTCGCCGGGGGCGAAGGTGAGGGCGCGGGGGCCGCGGCCGCCGCGCTCGCGCAGGTCGCGCAGGAGGCGTCCGCGGCCGCGGGTGCGCGCGCGGGCCCGCTGGGACGGTATGCCGGTACTTCGGGCATATGCGCCGGTGTGCTCGTACCTCATCGCTTCTCCCCCTGCCGGGCCCGGGAAGACCCTTGCCCACAAAGTGTAAAGAAGCGGTAATGGGACACAAGCGATGTGCCCCGCCGACCTCGCGTGCAATGATGTGCGCGCCAGGCGCGCACAGTCGCCACACAATCGCATACCGGCCGCTCGAATCCGCGCGGGAGAGTTCCGGACGCCAGGCGTGTCCGGACGCCGAAGGAGCAAGACCCTCCCTTGAATCTCTCAGGCCCCGTACCGCGTGGATGAGGCAGATCTGAAAAGCGGGACACCGTGGCGTGTCCCCACCCAAGGTGCAAACCGATCTCTCGGCGACGAGATGCTCTCGGTGAACCTCTCAGGTTCCATGACAGATGGGGAGGACGTCCTCGCCCGTCATGTGTTTCGTCACCGATCACGCCCTTGGGACCCGGGAGCCACCCATGAGCACTGCCCCCCGTCTGACCGCCCTCGATGCCCTGCATCGTTCGCTGGGCGCGACCATGACCGACTTCGCCGGCTGGGACATGCCGCTCCGGTACGGCAGCGAGCGGGACGAGCACGTCGCCGTCCGCACCCGGGCGGGCCTGTTCGACCTCTCCCACATGGGCGAGATCACGGTCACCGGCCCGCAGGCCGTCGAGCTCCTCGACCACGCCCTGGTCGGCAACATCTCCACGGTGGGCGTGGGCCGCGCCCGGTACACGATGATCTGCCAGGAGGACGGCGGGATCCTCGACGACCTGATCGTGTACCGCCTCGGCGAGACGGAGTACATGGTCGTCGCCAACGCCTCCAACGCGCAGACCGTCCTGGACGCGCTCACGGCCCGCGCGGAGGGCTTCGACGCCGAGGTCCGGGACGACCGCGACGCCTACGCCCTGATCGCGGTCCAGGGCCCGGAGTCCCCCGGCATCCTGAAGTCGCTCACGGACGCCGACCTGGACGGGCTGAAGTACTACGCCGGCCTGCCGGGCACGGTCGCCGGGGTGCCCGCGCTGATCGCCCGCACCGGCTACACCGGCGAGGACGGCTTCGAGCTGTTCCTGAAGCCCGAGCACGCCGAGCAGGTCTGGCGGGCGCTGACCGAGGCCGGCGCGCCGGTCGGTCTGATCCCCTGCGGCCTGTCCTGCCGCGACACGCTCCGCCTGGAGGCGGGCATGCCGCTGTACGGCCACGAGCTGACCACCGCGCTGACCCCCTTCGACGCGGGTCTGGGCCGGGTCGTGAAGTTCGAGAAGACGACGAACGACGGCCGCTTCGTCGGCCGTGAGGCGCTGGAGAAGGCCGCCGAGCGCGCCGAGACCGCCCCGCCGCGCAAGCTCGTCGGTCTGGTCGCCGAGGGCCGCCGGGTCCCGCGGGCCGGCTTCTCCGTGGTCAAGGACGGCGTGGTGATCGGCGAGGTCACCTCCGGCGCCCCCTCCCCCACCCTCGGAAAGCCGATCGCCATAGCGTACGTGGACGCGGCGCACGCCGAGCCCGGCACCCAGGGTGTAGGTGTGGACATCCGGGGCACCCACGAGCCCTACGAGGTCGTGGCACTGCCGTTCTACAAGCGCCAGAAGTGACGCATCCGTCTCACTTCGCGTCTCATCCCGCAAGACCCACGTTCATCAGCACTCCCCCGATCCAGGAGAATCAGGCCATGAGCAACCCCCAGCAGCTGCGCTACACCAAGGAGCACGAGTGGCTGTCGGCCGCCGAGGACGGTGTCGCGACCGTCGGCATCACGGAGTTCGCCGCCAACGCGCTCGGTGACGTCGTCTACGCCCAGCTCCCGGAGGTCGGCTCCACGATCACCGCGGGCGAGTCCTGCGGCGAGCTGGAGTCCACCAAGTCGGTCAGCGACCTGTACGCCCCGGTGACGGGCGAGATCGTCGAGGCCAACCAGGACGTCGTGGACGACCCGTCCCTCGTGAACACCGCTCCGTTCGAGGGTGGCTGGCTGTTCAAGGTACGGCTCACGGGCGAGCCGGAGGACCTGCTCACCGCCGACGAGTACGCCGCGTTCACCGCCGGCTAACCCGACACCCCTAGGGATCGATTCATGTCGCTTCTGAACACTCCCCTCCACGAGCTGGACCCGGACGTCGCCGCAGCCGTCGACGCCGAGCTCCGCCGTCAGCAGTCCACCCTCGAGATGATCGCGTCGGAGAACTTCGCTCCGGTCGCCGTCATGGAGGCGCAGGGCTCCGTCCTCACCAACAAGTACGCCGAGGGCTACCCGGGCCGCCGCTACTACGGCGGCTGCGAGCACGTCGACGTGGCCGAGCAGATCGCGATCGACCGGATCAAGGACCTGTTCGGCGCCGAGTACGCCAACGTCCAGCCGCACTCCGGCGCCTCCGCGAACCAGGCCGCCCTCTTCGCGATCGCCCAGCCCGGCGACACGATCCTGGGTCTGGACCTGGCGCACGGCGGCCACCTGACCCACGGCATGCGCCTGAACTTCTCGGGCAAGCAGTTCGACGTGGTCGCGTACCACGTGGACGAGGCCGGTCTGGTCGACATGGCCGAGGTCGAGCGCCTCGCCAAGGAGCACCGCCCCAAGGTGATCATCGCGGGCTGGTCCGCCTACCCGCGCCAGCTGGACTTCGCCGAGTTCCGCCGGATCGCCGACGAGGTCGAGGCCTACCTGTGGGTCGACATGGCCCACTTCGCGGGCCTGGTCGCGGCCGGTCTGCACCCGAACCCGGTCGAGTACGCGGACGTGGTGACCTCCACCACGCACAAGACGCTCGGCGGCCCCCGCGGCGGCATCATCCTCGCGAAGAAGGAGTTCGCGAAGAAGCTGAACTCCTCGGTCTTCCCCGGTTTCCAGGGCGGCCCGCTGGAGCACGTGATCGCGGCCAAGGCCGTCTCCTTCAAGGTCGCGGCCTCGGAGGAGTTCAAGGAGCGCCAGCAGCGCACCCTGGACGGCGCCCGCATCATCGCCGAGCGCCTGGTCCAGGACGACGTCACCGCCCACGGTGTCTCCGTCCTGTCCGGCGGCACGGACGTCCACCTGCTCCTCGTCGACCTGCGCGACAGCGAGCTGGACGGCCAGCAGGCCGAGGACCGCCTCCACGAGGTGGGCATCACGGTCAACCGGAACGCCGTTCCGAACGACCCGCGCCCGCCGATGGTCACCTCGGGTCTGCGCATCGGCACGCCGGCGCTCGCCACCCGCGGCTTCCGGACCGAGGACTTCGCCGAGGTCGCCGACATCATCGCGGAGACCCTGAAGCCCGGCTTCGACGCCGAGTCCCTCAAGGCGCGGGTCACCGCGCTGGCGGACAAGCACCCGCTGTACCCCGGCCTGAAGTAGTTTCGTACGCTTTTGTTCGACCGGAACCCTGGGGCACCGCGCACACTGGACGGTGAGCGCGGTGCCCCACCCCATGTCCTCGCGCTGTACCGCATGTCCTTCTTCGCGCTTCTCTGCTCCACCCCGGCAGACAACGGCGTCTAGCCCCCACAAGGAGTCTTCGTGGCCATCTCGGTCTTCGACCTGTTCTCGATCGGCATCGGTCCGTCGAGCTCCCACACGGTGGGTCCGATGCGAGCCGCCCGGATGTTCGCCCGCCGCCTGAAGAACGAGGGCCTGCTGGCCCACACCGCCCACGTCCGGGCGGAGCTGTACGGCTCCCTGGGTGCGACCGGCCACGGCCACGGGACCCCGAAGGCGGTCCTGCTGGGCCTGGAGGGCAGCTCGCCCCGCACCGTGAACGTGGAGACGGCCGACGACGAGGTCGAGCGGATCAAGTCGAGCGGCCGGATCAACCTGCTCGGCGCGCACGAGATCCCCTTCGACTTCGACGCCGACCTGATCCTGCACCGGCGCAAGGCGCTGCCGTACCACGCCAACGGCATGACGATCTTCGCGTACGACGCCGAGGGCGCCCCGGTCCTGGAGAAGACGTACTACTCGGTCGGCGGCGGCTTCGTCGTGGACGAGGACGCCGTCCAGGGCGAGAACCCGATCGTCCCGGACGACACCGTCCTGAAGTACCCCTTCCGCACCGGCGACGAGCTGCTCCGCCTCGCGAAGGAGACGGGCCTGTCGATCTCCGCGCTGATGCTGGAGAACGAGAAGGCCTGGCGCACCGAGGACGAGATCCGCGCGGGCCTGCTGGAGATCTGGCGGGTCATGCAGTCCTGCGTCTCGCGCGGCATGTCCCGCGAGGGAATCCTGCCCGGCGGCCTGAAGGTGCGCCGGCGCGCCGCGAACCTGGCCCGCAAGCTGCGCTCCGAGGGCGACCCCAAGATGCACGCCATGGAGTGGATCACCCTCTACGCGATGGCCGTGAACGAGGAGAACGCGGCGGGCGGCCGGGTGGTCACCGCCCCGACGAACGGCGCGGCCGGCATCATCCCCGCCGTCCTGCACTACTACACGAACTTCGTGCCCGGCGCCGACGACGACGGCATCGTCCGCTTCATGCTGGCCGCCGGCGCGGTCGGCATGCTCTTCAAGGAGAACGCCTCGATCTCCGGCGCCGAGGTCGGCTGCCAGGGCGAGGTCGGCTCGGCCTGCTCGATGGCGGCGGGCGCGCTCGCCGAGGTCCTCGGCGGCACGCCGGAGCAGGTGGAGAACGCGGCCGAGATCGGCATGGAGCACAACCTGGGCCTGACCTGCGACCCGGTCGGCGGCCTGGTGCAGATCCCGTGCATCGAGCGCAACGGCATGGCGGCGGTCAAGGCCGTCACGGCGGCGAAGATGTCGATGCGCGGCGACGGCAGCCACCTGGTCTCCCTCGACAAGGTCATCAAGACCATGAAGGAGACCGGCGCGGACATGAGCGTGAAGTACAAGGAGACCGCGCGCGGCGGGCTCGCGGTGAACATCATCGAGTGCTGAATCGGGTGCTGAATCGATTGCTCACATGACGGTCCCCGGGCCGGGCGGCCGCCGCCGCCCGGGCCGGGGGCCGGGTCAGTAGCGCACCCAGAGGACGTAGACGTCCGGGCGCGACGGGGCGAAGGGCTCGCAGAGGAAGAGCGCGCCCCAGAGCGGGCGGCCCGCGACGCCCGCCGCCTGGCACTCGGCGTACGAGGAGTGGTGGCTGCGCGGGTAGAAGCCGGGACCCGCGGCCTCGGCGGTGCCCGCGGTGCCGAGCGCGAGCGCTCCGGCCGTGGCCGCGGTGGCGAGTAGGGCTGCGATGCGACGGTACATGGCATGTCCTCCTGAAAACGCCGGGATGCCCCGGCGGAGTGCGTGACGATGCGATGTGAAGCGTTGCGGTGCGGAATGTGCCGGCTGCGCAGCCGGGTCGAACGTACCGTCGCGGGCCGAGCCGCACAATAGGTCCAGACCAATAACCCGATCACGCCGGGGTCGGCACCACGCTCCTGCCCGTCTCGTGCGCGTACAGCATCGCCCGGTCGCGGAGGGACGCGTGGACCGCCATGCGCGCGTCGCGGCGCCGCTGGGCCGGGCCGTCCGGCAGGTGCAGGATCCCGGCGTTGCCGCGCGAGCCGCGCTGGATCTCCGCCGTGCGGGGGATCCGGAGCGACTGGTAGCGGTCGAGCCGTGCCGCCGTCGTCGAGGACGCCGGATCGGCCAGGCAGGCCGCCAGGTCCATCGCGTCCTCGATCGCCTGGTTCGCGCCCTGCGCCATGAACGGCAGCATCGGATGGGCCGCGTCGCCGAGCAGGGTCAGCCGGCGCGAGGACCACACGTCCAGCGGCGGCCGGTCGTGCAGCGCCCACTGGAGGGTCGACTCCACGGCGCCCACGACGTCCGCGACCAGACCGGTCCAGCCGCCGAAGACCCGGCGCAGCGCCTCCGGGTCGCCCGGCACCGACCAGGACTCGCCCGGGGACTGCGCCATCGGCACCGTCGCCGCGAAGCTCAGGTACTCCCCCGCCGCGACCGGGTAGCACACGAAGTGCCCGCCCGGGCCGAGCCAGAGGCGCACCAGAGGCGCGCGGGCCTCGTCCGGCAGCCGGTCCACGGGCACCAGGCCCCGGTAGATGCCGAGACCCGAGAACTCGGGCTCGTCGCGCCGGAACGCCTCGCGGACGGTGGAGTGGATGCCGTCGGCGCCCACGACCAGCTCCGCCCCGCGGACGGTGCCGTCCTCGAAGGACAGCCGCACGCCGCCGTCCGGCCCGTCCGCCTCCCGCGCCCCGCTCAGGCGCTCGCCCAGCTTCAGGCTGCCCCCGTCGACGAGGGTCAGGAGCGCGTCGTGCAGGTGGGCCCGGTGCACCGTGTAGTACGGGGCTCCGAACATCCGCTCGCACTCCGCGCCCAGGGGCGTCCGGGCGATCGGCCGCCCGCTCCACCCCCGTACCTCCATGGCCTCGATCGCCACCGCCCGCTCGCGCAGCGCCGGGCCGAGGCCGAGCCGCAGCAGCGGCCGGACGGCGTTGGGCGAGAGCTGGACTCCCGCCCCCACCTCCGCCAGCCGCCGCGTCTGCTCGTACACCGTGTACAGAACTCCCATGGAGGAGAGCGCACCGGCCAGCGTCAGTCCGCCGATGCCGGCACCGACCACCGAGACGTGCGGCCGCTCCTCCGCTCCCCACTCGTCCAGATCCCCGAACCGCACCTTTGAGACCGCCTTCCGTGTCGCTGCTGTGTCGGCACCGTCGGCGCCACCGGCCGCGGAATCCCGCGGCCCGGCCGTCCGCCGCACCCCGAGCATGGGTCGCCCACCGGCCCCCGGCAACGCGGGTCACGCCCCCCTCTGACAACTGTCGCGGCTTCCATGACGTCCGTCACCGCCGCCCCTCCGGGGCCCGGCCGGGCCCCCGGCCCGCGCCTAACGTCGAGGCGGCGCCCCGGAGTCCGTCTGCGGGCGACGACCCCACGACGTCCCACCACCACACCGGGAGGCACACAGTGACACGAGCCGAGGGACCGCGGTGACCGCCGCGGTGGCCGTGGAAGGCCTGCAGAAGCGGTACGGCGACCACGAGGCCGTGCGCGGCGTCGACTTCAGCGTCGCCGAGGGCGAGATCTTCGCCCTGCTCGGGCCGAACGGCGCGGGCAAGACCACCACCCTGGAGATCCTGGAGGGCTTCCGGGAGCGCGACGGCGGCCGGGTCGAGGTCCTCGGCCGCGACCCCGGCGTCAAGGCGGACGGCCACTGGCTGCGCGGCCAGGTCGGCCTCGTCCTCCAGGACATCGCCGTGGAGCCCTATCTGTCGGTGCGGGAGACGGTGGCCCGCAACGCGGGCTACTACCCGGACCCGCGGAACGTCGACGAACTCCTCGACCTCGTCGGCCTGGAGGAGAAGAAGGGCGCCAAGGTCAAGGACCTGTCGGGCGGCCAGAAGCGCCGGCTCGACCTGGCGCTCGGCGTCGTCGGCCGGCCCCGGCTGCTGTTCCTCGACGAGCCGACGACCGGCTTCGACCCCAACGCCCGCCGCGGCGCCTGGGACGTCGTGCGCAACCTCCGCGACGACGGCACGACCATCGTCCTCACCACCCACTACATGGACGAGGCGCAGGCGCTGGCCGATTCGGTCGTGGTCATCGCCGAGGGCCGGATCGTCGCCTCCGGCACCCCGGACACCCTGGGCGGCCGCGACAGCGCCCAGACCCGGATCCGCTTCGCGCTCCCGTCCGGCGCCGCGCTCGCCGACGTTCCCCTGCAGGTGAGCGACGTGGAGGACGGCCTGGTGACGGCCGAGACGACCGAGCCGACGGCCGCGCTGCACCGGCTGACCGGCTGGGCGCTCGACCGGGGCGCGCCGCTCGACCGGCTGACCGTCGAGCAGCCGACGCTCGAGGACGTCTACCTGAGCCTGACCAGCGAGTACGTACAGCAGGAAGCCTCCTCGCCGTCGTCCGCGCGGGAGCGCAAGGCGCCCGCGGGACGAGGCCGCCGACCCGGACGGAGCCGCTCATGACCACCCTGATCCCCCCGAGCACCGAGACGACCGCCCCGGCGGCCTCGGCGGCCCGCGCGGACGCCCCGCGCGAACGGAACCCGCTGGCCCTGCTGGGTCATCAGATCCGGTACGAGCAGCTGTCGTTCTGGCGCAATCCGCAGTCGATGGTCTTCACGTTCGTCCTGCCCATCGTGATCATCAGCATCTTCGGGGCCGTGTTCAGCGGCAGCGAGGGCGAGGACTTCTTCTTCGGCCTGACCGGCATGCAGTACTACACACCGGTGATCGCCGCCGTGTCCGTACTCGGCGCCTGCTACGGCCAGTTGGCGATCGTGCTCGCGATGCGCCGGCAGACCGGCGTGCTGAAGCGGCTGCACGCCACGCCCCTGCCGGCCTGGGTCTACTTCGCCGGTCTGCTCGTGCACTGCGTCGTCGTGAGCATCGTCGACGTCGCGCTCGTCTTCGGCATCGGCGCGCTCTACGGCGTGGACCTGCCCACCCACTGGGGCGCGGTCCTGCTCACCCTCGTCCTCGGCGCGGCCAGCTTCTGCGCGCTGGGCGTCGGCGTGGCCTCGCTGATCAAGAACTCGGAGGCGGCCCCGGCCGTCGTGCAGTTCATCCAGTTCCCGCTGGTCTTCATCTCGGGCAGCTACTTCCCGATCCACGCCGAGCTGCTGAACACGATCGCGGGCCTGCTGCCCGTCAAGCCGTTCAACGACGCCATGCTGGCGCTCTTCACCCAGGACGCCGGCTTCCAGTGGCGCGACCTGGCGGTCCTCGCCGCCTGGGGCGTGATCGGAGCCCTGATCGCCGTCCGCAGCTTCCGCTGGGACCCGCGCCCCGAGTAGGCGGGCGAGCACCACGAAAAGGCCCGACCGGCGACCGGTCGGGCCTTTCGTGTTCCCCGTGGGGGGCTGCGGTCAGACGTTCCGCGGTACGGGGGCGCCCTCCGGCAGGGGGAAGGCGCGGGCCAGGACGGCGTAGGTGCGCAGCTCCTCCAGGAGGCTGAGGCCGAGCCGGTTGTGGAGCATGTGCGCGTGCGAGAAGAGGACCATGCCCGGGTGGGTCGGCGACTGGGCGCGGATCGCGTCCGCGTGGGCGGTGATCCGGGCGTGCCAGCCGGCGAAGGGACCGTGGGCGTCCGGGTCGAGGGCGACCGCACCCTCGACCCGGGTGATCGTGTCGAGGAGTTCGGCCGGGTGGCCCGCCTCGGCGGCCCAGGCGCGCCAGGCGCCGAGGCCGTGGGCGTAGTAGTACGCGCGTTCCGCCGGGTCCCCGAGGGCGGCCGCGACGGCGACGGTGCCGCGCAGGGCGAGCAGGGCCCGCTGCCGCTCGTCGCCCACCCGGGGCAGGGCGGCGAGGACGAGGGTGCTGGACAGGGTGAAGAGGGACTCGGCGGCGGGCATCAGGGCTCGGCCGCCGTAGCGGTCGAACTCCGGCTCGTAGACGGCCGGGTGGACACCGGGCGGCAGCAGGGCCTTCACGGAGGTGTTCTCGCCGGTCTCGCCGGCGGCGGCGAGCCGCTCGGCCCCGCTGCGGTAGGCGGCGGGGTCGAGCGGCTCCTCGCCCGGCGCGGGCGCGCCGGCGACGGCCAGGCGGGCGGCGAGCGCGGCCGCCACGCGGGTGCGTGCGGCCTCGTCGAGGTCGCCCACGCGGAGCCGGAGGTGCGGGCCGGACTGCCAGTAGCGGATGAAGAACCAGGGTGTGCCGGGGGCGAGTTCGTGGACGGTGGGGCCGATGACGTCGGTGACGACCCGGTCGTGTGCCGACCGGGCCGTCGTGCCGAGGTGGAGGTGCCAGGCGGTCCATGCGGTCGCCGGCGCCGCGGGCGGCGGGGCGGTGGCCGCCGCGGGGGTCGGGGTCGGGGTCACGGGGACGCTCCTTCAGAGTCTGAGGTCGAGCAGCGCGCCGCCGGTGTCCTGCGGTACTCCCACGACCACGGACAGGACGATCATCTCGTCGGGTGCGAGGCCGAGGACGCGCTGGGTGGGAATCTCCTTGAAGGCCCGCACGGGGCGGGCGAAGAGGCCGGAGGCGGCGGCGGACAGGCAGAGTCCGTGCGCGGCCCAGCCGGCGGCGTGCTGGACGGCGCCCCAGCCGGCGGTCCCGAGGCGCGCGAAGAGCTCCCGGGTCCGTACCGACAGGAACACGGTCAGGGGGGCGTGGCGGATGGCGCAGCCGTTGACGGGCGAGACGCCGTAGCCGTACTGCTCCTCCAGCCGCTCGGGTGCGGCCGGGTCGGCGCGCAGGAGGTGCGCGGCGCCGTCCCGGAGCCGGTGGACTCCGTCGGTCCGCCCGTCGACGCCCTGGACGACGGCGGTGGCGGTCAGCATCGCGAAGGCCGCGGCGAGTTCGGTGCCGGGCGGCGGTACGGAGAGCCAGCGGGCGGCGCTGTCGAGTGCCTCGGCCGGCACGTCGGCGCGGCGTCCGCTCATGCCGTGCAGGGCCCTCGGCATGCGTCCGGAGTGGCGCCGCCACAGCAGCTCGGCCCAGTCCGGCGCGGCCGCCGACGGGCCGAGGCCGTCCGGGACGGCGGTGGTGAGCGGGGCGGGGGCGGGGGCGTAGGTCTGTTCCCGGTTGACGCGGATCAGCGCGTCGAGGGCGGGGTCGGTGCGGGCGAGGTGGGCCGGCGGTCCGGGGGCGGGGGCCGTGCCGCCGGGCGGCGCTCCCCCGCCGTCGAGTTCCACGACGAAGGGCAGGGACCAGGCCCAGGCGTCGTCGAGGCCGAGCGCGGGGAGCAGCGCGTGGGCGTCCGGGCCGGGGAGCCGGAGCCTGGCCGGCACGTCGAAGAGTTCGAGGCCCAGGCTCAACGCCCTGAGCACGAAGCCGAGTTCGATCGCGATGAGGGAGCCTCGGAACCACTGGTAGGCGGGCGGCACGCTCGTGTACCGGCCGGTGAGGACGATGTTGCCCGCGGGGGCCTCCCGGGTGCCGGTGAGGGCGTGCCGGTCCGGTTCGAGGAGGCGCCACGGCATGCCCGCGCCCCCGTCCACGAAGGCGTGGACGGGGAACAGGCAGCGCGGCGAGGCGTACGGCCGGTGGTCGTTGTAGGGGTTCTCGGGCTCTCTCCGCTGGGGCCCGAAGGCGGTGACGAGGGCGCGGCCGAGCCGGTCCCCGACCGGTTCGGCCGCGCCCGGTCCCCGTGCGGCTCCGGGTCGCGGCCCGGGGTACGGCAGCGCCGCGAGCCGCTCGTGGGTGCCGAGCGGCAGGGACTCGCGCGGGCCGCCCCCGCGCGGCGGCGGGGGCGGTACGTGCGTGTCGGGCGGTGGTTGCGGGACCCAGGTCCACGGGGGTGCCTCGGGTGCGTCGTCGCCCGCCCCGTAGGCGTACCAGAGGGGTTCGCGGGCGATGCTGTTGTCGCCCTCGGGTCCCGGCAGGTCGACGGGGCCGCGGCGGGGCGGCGCCTCCGCGCCGGCGGCCGCGCGGGGGGCCGTCGGGGCGGTCACGGGAACGGGTGGGGGTCGAGGGGGATCGCCCGGTGCTCCTGCCCGGTGCCGCGCAGGGCGGCGGTGAGCCGGGGCAGTCCGGCCAGCCGCTGCTGGGCGTGGCCGAAGCACATCGGGACGATGCCGGGGACGACCGCGCGGGCCACGTGGATGCCGGCGTCGGCGTGTTCGCGGCTGGTCTGGTCGACGAGGACGATCCGGTCGAGCCCGGCCTCGGCGAACAGTCCGCGGACGAAGTCCAGGGCGCCCCGCACGTCCCCGCCGGAGCCCCGCGCCATGCGGCCCGGCCAGTCGGGGAAGGCCTCGTCGAGCGTGACCCGGGGTCCGCCGAGCGCGGCGGTGGCGCGGGCGGCGGTCTCGGGCAGCGAGGAGAAGCGGACGTGGTCCTCCAGCTCCTGGACCAGCCAGGGGTCCTCGACCATCGGTTCGACGGTCTCGCGGGTCCAGTCGACCGGGTTGGTGACGAGCTGGGCGACCTCGCGCAGGGCGCCCCGGATCGCGGACTGCGGGTCGGCGCCGGAGCCGGCCGAGGAGAAGGTGGCGGGGAAGGGGTTGAGGCGGTTGACCGCGAGCACCCAGACGACCGGCAGGCCGATGTCCCGGGTGGCGACGAGGAGGTGCACGTCGAAGCCGCGGGACTCCATCAGCTCGATCATGGCGCGGCTGGTGGGGTCGGTGAGGGAGGAGTTCGGGATGGCCGGCAGGGGCGCGGCGCGGTGCCAGGAGAGCAGGAAGGCGTCCCGCTCCGCGAGCTCGAACAGCGAGTGCAGGGCGGCCTCTTCGAGGTTGGCGCCGACGGCGCAGCCGCTGGACGACTCGTAGAAGTAGTGCTTGCGGCCGGGTGTGCCGGCGGCGCGGGCGGCCCGGCGGTCGCGGCGGTGGTTGTACTCGTACTGGTAGAAGGCGTGGTCGGCGGGGACGAGCAGGGGTCGGCCGTCGTCGAGGTCGTGGCCCCACACCCAGTCCATCGGGGTGTCCGCGTCGAACGGCGTGGCCCGGCTGGTCGGGTGGGCGAGCTGCTCGGGCGTGTACCGCCCGAGCCCCGCCGGGTCGACGGCGTGGTCCGCGACCTCGGTGTAGGAGCGGTGGGTGAGGACCGGGATGTCGTACGGGAAGCCCGCGAGCCGCTCGTACGCCTCCAGGATCGCCACGGGTCCGGTCTCGGCGAAGGTCCGGGCGCGGCCGTGGCCCATCGCCGGGGCGTCCGGCACGACGGCCATGCTCATCGCGAAGGGGGCGCGGGACTCGCGCAGCAGCGCGCGGACGGGACCGAAGCGGTCGTCGACCAGGCGGTCCTGGAGCACGCCGCGCTCGACGAGCCGGCTCGCGGCGGTGCGGGTGCAGTCGTCCGGGAAGGCCGGCCGGTCGGTCGGGGTGAGCGGCGCCGGGGTCCGCGTGCCGTCGAGGCGTTCGTACGCCGGTCCGCAGAGCGGGCAGTGGAAGCTGCGGGCGATCCGGTGCCGGCGCAGGCCGCGCGGCGAGACGGAGAAGAGTTCGCCGGGCCCGAGCGGCCGCCTCGCCAGGTGCTCCAGGGTCGCCCGGAGCAGTTCGGGGAGGAGCGGCGCGCCCGGCCCGGGGGCCGCGGTCGCGTGGCGCAGGTCGCCGGCGAGCGGGTGGTCGGGGACGGTGCGGTCGCGGACCTCGGCGCAGCCGGCGCAGCCGGCGTCGGTGCCCGGCCGCCAGAGCGGTCCCACCAGGACCTCGTCGGCGAGGACACGGACCGAGAGGTGGGGCCGGCCGGTGGCGGCGGCCTCGTCGAACCGCGCCCGCTCCCAGTCGAGGTGCCAGCCGCGGTCGACCGCGACGGTGCCCTCGGGGAGGAGGCCGGCGAGGGCGTCGAGCGCGGGGCGCCACGCCTCGTCTGCCAGATGGTCGGGCGGGGCGTCGAGCCCGGGGCCCCGGGCGAGGGCCGGGGCGGGGACGGGGGTGAGCGTGTCAGTGGGCATCGTGGGCCTCCACGGGGCCGTACCAGAGGGGGAGCTCGCCGAGCACGGGGTCGTGGCGGTGGGCCTCGCCCCGGTAGGCGGTGCCGGTGCGGGCGGCCAGCTGGGCGCGGAGGGCGTCCAGGACGGCGCGGTCGGCGAGGAGCAGGGCGTCGGTGGAGAGCGGGTCGACGGTGCCGGGGGCGTCCGCGGTCTGGACGTGGGCGAGGGCGGTGCACAGGGCGTTCCGGGCGGCCTCGGCCGTGTCGGCGCCCCAGGCCCGGCCGAGCGCGGTGCCGTCGGCGGTCACCTCGGCGAGCCGCCAGTCGAGTCCGGTGACGGCGTGGAGCCGTATCACGGGTTCCGCGGGCAGCAGGGCGCGGAGTGCGGCGAGGATCCGCAGGCCCTCCGCGTCGAGACCCCCGCACGCCACGCCGCCCGCGGCCGCGGCGGGAGCGCCCGCCGGGAGGGCCGCGGGCGGCACGTGCGGGGTGTCGGTCTTCGCCGGAAGGGGCGCCGTCTCCTCGGCGAGCAGGCGCAGTGCGCCGTCGAGGAGCCAGTGTTCCCTCGTGAGCCCTGCCGCCGGGGTGGGATCCCCGGGGATGCGGGCGGGCGGGCCTGCCGCCGGGGTGGGATCCCCGGGGATGAGGGCCCGCAGGGCCTGCAGGACGGCCGCCGCGGTGGCGGTCTCCTGGTGGGCGGCCCAGGCGAGGACCGTGGTCGTGGGGCCGCCGGTGCGGAGTTCGGCGGCGCGCAGGGCGAGCGGCATCTGGGGCAGGTCGGCGCCCTCGGCGAGGGCGAGCGGCCCGGTCCAGCGGGCGGTGAGCGGGGTCGCCGTCTCGCGTGCCTCGTCCGGTTCGGGGCGGGCGTCGGCGGGGGCGGAGCCGAGGGTGTACGGACCCTCGGGGAGGGAGCCCGGCCGGCCGGTCGCGGCCGCCTGGTGGGCTCCCCCGACGGTGACCCGGTCGGAGACCAGGTCCGTCCCGTGCACGACGTGGGCCTCGCCCGGGTCGGCGGTGCCGGTGAGGACGTCGACGAGGAGCTGTGCCCCGAGGGCGCCGGCGAGCGCGTCCGCCACGGGGCGGGGCGCGGGTGCGGTGGACTCGGCGTCGGCCCAGGCGCGGGCCCGGGTGTGGAACGCGTCGCGGACGGTCCGGTCCGAGGGGTCGGTGAGGGCGGGGCCGACGAGGGTGACGCCGGTGCCGCCGAGGCGTACGGGGACGACGAGGGGCGCGTCGGCGGACGGTGCCGGGCCTCCGTCGTCCTCGCGGATGTCGAGGACCGCGTCCGGGACGGCGGGTGCCTTCTCCGTCCCGGTGAGGACGGTGCCGACCCCGGCCCGGCGCAGGCCGCGGACGGCCGGTCCGGTGGCGGTGGGCGGGCCGGTGACCAGGACGGTCGCGGCGCGCAGCCGGGCGAAGGCCCCGTACGGGTCGTCGAGCAGTCCTTCGAGGCGGGCGAGCGCCTCGGCGTGCCGTGCCCGGACGTCGGCGGGCGGTTCGGACGCGGTGTGCGCGGCCGGGTCGAGGAGCAGTCCGTTCTCGCGGAGCTTGTCGACGAGGAGGCGGACGGCGGGGCGGGCGCGCTCGGTGCCGATCTCGGCGACGAGCGCGTCCTCGTCGGTGCCGCCCTCCAGGAGCGGGACGCAGCCCTGGGCGACGGCGTGCAGGACCTCGGAGCCGCGCAGGACGAACCGGGCGCGGACGCCGCTGAAGTAGACGCCGCCGGGGACGGGCGCGTAGTGCAGGTCGGGGCGCGTCCTGAGCGCCTTCGCGGGCGTGGTCATCGCTCCTCCGCCTCGGTCGTCGGGTGGTAGGTGAAGCGGCCGCCGGCCGTACGGCCGACCTCGACGACCCACTCGGTGGCGTGGGTGCCGTCGACGACGCCGGGCAGCGCCTCCTCCAGGTAGCTGCCGCCGGTGTCGGCGCCGCGGCGCTCCAGCATCCGGGGCAGGACGCGGGCGCCGAGCGCGCTGCTCAGGTCCACGTACTGGGGCTTCTGCTGGAGGCGCTTGGACTGGATGTCGGGGGCTCCGACGGAGAGCGGGCCCTCGTCCTCGGGGACGGTCTTGACGACGACCTCCTCGGGGACGCCGTGCCTGGCGCGCCAGGCGTTGAGGGCGAGCAGCCGCTCGTGCTCCTCGGGGCCGGCGGCCAGGGCGGTGGCCAGTTCCTCTCCGCCGTACCAGCGGCGGCGGCCGATGAGGACGTCGCCGACGGCCATCCGGGGCGCGACGCGGGTGGCGGTGCGGTCCCAGGGGGTGGCGGCGTGCCAGCTGTTGGGGAGGGCGTTGAAGAGGCGGCCGCTGATGGCGAGGCCGGAGGCGACGGAGAGCGGCGGCGGGAACAGGCCGGGGTGGCCGGTGCCGAGCGGGAGGACCCGCAGCGGGGCGCCGTCGGCGTCCTCGACGCGCAGGGAGTCGGTCTCGGGGTCGTGGGCGAGCCGCAGTCCGAACCAGTCGTCGGGGGTGAGGCCGCCGGGCAGGATCGGGGTGTGTGCGTTGACGTTGAGGCGGTGCAGGCCCAGGTCCTCGGTGACCCGGGCGCCGTCGTAGCCGTACACCCGGCGTACGTGGTCGGCGAGGCGGGGCAGGGCGCGGCCGCCGAGGCGGCGGTCGGCCTCCAGGAAGCGGGCGTAGAGCATGCCGTGGCCCGGCAGGCCGTCGTTGAGGACGAGGTGGCCGTCGCCGCGCTGGAGCAGGATGCCGTAGATCAGCGGGTCGCGGCGGAAGCGCTCCGGGAGGTCGCCGGTGAGGCCCGCGACCTGCTCCGGGCTGATGCGGAGGGTGTCGTCGCCGCGCTCGACGGCCTCTCCGATGAGGGCGTGGAGCGATGCGGTGACCTCGCGGCGCAGTTCGTAGATGCGCTCCAGTGAGCCGTCGGCGGGGCCGATGCCCTTGAGGGCGGTCGGGTCGCCGGGGCCGTCGGGGCCGTACACGGCGGCCATGGCGGCGGCGCGGCGGGAGACCTCGCCGACGACGAAGGGGGCGTGGGCGGCGAGGGGGACGTTGGCCCCGGGGCCGAAGCGCTCGACGAACGCGGCGGTCATGAGGACGCGGACGTCGTGCAGCCAGTCGAAGACGGTGAGGAGCTCGACGGCGGGGCCGAGGTCCTTCAGGGACTCCTTCCAGGGTTCCGTGGCCACCCTGAGCGGCGGCATCACGTAGTCCTCCTCGACCGTGACGTGGGCGGGGCGGCCGGCGGCGTGGCTGAGTTCGCCGAGGGCTCCGCGCAGCTCGGCCAGGGCGTCGCCGCGTCCGGCGGCGGGTGCGGCGGTGAAGGCCGGCAGGCCCGCCTTGACGCGGTCGGTGAGCAGCTTCGTCACGGGGCGGGGGTCGTCGGGGGTGAGCAGGACGTCGTAGTCGGTGGAGCCGTCCTCGGCCTCGTGGAAGGTGCAGAGGAGGCCCTGGGCGACGGCGCCGCGGACCTTCTGGTCGGCGTCCGCGGCGGCGATGCCGGAGCGTTCGGCGACGTGGGCGACGACGGAGGCGAAGGGGCGGGGGCCCATGGAGACCGCGTCGAGGAGGTCTCCGGCGGGTCCGTCGAGGGCGACGGCGGCCCGGCGCATCCCCTCGGGCGAGGGCTTCAGGAAGAAGAGCTTGCCGGCCGCCGGGTCGGGGGCGGAGGTCGGCGGGAGGCCGATCCACAGGTCCTCGACGGCCCGGTCGGCGGGGTCGGGCAGGCCGCCGAGCACGTAGTTGAGCATCACGCGGTCGAGGCCGGGGAAGGCGGTCGCGCCGCCGAAGCCCGCCTCGTCGGGGCCGGGCGCGGCCGGGTCGGGCTCGGCGATGCCGACGGCCGTGAAGCGGGCGAGGGGGCTCGTGCGGACCATGGCGCGGGTGACGTACTGGATGAGTCCGCGCTCGGACTTGCGACTCTTGGCGGGGACCTTGCCGGGGGCCCGGACGGCGGCGCGGTAGCGCTCGGCCTCCTGGTGGACCTCGGGGGCGACGAGGGCGAGCGAGCGCAGCAGGTCGGCGTCGCCGAGGAGTTCGGCGAGGACCCCGCGCTCGCGTTCGGCCGCGTCGGGGTAGCCGTCGACCAGTTCGGCGCGGATCCGGTCGCGTTCCCGGCGGGCTTCGAGCCAGGCGCCGATCACGGGGCCGGCCTCGTCCGGGGTCGCCTTCGGGGCCTTGCCGCTGTTCACGGCGCGGCGCAGGGCGATGAGCGCCCGCCGGTCCGCGTCGTCGGTCGCGGCGCCGATCCGTTCGTACAGCTCGTCGGACGCGGCGGCCGCGGCCTCGGCGAGGGTCTGCTCGGCGGCGGTGAGGAGGACGAGCTGCCGGCGCAGTCCGGCGTCGGCGAGCCGGGCCCGGCGCAGCGGGTTGACCCGGAGGAACCAGAGCGGCTCGGGTACCGGCGCCGACCGCGCGGGCGCGGAGGTCGGGGCGGTCGTCGGGGCGGGTGCCGGTGCGGTCGCCGGCTCGGGCGGCACGGCCCCGCGCGGGTCCGTCGGGCTGCCGATCACGGGGGCGGTCATCGAAGGGCTCCCTCGGGGGCGGTGCCCGGAGCGGCGCTCGGGGCGGGGGCGGCGGAACTCGTGCTCCCGGCGCGGGGGTGCGCGGCGATGCGCTCGCGCCAGGAGACGCCGAGGACCTCGTCGACCGTCTCGGCGACGGCGAAGCAGGTGTAGTAGCGCTGCATCGGGGAGACGGTGAGCAGCGGCAGCTGCTCGTAGAAGAGGTTGGTGAGGAGGCGGAAGGAGGCGAACCACGGGGACGGGGCCGAGGTCACGCCGGCCTCGCCGACGGTCCGGTGGAAGTCGCTGTCGGGCTGCTCGCCCTGCGGGACGACGGTGGTGGCTCCGGGCGGGCCCATCTCCGAGCGGTCGAGTCCGGCGGTGGCGCCGTCGAGGAGGTCCAGGGTGAGGGTTCCGGCGGCGACGGCGCTCTCCAGCGCGCCGGCGCCGTAGGCGAGTCCGGTGCGCCAGGCGGCGGCGGTCGCGGTGACCTCGCCGCTGAGCCGCTGCTCGACGACCCGGCGGAGCACGGGCGCGTCCTGGGCGAGGCGCTGCTGGAAGACGGGGCGGACGTCCTTGGTCGGCGCGGCCCAGGCGAGGAAGGCCTCGACGTGGGAGCGGGGGGAGAAGACGCCGTAGCCGAGGCCGAGGGTGTGGGTGTCGGCGAGGGCGACGAAGGCCTCGGCGAGCCGGAGCGTGCCGGAGCCGGTCTCGCCGGCGAGGTCGTCGATCGTCCGCAGGAGTGCGGGCGTCAGGGCTCCGTGCACGACGGTGCGGAAGCGGTCGAGGCGCGGGTCGCGGGTGACGGCTCCGCCCTGGCCGGCGCGCTCGATCCGCTCGACGGCGCCGTGCTCGCGCAGCGGCAGGTAGGGGGGCTGGACGGCCTCCAGGCGGCCGAACTCGCGGGCCTGGTCGAGGTAGGTCTCCTCGGTGAGGGCCCGGGGCGGGTCGAGCGGGCCGGCGTCCAGGGCGCGGGCGACGCCCTCCCAGTCGGGGCCGCCGCCCGGGGCGCCGGCGGCGTCCCGGGCGAGGATGTCGACGTGCGGCCCGTGCAGCCACCCGCGGCGCAGCTGGACGGCGGGAGCGCCCGCCTCGTTCAGCGCGCGGGCGACCGGTACGACGTACCGGGCGAGCCAGGCCGGTGTGACCGGCATCCGTGTGTGCAGCCGCACGCCCGTCAGGCCGTCGGAATCCGGCTTCACGGCAGTGCGCTCCAGCGCATCAACCCCCATGCTTTCGCACCTTCCGAGAATTCGAGAACAACGTCCTGGGCTTTCTTCAACTTCCGGCCGCAATCATGTGCCGGGGAATTGCGCGGGAAAAGAGGAAAGGGGCTCGGGCTGACATCTGTCACCCATTCCGTGACGCTCGGGCCACGGCTCGGTTCGCGTCGCCCCCGCGGCGGCCTGGCTGAAAACAGACAACGCGGTCGGATCATCGAGGAGTGTGGTTGTAGGGTCCGCGCCATGACTACGGAAACCACCGACGCCGAGTGCCTCGCACTCACGCGCAATCTGCGCCGCCGCGGGGCGATCGTCCTCGCCGTCTTCGCCCTCGTATGGGCCTTCGCGGGCGGTTCGGGAATAGCGGCGGTGCCCGTGTCCGTCGCGGTCGGGGTGGTCGCGGCCGCCGTGACCGCCGGCGCGGTGGTGCTCGCCTTCCGGGGCACCGCGGGTCCGGTCACCCGCCTCGTCCGCCTCCCGGAGAAGTGGAACCGGGGAGTCGGGCTGGTCAACGTGGCCGAGCTGGTGGCGATCTTCGCGGTCATCGCCGCGTCGAACGCCTCGGGCCACCCGGAGTTCATCCCGGTCGGGATCTGCCTGGTCGTGGGCCTGCACTTCTTCCCGCTCGCGCGCCTCTTCGACCAGGGTCAGTACACGTGGACCGCGGTCTTCCTGACGGCGGTCGCGCTGGTGGGGTTCGTCGTCCTGGCGGCCGGCACCACCGCGGAGACGATCCGCACCGTGGTGGGTCTGGGTGCGGCGGTCGTGCTCTGGGCCTCGTCCTTCCACGTGGCCCTGCGCGGCTGACGGGGTCCTGCGCGGCCGAAAGAGCCTGGGGACGCACGGCCGAAAGAGCCTGGGGACGCACGGCCGAAAGGGCCTGGGGACGCACGGCCGAAAGGGCCTGAGGGCTGACGGCCGAAAGGGCCCCGAGGGCTGACGGCCCGCACCCCCGGAAACACCGCGACGCACGCGAGGATGCGCCACCCGGCCGGAGCCGGGCGGTCGCATCCTTCGTGCGTCGTGCGTTCAGCCTCGGTTACCCGGTCAGCAGGCCGAGCAGGTCGAGGAGGACGACGACGAGGTGCCGATCGAGCCGCTGGAGGCACCCATCTCCGGGAGGGCCACGCCCTGGGCGACCTCGAGGGTCTCCAGCTCCGCGACGTCGAAGTTGTCGAAGGCCGCGTCGTCGCCGTTCTTGATGTCGTCGATGCTCATGGTGTGTTTCCTTTCAGCGTTTCGGTTGGGGGGTTTTCAGCAGGCGGAGCAGGTGGAGGAGCTGGAGGACGAGGTGCCGATCGAGCCGCTGGAGGCACCCATCTCCGGGAGGGCCACGCCCTGGGCGACCTCGAGGGTCTCCAGCTCGTCGACGTCGAAGTTCTCGAACGCCTTGTCCGCGTCCTGGCCCTGCTTGATGTCGTCGATGCTCATTCTGAATTCCTTTCCGAATTCTTCTCGGCAACCGTTCGGCTGCAACACCAATAATGCTGACCCGCCCTGCCCCGCACCAGACCTTCCGAGTTCCGCCTGACGTTTATCACGCCCGGAATAACCGGCGTCATGCCGGTAGGGCTCAGGCGTTCTCGGGAAGGGACCACTCGGGGTTGTTGAGCATCCGCCACCCGTCACCCGGCTCACCTGCGACGGAGTCGTCCGGGCGCCGGCTGCCGAGCAGGAAGTCGCCCACCGAGGACTCCTGGAGGTAGTCCAGGCCGAGCACCCGCGCGGACATGTCGGCGTCGCCGTTGCCCAGGGCGCAGGGGGCCAGCCCGAGGGCCGTCGCGACCAGGTACATCGTCTGGTAGAGCACCCCGGTGTGGCGGAGCGTGGTCGCGTAGGCGATGGCCCGGTACTTCCACGACATGCGCTGGAAGCGGGCCGTGACGGTGACGAGGACGTCGGGACGCGCCTCCATGCCGGTGGCCCGGGAGGCCACGTGGAAGAGCGACTCGCGGTCGGCCTCCTCCTCGTTGCGCAGGACGAGCCGGTGGCCGACGGGGTCGTAGTAGTAGATGCCGGGGGCCAGGCCCGCGCAGCGCCGCACGGTGACGTACAGCTCCAGCTCGTAGCCCTGGCCGCCGCTGGGGTAGGGGCGGGAGACGACCTCGTCGCGCTCGCTGCCCGGTTCCGGCGTGTAGTGGGCGCGGACGCGGGCGACGCGGTAGAGGAACGCGCCGAGCTGGCGGGCGGTCATCTCCTCGTCGCCGTAGCCGCGGATGGACCGCCGGGTCTCGATCGCGGTGGTGAGGGACGGGTCGTGCGCGGCGATCTCCTCCCGGGTCGGCCGGTGGAGGGGGACGGAGGGGCCCTCGGGGACGGGGCGCACGGCCGGCCGGGGCTCGATGGCCCCGCGGTGCGGGTAGACGGCGCCGAAGACGTCGTCGTACCGGCCGGAGCGGATGCGCGAGTGGAAGAGGAGGTCGTGGAAGTCCCACTGGCGCAGCACGGGTTCGCCGTCGGAGGCGAAGACCCCGTCCTCGTCGGCGAGTTCGGCGAAACCGGCGCCCACGAGGTGGCCGAGGACGTCGGTGGTGCCGGCCTCGTCGAGTCCGGCGTCCGCGCCGAGCCGGGCGGGGGTGCCGGGCTCGCCCAGCGCGGCGGCCAGTGTCCGGGCCGCCGGGTCGGTGAGCACCGCCCGCAGCTTGACGAGCGGCGACTCCAGGACGAGGGCGCCGTCCCGGGTGCGGCAGAAGGCGAAGCGGGAGAGGCGCACGGTGGCGCCGGCGGGGACGCGGACCGGCTCGTACGCCGCGTCACGCGCCACCGGTTCCAGGCGGAGCAGTTCGCGGCGGCCGCCGCGGGAGAGGACGGCGTGGGCGACCAGGTGCCGGGCGCGGTCGAGGACCCGGTCGAACCGGACGCGCTCGGCGGGGCGGAGCCCCTCGTACAACTCCTCTGCGGGCAGGGGTCCTTCGGCGAGCCGCTCCAGGGCGGTCCGGACGCCGTCCCGGATCGGGCGGAGGGCGAGGGAGGTGGCGGGTCCGGCGAGGGTCGCGACGTCGCCGTCGCCGGCGGCGAAGAGGACGCGGACGCCGCCGGTGAACGCCGGTACGGCGCGGGCGGGTTCGAGGGGGAGGGGGCCGGTGTCCGAGGGGGTCTGCGTGGTCTGCACGGTGCCTCCGTGGGCGCGAGGATGACGGTCCGGCGCCGGGGCCGTGCGGGCCCCGGGGGCCGGCGGACGGAAGGGGCGCCGTACGCAGGGCAGACGCCGGGCACCACTCTCGCGCGGGGAGCCCGCGCCCGATCCGCGGCCGCCGGATCCGGTGACATTTCCCGGCGGGGGCGTGACGGACCGCATTTCGCGCCGTGACTCCCGTCATCCCGGAGTGCCGGATTCCCGTACCGACCGGCGGATATGACCGAGGTCATCGATCGCGTGACACATGCAAGAACCGGGGCGCCCGCGCTCGGAGTTCCGGCGATTCGCGCCCATGCTCGGAGAACGAATTCACCACCGTTCCCGGAAAACCGTCACGTTAGGAATCCGCTGTGTTCTCTCGCCGCAACGCGATACGACTCGGACTCACGGCCGGTGCCGTCGGCGCTGTCGGCGCGGCCGGCGGGGTGTTCCAGAGCCTCACCTCCGGTACGCAGGCGGTGGCCGCCGAGCCGCCCGCCGGCCCGCCCGCGGTCACCCCGTTCACCGTGCCGCTGCCGCGCCCCCGGGTCCTCGCCCCGTACCGGCGGACCCGGTCGGCCGACTACTACGCGGTCACCATGCGCCGGGCGCGCGTCGGGATCCTGCCCGGGCTGCGGACCGAGGTCCTGACGTACAACGGCACGTTCCCCGGCCCCACGATCCGGGCCCGCAGCGGGCGCACGACGGTCGTGAAGCAGATCAACGCGCTGTCCGCGCCGACCTCGGTCCACCTGCACGGCGGCAACAACCCGCAGGACCAGGACGGCGGGATGATGGACCTGATCCAGCCGGGCCGTTCGAAGACGTACGTGTACGCCAACCGCCAGGTGGGCGCCACGCTGTGGACGCACGACCACGCGCACCACACGGAGTCCGAGCACGTCTACCGGGGCCTGTCCGGGCTCTACCTCCTCGGCGACGAGGCCGAGGACGCGCTCGGACTGCCCTCGGGGCCGTACGAGGTGCCGCTGATCCTCCGGGACGCGCACTTCGACGCGGCGGGGCAGATGGTCTACACGATGGACGACGCCCTCAACCGCACGACCCTCCTGGTCAACGGGGCACCGTGGCCGTACATGAAGGTCAAGGCGCGCAAGTACCGCTTCCGGATGGTCAACTCCTGCAACCTGCGGATCTTCGTGATGGCGCTGTCCGACGGCAGCCCGATCATCCACGTCGGCTCGGACGGCGGCCTCCTGCCGGCACCCGCGCCCTCGCCGGTGGTCGTCCTCTCCCCCGGCGAGCGGGCCGACTTCGTCATCGACTTCTCCCGGTACGCCCCGGGCACCCAGGTCACCCTGGCGAACATGCTGGGCCCCGGGCCGACCGAGCTCGTCGGGCAGGTCATGCGCTTCGACGTCGAGGAGAAGGTGCCCGACACCAGCCGGGTGCCGGACGTCCTCACCACCCTGCCGCCGCTGCCCGCGCCGACCGTGGAGCGGAGCTTCGAACTGCGGATGGACGAGCCGGGCACCGGCCACCTCGCCTACATCAACGAGAAGACCTTCGACCACGACCGGATCGACACCGAGATCGCCTGGGGGTCCACCGAGGTGTGGACGGTCAAGAACACCAGCACGACCGTCCCGCACAACTTCCACACCCACCTGGTGCAGTTCCGGATCCTCGAAAGGGACGGAATGCCGGTCTATCCGGCGGAGGCCGGCCTCAAGGACACCGTGCTCCTCTTCCCGGGGCAGACCGCGAAACTCCAGTTGACCTTCGACACCCACCGCGGCGTCTTTCCCTACCACTGCCACATGATCGACCACAGCGCCATGGGAATGATGGCGCAGATGCGCATCTCCTGACTTCTTCCGCACCACCGAACTCCTCGTTCCGGAAAGGAGGAACCATGTACGTACGCCGCATTCTCGACGCCCTCGGAAAGGACCCGGGGCGCGTGGTGATCCACCGCGCCGACGAGGCCGTCACCGCCGGCCGGCTCGCCGGCTCGGTGCGGGCCACCACGGCCCTGCTGCACTCCCGCGGCGTCCGCCCCGGTGACACCGTCGCCGTGCTGACCGGCCCCAACCGGCCGCTGATGCTCGGCGCCCGGTACGCCGTCCATCTCCTGGGCGCCACTTCCGTGTACGTGCGGTCGATGAACCCGCGGACCGACACGGAGACCTTCTCGGTCTCCACCCAGGCCCGACTCCTGGAGGACCTGCGGGTGTCGGTGCTGCTCGTCGACGACGAGAGCGCCGAGCGCGGCGACTGGCTCACCCGCCGCGTCCCGGCCGTGACCGCGCTGACCGTCCCCTGGGGGACGGCGGCCGGATCCGCCGAGGCGCTGCCGGCCCGGCTGCCCGAGCCGCGCCCGGAGGACCTCGCGACCGTCGAGTTCACCAGCGGGAGCACCGGACGGCCGAAGATGGTCGCCCAGCGGTACGACACGCGTGAGGAGCTCGTCAGCCGCCTCGCCCATGGCCTCGATCCCCGGGGACCCGCGACGCTGCTGTCCGTCACGCCGATCAGCCACACGACCGCGCCGATGGCCGACGCGGTGCTCGCGAGCGGCGGACGGGTCGTGCTGCACGACGAGTTCGACGCGGGCGACGTCCTGGACGCCTTCGAGCGGCACGGGGTCACCGACGTGTACCTCGCCGTCCCGCACCTCTACCGGCTCCTGGACCATCCGGCCGCCCCGCGGACCGACCTGTCGTCCCTGCGCCGCATCACCTACAGCGGCACCCCGGCCGCGCCGACGCGGGTGGCGCGGGCCGTCGAGCTCTTCGGCGACGTGCTCATCCAGGTGTACGGGACGACGGAGGCGGGCGGCATCAGCAGCCTCAACCCGCTGGACCACCGGGAGCCCGAGCTGCTCGGCTCGGCGGGCCGCCCCTTCCCCTGGGTGCGGGTCGAGATCCGCGGTCCGGGCGGCGGCCCCCAGGTGGAGCGGGGGGTGTCGGGCGAGATCTGGATCAGCTCGCCGACGGTCACGGCCGGCTACCTCGGCGACGAGGAGCGCACCGGGACGGTCTTCCGCGACGGCTGGCTGTGCACCGGGGACCTGGGGCACTGGGACCGGTACGGCTACCTCCGGCTCGACGGCCGGGTGGGCGACGTGATCAAGCACGGCGGGCTCAAGCTGGACCCGGCGGCCATCGAGGAGGCGCTGATGCGCCATCCGCAGGTGCGTCAGGCGACGGTGTTCGGGGTGCGGGACCGCGACTGGGTGGAGCAGGTGCACGCGGCCGTGGAGCTGTACTCGGGGGCCGGGCACACCTCCTGCGACCTGCGGGGCTACGTGGCCGCGGCGCTGACCCCGGAGCACACTCCGGTACGCGTCTCGGTCTGGCCGCGGCTGCCCCTCACCCCCTCGGGCAAGCCGGACCGCGCCTACCTCCGCTCCGTCTCGCCGCCGGACCCCGTCGCGTCGGGCGCCCTCGGCACCGCCGCGGGCGGACCGCGCGGCGGCGGGCCGGCCCTCAGCTCCCCGCGCGGAGCCACCGCGCGGGACGACCCCGTCCGCGTGAGCGGCGCGGGTCACCAGCCCGATCACGCCTCCTCGCGAACCAGAAAGGGCGTTCCATGACCGGTTTCGGCCACTTCGCCCGGTCGCTGCGGCTTCGGCGGCTCTACCGCCACAGCACGGCCGGCCTGATGATCACCCCTCTCGACCATTCGATCCACGACGGTCCCGTGGTGCCCAAGGGCACGACGCTGGACCAGCTCGCCGCCCGGATCGCGGCCGGCGGCGCCGACGCCGTCGTCGTCCACAAGGGCAGCGTCCGGCACATCAGCCCGGAGCGGTTCGCCGCGATGTCGCTGATCATCCACCTCAACGCGAGCACCAGCCAGGCGCTCGACCCCAACGCCAAGTACGTCGTCGCCGGCGTCGAGGAGGCCCTGCGCCTCGGCGCGGACGCGGTCAGCGTCCACGTCAACCTCGGCTCCGACGACGAGCGGGAGCAGATCGGCGACCTCGGACGGATCGCCGACGCCTGCGACCGCTGGAACCTGCCGCTGCTCGCGATGGTGTACCCCCGCGGGCCGCGGATCAGCGACCCCCGGGACCCCGCGGTCGTGGCGCACGCCGTGACGATCGCCGCGGACCTGGGCGCGGACCTGGTCAAGACCGTCTTCCTCGGATCCACCGCGGAGATGCTCGACCTGACCGCGGCCTGCCCGGTGCCGGTGCTCGTGGCCGGCGGACCCGCCCTGGAGAAGGAGGAGGACGTCCTGGCGTACGTCCGGGACGCCATCGCCGGAGGGGCGGGCGGGGTGGCCATGGGCCGCAACATCTTCCAGGCCAAGGACCCGCGGGCGCTGGCGGCGAAGGTCGCCAGGATCGTGCACCACTTCCCCGAACAGCACTTCACCACCGGCCCGTTCAGCGAGGCGGGCGACCGGGAGCGGCTTCACAGCGAACGCCTCACCCCCGACCACCTCGACGGCACACCGCTCGACGACCCGCACCACGACGACACCCACCACGACGGCCCGTCGCTCGACGGCACGTCTCTCGACCATCTGACAGGAGGTCCGCATCATGACGGACGCCAAACTGTGCTGGCTTGACATCCGTGAGGCCGGCGCCGCCACCGCCGCCGTCCTCGAGGAGGCCGTGCACCAGAAGATCGACGGCATCGTCGCCGCCGACCCGGCCGTGTTCGCCGGCCTGCCGCCCACGGTCCGCAAGGTCCTGCTCTTCGAGGACGGCGCCGCCACCGTGCCCGCCGACCTCGGCGAGGCCGACGTCGTGATCGTCCCCGGCCCGCGGGACGCCCGGGCCGAGCTCGAAGCGGCCCACCCGGACGTGCAGTTCGGCCGGTACGTGGAGATCGTCGACGCCGACACGCTGGAGGACGCCTGCCTGGCGGCCCGGCTGGAGGCGTGGAGCGTCCTCGACTTCCGCGACCCGACGAAGATCCCGCTGGAGATCGTCATCGCGGCCGCCTCGGGCGCGCCCGGCTCCATCGTGACGACGGCCGCCGACACCGAGGAGGCCGAGATCCTGTACGGCGTCCTGGAGCACGGCTCGGACGGGGTCCTGATGCGGGGCCGCACGGTCGGCGACGCGACGGCCCTGCGGACCGCGGCGACCGCGCACGGCGGGGAGATCTCCCTGGTCGAGCTGGAGGTCACGGCGACCACGCACATCGGCATGGGCGAGCGTGCCTGCGTCGACACCACGACCCACTTCCGCAAGGACGAGGGCATCCTGGTGGGCTCCCACTCCAAGGGCATGGTCCTGTGCGTCAGCGAGACCCACCCGCTGCCGTACATGCCGACCCGCCCGTTCCGGGTGAACGCGGGCGCCCTGCACTCGTACACCGTGGGGCAGAACGGCCGCACCCACTACCTGAGCGAGCTGCACGCCGGCAGCTCCGTCCTGGCGGTCGACGTCGACGGCCGCACCCGGCCGGTCAGCGTCGGCCGGGTGAAGATCGAGACCCGTCCGCTCATCTCCATCGACGCGGTCGCGCCGAGCGGGCAGACGGTCAACCTGATCCTCCAGGACGACTGGCACGTCCGGGTCCTCGGCCCCGGCGCCTCGGTGCTCAACAGCACCGAACTCAAGCCGGGCGACCGCATCCTGGGTCACCTGCCGACGGCCGACCGTCATGTCGGCTACCCGATCAACGAGTTCTGCCTGGAGAAGTAGGAGCGCACGGAGCGCCCTGCTCCACCTTGTCGTGAAGCCCCGCCCCGGCACGCCTCGTGCCGGGGCCGGCGCGCGTCCGGGCCCCGCCGCCGCCCTCACAGCAGCCCGCATTCGGCCGCGATGCGCGCCGCGTCGAACCGGTTGCGCCCGCCCAGCTTCTTGATCGCCGCCGAGGTGAGGTTCCGTACCGTCCCCGCCGCGAGGTAGAGCTCGCCCGCGATCTCCTTGACGGTCGCCCCGCCGGCGGTCAGCCGCAGCACGTCCGTCTCCCGGACGCTGAGCACCGTCTCCCCCGCCGCCGGCGTCCGCAGCAGTCCCGGGTCGACGGTGAGGCAGCCTCCCGCGACCCCCACGAGGGTGGTGATCAGCTGCGGCAGCCGGGCCGTCTTGGGGACGACGCCGAGGGCGCCGGCCGCCACCGCCCGGTCCACCACGGACGGCGTGGCCGAGCCGACCATCAGCGCCACGCCGCAGGCCGGGTGGTGCGAGCGCACCTGGGTGGCGGCGTGCAGCGCCTTGCCCCCCATGGTGCTCTCGCCGAGCAGGAGCACCGTGGGCCGGTGCCGCTGGACGGCCGGGAGCACCGCCTCGAAGGTCGTGGCGAGTCCCACGACGTCCAGGCCGTTGGTGCCGTTCAGGGTCTCGGCGAAGGCTTCCAGGACCAGTTGGTGGTCACCTGCCACGACGACGCGAATGGACATGATTCTCCCCCGTGGTGACTTCTGTGGCGGCGGCCCTCGCGGACCGCCGGTCTCAGCGGCTGGTCGCCCGTGCCGCGTCGGCGGCCAGGCTGTCGACGACGGAGCGGAGCCAGGTGCGGTCCCCGGCCGTCGTCGTCTCCGGTCCGGCCGCGGCGGCCGGAGTGCGCTCGATGTACCGGGCGCCGGGCGGCAGGGCGGCCGCGAGGGCGGCCGACACGGCGCGGAAGGCGTCCGTCAGTTCACCGGGGGCGTCCGGCGCCGGCAGGACGACGACCGCGGCGTTCACCGGCGCCGCGTCGGCGGCGATCTGCGCGGGCAGCCGGCCGGCCTCGGCGGGATCGCGGACGTCGATCCGGTACGGCAGGGCGAGCAGCCCCGCGTCGCTGAGCGCCTTGCAGAGGAAGGCGGCGTTGGTGGCGGCGTCGTCGCCGCGGTCGGGATGGCCGGCGCCGACGACGGCGACGACCGCTCCGGCGGCGCTCAGCCGGGTCGCGAGCTCCCGGCCGACACCCGTGGTGGCGTCGACGACGAGGACGACGAGACCGTCGAGCCGCGGCGGGGAGGAACCGGTCTGGAGCACGTGACGTCCCTTTCGAGGAGATCGTCGAACAGGTAGCGTGATGATCTGGTGAATGGGGTGGACCGGGGCGCTCGGGCGCATGGGGCACCGGCCCCGGTTCGGAACTCCGCCCCGATCGACCCCGGGGCGGTACGACCGTTGGGGGACACCGTGGACGAGGTCTCGTCGCTCGACCAACACACGCTGGGCGTGTACCGCGCGATCCTGTTCCACAAGGAGCACGATCCCGAGCGTCTGGCGAAACTGCTGAGCTGTACGACCGAGCAGGTCGCGGAGGCGCTCGACCTGCTGACAAGGCTCTCCCTGCTGGCCCCGTCCCGGGACACCCCGGGCCGGATGCGCGCGGTGAACCCGTCGCTCGGCCTGAAGGTGCTGCTCCAGCGCGAGGAGCGCGAACTCGCCTCGCGGCAGCAGCGGATCGAGCAGAACCGGGCCGCGCTCGCCGCGCTCGCCGCCGAGTACACGGCCTCGGGCCGGTCGGGCGGTCTGGACGGGGCGGAGCACCTCGACAACGTCGACGACATCCGCACCCGGCTGGAGGCCCTGGCCGAGTCCTGTACGCGCGAGTCGCTCGCCTTCCATCCCGGCAAGGCCCTGACGGAGGAGTCCGTCGAGGCCGGCCGGCCCCTGAACGAGCGGGCCATGGAGCGGGGCGTCCGCTTCCGGACCATCTACCTGGACAGCGTCGCCGGCGACCGGGTCACCCGGGCGCACGCCCAGTGGATGGCGGAGCGGAGCAGCGAGATCCGCACCTCGCCGACGCTTCCGATGCGGCTGCTCATCGTGGACACGACGGCGGCGGTGGTGGCCGGGCTGCCGGGCCAGGCCCAGCCGTCCGCGCTGCTCTTCAGCAGCCAGCCGGTGGTCATGGCCATGCGCGCCCTGTTCGAGGCCTACTGGGAGCACGCCTCGCCGCTGAACGGGCCGGGGGACGCCCTGCCCGGCGGGCTCACCCCGCAGGAGCGCAAGCTGCTCCAGCTCCTGGCGAGCGGTCTCACCGACGAGGCCGTGGCGCGGGCGCTGGGCATCGGCGTGCGGACGGAGCGGCGGATCGTGGCCGACCTGATGGAGCGGCTGGGCGCGTCGAGCCGGTTCGAGGCGGGGGTGCAGGCGACCCGCCGGGAGTGGATCTGAAGCGGGGCGGCGGCCGTGGCGGCGGTCATGGTGTTCATGGTGGTCAGTCCCGGGGGGCGATGGGCCAGACGAAGTCGTCCGGGAGGTCGATGACGCAGGGCATGCCGGGCAGCGTCGGGACGCACGGGAGGTCGGGCATCTGCGGGTGCGGCGGGGTCGGCCAGACGAAGTCGTCGCCGCGCTGGGCGACGGTGTGCGGGGCGGCGGGGGCGGCCTCGGCCGGGGAGGCCAGCACCAGTCCGCCGAGGACGGCGGCGGCGACGGCGGCGAGGACACTGCTTGCGCGGCGGGAGCGACAGGACATGTGGGTCTCCGTTCCGGTTGCGGATGCGGTACGAGTGCGGCGTACGTGCGTGTCTGGAGGTCCTTGGCGGCCGGTGGCTTTTCGGCCTCCCCGGCTGCACACCTAGAGGTAATCACCGGGGGCCCCCGGCTGTCCGCTTCCGGACAGGCCAGGAAGCTGCCTGGCAATGAGCTGCCTCACGACCTGCGCGGGAGTACGGGGCGAAGCCCTGGGCGGACCCTCGTCTTCCGGCCAAAAGGCCAGGTGGGAAGCGCGGCGGAGATCGTTCGCGCGCCGGGCCCGGATCCGGCCACCGGCATGTGATGCAGCGACGTGCCACGGGCACGGGGCGGACGGACGGGCGGCGGGGGCCGCGCGGGGGCGTCCCGGAAGACGTCACGGGAACGCACGGGGAGAGGTCCCGTGCGGATCGGCCGGCGGCCGGCGCCGCGCCGAGCGGCTCGGCGGGAGGGGTGCGGGAGGCGGCCGGGGGCCGCGGGACGCGGGTCGCGATGGTCGCGCGGGGGCTGCCGGCGGGGCGCGGCGGTGGCCGCGGCGGCGGAGCGCGGACGCGGGCGTCCGTGCGCCGAGGAGTGCGCGTCGGTGCGCGTCCGCGTCCGTGCGCGTCCGTGCTCGTCCGCGTCCGTGCGCGTCCGGGAGGTGTCACCGGACGGGCGTCACCGGGCCCCGGACGGGCGGCAACGCGGTGTTGCGGCCCGTCGGGGCGGGTGGGTCAGGCCTTGCTGTAGTGGGCCCAGAACTCGTCCCAGGAGAGGACGCCGTCGCCGTTGTCGTCACGCTGCTTGATGAGCACCTCGGCGACCGACTCGGTGACGTGGAAGTCGCCGTGCTGCGCCATGAGGCTCTTGTACTCCGCGGCCGTGATGAAACCGTCCCCGTCGGCGTCGAACTTGTTGAATGCCGTACGTGCCGAGTCGATGTCCGCCACTGCTTCCGCCCCTTCTTGGTGCTTCTCTGACGGGGGTCAGATTAGCTGGCCCGGCCCTGCCGGATGATGGGGGTATGAGCGACGAGGTGGCACGGATCCTGGCGGCGGCGGCGCGCGGGGCGTTCCCTCCCCCGGACGGGACGACGTCGGTCGTGCCGCAGCCGGGCCCCCGGGACGCGGGGGTGCTCGCCTTCACCGCGCATTCGGTGGTCTTCACGGACGCCGACCCGGAGTGGGTGCGGTCCGCGCTCGCGGCGACGGCGAGCGACCCGCTGGCGGCCAGCATGAACCCGGCCTTCCTGGTGGCGCTGATGGCCCGCACCGGCCGGCACATGAACACGATCGACCTGCTCACCGTCGCCGACGCCCTGCCGGGCCCGCCCCCGCTGGAGCTGCGGGAGATCGCCGACCCGGACCACCCCCGGGTCGCGCGGGCCCTGAAGTTCCGCGACGAGGTCCGGGTGTGGGCGGCGGACGGCGGTCTCGTGGTGCTGGGCCGGGGCGTGGCGGGCCGCTGGGAGGCGGCGGTCGAGGTCGACGAGGACGTACGGCACCGGGGCCTGGGCCGGGCGCTGGCCACCGCGGCCCGGCACCTGACGCCGGACGGCGTGGTGTGGGCCCAGCAGTCCCCGGGCAACGCCCGGAGCGTCCGCGCCTTCCAGGCGGCCGGCTACCGGCCGGTGGCCTCGGAGGCCCTCCTGGTCGCGGGCTGACCGCCCGGCCCGGGCCCGCGAGCCCGGCCTGATCGGCAGGACAGGCCCTAGGCCTAGCGGAAGACCCCCGTGTGGCCGAGCGAGTAGCGCCCCGGCTGCGGGTAGACGGCGAGGCCGTGGGGGCCGCTGCCGACCGGGATGCGGGCCAGTTGCTTGCCGGTCGCGGTGTCGATCGCGTACACCTCGGAGTCGTAGCGGCCGGAGAGCCAGAGGACCTTGCCGTCCGCGGAGACGCCGCCCATGTCGGGGGATCCGCCGTCCGGCAGCCACCACTTCTTCGTCAGCCGGTTCTTCTCGAAGTCGAAGACCGAGACGGAGCCCTCGCCGCGGTTGGGGACGTACATCTCGCGGGAGTCCCGGCTGACGTAGAGCCCGTGGGCGCCCTTGCCGGTGGGCATCAGGGTCGGGGTGGTGAACTTCTCGCCGTCGAGGACCCACATGCCGTGGGCCATCATGTCGGCGATGTAGAAGGTCCTGCCGTCCGGGGAGATCTTCACGTCCTGCGGCATGGCGCCCTGGAAGGGCAGTTTCTGCTGGCCGATCACCTCCATCTTCTCGGTGTCGACCTTCAGGAGTTCGCCGGAGAACTCGCAGGAGACGACGAAGTAGCGGCCGTCGGCGGAGAAGTCGGCGTGGTTGACGCCGTAGCAGCTGACCGGGACGGACTTCCTCCGCTCCATCGTGTGCGGGTCGCGGAAGACGAGTTCGCGGTCGAGGGAGGCCATCACGACGGCGTACCTGCCGTTGGGGGTGAAGTAGAGGTTGTAGGGGTCGTGGACCTCGACGGGCTTGCCGGCGCGGCCGGTGGCCGGGTCGATGGGGGTCAGGGTGTGGCCCCGGTTGTTGTTGACCCAGAGGGTCTTCAGGTCCCAGGAGGGCACGACGTGCTGGGGCTGGTCGCCGACGGGGATGGTCTCGACGACCTGGTAGGTGGCCGGGTCGATGACGGAGACGGTGCGGGAGTTGGTGTTGGGGACGTAGACCCGGGAGGGGAAGTCCTTGACGACCGGGGAGAGCTTGTCGGGCCGGTCGGCGGCGTAGACGTCCTTCGGGTCGAGGAGCGGCGGCATCCCGGGGAGTCCGGCGGGGGCCGCGGGGGGCTTCGGGACGGCGGGCGCGGCCTTCTTCACCGGGGCGGCGCCGCCCGGGTCTCCCCCGCCGCAGCCGGCGAGCGCGGCGAGCAGGGCGGCGGCGAGGAGGACCCGGGTCCGGCGCGCGAGGGGCGGCCGGGTGCGGTGGGGCCGCGCGGGGTGTCTCTGCGGGGGGTGTGCCATCAGGTCAGCAGCTCCGTGGTGGTGACCGCACGCAGTCCGCGGCGGTCGAGTTCGGCGAGGAGGAGGGGCAGCGCGGCGGCGGTGTCCGGGTAGCCGAAGTGCAGGCTGACGACGGATCCGGCACGGACGGATCCGGTGACGTTGCGGACGACGGCGGGGGCGCCGGGCGAGGTGAAGTCGAGGGAGTCGACGTCGTACGAGAGGACGTGGGGGTATCCGGCGCGTCGGGCGGCGTGCAGGACGGCGGGGGCCGCGTGCTGGGTGCGGGAGGGCCGGAACCAGGTGCCGATGGAGCCGGTGAGCCGGCGCAGCCGGGCGGCGCAGGCCTCGATCTCGGCGAGGGCCTCGGTCTCGGTCATGCCGTTGACGTCGATGTGCCGCTGGGTGTGGTTGCCGAGGTCGTGCCCGCCGTCGAGGACGCGGCGGGCGAGGTCGGGGTGCTGGTCGAGCCAGCTGCCGACGGCGAGGACGGTGACGCGGGCGCCGGCCTTCTCGGCCTGGCCGAGGAGGGTGCGGGCGAGGGCGGGGTCGCCCTGGCCGTGGAAGGTGAGCGCGACCCGGGGCCGGTCGCGGGGGCCGTGGACGATCTCGGCCGGCTGTCCGGGAAGGCTGCGGGGGGCGGGGGCCGCGACGGGTGCGGGGGCGGGGCGCCGGGGCGCGGGCCCGGCGGGGCGGGGGTCCGTGCCGCAGGCGGTGGCGAGGGCTCCCGCGAGGGCCGCGGTCGCGCCCGCGCGGAGGACTCCGCGGCGGTCGATCGGCTTCACGCGACCATTTAAGGGTGGTAGAGCCCGGTTCGTAACGATTACGCCAATTCAGGACGTTTACGGTCACCCGACGGGCGTCCAGCATGCGGACGACCCCGAGGAACAACCATCGAACCGCATAGTCATTCACTGTTTGCAAGGTGAGTGCGACACGTCACCAACGATTCACTATTAAAGTGTCCATCTATAGTCCGTTTTGCCCCACTAGGGACTTTTGGCGGTCGGGCCACCTGTCTGCCATAGTCGAGGGAACGACCCCCATTGACCCGGGCCAGGTCGACACAGCGGCCGTGGATACACCCCCCCGTCCACGGCGCATCACACGAGAGCCCCCAGGGCGCCCCACCACGGCGCACGGGGGCTCACGTGCGTCCGGGGGCGCTCCTCATCCGGAGCGCGCGCCGCTCAGGGGCGGTCGGCGACCCGCATCTCGAACCAGGTCGTCTTGCCGCGGGGGGCCAGGTCCACGCCCCACCGGTCCGAGAGCTTGTCGACCAGGAAGAGGCCCCGGCCGCTCGTGTCGAGCTCGTGCACCGGCATCAGGCAGGGCAGTCCGCGCGAGGGGTCGCGCACCTCGACCCGGATCCAGCCGCGCCGCCGCTGCAGGCGCAGCGCGAAGACCCGCGCGCCGGTGTGCCGGACCGCGTTCCCGACCAGCTCCGACACCAGGAGCACCGCGTGCTCGGCGATCTGCGGGCCGAGCGCCCACTGCCGCAGCACCACGTGCTGGGTGAGCCTCCGGGCCACCCACGCGGACTCGGGCCGGGACGGCAGCCGTACGTCCTCCTCGGCCGGGTTGCCGTACAACTCGACTGTGTGGGCGGCCTGTTCGTCTTCCGCGGCCGGTGACCACCGCGCCGCGGCGGCGCCGGTGCGCTGCCACGGCTGCTCCGTACCCTCCAGGCCCGCCATGCCCCCCATCATGGCCGCACGGAGCCGGTCGCGGGGGCCGTTCCGGCGGAATCGGCCCCCACGGATGATGGTCTGTCACCTCAGGCGAACTTCGCCTTCCCCGGGCCCTCCTCGACGAAGCTGCGCATCCCGTTCTCGCGGTCGGCGGTCGCGAACAGACCCGCGAACCAGGTGCGCTCGATGGCGAGGCCGGTGTCGATGTCGGCCTCCAGGCCCTGGTCGATCGCCTCCTTCGCGGCCCGCAGCGCGACGGCCGGGCCCTGCGCCAGCCTGGCGGCCCAGGCGTGCGCCTGCTCGTACACCTCGGCGGCGGGGACGACGCGGTCGACCAGGCCGAGGGTCAGGGCCTCCTCGGCCTTGACCATCCGGCCGGTGAAGATGAGGTCCTTGGCCTTGGAGGGGCCGACGAGCCGGGCCAGCCGCTGCGTGCCGCCGGCGCCCGGGATCAGGCCGAGCAGGATCTCCGGCTGGCCGAGCTTGGCGTTGTCGGCGGCGATCCGGTAGTCGGCGCAGAGCGCGAGCTCGCAGCCGCCCCCGAGGGCGTAGCCGGTGACGGCGGCGACGACCGGCTTGGGGATGCGGGCGACGGCGGTGAAGGAGTCCTGGAGCGCGCGGGAGCGCTTGACCATGGCCACGTGGTCCATGACCTGCATCTCCTTGATGTCCGCGCCGGCCGCGAACACCTTCTCGCCGCCGTAGATGATCACGGCCCGCACGTCGTCGCGGTCGGTCGCCTCCTGGGCGAGTTCGCGCAGCCGGTCCTGGGTGGCGACGTCCAGGGCGTTCATCGGGGGGCGGTCGAGGCGGATCGTGCCGACGCCTTCGGCGACTTCGAGGTTCACAGTCATGGGAGGAAGGTTAGTGTCCGTTAACGCGGGAGGGCCCGGTGCCGTTGCTCACAGCACCGGGCCCTCCCGGACGGATCACGGGTGGACTACTTGATCCACTCCGACCAGTCCATGTTCCAGCCGTTGAGACCGTTCTCCGGCTGGATCTGCTTGTCCTTCGAGTTCTTCACGACGACCACGTCGCCGATGATCGAGCGGTCGTAGAACCAGGCGGCCGGCATCGAGCCGTCGCCCGCGCCCCGCGCGTCCTGGAGGCCGACGCAGCCGTGGCTGACGTTGGCGGAACCGAACGTGCCCGCCCCGGCCCAGTAGTTGCCGTGCACGAAGGTGCCGGAGGTGGACAGGCGCATGGCGTGCGGGACGTCCTTGATGTCGTACTCGCCGCCGAAGCCGACCGTGGCCCCGTTCATGCGGGTCACCTTGTACTTCTCGCTGATGACCATCTGACCGTTGTAGGTGGTCGTGGACGGCGCGCCCGCGGTGATCGGGAGGGTCTTGATGATCTTGCCGTCGCGCTCGACCTTCATCGTCTTGGCGCTCGCGTCGACGGTGGAGACCTGGCGGCGTCCGATGGTGAAGCTGATCGTCTTCTTCTGCTTGCCGTAGACGCCCGGGCGGCCCTCGACGCCGTCCAGGTTGAGGTGCACCGTCACCTTGGTGCCCGCGGCCCAGTAGTTCTCCGGGCGGAAGTCGAGGCGGTCGTTCCCGAACCAGTGGCCCTCGATCGGCACGGACGGCACGGCCGTCACCTTGATGGCCTTCTCGACGGCCTCCGGGTCGGTGATGCCCCGGGTGAAGTTGATGGACACCGGCATGCCGACGCCGACGGTCGAACCGTCCTCCGGCGTGTACTGGCCGATGAAGGTGTTCTTCGGGACGAGGGTGGTGAAGGTGGTGTCCTTCGCCGACTCGCGGCCCTCGGCGTCCTTCGCGATCGCGTGGACCTTGTACTGCGTGGCCGCGGCCAGATGTGCGGTCGGCGTCCAGCTGGCGCCGTCGGCCGCGATCCGGCCCTCGACCGCGGTGCCCTTGGAGTCGGCGACGGTGACCGTGGTCAGCTTGCCCTGCGCCGCGGTGACCTTGAGGACCCCGCTGGTCGCGACGGCGTCGGCACCGTCCTTCGGGAGGATCGTCACGACCGCCTGCGAGGCCGCGTTGTCCTGCTTGCCGCCGCCTTGCGCGGCCGGGCCCTGGCCCCCCGCACCGCCGTTCGCCGTCTCACCGCCGCCGCAGGCCGTGAGCACGAGGAGCAGCGCCCCCGCCGCCAGGGCCTGCAGCCTGACGCCCCCGCGCCGGCCGCGCCGCCCGGTCGCTCCGACCGATGCCCCCGATATCGGCTGCCCGTTCACTGTGGTGTTCTCCCCTCGCACGGCCCGGCACCGCCCGGCCCCACCCCCGTGCGCATCCGCTCGCGCACACGGCGCTAGATAATCACACCGCAGGACACGAAAGATCCTCGTGAATGTCACCGTTCCGTCCCGATCGACCTGCTAAGACGACGGGAGGGGCCGGAGGCGCCGGAGGGTGCGCGGGGGGCCGGAGGGGACGCCCCCGGGTCAGTCCCGCGCGGAGCCCGCCCTCCACTCGTCCCAGGGCATGTTCCAGCCCCCGAGACCGTTGTCGGCGGCCACCTTCCGGTCGCGGGAGTTGACCACCTCCACCACGTCCCCGATCAGGGTGCGCTCGAAGAACCAGCCGGCCGGCGAGTCGGCGCTGCCGCCCTTGTCGTCCCGGAGGCCGACGCAGCCGTGGCTGACGTTGGCGGAGCCGAAGGTGCTCGGATCGGCCCAGTAGTTGCCGTGCAGGAAGGTGCCCGAGTCGGTCAGCCGGATGGCGTGCGGGACGTCCTTGATGTCGTACTCGCCGCCGAAGCCGACCGTGGCCCCGTTCATCCGGGTCACGTCGTACAGCTCGGTGACGACCATCTTCCCGTTGTACGTGGTCGTCTTCGGCGCCCCCGCGGTGATCGGCACGGTGGCGAGGACCTCGCCGCCCCGCCTGACCTCCATGGTGTGGGCCGCCGCGTCCACCACGGACACCTGGGAGCGCCCGACGGTGAAGCCGACCTTCTTGTTCTGGATGCCGTAGACGCCGGGCGCCCCCTCGACGTCCCGCAGGGCCAGTTCGACGGTGACCTCGGTGCCCGGACTCCAGTAGGAGGCGGGCCGGAAGTCCAGCCGCTCCTTGCCGAACCAGTGCCCGACGACCTCCACCGGCGGGACCGAGGTGACGCGGATGGCCCGCTCGACCGCCGCCCGGTTCTCAATCGGCATGTTGAAGCCGAAGGAGACGATCATGCCGGTGCCGACCGTGGAACGGTTCTCCGGTTTGAAGTAGCCGATGAACCGGCTCTCGGGCACCGCGGTGGTGAAGGTGGTGTGCCGGGCCGAGCGGCGTCCGTGCGCGTCGAGCGCGACGGCGTCCACGCTGTACTTCGCGGCCAGCGCGAGCCGGGAGTCCGGCCGGGGCCGCCAGCGCAGCCCGTCGGCGGAGACCTCCCCGTCGACCCGGGTCCGCCGGCCGTCCTCCACCTGGACGACGGTCACCCGTTCGAGCCGCCCGCTGTCCACCTTCACCTCGACCGGACCCTCGGCCGGCACGCCCCGGCTGCCGTCCTCCGGACTGACCCGGATCACGTCCCCGGGAGCCCGCGCCTTGCCCGGCAGGCCGAGGTCGAGCCCGCCTCCGCCGCCCGCCCCGGTGCAGCCCACGAGGCCCGCCAACAGTCCCGCCACCACGAGGGCGTACCTCGCCCGCTTGCATACGAATGTCACGCTCGGCCCAACGACGGCCACCCTCCAGGGGAAACGTGCGTGCGGGTCATGTTGGGAGCCGCACCTGCCGGGCAGAACAGGGGGGAGAACCACGCGCGGGAGCGGCGGCCGGGACGCCGCCGCTCCCCTGCGTGCGGGCCCGACGAGCCGCTGGAGGCCGGGACGGTGACGAGCGCAGCCGAGCAGGAGGCGGTACCAGAGCATGCCCCGGAGCGGGCCGGGCCGCCGGTGTGGCCGGGCGCACCCACGCCGCTCGGGGCCCGCTGCCGGGTCGGCCCCGACGGGGTGGCCGGCACGAACTTCGCCCTGTGGGCGGGCGGCGCGGAGGCGGTCGAGCTGTGCCTCTTCGCCCCGGACGGCACGGAGCTGCGGCTGCCGCTGACGGAGCTGACCCACGAGATCTGGCACGGGTTCGTGCCGGGGATCGGGGCCGGGCAGCGGTACGGCTACCGGGTCCACGGCCGCTGGGACCCCTGGACCGGGGCCCGCTGGAACCCGGCGAAGCTGCTCCTCGACCCGTACGCGCGGGCCGTGGACGGCGACTTCGCGCTGCCCCCCGAGGTCTACGGGCACGTGAGGGACTGGCCGCAGCAGCACGTCGCCGACACCGTCCGCGACGAGCGGGACTCGGCGCCGCACGTCCCCAAGGGGGTCGTCGTGCAGGACGACGACGACTGGTCCGACGACCGCAGACCCAAGACGCCCTGGCAGGACTCGGTCATCTACGAGCTGCACGTGAAGGGCTTCACCCGGCTCCACCCGGGCATCCCCGAGCACCTCCGCGGCACGTACGCGGGGCTGGCGCACCCGGCGGCGATCGACCACCTCGTCCGGCTCGGGGTGACGGCGGTGGAACTGCTCCCGGTGCACCAGTTCGCGCACGAGGACCACCTCCTGCGGCGGGGCCTGCGCAACCACTGGGGCTACAACTCCATCGGCTACTTCGCCCCGCACGCCGACTACTCCTCCTCGGGCACGGCCGGACAGCAGGTCGGCGAGTTCAAGCGGATGGTGCGGGCCCTGCACGCGGCCGGCATCGAGGTCATCCTCGACGTCGTCTACAACCACACGGCGGAGGCGGGCGAGCTGGGCCCGACGCTCTCGCTCAAGGGCATCGACAACCGCGGCTACTACCGCCTCCAGTCCGACGCCCGCCGCTACGCCGACTACACCGGCTGCGGCAACACCCTGCACGTCGTCCAGCCGCAGGTGCTCCGCCTCATCACCGACAGCCTCCGCTACTGGGTCACGGAGATGGGCGTCGACGGATTCCGCTTCGACCTCGCGGCCGCCCTGGCCCGCTCCATGCACGACGTCGACATGCTGTCCCCCTTCCTCGCGGTGATCGCCCAGGATCCGGTGCTCCGCCGGGTCAAGCTGATCGCCGAGCCGTGGGACGTGGGCAACGGCGGCTACCAGGTCGGCGCCTTCCCGCCGCTCTGGACCGAGTGGAACGACCGGTACCGGGACGCCGTACGCGACTTCTGGCGCGGGGCGCTGCCCGACGTCCGCGACCTCGGGTACCGGCTCTCCGGCTCCAGCGACCTGTACGCCTGGGGCGGCCGCAGACCGTACGCCTCCGTCAACTTCGTCACCGCGCACGACGGCTTCACCCTGCGGGACCTCGTCACCTACGAGCGCAAGCACAACGAGGCCAACGGCGAGGGCAACCGCGACGGCACCCACGACAACCGCTCCTGGAACTGCGGGGTGGAGGGCGAGACCGACGACCCCGGCGTCAACGGACTGCGCCTGCGCCAGCAGCGCAACCTCCTCACCACCCTGCTGCTCTCCACCGGCGTCCCGATGCTCGTCTCCGGCGACGAGATGGGCCGCACCCAGGGCGGCAACAACAACGCCTACTGCCAGGACAACCCGATCGGCTGGGTCGACTGGACCCTGCCGGACTCCCCCGGCCGGGCCCAGCTCCTCGCCCTGACCCGCCGGCTGCTCGCCCTCCGCCACGACCACCCGGTACTGCGCCGCCGCGCGTTCTTCTCCGGGCGCCCCCAGGGTTCCGACGGGCTGCGGGACCTCGCCTGGTTCACCGCGGAGGGGACGGAGATGACGGAACCCGACTGGTACGCGCCCACGGCCACGCTCGGCCTCTACCTGTCGGGCCGCGACATACCGGGCCGGGACGAGCGCGGCGAGCAGATCACCGACGACAGCTTCCTCGCCGTCCTGCACGCGGGCCCGCGCCCGCTGGACTTCCGCCTCCCGGGCCCGCCGTGGGCGGAGACGTACGAACTGGTCGTCGACACGTCCCGCGAGGACCAGTCGGCCCCACCGGGCACGGAGCACGCGGGCGGCGCGACGATCGAGGTCGGGGCCAGATCGGTGGTGCTGCTGCGGGTGCGGACGTAGGGGGCCGGGCCGGCCGGGGCCCGGGGACCGCCCGGCGGGGGCGCGGGGACCGCCCGGCGGGGGCGCGGGGACCGCCCGGCGGGGGCGCGCCGGGGCGTGCTCCGGGGCGACCCGTGGGTGCTTCCGGTCGGCCGGGCCGTGCTCCCGGTCGGCCGGGCCGTGCTCCCGGTCGGCCGGGCCGTGCTCCCGGTCGGCCGGGCCGTGCTCCCGGTCGGCCGGGCCGTGCTCCCGGTCGGCCGGAAAACGGGATGAGACGTGTCAGTGGTGAACCGTAGGGTCGGACCTGATGCCCGAGAAACCTGTCGCCCCAGAGCCCCCCGCCCCCGACTCCGCGGGCCCCCGCGCCGCCCGTGAGCGCTCCGCGGTGCGGGGTCTGCTGCGCCTCTGGCCGTACGTGCGGCCCGTGCGGGGGCGGTTGTTCACGGCCGCGTTCGTCGCGATCGTCGCGTCCTGTCTGTCGCTCGTCATCCCGCTCGTGCTGAAGTGGCTGGTCGACGGACCGGTCGCGGACCGGGACCCGGGCGGCGTGTGGCTGGGCGCGCTCTACCTCCTGCTCCTCGGCATCGCCGAGGCGGTCCTCTTCGGGTACCGGCGGTGGCTGGTGGCCCGTCCCCTGGCGGGCGTGGAGGCCCGGATGCGGGCCGAGCTGTACGGCCGGCTCCAGCGGCTCCCGATCTCCTTCCATGACCGGTGGGCCTCGGGCCAGCTCCTCTCCCGCGGTACGACCGACCTGATGCTGGTCCGGATGTTCCTGGCCTTCCCGCTGACGTTCCTGCTGGTCAACGGCGTGACGATCATCGCGGGTTATGTCCTGCTGCTCGCCCAGGACTGGTCGCTCGGGCTCGTCCTCCTCACCCCCGTGATCCCCCTCGTCATCGTCTGCTCGATCTTCGAGGGCCGGTACGGGCTGGTCGCGCGGCGCGCCCAGGACCAGGTCGGCGACCTGACGACGGTGGTCGAGGAGAGCGTCCTCGGCATCCGGATCGTCAAGGGCTTCGGCCGTCACCGCAGCCAGGCGACCGCCTTCCGGGAGCTCTCCGGCCGGCTGCGCGGCACGGAGCTCGTCAAGGCCCGGCTGCTCGCCATGATCTGGGCGGTCATCACCTTCGTACCCGAACTGGCCATCGGGGCGGCGCTCGTCCTCGGCACGGTCCAGGTGGCGGACGGGGACCTCTCCGCGGGCACACTCGTCGCGTTCCTGTCGACGGCCCTCGCGCTGCGCTGGCCGGTCGAGTCGATCGGCTTCCTGCTGGCGATGAGCCAGGAGGCGGCGACCGCGACGGAGCGGTACTTCGAGGTGATGGACGCCCAGGAGGAGCCCGGGACGGCCGCGGCCGGACCCGCGGCGGCCGGCGGCCCGGCCGGGGTGCGCTTCGAGGGGGTGACGTTCCGCTACCCGGACGCCCCGGCCGACGCGCCGCCCGTCCTGGACGGCGTCGACCTGCACATCCGCCCCGGCGAGACGCTGGCCTTGGTCGGCGGCACGGGCTCCGGCAAGACCACCCTCACCGCCCTGGTGCCCCGGCTGCACGAGGCGTCCGGCGGCCGCATCCTCCTGGACGGCGAGGACATCGCCCTGATGGAGCGGGAACGGCTCCGGTCCCTGGTCTCGATGGCCTTCGAGGAGCCGACGCTCTTCTCCGCGAGCGTCGGCGACAACGTCCTGATGGGCACGGACGGAGCGGCGGGCGAGCCGGAGCTGCGCCGCGCCCTCGGCGTGGCACAGGCGGAGGGCTTCGTCGGACGGCTGCCCGAGGGCGCCGCGACCCAGGTCGGCGAGCAGGGACTGAGCCTGTCCGGCGGCCAGCGGCAGCGGCTCGCCCTGGCGAGGGCGGTCGTCGGGCGCCCCCGCTTCCTGGTCCTGGACGACCCGCTGTCCGCGCTCGACGTCCACACCGAGGCCCGGGTCGAGGCGGCCCTCCGGGAGGTCCTGCGGGACACCACGGCGCTCGTCGTGGCGCACCGCCCGTCGACGGTGATGCTCGCCGACCGGGTGGCGCTGCTGTCCCGGGGCCGGATCACGGCCGTGGGCACCCATCACGAACTGCTGCGCAGCAGCGAGGAGTACGCCTGGCTGATGTCCGGCGAAGGCGAGGGCGGGAACCGATGACCGAGCAGCAGACCAGCGACCCCTTCGACCGCGACGACCTTCCGGCGCCCCCCGGGGCGACGGGCGCCCTGCTCCGTTCGCTGCTCGGGTCGCACCGCCTGCGGGTCGCGGTCGCGGCCCTGGTGCTCCTCGTCAAGGAGGCGGCGGTCCAGGCGGGCCCGCTCCTCGTCGCGTACGCCATCGACCGGGGCGTCCCGGCCTTCCGCGCGGGCGACCACGGCCCCGTCCTCGCGGTGGGCGTCGGCTACCTCCTCTGCGCGGCGCTCTCGGGGCTCCTCCAGTACGTCTTCGTGCGCGGGGCGGCCCGGGTCAACCAGGACGTGCTGCTCGACCTGCGCGGCCGGATCTTCCGGCACGCGCAGGTCCTCAGCGTCGACTTCCACGAGCGGTACACCTCGGGCCGGCTGATCTCCCGCTCGACCACGGACGTCGAGTCCCTGCGGGAGCTCCTCTCGGAGGGGCTGCAGGAGCTGATCGGCGTCGTCCTGTCGTTCGTGTCGATCTCGGTGATCCTGCTCTGGCTCGACGCGGGGATCGGCGCGGTCGCGGTGGCGTCCTTCGTCCCGCTGCTGCTGCTGGTCCGTGTCTACCGGCGCCGGGCCGGGGCGGTGTACGCCGAGCGCTCCACGGCCATCGCGGGCGTGATCGTGAAGTTCGCGGAGACGATGAACGGGATCCGTCCGGTGCGGGCGTTCCGCCGGGAGCGGGTCAACGACACCGAGTTCGAGGCGCTCAACCGCCGGCACGAGCGCAGCAACGGCGACGCGCTCCTGGAGATGGCCCGCTACGTCGTGGGGTCGCGGCTCGTCGCCAACACGGCGGTCGCCGGGATGTGCCTCTGGGGCGCCTACCGGGTGGCGGCGGGCTCCCTCGAACTGGGCGTCCTGGCGGCGGCGGTGCTGTACATGCGGCGGCTGTACGACCCGATCGACCGGCTGGGCATGTTCCTCAACTCGTACGAGTCGGCGGCCGCGTCCCTCACCAAGATCGCCGGGCTGCTGGCCCAGGAGCCCGGCGTGCCGGAGGCCGCGGCTCCCCGCGCCCTGCCCGCCCGCACCGGGGCACCGGGCCGCGAGGTGGTCTTCGACGGCGTCCGCTTCGCCTACCGTACGGGCGGCGAGGTCCTGCCCTCCTTCGACCTGACCATCCCGGCCGGACAGACGGTGGCCGTGGTGGGGGCCACGGGAGCGGGGAAGTCGACCCTGGCGAAGCTGCTGGCCCGGTTCTACGACCCCACGGACGGCGCGGTGCGGCTCGACGGCGTGGACCTGCGGGAGCTGAGCACGCCGGAGCTGCGGCGGGGCGTCGTCATGGTCACCCAGGAGGCGTTCCTCTTCTCGGGCACGGTCGCCGAGAACATCGCGATCGGCCGCCCGGACGCGACCCGCGAGGAGATCGAGGACGCGGCCCGCGCGATCGGCGCGCACGACTTCATCAAGGGTCTGCCCGACGGCTACGACACGGACGTGCGCAAACGGGGCGGCCGCATCTCGGCGGGCCAGCGCCAGTTGGTCGCCTTCGCACGCGCCCTCCTGGCGGACCCGGCGGTCCTCATCCTGGACGAGGCCACCAGCTCGCTGGACGTCCCGGGCGAACGGGCGGTGCAGCGGGCCATGGACACGGTGCTCGCGGGCCGTACGGCGGTGGTCATCGCCCATCGCCTGTCGACGGTCGAGGTCGCGGACCGGGTCCTGGTGATGGAGTCGGGCCGGATCGTCGAGGACGGGGCGCCGTCGGACCTGGTGACGGGCGAGGGCCACTACGCGGGACTGCACCACGCCTGGCGGGAGAGTCTCGTGGGTTAGAGGCCTGTCGACGAACTCCGAGCCGAGTGGGGGCCGTTCCGGGGGTCGCGTTCGGGACGTAAAACGTGATTTGTGGCGCAACAAGAGCGTTCACCGGAAACCGCGCCAGATGCGCCGTAAATCATGAGTCCCGAACGCGACCCCCGGAACGGCCCCCACGCCCCCCAGGAGCAGCAGGATCCGGGCATCTCCCACACCAACCGGATGGACCAGAACGAGCCACGCCGGAGACGCGATACAACCGGCGCCCCAGCCCCCGGAGCCGACCTCCGCGACGACCGCCGACGACCCCCGTCTCGAACTGCGGACGCTCCCCGAATTCAGGCTCGGACGAACATCGGACGACATCGCGGCCTTGATCGACGAAACGTCCGCTTAACGAACACGGCCTTACGTGCAGCGAACGATTTCCGGCCAACTTGCCGACGCACTCCTGACAGGTCCTCGTCATTCCTGTCACTCTCTCCCCGGCTCTTCGCACCACCGTTCAGCGCTTCACCCGAACGAGTCCGCGCCATGTGAACGTGCTCCACAGCTCTGCTTGCTCCGCCCGGATGGACCACCCCAGTCCGCCGGTACCCCCCTCGCAAGAAGGAGTCTGCGTGAGATCCACGCCCAGCCGTCGCGCCACCGCGACCGGCGCTCTGATCGCTGCCGCCGCCATGCTCGCCGTGAGCGTCCAGACGGGTGCCGCCACCGCGGCCGACGCCCCCTGGAGCATCGCCCCGAAGGCCCAGCAGGGCACCTCGGCGAACCCCGGCAAGCTCCCGGCCGACCTCACCCCCGCCGAGCGCACCGCGCTCATCAAGGCGGCCGACGCCGGCAAGGCCGCCCAGGCCAAGGAACTCGGCCTCGGCGCCCAGGAGAAGCTGGTCGTCCGCGACGTCGTGCAGGACCGCGACGGCACCACCCACACGCGCTACGAGCGCACCTACGCCGGACTGCCCGTCCTGGGCGGCGACCTGATCGTCGCCGAGACCAAGGCCGGCAAGACCACCGGCGTCACCAAGTCGACGCGCGCGGAGCTCAAGAACATCCCCACCTCCGCCACCCTGGCCCCGGCCGCCGCCGAGAAGCAGGCCGTCGGCCTCGCCAAGGCGGACGGCTCCGACCGGGCCAAGGCCGACCGCGCCCCGCGCAAGGTCGTCTGGGCGGCCAACGGCAGCCCCGTGCTCGCGTACGAGACCGTCGTCGGCGGCCTCCAGCACGACGGCACCCCGAACGAGCTGCACGTCGTGACGGACGCGAAGACCGGCGCGAAGCTCTTCGAGTGGCAGGCCATCGAGACCGGCACCGGAAACACGCAGTACAGCGGCCAGGTGACCCTCGGCACCGCGCCCTCGTACACGCTGACCGACACCGGCCGCGGCAACCACAAGACGTACAACCTCAACGGCGGTACGTCCGGCACCGGCACGCTGTTCACCAACAGCACCGACGTGTGGGGCAACGGCACGCCGTCCAACAAGGAGACGGCCGGCGCCGACGCGCACTACGGCGCCGCGCTCACCTGGGACTACTACAAGAACGTGCACGGCCGCACCGGCATCCGCGGTGACGGCGTCGGCGCGTACTCCCGGGTCCACTACGGCAACGCGTACGTCAACGCCTTCTGGTCGGACTCCTGCTTCTGCATGACGTACGGCGACGGCGCGGGCAACACCAAGCCCCTGACCTCCATCGACGTGGCGGCGCACGAGATGACGCACGGCGTCACCTCGAACACGGCCGGCCTGGTCTACAGCGGCGAGTCCGGCGGCCTCAACGAGGCCACCTCGGACATCTTCGCGGCGGCCGTCGAGTTCTACGCCAACAACGCCAACGACCCGGGCGACTACCTGGTCGGCGAGAAGATCGACATCCGCGGCAACGGCACCCCGCTCCGCTACATGGACAAGCCGAGCAAGGACGGCTCGTCCAAGGACGCGTGGTACTCCGGCCTCGGCGGCATCGACGTCCACTACTCCTCGGGCCCGGCGAACCACTGGTACTACCTGCTCTCCGAGGGCAGCGGCGCCAAGACCGTCAACGGCGTGAACTACGACTCGCCCACCTCCGACGGCCTGCCCGTCACCGGCATCGGCCGCGACAAGGCCTCGCTGATCTGGTTCAAGGCGCTCACCACCAAGTTCAGCTCGAACACCAACTACGCCGCGGCCCGCACGGGCACCGTCGCGGTCGCCACCGAGCTGTACGGCGCCAACGCCCCCGAGACGCTCGCGGTCCAGCACGCCTGGGCGGCCATCAACGTCGGCACCCGGCCCGGCGGCGGCGAGCCGCAGCCCGGCAAGGTCTTCGAGAACACGGCCGACGTGTCCATCCCGGACAACGGCGCCGCGGTGACCTCCACGGTCAACGTCACGGGCATCACGGGCAACGCCCCCTCCGCCCTCAAGGTGGACGTCAACATCGTCCACACCTACCGCGGCGACCTCGTCGTCGACCTCGTCGCCCCGGACGGATCGGCCTACAGCCTCTCCAACCGCTCCGGCGGCAGCGCCGACAACATCGTCCAGACCTTCACCGTGAACGCCTCCTCCGAGGTCGCCAACGGCGCCTGGAAGCTCCGCGTCCAGGACAAGGCCGCGGTCGACACCGGCTACATCAACAGCTTCAAGCTCACCTTCCCGTAGGCCCCGCGAGGGCAGACGCGTGAGTGAGTGAACCCGAGTCACAAGTGCCGGACGCCCGGAGGGATCCTTCCCTCCGGGCGTCCGTGCGTCCGGGCCCCGACGGCGCCCTCCGTACCCCGGGACCCCTCCGTACCCTGGGACCCATGATCAGGGTGCTGCTGGCCGACGACGAGACGATGATCAGGGCCGGGGTGCGGGCCATCCTCGCCACCGACCCCGGGATCGAGGTGGTCGCCGAGGCCGGCGACGGCCACGAGGCCGTCGAGCTCGCCCGCGAGCACCGCCCCGACGTCGCCCTCCTGGACATCCGGATGCCCCGCCTCGACGGACTCGGCGCCGCCGAGGAACTGCGCGGGGCCGTCCCCGGCACCGCCGTCGTCATGCTCACCACCTTCTCCGAGGACGCGTACATCGCCCGCGCCCTCGGCGGCGGGGTCAGCGGCTTCCTCCTCAAGTCCGGGGACCCGCGCGAGCTGATCGCCGGGGTCAGGGCGGTGGCCGGCGGCGCCGCCGCCCTCTCCCCCACCGTCGCCCGCCGGGTCATCGACACCCTCGGCGGCGAGCGCCTGACCCGCGCGGCCGCGGCCCGCGCCCGCCTCGACCGGCTCACCGGCCGGGAGCGGGAGGTCGTCGCCCTGCTCGGCGCCGGACTCTCCAACCAGGAGATCGCCGACCGCATGTACGTCGTCGAGGGCACGGTCAAGGCCCATGTCAGCGCCGTCCTCGGCCGGCTCGGCCTGCGCAACCGGGTCCAGCTCGCGGTCCTCGCGTACGAGGCGGGCCTGGTGACCGGCGATGCGTGAGGCGGCCCGCGAACCGGTCCGCGAGCGCCTCTTCGACCTCCTCCTCTGGCTGCTGCTCTGCGTGCCGGTCCTGCTGAAGTCGGACCCGAACGACGGCGGCAGCTGGGCCCTGGTGGGCACGGGCGTGGTGGTCCTCGCGGGCTGCGTCGCGGTCAGCCGGTCGTGGCCGCTGGTGTCGCTCGCGGCCGTGGTGGCCGCCTCCCTGCAGGCCACCCTGGAACTCTTCACCCCCTCGTACAGCCTGGCCCTGGTCGCCTTCGGCTACCTCGCGGGCCGCCGCCAGGAGCACACCCGGGCCGCGCTCTGGCTGTTCGGCGCGATCGCCGCCACCGGCCTGGTCCTCACCTGGATCACCCGCACCTCGCTCGGCCAGTGGTTCACCCTGCTGCTCGTCCTCGCCCTCGCCGTCGTCGCGCCCTGGCTGATCGGCCGGTACGTGCGCCAGTACGACCGCCTGGTGCAGAGCGGCTGGCAGCTGGCGGACCGGATGGAGCGGGAGCACGCGGCCGTCGCCGACCGCGAGCGGCTGCGGGAGCGGTCGCGGATAGCGGGCGACATGCACGACTCGCTGGGGCACGACCTGGCCCTCATCGCCATCCGCGCGGGCGCCCTGGAGGTCTCCCCCGACCTGGGGCCCGAGCAGCAGCGGGCGGCGGGCGAGCTGCGGCGCGCGGCGGCCGACGCGACGGCCCGGCTGCGGGACATCATCGGCGTCCTGCGCGAGGAGGACGACACCGCGCCGACGAGCCCGGCCGGCGAGACCGTCGAGGAACTGGCGGCCCGGGCCCGCGCGTCGGGGCTCACGGTCACCCTCGCCGCGACGCCCGTGCCCACGCTGCCGGGGATGGCGGGGCTCGCCCTGCACCGGGTCGTGCAGGAGGGCCTCACCAACGCGGCCAAGCACGCACCCGGCGCGGCGGTCGCCGTCGCCGTCACCCCGCAGGACGACGAGGCGGCGACGGTACGGGTCGAGGTCGTCAGCGGCCCCGGCACGGGCCCGCCCCCGCTCGGCTCCCGCTCCGGCGGGACCGGCCTCGTCGCGCTCGGCGAGCGGGTCCGCCTCGCCGGCGGCACCCTCGGCCACCGGGTCACCGGGGACGGCGGCTTCGCCCTGACGGCCGTGCTGCCGCGCCGGGCCCCCGCGCCGCTCCCGGCCGCCCCCACCTCGGCCAGGGAGCTGGACCTGGCGCGCCGCGAGGTCCGCAAGGGCCTGGCGCGGGCGATCTGGATCCCGCTCGCCCTCCTCGCCGCGCTCGGCGCGCTGATGCTGGCGGTCGCCGCGTGGACGCAGGCCCAGTCGTACCTGGAGCCGGACGACTTCGCGAGGGTCCGGCTCGGGCAGACGCCCGCGCGGCTCGACGAGATGATCGACGACTGGCCCGAGCACCCGCTGGACGGCCCGCCGCAGCAGGCTCCTCCGGAGCCCTCCGGGATGGACGAGTGCCGGTACTACCGCTCGACGATGCTGGCCGCCGTACCGGTGTACCGGCTGTGCTTCGTCGACGGGCACCTCGCCGACAAGGCCGAGGTGCCCTAGGAGTCGTCCTGCCGAGCGAGCGGGCCCGGCCGGCGGGGCGCTCCCCGAAGGGGGAGTCCGGTCCGGCCGGCCGGACTCCCCCGGTCGGATGCGCTACCGGAGCAGCAGGCCCGCCCCCTCGCCCGTCGTCTCCTCCGGCAGGGCCGCCAGGCCGAGTTCCGCCGGGTGGGCGAGGAGCGGGTGGGAGGGGCGGACCCGGACCGTGCAGCCGAAGGAGCCGGTGCGGTCGAGCGCCAGGGTGCCCGCGTACGGCTGCCTGCCCTCCAGGTCCGGGCCGCCCACCGGCTTCAGCGGGACGGCGCGGAGGTCGGCGAGGGTGTCGTCGGCGTCGACCCGGCCGGTGACGGCCTGCACCTCGACGTCGTCGGGGGCGAGCGCGCCGAGGGCGACCCGGACCCGGACGACCGGTGTCGCCCCGAGCTCCGCGTCGGCGAGGTCGTCCGCGAGGTCGTCGCCGACCTCGACGCGGTCGACGGTCACCTTCGGCCAGGCCTCCCTGACCCGCGCCTTCCAGGCGGCGAGGTCCCGCGCCCGGTCCGGGGTGAGCGCCCGGTGCGCGGCGGCCGCGGGCACGTACAGCCGCTCGACGTACTCGCGGACCATCCGGTCGGCGAGCACCTTCGGACCGAGGTCGGTGAGGGTGCGGCGGACCATCGACGTCCAGCCGGCCGGGACGCCGTCGGGGCCCCGGTCGTAGAAGCGGGGCGCGACGCGGCGCTCGATCAGCTCGTAGAGCGCGGCGGCCTCCAGGTCGTCGCGGCGGTCCTCGTCCGCGGCGGCGGCCCCGTCGGCGGTGGGGATCGCCCAGCCGAAGTCGGGCTCGAACCACTCGTCCCACCAGCCGTCGAGGACGGAGAGGTTGAGGCAGCCGTTGAGCGCGGCCTTCATGCCGCTGGTGCCGCAGGCCTCCAGGGGGCGCAGGGGGTTGTTGAGCCAGACGTCGCAGCCGGGGTAGAGGCCCCGGGCCATCGCCATCCCGTAGTCGGGCAGGAAGACGATCCGGTGCCGGACCCGGGGGTCGTCGGCGAACCGGACGAGTTCCTGCACGAGCCGCTTGCCGCCGTCGTCGGCGGGGTGCGCCTTGCCGGCGACGACGAGCTGCACGGGGCGCTCGGGGTGGAGCAGCAGCGCCCGCAGCCGGTCCTTGTCCCGCAGCATGAGGGTGAGCCGCTTGTACGAGGGGACCCGGCGGGCGAAGCCGATGGTGAGGACGTCGGGGTCGAGGACGGAGTCCGTCCAGCCGAGTTCGGCGGCTGCCGCTCCGCGCTGCCGCCAGGAGGCGCGCAGCCGCTCCCGTACGTCGGTCACGAGCCGTTCGCGCAGGGTGCGGCGCAGGTCCCACAGTTCGCGGTCGGCGGGGTCGGGGCCGAGCCGGCCGACCTCGGGGGCGACCCAGGTGGGGGCGTGCACCCCGTTGGTGACCGAGGTGATCGGGACCTCCTCGGCGTCGAACCCCGGCCAGAGTCCGGCGAACATGGCCCGGCTGACGGCTCCGTGGAGGGTGGAGACGCCGTTGGCGCGCTGGGCGAGGCGCAGGCCCATGGCCGCCATGTTGAAGACGCCGGGTTCGCCGCCCAGCGGGGTCTCGTCGCCGAGGGCGAGGACCTTCCCGGTGTCGACGCCGGGAAGCGCGCCGTCCTCGCCGAGGTGGCGGGCGACCAGCGTGCGGTCGAAGCGGTCGATGCCGGCCGGGACGGGGGTGTGGGTGGTGAACACGGTCCCGGCGCGGACGGTCTCCAGGGCGCTGTCGAAGTCGAGCCCCTCGCCCTGGAGTTCGCGGATGCGTTCGAGGCCGAGGAAGCCGGCGTGGCCCTCGTTGGTGTGGAAGACCTCGGGGTCGGGGGTGCCGGTGAGCCGGGTGTAGGTGCGGACGGCGCGGACGCCGCCGATGCCGAGCAGCATCTCCTGGAGGAGCCGGTGCTCGCTGCCGCCGCCGTACAGCCGGTCGGTGACGCTCCGTTCGCCCGGGGCGTTCTCCTCGACGTCGGAGTCGAGCATGAGGAGGGGCACGCGGCCGACCCGCGCGATCCACAGGTGGGCGTGCAGGCTGCGGCCGCCGGGCAGGGCGAGGGTGATCCGGGCGGGGCTGCCGTCGGCCTCGCGGAGCAGGGTGACCGGCAGCTCGCCGGGGTCGAGGACGGGGTACTGCTCCTGCTGCCAGCCGTCCCGGCCGAGGGACTGGCGGAAGTAGCCGTGCCGGTAGAGCAGGCCGACGCCGATGAGCGGGACGCCGAGGTCGCTCGCGGACTTGAGGTGGTCGCCGGCCAGGATCCCGAGGCCGCCGGAGTACTGGGGCAGGGCGGCGGTGACGCCGAACTCGGGTGAGAAGTAGGCGAGGGCGGCGGGCGCGGCGGTCGTGCCGCCGGCGGCCTGCTGGTACCACCGGGGGGCGTGCAGGTAGGTGTCGAGGTCCTCGGCGGCGGCCCGGAGCCGGGCCAGGAAGTCCTGGTCGGCGGCGAGCGCGGCGAGCCGGGGGGCTTCGAGGGCTGCGAGGATCCGGACGGGGTCGGTGCCGCCGGACGGGGCGGTCCGGCCGGGGGGTTCGAGGGACTCGAAGAGGGCGCGGGTGGGTTCGTGCCAGGACCAGCGCAGGTTGTGCGCGAGTTCGGCGAGGGGTCGCAGGGTGTCGGGGAGGACGGGACGCACGGTGAATCGACGGATTGCCTTCACGCGTTCCACCTTCGCAGGCGAGTACGGAGCGGAGTGGACGCACCACGCTGTGCGTCCGTCGTTCCGCTCAGACGTTAGGGCACACCGCCCCCGCCGTGCGACGGCGCACGGGAGCGTGGGGCGCGTGTCAGCCGACGGCGGGGAGGCGGACCTCGTACGGGGAGCCCTGGTTCACGGTCGCCGGGTCGAAGGCCCCGGTGGCGGCGTAGCGGTGGGCGACGGCGGCGAGTTCCTCGGCGGGGATGACGTCGTGGATGTCGCCGAAGCCGTGCGGGGCGCGGGCGTGCGCGAGGTCGATGACGACCTCGGGGCCCTGCTCGCGGTTGGCCCGCTGGAGGGCGGTGGTGACCGGGCGGCGGTCCCGCTCGTACGCGGCGAGGCCGTCCTCCGGGTCGGCGTGGCGGGCGAGGGCGTGGGCGAGGGAGCGCGCGTCGACGATCGACTGGGTCGCACCGTTGGAGCCGATCGGGTACATGGCGTGGGCGGCGTCGCCGACGAGGGTGGTGCGGCCGTGGGTCCAACGGTCCAGGGGCTCGCGGTCGACCATCGGGTACTCGTACGCGGAGTCGGCGGCGCGCAGCACGTCGGGGACGCTGACGCCGTCGAACTCCCAGCCCTCGTAGAACGGGAGGAAGGTCTCCACGGGGACCGGCCGGTTCCAGTCGCCCAGGAACCGCTCCTCCCCGGACGCCGTCCCGGACCGGCAGGTGCGTTCCGCGGGGCGGGCGAGGGCCCAGTTCACCAGGACCTCCCGGTCGGGTCCCGTCGGGCGGCCCATCGGGTAGACGACGGCCTTCTGCCGGTCGTCGCCGGCGATGAGCATGAACGACCCGACGGCGCGGGCGGGCATCCGGGAGACCCCGCGCCAGACCAGCATTCCGTTCCACGGCGGTTCGCCCTCGTCGGGGTGCAGCGCCGCCCGGACCGTGGAGCGGACGCCGTCCGCGCCGACGAGCAGGTCGGGTTCGAGGGAGGCGCGGCCGCGCACGGCGCCGTCCCGGTGTTCGAGCCGCAGGCGCGGCCGCCCGTCCGGGGTCGGCTCCACCCCGCTCACCCGGACGCCGGTGACCAGGGCGGCGGGTCCGAGCCTGGCCCGTACGGCACCCGCGAGGACCTGCTGGAGGTGCCCGCGATGGACGGACAGCTGCGGCCAGAGGTAGCCCGCGCCGAGGCCGCGGGTCTCGCGGGATATCAGGCCGCCGGAGCGGTGGTAGTAGCGCAGCTCGCGGGTGCGCAGGGCGCCCGCCTCCAGGGCGTCGAGGAGGCCGAGCGCGTCCAGTTCGCGGACGGCGTTCGGCATCAGGTTGAGTCCGGCGCCGACGGGGCGGATCGCGGGGGCCGTCTCGACGACCGTGACGCGCTGGAAGCCGGCGGCGTGCAGCGAGAGGGCGGTGGTGAGGCCCGCGACGCCGCCGCCGGCGATCACGATGTGCGGGCTCTCCCGGTAGTCCGGCGCGGGGCGGCGGCGGTGGGCCGGCGGGAACGCGGACGGGGTGTGGGGGGACATGACGACTGCTCCTTCGGCGCCGCTACGCGGCCGACGGCCCGACGGGGGCCCCTGCGGGACTGCGTCGCACGGTCGCGCGGCGCACCATGGTCTCGTTCTCCCTGGTCAGATCCAGGATCGAGCGCAGCAGCGCGACCGGGGCCCCGCCGCTGCCCTCCTCGTACAGCCGTGTCTCCTCGCTGTAGGCCTTGCGGGCGATGCCGAGGTGCCGGGCGCGGAAGGTCTTCAGGAGGCGCAGCACCCGGCCGAGTGCCTCCGCGGAAGCGGTCAGCGGGGGCGGCAGCCGGTCGGCGCCCTCCCAGCTGACGGCGGCGGAGAGCTTGCTGACCGCCGACACCCCGCCGCGGTGCCGGGCGTGGAAGGCGCGCCAGGCGGGCAGCGCGTAGGGCACGGACTCGGTGAGGAAGGCCTGGTAGGCGGGGTCGGAGCGGTCGCACTGCCAGAGGGTCAGGTCGATCAGCCAGAGCGGGACCTGTGCGGCGGCCGGTCCGAGGTAGTCCCGGCCGTCGACCTCGACCTCCTCGAAGTAGGGGCGCAGGACGGTCGCGAAGAACTCCGGCGGCACCTGGGCCACCGTGAGGTCGATGGAGTCGACCATGGCCCGCACGTGGCGGGCGACCCGGTCGAGGGCGGCGGCGAAGCCGGGGTCGTACGGTTCGAGGCGGGCGACCCGGCCGCAGTCGTCGAGTGCGGCGACGAGGCCGGGGAAGACCATCCGGACGGCGTCCTGGAGCCGGGCCTCCGTCGGATGGCCGGTGTAGGTGCGGCGGCGGGGGCCGGGCGGGTTCCAGGTCGTGTAGTGGTGGACGGTGTCCCGGGGGATCATGTCGGTGCGCCGGCCGAGGAGTTCGAGGACGGGCAGGGCCTCGGGGACGGCGGCGAGGGGCTGGACGCCGTGGCGTTTGAGCGAGCCGAGCAGGATGCCGAGGTCGCGCATGGCGGCGAGTGCGTGGCCGACGCTCCACTGGGCGGCCCGGTCGGGGTCCGGCACGAGGGCGCGGAGCGCGACGGTGAGGGCGGCGACGTCGGCGTCGGCGTTCATCGCGGGGACGGCGGCGAGCAGTCCGTCGGCGCCGAGCGGGTCGGCGGTGCGTATGTCCTCGGTGCGGTGGCGCGGGTCGCCCAGTTGCACGGGGGTTCCTCCTGTTCGGGGCTCGGTTCGCCGGAGAGGAACGGCTCACCCGCCGGTGGTCGGGGGGCAGTGGTGCTGGTGCGGGCGGTCAGCGGCGGTCGGTGATCCGTCTCCCGCGTGGCGGGGCCGGGACCGGTCGGGGCGGGTGGAGGCGGAGGGAGGCGAGTGCGGCCGCGGCGGCGAAGGCGGCGCCGGTGAGAAGGGCGGCGCGGTGGCCGGCGGTCTCGGCGGCGGCCCGGGTCGCGTCGGCGGCCTCCGTACGGCCGGTGGCGACGGCCACCAGGACAGCGAGGCCGAGGACGGAGCCGAACTGCTGGCTGGTGTTGACGAGTCCGGAGGCGAGTCCGGTCTCCTCGGCGGTGGCGTCGGCCGTCGCCGCCACGTTGGTGGTGACCATGACCAGCGGCAGGGCGGCGCCGAGGACCAGGCTGGGGGCGAGGACGGTGTCCGCGAAGCCGCCGTCGGGGGTGAGGGCGAGGGCCAGCCAGAGGGTCCCGGCGCAGAGCAGGGCGAATCCCAGGGTCATGGTCCGGTGCAGGCCGAGGCGGAAGATGATCCGGCCGGTCTGCGGGGCGACCGCGACGACGACGAGGGAGAGCGGCAGCAGGCCGAGGCCGCCGCCGAGCGGCGACTGTCCGAGTACGTCCTGGAGGTAGAGGCTGACCAGGAAGAACATCGGGAAGAGGGTCGTCTGGGCGAGGGCGGCGAGGGTGTTGGACAGCCGGAGCGCGGGGCGGTTCAGCACCGCCGGCGGGACGAGCGGCGCGGCGGCCCGCCGTTCGACGGCGGCGAAGGCGAGCAGCAGGGCGAGGCCGGCTCCTCCGGCGCCGAGGGTGCGGGCGGACAGCCATCCGGCCTCGGCCGCGCCGACCAGGGCGTAGGCGAGGAGTCCGAGGCCGGCGGTGGCGGTGAGCGCCCCGGCGAGGTCGAAGCCGCCCGGGCCGGCGGTCCGGGTGGGGCGGTCCAGGATGCGGAGGGCGAGGGCGGCGAGGACGGCGGCGAGCAGGACGTTCAGCCAGAAGGTGGCGCGCCAGCCGAGGAGGTCGGTGACGACGCCGCCGAGGACGGTGCCGAGGACTCCGCCGAGGCCTCCCATGGCGGCGAAGGTGCCGAGCGCCCGGTGCCGGGCCGGGCCGTCGGGGTGGAGCAGGAGCAGCAGGGCGAAGGCGGCGGCCGCGGCGAGCGCGGCGCCGACGCCCTGGGCGGCGCGGGCGGCGACGAGGGCGTCGGTGCCGGGGGCCAGGCCGCCGGCGGCGGAGGCGGCGGCGAGCAGGCCGAGGCCGCCGAGGAAGACCCGCCGGTGGCCGAGGAGGTCGGCGACCCGGCCGCCGAGGAGGAGCAGGCCGCCGAAGGTGATGAGGTAGGCGTTGGCGACCCAGGAGAGTCCGGTGGAGCCGGCGGCGAGGTCGTCGCCGACGGAGGGCAGGGCGACGTTGACGATCGCGGTGTCCATGATGAGCAGGAGCTGGGTGGCGGCGAGCAGGGCGAGCGCCCCGCGTCGTGGCGCCGGGGCCGTCGTCAACGGGTCGTCCCGAGGCCGTAGCCGTCGAGGCAGGCCCGTGCGAGGTCCTCGCAGTCCTCCGCGGCGCCGGCCCGGGTCTGCATGGTCAGGTAGACGTGCGGGGCGCCGTGGTAGAGGCGCTCGTACTGCTCGTGGCGTCCGGCGAACTCGGATCCGAGGGCGTCCCAGGCCAGCTTGAGCAGCTTGACCCGGTCCTCGGCGGGGTGCTCGCGGGTGCCGAAGTAGCGGCGGACGAGGGGCCCGAGTTCGGGGTGCAGGAGGTCGCGTCCGCTGGCGGGGAGCTGGACGAGGGCGCCGCCCGCGAGGAGCCGGATGTCCTGGACGGCGCGGGGGTAGAGCTCGCCGGCCATGATCCGCTGGGCGAAGGAGATGTCCTGGCCGGGGCGGACGCCGCCGCGGCCGCCGTCGACCTCCTCGTACGAGGCTTCGGCGGCGAGGACGAAGGCCTTGGCCTGGGCGACCGCGCCGAGGAGCCGGCCGACGGCCTGGGTGACGGGCGGGAGGTCCTCGGTGCCGTTCGAGCGGGTGATGAGGATGGCGAGTCCGGTGAGGAACTCCAGTTTGGTCCAGAAGCGGGTCGCGGACTGGTGGACGAAGTTGAGGTAGGCGGGCGTCTGCCACCAGACGGCGCCGGTGGTGGCGGGGTCGCGGTGGGTGAGGACCCGTTCCCAGGGGACGAAGACGTCCTCGCAGACCAGCATGGCGTCGTTCTCGTCGTACCGGGAGGACAGCGGCTGGTCGTAGACGGACCGGGAGCGTTCCTCGTAGGAGGTGCGGGAGATCAGTCTGAGGCCGGGGGTGTCGACGCGTACGGCGAAGGTCACGGCGTGTTCGGTGTCGTCGGGGGCGAGCGGTTCGATGGTGCCGACGAGGATCTCGTCGGCGAAGACGGCGCCGGTGCCGACGGTCTTGGCGCCGCGGACGACGATCCCGCCGTCCCGTTCGGCCACGACCCGCAGGGTGAGGTCCTCGCCGCCGTGGCCGGGGGCCGGGTTGCCGAGGGTGAAGGCGCAGTGCAGGTCGTCCTCGGCGAGCCGGCGGTGGAGGGCGAGGGCGTGTGCGGCGCCGTCGAAGGTCTCGCCGGTGAAGACGGCGGGCGCGGCGGCGAAGCCGGCCGATCCGGCGGCCATGTAGTCGGGGGTGCGGCCGAGGAAGCCGAAGCTGGCGCGGGCCGTGGTGCGGAAGGCGCGGCGGCGGGCGACGAGGTCCTCGTAGGAGCGGGGGACGCGGGAGGCGAGGCGCACCCCGTCGCGGACGAGGACGGGGTGGTGGGCGGGGTCGTCGGCGAGGTCGTAGAGGCCGGCGAAGGAGGCCGCGGTGGCCCGGAAGGCCGGGTGGGCGGTGACGTCCTCGACCCGTTCTCCGTCGAGCCAGACCTCGCGTCCGTCGCGCAGCCCCTCCAGATACTCCTGCCCGGACCTCGTCACCGGTGTGTCGCCTCTCCTCGGGTGTCACGGCACTGCCGGTCCCGAGCCTGTCCGGGGCGACCCGTCCGGACAATGAGCGTCCGGCCAGGGGTCCTTAATAACCGGCCAGGGAGTCCCGAAGATGTCAGGTCGGCGGATCCGGGGCGCCGCGGCGGTGCCGCGGCGGGGTCCCGGAGGTCCGCCGGGGGTCCCCGGAGGGCCGGGCGGTGCCGTCAGGCGGCCCGGTCGGCTCCCGCGCGGTACTCCCCCGGGGTGACCCCGAACCACTTGCGGAAGGCCAGGTGGAAGCCGACGGCGCTCTGGTAGCCGACGCGGGCGGGCACCGCCGACTGGGGGAGGCTGGTCTCGGTGAGGAGCCGGCCCGCCTCGTGCATCCGGCGGGCGGCGAGGTAGCGGGCGGGCGACTCGCCGACGAGGTCGCGGAAGGAGGCGGTGAACGCGGAGCGGGACATGCCGACCTCGCGGGCGAGGGAGTCGATGGTCCAGGGGTCGGCGAAGCGGGTGGCCATCATGACGACGGCGCGGCTGATCCCGGGGTGCCGCAGCAGCGGCAGTGAGGCCGGGTTGCCCGCGAGTTCGCGGAGCAGCGGCCGGAGGGCCAGGACCAGGGCCATCTCGAAGGCCCGCAGGGTGATGAGTCGGTCGCCGGGTCCGACGGGCCGGTCGGGGGCGGCCAGCAGCCGCAGGGTGTCGCGGAGCAGCGGCTCGCGGTCGACCTGGGGGCCGTCGAGGACGAGTGCCCAGGGCAGCGAGGTGTAGAGGTCGGTGGCGGCGCTGGCGTCGTAGTGCAGACCGGCGCAGAGGAGGCGGCTCTCGGGACCGCTGCCCTCGATGACGATCTCGCCGGAGGTGCCGGGCTGCCGTTCGGGCAGGACGGCCTTGAGCGGGAGGCCCTGGCGCTCGGGCCGGTCGGAGAGGCGGTGCGCGGTCCCGGTCGGGAAGACGACGAGGTCTCCGGCGTGGAGTTCGAGGGGGGCCTCGTCCTCGGTGGTGATCCAGCAGTCGCCCTCGACGACGTAGTGGAGGACGGCGCAGCTGCGTTCGGCGTCGCCCTCGATGGCCCAGGGGGCGCGGACGTGCCAGCGGCTGTCGAAGACCCCGGTGAGCCGGAGGGGTTTGAGCAGTTCGCTCAGCAGGTCGTCCTGCTCGTCCTGGTCGGGCTGCTGTGCGTGACGGTCGGTTCCCACGATTGCCATGGACGATCCTTCAACTTCCGCCCCGGTTTGTTAATTGAACGGCCGAAGCCGTGGCGGCGAGCCTGGGGGGGACGCCGACACGACAGCCGGGAAAGTCTATCGAAGGGCCTCAGAACACATGTCCAGTGAGAATCCGATGCGGGTGGCGGTGGTGGGCGCGACGGGGTTCCAGGGGGGTGCGGTGGCGCGTCTGCTCGCGGAGCGGCAGCACGGGGTGCGGACGCTGACGCGGCGGGCGTCGGCCGACCGGCCGCCGCTGCCGGGGGCCTTCTTCCTCTCCGGCGACCTGGGCCGGCCGGACGACGTGCGGCAGCTGTTCGAGGGGACGACCCACGCGTTCATGACGATGCCGCTGGTGTACGAGGCGGACCGGGTGGAGGCGTACGCGCGGAACGTGGCGGAGGCGGCCCTGGACGCGGGGACGGAGCGGCTGGTCTTCAACTCCAACACCCGGATCCCGCTGGGGCCGACGGACGTGGCGGCCTTCGAGACGCGCCGGCTGGCGGAGCGGGTGCTGCGGGACAGCGGGGTGCCGCTGGTGGTGATCCGGCCGCCGGTGTACCTGGACAACCTGTTCTCGCCGTGGAACGGGCCGTCCCTGGTCGACGACGGGGTGCTCGCCTATCCGCTGCCGGCCTCGGCGCGGACGGCGTGGCTGTCGCACCGGGGTCTGGCGGAGGCGGCGCTGGCGGCGCTCACCCGGGAGGACCTGGAGGGCCGGACGTTCGACATCGGCGGCGAGCGCTCGCTGACGGGCGGTGAGCTCGCCGAGGCGTTCGGCCGGGGGCTCGGGCGGGCGGTGCGGTACGAGGAGCTGGATCCGGCCGCTTTCGAGCGGGGCCTCGCCGGACTGCTGGGTCCGGCGACGGCGGCGGGGGTGGCCGGTATCTACCACTTCATGGCGAGCGGGGCGGATCCGCTGCTGATGGCGGACGACGACGGCGTGTCCACGGAGGTCCTGGGCCTCGAACCGGCTCCGGTGGAGGAATGGGTGGCGCGCCAGCCCTGGCAGGTGTGGTCCTCGGACACGTCTCCCCGGCACTGATCACGTCCTGGGCGAAACGGCCCCGTCCCGTCCGGGACGGGGCCGTTTCCGTGCCGCGGGCCGGAGCGGCGGGGAGAACGGCGCGGATCTTTCCCTGTCCGGTGTCCGGGGTTGCCGCCTCGGCTACGTCCTAGTAGTTAACAAAGCGCCTGGATTGCCCGCCCGAAGACCGTGGAAGGCTTTTGCGGTACCCCTCGAACCCGTCTCCCTTTGACCCCTGTTCATCCCTGTGGACCCGCCATCCGAGTGAACGCGGACAGGAGCGGCCATGCCCGCAACCCGTCGGCCGTCGACGGAGCTAGAAAGAGCGCACAACCACCACCCGCACCCCCGTAACCCGTCAGGTGATGCTGTGAATCCGCTCATGGGACGCATTCCCGTGCTGGACGTACGCCCACTGGTCGACTGCGGCCGACGCCCCGCGAAGGCGGTGGCCGGAGAGTCCTTCGAGGTGACGGCGACCGTCTTCCGCGAGGGGCACGACGCCGTCGCCGCGAACGTCGTGCTGCGCGGCCCGTCGGGCCGCCCCGGCCCCTGGACGCCGATGCGCGAGCTGGCGCCGGGCACCGACCGGTGGGGCGCCGAGGTCACCCCGGACGCCGAAGGCCTGTGGACGTACACCGTCGAGGCGTGGAGCGATCCGGTGGCCACCTGGCGCCACGTCGCGAAGATCAAGATCCCGGCCGGGATCGACTCCGAGCTCGTCCTCGCCGAGGGCGCCGAGCTGCACGAGCGGGCCGCGAAGGGGGTGCCGAAGAAGGGTGGCGCCCGGGAGGCGGTGCTCGCCGCGGCGGACGCGCTGCGCGACGCGTCCCGGCCGGCCGCCGGCCGCCTCGCGGCGGCCCTGAACCCCCGGGTCGTGGAGTCCCTCGACCGCCACCCGCTGCGCGAACTGCTGTCCGCCTCGCCCGCGTTGCCCCTCCGGGTGGAGCGGGAGCGCGCCCTGTACGGCTCCTGGTACGAGTTCTTCCCGCGCTCGGAGGGCGTCCGGACGGTCGAGGGCCGCACGGTCCCGGGCTCCTTCCGCACGGCGGCCGAGCGGCTCCCGGCGGTGGCCGCGATGGGCTTCGACGTGGTCTACCTGCCGCCGGTGCACCCGATCGGCGAGACCCACCGCAAGGGCCCCAACAACACCCTGTCCGCCGCGCCGAACGACGTCGGCGTGCCGTGGGCGATCGGTTCTCCGGAGGGCGGGCACGACGCGCTCCACCCGGATCTGGGGACCTTCGAGGACTTCGACGCCTTCGTGGCGCGGGCCCGGGAGCTGCGGCTGGAGATCGCGCTGGACTTCGCGCTCCAGTGCTCCCCCGACCATCCGTGGGTGGAGAAGCACCCGGAGTGGTTCCACCACCGTCCGGACGGTTCGATCGCGTACGCGGAGAACCCGCCGAAGAAGTACCAGGACATCTACCCGATCGCGTTCGACGCGGCCGCCGACAACATGGACGGGATCGTCGCGGAGACGGTGCGGATCCTGCGGCACTGGATGGACCACGGGGTGCGGATCTTCCGCGTCGACAACCCGCACACCAAGCCGGTGGTGTTCTGGGAGCGGGTGATCGGCGAGATCAACGCCGCCGACCCGGACGTGATCTTCCTGGCGGAGGCCTTCACCCGGCCGGCGATGATGCGGACCCTTGGCGCGATCGGCTTCCAGCAGTCGTACACGTACTTCACCTGGCGGAACACCAAGGAGGAGCTCACGGAGTACCTGACGGAGCTCTCCGGCGAGACGGCGGCGCAGATGCGGCCGAACTTCTTCGTGAACACCCCGGACATCCTGCACGCCTACCTCCAGAAGGGGGGCCGGCCGGCCTTCGAGGCGCGCGCGGTGCTCGCGGCGACGCTGTCGCCCTCCTGGGGCATGTACGCCGGGTACGAGCTGTGCGAGGGCACCGCCCTGCGGGACGGGAGCGAGGAGTACCTCGATTCGGAGAAGTACCAACTCCGGCCGAGGGACTGGGAGTCGGCGGAGCGGGCCGGGAGGACGATCACCCCGCTGATCACCGCGCTGAACCGGATCAGGCGCCGCAACCCGGCGCTGCGGCGCCTGCGGAACATCACGTTCCACGACACGGACAACCCGCAGGTGATCGCGTACAGCAAGCGTTCGGGTTCGAACATCGTTCTGGTGGTCGTCAACCTCGACCCGCACCACACCCAGGAGGCGACGCTCTCGTTGGACATGCCGGAACTCGGCCTCGACTGGCACGAGACCGTGCCGGTGCGCGACGAGCTCACCGGCGAGACCTATCACTGGGGCAGGGCCAGCTACGTGCGCCTGGAACCGGGTGTCACGCCCGCGCACGTCCTCGTCCTGCGACCGTCCCCGCAGACCGGAGGGTCACCCACCTCATGACTGTCAACGAGCCCGTCCCCGACACCTTCGAGGACACCCCCGCCAAGGACCGCGATCCCGACTGGTTCAAGCGGGCGGTGTTCTACGAGGTCCTCGTCCGCTCCTTCCAGGACAGCAACGGGGACGGAGTCGGCGATCTGAAGGGCATCACGTCCAAGCTGGACTATCTCCAGTGGCTGGGCGTGGACTGCCTCTGGCTGCCGCCGTTCTTCAAGTCCCCGCTGAGGGACGGCGGCTACGACGTCGCCGACTACACGTCGGTGCTGCCGGAGTTCGGCGACCTGGCCGACTTCGTGGAGTTCGTCGACGCGGCCCACCAGCGCGGGATGCGCGTGGTCATCGACTTCGTCATGAACCACACGAGCGACCAGCACGAGTGGTTCCAGGAGTCGCGGCGCGACCCCGACGGACCCTACGGCGACTACTACGTCTGGGCCGACGACGACAAGCAGTACGCGGACGCCCGGATCATCTTCGTCGACACCGAGTCCTCGAACTGGACCTTCGACCCGATCCGCAAGCAGTACTACTGGCACCGGTTCTTCTCGCACCAGCCCGACCTCAACTACGAGAACCCGGCGGTGCAGGAGGAGATCCTGTCCGCGCTCAAGTTCTGGCTCGACCTGGGCATCGACGGCTTCCGGCTCGACGCGGTGCCGTACCTGTACCAGCAGGAGGGCACCAACTGCGAGAACCTCCCCGCGACCCACGCCTTCCTCAAGCGGGTCCGCAAGGAGATCGACGACCACTACCCGGACACGGTGCTGCTGGCCGAGGCCAACCAGTGGCCCGAGGACGTCGTCGACTACTTCGGGGACTTCCGCTCCGGCGGCGACGAGTGCCACATGGCGTTCCACTTCCCGGTGATGCCGCGGATCTTCATGGCCGTGCGGCGCGAGTCCCGCTACCCGGTCTCGGAGATCCTGGCGAAGACCCCGGAGATCCCCTCCGGCTGCCAGTGGGGCATCTTCCTCCGCAACCACGACGAGCTCACGCTCGAGATGGTCACGGACGAGGAGCGCGACTACATGTACGCGGAGTACGCCAAGGATCCGCGGATGCGGGCCAACATCGGCATCCGCCGCCGCCTCGCCCCGCTCCTCGACAACGACCGCAACCAGATGGAGCTGTTCACCGCGCTGCTCTTCTCGCTGCCGGGCTCCCCGGTGCTGTACTACGGCGACGAGATCGGCATGGGCGACAACATCTGGCTGGGCGACCGGGACGGCGTCCGCACCCCGATGCAGTGGACCCCCGACCGGAACGCCGGCTTCTCCTCGTGCGACCCGGGACGGCTGTACCTTCCGGCCATCATGGACCCCGTCCACGGCTACCAGGTCACGAACGTCGAGTCGGGGATGACCTCGCCGTCCTCGCTGCTGCACTGGACGAAGCGGATGATCGAGATCCGCAAGCAGAACAGGGCGTTCGGGACGGGCACCTACACCGAACTCCCCGCGTCCAACCCGGCGGTACTGGCCTTCCTCCGGGAGGACGGCGACGATCTGGTCCTCTGCGTGAACAACTTCTCGCGGTTCGCGCAGCCGACCGAACTCGATCTGCGGCGCTTCGACGGAGCCCAGCCCGTCGAGCTGATCGGCGGGGTGACGTTCCCGGCCATCGGCCAGCTCCCCTACCTCCTGACCCTTGCGGGACACGGCTTCTACTGGTTCCGTCTCAAGAAGGGCTGACCCACGGTCGGTTCTGATTCGTCCGAGGTGGGGCGGTTTCCTCCCGTCCCACCCTGGGCACTGTGACCCACACACGTTCCACCGCACGATTCAGGTCCATCCGGGCCTTCTTGCCGGGCCCATACGGATCTTCCCCCTCCGACACGTCCCGCACATCCGGACAGCCCCAGCCGCCATCCGGGACACTCTGCGCATTTGAACGCATACGACAGTTCTCTGCGCGCCCCGGGGAAAGGACGCGATGCCATGCCGGAGACCGCATCCACCACCCGGGCCCCGGACGCCCTCCTTCCGTCCCTCGCGCCCCTGCTCCACGAATGGCTGCCCCGGCAGCGCTGGTTCGCGGGCAAGGGCCGCCGGGTCACCGGATTCACGCTGGACGCGGCCACCGAGCTGCTGCCCCTGGACGGCGCCGGACCCGGTCTTCTCCATCTGCTCGTACGGGTCGAACAACCCGGCCGCCCGGCCGGAGCACCCGCCGACTGCTACCAACTGCTCCTGGGCGTACGGACCCAGCTGCCACCCCGCCTCGCCCCCGCCCTGATCGGGCGGATCCGGCAGGGGCCGCTCGCCGGACGCGCCGTGTACGAGGGGCTGCGCGACCCGCGGCTCGCCGGCCTCCTCTACGAGCGGCTGCGCAACCCGGGCCGGACCGGCCCGCTGCGCTTCCACGCCACCACGGCACTGCCGCCCGCACTCGCCCCCCGGGTGCTGGACGCCGAGCAGTCCAACTCGTCCCTCGTCTATGGAGATTCGTTCATCCTCAAGATCTTCCGACGGGTCAGTCCGGGGGCCAACCCCGACCTGGAGCTCCCCCTCGCCCTCGCGGGCGCCGGGTGCGCCCGGGTCCCGGCACCGGTCGCCTGGTTCGAGTCGGGCGCGGCGACGCTGGGCGTCCTCCAGCCGTACCTCCGCGACTCCCGCGACGGCTGGCGGCTCGCCCTCGACGCGCTGGCCGACGGACGGGACTTCGCCGCGGAGGCGCGGGCGCTCGGCCGGGCCACGGCCGAGGTCCACCTGGCCCTCGCGGAGGCGCTGCCCACCCGCCGGCTCGGCCGGGCCGAGTCGGAGCGGCTGGTGGCCGCCATGGACCGCCGGCTGCACACGGCCGCGCAGGCCGTGCCGGCGCTGCTGCCGTTCGTCCCCGGCCTGCGCGCCGTCTTCGCGGCGGCGAGCGGCACGGCCGGGGACGGGGTGGTCCAGCGCATCCACGGCGACCTGCACCTCGGGCAGACGCTGCGCGGGTCCGACGGCGGCTGGGCCGTCATCGACTTCGAGGGCGAGCCGGCGAAGCCGCTCGACGAGCGGCGCAGCCCGCAGCACCCGGTCCGGGACGTGGCCGGCATGCTCCGCTCCTTCGACTACGCGGCCCGCACGCACCGGCCGTGGAACGCGGACTGGGCGGCGCGGAGCCGGGCGGCGTACTGCACCGGGTACGCGGAGGCGGCGGGCGAGGACCCGCGGACGGACCCGGCGCTGCTGCGGGCCTACGAGACGGACAAGGCGGTGTACGAGGTCGTGTACGAGGCCCGGCACCGGCCGGACTGGCTCCCGGTCCCGATGTCGGCCATCGAGCGCCTGGCGACCCCGGAATGACCCCGCCACCCCGCATCCGCCCGCAGAGGTCCGGACCGTGCCCGCCGGTCACACCCCGTTCGGCGCAGTCGTTCGCCCCCTCCCGCCTGCACCGACCCACCCGCCCCCGTTCGGCCGAGTGTCCCGTTCCCTTTCGACACCGTTGCGCATCCGTACCCCCCGTATCCCCCAGGAGGCATCCCGGTGACCGCCCGCCCCGCAGGCAAGACGGCCCGCAGCAGCACCACGACCGGCAAGCCGGCCAAGGCCGGCCGGACCGCCGCGCCCCCGGCGCCCCGGCAGGCGCCACCGCTCGACCCGGGCGACCGGGCCCGGCTGCTCGCCGGTGAGCACCACGACCCGCACGGCGTGCTCGGCGCGCACCCGGTCCGGGGCGGCGTGGTGGTCCGGGTGCTCCGCCCGTGGGCGAAGGAGGTCACCGTGCTCGCGAAGGGCCGGCGGATCCCGCTCCGGAGCGAGGGCGACGGGTTCTTCTCCGGGCTGCTGCCCCTGCTCCGCAAGGTCCCCGCGTACGAGCTGCGCGTCCGGTACGAGGACGGTCGGGACGAGCTCGCGGTCCACGACCCGTACCGCTTCCTGCCCTCCCTCGGCGAGCTCGACCTGCATCTGATCGGCGAGGGCCGGCACGAGGAGCTGTGGACGGCCCTGGGGGCCCGTCCGATGACCCACGACGGGGTCGCCGGCACCCGCTTCGCCGTCTGGGCGCCGAACGCCCGCGGCGTCCGCGTGACGGGTGACTTCACGCACTGGGACGGCACGGCGCTGCCGATGCGCTCGCTGGGTTCGACGGGCGTGTGGGAGCTGTTCGTGCCCGGGATCGGCGAGGGCGCGCTGTACAAGTTCGACATCACCCGGCCGGACGGGACGCACACCGTCCGGGCGGACCCGATGGCCCGGCGCACCGAGTGCCCGCCGAACACCGCGTCGATCGTGACGGCCTCGCACCACACCTGGGGCGACGCCGAGTGGATGGCCCGGCGGGGGACGCGACCGCCCCACGAGGCGCCGATCTCCGTCTACGAGGTCCACCTGCCGTCCTGGCGGCCGGGGCTGAGCTACCGGCAGCTGGCGGAGCAGCTCCCCGCGTACGTCCGGGACCTCGGCTTCACCCATGTGGAGCTGATGCCGGTCACCGAGCACCCCTTCGGCGGCTCCTGGGGCTACCAGGTCACCGGCTTCTACGCGCCGACGGCGCGGATGGGCACGCCCGACGACTTCCGGTTCCTGGTCGACGCGCTGCACGCGGCGGGCATCGGGGTGCTGATGGACTGGGTCCCGGCGCACTTCCCGAAGGACGACTGGGCGCTCGCGGAGTTCGACGGCAGGCCGCTGTACGAGCACGAGGACCCGCGCCGCTCGCACCACCCCGACTGGGGGACGCTGGAGTTCGACTACGGCCGCAAGGAGGTGCGGAACTTCCTGGTGGCGAACGCCGTGTACTGGTGCCAGGAGTTCCACATCGACGGGCTGCGGGTGGACGCGGTGGCGTCGATGCTCTACCTGGACTACTCGCGGGAGCACGGCGAGTGGCTGCCGAACGAGTACGGCGGCCGGGAGAACCTGGACGCGGTCGCCTTCCTGCAGGAGATGAACGCGACGGTGTACCGGCGCTGCCCGGGGATCGTGACGTTCGCGGAGGAGTCGACGGCCTGGGACGGCGTGACCCGGGCGACGGACCAGGTGGGGCCGGGCGGCTTCGGCGGTCTGGGCTTCGGGATGAAGTGGAACATGGGCTGGATGCACGACTCCCTGGAGTACGTGCAGAAGGAGCCGGTGCACCGGAAGTACCACCACCACGAGATGACGTTCTCGATGGTGTACGCGTACAGCGAGAACTACATCCTGCCGATCTCCCACGACGAGGTGGTGCACGGCAAGCGGTCGCTGGTGTCGAAGATGCCGGGCGACTGGTGGCAGCAGCGGGCCAACCACCGGGCGTACCTGGGCTTCATGTGGGCTCATCCCGGCAAGCAACTCCTGTACATGGGGCAGGAGTTCGCGCAGGGGGCGGAGTGGTCGGCGGATCACGGCCCCGACTGGTGGCTGCTGGATCCGGCGTACGGCGCGGAGCCCGACCACCGGGGCGTCCGGGACCTGGTCCGGGATCTGAACACGGTCTACCAGGCGACGCCCTCGCTGTGGGAGCGGGACACCGCGCCGGACGGTTTCCAGTGGGTGGTCGGCGACGCGGCCGAGGACAACGTCTTCGCGTTCCTGCGTCTCGACGCGTTCGGCTCGCCCCTGCTCGCGGTGTCGAACTTCTCGCCGGTGGTCCGGCACGACTACCGGCTCGGTGTGCCGGACGCGGTGGTGGCCTGGTCGGAGGTGCTGAACACGGATGCCGGCCGGTACGGCGGCGGGGACGTGGTGGGGCGCGATCCGGTGAAGGCGGAATCGGTTCCGCACCACGGGCGGGCGGCCAGCATCCGGATGACGCTGCCGCCCCTCGCGACGGTCTGGCTGCGGCCGGCGTGACCGGTGGAGTCGGCGGCCGGGGGCCGGCAAGGCGGTAAAGAGCGCCACCTGTCCGATAAGTGACGCTCATTCAGTTGATGGTTCACGCGTTCGGGCAAATCGCCCGCCGTTCGGCTATGTTCGCTCTCCAGATCAGGCCGACAGGTCCAGATGGGCGGGCACATGACGCAGGACACCATCGAGCGGCGTCTGTCGCCGCAGCTCTGCCACCGGGTGCGCGGCGAGGACACCTTTCCCGTCGAGTGGCGACCGCTCGACGGGAGGGAGCGCTTCGCGGTCCGGGCCAGCTGGCCCACCGACCACCCGTTCTTCACCCCGGTCCGCCGGGGTGGGGAGCGGTACCACGACCCGCTCCTGGTCGTCGAGACGCTGCGGCAGGCCACGATGGCGCTCCTGCACTCGGTCCACGGGCTTCCGCTGACCCGGCACATCCTGCTGAACGAGATCTCGCTGAGCTGCGACCCGGCGGGGCTCGACGTCGAGGGCGGAGATCCGGACATCGAGATCCGGTTCGTCGAACTCGTGCTGCGGGGCGGCCAGTTGTCCGAGATGCTGGTGGAGTGGACCGTCCGGCGCGGGGCGGGGGTGGTGGCGACGGGCGGGGCCCGGGCCCGTTTCGCCGGCGGCGCCGCCTACCGCAGACTGCGCGGCGGGCGGGTCGAGGCCGGGGTCGTGCGCCCCGGACCGTGGACGCGCCGCGCCCCGGCGCCGCTCGCCGGGCGGGCGAGGGTGGACGACGTCCTCCTCGCCCCCACCGGCCGGGAGGGGGTGTGGGAGCTGGTCGTCGACACCGCCCACCCCACCCTCTTCCAGCGGCCCAACGACCACATACCGGGGATGCTCTTCCTGGAGGCGGGCCGGCAGGCCGTCTCGGCGGCCGTGTGGCCCCGCCCGTGCCTGCCGGTCTCCCTGCGGATCGCCTTCGACCGGTACGCCGAGTTCCACGGCGGCCCCTGCCTGCTCCGGGCGGTGCCCGCGGGCGGCGACGGGGCCGCCGCGACGGAGGCCGGGGCATTCGAGGTCACCGGCTACCAGGACGGGGCGCGGCTCTTCACGTGCGCGCTGCGGACCGGATGATCCCGAGCCGCTGGGTCGCCCGGGTCAGCGCCACGTACAGGTCGTTCGTCCCGTGCGCGGCCCCGGCCACGACGCCCTCCGGGTCGACGACCAGGACGGTGTCGAACTCCAGGCCCTTCGCCTGCCGGGGGTCGAGGAGCACGACCGGCCGGGTGAGGTCGGGGGCCCGGCCGTACGCGGCGTCCGGCAGGGCGGCGATCAGCCCGGGGTGCAGCTCGGGCGGGGCGATCACCGCGATCCGGCCCTCCTCGCGCAGCTCGTTCGCGACCGCGTCGGCGGCCTCCTTCACCGGGTCGTCCACCGTGCGGTCCCAGGGCTCCACCCCGGTGGACCGCACCGAGCTCGGCGGCTCGAAGGCCGGGTCGTCGGCCCGTCGCACCGCGGCCGCGACGGCCATGATCTCGGCGGGCGTGCGGTAGTTGACGCCGAGGCGGACCAGTTCCCAGCGGTCCTCCACGTGCGGGGCGAGGATCTGCTCCCAGGCCCCGACGCCGGCCGGGTCGCCGGTCTGGGCGGGGTCGCCGACCAGGGTCATCGAGCGGCTGGGACTGCGGCGCATGAGGAGCCGCCAGGCCATCGCGGAGAGCTCCTGGGCCTCGTCGACGATGATGTGCCCGAAGGCCCAGGTGCGGTCGGCGGCGGCGCGTTCGGCGGCGGTGCGGTGGTCGGCCTCCTCGTGGCGCTCGGCGAAGCGCTCGGCGTCGATGATGTCGTGGGCGGAGAGCACCTCGGAGGCGTCCTTGTCGTGCTCCTCCTTGTCCTCGAACTCGTAGGTGCGGGAGGCGTAGGAGACGTCGAGGACGCCCTGCGCGTACTGGATCTGCTTCTGGCGCTCGGCCTCCTGGGCGGCCCGGGCCGCCGAGTCGTCCTCGCCGAGGAGTTCGGCGGCCTCGTCGAGCAGCGGCACGTCGGCGGGCGTCCAGGCGCCGCCGTCGCGCCGGATCGCGCGGAGGTCGTCCGCGTCGGCGAGGTGGGTGGGTTCGGCCAGGTAGTCGGCGAGGAAGTCCTGCGGGGTGAGCGCGGGCCAGAGGGTGTCGATCGCGGCGTACACGTCGGGGTTGCCCGCGATGCCCTTGGCGAGCAGGGCGATGTCGTCCGGGCCGAGGAAGTTGGGGCCGCCGTACGGGTCGGCGCCGATCCGGTCGGCGAGCTGCTCGGCGAGCGCGTCGAGGATCCGGAAGACGAAGTAGGGGCGGGCGAGGTTGTGCGGGAGGGCCGTCTCGCGGGCCTTGTGGCGGGCCTCCAGGGCCATGTCCCAGTCGATGACCAGGTCGCCGTCCTCGTGCGGGACGATCAGCGGCTCGCCGCGCCCGGGGACCTGCTGGCGGTCGCGGACCGCCGCGGCGAGCGCCTCGGCCATGGCGGCCGAGCCCTTGACGGCGGCGGCGCGGGGCGTGTCGGTCCCGGTGGCCCGTACGCCGGGGAAGAGCTCGGCGGGGGTGGCCAGGAGGACGCCGGTCTCTCCGAGGGAGGGGAGGACATTGCCGATGTAGCCGAGGAAGGCGGGGTTGGGGCCGACGATGAGGACGGCCCGTTTGGCGAGCTGCTCGCGGTGGGCGTAGAGGAGGTAGGCGGCGCGGTGCAGGGCGACGGCCGTCTTGCCGGTGCCGGGGCCGCCCTCGACGACCAGGACCCCGCGGTGCGGGGAGCGGATGATGGCGTCCTGCTCGGCCTGGATGGTCTGCACGATGTCGTGCATCCGGCCGGTGCGGGCGGCGTCGAGCGAGGCGAGCAGGACCTCGTCGGCGTCCCTGCTCTCGTGTCCGGTGCGGGTGGCGTCGGCGAGGTCGAGCACCTCGTCGTGCAGGGCCGTGACCGTGCGGCCGAGGGTGCTGATGTGGCGTCGGCGGGAGAGCCCCATCGGCTCGTACCCGGTGGCGAGGTAGAAGGGCCGGGCGACCTCGGCGCGCCAGTCGACGACCAGCGGGGTGCGGTGCGCGTCGTCCTCGCGGATGCCGAGCCGGCCGATGTGGTGGTCGCGCCCGTCCTTGAAGACGAGGCGGCCGAAGCAGAGCCCGCTCTCCCCCGCGTTGAGCGCGGCGAGCAGTCCGGACTGCTCGGCGACCATGACGTCCCGTTCGAGCCGGCCCTGGTTGCCGCCGACGCCCGGGGTGCGCAGGGCGCGCTCGACGGCCGCCTCGGCCTGGTCCCTCAGGTCGTCGAGGCGTGCGTACAGTTCGGTGATGAATTGCTGTTCGTTCCGAAATTCCTCGGTTGACAATTCGACTCCCGGCGCGATACAGTGCGTTTATTGAACTTCTCTGCGCCCGTGGTGAATCCGGGCGCAGAATTCATTAATATACGCGATGAAATACCCCGACTGTCAATTGTAGTCGGGGTATTTCCGTATGCCCTGCCGGAAAAGGCGGACGTCCGCCCTACCCGAGGACGTCCGCCAGGTCCTGCAGCAGGCGGCGCTTCGGCCGGGCGCCGACGATCGCCTTCACGGGCTCGCCCGCCCGGAACACCATGAGGGTGGGGGTCGCGAGGACCCCGTACGCCGCCGTGGTCCCCGGGTTCCGGTCGACGTCGATCTCGACGACGCGGAGCCGCTCCGCCTCCTCCGCGGCGAGCGCGGCGAGCACCGGGGTGAGCTGCCGGCAGGGCCCGCACCACTCCGCGGTGAACTTCACCAGGACCGGCCCCGCGGCGGCCAGCACCTCCGCCGCGAAGTCGGCGTCGGTGACCTCGGCCACCTCTCCCGTGTACGTCGTCATGCCCGTCGTCCCTCCGTCGTCGCCGCTTCCCCGTACCGTTCCGCACCGAGCTCGCACCGGGGCTCCGGACCGTGCGGCAGCTCCGCCTCGGCCCGCAGCAGCTGGGCGCCCACCTCGGCCCGCACCGCCCGCAGCTGGTCGATCAGCCCGTCCAGCTCGGCGACCTTCCGCCGGTAGACGGCGATCGACGCGGGACAGGAGTCCCCCGCCGGATGCCCGGCGCGCAGGCAGTCGACGAACGGCCGCGTCTCCTCCAGCTCGAACCCGAAGTCCTGCAGGGTCCTGATCTGCCGGAGGAGGCGCAGGTCGCCCTCGTCGTAGGTGCGGTGGCCGTTCTCCGTGCGCCGGGCGGCCAGCAGGCCACGGGACTCGTAGTAGCGCAGAGTCCGTGTGGTCGTGCCGGCCCGCTCGGCGAGCTCTCCGATGCGCATGCGCCGAACGTACGCCTTGACGCCGACGTCAAGGCAAGACCCTTGCCGGGGGCGCCCCGGGTGGGTGTTGCAGGAGGGCGCCCCCGTTCGGAGGGCGCCCTTCCCTCCGGCCCCGGATCCGGCTCAAGGCCCGGGACCTGACTGTGGGGGGGGTGTGCGGGGGGTGCGGGGGGCGACTGGAGCGGCGGGTTCGGGCGGGGGTGGGGATCAGGTGCCGCTGCCCGGCTTCCTCCCCCACCGCGGGCCGTCCCGAAACCAGGGCCGGGCCCCCGGCGTCGGGGACTCCGCGGGCGGGGCGGGGCGGTGGGCCCGCCCCGCCCCGGGTGCTCAGACGCCCGCGCGCGCCTTCTCCTCGCCCTCCTCGGCCCGCTGGTCCGGCACCGGCGTCCCGTCACCGGCCGGCGCGTGGTCGTCCACCAGCGTCTTCTCGTCGAACGGCACCCGCCCCGCGAGCACCTCCGCGACCCGCTCCCGGTCGATCTCCTTCGTCCAGGTGCCGACGAGGACCGTGGCGACGGCGTTGCCCGCGAAGTTGGTCAGGGCGCGCGCCTCGCTCATGAAGCGGTCGATGCCGACGATCAGGCCGACCCCGTCGACCAGCTCGGGCCGGTGCGACTGGAGGCCGCCCGCGAGGGTGGCGAGACCGGCGCCGGTGACGCCCGCCGCCCCCTTCGAGGCGATGATCATGAAGACGAGGAGGGAGATCTGTTCGCCCACGGAGAGCGGGTCGCCCATCGCCTCGGCGACGAAGAGCGAGGCCATCGTGAGGTAGATCGCGGTGCCGTCGAGGTTGAAGGAGTAGCCGGTCGGCACGGTGATGCCGACGACCGGCTTGCTGACCCCGAGGTGCTCCATCTTGGCGATGAGCCGCGGCAGCGCGGACTCGGACGAGGAGGTGGAGAGGATCAGCAGGAACTCGCGGCCCAGGTACCTCAGGAGGCTCCAGATGTTGAGCCCGGCGACCACCCTGAGCAGCGCCCCGAGGACCACGAACACGAAGATCGCGCAGGTCAGGTAGAAGCCGATCATGATGACGGCGAGGGACTTCAGCGCGTCGACGCCCGTCGCGCCGACGACGGCCGCGATCGCGCCGAACGCGCCGACCGGCGCGACCCACATGATCATGCCGAGGATGCGGAAGACGAGCCGCTGGATGTGGCCGATCCCGCGCAGAACCGGTTCGCCGGCCGCCCCCATCGCCTGCAGCGCGAAGCCGGCCAGCAGGGCGACGAGGAGGGTCTGGAGCACCTCGCCCTCGGTGAAGGCGGAGACGACGGTCGTGGGGATGATCCCGAGCAGGAAGTCCGGCGTGGACTCGCTCGCGCCCTCGGCCTGCTTGGCGCCCGCCTCGGCCAGCTCCTTGGTGAGGTGCAGCCCGGAGCCGGGCTCCAGGAGGTTGCCGACGACGAGGCCGATCCCGAGCGCGACGGTCGACATCAGGAGGAAGTAGCCGAGGGCGAGACCGCCGACGGCGCCGACCTTCGCGGCCTTCCTGACCGATCCGACGCCGAGCACGATCGTGCAGAAGATGATCGGCGAGATCATCATCTTGATCAGGTTCACGAAGCCGGTGCCCAGCGGCTTCAGCTCGACGGCGACGCCGGGCGCCAGGAATCCGACCGCGATGCCGAGCACCACGGCTCCGATCACGGCCAGATAGAGATAGTGCGTACGGTCCCGTCGTGCGGCCACGGGGTCCTCCTCGTGCTGATGGGTGTCCACGTCCCGGTGGACTCCGAGAGCATCCATCAGCCTGTGACCGGGGTCACGGTTGCGTGCGTTTCGTTCACGGCCGAAAGGTACGGAGGGAGGGGCGGGCGGCCCGGGCAGGGCACGATTCGGGAACGCGATGCGTCGGCGCACGGTCCCACGTGCACACTTACCCGCATGCGTTTCCCCCTCCCCCGTCCCCGCAGCCTGGCCGGCCAGCTCTTCGCGATGCAGGTCGTGCTCGTGGCCGTCGTCGTGGCCGGGTGCGCGGTCTTCGCCTACCTCACGGACCGGGCGCAGGCCGAGGAGACCGCGCGGCGCCAGTCCGCGGCCACCGCCGCGGCCGTCGCCGACTCGCCCTCGGTGGTCGCCGCGGCCCGGTCCGCCGAGCCCACCGCGGTGCTCCAGCCGTACGCCGAGGCCCTGCGCCGCCACGCGGGCGTGGCCTTCGTGGTGATCATGGCGCCGGACGGCACCCGCTGGACCCACCCCGAGCCGGAGCAGATCGGCCGGACGTACCTCGGCCACATCGAGGAGGCGGCGGCGGGCCGGACGTACTCCGAGACGCACCTGGGGGTGCTCGGTCCCTCCGTGCGGACGGTGGCGCCCGTCTTCGACGGCGGTCGCGTCGTCGCGCTGGTCAGCGCCGGCATCACCATCGACAAGATCAGCGAACAGGTACGGGAGCAGGTCACCGCGCTGCTGGGGATGGCGGGTGCCGCGCTCGCGCTCGGCGGGGCGGGGACGTACGTGGTCAACGCGCGGCTGCGGCGCCACACGCACGGCATGAACGCGACGGAGCTGAGCCGGATGCACGACTACCACGAGGCCGCGCTGCACGCGGTCCGCGAGGGGCTCGTGATGCTCGACGGAGGGCGGCGGATCGCGCTCATCAACGACGGGGCGCGGGAGCTGCTCGGTCTGGACGACGGGGTCGTCGGCCGTCCGGCCGCCGAACTCGGCCTCCCCGCGTCGCTCACCGGCGCGCTGCTGTCCTCGGAGCCGCGGGTCGACGAGACCCATCTGACGGCGGACCGGGTCCTGGTGGTGAACACCCGGCCGGTGGTGGGGGGCGAGCGGCGCGGCACGGTCGCGACCCTGCGGGACCGCACCGAACTCCAGTCCCTCTCGGGCGAGTTGGACTCGGAGCGGGGGTTCACGGAGGCACTCCGCTCGCAGGCGCACGAGGCGGCGAACCGGCTGCACACGGTCGTGTCCCTCATCGAGCTGGGCCGGGTCCAGGAGGCGGTGGACTTCGCGACGGCCGAGCTGGAGCTGGCCCAGGCGCTGACCGACCGGGTCGTGGACGCGGTCGGCGAGCCGGTGCTGGCGGCCCTGCTGCTGGGCAAGGCGGCGCAGGCGAACGAGCGGGGCGTGGAGCTGGTGCTCACCGAGGACAGCCGCATCGACGACGGCCTGGTGCCCGCGGCCCTGCCGTCCCGGGACCTGGTGACGATCCTCGGCAACCTCATCGACAACGCGGTGGAGGCCGCGGGCGGCAGCCCGCAGGCGCGGGTGACCGTGACGGTCGCGGCGCGTGCGGGGGACGGCGAGCTGCTCCTCCGGGTCGCCGACACCGGCCCCGGCGTCCGCCCGGCCGACCGCGACGCGGTCCTCGGCCGGGGCTGGACGACCCGGGGCCCCGGCCGGGGGCTGGGCCTGGCCCTGGTGGGCCAGGCGGTGTCGCGTGCCGCGGGCACGCTCGACGTGGCGGACGCGGAGGGGGGCGGGGCGCAGTTCACCGTACGGCTGCCCCTGCCGGCGTCCGGGCCGGACACGGCCCCGGTGCCGCCGCCACGGGACGGCGCGCGCACCCGCCCCGGCGGACACTCCGCCCCCGGCCGCGACCCGGGCACGGCACCCCCCGGCTCCGGCGGACCGCCGCCGCCGCACGGCGCCCCGGAGGTGGTCGCGTGAGCGCGCCTCCCCTGCGGGTGCTCGTCGTCGAGGACGACCCGGTCGCCGCGGACGCCCACGCCCTCTACGCGGGGCGGGTCGACGGCTTCACCGTCGTGGGCGTCGCGCACTCCCGGGCCGCCGCCGTGCGCGCCCTGGAGCGGACCCCCGTGGACCTGATCCTGCTCGACCTCTACCTCCCCGACGGCCACGGACTGCAGCTCCTGCGCGCGCTGCGCGCCGCCGGGCACTCGGCGGACGTGATCGCCGTGACCTCGGCCCGCGACCTGGCGGTCGTCCGCGAGGGCGTGTCGCTCGGCGTCGTCCAGTACGTCCTGAAGCCCTTCGCCTTCGCGACCCTGCGGGACCGGCTCGCCCGGTACGCCGAGTTCCGGGCGACCGCGGGCGAGGCCTCCGGGCAGGACGAGGTCGACCGCGCGCTCGCCACCCTCCGGGCCCCGCACCCGACGACGCTCCCCAAGGGGCTGAGCGCGCCCACCCTGGAGTCCGTCACGCGGACCCTCCGGTCCACGCCCGGCGGGCTCACCGCCGCCGAGGCCGGCGCGGCCGTCGGGATCTCCCGGATCACGGCCCGCCGCTACCTGGAACACCTGGTCACCGAGGGGCGGGCCGTGCGTGCCCCGCAGTACGGGCAGATCGGGCGCCCGGAACTCCAGTACCGCTGGCTGGAGGGACCGGCCCGCGGTCACTGATCGTCCCGCATGCCACCACCTGCGGTTACCGACCGGTTCCCATGTTCCTACGACTTCGCATGTTGGGGGAACGCACCGTAGCCAGCCGTCACCCTCCGCTCTACGGTGACCGGGTGCACCAACCCTCCCCACCCTTCAACGCCCTGGCCGCGCGACGCCTGCGCGAGGGTCTCGGCATGGCCCACGGTCACGTCGCGTACGGCCTGCGCGCGCAGTACGGCCTCTTCGTCACCCCCGACACCGTCGTCGCCTGGGAACGCGGCCGCCTGCTCCCGAGCGAGCAGGAGCTCACCGCGCTCGCGGGCGTCCTGTGGTGCGCCCCCGCCGAGCTCATCTCCGCCGCCTCGACCCTGCGCGAGCACCGGATGGCGCGCGGTCTCGCCCCGGAGGAGCTGGCCCGGCGGATCGGCGTCGCGGCCCCCGCGTACCAGCGCATGGAGGACGAGGGCAGCTGGCGCGGCACCGAACGCCAGACGGCAGCGCTGGCCGAGGTGCTCGGGCTCGGGCCACGCGCCCTGATCACCGCCACGGGCGGTGACGAGGCCCTCGCGGAGCTGCTGCGGAACGCCGCCACCACCCACCGCTGGCAGGCCTACGTGAAGCCGGCCGTGAAGATGCTGCCGCTGCCCAGGCAGACCCTGGAGCGCGTGCTCCAGCAGCTGCACACCGACTACCACGCCCGGATGGCGGCGACGAGCAGCTGGGGCGCCTCGGGCGGCACCGGCAACGAGGGCCGGGCCTACCTCGACGACATCACCGGCCACTTCTGGGCGGCCGTCGGCGCCTGAGGGGCGCGGGGCGCGGGTGACGGCGACCGTCGGCGGCCGCGCCCTGTCCACGGCCCGGGGGTGCGGGGCTCAGGCGAGGACGGCCGAGTAGCTGTCGAGCGTGACCCAGGTGATGTCGTTGGCGGCCGTTCCGCCGAACACCGTGACGCGGCCGGTCGTGTGGACCTCCACGCGGCAGGAGTTGATGCCGGCGGAGTTGTTGCGGGGACAGACCGCGCGGACCACCTTCGGCACCGTGATCGTCGTCGGCAGGGCGCCGATCACGGTGTCGGCCGTGAACTGGCCGGTGAATCCGCCGCGCATCTGGAGGAAGTCCGTGCCGGCGATCTTCACGACGCGGACGGCCGGGACGTCCACGGCGGCGGTGACCCCCGAGGCCAGGGTGAGCGGCTGCCAGTCGTGGACGACGACGATGCCGCCGGGGGCGTCGGCCGCGGCGGGGGTGGCGAGCAGGGGGGCGCCGAGGGTCGCAGCGGGGACGGCGACGGCGGCGGTGAGCAGGCTGCGGCGGCTGGTGCCGGTGCGGGGCATGGTGGGTCCTCCGGGAGCGAAAGGAAGGCGGCGGGCGTGCGGACGAGCCGTCAGCGCCAGGCCGCGGAAAAGTTGTCGAGACCGATCCAGGTGATCCGGTTGTCGGCCGTCGGGCCGAACACGGAGAGCCTTCCGCGGGAGTCCACCTCCACGCGGCAGACGCAGCGGCCGCCCTGGTTGTTGCGGGTGACCTCGGCCCTGACCGTACGGCTGGGGGTCAGCGTGGGCGGGAGCTGGGCGAACGGGCCCTCGGCGGTGATGTCGCAGTCGAAGCCGCCGCGGAGCTGGAGGAAGGTGGTCCCGGCCAGCGAGACCAGGCGCCCGCGCGGGCTCATCAGACCCGTCTGCGGGGTCGCTCCGGATACCCCGGTGAGCGGGGTCCAGTCCGTCAGGAGCTTCACGCCCTGCACCGGCGCGTCCGTCGAGAGGAAGCAGATCGTGGCCTCGCGCGGAGTGGTGAGGCTGCCGCTGAAGCCGAACAGGAGCCGCGCCTCGTCGCCCATCGGCTCGATGCACATGCCCTCCGGCTCCCGGCGGTCGAGACCGGGCACGGCGGTGATGTGCTGGGGCCCCGCGACGAAGGAGCCGTCCGCCCAGGACACCGCGGTGATGTGGGTGTTGTTCTTCTCGGGACTGCCCGTGTAGAGGTAGAGGTACTCGCCCAGCGACGCGAACCCCTGCGGGGTGGGCGACTTGTGGTTCACGAAGAACCCGCCGAGGGGCAGCTCGATCGTCCTCGTCGCGGTCCAGGTGACCGCGCCGGTGACCGGATCGATGGGGTACTGGCGGAAGAAGACCCGCTCCGCGCCCGCCGCGCCGGTGATGTATCGGACCGTGAGGCGGTGGTGGATCGGGTCGACGTTCGGCGAGGACTGCTCGGCGTCGGGCGTGGGGCGGAAGGGCGCCGTCACCCCGGGCGAGGACGGGGAGAGCGTCTGCCCGGGGCGGTAGGGGACCCGGGCGACCCGGGTGCCGTAGTCGCCGGACAGCGGCCCGGCGTCCGTCCAGAGGTGGGTGGTGCCGTCGAGGTGCTGCGCGCCGATCTGGTTCCCGTGGCCGAAACCGGTGAGGTGCATGGTGTCGATCGGACGCCCGGTCCTGCGGTCCATGCGGTAGACGCACAGGTCCCCGTCCGTGGGCACGCCCCGCACCTGCACCACGAAGAGCTCGTGCGTGACCGGGTCTACGGCCATGGACTGGCCCGCCCGCGTATGGGTCTCGTGGTTCAGGGGCGTACCACTGAGGATCCGGCCCCAGGGTCCGGTCAGGTCGATGAGATCCGAATGAGCCACGAAGAAGTCCCTTCCCTGCGGCCCGGAGCGGACCGCAGGGCAGATTGTATGGGACACACGTCCGCCGCCCTCGGCGCGTGCGGCACCCCGCGGCGAGCGCGGACGGCCGCAGCCGGGAAGCTCGAATTCCGCTGCCCGGCACGTACATGGGCGCGGTGAGACGACACATCCCGTTCCAACGGCTCCACAACTTCCGTGACCTGGGCGGCTATCGGACCGACGACGGCGGGACCGTGCGGTGGGAGACCCTCTACCGCTCCGACTCCCTCGCCAAGCTCGCGGGCCCCGACCCCGCCGATCTGGAACGCTTCCGCGCGCTCGGCGTGGCCACGGTGATCGACCTGCGCTACCCGTGGGAGATCGCGGCCAAGGGGCGCCTGCCGGAGACCGAGGAGGTCTCCTGGCACAACCTCTCCATCGAGCACCGCCCCTACGACCAGGCGGAGATCGACCCGGACCTCGACCCCTGGCGCTACCTCGCCGACCGGTTCGCCGAGGTCGCCGAGGACGGCGCGGTGGAACTCCGTACGGCCCTGGAGGTCATCGCCGCCGCCGACGGCCCGCTCGTCTTCCACTGCGCCTCCGGGAAGGACCGGACGGGGCTGCTCGCCGCCGTCGTCCTCTCCCTCCTGGGCGTTCCCGACGAGGAGATCCTGGCGGACTTCGCCCTGACCGAACGGGCCACGGAGCGACTGGTCGCCGACTGGCGCGCCGCCCACCCGGGCCGCGCCCTCCGCTGGCCGTCCTACGGCCGGGCGCCCGCCGACGTCATCCGGCTGTTCCTGGAGGACCTGCGCGCGCGGTACGGCTCGGTGGACGCGTACGTCACCGGCCACGTCGGTCTCGACCCGGCGGTCGTGACGGCCCTGAGGGCCCGTCTGGTCGAGCGGCCCTAGGGAGCTGCCGTCGGCCGGACCGCGAGCCCGTCGGTCGGCCGGTCGTCCGCCGGGTGCGCTCGGGTGGGTGTGCCGGCCGGCCGCCGGTCGGTGGCGCTCCGGGTGCGGTGCGACCGCCGGTCGGTGGTCGGGGGTACTCCGGGTGCGGTGCGCCGGCCCGTCCCCGGTCGGTGGCACTCGGAGTGCCGTGCGCCGGCCGGCGGCTCAGTTCCGGCGCTCGAAGGAGAAGAGCTGGCCGGCCGCGTCCGGCGCGCAGGGCGCCTGGGCCAGTCGCGCCCCCGCGGCCGAGCGGTCGCCGACGACGGTGACGCAGGTGCCGCGGGTCGCCGAGCCGACCGGGACGATCCGGTAGCCGCGCACGGCACCCCCGGCGGGGACGTACGGCTCCAGGGCGAAGGACTCCACCCGGCCGGGGTCCCCGCACTCGGAGTCCTCGAACGCGGCGTCGGGTATCCGGCCGCCGGAGGGTATCCCGGAGCAGCCGGGGCCGAAGTCGGGGTGGTCGGAGGCGATCCGCCACCGGCCGGCCCCCGCCCGGACGAGCGAGTAACGAGGGAAGTCCGGTTCCGCACACGGCACTTGGTGGACCTGTCCGGATCGGGTGCCGCGCCGCTCGCCGAGGCAGAAGGCGGTGCCGGCCACCCGGACGCGGACGTCTCCGGCGGCGGGCGCCACGGCGGCGCCGACCGCCGCGCTGGGGGTGCCGGACGGCCGGCCGGCCTGGCCCGTGCCGCCGCCGCGGAGCAGGGCGAGGACGCTGAACCCGGCGAGGACGAGCCCGGTCACGGCGACGGCGGCGACGAGCGCGCGCCGTATGCGGGCCGGGGTGCCGGACGCGTCCCCCGGCGGCCGGACGGTGTCCTCGCCGACGGGCCAGGACGGCGGCGCGGACACCGTCCGGCCGTCGGGGGCGTCTCCGGGGCCCTCGGGGATCGCCACGACCCCGGCCCCGCGGCCTCCGGTGACGTGCGGCGCCTCCGCGGCCGACCCGGCCACCGGATCCGCCGACGCCACGGGCGTCTCCGCCGCCGGCGCACCCGTCCCCGTCGCCTCCGCCGCCCCAGCCGTCTCCGGCGCCTGCGCCGCCGCCACGAACCCGCCCGAGGAGGACGCCTCGGCGGCGCCGTACGCCCCCCGGCCCGCCAGCTCCGTCCGTGCCCGCCGCCATTCCGTCAGCTCGTCCGGTGTGGCTCCGCAGGCGCGGACGAAGGCGGTCAGCAGTTCCTCGCGGGGCAGGGTCGCGCGGGCCAGCATGTTCGCCACCGTGGACCGGGGCAGGACGTCCCCGAGCTCCTCCGCGCGGGACGACAGCTCGTGGTAGGTCAGCCCCGACCGTTCCTTGAGGGCCTGGAGGGCCGCGAGGAACTCGGCGGGGGTGCGCGCCCCCCGCGGGTCGGGGGTGTGCCGCCCCGGTGCCATCCGTGCCTCTCCCCCTCCGGCGCACGCCGCCGGACTCCGCCACGCCCCTGCGGGACTCCGCCGGACTCCCCCGGACACGGGTTGGGACATGTCCGGGACAAGCCCCCAGCCTTGTTGATCCCGCGCTCGGGCTCAAGAGTGGATCCCGGCAATTACGGGGGTGACGCCGCGCACAGCGGAGTGGCCCCGACCGTCCCCCCGTGACGGTCGGGGCCACTCGGGTGTGCGCGGGTCCCGGCGGGAATCCGGGACGGTTCGGGACGAAGGTCCCAGGCGGGGGACCGTACGGCCCGGGACCGGAAGGCCGGCCCCGCGACGGCCTGCGGGAGGTCGCGCGGAGGACGGACGGGCCGACGGGGCGGTCGCGCGGAGGACGGACGGACGGCGCGGCCTGGCGAGAGGCGGCGGGGCGGTCGCGCGAAGGGCGAACAGCGCGCGGCCCGGCCGAGGCCGGCGGGACGGCCGGATGCCGCTGCCGGGCGAAGGCCGGCGGGACAGCCGGGCGAGGCGGCCGGACGACGTCCGGGCGTGGTGATCCCCCGACGGCCGACGGGACGGCCGCCGGAGTCATCGGCGGTGCGGTCCGGCCGCAGCCCACCGGGCGGCCGCCGGAGTCGTCGGCGGCGCGCGCCGTGGGATCGGGCGGCGGGTCCGCCCGCGGGGTCTAGAAGACCGACTCCGCCTCGCGGATGCGGTCCTCCGGAACCGTCTTCAGACGGGTGACCGCCTCGGCCAGCGGGACCATCTCCACGCCCGTGCCGCGCAGCGCCGTCATCCGGCCGAACTCGCCGCGGTGCGCGGCCTCCACCGCGTGCCAGCCGAAGCGGGTCGCGAGCACCCGGTCGTACGCGGTCGGCGTGCCGCCGCGCTGGACGTGGCCGAGGATGACCGGGCGGGCCTCCTTGCCGAGGCGCCGTTCCAGCTCGACGGCGAGCTGGTTGCCGATGCCCTGGAAGCGCTCGTGGCCGAACTGGTCGATCTCGCCCTTCTGGTACTCCATGGAGCCCTCGACCGGATGGGCGCCCTCGGCGACGCAGATGACGGCGAACTTCTTGCCGCGGGCGAAGCGCTCCTCGACCATCTTGACCAGGTCGTCGACCTGGAACGGGCGCTCGGGCAGGCAGATGCCGTGCGCGCCGCCGGCCATGCCGGACTCCAGGGCGATCCAGCCGGCGTGGCGGCCCATCACCTCGACGACCATCACGCGCTGGTGCGACTCGGCGGTGGTCTTCAGACGGTCCATCGCCTCGGTGGCGACGCCGACGGCGGTGTCGAAGCCGAAGGTGCGGTCCGTGGACGAGATGTCGTTGTCGATCGTCTTGGGGACGCCGACGACGGGCATGCCCGCGTCGGAGAGCATCCGGGCGGCGGTCAGGGTGCCCTCGCCGCCGATCGGGATGAGGACGTCGATGCCGTACTCGCGGGCCAGGTCGGGGGCGGACGCGGCGGCCTCGGCCAGCCGGTTCCGCTCCAGGCGGGCCGATCCGAGGATGGTGCCGCCGCGGGCCAGGATGCCGCTGACGGCGTTGAGGTCGAGGGGGCGGAAGTGGCCGTCGAGGAGGCCCTTGAACCCGTCCTCGAAGCCGATGACTTCGTCGTCGTGGCCGGTCAGCGCCCGGTGCACGACCGACCGGATCACTGCGTTCAGGCCGGGGCAGTCGCCGCCTGCGGTGAGAACTCCGATGCGCATCGTGCTGTGTCTCCTGCTCGGTCGCGTTCCTTGGTGAGCCACAGCGATTCTCACACGTTCGGCCCGAGGGGTGCGCTCACGGACGCTCCGCGCGTCCGCTCCGGAACGGCCGGGGAGGCCTTTGGTCCCGGGCTCCGAGGCCCTTCGCCCGGCGGGCGGCCTAACCACCGGCGGGGGTATTGTCAAGGGGGTAATGCCGCCCTTTCGGGGCTTTCTGAGCACCGCCGATGGACGCGAGGTTCGACGGCGTCGGTCGGCGTACGGGCCGCGAGCGTGCCGTGAGGGCGCCGCTCGCCCCCGGCTCCGTGAGTCCCGTTTTCCGCAGGACTGGACAGGAGACCACGGCGTGACGCGCAGCGTGTACGTGACCGGGATCGACCGCGGTGACGGCCGCCAGGTCGTCGAGCTGGGAGTCATGGAGCTCCTCACCCGCCAGGTGGACCGGGTGGGGGTGTTCCGGCCGCTGGTGCACGACGGCCCCGACCGGCTCTTCGACCTCCTGCGCACCCGCTACCGGCTCTCGCAGGACGCCTCGACGGTCTACGGCATGGACTACCACGAGGCCTCCGCGCTGCAGGCCGAGCGGGGCACCGACGAGCTGGTGTCGCAGCTCGTCGACCGCTTCCACGCGGTGGCCCGGGACTACGAGGTCGTCCTCGTCCTCGGCACCGACTTCGCCGCCACCCAGCTCCCCGACGAACTGGCGCTCAACGCCCGGCTCGCGAACGAGTTCGGCGCCTCGGTCATACCCGTCGTCGGCGGCAAGGGCCAGTCGGCGGAGTCCGTGCGGGCCGAGACGCGCAACGCCTTCCGGGCGTACGACGGTCTCGGCTGCGACGTGCTCGCCATGATCGTGAACCGGGTGGCGGTCGAGGACCGCGAGGTCATCGCCGAGCGGCTCGCCGCCCGGCTGCCGGTGCCCTGCTCCGTCCTGCCGGACGAGCCGGCGCTGGCCGCGCCGACGGTCGCGCAGATCAAGCACGCGCTGGGCGCCTCCGTCGTCCTCGGCGACGACGCGGGGCTCGCCCGCGACGCGCTGGACTTCGTCTTCGGCGGAGCGATGCTGCCGAACTTCCTCAACGCGCTGACGCCGGGCTGCCTCGTCGTCACCCCCGGGGACCGGGCCGACCTGGTCGTCGGGGCGCTGGCCGCGCACTCGGCCGGCACCCCGCCGATCGCCGGGGTGCTGCTCACCCTGAACGAGCGGCCGAGCGACGAGATCCTGACCCTGGCGGCCCGGCTCGCGCCGGGCACCCCGGTCCTCTCCGTCCCGGGCAACAGCTTCCCGACCGCCACCGAACTCTTCGCCCTGGAGGGCAAGCTGAACGCGGCCACGCCGCGCAAGGCGGAGACGGCCCTCGGCCTGTTCGAGCGGCACGTGGACACGGCCGACCTGCTCAAGCGGATCTCGGTGGCGCGCAGCGGCCGGGTCACCCCGATGATGTTCGAGCACGAGCTCATCGAGCAGGCCCGCGCCGACCGGCGCCGCGTGGTGCTGCCGGAGGGCACCGAGGAGCGGGTGCTGCGGGCCGCGGACGTGCTGCTGCGCCGCGACGTGTGCGACCTGACCCTGCTCGGCGACGTCGAGGTCGTCCGCAAGAAGGCCGCCGACCTGGGGATCGCGCTCGGCGACACGCAGCTGATCGACCCGGCGACCTCGGAGCTGCGGGACGCGTTCGCCGAGAAGTACGCGGCGCTGCGGGCCCACAAGGGCGTCACGGTGGAGCTGGCGTACGACGTCGTGTCCGACGTCAACTACTTCGGCACGCTGATGGTCCAGGAGGGCCTCGCCGACGGCATGGTGTCGGGGTCGGTGCACTCCACGGCGGCGACGATCCGGCCCGCGTTCGAGATCATCAAGACGAAGCCGGACGCCTCGATCGTCTCCTCGGTGTTCTTCATGTGCCTCGCCGACCGGGTCCTCGTGTACGGCGACTGCGCGGTCAACCCGGATCCGAACGCCGAGCAGCTCGCGGACATCGCCGTCCAGTCGGCGGCCACCGCGGCCCGCTTCGGTGTCGAGCCGAGGATCGCGATGCTCTCGTACTCGACCGGCACCTCGGGCTCGGGGGCCGACGTGGACAAGGTGCGGGAGGCGACGAAGCTGGTCCGCGCGGCGCACCCGGAGCTGCGGATCGAGGGCCCCATCCAGTACGACGCCGCCGTCGAGCCCTCGGTCGCGGCGACGAAGCTGCCGGACTCGGAGGTGGCGGGGCAGGCGACCGTGCTGATCTTCCCGGACCTCAACACCGGCAACAACACCTACAAGGCCGTGCAGCGTTCGGCCGGCGCCGTGGCCGTCGGCCCCGTGCTGCAGGGTCTGCGCAAGCCGGTGAACGACCTCTCGCGCGGCGCGCTCGTCAGCGACATCGTCAACACGGTCGCCATCACGGCGATCCAGTCCCAGGTCCCCGTCCAGGGTCAGGAGCTCCCCGCATGACCGCCCACCCCTCTCCCGCCTCCCCCGACTCCCCCGACTCCCCCACCGCCGGGCCGACCCGGGTGCTCGTCCTCAACTCCGGTTCGTCCTCGGTGAAGTACCAGCTGCTCGACATGCGCGACGGCGAGCGGCTCGCCCAGGGGCTCGTCGAGCGGATCGGCGAGGAGACCTCGCGGCTGGTGCACACCCCGCTCCAGGGCGGCGGCGGGGTGAAGCGCGAGCAGACCGGCCCGATCGCCGACCACGCGGCCGCGCTGAAGGCGGTCGCCGCGGAGCTGGCGGCGGACGGGCTCGGGCTCGACTCGCCCGAGCTGGCGGCGATCGGCCACCGGGTGGTGCACGGCGGGCTGCGGTTCACCGAGCCGACGGTCATCGACGACGAGGTGCTGGCGGAGATCGAGCGGCTCGTGCCGGTGGCGCCGCTGCACAACCCGGCGAACCTGACCGGCATCCGGACGGCGACGGCGCTCCGCCCCGACCTGCCGCAGGTCGCGGTCTTCGACACGGCGTTCCACACGACGATGCCGGAGGCGGCGGCGCGGTACGCGATCGACGTCGAGACGGCGGACGCGCACCGGATCCGGCGGTACGGCTTCCACGGCACCTCCCACGCGTACGTGTCGCGGGAGACGGCGAGGCTGCTCGGCAGGGAGCCGGAGGAGGTGAACGTGATCGTGCTCCACCTGGGCAACGGGGCGTCGGCCTCGGCGGTGCGGGGCGGCCGGTGCGTGGACACCTCGATGGGCCTGACGCCGCTGGAGGGCCTGGTGATGGGCACCCGCTCGGGCGACATCGACCCGGCGGTCACCTTCCACCTCAAGCGGGTGGCGGGCATGTCGGCCGACGAGATCGACACGCTGCTGAACAAGAGGTCCGGTCTGGTGGGGCTCTGCGGCGACAACGACATGCGGGAGATCCGCCGGCGGGTGGACGAGGGCGACGAGCGGGCGGCGCTCGCCTTCGACATCTACGTCCACCGGTTGAAGAAGTACATCGGGGCGTACTACGCGGTGCTCGGCCGGGTGGACGCGGTGGCGTTCACGGCGGGGGTCGGGGAGAACGCGGCCCCGGTGCGGGAGGCCGCGATCTCGGGCCTGGAGGAGCTGGGGCTCGCGGTGGACGCGGACCTCAACGCGGTGCGGTCCGGCGAGGCGCGGCTGATCTCGCCGGACTACGCGCGGGTGGCGGTCGCGGTGGTGCCGACGGACGAGGAGCTGGAGATCGCCCGTCAGGCCTTCGCCCTCGTGGGCGGAGCGGTAGCCGCGGACCGGCCGGGTACACGGTCGGACACGCGGTCGGAGAAGTGAACGCCTGAGCGACCCCGCGCCCATTTGTACTTTCCGCCAGCCGGAATATTCCGCAGTGAAACAAACGGATAGGATCCGCCTCATGCGCCGTTCCAAAATCGTCTGCACGCTGGGCCCCGCCGTCGACTCGTATGAGCAGCTGAAGGCTCTCATCGAGGCCGGCATGAACGTGGCCCGATTCAACTTCAGCCACGGTTCCCAGGCCGAGCACCAGGAGCGGTACGACCGCGTCCGGCAGGTCGCCGCGGACACCGGTCGCGCCGTCGGTGTGCTCGCCGACCTCCAGGGCCCCAAGATCCGGCTGGAGACCTTCGCCGAGGGCCCCGTCGAGCTGGTGCGCGGTGACGAGTTCACCATCACCACCGACGACGTCCCCGGGGACAAGTCCATCTGCGGCACCACCTACAAGGGCCTGCCCGGAGACGTCTCCAAGGGCGACCAGGTCCTGATCAACGACGGCAACGTCGAGCTGCGGGTCGTCGAGGTCGACGGTCCCCGGGTCAAGACGATCGTCGTCGAGGGCGGCGTCATCTCGGACCACAAGGGCATCAACCTGCCCGGCGCGGCCGTGAACGTCCCCGCCCTGTCGGAGAAGGACGTCGACGACCTCCGCTTCGCGCTCCGCATGGGCTGCGACATGGTCGCCCTCTCCTTCGTCCGCGACGCCGACGACGTCAAGGACGTCCACAAGGTGATGGACGAGGAGGGCCGCCGGGTCCCCGTCATCGCCAAGGTGGAGAAGCCGCAGGCCGTCGAGAACATGGAGGCCGTCGTCGCGGCCTTCGACGCGGTCATGGTGGCCCGCGGCGACCTCGCCGTCGAGTACCCGCTCGAGAAGGTCCCGATGGTGCAGAAGCGCCTCGTGGAGATGTGCCGCCGCAACGCCAAGCCGGTCATCGTCGCGACCCAGATGATGGAGTCGATGATCACCAACTCGCGGCCGACCCGCGCCGAGGCGAGCGACGTCGCCAACGCGATCCTGGACGGCGCGGACGCGGTCATGCTGTCGGCCGAGTCCTCGGTCGGCGCGTACCCGATCGAGACCGTCAAGACGATGTCGAAGATCGTCGCGGCGGCCGAGGAGGAGCTGCTCTCCAAGGGCCTCCAGCCCCTGGTCCCGGGCAAGAAGCCGCGCACCCAGGGCGGTTCCGTCGCCCGCGCGGCCTGCGAGATCGCCGACTTCCTGGGCGGCAAGGCGCTCGTCGCCTTCACCCAGTCCGGCGACACGGCCCGCCGCCTCTCGCGCTACCGCGTGCAGCAGCCGATCCTCGCCTTCACGACGGACGAGAACACCCGCAACCAGCTCACCCTGAGCTGGGGCGTCGAGTCCTTCGTCGTCCCGCACGTGGACAACACCGACGCGATGGTCGACCTGGTCGACGCCGAGCTCCTGAAGCTCCAGCGCTACAACGCGGGCGACACCATGGTCATCACCGCCGGCTCGCCCCCCGGCGTCCCCGGCACCACCAACATGGTCCGCGTCCACCACCTCGGTGGCGGCGAGCGCGCCTGACGCCACGACGAAGCCCCCGTCCGCTCGGTGCGGACGGGGGCTTCGTCGTACGGACCGCCGTGCGGACGGGGCCGGGTGCGGGTCGGGATCAGCTGGGCTCGATCGTGTTGCGGAGGCCCGGGACCCGCAGGGTGCCGCCGAACTGGCCGGCCTGCATGACCGTCACGTCGGTGAAGATGGCGAGCGGGACGTCCAGCGGGGGCGGGGTCGCCGGGCTGAAGGTGACCGGGAAGAGCCCGAAGAGGTTGCCCTTCAGGGACTCCGTGTACATGGTCACCGTGCCCTCGGTGATGGTCGACTCCTTGCCCGGGGTGGACCGGACGTGGGCCGACCGGCCGTCGGAGTGGACCGTCGTCTGGTGCAGGTCCTTGATCTTGACCTTGGACGCGGTGAACTTCAGCGCCTTCTTGATCTTGCCGCTGCCGGTCCTGACCTCGACGATGCCGTGGTAGTGGAGGCCCTCCAGGGTGAGCTTCGTGCTGTCCAGCCGCCACGGCTCGTCCGGGAGCAGCGGGATGCCGGGCTCCAGTTCGGCCGCCGCCAGCGCCTCGGGGTCCGGGACGGCGCACGGGATGTGGGGCTTGGCCCCGTCGGGTATGTCCTCGTCCTTCTTGGCGTCGAGGCCCTTGGCGCCCTCCGGCAGTTCCTCGACCTCGGCGCCGGCCTTCTCCGCGGCCTGCTCGATCTGCCGCTTGGTCTTCTCCGCCGGGTCGTCGGCCGGCTTCGGGGAGTCGGCCGGCTTCGGCGCGGTGGTCGAGGCCGGCTCGTCGGCGGTGTCCGGCTTGTCCGCGGGAGGCGTCGTGGAGGCGCTCGGGGTGGGCGCCTGGGTCGTCGGGGCCGCCGTGGTGGGCGTCTCGGACGGCTTGGGGTCCGGGCCGTCGAACAGGTCCTTGAGGGCGTCGCCGAGACCCAGCGGGTCGAGCGGGTTCTTGGACGTGGTCGGTGTGGGCGTGGCCGTCGGCGTCGCGGTCGGCGCGGCGGTGGCCTTCGCCCGGTCGCCCGTCTGCTCGGTGGTCGCCTGCCCGGTCTCCGTCGCGGTCGGCGTCGGGCTTCCGGTGGCGGTGGGGGCCGCGGTGGCGGTGGGCGCGGTCGCCGAGGGCGTCGCGGTGGGGGTGTCGGACGGCTTCGGCTTGGCCGTCTCCGCCGGCTTGGTCGTCTCCTCCTGCGCGGGCTCGTCCGAGCGCGTCACGCAGGGGCCGGGGGCGAAGGGGATGTCCTTCTCGTCGGCGAGGGCGAGCTTGGGCGTGAGGCCCATGCCCACGAACACCGCGGTCGGCATGGCGGCGAGCGCCATCGCCTTGCCCGCGGGTCCCTGGATCCTGTTCAGCAGCGACCTGCGGGGGGCCGCGTGCCGCGGGCCCTCCTTCGCGAGCGCAGACTGGGTCTCGTCACCCCGCACTGTTCCTCCCGCCCTTGGCGTCGATCGTGGTGTCGGTCAGCGGCTTCTGGCCCTCGCGCTGCTCCGGGAACACGGCAGCGACCATGGCCTCGGTCTCGGGGTCGAGGGCGGGGGCGGCCTCACCGGCGGCCTCCGGCCTGCTGTCGTGCTCTGCGTCGGCCGCCTCCTCTTCGGTCTCCTCGGCCGGCGGGGCGGGCGCCCACGCGGCGGACATGCCGCCGCCGATGACCGCGAACAGGTAGCCGATGACCAGGCCGCCGAAGTTCGAGACCGGAATGGAGACGAGCGCCAGGACGATCGTCGCGACACCCGCGAACACCCGGACGATGGGCTGGAACCACATCGTCAGACCGAGCGTGATGAGCAGGACGCCGATGATCAGCGCGCCGGCTCCGGCGGTCGTCTGCATGGCGAGGGTGACATTGCCGAGCCGCATGTCCCCGTACGGAAGGTAGGCGATCGGCACGCCGCCGATCATGGTGAACAGTCCCGCCCAGAAGGGCCGGGTCTGCCGCCAGACCTTGAACCGGTTCTCCTTCGTGGGGACTTCGCGGGAGGCGGGGATCTCGGCGCTCATGGAACAGCTCCCTGGAAGCGGTGTTGCTGAGAAGTTGAAGAGAGGGTGCCTGGCGGGTGGGACCGCACGGGGCGGCCCCACCCTCAGGACGACCTGGTCCTCACGGACCGGTCAGTCCTAGTAGCACTCCTTCGACGTGCCCCGGCTCAGGGACAGGTGAAGGTCGGGGAGCTTGAAGGTGCCGGCCGTGGTGGCCCACGCCTTCTGCTCCACGTTGTTCAGCGTGGCCTGCTCGGCACGCTGGCCGAAGCCGTACGGGTTGGCCTTGGTGTTGGGCTGGATGCCCGGCTTGCCCGGAACCGGCTTGCCGTCGGGGCCCGCGTTGAGCTGGCCGGCCGCGACGCCGATGTCGATGTTGCTGAACTCGGCGTCGGCCTTGAGCTCGGAGACATCGAGGTAGATGCCCTTCGCGTAGACCTTGTCCTGGGTCTTGCCGGTCTTGGCGGCCTCGGTGCCGGCCTCCAGGCGGAGGGTGACGTCACCGATGAACGGCACCTTCGGCGTGACGACCGACTGGCACATGTTCGTGATCCAGGCCTCGGAGAAGCCGGACACCGCCACCGGGGCGGCGAAGTCCTTGCCCTCGAGGTCCTTGCCGGCGTCGACGCTGCCGTACTGGACGAAGTCCGTACCGACGAGGCTGTTCGCCTTAACCTTGAATTCCTGGCCGGAGATGCTGAAGGACGCGGCCAGCGCGCCCTGGGCCAGGCCGACACCGATCGCGGCCGTCGCGGCCACACTCGGGACCATGACGACGGCGAACCGCTTCCATCTGGTCCCGCCACGAACCTGGGACTTCATGAGAATTCCTCCTTCTCGGACGTACATCTCCGGAAGGGCCCGGGGCCCGTCCTGGGATGGGAGAAGAGCTACGTCCTCGGGAAGGAGAGCGCCGAGGCATCAGGCGGCGCGTTGCGCGTCCGAATCACCGGCGATCACCCCCGAGCGACAACCATGGGCCGCGCCTTGGCGCGCGACCTGATTGGACAGGCCCCGTTCGGTGAGAGCGGGAACCCCCCTGTCCACGACCGGTGCCGGAACACCGGTCCGCCCGGTGGGGACCCTCGCCGCGTCCCGGGTGGTTGCCGGGGTGGTGCGGTTCGGACCGAGCGTCGCCGATCGTGGTCCATTCCGGGCCCCCGCACAAGGGGGTTCGTTACTGGCTAGTAACGGGTGGATAACCACGCCATGGCGGGGTGGGGCCGAACGGGCACGGAGGGTGCGTTCGCGACACAGGGAATGTCGTCAGATGACCGGAAGAATACGGACAGAACAACAGGTTCGATTTACTGCAAGTAACAGCGGCCGCGATTACCAAGTTTTGGTAAAGCGCGGCCGCCTTTTGTCACTCTGCTGCCAAATCGTCGGACGATCGGGCGCACGGGACGGGGCTAGAAGAGCACCCGCGCCAGGGCCTGCCGGGCCGCCGTGACCCGCGGGTCGTCGGCGCCGATCACCTCGAAGAGCTCCAGGAGCCGCAGGCGCGCGGCGTTCCGGTCCTCGCCGGCCGTGCGGCGCACGGTCTCGACGAGACGCCCGAAGGCGTCCTGCACGTGACCGCCCACCAGATCGAGGTCGGCGGCGGCGATCTGCGCGGCCACGTCGGCCGGACCGTCGGCGGCGGCCTTGCGGACCGCGGCCGGGTCGAGGTCCTGCACCCGGGCGAGGAGTTCTGCCTGGGCGAGGCCCAGCTTGGCCTCCGGGTGGGCCGGGTCGTCGGCGAGCACGTTCTTGTACGCCTGCACGGCGCCGGCCAGATCGCCCGCGTCGAGGGCGGCCATGGCCGCCTCCAGGATCGCGTCGTACGGGCCGGCGGGCCGGCCGGCCTCGGCCGCCTCGCCGTCGGGGCCCGCGCCGTCCGCGTCCACGACGATACCGGTCAGACCGAAGCGCTCCTCGCCGATCTGGATCAGCTGGTCGAGGGTCTCGCGGATCTGGGCCTCGGGCACGGCGCCCTGGAAGAGCGGCAGCGCCTGCCCGGCGACCACCGCGAAAACGGCCGGAATTCCCTGGATGCCGAACTGCTGCATCAGCATCTGGTTGGCGTCGACGTCGATCTTCGCGAGCAGGAAGCGGCCGTTGTACTCGACGGCGAGCCGCTCCAGGAGCGGGCCGAGCTGCTTGCAGGGCTCGCACCACTCGGCCCAGAAGTCGAGGACGACCGGGACCTCGGCGGAACGCTGGAGCACATCGCGCTCGAAGCCCGCCTCGTCGACGTCGATCACCAGGGCGGACGGGGGCACGGCGGCGGGGCCGCCCTGCCGGGCGGCGGCGGCGCGCGTCTGCTCCGCCTTCGCCTTGGCCTCTCCGGCCGCCTTCACCGCGGCGAGGTCGACGACGCCGCTCATGGACATGTTTCGGGGCTGCATACGTACATCCTCCCCCCTCCGCGCGCGTAACCGGTAAGCCATGGCTGAACCGTGCCGTCCACACGTCTCCCGCCGGTGTGCGAGACGTGGGGCGACACGGTTCTTCGTCTTCGCTTCACACCGGATCCCCATCCGGTGCCTGCTTGCGCCGGGTCCCCACCCGGTGCTTGGTTGTCGCTCAGGCCGCTCAATGCCTTTCGCTACGGGTCGTAGCGTAACTCCCCGGGGTGAGCCGGGGGGAGGGCGCGGGCCGGATCCGTACGGTGAACTGCCTCACACGCCGCCCCTCTGGCGCCGTACCTACCGGCGGGTATGGTCGACCTCCATGTGTAGCCGCACCGACCGCATCACCCGTACCGGGCGCCCCCGCTCCATCGAGGCCGACGCGGCCATCCTGGAGGCGACCCGGGCGGCCCTGGTGGAGCTGGGTTGGTCCAAGCTCACGATGGGGGACGTGGCGGGCCGGGCCGGGGTCGCCAAGACCACCCTGTACCGGCGCTGGGCCAACAAGAGCGAGCTCGTGGTCGACGCCGTCGCCGTCCTCTTCGATGAACTCGAACTGCCCGACCTGGGTTCCCTCCAGGCCGACATCGAGAACGTCGTCCTCCAGTTCGCGGCCCTGCTCGAACGCCCCGAGACCAAGACGGCCCTGATGGCGGTGGTGGCCGAGTCGACCCGTGACGAACCGCTGCGCGAACGGATAAGGGCCTCGATCGTCGACCGGCAGAAGCGGCTCGTCCTGGAGGGCCGGATGCGGGCGCAGCGGCGCGGCGAACTCCCGGCGGACCGGGACCCGGTGGCGGTGGACGCCACCGACGACCTGATCTTCGACGTGATCGCGGGCGCGGTCGTGCACCGCGCCCTGGTGAGCGCGGAGCCGGTCGACGAACCGTGGGTGGCCCGGCTCTCGGCGCTCCTGGTGGGCGGCCTGGGGGCGGCGGCCGCCGCGGGCTGAGGGCTCCGCGCGTCAGGGGCGGTACGGGACGTCCCGTACCGCCCCTGACGCGTGAGGGCGCGATCCGGACGGCCCGGGCAGGGGCCGTCGCGGGCGGAGGATCAGAAGCCCGGGGGCTCCGTGTAGACGCCCCACTCGTCCCGCAGGGCGTTGCAGATCTCGCCGAGGGTGGCCTCGGCGCGGACGGCGTCCAGCATCGGGGCGATCATGTTCGAGCCGTCCCGGGCCGCCGCCAGCATCGCGTCGAGGGAGGCGCGGACCCGGGCGTCGTCGCGGCGCTCCTTGCGCTCGCCGAGGACCCGGACCTGCTCCCACTCGACCTCGTGGCTGACGCGGAGGATCTCCAGGTCGCCGGTGACGGAGCCGTGGTGGACGTTGACGCCGACGACGCGCTTGTCGCCCTTCTCCAGGGACCGCTGGTACTGGAAGGCGGACTCGGCGATCTCGCCGGTGAACCAGCCGTCCTCGATGCCGCGCAGGATGCCGGAGGTCATCGGCCCGATGGGGTGCTGTCCGTCGGGGTGGGCCCGGCGGCCCCGCTCCTTGATCTGGTCGAAGATCTTCTCGGCGTCGGCCTCGATGCGGTCGGTGAGCTGCTCGACGTACCAGGAGCCGCCCAGCGGGTCGGCGACGTTGGCGACGCCGGTCTCCTCCATGAGGACCTGCTGGGTGCGCAGGGCGATCTCGGCGGCCTGCTCGCTGGGGAGCGCGAGGGTCTCGTCGAGGGCGTTGGTGTGGAGGGAGTTGGTGCCGCCGAGGACGGCGGAGAGGGCCTCCACGGCGGTCCGGACGACGTTGTTGTAGGGCTGCTGGGCGGTGAGGGAGACACCGGCGGTCTGGGTGTGGAAGCGGAGCCACTGGGCCTTGTCGGTCCGGGCGCCGTACACCTCCTTCATCCAGCGCGCCCAGATCCGGCGGGCGGCGCGGAACTTGGCGATCTCCTCGAAGAAGTCGAGGTGGGCGTCGAAGAAGAAGGACAGGCCGGGGGCGAAGACGTCCACGTCGAGGCCGCGGCTGAGGCCGAGCTCGACGTAGCCGAAGCCGTCGGCGAGGGTGTACGCGAGCTCCTGCGCGGCCGTCGCCCCGGCCTCGCGGATGTGGTAGCCGGAGACGGAGAGTGGCTTGTACGCGGGGATGCCCTGCGCGCAGTGCTCCATCAGGTCGCCGATGAGGCGCAGGTGGGGCTCGGGCTCGAAGAGCCACTCCTTCTGCGCGATGTACTCCTTGAAGATGTCCGTCTGGAGGGTGCCGTTGAGCACGGCGGGGTCGACGCCCTGGCGCTCGGCGGCGACGAGGTACATGCAGAAGACGGGCACGGCGGGGCCGGAGATCGTCATCGAGGTGGTGACGTCGCCGAGCGGGATGTCCTTGAAGAGGACCTCCATGTCGGCGGCGGAGTCGATGGCGACACCGCAGTGGCCGACCTCGCCGAGGGCGCGGGGGTCGTCGGAGTCGCGGCCCATGAGGGTGGGCATGTCGAAGGCGACGGAGAGGCCGCCGCCGCCGGCGGCGAGGATCATCTTGTAGCGCTCGTTGGTCTGCTCGGCGTTGCCGAAGCCGGCGAACTGGCGGATGGTCCACGTCCGGCCGCGGTAGCCGGTGGCGTGGAGGCCCCGGGTGTAGGGGTACTCGCCGGGCCAGCCGATGCGCTCGAACCCCTCGTAGGTGTCGCCGGGCCGGGGCCCGTAGACCGGCTCGACGGCGTCGCCGGAGAGCGTGGTGAAGTCGGCGTCCCGCTTGCGGGCCTTGTCGTAACGGGCCTGCCAGCGACGGCGGCCTTCCTCGATGGCGTCAGCGTCCATGCTTCGAATTTACTAGGACGTCCTAGTAAATGTCGATGGGAAACCCCCGCACACCAGTGCGGGGGTCCGTGTCAGGCCTTGACCGGCTCCGGCCGGGCGCCGTCGATCAGCGGCAGGGTCTCGGCGACGACCTTGCGCTCGACGAAGAACGCGGCGAAGGGGATGGTGCCCGAGACCAGGACCCAGAGCAGCTTCCCGAACGGCCAGCGAGCCTTGGAGCCCAGGTCGAAGGCGAAGACGAGGTAGATGATGTAGAGGACGCCGTGGGCCTGGGAGACCGCGAAGGTCACGTCCTCGCCCATGTCGAACCCGTACTTGAAGACCATGCAGGTGCACAGCACGAGCAGCATGACGGCGGTGATGTACGCCATGACGCGGTAACGGGTCAGCACGCTGGATTTCATGCCGTCGAGCGTAACGGCACGTTCCGGGCGATCTTCGCGCGGGTCCGGTCCCGACGGGCCCCGGCCGGTCGGCCCGGCCGGCCGGTCCCGACCGGCCCCCGCGGCCGGGCGCGTCAGCTCTCGTCGAAATCGTCCGCGGCGACCCGCAGCGGGCGCAGCATCGCGAAGATCTCGGCGCACTCCTCGGCGTCGTAGGCGCCGAGCCCGAAGTCCATCCCCATCAGGTCGCGGGTGGCGGCCTCGACCACCTCACGGCCCTTCTCCGTGATGGAGGCGAGCGTTCCGCGGCCGTCGTTGGGGTTGGGGCGCTTGTCGACCAGCCCGGACTTCACGAGCCGGTCCACCGTGTTCGTCACAGACGTCGGGTGGACCATCAGCCGCTCGCCGATCTTGGACATCGGCAGCTCGCCCGCCTTGGAGAAGGTGAGCAGCACCAGTGCCTCGTAGCGCGCGAAGGTCAGCCCGTACGGCTTGACGACGGCGTCGACCTCCGCGAGGAGGATCTGGTGGGCGCGCATGATCGAGGTGATCGCGGCCATCGAGGGGACCGGGCCCCAGCGCTTCTGCCAGAGTTCGTCGGCGCGGGCGATGGGGTCGAAGGGGAGACTGAGCGGCTTCGGCACGCGTCGACCTTACCGACTGGTCACATGCCGGTCAGCCCCGTCTCGCCTTTCGGTCGCCGGCCGCCCCGCCGGTCCCCCGCCGCCGCGCCCCTCCCGGCGCGCCCGCCGCCCCGGCCGCCCGCAGTTCGGCGGCGGCGGCGAGCAGGCAGAGGGTGCCGAGGACCCCCGTGCCGGCGACGACCGCGTGCACCGGGACGAACTCGGCGGCGAGGCCGGCGCCCGCCATCCCGACGCCCTGGACGGTCATCATGCCCGCCGTCATCAGGGTCATGGCCCTCCCCCGCTGCTCCTCCGGGACGGCGGCGACGAACCAGGCGTCGAGGCCGAGGGTGTACGCCCCGGTGGCACCCGCCAGGAAGAGGGCGGCGGCCGCGAGGGGCACGCCGGGCTCGGGCGCGTAGAGCAGGTACGGCAGGACGCCGGTCACGGCGAGCGGCAGCACGATCCGGGAGCGGGTCGCGGCGGACAGGAAGGCCCCGGCGAACAGCTCGCCCGCGATGGTGCCGACGGGCAGCGCGCACATGAGGAGGCCGAGCGCCGCGGTGGAGACGCCGATCCGGTCGGCGTAGGGCGCGGCGAGCGCTTCCGGGACGACCGCGAAGAGCGGCGGCGCCCAGAACATCAGCATCAGGGCGCGGACGCGGCGGTCGCGCAGGACGGCCCAGGTGCCGGAGAGCCCGCTCCCGGCCGCCCCGGACGCGGGGGCGCGGGCGGGCCGGCGGACCGTGCCGAACCGGAGGAGCAGCGCGGAGACGAGGAAGGTGGTGGCGGTGACGGCGAGCGCGCCGCGCGGCGGGAGGACGGTGAGCAGGACGCCGCCGACGGCGTAGCCGGTCAGCAGGGCGCTCTGGGAGACGATCCGGAGCAGGGAGCGGCCCAGGACGAAGAGGTCGCCCTCGCCCAGGATGTCGGCGAGGGTCGCCATCCGGGTGCCGTTGAAGACGGGCGAGACGACGGCGATGGCGCAGCGCAGCACGAGCAGGACGGCGACGGAGGTGGAGGGGACGACCATGAGCGCGACGCAGGCCGCGCAGAAGAGGTCGCAGACCACCAGGATCCGGCGGGGCGGGAACCGGTCGGTGAGCCCGGCGAGCAGGGTGCCGCCGACGAGGTAGGGGAGGAAGCCGAGGGCGAAGGTGAGGGAGGAGAGGAGCGGGGAGCGGGTGAGGTCGTAGACGAGCACGGTGAGGGCGAGTTCGCTGACGACGACGCCGAGCAGCGAGAACAGGTGCGCCACGAAGACGACCCGGAACTCCCGCACCCGGAAGACGGCCCGGTAGCCGGGCCGTCCGGCGGGACCGGGAGCGGGGCCGGGGGCGGCGGGGTCCGCGGGCGCGGCCGGCGGCTCGCAGGCGGGCTCGGTCGCGGAGACGGTCGCGGGTGCGGACGCGGGCTCGGGCTCGGGCGGGGGCGCGGGGACGGGTGCGAGTGCGGACGCAGTCGCGGGTGCGGGTGCGCACGCGGGCGCGGGTACGGGTGCGGACGGGGTCGCGGGCGCGGGCGCAAGCGCGGGGACGGTTGCGGGTGCGGGGACGGGCGCGGACTCAATCGCAGTCGCGGGTACGGGTGCGCACGCGGGCGCGGGTACGGGTGCGGACGGGGTCGCGGGCGCAAGCGCGGGGACGGTCGCGGGTGCGGTCGGTCGCGGTCCGGTCCCGGGTGGTGCGGTGGTGGGGTCGTCGTGGGTGGGCATGGCAGGCAGCGTGCCGTCGGCGGGGCGGCCCGCCCTAGACTTTCGGACCCAGGCGAATCTTCCGCTCGTCCGCTCGTCCCGCCCGGAGGGCCCGTGCCGTACCACCTGCGCTTCGGCGAGGCCGATCCGCTGCGGATCCGGTTCGCGATCTCGCCCCTCTGGGAGACGCACTCCGCCGTACGGGTCCTGGCCCGGCCCGGCAGGCAGGGCTACCACCTGCCGTGGATGCGGCGGATCGCGTCCGCCGCGCGGGAGCTCGACCTCGGGCCGCTGCACCTGCTGATGCCCCTGCACGGGCACAGTCCGGACTTCCTCTACCCGCCGCCGCTGGGACCGGCCGCCGCCTTCGAGGACGAGATCGCGGCGGTGCGGGAGACCGATCCGGCGCTGGTCCTGACCGACTTCGAGCGGGCGCTCGCGGACACCCCGGGGGCCGCGGAGACACCCGAGGGGCGGCGGCTCCTCGCCGATCCCGCCGGGGCCGTGCTGCGGCTCGCCGAGCTGCTCAGGGCGGCGTGGGAGGCGCTGATCGCCCCGGACTGGCCCCGGCTGCGGGCCCTCCTGGAGGCGGACGTGGCCTACCACTCGCGGCGGCTGGCCGAGGGCGGGCTCGAACGGCTCCTGGACGAGCTGCACCCGGCCTTCGCGTGGGACGCGCGGGCCGCCACGCTGCGGGTCGCCTACCGCGGCGAGCACGTCCGGCCGCTGGAGGGGCAGGGGCTCGTCCTGATGCCGTCGGTGTTCACCTGGCCGGACGTGGTGAGCGGCTTCGATCCGCCGTGGCAGCCGACGGTGGTCTACCCGGCGCGCGGGATCGGCGGTCTGTGGTCCGGGGCGGGCGACCGCACCCCGGAGGCGCTCGGGCGGCTCCTCGGCCCGGTGCGGGCGGACGTCCTGTGCGCCCTGGCCGAGCCGATGGGGACGACGGCGCTCTCGCACCTGCTGGGCCGGGCCCCGTCCACCGTCTCCGCGCATCTGGCGGTGCTGCGGGACGCGGGACTGCTGACCTCGCGGCGGTACGGCCACCAGGTGCTGTACGAGCGGACCCCGCTGGGGATCGCGGTGTCGCAGCCCGGAACGGATTGACCCGCGTGTCACGATGGCCCGGCTCGCCCCGCCGTCCGCCCGGGGCGCCGTGCCCGCCGTACCCGAGCCTGGGGGCCGGATGTCCCGCCGCACCGTCACCGCCGCCGCCCTGGTCCTCGCCTGCCTCCTGCTCGTGGCCGGGTGCGGCGGGGACGCGCCGCGGCGGGGTCCGGTCGGTCCGCCGTCCGCGCGCGGCGAGACGGCGGCCCCCGAAGGCGGCTCGCCGTTCTGGGTGGACCCGGAGAGCGACGCGGCCCGCCAGGTGCGCGCGTACGAGGCGGGGGGCCGGGCCGAGGACGCGAAGGTCCTGCGGCGGATCGCGGACCGCCCGGTAGCGGACTGGCCGGCCGGCGACGATCCCGTGCCGGAGATCACCCGTGCGGTGCGGGGGGCGGCCGCGCAGGACCGTACGGCGGTGTTCGTGGCGTACAACATCCCGCACCGCGACTGCGGCATGTACTCGGCGGGCGGCGCGCACGACGCGGGGGCCTACCGGGCCTGGATCGAGTCCTTCGCCGCCGCGCTCGGGGAGTCCGCCGCGATCGTCGTCCTGGAGCCGGACGCGGTGCCGCACCTCGTGGACGGCTGCACCCCGGCCGAGTACCACGACGAGCGGTACGGGCTGCTGGCCGAGGCGGTCGACCGGCTCAAGCGGCAGCCCCGCACGCGGGTCTACCTGGACGCGGGCAACCCGGCGTGGATCGACGACCCGGGCCGGCTGGTGGAGCCGCTGCGCCGGGCGGGGGTCGCCCGCGCGGACGGCTTCGCGCTGAACGTCTCCAACTTCCAGACGACCGACCGGGTGCGGGAGTTCGGCGCCGCGCTGTCGGGGCTGCTCGGCGGCGCGCACTTCACGGTGGACACCAGCCGCAACGGCGACGGCCCGCTCCCCGGCGACCGGGCGGACGCCTGGTGCAATCCGCCCGGCCGGGCCCTCGGCGTCCCGCCGACCGACCGGACCGGGGACGGCCTGGTGGACGCGTACCTGTGGATCAAACGCCCCGGCGACTCGGACGGCACGTGCCGGGGCGGCCCGGCCGCGGGCACCTGGTGGCCGGAGTACGCCCTGGGTCTGGCGCGCCGGGCGCGGGGGTAGCTCCGCGGGCCCGCGGCGGGCCGCCCGGGTCAGTCGCCGACCTGGATCCACTTCGCCTCGGACGGGATGCCGTCGGCGTCGGTGACGAAGAGCATGTACCAGCCGGGCGGGACGAGGGTCCGGTCGTCCGGCACGTCGACGGTGACCGTCGTCCCGTTCCCGCTCCTCGTCAGCCCGAGCTCCACGGAGCGCTGTTCGACGTCGGTGGTGTGGGTGACGGCGCTGGGGCGCATGAGCCGGGCCTCGGCGATCCGGCCGGCGTCCGCGGTCTTGAAGGTGGCGCGGCCGTTCTGGTCGAGCTCCTGCGGCCCCTCCCCCAGGACGGGCCGGTCGGCGCCGGCCCGGTGGAGGTAGGGCGGGGTGAAGACCTCGACGCGCTGCTCGAAGGTGCCGAGGCGGGTGTCGTCCTTGTCGTCGAAGAGCGGGTCGGAGCCGAAGGTGACGACCCGTCCGTCGGGCAGCAGCAGCGCCTCGGAGTGGTAGTTCCGGCCGACGGTGGGTGCGGCCGCCGCGGTGAAGGCGTTGGTCCGCGGGTCGTAGAACTGGGCCTTGAGGATGTCGCTGCCGCCGCGGCCCCGGTAGTCCCGCGAGCCGCCGGTGGTGAGGACGGTGTCGTCGGGCAGCAGGACGCTGCTGAGGTAGCGGGTGCCCTGCGGGAGCGCCGGCCCGTCGGTGAAGACGGGACTGTCCGCGGAGACGTCGACGATCGAGGTGCGGGCGGTCGACCGGGGCGACTCGCCGACCCCTCCGCCGCCGAGGACCATCACCTTCTGGTCCTGGGCCGGGGCGAGCAGCAGGGAGGAGGAGGTCTCCAGCTGGTCGGGGTCGGTGAGCCCGCCGAGCGGGGTGAAGGCGTTCTTCTCCAGGTCCCACAGGCCCGGCGCGCGGCCCTTGTCGGCGGGGCCGTATCCGGCGTTGGAGCCGGTGTAGAGGAGCTTGCCGCCCCGGGTGAGGAAGAGGGAGGGGTAGGTGGGGAAGTAGCGGGTGGGGCCCTTGGTCCACTTCTTCGTCGCGGGGTCGTAGATCTCGTTGTCGCCGGGGACGACGTCGCCGACGTCGTCGAGCCCCGAGACGGCGAGGACCCGGCCGTCGTCGAGGGTGACCAGGGTGGGGTACCAGCGGGCGTCCTTCATGGGGGCGACGGGGACGTACCGCTCGGCCCTCGGGTCGAACTCGTAGGCGCCCTTGATGCCCTGGAAGTCCTGCTTCTCGGTGGTGAGCTTCTGCGCCAGGCCGTAGACGTCGTCGGCGTCGTCGCCCTTGAGGCCGACGACCTCGTACTGCGCGGCCTCGGTGGTGAGGGCCTGCGGGCCCTCCTCGCGGGCCTCGACGAAGACCCGGGCCTCGGCGGCGGTGACCTTGGTCTTCCACGGCTTCATCCGGCCGCCGCCGTCGTAGGAGATCTCGAACTCGCGCTTCGCCCTGGGGACGGTGACGTCGAACCGGGAGACGTACTCGATGCCGGAGGGCGAGCGGAAGACGGTGCCCTTCCTGAGGGTGACGGCCTTGTCGGGGTTCTCGTTCTTGACCCGCATGCCCCCGCCGGCCCTCCTGACCTCGCCGTCGAGGATCTCGTACCGGGCGGTGCCGCCCGCGACGAGCAGCCGGCCGTCGGGGAGCTGGGTGTGGCCGGAGCAGAAGAAGTCGACGGGCGTCGGGATCTTCTTGAAGGTGTTCGCGGCGGGGTCCCAGAGGACGGTCTCGAAGGTCCCCGCGTCGAAGTTCTTCTGGCTGTTGCCGGAGCCGGCGATGAGCAGGACCTTGCCGGTGTGCAGCAGGGCCGCGTGGATGGCGTTGACGCGGTACTGCTCGGGGACCGGGACCTCGGCCCAGGAGCCGAAGCGCCGCTGGTAGCCGGGCTGGGCGATCTTGTAGGCGTGGTACCTCTGCTCGGCGAAGGAGACCGCGGCGGGGGCGTTGAGCGCCGCGAGGACCACGACCGCCCCGCTGCCGAGGAGGGTCTTCCGGAACTTCGCCGACGGCCGGTTCGCCATGGGTCAGCTCCCTCCGGTCGTCGTGGGCGCGGGGCCCACGGGGGCGGTCGGGTGCGGCGCGGCGGCTGCCGTGGCGGCCCCTTCGCGGGTCCCGGCGGGGCGGCGGGCGCGGGTCCGCGCGCGGGCCTGGGCGCGGACGCGGAGCACCCGCCTCCTGCGGACGGCCGCGCAGGCCCAGAGGGTGACCGGGGCGAGGGCGATGACGAGGGCGAGCGACGCCCAGGTGCGCATGGCCGCGTGGGTGTGTCCGAGGGGGACGGAGGCGGCGAGCGAGACGAGGAGGACCGCCGCCCAGAAGAGGTGGATGCGGAAGGTCGCGAGCCGGTCGGGGCTGGCCTCGCCGCCCTTGGGGGTGACGACGAAGCGGCCGCGGGTGCGCAGGACCGCCGAGCCCAGCGACATGAGGTAGACGGGGGCGGAGACCGCGGACATCGCCATGCCGGCGAGGCCGCCGGAGCCCTCGGGCTCGTGGGGCGAGACGTTGTGCCGCCGGTTCCAGAGGTAGAGGCCGATCTGGAGGGCGACGGCGTCGCTGTAGATCATCAGCCAGACGGAGGTGGAGACCTGGGTGCCGGAGGCGCCGAACCAGAGGTAGAGGACGCTGCTGAGGATGCCCAGGAGCCAGTTGACCGCGGTCATCGGGTAGTAGGCGAGCATCAGGGTGTAGTTGAGGAAGCGGCCCGGCGGGACGCGGAAGGGCGTCTTCCAGTACTGCCGGAGGATCGTCTCGTACGTGCCCCGGGACCAGCGGAGCTGCTGGGTGAAGAAGTCCGTCCAGGAGGCCGGGCCCTCGCCGACGGCGAGGACGTCGGGGGTGTAGACGGAGCGCCAGAAGCGGCCGGTGTCCGGGTTCCTCCTGCGGTGCAGTTCGAAGCCGGTGGCCATGTCCTCGGTGATCGAGTCGCGCAGGCCGCCGATCTGCCGGAGCGCGGAGATCCGGACGGCGTTGTTGGTGCCGACGAACATGGGCGCGTGGTAGCGGTTCCCGGCGCGCTGGACGAGGGCGTGGAAGAGGAACTGCTGGGACTCGGCGGCCTTGGTGACGACGCCGGTGTAGTTGCCGTACACCTGCGGTCCGACGACGAAGGCGACGTCGGGGTCGCGGAAGTAGCCGAGCATCCGCTCCAGCAGGTCGGGGAGCGGGACGTGGTCGGTGTCGACGGAGGCGAAGTAGTCGTAGGCGTCGCCGTGCGCGGCGAGCCAGGCGTTGTAGTTGCCGTGCTTGGTCTTCGCCCGGTGGACTCCCTCGGCGCGGTTCCACTCCGGGACGCCGGCCCGGCTGAAGTGGCGTACGCCCAGTTCGGCGCAGAGCTCCCGGGCCTCGGCGGAGTCGGCCTCGTCGAGGAGCCAGAGGTCGAGGGGGCCGTCGTGCCGCAGCCGGGTGGCGCCCCGGAGGGTCGCGCGGACCATGGCGAGCGGTTCCTTGCCCGGGACGTACGTGGTGAGGAAGGCGACCCGGGTGCCCGGCTCGGCGTACACGGGTATGGGGTCGCGGGCGACCATGGTGGCGTGGGCGATCGACGTGACGTTCACCAGCATGAAGAGGCAGATGAGGCCGATCGACACGAGCATCGCGGTGTCGAGGTGGACGAGCAGGGGGTCGCCGCCCTCCCGGACGGTGCGGTGGCTCGGCCAGACGAGGTAGGCCAGGAGGAGGCCCGAGAGGACGGGCGCGAGGCTCATCAGGAGGACGGCCCGGACGCGGTGCGGCTCCTTCGCGAGCAGGCTCCGGTACCGGACCGTGTAGGCCACCGGGTCGGGTTCGGTGAGCGGACCGGCGAGTCGGCTGTAGGTCTCGTAGTCGTACCCTCCTCGGCCCACGATGCCTCCCGCGGTCGTCGAACATGCCGATAGCCCAGCAAAAGGGGCGAACCACCGGCGTGTCGACTGGACTACTCCGAGTGGGTCGGTCCGGGGGAGGCCGGCGGCACCCTCCAGGCGCGGGGGCGGCCGCCCCCGGGCACGACGGAGCCCCCGGTCCCGCAGGGGACCGGGGGCTTCTCGCCGGGGGGCGGGAGCGGGGGCCTCAGCCCTCCAGGTACCGCTCCACCGTGGCGACCTTGCTGGTCAGGCCGTCCGTGACGCCGGGGCGGATGTCGACCTTCATGACGACCGAGACGCGCGGCGCCCGCGCCTCCACGGCGGCGACGGCGCGCTTCACGACGTCCATGACCTGGTCCCAGGTCTCGCCCTCGACGGAGGTGAACATGGCGTCGGTGCGGTGGGGGAGGCCGGACTCGCGGACCACGCGGACGGCGTCGGCGACGTACTCGCCGACCTCCTCCCCCACGCCCAGCGGGGTGACGGAGAACGCGACGATCACGCCTTCACCGCGCCCTGGGTCTGCTCGGCGCGGGCGCGGGAGGCGATGACCGCGTCCTGGGCCTCGCGCTTCAGCCTCCGCTCGGCGTAGAAGCCGCCGAACGGCAGCACGGAGAGGACGAAGTAGAGGGCGGCGGTCCCGAAGCTCCACTTGGTGCGGTTCCAGGCGTCCAGCCAGAACAGCACGTAGAGGACGAACAGCAGGCCGTGGATCGCACCCATGACCGGCACCGCGTTGAAGTCCGTCGTCCGCTTCAGCACCGAGCAGACGAGCAGGAGCAGGAACGAGACGGCCTCCGGCGCGGAGACGAGCCGGAGCCGGTGGAGGGAGGAAGCGGTCTTGATGTCCACGGAGGGGGTCACCTTCGTTCGATCTTGTGAACGGATGCACAAGGGCCCGTCCATTGTGCATGCCGACTTTGCTGTCTCTTTATCCGGGTCCCCAGTACCTTCAGCGGGTGGCAACGTTCCGACTCCAAGGCAGCAAGGTGCTCGCCGTCTCCATGACCGGCGACGCCGTCAAGGCGAAGAACGGCTCGATGGTCGCCTACGACGGCCAGATGGCGTTCAAGAAGATGAGCGGTGGCGGTGAGGGCCTGCGCGGCATGGTCACCCGCCGGCTCACGGGTGAGCAGATGGAGGTGATGGAGGTGCGCGGCCAGGGGACCTGCTGGTTCGCCGACCGGGCCTCCGAGATCAACCTCGTCTCGCTGCACGGCGACAAGCTCTGGGTCGAGGCGAGCAATCTGCTCTGCACCGACGCGGGGCTGCGCACCGGCACCACCTTCACGGGCCTGCGCGGCGGAGCGACCGGCAACGGCCTCTTCACCACGACCGTGGAGGGGACGGGCCAGGCCGCGATCATGTCCGACGGCCCGGCGGTGGTGCTGCGGGTGACCCCGCAGTACCCGCTCCAGGTCGACCCCGGCGCGTACATCGCCCACCAGGGCAACCTCCAGCAGCACTTCCAGTCGGGTGTGACGTTCCGCACCTTCATGGGCGAGGGCGGCGGCGAGGCCTTCCAGATCCGGTTCGAGGGGGACGGCCTCGTGTACGTCCAGCCGAGCGAGCGCAACACGGTCGGAGGGGACGTCTAGTGCCGTTCCGTGAGATCAACTCGAAGATGATCGAGGCGACGGTCGTCCCCGGGCAGCGGATGTTCAGCCAGCGTGGCGCGATGCTCGCGTACCGCGGCGACGTCACTTTCACGCCGAACACCGCCGGCGGCCAGGGCGGTGTGATGTCGATGATCGGCCGCCGCGTGGCCGGCGAGGCGACGCCGCTGATGACCGTCGAGGGGAACGGCACGGTGATGTTCGGGCACGGCGGTCACCACATCCAGGTGATCGGGCTGACCGGGGACACCCTGTACGTGGAGGCCGACCGGCTGCTGGCCTTCGACGGCACCCTGGAGCAGGGCACGATGTTCATGGGCTCGCAGGGCGGGGTCATGGGCATGGTCCGCGGCCAGGTGACCGGCCAGGGCCTCTTCACCACCACCCTCAGGGGGCACGGCGCGGTCGCGGTGATGGCGCACGGCGGGGTGATCGAGCTGCCGATCACCCCGGGCCGCCCGGTCCACGTGGACCCGCAGGCGTACGTGGCCCACCACGGCGACGTGCGGAACAAGCTCTCCACCGCGCTCGGCTGGCGCGACATGGTGGGCCGCGGCTCGGGCGAGGCGTTCCAGCTGGAGCTGAGCGGCAGCGGTGCGGTGTACGTGCAGGCCTCGGAGGAGAAGCTGTGACCGGTCCCGTGATCCACGACCCGGCGACCCTGCCGTCGGACGACAACGTGAACGCGTACACCTTCTGCGTGGAGCTCAAGGGCTCCCAGTGGTTCCTGCAGAAGGGCAAGATGATCGCCTACTACGGGCGGATCGAGTTCAACGGCATCGGGCACGGGCGGCTGGACCGCCTGGTCCGGACGTCCTTCCACTCGCCGCTGCACGCGAGCGACTGGGTGGTCGCGGAGGGCAGCGGCAAGATGCTGCTGGCGGACCGGGCCTTCGACGTGAACTCGTTCGACCTCGACGAGGGCAACCTGACGATCCGCTCGGGGAACCTGCTGGCCTACCAGCCGAGCCTCGCGCTGAAGCAGTCGATCGTGCCGGGCTTCGTGACGCTGATCGGCACCGGCAAGTTCGTGGCCGCGTCGAACGGCCCGGTGGTCTTCATGGAGCCCCCGATGCGGGTGGACCCGCAGGCGCTGGTCGGCTGGGCGGACTGCCCCTCCCCCTGCCACCACTACGACCACGGGTACATGACGGGCGTGATGGGGGGCGTGCGCGCGCTGACCGGCCTCGGGGGCACCTCCGGCGAGGAGCACCAGTTCGAGTTCGTGGGGACGGGGACGGTCCTGCTCCAGTCGACGGAGATCCTGATGGCGGAGCGGGAGATCGGCGGGCCGCCGGCCCAGGCGGGCGTGCCGGGGGGCCACGGATCGCCCGGTTCAGGCCAGTCTGTGCAAGGCTCGGTACCGCGCCTTCCCGGCCAGCTCGGTGACCTCCAGCGTCGCTTCGGGCTGTGAGCGGTAGTCTGCGGAGTGTGACGTCATCGAACGCACGCTCCCAGACTTCGTCAAGTATTCAACTTCTTAGGTAGAATCCATACATGGAGACCGAGACCGCCACTCCGTGGCTCACCGACGCCGAGCAGTGTGCGTGGCGCACATTCCTGGACGTCAACAGAATGCTGACGTACCAGCTGGAGCGGGACCTCCAGCCCTTCGGCCTGACGATGAACGACTACGAGATCCTCGTGAACCTCTCGGAGTCGGCGGAACGGCGACTGCGCATGAGCGACCTGGCCGCGGCCACGCTCCAGTCGAAGAGCCGGCTCTCGCACCAGATCACCCGGATGGAGAACGCCGGACTGGTCCGGCGGGAGAACTGCGAGTCCGACCGGCGCGGGCTGTACGCGGTGCTGACCGACGCGGGCATGGCCACGATGCAGAAGGTCGCCCCGCACCACGTCGAGTCGGTGCGCAAGCACTTCATCGACCAGATCGGCCCGGACGCCCTCGGCGACCTGCGCGAGTCCCTCAAGCCGGTCGCCGACCAGCTGCGCGGCCGCCGCGGCAAGCCGTAGCCCCGACGGACCCGTCGGACCCGGCGGACCTGACGGAGAAGGGCCCCACCGGTCGTCCCGGTGGGGCCCTTCTCCGTACCCGCGGGGCCGCGGCCCCGCTCAGTTGCCCGTCAGGCTCGCGACCAGCTCGTCCGAGGCGGCGTACGGGTCGAGGTCGCCCGCCACGATCCGCTCCGCGAGGGCGTCCAGACGCCGGTCGCCGTGCAGGTCGCCGATCCGCTCCCGCAGCGCCGTGACCGCGATGGTCTCCACCTCGCGCGCGGCGCGGACCCGGCGGCGCTCCGCCAGGACCCCGTGCTCCTCCATCCACGCGCGGTGCTTCTCCAGGGCCTCCACGACCTCGTCGACGCCCTCGCCGCGCGCCGCGACCGTCTTCACGATAGGCGGCCGCCAGTCGCCGGGCCCGCGCGCCTCGCCCAGCCCCAGCATGTGGTTGAGCTCCCGGGCGGTCGCGTCCGCGCCGTCCCGGTCCGCCTTGTTCACCACGTACACGTCGCCGATCTCCAGGATGCCCGCCTTGGCGGCCTGGATCCCGTCACCCATGCCCGGCGCGAGGAGGACGACGGAGGTGTCGGCCTGGGAGGCGATCTCGACCTCCGACTGCCCGACGCCGACCGTCTCCACCAGGATCACCTCGCAGCCGGCCGCGTCCAGGACGCGGATCGCCTGCGGCGCCGACCAGGCGAGTCCGCCCAGGTGGCCGCGGGTGGCCATGGAGCGGATGTAGACGCCCGGGTCGGAGGCGTGGTCCGCCATCCGGATCCGGTCGCCGAGAAGCGCACCGCCGCTGAACGGCGACGACGGGTCGACGGCCAGGACGCCGACCCGCTTGCCCGCCCGCCGGTAGGCGGAGACCAGCGCGGACGTCGACGTGGACTTGCCGACGCCGGGCGAGCCGGTCAGGCCCACCACGTACGCGCCGCCGGTGAGCGGCGCGAGCGCCGCCATGACCTCGCGCAGCTGCGGGGACGCCCCCTCCACGAGCGAGATCAGCCGGGCCACGGCCCGCGGCCTGCCCTCCCGTGCCTGGGCGACCAGAGCGGGGACGTCCACCATGTGCTGAGCTCCTTGCCTGACCTTGCCGAGGTGACTTACTTGCCGGCGACGCGGACGATCAGCGCGTCGCCCTGACCGCCGCCGCCGCACAGGGCCGCCGCGCCGATGCCGCCGCCGCGCCGCTTGAGCTCCAGGGCCAGGTGCAGCACCACGCGGGCGCCGGACATGCCGATCGGGTGGCCGAGGGCGATGGCGCCACCGTTGACGTTCACCTTCTCGGGGGTAACGCCGAGGTCCTTCATTGACTGGACGGCCACCGCGGCGAAGGCCTCGTTGATCTCGATCAGGTCGAGGTCGTCGACGGTCAGGCCCTCCTTCTTCAGCGCGTGCAGGATGGCGTTCGACGGCTGCGACTGGAGCGAGTTGTCCGGACCGGCCACGTTGCCGTGGGCGCCGATCTCGGCGATCCACTCCAGGCCCAGCTCCTCGGCCTTGGCCTTGCTCATCACGACGACGGCGGCGGCGCCGTCGGAGATCTGCGAGGAGGAGCCGGCGGTGATGGTGCCGTCCTTGGCGAAGGCCGGGCGGAGCTTGCCGAGGGACTCGGCGGTGGTCTCCGCGCGGATGCCCTCGTCCTTGGAGAAGACGACGGGCTCGCCCTTGCGCTGCGGGATCTCGACCGGGGTGATCTCGGCCTCGAAGATGCCGTTCTTCTGGGCCGCGGCGGCACGCTGGTGCGAGAGGGCGGCGATCTCGTCCTGCTCGGGGCGCCGGATGCCCAGGCGGGTGTTGTGCTTCTCCGTGGACTCGCCCATGGCGATGTTCTCGAAGGCGTCGGTCAGACCGTCGTACGCCATGGCGTCGAGCATCTCCACGGCGCCGTACTTGAAGCCGTCGCGGGACTTCGGCAGCAGGTGCGGGGCGTTGGTCATCGACTCCTGGCCGCCGGCCACGACCACGTCGAACTCACCCGCGCGGATCAGCTGGTCGGCGAGCGCGATGGCGTCGAGACCGGACAGACACACCTTGTTGACGGTGAGGGCCGGCACGTTCATCGGGATGCCGGCCTTGACCGCGGCCTGGCGGGCGGGGATCTGCCCGGCACCCGCCTGGAGCACCTGGCCCATGATCACGTACTGCACCTGGTCGCCGCCGATGCCCGCACGGTCGAGGGCGGCCTTGATCGCGAAACCGCCGAGGTCGGCGCCCGAGAAGGACTTGAGCGAACCGAGCAGGCGACCCATGGGCGTACGGGCGCCCGCGACGATCACTGAGGTGGTACCGGTCGTTCCAGACATGAGGCACGGCCCCTAGGGATGAGAAGTGAACGAGGGTTTACCGCCAATGTACTGAGCGGCGGACCGCCCGGTCATCGGCCGGTCGGTGTGACGGCGCGCACGTTGCGTAACCACCCCGGCGGCGCTGCACTGGAGGCATGCTGACGCGAATCGACCACATCGGGATCGCCTGTTTCGACCTGGACAAGACCGTCGAGTTCTACCGTGCCACGTACGGTTTCGAGGTCTTCCACTCCGAGGTCAACGAGGAGCAGGGCGTCCGCGAGGCCATGCTCAAGATCAACGACACCTCGGACGGCGGGGCCTCCTACCTCCAGCTCCTGGAGCCCACCCGGGAGGACTCGGCCGTGGGCAAGTGGCTGGCCAAGAACGGCGAGGGCGTGCACCACATCGCCTTCGGGACGGCCGACGTCGACGGCGACGCCGAGGACATCCGCTCCAAGGGCGTCCGGGTCCTCTACGACCAGCCGCGGATCGGCTCGATGGGCTCCCGGATCACCTTCCTGCACCCCAAGGACTGCCACGGCGTCCTCACGGAACTGGTCACCTCGGCGGAGCCGTCGGCTGACCACTCCTCAGCGGAGCACTGACCTCCGGATTCCTGGCCCGGTAGAGTGGGCGGCTCCGGGCCGGGGCCGGTCGGGGCCGCTCCGTGCGGCACCGTAGTCGGGATGTCGGGGTCGTCCGATCTGCCACGATTCCCCGGGGGTCCGTCCTCAGCCGTGAGGTCGGACTCGTCGGAGTTGCGAACAGGGTTGGGGTCTCCCCTGCTCGAAGAGCTCGGGGAAGGATGGACCGCGCAGTGCGGGGCTACGAACGCCAGGAGAGCCACCGAGCTGAAGACGACCATCTCGCCAGGTTCGAAGCCGAGATGGACCGGCTGAAGACCGAGCGCGAGAAGGCCGTTCAGCACGCCGAGGATCTCGGATACCAGGTCGAGGTCTTGCGCGCCAAGCTCCACGAGGCGCGGCGCACCATCGCGTCCCGGCCCGCCTACGACAGCGCGGACATCGGCTACCAGGCCGAGCAGCTCCTGCGGAACGCGCAGGCGCAGGCCGAGCAGCTCCGTCAGGACGCCGAGCGCGAACTCCGCGACGCCCGCGCGCAGACGCAGCGCATCCTCCAGGAGCACGCCGAGCACCAGTCCCGGCTCCAGGCCGAACTGCACAACGAGGCGGTGCAGCGGCGCCAGCAGCTGGACCAGGAACTCAGCGAGCGCCGCCAGACCGTCGAGGCGCACGTCAACGAGAACGTCGCCTGGGCCGAGCAGCTCCGCGCCCGCACCGAGTCCCAGGCCCGCCGCCTGCTGGAGGAGTCCCGCGCCGAGGCCGAGCAGTCGCTCGCCACCGCGCGCGCCGAGGCCACCCGGCTCGCCGAGGAGACCAGCCGCCGCGTCGGCTCCGAGGCCGAGGCCGCCCGCGCCGAGGCCGAAGCGATTCTGCTGCGCGCCCGCAAGGACGCCGAGCGCCTCCTCGGCGCCGCCTCCAGCCAGGCGCAGGAGGCCACCAGCCACGCCGAGCAGCTCCGCTCCAGCACCGCCGCCGAGACCGACCAGGCCCGCCGACAGGCCACCGAGCTCTCCCGCGCCGCCGAGCAGCGCATGCAGGAGGCCGAGGAGCGGCTGCGCGCCGCCCGCGCCGAGGCCGAGAAGGCCCTCGCCGAGGCCAAGGACGCCGCCGCCAAGCAGCTCTCCACCGCCGAGTCGGTCAACGAGCAGCGCACCCGCACCGCCAAGACCGAGATCGCCCGGCTGGTCGGTGAGGCCACCAAGGACGCCGAGGCGCTCAAGGCCGAGGCCGCGGAGAAGCTCCGCGAGGCGACCGCCGAGGCCGAGAAGCTCGTCTCCGAGGCCTCCGAGAAGGCCCGTACGGTCGCCGCCGAGGACTCCGCCGCGGCGCTCGCCAAGGCCGCCCGGAACGCCGAGGAGATCCTCACCAAGGCGTCCGACGACGCCCGCGAGACCACCCGCAAGGCCTCCGAGGAGGCCGAGCGGATCCGCCGCGAGACCGAGGCGGAGATCGACCGGCTGCGCTCCGAGGCCGAGGAGCAGGCCGACGAACTGCTCGGGTCGGCGAAGGACGACACCAAGGAGTACCGCGCCAAGACGGTCGAGCTGCAGGAGGAGGCCCGCCGGCTGCGCGGCGAGGCCGAGCAGCTGCGCGCCGAGGCCATCGCGGAGGGCGAGCGGATCCGCGGCGAGGCGCGCCGCGAGGCCGTCCAGCAGATCGAGGAGGCGGCCAGCACCGCCGAGGAACTCCTCACCAAGGCCCGTACCGACGCCGACGAGCTGCGGACGAAGGCCGGCGCCGAGAGCGAGCGGGTCAAGTCGGAGGCCGTGGAGCGCGCCCAGACGCTCCGGGCGCAGGCCGAGGAGACCCTGGAGCGCACCCGCGCCGAGGCCGAGCGGCTGCGCGCCGAGGCCGAGGAGCAGGCCGAGTCGGTCAAGGCGGCGGCCGAGGAGGCCGCGGCCGGGCTGCGCGCGGACGCCGAGCGGGCCGCCGAGGCCCGCCGCGCGGAGGCCGCCGAGGAGCTGACCCGGCTGCACACCGACGCCGAGGCGAAGGTCGCGGCGGCCGGGGAGGAGCTCACCGACGCGCGCACCGAGGGCGAGCTGATCCGGCGCGAGGCCGCCGAGGAGACGGAGCGGCTGCGGACCGAGGCCGCCGAGCGCATCCGTACGCTCCAGGAGCAGGCCGAGCAGGAGGCCGAGCGACTGCGGGCCGAGGCCGCGTCGGACGCCTCCGCCACCCGGACCGAGGCGGAGAGCGCGGCGGGACGGTTGCGCACCGAGGCGGCCGGGGAGGCCGAGCGGCTGCGGTCGGAGGCCCAGGAGACCGCCGACCGGGTGCGCGCCGAGGCCGCGGCCGCGGCCGAGCGGGTGGCCGCGGAGGCCGCCGAGGCGCTGGCCGCCGCCCAGGACGAGGCCGTGCGGCGCCGCCGGGAGGCCGAGGAGACCCTGGAGTCGGCCCGTTCCGAGGCCGGCCGGGAGCGCGAGCACGCCCGCGAGCAGTCCGAGGAACTCCTCGCCGCCGCCCGCAAGCGCGTCGAGGACGCGCAGGTCGAGGCGCAGCGGCTGGTCGACGAGGCCGAGGCGCGGGCGACCGAGATGCTCACCACGGCCGAGCAGACCGCCCAGGAGGTGCGGGACTCGGTGGCCGGTCTGCGCGAGCAGGCCGAGGAGGAGATCGCCGGGCTGCGCAGCGCCGCCGAGCACGCGGCCGAGCGGACGCGTTCCGAGGCGCAGGAGGAGGCGGACCGGGTCCGCGCCGACGCCTACGAGGAGCGGGAGCGGGCCGCCGAGGACGCCACCCGCACCCGGACGCGTGCGCAGGAGGAGACGGACGCCGCGAAGGCGCTGGCCGAGCGGACGGTCGCCGAGGCGATCGCCGAGTCGGAGAAGCTGCGGACGGACACCGCCGAGTACGCGCAGCGGGTGCGCACCGAGGCGACGGACGCGCTCGCCGCGTCCGAGCAGGACGCGGCCCGCACCCGCGCCGACGCCCGCGACGACGCGAACCGGATCCGTTCGGAGGCGGCCGAGCGCGCCGAGTCGGTCGTCGGCGAGGCCCGCACCGAGGCGGAGCGGATCGCCGCCGAGGCGGAGCAGATCCTGGACGAGGCCCGTCAGGCGGCGGACAAGCGCCGCGGCGACGCCGCCGAGCAGGCGGACGCCCTCCTCGCGGAGGCGACCTCGGAGGCGGAGCGGCTCACCCGGGAGACGAACGCCGAGGCCGAGCGGCTCACCGCCGAGGCGGTCGAGCTCATGGAGACCGCCGAGCAGGACGCCCGGCGCCTCCGTACCGAGGCCGAACAGGTCAAGGCCGACGGGGAGGCGCACGCGGAGGCGCTGCGGGCGGCCGCGGTCGCGGACGGCGAGCAGGTCCTCGACGAGGCCCGCAAGGCCGCCGACAAGCGCCGCGCCGACGCCGCCGAGCAGGCCGACGCCCTCATCGCCGAGGCGACCTCGGAGGCGGAGCGGCTCACCCGGGAGACGAACGCCGAGGCCGAGCGGCTCACCGCCGAGGCGGTCGAGCTCATGGAGACCACCGAGCAGGACGCCCGGCGCCTCCGTACCGAGGCCGAACAGGTCAAGATCGACGGGGAGGCGCACGCGCAGGCCCTGCGGAACGCGGCCCTGGCCGACGGCGAGAAGGTCCTCGACGAGGCCCGCAAGGCCGCCGACAAGCGCCGCGCCGACGCCGCCGAGCAGGCCGACGCCCTCATCGCCGAGGCGACCTCCGAGGCGGAGCGGCTCACCCGCGAGACGAACGCCGAGGCCGAACGGCTCACCGCCGAGGCGGTCGCGGAGGCCGAGCGGCTCACCCGCGAGGCCGCCGAACTCGCCGATTCCGTCACGGCGGAGGCCCGCGCCGCGGCCGAGGCGACCGTGGGCTCCGCCCGGCAGGACGCCGAGCGGATCCGCACCGAGTCCGAGCGGCTCGGGGCGGAGGCCGAGGCGGCCGCCGAGCAGATGCGCTCGGAGGCCCGCACGGAGGCCGACCGGACCCTGGACGAGGCGCGGGAGGCCGGCGCGCGGAAGCGTTCCGACGCGGCCGAGCAGGCCGACCAGCTCATCGGCAAGGCGCAGGAGGAGGCGCTGCGCGCCACCACCGAAGCCGAGTCGCAGGCCGACCTGATGGTCGGCGCGGCCCGCAAGGAGGCCGAGCGGATCGTCGCCGAGGCGACGGTCGAGGGCAACTCCCTGGTCGAGAAGGCCCGTACGGACGCGGACGAGCTGCTCGTCGGGGCCCGCGGCGACGCGACGGCGATAAGGGAGCGGGCCGAGGAGCTGCGGGGCCGGATCGAGGGCGAGATCGAGGAACTGCACGAGCGGGCGCGCCGCGAGAGCGCCGAGCAGATGAAGACGGCGGGCGAGCGGGTCGACAACCTGGTGAAGGCCGCCACCGAGCAGCGGGCCGAGGCCGAGGAGAAGGCCAAGGAGCTGGTCTCCGAGGCGAGTTCCGAGGCGAGCAAGGTCCGGATCGCCGCCGTCCGCAAGGCCGAGGCGCTCCTGAAGGAGGCCGAGCAGAAGAAGGCCTCGCTCGTCGCGGAGGCCGAGGCCATCAAGGCCGAGGCGGAGCGGGCGCTGGCGGAGGCGCGGGCCGAGGCCGAGCAGACGGTCGAGGAGGGCCAGCGCGAGCTGGAGGTGCTCGTGCGGCGCCGCAAGGACATCAATGCCGAGATCTCCCGTGTCCAGGACGTGCTGGAGGCGTTGGAGTCTTTCGAGACCCCCTCCGCCGGCGCGAAGTCCGCCGGGACAGCGGGTGTCAAGGCGGGCGCTTCGGCGGGTTCCACTCGTTCGAGTGGCAAGTCCCAGGACGGCTAGCCACTCAAAAGGCTGGACATTCTCCAGATCAAACGGGCATACGCTCGATGACACGCCGCTTCGGCCCCTAGGATTCCCTCTAACACCTCACCGGTCTCATTCGACAGGAAACCCATGAGCGACACATCCTCCCCCTTCGGCTTCGAGCTCGTGCGGCGCGGTTACGACCGCGGTCAGGTGGACGACCGCATTACCAAGCTCGTTTCCGACCGCGACAGTGCGCTGTCCCGCATCACCTCCCTGGAGAAGCGCATCGAGGAACTCCACCTCGAGACGCAGAACGCCCAGGCTCAGGTCACCGACGCCGAGCCGTCGTACGCGGGGCTCGGCGCCCGGGTCGAGAAGATCCTCCGGCTCGCCGAGGAGGAGGCGAAGGACCTGCGTGAGGAGGCCCGTCGCGCCGCCGAGCAGCACCGTGAGCTGGCCGAGTCGGCCGCCCAGCAGGTGCGCAACGACGCGGAGTCCTTCGCGGCCGAGCGCAAGTCGAAGGCCGAGGACGAGGGCGTCCGGATCGTCGAGAAGGCGCAGGGCGAGGCCAACACGCTGCGCGCCGAGGCGCAGAAGGACGCGCAGTCGAAGCGCGAGGAGGCGGACGCCCTCTTCGAGGAGACCCGCGCCAAGGCCGCCCAGGCCGCCGCGGACTTCGAGACCAACCTGGCCAAGCGCCGCGAACAGTCGGAGCGCGACCTGGCCTCGCGTCAGGCCAAGGCCGAGAAGCGCCTCGCCGAGATCGAGCACCGCGCCGAGCAGCTCCGCCTGGAGGCCGAGAAGCTGCGTACGGACGCGGAGCGCCGGGCCCGTCAGACGGTGGAGACCGCGCAGCGCCAGGCCGAGGACATCGTGGCCGACGCGAACGCCAAGGCCGACCGGATCCGCAGCGAATCGGAGCGCGAGCTCGCGGCGCTGACGAACCGCCGGGACTCGATCAACGCGCAGCTGACCAACGTCCGCGAGATGCTGGCGACGCTGACCGGTGCCGCGGTGGCGGCGGCCGGATCCCCGATCGACGACGAGCGTCCGGCCGGCGTCCCGGCCCAGCAGTCCCGCTGACGCGCCCGCCGCGTACGGCCGCCCCCCGTACGGCCGTCCGGGTGAGCGCCGTCGACCTGACGGACAACCGGTAACGAGTTCGTAGCGTTCCCCAGAACCCCCTGTCATTCCGGTGGCGGGGGGTTTTGCGCGCCCGTAGGTTGGATCTCATGATCGAGCTTGAGGGCCTGACCAAGCGATACGGGGCGAAGACCGCGGTCGACCACCTGTCCTTCCAGGTGCGTCCTGGGGTGATCACGGGCTTCCTCGGGCCCAACGGGGCGGGCAAGTCGACGACGATGAGGATGATGCTGGATCTGGACAACCCGACGAGCGGGACGGTCCGGATCGACGGCAAGCACTACCGGGAGCTGGAGGAGCCGCTGAAGTACATCGGCGCGCTGCTCGACGCCAAGGCCATGAACGGCGGCCGCTCCGCGTACAACAACCTGCTGTGCCTCGCGCAGTCGAACCGCATCCCGGAGCGCCGGGTGGGCGAGGTGCTGGACCTGGTGGGTCTGACGCCGGTCGCCCGGAAGAAGTCGAAGGGTTTCTCCCTCGGCATGGGGCAGCGCCTCGGGATCGCGTCGGCGCTGCTCGGCGATCCCGAGATCCTCATGTTCGACGAACCCGTCAATGGTCTGGACCCCGAGGGAATTCACTGGATCCGCAATCTGATGAAGGCGTTGGCGGCCGAAGGCCGGACGATCTTCGTTTCCAGCCATCTCATGAGTGAAATGGCGCTGACGGCCGATCATCTGATCGTGATCGGGCAGGGAAAGCTGCTGGCCGACACGTCGATGGCGGATTTCATCCAGGAGAATTCCCGGAGTTATGTGCGGCTGCGTTCCCCGCAGCAGGAGCGGCTCCGGGACGTGCTGCACGCCCACGGGTTCGTCGCCGTGGAGGCGGGCAGCGGCAACCTGGAGGTCGACGGGGCGACGACCGAGAAGCTGGGTGAACTCGCCGCCGAGAACGGGCTCGTGCTGCACGAGCTGAGCGCCCAGCGCGCCTCGCTCGAAGAGGCCTTCATGCAGATGACCGCCGGTGCGGTGGAGTACCACGCGCACGGCACCGATGTACACGGTGGCGCCCCGGCGCCCGGCCCCCAGTGGGGCACGACCTCCCAGGGAGCCTGAGCCATGGCAGCGGTATCCGCGGTCCTGCAGTCCGAGTGGACCAAGATCCGGACGGTGTCCTCGACCGTCTGGACCCTGGCGAGCGCCCTGATCGTCACGGTGGCGATCGGCGCGGCGCTGTCCGCCGTCTTCAACTCCACCTTCGACGACCTCAGCGAGGTCGAGCGGGCGACCTTCGACCCGACCCTGGTGAGCTTCTTCGGGATGACCCTGGGGCAGCTGGCGATGGTCGTCTTCGGCGTCCTGGTGGTGGGGACCGAGTACTCCTCGGGGATGATCCGCACCTCGCTGGCGGCCGTGCCCCAGCGGGCGACCTTCCTCTTCTCGAAGATCGCGGTGGCCGGCGGGCTGGCCTTCGCCGTGGGCCTCGCGACGAGCTTCCTCGCCTTCTTCCTCGGGCAGGCGCTGCTCGGCGAGCACAGCGCCTCGATCGGCGACGACAACGTGCTGCGGGCGGTGATCGGCGGCGGGCTGTACATGGGCCTCATCGCGCTGTTCTCCATGGGCGTGGCGGCGATGCTGCGCTCGTCGATGCTGTCGCTCGGCATCCTGATGCCGTTCTTCTTCCTGGTCTCGCAGATCCTGGCGGCCGTGCCGAAGGCCAAGGAGGTGGCCCGCTACTTCCCCGACCAGGCCGGCTCGAAGATCATGCAGGTCGTCCCGGACGCCATGAACACGGAGGAGGCTCCCTACGGCCCGTGGGCCGGGCTGGGGATCATGGTGCTCTGGGTGGTGGCGGCGCTGGCCGGCGGTTACCTGGTGATGAAGAAGCGGGACGCCTGACCCCGAGGGACCTCCGGGGGCCCGGCGCAGGTCCCGCGGGATCGCGCCGGGGCCCCTTGCGGGACAACCCTGAGGTTTCCCCCGGAGCGGGCCCGGAGGTCTTCTCCGCTTCGCCGGAACCGTCAACGGCTGGATAAGCTCCTAGCTCATACGGGGGGCTCCGGCCGACGGCCGCCACGCCCCGACCATGGTGCGACCGACCTGGCGATGGGGCTGGAGAATGATCGAGGCAGTCGGCCTGACGAAGCGCTACGGCGCCAAGACGGCCGTGTACAACCTTTCCTTCCAGGTGAGGCCCGGTGTCGTCACCGGCTTCCTGGGACCGAACGGGTCGGGCAAGTCGACCACGATGCGGATGATCCTGGGGCTCGACCAGCCGTCCGCCGGGCACGTCACGATCGGCGGCCACCCCTTCCGGCAGCTGCCGAACGCGCCCCGCCAGGTCGGCGCGCTCCTCGACGCGAAGGCCGTGCACGGCGGGCGGAGCGCGCGCAGCCACCTGCTGTCTCTCGCGCAGCTCGCGGGCATCCCGGCGCAGCGCGTGGACGAGGTCCTCGGGGTCGTCGGTCTCCAGGACGTGGCCAAGCGGCGCTCCAAGGGCTTCTCGCTCGGCATGGGCCAGCGGCTGGGCATCGCCGCGGCGCTGCTCGGCGACCCGCAGGTGCTCCTCTTCGACGAGCCGGTGAACGGCCTGGACCCGGAGGGCATCCTCTGGGTCCGGAACCTGATGAAGAAGCTCGCCGCCGAGGGGCGGACGGTCTTCGTCTCCAGCCACCTCATGAGCGAGATGGCGCTCACCGCCGACCATCTGATCGTGATCGGCCGGGGGCAGCTGCTCTCGGACATGAGCGTCAAGGACTTCATCTCGGCGAACTCCGCCGACTTCGCCCGGGTGCGGACCCCCGCGACCGAGCCGGGTCAGCGGGAGAAGCTGACGGCGGCGCTCATGGAGGCCGGCGGCCAGGTGCTGTCGGAGCCGGACGGCGCGCTGCGGGTGACGGGTCTGCCGCTGCCGCGGATCAGCGACCTCGCGCACGGCGCGGACGTACGGCTCTGGGAGCTGTCCCCGCACCAGGCCTCCCTGGAGGAGGCGTACATGCGCCTGACGCAGGGCGCCGTGGACTACCGCTCCACGGACGACCGGCTCGCGCACCTCCAGCCGCCGCAGCAGCCCGGGCAGCAGGGGTACGGCGTGCCGCCGCAGCCGGTGGTGCAGGACGTGCCGCAGCAGGGCTGGTACGCCCCGCCGCCGCCCGGGCAGAACCCGTACGCGGGAGCGCCCGGACAGCCGCCCGCGGCCGCTCCGTACGCCCCTCCGGTCCCCCCGGCCCCTCCGCAGCCGGCCACCCCCCGGCCGAGCGACACCACCAAGGACGCCCGATGACCGCCCCCGCCCCGCACCACGCCCCGGCACCGCACTCCTACGTCTCCCCGATCCCGGTCCGCAGGGCGCACCTCGGTGACGCGCTGGCCTCCGAGTGGACGAAGATCCGCTCGGTGCGCTCGACGCTGTGGACGCTCGGGGTGATGGTCCTGCTGATGCTGGCCATCGGCCTGGGCGTGGCGGCGATCGCGGCGAGCTCCGAGGCGCCGATGGGCGACGAGTCCGCGCTCGGCTTCGGCTTCTTCGGGATGCTCCCGGCCTCGATCTGCGTGATCACGCTCGGGGTGCTGACCATCGCCTCCGAGTACGGCACCGGCATGATCCGCACGACCCTGACGGCCTGCCCGAGCCGGGCCCGGGTGCTGACGGCGAAGGCGATCGTCTTCTTCCTGCTGGTCTTCACGGTGACGACGGTGGTCGCCACCCTGGTGGGACTCGGGCAGGTCGCCCTGGTGGACTCGGCGGCCGCGCCGTCGGCGTCGGACTGGCTGCGGGCGACGGTCGGCGCGGGTGCCTACCTGGCCCTGCTCGGGCTGCTCTCGCTGGCGCTCGGCACGCTCATCCGCCACTCGGCCGGTGCGATCACGGTGATGATCGGTCTGCTGCTGCTGCCGCTCGTGGCGGCCCTGTTCATGTTCTCCCCGACGCTGAAGTCGGTGCAGGAGTGGCTCTTCACGTACGCGATCCCCTCGCAGATGATCGCGCTGTACGCCGCGCAGCCGCCGTTCGGCGACGCCGGCCCGTCGGGCTGGGAACCGCTGCTGATCATGGCCGGGGTGGCGGGGGTGGCGCTGGCCGGCGCCTACGCCCTGCTGAACAGCCGGGACGTGTAGGGCCCGGCTCCGGCCTCAGTACTTCGGCGCGTTCCTGGACCGCTGCACCCTGCTGGTGCGGCGGTCCTTCGCGTTCCAGCAGGCCTTGTGCCAGTGGCGGCGGTCGTCCACGCCGCCCCACTCGGGCCAGGCGACGACGTGCGGGGCGCCGGGCGGGATCTCCTGGTCGCAGCCGGGGCAGCGGTAGCGCTTGCCGGGCGCGCTGGCTCCGGCGACCAGGCGGACGTACCACTCCTCCCCCTGCCAGGTCTCGGTGCGCTGGGCGCCGCCGTACCGGTCGCCGTGGTCGCCCTGCCGCGACTCGGGCTTCTCGCCGCCTCGGGAACGGTTGTGGCGCGGGGACACGGGCACACCTCACGGGGTCGGGGAACACGGACGGTTCCCTCCAGCCTACGGGCCGCGATGCGGTGCCCCGGGCCCCGCCGGCGGCGGCTTAGCCGAAAATCGCAAGAACTTCATGAACGGCCGTTGCCTTTGGCACGTGTCAGACGTTGGTGCCAGTGCGAGGCGAGTTACGCGTCGGCCGCAGAGGAGGCACAAGGCGATGCGCGTGGGTACGTTCGTTCTGGCAGCGCAGTTCCCGGGCCAGGGGCAGGGTGAGGCCCTGCACCGGGCGGTGCGGACGGCCGAGGTGGCCGAGGAGGCGGGCCTCGACTCGGCCTGGCTCGCGGAGCACCACTTCGTGCCGTACGGGGTCTGCCCCTCGGCGGTGACGCTGGCCGCGCTGCTCCTGGGCCGTACCAGAAGGCTGCGGGTGGGCACGGCGGTGAGCGTCCTGCCGAACGTCCACCCTGTCGCGCTGGGCGAGCAGGCGGCGCTGCTGCACCTCACCTCGGGCGGCAGGTTCACCCTCGGGGTGGGCCGGGGCGGCCCCTGGGTCGACCTGGAGGTCTTCGGCGCGGGCCTCGGCGCGTACGAGGAGGGCTTCCCCGAAGCGCTCGACCTGCTGCTGCGCTGGCTCTCCGAGCCCCGGGTGGGAGCCGAGGGAGAACGATTCGCCTTCCGCGAGGTGCCGGTGGTCCCCCGCGCCGACGAGCTGATCGGCGGGGACCCGGCGCCCGAGGTCGTCGTCGCCTGCACCTCCCCGCGGAGCGTGCGGCTGGCCGCCGAGCGCGGACTGCCGATGCTGCTCGGCATGCACTGCGGGGACGAGGAGAAGGCGGAGATGGTCGCGGCCTGGCGGCGCTGCGCGCGGGAGGCCGGCCGGGACCCGGACGAGATCGCCCGGATCGGGGCGCAGCACGTCTCGGCGGGGGTGGCCCAGCTCGCGGACCGGGCCGCGGACGCGGCCGAGGCCCTGGTGAAGGCGATGCCGGGCTGGTTGAAGCAGGGGCTGGACGCCCATGTCACCGTCGACGGCCGGCACCGGGCGATGCGGGACCCCGTGGCGTACACCGAGCTGCTCTGCGGGCTGCACCCGGTGGGCACCCCCCGGAGCGCGGCGGACCGGCTCGCGGCGACGGCGGAGCGCACGGGCATCACCCGCTACGCCCTGCTCGCCGAGGGCACGGGCGACCTCGCTGCGACCGAGGAGAACGTGCGGCGGCTCGGCACGGAGGTCCTGCCGCTGCTCGTCTGACCCCTGGGACGGACGTGCGATCCGTACGGGCGGGGGCGGGCCGTCCGTGCGGGCGGCGCACGGTCGTTCGGGGCTGTGCTGCCGCTCCGGCACCTCCGCGCGGCGATGCGCGTCGGCACGCATCGACCGTGTCTCCCGCGATGCGGAGCGACAGCACCATGTCTCAGCAGTCGCGCAGTTCCGGCGACTGGTTCAGCAGCTGCCCCCGTACGGACGTGAAGCGGGCGAGCCGCTCGTCCACCGACGGGTCCAGCGGGAAGACCGCCACCCGGTGGCAGTTCTGGAAGGCGAGACGCACCCCGAAATGCCGCTGCAGCGCACCACGAATGGCGTCGCTCGCGAGCGCGCGCAGCAGCTGACCACGTGCCTGCTCATTCGGCGGCGGCGTCTGGTTGTCGGCGAACTCTCCGCCGTCGACCTTCAGCTGGGCCACCAGAGAACTGATCATCTCCCATGCGTAGGGCAGGGAGGTCCGGACGCAGTCGACGAAGTCGGCTTCGTCGACCTCGCCTCGCTCGGCCTGTTCCAACAGTGCCGGTGAGACGTCGAGCGACATGGGTTCTCCTCTCGCGACCCCGCGCACGGGGTCTTGCGGGCAGGGCGAAGGCCGGGCCGCCCGCCACGCAGCGTGCACGGACGACGACCTCCAGCTTCCACGGTAAGCGCGCAGTCCTGCACGCACCAGGAGATGGGGAGTACAACCGGCTGATAACCGACGGGTGTTCGGCTCAGGATCATGCCCGCGGGAGGCCGGGGCGATGCCCGAATCGCGCGGAAGAGCGCCCGTCTTGTAGCGTTGCCGACCATGCGTCTCGTCATCGCCCGTTGCTCCGTGGACTACGCGGGCCGGCTCACGGCCCACCTGCCCTCCGCGCCCCGTCTGATCCTCGTCAAGGCAGACGGCAGCGTCTCCATCCACGCGGACGACAGGGCGTACAAACCGCTCAACTGGATGTCCCCGCCCTGCACGCTCAAGGAGGGCGCCGGCGACGAGGCGGGCGTCTGGACCGTGATCAACAAAGCGGGCGAGAAACTGATCATCACGATGGAGGAGATCCTCCACGACTCCTCGCACGAGCTCGGGGTGGATCCCGGCCTCATCAAGGACGGCGTCGAGGCCCACCTCCAGGAGCTGCTCGCCGACCGCATCGAGATCCTCGGCGAGGGCTACTCCCTGATCCGCCGCGAGTACCCGACCGCGATCGGACCGGTGGACATCCTCTGCCGGGACTCCGACGGGGCGACGGTCGCGGTCGAGATCAAGCGGCGCGGTGAGATCGACGGCGTCGAGCAGCTGACCCGCTACCTGGAGCTGCTCAACCGCGATCCGCACCTCGCGCCGGTCCGGGGCGTCTTCGCGGCGCAGGAGATCAAGCCGCAGGCCCGGGTCCTGGCGACGGACCGCGGCATCGGCTGCGTGGTCCTGGACTACGACGCGATGCGGGGCATCGAGGACGACAAGCTGCGGCTGTTCTGAGGACGGCGGGCGGTACGGGGAAGGCCCCGGGTGCGGTGGACGCGCCCGGGGCCTTCCCCGTACCCGGGGTCCGTCAGGCGGGCGTCCCGGAAGAGGTGACGTCGCCGGGGGCGGGGCGGGTGTCGCCCAGGGTCGAGGAGGCGGAGATGCTGGGGCTGTTCTCCTCCTCCGTCGTCGGGGAGGTGGTCGGCGGGTCGGTGGTCGGCTCCGGCGCGGTCGTCGTCACCGGCGGCGTCGTCGTGGTCGGGGGCTTCGACGTCGTGGTCGGGGGCTTCGGGGGCGTCGTCGTGGGCCCGGACGGCCCGGTGGTCGGACCGGTGGGAGCGGTCGTCGTGGTGGGCGGCGGGGTCGTCGACGGGCTGTCCGAGGTCGACGGGGTGCCGGAGCCGTCGGGGGTCCCCGAGTTCGACGGGTCCGCCGGGTCCGTGGACGAGGCGCTCCCGGAGGCGGAGGGGCTCGGGGAGCCGGAGCTGCTGGGGCCGCCGGTCTCGCCGGGTCCGCCCTCCTCGCCCTCGGCGGGCTCCTCGCCGTCGGTGCCGTCGTCGAGGGGGTCGTCGGTGGCCGTGCTGTCGGAGGTGACGTGGTTGGTGGCCGGGTCCTCGCCGTTCCCGGAGGTCGCGCCGAGCGTGACGACGGTGCCGAGGACCGCGACGAGCAGCGCGCCGGCACCGACGGCGGCGAGGTTGCGGCGCGCGCCGCTGATGATGCCGCCCCGGAGGCTCGGGCGGCCGGCGCCCTTGTCGGTGTCGGGGCGGGTGATGAGCGTCGGGCCCTCGTCGGCGAAGTCGGGGAACGCGGGCATCGCGGCCCGGGCCGTGCCCCCGGGGGGACCGCCGGGGGCCGGCGCCTTGGCCGGGAAGGCGACGGGCGGGGTCGTGGCCGGCGAGGGCGCCGACAGCGCCGGGAAGGGCTCGGCCGCCGGTCTGCGGCCGGGGCCCCGCAGGGAGGGCACGCCGCGGGGCGGTGAGACGGGCTCCTCGGCGCGGGGGGCCGGGGCGGCGTGCTCGCCGGAGAGGTCGGCGACCAGGGCGAGGGCGCGGCGGCCCGCGACGGTGCCGCGCTTGTCGGCGAGCACCCCGCGCATGCCGATGGAGGCCTCCAGCTCGGCGCGGGCCCGCTCCAGGTTTCCGGCGCACAGGGCGAGGACACCGAGCTCGTGGTGGAAGTAGGCCTCCTCGGCGACCTCGCCGGTGAGCCGGGCGGCCTCCTGTCCGGCGCGCAGCGCCCGCTCCCAGGCGCCCCAGTGCAGTCCGGCGGCGAAGGCGGGGGCGGCGGCGCGGGCGAGCAGGACGGCGGTGGCGCGGTGCTCGGCCTCCGTGTCGGGGGTGCTCCCGTTGCCGGCGACGAGGACGGAGAGGGCGGCGAGCAGGGCGTCGGACTCGGCGGCCGCCCGCTCGGGGGTGACGGAGGGGTGCGCGGCCCACCAGGCGTAGTGCTGGGCGGCGGTGTGGGCGCGGTCGGCGGCGGCGTGGGCGGGCTCGTACCCCTGGGCGAGGAGCTGGGTGAGGACGCCGGCGGCGAGCCGGTAGCGGGGGCCGACCGGGGAGAGCAGGCCGCAGGCCCGCAGTTCGCCGAGGGCGGCGTCGGCGTGGGTGTCGCCGACGAGGGCCGGCAGGTGGGCCTGGTGCGGGACCTCGCCGCCGAGGGCGACGGCGAAGCGGAGGGCCGTCTGGGCGGAGCGGCTGAGGCGGGAGGCGAGCAGGGCGGCGGGGGCGGCGCCCTCGCCGAGGCTGGGCAGGGGTATCTCGCGGAGTTCGACGTCGGGGTCCTCGACTCCGTCGAAGGCCGCGGCGGCGGCGGCCGCGGCGGCTTCCGGGTCGAGGGGCCCGAAGGCCTCCTCCAGGGCGCCGAAGGCGTCGAACTCGGCGGGGGTGACGCGGAGCCGGTCGCGCTGGCGGAGCAGGGCGCCGGCCTGGACGAAGCGGAGCGGCAGCCCCTCGGACTCGAACCAGAGGTCTCCGGCCCAGTTGGCCTCGTCGTCGCTGAGGGTGCGGCCGACGGCGCTCTCCAGGAGTTCGATCGCGGCGCCGCGGCCGAGGCCGGCGAGGTGGATGTCCTCGACGTGGGCGTCGGGGGACGGCGCGGGGGTGTCGGGTCCGGCGGCGAGCAGGAAGGCGCACTCGGGGGCGGCGGCGAGGAACTCGTCGAGGGCGGCGCCGCCGAACTCCAGGTCGTCGACGAGCACGACGGCGCCGATCTCGCGGAGCCGTTCGTGGAGCACGTCCTGGCCGGGCCGGTGGTCGGGGGCGTGCCGGACGGCGGCGAACAGTTCGTGGAGGAGTTCGGCGGGCGTGCGGTGGTGGCCGGAGAGCCGGACGACCCCGTCGGGGGCGAGGTCGGCGCAGTCGGCGGCGACGGCGTCGAGGAGGGCGGTGCGGCCGGATCCGGCGGGGCCGCTCAGGCGGGCGGAGCGGCCGCGGCCGAGGATGCCGGCGAGCCGCTCGCGCTCCTCCTGGCGTTCGAGCAGGGGCAGCGCGGGCGCGGCCGGGCCCGGCGGTACGGGCGGGGCGGCGGCGCGGGCGGCCTCGGCGCGCTCCTCGGGGGTGCGGGGGCGGGGGGCCTCGGGTTCCTGGCCGGGCGGGCAGGGTTCGATCTCGCTGCCGTCGACCGGGTTGACGGTGACGAGCAGGTCGCCGGAGACGAGCCGGACGACGCGGGCACGCGCGGGTGCGGGGGCCGGGGCGGGGGCGCCGCGACCCTGGCGGGCGTCGTCGCCCTCGCCGTCGTGTCCGTACTCCTCCGGCCCGCGGTTGATCGGGTCCATGGTCCAAGCCCCCAAGAAGCGGTGTCCGGTGCCCGCCGGGTGGGTCCGTCAATGTGCAGGCGACCGAACCCTAGACCGTGGTCAGGCGCTCGGGAACAGGTGGGGTGCCCACGAGACCCAGTCGTCACGGTCTTGTGAGGATTGCGCGTGACGCCGGGTTCGCACGGCTGCTTCACACGGGTGTCACCGGCGGGTCGTCCCGCACCGGGCCGGCCCGGCTCCGGGTGGTCACACCCGGGGCAGGGACTCCAGCGCGAGGCCGCCCTCGATGGCGAGGATGCGGTGCAGCTTGGTGGCGACGAGCAGTCGCTGCATCTGGGGCGGCACCCCGCGCAGGACGAGTCGTCGGCCGCAGCGGCCCGCGCGCCGGTGGGCGCCCATGATGACGCCGAGTCCGGTCGCGTCCCAGGAGTCGAGGCCGGTCAGGTCGAGCACCAGGTCGCCGACGCCGTCGTCGACGGCCGAGTGCAGGACCGTACGGGCGTCCGCCGCGCTGCGGACGTCGAGGCGGCCCCCGACGACCAGCTCGACTTGGTCGCCCCTGATGTGCATATGCGCTCCCCGAGAGTGCTCCGTCTTCGCAACAACTGACTGCCGCACCGGCAGATACGTTGCGCCTTGTCAGCGAACCGATACCGAAATTCACCCCACGGGGTGAGGCGGGGTGGCGGGCCGTGCTCAGTACTTGTAGAAGCCCTGCCCGCTCTTGCGGCCGATGTCACCCGCGTCCACCATCCGGCGCATCAGTTCCGGCGCCGCGAACTTCTCGTCCTGGGACTCGGTGTAGATGTTGGTGGCCGCGTTCACCAGGATGTCGATGCCGGTGAGGTCGGCGGTGGCGAGCGGGCCCATGGCGTGGCCGAAGCCGAGCTTGCAGGCGATGTCGATGTCCTCGGCCGTGGCGACGCCGGACTCCTGGAGCTTGGCGGCCTCGACGACGAGGGCGGCGATGAGCCGGGTGGTGACGAAGCCGGCGACGTCGCGGTTGACGACGATGCAGGTCTTGCCGACCGACTCGGCGAACTCCCGCGCGGTGGCGAGGGTCTCGTCGCTGGTCTTGTAGCCGCGGACGAGCTCGCAGAGCTGCATCATCGGGACCGGGGAGAAGAAGTGGGTGCCGACGACGGCCTCGGGCCGGGCGGTCACCGCGGCGATCTTGGTGATCGGGATAGCGGAGGTGTTGGAGGCGAGGACGGCGCCGTCCTTGGCGACCTTGTCGAGCGAGCGGAAGATCTCGTGCTTGACGTCGAGGTTCTCGAAGACGGCCTCGACGACGATGTCGGCGTCGGCGACGGCCTCCAGCTCGGTGGTGGCGGTGATGCGGCCGAGCGCGGCCTCGGCGTCGGCGGCGTCCAGCTTGCCCTTGGCGACGAACCGGTCGTACGACGCCTTGATGCCGTCGGTGCCCCGGGTGAGCGCGGCGTCGGTGACGTCACGCAGGACGACGTCCCAGCCCGCCTGTGCCGAGACCTGCGCGATGCCGGATCCCATGAGTCCGGCCCCGATGACGGCGAGCTTCCTGGCCACGATGTTCCACCCCTTAACGCCTGTTCACTTCTGGCTCTCCGGCGGAGATTAGCGGTCGGGAGGCGTCATGTGACCGTGAAGTAATGCGCGTCACGCCCTGTTTGACGGACGTCACACTCGCAGCACCCCGTTCGGGGGGTCAGTCCTCCCGTACGGCGTACGTCAGCACCTTGTCGCCGAGCAGCTCCTCGATCTCGTCGAGCAGCACGAGCGCCTCGCGGGAGACGGTGGTCGCCCGGCCGCCGGCGGTCATGGCGCGGGTGATGTAGCCGACGACGGTGGACTCGATCCAGGCGAGCTGCCCGCCGACGAGCAGCGGCAGCGGGTCGTCGGCGGGGGCGCCGGTCTCCTCGCGGAGGGTGGCGACGACGGCCTCGTGGACCTGCTGCTGGACCTGGCTCGACGCGCTCTCCCGGCTGATGCCGTTCCGGCACCTGGTGGACGCGGTCCGCGAGGCGTACCTCGGGCACTACGCGACACCGACGCTGCTGTACGGGGTGCTCGTGGCCCTGGTCGGCGCGGCGCTCGCCGTGACGGTCGGCACACGGACGTTCCAGAAGGCCGTCGTCTAACTAGGCTGGACCCATGGTCAATCTGACGCGCATCTACACCCGCACCGGCGACCAGGGCACCACGGCCCTCGGCGACATGAGCAGGACCGCCAAGACGGATCTGCGGATCTCGGCCTACGCCGACGCCAACGAGGCCAACGCCGCCATCGGTACGGCCATCGCCCTGGGACAGCTCGACGCGGAGCTCGTGAAGGTCCTCGTCCGGGTGCAGAACGACCTCTTCGACGTGGGCGCGGACCTCTGCACCCCGGTGGTCGAGGACCCCGAGTACCCCCCGCTGCGCGTCGAGCAGTCGTACGTCGACAAGCTGGAGGCCGACTGCGACCTCTTCCTGGAGTCGCTCGACAAGCTGCGCTCCTTCATCCTGCCGGGCGGCACGCCCGGGGCGGCGCTGCTGCACCAGGCGTGCACGGTGGTCCGGCGGGCGGAGCGCTCCACCTGGGCGGCCCTGGAGGTGCACGGCGAGACGATGAACGCCCTGACCGCCACCTACCTCAACCGCCTCTCAGACCTGCTCTTCATCCTTGCTCGTACGGCGAACAAGGAGGTCGGGGACGTGCTCTGGGTCCCGGGCGGGGACCGCTGAGGCCTCTTCCCGCGGGGCCTTCCGCGGGAAGACCGCGTAGCTGAGCGCGATCAGGCCGTGGATGCCCGCCGCCCGCCAGGCGACGAAGATCCAGCCGTAGAGGCCGTCGGTGTTCCCGTCCTCGCCGACGTACAGGGCGGCCAGCAGCAGCAGTCCGGAGGCGACGGCCGCCGCCGTCACCGAGCCGAGCCAGACCCTGCCCTCGTGGCGGGCCCGGGCCATCCCGTACTGCGGGGGCTTCGGGGGCCGCGGCGCACCGCCGAAGCGGTGGGCGGCGTGGCCGTCGAGCCACTTCACGGTGCGGTGGCCGTGGCCGACGGTGTACCCGATGTACAGGGCGGCGAGGCCGTGCTTCCAGCTGGGGTCGGCCCCGTTCTTGAGGTCGATCGCGGTGACGACCAGAAGCAGGACCTCCAGGAGCGGCTCGCAGAGCAGCAGGGCGATACCCGTCCGGGGCATCTTCAGGAGGTAGCGGGCGGCGAGGCCGGCGGCCAGCAGGACCCAGAAGCCGACCTCGCAGACGACGATCAGCGTGACGATCACGGCGGTTCCCCTTTCGGTACCCCCTCAGCGTCCCGCGCGATCCGGCCGTCCTCGTCGTCGCCGGTGACGAAGTCCGCCTACATCCTTCGGCGGAGGCACGGATCGGCCCGGACGAGGAGGCCGGGGCCGGTGCGGACGTGTTGGATGAGTACGTGACGCTCCCCCGCCCGCTCCGCTTCGACCTGCTCATGGGCCTCCTCGGGTTCTCCTGCGGACTCCTCCTGTGGTCCTTCGGGCTCTACACGACGGGCGACCGCCTCCTCGACCAGCGGTGGGCTCCGCTGATCCCGCTCGCCGTGATGGCCGTGATGGAGGCGCTGCGCAGGACGCTGCCGCGGACCGCGCTGGCCGTCGGCACCCTCGCGATCGTCGCCGACCAGATCACCTACGGGAACCTGATCACGATCCTGATGTTCACGGACCTGGTCTACGCGGCCGTCGTCTACGGTCCCCCCGCCACCGCCCGCCGGGTCCCCTACACGACCGGCCTGGTCACGGTGGCGGTCACCGTCGGCTTCCTGGTCTGGTGGCAGGACGCGATCGCGCTGCTCGTCGGGGCACTCACCGGCATGATCTCCTTCATGCCCGCGATGACCGGCGCCGTCGTGCGCAACCACCGGGAGGCGGCCGACGCGGCCCGGTTGCGGGCCGAGCAGACGGCGCTGCTCGCCGAGATGGACCGCGCGCAGGCGGTCGTCACCGAGCGGGCCCGGATGGCGCGCGAGCTGCACGACATGGTGGCGAACCACCTCTCGGCGATCGCGATCCACTCCACGGCCGCGTTGTCGCTCGACGAACCGGCCACCACCCGGCAGGCGCTCACCGTGATCCGCGAGAACAGCGTGGCGGGCCTGTCCGAGATGCGTCGGCTCATCGGCATCCTCCGGGACAGCAGCGGGGACACGGAGCCGGCCGCCGCGCCCACGCTCGCCGGCCTGGACGCGCTCGTCGACCAGGCACGGGCGAACGCCCGGCCGAGCGGTCTCGACCTCGTCCTGGAGGACACCAGGGAGAGCGCGGCGGGGCTTCCGGCGCCGGTGGAGCTGGCCGCGTACCGGATCGTGCAGGAGTCCCTGACGAACGCGCTCAAGCACGCGGCGCCGGGCGAGGTCCTGGTGGTGCTCGCCCGGGAACCCGAGGCCCTCACGGTCGAGGTGACGAGCCGCTACGGGGAGCGTCCCGGCCCGACGGCGCCCGGCTCGGGGGCCGGCCTGGTGGGGATGCGGGAGCGGGTGGAGCTGCTCGGCGGCGCCTTCGAGGCGGGTCCGGTGACGGACCACGACGGTCGCAAGCTGTGGCAGGTCAGGGCGGAACTGCCCATGGACGTGAGGGACGAGGAGCAGGCATGACAGTGCGGGTGGTGGTCGCCGAGGACCAGTCCGCGGTACGGGCGGGCCTGGTGCTCATCCTGGGCAGCGCGCCGGACATCGAGGTCGTCGGGGAGGCTGCGGACGGCGAGCGGGCGGTGGAGCTGGCCCGCGCCCTCCGCCCCGACCTGGTCCTGATGGACGTGCAGATGCCCCGGATGGACGGGGTGACGGCGACCGGGATCGTGGTGTCGGAGGGACTGGCCGACGTGCTGGTGCTGACGACCTTCGACCTCGACGCCTATGTCTTCGGGGCGCTGCGGGCGGGGGCGTCGGGCTTCCTGCTGAAGAACGCGGAGGCGCGGGAGCTGATCGAGGCGGTCCGGACGGTGGCGCGCGGCGAGGGGCTGATCTCCCCGGCGGTGACCCGGCGGCTGATCGCGGAGTTCGCGGCGACGGGCCGTCCGGTCCGGGAGCCGTCGGGGACGGACCCCTCGGTGCTCGACGCCCTGACGCCCCGGGAGCGGGAGGTGCTCTCGACGCTGGGCCAGGGGCTGTCGAACGCGGAGATCGCGGTACGGCTCGACATGGCGGAGGCGACGGTGAAGACGCACGTCAGCAAGGTGCTCGGGAAGCTGGCGCTGCGGAGCAGGGTCCAAGCGGCCGTCCTGGCGCAGGAGTTGGGGGTGTAGCGGACCTCACCGACGTTGGTCTGGACCTCTTGACGGTTGGTCCAGACCTTTCTACGCTCGCGGGGCGCGCGCATCTTCACGGACCACCGGACCACCCCCACCCATGTCCGTCCGCAACTTGAGGAGCACCGTTGAGCACTCAAGCACCGACGCGCAGAACAGGGTTCAGACACCGGGCCGCCGCCGGCCTCACCGCCCTGATCCTGCCCCTGGCCGCCATGGTCGGCCTCGCCACGCCCGCGGAAGCGGCCACCTCGGCCACCGCCACGTACACCAAGACCCAGGACTGGGGCACCGGATTCGGTGCCAGCTGGACCGTCAAGAACACCGGCACCACCACCATCAGCTCCTGGACCGTCGAGTGGGACTACCCCGCCGGTACGTCCGTCACCTCCGCCTGGGACGCCTCCGTCACCAGCTCCGGCAACCACTGGACCGCCAAGAACGTCGGCTGGAACGGGACCCTCGCCCCCGGCGCCTCGGTCTCCTTCGGCTACAACGGCGCGGGCCCCGGCGCCCCCAGCGGCTGCAAGATCAACGGCGCCGCCTGTGACGGCACCAGCCAGCCCGGCGACAACGCCCCCTCCGCCCCCGGCACCCCCGTGGCCTCCGACATCACCGACACCTCGGTGAAACTCACCTGGACCGCGGCCACCGACGACAAGGGCGTCAAGAACTACGACGTCAAGCGGGACGGCACCACCGTCGCGACCGTCACCGGCCTCACGTACACCAACACGGGCCTGACCGCGGGCACCGACTACAGCTACACCGTCGTCGCCCGCGACACCGTCGACCAGACGGGCCCCGCCTCCGGCGCGACCCCGGTCCGCACCACCGGGGGCGGCGGCGGCCAGCCGAACCCCAACGCGGTGAAGATGGGCTACTTCACCAACTGGGGCGTCTACGGGCGCAACTACCACGTGAAGAACATCGTGACCTCGGGCTCCGCGTCCAAGATCACCCACATCAACTACGCGTTCGGCAACGTCCAGGGCGGCAAGTGCACCATCGGTGACGCCTACGCCGACTACGACAAGGCCTACACCGCCGACCAGTCCGTCGACGGCGTCGCCGACACCTGGGACCAGCCGCTGCGCGGCAACTTCAACCAGCTGCGCAAGCTGAAGAAGGCCTACCCGAACATCAAGATCCTCTGGTCCTTCGGCGGCTGGACCTGGTCGGGCGGCTTCGGCCAGGCCGTCCAGAACCCGGCGGCCTTCGCGCAGTCCTGCTACGACCTGGTCGAGGACCCGCGCTGGGCCGACGTCTTCGACGGCATCGACCTGGACTGGGAGTACCCGAACGCCTGCGGTCTCTCCTGCGACACCAGCGGCGCCGCCTCCTTCAAGAACATGATGCAGGCCATGCGGGCCAAGTTCGGCGCCAACTACCTGGTCACCGCGGCCGTCACGGCCGACGCCTCCACCGGCGGCAAGATCGACGCCGCCGACTACGCGGGCGCCGCGCCGTACATGAACTGGTTCAACGTGATGACGTACGACTTCTTCGGCGGCTGGGCGGCGCAGGGTCCGACGGCCCCGCACTCCCCGCTCACCTCGTACGCCGGCATCCCGCAGCAGGGCTTCAACTCCGCCGAGGCGATCGCCAAGTTCAAGGCGAAGGGCGTCCCCGCCAACAAGCTGCTGCTCGGCATCGGCTTCTACGGGCGCGGCTGGACCGGCGTCACCCAGGCCGCCCCCGGCGGCACGGCGACCGGCCCCGCCACGGGCACCTACGAGCCGGGCATCGAGGACTACAAGGTCCTCAAGAACACCTGCCCCGCCAACGGCACCGTCGCGGGCACGGCCTACGCCCACTGCGGCAGCAACTGGTGGAGCTACGACACCCCCGCCACCGTGAACTCGAAGATGAGCTGGGCCAAGAACCAGGGCCTCGGCGGAGCGTTCTTCTGGGAGTTCAGCGGTGACACCAGCAACGGCGAGCTCGTCGGCGCCATCAACACCGGTCTGAACTAAGCCCGACCGGGGACACGAAGAAGCGGGGGCCGGCGCAGCACGCCGACCCCCGCTTCCTCGCTGTCCGGCCACTCAGGCCACATTCACCCTCCCCCAGACTTCGTCCGGGGGGACCCCCATCCAACGGGCAAGGAACTCAAGCCACATTCACCCGTTGTCCGGGGGGTGCGGCCTCCAGCCAGGCCATGAAGCCCGTCCGGGCGTCCTCGCTCATAGCGAGCTCCAGGCGGACGCCCTCGTACATGCAGGGCTGGATCACCATGTCGGAGAGGAGCGCGAGTTCCTCCTCGCCCTCCGGCATCCGGCGCTCCAGGGCCACGATGGACGAGCGCTCCAGGACACGGCGCGGACGGGGCGCGTACGAGAAGACCCGGAACCAGGCGATCTCGTCACCGCTGTAGCGGGCGACACCGTAGGTCCAGCCCTTGCCGCTCGGATCCGGATCGTCCGGGACGTTCCAGTGCAGCGAGCAGTCGAAGGTGCCGCCGGCGCGCTGGATCAGCCTTCGGCGCAAACCGAAGACGAAGAGTCCGATCACCACCAGTGCGACGACCAGGCCGCACACGAGCAGAGCGAGGAACATCTTCACCGACCTCCTCGCTGCGTCCCGTAGCCGACACCGCCGGCAGAACCGAATACGACCTGCATCTGCATCGCCTCAGCCGCGGCACGGTCTGGATGGCTCCAGACCGTGCCGCGGCTGAGGGCACTACTCTGCGCGGACCGTCAGCGGACCGCTACCGCGCGCAGCCGGACGTCGGCGCGCCGCTCGGCGGCCGCGTCGGAGTCCGACTTCGCACGCTCCAGCGCGCGCTCGGCGCGCTGGGCGTCGATCTCGTCCGCCAGCTCGCAGACCTCCGCGAGCAGCGACAGCTTGTCGTCGGCGAACGAGATGAATCCACCGTGGACGGCGGCGACGACGGTCGCGCCCTCGCTGGTACGGATGGTCACCGGGCCCGACTCCAGCACACCGAGCAGCGGCTGGTGGCCGGGCATGACGCCGATGTCGCCGGAGGTGGTACGCGCGATGACCAGGGTGGCCTCGCCGGACCAGACACTCCGGTCCGCGGCGACCAGCTCGACGTGCAGCTCAGCAGCCAAGGGTGGCTCCTCGGGTCACCACCCGGCGGTAGTGCCGGGTGTTGGGGTCAATTCTAAGGGGCGTGGTGAGGGGGGCGGGACCGGAATCCCGCCCCCCTCGGGAGAGCACGGGGCTCAGGAGACGCCGAGCTCCTTGGCGTTGGCCTTGAGGTCCTCGAGGCCACCGCACATGAAGAACGCCTGCTCGGGGAAGTGGTCGTACTCACCGTCGCAGATCGCGTTGAACGCGGCGATCGACTCGTCGAGCGGAACGTCCGAACCGTCCACACCGGTGAACTGCTTCGCCGCGTGGGTGTTCTGGGACAGGAAGCGCTCGACACGGCGGGCGCGGTGGACAACGAGCTTGTCCTCCTCGCTCAGCTCGTCGATACCGAGGATCGCGATGATGTCCTGGAGGTCCTTGTACTTCTGCAGGATTCCCTTGACGCGCGTGGCGGCGTCGTAGTGGTCCTGCGCGATGTAGCGCGGGTCCAGGATCCGGGACGTGGAGTCCAGCGGGTCCACGGCCGGGTAGATGCCCTTCTCGGAGATCGGACGGGAGAGAACCGTCGTCGCGTCGAGGTGGGCGAAGGTGGTCGCCGGCGCCGGGTCGGTGAGGTCGTCGGCGGGGACGTAGATCGCCTGCATGGAGGTGATCGAGTGACCACGGGTCGAGGTGATGCGCTCCTGGAGGAGACCCATCTCGTCGGCCAGGTTCGGCTGGTAACCCACCGCGGAGGGCATACGGCCGAGCAGGGTCGACACCTCGGAACCGGCCTGCGTGAAGCGGAAGATGTTGTCGATGAAGAACAGCACGTCCTGCTTCTGCACATCGCGGAAGTACTCCGCCATGGTCAGACCGGCGAGGGCCACGCGGAGACGGGTGCCCGGGGGCTCGTCCATCTGGCCGAAGACCAGGGCGGTCTTGTCCAGAACGCCGGCCTCCTCCATCTCCACCATGAGGTCGTTGCCCTCACGGGTGCGCTCGCCGACGCCCGCGAAGACCGACACACCGTCGTGCAGCTTGGCCACACGGACGATCATTTCCTGGATCAGAACGGTCTTGCCGACACCGGCACCACCGAACAGACCGATCTTTCCACCCTTGACGTACGGGGTGAGAAGGTCGACGACCTTCAGGCCGGTCTCGAACATCTCGGTCTTGGACTCGAGCTGGTCGAAGGCCGGGGCCTTGCGGTGGATGGTCCAGCGCGGCGCGTCGGCCACGGTGGACTCGTCCGCGTTCAGCACCTGACCCAGCGTGTTGAACACGCGGCCCTTGGTGACGTCGCCGACGGGCACCGTGATGCCGTCGCCGGTGTCGACCACGGGGGCCTGGCGGACCAGACCGTCGGTGGGCTGCATCGAGATGGTGCGGACGACGCCGTCACCGAGGTGCTGGGCGACCTCGAGGGTCAGGGTCTTGGTCCCGCCCTCGACGGCCGGGTCCGGAACCTCGACGTTCAGCGCGTTGTAGATCTCCGGCATCGCGTCGACGGGGAACTCCACGTCGACGACCGGGCCGATGACCCGGGCGACGCGGCCCGTGGCGGCGGCCGTCTCAACAGTGGTCGTCATTACTTGTCACTCCCCGCGGTCGCGTCGGCCAGGGCTGCGGTGCCACCGACGATCTCGCTGATTTCCTGGGTGATTTCGGCCTGGCGGGCCGCGTTGGCAAGTCGGGAGAGGTTGTTGATCAAGTCTCCCGCGTTGTCGGTCGCCGACTTCATCGCGCGTCGCGTGGCGGCGTGCTTGGAAGCAGCCGACTGCAGCAGCGCGTTGTAGATCCGGCTCTCGACGTACCGGGGCAGCAGGGCGTCGAGGACGTCCTCCGCCGACGGCTCGAAGTCGTACAGCGGACGAAGGGTGTCCTTGTCGCCCGCCTCCTTCGCCACCTCGTCGAGGCTGAGGGGCAGCAGCCGGGCCTCGACCGCCGTCTGCGTCATCATCGAGACGAACTCGGTGTAGACGATGTGGAGCTCGTCCACACCACCCTCCGCCGTGTCCTTCTCGATCGCCTCGATCAGCGGAGCCGCGATCGTCTTGGCGTCGCCGTACGACGGCTGGTCCGTGAACCCGGTCCACGAGCCGGCCAGCTTCCGCTCACGGAAGTTGTAGTGCGCGATGCCACGACGGCCGACCACGTAGATCGTGACCTCGCGGCCCTCGCCCTCCAGCTTCGCCGTCAGCCTCTCCGCGGCCTTGATGGCGTTGGAGTTGAAGGCGCCGGCCAGACCGCGGTCGCTCGAGAGGAGCAGGACCGCGGCACGGATCGGGTTCTCCGCCTCGGTGGTCAGCGGGTGCTTATCGTTCGCACCCGTGGCCACCGCCGTGACCGCGCGCGTCAGCTCGGTCGCGTACGGAGTCGACGCCTGCACCTTGCGCTGCGCCTTGACGACACGCGAGGCGGCGATCATCTCCATCGCCTTGGTGATCTTCTTCGTCGCGGTGACGGATTTGATGCGACGCTTGTAGACCCGGAGCTGCGCTCCCATGAGTCAGGTCCCTTCCGTCGTCACTTCGAGACGTTGACGGCGGCAGGAGCGTCCTCGCCCAGCAGCTTGCCGTCAGAGGTCTCGAACTGCTTCTTGAACTCCGCGATGGCGTCGCCCACGGCCTGCAGGGTGTCGTCCGACATCTTGCCGCCCTCACGGATGGAGGTCATGAGACCGGAGTGGCTCTGGCGCAGGTACGCCAGGAGCTCGGCCTCGAAGCGACGGATGTCGACGACCGGGACGTCGTCCATCTTGCCGGTGGTGCCGGCCCAGACGGAGACGACCTGGTTCTCGGTGGGCATCGGCTGGTACTGAGCCTGCTTGAGCAGCTCGACCATGCGCTGTCCACGCTCCAGCTGCGCCTTGGACGCGGCGTCCAGGTCCGAACCGAAGGCGGCGAACGCCTCCAGCTCACGGAACTGGGCCAGGTCCACGCGGAGGCGACCGGAGATCTGCTTCATCGCCTTGTGCTGGGCGGAGCCACCGACACGCGAGACCGAGATACCGACGTTCAGGGCCGGACGCTGGCCGGCGTTGAACAGGTCGGACTCCAGGAAGCACTGGCCGTCGGTGATGGAGATGACGTTGGTCGGGATGAACGCCGACACGTCGTTCGCCTTGGTCTCGACGATCGGAAGACCGGTCATCGAACCGGCACCGAGCTCGTCCGAGAGCTTCGCGCAGCGCTCGAGGAGACGCGAGTGCAGGTAGAAGACGTCACCCGGGTAGGCCTCACGGCCCGGCGGGCGGCGCAGCAGCAGCGACACGGCGCGGTAGGCGTCGGCCTGCTTCGACAGGTCGTCGAAGACGATCAGGACGTGCTTGCCCTGGTACATCCAGTGCTGGCCGATGGCGGAGCCGGTGTACGGCGCCAGGTACTTGAAGCCGGCCGGGTCGGACGCCGGGGCGGCGACGATCGTCGTGTACTCGAGCGCACCGGCCTCTTCCAGGGCGCCGCGCACGGACGCGATGGTCGAGCCCTTCTGGCCGACGGCGACGTAGATGCAGCGGACCTGCTTGTTCACGTCGCCCGAGCGCCAGTTGTCGCGCTGGTTGATGATCGTGTCGACACACAGAGCGGTCTTGCCGGTCTGACGGTCACCGATGATCAGCTGACGCTGACCACGGCCGACCGGCGTCATGGCGTCGACGGCCTTGTAGCCGGTCTCCATCGGCTCGTGCACCGACTTACGGGCCATAACGCCCGGGGCCTGCAGCTCGAGGGCGCGGCGGCCCTCGGTCGCGATCTCGCCGAGACCGTCGATCGGGTTGCCGAGCGGGTCGACGACGCGACCCAGGTATCCCTCACCGACGCCGACGGAGAGGACCTCGCCGGTGCGCTGCACCGACTGCCCCTCCTCGATGCCGCTGAACTCGCCGAGGACGATCGCACCGATCTCGCGCTCTTCGAGGTTCAGCGCGAGACCGAGGGTCCCGTCCTCGAACTTCAGCAGCTCGTTCGCCATGGCCGAGGGAAGACCCTCGACCTTCGCGATACCGTCACCGGCCAGGCTGACCGTGCCGACCTCCTCGCGCGAGGCCGCGTCCGGCTGGTACGACTGGACGAAGTTCTCCAGTGCGTCCCGGATCTCCTCCGGCCGGATCGTGAGCTCCGCCATCTGGGTTCCCTGCTCTCCTTGTTGGGCCCGAAGTTTCTTAAGGGGTCTGGGGGCCGACCCCCAGGAATCTTCTGCAATCTCTGCACGGCCCAACCGGGCCGCTGGTGTAGCTGTGTAGCTGTGATGCCTTGTGCTGCTGGTGACGGTCGTCAGCCGGCCAGTCGACGGGTCGCCTCGTCGAGGCGCTCCGCGATCGAGCCGTTGATGACCTCGTCGCCGACCTGCACCGTGATCCCGCCGAGGACCGAGGGGTCCACGTCCAGGTTCAGGTGCATCTCGCGGCCGTACAGCTTGGCGAGTACGGCTCCGAGGCGCTGCTTCTGCTGGTCCGACAGCGGCACCGCCGAGGTGACGACGGCGACCATCCGGTCCCGGCGCGCCGCGGCGAGCTTGGAGAGGGACTCGAGTCCCGCTTCCAGGCTACGTCCCCGGGGCTGGGTCACCAGACGGACGACCAGACGCTCGGTGGCGACGTTGGCCTTGCCGCCGAGCAGGCTGCGGAGCAGCTGGCCCTTGGCGGTGGCCGTGGCGGCCTTGTCCGTCAGCGCCGAGCGGAGCTCGGGGCTGGAGGACACGATCCGGCCGAAGCGGAACAGCTCGTCCTCGACACCGTCGAGGGCGCCCGCCTTCTGCGCCGCGGTGAGGTCGGCGGTGTTCGCCAGCTCCTCGGCCGCGTCGACCAGGTCGCGCGAACGCGACCAGCGGGAACGCACCATGCCGGACACCAGGTCGACGGTCTCGCCGCCCACCTGACCGTTCAGGAGTCGCTGCGCGAGCTCGGCCTTGGCCTCACCCGACTGCGCGGGGTCGGTCAGGACCCGACGCAGCGACACCTCGCGGTCGAGCAGCGTGGTGACTGCGGCCAGCTCGTCCGCGAGCTTCGTCGCGTCGACCGACGTGTTGTCGGTCAGCGCGTCGAGGGACTCACGGCCGGCGGCCAGTGCCTCACGGCTCGCTCCGTTCATCGGACGGCCTCCGCCTTCTCCTCGAGCTCGTCGAGGAAGCGGTCGATCGTCCGGCTCTGGCGGGCGGTGTCCTCGAGGGACTCGCCGACCAGCTTGCCCGCCAGGTCGGTGGCGAGCTTGCCCACGTCCTGTCGCAGCGAAGCGGAGGCGGCCTTGCGGTCGGCCTCGATCTGCGTGTGGCCGGCCGCGATGATCTCCTCGCGCTGGCGCTGGCCTTCCGCCTTCATCTCCTGGATGATCGCGGTGCCCTGCTCCGTCGCCTCCTGGCGGAGACGCGCGGCCTCGTGGCGGGCCTCGGCGAGCTGGGCCTTGTACTGCTCCAGCACACTCTGAGCCTCGATCTGGGCCGACTCGGCCTTCTCGATGCCGCCCTCGATGGCCTCGCGGCGCTGCTCCAGAACCTTGTTGATGTTCGGGAGGAGCTTCTTGGCGAGGAAGCCGAAGACGATGACGAAGGCGATCAGGCCGATGACGAGCTCGTCGAGATGCGGGATCAGAGGAGGCTGGGGCTCCTCCGCCGCCGCAAGAAGCAGAGCGTTCACATCAGTGCCTTCCGTAAAAAGAATCGGGCAGTCGGTCCGGCTTACTGGTAGACGAAGCCCATGACGATGCCGATGAGGGCGAGCGCCTCACAGAAGGCGAAGCCCATGATCTGGTTGGTACGGATGAGACCGGCGGCCTCGGGCTGACGGGCGAGCGCCTGCGTACCGTTACCGAAGATGATGCCGACGCCGACGCCGGGGCCGATCGCGGCGAGGCCGTAGCCGATGGACGCGACGTTGCCGACGAGGGTGGTCTTGGCGGAGTCGCCGGGGGCGGCGAGGTTGACCAGTTCGAGAGCAGCGGACATGCCGTTACTTCCTTCTCTTTCAATGACCCGGTGGGGGTTGGCCACCGGACGACTGTTGGATTGGGGGTGAAGCCACGATCCGGGACGGATCGGCTCAGTGGTGCTCGGAGAGCGCGCCCTGGATGTAGCTGCAGGCCAGGAGGACGAAGACGTACGCCTGGACGGCCTGGATGAAGAGCTCGAAGGCGGTCATCACGAGGACCATCACGAACGAGGCGCCGGCGTAGACGAAGCCCAGGCCGTTCATGAGGTACCAGGTGGCCAGCGAGAACATCACGATCAGCAGGTGACCGGCGAACATGTTCGCGAACAGTCGCACCGCGTGCGTGAAGGGGCGGATCAGCAGGTTCGAGAAGAACTCGAGGACGACGACCATCGGAAGGATCGCGCCGAGCGACTTGTCGTAGCCGACGATGTTCTTCCAGCCGCCGACGAAGCCGTGCTTCTTGAACGTCAGCGAGATCCACATGACGTAGACGATCAGCGCGAGACCGGCCGGGAAGGCGATCAGCGAGGTGACCGGGAACTGGGCGAGCGGAATGATCGACCAGAGGTTCATGATCCAGACGAAGAAGAACAGCGACACCATGAAGGGGACGTACTTCTCGCCGTCCTTCTTGCCGATGATCTCGTAGACGATGCCGCGGCGCACGAAGTCGTAGCCGGCCTCGCCAACCATCTGCAGCTTGCCGGGGACCAGCTTGGGCTTGCGGAACGCGGCCCAGAAGAACCCGACGACCACGATGGAGCCCAGGAGGGCGAGCAGCATCGGCTTGGTGAACTCGATGCCTCCCACCGTCGCGATGGGCTCGTACATGAACGTGTGCAGGCCCGGCGCCGGGAAGCCACATCCACTGAAGATGTGGCAATCCGGGTCGAAGGCAAGCGTCTGGTCAGCACTCACCGCGGGCTCCTTCAGCGTGGCGCATAGGTACGGCAACCTCGTTGTGTCGGCGCGGCGCGCAGCCGCGGGTCGGCACTGGACTGGTCTTACGGATTAGGGGGCGGCGGTCAGGCATCGAGCCTCGCGCTGGGACAGGCGTCTCGGATGCCCGCGCCCGCAGTGCCGCAGTTGGCACCGGACGATAGCAGGAAGCCGAACGCGGCTTTATCCCGGCCCTACCCTTCACGACTTCGACCCCGTGTTTCCGGGGTCGATGTACGTGATCTTGGCCTTCATGTAGGCACGCGCCTGTGCGGCGACCCACACCACGGTCGCCGCGAGCAGCGTGAAGGCGAAGGCCTTGAAGTTGAACAGCGTGGTGTCCTTGAGCAGCGCCAGGAAGATGAAGAGCAGCAGCAACTGGGCCGTGTAGAGCATGAGCCCCATGGCCTGGAACAGATGCGGCAGCGACTTCGCCGTCCGCTGCAGGACGACCTGCCCGATCCCCATGAAGAAGAGCACGACCAGGGTGCCGACGACGGCGCCGAGCGCGCCCTTGCCACCGGCGACCACAGCGCTGACGACCGTGGCGATCGCGCCGACGGCAGCGGTGGGGATGACGGTGTGCAGAAGGATGCGTGCGTCGTTGGACGGCATGGCGGTGTCTCCGCTTGCTGAAGGGGGCGATGGTGTCGTCAAGGACGAGCGTAAGCCCGGTCCGAGGTGGGTCTCGGGGCCAACAGACCGTCGCACTACGGTCTTTCGGCACTGTCGCCGGGTCTCGTGAACCGTATCACAAACTATTTGAATAGGTCTTTACCCATAAGGTGTGCCAACAGTCACACATGAGAGTGACCATGCGCGTGTGTGCGCGACACCACGGCACGTTGTCTGCTAATGGCCGCGAATGCGGCTTTCGTCAACTCGGCGTTCCGGCCTTACGCCTGTCGGTGAAGCGCCCCCGGTTGCCGATGGCGGTGGACCCGTTGATGCCCGCGGGCACCGGAATCCGCTCCTCCTCCACCCGCGCCGGCGCCGGAGGGGCCTCCACGACGGGAACCCGCTTGCGGCGGCGGTAGCGGGGCGGTACGACCGACTCGGCCCAGCGGGGCGCGCGCGGGGTGAACCGCGGCAGCAGGAGCAGCACCAGGCCGATCGCGCTGAGCGCGACGACGCAGAGGACGATCCACATCGACGCCGAGTGGACCGAGTACGCCAGCGTCCCGAAGGCGATGAGGGCGGACCAGAAGTACATGATCAGGACCGCGCGGCTGTGCGAGTGCCCGATCTCCAGGAGCCGGTGGTGCAGGTGTCCGCGGTCCGCCGCGAACGGCGACTGGCCCTTCCACGTACGGCGCACGATCGCGAGGACCAGGTCCGCCATGGGGATCGCGATGATCGTCAGCGGCAGCACCAGCGGGATGAAGACCGGCAGGGCGGCGTGCGTGGCCTGGCGGGTCGAGCCCTCGAAGATCTTCAGCGCGTCCGGGTCGACCTGACCGGTGATCGAGATCGCCGAGGCCGCCAGGATGAGGCCGATCAGCATCGAGCCGGAGTCGCCCATGAAGATCCGCGCGGGGTGCATGTTGTGCGGCAGGAAGCCCAGGCACATGCCCATGAGGATGACGGTGAAGAGCGTCGCGGGGGCGGCGGCCTCGATCGTGTAGCCGTACCAGAGGCGGTACGCGTACAGGAAGAAGGCGGCGGCGGCGATGCAGACCATGCCGGCCGCGAGACCGTCCAGGCCGTCCACGAAGTTGACCGCGTTGATGGTGAGGACGACCAGCGCGACGGTCAGGAGCGTGCCCTGCCACGGGGTCAGCGAGACGACGCCGACACCCGGGATCGGCAGCCACAGGATCGTCAGGCCCTGCGCCACCATGACGCCCGCCGAGATCATCTGCGCGCCCAGCTTGATCAGGGCGTCCAGCTCGAACTTGTCGTCCAGGACGCCGATCAGCCAGATCAGGGCGGCACCGGAGAGCAGCGCGCGCGGCTCGTTGGAGAGCTCGAAGACGCTGTTCAGGTTCTGCAGGTGGTCGGCGACGAGGAGTCCCGCGCAGAGCCCGAAGAACATGGCGATGCCACCGAGCCGCGGAGTCGGTTCTCGGTGTACGTCTCGGGCACGGATCTCCGGCATCGCCCCGGTCGCGATGGCGAACTTCCGCACCGGACCGGTGAGCAGATAGGTCACCGCGGCCGTGACACAGAGCGTCAGCAGGTAATCACGCACGGGCTGCCCCACAGGTTTCGCTGGCCATCTCAGCCCCACACCCTAGCCGTGCCGTCCATGTGCTTGGAGACACCCGGGGGGCCCGAACGGTTGCACAGCGACTTTCCCGGACCGCTCCTCAGCCGCCATACGGGGGAAACCTGCCGGTCAGCGCCCGTACCTCGGCGCGTACCCGGGCCGTCTCCTCGGGATCGTCCCGCAGCGCCGCGGTGAACAGCGCCGCGATCCGCGCCATCTCCGGTGCGCCCATCCCCTGCGTGGTGACGGCCGCGGTGCCGAGCCGGATCCCCCGGCCCTCCCCGTGCGGCAGGGCGCAGGTGTCGAGGACCATGCCGGCGGCGGCGAGCCGGGCGCGGGCGGTGCGGCCGTCGACGCCGAGGGGTGCGGGATCGGCGGTGATGAGATGGGTGTCGGTGCCGCCGGTCGTCAGGGCGAAGCCCTCCGCGGCGAGCGCGGCCGCGAGCACGCGCGCGTGCTCGACCACCTGGTGGGCGTAGGCGGTGAAGGCCGGCGTGGACGCCTCGCCGAAGGCCACCGCCTTCGCGGCGATGGTGTGCATCTGGGCCCCGCCCTGGGTGAACGGGAAGACGGCCCGGTCGATCCGCTCCGCCAGTTCCTCGCCGCACAGGACCATCCCGCCGCGCGGACCGCGGAGCACCTTGTGGGTGGTCGCGCAGACGACGTCGGCGTACGGGACGGGGCTCGGCGCCGCTCCCCCGGCGACCAGGCCGATGGGGTGGGCGGCGTCGGCGATGAGGTAGGCGCCCGCCTCGTCGGCGATCTCGCGGAAGAGCGCGTAGTCGAGGTGCCGGGGGTACGAGATGGAGCCGCACACGATCGCCTTGGGGCGGTGGTGGCGGGCGAGCGCGGCGACCTGTTCGTAGTCGACGAGCCCGGTCTCGGCGTCGACCCCGTACGGGACGAAGTCGAACCAGCGGCCGGAGAAGTTCGCGGGCGAACCGTGGGTGAGGTGCCCGCCGTGCCCCAGGCCCATGGCGAGGACCGTGTCACCGGGCCTGAGAAGGGCCGCGTACGCCGCCAGGACGGCCGCGGAGCCCGAATGCGCCTGGACGTTCGCGTGCTCGGCTCCGAACAGCGCGGTGGCCCGTTCCACGGCGATCCGCTCGGCGGCGTCGGCGTACGCGCAGCCGCCGTGGTGACGTGCGCCGGGATACCCCTCGGCGTACTTGTTGGCGAGCGGCGAGCCGAGGGCGGCGAGGACGGCGGGCGAGGTGAAGTTCTCGGCGGCGATCAGCTGCAGACTGTCGGCCTGCCTCCGCGCCTCGCCGAGCAGCACGTCGGCGACCTCCGGATCCTGCCGGCGCAGGACGTCGAGAGCCTCTTCGGGGGGAGCGGTGACCGGCATGGCTGACTCCGGGCGTGGAGGGATGTCAGCACCAATGTAGGCAGGACGGCCCCCACGCGCCCGGCGAGCGGAAACCCCCGCCGCCCGCCCGGCGTCAGTCCCGCGCGGACACGCCCGTCAGCGCCGTCACCACCGGGTCCAGCGCCTGGTTGATCTCGTCGCCGATTGAGCGGAAGAAGGTGATCGGGGCGCCGTACGGGTCGTTGACCTCGTCGGCGTCCACCGAGGGGGCGAGGAGCCACCCGCGTAGAGCCGCCGCGGCGCGGACCAGGGCACGCGCGCGTTCCACCATGCCCTCGTCGCGGGCGTCCGGGAGCGTCGCCGGGTCGATCGCCCGGACCAGCCGGGTGAACTCCTTCAGGGTGAAGGTGCGCAGCCCCGCGGAGTGGCCCATCGAGATGACCTGCGCGCGGTGGTCACGGGTCGCGGTGAGGACCAGGTCGGCGCGGATGACGTGCTCGTCGAGGAGTTCGCGGCCGACGAAACCGCTGTAGTCCGCGCCGAAGTCGGCGAGGACCAGTTCCGCGTTCGTCTCCATCGGGGCGCCCTCGTGGCCCCACGTGCCCGCGCTCTCCACGATCAGGCCGCCGCCCAGGGGATCGCCGAGGCGGTCGCTCAGGGCATGGCGGGTCAGCCGCTCGGTGATCGGCGAGCGGCAGACGTTGCCGGTGCTGACGTGGAGGATGCGGAAGGTGCTGCTGTCGTCGAACCCCGCTATGCCACGCCCCTCAGGGGCGGTCAATTCGCCACCTCGAGGTCGGGTACGACCTTCCGGAGCTCCTCCGGCGAGAGCGCGCCCTCGCGCAGCAGCACCGGGACCTTCCCCGTGACGTCGACGATGGAGGACGGCACGATGCCGGGCGTCGGTCCGCCGTCCAGGTAGACGGAGACGGAGTCGCCGAGCATCTGCTGGGCCGCGTCGCAGTCCTCGGGGGACGGGTGGCCGGTGAGGTTCGCCGAGGAGACGGCCATCGGGCCGACCTCGGTGAGCAGCTCGATGGCGACCGGGTGCAGCGGCATGCGGATGGCGACGGTGCCCCGGGTGTCGCCGAGGTCCCACTGCAGGGACGGCTGGTGCCGGGCGACGAGGGTGAGGGCGCCGGGCCAGAAGGCGTCGACGAGTTCCCAGGCCTGCTCGGAGAAGTCGGTGACCAGGCCGTGGAGGGTGTTCGGGGAGCCGATGAGCACGGGCGTGGGCATGGTGCGGCCCCGGCCCTTGGCGGAGAGCAGGTCCGCCACGGCCTCGCTGCTGAAGGCGTCCGCCCCGATCCCGTACACGGTGTCGGTGGGCAGCACGACGAGCTCGCCGCGGCGGACGGCGGACGCGGCCTCGCGCAGACCGGTCACGCGGTCGGTCGCCTCGTTGCAGTCGTATCGCCGTGCCATCAGTTCCCGGCCTCCTCGTACGCGTGGTTCGTCAGGGCAGTCGTGGCAGTGGTGCCGGTCGTGCGGCTCATGGCATGGCCTTGCGGGCGGTCGCGAAGCGCGGCCGGTTGTTCAGGTCCGGGTGGTCGGCGGCGTCCGCCCAGCCGGCCTCCTCGTTGAAGATCCAGGGCACCTGCCCGCCCTGGGTGTCCGCGTGCTCGATGACGACGAGGCCGCCGGGACGGAGCAGCCGGTGGGCGGTGCGCTCGATGCCGCGGATGGTGTCGAGGCCGTCCTCGCCGGAGAAGAGGGCCATCTCGGGGTCGTGGTCGCGGGCCTCGGGCGCCACGTACTCCCACTCGGTGAGCGGGATGTACGGCGGGTTCGAGATGACCAGGTCGACCTGTCCGTCCAGCTCGGGGAGCGCGCTGAGCGCGTCGCCCTGGTGGACGGTGACCCGGGAGCCCTCGGCGTTCTTCCGCGTCCACACGAGGGCGTCGTCGGAGAGCTCGACCGCGTGCACGCGCGAGCGCGGCACCTCCTGCGCCATCGCGAGGGCGATGGCCCCGGAGCCGGTGCAGAGGTCGACGATGAGCGGCTCGACCACGTCCATCGCGCGGACGGCGTCTATGGCCCAGCCGACGACCGACTCGGTCTCCGGGCGGGGCACGAAGACGCCCGGCCCGACCTGGAGCTCCAGGTACCGGAAGAAGGCCCGCCCGGTGATGTGCTGGAGGGGTTCGCGGGCCTCGCGGCGGGCGACCGTCTCCCAGTAGCGGGCGTCGAAGTCCGCGTCCTTGACGTTGTGCAGCTCCCCCCGCTTGACGCCGTGCACGAACGCGGCGAGCTCCTCCGCGTCGAAACGCGGTGAGGGAACGCCGGCGTCGGCCAGCCGCTGGGTGGCCTGGGCCACCTCGGCAAGCAGCAGGTTCACGCTGGTCCTCCGTGGTGCGGGGTGGGGCTTACGGAACGGACGCCACTTACGCCGCGGCGAGCTTGGCGGCCGAGTCGGCGTCGACGCAGGCCTGGATCATCGCGTCCAGGTCGCCGTCGAGCACCTGGTCGAGGTTGTACGCCTTGAAGCCGACGCGGTGGTCCGAGATCCGGTTCTCCGGGAAGTTGTACGTGCGGATCTTCTCGGACCGGTCGACGGTGCGGACCTGGCTGCGGCGGGCGTCGGCGGCCTCGGCCTCGGCCTTCTCCTGGGCGGCCGCGAGGAGCCGGGAACGCAGGATGCGCATGGCCTGCTCCTTGTTCTGGAGCTGGCTCTTCTCGTTCTGGCAGGAGGCGACGATGCCGGTCGGCAGGTGCGTGATGCGGACGGCGGAGTCGGTGGTGTTGACCGACTGGCCGCCGGGGCCCGACGAGCGGTAGACGTCGATGCGCAGGTCGTTGGCGTGGACCTCGACCTCGACGTCCTCGGCCTCGGGCGTGACGAGCACGCCGGCGGCGGAGGTGTGGATGCGGCCGGCGGACTCGGTGGCGGGCACGCGCTGCACGCGGTGCACCCCGCCCTCGTACTTCAGGCGCGCCCAGACGCCCTGGCCGGGCTCGGTGGCCCCGTTGCCGCCCTTGGTCTTCACGGCGACCTGGACGTCCTTGTAGCCGCCCAGCTCGGACTCGGTGGCGTCGATGATCTCGGTCTTCCAGCCGACGCGCTCGGCGTACCGGAGGTACATGCGGAGCAGGTCGCCGGCGAAGAGGGCGGACTCGTCGCCGCCCGCGCCCGCCTTGATCTCCAGGATGACGTCCTTGTCGTCGCTCGGGTCGCGCGGGACGAGGAGCAGGCGGAGCTTCTCGGTGAGCTCCTCGCGGTCCTTCTCCAGCTGCTTGACCTCGGCGGCGAAGTCCGGGTCGTCCTGAGCGAGCTCGCGGGCGGTCTCGATGTCGTCACCGGTCTGCTTCCAGGACCGGTAGGCGGCGACGATCGGGGTCAGCTCGGCGTAGCGCTTGTTCAGCTTGCGCGCGTTCGCCTGGTCGGCGTGGACCGAAGGGTCTGCGAGCTTCGTCTCGAGGCCGGCGTGCTCGCCGACCAGTTCCTCGACCGCCTCGAACATCGGGGGCTCCTGGGTTTTTCGTCAGTTGCTACGGGGACGGCAAAGCGCCGGTCCCGGCCGCCCGCGCGGGGCGACCGTGGACCGGCGCAGGGGCTCGCTACTTGGCGGAGCCGGCCTTGCCGAAGCGGGCCTCGAAGCGGGCGACGCGGCCGCCGGTGTCGAGGATCTTCTGCTTGCCCGTGTAGAACGGGTGGCACTCGGAGCAGACCTCGGCACGGATGGTGCCTTCGGTCAGGGTGCTCCGGGTGGTGAACGACGCGCCACAGGTGCAGCTGACCTGGGTCTCGACGTACTCGGGGTGGATCTCGCGCTTCAAGGTGTCTCCTAGTTTCGGGAGGGCTCCGGGTCGCTTCCGCAGGTCGCGGCAAGCGTGAACCGGGGCCGACGTACCAGTCTGCCAGGACCGGCCGCATCTCCCCAAACCGGGGTGAGGGCGAAAGTATTCCTGGGACCCCCGGCGGCGGCCGGCGGGCTACTTCACGATGCCGTCGGCCTGGCCCGTGGCCGCGTCCTCGGTCGCCGAGGCCGGGATCGGCAGGTCCTTCTTCAGGGCCGTCCAGACCTGCCGCGACTGGGCCTCCAGGGGAACCACGCGGTTGGGGTCGCGGGGGTCGTACTCGACGGGCAGCGTGACCATATGGACGTTCTGGGCGCCGATGCCGGAGAGGCCCTTGGCGAAGCCCATCAGCTCCTGGACCGAGTCGAGCTCGGAGTCGGGGGTGATGGCCTTGGTGGCGGCGTCGGCCAGGTCGAGGAGCTTCTTCGGGTTGGTGAGGACGCCGACGTCCTTGACCTGGTTCATGAAGGCCTTCATGAAGGCCTGCTGGAGCTGGATGCGGCCGAGGTCGCTGCCGTCGCCGACGCTCTTGCGGGTCCGCACCAGGCCGAGGGACTGCTCGCCGTCGAGGGTGTGGGTGCCGGGTGCGAGGTCGAGGTGGCTCTTGCCGTCCTTGATGGGGGCGGTGGTGGTGATCTCCACGCCGCCGAGCTTGTCGATGAGCTTCTTGAAGCCGGTGAAGTCGACCTCGATGTAGTGGTCCATGCGGATGCCGGACATCGACTCGACGGTCTTGACGGCGCAGGCGGGGCCGCCGACCTCGTACGCCGTGTTGAACATGGCGCGCTGTTCGCCGGGGACGGCGGCGCCCTGGGCGTCGGTGCACTTCGGCCGGTCGACGAGGGTGTCGCGCGGGACGGAGACGACACTCGCCCTCTTGTGGCCCTCGTAGACGTGGACGACCATCGCGGTGTCGGAGCGGGCGCCGCCCTCGTCCTTGCCGTAGGCGCCGTTGTCGCCGGAGCGGGAGTCGGACCCGAGGACGAGGATGTCCAGGGAGCCGTTGTCGACGTCGTCGGGCCGGTCGGTGCCCAGCTGGGCGTTGATGTCGACGGTCTCGAGGTTGCCGTCGAGCTTGAAGTACACGTACCCGAGGCCGGTGCCGCCGAGGACGAGGACCGCGAGGGCGCCGGAGACGAGCACGGCCGCCTTGCGGCTGCGCCTGGCGCGCTGCTTGCGGCGGCGGCCGTTCCCGGCGCCGGGTATTCGGCCGCTCTTGCTCTGCTCGGTCATCGCCATCCCTCGGGCCCTAGGTTCACCACATGTGACGGTGAAGCGCCCAAAAGGGTTGCATACGGGCCTGTGAGGTTTGGATGAGCACGGGGCCGGCACAGCACTGCGCCCACCGTGCGGGGCACGGTGGGCGCAGTGGTTCACGCAGGTCACGACCGGGTCACGAGGCCGAGGCCCCGTTCGGGTCGCGCGACCACAATGTGACGCAGGTCACACCGTGGGCGCCTCAGTCGTCGTTCTTGCCGCCCGGCGTGGTCTTCTGGATCTGGAGCAGGAACTCGCCGTTCGACTTCGTCTGCTTCATCTTGTCGAGCAGCAGCTCGATCGCCTGCTGCTGGTCGAGCGCGTGCAGCACGCGACGCAGCTTCCAGGTGACCGCGAGCTCGTCGCTGCCGAGCAGGATCTCCTCCTTGCGCGTACCCGAGGCGTCGACGTCGACGGCCGGGAAGATGCGCTTGTCGGCGAGCTTCCGGTCGAGCTTGAGCTCCATGTTGCCGGTGCCCTTGAACTCCTCGAAGATCACCTCGTCCATGCGCGAGCCGGTGTCGACCAGCGCGGTGGCCAGGATGGTCAGCGAGCCGCCGTCCTCGATGTTGCGCGCGGCACCGAAGAAGCGCTTCGGCGGGTAGAGCGCGGTCGAGTCGACACCACCGGACAGGATGCGGCCGGAGGCCGGCGCCGCGAGGTTGTACGCGCGGCCCAGACGGGTGATCGAGTCGAGCAGGACGACCACGTCGTGACCCAGCTCCACGAGGCGCTTGGCGCGCTCGATGGCCAGCTCGGCGACGGTGGTGTGGTCCTCGGCCGGACGGTCGAAGGTCGAGGAGATGACCTCGCCCTTCACCGACCGCTGCATGTCGGTGACCTCTTCCGGACGCTCGTCGACCAGGACGACCATCAGGTGGCACTCGGGGTTGTTGTGCGTGATCGCGTTGGCGATCGCCTGCATGATCATGGTCTTGCCGGTCTTCGGCGGGGCCACGATCAGACCGCGCTGGCCCTTGCCGATCGGCGACACGAGGTCGATGATCCGCGTGGTCAGCACGCCCGGGTCGGTCTCCAGGCGGAGCCGGTCCTGCGGGTAGAGCGGGGTCAGCTTGTTGAACTCCGGACGGCCGCGGCCGGAGTCGGCGGCCATGCCGTTCGCCGAGTCCAGGCGGACCAGCGCGTTGAACTTCTCGCGGCGCTCGCCCTCCTTCGGCTGCCGCACGGCGCCGGTGACGTGGTCGCCCTTGCGCAGGCCGTTCTTGCGGACCTGGGCGAGGGAGACGTACACGTCGTTCGGACCGGGCAGGTAGCCCGAGGTCCGGATGAACGCGTAGTTGTCGAGGATGTCGAGGATGCCCGCGACGGGGATCAGGACGTCGTCGTCGGCGACCTGCGGCTCGCCGGCCTGGAAGTCGTCACGGCCACGGCGGCCACGGCGGTCGCGGTAGCGGCCGCGGCGACCCCGGCGCCCGCCCTCGGCGTCGTCGTAGTCGTCCTGCGGACCGGCCTGCTGGCCGCCCTGCTGGCCCTGGGACTGCTGCCCCTGGCCGCCCTGGCGCTGGCGCTGGCCGCCCTGGCCGCCGCCCTGCTGCTCGTCGCCCTTGCCGCGGTCGCGCTGGCGGTCACGGCGGTCACGGCGGTCGCCGCGCTCCCCGCGCTCGCCGCGGTCACGGCGGCCGCGGCCCTCGGCGCCGTCGACGGCGGCCTCGGCCTTGGCGTCGGCGCCCGCGTCGGCCTTGGCCTCGGTACGGGTCTCGGTCTTGACCGCCTGCGCGGCCTCGGCCTTGGTGTCGCCCTCCGGCGAACCGGCCGGGGCGGTGGCACGGCGGCGACGACGCTCGCCCGCGGGCTGGTCGTCGGAGGCCGGCTGGCCCGGGATGTCGATCTGCTGCTGGGCGACGGCCTTCTCGGCCTTGTCGACCTTGGGCTCGGCGCCCTCGGCAGCGGTCTCACCCGTACGGGCCTTGGCGGTGGTGCGGCGCTTCGGCTTGGTCTCGGCGGCGTCGGCGGCATTGGCGGGGGCGGCGGAGCCTCCACCGGCCTGCGCCTCCTTGATGACCTCGATCAGCTGGCTCTTGCGCATCCGCGCGGTGCCCCTGATGCCGAGGCCGGACGCGACCTGCTGCAGCTCGGCCAGGACCATGCCCTCGAGGCCGGTGCCGGAGCGGCGGCGCCGTGCGGTGCCGCCGGTGGCAGCACCTGCGGCGGGCGCGGCGGCGTCGACACTGCTGTCGGCAGTCACGCCCATCAGATCGGTGGTGTCGCTCACGAAGGGTCCTTCCCTGGAGCGGACGTCGGCCATCTGGCTCGGCGACCGGTTGTGCTGTCCGGCAGCGGTCCCGTGTGGGTGGACCGTGTCCGGGGCGGTGGTCCCGCCGGGTACGGCGGAGAGAGAACGTGCTGGGTCCGGCCCGAGCGCCCCCTGCTCGGCCCTCACTGCTGAAGAGCGAGGGGTGTCGTGCCGGTTCCGGAGCGTGCTCGAAACTGCTCAGGCAGGCTGCTCAGGCAGTTGGGGAGGCTCCCGGAAGAATCGGTGGTCCCTGATGGGGACACTCAGCACCGCGCCACAAAGGCGCCGGGTGCTGACTTGAGGTTAACACTACCGGCTCCAACAAACATTCCCCCTCTCCCTCACCGGCAATCTCCTGTCCGGACGCTGCCCGGCGTCCGGCCGCCGTGCGCCTAGGGCGCCAGCGGAAGGACGCTCGCTCCGGAGGCGTCGAGGTCGAGCCGGTTCGCGGCCCAGCCCTCGCCCGCCAGGAGGGCGACCTTGTCGGCCGTCCCGTGTTCGGCCAGCGCGAGGACCGTGGGGCCCGCGCCGGAGATGACCGCGGGGACGCCGTCCGCCCGCAGCCGGTTCACCAGGGCGATGCTGTCGGGCATCGCGGGAGCCCGGTAGTCCTGGTGCAGCCGGTCCTCGGTGGCCGCGAGCAGCAGCTCGGGGCGCCTGGTCAGGGCCTCGACGAGGAGGGCGGCGCGCCCGGCGTTGGCGGCGGCGTCGACGTGCGGGACGGTCCGCGGCAGGAGTCCGCGGGCGGTCTCGGTCAGTACCGGCTTCCCGGGGACGAAAACCACCGGAACGATGGAATCCGAGGGATCCATCCTGATGGCCCGCGCGGCGCCGGACTCGGTCCAGGCGAGCGTGAATCCGCCGAGGAGGCAGGCGGCGACGTTGTCGGGGTGGCCCTCGATCTCGGTGGCCAGCTCCAGCAGGGCGGCCTCGTCGAGCCGGGCGTCCCCGCCTATGGTCACCGCGCGGGCGGCGACGATGCCGGCGCAGATGGCGGCGGAGGAGGAGCCGAGGCCGCGGCCGTGCGGGATGCGGTTGGCGCAGACGACCTCGAGGCCGCGCGGCTGTCCGCCGAGCAGGTCGAAGGCGGTGCGCAGGGAGCGTACGAGGAGGTGGCTCTCGTCGCGCGGGAGCGTCTCGGCGCCCTCGCCCGCGATGTCGACGTGCAGCCCGGAGTCGGCGACACGGACGACCACGTCGTCGTAGAGCCCCAGCGACAGGCCGAAGGCGTCGAAGCCCGGACCGAGATTGGCGCTGGTGGCGGGGACGCGCACCCGTACGGCGGCGGCGCGGAACGCTGGACCGGCCATCGCTCGATGACTCTCCTTGATTGCGACAACGGGTTGTTCTGGAACAGCGGGTGTTTCAGAAGGTGTTTCGGCGGGTGTTTCACGAGAAGTACCGGGAACCCGGGGGCCGTTTCAGCCACGGAGGCGACGACGGCAACGACACCGCGCATATGCGGCGGGGCGGGTTCGGTACAGCCTATCGAAGGAAGGTTCTGCCGCGACATAGGGCGCACAGGAGGCGCACGATGCGTGTCGCGAGCCAACCTGTGCGCCTATGTACGTTCCTGATCGGGTTTCGATCAGCACGTTTCCCCGCGCGGAGGGGTGAGGATCAGGCCAGACCGAGGCGCTCAGCCGCGGCCGCCGCGTCGACCGGGACGGTGACCGGCTGGGGTGCGCCGGCGACGGCCCAGTCGGGGTCCTTGAGGCCGTTTCCGGTCACCGTGCAGACGATCCGCTGCCCGGGGTCGACCTTGCCCTGCTCGGCCGCCTTCAGCAGACCGGCGACCGAGGCGGCCGAGGCGGGCTCGACGAAGACGCCCTCCTGAGCGGCCAACAGGCGGTAGGCGCGCAGGATCTCACGGTCCGTCACCTCGTCGATGAAGCCCCCGGACTCGTCGCGCGCGGCGAGCGCGTAGTCCCACGAGGCCGGGTTGCCGATGCGGATCGCGGTGGCGATCGTCGAGGGGTCCTTGACGACCTCGCCGCGCACCAGCGGGGCGGAGCCGGAGGCCTGGAAGCCCCACATGCGCGGGCGGTGGGTCGCGAGGCCGTCCTCGGCGTACTCGCGGTACCCCTTCCAGTACGCCGTGATGTTGCCGGCGTTGCCCACGGGCAGGACGTGGATGTCGGGCGCGTCGCCCAGCATGTCCACGATCTCGAAGGCGGCGGTCTTCTGGCCCTCGATGCGGACCGGGTTGACCGAATTGACCAGCGCCACCGGGTAGTTCTCCGAGAGGCTGCGGGCCAGGGTCAGGCAGTCGTCGAAGTTGCCGTCGACCTGGAGGATCTTCGCGCCGTGCACGAGGGCCTGGCCCATCTTGCCGAGCGCGATCTTGCCCTGCGGCACGAGGACGGCCGACACCATGCCGGCGCGGACCGCGTAGGCCGCGGCGGAGGCGGAGGTGTTGCCGGTGGAGGCGCAGATGACGGCCTGCGCGCCCTCCTCCTTGGCCCGGGTGATGGCCATGGTCATGCCCCGGTCCTTGAAGGAGCCGGTGGGGTTGGCGCCCTCGACCTTGAGGTGCACCTCGCAGCCCGTGCGCTCGGAGAGGACCTGAGCGGGTACGAGCGGCGTGCCACCCTCACGGAGCGTGACGACCGGCGTCGTGTCCGTGACCGGAAGGCGGTCCCGGTACTCCTCGATGATGCCGCGCCACTGGTGGGTGCCCTTGTGGGTCATGGGTCCTTTACTCCCCTTCAACACGCATGATGCTGGCGACACCGCGCACGGTGTCGAGCTTGCGCAGCGCCTCGACGGTCCCGGAGAGGGCGGCGTCGGGCGCGCGGTGGGTGACGACGACGAGGGAGGCCTCGCCGTCCTTGCCCTTCTGGCGCACCGTATCGATGGATACGCCGTGCTCGGCGAAGACCGTCGCGACCTGGGCGAGCACGCCCGGCTTGTCGGCCACGTCGAGACTGATGTGGTACCGCGTGACGACCTCGCCCATGGAGCTCACGGGCAGCTGGGTGTACGCGGACTCGCCGGGGCCCGTCGCCTCGTTGAGACGGTTGCGGCAGACGGCGACGATGTCGCCGAGTACGGCGGAGGCGGTCGGCGAGCCGCCCGCCCCGGGGCCGTAGAACATGAGCCGCCCGGCGGCCTCCGCCTCCACGAAGACCGCGTTGTACGCCTCGCGGACGGAGGCCAGCGGGTGGCTGAGCGGGATCATCGCCGGGTGCACGCGGGCGGTGACGGACTCGCCGTCGGCGGCCCGCTCGCAGATGGCGAGCAGCTTGATGGTGCAGCCCATCTGCTTGGCGGAGGCGAAGTCGGCCGCGGTGACCTCGGTCATGCCCTCGCGGTAGACGTCGTCCAGGCGGACGCGCGTGTGGAAGGCGATCCCGGCGAGGATGGCGGCCTTGGCCGCGGCGTCGAAGCCCTCGACGTCGGCGGTCGGGTCGGCCTCGGCGTACCCGAGGGCGGTGGCCTCGTCGAGCGCCTCGGAGTAGCCGGCGCCGGAGGTGTCCATCTTGTCGAGGATGAAGTTCGTCGTGCCGTTGACGATGCCCATCACGCGGTTGATCTTGTCGCCGGCGAGGGACTCGCGCAGCGGGCGGATCAGCGGGATGGCGCCGGCGACGGCGGCCTCGTAGTAGAGGTCCTGGCCGTGCTCCTGGGCGGCGGCGTAGAGGCTCGCGCCGTCCTGGGCGAGCAGCGCCTTGTTCGCCGAGACGACGGAGGCGCCGTGCTCGAACGCGGTGGTGATGAGGGTGCGGGCCGGCTCGACCCCGCCGATGACCTCGACGATCACGTCGATGTCGCCGCGTTTGACGAGGGCGGTGGCGTCGGTGGTGATCAGCTCCGGGGCGATTCCCTCGCGGACCTTGTCCGCGCGGCGGACCGCCACGCCGGCGAGCTCGACCGGGGCGCCGATGCGCGCGGCGAGGTCGTCGGCGTGCGTCGTCATGATGCGCGCCACCTCTGAGCCGACCACTCCACAGCCCAGCAGCGCCACCTTCAGCGGACGCGTACGCATCATCCGACCTCTTTCCCGTCCTACTTCGTATCTCTACGTTCGAGTCTCTGCGGTTCTCAACGGTGGAACCAGTCTCACTCACCGGACGGGGGTTTCAGCCCCCCGTCCGGATCCTGAGACATCTATTTCACCACTCGACTATTTCATCACCCGACGTCGAGACGCAGGAGATCTTCCTCCGTCTCGCGGCGCACGATGACCCGCGCCTCGCCGTCGCGGACGGCGACGACGGGCGGCCGGAGCGCGTGGTTGTAGTTGCTGGCCATGGAGCGGCAGTACGCGCCGGTGGCCGGCACGGCGATGAGGTCGCCGGGCGCCAGGTCCGAGGGCAGGAAGGCGTCCCGTACGACGATGTCCCCGCTCTCGCAGTGCTTGCCGACGACCCGGGAGAGCATCGGCGCGGCGTCGCTGGTCCGCGAGACGAGGTTGACGGTGTACTCGGCGTCGTACAGCGCGGTGCGGATGTTGTCGGACATGCCGCCGTCGACGCTCACGTACGTCCGCAGCCCTTCGAGCGGCTTGACGGTGCCGACCTCGTACAGGGTGAAGGCGGTGGGGCCGACGATGGCGCGCCCGGGCTCGACGGAGATCCGGGGGGTACGGAGCCCGGCGGCCTCGCACTCGCGCGTCACGATCTCGTTCAGCGCCTTCGCGATCTCGTGCGGCTCACGCGGGTCGTCCTCGGAGGTGTACGCGATGCCGAGGCCGCCGCCGAGGTCGATCTCGGGCAGCTCGACGCCGTGCTCGTCGCGGACCTCGGCGAGCAGCTGGACGACGCGCCGCGCGGAGACCTCGAAGCCGGCCATGTCGAAGATCTGCGAGCCGATGTGCGAGTGGATGCCGATGAGCTCCAGGCCGTCCAGCTTCAGCGCCCGGCGGACGGCCTCGGCGGCCTGGCCGCCGGCGAGCGCGATGCCGAACTTCTGGTCCTCGTGGGCGGTGGCGATGAACTCGTGGGTGTGGGCCTCGACGCCGACGGTGACGCGGATCTGCACGGGCTGGCGGCGCCCGAGGGACTGCGCGACGTGCGCCACGCGCACGATCTCCTGGAAGGAGTCGAGGACGATCCGCCCCACGCCGGCCTCGACGGCCGTACGGATCTCGTGCTCGCTCTTGTTGTTGCCGTGGAAGGCGATGCGCTCGGCGGGCATCCCGGCGGACAGCGCGGTGGTGAGCTCGCCCCCGGAGCACACGTCGAGGTTCAGTCCCTCTTCCTTGAGCCACTTCACGACCGCCCGGGAGAGGAAGGCCTTCCCGGCGTAGAAGACGTCGGCGTCCGGGCCGAAGGCCTCGGCCCAGGCGCGGCAGCGGGCGCGGAAGTCGGCCTCGTCGAGGAAGTAGGCGGGGGTCCCGAACTCCTCGGCGAGGTCGGTCACGCTCAGCCCGCCGACGGTGGCGACACCGCGCTCGTCACGCTCCACGGTCCGCGACCACACCTTGGGGTCGAGGACGTTGAGGTCGGCGGGGGGAGCGGTGTAGTGGCCCTCGGGAAGGACGTCGGCGTGGCGAGGGCCTGCGGGGTGGGCGGAACGACTCATGTCTGAACTCTTTCAAATCCGTTCGGGTGCGCTGATGCCGAGCACGGAGAGGCCACCGGCGAGCACCGTCCCGGCGGCTTCGGCGAGCGCGAGCCGGGAACGGTGGGCGGCCGAGGGTTTCTCGTCGCCGAGCGGCAGAACGGTGTGCTGGAACGCGAGCAGCGCGTCGGCGGTGACTTCCAGGTGCCGGGCGACCCGGTCGGGGGCGCGGTGGCGGGCGGCGGCGAGGAGGACGACGGGGTGGTCGCCGAGGGCGCCGAGGAGTTCGGGTGCGTCGACGGGGGTGTCGTACGCGGGCCCGAACCCGAGCTGTGCGGCATTGGCGATCAGCCGCCGGACGCGGGAGTGGGCGTACCGCACGCGGAAGAGAGGGTTGCGCTCGTGCTGCACGAGCAGCGGCCCCCCGTCGAGCGGCCGATCCTGCGGCGCGGCCCGCAGCAGGGCCCACCGCGCGGCATCGACACCGAGGAGGCCCGGCTGGTAGGGGCCGGGGTGGACGTGGATGCGCTCGTCGCGGGGGGCGGGGTCGGCGGGGTGGGCGTCGCGGGGGGCGGGTTCGTTCGACCCGGGGAGCGCGGGCATCCGCTCGTTGCGGGGGGTGGGGTCGGCGCCGCGGAGGGGGAGTTCATCGGCCCCCGGGTGCGCGGGGATCCGTTCGTCGGCGGGGACTCCCCCGTCGTCCGCCCGATGCCCGCGAAGGGCGGCGTCGGCGCCCTGGCTCCGGAGGAGCCGGACGACGGTCTCGGTGACGAGCAGGGCGCGCGACTCCGTCAGGTCGGCGAAGCGGACGGTGACGCCTGCGAGGGCGGTGCCGCTCCCGTACGCGTCCCCGGCCTCGCGGACGGCCCGCACGAGGTCGCCGCCGGCGTCGGACCGGAGGGTGAAGTTCAGGAAGCCGGGCCCGGTGACGGCGACGTCGCGGAGCCCGGGGGTACCGCGGAGGCGCTCTTCGAGGATCCCGGCGACGTCGAGGGCACTGCGCCCGGCGGACCGGGCGAGGGTGAGGGCCACGTTGCTGGCGTAGTCGCCGACACCACCGGGCCGGGCCCGCTCGACCTTGACGACCGGGGGGACGTCGACCCGCAGCGCACCGTCGTCGACCGCGCGGCGCACGGCGTGCAGCACGGTGAGGGAGAGGTCCGCGGGGGTCACGGGACAAGCGTAGGGGAGGAGGGGGGTCGGAACGCGAACCGGTTTCGCGATGCGGTCACCCGGGAGGCGCGGCAGGGGTGAAGGAGGAGTCCCGCTGCGCGGGCGAGGGAGGGAGAGGGAGAGGCGAGACGGGGAGGGGAGAGACGGATACCGGCGAAGGTCGACGGCGGCGGGGGCGTGGCGAGCGTCGGGTGGACACGAGCAAAAGATCAATGCGAGCGCGGGGGGGGATCCGAGCAAGTGCAGGAGACCAGGGGGCCCGAGGAGGCAGAGCAAGCGCGAGGGGTCAGCGTGAGCGCGGGGGGGCCACGGCGAGCGCGAGAGATGGTGTGAGCGCAGGGGGGCCACGGCGAGCGCGAGGGGTCGGCGTGAGCGGGGGGGATCAGTGCGAGCGGGGGGTCGTTCCGGCGCGGCGGGGATCCTGGGAGCCGTCGACTGCGGCCGGATCCTCGCCTCCGTCGGTGCCGGCCCCGTCGGGCCGCTCGCGCCGCTCGCGGTGCATGAGCTGCCGGACGACGCGGACGAGCTCGGAGGGCTCGAAGGGCTTGGCGAGGAAGGCGTCGACACCCGAGGCGACCCCGCCGGAGACCTCGCCCTCGCCGCAGGCGCTGATGATCGCGACGGGGAGGTGTCTGGTCCGAGGGTCGGCGCGGAGCCGCTCGGCGGTCTTGATCCCGTCCAAGCGGGGCATGACGACGTCCAGGGTGACGACATCAGGACAGACCTGATGCACGACATCCAGACACTCGGCACCATCGGCCGCGGTCACGACCTCGAACCCCTCGAGTTCGAGATTGACCCTGATCAACTGCCGGATCACCTTGTTGTCGTCGACAACGAGCACCCGACCGGACGCGCCTGACACACGAACGAGAGTAGGCCGCCCTCAACGGCCGCGTCCGGGTTTTGCCCACTTCTGACCCGTGCGGGGGACCCCACCCCTGGTGACACCCCGGAAATACCTGTTCACAGCCACTCCCGCGGAGCTGGTAGGGTTCTACCCGTCGCCGCCGAACGCGGCGGACGCCCCCGTAGCTCAGGGGATAGAGCAACGGCCTCCGGAGCCGTGTGCGCAGGTTCGAATCCTGCCGGGGGCACTTCACAGAAGTGCCACACAGACCCCGTGATCAGCGGAAACGCTGAGAGCGGGGTCTTGTTGTATGTGCAGGCGTATGCCGGGGTGGGCGGCCGTATGACGGGGGCCGCGGCCTATTCGCGGCCTGGGCCGTGGGGTGTCGGCGCAGGTCAGGGCGGGGACTCGGGTGACGAACGAGGGGGAGCAACGGATGGGTTCGGGAGCCGAGGAGACCGCGGCGGAGCCGGTTCGACCGGTGTGGGTACTGACCCCGTTGGAGAGCGTCGGCCCTCTGCGCTTCGGCATGTCCGCCGACGAGGTCCGGGCCGCTCTTCCGGAAGCCGTCGAGTTGAGCCGCTTCTCCGCCGATCCCTCCTACCCGGAGATCTACGGCCTCCAGCTCGGTTTCCACCCAGCGGTGCCGGCTGTCTACGCATACTTCGAGGGCGCCGGCCGCCTCTTCTGCGTGGCTGCCGACGCCGCCCACGGACCGCGCGTGACTCTGGACGGCCTGGAGCTGACCGGTCGCGTGCCTGCCGCACTCCAGGAGAGGGTCCTGGACCTTCATTCCTCGGGCACTCACCACGTGTCGTACGGTCCGCGAGGCAACCCGGGGATCAACGACGTCGGCATGGTCCTGCGCGTCCAGGACACCGAGGACGGGATCCTGACCCGGCCCGTTCTTGTGGGCCGCGAGTGGGCGGACCGCTGCACCGACGACTGGGAGGGATCCATTCCCGAGTGCGAGTGGCTGGGCCGTCAGTGGTACGTGTACGAGGGCTCGGACATGTACCCCCATCCCCGATACGCGACGAACTGGCCAGCCGGGTGGACTGCCCCGTTCTAGGCGGGCAGGAGAACGCGGAAGGCCCCCGGACAGGTCCAGGGGCCATGGCACGCAGGTTGTCACGCAGTGCTACTCGTACTCGCGCAGCAGATCCTCGATGCGCCGGTTGGCCACCTCCTGGCGGCCGTCGAGGCACTTCGCGTACCGGGTCAGCAGGACCTCCACGCTGTTGCCAGCACGCTCGGCGACCTCGGTGGCGTCCACGCCCGCGTTGAGCCACGTGGAGAGCGCGGAGTGTCGGAGGTCGTACGGCCGCCGGGCGAGCGGCGAGGTGACGACGGCCGGCGGGAGCGCGAGCTCCCGGGCTTCCTGCCAGGCCCGGTAGTAGGTGGATGAGGACACCACTCCCCCGTTTTCGCTGAAGAACAGCCGCCCGTCGTCCGCGGTGCCGAAGGTCTCGACGTGCTCCCGGAAGATCCGCACGAGCTGGGGCGGGATTGGCACCCGCCGGACGTCCTCGGTGGGCCGGTTCTTGAGGCCGCGATCGTCGTGGCTCTCCCCGGAGTCGGTCCACTGCTTGCCGACGCTGGGGCGGGTCCGGTGGAGAAGGGCGGTCCCCCAGCCGGATTCGGGGAGGGTGAGGTCCTGCTCGGTCAGGCCCACCGCTTCGGCAGGCCGGAAGCCTCCGAAGTACATCCCGGCGAAGAGCCCGACCAGGCGCCGGCCGCGAGCCCGTCGATAGCCGCCGATGTACGAGACGGCGTGGAGGAGCGACCGGGCCTGCTCGGGATTGGCGACGACTCGCGGGTCTACTTCGTTGGAGACTTTCGGTTTCTGCCAGCGGACAGAGGCCAGCGGATTCTCGGAGAACTCTCCGAGATCGACGGCGTAATTCAGCGCGTTGACCAGCGTGCGGCGCTTCCGGCGTACGGTCTCGGCAGCTGCGGCTGTGCCGTCCAGCTTGAGTTTCAAGGAGTCGAGGACGGCCCGTCCGACTACGGGATCAGCGAGGACGGCCATGGGGCGGGACGCCTTCTGCACCCAGTGGAGCGTGTTGCCGACCTCCACGGGCAGTTCCCTCTCTCCCGGCGCGGGGAGGACGAAGGCCCACGTCCGAAGCGTCTTACGGAGGACGTCATCAGAAGGTCGGCCGGGCCGGTCCTCCAGGAGCGCGATCGTCACGGCGGCCAACGATTCGTTGATGCCGTCACGAGTGTTGGGGGCAGCGTGCGGCCACTTCATGGCCAGGTACTTCAAGGCGAATTCGTACCAGCTCAGCGTGGCTTTCTTTTCTGCCATCGAATCGGGAAGCCCGGACTCGGTGTCGAATTCCTCGCCGTCGCGCGCGGCTCGGAGCAGCTTCGAGCGGAAGCTGTCGGCGAGCGCTTTGGTCTTTCGCGTCTGAGAGAACGGTTCGCCGGCCACCTTCCACCGAACCTCGTAGGACGGCCGCGCTCCTTGCTTGGTGCGAATCGACCAGACCCGCACATCGGTCGACTTCACGCGGCGGCTCCTTCGAGGCCCCGGAGCCAGGCGGAGAAGTCCGAGCGCCAGACGCGCAGCTCGCCGTTGGGCAGCTTGAAGGCGTTCGGGCCCAGGCCCAACTCACGCCACCGGTAGAAGGTCCGTCGCGACACCCCGCCCAGCTCGGCAAGGATCTGCGGCACAGTCATCAGTTCGTCCTTCACAGCAGCTCATCCCCCTGAGCTTCGAGTTCGGTTCGGATCTCTCTGGCGTGTTCGCGGTTGTGCTGGATGTCGCGGCGGATGTTGGCGGCGAGCCAGGATTCGCCGGGGGTGTGGCCGTGGCCGGCGTAGGCCCAGTGGGCGACGACGAGGAGGGTGGACTCCGGGTGTTCGTCGGGGTCGGGCAGGCCGAGGGCGGTGCGTTGCTGCTGCGCGCGGTAGTCGGCGCGGACCTGACGGAGGGCGCCGAGGGTGGTGGAGTAGGCGCGGGACTTGGTGGAGAAGTGGCCGCGGAAGCCGAGCATGTGGGCCCAGGCGCGCAGGCGCCGGTCCGGGTAGGCGGCGTCGAGGTTCATGCAGGCTTCCATGAGCCGCCGGGGGTGGTCGGGGACGCCGAGGAGGATGAGGGCTTCCTTGTTGCCGACGGGGTGGTCGACGGTGCCCGTGGTCTCGGCGGCCTTGGTGGCGTACTTCGCGACGTAGGCGGCGACGGCCGGTTCGGTCAGTTCCTCGCCCTGGCCGAAGGCGCCGATGGGCTGGACGTCGAGCTGGGTGCCCCAGGTGAGGACGAGGTCCTGGGCGATGCCGTGGGCGGGGGCGGCGTCGACGGTGACGCGGACGCGGGCGGCGGCCGCGTGGATGGCGTCGGTGAGGAGGTCGAGGGTGGCCCAGGCCGGGGGCGGGGTGTGCGGACCATCGGGGCCGTCGAAGCGGATGACGGCGTGAAAGTGGACGGCGCCGCGCTTTTGGTACTCGGCGACCTTGCCGAAGGAGACGCGGGACTGTTCGCGGGCGGCTTTCTGAGTGAGGCCGACGCGGGCGGCGATCTCGCGGCGGAGGTAGATCGTGAAGTACCGCCACAGCTCGGAGGCGTGGTTGTTCCACAGCACCGCGCCCGCGTAGTCGTACGTGTCCGGGTCGAGCGGGGTGCCCAGCTCCGGGGCGTCCTCGGTGTGGCGGGTGCCGCAGCGGCAGGGGCGGGTTCCGGGCCGGTTGTGGACGGGGCCGAAGGACGGGGCGGTGAGGGTGGCGAAGACCCGGGGGTGTTCGCGGATCGTCTCCGGGGTGCCCTTGTCGGGGTCGCCGGTGAGGCCAGCGCGGATGAGGTGGTAGGTGTCGCCGGCGTAGGTCCAGGCGCAGGCCGGGCAGCGGGAGGCCCGCCGGTTGCCGCACGCCACGCGCAGGACACCGCCGGGCTCGGCGTCGGTGGTGTACGCGTGGATCACAGTGCGGGTGGCGGGGTCGAGGAGCTTGGTCCCGCCGGTGAGACGGATGGGGGCGGTGCAGCCGCCGGTGCGGCGGAGTTGTTCGGTGAGGCGGTCGAAGCCGGGGGACCCGGCCACCCGAAGCAGGTCGCTCAGAGTGGCCGGGTCCAGGCCCGCCGCGAGGGCGGAGGCGGTCAAGACGGTCACTTCCCGGCGCGGACGAGGGCGGTGGGGGTGGCGCGGGTGCCGGTGCCCTTGCAGGCCGGGCAGGTGGCGGCGAGGGTGCGGCGCTTCCCGTCCGGCGCGGTGCCGGTGGTGATGTGGACGATGGGGAAGCCGTCGCAGTGGGAGCAAACGCGGGCGGCCGGGGTCTGGGGCATCATGAGGTTTCCCTTTCGGGTCCGGTGGATCTGGAATGGGGTGAAGGCGCCCGGGGCGGCGGAAGTTTGGCGACCGAGGCCGCCCCGGGGGCCGCTTAGCGTGTGTTGCGCCTGCCGTGGCCCTTGACCGCGTACATCGACGCGTCGGCAGCCGAGAGGGCGTCGGTGAGGACCGGGACCGGCAGCTGGTCGCGGTGGCAGTGGCCGACCGATGCCGAGACCCGCAGGACGTGCCCGCGGTGGGTGACCGGCTCGTCCAGCGCGGCCCGGAGTGCGGCGAGGCCGGGGGTGCGGGCGGGGTCGGTGACGATGGCGGCGAACTCGTCTCCGCCGAGGCGGGCGGCGATGCCGTGCCGGCCGCACCAGGCGGTGAGCCGGTCGGCGGTGGCGGTCAGGACCGTGTCTCCGGCGGCGTGACCGTGGGTGTCGTTGATGGCCTTGAAGTCGTCCAGGTCGACCAGGACCACGAGCGCGTTGGCGTGCTTGGACAGGAGGTGTTCGGCGCGGGTGGTCCATCCGGCGCGGGTGTGCAGGCCGGTCAGGGGGTCGCGGCGGGCGGTGGCCAGACGGCGCCAGAGCAGTCCGCCGTGCAGGGCCCAGCCCAGGGCCGGTAACCCGGCGGCGGCGATCGTCTGTGTGTCCATGAGCGCTACCGGCCCTTCTGCATGTCGCGGACCAGAAGGCGGAGCACGACGGCGACGACGGCGATGGACGCGGCGCTGATGGCGACGGCGAGGAGCATGGAAACCAGGACGGCGCCGACGACCAGGACGACGGCGCCGCCGCCGGCGGCGAGGGCGACCGCGCTGCCCGGGGTGAGCTGAACCGAGTTCCGGGAAGGGACCGGGGTCGGGACGGCGGCGGGCGCCGGGGCCGGGGCCGGAGTGGGCTCGATGTCGTCGGGGGTGGGCTTGAGGAGGGGGATGGGGTGGCCGGTCGGGAGCGGGTTGACCGGGATGCGGGGCTGGAGCATGGCAGGGTCTCCCTACTTGGCGATGGGGTCGATGAGCGGGGTGAGGAGGCTGTCGGCGAGGAGGTAGCCGCCGAGGAGGAGGACGGCGACGAGCCACCAGGGCGGGCGGATGAGCTTGATTCCGAGGCCGCCGACGACGATCAGGGCGAGCCAGAGCGGGACGTCCATGACACGAACTCCTCAGTTGCTAGCGGGGGTTGCAGCGGTGGGTGTGGGCGGCCAGTTCGGCGGCGGCGCGGGTGTCGTAGTCGGCGGAGAAGTCGCAGCGGGGTGCCGTGCACACGGCGGTGTGCTTGGTCCGGCCGCGGCCGTCGCGGTGGGTGCCGACCTGCACCGGGCCGATGCGGGCCACGTTGTGGAAGCGGTTGGGTCGCACGGGTCTTGCTCCTTCCTGGGTCAGGCGAGCTGGAGGGCGATGGAGTCGGCGAGGGCCGGGGGCATGCCGTGGCGGGTGCGGAGGGTTTCCGCGTCGATCGGTCGGCCGGTCTGGGCCCGGTGCGCGTCGGCGATCTTCTGGGCGTGAGCCATCAGCGCGGGCGGCACCGCCACAGCAGGCACCACGGGAGCAGGCTCGGGTTCGGGCTGTTCTTCCTGCGGGGTGGGTTCCGGCGGAATCTCTGCCGGGGTGGGTTCGGCCGGCGGGAGTTCGGGTGCCGGTTCCGGGGCGCGTTCGACGGTCACCTCGGCGAGGGTTTCCGGCGCCGGTACGGGCTCAGGGGTGTGGGCGGGTTCGGGGGTGGTGTGGGGTGCGTGGGCGAGGAGGGTGCCGCCGAGGAAGGCGATGGCGGGCCATCCAGCGACGAGGATCCGCAGCCAGGGCGGCACGTGGTTGAGGTCGAGGAGTCCGGCGGTGGCGACGTTGGCGCCGAGCGATGCGATGAGGGCGATGGCGAACCAGAGCCAGGCGTCTCGGTTGCCGGCGTCGGTTCGCATCCGGCGCCAGGCGGCGACGAGGAGCAGGTCGACGGAGACCGGGTAGGCCCACGCCTTCCATCCGTCCTGTCCGGCCGCTTCGGCCAGGTCGTGCAGGTGGGCGAAGGACAGAGCACCAGCGATGACGGCCTGGATCAGGACGGCGTCGAGGCGGAGGGTTCGGAGCACGGGTCACCTCCTTTCGGGCATGGGTCGGGTAGGGACCTGGCGTGAGACGGTCACGCCGCCGAGGCGGGGGGGGGAGGGGTGTTACGCAGTGGCCGGGTTCGACTTCACCAGCGGGACCGGCTCCGGGTCGGCGCCGATGCCGTCCGGCAGGACCGGGCGATAGGCGGCGAGGGAGGGAAGGTCCGGGGTGAGGTGGGCGTGGGCGAGGCAGATCACGGCCACCTCAGCCGCGGAGAGCTGCGGAGTACGGATGCGGGACCAGCCGCCGGAGGTGTCCCCGGCGACCGCGATGCCGGGCCGGTCCGGCGGGATCGTCAGAACCGTGACCACCGCATCCGGGGCAATGTCCCCGACGCCCATCTCGGCGGTCTGCTTGTCGTTGACGCGGTGGACAACCCGGCCGGTGAGCTGGGCCCGCAGCGCGGTGGCGCCCTTGCCGAGGTCGGAGCCGAAGCGCTGGCCACAAACTTCGAGGTAGATGCCGGCGGCGCGGGCGAGTTGGCCGAGGCGGATCAACTGGGTGACCATCCGGTCCCGGCGTTCCTCGTCCTTCTTCGTCGCGGTCAGGAAGAGCTCCGCGACCTCGTCCACCAGGACCACCACCGGCGCCGGACGGACGTCCTCGTGCAGGGCCCAGATGTCGGCGACACCGTAGTCACTGAGGAGGTCGAACCGGTCCTCCATCTCCCCCACCAGCGCGTCCAGCAGACCGTCCGCTTCCTCCGGGGTGGTAGCCAGGGCGGACAGGCGGGGCGCGTAGCCGCGGTGCTCGACTCCGCGCTTGCAGTCGATGCCGACCAGGGCGACCGGAAGGCGGGCGAGCCCGGCAACCAGGTTGCGCTGATACATCGACTTGCCGGTCTGGTTCGCGCCGAGGGTCAGCGCGTGCGGGACCTTCAGGTAGTCCCGGACGAACGCCGTCCCGTCTTCCCGCAGCGCGACCGGAACCGTCATCGGCCCCGACAGACGCCAACACGAGCGCGGCATCCTCACCCGGTTCAGGACGTCGTAGCCGGTCATCCTCAACTCCACGAAACCCGGCTTGGTCTCAGTCACGTTGACCGAGTGGACACCCCAGGCGTGCCGCAGCCGCTCGGAGGCCGCCATCACGTCCGCGGGCTCCAGCCCGGCCGGGAGGCGCAGGGTGACCCGCAGGCCGGTCGACGTGCCCCGGATCCGGCGGACCTTGGGCGGTACGGGCTGGACGTCGGGGCGACGGGCGATGTTGCGAACCATGAACGCCCGCAGGCGAGACGGCTGGACCGTCAGCCCGCACACGTCCATCGTCGCGTGATACGTCACCGCGAACCGCACCCGCGTGACCGGCAGACCCACCAGCGACCAGAACACCTGGGGCGCACGGACCTTGGCGTATCCGAGGCCGCCAGCGGCTCCGGCGAGCGGGAGACCGACCTCCCATAAAGTCGCAACGTCGGTCATGATCAGCCGCCCATCGGGGTGACCGCGACAGCGCGGAACGAGATGCCGTGACGGGTCTGGCCGTTGAACGTGTTCTCCCAGTCCCGCGCCTTGAGCCCGATCACCGACACCGGCATACCCGGCGCCAGCCCGGCGGGGATACCCGTCTCCGGGACCGTCACCTGGTAGAGGTTGCCCTCACCCTCGTCCGAGATCAGCAGGCCCACGGTCGACAGCCCGGCACCGGTCTCCCGGTCCGTGGCACGCTCACCGGTCTGCTTGCTCACGAGCTTCGGCGCGGGGGCGGTCGCGACGAACACGACGGCGGTCGAAAGGTCGATCTTGAAGGACGGCATGTCCACTCTCCCGGTAAGGGGGGCTTAACAGCCCGAGCGTGACCCCCCTCAGGTGTTAAGGGGGGGTTGCCAGTCCAAGATGCACGCGACTGGTGCGAGGTGTCAACCCCCCCTTAGCATGTGGCTATGAAGTCCGATTCCCCGTCCGCGTCCGCGAGGTGCCACCCGTGATCGAAGAGGTGCGACGTGTCGCCGCCATGCAAGATCACGCACTCCGCGTGAAGGCCGCCGTGGATCTGATGACTGAGCTACAGGGCGCCGTTGTCGAGACGTCGCGGATGCGCAAGGAGAGCATCGCCTGGCTTCGCGACCACGGGTACTCGATGGCTGACGTGGCAAAACTGATGGGCGTCAGCCGGGCTCGGGTAGCCCAGTTGCGGGACGCCGGCCCTCCGCCGGAGCGGGCATTTCTCGGCGCGCAGCACGTGCAGGTGCTCGTCCCCATGCGAGCGGGAGAGCGAGAGTACGTGGCGCTCGAAGACAGCTCCACAGGGCAGAAGCTCTTGGCCCTGGCCCATCAGCTTCAACTGGACGGCGATCTCGGCTACATCCCCACCACGGGTGAAATCGACCTGGACCACGACGAGCTCATCGTCGTATGCGGCCCCAAGACGTCACCGGTGACGGCCGAAGCGCTGGGCAACGACCCTCGAATCTCTTTCGAGACCCTGCCTGACGGACGCTGGGCACTCATCGAGCGGGAGAGCGGCACCGTCCACACCTCCCCCAGCGACAACCCCGAAGACCCGATGCCGACCGACGTCGCCTATTTCGGCAGACTGCCCAGGCCCGACGGGCGAGGCACCTTCCTCCTCATCGCCGGCGTGCACGCAGTCGGTTCACTCGGCGCGGCTCACTTCCTGTCCGAGAACATCGCCGACATCTACAAGCAGGCGGGCACCGCTCCCTTCTCGATGGTCATCGCCGCCGACTTCGAGCCGGGTACGAAGACGATAGTGGGCAGCCGAGCCGTGACCGACGTCCTGCACCACGAACCGGCCTAGCGTGCTCGTTACCGAATCGAGCGTCGCGCGCCCCCATGGGGTCAACGAGGATTTCGCGATCTCCGGCCCCACGGGAGCAGTGGTCCTGGACGGCGCCGGCATGGCGCCCGGGATGGAGTCCGGGTGCCGTCATGGCGTGGCTTGGTACGTCGAGCAGCTGGGCACGCGCGTGCATGCCGAGGCAGCCCGGCAGGACTCCCCTCTAGCTGACTGCCTTGCCGCAGCCATCGAGTCGACCGCCAGACTCCACCGCCACACCTGCGCAGTCGACGATCCCCTTTCGCCCTCGGCAACGGTGGCCATCACACGGGTACGAGGCGACGCATTCGAATGGCTCGTCCTCGGAGACTGCACGGTCCTCATCGACGTTCGAGGAACGGTCCAAGCCCACTCAGATGACCGCCTGGCCCACGTGGCTCCCGAAGCCCGCCAGCTCCTCGCGACACGAACCCCAGGGACGCCGGAACGCCAACAGGCGCACGAAGCCCTAGTCCACGAAGAACGCACACGTCGCAACGCGCCAGGCGGGTACTGGGTAGCGGCAGCCGACCCGACAGCGGCCCACGAAGCACTCACGGGCACGGAAAAGGCGTCCCACACCCGACGCGCGGCTCTCCTCACAGACGGCGCGGCAAGGCTCGTCACGACCTTCCACCAGACCAACTGGACGGGCTACCTCGATCTCCTCAGCGACTACGGCCCCGATCACGTCATCCGCAGAGTCCGCGAAGCGGAGAAGTCCGACCCCGACCTCAGCCGGTGGCCCAGGAGCAAGCAGCACGATGACGCCACGATCTCCTACGTCCGACCGTAGGGCTGTTACAGATTTCTCTACCTCATCAAGCACCCGGCTGCGCTCCGCTCCGCCGGGCGGGCTTCCCGGCTCCGCTCGGGGCGCCGCTCCTGCCTTCGGCCCGCTCCGCCCCCGCTGCGCCGACGCCCGCCCCTACAAGACGGATAGGCCCAAAGGCATGAGTCCGAGCCCCAACGGCCGCCGATTCCCCAAGGTCACCGACATGCCTCCGGCGGGGGCGCTCAGGCTCCGGGATGGGAGGGGCCCGCGGGCGGGTGCCGGCCGGTGGGGTGTAGCGGTGGGGAACTCCCATCCCGTCTGCCGTCGACCCAGGCAGAGCCGAGCAGACACGGCACCGGGCGTCCAGGTCGTTCGTACAGTGGCGCGCTCCACCTGGACGCCCGGCACCGCGCCTGCTCCACGGTGTGTGGGTCGACGGCAGACGGGATGGGAGTCGGGGTAAGTGGTGGGCTCAGCGAGCATGCAAGCGCGATGCCTGAGGTGGCCCTTTAGAGACAGGGAGGCAACTCTGTTACCAGGTAAGAGGGTTACCTGCACGTGGCAGGCAGGGCAGCGGTAGCGTGCCGTCGACGACACACCACAACCCTTGACCGGGAGCCACTCCACGATGTCTCGCCTTACTGACGTGCCGCGCGAACGTGAACCCCAAACTGCCGGCAGTTACAAACCGTGGGTGGGTGATGTCCTGCGTAACCTCGCACACGAAGACCAGCGGCTGTCCGAGGCCGACATACTCACCCCCCTCCCCGAGGAATTCGCCTTGACCTGGGAGGGTGTAGACGCCATCCTCTCCGCTGCCTGGAAGACCGGTAGAGAAGAACTTAAATGGACTTTATTTGTCCAAATAGCCCGGCAGGTCAGATACGCCAGCGACAGCGCATACGTCCTCCATCAAAAGTATGGGTCACCTGACCGATACAAGCGGCACATGCGCCTTGATGAAGTTTTCATCAAGGAATCCGATTCCACCTGGGGCAGCCTTGTTCAGGAGGTCATTGAGTCTCTCGATGACCCAAAACAAGATTACGGGTGGAACATCGAGCCTGCCCAACAGTACGAGTACGCGAACAGCGTTATCACCTACCGGCGAAACATCGCGACAGCGGAGCGCCGCATACGCAGGGCTATTTTGTCGCGGTGGCTCCGACTGGTACCTCTTGTAGCGATACCGCTGGTTCTGGCCATAGCCGGGTGGGGAAACCTGTGGCCAGACGACGTTCCGGACCTGCGCACCTTCAACATCGTGACCATCGCGGTGACGCTGGTCCTAGCGATGGTTTTCCTGGTCGGCTTCATTCTGCGGGTGAAGGACGAGAAACGTGTTGTCCAGTCGGTGTCCCTGCTGCAAAGAGATCTGGAAATAATCCACGACCTTTGGACCCTTAACGCCTCCAAGGCGCGCCCCACGAGGGAGCATAGGGACGGCTACCGGGAGCGCATACCGCGAGTGATAGAGCGTCTGAGACAGGATACAAAGTTCTACCGACGCATTCACAACTGGTTCCAGTGGGGGGTTTTCTTCGCGTCCGTAGGGACTACGGCAACTACGGCTTTCTGGGAAACCCCGCAGCCGGGTAAGACGATTCTGATCGTATTGGGGTCGTTCCTGGCATTCGCGACCGCGGTGACGGGCTATTTCAAATTTCGTGAGCGGGCATATAACCTTCAGCAGACCGCAGATCAGGTAGAGCAGCACGCCACGGCCTTCGATCTGGGCATTGCGCCATACTCGGATGCGGATGCGGCGGTCAACCTGGAGAGGTTCGCGGAGAACGTAGAAATGCTACGAGTGGAGCAACGCAAGCGGGAACAACAATTGGAACAGCCGCATCAGGGGCAGGCCGGCGTCGTCTGACGCAGGCAGAGCGGCCAACCCAAGCGACGCGCCCCCGCATGAGGGGAGGCTCCTTCCTCGCAGTCGCCTGGGCAGTACCCACCAGCTCGGCAAGGTCGACTTCCGGTATGGCCCTCGCCCTCGGCTCGCCCCCGACTACTTGAACTGCCCGGCGAGAAGCGAGGAATCGCATGACGCCTGAGTATCTAGCTGCGTAACAACCGCGACGTACGCCCGCGAGCAACCGTGGACGTCAGCGGATCCATCAGCACAGGTGGCAGACGCCGTAGACCAGGCACAACAGCCGCTCGGAGTTACTTCGGACCAAGGGGTCCCCTTGCCAGATCGTGCGGGGATTCGCCAGGAAGGGGTGAGCCATGGCCGGCTCCCCCCTTCGAGTGTGTAGTGACGGGTGACCGACCAGTGAGTGAGGCCGACGTGTGTGAGTGCGTCATGCCAGAATCCGTTCATGGATCAGGGGGACGCAGCCGTCTGGGCTGCTGGAATCACGGGTTGCATCGGCGCGATCGGGGCCTTCTGCGCCTACGCGGCGGGGCGGGCGCAAGCGCGCGGCGTGGTTGAAGGGGTGAAGCTCCAACTCCGTGGCGAGCGAGAGGCCACCGTGTGGTTGGCCCAGCGTGATGCGCTGGCCGGATTCCTTACAGCCATTGATCTTTTCCAGGCATCGATCGTCCATGCCGAGAGTTTGATCACGCAGCACATTGAGCAGCAGACCATCACGGGGGAGGAGGTCGACGGCGCTGTGGTTGCGGCCAAGCAGCACTACAAGGAGCTGCTGCTTGCCCGTGCGGCCATGCGGCTCTCCGTCAGCGGAGACGATCTTGACTCGGCCGAGGATCTGACTGACCACGCCACCACATTCCTCGAACGGTTCCTTGAGTACCGTGCGGATCCTCACCCGCATCAGAGCTATAACACTCCGCTCTTCCTCCGGCTGGAGCAAGCTGAGGTGCGGCTCAGAGAAGGCGTAGATACATGGACGCGTCGGGCTCGCGCACGCCTCTCGGAGGCAGAGGGCGCGCGTACCCTCCCGTCATGACAGCTGACGAGATGCCGGAGGGCATAGAGGTTCGTCCGTTCGCGGTGCCCATCAACGATGGCTTCGCGAGGGAAGCGGCCGACACGCTTCGGGGCTACCGCGAGATGGTTGAGAAGTGCCTTCTCGGCGCCGCCGAGCCCTCCCCTGATTCGCCGCTCCGGGTCGAGATGGGCAGTGTGAACGCCATCCCGGACCCGCTTGGTGCGGCCCGTGGATCGTTCCACAAGATGCTGCTCGAGATCGCGGCCATGTCATGGGACACAGCCCTCGATCACGTGCGGGCGCTGGAGCACGACATAGCGCGAAAGCCCGCGCCGGTCTGGTCGCCACTGGTCTTGGCGCGTGCGGTGCTGGAGAGCTGCCTGCTCTTCGACTACCTATTTGAGCCGTCGATCACAGGAAGTCTCCGGCTCGCCAGGGGCGCAGGGCTCTGGCGCAAGGACACGAACTACTCGATGAGTCTGGCGAAGATCTTGGAGGAAGACGAAGAGGCTGCCGCGCTGAACGCCTACGTAACGAAGACGTTGGAAGAGTGCAACATCATCGCGCGAACGAACGGCGACGGAGAGATCACGGGGTACGTCGTCGACGGGCAGACGTCGAAGCTCGATTACAACATCACCAATCGGTCGAGAACTCGTCTGCCAGGCTGGATGCCGATGCCCTACGGCCTGCTGTCGGGGGCGGCACACGGCCGGCCCTGGATGACGGACCGGGCGCGACGTCTGGGTGAGGAGGCAGGCACCCTCGTCGGCGAGGCGGCCACGGTGGTGGCTGCCCTTCAGGCCGCTATGGCCTCAATGGAGATGGGGGTGAAGGCGTGGCAGGGCTACTTCGGATTCAGCTTCGAAGCTGATCTCATCGAGCTGGACCAGTACCGCCAGCTCATGTCCCTGCGCTTGTTGGGGTTCGCGCACGCGGCGGAGTAGACGCTGGGCGCGTGGCCTATTCATGGACGCGGCCTCGACATCTCACTCGTACCTGGCCTCTGACCTGGCATAACATCTGAGACTCACGCGCCCTCCGGAGCCGTGTGCGCAGGTTCGAATCCTGCCGGGGGCACTTCGCAGAAGTGCCACACAGACCCCGTGATCAGCGGAAACGCTGAGAGCGGGGTCTTGTTGTATCTGCGGACGGGTGCGGTCTGTGGCTCAGCCGGGGTGGCCAGCATGCGTCAGTCCGCTGTCACTCCCCAGTACGCGATGTTCGTCGGGGTGCCGTTCCTGTACAGGACCGTGCAGTTGCCCTGGGCCCGGTCCGGGTACGGGAGGGCTCCCGTGTCCAGGGCCCTGGTCCATTCCTCTTCGGTGGGTCGGGCCGTCGGGGACCAGGTGCGGATCTCGGCGTCCGTCAGCGGGCGCATGTACGGGTGGTCGCCGCGGTCCGTCGCCTCCGTCGTTCGGGGGAAGTCCAGCACCGACGCCGTGCCGACCGTGTAGACGTACTCGTTCCAGTCCGGGTCCTGCCACAGCTCCTCGATCGCGCGGCCCCCGAAGCCGTGGTCGTTCGCCGCCAGGCTCGCCTCCTGCGCCTGCCGGAATGCCGCCGCCGGATCGGGCTGGTACGGGCCCGTCTGCGTCCACGCGTTGCCGCCCATGCCGCTTCTTCTCCCTCTGGTCGTTCCGAAGGATCCGCAGCGTAGGCGGGGGCACTGACAACTCCCGCCGGCGTTCCAGGTCGGGCCGTGGCCCTCAGCCGGTGAGTTCGCGTACCAACGTGTTCTCCTCGTCCCGGAGTTCCAGCTCGTACCGGAGACCGAAGAAGTCCAGGAGGCGGGCCAGGTCGTCGAGGCGGGTGGGGTCGACGACGCCGCTGAGCAGGACGTCGGGGCCCTCCACCGGGTCGATCTCCAGCAGGCACCAGGCCGTCTCCAGCGCGTAGCCGTGCCAGGACGAGGAGCGGGAGCTCCAGCCCGCGGCGGCGAAGCGCGCGGCCACCGTCGAGGCGTCACGGCAACCGTGCAGCACCCCGTGCACGTTGTCGTCCGCGTCCCGCCACCGCGCGTCGAGCTCCCGGCCCTCGTCTGAGATGTCCACGCCCGGAGTATGCCGCCCCGGAGCGGGGGCGGTTCGTTGCGGGTGCGCGGACCGGGCGGTACTACGCTTTCCCCGGATCGCTTTCGGAGTGCCGGCACGACGGGGTGCCGCGTACGTCCCGGAGCTTCGGCGGTCGGTCGGCCGGGGGCCTGAGTCGGGGGGAACTGTGGCGGGAGAGTCCGTGTCCAGGCGTACCGCCAAGAAGTGCGAGCGGCTGTGGCGGGAGGGAGTCACGCTGCTCCGGCTCGGCCAGTACGACGCCGCCGCCGTGCGGTTCACCGAGGTGCTGGAGTACGACCCCACCGCCGCCGACGCCTGGTTGGGGCTGCACGCCACCGGGCGGTCCCAGGCCGAGGCCGTCGAAGCCATGGGACGGTACCGCCACACCTTCGGAGAGCTGCGGAACAGGTGTGCGCTGACCGTCCGTTCGCGCTTCGACCTCGGCCTCTACGTCTCCTTCCGGCTGGAGACCTCGCGAGACCTCTGGCTCGCCGGCATGGCGCAGCGGCTCTCCGCCGGGCAGGTCGACGAGGCCGAGCCCGCGCTGCTCACCGCCGTCCTCGACTGCGACGAGACGCGTTTCCTCTGCACCCGGTACGCCTACCTCAAGCAGAACTGGCCGCTGGTGCTGGAGTTCTCCCGCGGCATCGAGGCCTCCTTCCTGCGGGACGAGGCCCAGTTGTACGTCGGGTACGCGCTCGCCCGCCAAGGGGTGTTCCACGAGGTCCTCCGCACGATGGCGCCGCTCCCCCACGCGCTGGAGCGCGGCGGCCGCTTCGACGGCGAGGTCGCCTACCTCCGCGGGCTCGCGTACGAGGGAACCGGCGACGACCGGGAGGCGCTGCGGCAGTTCCAGTACGCCTTCCGCTGCTTCCCCGGGCTCGCCGACGTCGCCCGGCGCGCCCAGGTCCAGGAACCGGCCCGGGCGCCGGTCCGCGCACCCGCCCCGGACCCGGCCCCCCTCACCCCCGCCGGGGAGCGCCCCGGCGACGCCGCCGCCGATCCCCGGCTCGACGAGGCGCTCGCCCGGCTCGACGGGATGATCGGGCTCGAACCGGTCAAGCGGCAGGTCAGGACCCTCGTCGCCCAGCTGCGGATGGCCACGGTCCGGCGCGAGCAGGGGCTGCCGACGACCGCCGGGCCCCAGCACTTCGTGTTCGCCGGGCCTCCCGGCACCGGGAAGACGACCGTGGCCCGCATCATCGGCGACGTCTTCGCCGGGCTCGGCATGCTGGAGTCGGGCGCGCTCGTGGAGACCTCGCGGGTCGACCTCGTGGGCGAACACCTCGGGTCGTCTGCCGTGAAGACGAAGGCCGTCATCGACTCCGCCCTGGGCGGCGTCCTCTTCGTCGACGAGGCCTACGCGCTCCACAACACGGGCTACTCCGGGGGCGACGCCTTCGGCAAGGAGGCCTTGCAGGTGCTGCTCAAGCGGGCCGAGGACGACCGCGACCGGCTCGTCGTCGTCCTGGCCGGGTATCCGGACGAGATGGCCGCACTCCTGTCGACGAACCCGGGTCTCACCTCTCGCTTCAGTACGCGGATCGACTTCCCCTCGTACTCGGCGGAGGAACTCCTCCGGATCGCCCACGGTGTGCTCGAGGCGCAGGGCGACGTCGTGGACGAGGACGCCGCCGCGGTCCTCCACTCCCATTTCCGGAGCGTCGTCCGGGACGGGCTCGTCGACCGGCTGGGCAACGGGCGGCTCGCCCGCGAGCTGTGCCGCAAGGCCGCCTCGTGCCGCGATCTGCGGCTGTACGACACCCACGGCGGGCACGCGACCCCCAGCCGGGAGGACCTCGTCACCGTGCGCGTCGCCGACGTCAACACCGCGTTCGAGGAACTGCGTTCCGCCGGCGGCCCGCCCGAGAGGTGAGGGCGGAACCCCGTGCGTGGGCGGGAGCAGACCCGTACGTGGGCCGGAGCAGATCCCTTACGTGGGCGGGAGTAGATCCCCGTACGTGAGGGGGGAAGCAGATCCCGGTACGTGGGGGTGGATTGCGGCTCGCCGGGTCGGATTCCGGTGCGTGAGGGTGGATTGCGGCGCGGGGAGGGGGCGGATTCCCATCAGCCGGGTCGGCTTTCGGTTCCTCGGGGCTGCTTCCGGCTTCGTACGTCGGCTGCCGGTGTCCGGGCCTCGGCCTCGGCGGCGGGCTCCTTCGCCCGCCGCGTCCCGTCTCACGCCGAGCGCTTGCCCTGGGTCGTCTTCTTCGCCGTCGTCTTCCTGGCGGTCGTCTCCTTCGCCGTCGTCGCCTTCGCCGTCGTCTTCTTGCTCGCCGTCTTCTTCGCCGCCGTCTTCTTCGCGGTCGTCTTCTTGGTCTCGGCGCTCTTCGCCGTGCTCCTGCCCGCCGCGGTCTTCGCCGTCGACTTGCGTGCCGGGGCCGCCGTCTTCCTGGCCGCCGTCTTCGACGTGGACTTCTTGGTGTCCGTGGCCTTGGGCGTCGCCCGCGGCTTGAGTTCGGTGACCACCGCGTCCTCGCCCCGGGCCTCCTTCGCCGCCCGCACGCTGTTCTCCAGCGCGGCCATCAGGTCGATCACCTGGCCGCCGCCGGTCTCCTCGCCCGCCTCCGGGGGTGCGACGCCCTCGCCGCCCTCCGCCTTCGCCGCGATCATCTCCTCGACCGCCGTGCGGTAGTCGTCGTGCAGGGTGCTCATGTCGACCTCGCCCAGGGTGGCCATCAGGGCGTCCGCGAGGTCGAGTTCGGCGTCCCGGACGCTCACCGGGTTCTCCGGGGCCACGCCCTCGGGTGCGCGGATCTCGTCCGGCCAGAGCAGGCCGTGCATCGCGATGACGTCGTCCACCACGCGGAGCATCCCCAGGCGTTCGCGGCCGCGGAGGGCGTACTTGGCCACGGCGACCTTCTCGCTGCGCTTCAGGGCCTCGCGGAGCAGGGTGTACGGCTTGGCCGCGGGCACGCCGTTCGCCGAGAGGTAGTACGCGGCGTCCATCTGGAGCGGGTCGATGTCGCCGGCCGGCACGAAGGCCACGATCTCGATCGTCTTCGCCGTGGGGAGCGGCAGTGAGGCCAGGTCCTCCTCGGTGATCGGGATCATGGTCCCGTCGGCGTCCTCGTACGCCTTGCCGATCTCGGCCTGGGTGACCTCCTCGCCGTCGAGCTCGCACACCTTCTTGTAGCGGACGCGTCCGCCGTCCGCGGTGTGGATCTGCCGGAAGGAGACGGACCGGCTCTCGGTGGCGTTCACCAGTTTGATCGGGATGCTGACCAGGCCGAAGGATATGGCGCCGTTCCAGATGGATCGCACAGACGTTCCCTTCAGGTCGGATCGGATCGTCGGATCGGGTCGTTCCGTCGTGCCCGCTTTGTCGTGAATCGTGGGATTCTCATCGTATGACGCCTGTCACGGAGGTGGAGGGGCGGCGCCTGGCGCTCAGCAACCTGGAGAAGGTGATCCACCCGGTCACCGGCACCACCAAGGGCGAGCTGCTCCACTACTACGCGACCGCCGGGCCCGCGATCCTGCCGCATCTGCGCGACCGCCCGGTGTCCTTCCTGCGCTATCCGGACGGTCCCGACGGTCAGCTCTTCTTCACGAAGAATCCGCCGCCCGGCACACCCTCCTGGGTGAGGACCACTCCGGTGCCGCGCTCCGAGGACCCCCGGGCCCGGCAGGTGGTCGTCGAGGACCTCGCCTCGCTGATGTGGGCCGCGAACCTGGTCGTGGAGTTCCACACGCCGCAGTGGCCCGCCTCCTCCCCCGCCGTCGCCGACCGGCTCGTGTTCGACCTCGACCCCGGGGCGCCCGCGACGGTCGTCGAGTGCTGCCGGGTCGCCCTCCATCTGCGCGCCCGGCTCGCCGAGGACGGGTTGGAGGCCTTCGCCAAGACCTCCGGCTCCAAGGGGCTGCACCTGCTCGTCCCGGTGGTGCCCACGCCCTCGGCACTGGTCTCGGCGTACGCGCGCACGCTCGCCGTCGAGGCGGAGGCGGCGCTGCCGGGGCTGGTCGTGCACCGGATGGCCCGGGCCCTGCGGCCCGGGAAGGTCTTCGTCGACCACAGCCAGAACGCCGCCGCCAAGACCACGGCCACCCCCTACACCCTGCGGGCCCGGCCCCTCCCCATGGTGTCGGCGCCCGTCACGTGGGAGGAGGTCGAGGACTGCGCCGAGGAGGCCGCGGACCCCGGCTCCCTCGTCCACCTCATGGATGACATCGCGCCACGTCTTGAGCGCTACGGGGATCTCCTCGCGCCACTTTTCGCGCCCGAACGGGCGGGAGAGGTGCCGTGAACCGGCCCGGGACCCACCCGGAACCGGCCTCTCATGGCGGCGCGGACGGGGCCGGGGCGCACGCCCGGGGCGGGAACGACGGCCGCGCGAGCGCCGGTGGCGGGGCTCCTGGCGGGCGTCACCGGCAGCCGGGACCCGCCGCCGGTGCGGCGGGTGGCACTCAGGGCCGCGTCGAGGACCTCACCCGCGCGGGACACCCCGGGCGCCGCGCCGCCGGAGCGCCGGGCTCCTCCGCAGACCCCTCCGGAACCGGGGCGCGGGAGGCCCGCGAAGCCACCGGAGACCGCCCCGGAACCCGCACGCCGGAGGCCGCCGAAGCCGCCGAAGACCACCCCGGAACCCGCACGCCGCAGGCCCCCGAAGCCGCCGGAACCCGTCCCGGGACCGGCACGCCGGAGGCCGCCGCATCCCCCGGCAGCCGCGCCCGGGCCCGTACCCCCGGCAGCCCCGAACCCCGTGGTCCCGCGCCCGCCCGGCCCCGGGTCTCCGGCGCCTCCGTCGCCCCCCGGACCGCCGCCGCCCCTCGCCCGTCGACGACCGCCTCCGCCCCCGCCGCACCCCCGTTCCCCGCCCCGTCCCCGGCCCCCGCAGGCGGGCCGTGACCGTGCCCGAGCCCCCGCAGCAGTCCGGACCGCGGCCCGGTGACCTGGCGCTTCCCCCGCCCGTCGACGTCATGCGGCCCCGGTCCGCCGACGAGATCCCCGCGCAGGGAGCACCGCCCCGGGAGGTCCAGTACTCGCTCAAGCTCGACGGGTTCCGCGCGCTCGCCTTCGTCCTGGGCGACGGGAAGGTCGTGCTCCAGTCGCGGTCCCGGCGCGACCTCGCCCCCGAGTTCCCCGCGATCGCCGCGCACCTGAGGGACCAGCTGCCGCCCGGCATCGTCCTCGACGGCGAGCTGTGCGCCTACCGCGACGGGCGGCTGAGCTTCACCGACCTGCTGCGCTCCCCCGCGGACCGGGCGCGGGCCGGTGTCCCGGTCTCGTACATCGCCTTCGACCTGCTCGCCGTCCCGGGGCGCGACGTCCGGCCGCTGCCCCTGCGCGACCGGTGGGAGCTGCTCGGGGCGGCGCTGCGCGACACCGGACCGCCGCTCCAGCGGGTGCTGGCCACCCTGGACGAGGAGACCGCGCGCGGATGGTTCCGCGACCTGCGGGACGCCGGGGTCGAGGGGATCGTCGCGAAGTCCCTGGACTCCCCCTACCGGGCCGGTCCCACCTGGGCCTGGCGGAAGGTCCGGCACGCGGAGACCAGCGACGGCCTGCTGCTCGGCGTCGTCGGGCCGCCCGGCCGGCCCCGGGCCCTGGTCGTACGGCTCGCGGACGGCCGTACGGTCTCCACCTCGCCCCGGCTGACCCCGGCGCAGTCGCGCGATGTGGGCGCCCTGGCCGGGGACCGCGCCGGGCCGCTCGTCCAGGACCCGGAGCACGGTCCGGTGCGGTGGATCGACCCGCCGCTCCCGGTCGAGCTCCGGCAGCTCGCCGTGCGGCAGCGGCAGGAGAACGCGACCTTCGTGCGCGTCCGGTCCGAGTGACAGCCGGCCGCCGGGGCACCTCCCGGGGTCGGCACGGAGTGCAACTGCCCCACTGCGCACCGCACATGGCGCAAACAGAACGCAACAGGGGCCCTGTCCGCGCCCGGTGTCGCGGGTAAGGCCTTGCCGCCCTTCCGGTGGTGCACACTTGCTGCCTGGTACAGGGCTCACGGGGAAGGCGGCCTGCAGATGCTGACGGGGATCGAGGAGGTCGACTGGGCCTCACTGGGGCATGCGTACGGCCCCGCGGACGACGTGCCGGAGCTGCTCCGCGGACTCGCCTCCGCCGATCCCGCCGAGCGGGAGACGGCCCTCGACGGCATGTACGGGGCCGTGCACCACCAGGGCGACGTCTACGACTCCACCCTGGCCTGCATCCCCTTCCTCCTCGAACTCGTCGCCGACCCGGCCGTCGAGGACCGCGGCTGCATCGTCGAACTGCTCACCAGCATCGGCGGGATCGAGCTCGACGACGACGAGGAGATCGACGAACTCGACGCGGAGGGCGAGGAGTTCATCCCCGCCGCCAACTATGCGATGGCCGCCGCGGCGATCGCCGCCGGCGCCGACGTCTTCCTCGGGCTGATCTCCGACCCCGACCCCGAGGTGCGGCTCGCCGCCCCCTGCGCGCTCGCCTCGCTGCACCCCGAGCCCGCGCGGGTGCTGACCCTGCTGCGGGAGCGGCTCACCGTCGAGCGGGACACCGAGGTGCGGCTCGCCCTGGTCGCCGCCGTCGGGCGGATCGCCCTGCGGCACGCGTCGCTGCGCGCCGAGACCGTCGACTGGCTCGGCTGGCTCGCCCGTGCCGCCCAGGATCCGGGGCTGCGGCTCGCGGCCCTCGCCCAGCGGGCGCGCTGCGCGCCCGGCGACATCCCGGAGGACATCGTGCCGTGGGTGACGGGGCTCCTCGAGGAGATCCGGACCTCGGCCTCGGGGCCGGCCGGGGGCGGCGGCGAGCGGGCCGCGACGCCGACCCTCATCGGGCAGGTCCGCGAGCTTCTGGAGGAGCACGCCGCCGGGCGCCCCGCGCCCTGGACGGAGGAGCTGCTCCGGACGCTGCACGCCGCGCTCGACGACCGGGTCGACGACCGCATCGCGCTGATCGAGGCCCAGCTGCGGAGCCCCGACTGGGGGCAGCGGTCGGACGCGATCTGGCTGTGCGGCGGGCTGATACGGGTCTGGCGGGGGCGGTACGAGGAGGTCGTCCGGCTCGTCGGCGCCCAGCTCGACGACCCCGAGCCGCGGCTGCGGGAGGCCGCGACCTCCTTCCTGGAGCGGCTCTTCGAGCTGGGCGGCCCGGCCGCCGACGCGCTCGCGGCCCGTCTCGCCGTGGGACCTGCGGGAGCGGCGCCGGCCGGGCCCGGCGGTCGGGGCACCCGCGGCGGCGCCCAGGGCGGCGGTTTCGTCGGGCGGTCCGGGCGCGACGGCGCCCTGCTCGCGCTGGCCCGCGCCGGGGACACCCGCGCCGTGCCGCTGCTCGCCCGCGCCCTGGAGGAGCGGGAGGTGCGGCGCGAGCTGCTGTACGCCATGGACGGGCTCGGGCCGTCGGCCGCCATGCTGGCACCGCTGCTGCGGCGCCGGCTCGCGGAGGTGGAGCTCGACGAGCGGCTCTACGACCGGGCCGCGCCCCTGCTGTACGCCCTCGCGGCGGTACGGGGCTCCCAGGCCGTGCCGGAGGTCCTGCGGGTCCTGCGCGGAGCGCCGGCGAACCGGCGCGACTGGGTCCGCGAGGCCGCGCTGCGGACCCTCGCGGCCTTCGGACCCGCGGCCCGGGAGGCCGTCCCGGACATGCGCGGGCTCCTGGGGGCCGACTCGGCCACGGTCGCCACGGCGGCCGCGCGGGCCCTGTGGGCGGCCGAGGGCGATCTGGGCGAGGTCCTGACCGCCCTGGAGCGGTGGCTGCGGCCCGGCGCCTCGGGCGCGGACTGGTGTTCCGCCGCCCAGGCCCTCGGCGACATCGGCCCGGCCGCCGCCTCGGCGGCCGCCGCCCTCAGACCGGGCCTGGCCTCGCGGGACCTGTGGGTGCGGGTCCGGAGCGCCGCGGCCCTGTGGCGGGTGTCCGGGGACGCGGCGCCGGCGCTTCCGGTGCTGGTCGCGGCCTGGGAGGAGAACCGGCACGCGCGCGTGGACGTGGCCGAGTGCCTGGCGGAGATGGGGCCGGCCGCCGCGGAGGCGCAGCTGCTGATCCTCACCGAGCTGACGCGCCGGCGCCGCCACAACGCCCGCGAGGGTGCCTCGGGCAGCCATGACATCCACGTCGACGAGAAGCTCCTGACCGTGTGCCGGGCCGCGCTCGCGCGGATGGAGCGGGGCGGCTTCTAGCCCGGGCGGGACGGCGGGTCCGCGGAGGGCTCGACCGACGGGTCGGAGGCGACCCGTGGACGAGGGGGCGGCGGACGACGGGACGGCGGACGACGACCGCGACGGGTGCGCGGCGGCAGGCGGCACGGCGACCGGCGGCAGGCCCGCAGGCGGCACGGCGACCGCCGGGGCTCTGAGCCCGGCGAACAGCGGCGGTGAGCGGTACGTGACGCCATGAGCCCGGCGAACAAGAGCGGTGAGCGGTACGTAGCACCAGCAGCTGCCGTGACCGGTACCTCGCGCCGTGAACCCCGGCCAACAGCAGCCGTGACCGCCGGCTGGGTCGTGGGCCGCCGGTCCACGAATAGACAAAAAGGACTTCCGTCCGAATAAGGTCTACTGGAAGCAGGCCCGGACCCGGTCCGCCGTCCGATCCCCCGGTCGGCCCCGCCGGGCTCTCGGCCGCACCCATCGATCGACCCGTACGAGGAGCAGTGTGAAACCGCGCGGAACGCAGTTCGCCGCCGGTGTCCTGTGCGCCCTCGTGCTCGGCGGCGCCGTCGGCTGCGGGCGCAGCGAGGGCGGGCTCCAGAGCGCCGGGGCCACCCCGCCGGCCGCCGGCCCCGTACGGCTCTGGCCCGACCTGCCGCCCGCCACGGACCCGCCGATCGACTACGGCGAGTCCGACACCGAGCGCGTCCCCGGCGTCGAGGTCCCCGACAACGACGTCCACTCCGTCGACGCGACCGCGGTGGTCGCCGCCGAGGTGCGCGCCCACCCCGACACGCACAGCGGCGCCGACGGCATGTACGCGGAGACCGCCCGCGCCGTGAAGGCCTGCGGCACCGCGCCGGCCGCCTGCCCGGTGATGCGGCCGTACTACCGCGACCTCACGGGCAACGGCCGGGACGAGCTGATCGTCGGCGTCCGGATGCCCGACCAGCAGGTCGGCGTGCGCGTCTACCTCGCCGAGAACGGCGGGCTCACCCGCATCATGTCCACCGTCGACCAGGTCATCAGCGTGGAGCTGGCCGGCCGCGACATGATCATGCGGGTCGCCTCGGCGGGCATCCCCGGGTACGAGTACCGCACCGCCTGGTCCTGGGACGAGCAGCAGCACAGCATGCTGCCCACCCGCGACGAGATCGTCCGGGTGAAGCCGGGCCGCACCGGGGCACCGGCCGTCCCGGAGCCCCGCCTGGTCAGCCCGGCTCCGGCGGTCCCCGCCCCGGCCTCGCCCCCGGCGCCGCTCCCGGTCCCTCCCGACGCGGCCCCGCCCGCCGAGCCGAGCCCGTGAGGGCGCCCCGGCTGCCCGCCTGGACCGCGACCCTCACCTGGAAGGCCGCCGTCTTCATCGCGGTGATGTGCTGCGCCCTGGCCGCGCTCCTCGGCATCCTCGTGCACGTCTCGGTGACCGGCCAGACGGTGGACGACTCCCGGGAGAAGGCGCTCGCCCGGCTCACCGACGTCACCCGGCTCTACGAGGCCGGAGAGCCGCTGCCGCGGTTCGCCGGGGTCGATCCGCCCGGACTTCCGGCCTCCCTCCGCGCGCTGGCCGTCCGGGGCGAGCGCGGCACGCTGGTCGCCGACGACCGGGGCCGGCCGACGATGTGGGCGGCGGGCCCGGCGGACGGCCGCGCCCTGGCCGTCCGGGTCGACTACACGCAGAGCGCCGAGACGATCGACGCCCTCGACCGCTCGATCCTCGGCTCCTCCGTCCTCGCGATCGGGGCGACGCTGCTCGTCGGCGCCTTCGCCGTCACCCGGGTCACCCGGCGGCTGCACCTCACCGCCCAGGTGGCCCGCCGGATCAGCGCGGGCGACCTCGACGCGCGCGTCGACGACCCGCGCACCCAGGACTCCTCGCGTCCCCAGGACGAGGTGGCCACGGTGTCCGGGGCGCTCGACACGATGGCGTCCTCGCTCCAGAGCAAGCTGCAGAGCGAGCAGCGGTTCACCGCGGACGTGGCGCACGAGCTGCGCACCCCGCTGACCGGGCTGTCGGCGGCGGCCGAGTTGCTGCCGGAGGGTCGGCCCTCGGAGCTGGTACGGGACCGGGTGCGGGCCATGCGCGGGCTGACCGAGGACCTGCTGGAGATCTCGCGGCTCGACGCCCGCAACGAGACGGTGGACCTCGCCGTGCACGAACTCGGCCCGCTCGCCGAGCGGGTGGTGCGCGCCTCGGGGACCGGGACCGAGGTCCGGGTCCTGCGGGACGCGACCGTGGAGACGGACCGGCGGCGGCTGGAGCGGGTGCTGGGCAATCTGATCGCCAACGCCCACAAGCACGGGGCGCCGCCGGTGGTGCTGACGGTGGACGGTCCGGTGGTGTCCGTGCGGGACCACGGGCCCGGCTACCCGGCGTACCTGCTGGAGTCGGGGCCGCAGCGGTTCCGCACGGAGAGCGGCGGCAAGGGCCACGGTCTCGGGCTGACGATCGCGGTGGGGCAGGCGGAGGTGATCGGCGCCGAGCTCGTCTTCGCCTCCGCGGCCGACGGCGGGGGCGCCGAGGCGCGGCTGCGACTGCCGGAGTACGTGAGCCTCGCGGAGCCGACGGCGGAGGACTGACCGGGGAGGCGCGCGGCCCGGGCAGACGACGGACGGCACACCGTCACGCAAAAGGGACATAGGGCACACCGCTTGCTACGTTGCGGCCATGACCGCACCGCGCACGGACGCTCCCCCTCCCGGGGTACGCACGCCGAAGCGCCGCGGCGTGGAACTCTCCCTCCTCGTCTGCGCCGTCCTCATCTGCGTCTTCGGGTACGCCGAGGTCGGCCTCGCCCGCAGCGGGGCGGTACCGCCGGACGCCGTGCGCTACGGGACCGGACTCGGCCTGCTCGCGCTCGTCGCCCATCTCGCGGTCCGGTTCCGCGCTCCCTTCGCCGATCCGCTGCTCCTGCCGATCGCGGTCCTGCTCAACGGCCTGGGCCTGGTGCTGATCTACCGGCTCGACCTGGAGACGCCGAAGGACCAGGCGGCGGCGACGCAGCTGATCTGGTCCACGCTGGGCGTCGCGCTGTTCATCGTGGTCGTCCTGCTGCTGCGCGACCATCGCGCGCTCCAGGGGTACGCCTACGTGTCGGTGGCCGCCGCGCTCGCCCTGATGATCCTGCCGATCTTCTTCCCCGCGGTGAACGGCGCCAAGATCTGGATCCGGCTGGGCGGCCTCTCCTTCCAGCCCGGCGAGTTCGCCAAGATCCTGCTGGCGGTCTTCTTCGCCGCGTACCTCGCCGCCAACCGCAACGCGCTCGCGTACACGGGCCGCCGGATCTGGAGGTTCCAGTTCCCGACCGGGCGGGTGCTCGGTCCGATCGTGGCGATCTGGCTGCTGAGCGTCGGCGTGCTCGTCCTGGAACGGGACCTCGGCACCTCACTGCTCTTCTTCGGCCTCTTCGTGATCATGCTGTACGTGGCGACCGGCCGGACCGGCTGGATCGCCGTCGGGCTCGTCCTCGCCGCGGCCGGGGCCTTCCTCGTCGGCTCGCTCGAACCGCACGTGCACAGCCGGGTGCAGGACTGGCTCGACCCCTTCGCCTCGATCCGCGCGGGGGACGGACCCGGGCAGCTCGCCCAGTCGCTGTTCTCGTTCGCGGCGGGCGGGATGCTCGGCTCGGGCCTCGGCCTCGGCCATTCCGTGCTCATCGGCTTCGCCACCAAGTCCGACTTCATCCTGGCGACCGCGGGCGAGGAGCTGGGACTCGTCGGCCTGACCGCGCTCTTCCTGCTGTACGCGCTGCTGGTCGCCCGCGGCTACCGCGCCGGCCTCTCGCTGCGGGACCCGTTCGGGCGGCTCCTCGCGATCGGGCTGGCCTCGATCGTGGCGCTCCAGGTCTTCGTCATCGCGGGCGGGGTGATGGGCCTGATCCCGCTGACCGGCATGGCGATGCCGTTCCTCGCCCAGGGAGGTTCGTCGGTGGTCACGAACTGGGTGATCGTGGCGCTCCTCATCCGGGTCAGCGACTCGGCGCGGGCACCGCAGCCGGACGACGCCGACACGGGGACGCTCGCTCCGGTGACGGAGGGCGCCGCGTGACCCGCCCGTCCGCCCGGAGGAGCCGGGCCGTGGCGCCGCACGCCGGGAGGACCCGGGCCGTCGCGCCGGGCGGCCGGAGGGGCCGGACCGCCACGCCGTCCGACCGGGTCTGTCCTGGCGTGCGGCGGCTCCGCGCCCTCCCCGAGGGGGCGGTGTGATCCGGTACGCGCGGCGGGCCGCCGCCCTCTGCCTCCTCCTCCTCGTCGCGCTCCTCGTCAACTCCGCACGCGTGATGGTCTTCGAGGCCGAGTCGCTCGACGACAACCCGGCCAACCGCCGCATCGCGATCAACCGCTACGCGCAGCCGCGCGGCGAGATCGTCGTCGACGGGAGGCCGGTCACCGGCTCCCGGGACAGCCGCCAGCAGCTGCGCTGGGAACGGACGTACCGCCAGGGCCCGTTGTACGCCCCACTCACCGGCTACGCCTCGCAGACGTACGGCACGACCCTGGTCGAGCACGCCGAGGACGCCGTCCTGTCCGGCACCGCCCCGATGCTGGCACCGCTGCCCCTCTGGAACGACCTCACCCGGGGCCGGCAGCCCGGCGGCGACGTCGTGACGACGATCCGCGCCCCCCTCCAGGAGGCCGCCTTCCGGGGCCTCGCGGGGAAGCGCGGCGCGGTCGTCGCCGTCGAGCCGCACAGCGGCCGCATCCTGGCGCTGGTCAGCTCCCCCTCGTACGACCCCGGCGTCCTCTCCGGTACGGGGGCGGGGGTCAAGGACGCCTGGCGGCGGCTCACCACCTCGCCGAACCAGCCGATGCTGAACCGGGCGCTGCGGCAGACGTACCCGCCGGGCTCCACGTTCAAGATCGTGACGGCCGCCGCGGCGCTCGACGCGGGGGTGGTGCGGGACGTGGACGCCCCGACGGACACGCCGGACCCGTTCGTGCTGCCCGGCACCCGGCAGGTGCTGCCGAACGAGGCGGAGGGCTGCGCCGACGCGTCCCTCGCCTACGCGATCCAGTGGTCCTGCAACACGGTGATGGCGGGGCTGGGCGTGAAGGTGGGCCTGGAGGGGATGGTCGACTCCGTGGAGCGGTTCGGCTTCAACGACACGGGGCTGCGGGTGCCGTCCTGGGTGGCGAAGTCGAACTTCGACCGGCAGATGAGCCCGGACCAGCTCGCGCTGTCGTCGATCGGGCAGTTCGACACGACGGCGACGCCGCTGCAGATGGCGCTCGTGGCGTCGGCCGTCGCCAACAACGGGGAGATCGCCCAGCCGTACCTCGTCGACCGGACGACGACCTCCGGCGGGACCACGGTCGACCGCACGGGCCGGCGCAGCTACCGGCAGGCGATGAACCCCGCGACGGCGATGCAGCTCCAGCGGCTGATGGTGAAGGCGGTGATGGAGGGGACGGGCACGAACGCGGCCATCCCCGGGGCGCGGGTGGGCGGCAAGACCGGCACGGCGCAGCACGGCTTCGGCAACACCGGGACCCCGTACGCCTGGTTCATCGCCTGGGCGCAGGCGGAGGACGCGGCCCAGCCGGCGGTCGCGGTGGCGGTGGTCGTCGAGGACGCGGAGGCGTCCCGTACGGACATCAGCGGGGGCGGCAGCGCGGCGCCGATCGCGAAGGCGGTGATGGAGGAGGCGCTCCGCCTGGAGGCGGAGACCCGGAGGTGAGGCGGCGGCCGCGCCACGGCGCTCTCCACCCCGTCCCGTGCCCTCCACCCCGTCACGTGCCCTCGGCGCCGTCCGCGCCCTCGGCGCTCTCCACCCCGCCCCGTGCCCTCGGCGCCGTCCGCGCCCGCGGCGCTCTCCACCCCGCCCCGCACCCGCGGCGCCCGCGGCGCCCGCCGTCCGTCCCGTCCTCAGCCGGCGATCGGCTTGCGGACCTCCGCGCGGATCTTGGCCGTCTTCTCGGCGAGGTCCTCCAGGTCGATGTCCTTCGGGTCGCCGGAGGCCGACTCCAGGGTGACGAGGGCGACGGCGGCCGCGGTGTTGTCGTCGCCCCAGGCGCACATGGGGAGGTTCGTCCTGTCGAGTCCGTTCCCCGTCGTGGTGACCTGGCACCGGACGGTGACCCCGTATCCGGCGGGGGTGAAGTCCCGGGGCCCGACGACGAGCTTGGAGTCCTTCTCCGTGGCGGCGCCCCTGAGGATGGAACTCCGGGTGGAGGAGCCGCTCTTGATGCGGCCGTAGAGCCCGGAGAGGACGAGCACCGAGTCGTCCTCTCCGGTGTACTGCCCGACCGCCGCCGTGGCGTCCTTCACCGTGAAGTCGGGGGTGTCCTCGATCTCCTTGCCCTGGCTGTCGGACAGGTCGGAGGCCAGGGTGAAGTCGCCGGCGAGAAGGGTCTTGGGGACGACCAGCTTGTGGGTCGCCTCGGGGAAGTCGCCCATGACGCCGTCGAGTCCGGCCTTGACGCCGTAGCCGAGGCCCGCGACCACGACCAGCGAGCCGACGACGATGGCGACGATCGCGCCCGACGACAGCTTCTTCTTCGGCGGGGGTCCCGTCGGCGGCTGCCCCCAGCCGCCGGGCCCGGGCCCCGGGCCGTACTGCGGCGGAACGCCGTACGGGGGGTGGCCGTGCGGGGGGTGGCCGTGCGGGGGGAAGCCCTGCGGTGCGCCGAACGCGCCGGGCTGCTGCGGGGGCGGTACGGGTCCGCCGTACGGCTGCGGGGACGGCGGCTGGCTCGGCGGTGGCGGCATGCTCATGACGGTCACGCTACGTCAGGCGTCGGACAACGCGTGTCCCCGGGCCGGGGCACGGCCCCGCGCGGCCGGACCGGCCCCGGATCCCGGCACCGTCCGGCCCGGATCCCGGCCGGGCTCCCGGCCCGGGCGGTGCCGGGGCCGCGGCGCGATCGGGTTCGGACCGCCCGTCTCCGCCGCGGCGTCACCGCTCCGCCGCACCCCTCACTCCCCCGCCTCAGCCCTGCTCCTCCGCCGTGTCCCCACTCCTCCGCCGTGCACCTGCTCCTCCGCCGTGCCCGCGGCGATCGCGTCCGCGACCTCCTCGACGCGGGCCTGCTCCTCCCTGGCGAAGCGCTCCGCGTCGAGCTGTTCCGCGATCTCCTCGTCCTGGGTCATGAGGAGGTCGAGGTTGGAGTCGCCGAGGTCGAAGACGCCCATGTCCAGATAGGCCTTCTGAAGGCGCTCGCCCCAGAGTCCGATGTCCTTGACGCAGGGGACGATCCGGCTGAAGAGCAGCTTGCGGAAGAGGTGCAGGAACTCGCTCTGCTCGGTCAGCTCCTCCGCCTCCTTCCGCGGGATGCCGAAGTCGTCCAGGACCTCGACGCCGCGCAGCCGGTCGCGCATCAAGTAGCAGCCCTCGATGACGAACTCCTCGCGCTCGCGGAGCTCGGCGTCGGACAGCTGCTTGTAGTAGTCGCGCAGCGCCATCCGGCCGAAGGCGACGTGCCGGGCCTCGTCCTGCATCACGTACGCGAGGATCTGCTTCGGCAGCGGCTTGTCGGTGGTGTCGCGGATCATGCCGAAGGCGGCGAGGGCGAGCCCCTCGATCAGGACCTGCATGCCGAGGTAGGGCATGTCCCAGCGGGAGTCGCGCAGGGTGTCGCCGAGGAGGCTCTGCAGGTTGTCGTTGATCGGGTAGAGCATGCCGATCTTCTCGTGGAGGAACCGGCCGTAGATCTCCGCGTGCCGGGCCTCGTCCATGGTCTGGGTGGCCGAGTAGAACTTGGCGTCCAGATCGGGCACGGACTCGACGATCCGGGCGGCGCAGACCATGGCGCCCTGCTCGCCGTGGAGGAACTGGCTGAACTGCCAGGAGGAGTAGTGCCGGCGCAGGTCGCCCTTGTCCTTCTCGGTCATCTTCGCCCAGTGGCGGGTGCCGTGGAGGGTCAGGACCTCGTCGGGCGTGCCGAGGGGGTCGTACGGGTCGACCTCCAGGTCCCAGTCGATCCGGGTGGCGCCGTCCCACTGCTTGTCCTTGCCCTTCTGGTAGAGGGCGAGGAGGCGGTCGCGGCCGGCGTCCGCCATGTCGTATTCCCAGCTGAAGCGGGCGGCGCCGGTGGCGGGGACCTGCCAGCTCGATCCGGACGGGGCCGTGGTGTAGAGGTCGCGCGTCGACACTGACGCCTCCTTGGGGGGTCGGGCCTTCCCGTGGTGCGAGTCCTGCGGCCCAGGCTCACACGGTGCTAGACGGATCGTCAACAAGTCGCGCACAGGGGATTGACGGTCCTACTGACGGGGAGTCTGATAAGAGGTGCCCACCGGTGATACGTCACGCCGTCGCGACGAGCACAGCGAGGTTCGGACCCATGACCCCCTTCACCGAGTCCGCCGAGCCGGACTTCAGCCTCCTCCGGGACGCCCTGGGGCCGCTGCGCGACCGCGAGCAGGTCGCCCAGCGCCTCCTGGAGTCGTCCCGGAAGCACTCCTACGACCCGGACGTCGAGCTCGACTGGGACGCGCCGTTCGAGGACGGCAAGTGGTTCTGGCCGCCCGAGCTGCTCTCCCTGTACGACACCCCGCTGTGGCACCGGATGTCCGAGGAGCAGCGGATCGCGCTCTCGCGCCACGAGGCGGCCTCGCTCGCGTCCCTCGGGGTCTGGTTCGAGATCATCCTGATGCAGCTGCTCGTCCGGCACATCTACGACAAGTCCCTGACCAGCCATCACGTCCGGTACGCGCTGACCGAGATAGCGGACGAGTGCCGGCACTCGATGATGTTCGCGCGGATGATCCAGCGGGGCGGGACCCCGGCGTACCCGGTGCCGAGGATCTACCACAACCTCGCACGCGTGCTGAAGACCGTCTCCACCACCCCGGGCTCGTTCGCCTCGACGCTGCTCGGCGAGGAGATCCTCGACTGGATGCAGCGGCTGACCTTCCCGGACGAGCGGGTGCAGACCCTGGTGCGCGGGGTGACCCGTATCCACGTGGTCGAGGAAGCCCGGCACGTGCGGTACGCCCGCGAGGAGCTGCGCCGCCAGATGGTGACCGCGCCGCGGTGGGAGCAGGAGTTCACCCGGCTCAGCTGCGGCGAGGCGGCGCGGGTCTTCTCGACGTGCTTCGTCAACCCGCGGGTGTACGAGGCGGTCGGACTGGACCGGCGCGAGGCGGTCGCGCAGGTCCGGGCGAGCGGCCACCGGCGCGAGGTCATGCAGTCCGGCGCACGCCGCCTGACGGACTTCCTGGACGACATCGGGGTGCTCCGGGGCCCCGGACGACGGCTGTGGAAGTCCTCGGGACTGCTGGCCTGAGCGCCCGCGCGGGGGACGGCCGGGTGTCGTTCGGAGGGAGCGCACCGGGGGGCGGCGGTGTCGGGTGCCGGCCCGCGTACCCGGGGGCGGCGCCGGGGCGCCCCGCTACGCTGCGCAGCATGACTGCCGCCGCCACCCCCGCGTACCGCAGGCTCAGCGTCGAGGCACGCCGCGGCCAGCTCCTCGAAGCCGCCCAGGAGCTCTTCGCCCACCGCACCCCGGAGGACGTCTCCCTCGACGACGTGGCCGAGGCGGCCGGCGTCTCACGGCCCCTCGTCTACCGCTACTTCCCCGGCGGCAAGCAGCAGCTGTACGAGGCCGCCCTCCGTTCCTCCGCCGACGCCCTCGCCCACTGCTTCGCCGAACCCGCCGTCGGACCCCCGACGGAGCGGCTCGGTCGGGTGCTCGACCGCTACCTGGCCTTCGTGGACGAGCACGACGCGGGTTTCAGCGCCCTTCTGCGCGGCGGCAGCGTCGCGGAGACCTCCCGCACCACGGCGATCGTCGACGAGGTCCGCCGCGGCGCCGCCGAGCAGATCCTCGTCCACCTCGGGGTGGAGCGGCCGGGCCCCCGCCTCCGCATGCTGGTCCGCACGTGGATCGCGGCCGTGGAGGCGGCCTCCCTGATCTGGCTCGACGAGGACAAGCGGCCCCCGGCCCTCGACCTGCGGGAGTGGCTGGTGGACCACCTCGTCGCCCTGCTCGCCGCGAGCACGGCGAGCGACGAGGAGACGGCGCGGGTGGTCGCACGCCTCCTCGCCCAGGAGACGCCCGAGGGGCCCGTGGCCCGACTGGCCCGCCGGGTGATCCCGGTGGTGGGCGAGGCGGCCCACCTGCTCTGAGCCGGAACGGGGACCGGAGGGGACACTGGAGGGGTGAGAAGCGAGAACACCCCCTTCCGTGGCGGCCCCCTCGACGGCCGGGTCCTGCCGATCCTGCTCGGCCCGACCGGCCATCCGCCGAAGTGGTACGAGATCCCGGTCCCGGCCCACCACGGGAACCCCCCGACCCTCGTCACCTACCGGCGCGAGCCGGCGGGCTACACGAAGCGCCTGGGCCTCCAGCGCGGCTGGGTCTACGCGTACGCCCCCGAGGGCCGCGAGCGGCGCGAGCTGAAGTGGCCGTGGTCGAAGCCGGGCGCCGGCACGCCCGCTCCCCCGGACACCGCTGGGCCGAAGGAGTGAGGCCGCCGGACGCGCCCTTGTTCGTACGGTAATCGGATGAAGTGACGCGTCATCATCCCCGTGGAGGTGGTGACGTGTCACGGAGCCTGCTGCGCACGGTCTGTACGGCGGCGCTGGCCGCTGCGACCGCCCTCACGGGCGTCCTCCCGGCGGGAGCCGCCGCGCCGGACCCGCCGGCCGACCCCCCGGTGGAGGCCCCGATCGCCTGGGCGGACCCGTCCGCGGAACCCGTGGAACCGGTGGACCCGGACGCCGGGGCGGATACCGAGGCCGGGGCGGACACGGACCCGGGTGCCGTCCCCGACACCGACCCGACCGCACCGCCGACGACGCCGGCGGCCACCGGCGCGCTGCCCGAGGCGACCGAGGGGACGGCTCCCGGAGGTCGCGACCCGGCGGACGCCGCCGACCCAGCCGGCTCCGGCGAGTCCGGCGACCCGGCCGGCCCGAGCGCGTCGGACCCGCCCGCCGCTCCCCCCGCCGACGACGACGCGGCCGCGCTCCCTCCCCCCGGCGGCGACTCCGTCACCGCCCTCCTCACCCGGATGCGGACCCTCTACCGGCAGGCCGAGGAGGCGACCGAGCGGTACAACGCCGCCGAGGAGGCGCTGAAGCTCCAGACCGCCGACACCGGGAAGGTCACCGCCCGGCTCACCGCGGCCCGCACGGCACTCGCGCAGGGGCGCGCCGCGGCCGGGCGGATCGCCCGGGACCAGTACCAGGGCAGGTCCGAGTTCTCCTCCTACCTGGGGCTGCTGTTCGCGCCGGACTCCCGGGCGGCCTTCGACCAGGGCCATCTGATGGCGCGGGCCACCCGCGACCGGGCCACGGCGGTGGCCCGGCTGGAGAAGGCCGAGCGGCAGGCCGGCAGCCTGGCCTCCGCGTCCCGCAAGGCCCTCGACCGGCAGCAGACCCTCGCCGCAGCCCAGCGGACGCGGCGCGACGAGGTGCGGGCCCGGCTCACGGAGGTCGAGAAGCTGCTCGCCGCGCTCTCCCCCGACCAGCTGGCCCGGCTCACCGAGCTGGAGCGGGTCCAGACGGCCGGGGCGCAGCGGGAGCTGCTCGACTCCGGTGTCCTGGCGGGCCGTCGCACCCCGTCCGGGGCGGGCGCGGAGGCCCTGCGGTTCGCGGTGGAGCAGATCGGCAAGCCGTACGAGTGGGGGGCGGAGGGCCCGGAGACGTACGACTGCTCGGGGCTGACCCAGCAGGCCTGGGCGGCGGCGGGCCGGACGGTGCCGCGGACCAGTCAGGAGCAATGGGCGACACTCCCCCGGGTGTCCCTCGGCGAGCTCCGCCCCGGGGACCTGGTGGTGTACTTCCCCGGCGCGACGCACGTGGCGGTCTACCTCGGCGAGGGCCTCGTGGTGCAGGCGCCGCGGCCCGGCGGCAAGGTGAAGGTCTCCCCGATCGCGGCGAACCCGCTGCTCGGGGCGGTGCGCCCGGATCCGGACGGGGAGGCCCTGGCCTCGTACGCGCCGCCGCCGCTGCCGGCCGGGGCGCGGGACGGGGCGGACGAGGGGTACGACCACGGCTGACCGCCGGCACCGGCCCTCGCCGCACCCGACGCCCCGCACGGGCCGGGCGCACCGGTCACGTCCGACCCATCGCAGGGGCCGGACGCCCCGCTCACACCCGGCTCACCGCACGGACCGGAAGCCCCGGTCTCACGTCCGCCTCACCGCAGGGGCCGGGCGCACCGGTCACACCCGACCCACCGCGGGCCGGACACTCGGTCCCGCCCGGCTCGCGACGCGGCCCGGACGCCCGGCTCCGCGTCCGGGTCGGGTGGACCCGTCAGGCTCCGGCGACCGAGGCCAGGTACGCGTTCGTCTTCTCCGGGTCGAAGAAGAAGTTCTCGAAGTCCGACGGGTCGTTGAAGCCGTTCGCGAAGCGGTCGGCGACCGGCTGGAGCTGGCCCGCGGCGCCCAGGAGGTTCAGGACGTGCTCCGGCGGGGGCGCCAGCATGGCGTTCGTCCACTTGGTGACGTGCTGCGCCGTCCGCCAGTAGCGGTCGAACGCGGACCGCATCCACTCCTCGTCGAAGGGCCGGTCGCCCTGCTCGACGATGGCCGCCAGGTAGGCCGCCGCGCACTTCGACGCCGAGTTCGAACCCTGGCCGGTGATCGGGTCGTTGGCCACGACCACGTCGGCCACGCCGAGGACGAGTCCGCCGCCGGGGAGGCGGCCGATCGGGTTGCGGACGGTCGGGGCGTACCGGCCGGCGAGGGTGCCGCCCGCGTCGGTCAGTTCGACCTTCGTCGCCCGCGCGTACTCCCAGGGCGTGAACCGCTCCATCAGCTCCAGCGTGAGCGAAAGGTGCTCGGCCGGGTCCTTGACGCCCTTGAAGGCGTCGATCGGTCCGCCGGGGACGCCCTCCCAGAAGAGGATGTCCGCGCGGCCGCCGGTGGTCAGCGTCGGCATGACGAACAGCTCGCCGACACCGGGGACCACGTTGCACCGCACCGCGTCGAAGTCCGGGTGCTCCGGGCGCGGGCCGAGGCCGTGGACGTACGCGACGGCCAGCGCGCGCTGCGGCTCGCTGTACGGCGAGCGCGACTCGTCCCGGCCGAACATCGAGACCAGCTCGCCCTTGCCCGCGGCGACGAGCACCAGGTCGTAGCTCCGCGAGAAGTAGTCCAGGTCGCCGACGGCCGCGCCGTGTATCACCAGCTGGCCGCCGCGCTGGGCGAAGGTCTCCATCCAGCCGGCCATCTTCACCCGCTGGTCGACCGACTGCGCGAACCCGTCGAGCCTGCCGACCCAGTCGATCGCGCGGGACGAGTCGGGCGCGGCGACCGAGACGCCGAGGCCCTCGATGCGGGGCGCCTGCGACTCCCAGAAGTCGAGGCCGAGGTCCCGCTCGTGCTGGAGCGCGGTGTGGAACATGCACTGGGTGGACATGACCCGGCCGGCCCGGATCTCGTCCGCCGTCCGGTTCGACATGAGGGTGACCTCGTACCCCGACGACTGGAGTCCGAGGGCGAGCTGCAGACCGGACTGGCCGGCGCCGACTATGAGTATCTTCCGCATGGGTGGTGCTCCTGGCGTGACGGGGAGAGCGGGGCGATCTATTCGGGGGTGTGCTCGAGCGCGTGCGCGACCATCGCGAGCAGGCTCTCGACGACGCTGTACCGCTTGCGCGCGTCCATGATCACCACGGGGACGTCCGCGGGCACGGTCAGCGCCTCCCGGACGTCCTCCGCCGCGAACAGCTCGGTGCCCTCGAAGTGGTTGACGGCCACGATGTACGGCAGTCCGCAGCTCTCGAAGTAGTCGAGGGCCGGGAAGCAGTCCGTGAGCCGCCGCGTGTCCGCCAGCACGATCGCGCCGATCGCCCCGCGGACCAGGTCGTCCCACATGAACCAGAAGCGCTGCTGTCCCGGCGTGCCGAAGACGTACAGCACCAGGTCGTTGTCGAGGGTGATCCGGCCGAAGTCCATCGCCACCGTGGTGGTGAGCTTGTCCGGCGTGGCGGTGAGGTCGTCGGTGTCCTCGCTCGCCCGGGTCATCAGCGCCTCGGTCTGGAGCGGGGTGATCTCCGAGACCGCGCGGACGAAGGTGGTCTTGCCGACGCCGAAGCCGCCCGCGACGACGATCTTCGTCGCTATCGGGGCACGGGTGTGGTCCAGCTGCCAGTCCTGCGCGCCGTCCTCGGCGTCCGGTCCGGCCGGGTCCGCTCCGGGCGCGGCCGACGCGGTCGTATCTCGCTGGAAGAGGTTGGCCGCGGGGGCCTGGGGCTGCGCGGGGATGCCCGTCACCGGCGATCCGGTGTCGGCATCGGAGACGGCGGAGGCGTCAGAGACGACGGAGTCCACTCAGCACCCTTTCGAGGAGCGCGCGGTCGGGCTGTCCGGTGCCGTGACCGGTCCCGTACACACGGATCTTTCCCTGGTCGGCCAGGTCGCTGAGAAGCACCCGGACGACCCCCAACGGCATCTTCAGAAGTGCCGAGATCTCCGCGACCGTCCTCATCCGGCGGCAGATCTCGACGATGGCCCGCATCTCGGGCATCAGGCCCCGGGCGCCCGGCCCGCCGTCCGTCAGGACCTTGCGCACGGCGGGCGCTTCGAGCGCCGCCACGAAGGTCTCGACGAGCAGGACGTGGCCGAAGCGGGTCCGTCCACCGGTCAGCGAGTACGGGCGTACGCGCGCGGGGCGGCGCCCGTCCCCGCGGACGGGCAGCCGGTGGACGTGGTGCAGCGGGTAGGCCGAGGACGCGGACGTCACTGGGTGCTCTCCATCGATTTGCGCAGCTCACTGCGGACTTCGGGGGTGAGTACGTGACCGGCGCGGCCCACGAAGAGCGCCATGTGGTAGGCCACCACGCTCATGTCGCAGTCGGGTGCGGCGTGCACCCCGAGCAGCGAACCGTCGCTGATCGACATGACGAAGACGCTGCCCTCCTCCATCGCCACCATGGTCTGCTTGACCCCGCCGCCGTCCATCAGGCGCGCGGCGCCGATGGTCAGGCTGCCGATGCCGGAGACGATGGTGGCCAGGTCGGCGCTGGAGCCGCGCGGCCCGTGCGGACGGCCGGCTTCGGCGGCGGCCGTCGTGCCTTGCTGGGTGGCCGGGTCGGACGAGAGCAGCATCAGGCCGTCGGAGGAGACGACGGTGACCGAGTGGACCCCGGGCACCTCCTCCACCAGGTTCCCCAGCAGCCATTGCAGGTTGCGGGCTTCCGTGCTCAGTCCGTACGTTCCCGTCGCAGTCAACTGCGTGCCTCCTCGACTGTGTCCCCCGTCTTCTCCTCTGTGCGCGCCGGCCCTTCGTCGGCTATCCGTGCCGTCTCGATCTCCGCCTCGACGTCGCGGCGCCCGGCCTTGGCCCCCTGGTGGAAGCCGCCGAGGCGGCGGCGCAGGGCCTCCGCGTCCACACCGCCCTGGCGGGGGGTGGCGGCGGGGCCGGTGGGGCGGACCACCTGCGGGGTCCGCTTGGGCAGCCCCTTGTCGGTGACGCGCTCCGCCTGCGGGGTCCGCTGCCCGGGAACCGGCTGGTCGACGACCGGCTCGGGGGCGGCGGGAGCCTGCGGCTCCTCGTGCGGGGAGGGGGCGGTGGCGTCCGCCGACCTCTCGTGGGCGTCCGGCTCCGGCGGCGGGTCGGGCAGCCGGACCTGGAGCGTGGTCTCGGAGACGCTCTCGCCGAGGGGCGCGGGCTCGTCGAAGGACGCGGGCCCGGCCTCGGGGAACGGCGCCGGCTCGGCGTACGCGGCCGGGGCGTCGGTGTACGCGGCCTCGGGCTCGGCGTACGGAGCTTCCGTCCCGGGCTCGGCGTACGCGGCTTCCGCCTCGGGCCGACGGGTCGCCTCCTCGGCGGGCTCCGGGGCCGTCCGCCCGCTCGTCGCCGTCGCCTCCGCCGCCAGGAACGCCCGCTCGGCCGCCTCCACGAGGGGGTCGCGGTTCCGGGACGGCAGCGTGTTGGAGTTGGCCTCGGCCGCCGAGCCGGGCAGCTGGATCGCGGGCGCCCCGCCCGTCGTCCGTACGGGCTCGGTCACGGTGGTCGGCAGGGCGGCGGGGAGCAGCGGCTCCGGCAGGACGACGACGGCCGCGGTGCCGCCCGACTGCTGCTCGCGCAGCTCGACGCGGACTCCGTGGCGGGCGGCGAGGAGGGCGATGACCCGCATGCCGAGGCCCTCGCCCTCGAAGGCGGCGGGCTCGCCGTCGGCCAGGCTCGCGTTGAGTTCGGCGAGGCGGGCGGGCGTCATGCCGATGCCCGCGTCCTGCACGGAGAGCATGACCTCGCCGGACTCCAGGAGCCAGCCGGAGAGCTGGACCTCCGCGTCGGGCGGCGAGAAGGAGGTGGCGTTCTCCAGGAGCTCGGCGACGAGGTGGCTGAGGTCGTCCGCGGCGAAGCCGGCGATCTGGGCGTGCGGCGGCAGGGACTGGATGGTGACCCGCTCGTACCGCTCGATCTCGCTGACGGCGGCGCGCAGCACGTCGACCAGCGGGACGGGGCCGGCGTGGCCGTGGACGTGCTCGTGCCCGGCGAGGACGAGGAGGTTCTCGCTGTGGCGGCGCATGACGGTCGCCATGTGGTCGAGCTTGAAGAGGGTCGCGAGGCGGTCCGGGTCCTGCTCGCGCTCCTCCAGCTTCTCGATGACGCCGAGCTGTCGTTCGACGAGTCCGAGGCTGCGCAGCGAGAGGTTGACGAAGGTGTGGTGGACGGTGCCCCTGAGCCGTTCGAGCTCGGCGGTCAGGAGCGCGACCTGGCCCTGCAGATCTGCTCGCTGGGCGGCGAGCTGGGCGCCGAGCGCCTCCTTGGCGGCGGCCAGGTCGGCGTGTCCGTCGGTGAGCCGCTCGGTGTGCTCGCTGAGGCCGGCGAGCTTGCCGTGCACGGTGTTCAGCGAGCGGACGACCTGGGCGAACTCGTCGTTGCGGCCGGTGAAACGGACCGGTTCCTCGGCGGTGGGGTCCGGGGCGGCGGCGAGGCGGGCGGCGCCGATCCGGAGGACGGCGAGCGGCCGGGTGAGGGTGCGGGCGACGTAGGTGGAGATGCCGATGGCGACGAGCAGGCAGCCGCCGAGGAAGGCGATGCGCAGTTCGAGGGCGGTGACGTCGTCGTCGCGGAGGGCGGCGAAGTGCTCGACCCGCTCGGCGGCGAGGCGGGACTCGACGCCCCGCATCTGCTCGATGCGGGCGGACAGGGCGGCCTCCAGGCCGGCCGCGTCGGTGCCGCGCTCGGCCTCGGTCAGCCGGGGCTGGTCGGTGAGCGCGGCGAGGGAGCGTTCGGCGCTCTTGACGTCGGGCCCGGTGACGGTGGTGGAGAGCGCGTCGCGGGCGGCGGTTCCGGCGGCCTGGTCGAAGTCGCCGAGGGCGGCGAGTTCGCGGACGCGGGCCTGCTGGGCCGCCGCGGTGAGGGTGTCGCGGGCGCGGTCGGCCTCGGCGGCGCCCGGGGGCTCCTCGGGGACGTAGGTGCCGGTCTCGGTGTCGTAGCGGACCTGGCCCGTGGGCTCGGGCTGCGGGACGGACAGGGCGGCGAGGAGCAGGCCCCGGGTGGCGGAGGCCTGTTCGACGGCGCGGGAGAGGGCGGCGGGGGCGCGGGTGGCCTCGGTGAGGGCGGTGCCGGAGGCGCGGTCCGGGGTCCGGTCGGCCAGTTCCTCGGCGAGTGCCTGGAGCTTGGTGATGATCTCCGAGTAGGCCCGGTGGGCCTCCAGGGCGGTGCCCTTGCCGGTGAGGGCGGTGCGGCGGACGGAGGGGACGCCGGCGAGGTCGCGGCGGAGCTCGGCGGAGGCGGCGGGCCGGATCTCGTCGATCTGCCGGTCGACGCGGGTGGACCGGGTGCTGGTGATCTGGCGCTTGTCCTTGGCGTCGCCGCTCTGGGCGTCGCGGCCGGCGGCGATGTAGGCGACGACCTCGTCGCGCTCGTCGGCGAGCGAGTGGGCCAGGGTGACGGCCTGCCGGTCGAGTTCGGCGAGGGTGACCAGGCTCTGGGAGTCGTTGAGCCCGGTGGAGGCGGTGAGGACCGCGGGCGCTCCGGCGGCGAGGACGGTGATGCCGACGAGGGCGACTCCGGCGACGAGGCGGTTGCGGACGCGCTTGGGCCGGCCGGCGGGGGCGCTGCCGGGGGTGGCCGGGGTGCCGTCCGCGGTCGGCACCGCACCGGGGGTCTGGCTCCGCGTGCCGTTCTTGCTCCGAGGCCGCTTCATCTGCACCGGTGCTCGCATTCTTGACTCGTCCGCCCACAAAGCAGAGGTGACGGCCGGTCACATGGAGCGCCCCCACCCCCCTGGTATGGCTTCCGACCATTCCAGCGCTTTTGGTAAGGGGGCGCGCATCGGCCGCTCCGCCACCCGAACGAGTGAACAACACTCATGAGTTGGCGAACAACTTCGGCGGGTGGGCCGGAGGGCGCCCTGAGGGTCCCCGGTTGGATCTTCCGCGCGTGCTTTGGCAGGATGCCCGCCCGCAGCTTCCCGGAGTCGGCCGCTCCGCTCCCCGGCGCTCTCCACGGGGTTGGTACAGGCCATTTCCGCGGGTTTGCAGGTCTGGTGAAGACGCGCGCCGGGATCGTCCGCCGCGCCGGGCACACTGGGGTCATGCGCAGCGATGTCGCCACCCTCCCCGGCAGCCCCGAACGCCCCAACGAGGACTGGGTGGCCGCCGCGCTGCCCGCTTCGGGGGGCGGCGGGACGGTGGTCCTCCTCGACGGTGTCACACCGCCGGCGGGTCATGACGGTTGTGTGCACACCGTGCCGTGGTTCACCGCGCGTCTCGGCGGGGCTTTGACCGAACTGTCCGCTTCCCGGCGGGACATGCCCCTGTCCGAGATCCTCTCCCGGGCAATCCGGCGCACCGCGGACGCCCATCGGGGCACCTGTGACCTTTCTCACGTGCGGACGCCTCAGGCGACGGTGGCGCTCGCCCGGTGGGACGAGGCCCGGGTCGAGTATCTGGTCCTGTCCGACTCCGTCCTCCTCCTGGAGGCGCCGGACGGGTCCGTGCGCGCCGTGGTCGACGACCGGCTCGACCACGTGCCCGACGAGGTCCTGAGGTCCCTGGCGGCGACGGACCGGCTGCGGAACAGGGAGGGCGGCTTCTTCACGGCGGCGGCCGACCCGGCGGTGGCGGGGCGGGCCGTGACGGGCACGAGTCCGCGCGCGGAGGTGCGGGCCCTGGCGGCGCTCACGGACGGGGCGGGCCGCTGGGTGGAGCTGTTCGCGGAGGGCGGCTGGGCGGACTGCTTCGGCGTCCTGCGCAAGGAGGGCGCCCTGGGGCTGCTGCACCGGGTGCGGGCCCTGGAAGCGGCGGACGCGGCGGCCGGCGGGACGCGGCGCTGGAAGCTGCACGACGACGCGACGGCGGCGCTGGTGGAGCTCGGGGAGGGCTGATCGGCGGGGCGGAGCCGGCCGGGGGGAGCGCGCCCCCGGCTCCTGCCCGTCGCGCCCCGCCGCACGTGCCGGGCCCGCCGCACCGTGCCCGCGCGCCGCGCCCCGCCGCCGGGCAGGACGCCGAGGCGCGCGCCCGCACCGGACGGGGTGGGCGTCCGCCGTTCTCAGCCCTCGGACCGCACGTTGAAGTGGTTCAGGAGACGGGCGAGTTCGGCGACCTCGGCGCGGTCCCAGTCGGCGAGCTTGCGGACGTACCGCTCGCGCCGCGCGTCCCGGACGCTCCGGAAGCGGTCCCGGCCCTCCTCGGTGAGCCGGACCAGCGAGGCCCGGCCGTCCGCCGGATCGGGGTCGCGGGCGACCAGCCCGAGGTCTTCGAGGGCCCGGAGCTGACGGCTCATGGTGGCCTTGCCGACCCCGAAGTACCCGGCCAGCTCGGTGGCCCGCTGGGGCCCGGCGTCGTCGAGGCGTACGAACAGGCCGTAGGCGGCGGGCTCCAGTTCGGGGTGGACCTCGCGGGCCATCTCGCCGGACTGGGCGCGGGCGCGGCGGAGGAAGACCGCGAGTTCGCGTTCGAGCGCGAGGAACTCCCGGTCGACCCCGCCGGGCGGCGCGGGGAGGGCCCCGACGGGGGGCGCCGGGAGCGCCCCGCCGGCGGTCGGCGTCGACCCGCCTTCGCCTTCCGTACCGCTTCCGTGCACGTCAGCACCTCTCACGCGTCCTCCGGCGACCCGCCGACGGCTTTCCAGCCGCTGAAAGTTTCTTCCGGCCGAGGCCATCGCCGCAGCTCTTCCAGTATTTCGCAGGAGTAGACCAACGGCGGTATCCGGGCCCCCTTCCATGGGCCGGGTCTACGTGCGTAGCGTCGTCCACGACACCCGTTCTGACATGTCCACACCATGATGCGACGGGTGTCCAGGACCGCCGACCCCGCTCCCCCCACCGATCCTTTCGGAGGCACGCGATGCGTGTGCACAGATCCGGAACGACCCTCGCCGGCGCCGCGCTCGCGGCCCTGGCCCTCCTCGCCCCCCTCGCCACCTCGGCCGGAGCCGCCCAGGACCCGGCCGCCGCCGGGACGCCCCCGCGCGGCTCCGCCAGCATGGGCATGGGCGTCCTCGCGCACGACGGGCGCGGCACCGCCCCCGGCGGCGTCTCGGCCCAGGCCGTCCAGACCGAGGGCGTGGACGTCTCCAGCCACCAGGGCAACGTCGCCTGGTCCACCCTGTGGAACAGCGGCGTCAGGTGGGCCTACGTCAAGGCGACGGAGGGCACCTTCTACAAGAACACCTCCTTCACCCAGCAGTACACCGGCTCGTACAACGTCGGCATGATCAGGGGCTCGTACCACTTCGCCACCCCGGACACCGCATCGGGCACGGCCCAGGCCGACTACTTCGTCGACAACGGCGGGGGCTGGTCGAAGGACGGCCGGACGCTGCCGGGCGCGCTCGACATCGAGTGGAACCCGTACGGCGCGACCTGCTACGGCAAGACCCAGGCCGGGATGGTGTCCTGGATCCGCGACTTCGTGAACCGCTACAAGGCCAGGACCGGCCGGGACCCCGTCATCTACACCGCGACCAGCTGGTGGACGCAGTGCACCGGCAACTCCTCCGCCTTCTCCTCGGTCAACCCGCTGTGGATCGCGCGGTACGCCTCGACGGTGGGCGAACTCCCGGCCGGCTGGCAGTACTACACGATGTGGCAGTACACCTCCACCGGCCCGACGGTCGGCGACCACAACCACTTCAACGGCGACCTCTCGCGGGTGCAGGCGCTCGCCAACGGCTGAGGCCACCCGCACGGCAGCGGTCCCCGGGTGCGCGGCGCCCCGGGGGCCGCTCCGGCTTTTCCGGCCCTCCCCCTTGCCTATTGGTATGGACCAATGCGAGGCTCTACGGCGATCGCCCGGGATTCAACTTCCGTGTGCTCAGCGCGCGTTGCTCATCCGTCCTCCCCCACGCACGAGAGAGAGCCCCCGCATGCCGTCCACCCGCCGCACCGCAGCCGGCGTCGCCGCCCTGTCGGCCGCCGCAGCCCTCGTCACGCTCACCCCGACGACCGCCAGCGCCCACGGAGCCGTCTTCAACCCCGTGAGCCGCGTCGCGGCCTGTTACGCGGAGGGCCCCGAGACCCCCAAGTCGCAGGTGTGCAAGGACCTCGTCGCCGACTCCGGCACCCAGCCGCTCTACGACTGGAACGAGGTCAACATCGCCAACGCCGCGGGGCAGCACCAGGCCCTCATCCCGGACGGCAAGCTCTGCTCCGCGAACCGCGCGAAGTACCGGGCGCTCGACTGGGCGCGCACCGACTGGCCGGCGACGGCGGTCGCGGCGGGCGGCTTCGACTTCAAGGTCCGGGTCACCGCCGCCCACGCCGGCACGATGACCGTCTACATCACCAAGCAGGGCTTCGACCCCACGCAGCCGCTGAAGTGGTCGGACCTGGACGCGACCCCCGTCGCCGTCTACAACACCACCCGCACCGCGACCGACGGCTACTACACCTTCACGGGCAACCTCCCCGCCCGCACCGGCCGGCACATCGTCTACAAGGTGTGGCAGCGCAACGACAGCCCCGAGGCCTTCTACAGCTGCTCGGACGTCACCTTCGGCGGTGCGGCGGCCCAGCCGGCCGCCGCGAAGGCGCAGGCCCCGAGCGAGGCGAAGATCGCGGCAGGGGCGTCGCTGTCCACCGTGAGCCACGCGGGCCACGGCGGCGACGAGCAGGCCCCGGCCCTCTCGGCCGAGTCGGCCGCGACCCCGTCCTCGCCGCTGCCCACGGCCCTCGCGGGCGCGGGCGCCCTCGCCGTCTTCGGCGCGGGCAGCCTCCTCCTGGGCCGCCGCCGCAGGACCTCGGCCTCGTAGCCGTGGTCCTCGCTCGGGCCGGCCGACCGCATCCGGCCCGGGCGACGCGGCCCCCTCGGGGCCGCACCAGACCCGTCCGGCCCGCGCTCCGTCCCGAGCGTGCCGGGAGGTGTCCCGCCGATCAGTCGGGCTCGCGGGCCCGATCGGCAAGACGCCCCCTATGCGCCGGACGCGGCGAGCGGGAAGAGGGCGGTGAGGCGGGGTATCGCCACTCCCTCCGGACGAGACCCCCGGGACTCGCCGCCCTCTTCCCACTCCTCCCCGAAGTCCCCCGAGAGCTCGTCCGCCAGTTCCTCGGCGCGCTCGTCGACGGCGTCGTCGAACTCCTCGCCGCAGTCGTCCTCCTGGCCGGTGAGCTCGTCGAACGCGTCCTGCGCGACGTAGTCGAGGCCTTCCCACTCCGGCCACTCGTCGTCGTCCCACCCGTCCCGGTGCCGGCCCACCAGGGCCCGTACGCCCGGCACGTCGGCCAGCGCGTCCGGGTCGGCGACGACCGACTCGTAGACCTTCCGCCCCTGCCCGACGAGCCAGAGGGTGAAGTAGTGGAAGCCGTCGTCGGTGCAGGCGCCGCCCTCGATCCGGTTCGCCGCGCGCCACACGGCGTGCGTCCCGGCGACCTCGAGCGCGTCGTCGAGGCGCACCTGGAAGTCCACGCTCTCTTCGGCCGGTCGCCGGAGCAGCTCCGTGCGCAGCCACTCCGTCCGCTCCTCCAGGTCACCGGTGCGTCGGCTCAACTCGTCGATGAGGGCCCAGAAGGCGTCTTCGTTCATGCGTACGAGCATGACACTCCCGGCTGACATCCGGGTGAAGAATTACCTGCGCCCGCGTACACGCGCGGGGCACGCCGGAGCGGGGTGCCCCCCGCGTGGGGCACCCCGCTCCGCCACGGGGGGCGTCAGGCCGCGGCCGCGCCGACCGGCACCGCGGCCGGGGTCAGCGCGATCTCCAGGACCTGGCGGACGTCCGTGACCGGGTGGACCTCCAGCTTCTCCAGGATCTCGGCCGGGACGTCGTCCAGGTCGGCCTCGTTCCGCTTGGGGATCACGACCGTGGTGATGCCCGCCCGGTGGGCGGCGAGGAGCTTCTGCTTCACGCCGCCGATCGGGAGCACCCGGCCGGTGAGGGAGACCTCGCCGGTCATGGCCACGTCCGTGCGGACCTGACGCCCGCTCAGCAGGGAGGCGAGGGCGGTCGTCATGGTGACGCCCGCGCTCGGGCCGTCCTTGGGGACCGCGCCCGCGGGGAAGTGGATGTGCACGCCCCGGTCCTTCAGGCCGGTGACGGGAAGCTCCAGTTCCGCCCCGTGCGAGCGGAGGAAGGAGAGCGCGATCTGAGCCGACTCCTTCATGACGTCGCCCAGTTGTCCGGTGAGGGTCAGCCCGGCGGCGCCGGTCTCCGGGTCGGCCAGGGACGCCTCGACGAAGAGGACGTCACCGCCCGCGCCGGTCACGGCGAGGCCGGTGGCGACGCCCGGCACGGCCGTCCGGCGCTCCGCCGGGTCCTGGGCGGACTCGGGGACGTGGTGCGGACGCCCGATGAGTGCGCGCAGGTCGTCGGGGCCGATCGTGAACGGCAGTTCGCGGTCGCCCAGTTCGTGTTCCGCGGCGACCTTGCGGAGCAGCCGGGAGACGGCCCGCTCCAGGGTGCGGACGCCGGCCTCGCGGGTGTACTCGCCGGCCAGCCTGCGCAGGCTCGCGTCCTCCAGGACGACCTCGCCGGGCTCCAGGCCCGCCCGCTCCAGCTGCCGGGGCAGCAGGTGGTCGCGGGCGATGACGACCTTCTCGTCCTCGGTGTAGCCGTCGAGCCTGACCAGCTCCATGCGGTCGAGGAGGGCCTCGGGAATGGCTTCGAGGACGTTGGCCGTGGCCAGGAACACCACGTCGGAGAGGTCGAGTTCGACCTCCAGGTAATGGTCGCGGAAGGTGTGGTTCTGCGCCGGGTCGAGGACTTCGAGGAGGGCCGCCGCGGGGTCGCCGCGGAAGTCGGAGCCGACCTTGTCGATCTCGTCGAGGAGGACCACCGGGTTCATGGACCCGGCCTCCTTGATGGCGCGGACGATCCGGCCGGGCAGGGCGCCGACGTAGGTCCTGCGGTGGCCGCGGATCTCCGCCTCGTCCCGTACGCCGCCGAGGGCGACCCGGACGAACCGGCGTCCCATCGCGTGCGCGACGGACTCGCCGAGGGAGGTCTTGCCGACGCCGGGCGGCCCGACCAGGGCGAGGACGGCCCCGCCGCGGCGTCCGCCGACGACGCCCAGGCCGCGCTCGGCCCGGCGCTTGCGGACGGCGAGGTACTCGGTGATGCGCTCCTTCACGTCGTCGAGGCCGAAGTGCTCGGCGTCGAGGACGGCGCGGGCGCCGCGGATGTCGTACCGGTCCTCGGAGCGCTCGTTCCAGGGCAGTTCGAGGACGGTGTCCAGCCAGGTGCGGATCCAGGAGCCCTCGGGGGACTGGTCGCTGGACCGCTCCAGCTTCTCGACCTCCTTGAGGGCGGCCTCGCGGACCTTCTCGGGCAGGTCGGCGGCCTCCACGCGGGCGCGGTAGTCGTCGGACTCGTCCGCCTCGGACTCGCCGTTCAGGTCGCGCAGTTCCTTGCGGACCGCTTCGAGCTGGCGCCGGAGCAGGAACTCGCGCTGCTGCTTGTCGACGCCCTCCTGGACGTCCTTGGCGATGGTCTCGGCGACGTCCTGCTCGGCGAGGTGCTCGCGGAGCTGGGCGGTGGCGAGCCGGAGGCGGGCGACCGGGTCCGCGGTCTCCAGGAGCGCGACCTTCTGCTCGACGGTGAGGAAGGGCGAGTACCCGGAGTTGTCGGCGAGGGCGCCGACGCCGTCGATCTGCTGGACGCGGTCGACGACCTGCCAGGCCCCGCGCTTCTTGAGCCAGGTGGTGGCGAGCGCCTTGTACTCCTTGACGAGGTCGGCGACCTGGCCGGGAAGCGGGTCGGGCAGGGTCTCCTCGACCGTGCCGCCCTCGACCCAGAGGGCCGCGCCGGGCCCGGTCGTGCCGGCGCCGATGCGCACGCGGCCGATGCCGCGGATCAGGGCGCCGGGGTCGCCGTCGGAGAGCCGTCCGACCTGCTCCACGGTGCCCAGGACGCCGGTCCCGGCGTAGGTCCCGTCGACGCGGGGCACGAGCAGCACCCGCGGCTTGCCCGCGCCGGGCCGGGCGGCGGCCTGAGCGGCCTCCACGGCGGCGCGCACCTCGTTGTCGGACAGGTCGAGCGGCACCACCATGCCGGGCAGCACGACCTCGTCGTCGAGCGGCAGCACGGGCAGAGTGAGCGGCACGGACGGCTTGGAGTCAGAAGCCATGATCTCCCCTTCGGCAGTCAAGTTGAGCTATGTCGACTCAATGCATGTGAGCCCGTGGATGTTCCCGGACGCCTGTTCGCTCTGAGCGATCACTCTCGCGCAGGCCGGGAACGACCGATGTAATACCTGCATGGATATTGCAGCTCTTACATCGGCCTGGGTGACGGGCTGGACCGTCTCCCGGGGAACCCCGGCCGCCGTCCCCGAGCCCTGGGGCCACCGGATCGACGTGGGACTGCCCCGGCACGTCGTGCGCCACGTGCTGCCCGCCCCCGACGCCGCCACGGTCGGCGCGCTCTGCACCCGCCTCACCGCCCCCTACAGCTGGCTCAAGGTCATGGCGGGACCCGAGGACGCGCAGGCATGGATCACGGAGGGGTGGACCGTCCCCGACGACCCGGGATTCATGATGGTCAAGCCGCTCGACCCCGGCGCCCGCCCGGCCCCGCCCGAGGGGTACGCGCGGACCACCGAGGTCCGGGACGGGGTCATCCGCGTCCGCGTCCTGGCGCCCGACGGCACCCTCGCCGCGAGCGGCCGGATCGCCCCGACCGGCTCCACCGCCGTCGCCGACCAGATCGAGACCGATCCCGCGCACCGGCGGCGCGGCCTCGGCGCCAACGTCATGCGCACCCTGGAGGCCGCCGCCGCCCAGGCGGGAGCCGCGACCGGGGTGCTCGCCGCGACCACGGACGGACTCGCGCTGTACGACTCCCTCGACTGGCGCTACCGGGGGCCGATCACCGGCATCGTCCGGGACGGCGGCGCGGCCGGCTGAGCCGATCACCGGCATCGCCCGGGACCGCGGGCGCGCCGGCGTCGCACGGAACCGCGTCGCGCCCGGCATCGCCCGGGACCGCGGCGCGCCCGGCTGGGCCCGCGGGCGCGAACCCGGCCGTACGGCTGCGCGGGAGGCCCGGCACCCGGCATGCTCGGACCATGGCGAGAGGCGCGCGGGGGACGTGGTGCGGGGCCCTGATCCTGGTCGGGGCCCTGGTCGGCGGTGCGAGCGGCTGCGGTCCCGCGACCCCGACCGAGGCGGGCGGACCGTCCTCGGCGACGAGCGCACCGGCCCCGCCGCCCCCCGGGGAGAGCGGATCGCCCGACCCGGGCACCCCACAGCCCCCGGCCACTCCGCCCGCCGGCACCACCCCGGCACCCGGCACCTCCACCACGGACCCGCAGCCGGCCGGGCTCCTCGTCGAGGTCGTCGTCGACGGCGGCCTCGCCGGGGTCCGCAACACGCTGGTCGTCCGGCACGACGGCTCTTGGAGCATCCGCTCCCGCACCGAGCCGCCCCGGACCGGCCGGCAGACCCCCGCCCAGGCCGCCGAGCTGCGGGCCGCCCTGGCCGACCCCGCCTACGCCCGGGTCCCGGAGCGGCCCACGGGCCGCCCGGTCCCCGACGGCTTCCAGTACCGCGTGACGTACCGGCACCGCCTCGTCGTCGCGCAGGACGGCGAGGACGAGCGCCCGGCGGCGCTCCGGCGGGTCTTCGCCGCCCTCCCGGAGGGCGGCCCTCCGACGCGGCCCTGAGCCCGGCGGGCGCGACGGCCCCGGGCCCCGGAGAACCGGACCGGGGCACGCGCGCGATAGAGAGGGCGTGAGACTGGTGCGCCCCCCAGGGGGAGGCCCCGCAGGGGGCGACGAGGACGACGACACGGCGCTGCTGCGCGCGGTCGCCCGGGGGGACTCCGAGGCGCTCGCCGTGCTCTACGACCGGCACGCCGGCTGGCTGCACGCGCGCCTCGCCCGGCGCTGCCCCGACGAGGAGACCGTGCGGGAGGTCCTCCAGGACACCTTCGTCACGGTCTGGCGCTCGGCCGGCGGCCACCGGGGCAGGGGCGAGGCAGGCGGCTGGCTCTGGGTGATCGCGGCCCGGCGCCTGGTCGACGCGCAGCGGGCCCGGGCCCGCGCGGAACGCGTCGTGACCGAGGCCGCCCGGCACGCCGCCCTGCCCGCGGAGCCGCCCGGCGCCGCGCCCTCCGCCGAGGACCGGGTGCTCGCCGGCCTGGAGTACGGGGAGGTCGGCGCGGCCCTCGACCGGATCTCCCCCGAGCTCGCCGAGGTCCTGCGGGCCACCGTCGTCGACGGTCTGACGACCCGGGAGACCGCCCGGCTCCTCGGCATACCCGAGGGCACGGTCAAGACCCGCGCCCTGCGCGCCCGCCGCGAACTGCGCGCCGCACTCGGGGCGGCCCGCCCCGGCGGCCCCCACGCCCTGGGAGGCACCGCATGACGACACAGCGCCGCCCCGCGGACGGCCCCGGGCTGCCCTGGCACGTCACGGACGACCTCGCGCGCCGGTACGCCGACGGTGCCGCGCCCGAGACCGACGCCTGGTCCCTGGAGAAGCACGTCGAGTCCTGCGCGGGCTGCGCGGGCCGCGTCTCGGCCGCCGTGCGCGCCGGAACGGCCGGCCCCGTGCTCGCGGCCGTCCGCGCCGACCTGCTGGCGTCGATCGGCGCCGCCGCCGGGGCCCGGGCGGGCGCCCGGCCCCCGCTCGCGGGCGACACAGGAGGACGACCCGCACCCGGCGGCATCCGGCCGACCCCGGCTCCGGCCGCCCCCTCGCCCTCCACCCCCACCCGAACCGGCCGCTGGGCCCGGCTCTGGTGGGCGGTCGGGCCCGCGGTCCGCGGCACCACACGACGACGGCCCGCACACGGCACCATCGGGCCGACCCCCACCCAGGCCACCCCCTCGCCCTCCACCCCCACCCGAACCGGCCGCTGGGCCCGGCTCTGGTGGGCGGTCGGGCCCGCGGTCCGCGGCTCCTGGGCGGTGGCCGTGCTGCTGGTCGTCGGCGGGGCCCTCGCGCTCGCCCACGGGGCCGGGGTCCGCGGCGCGGGCGGTCTGCTGCTCGCCCTCTCCCCCGTCCTCCCGCTCGCCGGCGTCGCCGTCTCCTACGGGCGGCACGCCGACCCGATGCACGAGATCACCGCGGCCACGCCCTCCGGCGGACTGCGGCTGCTGCTCACCCGGACCGCCGCCGTCCTCGTCGTCTGCGTACCGCTGCTGACGGCCGGGGGCGCGCTGCTGCCGCCGGTGGCCGGACTCCCGGGGGCCGCCGCCTGGCTGCTTCCGGGTCTGGCGCTGACCCTGGCGACGCTCGCGCTCGGCTCGTTCGTCGGCTGCCGGGCGGCGGCCGCGACGCTGGGCGGCGGATGGCTGCTCGCCGTCACGGGCACGCTGCTCGGCCCCGTGGACACGGCCGCCCCGGCGGCCGCGCTCGCCCCGTACTTCTCCGGCCCCGCCGCCCAAGGGGGGTGGGCCGGCGCGGCGCTGGCCTGCGCCACCCTCCTCGCGGTGCGGCGCCGTTCCTTCGACCACCTGGAGCCCCGGTGACCCCCTCGCCCGCCGTCGCGGTGAGCGGACTGACCGTCCGCCATCGCCGCACCGTCGCCCTCGACCGGCTCGACCTGTCCCTGGGCCCCGGCGTCCACGGACTGCTCGGCCCGAACGGCGCCGGCAAGACCTCCCTCATCCGGGTCCTCGCGACCGTGGCCGCCCCCTCCTCCGGCCGGGTGGAGCTCCTCGGCGGAGACGCCACCCGGCACCGCGAGCGCACCGGCATCCGCCGCCGGCTCGGCTACCTCCCGCAGGACTTCGGCTACTACCCGGCCTTCACCGTGCGGGAGTTCGTGGCCTACGTCGCCTGGCTCAAGGAGGTGCCGGCCGACCGCGTCCCGGCGGCCGTGGAGCGCGCGGTGGCGCGGGTCGGGCTCGGGGACCGGATCGACGCGCGGATGAGAACGCTGTCCGGGGGCATGGTCCGGCGCGCCGGAATCGCCCAGGCCGTCGTGAACGAACCGGAACTGCTGCTGCTCGACGAGCCGACCGCCGGACTCGACCCGGAACAGCGGGTCGACTTCCGCTCGCTGCTGCGGGAGCTGGGCACGGAGGCGACGGTGGTGGTCTCCACGCACCTGGTGGAGGACGTCGCCGCGGCCTGCACCGACGTCGCCCTCATCGAGGGGGGCCGCCTCGCCTTCCAGGGCTCGACGGCCGAACTCACCGCCCTCGGCGGGGAGTCCGCGGACGGGGACGACTCCGCGACGCACGCCGTCGAGCGCGGCTACACGGCCGCCCTGCGCGCCCACCGGGCCGCCCCGGACGCCGCGAAGGGGGCGCTCCGGTGACCGCCGTCCTCACCCCTCCCCCGCCGCGCGCCACCCGGCGGGCCGGGCGGGCGACCAGGCCCGTCGTCGTCGAACTCCGCCGCGGGCTCGGCCCGTGGACCGGTCTCGCCGTCCTCCTCACCCTGCTCGTGACCATGTACGGCAAGGCGCCCGGCTGGCAGGGACGCTGGGCCGACGCCACGAACACGCTGCACGTGGCCGCCGGACTGCTCGCCGGTCCGCTCGCGCTCGCCGCGGGCTGCTGGCAGGGCGGCCGGGACCGGCGGCGCGGGACGCTGGACCTGTGGGAGTCCGCGGCCCGCCCGCCGCTCCGCAGGCTGTTCGTCGCGGTCGCCCCGTCCGCGCTCTGGCCCGCCGCCGGGGTGCTCCTCGCCGACGCCGTCTGCCTCGTCGCGACGTGGCCGTACGCCGCGGGCGGCCGCCCCTTCCTGGAACTCCTCGCGGCCGACGCGGTCGCCGTCGCCGCCCTCGGCGCCCTCGGCCACGTCGTCGGACGCGCGGTCCGCTGGCGGCTGACGGCCCCGCTGCTGGGGATCGTCGGGTACGTCGCCCTGGGCGTCGGCGCCTACGGCCAGGGCTCCGCCCGCTGGCTCGGGCCGGCCGCCGAGCACCAGTTCCTCTGGGACCGGCCGGTGTGGTGGTTCGGCCCGGTGTCGATGGCGTGGACGGCCGGGCTCGCGCTGAGCGCCGTCCTGGCCGCCGGGCTGCGCCCCGCCCGGCGGCGGCTGCTCGCCCTGGTGCCGCTGGCGGTGGCGGTGGCCGCCGCCGGCCTGATCCTGCGCCTGCCGCCGGACGAGGGCCCGTGGCGCCCCGACCCGGCCCTGGCCCGCCCGCTCTGCGACGACGGCGTGCCGCAGGTCTGCCTGACGGCCGTGGACTCCCGTCTGCTGCCCGAGGTCTCGGCGGCGCTCGCCCCGCTCAACGCGCGCCTCAAGGGAATCCCCGGCGCCCCGGTCCGCTGGGTCGGCGGACCCTTCGGACCGCCTCGCCCCGGGGACGTGGAGCTTCCGAACGCCGCGGCGGACGCGGTGCGCGGCCGGCTCCCGCGGCCCGACCTGTACCTGAACGCGGCGGTGTCCTGGCTGCTCTCGGACACCTGCCGGCCGGGGGACGGCACCGGTCCGGACGCGGAGCGGACGAGCGTCGTCAACCTCGCCGTCATCGAGTGGCTGGCCCCGACGCCCGAGGACTACGGCCCCGACACCACCGCGGCCCGGCCGTACATCGACCGGCTCCGGGCCAAGCCGGCCGCCGCCCAGCGCGACTACCTGGCCCGCTACCTCGCGGCGAACACCTGCCGCCCGGAGGAGGTGCCGATCCCGTGAGGCCCGCGGCCCTGCTCTACCTGCGCTCCCGCGCCCTGCCGGGCGCCCTGGGCGCGCTCGCCGGCACGGCGGCGGCCGCCGCCTGGGCGGCCTGGTGGCTCCAGTCCCTGCCCGACTTCGACCACCGGGCGCGGCTGCCGGTCGTCGTGCTCGGCCCGCTGCTCGCGGCCGCCGCCGTCGGCACCAGCCTGCACACGCCGAGCGACGAGCTGGACCGTACGGCGGTCCGGGCGTGGTGGCCGCGGCGGCTGGTCCACGTCCTCGCCCCGACCGCCCTCGCCGTCGCCCTGCTGGCCCTCGCGGTGCCGGGTCACGCGGAGCAGTTCGGGGCGCCGGCCGCCGTGCGCAACACCCTGGGGCTGGTGGGGGTGACGGCGGGCGCGGCCGTCGTCGTCGGCGGTCGTCTGAGCTGGCTGCCGCCCTCGTTCCTGGTGGGCGCGGTCTACCTCGCGGCTCCGTCCGCGCCGGGCGGCGGGGCGCAGTGGTGGGCGTGGGTGATGCAGCCGGGCGCTCAGCGGGGGGCGTGGACGGTGGCGCTCGCCGCCCTGGTGACGGGCACCGGGCTGTACGCGTGGCGCGGCGCGCGGCGGACGACGGGCGCCGCCTGAGGCCCGGCCCGCGGTCGGCTCCGGTCCGGAACGGGCCGCGCCCGAGGCCCGACCCAGAGCCGGACCCCGCGCGGCCCCGGTCGGCCCCGCCCGGCCCCGGTCCGGAACGGCCCGCGCCCGAGGCTCGCCCCCGGCCGGTCCCCGCCCGCCTCGCGTCCGGACCTGACGAACTCCCGGCGGGGTGGGGCGCGGGTCTCCGGGCGCGGCCGTCGTGCCGCCGCGCGGCTCCGCCCGGCGCGGCCGGCGACGGGGCGTCACCGGCCGGTGTACGGGGCGTGGCGGCCGTACGGACGTGCGATCCGGGCCACCCGCGCGGGAAACGGGTTTGTCCGCTCCGCCCCGGCCCCGCCAGGATGGCCGGGGCCCACTGCCGAGCCGAGAGCGGAGCGACCGATTCATGCCAGGAACCGTCACCCTCGACCGCCGAGAAGGACCGTACGGGGAGGTCGTGCTCCGCCGGCGCGACGCGCACTTCGAGATCATCGCCAACGGCACCTTCCTGATGGACACCTCCGACGGGCGCTCCGAGCGGCTGCTGGTCGACGCGGCGCAGGCCGCGCTCCCGGAGGGGCGTCGCTCCGGGGCGTCCGTGCTCGTCGGCGGCCTGGGGGTCGGCTTCTCGCTGGCCCACGCGGCGGCCGACCCCCGCTGGGGCCGGATCACCGCGGTCGAGCGGGAGGAGGCCGTCATCGACTGGCACCGGCACGGCCCGCTCGCCGCGATCTCCGGGGCGGCGCTGGCGGATTCCCGGACCGTGATCCTGCACACGGACCTCGTGGCCCATCTGCGCACCTCCTCCGACACCTACGACGCGCTCTGTCTGGACATCGACAACGGCCCGGACTGGACGGTCACCGAGGACAACGAATCCCTTTACGGGGCCGAGGGATTGGCGTCCTGCGCGGCCCGTCTGAACCCGGGTGGAGTGCTCGCCGTGTGGTCCGCCCGACCGTCCGTCGATTTCGAAGGGTCCTTGCGGAATGCCGGATTCAGCGGGGTACGGACGGAAGAGATCCCGGTTGCCCGGGGCGTCCCCGACGCGGTTCACCTCGGCATCCGTCCCGAGTAAGTCCTGGATAGCCGGGACGCCACCGGTACCTCTAGGCTGCTGAGCCGACATCGGCGACGCGAGGCGGGGCAATGGAGCAGACACACACCACTCACCACGGTGCGGCGGCCACTCCGGGGGCCCAGCGCCGGGTGCTCGTGGTCGAGGACGACACCACGATCGTCGAGGCGATCGCCGCCCGGCTCCGCGCGGAGGGCTTCCTCGTCCAGACCGCGACGGACGGCCCCGCCGCCGTCGACGCCGCGGAGGCGTGGCAGCCGGACCTGATGGTCCTCGACGTGATGCTGCCCGGGTTCGACGGTCTTGAGGTGTGCCGCCGGGTCCAGGCCGCCCGTCCCGTCCCGGTCCTCATGCTGACCGCCCGCGACGACGAGACGGACATGCTGGTCGGCCTCGGCGTGGGCGCGGACGACTACATGACGAAGCCCTTCTCGATGCGCGAGCTGGCCGCCCGCGTGCACGTGCTGCTGCGCCGGGTGGAGCGCGCCGCGCTGGCGGCGGTGACCCCGCGCAGCGGGATCCTGCGCCTCGGCGAGCTGGAGATCGACCACGCGCAGCGCCGGGTGCGGGTGCGGTCCGAGGACGTGCACCTGACCCCGACCGAGTTCGACCTGCTGGTCTGCCTGGCGAGCACGCCGCGGGCGGTCCTCTCCCGCGAGCAGCTGCTCGCCGAGGTGTGGGACTGGGCCGACGCCTCGGGCACCCGGACCGTGGACAGCCACATCAAGGCGCTGCGCCGGAAGATCGGGGCCGAGCGGATCCGCACGGTCCACGGCGTCGGCTACGCGCTGGAGACCCCGGCGCTGTGAGCCGGCGGAGGCCCGGGGGGCCGCGGGGGCGGCGGGGACCGGACGGCGCGGCCGGACGGCCGCGCCGGATCGCGATCTCGATCAAGACCAAGCTGGGCACGCTGGTCGTCGGGGCGGTGCTGCTGACCTCCGGGCTGGCGCTGGTGGCGATCCGCACGTCCACCGAGTTCCGCTACATCACGATCTTCGCGATGATCGCGACCCTGCTGATCACCCAGTTCGTGGCGCAGTCCCTGACGGCGCCGCTGGACGAGATGACCACCGTGGCCGGGACGATCTCCCGCGGGGACTTCACCCGGCGCGTGCGGGGGGCGGACCGGCGCGACGAGCTGGGCGACCTGGCGTCGACGATCAACCGGATGGCCGACGACCTGGAGGCGGTGGACCGGCACCGCAAGGAGCTGGTCGCGAACGTCTCGCACGAGCTGCGGACCCCGATCGCCGCGCTCAGGGCCGTACTGGAGAACGTCGTCGACGGGGTGTCCGAGGCGGATCCGGAGACGATGCGGTCGGCGCTGAAGCAGACCGAGCGGCTGGGCCGGCTGGTGGAGACGCTGTTGGACCTGTCACGTCTTGACAACGGTGTCGTGGCGCTCCGGGCGAGCCGTTTCGAGGTCTGGCCGTATCTCTCCGGAGTTCTGCGCGAAGCGAACCTCGCCGCCTCGCAGCGCGGCCTCTCCTCCACCTCGGGCCTGCACAACCGCACGGACGTGCACCTGCACCTGGACGTGTCGCCGCCCGAGCTGGTGGCGCACGCCGACGCCGAGCGGCTGCACCAGGTCATGGCGAACCTGATCGACAACGCGGTGAAGCACTCGCCGCCGCACGGCCGCGTCACGGTCCGGGCCCGGCGCGGGCCCTACCCGGACTCCCTGGAGCTGGAGGTCGAGGACGAGGGTCCCGGCATCCCGGAGGCGGAGCGGCACCGGGTGTTCGAGCGGTTCAACCGGGGCACGGCGCCGCACCGGCAGGGCCCCAAGAGCGACGGCGGCACGGGGCTCGGGCTCGCGATCGCCCGCTGGGCCGTGGATCTGCACGGCGGCGGGATCGGGGTGGCCGAATCATCACGCGGCTGCCGGATCAGGGTCACTCTTCCGGGCAGCCCTCCGCCGAGAGATTGACGTAGGGTTCGAACCGGAACAGCCGGGTCCTGCGGCGAAGCCGGTCCACCGGGCTGCGCGCGAGGGAGACCTCCGCGCACGTGAGCGGGATGCGGTCAGGGGTGCGGTCGAAGGGGGCCGTTCCCGGGCTTTCCCGTACCCGCACGCATCCGGAACCCCGCTTGTTTCCCGCCATTCACTGCCCCGAAACACGCCGTCAAGTGTGACTTGCACGACGTTGGCGCTCCCCGCCTGCACCTCTCGGCCGGACAGGCGTAGCCTTTATTTCCGCTGTCCATCACCTTGCGAAGCGGAAGAGGGCGGTTGCCGCCGTGTCGTCTCAGTCCCCCAGTACCCCGAGCTCCCCGGCCGACCAAGACGGGCGAGGCGTGAGCCCCGCAGCCGCCTTCGGTGCCAACGAGTGGCTCGTCGACGAGATCTACCAGCAGTACCTCCAGGACCCGAATTCGGTCGATCGTGCCTGGTGGGACTTCTTCGCCGACTACAAGCCGGGAGCGTCGGAGACCCCGACCGCCCCGGCCGCCACCACCCCGAGCGCCCCCGCGGCGCCGCAGGCGGGCCCCGCACAGGCCGCGCCTGCCGCTCCCGCGGCCGTTCCGGCCCCCGCGCCCGCTCCGGCCGCGACCCCGGCCGCCCCGGCGCCGGCGAAGCCCGCCGCGGCCCCTGCCGCGAAGCCGGCCGCCGCCGCCCCCGCCGCGACGAAGGCCGCGCCCGCCGCCGCCAAGCCTGCGGCCGAGGCCCCGGCCGGACCCGAGCTGCTCACGCTGCGCGGCCCCGCCGCCGCGGTCGCGAAGAACATGAACGCCTCGCTGGAGGTGCCGACGGCCACGTCCGTCCGCGCCGTCCCGGTGAAGCTGCTCTTCGACAACCGGATCGTGATCAACAACCACCTGAAGCGCGCCCGGGGCGGGAAGATCTCCTTCACCCACCTCATCGGCTACGCGATGGTGCAGGCGATCAAGGCCATGCCGTCGATGAACTACTCCTTCGCGGAGAAGGACGGCAAGCCGACCCTGGTCAAGCCGGAGCACGTGAACTTCGGTCTCGCGATCGATCTGGTGAAGCCCAACGGCGACCGCCAGCTCGTCGTCGCGGGCATCAAGAAGGCCGAGACGCTCAACTTCTTCGAGTTCTGGCAGGCGTACGAGGACATCGTCAAGCGGGCCCGCGTGGGCAAGCTGACGATGGAGGACTTCAGCGGCGTCACGGTCTCCCTGACCAACCCCGGCGGCCTCGGCACCGTCCACTCCGTCCCGCGTCTGATGCCCGGTCAGTCGGTCATCATGGGCGTCGGCTCCATGGACTACCCGGCCGAGTTCCAGGGCACCTCCCAGGACACCCTGAACAAGCTGGGCATCTCGAAGGTCATGACCCTGACCTCGACGTACGACCACCGCGTCATCCAGGGCGCCGCCTCCGGCGAGTTCCTGCGCGTCGTCGCCAACTTCCTGCTCGGCGAGCAGGGCTTCTACGACGACATCTTCAAGGCCCTGCGGATCCCCTACGAGCCGGTCCGCTGGCTCAAGGACATCGACGCCTCGCACGACGACGACGTCACCAAGGCCGCGCGCGTCTTCGAGCTCATCCACTCCTACCGGGTCCGCGGCCACGTCATGGCCGACACCGACCCGCTGGAGTACAAGCAGCGCAAGCACCCCGACCTGGACATCACCGAGCACGGCCTCACCCTGTGGGACCTGGAGCGGGAGTTCGCGGTCGGCGGCTTCGCCGGCAAGTCGATGATGAAGCTCCGCGACATCCTCGGCGTGCTGCGCGACTCGTACTGCCGCACCACCGGCGTCGAGTTCATGCACATCCAGGACCCGAAGCAGCGCAAGTGGATCCAGGACCGCGTCGAGCGCCCGCACTCCCGTGTGGAGCGCGAGGAGCAGCTGCGGATCCTGCGCCGGCTCAACGCCGCCGAGGCCTTCGAGACCTTCCTGCAGACGAAGTACGTCGGCCAGAAGCGCTTCTCCCTGGAGGGCGGCGAGTCCGTCATCCCGCTGCTCGACGCGGTCATCGACTCGGCCGCCGAGTCGCGCCTCGACGAGGTCGTCATCGGCATGGCCCACCGCGGCCGGCTGAACGTCCTCGCGAACATCGTCGGCAAGTCCTACGCGCAGATCTTCCGCGAGTTCGAGGGCAACCTCGACCCGAAGTCGATGCACGGCTCCGGCGACGTCAAGTACCACCTGGGCGCCGAGGGCACCTTCGTCGGTCTCGACGGCGAGGAGATCCGCGTCTCCCTGGCCGCCAACCCCTCGCACCTGGAGGCGGTCGACCCGGTCCTGGAAGGCATCGTCCGCGCCAAGCAGGACGTCATCAACAAGGGCGGCACGGACTTCACCGTCCTGCCCGTCGCCCTGCACGGCGACGCGGCCTTCGCCGGCCAGGGCGTCGTCGCCGAGACGCTGAACATGTCGCAGCTGCGCGGCTACCGCACCGGCGGCACGGTCCACATCGTCATCAACAACCAGGTCGGCTTCACCGCCGCCCCGGAGTCCTCGCGCTCCTCGATGTACGCGACCGACGTCGCCCGCATGATCGAGGCGCCGATCTTCCACGTGAACGGCGACGACCCGGAGGCCGTGGTCCGCGTCGCGCGGCTCGCCTTCGAGTTCCGCCAGACGTTCAACAAGGACGTCGTGATCGACCTCATCTGCTACCGCCGCCGCGGTCACAACGAGGGCGACAACCCGCAGTTCACCAACCCGCAGATGTACAACCTGATCGACAAGAAGCGCTCGGTGCGCAAGCTGTACACCGAGTCCCTCATCGGTCGCGGCGACATCACCCTCGAAGAGGCGGAGCAGGCGCTCCAGGACTTCCAGGGGCAGCTGGAGAAGGTGTTCGCGGAGGTCCGCGAGGCCACCAACGCCCCGGCCTCGGCCGTCGTGCCGGACGCCAAGGCCACCTTCCCGGTCGGCGTCACCACCGCGGTCTCCGCCGAGGTCGTGAAGCGGATCGCCGAGTCGCAGGTCAGCATCCCGGAGCGGATCACGGTCCACCCGCGTCTGATGCCGCAGATGCAGCGCCGCGCCGCCTCCGTCGAGGACGGCACGATCGACTGGGGCATGGGCGAGACCCTCGCCATCGGCTCGCTGCTCATGGAGGGCACCCCGGTCCGGCTGTCCGGCCAGGACTCCCGCCGCGGCACCTTCGGCCAGCGCCACGCGGTCCTGGTCGACCAGGAGACCGGCGAGGACTTCACCCCGCTGCTCTACCTGACCGAGGAGCAGGCCCACTACAACGTCTACGACTCGCTGCTCAGCGAGTACGCGGCGATGGGCTTCGAGTACGGCTACTCCCTGGAGCGCCCGGACGCCCTGGTCATCTGGGAGGCCCAGTTCGGCGACTTCGTCAACGGCGCGCAGACCGTCGTCGACGAGTTCATCTCCTCGGCCGAGCAGAAGTGGGGCCAGACCTCCGGCGTCACACTGCTCCTGCCTCACGGCTACGAGGGCCAGGGCCCGGACCACTCGTCCGCGCGCCCGGAGCGCTTCCTCCAGATGTGCGCCCAGGACAACATGACGGTCGCCATGCCGACGCTGCCGTCGAACTACTTCCACCTCCTGCGCTGGCAGGTCCACAACCCGCACCACAAGCCGCTCATCGTCTTCACCCCGAAGTCGATGCTGCGTCTGAAGGCCGCGGCGTCCAAGGCGGAGGAGTTCACCACCGGCGGCTTCCGCCCGGTGATCGGTGACACGGCGGCCGACCCGGCCGGCGTCCGCAAGGTCGTCTTCTGCGCCGGCAAGGTCTACTACGACCTGGAGGCCGAGCGTCAGAAGCGTGGCGACACGGAGACCGCGCTCATCCGTCTGGAGCGCCTGTACCCGCTGCCGGGTGCCGAGCTCCAGGCCGAGATCGCCAAGTACCCGAACGCCGCGAAGTACATCTGGGCGCAGGAGGAGCCGGCGAACCAGGGTGCGTGGCCGTTCATCGCGCTCAACCTGATCGACCACCTGGACCTGGCGGTCGGCGCGGACATCCCGGCGGGCGAGCGCCTGCGCCGGATCTCGCGTCCGCACTCCTCGTCCCCGGCGGTCGGCTCGGCCAAGCGTCACCAGGCGGAGCAGCAGCAGCTGGTCAACGAGGTCTTCGACGCCTGACCGTCGCACCACGTGAGAAGGCCCGGCGCCCCGGAGGGGGCGCCGGGCCTTCGGCGTTTCCGCGTTCCGGCGGGCTGTCAGCCCAGGTTGGCCTCGAAGTCCCAGTAGGGCCGGTTGCGCTGCCGCGCCGACAGCGTGTGCGGGTGCTGGGCGCCCAGCGTGCGGGTGAGGGTGAGCAGGGCGTCCTCCTCCAGCTTCCCGGCCTCCTCGGTCTCCCGGAGCCCGCGCAGATCGGTGGCGAGGGCGACCTGGCACGACAGGGTGAGCGGGTGCTCGTTGCCGAGGGTGTGCCGGGCCCGGCGGAGGGTGTCCCGGCTGAGCTCGGCGGCGTCGTGCACCCGCCCGTTGAAGTTGCGGGCGGCTCCGGTGTTGAGCGCGCAGCCGAGCACCCAGGGGTGGTCGGATCCGAGCGAGGAGGTCAGGCCGGCGAGGGCGGCCTCCAGGATGGCCAGGGCGTCCGCGCGTTCGCCGGACGCCTGGAGGACGAGGGCGGTGTTGGCGAGGACGCCGGTGGCGACGGGGTGCGCGGGGCCGAGGAGGGCGCGGTATCCGGCCTCGGCCTCACGGCTGAGTTCGCGGGCCTGGTCGAGGTCGCCGTGCTCGCGGAGGTAGTTGGCGTAGTTGTTGATCGACGACAGGGTGATGTAGTGGTCGCGCCCGTGCACCTGCTGCATCTGTTCGAGCAGGCTCGCCATGGCGGCGCCGAGGTCCTGCTGGAAGCTGCCCTCCCGCCGGCGGCACAGGGCGAGCTGCGCCCGCGCGTACAGGGTCTGCAGGTGCTGGGGACCCATGATCCGGACGTGCACGCGGACATTGGCCTCCTGCCGGGCCAGTGCCTCGCGGTACTGGCCGAGCAGGCGCTGGTCCTGGGCGACGTTGTTGCCGAGGATGAGGGTCTGGGAGTGCAGGGCGCCGAGGGCGCTCTCCGAGCGCGCGAGGGTGGCGACGTCCTGCTCGTACGCCTCCTTGTAGCGCCCGAGCACCCGCAGGGCGACCCCGAGGTTGTTCCCGGCGACGAGGGTGAGGAACTCGTTCTCGCCGAGCAGCCGCCGGCACTCGGCGACGACGTCGCGCTGCATCCGCTCCGACTCCTGGTACTGGCCGAGGAAGCGGAGGTCGCTGGCGATGGAGATGTCCGAACGGAGCGAGCCGAGCGGGTCGGTGGTCCGCGCCTCGTCGAGGCGGGTGCGCAGGGCGAGGTCGAGTTGGTACGCGTCGCGGAAGCGTCCGTAGTTGCGCAGGATGGAGCACTCCTGGCTGGTGAGCTCCTGCATCTCGGGGCTCACCGGGTCCATGAAGGTGGACCAGCTCTCCCGGATCCGTTCCGCGAGCCGGATGCCGGCCCGGTACTCGCCGCTGCGGAAGCAGTAGCGCAGGCAGTTGAGCACGGCGGTCTGCACGCGCGGGTTCCGGCTGTTCAGTGCCCCGGAGGGTTCCAGGTGGGGCAGGAGTTCGGCGTAGCGGGGCCAGTTCCGGCTGTCCATGGGGTTGCCGGGGTCGGCCTCGGCCAGCAGGGTGCGGACGGCCTTGCGGTGGGCGGTGCGGTGTTCGCCGTCGGTGAGCCGGGCCACGATGTCGTGGACGAGCCGGTGCATGTGCACGGACTCCTGGTGGGGGCCCATCTCGCCGCCGCCCGCGCTGCGTGACTCGCGGCTCAGGACGGAGTAGTTGACCAGGGTGTCGAGGGCGCGGGACCACGAGGCGAGGTCGGTGACCATCCAGCGCAGGTCCTCGGGGAGGTCGGCCTGCGGATAGGCCCGGACGAGACCGAGCGGGATGCGGCCGGGGGCGAAGGAGGCGCACAGGCTGAGCACGTCGATCGCCTGCGGCTGGGTGCGTCGGAGCCGGTTGATCAGTATCGACCAGGAGGTCAGGGAGGCGTTGGGGATGCCGTCGCCGCCGGCGGGCTCGTCCATGGCGTTGATGCGTCCCTCGCGGACCATGCGCAGGTACTCGGGGACCTCCATCCGGGACTCGCCGAGCCAGGCGGCGGCCTGGACCAGTTGCAACGGCACGTCGCCGAACTCGGCGGCGACCTCGTCGGCCTCGGGCCCGGTGATGTGCGGGGCGCGGCGCAGCAGGTAGGCCGTGGACTCGGCCCGGTCGAAGCCCCGGATGCTCAGGGTGTCCGTGAACTCGCCCCAGCCGCGGTTGCGTGAGGTGATCAGTACGTGGCCGGGGCCCTGCGGCAGCATCACGTTCGCGCCGTCGGTGTCGTCCCAGCCGTCGAAGACGACGAGCCAGCGGGAGTGCGGGTCGCCGCGGCGCAGGGCCTCGCGGACGGCGCGGATGCGTTCGCCGGGTTCGTTTCCGGTGGTCAGGCCGAGTTCGGCGGCGAGTTCGCCGAAGCGGTCGCGCTGCACGTTGCGGTCGTCGGAACTGACCCACCAGACGACGTCGTAGTCGGAGCTGAAGCGGTGGGCGTACTCGGCGGCCATCTGGGTCTTGCCGATCCCGGACATGCCGACCAGGGTGCACGCGGCGTTGCCCCGGCCCGCGTCCATGAGCCGCGTCTGGAGCTCGGTGAGCAGGTCGTCGCGGCCCGTGAAGCGCGGGTTGCGGCGCGGGATCTCGCCCCAGATCTCGGGAGGCGTGTCCGGGAAGCGGACGAGGGATCCGGCGGGCAGCCGACGGCCGGTGGCCCGGCGCGGGTCGATGCCGAGCCGGCTGAGCAGGCGCGCCTCGGCCTCCTCCTCGCCGACGCCCCACAGGCTGACGGGTTCGAGGACGGCGGTGGCCGGGAGCAGGGGGCGGTTGGTGAGGTTGACCGCCGCGAACCGCTCGGAGTGGGCGGCTACGAAGCCGCGCAGCACGTCGTTCCACTCACCGGCGGCACGGGGGCCGAGCTGAAAGAACCAGTCGTCCAGGACGAGCAGCACCTGGCCCCGTGCGAGCAGGAGGTCGCCCAGCGAGTCTTCGAGCGGCACCTCCCGCGGAGGGTCCCAGCGCTGGAGGCTGGCGCGCACGCCGTGGGCGTCGAGCCGTTGGTTGACCCAGGTCGCCCAGGGACGGTGGTAGCCGGGGAAGACCACGAGGACGTGTTCCGGCCCGTTCCTGCCCCCGTGGTCCGCCGCACCGCCCGACCGCTGTTCCGCCATGTGTCGCATCTCCCGTCCCGCTCCCGCGCAACGCAGTGTCATGTGCCGTGGGCACAGTGTTACCCAGCGGCGAGGGGGGTCGCGCCGAGGCTCGCGTGGTGCCGCCGCATTTGACGCGCGAACTCCCGTCCCTCAGTAGTCAGTTCATCGGATTCAAGCAGGATCGCCAGCGCCTCGCCCACCTGATCGTGGAGCTCGTCGAACTGCTGCCCGGCGTCGGACCGCCAGGCCTTCGGCGCTTCCGCGGCGGACGCGGCGCGGCGCCAGAGATCGGCGAGTGCCAGGTGCGCGTAGGCGCCGTGCAGCACGCCGGCGATGGGCCGCGGGTCGGGCCGCCAGCCGACCTGGTGCACGGCGTCCCGCCCGGGGCCGTACAGCGGTACGAGTTCGTGGAGCGTCGCCAGCTTGCTGTGGTGCAGCTCGTGCACGAGCGTCTCGGCCATCCCCCACGCCTCGTCGGGCAGCGAGGTCAGCACGGCTCCGGGAGCCGCGCTCAGGGTGGCGCCTCGGTGTCCCGGCCCGCACGGGACGAGCGGGACGACGACGCGGACCGCGCGGGTCACCTCGACGGCCCGGTCCGGGTCGGTACGCGCGAGCAGCTCCTGGGCCGCGCGCCAGCGGGCGGACCAGGCGGCGTGGTCGGTGTCGGTGTGGGCGGCGGGGGTGCCGACGGAGCCGCCGGCCGCGCCGACCGGCACCCGGTACGGGTCGAGGTCGTCCAGACGCGCGATGCCGCGGGGCAGCGCGCGTACGGGGCTCCAACCGGGCCCGTGTCCCGCGAGCACGCCCCGGCGCCCGTCGGCCAGGGTGAGGACGACGGGCGCGGGATGCCGGGCACCGTCCGGATGGAACCGCACGGTCCGGTCGCCGGCGACGATCCGGACGCGGTCGGAGGGCAGTCGGAGCCGGCCCACGCCCGGCAGGGACATCAGGCCGTCCGCGGTCTCGACCGTCCGGTCGAGCGGGTCGCCGCAGCGCAGGGCGGCGGTGAGCGCGATCATGTCGAGACGGGCCAGCAGGCGGTCGAGGGCCGGTCCGGCGGGCTCGGCGAGCGCGGCCGCCAGCCAGACGCCGGTCGTCGGGTAGTCGAGGACGTCCCGGACCACGGCGGGACGCCGCCGCTCGACCCGTTCGAGCAGGTCCCAGGAGCGCTCGAAGCGGCCCAGCGCACCCGTTCCGACGGAAGCCCGCTCCCGGTGGACGCGCACCAGGAGCGCCTTGAGGAGCAGCAGCCGCCGCGTATGGAGGGCGGACCGCAGCAGGGTCAGTCCGGCCGGGGCAGGGCTGGTCCGGGCCAGGTCGGCGAAGGCGGACGCCGGAAGGGACGCGACGTTCACGTCCGCCCCCCTGCGCGTCGCCGCGCCGTGCCGCCGTCGACGGGAGGGCATCTGGCCGGAAACGGCCGGTCGGCGCCCCTCCCGGGGAGATCAGCCGAGGGAACCGTCCCCGTTGCTCTCCAGCCAGGAGTCGTTGAGCTCCCGCGTCCGCCAGAACACCCGCTCGACGGCGGCCTCCAGGTCGGGATCGTCCATGAAGCGCAAGGTCCGCAGGTCCACTCCGGTGAGGTCGGGCAGGCGCCGGGGCCGGTCCTCGGCCCGGTCGACGCCTGCGACCCGCTTCGTGTGCTCCAACACCCTCGGCTCCTCCTCACCGGCCTTTGCCCCCCACGGTCGTAGCGGCGGAGCGGTTCTTCCCTACGCCTCAGAGACGGAAACCCGTTCGACTCAACTGCGCCCATGCGCGCCCCCGTGATCCAGCCGTTCCGGTTTCCCCGCCCGCCACGGCCACCAGGGCGGCGTGATCCTGCGCCGCTCCTCGCGGGAGAACCGGTCCGGCCGGGGGCGGGGGACGGAGCCGACCTCGGCCAGCAGGGCCCGGGTCCGCTCCACGTCCGCCCAGTCCACGGCCACCAGTTCGCCGTCCAGCCGCCGCCACTGCTCGGCGGCCTCCGCCAGGACGGTCGCGGCCTGCCCGACCCGGTCCATCAGGTACAGCACCGCTCCCTGGGCGTGCAGCGCCCGCGCCAGGGTGACCGTGCCGGGGGTGTCGCCGCGGGCGGCGCGGATGACCTCGGCGGCGCGCTGGAAGGCCGTGAGGGCGCCGACGAGCTGTCCGTCCCGCGCCGCCTCGCTCAGCTGCGTCTGGACCCAGCCCATGTGGAGCCAGACCTCGGCCCGGACCTCCGGGTCGCGGGCGGTGCGGACGGCCTCGTCGAGGAGGTGGCGGCTCTCGTACAGGTCCGGCAGGAAGCCCGCGCGGTCGAAACGCAGCGCGAGGACGCTGCCGATGAGGATCTGCGCCTGCGCGCGGTCGGCCGCTCCGGCGGGCAGGCAGGTCAGCGCCTCCCGCAGGACCCCCTCCGCCCGGTCCACCGGTTCCGTGCCCGTGGCCGTCGCGGCGCGCCGCAGCAGTGAGCCGCCCCAGGTGAGGAGGAGCGGTCCGCGCTGTTCGCTGTCGGCGGGGGCCAGCAGGGTGGCCTCCTCGTACGCCGCGTCGGCGGCGGCGCCGTCGCCCTGGGCGTCGTACAGCCGGGCGCGTGCGGTGGTGAAGCGGAGCCGGAGGGCGCGGGCGTCGCCGAGGAGGGGTTCGGCGCGGTCGAGCACGGGGCCGATGCGGTCCGGCTCGGCCTCGGCGAGGTGGAGGGCGTCGGCGAGGTCGAGGAGCGCGGCGGCGCTCTCGTGCAGGGCGAGGGCGGCGGTGAGCTCGGCGGCCGCTCCGGCGCCGTCACCGCGCGCGAGGAGCAGCCGGCCGCGTCGCAGGTGGAGGGTGGGGCGGGCGGATTCCGGCCAGCGGTCGGCGTCCTCGGCGAGGGCGTCGAGGGCCGCGTCGAGGTGGTCGGCCCCGTCGCCGTCCCGCCACAGCGCGTGGTGGACGACGGCGAGTTCGAGCCGGGCCTCGGCCCAGGCCTCTCCGCCGGCGCGGGCGAGCTCCCCGGCCCGTACGAGCGTGTCGGCGGCCCTGCCGAGGAGTTCGGGGCGGCGGCCGGCGCGGCGGGCCGCGGCGGTGCCGGCCTCGGCGTACAGGGCGCGGGCGAGGACGATCCGGGCCTCGACGGGTTCGGCGGGGAGCGCCGCCTCGGCGCGCTCGTGCGCCCCGGCGAGCAGCGCGGGGTCGGACTGGGCGCGGCCCTGCGCGAGGAGCCGGCGGGCCTCGGTGAGCGGGTCCGGGGTGACCAGGTCGGGGTGGTAGAAGCGGAGCACGCGCGCGGGGATGCGGGCGAAGAGCTCGGTCTCGGGGCTGTCGGGCCCCAGGGGTTCGTCCGTCGCCTCGGTCTCGGCGGGGAGGTCGGTGGCCCGGCCTGGTCCGCGGTGGGTCGCGGGACCGGCCCCGCCGTCGGCGTCGGCGGGGGCGTCGGCGCCCGCGAGGCGGGCGGCGGCGAGCGCCGGGAAGTTGCGCATGCCCTGGCCGAAGTGGCGCTCCACGTAGGCCGAGCAGTGTTTGAGGACGAGGGCGGCGGCGCTGGGGTCGAGGGAGCCCAGGAAGTGCTGCTGGATGCCGGGCGGATAGCTGAAGCAGGGGTACGGGGTGGGTCCGGGCAGTCGTCGCAGCACTCCGCTGAGCAGGACCTCCGCCAGCTCCATGGGGCCGGTGTCGGGGAGCATGGCGCGCTGTACGAGCTGCATCACGGGCAGGGTCAGCGGGGCCGCCGCGAGATGGACGGCGAGCCGGAGCGCGCCGGGTGAGGCCGCGGCCCGGAAGGCGCGGAGGAGTTCGTCGTCGCTCCGGGTGCCGCGGGCGGTGCCGGACGGGCGCGGCGCCGCGGGCCCGGGGGCGAGCCAGGCCGCCCAGCCGCGGACGGCGTTGCCGCCGTGGCCGGTGTGGAGCCGTGTCCAGGAGGCGAAGGCCTCGGGGGTCGGGGTGAGCACGGGGACGGCCCGGCGGCCGGGGGCGGCGGGCCCCCAGGGCTCGTCGTCGGAGACGAACGCGGTGGGGCCGCCGGGGGTGGCGGAGCGCTGGAAGGTGCCGGGTTCGGCGGGGAGCGCGGTGCGGGGCCAGAGGCGCGGGGGGAGCGGCTGGACGAGGGCAAGCGGGGAGTTGCGGGGCCACTGGCGCAGGAACCGCTGGGCGGCGCCGCGCTGCCAGAGGGGTCCGACGCAGTCGCTGACGATCAGGGTGAGACGGCGGCCGGTGGGGTCGTGGAGCTGGTCGACGGGCCGCAGCCGGGGGCGGCCGTCGGCGCCGGAGGTGGTGGTGACGAGCGGGGGGCCGTCGCCGGTGTCGTACAGGCGGTGCACCTGGACGTCCCGGAAGGCGCCGGACTGCTGGCAGGCCTGGCGGAGTTCCTCGACCATCCGGTTCCAGACGACCATGGCGGGTCCGGTGTCCATGAGGAGCTGAATGTCGGGGCGGCGGCCGGCCGCCGGGCGCATCACGGGGGTGAGCATGCCGGCGGCGGCGCTGCGCTCGGCGGTGGCCTCCTCGTCGAGGACGCCCTCCTCGGGGCGTCGGGCGGCGAGGGCGTAGGCGCGGAGGGGGCGGAGGGCCTTCTGCAGTCCCAGGAGGCCCGGCAGGGCGTTGGCGCCGGGGGCGCGGACGGGCAGGCCGGCGCCCCGGTCGGGCCGGGCGCCGCGGGACGCCGGAGGGCGGTCGGCGCGGGCGGTTCGCGCCTCCTCGGCGACCGCGTCGGCCGTCCCGGTGGCTCCGGTGGCCATGTGGAGGGAGACGGACTCGTGCGGGCTCCCGGGTCCGGCGGCCGTTGCGCCGCCGCTTCCGCCCGCCGCGGCATCCGTGCCGGCGCCGTCCGGGCCGCCGGTGGAGGCGTCCCCGTCGGCCTCGTCCGGGGGGTCGGCCGGCGGGTCCTGCGGTCCGTCGGGTCTCTCCCGGTCCGGTGAGGGGCCGGGGAGCCACTGGGCCAGCCACAGGGCGTCGGCGACGTCCTCGGCGGTGGGGTCCTGGCCGCCGGCCCGCAGTCTGCGGGTGAGTTCCTCCAGATGCATCCGGTGCATCCGATCGTCACCTCGGCTGATCGAGCGGTTGCATGAGCATGTCGGCGATGCGTTCCCTGGTGACCCGTTCGGCGCGGGAGGCGTGCTGGGTCAGGTAGAGGGCGTTGAGGAGCTGGTCGGTGGCGATGACCTCGCCCGGCTCGCGGTCGAGGAAGCGCTGGACGAGGCCCTGTTCCCCGTCGCCGCCGGCGGCCTCGCTGCCGAGGTGCGCCTCGATCATGGCGCGGAGCTGCTCCTCGCCGGGGGCCTCCAGCTCCAGGCGGATGCAGCGGCGGAGCAGGGCGGCGGGGAAGTCCCGTTCGCCGTTGGAGGTGAGCACGATGAACGGGAAGGTGGTGCAGCGGACCCGGCCGCCGAGCACCGCCACCTTGTGCCCGTCGTCGGTGAGCACCTCGACGGCGGGCTCCCGGTCGGCGAGCCGTTCCAGCTCGGGGATGGCGAACTCGCCTTCCTCCAGGGCGTTCAGGAGGTCGTTGGGGAGGTCCAGGTCGCTCTTGTCGAGCTCGTCGATGAGCAGGACGCGGGGCTGGTCGGAGGGGAGCAGCGCGGTGCCGAGCGGGCCGAGCCGGATGTACGAGCCGATGCCGGCCGGCGCGGCGGCGGAGCCGGGCGCTCCGGCCTGGGCGCGCTCCAGCTGGACGTCCTGGAGGCGGCCGATGGCGTCGTACCGGTAGAGCCCGTCCTGGAGGGTGGTCCGGCTGACGATCGGCCAGCGCAGGACACGGCCGAGGCGCAGTTCGTGGGCGACGGCGTGGGCGAGGGTGGACTTGCCGGTGCCGGGGTTGCCGGTGACGAGGAGCGGGCGCCTCAGGTACAGCGCGGCGTTGACGGCGTCGGTCTCCGCGGGCCTGGGGTGGTGGTTCTGGACGAGTCGGCGTTTGACGCCGAGTCGCCGGTCGGAGCCGGCCAGGGTGTCGTCGGCGCCGCCGGTGGAGAAGTCGCGCCAGGGCGGCGGGGCGGGCAGCCGCTGTATCTCGTCGTGCGGCAGGCCGGCACCACGGTAGATCCGCCAATCGTTCACGAGTGACTCCTCCTGGCTGTGGTGTCGATGCCGGGCCCGTCGACGGTACCGCCCGGGAGCGGGGCCTGCCGACGGCTTAATCGGACGGATCGCGGGGCCGTCGTCCCGGTGGGCGCACGGGTCACTGCTCCCCCTCCCCGAGCAGCGGCGGGGGTTCGAGCCGGCCGCCGTGCGGGGGCCGGTCGGGCGGGTCCAGGAGGAGGGCGACGCCTTCGGCCCAGGCGTACGCGGCGAGCGCCTCGGGGCCCGCCGCCCGGTCCGTCGCGCGCGTGCGCAGGGATCTGACGGGGCCTCGGAGGTCCCAGGCGGTGGGGGCGGCGGAGAGCAGCCGGTCGGCTCGCTCGTGGAACTCCGCGCAGTCGGTGTGGTCGTGGGGGCCGGTCCGCCAGAGGGCGAGGGGGTGCCCGGCGGCGAGCGCCGCGTGCATCGCCATGAGCCCGTCGCCGGTGCTCACCCGGCCGCAGTAGACGGGGACGGTGCCGCCCGCGGCCTCGCGGAGCCGGTCGTACGTCTCCGCCCAGGTCTCCCGGCTCGCGCGCGCGGTGTGGGCGTCCGGGCCCGTGCCGGGCACTTCGGCGCGGAGCGGGGCGGCCCGCAGCGGGCCGCCCTCCGCGGCCTCCCAGCGCTCGCGCCATTCGGGGGTGGGCTCCCGGTCGTAGCGGCGGCGGTCGCGGACGACGACGAACCTGCGCTGGCCGAGCGTGGTCGCCCAGGCGTCCTCGGGGCCGCCCTGGAGAGGTTCGAGCCGCCAGGTGTCGAGGGGTTCGTCGAAGAGTTCGAGGGGCAGCACGGCCTCGACGGCCGCCAGGTGCCGTCCGCTGTCGCCGCGCCGCAGGGCGTCGGCGAGCGGCTCGCGCAGGGCCTCCCCGAGCCGGGCGCGCTCGACGCCCCGCTCGTCGAAGTGGAGCGGGCTGACCGTGTGCCCGTCGTGGAGGAGCTTGACCCGCCACGGGTAGCGCCGGTCGTAGATCGGGGCGTCGATCTCCAGGAGGACGTCGGCACGCGCGCGGGGCTCGCGTACGGAGAGGGGCGCCGGCCGGCCGGGGCTGACGAGGCGGTCGATCTCGCGGCGGAGGTGCCGGTCGGCGTCGCCGGACTCGTCGATGATCCAGCGGGTGAGGTCGGCGGTGTCGACCCGCTCGCCGTACCGGCCGCGCACGTGCCGGGCGACGTGGGCCGCGTACAGCAGGACCGCGTCCGGTTCGAGGTCGCGGACGCCGTCCCTGCGGGGCGCCCGCAGGCCGCGCAGGAGTCCGGCGCCCTCGCTCCAGGTGCGCGGGTCGTCCTCTAGGACGTCCGGCAGTTCGTCGTCCCTGATCCAGGCCTTGACCTGGTCGACGAGGTCCATGATCTCGCCGGGCGCGGTGGGCGCGGGCAGTTCGGCGAGGTGTCCGTAGAGCAGGGTGCGCGGTCCCGGGCCGATGCCCGCGGGCTCGGCGAGGCGTCCCTGGGCGCGGGTCCAGTCGGGCCGGTCGTCCAGGGAGCGGTAGCGGGCGAGGTGGTAGCGGTCGTGGGCGCGCAGCGCCTCGCCCATGGCCTCGCCGCCGGGCAGGTCGTGGAGGCGGCGCAGGGCGGTGACGGGGACGACGGCGCCGCCGTCGCGGCCGCGTCCCTTGTTGAGGCCGACGACGGCGCCCTGCTGGTGGTCGACGACGGGGCCGCCGGAGCAGCCCTCGACCGGCATCACCCAGTCGGTGATGAGGGCCTTGCCGTCGGTGCCGATGAGGGTGCCGTGGACGTGGCGGATGCCGAGCTCGCCGGTCTCCCGGGACCAGCCGTGCAGTCCGACGGAGGTCGGCGGGACGGGCGGGCGCTCGCCGAGGCGCACGCAGGACGCCTTCGTCGCGCCGGGCACGCGGACGAGCGCGATGTCGGGGAAGGCCCACCGGTCCGGCGGGTCGTCGGGCCGGTCGGGGCGCGGCAGGGCGAGCACGACGGTGCCGGTGGTCTCCCGGGAGGTCTTGCCGTCCTCCCAGGTGATGCCGACGGCGGGTTCGCTCCTCCACACCGCGCTTCCCCCCTCGGCCACGACATGGGCACAGGTCAGCACCCAGCCGGGGGCGATGAAGAAGCCGGTGCCCCAGTACCGGTCGCCGTGCGGGTCATACCCGCAGTCGGGAGCGGCGATGCGTACCAGGGCGGGGCGCACGAGAGCGTCGAAGGCGCTCATGCGGGTCCGTCGGCCGCCGGTCCCGGTGCGGAGGGATCGGGTGCGGGCGGCCGGGGCGCGGGAACGGCCGCCGGTCGCGCGCCGGGCTCCGCGCGGGACTCCCCGCGGGCGGCGGTCCCGGCGGTGTCCGGGGCGGCCTGTCCGGCGGCCTCCGGGGCGGCCGGTCCGGTGGCGCGGCCCGGTTCGGTGGCGCGGCCCGGTTCGGTCCAGGTCAGGGAGACGTTCACGGAGGCCTTGCCCGAGCCGTCCGCGAGGACGCCGATCACCTTGCCGGACTGCGCCGACAGTTCGATGCCGAAGCTGACGGCGACCTCCACGGCTCCCTGCGGGTCGAGCCCGGCCCGCAGCGAGCCGACCACCCCGCGCACCACGTCGGTGAGGCCGCCGGCCATCGAGACCACCCGGTCCTTGACGCCGGTGTCCTGGAAGCCGCCGCCCCTGCCGAGTTCCTGCACGTCACTGACCCGGGCCCACACGGGCGTGCCGTCGTCCAGCCGAATACGCGCGATCCCGTGCGTCACAGCGCCCCCGCTCCCCGAAACGATGATGAGGAAGGCTAGTCGGAGAGCCTGACGGGCGACAGGGGACGCGGGGGCTTCGGCCTATCCTGATCGCATGTACTTCACCGACCGTGGCATCGAGGAACTGGAGAAGCGGCGCGGCGAGGAGGAGGTCACCTTCGAGTGGCTCGCCGAGCAGCTGCGGACGTTCGTCGATCTCAACCCCGACTTCGAGGTGCCGGTAGAGCGCCTCGCGACCTGGCTGGCCCGTCTCGACGACGAGGACGACGACGACGAGTAGGAAGCCCGGGGCCGGCAGGACGGGCGACGGGCGGGGCGGCTCGCGGAGACGTCCGGCGGGAGGGGTGATCACGCGCGGGCGTGGTCACCCCTCCCGCAGTCGGTCGTAGGCCAGGCCGAGTGCTCCGTGGACGACGAGCAGCGCTCCGGCCGCCGTCCACCCGCCGCTGCGCCGGCCGAGCCCCCAGAGCAGCAGCGGCACCCCCGCGGCCAGCTGCGCCCCGCCCAGCACGCGCGCCCGCGGGCCGCGCAGGTACGGGCCGAGGGGGCCCTCCTCCACCACGTCGAGTTCGGCGCGCACGACGTCCTTCCAGCCCGACCAGTCGAGCTGCTCGGCGCCCTGGGCCAGGGCCACGGAGCGGAGCCGGTCGGCGTTCTCGCCGGGCAGCAGCCCGGTCGGCAGGGCGAGGCCGACGCGGCCGAGGACGGCGACGACGCCGAGGAGCCGGGCGTGGGCGTCGGCGTCCGGGTCGGGTGCGGTGAGCGGCTCCAGTGCCTGGACGTCCAGGACGGGGTCGAGGGAGAGCCGGGCGGCGAACGTGCGCATGGCCTCGTCCTCGCCGACGGGGGTGCCGTCCGCGAGCCAGGTGTAGCCGACCGTGCGGCGGAAGCCGGCGGCGAGGGTCAGGCCGGCCCGGTCGCGGTCCCACCAGAGGGCGACGACGGGCCAGCCGGCCGCCGAGACGGCGAGGGCGGTGGCCCAGCCGGTGACGACCCGTTCGACGGACTCGCCGCCGTGGAGCCAGGGCTTCCCCTCCGGTACGAGCACGCTCCAGTCCTCGCCCGCGGGGGCGAGGAGCAGGTGTTCGCGGAGCAGCTGGGCGGGGGGCCGGACCGTCGGCGGATCGGCACGGCAGAGGAGCAGCGCCCCGACGGGGCTCGGTCCGGATGTCGCGTTCATGGGCCCTACGCTAGGACAGTTTGTCCGCATTCGAGGCTCATTGCCCCCATCCCTGTCAGGGGAGAGTCAGGGTTGACTTCCCCTCACCGCGATATATCGTGTCTATCGAGAAACACGATATGTTGCGTTGTCGAACGGGAGGTCAGCACCATGACAGAGTGGTCCGTCACCGAGCCGACGAAGCTGGCCCCCGGCGACCCCGTGAGCCGCCTGCGGGTCCGCATCGTCAACGGCGCGGTGAACGTGGTGGGGACGGACGAGGGCTCCGCCCGCGTGGAGGTCTCCGAGGTCGAGGGCCCGCCGCTGCTGGTGTCCCAGGACGGCTCCACCCTGACCGTGGGCTACGAGGACCTCCAGTGGAAGAGCGCCCTCAAGTGGCTCGACCGCAAGGAGTTCAGGCGCCGTGCGGTCGTCTCCGTCGCCGTCCCCGCGGGCGTCGACGTCGAGGTGACCGCGGTCGGCGCCGAGGCGGTCGTCACCGGCATCACGGGACGCACGGAGGTGCGCGGCGTCTCCGGCGACACCACCCTCCTCCGGCTCTCCGGCCCCGTCCGCGCCGAGAGCGTCTCGGGCAGCCTGGAGGCCCAGTCGGTCACGGGCTCGCTCCGGATCAACTCGGTGACCGGCGACGTGACGGTGATCGAGGGCGCGGGCGCCTCCGTGCGGGCCGAGACCGTCAGCGGCGACATGGTCATCGACCTCGACCCGGCCGAGCTCGACGGCCCGCCCGCCGACATCCGGCTCTCCAGCCTCTCCGGCGAGGTGTCCATCCGGCTCCCCCACCCGGCCGACGCCCGCGTCGAGGCCAACACGACGACGGGCTCCGTGTCGAACGCCTTCGAGGACCTCCGCGTGGCCGGGCAGTGGGGCACCAAGTCCGTCACCGGCACCCTCGGTTCGGGCCGGGGCACCCTGAAGGCGACCACCGTCTCCGGGTCCATCGCGCTGCTCCGCCGCCCCGATTCCGACGAGGACGGCTCGACCCCCTCCCCCGCCCCCTCCGCGACCGGAAAGGTGCTCTGACATGCCGCCCGTCTTCGCGCACGGCCGCCTCCGCCTCTACCTGCTCAAACTGCTCGACGAGGCGCCCCGCCACGGCTACGAGGTGATCCGCCTCCTGGAGGAGCGCTTCCAGGGGCTGTACGCGCCCTCGGCGGGCACGGTCTACCCGCGCCTGGCCAAGCTGGAGGCCGAGGGCCTCGTCACGCACGCCAGCGAGGGCGGCCGCAAGGTCTACTCGATCACCGACGCCGGCCGGGCCGAGCTGGCCGGGCGGGACGCCGAACTGGACGACCTGGAGCGGGAGATCCGCGAGTCGGTGTCGGAGCTCGCGGCGGAGATCCGCGACGACGTGCGCGGGGCGGCCGGGCGGGTGCGCAGCGAGATGCGCGCCGCGGCGGGCCGGGCCCGCACCGCGGACCCCTCCTCGTTCTCCGAGGCCAAGGAGGAGCTGCGCCGGGTCGGGCAGGAGTGGAAGGAGCAGGCCCGCCAGGCCCGCGCCGAGGCCAAGTCCGCCCGCCACCAGGCGAAGGAGTTCCAGCGGATCGCGCAGCAGGTGCAGGAGGAGGTCCAGGACCGCTTCTCGCGCGGGGACTGGCCCAAGGGGGTCTGGGAGGGCCTCTCGGACATCACGGCCCAGCTCGGCGGCCTGGTGGCGGGCACCACCCACCCGAAGGCGGCGGGCCAGGAGCCGCCGTTCGCGGCGGCCCCGGCCGGCGAGGCACCGGAGTGGGCGCGGGACACGGAGGGCTCGGGCGACCCGGCCCGCGACCTCGACCGGCTCCTCGACCGCTTCCGCGACGAGATCCGCGACGCGGCCCGCGATCACGGGGTCGGCCAGGAGCAGCTGGCCGAGACCCGCGACCAGCTGTCGGCGGCGGCGATCCGGATCACGGGCCTGCTGCGGTCCCGCCGGGAGGCGTGACGCGGGCGTACGGCCGGGGCGGCCCGGCCGTACGGGCGCGTGCCCCGAGCGCGCCCGTCGGCCCGGGGCGGGCGGGCCGCACGCGCTGCGGGTGCCGCCCGAGCACGCCTGCCGACTCGGGCCGCCGCGGGCCCGCGCCGGGCACGCGGCGGCCCGGCGCGGGCCCGCGCACCCGCGGCGCGTTCGCCCCGGGGCTCAGCCCCGGGTGGCCGTGACCGTCACCCGGTGGCCGGGGGCGGCGAGGACCAGGGCCCGGCCGGGGGTCGTGCGGAGGACCAGCGCCCCGCCCCGGGCCGAGACCCGCCAGTCGCCGGGCGGCAGGGACAGCTCGGTGACCCGTGAGCCGCGGCGGTCCGCCGCGTCGTACGCCAGGCGGTAGACCCCGGCGCCCGCGTCGTAGCCGGCGGACCGCACCGTGCCCGCGACCGCCTCCGCGTACGGCTCTGCGGTCAGCTCCTTGTTCGTACGGAAGTTCCCGGCGCCGTCCACCGCGCAGTAGCCGCCTCCGTAGCACCAGACGTAGCCCGCCCAGCCGGAGCCGTAGCGTCCGAGGGAGGCCATGGCCTCGCGGTAGAAGCGGTTCATGTGCGGCAGGGAGTTGTTGAGCGGGCCCCACTCGCCCACCACCACCGGGACCCCGTACTCCTCGGGGTACCGGGTGACGGCCTGCTCGTAGGTCTCGATCCAGCGGGCGGCCGGGTCGTAGTCGGCGCCGGCCTCCATGGCCGTGTTGTAGAAGTGCGGGGCGTAGACCACCTTCGGGTCGTCGATCCTGCCGAGCCCGGTGGGCACGCCCTCGCCCACGATCGGCGTCGGCTCGACGAAGATCCAGGTGGACGGGTCGACCGAACGGATCGCGTCCGCGAGCCGGTTGTAGAGCGGGGTGAGCTGGTCCCGCTCGATGCGCCGGGCCGCCGCCGGCAGGTCCTCGCCCTCCCGGAGCTCGCCCATCGGCTCGTTGATCAGGTCGTAGCCGAGGACGGCGGGATGGTCCTCGAAGCGGTCGGCGAGCACCCGCCACATCCGGGCCTGGGCGCGCCGCAGGTCCTCGTCCTCGTAGAGGTGGGTGAACGCCCGCTGGACGGCGGGCTCGAAGTACTCGGAGAACCAGTCGTCCGGGCGGGGCGTGAAGGGCAGTCCGTCGGTCCTGGTCGCCCAGGCGGGCACGCCGCGATGGCCGAAGGCGGGCCCGAAGACATCCTGGTGGGCGTCGAGGAGGACCTTGACGTCGTGCTTCGCCGCCCAGTCCAGGATCCGTTCGATCTTCCGGAGGTAGGCCTGGCTGTACCGGCCCGGCCGGGGCTCCAGGTCGTCCCAGAAGACGAGCAGCCGGGCGAAGTTGAAGCCCTTGGCCCGCATGTCGCGGAAGTGCTTCTCGGTGATCGCGGAGAGGGCGGCGTCACCGCGGTTCGCCTTGTCCTCGACGTTCCAGCCGCGCAGGGTGAGGGCGCGTCCGCGCTCGTCGGTGAGGACGGGGATCGTGCCCCCGCCGGCCTGCGGCCGGGCGGCGGGGGCGGCCGCCGCGGGGGCCGCGGCGGCGGGGACCGCGGGGGCGATCAGCGCGGTGGCGAGGGCGACGGCGGCGAGGGCCGTGCGCCAGGCGGGGGTGGATCGCGACAAGGTGGACCTCCGGCACGAGGAAGTGAGCGTTGTTCACGTTTCGCGTGCCGGAAATACCATCAGGCCCACCGACGGGTCATCAAGGGGTCGTCACGAGGTCTTCAGGACGATCTTCCCGAAGAGGTCGCCGGCGGCGATCCGCTCGAAGCCCTCGCGCGCCCGGTCCAGCGGCAGGACCTGGTCGACGACCGGCCGGAGGCCCGTGGCCGCGCAGAAGGACAGCAGGTCCTCCAGCTCGTCCTTGGAGCCCATGGTCGAGCCGACCACCTTGAGTTCGAGGAAGAAGATCCGGGTCAGCTCGGCGTGCGCCGGCCGGTCGCCGCTGGTGGCGCCCGAGATGACGAGGGTGCCACCGGGCCGCAGCGACTTGACCGAGTGGGACCAGGTCGCGGCGCCCACGGTCTCGATGACCGCGTCCACCCGCTGCGGGAGCCGCGCGCCCGGCTCGAACGCCTCGACGGCGCCGAGTTCGACGGCCCGCTTGCGCTTCTCCTCGTCCCGGCTGGTCGCGAAGACCCGCAGGCCGGCGGCCTTGCCGAGGGCGATCGCGGCGGTGGCGACGCCACCGCCCGCGCCCTGCACGAGGACCGAGTCCCCGGGCCGCACACCGGCGTTGGTGAAGAGCATGCGGTACGCCGTCAGCCAGGCGGTCGGCAGACAGGCGGCCTCCTCGAAGGAGAGCTCCCTGGGCTTGGGCAGCACGTTCCAGCGGGGCACGGTCACCCGCTCGGCGAAGGTGCCCTGGTAGCGCTCGGTGAGGATGGACCGGGGCTCGTCCGGGCCGACGCCGTGGCCGCTCTGGCCGATCACGGAGTGCAGGACGACCTCGTTGCCGTCCTCGTCGATCCCGGCCGCGTCGCAGCCGAGGATCATCGGCAGCTTCTCCTCGGGCAGCCCGACCCCGCGCAGCGACCACAGGTCGTGGTGGTTGAGCGAGGCGGCCTTGACGGTGACGGTGGTCCACCCGGGCCGCACCTCGGGCTCGGGGCGTTCGCCCAATTCGAGGCCGTTCAGGGGCTGGTCGCGGTCGATTCGGGCAGCGTAGGCAGCGAACATGGCCCCGACCCTAGGCGGCCCCGGGCCGGACGCGGAACCACGCGCCCGTGTGACGCATGTCCCTCCCCCGACCGCCCCGGGACGGACCGCCGCCCGGACCCCGGCGGCCCGGAACCCGCGGGCGGGGAGCGACGGGGCCGAGTGCGGTCGCGGCGGCCGAGACGGCCCGGAACCCGCGCGGCCGGAACAGGCATGGACCGGCCGGACCCGCGGCCTGGACCGGCCGGACCCGACCCCGGACCCGACCCCGACCGCATCCGGCCCCGCGCGAAAGGGCCCCGTCCTGGAACCAGGACGGGGCCCTCACGGGGTGGCGGTGCGTCAGCGGCGCGCGACGCCCTCCGCACGGGCGGCGGCGGCGACCGCGGCCGCGACGGCCGGGGCGACCCGCTCGTCGAACGGCGACGGGATGACGCAGTCGGCGGCGAGCTGGTCGCCGACGACGTCGGCGATCGCGTTGGCCGCGGCGATCTTCATGCCCTCGGTGATCCGGGAGGCCCGGACCTGGAGCGCGCCGGCGAAGATGCCGGGGAACGCGAGGACGTTGTTGATCTGGTTCGGGTAGTCCGAACGGCCGGTCGCCACGACGGCCGCGTACTTGTGCGCGACGTCGGGGTGGACCTCGGGGTTCGGGTTGGCCATGGCGAACACGAAGGCGTTCGGGGCCATGGAGGCGACGGCCGCCTCGGGGACCGTGCCGCCGGAGACGCCGATGAAGACGTCGGCGCCGGCGAGGGCGGTCTCCAGGGAGCCGCTGAGGCCCGCCTTGTTGGTCAGGTCGGCGATCTCGCGCTTGACCGGGTTGAGGTCGTCCCGGTCACGGCTGACGATGCCCCGGCGGTCGGCGACGGCGACGTCGCCGAGCCCGGCCTCCAGGAGGAACTTGGCGATCGCGACACCGGCCGCACCGGCGCCGGAGATGACCGCGCGCAGCTCGCCGAGGGTCCGGCCGGTCAGCTTCGCCGCGTTGCGGAGGGCGGCGAGGGTGACGATGGCCGTGCCGTGCTGGTCGTCGTGGAAGACCGGGATGTCGAGGCGCTCCTGGAGCTTGCGCTCGATCTCGAAGCACCGCGGCGCCGAGATGTCCTCCAGGTTGACGCCGCCGAAGGACGGGGCCAGCCGGACGACGGTCTCGACGATCTCGTCGGTGTCGGTGGTGGCGAGGGCGATCGGGACCGCGTCCACGCCGCCGAACTGCTTGAAGAGGATGGCCTTCCCCTCCATGACCGGGAGGGAGGCCTCCGGGCCGATGTCGCCGAGGCCGAGCACCGCGGTGCCGTCGGTCACGACGGCGACGACCTGGGACTTCCAGGTGTAGTCGTTGACCAGGTCGGGCTGCTCGGCGATCGCGGTGCACACCTTGGCGACGCCGGGCGTGTACGCGAGGGACAGGTCGTCCCGGTCACGGACGGGGACGGTGGCCTGAATGGCCATCTTGCCGCCCCGGTGGAGGGCGAAGACAGGATCGAAGGGCTCCTCCGGAGCCTCTTCCGTACCGCTGTCATTGCGAGGATTGACGATCTCCGCTGCCATTGGGTTGACCCCTTAAGTCTGCTGCAATTGAGGGTTGGCCGCTCCTGGTGTGGAGCGGTGGGCGGGTCCCGCGGCCGCCGTGTCTGGCAGCCGCGCGGGCGCGCCGCACAACGCGCCCTGAGCCCCGGATGAGGGGTGTAAGGATCCTTCTTACCGGACAGACGGCACCGCCGACGAGTCCATATCCGCTCGGTGACGCGACTCATACCGAGTGCAGCCGGACACGCACGGAGGACGACACGTCACCCGATGTCCATATAGGTGCTTCAAGCACCCGATTGGTGGCCTTCGCGTCGTCCGAATGGCGAGATCAACAGGAAATTCTTCGGTGGCGTGGAAGGGATCCAGTAGAAGATCCGGCCCTGATGTACCGGCCTGTTGGCATTCGGGGGTCACCCGTTATCCGATTTTGACATCCATGGCCGTCGGTTTGAGGCGGTCCGAATGGCAAGATGCCGTAATCACACGAGGTCACGACACTCGAAGACGCGTACGTGGCCCACCTGGCAACTCCCTCACACGCCGGAGGAACCCGATCATGACCGCACGCTCCACGCGCTGTACGACCGCCAAGACCCGCACCTCCCGTCTTGCCGCGGTCGCCGCCGCCGCGGTCGTCGGCTCCGTGCTGCTGACCGCCTGTGGCGACCAGACCGAGGGCGGCTCCTCCGCCACCCCGACGAAGGACGGCGGCTCCGCCAACGCCGCCCCGCTGTTCTCCAAGCTCCCCGCCGACATCCAGAAGGCCGGTGTCATCAAGGTCGGCACCGACGCCTCGTACGCCCCGATGGAGTTCACCGAGGGCGGCAAGATCGTCGGTGTCGACCCCGACATCGCCGCGGCCCTGGGCAAGCAGCTCGGCGTCGAGTTCCAGTTCACCTCGGGCACCTTCGACGGTCTGATCACCTCGATCTACACCGGTCGCCAGGACGTGATCATGTCCTCGATGACGGACAACAAGAAGCGCCAGGAGGGTCTGGACGACAACGGGAAGAAGATCGGCAAGGGCATCGACTTCGTCGACTACTTCAGCTCCGGCGTCTCCCTCCTGGTCAAGAAGGGCAACCCGCAGGGCGTCAACTCGCTCGACGACCTCTGCGGCAAGACCGTCGCCGTCCAGCGCGGCACGATCTACGAGGACACCTTCAAGGCCCAGGCCACGAAGTGCGGCGACAAGAAGCTGACGATCCAGGCCTTCGACACCGACGCCGAGGCGCAGACCCGCGTCAAGGCCGGCGGCGCCGTGGCCGACCTCAACGACTACCCGGTGGCCGCGTACATCGCGAAGACCTCGGGCGGCGGCAACGACTTCGAGGTCGTCGGCAACCAGAGCGACGTCGGCCTCTTCGGCATCGGCGTCTCGAAGGACAACACGCAGCTGCGCGACGCCATCAAGGAAGCGCTCGACGCGATCATCAAGGACGGCACCTACGCCGATGCCCTGAAGAAGTGGGACGTCTCGGACAGCGCCGTCAAGGCGGCCACCGTCAACGCCGGTCAGTGACCCCTCCCGTCATCACCGGCAAGTGACCTCCCCGCTCCACTGAAGGGCAGTCGTCATGACTGACAAGATCTCCAAGGACCCGGCCGCCGCTCCGGCCGGGCCCGGCGCCTCGGGTTCCCCGTACGAGGCGATCAAGGCCATCCCCGTGCGGCACTACGGGCGCTGGGTCAGCGCCGTCGTGGTCGTCGTCCTGCTCGGATGGCTCGTCTACGCCTTCTCCCAGGGCAACATCATCTGGGACACGGTGTGGGACAAGCTGTTCGACCCGTCGATCCTCGACGGCCTGGCGAACACCGTCATCATCAGCATCGCCTCGATGGCCCTGGGCCTCGTCCTCGGCATCGTCTTCGCGGTGATGCGGCTGTCCAGGAACCCCGTGACCGGCGCCGTCGCCTGGCTCTACATCTGGTTCTTCCGCGGCACCCCGGTGTACGTGCAGCTGCTGGTCTGGTTCAACCTCTCGCTGATCTTCGAGTACATCAACCTCGGGCCGATCTACAAGAACGAGACCGTCGACGTCATGACGCCGTTCATGGTCGCGCTGCTCGGTCTCGGCCTCAACGAGGGCGCCTACATGGCGGAGATCGTCCGGGCGGGCATCCAGTCCGTCGACGAGGGCCAGACGGAGGCCGCGCACGCGCTCGGCATGTCCCAGACCAAGACCATGGGCCGGGTCGTGCTGCCGCAGGCCATGCGGGTCATCGTGCCGCCGACGGGCAACGAGTTCATCAACATGTTGAAGACCTCGTCCCTGGTCTCGGCCGTGCAGTACACAGAACTCCTGCGGGCCTCGTCGAACATCGGAAGCACGGCCGGCGCCGTGATGGAGATGCTCTTCGTCGCCTCCATCTGGTACCTCGCGCTGACCAGCGTGTTCAGCGTCGGCCAGTACTACCTGGAGCGCCGTTTCGCCCGCGGTTCGACGCGTAACCTGCCGCCCACCCCCTGGCAGCGGATCCGCGCGAACCTGACCACCTTCAAGCGATCGGCGGTGTCCGGATGACCGGCGAGCCCATGGTCAAGGCCGAAGGCGTCCACAAGTCCTACGGCGCGGCCCACATCCTCCGGGGCATCGACCTGGAGGTCCAGAACGGAGAGGTCTTCTGCCTGGTCGGCCCCTCCGGCTCCGGCAAGTCGACCTTCCTCCGGTGCATCAACCACCTGGAGCGGGTCGACGGCGGCCGGCTCTCGGTGGACGGCCAGCTGGTCGGCTACAAGGAGAAGAACGGCAAGCTGTACGAGCTGAAGGACAGCGAGGTCGCGGTCCAGCGCCGTGACATCGGCATGGTCTTCCAGCGCTTCAACCTGTTCCCCCACATGACGGCCCTGGCCAACGTCATGGAGGCCCCGATCCAGGTGAAGGGCGAGTCGAAGGCGGTGGCGCGCGAGCGTGCCGAGCGGCTGCTCGACCGGGTGGGCCTGCGGGACAAGATGGGGAACTACCCCTCGCAGCTCTCCGGCGGCCAGCAGCAGCGCGTCGCCATCGCCCGCGCGCTGGCGATGGAGCCGAAGCTGATGCTCTTCGACGAGCCCACCTCGGCGCTCGACCCGGAGCTCGTGGGTGACGTCCTCGACGTCATGCGGGACCTGGCCGAGTCGGGCATGACGATGATCGTCGTCACGCACGAGATGGGCTTCGCCCGCGAGGTCGGCGACTCCCTCGTCTTCATGGACGGCGGCGTGGTCGTCGAGGCGGGCAACCCGCGCGACGTCCTGGGCAACCCGCAGCACGACCGGACGAAGGCGTTCCTGTCGAAGGTGCTGTAGGGCCGGTGACGCGCGGGCTACTTCACGGCGAGCAGCAGGGTGTCGGAGGGCGAGGCCCAGACGGCCCTGGCCTCGCCGAACCCGGCGGCGACCAGGGTGTCGGCGTGCCACCGCGGGGAGGGCATGTCCCCGTCGGCGTGCTCGCCGTAGATCTCGAAGCGGCGGGCGGTCGGCTCGGCGAGGACGGGGTCCTTCGCGGCCAGGGCCCACCACTCGGCCCAGTCCAGGGCGCCGCCGGACTTCGCGCGGTCCATGACCGCGTGGCGCTGCGCGCGCTCGGCGGCGTTGATCCGGGGGGTGGTCGTGTCGATCATGTGGTCGGCGTTCATGAAGACGCCGTCGTCCCGGACGAGGCCGGCGAGCTGCCCGTAGAGGGCCGTCAGGGGCTCGCTGTGCAGCCAGTGGAGCGCGGTCGCGGTGAGGACGGCGTCGTACGAGTCGTGGGGCAGCCCGGCGGCCCAGTCGGGGTCCTTGAGGTCGGCGGTCACGAAGGTGACGCGCGCGTCGCCGGCGAAGTGGCCCTCGGCGATGGCGAGGAGCGCCGGGTCGAGATCCACACCGGTGCTCGTCGCCTCCGGGAACCTCTGGAGGAGCCGATCCGTGATACTTCCCGTACCGCACGCGAGGTCGAGGACGCGGGGCCTGGGCCCCACCAAGGCCTCGACCATGTCCAGCATCACCCGGAAGCGCTCTTCGCGGTCGGGCATGTACCACTCCTGCTGACGGTCCCAGCTCTGCTGCCAGGCCGCCCAGTCGGTTCCGGTCATCGCCGCCCCTGCCCCTCTTTGTAATACCCTCTATGGGTAGACAGTTATTACCCCTTCCGACCGAGACACTAGCCCGCCGCAGTAAGGACTACAAGTGGAACTGGCCCATTACTCGGATTTCGCCGTACGTCTGGTCAACACCGAGGAGCCGGCCCGCGGCAAGGACTCCCTCACCTCCGTCGAGGTGGTCCGGGACCTCTTCGGCGCCGCCTCCCAGATGGCCCGGCGGGTCACGGAGGCGGACCTGCCCCGCTTCCGCGCGGTACGGACCCGGCTGCGGGCGGTCTTCGCCCTGGCCGACGAGGGCGACCACACGGGCGCCGTCGACCTGCTGAACTCCCTGCTCCTGGAGTTCCCGGTCAGCCCCCAGATCTCCGGCCACGACATCCTCGACGAGGACGGCCGCCCCCGGTGGCACATGCACCTCGCCGACCACTCCTCGAACGCGACCACGGGGTACGCGGCGATCTGCGCCATGGGCCTGGCCTTCCACCTGACCGAGTTCGGCGCCGACCGGCTCGGCCTCTGCCAGGCACCGCCCTGCCGCAACGCCTACCTGGACACCTCGACCAACCGCTCCCGCCGCTACTGCTCGGACCGCTGCGCGACCCGCGCCAACGTGGCCGCCTACCGGGCCCGCAAGCGCCTGGAGGCCGACCGGACGGGCCTCACCGCAGAGAACAGCCAGGAGAGCGTCACCCCCGGCGACCGCTGACGCCCCGGCGTCGGCGGCCGGTAGCGCGCCCGCACCCGCCCGAGCACCAGCTCGGGCGGTACGGCCCCGAAGACGCGGCTGTCGCCCTCGGCGTCCGGGTTGTCGCCGAGCACCCACCAGCCCCCGTCCCGTCGCTCGATCAGCCGTTTCACGATGAGCAGATCCTGCTGGAGGGGATGGCGCACCACCGCCACGCACCCCGGCCGCAGGCGTCCGCCGTAGTGCACGAGCAGCTGGTCCCCGTGGAGCAGCGTGGGCACCATGGACACCCCCGTCACCTCGGCGAGCCCGAACGGAGGCCCGGCCTCCGCCGTCCCCTCGCGCCCCGGTTCCCTCATCGGCACCCCTCGCTCCGCCCGCCGGTCCACCCGCGCCTCCCACCCGTACATCCACTCGTTCACTCGTACACGAGTCCCATGGTGACCCTGGACTTTTGACCTAAGCCCCAGGGGGCGCCCGCGAAATCGCCCTTCTCACCGAGTAATGTCCCACCTGAGAAGACGATCACGAGGAAGGACGGCTCAATGCTCTCCCGCCTGTTTGCCCCCAAGGTGAAGGTCAGCGCCCACTGCGACCTCCCGTGCGGCGTGTACGACCCGGCCCAGGCCCGCATCGAGGCCGAGTCGGTCAAGGCTGTCCAGGAGAAGTACCTGGCCAACGAGGACGCGCACTTCCGCGCCCGTGCCACGGTCATCAAGGAGCAGCGCGCGGAGCTCGCCAAGCACCACGTGTCGGTGCTCTGGAGCGACTACTTCAAGGCCCCGCACTTCGAGAAGTACCCCGAGCTCAACCAGCTGGTCAACGACACCCTGAAGGCCCTCTCGGCCGCCAAGGCGTCGACGGACCCGAAGACGGGCGAGAAGGCGCTGGAGCTCATCGCCGAGATCGACCGCATCTTCTGGGAGACGAAGAAGGCCTGACCTTCTCTCCTCCCTTCCGAAGGGGTACGACCGCCCGGCGGTCGTACCCCTTCGGACTTTTCCGCCGCAGTTCCGACGTTCCTGCAAGAAGGGTGATGCACCATGCGCGTCAAGGCGTTCGACCACCTGGTACTCAACGTGACCGACGTCGAGGAGGCCCTCGCGTTCTACACCGGGCCGCTGGGGCTCGCGGGCGAGCGGGTCGAGGAATGGCGGGCCGGGAAGGTGTCGTTCCCGTCCGTGCGGATCGACGAGAGCACGGTCATCGACCTGTTCTCGCGCCCGCGCGGCGAGTCCAACGTCGACCACATATGCCTCGTCGTGGACCCCCTCGACTGGCAGGAGGTCCTCGACGCCGGGACGTTCGACGTCATCGAGGGCCCCGTCCCCCGCTGGGGCGCCCGCGGTTCGGCCCAGTCGGTCTACGTCAGGGACCCGGACGGAAACACGGTCGAGCTGCGCTGGTACCCGCAGGACGTCACGGAGTAGGGCCTCCCGCCCCTCCGCGAGCGGCGCGGGGCCGTGGCCGGAGCCGGCCCGCCCCGGCCCGTCCACGCGTGTGCGTCATTAGGCTTCCCGGCATGACCACGCCCCACCTGCCGTCCTCCGCCTCCGCTCCGGGCCCGCCGTCCGCTCCGGCCGTCCCGCCCCCGCGGCTGACCGCCGAGGACGCCCGGGCCCTTCTGCGCCTGATCCCGGCCGAGATCGCGCCCGGTCTCGGCGAGGCGGAACTCGACGCGGTCGAGGAGCGGTTCGGGTTCCGGTTCGCGGCGGACCACCGGGTGTTCCTCGCCGCGGGGCTGCCCCTGGGGTCGCCGCACTGGCCCGACTGGCGCGGCGGCGACCCCGACGACCTGGCCGACCGGCTCGCCCGGCCCGCGGACGGCCTTCTCTTCGACGTGGAGCACAACGGCTTCTGGCATCCCGCCTGGGGCCACAGGCCCTCCCGGGTCGCAGAGGCACTGCGCCTCGCGCGGGCCGAGCTGACGGGCGTCCCCCCGCTGGTCCCCCTCTACGGCCACCGCTACCTGCCCGGCACACCGGGCGACTGGGGGCACCCCGTGCTGTCCGTCGTCCAGTCCGACGTCATCGTCTACGGGAACGACCTCGCCGACTACCTCCGGCACGAGTTCACGGGCCGGGCGAGCAGCGCCCCCGCCCGTACGACCGTCGACTTCTGGGCGTACTTCGTCAGCGGCGGTCCCGGCATCGACGTCACCGCCCCCACCCCGTACACCCCCTACGCCGACAGCCCGCGGGAGGCCGTGGCGTGCCTCCGGATGCTGGCCGTCGAGCGGCTCGTCGGACGCCGGCCCTCGCCGGAGCAGCTGATCGAGGCGGGCCTCGGCGCGCTGCTCCTCGACGTCGAGGCGGAGTCCCTTCCGCTGCTCGCCGGTCTGGGCCGGCACGAGCACGCACGCGCCGGAGAGCTCTTCGAGCGGGTGCTCGGCGAGCTGGGCCTTGTCGACACCCTGCCCCCGGACGACTCCGACCTGCCCTGGGAGGCCGCCCGCTGGGAGCTGGTGCACTGGTGGCTGCGGCTGATCGTGAACGGGAGTCTGGCCCCCGGGGCCGGGGGCGACCTCATCGCGTACGAGGGGTGGCACGCCCTGGCCCGGCCGTCGGCGCTGCGGCCGCTGGTCGACGCGACGGATGCCTCCTACGGCGGGGCGGCCGCCCGGGAGGGCACGCGCGAGCGGCTCGCCGCGGCGATCACCGCCGAGGCCGAGCGGCTGCTCGCCGGACCCTGGCCGCCGCCCCGCGGCTGAGCCCCCCGGGCCTGCCCGGCCCCGCTGCCCCGCCGCGCCCCGCTGACCGCCTACGCCTCCGCGCGGAGGCTGTAGCGGAGTTTCTCCTTCGACGTCGCGCCCAGCCGGTCGTAGAAGCGGATCGCGCCCTCGTTCCAGGCCGGGGTCTGCCACTGGACCTCCGCCAAGCCGAGGCCGGCCGCCTCGGCGCGGACCGCCGCCATCAGGAGGGGCCCCAGGCCGTGCCCCCGGCTGGACTCCGTGAGGTAGAGGCAGTCCATGTGCAGGTACTCCGTGCCGTCCCAGGTGGAGATCTCGGGCGCGCAGCTGGCGTAGCCGGCGAGGGTGCCGTCGGGGAGGACCGCGAGCAGGCAGCGCAGACGGGCCGGCGCGGGGCCGAAGAGGAGGCCGGCGAGGCGCTCCGCGAGGCCGGGGGCCGGGGGCGCCGCCTTCTCGTACGCCGCGTGCTCGGCGACGAGTTCCACGACCCGCGCCAGGTCCTCGGGGCGGGCGTGCCTGACCAGGGCCCGTGCGGGGTGTTCGCTCATGCCGTCATCATGCACGGTCCCAGCGGCAGGGCGGCGGCGGTGCCCTGGCGGCGCAGCCACTCGCGGTACGGGGCCGCCCGCAGCGCCACCTCCCGGTAGGCCGCCGCGAGTTCCGCGTACAGGGTGTCGACCGGCGCTCCGGGGCGGGCGTACAGCAGGAGCCGGACGGCCAGCGGGTCGCCGCGCAGCGGGCGGACGGCCATGTCCTCGCGCGGGACCGAGGTCGGCTGGCAGGGGGCGACGGCCTCGCCGAGGACGATGAGGGAGGCGGCGGTGTGGTAGTCGCCGTGCAGCAGCGGCGGGTCGATGCCGGCGGCGTGCAGGACCCGGCGGAGGCCGTCCCATTCGCCGTCCACGGTGGGGTCGACCATCCAGTGGTCGTCCGCGAGGTCGGCGAGGTCGACGACGGGCAGGGCGGCGGCCGGGTGGTCGCGGGCCAGGGAGACGAACTGCGGTTCGCGGGCGAGCAGGACGCGTTCCTCGATGCCCTCGGGGACCCGTAACGGGCAGCCCTCCACCTCGTGCACGAAGGCCACGTCGAGCTGCCCGGCGGCGACGCCGCGCAGCAGGGCGTTGGCGGAGACGTCCATCCGCAGGCCGATGTCGGTGCCGGGCAGCCGCTGGCGGAGCCGGCGCAGCCAGCCCGGGAGCGCCCGGCTCGCGGTGGAGCCGACGCGGAGCCCGGGACCGCCCGTGCGGGCGGCCGCGGCCCGGGCCTCGGTGACGAGCGCCGCCATGTCGGCGACGAGCGGGCGGGCCCGGCTGAGCAGGGAGCGGCCGAGCGGGGTGGGCCGGCAGCCGGTGCGGCCGCGGGAGAACAGCTCGGCTCCCAGGGAGTTCTCGATGCGGCGCAGCTGGGTGGTCAACGACGGCTGGGTCATGCCCAGTTGACGGGCCGCCTTGTGCAGGCTGCCCGTGTCCGCGATGGCGCAGAGCGCGCGCAGGTGTCTCACCTCCAGCTCCATGCCCCGAGGGTAGGACGGCTCCCTGGCTCGCACCAGATACCCGGAACCCCTCAATCACCTTTGATTACAAGGCAGTTGGGGGTGTTTCGACCGGGTGATGCGGTGATGTTATCGCCGGTTGACATCATCCCCGCACGCCCCGGCTCCCCCGAGACTCTCTCCCATCCCCTACAGGAGGAGCCCCCCATGCGTCATCCCAAGGTCCTCACCTCCGCCCTGGCCACCGTCCTCGGCCTGGGTCTCGCCGCCTCGCTCGGCGCGGCTCCGGCCGTGGCCGCGAGCGCCCCCACCGGCGTCCCCACCGCCGGCGGCGCCGCCGTCGCGTACGCCGGTTCGGCCGAGGAGGCGAAGGCCAACCAGGCCTTCTTCGACGCCGTCGTGAAGTCGGTGGCGAAGAAGCGGGCCGCCGCTCCCGGCGCGGCCGCCGTCACGGTCGTCTACAGCGCCTCCAACGCGCCGAGCTTCCGCACCCAGATCTCCCGCTCGGCCCAGATATGGAACAGCTCGGTGGCGAACGTCCGGCTCGTCGAGGGCAGCAACCCGGACTTCCGCTACTACGAGGGCAACGACTCCCGCGGCTCGTACGCGAGCACCGACGGCCACGGCGGCGGCTACATCTTCCTCGACTACCGGCAGAACCAGCAGTACAACTCGACCCGTGTGACCGCCCACGAGACGGGGCACGTCCTCGGGCTGCCGGACCACTACAGCGGTCCGTGCAGCGAGCTGATGTCGGGCGGCGGCCCCGGCACGTCCTGCCAGAACGCCCAGCCGAACGCCCAGGAGCGGTCCCGTGTGGACCAGCTGTGGCGCTACGGCCTCGCCTCCGCGTTCAAGGACTGACCGCGCGAGGACGAGGCATCGGCGGCGCCCCCTCCCCGGGGCGCCGCCTCCTCGTTCTCCGTTCCGGTACGGGCGGCCTCAGGCCGTCTGGAGCAGCCGGCGCCCGAAGTCGGCGCCGGGCGGCAGCTGGCGCCTGACCCGCTCCAGCGCCCCGTCGAAGTCGCCCCCGGCGACGCAGGCCTCGAAGGCGGCGCCGCCGTAGTGCAGCGTCAGGCTGAGGTCGCCCCGCTCACCGAGCGTCAGCAGGCAGCTGAGCGTGGCCTGCTGGGAGACCCCGTCGGTGACGACGGGGAGCGGCAGGTCCCATTCCAGGACGCAGGCGGTGAGGGCCTGCCCGCCCTCCGCGGCCGCGCTGAGCGCGGCGAAGCCCTCACCCGTGTACTCGATCCCCCTGATCCGGGTGGCGACGTGCCGCCCGTCGGCCGTGATGACGATCGCTTCCGCGCCGCTGCGGTCCCGGTACCAGCCGGTCCAGACTTCCGTCGACTCCGATGACATGCGCGGACTGTAGCCCCACGAACGGCTCCGGCGCGCGTCCGGTCACCCCGTGGCCTGACTTCTCCCGATCTCGCCGTTCTTGCCGGTCACGTGCGCGCTCGCGGCATCCGCGCCGGCGGGGCGCGTGCCCGCGGCCACGTCGGCGGGCGTCTGCGCGCCTCCGGCCAGGTCCGCCTCCGCACCCCGGTGGAGCGTGCAGTCCGGGTTGCGGCAGGGCTGCACCTCCCACTCGGGCACCCAGGCCCCGAGGACCTTGTGCCGGGCGGCCGTCACCGTCCGCGGCTGCCCGCAGACGGGGCAGCCGTGCTCGGACCGGGGGTCACGCGTCGTGTGCGGCTCCTCGTCACCCATGGATCCAGACTAGGACGGCGCGCACGCGAGCGCCCGTCGCCGCTCAGCGCTTCCTGGTGTACGTACGGACGAAGGCACCGTTGCCGAAGACGCGCAGGTCCTTCAGCTCGAAGTCGCGGGGCTCGAAGTCGGCGCCGAACATCGGCATGCCGGAGCCGTACACCTGCGGGTAGGTCTTGATGATCAGCTCGTCGATCTCGTCGATGAGTTCGCCGGCGATCACGGAGCCGCCGCAGAGCCAGATGTCCAGGGGGCCGTCCTCGGCCTTGAGCTCGCGGACCCGGCCGACGAGGTCGTCGGCGATCAGCTCGACGTTCGCGTCGGGCGACTCGGTCAGCGAGCGGGTGGCGACGAGCTCCCGCAGGTGGCCGTACGGGCTGGTGAGGCCGACGTCCAGGGCGAGCCGGTACGACCCCAGCCCTTGGACGACGGTGTCGAACCGCTGGTTCTCGCGGTCGATGCCGAGGGCCTCGCGGCCCTGCGCCGAGATGGTCTCCGGGTACTCGGCGGTCAGGAACTCCAGGAACTCGGCGTCCACGAAGGAGTACAAGGAGGTGGCGTCGCCCTTGGGGTCGCCGATGAAGCCGTCGATGGTGCAGGCGATGAAGTACGTGAGCTTGCGCAAACCGGTCCTCTTCCCCGTCAGGTCGTGACTGCGACCGCAACCACGACGGCTATAGTGCTTCACCTGTAGTGGTTGCGCAAGCCCCTTTTCCGGGGGGAGCGCGAGAAGGAGGAGGATCCGGCATGGCGAGGAACCCCGAACGACGCACGGCGCTGCTCGACGCCGCCATCCAGGTCCTGGCGGACGAGGGCGCCCGCGGGCTGACCTTCCGCGCGGTCGACGCCCGGGCGGGAGTCCCCACGGGCACCTCGTCCAACTACTTCAGGGACCGGGACCAGGTGCTCTCCCAGGTCGCCGACCGCATCTTCGAACGGCTGACGCCCGAGCCCGGAGACTTCGCGAACGCCCTCCTGCCGGGGCCGAGCCGCGCCCTGGTCATCGACCTGATGCGCCAGGTCGCCCAGCGGCTCGCCGCCGAACGCACCTGCTACCTCGGCCTCTTCGAGCTGCGCCTCGAGGCCGTGCGCCGACCCGAGCTGCGGACCCAGCTGACCAGGGTGCTCAGGAGCGACCTGGACGCCAACATCCAGGGGCACCTGGAGGCCGGGATGCCCGGGGACGCGGACACCGTCCGGCTGCTCTACTTCGCCCTCACCGGACTGCTGGTCGACCACTTCACGGTCCCGGAACTGCACGGCGACCGGGACCTCGACGACCTGATCGAGACCGTGGTCACCCGCGTCGTCCCCGACATGTGACCCGGCCCCGCGGCCTCAGCGCGTGCGCCGCGTGACGAACTCCGCGAGCGCCAGCATGTCCCCCGCCGCCGCCAGGTCCGGGACGGCCCGGGCCAGGTGCTCCACGGCACGGCCCATCCGCTCGGCCGCCTGGTCCTGCGCCCAGTCGCGCCCGCCGGCCCGCTCGACCGCGTCCGCGGCCGCCCGCACCGCCCCGGCGTCGAGGACCGGGCGGGCGTACAGCTCGGCCAGCTCGTCGCCCGCCGCCGTCCCCGACGCGAGCGCCGCCACCACCGGGAGCGACTTCTTGTGGGCGACCAGATCGGCCCCGGCGGGCTTGCCCGTCCGGTCCGGATCGCCCCAGATCCCGATGAGGTCGTCGATCAGCTGGAAGGCGAGACCGGCCTCCCGGCCGAACGCGTCCATCGCCGCGACCTCCTCCTCCCCCGCGCCCGCGTAGAGCGCGCCGATGGCGCAGGAGGCGCCGAGCAGCGCGCCGGTCTTCGCGGTGGCCATCGCCAGGCACTCGTCGAGGGAGACCTCTCGCGGTTCCCGCTGCTCGAAGGCGCAGTCCGCCTGCTGCCCCGCGCAGAGTTCGATGATGCAGGCGGCGAGCCGCGCGGACGCGGCCGCCGAGGCCGGGTCCGGATCCTCGGCGAGCATCCGCAGAGCCAGCGCGCTCATCGCGTCCCCGGCGATCAGCGCGTCCGGAATGCCGAAGACCGTCCAGGCGGTGGGGCGGTGCCGCCGGGTCACGTCCTCGTCGACGATGTCGTCGTGGAGCAGGGTGAAGTTGTGCGCGAGCTCCACCGCCGCCGCGGCCCTCACCGCCCGGGCCTCGTCGGCGCCGAGCGCACGGGCCGCGGCGAGGACCAGGGCGGGGCGGATCGCCTTGCCCGGCTGCTCCGTGGCCGGGGTGCCGTCGGCGTGCTCCCAGCCGAAGTGATACATCGCGACCCGCCGCATCGAGCCCGGCAGGGTCTCGACGGTCGAGCGCAGTTGGGGATGGACGACCGTCCGCGTCCGGTCCAGGAGCTGCACGGCCCCCTGACCGTCGGTGACGGCGTCCCCGCCGGCAATGGTCAAGGTCACTTCCTTCGTATCCTCCGTGGCGATGCTGCGCGGCGACGGGCCGGGAGCGCCCGGGGGCGGGACGGTTCGGTCCCCGCCCCCGGGCTCCGCCGGCTCAGCGCCAGCGGCTGACCTCGACGTTCTCCAGGACACCGAGCGCGTCCGGGACGAGGACGGCCGCCGAGTAGTAGGCCGTGACGAGGTAGGAGATGATCGCCTGCTCGTCGATGCCCATGAAGCGCACGGACAGGCTCGGCTCGATCTCGTCCGGGATGCCGGTCTGGTGGAGACCGATCACGCCCTGGTCGGCCTCGCCGGTGCGCATGCAGATGATCGAGGTGGTCCGGGCGTCCGAGACCGGGATCTTGTTGCACGGGTAGATCGGCACACCGCGCCAGGTCGGGATGCGGTTGCCGTTGATGTCGATCGTCTCGGGCACCAGACCGCGCTTGTTGAGCTCGCGGCCGAAGGCGGCGATGGCGCGCGGGTGGGCCAGGAAGAGCTTGGACCCCCGCCGGCGGGAGAGCAGCTCGTCCATGTCGTCCGGGCTGGGGGCGCCGTCGTGGGGCTGGAGGCGCTGCCCGTAGTCGCAGTTGGCGAGGAGGCCGAACTCCTTGTTGTTGACCAGCTCGTGCTCCTGGCGCTCGCGAAGCGCCTCGACCGTCAGCCGCAACTGCTGCTCGGTCTGGTTCATCGGCTGGTTGTAGAGGTCGGCGACGCGGCTGTGCACCTTCAGCACGGTCTGGGCGACGCTCAGCTCGTACTCGCGGGGCGAGGCGTCGTAGTCGACGTAGGTGTGCGGGACGACGGCCTCGCCGACGTGGCCGGCGGAGAGGTCGATCGCGGCCTCGCCGTACTTGTTGGTCCGCTGGTCGGGCAGGGCGGCCACGCCCGCGAGGTGGGCGGCGAGCGAACCGGCCCGCTCCGCGAGGTTCCGCACGTCGTCCCGGGTGAGCTCCAGGACCGTGCACGCGGTGGCGGCGCGGGCGGACCACTCCCAGGTGGCGTCCGCGTCCACGAGGGCGCGGTCGCCGAAGTAGGCGCCGTCGGCGAGGACCCCGAGGACCGCCTCGTCGCCGTACGGCCCCTCGCCGATCTGCTCGATCCTGCCGTGCGCGAGGAGGTGGACCCGGTCGGTCGGCTCGCCGGCGACGGCGACGACCTCGCCCGCCGCGTACTCCCGCTGGCGGCAGCGGGACGCGAGCTCGGCCAGGGCCTCCTCGTCCTCGTAGCCGCGCAGGGCGGGGAGTTCGCCGAGTTCGGCGGGGATGACCGCGACGCGCTCCCCGGTCTGGACGAAGGTGACCCGCCCGTCGCCCACGGAGTAGCTGAGCCTCCGGTTCACCCGGTACGTACCGCCCTGCACCTGGACCCACGGCAGCGCCCGCAGCAGCCACCGCGAGGTGATCTCCTGCATCTGCGGCGCCGACTTGGTGGTCGTGGCGAGGTTCCGCGCGGCAGCGGTGCCGAGACTCTGCTGCGGCGCCTGCTGCTCCGCGACGCGGACCTCGTCACCAACCGAACCAACGGACATGGAACTCCCTCTCGTATGACTGAGTTGCGAGGGGAAGCCTTTCAGCACGGAGCGTGCCCGCGCCATTACACAATCGAGTGGGACTGTTCGACGATCTTCGGGGCATGTCACGTGATTTCCATCCGAACAGCGGAGCCCCACCCGCCTCGCGGGCCACTGTCCGGATCGGCTCGCACACGGTCCGAACGGATGGCGGCGGGTTCGCGGACTCCGGTACTCCGGTACTCCGGAACCTCCGGAACGCCCAGCTCCGGTAATCCGGAAGCCCCCACCCGTCCTCCGAAGGGAGTCGGTCATGTCCACACCCATGTCGGCGAGCAGGTTCCTCGACGCGCTGCGCGACGCGGGCCTCAAGGTGGTCCAGGTCGGCGCCTGGTCCACCCACAACCGCAACCACAAGGGTCCGTGGGGCCCCGTCCACGGCGTGATGATCCACCACACCGTGACCCGTGGGACCGCCAACACCGTCCGGGTCTGCCGCAACGGCTACGAGGGCCTGCCGGGACCGCTCTGCCACGGCGTGATCGCCAAGGACGGCACCGTCCACCTCGTCGGCTACGGCCGGGCCAACCACGCGGGCCTCGGCGACGACGAGGTGCTGCGGGCGGTCATCGCCGAGCAGGGCCTGCCGCGGGACGACGAGGCCACCACGGACGGCAACCGGTACTTCTACGGCTTCGAGTGCGAGAACCTCGGCGACGGCGTGGACCCGTGGCCGAAGGTGCAGTTGGACGCCATCGCGAAGGCGGCGGCCGCGGTGTGCCGGGTGCACGGCTGGAACCAGCGCTCGGTCATCGGGCACCTGGAGTGGCAGCCGGGGAAGGTGGACCCGCGGGGCTTCACGATGGCCTCGATGCGCGAGCGGGTGGCCGACCTGCTGCGCTGACGCCCCGGCCGCGCGGACCGGGGCGCCGGGCGCGGACAATGGCCCGGTGAACGCGTTCGACCTCTCCCGCCTGCGGCCCCGGCTCCCCTCGCCCCTGGAGCCGGTGGAGGACGAGCGCTTCACCCGGCGCGGCCTCACGCTGGCGCTCAAGCGCGAGGACCTCATCCACCCCGATCTGCCGGGCAACAAGTGGCGCAAGCTGGCGCTCAACCTGGAGGCGGCGGGCGGGCGTCCCGTGGTCACCTTCGGCGGCGCCTACTCCAACCACCTGCGCGCGGTGGCGGCCGCCGGCCGGCTGCTGGGCTTCCCCACGGTCGGGATCGTGCGGGGCGACGAGCTGGCCGGGCGGCCGCTCAACCCCTCGCTCGCGCGGTGCACGGCGGACGGGATGCGGCTCGTGTTCGTCGACCGGGCCGCGTACCGCGCGAAGAACGACCCGGCCACGCGCGCGATGCTCCTGGAGCGGGCCGCCCCCGCGGGCGCGTACGCGGTCCCGGAGGGGGGCAGCAACGTCCTGGCGGTCCAGGGGTGCGTGGAGCTCGGCCGGGAGCTCGCCGGGGCGGCCGACGCGGTCGCCGTGGCCTGCGGCACCGGGGGCACCCTGGCGGGCCTCGCGGCCGGCCTCGGCCCCGGGACGCGGGCGCTGGGCGTCCCGGTCCTCAAGGGCGGCTTCCTGGGCGGGGAGGTACGCGCCCTCCAGGAGGCGGCGTTCGGCGGGCCGCGCGGCGACTGGGCACTCGACGAGCGCTTCCACTGCGGGGGCTACGCGCGCGTGCCCCCGGCCCTGGACGCCTTCGCACGCGACTTCGAGGCGCGGCATGAACTCGCCATCGAGCGACTGTATGTGGCCAAAATGCTGCTGGGGCTCACGACCCTCGCGGAGGAGGGCGCGTTCCCCGCGGGCACCCGCCTCGTGGCCGTCGTCACGGGCGCGCCGGACCCGACGGGGCAGGACGCCGGGCCTCAGTCCGCGGCCTCCTCGCGATAGGCGGCCGCCTCCTCCAGGTCGAGCCTGCGGAGCAGCGTCCGCATCATCTCGTCGTCGATCCGCCGGGCGTCGCGCAGCCGCACGAAGACCTCGCGCTCGGCCTCGATCATCTCCCGCGAGAGCCGCCGGTAGGTGTCGTCCGCGGTCTCCCCGGTGACCTCGTTCACGGCGCCGAGCCGCTCCCAGACGGCGTTGCGCCGGCGTTCCAGGACCGTGCGGAGCCGGTCGGCGAGGGGCTGGGGCAGGGCGTTCCGCTCGTCGGCGAGGAGGGCGTCCAGACGGGCCTCCGCGGCCTGCGAGGCCTCGCTCTGGGCCTGCGCCTCGGCCAGCGTCTCGGCGTACCGGTCCTTCCCCGGGAGCTTCAGGAGCCGGATGAGCGGCGGCAGGGTGAGGCCCTGGACGACCAGCGTGCCGATGACGGTGGTGAAGGTGAGGAAGAGGACGAGGTTGCGGGCCGGGAACTCGACGCCGTCGGTCGCCACGGGGATGGAGAAGGCGATGGCGAGCGAGACCACGCCGCGCATCCCGGCCCAGCCGACGATGAGGGGCGCCCGCCAGTCCACCCCCGGTTCGCGTTCCCGGACGCGGGCGGAGAGCCGGGGCAGGAAGGTCGCCGGATAGACCCAGACGAACCGGACCACGACCACGGCGACGAAGACCCCGACCGCGTACCAGGTCGCCTCGCCCATCCCGTACGGCCCGAGTTCCCGGACGACGTAGGGCAGCTGGAGGCCGATCAGGGCGAAGACGGCCGACTCCAGCACGAAGGCGACCATCTTCCAGACGGCCTCCTCCTGGAGGCGGGTCGCGAAGTCGACCTGCCAGGCGCGGTGGCCGAGGAAGAGGCCGACCACGACGACGGCGAGGACACCGGAGGCGTGCACCTCCTCGGCCGCCGCGTAGGCGACGAACGGGATGAGGAGGGAGAGGGTGTTCTGCAGGAGGGAGTCCCCGAGGCCCCGCCGCAGCCAGTGGATGGGGACCATCAGGAGCAGGCCGACGCCGATGCCGCCGAGGGCGGCGAGCGCGAACTCCCCGAGTCCGCCGGCCCAGCTCAGCCCCTCGCCGACCGCCGCCGCGAGGGCGACCTTGTACGCGGTGATGGCGGTGGCGTCGTTCACCAGGGACTCGCCCTGGAGAATCGTGGTGATCCGGTTCGGCAGGCCGAGCTTGCGGGCGATGGCGGTGGCGGCGACCGCGTCGGGCGGGGCGACCACCGCGCCCAGCACCAGGGCGGCGGTGAGCGGCAGGTCGGGCACGAGGACGTACGCGAGCCAGCCCACGGCCACGGTGGCGAACAGGACGTACCCGACGGAGAGCAGCGCGACGGGCCGGATGTTGGCGCGCAGGTCGAGGTACGAGGAGTCGACGGCCGCCGTGTAGAGGAGCGGGGGGAGGATCAGCGGCAGCACGATGTGCGGATCGAGGGTGTAGTCCGGCACCCCGGGCACGTAGGCGGCGGCGAGGCCGACCGCGACCAGGAGGAGGGGCGCGGGCACCGGGGTGCGCCGGGCGAGTCCCGCGACCGCGGCGCTCGCCGCCACGAGTGCCACCAGCTGTAGAGCGTCCATGCCCGTCCCCGTCTCGTCCCGCAACGTAACCTGGCCATCATGAGCGAGTGCCCGCACGTTGCCGAAATGCCGCGCCCCGAACCGGCGCCGCTGGCCGACACCTGTCCGGAGTGCCTGGCGGACGGCACGCATCCGGTCCAGCTGCGGCTCTGCCTGACCTGCGGGCACGTGGGCTGCTGCGACTCCTCGGCGGGGCAGCACGCGACGCGGCACTTCGCCGGGACGGGCCACCCGGTGATGCGGACCTTCGAGCCGGGCGAGGCCTGGCGCTGGTGCTTCGTGGACGGGTCGATCGTCTGAGTCCCCGAGGCCGGTCCGGTCGTCCGACGGTCCGGCGATATGGCGATTCGGCCGTTCGACGATTCGCCCGCCCCGCGGTTGGGTACGTCACCCCTCCGCCGGTCGCACGCCTCCGACCCCCGCAGACCCCCGCCCACCGTCCGCACCCATGGGCCTACCATGGGTGACGACCGGTGACCGGGGGCCGGTGGGGGCAGGGGTTCGCGGCGACACGACGGGACGGATCGCGATAGCGTCACGGCGGACCGCGCAGCCCCCTGCGTACCGCCCGGTTCGGGGGCCTCTCCCCCCGAACCCCGAATGAGCTTGTGCCACCTTGGAGGTGAGGGTGTCCCAGATCGCAGGCGAGCCCGGGACCCAGGACTTCGTGGAAGTCCGGCTGCCCGCTGCGGGTGCCTATCTGTCCGTGCTGCGTACGGCCACGGCCGGCCTCGCGGCGCGCTTGGACTTCACCCTCGACGAGATCGAGGACTTGCGGATCGCGGTCGACGAGGCCTGCGCCATCCTGCTCCAGCAGGCCGTGCCGGGATCCGTCCTCAGCTGTGTCTTCCGGCTGGTCGACGACTCCCTCGACGTGACCGTCTCCGCCCCGACCACCGACGGCCGGGCGCCCGAGCGGGACACCTTCGCCTGGACGGTGCTGTCGGCACTGGCCGGGAAGGTGGAGTCGTCGGTGGCCGACGACCGCACGGTCTCGATCAGCCTGTACAAACAGCGCGGCGCGGGGCCAGGCCCGGCGTGAGGCGCGGGGACGCGACGGCCGGCATCCCTGAGCAGCAGGCACGGCCGTATGAGGTCGCTACGGAGCAGGCGGACCAGATGAGCGAGCACGAGCAGCACCCCGAGGTTCCCGAGACACCGGGCGCCTCCGGGGCCCCCCGGGGCCCCGGGCGTGCGGAGGGCTCCACCGGGGCGGGCGTGACCGCGGCGGCCACGGCCGCCGGGACCGGGACGTCCGCGGAGAAGGAGGAGCCGGAGGACGGAGACGAGTCCGAGGACGTCCCCGCCGTCCCCGACCCGCACGACCGGAGCGGCGCGCGCGCTCTCTTCGTCACGCTCCGCGAGCTGCCGGAGGGCTCCCCGGAGAAGGCCGAGCTGCGGAACCAGCTGGTGCGGATGCACCTGCCGCTGGTCGAGCACCTGGCCCGGCGCTTCCGCAACCGCGGCGAGCCGCTGGACGACCTGACGCAGGTCGCGACCATCGGTCTGATCAAGTCGGTGGACCGGTTCGACCCGGAGCGCGGTGTCGAGTTCTCGACGTACGCGACCCCGACGGTCGTCGGCGAGATCAAGCGCCACTTCCGCGACAAGGGGTGGGCGGTCCGGGTGCCGCGCCGGCTGCAGGAGCTGCGGCTCTCGCTGACCACGGCGACGGCGGAGCTCTCCCAGCAGCACGGCCGCTCGCCGACGGTGCACGAGCTGGCGGAGCGCCTCGGGATCTCCGAGGAGGAGGTCCTGGAGGGTCTGGAGTCGGCGAACGCCTACTCGACGCTCTCGCTGGACGTCCCCGACACGGACGACGAGTCGCCCGCGGTCGCGGACACCCTCGGCGCGGAGGACGAGGCCCTGGAGGGGGTCGAGTACCGCGAGTCCCTCAAGCCGCTGCTGGAGGACCTGCCGCCCCGGGAGAAGCGGATCCTGCTGCTCCGCTTCTTCGGGAACATGACCCAGTCGCAGATCGCGCAGGAGGTCGGCATCTCGCAGATGCACGTCTCCCGGCTGCTCGCGCGGACCCTCGCGCAGTTGCGGGAGAAGCTCCTCGTCGAGGAGTGACCGACGGCGGGGCGGGCCCCGCCGAACGAGAGGCGCCGGACGTCACGCACCGGGCGCTCCCCCGAGGGCGCTTCGGGTCAGCCCTCCTGGCCGGGGCGCCGGATGCCGAGCGCCTCGGTGGTGGCAGGGTTCACCAGGAGCACGAGCCCGGTGACGGCCAGCACGCCGAGGACGATGCCGGCCGGGATCAGCGCGCTGTCCGCCTGGAGCATCTGCCAGGCGACCGGCAGGGCCAGGATCTGGGTGATCACGGCCGGGCCGCGGCTCCAGGAGCGGCGCGCCCACAGCCCGCGGGCGGCGGCGAGCGGGATCAGCCCGAGTGCGACGAGCGTCACGGCGCCCGTCGCCGCGCCGGTGAGGTCCCCGGACGTCCCGGTCAGCGCGTGCACCAGCATGTAGACACCCCCGGCGAAGAGGCCGAGGGCCTCGACACCGGCCACGGCCGCCGCGGCGGCGAGTCGGGCGGGGCGGGGGGTCTGCTCCGTGCTGCTCTCAGCGGGACTGCTCATACAGGGCAGGGTAGCGGGGGCCGGACGCCCGGGCCGAAGCCGGGCGGGGACGAGCCGACGGGGCCGGGGAGCCGGGGCGACCGAGCCCGCGGACGCAAGGCGGACGGACCCGGGGAGGCACGGCGCCGAGCCCGCGGACGCAAGGCGGACGGACCCGGGGAGGCACGGCGCCGAGCCCGCGGACGCAGGGCGGGCGGACCCGGGGGGCCACGGCGTCAGGGCCGGGGAGGCAAGGCGTCCGGCCCCGGGCATCCATCGCGGCAAGAGCCGCGGATCCGCGGCCGTGAGTCCCGGGCGGACGCCTCTCGGGGCGTCGGGTGGAGGTGTCCGCGGACCGGGCTGGACTGGGCCCGGTACCGCCGGGTAGGTACCCTGGCGCTCATGCGCGCACTTCTCGTGGTCAACCCGGCAGCCACCACCACCAGTGCCCGCACCCGTGACGTGCTCATCCACGCGCTCGCGAGCGAGATGAAGCTGGAGGCGGTCACCACCGAGTACCGCGGGCACGCGCGGGGCCTCGGCCGGCGGGCCGCGGACTCCGGAACGATCGACCTGGTCGTGGCCCTCGGCGGCGACGGCACGGTGAACGAGGTCGTCAACGGACTGCTGCACGGCGGCCCCGATCCCGACCGGCTGCCCGGGCTCGCGGTCGTCCCCGGCGGTTCGACGAACGTGTTCGCCCGCGCCCTCGGACTGCCGAACGACGCCGTGGAGGCGACCGGCGCACTGCTCGACGCGCTGCGTGAGCGGAGAGCACGCACGGTGAGCCTCGGACTCGCCTCGGGAACCCCGGGCACGGAGGACGAGGCCGTCCCGTCCCGCTGGTTCACCTTCTGCGCCGGACTGGGATTCGACGCGAGCGTCATCGGCCGGGTCGAACAGCAGCGGGAGCGCGGGAAGCGGTCGACCCACGCCCTCTACCTCCGGCAGGTGGTGCGCCAGTTCCTGGAGGAGCCCAACCGCCGGCACGGGACGATCACCCTGGAGCGCCCCGGGGCCGAGCCGGTCGAGGATCTCGTACTCTCCATAATCTGCAACACCTCCCCCTGGACCTACCTGGGCAATCGCCCGGTGTACGCGTCCCCGGAGGCCTCCTTCGACACCGCGCTCGACGTGCTCGGACTGCGCCGTCTGTCCACTCCGGCGGTGGCCCGGTACGCCACCCAGCTGCTCACCTCGACCCCGGAACGAGGCCCTCGCGGCAAGCACGCGACGACTCTGCACGACCTGACCGACTTCACCTTGCATTCCAAGGTCCCCCTCCCTCTACAGATGGACGGAGACCACCTGGGACTGCGTACGAGCGTGACGTTCACAGGCGTACGCCGTGCACTGCGTGTGATTGTGTGAGTGGAAGGGCCCAAAGTCCTTTCACTCGAACGTTTAGGCGCGCATCCACCCCTTAGAAGTACGGCTGTGACCTAGCCGACACCGAGGAATCAAAAAAAACTTTCCGGAAGGGGTTGTATCCGTTGCTGGGGTTTGGGAGTCTCTTCTTGGCGATCGGGACGGCCCGCAACACCGGCCTCCACTGAGAGCCAGAACCCCTCCTCAGTCTTAGGACCACACCAGTTCATCTGGCAGTCGGCCCTTCCCTTGCGGGGGGATTCGTGAAAGCGTTCACATTCACAAGCAACCAGCTTGTAACACCCTAGAGAGGTAGCAGCCATGGACTGGCGTCACAACGCCGTTTGTCGTGAGGAAGACCCCGAGCTGTTCTTCCCCATCGGCAACACCGGTCCTGCGCTGCTGCAGATCGAGGAAGCCAAGGCCGTCTGCCGCCGCTGCCCCGTCATGGAGCAGTGCCTGCAGTGGGCGCTCGAGTCCGGCCAGGACTCCGGCGTCTGGGGTGGCCTCAGCGAGGACGAGCGCCGCGCGATGAAGCGCCGTGCCGCTCGCAACCGGGCGCGTAACGCCAGCGCCTGACGCCCACCGACAGCCTGAGGCGAGCGGCGCATACATCGCGTATGCATTCACCGCCCTTGAGCCGCAGCGCGCAGCAGTAACCCACAGCATTCGAGCCCCGGACCGAATTCCTCGGTCCGGGGCTCGCTGCCGTCCGCGCCCGAATCCGCCGGCAGCGGGCTTCCGGGGGGGCGGCTCCACGACGGAACCACCCTCCCTCCGCCGCTACTTCAGCGGCTGCACCGGAATGTCGAGGACCACCTTCGTACCGCGCTCGGAGCCCGGCAGCATGTCGAAGGTTCCGCCCAACTCCCCCTCCACCAGGGTTCGTACGATCTGCAGGCCGAGGTTTCCGGCCCGCTGCGGGTCGAACCCCTCGGGCAGGCCCCGGCCGTCGTCCTTGACCGTGATGAGCAGCCGGGCGTCGGGCCTGGGCTCGCCGCGCACGGCGGTGACCTCGACGGCGCCCTCGTCGCCCGGGGCGAACGCGTGCTCCAGGGCGTTCTGCAGGACTTCGGTCAGGACCATCGAGAGCGGGGTCGCGACCTCGGCGTCCAGGATGCCGAAGCGGCCGTTGCGCCGGCAGGTCACCCGGCCCGGGGAGATCTCGGCGACCATGGCGATCACGCGGTCGGCGATCTCGTCGAACTCCACCCGCTCGTCCAGGTTCTGGGACAGCGTCTCGTGGACGATCGCGATCGAACCGACCCGCCGCACCGCCTCGTTCAGGGCCTCGCGGCCCCGGTCGGAGTCCATCCGGCGGGCCTGGAGGCGCAACAGGGCGGCCACCGTCTGGAGGTTGTTCTTCACCCGGTGGTGGATCTCCCGGATGGTGGCGTCCTTGGTGATCAACTCGCGCTCGCGGCGACGCAGTTCGGTGACGTCCCGGAGCAGGACGAGCGAGCCGATCCGGGTGCCCTTGGGCTTGAGCGGGATGGCCCGGAGCTGGATGACGCCGCCGTTCCCCTCGACCTCGAACTCGCGCGGCGCGTAGCCGGAGGCCAGCGTGACCAGGGCCTCGTCGACGGGGCCGCGGGAGGGGGCGAGTTCCGCGGTGATCTGGCCGAGGTGCTGGCCGACCAGGTCGGCGGCGAGGCCGAGCCGGTGGTAGGCGGAGAGGGCGTTGGGCGAGGCGTACTGGACGATGCCCTCGGCGTCGAGGCGGACGAGTCCGTCGCCGGCGCGGGGCGAGGAGTCCATGTCGACCTGCTCGCCGGGGAAGGGGAAGGTCCCGGCCGCGATCATCTGGGCGAGGTCGGAGGCCGACTGGAGGTAGGTGAGCTCCAGCCGGGAGGGGGTGCGGACGGTCAGCAGGTTGGTATTGCGCGCGATGACGCCGAGGACGCGGCCCTCGCGGCGGACGGGGATCGACTCGACCCGTACCGGGACCTCCTCGCGCCACTCCGGATCGCCCTCGCGCACGATCCTGCCCTCGTCCAGGGCGGCGTCGAGGAGCGGTCGGCGGCCGCGCGGCACCAGATGTCCGACCATGTCGTCCTGGTACGAGGTGGGGCCGGTGTTCGGCCGCATCTGCGCGACGGAGACGTACCGGGTGCCGTCGAGCGTCGGCACCCAGAGGACGAGGTCCGCGAAGGAGAGGTCGGAGAGCAGCTGCCACTCGGACACCAGCAGGTGGAGCCACTCGAGGTCCGAGTCGCTCAGGGCGGTGTGCTGGCGCACGAGGTCGTTCATGGAGGGCACGGTGCGAGCGTACCCGCGGAATAAAGGGGCGGTGAACCTGGATCTCCGGCGCTCCGTGCTGGAGGATGGGCCAGGAAGGACCGCGTTCCTGTGGATGGACAGACAAGAATGGTCTAGTCCACAATGAAAGCGATAGACCTCCATCCTCCCCGCACAGGAGGATGGAACGAGGTACCCGGCGCTCTCTGCCCTGACTGCGCCGAGACCTCCCACACGGCCGAGGGACCGCACACCCCCGGCCGGAGCACACTCCGGGCTGCGGTGCCGGGCGGGCTGAGGGTCCCGCCGGGCGCCGCGGCCCGCGGGTCTTTCCGGGGCCGCCCGCCCTCCGCCTCTCGGGTTTCGGCGGGGCCACCCGCCCGCACCGCCCCCTGCACCTCCCCGCGCGCTCAGACTCCGGGGTCGGCGGGCCCGGGGTCCGCGCCCGGCGCGGCCACGGCCTCCGGGCGGTGCGGCGGCCAGGCCAGCATCGCGGCCGCGGCCACGGCCGCCAGCTCCTCCCTCGTGGCCCCGTCGCGGGCCTGCTGGGACATGCCCTGGAGGACGGCGCCGCTGAACCGGGCGAGGGCCCGGGCGTCGGTGTCGGCCGGCAGCTCCCCCGCCGCGACGTCCTGGCGGATGCGGGTCTCGAAGGTGGCCAGGTTGCGGTTCCGGCGCTCGCGCAGGGTCTCCTCGACCTCGGGGGTCGAGCAGTTGGTCGCGGCCGAGATCATCAGGCAGCCGCGGGGCAGGCCCGGCTCGGTGAAGAGCTCGGCGGCCTCGGCGAGCACCCGGCCGACGGCGCCGCGGGCGGTCGCCTCCTCCGCGAAGGCCCGGCCTCCGTACGCCCCGTAGGAGCCCGCGTAGGCCTCGACGACCTCCTCGAACAGCGTCCTCTTGTCGCCGAAGGCGGCGTAGAGGCTGGGGGCGCTGATGCCCATGGCGCGGGTGAGGTCGGCGACCGAGGTCGTCTCGTAGCCGTGCTCCCAGAAGGCCAGGGTCGCCTTCTCCAGGGCCGTGAGGCGGTCGAAGGAGCGGGGGCGGCCGCGCTGTGTCGTCACCATGGAGTGAATTCTATAGCGGGTGCTACGGAAAGTGGGGTACGGTCTTTTCCTAACGACCGCTACAGAAATGAGGGGGGCGTCGCCATGGGCGTGCTCGGGCTGGACGACAGGACCGCGGGAGCGACGACGGGGAGGCTGGCCGGCCGGACCGCGCTGGTCACGGGCGGCAGCCGGGGCATCGGACGGGGGATCGCCGAGCGGCTCGGCCGGGACGGCGCCCGGGTCGCGGTGCACTACGGCGCCGACGAGGCGGCGGCGAAGGAGACGGTCGCGACCATCGAGGCGGCCGGCGGGGAGGCCTTCGCCATCGGGCAGGAGCTGGGGGTCCCGGGGGACGCGGAGGCGCTCTGGGCCGCGTTCGACGCCCGGGCCGACGGGCTGGACATCCTGGTGAACAACGCGGGGATCGGCGTCTCCGCCCCGTTCGCGACGATCACCGCCGAGGAGTACGAGCGGGTCTTCGCGGTCAACACCCGGGCGCCGTTCTTCCTCGCGCAGCTCGGTGCGGAGCGGCTGCGCGACGGGGGCCGGATCGTGAACGTCTCGACGGGCCTCTCGCACGCGGCCCTGATGCCGGAACTGATGGCGTACGCGATGTCGAAGAGCGCGCTCGACGTGTTCACCCGCTACCTGTCGAAGGTGCTAGGTCCGCGCGGGATCACGGTCAACGCGGTGGCGCCGGGCATCGTGGACACCGACATCAACGCGGCCTGGCTCCGGGGGAACGACGAGGCCTGGGCGGGGGCGGCGGCGATGTCGGCCCTGGGGAAGGTCGGCACCCCGGAGGACATAGCCGACGTGGTGGCCTTCCTGGCCTCGCACGACGCGCGCTGGGTGACCGGGCAGTGGATCGACGCCACGGGAGGCTCCCTCGCCTGATCTCCGGGGTCCGGCGGGTTCGAGTGGCTGGTGGGACACGGGCGGCCGACGATGGAGGCGGCGGGCACGTCCGCGGGGCGGAACGGCATGAGGGGAAGGCCTCTCCTCTGCTAGATTGGGCTTTGATTGGTCTATACCACATGGCTCCTCACCGGCAGCCCCTCACCAGATCGGCAGGCCCAGCGTGGAAGTTGTCATCGTCAAGGACGCCAAGGCAGGCGGCGAGCTCATCGCGGGTGGCATCGCCGACCTCCTGCGCCGCAAGCCCGACGCGCTGCTCGGCGTGGCCACCGGCTCGACTCCGCTGCCCATCTACGACGCCCTGATCGCCCAGGTCGAGGCCGGCTCCGTGGACGCCTCCCGCGCCCGGATCGCCCAGCTGGACGAGTACGTGGGGCTGCCCTCGGGTCACCCCGAGTCCTACCGCTCCACCGTGCTCCGCCAGGTCGTCGAGCCGCTCGGGCTCTCCCAGGAGGCCTTCATGGGGCCCGACGGCTCCGCCGAGGACGTCCTGGCGGCCTGCGAGGCCTACGACACCGCGCTGGCCGAGGCCGGCGGCGTGGACCTGCAGATCCTCGGCATCGGCACCGACGGGCACATCGGCTTCAACGAGCCGTGCTCCTCGCTCGCCTCCCGCACCCGGATCAAGACGCTGACCGAGCAGACCCGCGTGGACAACGCCCGCTTCTTCGACAACGACATCGAGCAGGTGCCGCACCACGTCATCACCCAGGGCATCGGCACCATCCTGGAGGCCCGCCACCTGGTGCTCCTGGCCACCGGCGAGGGCAAGGCCGAGGCCGTGGCGCAGACCGTCGAGGGCCCGGTCGCGGCGCTCGTGCCGGCCTCCGCGCTGCAGCTGCACCCGCACGCCACGGTCGTGGTGGACGAGGCCGCCGCCTCCAAGCTGAAGCTCGCGGACTACTTCCGCCACACCTTCGCGAACAAGCCCTCCTGGCAGGGCATCTGATCCGCCCGGATCCCCCGGTCGCGGACCGCGTACGGCGAAGGGGCCCGGCACCTGGTCAGGTGCCGGGCCCCTTCGCGCGGGTCCGTCAGGCTCCGGTGCCGACCACGGCCTCGGCGGCCGCGCGGCCGCAGACCCGGGCGGCGCCGTGGGTGGCGATGTGCAGGGCCCCGCGGGGCTCCGCCTCGTTGAGGCCCATCTCGACCACGACGGTGTCCGGGCGGGCAGCGACCAGGGCATCCAGGGCCTCGGTCATCCAGACGTGCCGGTGGAGGTCGCGGACGACCGCCACGATCCGGCGCTCCCCCGCCGCGGCGAGGAGGGCGTCCACCGAGGAGTCGGCGTAGGAGCCGGTCTCCGTGCCGGGGAGCAGCCGCTCCAGCTCGGCGGCGATGCCCCAGGGGGTCTCGTCGCCGACCGCGAAGTTCGCGACCGGAGTGAAGGAGGCCACGTAGGGCGCGCTGTCCACGGGGGTGTACGACCCCGGCCCGCGGGTCACCTTCAGGGCCCGGCGGGCGGCGACGAGTCCGATGTCGGCGCCGGGCGCGGTCCCCTCCTGCACTGCCGCGCCCGACACCGATTCAGCCCCCCTGGCCCGGTGCGCCTGGGTCCAGGTCGCCAGGGCGCGTACCCGCGCCGCGGCGTCGGCCAGCCGTTCCTCGGGCAGTTCACCGGTCCGTACCGCGTTCACCAGCGCGTCGCGCAGCTGCAGCACGGTGTCCTCGTCGCACAGCCCGCCGCCGACGCAGATCGCGTCGGCGCCCGCGGCGATGGCGAGGACCGATCCGCGCTCGATGCCGTACGTCGCCGCGACGGCCTGCATCTCCATGCCGTCGGTGACGATCAGCCCCTCGAAGCCCAGCTCCTGGCGCAGCAGACCGGTGAGGATCTGCGGGCTCAGGGTGGCCGGGCGGTGGGGGTCGAGCGCGGAGAGAAGAATATGCGCGCTCATGACCGCTTTGGTACCGGCGGCGACGGCCGCGCGGAAAGGCACCAGCTCACGGGCGTGCAGTGTGGCGAGGTCCACATCGATCCGGGGCAGCGCGTCGTGGGAGTCCACGTTCGTGTCGCCGTGTCCGGGGAAGTGCTTGGTGCAGGCCGCGACGCCGACGCCCTGGAGGCCGTCGACGTACGCCACGGTGTGCCGGGCGACCAGGTCGGGGTCCGGCCCGAAGGACCGGACGCCGATGACCGGGTTCTCGGCGTTGGAGTTGACGTCGGCGGACGGGGCCCAGTTGAGGTCGACGCCGCAGGCCGCGAGCCGGCGGCCGAGCTCACGGGCCACGGCCCGGGTGAGCTCGACGTCGTCGACGCTGCCCAGGGCGTAGTTGCCGGGGAACGAGGAGCCCTGCTTGACCTCGAGGCGGGTGACGTCGCCGCCCTCCTCGTCGATGGCGACGAGGACGTCGTCCCGCTCGGCCCGCAACTGCGCGGTGAGGGCGGTGAGCTGCTCGGGGCTGACGATGTTCCGGCCGAAGAGGCCGACGGACGACAGGCCCTCGCCGATGCGGCGGAGCAGCCAGTCGGGCGCGGTGGTGCCGACGAACCCGGGCTGGAGCACCGTGAGCGCGTCACGGGTCAGGGTGTCCGTGCCGTGGAGGAGTGTGGTCATGGGGAGCTCTTATCCCTTCACCGCGCCGGCGGTCATGCCGCCGACGGCCTTGCGCTGGAGGAAGAGGAACACGACGAGCACGGGAAGTGCGAAGAGCGTCGAGGCGGCCATGGTGGCGCCCCAGTCGCTGCCGAACGCGGTCTGGAACTGGGTGAGCCAGAGCGTCAGGGTCTGCGACTCCTTGTCCTTGTTCAGCATGAGGATCATGGCGAACTCGTTCCAGGCGGTGATGAAGCCGAAGAGCGAGGTCGACATCAGGCCGGGGGCGAGCAGCGGGAAGATCACCTTGCGGAACGCCTGGCCCCTGGTGCAGCCGTCGATCTGCGCGGCCTCCTCCAGCTCGACCGGGACGGCGGCGATGAAGCCGCGCAGGGTCCAGATCGTGAAGGGGAGGACCATGACGAAGTAGATGAGCGTCAGCATCGGGATGCTGTTCAGCAGGTCGTTCTCGCGGGAGATCATGTACATCGCGATGACCATGACCTCCCAGGGGGCCATCTGCGCCATCATCACGATGAGGACGATGCCCTTGCGCCCCTTGAACCTCATGCGCGCGATCGCGAAGCTCGCGGCCAGCGCGACGAGGAGGGCGAGCACCACGGCACCGACGGTGACCATGAGGCTGTTGGTGACGTAGGTCCAGAACAGGTCGACGCCGGTGGCGGTCGAGTAGTTCTCCAGCGTCGGGGTGAAGACGAAGACGGGGTCCTTCGTCATGATCTCGTGCTGCGGCTTCAGCGAGGACGAGAACATCCAGTAGACGGGGAAGACGAACACGACCGCGAGCACGAGGGCGGTGAGGTTCTTGGCGACCGAGCCGACCGTGAGCGGCCTCCTGGTGCGCAGCTTCTGCGGAGTCTCGGTGGTGGCGCTCACAGCTCCTCCTCCTGCTTCAGGATCAGGCGGAAGTAGAAGGACATGACCGCGATGAGCATCACGATCGTCAGGATGGAGATGGCGGCGGCGACACCGTAGTGGAACTGGCCGACGCCCTCGATGTAGGCGAAGACCGGCAGCGTCTCGGAGCCGCGGTCGGGGCCGCCCTGGTTCATGGCGTAGACCTGGGCGAACGCCTTGAAGATCCAGATGATCTCCAGGAAGGTCGTGATCATGAAGAAGGACTTGAGGTTCGGGAAGACCACGGCCCAGAAGGTGCGCCAGCCGCTCGCGCCGTCCATCTTCGCGGCCTCGTACAGCTCGGACCCGATGGTGGTCAGGGCGGCGTACATGTTGAGGGCGACGAACGGGATGGAACCCCAGACCAGCAGGATCATGATGATGACCAGGGTGGAGAACCCGGTCTCGAACCAGTTGTGCTGCTCGTAGCCGTCGAAGCCGAGCGTGCGCATCAGCCAGTTCACGACGCCGAACTGCTCGTCGAAGAGCCAGCGGAAGACCGTGACGGAGGCGACGATCGGCATGGCCCAGGCGAACATCAGGGCCAGGGAGAGGACCAGGCGCATCTTCTTGCCGAGGCGGTTGAGCAGCAGGCCTATGCCCGTGCCGATCGCCATGATGAGGGCGACGTTGACGGCGGTGAAGACGACGCTTCGGACGACGACGGTCCAGAAGTCCGGGTCGCCCAGGAGCTCCGTGTAGTTGTCGAAGCCGGTCCAGACGGTCTCCCGGGTGATGAACTCCTTCCGGTTGAGCTCCTGGAAGGAGAGGATCACATTGCGGACCAGCGGGTAGAGCAGCAGCACCGCCATGGACAGCAGGGCCGGCGCGACGAGCAGGTACGGCAGCCAGCCGCTGGGCAGGGAGCGTCTGCCGCGCGAAGGCTTACGGACTTCCTTCGGGCCCGAAGGGGGTGGCGGAGTCTGAGACTTCCCTGCCGCCCTCCCGGGCGCGTCCTGAGGATCGGCGGTCGCCGTCCCCTGGGAGTCCACGGTCATGGTCTTATTCCTCGCGGTTCTGGGGCTCCCGCGCCCACCGGGGCGCGGCCCGGGGGAGCGGGCCGCTGATCACTCGTGAAGCGCCGATGGTGCGGCCGGTGCGGGACCGGCCGCACCACCGGGCTACGGATTACTGCTGGTGTTTCGGGTGCTGCTGACTACTGCTGGTTGATGCGCTCGTTGATGACCTTGTCAGCGGCCTCACCGGCGGCCTTGGCGTCCTCGCCCTTCAGGACCTTCGTCATGAAGTCCTTGATCGGGTTCGGCGCGGTCTCGACGTTCGCCCAGCCCGGGGTCACCGGGGTGACCTTGCCGGAGGCGGAGGAGGCGGCCATGGCCTCGGCGAAGGAGCCGGCGGCGGGCTTGAACTGCGCGGCGTCGGTGTTCGGAAGCAGCGCGCCCTCGGTGGCGGTGGCGTACTTCGTCATGAAGTCCTTGCCGGCGGCGAGGGCCAGCCACTCCTTCGCGAGGTCCTTGTTCTGGGACCGCTCGGCGATGGCGAGGTTCGAGCCGCCGAGGAAGACGGAGCCGGGCTTGTCGGCCGTCTTGCCCGGGATCGGGAAGTAACCGAAGTCGGCGGTCTTGCCGGCCTTCTTCATGGCGTCGATCGCGCCGCCGGCCTCCCAGCCGAGACCGATCCAGGACGCCACGCCGCCCTTGGGGACGATGTCGGTGGACTGCTGCGGGGTCGCTTCGTCCTTGTCCTTCGGAGCGGTGGAGTAGGACGCCAGCTCCTTGTAGAAGTTCATGGCGCTGACGGCCTCGGGGGAGGACAGGTTGCCCTTCCACTTGTCGCCGTCCTTGACCGCGAGGTCGCTGCCCTCGTCCCAGATGAGGCCGGCGAGGACGTACCAGGACTGGCCCGGCAGGTAGATCGCCTGCGACTTCGGGTCGGAGGCCTTGAGCTTCTTCAGGCCGTCGATCCACTCGGCGCGGGTCTTGGGCGGGGTGACACCGGCCTTCTTGAAGGCGGCCTTGTCGTAGACGACGACGCGGTTGGCGGCGTACCACGGGGCGGAGTAGAGCTTGCCGTCCAGCTCGTTGGAGGCGACCATGCCCTTGTTCCAGGCGTCGTAGCCCAGGGTGGCCTTGTCGCCGGAGAGGTCGGCGAGACCGCCGGTCACGGCGTAGCCCGCGGTCTGGGTGTTGCCGAGCTCCAGGACGTCCGGCGGGGTGTCCTCGGAGAGGGCGGTGGTGACCTTCTCCTGGATGCCGTTCCAGATCTGCTTCTCGACCTTGACCTTGACGCCCGGGTGCTTGGCCTCGAAGGCCTTGTTCACCTCGGCCATCCACGCGTCCGGCGCGGAACCGTCCATGACCCAGACGGTCAGAGTCTTGTCGCCCCCGGCCGACGCCTTGGCGCCGTCCTTACCCTTGTCACTGTCGGAACCGCACGCAGCGATAGAGACCATCATGCCTGCGACGCCGATCGCCGCGATGAGCTTGCGCTTCACGCCACCCTCCTCAGGGATGCCTGCAACCCCTGCCCACCGCGCGAAGACATACGTCGGGTAGTGCTCGTGGGGCTGGGACCTGGTCTTTAATGGTTTAGACCAGTACCCGGAGCTTGGCCTAGACCTTTAGGGGTGTCAAGGGTGTATAAGAAGGGCAGTCGCGTCCGTTATCGGACCGACACCTGAGGGAGGGCGACGACCCGTGACCGGTCCGTGCCACCATGTGAGCCGCGACAGACGGAGGAGCCGGTGACGGCAGCAGCACAGGAGTCGGGAAGGCAGGCCATGGCCACGGACGCGGGCAGCACGGAACCGGAGGGCGGGACGCCCACGCGTACCGCGCGCGTGCCCAAGTACTACCGACTGAAGCGGCATTTGCTCGACATGACGGAGACGCTGCCGCCCGGCACGCCGGTCCCTCCGGAGCGGACGCTCGCCGCCGAGTTCGACACCTCGCGCACCACCGTGCGCCAGGCCCTGCAGGAGCTGGTCGTCGAGGGGCGCCTGGAGCGCATCCAGGGCAAGGGCACCTTCGTGGCCAAGCCCAAGGTCTCCCAGGCGCTGCAACTCACCTCGTACACCGAGGACATGCGCGCCCAGGGCCTGGAGCCGACCTCGCAGCTCCTGGACATCGGCTACGTCACCGCCGACGACACGCTCGCCGGACTGCTCGACATCTCGGCCGGCGGACGGGTGCTCCGCATCGAGCGCCTGCGCCTCGCGAGCGGTGAGCCGATGGCGATCGAGACCACCCATCTCTCCGCGAAGCGCTTCCCCGCGCTGCGCCGCTCGCTCGTGAAGTACACCTCGTTGTACACCGCGCTCGCCGAGGTGTACGACGTGCACCTCGCCGAGGCCGAGGAGACCATCGAGACCTCCCTCGCCACCCCGCGCGAGGCCGGACTGCTCGGCACGGACGTGGGCCTGCCGATGCTGATGCTCTCCCGCCACTCGCTGGACGCCGACGGCGAGCCGGTCGAGTGGGTGCGGTCGGTCTACCGCGGCGACCGCTACAAGTTCGTGGCGCGCCTCCAGCGCCCCAACGGCTGAGAACACCGCAGGGCATCCACGAGAGAGCCGGACGGCCGCACCCCCACGGGGTGCGGCCGTCCGGCGTTTCCGCCACCCCCGGCGGGACCCGGAGCGGCGCCCTCCGGGGGAGCCCGCGGCCGCCCTCCCCCGGGGGTCCGCACAGCGAGATGACGACCCCCCGGCACCTTCCGCCTGGCAGCAACGTGACGCGTCCGCGAAACCCCCTGATCAGCGGCGCGCGGCGGCCGTACGAACCGGCTGGCTCCTAACGGCCACGCACTTGGCGCCAGCCGATCTCCGATGACAGGGCACCCCCGGCGGGCCAGTCTTGGACCTGTCGGAGCCGCCCGGAGGAACCCGGGAAACGGCACCGGGAGACCCCGCCCCGACATCCCGCGCCCGATTCGCCAGGAAGGCAGTCCCGCCATGCCCAGCAGCGCCCGTTTCGCCACCTTCGCCCGCATTCAGGTCCGCCCCGTCCTCGCCCTGCTCGTACCCGCCGCGGCCGCGCTGACCCTCGTCCTCGCCGCGGAGCCGGCCCCCGCCGAGGTCTCGTCCGCGACCGCCGCCGGCGTACAGACGGTCGCGGCGGCGCAGACGAACGAGGGCGACAACGGCTTCTCCTGGGGCTGATCTCCATCTACCTCGTCGGCATCTCGATGAGGGCATCGGACGACGAACCCGCCCCGGACGCCGACCCCCCACCGGCCCCGTCCGCCGCACTCCTCGTCGAGACGCTGCACCGCGTCGCCCGTCCGCAGGACCGCTTCGAGTCCGCACGGGCGCTGGTTCTCGACCGAACGGTCCGCCTGGCCCTCTACATCCGGGGCCCCGACGAGATCGAGGCCGTCGGCCACGCGCTGCTCCTCTGCCGACGCCTCCTCGGCCACTCCCCCGAGCTCTCCCGCCACCGCATCGCGGACTTCCGGCTGCTCTGAAGGCCCCCACGCACCGCGATCCCCCGACCGCCCTCCCAAGGAACCCCCATGTCCAGGGCTCGTCCCAGCGTGTCCGTCGTCATCCCCAACTACAACTACGAGAAGACCCTGCACGCCTGCCTGGCCTCGGTCTTCGCCCAGACCCACGCCCCGCTCGACGTCATCGTGGTCGACGACGCGAGCACCGACAGGTCCCGGGACATCGCTCGGGAGTTCGGCGTCGTCCTGATCGCCAACCCCCGCAACAGCGGGGTGTCCGCCGCCCGGAACCTCGGCGCCGCGGCAGCCCGGGGCGACGTCCTCTTCTTCCTCGACTCGGACACGGCCCTCCACCCCGAGGCCCTCGCGAACGCCGCCGACCTGCTCCGGGACGACCCCGGTCTCGGCTGCGTCCACGGGGTGCTCGACCCCGAGCCGCTCTTCGACGACGGACCCGTCGAGCGCTACCACGCCCTGCACGCCCACTTCTGGCGCCGCCGCGCCGTCGGCGAGGTCCGCACCGCGTTCTTCGCGCTCGGCGCGATCCGCAGGGAGGTCTTCGAGGCGACCGGGCCCTTCGACGAGAACCTCCGCGACTCGGAGGACGTCGAGTACAGCGGCCGCCTCGTCAGGACCCACCGGATCGTGATGACGGAGGCGATCCGCGGCCGGCACGACGACGTCGACCGGCTCGGGGCGATGCTCCGGGAACAGTACCGGCGCTCCCAACTGCTCATCGCGGCCGTCGGCCAGCTGCGCGAGGGCGGCCTCACCGCCAACCGGCCGCTCGGCGTCCTCGCCGCCGCGCTCACCCTGCCCGCGCTCCTCCTCGGCCTGCTCAGCCCGTGGCTGCTCCTCGTGCCCGCCCTCTGCGCGCTGGTCTTCGCCTGCGCCGATCCGGGCCTGAGCCGGTTCGCGCTGCGGACCCGCGGCCCCGGCTTCCTCCTCTACTTCACCGCCGTCCACTTCGTCCTGCACCAGGCGATCGTGCTCGGCGCCGCCCGCGGCACCGTCCGCTGGCTCACCGATCCGGACTTCGGGCCCAGCGTCCGCCGCCGCGACGACCGCCCGGCGGAGCGGACCGAAGCCGCCCCGGCCCCGGCGGCCGTCCCCACCGCCGGCGTCCCCACCGCCGCCTCCTCCTCGCCCGCCTCCACCGGATGACCGCCGCCCACCTCCGTCCGCACCTCCCCCCAGGAGTCCGTTCATGGCCACGCCCACGCTCACCGGCCGACAGGCGCCGCCGGCCCGCCCGCCGGCCTCCCGCCCTCCCAGTCGGCTCGCCGACCTCACCTCCCTCGTCCGCCCGGGACAGTGGACGAAGAACCTGGTCGTCGTCCCCCTCGGCCTGCTCGGCGCGCCCCGCCTCGACGGTGCCGCGCTCGCCGGGGCGCTGGCCGCGATCGGCGTCTTCACCCTCGCCTCCGCGCTGATCTACCTGGTCAACGACCTCGGCGACCGGGACCGGGACCGCCGCCACCCGGAGAAGCGGCACCGGCCCATCGCCGCCGGACGGATCGGCGTCAAGACCGCCGTCTCCTTCGCCGGCGCCCTCGCCGTCCTCCTCGCGGCGACGGTCGCCCTCACGGTCCTCACCGGGACGGCCTCGATCGTCGACTGGTGGCCGGTCGCCGCGTACGTGGCCCTCAACGCCGCCTACAGCAAAGGGCTCAAGCACGTCCCGCTGCTCGACGTCTTCATCGTCGCCCTCGGCTTCGTCCTCCGGCTGGCCCAGGGCTGCCTGGCCTCGGGCAACCCCGTGCCCAGCTGGCTCACCCTCTGCGTCTTCTCCCTCTGCCTGCTGCTGATCCTGGGCAAGCGGCGCCACGAGATGGCGGTCGGCGGGGTGCTCCACCGGCCCGCGCTGCGGGGGTACACCCTCGGCTTCCTCGACCAGCTGCTCGCCTTCACCGCGGTGCTCACGGCGGTCAGCTACGTCCTCCAGGTGCAGGCCAGCCCGGTCTTCGGCCCGCACGGACCGCTGGTCGCCGTGCTCACCGCCCCGTTCGCGCTGTTCGGCCTCGCCCGCTACCTGCAACTGCTCGTGGTCGACTCCGGGGGCGGCAACCCCTCACGGGCGCTGTTCAGCGACCGCATGACCGTCACCAACGCCCTGCTCTGGTCGGCGCTGCTGGCCGGCGCGTGGCCGCTGAGCCACCTCGGCTCATGACGGCCACGACCACCGCCCCGGCGCCGACGCCCGCCGGCGCGGCCGGGTCTCCCCCGGCCCCCCGCGGCCTCCTCCGCCGCGCCCTCCCCGTCCTCTTCCCGGTCGCCGTCGTCACCGGCATCGGCTTCGCCCTGTACGACCGGGCCGGCGAACTGGCCGCCCTCGTCCTGCGCCCCGACTCCTTCCCGTACCTCCTCGCGGCCCTCGCCGCCAACGCCCTGGCGGTCCTGTTCTCCATGGCCACCTGGCGGACCCTCCTCGCCGACCTCGGCCCCGGGATCCCGGGGCGGACCGCGAGCCGGATCTACTTCACCTCCTACCTCGGCAAGTACGTGCCGGGGGCCGTCTGGGGCGTCCTCGCCCAGCTGCGGATGGGCGGCGCGGCGGGGGTGCCGGGGCCGGTGGTGCTCGCCGTCTTCCTGCTGAACCTGATCGTGGCCGTCCTCACCGGCCTCGCCGTCGGCCCGCTCGCCGCGCCCTGGACGATCGGCGCCGAGGCGTGGTGGCTCGTCCTGCCGGGCGCGGTCACCGTCGCCTTCGCCGTACGGCCCGGACTGCTCCACCACCTGGCGGCGGCCGCCGCCAGGCTCGCCCGCCGGCCGGCGCCCGCCACCCGGGCGAGCGACCGCGGGATGCGGCGGGCACTCGCCTCGGCCACCGCCTCCTGGGCGGTCGGCGGACTGCACCTGTGGGCGCTGGCCGTGATGCTCGGCGCCCCGCCGCTGACCGCGCTGCCGGTCTGCGTGGGCGGATTCGCCCTGGCCACCGCCGCCGCCAGCCTCGTGGTGGTGCTGCCGGACGGCTGGGGAGCCCGCGAGGCCCTGCTGCTCCTGGCGCTCACCGCCGTACTGCCCTGGCAGGAGGCGACCGCCGTCGCCGTCGCCAGCCGGGTGGTCTGCACCCTCAGCGAGGTCCTCGTCGGAGGCGCCGCGCTCCTGCTGACCCTCCCCCGCAGTTCCCCCTCCCCCGCCCCACCGATCCCCGCGAAGGACTGACCATGCCCGCGCTGTACTCCGTCGACGACTGCGAGTCGCTGACGACGAAGCAGGTCCACGGCCTGTACAAGGACCACGTCAACAAGAGCCAGGTCTCCCTGATGACCTCCTTCGGCTTCGGCCAGGAGCTCGTCGAGAGCGCCGAGGGCGTCTGGATCACCCAGCGCGACGGCCGCCGCGTGCTCGACTTCACCGGGGGCGTCGGCGTCCTCAACCACGGGCACAACCACCCCCGGATCCTCGCCGCCCGGCAGCGCTTCCAGGAGCGGAAGAGCATGGAGGTCCACAAGACCTACTTCTCCCCGTACGTCGCGGCCCTCGGCCACAACCTGGCGGAGCTGCTGCCCGGCGACCTGAACATGTCGTTCTTCCCCAACTCCGGCGCGGAGGCAGTCGAGGGCGCGGTCAAGCTGGCGTACAAGTACCACGGCGGCCGGCGCTCCCGGGTGCTGCGGGCCGACATCTCCTTCCACGGCAAGCTGCTCGGCTCGGGCAGCCTCACCGGCCAGAACCAGTCCGGGTTCCAGTTCCCCGGCATCCCCGGCGTGGGGATCTTCCGGTACGGGGACCTGGAGTCGGTCCGTACGCTGGTCGCCGAACTCCGCACCGACAAGGGCGAGTCGGACGTGTACGCGATCCTCATCGAGCCGCTGTCGGCGTCGACGATGAACGAGTGCTCGGAGGAGTTCCTGCGCGGGCTGCGGGAGTTGTGCACGGCCGAGAACATCGTGCTGCTCTTCGACGAGATCTACACCGGCTGGGGCAAGACGGGCACCCTCTTCCACTTCATGCGGTACGAGGGCCTGGTCCCGGACATCCTCACCACCTCCAAGTCCTTCGGCGGCGGCAAGTCCTCGATCTCCGCCTTCGTGGCCCGCGAGCCGGTCTTCCGCGAGGCCTACGACAACCTCACGGACGCCCTCCTCCAGTCGACGTCCACCACCTACTACGGCTTCGGCGAGGAGGCGGTCACCGCCATCGAGGCCGTCAACGTGGCCGTGGAGGACGACTACCCGGCCCGCGCCCGGGACATCGAGCGGATCCTCGCGCCCGGTCTGGCGCGGATCGCCAAGGAGTACCCGGACGTGGTGGCCGAGGTCCGCGGCCACGGCGCGCTCCACGGGGTGTTCCTGCACAAGGGCCCGAAGGTCCTGGAGCTGGTGACGAAGCTGGTGCCGGGAGCGATGACGAAGGACCCGCGCTTCCGCACGAAGCTCATCACCTCGTCCGTGGTCAACGCCCTGTACCGGGACCACGGCATCTACACGTACTACACGCTCAACGGCGACAACCCGCTGATGGTCGCCCCCTCGCTGGTCGCCGAGCCGCACGAGGTCGAGTTCTTCCTGGACTGCCTCGACAAGACCCTCGCCCAGGGTCTGCCCCGTCTGCTCACCCGTTTCGTCAAGGAGAAGGTGTCGTCGCTGTGGTAGAGCGCATGGTGGTGACCGGCGGTGCCGGGATGCTCGGTTCGACCCTGATCGACCGGCTGCTCGGCGACGGCCGCCAGGTGCACTGCGTGGACCTGCGGGCCCCGCGCACGGAGCACGCGAACCTCACGCACACCGTCTCGGACGTCCGGGACGCGGTGACGATGAAGCGGGTCACGGCGGACGCGGACGTGGTGGTGCACTGTGCCGCCGCGCTGCCCAGCTACCCGGCCGACATGATCCGCTCGGTGATCGTCGGCGGGACGGAGGCGGTCCTGACGGCCGCCGAGGCGAACGCCGTGCCCCGGGTCGTGCACATCTCCTCGACCGCCGTGTACGGACTGCCGAAGGTGGTGCCCACGCCGGAGGAGTACCCCCGCGAGCCCGTCGACACGTACAGCGCCGCCAAGGCGGAGGCCGAGGAGGTCGCCGAGCGGTTCCGGGGACGGGAGATGTGCGTCCCGATCCTCCGGCCGAAGACCTTCCTGGGGCCGGGCCGGATGGGACTCTTCGCGATGCTCTTCGAGTGGGCCGAGGAGGGCCGGAACTTCCCGGTCCTCGGCCGGGGCGACGTCCGCATCCAGATGTTCGACGTGGACGACCTCGTCGACGCGGTGGTGACCGCGATGGACGCACCCGCCGAGACGGCCGACGACACCTTCAACCTCGGGGCCACGTCGTTCGGCACGATCCGCGAGGACTTCCAAGCCGTCCTGGACGCCGCAGGGCACGGCAAGCGGGTGCGGTCCATGCCCGCGAAGCCGGCGCTCGCGGCGCTGAGCATGCTCCAGCGCTCCGGGCTCTCCCCGGTCTACGGACGCCTCCTGCACAAGCTCCTCGACGACAGCTTCGTCTCCACCGACAAGGCCCGGGACGTCCTCGGCTTCCGGCCCCGGTACTCCAACCAGGACGCGATCCTGCGCACCTTCGCCTGGTGGCGCGAGCAGCAGCGCACCGCGGCCGCGCTCCCCGCCGGCTCCCGCCCCGCGAAGAAGGGCGAGGGCGTCACCAGTGTCGAACCGTGGCGGCAGGGGGCCCTCTCCCTCGCCAAGGTCCTTTTCTAGGAGAACCCGATCATGTCCGCTCCGCTGGTCTCCGTCATCGTCCCCAACTACAACTACGGCCGCTCGATCGGCCTGTGCGTCGAGGCGGCCCTCGCCCAGACGTACCCGAACGTCGAGGTCATCGTCGTCGACGACTGCTCCACCGACGACTCCGCCGCCGTCGCCGCGGCGGCCGGCGCCCGGGTGGTCTCCACCGGCGTCAACAGCGGGGTCGCGGTCGCCCGCAACCTCGGCGCCGAACTGTCCTCGGGCGAGGTCCTGGTCTTCCTCGACTCCGACGTCGCCATGCACCCCGACGCCGTCGCCCGGTCCGTCGAACTCCTCGACTCCGGCCAGGGGTACGGGGCGATCTGCGGCACCTACGAGCCGGAGCCGCTCATCCGCGACAGCCTGATCGAGGAGTACCGCTCGCTCCAGCAGTACTACCTGCTGCTCAGGTCCGAGGGGGTCATCGACACCGTCCACACGGCGATCCTCGCGATCCCCCGGCGGGTCTTCGACGAGGTCGGGCCGTTCAACCCGATCCTGCGGCACACCGAGGACCAGGACTACGGGCGCCGCATCTCGGAGCGGTACACGGTGCTGAGCTCCCTGGAGGTACGGGGCCGGCACGACCACGACGACACCGTGCGGATCGTCCTCGACAAGGTCTTCGCACGGGCTCGGCTCGCGGTCCCGCTCATCCTCGGCAGACGGCACCTCCAGGGCGGCTTCGTCACCGGCCCGCGCGCCGGGGCCAGCCTCGCCGCGCCCCTGACGGTGGCCGCGCTCGCGGCGCCGGCGCTGTGGGGCGCGGTGTGGGCGCTGCTGCCGCTCGCGCTGTTCGCGCTCGGCGTGTGGGGCGACCTGGACATGTACCGGGAGGTGCGGCGGCACCGGGGGCGGCTCTTCCTGGGGTACTTCGTGGCCGTCAACTTCCTGGTGAACCTGACGGTGTTCGCGGCGATCGGGGTGGCGGGCGTGCAGTGGCTCTGCTCGAAGCGGTTCCGGCACCTGTACGACCCGCAGCCCCGGCCGGACCTGGCGGCGGGCACGGCGGGAACCACGGGCACGGCCGCGGGGGCGGCCGCGGGGGCGTCCCGTGGCTGACACGCTCGCTCCCCCCGAGGCGCCGGCCGGGACCGCGCGGGTCGCCCCCACCCGGCGGCGCCGCGGCCGGCTGGCCCTCGGCGCGGCTCTCGGCTGGCTCGTCCTCCTCCTCGTCGAGTGGGCGGCGGACGGGCGGATCTGGCTCGGGCACCTGGTGGGCATCGTGCCACCGGCCGCCTTCGCCCTGGTCCCGCTGCTGCTCGCCGCGCTCTCCCTGCCCGCCCGCGGCGCCGCCCGCCGGCGGAGCCTGGCGGCGGCCGCGCTCGCCCTGCTCGTGGGCTTCGGGCAGTCGGGCCTCGACCCGGCGGCCCTGTGGCGGTCGCAGCCGGGGACCGGACCGGACTCCGTACGGGTCTTCGCCTGGAACACCAACTCGTGGAACCAGCTCCTCGGCACCCAGGACCACTTCTACGCCTTCCTGAAGGCGAAGGACGCGGACGTCTACCTGCTGCACGAGTACCAGCACGTGACCGCCGACCGGAAGGGGAAGCTGCCGATCGACGACCTGGCGCGGCTGCGCCGGGAGTTCCCCGGCTACGAGGTCGCGGTCCGCGGCGAACTGGTGACGCTCTCCCGCTTCCCGATCCTGCGGCAGCCGGCCGTGGGCCCGGCCGGCGACCTGCCGCCGGGCGCGGACTGGCAGACGGAGTACAAGGAGAACAAGGTGCTGCGGACCGACGTGCGGGTGAAGGGCCGGACGGTGTCGTTCTACAACGTGCACATGCCGGTGTGGAACAGCATGCCGGACGGGCTGCTGTCCGTCGCCTTCTACCGCCACATGCGGGAGCGGTTCGCCCCGCGCCGGGCCCAGTACGCGGGCCTGGAGGCCGACGTGGCCGCCAACCGCAACCCGGTGGTGGTGGCCGGCGACTTCAACGCGACCGCCGCGATGTCCGACCTCGACCCGCTCCGGGACCGCCTCGACGACGCGGCGGACGTGAGCACCGACCCGTACCCCACGAGCTGGGAGGAGGGCGGCTGGAAGCCCTTCTGGCGGACCGACTGGGCGTTCACCGGGAACGGGGCGAAGGCCGAGCGGTACGAGTTCAACGAGCCCGAGAAGCTGTCCGACCACGCCGTGCAGGACCTGTGGGTGTCCCTGCCGGAGAACGGGTGACCGACGTGCTGCTGTCCTGCGCCCTGGTCTGGGCGGTCCTCCTCGCCCTGCACCTGGTGCTGAACGGGCGCTGGTGGCCCTGGCTCGCGGTCTCCCTGCTGCCCCCGCTCGCCTTCGCCGCCGTGCCGCTCGTCCTGCTCGCGGCCGCCGCGGCGACCGGAGGCGGGACGGCGGGGGCGATCGCCGCGGGCTGCCTGCTCGCGGGCTGGACGCAGAACGGGATCAACCTGCGCGCGCTGGGGCGCCGGCCGGAGCCGGCGGAGGGGCTGCGGCTGGTCTCCTGGAACACCCAGCACTGGAACCAGGGCGGCGACCCCGACCGCTTCTACGCCTTCCTGCGCTCCCTCGCGGCCGACGTCTACGTGCTCCAGGAATACCTGAACGGCTTCGAGGGCGGCGAGGTCTGGGACATCGACGACGAGGAGCGGATCCGCACCGCGTTCCCCGGGCACCACCTCTCCGTGGACAACAACTCCGTGACGCTGTCCCGGTTCCCGCCCGCCGGGCCGCCCGTGCCGGTCGGCGCCTGCTCGCTCCGGGTGGACCTGCGGGTCGGGGCCGGCGTCCTGTCCACGTACAACGTCCACATCCCGGTGCAGTTGACCGTGATGAACCCGCTGCGTCCGGCCTTCCTGCGGGACATGCGGCGCCGGGCCGCCGCCCGCGACCGGGAGTACGCGGCCCTCGTCGCCGACCTGCGGGACAACCCCCACCCGGTGCTGGTCACCGGCGACTTCAACACGAGCGCCGCCATCGGGGACATCCGGCGGATGCCGCGCTCGCTGCGCGACGCGATCGGCGCCTGCCGTTCGCTCCTGCCGGCCAGCTGGAACGCCCGGGCGCGGCTGCGGCTGTGGCGGATCGACTGGGCGTTCACCGGGGGCGGCGCCCGGGTCGGCTCGTACCGCTTCCGCTCGGCGGAGGGCCTGTCGGACCACCTGGTCCAGGAACTGACCGTCACCACCCCCCACCTGTGAGCACCCCCCACCGATGAGAAAGAGGGAAGAAACCATGGAATACACCCACCTGGGCGGCCCCGAGGGCCCCCGTGTGAGCACCCTGTGCCTGGGCACCCTGCCGTTCGGCACCCGGATCGACGAGGCCGCCGCCTTCGCCGTCCTCGACCGCTTCCACGAGGCCGGCGGCACCTTCATCGACACCGCCAACACCTACGCGTTCTGGGAGCCCGGCGCGACCGGCGCCGAGAGCGAGCTGCTGATCGGCCGCTGGCTGCGCAGCCGGGGCGTCCGGGACGAGATGGTGCTGGCCACCAAGGTCGGGGCGCTGCCCGACCCGCCCGGCTCGGCCTGGCCCGAGTGCGCGGAGGGGCTGTCGGCCCCGGTGCTGCGCCGCCAGGTGGAGGAGAGCCTGCGGAACCTGGGCACCGACCGGATCGACCTCTACTACGCGCACATCGACGACCGGCGGACCCCGGTCGCCGAGACCATGGCCGCCTTCGGCGAGCTGGAGGACACGGGGAAGATCGGCCGGGCCGGCTGCTCCAACTTCGCGGCCTGGCGGATCGAGGAGTCGCGGGGCGCGGCGGTCGCCGCCGGGGTGCCGGACTACGCGGCGGTGCAGCAGCGGTACACCTATCTGCGGCCGCGCCCCGGTGCGGAGTTCGGGGTGAACCCGCATGCCTCGGAGGAGCTGCTCGACTATCTGGGGACGCGTCCGGAGCTGACGTTCACGGCGTACACGACCCAGCTGACGGGGGCGTACACCGATGCCGGCAAGGAGGTTCCCGAGCAGTACCGGCACGAGGGTTCGGAGCGGCGCCTGAAGGTGCTCGCGGAGGTCGCGGCGGAGCTGGGGGTGACCGCCAACCAGGTGGTGCTGGCCTGGGCACTGGGCGGCGAGCTGCCCGTGCTCCCGGTGATCGGGGCGAGTTCGACGGCCCAGCTGGACGAGACGCTCGGCGCGGTCGGGCTGCGTCTGGACGACGAGCTGAGGAAGCGGCTCGACGATGTCGACTGACCTGACCGCACGGACGCGGGATCTCGCGCTCCGCCACCGGACGGCCGTGGGGGTGGCCTGGCTGCTCGTGCTGCTGATCGGCGGCGCGGTGGCGGTGCTGTGCCTCGGCCGGCTCGACCAGTCGTTCACGGCCTCGGGCGGGCCGGGCCACCGCGCGAACCAGGAGGTCCAGGAGCGCTACGGGAACGGCGCCGCCGTCGCCCCGCTGGTCGCGGTCGCGAGCTGGCCGGCGGGCGCCGACGTGCGCGCCCCGGGCGCGGCGGGGCGGTTCGGCGACGCCGTCCGGCACGCGGCGGGCCCGGGCGCGCGGACGGTCTCGTACGCGGGCACGGGCGACGAGGGGTTCCTGGGCGGGGACGGCCGCACGGTGTACGCGCTGGTGTACCCGGGCGCCGGCGAGCCGGACCTCGCGGGGCTCACGGCCGTGGAGGAGGCGGCGGTCGCCCTGCGCGCGGATCTGCGGTCGGCGCTGCCGGAGGCCCGGGTCGAGGTGACCGGGGTGCTCCCGCTCCAGCACGACAGCGCGGTGGCGGGGCCGGGGCCGGTGGCCCTGGCGGTGAAGGCGGCGTGCGCGCTCGGGCTGCTGGTGCTGCTGGCGGCGGTGTTCCGCTCGGCGGCGGGAGTCCTCGCGCCGCTGCTGCTCGCCGGGGTGACGTCGGTGGGGGCGCTGGTCCTGGTGGAGGCGGTGGCCGGGTTCACCGAGATCAGTTTCGTCGTGGTCTACCTGGTGCCGGTGACGGCCCTGGTGCTCGCCGTGCACCGGTGGGCCCAGCCGCCGGGCGCGGGCGAGCGGTCGGCGGCGGCGGCCGGTGCGGCGGGGGCGGCGGCCTGCGCGGTCCTGGCCCTCTTCCCCGCGTCGTTCCTGCGCTCGGTCGGGGTCGCGGGGCTGGCGGTGTGGTCGGTGGGCACGGCGGCGGCCCTGACCCTGGTGCCGGTGCTCCGCTCGGTGGCGACGCGGTCGACGCGGTCGCGGCGGACGGAGGGGCCCGCGGCGGCGGGGCGGTCGCCCCGGGCCGCGGGGGCGGCGGGGCGGGGCGGAGGACGTTCGGGTCCGGTGCCCGCGGTGTGCGGTCTGATCCTCCTCGTCCTCGCGGCCGGCGCGGCCACGCAGCTGCGGGTGGGCAATCCGGAGGCGACCGCCCTGGTGGCGAGCGGCCCGGCCCGCGACGGCCTGGACCGGCTGGCGGCGGCCGGGGTGCCCTCGGGGGTCCTCAACCCCCTGGAGGTCCTGCTCCCCGAGGGCGCCGATCCGCGGGCGGCGGCCGCGCGGGCGGCCCGGGTGCCGGGGGTGCTGCTCGCGGCGGCGCCGCGCGGCGACGAGTGGCGGCGCGACGGCACGGCCGTGGTGGTGGTCGTCCCGGAGGAGGAGCCGATGACGGCGGCGGGCGCGGCGACGGTGTCGGCGGTGCGGTCGGCCTTCGCGGCGGGGCCCGCATCCGCGGCGGTCGGCGGTTCGGGCGTGGTCGACCGCGATCTGGTGGACGGGGTCTACGGGCTGCTGCCCTTCGCGGTCCCCGCGGCCGCCCTCGCCGCCCTGGCCGTTCTGGTCCTGCTCCCGGTGCCGTCCGGCTTCCCGGGTGCGGGGGCGGCGGCCGGCGCCGTGCTCCGCGCCGTCCTGGCCGCCCTCGCCTCGGCCGGCGCGCTGACCGTGCTGTGGCAATGGGGTCCGGCCGGCACCGGGGCGGTCACCGGCTGGGTCCCCCTGGTCGTCGGGGTGTTCGCCTTCTGCGTGTCGCTCGACCGCTCGGTGGCGTCGGCGGCGGGCGGCCCCCCGGGGGCGGGGCTCGCGGCGGCGGGCGCGGGCGCGCTCGCGGTGCTCGCGGTCGGGATCGGTCCGCAGGTCGAACTGGCGCTGCTGGTGTCGGGGTTCGCGATGGCGGCGGTGCTCGACGCGGCGGCCGGACGCCGCCGCACCCCGCCCGCGGTCCCGGCCCGTCCCACATCCCGGAGTTCACTCCAATTGGTCTAGACCTAGACGGGTTCTCCCGCTTAGCATCGACGACCGCGATCACGAATGCGGGGCGGTCGCGGTACGGAACGTGACGAGGGGGAGACAGGGGATGCTGGAGGCGCTCGGCATAAAGGAGTCGACGGAGGCCGTCTACCGCTTGCTGCTGGAGCGACCCGAGTTCGACGTGGCGGAGATGGCGGCCCAGCTGGGCCGCCCCGAGCCCGAGGTCCGCGAGGCGCTCGCCTGCCTCGCGGACCTCAAGCTGGTCCTGATGGACGACTCGTCCGGCGAGGTCGAACCCTTCCATCCGGACGTCGGCTTCTCCTTCCTGCTGTCCCGGGCCGAGGCCGAGCTGAGCAAGCGGAAGCGCCAGGTCGAGCAGGCCGGCCGGGCCGTGGCCGGCATCCTCGCCTCGTACGCCGACCACGCCGAACCGGGCGTGCGGCACGACCTGGTGGACCGCATCACCGGCCTCGACAACGTCCGGGAGCGCCTGGAGGACCTGGCCGCGAACGCCAGGACCGAGTGCCTCTCGCTGCTCCCCGGCGGGGCGCAGCTCCCCGACACCATGGACGCGAGCCAGCCGCTCGACCAACTCGCCCTGGAACGCGGTGTGCGGATCCGCTCGATCTACCAGGAGAGCTTCCGCAACGACCCGCCGACCGTCGAGTACGTGCGCTGGTACTGCGACCTCGGCGGCGAGGCGCGGACGGTGCCCGTGGTGCCGATGCTCATGGTGATCGTCGACCGGGAGGCCGCGCTGGTCCCGGTGGATCCCGAGGACGGGCGGGCGGGCGCCCTGGAGGTCCGCAGCCCCGGCCTGGTACACGCGCTCCTGGTGCTCTTCGACCGGCTGTGGGACGCGGGCACGCCGTTCGGCGAGAGCCCGCGCCGCGACGCGCACGACCTCTCGCCGCAGGAGCGGGAGTTGCTCATGCTGCTCGGCATCGGCTGCACCGACGACATCGCCGCCCGGCGGCTCGGGGTGTCGCTGCGGACCGTGCGCCGGATGAGCTCCGAACTGATGAACCGGCTCGGCGCGCGCAGCCGGTTCGAGGCGGGCGTGCGGGCCGCCAAGGAGGGCTGGCTCTAGGGCCTGTCGCCTGACCCCCGTCCCGCCCCGTGCCGGGGGACCGCTCCCACACGCACAGCTGACGGAGTCCCATCCGTTATGCGGACAGGGGTTCCGTGCAGCGGAACCGTCCCCTAGATTTCCCCAGCATTACCGAGGTGATCAGTGAGGGGACCGGAATCGCCATGTCAGAAGCGACACAACGGAAACAACCCACCATCACGCCCCTGAGGGTGGTGATCGCGCTCTGTCTGTTCGCGCCGTTCGTGGCGATGCTCTGGGTGGGCTCGTACGCGAAGGTCGAACCGCTCTTCGCGGGCATCCCGTTCTTCTACTGGTACCAGATGCTCTGGGTGCTGGTGTCCACCGCGCTCACCATGGTGGCGTACAAGCTCTGGCAGCTGGACCAGCGCGGCCGCAAGGGCGGTGACGCGCGATGAAGGACGGCGTGAACGGCGTCGCACTCGCCGTCTTCATCTTCTTCTTCCTGGCCGTCACGGTCATGGGCTTCCTGGCCGCGCGCTGGCGCAAGGCCGAGAACGAGCACAGCCTCGACGAGTGGGGCCTGGGCGGCCGGTCGTTCGGCACCTGGGTGACCTGGTTCCTGCTCGGCGGCGACCTCTACACCGCGTACACCTTCGTCGCCGTCCCGGCGGCCATCTACGCGGCGGGCGCGGCCGGCTTCTTCGCCGTGCCGTACACGATCCTGGTCTACCCGCTGATCTTCACCTTCCTGCCGCGGCTCTGGTCCGTCTCGCACAAGCACGGGTACGTCACCACCTCGGACTTCGTGCGCGGCCGCTTCGGCTCCAAGGGCCTGTCCCTCGCGGTGGCGGTGACCGGCATCCTCGCCACCATGCCGTACATCGCGCTCCAGCTCGTCGGCATCCAGGCCGTCCTGGACGTGATGGGCGTCGGCGGCGGCGAGAACACCCACTGGTTCATCAAGGACCTGCCGCTGCTCATCGCCTTCGGCGTCCTCGCGGCCTACACCTACTCCTCGGGTCTGCGCGCCCCGGCGCTCATCGCCTTCGTCAAGGACACCCTGATCTACATCGTCATCGCGGTGGCGATCATCTACATCCCGATCAAGCTGGGCGGCTTCGACGAGATCTTCGCCAAGGCGGGCGAGGCCTACGCGCAGGTCAACCCGGCGACCGACAAGCCGCGGGGCTCGCTCGTCCCGGGCGAGGCCGGCCAGTGGACCTACGCGACCCTGGCGCTCGGCTCGGCGCTCGCGCTCTTCATGTACCCGCACTCCATCACGGCGACCCTGTCGTCCCGGAGCCGCGAGGTCATCCGCCGCAACACCACGATCCTGCCGCTGTACTCGCTGATGCTGGGTCTGCTCGCGCTGCTCGGCTTCATGGCGATCGCCGCCGGCATCCAGGTGAAGAACGGCCAGCTCGCCATCCCGCAGCTGTTCGAGACGATGTTCCCCGACTGGTTCGCGGGCGTCGCGTTCGCCGCCATCGGCATCGGCGCGCTCGTCCCGGCGGCGATCATGTCGATCGCCGCGGCCAACCTCTTCACGAGGAACATCTACAAGGACTTCATCAAGCCGGACGCGACCCCGGCCCAGGAGACCAAGGTCTCCAAGCTGGTCTCGCTCCTCGTGAAGGTCGGCGCCCTCGCCTTCGTCCTCACCATGGACAAGACGGTCGCGATCAACTTCCAGCTGCTCGGCGGCATCTGGATCCTGCAGACCTTCCCGGCCCTCGTCGGCGGCCTGTTCACCCGCTGGTTCCACCGCTGGGCGCTGCTCGGCGGCTGGGCCGTCGGCATGGTCTACGGCACGGTCGCCGCGTACGGGGTCGCCAGCCCGACCCAGAAGCACTTCGGCGGCTCCTCCGCCGAGATCCCGGGCATCGGCGAGATCGGCTACATCGGTCTCACCGCCTTCCTCCTCAACGTCCTCGTCACGGTCGTCCTGACCTTCGTCCTCAAGGCCGTGAAGGCCCCCGAGGGCGTCGACGAGACCTCCCCGGAGGACTACACGGCCGACGCGGGCGACCGCGGGGTCGACACGAAGCTCCCGAAGGTGGGAGCCGAGACCCACTGACCGCCCGGCCGGACCCCGGCCGTCGCGGCACCCACGGGCCGCCCCGCCTCCCCGGAGGCGGGGCGGCCCGTCCCGTGGACCGCCCTGACGCCGGTCGGCCCGCCGGAGGCACACTGCCCTCATGGACTTCACGATCAGGGCGGTACGGCCCGAGGACTACGAGGCGCTGGGTGAGCTCACCGCGGGGACCTATCTGAGCGACGGGCTGCTGAAGTACGGGGCGGAGGACTCGTATCTGCACGTGCTCCGGGACACGGCCCGGCGGGCCCGGGAGAGCGAGGTGCTGCTCGCCGAGGACGCCGACGACCGGCTGCTCGGCGGGGTGACCTTCGCCACCGGCAACACCCCGTGGGCGGACATCGCCGTGGACGGCGAGGCCGAGTTCCGGATGCTCGTGGTCTCCCGGGAGGCCCGCGGCCGGGGCGTCGGGGAGGCCCTCGTACGGGCCTGCATCGAGCGGGCGCAGGCCCTCCCGGGGTGCCGCCGCATCGTGTTGTCCACGGACGCCACGATGGTCTCCGCGCACCGGATCTACGAGCGCCTGGGCTTCGTCCGCACGCCCCACCGGGACTGGGAACCGATCCCCGATCACTCTCTGCGCACCTACGCCCTGGAGTTCTGACTCCCCGGCGCGACACAACATGTGGGGGGTTCCGCAAGCGGAGCCCCCCACATGTATGCTCGTGCTCGCTGTCGACGCAGGGGAATCCGGCGCGAATCCGGAACTGTCCCGCAACGGTGTGCTTCGTACGGATACGACGTGTTCGGACGAGGTGAGTCCGAGGACCTGCCGGCAGCGCACCCGGTCCGATCGTTCCGGGTGCCGATGACTTCCGGGCCTCGCGGAGTGGGCCGGTGGACACAGCGCGTCCGGCGTCCGGACCCCCGCGTGCCCTCCTCCCCCCGCCGCGGCCCCGAGCCGAGCGAGGGAGAGCCCCCACGTGACCATCGCGCCTGCCGATCCGGCTTCCGCCGAGGCTTCCGCGGTCGAGAGCGACGGCCCCGGGACCGTGCTGCTGCGGACCCTGACCGACCTCACCGCCGACCTCCCCGACACCGACCCCGGCAGGGTCGCCGCCGCCGCGCTCCGCGGCCGCAGCGCCGCCGCGGACGAGGCGGAACTGCGCGAGCTGGCCACCGAGGCGGCCGCGGGTCTGATCGCCGAGGACCCGGCGTACTCCCGGCTCGCCGCCCGGCTCCTGACCATCACCATCGCCGACGAGGCCGCGAGCCAGGGCTCGTTCTCCTTCTCGGCCTCCGTCGCCGTCGGCCACCGCGAGGGCCTGATCGCCGACCGCACCGCGGAGTTCGTGGCGCAGCACGCGGACCGGCTCGACTCGACGATCGACGCGGCCGGCGACGACCGCTTCGGCTACTTCGGCCTGCGCACCCTCTACTCGCGCTACCTGCTGCGCCACCCGATCACCCGCAAGGTGATCGAGACCCCCCAGCACTTCATGCTCCGCGTGGCCTGCGGCCTCGCCGAGGACGACAGCGTCCGCGCGCTCGACGAGGTCGCCGCCCTCTACGGCCTGATGAGCCGGCTCGACTACCTGCCGTCCTCCCCCACGCTCTTCAACTCCGGCACCCGCCACCCGCAGATGTCCTCCTGCTACCTCCTGGACTCCCCCCAGGACGAGCTGGACTCCATCTACGACCGCTACCACCAGGTCGCGCGCCTCTCGAAGCACGCCGGCGGCATCGGCCTCTCCTACTCCCGCATCCGGGCCCGCGGTTCGCTGATCCGCGGCACCAACGGGCACTCCAACGGCATCGTCCCGTTCCTGAAGACCCTCGACGCCTCCGTCGCCGCGGTGAACCAGGGCGGCCGCCGCAAGGGCGCCGCCGCCGTCTACCTGGAGACCTGGCACGCGGACATCGAGGAGTTCCTGGAGCTCCGCGACAACACCGGCGAGGACCAGCGCCGCACGCACAACCTCAACCTCGCGCACTGGATCCCGGACGAGTTCATGCGCCGGGTCAACGCCGACGGCGAGTGGTCGCTGTTCTCCCCGGCGGACGTGCCCGAGCTGGTCGACCTGTGGGGCGAGGAGTTCGACGCCGCCTACCGCAAGGCCGAGGCCGCCGGCCTGGCCCGCAAGACGATGCCGGCCCGCGACCTGTACGGCCGGATGATGCGGACCCTGGCCCAGACCGGCAACGGCTGGATGACCTTCAAGGACGCCTCGAACCGGACCGCCAACCAGACGGCCGAGCCGGGCACCGTCGTCCACTCCTCGAACCTCTGCACCGAGATCATCGAGGTCACGAACGACGGCGAGACGGCCGTCTGCAACCTCGGCTCGGTCAACCTCGGGTCCTTCGTGACCGGCGGGGACATCGACTGGGAGCGCCTCGACGCCACCGTCCGCACGGCCGTCACCTTCCTCGACCGGGTCGTCGACATCAACTTCTACCCGACCGAGCAGGCGGGCCGCTCCAACGCCCGCTGGCGTCCGGTCGGCCTGGGCGCCATGGGCCTCCAGGACGTCTTCTTCCAGCTGAAGCTGCCGTTCGACTCGGCCGAGGCACGCGCACTGTCCACCCGGATCGCCGAGCGCATCATGCTCGCCGCCTACGAGGCCTCCGCCGACCTCGCCGAGCGCAACGGCCCCGTCCCCGCCTGGGAGCAGACCCGCACCGCCCGCGGCGTGCTGCACCCCGACCACTACGACGTGGAGCTCAACTGGCCCGAGCGCTGGGCCGCGCTGCGCGAGCGGATCGCCGTCACCGGCATGCGCAACAGCCTGCTCCTCGCCATCGCGCCGACCGCGACGATCGCCTCGATCGCCGGCGTCTACGAGTGCATCGAGCCCCAGGTCTCCAACCTCTTCAAGCGCGAGACGCTGTCCGGCGAGTTCCTCCAGGTCAACTCGTACCTCGTCGACGAGCTGAAGAAGCTCGGCGTGTGGGACGCGCAGACCCGTGAGGCGCTGCGCGACTCCAACGGCTCGGTGGCCGGCTTCACCTGGGTCCCGGCCGAGGTGCGCGAGCTGTACCGCACGGCCTGGGAGATCCCGCAGCGCGGTCTCATCGACATGGCCGCCGCCCGGACCCCGTTCCTGGACCAGTCGCAGTCGCTGAACCTGTTCCTGGAGACGCCGACCATCGGCAAGCTGTCGTCGATGTACGCGTACGCCTGGAAGCAGGGTCTGAAGACGACGTACTACCTGCGCTCCCGTCCGGCGACCCGGATCGCCCGCGCCGCCCAGGCCGCGACGCCGGCCGCCGCCACCATCCCCGTCCAGCAGGCGACTCCCGACGCGGACGCCCTCGCCTGCTCCCTTGAGAACCCCGAGTCCTGCGAGGCCTGCCAGTAATGAGCACCAACGAGAAGAAGAACCTCCTCGACCCGGGCTTCGAGCTGACCCTCCGTCCGATGCGCTACCCGGACTTCTACGAGCGCTACCGGGACGCGATCAAGAACACCTGGACCGTGGAGGAGGTCGACCTCCACTCGGACGTCGCCGACCTCGCCAAGCTCACGCCGGCCGAGCAGCACATGATCGGCCGCCTGGTCGCGTTCTTCGCGACCGGCGACTCGATCGTCTCGAACAACCTGGTGCTGACGCTCTACAAGCACATCAACTCCCCGGAGGCGCGCCTGTACCTGTCGCGCCAGCTGTTCGAGGAGGCCGTGCACGTCCAGTTCTACCTGACGCTGCTCGACACCTACCTGCCCGACCCGGACGACCGCGCCGCAGCGTTCGACGCGGTCGAGGAGATCCCCTCCATCCGCGAGAAGGCCCAGTTCTGCTTCAAGTGGATGGACTCGGTCGAGAAGATCGAGCGCCTGGAGACGGCCGCCGACCGCCGCCGCTTCCTGCTCAACCTGATCTGCTTCGCCGCGTGCATCGAGGGCCTGTTCTTCTACGGCGCCTTCGCCTACGTGTACTGGTTCCGGTCCCGCGGTCTGCTCCACGGCCTCGCGACCGGCACCAACTGGGTGTTCCGTGACGAGACGATGCACATGAACTTCGCCTTCGAGGTCGTGGACACCGTCCGCAAGGAGGAGCCCGAGCTCTTCGACGACGCGCTCCAGCAGCAGGTCACGGACATGCTGAAGGAGGCCGTCGAGGCGGAGCTCCAGTTCGGCCGCGACCTGTGCGGCGACGGCCTGCCCGGCATGAACACCGAGTCGATGCGCGAGTACCTCCAGTGCGTCGCCGACCAGCGCCTCCAGCGCCTCGGCTTCGCCCCGGTGTACGGCTCCGAGAACCCGTTCTCGTTCATGGAGCTCCAGGGCGTCCAGGAGCTCACCAACTTCTTCGAGCGCCGTCCGTCCGCCTACCAGGTGGCGGTCGAGGGCTCGGTGGACCTGGACGAGGACTTCTAGGACCCGGCGCGACGAGAGGGGCCCCGCACTCGGTCGAGTGCGGGGCCCCTCTCGTACGGCGCGGGCGATCAGGCGTTCGGCACCGTCTCGTAGCGGGGGGTGCCCTCCTCCATCTGGCGCAGGGCGTCCTTGCGGTCCCGCTTGGAGAGGCGGTCGATGTACAGGTAGCCGTACAGGTGGTCCGTCTCGTGCTGGAGGCAGCGGGCGAAGTAGCCCGTGCCGCGCACCTTGATCGGGTTGCCCTGCGCGTCCTGGCCGTGGACCTCCGCGTAGTCGGGGCGGGCCAGCTCGGCGTAGGCGGTCGGCACGGAGAGGCAGCCCTCGTTGGACTCGTCGAGGACGCGCGCCTCGGCCGGGAGCTCCTGGAGGACCGGGTTGACCACGACGCCGGTGTGCCGGGCGCCCTCGTCGTCCGGGCAGTCGTACACGAAGACCTTGAGGTCCACACCGATCTGGTTCGCGGCCAGGCCCACGCCCTCGGCGGCCTTCTGGCTGGCGAACATGTCGTCGATCAGCGCCGCGAGCGAGTCGTCGAACTCGGTGACGTCCTTGCACTCCTTGTGGAGCACCGGGTTGCCGACCACCGTGATCGGACGGGCCGTTCCGCGCTCGCGGTGGGCGAGCTCGCGCGCCTCGCAGTCCTCCGTGTCCACGACGAAGCCGTCGTTGATCGTCTGCTCGTCCGTCTCCTGCTGCGCCATGTCCGGCCGCGCCTTCCTGAAAACCCGATTCCGTCGGAGGACAGCCTACGGGCCCCCCGGCGTCCGCTCAGCAGACCTCTTCGAGATCCCGCCACTCGCGGCTGTCGGGGCTGTCCGCCACCCAGCCGTCGAGGAGCCCGCGGACCAGGCCCGCGGGAGCCGCGATGCCGCACTCCCGCTCGGGGACCCACAGCTCGCCGGGCGAGCGGTGTCCGAGCGGCCCGGGATGGCCCGGCTCGCTGTGGTCGTGGGGGTCGGAGTGCTCGCCCTCGCCCTCGGCACTCGGCATGGTCGACTCGGAGCAGGCCCGGCAGAGCAGCCGCACGGAGGACGACCAGTCCTCGGCGGCGAACCCCGCTTCCGCGGCCAGCTGCTCCAGGGCGTCCCGGTCGGCCTCGGTGGCCGCCTCCAGGAGGACCACCCAGGTGGGGACCGGAGAGGGGGCCCACAGCTCGATCTCGTCGAAGACCGGGTAGGCGGGCCCGGCCGTGGTGGTGCGCTCGCCGTTCGGCACGCCGTCGTGGAGGACCACCTCGCCCCAGCGGCGCCCCGAGGACGGCAGCGGGATGGAGAGGACCTCGATGCGGGCCGGGTCGAGCCGGCGGCCCCACACGACCTCGGCCTCGCCCTCGGGCGAGAGCCGGACGGCGGCGCTGCCCAGCTCCATGCCGGCGGGCTCGCCGGTGCCCGCGGCGGCGCCCGGCACCTTCAGTCCGTACGCCTGCCAGGCCCGGCGGGCCAGCGGCCAGTCCTGGAGCGCGGTCGCGGCGATGCCCACGTTCCACCAGTCGGGGGCGCCGCTCTCCTTGTCGAGCAGCGCGACGGCACGGAGCCCGGCGGCCCGCGCCTGCTCCCAGTCGTGCCGGAACTTGTGCAGCAGCGCCAGGTTGAACCAGGACTCGGAGAGCCAGGGCTCCAGGTCCGCCGCGCGTGTCAGGAGTGCGCCCGCGTCCTCGTACCGGCCGTCGCCGATCAGCGTGAACGCGCGGTCCGTGGCCTGCCGCCATGAGGCGGAGGGCCGATGCCGTACCTTCCCGAAGATCTTCACGATTCCCGCCTGCCGGTCGCTTCACCCTCTTGTTCGCATCCAACCATGCCCGGTCGGACGCGCGCTCATTACCCATGGGTTACCCCGTAGCGACGGAGGTCACCCCAGTCGCTCCGCCCCGCGCCAGGACCCTGGCCAGGCATTCGACGACGTCCGGGTGGTGGTCGCGGGCGATGCCGAGCCGGAGCCGCTCCAGGGCGTCGAGGGCGGCGGCCGCCCCCTCGCCTCCCGCGAGGTCGTCGTAGGCGTTCACGGTCCGGACGATCCGGGCGGGCAGCGGCTGCTCACGGTACGGGTCGGCCTGCCGCTCCACGACCACGGCGACGGCCTCGGGGACCCCGGTCCTGCGGACGACCTCGCCGCCCAGCAGGGCGATCCGGCGCTGCTCCTCGGCGGGCAGCAGGGCGGTGGCGCCGCCGGCGACGGGGTCGACGAGGGAGAGCTGGCCGATGTCGTGCATGAGGGCCGCGTGCTCCAGGACGGCCAGCTCGGTCCCGGAGAGCCCGAGCTCGCGGCCGACGGCGGCGCTGAGGGCGGCGACCCGGTGGGCGTGCCCGGGCGGGGTGCAGCCGGCGATCTCGGTGGCACGGGCGAGGGAGGCGATGGTCTGCCGGTTGACGGTGCGCACGGCGGCGTACCGCCGGAAGGAGACCTGGGTGAGCAGCAGCGGCACGGCGAGTACGGGCAGGGCCCAGAGCCCGGCGGCGGCCACGCCGAGTGCCATGACGGTGCCGGTGGCGCCGACGGCGGAGCCGATGCCGCGGAGGGCGCGCAGTTCGTCGCGGAGGAGGGGGCCGTACGGGAACCCGGTGCGGGCGCGGAGCAGGAGGGCGGCGAGGACGGCGTCGCACAGGGCGGTCAGGCCGAGCAGCAGGACGAGGAAGAGGGCGTAGGCGGGGCCTTCGCCCAGGTGCCGGACGACGGTGCCGGAGTTGTACAGGGGCTGGAAGCAGAGCGCGGCGAAGCCGACGGTGAGGACGCGGCGGGCGAGGTGGTCGAGGCCGGGCTCCCGGCCCCGGGCGAGGTGGGGGACGATTCCGGCGAGGCCCGCGGCGACGACGACGGCGACGATCTGGAGGACGCCGTGGGTGGTGGCGGTGCCGGCGCTGGACCCGAGCAGGGCGTAGGCGAGGGCCCCGGCGGCGGCGAGCGGGGCGGGTTCGCCGGCGCCCGGGGTCTCGCGCGCGGGGAGGGCTCCGGCGGCGGGTGCGGTGCCCCAGCGGGTGAGTTCGCCGAGGGCGACGAGGGTGCCGAAGGCGAGGGCGTTGCCGGGTTCGTCGACGCCGTACCAGAGGGTGGAGGCGAATCCGGCGAGGCTCAGCAGGAGGGCCGCTCCGCGGACGGCTCCGACGGTGGGGGCGCCGGGTCTCATGCGCGCTCCCTGGACCGGGGGCCCTCGGCGGCTCCGGGTGCCCGGCCCGGCGTGCCGGTTCCGCGCGGCGGGGGCAGGTTCCCGCCGGGCGGGCCGGCCGGGAGGGTCTCGTCGGCGGTGACGGCGGGCTGCCAGCCGTGCCGGTCGAGGGCGCGGACGAGGGCGGCGACCATGGTGGCGTCGAAGTGGCTGCCGGCGCACCGCTCCAGTTCGGCGACGGCGGTCGGCACCGGGCGGGCCCGGCTGTAGGAGCGGGTGGAGGTCATGGCGTCGAAGGCGTCGGCGACGGCCACCATCCGGGCGTACTCGGGGATCTCGTCGCCGCGCAGGCCGTAGGGGTAGCCGCTGCCGTCCATGCGCTCGTGGTGGTGGAGGATCGCGCCCCGCGCCTCGCCGAGGAAGCCGATGCCGCGGACGATCTCGTGGCCGTACTCGGGGTGCAGCTCGATGATCCGGCGCTCCTCGGGGGTGAGGGGCCCGTCCTTGCGGAGGATCCGGGTGGGGACGCCGAGTTTGCCGACGTCGTGGAGGATGCCGGCGAACCGTACGACGTCGAGCCGGTCCTCGGGCATGCCCAGCTCGCGGGCGATCAGGACGGAGGCGTGGCCGACGCGTTCGCCGTGGCCTCGGGTGTAGCGGTCCTTGATGTCGACGGCCTGGACGAGGGCGCGGATGGTGGCCTGGTGGGCCGCGCGCTCGCGGTGGTACTGGGCGAAGACCCAGCAGGAGATGTGGATGGGGAGGAGCACGAAGAGGGCCGACACCGGCCCGTACGTGCTGCGCCAGAGGACGGCCATCATGAGTCCGGCGAGGCCGTGCACGGCGTGCGGGGCGAGTGCCCGGCCGAGGAGGCCGTGCCAGGCGGCCCGCAGCGGCAGGCCGTCGGCGGTGGCCCGGATGCCGCCGTCGAGGGCGGTGAGGACGAGGCAGAAGGCGAGCGCGGCGGCGCCGGCGGGCAGCAGGGCGTACGGGAAGTCGGGGGCGTCGGGCCCGTGTCCGAGGGCGCGGGCGCAGCCCAGGGCCTCGGCGGTGCGCGCCGCGGCCCAGACCGCGAGGGCGGTGGCGGCGGCCCGCCAGGCGCGGCGGGGGGCGGCCGGGGGTTCCTCGACGCGGGCGAGGAGGCTGCCGGGGAGGGCGGTGAGCGCGGCGGCCGCGGGGGGCAGGAGGAGGGCGGCGGCGAGGAGGACGGGGAAGAAGGAGCCGGCGCCGAAGGGGACGGATCCGCCGGTGGCGCGGCCGAGGAGGCGGCAGCGGGAGGGCAGCTCGCAGAGCGCGGACAGGGCGGCGAGGAGGGCGACCGTGCCCCAGGGGGTGGCCGCGCCGGGGCGGAGGGCGGGCAGGACGGCCGCCCCGGTGCCCAGCACGGCGCAGCCGATGTACACGCGGGCCGCGCGCGGAATGACCTTGACGCCCATCACGCGGGTCACGCTAGCGAGTCGGGCGGTCCGGGGCGGCGGGCTGGAGCGGATTCGCACCAACGGGTGATACAAGCTGATATACGCGGGAGGCCGCCGCGATCGGATCGCGGCGGCCTCCGTGTCCCGCTCCGGCGGGGAGGTCTACTCCTGGGTCGCCGGGGTCGTCGGCACGATCGGCGTGATCTCCTGCTCGGGCACCGGGTGCCCGGAGCGGATCAGGTCGATCCGGCCCATGACCTTGGACCGCAGGTCGGTGGGGACGTCGTCGCTGCCGCAGCAGCGCTTGACGAGCTTCTTCACGGCCTGCTCCAGGCCGTACTTCTCCAGGCAGGGGGAGCACTCCTCGAAGTGCACCTCGAACTTGGTGCAGTCACTGTCGGGCATCTCGTTGTCGAGGAACTCGTACAGATGGTCCAGGACTTCCGAGCAATCCGTCTCGTGCGGCTCTCCGCAGCTCATGAGCCCGAGCCTTTCAGATCGTTCGACGACTCTCCGGCGCCCGCGGGTACCAGCCCGCGGTCGCGAGCGTAGTCCTCGAGCATGCCGCGCAGCTGGCGGCGTCCCCGGTGCAGTCGTGACATCACCGTACCGATGGGTGTCCCCATGATGTCCGCGATCTCCTTGTACGCAAAGCCCTCGACATCCGCGAGATAGACGGCGATGCGGAACTCCTCGGGAATCGCCTGGAGCGCTTCCTTCACGTCGGAGTCCGGGAGGTGGTCGAGCGCCTGCGACTCGGCGGAGCGCAGACCGGTCGACATGTGCGACTCGGCGCGCGCGAGCTGCCAGTCCTCGATCTCCTCGGCGGCGCTGCGCTGGGGTTCGCGCTGCTTCTTCCGGTACGAGTTGATGAAGGTGTTGGTGAGGATGCGGTACAGCCAGGCCTTGAGGTTCGTACCCTCGCGGAACTGGTGGAAGGATCCGTACGCCTTGGCGTAGGTCTCCTGCACCAGGTCCTCCGCGTCCGCGGGGTTGCGCGTCATGCGCAGCGCGGCCGAGTACATCTGGTCGAGGAAGCCGAGGGCGTCCCGCTCGAAGCGCGCGTTGCGCTCCTCGGTCGTCTCCTCGGGGCCGTCGTCGGTCCCTGTGTCGGTCCCAGTGACCGGACCCACCTCCTCCAGCGCGGCGGCGAGCCCGAGGGCGGACCCGCTCGTTTCGGAGGATAGACGAGGAACCGCTCCGCCCGCCGCCCGAATCCGGGCTCCCTGGGGAGCGGGCAGCACTGTCCAGTCGAGGTCAGCGGCCTGCGCGCGCTCCGGGCAGATGGTCGAACCCATGCGACGGACTCCCTCTTCCTTGCTTCACACCGACGCACGGAACAACAGTGCTCCCCCGCTCGGCATTCCCGGTCCGTCAGCCCAGGGAGCCGATCCAGTCGGCGACGCCGGCCACGAGGATCTCCAGTGCCTCCTCCTGGCCGAGCGGGGCCCGCTTGGGGAGCGCGAAACCGTGGTCCCCGTAAGGGATCTCGACGAGGCGGTACGGGCCGTCCGGGAACTCCGCGGGCCGTCCGAAGGGGTCGTTGCCGCCCTGGACGACGAGCGTCGGGAGGCCGCTGCCGAGGAGTTCACCGGCGCGGGACCGCTCCGGCCTGCCGGGCGGGTGCAGGGGGAAGCTCAGGGCGAGGACGGCGTGCGCGCCGAGCTCCCGCCCGGTGCGGCAGGCGACCCGGGCGCCGGCGCTGCGGCCGCCCGCGACGACCGGCAGACCGGGCCGGGCGAGCGCCGGCCAGAGTCCGCGCCAGCCGGTGTCCAGGGTCTTGGGGGCGGGTGCGACCTTCTTGCCCGCGACCCGCCAGGGCTGCTCGACGAGCGCGGTGGTCACGCCCCGGGCGGGCAGCGCTGCGGCCAGGGCCCGGAGGTCGCGGGCCTCGATGCCGCCGCCGGCGCCGTGGCCCAGGGCGAGGACGGCCCGGGGCGCGGGCGCCTCGTGCCAGGCGATGCGGGCGTCCCCGGCGTCGGTGGGGACGGTCTCGTACTGTGTCACGTCGGTCACGCCCCCATCCTGCCCCCGCCGGCGGTCCGGGCCGCGCCGCCCGGAGGGTGTCGGGCGAACCCCGCGGGCGGGAGGGCGCCGAGGCGTGTGGCGACCGGTCAGAACAGGGTGCCGACCTCCGGGCCGTCCAGCTCCGTCAGCAACTCGGCCCCGTTGTTGCGGACGTTGCTGACCGCGGTCGCCACCGGATAGGCCCGCATGAGGCCCTCCGGCGGGGCGGCGAGCAGCCCGCGCAGCTCCTCGGGCCGGGTGATCGCCGGGTCGAGCCAGGCGTCCCAGCGGTCCTCGGTGAGCATCAGCGGCATCCGGGGGTGGATGTCGGCGAGCGAGCGGGGGCCCTCGGCCGGGGCCACGCCCAGCGGCCCGGTCTCGGCCTCGGTGGTGATCACCGAGCAGGTGACCCACCAGGCCGAGGGGGCGCCGTCGGGCAGGGTCGGGTCCCGCCAGAACTCGTACAGGCCCGCCATCGCGAAGACCGAGCCGTCGGCCGGGGTCACGAAGTACGGCTGCTTGCGGGCCCGCTTCCGCTTCCCCTCGACCTCCAGCTCCCGCTCGCCCGCGCCGGTGACCCACTCGTAGTAGCCGTCGGCGGGCAGGATGCACCGGCGGGCCGCGAAGGCCCCCTTGAAGGAGGGCTTCTCGTCCAGGGTCTCGGCCCGTGCGTTGATCATCCGGGCGGCACCCTCCGGGGTCTTCGACCAGGACGGCACCAGGCCCCAGCGCAGTGCGCGGAGCTGGCGAACCGGACGCCGGGATCCGGCGTCCTTCAGAGGACGCTCCAGTACGGCCCAGACCTCCTTGGTGGGGGCCACGTTCCAGTCCGGTGCCAGGGCCTCCTCCGGCTCCCACTTCTCGATGCCGAAGGCCTCGACGAGGTCCTCGGGCCGCCGACTCGCTGCAAACCGTCCGCACATACGTGCCACACTGCCACGATCCCCGACCCCCCGAGGAGCGGCCCGAACGATGGACCTCGACCTCTTCGGCGCGCAGGCCGCGCCGCCCGAGTGGCTGGTGATCGCCACCGGCGTCGCCGCCCTGGCCGTCACCGTGCCCCGCCGCGTCTGGCTGCTCGCCCGCAACGCGATCACCATCGCCCACGAGGGCGGCCACGGACTGGTCGCCCTCGCCACCGGCCGGCGGCTCGAAGCGATCCGGCTGCACTCGGACACCAGCGGACTGACCGTGAGCCGCGGCCGGCCGACCGGTCTCGGCGTGGTCCTCACCCTGGCCGCCGGCTATCCCGCGGCCCCGCTGCTCGGCCTCGGCGGCGCCGCCCTGCTCGGCACCCACCGGGTGACCCTGCTGCTGTGGGTGGCGACGGCCCTGCTGCTCGCGATGCTCGTGATGGTCCGCAACGCCTACGGGATCCTCACCGTCCTGCTCACCGGCGCCGCCTTCCTCCTCGTGTCCTGGCTGACCTCCCCCGAGGTCCAGTCGGCCTTCGCGTACGCCGTGGTGTGGTTCCTGCTGCTCGGCGGCGTCCGCCCGGCCTTCGAGCTCCAGTTCAAGCGGCGCCACGGCGGGACACCGGACTCGGACGCGGACCAGCTCGCGCGGCTCACCCATGTGCCCGCCGGAGTGTGGCTGGTCTTCTTCCACGCCGTCGCGATCTCGGCCCTGATCGGCGGCGGGCGCTGGCTCCTGGGCTTCTGACTCCCCCGTACAGTGAGTCCATGACCGCAGCCACCTCCGCGCACATCGACCCGCCCACCGACCTCTGGCCCGCTCCGTATGCCCGCGGCGCCGTCGACGCGACCGTCACCGTGCCCGGATCGAAGTCGGTCACCAACCGCGCCCTGGTCCTCGCCGCGCTGGCGTCCGAGCCCGGCTGGCTCCGCCGCCCGCTGCGCTCCCGCGACACCCTCCTGATGGCCGAGGCGCTGCGCACCCTCGGCGTGCGGATCGAGGAGGGCGTGGGCCCGGACGGCTCGGGCGAGGCCTGGCGGATCATCCCCTCGCCGCTGCGCGGCCCGGCGACCGTCGACGTCGGCAACGCCGGCACGGTCATGCGTTTCCTGCCCCCGGTCGCGGCGCTCGCCGACGGCCCGGTGCGCTTCGACGGCGACCCCCGCTCCCACGAGCGGCCGCTGCACGGCGTGATCGACGCCCTGCGCGCGCTCGGCGCCCGCATCGACGACGAGGGGCGCGGCGCCCTCCCCCTGACGGTGCACGGCGCCGGCGGCCTGGACGGCGGCACCGTCGAGATCGACGCCTCCTCGTCCTCCCAGTTCGTGAGCGCCCTGCTGCTCTCCGCGCCCCGCTTCAACCAGGGCGTGGAGGTGCGGCACGTGGGATCGCGGCTGCCCTCGCTGCCGCACATCCGGATGACCGTCGACATGCTGCGGGCGGTCGGCGCGCAGGTCGACGAGCCGGAGCACGGCGGTGCCCCGAACGTGTGGCGGGTGGCGCCCTCCGCGCTGCGCGGCCGGGACCTGGTGGTCGAGCCCGACCTGTCGAACGCGCAGCCGTTCCTGGCGGCGGCCCTGGTCACCGGCGGCCGGGTGACGGTGCCGGACTGGCCGGCGCGGACCACCCAGCCCGGTGACGCGCTGCGGACGATCTTCACCGAGATGGGTGGATCCTGCGAGCTGACCGAGGCCGGTCTGACCTTCACCGGCACGGGCCGGATCCACGGCATCGACGTCGACCTCGGCGAGGTGGGCGAGCTGACGCCCGGCATCGCGGCGGTCGCGGCCCTCGCGGACTCCCCGTCGACCCTGCGCGGGGTCGCCCACCTCCGGCTGCACGAGACGGACCGGCTGGCGGCGCTCACCAAGGAGATCAACGAGCTGGGCGGCGACGTGACCGAGACCGAGGACGGTCTCCACATCCGCCCGCGCCCGCTGCACGGCGGCGTCTTCCGCACGTACCACGACCACCGCATGGCGACGGCGGGCGCGATCATCGGCCTGGCGGTCGAGGGCGTGGAGATCGAGGACGTGGCCACGACGGCGAAGACCTTGCCCGACTTCCCCAGGATGTGGACCGAAATGCTCGGGGCCTGAACCATGCGGCGCTACGGCAAGCACACCGACGAGGACGACATCCGCCAGCGGCCCAACCGCAAGGGCACCCGCCCCCGCACCACGATCCGTCCGAAGCACGAGGACGCCGTGGAGGGGATGGTCCTCACCGTCGACCGCGGCCGGCTGACCGTCCTGGTCGACGACCGGGCGGTGACCGCGATGAAGGCGCGCGAGCTGGGCCGCAAGGCGGCCGTGGTCGGCGACCGCGTGTCGCTCGTCGGCGACCTGTCCGGCGAGAAGGACACGCTGGCCCGGATCGTGCGGATCGGGGAGCGCAGCTCGGTGCTGCGGCGCACGGCCGACGACGACGACCCGTACGAGCGGGTGGTCGTGGCCAACGCCGACCAGCTGGCCATCGTCACCGCCCTCGCCGACCCCGAGCCGCGCCCGCGGCTGATCGACCGGTGCCTGGTCGCCGCGTACGACGGCGGTCTCAGCCCGCTGCTCGTGCTCACCAAGTCCGACCTGGCGCCGCCGGACTCCCTCCTGGAGATGTACGGCGCGCTGGGCGTGCCGCACGTGGTCACCACCCGCGACGAGTTCGTCGACGGGGTGGCCGCCGAGCGGGTCCACGAGCACCTCAAGGGGCGGACCACCGCCTTCGTCGGGCATTCCGGCGTCGGCAAGACGACCCTGGTGAACGCCCTGGTGCCGCCGGAGCGCCGGCGGACCACCGGTGTCGTGAACGCGGTCACGGGCCGCGGCCGGCACACCACCACCTCCGCGCTCGCCCTGCCGCTCAACGACAAGGAGGGCGGCTGGGTCATCGACACCCCGGGCGTCCGCTCCTTCGGCCTGCACCACGTCGACCCGTCCCGGGTCATCCTCGCCTTCCCCGACCTGGTGCCGGGGACGGAGAACTGCCCGCGCGCGTGCAGCCACGACGAGCAGGACTGCGCGCTGGACGCCTGGGTGGCTGAGGGACACGCCGATCCGGCGCGGCTCGTCTCGCTGCGCCGGCTGCTCGCGACCCGGGAGCGGCGCGAGGGCGACTGAGCCCGGCCGGCCCGCGTTTGCGGGCGGCCGCGCCGTCCGCGTTTACGGACGACCACGATCGGTAAGGGCATAATCGCACCAAGTGCGACGAAGCAGTCACCGACGGCGTGGGAGGCACTGACGATGGCGTGGCTGCTGGTGGTGGTGGCGGGCTTTCTGGAGACGGGGTTCGCGGTCTGCCTGAAGCTCTCGCACGGGTTCACCCGGCTGTGGCCGACGGTCGCGTTCGCCGCCTTCGCCCTGGGCAGCTTCGGCCTCCTCACGCTCGCCCTGCGCAAGCTCGACGTGGGTCCCGCGTACGCGGTGTGGACCGGGATCGGGGCGGCGGGGACGGCGATCTACGGGATGATCTTCCTCGGCGACGTGGTCTCGACGCTCAAGATCATCTCGATCAGCCTGGTCATCGTCGGGGTGATCGGACTCCAGCTGTCCGGCTCCGCGCACTGACCTCCCGCCCGCACCTGGTCGACGGTGGGGACCGCGGGCGCCACGACATGGCTGAGGGCCAGCCGCACGGCGAGTTCGCAGCCCGCCGCCCACCGCTCCCCCGCGCAGGCCGCGGTCGCCGCGACCAGCTCGCCGGGCGCGGGCGGGCCCTCGTCGGCGCGGCGCTGGGCCGGGACGGCCGCGGGGCGGGCGCCGGGCCGGGCGGGCCGGGGTGCGGGCAGCCGCTCGTCCCAGGCGCCGGTGAGCAGGGACCGCAGGACGGGGCGGGCGGCGGCCCGGGTGACGATCCACTCGGCGACGGCGACCAGGTTCCGCTCGGGCGGGGCCGGCACGGCGAGCAGCCGCCGGACGCCCTGCAGATAGCTGTCGGCCTCCCGGTGCACCAGGGCGCGGGCGAGGCCCTCCTTGCTGCCGAACTCGTTGTAGAGGGTCTGCCGGGAGACCCGGGCGGCCACGGCCAGGTCCGCCATGCGCACGGTGGACCAGGACCGGTGCGCGAGCGCGGCGAGCGCGGCGTCGAGCAGGGCCTCGCGGGCAGTCGGCATCGGCGCCTCCGGACCGGGGAATCGTCTCCGTGCTCAGCGTCGACAGGCGTCCGGGCACTGTCAAGGGGCCGCCCGTGGACGGTTCGCCGCGTCGGGACCACCCGGGGATAGAGTGCCGACCATGGCCGATTACCACGATGATCTGCGTCTCGCCCACGTCCTCGCGGATGCCGCCGACGCGGCCACCATGGACCGTTTCCAGGCGCTCGACCTCAAGGTCGAGACGAAGCCGGACATGACTCCGGTGAGCGAGGCCGACAAGGCAGCCGAGGAACTGATCCGGGGGCAGCTCCAGCGGGCCAGGCCGCGCGACGCGATCCTGGGCGAGGAGTTCGGCGTGGAGGGCTCCGGCCCGCGCCGCTGGGTGATCGACCCGATCGACGGTACGAAGAACTACGTGCGCGGGGTACCCGTCTGGGCGACCCTGATCGCCCTGATGGAGGCCGGGGACACCGGGTTCCAGCCGGTGGTGGGCGTGGTGTCGGCCCCGGCGCTCGGCCGGCGCTGGTGGGCGGCGAAGGGCCTGGGCGCGTACACCGGGCGCAGTCTCGCCTCGGCGACCCGGATCGGGGTCTCGAAGGTGTCCTCCCTGGCGGACGCCTCCTTCGCGTACTCCTCGCTGGACGGCTGGGAGGAGCAGGGCCGCCTCGACGGCTTCCTGGACCTCACGCGCGCGTGCTGGCGGACCCGGGCGTACGGCGACTTCTGGCCGTACATGATGGTCGCCGAGGGCTCGGTGGACATCTGCGCGGAGCCGGAGCTGTCGCTGTGGGACATGGCCGCGGTGGCGGTCGTGGTGCAGGAGGCGGGCGGTACGTACACGGGGCTGGACGGCCGGCACGGTCCGCACAGCGGGAACGCGGCCGCGTCGAACGGCCTGCTCCACGGCGAGCTGCTGAGCTACCTCAACCAGGAGGCCGCGGCGGGCTGAGCGCCCGGCCGGAGCCTCCGGAACCTCGGCGTTCGAGCGCCCTCGGCACTCCCCGAGGGCGCCTCGCGCGCCCCCTTGTCGAGCCCCTGCCCCGGTGCCACTCTGAGAGTCCCCCCACTTGTGAACTTGTGAATCCGTTCTCGTTGAAGGCGGGAACGCTTCACCAAGGAGGTGGCTCCGCCCATGCTCGTCCGTGACGCCATGAGCACCGTGGTCCTCACCATCGGCCCCGCCCACACCCTTCGACAGGCCGCCCGGCTGATGGCGGCGCGCCGCGTCGGCGCGGCCGTGGTCCTGGACGGGGACGCCGGACTCGGCATCCTCACCGAACGGGACATCCTCAAGTCGCTGGCCCGCGACCAGAACCCCGACACCGAGACCGCCGACTCCCACACCACCCACGACGTCGTCTTCGCCGCCCCCACCTGGACCCTGGAGGAGGCGGCGGAGGCCATGACGCACGGCGGCTTCCGCCATCTCGTGGTGCTCGACGGGCACGGCCCCGTCGGCATCGTCTCGGTCCGGGACATCATCCGCTGCTGGGTCCCGCTGCACAGCGTCGCGGGATGACGCGGGGGCGGGCCGCGATCCGTACGGATCGCGGCCCGCCCCCTCTTTCGGCGGGCGCCCTCGGCCGCGCAGGGCCTGGATCGCGGCGTCGAGCCGCCCGCCGAAGTCCTCGTCCGCCCTCGGAGGCCGTCGATGACCGCCGTGGGCGTACACGATCCTATAATGGACAATGTCCAGGTCAAGTGATCATCCAAAGTCACACGCGTTCGGGGAGCCGAGGCGCCGACTGTTACCCTGGCCCCCATGAGCGACCTGTTGGAACGACTGCGCGGACGCGGCTGGCGGATGACCGCGCAGCGACGCGTCGTGGCCGAGGTCCTCGACGGGGATCACGTACACCTGACCGCCGACGAGGTCCACGCCCGCGCCGTGACGCGGCTTCCCGAGATCTCGCGCGCGACCGTCTACAACACGCTGGGCGAGATGGTCACCCTCGGCGAGGTGCTCGAAGTCGCGACCGACGGCCGCGCCAAGCGGTACGACCCCAACGCCCACCGACCGCACCAGCACCTGGTCTGCGGCCGCTGCGGGGCGATCCGGGACGTCCATCCGGCGGGCGACCCGCTGGCGGACCTTCCCGACACCGAGCGCTTCGGCTTCACGATCTCGAACGTCGAGGTCACGTACCGCGGCATCTGCCCGAGCTGCGCGACCTCCGCCTGAGCACGACTCCCCGAGAAGGCCCCCGCCACGGCGGGGGCCTTCTCCCCGTGCCACGGGCTCCCGCGCGCACACGACGAAGGCCCGGATCCAGTGACTGGATCCGGGCCTTCGTGCTACTGAGTAGCGGGGACAGGATTTGAACCTGCGACCTCTGGGTTATGAGCCCAGCGAGCTACCGAGCTGCTCCACCCCGCGTCGGTAGACACGACTCTACGGGACGCCGCACGGCCGGTGCAAATCGATTGAACGGCGCCACCGTCACGCGGTCAGCTCCTGGTGGAGCGCCTCACTGAGCCGCGCGGCCCGCTCCGCGACCTCGGCCGGACCCAGCTCCACCGCGCGGGCGCACCAGCGGCGCCCCTCGGTCAGCTCGCCGCGGCGCGCCGCGAGCAGGGCGAGCCGGAGCGCGGCGCGGCCGTGGCCGGCCCGGGCGGCCCGGGTCCACCAGAGCGACGCCTCGCGCTCGCTGCCCTCGCGGGCGAGGAGCAGCCCGAGGTTGAAGGCGCCGTTGCGGCTGCCGGCCTCGGCCGCCTCGCGGTACCAGCGGTCGGCCTCGGCCAGGTCGCCGCGCCCGGCGGCGAGCATGCCCACCCGCACCTGGGCGCGCCGGTGGCCCTGCTGGGCCGCCCGCTCGTACCACTCCTCGCACTCGCTCTTCTCCTCCCGGGGCGCGCCGAGGACGGCCGGGCCCGGGTCGGGGCGGCGGGCGTCGAGCACCGAGGCGAGCCGGAAGGCGGCCTCGGCGCTGCCGCCGCCGGCCGCACAGCGCAGGTGCCGCTCGGCGGTGCGCTCGTCGCCGTCCCGGAGCGCGGCGATGCCGACCTGGAGGGCGGCCTCGGTGTGCCCGGCGGCCGCGGCCCGCTCGTACCAGACGAGGGCCGTGCGGTCGTCGTCCCGGCCGGCGTGGAGGATGCCGAGGTTGAAGGCGGCGTCGACGCTGCCGGCCTCGGCGGCCTTGGAGAACCAGGGCTCGGCGCCGTTGGCGTCGCCGGCCTGGAGGAGGAGCACGGCGAGGGCGTTGGCGGCCTCGCGGTGGCCCGCGTAGGCGGCCCGGCGGTACCACTGCTCGGCCTGCGGGATGCGGTCCTGGGCGGCGCACAGCAGCCCGAGGTTGTAGGCGCCGTTCACGTCGCCCGCGTCCATGGCCGCCCGGTACCAGCGCTCGGCGGTCTGCTGCTCCCCGCGGGCCGCGTGGAGCGCGCCGAGGGCGTTGGCGGCGTTGCCGTCGCCGTCCTGGGCGGCCCGCAGCCACCAGACGGCGGCGCTCTCCTCGTCGCCCGCGTCGCGGAGCAGGAAGCCGAGGGCGCAGGCCGCCTTGGCCTCGCCCTCCTTGGCGGAGCTGAGGTACCAGCGGCCGGCCTCTTTGAGCTCGCCGCGGTGCTCCAGGATCGCGCCGAGGTGGAGCGCGGCCCGCCGGTGGCCCCGCGCGGCGGCCTGCCGGAACCACTGCTCGGCCTCGGAGGGCTCGCCGGCGCCCTCGCCGGCGGCCGGTCCGGGTGCGCCGCCGACGGGTGCGGCGGCGGGCGCGCCGGTGGGCACGAGGGCGCCGGTGCCGGGGACGCGGAGGCGGGTGCCGGTGTCGTGCGGGCCCCGGGTGGTCTCGGTGGCGCGCCGCTCCAGGGCGAGGGCGAGGCGGTAGGCGGCCTCGCGGTGCCCCTGCTCGGCGGCGGCGCGGAGCCAGCGCTCGGCACCGACGTCGCTGCGGTGCTCCAGGAGGTCGGCGAGGGCGTAGGCGCCGAGGGCGTGGCCCTGCTCGGCGGCCTGGCGGAGCCAGTACTCGGCGGCCGGCTCGTCGCCGCGCTCGCGGTGGTGGCGGCCGAGGGCGTGGGCGGCGGGTGCGGAGCCGGCGACGGCGGCGACGCGCCACCAGCCGGCGGCCTCGTCGGCGTAGCCGCGCTGGTGGAGCAGGACCCCGAGGTTGTTCGCGGCGGCCCGGTCGCCCTCGGCGGTGGCGGCGCGGAGGAAGGGCTCGGCGCCGTCGAGGTCGCCGCGGCGCAGCAGCAGCGCGCCGAGCGCGCTCATCGAGGCGAGGTCGCCGCGCTCGGCGGCGCGCCGGTGACGGGCCTCGGTCTCGGTCTCGTTCTCGGCATCGGTCTCGGCGGCGGTGTCGACGGCCGCATCGACGGCCCCTACTGCCTCGATGATCTCGTCCGCGGCGTTCCTGGCATGCCGCTGCACAAACCGCCCTGTCTCCAACAGAGTTGCCCTGTCCCCCATAAATACCATCGTCGCACCACCCGCAACCCGAGCACACCTGGTATACCGCAGCCAGTGAGGTCACTCAGCGTTTTGTCGACATGCCCACAGAGAGACAAGTCAAACACGACTCACGCCAACTCGCCCCTTCCCTACCGCTCTTCAGGCCCCCCGCGCACGCCGACACACGACGAGGGCCCGGATCCTTATGGATCCGGGCCCTCGTGCTCTGAGTAGCGGGGACAGGATTTGAACCTGCGACCTCTGGGTTATGAGCCCAGCGAGCTACCGAGCTGCTCCACCCCGCGTCGGTGAAACCACCGTATCACGGACGCGGGGTGGAAAACCTCAGGTCAGCCGCTTGATCCCGTCGTCTTGAGCTTGGCCCCGGCCGCCGCGGCGCGGTCGAGCGCCGCCTGGAGGTCCTTCTGGGCCTGGCCGTAGGCCGTCCAGTCGCCCTTCGCGAGGGCGGCCTCGCCCGCGTCGTAGGCCGTCTGGGCGTCGGCGATCGCCTGCTTGAGCGCGGCGTCGTTGGACGCCGGCGGCGGGTTGCCGGTGCCCGGCGGGGTCGTCGGCGAGGTCGGCGGCGGCGTGGTGGGCGCGTCCACCCCGAAGACCGCGTTCAGCGCCTTGGTGAGGTTGTCCTCGAACACCGTGGTGTCCTTGGTCGTGTCACCGTCCGGCTGGTCGGCGTCCACGTACGACACCGCGACCTTCTTGAGGAGCGGGTAGAGCGCGTTGCGTCCCTGGGCGTACACCGGCTCCACGTACAGGAATCCGCCGTCGAGCGGGACGGTCAGCAGGTTGCCGTACTGGATGTCCGAGTCGGCGCCCTTCAGGTCCCGGACGAAGGTGGCGACGGAGGGCAGACCGTTGAGCTTGCTCTGCACCTGCGCCGGCCCCGGCACGTCCTCGGTGACCCGCAGCAGTCTCAGCCGGCCGTACTCCTTGCTGGTGGCGTCGGCGTCGACCGCCATGAAGGCACCCAGGTTGGGCCGCCCGTTCGGCGTGAACGTCGTCGTCAGCGAGAAGCGCTGGGCCGTGTCCCCGGGCATCTTCATGCTCAGGTAGTACGGCGGGACCGCGTTGCCGTCCTTGTTGGTCGGGTCGTCCGGCACCTGCCAGGCGTCCGAGCCGCTGTAGAACTGCGCGGGGTCGGTGACGTGGTAGCGGGTCAGCAGCTCGCGCTGGACCTTGAACATGTCCTGCGGGTACCGCAGGTGCTGCATCAGGTCGCCGCCGATCTCGGACTTGGCCTTGACCGTGCCCGGGAACGCCTTCATCCAGGTCTTCAGGACCGGGTCCTGGGTGTCCCACTGGTAGAGGTTCACCGTGCCGTCGTAGGCGTCGACGGTGGCCTTGACCGAGTTGCGGATGTAGTTGACCTGGTTCTGCTGGGCGACGACGGCGCGCTGCTGGTTGCCGACGGTCAGCGAGTCGGCCGTGGTGTCGCCGAGCGTGGTGCGCGAGGCGTACGGGTAGCCGTTCGTCGTCGTGTACGCGTCGATGACCCACTGGATCCGGCCGTCGACGACCGCCGGGTAGGCATCGCCGTCGATGGTCAGCCAGGGCGCGACGGCCTCGACGCGCTGCTTGGGCGTGCGGTTGTAGAGGATCCGCGAGCCCTCGCCGATGGCTCCCGAGTAGAGGATCTGCGGCTCGCTGAACGCGACGGCGTAGGCCGCGCGGTTGAAGGTGCTGGAGAGGTTGACCCCGCTCTTGCCCTCGTAGCTGGTGGTCTTCTCGCCGTTCTCCTCGTAGTCCAGCTCCTTCTGCGGGCCGCCCACGATCGAGTACTGGTCGGTCTTCTCGCCGTAGTAGATCCGCTGCTGGTAGCTGCCGAGCATGCCCTTCGTGGGCAGTCCCGCCTCGGTGAAGACCGGCGAGCCGTTGGCGTCCGTCTGGGTGCCCGAGGCCATGATCGCGCCGTAGCCGTGGGTGTAGGTGAAGTGGTCGTTGATCCAGTTCCGCTTCGGGATGCCCTTGATGTTGAGCTCGCGGAGGCCGACGACCGTGTCCTTGCCCTGGTAGCGGTCGACGTCCAGGGTGGTCGGGAACTGGTAGTACTTCCGCTTCTGCTCCAGTTGCTGGAACGTCGGCGACACGATGTTCGGGTCGAGGACGCGGTAGCTGGCCGCCGAGTCGGCGTCGCTGCGCAGCTGGTCCTTCGCCTTCACCGTCGACTTGCCCGAGTAGTTCTCCAGCTTCGTCTCGTCGATCGCGTACGCCTTGCGGGTCGCGTCGATGTTCTTCTTGATGTACTCCGCTTCCTTGGCCTGCTCGTTCGGCTGGACCTGGAACTTCTGCACGATGGCCGGGTAGAGGCCGCCGATCAGGACCGCGGAGAGCACCATCAGACCGAAGCCGATCACCGGCAGCTGCCAGGTGCGGCGCCACAGCGTCGCGAAGAACAGCACGGCACAGATCGCGGCGATGCAGAACAGGATGGTCTTCGCCGGCAGGTAGGCGTTGGCGTCGACGTACCGCAGGCCCGTCCAGTTGCCGGTGGCCTTGAAGTCGCTGGACTTCACGGCCAGGCCGTACCGGTCGAGCCAGTACGCCACGGCCTTCAGCGCCACGAAGACGCCGAGCAGCACCGAGAGGTGACCGGTGGCCGCGGCGGTGGCCCGCGCGCCCGGGCTGGTGATCCGCAGCCCGCCGTACAGGTAGTGCGTCAGCGCGGCGGCGATCAGCGACAGCACGACGGCGGCGAAGCCGAAGGCGAGCAGGAAGCGGTACCAGGGCAGGTCGAAGGCGAAGAACGACACGTCGAGACCGAACTGCGGGTCCTTCTGGCCGAACTCCACGCCGTTGACCCACATCAGCCAGGTGCGCCACTGGCCCGAGGCGGACGCGCCGGCGATCAGCGCCACCAGGGCGGTGACCGCGAGCAGCACCCACTTCTTGAACGGAGCGAGGCCCATCCGGTACCGGTCGAGGCTCTGCTGCTCCAGCGACATCGCGCTGAGCGGCGGCCGGAGCCGGTACGCCAGCCAGATGTTCAGGCCGACGGCGAGCCCCATCAGGAGGCCGAAGACGGCGAACAGGCCGATCTTCGTCCACAGGGTGGTGGTGAACACGGACGAGTAGTCGACCGAGCGGTACCAGAGCCAGTCCGTCCAGAACCCGGCGAACATCACGAAGGCCATGGCCAGCACGGCCAGGACCCCGAGTGTCATGAGCAGGGTTCGGGCCCGCCGGGACGGCCGGCCGACTCTCATCCTCGGCCCGGACGGGCTACCGCCGCGGTCCGGCATCTGGAAAGCCAACGTGCGCCCCTCGATGTTGATGCGTCTGAAAGCAGGCCCAGCGATCGTAGAGCCCAATGGTGCAACTTACTGAGGCTTTACCTAGTTCCCGTATTCAGGGGAAGAGGAGGCAGGATATTGGTCATGTCCAACGTTTCCCCCTCCGGCCCGGCGATGGCCGCGAGCCCCCTCACCCGCGCGGTGCTCGAGATCGACGAGTACGCGGCGGGCCTCGGCTGGGACCAGCCGGCCCGCCTCTTCGCCCTGGTCGACACCGCACGGCTGCGTGCCAAGGAGCCCAGGCTCGCCTCCCAGCTGGGCCTGGGCGACGACGCCACCGCCTACACCCCGATCGAGCAGGAGAAGCTGCCGCGCGGGAAGCCCCTCGACGAGTTCCTCGGCACGATCGCCTGGCCCGCCGGGGTCGCCGGCTGCGCCATGACGGTGGAGCGGCTCATGCTGCCGCCCTCGGCCGAGGCGCAGGTCCCGCAGGGACTGAACGAGAAGCAGCTCGCCAAGTGGGTGGCCGCCCACCCGGACCGCCAGGAGGTCCGGATGACGGTGGCCGTGCTGCGCGGCGGAGCCCGCGAGGCGGCCATCCGGCTGCGCGAGAAGGACACCGCCACCGAGGTCCTGACCGGCCCCGACCTGGTGCCGGGCCTCGCCGAGGCACTCACGGCCACCTTCGAGAGCTGACCTCCGCACGACGGCGAAGGGGCGCCCGGTCGGTGACCGGGCGCCCCTTCTCACGTGCTCCCGGGTCGTGCCCGGGGGGGCGGAGCTAGCTCTTCGAGCAGCTCGGCAGGGACTTCGTGTCGCCCGCGCGGAGCTTCTCCAGGGACTTCGTGGCGTCCTCGATGGTGTCCACCTTGACGAGGGTGAGGCCGTCCGGGATGTCCCTCGCCGCCGTCTCGCAGTTGTCGGCCGGGGTGAGGAAGTACTGGGCTCCGGCGTTCCGCGCGCCGACCAGCTTCATCTCGATGCCGCCGATCGGGCCGACCTTGCCGTCGTCGTCGATGGTGCCGGTGCCGGCGATGAAGCGGCCGCCGGTGAGGCTCTCCGGGGTGAGCTTGTCGACGATGCCGAGCGCGAACATCAGCCCGGCGCTGGGACCGCCGACGTCGGCCAGGTTGATGTCGATGGTGAACGGGAAGACGTGATCGGTGCCGGCCTGGATGCCGACGACGGCCCGGTCCCCCTCCTCCGAGGTGGTGGTCGTGATGACCACCTTCCGGGTGGCGGTGGGCTCCTTGCGGGCCTTCTCGGCGGCGGCCGCCTCCTTGGCGGGGACGATCGTGAACTCGACGTCCTGGCCGGGCTTCCGCTTGACGACCTGCTTGGCCACGTCCGCCTGCGCGGTGATCGCCACCCCGTCCACGGCCTTGATCACGTCACCGGCGTGCAGCTTGCCCTCGGAGGGCGAGCCCTTGATCACGCTGCCGACGACGACCCGGGAGACGACCGGGATGCCCAGTTCCCTGAGGGCGGCCACCTTGGCGCTCTCCTGGGACTGGCTGAACTCCTCGGCGTTCTCCTGGGTCGACTCCTCCTCGGTCTTGCCGTCCGGGTAGAGCGTGTCGTGCGGCACCACCACGTTGTCGTGGGCCAGCCAGCCGTAGACGGCCTCGACGGCGTTCATCTTGTAGTCCGCGCTGGTGACCCGCACCGTCGTCATGTTGAGGTGCCCGTCGGTCGGGTAGGTCTTGCGTCCCGAGATGTGCAGCACGGGCTCTCCCCTGGCCTCGCCGAGGGTGTTGACCGTGGGGCCGGGGCTCATCTCCGCGTACGGCACCGGGATCAGGACGCCCGCGATCAGCAGGCAGATCAGGACCAGGGTGGAGGCGAGCATCGTCGCGGTGCGGCGTGGCATGGAACGACAGTACGGGACTCGCCTGTGGGTGCACCCCCGGGGCGGTCCGTACGAGGAGGCCCGGCGTCAGCTCGTCGGCGAGGCGGCGGCACCACCGGCGGCGGCGGCCGGTTCGCGCTCGGGGCGTACGGATTCGGGGGGCGTGGCGTGGGCGCGTTCCATCGCGTCCCGGAAACGGGCGTAGCCGGCGAGCTCGGCCACGTCGCCTATCGTCTTGTTCCTCGAAGCCCAGCTTCCCCATATCGCCGCGCCGACGACTGCGAAAAGCGGAATCAGCAACCAGGCCAGCGCTGCCATCCCGACCTCCCATCCCCAGTGAGTTGATCAGCAGACTCTGTCATCCGTGGGGTCAACGCTCGCGCGTGGGGGGCGGTTACGCAAATCGGGCGTTCGGCTACGCGCCGTCGGCGCGTCGCCTTGCCCTCCGGGGAGAACCGGCAGGTCGGGAAGGGCGGGCGTCAGCGGGCCCCGAGCCTGCGGCCGGGGGCGCCCCCGGTCAGGGGGCGGCGGGCGTCAGCACGACCCCACCCACTCCTCCGTGCCGTCCGAGAAGGTCTGGTGCTTCCAGATGGGGACCTCGTGCTTGAGGTCGTCGATGAGCTTGCGGCAGGCCTCGAAGGCCTCGCCGCGGTGCGGGCAGGAGACGGCCACGACGACCGCGATGTCGCCCACGCCCAGGTCCCCCACCCGGTGGACGGCGGCCAGCGCGCGCACCGGGTAGTCGGCGACGACCTTCTCGGCGACCCGGCGCAGCTCGGCCTCGGCGGTCGGATGGCTGGAGTAGCCCAGACGGTCGACGTCGGCGCCGCCGTCGTGGTTGCGCACGGTGCCCACGAAGAGCGTGGTGCCGCCGGAGGCGTCGTCCCCGACCGCCCGGAAGACCTCGTCGAGGGAGAGCGGGGTGTCCCGGATCGCGAGGAGCTTGATCGGGTCGGCGGCGGCCTGCTCGCCGGGGTGGTCAGACGTCGGTGCCATGCGTCCATCGTGCCGTACGCGCGCGAGATCCCGGAATAGCGGATTCGACCGGTCGTCGGCGGCCCCCGTAGGAGGGTCCTACAGGCCGCCGTGCGCGCCCCGGTCAGATGCCCCGCCGCTTCCGCATCTGCCGGACCAGCGCCGCCGTGCCCAGCAGGGCCACCGTCGCGCCGGCCGCGCCCGCCGCCGTGGCGTCCTTGCGGCCCAGCCGGCGGCCGGCGACCGTGTGGCGGCCCTCGACCTCCTCCAGGAGCGCCGCGAGGACCTCCTCGTTGGTCCACTTCGGCCGCCAGCCGGCGTCGTGCAGGCGTCCGACGCTGACCACCCACGGGTGCATCGTGTACGCGAGGTCGCCGGCCGGGGACGGGGTGAGCCCGATCCGGTGGAGCCGGGCCGCGGCGCCGAGGGCGACGGCGGAGGGCAGCTCCATGCGGCGGATCCCGGAGAGCTCCTCGACCTCCTCCTGTTCGAGCCAGCCGTCGCAGCCGACCGCGAACTCGCCCTCGACCTTTTCGAGGGCCGCGTACTCCAGGGCGCTGACCAGGTCGTCGACGTGGCAGAACTGCCAGGTGGGCCGGGAGCCCGCGACGACGAGCAGCCGGGGCGACTCGAAGTAGCGGGTCAGCGCCGTGTCCGTGCCGCCGACGAGGACGGCGGGGCGGACCACGGTGACGTTGAGGCCGGGGTGCGCGCGGGGGGCCCGCCGGCCCAGCCGCTCGATCTCCAGCATGTCCCCGACGCCGGTGGCCTCGGCCGTGGCCCTGAGCTCGGCGTCCTCGGAGAGCGGGATGTCGTTGTCGGACAGGGCCCCGTAGACCATGGCGGAGGTGCACAGCACCACCCGGTGGACCCCCGCCGCGGCCGCGGCGGTCAGCACGGTCTGGGTGCCCCGGACGTTGTAGGCCGTCCGGGCGGCGGGGTCGGTCTCCAGGTCGAGGTCGACGGCGAGGTGCACGACGACGTCCGCGCCGCGCAGCTTCTCGGCGATGGCCGGGTCGCGCACGTCGAGGATGTGCCACTCGGCCTCGGCGACCTCGCCCCGTCGCTCGTCGAGGGCGACGACCTTCTTGATCTCGTCGGACGCGGCGAGGCGCCTGGTCAGCAGGTCGCCGACGCCGGAAGCGGCACCGGTGACCGCGACGACGGGGCCGCGCCCGGCGGACCGGGTTGAGGGGTTTCGCGCTCCGCGAACCTGTGGATCTGGGGAACTCACCGGGCGTCTCCAGCGGTTGTCTTCAGTACGTACACGGATGACGCGTACGGACCAGGTGGCGTCCATCCTGCCGCAGGGCACGGTCCGGCGGAGCACCGAGCCCATTTCCGGCCCGGATGTCTACGCTGGTGGTGTGCGGGGCCTGTCTGGACAGGCCCTGGTCGGGCAGTCGCCGTCGGCAGGAGGCCGGCGGCCCTACGAGCCGAGGAAACCTGTGAGTGACACCCCATTCGGATTCGGCCTTCCGCCGGAGGAGCCGGAGAACGGCGACGAGGGCAAGAAGAAGGACCCCGCCGGAGGTGGCCAGGGGTCCGGCGGCCAGGGCGGCAACCCCTTCGGGGCGAACCCCTTCGGCTTCGGCGGACTGCCCGGCATGGGCGGACTCGGTGGGCCGGGCGGTCAGGGCGGTGCGGACAATCCGTTCGCGGCGATGTTCGGCTCGCTGAACCCCAACGACCTCGGGGCGGCCTTCCAGCAGCTCGGCCAGATGCTGAGCTACGAGGGCGGTCCCGTGAACTGGGACATGGCCAAGCAGATCGCGCGGCAGGTGGTGGCCCAGGGCACCGCCGACGGCACCAAGGACTCCAGCGTGGGCCCGGCGGAGCGGTCCGCGGTCGAGGAGGCCGTGCGCCTGGCCGACCTGTGGCTGGACGGCGTGACCTCGCTGCCCTCGGGGGCGAGCACGGCCGTGGCGTGGAGCCGCGCGGAGTGGGTCGAGGCGACGCTGCCGGCCTGGCAGCAGCTGGTGGACCCGGTCGCCGAGCGGGTCGGCACGGCGATGGGCGACGTCCTGCCGGAGGAGATGCAGGCCATGGCCGGCCCGCTGATCGGCATGATGCGCTCCATGGGCGGCGCCATGTTCGGCCAGCAGATCGGGCAGGCCGTCGGCGCGCTCGCGGGCGAGGTCGTCGGCTCGACCGACGTCGGCCTGCCGCTCGGGCCCGCGGGCCGGGCCGCGCTGCTGCCGCTGAACGTGGAGGCCTTCGGCAAGGACCTGGGCGTGCCCTCCGACGAGGTGCGGCTCTACCTGGCGCTGCGCGAGGCCGCCCACCAGCGTCTCTTCGCCCACGTGCCGTGGCTGCGCGCGCACCTGTTCGGCGCGGTCGAGGGGTACGCGCGGGGGATCAAGGTCGACACCTCGAAGCTGGAGGAGGCGGTGGGGCAGCTCGACCCGACGCACCCGGAGCAGCTTCAGGAGGCCCTTCAGCAGGGCATGTTCCAGCCGGAGGACACGCCGGCGCAGAAGGCCGCCCTGGCCCGTCTGGAGACGGCCCTGGCCCTCGTCGAGGGCTGGGTGGACGCGGTGGTCCACGAGGCCGCGAAGTCGCGCCTCACGTCGGCGGACGCGCTGCGCGAGACCCTGCGCCGGCGCCGGGCCTCGGGCGGTCCGGCCGAGCAGACCTTCGCCACGCTGATCGGTCTGGAGCTGCGGCCGCGGCGGCTGCGGGACGCGGCGCGCCTGTGGGCGTCGCTGACGGACGCGCGCGGGGTCGACGGCCGTGACGGTCTGTGGGAGCACCCGGACATGCTGCCGACGGCGACCGACCTGGACGACCCGGACGGTTTCGTGCACCGCGAGCACCTGGACTTCTCCGAGATCGACAAGATGCTCGGCGAGGCCGCCAAGGGCGACGCCCCGGAAGACGGGGACGGCAAGGAGTGACCCTGCACGACGACGCGGTCCTCGTCCTCAAGGGGTACGAGGGCCAGCCGGAGCTGCGCGACCTCTATCTGGAGCACCTGGACGCGCACCCGGACGGCATGTACAAGCCCTGCGGGGCCGGGCACCTGACCTCCAGTGCGCTGGTGCTCGATCCCGGGCGCGGGCGGGTGCTGCTGACGCTGCACCGGAAGCTGGGCATGTGGCTGCAGATGGGCGGCCACTGCGAGGAGGGCGACGCGACGGTCGAGGCGGCGGCGCTGCGGGAGGCCGCCGAGGAGTCGGGGATCCCGGGTCTGACGCTGCTGCCGGGCGGCCCGGTGCGGCTCGACCGGCATGCGATCCCGGCGCCCTGCCACTGGCACCTGGACGTGCAGTACGCGGCGCTGGCCCCGGCCGGCGCGGTGGAGCAGATCAGCGAGGAGTCGCTGGACCTGCGCTGGTTCGCCTACGACGAGGTGGCGGGCGTGGCGGACGCGTCGGTGGTCCGCCTCGTGGAGAGCGCGCTGGCGCGGCTCTAGCGCGACGCGGGAGAGGGGGCGGTCGGCGGCCGCCCCCTCTTCCGTGCGCGTGCCTAGTTCCAGGCGTTGTTCTGGTTCTGGGCGTGGGATCCGTGCTGTCCGGCGCCGAACTGCGCGGCGAGGCCCTGGCCGATGGCCGCGTTCTGCGGGGGCATGACCTCGCTGGGCTGGACGAGCGCGAAGCCCTGGCCGAGGAAGCTGAGCTCCCAGCCCTCGCCGGTGTTGCCGCGGCGGCTGCGGACGTTCGAGTTGTGCGTCTGCGCCTGCATCTGGACGCGCAGACCGGTGGACCAGGCCACGATGGCGTCCGCGTCGACGCTGACGTACTTCTCGGGGGTGACGTGCATCATCAGCGGCTGCCCCGAGGTCATCAGGGCGACCCGGCCGCGGCCGGAGATGTTGAGCTGGTACTTGCCGGTGCCGGAGACGCCGTACTGGCTGTCGACGGCGATGACCTCGGTGTGGAGGGTCGAGTCGAGCGCGAGGACGTAGGCGCTGTCGACGGTCAGGCCCTCCTGCTCGACGTCCACGATGTGCACGTACTGGGCGAGGTTGGCGAAGTAGACCGTGCCCTGGCCGGAGCAGCGCATGAGGTCGAGGCCCTCACCGGTGCGGGCCTGGGCCCGCCGCTGGCCGGGGGTCTTGTACTCGCCGTCGAAGTCGACGAGTCCCTGGTACGCGACCATGGCGCCCTTGCGGGCCAGGATGTCGTCCTGCCCGGTGAGGGTGACCCGCAGGAGCTGCGGGTTCTGGATGACGTACCGCTCCTGGCTCTGCTGTTCGGCGTGGTTGAAAAGCGGGCTCTGCATGGTGTGTTCTCGCTCCCCCTCAGCCCCGGACCCGCAGGCGGTCGGTGCTGTCCTCGCTCGGCTGTACGACGACGATGCCCTGGCCCGAGAAGGCCATCTGGAAGGCCTCGCCGCTGCCCCGCCCGATGAGGGAGGAGGCCTTGAAGCTGCGCTTGCCCTTGACCTTGAGCGACGGCGACCAGGCGACGAGCGCGTCGGGGTCGACGTACGTCTCGTCGTCGCCGCGGCCGCAGTCGACGACGATCGGCGTGCCGCGCGAGGTCAGGGCGACCCAGCCGGTGCCGGCGATCTCGACGTTGAACAGGCCCTGGCCGGCGAACTTCGCGAGCCCCTTGACCCGCTCGACGCCCCACTGGAGGTGGGCGTCGAAGGCGAGCAGGTTGGTGCCGTTGACCGAGATCGAGTCGTTCTGGAGGTTGATCACGACGACGTCCGCGCCGTAGTCGGCGAGGTAGAGCAGTCCGTCGCCGGAGCACTTCATGATCGGCGCGCCCTCGCCGGTGGCCCACTGCTGGGCGACCTGGCGGACGGCGGGCGGGTTGGGCTCGTAGGTGATGAAGCCCTCGTAGGCGACCATGGAGCCGGTCCGGGCGTAGAGGTCCTGGCCGGAGGCCATGGCCACCTTGAGCATGGTGCGGCCGTGGTTCTCCATCCGGGCCGCGACGGGGGTCGGGGCGTAGCCCGCGAGTTGCTGGTTCATGACTTCGGGCTCCCTCAGACCTCGTAGGGCTGGACGACGATGAAGTTGCCGGGGGCGCCCCGGAACTGCAGGTTCACGGTCTCCCCGCTGTGGCCGGGGTAGGCGTTGCGGCGGAGCCGCACCTGGCTGGAGAGGATGACCTGGGACGCGGACGACCAGGCGACGACGGCCTGGCAGTCGGCGAAGGTGGTCGGCGTGACGGGCAGCACGACGGGCACGCCGTGCGTCTTCACGACGACGGTGCCGGTGCCCTGGAACTGCATGGTGAACAGGGCGCCGCCGGGGATGCCGTGGCCCTCGATGCGGCGGACCTCGTACTGGAGGGTCTCGTCGAACGCGAGGACGTTCTCCGCGGAGACGCAGATGCCGTCGCCCTGGAGCTCGATCGGGTGCAGGTGGGCGCCCTCCTCGGCGAGGAAGACCTGGCCGCGGCCGGTGCAGCGCATCAGCTGCATCTCCTGGCCGGTGGCGTTGCCGACGATCCGGCCGGTGAAGCCGGCGCCTTTGTGGGAGAAGTCGACCTTGCCCTGGTACATGACCATGGAGCCCTGGCGGGCGAGCACGGGCGTGGCGCCCATGGCCAGGTCGACCCGCATGAGCTGCTGGTTCTGCGGGGTCCAGCGGGCTCCGGTGGGCGTCTCCTTGTACGGCGCGAGCGCGGCGTCGAGGCCGGCTCCGGTCGCCGGCGCGCCCTGCGGGACGCCGGGCTGCTGGCCGTAGGGGGCGGGCTGGCCGTATCCGGGTGCCTGCGGCGGCTGGCCGTACGGGCCGGGCGCCTGCGGCGGGACCTGGCCGGGGTACTGGCCCGGAGGCTGTCCCGGGACCTGGCCGTACGCCGGGGGCTGCTGCCCGTACGGCGCGGGGGCCGGGGCGGGCGGCGGGACCGGGGCGGGGGCCATGGGGGCCACCATCGTCGGCGCCGTGTGCACCGGCTGGGACGGCGGCACGGGCGCGGGCGGGGCCGGCGGCGCGCCGAAGGCGGGGGCCGGGGCGGGCGCGGGAGCCGGTGCCGGAGGGGCGCCGAAGGCGGGCGCGGGCGCCGGGGCCGCGGGGGCTCCGAACGCCGGGGGCGCCGCGGCCTGCGCCGGCGGGGCGAAGCCGGGAGCGGCCTGCTGCTGCGCGGCGGGCTCGTCCTCGGCGACCTCGCCGCCGAAGTTCCGCAGGAGCGCGTCGAGGCCGCCGTCGAAGCCCTGGCCGACCGCGGCGAACCGCCAGACGTCCTTGAGGTAGAAGTCGCCGAGCATCACGGCGCGCTCGGTGGTGAACTCGGCGCCGGTGAAGGCGTACCGCGCGACCTCCTCGCCGCCCGCGACGATCCGCAGGTGGCCGGGGCCGATCTGCGACATCTGGCCGGCGCCGTCGATGGTCGCGGTGAACGACAGCTTGTGGATGTTCGCGGGGATGCGGTCGAGAGTCACGCGGAAGGACTCGGTGTCACCGGACTGTGCCCCGAGCAGCTGGACGGACTCCTCCGGCGTCGTCGGCTGGTTGAAGAACACGAAGTAGCGGTCGTCGGAGAGACGCTCCTCCGCGTCCAGCCCGAAGCAGCTGATGTCGAAGGTCAGTCCCGGTGCCGCGATCTGCACGCCGACGTACAGATCGGTACCCGCGGTGAGATCACTGATCTTGGCCTTGTGGCCGCGTTGGAATTCCCTGGCCATGCGTAACGACCGTCCCCCATCCCGAATGGCGAATGCTCGCGCCAGGCTAGCCGCTGAGTGCGACATTGAGACAGCGCAGGTCGTTTTCGGTACCGAATCGGGAAACGCCGGTCACGCAAGCGCACTCCGGGGGTCACTCCCCGCAAGCGGAAGGGGTTACTCCGAGCGAGCGGCGACGCTCAGTCCTCGCGGGTCCCCGGGAGGTGCGGGAGACGGCCGGCGGCGACCACGCCCTCCAGGTAACCGCGGGCCCGCTCGGTGCGGGGGTAGGCCTCCAGGAGCCGCCAGAAGCCGGGGCCGTGCCCGGGCACCAGCAGATGGGCCAGCTCATGCAGGAGGACGTAGTCCACCACGTACTCGGGCATGCCCTGGAGCCGGTGGGAGAGGCGGATGCTGCCCTCCGAGGGGGTGCAGGAGCCCCAGCGGGTGTTCTGGTTGGTGACCCAGCGCACCGATCCGGGGCGGGCCCGGCCGCCGAAGTACTGCTCGGAGAGCCGCAGCGCCCGGTCGGTCAGCTCGCGGTCGCCGAGGACGCCGCGGCTCTCCTGGGCGGCGAGCTTGTCGAGCATCACCCCGACCCAGCGGCGCTCCTCGGCCTCGGACATCCGGGCCGGGATGAGGACGATCGTCCGGTCGCCCTCCCGGTACGCCGAGACGGTCCTCCGCCGCCGCGGACTTCTGCGGACCTCGACCGCACTCGTCCCCGCACCGCGGTGCGGGGTGTCGGTCACGCTGCGCTGGGGGTCGGCGGGCACGGCCCCGACGTTACCCGCTGTCAGCACGGGAAGTCCCGCCTCCGGAGTGGTTTCGGCAACGATCCGCTCACGACCCGCGCGATTCGAATGACTAATCGCGCCGCCTGTGGACAACTTTCGGCGGCCGTCCCGGCGCCGGGGCATTCTCGAACCGCGACGGCGAAAGGCCGTCGCCGACCGTGAACTGTCGATCATGAATGCGGGGCGGGGGAAATGCATCCGATGGTGAAGCCGGCGCTGCGGCGCGCCTGGCGGAGTCTGCGCCGCGTGCAGTTCGGGGTGACCCCGGCACACGCGGTGGTGCTCGATCCGGTCGACCAGGAGACGGGCACCCTGCTCGGACTGCTCGACGGGACCCGCGGCACCGAGCTGCTCCGCGCCGAGGCGGGCCGGCTCGGCCTGCCGCAGGGGCGCCTGGAAGGGCTGCTCGGACGGCTCCGTTCGGCGGGGCTGCTCGTCGACGCCTCGGCGGGGCGGCCGGGGAGGACGGGACCGGCGGGCGGCCCGGAGGACGCCTCCCTCGACCCGCTCCGCGCCGACCTCGCCTCCCTCTCCGTCGTGCACCCCGAGCCGGACCGGGCGCTGCGGACCCTGACGGCCCGGCGGGTGGCGCGCGTGCAGGTCCGGGGCGCGGGACGGGTGGGGGCGACGGTGGCCGCGCTGCTCACGGCGGCGGGGGTGGGCGGGGTGGAGGTCGTCGACTCGGGCCGGGTGGAGCCCTGGGAGACGGCGCCGGGCGGGCTGTCGGCCGAGGCCGTCGGCGAGCGGCGGGCGACGGCGGCCCGCCGCCTGGTCGGCCGGTGGCGCAGATCGCGCTGTCCGAGCGGCCCGGGTGAGGGCTCGGGCGGACTCGGGCTGTCACTCGTGGTGGTGACACCGCGGGACGGCCTCGGCGCGTACGTCCCCGATCCGCTCCCGGCGCAGCGCTGGGTCGCCACGGGCACCCCCCATCTGTACGCGGGGGTCGTGGAGGCGACGGGGGTCGTCGGGCCGCTGGTCCTGCCGGGCGGCACGGCGTGCGCGCGATGTCTCCAGGAGGAGCGCACGGACCGCGAGCCGGACTGGCCGCGGTTGCTGGTCCAGTGGCGCTCCGGCGCCCCGCACCCCCTGCCCGCCTGCGACCTGGGGCTCGCGACGGCGGTGGCGGGGCTGGCCGCCGCCCATGCCCTGGCCTTCCTCGACGGGGACCTCCCGGCGAGCACGGGCACCCGGTGGGAGGCGTCACTGCCGTTGACGGAGTGGCGGGCGGAGCGGCTGAGACCGCATCCGGCCTGCCCGTGCGGGGCGGCCCGCGAAGGAGAGGGGGAGCGAGCCTCGGCGGCCGGAGGCGCGCAGGACACAATGGCGGGGTAACGGCCCTGCGCGGCACGGCAGGGCCGACCGCCCTGCGCGGTTCGGCAGTCTGGGCATTGGAGGGGCGCGCATGTCTGATCTTCCCCGGAAGGCGGTCACCCGGACCGCCAAGTTGGCCGCGTTGCCGCTGGGCTTCGCGGGCCGGGCCACCTGGGGCCTGGGCAAGCGGATCGGCGGGAGATCGGCGGAGATCGTCGCCCGCGAGCTCCAGCAGCGCACGGCCGAGCAGCTGTTCAAGGTCCTCGGCGAGCTCAAGGGCGGGGCCATGAAGTTCGGGCAGGCGCTGTCCGTCTTCGAGTCGGCCCTCCCCGAGGAGGTGGCCGGGCCCTACCGGGCGGCCCTGACCAGGCTTCAGGACGCGGCGCCGCCCATGCCGACGCGGACCGTGCACGCCGTCCTGGAGGAGCGGCTCGGCGCGGAGTGGCGGGAGCTGTTCCTGGAGTTCGAGGACAAGCCCGCGGCGGCCGCCTCGATCGGGCAGGTGCACCGGGCCGTGTGGCACGACGGGCGCGAGGTCGCGGTGAAGGTGCAGTACCCGGGCGCCGGGGAGGCGCTGCTCTCCGACCTGACGCAGCTCAGCCGGTTCGCGCGGCTCCTCGGGCCGCTGATTCCGGGCATGGACATCAAGCCGCTGATCGCCGAGATGCGCGACCGGGTGTCGGAGGAGCTGGACTACGGGCTGGAGGCGGCGGCCCAGCAGAAGCACGCCGAGGAGTTCGCGGACGATCCCGACGTGCGGGTGCCGGCCGTGGTCCACCGGGGCGACCAGGTCCTGGTGACCGAGTGGATGGACGGCATCCCGCTCGCCGAGGTGATCGCGGACGGTACGGAGGAGCAGCGGGACCGGGCGGGGCAGCTGCTGGCCCGCTTCCTCTTCTCGGGCCCCGCGCGCACCGGGCTGCTGCACGCCGATCCGCACCCGGGGAACTTCCGGCTGCTTCCGGGCGACGGGGACGAGGGGCCGCAGGGCTGGCGGCTCGGGGTGCTCGACTTCGGCACGGTCGACCGGCTGCCGGGCGGGCTGCCGGAGACGATCGGGACCTGTCTGCGGATGACGCTCGAAGGGGACGCGGAGACCGTGTACGAGCTGCTCCGGGCGGACGGCTTCGTGCGGAAGAGCGTGGTGCTCGACCCCGACGCGGTCCTGGAGTACCTGCTGCCGATCATCGAGCCGGCCGAGGCGGAGTCGTTCCTGTTCACCCGCGGCTGGATGCGCACCCAGGCGGCCCGTATCGCGGACCCGCGCTCGCCGGCCCACCAGTTGGGCAAGCAGCTCAACCTGCCGCCGTCGTACCTGCTGATACACCGGGTGACGCTGAGCACCATCGGGGTGCTGTGCCAGTTGAACGCGACGGTGCGGCTGCGGGCCGAGCTGGAGGAGTGGCTGCCGGGCTTCACGACGGCCGTCGACTGACGGGGGCCCGCCGGACGGGGCCGCCGCGGGGCGGGGTCACCACCAGGAGGAGTCGAGGCGGCCCTCGATCGCGCGGATGTTGGCGCGGGCGCAGTCCTCGCAGTAGTAGCAGCACCGGCCGTTCTCCACCGAACAGGTCCAGGTCAGCGGCAGGGTGTCGGCCGCCTTGCCGCAGCGATCGCAGACCAGGGGCCCCTCGGGGGTACGGGCGTCGTTCACCCTGGTCACGATAACCCGGTGCGGCGTCCGCGGTCCGGACAACGCACCGCGGGGGCCGGTCCGTTCGGACCGGCCCCCGCGGGGGGCGCCCCTGGGGGCGCGGTGGGGTCAGCGCGTGGCTGTCATCGGCGCAGGTCGTCAGTGCATGACGGCCATGGCCAGCGCGCGGCGGGCGCGCAGCGAGACGCGCTCGGCGCGGCGCTGCATGCGTCGGGCGGCGACCAGGCGCACGGCCTGGCGTTCCGCGTCGGCCTCGCGGTGTCGCTCGTGCATATGGGCACGGGCCAGGGCTTCTGGGGCGAGTTGCATTTCACGGGTCCTGTTCTGACGCGCGGTGGGCGCGGCGGAGGGGAAGAAGACTGGGGTCGCGGAGCCGGCGGGCTCGCTGGTGGAAGAGGTCATCGGGGCCTGCTTCTGGGGATCGTGCGTGAGGGGGCGGTCGATGGTTCCGGTGGCGCTCATGCCGCGACCGGGTTCTTGCGCGGACGGCCACGGGGCCGCTTGCGGGCGACGACCACGCCCTGGACGAAGAGCTCGCCGCCCCAGACGCCCCACGGCTCGCGCCGCTCCTGGGCGCCGGCGAGGCAGGCGGCCACGAGGGGGCAGGTCCGGCAGAGGGACTTCGCGTACTCGACGTCGGCCGGGGATTCCGCGAAGAAGACCTCGGGGTCGTAGGCGCGACAGGGGACGGGGACGCCGAGGTTCTCGATGGCGTCGTCGAGCGCGGTGAGCGTGCTGAGGGGGGTCAAAGCGGGGTCCTCCGTGGGGCGGCCGGGCTGGGTGATCGTTTCGGAAGGCGGTACGGACGGGGCGTGCGCTTCGAGTTGCACGGTGGTCTTTCCTCGTCTGGTCGTTCCGGCCTGTTGACCGGGGTTTCGGCTGGTACCGGGGTGCGTCTGTCCCGAGGCGTCCTCGTGTCGTCGCCCCCGTTCGGGGGCAAACAAAAGGGCCGCGGATCCCGGGTGGGGTTCCGCGGCCCTGAAGGCGCCGGTCTGATCATCGATCAGACTGGATCACTCCAGGGTTCGAGCCCACGGAAGGCCCACATCATGTGGTGGTGCGTCGTCGTCTGCTGCTGGGTTCCGGCACCGGTCGCCGCAAAGCCATAGGCCTTGGCCTTGGCCTTGCCTGCTGCTCCTGCTTCCAGTGCCTTGGTCGGTCGCTCATTGCGAAGCTCCACGGCAGGGCGCAGACCGGCGCCGGCAAGGCCGGAGACGGGCAGACCGGTGCCAATGAACGCCGAGCCGGAGAGGCCGAGCGAGCAGGCGGAGACGACGGAGCGATCGGTCATTTTGGCGGTGCTGACGAAGCCGGCGCGGCTGGTGAAGCCGGCGGTGCTGGTCTGAATGACGTTGCTGATCACGTGGAATCGCCTCCTCTCGGCGTCTCGGAGGGCTCGGGTGCGAGCCGGACCCTCATGTTTATTTGGACAAGTACAGCACAGAGACAGGGCTTCTCAGAAGCCGCTGTTTCCGTGGTTAAGAACCTATGGGGCTTGACGGGGCAGGCGCAAACTATTTTTCCGACGAGTTTTCCTCAGTCCTCGTCGAGGCCCGTCCCTCGGTCCTCACCTGCGCAGATGGCCAGGACGTCGGCGCCGAACCGGTCCAGCTTGCGGGCGCCGACGCCGGAGATCGAGGAGAGCTCCCCGCCGCTGCCGGGGACCCGCTCGGCGATGGCCATGAGCGTCTTGTCGGTGAAGACGCAGTACGCCGGCTGGCCGAGCTCCCTGGCCTGGTCGGCGCGCCAGTCGCGGAGCCGCTCGTACAGCGCCTCGTCCATGTCCGAGGGGCAGTCCTCGCAGCGCATCAGCTTCATGGCGCCGGCCTCGGTGAGGGTCGTCCCGCAGACCCGGCAGAGGACGGGGCCGCGGGGCTTGCGCCGTCCGGCGGCGGCGCCGCGCTCGAACGAGCCGGACGCGCCCGAGGCGACGGTGCCGAGGGAGCCCGAGCCGGGCCGCAGGCCCTTGAGGAAGCGGCTCGGACGCCGGGAGGCCCGGCCGCCCGGGGAGCGGGCGAGCGCCCAGGAGAGCGTGAGGTGCAGCCGGGCGCGGGTGACGCCGACGTACAGCAGGCGGCGCTCCTCCTCGATCTGCTCGTCCGTCTTGGCGTAGGTGATGGGCATCATGCCCTCGGTGAGGCCGACCAGGAACACGGCGTCCCATTCGAGGCCCTTGGCGGAGTGCAGGGAGGCGAGGGTGACGCCCTGCACGGTCGGCGCGTGCTGCGCCGCGGCCCGCTCGTCGAGTTCGGCGACCAGGTCGGAGAGGGTGGCTCCGGACCTGGCGCGGGCGAAGTCCTCGGCGAGCCGGACGAGGGCGGCGAGCGACTCCCAGCGGTCCCGGACGGCGCCGGAGCCGGCGGGCGGCTGCGGGGTCCAGCCCTTGGTCGAGAGGACGGCCCTGACCTGTGCGGGCAGGTCCTCGGCGTCGTCGAGGAGGGAGTCGTTGCCCCCGGCGCGGGCGGCGCCGCGCAGGGCGACGCCGGCCTCCCGCACCTCCTGGCGCTCGAAGAAGCGCTCGGCCCCGCGCAGCTGGTAGGGCACTCCGGCGTCGGCCAGGGCCTGCTCGTACACCTCGGACTGGGCGTTGATCCGGTAGAGGACGGCGATCTCGCCGGCCGGGACGCCGGCGGCGATGAGGTCCCTGATGCGGCGCGCGGTGCCCTCGGCCTCGGTCGGCTCGTCCGCGTACTCCGTGTAGACGGGGTCGGGGCCGGGGTCGCGCTGGGAGACCAGCTCCAGCCGGTGCTCGGCGGCCCGGCCGCGGGCCTGGCTGAGCAGTCCGTTGGCGAGGTGGACGACCTGGGGGGTCGAGCGGTAGTCGCGGACCAGTTTGACGACCGTGGCCCCCGGGTGGCGGGTGCGGAAGTTCAGCAGGTGGTCGGGGGTGGCGCCGGTGAAGGAGTAGATGGTCTGGCTGGCGTCGCCGACGACGCACAGGTTGTCCCGGTCGCCGAGCCACAGGTCGAGCAGCCGCTGCTGGAGCGGCGAGACGTCCTGGTACTCGTCCACCACGAAGTGCTGGTACTGGCTCCGGATCTGGTCGGCGATGTCGTGCCGGTCCTGGAGGATGCCGACGGTGAGCAGCAGCACGTCCTCGAAGTCGATCACCGAGCGGTCGCGCTTCAGCTGCTCGTACATCGCGTAGATCTGGCTGATCTCCGCCGGGTCGCGGGGGGCGTCCCGGTGGGACTTGGCGACGACGGCCGGGTAGTCGGCGGGGACGGTCTGGGTGACCTTGGCCCACTCGATCTCGCCCGTGACGTCCCTCAGCTCGTTGCGGTCGAGCCGGATCCGGCAGCGCGCGGCGGCGTCGGCGACCAGCTGGATCTTCCGCTCCAGGAGCCGGGGGAGATCCCCACCGACTGCTTTCGGCCAGAAGAACTGGAGCTGCCGGAGGGCCGCGGAGTGGAACGTGCGGGCCTGGACGCCGCCCGCGCCGAGCTGCCGCAGCCGGCCGCGCATCTCTCCCGCGGCGCGGTTGGTGAAGGTGACGGCCAGCACGCTGGCGGGCTGGAGTCTGCCCGAGCGCACCCCGTAGGCGATGCGGTGGGTGATCGCCCGCGTCTTGCCCGTGCCGGCACCCGCCAGCACGCACACCGGGCCGGTCAGGGCCAGGGCGACCTCGCGCTGCTCCGGGTCGAGCCCGTCGAGCACCGCGTCGGCCGTCTCCGGGACCTGCGGGAAGAGAGTGGAGTGCGTTGCTGCTGTCACCCCCCAATGCTGCCAGGTCCGCCGGAGTCGCCGCGGAGGCTTGTCCACAGGCGGTGGCCGCGGTCATACGAATTCCGGGAATGGCCGGACCAGGACGTACGTTCTTGCCTTCGGCACCCGTCAGCGAACCAAGAAGGAGCGCCTCGCCATGCAGGGCACTGTGACGATGTACAGCACCACGTGGTGCGGCTACTGCCGTCGGCTGAAGAGCCAGATGGACCGCGAGGGCATCGCGTACACCGAGATCAACATCGAGCAGGACCCCGACTCGGCGGCGTTCGTCGAGAAGGCGAATGGCGGAAACCAGACGGTCCCGACCGTCCTCTTCCCGGACGGCTCGACCCTGACGAACCCGAGCCTCGCCCAGGTGAAGCAGGCGCTCAGCGTCTGAGCCTCCCGGCCCCGCGCACGAGGAACCCCCGACCGGCGACACGACCGGTCGGGGGTTCCGTGCGTCCGGGGGGCGTCGGGGCGGCGAGGGGACGCCGGGGGCGGGGGCGGCCGGGCTGCGGGGAGATCCCGAGGGGTTCGGGGCCTCCGGCGCGGCGGGGAGGTCCCGAGGGGTTCGGGTGAAGATCGCGAAACGCCCTTGCGGAGACCGCGAGGAACAGGGGCGGATCGGCGGCACCGTGGACCGGTCGGGGGGTACCGTACGACCGGGATTTCGCCTGCGCGAACCCCATGAACGGCCCCTGCCCGTGAAGAGCGTCACACGCCGCCCCGTCTTTGTAAGGCTTACGTCGGCGCACCTATGCTCTCCTCCCGACCGAGATTTGCGACTGCATATCCAGGTGGGATACCTCGTGCTCAACCAGACAGCCCCTGCCCCTCTCGCCCCTCCCGTGTCCGTGTCCGTCTCCCTGAGCCGCGGGCCGGGCCCCGGGGCGGACGCCGCGGGCCGAGGCCGCGGACGTCTCCACGTCCTCGACGGCCTGCGGCTCGTCGCCGCCCTCATGGTGGTCGGCTACCACTACCTCGCCTTCGGGGAGGGCTGGCCCGAGCCGGTCGAACGACTCTTCCCCGCCACCTACGACCTGGCCTCGTACGGCTACCTCGGCGTGGAGTTGTTCTTCCTCATCAGCGGCTTCGTCATCTGCATGAGCGGGTGGGGAAGGCCGGTGAAGGAGTTCTTCGTCTCCCGTGTGACGCGTCTCTACCCGGCGTACTGGTTCGCCGTGGTCGCGACCTCCGTCACCGTCGCGGTGATCCCCGGCGGGCGCGAGCACGTGCCCTGGAACGACATCCTCACCAATCTGACGATGCTCCAGGAGCCGCTGGGCGCCGAGTCCGTCGATCCGGTCTACTGGACCCTCTTCGCCGAGCTCCGCTTCTACCTGCTGTTCGCGGCGCTCGCCTGGTGGGGCCTGACCTACCGCCGGGTGCTGCTGTTCTGCTGCGTGTGGGGGGCGGCGAGCGTCCTGGTGTCCCCGGCCGAGCCGGGGCCCCTGAAGCTGCTGCTGATGCCCGGGTACAGCTGGTTCTTCATCGCGGGCATGGCGTTCTACCTCATGTACCGGTTCCGCCCGAACCTGATGCTCTTCGGCGTCGTCGGGGTCAGCTACTGCGCCTCGCTCGCGCCCTCCGTCGAGAGGTCCAAGGAGCTCACCTTCCTCGGCGACCGCCCGACGTGGCCCATGGTCGTCGTGCTCGCCGTCTTCTTCGGGCTGATGGCGCTCGTCGCGACCGGCAGGCTCTCCGGCATCCGGTGGCGGTGGCTGCCGGTGGCCGGGGCGCTGACCTATCCCCTGTACCTGCTGCACGAGGTCATCGGCTGGGAGCTCTTCGCGCTCCTCGGGGGGCGGGTCACGCCCTGGGTGCTGCTCACCGCCGTGCTGCTCGGGATGCTCGTGCTGTCGTACCTGGTCCACCGTCTCGTCGAGCGGCCGCTCGGCCGGACCCTCAGGCGGCACCTGCTCCGTCGGTGAGCACCGCGCGGACGTCCCCGCCCGCCGCGCGGGCGAGGAGGTCCGCGGACGCGGGACCGTCTCAGACCACGTCGCCCGGCTTCGGCAGGGGCTTGCCGTACCAGCGCTCGATCAGCCGGGAGGCGATCGAGATCCCGTACGGCGGGATCACCTCGCCCGACTCGAAGGCCGCGGCCAGGTCGTCGCGGGAGAACCAGCGGGCCTCGTGTATCTCCTCGCCGTCCACGGTGATCTCCGAGGAGGTCGCGTGGGCGAAGAAGCCCAGCATGAGGCTGGACGGGAACGGCCACGGCTGGCTGGCGATGTACTCGACCTCGCCCACCGTGACACCGGCCTCCTCGAAGACCTCGCGGGCCACCGACGCCTCGATGGACTCACCGGGCTCGACGAATCCGGCGAGGGTCGAGAAGCGGCCTTCGGGCCAGTGGACCTGCCGGCCGAGCAGTGCCCGGTCCTCGTCGTCCGTGACCAGCATGATCACCGCGGGGTCGGTCCGCGGGTAGTGCTCGGCGCCGCAGGCCTGGCAGCGGCGGATGTGCCCGGCGGCGGCGATGACCGTGCGTTCGCCGCAGCGCGAGCAGAAGCGGTGGAGGCGCTGCCAGTTCTCCAGGGCCACCGCGTGCACCATGAGGGCCGCGTCCCGGTCCGACAGCAGCAGTCCGGCCTCGCGGAGGCCCGCGGGGCGCGCCGACTGGTCCATGCGGCCGGGCAGGGAGTCCTTCTGGAGGGCGAAGTAGGAGACGCCGTCGGCGTCGGTGCCCAGGAAGTAGCGGTGCGTCTCGGTGACCGGGGCCTCGAAGGCCGGAGTCATGACGAGCTCGGTGCGTCCGTCGGGGGTGTCGTCGATCAGCACCTGCCCGCCGGAGACCACGAAGACCCGGGTGGTGGGGTGGCTCCAGGCGGCGGCGAGCCACGCCTCGTCGAGGCGGTGGTGCGCGGCGCGGTCGATCCCGCTCGGGGCGGTCAGCGAGATCGGGCGGTCCGGCGACGCGTTGTTCAGGGTGCTCACAGGTGCTTCCAACTCCCCCGGTTCGGTGTGTGGGTTCAGCGCTCGGCGGCAGGGGCGGACAGGTCGCCCCACAGGTACGCGGTGGTCTCGACGCCCTTCATGAGGAGATCGAGTTCGATCTTCTCGTCGGGGGCGTGCCAGCCGTCGGACGGGACGGAGATGCCGAGGAACAGGACGGGTGCCTCCAGGACGTCCTGGAGGTCGGCGGCCGGTCCCGAGCCGCCCTCGCGGGTGTAGCGGACCTTGGCGCCGTCGAAGGCCCGGCTCATGGCCCCGGCGACCGCCGTGAGGGCCGGGTGGTCGAGCGGGGTGAGGCAGGGGCGGGTCGGGGCGCCGAAGGAGATCTCGTACCGGATGCCGGCGGGGACGAGGCCGACGAGCCAGTCCCGGACCGCGCGCTCGATCTTGTCCGGGTCCTGGCCCGCGACCAGCCGGAACGACAGCTTGAGCTGGGCGGAGGCGGGGACGATCGTCTTGCCGCCGGGGCCCTGGTAGCCGCCGCCGATGCCGTTGACCTCGGCGGTGGGGCGGGCCCAGACCCGCTCCAGGGTGGAGAAGCCCGCTTCGCCGAGGGTGCCGTGGGACTTCGCCGTACGCAGCCAGGCGGCCTCGTCGAAGGGCAGCTCGGCGACCAGGGCGCGCTCGGCGTCGGTGAGTTCGGTCACCCCGTCGTAGAAGCCGGGGATGGCGACGTGCTCGTCGGCGTCGTGGAGGGCGGCGACGATCCGGCCGGCGACGGTGGCCGGGTTGGGCACGGCGCCGCCGAAGGAACCGGAGTGGATGTCCTGGTCGGGGCCGTACAGCTCGATCTCGCAGTCGGCGACGCCCCGCATGCCGGTGCAGACGGTGGGCGTGGTCTCGGACCACATGCCCGTGTCGGAGACGAGCACGGCGTCGGCGGCCAGGCGCCCGGCGTGGTCCTCGACCAGCGCGCGGAAGTGCGGGGACCCGGACTCCTCCTCGCCCTCGACGATCAGCTTGAGGTTGACGGCGGGCGCGGTGCGGCCGGTGGCGGCGAGGTGCGCGCGCACGCCGAGGGTGTGGAAGAAGACCTGGCCCTTGTCGTCGGCGGCCCCGCGCGCGTACATCCGGCCGTCGACCACGGTCGGCTCGAACGGGTCCGTCCGCCAGCCGTCCTCGCGGGCGGCGGGCTGCACGTCGTGGTGGCCGTAGACGAGGACCGTCGGCGCGTCCGGGTCGCCGGAGGGCCACTCGGCGAAGACGGCGGGGGCGCCGGGCGTCTCCCAGACCTCGACCGTGGTGAAGCCGGTCTCGCGGAGCTTGGCGGCGAGCCACTCGGCGCTGCGCCGGACGTCCCCGGCCCGGTCCGGCTGCGCCGACACGGACGGGATGCGCAGCCACTCCGCGAGGTCGTCGAGGAAGGCGGCACGGTGCTGCTCGATGTACGTGCGTACGGCGTGGACGGCGCTGTCCGGGGTCTCGCTCATGCCCCCGAGCCTATCCGGCGCCCGGGGGTGCCCCTCCCGGCAGGAGGGCCCGGCCGGGGTCTCCCGGCGGCTCGCCGGCCTCGGCCGCCGCCGGCTCCCCCAGCAGCAGGGCCTCCAGCTCGGCGCGGCCGGGCAGCCGGGCGGGGCGGGCGACCTCGCCCGTCCGCACGTAGACGAAGGCGGCGGCCACCTCCTCGGGCGCGAGGCCGTGCTGCTCGGCCCAGGCGAGCCGGTAGAGGGCGAGCTGGAGCGGGTCGGCGCTGCGCACCCGGCTGGTCTTCCAGTCGACGATCTCGTACGCGCCGGTCTCCGGGTCCCGGTAGACGGCGTCGATGCGGCCCCGGACGACCCGGCCGCCGAGCGAGAGGTGCACGGGGACCTCGACGCGGTACGGGGTGCGGTGCGCGTACGCGGTCCGGGCGAAGGCCTCCTTCAGCTCGTCGAGGTCGTGTTCGTCGAGGATCTCCGGCTCGCCCGCGAAGTCCTCCCCGCCGGGCAGGTCCTCGGGGCCGAGGAAGGGCAGCGGCAGCTCCTCGAAGCGGGACTCCACCCAGGCGTGGAACCGGGTGCCCCGGCGGGCCGCCGGCTGCGGGGCCTTCGGCATGGGCCGGGCCAGCTCCTGGGCGAAGCCGTCGGGGTCGGCGGCGAGGCGGAGGACCTGGGAGGCGGAGAGGTACGCGGGGAGCACCACGTCGCGGGTGGTGGCGCGGGCGCGGCGGAGTTCGGCGGTGAGGGCGGTGAGGTCGCGGTCCCAGGAGGCGACGGCACGGGCGTCCTCGGGGGTGAGCCCGTGGTGCGGTTCCGCGGCGTCCTCGGGCTCCCGGGGTGCGGGGACCGCGTCCGCGTGGGTGTCCTCGGGGAGGGCCTCCTCGTCCTCGTCCCAGACGGGTTCCTCCTCGTCCGGCCAGGGGTCCTCCGGGTGCGGGTCCCCCGCGCCGGGCGGCGCCGCGGCGGGCCGGCCCTCGTCCCGCGGGGCGAGGGCCGCCATGCGGGCCTTCACGGCCTCGGCCGCGTCCCTGCGCCGGCGCAGGGCGTCGGCGTCCAGCGGCAGCGGCCAGGCCCGGTCGCCCTCGTCCTCGGTCAGCGTCGGGTTCTGCGCGTCCTTCTCGGGTTCCTCGGCCCACTCCTCGATGTCCCCGTGGCCGGCGGCGCAGTGGTCGTACAGGGCGTGGAGGAAGTCCGAGGGGCCCCGCGGCTTCTTCTGGGAGGGGCCCCACCAGTGGGCGGAGCCGAGGAGGAGGCTGCGGGGGCGGGTGAAGGTGACGTAGCCGAGGCGGAGTTCCTCGGTGTGCTGGTGGTCCCGCATCTCGTTCTTGAAGGCGGTGAGGGCCTTCGCGTTCCAGGTGTCGACGGCCGGCAGGGTGGCCGCGTCGCCGCGCAGGGCGTGCGGCAGCACCTGCGGCTGCGAGGTCCACGACTCGCGGGCGCGGCTGCTGGGGAACTGTCCGGTGACGAGGCCGGGGACGGCGACGACGTCCCATTCGAGGCCCTTGGACTTGTGGGCGGTGAGGACCTTGACGGTGTTCTCGCCGCCGGGCAGGGCGTTGTCGAGGCCCTTCTCGAACTGGACGGCCGTGCGGAGGAAGCCGAGGAAGGCGAGCAGGCTGGCCTCGCCGTCCAGGGAGGCGAAGCCGGCGGCGATGTCGAGGAAGTGGCCGAGGGTCTCGCGGCGGCGGGCGGCCAGCGCGTGCGGGGAGGCGCTGAGCTCGACTTCGAGGCCGGTCGCGGAGAGCACCCGGTGCAGGACGTCCATGAGGGGGTCGGCGAGGGAGCCGCGCAGGGCGCGCAGCTCGGCGGCGAGCCGGGCGAAGCGGACCCGGGCGTCGGCGGAGAAGGCGAGGCCGTCGTCGACCGCGCCGCCGGAGTCGAGGAAGGTGTCGAGCGCGTCGGCGAGGGAGACGACCTCGGCCGGGTCGACGCCCTCGACGGCCGCGGCGAGCCGCTGCTCGGGGTCGGGGTCGTCGCCGCGGTGGACGAGGTGGCGGGCGCGGCGGCCGAGGAGGGCGAGGTCGCGGGGGCCGATGCGCCAGCGGGGGCCGGTGAGGAGGCGGACCAGGGCGGCGTTGGCCCCGGGGTCCTGGAGGACCTCGCAGACGGCGACCAGGTCGGCGATCTCGGGGAGGTGGAGGAGGCCGGAGAGGCCGACGACCTCGACGGGTACGTCCCGGGCGACGAGGGCGGCGTGGAGGGCGGGGAAGTCGGTGGCGGTGCGGCACAGGACGGCCATCTCGCCGGGCTCCCGGCCGGTGCGGACCAGGTGGGCGAGGGAGTCGGCGAGCCAGTCGATCTCCTCGGCGTGGGTGGGGAGGAGGGCGATGCGGACGGTGCCGGCGGCCTCGGCGCCGGGCGCGGGGCGCAGCGCCTCGACGCCCGCGTGCATGGCGCGGAGCGGGGCGGCGAGTCCGTTGGCGAGGTCGAGGAGGCGGCCGCCGCTGCGCCGGTTCTCGGAGAGCGAGTAGCGGTCGGCGGGGCTGCCGTCGGCGTGCGGGAAGTGCTCGGGGAAGTCGTCGAGGTTGGCGACGGAGGCGCCGCGCCAGCCGTAGATGGCCTGGCAGGGGTCGCCGACGGCGGTCACGGCGTGCCCGGTGGGGTGCGGGCCGGTGCCCTGGCCGAAGAGGCCGGAGAGCAGCAGCCGCTGGGCGACGGAGGTGTCCTGGTACTCGTCGAGGAGGACGACCCGGAACTCGTCGCGGAGGATCTCGCCGACCTCGGGCCGGGTGGTGGCCAGTTCGGCGGAGCGGGCGATCTGGTCGCCGAAGTCGAGCAGGTCGCGGGAGCGTTTGGCGGCCCGGTAGCGGACGACGAGGTCGAGGAGTTCGCGGCGGGCGGTGGCGGCCTCGGGGATCTTCCGCAGTTCGGCGTTGCTGAGCCTGGCCTCGGCGAGGTCGGTGAGCAGCGCGGAGTCGTGGGCGAGGAGGGCTGCCGGCGGGACGAGGTGCTCGGCGAGCTCGGCGTCGAGGGCGAGCAGGTCGGTGACGAGGGTCGGGAAGGACCGGGTCAGCGACGGGTACGGGCCGGGGGCCTCGCGCAGGACGCGGGCGGCGAGCTGGTAGCGGGTGGCGTCGGCGAGGAGCCGGGAGGTGGGTTCGAGGCCGATGCGGAGGCCGTGGTCGGTGAGCAGCCGGCCGGCGAACGCGTGGTAGGTCGAGATCAGCGGCTCGCCCGGGGGGTCGTCCGGGTCGATGACGTCGGGGTCCGTCACACCGGCGCGGACGAGGGCGGTGCGGACGCGCTCGGCGAGCTCGCCGGCGGCCTTGTTGGTGAAGGTGAGACCGAGGACCTGCTCGGGTGCGACCTGGCCGGTGCCGACCAGCCAGACGACTCGGGCGGCCATCACCGTCGTCTTGCCGGAACCCGCTCCGGCCACGACGACCTGCGGGGCGAGCGGCGCGGTGATGCAGGCCGTCTGCTCCGGGGTGAAGGGGATCCCGAGGAGCTCCTTGAGCTGCTCGGGGTCGGTGATTCGTGCGGTCACCCCAAAGAGGCTAACGCGGCGGACCGACAGTCCGGTCCGGTCCGGCGGGCTCCGGAGCGGGCCGTCGGCGAGACCCTGCTCACGCGGGCGTGCCGGGCGCCAGCTTCGACAGGTCGACGGTCTCGGCGGCGGGCGGGACGACGACCCGTACGGGCTTGTCGTAGTCGGAGAGCCGGACGGCGCCGGGTTCCGCGCCGCCCGCCCGGACCATCCTGAGGATGTACGGCTTGCCCTCCCGCGCGACGGACACGGTGGTGGTCTCGCCGTCGGGCCTCTTCTCGACGAGGTTCGCCACCGGGGTGCCGTCGACCTCGGAGTCGGGGCCCCTGGTCGGTCCGCGCTCCTTCTCGTCCTTGCCGAGGTCGGCGAGGAGCGTCTTCAGGTCGCAGACGCCGCTGAGGTCGGCGCTGCCGGCCTGTCCGGGGGCGATCTTCAGCCAGCGGCCCTTGACCAGCTCGACCGTGGCGTCGATCTGGGCGTCGGGCATGCCCTGGGAGGCCATGGAGAGCCGCCAGAAGGCCTGGTCGCCCTTGATGTAGGTGATCCGGTCGATCCTGCGGAGTTCGGCGGTGCCGCCCTCGATCTTCATGACGCCGGTGCACTCGTCGCGGTCGTTCACGGCGAAGTCGATGTCGAGGGGCTGTCCCTCGGTGACGACCCGGCCGGTCATCCGGAGCGAGGTGGCCGAGCGGGTCGCGGTGACCGCCCGGTCGGCGATCTCGTCCGCGCCGAGGCCGGCGAAGGGATCGGGCGTCGGCGCGGACAGCGGGGCGGGGGCGGTCGCGGGGCGGCCGCTCGCGGCCGGGGCGGCGAAGGAGGCGGTGGCCGCGGCGGCGGGGACGGGGCCCGCGGCGACGGCGACGGCGCAGACGACGGCCGCGGCGCGGCGCTTTCGGTGGGACGCCATGGGGGCCTCCTCGCGGTTGTCCCGAGCCCTGTCCCCCAGGGTCTCCCCGCGCGCGTGCGCCCGCGACTCCGCGCCGGGGCCGCCGTCAGTCGACGACCTGGCGGCCCTCCGGCTGCGCGCTGCACGAGGCGCGGAACGAGCAGGTCGCGCAGTGCTGGCCGGTGGTGGGGGTGAAGCGCTCGTCGAGGACCCGGCCGGCGGCGTGGGCGAGCAGCTCGCCGACCCACTCCCCGGCGACCGGTTCCTGGGCCTGCACCTTGGGGAGGGCGTCGCCGCCCTCCTTCTGCGGGGCGCCCTGGCGCAGCTGGACGAGTTCGGCGCCGCCCGGCTCCGGGCGGCGCCCGTCGAGGACCTCGTCGAGGGCACCCTCCCGGACCGCGAGCTGGTAGACGGCGAGCTGCGGGTGGTGGGCCACCTCGTCGCGGGTGGGGGCGGACTTCCCGGTCTTGAAGTCGACGACGTACGCGCGGCCGTGCTCGTCGGTCTCGACGCGGTCCATGGACCCGCGGATGCGGACCTCGTACGCGCCCGCCTCGAGGGTCACGTCGAAGTCGTGCTCGGAGGCGGCCGGGGTGCGGCCGCCCCGGTCCATGACGTGCCAGCTCAGGAAGCGTTCGAGCGCCGCGCGCGCGTTCCGCTTCTCCTGGGCCGACTTCCAGGGGGCGTCGAAGGCGAGGGCGTCCCACACTGAGTCCAGCCGGGCCATGAGGACGTCGAGGTCGGCGGGGGTACGGCCGGAGGCGACCTCGTCGGCGAGGACGTGGACGACGTTGCCGAAGCCCTGGGCCGCGGTGGCGGGGGCCGCGGCCTTGACCTCGCGGCCCAGGAACCACTGGAGGGAGCAGGTGCTCACCAGGTTGTCCAGGGAGCTGGGCGAGAGGGCGACGGGCCGGTCGCGGTCGCGCAGCGGCTCCGGGCTGCGGGTCGGCTCGAACAGTCCCCACCAGCGGTCCGGGTGGGCGGCGGGGACCAGCGGCTGTCCGTCCTCGTCGGTGAGCGCGGCGAGGTCGGCGAGGCGGTCGGCGGCGGCGGCGCGGAGCGCGGGGGCGGCGTCCGGGTCGACGGTGGTGGCGCGCAGCTCGGCGACCAGGGCGGAGACGGCGAGGGGGCGGCGAGGGCGGCCGGGCACGTCCTTCGGCTCCTCGCCGAGTTCGGTGAGGAAGCGGGAGGGCTGGTCGCCGTCCTCCGCCGCGGCCTTGACCGCGGTGACGACGAGCCGGTCACGCGCGCGGGTGGCGGCCACGTAGAAGAGGCGGCGCTCCTCGGCGAGGAGGGCGCCGGGGCTCAGGGGTTCGGCGAGGCCGTCGCGGCCGATGCGGTCGGCCTCCAGGAGGGAGCCGCGGCGGCGCAGGTCGGGCCAGAGGCCCTCCTGGACCCCGGCGACGACGACGAGGCTCCATTCCAGGCCCTTGGAGCGGTGGGCGGTCATGAGGCGGACCGCGTCGGGGCGGGTGTGGCGGCGGGTGAGGGTGTCGGCGGCGATGTCCTGCGCGTCGAGTTCTTCGAGGAAGTTGAGGACGCCGCGGCCGCCGACGCGCTCCTCGGCGCGGGCGGCGGTCTCGAAGAGGGCGCAGACGGCGTCGAGGTCGCGGTCCGCGTTGCGTCCGGCGGGTCCGCCGCGGAGGGCGGCGCGCTCCAGCCGGCCGGGCCAGGGGGTGCCGTTCCAGAGCACCCAGAGGGCCTCCTCGGCGGTGCCGCCGCCGGCGAGGAGGGTACGGGCGTCGCGGAGGAGGTCGCCGAGCCGCTTGGCGCCGCGCGCGTAGGCGGGGTCGTGGGCGGCGAGGCGCTCGGGTTCGGCGAGGGCGAGGGCGAGCAGGACGTCGGAGGGCGGCGGGACCTTCTCGCCCGCGGCCCGCGCCTCGTCGCGCAGGGCCCGCCCGAGCCGGCGCAGGTCGGCGGGGTCGACGCCGGCGAGCGGGGAGGCGAGGAGTTCGAGCGCGGTCTCGACGCCGAGCCACCCGGCGACCAGGTCGGGCGCGGGGGTCCGGGACGCGGCGGGGGCGGTCCGGGGCTCGGCGGGCTCGGCGCCGGTGGCCGTACCGGGCTCGGTCTCCGCCCCGAGGGGCTCGGCGCCGCTCGCAGCACCGGATTCGGCAGGCTCGGCCTCGGCGGTCGCACCGGGCTCGGCGACTGCCTCGGCGGGCTCGGCGCCGGCCGCCGCACCCGCCTCGGCGGTCGCACCCGGCCCCGCGGGCGACCCGGTCTCGCCGCCCCCCGGGTGGGGGGCCGCCGTCGCCACCGCGCGGAGGGCGAGCAGCAGGGGCGCCACCGCCGGTTCGTGCCTCAGCGGGGTGTCCGCCGCGTCCGTCTCCACCGGGACGCCCGCCGAGGTCAGGGCGCGGCGCAGGGACGGGAGGTGGGCGGCGGCGCGGGTGAGGACGGCCATGTGCTGCCAGGGGACGCCGTCCTCCAGGTGGGCCCGGCGCAGCAGGTCCGCGATGTTCTCGGCCTCCGCCGAGGCCGTCGGGTAGGTGTACGCCTCGGCGCCGCCCCCGGTCCGCGCCGCCGTGAGGTCCCGGTGGGCGCGGACCTTGTCGGCGGGGAGCCGGGGCATCGGCATCCGCTGGGCGAGGAGCCGGGTGGCCGCGAGGAGGCGCTCGCCGGAGCGGCGCGCGGTGCGCAGCACCCGGACGCCGGCGCCGCCGAAGGAGGCGGGGAAGTCGAGGATGCCGTTCACGTCGGCGCCCCGGAAGGCGTAGATGGACTGGTCGGGGTCGCCGAAGGCGACGACCGTGCGCCCGCCGCCGCCCGCGAGCGCCCGCAGCAGCCGGACCTGTGCCGGGTCGGTGTCCTGGTACTCGTCGACGTAGATCGCGTCGTACGCGGGCAGGCTGATCTCCTCGGCGAGGAGGACGGCCCGGTGCACCAGCTCCGTGTAGTCGAGGACGCCCTGGAGGTCGAGGACGTCGAGGTACTCGGCGAGGAAGCCGGCCGCGGCCTTCCAGTCGGGCCGGCCGACCCGCTCGGCGAACCGCGCGAGGGCGTCGGGTCCGAGGCCCAGTTCGCGGGAGCGGGCGAGGACGGCGCGCACCTCGTCGGCGAAGCCGCGGGTGGTGAGGCAGGCGCGGAGCTCGTCGGGCCAGCGGATGCTGCCCAGCCCTTCCCTGCCCAGGTCGATGTGGCCGGCGAGCAGTTCCCGTACGGCGAGGTCCTGCTCGGGGCCGGAGAGCAGGCGCAGCGGTTCGGCGAACAGGTCGGCGTCCTGGTGGGCGCGGATCAGGGCGTAGCAGTAGGAGTGGAAGGTGGTGGCCTGCGGGGGCCGGCGGCCGCCGAGCCGGGCGGCCATGCGGTCGCGGAGTTCGACGGCGGCCTTGCGGCTGAAGGTGAGGACGAGGATCCGCTCGGGGTCGGCGCCCTTCTCCATGCGGGTGGCGACGGACTCGACGAGGGTCGTGGTCTTGCCGGTGCCGGGGCCGGCGAGGACGAGAAGAGGTCCGCCGGCGTGGTCAACCACCTCGCGCTGGGTTGCGTCCAGCTGAGGGGAGTCCATCGGGGCCGGCGTGGTGCGCACCAGTCGGTACGCGCCCGGGTTCCGCTGCCGTCCCGGACCCGGGTACGGCTGTCCCTGGTACGGCGCCGTGCGCCGGGTGGTCGAGGAGGTACTCACGTGGGTCGCCGGTCCTGGTGGGAGTGGTGGTGCGGGTGAGGCGGCCGTCCGCCGCGGGCGGCCGTCGGCCTCGTCGGTCCGCCGCCGCCCCGGGGGACGCGAACGTCGACGTTACGCGAAACGGCCCGTCGCCGAGCCGTACTCCGCGTCCCGTTCCGTACCGCTTCCGTCCGGTCCGGCCCCCCGCGCGCGGTGTCCCGCACGTCCGTCCCCGGTCGGCGCCCTCAGGTGTGAGTTCCGTCCCAGCGCGCCCGCCGCATGTCGATCCTCGGCAGGTGCCCCTCGGCCGCCGGGCCCCGCTCGCGCAGCGGCGTGCCCTCCTCGCGGTAGTGGTCGAGGGCCCTCAGCTCGTGCCCGGGAAGCAGCGTCCCGTCCGAGCGGACCACCCGCCACCAGGGGGCCGTCCCGCCGTACAGTGCCATGACCCGGCCCACCTGGCGGGGTCCGCCCTCGCCGAGCCATTCGGCGACGTCGCCGTAGGTCATCACCCGGCCGGGCGGGATCCCGTCGGCGACGTCGAGCACCCGTTCCGCGTACTCGGGCAGTTCTCCGGTCTCCCCCACGGGTACCTCCATGCTCATCCGCCCCATCCTGCCTCACCCCACCGACATGGCCCTGATGCCTCCGCGCGGCGGCTCTTCGTGCCACCATCGTGCGGGCGGTGACTGGTGATACGAGATCAAGAGCGACAAGTACAAGAACAAGCAGACGAACAGCAGCGAGACCGAGAACGACACGACGCGCATGCAGAGACGGACATGGTGATGGCCCCGGACACCCAGCCCCCCGAGGGGGGCCAGGCCGACGTGCCCGAGCGGGTCTCCGGCGACGAGCCGCTGCTCGCCGCGCGCGTGCACCGGCCCTCGGACCTGATGCGGCTGCTCGCGGGTGTGCTCGCCATCGGTCTCGTCATCGCCGTCGCCGCCTTCGCCCACGCGACGACGTCGGGCCTCGAGGAGGACATCAACAAGGGTGCCGTCGGCGCGCCCGACGTCTTCGTCAAGATCGCCGGTCTGGTCTCCTCCATCGCCGTCCTGCTCGTCCCGGTCGCCTTCGCCATCGAGCGCCTGATCAAGCGGGACGGGCTGCGCATCGCGGACGGCGTCCTCGCCGCCGTGCTCGCGCACGGCCTCACCCTCGCCACCGACCTCTGGGTCGCCGAGGCCGCGCCCGGGACCATCCAGGACGCGCTGACCCAGCCGGCCTCCGGCGGCGGGCTCACCGACCCGGTGCACAACTACCTCGCGCCGGTGATCGCCTACATGACCGCCGTGGGCATGGCGCGCAGGCCGCGCTGGCGGGTGTCGCTCTGGGTGGTGCTGCTGCTCGACGCGTTCACCATGCTGGTGGCCGGCTACACCACGGCCCTCTCGATCATCCTGACCGTCCTCATCGGCTGGACGGTCGCGTACGGCACGCTCTACGCGGTCGGCTCCCCGAACGTCCGGCCCACCGGCCAGACCCTCCTCGCGGGCCTGAGACGCGTCGGCTTCCGGCCGGTCACCGCGCTGCGCGCCGAGGGCGTCCCCGACTCCTCGGACAGCGGGGACCGGGGCCGCCGGTACATCGTGACCCTGGAGGACGGGCCGCCGCTCGACGTCACCGTCGTCGACCGCGAGCAGCAGGCCCACGGCTTCTTCTACCGCGCGTGGCGCCGGATCACCCTGCGGACGATCACCACCCGCCGGTCGATCGTCTCGCTGCGCCAGGCCCTGGAGCAGGAGGCGCTCCTCGCGTACGCGGCGATCGCCGCCGGGGCCAACGCGCCCAAACTCATCGCCACCTCCGAGCTCGGCCCGGACGCCGTGATGCTCGTCTACGAGCACACGGGCGGCCGCACCCTCGACTCGCTCGACGACGACGACATCACCGACGACCTGGTCCGCAGCGCCTGGCGACAGGTGCGGGCCCTCCAGTCGCGCCGCATCGCGCACCGCCGGCTCACGGGTGACGCGATTCTGGTGGATCGTTCCGGCAGGGTGATCCTCACCGACCTCCGCGGCGGCGAGATCGCGGCCGGCGACCTGATCCTTCGGATGGACATCGCCCAGCTCCTCACCACGCTCGGCCTGCGCGTCGGTGCCGAGCGCACGGTCGCCGCGGCCGTCGAGGTGCTCGGCCCGGACGCCGTCGCCGACTGCCTGCCGCTGCTCCAGCCGATCGCGCTGAGCCGCTCCACGCGCGCGACGCTGCGGAGGCAGGCCCGGGAGCGGTCGGCGCGCGAGCGCGAGGCCGTGCTCGCCGCCTCGGAGGCGGCCAAGCACGAACGGGAGCTGGCGAAGGCCCAGGCCGCGGAGGCCGCCGCCGACCCGACCGTCGTACGGGCGGAGACGAAGGCCGAGAAGAAGGCGGACAAGAAGGCCGAGAAGCGGGCCCTGGACACGGCGCTCGACGAGGCCCGCGAGGAGGACCTGCTGGCCCAGATCCGGCAGCAGGTGCTGCTGATCCGCCCGCAGGCGCCGGCGGAGCCGGTCCGCCTGGAGCGCATCAAGCCGCGCACCCTGGTCAGCCTGATCGCGGGCGCCGTCGCCGCGTACTTCCTGCTGTCGCAGATCTCCCAGACGCCGCTGTCGACGATCGGCCAGGCCGACTGGCGGTGGGTCGCGGCAGCCGTGCTGTTCTCCGCGCTCAGCTATGTGGCGGCGGCGATGAGCCTGCTCGGCTTCGTGCCGGAGCGGGTCGGCTTCTGGCGGACGGTGGTGGCCCAGGTCGCCGGCTCCTTCGTGAAGATCGTCGCCCCGGCGGCGGTCGGCGGCGTCGCCCTGAACACCCGCTTCCTCCAGCGCTCGGGCGTGCGCCCGGGGCTCGCGGTGGCGAGCGTCGGCGCCTCGCAGCTCTTCGGGCTCGGCGCCCACATCCTGCTGCTGCTCTCCTTCGGCTATCTCACGGGAACGGAACGCTCGCAGTCCTTCACCCCGTCGAGGACGGTCATCGCCGGCCTCCTCACGGTGGCGGTGCTCGTGCTCGTCGTGACGGCGATCCCGTTCATGCGGAAGTTCGTCTCGACGCGGCTGCGCTCGCTGTTCGCCGGCGTGGTGCCGCGCATGCTGGACGTGCTCCAGCGGCCGATGAAACTGGTCACCGGCATCGGCGGGATGCTGCTGCTCACCCTCACCTTCGTGCTCTGCCTGCACGCCTCGATCCAGGCCTTCGACCACGAGGGCGTGTCGATCAGCTACGCGAGCGTGGCCGTCGTCTTCCTCGCGGGCAACGCGCTCGGCTCGGCGGCGCCGACCCCGGGCGGCGTGGGAGCCGTCGAGACCGCGCTCACCCTGGGTCTGATCGCGGTCGGCCTGCCCGCCGAGGTCGCGACCCCGGCCGTCCTGCTCTACCGCCTGCTGACCCTGTGGCTCCCGGTCCTGCCGGGCTGGCTCTGCTTCAACTGGCTGACGAAGCGCGAGGCGCTCTAGGGGGGTTCTGCCCGCGAGCCCGGCCCGACCGGCAGGACACCCCCGGCGAAGCCCGGGGCTCCGGGTCCCGGCCCCCGCCACCCGCATGGACCCCCGTCCCGCGCGGCGGCGGGGGCGGCCCCCCACCATGGGCCTATGCCGATCTCCGCCGCCCAGCGCGCCGCTCTGCTGACCGCCACCACCGTGCTGCTCGCCGCCGGGTGCTCGGACGGGGGCGACGAGGCGGACGCGACGAAGCCGAGCGGCACGGCCGGGATCTCGGCGCTGACCTCGCAGAAGCTGTCCTGGTCCCCCTGCCCGGCGCCGTCCGCGGCCGAGGGCGGCGGACCGGCCCCCTCCCCGCTGCCGGGCGGCGCCGCCTGGGAGTGCTCCTTCCTCCAGACCCCGCTCGACTGGTCGGTGCCGGACGGCGAGACCATCGAGCTCGCGCTGATCCGGGCCCGGGCCCGCGACCAGGAGCGGCGGATCGGTTCGCTCGTCTTCAACTTCGGCGGGCCGGGCGGCTCCGGCGTCACCGCGCTGCCCGGCTTCGCCACCGACTACGAGACCCTGCGCGGCCGCTACGACCTCGTCTCCTTCGACCCGCGCGGCGTGGGCCGCAGCGACCCGGTCGAATGCCTCACCGACAAGGAGCTGGACGCCTACTACGCCCTCGACTTCACGCCCGACGACGAGGCCGAGGAACGGACGCTCTCCGAGGCGCAGAAGAAGTACGCGGCCGGTTGCGAGCGGGACGCGGGGCCCGCCCTGCCGTACGTCGGCACCGAGAACGCGGCCCGGGACATGGACCTGATGCGCCAGGTCCTCGGCGACGACAAGCTCCACTACTTCGGCATCTCGTACGGCACCGAACTCGGCGGCGTGTACGCCCACCTCTTCCCGAAGAACGTCGGACGGGCCCTCTTCGACGCCGTCGTCGACCCGGAGGCGGGCGTCGAGGAGGGCGCGCTCGGCCAGGCGAGGGGCTTCCAGCTCGCCCTGGACAACTTCGCCCAGGACTGCGTGGACCGCGGCGCGGAGTGCACCCTGCCCGGCTCCACCGTCGCCGAGATCGAGACCTTCGTGACGGACCTCCTCGCCTCCCTCGACAAGGAGCCGATCGCGGGCATCGGCGACCGCAAGCTGACCCAGACGCAGGCCACCAACGGCATCGCGCAAGCCCTCTACTCCAAGGAGTTCTGGACCTATCTGGAGCAGGGCCTCTCCGACGCGGAGGGGGGCGACGGGGCGCTGCTCCTCACCCTGTCCGACTCGATGAACGGGCGCGGCCAGAACGGCTCCTACAGCAACATCCAGGCAGCCAACGCCGCCATCAACTGCGTCGACTTCAAGCAGCGGTACACCCTCGGCCAGGCGAAGGAGCGGCTCGGCCAGTTCCGCGAGGCCTCCCCCGTCTTCGGCGACTTCATGGGCTGGGGACTCTCCAGCTGCTCGCAGTGGCCGGTCCCCGGAAGCTGGGAGCACCCGGACGTCTCCGCGCCGGGGGCGGCCCCGATCCTGGTCGTCGGCAACACCGGCGACCCGGCCACGCCGTACGAGGGCGCCCGCTCGATGGTGAAGGCGCTCGGCGACGGCGTCGGGGTGGAGCTGACGTACGAGGGCGAGGGCCACGGCGCCTACAACAGCGGCAACGCGTGCGTGAAGAAGGCGGTCGACGGCTACCTCCTGGACGGCAGGGTCCCCGCCTCCGGCACCGTCTGCAAGTAGCGCCCGGGCTCCCGCCCTCCGGGAACCCGGCCGGCCGGCCCCCCTAGGATGGCCGCCTTGCCGGCTCATGGGGGGAACACATGTCCATACGCATACGGGTGGCGGCGCTGGCCGTCACCGGGCTGCTGGTCACGGGCTGCACGGGCGGCGGTCCACCGGCCGCGCGGCCCGCCGCACCGGAGGCGCGGACCACCGCGCCCGGCGGCGGGCCCTCGGCCACCGGCCCCACGCCCTCCGCCACCGTCGTCCCCCCGCTCCCCGCCTCCCTCACCGGCCAGCGCCCGGACTGGACCTCCTGCCCGGCTCCCGGCACCGGCGGGGAGAAGCCCGGCGCCCGGTGGCGGTGCGCCACCGTGAAGGTGCCGCTCGACCACGCGAAGCCCGAGGGCCCCACGATCCCGGTCGCCCTGATCCGCCGGAAGGCCGACCGGGAGGACGCGCGCATCGGCTCGCTGCTCTTCAACTTCGGCGGTCCCGGCGCCTCCGGCGTCGACATCCTGCCGCGGCTGGAGGAGGACTACGCGAAGCTCGCCGAGCGCTACGACCTGGTCGGCTTCGACCCGCGCGGGGTCGGCCGCAGCTCCGGCGTGGTCTGCCGCACCGACGCCGAGCAGGCCGCCGCCGAGGCCTCCGTCGACCTCACCCCGGACTCGGCCGCCGAGGAGGCCGCGTTCCTCGCCGACAACGCCGCCTTCGGCGCCGGCTGCGCCCGCCGCTCCGGCACGGTCATCCCGCACACCACGACCACCGCGACCGCCCGGGACCTGGACCTGGTCCGGCAGGTCCTCGGGGACGAGAAGCTGCACTACTTCGGCATCTCGTACGGCACGCAGCTCGGCGGCACGTACGCGCACCTCTACCCGCGGAACGTGGGCCGGCTGGTCCTCGACGCGGTCGTCGACCCGACCGCCGACGCCGTCGGCCACGCCCGCCACCAGACGATCGGCTTCCAGCGGGCGCTGGGCAACTACCTGAAGAGCACCGGCCAGGACGCCGGGGAGGGGACCGAGCGGATCGCGCGGCTGCTGCGCAGGCTCGACCGCGCGCCGCTGAAGGTCGGCGACCGGAAGCTCACCGAGGGACTCGCGCTCACCGGCATCGCGGTGACGCTCTACGGGCAGTCCAACTGGCCCCTGCTGACGTCGGCCCTCGCGGACGCCGAGCAGGGACGCGGCGGCTCCCTGCTCGAACTCGCCGACTACTACAACGACCGGGACGCGGACGGCCACTACGCCACCCAGTCCCACGCGCAGCGGGCGATCTCCTGCGCCGACTCCAGCTCCCGGCCGACCGCGGCGGAGGCGAAGGCCCTGCTCCCCGAATTCCGGCGCCTCTCCCCCGTGTTCGGCGCGTTCCTCGCCTGGGACACGGCCGGCTGGTGCGCCGAGTGGCCGGTGGAGGGCGAGCGGGCGACCCCGGAGGCCGGTGCTCCGGGCTCCGCCCCGGTGCTCGTGGTCGGCACGACGGGAGACCCGGCGACCCCGTACGAGGGCGCGGAGAGGATGGCGAAGGAGCTCGGCGACGGCGTCGGGGTCCTCGTCACCAACGAGGGCGAGGGCCACGGAGCGTACGGCACCTCGTCCTGCGCGACCTCGACGATCGACCGGTACCTGCTGGACGGGAAGGTCCCCGCGTACGGCACGACCTGCTCCGGCGGGACGGCGCGCAGCGGGGCATGACCCGGAGCACGGGAAGGGCCCGGATCCCCGACGGGATCCGGGCCCTTGCCGCGGCCGACTAGTAGACCGGCTTCTCGGGCTCGATCTGGTGGACCCAGCCGATCACGCCGCCGCCGACGTGCACGGCGTCGGAGAAGCCCGCGGACTTCAGCACCGCGAGGACCTCCGCACTGCGGACACCCGTCTTGCAGTGCAGGACGATCCGCTTGTCCTGCGGGAGGTCCTGGAGGGCGGTGCCCATCAGGAACTCGTTCTTCGGGATCAGGCGCGCGCCCGGGATCGAGACGATCTCGTACTCGTTCGGCTCGCGGACGTCGATGATGTCGATGTTCTCGCCGTCGTCGATCCACTCCTTGAGCTGCTTCGGAGTGATCGTGGAGCCGAGGGCCGCCTCCTGGGCCTCCTCGGACACGACGCCGCAGAAGGCCTCGTAGTCGATGAGCTCGGTGACGGTCGGGTTCTCGCCGCAGACCGCGCAGTTCGGGTCCTTGCGGACCTTCACCTGGCGGTACTGCATCTCCAGGGCGTCGTAGATCATCAGGCGGCCGACCAGCGGGTCGCCCACGCCGGCCAGGACCTTGATGGCCTCGGTGACCTGGATGGAGCCGATGGACGCGCACAGCACGCCCAGGACGCCGCCCTCGGCGCAGGACGGGACCATGCCCGGCGGCGGGGGCTCCGGGTAGAGGCATCGGTAGCAGGGGCCGTACTCGGACCAGAACACGGACGCCTGGCCGTCGAAGCGGTAGATCGAACCCCAGACGTACGGCTTGTTCAGCAGCACGCAGGCGTCGTTCACCAGGTAGCGGGTGGCGAAGTTGTCGGTGCCGTCGACGATCAGGTCGTACTGGCTGAAGATGTCCATCACGTTCTCGGCCTCGAGCCGCTCTTCGTGGAGGATCACGTTCACGTACGGGTTGATGCCGAGCACGCTGTCGCGCGCCGACGCGGCCTTGGAACGACCGATGTCGGCCTGGCTGTGGATGATCTGGCGCTGGAGGTTCGACTCGTCGACCTCGTCGAACTCCACGATGCCGAGCGTGCCCACGCCGGCGGCGGCCAGGTACATCAGCGCCGGCGAGCCGAGACCGCCGGCGCCGACGCACAGCACCTTGGCGTTCTTCAGCCGCTTCTGCCCGTCCATCCCGACGTCCGGGATGATCAGGTGGCGGGAGTACCTGCGGACCTCGTCTACGGTGAGCTCGGCAGCCGGCTCGACCAGGGGTGGCAGCGACACGGGGACTCCGGTTGTCGGTATGTCAGTACGGTTGTTCTCCCCGTAACACTGCCACGCCTCTTCTCATTCCGAGACACCCGGTCCGATCCGCGAGACGATTTCGTCCCAGTAGCCGGGCAGCGAGTGGAATGGCGTGCTTTGTCCCGGGCCCCCCGGGCGGTCGGTGAAGAAGATCGTCCCGGCCCCCTGCCAGCGGGCGATCCGCAGGGCCTCCTCCAGGTGGGTGCGGGGCACGCCGTGCACCAGGTGGACGAACTTCGCCTCCGTGTACTCGGCCGTCCACTCCGCCACCTGCGACCAGCGGTAGTCCGCCCAGGCACCCGAGAAGGTCACCAGCTGGTCGGCGGCCTCGGCGTAGCCGGGGTGGGGGTGGGTGCCGAGGCCGAGGACCAGGTGGGCCTCGCCGCCGAGGATCGCCTCCAGGGTCGCGGTGACCCGGCGCACGCCGGCCAGGTCCGCCCGGTCCGCCGGACAGCGGTCCAGGTAGTAGCCGTCCACCTTGTACCAGTCGACGAAGCGGTGCGCGTCCGAGACCAGCTCGCCGAACGGACGGGAGCCGTGGGCGGCGTCCAGGTGTCCGAGGACCCGGACGCCGGCGTTGCGGAGGCGGCCCGCCGCCTCCAGGCAGTGCGGGTCCGGGCGGCTGCCCGGACCGTCCGCGACGTTGAGCACGGCCCAGTGCACCGGGGTGCCGGGGCGGGTCAGTTCGCCCCATTCGACCGGGGCGAGGAGCGGGTGGGCGTAGCCGGGCACGCCCACCCCGAGGGCCTCCTTCACGGCCCCGGTGGTCGCCGTCAGATGCGACACGCCGCCTCCATCCAGATGTCGGCGAGCGACTCCTCCAGGTTGATCCGGGGCCGCCAGCCGAGCCGGTCGCGGGCGGTCCGCACGTCGGCCTGCTGCCAGGGGCCGCAGCCGTCGGGGTACGGGTAGGGCGTGGCGGCCAGCTGGTCGGCGATGGTCCCCTCGGTGCGGGGGGCGCCGATCATCGGGCGCTGCGGCATGCCGTGCGGGGCGTCCAGTTCGTTCAGGTTGCCGGCGTACCCGGCGACCCGGGCGAGGACGGCGGCGGCGTCCCGGAGGCGGACCGCGCGGCCGGTGCCGATGTTGACGACGCCCTGGGCGGCGGAGAGCGAGGCGGCGTGCACGGCCCGCGCCACGTCCCGGACGTCGACGAAGTCCCGCTGCACGCCGAGGCCGCTGAGCTTGAGCTCGCCGTCGCCGGCCTGCATGGCCCGGCGCATGGCCTCGGCGAGCCGGCCGAGCGGGGAGCCGGCGGGGGTGCCGGGGCCGACCGGTGAGAAGACGCGGAGGACGACGGCGTCGAGGCCGGAGCCGAGCACGAGTTCGGTCGCGGCGAGCTTCGACACGCCGTACGGGCCTCCGGGGCGGGGCACGGCGTCCTCGGCGGTGGAGGAGCCGGGCTGGCTGGGCCCGTACTCCGAGGCGCAGCCGACCTGGACGAGGCGGGCTCCGCAGCCGCTGCGGCGGAGGGCCTCGCAGACGGTGGCGACGGCGACGGTGTTGTGCCGGGTGAGGTCGCGGGCCCCGCCCCGGGTGGCTCCGGCGCAGTTGACGACGACCCCGGGGTGGACGGCGTCGAGGAACCGGGTCAGCGCGCCCGGGCTGCCGGAGGCCAGGTCGAAGCGCACGTCGGCGTCGTCGCCCCGGCCGAGGGCGGTGAGGTGGACCGCCGGGTCGGCGAGGAGCCGGTCGGCGACGAAGCGGCCGATGAAGCCGTTGGCTCCGAGCAGTAGCACCCTCATCGTGCGGCCCCTTCGTGCCGACCGGCCGTTGCTTGGGCTTGCGGGATCATGGTCTTCGGTCTCCTTGCGGGGTGATGAGAGGGGTGACGGGACGCGCCCGCGGCGTCGGCTCCGCGGGTGCGACGGGGTTTCTCGGAGGGAGGCTCGGCGGGGTGGCGGTTGCTGGGGTCGCCCGGCCTCCGCCCCGGGGTGCGGTGGGTTCTCACGGCGGTTCTCGCGGGGTCCTCACGGGGTGGCGTGGGCCGAGGCCCGGGAGAGGGAGCCGGTCGCGTGGGCCAGCAGGCCGAGCGCGGCGGCGCCGCAGACGAGGGTGGGGACGACCCCGGGGCCCCAGGTGTCGACGGCGGCCCGCACGGGGGCGGCGAGCGCGTCGAAGCCGGGGACGGGGACGCGGGCGGCGAGGACGCTCGTGAGGGCGAGCGCCTCGGCGGCACCGGCGGCGGCGAGGGCGGCCGAGGCCTTCTCGGGGAAGCCGTGGACGGTGAGGAGTCGGGCGAGCAGCAGGAGCGCGCCGAGGGCGAGGGCCCCGGAGCTGAACCCGGTGAGCGCCAGGAGCAGGGTGAGGGCGAGGAGCGGGAGGGCGACGGTGCCGAGGAGCAGCGGGCGGATCCCGGCGGCGAAGTCGGCGAGGCCCCGGCTGTCGCCGATGCGGCGGCGGGCCCGGGCGGCGAAGAGCCGGGCGGACCAGGCGGCGGGCGCGACGGCGACGGCGAGGGCGAGGACGGGTCCGGGGGTCAGGTCCCAGGGGCCGTCGGGGCCGCCGCTGAGCACCTGGGTGAGGAGTCCGTCGCCGCAGACCGCGTAGGCCGCGAGCCAGCCGGTCCAGAGCCCCGCGGCGGGCACGCCGCCGCCGTCGGGGGCGCGGAGCGGTCCGCGCCGGACGGCGAGGAGGAGTGCGGCGGTGAGCAGCAGGGCGCCGGTGGCGCCGACGGCGAGGCGCAGCGGGCCGTGGGTGGTGGCGAGTCCGATGCCGGTGAGCGCGGCGGCCGCGCCGGGGGCGAGGGCGGGGAGCAGCCGGCCGTCGGTGTCCGCGCGCGGGGCTGCGGAGGGTGCGGCGGGCTCACCGTCCCGGGGCACGCGCGCGTAGAGCTCCTCGGCCAGCGAGAACACGTCGCGGTGCCGGAAGCGGGCGGCGGTCCGGTCGGTGAAGCCCTGGGCCTCCAGTCCGGCGGCGATCTCCAGCGGGTCGACGGCGCGGGCGCAGAGCTCCCGGTGCCGGTGCATGAGGACCTTGACGGGGTCGGCGGTGCCGCGCCGGGGGCGGGCGGCCGGGTGCGCGGCCGGGGTGACCGGCGGGTCGCCCGCCGCGGCGGGCGGCGCGGCGGATCCGGCCGGGCCGGGGGCATCGGCGGCGGGCGCGGCGTCGGTCGTCTCCTCCGGGGCTATCCCGGACGGCGGTCCCTCCACGGTCTCCTCGGGGGCGGGCGCGTCGAGGACGCCACCGGGCCGGGGGGTGAGTGCGGGGGTTCCGAGGAGGGCTTCGGAGCGGGCGTCCCAGGCTCCGGGGCTCGTCGGGGCGGCGGAGCCGCGCATGGGGGTGTCTCCTTCAGGCATCGGGGGCTCCCGTCCCGGCGGCCACGCCCTTGTGCGCCCAGCTGCCCGGTACGTGTGCCTCCGCGGGATGGGCGAAGAGCACGCCGTCCCCGGGGCGGTGGCGCACCGGCGCGTGGGAGAGGAGTTCGAGGTAGATGCCGCGGAACGCGGCGAGGTTCTGTTCGACGGTGAAGAGTTCGAGGGCGCGGGCGCGGGCGGCGGCGCCGAGCCGGTGGCGGCGCTCGGGTTCGCGGAGCAGCGCGAGGCAGGCGTCGGCGAGTGCCCGGGGGTTGCGCGGCGGGACGACGAGGCCGGTGCCGCCGATGATCTCGACGACGGCGCCGACGTCGGTCGAGACCGTGGCCCGGCCGCAGAACATGGCCTCGACGAGGCTCGCGGGGAAGCCCTCGACGACGCTGGACAGCACGACGACCGCGCCGGAGGCGTAGGTGTCCTCCAGGGTGGGCGCCTCGGGGCCGCCGAGTTCCTCGAAGGCGACGGGGTTCTCGCCGACGGCGTGCGCGCCGGCCGCCTCGTCGGGGAAGAGCTGGGCGGCGAGTGCCCTGATGTGGGCGAGGTAGGCGCCGGAGCCCGGGTCGCGGGCGGGTACGGCGACGATCCTCAGCCGGGCGTCGGGCTGCCGCGCCCGGATCTCGGCGAAGGCGTGCAGGAGGGCGATGAGGTCCTTGACGGGTTCGACCCGGCCGACCCAGACGAGGGTGGCGGGGTCGCCGCTCTCCTCGTCCTCGCCGACCTCGGCGAAACGGTCGGCCGCCATGCCGGGGTGGACGGTGCGGATCCGGGCGCGGTCGGCGCCGCATCTCTCCTGCCAGCGGCGGGTGTGGGCGTTGCCGGGGGTGAGGAGGGCGGCCTGGCCGTAGACCTCGGCGGCGAGCCTGCCGTGGAGGGCGGCGAGCAGGGTGCGCAGGGGCGCGGTGCGGTCGGCGCCGGCGGGCGACAGGTAGTGGGAGCGGAGCTGGACGCCGTACTCGGTGACGAGCAGCGGGGTGCCGAAGAAGCGTTTGGCCAGCAGGCCGGGGAGGGCGGTGGTGCCGCCGGCGGCGGCATGGCAGAGGTCGGCCGCGCCGAGCGCGTCCTCCTGGTACCAGTCGAGGGAGAGGGGGCGCAGGGTGCGTGCGAGGTGTTCGGCGAAGGCGAGGTGGTCGGGGAGTCCCGCGGCGGCGGCGCCGCGGCGGGCGCCGGGTGCCCGGCAGGCGGCTTCGAGGGCGCGGACGGCGTCGTCGGAGCGGAGCGCGCCGGAGAGGCCGCCACGTTCGCGGGCGAGTTCGGCGAGTGCGTAGAGGCCCTCGGCGAAGGCGGTGCCGGGCGGGGTTCCGTCCGGTCCGGGCGCGGTCCCGCCTGCCGGGCCCCGACCGGTCTCGGCGGCGTCGGCGCAGACGCCCAGCGCCAGCTGGTGGTAGGCCTCGGTGAAGCGGCGCCGTTCGCGCCGTCCGTAGGCGCGGCGGGCGGCGCGGGGCCCGCTCAGGGCGGCGCGTTCGCGGGGGCCGCCGGACGCCGACCCCGTGTCGGGGCCGCTCGGCGGGGCGGTGCGTGCGACGCGGGCGTTCGGGGGGAGCGGCCGGGCGGTGCCGGTCCCGCCGAGGGCGTAGAGGTCGAACTGGTGCTGTCCGAGTCCGCGTACGAGCCGCTCGCACCAGAGTCCGGACTCACCGGCGGCGTACGGGTAGCCACCCTCCGTGAGCAGTCCGATCCGCACGCGTGCACCCCCGATCTCCCTTGACGACGGCCACCGTTGGTCCGGCGACTGGCAGCGGGAAGAACGTAAGCGGAGACACCGGGGGTGCGACGGACGGTTGTCCGTCGCACCACCGGAAGGGGTGAATGCACGTAACTTTCCCTCCCCGGTAGCGTTCTGTCGCGCTAGGCGTCAGAACGGTCACGGAGGGTCAGGCGGCGGCCATTTCCCGCCGTCCCGCGCGGCGCCGTTCGCGGGCGTCCGCGGCGCGCGCCGGGTCGAGCGAGGGGACGGCGGCGAGCAGTTCCCGGGTGTACGGGTCCCGGGGTGCGCCGTACACCTCGGCGACCGTGCCCTGTTCGACGATCCGGCCCGCCCGCATGACGGCGACCCGGTCGCTGACTTGGCGGACGACGGCGAGGTCGTGGGCGATGAAGACCAGCCCCAGGCCGAGCTCCGCCTGGAGTTCGGCGAGCAGGGCGGTCACCTGGGCCTGGGTGGTGACGTCGAGGGCGGAGACCGGTTCGTCGCAGACGACGATCCGGGGTTCGGCGGCGAGGGCGCGGGCGATGCCGACGCGCTGGCGCTGGCCGCCGCTGAACTCGTGCGGGTAGGCCTCGTACCGGTCGGGGTCGAGCCCCACCCGGTCGAGCAGTTCCCGGACGCGGCCCCGGATCCGGGTCTCGTCCCGCTCCCCCGCCACCCGCAGCGGGTCGGCGATCGACTCGCCGACGGAGCGGCGCGGGTTGAGGGAGGCGACCGGGTCCTGGAAGACCATCTGGAGCTCGCGGCGGTAGGGGCGCAGTTCCCGCTCGGACAGGGCGCCGATGTCCGTCCCGTCGTAGCGGAGCCGGCCGGCGGTGGGGTCGAGGAGCCGCACCAGCATGCGTCCGAGGGTGGTCTTGCCGCTGCCGGACTCCCCGACGACGCCGAGGGTCTCGCCCGCGTGGAGGGTGAGCGAGGCGCCCTCCACGGCGGTCACCGCCCGGGGCCCCCGCCCGAACACCTTCCGCAGGTCCTGCACGTCGAGGAGCGGCCGTCCCCGCGTCGAGGCGGGCTCCCGCACGGGCCCGTCCAGCCGAGGCACCGCCGCGAGCAGCCTCCGGGTGTACGGCTCCGCCGGGGCGCCCAGCACCCGTCCCACGGGGCCGCGTTCGACCTCGCGGCCGTCCCGCATGACGAGCACCTCGTCGACGCTCTCGGCGGCGACGCCCACGTCGTGGGTGACGAGCAGCAGCGCCGTTCCCGTCTCGCGCCGCAGTTCGTGCAGCAGGTCGAGGATCTGGGCCTGCACGGTGACGTCGAGGGCGGTGGTCGGTTCGTCGGCGACGAGGAGGCGGGGCTCGCAGGCGAGGGCCGTCGCGAGCAGGGCCCGCTGACGCATGCCGCCGCTGAACTCGTGCGGGCGGGACCGGGAGCGGCGGGCCGCGTCGGGGATGCCGACCCGGTCGAGGACCTGGACGGCGCGGGCGCGGGCGGCCCGGCGCGTGCCGCCGGCGTGGACGCGGTACACCTCGGCGATCTGGTCGCCGACGGCGTAGTAGGGGTCGAGGGCGGACAGCGGGTCCTGGAAGACCATGGCGGCGACTCCGCCGCGCAGCCGCCGCAGTTCGCCCGGCCCCGCCGTGGCCACGTCGATGCCGCCGACCCGCACGGTCCCCCCGACCCGTGCCCCGGTCCCGCGGTGGAGACCGAGGAGGGCTCCGGCGACCGTGGACTTGCCGCTGCCGGACTCGCCGACGAGGGCGAGGGCGCGCCCTTCGCCGAGGGTGAGGGAGAGCCCGTCGACGGCTCGGACGGGGGCGCCGTTCCGTGCGAACTCGACCGTGAGGTCCTGCACTTCGACGAGCGGCGGGGTCATGTGAGGACCACCCTTCGGTCGGCGGCCGCGTAGAGCAGGTCCGCGAGGACGTTGGCGAGGACGACGAACGTGCCCGTCACCATGACCACGCCCACCACCACGGGCAGGTCGATCGCGCGCACCCCGTCGATGAGGGTCTTGCCGAGTCCGGGGATGCCGAAGAGGGACTCGGTGAGCACCGCCCCGCCGAACATGGAGCCGAGGTCGACGGCGCTGACCGCGACGACGGGCGGGACGGCGCCGCGCAGCGCGTGGCGGGTGACGACGGACCGCTCCGCGACCCCGTAGGCGCGGAAGGTGCGGATGTGGTCCTCGGCGAGCGTCTCCAGTGTGGCGCTCCGGGTGAGCCGGGCGTACTTGGCGGATTCGAAGAGGCCGAGGGTGAGCCAGGGCAGCAGCATGTTCCAGGCCCACTGCTCGGGGTCCTCGCCGAGCGGCACGTAGCTGGGGAAGGGCAGCCACTGGAGGTAGGCGCAGACGGCCATGAGGAGGAGCAGGCCGAGGATGAAGACGGGGGTGCCGGTCCCGGCGAGGGTGAGCAGGGTCAGCAGACGCTCGGTGGTGCCGCCCCGGCGCAGCGCGGAGAGCAGTCCGGTGCCGACGCCGATGACGAGCCAGACGGCCATGGCGCCGAGGGTGAGGGACGCGGTGGCGGGGAGCCGCTCCAGGACGAGTGCGGTGACCTGCTGGTCGCTCTGGTAGGAGAGGCCGAGGCAGGGCGCGTCGCAGTGCACGACGGAGGTGCCGGTGGAGTAGTCGCGGCCGGTGAGGACGCCCTGGAGGAAGTGCAGGTACTGGACGGGCATGCTGTCGTCCAGGCCGAGTTGCTCGCGGACCTGGGCGATCTGCTGCGGGTTGCAGCGTTCGCCGCAGGCGAGCCGCGCGGGGTCGCCGGGCGCCAGGTAGAACAGCGCGTAGACGAGGACCGACAGCGCCAGCAGGACGAGCGCGGCACCCGCGAGCCGCTTGAGGACGAAGCGGGTCATCAGGAGGTCTCCTTGCGGGTGCCGACCCGCAGCCGGGCGGCCTCGCGGGGGTCGAGGGCCGTGCGCACGGCGTCGCCGAGGACGGTGAAGGCGAGCACGGTGACGAAGAGCAGTCCCGCGGGCAGCAGGACGTACGCCGGGTCGGCGCGGAACCAGGTCTGGGCGGTCGACAGCATCTGCCCCCAGGACGGGGTGGGCGGGGTGACGCCCACGCCGAGGAAGGACAGGGAGGCCTCGACGACGATGTTGGTGGGGACGAGGATCGCCGCGTAGGTGATGACGGGGGCGGCGAGGGAGGGCAGGAGTTCGCGGCGGGCGGTCCGCCACGGTCCGGAGCCGGCGAGCCGCGAGGCGGCGACGAAGTCGAGGCTGCGCAGGGTGAGGGTCTGGGCGCGGACGATCCGCGAGGTCCCGGCCCAGCCGAGGAGGCCGATGACGAGGACCAGCAGCAGGGGCCGGGGGAAGCCGCGTGGCACGACGGCGGTCAGGGCGACGGCGAGGACGAGCATCGGGAGGGCGACGAGGACGTCGGTGAGCCGGCCGAGGACGCCGTCGGCCCAGCGGCCGCCGAGCCCGGCGGCGAGACCGACGAGGACGCCGACGAGGACCTGGACGACGGTCGCGCCGACGGCGACGAGCAGCGAGATCCGGGCTCCGTACAGGAGGCGGACGAAGAGGTCGCGGCCGGTGCCGGGCTCGACGCCGAGCCAGTGGTCGGCGCTCGCCCCGCCGAGGGCCCCGAACGGGACGCCGCCGCGGGCCGAGTCGACGAGGTCGTCGTGGTACGTGTGGGGGTCCTGGCCCTCCAGGGCGGCGAACAGCGGCGCGCCGACGGCGAGGACGACGAGCAGGAGGAGGACGGCCGCGGAGACGAGGGCGGCGGGGCGGGTGCGGAGCCGTCGCCACACCTGCCGGGCGGCGCCCGCGGCGGGGAGGCCCGCCGCGGGCGCCGTCGTGTCGGTCGGAGCGGTCACTTGACCGCGACCTGCGAGACGTCGAGGACGCCGGTCCAGTCGCTGATGACGACGTTCTTGACGTTCTTGCCGACCAGCCGCTTGTAGACGGGGTGGAAGAGCGGCACGTCGAGCGCCTGCTCGCCGATCTTCTTGTCGAGCGCGCCCCAGCGGGCGGCGGCGGCCTTGAGGTCGGTCAGCTTGTTGATCTCGTCGATCTCCCGGTTGACCGCCGGGTCGTTCAGCTGGGCGTGGTTGTAGTTGGAGCCGTTGGCGACGATCTGCCGTCCGTCGAAGATCGGCGCGAGGAAGGGTCCGCCGGCGGGCCAGTCGGCGCCCCAGCGGGAGAGGAAGAAGCCGGGGGCGTCCTTGACGCTCCAGCGCTTCTCGTTGAAGGAGTTGGGCTCCTGGCCGTCGAGCTCGACCGTGATGCCGGCCTTGCCGAGGGCCTCCTGGACGGCGGTGGCGATCTCGGGGCTCGTGGTGCGGTTCTGGGCGGTGGAGTGCAGCAGGGTGACGGTGAGCCCGTCGGGGTGGCCGGCCTCCTTCAGGAGCTGCCTGGCCTTCGCCGGGTCGCCGGTCTTCCCGGCCGGGAAGTGGTCGTACGGCGTGTGGCCGAAGGCCTTCTGCTCGGGCAGGAAGGTGGTGGCGGGCTCGGCGAGCGCGGAGCCGCCGGCCGCGTTGACGACGCTGGTGCGGTTGATCGCGTACGAGATCGCCTGGCGGACCTTGGGGTTGTCGAAGGGCTTCACCTTGGGGTTGAAGGCGATGTAGTTGGTGAAGCCGAAGTGGCCGGTGCCGACGCGGGCGGCGAGGGCCTTGTCGGAGCCCACCTGGGCGAGCTCGGCCGGGCCGAGGTTGGTGTCGGTGGTGATCGCGGAGGCGTCGGGGCCGGAGGAGGTGGCGAGGCGCTGGTTGATGACGGCCTCGTCGAGACCGGACCGGACGTCGATCCTGTCCGGGTAGGCCTTGCGCTCCTGGTCGGTGGCGGGGTCCCAGTGCTCGTTGCGCTCCAGGGTGAGGCGCTCGCCGTCGTTCTCGTTCCTGACGACCTTGTACGGGCCGGAGGAGACGGGGTGCTCCTCGTACGTGGCGCCGGTGTCCTTGGCCTTCGGGACCGGGGTGAACTGGGTCTGGGTGGCGACGAAGGGGAACTCGCCCTCGGGCTTCCTCAGCTTGAAGACGAGGGTGCGGGCGTCGGGGGTGACGATGGACGCGAGGCCCTTCTTGTCCTTGTAGGGGCCCTGGTACGTGTCCCCGCCGACGAGCCAGTCGCGCAGGTAGGGGGCGCCGCCGGAGAGCTCGGCGGCGAAGGAGCGCTCGATGCCGTACTTGACGTCGGCGCTGGTGATGGGCGTGCCGTCCTCGAACTTCAGGCCCTCCTTCAGCGTGTACGTCCACTCGGTGGCGTCCTTGTTGGGGCGGCCGGTGTCGGTGGCGAGGTCGGGGACGACCTGGGTGCCGGCGGCGCCCGCCTCGCGGTTGCGGGTGGTGAGCGTGCGGAAGACGAGCGAGGGGACGTTGCCGCCGCCGGAGGTGTAGAGGCGGGCGGGGTCGAAGTCGGTCTGGGCCTCGGAGTTGAGGACGGTGAGGGTGCCGCCCTTCTGCGGGGCGCTCGCGGCCTTGCCGGAGGTGCCGCCCGCGGCGCCGGTGTCCTCGGGTCCGGTGCAGGCGGTGACGCCCAGGGTCAGGACGAGACCGGCGGCGGTCGCCGCCACGCGGCGGGGGACGACGGACGAGTGACGCATCGGAGAAAGCCTCTCGGAGAACTGCGGTCGGGGAGAAGGGAGTTCCCCGCAGTCAGCGGCGAGCGGCGGCATTCGGGAGGAATGGCCGGGCAAGGGAGATGCAACGAGGGGAGCCGCGCCTGCGGGAAAGGGGGACCCGGGCGCGGGAAACCGTCGGAATCGCGGGAGAGAGGCGGCTGACGGGGCGCTCGGGCCGGGGGTACCGCCCGGGCCGTCGGACCCGGGGGGGGTGTCAGCTACAGAGAACGTCGGCGACGCAGTGCCCGGCCACGCCGATGAGCGCCAGCTCGAAGGCGGCGCGATCGGAGACGACGTGACGGGGCGACATGCCGAGAAATATGAACGAACGCGCGAACGATGTCAACGCGATGCGATCATTCCTGAGACGCCCGTCTCGGCATGTGATCACCGGAGGATGAGGGGCCGCCTCAACTTCCGGGATAGACCCAGGGGTTGGGGCGGCACTTGATTCCGCCGATGTCCAGCGACTTCGTCTGCTGCTGCATCACGGGGGCGAGGGCGCCCTCGGTGCCGCAGTTCACATGGCCGTGCCCGAGCCGGTGCCCGACCTCGTGGTTGATGAGCATCTGGCGGTAGGCGAACATCGCCTTGGGGCCGAAGGTCTCCGAACCCTGCGCCCACCGGTACGCGTTGATCATCACCCGGTCCGTCTGGGCCGAGTCGCAGGACACGTTCTCGGCCAGGGTGTCGAGTCCGGACTTGGCGCACCAGACGCCGGTGGTGCCGGGACTGGCCAGCGTGATGACGAACTGGGGCTCTCCGCTGGAGACGCGCTCGAAGGTCATCTCGCCCTTGCCGGCCCAGCTGCGACGGTCGTTGAGGGTCTTGAAGACCGTCGTGGCGAAGAGGTTCTGGTCGAGGCCGAGCCCCTCCTCGACGTCGATCCGGTAGCGGACCAGGTTCCCCTTGCCGGGGGCCTTCTGGAAGCCGGGCACGGCCTTGAACGTGCCGTTCCCCTTGAGCTTCGGGTCGATCGGGAACTGGCGGGCGATGAGCTGCTCGTACGTGGGCGGCGGCTTGGCGGCCGCGGAGGGCGCGTTCGACGGGACGGCCCGCTGGTCGGAGCGGGACGCGGAGTCGTCCGAGGGCCGCTCGCCCGGCTGCTCGACGGCGTGGGCGGTGCCCGGCGCCTCGTCCTGCTCGGCGACCTGTCCGGTGACGACGACGGCGAGGACGGTGGCGACGGCGGCGGCCGCGACACCGGTGAGGGTGCGGCCGAGGCCGCCCCGGGCGGCCTGCTCGTCGGCCTCGGTCCCGGTCTCGTGACGGGGACCCGGGACGATCGGCGCCTTGGCGGCGTCCTCTTCGGCCTCGGCGGGGCGGGGGGCGCCGGTCCGCGGGGCGTACGGCCGGGGGGCGGTGCCCTCCTCGTGCTGCGGGTGCCCGCCGCGGACGGATCCCCCGTAGACGGGGACGCCGTGCGCGGGGGTACCGAGGGCCGCGTGCGAGCCGGTGTCGTGGACCCCTCCGCCGTAGGAGGGGGTGCCGTGCGCGGGCGTGCCGTACACGGGGGTGCCGTGCGCGGGGGTCCCGTACATCGGCGTGCCGTGCGCGGGCGTCCCCGTCGGGTCCTGGCCCGCGGGCCTGCGGCGGCGTCCGGTGCCGCCCTGCGGTGGGCGGGCGGCCTGCGGGGCCGGGGCCGCGGCACGCGCGACCGCCGGTTGCTGCCCGGTGTCGGCCACCGAGGGCGCGGCGCCCTTGCGACTGTGTCGTCCCACGCCCCGGATCAGCTCCCGCCGTGATCGGCGATCAGGTCCCGGGCGGCCTGCGCGACCGTCTCGGGGTACTCCATCATCGCCACGTGCCCCGCCTCGGGCAGGGTCAGCAGGCGGGAGCCGCGGAACGCCGCGGCCGCCTTGCGGGCCATCCGGTACGAGACGAGCTGGTCGCGCCCACCGTAGACGAGGAGCGTCGGCGCGAGAACCCGTTCGGCCTGACGCCACAGGCCGTGCTGGCCGCCGAGCGTGTACGCGTCGACGATCCCGCGCGCGGAGCGGGCCATGACCTCCCAGAAGTAGGGGAGCTCCAGGCGCCGCTCCATCTCCTCCACCGCGTACCGCAGACCCTCGTCGGTGACCCGGCCGGGGTCGCCGTAACAGAGGGAGAGGACACCGCGGACGCGCTGCTCGGGCGTCCAGTTCCTCGTGAGCCGCGCGAAGGCGGAGGCGACTCCGGGCACCGCGAGCAGCGCCGTGGGCCAGGCCGAGCGCTGGGCGCGCAGCTCGGGCAGCGCGGGCGAGACGAGGGTGAGGGTGCGGACCAGGTCGGGCCGGGCCGCGGCGACGCGGGTGGCGACGGCGCCGCCCAGCGAGTTGCCGAAGAGGTGGACCGGGCCGCGCCCGCGGGAGTCGAGCAGCCGGATGACGGCGCGCGCGTGCGCGGTCACGGAGTAGCTGCCGTCGTCGGGCGGCGGCGAGTCGCCGAAGCCCGGCAGGTCGACCGCCTCGCCGTCGACGACGTCCGCGAGCAGCGGCATCAGCGCGGACCAGTTCTGCGAGGAACCGCCGAGGCCGTGCACGTACAGGGCGGGCGGCAGGCCGGGTTCGGCGCCGGGCCGGGCGCGCACGGTGAGGGTGAGTCCGGGCAGCGAGACGGAGCGGAGCTCCTCGCCGTCGGCGACCCGGACGGCGCGCACGGGGCGCGGCGAGGAGGGCGCGGCGGCGGTCCGGGTTTCCGGCAGCTCGGTCGACGACATGGCCGCAATATTACGAGACGATCACGCACGCGGGCGTGTGGGTGCCGTCACAGGTGCGTGTGCGGCGAGGCGCGTCTGCTCCTAGGCTCGAAGGGAGGGCCATCGGAGAGGACCGCGACCCCCGTGGCGGAGGGAACCGCATGACTGTCGATCCGACCGATCCGGACACATTCGCCGAGGAAGAGGACGTCGTGCTGGACGAGGAGACCCCGGAGGCCGACGCCGCCGAGCAGCACACGGAACTGCAGCAGCGGGAGGACGAGCGGCTCACCCACGTGGAGCGCGACACGGCGAACGAGGCGGACTCGTCGGAGCAGGCTCGGGTCGTCGCCGTGGACGAGGACGACTACCGCTGAGCGGACGACTCCCGCTGATTTGTTCGGTTTAATCTTGAATCGACTGTCGACCCGAACGTCCGGTCCGTGAAATTCTGCGTCCGCACCGCGCACAGCCGGGTTACCCAAAAGTACGATGGCGGCGCGCGCGACAGCGTGCATGGATCGATTCTTGGGAGGCCGCGTGAGCGCCATCGAGCAGACAGAGGCAGCACGCCCTCGGGGCACGCGCCTGCCGCGACGTGCCCGACGGAACCAGCTCCTCGGAGCCGCCCAGGAGGTCTTCGTCGCCCAGGGGTACCACTCGGCCGCGATGGACGACATCGCCGAGCGCGCGGGCGTCAGCAAGCCGGTCCTCTACCAGCACTTCCCCGGGAAGCTGGAGCTGTACCTCGCCCTGCTCGACCAGCACTGCGAGTCCCTCCTCCTGGCGGTGCGCACGGCCCTCGCCTCCACCACCGACAACAAGCTCCGCGTCGCGGCCACGATGGACGCCTACTTCGCGTACGTCGAGGACGAGGGCGGCGCCTTCCGGCTGGTCTTCGAGTCCGACCTGACCAACGAGCCCGCCGTGCGCGAGCGCGTGGACCGGGTCAGCCTGCAGTGCGCCGAGGCCATCTCGGACGTCATCGCCGAGGACACCGGCCTCTCCAAGGACGAGTCGATGCTGCTCGCCGTGGGCCTCGGCGGCGTCTCGCAGGTCGTCGCCCGCTACTGGCTGTCGAGCGGGTCCGCCATCCCGCGCGACAAGGCGGTGGGACTGCTGACCTCGCTGGCCTGGCGGGGCATCGCCGGCTTCCCGCTGCACGCGGTGGACGGCCAGCTCAGCGCCGAGGGCCACTGACCGTTCCCGCCCTCTGTTCGCTCCTGGCGTGCGGCGACTGAGCCGTACCCGTCCCCTCACCGGGCTAATGTGTGCAGCGTACGGCGCGGTAGTCCGCGCAACGCTGACCGTTCGGAGGGACATAGCCGTGGAGGTCAAGATCGGCGTGCAGCACGCACCCCGGGAGATCGTTCTGGAGAGCGGGCAGTCCGCCGAGGAGGTCGAGCGCGCCGTGGCCGACGCGCTGGCCGGCAAGGCGCAGCTGCTCAGCCTCTCGGACGAGAAGGGCCGCAAGATCCTCGTGCCGGCCGAGAAGATCGCGTACGTGGAGCTCGGCGAGCCCGCCGTGCGTCGCGTGGGCTTCGGCGCTCTCTGAGCCCGGGATCTGACGGGAGGGGCCCGGTGGACCGTTCGGTCCGCCGGGCCCTTCGCCGTACGGGTCCGCCCGGGGTCGCGCCGCGCCCGCGGCTGCCCGAACGACCACGTCAGGGGGTACGGGATGATTGCGTTCCGGGGCACTTGGGTAGGTACGCGTACGACCGCAACACCCGCCCCGCACCCCCCGCGAGGTGATTCGCTGTGCTCCTGGAAGCCCTCGGCTCCGCCCTCCTCGGCTTCGCCCTGGCCTGGGCCGCCGTGCACCGGCTGCCCGACCGCCTCCCCGTCCGGGCGAGGGTCCTGATCACCGGCACGCTCGGCGCCGTCTTCGGCGCGCTCGTCACGCACGGGGCACTCGGCCCCGGCCACTTCCTCGCCACGCTCGTCGGAGCGGTGGCGGTGGCGGCGGTGCTGCTCTCCCTGCTGATCCGGCCCGCCTCGCGCAGGCTGCGGCGATCAGCGGCGGCGTGAACAGCGCCGCACACCCCTCCCCCGTACGCGCGGCTCCGCGCCGGCGTACGGGAGCGCGTCCGTACGGTAGGACTCAGGCGGCCAGGCCGAGCGCGGCCATGCGCTTGGTGTGGGCCTCGGTGATCCGGGAGAACATCCGGCCGACCTCGGCCAGGTCGAACCCGTCCGCGACACCCCCGACCAGCATCGTCGACAGCGCGTCGCGCTCGGCGACCACCCGCTGCGCCTGCGAGAGCGCCTCGCCCATCAGGCGGCGCGCCCAGAGCGCGAGCCGGCCGCCGACGCGCGGGTCGGCGTCGATCGCGGCACGGACCTTCTCCACGGCGAAGTTCCCGTGGCCGGTGTCGTCGAGCACGGAGACGACGAGCCCGCGGGTGTCGGAGTCCAGGCGGGCCGCGACCTCGCGGTAGAAGTCGCTGGCGATCGAGTCGCCGACGTACGCCTTGACCAGGCCCTCCAGCCAGTCCGACGGCGCGGTCTGGCGGTGGAAGTCGTCGAGCGCCTTGGCGAAGGGCTCCATGGCCTCGGTGGGCTCGGCGTCGACGGCGGCGAGGCGGTCGCGCAGCCGCTCGAAGTGGTGGAACTCGGCGGAGGCCATCTTCGCCAGCTCCGCCTTGTCCGCGAGGGTCGGCGCCAGCTTGGCGTCCTCGGCGAGCCGTTCGAAGGCCGCGAGCTCTCCGTAGGCGAGGGCGCCGAGGAGGTCGATCACGGCGGCGCGGTACTGCGGCTCGGCGGAAGCCGTCGCCCAGTCCTTGGCTGCGATCCCGGTCGGTGTGGCGTTGTCAGGCGTCTCCATGGAGCGCACAATAGCCCGCTCGGACCCCCCCGTAAGGCGCTGGTCAGTCAGTGTGACCGTGCCCTCATCACCATTTCTCCCAACACACATGCGCGAATCCGGGGTACAGTGATAAGGCGCCCGCCGAGTATGCGGACATGCTTTCGCACGTTCGGACGTATGCGGTGGGCCGACTCATGAATGAGGATGCCCGGTCGGTGGCCCGATCGGCTCCGGCCCGACAGCCCTTCCGGCGGACCCGCGGAAGGGTCACCTCAGCGGTACGACGCTCGAGCGACGGCAGTGGTCCCGTGCCACCCGGCAGCGATCCCCCGGATCGCGCCGGCAGTTCCCGGCACGGTACGACCCCCTTCGTTCGCCTCGCACCGCGTCCACAGAAGAGGCAGCACCCTGACTACGACTTTCCGAGACCTCGGAATCCTTCCCGAGACGGCCGAATCGCTTGAGGCCGTCGGCATCGTCAACCCCTTCCCCATCCAGGAGATGACCCTCCCGGTCGCCCTCACCGGCACCGACGTCATCGGCCAGGCCAAGACCGGCACGGGCAAGACCCTCGGCTTCGGTCTGCCCATCCTGGAGCGCGTCACCGTCCCGCTGGACGTCGAGGCAGGCCGGGCGAAGCCCGAGCAGCTGACCGACGCCCCGCAGGCGCTCGTCGTCGTCCCCACCCGCGAGCTGTGCCAGCAGGTCACCAACGACCTGCTCACCGCCGGCAAGGTGCGGAACGTCCGCGTGCTCGCCATCTACGGCGGCCGGGCGTACGAGCCCCAGGTCGAGGCGCTGAAGAAGGGCGTCGACGTCGTCGTCGGCACCCCCGGCCGCCTGCTCGACCTGGCCGGCCAGCGCAAGCTCGACCTGTCCCACGTCAAGGTCCTCGTCCTGGACGAGGCCGACGAGATGCTCGACCTGGGCTTCCTGCCCGACGTCGAGAAGATCATCAACATGCTTCCGGCGAAGCGCCAGACCATGCTCTTCTCGGCGACCATGCCGGGCGCGGTCATCGGCCTGGCCCGCCGCTACATGTCGCAGCCGACGCACATCCGCGCCACCTCGCCCGACGGCGAGGGCGCGACCGTCGCCAACATCAAGCAGCACGTCTACCGCGCGCACAACATGGACAAGCCGGAGATGGTCGCCCGCATCCTGCAGGCCAACGGCCGCGGGCTCGCGATGATCTTCTGCCGCACCAAGCGCACGGCGGCCGACATCGCCGAGCAGCTGGAGCGCCGCGGCTTCGCCTCCGGGGCCGTCCACGGCGACCTCGGCCAGGGCGCCCGCGAGCAGGCGCTGCGCGCCTTCCGCAACGGCAAGGTCGACGTGCTCGTCTGCACCGACGTCGCGGCCCGCGGCATCGACGTCGAGGGCGTCACCCACGTCATCAACTACCAGTCGCCCGAGGACGAGAAGACCTTCCTCCACCGCGTGGGCCGCACCGGTCGCGCGGGCGCCAAGGGCACCGCGGTGACCCTGGTCGACTGGGACGACATCCCGCGCTGGCAGCTCATCAACAAGGCCCTCGAGCTGGACTTCCACGAGCCGGTGGAGACGTACTCCTCGTCCCCGCACCTCTACGAGGAGCTGGACATCCCGGCGGGCACCAAGGGCATCCTGCCCCGCGCCGAGCGGACCCGCGCGGGTCTGGGCGCGGAGGAGCTGGAGGACCTGGGCGAGCCCGGCGGGCGCCGTGGCCGCGGCCCGAAGAACGACCGGACCGAGGAGCGCCCGGAGCGGACGCGGACCCCGCGTCAGCGCCGGCGCACCCGTGGCGGCGAGCTTGGCGACGCGGCGGCCCCGGCCGCCGAGGCCGCGCCGGTGACGGACGAGGCGAAGACCGAGTCCGGCCCGCGCACCCCGCGTCGCCGCCGCCGCACCCGCGTCGGCGCCCCCGGCTCCGCGCCGCAGGCCCAGGCCCAGGCGCAGGACGCCGTGTCGGCTCCGGCCGCGCCGGCCGCCGAGACCGAGCGGAAGGCTCCGGCCGCCCGGACCGTGGTCGAGACGGCCGCTCCGGCGCCGGTGGCCGAGGCCCCCGCCGCCGAGGCCCCGGCCGAGCCGAAGGCCCCGCGCCGCCGCAGCCGTACCGCGGCCCGTCCGGAGGCCGTGCGCACCGCGCCCGCCGCCCCGGCCGCCGCCGTCAAGGAGTCGGCTCCGGCCCCGCGCCGTCGCCGGCCCCGCGTCCTCCCGGTCGAGGACACCGTGTCGTTCCAGACGGTCGAGACGGCCGCGGCCGCCCTGCGCGCCGCGAAGGCCGTCGAGGCGCCCGTCGCCGCCCCGGTCGTCGAGGTCGCGGTCGCCGAGGAGCCGAAGAAGGCCCCCCGTCGCCGCACCGCGAAGAAGGCCGTGGCGGAGCCGGTGGCCGCCGCCGTCGTCGCCGCTCCCGCGGTGGCCGAGCCGGTCGCGGCGGTCGTCGCCGCTCCGGTGGAGGCCGAGCCCGTGGCGCCGGTCGTCGAGGCCGCGGCCGTGGTCACGGCCGAGGTGCCCGCGCCGCGCCGCCGTCGTGTGGTGCGGAAGGCCGCCGGTTCGCCGGTGACCTCCGCCCCGGTCGTCGAGCCCGTCGTCGAGCCGGCGCCCGCGCCGGTCGTCGAGGAGCCGAAGGCGCCGGTCCGCCGCCGTGTGGTCCGCAAGGCCGCCGGTTCGCCGGCCTCGTCGACCGCGGCCGCGACCGTGATCGTCACGAACCCGGTCGCCAAGGCCCCGGCGATCGTCGTCGAGACCGCCCCGGCTCCCGTGGTGGTCGAGGCCGCCCCGGTCGCCGACGCCCCGGTCGAGGAGCCGAAGAAGGCCCCCCGCCGCCGTACGACGAAGAAGGCCGTCGCGGAGCCGGTCGCCGAGGCCCCGGCCGCCGAGGAGGCCCCCAAGGCCCCGCGCCGCCGGGCCGCCAAGAAGGCCGTCGCGGCCGAGGCGCCCGACGCCTCGGAGCCGAAGGCGCCGACCCGTCGCCGTACGACGAAGAAGGCCGTCGCGGAGCCGGTCGCCGAGGCCCCGGCCGAGGAGGCCCCCAAGGCCCCGCGCCGCCGCACCACGAAGAAGGCGGCGGCCGCTCAGCCCGAGAGCTGATCCCGCCCGCCCTCCACGACCGAGGCCCGGCCCCTCTTCGGGGGCCGGGCCTCGGTCCGTCCGGAGGCGGACGCCCGGACCGGGTCGCCGGGCACCGAGCGCGCGGCCCGGGTCGTCCCGTACCCGGGGCTGGGCCACGGGCAGGCATCCGGAGGCGGGGGGGCGGAGCCCATGCAGTCCCCGAGAACCGGCGCCCGGCCCGGGTCGCCCGACCCCGGGCAGCCCGGCCTCGACGGTCCCGCACCGAGCACGCGGCCCGGTCGCCCCCTACCGGGGCCGAGCCCCGGCCCCCCGGCACCCCGCCTCGACGATCCCGCACCCGGCACGCGGCCCGGTCGTCCAGCGCCGGGGGCGGGCCTCGGTCGTCCCGTGCGCGGGGTGCCCCGGCCCGGGGCGTCCGGTGCGCCCGCTCGGGGTCCCGGGCGTCGGACCGCGGCCGGGTGAGGCCCCCCGGGCCGGGGTCGGCGGGCGCGGTTACAGTCCAGACATGAGCAAGCCCCGGTCCCTCGTCCTGCCCGCCGGCACCCGTGCCCACCACCTCGTGACGGCCCGGGGGGACTTCGCCGTCCTCGACGCCGGGCCCCGGGGCGAGCGACGCGGGACGGTGCTGCTGCTGCCCGGGTACACCGGCAGCAAGGAGGACTTCCTGGCGCTGCTCGGTCCGCTGAGCGAGGCCGGGTACCGGGCGGTGGCGGTGGACGGGCGCGGCCAGTACCAGTCCCCGGGGTCCCGCGGCCGGGCCGGCTACCGCCGCCGGGCGCTGGCGCTCGACGCGGTGGCGCAGGCGTCGGCGCTCGGCGACGGCCCGGTCCATCTGCTCGGCCACTCCTTCGGCGGCCTGGTCGCCCGCGCGGCCGCCGCGCTCGCCCCCGCCGCCTTCCGCTCGCTCACCCTGCTCTCCTCGGGCCCCGGCCGGGTCGCCCGGCCGCAGCGGGTCCGGGTGCGCGCGCTGCGCGTCGCCCTCGCGTTCCTGCCGAAGGAGCGGGTGTGGCAGGCGATGTGCTGGCTGGACAGCCGGGGCGAGGAGCCGGACACGGACGACGCGCCGGAGCTCGCGGGCTTCCTGCGGCGGCGCTGGATGCGGACCCGGATCGCGCAACTGGCGGGCGCGGGGAGGCTGCTGCTCAGCCGTCAGGACGGCACGGCGGAGCTCGCCGCGCTGCGGATGCCGCTGCACATCGCGTACGGGGCGGACGAGATGGTCTGGCCCACGGCGGCGCTCGCGGAGACGGCGGCCCGCACGGGCGCGCACCACACGGTCGTGGCGGGCGCCGGCCACTCCCCCAACGTGTCGCACCCGCGGGAGCTGACGGACCGCCTCACCGGCTTCTGGGAGCGGACGGCGGCCCCCGCCGGAGTCGGCTCCGCCCGCTGACCCCGGGTCGCCGGCGCCCGCGGGCGGGGTTCAGAACTGCGCCTTGAGGTGCTGCCAGAAGCCGTCCCGCAGGGCCCGCCGGAGTCCCGCGTGGCCGCGCAGGGACCGGCTGAGCAGCCGCTCCGCCTCGACGAGCAGGTCCTGGTCGACGGGACCCGGCAGATAGGGCGCGCCCGGCAGCAGCTCGGCGAGCCGGTCCCGGCCGCGTTCGCCGAGCCAGGTCGCGGCGATCTGGGCGCCGACGAACCGCACCTCCTCGCGGGACGGCGGCGGCTCGCCCTCGTTCTCGTACGTGGTGACGGGACGGCGGGTGACGTACGGGCGGCAGAAGTCGAGCTCGAAGGTGCGCTGGCTGTCGACCTCCCAGAGGAGCGCCTCGGCCTGGTTGCGGCCCTCGGCGGCCTCGATGCCCCAGAGGTGGACGCGGGCGCCGTAGCCCTGGGCCGCCTCGACGGCCGAGACGAGGTCCTCGTCGCCGCCGACCAGGGCGGCGTCGCTGATGGCGCGGTGGCGGGCGAGCGACTCCAGGTCGGTGCGGATGAGGGAGTCGACGCCCTTCTGCTGGTTGTTGGCGTTGAGGTTGCCGAGGCGCACCTTGACGTCGGGAAGCTCGGCGATGGCCTGCTGCTCGGGGGTGTGGATGCGGCGTCTGGCCCCGTCGTACCAGTAGACGCGGAGCAGTCTGCTGTCGGCGAAGATCGTGCGGGCCTTGTCGATGAAGGCCTCGATGAGGCCCTCCGCGTCGAGGTCGAAGGAGCGCCGGTCCTCGGTTCCCGTCACCAGCAACCCGGCCGCAGCATGGACGTAACCTGCGTCGACGAAGATGGCATGGGTGGAAGGGGTCTTGGCGACCTCGGCCAGCATCCGCTGGAGGAGCTCATTGGTGCGCTCCAGGCGCCCGTCGAGGGCGCGCAGGCGGGCGTCGGTCTCGGTCACCTGAGTGGTGTCTGCGTCGTTCATACGGGGCTCATTGTCCGCCGCTCCGGGTCCGGCCGCCACACCCTCCTACCCGTCAGTAGTTAGACATCCGAAAATTTTCCTTAGCGTAAGGAATGTTTGCAGGATGCATGTCGTTGGACCCATACGTAACGCAGTTCTCCACCAGGAGGATCAACTCAGACGAAGGGAGAAGCCTGTGCGCTTCGAAATCCTGCGACTCGACGACATCGACGGCACGCCCGTCGACCGGACCGTCGTGGACGCCGCCTCCGTCAACCGGATCGTGCAGCAGGCCGCCTCGATCGGCCAGCGCATCTGGATCCGCCCCGCCGAGACCTCGGCCTCGTAACAGGTCGGGTCCATCCCACGCACCGCGCCCCCGCACGGACTTCGCCAGAGCGGAATCCGTACGGGGGCGCAGTGGTGTCCGGGGGCTCCCCCGGCGCGTCAGGCGTTCCGGACGACCTGCGTCACGCCGTTGATGATCTGCTGCACCGCGATGGCGGAGAGCATCATGCCGGCGAGGCGGGTGACGAGGACGACACCGCCGTCCTTGATGACCCGGATGATCACCAGCGAGTAGCGCATGGTCAGCCAGAGCACGACGTGCATGGCGACGATGGCGGCCCAGACGGAGACCTGCGCGGCCGCTCCGTCGGCGTTCTGGACGGCGAGGATCACCGAGACGATGGCGCCGGGCCCGGCGAGCAGCGGCATGCCGAGCGGGACCAGGGCGACGTTGACGTCCTTGGTCTGCTTGGGCTCGTCGGTCTTGCCGGTGAGCAGGTCGAGCGCGATGAGCAGCAGCAGGAGGCCGCCCGCGATCATCAGCGCGGGGACCGAGACGTGCAGGTAGTCCAGGATCTGCTGGCCGAGCAGACCGAAGACGGAGATGACCCCGAAGGCCACGGCGACGGCCTGCCAGGCCATCCGGCGCTGGACCTTGGCGGCGCGGCCGGAGGTGAGGGCCAGGAAGATCGGGGTGATCCCGGGGGGATCCATGATCACGAAGAGGGTCAGGAACAGCGAGCCGAAGACGGCGGCGTCGAACACGGTGGGGTGCCTTGCGGGAGAGGTCGAACGGTGGGTGCGGCCCGGCCCGCGGAATGCGGGATTCCGACGGCGGGGCAGGAGGGAAGGCCGCCCCCCGCTTCACGGCACGGAGCCGTGAGGGGGCGGACCGGGAAGGAAGCGGAGCGCCGGGCGGACGCGACACGGACCGCGCGGCCCGCATCCTCGGGGGCGGGACACGGCGCGGCGGACCTCCCGGCCGACAGACCGGGGGAACGGGTACCGCGGTGAGGATCCGGGCTCCGCGGAGCCCGGACGGCCCGGCTACTCGGGGCCGGTCGGGCCCTGGGCGGCGGGTCCGCCCGCGCCGGGGACGGGGAAGGCCCCGGCGGCCCGGCGGGTGATCTCGCCGTAGATCTCGGGGTCGGTCGTGTACTCGCCGAGGCGGCAGGTCTTGCGGCTGCCGTGGTAGTCGCTGGAGCCGGTGGTCAGCAGACCCAGCTCCCTCGCGAGCCCGCGCAGCCGCGCCCGCGTCGCCTCGTCGTGGTCCATGTGGTCGACCTCGATGCCGTCGAGTCCGGCCTCGGCGAGCCGGGCTATCGAGGCCTCGGGCAGCACCTGTCCGCGCTTGACGGCGAGCGGGTGCGCGAAGACGGTGACGCCGCCGGCCGCCTTGACCAGGCGGATGGCGTCGATCGGGTCGAGTTCGTGCTTCCCGACGTACGCCCGCCCGCCGTCGGCGAGCCACTCGGGCGTGAAGGCGCCGGACACGTCCCGGACGACCCCGAGCTCGACGAGGGCCTCGGCGACGTGCGGGCGGCCCACGGAGCCGTCACCCGCGATCCGGGCGACCTGGTCCCAGGTGACGGGGACGCCCAGGTCCTGGAGCTTGCCGACCATGGCACGCGCGCGGGGGACCCGGTCGTCGCGGACGAGTTCGCGCTCGGCGAGGAGGGCGGGCTCCTCGGGGTCGAAGAGGTACGCGAGCATGTGCAGGCCGACGCCGTCGATCCGGCAGGAGAGCTCGGCCCCGGTGACGAGGGTCAGCCCCTCGGGCAGCGCGGCGATCGCCTGGGCGTGGCCCCGGGTGGTGTCGTGGTCGGTCAGCGCGACGACGTCGAGTCCGGCGGCGGCCGCATTGCGGACGAGCTCGGCCGGGGAGTCGGTCCCGTCGGAGGCCGTGGAGTGGGTGTGCAGGTCGATGCGCACGACGCGGTACTCCAGGGCTTCGGCACGGACGGGGGACGCTCCAGCATAACGGGCGAATCGAACACGCCCGTACGGCGGGAGGCGGCCGGACCGGGCCTCCGGGCCGCGGGACCCCTCAGCCCAGCAGACGCGGCGTCAGGGCTCCGCACGGCAGGAGCTCGACCTCGGCGCCGGCGTCCCGCAGGTCCGTCAGGACGAGCTCGTCGTACATCAGGAGGCCGGACTGCTCGGGCCAGACGATCGCCCACAGCCAGAGGCCGCGGGCCTCGCCCGCGAACACCGCTCGGTCCTGCGGGGCGCCGTTGACGTGCCAGAGCGGTGTCGGGCGTCCGGCGGCGAGGACCTTCGTCTGCGGGGGCTTGTCGATGGCCATGCCCGCGCCGGGATCGGGGCCGTCGATGCCGGCGTACCGCGCGCCGAGGCCGACGCCGAGCTCCTCGGCGACGAGGAGGAGCTCGCCGATGCCCCCGAGGGGGCCGGGTCCCGAGCAGGCGACGGCGGTCGCGCGTCCTCCGCTGCGGTCGTCGCCCGCGTACGCGACTCCGGTGAAGAGCCAGCCGACGGGCAGGGGCCACGGCATCCACACCGGGACGTGGGACCGGTGCACCACGACGCCGAGGGCCTCGACGCTGGGCGGGATCACGGGCTGGAGCGGGTGCACCGAGCCGTGCACGTCACACTGCCAGGAGTCGGCGAAGAGTCCGGGCGCCCTGACCCGGCCACCGCACTTCGGACAACTGGGTTCGCCCCTCATAGGGCTCAACGGTCCTACCACCGGAGCCCCGCGTCAAGGACGGTCACCGACGATCACCCGTCCGGCCCGTGGCGTTCACCCCACGCCACCCGCCCATATAGATGTAACTTGCATCCATTAGCCTCCCTAACTTATTCTGTGTATATCGCAACGATCTCTACGCGGAGGAGCGGCACCCATGGAGAGAGCAGAGGAAGGCTTCGGCGGGGGCGGCATCCTGCGCCAGCCCCCGGCCGTCTGGGCCACGGCCGGGGCGTCCGTCGTCGCCTTCATGGGCATCGGCCTGGTCGATCCGATCCTGCCGTCGATCGCCCGGGGCCTGGACGCGACACCCAGCCAGGTGTCGCTCCTCTTCACCTCGTACTTCCTCATCACCGCCGTCGCGATGCTGGTGACCGGCTTCGTCTCCAGCCGGATCGGGGGCCGCCGGACGCTGCTCGCCGGACTCGCGCTGGTCGTCGTCTTCGCGGCCCTCGCCGGCACCTCGGACTCCGTCGGCGAGCTCGTCGGCTTCCGGGCCGGCTGGGGACTCGGCAACGCCCTCTTCGTCTCGACCTCGCTCGCCGTGATCGTCGGCGCCGCGGCCGGCGGCAGCGCGGCCGCGATCCTGCTCTACGAGTCGGCGCTCGGCCTCGGCATGGCCTGCGGGCCGCTGGTCGGCGCCGTGCTCGGCGACGCGAGCTGGCGCTATCCCTTCTTCGGCACGGCCGCGCTGATGGCCGTCGGCTTCCTCTGCATCACGGTCTTCCTCAAGGAGCAGCCGAAGCCGGCCCGCAAGACCTCGCTGCTCGACCCGATCCGGGCCCTGAGCCACGGCGGGCTCGCCTCGGCCGCGGCCGCCGCGTTCTTCTACAACTACGCGTTCTTCACGGTGCTCGCCTTCACCCCGTTCGTCCTGGACATGTCCCCGTACCGGTCCGGCGCGGTGTTCTTCGCCTGGGGCGTGCTGCTCGCCGTCTCCTCGGTCCTGGTGGCCCCGCGGCTCCAGCGGCGCTTCGGCTCGCTCACGGTGCTCGGCGGCTCGCTCGTGCTCCTCGCGGCCGACGTGGTGGTGCTCGGCTACGGCAGCCACACGACCGCGGTCGTCTGCACGGTCCTGTCGGGCGTGTTCATCGGCGTCAACAACACCGTCTTCACCGAGCTCGCCCTGGGCGTCTCGGACGCCCCGCGCCCGGTGGCCAGCGCCGGCTACAACTTCGTCCGCTGGTTCGCCGCGGCGGCGGCCCCGTACTTCGCGCCGAAGATCGAGGAGTGGAGCGACGTCCACATGCCCTTCGTGGTCGCCGGCGTGGCCGCGGTGCTCGGCGCCGTGGTCGTCCGGGTCCGCCGCGGCTCCCTGGTCCCCGCGGCCGGGGAGCGCGCTCCGGAGCGCGCCGCGCCGCAGGGCGCCGAGGTCCTCGCGGGCTGAGCCCGCCGGACACCGGCCGCCGCAGGGGACGGACCCGCGGCGGCCGGTTTGGGGCGCACGGCCCGGGCAACACGGAATCCATGAGAGGCATCGACTCCGTCATAAGAACCGTGGCCCACGTCCTCGCGGGCATCCTGGTCGTCTGGATCGCCCTGGACCTGCTCGACGCCAACCGGGCGAACACCGTCGTGGGCTGGTTCCACAGCGCCGCGGACTGGCTCGCGGGCTGGTCGATCGGACTGTTCGACGTCGCCAACCACACCTTCCAGGTGCTGCTCGACTACGGCATCCCCGCGGTGGTCTACGTGGTGATCGCCAATCTCGTCGCCAGCAGGGCCGTCGCCCGGGCGTGACCGCGCCCCGGCGGACGGAGCACCCGGACGGGCCGCGCGCAGCCGCCCCGGGCGATCCGTCGCGTCCGGCCCCGCGGCCGGACCGCGGGGAGACCCGTCCGTCCGCCGGCTCCTCAGTCGAGCCGCACGGATCCGCGCAGCGGATCGCGCAGGTCCGTGCCCTGCGCCAGCCAGCGCTCCTCCAGCGCCTGGGCCCCGTGGACCCGCTTCCACGCCGCCTCGTTGGGGGTCATCGGCAGCAGCGGCAGGAAGCGGACCGGGTCCATCGGCTCGTCGAGCTCCAGGTCCTCGACCAGGCCGCCCGACCCGGCGACCAGGACCGAGCTGAACGCGGCGCCCGGCCAGAGCGGGTCGCCGACGTCGAGCGAGGCGCCCGCGGCCACGACGACGCCCTCGACCTGCGGGGTCGCGGCGAGGACAGCGAGCGGGCGCAGCACCTTGTCGGTGTCGGCGAGCCCGGCCCGTACGGTCAGGACGAGCTCGGCGCGCGGGCCCTTGACGGGGTCGGCGAGCGCGGCGGTCGGATCGGCCATCGGCTGCGCGGACATGCCGAGGGTCGCGTACCGCACGAGGTCGCCCTCGACGAAGCGGAGCACCTCGATCCGGTCCGTCCCGAGGAACGTCACCGCGGCCCGCGCGTCCGGTTCCCCGAGCGCCGTGCGCAACCGGGCTTCGACCAGAGCAAGAACTTCTCCCATGTCTTGAGCATAAAGCGCGTATGGAACGGGCAAAGGAAGGGATTGACCCTCAGTCGGCTGATAGTCTTGGCCGCTGGTCGGGAGTCCCGAACTCCCGACTACTCGTCACATGTCATCCCTCACGAGGGACCGGCCGGAGGAGGTGGGGCTGCGATGGACCGAAGTCGATCGGGCAGTACCAGCCGCTCTTCCGCCCCGCACCCGAGCCCGGTGCGTACGCACTTCCGGTGATCCCGGCCCGTGTCTCCCACGGGGTCCGCCCTCTCCGGCATCTCGCACGACGGAAGAGCATCTCGCCTTTGCCTGTCTGTAGCGAACGCCGTCACCGCGATCCCTCGGTGCCGCCCGCTTTGTGGACGACGTAGCTCCACGTCCCCATTCCGGGCAGTTCCACGCTCGCCGACGGCTTCTCCGTGAAGGAGCATGCCCATGTCGATGATCCGTGACCTGCGCGCCGCCGTCCGTCCGAGCCTGCGGCACCCCCTGCGCAAGACCCCCACCACGTACACCTCGTACGACCCCACCCGCGACCACACGGCCTCCAGCGCCGTGGTCGACTGCGCCGTCTACCGCGACGGGCGCCGCGTCGACGACCGCGAGTGCCTCACCCCGCGCGGCGCCATGAGCCGGGTGCGGGAGAACGGCGGCTTCGCCTGGATCGGCCTGCACGAGCCGACCGAGGCCGAATTCGCGGGCATCGCGGCCGAGTTCGGGCTGCACCCGCTCGCCGTCGAGGACGCCGTCCACGCCCACCAGCGGCCCAAGCTGGAGCGGTACGACGACACCCTCTTCACCGTCTTCAAGACGATCCACTACGTCGAGCACACCGAACTCACCGCGACCAGCGAGGTCGTCGAGACCGGTGAGGTGATGTGCTTCACCGGCCCCGACTTCGTCATCACCGTCCGGCACGGCGGCCAGGGCTCCCTGCGCAACCTCCGGCACCGCCTCCAGGGCGAGCCCGAACTCCTCGCCAAAGGGCCCTCGGCGGTGCTGCACGCCCTCTCCGACCACGTCGTCGACGGCTACATCGCGGTCGCCGACGCCGTCGAACTCGACATCGACCAGCTGGAGATCGACGTCTTCTCGCCGGCCGCGAAGGGCTCGACGCGCGGCACGGACACCGGCCGGATCTACCAGCTGAAGCGCGAGGTACTGGAGTTCAAGCGGGCCGTGACCCCGCTGCTCCGGCCGATGCAGCTGCTCTCGGAGCGGCCGATGCGGCTGGTCGACCCCGACATCCAGAAGTACTTCCGGGACGTCGCCGACCACCTCGCACGCGTCCAGGAGCAGGTCGTCGGCTTCGACGAACTGCTGAACTCGATCCTCCAGGCCAACCTGGCGCAGGCGACCGTCGCGCAGAACGAGGACATGCGCAAGATCACCTCGTGGGCGGCGATCGTCGCCGTCCCCACGGCGGTCTGCGGCGTGTACGGCATGAACTTCGACCACATGCCCGAGCTGCACTGGAAGTACGGCTACCCGATGGTGCTGACCGGCATCGTCGCGATCTGCTTCACCATCCACCGCACGCTGAAGCGCAACGGCTGGCTCTGACCGCCGGGGCACGTCCGGGCGGGGCCGGGGAACACCGCCGGCCCCGCCCGGACGGGGGACATCCCCTAGGCTTCGGGCCATGACTGAAGAGCTGCTCGGGTCCGCCCTCGTCGAGGAGGCCACGAAGAAGTCCGGCCTGGTGTGGGTCCGCGGCACCGGCCCGGCCCGCGCGCTCTGGCACGTCTGGTCGGACGGCGCCGCGTTCGTCGTCGGCGACGGCCCCGGCGAGCAGCCGCTGTCCGGACTGGTGGACGGCGGCACGGCCGAGGTCACGGTCCGCAGCAAGGACAAGGGCGGCCGGCTGGTCGCCTGGACGGCGGCCGTACGGGAGATCGCGCACGGCACCGAGGAGTGGGACGCGGCGGTCGCCGAGCTGAAGGGCAAGCGGCTCAACGCACCCGACGGCGAGGCCATGACGGACCGCTGGGGCCGCGAATGCCGCGTCCTGCGGCTCGACCCCCGCTCCTCGACCACGGAGCTGCCGGACGGCTCCCTGGCGGCCGTGCCGCTGCCCTCGCCGGCCACGACCCGCGACCCGGTGCCCGCCGGGCTCCCCCGGCTGCTGGTCAAGCGCCGCCGGCGCCGCTGACCCGGCCGCGGACCTCCGGCGGCAGCCCCCCGGATCAGGTCCTGGGCAGCTGCTTGCCGTAGTCGAGGATCTCCTCCTTCGACGGCTCGGACAGCAGGAAGTCCTTGTTCCACTCGGAGAGCACGACGAGGCCCGCTCCCCCGCCCCGCGCGAACTGCAGCGGGTACGGGTCGCCCTGCAGGGCCACGTCGAGCGTGCCGCCCTCCCCGTCCGCGCCGCCCTTGACCTTGATCGTGCGGACCCCGCCGATCTGGTCCCGGTCGCCCTTGACCTTCTCGCCGTGCAGCCCGGTGAGACCGTCGAGCAGCAGGTCCATGTCGGTGAACCCGCGCAGCTGCTTGTACGCGGGGTCGCCCTGCGGCACCTTCACGTACTTGTCGTCGAGCTTGTCGGCGGCCTCGGCGTCCGCCTCCGTCGGCTCCTCGCCGCCCTCCGCGCCGTGCGACCAGAAGTCCGCGTCCGCCTTCAGGTAGAGCGCCTCGCCGACCCGCAGCAGCTCGAAGGTGCTGTTCTTCGTCGTCACCGAGCCGGTGGCGCCGTCCTGCCGCAGGCGCATGTTCAGCTTGAAGGTGTCGCCCTTGCTGACCAGGGTGCCGGAGAGCCGCACCGCGTCGGCGCCGTCCGCGGCGGACCGCGCCTTCCCCTCGATCTCGGCCGCCGACAGCTTCCCGACCCCGTTGGTCCCCTCGTCCGGATCCGCGGCGCAGGCCGTGAGCCCCACGGTCAGGCCGGCGCAGAGCGCGAGCGGCACGACGGCCCGGTGGATACGCGACGACGCGGCACGAACAGCCATCGGCGCTGCCTCTCATGTCGTGGGGGGACACGGGCCGCGGCCCCCTGCGGGGAGACCCGGGGCGGCGGCCCTCTGTGCTGCCAGTTGTCGCCGGGCGGACGGCCGGCGTGCCGGTGGGGACGGCAGACCGCAGCGTACCCGGGCCGGGCGACGCGCCCCGCAGCAGCCGTACGGAGGCGCTGCCGGGGCGGTGCGGAACGGCACGGGCTAGCCTGAACCCGGCAAAGCTCTGCAATGACTCGAATCGTGCGACACCGAGGAGGCGCGTGGCATGGCGGCAGGCGCCCCCCGGATCTTCGTCTCCCATCTCGCCGGGGTCCCGGTCTTCGACCCCGTCGGCGACCAGGTCGGCCGGGTCAGCGACCTGGTGGCGATGCTGCGCGTCGGCCGCAGGCCGCCGCGACTGCTCGGCATGGTCGTGGAGGTCCTCAGCCGGCGCCGGGTGTTCGTGCCGATGACCCGGATCACGGGCGTGGAGTCCGGCCAGGTCATCACGACCGGTGTGGTCAACATGCGACGCTTCGAACCGCGCCCCACCGAGCGCCTCGTCCTCGGCGAGCTCCTCGACCGGCGCGTCCGGCTCGTGGGGCCCGGCGGGCAGGAGGGCGAGGAGGTCACCGTCCTCGACGTCGCCATCCAGCAGCTGCCCGCCCGCCGCGACTGGGAGATCGACAAGGTCTTCGTCCGCAAGGGCAAGGGCGGGGTGCTGAGCCGCCGGGGCGAGACACTGACCGTCGAGTGGTCGGGCGTCACCGGCTTCTCCCTGGAGGAGCACGGGCAGGGCGCCGAGAACCTGGTCGCCACCTTCGAGAAACTGCGGCCCGCCGACCTCGCCAACGCCCTGCACCACCTCCCGCCCAAGCGGCGCGCGGAGGTCGCCGCCGCCCTCGACGACGACCGGCTGGCCGACGTCCTGGAGGAGCTGCCGGAGGACGACCAGATCGAGATCCTCGGCAAGCTGAAGGAGGAGCGGGCGGCCGACGTCCTGGAGGCGATGGACCCGGACGACGCGGCCGACCTGCTGTCCGAGCTGCCCGAGGAGGACAAGGAGCGGCTGCTCACCCTGATGCGGCCCGACGACGCGGCCGACGTGCGCCGCCTCTTGGCGTACGAGGAGCGCACGGCCGGCGGTCTGATGACGACCGAGCCGATCGTGCTGCGGCCGGACGCCACGGTCGCGGACGCGCTGGCCCGGGTGCGGCAGCAGGACCTGTCGCCGGCGCTCGCCGCGCAGGTGTACGTGTGCCGGCCGCCGGACGAGACGCCGACGGGGAAGTACCTGGGCACGGTGCACTTCCAGCGGCTGCTGCGCGATCCGCCGTTCACCCTGGTCAGCTCGATCGTGGACAGCGACCTGCCGCCGCTCGGCCCGGACACCCCGCTGCCGGCCGTCACCAGCTACCTCGCCGCGTACAACATGGTCGCGGCGCCCGTGGTCGACGAGAGCGGGTCGCTGCTCGGGGCGGTCACCGTCGACGACGTGCTCGACCACCTGCTGCCGGACGACTGGCGCGAGACCGAGTTCCACCAGGAGGGGGCCGGGCATGGCGGCTGAGCGCACGCAGGACCGCGAGCGGGACCGGGAGCGCGAGCGGCCGGGTCCCCGCATCCGGCTCGACCTGCCGCGCGAGCGGCGGGCCAAGCTGCTGCCGGAGTACGACCCCGAGGCGTTCGGGCGGCTCTCGGAGCGGATCGCCCGCTTCCTGGGGACCGGGCGGTTCCTCGTCTGGATGACCCTGACGATCATCGTCTGGGTCGTCTGGAACATCTTCGCGCCGGGGGCGCTCAAGTTCGACGAGTACCCCTTCATCTTCCTGACGCTGGCGCTGTCGCTCCAGGCCTCGTACGCGGCGCCGCTGATCCTGCTCGCCCAGAACCGGCAGGACGACCGCGACCGGGTCAACCTCGAACAGGACCGGAAGCAGAACGAGCGGTCGATCGCGGACACCGAGTACCTCACCCGGGAGATCGCGGCGCTGCGGATGGGCCTCGGCGAGGTGGCCACCCGCGACTGGATCCGCTCGGAACTCCAGGACCTGATCAGGGAGCTGGAGGAGCGCCGGGATCTATTCCCGCCGGCGGATCCCCGGGGAAGTGACGTACCCGACCGTTGACAGGCCTTTCATGGGCCGGTGGTCGGCGCCGTACCATCGTCGGTATGGCTATGGAAGACGCGGTGCTCGAAGCACTGGCGACGGTGAACGACCCCGAGATCAACAAACCGATCACTGAGCTCGGCATGGTCAAGTCGGTGGAGATCGAACCGGACGGCAAGGTCGCCGTCACGGTCTACCTGACCGTCTCCGGCTGCCCGATGCGCGAGACCATCACCCAGCGGGTGACCGACGCCGTCGCCGGCGTCGAGGGCGTCACCGCGGTCGACGTCGCGCTGGACGTGATGAGCGACGAGCAGCGCAAGGAGCTGGCCGCGGCGCTGCGCGGCACGGGCGCCGAGCGCGAGGTGCCGTTCGCGAAGCCCGGCTCGCTGACCCGGGTGTACGCGGTCGCCTCCGGCAAGGGCGGCGTCGGCAAGTCCTCCGTCACCGTGAACCTGGCCGCGGCGATGGCCGCCGACGGGCTGAAGGTCGGCGTCGTCGACGCCGACATCTACGGCCACAGCGTGCCGCGCATGCTGGGCGCGGACGGCCGTCCGACCCAGGTCGAGAACATGATCATGCCGCCGTCGGCGAACGGCGTGAAGGTCATCTCCATCGGCATGTTCACCCCGGGCAACGCGCCGGTGGTGTGGCGCGGCCCGATGCTGCACCGCGCGCTCCAGCAGTTCCTCGCGGACGTGTACTGGGGCGACCTGGACGTCCTCCTGCTCGACCTGCCCCCGGGCACCGGCGACATCGCGATCTCGGTCGCGCAGCTGGTCCCGAACGCGGAGATCCTGGTCGTCACGACCCCGCAGCAGGCGGCGGCCGAGGTCGCCGAGCGGGCCGGCTCCATCGCCGTCCAGACCCACCAGAAGATCGTCGGCGTGGTCGAGAACATGGCGGGCCTGCCGTGTCCGCACTGCGACGAGATGGTCGACGTGTTCGGCACGGGCGGCGGCCAGCGGGTCGCCGACGGTCTGACGCAGACCACGGGGGCGACGGTCCCGGTGCTCGGCTCGATCCCGATCGACGTACGGCTCCGCGAGGGCGGCGACGAGGGCAGGCCCGTGGTCCTGTCCGACCCGGACTCGCCGGCCGGCGCGGCGCTCCGCGCGATCGCCGGCAAGCTCGGCGGCCGCCAGCGCGGCCTCTCCGGCATGAGCCTCGGCATCACGCCGCGCAACAAGTTCTGAGACGCGACGAAGGGCGCCCTCCCGGGGAGGGCGCCCTTCGTCGTGCCGTCAGGCGTACGCGTCGAGGTCCTTGATCTGGGCGAAGCCCAGCCCGTACGCGCTCATCCCGCGCCCGTAGGCGCCGATGTGCACCTCGCCCGCGGAGCCCGCGAGGACCCAGCCGAACTCCGACTCGCGGTAGTGGAACGGCACCGGCACCCCGTCCACCGGGAGCGAGAGCGTCGTCCACTCCGCCCCGCCGAGGTCGTCGGCCAGCTCGAAGGCCGTCTCGGTCTGCTGGTCCAGCCAGTTGTCCCGCGTCGCGTGGTCCAGCGAGGGGGGCCAGGTGTGCACCAGCAGGCCCGAGCCGGCCAGCCAGGCCGCCGAGGACACGGTGGTGGCGTCGAGGACGCCCGTGCCGTCACCGGTCCGCCGGACCGGGCTCGCGGCCACCGTCACGACGACGGCGAACCGCTCCTTCTCCGCTGCGCTCGCGTCGGTCTTTATCGACGGCGTCTCCCCGTGCCCGGTCGAGCCGTGCTGCACGCTGCCGTCCGCCGCCGTCCCCACCTGCATCAGCCAGCGCGGCCCGGTGAACGCCTCGTCGAGGCCGTACCAGGGGAAGGGTGCCCGCAGATACCCCTCGGCGGTCCGCCGGGCCAGGGGCACGCCCTCCACCCGACTCGTGGTCTCCATTTCGGCCGCCTCCTCGTTCCGTCAACAGAGGGAGGATAGCCACCAGGACGCGTCGGGTCGGTGACAGCCCGTCGTCAGGTCGCGTCGGAGTCGTACGGAGGACGCTCGTCGGTGCCCGGCTTGTCCTGCTTCTTCAGCAGGTCCGGGGTGCCGTTGGCGGAGGTCACGGCGCCGGCCGCGGCCGAGCCGTTGACGGCCGAGGTCTGCGGCTCGCGGCCGTGGACCGCGTCGGCGACGTCGTTCATCTCCTTCTTGAGGTCGAAGCTGCCGCGCAGCTCCTTGAGCTCCCGGAGGTCCTCGTTCTGGTCCATCTGCTTGCGGAGGAACGTCTTCGGGTTGAGGTCCTCGAACTCGAAGTCCTTGAAGTCCGGCCCCAGCTCGCTCCGGATGTCCTCCTTCGCGCTGTCCGAGAAGTCCCGGACCTTCTTGATGAAGCGCGAGACGTCCTGGATGACCTTCGGGAGCTTGTCCGGCCCGAAGACGAGCACGGCGAGGACGACGAGCGTCACCAGCTCGAGTGCGCCTATGTCGCTGAACACCTGGTAGCTCCTTCATGCCGGTCAAGGGCCCGGTCCACGGTACCCGCCCAAACTGCCGGACGGGTACCTCCCGGTGTCCGCCACATGGCGCTCACGTGCCCTGGGACGAGCCGAGGGTCAACGTCTTTGTCAGCTCTTTGCCACCGCGGGTCAGGGTGAGCTCCAGCCGGTCGCCGGGGCGGTGGGCGCGGATCTTCACGATCAGCTCCTCGCCGTTGTGCACGCGCTGGCCGTCGACCTTGGTGATGACGTCGCCTGGGCGGAGCCCGGCGGTCGCGGCGGGCCCGCCGGGCGTGACGGAGGCGGAGCCGTCCTTGCCCTTCTCGCCGACCCGGGCGCCGTCGCCGTTGAACTGCATGTCGAGGCTCACACCGATGACGGGGTGGGTGGCCTTGCCGGTGTTGATGAGTTCCTCGGCGACCCGCTTGCCCTGGTTGATCGGGATGGCGAACCCGAGGCCGATGGAGCCCGGCTGGGAGGCGCCGTCGCCCTCCCCGTCGCCCGAGCCGCCGGCGGCGCGGATGGCGCTGTTGATGCCGATGACCCGACCCTTGGAGTCCAGGAGGGGGCCGCCGGAGTTGCCGGGGTTGATGGGGGCATCGGTCTGCAGGGCGTCGACGTAGCTGATGTCGCTGCCGTCGCCCTTCTCGCCGCCGGCGGTGATCGGGCGCTCCTTGGCGCTGATGATGCCGGAGGTGACCGTGTTGGAGAGGTCGAACGGGGCGCCGATGGCGACGACGGGGTCGCCGACGCGGACGTCCTCGGAGTTCCCCAGGGGCAGCGGCTTGAGGCCGGAGACCCCGGTGACCTGGACGACCGCGAGGTCGTAGCCGGTGTCCTTGCCGACGACCCTGGCACGGGCGGTCTCGCCGCTGGAGAAGGTCACCGAGATGTCCCGGGAGGACTCGGCGCCGTCCACGACGTGGTTGTTGGTGAGGATGTGGCCCTTGGTGTCGAGCACGAAGCCGGTGCCGGTGCCGGACGAACCGCCGCCCTTCACGTGCAGGGTGACGACGCCGGGCAGGGCGCCGGCCGCGATCCCGGCCACGCTGTCCGGGGCGCGGTCGGTGTCGCCTCCCGCCGCCTGCGGCAGCTCGACGGTGGTGATCCCGCCGTTCCGCTCGACGTACGCGCCGATGCCGCCGCCGATGACTCCGGTGACGAGCGCGAGGACGAGGGCGCCGGCCAGGGCGAGCCCCTTGCGGGACTTCCTCGGGGGCAGCGGCGGGAGCCCGGCGCCGCCGGCCGTCCAGGGGTCGTACTGCCCCCAGGGCGCACCGGCCGGCGGCGGCACGGCGGCGCCCGGCGCGGGGTGCGGGGGTCCGTGGTGCGGCGGCGCGGGGGGTACGTGGCCCTGCGACGGCGGTACGGGCGCCGGGTGGCGCTGTACGGGCGGCGCGGGCGCCCAGGGTCCGGGCTCGCCGTAGGGCGGCGTCCGGTACTCGTCGGGCGCGTGGAGGGGCGCCGGCGCGGGCCGGGCGGACCGCGGTGCGTCGTCCGCGGGGGCCGCGGCGACCGGGAGCGTCTCGGTGGGGGCCGCGTCCGCGGGGGTCCCGGCGACCGGAAGGGTCTCGGTCGGGGCCGCGTCCGCGGGGGTCTCGCCCTTGGTCATCCGGACGGCCGGCGCGTCGGCGGCGCTCTCCCCCGGCGCCGCCCCGGCCGGCGCGTCGGCGGTCTCCGGCAGGTCCGGGGCCCCGGTGCGGGCCGCCGGATCCGTCACGTCGGCCGCCGCGGTGCCGGTGGCCGCGGGCGCCTCGGTCGGCGGCTGCGGCGCGGGCAGCGGAAAGTCGCCGTCGGTGTCCTGCGTGCCGGTGGCGTCCTCCGCGCGGTCGCCCGTCGGAGGCGGCGTGGGTATCCGTGCCGCCTCCGGTGCGCTCGACGGCCGGCTCCACCAGTTCGGCTTCCCGTTCTCCATGCTCTCCCCGCAACCCGCTGACCCGTCCGCGCCCCCTTGGGCGGGCGTCCCTGTCCCTGGATTCAACCAGGTCGCGGGTCAGCGGTGGGAGCCGAGCGGCGCGGTCGTCGGACCGGGCGCCGGAGCGGGCGCGGGGCCGAGGGCCAGCCGGAGTGCCGGAGCCGTCGGTCGTACGAACGGCGAGAGGGCCAGCAGCGACGGCGTGCCCGGCTCCCGGAACCGTACCGCCACCAGGGGCATCGCCGGGGAGCGCACCGCGTCCGGCGGGACGGCGCCGGCCGGCACCGTGCCGGGACCGAGCGGCGACACCGGTCCGTGCGGGAGGGCGGCCGGGATGCCGGGGGTCAGCGGAGCGCCGGGAAGCACGTGCCCGTCGACGGACTGGGCGCCGCGCTCGCCGGAGCGGTTGCCCCGTCCGAGGGCGGTGCCGCCGCCGGGGCCGGTGGCGGTGGTGCGCAGCGGGGTGACCGCCGTGCCGGTGCCCTGGCCGCCGCGCGCGCTCGCGTTCACCGAGGCCTCCAGCGGCAGGGTGCCGCCGAGGGCGATGGCCGCGAAGGAGACGGCGCTGGCCGCCGCGAAGGCGAAGCGCCGGCCGCGCCAGGAGGATCCGGCGCGGTCGCCGACCTCGTGGATGCGGAAGCCGGTCTGCGGGCCGGGGTGTGCGGGGTGCGGGGTGACGACGGCGGCCGTGGCGAAGCCGTCGGAGCGCACGCCGCCCGCGCCGAGGAGCTCTTCGAGGGGGCCGCGCGGTCCGCCGGGCTCACCGGGGCCCCCGGGCAGTCCCTGGAGCCGGGCGAGGAACCCTTCCGAGGGCGGCGGCGGGGCCGCCGAGGCGAAGACGCTCTTGAGGGTGCGCTGCGCGTCGGCCTCCGACTTGCAGCGGGCGCAGGTCGCGAGGTGGGCGAGGACCCGCTCGCGGGCGTCGTGGCCGAGTTCGCCGTCGACGAGCGCGGCCAGCCGGTCCCCGAGGTGGTGTTCCGCGGGGGTGGGAGAGGAGGGAGCTGTGCCGCTCACGCTGTGCCCGCCTCCCATCCGACGGAGGCCAGGGCACGCTCCGCCCGTGCTTCGGGCGAGCGGTGCTTGAGGGCCTTGCGCAGGTGGGAGCGGCCGCGGTGGATGCGGCTGCGGACGGTGCCGAGCTTGACGCCGAGGGTCGCGGCGATCTCCTCGTACGACAGTCCTTCGATGTCGCAGAGGACGACCGCGGCGCGGAACTCGGGCGCGAGGGTGTCGAGGGCCTGCTGCACGTCGGCGTCGAAGTGGGTGTCGTTGAACACCTGCTGCGGGGAGGGCTCGCGGCTGGGCAGCCGCTCGGCGGCGTCGTCGGCGAGCGCGTCGAAGCGGATGCGCTGCTTGCGGCGCACCATGTCGAGGAAGAGGTTGGTGGTGATGCGGTGGAGCCAGCCCTCGAAGGTGCCCGGCGTGTACGTCGACAGCGAGCGGAAGACGCGGACGAAGACCTCCTGCGTCAGGTCCTCGGCGTCGTGCTGGTTGCCGGTCAGCCGGTAGGCGAGGCGGTACACGCGGCCGCTGTGCGTGCTGACGATCTCCTCCCAGGTGGGCGGAGTCCACGCCTGCGATTCCGCATCCGATGCGAAGGTCGCGGTGGTGGGAGCGGAGTCGGCGGTGCGGATTCGGTCAGCGGTGTCGGTCACGGATTTCGGCTCACCCGCCGACCTGAGAAGACGCCGAAGCACTCCTCCCCGATCCACAGGCGCAGCCGCACCTCCCCTGTCGGCTCTGGTGGTGTCCAGTGGAGCCCCTACCATAGCCACCTCGCCCGTTAGCTCCGGATAAGAATCTTTACGCGAATTTGGAGCCGGGTCCCCCGGCTTCCTCCTGCGCGTCCTTCCCCTGGTGAACGCCCGGTCCCATCTGCGGGTTCCCGCTGACAGCGGATACAGTCACCGTTGCGTCAACTACGGGGACAGGAGAGGGCCATTACCGCCAACCGGCAGACGAGCTGGTCGTTCGCCGACGCCTTCGTCGCCGAGGACGAAGCTCTGCGCTGGGCCCGCGAGCGGGCCCGGGAGGCAGGGCTGCCGTCGGTGTCCCCGGGCACCGGCGGGGCGCTCCGCCTGCTCGCCGCCACGGCGGACGCGAAGGCGGTGGCGGAGATCGGCACGGGGACCGGTGTGTCGGGCATCTACCTGCTGCTGGGGATGCGGCCGGACGGCGTCCTGACCACGGTGGACCTCCAGCCGGAGCGGCAGCAGCTCGCCAAGACGGCGTTCCGCGCGGCGGGCTTCGCGGGGAACCGGGCCCGCTTCATCCCCGGCCGGGCCCTGGACGTCCTGCCGCGCCTGGCGGACGGCGGGTACGACCTGGTGTTCTGCGACGGCGACCGGCTCGAGTACCTGGACTACCTCGCTGAATCGTTGCGCCTGCTGCGACCTGGCGGGCTCGTCTGCTTCGAGGGCGTCTTCGCGGACGGCCGCACGGTCGATTCCGGGGCCCAGCCGGCCGAGGTCCAGCGGGTCCGCGAGCTGCTGCGCACGGTCCGGGAGAGCCAGGAGCTCATCCCCTCGCTGCTGCCGGTGGGCGACGGCCTGCTCTGTGCGGTCCGCCGCGGCTGAGCCGCCCGCCCGGCGGGGACGCGGTCCCGGGCCGGCCGCGGACCGCCCCGTACACACCACCGCCCCGGTACGGGCGGAGCCGTACCGGGGCGGTGGTCAGGATGCGAGGGAGAGTCAGCCGACGACCTTCTTCAGTGCGTCGCCCAGCGCCTCGGCCTCGTCGGGGGTCAGTTCGACGACCAGCCGACCGCCGCCTTCGAGCGGAACGCGCATGACGATGCCCCGCCCCTCCTTGGTCACCTCGAGCGGGCCGTCACCCGTCCGCGGCTTCATGGCCGCCATGCTTGTTCCCCTTCCTGAAACCAGCTCTTTGTCAGCCGGGCAGCTCCATGACCTGGAGCACGCGTCACCGGCTTCGAACACATTGCTTCCAGGTCATTATCCCGCATGGCAGGACCCGATGACCAACATCGAATGGCATCGCTTGCGCAACGCGCTCTCTCAAAACCCCACATTTCGGCGATCGGCCTGCGATACTGCGCCGCTCGGAGTCCGGCCCGGCCCGTTGATTCTTTGACGCAGCTCACATGGGCGGGGCGGGTGATGTCCGCCATGCTGTGCAGGTCAACCACGCGAAGAGGCGAAGGGAACCCCATGGCCGACACGGTGCTCTACGAGGTGAGCGACGGGCTCGCCACCATCACGCTCAACCGGCCCGAGGCCATGAACGCGATGAACGTGGCGGCGAAAGTGGCCCTCCGGGACGCCGCCGAGACGGCCGCGTCGGACCCCGCCGTCCGGGCGGTGCTGCTCACCGCGGCGGGCGAGCGGGCGTTCTGCGTCGGCCAGGACCTCAAGGAGCACGTGGGCCTGCTGATGGCGGACCACGAGAACGGCACCCGCGAGACCATGACCACGGTCCGCGACCACTACAACCCCATCACCCGGGCCCTCGCGGGCATGCGGAAGCCGGTCGTGGCGGCCGTGAACGGCGTGGCGGCCGGGGCCGGCTTCGGCTTCGCGCTGGCGGCGGACTACCGGGTGGTGGCCGACACCGCCTCCTTCAACACGTCCTTCGCGGGGGTCGCCCTGACCGCCGACTCGGGCATGTCCTGGACGCTCCCCCGCCTGATCGGCCCGAGCCGCGCCGCCGACCTGCTGCTCTTCCCGCGGTCGATCACCGCGCAGGAGGCGTACGACCTCGGCATCGTGAACCGGCTGGTGCCGGCGGCCGACCTCGCCGCCGAGGCGGAGAAGGTGGCCCGTCGGCTGGCCGAGGGTCCGACGGTGGCGTACGCGGCCCTGAAGGAGTCCCTCGCCTACGGCGCCGACCACTCCCTGTCCGAGGCACTGGACAAGGAGGAGGAGCTCCAGAGCCTCGCGGGCGCCTCCGAGGACCACACGATCGCGGTCCGCGCCTTCATCGCCAAGGAGAAGCCGACCTACCTGGGCCGGTGACGGGACCGGAATCCCGTTCGTACGGGCGGGTGGGCGTGTCCGCGGGACCCGCCCACCGCTCGCGCCCTAGCGGCCGCCCCGGGCCAGGCAGCCCTCCAGGTGGTCGTCGACCAGGCCGCACGCCTGCATCAGCGCGTAGGCCGTGGTCGGGCCGATGAAGCGGAGGCCGCGCTTCTTGAGGGCCTTCGAGAGGGCCGTGGACTCGTCGGTCACCGCCGGGACGTCCGCGAACACCCGCGGCGCGGGGCGGGTCGCCGGGTCGGGGGCGTGGGACCAGATCAGCTCGTCGAGTGCGCCGGGCGGCCAGTCGGCCAGCAGCCTCGCGTTGGCGAGGGTCGCGTCGATCTTGGCCCGGTTCCGGATGATGCCCTCGTCCAGCAGGAGCCGTTCGCGGTCGGCCTCGCCGAAGCCGGCCACCGAGGCGATCCGGAATCCGGCGAACGCCGCCCGGAAGCCCTCGCGGCGGCGCAGGATCGTGATCCACGACAGGCCCGACTGGAAGGCCTCCAGGCAGAGCCGCTCGAACAGCGCGTCGTCGCCGTGGACCGGGCGGCCCCACTCCTCGTCGTGGTACGCCACGTAGTCCTCGGTCGACAGGCCCCAGGGACAGCGCAGCCGTCCGTCCGGTCCCGCCACCGGCCCGCCGGCCGTCACGCCCGACCATCCTCGCCGTCGCCGGCGGCGGCCGCTCCCGCGAGCGCCTCCTCCAGCTCCGAGATCCGGGCGTCCCGCTCGGCCAGCTCGGCGCCGAGGCGGACCAGCACGTCGTCCACGTCGGCCATCCGGTAGCCGCGGACCGCGACGGGGAGGCGGAGCGCCTCGACGTCCGCGCGGTCGACCGGGCGGGCCGCCGGGAGGGGATCGACGAGCTCCTCGGGCGCCACGTCGGGCAGCACCTCGCTGTCGCCGCCGCCGACCACGGCCAGGGTCACCGCGGCCACGACCACGACCATCGTGATGAGCAGAAACCAGAACACCTGCGTGCCTCTCCCCGGAGTGGAAAACGTCCCGTGCCGATCGTGCCATGCGCCACCGGCGGCTAGGGTCGCAGACGAGGCGGGCGACGGGCCGCGAGGGAGGACAAAAGGGATGCTGCGCTTGGGACGGCGTGAATTCGGGCCGCACGAGCCGGTGATCATGGCGATCGTGAACCGGACCCCGGACTCGTTCTACGACCAGGGCGCCACCTTCCGGGACGAGCCGGCGCTCGCCCGCGTCGAGCAGGCCGTGGCCGACGGGGCCGCGATCATCGACATCGGCGGGGTGAAGGCGGGCCCCGGTGAGGAGGTCACGGCCGAGGAGGAGGCGCGCCGCACGGTCGGCTTCGTCGCGGAGGTCCGCAGGCGCCATCCCGAGGTCGTCATCAGCGTGGACACCTGGCGGGCGGACGTCGGCGCCGCGGTCTGCGAGGCCGGCGCGGACGTCCTGAACGACGCGTGGGGCGGGGTCGACCCGGAACTCGCCGCGGTCGCCGCGAAGTACGGCGCGGGCCTCGTCTGCACGCACGCGGGCGGCGCGGAGCCGCGGACGCGGCCGCACCGCGTCGTGTACGAGGACGTCATGGCCGACATCCTGCGCGTGACCGTGGGCCTGGCGGAGCGGGCGGTCGCGCTCGGGGTCCGGCGGGACGGGATCATGATCGACCCGGGGCACGACTTCGGGAAGAACACCCGGCACAGCCTGGAGGCGACCCGGCGCCTCGGCGAGATGGCGGAGACCGGGTGGCCGGTCCTCGTCTCCCTGTCCAACAAGGACTTCGTGGGCGAGACGCTCGACCGGCCGGTGAAGGAGCGGGTCCTCGGGACCCTGGCGACCACCGCCGTGTCCGCCTGGCTGGGGGCGCAGGTGTACCGCGTGCACGAGGTCGCCGAGACGCGGCAGGTGCTCGACATGGTGGCGTCCATCGCCGGGCACCGGGCACCGGCGGTGGCCCGCCGGGGGCTGGCGTAGGGCTCGGTCCGCGCGGGGCGGGGTGGTGACGGAGGCGGCCGTCGCCCCCCGCCCCGCGGACCGCTACTTGCCCGTCTCCTTCGTGACCAGCGCCACCGCCTCGTCCACGTCGTCCGTGACGTGGACGAGGAGCAGGTCCCGCTCCGAGGCCTTGCCGCCCGCGACGACCGAGTCGCGGAGCCAGTCCACGAGGCCCTTCCAGTACTCCGTGCCGAACAGGACGATCGGGAAGCGGGTGACCTTGCGGGTCTGGACCAGGGTCAGCGCCTCGAAGAGCTCGTCGAGGGTGCCGAGTCCGCCGGGCAGGACGACGAACCCCTGGGCGTACTTCACGAACATCGTCTTCCGCACGAAGAAGTAGCGGAAGTTCACGCCGATGTCGACGTGCGGGTTGAGTCCCTGCTCGAAGGGGAGCTCGATGCCCAGGCCCACCGAGACGCCCTTGGCCTCCCGGGCCCCCTTGTTGGCCGCCTCCATGGCGCCGGGGCCGCCGCCCGTGATGACCGCGAACCCGGCCTCCACGAGCGCCCTGCCGAGACGGACGCCCGCCTCGTACTCCGGCGAGTCCGGCTTCGTGCGGGCCGAGCCGAAGACGCTGATCGCGCTCGGCAGTTCGGCGAGGGCGCCGAAGCCCTCGACGAACTCGGACTGGATGCGCATGACGCGCCAGGGGTCGGTGTGCACCCATTCCGAGTCGCCCTCGGTGTCGAGCAGCCGCTGGTCCGTGGTGCCCGGCTGGACCTGGTCCCTCCGCCTGAGCACCGGCCCGAGCCGCTGCTCCTCCGGCTTCGTCTCCCCGTCGGGGATCCCCATGGCCTGCTCCCTCCGTCGATCCAACGATCTTCTGGTCCGGTCAGAGTAGGACCACAGAGGTGACGAAACGCGAAATTACGGAAGTCGGGACGTGGGAAGTCCGGAGGTTCAGGCGGTCAGCCAGTCGCGGAGCCGTGCCTCGCAGTGGTGGATCCGGTCCACGGGCACGTGCTCGTCCCGCTTGTGCGCGTAGATCGGATCGCCCGGGCCGTAGTTGACCGCGGGCACCCCGAGGGCGCTGAAACGGGCCACGTCGGTCCAGCCGAACTTGGGCTGGGCGCTGCCGCCGACGGCCTTCATGAAGGCCTCCGCCGCCGGGTGGGAGAGGCCGGGCAGGGCGCCGGGGCTCTCGTCGTCGACCACGAGCTCGGTGATGTCGCAGTCGGCGAAGAACTCGCGGACGTACGCCAGGGCCTCGGCCGGGGAGCGGTCGGGGGCGTAGCGGAAGTTGACCGTGACCGTGCAGGCGTCGGGGATGACGTTGGTGGCGACGCCGCCCTGGATCGCGACCGCGTTGAGGCCCTCGTGGTACTGCAGGCCGTCGATGACCGGCTTGCGCGGCTCGTACGCGGCGAGGCGGGCGAGGATCGGGGCCGCGGAGTGGATGGCGTTGGAGCCCATCCAGGAGCGCGCGGAGTGGGCCCGCTCGCCCGCGGTGTGCAGGATCACGCGCAGGGTGCCCTGGCAGCCGCCCTCGACCTGGGCGTCGGAGGGCTCCAGGAGGACGGCGAAGTCGCCCTCCAGCCAGTCGGGGTGCGCGGCGGCGATCTTGCCGAGGCCGTTGAGGTCGGCGGCGACCTCCTCGTTGTCGTAGAAGACGAACGTGAGGTCGCGGTTGGGCTCGGGGACGGTGGCGGCGATCCGCAGCTGGACGGCGACGCCGGACTTCATGTCGGAGGTGCCGCAGCCCCACAGGACGCCGTTCTCGTCGAGCCGCGAGGGCACGTTGTCGGCGATCGGCACGGTGTCGATGTGACCGGCGAGGACGACCCGCTCGCCGCGGCCGAGGCGGGTGCGGGCGACGACGTTGTTCCCGTACCGGTCGACGGTGAGGTGCGGCAGGCCGCGCAGGGCCTGCTCGATGGCGTCCGCGAGCGGCTGCTCGGTCCCGCTGACGGACGGGAAGTCGACGAGGGCGGCGGTGAGCGCGGCCCCGTCCTGGGACAGGTCGAGGGGCGTGTCGAGCGGGGTGATGTCAGCCATGTGCCGACCCTAACGCGGCCTCCAGTACGGTGGGCCCCGTGTCCGAGCCCACCCGCCCCCGCCGTCGCGGTCGCCTCGCCCGTTCCGCGGCCGCCCTCGCCGCGCTCCTCGGCCTCGCCTCGTACGTGGCCTTCCACCAGATGACGGGGAGTACCGGCACGCCCCGGTGCAGTGTGGGCAGCGGGGACAACCGGTACGAGTTCACTCCGGAGCAGGCGTCGAACGCCGCCATGATCTCGGCCGTGGGCACCAGCCGGGGCCTGCCGGAGCGGGCGGTGACCATCGCGCTCGCGACGGCGCTCCAGGAGTCCGCCCTGCGGAACATCGAGCACGGCGACCGGGACTCGCTCGGCCTCTTCCAGCAGCGGCCCTCGATGGGCTGGGGCACGCCGGCGCAGATCATGGACCCGGTGTACGCGTCGGGGAAGTTCTACGACGGCCTGGAGAAGGTCCCGGGGTACTCGCGGCTGCCGCTGACGGTGGCGGCGCAGAAGGTGCAGAAGAGCGGTTTCCCGCAGGCGTACGCGAAGCACGAGCCGGACGCGACCCTGCTCTCGGCCGCGCTGACGGGCCGTTCCCCCGCCGCGCTCGTCTGCACGGCGAGCGATGTCGAGGGCCGTCCGGGGGATCCCGCGAAGGTGCGCGCGGAGCTGGTCCGCTCCTTCGGCGAGAAGGCGGCCCCCACGTCCGTGACGGGCGGCCCGAGCGCGGGCCGTTCGGCGGCCGAGCCGCCGGTGCTGGTGGTGCCGGTCGCGTCGGCGGCCGGGGGCGCGGCGCCGGACGGCCGGCGCGGCTGGGAGCTGGCGCAGTGGGCGGTGGCGCGGGCGGAGACGCTGCGCATCACGGAGGTCGTGTACGGGGACCGGGTGTGGCGCGCGGGTGAGGCCCGCGGGGGCTGGGCGGAGCTCCCGGGCGGCGCGAAGCCGGCCGAGACCTCGGGCGCGCCGGCCTCGGGCGCGGAGTCCGTCCGCATGCGGCTCGCCCCGTAGCGGCCGGTACCCCTCCACGCCCGGCCGGGCGACGACCCGGAACCGATCTGCCGGTGCTCCGGAACGGATCGGCCGATGATCCGGGGTCCGGTCGGGCGACGGTCCGGGACCGGTCTGCGGATGGTCCGGGGCAGACAGTCCGACGATCGGGGTTCGGCCGGCCGATCGATCCGGAAGGGATCAGCCGGCGCCACGGAACCGGTCAGCCGATGATCCGGACCGGTCGGCAGCCGGTCGACCGACGAATCGGCCGCCGATCGGTGGGCGATCACCCGTGCGGCGATTCACTCGCCCGTGGCATGCCGCCGGTGCGCGCCCCGAGGAATTCACGACCTTTCCGCGCCCGGTTCCCCGCCCCGCGTCCCGACCCCTCAATTCCCTTGCAGGACAAGGGAAGTGACGGTTCGCCAGCAACCCCCGCAATGACACGTTCGTCCGTTTTCCTCCCCCTCTGACAATACGACGCATTGCCAATTCTTTACCTCTGGCCTCCGCAACCTCCCCCGCCCCAGGGCCGGTTGTCACTGCGTCCGAACAACACCTCGCACCTCGTCGAAGGAGCACCATGTCCCTCCCCCTGACCCGTCGGATCGCCCGCGCCGCCCTCCTCATCGCGGCCGGAGCAGCCCCCGTGGTCGGTGCGGCCGGCTCCGCGAGCGCCATGGACCACAACCTCGCGCCGACCGGCGCCCTCGGCGGCGTCACCGCCCTGGACGCCGCCGGTGCGGGCACCGCCGTCGACAGCGCCTCGCAGACCGCCACCGGCGTCGTCGGCGCCGCCGGCAGCGAGGCCGTCGGCACGGCCGTCCCCGCGGCCGGCAAGACCGTCGGCGCGGCGGGCCGTACCGCCACCCCGGCCGCCCAGCAGGTCGCCGGCGACACCGCCGGCAGCGCGGGCGAGGTCGTCGGCAAGACCGCCGGCGCCGCCACCGAGAGCGCCGAGGGCCCGACCGGCGGCGCCCTGGGCGGCGGCCTCGGCGGCCTGCCCACCGGTCAGACGCTCGGCGGCCTGCCCATCGGCGGCTGACCGGAGGAACCGCACGCACCACCGCCGCCGCCCGGCAGGCGCCCGCGAAGGCCGCGCGGCACACACGGCGAAGGGCCCGGGGAGCATCTGCTCCCCGGGCCCTTCTCCCGTACGGTCCACACCCCCGGGCGCCCGTCACGGGCGCCGCCACGGGGCTCTCGTCGCGGGGCTCCCGCCCCCGGCCGTCAGCCGAGCCGCTTGACCGCCGCCGCGACCCGCTCGTCCGTCGCCGTGAACGCGACCCGCACGAACCGCTCCCCCGCCTCGCCGTAGAAGTCGCCCGGCGCCACGAGGACGCCCTTCTCCGCCAGGTAGGCCACGGTGTCCCAGCAGGGCTCGTCCCGGGTCGCCCACAGGTACAGGCTCGCCTCGCTGTGCTCGATCCGGAAGCCGTGCGCCTCCAGGGCGGCCCGCAGGGCCTCGCGGCGGGCCGCGTACCGCTCCCGCTGCTCGGCCACGTGCGCGTCGTCGCCGAGCGCCGCGACCGTCGCCGCCTGCACCGGCGCCGCGGTCATCATGCCGCCGTGCTTGCGGATCTGGAGCAGCTCGCCGAGCACGGCCGCGTCGCCCGCGACGAACGCGGCGCGGTAGCCGGCCAGGTTGGAGCGCTTGGACAGCGAGTGCACGGCGACGATGCCCTCGTAGGAGCCGCCGCAGACGTCGGGGTGCAGCACGGAGACCGGGTCGGCCTCCCAGCCCAGCTCCAGGTAGCACTCGTCGGAGAAGACGAGGACACCGTGCTCGCGCGCCCAGGCGACGATCCGGGTCAGCTCCTCCTTGGCGAGGACCTTCCCGGTCGGGTTGGACGGGGAGTTGAGCCAGAGGAGCCTGAGCCCGGCCGGGTCGAGCTCCGTCGGGTCGTCGTAGACGACGGGCGTCGCGCCGCAGAGCCGCGCGCCGACCTCGTACGTCGGGTAGGCGAGCCGGGGGTACGCCACCGTGTCGCCCGCCCCGAGACCCAGCTGGGTCGGCAGCCAGGCCACCAGTTCCTTGGAGCCGACCACCGGCAGCACGTTCTCGTGGGCGAAGCCCACCGCGCCCAGCCGCCGCTCGCACCAGCCGGTCAGCGCGTCGCGCAGCTCCGTCGTCCCCCACACCGTGGGATAGCCCGGCGAGTCCGCCGCCGCGACCAGGGCCTCCTGGATCAGCGCGGGGACCGGGTCGACGGGCGTGCCGACCGAGAGGTCCACGATTCCGTCGGGGTGCGCCACGGCCGTCTTCTTGTACGGCTCCAGCTTGTCCCAGGGAAAGACGGGCAGGCGCGAGGAGACTGCGCTCACGGTTGGCTCTCACTTCCTGTGCGTGCGCGGGTCGGCGTCGGGGAACGCCGCGGTCCCGTACGGCGGCCGACGCCGTACGGGACCGGATGCCGCCGGACGGGGCCGGCCGCGATCGTGGTGCGGTCGATCAGCCGTTCTGCGGGGGCAGGGCGGCGATGAAGGGGTGGTCGCGCTCGATCTCGCCGAGCTTGGAGGCACCACCGGGCGAACCGAGGTCGTCGAAGAACTCGACGTTCGCCTTGTAGTAGTCCTTCCACTCCTCCGGGGTGTCGTCCTCGTAGAAGATCGCCTCGACCGGGCAGACCGGCTCACAGGCCCCGCAGTCGACGCATTCGTCCGGGTGGATGTACAAGGACCGCTTGCCCTCGTAGATGCAGTCGACGGGGCACTCCTCGATGCACGCCTTGTCCTTCACGTCGACACAAGGCTGCGCGATGACGTAGGTCACGCTGTCGTTCCTCCTCGATAGGGCTGGTCTGCGCGGGAGCGCGGCGTCGTCGATGCCCGCACCTAGTATCTCCGTTCTTGGGGGCGATCCGAACAGGAGGGGCGGAGAAGCTGTGGAATTCACCGGCGGAGCACGCCTTGAGGTCCGAATTACCAGCGCTGACGTGGGAAAACGTGTCTCCGTTCGGTACGTGACGGACTCGGCGACGGCGGGTGGGAAGTTCACCGACGCGGTCGGAGTTCTCACATCATGGGACAACGATGTGCTGCTGATCACACGAAAGGACGGCCGGAGCGTCCGGATCGCGGGATCCGCGCTGGCCGCCGGCAAGGTCGTGCCGCCCGCCCCGGCGCGGCGCCGCGGGCCCTCCGCCACCTTCCCGGAACTGGCCCGGGCCACCGCGCGCGCGTGGCAGCCGGTCGAGACCGAGGCGCTCGGCGACTGGACCCTGCGGGCCGCCGACGGATTCACCCGGCGGGCCAACTCGGTGCTCCCGCTCGGTGATCCGGGGCTGCCGACCGCCGACGCCCTCGCGCACGTGCGCGCGTGGTACGCGTCCCGGGGGCTCCCGGCGTACGTCCAGGCCGCCACCGGCGCCGAGGGCACCCAGGAGCTGCTCTGCGCGGAGCTCGAACGGCACGGCTGGCGCCGCGAGGTCTCCGCCGAGGTGCGGATCGCGGCCCTGGCCCCCCTCGGCGACCTGGACGCCGACGTCTCCGCCGTACGCCTCTCCCGCACCGTCGACGAGTCGTGGCTCCACCGGTACCAGCGCTTCGGCGAGCCGGGCCCGGCGGTGCGGCCGGTGCTCCGGTCCGGGCCGAGTGTGTGGTTCGCGTCCGTGGCGGGCACGGGAGGGGTACCGGCGGCGATCGGGCGGTGCGTGGCCGACGGCCGCTGGGCCGGCTTCATGGCCGTCGAGGTGGACCCGGAGCAGCGGCGCCGGGGCCTGGCGACCTCCGTCATGACGGCGCTCGCCCGGCAGGCCCTCGACGAGGGTGCGTCGGCGGCCTGGCTCCAGGTGGAGGCGGACAACGACGGCGCGCGGGCGCTGTACGACGGGATGGGCTTCGCGCCGCACCACCACTACCACCACTACCGATGGGCGGAGGCGTGACGGAGGACGTACCACCACCGGACGGACCGGCGGACGGACCGGAGGGCCCGGAGGACGGACCGCCCCGGCAGGGCGGGGACGCCGGCGAGAGCCCGGACCCGCCCGACTGGCGGCGCGAGTTCGCGGAGGAGGCGCGGTCGGAGCGGCCCGACCTCGCCCGGCTCTGCCTGCTGATCGGCGCGGTGGCCGACCCCGCCGTCACCCGGCACGTCCTGAACGAGGCCGAGATCGAGCTGGACCGCCTCGCCGGGCTCGTCCCGTACGCCACCCGGGTCGTCGGCGACTGGGCCACCGCCCTCGCCGCCCTCCTCGGCGGCCGTGAGGGCTTCGAGGGCGTGCCCGCCGACTACCAGCGCCTGGAGTCCTCCCTCCTCCACGAGGTGCTCAGGCGCCGCCGGGGCCTGCCGATCCTGCTCTCCGTCGTCTGGATGGAGGTCGCCCGCCGCGCCGGCGCCCCGGTGTACGGGCTCGGGCTGCCGGGCCACTTCGTCGTGGGCTTCGGTGACCCCGCCGACCTGAACCTCGCCGACCCCTTCGCCGGCGGCCGTGCCATGACGGGCCCGGACGCCGAGCTGCTGGTGACGAGCACGACCGGCGAGGCCCTCGACCGCTCCATGCTCCGTCCGGCGGAGCCCGGGGCGATCGTGCTGCGGGTGCTCAACAACATCCGCGCGTGGGCGGCCTCCCGCCCGGAGCGCTCCGACGTGGCCCTGTGGGCGGTGGAACTCTCGCTGCTGCTCCCCTCGCACCCGGCGAGGCTCCGCTACGCGCGCGCCGAGCTGCTGGTCCAGCGCGGGGACTTCCTGACCGGGGCGGCGGAGATGGAGGCGTACGCGCAGGTCATGGACGCGGTGGACCCGGAGTCGGCGACGACGGTCCGCCGCCGGGCCCAGGCGGCCCGGGCGCGGCTGAACTAGGCATGCGCCGTCCGTCCGCGCCGAAGGGGCCTGCGGCGGGCGTCACGAGGGTCGGGCCCCGGTGCGGTGCACCGGGGCCCGAGAGGTGTGGAGGGGGCGGGGCGACCGGATTCGAACCGGCGTCCTCCGAGATGTCATCGCGGCGCATTACCTCTGTGCTACGACCCCGCCCTTGCGGTGATCGTAACGGCTGAAGCCGCCGTGCGGCGACGGGGTTTCCGCCCGCCCGGGGTGCCGCGCCGCCCGCCGGGCGTCCCCGGTGCGGGCGGTGCGGCGGGGTGGATCAGACCTGCCAGTACTTGCGGATGTAACCCGTCAGCGTGGCGCTCGCGTGGTCGTGGTCGAGCAGGTTGACCTTCGCGCTCATCTGACCGCCGCCGGTCGAGTCCTCGAAGTTGCCCTCACCCTTGAGGATCTTGAACGTGCCCGACGGGTACACCATCGTGTCCGACGTCAGCGGCGCGGACAGCTCGTAGCTGATGTAGAGCTTGTCGCCGTCGCTCTCGGTGAGCGTCGCCGTCCCCTTGATGTCGTACTTCCCGGGGACGGTGGCGGTACAGGCCGTCTCGTCCTGGGCCCAGACGGCTCCGTTGACCGGCGCCCCGCCCGCGGTCCCCGCACCGGTCACCTGGTAGCCGTTGCAGCCGACGGTGTCCGGGTGCGTGGTCGCGACCACCCCGAAGTTCACGCTGATGGTGACCGTGGGCGGGTTCTCGATAGCGAACGAGGTGCCCGTCGTCAGTCCGAAGACCAGCGCCGTCGCGGCCCCCAGGCCCGCTGCGCGCGCAGCCCGACGGCGTGTGTTTCCTGCCATGTTCTCCCCCGGATGTGATGTGGACTGTGTCCAACGAGGCCTGTGTGCAGGCCTGTTGACGACAGTTTCCCGGCCCGGGGGTCGCTCCGTCGAGCTTTTGAGACTATTTTCTGGTTTTCCGTTTCAGATCCGGAATTTGCCGTTCATTCCCGCGAAGCGTCCCGGGCGCGCCGGTGCGCGCCTCCCACCGGCCGCCGGAGGTCCGGCGGCAGAATGCGGCCATGCCGCTGACCGCAGACATCCTCGTCGCCCTCGTCGCCCTGCTGCACGCCTACATCCTGGTGATGGAGATGTTCCTGTGGGAGAAGGACATCGGCCGCCGCTTCTCCGGGTTCGACGCGAAGACGGCACGCACCACCGCCGCCATGGCCGCGAACCAGGGGCTCTACAACGGCTTCCTCGCGGCCGGCCTCGTCTGGGGTCTCGTCGCGGACGACCCGATCGCCTTCCCCGTCCGGGTCTTCTTCCTCGTCTGCGTGGTCGTCGCCGGCCTGTACGGCGCCGCCACCGCCAACCGGCGCATCCTCTTCGCCCAGGCCCTGCCCGGCGCGCTCACGCTCTCCGCCGTCCTCGTCGCCCACTACTGAGGCGGACGGGGCCGCGAGGCCGCGCCGCGGGCGCGGCGGCCCTCCCCCGCCGCGCCACGCGCCGAGCCCCCGGCCGAGGTCTTCGGGCCGGGGGCTCGGGGTGCGCGGTCGGGGCCGTCAGCCCTTCGGGTTCAGCTCGATCGTCCTGGTGCGTTCGGCCTTGGTCCTGCCGAGGAGCGCCTCGTCCATCACGGACGCCACGTCGTCGGCCGAGACCTCCCGCTTGGTGCCGTCGGCGGCGGTGATCATGATGCCCTTGAAGGCGCCGTCGAGGAGGCGGTCGATGGCCTTGGTGTCGTAGACCGCGACCAGGCGGCCCTCACTGGCCTTCATGGAGATGATCTGCGGCAGCGAGCGCGCGGGACCGAACTGGATCTCCTTGCCGCCCGCCCGGACGGTGATGCGGTCGGACATGGCGGGCGTCGCGAACTCCTTCATCGCCCGGTCCAGTTCCGCCTTGCCGACGCTCGGCTGCCGGGTGGTGACCGGCAGCTCGACCAGCTTGCCCAGGCCGGTCTCCACCTGGGCGCGGAAGGCGTCCCGGACGGAGATCATCGAGCGCTGGACGTCGAGGCCCTTGCCGGGCTTGCCCTCGACGGGCGTCACCTTGTTCGGCGCGAACAGGATGGTGCCCTCGGTCGCCGAACCGGACGCTCCCGCGAGGTCGGTGAGGGTGACGGCGAGCTTCTCCTCGTCGACCGGGAAGACCGGCTTGGCCACGCGCTCGCCGCCGAAGAGGGAGCCGATGACCGAGACGGGGTTGTAGTCGCTGCCCGCGGCGGCGCGGACGGTCTCCACGCTGTCGAGGGCCAGGCCCGCCCGGTCCGGGGCGAGCTGCACCTGCTTGCCGTCGATGCCGAGCCGGATGGGGGCCCCGGCGCGCTTGCCGAGGGCCGCGTCCAGCTTGTTGACGGCCTCCTCCCGCGTACCGCCGCCGATGTCCACGCCGAGGACCGTGGTCCCCTTCGGGACGTCGGAGTGGTTGAGGAGCAGCCCGGCGCCGTAGGCGACGCCGGCCAGGCCGACGACGCCGACGGCGGCGAGGACCAGCTTGGAGCGGCCCTTCTTCGCCGGGGCGCCGCGGTCGGGCGCGGGAGCCGGTCGCGGCGCGGGGGCCGGGGCCGCCGGCTCCTCGATGCGGGGCGTGAGGTTCGGGCGGGCCGCCTTCGGCGGGACGACCGGGATGCCGCTGGTGAGGGTGTCGCCGGAGACGTGGCCGCCTCCGCCCTCGGCGGGCCGTCCCGGTCCGCCGGGTCCGCCCCGGCCGGGGCCGGTCGGCGCGGGTGCCTGCGGGGTGAGGATCGCCGTGTCATCGGACATGCGGGGAGCGCCGCCGGGGACGCCGCCGCCGGGGAACGGCGAGGCCGCGCCCTGGCCGGGGCCCGCCGGGCCGGGCCGGGCGGCCGGGCGGCCGCCCAGCGCCGCGGTGCCGGTGACCGGGCCGGTCGTGGGGCCGGTCGGGGCGTCGGGGCCGCGGTACGCGGGCGTGCCGCCGGCCGGGGTGCCCGTGTACATCGGGGTGCCGGCGGCCGGCGTGCCGTCGTAGAGCGGGTTCCCGGCGCCCGGGTGGGCGCCGCCCGCGGGGCCGTCGTACAGCGGGGAGCCGCCGGCCGGGGTCCCGTCGTACATCGGGGTGCCGCCGGCCGGGGTCCCGTCGTGGACCGGGGCGCCCGGCGGCGTGCCCGGGTGCACCGGGGTGCCGGCGGCGGGCGTGCCCTGGTACGTCGGGGTGCCGGCGGCGGGCGTGCCGCCGTCGTAGAGCGGGTTGCCGCCGGTGGGCCTGCCCTGGGCGACCGGACGGCTCGACGGGGCGGTGCCGACCGTCGGGACGCCCGAGGTGGCGGAGCCGGCGAAGCCGGTGCCGCGGTCGTCCGGTCCGCCGGCGGCCGGGTGGGGCCGGGGGGCCGGCGCGGGGGCCGGGGGCAGCGCGGGCTCGGGGGCCGGGCTCGGGGGCGCCGACTTGCGCGGCGCGAACCAGTCGCTCGTCTCCTTCGCCTTCGGGGCCTCCTCGGCCTGCGGCGGCTCGGGGGCCGCCGTCGGCTCCGGCTCCGGCTCCGGCGCGGGCTCCGGCGCGGCGGCCGGGGAGGCCGTGGACGACTCGTTGACCGTGGTGCGGACCACGACGGGCGGGATCGGACGCGAACCCGGGATGTTGATCCGGATCCGGGTCGTCAGCGTCGTCTCGGTCTTGGGCTCCTCGGGCGCGGACGCGGCGGCACTCTCCTCCGGCGCGTCCTGCGTGGGGTGGAGCGACGGATACTGGCGGGATCCGTACGGCGGTGTACCCGAGGGGTACGCGGCTCCACCGCGCCCCTGGGCGCCGGAGGACGAACTGTCAGTCTCTCGACCAGTTTCACGACTCAAAGCAGGATCTCCCGGTTGGCTCCACCGCCCGCTCTTGCTGATGCTCGTATGACCCGGGCGGTTCGGCGGCGCGCACCACCATACTGGGCGCCGCCCTCGCATAGCTGACCCGTGGGTGGCTGACGACGGTCAATCCGGCCGAAGTCAGGGCGTCCGCGGACTCAACTCGTCCTGTTCACGGGATCGGTCGGGGCAGCCGGGCCAGCGTGGTGCACATCACAGCGATCGCCATGCCCCCGAAGAGGTAGAGCAGCTCGCCGACGCCGCCGGCGAACGCCCCGTCGCCCTCCGGGCGTCCGAGGCTGAGGAGGATGACGGCGAGGAGCCAGCCGACACCGCCCGCGACGACGCCGACCTGGGTCTCGGTGGCCCGGAGTCCCCCGTAGAAGAGGGCGGCCGTGGCGAGGAGGGCGAGGATCAAGCCCAGGGGGAGCCAGGCGGCTTGGACGAGGGAGCCCGCGGTCCCGACGAGGAGTCCGAGGACGCCGAGGCCCGCGTACCAGGCGAATCGGACGTTGCGGGAGACGGCGGACGTACGGGGCACGGCGGGCCTGCCGGGGGCGGGCTTCGCGGACGGCGTGGGGCTCATGGGGTCACTCCGGCGAAGAGGTCCGTCTCGCGGGTGCCCGCGGGGGCGCCGGGGACGCCTCGGACCAACTCGTAGTACTCGGTGGTGAGGATCGGCTGGCCGAGGTCGTTCGAGAGGGCGAAGAACGGGCCGTCGACCGCGACTTGGGTGGCGTGCGCGGCCATCGCCGCGCTCTTGGCCGCGACGTGCTCCGGTCCGGCGTCGATCTCGGCGGTGATCCGGTCCTCGCCGACGACGCCGGGGACGTCGTCCACGGCGGCGACGGCCGGGAAGACGGAGCCCTCGGCGCGGAGCCGGGCGAAGCCGGCCTCCACGACCGGCCGCGGGACCCGGTTCCAGTAGATCTTGGCGATCGTGTGGGCCGCTCCGAGGTCGGGGCGGTAGGCGGGGTCGGCGGCGAGGTCCGCGGCGCGCATGGCGACCCGGTGGGCCTGGATGTGGTCCGGGTGGCCGTAGCCGCCGTCGGGGTCGTAGGTGACGAGGACCTGCGGGCGGGTCTCCCGGATCACCTCGACGAGAGCGGGGGCCGCCGTGTCGACGTCGGTGTTCCAGAAGGCGTTGGCGCGCTCGTTCTGCTCGACGCCCATCATTCCGGAGTCGCGGAAGCGCCCGGGGCCGCCGAGGAACCGGTGGTCGGTGACGCCGAGCTCGGCCATCGCGGCGGCGAGTTCGCCGACCCGGTGCGGGCCGAGCCGGTCCTCCCGGTCGGGGGCCAGGTGGGCGAGCTCGGGCGGGATGACCTCGCCCTCCTCCCCGAGCGTGCAGGTGACCAGGGTGACGAGGGCGCCCTCGGCCGCGTACCTGGCCATGGTGGCGCCGTTGTTGATCGACTCGTCGTCCGGGTGCGCGTGCACGAGCAGCAGACGGCGGGCGGGGAGATCGGACATGTCCCCACCCTACGAGGTCGGCACCCCGCGGGGTCGGCGCGCGGGGTGCACCGTCAGAACTTGAGGCCGCCGACCATGTTCGCCACGTTCGTGGTGAGGGTGCTGATGGACGGGGCGATGGACGAGCTGGCCAGGTAGAAGCCCAGGAGCGCGCTGATCGCCGCGTGTCCCGCCTTCAACCCGGATTTCCGGATCAGAAGGAAGACGACGATCGCCAGCAGCACCACCACGGAGATCGAGAGTGCCACGGCGGTTCACCTCCACACTTCTTCGGTCGGATATTCGAGTGGTTCGGTCGATCAGCATGTGCCAGGGGACAGGCCCGTCGGATGCATACCCACCTAGCGCTACGGATCATAACTATCCGTGCGGCCGCATCGATCGGCGGACGGAGGCACGAGGGGGGCGCACAGCGCTAGTTTCAGCCGCATGACCTCGTCTCGACAGCAGCCGGCCCCACCCACCGCCGCGCTCTCCTTCCCCCGCCGCCACGCCCGGACCCAGCGGTTCACCCTGGGGGTCCCGCGCGCCTTCTCGGTCTCCCCGGACGGGGAGCGCGTCGTCTTCGTCCGGGCCGCGTCCGGCGCGGACCGCACGCACCGGCTCTGGGTCCTCGACCTTCCCCGCGGCGGCGCGCCCGCCGAGCGGATCGCGGCCGACCCGGAGGTGCTCCTGGCGGGCGGCGAGGAGGAGTTGTCGGCACAGGAGCGGGCGCGCCGGGAGCGGAGCCGGGAGGGCTCGGCCGGCGTGGTGGCGTACGCGGTGGACGGGGCCGTGGAGTTGGCGGCCTTCGCCCTGTCGGGGCGGCTGTTCGCGGCGGAGCTGCGGGCGGGCACGGCGCGGGAGCTGCCGGTGCCGGGGCCGGTGATCGACCCCCGGCCCTCGCCGGACGGCCGCCTCGTCGCGTACGTGGCGGAGGGCGCGCTGCGGGTGGTGGGGGCGGACGGTTCGGACGACCGCGGGGTGGCCGTTCCGGAGGAGCCGGAGGTGACCTACGGATTGGCCGAATTCATCGCCTCCGAGGAGATGAGCCGCGACCGGGGCTTCTGGTGGTCCCCGGCCTCGGACCGGCTGCTCGTGGCGCGCGTCGACGACCGGGCGGTGCGGCGCTGGTGGATCGCGGACCCGGCGCGTCCGGACCGGGAGCCGCAGCCGGTGGCGTACCCGGCGGCGGGTACGGCCAACGCCGACGTGCGGCTGTTCGTCCTGGGCCTCGACGGGTCCCGCACGGAGGTGCGGTGGGACCGCGAGCGGTACCCCTACCTCGCGCGCGTGCACTGGTCGGGCGGCGGGGCGCCGCTGCTGCTCGTCCAGGCCCGGGACCAGCGGGAGCAGGTGTTCCTGGCGGTGGACACGGAGTCCGGGGAGACCGCGGCCGTGCGGGAGGAGCGGGACCCGGTGTGGCTGGAAGTGCTGCCCGGGGTGCCGGCCTGGTCCCCGGACGGTGCGCTGGTGCGGCTCACGGACGAGACCGGGGCGCGGGCCCTGGCCGTGGGCGACCGGGTGCTGACCGACGCCGCGCTGCACGTCCGGGCGGTGCTCGACGTCGGCGAGGAGGACGTGCTGGTGTCGGCGTCCGCGGGCGAGGACGCGGCGCTCCCGGAGACCGGCGAGGTCCATGTGTACCGGGTGACCGGCCGGGGCGCGGAGCGGCTGTCCGAGGGCCCCGGGGTGCACGGCGCGGTGCGGTCGGGGGCGGTGACCGTCCTGGTGTCGGCACGGCCGGACGAGCCGGGTGCGGTGGCGCGGGTGCTGCGGGACGGCGAGCAGGTCGCGGTGGTGGCCTCGTACGCCCAGGATCCGGTGCTCCGCGCGCGCGTGCGGCTCACGGAGGCCGGCGGGCGGCGGATCCCCTGCGCGGTGCTGCTGCCCTCGGGATACGCGGAGGGGGACGGGCCGCTGCCGGTCCTGATGGATCCGTACGGGGGGCCGCACGGGCCGCGGGTGCTCGCCGCGCACAACGCGCACCTGACGTCCCAGTGGTTCGCCGACCAGGGCTTCGCGGTGGTCGTGGCGGACGGCCGGGGCACCCCGGGCCGCTCCCCCGCCTGGGAGAAGGCGGTCGCCCGGGACTTCGGGCCGACCCTCGACGACCAGGTGGACGCCCTCCACGGCCTGGCGGGGCGCTTCCCGCTGGACCTGGGGCGGGTGGCGGTCCGGGGCTGGTCGTACGGCGGATACCTGGCCGCGCGGGCGGTGCTGCGGCGGCCGGACGTGTTCCACGCGGCGGTGGTGGGGGCACCGGTGACGGACTGGCGGCTGTACGACACGCACTACACCGAGCGGTACCTCGGCACTCCGCAGGACGATCCCGGGGTGTACGCGGCGCAGTCGCTGCTCACCGACGACGGGCTGTCCGCACCGGAGGAGCCCGCCCGCCCGATGATGATCGTGCACGGTCTCGCGGACGACAACGTGGTCGTCGCGCACGCGCTGCGGCTCTCCTCGGCCCTGCTCGCGGCGGGCCGGCCGCACGAGGTGCTGCCGCTGTCCGGGGTCACCCACATGACACCGCAGGAGCAGGTGGCGGAGAACCTGCTGCTGCTCCAGGTCGACTTCCTGAAGCGGTCCCTGGGCTCGCCGCGGGACTGAGTCACCAGCCGGGCGGCGGCGGGTAGGGCGGGGCCGGGGCCGGCATCCCGGCCGGTGGGCGGGGGCCGGGGGCGCCGGCGGGGGCGCCGCGCCCGGCGAGGAGGACGAGGACGGCGAGACCGCCGAGGAGTCCGAAGAAGGCGGTGAGGACGGTCAGCCGGCCGTAGGCCGGCAGGTCGGCGAAGTGGCCGACCAGTTCGTAGCGAGTGGTCCTGGCCACCGCGGCGAGTCCGCCGGCCGCCAGGAAGGCCCCGGCGAGCAGTCCGACGGCCCGGCTGTGGCGGGCCCGTAAGAAGGCGGAGACGGCGCCGGTCCCGTACAGGGCGACGAGGGTCAGCGACAGCCAGGCGGGCGGCGGCGCGAGGGCCGCCTTCATGATCGAGCGGCCGCCGGTGAAGCGGTCGACGGTGGCCTCCAAGGGGAGTTCGGCGGCCCAGTACAGCTCCCACAGGGTCAGGACGAGCGCGCCGGTCGCGAGGAGGGCGCCCGCGGCGACGGCGGGGCCGGTGCGCGGGCGGCCGGGGAGCGGCTCGCGCGTGGCGGCCGCCGGGCCGCGGCCGACGGCGGCGGTGACGACCAGGGCGGCGGCCAGGGCGAGTTCGACCAGGGCGGTGAGCAGGGCGCCGCTGTCGGGCTCCCAGAGTCCGGGGAGCCGCAGGGCGAGCGTGACGGTGCCGGTGGCGGCGAGCGCGGAGGCCGCGTGCCGGGACCGGAGGGCGGCGACCGCGGCGGCCGCGGAGGCGACGAGCAGCACGGCGTCGACCAGGGAGGTGGCGGGCCGCCCCCGGACGGGCAGGTGCGAGTCGCCGGCCCAGTGCCAGGCGAGGTCGACGGGCGAGCCGAGCGCGGCGAGGTCCTTGAGGATCCATCCGGCGCAGGTGAGGGCGAGCACGGCGCAGAGCGCGGCGCCCGTGAGACGTGCCGGTCGTGTCACAGTCACGGACCCGATACTCACGGTCGCCACGGAGCGAAACAAGCGGTTCCGCGAAACCCGTGGGACGGGGGGAACGCACGGGTCCGGGCCGGGGCGACAAGGCTCGCCCCGGCCCGGCTCACGGCACCCGCACGGCCGTACGCTGGACAGCCTGGCGTGTTCGTATATCGGATCCGATTCCGTCGAGTTGCCGTGGGGTTACGGCGCGTCGGGCTTCCTGAACGGATCCGTGCCCGCGTCCGGCGGCGCGTCGGTGGACCCGGGCGGTACGTCGGGGCCCGTGCCGCCGGACTCCGGGGGGACGACCTGCTTCTCCTCCGCGAAGTGGCAGGCCGAGTCGTGCCTGGCCGGGCTGTCCGTGAGGCGGAAGACGGCCGGGACGGCCAGCTCCGGCACCTCCAGGGCGCAGCGCTCCTGGGCCTTCCAGCAGCGGGTGCGGAAGCGGCAGCCGGAGGGGATGTTCGCCGGGGAGGGCACGTCGCCGGTGAGGATGATGCGTTCGCGGTGGGCGCGGGCCTCGGGGTCGGGGACGGGGACGGCGGAGAGCAGCGCCTGGGTGTAGGGGTGGGTGGGGTGGTCGTAGATCTGGGCGTCGGTGCCGATCTCGACGATCCTGCCGAGGTACATGACGCCGACCCGGTCGGAGATGTGGCGCACGATCGAGAGGTCGTGGGCGATGAAGACGTAGGACAGGGAGAACTCGGACTGGAGGTTCCCCATCAGGTTGATGACCTGGGCCTGGACGGAGACGTCGAGGGCGGAGACCGGTTCGTCGGCGACGATGATCTCGGGCTGGAGGGCGAGGCCTCGGGCGATGCCGATGCGCTGGCGCTGGCCGCCGGAGAACTGGTGCGGGTACCGGTTGATGTACTCGGGGTTGAGTCCGACCACGTCCAGGAGGTCCTGGACCTTGCGGCGCCGGTCGCCCTTGGGGGCGACCTCGGGGTGGATCTCGTACGGCTCGCCGATGATGTCGCCGACGGTCATGCGGGGGTTGAGCGAGGTGTACGGGTCCTGGAACACCATCTGGATGTTCCGGCGGACCGCCTTGAGCGCGCGCGGGGACAGTCTGCTGATGTCCTCGCCCTTGTAGCGGATCGAGCCGGAGGTCGGCCGCTCCAGGTTGACGAGCATCTTCGCGACCGTCGACTTTCCGCAGCCGGACTCGCCGACGATGCCGAGGGTCTCGCCGGCGTGCAGGTCGAAGTCGACCCCGTCGACGGCCTTGACCGAGCCGACCTGCTTCTTGAAGACGATGCCCTGGGTGAGCGGGTAGTGCTTGTGGAGGTCCCGGACTTCGAGAATCGCCTCAGCCATGGAGGCACTCCTTCCAGAAGTGGCAGGCGCTGGAGCGCGGTACCGGGGACTCGGTCACGTCGTAGAGCGGGGGCACGTCGGTGCGGCAGACGTCCTGTGCCATGGGGCAGCGGGGGTTGAAGGCGCAGCCGGGCGGGATGGCGAGGAGGTTGGGCGGGAGGCCCTTGATCGCGTAGAGCTCCTGGCCCTTCTGGTCCAGCCGCGGGATGGAGTCGAGCAGGCCGCGGGTGTACGGATGGGCGGGCGCCTTGTAGATCTCGTGGACGGGGGCCTGTTCGACGATCCGGCCGGCGTACATGACGGCGATCTTGTCGGCGACGTCGGCGACGACGCCGAGGTCGTGGGTGATGAGGATCAGCCCCATGTTGAGTTCGCGCTGCAGTTCGGCGAGGAGGTCCATGACCTGGGCCTGGACGGTGACGTCGAGGGCCGTGGTGGGCTCGTCGGCGATGATCAGCTCGGGTTCGAGGGCGAGCGCCATCGCGATCATGATGCGCTGGCGCATGCCGCCGGAGAACTGGTGCGGGTACTGGCCGACGCGTTCCTTGGCGGCGGGGATGCGGACCCGGTCCATCAGTTCGACGGCCTTGGCCCGGGAGTCCTTCCGGGACATGCCCTGGTGGACCTGGAACATCTCGCCGAGCTGGTCGCCGACGCTGAGGACGGGGTTGAGGGAGGACAGCGCGTCCTGGAAGACCATCGCCATCTTGGCGCCGCGGATCTTGCGCCGCTCGTCCTCCTTGAGCTTCAGCAGGTCCTGGCCCTGGAAGAGGATCTCGCCCTGGCTGATCCGGCCCGGGGGGACGTCGAGGATGCCCATGACGGCCTGGGCGGTGACGGACTTGCCGGAGCCGGACTCGCCGAGGACGGCGAGGGTCTCCCCCGCGTCGACGGAGTAGTCGACGCCGTTGACGGCCTTGGCCACCCCGTCGCGGGTGTGGAACTCGACGTGGAGGTCGCGCACTTCGAGCAGCATGGGTGGCTACCTCAGCTTCGGGTCGAGGGCGTCGCGGACGGCGTCGCCGAGCATGATGAAGGCGAGCACGGTGATGGCGAGCGCGCCGGCCGGCCAGAGCAGCATGTGGGGCGCGTTGCGGATGTACTGGGAGGCCGAGGAGATGTCGATGCCCCAGGACACGGTCGGCGGCTTCAGCCCGACGCCGAGGTAGGACAGGGTCGCCTCCAGTGCGATGTACGTGCCGAGGGCGATGGTCGCGACGACGATCACCGGGGCGATGGCGTTGGGCGTGATGTGCCGGAGCATCATGCGGGAGTTGGAGGCTCCGAGGGCCCGGGCGGCCTGCACGTAGTCGTTCTGTTTGGCGGTGATGACGGAGCCGCGCGCGATGCGGGAGAGCTGCGGCCAGCCGAGCAGGACCATGAAGCCGATGACGGGCCAGACGGTGGAGCTGGTCACCACGGAGAGCAGCACCAGGCCGCCGAGGACGACGGGGATGGCGAAGAAGACGTCGGTGATCCGGGAGAGGACGCCGTCCCAGGCGCCGCCGAAGAAGCCGGCGAGGCCGCCGAGGATGCTGCCGAGGACGGCGACGCCGAGGGTGGCGAGGACGCCGACGGTGACGGAGGTGCGGGCGCCGTAGACGGTGCGGGTGTACACGTCGCAGCCCTGGCCGTTGAAGCCGAAGGGATGGCCGGGCTGGGAGCCCTCCTGCGCCTTGGCGAGGTCGCAGTCGAGGGGGTCTCCGGAGGCGATCAGCTGGGGCCAGATGGAGATGACGACGAGGAAGAGGATCACCAGCGAGGAGACGATGAAGATGGGGTTGCGGCGCAGGTCGCGCCAGGCGTCGGACCACAGGGAGCGGGGCTTCTTGTCGGCGCCGGTGCCGAGGGGGCCGCCGGGCGTCCGCTCCAGGGTCTCCCCCTCGGCCGTCGCGAGGTCGGACGCGCCTCCGGCGCCGGTGGGTGCGATGGCGCGGCCCTCTTCGTACGACTCCAGCGGCTCGGGCTGCTCAGGCATAGCGAATCCTCGGGTCAAGGACGGCGTACAGGAGGTCGACCAGGAGGTTGGCCAGCAGGAACACCAGCACGAGGATGGTCACGAAGCCCACCACGGTCTGGGTGTTCTGGCGGACGATGCCCTGGTAGAGCTGGTAGCCGACGCCGTGGATGTTGAAGATCCGTTCGGTGACGATGGCTCCGCCCATGAGGGCTCCGACGTCGGCGCCGATGAACGTCACGACGGGGATGAGGCTGTTGCGCAGCAGGTGCCGGCTGATGACGCGGCGGCGGGGCAGGCCCTTGGCGACGGCGGTGCGGACGTAGTCGGCGCGCCTGTTCTCGGCGATCGAGGTCCGGGTGAGCCGGGTGACGTAGGCCAGCGAGACCGAGGCGAGGACCAGGCCCGGGACGATGAGTTCGGAGAAGGTGGCCTCGGGCGAGACGGCCGGTTTGATCCAGCCCCACTTGACGCCGAGGAGCAGCTGGACGAGGAGGCCGGTGACGAAGGTCGGGACCGAGAGGACGACCAGGGTCAGCAGCAGGACGGTGGTGTCGACGGGGCGGCCCCGCTTGAGGCCGGTGACGACGCCGAGGCTGATGCCGATGACGATCTCGAAGAAGATCGCGACGATGGTGAGCCGGATGGTGACGGGGAAGGCGCTGGCCATCAGTTCGGTGACGGGCTGGCCGTTGAAGGCGGTGCCGAAGTCGCCGGTGAAGACGTTGCCCATGTAGGTGAGGTATTGCTGCCAGACGGGCTTGTCGAGGCCGAACTCCTTCTCCAGCTGGGCGGCGGTCGCCGGGTCGCACTGGCGGTCGCCGCACAGTCCGGCGATGGGATCGCCCATCACGTTCACCATCAGGAAGATCAACAGCGTGGCGCCGAAGAAGACCGGGATCATCTGCAGCAGCCGCCGGATCACATATCGACCCATGGGGGGCTCCGGGGGTTGGCTCCGGGAAGGGGGGTGGCTCGGCGTGGCGGGGTGCGGGGAAGTCGTACGGCCCGGCGGCGCGGGGGTCCGCGGGCCGGGCCGTACGCCTCCGACCTGCTACGACGTCAGTTGACCTTGATCTGGTCGTAGACCGGGACGCTGAACGGGTTCAGGGAGACGTTGCTGACCCGCTCCGAGTAGCCGGCGCTGCCGTTCTGGTACCAGAGCGGAATGGCCCCCATGTCGTCGCGGAGGACCTCCTCCGCCTGCTGGAAGAGGCCGATGGCCTTCGCGGTGTCGGCCTCGGCGTTCGCCTCGTTCACCAGCTTGTCGAACTGCGGGTCGGTGTACTTGCCGTCGTTGGACGAGGCGTTGGTGTAGTACAGCGGCTGCAGGAAGTTCTGGATGAGCGGGTAGTCCATCTGCCAGCCGGCCCGGAAGGGACCGTCCATCTTCGACTGGGTGACCTGGTTGCGGAAGTCGGCGAAGGTGCCGACCGGGTTGCCGACGCAGGCCTTGTTGTTGCCGAGGGCGCGGTTGATGGAGTTGCAGACCGCGTCGACCCATTCCTTGTGGGAGCCGGTGTCGGCGTTGTACGAGATCTTCATGGTGCCGCCGGGGATGCCGCCGCCCTCGGCGACGAGCTTCTTCGCCTCCGCGGCGTCGTACTTGCAGAAGTCGCCGCAGACGTCCTTGAAGCCGCCGTCCTCGCCGAGGACCGGGGAGGTCCAGTCGACGGCGGGGGTCCGGGTCTTCTGGAAGATCGTCTGGGTGATCTGGTCGCGGTCGATCGCCATGGAGAGGCCCTGCCGGAGCTTCTCCTGTCCGGGCTTGTTCCAGGCCGGGTCGTAGAACGGGAACGACAGGGTCTGGATGATGCCGGCCGGGACGTTGATGTACCGGTCGCCGAGGTCGGCTTCGACGTTCTTGAGCTGGGAGGCGGGGACGTCGTCGACGAGGTCGAGGTTTCCGGCCGTCAGGTCGGTGTAGGCGGTGTTGTTGTCGGTGTAGACCTTGAGGGTGATGCCGCCGTTCTGGGCCTTGTCGGTGCCCGGGTAGGCGTCCCAGCGCTTGAGGGCCATCTGGGAGCCCTTGGAGTACGAGTCGACGGTGTACGGGCCGTTGCCCACCGGCTTCGACAGCCAGGCCGCGTGGTCCGTGTAGAAGGTCTGCGGGAGCGGGGAGAAGGCCGCGTAGCCCAGGGTGATGGGCCAGGTGGAGAACTTCTGGGTGAGCTTGACCGTGAAGGTCTGGGGGCCGGTGACCTTGAGGCCGGACATCGTCTCGGCGGTCGGTTCGCCCTTCTCGGGGTGGACCTGGTCGTAGCCCTCGATCTGGCCGAAGAAGTAGGCGTTCTTCTGGTTGTTCTTCAGGTTCGCGCCGTAGTTCCAGGCGTCGACGAAGGACTTCGCGGTGACCTTCTCGCCGTTGGAGAAGGTCCAGCCGTCCTTCACCGTGATCGTGAAGTTGGTCGAGTCGGTCGTCTCGATCTTCTCGGCGAGCATGTCCTTGGCCTCGCCGGTCTTCGGGTCGTACTGCTTGAGCCCGCGGAAGATCATGGAGAGGACCTTGCCGCCCTGGACCTCGTTGGTGTTGGCGGGCTCCAGCGGGTTCTGCGGGTCGCCCCACGAGGAGCTCACGATGCCGTCGGCCCCTCCGCCGCCGCCGCTGTCGCCGCCGCCGCAGGCGGTCGCCGCGAGGGCGACGGCGGTGGCCAGAGCGGCCCACTTGGCGTGCGTGGCTCCGCGCATGGAGTGCCTCCCGAATCTCCTAAGTATGACTTAGGCCCCAATATCACCCGATATTGACGGGGGTGCACTTTTACCGCGGCCGGACGTGGCCCGGCGATCCGGCGGGACGCGCGAAGGGCGCCCCGGTCCGTGGGTACGGACCGGAGCGCCCTCCGTCGTGTCTGCCGCTCGGTGCGTCAGTGCACCGGCACGACCTGCTTCTCCTCGGCGAAGTGGCACGCCGAGAAGTGGGCGGCCGGGGTGTCCTGGCCGGCGAAGCGCTGCGGGATCGCCAGGAGCGGCGTCTCCTGCGCGCACTTCTCCTGCGCCTTCCAGCAGCGGGTGCGGAAGCTGCAGCCCGACGGCGGGTTGGCCGGCGAGGGGACGTCACCGGTCAGGATGATCCGCTCGCGGTGCGCGCGGGCCTCCGGGTCCGGCACCGGCACCGCGGAGAGCAGCGCCTGGGTGTACGGGTGCGTCGGGTGCTCGTAGATCTGCTCGTCCGTACCGATCTCGGCCATCTTGCCGAGGTACATGACGCCGACGCGGTCCGAGATGTGCCGGACGATCGACAGGTCGTGCGCGATGAAGAGGTAGGACAGGTTGAACTCGTCCTGGAGCTTCCCCATCAGGTTGATGACCTGCGCCTGGACGGAGACGTCCAGGGCCGAGACCGGCTCGTCGCAGATGATGATCTCCGGGTTGAGCGCGAGGCCGCGGGCGATGCCGATGCGCTGGCGCTGACCGCCGGAGAACTGGTGCGGGTACCGGTTGATGTACTCCGGGTTCAGACCGACGACGTCGAGCAGCTCCTGCACCTTGCGGCGCCGGTCGCCCTTCGGGGCCACCTCGGGGTGGATGTCGAAGGGCTCGCCGATGATGTCGCCGACCGTCATGCGCGGGTTCAGCGAGGTGTACGGGTCCTGGAACACCATCTGGATGTTGCGGCGCACGGCCTTCAGCGCGCGGCCGCCCAACTTGGTGATGTCCTGGCCCTTGTAGAAGACCTCGCCGGCGGTGGCCTGCTCCAGGTTCATCAGGAGCTTGGCGACCGTGGACTTGCCGCAGCCGGACTCGCCCACGATGCCGAGGGTCTCGCCCTGGTACAGGTCGAAGGAGACCCCGTCCACGGCCTTGACCGCGCCGACCTGCTTCTTGAAGAGGATGCCCTGGGTCAGCGGGAAGTGCTTCTTCAGGTTGCGCACCTGGAGAATCGGCTCGCCGCGGCCCACGGGGGCCTCGATGGCGGCCTCCACGGCCTCGTCGTTCTTGCTGAGGTCAGCCATGGATCGTCTCCTTCCAGAAGTGGCAGGCGCTCGTACGGCCCGGCAGGTCCGCACCGTTCTGCTCGGTGACGGGCACCAGCGCCGGGACCTCCGTGCGGCAGATGTCGTCGGCCATGGGGCAGCGCGGGTTGAAGGCGCAGCCGGAGGGCACCTTGAGCAGGTTGGGCGGGAGGCCCTTGATCGCGTAGAGCTCCTGGCCCTTCTGGTCCAGGCGCGGGATCGACTCCAGGAGACCCTTGGTGTAGGGGTGGGCCGGGCGCTTGTAGAGCTCGTGCACCGGCGCCTGCTCGACGATCCGGCCGGCGTACATCACGGCGATCTTGTCCGCGACGTCGGCGACGACGCCGAGGTCGTGGGTGATCAGGATCAGACCCATGTTGTATTCCTGCTGGAGCTCCGCGAGGAGGTCCATGACCTGGGCCTGGACGGTCACGTCGAGAGCCGTGGTGGGCTCGTCGGCGATGATCAGGTCCGGCTCCAGGGCGAGCGCCATGGCGATCATGATGCGCTGGCGCATACCGCCGGAGAACTGGTGGGGGTAGTCGGTGACCCGCGCCTTGGCGGCGGGGATCTTGACCTTGTCCATCAGCTCGACGGCCTTGACCGTGGCGGCCTTCTTGGAGAGGCCCTGGTGCACCCGGAACATCTCGCCGAGCTGGTAGCCGACGGTGAGGACCGGGTTGAGGGAGGACAGCGCGTCCTGGAAGATCATCGCGATCTTCCGGCCGCGGATCTTCCGGCGCTCCTCCTCGGCCATCTTCAGCATGTCCTGGCCGCGGAAGAGGATCTCGCCCTGCGGGATCTTGCCGGGCGGCATGTCGAGGATGCCCATGATGGCCTGCGCGGTGACGGACTTGCCGGAGCCGGACTCGCCGAGGACGGCGAGGGTCTCGCCGGCGTTCACCGAGTAGTTGACTCCGTTGACCGCCTTGGCCACACCGTCACGGGTGTGGAACTCGACGTGCAGGTCGCGGACTTCGAGCAGCGGACCGTTGTGGTCGGCGCCGTCGCGGGGCGCCGGGACGGACGCGGTCTTGTCGATGATGCTCATCTGTTACGCCCTCCTCAGCGCAGCTTGGGGTCGAGGGCGTTGCGGACGGCTTCGCCGAGCATGATGAACGCCAGAACGGTGAGGCTCAGCATGATCGACGGGTACAGCAGGATGTGCTGCGACGTACGGATCGCCTGAACGCCCGCGGAGATGTCGACACCCCACGAGACGGTCGGGGAGGCGAGACCCAGGCCCAGGTAGGACAGGGTGGCCTCGGCCGAGATGTAGCCGCCGAGCGCGATGGTCGCGACGACGATCACGGGAGCCATGGAGTTCGGCAGGATGTGCCGGAAGAGGATCCGGGTCGTGCCGGCGCCGAGGGCCTTCGCCGCGTGGACGTAGTCGGCGTGCTTGACCGTGATCACGGCGCCGCGCATGACGCGGGCCATCTGCGTCCAGCCGAGGAAGGCGAGGGCGAAGACGACGACCCAGACGGTCCGCTCGACGAACGCCTGGAGGACGACCATGGCGCCGAGCAGGAACGGGATGCCGAAGAAGATGTCGGTCAGTCGGGACAGGATCGCGTCGACCCAGCCGCCGAAGTAGCCGGCGATCATGCCCACGATGCCGCCGAGGACGGTGACGATCGCGGTCACGGCGACGCCGACGATGATCGAGGCGCGCGTGCCGTAGATCAGTCGGGCGTAGACGGAGCGGCCCTGGATGTCGTAGCCGAGCCAGCCGGCGGAGCCGATGTTGCCGAGCTCCGGCTTGCCGACGTAGTGCTTGACGAGGTCACCGGTGGTCGGCGAGGCGCTGGTGAACATGCCCGGGAAGGCCGAGATCAGCAGCAGGAAGAAGATCAGCACCGACGACACGAGGAAGTACGGGTTGCGGCGCAGGTCGCGCCAGGCGTCGCCCCAGAGGCTGCGCGCCTTCTCCGCCTTGACCTCGGAGACGCTCACCGAGGGGGTGTCGACGGCGTCCGCGGGAGCGGTCGCGGTCTTGGTCACGTCAGGCATACCGGATCCTCGGGTCCAGGACCGCGTACAGCAGGTCGATGAGCAGGCTGGTGATGAGGTAGATGACCACCAGGATCGTGACGAGGCCGACGAGGGTGGTTCCCTCGCGGCGGCTGATCGACTCGTAGATCAGACCACCGACACCCTTGATGTTGAAGATGCCTTCGGTGACGACCGCACCGCCCATGAGGGCGCCGATGTCGGTGCCGAGGAAGGTGACGACCGGGATCATCGAGTTGCGCATGAGGTGGACGCCGATGACGCGGCTGCGCGGCAGACCCTTGGCGACCGCGGTGCGCATGTAGTCCGCGCGGAGGTTCTCCGCCATGGACGTACGGGTGAGCCGCGCGACGTAGGCGAGGGAGAGACCGCCGAGGACGATGGCCGGGGCGATCATCTCGGAGAGCAACTGGTCGTTGCTGACGTTGGGTTCGATCCAGCCGAGCTCGAAGGCGAACACCATCTTGATGATGAAGCCGAGCACGAAGACCGGGATCGAGATGATCAGCAGGGTGAAGATCAGGATGGCGTTGTCGGCCATGCGGCCGGCGCGGAGGCCGGCGATGACGCCGAGGCCGATGCCGAAGACCAGCTCGACGGCGAAGGCGAGCGCTGCGAGCTGCAGCGTGACGGGGAACGCGTCACCCAGCACCTCGGTGACGGGACGGTCGTTGCGGATCTGCGTCCCGAAGTCCAGGTGGAAGATGATCCCGCTGATGTAGTCCCAGTACTGCTTCAGGATGTGCTGATCGAGACCGAGCTTGTGTCTGATCTCGGCGATGGTGGCGGGGGACGCGCCCTTGTCACCGAACAGACCGGCCACGGGGTCGCCGGGCAGGCTGTAGACCATGAGGAAGATCAGCAGGGTTGTCCCGAAAAAGACCGGGATCATCTGGAGCAGTCGTCGTGCGACATAGCGCCCCATCATGCCTCCGTTGAGATGTGACGGCGGCAGCCGGGGGCCCTCCCGCGACGCCCTGCCCCGATGACGGGCAGAACAGTGTCGCGGAAGGGCCCCCCAGCCACTGCATAAGGCACCGAGCGGGACTGACGATCCGTCAGCCCCGCGACGGCGTGCGGACTACGCTTGGGTGATTACTTCGTGACCTCGACGCCGGTCAGGATCGGGTCGCCGTCCTGACCGTAAGCCACGCCCGAAACCTTCTCGGAGTAGCCCGCGTTGACCTTGTAGTACCAGAGCGGGATGGACGGCATGTAGTTCTTCAGTTCCTTCTCGATGGCCTGGAACTGCTTCACCGACTCGTCCAGCGTCGCCGCGGAGTCAGCCTTGGCGATCTCGGCGTCCAGCTCCTTGTTGGAGAAGTCGCCCTGGTTGCCCGCCGCACCCGTGCGGAACAGGTCCGAGATGAAGTTGGCGTTCACCGGGTAGTCGAGCACCCAGCCGGAGCGGTACAGGGACTTGACCTGCTTGGTCTTGCGAGCGGTCAGGTCGGCCTGGAAGTCCGGCTTGCTGTCGCCGACGCACTGCACGTCGGTGGCCTGCTGGATGGAGTTGCAGACAGCGTCCACCCACTCCTTGTGGCCGCCGTCGGCGTTGAACTGGATGGAGATCTTGTTGCCGGGGACGCCGCCGCCGGCCTTGATGAGCTCCTTGGCCTTCGCCGGGTCGAACTTGGTGACGCCGGCGCCACCGTCCTCCTGGAAGCCCAGGACGCCCTTGGCGACCCAGCCGGTCGCGGGCTCACGGGTACCCTGCAGCACCGTCTTGGTGATGGTGGCACGGTCGATCGCCATGGAGAGACCCTGGACGACGCGCGGGTCGATCGCCTTCGGCTTCTTCCACTGGTCGGCGTAGAAGGCGACGGCGATGGTCTGGATCGCGGAGTACGGCTGGTCCACGGCGCGGTCGCCGAGGTCCTGGCGGTAGACCGGGAGGTCCTTCGGCGCGATCTGACGCAGGACGTCGACGTTGCCCGACTTCAGGTCCTCGTACGCGGCCTCGAGGGTGGTGTAGTTCTTGAAGACCACACCGCCGTTCTTCGCCTTGTTCGGGCCCTTGTAGTCGTCGTACCGAGTGATCTCGATCTTCTTCTTGTGGTCCCAGCTCTTGAACTTGTAGGGACCGTTGCCGACCGGCTTCTGGCCGCCGGCGGCCGGGTCCTTGTAGAAGGACTCGGGCAGCGGGGCGAAGACGATGTAGGCCAGCTTGTGACCGAAGTACGGGACGGCCTTCGAGAGCTCGATCTTGAAGGTGGTCTCGTCGACGACCGACAGGCCGTCGAGCTTGTCCGCGGTCTGCTTGGCGCCCTCGGCGTCCGGGTGGACCTTGTCGTAGCCCTTGATGTCCGCGAACCAGGACGAGAGGCCCTGGGCGTTCTTCAGGCTGGCGTTCCAGTTCCACGCGTCGACGTAGGACTTGGAGGTCACCGGGGTGCCGTCGTGGAAGGTCCAGCCCGGCTTGAGCTTGACGGTCCACGTCTTCGAGTCGGTCGTGGTGACGGACTCGGCGTTGATCATCTCCAGGGAGCCGTCGGCCTTGTAGTCGACCAGGGTCGAGAACAGGCCGGCCATGACCGCGGAGCCGTTGGACTCCATCGTGTCACCGGTGAGCAGGGGCTTCTCAGGCTCGCCCAGCTCGACGGAGAAGATTCCGTTCGGGTCAACAGCGCCCTTGGCGTCGCCGCTGTCGCTCTTACCCCCGCCACAGGCGGTCGCAGCAAGGGCGACGATGATCGCGCCCGTTACCCACTTGGCGCTCTTGGCACCGCGCATGGGTTCCTCCTCATGAGTCCACTTTTGTCACTACAAGAGGGGCACTCCGAGTTCTGCCGACACCCCTGACGGCATTGCACTCAAGTGCCCCGAGTGTGCTCGTGAGTCGGCACTCCCCACAGTGCGTGACCCATTGACCCGAGCTCAATGGAGCCAACTATTAAGTACGTCCGGGCTGTAAACCACACTTAAGTGGTCTCGTTTTGACAACATCACCACATGCCCAGATACCGAAATCCGGACAAACTGAGCACAGACAGACACCCCCGAAACGGACCGTTAACACACGTACCGGAGAGCGATGGCCGATATGCGGACACCGGGCCGGTGAAATGGAGTTGACGGAAGTTGACGAAAAGCCCGGACTCCCACACTGCCTGTGGGGGTCCGGGCTCCGGTGCTGACGTCGTGTCGAACCGAAAGCGGGGTAGATCACAGAGACGTGATCTACCCCACTGTCATCGGTCGCATGCGGCCGATGCCGACCGATCTCGCCGACTGCTCGACCTACGGTCTTCTCCGGTCGCTACGGCCGTGGTTCAGCCGTTCTTGGCGCGCGAGGAGGCGCGGCCACGCGCGTTCTGGTCGAGGATGACCTTGCGGATGCGCACGGCCTCCGGGGTGACCTCGACGCACTCGTCGTCGCGGCAGAACTCCAGGGACTGCTCCAGGGAGAGCTTCCGCGGCGGGACGATCGCCTCGAAGGAGTCGGCCGAGGAGGAGCGCATGTTGGTGAGCTTCTTCTCCTTGGTGATGTTCACGTCCATGTCGTCGGAGCGCGAGTTCTCGCCGACGATCATGCCCTCGTACACCTCGGTGCCGGGGTCGGTGAACAGGACACCGCGCTCCTGGAGGTTCGTCATCGCGAAGGCGGTGACGGCACCGGCGCGGTCGGCGACCAGCGAACCGTTGTTACGGGTCGTCAGCGTGCCGAACCACGGCTCGTGGCCCTCGTGGATCGAGTGGGCGATGCCCGTACCGCGGGTGTTGGTGAGGAACTCCGTACGGAAGCCGATGAGGCCGCGGGACGGAACGACGAACTCCATGCGGACCCAGCCGGAGCCGTGGTTCGACATGTTGTCCATGCGGCCCTTGCGGACACCCATGAGCTGCGTGACCGCGCCCATGTGCTCCTCGGGGACGTCGACCGTGAGGCGCTCGACCGGCTCGTGCGTCTTGCCGTCGACCTCCTTGGTGACGACCTGCGGCTTGCCGATGGTCAGCTCGAAGCCCTCGCGGCGCATCTGCTCGACCAGGATGGCGAGCGCGAGCTCACCGCGGCCCTGGACCTCCCAGGCGTCCGGGCGCTCGGTGTCGAGCACGCGGAGCGAGACGTTGCCGATCAGCTCGCGGTCGAGGCGGTCCTTGACCTGGCGGGCGGTGACCTTGCGGTTCTTGACCGCGGCCTTGGCGTCCGCGCCCTTGCCCGTGCCACCGCGGCCGACGAGCGGCGAGGTGTTGGTGCCGATGGTCATGGAGATGGCCGGCTGGTCGACCGTGATCAGCGGCAGCGCGATCGGGTTCTCCGGGTCGGCCAGGGTCTCGCCGATCATGATGTCCGGGATACCGGCGACGGCGCAGATGTCACCGGGGCCGGCGACCTCGGCGGGCTTGCGGGTGAGCGCCTCGGTCATCATCAGCTCGGTGATGCGGACGTTCGAGATCGTGCCGTCCCGCTTGATCCACGCGACCGTCTGGCCCTTGCGCAGCTCGCCCTGCTCGACGCGGAGGAGCGCGATGCGGCCGAGGAAGTTGTCGGCGTCCAGGTTGGTGACGTGGGCCTGGAGCGGCGCCGTCTCGTCGTACACCGGGGCGGGGACGTGCTCCAGGATGGCGTTGAAGAACGGCTCCAGGTTGTCGCTGTCCGCGGGGACGGTGCCGTTCTCCGGCTTGGTCAGCGAGGCGATGCCGTCACGGCCGCAGGCGTAGACGATCGGGAACTCGATCTGGTCCTCGTCCGCGTCCAGGTCGAGGAAGAGGTCGTAGGTCTCGTTGACGACCTCGTCGATCCGGGAGTCCGGGCGGTCCGTCTTGTTGATGCAGAGGATGACGGGCTTGCGCTGCTGGAGAGCCTTGCGCAGCACGAAGCGGGTCTGCGGGAGCGGACCCTCGGAGGCGTCCACGAGGAGGACGACCGCGTCCACCATCGAGAGACCGCGCTCGACCTCGCCACCGAAGTCGGCGTGGCCGGGGGTGTCGATGATGTTGATCGTGATCGGGGCCCCGCCGTCCTTGGGGTGATACTTCACCGCCGTGTTCTTGGCGAGGATCGTGATGCCCTTCTCACGCTCCAGGTCGTTCGAGTCCATCATGCGGTCGTCGAGCTGCTGGTGGGCGGCGAAGGCACCGGCCTGCTTGAGCATGGCGTCGACGATGGTCGTCTTGCCGTGGTCGACGTGGGCGACGATGGCGACGTTACGGATGTCGTGGCGCGTGGGCATGGGTGCTTGCGCTTCTCTCGGATCGTGGGATGCGGCGTCAGTTCCTCGTACGCCCGCCGGGCGGACGCGCCACGGCTATGTCCATGGTACGGGGCTGCCGCGCAAGGGGCTTCCCCGGCCAAGATCCGAGAGGTGGTGCCGTGCAGGGGCAAGGGTGTGGGGGAGGTCGTGCGACCGGGTCAAGGGGCCGACGCGATCCTGCCCGCCGGGATCACCGGCGGGCAAGGAAATTGAGCTGGTTCTGAGGTTGTGACCTGCGGTTTCAGGGCTTTCGGGGTTTTCAGGGGGTGTTTCGCTCGGCTCCCTTGGAGGTTTCGGGCTTCTTGAAGCCGATGTCCTGGTAGCGCGGGCCGGCCAGGCCCCAGGCTCCGGCGTTCACCAGATCCGCCTTGGCGGCGACGAGCTGGGGGCGCTGGTAGAGGGGGATGGAGCCGGCGGCCGCCCAGATCCGGGCGTCGGCCTGGCGCACCAGCTCCCGGGCCTCCTCCTCGTCGAGGGTGGCCGCGGCCTGGTCGAAGAGCTGGTCGATGCGGTCGGTGCCGACCCGCGAGTAGTTCTGCTCGACCAGGAGGGAGCCGTCCGAGGCGGGCTCGGGCTTGGCGAAGATCGGCCGGGCGTCGGTCGCCGGGAAGGCGGTGGCGGGCCAGGAGTAGAGGGCCAGGTCGTAGTCGCCCGAGGCCACGTGATCCTTGAAGAAGCTGTCGTCGGAGACCTTGGTGACCTCGGTGCGGATGCCGACCGCGTCGAGCATCCGGACGATCCGGTCGCCGACCGCCCGCAGGGCCTCGGAGCCGGGGCCGGACGGCAGGACGAAGCGGAGGCTGAGGGCCTTGCCGTCCTTGCCGAGGGTCTTGGCCGCGTCGGCGGCGCTCACGGGGGCGGCGGTGCCGCGCGGGGCGTACGCCCCGGCCACCCCCTTGTCCGACCGGGGGATCGTCTGGGCGGCCTGGGCGCCGGTCCCCGTGTCGAGCGCCTCGGCGCGGGCGAGGAGCGCCGCGCTCTGGACGGCCGCCGCGGGGGCCGGGGCGAGGATGCGGGTGCCGCTCTCGGGACCGCCGGCGGCGACGGCCCGGCGCTCGCCCGGCTTGTCGTCGCCGACGATGTAGAGGCCCTCGTCGGAGGCCGTGTCGGAGGCGGCGTCGGAGGCGCCCTCGGAGCTCGGCTTCTTGGCGTCGGTGGAACCGGCGGTGTCCTTCTTCTCCGCCGACTCGGCCTTCTCCGCCGTCTTCCCCTTCTCCTTGGCGCCCTCCTCCCCCGTCTTCTCCCCGGCGCCCTTCTTCTCGCCCTTCTCCGCCTCGCTGCCCGCCTTGGTGCCGTCCGCGGGCTTCCGCGCCGCGCCGCCGGGCACCCAGCCCGCGTCGGCGAGGAGGGCCCGCGCCTCGTCGGTGTCCTGGCTGCCGAGGGCGTCGCTGCCGTCCGCGTACGCGGACTGGCCCGCGAGGGCCAGGTGGCTCCCGGGCGGATCGGCCGGGAGGCCGAGCGGCTTGAGTACGGATTCGGCCAGTTCCCTGCGGTTGATCGCACGGGCCACCGCCCGCCGCACCCGCTCGTCGGCGAGCGGCCCGGACTCGCCGTTCAGCGAGAGCTGGGTGTAGGCGGGCTCCAGGGACTTGCGGACCGCGTACTTCGCCAGGACGTCCTGGGCGTTCGCGTACGCGGCGACGGCCTTCCGGTTCTGCTCGCGGGCGGCCCGGACCTCCTCCGCCTTCTCCTCGTCCGAGCCGTGGGCGAGCGCCCAGGACTTCAGGGCCTTGGAGGGGGTGATCGAGGAGCCGGGGCCGTGGGCGAGGGCCGCCTGGGCGCCGTTGCGGCCGGCCCGGGCGTCGCGGAGGGCGAGCGAGATGCGCTCGGCGGTGGACCGGTCGATCTCGGCCAGATCGAGGGTTCCCTCGGCGAGGGCGTCCGCGCGGTCCGCGCGGGCGACCGCCTTGAGGACGATGCTGTCGAGCTTGGCCGGCTGGCCCCACCAGCGGGGGTTCCGGGCGAGGGTGACATCGCCGCTCTTGCGGTCGACCGCCTTCAGCAGGAACGGTCCTGCAGTGGCCTTGAGGGTGGTGCGGGCCCCGTCGTTGAAGGAGGCCGGGGAGCCCATGACCTGCTTCGGGTACAGGGGGGTGAACAGGGACTGCCAGTCGGCGTAGGGCTTGGCGAAGGTGACCCGCACCTCCAGGTCGTTCTTGCCCCGCTCGATCTTCTCGATCCGCTCGTACCCGGAGTTCCGGGCGGTCCAGTACGCGGTGTCGCGGCCGCTCAGCGCGCGCCACTGGGCGACGAAGTCGGGCGCCCCGATCTCGCGTCCGTCGCTCCACACCGCCTGCTGGTTGAGCTTGTAGAGGACGACCTGCTTGGGCTCCGTCTCGACGACCTGCGCGGACTCCAGGAAGTCGGGGTTGCGCTGGGGCCGGCCGCGCTCGTCGATCGTGTACAGCGCGGGGAGCACGGCCCCGGCGATCCGGGAGGTGGCACCGTCGGCGTCCGCCTGGAAGGAGTTCAGGGTGGTGGGGAACGCGTCGACGGCCCAGCGCAGGGTTCCTCCGTCGGCGACCCGCTCACGGGCGGCGGGCGCGTTGTCCTGGGCCGCGGCCCGGGACTCGTCCGCGTCGTCGGACGAACATCCGGCGAGGACGGTGACGGCGAGGGCGGCACTGGTCAGCGTGGCGACGGAGCGGAGCGTGCGGGAGCGGGGGCTCCTGGAGCATGTCCTCCCGCGAGGGGCGCCGATCTGGGACATGACTTGTACCCCTTCGTCCAGATTCATTCCATTTGGAGATGATCACACCTATTGCTCATCCACTGAAAAGGAAGGAAAGGATCCGGCCACGGCGACACGACGGCGCGGCCGGAAACCCCACTCGTGCGGCCCAACAGTGAGCGGGGCGGGGCAGCCGCGAGTGCGGCCGGGCGGGGGCGGCGGAAGGGGACACGGCGCTCCCGTCGAGGCCGTCGGGGCGCGTCGGCGGTCATCGCGCCGGGCGCGAGGCCCGCGCCGACGGTCCGGAAGGGTGTCAGGAGACGGCTGGTCGCGGCGGACTCCCCCGGTGCGCGGCGACGGTGCGCGCCGACGGCCCCATCCTCCTGCGACCCACCGGCCCCGAGCGGCGCGGGGGTCACCCCCGGCCCGGGGGCCACCCCCGGCGCGGGGGCCCGGGGGTCACCCCCGGCGCGGGGGCCCGGGGGCCGACCGGGCCCGGGGGCCGAACAGGCCCAGAGCCCAGCAGACCCAGGGGCCAGCGGACCCAGAGCCCAGCGGACCCAGAGCCCAGCGAACCCAGAGGCCAGCGGACCCAGGGGCCGCACAAGCTCAGGGGCCCAGCAGGCCCCGATCAGGGCCTGCCCCGGAGGGGTCGGGCCCCGTCTCCGCCGTGGTCCCGGGCCGGCGGCCCGCGCGGACCTCAGTGCCAGCCGGCGCGGTAGGCCGCCCAGTCGCCCTCCTCCGCGGCGAAGTCGACGTAGAGCGCGACGCCGAAGCGCGCGCGGTCGGGGTCGGTGCGTCCGAGGCCGAGTCTGACGCCCCGGACGGCGGCCTCGACGGTCTCCGCGTTCTCGTGGTGGCCGAGGTCGTCCTCGTGGAAGAAGGGGAGGCCCATCAGGAGGTCGGTCGACTCCGGAGTCACTTCGAGGGCGAGGCTGGTCTGCTGGGCGACGTATCCGCCGTACAGGCTCTCCAGCGGCATCCACGTGTCGTACGACATGACGGCGATCTGGTCGACGCGCCGGGCGACCTGGCCGAAGAACTTCTGCGACCACCACTTCTCCCTGCCCGTGAGCAGGCTGTTGGCCGAGTGCAGGCCGGGGAGCGGATCGATCTGGTGGGCGGCTATGGAGAGCTGCGCCTTCCGCGGCCGGGTGACCTCCCCGAGGTCGTCAAGCAGGGAGAGGTAGTCGGCGTCGTCGGACAGCAGCGGCTCCAGGTCGAAGTGGACCCCGTCGAAGCCGACGTCGAGGACCTGCCGGGCCGAGCTCACGACGGCGGCCCGTGACGCGGCCCTGTCGAGGTGGAGACCGGGCCCCGGCCCGTCGTTGGCGAGGACGTCGCCCAGCCAGGCCTGGACGCGTATCCCGGGCATCGTCCGGTGCACGGCGTCGACGAACCACTTCGCGCGGGGGTACCTGGCGGCGGGCAGCGTGCCGTCGTGCTCCAGGGGCCCCGCGTGGACGTACAGGTCGCGTATGCCCGTGTCCTTGACACGTGCGGCGAACGCGGCGAGGTCGGCGTCCTTCTTCCGGCCGTCGACCCAGGCGTGGCCGAGCCACACGGCGTCCTTGTCCCGGGTCTTCGCGTCGTCCCTGAGGTCCCCCGCGTAGTTGACGCGCAGGGCGAGCGCGCCGAACAACGGGGGCACCACGAGGACCAGGACGAGCCCGAGCACGAACCAGCGCCCCCGTCGCCACATACGCCTCAGCCGTCCACTCACCCGAGCCCCCGCGTGCCGTCGTGCCGGTCGTTCCACCGCTTCTCACCGTAGCGGCGGCTACCGACAGTGACGCAGGGCTGTGGAGAATGGTTTCCGCGGCTCCTCAGGGCGTCTTCGTCCGGTCGCGGTCGGTCATATGCGGACATAACCTCCCCTTTGTGACGCGAACAGCCACCCGAACCCTTCTCGCGGTACTGGTGGCGGCGTGGTGGCTCCTCGTGCCCGCCGTTCACGGTGCCCGTGCCGACGACCCGGTCGTCCTGTCCCGGGACGGGCAGATCACCGACCGGGTGGACGCGCTGGGCGACCGCCGCGCATCCGTGGCACAGGCCCTCGACCGGCTCTACGACGAGCGGCGGGTCCAGCTCTTCGTCGTCTACGTACGGGACTTCTCCGGTCGCGGCGGCCAGGACTGGGCCGACGCCACGGCCGAGCGCAACGGCCTCGGGACCGACGACCTGCTGCTCGCCGTCGCGACCCACGACCGTCTGTACGGCTACTCCGCCGCCCCGGACGGCCCCCTCACCCAGGGGCAGCTGGACGACGTCGCGCGCACGGCGATCGAACCGGCCCTCCGGCAGAACGACTGGGCGGGCGCCGCGATCGGCGCGGCCGACGGCTACGCCGCCGTCCTCGCCGGGCAGCCCGTCCCCGCTCCGGCGATCACCCCCGGTCCCGCCGATCCGGGCGGCGCGGCCGACGACGGCACCTCGGCGACCGATCTGGTCCTGCCGATGGTCCTCGTCGGCGGCGCCGGCGCCGTGGCCGCCTACGCGTTCACCAAGCGGCGCCGGCGGTCCGAGACCCGCACCACGCCCCAGGGCGGGCAGGGCTGGGGCCCGCCGAAGGCGCCCGCGCCGCCCTCCCTGGACGAGCTCGACGGGCAGGCCCGGCAGACGCTGGTGGCCACGGACGACGCCGTCCGCACCAGCCAAGAGGAACTCGGCTTCGCGACCGCCCAGTTCGGCGAGGAGTCCGTCCGGCGGTTCACCGAGGCGGTCTCCTTCGCCGAGGAGCAGCTGACGGCCTCGTTCCGGCTGCGGCAGAAGCTCGACGACGCGTTCCCCGAGGACGACGCGACCCGGCGGAGCATGCTGGAGGAGATCCTGCGCCGCTGCGCGGAGGCGAACGCCCGGCTGGACGCCGAGAGCGAGGACTTCGACCGGCTGCGGGCCCTGGAGCGGACCGCTCCCGAGGCCCTGGCGACCGTCGAGGCCGCGGTCCGGGAGCAGACCGGGCGGACGGACACGGCCGAGGCGGCGCTGACGGCGATGCGCGAGCGGTACGCGGAGACGGCGGCCGCGCCCGTCGCCGGCGACGTCGACCAGGCCAGGGACCGGCTGGTCTTCGCGGCGGACCACGTCGGGCAGGCCCGCGCCCGGATCGACGCCGGCGACAACGGCGGGGCCGCCGTCCACATCCGGGCGGCCGAGGGAGCGGTGGACCAGGCGGCCCGGCTGGCCGAGGCGGTGGACCGGCGGGCACAGGAGCTGGCTGAGGCCGTCGGCAAGCTGCCCGGCGCCCTGTCGGAGACGGACGCCGACCTCGCGGAGGCCCGCGGGCTGCTGCGCGGGACCGCCGAGGGGGTCTCGACGGCCGATCTGCAGGGCCGGGTGGCCCGCGCGGAGTCGGTGCTCGCCGAGGTGCGGCGGGTCATGGACTCCGGACGGTACGACCCGCTCGACGCGCTGCGCCGGGTGGAGGAGGCGGACGCGGTGCTCGACGAGGCGCTGGAGGGCGCGCGGGAGCGCGAGTCGGGCAGCCGGCGCGCCCGTGCGCTCCTCGACCAGGCGATGCTGACGGCCCGCTCGGCGATCGGGGCGGCCGCGGACTACGTCACCACGCACCGGGGCGCGGTGGGCAGCGAGGCCCGTACGCGGCTGGCCGAGGCGCAGCGCCGCTGGGAGAAGGCGCGGGTGCTGGCCGAGGCGGACGACCCGCAGAACGCCCTCGTGGAGGCCCGGCAGGCGGACGCCCTCGCCCGGCGCGCTCAGGACCTCGCCGAGCAGGACGTCCGGAGATATGGGAACCCGAACGGCCCGGGCGGTGTAACAGGGGTGGGAGGTGGCGGCGGGCTGGGCGGTGCGGTGCTCGGCGGCATCATCCTCGGCGGACTGTTCGGCGGGGGAAGGGGAGGCGGACATGGGGGGTTCGGTGGAGGTTCCGGCGGGGGGTTCGGGGGCGGAGGTCTCGGCGGCGGGCCCGGCAGCTTCGGCGGCGGCGGCACGCGCGGCCGGCTGGGCGGCGGAGGCCGTTTCTGAGGGCGGCGCGCCGCGCCCCCTCCCCCTTTCTGTCCCTCTCAAGGAGAAGAGCCATGAGCAAGCAGACCATCCTCGGCCGGGTCACCCAGCTGGCGAAGGCCAACATCAACGCGCTGCTGGACCAGGCGGAGGATCCGCAGAAGCTGCTGGACCAGCTGATCCGCGACTACTCGAACAACATCGCGGAGGCGGAGGAGGCGGTGGCCGCGACGATCGGCAATCTGCGGCTGATGGAGCAGGACCACCAGGAGGACGTGGCGGCGGCGAAGGAGTGGGGCGGCAAGGCGCTGGCCGCCAGCCGCAAGGGGGACGAGCTGCGCGGCGGCGGGCAGACGGCGGAGGCGGACCGCTTCGACAACCTGGCGAAGGTGGCGCTCGGCCGCCAGCTCCAGTCGGAGAAGGAGGCGCGGACGGCGGAGCCGACGATCGCCGCGCAGACCGAGGTGGTCGCGAAGCTCAGGACGGGCCTCGACCAGATGAAGGCGAAGCTCGGCGAGTTGCAGGCCAAGCGGGACGAGCTGGTGGCCCGCGCCCGGTCGGCCCAGGCGCAGAACACGATGATGGACGCCGTGAAGAACATCGACGTGCTCGACCCGACGAGCGAGCTGAGCCGGTTCGAGGACAAGGTGCGCCGGGAGGAGGCGCGGGCCATGGGCAAGCAGGAGCTGGCGGCGTCCTCGCTGGACGCCCAGTTCGAGCAGCTGGACGCGCTGGGCGACAGCGCCGAGATCGAGGCCCGGCTGGCGGCGCTCAAGGGCTGACCCGGCACCCGGGTGCCGGATCGGCCGCCGCGGTCGGCGCCGGCCACGCGGCCGCCCCGCTCGGCTCCCTCCACGCGCCGGGCGCCGCCCACCCGGTCGTCGCCGCGCTCGCCGCCGCCCGCGCGGGCGTGCTCGGTCGCGTGGTGGCGGCCGGGCGACGGCTCGGGCGGGCGGCCGGGTGGGCGCGGCGCGTGTCAGAACATGCTGAGGAGCTGCTCCACGGTGGGTTCCGCCGTGCCCTCGCCGTCCGGCAGGGGGAGTTCGAACCAGACGGTCTTGCCTCGGGGGGTGCGGCGCGAGCCCCAGGAGGAGCTGAGCAGTCCGACCAGCTGGAGGCCGCGGCCGCCCTCGTCGGTGTCCTTGGCACGGCGCCGCCGGGGCTGCACCAGGCCGGCGTCCCAGACCTCGCAGACGAGGCTGCGGTCGAGGAGCAGCCGCAGCCGGATCTCCCCCTCGCCGTAGCGCAGGGCGTTGGTGACGAGCTCGCTGACGAGGAGTTCGACGGTGTCGACGAGCGCTTCGAGGTCCCAGGCCTTCAGCTGGGTGCGGGCGAGTTCGCGGGCCCGGCCGACGGAGCGGGGCTCCCTGGGCAGCCGCCAGTCGCCGACCGCCTCGCTGGGCAGGCCCTGGATCCTGGCCATGAGCAGGGCGATGTCGTCCTCGCCGTGTCCCGTCTCCAGGCTGGTCAGGACGCGGTCGCAGACGTCCTCCAGGGGGCGGGCGGGGTCGGTGAGGGCCCGTCGGAAGGCGCTCAGGCCCTCGTCGAGGGGGTGGTCGCGGGATTCGACGAGGCCGTCGGTGTAGAGGGCGAGGAGGGCGCCCTCCGGGAGTTCGACCTCGACCTCCTCGAAGGGTTCGCCGCCGACTCCGAGCGGCATCCCGGGGGGTACGTCGAGCAGCAGGGCCTCCTCGCCGGGTTCGACGAGCACCGGCGGGAGGTGTCCGGCGTTGGCGAAGGTGCAGCGGCGGGTGACCGGGTCGTAGACGGCGTAGACGCAGGTCGCGAGGTACACCTCGGAGAGCTCGGGGCCGCGGGACTTGTGTCCGCGGGACTGCTGGGCGCCGATCGGGGCCCCGAGGCCGCGGGCGATCTCGTCGAGGTGGGAGAGGACCTCGGCGGGTTCCAGGTCGAGCTGGGCGAGGGTGCGGACGGCGGTGCGCAGTTCGCCCATGGCGACGGCGGCGCGCAGTCCCCGGCCCATGACGTCGCCGATGACGAGGGCGGTGCGGTGGCCGGGGAGTTCGATGACGTCGAACCAGTCGCCACCGACCTCGGTGGCGGCGGTGCCGGGGAGGTAGCGGCAGGCGATGTCGAGCCCGGCCGCCTCGGGGTCGCCGGGCGGGAGGAGGCTGCGCTGGAGGATCAGGGCGCGCTCGTGCTCGCGGCGGTAGAGGCGGGCGTTGTCGATGCAGACGGCGGCGCGGGCGGCGAGTTCGACGGCGAGGGCGCGGTCGCGCTCTCCGAAGGACTCGCTGCCCTTGGCCCGGGAGAACTGGACGAGTCCGACGACGGTGTCGTGGGCGACCATCGGGACCACCAGGGTGCTCTGGACGAGCTCGCCGTCGGCGCCGGGCACGGTCCGGAGGCGGCCGGTGCGCAGGGCTCCGGCGCACGGGGAGTTGAAGGGGAAGCGGTGGACGGCGCCGACCTGGATGGGTTCCGTGCCGCAACAGCCGCCGGGGCCGTGCCCCTCGTCGGTCCTCAGGGGGGTGTCGGAGACGGCGCTGGCGAAGGCGACCCTGCGGAGTTCGGCGCTGCCGGCCCCGTAGCCGACGTCGTGGGAGCTGCCCCAGCGGCCGGGTGGCGCCTCGTCGCCGGTGAGGAGTCCCTGGTAGAGGTCGACGGAGGCGAGGTCGCAGAAGCCGGGGACGGCGACGTCGAGGAGCTCGCGGGCGGTGGCCTCCAGGTCGAGGGAGTTGCCGATGCGGGCGCCGGCCTCGTTCAGGAGGGCGAGGTTGCGGCGGGCGCTGGCGGCTTCCCTGGCGGCGTTGTGGCGGCGGGTGACGTCGATGCCGAGGCCGGCGACGCCGATCGGGCGGCCGGATCCGCTGTGGACGCGGTAGAGGTTGATGGACCAGTGGCGCCGGTCGCGGGAGCCGGGGGCGGCGCCGACGATCTCGAAGTCGGTGACGGACTCCCCGGTCTCCAGGACGCTGCGGAGGGCGGCGGTCATCCGGTCGGCCTCGGGCAGGTTGAGGTAGTCGTGGACCGTGCGGCCGCGGTGGTCGTCGGCGGAGCCGCCGAAGACGGTGGCGAAGCGCCGGTTGGCCCGCTTCACGGTGAGGTCGGTGCCGAAGAGGAGGAAGCCGAAGGGCGATTGGCCGAATATCGCCTGGGAGGCGGCGAGGTCCGTCTCGATGCGGCGGAGGGCGCGGACGTCGACGACGATGCAGAGCGCGGCCCGTTCCCCGGTGTGGGTCTCGCTGGGCATGACGTACATCTCGGCGATGCCGTGCGGCCGGTCGTCGCCGGGGATCCGGAAGGGGACGAGGCCTGTCCACTCCTTGCCGTCGAGGATCTCGCGGACCCTCCGGTGACCGCGCTCGCGCTGGTCGGCGGGCATGAAGGCCTCGACGGGGTCCTTGCCCATGGCCTCTTCCGCGGTCACCCCGAAGAGGTCCACGGCGCGTCGGCTCCACTGCTCGACGAGTCCGTCGGGCCCGATGGAGAAGGACGCCACCCGGATGTAGTCATAGATGGAGCCGGGCGGGCTGCTCTGCCACACCACGCCGCCACTCGCCTTCTCAGGTATCTCGCTCACGCGACCGTCCCCTCCAGCTCACCGCACCGGACCGGCCATTCCCGCAGTATTCAATACGGCGGGCTCCGGCGGTACGACGTTCACGATCACAGGGTGGTCTCGTTCGCCTCGCGCCGAGTGCCGGTGATCGTTGTCCCACCCTGTTTACTCACCAGGGAGAGCCAGCTCGAACCATACGGTTTTGCCGGTCCTTCCTTTACGAGTGCCCCAGCGGCGGGCGGAACAGGCCACCAGACCGAGTCCGCGGCCCCCTTCGTCCTCGGGTCCCGGGGCGCGCGCGGTGGGCGGATCCGGAAGCGGATCGGACACCTCCACCAGCAGCCCGGGCCGGTGGGCGGGGTCGGCGCCGTCGGGCCGGGGGCGGACCAGCCGCACGCCGATCGGTCCGGACGCGTACCGGAGGGAGTTGGTCACCAGCTCGCTGACCAGCAGGACGGTGAGGTCCCCGACGGCCGCGTCGAGGTCCCAGGACCGCAGCGTCTCGCGTACGGCGTGGCGTGCCGTGCGCACGGCGTTCGCCTCCGCAGGGAAGTTCCACTCGGCGCGGTCGCCGTCGGTGTCGATCACACCCGATCACTTCCCCAGCCGTGCGTCAGCAGGAAGGCCCACGTCCTCATTCAACGGGTCATTCAGGACATACCCGGAATATGGGGCGTGATATCGCGCTGGGCGCAGCAGCGGGCGCACGGTGGCACGAACGGCGTAGAAAGTTCAGTCCCGCGCTCCCGCGACGGGTGTCGCCGGGAGTCTCCGGGCGGCCTCGGCGACGGCGGGGCGGTCCTGGTCGAGCCAGTCGACCGTGTCCAGCTCGGCGCGGGTGAGCCAGCGCAGGGCGTCGTGGTCCTCCAGCGGGCGGGGTTCGCCGGCCAGCAGTCGGGCGGTCCAGACCCGGAGGACGTATCCGGGCTTGAGGGGCCACTCTCCGGGGAGTCGCTCGCCGGGCTCGATCTCGACTCCGAGCTCCTCGCGCAGTTCGCGGACGAGGGCCTCCTCGTGGCTCTCGCCGGGTTCGAGCTTGCCGCCGGGCAGCTCCCAGCGGCCGGCGAGTTCGACGGGGGCGCTGCGGCGCGCGGCGAGCAGCCGCCCCCGGTGGAACAGGGCGCCCGCGACGACGACCACGTCGGGTTCGCGGGGCGCGGCGGGGTCGGTGGTGCGTTCGGTCATGGGCGCGAGCGTAGCCCGGCCCCGCCGTCGTCCGTCGGGCTCAGAGCGCGGGGCTGCCGATGCGCTCGACCCAGTAGAGCTGCTTGTGGCCGCGGGCGTCGAGGCTGTCCGCGATCTTCCGTGCTTCGTCCTCGGTCGCGTACCGCCCCACCCGGTAGCGGTTGCCGTTGTCGTCCTGCCGAATGACGAGCCAGGCGAGGACAGGGCCGCTCTCGGTCATCAGGCTTCTCCCTCCGCCGGTCCGGGCGCCGTTGAGGATCTCCGTGAAACCGCAATCCGCATATGCCGGAGCTTACGCCTGACCTTCACACAGCGGATACGGGATTGCACAAAGAGATACGGATCGGCCGGGAACCGACGGAGGGAGGCCGAAGTCACGCGGCGGGGGCGGCTCCGGGCACGGTCGGCACGGGCATCAGGACCGGGCCGGCGGCCTCGGGCTCCTTCCGGCAGGCGTCGCCGCACGTGGCGTCGAGCGAGCAGCAGAGAGAGCAGACCGGGCCGGAGCGCACCGGGCAGTCGGCGATGTCGGGGAGTTCGTAGGCGGTCTCGCACTCGGCGCAGGTGTGGGTGGCGCGCTCGTCGACGGTCCCGGCGGCCGGTCCGTTCACGGTGTTGGGCCGGGCCAGGTAGTAGCGGCCCTTGGTCGCCCAGGCGATCAGGGGGCAGAGGACCAGGGCGAGACCGGCGGCGATGAAGGTGGAGAAGGCCTGCGCGTAGGTACCGAAGACACCGAAGAAGGCGAGGATGGAGACGGCGGAGGCGATGACCATGGCACCGAAGCCGGCCGGGTTCACGGCGTACAGGTAGGCGCGCTTGAACTCGATGTACGGGGGGCTCCAGCCGGCCCGCTTGTTGATGACGAGGTCGGCGGCGACGGCCGTGATCCAGGCGATGCCGACGTTGGAGTAGAACCCGAGCAGCTTGTTCAGGGCCGCGAACATGTTCATCTCCATCAGCGTCAGGGCGATGGCGAGGTTGAGGAAGATGTACCAGACGCGGCCGGGGTGCCGGTGGGTGACGCGGGAGAAGAAGTTCGACCAGGACAGCGAGCCGCTGTAGGCGTTGGTGACGTTGATCTTCACCTGGGAGACGATCACGAAGAGCGCGGCCGCGGGCAGGGCGAAGGTTCCCAGCCAGGGCTTGAGCGCCTCGATCTGAGGGGCGATCGGCTCCAGGGCGTGGGTCTTGCCGACGGCCTCCAGGGCGACGAACGCGAGGAAGGCGCCGCCGAGCTGCTTGGCCGCTCCGATGACGACCCAGCCGGGACCCGCGGCGAGCACGGCGAGGTTCCAGCGGCGCCTGGTGGCCCTCGTCTTGGCCGGCATGAAGCGCAGGTAGTCGGCCTGTTCGCCGATCTGGGCGATCAGGGAGAGCGCGACGCCCGTGCCGAGGCCGAAGCCGATCCAGGAGAAGCCCGCGCCGGCTCCCTCCGTGCCCCCGAAGGAGGCGAAGGCGCCCCAGGCGTCGGGGGCCTCGAAGGCCAGGACGACGAAGGGCAGCACCATGCCGACGATCCAGACCGGCTGGGTCCAGGCCTGCACCTTGGCCAGGGCGCCCATGCCGCGGAAGACGATCGGGATGACGATGAGGGTGGTGACGAGGTAGCCGATCTCGACCGGCAGGCCCACGGCCTGGTGCATGGCCTGCGCCATGATCGAGCCTTCGAGGGCGAAGAAGATGAAGGTGAAGGAGGCGTAGATCAGCGAGGTGAGCGTCGACCCGAAGTAGCCGAAGCCCGCCCCGCGGGTGATCAGGTCCATGTCCAGGCCGTAGGTGGCGCAGGCCCGGGCGATGGGGATGCCGGTGAGGAAGATGAGCGTGGCGGCGGTGAGGATCGAGGCGAGTCCGCTGCCGAAGCCGTAGGTGAAGACGATCGAGGCGCCGATCGCGAAGTCGGCGAGGTAGGCGATGCCGCCGAGCGCGGTGCCCGCCACGGTCCCGGGCGACCAGCGCCGGAAGGAGTGCGGGGCGTAGCGCAGCGAGTAGTCCTCGCGGCTCTCGTCGGCGGCCAGCTTGGCGTAGCTGCGCCGGGGGCCGGCGGCCGGCGGGGCGGCACCCCCGCCCGCCGCGACTGCGGCACCCCCGCCGGCCACGGCTGTGGTGCTCCCACCCGTCACGGCCGTGGTGCTCCCGCCCGCCGCGGGGGCGGTGCCGTCGTCCGTCACGGCTGCGGTGCCCCCGTCCGCCGCGGCCGTGGTGCTCCCGCCCGCCGCGGGGGCGGTGCCGTCGTCCGGTTCGGGCGTGGGCCCGGCGCCGCCGGGCTCGGGGGTGGGCGCAAGGACTCCGCCGGGCCCGGGGGCGGGGGTGAGGGCCCCGCCCGGTTCCGGGGTGGGCGTGGTGACCGTGTCCGTCATGAGGGTTCCTGTCGTCCGACCGGCTCGCGGGTACGGACGAGGAAGGTAGGAGCCGCGCGTGACGGACGGCGGCGGCGCGCGGTTGCGTCGGGGTTACGCGACTTGACGGGCCGTTAACTCGGGGTCACGGCGCGCGGACGGCGTGGCCCGCTGAACGGTCACCGCACCGGCAGGTGGTACGAGAGGCGGTAGCGGTCGGCGGGGACGACGACGTCGGCCGTCTCGACGGCCCGGCCCGAGGCGTAGTACGTGCGCTCCACGACCATCACGACATGGCCGGGCACGCCCCCGAGCGCCAGCAGTTCCTCGGCGAGGCCCGGCCGGGCGCCGACCTCCTCCACCACGTTGTCCACGACGACATCGATCGCGGCCATCCGCTCGACGACCCCGCAGCCGCCGAGCGGGCCCTCCTCGGGCAGCATGACCGGCGTCCGGCCCGTGACGGCGAGCGGCTCCCAGGAGGTGGCGACCATCATGGGCTCGCCGCCGTCCCGGTACACGTACCGCGTGCGCATCACGCGCTCCCCCGGTTCGATGCCGAGCCGCTCGGCCACCTCGGCGCTCGCCGGCTCCTGTTCACTGCTGGACTCCCAGGTGCCGCGGGCCCCCTCGGCCGCCTGCTCCTGCCGGAAGGGGCTGGCGCCCGACGCGGGGCGGTAGCCGGAGCGCGCGATCCGGCGCGGCACCGGGCGCTCGCGGACGTAGGTGCCCGAGCCGGAGCGCCCTTCCACCAGCCCCTCGGCCATGAGCACCTTGCGGGCCTCCAGCGCGACGGTGTCCGACACCCCGTACTCCTCGCGGATGCGTGCCTGCGAGGGGAGGCGGGTATGCGGGGGAAGCGAGCCGTTCGCGATCTTCTCCCGCAGATCGCTCGCCACGCGCAGATAGGCGGGCTGCTCACCGAACGTCACTGGACACTCCCCTCAGGTTGACTGACAGCTACAGCCTGGCAACCGTCGGTCGCGATCCGCAAGCATGGGCCAAAGTTTCACCCGAAGTGATGACTCCGAGCTCACACCTCTTGCTGCGCAGCGTCACCCCGGATAGACGGCGTCGACCCTCTTGACCCGCATTGGTACAGACCAATACGTTCCTGCCAGCACACCCGCACGACGCACCCGCACCGCACGCACGCCATCCGGCGCGCACTCCGCGCTGCACGCACGCCCACTCCACCCCCGCACGCCCGCTCCACCCCCGCACACACGCTCCACCCCCGCACACACGCTCCACGGCGCGCACGCCCCCTGCCGTCCGCGCCGTCCCGCACGCTCCACCGCACGCGCCATCCCGCCTCGCACAGGAACGAGCCCATGCGTCCCAGAGCCATGACCAAGCTGACCTTCGGTGCGGCCGCCGCGGCCACCCTCGGTCTCCTCGCCACCCTGGCCCCCACCGCCGACGCGCACCAGCCGTCCGGGCACAAGCCCGAGCTGAAGCGGATCGGCTACTTCACCCAATGGGGCATCTACGGACGGAACTTCCAGGTCAAGGACCTGAAGACGAGCGGTACCGCCGCCAAGCTCACCCACATCAACTACGCCTTCGGCGTCATCGGCGCGGACGGCAAGTGCCTCATGGGCAACGCCCCCGGCTCCGACCCGTGGGCCGACTACGTGCGCCCGGTCGACGCGGCCTCCTCGGTGGACGGCGTCGGCGACACCGCGGACCAGCGGCTGGCCGGCAACTTCAACGAGTTGCGCGAGCTCAAGGCCGCGAACCCCGGTCTCAAGGTCATGATCTCGCTCGGCGGCTGGACCGGCTCCGCGCACTTCTCCGACGCGGTGCGCACCGACGCCGGCCGCAAGGCCCTGGTCGCCTCCTGCATCGACACGTACATCAAGGGCAACCTGCCCGTGGACGGCGCCCGCGGCGGCGCCGGAGCCGCGGCCGGGGTCTTCGACGGCGTGGACCTCGACTGGGAGTGGCCCGGCTCGGAGGGCGCCCCCGGGAACGTGATCCGCCCCGAGGACAAGCCCAACTTCACCAAGCTCGTGCGAGAGTTCCGCACCCAGCTCGACGCCTACGGCCGCTCGCTGCCGAAGGCCCAGCGCAAGCACTACGAGCTGAGCGCGTACGTGCCCACCGCACCCGCCAAGATCGACGCGGGCTTCGAGGTCTCCACGATCATGCGGGACTTCGACTTCGTGAACCTCCAGGGCTACGACTTCCACGTCTCCGGCGAGAAGACCACCGCCCAGCAGTCCGCGCTCTTCGCCAAGAACGACTTCAGCGTCGACCAGACGGTCAAGGCGTGGCTGCGCCGCGGCGCGCCCGCCCACAAGCTGGTCGTCGGCATGCCGTTCTACGGCCAGGGCTGGACGGGCGTCACCGGCGGCGGCGACGGCCTCGGACAGCCGGCGACCGGCCCCGCCCCCGCGACCTGGGTGGCGGGCTCGGAGGACTACAAGCACCTCAAGAAGCTGGCCGCGTCGGGCACGTACAAGCTCCACCGCGACTACCGGAACGGCCACGCTTGGCTCTTCGACGGCACCAACCTGTGGACGTACGACGACCCGACGGTGCTCCGCACCAAGGCGTCCTACGTACGGCAGAACGGGCTCGGCGGCGCCATGATCTGGTCGCTCGACGGGGACACCCCCGACGGGGAGCTGATCACCGCCATCGACCGTGGCCTGACCCGGCGCTGACCCGCCCGCCCGGCCGCCGTACGGCGACGGCCGGGCCCCCTGGCCGCGGACCGGCCCCGCCGCTCGCGGTGGACCGGGGGCGGCGGTCGGTCACGGGCCGCCGCTCCCCGGACCACCGCCCGGTCCGCACACGACGGGGCCGGACCTCCCGAAGGAGGTCCGGCCCCGTTTCCCGTGTGCGGCGTCAGACGGAGGGCCCCTCGCCCACGGCGTCCACGGGGGGCGTGCCGGTCAGGTCGAGCGCCGTCCGCGCGTCCGCCCCCAGGTCCTCGGGCAGCGCCTCCCACGCCGGGTCGTACGCCTCCCAGTAGGCCTCCGCGTCGGCCGCCGTCGCCAGTTTCAGCCACTGCTTCGACGCCGCTCCCAGGTCCTTCCGGAGCGCCGCGACGGAGGGCGCCGCGGCGGCGGGCCAGGTGCGCCGGTCCAGCCCCGCGCGCGCCGTCTCGATCGCCGCCAGCAGCTCCGAGGCCCATGCCCTGTTGGCGGTGAAGTCCTCGTCCGGGTCCTCCTCGGGCTCCCGGTAGGTCACCGTCTCGATCGGGTTGACGGCCTTCAGGAAGGCGGCCTGGTGGTCGGTCAGCCTGCTCGCGTCGGAGCGGACGGAGCCGCTGAAGGGCTTCTTCTCGGCGGCGAACGCGCAGGTCACCGTCCGGTCGCCGAGCCGCCAGCTCTGGGCGCTCGGCAGGTAGTAGTACAGCCAGACGTCCTTGGGGACGGCCCAGGTGTCCAGGGCGTAGCCGCCGTTGACCGTCTCGCAGCGCTTCTGCGCGATCTCGTCGATCGCGTCCTCGCCGGGCCAGGTGTCGAAGCCGGTCACCTCGAAGCCGCCGGTGACCTCGCCGATGTGCGGGCGGGCGCAGTCGACGACCGTGACGTCCGTCGCGTACGCCTCCAGCTCGCCGTCCGGCGTGAAGCACTGGCCGGTCCGCAGCGAGAACGGCGACTTCGAGCGGGACGCCTCCTCCACGCCCTCCTTGAAGCCGCCCCAGAAGGCGCCGAGGCCACCGGTGGCGATGCCGGTCACGAGCAGCAGGCAGCTGAGGGCGGACAGGACGATGCCCGCGACCGCGAGCCCCTTGCCGGCCTGGTCCCGCTTCCTGATCCGGGGCAGGGCGACGAGCCCGAGGACCAACCCGAGGGGCGGCAGGCAGCAGACGATGCCGGAGACCAGGGAGGCGATCGCGAGCCCGTTGGTGGTCCGCCGGGCCGGCATGCCGTACGGCACTCCCCCGGGCGCCCCCGCGTAGGGCCCCGCCCCGTACGGCATCCCCGGCGAGGTGTACGGCCCCGGCGCGGGCCAACTCCCCTGCTGCGGACCGCCGTGCGGGGGCGGCGACGGTGGGGTCGGCGGGGTCGGCTCCACGGGTACGGTGCTCCTGTTCGGGGCGAACGACGCGAACAAATGATCGGTCGCGCATCGTACGCGGCCGGACGGAGGGGACGGCATGCGGGGGACGACTCCGGCGATCCCGGCGGCGACGGTACGGGCGGTCAACCGCCTCACCGACCCGCGCAGGGCTGTTCGGGCTCACGGCGGCGGGCCGCGCCGATCCGGCGCCCCTTCCCGGGGTGAGCGACGGACCGCTGGCGGTCGAGGGTGCCCGGCAGGCGGCCGTGGCGCGGTTCCGCGCGCGGGGCTTCGAGGCGGCCTCCGTCGCGGCCTCGGGGGTGGCCGGCGGAGCTCCGTCACGGTCGTACCGGGTCCGCTCGGTCGACGTCGACCTCGACCGTCCCTTCGGCTTCCTGGCCGTCCACCGCACCTCGCGCCTCGTCCTGTCGGCGGGCTGGGTCGCGGACCCTCTGCCGTTCGAGGAGGACGAGGTCACGGGCTGGGACGACGACGAGGACGACGAGGACGACGTGGGCGACGTGGGCGACGTGAGCGACGGGAGCCGCTGAGTCCGGGACGGGGACGCCCCCGGGTCCGGCCGCGGACCGGGTGCGGACCGGCCGCGGACCGGGCGCATGGCGGCCGGCCGTCCGGTGCAGGGTGAAAGGGGCGGTCGCCCTCGGGCGACCGCCCCCTCGTGTCACGCGTGGTGTTCCGGTGGGGTCGGGGTCAGAACTGGAGGCCCCAGGCGTCGATCTTGCCGGTGTCGGCGTTCGCGTTGTCCGTGACCCGGAGCTTCCACGTGCCGTTGGCGACCTCCGAGGAGGCGTTCACGGTGTAGGTGGTGTTGATGTTGTCCGTGCTGCCGCCGGTGCCGAAGGCCTTCAGCGTGTACGCCGAGCCGTCGGGGGCGATCAGCTGGACCTGGAGGTCGCCGATGTAGGTGTGGACGATGTTCACCGGCACCTGGAGCGCGGCGGGGGCGTTGCCGCTGACGCCGCTGACGGTGACCGGGGACTCGACGGTCGCGTTGTCGGCGATGGCGTAGTCGGCGGTGTTCTCGAACTTCGGGCCGGGCGGGGTGGTGGTGCCGCCGCCGACGTAGAGCAGGCGGTTCGGGGAGCCGGAGCCCGGGTTGGTGACGACGTTCGGGGTGGCGGCGGTCGTCAGGGCCGTGGAGACCTGGGCCGGGGTGGCCGTCGGGTTGCCGGCCAGGTAGACGGCCGCGGCGCCCGCGACGTGCGGGGTCGCCATCGACGTACCGGAGATGGTGTTGGTGGCGGAGTCGCTGGAGTTCCAGGACGAGGTGATGGAGGAGCCCGGGGCGAAGATGTCCAGGGCCGAACCGTAGTTGGAGAAGCTGGAGCGGGCGTCGGTGTTGGTGGTCGAGCCGACGGTGATGGCCTCGGCGACGCGGGCCGGCGAGTAGTTGGAGGCGTTGGCGTTGTCGTTGCCCGCGGCGACCGCGTACGTGACGCCGGAGGCGATCGAGTTGCGGACGGCCGTGTCGAGGGCGCTGTCGACGCCGCCGCCGAGGCTCATGTTGGCGACGGCGGGCTTCACGGCGTTCCGGGTGACCCAGTCGATGCCCGCGACGACCTGCGCGGTCGTGCCGGAGCCCTGGTTGTTGAGCACCCGGACGCCGACGATCTTCGCCTTCTTCGCGACGCCGTACGAGGTGCCCGCGACCGTGCCGGCGACGTGGGTGCCGTGCCCGTGGCCGTCCTGCGCGGTGTTGTCGTTGTCGATGGCGTCGTAGCCGTTCGAGGCGCGTCCGCCGAAGTCGCTGTGGGTGATGCGTACGCCGGTGTCGATGATGTACGCGGTGACGCCCTGGCCCGCGGAGTCCGGGTAGGTGTAGCTCTGGTTCAGCGGCAGGGCCCGCTGGTCGATCCGGTCCAGGCCCCAGGACGGCGGGGACGGCTGCGTGCCGTCGACCGTGAAGACGCGGTTCTGGACGACGGAGGCCACGGCGGGGTCGGCCGCCAGCTTCCGCGCCTGCGCCTCGGAGAGCTCGACGGCGTAGCCGTTGATCGCCGAGGTGTACGTCCGCTCGATCTTCGCGCCGAACCGGGCGGCCACGGCACGGCCCTTGGCCGTCTCCGCCGGCGCAGACTCGTCGAGGGTGACGATGTAGCTGCCCGCGATCGTGCCTTCGGCCCCGGCGTTCTCGATGACGCCCTCGGGGGCGGCCGGCGCGGCGGCGGCCGGGAGGGCGGAGAGGGTGCCGAGGGTGAGGGCGGTGACGGCGACGGCCGCGGCGGTGGCGATTCGACGCCGTGATTCACGCATCACTGACATGTGAGGGGTCCTCCTCATTGGTGGTGCGTCGCTGTGGGGGATTAGCAGGGACATGACAAAGCGATATGGCTCCACACCGCCTCGTACATCCGGCTGCCGAGCGAAAGGTTGACTGATCCATAGGAATCCCACAAGAGCTGTCGGCACCCCGCAACACCCGCGCCACACGGCTGACATGCTGATCGTCATGACCTCCTACCTCTGCCCCCGCTGCCGTGTCGACTCGCCCACCGACGCCCTCACCTGGTGTTGTCCGAAGTGCCGTGGCCCGTGGGACCTGGAGTTCACCGGCGGCCCGGTTTCCCTCCCGTCACTCGCGTCACGACGAAATTCGTTGTGGCGTTACGAGGAGGCGCTGCCGCCGATGCCGTACGCGCCGGAGGTGACGCTCGGGGAGGGCCGCACCCCGCTCGTCCCCCTCCTCGAAGGGGAGGAGGGATCGGTTTCCGCCAAACTCGACTTCCTGATGCCGACCCTGTCGTTCAAGGACCGCGGCGCGGTGATGCTCGCCGCCCACGCCCTCCGCCTCGCCCGGAACGGCACCCTCCGCCGGATCGTCGCCGACAGCAGCGGGAACGCCGGTACGGCGATCGCCGCCTACGCGGCGCGGGCCGGCCTCGACGCCCTCGTGTACGTCCCCGAGGGCACCTCCCCCAAGAAGCTGGAGCAGATCCGGGCGCACGGCGCCCGGGTCGTCGAGGTGCCCGGCGACCGCGAGGCCACGGCCCGGGCCGCGCGGGCGGCCGCCGACGAGCCCGGCACCTTCTACGCCTCGCACGTCCACAACCCGTACTTCCTGCACGGCACCAAGACCTACGTCTACGAGCTGTGGGAGGAGCTCGGCGGCCGCCTCCCGGACACCGTCGTCGTCCCCGTCGGCAACGGCACCCTGCTGCTCGGCGCCGCCCTCGCGCTCGACGAGCTCCACCGCAACGGCCTCGTCGACCGCCTCCCGGCCCTCGTCGCCGTCCAGGCCGAGGCCGTCTCCCCGCTGGCCGCGGCCTTCCACGCGGGCGCCGACGAACTCCTCGGGCCGGCCCCCGCGCGCCCCACCCTCGCCGAGGGCATCGCGATCCCCGCGCCGCCCCGCGCCCACCAGATCCTGCGGGCGGTCCGGGCGACCGGCGGCACGTTCCTGACGGTGACGGAGGACCAGATCCGCTCGGCGCAGCGGGAGCTGGCCGGGCGCGGCCTCTTCGTCGAGTCCACCGGCGTGGCCTGCTGGGCGGCGGTCCGGGCCGCCGCGCGCAGGCCCGGACTCACCGTGGTGCCGCTGTGCGGGGCGGGCGCCAAGACCGGCCTGGCGCACTGACCGGCGGCCGGGCTCAGAACTCGTCGGCGCCGTTGCGGAGCTGCGGCGTCCAGTAGCCCGTCTTCGCGGCGGCCTCGGCGACGGCCAGGCCGCCCGCGGGGGCCTTGACGACGATGCTGCCCTCGGCCGGGCCCTCGGCGGCGAACAGGTTCACGTTGAAGCTCCGCACGACCTTGTTGTCCTCGTGGGTGCCGCCGAGCGAGACGCGCACGTTGGCGTACGCGGGCGCGCCGGGCTGCAGCACGACCGGGGCGGCCGGCCTGCTCTTCGCGACGGCCGGGACGTCCTTGGCCGTCTGGATCGGGCCGAAGGCGATCAGCGGGTACTGGAGCAGGGTGCAGGCGCTGCCGGAGGTGTTGGTGGCGGTGAGGACGATGTGCTCGGTCGGGACCTCGTCGGCCTTCGCCGCCGTGATCCGGATGTCGCCGTAGGCGCAGGCGGGCGCCTTGGCGGAGCTCGTACCGCCGGCCGAGGTGCCCTTCGACGACCCGGTGGATCCCGTGGACCCGGCCGTGGACGCCTTCGTACCGCTGCCGCCGGAGGTGCCGCCCGCCGTCGTGGAGGTGCCGCCGGCCGTCGTCGAGGTGCCGGCCGAACCCGAGCCGCTCTGCGCGGCGGTCTGGTCGGCGGTGCCGCCGGCCTCGGCCGTCCCCTGGTCGGCGGCGCCCGCCGTCTGCGAGGAGCTCGCGCTGCCCGCGTCCTTCGCGCCGGTGTCCGCGGCGCCGCCGCAGGCCGTCAGGCCGAGCGAGAGGGCGGTGACGGCGGCGGCGGCCAGGATGGTGGACGTGCGGTGGGTGCGCATGAAGGTTCTCCCCCGTGAAGCGGTCGATCGGTGCGGTACGCCGGGGCGAGGGCCCCGGCGGCGGCTCCGGGTACTCCGTGTACTCGGTGCTGCATCCAGCTTCCGGCCCCGCGCTGCCGTCCCGCTTGCGTGCCGCTAACGATCCGCTGACAGGCGCGAGAGACCCGCCGCAGCGCGCGCCGAACCCTCGGTGAAACCGGCCGCGTCGGATGCCGCGATCGCGCGTTCCAGCTGGTCGGCGGCCTCGTCGAGGCGGCCGACGGCGGCCAGCGCCTCGCCCTTGACGATCTGCAGCTGGGCCCGGACGACCACCGCGTCGGGGGCGACGAGTTCCGCGGCGCGAAGGGTGTGCGCGAGCGCCGCCTCGTAGTCGCCCGCCTTCATGCAGTGGCCCGCCAGGTGGTGGAGCGTGAGCACCTGGGTCGACGGATGGCCGGTGCGGTCGGCCAGGGAGACGGCGTGCACCATGAGCAGCCCGGCCCGCTCGTGCTCCCCCGTCGCGTCCAGGACGGCCGCGTGGTTGACGTGCGCGATGGCCTCGCTGATCGCGTCACCGGCCCGTGCGGCGAGCCCGGGCGCCTTCTCCAGGTGGACGAGCGCCTCGGCGTCCCGTCCCTCCTCGTGCAGGATCCAGCCGAGCAGCGCCCGGGTCCGCGACTGCGCGTCGAAGTCGCCCACGTGCTCCGCCGACGCGAGGCCGGCCTCCAGGAGGGGCGTCCAGCCGTCCCCGATCCGCAGGAGCATCAGCGGCCACTGCACCAGGGCGAGCCGCCAGGCCCGGTCGTGCAGGCCGAGGGCGGCTGCGGTGGCGACGGCGCCCTCCAGGGCGGCGCGCTCGGCCACGTACCAGTCGAGGGCCGCCGTACGGTCCTCGAACTCGCGGGTCGCGGCGGGCCGACGGGCGTCGGCGGGCAGCGAGTAGCAGGGCTGGGACCCGGGCTCGGCGGCGGCGTCGGCCGCGAGCCCCGTGTACAGGTAGTGGTCGAGGAGGCGGCGCAGGCCCTCGGGGTCGGCGTCCGCGGAGACGTGGCGGGCGTAGAGCCGGACCAGGTCGTGCGGCGTCCAGCGGCCGGGGACGGACTCGGTCAGCAGATGGGCGGCGGCGAGCCGGTCCAGGTCCGCGGAGGCCTGGCCCGGGGACGTGCCGACGAGCGCGCCGGCCGCGAACCGGTCCAGATCGGAGCCGGTGTGCAGGCCCGTCGCCCGGAACAGCCGGGCCGCGGACTCGGGCAGTTGCTGCACGGTCAGGCGCAGCGCCGCGGAGACGCCCCGGTCCTCGACGTCGAGGAGCATCAGCCGGCCCTGCTCGTCGGCGAGTTCGCCGACCATCTCGTCCAGCGTCCACCGGGGGCGCTCGGCGAGCCGCGCCGCGGTCACCCGCAGGGCGAGCGGGAGGCCGTCGCAGAGTCCGGCGAGCCGTGCGGCGGCGGCGGGTTCGGCGGCGACCCGCGTCTCGCCGAGGACGGTGGTGAGCAGGGCGGCGGAGTCGGCCGGGGGCAGGTGGCCGAGCGGTACCGGCCGGGCCGCGTCGGAGGCGATGAGGCCGCCGAGCCGGTCGCGGCTGGTGACCAGGGTGGTGCAGTGGTCGCCGCCCGGCAGCAGGGGTCTGACCTGCTCCGAGGAGCGGGCGTTGTCGAGCAGGACGAGGAGCCGGCGGCCGGCGGTCAGCGAGCGGAACAGGGCGCCGCGGGCCTCGACGGCCTCCGGGATCCGCTGCGGCTGCACGCCGAGCGCGAGCAGGAACTCCCGGAGGACGGCGGCGGTCTCGGGAGCCGGGGTGTCGCTGAAGCCGCGGAGGTCGGCGAAGATCCGCCCGTCGGGGAAGTCGTCCCGGCGCTCGTACGCCCAGTGCACCGCGAAGGCCGTCTTGCCGACGCCGGCGGGCCCGGTGACCAGGCAGACGGGCCCGTCGCCGCCCCGCACCGCGCGGTCGAGCGCGGCGAGTTCGGCACCGCGCCCGGTGAACCCGCGCGGCGCCCGCGGCAGCCCCTCCGGCGTCGGGGCGGCGGCGGGCACGACGGGCCGGGGCGCGGTAACGGGCGGCGCGGCCGAGCGGAGCAGGGTGGCGTACGCCTCGCTCAGCGTCTCGCCGGGGTCGACGCCCAGTTCCTCGGCGAGCAGCCGCCGGGTGCGGTGGTACCAGTCGATCGCGTCCGACTGCCGTCCGGAGCGGCCCAGGGCCAGCATCAGCGCGGCGGCGAGGGACTCCCGCAGCGGGTGGGCGACGGCCTCGGTGCGCAGCACGGCGGCGGCCCTGGCGTGCTCGCCGAGTTCCCCGTACGCCTCCGCCAGCGACTCCACGGAGGCCAGTCGCAGCTCTTCGAGCTCCCCGGCGGCGGCCTCCAGCGGGCGGCTGTGCACGGTGCCGGTGAGCGCGGGCCCCTGCCAGTACGACAGGGCCTCACGCAGCATCCGCACGGTGTCGGCGGGCCGCCGCTGCACCCCGGCGAGCGCGACGAGCTCCTCGAAGCGGTGCGCGTCCACCAGCGACTCCGGCATCCGCAGCACGTACGCCGAGCCCTGCGTGGCCAGTTCGACGCCGTACGCCTCCGCGCCGTGCTCGGCGAGCAGCGCCCGCAGCCGCGAGACGTGCCCCTGGAGCACGGTCTTGGCGTGGGTGGGCGGCTCCTCCTCCCAGAGCGCGTCGATCAGCCGGCCGACGTTCACCGCGGTGTTGGGACGCAGCAGCAGCATCGCGAGCAGGCTGGACCGCTTGGCGGGTCCCAGGGCCACGTCCCCGTCCTCCGTCACCAGCGCAACGGAGCCGAGCAGCCGGAACTCCACCAGTACACCTCCGCGACACGTCCCCCGATTTCCCAGCAGTCGAGGATACGTGGGGTGGAGGTGCCCGAAGTGACGTGGAGATCCCCGATCCCGCCCTCGTCGTCCGAATCCGCACCGGGTCCTCGGCGGGCTCCTCCCGCACCGGGTCCTCGGCGGGCTCCTCCGCGCCGCCGACGACCCGCGCCCGCAGCCGCTCGATCCGCCGAACGGCGTCCGCGCGCAGCACCGGGGTCTCGGCCGGCTTCGCGACCCCGCATCGTCCCCACGGCGATTCCGGCTGGAAGTATGCCGTCACGGGACGCCACCGCGGGCCGCCCGTCCCGAACCGTCCCCGGAGAGGTGATACCGATGCCGTCCCAGCACCCCGAGGAGACCGGCCACGGCCATGTGGTCGAGGGCTATGTGACGAGGACGTACGGCGGCCTCCCGCGCTATCTCGTACTGAACAGCGCGCGGTTCCTGAGCCCCCGGTGGTGGCACGCCACCCGCTTCACCCGGCACCTGCTGACCGACGCCGCCGCGATCACCGACGAGGAACTGGCAGCCCTCCTCGCGTACGAGTGGCGCTCGCGGCTCACCGCGGCCTGGCTGATCGGCGTCGACCGCCGCGAACGGTTCCGTGACCGTGTCGGCGACCTGCTCCTGGCGAGCGAGGTCTGCTACTCCGGCGGCGCCTACTGCTTCGCCCTGGCCCGCTTCGGCACCCACGCCGACGCCGAGATCCTCACCGCCTACCTCGACCACTACCTCCCCCGCACGGACCTCCCCTACGACCAGCCTTCCGCCCTCGGCGCCCTCCTCCGCCTCGACGCCCACCTCGGCACCCACCACGCCGACCGCTTCACGGAGCCCGACGGCCTCTGGGACGAGTGGGTCAAGGGCGCACAGCGCCTCGGCCATCCCGGCCACACCCCCGCCGAAGCACACCGCTGGACGGACCTCCAGTGCGACTTCGCGAACGGCTGGAGGCGGAGGTAGCGGCCCCCGGAACCGCGAAGAGCTGGTGGTCTGGGTCGTGCATGTGGGACACCGGTCCACCGTCTACGACACGTGACCGCACCTGGTCGCGGCCGGACACGCGTCACACCGGAGGTTCCCGCGCGCTTCGGACCCCGCAGGGACGCGAAAAGGCCGCCCGCCCTGCTGCGCAGCGGGGCGGGCGGCCTGTCGCCGGGCGGGTCAGACGTTGAAGCGGAACTCCACCACGTCGCCGTCCTGCATGACGTACTCCTTGCCCTCCATGCGGGCCTTGCCGGCCGAGCGGGCGTCGGCTACCGAGCCGGTCTCCACCAGGTCGGCGAAGGAGATGACCTCGGCCTTGATGAAGCCCTTCTGGAAGTCGGTGTGGATGACACCGGCCGCCTCGGGGGCCGTCGCGCCCTGCTTGATCGTCCAGGCGCGGGATTCCTTGGGGCCGGCCGTCAGGTAGGTCTGGAGGCCCAGGGTCGCGAAGCCCACGCGGGCGAGGGTCGCCAGGCCCGGCTCCTCGGCGCCGACCGACTGGAGGAGCTCCATGGCGTCCTCCTCGTCCAGCTCCGCCAGGTCCTGCTCCAGCTTCGCGTTCAGGAAGATCGCCTCGGCCGGGGCGACCAGGGCGCTCTGCTCCGCCTTGAACGCGTCGTCCGTCAGCTCGTCCTCGTCCACGTTGAAGACGTAGAGGAACGGCTTGGTGGTGAGCAGGTGCAGGTCGTGGAGGAGCTCCGCCTTCTCCGAGCCCTGCACGATGCCCTGCGAGAAGAGCGTGTCGCCCTTCTCCAGGATCGCCTGCGCGGCCTCGACCGCGGCGACCTTGGGCGCCGTGTCCTTCTTGATCCGCATCTCCTTCTGGAGGCGCGGCAGGACCTTCTCGATCGTCTGGAGGTCCGCGAGGATCAGCTCCGTGTTGATCGTCTCGATGTCGTCCTTCGGCGAGACCTTGCCGTCGACGTGCACGACGTTCTCGTCCTTGAAGGCGCGGATGACCTGGCAGATCGCGTCCGACTCGCGGATGTTCGCGAGGAACTTGTTGCCGAGGCCCTCGCCCTCGCTCGCGCCGCGGACGATGCCCGCGATGTCGACGAAGTCGACCGTGGCCGGGAGGATCCGCTGCGAGGAGAAGATCTCCGCGAGCTTGGTGAGCCGGGCGTCGGGGACGCCGACGACGCCGACGTTGGGCTCGATCGTGGCGAACGGGTAGTTGGCCGCCAGCACGTCGTTCTTGGTCAGGGCGTTGAACAGGGTCGACTTGCCGACATTCGGCAGACCGACGATTCCGATCGTGAGCGACACGGTGGCGACTTCCTGAAGTGTGGATGGTGGGCCGATCCCCCAGTTTACGGGCGGGCCGAACCGGCCAGTGACGCCGACCTTCGGTCGTTCTCGGGGGCAAGGTCACCCAAAGGGCGTGTCCCGGACCCGGTTCCCGCCCCTTCCCGACCTACGTTGGTGGAGTGGAGCAGCACAGGACAAGTCAGCCGCAAGGCCGCCGACGGCCGCAAACCCCCGTCACGCCGCCCGTCGCCCCGCCCGCCGCGCTCGTGGAGGGCGCGGCCGTGTACCGGGTGACCGGCCGGACCCGGCGGGGCCCCGACGGTCCCCGCGTCCAGCGCGCCGGGGCGCCCGGCGCAGCTGCCGGGCAGCCCTCGGGCCGGCCCGTGCCGCCCGTCGTCCTCGCGCTGCGGCGCCTGCCCCAGCCGCGGCTGACCGGCCTCGGCGCCGGGCTCTTCGCCTCCGCCGTCATGCTGACGCTCGGCTTCCTCGACCGCCTGCTCCTCGACGGCTCCCCCGTCGTCTACGGGCTGCTGTTCCTGCCGGTCAGCGCCCTGACCGCGCTCTGGGTCCGGACCGCCGACCTGGTCACCGCCCCCATCTGCGTCCCCATCGCCTTCGCCGTCGGCGTCGTCCCCATCGCGGGCGGCACGGGCGGTTTCGGCGGCCAGGCGATGGCCGTCGTGACCGCCCTCGCCGTCCACGCCGGCTGGCTGTACGGCGGGACCCTCGTCGCGGGGCTCATCGCCAGCGTGCGGAAGGTGCGGGAGATGGGCCGCCGCCAGCACCAGGTCCGGTCCTCGGGCTCCTCGGCCGGGCCGACCGCCGGAGGCTCCGGGACCCCGGCGGGTGCCGGTGAGGCGCCCGGCCCCGGCGGACGCACCCCCGGCTCGGGCCGGACTCCGCGCCGCCGCCCCGTCGCCTAGGGGGACACCACCTGCCCGGCCCGCGGGCCGGGGAGTCGGGGACCAGGGACCAGGGGGCCAGAAGCCGGGGGCCGGGGCCAAGGACGGGGAGACCCGTACGCCGAGTTCTTCGGCACTCCCTCACCAGGCCGTACACAGGTGACGGGGCCCGTCCCCTACGCCGTGCCCGCCGCCATCCCCGCCCCCACGATGCCCGCGTTGTTCTGGAGTTCCGCCGGGACGATCTCCGCCCTGACGCCCTCGATCAGCGGCAGGAACCTGTCCGCCTTGCGGCTCACCCCGCCGCCGATGATGAAGAGCTCCGGCGAGAACAGCATCTCCACGTGCGCCAGGTACTTCCGTACGCGCTTCGCCCAGTGCTCCCAGCTGAGGTCCTCGTCCTCCTTGGCCTTCGTCGACGCCCGCGTCTCCGCGTCGTGGCCCTTGAGCTCCAGGTGGCCCAGCTCGGTGTTCGGCACGAGGCGGCCGTCGACGAAGAGGGCCGAGCCGATGCCCGTGCCGAGGGTCAGCATGATGACGGTGCCCTTGCGTCCGCGGCCGGCGCCGAAGGTCATCTCGGCGACGCCCGCCGCGTCGGCGTCGTTCAGGACGGTCACCGGGAGGCCGCCGAGGCGCTCGCTCAGGAGGGTGCCCGCGTCCACGTCGATCCACGACTTGTCGACGTTCGCCGCCGTGCGGATCGTCGAGCCGGTGACCACGCCCGGGAAGGTCACTCCCACCGGTCCCGTCCAGCCGAAGTGCTCCACGACCTCCGCGACGCACCCCGCCACACCGTCGGGTGTGGCGGGGTGCGGGGTCAGTACCTTGTGGCGCTCCTCGGTGAGCGCGCCCCGTTCCAGGTCCACGGGGGCGCCCTTGATGCCCGAACCGCCGATGTCCACTCCGAAGACGTTCATGGAATCCACGGTACGGGCTGGGGTGCCCGGTTACTCCTTGGCGGACGCGGCGGGCTCGGCGGGCTCGCCCGCGCCGAGCCTCTCGGCCACGGCCCGCAGGTCCTTGTTGCGGAGCTCCTTGGGCAGCGAGAAGGTCAGGGACTCGTCGGCCGTCTTGACGATCTCCACGTCGGCGTAGCCGCGCTCGGCGAGCCACTCCAGGACCTCCTGCACGAGGACGTCCGGGACGGAGGCGCCGGAGGAGAGGCCGACGCTGGTGACGCCCTCCAGCCAGGCCTCGTCGATCTCGCTGGCGAAGTCGACCAGGTAGGCGGCGGGGACGCCGGCCTGCTTGGCGACCTCGACCATGCGGATCGAGTTCGAGGAGTTCTTCGAGCCGACGACGATGACGAGCTCGGCCTGGCCGGCCAGCTCCTTGATCGCGATCTGGCGGTTCTGCGTGGCGTAGCAGATGTCGTCCGAGGGCGGGGAGATCAGCTGCGGGAACTTCTCCTTCAGCGCGTCGACCGTCTCCATCGTCTCGTCGACCGAGAGCGTGGTCTGGGAGAGCCAGACGACGCGGGACGGGTCACGGACCTCGATCTTGGCGACGTCGCCGGGCCCGTCGACCAGCTGGATGTGGTCGGGGGCCTCGCCGGAGGTGCCGATGACCTCCTCGTGGCCCTCGTGGCCGATGAGGAGGATGTCGAAGTCCTCGTTGGCGAAGCGGACGGCTTCCTTGTGGACCTTGGTGACCAGCGGGCAGGTGGCGTCGATGGTCGCGAGCCGGCCCTGGCGGGCCTCCTCGTGGACGGTCGGGGCGACGCCGTGCGCGGAGAACATCACGATGTTGCCCGGCGGCACCTCGGTCGCCTGGTCGACGAAGACGGCGCCCTTCCGCTCCAGGGTCTGGACGACGTACTTGTTGTGGACGATCTCGTGCCGGACGTAGATCGGGGCCCCGTACTGCTCCAGGGCCTTCTCCACCGCGATCACGGCACGGTCCACGCCCGCGCAGTAGCCGCGGGGAGCGGCGAGCAGGACACGCTTCGGGCGGTTCGTCGCGGAGGCGGAATCGGGCGTCGACGCGGGCGTTGCAGTCATGCGTCCCATCGTAAGGCCGCGTCGGTGAGCGGTTTGATCGGCGGCGTGGCCGAAACTGTCGCCATGGCCGAGGAATCGCAGGTGGCGGCGCGCGGGGAAGACACGGAACACACGGGACTTCGACGGAACCTCGGGTTCCGGGACCTCGTCGTCTACGGACTGCTCTTCATCGCCCCCATGGCGCCCGTCGGCGTCTTCGGCACGCTGGACGCGAAGTCCGGCGGCGCGGTCGCGCTCGTGTACGTCGTGGCCACGGTCGCCATGGCGTTCACGGCCTTCAGCTACGCGCAGATGGTCCGGGTCGCGCCCCAGGCCGGGTCCGTCTTCACGTACGCGCGCAAGGGCCTCGGCGAGGGGCCGGGGTTCATCGCCGGCTGGATGGCGATGCTCGACTACCTGCTGATCCCGGCGGTCGCCTACCTCTTCGCGGGCATCGCGATGGAGGCGCTGGTCCCGGAGGTCGACCGGTGGGTGTGGACCGGGATCGCCGTCGTCCTCACGACGCTGCTCAACCTCTGGGGCGTACGGGCGGCGGCCCGGGTCGGCTTCGCCGTGCTCGCGATGGAGATCGTCGTCCTGCTCGTCTTCGTCGTCTCGGCGATCGTGGCGCTCGCGGAGGACGGGGCGCGGCGGGACTGGTGGTCGCCGGTGACCGGCGACCTGTCGTTCTCCCTGGCCGCGGTGATCGGCGCGGTGTCCGTGGCCGTCCTGTCGTACCTGGGCTTCGACGCGATCGCCTCCTTCGCCGAGGAGGTCACGGGCGGTTCGGCGAAGGTGGCGCGGGCGCTGATGTTCTGCCTGGCCCTCGCGGGTGTCCTGTTCATCGCGCAGACCTGGCTGGTGGCGCTGCTCGAACCGGTCTCCTCGGCCGAGCTCGCGGCCGATCCGGGGAAGCAGGGGTCGGCCTTCTACGACGCCGTCGAGAGCGGGGTGGGCGGTTGGCTGCACGACCTCGTGGCCGTGTCGAAGGCGATCGGCGCGGCGTTCGCCGCGCTCGCGGGGCAGGCGGCGGGCGGCCGGCTCCTCTTCGCGATGGGCCGCGACCGGCGCCTGCCGCACCTGCTCGCCCGGACGGACGGGGGCGTGCCGCGGGTGGCGCTCCTGGTGTCGGCGACGGTGACGATGATCGCGGCGGTGTGGGCGGCGCGCCGGGACGACGGTCTCGACCACCTGGTGTCGGTGGTCGACGTGGGCGCGCTGACGGCCTTCGTCCTGCTGCACGCGAGCGTGGTGGGCTGGTTCGCGGTACGGCGGGCGGAGGGGCCGCCGCACTGGCTGAAGCACGTCGTGCTGCCCGTGGTCGGTGCCGCGATCCTGGTCGCGGTCATCGTGGAGGCCTCGGTGGAGGCGCAGGTGGTGGGTGTCGTGTGGCTGGGCGTGGGCCTGGTCGTCCTGGCGGTCCAGGGAGCCACGAGGACCCCGGCGGGACGCTGAGCGGCGAGCGGAAGGGCCCTGGTGCGGGGGGCCTCGGCAGGCCTCGGGCGGGACCGATGGCCGGGATCGCCGAACGGTCTCGTCGTGCCGAGACGCCGCGGCGGGACGACGGAGAGCCGTCCGGAAGCCCGCCCGCCCCACGCCGGACGCCCGACGGCGACGCCGTGGCGGGCCGCCGGAGGACCCTCCGGAAGCCCACCGCCCCCCCCCTGGCCGCGGGGCCGACCGCGGCCCGTCCGGTCGCCCTCGGGCCGGGCTCCCGGCTCGCGGCGGCGTACGCGCACCCCTGACGTTGTCGTACCGCGCGGTTACGCTCGGTCCATGGCTCTGACTACGTCCGCCGAAGCACCGCTTCCCGTCGGTGAGGTCTCCCGCCTGATCGGGGGCTGGATCGACCGGCTGGGGGCGATCTGGGTCGAGGGGCAGATCACGCAGCTGTCCCGGCGTCCCGGCGCCGGGGTCGTCTTCCTGACCCTGCGCGACCCGTCGCACGACATCTCCATCGGCGTCACCTGCTACCGGCAGGTCTTCGACGCCGTCGCGGACATCGTCTCGGAGGGCGCGCGGGTCGTCGTGCGCGCCAAGCCCGAGTGGTACGCGCCGCGCGGCCAGCTGTCGCTGCGGGCGGCCGAGATCAAGCCCGTCGGGATCGGCGAGCTGCTCGCCCGCCTGGAGCAGCTCAAGCGGAGCCTGGCCTCCGAGGGCCTGTTCGCGCTCGACCGGAAGAAGCCGCTGCCGTTCCTGCCGCACCGCATCGGGCTGGTCTGCGGCCGCGCCTCGGCCGCGGAGCGGGACGTCCTGGAGAACGCGCGCCGACGCTGGCCCGCCGTCGCCTTCGAGGTGCGGAACGTGGCGGTGCAGGGCGTGAAGGCCGTCCCGCAGGTCGTCCAGGCGGTGAAGGAGCTCGACGCGCACGCGGACGTCGACGTGATCATCGTCGCCCGCGGCGGCGGCAGCGTGGAGGACCTGCTGCCGTTCTCGGACGAGCAGCTCGTCCGCGCCGTCGCCGACTGCCGTACGCCGGTGGTCTCGGCCATCGGGCACGAGCCCGACTCCCCGCTCCTCGACCTGGTGGCCGATCTCCGCGCCTCGACGCCGACGGACGCGGCCAAGAAGGTCGTCCCGGACGTCGGCGAGGAGCTGGACCGGGTGCGGGGGCTGCGGGACCGCGCCCTGCGGACCGTACGGGGGCTGCTCGACCGGGAGGAGCGCGGTCTCGCGCACGCCCTCGCCCGGCCCGTGATGGAGCATCCGCAGCGCATGGTCGAGGTCCGCGGGGACGAGGTCGCCGCGCTGCTCGCCCGCAGCCGCCGGGTCCTCGGGCACCTGCTGGACCGGGCGGACTCCGAGCTGTCGCACACCCGGGCGCGGGTCAGGGCGCTCTCGCCGGCCGCGACGATGGAGCGGGGGTACGCGGTGCTCCAGCGGGCGGACGGATCGGTGGTCCGCTCCCCCGAGGAGGTCGCGGCCGACGAGGAGCTGCGGGCCCGCGTCGCGGAGGGCGAGTTCGCGGTGCGGCGCCTGGCCGACCCGGCCTGAGCGGGGCCGGCGGTCCGCCCGGGGCCGCCGCCCGGGGGCACGACGGGAGGCGGGAGCCCGCGGGACGGGCGACCCGCACGGCTCGCGGGGTCCCCCGGCACCCGGACGACACCGATCGCGCCCATCGCGCCGATCACGCAGGACGTACGGAACACGCGGAACACGCGGAACACGCAGGATTCGAGAGAACCGGTCACGGAGGGTGGAGCGGCACATGGCAGCGGGAACGGACGAGGCGGCGCTCGGTTACGAGCAGGCGCGGGACGAGCTGATCGAGGTCGTCCGGCGGCTCGAAGCGGGCGGAACGTCCCTGGAGGAGTCCCTCGCGCTCTGGGAGCGCGGCGAGGAGCTGGCGAAGGTCTGCCGGCGCCGGCTGGAGGGCGCGCGGGCCCGGCTGGACGCCTCGCTGGCGGCCGAGCGGGCGGCCGAGGAGGCGGAGGGCGCCCCGGGCGGCGACGAGGACGAGTAGCCCGCCGCCTGCCGCGGCCGGCCGCCCGCGCCGCCGGTCCGCACCCGCCGATCGGGACCGCCGGCCCGCGGCGGCCCGGCGGGAGGCGTAGACTGCGAGTGAAGCGGATCACTATCCGGATGGATTGGTTGAACTTTCACCAATCTTCGGCGTACTGTCGGGACATCGCTTGATTCCCCTACGAGCGAGCCCCCTTTGCAGTCCGGAAGGTACGCAGCATGTCTCTCGTTCTCGACGCCGCCGCTCAGGATCTCCTTTTCCGCGAGGCCCGCACCGCCAACACGTTCACCGACGAGCCGGTGACCGACGAGCAGGTCCAGGCGATCTACGACCTGGTGAAGTACGGCCCGACCGCCTTCAACCAGACCCCGCTGCGCATCACCCTGGTCCGCTCCCCCGAGGCCCGCGAGCGCCTGGTCAAGCACATGGCCGAGGGCAACCGCCCCAAGACCGCCACGGCCCCGCTCGTCGCGATCCTCTCCGCCGACAACGAGTTCCACGAGGACCTCCCGGCCCTGCTCCCGCACTTCCCGCAGGCCAAGGACATGTTCTTCGCCGAGCGTCCGGTCCGCGAGCAGTCCGCCGTCCTGAACGCCGCCCTCCAGGCCGCGTACTTCATCGTGGGCGTCCGCGCCGCCGGTCTGGCCGCGGGCCCGATGACCGGCCTGGACTTCGCCGGCGTCCAGAAGGAGTTCCTGGACGACGACCACACCCCGCTGATGGTCGTCAACATCGGCAAGCCGGGCGAGGACGCCTGGTTCCCGCGCTCCCCGCGCCTCTCCTTCGACGAGGTCATCACCACCGTCTGAGCCCGGAGGCCGCACAGGGAAGGCCCCGCACTCCACGAGTGCGGGGCCTTCCCTGCGTTCTCCACGGGGCACGGTCCCGTCCGGACCGGCGCGTCCGACCCCGGCTCCGGCCTCGGCTCCGGCCTCGACTTCGGCCCCGGCTCCGGCCTCGGCTCCGGACCGGTGCGCTCAGACCTTCTTCGACTGCAGCGAGGCCGCCATCTCCGTGAGGCGCTCGAACGACGCCGTGCCGGTCACCACCGTCGTCGCCCCGCCGTCCACGCGGACGAGCGCGTCGTACTTCGGGCCCTCCCAGCGCTGCCACACCTGGCCGGCCACCGTCTCCGTCCTCCCGGTGTCCTTGGCCCGCTGGGTGACGTCCGGCACGAAGGTCTTCGGCGCCGCCGTCGACTGGTGGATCGCCACGTACTGGGTGTCCGGCGAGAGGAAACCGAGCTGCCAGGCGTCGGAGTTCTCGCGCTTGTACGAGACGACCGTCGCCTTCCAGCCCTCGCCGAGGCCCTCGGGGGCGAGCACCGGGTACGGTGCCGCCCGCTGAGCCGTCAGGAGCTCGACCCGGTAGTCCTTCGCCTTGACCGGTTCGGCGCTCTCATCATGCGGAATGAAGAGATACATCACTCCCGCGGCGACCAAGATCACCCCGAGGGACTGGATCATCCCGCGTACCGTCTGCCTGCCTCGCATACCTGCCACGCGCACCATGGTCGCATCAAGGGTCCGTGCTCATACGTGGGCCCCTCTGCTCATTTTGTCGACGTACCGATAGAGTCGCAGCACCCTCCCTTAACCGGCCGTCGCCGTACAGAAAGGTGCGTTCCGATGACCGAGCAGCAGAATCTGCCGCCCGAGCTCGTGGTCTCCCCCGAGGCTCCCGACCGCAACCTCGCCCTTGAGCTGGTCCGCGTCACCGAGGCCGCCGCCATGGCCGCCGGCCGCTGGGTCGGCCGCGGCGACAAGATCGGCGCGGACGGCGCGGCGGTCAACGCCATGCGCACCCTGATCTCCACCGTCTCGATGAACGGCGTGGTCGTCATCGGCGAGGGCGAGAAGGACGAGGCGCCCATGCTCTTCAACGGCGAGCGGGTCGGCGACGGCACCGGCGCCGAGGTCGACATCGCCGTCGACCCGATCGACGGCACCACGCTGAACGCCAAGGGCATGCCGAACGCGATCGCCGTCCTGGCCGCCGCCGACCGCGGCGCCATGTTCGACCCGTCCGCGGTCTTCTACATGGACAAGCTGGTCACCGGCCCCGAGGCCGCCGACTTCGTCGACATCAACGCCCCCGTCTCGGTCAACATCCGCCGGGTCGCCAAGGCGAAGAACTCCTCGCCCGAGGACATCACGGTCGTGATCCTGGACCGCCCCCGTCACGAGGGCATCGTCAAGGAGATCCGCGAGACCGGCGCCCGCATCAAGTTCATCTCGGACGGCGACGTCGCCGGTTCGATCATGGCTGTCCGCGAGGGCACCGGCGTCGACATGCTCATGGGCATCGGCGGCACCCCGGAGGGCATCATCTCCGCCTGCGCCATCAAGTGCCTCGGCGGTGTCATCCAGGGCAAGCTGTGGCCGAAGGACGACGCGGAGCGCCAGAAGGCGCTCGACGCGGGCCACGACCTCGACCGGGTGCTCTCCACGAACGACCTGGTCGGCGGCGACAACGTCTTCTTCGTCGCGACCGGCATCACCGACGGCGAGCTGCTCCGCGGGGTGCGCTACCGCGCGGAGACCGCGACCACGCAGTCGCTCGTCATGCGCTCGAAGTCCGGCACGATCCGCCAGATCGACTCCACGCACCGGCTCTCGAAGCTGCGCGCCTACAGCAAGATCGACTTCGACCGGGCGAAGTGACCGCCGCCCCACCGGGGGCCGGCACGAAGAGGGGCGCCCCCATGTGCGGTGGGGGCGCCCCTTCCCGTACGGAACGACGGTGGTGCGGACCGGCGGGTGGACCCGCGCTCCCGTCGGGCGCGGAGGCCGTGCTCGCCGTCGGCCCGCCCGGGCGATGCGGTCGTGCTCGGCGCCGGTCGGCCGGGGTGCGCCCGGCCGTCAGCCCGCCTGGGCGATGCGGTCGGCCGCGGCCGCCTTGCGCAGCTCCACCTCGCGCCGCCGGCGGCGGGCCAGGGCGACGCGGCGCTCGGCCGCGGTGAGCCCGCCCCACACTCCGTACGGCTCGGGCTGGAGCAGTGCGTGCTCGCGGCACTCGACCATCACGGGACAGCGGCCGCAGACCCGCTTGGCCGCCGCTTCCCGGGCGAGCCGCGCGGCGGTCGGCTCCTTGGAGGGGGCGAAGAACAGCCCGGCCTCGTCCCGGCGGCACACCGCCTCCGCGTGCCATGGACCGGCCTCGTCCTCCCGTGCAGGGGCGCGCTGGGGGGGCACGGCGGCGACCTGGAGGGGCTGATGCGGCAGTTGCAGCACGGTCTACTCCTGACGACGGCTTCGCGAGCGAGCGGCGATGCACGAGCCCTACCCGCTGTGCGCGCGCCTATGCACTGCGTGCCCCGTCGTTCCCGCTCTCCGGAGACCCGAGGACGAATTCCGGTCACCCCGCGTCGGCGGGCCTCTCCACCGTCCGGTCACCCCGCGTCGGCGGGCCTCTCCGGTGCCCGGTCAGCCCTCGTCGGCGGGCCTCTCCGGCGCCCCGGTCGGGTCAGTGACCGAGGTGCTTGCGCATCCTGTCCTGGAGGTCGGTGATCCACTTTCCGCGCTTGGGCCTCGCCTCGACGTTCCCGAAGACCGAGTAGCCGTTGATGACGACGACCGGGGCCTGCGGGTCGACGCCCTCCAGGGTCACGACCTCGAAGTTGCCGAAGATCCCGCTGCCGTTGCCCCGCAGGCTGATGTTCTCCGGGACCCGCACCTCCACGTTGCCGAAGATCGACGTGGCGTTGATGGTGGTCAGCCGCTGCGCGAAGATCGCCTCGGTCAGGTCGATCTCGATGTTCCCGAAGAGCGCGAACGCGTTCGTCCGGCGACTCACCCGCCAGCGGCCCTTGCGGGTGGTGCTGGAGAAGATCGCGACGAGGTTCGCCGGGGGGCCGTCGACGTCGTCCGGGCCGTACCCGTAGTCCGGGGCCGGCTCCTGCCGGGTCCGGGCGCCCGGCAGGTCGCGGACGATCGGCTCCAACTCCCCGACGGTCTTCGCCCGGTACACCGAGTCGATCCGGTCCGAGTGCTCCTCGGCGTCGATCCGCCCCTCGGCCAGGGCGTCCCTGAGGATGTCCGCGATCCGGTCCCGGTCCGCGTCCGAGGCCCGCAGCGAGCCCTGCGGGTCGGCGAAGGCGGTCTCCGCGGGGGCGGGCTCGGCGGGTGCGGCCTGCCGCTGCGGCTCCGGCTGCTTTTCGGGTTCGGGCTTCTTTTCGAGGTCCACGCCGCCAGCCTAGCGAAACGCGATAGATCGCGACCAGAGGGCGGGGCCGCGACCTGTGGACGAAGGCCGCGAACCCGGCGGCGCGAAGGGCCGGTTGACGCCGCCCCCCGGCCACGCCGGGCGGGCCGCACCCGGCCCTTCGGCCACCGCCGGGCCGCCCGCCGGGCCGCCCTCCGAGGCGACACGGGTCCGCCGGCCCGCCCGCCGCCGGCCACGGCGGGACCGCCCCACCGCCCCGTCCGCCCGGGCTCCACGGGACCGCCCCACCGCCCCGCCCGCACCGTCCCCACCCCGCGGAAACGCGCCACTCCGGCGGGGTGCCCGCGCCAAGTGAGCCTTACCTCACAGGACCGCGCCGGGGCCCGCGTTCTACGCTGGAGGGCGCACTGCCAACGGAGGCGGTGCGCCGTCTTGCCGAGTGAGGAATGGCCCCCATGCCAGAGTTTGCGTACTCCGATCTGCTCCCCCTGGGAGAGGACACCACGCCCTACCGCCTGGTGACCTCCGAAGGTGTCTCCACCTTCGAGGCCGACGGCCGTACGTTCCTCAAGGTCGAGCCGGAGGCGCTGCGCACGCTGGCCGCCGAGGCGATCCACGACATCCAGCACTTCCTGCGCCCGGCCCACCTGGCCCAGCTGCGCCGGATCATCGACGACCCCGAGGCCTCGTCGAACGACAAGTTCGTCGCGCTCGACCTCCTCAAGAACGCGAACATCGCCGCCGCCGGCGTCCTGCCCATGTGCCAGGACACGGGCACCGCGATCGTCATGGGCAAGCGCGGCCAGAACGTGCTGACCTCCGGCCGCGACGAGGAGGCCCTGTCCAAGGGCATCTACGACGCGTACACCAAGCTCAACCTGCGGTACTCGCAGATGGCCCCGGTCACCATGTGGGAGGAGAAGAACACCGGCTCGAACCTGCCCGCGCAGATCGAGCTGTACGCGACCGACGGCGGCGCGTACAAGTTCCTCTTCATGGCCAAGGGCGGCGGCTCCGCCAACAAGTCCTTCCTCTACCAGGAGACGAAGGCGGTCCTCAACGAGGCCTCCATGATGAAGTTCCTGGAGGAGAAGATCCGCTCGCTCGGCACGGCCGCCTGCCCGCCGTACCACCTGGCGATCGTCGTCGGCGGCACCTCCGCCGAGTTCGCGCTGAAGACCGCGAAGTACGCCTCCGCGCACTACCTGGACGAGCTGCCCGCCGAGGGCGACGCCGTCACCGGCCACGGCTTCCGCGACAAGGAGCTGGAGGAGAAGGTCTTCGAGCTCACCCAGAAGATCGGCATCGGCGCCCAGTTCGGCGGCAAGTACTTCTGCCACGACGTGCGCGTCGTCCGCCTCCCCCGCCACGGCGCCTCGCTGCCCGTCGCGATCGCCGTGTCCTGCTCGGCCGACCGCCAGGCCGTCGCGAAGATCACCGCCGAGGGCGTCTTCCTGGAGCAGCTGGAGACCGACCCGGCGCGCTTCCTGCCGGAGACCGAGGACTCCCACCTGGACGAGGCCGGCGACGTCGTCACCATCGACCTCAACCAGCCGATGGACGACATCCTCGCCGAGCTGACCAAGTACCCGGTGAAGACCCGCCTCTCGCTCAACGGCCCGCTGGTCGTGGCGCGCGACATCGCGCACGCCAAGATCAAGGAGCGCCTGGACGCGGGCGAGGAGATGCCGCAGTACCTGAAGGACCACCCGGTGTACTACGCGGGCCCGGCGAAGACCCCCGAGGGCTACGCCTCCGGCTCCTTCGGCCCGACGACGGCCGGCCGGATGGACTCGTACGTGGAGCAGTTCCAGGCGGCGGGCGGCTCGAAGGTCATGCTGGCCAAGGGCAACCGCTCGCAGCAGGTCACGAACGCCTGCGGCAGCCACGGCGGCTTCTACCTCGGCTCGATCGGCGGCCCGGCGGCCCGGCTCGCCCAGGACTGCATCAAGAAGGTCGAGGTCGTCGAGTACGAGGAGCTCGGCATGGAGGCGGTCTGGAAGATCGAGGTCGAGGACTTCCCGGCGTTCATCGTGGTGGACGACAAGGGCAACGACTTCTTCCAGAACCCGGCCCCCGAGCCGACGTTCACCCACATCCCGGTGCGGGGTCCCGGCCTGGGCTGATCGGCCGGTCCTCGGCCGGTCCGCGGGGTCGCGGCCCCCGTCCCGCCCGTCGGCACGTGACGCGCCCCCCGGTCCTCGCGGACCGGGGGGCTTCGTCGTCCGCTCAGAAAGTCGCTACCGACCGGTAGCCATCTCGTTGCCTACTGTCCAGTATTGAGCGCGAGCATGCCAAAGTCCTGAGCTGGTCGACCAAGGAGCCCCCCATGCCGCTCACGCCCGTCCGCAGGCGCGCCGCCGCCGGAACCACCGCCACGCTCGCCCTGACCGCCCTCCTCGTCGTCGGCCCCGCGCCCGCCGCCTCCGCCTCCGACCCGGACGGCCACAGCACGTCGACCGCGGCCCTGAAGGACGTCGACTACACGACCTGGCGCCGTGACGTGGCGGCCGTGGTGGCGCAGGCACGCCCGTACATCCAGGAGCGCTCCGAGGACGCCGGCGAGGAGCGGCAGGCGATCGTCCTCGACATCGACAACAGCTCGCTGGAGACGGACTTCCACCCCTTCTGGGAGCTGCCGACCCCGGCCATCCCCGAGGTGCGGACCCTTGTCCGCGAGGCCCACGACCGCGGCGTCGACGTCTTCTTCGTCACCGCCCGCCCGGGGATCATCCACTCCCTCACCGACTGGAACCTCAAGCAGGCCGGCTACCCGGTCGACGGACTGTACGTGCGCTCGATCCCCGACCTGTTCGCCGAGGTCGGCGCGTACAAGACGGCGCAGCGCGCCAAGATCGAGGCCAAGGGCTACACGATCATCGCGAACATCGGCAACAACACCACCGACCTGGTCGGCGGCCACGCCGAGCGCACCTACAAGCTCCCGGACTACGGCGGCAAGCTCTCCTGACCCGACGGTCGCCGCCGCCCGCCGGACGGGACGCCCCGGCGGGCGGCGGCGGTCCGTCCCGGCGGCGCGGCGGCCGGGACGCCCGGGCGCGGCCGCCGGCGGGTGACGCCGCCTCACCTCGGGCGGTCCGGCCCCGGGTACGCCCGTCCGGGGGCCTCCGGCCCGCCACTACCCTGACGCGCATGAGACATCCCGTCCGGACCCCGGCCTCGGCCGCCGCGACCCTGGCGGCGGCGCTGCTGCTCGCCGGCTGCGCCGACGCGGAGCCGATGCCCGAGATCGCCCAGGGCCCCCGCCCCAGCGCCGCACCCGCCACGAAGGCGCCCGCGGCCGCCCCGCCCCGGACCGTCGGCGGTCCCGGCTCCGCCTGCGCCCTGCCCGTCTCCTTCGCGCTGGCGGAGCAGTGGGCGCCGAAGGCGGTCGAGGCCCCCGAGGACCCGGAGTTCGCGGCGCTCACCCGGCAGGGACCGGCCACCGTGCGCTGCGAGGTGGACGCCAAGCCGGCCGGCCATGTGGGGTTCCTGCGGGTGTGGACCGCCGGAAAGGGGTCGGCCAGGGCCGCCCTCGAAGGATTCGTGGCGGCGGAGCGGGGCGCCTCCGCGGTCGCCTACCGGGAGAGCCGGTCCGGCGCGGGCCCCGTCACCGAGGTGACGTACACCGTCCGTGACGAGGCGGCGGGGGAGCCGAAGGAGGAGCGCGCCTTCGCCGTCCCGACGCCGAAGGGGACGGTGATCGTGCACCTCGGCGGGCTCGACACCGAGGAGCACCGGGCGATGCTCCCCGCCTACGAACTGGCCAGGACCACGCTCAAGCCCCTCTGATCCCGCCCCCGTCGCGCCGGGGCGGACGCGCCGGTGGGCCGGGGCGGAGGTGCCGTGGGGCCGGGGTCTGGGCGCCGGTGGGCCGGTCGGCGCGTACCCACGCCGCGGCCCCCGTCCGGGTCGGCGGACGGGGGCCGCGGTCCTCGCGGGCGGTGCGCCGGCTACGCGAACTTCTGGTTCGCCGAGCCGTCGCAGTTCTGGAGCCTGACCGGCTGCTTCGCCGCGCTCTGGGTGAGGCAGAGGCCGGTCGCCCCGGCCGGGCGGATCGTGGCGCCGTCGCGCACGAACCTCTGGTTGGCGCCGCCGTGGCAGTTCCACAGGACCAGCGCCCTGCCCGCCTGGTAGCCGGACCCGGGGACGTCCAGGCAGCGGTCCTGGGTCAGCTCGGTGTGGACGGTGCCGCGGGCGGAGTCGTACCACCAGCCCTGGTTGCGGCCGCCGTGGCAGTCCCAGCCGAGGACGGCGGTGCCGTTGGACGAGGTGGCCGCGTCGACGTCGAGGCAGTTGCCCGTCGCCCCGTTCCTCAGCGGCTTGTACGCGTCGTCCCAGGCGAGCGGGAAGAGCGTCGGGGTGCCCGAGGAGTTCACGTCCGCGCAGCTTCCCTCACGCAGGCCGGAGGCGTAGATCTGGGTGAGGCAGGAGGCGAAGGCGGCGTGGCCGCGCGCGTTGGGGTGGAAGGACTGCCGTACGGAGTTCTCGTCCGGGGTCCCGGGCTTGGAGAGGTCGATGTAGAGGCCGCGGGCCCAGGCGTCCTCCATGCAGACCTCGTGGCCGTGGAAGAGCCGCGAGTTGTCGAGGTAGACGGCGCCGGTGGAGGCGGCCGCCGCGCGCATCCCGCGCTCGAAGGCGGGCACGGCGGTGTTGCGGCCCCAGACGGTGTCGGAGTCGTAGCCGAGTCCGCCGCAGATCAGCTTCCCGGGGAAGTTCGGGTTGTCGCGGAAGTCGGGGCCGATCGGGCTGGGGTAGCCCATGAGGACGAGCTTGTAGTCGCCGTCGGCGTAACCGGCGTCGCGCATCACGGTCCTGAGGTCGCGGACGGTCTGCTCGACCTTGGGGACGAGCGCGTCGACGCGGGCCTGCCAGCCGCCGGCGTACTTGGGCTCGCAGGCGCCCTGGAGGAGCAGGTAGCGCTGGACGCAGTCGGTCATGACGGGCCCGAACTGCAGGTCGTCGTTGGCGCCGGCGACGAGCGTGATCATCTTGATCCGGGTGTTGCGCGCCTTGACGGCCAGGTTGTCGCTCTGGACGAGCTCGTCGGCGTACTGCTTCGAGCCGCCGATCCGGATGTTGCCGGTGTACGCGCCGGAGCAGGACACGTTGAACGTGAGGTCCGCGGGGATTCCGGTGCGGTGGATGGCGGCCTCGGGCGAGCGGTGGCACCAGTTGGTGGGACCGTTGGTCGGGGACTCGTAGGTGCCGACGCCCTCGCCGGAGATCTCGCTGTCGCCGAGCGAGATCAGGCCGGTCTTCCGCTGGGCGGGCGGGCGTTCCTCGGGACTGCCGTAGATCTTGACCGCCTCGGCGGCGCGGACGGCTTCGAGCGCGGGCGGGAGCGGGACGGCGGCGGTCACCGCCGCGGTGCCGGCGGCCGGGCCGGCCGCTCCGGCGGGCGCGGCGGCGGTCATCGTGCCGAGCGCGGCGGCGGCCGCGGCGACGACGGCCATGGGCCACCGGAGTCTGTACCTGGTGCGCGTCATTGCGCCTCCTGGAAGTGGGGTTACCCACGGTTTTTACTGGCCGGTACGCCCGATGGGAATACATCGAACAAGACAAGTGCTCATCTTTTATAGGAGGTTGAGGAACATGAACGACACAGACCAGGCCGGCGGCCACCGGATCGAACACGACTCGATGGGCGAGGTGCGGGTGCCCGCGCACGCCAAGTGGCGGGCCCAGACCCAGCGGGCCGTGGAGAACTTCCCGGTCTCCGGGCAGCGCCTGGAGCGCGCCCACATCGAGGCCCTCGCCCTGATCAAGGCCGCCGCCGCCCGGGTCAACGCCGAGCTCGGCGTGATCGACGGGGACCGCGCCGAGGCGATCGCCTCGGCGGCCGCCGAGGTCGCGGAGGGGCGCTGGGACGAGCACTTCCCGGTGGACGTCTTCCAGACCGGCTCCGGCACCTCGTCCAACATGAACACCAACGAGGTGATCGCCACCCTCGCCACCGAGCGGCTCCCCGAGGGCCGCGAGGTGCACCCCAACGACCACGTGAACGCCTCGCAGTCCTCCAACGACGTCTTCCCGTCCTCGATCCACATCGCGGCCACCGGAGCCGTCACCCGCGACCTGATCCCCGCCCTGGAGCATCTGGCCGCCTCCCTTGAGCGAAAATCGGCCGAATTCGCGTCGGTGGTGAAGTCCGGCCGCACCCACCTCATGGACGCCACGCCGGTCACCCTCGGCCAGGAGTTCGGCGGTTACGCCGCCCAGGTCGCGTACGGCGTCGAGCGGCTGCGGTCGGCACTCCCCCGGCTCGCCGAACTCCCGCTGGGCGGAACGGCGGTGGGCACCGGCATCAACACCCCGGCCGGCTTCTCCGCGGCCGTCATCGCCGAGGTCGCCCGCACCACCGGACTGCCGCTGACCGAGGCCCGCGACCACTTCGAGGCGCAGGGCGCCCGGGACGCCCTGGTGGAGACGTCCGGGCAGCTCCGGACGATCGCGGTCTCCCTCACCAAGATCTCCAACGATCTGCGCTGGATGGCCAGCGGCCCCCGCACGGGCCTCGCCGAGATCAACCTCCCCGACCTCCAGCCCGGCTCGTCGATCATGCCGGGCAAGGTCAACCCGGTGATCCCCGAGGCGGTCCTCATGGTCGCCGCGCAGGTGACCGGAAACGACACCACGGTGGCGGTCGCGGGCGCGGCCGGGAACTTCGAGCTCAACGTGATGCTCCCGGTGATGGCCAAGAACCTCCTGGAGTCCGTCCGGCTCCTCGCCAACGCCTCCCGGCTGCTCGCCGACCGCACGGTCGACGGGATCACGGCCAACGCCGAGCGGGCCCGCGAGTACGCCGAGTCCTCGCCGTCCGTGGTCACCCCGCTGAACAAGTACATCGGGTACGAGGAGGCGGCCAAGGTCGCGAAGAGGTCGCTGGCCGAGCGGAGGACCATCCGCGAGGTGGTGCTGGACTCCGGGTACGTGGAGCGCGGCGACCTGACCGTGGAGCAGCTGGACGAGGCCCTGGACGTGCTGCGGATGACCCGCCCGTGAGGTCCCGCGCGGGACACGCGCGCGCGTGTCCCGCGTACCCGGGTGACTCATCCGTGATCCAGGCCGCTGCGGCCGTGGGAGCGCGCCCCTAAGATCTGCGCATGACAGGATCGGTCGGCTCCCAGCATTGGGCGCCGGGGGAGCACATCCTCTGGCGCTACCGCGGCAACGGCACCGGAGAGGTGCACATCTGCCGGCCGGTGACGGTCGTCCGGGACACGCCCGACCTCCTCGCGGTCTGGATGGCCCCCGGCACGGAGTGCGTCCGCCCGGTGCTCGCCGACGGCACGGCCGTCCACGAGGAGCCGCTCGCCACCCGCTACACCGCGCCGCGCACCACGGAGCGCGCGCGGTGGTCCGGCAGCGGCGTCCTCAAACTGGCGAGACCCGGCGAGCCCTGGTCGGTGTGGCTGTTCTGGGAACGCGGCTGGCGCTTCCGCAGCTGGTACGTGAACCTGGAGGAGCCCCGGGTCCGGTGGTCCGGCGGCATCGACTCCGAGGACCACTTCCTCGACATCTCCGTCTACCCCGACCGCAGCTGGCTGTGGCGGGACGAGGACGAGTTCGCGCAGGCGCAGCGCTCCGGGCTGATGGGCCCGGAGCAGGCCGCCCGGGTGCGCGGCGCCGGGCGCCGGGCGGTGGACCGCATCAGGGCGTGGGGGGCGCCGTTCTCGGACGGCTGGGAGGACTGGCGGCCTGATCCGGGATGGCGGGTTCCGGAGCTGCCGGCCGACTGGGACCGCACTCCGGCGCACACGGCACCGTGAGACCCTTGATGCGCCCCCGGGGTTCAAACGTAGGATCGTCCTCCGCACGGCAGAGGCGGACCGGACGGCACGTCAGACCGCCCGAGCGGCACATCAACGACCGAACGCAGCGCAGGACCTGACCAGAAGTCATCCACGAGGGGGAGAGCAGTGCCGGACGTCTGCCCGGGTGTTCCGACCCCCGCTGGTGCCGCCGCTCGCGGAGCCCGCAGATCCGCCGCGCACAAGGGGTTTAGCCCCGCCGAAGGCGCGGCATCGGCGAGAAGAGCGAGTGCATCGCACCACCGGCCCGGACGGACGGAACCCCACGCGTGACGGAGCATCCCACCTCCCACGAAGGCCGGCAGCCCCTGGCTGCCCGGTCGCAGGAACGCGCGCGCCCTCGCCAGGAGGCGGCGGCCGGCCTGCCCTCCGACGTGCCCGCCCAGCCCGGCGGGCCGGCGGTCCCGGCCGCCGCGGGCCCCGGCGCGGACGCGCCCGTGCCGCCGCCGGCCGCCCCGCCGGGCGGTCCGGGGACGATGGCCCTCGCCGTGTCGGCGCAGCTCCCGGGCGGCGGCCGCGGCGGGGACACCGTCGCGCGGCGCGAGGGCGAGAAGCTCCGGTTCGTCGGGGCGGCGACACGGCGGATCGCGCGCGGCATCGACCTGGACGAGATCGTGCTCGGCCTGTGCCGGGCGACCGTGCCGACCTTCTCGGACGAGATCCTGGTGTACCTCCGCGACCCGCTGCCGGTGGGCGACGAGCGGCCGGTGGCGCCGTTCGTGCTGCGGCTGCGCCGTACGGACCGGCTGCGGTTAAGCGATCTGGAGGGCGAGGAGCTCGTGCTCGTGCCCGATCCGGACCCGACCCCCGCGGCCGAACTCTGCGAGGTGCGGTCCGGTGGGGCGCTGGCCGAGGTGCTGCGCGGGGTGCGGCCGGTGTTCGGCGACTCCGCGGCCGCCAAGACCGCGCTGACCGAACTGCTCGGCCCGGAGCATCCGCTGCCCGGCGGACTGCGGGCGGTCCTCGCGCCGCTGCGCGGCCGGCGCCGGGTGATCGGCGCCGCCGTGTTCCTGCGGCGGCCGGAGCGGGCCGGTTTCGAGCCGAACGACCTGCTCGTCGCGGCGCAGTTGGCCACGCACACGGCGCTCGGCATCGACAAGGCCGTCCTGTACGGGCGTGAGGCGTACATCGCCGACGAGCTCCAGCGGACGATGCTGCCGGACTCGCTGCCGCAGCCGACCGGCGTCAAGCTCGCCTCGCGCTACCTGCCTGCGGCCGAGACGGCCCGGGTGGGCGGCGACTGGTACGACGCGATCCCGCTGCCGGGCAGCCGGGTGGCGCTGGTCGTCGGCGACGTCATGGGCCACTCGATGACCTCGGCGGCGATCATGGGGCAGCTGCGCACGACCGCGCAGACCCTGGCGGGGCTCGACCTGCCGCCGCAGGAGGTCCTGCACCATCTGGACGAGCAGGCGCAGCGGCTCGGCGAGAACCGGATGGCGACCTGCATGTACGCGGTGTACGACCCGGTCTCGCACCGGATCACCGTGGCGAACGCCGGCCATCCGCCGCCGATACTGCTGCACCTGGGCGGCCGCGCCGAGGTCCTGCGGGTGCCTCCGGGCGCCCCGATCGGGGTGGGAGGGGTGGACTTCGAGGCGGTCGAGCTGGACGCCCCGGCCGGGGCCACGCTGCTGCTGTACACGGACGGCCTGGTGGAGTCCCGGCTGCGGGACGTGTGGACCGGGATCGAGCAGCTGCGGGAGCGCCTCGCGGCGACCGCGCAGCTGACCGGGCCGGACCACTCGCCGCCGCTGGAGGCGCTCTGCGACGACGTCCTGGACATGCTGGGGCCCGGCGACCGGGACGACGACATCGCGCTGCTGGCGGCACGGTTCGACGGGATCGCGCCGAGCGACGTGGCGTACTGGTTCCTCGACCCGGAGGACGCGGCTCCGGGGCGGGCACGGCGGCTCGCCCGGCGGGCGCTCGCGCGCTGGGACCTGGAGGAGCTGACGGACTCGGTCGAGCTGCTGATCAGCGAGGTCGTGACCAACGCCGTGCGGTACGCGGAGCGGCCGGTGACGCTGCGGCTGCTCCGTACGGACGTGTTGCGCTGCGAGGTCGGCGACGACTCGCCGCAGCTGCCGCGGCAGCGGCGGGCGCGGGAGACCGACGAGGGCGGGCGCGGCCTGTTCCTGGTGAACCGGCTGGCCCGGCGGTGGGGGGCGACCCGGCTCTCGGGCGGCAAGGTGGTCTGGTTCGAGCTGGCCACGCCGAGCCACTCGTAGCGGCGCGGGGGGTACGCGGCCCGCCGGGCCGTTCGCGGCGGCCCCGGGCCGTACGCAGCCCGCCGGGCCGCTGAGGACACGCGGAAGGGCCGGACCCCTCAAGGGGTCCGGCCCTTCGTCTGTCGGCGACCGCCGCGCTAGCGCTGCGGTCCGTCGGTGCCCTGGCTGCCGCCCGGGTCGGGCGGTTCGATGGACGGCGGCGGTGACGGCTCGTCGGTGACCGGCGGGGCGGTCGTGGGCTCCGGCGGCGTCGTGGCCGGGTCGCGCGTCGGCTCGGCCGGCGTGGTGGCCGTGGAGGTCGGCGGGGGCGTCGGGTCCGGGGACCGCGTCGTCGGCTCCTCCGTGGGCTCCTCGGTCGGCTCCTCGGTCGGCTCGGTGCTGCCGCTGGGCGACGGGTCCGGGCCGACGTCGCCCGCGCCCTCGGTCTCCAGGTCGAAGGAGGCGTCGGAGCCGCCGCCGAGGGCGCGCTCGGTGTAGTCGCCCCAGATCTGGGCCGGCGTGCGTCCGCCGTTGGCGCGGCCCTCGTTGATGGTGTTGGTGAGGGTGACCTGGTTGCCCTTGGCGTCCTCGCCGAAGAGACCGACCGCGGTGACGAGTTCGGGGGTGTAGCCGACGAACCAGGCGGAGCGGTTGTTCTCGGAGGTGCCGGTCTTGCCCGCGGCCTCGTAGTCGCCGGCGGCACGGAAGCCGGAGCCGTTCTGGACGACGCCCGTCATGGCCTTGGTGACGGTGTCGGCCGCCTTGCGGCTGATGACCTGCTCGCCGATGCCCTTGGCGGGGGAGAGCGTGCGGTCCCGGTGCTCGGCGGCCTTCACGAGGGTCGGGGTGACCTTCTTGCCGTGGTTGTCGAGGGTGGCGTAGACGCCGGCCATGTCCATCGTGGAGGCGCCCATGGTGCCGAGCGACATGGCGGGGGTCTCGCCGAAGTCCGCGCCGTCCTTCATGCCGAGGGAGAGGGCGGTCTTCTTGGTCCTGGCGGGGCCGACGTCGACGATCATCTGCGCGAAGACGGAGTTGATCGAGCTGTTGGTGCCCTTCTGGACGGTGACGGGGCCGTAGCTCCGGTCGTCCTCGTTCTCCGGGGAGAAGGGGATGTCGCTGCCGACGACCTCGCGACGGCTGGTGCCGTCGTAGACCGTGCCGAGGGCGATCTCCCGGCCGTCCTGGGTGACGGAGCGGTTGTCGAGCGCGGAGGCGAGGACGATGGGCTTGAAGGTGGAGGCGGGCTGGTAGTCGCGGCGGGTCGCGTTGGACGTCCAGTGCTCGGTGGCGCCGACGCCGCCGTACAGGGCGACGACGTCTCCGGTCTTGGGGTCGACGGAGGTGGCGCCCGCCTGGACGGTCGCGTCCTTCTTGTCGCCCTCGCGGTCGAGCTTGGACTCCAGCTGCCGGTCGACGGCCTTGACGAGGGCCTTCTGCCGCTTCTCGTCGATGGAGAGCGTGATGGTCCAGCCGCCGGCCTTGATGTCCTCCTCGCTGACGCCCTGGCGCATCAGCTCCTGGTTGGCGGCCTCGACGATGTAGCCGGTCTGGCCCTCCATGCCGGGGAGCGGCTTGGGCTTCTGCGGGACGGGGAACTTCATGCCGGCCCGCTCGGACGGGGAGAGCCAGCCCTCGCCGACCATGTTGTCGAGGACGTAGTTCCACCGCTCCTCGACGAGCTTGCGGCCGGTGCTGCTGGCGGAGGTCCAGTCGTACTGGTTCGGCGCCTGGAGCAGCGAGGCGAGGTAGGCGCCCTGGGCGGTGGTGAGGCGGGTGGCGTCGACCCCGTAGTACGAGCGGGCCGCCGCCTGTATGCCGTAGGCGCTGCGGCCGTAGTAGCTGGTGTTCATGTACCCGGCGAGGATCTCGCTCTTGGTCGACTGCCGGTCGACCTTGATGGCGATGACCATCTCCTTGAGCTTGCGCGTCGCGGTCTGGTCCTGGCTCAGGTAGAAGTTCTTGACGTACTGCTGGGTGATGGTCGAACCACCCTGCTTGCCCTTGCCGGTGATGGTGGACCAGGCGGCGCGCGTGGTGCCCTTGATGTCGACGCCGTTGTCCTTGTAGAAGGTCTTGTTCTCCGCGGCGACGAAGGCCTTCTGGACCTGCGCGGGGATCCGGTCGAGGTCGACGATCTCGCGGTTGATCCGGCCGGTGCGGGCGAGGACCTTGCCGTTGGAGTACTTGTAGATGTTGCTCTGCATCGTCGCCTCGGCGTTGGCCGTCGGCACCGGGACCATGAGGTAGACGACGTACAGGGCGCCCATGGCGAGCAGGCAGGCCACGAAGAAGGTGCCCAGGAGCTTCTTCCAGGTGAAGAGGCGGCGCAGGCCGCGTTTCTTCGCCTTGCTCTTGTCCGGTCCGCCCATGTGTCGTGTCGCTCCGCTCGTCGTGTGTCCCGGCGTGCCTCGGCCCGTGTCCCCGCGCCGGATCGGGTCAGCTAGCCAGCTAACACCGACGATGCAGACAAAGGACAACCGATCACGCCTTTTCCGGACGTGAGAATCAGCACCCATGCCCAGAGGAACCGACGCGCGGACGGGGCCGATGGTTGCGTGAGGGGATGGTTCCGCTTTGTGGCGGGTTCTCCTCGCCGCACGACACACGGCTATACACCGTGGGTATACAGCCCGTGTACAGTGGCCGCCATGTCCATCGGTCACACCCTCCTGGGGCTCCTGGAGTCCGGCCCGCGCCACGGTTACGACCTCAAGCGCGCCTTCGACGAGAAGTTCGGCCACGACCGGCCGCTGCACTACGGCCAGGTCTACTCGACCATGTCCCGGCTCCTCAAGAACGGCCTCGTCGTCGTCGACGGCATCGAGGCGGGCGGCGGCCCGGAGCGGAAGCGGTACGCCATCACCGAGGCGGGCATCACCGATGTCGCCCAGTGGCTCGCCACCCCCGAGAAGCCCGAGCCCTACCTCCAGTCGACGCTCTACACCAAGGTCGTCCTGGCCCTGCTCACCGGCCGCGGCGCCGCCGAGCTCCTCGACACCCAGCGCGCCGAGCACCTGCGCCTGATGCGCGAGCTCACCCGGCGCAAGCGGGACGGAGACCTCGCCGACCAGCTCATCTGCGACCACGCCCTCTTCCACCTGGAGGCGGACCTGCGCTGGCTGGAGCTGACCGCCGCCCGCCTCGACCGGCTCGCCGAGGAGGTCCGCCGATGAGCTCCGCCCCGCTGCTCGCGGCCACCGGCCTCGACAAGGCGTACGGCCCCACCACCGCACTGGCCGGCGCCTCCTTCGCGCTCCGGGCCGGCGAGGTCGTGGCCGTCATGGGGCCCTCGGGCTCCGGGAAGTCGACCCTGCTGCACTGCCTCGCCGGAATCGTGCGCCCCGACGCGGGGACCATCACCTACGACGGACGCGAGCTGACCGCCCTGTCCGACACGGCACGCAGCTCCCTGCGCCGCACCGACTTCGGCTTCGTCTTCCAGTTCGGCCAGCTCGTCCCCGAGCTGACCTGCGTCGAGAACGTCGCCCTCCCCCTCCGCCTCAACGGCGAGAAGCGCAGGGCAGCCGAGGCGCGGGCCACCGAGTGGCTGTCCCGCCTGGAGATCGACGACACCGCGCACAAGCGCCCCGGCGAGATATCCGGCGGCCAGGGCCAGCGCGTCGCCGTCGCCCGCGCGCTCGTCACCGCCCCGCGGGTGATCTTCGCCGACGAGCCGACCGGCGCCCTCGACTCCCTCAACGGCGAGCGGGTCATGCGACTCCTCACCGACGCCTCCCGGGACACCGGCGCCGCCGTCGTCCTCGTCACCCACGAGGCCCGCGTCGCCGCCTACTCGGACCGCGAGATCGTCGTGCGCGACGGAGCGGTGCGGGACGCGGAGTGGGCGGCATGACGCTCCGCACCCGGCTCCGCGACCTGGCGCTCGGCGCGCGGTTCTCGGTCGCCGGGGGCCGGTCGGGCCGCCTGCGCACCCTGCTGACCGCGACCGGGGTCGGCTTCGGCGTGGCCCTGCTGCTGCTCGCCTCCTCCCTGCCGAACATGCTGTTCCAGCGGGAGGTCCGCGAGTCCGTCCGCGCCGTCGACGGCAGCGGGCGCGTCGACGCGCCGCGCCCCGACTCCTTCCTCCACCTCGGCAGGACCACGATCTACCGCGACGACGTGGTCAGCGGCCTGCTGCTGCGGCCGGAGGGCGACCGCCCGGCGGTCCCGCCCGGCGCCGCGGCGTTCCCCGCGCGCGGCGAGATGCTGGTCTCCCCCGCGCTCCGCGAGCTGCTCGACTCCCCCGAGGGCGCCCTCCTCAAGGAGCGCCTCCCCTACCGGATCGGCGGGACCATCGGACCGGAGGGCCTCATCGGGCCCGCCGAGCTGCGGTACGTCGCCCACGTCGGCTTCCTCACCACCGACAACTACGACGGGCGCGGCGTGCGCTACGGCTGGTCGGTGCCCGAGGAACCGATGAACGCGTTCCTGATCCTGCTCGTCGTCGTCGCCTGCGTCGTCCTGCTGCTGCCGGTCCTCGTCTTCATCGCCACCGCCGTCCGCTTCGGCGGCGAGCAGCGCGACCGCCGCCTCGCGGCCCTCCGCCTCGTCGGCGCCGACACCGCCATGATCCGGCGGATCGCGGCCGGCGAGTCCCTCGCGGGCTCGCTGCTGGGCCTCCTCGTGGGCCTCGGACTGTTCGCGGCGGCCCGCCGGTTCGCCGGGGCGTTCACCATCTGGGACGTCAACGCGTACCCCGCCGACGTCGTACCGATGACCGCGCTCGCCGCGCTCGCCCTCGTCGCCGTCCCGGTCTCCTCCGTGGTGGTCACCCTCGTCGCGATGCGCGGGGTGGTCGTCGAGCCGCTCGGGGTGGTCCGGACCTCCACCCCCCGCCGCCGGCGCCTCTGGTGGCGCCTGCTGCTCCTCGCGGCGGGCGCCGCCCTGCTCGTCCCGCTCACGGGCGACGTGCAGGTGACCGAGGCGAGCATCGACACCGTGGGCGTGGCGGCCGGCACCACCCTCGCCCTGATCGGCCTGACGACGCTGCTCCCGTGGCTCGTTGAGGCCGGGGTGAAGCGGCTGCACGCCGGGCCCGTGGCCTGGCAGCTGGCCGTCCGCCGGCTCCAGCTGAGCAGCGGCACGGCGGCCCGCGCCGTCAGCGGCATCGTCGTCGCGGCGACGGGCGCGATCGCGCTCCAGATGCTCTTCCAGGCGATGGAGAACGACTTCACCCAGGTCACGGGTCAGGACGTGTCCCGCGCCGAGCTCGTCGTCGGGGTCGACGCCGCGTCGGCCGGCGCGGCGCTGAGGACCATCGAGCGCTTCGAGCGGACCGAGGGCGTCCGGGACGTCTTCGGGATCGTCGAGTCGCACGTGTGGCGCCCCGGGCCCCTCAAGAAGGGAGAGGGGTACGCCCCGATGAGCTCGCTGAGGGTCGGCGACTGCGCCTCCCTGGCCGAGTTCGCCACGCTGCCCTCCTGCAAGGACGGCGACGTGTTCGTCCTCCTGGCGCACGGCGCCCAGGGCAGCCCCGACGACTCCTTCGTCACGAGGGCGGCCCGCCCGGGCGCCGCGGTCGCCCTGCGCGACCCGCATCCGCACCCGAGCGAGCCGAAGCGCGCCGGGGACGGCCCGCCGCCCCAGTGGCGGATCCCCGCCGGCGCCCGGCTCGTGGACTCGCGCCCCGACCCGACGGGCATGTACCAGTACGGGGTCCTCGCCACCCCGTCGGCGATCGACGTCACCCGGCTCGACCGGCCCGACGCACAGGCCATGGTCCGGCTCGACCCCGCCGTGCCCGACGCCGCCGACCACGTGCGGAACACGGCGGAGGAGATCGACCCGACGTCCTGGGTCCGCACCCTCGCGGAGACCGAGCGGGACGCCGCGTTCGGCAGCGTCCGCACCGGCATCCTGGTCGGCTCCACCCTGACGATGCTGCTGGTGGCGGCCTCCCTGCTGGTCGCGACCCTGGAGCAGCTCAGGGACCGCAGGCGGCTGCTCTCCTCGCTGGTCGCCTTCGGCACCCGGCGGTCCACCCTGAGCTGGTCGGTGCTCTGGCAGACGGCGGTGCCGATCGCCGTCGGCCTGGTCCTGTCGGTTCTGGGCGGGACCGGCCTCGGGGTGGTGCTGCTGGGGATGGGCGGTCAGCAGGTGCAGGACTGGTGGGCCTTCCTGCCCGTCGTCGGGATCGGTCTCGGTCTGATCGCGGCCGTGACGCTGCTGAGCATGCCCGTCCTCTGGCGCCTGATGCGGGCGGACGGGCTGCGCACGGAGTAACCCTCCGGGCGGATGTACGAGAAGGGGGCGGCGGTTCCCGGTACCGGGGGGGTATCGGGAGCCGCCGTCCGCCGTGTCGGACCGGCGCGCGGGAGGGTTCCCGGGAACCGCCCCGCGCGTACGGGCGCTCAGCCGTCGCCGTCCAGCACCCGTACGGGCAGTCCGCGCATCGCCCCGCGCAGTTCCGCCGCGAGTTCCTCGAACTCGGCGTGCCGGGCCGCGCCGGTGCGCATGGCGAGGGCGATCCGCCGGGCGGGCGCCGGTTCGGTGAAGAGCCCGGTCCACAGGGCGTTGTTGCGGGCGGTCTCGACGGTGACCGCGGTGCGCGGCAGCAGGGTCACCCCCAGTCCGCCGGCCACCAGCTGCACGAGGGTGGAGAGCCCCGCCGCGGTGGTGGTGACCTCCGCGCCGTCCGCGCGCCCGGCCTCGCGGCAGATGTCGAGCGCCTGGTCGCGCAGGCAGTGCCCCTCGTCGAGGAGCAGCAGCCGCAGTTCCCTGAGGGCCTCGCGCGGGATGTCGTCCCGGCCGGCGAGCGGATGGCCCTGCGGGGTGACCAGGACGAAGTCCTCGTCGAAGAGGGGCAGTTCGGTGACCCCGGGTACGCCGAGGGGCACGGCGAGGAGCAGCAGGTCGAGCCGCCCGGCCGCCAGCCCCTCCAGCAGCGAGGAGGTCTGCTCCTCGTGGACCTGGAGGTCGAGGTCCGGATAGCGGCGGTGGACCAGCCGGAGCACCGTCGGCAGCAGGTAGGGGGCGACCGTCGGGATCACCCCGAGCCGCAGCACCCCGGTGAACGGGGCCTGGGCCGCCTCCGCCTCCTCCATCAGCTCCGAGACCGCGTCGAGGACCCCCCGTGCGCGGACGGCGAGCCGCTCCCCCGCCGGCGAGAGCAGCACCTTCCGCGTCGTACGCTCGAGGAGTTGGACACCGAGTGCCTCTTCGAGTGCCGAAACCGCGCCCGAGAGGGCGGGCTGGCTCATGCCGATGGCGGCCGCCGCGTCGCGGAAGTGCAGATGCTCGGCCACCGCCGCGAAGGCTCTGAGCTGGGACAGGCTGGGTTGTTTCACACGTCGTGCCGGGATCACTGATAACCACCTTCGATCAACACGACCCACTCTAGCTATTTCACTGATCAATGCACTCCGTGCCATGCTGTGAGCCGTCCAACCCCCACGGAAGACCTCAAAAGGGACCCTTCCCGTTCGCAAGGAGAGCGCGTGCTCACTGTCGGTGACAAGTTCCCCACCTACGACCTGACCGCCTGCGTGTCGCTGGAGAGCGGCAAGGAGTTCGAGCAGATCGACCACAAGGCCTACGAGGGCAAGTGGCGCGTGGTGTTCTTCTGGCCGAAGGACTTCACCTTCGTCTGCCCCACCGAGATCGCCGCGTTCGGCAAGCTGAACGACGAGTTCGCGGACCGCGACGCCCAGATCCTCGGCGTCTCCGGCGACTCCGAGTTCGTCCACCACGCCTGGCGCAAGGACCACGCCGACCTGCGTGACCTGCCCTTCCCGATGCTGGCCGACTCGAAGCACGAGCTCATGAGCGACTGCGGCGTCCGCGGCGAGGACGGCTTCGCGCAGCGTGCCGTCTTCATCGTCGACCCGAACAACGAGATCCAGTTCACCATGGTGACCGCCGGCTCCGTCGGCCGTAACCCCAAGGAGGTCCTGCGGGTCCTCGACGCCCTGCAGACCGACGAGCTGTGCCCCTGCAACTGGAACAAGGGCGAGGGCACCCTCGACGCGGCCGCGCTCCTGTCGGGCGAGTGATCTGACATGGCTCTCGACGAACTGAAGTCCGCCATACCGGACTTCGCCAAGGACCTGAAGCTGAACCTCGGTTCGGTCATCGGCAACAGCGAGCTGCCCCAGCAGCAGCTCTGGGGCACCGTCCTCGCCTGCGCGATCGCCTCGCGCTCGCCGAAGGTCCTCAAGGAGCTGGAGCCCGAGGCCCAGGCCAACCTGAAGCCCGAGGCGTACCAGGCGGCCAAGTCCGCCGCCGCGATCATGGCGATGAACAACGTCTTCTACCGGACCCGGCACCTGCTGTCGGACCCCGAGTACGGGACGATGCGCGCCGGTCTGCGGATGAACGTCATCGGCAACCCGGGCGTCGAGAAGGTCGACTTCGAGCTGTGGTCGCTGGCGGTGTCCGCGATCAACGGCTGCGGCCAGTGCCTCGACTCGCACGAGCAGGTCCTGCGCCAGGCCGGTGTCGACCGCGCCACGATCCAGGAGGCCGTCAAGATCGCCGCGGTGATCCAGGCGGTCGGCGTCACCCTCGACGCGGAAGCGGTCCTCGCCTCCGCCGAGTAGGGCGTCACGATACGGAGAAGGGGCCCCGGGGCGTACAGCCCCGGGGCCCCTTCTCCGTACCCGGCCGGCCGCGGCGGACGCACCGCCGGTCCGTCACCTCTTGAGCGCCGCCATGAGCGCGAGCATGTCCTGGCCGAGGGGGATCTCGATTCCGTCGAGCTCGATCTGATCGGACTTCGGGGTGCCGTCCTCGTTCCAGCTGGCCATCGAGGTGAAGGAGATCTCGATCTCCACCTGCCCGTCGAGCACGATGAGCTGTGCGCCGAAGTCGCTGACCTGCTGGTACGCCTTCTCGCCCAGCCCGGCGTACGGCTTCAGGTCGAGCCGGGCGGCCCTGGCGTCGAACTCGGGGCCGGGGTCCGTCACGAGGTGCCGGGTGTACGTGACGTTTCCGGAGAAGCCGGACTCCGGCGAGCCGAAGAGCACCGCGCAGTCGTGCACCTCCAGCTCCGGTGCGCGGCTCGCCTCCGCCTGGTTGTCGGGGTACCGCTTGCCCAGGACGGTGGTCAGCGCACCCAGCTTCGCCGTCCGGCAGAGGTCCGCCACCGTCTTGTACCCGCCCAGGTCGGGCCCCGGATCCTCCCCGCGCTGGACCGCGTAGAGCCCACCGCCCCACACCGCCGACGCCACCGCGGCGCCGCCGAGCGCCCACAGCCAGGGGCGGTGCGGCCGGGGCGGGCGCGGGTCCCGCGCCTCGGTCATCAGTTCGGCGGACGCGTGAACGGTGTCCCCGTCGAGCTCCGGTTCCGAGATCACGGGCGCTTCTCCGCCTTGCCCGCGAGCGTGCCGGGGGCGGGGGTCGGCGCGACCTCGTAGGCGGTCGCCCCGCGGGGCTCGGGGGCGCTGCGCAGGGCCTGCTCCGTGCTGTACGCGCGGAGGTAGCCGACCACCGTGTTGACGACGGCGACCAGGGGGACGGCGACCACGGCGCCGCCGATGCCGGCGGTCAGGCCGCCGGCCGCGACCGCGAGGACGACGGCCAGCGGGTGGACCCGCACCGCGCGCCCGAGGATGAAGGGCTGAAGGACATGGCCCTCGATCTGCTGCACGGCGAGGACGACGACCAGCACCATGAGCGCGGTGAACGGGCCGTTGGTGACCAGGGCGACCACGACGGCGAGGGCGCCGGAGACGACGGCGCCGACCAGCGGGATGAACGCGAAGAGGAAGATGAAGACGGCCAGCGGCACGGCCATCGGGACTTCGAGGAACCAGAGTCCGAGACCGATGAAGACCGCGTCGATCAGGGCGACGAGCACCGTGCCGCGCACATAGGCGGTGAGGGTGCGCCAGGCGCGCGGCCCCGCACCGGCGACGCCGGGCCGGGCCTGGGCGGGCACCAGCTTGAGCGTCCACTCCCAGACCTTCTTCCCGTCGTACAGCAGGAAGAGCGTCGAGAACATGGCGAGCAGGATGCCGGTCATCGCCTCGACGAAGACGGCGACGCCCTGGAGTCCCACGGAGGTGATCTGCTCGGCGTTGGCGCCGATGGTGTCGCTGAGGTTCTTCGCGATCTCGTTGATCTGGCGCTCGGTCACGTGGAACGGGCTGTCCAGGGCCCAGCGCTTGAGCTCCTCGATGCCGTCCTTGACCCGGTCGGTCAGGTTGTCGATGTTGTCCATCACCTGCCACACCACGAACCAGCCGACCAGGCCCATCACCACGAAGCCGGAGACGGCGGTGACGGCCGTCGCGAGTCCGCGGGGCAGCCCCCTCCTGCGGAGCATGGCCACGGTGGGCTGGAGCAGGGCGGTGATGAGCAGCGCGGCGACGAAGGCGAGGACGACCAGCTGGACGGAGCTGATCACCTTCATCAGGACCCAGACGGTGCCGGCGAAGACGAGCAGGCGCCAGCTCGCCTCGGCGGCGACCCGCATGCCCCACGGGATCGCGGCGACGGGGTCGGGCCGGGCGGCGACGGCGGGGGCGTACGAGGGGGGCGCGGGCACGGAGGCCGGGGCGGCGGCCGCCTCGGGGAGGGGTGCGGCGGTGTCCGGGTCGGCGTTCGGGTCGTCGGCGTCTCCGGTGCGAGCGCCGCCCGCGGTCCCGGCCGCCTGCCCGCCCGCCGGGGGCGCGTCGGCCGTCCGCCGCCGCTGCGGCTCCTCGTACGACGGGTCCATCGGATCGTCACGCTCCGCCTCGGCCCGCCGCTCGTCGAGGCGTTCACCCATACGGCTCAGGCTCGCGCCCAGCCGACCCAGCCACCCTGGCACTCTCGACATCGCTTTCCTCATCCCCCGCTCGCTTTTTCCCACTCGTTCCCCGGCGTTCCCCCCGGAATCCGTGGAGTTGTGAAACTACACGCGGGGAGCCCCCCACCGTAGGACGGTGGGGGGCTCCCCGAAGTCGAGCACGCCGTTCTAGTACCAGCGGTGGGACTGCCAGAACGACCAGGCGCCGCAGGGGCTGCCGTAACGGCTGTTCATGTAGTTGAGGCCCCACTTGATCTGGGTGGCCGGGTTGGTCTGCCAGTCGGCGCCCGCGCTGGCCATCTTGCTGCCGGGGAGCGCCTGGACGAGGCCGTAGGCGCCCGAGCCCGGGTTGACGGCCTTGTAGTTCCAGGTGGACTCGTGGTCCACGATGTTGCTGAAGCACTGGAACTGCGAGGCCGGGATCATCTGGCGGGCGATCGCCTTGACCTCGGCCACGGAGTACGAGCCCTGCGCGCTGAAGGTCGAGGCGTCGCGGACCGCGGAACGGCTGGCGCGCTCCTCGGCCTCCTTGCGCTCCTTCTCGGCCTTCTCCTCGGCGGCGACCTTGTCGGCGGCCTCCTTCTTCGCCTCGGCGTCCTTGGCGGCGCGGAGACGGGCCGTCTCCTCCGCGGACTTCTTGGCGAGGGAGTCGGCAGCGGCGGCCTGGACGTCGGCCTGCTCCGAGAGGGACGAGACCTGTACCTGGGCCTGTTCGCCCACGGGGATGTCCGCGAGCAGCGTGGTGTCGGCCGCGGTGGCCTCGAAGTTGTCGTCCGAGGACTGGGCGGCGTTACCCGACGCAACGCCCATGACGGCGCCGACGGTGGTGACCGCAGTGGCCGAAGCCACCGCGAATCCCCGGACCGAGATCCGGCTCACACGGTTTCCTTCCAGCACGCCCGCACAGGTGACCACGCGGGCGAAATCGTGCCCCTGGCGCTGGTCTCCGACGTACACGGTCACAGAAGACACGGGCCCGTGGTGCTGTGGGCGGCATACGGCGAACGGCTGTGGAGTTATGTGGTGCTTGTGCGCCTGAAGGTGCACGGGTGCCGTATGCGGGGCCTGACGGAAGCAAGACTCTGCCGGACGGCGACACCGCAAGGCAATTCTGCGTTGCGTGTGAAAGCTCACACCTGGGCGGGGGCAGGTGTTTTCGCAGATAAGGCGGACATGGGGGCGCCGCCCGGCTAAGCTCCTGCGCTCTGCCGGGCGGCGCCAACTTCCGTACGGGGACGGACCCGTACCGATCGGGTCAGATCTGACCGTCCTCCAGCATCTCCGTCACGAGCGCCGCGATCTGGGAGCGCTCGGAGCGGGTGAGGGTGACGTGGGCGAAGAGCGGATGCCCCTTCAGTTTCTCGACCACGGCGACGACTCCGTCGTACCGGCCGACCCTGAGGTTGTCCCGCTGGGCGACGTCATGGGTCAGAACGACCCGCGAATTCGCCCCGATTCGGGACAGAACGGTCAGGAGGACGTTCCGCTCCAGGGACTGGGCCTCGTCCACGATGACGAACGCGTCGTGGAGCGAACGGCCGCGGATGTGGGTGAGCGGCAGAACCTCCAGCATCCCGCGGCCGAGGACCTCCTCCACCACCTCGCGGCTCGCGACCGAGGACAGCGTGTCGAAGACGGCCTGAGCCCAGGGGCTCATCTTCTCCGCCTCGCTGCCCGGCAGGTAGCCGAGCTCCTGGCCGCCGACCGCGTACAGCGGACGGAAGACCATCACCTTCTGGTGCTGACGGCGCTCCAGGACCGCCTCCAGGCCCGCGCAGAGCGCGAGCGCGGACTTGCCGGTGCCGGCCCGGCCGCCCATGGAGATGATGCCGACGTCCGGGTCGAGGAGCAGGTCCAGCGCGATCCGCTGCTCGGCGCTGCGGCCGCGGAGCCCGAAGGCCTCCCGGTCGCCGCGGACCAGCCGCACGTTCCCCTCGGCGGTGACCCGGCCGAGCGCCTTGCCCCGCTCGGACTGGAGCACCAGGCCCGTGTGGACCGGAAGCTCGGCGGCCTCCGGCACGTACAGCGACTCCTGGTCGTAGAGCAGGTCGACCTGCTCGCCGGAGAGCGCCAGGTCGGACATCCCGGTCCAGCCGTTGGCGTCCGTGATGGCCAGTTCGGCCCGGTACTCCTCGGCGAGGAGTCCGACCGACGAGGCCTTGATGCGCAGCGGCAGGTCCTTGGAGACGACCGTGACGTCGTACCCCTCCGCCTGGAGGTTGCGCGCGACCGCGAGGATCCGTGAGTCGTTGTCCCCCAACCTGTAGCCGGCGGGCAGGATGCCGGGGTCGGAATGGTTGAGTTCGACACGCAGGGTGCCGCCCAGGTCTCCCACGGGGAGCGGGGCGTCCAGGCGTCCGTACCGGACTCGGAAGTCGTCCAGGAGGCGCAGGGCCTGCCGGGCGAAGTAGCCGAGCTCGGGATGGTGCCGCTTGGCCTCAAGCTCCGTCACCACGACGATCGGGAGCACGACCTCGTGCTCCTCGAACCGGGAGACGGCGTTGGGGTCGGCCAGCAGGACGCTGGTGTCGAGAACATAGGTGCGCCGGTCGGAAAGGCGGCGCTTCGTGCTGGTCACCACGGATGGACAGACCCCCTCGGAAGACCCCTGTGAGGTCGGGGTGCGACGGAACCGGTGTCGCTGCGGATTGGGACCGGGTTCGGGCCACCGTGCACGGGCCGAACCACGGCCCTCCGCTTCTCCCGTACGTGTCCCGCACGGTCGTCCTGGTGCAAGGGGCCTCCCGGGTGGCGGTCTCCGTGCCGCTCACTTCACCAGGGATATGCCCTCGAACAGGCTCAGCCATGCCATGGCATATGACGACGTGTTCGTGAACACGAGGTGATCGGTTCCGACCGGGTCGCCGGGCCCCCGCGGGGCCCGTCCGGATCCGGGGATCAGGTCCCGTAGCGCCGGTGCCGCGCGGCGTAGTCGCGCAGCGCCCGCAGGAAGTCGACCTTCCGGAAGGCCGGCCAGTGGACCTCACAGAAGTAGTACTCGGAATGGGCGCTCTGCCACAGCATGAATCCGGACAGCCGCTGCTCGCCGCTGGTGCGGATCACCAGGTCCGGGTCGGGCTGGCCGCGGGTGTAGAGGTGCTCCGAGATGTGCTCGACGTCGACGATCTCGGCGAGCTCCTCGAAGCTCGTGCCGCGCTCCGCGTGCTCCAGGAGCAGCGAGCGGACGGCGTCCGCGATCTCCTGGCGGCCGCCGTAGCCCACGGCCACGTTCACGAGTATCCCCGTGTTGTCGTGGGTGGACTGCTCGGCCTCCTTGAGCACCGACTGCGTACGGGCGGGGAGCAGGTCCATCGTGCCGACGTGGTGGACGCGCCAGCGGCCGTCGGCGGCCAGCGCCCGCACGGCGTTCTCGATGATGCCGAGCAGCGGGACGAGCTGCTCCTCCGGCCGGTTCAGGTTGTCCGTGGAGAGCATCCAGAGCGTGACGACCTCGACGTCGGTCTCGGCGCACCAGCCGAGCAGCTCCTGGATCTTGTCCGCGCCGGCCTTGTGGCCCTGCTCGGGCGTCCCGCCGGAGGCCTTGGCCCAGCGGCGGTTCCCGTCGAGGATGACCCCGATGTGCTTGGGCACCTGGTCATGGTCGAGGCGGCCTTCCACCCGGCGTGCGTAGAGCCCGTACACCAGGTCGCGCAGGTTCACTGTTCTTTACCTCTCCATGCAGCGGCAGGCCCGCCGTGCCGCGGCGGTCCGCAAGCCGCCACACTACTGCGCACGGGCGACAGGCTCCCAGCCCGGGACTGTCACAAGTCCGTGATAAGCAGAGATACGTGACTGATTCCCCCCTGTACCGCGCCGCAGCGGACCGCTACGACTCCATGGAGTACCGCCGCTCGGGCCGCAGCGGTCTCAAGCTCCCCGCCGTCTCCCTCGGCCTCTGGCACAACTTCGGCGACGACCGCGCCCTCGACACCCAGCGCGCGATCCTGCGCCGCGCCTTCGACCTCGGCGTCACCCACTTCGACCTGGCGAACAACTACGGGCCGCCGCCCGGCTCCGCCGAGCTGAACTTCGGCAAGCTCTTCGCCCAGGACTTCGCGCCGTACCGCGACGAGCTGATCATCTCCACCAAGGCCGGGTACGAGATGCACCCCGGCCCGTACGGCGAGTGGGGCTCCCGCAAGTACCTGCTGTCCTCGCTCGACGCCTCCCTGGACCGGATGGGCCTCGACTACGTCGACATCTTCTACTCGCACCGCTTCGACCCGCACACCCCGCTGGAGGAGACGATGGGGGCCCTGGCCTCCGCCGTCCAGCAGGGCAAGGCGCTGTACGTGGGCGTCTCCTCGTACAACAGCGAGCAGACCGCCGAGGCCGCGCGGATCCTGCGCGAGATGGGCGTCCGTCCGCTCATCCACCAGCCCTCGTACTCGATGATCAACCGCTGGACCGAGGAGGACGGCCTCCTCGACACGCTGGAGGCGGCCGGCATGGGCTGCATCTCCTTCGTGCCCCTGGCGCAGGGCCTGCTCACCGGCAAGTACCTGAAGGGCATCCCGGAGGGCTCGCGGGCCACCCAGGGCAAGTCCCTCGACCCGAACCTGCTCTCCGACGAGGTGCTGCGGCGGCTGCACGGCCTCGCGGAGATCGCGGGCCGGCGCGGGCAGACGCTGGCGCAGCTGGCGCTGTCGTGGGTGCTGCGCGACGAGCGGATGACCTCGGCGCTGATCGGCGCGTCCAGCGTCGCCCAGCTGGAGGAGAACGTGGCCGCCCTCGCGTCCGCGCCGCTGACCGCCGACGAGCTGGTGGAGATCGACTCGTTCGCCGTGGACACCGCGGGCACGAACATCTGGGCCGGCCGGGGCTGACGCGCTCCGGGTGACGGGGTGGGCCCCGAGGGGATCCGGGGCGGGCCCCGCCGCGGTCCGGGCAAGAAAAACGGGCCGGTCCGTGGGGGGGATACGGACCGGCCCGAGGGGGGGTTTCCACCATAACCCTTCGTTAGTCGTCTTGCGCGCCAGGTACGCCGAACGAACCCCGGCGAATTCCCCGGATCCCAGTCGGGACAAGGGGTTCAAGCCCCGGTGGCGGGTTTGCGCCCCGGCGCGGCGGCGGACTTCCGTCCCTCCCACGGGGGACCGCCCGGACCGGGCGCCGCGTTGACGGGACGCCCGCCGCGGACCGGCTCCCGGGCAGCTCGGAGCCCTTGCGCGGGCGGCCGCCCGCCGCGGCCGTCACCGCGGGCGACGGGCCGGTGACCGGCGGGCACGAACCCTCAGGGCAGGGCGGTGAACGCGCCGAGGAGCAGTCCCAGCAGCCCGCCCGCGAGCATGAAGGGCCCGAACGGGATCGCCGAGGAACGGTCGGCGCGGCGCAGGACCATGAGTCCGATCCCGTACGCCGACCCCAGCAGGAACCCGGCGAAGGCCCCGAAGAACAGGACGTCCCAGCCGTACCACCCGAGCGCCGCGCCCAGCGGCATCGCCAGCTTGGCGTCGCCGAGCCCGAAGCCGTCGCGGTTGATCTCGTGGAGCGCGCGGTAGGCGCCGCCGAGGACGAGCGCGCCGAGCACGCTGTGGAGCCAGGAGCCCATGGCGTACGGAAGGAGCGCGGCGAGCCCCAGGAGCAGCGGCACCGCGGCCGCCAGCGGCAGGGTGAGGACGTCGGGAAGCCGGCCCACGCGCGCGTCGACGCCGGCGAGGACGACGGCGAAGGGCGCGCCGAGCAGCCAGACCGCGAGCTCGGGCCGGGGGCCGCCGGTGGCGGCGGCCAGCGCGGCACAGGCGAGCGCGGTCAGCAGGGGCGCCGAGAAGGGCCCGCCGGGCGTCGCGCACTCCTGCCGCCCCGGCCCGCCGAGCCAGCCGCGCGCGGGCCCCGCGAAGACGTGCCCGGCGGGGCAGCGGTCCCGCCAGGGCTCCTCGGGTGCCACGGAGAGCCGGTACGCGGCGCGCGGCACGAGCAGCCCGACGGCGGCGCCCCAGAGGGCGGCGAGGGTGATCGTCGTGACGTACACGGACCGACCCTAGGGTCGCCGGACCGCTACGGTCTGGCGCATGGGGAAATGGGCGGACGGCACGGGGACGCTGACGGTCGGTTCGGGGGCGCCGGTGCGGCTGGAGGTGGCGGCCTCGTACCGGGCACGGCGGCGGGGACTGCTGGGGCGGGACGGGATCACGGGAGCGCTGCTCATCGTCCGGACGAACAGCGTCCACACCTTCGGGATGCGGTTCCCGATCGACGTGGCGTATCTCGACGGCTCGTTCACGGTCCGGTCCGTCGTCACGATGCGCCCGGGACGGCTCGGCATGCTCCGGCCGCGCGGCCGGCACGTCCTGGAGGCGGAGGCGGGCGCGATGGCGGGCTGGGGGCTGCGGCCGGGGGTACGCGTGCGCGTGGAGACGGCCGGAGACGTCACGGCGGGCCCGGCCCCAGGAGCGTGAAGGCGCCGTATCCGGCGGAGGCGAGGGCGAGCCCGGCGAGGACCGGTGCGGCGGTCCTGGCGCGGAGCCGGGCGAGGGCCGCGGCGGGCGGGAGCAGCAGCCCGAACGCGGGCATCATCAGCCGCGGCCGGGAGCCGAAGTACGCGGCGCCCACGAGGGAGACGCCCACGACCCCGATCGTGTAGACGAGCAGCGGCAGCGGCTGGCGCTGCCGCACGCAGAGGACGACCAGCCGGCCGAGCAGGGCGAGCGCCGCGCAGAGCCCGAGGGCCGCGGGCCAGGGCAGACCGGCGATGAACCGGGCGAGGGCGACCCCGCCGTCGATCGAGTTGCCCCAGGCGGCCTGGACCTCGAAGTAGGCGGTCACGCTGTCCCGGCGGACGCCCACGTACGCGATGTACCCGAGCCAGCCGAGCGGCGCGATCAGGACTCCTAGGAGCGTCCGCGCGGGCAGCCGACGGTCGCGGACGAGCCCCTCGAGGGCGGTCAGCCCGAGGGCGGCGATCAGCGCGACGGCCGTCGGGCGGGTGAGTCCGGCGGCCGCGCACAGGACTCCGGCCAGGATCCAGCGCCCGCGCAGGACCGCGAGGAGCGACCAGGCGGCCAGGGCGGTGAAGAGCGTCTCCGTGTACGCCATCGACTGGACGAACGCGGTCGGGTACACGCCCCAGAGGACGGCGAGCAGCACGCCGGTCCGGGGGCCGAAGGCGTGCGCGCCGCACCGGTACATGCCCCAGGCGGCGGCGATCCCGGCGGTCCAGGAGACGAGCAGCCCGGCACCGGCCGCGTCCAGCGGGAGGACGGCGGAGAGGCCGCGCTCCAGGGCCGGGAAGAGCGGGAAGAACGCCAGGTCGGGGTGGACGTCCCCGTTGGGCAGGGTGGACTGGTACCCGTAGCCGTTCTCGGCGATCCGCACGTACCAGACGGAGTCCCAGCGGCCCTTGAGCCGGTGCAGCCCGTCCTCGCCGGTGACGGCGGAGGCGATCGCCAGGACCGCGAGGCCGACGAGGCGGGTGAGGGCGTACCCGCCGACGGCCAGGACCGCGGGGTCGAGGGCACGGAATCGGCCGGCGAGACGGGCGGTGCGGCTGTGGCCGGTGAGGGCGGGCGGGGCCTGCGGGGACATGCGCCCGATTATCCCGGCGGTGCCGAGGGCTCAGCCCCGGGACACCGTCCCGGCGGTCCGAGGGCTCAGCCCCGGGGCCTTATGCGGACGAACTTCGCGGCCATGACCGGACCGAGCTGCTGGACGATGGCGTGCCCCGGCTCGTGCGGCGAGGGCAGGTCGCCGAGGAAGGAGGTGACGATCACCTCGTCGACGCCCAGGACGCCGCGGCAGCTCTGCTCCTCCAGGAAGGCGAGGGTGCGGCGCCAGTCGGCCGCGCACGGGGTCTCGCCGAGGAAGGAGCGGACGGTGTCCTGGACCACGTCCCAGAAGAACACGTGCGGCTGCACGCCGCCCTGGTGGAAGACGTGGTTGTCGTACACGTCCCGGAACTCGGGGATCCGGGTGACGAGGTCGCTGACCAACTGCACGCTCTGCGTACTCTGCGCGCCCTGCGTGCTCCGCGGTCTCTGCGCGGATCTCTGCGCGCTCTGCGGACTCGGGACCGCGCCCGGGGTGTCGCCCGTCGTCGTCATCCGTCCAGAATGCTCCTGCCCGGCGGGCTTGTCCCGCCACCTTTGCGCTTTCCTGACGTCGGCTTTCGGCAGGTTTTCCACAGGGGGTGCGAAGTGTCCCTCTTCCGTGGATCGTTGGGCGTATGTACGAGTTGGCGATCCTCGCGAGGGGCGGGGTCCTCCTGACGATCTGGGCGCTCGCGGCGGGCTGGCCGCCGGGGCGGCTGGCCGGCCGGCTGCGCCGGGACGGCTGGCAGCGGATCTGCCGGGGCGCGTGGGCGGCCCCGGGCAAGGAGGTGGACTGGCGGGTGCGGGCGACGGCGCTCCAGTTCCTGCGCCCGGAGTGGGTGTGCAGCCACGGGACGGCGGCGCGGCTGCACCGCATCGAGCGACTGGGAGCGCGAGGGGGTGCGGAACCGCTGGAGTTCACCGCCCCGGCACCGTCCCGCTCGCCGTCCGAACCCGCGGCGGGCGGGGGGACACCGGTGCGCGTCCACGGCACGAGGTTCCTCACGGCGGCGGACCAGTCGATGCGGCGGGGCCTGCGGACGACGACCCCGGCGCGGACGGTCGGCGACCTGATACGGGCGGCGGGCGGCCGGGAGGAGGCCGTGGTGGTCGCCGACTCGGCGCTCGCCCGCCGGGCGGTCGAGGGCGTGCGGCGCGAGGCTCTCGTCCGGTACGAGGACCTCGCCGCCGAACTCGCGGCGCCCCGGCGCGGATCGCCCCGCGCCCGCGCCTGGCTGCGGCTGGCCGAGCCGGCCTCCGGCTCCCCGGCGGAGACGGTGGCGAGGCTGCGGATGGGGGACGCCGGCCTCTTCCCGGAGTCCCAGCCGATCCTGCGCCCGGCCTCGGGGCCGCCGCTGCGCCCGGACTTCCTGTTCCGCGCGGAGGGCCTGGCCGTGGAGGTCGAGGGGTACGCCTTCCACGGCACCCGCCGGGCCCACGAGCGGGACGCGGCCCGGTTCAACGCCCTGCAGTCCTGCCCCGAGGTCCGCCGGGTGCTGCGGTTCACGGCGGGCGAGGTCTTCCGCCGCCCCGACCGCGTGACGGCCGTGATCAGGGCGGCGCTGGCGCTCTGACGAGGACGTCAGGGGGCGGCGGGCGGGCTGGTGCGGGGGAAGGAGATCTCGACGCGGCGGTTCTTCTTGCGGCCCTCCTCGGAGCCGTTGTCGGCGATCGGGTAGTCCTCGCTGTAGCCCCGGATGTCGAAGGTCGTGCCCGGGTCGAGGCTCCGCGCCAGCACCTGCTGCACGGCGACGGCCCGCTCCTTCGACAGCTTGAGCCCGTGCTCGTACGTCCCGAGGTTGTCGGTGAACCCGAAGACGCGGACGCGGCCGGACCCGAGTCTGTTGATCTCGGCGGCGATCGCGGCGATACGGGCGTTGGCGGCGGCGCCGAGCTTGGCGCTGTTCTTGGGGAACAGGACCTCGGCCTGCAGCGCGAACGTCACGTCCACGTTGGTGTCCTGGCGCCGCTGCTCACCGCCCTCGTCCTCGACGATCTGCTTGATGTCGAGCACCTTGGCGGCGGCGAGGGTGGCCCCGTCGGGAAGCATCAGCCCCGGGGCGTTCGGATCGATGGCCGGCGGCGGCGAGGCACTGGCGGCGGCCCCGGGCGGATCGTCGGCGTACGCGACGGGCACGAGGAGGGGCCCCAGCGCGACGGAGGCGACCAGAAGCGCGGCGAGGCGGCGGGATGTCGTCGTCATGGCGTCGCCTCAGGAGAGTTTGAGGGTGGCGGGTTCGAAGGTGGGGAGTTGGAAGGAGACCGCTGCGGTGCCGGCCGGGGGTGCGGGGAATTGCAGGAACACCGGAATCCCCTGTCCGGCGCCGATGTTGGAGAGCCCTGATGTGGTCAACGGGCGGCCGTCGGTGTCCCTCAGCACGTAGTACCGCTTCTTCCCCACCGCATCGACCAGGGTGGCTCCCCCGAGGGAGTTGCCGTGCTTCACGACCTCCGTCTCGTCACCGCTGAGACGGGACGGAACGATGGTTCCCGTGTCCGAGGTGTTCTTCAGCTGTCCCTTGACCGTGAGGAATCCTCCGGCGTCACGCTCCGCCAGGTTGATGGCCAGCTCAAGCCCCTTCTGACCCTTGAGGGTGGCCAGAACCTCCGTCGGCGTCTCGGCGCTGGGCTGCTCCGACCCTGCCCGGGTCGTCGACGGAGACGGAGTGGCGGTCGCGGCCGGCTTGTTGGCCAGCGGCTTGTCCTCGGCCCCGCAGCCGACCGCAAGGAGAGCCACCGATGCGACGGCGAGGGCGGCCAGCCCCGTTCGTGCGTACCGAACATTCATGAAGCGCGCTTCCTTTACTCGTCGTCGCCGGCCAGTCGGACCGTGAAGAGTTCTGCGGCACTGGGAAGTACCGGGTCGTCGGGGTCGATCGTCCAGTCCGTCTCACCGCAGGTGAGCCCGGTGATCGGTTCCGGTTCCGGCTCGGGTTCCGGCTCCGGCTCCTCCCCGGGTTCCGAGGGATCGGGCGCCGGCTCCGTTTCCTCCGGCTCGGGCTTCTCTGCCGTGAAAGAGCATTGCGGCTCGATCAGAGCCGTCGCCGACGCGACGGCGTGCTGCGCCTTGGCCCCCGGGAGACCCACGGTCTCCCGGGACTCCACGGTGGCGCTGAAGCCCTGAGGATCCGACAGAGGGACACAGCCGTCCCCCGACAGCGCCGCGCCGTTCTTGGCCGCGAACGATGCCGCCTGCTGGCACGCGGAGGAGGGGTCGTACGCCTCCCCGCGGACGAAGGCGTCCCACGCCTCAGGGTCGAGGATCACCTCGATCCACCCCCGGCGCAGTTGGTCCCGGGCGTCCTCCGCCGCGGCCAGCGCCGCGGCGTCGGCCGCGGTCTGGGCGCCGTTACGCGTGGCCGCGGCCTGCCCGACCACGAAGTAGACGAACGCGAGGAACAGCAGACCCCCGACGGCGGCGATGTAGACCGGGAACGCCTGCCCCGCGTCACCCCGCCGGCGACACGAGCCCGTCAGCCGCCGGTCAGTTCGCTGATCTTCGTGGCGATGGCGTCCTTGATCGACTGCCCGATGTCCGTGCCGGTGATCGCCACCACGATCGCCACCACCACCACGATGATCCCCAGATACTCGACCGCCGTCTGCCCGCGGTCCCGGTCCCGGTGTTCGGGGTTCGTTCGGGTCGTCAGTTCGAGCATGGCCTTGGTCAGGGCCTTCAGCATCGCGTCGTTCATCGTGGTCCCCTCCGCGTTCAGACGCCTGCGCACCGCCACGGTACGCCGACCCCTCGGTCGGCGCACTGGGCCCGTGGGCCTCTCTGTGGGCCCTGGTCATCGGGTGGGCCTGGAGCCCAGCCATGAGGCTATGGCCTCGGGACGGGTGCGGGTGCGGAGTTCGGCGAAGATTCGGCCGGTGCGGCCGGACGGATCGCCCCCGTCCCTGACCGGCGCCTTCGTGATCGCACAAGTCGCCCCGCTTCCACGGGTCTTCACGGTCGCCATCTCCACCCCCCTCACACTCCGTCCCCACTGTTCCACATTCCGTTGCATCAGCGAAGGGGTTGTCTCACACTGCGGCCGACTTCCCGCCCCGGCCTCACTCCCCCGTCACCGACCCGAAGTCCGTTCCCGTGCCCAGGAAGAGGCCCGCGCCCAGCAGGATCATCGTCGCCGGGACCATCAGCGTCGTGATGACCATCGTCGCCTTCGGGACCGCCTTCGCCGCCTTCCTGCGCGCGTTCTGCGCGTCCGTGCGCCGCATGTCGTTGGCGATCTGTATGAGCGTCTCCACGATCGGCGCGCCCAGCTCCTCGCCCTGCTGCAGCGCGGTCACGAACTGCGCGACCTGCTCGGAGTCGTTCCGGCGGCGCAGTTCGTCGAAGGCCTGCCGGCGGCTGACGCCCATGTCCATCTGCCGGAGCGTGATGCGGAGTTCGTCGGCCCACGGACCCTCGTACTTCTCCGCGACCCGTTCGAGGGCCTGGCGGAAGCCCAGCCCGGCCGAGACCACGACGGCCAGCACGTCCAGGAAGTCGGGCAGGGTGCGTTCGATCTGGTCCTTGCGGATGCGGACCGCCGACCAGATGCCGACCTCCGTCCAGAACGCCCCGAAGGCGAAGAGCAGGACGGCGACCAGGAAGGAGCCCCTGCTGAGCATCAGCAGCCCGCCGAGGCCGCCCAGGAAGCCGTAGACGGCCCGCCGCGCCCCGTACCGGTCGATCGTCAGGCCGCCGGGGTTCCCTGCGAGGTCGATGCGGCGCCGGACGGCGCCGACGCGCTTGGGGCCCATGAGCCGCAGCACCGCCGGCGACCAGCGCATGCCCAGGCGGTCGACGGCCGAGTCGACGGCCCCGGTGCGGGTCGCTCCCACCTCCAGGGCGAGGCGGAGGTCGTCGGGCAGCTTGGCGTCCGCGCGGTAGAGGCGGACGCCGTAGAAGACGCCGGCGACGGCGAGGCCGGCGAGGAGGGCGAGGAGGATTTCCACGGTGGCGGTCCCGTCCCTACACGTCGATCTTCGAGAAGCGGCGGATGGCGATGAAGCCCACGACGTACAGCGCGAACGCGGCGACGACGGCGAACTGGCCGAGCCCCGAGCCGGTCATCCGGTCCAGCGCCCCGGGCTGCATGTTGTCGATGAGCAGGAGCGAACCGACGCCGATGACGGGGACGGAGTACGCGGTCATGCTCACCTGGGAGAGCTGGGTGCGGACCTCGCGCCGGGTCTCCTTGCGCTCCTCCAGGGTCTCGGTGAGGTTCCGCAGGGAGGAGACGACGGTGCCGCCGGCCCGGTTGGCGAGGACGAGGGTGGTGACGAGGACGACGAGTTCCCGGGACGGGAGGCGTTCGGCGAGTTCGCCCAGGGCGTCGTCGAGCGAGCTGCCGACGGCGAGCTGCTGGGCGACCTTCTCCAGTTCGTCCCCGGCCGGCGCCTCCATCTCGTCGGCGGCCAGGCTGAGGGCCATCCGGAGCGCGAGTCCGGCCTGGGTGGCGTTCGCCAGGATGCGGGAGAGCTCCGGCAGCTGGTTGATGAACCGCTCGATGCGCTTCTGCCGCTGCCAGCCGAGGTAGCCCATGGCGACCCAGATGCCCAGGAGTCCGCAGATCGGACCGAAGAACGGCGACAGGGCGGCCTGGCCGACGACCCACAGGACGGCGACGGTGGCGGTGAGCGCCACGGTGAACTCGCCGGGGGTGATGTCGAGGCCGGTGGCCGCGATCCTCAGCTCCAGTCGCCGGCCGAGGGCCGTCCGGCGCACGCGCCGGTCGACGCCCTGGAAGCGGCGCCTGCGGCGGCCGCCGGCCTCGGGTGCGCCGGACTCGTCGAGCCGGGCGACCAGCGCCGCGTGGCGGCAGGCCCCGCTCGCGTAGAGCTGGACGCCGACGATGCCCAGCACGCAGGCGAGCAGGGTCACGCCCGTGGTCAGCCAGAAGGGGTCGGTCATCGTCACTTCGCCTCGCGGGTGGTCAGGTGGGCGTCCGTCACGGCCACGCCGAAGGCCTGCGGGATGGGCTGGCCCGCCAGGTAGAGCCGTTCCGCGACCCGCCTCGGCAGCGGGTGGTACGTGAACTGCCCGTACACCCGGCCGTCGGCCGCCACCGGCTGCGCCTGGAAGCGGCACACCGTGGCGAGCAGGAACCGCTCCCGCCCGTGGGAGGCGAGGACGGATATCTCGGTGATCCTGCGGGTGCCGTCGGGGTGCCGGGTGAGCTGGACGAGGACGTCGACGGCGCTGTTGATCTGGTCGCGCAGGGCCTCGAACGGGACCTTGACCTCCGACATCGACGCGAGGGTCTGGAGCCGCATCAGGGCGTCCTCGGCCGAGTTGGCGTGGACGGTGGCGAGGGAGCCGTCGTGGCCGGTGGACATCGCCTGGAGCATGTCGAGGGTCTCGCCGCCGCGGACCTCTCCGACGATGATCCGGTCGGGTCGCATGCGGAGGGAGTTGCGGACGAGGTCGCGGATGGAGACGGCGCCGCGGCCCTCGATGTTCGGCGGGCGGGCCTCCAGCCGGATCACATGGGACTGCTGGAGCTGGAGTTCGGCCGAGTCCTCGATGGTGATGATGCGCTCGCCGTCGGGCACGAGGCCGGAGAGGGCGTTGAGGAGGGTGGTCTTCCCGGTGCCGGTGGCGCCCGAGACGATCAGGTTGAACTTGGCCTGAACCAGTCCTGACAGCAGGAGCAGCATCTGCTCGTCGAGGGAGCCGAGGCCGATCATCTCGTGGAGCGTGTACGCCCGGGGGAAGCGGCGGATGGTGAGGGTGGCGCCGGTGAGCGAGAGCGGCGGGATGATGACGTTGACGCGCTCGCCGGACGGGAGCCGGGCGTCGACCATCGGGTTCGACTCGTCCACGCGGCGGTTCACGGTCGACACGATCCGCTCGATGGTCTGCATCAGCTGGTCGTGCGAGGCGAAGCGGAGCGGCAGCAGTTCGACGCGGCCGGCCCGCTCGATGAAGATCTGGTCGGGGCCGTTGACCATGATCTCGGTGATCGAGGCGTCTTCGAGGAGCGGTTCGAGCACGCCGAGGCCGAGGGCCTCGTCGACGACGCGGCGGATCAGCTGGGACCGCTCGGCGGTGGAGAGCACGGGGCCCTCGCGGCTGATGATGTGGCCGAGGACGCGTTCGAGGCGGGCGCGGCGCTCGGCCGCCGCGAGCGCGGACATCTCCGTGAGGTCGATCTCCTCCAGGAGCTTGGCGCGGAAGGCGGCGACCAGGTGGCCGTCCTCCCTGGCGGCCGCGCCGCCGCCGTGGTCCTCGGGGGCGTTGATCCGGGCGCGCAGGCTCATGATTCGTCCTCCCTTCTCACTCGTCCTCCTCGTCGGACAGGGGCATGGTGGCGCTCTTCGTCACGTCGCCGAAGTTCTCCACGAAGGGCATGACGGAGGGGATGGTGACGGTGACGGTCACGGTGACCTCGCCGCCCGCACCGCCCACGGAGGCGCGAGGGCGGACCCAACTGCTCGCGGCGGCGTCGGCGGCGGCCTGGGCGTCCGGCCCGTCCTCCGCGTCGCTGCTCACCGCCCGCGCGGCCGCGCGTGCCGCGGTGCCCGCCTGCTGGGCGGCGTACGCGGCGATGCCGAGCTGGAGTCCGGCGAGGCCGACGATCAGCAGGATGGGCAGGAAGCCGAGGTATTCGAGGGCGGCCTGCCCCCGGTCGCGCAGACCCTTACGCCCGGCCGCCGCACCGCACGTGCGCCGAGCCCGCGCACCGCCCTGAGCCCCGCCCGTACGCCGAGCCCGCGCACCGCCCCCAGCCCCACCCGTACGCGGCGCCGCCGCACCGCCCGCACGCCGACCCTTCCGCCCGGCCATCGCCGCTTCGACGCGCCCGCACCCGCCCCCGCTCATCGCCCCAGGTCCTCCTCGTACACGGCCCCCGCCTCGCCCGTCACCGGGAAGAAGCCGCCCAGGCCGGGGACGAGGACGGGGACCTCGACGGAGACCTCGACCCGGACCATGCCGCCGCTCACCCCGCCGCAGCCGCCGCCGTGGACGCTCCACGCGCCGTCGATGTGGCGGCGGGCGGCCGCCTCCCCGTCGTCGCCGACGGCGCACGCGCGGGCCGCCTCGTCGGCCGCGTTCCCCGCGAGGGTGAAGGTGTAGCCGACCAGGACGACCTGCCAGAGCAGGGCGAGGGTGAGCAGGATCAGCGGCACCATGCCGAGGAACTCGACCGCCACCTGCCCCCTGTCGTCCCGGTGGGTGCGCATGGTTCAGCGTCCTCCGGTGCGGCGCCGCAGGCCGAGCGAGCCGCGGTCGCCCGCCCGGGCGAGCTGCTTGCCGGGCTGTCCGGCCCCCGGCGCGGCCGCGGCCGGCGCCTGGACCAGGCCCAGTTCGCCCGCGAGGGTCCACAGCGCCTGCTTGACGGTCGACTTGGCGTCGAGTTCGTGGAGCCGGCCCGCGTCGACGACCGCCTGGAGTTCCTTGAAGTGGGCGGGGACGGCGACGCCGGCGACCCGGGTGCCGGTGATCTTCTGGACGAGGGGCGGCTGGATCTCGGTGGAGCGGTGGTGGCGGTTGACCAGGGTCACGGTCTCCTCGGCCTTGCGGACCTGCAGCCGTTCCCACATGCGGACGGTCCGCTTGGCGGCCCGTACGGCGACGACGTCCGGGGTGGCGACGAGGACGGCGGTGTCGGCCATCTCGATCGCGGCGGCGTTGGCGCTGTCGAGCCGGGAGCCGCAGTCGACGACGACGACCTCGTGGCGGCCGCGGAGGGCGCTGACGATCTGGCGGGCGGCGCGGTCGGTGACCTCTTCTCCGCGCTCGCCCTCGGCGGGGGCGAGGAGCAGGGAGAGGCCGGTCTCGTGGACGAAGACGGCGTCCTGGAGGACCCGGGGGGAGATGTCGTTGATGGCGGCCAGGTCGGCGACGGACCGCCGGAACTGGACGTCGAGGTAGGAGGCGACGTCGCCGCTCTGCAGGTCCATGTCGACGAGTGCGACGGAGCGCCCGGAGGCGCGGGCCGCGAGGGCGAGGTGGACGGCGGTGACGGTGGTGCCGACCCCGCCCTTGGCGCCGCTGACGGTGACGACGGTGCCGCCGGGGCCGGTGATCTGCTCCGCTCCGGCGCCGAGGTGGCGGCGGACGCCGACGGACCACTGGGCGGCGGCCTGGACGCGGCTGGCGAGTTCCTCGTATCCGAGGGGCAGGGTGACCAGGCCCCGCGCGCCGGAGTCCATGGCGGCGGAGAAGAGGACGGGGCTGGCGTCGGCGGTGATGAGGACGACGCCGACCGCGGGGAAGCGGAGGGCGACCTCGCGGACGAGTTCGAGCGCGGGGACGGGTCCGATCCGCTCGTGGACCAGGACGACCTCGGGGAGTTCGTCGAGGGAGGCGGCGGCGAGCCGGGCGAGGGTGTCGACGAGCTGGGTGGAGTCCGTGACGGGGAGGGCGGGTTCGGCGTCGGGGAGCTGGCCGATGAGGGTGGTGACGGACCGGGCCGCGTCGGGGTCGCCTACGGCCGGCAGGATCCTGGTGGTCATACCGGCCTCACTTGTCCTTTTCGAGCGTGTAGGTGCGGTCGCGCTGGTCGGCGGGGGCGCCGCCGGTGGAGGGGGCGACCAGGGCGAGGCGTACGTGCTCGGCGAAGGACTCGGCGTACGCGACGCGCTGGGCGTCGAGGGTGGAGAGGGCGAAGGAGATCGGCACGGCCTCGTTGGCGCGCGCGGAGCCCTGGGACCGGTCCCTGATCGGGGTGAGCTTGCCGACGTCGAGGACGCGGGCGCCGGCGACGATCATCCGGGACTGGGAGGGCTCGCCCTTCTGGTCGCCGGCGAAGGTGGCGTAGATGTTGACGGTGGCGCCCGCGGTGATCTTCCCGGCGACTCCGGTGGCGGCGTCGATCATGATCGCGATCTCTTGCTGGCCCGGCCGGAGTTCGGGCTGTTCGACGATCATGTCGGACTGGAGGAGGGAGCCGGCCTTGAGCTGGGTGACGGCGATCTTGCCCTTGATCGCGCGGAGGTCGGTGACGGCGGTCTCCGAGAGCCAGCGCTCCGGCATGGAGATCTTCTCGAACTGGTCCGCCTTCAGAGGGGCGTACGGGGCCACGTCGTCCTTGATCCGGTACGCGGTGGTCTCCGGGCCGACCTTGGAGTTCACGTCGCTGATGACGGCGAGGACACCGGCGAAGGCGCCGATCGCGCACAGGACGGACAGCAGCAGCAGGATGACGCCGCGGCGCTGGCGGGAGTTCATGGCCGTACTACCTCGATCGGAGACGTGGGTCCGGGGCGGACGGGAGCGGACGGTCGGGGGCGGGCGACGGGGGCGCCGGGCGGCGCGAGGCCCTGCTCACGGCAGGGCACGGTGGGGGTTCACCTGCACGTTCACGGGGGTGAGCTCGGTGTACGCGGTGGGGTGCGGGGCCGGGTCCGGCGCGGGCTGCCGCCCCGGGTGCGGGTCCGGCCGCGCGCCCTGCCGGTCCGGCGGGTTCGCCCCGGCGGCCTCGACGGCGTGGGCGCCGGTCCGCCGGTCCGGGGAGGCGGCCTGTGCGGATCCGGGCCCGAGCGCGCGGGTGCCGCCCTCGTGCCGGTTCCCGTCCGGGGCGTCCAGGGCGCGCCCTCCGGCCTCCGGCGCCGCCGCCGTGTGGAGGGGTGCACCGCAGAAGCCGCAGCGGTCGCCGATGAGCTCCATCGCGCACCAGTGGCAGGTCTCGCGCCGTACGGAGGAGACCAGTTGGTAGAGGACGGACAGGTCGGGCAGGTACGCGGCGAACTCGACCAGCTTGCCCGTGCCCCACCAGCGGGGTGAGGCCTCCGGCAGCGGGGTCTCCTGGACGGCGCCCTGGATCCGCCAGCCGGGCACGAGGGTGGTGGCGGGCCAGTCGGTCTGCAGCTGGCCGCGGGCGAGGAGGAGTTCGGTGCCGAACTCCGGTCCGGGGAGGGCGGTCTCGCCGGCGCCGCCGACGCGGGTGATCCGGGCGGTGGGCCCGGCGAGGACGGCGAAGTGGGCGCCGGGGAGCCAGCCCTTGAGGTGGGAGCCGAGGCTGACGGGGACGCGGTCGAGCCGGGAGACGGAGCCGAGGACGGCGCCGGCGTAGATGTAGTGGGCGAGCAGGCGGGCGGCGGAGGCGAGGACTCCGGGGCTGAACTCGCAGCCGGCCAGCTGGCGCAGCTGGCGGACGAGGACGGCCGCGCCCAGGGGCGGCAGGTCGGTCCTGACCAGGGCGATCCGGTCGCTCTCCAGCAGGGAGCGGACGGCGCGCAGCCGCTGCTCGACGGCGGGTGGGGCCGAGGTGGGGCAGACGACGACCACGTGCCCGTACCGGGCGATCAGCTGCTGCATGTCGGCGATCGAGGCGTCGAGCGACTGGGTGTCGGGGGCCGGCAGGACGGTGGCGTGCGGGGTCCCGGGGTCGGTCGGCGGCAGTGCCAGATCGGCACTGGTGACCGCGATCGCTGTCGGCACGCCGGACCCCCCGTCCCCTCCGGCCTCCGGTGTCCCGGGGGCCGCGGATCACTTACCGCGTTCACGGCGTCACCGCAGGGTGCCGCCGCCTCTGCACCTTATCCGCGCGGCCCGGGGTGGTGAACACACAATCCGCCAAGCCGTCCGGCTTTCTCGGGGGACGCGGGGGCCGGGACCTGCCGTCCCGTGCCGGGCCGTCGCCACCCGCTCCCAACAGGGCTTGCTGCCAGAGGTCTTGACAACGCGATTGGTCTGGACCAACTTGTCCCCACAGCGGTGGCCACCGTCGCACTCCCCGCACTGCCCGTACGTCCGTACTGCTCCGTACCTCCCGTACCCCGCATCACCGCCCGTACCCCCGCACGGCCCGCACCACCCGTACCGGCACGCCCCGGCACGGCCTCGTACCCCCGTACGAGCCCCTCCGTACGACGACGTACGGCACCTCCACCTCCCCCACCTCCCCAACTCCCACCGGAGGATGCACGTGGACCGCACCACCACCCGCCCGCACGGACGCCGCTGGCTCGGCGGAGCGCTCGCGCTCGCCGTCGGCTCCGGGCTCGTCCTCGTCGGCGGAGCCGGCACCGCGCAGGCGGCCGACGTCAACGTCGCCAAGAACGCCGGCTTCGAGAACGGCCTCGCCAACTGGTCCTGTTCCGCCGGGAGCGGCGCAGCCGTCTCCTCCCCGGTCCGCACCGGCGCCGGCGCGCTCCGGGCGACCCCGGCCGGCCTGGACAACGCCAAGTGCGTGCAGACCGTGGCCGTGAAGCCCAACTCGACCTACACGCTGAGCGCCTGGGTCCAGGGCGGCTACGCCTACCTCGGCGCGAGCAACACCGGCACCGGCTCCGGCAGCGTCTCCACCTGGACGCCCGACAGCCCCTCCTGGAAGCAGCTCACCACCACGTTCACCACCGGGGCGAGCACCACCTCGGTCGAGATCTACACCCACGGCTGGTACGGGACCTCCCCGTACTCCGTCGACGACGTCAGCGTCTTCGGTCCCGACGGGGGCGGCGGCCAGGACCCCGACCCGGTGGTCCCGTCCACCCCGGCCGGTCTCGCCGCGGGCTCCGTCACCTCCTCCTCGGTCGACCTGAGCTGGGGCGCGGTCTCCGGTGCCACCGGCTACAAGGTCTACCGGGACGGCGGCAACCCGCAGACGGTGAGCGGCACCTCGGCCACGATCACCGGACTGACGGCCGACACGGCGTACCAGTTCCAGGTCGCCGCGACGAACGCGGCGGGCGAGTCCGCGAAGTCCGGCGCCGTCTCGGCCAGGACCGCGAAGGTCACCGACCCGGGCCCCGGCCCGGCGGTGCCCAAGCACGCGCTGACCGGCTACTGGCAGAACTTCAACAACGGCGCGACGGTCCAGAAGCTGCGGGACGTGCAGTCGCAGTACGACATCATCGCCGTGTCGTTCGCCGACTCGACGGCCACGCCGGGCCAGATCGTCTTCAACCTCGACCCGGCCGTCGGCTACGCCTCGGTCGCCGACTTCAAGGCGGACGTCGCCGCGAAGAAGGCCGCCGGCAAGTCCGTCGTCATCTCGGTCGGCGGCGAGAAGGGGAACGTCACGATCAACAGTGACGCCTCCGCGACCGCCTTCGCGAACAGCGCGTACGCCCTCATGCAGGAGTACGGCTTCAACGGCGTCGACATCGACCTCGAGCACGGCATCAACTCGACCTACCTGACCAAGGCGCTGCGCCAGCTGTCCGCCAAGGCCGGTTCGTCGATGGTCCTGACGATGGCCCCGCAGACGATCGACATGCAGAACACGGGCACGGAGTACTTCAAGACCGCGCTCGCGGTGAAGGACATCCTCACCGTCGTCAACATGCAGTACTACAACAGCGGTTCGATGCTCGGCTGCGACGGCAGGGTCTACAGCCAGGGCTCGGTGGACTTCCTCACCGCGCTCGCCTGCATCCAGATCCAGGGCGGCCTGGCCCCGTCGCAGGTCGGCCTGGGCGTCCCCGCCTCCACCCGGGGCGCGGGCAGCGGCTACGTCGACCCGCAGATCGTGAAGAACGCGCTCGACTGCCTGACGAAGCTCACCGGCTGCGGCACCTTCAAGCCGGCCCAGGCCTGGCCGACGCTCCGCGGCGCCATGACCTGGTCGACCAACTGGGACGCGACGGCCGGCAACGCCTGGTCGAACGCGGTGGGCCCGCACGTCCACAACCTGCCGTAACGCACGACTCCCCGCACCACCCGCGGCGCCGCCGGTCCTCCGGCGGCGCCGCGCTCGTCGCCGGGCGACCCGCGCGGGCGGCGGGCGGCGCGGGACTCAGCCGGGCAGGTACCGCGCGAGCGCCCGGTCGAGTGCGGTGGCCCACTCCTCGACCCGGGCCGCCCGGCGCCCGTCGATCTCGCACGGGTAGCCGGTGCCGTCGTAGAGGTCGACGGTGACCCGCAGGCCGCGGCCGCGCCGGGTCCGCTCGTACCGTACGGCTCCGATCTCGGACCAGGTGAACTCGGCCTCGTCGTCGAGGAGCTGGAGGCAGACCCCCGATCCGTCCACGACGATCCCGGAGACCCGGTCGGCGGCGACGAAGTCCGGCGCGGGCCGCGGCGGCGCGGCGGGCGGCGGCGGGAAGCCCGGGCCGGGGGCCGGCGGCCCGAACCCCGGCGGGGCCGCGTCGAGCCGGGTCGGGGCGTACGGCGACGGCGCCGCGGTCGGCGCGGGAACGGGTGCGGAGGACGGCGGGATCGCGTCCCGCGGCGGCGGATACGGCGAGGGGATCGCGTCCTGCGGGGCTCCGTATCCGGGCGGGATCGAGTCCTGCGGCGGCCCGAAGCCCGGCGGGACCGGGCGGGGCGGTGTGGCGGGCGCGTCGAGGACCGTCGGCGGCGGCGCCCCGGGCCCCGGGGCCCCCTCCCCCAGCGCGTCCAGGATCTCCTCGGGCGTCGGCCGTCCGGCCGGGTCCTTCGCGAGGCAGCGGCCCACCAGGTCCCGCAGCGGCCCCGGTACGGCGGCGAGGTCGGCCTCCTCGTGGACCGCGCGGTACATCAGGCCCATCGGGGTGCCCTCCCCGAAGGGGCGGCCGCCCGCCGCGGCGACCAGCACCGCGCCCAGCGCGAAGACGTCCGCCGCGCCGGTGACCGCCTCGCCGAGGGCCTGTTCGGGGGCGAGGTAGCCGGGGGTGCCGAAGGCGGAGCCGGTGGCGGTGAGCCGGGTCGACTCCAGCGCGCGGGCGATGCCGAAGTCGAGGACACGGGGCCCGTCGGGGGCCATGACGATGTTGCCGGGCTTCAGGTCGCGGTGGACGAGACCGCAGGCGTGGATGGCCTCCAGGGCCTCGGCGAGGGCGGCGCCGAGCGAGCGCAGCCGCGGCTCGTCCATCGGGCCGTCCGCGGTGACGAGCGCGGCGAGGGTGGGTCCGGGGATGTAGGCGGTGGCGAGCCAGGGCGCCTCGGCGTCGGGGTCGGCGTCGACGACCTGGGCGGTGTGGAATCCGCCGACCCGGCGGGCGGCGGCGACCTCGGCGCGGAACCGGGCGCGGAAGGAGGGATCGGCGGCGAGTTCCGGCCGGGCCACCTTGACGGCCACGGCGCGCCCGCCGCGCGATCGGGCCAGATAGACGGTGCCCATGCCGCCTTCGCCTAGCTTGTGCTCGATGACGTATCTACCGATGAGGGTCCCCACGCGGGACAGTATGGCCGAACTCCCCATCTTGACCGGTCCATGACACAGGCTCACCATGTGGCCCAACACCGCACCACCGCACGTGCTGGTCGCACCCCCCACCCTCCCCACCCAGGAGACAGCATGCGACGTCCCCTCCGCGGCAGAAGGTCCGCCACCCTCGCGGCCCTCGTGGCGCTCGCCCTCGCGGCGCCCTTCTCCGCCCTCACGACACCCGCCGGGGCCGACCCCTCGTCGGCCGCCGCCCGGCTCGCCGTCGGCGCCGACGAGGTGATCCGGCAGTACGAGGTCGCCGGCCCCTCCACCCCCGCCGCCCGCAGCGCGCTCACCGCCACCGGCGTCTCGATCGACGAGGTCGACGCCCGGTCGGTCGTGGTCAGTGCCAACACCGAGCAGCTCGCGCGCCTCAAGGCGCTCGGCTACCGGCCGATCGCGCTCCCCGGCCCGCCGGACCGGTCCGCCGAGGGCGGCAAGGCGGCCGCCCCGATGGACTTCCCGTCCGCCGACGCGAGGTACCACAACTTCGCCGAGATGAACGCGGAGATCGACCAGCGGATCGCCGCGTACCCCTCGATCATGCGCAAGCAGGTGATCGGGAAGTCGTACCAGGGCCGGGACATCGTCGCCATCAAGATCAGCGACAACGTCGGCACCGACGAGGCCGAGCCCGAGGTCCTCTTCACCCACCACCAGCACGCCCGCGAGCACCTCACCGTCGAGATGGCGCTCTACCTCCTCCGCGAGTTCGGCGCCGGGTACGGCAGCGACTCCCGCATCACCAACGCCGTGAACGGCCGCGAGATCTGGATCGTCCCGGACCTCAACCCGGACGGCGGCGAGTACGACATCGCGAGCGGCTCCTACCGCAGCTGGCGCAAGAACCGCCAGCCCAACTCCGGTTCCTCGTACATCGGCACCGACATGAACCGGAACTGGAACTACAAGTGGGGCTGCTGCGGCGGCTCCTCCGGCTCCAAGAGCTCCGAGACGTACCGCGGCGCCGCCCCCGAGTCCGCCCCCGAGGTCAAGGTCGTCGCCGACTTCGTCCGCTCCCGGGTGGTCGGCGGGAAGCAGCAGATCACCGCGGCCATCGACTTCCACACGTACAGCGAGCTGGTCCTCTGGCCCTTCGGCTGGACCACGGCCAACACCGCCCCGGGCATGACCCTCGACGACCGGAACGCCTTCGCGGCGGTCGGCGGCAAGATGGCGGCCAGCAACGGCTACACGGCCGAGCAGTCCAGCGACCTGTACATCACGGACGGCTCGATCGACGACTACCTGTGGGGCGCGCAGCGGATCTTCGCGTACACCTTCGAGATGTACCCGTCCTCCTCCGGCGGCGGCGGCTTCTACCCGCCCGACGAGGTCATCGAGCGCGAGACGAGCCGCAACCGCGACGCCGTCCTCCAGCTCCTGGAGAACGCGGACTGCATGTACCGGTCGATCGGCAAGCAGGCCCAGTACTGCGCGGCCTGACGGCCCCGCGGTCCCGCGCCCGAAGGGAGCCCCGGCGGATCACCGCCGGGGCTCCCCCGCGTCCCGGCCCGCCGCGCGGGCGGAGGCTCAGACGAACAGGCTCAGCACCGCGGCCGCCGCGAAGCCGGCCAGGGAGAGCACCGACTCCAGCACCGTCCAGGACTTGAGGGTGTCCCGCTCGGAGATGCCGAAGTACTTGGAGACGATCCAGAAGCCCCCGTCGTTGACGTGCGAGGCGAAGATCGAGCCGGCCGAGATCGCCATGATGACGAGGGCCAGGAAGGCCTGCGAGTGGTCGCCGCCTTCCACCAGGGGCAGCACGATGCCGGCCGTGGTGACGATGGCGACCGTCGCCGAGCCCTGGGCGACGCGCAGCACCAGGGAGATGAGATAGGCGAGCACGAGGACGGGCAGACCGACGTCGTGGAAGGTGTCGGAGAGGGCCTGGGCGACGCCGCTCACCTTGAGGACCGCGCCGAAGACCCCGCCCGCGCCGACCACGAGCAGGATGTTGCCGACCGGCTTGAGGGAGGAGGTGGACACCTGCTCCAGGGAGGTGCGGGACCAGCCGCGCCGGATGCCGAGCAGCCAGTAGGCGAGGAGGAGCGCGATCGTCAGCGCGACGAAGGGGCTGCCGAAGAACTCGATGACGGAGCGGAGGGTGGACTCGTCCAGGACGATCGAGGAGAAGGTCGCGGCGAGGATGAGGGCCAGCGGCGTGCCGATGATGAGGAGCACGGTGGAGAGCGCCACCGGCGCCTCGCTGTGGCCGGACCGCTCGGCGGCGACCTTGGCCCGGGCCTCGTCGGCCGCCTCAACCATGTCCTGCGGGACCGGGACGAAGAGCCGGCGGCCGATCCAGCCGGCGTACGCCCAGGCGGCGAGCACGGCGGGGACGCCGACCAGGAGGCCCATCAGGAGGACCCAGCCGAGCGAGACGTGCAGCAGGCCGGCCGCGGCCACCGGGCCGGGGTGCGGCGGCAGGAAGGCGTGGGTCATGGAGAGGCCGGCGAGCAGCGGCATGGCGTACAGCAGGATCGACTTGCCGGAGCGCTTGGCGGCGGCGTAGACGATCGGCGCGAGGACGAAGATGCCGACGTCGAAGAAGACCGGGATGCCGAAGATGAGGCCGGTGAGGCCCATCGCGAGGGGGGCGCGCCGCTCTCCGAAGAGGCCGAGGAGGCGGCTGCTCAGCACCTCGGCGCCGCCCGAGACCTCCAGGATCGCGCCGAGCATGGTGCCGAGGCCGATGATGATGGCGACGTGGCCGAGGATGCCGCCCATGCCGCTCTCGATGACGGAGGTGGCGGCGGACTTCTGGACGGTGCCGAAGAGTTCGGTGACGGAGAGGCCGGCGGCGAGGCCGACGCCGAGGGAGACGGCGAGCAGCGCGACGAAGGGCTGGAGCCGGACCTTGATGATCAGCAGGAGCAGGACGGCGATGCCGAGGGCGGCGACGGTCAGCAGCCCGGCGGTGCCGGGTATGAGGAGGAGCAGTCCACCGGTGTGCGGGGGCGTGGCGGGGTTCATGACGGGGGGAGGCCTCGCTTTCGGGCAGGGGGGAGCGCGGCACGGCGTTCCGGGGGCGAACGCCGTTCCGTGGAGCGGCTGGTGCGGGTGAATCGGTTCAGGTCCGTTCGGGCGGATGGGCGGGGGGTGCCGTCCGGCCGGGCGTCGTGCGCCCGGTCCGGTCGGCGGGGCACCCCCCGGGGTGCCGGGTGCTCGGCTCAGCCGAGGACGGCGAGGGCGTCGATCTCGATGAGGAGGCCCGGGGGCAGCCCGACGTAGACGGTGGTGCGGGCGGAGGCGGGGGCCTTGAGGCCCTGCTCCTCGAAGTACTGGTTGTAGAGCGCGTTCATCTCGGCGAAGTGGTCCACGTCCGTGAGGTAGACGCGCATCATCATCACGTCGTCCCAGCCCGCGCCGCCCTCCTCCAGGATCGCCTTGACGTTGGCGAAGGTCTGGAGGGTCTGCTCGCGCAGGGTGGGGCCGGCCACCGTGGGGGCCTGGCCCTCGACGGCGGGCAGGAAGCCGACCTGGCCGGCGACCTGGAGGATGTTGCCCTTCTTCACGCCGTGCGAGAACTTCGCGGGCGGGGCGGTGTGGGTGGCGGGGGTGAGGGCGGTCTTCTCGACGGGCTGGGCGGGGTTCTGGTCGGTCATGCGCTGTCCTTGCTCGGGGAGGTGCCGGAGAACTCCCGGCTGATGGCGTCCGCGGTGCGGCGCACCTGCGGGAGGAGGGAGAGGAGTTCCTCGGCCGTGACCACCACGTTGGGCGCCGAGACGGACATGGCGGCGACGACGCGGCCGTCGGCGCCGCGGATGGGCGCGCCGACGCAGTTGATGGACTCCTCGTGGCCGCCGAGGTCGGTGGCCCAGCCCTGTTCGCGCACGGTGGCCAGCTCCTTGAGGAAGGCGGCGGCGTTCGGGGTCGAACGGGGCGTGTACGGGGGGTATTCGAGCTTGCCCGCGAGGGTGCGGCGCTCGGGTTCGGGCAGGTCGGCGAGGAGCAGTTTGGCGACGGCCGCGACGGTGATCGCGACGGGCTTGCCGATGCGCGAGTACATGCGGACGGGGTAGCGGCTCTCGACCTTGTCGATGTAGAGGACCTCGCCCTCCTCGTAGACGGCGAGGTGGACGGTGTGCCCGATGCGCTCGTTCAGGGCGGCGAGGTGGGGGTGCGCGATCTCCCGGATGTCGAGGTTCTCGACGGCCTCCTGCGCGAGTGCGAAGAGGCGGGCGCCGAGCCGGTACCGCTGGTCCTGCTGGCGGTAGACGAGGCCGTGCTCGTGCAGGGTGCGCAGCAGCCGGAGGGCGGTGGACTTGTGGACATGGAGCCGGTCGGCGACCTGTCCGAGGTCGGCGGGGCCCTGCGCGAGCAGGGGCAGGATGCTGAGCGCCCGGTCGACGGTCTGGCTCATGGTGTACGTCCCTCCTGGTCGTCCCCCGTCCAGCCGGGGCCGAGCTGAAGTGTGCCCCAGGCGGTCGGGGCGAGGGCGGCGAGGCGGTCGGCGTGGGCGCGGCGGGGCGGGGCGGCCAGGTCGCCGGGGACGGTGAGGGCGGCGGCGGCGAGCAGGTGTCCGTGCCGGAGGCGGGCGGTGGTGTCGAGTCCGCGGAGGGTGGCGGAGAGGAAGCCCGCGGCGAAGGCGTCTCCGGCGCCCACGGCGGCGACGACGTCGACGCGGGGGGCGGGTACGTGCACGACGGTGTCCGTGCCGGGGCCGGTGCGTTCGTGGACGGTGGCGCCGTCGGCGCCGTGCTTGACGACGAGGACGGCGGGTTCGGGGAGGGCGGCGCGGATCGCGGCGGGGTCGCCGAGGCCCCAGGCCTGTTCGGCCTCGTCGGCGCCGACGAAGACGAGGTCGGCCCGGCGGGCGAGTTCGAGGAGGACGGGGCCGGCGGTGGCGGGGCCGTCGCGCCACAGCCCGGGGCGGCAGTTGACGTCGAAGGAGACGAGGGGGCGGCCGGGCCGGGGGGCGGTGAGGGCGCGCATGAGGGCGAGGCAGTCGTCGGAGAGGGCGGCGGTGATGCCGGTGAGGTGGAGGACGCGGGCGTCGGCGACGGTGTCGTAGGGCACGGTCGCGGGGGACATCGCGGAGGCGGCCGAGCCGGCGCGGTAGTAGACGACCTCGTGGGCGTCGGTGGCGCGGTCGGCGGCGGTGCGGAAGTAGACGCCGGTGGGCCGTCGCGGGTCGCGCTGGACGGCGCCGACGTCGACGCCGTGGGCGGCGATGGTCTCGACGAGGTGGTCGCCGAATCCGTCCCGGCCGACCCGGCCGACCCAGCGGGTGCGGTGGCCGGCGGCGGCGAGGGCGCAGGCGACGTTGGACTCGGCGCCGCCGATCGCGCGCTCGAAGGCCGGGACGTCGGCGAGGCGGCCCGGTCGGGAGGGGAGGAAGGTGACCATGGACTCGCCGAGGCACACGACGTCCACGGGCGGTTCTCCGGCCACTCTGGCGCTCCCTTGCGTGTCCTGCGGGTCCATTGACCCGGCCTTGGCCCGGATGCTAGACAGCATTGAGCGACATACGCAATGACTGTTGCACTCTCCGCAACGCTTCGATGAGGAGGCCTCATGCCCGACCTGGCGAACGAGCGCGTCGACCACCGCTTCAAGGCCCTGCCCCCGGACGCCGAGGGCCTGACCGTCGGCGAGCTCGCCTCCCAGCGGCGCAACCTCTTCACCGGCGGCTTCACCACTCCGGTCCTCGCCCTGTCCGCCGAGTCCGTCGAGCACAACCTCCGCCTCCTGGAGACGTACGCCGAGCGGCACGGCCTCGCGTTCGCCCCGCACGGCAAGACCTCCATGGCCCCGCAGCTCTTCGCCCGGCAGCTGGAGCACGGCGCCTGGGGCATCACCGCCGCCGTGCCCCACCAGGCCCGCGTCTATCGGGCGCACGGCGTCTCCCGGATCTTCCTCGCGAACGAGCTCGTCGACCCGGTCGCCCTGCGCTGGGTCGCGGGCGAGCTGGACGCCGACCCGGAGTTCCGCTTCCTCTGCTACGTCGACTCCGTGCGCGGCGTCGAGTTGATGGACGGGGCCCTGCGCGCCGCGGGCGCCACCCGCCCGCTGGACGTCGTGGTCGAACTGGCCGCCGGGGCGACCGGGCGCACGGGCGCGCGGACCGAGGCCGAGTGCGCGGCCGTCGCCGACGCGGTCGCGGGCACCGCGACCCTGCGACTGGTGGGCGTGGCCGGGTACGAGGGGACGATGCCGGGGGCCGACGGCACCCGGGTCAGGGAGTGGCTGCACCGGCTCGTCGGGCTCGCGGCCGACTTCGACAAGGCGGGCCGCTTCGACCCGTCCGTCGGCGAGATCGTGGTGAGCGCGGGCGGCAGCGAGTGGTTCGACGCGGTCGCGGACGTCTTCGCGGAGGTCCCCGCGCTCTCCCTGCCCGTCCTGAAGCTGCTGCGCTCCGGCGCGTACGTCTCGCACGACGACGGGCAGTACCGCGAGCGGACCCCCTTCAACCGGGTCCCGGAGGAGGGCGCCCTGGAGCCCGCGTTCCGCCTCTGGTCGCAGGTCGTGTCCCGGCCGACGCCCGAGCAGGCCTTCACCAACGCCGGCAAGCGCGACGCCGCCCACGACCTGCACCTCCCCGAGGCGCAGGTGGTCCGCGACGCCCGCACCGGCGAGATCCGCCCCGCCGACGGACTGACCGTCACCGGCCTCTCCGACCAGCACGCCTGGGTGGCGACCGAGGAGGGCGCCGACCTGGAGGTCGGCGACTGGCTCGGCATGGGCCTTTCCCACCCGTGCACGATCTTCGACAAGTGGCAGCTGATCCCGCTGGTCGAGGCGGACGGCACGGTCGTCGACTACGTCCGCACCTTCTTCTAGACACCCCCGGACCGCCCGACCGCGCGTCCGGCCCGGTCGGGCCCGCCGGCCGGGCCCACCCCCGCACGCTCTCCCGTAAGGAGTCGGTATGGACCTCGTCTTCCGCGACGCGGAGGTCGTCGACGGCACCGGCGGCGCCTCGTACCGCGCCGACGTGGCGGTCGAGGGCGGCCGGATCGCCGCGATCGTGAAGGAGGGGGCGGCAGCCGGCTGCCTGCGGCCCACCGCCCGCCGCGTCGTGGACGCCGAGGGCCTGGTCCTCTCCCCCGGCTTCATCGACATGCACGCCCACAGCGACCTCGCGCTGCTCCGCGACCCGGACCACAGCGCCAAGGCGGCGCAGGGCGTGACACTGGAGGTCCTGGGCCAGGACGGCCTGTCGTACGCCCCGGTGGACGACCGGACCCTGGCCGAGGTGCGAAGGGCGATCACCGGCTGGAACGGGTCGGGCGACGACATCGACTTCGACTGGCGCACGGTCGGCGAGTACCTGGACCGCCTGGACCGGGGCATCGCGGTGAACGCCGCGTACCTGGTCCCCCAGGGCACCGTGCGGATGTACGCGGTCGGCTGGGAGGACCGCCCGGCGACGGAGTCCGAGCTGGACCACATGCGCCGGCTGGTCGCCGAGGGCATGGAGCAGGGCGCGGTCGGCATGTCCTCCGGCCTGACCTACACACCGGGGATGTACGCGAAGGACGCCGAGCTCACCGAACTGTGCCGGGTGGTGGCCGGGTACGGCGGCTACTACTGCCCGCACCACCGCTCCTACGGCGCCGGGGCCCTGGAGGCGTACGAGGAGATGGTGCGGCTGACCCGGGACGCGGGCTGCGCGCTCCACCTGGCCCACGCCACGATGAACTTCGGCGTGAACGAGGGCCGGGCCCCCGAGCTGCTGGCCCTCCTCGACGAGGCCCTGGACGCGGGCGCGGACATCAGCCTCGACACGTACCCGTACACGCCGGGCTGTACGACCCTGGTGGCGGTGCTGCCGAGCTGGGCGGGCGAGGGCGGCCCGAAGGCGGTCCTCGCCCGGCTGCGGGACGACGCGACGGCGGAGCGGATCCGCCACCACCTGGAGGTCGTGGGCTCGGACGGCTGCCACGGGGTACCGGTGGACTGGGACACGATCGAGATCTCGGGGGTGTCGCACGGGTCGCTCGCGGACTGGGTGGGGCGCCGGGTGGACGGCTGGGCGACGGCCCGCCGGCTGCTCCTGGAGGACCGGCTGGGCACGACCATCCTCCAGCACGTGGGCCACGAGGAGAACGTCCGGACGATCATGCGGCACCGGGTGCACACGGGCGGCTCGGACGGCATCCTCCAGGGCACGAAGCCGCACCCGCGGGCGTACGGCACCTTCCCGCAGTACCTGGGCCGGTACGCGCGGGACCTGGGCGTCCTGTCCCTGGAGGAGTGCGTGGCCCACCTGACCTCCCGCCCGGCGGCCCGGCTCGGGCTGCGGGACCGCGGCGTGGTCCGGGAGGGCTGCGTGGCGGACCTGGTCCTCTTCGACCCGGACACGGTGGCGGCGGGCTCGACGTACGAGTCCCCCCGCACCCTGCCCACCGGGATCCCGCACGTCCTCGTCGGCGGCACCTTCGTGATCGAGGACGGCCGCCGCACGGACGCCCTGCCGGGCCGATCGGTCCGCAGGGGCCGCTAGGGGGCCGGATCCGCCGCCGGCGCGGGCGGCCGTCGGAGCTCCGACGGCTGTGCGCCCCACGGCTCCCGCCGTACCCACAGGAGTCCCGGCAGCAGCACCAGGCCCGCCACCACGAATCCGTACCAGGGCGTGCGCCCGTCCGGTGCCGTCTCGTAGACCAGCGCCGCCGAGAGGACCGCCAGGACCTGCCCGGCCCGGCTCCGCCACGCCGCGGCCGCGACGGCCGCCGTCCCCCACAGCAGGTACCAGGGCTGCACCATCGGCGACAGCGCGACGAGCGCGACCAGCGAGAGCCCCAGCCCGAGCACCGGGTCGAGCCGCCCCCGCCAGGCCCGCCACACGAGCACCAGGACGAGGACCGCGGCGGCGAGCAGCCCGAGGTTCTGCACGGCCGCCTTGACCGGGTCGGGGTCGTCCCCGAGGAGCAGTCCGAGCCCCAGGCCGAGATCACTGCTCACGGACAGCGCCGTGTGGATGGTCCCCGCGACGCTCTGCGTCCGCAGCCATCCGAACCCGGTCCCGGCGAGCACCGTCGCCACCGCCGCCACGGCGCCGGCCACGAGCCCCGGCAGCACGAGCCCCTTCGCCAGGCCCCGCGCACCGCCGTCCCGCCGCGCGACCATCACCCCGATGAACGGCAGCGCGACGGCCGCCGGCGACTTGACCATCATCGCGAGGCCCACGAGGACGCAGCCGAGCACCCACCGGTCCCGCACGGCGAGCAGGACGCCCGCCAGCATGAGCCCGATCATCAGGCCGTCGTTGTGCATGCCGCCGACGACGTGGATGAGCAGCAGCGGGTTGAGGGCGGCCAGCCACACGGCCCCGTCGGGTCCGCCGCGCCCGCCGCCGAGTCCTCGGACGGCCCACACGATCAGCGCGAGCGCGCCGACCGCGAGCAGGCGCGTCCCGAGCACGGCGGGGACGATCGCGCCGCCGGTGAGCTTGACGACGAGCTGGGCGAGGACGAGGAAGGCGGGCCCGTACGGCGCGGGGGTGTCGGTCCAGTGGCCGCCGACGCTGCCGGCCGCGTCCCAGCCGAGCTCGCCGGGCGAGAGGACGGCGGGCCCGCCGCCGTACACGTCGTGCCCTTCGAGGACCATGGCGCCCTGCGCGATGTAGCTGTAGACGTCGGCGCTGTAGAGGGGCGGGGCGAGCAGCAGGGGCGCCGCCCACCAGACGAGGGTGGTGCGCACCCGGTCGCCCGCGCCCCGGGCGAGGAGTACGCCGTACCGCCACCAGGCGGCGACGAGCAGGGTCAGGCCCAGGTACGCGAGGAGGGCGCCGGCCAGGGCGAGCCCGGAGCCGCGCGGCTCCCAGAGGCCCCAGCCGCCGCGCACGGGCAGCGTTCCGCCGGCCCACCCGCCCAGGGTGACGGCGAGCGATCCCGCCGCACCCAGTCGGCGGCATCCGGAGGCACGGAAATCCCACATGACGGGCCAACCTATCCCGCCGGGCGGAGGAGCCCTATTCGGCGGCGGCCGTCCCCGGGGCCTGTCCGACGTGTCCCAAAACACGAAGCGTCGCGGGCGCCCCCGCCGTAAGCTCTCGTCATGCAGGTGATCCAGTCCACGAAGCTCGCCAACGTCTGTTACGAAATCCGGGGTCCGGTGCTCGAAGAGGCGATGCGGCTCGAAGCCGCGGGTCACCGCATCCTCAAGCTCAACACGGGGAACCCGGCGGCGTTCGGCTTCGAGTGCCCGCCCGCCATCCTGGAGGACGTGCTCCGCAACCTCTCCGAGGCGCACGGCTACGGCGACGCGAAGGGGCTGCTGTCGGCCCGGCGCGCGGTGATGAGCCACTACGAGACCAAGGGCATCCCGCTCTCCGTCGAGGACATCTACCTCGGCAACGGCGTCTCGGAGCTGATCCAGATGTCGATGCAGGCGCTGCTGGACGACGGCGACGAGGTCCTCGTCCCGGCCCCGGACTACCCGCTGTGGACGGCGTCGGTCTCGCTCGCGGGCGGCACGGCCGTGCACTACCGCTGCGACGAGCAGGCGGACTGGATGCCGGACCTCGCGGACATCGAGCGGAAGATCACCGACCGCACCAAGGCGATCGTGATCATCAACCCGAACAACCCGACGGGCGCCGTCTACGACGACGAGATGCTCCGCTCGCTCACGGAGATCGCCCGCCGCCACAACCTGGTCGTCTGCTCGGACGAGATCTACGACAAGATCCTGTACGACGGGACCACGCACACCCCGACCGCCGCCCTCGCCCCCGACCTGCTCGTGCTGACGTTCAACGGGATGAGCAAGAACTACCGGGTGGCCGGCTTCCGCTCGGGCTGGCTGGCGGTCTGCGGCCCGAAGCACCACGCGACCTCGTACATCGAGGGCCTGACGATCCTCGCCAACATGCGCCTCTGCGCGAACATGCCGGCGCAGCACGCGGTGGCCGCCGCCCTCCAGGGCAGGCAGTCGATCGAGGACCTGGTCCTGCCGGGCGGGCGGCTCCTGGAGCAGCGGGACACGGCGTACGAGCTGCTCACCCGGATCCCCGGGGTGACCTGCGTGAAGCCGAAGGGGGCGCTGTACCTGTTCCCGCGCCTCGACCCGAACGTCTACAAGATCAAGGACGACCGGCAGATGGTCCTGGACCTGCTGCGGGCGGAGAAGATCATGGTGGTGCACGGGACGGGCTTCAACTGGCACGAGCCGGACCACTTCCGGATCGTCACGCTGCCCGCGGCCGCGGACCTGGCGGACGCGGTGACCCGGATCGGCCGCTTCCTGGACGGCTACAGCCAGCCCTGAGCGGCCCCGGCCGGACCTCACTCAACTTTAGACTGAATCTAAGATAGGATGGCTCCAGACACTCAGGAGGCCGTCCCATGTACGAACCGATCCGCACCAAGTCGGTCCACCGGATGGCCGACGACGTCCACGACGCGTATCCGCACCGCTCCCGCGAGGAGGAGCTGGACATCCAGCTCGCCGGGCACCTCTCGGCCCTGCTCGCCGTCACCGACGAGCTCGGCGACACCGAGGCGGGCGACGTGATCGCCCGGCAGGTCGCGCGCCTTCGCGGCGCCCCGCCGGCGCGGCACGCGGGTCTCCGGGGCGCGTCCGCGCCGGACCTGCACCGCCGGGCCCACGCCCTCGCGGGCCGCGCCCTGGTCGTCGCCGCCTCACGGGCCGACACGGCCGCCGCGATCCTCGCCGCCGAGCGCATGGACGCGCACACCGCCGCGCTGGCCGGGGAAGCCACCCTGGCCGCGACCGGCACCCCCTGACGGCCCCGGTCCGCGTGGCACGAACCGCGCGGACCGGGCGCCACACGTCCCCGCCCGCCGGGGCGACCGTGTCCGGGCATGCGCCGGCCCCCGGAGCCTGAGGGGGCTCCGGGGGCCGGTTGCGTCGTGGTGGGCCGTCGTGACCCCACTGGTCAGGGCGGTATCTCGGGGCAACCCACCACGAGTGCGCGGTGCGGGATCAGCCCAGGCGCTCGACGAGCGCGTGGTACTGGTCCCACAGCTCCTTCGGCGTGTGGTCGCCGAAGGTGTTCAGGTGGTCCGGGACGAGGGCGGCCTCCTCGCGCCACACGTCACGGTCGACCTTGAGGAGGAACTCCAGGTCCTCGGCCGGCAGGTCGAGGCCCTCGGTGTCGAGGGACTCCGCGGTCGGCAGGATGCCGATCGGGGTCTCGACGCCCTCGGCCCTGCCCTCCAGGCGCTCGACGATCCACTTGAGGACGCGGCTGTTCTCGCCGAAGCCGGGCCAGACGAACTGGCCGGCGTCGTTCTTGCGGAACCAGTTCACGTAGTAGATCTTCGGCAGCTTGGCCGCGTCCGCGGTGGCGCCGACCTTGACCCAGTGGGCCATGTAGTCGCCCATGTTGTAGCCGCAGAAGGGCAGCATGGCGAAGGGGTCGCGGCGCAGCTCGCCGACCTTGCCCTCGGCGGCGGCGGTCTTCTCGGAGGCGACGTTCGCGCCGAGGAACACGCCGTGGTTCCAGTCGAAGGACTCGGTGACCAGCGGGACGGCGGAGGCGCGGCGGCCGCCGAAGAGGATCGCCGAGATCGGGACGCCCTTGGTGTCCTCCCACTCGGGGGCGATCGTCGGGCACTGGCCGGCCGGGACGGTGAAGCGGGCGTTCGGGTGGGCGGCCGGCGTCTCGGACTCCGGCGTCCAGTCGTTGCCCTTCCAGTCCGTGAGGTGCGCGGGGGCCGTCTCGGTCATCCCCTCCCACCACACGTCGTTGTCGTCGGTGAGCGCGACGTTGGTGAAGACGGAGTTGCCCCAGAGGGTCTTCATGGCGTTGGCGTTGGTGTGCTCGCCGGTGCCGGGGGCGACACCGAAGAAGCCGGCCTCGGGGTTGATCGCGTACAGGCGACCGTCCTCGCCGAAGCGCATCCAGGCGATGTCGTCGCCGATGGTCTCGACGGTCCAGCCGGAGATCGTGGGCTCCAGCATCGCCAGGTTCGTCTTGCCGCAGGCCGACGGGAACGCGGCGGCGACGTACTTCGCCTCGCCCTGCGGCGGGGTCAGCTTGAGGATCAGCATGTGCTCGGCGAGCCAGCCCTCGTCGCGGGCCATGACCGAGGCGATGCGGAGCGCGTAGCACTTCTTGCCGAGCAGGGCGTTGCCGCCGTAGCCGGAGCCGTACGACCAGATCTCGCGGGTCTCGGGGAAGTGCGAGATGTACTTGGTGGAGTTGCAGGGCCACGGCACGTCCTCCTGGCCCTCCGCGAGGGGGGCGCCGAGGGTGTGGACGGCCTTGACGAAGAAGCCGTCGGTGCCGAGCTCGTCGAGGACGGGCTGTCCCATGCGGGTCATGGTGCGCATGGAGACGGCGACGTACGCGGAGTCGGTGATCTCGACGCCGATGGCGGAGAGCGGGGAGCCGACCGGGCCCATGCAGAAGGGCACGACGTACATGGTGCGGCCGCGCATCGAGCCGCGGAAGATGCCCTCGGAGCCCGCGAAGAGCGCCTTCATCTCGGCCGGAGCCTTCCAGTGGTTGGTCGGGCCCGCGTCCTCCTCCTTCTCGGAGCAGATGAAGGTCCGGTCCTCGACGCGCGCGACGTCGGTCGGGTCGGAGGCGGCGTAGTACGAGTTCGGGCGCTTCACCGGGTCGAGCTTGGTGAAGGTCCCCTTGGCGACGAGCTCCTCGCACAGGCGCTCGTACTCGGCCTCGGAACCGTCGCACCAGACGATGCTGTCCGGCTGGGTGATCTCGGCGATCTCGTTCACCCAGGAGACGAGCTCCTGGTGCTGGGTCGGAAGGGTCTGGGGAGCCGCGTTGTCGCGCGCCACGATTGCTCCTTGTAGAGGGGTTTGTTGAGGTGTGCCCCGTGGGGGCCGCGACCCGGATGCTTCGTAGCTGCTCATCCGGTGCCGACCGCACTCATTTGATCATCCGACGGATCCGCCCATATGTCCAGGGGCCCGCCCACGTGAGCATCGCCACTCGTATTCGCGACCTACGGGGGCGTAGGTACGATTCCGTTCCATGACTGCAGCCACGCCGGAAGTGCCCCCGATCGCACCGGATCCGATCGGGCAGGCCCCGTCGGTCCCGCTGAAGCCCCGGCTCCGGGGGTGGCTGCACGCGGGCATGTTCCCCGCCGTGATCGTGGCCGGCCTGGTCCTGGTCGCCCTCTCCGACTCGCCCCGCGCCCGCATCGCCTGCGGGATCTACGTCCTGACCGCCTGCCTGCTCTTCGGCATCAGCGCGCTCTACCACCGGGGCGACTGGGGGCCGCGCGGCGAGGCCGTGCTCCGGCGCCTCGACCACGCCAACATCTTCCTGATCATCGCGGGCACCTACACCCCGCTCACCCTGCTGCTGCTCCCCGACTCCACCGGCCGGCCGCTCATGTGGGCGGTCTGGGCCGCGGCGCTCGCCGGCATCGCCTTCCGGGTCTTCTGGGTCGGCGCCCCGCGCTGGCTCTACACCCCCTGCTACATCGCGATGGGCTGGGCCGCGGTCTTCTTCCTGCCCGACTTCATGCGCGCGGGCGGCATCGCCGTCCTCGTCCTCGTCATCGTCGGCGGACTCCTCTACAGCGCCGGCGGCGTCATCTACGGCATCAAGCGCCCGAACCCCTCGCCCCGCTACTTCGGCTTCCACGAGGTGTTCCACTCGCTGACGCTGGCCGCCTTCATCGTCCACTACGTCGGCATCTCGCTGGTGGCCTACCAGCACGCCTGACCGGACACCGGGCGGGCCCGGCGACGGGCCGGCCCCCTCAGGGACCGGCCGGGCCGCCCAGCGCCCCCCGCACCACCCGCGCCGACTCGGGGTTGTCGGCGCACCCCCAGACGCCGTGCGGGCAGTAGTCGGTGACGGTCTGGTAGACGGGCCGGTGGACCGCGAACCAGTCCAGCATCCCCCGCACGTACGCCGGGTTGTCGCCGTTCCGGAAGAGCCCCCACTCGGGGTACGAGACCGGCTTGCCGTGGGCGGCGGCGAACCGCACGTGGTGGGCGAGCCCGTACTCCTCGGCGACCTGCTCCTCGAAGGAGAGCCCCGCGGGCTGGTCGTACGCGTCCATCCCGATGATGTCGAGGACGTCGTCCCCCGGATAGCAGCGCGGCCACTCCACGGCGTCCCGCCCCCGGCTCGGGGTGAAGTCGAAGCGGAACCGCTGCCCCGGCACCCCGCGCAGCACCTCGACGACCCGCCGCCAGTACGCCTTCCAGGCCTCCGGGTCCGGGCCGCAGCGATGGCTGTACGTCGTGCCGTTCATCTCCCAGCCGAGCACCAGGACCGCGTCCCCGAGCCGGTGCGCCACCAGCCGCTCCCCCAGCGTCCGGAAGTGCCCGTCGAAGGCGCCGGCCGCCCCGCTCCGCAGCCCCGCCCGCACCTCGGCGTCCGGCAGCCCCGCCTCGCTGCGGTCCATCATCGGCACGTTGAGCACGAAGAGACGCCCCGGCCGCGCCTCCTTCCAGCGCGCCCAGGGCTCGAAGAGGGCCGGGTGGCCCTCGATGTTGGACCAGCGGTCGCCCGGCAGATAGGTGTGCCCCACGGTCAGCGCCCCGCCGCCGAGCCAGGCCTGCACCTGGGCGATCCTGCGCACGCCCGCCTCGTCGGAGCCCGTGAAGAAGCCGGACGGCACCCCGGGCAGCGGCACCGGATCCGGCTCGGGCGCCGCCCGGGTCCCGGCGTGCCGGTCGCCGGGGGCGATCCGGTCGTACGGCAGCAGGAGCACGAGAACGGCCGCGAGCAGCACGACGAGTGCGGCCCGCGGCCCGGGGAGGAGACGGTTCACGTCAGCTCGTCCAGAAGTCCCACCACCGGGTCAGGATCAGCATCCCGATGATCCCGACGTGCAGCACGGGCAGGGCGAAGGTGAACTCGCCGAGGAAGGTCCGCACGCCCGCCGGGGCGGGGATCACCCCGTGCCGCACGTTGTGCGCGGTGACGTACCAGAACATGACGATGGTGGCGACCCAGGCCAGGCAGCACCACAGGCAGAGCGAGTTGATCTCGTACAGCGACTGGTACATCAGCCAGGTGCAGAATCCGACGCCGAAGAGCATGCCGGCGTCGAGGCCGAGCCAGAGCCACGGCCGGTAGCGGGCCCCGGCGAGGAGCCCCGCGCCGAGGGCCACGACGACGGCGTACGTGACGAGGCCGAGCATCGGGTTGGGGAAGCCGAAGACACCCGCCTGCTCGCTCTTCATGATGTTGCCGCAGGACACGACCGGGTTCAGGCTGCACCCCGGCTGGAAGCCGGGATCCTCCAGCAGCTTGAACTTGTCGATCGTGATCACCCAGCCGGACAGCACGCCCGCCGCTCCGGTGATCATCAGCATCCAGGCGAAGGCCCGGCTCGCGCCGACCGTCCCCGCGGTCCCCCGCGCGGACTCCTCACGCTCCTGCCGCTGCTCCGGCACCCCGCCCCGTACGTTCACCGTCGCCATGGCGCGATCCCTTCCCGCTCAGCCCTGCAGACGCCGGACGGGCATCAGGACGTGGGCGCTGTCCTTGAGCATCTCCTCGTCGGAGACGAAGGTCCGCAGCGCGGCCTCGTCGACCGGCTGCCCGGGGACCGCCTCGGGCCACGGACGCACGGAGCAGATCAGGTAGACCTGGCCGCGCTCGCGGGCCGCTTCCTGCCACTCGTCGGGGACCGGGCACTGCACCTTCAGGAAGGGCAGGTTGAGGACGGCGGAGCCGCCCTCGACCAGCAGCGAGGCGGTGATCCCGGCGTCCTTCTCCAGATCGAAGAGCCGGTCGCCGACGGAGAGGCCCATGGCCTCCAGGGCGGTCCGCATGGCCTGCTGACCGGCCTCCGGCCCGTCCCGGCCGTCGCCGAGCGAATACGCCATGAGGAACGGCGTCCCGGCCGCGTCGGCGGAGGGCTCGCTGGACCACGGGATCACCGTGAGAGTTCCCAGCGGAGAGGCGCTGCGCGCCGAGGAAACGACGTTGGAAGTGGTCATGAATCGGATGCTAGTGCTCCAACCACCCTTTCCCCGCGCCGAATTCACCCGATCGGCCGACATTCACGCCGCTGGCATTTCCGCCGCAACGAACCCGGGTTTTCATCGTTGTGCCCTGAGGGCTCCCACGACCCCGAGGAGATCACCCATGATCGTCCCCCGCCGCGTCGCGCTGCGGTCCCTCTTCGCGCTGGCCGTCACCGCTTTCACGGGGGGCGCCCTCGGCCGCATCGCGAGCCGCCCGCCCTCCGGTCCGCCCGCGGCGGACGCGCGCGATCCGCACGCCTTCGACGAGCTGTACCGGGGCCGCCGCATCCTGGGCTTCTCCGGCCCCGAGGGCGAGCCGGTGGCCCTCGTCGACGGTCTGCCGCTGCATCTGATGCGCTGCGCCGACGGCGGCTACGTCACCCCGATCGACCACTACGAGTCCTGCCCGACGCCGCGGGCGGCGGTCCGCGCGGCCGTGGACGAACTGGGCACCGCCCGGCTCTCCCCGCTCGCCGGCGCCCACGGCGTCCCCACCGACCCGACGGGAGGGAGCCCGCGTGGTGTACACGCGTAAGAACCAGCGCGACCTGACCGGCGCCGAGCGCCGGAAGTTCGTCGCCGCCGTCCTGGAGCTCAAGCGGACGGGGGCGTACGACCGCTTCGTCCGCACCCACATCGACCACTACACGGCCGACGGGGAGGGCCGGCTCCGGGTCGCGCACATGACGCCCAGCTTCCTGCCCTGGCACCGCAAGTTCCTGCTGGAGTTCGAGACGGCACTGCGCCGGATCGACCCGACGGTCTCCGTCCCGTACTGGGACTGGACCCGGGACAACAGTCCGGCGTCCTCGCTCTGGGGCGAGGACTTCCTGGGCGGCAACGGCCGCAGGAGCGACCTCCAGGTGATGACCGGCCCGTTCGCGCACTCCGCCGGACGCTGGACGATCACCCAGTCGATGACCCAGGAACGCTTCCTGACCAGGGACTTCGGCCGCCCACGGGATCCGATCGCGCTGCCGACGCAGGCGCAGCTCGACGAGGTGATGCGGGAGCGCGTGTACGACGCGACCCCCTGGAACTCGACGAGCTCCTCCGGCTTCCGCAACCGCCTGGAGGGCTGGGCGCCGGGCCGGGGCAACGAGCGGTTCCGGATCCACAACCGGGTGCACCGCTGGGTCGGCGGGCTGATGCTCGGCGGCGGCTCGGTCAACGACCCGGTGTTCTGGCTGCACCACTCGTTCGTCGACCTGGTCTGGTCGCGCTGGCAGCAGCGCAACCCGGGGGCCGCGTACCTCCCCGCGGAACCGCCGCCGCTCGGGGACGGCCAGTACCGCAAGGTCGTCGCCCGGCACGAGCCGATGGCTCCCTGGGGAGTGACGCCGGCCTCGATGCTCGACCACAGCCGGATCTACCGGTACGCCTGAGGGCCGGCCCGTGCCCCGCACGCACGCGTCCCCCCGATCCGGGTCGGATCGGGGGGACGCGGTCGTTACGGGGGATCAGCCGCCGTAGCCGCCGTCACCGTTGTCGTGACCGTCGGCGTTGATGCAGGTGTTGCCGAACGCCGGGTTCAGCAGACCGATGACGTTGACGGTGTTGCCGCAGAGGTTGACCGGGACGTGGACCGGGACCTGGACGACGTTGCCGGAGGCGACACCGGGCGAGTGGGCGGCGACGGCCTCGGCGCCCGAGTCGGCGACGGCCAGGCCGGCTCCGCTGAGGGCAACGGCACCCGTGCCGGCGAGAACAGCGGCAGCCTTCGCGATGCGAGACATCAAGAACTCCTTGGATGGAAAGCGACCGCAGGAATCACGGCCGTCATTCCCGTTCAACGTCGCACCACGGACCGGGTCACGGGCGTTGGGCCGAAAGGGAGGAGGGAAAACCGAGAAATGACCCGCGGGACGAGCACCGTCCGCCGCCGGATACGGCGGTACGGGCTCGGCCCGCGGGTCGCGGCCATGCGACAAGCCTCTTCTTGCAACGAACGAAAGCGCTTCCGGTGGCGGGGAAGAATCGTGTCTTCACCCGTGAGGCCGCCGATCGCACGGAGGAACGAGGGGGAAGTCCGCCGCGACCCGGGGGTCAGTGCGCCTCGGGCGCCAGACCGAGCTGCGAGTCGAGCGCCCCGCTGACCATCGGGGGCAGCAGGCCGACCCGCGGCTGGGCGAGGTCCGGCAGGCCCGCGAGACCGTTGCCCTCGGGCGCGACCACCGGGTTGCCGACGACGGCGCCCGGGGTGGCCGCCGCCATCTCCGAGTGCGGCGTGGCGAGGAGGGCCCGGCCGGGCTCGCTGTCCTTCACGACCTCGGGGAGCGGAGCGGCCACCACGGTCTCGGGGAGGGTGCCGGTGAGCGGCACGCTGGGCAGCGCCACGTCGGGAAGCGAGCCGAGGCCCTTCTGGAAGCCGGTGGGGGCGCCGGGCATCGGGACGGGTACGCCGGTGGCCACCGTCGGGGCGTCCATCGGGAGCACCGGGTCGAGCCCCTGGAGGGGGACGACGACCGGTGCCTCGACGGCCGAGGCCGGGGCGGCCAGGGCGGAGGCGAATGCGGTCATGAGGAGTCCCATGCCGGCGTGAGAGCGCAGAGTCATGTTCTGACAACGAGGTCTTCGGGCGAACGTCCCCGGAACTCCCCCATGTGCAGCAACGGGCGAGGCCCTCACCGGTGACGGTGAGGGCCTCGGTTGACGCCGGGCGGGGGGGCGTCAGTGGCGGCGGGCGATCCGCCCACCGCGGAGGTACACGACGGTGCCGCCGACGATCAGTGCGGCACTGATCGCGGCCGCGCCCATGAGCGCGGTCTCGCTGCCCGTGTCGGGGAGCTCGGGCGGGGAGGTGGGCGGCTTGGTCGGCCCGCAGCTGGGCTCCGGCTCCTCGCCCGGACCGGGCTTCTCGCACTCGTCGGGCTTCGGCGGGTACGTGGGCGGGGTGGTCGGCGGGTGCGTCGGCGGGTGGGTCGTCGGCGGCGTCGTGGGAGGCGTCGTCGGCGGCTTGGTCGGCGGCTTCGTCGGCGGCGTGGTGGGAGGCGTCGTCGGCGGGTGCGTCGGCGGGTGGGTGGTGGGAGGCGTGGTCGGCGGCGTCGTGGGAGGCGTCGTCGGCGGCTTGGTGGGCGGATGCGTGGGCGGGTGGGTCGGGGGATGCGTCGGCGGGTGGGTCGGGGGGTGCGTCGGCGGGTGGGTCGGGGGGTGCGTCGGCGGGTGCGTCGGCGGGTGGGTCGGGGGGTGCGTGGGCGGGTGCGTCGGCGGGTGCGTCGGTTCACCCGGATGAGTCGGCTCGCCGGGGTGCGTGGGTTCACCCGGCTCGTCGCCGTAGCCGCCGGGGCCCTCCTCCTGGGCGCAGAGGTCGCCGACGGCCGCGGCGACGAAGCCGCCGAGATCCATGCTCGTTCCGCAGACGTCCGCGGACAGCGGGGCCTGGGCATGACCGGCGTGGCCCGGGCCCGGACCGTCACCGGTACCGGCGTGGGTGCTCGCGGCCAGGGCGAATCCGCCGCTCAGCGACAGGATGCCGGTCGCTGCCGCCGCGGTGAGTACTTTCCTGCTGATGATGGACCGCATACCGCTCTTCCTCTGGAGAAAGGGAGAGGCCGGCGAGGATCCCCCCTCGCTCCGACCGGCCTCATCCACGCCGACGTTCGCGTGGGACTGGCCAGAGGGTATGGGTCGGCGAACCCCGTGCAACCGGGGCCACACGGCAGCTGATCAGAAAATCATTCGATCAGCCGACCGTGGGGAACGGCGCCTTTCCCGGCGCCGCAAATGCCCTCGAAAGGAGCGTCGCTGATGTGGTGTCAGCCGTAAAGGGAAAGCCGGTGTCAGCCGCCGAGGGGCAGACCGCCAGGGACCGGGAGACCGCCCAGCAGCGGGGCGCCCTTGGTGGTCTCGTTCAGCTGGGTCGCGGTGTCGGTGACGGTCTTGACCGGGGAGCCGTCGGTGGTGCTGCTCAGGACGTCCGACTTCAGCCCGTTGGCGGCGATCGCTTCGAGGCCGCCGTTCAGGCTGGTGGGGGTGAGCGCCTCCGTGGCCATGGCGGGCGCGGCGGCACCCAGAGCCATCAGCGAACCGGCGACGACCGCGGCGACCTTGGTGGGCTTCATGGGGAGAATCCTTCCTCTGAACTTTCAAGTCACGTGCTGCACAGGCTTCTTGGCCGAATCCCGTGCGCTTTGTTCTGCTTCTGTAACGAACGGCGTGCCGCACGGAAACTCCGGAAGGAAGGATTTCTCGACACTGCACCCGATCGATGCCGACCGGTGCTATTTGCCGATCGCGCGCCGGAGCGCACGCCGGTGCCGGCCCGGGCGGTACGCCGGGCCGGCACGGGACCTGCGGATGACTAGCCGACGGGCAGCCGCGGCGCGACCGGCAGCTCGGGCACGCCCGCCGGGGGCGCCACCGGAGCGTCGACGGGCAGTTCGGGCGCGGGGACCGGGAGCTCCGGCGCGGGGACCGGGAGCGTGGGCGCCGCGGGCAGGCCGCCGCCGAGGAGTGTGCCGAGGACGGTGTCGACCAGCGCGGTCAGGGTGGCCGTGACCTGCGGTACGGCCCCGGCGGTGTCGCCGGAGCCGACCGCGGCGAGCAGACCCGCGACCGCCTTCTCGACGGTGGCGAGGGCGTCGCCGACGAGGTCGGCCGGGGCGGCGGCCCGGTCGGCCCCGGCCGCGGGCGAGGTCACGGGGAGATCCGGCAGCGGGAGCCGGGCGGCGGATTCGGCCTCTTCGACGAACGCCGCGACCTTGGCCCTGAAGGCCTCCACATCGACGGCGGGCGGTCGGCCCGCGTCGGCCTTGAGGGCGGCGGCGACGAGCTCGCTCACCGGGGTGAGCACCCCGGTGAGGTCGCCGAGCTCCTCGCCCTCGGCCGCGAGGTCGGTGCCGTCGGGGACGGGCGCGCGGACGCCCCGGTCGGTCGTGACGGACGGGTGGGGTGCGTCGGCGAGGGCGGGTCCCGCCGCGCCGAGGGAGATGACGGCGGATATCGCCAGGGCGGTGATGCGGCGCGTGGCCAGGGGACGCATATGTGTTCCTTTTCCTTATGCGTCGGACAACTTCCCTCTCACCGTGCCTGCGGGTATAGCGCTCCGCAACCGAGGAGCTACGGAACGCCACGCCTCCGTTCGGGTGAATCCGGTGCTCGAACATGCCCTCCGACGGGGCGTACGCCGTTGCACCGGACGGCGCACGACGGTGCCGCCGAACGAGTACCGAGCCCATGACCGCAAGGAGAAAGCCGGTGCGCCCGCCCCGTCGGGGGCGGGCGCACCGGCTTCGGAAGGACCGATCAGGCGTGCCGGATCAGGCGTTGACGCAGGTGTTGCCGAAGGTCGGGTTCAGCGCGCCGATGACGCTGACCGTGTTGCCGCAGAGGTTGACCGGGATGTGCACCGGGACCTGGACGACGTTGCCGGAGCCGACACCGGGGGACTTCACGGCCGCGCCCTCGGCGCCGGCGTCGGCGGTGGCGGCACCGGCGGCACCGGCGACCGCGGCGGCGGCACCCACGGTCAGGACAACGGCCTTGGCGATACGGGACATGGGGAAGTGCTCCTCGATCGAAATTCAACGTGGACTGCGCGGACTGTTCGGCCCGGCTCCCTCAACAACGCCCCGGATTTTCATCGGTTGCTCTCCCGAACGGGTGACGTTCAACCGATCTTTGGGCCATAGGAGGGCCATTGGAGGGAGTGGGCGTGGAATGGCGCAACACGCTCAACGAGGAAACAGCCGCGGAGATACGGGAGTTAGCGTTTCCAGGCATCTAATGCGTACTATCGCCCCGCGCCGGGGTTATAACGGATCCGAACGTTGCTTCCGGGCCCGCCGCGCGTTCACCCATTTCGTGCGGACGACACCTTCACCCTTCCTGGCCTTCACGGGTCTTCCCTCCCTTCTCTCAGCAAAGCGGAGAACCTGTATGCGGAATTCAGCGGTTCTTGCTGTACGTCGCAGCGTGGTGTGCCCCCGGTCGTGTGCGGTGCGGTCCGCCGCGCGCCACGAGTCCGTGCGGCACGGCTTCCGTTCCGCTGATTCCGCGGACGCCGCGAGGAGTTCCGGCGGCGTCGAATTCCCCTCCCCCGGCGCCCGTACGGTCGGCCGGGCGGGAGGCGGGCGGTTCGCCGTCCGGCCCGGCGCGCTCTCCGTCCCGGCGGACGTCCGGCGCTGACGTGCTGCCTCCACGAGACACGGACCCCGGGTCCGTCACCGTCCTGCACGCGGTCCAGCCCGGTGACGGCGGGGTCGCCCGTGTCGTCATCGACCTCGTCCGCGCCCAACTGGTCTCCGGTCTGCGGGTGTCGGTCGCCTGCCCGCCGGACACCCCGCTCGCCGCGGCGGTCCGCGCCGAGGGGGCCGACACCCGTGACTGGCGGGCCGGCCGGAACCCCGGCCCCCGGCTCGTCACCGAGACCCGGGACCTCGCCCGGGTCATCCGCGCCGTCCGCCCCGGACTCGTCCACGCGCACAGCGCGAAGGCCGGGCTCTGCGCCCGACTCGCCCTGCGCGGACGGATTCCGACGGTGTACCAGCCGCACGCCTGGTCCTTCGAGGCCGTCGAGGGGACGACCGCCGCGCTGGCCCGGCGCTGGGAGCGGTTCGGCGCCCGCTGGGCCCACCGGATCGTCTGCGTCAGCGAGGCCGAGCGGCGTACCGGCGAGGCCGCCGGGGTCGCCGCGGACTGGTCCGTCGTCCACAACGGTGTGGACGTGGCCCGGTTCGCGACCGACGGCCCGCCCGGCAACCCGGCGCCGACCGTCGTCTGCGTGGGCCGGCTCTGCCGCCAGAAGGGGCAGGACGTGCTGCTCGCCGCGTGGCCCGCCGTCCTGGCGGAGGTGCCGACGGCCCGTCTCGTCCTGGTCGGCGACGGGCCCGACGGGGCGCGGCTGCGCGCGACCGCCGGCCCCTCGGTGCGGTTCACCGGCGCCGTGGACGACACCGTCCCCTGGTTCCGGGCCGCCGACGTGGTCGTCCTGCCGTCCCGCTGGGAGGGCATGGCGCTCGCACCCCTGGAGGCCATGGCGGCCGGCCGGCCCGTCGTCGTCAGCGACGTCGACGGGGCCCGCGAGAGCCTGCCGCCCGCCCATGAACCGCTGTGCCTGGTCCCGCCCGAGGACCCGGCCGCGCTCGCCACCGCTCTCGGCCGCCTCCTCGGCAGGCGGGAGCTCCGGCACCGCCTGGGCCGCGAGGCCCACGAGCACGTACTCAGCAGATTCGATGTCCGGCGCACCGGCGCGGCCGTCGCGGACGTCTACCGCGAACTGGCCGGAGTGCGAGGCACCGAGCACAGAGAGCCGATTGCGCAGTGACCACCGAAAGCACCAGCATCCCTCCCACGCCGGGCCCCTGGCCCACGGCCGGCCAGGCCTTCGGCCTCGCCTCCCTCGCCCAGCGCCGCCGTCCGACCGGCCGGCCCGTCCTCCCGTTCCGCCCCGAGCGGCCGCGGTCCGGCGTGCTGCCGCTCGTCGTCGTCGACTGCCTGGCCGTCCTCGCCGGGGCCGCGTTCCTGAGCGCGGCCCACCACGACCCGCGGCTGCTGCTGCCGGTCGTGGCCCTCGTCCTCGTCCTCGACGGGCGGGCGGGGCTGCACCGGCCGGCGCCGCACACCCGGGCCCTCGACGAGCTGCCCGCGCTCGCCTCCCGCGCCGGCGTCGCCTGGTGCCTGGCGGCGGCCGGGGTGGCCGCGTACTCCCCGACCCTGGCGATCGGGCCGCTGCGGCTCCTCGCCGCGTACGCCACGCACGTCGGCGTCGTGACCCTGGTGCGCGCGCTGGTGCTCGCCCGGCGGCGCCGGGTCGCCCGGGCCCACCCGCGGTCGGCGCTGGTGGTCGGCGGTGCGGCGGCCGCGCGCAGGTTCGCCGCCGCCGCGGCCCAGCATCCCGAGTACGGGGTGCGGCCGGTCGGCATCGTCGGCGTGCCCGAGCAGGGCGGCGCGCCCCGGTCGCCCGGCGAGGCCGGGCTCCCGGTGCTCACCACGACGGAGGAGATCCACCGGGCCGTCATCCAGAACGCCGTGCGCGACGCGGTGTTCCTCGACGACGACCCGGGGCTCGTGACGCTCTTCCAGCACTACGGCTGCACGACCTGGCGGGCCGGCGGCCCGCAGGACGGCCCGATGGGCGCGCACATGTGGGGGTACGCCTGGCAGCGGGTCGCTCCGCCGGCCGAGGGGCGCGGTCTGCCCGCCAAGCGCGCCCTCGACATCGTGCTCGCCGCGCCCGCGCTGGCGCTCGCGCTGCCGGTGCTGCTGCTCTGCGCGCTGGCCGTGCGGCTCGCGGACGGCCCCGGGGTGCTGTTCCGGCAGGAGCGGGTCGGCCAGCACGGCCGGCTGTTCACGCTGCTCAAGTTCCGCACGCTCCGCCCCTCCGACGACGCCGAGTCGGCGACGCGCTGGAACGTGGCGGGCGACCGGCGGATGAGCGCGGCCGGGAGCTTCCTGCGGAAGACCTCGCTCGACGAGCTGCCGCAGCTGTGGAACGTGCTGCGCGGGGACATGAGCCTGGTCGGCCCCCGTCCCGAACGCCCCTTCTTCGTCGCCCAGTTCAGCAAGATCCACGTGGGGTACGCGGCGCGGCACCGGATGCCGGTGGGGCTGACCGGTCTGGCACAGGTGCACGGGCTGCGCGGCGACACCTCGATCGAGGACCGCTGCCGCTTCGACAACCACTACATCGACCACTGGTCGCTCTGGCAGGACGTCTGCATCCTGCTGCGCACGGCCGCCGGGCTCGTCCGACCCACGGGGAGCTGAGGATGGCCGCGGCCGTGACGGCGCCGGCGCTCGCCCCGGGGGAGGTCCGGGACTGGGTGCGCCGGGCCGGGACCCTCTCCCCGGTCCTCGCCGTGATCGCCCTGCTGCTCGTCCCGGGCGGGGGCGGTGCGCAGGGCGGCACCGGCGGTACGGGGACGGTCGCCGACGCGGCCTCCGGTCTGCTCGTGCTGATCTGTCTGGTCCGGGTGGTGCGCGGCGGCGCCCGGCCGCTGACCCGGACGGCGGCGGTCGTCCTCGGCCTGCCGGTGCTCGGCGTCTGTCTCGCGGCGATCACCTCGAACGATCCGGCGGCGAGCCTGCCGGGCGTCGCCCGGTACGTGCAGATCTTCGTGCTCGTGCCGGCCGCGGTGCTCCTGATGATCCGTGACCGGCGGGACTTCGCCGTGGTCGCCTGGGGTCTGGTGGGGCTCGCGCTGGTCCAGGGCGCGGTCGGGGTCGTCCAGTACCTGACCGGCACGGGTGCCTCGTACATGGGCGAGGACGTCCGGGCGGTCGGCACCTTCGGGCCGACCGACGTCATGGGCATGGCGACGGTGGTGTCGTACGGGCTCGTCGTGGTGACCGGGATCGCGCTCGGCAGCCGCCCCGGGCGGACCCGGACGGCGGCGCTCGTCTGCGCCGGTCTGCTGTTCGTGCCGCTCGTGCTGTCGTTCAGCCGGGGCGCGTGGATCGCGACCGTGCTCGCCTGCGGCGTCCAGCTGCTGCTGTCGGGCCCCCGGCGGGCCGCGTGCGTGGCGCTGGCGGCCGCGGCCCTCGGGGTGGTCATGGTCGGCGGGCTCGGCATCGGGTCGTCGATGGTGAAGGAGCGGGTCGCGAGCATCTCGCAGGTGGCGGCCGCGCCGGACCAGTCGGTCACGGACCGGTACACGATGTGGGCGGCGGCCGGCCGGATGTGGTCCGCGGAGCCGGTCACCGGCGTCGGGCTCAAGGGCTTCCCGCAGTACCGCGACTCGAACGCCTCGCTCGCCCTGTCCTCCGGCAGCGACACGGCCGGCGCGGGCGCCGCCTTCGCACGGCAGCCGCTGCTGTCCCCGCACAACATGTACCTCCTGGTCCTGAGCGAGCAGGGGCTGTTCGGACTGCTGGCCCTCGCGGGCAGCTGGCTGGCGCTGCTCGTCGGCGCGCTCCGGCGGCGCCGCCTCGGCGCGGACTGCGCGCTGGTCGCGACGGGCCTGATCGGCTGGCAGCTCATCGACTTCTTCTACGCGGACATCGGCGGCCCGTCGACGGTGCTGATGTCGGTCGTGCTGGGCCTCGCGGCCTGGTGGGCCCTCGCGGAGGTCCGGCGTGCGTGACCCGTGGGCCGGGGAACCGGAGCCCACGGACACCCCGTGGGCCGGTGAACCGCGCGCCACGGGCGGTCCGCCCTGCGGCGCCCCGCTGACCGATCCCTGGCCGACCGCGCCTCCGGGCCCCACGGACTCCCCGTGGCCCCCGGGGGCCGTCGTGCTGCCGGGGGCGGGCGGGGGCGCGGCGCCACGCTCGGGCACGGGCGCCGAGCGGGCCGAACCACCGGCCGCCCCCGCCGGCCCCGGCCGCACCGCGCGACCCGCACGCGGCCACCGCTCCTCTCCCGGCCGCCCCGCGCGTCGACGGGTCACCCCCGCCCGCCCCGCCCCGGCCGCCTCCGTGCCCGCGCCCGCCTCGCCGTCCTCGCCCGCACCCACGGCCCCGCCCTCCCCCGCCGCCCCCCGGCCGGCGGGCCGCCGGGCCCACGCCCGCGGCAGGGCGGCCAGGACCGGCGCGCCCGAGGGCCGCGGGTTCCTCGCGAAGGCCACCGCCGTGACCGCCGGGCTCACCGCGCTCGGCGCGCTGCTCGGGCTCGTCCGGGACCAGATCCTGGCCGGGTACTTCGGCGCCGGCGCGGAGACCGACGCGTTCCTGGTGGCGTGGACGGTGCCGGAGTTCGCCTCGACGCTGCTCATCGAGGACGCGCTGGCGCTGATCCTGGTGCCGGCGTTCTCCCGTGCCCTGGCACACCGCTCCGGCGGGCCGGGCGAGGATCCGGTGCGCGCCCTGGTCCGCGGCACCCTCCCGCGGCTCACCCTGATCGTCGGGGTGGTCGCGGCGGTCCTGGTCGCCGCCGCACCGCTGATCGTCGACGTCCTCGCGCCCGGCCTGCCCGACCCCGGGCTCGCGATCGACTGCACGCGGCTGACCGGGACCTGCGTCCTGACGTTCGCCCTGGTCGGCTACTGCTCGGCGGCGCTCCGCGCGCACGGCTCGTTCCTGCCGCCGGCCACCATCTACGTGGCGTACAACGTCGGCATCATCGGCACCATCCTGCTCCTCCGCGAGCCGTGGGGCGTCCGCTCGGCCGCCGCCGGGGTCGCCGTCGGCGGGATCCTGATGGTCCTCGTCCAGGCCCCCTCGCTCGTCCGGGAGCTGCGCGCCCGCCCCGTGCCCGTGCCGGAGCCCGGGGCGCTCGCGGCCCCCGCCACCGGCGAGGGCCGCATCCTGGTCCTCGGACTGATCGCGCCGGTCGTGGCGTTCTCGCTGTCCCGGCAGTCCCAGACGCTGATCGAGCGGTTCCTCGCCTCGCCTCTGCCCGCCGGGGCCATCTCGCATCTGAACTACGCGCAGAAGGTCGCGCAGATGCCGATGATCCTCTCCCTGATGCTGTGCACGGTCAGCTTCCCGGTGGTGGCCCGGGCCCTCGCGGCGGGCGACACGGAGGGGGCCCGCCGCCGCGTGGAGCGGGACCTGCTCCTGGCCGCCGTCGTCGTCCTCGTGGGCGCCTCGACGGTGATCGCCGCCGCGCCCCGGATCGTCGAGCTCCTCTTCGAGCGCGGCGAGTTCACCCGTTCCGACACCGTCGCCACCGCGGCCGTCATGCGGGTGTACGCCCTCGGCCTGCTCGGCCAGACCATGGTCGGGGCGCTGGTCCGCTGCTACTTCTCTGCCGCCCGCCCGCTCTGGTACCCGGCGGCCGCGATGGCCGCCGGGCTCGTCGTCACCGCGGTCGCCGGAGTCCCGGGCGCCCGCGCCTGGGGCTCGGTCGGCATCGCCGCCGCCAACGCCCTCGGCATCACCCTGACCGCGGTCCTGCTGCTGCGCGGCGCGCACCGGCAGGCCGTCCCGGTCCGCGTGGGCCGGCTCGGCGAGGGGCTGCTCCGGCTCGCCGTCGCGGGCGCGTGCGCCACCGGTGCCGGCTGGCTGTGCTCGCTCGCGATCGGCCCCGCCGTGCTCGCCGTCGCGGTGGCGGGCCTGGTGGTCGCCGGCGTCTTCCTGCTCTACCTCGCCTGCGCCCCCAGGGCGCCGGAGATCCCACCCCTGCCCCGCTCCGCCTTCCGGAGGACCTCCCATGCCCGCCGCCACCGCGCTGAGCCGTCTGCTGCCGAAGCCTCCCCTGTGGATGAAGCCGCCCCCGTGGGTGGCGATGTACCACTCGATCACGGACCCCGCTGACGATCCGTACCGGGTGACCGTCTCCCCCGTGCGCTTCGCCCGGCAGCTGCACTGGCTCGGCGACCGGGGGCTGCGCGGGGTGTCGGTCGGGGAGCTGCTCACCGCCACGGCGGAGGGCCGCGCCAAGGGGCTCGTGGGCCTGACCTTCGACGACGGCTACGCGGACTTCCTCGACTCGGCGCTCCCGCTGCTCCGCCGGCACGGCTTCACGGCGACGGTGTACGTCCTGCCGGGTCGGCTCGGCGGCGAGAACACCTGGGACGCGGACGGCCCCCGCAAGCCGCTCCTCGACGAGGACGGCATCCGGCGCATCGCGCGGGCGGGCATGGAGATCGGCTCGCACGGTCTCACGCACGTCGCGCTCACCGAGGCCGACGACGCGGAACTGGCCGACCAGACCCGGCGGAGCCGCGCGCTCCTGGAGGAGATGACGGGCACGCCCGTCGAGGGCTTCTGCTATCCGTACGGCCGGGTCGACCCGCGCGTGATCCACGCCGTGCGGCGGGCCGGCTACCGCTACGGCTGCGCGATCGACCCGGGCCCGCACACCGGTACGTACGCCCTGCCCCGGGTCCACATCGGCGAGGGCGACACCTCGTGGCGGCTCACCGCGAAGCGGGTCCTGCACCCGCTGCGCCGCCGCCGTCCCGCCGACCTGCTCCCCGCGCCGTACGGCCCGGCCGTGGTCGGTGCCTCATGAGGGTCCTGCACGTCATCACCGGGCTCGGCATCGGCGGCGCCGAGCAGCAGCTGCGGCTGCTGCTGCGCCATCTGCCGGTCCAGGGGCGGGTGGTGACGCTCACCAACCCCGGCGCGGTCGCCACCGGCATCGAGTCCGACGGCACTCCCGTGACCCATCTGGGCATGGCGGGCAACCGTGACGTCGGCGCGCTCCCGCGGCTGGCCCGGATCGTCCGGCAGGGCCGCTACGACCTGGTGCACACCCATCTCTACCGGGCCTGCGTGTACGGCAGGACGGCGGCCCGGCTCGCCGGGGTGCGGCCGGTCATCGCCACCGAGCACTCCCTCGGCGAGACCCAGATCGAGGGCCGTCCGCTCTCGGCGGGCACCCGTGCGCTCTACCTCGCGTCCGAGCGGCTCGGCACCTCGACGGTCGCCGTCTCCCCGAGCGTCGCCCGCCGGCTCGCCGACTGGGGGGTGCCGCGGGACCGCATCAGGATCGTGCCCAACGGCATCGAGACCGACCGCTTCGCCTTCGACGTCCGGGCCCGGCGGCGCGCCCGGGGTGCCCTCGGGCTGCCCGAGGACGCCCATGTCGTCGGCGGGGTGGGCCGCCTCACGCCCGGCAAGCGGTTCGAGCGGCTGGTCCGCGCGGTGGCCGAGATCCCGGACGTCCGGCTGCTCCTCGTCGGTGAGGGCGAGCACCGCGCGGAGCTCCTCCGGACGGCCCGCGCGTGCGGGGCCGCCGACCGGGTGCTGCTCGCCGGGGCCTGCGAGGACCCGCCGGGCCCCGGCGCGTCCGGACCCTCGCTGCCCGAACTCCTCGCCGCCATGGACGTCTTCGTGTCGACGTCCCCCGACGAGACCTTCGGACTGGCCGTCGTCGAGGCCCTCGCCGCCGGACTGCCCGTCCTGTACGTGGCCTGCCCCGCCCTCGACGACCTGGCCCCGGAGGCGGCACCGGGTGCGCGGCGGATCGGCGGATCCGTCCCCGAGCTGATCTCCGCGCTGCGCGGCGTCCACGGTGCCCGGCCCGCCCGGTTCCCGCCGCCCGCCGCCGCCCGCCGCTACGACATCGCGCACAGCGCACAGCAGTTGATGTCCCTCTACGACCAGGCCGTCCACGGCACCCCCTCCCCCGCGAAGTGAGAACCCGTCCCATGAACACCACCCCACGCCGTGCCCTGCTCCCCGCCGGCCTGCGCGCACCGGGCCGCTGGGCGGTCCTGCCCGCCGCCGTCCTCGCCGGAGCCGTCCTCGGCGGCGGCTACGGGGTCCTCCAGACCCCGGAGTACGCGGCGACCAGCTACGTCATCGTCGTCCCCGCGGCGAAGTCCGACCCGGCGGCCGCGATCGGCTTCGCCCAGGCCTACGGCCGGGTCGCGACCGACATCGCGGTCACCGGGGACGCCCAGGTGTGGGCGGGGGTCACCGCCGACACCCTGCGCCGGGACGTGCAGGCGGCGACCTCGCCGGACGCCCCGATGATCTCGATCACCGCCAGGGCCGCGAAGCCCGCGAAGGCCGTGTCCATGGCGGACGGGGTGGCCCGGGCGCTGATCCTCGACAGCACCCACGTCGCGGGCAGTACGGGCGTGAAGGTCGTGCAGTTCTCCCGGGCCACCAAGCCGGTCGCGCCGGTCTCGCCGTCCGCGTCGCTCTCGGCGCTCGTGGGCGCCTGCGGCGGCGGGCTGCTCGGCGGCCTCGCCCTGCTGGTCCGGCCCCGGCGGGCCGCCGCGCGCGGCGAGGCCAGGCACTCCCGGCAGGCCGCGGCCGCCGGGTCCCCGGCCGCGGTGCCCGCCCCGGCCTCCGCGGCGCACCAGCCGGAGGCGGTATGAGCCCGAGAGCCGTGCACGTCCCGTCGGGCCTGCGGACGGAGATCTGCCGTGACGAGGAGGGCTTCGGGCGGCTGGCGGCCGAGTGGACGGCGCTGTACGGCCGCTGCTCCACCGCCACCCCCTTCCAGTCCCACGCCTGGCTGCACTCCTGGTGGCTCTCGTACGGCAGGCCCGGTGCGCTGCGGCTGGTGCTCGTACGGCGGGAGGACGGGGAACTCGTCGCCGCCGCGCCCCTGATGCGGGCCCGCGGTCCACTGCCCGTCCTCGCGCAGCTCGGCGGCTCGATCACCGACTTCACGGACGTGCTCCTCGACGACGGCTGCCCCGAGGCGGCGCCCGCGCTGGCCGCGGGACTCGCCCGGGCCGCCCGCGGCACGGTGGTCGACCTGCGGGAGGTGCGGCCGGGGGCGGCCAGCGAGCGGGTCCTCGTGCACTGGCGGGGACCGCGCCGGCGGATGCCGGACTCGCTCTGCCTGGAGCTGCCCGCCGTCCCCATGGAGGGGCTCCTGGCCCGCATCCCGTCCGGGAAGGCCCAGCGGGTCCGGGCCAAGCTGCGCAAGCTCGACGCCCTCGGCATCGACACGCACGTGGTCAGCGGTGCCGAGGTGCCGGCCGCCCTCGACCGGCTCCTGAGCCTCCACCGGCTCCAGTGGCAGGGGCGGGGCGTCACCGCCGAGCACACCAGCGAGCGGTTCGCCCAGCACCTCACGCGGGCGGTGCGGCCGATGGTGGAGCGCGGGGACGCGATGGTGACCGAGTTCCGGCTGGCGGGGGACGTGGTGGCCGCCGACCTGACCCTGATGTCCCCGCGGCTCGCCGGCGGCTATCTGTACGGTGCCGACCCGGCGCTGCGGGCCCGCAAGGTCGACGTCGCGACGATGCTGCTGCGGCACGGCGCCGGGGAGGCCGGCACGGGCGGCCGGGCCACGCTGAGCATGCTGCGGGGCACCGAGGCGTACAAGCACCACTGGCGGCCCGAGACCGTCGGCAACCAGCGGCTCATGCTGGCGGGCCGGGGTACGGCCCCGCTGCTGTGGCTCCGCGCGGCCGCCGCGGACGCGCGCCGCTGGGCGGCCCGCCAGGCGCGGGAGCGCGCCTGGGTGGGCCGTGCGCTCGGCCGACTGCCCGGCCGGACGCCGAACGGCGGCGGCTGATCGCCGCCGCCGTCACGGGGTCAGAAGGGCCAGACGCCCTCCAGTGCGCCCTTCCAGTCGAGGTCGACCTCGTCCTTCCAGGAGTCCTTCGGGACGCAGACGGGCCCGCCGATCCAGTTCTCCACCCATGAACCGAGGCCCACGGTCCAACAGACGGGCTGAGGCTCGGGCTTGGGCTCGGGCTTGGGTTCCGGCTTCGGCTCCGGCTTGGGCTCGGGCTTCGGCTCGGGCTTGGGCTCGGGCTTGGGCTTGGGCTCGGGCTTGGGCTCGGGCTTGGGCTCGGGCTTGGGCTCGGGCTTCGGCTCGGGCTTCGGCTCAGGCTTGGGCTCGGGCTTCGGCTCCGGCTTCGGCTCAGGCTTGGGTTCCGGCTTGGGTTCCGGCTTCGGCTCCGGCTTCGGCTCGGGCTTCGGCTCCGGCTCCGGCTTGGGTTCCGGCTTCGGCTCCGGCTTCGGCTCGGGCTTCGGCTCCGGCTTGGGCTCCGGCTTCGGCTCCGGCTTGGGCTCCGGCTTGGGCTCCGGCTTGGGCTCCGGCTTGGGTTCCGGCTTCGGCTCGGGCTTGGGCTCGGGCTTCGGCTCGGGCTTGGGCTCGGGCTTCGGCTCGGGCTTCGGCTCGGGAAGCGTCGGGTCCACCGGATCCGTGGGGTCGGTGGGCCAGGTCGGGTCCGTCGGGTCCGTCGGGTCCGTCGGCTCGGTCGGGAGCTCCGGCTCCGTGCCGTAGAGCATCTGCCGGAAGGTCTGCGACGACTGCGGATTGTCGTCGCACTGCCAGACGCCGTGCGGGCAGTAATCCGTGATCGTGTGGTACAGCGGCTTGTGCTGCTTCATCCATTCCAGCATGCGCCGCATGTATTCGGGATTGTCGCCGTTGCGGAAGAGCCCCCATTCCGGATAGGAGATCGGCTTTCCGTGCTCGGCGGCGAAATCGACCTGCTTCTGCAGGCCGTACGGTTCGCTGACGTGCTCGTCGAATCGGGAGCCGCGGGGCTGGTCGTACGAGTCCATCCCGATGATGTCGACGACGTCGTCGCCCGGATAGCACTCGGTCCACGGAACGGCGTCGCGGCCGCGGCTCGGGTTGAAGTCGAAGCGGAACTTCTGGCCGGGGACGGCCCGCATCGCGGTGACGATCCGGTTCCAGTACTTCTTCCACGCGGTCGGGTCGGGAGCGCAGCGGTGGGTGTACGTCGTCCCGTTCATCTCCCAGCCGAGGACGACGACGGTGTCGAGCGCCCGCAGCCGGACCAGCCGCTCGGCGAGGGCCGTGAAGTGGTGGTCGTAGTGGCCGGCGGCTCCGAGCCGGAGCTGGCGGCGGACCTCGGCGTCGGAGACGCCGGCCTCGTTGCGCTCCAGCATGGGCACGTTGAGCACGAACAGGCGGTCGGCCTTGGCGTTGCGCCAGTTCGCCCAGGCGTCGAGGAAGCCGGGCGGGCCCTCGATGTTCTTCCAGAGGTCGCCGGGGAGGTAGGTGTGGCCGACCCGGAGTTCGCGTCCGCCGAGCCACTGCTGGAGCTGCTCGATGCGGGCGACGCCGGGGGCGCCCGAGTCGAGGAAGGCCCCCATGGCGCTGGAGAGCGAGGGTCCGGGGTCGCTCGCCGCCGGTGCGGAGGCGTGCGCGGGGGACGACAGCACGACGGAGCCCGAGGCGAGGAGACCGGCGGTGAGCACCCCCAGCCACACGCTCGATGTTCTCCGGTGTGTCGCCGCCATGGCCGCTCCTTCGCGTGGTACGCGCTTTGATGATCCGTCAATCCGATGTTCCGAAAGTATTCCTATTGAGCCGACCGTGAACGCGACTTTCCTCTGATCAGTAGTCCATTAGAGGATTTCATCGCCCAGTTGGGGCACCCGGACGGCAAGGTGATGCCGTGCCGCGCCGACAGAGTTTCGACACCAGCGTTCCCACCGTTCTTGTGCGCCTCGACCGGAACCCCTTCCACCACGGCACGCTCGGCGCCGCCCGATCGCTGGGCAGAGCGGGAATTCCGGTCCACGCGGTCATCGAATCCGGCACCAGCCCGGTCGCCCGCTCCCGTTATCTCCGGTCGGCGCGCGCGAGTCCCGGGCCGGTCTCCACCGCCGAGCTGGTCACGCTCCTCCACCGGTACGCGGACGAGATCGGGGACGCGGGCGACGACTCGTCCGACACCGCGTCAGCTCCCCTGCTCGTCCTCCCCCTGGACGACGTGAGCGCCCTGGGCCTGGCGCGTCGCCGCGCAGAGCTCTCCCCCCGCTTCCTGCTCCCCGAGCAGACCGAGGAGCAGCTGCTGCGCGTCGCCGACAAGGCGGCGCTCGCCGAGACCTGCGCGTCCCTGGGCCTGCCCCATCCTCGTACCGAACTGCCCACGGGGACCGACGAGGCCGCCGCCATGGCCTGGTCGATCGGCCTGCCGGTGGTCGCGAAGTGGAGCAGGCCCTGGCTGCTGCCGGCCGGCGGCGGGCTGCGCAGCACCTCGATCGTGCGGTCCCTCGCCGAGGTGCGGGAGCTGTACGCGCGGACCCCCGAGGCGGGCAGCCGCCTGCTGCTCCAGGAACTCCTGCCGTCGGGGCGCGACCTGGACTGGTTCTTCCACGGGTACGTGGACGCGGACGGCGGCTGTACGACGGGGGCGACGGGCCGCAAGGAGCGGTCGTGGCCGGACGGGGCGGGGCTCACCGCCGTGGGCCGCTGGACGGCGAACCCGGCGGTGGACCGCACGGCCCGGGACCTCTTCCGCGCGCTCGGCTACCGGGGGGTGTGCGACCTGGACTTCCGGCTGAACCCGGCGACCGGCGCGTACCACCTGCTCGACTTCAACCCCCGGCCCGGCGCGCAGTTCCGGCTCTTCGCCGACCCGGACGGCCTGGACGTGGTCCGGGCGCTCCACCTGGACCTCACCGGGTGCCGCGTCCCCCCGCACGCCCCGGTGCACGGCCGCCGGTTCGTGGTCGAGAACTACGCGGCCCTGTCGTACCTCACCGCTCCGCGCCGCGACCCCGCGGACGGGCCCGGGAGCGGGCACGGCACGGGGGAGGCGGAGGAGCGGCTGCCGACGGAGTACGCCTGGTGCGCGGCGGACGACCCCGCGCCGGCCCTCGCGATGGGCCTCGCCTGGTGCGGCCACCTGCTGCGCCGGGCGGTCGCCTCGGCGCGCCGGTACCTGACGAGCCGTCGGGCGCGTCCGGCGCCGTCCGTGCGGGCGCCGCGGGCCCGCAGCTCCTCGCGCCAGCTCACCCCCCGATGAAGGCGGAGGACGGGATGCCGAAGTCGTCGAGGTCGCCGTACGACCTGGTGGTCGTCGGGGCCGGGCCGTACGGTCTGTCCACGGCCGCCCACGCCGCCGCCCACGGGCTGCACCTGCGGGTCTTCGGCCGCTCCATGGAGTCCTGGCACGCCATGCCCCCGGGCATGTTCCTGAAGTCGGAGCCCTGGGCCTCCCACCTCTCCGACCCGGCGGGCGCGTACGGCCTCGACGCCTACGCCGCGACGCGGGGCGTCCGCGCCGAGCACGGGGTGCCGCTGCCGGTGGACTTCTTCGCCGCGTACGGCGACTGGTTCGCCCGCCAGGCGGTGCCCTCGGTCGACGGGCGGCTGGTCGACTCGGTCGCGCCCTGCGCGGACGGCTTCGTCCTGCGCACCGAGGACGGCGAGCCGCTGCGGGCCAGGACGGTGGCCCTGGCCGTCGGCGTCCTGCCGTTCGCCGAGGTCCCGGGACCGCTGCGGGGCCTGCCCCGGCGGTACGTCACCCACTCCAGCCGACACGGCGGGCTGCACCGCTTCGCCGGCCTGGACGTCACCGTCGTCGGAGCCGGGCAGGCCGCCCTGGAGACGGCGGTGCTGCTCGTCGAGGGAGGCGCCGCGTCGGTGCGGATCGTCGCGCGTGCGGACCGGTTGCGCTGGAACGCCCTGCCGCCGGCGCTCGACCGGGGCCCGTGGCCGGCCGTGCGCGCGCCGCACACGGGACTCGGCTGCGGCTGGCGGAACAAGGCGTACGCGGACGCCCCGGGGGCCTTCCGGCGGCTGCCGGCCGCGACCCGCGAGCGGGTCTTCGCCTCGGCGCTGGGACCGGCCGGGGCCTGGTGGCTGCGCGAGCGGTTCGCGGCGGTCGGGGACGTGCGCCTCGGGCAGCGGATCAGCTCGGCGGCGGTGACCGGGGAGGGGCGGCTGCGGCTCGTCGTGAGCGGGCCGGGGGGCACGGAGGTGCTGGAGACCGACCACGTCGTCGCGGCCACCGGCTTCACCCCGAGCCTGGACCGGGCGGAGGTCCTCAGCGCCGGGCTGCGCGGCGCGCTGCGGAGGGTCGGTGCGGGCGGGGCTCCGGAGGTCGGGGGTCTCTTCGAGTCCTCGTGGCCGGGGCTGTTCCTCGCCGGCCTGCTCACCGCCCCCTCGTACGGTCCGTCGATGCGGTTCGTCCTGGGCGCCGAGTACACGGCGGGGCGGCTGGTGCGCGGGGTGCGGCGGAGGCTGCGCGCGGGTGCCCGGAGCGGGAGGGCGGGACGGCCGCGTACGGGCGGGAGGGCGCCGGTCTCGGCGTGAGGGGGCCGGCCCCCGGGGAGCGGAGGCTCTCCGGGGGCCGGTCACCGTGCCTGCGGGCCGCCGAGGGCTCAGGCGTTGATGCAGGTGTTGAACGCGGCCGGGTTCAGCGCGCCGATGACGTTCACGCTGTTGCCGCAGACGTTGATCGGGACGTGGATCGGGACCTGGACGACGTTGCCCGAGAGGACGCCCGGGGAACCGACCGCCAGACCCTCGGCGCCCGCGTCGGCGAAGGCGGGGGTGGCCGCACCCATGGCCATGATGATTCCGGCGACGACGGCAGCAGCCTTCTTACAGTTCATTTTCGTCTGCATCCTTTCGGTGGCGGAACGCTTTTCACGCAACACAACGACCATGCCGCACGAAGGAAATGGCGAGAACGACCGCTTCTGTTCTTTCACTCCATTGCCCGCACGACACAGGGCCGGAGGGAGCGCGGACGCTCCCTCCGGCCCTGTGGGGCGCGGGACGGATCAGCCGTTGTAGGCGCCGTTCCCGGAGAGGACCGGGATGTCCTCCAGGACGTGCGACAGCGGCTCGTCACCCTTGGCCTGGGTGGAGTTCTCGGCGCACTGCTGGTTCTGCGGGGAGGACAGGACGTTGATGTCCTGGACCGCGACCGGGACGAGGACGCCGACGACCGAGCCGACGTTGCCCTTGACCGGCACGCCGAGGCAGAGCTTGTTCAGCGAGCCCTGGACGGCCGAGAACTGCGGGCTCATGTCACCGGTGGTCTTCGAGTTGCCGAAGGACTGGTGCGCGCCGTTGCCGCTGAGCGAGGTCGTGCCGCCGTCGTCGGCGATGGCGAGCGCCGGGGAGGCCGCCGCAGCAGAAGCGCCGACAACAGAGGCCGTAACAGCCGCAGCCGCCATAATCTTCTTGATCACGGTGATTCCGTTCCTGTTCCCACCAATCGACGTGATTGATGCGACGGGATCAACTGCGGTCGGGGGCTGAGGTTCCGGCTCTTCACCCGTTCGACTGGCGCCCCGTTCAGCGCTGCCGAGTGCGCTCCCCCAGGGGAGTGACACAGCGGAACCCCGGCGTCCGAACCCAGTTGACCAGGGCGCTCCCTGCACGGAGCCGGTTCTAGAAGGGAACTCCCGTGATCAAGAAGGTTATGGCCACCGCGGCCGCGGCCGTCTCCATCGTCGGCGCCACCGCCGCCGTCGCCTCCCCGGCGCTCGCCATCGGCAACGACGGCGGCACCACGTCGCTCAGCGGCAACGGCGCCCACCAGGAGTACGGCAACTCCGCCACGTACGGCAACATGAGCCCGCAGTTCGCGCTGGTCCAGGGCTCCCTGAACAAGCCGTGCGTGGGTCTGCCGGCCAAGGTCAACGCCGGTTCGCTCATCGGGGCCATCCCGATCGCGGTCCAGGACGTCAACGTGCTGTCCTCCCCGCAGAACCAGCAGTGCACCGAGAACTCCACCCAGGCCAAGGGTGACGAGGCCCTCTCGCACATCCTGGACGACATCCCGATCCTCTCGGGCAACGGCGTCGGCAACAACTGACGTTCCGCCTCCGCGCGACGACGTCCGCACGTCAGGGGCCGCCCTCCGGGGCGGCCCCTTTCGCGTCCCCCGAGGGCACGGGACCGTCGCTACCAGGTCGGCCAGACCGGGGTGGCCATCAGCCGCTCCCACTCGCGGTCCGGCATCCCCGGCACCGTCCGGCCCGCCTGCGCCCATTGGGCCACGAGGGAGGAATAGAGGGGGAACGGTGTGCGGTCGGCAGGGGGCGGGTCGCTCACATATCGGCTCTTCGGAATGAAGGCCATCCGTTCCCATTTACCGGGATCCGGCGCCATCTTCGCTCCTTCCGCTGCGATTCCCGCATCATTCCACAGGCATCGCGGGAGAGTGATTCGTCCTGTTCATGTCGCGTCGCGGAACTGTGTGCGAGGGTGCTCGAATTACCGTGCGGGGATGAAATTCCCGCGATCACGGAACGCCCGACGTCCGCTGTTCGTCCCGGTGGCGCTCGCCGCGCTCGCCGCTCTCGCCCCCGGCGCCCTCGCCGCGGCCCCGACCGCTCTCCCCTCCCCCGGCAAGGGGCTCAACCTCCTCGTGGTCGGCATCGACAGCCGCAAGGGGGTGACCCCGCAGGAGAAGGAACGTTTCCGGCTCGGCGGTCAGGAGTGCGACTGCACGGACGTGATGATGCTCGTCCACGTCTCGGCCCGGAACGACCGGGTCGACGTGGTGAGCCTGCCGCGCGACTCGCTCGTCTCCTTCCCCGACCCGCACCGCGACCGGCGCACCGGGAAGATGCACGAGGCGCACCCGGCGAAGATCAACGGCGCCTGGGCCGAGGGCGGTTCCGCCTACGCCGTGGAGGTCGTCGAGGCGGCGACCGGGGTGCCCGTCCACCGGTACCTGGAGATCGACTTCCGCCGCTTCATGGACACCGTGGACCGCGTCGACGGCGGGGTCCCCATCTGTACGGAGAAGGCCCTCGTCGACCCGGCCACCGGGATCGACCTCCAGCCCGGGACCAGGCCGGTCGGCGGCGGCGAGGCGCTCCAGTACGTACGGTCGCGGAAGGCCGACGGGGAGATGGACTTCGGCCGCATCCGGAAGCAGCAGAAGTTCGTGGTGAACACCCTGGAGCAGCTCCGCGAGGGAGTCCTCGGCGACCCCGGCAGGCTGCGGCGGCTCGCGGCGACGCTGCGGGGCACCGGGGCGGCCGAACGCGGCATCTCCGCCGCGGAGCTGCTGGAGCTCGCCACCCGGCTGCGCGACCTGCCCGCGGACCGCACCCGATTCGCGACCGTGCCCGTGCGCGGCTTCAACCCGGTCGTCGCGGGGGTCGGGTCCACCGTCGGCTGGGACGAGAAGGGGGCGGCCGAGGTCTTCCGGCGGCTGCGCGAGGACCGGTCGCTGCCCACGGCCGACGAGGTCGCGCCGAGCAAGGTGCCGGCCGCCGCCTACCGGCCCGCCTCGGGGGCTTCGCTCATCTGCCCGTAGGCCGTCCGGTGGACTTCGCGGAACCTCCGCACCGCTGACCAGTTGATCAGCACGGCTCGGCACTCAGCGAGCCACGATCCGAAAGGCCTGAACAATGAAGAAGCTGTTGGCTACGGCTGCTGTGGCCGCGTCGGTGCTCGGCGCGACGGCGGCGGGTGCCGGACAGGCGCTCGCCATCGCCGACGACGGTGGCACCACGTCGCTCAGCGGCAACGGCGCCCACCAGGAGTTCGGCAACTCGGCCACCCACGGCAACATGAGCCCGCAGTTCGCGCTCGTCCAGGGCTCCCTGAACAAGCCGTGCGTCGGTCTGCCGGCCAAGGTCAACGCCGGTTCGCTGGTCGGCCTCGTCCCGATCGCGGTCCAGGACATCAACGTCCTGTCCTCCCCGCAGAACCAGCAGTGCACCGAGAACTCCACCCAGGCCAAGGGTGACGAGCCGCTGTCGCACATCCTCAGCGACATCCCCGTGCTGTCCGGCAACGGCGCCGGCAACAGCTGAGCGACGACGCTCGGCACGGCGGCCCCGCCGCCCCTCCTCGGAGGGGTCGCGGGGCCGTCCCCGTTCCGGGGGCTCCTCAGAGCTTCCGGCGGAGCTCCTCCGGGTCGGTGACCGGCGCGTCACAGGTGAAGTGACGGCACACGTACGCGGCGGGACCACCGGCCACCAGCGGACGGTCCCTCAGCAGCGGGAACTCGCCGCTGTCGGGGGTGCCGGCGGCGAGGACCGCCCCGGGGGCGGTCGCGCGCTGCGCCGCCCGGCGCAGCCCTTCGAAGGCCGCGTCTCCGGGGGCGCCCACGACGGCGATCTCCCGGGGCCCGTCGAGGAGGGCCTCGGAGACGGCCAGGCCCCAGCCGATGAAGCGGGGCGCGCGCGGGCCGAGGGCCTTGACGACGCCGAGGGCGCCCTCCGCGGCGGCGCGGTGGGCGTCCGAGCCGGTGTGCGCGGCGTAGGCGAGCAGCGCGCCGGCAGCGGCGGTCCACCCCGAGGGCGCGGCGTTGTCCGTGGGGTCCTGCGGACGGCGGATCAGGGTCTCGGCGTCGTGCGCGGTGTCGTAGAGGGCGCCGCCCTCGGCCGTGAAGCGGTCGATGACGAGGTCCAGGAGGAAGCCGGCGAAGTCGAGCCAGGCGCCCTCGCCGGTGACGGCGGCGAGGGCGAGGAAGCCCTCGGCGACGTCGGCGTAGTCCTCCAGGACACCGGCGTTGGTGCCGGCCCGGCCGTCCTTGGAGGTACGGGTGAGGCGGGCCGACTCGTCCATGTGGACGCGGACGAGGAGGTCGGCCGCCTCGGTGGCGCGCTCGACGAGGTCGGGGCGGTCGAAGAGGGCGCTGGTCTCGGCGAGGGCGGCGATCGCCAGGCCGTTCCAGCCGGCGACGACCTTGTCGTCGCGGCCCGGGCGCTCGCGCTCCGCGCGGGCGGCGAGGAGCCGGGCGGCGATCGGGGCGATCCGGTCGGCGTCGACCGGGCCGGCCTCCTGCGGGAGCTGGAGCACGGAGCTGCCGTGCTCGAAGGTGCCGTCCTCGGTGACGCCGTAGTGGGTGGCGGCGAGGGCGGCGTCCTCCGCGCCGAGGACCTCGGTGAGCTGCGCCGGGGTCCACACGTAGTAGGCGCCCTCGACGTGCCGGCCGGTGCCGTCGTCGGAGTCGGCGTCGAGGGCGGAGGCGAAACCGCCCTCCGGGGTGCGGAGTTCGCGGACCATGAAGTCGGCGGTCTCCAGGGCGACCCGGCGGGCCAGGTCGCTGCCGGTGGCCTTCCACAGGTGGGCGTACACCCGGCACAGGAGGGCGTTGTCGTACAGCATCTTCTCGAAGTGGGGCACGACCCAGCCGCGGTCGACGGCGTAGCGGGCGAAGCCGCCGCCGAGCTGGTCGTAGATGCCGCCGCGGGCCATCGCCTCGCAGGTGTCGGCGGCCATCTGGAGGGCGCCCTCGGCGCCGGTGCGGGCGTGGTGGCGGAGCAGGAACTCCAGGACCATGGACGGCGGGAACTTGGGGGCGCCGCCGAAGCCGCCGTGGGTCGCGTCGTACTCGCGGACGAGGCCGAGGAGGGCCTGGGCCAGCTCCTCCTCGCCGGGGACGCCGTCGCCTCCGTAGGCGAGGGAGCGGCCCGCGAGGTCCTTCACGATGCGCTCCGCGACCTCGCCGACCTCGTCGCGGCGGTCGGCCCAGGCACCCGTGACGCCCTCCAGGACCTCGGGGAACGAGGGCATGCCGTGGCGGGGCTCGGGCGGGAAGTACGTGCCGAAGTAGAACGGGGCGGCGTCCGGCGTGAGGAAGACGGTCATCGGCCAGCCGCCCTGGCCGGTCGCGGCCTGGACGGCCTCCATGTAGACGGCGTCGACGTCGGGGCGCTCCTCGCGGTCGACCTTGACGGCGACGAAGTTCTCGTTGACCAGGGCCGCGGTGGCGTCGTCCTCGAAGGACTCGTGCGCCATCACGTGGCACCAGTGGCAGGAGCTGTACCCGACGCTGAGGAGGACGGGGACGTCGCGTCGGCGGGCCTCCTCGAAGGCCTCGGGCGACCACGGCCACCAGTCGACCGGGTTGTCGGCGTGCTGAAGGAGGTACGGGGAGGTCTCATGGGCCAGTCGGTTCGCCATGGTTCCCATCCTGCCCTGCCGCCCCGGAGTCGTGCGGGAGCCCTGCCCCCGGCGGACCGGGGGGCTGCTGCTACGCCTTGGCGAGGCGGGACGCGAGGGGGCGCAGGGACCAGCCGGTGCGGCGCAGGCCCGCCCGGACGCAGCAGGCGGCCGCCGCCACCGCCACCAGGGCGGCGCCGGACGCGGTCGGCATCGCGGCCATCACGAGGACGCCGGCCAGGACGACGACGAGTCCGTCGAACTGCCACAGGAAGACGCGGAGCGCGGACAGGTCGCCCAGCGGTGTGATGAGAGGGAGCAGCAGTTCCACGGGCAGGTTCGTCTTCATCTCGCGCAGGAAGCGCGCGCCCAGCGCGAGCACGACCGTGCCCGCCGCGAGCAGGGCGGTCTCCGCCGGGCCGGTGTCCCGGAGCGGCAGGCGGGCGGCCGCGGTGAGCGTCCCGGCGACCCCCACCGGGACCGCCACGGCGACGGCAGGCCAGGCCAGGGTGCGGGCGAGCACGCCGCCCCACCACTCGCCGAGCAGGGGCGCCAGGGTCAGTTCGTCGCGCAGACCGCGCCAGCCCTCGCCGACCCAGCCGGAGCCCAGGTGGACGGCGACCGCGCCGGCCGTCCAGGAGAGGGTCGCCGTCCGGGCGTCCGGCGCGGCGACGCCGAGGATCAGCAGGACGCCGCCCACCGGCAGGGACACCGCGGCCGCGAGCGCACGGCCGGGGGTGCGCAGGGCGCGGACGGCGCCCTGGGCGAGGTGGCCGCGCAGCCGTCCGTCCGGGCGGGTCAGCGCGGTGGTGAGTCCGCGGGGCTGCGGGCGGTACAGGTCGAGGGCGTGGTGGAGCGTGCCGGTCCAGGCGAAGGCCTGGGCCTCGGCGGCGCGGGCCGACTCGCGGGCGAGCCGGGTGAGGTCGACGCTGCGGACGGAGCGGAGGGCGGCCCGGCCGAGCAGCGCGGCGGTGGTGGCGAGGGTGCCGGTGAGGAGCCACAGGCCGCCTCCGCCGAGGAGCGGGGACCGGCCGAGCAGGGCGACGAGGGCCGCCGCGGCGGCCACGGCGGCGGCGAGCAGGGCGTTCGCGCGGACCGTCCGGACCTGTCCCCACAGCCATGCGGCGGGGGCGACGGCGCCGATGCCGGCCGCGACGGCGAGGCCCTGGGGCAGGAGGGCGCTTCCGGGCCGGTCGTAGAGGTCGGTGGCGAGGAAGGTCGTCGTGCAGACCAGCAGGAGGGTGCCGAGTCCGGCGTAGGCGAGCCGGCGGCGGGCGAGGGTGCCGAGGTAGTCCGCCGGGGACAGGTCCGTCGACATGAACACGTGCAGCAGGAACGGCTTGAGCACCAGGGGTCCCCCGTACCGGCCGGCGAGCTGGGCGCCCCAGACCGCGGCGGCCGCGACCAGGCAGGCCGCGGGAGCGGCGGCCTCGGCGGAGGGCAGCGAGACGAGTGCCTCCTTGGTCCGCAGCAGGTAGACCACGGGTGCCACGTACACGGCGCCGAGGACGGCGGCGAGATAGAGGGTGTACGCCACGTCCTGGACGGTGGCCCGGTCGCCGCGGTGGGCGTACCGGTGGCGTACGGCGTTAACGCGGTCCCTGGGGTCGGTCGCGGCCGCGGTGGTGCTGTCGGTGGTCATCCCAGCTCCGTGACGCCGTCGCAGGCGTCCACCAGGGCGGGCTCGTGGGTGGCGACCAGGAAGGACGTGCCCTGTGCGGCGCGCTCGGCGACGAGGCCGGCGACGAGGTCCACGCGGTCGGCGTCGAGGTGCCGCTCGGGTTCGTCGAGGAGGACGACGTCGGCGGGGCGGACCAGGGTGAGTGCGAGGTCGAAGAGCTGGAGCTGGCCGGAGGAGAGCTGGGAGGGGAAGCGGCCGCCGAGGTCGGTGAGGCCGAGCCGCCCGATGATCCCTTCGGCGCGTTCGGCGGTCGCCCCGGTGTTGCCGTACCAGGAGGCGGCGACCAGGGTGACCTGCTCACGGATCGTCATGTCGCGGGCGACGGGGATCGGTTCGACGAGAGCGGCGAGGAGGCGGCGGTGCCGGGGCAGGGACATGTCGACGGTCTCGCCGCGGACGAGGACGGCGCCCTCCGTGAGCGGCCGGCTGCCGAGGAAGGCCCGCAGGAGGGTCGTCTTCCCCGAGCCGTTGCCGCCGGTGAGGCACCGGAACTCGCCGGGCAGCACGTCGAAGGTCGTGGGGGCGAGCAGGGTGGTGCCGTCCAGGACGACGGTGGCGTCCTGCGCGGCGATCGCCGGCGTCTCGGTCACCGACGCCCCCGGACGACCGGCATCCCCCGGGACGGCGTGGTGCACGGCTCGCCCGCGTACGACCCGTCGACGCCCGTCACCTCCGTCCCGCGATCCGTGCCCTGAGCCGGATCTCCGCCAGCGTAGCCCAGCCGGTCCGCCCGCCCGGTCTCCTTCCTTCCTCCCCTTTCCTCCTCCGTCCTCCTCTCTCGCGCCCGCGCGCACCGCACAGCACACTGGACGCGCACGGTAAGGGGTCTGACAGGGCCTCAGGAGCGGAACGGTCGGGCACGCGCGGAGGGGGACGCACATGCGGGACAGCCATCGGGCCGAGGCGGAGCGGCGGTGGGAACGGACGGTGGAGCAGGAGCTGCGGAGCTCCGGGAGCCGGGCGGACGCGGAGACGCTGCTCGCCCGGGGCAGGGCCGCGCTGGACTCGATGGCGGCGGGCGCGGAAGCGGAGTACGCGGCCTACGTACGGGTCGCGGAGAAGGGGGCCGGCGGCCGCGGCGCGACGGTCGGATCCGCCGGTCCGGCGTTCCGCGGGCCCGCGCTCGTCGCCGGGGTCGCGGCCGTCGCCGCGGTCGGCGCGGACCTGGCACTCGGTACGACGGCGGGGACCGCGCTCGGGGCGGGCGCGGTGGTGGCGGTGGCGGGCGCGGCGGCGACGGTGCTGAAGGCGACGTCGGGGCGGGCCGGACCGCCGGCGGCGCCCGGTGCGGGACCGGACGGTGCGGTCGAGGCCGCGCGGGAGCGGTGGCTGGCGGCTCTGGAGGTCCGGGGCATGCTGCCCTTCCTGGCGCGGGAGCGGGAGCAGGCGGCCGGCGGCGGCGCGGCCGGGCGGGGTCCGCTCGCGGACGGTCCCGAGGAGCGGGCCGCCGGGGAGCGGCGGGCGGGGCCGGTCCGCCCCGAGCGGCTGCGCGGGGCGGACCGGACCGCCGCGGCGCGGCGGCGGGCCGTGCTGGAGCGGTCCTTCGGTCAGCTGCCGGACGCGGGCGGGGACTTCGCGGGACGGCGGGAGGAGCTGTCCCGGATCACCCGCTGGGTCCAGACCGGGCGGGCGTCGCCGGCGACGCGGCCGACGGTGGTCCTGCTGCACGGCGAGCCGGGCTCCGGCCGGACGGCGCTCGCGGTGCGGGCCGCGCACGCACTGCGCGACCAGTTCCGCGGCGCCTGCGTGGTGGACCTGAGGGGTGGCGCGAGCGGGGAGCGGCCCCTCGCGACCCGGGAGGCGCTGCTCCATCTGCTCAACCGGCTCGGCGCCCCGCGCGAGCGGCTCCTGTTCCGGGAGGGCGCCACGGCGGACCAGCAGGTGGCCCGGCTCACGGAGTTGTACCAGCGGCAGCTGACCGGGGTCCCGGTGACGGTGATCCTGGACGACGCCGTGGACGCGGCGCAGGTGCGGGCCCTGCTGCCGGAGCGTTCGGAGAGCCTGGTCCTGGTGACCTGCCGGGAGCCGCTGGACCTGGGGGACGTGCCCGCGCACGTCCTGCCGGTAGCGGCGCTGGACGCGGCCGGGGCGGAGGAGCTGCTGCGGGCGGCGGGCGGGGCGCCGGACTCCGGCCCGTACGACGCGGAGGCCCTGGACCGGATCCGGGAGCTGTGCGGCGGGCTGCCGCTGGCGCTGCGGGCGGCGGGCTCCCTGCTGGGACGGCGGTCGTGGGACGAGGTGGCGGCGGCGCTCGGCCGGCCGGACGGCGGCTCCCCGGTCGAACGGGCTCTGTGGGCGCGGTACTCCGTGGACCTCGACGACGAGGCCCGGCGGCTGCTCCGGCGGCTCTCGCTGGCGGGACGGGCTTCGCTCGGCGCGGCGGCGGCCGCCGCGCTGCTCGACGGGACCGGGCCCGAGGGCGCCCGGCTGCTGCGGGAGCTGGCGGGGGCGGGGCTGCTGGCACCGGTGCGCGGCGAGCGGTACCGGCTGCACGACGCGGTGCGCGGTTTCGCCGCGCTCCGGCTCGTCGACGAGGAGGACGCGGCGGAGATCGCGGCGGCGCAGGAGCGGTTGATCCGGAACTACGCGGAGCTCGCGGACGCGGTGATCCGGATGGTCGACGGCAAGATGTCGACCCGCGCGAACCGTTTCGACGGGCACGGCTTCGGGTCGCTGGAGGCGGCCCTGAGCTGGCTGGACGAGGAGTCCAGTTTCATCACGGCGGCCCTGCGGCACACGGAGGGCGTCGATCAGCAGACCGTGCTCGACCTGCTGGGCGCGCTCTGCGACTACTGCCTGCTGCGGGGCGACCTGTACCGCCTCGGTGAGATCAACGAACTGGCCGAGGCCGTCGGGCAGGGGCAGTTGTCCCGCTCGGTGCAGTGGCGGACCGGTATCGCGGCCCGGCAGCTCGGCGAGCTCGACAAGGCGCGGACGACCCTGACGTCGGTGGTGTCGCTCTACCAGGAGGCCCGGCAGGACCCGGGGGCGGCGCTCGCCCTCTGCTCGCTGGGCATCACCCTGCACCACCAGGGCCGGCTCGCGGAGGCGGCGGCCCGGCTGCGGGAGGCACTGGCGCTCCAGGAGCCGGAGGCGCTCGCCGCCGACCGGGGCTGGACGCTGCACGCGCTGGCCGCGGTGGAGCGGGACCGGGGGGACCTGGCGGAGGCCTCGGCGCTGCTCGACCGGTCCCTCGCGCTGCACCGGGAGCACGAGTCGCCGCACGGTCAGGCGTGGGCGCACTTCCAGCGGGGCCAGGTCCTGCTGCTGCGGGGCGACGTGCCGGCCGCGGAGGCCTCGCTGCGGGAGGCGCTCGACGGCTACGGGCGGATCCACGACGGGCGCGGCGAGGCCTGGGCGCTGACCCAGCTGGCCAGGGCGCGGCTCGCCGCCGGGGACGCCGAGCCGGCGGTGGAGGGGCTGCGCGGGGCGCTCGCCCGGCACCGGGAGCAGGAGGACGCGCGCGGGGAGGCGTGGACGCTGTTCCACCTGGCCCACGCCCTGGAGGAGCGGGGCGACCGGGACGACGCGGTCCGCGAGCTGGGCAGGGCGCGGACGATGTTCTCGCGGATGCGGGACGTGTACGGGCTGGCCAGCGCCCGGCACCACTCGGGGCGGGTGACCCGTGACCAGCTGGCGGCGCGGACCGGCGGTCTGCGGAACTCGGGCTTCGCCCGGCAGCTGCTGGTGGACGCGCGGGCGGACTTCCACCGCATCGGGGTGCCGCACGGGGAGGCGTGGACCTCGCTCGAACTGGCGGTCATCGACGCCGGCAACGCACGGGTGCCGCAGGCGCTGGGGCTGTGCGACGAGGCCCGTGCGCTGTTCGACGGCTACGGCGACCGGCGGGGCGCGGACTGGGCCCGTTTCCTGCGCTGCACCCTGCTGCCGCACGCGGTGCCGGGCAGCCCGGAGCCGGGGACGGCCACGGCCCGCGAGGAGCTCGCCGCGCTGGTCGCGGACCGGCATCCGGCGCGGGATCCGCGGCTGGACGACTGCGCCGAGGCGTACGCGGTGGTCCTCGGCCGGGGCGTCCACCCGTCGACGCCCTGGCAGGCGTGGGACCTGGGCATGGTGCCGAACCGGCACGCCCGGGAGGTCCTCGGGGTGCCGCGGGGGTAGCCGTCGGGGCACGACGGCGCCCCCGGGCCCGTACCGCGGGGGTACGGGCCCGGGGGCGGTGCCGCTACTTGCCGGCCGAGGCGGCCGGGGCCTCCGCGGCGGCCGCCGGGTCGGGGGCCTCCTCGAAGTCGACCTTGCCCATGTGGCGGTTCATCGACTTCATCAGCTGCCAGACGGCGAGGGCCAGCACGGCGAAGACGACGAAGCCGAGGACGCCGGGTGTCACCTTGTTCTCGTCCAGCTCTTCGGCGGCGAAGGGGACAAGCTGGGTCAGTGCCAGGTGTGCGCTCATGTCAGGCATTGTCGCGGATGCCCGCGAAGAGATCTTCCTCGGGGAGGGAGGTGGGCACCAGCGCCTTGCTGAGCTCGTACTCCTCCGTCGGCCAGACCTCCTTCTGGATGTCCATGGGGACCCGGAACCAGCCGCCGTCGGGGTCGATCTGGGTGCGGTGGGCGATCAGGGCCTTGTCGCGGATCTCGAAGAAGTCGGAGCAGGGCACGAACGTGGTCAGCGTCCGCTCCTTGCCCGCGAAGTCCTTCCAGCGCTCCAGCCACTCGCCGTACGGGGACTCCAGGCCGCGGGCGAGGAGCGCCTCGTGGAGGGCGACCGTGCGGGGGCGGTTGAAGCCCTGGTTGTAGTAGAGCTTCAGGGGCTGCCAGACCGGGCCGAACTCGTCCTCCGGGTACGTCTCCGCGTCGGCCGCGCCCTCGAAGGCCACCATCGTGATCTTGTGGGTCATGATGTGGTCGGGGTGCGGGTAGCCGCCGTTCTCGTCGTAGGTCGTGACGACCTGCGGGCGGAAGGAGCGGATCTTGCGGACCAGCGCGCCGGCCGCGGTGTCGACGTCCTCCAGGGCGAAGCAGCCCTCGGGGAGCGGCGGCAGCGGGTCGCCCTCGGGGAGGCCCGAGTCCACGAAGCCGAGCCACTCCTGGGAGACGCCGAGGATCTCGCGGGCCTCGTCCATCTCCTTGCGGCGCACCTCGTGGATGTTCGCCTCGACGTAGGCGTCACCCTGGAGCTGGGGGTTCAGGACCGAGCCGCGCTCGCCGCCCGTGCACGTCACGACCATGACGTCCACCCCCTCGGACACGTACTTGGCCATCGTGGCCGCACCCTTGCTCGACTCGTCGTCGGGGTGGGCGTGAACGGCCATCAGTCGCAGCTGCTCAGTCAAGACTCGATCCTCAGTGATTCGACGCGGAGGGTGGTCTCTATAGTGACGGAATCGGGGGAGTGAAAATTCCGCCACCCCCGGCTTCGAGAGGATCGATCATGAGCGCGGTGCGAGAGCAGCTGCCCGAGGGGCGCTACGGGCGCGCCGCGGACGAGGCGGCCGACCGCAGGCTCAGGATCACGGGCGCGGTGCTCGGCGTGCTCTTCCTCGGCCTGCTGGGCTGGTTCGGCTGGTACTACGTGGTCGACAGCAAGATCAGCGCCGAGATGATCAAGTTCGACGTGGTGAGCTCCACCGAGGTGCAGGTGCACCTGGAGATCCGCAAGGACGAGGAAGCCCAGGGCGTCTGCACCCTGCGCTCCCGCTCGGAGGACGGCGCCGAGGTGGCCCGCAAGGACGTCCGGATCGACGACCCCGCCGGGCGGATCGACCGCGTCTTCTCGCTGCGCACGACCGCGCGGGCGACGAGCGCGGAGCTCGTGGGGTGTACGGCCCGGTAGCAATGGGTAGGGACCGGGTGTCGAGTCCCGGCGAGTCACCCCGGTGACCTGGGGTGACGCCATCCCGATGGTTATGTCCTCCCGCTTTTCGCCACTCATTGTTAGGCTCGTGGTTTCGCCCACCCGGGAGAGCAGAGCTTTCCCGTGTAGGGCGATGCTTTGTATTCCCAGTACCTACGAGGAGCACCTGTGACCCAGACCAGCGACAACGTCACCTGGCTCACCCAGGAGGCGTACAACAAGCTCAAGGACGAGCTTGAGTACCTGTCTGGTCCCGCGCGCACGGAGATCACCGTCAAGATCGCCGCCGCCCGCGAAGAGGGGGACCTGCGCGAGAACGGCGGGTACCACGCGGCCAAGGAGGAGCAGGGCAAGCAGGAGCTCCGCATCCGGCAGCTGACCCAGCTCCTCGAGCACGCCAAGGTCGGCGAGGCTCCGGCGGACGACGGCGTCGTCGAGCCGGGCATGGTCGTCACCATCGCCTTCGACGGTGACGAGAACGACACGATGACCTTCCTGCTCGCCTCCCGCGAGTACGCGAGCGGTGACATCGAGACCTACTCGCCGCAGTCGCCGCTCGGCGTCGGCGTCAACGGCAAGAAGGCCGGTGACGACGCCGAGTACGAGCTGCCGAACGGCAAGAAGGCCACGGTGAAGATCCTCGGCGCGAAGCCGTACACCGGCTGATCCAGGCGCTCCACGAAGGGCCGGCCCCCACCGGGGCCGGCCCTTCGTGCTGTCTGCACCCGCATGCCATGATGCGGCCTGACGTCGCGTCACGAGGGGGATGGCGAAGTGCTGGGACCGCTGCGCGAGGGCGCGCCACGCCGGATAGGACCGTACGAGGTGCTCGCCCGCCTCGGGGCGGGCGGGATGGGGGAGGTCTTCCTCGGGCGGGGCGGTTCCGGCGCGGACGGCACCTTCGTCGCCGTGAAGACCGTCCGGCGGGACGTCGCCGGCGATCCGGCCTTCCGGGACCGCTTCCGCCGCGAGATCCGGGTCGCCGCGCTCGTCGACAGCCCGTACGCCGCCGCACCGCTCGGCGGCGACGCGGACGCCGAGGTGCCCTGGCTGGCCACCGCGTACGTCCCCGGCCCCAGCCTCTCGCAGGCCGTCCGGCGGGGCGGTGCCCTGCCCGTCTCCACCGTCCGCGCGCTGGGCGCCGGCGTCGCGCGGGCCCTCGCCGACCTGCACCGGGCCGGGGTGCTGCACCGGGACCTCAAGCCCGGCAACGTCATGCTCTCCGTGGACGGGCCACGGCTCATCGACTTCGGCATCGCCCGCAGCGACGCGGCCACCACCATGACCGCCACCGGCGTGATGGTCGGCACCCCCTCCTTCATGTCGCCCGAGCACGTGGCCGGTGCCCGGCGGGTGACCGCCGCGTCCGACGTCTTCTGCCTCGGCTCGCTCCTCTGTTACGCGGCGACCGGCGAGGACCCCTTCGGCGACGGCCCCCTCGCCGCCGTGCTCTACCGGGTGTCGCAGGCCGAGGCCGACCTCTCCCGGCTCCCGGAGGAGCTCCGCGAGACCGTCGCCGGCTGTCTGGCCGCCGATCCGGCGGACCGGCCGGCGCCCGAGGCGCTGGCCGAGCTCCTCGGCGGGGACGCGCCCAGGGTGTTCCCGTGGCCCGGGCACATCCGGGAGCACATCGGGGAGTACGGCACCGAGCTCGCCCAGCTCGTCGCCGCCGGCGGACCGCTCCTGGCGGCCGGGACGGGGGCCGGCCCCGGGGCGGCGGGTCCCGCGGTGCCCGGCCCGCACTCCCAGGCGACGCAGGCACGGCCGGCCGCCCCGCCCGAGCCCGCCGCCGCGCCGGACGCACCCGCCCGCCGGGGCCGCCGCGCGGTCGCGCTCGCCGCGGCCCTCGCGGTGGTGGCCGGGGGCGTCGGCGCGTACCTGCTGTGGCCGGAGGGAGCGCCGAAGCAGCCGCGGCCCGCGAAGGCGGCCCCGCCGGCCGCGTCGGCGGCGCCCCGGATCCCGGGCGTCGACGGCCGGGGCCTCGCCGACTCCTCCGGCGTCGTCCCGCAGAACACCGCCCAGCGACCGGCCGGCTGGAAGCCCTGGCAGGCGAGGCTCAAGGCCCCCGCGCTCGGCTGCTCGGCCGGCGAGAAGGTGCTGGTCTGCCGGACCACGGACGGCCGGTACGAGGCGCTGGACCCGGCGGACGGCCACCGGCTGTGGGACGTCGCGGCCGCCCGGGACACCCCCGACGACACCTACGTCACCGGCAAGGGCTTCCCCTTCACGGCCGGGAACGCCACGGCCCCCACCGTCCACGACGGCAGCGCGGTCCTGGTCGCCGACGGCTCCCTCCAGGTCCGGGACGCGCGCAGCGGGGCGGTGCGCTGGGAGAAGCCCGCGGTGGGTCCGCAGGGCTTCTGGGCCACCCGGCCCGTCGTCGCCGACGGCATCGTCTTCGCGGCGACGAACGTGGCGGAGGACGCGCTGAACGTGCGCGCCGCGCTGACGGCGTTCTCCCTGGCCGACGGGCGCACGCTCTGGTCGGAGGAGCTCACCAACGGGGAGACCTCCTTCGCCGAGCGCCGGGCGTACGAGCCGGTCGCCTACGCCGGGGGCGTCGTCTACGCCCTCAGCCAGGGCGGACTCGTGTCGTACGACGGGCGGACCGGGACCCAGCTCGGCCAGGTGGAGTCCGACGCCCGGGAATGCGTGGTCGTCCAGGTGCTCGGCCCGTCGGCGTACTGCACCGCGGGGGGCCCGGGCAGCGGCCCCGGCAGAGGTACCGGTACGACCCTGCACGTGCTCGACGCCCGCACCCTCGCCCCCCGGGCCGCACTGCCCGGGGACCTCGGCACCACGGCCCCGACGGCGGTCGGCCCGCGGGCCGTCGTCGCCTTCGACGGGGGCCTGCGGATCCTCGACCCGCGCACCGGCGGGACCCTCGCCTCCTTCCCGGCCGAGCGGGCTCCGTCCGGTCTGGCGCAGAGCTGGTCGTCCCCGCTGCTCGCCGGCGACCAGGTCGTGTACGCCGACTACTCGGCGCTCCACACGGTGCGGCTCGGCGCCGACGGGAAGCCGGGCGATCCGAAGGTCGTCCCGGTGCCGGGCGCGCCCGGTCCGCGCGCCGAGGAGGAGTACCACGACCCGGACTACGGCGACCTCGTCGGCAAGCAGATCCGGCCGCCGGAGGTGCTGCCGGTGGGCGGCATCGCGTACGTCGTCTTCGACAAGGGCGCGGTCGCCTCCGTGGCGCTGCCCGGCTCCCCCGGCGACAAGGAGTAGTCCCGTGCTGGAAGCGCTTCCCGCGGACCGGCCCCCCCGGCTCGTCGGCCCCTACCGGCTGCTCGCCCGGCTCGGGGCGGGCGGCATGGGCGAGGTCCACCTGGCGTGCCGGGCGGACGCGCCGACGGCGGACCCGCAGCGGATGATCGCGGTGAAGACCGTGCGGGGCGACCTGGAGGTCGACGAGGACTTCCGGACCCGGTTCCGGCGGGAGATCGCGGCGGCCCGGACGGTCGACGGGCCGGGGGTGGCCCGGCTGGTGGACGCGGACCCCGACGCGGCCTCGCCGTGGCTGGCGACGGAGTACGTGCCGGGCCCCTCGCTCGCGGAGGCCGTCGTCCGCTCGGGGGCGCTGCCGGTCGCGACCGTGCGGACGCTGGGGTCCGCCCTCGCCTCCGCCCTGGCCGCGGTCCACGGGGTGAAGGTGCTGCACCGCGACCTCAAGCCGGCGAACGTCCTGCTCGGGAGGGCGGGGCCCCGGCTCATCGACTTCGGCATCGCGCAGGCCTTCGAGGCGACGGCGCTGACCTCGACCGGGCTGGTCGTGGGCTCCCCCGGGTTCATGTCGCCGGAGCACCTCGCGGGCAGCCGGGCCGTGGTGCCCGCGTCGGACGTGTTCTGCCTGGGCGCGGTCCTGGCGTTCGCGGCGAGCGGCCGGGGCCCCTTCCAGGACGACGAGATGGCCGCGGTGGTCTTCCGGATCATCCGGGCCGACGCCGACCTGTCCGGCGTGCCGGAGGAGCTGCGGCCGGTGGTGGGGCGCTGCCTGCGGCTCGACCCGGCGGAACGGCCGACGGCGGCCGAGCTGGCGTCGCTGCTGGGCGGCGGGGCGGACGCCGGGGCCTTCCCCTGGCCCGGCGGGGTCCTCTCGCTGCTCGCCGAGTACGGGGAGGCGGCGCGGGCGGCCGGCGAGGCGGCGGCCTCGGGGGCGGGCGTCGCGGACCTCCCGACGCTCGGGCCCGCGGTGCCCTACTCCCCGACGGCCGTCCCGGACCGTCCGGCGGCCGCCCCGCCCGACGCGCCCGGGGAGCCGCGCCGTCGGCGCCGGGGCGCGGTGGTGGCCGGTGCGGTGGCGCTGGCCGTCGTGGCGGCGGCCGGGGTGGCGCTGGTGAACCGGGACGGCGGGGCGGGCGGCGGGACGGCGGGGCCCTCCGTCTCGAACAGTCCCTCCCCCGGTGCGAGCGCGACGGCCGACGCGGGCCCGGCGACCCTCAGCCGGGTCGTCCTGCCGTACGGCGGGGAGGGCCGGACCGGTGACTTCGGCGCGGCGGCGACCGACCGGGGGCACCGGCCGGCGGGCTGGTCGCCGTGGATGGTGCGGACGAAGGCCACCGACGGCGGCTGCGCCCTCTCCCCGAAGGTGCTGGTCTGCGCGGGCTCCGGCGGCGCGCTCGTGGGGCTGAGCGCGGCGGACGGCCGTGAGCTGTGGTCGGCCCCGGCGCGCGACAGCGTCATGGGGGTGCCGTCCGCCGCGCAGTACCCGGCGGTCGTCGGCGACCGGGTGTACGTCGCGGGGGCCTCGGGGATCGTCGCGTACGACCTCCGGAACGGCCGGAGGCTGGGCACGCTCCCCGGCCCCGGTGCCGCGTGGGCGCCCAAGGGCTCCGACCTGGCCGACGGCGTCCTGTACGTCTCCTACGTGAACATGGCGGCCGAGGGGGACTCCGACGGGACGGGCGGCGGCCTCGTGACGGCCGTGCGGCTGGGCGGGAGCGGGAAGGACGTGGGCCACGAGCTGTGGCGCACGGGGCTCGACGGCTTCCCCGAGCAGCCGGTGGCGGCGGGCGGACGGCTCTACGTCACCCTGGGGACCGTGCCGCTGGCGCTCGACGGGCGGACCGGCGAGGTGGCGGCGCGCGGGGCGGAGGGCTGCCAGCGGGTCACCGTGCACGAGAGGAGCGGCAGCGTGCTCTGCTCGGGCACGACGGACGGTTCGGTGGCCGTGCTCGACGCCGGGTCGCTGAAGCGGCTGCGGTCCCTGGGCTCCGGGGTGACGGCGGGCCCCGCGGTGAACGCGGACGGCCTGGTGGCGGTCGCGAACGGGCAGACGGTGAGCGCGTACGACCTGCGGAGCGGCCGGAAGCGCTGGTCGCTGCTGCCGATGATGCTCCAGGGCGATCCGCAGCGGGTCTACTTCGCGGGCGACCGGGTGATCACGGTGGGGAAGTTCGAGGTGGTCTCCCTGCCCGCGGCCGGCCCCGTCCACGACGAGGACTTCGAGCGCTTCGAGGCCAACGTGCCGGACGACTTCGACGCGCAGGCCACCGGAGAAGCGCTGGCCGCCGGGGGCTCGGTCTTCCTCGCCCTCCCCGACGGGCTCGTCGTCTCGGGGTACCTGCCCTGACGGTCCCGGAGACGCGCGGACGGCTCCGCCCCGGAAGGGGTGGAGCCGTCGGCGACGGGGGTCGTGCGCGCGCTCAGCCGTTCGCGCGCCGGTACTTGCGGACGGACAGGGTCCGGAAGACCGCGATGATCAGCACGGAGTAGATCAGCGAGGCCCACACCGGGTACTGCATCGGCCAGGCGTCGGACGGGGACAGGCCGGGATCGCCGAAGAGCTTCCGGCAGGCCTGGACGGTCGCGCTGAACGGGTTCCACTCCGCGACGGGCTGGAGCCAGCCGGGCAGGTTGCTGGAGTCCACGAAGGCGTTCGAGATGAAGGTGACCGGGAAGAGCCAGATCAGGCCGCCCGAGGTGGCGGCCTCGGGGGTGCGGACCGAGAGGCCGATCAGGGCGCCGATCCAGGTGAAGGCGTAGCCGAGGAGGAGCAGCAGGGCGAAGCCCGCCATCACCTTCCCGAAGTTGGTCGGCGCGGCGTAGCCGGGGCGCCAGCCGATGAGCAGGGCGACGATCGCGAGCACGGCGAGGGTCAGCGCGGTCTGGACGAGGTCGGCCAGGGTCCGGCCGGTGAGGACCGCCCCGCGGGCCATCGGCAGGGAGCGGAACCGGTCGATGAGGCCCTTGTGCATGTCGTCGGCGATGCCGGCGCCCGCGCCCGCCGTGGCGAAGGTGACGGTCTGCGCGAAGATGCCGGCCATCAGGAAGTTCTTGTAGATCTCCGGGTCGGTGCTGCCGTCGACGCTCATGGAGCCGCCGAAGACGTACGTGAAGAGGATCACGAACATCACCGGCTGGATCAGGCCGAACAGGATCATCTCGGGAATCCGGGACATCCTGATCAGGTTCCTGCGGGCGATGACCAGGGAGTCGTTCAGGGTGCTCACTCGGCCGCCTCCTTCACGCGCTTGCCGTCGCGTCCGCCCGGCCGGGACTTCCCGGCCGGCCCGCCGTTCTCCTCGGCCTCCCGCTCCGCCGCGTGGCCGGTGAGGGAGATGAAGACGTCGTCGAGGGTGGGGCGGCGCAGTCCGATGTCGTCGATCTCGACGCCCACGGCGTCCAGCTCGCGGATGACCTCGGCGAGCAGCTTCGCGCCGCCGGCGACGGGGACCGTCAGTTTGCGGGTGTGCTCCTCGACGGACACCTCGCCGCGGCCGGCGTCCCCGATGCCGTGGCGTGCGAGGACCTGCCGGGCGTCGCCGATCATCCCCGCCGTGTGGACGACGACCTCGATCCGCTCGCCGCCCGTCTGCGCCTTGAGCTGGTCGGAGGTGCCGCGGGCGATGACCCTGCCGTGGTCGACCACGCAGATGTCGTGGGCGAGGTGGTCGGCCTCCTCCAGGTACTGCGTGGTGAGCAGCAGGGTCGTGCCGCCCGCCACGAGCTCCTTGATGACCTCCCACAGGCTCTGCCGGTTGCGCGGGTCGAGGCCGGTGGTCGGCTCGTCCATGAACATGACCGGCGGGGACACGACGAGGGCCGCGGCGAGGTCGAGCCGGCGGCGCATGCCGCCGGAGTACGTCTTCGCGGTGCGGTCGGCGGCGTCGGCGAGGTTGAAGCGCTCCAGGAGCTCCTCGGCCCGCACCTTCGCGGCCTTCGCCCTCATCTGGTAGAGCTGCCCGACCATCTGGAGGTTCTCCCGGCCGGTCAGGTACTCGTCGACGGCGGCGAACTGGCCGGAGAGCCCGATCCTGCGGCGGACCTCGTCGGGGTCCTTGAGGACGTCGATCCCGGCCACGACGGCACGGCCGCTGTCGGGCTGGAGGAGGGTGGTCAGCACGCGCACGGCGGTCGTCTTCCCCGCGCCGTTCGGGCCGAGGAGGCCCAGGACGGTTCCTTCGGGGACGTCGAGGTCCACGCCGTCCAGGGCTCGTACGTCGCCGAAGGTCTTCACCAGACCCTCGGCGTAGATCGCTCCTGGCATGGGGGTACTCCCAGGGGGAACGGAGGTTGAATCCGGTCGTTTCCCACCGATCCTAGGTTCGCCGGGGCCGCCCCGCCCAGCGAATATGTGACCTGGCCCACATGATCATGGGGCGGGCGGGTCTCCGGCCGGTCGCCGTGCGCCCCCGGCGGGGCGCGCCTCAGTCCAGGACCGTGTACCCCGCCTCCCGCAGCGCGTCCGCCACCTCGACGCAGTGCTCGGGGCCCTTCGTCTCCAGGTGCAGCTCGACCTCCACCTCGGTCAGGCCCAGCCGCGGATCGGTGCGCACGTGGCCGACGTCCAGGACGTTCGCGTCGGCGACGGTGAGCACCGCGAGGAGGGTCGCGAGGACTCCCGGCCGGTCCGTGACCCGCAGGCGCAGACTCAGGTAGCGGCCCCCCGCGGACATGCCGTGCCGCAGGATCCGCTGGAGCAGCAGCGGGTCCACGTTGCCGCCGGACAGCACCGCCACCACCGGCCCCCGGAACGACTTCGGGTCGCTGAGGAGCGCCGCGACCGGACTGGCGCCGGCCGGTTCGACGACCAGCTTGGCCCGCTCCAGGCAGAGCAGCAGCGCCGAGGAGAGGGCGTCCTCGGAGACCGTGCGGACCTCGTCGACGTACTCCCGGACCAGCGCGAACGGCACGTCGCCGGGCCGTCCCACCTTGATGCCGTCCGCCATCGTCACCGGCGACTCCACCACCACGGGGTGTCCGGCGGCCAGCGAGGGCGGGTAGGCGGCGGCCCCCTCGGCCTGCACTCCGATCACCCGCACGTCCGGGCGCAGGGACTTCACCGCGAGCCCGATGCCGGCGGCCAGACCGCCGCCGCCGACGCCCACCAGGATGGTCCGCACCTCCGGGCACTGCTCCAGGATCTCCAGGCCCACCGTGCCCTGCCCCACGATGATGTCGGGGTGGTCGAAGGGGTGGATGAAGACGGCCCCGGTCTCCCGCGCGTACCGCTCGGCGGCCGCGAGCGTCTCGTCCACGACGTGCCCGTGCAGCCGGACGTCAGCCCCGTACTCCCGGGTCGCGGCGACCTTCGGCAGCGGCGCCCCGACGGGCATGAAGACGGTCGCGCGGACCCCGAGCAGATGTGAGGCGAGCGCCACACCCTGCGCGTGGTTGCCCGCCGAGGCCGCGACGACGCCCGCCGCCCGCTCCTCAGGGCGCAGCCCGGCGATCCGCACGTACGCCCCGCGCAGTTTGAAGGAACCGGTCCGCTGCAGGTTCTCGCACTTGAGGTGCACGGGCGCCCCCACCAGCGACGACAGATGGCGGCTGCCCTCCATCGCGGTCGTCCGGGCCACCCCGGACAGCATCTTCTGCGCCCCCCGTACGTCGTCGAGCATCAGCCGGTGCAAGGGGTCTGGCGTACGGAAGCTCATGACAGCAAGTCTCGCAGCTCACGGCCCTGGTGGCCGCCCGGCCACCAGGGGGTCGAGCGGGTTTGCGCAGGCCCGGTACGGACCTCCCCGGGGCCGCGTACTCTGTCCCCCACACCGACCACCCCCGCACGAGAGAGACCCACAGCCATGCCCACATCTCAGGACATGACGACTGAGTTCGACCCCGGTCTCCTCGATGCCCTCCAGCACCAGGTGGCCGTCTTCGCCCGCCGGGCCGAGCAGACCCGTCTCGGCGGCACCGGGCAGCTCCGCAACTCGATGGACCGCGCCGCCTACCTGCTTCTCAACCGCCTGGACCAGGAAGGCCCGATGGGCGTCAAGGCCCTGGCGGCGGGCATGGGCATCGACTCGTCGACGGTCACCCGCCAGGTCGCCCCGCTCGTCGACACGGGCCTGGTGAAGCGCACCTCGCACCCGGAGGACGGGCGCGCGGTCGTGCTCCAGCTGTCCCCGCGCGGCCTCGCCCGCCTGGAGGAGGTCCGCTCCTCGCGCCGCCAGCTGATGGTGGAGGTCACCGAGGGCTGGACGCCGGACGAGCGGGAGTCCTTCTGCACCCTCCTCACCCGCTTCAACACCGCCCTGTCCGCACGGCAGTCGGCGCACGCGGGCGGACCGGTCGCGGAGTCCGCGGCGCCGCCGGCGCCCGCGGCGGAGGCGGGGGACCCGGCCGGGGCGTCGAGCGAGTCCGCGCAGACCTCTTGACCCCGCTCCCGCGCTGTCCTCAGATGAGGACGTGCGAGAGCAGCGCGCCGGACACCGGGCCGAACGCGCCCACCGCGCCCGGGAGTTCGACGCGTTCGTGGCCGGGGCGGCGGGCCGGCTGCTGCACGCCGCGACGCTGCTCACCGCCGAGACCCGCACCCGCAACCCGCACGCCCGCGCACTGCTGACCGCCGCCCTCGCCCACACCTTCGCGGTGTGGGACCGGCTGCGGGACGAGGATCCGTACGACCTGACCCGGCGCGAGCTCGCCGCCCGGTTCGCGCGCACCGCCTGGCGGCACCACGGCGGCCGGGGCGGGGTGCTCTCCGCGCTCCCTCCGCAGGAACGGCTCGTCGTCGTCCTCCGGCTGTACGAGGGGGTCGCCGAGGAGCAGGTGGCGGCCCTCCTCGGGCTGCCGGAGGCCCGGGTGCGGGCGGTCCACGCCCGGGCGGTGGCCGCGCTGCGGGCGGCCCGGGGCGGGGCGGGGACGCCCGGCGGGAGGAGCGCCGCGTGAGCCGCCACGAGGACAAGGAGGCGGCGGTCCGGCGGCTGCTCGACACCCCGCATCCGCCGGTCCCGGGAGACCTCGCCGCCGAGGCCGCGGAGCGCGGGGCCCGGCTGCTGCGGCGGCACCGGGCGGTCCGCCGGACCGCGTGGACGCTCTTCGCGCTCGCGGTGCTCGCCTTCGTGCTGTGGGCGTCGGCGGCCCAGCCCTGGGAGGTACCGGCGGAGACCACGCCGCCGTTCGACGGCCTGTGACGACGGTCCTAGCCTGGAAGGAGGGGCCTGTCCGCAGGCCCGTCAGGAGGTCGTCATGGCCAGGAAAGCAACCGACTGCCGGGACACCCCGAGTGTGTCCGGCTGCTCGCTCTACATGTCGGGCGAGGAGGAGGAGCTCGTACGGGCCGCCGTCCAGCACGTGGTCTCGGTGCACGAGCACACGGACAGTCCCGAGCTCCGCGAGGAGATCCGGGCCTCGATGAAGGACCCGCTGCCCGGCACCTGACCCGCCGCCCCGGGACACCGGGCGGGCGGCGCGGCCGTGCCACGGGCCGGGCGGGCACTCCCGCGGTGGGAGCGTCCGCCCGGCCCGCGGCGACCAGGCCGTCTCTTCCGGATCTTGCCTGACCCGCGCCGCCCGGTCCGCTGCGACTAGCCCAGCGCCTGGCGCAGGTCGGCGAGCAGGTCGTCGACGTTCTCGATGCCCACGGAGAGGCGGACGAGGTCGGCGGGGACCTCCAGGGCGGAGCCCGCGACGCTCGCGTGGGTCATCCGGCCCGGGTGCTCGATGAGGGACTCGACGCCGCCGAGGGACTCACCGAGGGTGAAGAGCTGGGCGCGGTTGCAGACCTCGACGGCCGCCTCCTCGCCGCCCTCCACGCGGAACGAGATCATGCCGCCGAAGGAACGCATCTGCTTGGCGGCGACCTCGTGCCCCGGGTGCTCCGGCAGGCCCGGGTAGAGGACCTGGGTGACCTTCGGGTGCTGGACCAGCATCTCGACGATCTTCTCGGCGTTCTCGCTGTGCCGGTCCATGCGGACCGCGAGGGTCTTGATGCCGCGGAGCACGATCCACGAGTCGAAGGGGCCGGCGACCGCGCCCATCGCGTTCTGGTGGTACGCGAGCTCCTCGCCGAGCGCCTCGTCGGCCGTCACGAGCGCGCCGCCGACGACGTCCGAGTGGCCGCCCATGTACTTGGTGAGGGAGTGCACGACGACGTCCGCGCCGAGCGCCAGCGGCTGCTGGAGGTACGGCGAGGCGAAGGTGTTGTCCACGACGAGCTTCACGCCGGCCTGGCGGGCGACGCCCGCGATCGCCTCGATGTCGGTGATGCCGAGCAGCGGGTTGGACGGGGTCTCGACCCAGATCAGCTTGGTGCGCTCGTTGACCGCGGCGCGCACCGCCTCGACGTCGGAGGTGTTCGCGACGGAGAAGTCGACGCCCCAGCGCTGCACGACCTTGGCGAAGAGCCGGAAGGTGCCGCCGTAGGCGTCGTTCGGGATGACCACGTGGTCGCCGGGCGCGAGGAGCGCGCGCAGCAGGCAGTCCTCGGCGGCCAGGCCCGAGGCGAAGGCGAGTCCGCGGCGGCCGCCCTCCAGGGCCGCCAGGTTCTCCTCCAGCGCGGTGCGGGTGGGGTTGGCGCTGCGGCTGTACTCGTAACCGCCGCGCAGCCCGCCCACGCCGTCCTGCTTGTAGGTGGACACCTGGTAGATGGGCGGGACGACCGCGCCGGTCAGCGGGTCGGCGGTGTTGCCCGCGTGGATCGCGCGGGTCTCGAAGCTCTGGTGAGAGTGCTGGTCGCTCATGTGTCAGGAGCGTAGTCCCGAGCGGCCCCCGGTGCCGCGATCGTCTCATCGTGCGTCCTGGACAATGGACACATGGAGATTCTCTGGTTCCTGATCGCCCTGGGCCTGCTGTTCGGCGTCCTCGGCCCCTACCTGCTGCGCCGCCGCGGTGGCGGGATCCGCCAGGTCGCGCCGGGCGCACCGGACGCGGCGGATCCGGAGGCGTACGGATTCGTGCGTCAGGAGGACCAGGACGTGCGGCTTCCGGGCGCGGACGACGAGCTGCTGCACGTGCTGGACGTCGTCCAGGCCACCCAGGACTGGCGGGCCGCGTCGCGGCTGCTGGCGGCCACCGACAAGGACGGCGAGGTCCGCTGGCAGCGCGTCCAGGCGTTCGCGGGCGCCGCGTCGCTCGAACTCCAGGAACGGCCGGGCGTCGGCGGCGCCTGGCTGCGGACCTGGCGGGCGGAGGCCCCGAAGGACGCGGGCGGCGCGGCCGTGCACGGCGAGTTCCTGGTGCAGCAGGCCTGGCGTTCCTCGGCGGCCGGGACCGAGGACTTCCGGATCATCCTGGAGGAGGGGCGGAAGGTCACCGAGGAGGCCGCGCTGCTCGCCCCGGGCGACCCGGTCCCGTACATCACGCAGCTGGCCGTGGCCCGCGGTCTGGGCTACAGCCACGAGGAGTTCGACCAGGTGTGGGCGCGGGTCATCGACCGGGCGCCGCAGCACATGGGCGCCCATCTCGCGGCGCTGCACTACTGGTGCGAGAAGTGGCACGGTTCGCGCGAGGAGGCCGACCACTTCGCGACGACGGCCGCGGCGCGCGCCCCGCGGGGTTCGCTGCTGTCGGCGCTCCCGCTGTTCGCGGTCTACGAGCACGTGCCGGACGTGGTGCTCGTGCAGGACTTCTTCCGTACGGCCGTGGTGTCGAAGGCGATGGACGGCGCCCTGTACGCGGTGCACTCGGCCCGGCCCGACGACCCGATGCTGGCGCACGTCCGCCATCTGCTCGTCTGGTTCCTGGTGCGCGGTGAGCGCTGGGCGGAGGCGATGCACCAGCTGGTGAAGGTCGACGGGCACGTGGGCTCGGTGCCGTGGACGCTGAGCGGGGATCCGGCGGCGGAGTTCACGGTCTTCCGGAACCTGGCGGTGGCGGGGTACGAGGCGAACGGCGGCAACCCGGCGACGCTGCCGCGCTGACCCGGGCGGCGGGCGGCCGCGCGCGGCTTCCGGGCGGGTCGCGGCGGTCGCCGGGCCGGCGCCGTGCTCAGGCCTGGTCGCCCGAAGCGGCCCGCATCGCGGCGGCCGTCGCCGCCGGGTCGTAGCCCTCGGCGACGCCCTCGACCAGGAGGATGTCGCCGGCCATGTGGCGGGTGCGGAGCGGGATCAGGGCCTGGTAGGCGGCGGAGGCGTACCAGGCGCGGGCCTTCTCGTACGACGGGAAGCCGATGATCACGACGGCGCCCGGCCAGTCGCCCTCGGGGACCTCCCGGGCGGGCGCGCCGTGGACCAGGAAGCGGCCGTCGAAGGGGTCCAGGGTGGCCTGGATGCGCTCCATGTAGGTGAAGACCTCCTCGTCGAGGACGGGCTTCGGGTGCAGGTTTCCGATGGCGTATGCGGTCATGACCCAAGAGTGCCGGGGCATGCCCTCCGGGGTCGATTACCCCGCAGGTCATGCCCCGGCATCGTGCGGGGACGTCAGATCGTCGACGCGTCGATCACGAAGCGGTAGCGGACGTCGCTCGCGAGCACCCGCTCGTACGCCTCGTTGATCTGCTCGGCGCGGATCACCTCGATCTCCGCGCCGAGGCCGTGCTCGGCGCAGAAGTCGAGCATCTCCTGCGTCTCGCCGATGCTGCCGATCATGGAGCCCGCGAGGGTCTTGCGGCCGCCGATGAGGGAGAAGAGGTTGACGGAGACGGGCTCCTCGGGGGCGCCGACGTTGACGAGGGCGCCGTCGGTCCTGACCAGGCCGAGGTAGGCGTTGAAGTCCAGCGGCGCGGAGACCGTGGAGATCACCAGGTCGAAGCGGCCGGCCAGCTCGCTGAAGGTCGCCGGATCGCTGGTGGCGTAGTAGTGGTCGGCGCCCAGCTTCAGTCCGTCCTCCTGCTTCTTCAGGGACTGGCTGAGGACGGTCACCTCGGCGCCGAGCGCGTGGGCGATCTTGACGCCCATGTGGCCGAGGCCGCCGAGGCCGACGATCGCGACCTTCTTGCCGGGGCCGGCCTTCCAGTGGGCGAGCGGCGAGTAGAGCGTGATGCCGGCGCAGAGCAGCGGCGCGGCCTCGTCGAGGTCGATGCCCTCGGGGATGCGCAGGGTGTAGTTCTCGTCGACGACGATGTGGCTGGAGTAGCCGCCGTAGGTGGGCTCGCCGTCCTTGTCGAGGGCGTTGTACGTGCCGGTCCCGCCGGTCACGCAGTACTGCTCCAGGCCCTGGAGGCAGTAGGCGCACTCACGGCAGGAGTCGACGAAGCAGCCGACGCCGACCCGGTCGCCGACCTGGAACCTGCTGACGCCGGGGCCGACCTCGGTGACGATGCCGGCGATCTCGTGGCCGGGGACCATCGGGAAGATGCCCTCGCCCCAGCCGTTGCGGGCCTGGTGGATGTCGGAGTGGCAGATCCCGGCGTACTTGATCTCGATGAGGACGTCGTGCTCGCCGACCGGCCGGCGCGGCACGGTGGTGCGCTCCAGCGGGGCGTCGGCGGCGGGTGCGGCGTACGCGGGGACGGTGGTCGCGTTCGTGGTCATGGCTCCAGCCTGCGGGGCGGCGGCATCATCACCCAGCCCCCTGTTCTGCCTACGTCCAGCGTGCCTACCACTGGCAGGGACAGGAACGGACGTCCGCCGGGACGCACGACCTGGGATAATCGGGACGCATGGATCTCAGTGCCGAACTCAGCGAATTCCTGCGCTCGCGCCGGGCCCGGCTGAAGCCGGAGGACGTGGGTCTGCCGGAGTTCGGGCGCCATCGCCGGGTGCCGGGGCTGCGCCGCGAGGAGCTGGCGCAGCTGGCCGGGGTGTCGGTGGCCTACTACACCCGGCTCGAACAGGGCAACGGCCGCAACGTGTCCATGGAGGTCCTGGACTCGATCGCGCGGGCGCTGCGGCTGAGCGACACGGAGCGGGCGCATCTGGAGCACCTCGCGAAGCCGACGGCGAAGAAGAAGCAGCACCGGGCGGCGATCGCCCGGCCGCAGCAGGTGCGGCCGGGGTTGCGGCACCTGCTGGACGCGATGGTGGACGTCCCGGCGTTCGTGGTGGGCCGGCGTCTCGACGTGCTGGCCTGGAACCGGATGGCGCGGGCGCTGATGGGCGATTTCGAGGCGATGGAGCCGGCCGAGCGCAATGTGGCCCGGCTGGTGTTCCTCGGGCCCAACTCGCACGATCTGTACCGGGACTGGGAGTGCAAGGCGACCGAGGTGGTGAGCGTGCTGCGGTTGTACGCGGGCTGCTACCCGGACGATCCGGCGCTGCTGGCGCTGGTGGGCGAGCTGTCGGTGCGCAGCGAGGCGTTCCGCTCGCTGTGGGCGGCGCACACCGTCGCGGACAAGGGGCACGGGACGAAGGTGCTGCGGCATCCGCTGGTGGGCGAGATGACGCTGTCGTACGAGAGCATGCAGGTGGCGGGCGGGGATCCGGACCTGGTCCTCATCACGTACCAGGCGGAGCCGGGCTCGGCGTCGGCGGACGCGCTGCGGCTGCTGTCGCAGTGGGGCGTGGAGGAGCCCGTGCGGTGATCCCGGGCGGTCGGCACGGGACGGCGGCCCCCTCCGTGGTGGCGGTCGGCACGGGACGGCGGCCCCCTCCGTGGTGGAGGGGGCCGCCGTCCGTGTACGTGCCGTGTGCGGGGATCAGGCCGCGGAGCCGGCCTTCCAGTCCGCCCAGCTCATGTTCCAGCCGTTGAGGCCGTTGCTGGGGGAGATCGTCTTGTCCTTGGAGTTCTTGACGATCACGACGTCGCCGACGATCGAGTGGTCGTAGAGCCAGGCGGCCTGCTGGTTCGGGTCGCCGGCGCCCTTGACGTCGTTCAGGCCGACGCAGCCGTGGCTGGTGTTGGCCGAGCCGAAGATCGAGTCCGGGCCCCAGTAGTTGCCGTGGATGAAGGTGCCCGAGGTGGACAGGCGCATGGCGTGCGGCACGTCCTTGATGTCGTACTCGCCCTTGCCGTCGTCGTCGGTGAAGCCGACGGTCGCGCCGTTCATCCGGGTCTCCTTGAACTTCTCGGAGATCACCATCTGACCGTTGTAGGTCGGGTTCTCCGGGGAGCCGGCGGAGATCGGGATGGTCTTGATCGTCTTGCCGTCCTGGGTGACCGTCATGGTCTTGGTGGCGACGTCGACGGTGGAGACCTGGTTGCGGCCGATCTTGAAGGTGACGGTCTTCTGCTGGACGCCGAAGACGCCGTCCGCGCCCTCGACGCCGTCGAGGTCGAGCTTGAGGGTGACGGTCGAGCCCTCGGTCCAGTAGTCGTCCGGGCGGAAGTCGAGGCGGGTGCCGTCGAACCAGTGCCCCACGACCTCCTGGCCGGTGCTGGAGGTCACCGTGATGCCGTCCTGGACGGCCTTCTTGTCGGTGATCGCCTTGTTGAAGTTGATCGAGACCGGCATGCCGACGCCGACGGTCGAGCCGTCCTCCGGCGTGAAGTTGCCGATGAAGCTGTTGGCCTTGGAGACCGTGGTGAACGAGGAGTTCTCGTGCGCCTCCAGGCCCTCCGCGTCCGTGGCGGTCGCGGCGATCTTGTAGACCATCGCGCGCTCCAGCTGGCCGCTGGGCTTCCAGCTCAGGCCGTCGGCGGCTATCTCACCCTCGACGGCCTTGCCCTCGGCGGAGGTCATGACGACCTCGGTCAGCTTGCCCTCGGTGACGGAGACCTTGGCGTCGTTGTTGATGGAGGCGTTCTGCGCGCCGTTCTTCGGCGAGATCGTGATCTTCGCCTTGGAGGTCTTCTGCGCGGCCGCCTCGTCGACCTGGGCCTGTGACTGTGGCGTCGCCGAGCCGGATGCGCCCTTGTCCTCGTCGCTGCACGCCGAGAGCACCAGCACACCGCTGAGCACGGCGGCCGCGGCGGCCAGGCTCCTGCGGCGGCGCTTGCCGTCCGTCATCACACGCTTCTCCATCGTCGCCGGTTCCCTGCCAACTTCTTGTATGAACGCCCATGACACCCCGTCCGGTTCCGGAAGCGGTGCGTTTGTGGGGAAGACCACTGATCGACACGCTCGTGGGCCTCCCCCGGTTCCCGGGGCCCCAGTGGCCCCCGTCACCTGTCGCACCGCTCTCGCACCACGGGCCCCGGGACGGCGTCCCGGGGCCCGCGAACAGGTCGGATACCGGTCCTACGACCGGTCGTCGTCGTCTTCCTCCTGCCCATCTTCCTCGCCGAGATCCCACTCCAGCGCATCGGGGTCGTACTCGATCTCCTCACTGCTCCAGGAGGCCTGGACCATCTCGATGCCGGGGACGTCGCGGATCAGGTCGAAGGGCTCGACGAGGTGGGCGAGGGCCTCCGCGCTGTCCTCGTTCGCGGCGGCGCGGGCGGGGACCCGCTCCTCCTCGGGCATGAAGGGGTCGGCGTCGATCCGGGCCTCGGCCGCCGCGGCCAACTCGGCCGGACCGTCGACCTCCAGGACCACATCGACCCGAAGGCGTACATAGCGCGGTGCGTCAGAAGTGCTCATGGGTCGGAGCGTAGGCGCCGGGGCCTCCCGGCTTTCCCACGACCCGCTGTGTTCATTAGCATCGGCGCACCGACCAATTCGCGGTTTCCGCAAGGGGGATCGAAATTTCCGTGTCCGCCGCCCACCGACCACTGCTGACCGCGACCGCCGCGGGCATGCTGCTGTGCGCCCTGTGGTTCGTTCCGTCCGCCAACGCCACCGACGACCGGGGCGGGATGAGGATCGGGGTGACCCAGGACGGCCCCGCCGTGGACGGCGGGCGCCTCGCCGAGACCGGCGACCGGAACACCACGTCCTATCTGCTCGGCGGCACGGGCTTCCTCGGTGTCGGGGCGGGGTTCGTGGCGCTGGCGATGCACCGCCGCGACCGGACGTCCTGACCGCACGCGCAGCGCGCGAGGGCCCGCCCCGGACAGTCCGGGGCGGGCCCTCGCGTCGTGTGCGGGACTCCTCGCCTAGGCGAGCGGTCCGGTGACCGGCTCGACCGCGGCGACCAGGCGGCCCTCGCGGACGAAGGCGTCGGCGGCGGCCAGGTCGGGGGCGAGGAACCGGTCCGGGCCGGGGCCCTCGACGCCCGCCGCGCGCAGCGCCTCGATGGCCGCGGCGGAGGCGGGGGCCGGGGACAGTCCGTGGCGGAGTTCGATGCCGCGGGTGGCGGCGTACAGCTCGACGGCGATGATCCGGTTCAGGTTGCCGATCGCGGTACGCAGCTTGCGGGCGGCGGACCAGCCCATGGAGACGTGGTCCTCCTGCATGGCGGAGGACGGGATGGAGTCGGCGGAGGCCGGGACGGCGAGCCGCTTCATCTCGCTGACCAGGGCGGCCTGGGTGTACTGGGCGATCATCAGGCCCGAGTCGACGCCGGCGTCGTCGGCGAGGAAGGGCGGCAGGCCGTGCGAGCGGTTCTTGTCGAGGAGCCGGTCGGTGCGGCGCTCGGCGATGGAGCCGAGGTCGGCGGCGGCGATGGCGAGGAAGTCGAGGACGTACGCGACGGGGGCGCCGTGGAAGTTGCCGTTGGAGCGGACCTGGCCGTCGGGGAGGACCACCGGGTTGTCGACGGCGGCGGCCAGCTCGCGCTCGGCGACGAGCAGCGCGTGGGCCATGGTGTCGCGGCCGGCGCCGGCGACCTGCGGGGCGCAGCGGACCGAGTAGGCGTCCTGGACGCGGGGGGCCTCGCCGCTCTGGAAGTGGCCGGTGAGCTCGGAGCCCTTGAGCACGGCGAGCATGTTGGCGGCGGAGGCGGCCTGGCCCGGGTGCGGGCGGATGGCGTGCAGTTCCGGTTCGAGGACCTTCTCGGTGCCGAGGAGGGCTTCGAGGGAGAGCGCGGCGGTGATGTCGGCCGACTTGTAGAGGGTGTCGAGGTCGGCGAGGGCCATGATCAGCATGCCGAGCATGCCGTCGGTGCCGTTGAGGAGGGCGAGGCCCTCCTTCTCCTTGAGCTCGACGGGGGCGATGCCGTGGGCGGCGAGCAGTTCGCCGGCGGGCCGCAGCTCGCCGTCGGGGCCCTCGGCGTCGCCTTCGCCCATCAGGGCGAGCGCGCAGTGGGAGAGCGGCGCGAGGTCGCCGGAGCAGCCGAGGGAGCCGTACTCGTGCACGACCGGGGTGATGCCGGCGTTGAGGACGTCCGCCATGGTCTGGGCGACCTCGGGGCGGACCCCGGTGTGGCCGGAGGCGACGGTCTTGAGCCGCAGGAACATCAGGGCGCGGACGACCTCGCGCTCGACGCGCGGGCCCATGCCGGCGGCGTGCGAGCGGACGATGTTGCGCTGGAGCTGGGCGCGGAGGTCGTGGCCGATGTGCCGGGTGGCGAGGGCGCCGAAGCCGGTGGAGACCCCGTAGACGGGCTCGGGCTTGGCGGCGAGCGCGTCGACGATGTTGCGGGCGGCGGCCAGGGCCTCCACGGCCTCGGGCGACAGCTCGACGCGGGCGCCGTGGCGGGCGACGTCGATGACGTCCTGCGGGGTCGTGCCGGACGTGCCGAGGACGACTGTCTGCATATCCATATTCAGCACCCTACGGATTGAAGACCGGCCTGTCACTAGGGGAACTGTCACCGGCCCGGCGGGGGGCGGACCCTTACGGAACCGTGAGCGCCGACAGCATGGACCGGGGCTGCCCGGCGGGTGGGCAGCGGCGGGGTCCCAGTCTGCCGCCCGGGGGCGGCGGCGGCACGGGAGGCGACGCCGGGGGACGCCGTGGAGGGGCCTGAGGGAGCCGTCCTAGGGTCACCCCATGACGAGAACCACGCCGCCGCGCCCGCTCGACGTCGAAGCGCTCTTCCCCGAGCTGGCCGCCCACCGGGGCACGACCACCCGCCTGCATCCGCGGCCGGGACGTCCCGGCGTGTCGGACAGCTCGGTCGGCGGGCCGGTGCTGTGGCCCGCGGACGAACCGTGGCCGGTGTGCACCGAGGCCCACGAACGCGGGCGCGGGCGGCGGCCCGCGGACATCCGCCGCGGGCGCGAGGTCATGGCCGCGGCGTACGCGCGGACGCCGTACGAGGGCCTGACGGAGGAGGAACGGCGCATCGTCGGGGAACTGGAGCGCGAGCACCGGGTGCCGGGGGCCGGCGAGAACGACCCGGTGCCGATGATCGGCCTGGCGCAGCTGTACGCGAGGGACGTGCCGGACCTGCCGGCGGGGCCGGACGGCACCGACCTGCTCCAGGTCTTCTGGTGCCCGTTCGACGCCCACGGCCCCACCGGCTACGGGATGTCGCTGGACGTGCGCTGGCGGAGGGCGTCGGAGGTGACCGACCCGCTGACGGCGCCGCCCGTCCCGGACGTCGTCGGCTACGAGGGGTACGTACCGGAGCCCTGCGTGCTGCACCCGGAGCAGGTGGCCACGTACCCCTTCGCGGGGCTGCTGCCCGAGGAGCTGTGCGAACGGATCTACGCCTGGGAGGAGGCGCTGGAGGAGGAGGCCGAGGAACGGGAGGACGGCGAGGAGGAGGCCGACCCCGTCGGCTACCAGTACGACCTGTCGATCCCGCCCGGCTGGCGGGCCGGCGGGTACGCGTCCTGGCACACGACGGACCCGTACCCGATGGACTGCACGACCTGCGCGACCCCCCTGCACCTGCTGCTGACCGTCGACTCGTCCGAGTGGGACGGCGGCAGCGGAAGCTGGACCCCGCTGGAGGAGCAGGGCCTCCACCCCCGCGTGGCGGCCCTGCCCACCGCGGTCGTCGCAGGCAACCACGGCGAGCTGAACGTCTTCGCCTGCCCCGCCGATCCGGGGCACCCGGCGCGGTGGAGCGTGCAGTAGGTCAGAGCGCGCGGGTCCGCGCGAAGGCGGTGAAGGCGGTCCAGGCGGCGGGGGTGGCGGTGAGCTCGCCCCTGGCGCGGTCCTTGGTGTCGCGGACGCGGACGATGCCGGGGGCGTTGTCGGCGACCTCGATGCAGTTGTCGTTGTCGCCGCTGTACGTGCTCTTGTGCCAGTTCGACTCAGTCATCGTGCTCCATCCTTATGGAACGCATCAGCTCCATGGACTCCCTGGCGCCCAGGGCGTCCTGCCACAGAAGGTCGTAGGCGCGCTGGAAGCGCATCACGACTTTGTGATCCTCCGTGTAGTTGCCCGTACTGAACCCTTCCGTGTAGGCGCCTCGCTTCCCTTCGGGAAGGGTCAGAAGCGCGAAGGACCCCATCACAGAGGCCGCCTTCGCCGGGAGTACGTGAATGTTCACGCTCGGGCGCTGAGCCATGGAGACCAGATGCTCGACCTGCTCCCGCATCGCCTCGCTTCCGCCGACCTTGCGGCGCAGGCCCGCTTCGTCCAACACGGCCACCATCCACGGCGGTTCAGACCGCCTGAGTACGACTTGTCGCTCCAATCGGGTTCGAACGAACCCGTCGATCTGGGCCGGAGTACCTGCGGCACCTCGCTCCATCAGTCCCCGTGCGTAGCTCCCGGTCTGTAGCAGTCCTGGCACTCCCGACGAGAACTCATGGATCGCATCAGCTTCGAGCTGACGGTGCATATAGGTCTTCGCGTAGCTTCTGACGCTCTGTCGACTCAGGACCTTCACGTAGTGGCGGACAGTCTGCCGACTCAGAATCTTCACGAGGTTCACCAAGGAGCCGGGCGGGAGGTGAAGGGCGACTTCCAGCTTCCTCGCCAGTTCCCGATCCGGCGGGTCCTCACCGCGCTCGATCTCCGAGATCCGCGTACTGCTACTGAAGACGGTCGCCGCGAGACGCGACTGCGTCCACTCACGCCCCAGCGCCATCCGCGCCTCGCGGAGCATGCTCCCGAGGTACTGCTCGACACTGTCCCCGGGGTCCAGATCTTGCGCCCCTGGCATATGCCCCGTTCCTCACCTGCGCAATGGCACCCAACTCCTGGTGAGCGTAGGGCCGCACACGCCATCGTGGGGGTGATCCCGAGGAGATCCACCGGAAAGTGAGCCCTCCATGCGCACACCCCCCACCCCACCTCCCATCCGCCCCGTCTCCGAGTCCGAGGCCGCACAGGTCTTCCGGGACCTCAAGGCCGCCATGGACACCGCCGGGCTCTCCACCAGCGGCCTCTACCGGGACGTGACCCGCTCCCCCGGCGGCGACGTTCACCGGTACGGGCTCGGGGTCGTCGGCGTGACCGGCGCGAAGCGGCTGACCGCCCTCCTCCGTGACGCCCGGCGGGACGCTCCGTGAGGTACAAGATCGGGGACGTCGTGACCGACGCGCAGCGCGCACTCACCGGGCGAGTGCGGTCCGTGCACGGGAACCTGCTGACCCTGGCCCGCCCCAGCGGCCACCTCTGGGAGGCGGCGGCGGACGAGTGCTGGACGGCGAGTCCGGAGGAACGGGCGAGCCTGACGCCGCAGGGAGCCGTACGCGTCATCAGCACGTCGCCCACGCGGGGCGAGGGCATCGGGGGCGACGGAGACGCGGAACCGGAAGACGGCCTTCAGGTTCGGTGACCGACCGTCACTCATACGGGCGATCCTCACCCGGTGTGTCGGTTTCGGCATATGCGCGTGCATTACGTTCACAGCAAAGCGGCCCCCGCAAACGGCTGGAACCCGTCGCGAGGGCCTGAACCACCAGTGGAAAGCACCCACCCGTGATCTATCGGCACTTTATCGCGCCCTCTCGCGCCTTCAGCCAGTTCTCTCACGAGATCATCAGGCACCCGCGGCTCGGCTCAGACGCCACGCGCCTGCTCACCTGGCAGCTCTCCCTTCCCGGCCAAGCGCGGGAAACCCTGTCCGAGACCGCCAAACGCGCACGGATCGGCGCGACTTCCTTCATCACCGCCAAGCGCCAGCTCAGGACCGAGGGGTACGTGCACGAGCGGCGGGTGCAGGTGGGCGGCGGGCTCTGGGTCACCCAGCAGCTTGTGTCCAGCACCCCGCTACGGCCCGAGGAAGCATCCAAGATCTTCGCCCGCATGCCCGCCCACAGCGGGGTCGAGCGGGTGTACTCGCAGGTGGCACCGGGTAACGCGGTCCCGGCCGTCGGTCAGCCGATGCCCCCGTCGACCGACGGTCATCCAGAGAAAGACCGCAGGGCCTACACCTCCGACCTTCCGCCGGAGTCCGTTACGAGGTCGGAGGCGGAGGTGGAGAAGGAGGCAGAACCGGAACCGCCGGGGGGCGGGGCGGGTGCGGGTGCGGGTGGGCCGGGGATGGGTTCGGAGTTCGGGGCGGAGTCGTCCGAGGCCGTCGACGGAGTCGCGGGGGTGACACGGCCCGAGGACGAAGTCGCGGACGTGACGCGACCAGTCGCGCAACTCGACGAAGCCCGCGCGCTCGTGGGTTCCTTGCACCTCCTCTCGCCCGCGCTCCGACATATCCCGCCGGGAATGCGCGAGGAGTTGACCCGGCTCGCGGCCCGCTGGCTGGCCGCCGGGTACAGCTCGGCGGATGTTCATGAACACGTCCTGCGCGGGCTGCCCGGCGCGGGAACTCCCGTACAGCGGCCCGGTGGGCTCGTGCGGTACCTGCTCCGGGAGGTCCCGCCCCGCGCGCTCCCGCGGCCCGCGCCGACTCCCCCGGCGTCCGGCTCCCGACTCTCGTCGCGCCTGGAAGGCACGCGGGAGTGCGCGGGCGACGGGCACACCCACCCCATGCTCTTCCGGCCGGTGGCCGACGAGACCTTCTGCGCCGGGTGCCTCGGGGAGCCTCTCAGGGCGGGCCGGGTGCGCGAGTGACGGGTGGGACCGCCCTCTTTCCGAGAGTCGCTCCTTCCGGCGGTGCGTCAAGGGCGCTCCTTCGTCGCGTCGGCTTCGCCGATTCCGCTGCGCTCCACCCTTGACCCACCACCTCCAGGAGCGAAAACACTCTCGGAGGGCGGTCCGGGGGCCGGGGTCCACGCCTGGCTTCGGGCAGCGTTCCTCGCCGCTCGCGTGTGCCGGCCGGTGGGTGGGGGCTTGGTTCGCGGCCGAGGCCGGTGGACCTGCGTCCGCCGGTTCGGGGTGCGCGGTCGTCGAATGGGGCGGTCGGGGTCCGGCTCAGCGGGTTGCGGTCGTGCGTGGTCGGGCTTCAGGCCCCGCTGGTCACTCCCGGTGGGGGGTAGACGAACGAAACTGCGCACTACTCCGGGTAAGAGGCCCTGAGTTAAGCCCCATTCGGGGCCAATCGCCCATTTCGGGCGATGAAACTGCATGAAACGTTCGCCGACTGCTCCTCACCACCCACCAAGGGTGACCAGCGGGGCTTGAGTCCCAGCCTGAGGACGTCGGTCACCCGCTAAGCGCCGCCGGGCCACCCCATTCAACAACCGCGCACCCCGAACCAACCCGACGGAAGCCCACCCGCCCCCGCCGCTGACCAAGCCCCCACCCACCGGCCGACCGACGCACGCGTCGAGCGGCCACTGCCCGGGCCGAACGCGCGGCCCCGCCCCCGGCCGCCCTCCGAGTGTGAAAAGGCGGCCTCCGGCGCCGGGTCAAGGGTGGGCGCAGCCCATCGCGCAGCGACGCGACCGCAGGGAGCGCCCTTGACGCGGTGGTGGAGGCCGCCACACTCGGAACGAGGGCGGCCGCACCCGAGCTGGAACCGGACCGTCACCCCCAGAGCCTCAAGGACCCGCCTCCCCCGACGCCTCCCCCTCGTCCGCCCCCGCCCCCTCACCCGGCAGTCCCACCGGCGGCGCGTCGCGGAAGCGGCGGCGGTCCCGCGCCCCCGGCGGGGCGTCCGCGAGGCGGATGACCGTGCCGTCCCGGCCCGCCACCACCGGCTTCGCCGAGCGCGCCGCCTTGGCCTGGTACTGGGCCGCGTCCGCGAGGCGGAACAGCCGGCGGGCCGACCTCAGCGGGCCGATCGGGTCGCCCGTGGACGCCACCCCGCAGGCCACGCCCTCCCCCAGCTCCAGCTCGGCCGCCCGTACGCAGAGCTCCTCGGCCACCGCCACCACCTCGTCCGCCGTCGGGCCGACCGTCAGCAGGCAGAACTCGTCCCCGCCCAGCCGGGCGGCGAGCGCGCCGGGCAGCATCGCCCCGCAGCGCGACAGGACGGAGCCGAAGCGTTCGAGCAGCCGGTCGCCGACCGCATGGCCGTGCGTGTCGTTGACCCGCTTCAGGCCGTTCAGGTCGCAGACCATCAGGCTGACGACCGACCCGTCCACCCGGTAGCGCTCGATGGCCTCGTCCAGGCGGGTGTCGACCGCCCGCCGGTTGGCGAGTCCGGTGAGCGGGTCGGTGAAGGCCAGCTTCCGGACCTCCTCCAGGCGCTCCGCCTGGGCGATGCCCGCCGCGACCACCGCCGCCAGCACCGTGGCGAAGTCGGCGTCCGCGGCGGCGAAAGGTTTCGCCTGCGGCAGCCGGGCCACGTACAGCTCCCCCCACGCGCGCCCGTGCAGCACGATCGGGGCCACGACACAGCTTCCCCGCCCGCGTCGGCGCAGCCCCGCGACCCGCCCGGTCCGCACCGGGTCGTCGGCGGTCTCCACCCACGCGGACGGGGCGCCGCCGCCCGCCCACTGCTCGTGCAGGAACTCGGTGATCTCGGGGAACTGGTGCACCGGATACGTCTCCGAGTCCGGGAACTCCTCCTCGCCCGGGGCCCGCTCCCCGGCGTTCACCAGGACCTTGAGACGTCCGTGGTCCCGCTGCCAGACGGAGAGGGCGGCGAAGGTCCCGTCGAGCCCCTCGCAGGACCCGAGCGCCGCCGCCCGCCAGAACTCGCGTGGAGTGTGCGCCGCCGCCATCCCCTGCGCCAGCGCCACTACGGCCCGCAGCCGTCCGTCCTCACCCATTCCTCCAGCTTAGGGAGGTTTGGGGCGTTTTCCCCTCCGGGGGATCACCGTGCGTGACAATCGCTACGGAACCGTAGGAAATCACTCCCCGGGCCAGTTCGGCTTCCGCTTCTCGTTGAAGGCCGCGACGCCCTCCGCACGGTCCCCGGAGAACGCCACCGAACGCCAGGCCGCGTCCTCGACCTCAAGGCCCGCCCGCAGGTCCAGGCCCTGCCCCAGCCGCATGGCCTTCTTCGCGGCCCGGAGCCCGACCGGCGAGTTCGCCGCGATCCGGCCGGCCAGCTCCAGGGCCGCCGTCCGCGCGTCCTCCTCCAGGAGGTCGACCAGGCCCAGCTCACGGGCCTCCGCGGCCTCCACCCGGCGGGCCGTGAAGACCAGCTCGGCGGCGCGCGCCGCACCCACTCGGCGCGGGAGCAGCTGCGTACCGCCGCCGCCCGGGATGACGCCCACGGAGACCTCGGGGAGGCCGACCACGGCGGTCGCGTCGGCCACGATCACGTCGCAGGCGAGCGCCAGCTCGAAGCCGCCGCCGAGGGCGAAGCCGTGCACGGCGGCGACGGTCGGCATGGGCAGCTCCAGGACGCCGGTGTAGGCGGCGCGCGCGGTCGGCCGCTGGCGTACCAGCTCGGCGTCGGTGAAGGAGTTGCGCTCCTTGAGGTCGGCGCCGACGCAGAAGGCCCGGTCGTTCGACGAGGTCAGCACGGTGACGCGGACGGAGGCGTCGGCGTCGAGCGCCGCGCAGGCGGCTCCGAGGGAGCGGGCCATCTCCGAGGAGACGGCGTTCATCGCCTTGGGCCGGTCGAGGACCAGCTCGGCGACGTGTCCGTCCCCGTCCTTCCTGACCACGACGAACTCACCAAAGCGCTGCTCGGACATGCCGCACACCCTCCCGGTCAAGGTCTGTTAACGGCTGTTAACAGACGTTCACCGGAGATCCTAGGTGGGGCGGCGGGTCAGGAGCCAGGGTTCGACGACGCCCAGGCCGCGGACGGGCCGCTGCCACATCGGCTGGAGGGCGAAGCGGTAGGTGGCGGCCTTGCGGCCCTCCTTCTCCGCGAGGGCGGCCTCCTCGGCGGCCTCCGTCTCCGAGACGGGTGCCTCCCCGGTCCTGGACAGTTCCTCGGCGAGCGCGCCGTCGACGAGGACGGCGTCCTTCGGCGCTATCGAGGTGAGGCGGCTCGCCAGGTTCACGGTGGTGCCGAAGACGTCGCCCATCCGGGTCGTCACGGTGCCGAAGGCGATGCCGACGCGGAGGGCGGGCATCGTCTCGTCGTGGCTGAGCGTCTCGATGAGGCGCAGGGCGATCTCGGCGGCGGTGCCGGCGTCGTCGGCCGCGTACAGCACCTCGTCGCCGAGGGTCTTGATCAGCCGGCCGCCGTGCGCGGCGACCAGGTCGGCGCAGGTGGTCTCGAAGGCCTCGACGAGTTCGCCGAGCTCCTCCTCCTCCAGGCGGCGGGTCAGCCGGGTGAAGCCGACGAGGTCGGCGAAGCCGACGGCGAGCCGCCGGTCGACCATCTCCTCGTCGTCGGCGGCCTGCACGAGGACCCGACCGGTCGCGGCGGCGAGCTGGCGCCGCCACACGTAGATGAGGAACTCCTCCAGCTCGGGCAGGAGCAGCTCGACCAGCGGATACGTGACCTCGGTGCGGGTCATGCCGGGCTCGGGCGGCTCGGTGAGACCCTCCAGGAAGGAGTCGATCTGCCATTCGGCGAGCCGTGCGGTGGTCTGCCCGGTGGAGCGGGCGACCTGGACCGCCATCGGCTCGCTGAGCAGCCCGGCCTCGACGAGGCCGGCGAGGCGCCGCAGGGCCAGCACGTCGGCCTCGGTGAGCGCCTTGGCCTGGCCGATGTCGGCGAAGCCCATGGCGCGCCAGAAGCGGGAGGCGAGCTCCATGGAGACGCCGGCCGTGCGGGCGGCCTGGAAGGGGGTGTAGCGGCGGTCCGCACCGAGGATGAGCTGTTCGAGGCGGATGGCGAGCGGATCGTCGCTCGGCTCGGCCGTGTGGTCGACCTCGTGATGGGGGGTGGGGTACGCGGGGGCCTCGGGCGCTCGGCCCTCGTTCTCGTCGTCGACGGTCACCGGCCGCCTCCTGCCCGTTCCCTGCCCACTTGCCCTGCCGATCTGTCGCCCTGGATCGCGGTCCACGATACGGCAGGTGTGGCTTGGCTCACGCGCTTACGGCTTTCGCCCCTGTTTCGCGGTCGCGGATCGTGCGGGGACCCGCTGCACGCGGGCCCCCGGGGCGTCCGGCCGCGGAGGGCGCCGCGCGTGTCGGGCCCGGCCCCGCGGCCGGGTGCGCCGGCGTGCGGGGCCGGGCCCCGGCGGGGCGGGTCCGGCGGGTCAGCCGGCCGCCCGCAGGTGGACGATGTCGCCCGCGCCGACCGCCTCGGTGCCGCCGCCCTCCGTGGCGACCACCAGGCGTCCGTCGCCGTCCAGGGCGACCGCCTCGCCCTCCAGCATCCGCTCGCCCGGGAGGTCCGCCCTGACGCGCCGGCCGAGGGTGGCGCAGCCTGCCGCGTAGGTCGCCTGGAGGCCGGACGCGGCGGGGTCCCCGTCGGCCCGGACCCAGTCGCCGTACCACTCGCCGAGGGAGCGCAGGACGGCCCGCAGGAGGGTGTCGCGGTCGGTGGAGACGGCTCCGGCGAGGAGGAGGGAGCCGGCGGCGGGGACGGGCAGCTCGTCCTCGCGGAGGGTGACGTTGATGCCGAGGCCGACGACGACGGCGTCCGCGCCCGCGCGCTCGGCGAGGATGCCGCCGGCCTTGCGCTCCTCGCCCGCCACGGAAACCAGCAGGTCGTTGGGCCATTTGAGGGACATGTCGACTCCGGCGGCCTTCGCGAGGCCGGTGGCGGCCGCGACGCCGGTGAGCAACGGGAGCCAGCCCCAGCGGTGGACCGGGACCTGCGGCTTGAGCAGGACGGAGAGGAAGAGTCCGGAGCGTGCGGGCGCGGTCCAGGTGCGGTCCAGGCGGCCGCGTCCGGAGGTCTGCTCCTCGGCGACGAGGACGGCTCCCTCGGGCAGCTCGTCGGCGCGGGCGGCGAGGTCGCTGTTGGTGGATCCGGTGCCGGTGACCACGTCGAGGGAGGTCCACAGGCCGTCGGGGAGGACGAGGGCGCGGCGCAGTGCGGGGGCGTTCAGCGGGGGCCGGTCGAGGTCGGACCAGGGGCCGCCGGAGCCTTGGGAGGACGTCATGCAAGCCAGAGTAGGTGTGGCAAAGACCGCAGTGCCGAACCGTATCGGCGTGGATACGCTACGGCTCAGTAGGGCAGCAGTAGCCCATTCGTAGTCAACGAACCCCCCGTGACCAGGCAGGGAGCCGCATCCCGATGTCCGAGCCGGCAGAGCAGTACGAGATCGACATTCACACGACCGCGGGCAAGATCGCGGACCTCAAGCGCCGTATCGACGAGGCCACACACGCCGGCTCGGAGCGTGCGGTGGAGAAGCAGCACGCGAAGGGCAAGCTGACCGCGCGCGAGCGGATCGCGCTGCTCCTCGACGAGGGGTCCTTCGTCGAGTTGGACGAGCTGGCCCGGCACCGGTCGACCAACTTCGGCCTGGAGAAGAACCGTCCGTACGGAGACGGTGTCGTCACCGGCTACGGCACGGTCGACGGGCGGCCCGTGGCCGTCTTCTCGCAGGACTTCACGGTCTTCGGCGGCGCGCTCGGCGAGACGTACGGGCAGAAGATCATCAAGGTGATGGACTTCGCGCTGAAGACGGGCTGCCCCGTCGTCGGCATCAACGACTCCGGCGGCGCCCGCATCCAGGAGGGCGTGAGCGCGCTCGGCATGTACGGCGAGATCTTCCGCCGCAACACCCACGCCTCCGGTGTCATCCCGCAGATCTCGCTGGTCGTCGGGCCGTGCGCGGGCGGCGCGGTCTACTCGCCGGCGATCACCGACTTCACGGTCATGGTCGACCAGACCTCGCACATGTTCATCACGGGCCCCGACGTCATCAAGACGGTGACCGGCGAGGACGTGGGCTTCGAGGAGCTGGGCGGCGCGCGCACGCACAACGCGACGTCGGGCGTGGCGCACCACATGGCGGGGGACGAGAAGGACGCCATCGAGTACGTGAAGTCCCTGCTGTCGTACCTCCCGTCGAACAACCTCTCGGAGGCGCCGGCCTTCCCCGAGGTCGCGGACACCGAGGTGACGGACGAGGACCGCGAGCTGGACGTGCTGATCCCGGACTCGGCGAACCAGCCGTACGACATGCACCGGGTCATCGAGCACGTCCTGGACGACGGCGAGTTCCTGGAGACGCAGGCGCTGTTCGCGCCGAACATCCTGACCGGCTTCGGCCGGGTGGAGGGCTTCCCGGTCGGCGTGGTCGCCAACCAGCCGATGCAGTTCGCGGGCTGCCTGGACATCGACGCGTCCGAGAAGGCCGCGCGGTTCGTGCGCACCTGCGACGCCTTCAACATCCCGGTGCTGACCTTCGTGGACGTGCCGGGCTTCCTGCCGGGCGTGGACCAGGAGTACGGCGGCATCATCCGGCGCGGCGCCAAGCTGATCTACGCGTACGCGGAGGCCACGGTGCCGCTGATCACGGTGATCACGCGGAAGGCGTTCGGCGGCGCGTACGACGTGATGGGCTCCAAGCACCTGGGCGCCGACCTGAACCTGGCGTGGCCGACGGCGCAGATCGCGGTCATGGGCGCGCAGGGCGCGGTGAACATCCTGCACCGCCGGACGATCGCGGAGGCGGAGGACCAGGAGTCGGAGCGGGCGCGGCTGATGCAGGAGTACGAGGACGCGCTGCTCAACCCGTACATCGCGGCCGAGCGCGGGTACATCGACGGGGTGGTCCTGCCGTCGGACACGCGCCCGCAGATCGTGAAGGGGCTGCGTCAGCTGCGGACGAAGCGGGAATCCCTGCCTCCGAAGAAGCACGGCAACATCCCGCTCTAGGCCTCCCCGGACGTGACGCTGCAAGGAGTCGACATGATCAAGGTCGTACGAGGAAACCCGACGCCGGAGGAGCTGGCCGCCGCACTGGCGGTGGTTCAGGCGCGGGCCGCGGCGACGGCGGCGGCGTCCGCCGGGAGCGGCGGCCCGGCGGTGCCCGAGGGCTGGTCGGACCCGTCGCGGATCGCGCGGTCGGTGCGTCACCGGCCGGGTCCGCGGGCGTGGGCGCGGTCGTACTGGCCGGTGTAGCCGGTCGTGGAACGGCGCGAAGGGCCGGACTCCCCCCGTGGGAGTCCGGCCCTTCGCGCGTCCCCCACCCGTCACGTACGGCGCAGGAAGAGGCCGGACAGGACGGCTCCGGCGGCGACGAGGGCCGCGTTCACGAGGACCGCGAGGCCGATGCCGTCGAGGAGCACGGGCGAGGTGACGACGACGGCGCTCATGATCGGGGTGCCCATGGTGATGCCGATCTGCTGGGTCATGGTCGCGAGGCCGGTCGCCGTGCCCTGCTCGTGGTCGGGGATCCCGGAGGTGGCGGTGACCATGAAGCCGACGATCGCGAGCATGTTGCCGACGCCGCCCGCGAAGGTCGCGGCGAGCAGCAGCCCGAGGCTGCCCTGCCCCTCGCCGAGTCCGTAGAGGGAGAGGGTGGCGACCGCCTGGAGCAGTCCGCCGGCGACGAGGGCCGTGCGGGCGCCGAAGCGGCCGATGAAGCGGGAGGCGAAGACGCCGCCGAGGACGGTGCCGGCGCCGAGGACGCCGAAGGAGAGGCCGGCGGCGAGGGGGGAGAAGTCGAGGACGTCCTGGAGGTAGAGCGTCATCAGGAAGACCAGCGAGGTCTCGGTGACGAAGGCGACGAGCCCGGCGAGGTTGCCCCAGACGACGGTGCGCCGCTTGAGGACGTGGAGCGGCACGAGGGGGGCCGCGGCCCGGCGCTCGACGAGGACGAAGGCGACCAGGAGCGCGGCGCCGGCGGCGAGGGCGGTGAGCGCGGTGGGGTCGGTCCAGCCGTGCTCGCCGCTGACGGTCAGGCCGTAGACGAGGGCGAGGAGGCCTCCGGTGACGGTGATCGCGCCGGGGACGTCGAGGCGGGGGCGGACGGCCGGGCGGCTCTCGGCGAGGACGGCGGGGGCGACGAGGAGGACGGCGAGGGCCACCGGGACGTTGACGAGGAACGCCCAGCGCCAGGAGAGCAGGTCGGTGAGGACGCCGCCGAGGATCGCGCCGGTGGTGAAGCCGGCGGACATGAGGGCGCCGTTCAGTCCGAGCGCGCGGGCCCGCAGCGGGCCCTCGGGGAAGGAGGCGGTGAGCAGGGAGAGCCCGGCGGGGGTGACGGCGGCGGTGGCGAGGCCTTGGGCGACGCGGGCGGCCATCAGCATCTCGGGACCGGTGGCGAGTCCGCCGACGAGTGAGGAGACGCCGAGGAGCGCCATGCCGCCGAGGAAGAGCCGACGGCGTCCGACGAGGTCGGCGACGCGCCCGAAGAGCAGGGTGAATCCGGCCGCCGCGAGGGCGAAGGCGGTGGCGATCCACTGGAGGCCGCCGAGGGTGAAGCCGAGTCCCTCGCCGATGGCGGGCAGCGCGACGTTCAGGATCGAGAAGTCGACGGCGAGCATGAACTGGGCGAGGAGGAGGACGACGAGGACGAGCCGCATCCGTCCGGTCATGCGTGCGTCGGCGGGCCCGGCGGCGGGCGCCGCGGTCTGTTCGACGGGCTCGGGGTGATCCAGGGCAACCATGCGTACCGACCCCTTAATGGGAGATTGGTTCCGTTAAGATGTCCCGTACCGTAGCAGAGTCGATGGCGTTAATGGAACAGGAGACCCATTTGACTGAGAGCCAGCCGGCCTCGCCCGGCACCCTGCGCCCCGGCGGCCGCACCGCGAAGGTCCGCAGGGCCGTCCTCGACGCCACCCGGGACGCACTCGCCGACACCGGCTTCCACGCCCTGAACATGGACCGCATCGCCGCCACCGCGGGCGTCGGCAAGACCACCGTCTACCGCCGCTGGGGCTCCCCCGTCGGCCTGGTCACCGACCTCCTGCACGACATGGCCGAGCAGTCCCTGCCCGCCTCCGACACCGGCAGCCTCGCGGGCGACCTCCGGGCCAACGCCGAACTGGTCCGCGCCACCCTCACCGACGCACGGATGGGCGCCGTCTTCCACGCGGTCATCGCGGCGGCCGCCTGCGACGAGGACTGCGCGCACGCGCTCGCGGACTTCTACCGGACCCGGCTCGGCGAGTGGGCGCCCGTCGTCGCCAAGGGCGCGGCCCGCGGCGAGGTCCCGGCGGGCACCGACCCGACCGAACTCCTCCGCGCCGTCTCCGCGCCGCTCTACTACCGTTTCGCGGTCACCCGCGAGGAGATCACGGCGGACGTGGCGGAGCGGGCCGTCACGGCCGCGCTCGCGGCGGCCCGGGACGGCGTGTTCACCGGGACCCGGCCGGCCGGCGGCCCCCCGGCCGTCCGCGAATAGTCCCCCGGCACCGGGGCGCCTGAGTATCCGTACTCAGGCGTTCCGCCCGCCCCGCCCTCAGGATCGGAGGCATGCTGTGGTCCGACCCGAAGAACCAGCCGCCGAAGTTCATGCGCGACATGCAGGCGATGCTCCGCCGCGCGGGCGTCCTGCTGGCACTGGCGATGGTGGTGGCGATGTTCGCGGTCAGCGCACGCTGAGCCCGCGACTGACTACGCTGCCCCCATGACTGCTGATCCGCGCCGTGTCGTCCTCGCCTCCGCCTCCCCCGCCCGGCTCGGCCTGCTCCGGCAGGCCGGGCTCGCGCCCGAGGTGATCGTGAGCGGCGTCGACGAGGAGAAGGTGCACGCCCCGACCCCGGCCGAGCTCGCCCTCACCCTCGCGGAGATGAAGGCCGCCCATGTCGCCGCGCGCCCCGAGGCGTTCGGCGCCCTGGTCATCGGCTGCGACTCGGTCCTGGAGCTCGACGGCCAGGCCCTCGGCAAGCCGGCGGACGCCGAGGAGGCCACCGCGCGCTGGAAGGCCATGCGCGGCCGCGTCGGCATCCTCCAGACCGGCCACTGCGTGTACGACACGGCCGCCAAGCGCCACGAGTCGGCGACGGCCTCCACCGTCGTCCGCTTCGGCGAGCCCACCGACGCCGAGATCGCCGCGTACGTGGCCAGCGGCGAACCGCTGCACGTGGCGGGGGCGTTCACCCTGGACGGCCGCTCCGCCCCCTTCGTCGACGGCATCGACGGCGACCCGGGCAACGTCATCGGCCTGTCCCTGCCGCTGCTGCGCACCCTGCTCGGGAAGCTGGGCGTGCAGATCACCGACCTCTGGGCCTGACGGCCCGTCGCGCGGCCGCCGGCCTCCCCGGCGGCCGCCCTCGCGCCCCGCGAACGCCGGTCCCTCCGCAGCCGGACGGCGGCGACTACGCCGGGACCGGCGCCCCCTCGCGGGGCCCGGCACCCTTCTCGTCCCCCTTGCCGTACGCCACGAGGGTGAGCACGATCAGCCCGAGCACGAGCATCATGAAGCCGAACGCGCCCCAGCCGATCAGGCCGACGGTGACCGCGCCGAGGATCCCGTGCACGACCGCGCACCCGATCAGCAGACCCCGGCCGACGCGCCCGGGACGTCGGTCGCGAAGACCGGCGACGAGCGCCACGAGGCCGCACAGCGCGAGGGCGATCCCGGAGGCGATGCCGAGCGCCCAGGTGCCCGCGTACATCGCGTCCGGGTCCATGCCGTCGAGGGACATCGTCTGGATCTTCACGAAGCGCGCCATCACGGCGTTGACCGCGACGATCCCCGGCGCCTCCAGGAAGAGCACCGCCGCCGTCACGAGAGCTATCGGTCTGCGGGCCACCTCGGCCACCCCCTGGATACGACTGTTACCGACAGTACGATCGACTGCGCGAAGGCTACTGGCCGGTAAACCCCTGGACAAGAGTGTGCGCACGACCGGCGACGGCGGACGCCAGGGCAAAGAATCATTGGGCCATTCGTAGGGACTCGACAAAGAAACCCGAATGGCGACTGGCCGCGCGAACAGAGACCTGCGCCACACCTCGGAGCTACTGTGCCGTAAAGGAACCCTGCGTACCGTGGTGCGACAAGGGAATTCACGACCCGAGCAGGCCCGAGGTCACGCTCCGTGTGGGCAAGCTCACCACTGGGGACGGGTCGAAAGGCCGTGTCGGCAGTCCCTAAACTCAGCTTGTTTCAAGGAGGGAGCCATCGTGCGCAAGGTGCTCATCGCCAACCGTGGCGAAATCGCTGTCCGTGTGGCCCGGGCGTGCCGGGACGCGGGTATCGGCAGCGTGGCCGTGTACGCCGAGCCGGACCGGGATGCCCTGCATGTCCGGGCGGCTGACGAGGCGTTCGCTCTGGGCGGTGACACCCCGGCGACCAGTTACCTGGACATCGCCAAGGTGTTGCAGGCGGCCAAGGACTCGGGCGCGGACGCGGTCCACCCCGGCTACGGCTTCCTCTCCGAGAACGCGGAGTTCGCGCAGGCCGTCCTCGACGCCGGCCTGACCTGGATCGGCCCGCCGCCGCACGCCATCCGCGACCTGGGCGACAAGGTGGCCGCACGTCACATCGCGCAGCGCGCCGGCGCCCCGCTCGTCGCCGGCACCCCCGACCCGGTCTCCGGCAGCGACGAGGTCGTCGCCTTCGCCGAGGAGCACGGGCTGCCCATCGCGATCAAGGCCGCCTTCGGCGGCGGCGGTCGCGGCCTGAAGGTGGCGCGGACCCTGGAGGAGGTCCCGGAGCTGTACGACTCCGCCGTCCGCGAGGCCGTCGCGGCCTTCGGCCGGGGCGAGTGCTTCGTCGAGCGCTACCTCGACCGGCCCCGCCACGTCGAGACCCAGTGCCTCGCCGACACCCACGGGAACGTGGTCGTCGTCTCCACCCGTGACTGCTCGCTCCAGCGCCGCCACCAGAAGCTCGTCGAGGAGGCCCCCGCGCCGTTCCTGACGGACGCGCAGAACGCGGAGCTGTACGCGGCGTCGAAGGCGATCCTGAAGGAGGCCGGCTACGTCGGCGCCGGCACGGTCGAGTTCCTCGTCGCCGCGGACGGCACGATCTCCTTCCTGGAGGTCAACACCCGCCTCCAGGTCGAGCACCCGGTCACCGAGGAGGTCTCCGGCATCGACCTGGTCCGCGAGATGTTCCGGATCGCCGACGGCGAGGAGCTGGGCTACGACGACCCGGCCATAAGGGGTCACTCCTTCGAGTTCCGCATCAACGGCGAGGACCCGGGCCGCGGCTTCCTGCCCGCCCCCGGCACGGTCACCCTGTTCGACCCGCCGAGCGGCCCCGGCGTCCGTCTGGACGCGGGCGTCGAGTCCGGCAGCGTCATCGGCCCGGCCTGGGACTCGCTCCTCGCCAAGCTGATCGTCACCGGCGCCACCCGTGAGCAGGCCCTCCAGCGTGCCGCGCGGGCCCTCGCCGAGTTCAAGGTGGAGGGCATGGCCACGGCCATCCCGTTCCACCAGGCCGTCGTCGTCGACCCCGCCTTCACCGCCGACCCGTTCCAGGTCCACACCCGGTGGATCGAGACCGAGTTCGTCAACGAGATCAAGCCGTTCGCCCCGGCCGGCGCCGACGCCGACGAGGACGAGTCCGGCCGCGAGACCATCGTGGTCGAGGTCGGCGGCAAGCGCCTGGAGGTCTCGCTGCCCTCCTCGCTCGGCATGACGCTGGCCCGCACGGGCCTCGCGGCCGGTGCGAAGCCGAAGCGCCGCGCCGCCAAGAAGTCCGGCCCGGCCGCCTCCGGCGACACCCTCGCCTCCCCGATGCAGGGCACGATCGTGAAGATCGCGGTCGAGGAGGGCCAGGAGGTCAAGGAGGGCGACCTGATCGTCGTCCTGGAGGCCATGAAGATGGAGCAGCCGCTCAACGCGCACCGCTCCGGCACCGTCAAGGGCCTGACCGCCGAGGTCGGCGCCTCGATCACCTCCGGCGCGGCGATCTGCGACATCAAGGACTGACGCAGGACCGGAGACCGGCCGACGGTCACCGAGTACGGTACGAAGGGCCCGCAGGCAGCCGCCTGCGGGCCCTTCGTCGAGGGGAGGGCGATCCACCAGCCATGCGAGCCGACGCACGACGCAACCACGAACGGCTGCTCATCGAAGCCCGCGCCACCTTCGCCGGACAGGGCGCCGACGCGCCCCTCGAAGAGATCGCACGCCGCGCGGGCGTGGGCATCGGCACCCTCTACCGCCACTTTCCCACCCGGGCCGAACTGCTCAGCGCGGTCTTCCAGGAGGCCCTGGCGGAGCTGCTGCACCGCTCGGCCGAGCTCGCGGAGGCCGAGGAGCCGTGCCGGGCGCTCGTGGACTGGCTGCGGGCGCTGATCGCCCACGCGGGCGAGTACCGCGGGCTCGCCCACGCGCTGATGTCCGCCTCGTACGACCGGAGTTCGGCGCTCGCCCAGTGCAGCGAGCCGCTGCGCGCGGCGGGCGAGCGGCTGCTCGGACGCGCCAGGGAGGCGGGTCAGGTGCGCGCCGACGTGTCGATCGGCGACCTGATGCAGCTGACCAACGCGATCGCGCTGGCGGCGGAACAGTGCCCGGAGGACGCGGAGTTGGCGGACCGCCTGCTCGCGCTGACGCTTCGGGGCATCAAGGACTGAGACGAGCCCGCCGGGTCGGCGGCGAGGCTCGGCGACGGCGCGCGGGACCCCTGGGGGAGGGCCCCCGAGCTGCCGGGGTCTGTCGTCGCGGGGCGGACGGGAGCCTGCCCCCTAGGGGGTGTCTTGTCGATCAGGCCGGGCTCGCGGGGGCTGGTGCCGCGCCTCGCCGCGTTGTCGTCGGTCGGCATGGCTCCGCCATGCCTCCCTCCTCCGCCTTGCGATCCACGGCACCAGCCCCCGCTCCCTGATCCGGCCTGATCGACAAGACACCCCCTAGCGGCGCCGCATGTCCGCGACCCGCGCGGTGCGCTCCAGCGTCTCGGCGGCCATCCCTCCGCCCGGCCCCCGGAACTGGCCCGCCGCCATGCGGCCGCGCTGCACCGGGAGCGGCATGTCACGGCGGGGCCGGGCGCCCGGGGGGACCTGGTCACCGCCCGCGGGGCCGCCCGCGGCGCCCGTGCCGGCGACGGCGATCTGCACGCCCTGGTCGGCGAGGGCCTGGAGCTCGGTGGCGGCCCGGTCGTCGTGGGCGGGCGGCTCGTCGGTCACCAGGCGGGTGATGACGTCCGTGGGCACCGTCTGGAACATGGTGTCGGAGCCGAGCTTGGTGTGGTCGGCGAGGACCACGACCTCGGCCGCCGCCTGGACCAGCGCCCGGTCCACGCTCGCGGAGAGCATGTTGGACGTGGAGAGGCCGCGCTCCGCGGTGAGTCCGCTCCCGGAGAGGAAGGCGCGCGAGACCCGGAGCCCCTGGAGGGACTGCTCGGCACCACTGCCCACCAGGGCGTAGTTGGAGCCGCGCAGGGTGCCGCCGGTCATGACGACCTCGACCCGGTTGGCGTGCGCGAGGGCCTGGGCGACCAGGAGCGAGTTGGTGACCACGGTCAGGCCGGGCACGCGGGCGAGCCGGCGGGCCAGCTCCTGCGTGGTCGTCCCGGCGCCGACGACGATGGCCTCGCCTTCTTCGACGAGGCTCGCGGCGACGTCGGCGATGGCCGTCTTCTCCGCGGTCGCGAGATGGGATTTCTGCGGGAAGCCGGATTCTCGCGTGAATCCGCCCGGCAACACCGCACCGCCGTGGCGGCGGTCGAGGAGTCCTTCTGCCTCAAGGGCCCGTACGTCTCTCCGTACGGTCACCTCAGAGGTCTGGACGACGCGGGCGAGCTCGCGGAGCGACACGGCCCCATTGGCTCGCACCATTTCGAGGATCAACTGGCGACGTTCTGCAGCGAACACGAAACTGACAGTAACGTGACCGGCCGATACTTTTCAGCACTATGCGCCGAATTGCAGAAGATGCACACAGACGGGGCCTCCAAGTGGTATGAGAGGCCCCGCCGTTGACCCGTGGCGGGCCCTGACTATGCCCCGCCTTGACGGGGGTTGTCCGAGTGGGAGAACCGTTCCCGCAGGCGGGGGCCGCGTACCGGGCGACCGCCCGGAGGCGGGTCAGACCTCGCCCGCGGCCTTCCGGGTGTGCAACTGCCGTGCCACTTCCGCGATCGAACCCGACAGGGAGGGGTACACCGTGAAAGCATTTGCGATCTGTTCGACCGTCAGATTGTTGTCGACCGCGATCGAGATCGGATGGATCAGTTCGCTCGCCTTCGGGGCGACGACGCAGCCGCCGACCACGATGCCGGTGCCGGGGCGGCAGAAGATCTTGACGAAGCCGTCCCGGATGCCCTGCATCTTCGCGCGCGGGTTGCGCAGCAGCGGCAGCTTGACCACCTTGGCGTCGATCTTGCCCGCGTCCACGTCGGCCTGCGTGTAGCCGACGGTGGCGATCTCCGGGTCGGTGAAGACGTTCGACGAGACCGTCTTCAGGTTGAGCGGGGCCACCGCGTCGCCGAGGAAGTGGTACATGGCGATGCGGCCCTGCATCGCGGCCACCGAGGCGAGCGCGAAGACACCGGTCACGTCGCCCGCCGCGTACACGCCGGGCGCGGTCGTGCGGGAGACCTTGTCGGTCCAGATGTGACCGGAGTCCTTCAGTCGGACACCCGCCTCCTCCAGACCCATTCCGGCCGAGTTCGGGATCGCGCCGACCGCCATCAGGCAGTGCGTCCCGGAGATGACCCGGCCGTCCGCCAGGGTGACCTCGACCCGGTCGCCGACCCGCTTCGCGGACTCGGCACGGGAGCGGGCCATGACGTTCATGCCGCGGCGGCGGAACACGTCCTCCAGGACGGCGGCGGCGTCCGGGTCCTCGCCGGGCAGCACCCGGTCACGCGAGGAGACCAGGGTGACCCGGGAGCCGAGGGCCTGGTAGGCGCCGGCGAACTCGGCACCCGTCACACCGGAGCCGACCACGATGAGCTCCTCCGGGAGCTCCTTGAGGTCGTACACCTGCGTCCAGTTCAGGATGCGCTCGCCGTCCGGCTTGGCGTCCGGCACCTCGCGCGGGTGGCCGCCGGTCGCGATCAGCACGGCGTCCGCGGTCAGCGTCTCCTCGGTGCCGTCGGCGGCCGTGACGACCACCTGGCGGGAGCCGTCCATCGCCTGCCGGCCGGAGAGCCGCCCGCGCCCCCGCAGCACCCGGGCGCCGGCCCGGGTGACGGAGGCGGTGATGTCGTGCGACTGGGCCAGGGCCAGCCGCTTCACCCGTCGGTTGACCTTGCCGAGGTCCACGCCCACGACCCGGGCGGCCTGCTCGACGTGCGGGGTGTCGTCCGCGACGATGATGCCGAGCTCCTCGTACGAGGAGTCGAAGGTGGTCATCACCTCGGCGGTGGCGATCAGGGTCTTGGAGGGGACGCAGTCGGTCAGGACGGACGCGCCGCCGAGGCCGTCGCAGTCGACGACGGTCACCTCCGCGCCGAGTTGGGCGCCCACCAGGGCCGCCTCGTATCCGCCGGGTCCGCCGCCGATGATCACGATCCGGGTCACTGGGATCTACGCCTCGCGCTCTCGTTCTGCCGGGGGGTCCCCCCGCTGGGATGCAGTGCGTACGCCATTGTCCCGCACGCTTCAAGTGCGTACCCCATTCTCCCGCACGCCCGGCGCGGCCTCACGCCGGGTCCTCCGTAGGGGTGGACGCCCCCGCGGACCTGCCCCGCGGCCGTCACCTCGGCGTTCTCCGGTCACCCCGCCCCCTCCCGTACCCTCGGTCCCATGTCGCTCTACGCCGCTTTCGCCGGCAACCTCGACGCGCGGCTCATGAGCCGCCGCGCACCGCACTCCCCGCTGCGCGGCACCGGCTGGCTCACCGGCTGGCGGCTCACCTTCGGCGGCGAGCAGATGGGCTGGGACGGCGCGCTGGCCACCATCGTCGAGGCCCCGCGCTCCCAGGTCTTCGTGGCGCTGTACGACATCGCGCCGATGGACGAGGAGTCCATGGACCGCTGGGAGGGCGTCGGGCTCGACATCTACCGCCGCATGCGCGTCCGGGTGCACACCCTGGACGGCGAGGAGCCGGCCTGGGTCTACGTCCTGAACGCCTACGAGGGCGGGCTGCCGTCGGCCCGCTACCTGGGCGAGGTGGCCGACGCGGCCGAGTCGGCGGGCGCTCCGCACGACTACGTGATGGAGTTGCGCAAGCGTCCCTGCTGACGCCGGCGCGGAGCCGGCCGGGGGTGTGGGAACCGCCGAGGCAGGGAGGTGACTCTTCCGCTGCGTCGTTCGTCGGAAACGACAAGACAACGATCGCATGTCCGTCGGCATCGTCATCTACGCGCGTAGGCAATCTCCGGCTACGCTTCTGCGCGTATCAAATCCGTCCGGGGCCCGCCTCGGACCCCCCTCCCCGAGGCGAGAGAGTCAGTGAACGCAACTGCCACCCCGTACGAGGCCGCCGAGGCCGCTGCCGCACGTCTTCGCGAGCTGACCGGAGTCGAGAACCACGACGTCGCCCTGGTCATGGGCTCGGGCTGGGCGCCCGCCGTCGACGCCCTCGGCGCCCCCGAGGCCGAGTTCCCGGTGACCGACCTCCCCGGCTTCCCGCCGCCCGCCGTCGAGGGCCACGGCGGCAAGGTCCGCTCGTACAAGATCGGCGCCAAGCGCGCGCTCGTCTTCCTCGGCCGCACCCACTTCTACGAGGGCCGCGGCGTCGCCTCCGTCGCCCACGGCGTCCGCACCGCGGTCGCCGCCGGCTGCAAGACGGTCATCCTGACCAACGGCTGCGGCGGCCTGCGCGAGGGCATGCGCCCCGGCCAGCCGGTCCTCATCAGCGACCACCTCAACCTGACGGCCGCCTCCCCGATCGTCGGCGCGAACTTCGTGGACCTCACCGACCTGTACTCGCCGCGGCTGCGCGCGCTGTGCAAGGAGGTCGACGAGACCCTCGAAGAGGGCGTCTACGTGCAGTTCCCCGGCCCGCACTACGAGACCCCGGCCGAGATCAACATGGTCCGCGTGCTCGGCGGCGACCTCGTCGGCATGTCCACCGTCCTGGAGGCCATCGCCGCCCGCGAGGCGGGCGCCGAGGTCCTCGGCATCTCCCTGGTCACCAACCTGGCGGCGGGGCTCTCGGGCGAGCCGCTGAACCACGAAGAGGTCCTTCAGGCGGGTCGCGACTCGGCCGCGCGGATGGGCGAGCTGCTGACGCGGGTCCTCGACCGGATCTGAGTTCCCGTCGCGCCCCGCCCCTTCCCGAACCGGGGGCTCCGCCCCGGACCCCGCGCCTCGGACGCCGGCGGGGCTGGATCCTCAGCCCGTCCGGCGTCCGAGGACACGCCCGGAGGGCGTACGGGGGCCCGGGGGCACGCCCCCGGTTTCGGGAAGGGGCGGGGTGGGGGAAGGCTCCGCGCAGCGGCACCCCCGCCCCACCGCCACCCCGCACCCCCCGCACCGCACCGCCCGCCCTCCGAAAGGCACACCGTGACGCAGGACGACCTCCTCACCCGGGCCCAGGCATGGCTCGCCGAGGACCCCGACCAGGAGACCCGAGAGGAGCTGGCCGCGCTGCTCGACGGCGGCGCCACCGACGAGCTCGCCGCCCGTTTCGCCGGCACCCTCCAGTTCGGCACCGCCGGCCTCCGCGGCGAGCTGGGCGCCGGCCCCATGCGGATGAACCGCTCCGTCGTCATCCGCGCCGCCGCCGGCCTCGCCGCCTACCTCAAGGCGAAGGGACAGGAAGGCGGTCTCGTGGTCGTCGGCTACGACGCCCGCTACAAGTCCGCCGACTTCGCGCGCGACACCGCCGCCGTGATGACCGGCGCCGGCCTGCGCGCCGCGCTCCTCCCCCGCCCGCTGCCGACGCCCGTCCTCGCGTACGCCATAAGGCACCTGGGCGCCGTCGCCGGCGTCGAGGTGACCGCGAGCCACAACCCGCCGCGCGACAACGGCTACAAGGTCTACCTGGGCGACGGCTCGCAGATCGTGCCGCCGGCCGACGCGGAGATCGCCGCCGAGATCGCCGCCGTCCGCTCGCTGCACGACGTGCCCCGCCCGGAGAGCGGCTGGGAGACCCTCGGCGACGAGGTCCTGAACGCCTACCTGGAGCGCACGGACGCCGTCCTGACCCCCGGCTCCCCCCGCACCGCGCGGACGGTCTACACGGCCATGCACGGCGTCGGCAAGGACGTCCTGACGGCCGCCTTCGCCCGGGCCGGCTTCCCGCCGCCCGCGCTGGTCGCCGCCCAGGCCGAGCCCGACCCGGCGTTCCCGACGGTCGCCTTCCCGAACCCGGAGGAGCCGGGCGCCATGGACCTCGCCTTCGAGGCCGCCCGCGCCGTGGACCCCGACCTGGTCATCGCCAACGACCCGGACGCCGACCGCTGCGCCGTGGCCGTGCCCGACGCGACGGTCGTGGGCGGCTGGCGCATGCTCCGCGGCGACGAGGTGGGCGCGCTGCTCGCCGCGCACCTGGTGCAGAAGGGCGCCACGGGCGTGTTCGCCGAGTCGATCGTGTCCTCCTCGCTCCTCGGCCGGATCGCCGAGGCCGCGGGCGTCGGCTACGAGGAGACGCTGACCGGCTTCAAGTGGATCGCCCGCGTCGAGGGCCTGCGGTACGGCTACGAGGAGGCGCTCGGCTACTGCGTCGACCCGGAGGGCGTCCGCGACAAGGACGGCATCACGGCGGCGCTGCTCGTGACCGAGCTGGCCTCGGTGCTCAAGGAGCAGGGCCGGACGCTGACCGACCTGCTCGACGACCTGGCGGTCGCCCACGGCCTGCACGCCACGGACCAGCTGTCGGTGCGGGTCGAGGACCTCGGCATCATCGCGAACGCCATGGCGGCGCTGCGCGAGCGGCCGCCGGTCTCGCTCGCCGGGCTGACCGTGGTGTCGGCGGAGGACCTGACGAAGGGCACGGAGTCGCTGCCCCCGACGGACGGCCTGCGCTACCACCTGGAGGGCGAGTACAAGGCCCGGGTGATCGTCCGCCCGAGCGGCACGGAGCCCAAGCTCAAGTGCTACCTGGAGGTCGTGGTGCCGGTCGCCGCGGCGGACGACCTCGCCCCGGCGCGGGCCACGGCCCACGAGGTGCTGGTGGCGATCAAGCGGGACCTGTCGGCCGCGGCCGGACTCTGATCCGGTCCGCCCGACGCGACGGCCGAGGGGCCGGTACGGAACTCCGTACCGGCCCCTCGGCCGTCCCGACCGGCGCGGGCGTCAGCCCGTCGCGAGGAGGATCACCAGGAGCAGCAGACCGGCCGCCGCGGGGCCCGCGATCTCGTACGCCCAGCGCACCCGGACCTCGCCCTGCGCGCCCGGGGCGCCGGCCCGGCGCTCGGCCAGCTCGCGGAGGTCGGCGACGGTCTGGTCGGTGGGCGCGGTGCGCGCCGCGCTGTCCCGCACGTCGGCGGTGACCGAGGTACGGCCGTGCGGGTCGTCCTGGGAGGCGCGGGAGGCCCGGCGGGCCGCCTTCTTGCGCTGGCGCAGCGAGACGGGGACGGCCCACAGCTGGTACTTGGCGCCGTCCTGGGTGAAGACCTCGCTGGAGTAGCCGGCGCGGACGTCGGCGACCGTCGACCAGGGCAGCGTGATCGACCGGAAGGGGTTGCGGATCCGGAGCCGGTCCTCGCCGGCGTACACGGCGGGCCGGATCGTGAAGGCCACGATCAGCGGCACGGCGAGGAGGAGTCCCGCGAGGGCGATCCACGGCGAGCGGCCCTCGCCGCGGAACAGCACGTCGCCGGCGAACACGAGGGCGAGTGCCACCAGGAACACCCCGCTCGCGATCCCGAGGGGCGACCGGAAGACGCGCTCGGCGGACTCGGGCCCGGCGGACTCCCGCCCGGCGGGCTGCTGCCCGGCGGCCTTCCGCGGCGCGGGCTTCTTCCCGGCGGACGGCTGGTCGGGGGTCGACTCGCGGCTCGGCTCGTGGCTGGGCTCGGGGGTCGGCTCGGGGGTCGTCATGGGGCCGATTGTGCCTCAGGGGGCCGATGGGGGCTCAGGCGCCCCGCGTGGCCACGAGATCGGCGTAGAGAATGATGTTGTCGGGGCGGTGGCCGTCGACGAGTTCGCCGCCGCAGGTGATGAGGCGCAGTTCGGGGCGGTCGGTGTCGCCGTAGACCTTGAGGGTCGGGAAGGCGTCCTTGTCGACCTGCTCCAGCTCCCTGACCCGGAAGACCGCGGTGGTGCCGTCGGCCCGGTCCACGGTGATCTCGTCGCCGATCCCGACCTCGGAGACGTTCCGGAGGACGGCGGGGCCGCGGGCGGTGTCGAAGTGGCCGATGAGGACGGCGGGGCCGGTCTGCCCGGGCGTGACGCCCTTGCCGTACCAGCCGATCCGGTCGGCGTCCGCGACCGAGGGCACCTCGACGGTGCCGTCGGCGGCGAGCCCCAGCTCCAGGACGGGTCCGGCGGGCCCGGTGTCGACCCCGGCGGCGGGGACCCGGACGCGCACGGGGAGGGAGCGGGCGAGCGGTCGGACGGGGGCGCGGCTCGCGGTCGGCGCGGGAGCCGCGGTGGCCTCGACGATCCGCGCGGGCGGGGTGGCGGGCTGCCGTCCCTGGCCGGGGGAGCAGCCGACGAGCGCGGCGAGGGCGGCGAGGGCGGTGCAGAGGAGGACGGGGGCGGTGCGGGCGGCGCGGCGGCGGTTCACGGGCGGGCTCCGGACGGACATCGGGACGGCTGCGGACGGGGCGGGGACGGGGCGGGGACGGGGTCCGGCCGGTCGCCGCGCGGGACGCGGCGACCGGCCGGGGGTGGGGTGTCGCTCCCGCTCGGGTCAAGGGCCGGGAGTCGGGTGGTGCGGGTGGGGTGTCGCTCCCGCTCGGTCGAGGGGCCGGGAGTCGGGTGGTGCGGTGAGGGAGCGGTGGTGGGGTGAGCCGGCGCTGGTGCGGGGTGGGGCATCGGTGACGCCCGGTACGCGGGAGGTCAGCCGCGGACTGCGGACCGGCGGCGCAGGACCACGAAGCCCAGACCGGCGGCGGCGAGCGAGGCTCCGGCACCGGCCGCGAGGAGGGCGGTGCCGTCGTTCCCGGTGCCGAGCTCGGCACCGGCGGCGACCGCGCCCCGGGGGATGACGGAGGTCTGGCCGGTGTTGGTGGTGATTCCGGTGCCGGTGGAGCCCGTGGTGCCGGTGGAGCCCGTGGTGCCGGAGGTGCCGGTGGTGCCGGTGGAGTCGTCGGCCGGGGTCGTCTCGGACGTGCAGCCCTTGGGCAGCTTCGGGAAGGCGTGGGTGGCGCCCTTCGCGCCCGCGCCGCCCTCGACCTGGGTGAAGAGCGACGGCGTGGCGCTCGCGGGGGCGATGATCCGGCCGACGATGCCGACGCTCTTCGGCAGCGAGGGGTGCGCCCGGTCGACCATCGCGAAGACCCGGTCCTCGCCGTTGTCGTCGACGGTGCTGAACTCCGCCAGCGGGCCCTGCCGGGTCATGAACAGCTCGGCCTTGGTGCCCGCGCCGATGTCGACGGTCCGGCTGACCGTGCACGCGCCGAGGACGACGGCGGAACCGCCGGTGGACGGCGTGGTCTGCGAGCCGCCCGCGGCGACCCGCTGCGGGGCGCCCTGCTTCGCCGAGCCGGGGACGTACGCGGCGAACTGCCCGTCCTGCTCCAGGACGACGACGGCCCGGCCGAAGGTCCAGACGGCGCGGACGCCGGTGACGTACGTGTAGCCGCGGCCCTTGCCGTTCTCGACGAGCTGGAGGCCGAAGCGGCCGTCCTTCCTGCCGAGCTGGAGGACGGTCCCGTCGGCGAGGCGGTAGGTGCCGGTCTCGGGGCCGGCGATGTTGCCGAGCCAGTTGTGGGTGGTGCCGTCCGGGTTCAGGACGAAGAACTCTCCGTTGTCCTGGCCGGCGACGGAGCGGGTGACGGCCTCCAGGACGCCGACCGGGTGGCCCCCGCGGAACAGCTCGGCACGGTGGTTCTGCGCGTTGACCTTGTAGATCCTGGCGACCGTGCCGGTCGCCAGGGTCTCCGTGCGCACGAGCGTGCCCCGCGCGGAGGTCCCGGCGGAGGTCCCGGCCTCCGGGGTCTTCGCGGCGCCCGCGCCCTGCGCGCCGCTCCCGCCGCCGGCCCCCTTGCCCTCGCCCTCGCCCGCGCCCTTGCCGGCCTCCGTGCCGTCGACCCCGTCCGGGGTGTCCGTACCGGCCTCGGCCGGGACCTCGTCGGACGGCTTGACGTCGGCGGACCGCACGCTCGACGAGGAGGCCGGTCCCGCCGCCGGACCGTCGGCGGCGAAGGCGGTGCCCGCCGCCGCGGCGGGGACGAGGGCCGCGCCCGCGACGAGGGCGGTGGCGATGGCGGTGCGAAGGGCGGTGCGCATAACGACTCCTGGAGATCAGGCAGGTGGACGAGTGAGTCGCATGCCGCTTTTTCTCAGTCCGTTCGGGGGGTTCGGCGAGGTCTGGCCGGCTGCTGGAGAAGAATCTAATGATCTTGTATTCAGGACTCGTCCGCTCCGTGTCACGGGCCCGTGACAGGGGTCGCCGGGCCCGTCCGCCGCGCGTCACCACGCCGACCGCCCGCTGTGACCTCGGGCTCTGCGGAGCGGCTCCCCTGTACAGGTCGCTACGCGCGTAGATATGCTCGACTGGTGACCATGCCCACCACTGCATCTGCAGCATCCGCATTCGCCGACGTGACCGCGTCCGACGGTGCGCTGCGCCGCTTCCTCCACGGGCTGCCCGGCGTCGACGCCGTCGGCCTGGAGGCGCGCGCCGCGTCCCTCGGCACCCGCTCGATCAAGACCACGTCCAAGGCGTACGCCATCGACCTGGCCATCTCCATGATCGACCTGACGACGCTCGAAGGCGCGGACACCCCGGGCAAGGTCCGGGCGCTCGCCGCCAAGGCCGTCCGTCCCGATCCGACCGACCGCTCGACCCCGACGACCGCCGCCGTCTGCGTCTACCCGGACATGGTGGCCACCGCCAAGGCCGCCCTCGCGGGCTCCGGCGTCAAGGTCGCCTCGGTCGCCACCGCCTTCCCGGCCGGCCGCGCCGCGCTCCCCGTGAAGCTGGCCGACACGGCGGACGCCATCGCGGCGGGCGCCGACGAGATCGACATGGTCATCGATCGCGGCGCCTTCCTGGCCGGCCGCTACCTGGAGGTCTTCGAGCAGATCGCCGCGATCAAGGCGGAGTGCGGCGACCGCGCCCGCCTCAAGGTGATCTTCGAGACCGGCGAGCTGTCCACGTACGACAACATCCGCCGCGCCTCCTGGGTCGGCATGATGGCCGGCGCGGACTTCATCAAGACCTCGACCGGCAAGGTCGCGGTCAACGCCACCCCGGCCAACACCCTGCTCATGCTGGAGGCCGTGCGCGACTTCCGCGCCCAGACCGGCGTGCAGATCGGCGTGAAGCCGGCCGGCGGCATCCGGAACACCAAGGAAGCGATCAAGTTCCTGGTCCTGGTCAACGAGACCGTGGGTGAGGACTGGCTGGACAACCACTGGTTCCGCTTCGGCGCCTCCAGCCTGCTCAACGACCTGCTGATGCAGCGCCAGAAGCTGGCGACCGGCCGTTACTCCGGCCCCGATTACGTGACGGTGGACTGATCAACATGGCATCTGCATTCGAGTACGCACCGGCGCCCGAGTCCCGGTCCGTCGTCGACATCGCCCCCAGCTACGGCCTGTTCATCGACGGCGAGTTCGTCGAGGCGGCCGACGGCAAGGTCTTCAAGACCGTCTCCCCCTCCACCGAGGAGGTCCTCTCCGAGATCGCCCAGGCGGGCGCCGAGGACGTCGACCGCGCGGTGAAGGCGGCCCGCAAGGCCTTCGAGAAGTGGTCGGCACTGCCCGGCTCCGAGCGCGCCAAGTACCTCTTCCGCATCGCCCGGATCATCCAGGAGCGCAGCCGCGAGCTGGCCGTCCTGGAGACCCTGGACAACGGCAAGCCGATCAAGGAGACGCGCGACGCGGACCTCCCGCTGGTCGCCGCCCACTTCTTCTACTACGCGGGCTGGGCCGACAAGCTCGACCACGCGGGCTACGGGGCGAACCCGAAGCCGCTGGGCGTGGCCGGCCAGGTCATCCCGTGGAACTTCCCGCTGCTCATGCTGGCGTGGAAGATCGCCCCGGCGCTCGCGACCGGCAACACGGTCGTCCTCAAGCCGGCCGAGACGACCCCGCTGACCGCCCTGTTCTTCGCGGACATCTGCCGCCAGGCGGGGCTGCCCAAGGGCGTCGTCAACATCCTCCCCGGGTACGGGGACACGGGCGCCGCACTGGTCGAGCACCCGGACGTGAACAAGGTGGCCTTCACCGGTTCGACCGCGGTCGGCAAGGCCATCGCCCGGTCCGTCGCCGGCACCGACAAGAAGGTCACCCTGGAGCTGGGCGGCAAGGGCGCGAACATCGTCTTCGACGACGCCCCGATCGACCAGGCCGTCGAGGGCATCGTCAACGGCATCTTCTTCAACCAGGGCCAGGTCTGCTGCGCGGGCTCGCGCCTCCTCGTCCAGGAGTCGATCCAGGACGAGCTGCTCGACAGCCTGAAGCGCCGTCTGAGCACCCTCCGCCTCGGCGACCCGCTGGACAAGAACACCGACATCGGTGCCATCAACTCCTCGGAGCAGCTGGCGCGGATCACCTCGCTGGTGGAGCAGGGCGAGGCGGAGGGCGCCGAGCGCTGGACCGCCGCGTGCGACATCCCCGAGGCCGGTTACTGGTTCGCCCCGACGCTCTTCACGAACGTCACCCAGGCGCACACGGTCGCCCGCGACGAGATCTTCGGCCCGGTCCTTTCGGTGCTGACCTTCCGTACGCCCGACGAGGCCGTCGCGAAGGCCAACAACAGCCAGTACGGCCTGTCCGCCGGCATCTGGTCGGAGAAGGGCTCCCGCATCCTGGCGGTCGCCAACAAGCTCCGCGCCGGTGTCGTCTGGGCCAACACGTTCAACAAGTTCGACCCGACCTCGCCGTTCGGCGGTTACAAGGAGTCGGGCTTCGGCCGCGAGGGCGGCCGTCACGGTCTGGAGGCCTACCTCGATGTCTGACGTGACCCGTCTTGGCGTCTTCAAGACCTACAAGCTGTACGTCGGGGGCAAGTTCCCCCGCTCCGAGAGCGGCCGGGTGTACGAGGTGACGGACTCCAAGGGCAAGTGGCTGGCGAACGCTCCGCTGTCCTCCCGCAAGGACGCCCGTGACGCGGTCGTCGCCGCCCGCAAGGCCTTCGGCGGCTGGGCGGGCGCGACCGCGTACAACCGCGGCCAGATCCTCTACCGCGTCGCCGAGATGCTGGAGGGCCGCCGGGACCAGTTCGTCCGCGAGGTCGCGGACGCGGAGGGCCTGTCGAAGTCGAAGGCGGCCGCGGTCGTCGACGCGGCGATCGACCGCTGGGTCTGGTACGCGGGCTGGACGGACAAGATCGCGCAGGTCGTGGGCGGTGCGAACCCGGTCGCGGGCCCGTACTTCAACCTCTCCACGCCCGAGCCGACCGGTGTCGTCACGGTCGTGGCGCCGCAGGACTCGTCCTTCCTCGGCCTGGTCTCGGTGATCGCCCCGGTGATCGCCACGGGCAACACGGCGGTCGTCATCGCCTCGGAGAAGTCGCCGCTCCCCGCCCTCTCCCTGGGCGAGGTGCTCGCCACCTCCGACCTGCCGGGCGGTGTCGTCAACATCCTCTCGGGCAAGGCCGCGGAGATGGGCCCGCACCTGGCGGCCCACCAGGACGTCAACGCGATCGACCTGACGGGCGCGACCGGGGGCGACCTCGCCCGCGACCTGGAGATCGCGGCGGCGGACAACCTGAAGCGCGTCCTGCGCCCGCGCACCGAGGACTTCGCGGAGTCCCCGGGCACGGACCGCATGACGGCGTTCCTGGAGACGAAGACCGTCTGGCACCCGACGGGTTCGCTGGGCGCGAGCGGCTCCTCGTACTAGCCGCCACCGGACCGCCTCGGCCTGCCGAGCGGTCCGGTCCGACAGGCCCCCGGGTGGTCCCGGGGGCCTGTCGTCATGCCCGGCCGCGTTCCACGAGTCCCGCCACGCCGTCGAGCACGCAGTCGAGTCCCGTCTCGAACTGCCAGGCCGCGTCGTCCTTGCGCGCGGCCCCCCGCGTGTACCGCCGGTAGGTCGGGTAGCGCCCGGTCTCCATCAGGTACGACATCTGCGGGGCGAGCCCCCGGCGCGTGTCGTCGGCGCTCTGCCAGCCCTGCTCCTCCATGTACCGGCGCAGCGCGGCCTCGGACTGCGTGGCCCCGTGGACGTAGGCGTTGACCGCCCGGAACGCGGCCATCATCGTGTCGACGTCGAGCCCGAGCCCGTCGAGTGAGGCCAGCTGGCGCTCGGCCGCCGCCATCCGGGCCGGGGTGAGCGCGAAGAGCGGCGCGGGCATGTGGGCGAGCCAGGGGTGGCGCAGCATCATCTCCCGGGTCCGCAGCGCGTACGCGCGGAGCGTCTCCCGCCAGCCGGTGACCTCGTCCGCCGGTGCCAGCTCGCCGGAGACCCGGTCGATCATGAGCGCCCACAGCTCGTCCTTGCCGTTGACGTGCCGATAGGCGGCCATGGGCGCGACGCCCAGCTCGGTGGCGACCTTCCGCATGGTCACGGCGGCGAACCCCTCGCGGTCCGCGATGCCGATCGCGACCTCGGCGATCCTCCCGGCGCTGAGGGACGCCCGCGGTGCCGCCGCGGGCCGCTCCAGGCGCTCCCACAGCGAGACGTCGTCCGTCTCTTCCTTCTTCGCCACTGGGGCCTCCCTCTCTCGCGTACAGCGTATGCCTTGTGGACGCCGTACACATCGGCGTGTACGTTGTACACCAGTCGGTGTACGCCGTACACAACGATGTTCCAGGGGGAACCCATGACCGCTCCGCTGCACCTCGCCGTGATCCAGGGCTCGACCCGCGACGGCCGCCTCGGCCCCGTCGTCGCGAACTGGCTGCTCCGCCACGCCGCCGACCGCCCGGATCTGACCACCGAGCTGATCGACCTGGCCGAGACCCCGCTGCCGACCGTCTTCCCGCACCTCGGCCAGGCCCCCGAGCGCGCCGAGGACCGCGCCCTGCTCGCCGCCGTGTCACCGCGCCTGGCCGCCGCCGACGCCTTCGTCGTGGTGACCCCCGAGTACAACCACAGCTACCCGGCCTCCCTGAAGAACGCGATCGACTGGCACCACCGCGAATGGCACGCGAAGCCCGTCGGCTTCGTCTCATACGGCGGCTTCTCCGCCGGCCTGCGCGCCGTCGAGCACCTGCGGACCGTCTTCGCCGAACTGCACGCCGTCACCATCCGCGAGACGGTCGGACTGCAGGGTGCCTGGGGGCAGTTCGACGAGAACGGCCGGGCCGTCGACCCGGCCACCGACAGCGCGGCGAAGGCGATGCTCGACCAACTCGCCTGGTGGGGCGAGGCGCTGCGGGACGCGCGCGCGAACAAGCCGTACGCGGCCTGAGCCATGACGGTTCCTCAGGCATCGTCAACGGACACCCGCATCCCCTACCTGGGCATCACCGGGCTCATGCTCGGCGTCGTCCTCGCGACCCTCGACGGCACGATCGTCGGCACCGCCCTCCCCACCATCGCGGGCGAACTCGGCGGCCTCGACCGGCTGTCCTGGGTCGTCACCGCCTACCTCCTCACCGCCGCCGTCGCCACCCCGCTCTGGGGCAAGCTCGGCGACCTCCGCGGCCGCAAGGGCGCCTACCTCTCCGCCGTCGGCGTCTTCCTCGCCGGGTCGGTCCTCTCCGGCCTCGCGCAGAGCATGGGCCAGCTCATCGCCTTCCGCGCCCTCCAGGGCATCGGCGCCGGCGGCCTGATGGTCGGCGCCTTCGCCCTCATCGGCACCCTGGTGGCCCCGAAGGACAGCGCCCGGGTCCAGGGAGTCACCGGGGCGATGCTGCCGGCCGCCTTCGCCGGCGGCCCGCTCCTCGGCGGCCTCCTCACCGACCACCTGAACTGGCGCTGGGCCTTCTACGTCAACCTGCCCGTCGGCCTCGCCGCCCTGCTGATCGTCTCGCTCCGCCTGCGCGTACGGACCCCGCGCGTCCGGGCCCGCGTCGACTGGGCGGGAGCCCTGCTGCTGACCACCGGGGTCCTCGCACTGACCCTGCTCGCCGGCTGGGCCGGCACCGCCCACGCCTGGACCTCGCCCCGGATCCTCACCCTGGGCGCGCTCGCGGTCGTGGCGCTCGCCTGGTTCGTCCGGGTCGAACGGCGGGCCGAGGAAGCCGTCATCCCGCCCCGGCTCTTCCGCACCCGCAACTTCACACTGGCGCAGATCCTGAGCCTGCTGGTCGGCGCGGGCATGATCGCCGCCCTGAACTACCTGCCGCAGTACCTGCAGTTCGCCCGCGGACAGTCGTCCACGGCGAGCGGACTGCTGCTGCTCCCGCTGATGCTCGCCATGGTCGCCGCGCAACTGGGATCGGGCCGGATCATCGCCAGGACCGGCCGCTACCGGATGTACCCGATCCTCGGCGGCGCGCTGATGACGGCGGGCGCGCTCGCCCTGCTGCTGCTCGACGTGGACACCCCCGTCGCCGTCGCCTCCGGGCTGACCGTGGTCGTCGGCGCGGGCATGGGCCTCCTCATGCAGGCCACGCTGCTCGTCACGATGTACGGCGCCGAGCCGCGCGACATGGGCGCGGCCAGCGGCACCGTCACCCTCGTGCGGACGCTCGGCGGCTCGCTCGGCGTGGCCGTCCTCGGCGCCGTGTTCACCGCGCGCCTCGACGGGGCCGACACCCGGCTGACCCCGGCACAGGCCCTGCGGCTGCCGGAGCCGGCCCGCGAGGGACTGGCGGCGGCCGTGACGAGCGGGGTGCACGGGGTGCTGCTCGGCACGGCACTGGTCGCCGCTCTGGCCTTCGCCGTGGCCTGGCTCGTACGGGACACCGCGCCGGGGCCCGGAACCGGCTCCGCTAGCCGAGCAGCCCCTGCGTCAGCGGGCCCGCCACCGGCAGATCGGCCACTGCCCCGCCCTTCGTGAGGTGGTCGGTGACCAGGTGGGTGCCGACCGGCTTGAAGTCGGCGACCTGGGTCCCCAGGCCGTTGTCGAGCGGGTCGACCCCGGTGTTGGCCAGCGGGTCGAGCTGCAGCCGGGTCAGCGGGCCGAGCCCGTGGGTGACACCGGACAGCGCGCCCGTACCGGCGGCGGCGGCGTCCGTCCTGGTCAGCGAGTCGACCGGCAGCGGAACGGGCGCCGCGGCCTGCGCCGCCGAACCGGCGCCGAGCACCGCCGCGCCCGCCGCCGTGACGCTGAGGCCTGCCGCGAGCAGGGCGCTGCGCCGGGAGCTACGGGGTTCTGCGTGACGCGCCATGAGGGTCCTTCCGAGCATTCCACGGGGTGATCGGTCGCCCACCGACAGTAGTTGAGGTGTGATGCTCGATACCAACGGGCTTCCTCGGGGGTCCCCTGCACGGGGGAATGCTTCACACTGGTGTCCCGTGAGTTCCCTAGCGATCCCGACCCGCGTCGTCCTGCTCGCGGGCCCCTCAGGCTCCGGCAAGTCGTCCCTCGCCGCCGCCGCCGGCCTCCCGGTGCTGCGCCTCGACGACTTCTACAAGGAGGCCGACGACCCGACCCTCCCCCTCGTCGAGGGGAGCGCGGACATCGACTGGGACTCCCCCGCGTCCTGGGACGCGGACACCGCCGTCGCCGCCATCGTCGAACTGTGCCGCACCGGCCGGACCGACGTCCCCGTGTACGACCTCGCCACCAGCTCCCGGGTCGACCGCGAGCGCCTGGACATCGGCCGCACGCCGCTGTTCGTGGCGGAGGGGATCTTCGCCGCCGAGATCGTGGCCCGCTGCCGCGAGCTCGACGTCCTCGCCGACGCGCTCTGCCTGCGCGGCCGCCCGTCGACGACCTTCCGCCGCCGGCTCGCCCGCGACCTGCGCGAGGGCCGCAAGTCGGTCCCGTTCCTGCTGCGGCGTGGCTGGCGCCTGATGCGCGCGGAGCGGTCCATCGTCGCCCGCCAGACGGAACTGGGCGCCCACCCCTGCGCCAGGCCGGAGGCCCTCGGCCGCCTCGCGGCAGCGGCGGCGGGCCGCCACCGCACCCCCGCCGCGGGCTGACCGCCGGAACAGCACGACGCGGGCCGTACGAGCCCCCCAGCCCGTACGACCCGCGTCGTCATCCCCGTACCCCCGTACGGTTCCCCCGTGCTCCCCCGACGGCTCCGATTCCCCCGTAGCCCCCGCGGGTTTCCCCCAGCCTTCAGGCCACCAGCTCGCCGAAGGACTCCTCCTCGTCACGGCCGAAGCTGAGCACCTCGTCCTCGCGCAGCCGCCGCAGCGACCGCCAGATGCTCGACTTCACCGTGCCGACACTGATGTCCAGGATCTCCGCGATCTCCGGATCGGTCCGGCCCTCGTAGTACCTCAGCACCAGCATCGTCCGCTGGAGCTCGGGCAGGCGGGCCAGCGCCTGCCACAGCACCGCGCGCAGCTCCGTGCCGCGCATCGCGTCCGACTCGCCCACCGTCTCCGGGAGCTCCTCGGTCGGGTACTCGTTCAGCTTGCGCCGGCGCCAGGCGCTGATGTGCAGATTGGTCATGGTGCGGCGGAGGTACCCGCCGACGGCGGCCTTGTCGCTGATCCGCTCCCAGGCGCGGTACGTGGAGAACAGCGCGCTCTGGAGCAGGTCCTCGGCCTCGAACCGGTCACCGGTGAGGTGGTAGGCGGTGGCGTACAGGGAGGCACGACGCTCCTGGACGTAGGCCGTGAACTCGGCCTCCGAACAGCTGCGCTCCCCCGTGACCTCCCCGTACGCCGCTCCCCCGTCAGCGATGGCGACCATGTACGGCGCCTTGCGCTGACGCCCGACGCTGCGAACGCACCCCCGCCCGTTCGTGACAGCGCCGGACTTCTCCGTGCTCCGCACGACGTCGTGGAGACGCGTGACAACTGCGCTTGAGGTGGTGCTGTGCAGTGCGTTCATCTCGCGCCCCCCGTCGGTTGGAGTGTGATTCGGTCCGTGTGCCAAGAATCTTGCCCATCGGACTTCATGGCGTTGTCCGCCGACTGTCACAGACGTGTCACAGGGCCCCCGCCAGAAGCGCGCCTCCCAGCGGTCGAACTCGGACGGCCCCATGCGACAGAATGGCGCCCGTGCCTTTTCTGTTGCTGATCGAGGACGACGACGCCATCCGCACGGCCCTCGAACTCTCCCTGTCCCGGCAGGGCCACCGGGTGGCCACCGCCGCGACCGGTGAGGACGGCCTCCAGCTGCTGCGCGAGCAGCGGCCGGACCTGGTCGTGCTCGACGTCATGCTGCCCGGCATCGACGGCTTCGAGGTGTGCCGGCGCATCCGCCGCACCGACCAGTTGCCGATCATCCTGCTGACCGCGCGCAGCGACGACATCGACGTGGTCGTGGGCCTGGAGTCCGGCGCCGACGACTACGTCGTGAAGCCGGTGCAGGGCCGCGTCCTCGACGCCCGGATCCGGGCCGTCCTGCGACGCGGGGAGCGGGAGTCCACGGACTCGGCGACCTATGGCTCCCTGGTGATCGACCGCTCGGCGATGACGGTGACCAAGAACGGCGAGGACCTCCAGCTCACCCCGACCGAGCTGCGGCTGCTCCTGGAGCTGAGCCGCCGGCCCGGACAGGCGCTCTCCCGGCAGCAGTTGCTCCGCCTGGTGTGGGAGCACGACTACCTCGGCGACTCGCGGCTCGTCGACGCCTGCGTGCAGCGGCTGCGCGCCAAGGTCGAGGACGTGCCGTCCTCGCCGACGCTCATCCGCACCGTGCGCGGGGTCGGCTACCGGTTGGACGTTCCTGCGTGAGCAAGGGGATCGTCACGCGGCTGCGCCTCTCCAGCCTGCGGCTGCGTCTTGTCGTCGTCTTCGCCCTGGTCGCGCTCACCGCGGCCGTCGCCGCCTCCGGCATCGCCTACTGGCTGAACCGCGAGGCGGTGCTGACCCGCACCCAGGACGGCGCGCTCAACGACTTCCGGCAGGAGATGCAGAACCGGGCGGCGACGCTGCCTCTCCGGCCCACCCAGGACGACCTGCGGCGGACGGCCGAGCAGATGGCCACCGGCAGTGCCAACTACCAGGTGCTGCTGCTCGGTGAGCGGGACGCGGGCAAGCCGATCGTCGGCGCCTCGAACCCGGACGACTTCACCCTGGCCGACGTGCCGCGCGCGCTGCGCGAGGCCGTGGACACCGAGCGCCCGGTGACGGAGGCCAACCCGTACCGGTACCACCTGTTCTGGCAGCGCACGGAGCGGAACGGCACGCCGTACCTGGTCGGCGGGACGCGGATCGACGGCGGCGGTCCCGCCGGCTACATGTTCAAGTCGCTGGCGGCGGAGAAGGCCGACCTGAACTCGCTCGCCTGGTCCCTCGGCATCGCGACCGCGCTCGCCGTGGCCGGCTCCGTCCTGCTCGCCCAGGTCGCGGCGACGACCGTGCTGCGGCCGGTGCACCGGCTCGGCGAGGCGGCCAGGCAGCTCGGCGAGGGCAAGCTCGACACCCGCCTCCGGGTCACCGGAGCCGACGAACTGTCCGACCTCACGAGGACGTTCAACAGCGCGGCCGAGTCCCTGCAGAAGAAGGTCGCGGACATGAGCGCCCGCGAGGAGTCCTCCCGGCGGTTCGTCGCCGACATGTCGCACGAGCTGCGGACCCCGCTGACCGCGCTCACCGCCGTCACGGAGGTCCTGGAGGACGAGCAGGACTCCCTCGACCCGATGATCGCCCCGGCGGTCGCCCTCGTGGTCAGCGAGACCCGGCGCCTCAACGACCTGGTCGAGAACCTCATGGAGGTCACCCGGTTCGACGCGGGCACCGCGCGCCTCGTCCTCGACGAGGTGGACATCGCCGACCAGATCACCGCCTGCATCGACGCGCGCGCCTGGCTCGACGCCGTCGACCTCGACGCCGAGCGCGGCATCGTGGCCCCGCTCGACCCGCGCCGGCTCGACGTGATCCTCGCGAACCTGATCGGGAACGCCCTGAAGCACGGCGGCTCGCCGGTCCGGGTCTCGGTGCGCACCGACGACGCCGAACTGGTCATCGCCGTACGCGACCACGGCCCCGGCATCCCCGAAGAGGTGCTGCCGCACGTCTTCGACCGCTTCTACAAGGCGAGCGCGTCCCGGCCGCGGTCCGAGGGCAGCGGCCTCGGCCTGTCGATCGCCATGGAGAACGCGCTGATCCACGGCGGTTCGATCACCGCGGCCAACTCGGTCGGCGAGGACGGGGCGGTGGACGGCGCGGTGTTCGTGCTGCGGCTGCCGCTCGACGCGTCGGGGATCACCCGCGAGGTGCAGACCCGCAGCAGCCAGGGCGAGGTGGAGGAAGCGTGAGACGCCGCACCATCGGGCGTACGGTCCTGACCGCCGGACTCGTCGCGCTCACCGCGCTGACGACCGGCTGCGGCATCAGGACCACCTCGGTCCCGGTCGACGCGGGCGCCGCCCCGTCCCGGGTCCCCTGCAGCGTGACCCAGGAGGGGGCGACGGGCTCCGCCGTGCGGGGCGTGCCGGTCCGGATCTTCCTGGTCTGCGGCTCGCAGCTGGAGGCGGTGGACCGGCGCTCCCTGCCGGAGGAGAAGGCGGGCGGCAACCCGGTGCGCACGGCGTCGGGGCTGCTGTCGCAGCTGCTCGCCGAGCCTTCGGAGAGCGAGCAGCGGGCCGGCTTCACCACCGCGGTCCGCGGTCCGCTGGTGGTGCGCGGCGGCCACCGGGGCGACCCGGCGGGCACGCTGCGGCTGAGCCGCCAGCCGGAGGACCTGGCGCCGACGGCGCTGTCGCAGCTGGTCTGCACGTTCGCGGGCAGCTCGGCGGGCGCGGGCGAGCAGACGGTGCTGCTGGGCGGGCCGGGCGCGTACGCGCCGAAGCGGTACCGGTGCACGACGGAACTCCGGGAGCGCCCGGAATCCACCCCGCCGACGGCCCCGGCCGCCCCGAACTGACACCCGGGAGGGCGGCCCGCCGCGGGCCGCCCCGGGGTCCGGGCGCGGGCCCGACGCAGCCCACGGCGGGGAGGCGCCGCGGGACGCGGGGAACCGATGGCGTCGTGAGGGGCGTCTTGGGGGGCGTGCAGCGTCAAGGTTCGGGCGGCAGTGCCGCCAAGGTCGTCCGCGTGGCAGGGCTCGTCCTCGTCCTCGCGCATCTCCTGGTCGTCGCCTGGATCAGCCTGCGCCCACGCGACGTCGCCTGGGTGACCGCGCCGAACGTCGTCCCCCTCCACGGCCTCCGGGCCGACCTCGCCCTCGGTACCGCCGAGGCCGCCCGGCTGATCGCCGAGGGGCTGCTGCTCCTCGCCCCGCTCGGCGTCCTGCTCCCCATGGCCGACGGACGGCTCCGGGTCTCCGGGTGGGCCTCCCTCGCCCGCACCACCGCCGCCGGCGCGCTCGTGTCCCTCGCCGTCGAGCTGCTGCAGACCGCCGTGCCCGGTCAGGTCGTGGACGTGGACTCGGTCCTCCTCAACACCACCGGGGTGGCGCTCGCCCATCTCCTCCTCGTCCCGGCCGGGCGCACCTGGCTGCGCCGCAGGTCGGACGACGGCCGGGCGGACTCCTCCGTGAGGACCAGCCCGGGCCGGGGTTCCGCCCTGCTGCGGAACGACGGGTCTCAGGGTGCGACCCCGACGATTCCCAGGGTCCCGATCGCCCGGTAGACCGACGTCCCCGGCGGCCCTCCGGCGGCACCATGGAGTCATCGGGAGCCCGGCAGAGAGGCCCCCGGACACCGACTCCGAAGGAGCCCACCATGGCCGCACTGACCCGCCCCCGTGACGGACGCGTGATCGGCGGAGTGTGCGCGGGCCTGGCCCGGCGCTTCGGCGTCTCCGCGAACACGATGCGTCTGATCTTCCTGGTCTCGTGCCTGCTGCCCGGACCGCAGTTCCTCGTCTACCTCGGCCTGTGGATCTTCCTGCCGGACGAGCGGAAGGCCACCACGGCCTGGTGACCGACCCACGCCACAGGGGCGCGTGCCCGGGAGACCGGGTGCGCGCCCCTTCGGCGTACGGAGAGCCGGGTACGGCCCCCGGGGTCAGCCGATCGGCAGGCCGCCCGCGCCCAGCGGCAGGCCGCCCAGGAGGCCGCCCAGCGGGGTGGCGCCGAGACCGCCGGCGGCGGCGTCGAGCGGCAGGCTCTGGGTGGCCTGGCCGGCGGCGGCCGGGAGGGTCTTGACGCCCTGGTCGACGCCCTGGCCGAGGGCGCCCTGGCCGGCACCGAGGGACTCGGCCGCGCCGTCGGGGAGCTTGGTGAGGTCGTCACCCAGCGGAACGGCCTTGGTCACCGTGCCCACAGCGTCGGTGTTGAGCGGCAGGGACGGCGCGGCGGAGGCCGTGCCGGCGGCGGCAGCGGCGAAAGCGGCACCGAGAGCGGCGACACCGAGCTTCTTGGCGGCAGACTGCTTCATCTGAAAATCTTCCTTGGGGAATCCGGGGGCTTCCGGGAAAGCCGGACGGGGAAATCCTGGGAATGCAGAGCGGCTCTGCAACCTAACCAGTGAACGATCCCGCCGCAAACACCGGAAAGCGGCCGGGTGTCGTGCTCTCCCGGCCGCTCGGTTCCTGTCGACGTACCGCCGCTCAGTCCGCCGTACGCGAAGAGTCGCTGGTCGTGGCGGTCTGCTGGAACAGCCATTCGGACTTCAGCTCGGCATATCCGGGCTTGATGACCTCGTTGATCATGGCCAGGCGTTCATCGAAAGGAATGAACGCTGATTTCATCGCATTGACCGTGAACCACTGCATGTCGTCGAGCGTGTAATCGAACGCCTCGGTCAGCAGCTCGAATTCCCGGCTCATGCTCGTCCCGCTCATGAGGCGGTTGTCGGTGTTGACCGTGGCCCGGAAGTGCAGCGTGCGGAGCAGCCCGATGGGGTGCTCCGCGAACGACGCCGCCGCGCCCGTCTGGAGGTTGGAGGAGGGGCACATCTCCAGCGGGATCCGCTTGTCCCGGACGTAGGCGGCGAGCCGGCCGAGGGTCACCGAGCCGTCGTCGGCCACCTCGATGTCGTCGATGATCCGGACGCCGTGCCCGAGCCGGTCGGCGCCGCACCACTGGAGCGCCTGCCAGATGGAGGGCAGCCCGAAGGCCTCGCCCGCGTGGATCGTGAAGTGGTTGTTCTCCCGCTTGAGGTACTCGAAGGCGTCCAGGTGCCGGGTGGGCGGGAAGCCGGCCTCGGCGCCCGCGATGTCGAAGCCGACGACGCCGGAGTCGCGGTAGCGGTTGGCCAGCTCGGCGATCTCCAGGGCGCGGGCCGCGTGCCGCATCGCGGTGAGCAGGGCGCCGACCCGGATGCGGTGCCCGTTCGCCCTGGCCTGCCGCTCGCCCTCGCGGAAGCCCTCGTTGACGGCCTCGACGACCTCCTCCAGGGTGAGGCCGGCCTCCAGGTGCTGCTCGGGGGCGTAGCGCACCTCGGCGTAGACGACACCGTCCTCGGCGAGGTCGACGGCGCACTCGGCGGCGACGCGGAAGAGGGCGTCACGGGTCTGCATGACGGCGCAGGTGTGCGCGAAGGTCTCCAGGTACCGCTCCAGGGAACCGGAGTCGGCGGCTTCGCGGAACCAGATGCCGAGCTTGTCGGGCTCCGTCTCGGGGAGCTGCTGATAGCCCTGCTCCCGGGCGAGTTCGATGATCGTGCCGGGGCGCAGTCCACCGTCGAGGTGGTCGTGGAGCAGCACCTTCGGGGCACGGCGGATCTGGTCCGCGGTGGGGACGCTGGGGGTCTGGCTCGTCATTTCCGCATGCTAGCCCCTACGCGCGTAGAAGGCGCCTCGTGGCACGGAATCCACCACCGGCCGCCTCCGGCCCGGGCGGATATCGCGAGGCCCGGCCGGCCGGCGGCTCCTAGGGTGTCGGGATGACCGCCCGACCGCAGGACCCCGAACTGGCGCGCATCCACGCCTCCTTCTCCGGCTTCCACCGCCGCCAGGCGGACCGGCTCGTCGAGTTCCCGGGCGGATTCGCCGCGCTCGACGACCGGTACACGCACTCCCGCGGCAACAACCACCTGGTGGTCGACGGCCCGGCCGGCCCGCCGGCCCTGCCGGCGCTGGCCGACGAACTGCTCGGCCACCTGCCGTACCGGCTCGTGTACGTCGTCGACGACGAGGTCGCGGCCGCGAGCCGGGGCCCGCTGGAGGACGCCGGCTACACCGCCTCGCGCACCCTCCTCATGCGGCACGAGGGCCCCGTCCCGGCACACGGCGGGGCCCGGCAGGTGGGCATCGAGGAACTCCGCGGGCCGGCCTCGACGGCCTGGCGCCGGTTCGCCCCCGGGGTGTCCGACGAGGAGGTCCACCACCTCGTGGAGCGCCGGCTGGCCCGGCTGGGGGCCGCGGACGACGTACGGTTCCTGGCCGTGCACACCGAGGACGGCGAGGTGGCCTCGTGGGTCGACCTGTACCTCGACCCGGCGGCCGGCACCGCCCGCATCGAGGACCTCGTCACCGCCGAGACCCACCTCGGCCAGGGCCACGCCGGCCGCGTCCTCGACACGGCACTGCACCTGGCGGCCGAAGCGGGCTGCGACCTCCGCTTCCTGAGCGCCAACGAGTCCAAGTGGCCCCACCGCTGGTACGGCCGAAGGGGCTTCACCGTCGCCGACACCGTCCACGTCTTCGCGAGGGACTGACCGCGCGGAACCCCGCTCACCGATTCACGCGAAGGACCAACGCGAGGCGGTGCTGAAGGCGTTGGCGGAGTACGCGTCCGGGGCCGTTGCCGTGTTCGATGTCGACTTCGGGCATACCGACCCGCAGCTGGTGCTTCCCTGCGGTGGGGCCGTCCGTGTCGACGGGCCCGCGCGGCGGATCAGCGTGACCTACTGAATCCGGCCGAACGGCGGTGCCGCGCCGGGCGATACGCAACAGAGACCGCGCGTACCACTGGCGTACACCTCTCCTTCTGAGACTGTTCTGTCATGGCGCACTTCGCACTCGTGGGGCCGCCCGACGGCCGGAGACCCCGGCTCGGTCGGCCCGTTGGAGGTTCCCGCACGTCCGAGGCGGTGGGCGGGGTGGTGCTGCTCCTCCCCGACGGCGATCCGGTGTCGGGGCGGCGGGCCTCCGCGCGGGCGCACGCGGCGCTGCTGCCGCTCGGGCGCTCGCTGGTCCGGGCGGGCCGGACCGAGGGACTCGTCGCCCATGTGGTGCGCTACCGGGGGCGCGGCTGGAACGGCGCCGACGCGAACCTCGCCGCCGACGCCTCCTGGGCCGTCGCGGAGGCCGTACGGCGCTACGGCGACGTCCCGGTCTGCCTCGTCGGCCACGGCCTCGGCGGCCGGGCGGCGCTGCGGGCCGCCGGGCACGGCGCGGTCGGCGCGGTCCTCGCGCTCGCCCCCTGGCTCCCGGAGGACGACGTGGCGGCGGAGCCGGAGGACGTGCGGCAGCTGGCGGGGCGCCGGGTGCTGCTCGTACACGGCACGAACGACGCCCGCACCGACCCTGAGCTGTCGTTCCGGTACGCCGAGCGGGCCAAGAAGGCGAACCGCGACACCTGCCGGTTCGAGGTGCACTCGGACGGCCACGCGCTGCGGCAGTACGCGGAGGAGGTCCGGGCGCTCGCGGCCGACTTCGTCCTCGGCGCGCTCTTCGCACGGCCGGTCGCCCGGCCGGTGACCGACGCGATGGCCGCTCCCCCGCCGCTCGGTCTGCGGATGCCGCTCGCGGCGGGCTTCGGCGGTTCACTCCGCAGGTGAGGGCTGCGCCGCGCCGGGATCCGCGGGCAGCAGGGGCGCCGCGGGCTCCTTGGGCAGGAGGTGGCCGCGCCGGCCGAGGAGGAACTTCTTGAAGGCGGACACCGGGGCGGTGTCGGGGTGCCCGTCCAGCCAGGCGACGCCGATCTCGCGGACCGCCCGCGGTGCGGTGACGGTGAGTTCGACGACGCCCGGGCGCGGCACGGCGGGCGGCGGCAGCAGGGCGACGCCGAGGCCCGCGGCGACCAGGCCGCGGAGCGTCTCGGCCTCCTCGCCCTCGAAGGCGATCCGGGGCTTGAAGCCGGCTTCGGCGCACAGGTCGTCGGTGATGCGGCGGAGCCCGTACCCCGGCTCCAGGGTCACGAAGGTCTCGTCGGCGGCCTCGGCGAGGCGGACCCGCTTGCGGCCCGCGAGCCGGTGGTCGTCGGGGACGACGAGCCGGAGCCGCTGCTCGTCGAGGCGCCGCGCGACGAGGTCGGGCGCGTCCGGCACCGGGGAGGTCAGGCAGAGGTCGAGGTCGCCGGCGCGAAGGCGTTCGATCATGGCCTCGCCGTAGTTCTGCACGAGGGTGAAGCGGATCCCCGGGTGGTCGACGCGGAAGGCTCGGATGAGACCGGGGACGGTCTCGGAGCCCATCGTGTGGAGGAAGCCGAAGGCGACCCGGCCCGCGGTGGGGTCGGCGTCCGCCCGTACGGTGTCGGCGGCCCGCTCCACCTCGGCGAGGGCCCGCTCCGCGGCGCCGAGGAAGCGGCGCCCGGCGGGGGTGAGGGAGACCGTGCGGCCGCGGCGGGCGAACAGGGTGACGCCGAGGTCCTGTTCGAGCCTGACCATCGCCCGGGAGAGCGTGGACTGCGGGACGCCCATCTCGGCCGCGGCCCTGGTCACGTGCTCGTGCCGGGCCACGGCGGCGAAGTACGCGAGCCGCGGCGCGAGGAGCATTCCCATGTCTTCTTCGTTACTGTTCGGTGACAGCCGAGGCTGTGACCTGTACTCATGCGCCATGGGAACGATTACAGCAGTTCCGTGCATTGGACGCATGAAGCGGGGCGACCTACGTTCGAGGCATGCCTTCCGCCAGTACCGAGGCGGCCGCCACCCACGCGTCCGCCGGCTCCCGCCCCGCCCCCGCCGACACCCGCCTCGCGCCCGGCACCCCCGGCCACCGCCGGATGAGCCTCGCGCTCTTCGCCGCGGGCCTCGCCGCCTTCGCGCTCCTCTACTCCACGCAGGCCCTCCTCCCGGCCATCTCGGCCGAGTTCGGCGCCACCGCCTCCGCCGCCTCCTGGACGGTCTCGGCCGCGACCGGCGCCCTCGCCCTGTGCGTGATCCCGCTCAGCGCCCTCTCCGAGCGCTTCGGCCGGCGCACGATGATGATCGCCTCGCTGTCCGTCGCGGTCGGCATCTCCCTCCTCCTGCCGCTCGCCCCGAACCTGGAGTCCCTGATCGCCCTGCGCGCGGTCCAGGGCGCCGCGCTCGCCGGGCTCCCGGCCTCGGCGATGGCCTTCCTCGCCGAGGAGGTCCGCCCCAAGGCGCTGGTCGCCGCGATCGGCCTGTTCGTGGCGGGCAACTCGATCGGCGGCATGAGCGGCCGGCTGGTGACCGGCTGGGCGGCCCAGATGTGGGGCTGGCGGGCGGGGCTGGCCGCCGTCGGCCTGACCTCTCTGCTGTGCGCGCTGGCCTTCCGCGCGCTGCTGCCGAAGGCACGGCACTTCACGCCCGGCACGCTCTCCCCGAAGGCGCTCGCCCGGACCGTGCGGGGGCACCTGGCGGACCCGCTGCTGATGCGGCTGTACGCGATCGGCGCCCTGTTCATGACGGTCTTCGGCGCGGTGTACACCGTGATCGGCTACCGCCTGGTCGAGGCTCCGTTCTCGCTGCCGCAGGGCGTGATCGGCTCGATCTTCCTCATCTACCTGGTCGGCACGGTCTCCTCGGCCGCCGCGGGCCGGCTCGTCGGCCGCCTCGGCCGGCGCGGGGCGCTCTACCTGGCGGTGTCCACCACCGCCGCGGGCCTGCTGCTCTCGCTCGCCGACGCACTCCCCGCCGTCCTCGCGGGCCTCGTCCTGATCACCGCCGGGTTCTTCGCGGGCCACGCGGTCGCGTCCTCCTCGGTGAGCCGCACGGCCGTGACGGGCCGCGCGCAGGCCTCGGCGCTCTACCAGTCCGCGTACTACCTCGGCAGCAGCGCGGGCGGCACGCTCGGCGCGATCGCGTTCCACGCCGGCGGCTGGGCCGGCACGGTCCTGATCGGCCTCGTCGCGGTCCTCGGCGTCGTCTCGGTGACCCTGTACGGCAGCCACAGCGCGCGCGTGGAGGCCCGTCGGGTGAGGCTCGCGGCCTCCTGCTGATTGCGGCGGTTCCGGTGCAACTGAGACGCTCCCCCGGGCGTCATGAAGGACAGGGACTCCAGGGGGAGATGATGATCATGAAGAGAATCGCGGGTCGGATAGGCAGGAGGGCCGGCATCGCCGCGGGCCTCACCGCGCTGGTGCTGCCGACGACGATCGCCGTCGGCGCGGCACCGGCGCAGGCCGCGTCCTGCAACGTGACGACGGGCCCGTACCAGAAGCAGGTGGAGAAGTTCCTCGGCCGCACGGCCGACGGACGCCAGTCGCTCGCCGACTGCAAGGCCATCCAGGCCTTCCAGAAGAAGCACGGCATCACCCCGTCCGCGGGGTACGCCGGGACGATCACCTGGCGCACCATGAACACGATGAACCAGCAGAAGGCGGCGGGGTCCAACCCCAACAAGGACCGCAAGTGTCCGACCAACAAGGGCCGGATCGCCTGCGTCGACCTCACCCGCCAGCTGAGCTGGATCCAGGACGGCTCGCGCCTCAAGTACGGCCCCGTGCCGGTCCGTACGGGCCGGGACGGCAGCGAGACCCGGACCGGGTCGAAGAAGATCTACTGGCGGAACATCAACCACTGGTCGACGCTCTACAACGTCTCCATGCCGTACGCGCAGTTCTTCGACGGCGGGCAGGCCTTCCACTCGACGACCAAGTCCATGTGGAACCCGCCGGGCTCCGCCGGCTGCGTGAACATGACGTCGAAGGACGCCAAGGCGTACTGGGGCCTGCTCAAGAACGGCGACGACGTCTTCGTCTACGGGCGCAAGCCGGGAACCTGACCCCGGCTGTCAGTCCGCTGCGGTAGCTTCCCTCTCACCGGCACCGAACGGGTGCCGGTGAGGGTGAGTGGGGTGTGGACCCGATGAGTGACGCCGCGACCGCGACGACCGAGCAACTCGACACGTACCGCCGGGAGCTGACCGGCTACTGCTACCGGATGCTGGGCTCCTCCTTCGAGGCCGAGGACGCGGTGCAGGACACCATGGTGCGCGCCTGGAAGGCGATCGACTCCTTCGAGGGGCGCTCCTCACTGCGGTCCTGGCTCTACCGGATCGCCACCAACGTCTGCCTCGACGCGCTGAACGCGGGCAACCGGAGGGCACGGCCCATGGACCTGACCTCCGCGACGCCGGTCGCCCAGGCGCAGCTCGTCAAGCAGCCGGAGATCACCTGGCTGGAGCCGGTGCCCGACGGGCGGGTGCTGCCCTCGGTCGGCGACCCGGCGGAGGCGGCCGTCTCCCGCGAGACCGTGCGGCTCGCGTTCGTGGCCGCGCTCCAGCACCTGCCGCCCAAGCAGCGGGCGGTGCTCATCCTGCGCGAGGTCCTCGCCTGGAAGGCGAGCGAGGTCGCCGAACTCCTCGACACCTCCGTCGCCTCGGTCAACAGCGCCCTCCAGCGGGCCCGCGCGACGCTCGCCGAGCAGGCGCCGGCCGCATCCGACCCCGCGAACCCCCTCGACGAGGAGCAGAAGGCACTCCTGGAGCGCTACGTCGCCGCCTTCGAGGGCTACGACATGAAGGCGCTGACCGCGCTCCTCCACGAGGACGCGACCATGTCCATGCCGCCGTACGACCTCTGGCTCCAGGGACACGACGACATCGTCGGCTGGATGCTGGGCGTCGGCGAGGTGTGCGCCGGCTCGAAGCTGGTGCCGACCGTGGCGAACGGCTCGCCGGCCTTCGCCCAGTACCACCCGGACCCGGCGGGCGGCTACAGCCCGTGGGCGCTCATCGTCCTGGAGCTCCGCGACGGCAAGGTCGCCGGGATGGACTTCTTCCTGGACACCGAGCGCTGGTTCCCGCTCTTCGACCTGCCGGCCCGTCTGGAGGCCTGAGGTCCCGGCCGGGGGACGGGACCTATCCGCCCAGGGTCCCGTCGAGGCCGGTCAGCAGGAGCAGGGCCCGCAGGTCGGGCCCCGCCCCGTGGAAGCGGATGCGGTGCCCCCGCCGCCCGGCGGCGAGCTTCAGCCGGGCGAGGGCGTCGACGGCGGCGAGGTCGGCCGGTGCGAGCGCGCCGACCTCGCAGACCACTTCCCCGGGCGGGGCGGCCCCGAGCTCGGCGCAGAGCAGCGCCACCTCGTCCCCGGTCGGCCGGGCGGGCAGGGTCACGACGAGCGGTCGGCTGGTGTCCACACGGCTTGAGACCGGCCCTCGGACCGGAACTCATCGGTGATCGCCCCGACCGTAGGGTCGGGCCATGACCCATGACCCCACCGAACTGGTGATCTTCGACTGCGACGGCGTCCTGGTGGACAGCGAGCGGATCTACTGCCGCGTGGACCGGGAGGTGTTCGCCTCGCTGGGAGCCGAGTTCACCGAGACGGAGATGGTCGACCTCTTCGTCGGCTCCCCGCACGACCTGCTCACCTCGATCGTGGAGGAGCGGCGCGGCCGCCCGCTGGAGCCGGACTGGCAGGCGCCCTTCAGGCAGCGCTACGAGGACGCCCTGGACGCGGAGCTGACGGCCGTGGAGGGCGTCGCCGACGTGCTGGACGGGCTGTCCGTCCCGTACTGCCTCGCCTCCAACGGCAGCCACGCCTCGATCCGCCGGAACCTGGGCCGCGCGGGTCTGCTGGACCGTTTCGAGGGCCGGATGTTCAGCGCCCGCGACGTCGCCCGCGGCAAGCCCGCGCCCGACCTCTTCCTCCACGCGGCGGCCGCGATGGGCGTCCCGCCGCGGCACTGCGCGGTGGTCGAGGACAGCCCGTACGGCGTCCGGGCCGCCCGCGCCGCCGGCATGCGGGCCTTCGGCTACACCGGCGGCCTGACCCGCCCGGACCGGCTGGCCGGCCCGGGCACGGTCGTCTTCGCGGACATGCGGGAGCTGGGGGGACTGCTCGGCTGACGGGGAACTCGGCGGTGGCGGGGTGAGGCCGTCACCGATCCCGGCAAGCCGAACGGGACCGGTGGAGGTCCACCGGTCCCGTTCACGCGCAGGCGTCACTGGCACATGCCGACGGCGATCAGGTCACTACGCGATGCGGTCCAGGACGATCGGGTTCGGGGTGAACTCCGTGCCCGGCGCCGCGATGTCCCAGGCCGAGCCGAGGGACTGGAGGGCGTAGTCGAACTTCTCCGGGGTGTCCGTGTGGAGGGTCACCAGCGGCTGGCCCGCCGTCACCGTGTCGCCCGGCTTGGCGTGGATCTCGACGCCCGCGCCGGCCTGCACCGGGTCCTCCTTCCGGGCGCGGCCCGCGCCCAGGCGCCAGGCGGCGATGCCGATGTCGTAGGCGTCGAGGCGGGTCAGGACACCGGAGGACGGGGCCGTGACGACGTGCTGCTCGCGGGCGACCGGGAGGGCCGCGTCCGGGTCGCCGCCCTGGGCCGCGATCATCCGGCGCCAGTGGTCCATCGCCGAGCCGTCGGCCAGCGCCTTGGCCGGGTCCGCGTCCTTGATGCCGGCCGCCGCGAGCATCTCCCGGGCCAGCGCGACCGTCAGCTCGACGACGTCGGCCGGGCCGCCGCCGGCCAGGACCTCGACGGACTCGCGGACCTCCAGGGCGTTGCCCGCGGTGAGGCCGAGCGGGGTGGACATGTCGGTGAGCAGCGCGACCGTCTTCACACCGCTGTCGGTGCCGAGGCCGACCATGGTGGAGGCGAGCTCGCGGGCGTCCTCGATGTTCTTCATGAAGGCGCCGGTGCCGACCTTGACGTCGAGCACCAGGGAGCCGGTGCCCTCGGCGATCTTCTTGGACATGATCGAGGAGGCGATCAGCGGGATGGCCTCGACGGTGCCGGTGACGTCGCGGAGCGCGTACAGCTTCTTGTCGGCGGGGGCGAGGCCGTCGCCGGCCGCGCAGATGACCGCGCCGGTGGTGTCGAGGACGTGCAGCATCTCCTCGTTGGAGAGCAGCGCGCGCCAGCCGGGGATGGACTCCAGCTTGTCGAGGGTGCCGCCGGTGTGGCCGAGGCCGCGGCCGGAGAGCTGCGGGACGGCCGCGCCGCAGGCGGCGACGAGCGGGGCCAGCGGCAGGGTGATCTTGTCGCCGACGCCGCCGGTGGAGTGCTTGTCGGCGGTGGGGCGGGAGAGCGCGTCGAAGTTCATGCGCTCGCCGGAGGCGATCATGGCCGCCGTCCAGCGGGCGATCTCCGCACGGTTCATGCCGTTCAGCAGGATGGCCATGGCCAGGGCGGACATCTGCTCGTCGGCGACCGCACCGCGGGTGTAGGCGTCGATGACCCAGTCGATCTGCTCCGGGCTCAGCTCGCCCTTGTCCCGCTTCGTGCGGATGACGGAGATGACGTCCATGGTGGTGCCTCTTTCTACGCGCATAGAGGGGGAAAGGAGGAGCGGCCCTTCCCATCGTGCCGGAAGGGCCGCTCCGAGGATTACTTCGCGAGGTGGTCCGGGCCGAAGGCCTGCGGCAGCATCTCGGCGAGCGTCAGGAACCCGGCGGGCGTCTCCAGGACGAGTCCGGGGCCGCCGAACTCGTACAGCAGCTGCCGGCAGCGGCCGCACGGCACCAGGGACTCGCCCTGGCCGTCCACGCACACGAAGTGCGTGAGGCGTCCGCCGCCGGTCGCCTGGAGCTCCGAGACGAGTCCGCACTCGGCGCACAGGCTGAGGCCGTACGAGGCGTTCTCCACGTTGCAGCCGGAGACCGTCCGCCCGTCCTCGACGCGGGCGGCCGCGCCGACCGGGAAGCCCGAGTACGGGGCGTACGCACGGGCCATCGCCTCGCGCGCCGCGACCCGCAGGGCCTCCCAGTCGGCCTCGGAGAGGGCCGTCGTCACTTGCCCTGGCCCTTGCGGTACGGCAGGCCGTCCGCCTTCGGCATCCGCAGGCGCTGCGCCGACAGGGCGAGCACGAGCAGGGTGGTGATGTACGGCGCCGCGTCGACGAACTGGCTCGGGACCTCGTCGGTCAGCGCGTACCAGAGGAAGAAGCCGCCGGAGAAGACCGCGGAGATCACGCCGGCCACGTACTTCTTCTTGTACAGCTGCCACAGGGCGGCGACCAGCAGGAGCACGGCGACCAGCAGCAGGAGCGCGTGGACGTTCTCGGCGCCGCCGCGGAGCTTGAGGCTGTCGGTGAAGCCGAAGAGGCCCGCGCCGAGCGCCATGCCGCCGGGCATCCAGTTGCCGAAGATCATCGCGGCGAGACCGATGTAGCCGCGGCCGCCGGTCTGGCCCTCCTGGTAGATGCCGGTGGAGACGATCGCGAGGAACGCGCCGCCGAGGCCCGCGAGGGCGCCGGAGACGGTGACAGCGATGTACTTGTACTTGTAGACGTTCACGCCGAGGGACTCGGCGGCGACCGGGTTCTCACCGCAGGAGCGCAGCCGCAGGCCGAAGGCCGTGCGCCAGAGCAGCCACCAGGTGGCCGGGATCAGCAGGATGGCGACGACCGTGAGCAGCGACAGGTTGGTGACGAGGCCGCCGAGGATGCCGGCCAGGTCGGAGATGAAGAACCAGTGCTTGGCCTGCAGGTCGGTCAGCCAGTCCGAGAGCCCCGGGACGGTGATCTCGTAGATCTGGTCGATGCGCGGGGACTGCTTGGAGGAGCCGCCCTCGGCCTCGGCGAACGTGAAGTTCGACAGGTACTGGGTGAAGCCGACCGCGAGGATGTTGATGGCCACACCGGAGACGATGTGGTTCACGTTGAACGTGACGGTGATGATCGCGTGCAGCAGACCGCCGAGCGCACCGCCGAGGAGGCCGACCAGGACGCCCGTCCAGGGGCCCCACTGGTAGCCGGCCCAGGCGCCGAACCAGGTGCCGAGCACCATCATGCCTTCGAGGCCGATGTTGACGACGCCCGCGCGCTCGGCCCACAGACCGCCGAGACCGGCGAGGCCGATCGGCACGGCGAGCTTGAGCGCACCGGAGACCTGGCCCACCGAGGTGAGGTCGTTGGCCCCGGAGACGGCCCGGACGAAGGAGAAGAGCAGAAGAGCGGCCGCGATGATCAGCAGGATCCACGGCAGGGTGAGCTTGCGGCGTCCGCCGCCCTTGGGCGCGGCGCTCGGCTTCGTGACAGTGCCGGTGCTCATGCCGAGACCTCCTTGTCGGTCTTGATGGCGCCGCCGGCGGCGAGTTCCTCGCCGACCTTCTGCTGCTGGCGGCGGAGGCCGTAACGGCGGACGAGCTCGTAGGAGACGACCACGGCGATCACGATGATGCCCTGCATGATCTTGGTGATCTCCTTCGGGTAGCCCTCGGTGTCCAGCGACGAGGAGGCCTTGTCGAGGAACGCGAAGAGCAGGGCCGCGAAGAAGATGCCGACCGGGTGGTTCCGGCCGAGCAGCGCGATGGTGATGGCGGTGAAGCCGACGCCGACGGGGAAGTCGAGGCTGTACGTGTGGGACTCGCCGAGCAGCGTCGGCATGCCGGCCAGGCCGGCCAGCGCGCCCGAGAGCAGCATCGAGGTGAGGATCATCTTCTTCGCGTCGACGCCGCTGGCCTGGGCGGCGGACTCGCTGGCGCCGGTGGCGCGCAGGTCGAAGCCGAACCGGGTGCGGTTGAGGACGAACCAGTAGACGACGCCGAGGGCGAGCGCGACGAACGTGAAGCCGTAGATGACCCCGTTGCCCTCGCCCATGTCGATGCCGGGGAACCAGCCGGACTCGGAGATCTCACCGGTGGTGAGGTTGTTGGAGCCCTCCGGCTGGACGCCGAAGTTCTTCGGCAGGATCAGCCAGGCCACCAGCGAGGTCGCGATGGCGTTCAGCATGATCGTCGAGACGACCTCGGAGACGCCGCGGGTGGTCTTCAGGATGCCGGCGATACCGGCCCAGAAGGCGCCGGTGAACATCGCGACGAGCACGATCACGAGGATGTGCAGCGGGCCGGGCAGCTCGATCGAGGCGCCGACGAGCGCCGAGACCATCGCGGCGAGCCGGTACTGGCCGTCGACCCCGATGTTGAAGAGGTTCATCCGGAAGCCGATGGCCACGGCCAGGGCCGCCAGGTAGTAGATCCCCGTCTGGTTGACGATCAGGACCTGGATGTCGGCGAACGCGGCGTTGTCGATCATCAGCGTGATCGGCTCGATCGGGTCGAGACCCGTCGCCAGCAGCACCAGGACGGTGAGCACGAACGAGGTGACCAGGGCGAGCACCGGTCCCGCCGCGCCCAGGATCAGCTTGTCCTTGTCGAACTTCATCATCGGGCGTCACCGTCTTCGGGCTGCTCTGCGCCTTCGAGCTGGCCGCTGGCCGCGCCGGTCATGGCGGAGCCGAGCTGCTCGGGCGTGATGGTGGCGGGGTCGGCGTCCGCGACGAGCTTGCCGCGGTACATGACCCGGAGGGTGTCGGAGAGGCCGATCAGCTCGTCGAGGTCGGCGGAGATCAGCAGCACCGCCAGACCCTCGCGGCGGGCGTCCCGGATCGCGTCCCAGATCTGCGCCTGCGCGCCGACGTCCACACCGCGGGTGGGGTGGGCGGCGATCAGGAACTTGGGCGCGTGGCTCATCTCGCGGCCGACGATCAGCTTCTGCTGGTTGCCGCCGGAGAGGGAGGCCGCGGTGACGTCGATGCCGGGAGTGCGCACGTCGTACTCGCGCACGATCCGCTCGGTGTCCTTGCGGGCCGCCTTCGGGTCGAGGACGCCGCGCCGGGAGTTGGGCTCCTCGGTGACGTGGCCGAGGATGCGGTTCTCCCAGAGCGGCGCGTCGAGGAGCAGGCCGTGGCGGTGGCGGTCCTCGGGGATGTAGCCGATGCCGCCCTCGCGGCGCTTGCGCACCGAGACCTTGGAGATGTCGACGCCGTCGAGGGTGATGACGCCCTCGTCGGGGGTGGCCATGCCCATGAGGGTCTCGATGAGCTCGGTCTGGCCGTTGCCCTCGACACCGGCGATGCCCAGGATCTCGCCCTTGTGGATCGTGAGGGAGATGTCGTCGAGGAGCTTGCGGCCCTCGGCCGTCTCCTCCAGCACGACGACGGTCTTGGCCGGGTCCGGCGGCGCGGCGCTGGTCAGCGGGGCGGCGGCGACGGCACCGGCCTCGGTCAGCGTGAGGTTGCTGACCTGGAGCATGGGGACGGTGGTGACCGTCGACTCGCGGGTCTCCGGCGAGGGCAGCTCGCTGCCGACCATCAGCTCGGCGAGCTGCTTGGTGGTGGCGGTCTTCGGGTCGGCGGTGCCGACGGTGGTGCCGCGGCGGATGACGGTGATGTCGTCGGCGACCTTCAGGACCTCGCCCAGCTTGTGCGAGATGAAGATGACGGTCAGGCCCTCGGCCTTGAGCTCGCGCAGGTTGTCGAAGAGCGCGTCGACCTCCTGCGGGACGAGCACGGCGGTCGGCTCGTCGAGGATGAGGATCTTGGCACCGCGGTAGAGGACCTTGAGGATCTCCACGCGCTGCCGGTCGGCGACGCCGAGGTCCTCGACGAGGGCGTCGGGGCGGACCCCGAGGCCGTAGGCGTCGGAGATCTCCCGGATCTTCTTCCGCGCCTTGGCGCCGATGCCGTAGAGCTTCTCGCCGCCGAGGACGACGTTCTCCAGGACGGTGAGGTTGTCGGCGAGCATGAAGTGCTGGTGCACCATGCCGATGCCGCGCGCGATGGCGTCACCGGGGCTGGAGAAGGTGACCTGCTGGCCGTCGACCGCGATGGTGCCCTCGTCCGGCTTCTGCATGCCGTAGAGGATCTTCATGAGGGTCGACTTGCCGGCACCGTTCTCGCCGATGAGGGCGTGCACGGTGCCCTTGCGGACCGTGATGGCGATGTCCTTGTTGGCGACGACGCCGGGGAATCGCTTGGTGATGCCGTGCAGTTCTACGGCAGGGGGGCTGGACGCGTTGATGACGCACTCTCCTTGGCCGGAAGGAGTGGGAGCGGGGAGGGCAGGGCGGGGTGAAGTTATCGTGCCAGGGAGACATCTACACGCGTAGCGCTGCCGAAAAGTGAAAACCCGTACGGGAATGGGCCCGGGGCCCGGCGCCAGTGGAGTGCCACTGGGGCCGGGCCCGCGGGCTCAGGTCGTGACCTGCCGTCCTTACGGAGCGGTCTTGACCGTGATCTTGCCGTCGATGATGTCCTTCTTCGCCTTGTCCACCGCGGCGATGAGGTCCTTCATCTCCTTGTACTTCGGGTTGGAGTCGGCGAGCGCGACACCGTCCGTGGCGAGGCCGTAGCGGACCTCACCGGACTGCGGCTTGCCGTCCTGGACGGACTTGATCACGTTGAAGACCGAGTCCGAGACGTCCTTGGTGACCGAGGTCAGGATGGCGTCCTTGTAGGTGGCCAGACCCGGCTGGTTGTACTGGTCGGAGTCGACACCGATCGCCCACTTGCCGGCGGCGGAGGCGGCCTCGATCGCGCCGGAGCCGGCCAGACCGGCGGCGGCGTAGATCACGTCGGCGCCCTTGTCGAGCTGGCCCTCCGCGGCGGCCTTGCCGAGGTCGGGCTTCGAGAAGCCGTCGAAGTTCGGCGGCTGGGTCAGGTACTGGACGAGCACCTTCGCCTTGGGGTTGGTGTCCTTGACGCCCTGCGCGAAGCCCGCCTCGAACTTCTTGATCAGCGGAACCTCGACACCGCCGATGAAGCCGACCGTGCCGGTCTTGGACGCCTTGGCGGCGGCGACGCCGGCCAGGTAGGAGCCCTGCTCCTCGTTGAAGACGAGGTTGGCGATGTTCGGGCCGGTCTTCGACGTGTCGTCGATGAGGCCGAAGGTGGTCTTCGGGTAGGCCTTGGCGACCTTCTCGATGGCCGGGGCGTAGGCGAAGCCGACACCGATGACCGGGTTGTTCCCGGCGCGGGCGAGCGCGGTGAGGCGCTGCACCTTGTCGGCGTCGCCCTCGCCCTCGGAGGGCTCGGCCTCGGCGCCCTTGACGCCGAGCTCGTCCTCGGCCTTCTTCAGACCCGCGTAGGCGGCGTCGTTGAAGGACTGGTCGCCGCGGCCGCCGATGTCGTAGGCGATGGCGGCCTTGGTGACCTTCGCGCTGGAGCTCGGGCTGGAGCCGGAGTCCGTCGAAGACTTGCCACACGCGGTGGCGGAGAGGGCGAGCGCCGCGGAGGCGATGCCCACGGTCGTGATCCTGGTGATCCGGCGCAAGAGGAGGGTCCCTTCAAGACTGACCGAAAGCGCCTCTTCCGGCGCTGGTTTCGCGGCGATCGTAACGCGCGTAGATGTCAGTTAAAGACCCGTTCATGAGTCGTTATCGGATCGTCGCGAACCGGCCAGCCGAGGCGACCGGGGGCGTTCGGCCCGGTACCGCCGGTTATATCTCCGGGTCCCGGCGCCGCGGCCGGAGTCCCGGGGCGCCACGCCGGGCCGTTGGACCGAAGGGGCGACACCGGTCGGCCGGACGGATGATGCTCCGTCCGGCCGGAATCACGGCTTCGTTTGGCCTGAAATCAGCGCTTTGGTGCCGCGTCCAGCAGCGCCGCGGCGGTGAAGAGCTCCACCGCGGCCTCGATGCAGCGCTCGTCCACGTCGAAGTCGCCGGCGTGGAGATCGCGCACCCGGGTGTCCCTCGGGGTGCGCACCCCGAGGCGGGCCATGGCGCCCGGGACGTGCTCCAGGTACCAGGAGAAGTCCTCGCCGCCGAGGCTCTGCTCGGTGCCCTCGATCGAGAACGGTCCGCGACGGGCGGTCATGGCGGACTGGAGCAGCTCGGTGACGGCCGCGTCGTTCACGACCGGGGGGACGCCCCGCACGTAGGTGACGGTCGACTTGGCCCGGTGCAGGGCCGCGACCTCGTCGATGGCCGCGTGCACCAGGTCGGGCGCCTCCCGCCAGGTCGGCAGGTCCAGGCAGCGGACGGTGCCGGAGAGCTCGGCGTGCTGCGGGATGACGTTGCAGGCGTGGCCGGACTCGATGCGGCCCCAGGTGACCGAGAGCCCCGAGCGGGCGTCGACCCGGCGGGCCAGGACGGCGGGGACGTCCACGGCGACCCGGGCGGCGGCCGTGACGAGGTCGGTGGTGAGGTGCGGACGGGCGGTGTGGCCGCCGGGCCCGTCCAGGGTGATCTCCAGCCGGTCGCAGGCCGAGGTGATCGGGCCGGTGCGGAGTCCGATCTTGCCCGCGTCCACCTTGGGGTCGCAGTGGACCGCGATGATCCGGCCGACCCCGTCCAGGACCCCGGCCTCGATCGCGTCGGCCGCGCCGCCCGGGAGGACCTCCTCGGCGGGCTGGAAGAGCAGCCGCACGGGGGCCGGGAGCAGCCCCTGCCGGTGGAGGTCGGCCAGGACGAGCCCGGCGCCGAGGACGGTGGTGGTGTGGACGTCGTGTCCGCAGGCGTGGGCGCGGTTGGCCACGGTGGAGTGGTACGGGACGGTCTTGACGTCCGGAATGGGGAGCGCGTCGAGATCGGCCCGGATGGCGAGCATCGGCCGTCCCGGGTCCGGGGTGCCGATGTCACAGATGAGTCCGGTGCCGCCCGGCAGGACCTTCGGCGCGAGGCCGGCCGCCTCCAGGCGGGCCTTGAGCGCGGCGGTCGTACGGAACTCCTGGTTCCCCAGCTCCGGGTGCATGTGCAAGTCCCTGCGGAAGGCGATCAGTTCGACGCGCAGGGGTTCGGACAGCGTTCCGGGCAGGGTGACGGAGCCTGGCTCACGGGACTTCAACTGGTTCACCCTTTGAAGGGTAGGCCTCCGGAGAGGTCAACTGCCCGTTGATCACGAAAAGTTCAGCCCGTTAGGGGAAAGAATCTCGGTTCGGCAGGCATGAAGCCCCTTCCATATGGGTACGCTCAGCCGAATTCGAGCCGATCGGTCGCATTCCCGGACCGCGAGGTCAGCCGGTCCACCTCGTGGGCCGCCGTGCCCGTCACCCCGGCCAGGAAGCCCTGCGCCCGCGGGGAGGCGGTCGCCCGCAGCCACTCGGGCGCGATCTCGCAGACCGCGACCCTCACGCCGGTGCCGGCCAGGGCCAGCGGCAGGGTGTGGACCACCGTGGACGGGAAGCTGACCACCGTCCGCCCGATCGGGCCGCGGCGGGCGATCAGCTCCAGGGGCAGCTCCGGGCGGACCACCTGGAGGCCCGTCTCCACCGCGATCCGGTGCAGCTTCTCGGCGCTCTCCCTGCGGTGCGCGAAGTAGCGGGTGGCCCCGTGGGCCCGGGCCAGCTCCGCCACCACCCGGTCGTAGTGGTCGGCGTCGACCACCCCCGTCTCCACCAGTGAGGTCCCCACCAGGTCCGCGCCTCCGGTGAGCAGCGGCGGGCCGAACCGCGCCCGGGTCCACGCGTAGGAGTTCTCCGTGACCGTGATGCCCTCGGGCGCCTCGACCGGCAGCGAGGTGAAGATCTCGACCGTGCGGCCCGGCGTCGGGGCCAGCCGCTTCCTCGCCAGCAGGGACACCGGGGCGAGCGCCAGCTCGCGCGGGTCCAGGGCGCGGCTCCTGCGGTGCCAGCGCACCAGCCGCTCGCCACGGCCGACCTGGGCGGCGTACTCCATGGTCGCGGTGCCGTCGTCGACCACCGTCAGGTGCCGCGGACCGAAGAGGGTCAGCAGGAGCTGGACGTACCGGGAGAACGGATCCCCGATGATCACCCGCTCCGCCGAGCGCAGCGGCCGGGCGAGCTCGCGCAGCGTGCGCACCAGTGCGCCCCGGCCGCCGCGGGCCTCCTGCCAGTGGACGGCGAGGCCCTCGTCGCGGGCCAGCTGGGCCATCCGGCGCAGCTGGCCCCGCGACATGGGGTCGGTCGGCGAGAGGACGACGACCGTCAGATCGGGTGCGGGCGGTGCCGCACCCGGGGCGGCGTCCGTCGAGCGGGACTCCCGGCCGGACGCGTCGGCGCCGGCCGGACCGGACGCCGCCGGATCCGCCGGGCCGTACGGGCCGGCGGGCGCCGCGGCGGGCGCACCCGCGGCACGGCCCCGGGTGTGCGCCCACTCCAGGACGTTGAGGAGCTGGACCGGGCTCTCGACGAACGCCAGCTGCCCGGTCATGCGGCGACGAGCCCCTGGACCCGGCGGAGCTTCTTCATCGGGCCGAGCTCCGACTCGTAGACCTTCTTGACGCCGTCGCCGAGGGCCGTCTCGATGGTGCGGATGTCGCGGACCAGGCGCTGCAGGCCCTGCGGCTCGACGGAGGCGGCCTGGTCGGAGCCCCACATCGCGCGGTCGAGGGTGATGTGGCGCTCCACGAAGGTGGCGCCGAGCGCGACGGCGGCCAGCGTCGTCTGGAGGCCGGTCTCGTGGCCCGAGTAGCCGATCGGGACGTTCGGGTACTCCTCCTGGAGCGTCTGGATGACGCGCAGGTTGAGCTCCTCCGCCTTGGCCGGGTACGTCGAGGTGGCGTGGCAGAGCAGGATGTTCGCGCTGCCGAGGACCTCGACGGCGTGACGGATCTGCTCCGGCGTCGACATGCCGGTGGAGAGGATGACCGTGCGGCCGGTGCCGCGCAGCGCGCGCAGCAGCTCGTCGTCGGTGAGGGAGGCGGAGGCCACCTTGTGGGCCGGCACGTCGAACTTCTCCAGGAAGGCGACGGCCTCGGTGTCCCACGGGGAGGCGAACCAGTCGATGCCGCGCTTCCGGCAGTGCTCGTCGATGGCGCGGTACTGCGTCTCGTCGAACTCCACGCGGTGGCGGTAGTCGATGTACGTCATCCGGCCCCAGGGGGTGTCGCGCTCGATGTCCCACTGGTCGCGCGGGGTGCAGATCTCGGGGGTGCGCTTCTGGAACTTGACGGCGTCGCAGCCTGCCTCGGCCGCCACGTCGATCAGCGCGAACGCGTTGTCGAGGTCACCGTTGTGGTTGATGCCGATCTCGCCCGTGATGTAGACGGAGTGGCCCGGGCCGGCGGTCTTGGCGCCGAGGGTGCGGATACGGGTGTTCATGGTGCTGTTCCTTAGGATTCGGGGGTGTCGAGCTCGGGTCCGAGGAGCCAGGCGGCGATCTCGCGGATCGCCCCCGAGCCGCCCGGGGTGACGGTGACCGCGCGGGCCGCGGCCCGTACGGAGTCGTGCGCGCTGCTCACCGCGACGGGCCAGCCGACGAGGTGGAAGCAGGGGAGGTCGTTGACGTCGTTTCCGGCGTAGAGCACGCGCTGCGGGTCGATGCCCTCGGCCGCGCACCACTCCTTGAGGGCCCGGTCCTTGCGGTCGATGCCGTGCAGGACGGGGATCTTGAGCTTGCGGGCGCGGGCGGCGACGACGGCGTTCTGCTCGGTGGAGAGGATGAGGACGGGCAGTCCGGCGCGGCGCAGGGCGGCGATGCCCAGGCCGTCACCGCGGTGCGCGGAGACGAACTCCCGCCCCTCCGCGTCCAGGTGGACCCGGTCGTCGGTCTGCGTGCCGTCGAAGTCGAGGACGACGGCGTCGATGTCCGCGAAGCCGGGGGTGGCCGGGGTGTCGAGGAGCGGGGCGAGGGCGCGGGCCCGGGCCAGGTCGTGCGGGTCGTCGATCTCCAGGACCCGGGCGGGGTCGGTGACGACGAGCGCCGTGCGGCCGAAGAAGCGGTGCCGGTGGGTGCGGAAGCCGGCCGCGTCCATCGCGTAGACGGCGCCGGTCTCCAGGTACTCGGGCTCCCGGTCCTGGCGGCGGGGGCGGTGCGCCTTGTCGTGGTTGACGCCGGTGGCGCCCTCCTCGACCGTCTCGCGCCAGAGGAAGCCGTGCGACGGGGCGGCGGTGAAGGCCGTGTCGGCCGCCCCCGAGGTGATGCGCCCGACCGTCTCGGCGACCTCCGCGGAGCCGAGGAACGGGCTGGTGCACTGGACGAGGAGGACCACGTCGGCGGATCGGCCGTGGGTGGCCTCGAAGGCGTCCATGGCGTGCAGGACCGCGGCCTCGCTGGTCGCGGTGTCGCCGGCGATCTCCGCGGGGCGCCGCACGGCCTCGGCCCCCGCGGAGCGGGCGGCGGCGGCGATGCCGGCGTCGTCGGTGGAGACCACGACATGGGTGACGGCGCGGGCGCCCAGACAGGCCCGGACGGCCCGGGCCACCAGCGGCACCCCGGCCACCGGGGCGAGGTTCTTGGCGGGCACGCCCTTCGAACCGCCCCTCGCGGGGATCACGGCGAGCACGGTGGTGGTCATCAGAGTTCTCCCAGACGGCGGATGACGGGGGCGACGCGCTGCACGCCGTGGCGGTACGCGCCCCGCGCGGCCTCCCGGACGACCCTGCGCAGCCCGCTCTCGCGGCGCTCCGGGGCGGTGGTGTCCAGGCGGTGGCGGGCGAGGATCCCGGGCAGGTAGCCGGGGGCCGTCTCCGTCGTGTAGTAGGGGGTGATCGGGGGGAGCGCGGGCAGCGCAAGGAGTGCGGCGACCCGGTCCCGGGCCGCGTCGAAGGCCGCCTCGTACGAGCCGTCGGACGCGACGCCCTGCCGTGCCAGCCAGTGCTCGTCGGGCGTCGGCACGAGCCCCTTGTCGAGCCGGTCGAACGAGGCGAGCAGCCCGGAGCCGACGAAGTGGTGGTTGCCGAGGACCTCGCGGACCCCGAGGTCGGTGAGGATCGCGGTGGGGATGCGGCGGTGGAGGGCCTCCAGCGCGGCCGTCGACGAGACGGTCACCAGCAGGTCGGTGCGGTCGAGGACCTCGCCCATGTGCCCGTACACCAGCGAGAAGTTGTCCGGCGGGTCCAGCTCGCGGACCAGCTTCTGGAAGGGGTACTCCTCCAGGTGCGTGGTGTGCTCGCCCGGCTTGGAGCGCAGCTTGAGGAGCACCTCGCGCCCCGGGTGGAGCCGCGCGTGCCCGATCAGCCGCCGCAGGACGTAGGCGCGTTCGGCCCGGGTGGCCGGCACGGACGGCTGGGCGGCGAACACCAGGGTGTCCCGGCCCGCCTCCGGGGTGTGCGGGGCGCCGCCCAGGAAGGGCAGCGCCGCCTCGACGACCGAGCCGGCCCCGGCGCCCACCCCCTCGTACACCGCGCGGAAACGCTCCGCGTCGTGACGGGAGTTGGCGAGGACCACGTCGGCACCGTGGCGCAGCAGCAGGCCGTCGGTCAGCTTCTCGTAGACGACCCCGACATAGCCGGTGACGACCACCGGACGCCGTGCGAGCCCCAGATCGGCGAGACCCTGGAGGACCGCCCGCACGGTACCGCCGACCAGAGCGAGGACGACGACGTCGTACCCCTCCCCGCGCGACTCCGCGTCCCGGACCGCACGCAGGAACTCCGTCCCCGTCACCTCGCGCGGGGCGGTGGTGGACACCCCCGTCTCGGCGAGCTGGCGCGCGGTGGGGGTGGCCCGCCCGCGCAGCACGAACCCGGCGGGTTCGGCGCTCGCCGGGCTGATGCGGCGCGCCGTGAGGGCGCCCCATTTCCACCGGGTGTCGGAATCGGCGAGTACGGCTGTCCGCACCGCTTCTCTGGTACTTGCTGGCACGCCGAGGACGCTAGAAGGGCATTCCGCTTTCCGGCCCAACTGAGAAGCAACAAACGGTGAACAGAGCCTCTCCTCGCGTTGAAGCGGGTCGCGAACCGGCCGCATCGAGGCCGAATCTCCCTGCCGGTAAAGGCGGTTAATTCGCCCGCCGCCCCGTGTTCACCGAAGAGACGCCCGACGGTCGGTGGGAATGCCGGGACGGCGCCTAGCGTCGACCGCGTGGTCAAGCTCTCCGTCGTCGTGCCGTTCTTCAACGTGCAGACATACGCCCCCGACACCCTCACGAGCCTGCGGGCCAACGCCCGGGAGGACTTCGAGTTCCTGCTGGTCGACGACTGCTCGTCGGACGGGACCCCGGACATCCTCGAACGGGCCGCGCGCGAGATCCCGGGCGCCGTCCTCATCAGGCACGAACAGAACGGCGGCCTCGCCACCGCCCGGAACACCGGCCTCGACGCCGCCCGCGGCGAGTACCTCACCTTCCTCGACGGGGACGACTGGCTCTCCCCCGGCTACTACGCCCGCCTGGTCGCCGCCGCCGAGGACCTCGGCTGCGACTTCCTGCGCACCGACCACGTCTCCGTCACCGGCAGGAACCGGAGCGTCCGCCGCGCACCGGTCCCCCGCCGCGGCGAGGTCCTCGACCCCCGCGACGCGATCCTGCCCGCGCACCGGACGACCTCGGTCGACTACCCGTACGCCTGGGCCGGCGTCTACCACCGGCGGCTCCTCGACCGCGGCCTCCTGCACTTCACCCACGGACTGCGGACCGCCGAGGACCGGCCGTGGATCTGGCGCCTGCATCGCGAGGCCGATTCCTTCGCCGCCATCGGGGAACTCGGCGTCTTCTACCGGCGCGGAGTGGCGACCTCCCTCACCCAGATCGGCGACACCAGGCAATTGGATTTCATCCGCGCATTCGACCAGGTGATCGACGAGACCGCCGCGGACCCCGACGCCGCACTTCTCCTTCCGAAAGCCGTCCGCACCTATTGCGCGGTGATCTCCCACCACATCGGCTCGATCGAACGCTTCGAACCCGACGTCGCCCGACAGCTCAAGGCGATGAGCGCGGGAGCCCTGCGCCGCATGCCGCAGGACGTCCTCGACGAGGCCCTCACCGCGATGGGCGGCGACCGCGCCACCATGCTGCGCAGGCTCCGGCGACGGCGCCCCGCACCACCCCCCGCACCGGGCACGCGCACCGCCGGCACCACCGCCGCGGAGGCCGCCGCGTGAGCACCCGCCGCACCACCCAGATCTTCTGCGCCTCCACCCTCTACGGCGCGGTGACGATCGCCGCCGCCCTCGACAGCGGCGCCTTCGGCCCCGCCGACCGCCGCATCCTGCTCGTCACCAACAACGCGGCCGTGCCCGAGACCACCCCGCCGCTGGACCACGCCGACGGCTTCGAACGACTCCGCCACCGCTTCGACTCCGTCCTCTCCTGGAACGAGACGATCTCCCCGCTCCACCCGGGCGGCTGGACCCCCCGCCCCTCCGACCTCCCGCTCCTCCAGCGCCACCTGCGCAGGATCTGGGACCTCGGCGACGACCACGTCGAACTCACCCTGGAATCGATCCAGGTCACCCCCGCCCTCGCCCTCGCCCAACTGCTCCCCGACGCCCCCGTCACCGTCTACGCCGACGGCCTCATGAGCTACGGACCGACCCGCAACAAGATCGACCCGCTGATCGGCGGACGCGTCGGCCGGCTCCTCCACCTGGACCTCGTGCCCGGCCTCGCGCCGCTGCTGCTCGCCGAGTTCGGGGCCGTACCCGAGGCCGTGCCGACGGAGGCCTTCACCCGCTGCGTCGACGAACTCGCCGGACCCGCCGCCCCGGCCGCCGCCGGGGTCGGGCCCGCGCTCCTCCTCGGCCAGTACCTCGCGGCACTCGGCCTGCTCACCCCGGCCGAGGAGGAGGAACTGCACCTGCGGATGGTGCGGGGCGCGATCGCCCGGGGCCACCGGCGCCTCGTCTTCAAACCGCACCCGACGGCCCCCGACACCTGGTCGAAGGCGCTCACCGAGGAGGCGGCCGCACACGGCGCCGAGCTGACCGTCGAGGACCGGCCGGTCCTCGCCGAGGTGCTCTACCGGGAGCTGCGGCCCGCCCTCGTCGTCGGCTGCTTCTCCACGGCGCTGCTCACCGCGCACACCTTCTACGGACTGCCCGTCGCCCGGGTCGGGACGCGCGGCCTGCTGGAGCGGCTCACCCCGTTCCAGAACAGCAACCGCATCCCGCTGACCGTCGTCGACGCGGTCGTGCCGCCCCTGGAGGCCGGCCCCGAGGACGGCGGCGCCATCGCCACGGCCCCGCTGAACGACCTGGTCGCCGCGGTCGGCTTCGCGATGCAGCCGAAGATCCGGCCGGAGCTGCGGGAGCCGGCGGTACGGCACCTGACCGGGCCGTTCGCCGAACGCACCCGGCACCACTTCACCCGCCGCCGCCTCACCGTCCTCGACCTGCCCGGCGGCATCCCGCTCCCCCGCCACCCCCGGGTCCGCCGGCTGGCTCGGCGCGCGCTGCGACTGCGGAGGGCCCTGCGGAGGTAGCGGCCGGGCGGCTCCGGCGGGGCCGCCCGCGACGGGCGGCGGGCCCGGGCCCCGTGCGGGGGACCCGGGCCCGCGGGCACCGCGGCCGGGGCGTCCGGCCTCAGTCGCGGACGATCGCCTCCTGGAGCTCCGTCACCCACCGCGAGCGGTCCTCGGGGCACTCCAGGTACAGCTCACGCGCGTACTGCCGCGTCCGGTAGCCGTTGGCCTCGATCCAGCGGGCCAGGGTCTGCGCGGTCGGCAGGACCGTGTCCATCGAGCCCCGGTGGACGACGGTCGCCGCCTCCTCGATCCCGGGCAGCACGCGGACCTCGACGCCCTCCACGGCCGTCCCCTCGGGGACGGTCATGGCGGCGTGCACGAGGACCGATCCGTCGCCCCTGCCCGCGTCCTCGTAGTACGCGATCCCCGGGCCGAACCCGGTGACCCCGGCAGCCTCCAGGCGGCCGCACAACTCCTCGTACATGGGCCCGATGACCGGGCCGATGTGCTGCGGGCCGAAGCTCGCGGCGACCCCGCTCAGTTCGGCGATCCGGACGGCGGGGATCTTCTTCACGACGACGTCCTGGCTGGACATGCGTCCCTCACTCTCGATGGCCCGGAGCCTCGCGCCGACCTGGGCGAGCCGCGCCCGCGCCTCCGCCAGGGCCGTCTCCAGCTCGGCCTGGCGCAGCCGCAGCATCCCCCGCAGCTCCTCCGCGTCGAACCGCTCGTCGAGGATCGCCTTCACCTGTTCGAGCGTGAAGCCGAGGTCCTTGAGCGCGATGACGCGGTTGAGCAGGGCGAGCTGGTCCGCCGTGTAGAAGCGGTATCCCGTGTGCGGGTCGACCCGGGCCGGGCGCAGCAGTCCGATGCCGTCGTAGTGACGCAGCATACGGACCGACACCCGCCCGTGCCGGGCGAAGTCTCCGATGGTGAACATGACGACCCCTACGGAACGGCCTCACACGGTGTGAGGGTCAAGCGGCGCTGCTGAGGGAGAGTTTCGCGGCGAAGCCGAGGAAGAGGGCGCCGGCCGCCGAGGTGGCGCCGGCCGAGAGGCGTCGGCGGCGGCGGAACGCGGCGGCGAGGCGGGTGCCGCCGAAGATGAGCATCGTGAGGTAGAGGAAGCTGCCGATCTCCAGGAGCGTGCCCAGGACCAGGAAGGACAGCGCCGGGTAGGCGTACGCCGGGTCCACGAACTGCACGAAGAAGGAGATGAGGAAGAGGATCGCCTTCGGGTTGAAGAGGCTGATGACGAGGGCCCTGCGGTACGGGTTCTCCCCCGGGCCGGCCTGCTCCTGGCCGGTGCCGTCGGCGGCCGGCTCGGCGGCCTGCCCGCGCGAGCGCCACATCTCGCGGGCCGAGCGCAGCATCCCGTACGCCATCCAGGCCAGGTACCCCGCGCCCGCGTACTTCACGATCATGAAGAGCAGGGGGGTGGTCTGGAGGAGGGAGGCCGCGCCGAGCGCGGCCAGCGTCATCAGGACCGCGTCGCCGGTGAAGACGCCGGCGGCGGCCTTGTACCCGGTCCGGGTGCCCTTGCGGGCGGCGACGGACAGCACGTACAGCGAGTTCGGCCCCGGCAGGAGGATGATGAGGACGAGGCCCAGGAGGTAGGTCGGAAGATCGGTGACACCCAGCATGAAGCGGAGTGTCGCACGCCGGTACGGATCCCCGCCCGGGTGTTTCGCATCGCGGAAGATCAGAAGGCGTCGGCCGGGACGTACGTCCCCCACACCTGCCGCAGCGCGTCGCAGACCTCGCCCACGGTGGCGCGGGCCCTGAGGGCCTCCTTCATCGGATAGAGGACGTTGTCCGTCCCCGCGGCCGCCCTCCGCAGCGCGGCGAGGGCCGCGTCCACCGCCGCCCCGTCGCGCTCGGCCCGCAGGGCGGCGAGCCGCCCGGCCTGCTGCGCCTCGATCGCCGGGTCGACGCGCAGCGGCTCGTACGGTTCCTCGACGTCGACCGTGAAGCGGTTCACGCCGACGACGACCCGCTCCCCGCCGTCGGTCTCCTGCGCGATGCGGTAAGCCGAGCGCTCGATCTCGCCCTTCTGGAAGCCGCGCTCGATCGCGCTGACCGCACCGCCCATGTCCTCGACCCGGTCCATCAGCTCCAGGATCGCGGCCTCGATGTCGTCGGTCATCCGCTCCACGACGTACGAGCCGGCGAACGGGTCCACGGTCGCGGTCACGTCCGTCTCGTACGCCAGGACCTGCTGGGTGCGCAGGGCCAGCCGGGCGGACTTGTCCGTCGGGAGGGCGATCGCCTCGTCGAAGGAGTTGGTGTGCAGCGACTGGGTCCCGCCGAGCACGGCGGCGAGGCCCTGCACGGCGACGCGGACCAGGTTGACCTCGGGCTGCTGGGCGGTCAGCTGGACGCCCGCCGTCTGGGTGTGGAAGCGGAGCATCAGGGACTTGGGGTTCCTCGCGCCGAACTCCTCCCGCATGAGCCGCGCCCAGATCCTGCGGGCAGCCCGGAACTTCGCGACCTCCTCCAGGATCGTCGTGCGGGCCACGAAGAAGAAGGAGAGCCGGGGCGCGAAGTCGTCCACGTCCATGCCCGCGGCGACGGCTGTCCGCACGTACTCGATGCCGTCGGCCAGGGTGAACGCGATCTCCTGCGCGGGCGAGGCGCCGGCCTCCGCCATGTGGTAGCCCGAGATCGAGATGGTGTTCCACTTGGGGATCTCGGCCCGGCAGTACCGGAAGATGTCCGCGATCAGCCGGAGGGAGGGCTTGGGCGGGAAGATGTACGTGCCGCGGGCGATGTACTCCTTCAGCACGTCGTTCTGGATCGTGCCCGTCAGCCGGTCCGCGGGGACGCCCTGCTCCTCGCCGACCAGCTGGTACATGAGCAGCAGGAGGGCCGCGGGGGCGTTGATGGTCATCGAGGTGGAGACCTGGTCCAGCGGGATGCCGTCGAGCAGGACCCGCATGTCGTCGACCGAGTCGACGGCCACCCCGACCTTGCCGACCTCGCCGGAGGCGATCGGGGCGTCCGAGTCGTGGCCCATCTGCGTCGGCAGGTCGAAGGCGACGGACAGGCCCGTGGTGCCGTTGGCGATGAGCTGCTTGTACCGGGCGTTGGACTCCACGGCGGTGCCGAAGCCGGCGTACTGGCGCATCGTCCACGGCCGGCCGGTGTACATCGACGGGTACACCCCGCGGGTGAAGGGATAGGCGCCCGGCTCGCCGAGGCGCTCCGCCGGATCCCAGCCCTCCAGGGCCTCCGGCCCGTAGACCGGCTCGATGGGCAGTCCCGACTCCGACTCGCGCGCCATTGGCTGTGCCTCCCGATGCGTGTGGCCCTTCCCCACAGCATGCGCGGATCGTGACCTTCGCGCGCAACCGCACACGCGCGGGACGCATCACTAGGTACACACGCAACGTCCCGGGGGGCAACGATGAAGCGGTCTTCTTCCGTCATACGCAGAGCGGTCCTGGCAGCGGCCGCGGTGGCACTCGCCGCCGGCTGCACGGCCCAGGCTGCCGGATCGGGAGGCGGCTCGGGGAGCCCCTCCGGTTCGGCCTCGGCTCCGGCCGCGAGCGGTGCCCCGTCCGACGCGCCCACCGAGGACGGGAAGGCTCCGTCGCCGTCCGGCGCCACGGACGCGCCGACGGAGACGCCCTCGGCGTCCTCGGAGGCGCCGGGGACGAAGGTGCTGATGGGTGACGGGGACGAGAACGAGCAGGTCCGCGAGCTCCAGGCGCGGCTCCGGCAGCTCGACCACTTCGACCGGGCGCCCACCGGCTTCTACGGGACGATGACGGCCGGATCGGTCAAGGCCTTCCAGCGGAAGCAGGGCCTTCCCCGGACGGGTTCGGTGGACGGGGCGACCTGGCAGGCGCTGCTCGGCGCGAGCCGGAAGCCGACGGCCGACGAGCTGGAGCCCTCGACGACCAACGAGCTGGACACCCCCGATCCGCGGTGCACGACCGGCCGGGTGCTGTGCATCAGCAAGGAGAGCCGGACCCTGGCCTGGATGATCGACGGGAAGGTCGTCTCGTCGATGGACGTCCGCTTCGGTTCGGAGAACACCCCGACCCGCGAGGGCGTCTTCACCGTGGAGCGGAAGGTCCGGCAGGACTGGTCGCGGCTGTACCACACGCCGATGCCGCTCTCGATGTACTTCAGCCGCGGCCAGGCGGTGCACTACTCCTCGGACTTCGCGGCCCGGGGCTACAACGGGGGCTCGCACGGCTGCGTCAACGTCCGGGACCGGGCCAAGCTCACGACCCTGTTCGACCAGGTGAAGGTCGGCGACAAGGTCGTCGTCCACTGGTGACCCGGCGGGGCGTCCGCGGGCGTCCCGGCGGGGAGAGGGAGAGGGCGCGGGTGGGACCGGGGGAACGTGTCCCACCCGCGCCATGTGCGCGGAGCCGTAGGTACGGGGGGAACCCCGGCTCACTGCGCGGCCGATGACCAGTCGGCTCACTCAGTACTGCGCCGCGGTGCCCAGAAGTGTTACACCGGGAGCGGAAGGCGGGCGTCGACGCCGATTCCGAGGGGCAGGGAGGCGGTGAGTCCGGCGATGTCGGGAGCCGCGGAGCGGTTCGTGTCGCGGCCGCCCCAGCTGCCGTCGCCCCGCCCGTCGCCGCGGCCGCCGTGGCGCCCGTCGTCGTTCCCGTCGCCCTTGGAGTCGTCGTCGGAGTCGTCGCGCGAGCCGCCCGAGCCGCCGCCGTCGGGCCCGTCGGTGCCGGTGCCGAGGAGGCGGTCGCAGTAGCGGCGCAGGGTGTCGCCGTCGCGGAGGATGCCCGCGAGGCCCTTGCGTCCGGAGGCGTCGAGCTTGCCCGAGCGGAAGTCCCGGCAGGCCTTGATGATCTTCTCGCGGGAGCCGGTGCCGCTCAGGTCGCCGCCGGTGCCGCCGTTCAGGGTGCCGCCGCCGTCCGTGCCGCTCGGGTCCCGGTCCGGGCCGCCGGGGTCCGTTCCGGTGCCGGCGGTGCTGCGGCCGGGTTCCGGGGTGCCGGGTCCGCGGGTGTCCGTGCCGGGGCCGCCGGTGGCCTCGCCGGGCGGCGGGGTGGTCCCGGTGCCGGCCGTCGGCGACGCGTCGGGCGTGGGGTCGGCGCCGTCGGGTTCCGTGGTGGGCGTCCCGGGGTCCTCGCGTATGCCCGGGTCCTCGGAGACGAGCGGGTCGGCGCTCTCCCCGGCGGTGACGGAGCTGGCGGGCGCGGGGCCCACCATGGGCAGCACACCCGTTCCCGCGGCGACGGCGACCCCTCCGACGGTGACGGCGGTGACCGCGGCGGCGATTCCGTACCGGAGGGAGCGTCCCCAGCGGGGGCGGCGGACCGGCACGGGGGCGAGCCGCACCCGGCCGAGTTCGGCGTGCTCGGTGCGGGCCGTGGCGGGCCCGGCGACCGCGCCGGACGCGGCGCGGTCGGCCTGGGCGGCGCGGAAGGCGGCGAGCGCGGCGGCCTCGCCCGGGAGCTCGGTGCGGGCGGCGGCCGGCGGGGTGTCCGGGGTGCGGGCGGCGTCGAGGGCCTCGGCCAGGCGCTCCGCCCGGGAGCGCGCACGGTCGTCGACGGCGTCGACCGGCTCGCCGCGGAGCAGCCGCTCCGCGGTCTCCTGGTCGAGCCACTGGTACCGCTCGTCGGCCATCACATGTCCTTCTGCGTACGCGGACGCGATTGCGTCACACCGCCGGGGGCCACGGACCCCGGTACGCGGCCGCGTTGCGGAGGCACGCCGTCCAGGGGGACGACGGCCTCGCCGGCGTCGTCGGGGCCGGCCGTGTCGCCGTCGACGCCGAGGAGTTCGGCCAGTTTCTTGAGGCCGCGGTGGGCCGCCGTGCGGACGGCTCCGGGGCGTTTGCCCAGGGTGTCGGCGGCGGTCTTGGCGTCGAGGCCGACGACGACGCGGAGGACGACGGCCTCGGCCTGGTCCTGCGGGAGCTGGGCGATCAGCTGCATGGTGTGGCCGGTGGCCAGCGCCTCCAGGGCTTCGCCCGCCGTGTCGGACGCGGCGGGCTTCTCGGTGAGTTCGGTCTCGTCCGCGCCGACGGCCGGGCGGCGGCCGCGCATGCGGACGTGGTCGAGGGCGCGGTTGCGGGCGATCCGGGCGGCCCAGCCGCGGAAGCGGTCGGCGTCGCCGTCGAAGCGGTCGAGGTCGCGGGCTATCTGCAGCCAGGCCTCCGAGGCGACGTCCTCCGCCTCGGTGTCGCCGACCAGCGTGCGTATGTAACCGAGCAGCCGTGGGTGCACGGCGCGATACACAGTACGGAAGGCGTTCTCGTCCCCGTTCTGCGCAGCGAGCACCGCGGCCGTCAGCTCCGCGTCGTCCCCCAGCACTCCCCAAACCCTGTTCGTCGTCGCGTCGTCGCTTCATCGCGGCTGGTCACCACCGCCACGCTGCCTCGCGCAACTGCACGCTACGTCGTGTCGCGGCGCCGCGTCCACGCGGTCCGGGCTCTTTGTACAACTTGCAACCTTCCGGCGGGGGCGCCCGGGGCGACTCCGGCGCGGTCGCGGTGTGACATAAAGCGCACCCCCGGCGCTGAATGGAGTACGGAGCCGTGCTGCGGCCCCGTGGACGACGGCCGGGGTCTCTCCTGTGGGGGGTGGCGACCCCGGCCGTCTCCCTTTTGCCCTCGGATCCCACCCCAGGTGTCAACCGACCGTTGACAGTCGGAGGGTGTCAACCTAGGGTTGCCTCATGACGAATCCAGTCGCCCCGAAGGTCCCCGTCCGTCTCGACGAGCTCATCGAAGCGATCAAGAAGGTCCACCCCGACGCGCTGGAGCAACTCTCCGGGGCCGTCATCGCCGCGGACCACCTCGGCGACGTCGCCGACCACCTCATCGGCCACTTCGTGGACCAGGCCCGGCGCTCCGGCGCCTCCTGGACCGACATCGGCCGCAGCATGGGCGTCACCCGCCAGGCGGCCCAGAAGCGCTTCGTCCCCAAGGACCCGGACGCGGAGAAGATGGACCCGAACGCCGGGTTCAACCGCTTCACCCCCCGCGCCCGGAACGTGGTGATGGCCTCCCAGAACGAGGCCACGGCCGTCGGCAACGGCGAGATCACCACCGCCCACCTGGCACTCGGCCTGCTCGCCGAGCCCGAGGGGCTCGCGGCGCACTGGATCACCTCGCGGGGCGTGTCCCTCGACCGGGTCCGCGAGGCCGCCGTCGCGACCCTGCCGCCCGCCGTCGACGAGCCGCCCACCCTCGTCCCGTACGACGCGGCGGCGAAGAAGGTCCTGGAGCTGACGTTCCGCGAGGCGCTGCGCCTCGGGCACGACTACGTCGGCACCGAGCACATCCTGCTCGCGCTCCTGGAGCACGAGGACGGCTCGGGCGTCCTGACCGGTCTCGGCCTCGACAAGGCGACGGCCGAGCGGGAGATCTCCGAGGCGGTCGCGTCCCTGATGGTCCAGGCCCCCGCCCCGGAGGAACAGGCCTGAGGCCTCAGGCGGTGCGGGCGCGGCGGGAGACGACCGCGCGCAGCACCCGGCCGCCCTCGACCGAGAGCTCACGGGCCCGGCGCAGACCCGTCGGGCCGTGGGCCACCGAGTCGAGGACGGCCTGCTGGCGGCGGAGCTCCCCCGCGAGCAGCGGGCCCGCGCCGTCCGCGTCGCCGGCCCGGCAGCGCTCGACGAGCCCGGTGGGCACCTCGGCCGCGTCGTAGCGGCCGTGCAGGGCGAGGGCGGTGAGGGAGCACGCGGCGGCCCAGCCGCGCAGGGCCTCGTCCGTCCAGTCCGTCGGAGCGTGGGCCAGCATGGCGCGCACCTCCTCGGCCGCGGCGCCGACGGCCGGCTCCGCGTCCAGTGCGACCTGGGCCTTCGCGACGGCCTCGCCCCAGGCCTCGCCGTCACCGCGGGCGACGGCGGCCCACACGGGGCGCAGGGCGTCCCCGAGGTCACCGGCGAGCAGCGGCAGGCAGCGGTCGAGGCAGGCGAGACCGGCCGCGGCCAGGCCCCGCTCGTCCGCCCCGTCGATCAGTTCCAGCAGGTTCCGGCCCGTCCCCGACGTCATCGACGCCTCCTCGCCACCCGTTGCGGACGCAGTACGTCCCCTACTGCGCCGAACGACGCTTTTTCGTCACTGCGCGGCCGGAATCATGCCAGTGCCCCCCGGGGGTTGCCTAGGGTTCCACCGCAGCCCGAGGGACTTCTCGTCGAAGACCTCGACCGGGCACTTCGCGCCGGCGGCCCGTGCGCCGTCGCGGATCCGGCCGTCACAGGCCACCAGCGGAACGCCGTACCCCAGGTCAGCCGCGCACCTGCGGCGCCAGGGTCCGGAACTGGTCCCAGGTGAGGGTCGGCGTCCTCGCGTCCCACAGCTTCTGTGCCGTCGCGGTCAGCGGCATCCGGATGCCCGCCGCCACCTGCGCCGGCGTCTGGGCCCCGGCCAGGTCGCACCAGACCGCGAACCGGCCGCCCAGGATCTGCGCGTCGTACCGGGCGGCGACCGGTGTCGTGCCGCGCAGCACCCGGGGCGTCCACTGCTCGTAGATGCGGCGGCCCGTGGGGTACGTGAAGTCGTTGGGCTCACCGAGCACGTAGTAGAGGTACTCGTCGTTCAGGTTCACGACCTTGCGGCCCTCGGCCAGGTACTCCACGGGCGGACGGGCGCCGATCTCCTTGCCGGTCCAGTACTCCACCTCGATGCCCTGGTCCGCCGTGACGACGCCGCCGCGGAAGAAGCCGTCGTTCCAGGCCTTGGCGGTCTTCCCGGCCGTACGCACGACGGCGGCCCGGTCGTTCAGCCAGCCCTCGGCGAGGTCCTGGACGCCGGCCCGGGCCCCGTACTTCTGCCGGGCGGCCGCGGCGAGCTGCGGGTACGAGGCGGAGGGGCTGCGGACGGTCAGCGCCTGGTACTCGTCGGCGCCGACGTGGAACCAGCCGCCGGGGAAGAGCTGGGAGTACTCGCGCAGCAGGTCGTCGACGATCGCGGCGGAGGCCGGCTTCGAGATGTCGATGGCGCCCTGGCGCGGGACCCCCTGCACGTTGCGCAGCTGGAGGTCGGGGTGGGCGCGCAGGACGGCGCCGAGGTGCCCGGGCGAGTCGATCTCGGGCACCACGGTGATGTGCAGGGTCTGCGCGAGGGCGAGGATCCGGCGCACCTCGGCCTTGCTGAGGTGCTGCGCGGAGACGATCTCGGGGTGGGAGTCCGAGGCGATCCGGAAACCCTGGTCGTCGGAGAAGTGCAGACCGAACTGGTTGAGCTTGAGGTCGGCCATCTCGCGGAGCCGGTCCTCGATCCAGCCGGCGGTGAAGAACTTCCGGGCGATGTCGACGTTCAGGCCGCGCTGGGGCTTCGCGGGGGCGTCGGTGACCACGCCCTCGGGCATCGCGCCGGTCCCCTTGACCGACTGCTTGAGGGTGCGGGTCCCGTAGAAGACCCCGGCCTCGTCGGGGCCGGTGATCCGGACCCGGCCGTCCCGCACGGTCAGGGTGTACGACTCGCGGGCCCCCGTCCCGCCGAGGGCGAGTTCGACGTCCCCGGGGCCGGCGGCGGCGGTGCCGCGGTAGGGGATGCCGAGTTCTCCGGCGAGGAGCCGGCCCTCGTCGGCGAGGCCCGGGCTGTTCGCCGCGACGACGACCCCGGCGGGGGCGGCGGGCTTCCAGCCCGGCCCGCGGGCGGCCTCGTGGTCGCGGACGGCGGGGATCGTGCGGGGCGCGGTGGAGAGGGGGTACGTACGGGTCGGCGTGGGCGTCGGGCTGGGCGCCGCGCTGGTGGGCGCGGAGCTCGCGGACGCGCCGGGGGCGGTGCCGGAGGAGGAGGAGGAGGAGCCCGAGCCGGACGGGGATCCGCCGGAGCAGGCCGCCACGGTGGCCAGTGCCACCGCCGTCGCCAGGAGTGCGGGGCCCTTGTGGGGCCCTCGTATGGAGTACCGCATCATTCGGAATCCTCCCGCACCTCGGGCGGTCCGGCCAATCGGGGGACACGGCGACCCCGGAGCGGAACGCGTCCGTCCATCACCTGTTCCGAAACTCTCCCTTCCGGGTGAAAATCGCGCATCCGTCGGACACTTCCCTCGTCCCGTCGATAACGTTGTGTCACACCCACCTCATCGCGCCCGTCCCTCGCGCGGATCGCCCCGCCCGTCCCGGAGTACCGGAGCCCACGCTGACCAGCGACACCCACGTCCCCTGCCGCAAGCCGGGCTCCACGGACACGCCTGCCATACCCGCCCAGAACCAGGGACCCTCGGTCCGCGGCCTCGCCGGCTTCAACGCCGCCCCGCCCGCCGAGGCCGAGGCCCTGCTCCTCTCCTGCTGCCACAGCCTCCGCTGGGCCGAACGGGTGGCGGCGCACCGCCCGTACCCCACGGTCGACGCGCTGCTCGCCGCCGCCGACGAGGCCGGGTACGACCTGTCCCGTGCCGACCTCGACCAGGCCCTGGCCGCCGAGTCCTCGGCGGCGCCGCACCCCGACGCCCCGCCGGCGGCGCGGACCGCGCTGCGGGCCGCCCACGCCGCGTACGAGAGCAGTTTCGGGCACGCGTTCGTGATCAGCCTGGACGGAGTAAGGCCCGGGGAGCGTCTGGACCAGGTATTGGCAGGCATTCGGTCACGTCTCGGCAACGAACCGGAGGAAGAACGCGTGGTGGCCTCCGAGGAACTCAGGCGGCTCGCCCGGGCCCGGCTGGCGTTCCGACTCGCGGAACCCCTCACGGCGCGACACTCCGGGCCGTGAATCCGTCCGGAATCCGGCGATTCCGGCCCGTGCGATAGTCCGTCCGTGCCTGTTTGATCACACCGATGGACCCCGCGCGAACGAACCGACAAGTCGTCGCTACGATGACCGGGGCCGGTGGACCGTACCCGGCCGGGTCAGACCGACAGAGAAGCCGGCCGACCCCGATCCCCGCTCCCGGAGGGTTTTTCCGTGCCGGCTGGAACGCTGTACCGCGGCCGGGAAGGAATGTGGAGCTGGGTGGCTCATCGAGTCACCGGCGTCCTCATCTTCTTCTTCCTGTTCGTACACGTGCTGGACACCGCTCTCGTCCGCGTCTCCCCCGAGGCGTACGACGAGGTCGTCGCGACCTACAAGACGCCGATCGTGGCTCTGCTGGAGTACGGCCTGGTCGCCGCCATCCTCTTCCACGCGCTGAACGGCCTCCGGGTCATCGCCGTGGACTTCTGGTCCAAGGGCCCGCGCTACCAGAAGCAGATGCTCTGGACCGTCGTGGGCGTCTGGGTCGTCCTGATGGCGGGCTCCCTGTACCCCGTCCTCGGCCACGCCGCACGTGAACTGTTCGGGAGCTGACGCCACTCATGTCTGCTGACACGACCTCCGCCGCGATCGGCCCCGTCGAAGGCGGCGCCCACTACGACGTGGACAACCCCGCGCCGTACATCGAGGCCCCCCGCAAGCGCACCGGCAAGACCCCGCGCGCGACCCGCGGCAACTTCGAGATGGCCGCGTGGCTCTTCATGCGCCTCTCGGGCGTGGTCCTCGTCGTCCTGGTCCTCGGCCACCTGCTGATCCAGCTCTTCCTGGACGGCGGCGTCTCCAAGATCGGCTTCGCCTTCGTGGCCGGCCGCTGGGCGTCCCCGTTCTGGCAGGTCTGGGACCTGCTGATGCTCTGGCTCGCCATGCTGCACGGCGCCAACGGCCTCCGTACCGTCATCAACGACTACGCGGAGCGGGCCAACACGCGCCTGTGGCTCAAGGGCCTGCTGTACACCGCCACGGTGTTCACCATCCTTCTGGGCACGCTGGTGATCTTCACCTTCGACCCGAACATCCGCTAGGCACGGGGCAGAGGTAATCCACGTCATGAAGATCCACAAGTACGACACCGTCATCGTCGGCGCCGGTGGCGCGGGCATGCGCGCCGCCATCGAGTCGACGAAGCGCAGCCGCACGGCCGTCCTGACGAAGCTCTACCCCACCCGCTCCCACACAGGCGCCGCGCAGGGCGGCATGGCCGCCGCGCTGGCGAACGTGGAGGAGGACAACTGGGAGTGGCACACCTTCGACACGGTCAAGGGCGGTGACTACCTGGTCGACCAGGACGCCGCCGAGATCCTGGCGAAGGAGGCCATCGACGCCGTCCTCGACCTGGAGAAGATGGGCCTGCCGTTCAACCGGACCCCGAACGGCACCATCGACCAGCGCCGCTTCGGCGGCCACTCCCGCAACCACGGCGAGGCCCCGGTCCGCCGGTCCTGCTACGCCGCGGACCGCACCGGCCACATGATCCTCCAGACGCTCTACCAGAACTGCGTCAAGGAGGGCGTGGAGTTCTTCAACGAGTTCTACGTCCTGGACCAGCTGATCACCGAGGTCGACGGCGTCAAGAAGTCCGCCGGCGTCGTCGCGTACGAGCTGGCCACCGGCGAGATCCACATCTTCCAGGCCAAGGCCGTGATCTACGCGTCCGGCGGCACCGGCAAGTTCTTCAAGGTGACCTCCAACGCGCACACCCTGACCGGTGACGGCCAGGCCGCCTGCTACCGCCGCGGTCTGCCCCTGGAGGACATGGAGTTCTTCCAGTTCCACCCGACGGGCATCTGGCGCATGGGCATCCTGCTGACGGAGGGCGCCCGCGGTGAGGGCGGCATCCTCCGCAACAAGGACGGCGAGCGCTTCATGGAGAAGTACGCGCCGGTCATGAAGGACCTCGCGTCCCGTGACGTCGTCTCCCGCTCCATCTACACGGAGATCCGCGAGGGCCGCGGCTGCGGTCCCGAGGGCGACCACGTCTACCTGGACCTGACGCACCTCCCGCCGGAGCAGCTCGACGCCAAGCTCCCGGACATCACCGAGTTCGCCCGTACGTACCTCGGCATCGAGCCGTACACGGACCCGATCCCGATCCAGCCCACCGCGCACTACGCCATGGGCGGCATCCCGACCAACGTCGAGGGTGAGGTCCTGGCGGACAACACCACCGTCGTCCCGGGCCTGTACGCGGCCGGCGAGGTCGCCTGCGTGTCGGTGCACGGCGCCAACCGCCTCGGCACCAACTCGCTGCTCGACATCAACGTCTTCGGCAAGCGCTCCGGCATCGCCGCCGCCGAGTACTCCGCCAAGCACGACTTCGTCGAGCTGCCGGAGAACCCGGAGTCCCTCGTCGTCGCGCAGATCGAGAAGCTGCGCAACTCCACGGGCAGCGAGCGGGTCGCCGACCTGCGCCGCGAGCTCCAGGAGACGATGGACGCCAACGTGATGGTGTTCCGCACCGAGCAGACCATCAAGACGGCCGTCGAGAAGATCGCCGAGCTGCGCGAGCGCTACGAGCACGTGTCCATCCAGGACAAGGGCAAGCGCTTCAACACGGACCTCCTGGAGGCCATCGAGCTGGGCAACCTGCTCGAACTGGCCGAGGTCATGGCCGTCTCGGCCCTGGCGCGCAAGGAGTCCCGCGGCGGTCACTACCGCGAGGACTACCCCAACCGCGACGACGTCAACTTCATGCGTCACACCATGGCGTACCGCGAGGTCGGCGAGGACGGCACCGAGACCGTCCGTCTCGACTACAAGCCGGTCGTGACGACCCGCTACCAGCCGATGGAGCGTAAGTACTGATGGCTACCCCCGTACTGGACAAGGTCGAGGCGGAGTCCGCCGCCTCCCCGTACATCACGGTCACCATGCGGATCCGCCGCTTCAACCCCGAGGTGTCGGACGCGTCGGTCTGGGAGGACTTCCAGATCGAGATCGACCCGAAGGAGCGTGTGCTCGACGCCCTCCACAAGATCAAGTGGGACGTCGACGGCACGCTGACCTTCCGCCGCTCGTGCGCGCACGGCATCTGCGGCTCGGACGCGATGCGGATCAACGGCAAGAACAGGCTCGCCTGCAAGACGCTGATCAAGGACATCAACCCCGAGAAGCCGATCACGGTCGAGGCCATCAAGGGCCTCACGGTCCTCAAGGACCTCGTCGTCGACATGGAGCCGTTCTTCCAGGCGTACCGGGACGTCATGCCGTTCCTGGTCACCAAGGGCAACGAGCCGACCCGCGAGCGCCTGCAGTCCGCCGAGGACCGCGAGCGCTTCGACGACACCACCAAGTGCATCCTGTGCGCCGCGTGCACGTCGTCCTGCCCGGTCTTCTGGAACGACGGCCAGTACTTCGGTCCGGCCGCGATCGTCAACGCGCACCGCTTCATCTTCGACTCGCGCGACGAGGCCGGCGAGCAGCGCCTGGAGATCCTGAACGACAAGGACGGCGTGTGGCGCTGCCGCACGACGTTCAACTGCACGGACGCCTGCCCGCGCGGCATCGAGGTCACCAAGGCGATCCAGGAAGTGAAGCGCGCGCTGATCACGCGCCGCTTCTGACACACCCGCGTGACGGGAGCCGGGTTCCCGGCTCCCGGTCCGGTGTTCCGGTCCGCTTCTGTACGCTGCGGCGTGCAGGAGCGGGCTTTTTCTCTGTGGAGGACGGGGACTGATGAGCGAGCCGAACCCTTACCGGCCGGAGGAGTACGAGTGGGGCCCCGGGCAGCAGCAGCCGGGACAGCCCGCCTACGGGTACCCGCACCCTCCGTCGTACCAGCCGACCCTGCCGGCCGGCGTGCCGGTGCCGCCGCAGCAGGTGCCCGGGGTGCCGCAGGGCGGCGGCGCGCCGCTGCTCAGCCTCGGCGACATCACGGTGGTCGGCGACCAGATCATCACGCCGGCCGGTCCGATGCCGCTCAAGGGCTCGGTGTGGAACGCGATGGACATGTCGCGGACCGAGGAGAAGATGCCCACGGTCGCGATCGTGCTCGCGGTCGTCTTCTTCATCTTCTGCCTGCTCGGCCTGCTGTTCCTCCTGATGAAGGAGAAGACGACGACCGGCTTCATCCAGGTCACGGTGACCAGCGGCGGGAAGCACCACGCGACGATGATCCCGGCGCGCGGTCCGGACACCATCCACTGGGTGATGGGCCAGCTGAACTACGCCCGGTCGCTCAGCATGTGACCGGCCGACACCGAGGAAGGGGCGCCCGAGGGCGCCCCTTCGCCGTGTGCGGGGCTACCAGTGGCGGGTCGGGTGGCTCGACTCCGCCTCGACCATGACGCGCCGCAGCATGCCGTTGAGGAGGGCGCGCTCCTCCGGGGAGAGGACGCCGAGCAGGCGGTACTCCTCGTGCCCGAGGACGTCCATCGCGCCCAGCCAGGTCTCGCGGCCCGCGGGGGTGAGCTCGACGACGACCCGGCGCCGGTCGGTGGTGGACTGCGTGCGGCGGATGAACCCGCGCTTCTCCAGGGCTTCGAGGCGCCCGGAGACGGAGGCGGGCGCCAGGTCGAGGTCCTCGGCGAGCTCGGAGGGCGCGGCGCTGCCGCCCCGGCCGGCGATCTTGTGCAGGGTGTCGAACTCGTGGCGCTCCAGGTCGAAGTCGACGAGCGACTGCTCCCGGACCCGGCGGAAGTGCACCGAGAGCTTCTTCATCCGGGTGACGGCGCCCTCGACGACGGGGTCGAGGCCGGGCAGGACGGGCTGCCACCGGGCGACGTGCTCGTCGGTCCAGTCGCGCGCGGCACTCGCCTCGCTCGGAGTACGCGGTTCCTCGGGGTGCGCCATGGGCTGATCGTACGTCGGGCCGCGGCGGTCCACCCGGGACGGACCCGGAAGTATTTCGTTGACGAATTATTCGGCACCGAAATACTCTTCGCGCCATGACCGCTGCGACCGCCACGGCTCCCCCACCCGCCCCGCACCCCCTGCGCACCCGCTCCTTCCGACTGCTCTTCACCGGCCGCACCCTCTCCCTCCTGGGCGACGCCGCCATCCCGGCCGCCCTCGCGCTCGCCGTCCTGGAGGCCACCGGCTCCACCGCGGCGCTCGCCCTGGTCCTCGGCTGCGCGATGGTGCCCAAGCTGCTCCTGCTGCCGCTCGGCGGCGTGATCGGCGACCGGTTCGACGCCCGCACGGTCGCGCTCACCACGGACCTCGTGCGCTGCGGCACCCAGCTGATCGTCGGCATCCAACTCCTGGGCGGCACCCCCAGCCTGGCCGTCCTCGCGACGGCCGAGGCGCTCGGCGGCGCGGCCGGGGCCTTCGCCATGCCGACCGACGCGCCGCTGGTGAAGGGGACGGTGGCGGCCGAGTCGCTGCACCGGGCCAACGCCGCGATGGGCGTCGCCCGCAGCGCCTCCCGGCTCGGCGGTCCGGCCCTCGCCGGCACCCTCGTCCTGACCGTGGGCCCCGGCTGGGCGTTCGTCCTCGACGCGGTCACCTTCGCCCTCAGCGCGCTCCTCCTGACCGCCGTCCGGGTGGAGCGGGTGCCGATCCCGCGCCGCTCGCTCCGCGCCGACCTGGCGGAGGGCTGGCAGGAGGTCCGCTCCCGGGACTGGTACTGGACCAGCCTGATCGGCCACAGCGCGTGGAACGGCGCCGCGGCCGTCCTCATGACCCTCGGACCGGCGATCGCCGTGCAGCGGCTCGGCGGCGGCGGCGTCTGGGTCGTCCTGCTCCAGGTCGGCGCCGTCGGCTTCCTCCTCGGGGCGCTGCTCGCCGACCGCGTCACCCCGCGCCGGCCCGTCCTCGCGGCCAACCTCGGGCTCGCCACGTACGCGCTCCCCCTGGTCCTGCTGGCACTCGCCGCGCCCGCACCGCTGACGATCGCTGCCTACGGCCTCGCCCAGGCCGGTCTCGGGTTCCTCTCCCCGGTCTGGTCGACCGCCGTCCAACGGGCGGTACCCGCCCACGCGCTGGCCCGGGTCACCTCGTACGACTGGCTGCTCTCCCTCGCCGCGATGCCCCTCGGGTACGCGCTGGCGCCGCTCGCGGCCGCCGCCTGGGGCCCCGAACTCCCCCTGATCGCCGCCGCGCTGGCGGTCGGCGGCTGCTGCCTCGGGACGGCGCTCGTCCCCGGCGTACGGCGCTTCGGCAGGGACGACTGAGGGCAGGGGACCCCCGCGGCGGCCGTACGCGCGATGAGGCGGCGGCCGGCGCGGCCGGCGGGCCCCTGTCGCCCGGTGGCCGGATCCCGGCAAGGGGCGTGGCTCCACGAGGCCGTGCGCACGGGGGCGGGGGGCTTCTGCGAGGCCTCGCGCACGGCGGGGGCGGGCGGTCCCTACGGGGCCGTGACCTCCGCCAGGAAGTCGGCGAGGAGGCGGGCCGTCTCGTCCGGGCGCTCCAGGGCGGGAAGGTGCCCGGCCCAGGCGAGGTCGACGCGGCGGGCGCAGGGCAGCAGGCGGGTGAGGTCGTCGGCGACCGCCCGGAAGTCGGGGACGTCGTGGGCGCCCGCGACGACGAGGGCAGGGACCTTGATCCCGGCGAGGTCGCCGGGGGCGATCCCGGGGGTGACGGGGTCGAACTCCTCGGGAGCGGCGAGCTGGACCTCGAAGGCCCGCCGCTGCATCTCCCGGACGAGCGCGCGGGCCCCGGGTCCGGCCTCGGGGCCGAGCCAGGTGTCGACGTTGAGCTCGACGGCTCCGTCGAGGTCCCCCGCGTCGAGCAGTGCGTCCTCGCGGTCGCCCCAGGCGCGCAGCTCCTCACCGGGCTCGAAGCCGGGGATGCCGGAGGCGAGCAGGGCGAGGGCCGAGACGCGGCCGGGGTGGCGGACGGCGAGCTCCAGCGCGACCGTGCCGCCGAAGGAGGAGCCGACGACGGCCGCGCGCTCGACCCCGAGCCGGTCGAGGAGGTCGCGCACGTCGTCGGCGTGGACGTGGGCGGCGTCGACGGGGGTGTCCCCGAAGCCCCGGAGGTCGCAGCGGACGACCCGGTGCCCGGCCTCGGCGAGGACGGGGACCTGTCCGTCCCACATCCGGCGGTCGCAGACCCCGGAGTGCAGCAGGAGAACGGTCGAGGGGCCCTGGCCGGTCACGTCATGAGAGAGCGTCATCCGGCCGACCCTAGACGGCGGTCGGGCACCCGGCCAGGGAGTTTCCGCCGCCCGCGCCTCCCTCCGCACAGCCGCCCCCGCAGGTGACTTGAACACGTTCAAAGAGAGGTCTACAGTCATGACCGACAGCTTTTGAACGTGTTCAAGGGAGGGTGGGGCATGGACCTCACTGTCGTCGCGTACATCGTCTACCTGCTGATCAGCGTCGCCCTGACCATCTGGGTCGCCCGCACGCTCAGCCGCAACGGAAGGATCTTCCTGGCAGACGTCCTGCACGGGAACGAGAAGCTCGCCGACGCCGTCAACCACCTCCTGGTGGTCGGCTTCTACCTCGTCAACTTCGGCTTCGTCGCCCTCTACCTGAGCCAGGACGACGCCATCGACGACACCCGCGCCCTCTTCGAGGCGCTCTCCGTGAAGCTGGGCGTGGTGCTGCTGGTCCTCGGCGTCCTGCACCTCGCGAACGTCTACGTGCTCAACAAGATCCGGCGCCGCGGGGTCATGGAGCGCGAGCAGGTGCCGCCGGTAGGACCGCAGGGCTGGACCGCCGCCCCCAAGGCCGGCCCGTGGACCCCGCCGGCCCCCCAGCGCTGAGAGGGGAGCACCGTGCCGACCCCCGTGGGACGCCTGACCGTGCTGTACGACGCCGACTGCCCGCTCTGTGTGCACCTCAGGCACTGGCTGATCCGCCAGCGGCAGCTCGTCCCGCTCGACCTGGTGCCGGCCGGTTCGCAGGAGGCCCGCCGCCGGTTCCCGGATCTCGACCACACCGCGACCCTGCGGGAGATCACCGTGGTCGGCGACCGGGGCCAGGTCTACCGGGAGACCTCCGCCTGGATCGTCTGCCTCTGGGCGCTCGCCGAGCACCGGGCCAAGGCCCACTGGCTGGCGACCCCGGCAGGGCAGCCCTTCGCCCGGATCACGGTCCTCGCCGCGGCGAAGTGGCGGGAGGCCCTCAAGGGGCCGGACGGCCGGACCGGGTCCTGCGAGGACGGGCGCTGCGAGGCGCCCGGCCCGCCCGGCTAGGCTCGGACCCGTGACGGACGTGAAGGAAGAGAAGAAGGCCCCGAAGAGCGAGCAGACCCGCACGCTCATCCTCGAAACCGCGCTCCGGCTGTTCAAGGAGCGCGGTTACGACAAGACGACGATGCGGGCCATCGCCCAGGAGGCCGGGGTCTCCGTCGGGAACGCCTACTACTACTTCTCGTCCAAGGAACACCTGGTCCAGGGCTTCTACGACCGGATCGCCGAGGAGCACCAGGCGGCCGTCGAGCCCATCCTGACCGGCGGCGAGAAGGACCTCACCGCCCGGATCCGCGGGGTCTACCTCGGCTGGCTCGACATCGCGGGGCCGTACCACGAGTTCGCCTCGCAGTTCTTCAAGAACGCCGCCGACCCGGACAGCCCCCTGAGCCCCTTCTCGCCCGAGTCGGAGGGCCCGCGCGAGGCGGCGATCGAGGTCCACCGGCGGGTCATCTCCGGCGCCTCCGTCAAGGTCGACCCCGAACTGAAGGAGGCCCTCCCGCGGTTGCTGTGGCTCCAGCAGATGGGACTGGTCCTGTTCTGGGTGTACGACCGCTCGGAGGGCGCGGAGAACAGCCGCCGCCTGGTCGAGCGGCTCGCACCGGTCACCGCCCGCGCGATCTCGCTCTCCCGCTTCCGGATCCTCCGCCCGCTGGTGAAGGAGACGCACGAGCTGCTCTCCGACTTCATGCCCACGGCGGCGGGCATGGCGGCCTCGGGCAAGCCCAAGAAGAGGACGGCCCCGAAGCAGCCGGAGCCGGACGCGAAGCCCGGCCCGGAGCCCGGCCCGGAGCCGGAGCCCGGCGCGGAGCCCGGGTCCCGGTAGGGGCCGGAGTTCCGGTAGGGGCCGGAGTTCCGGTAGGGGCCGGAGCCGGAGTCTCCGAACGGGCGCCCGGAGCCGGAGTCCCGGTGAGGCCGGACTCGGGGTCGCGCCCCGGGTCCGGCCCGACCCGCAAGGACACCACTAGACCCAGCCGAGCTCCCACAGGCGCCAGATGCCCGTACCGTCCGTCAGGTACTGGGAGCCGGCGACCGCCTCCGTGGCGAGGACGTAGTCCTTCTTCTGCCACAGCGGGACGAGCGGCACGTCGGACGCGACCTCGCTCTGGATCTGCTTGAAGTCGGAGGTCGCCCGGGAGCGGTCGCTGAACTGCTGCGTCGAGGAGATCAGCTCGTCGATGCGCTTGCTGGAGAACCCGTTGTGCAGGGTGTTCTCGGTGCCGACGAGCGGCGCGGTGAAGCTGTCGGAGTCCGGGAAGTCGGGCAGCCAGCCGACCGTGTACGCGTCGAAGGCGCCCTTCGCGTACTGCTTCTGGAACTCCGTCCACTTGACCTCGACGGTCTCGACCTCGAAGAGGCCGGTCTCCTCCAGCTGCCGCTTGATCTCGGCGGTCTCGGCCTTGTAGGTGGCGTCCGCGCGGTAGCCGAAGGTGAACTTCACCGGGGTCTCGACGCCGGCGTCCTTCAGGAGCTTCTTGGCCCGCTTGGCGTTCGGCGCCGGGTCGACGTCGTAGAAGGCGGTGCTGTGCCCGACGAAGCCCTGCGGGATGAGCGAGTACAGTGGCTCGACCGTGCCCTTGTAGGCGCCCGTGGTGATCGCCGGGCGGTCGAGGACCGCGGCGACGGCCTGCCGCACGGCCTTGTCGGCCATGGGCGAGCCGGGCCGCACGTTGAAGTTGAGATTGCGGATCTCGGCGCTCTCCGCCTCGGTGACGCGGGTCCCGTCCTCGGGCTGCAGGCCGGAGATGAACTCCGGCGGCAGCTGCCGGTGGGTCACCTCGACCTCCTTCGCCTTCCAGGCGGCGGCGAGGTCCGCGGACTGCGCGTAGTACTTCACGCGCACCGGGCCGCCGGTCTTGGTGACGGCACCCCGGTACTTCGGGTTGGGCTCCAGGAGCGCGGACCCGCCCTCCTTGTACTCCTTGAGGACGTACGGTCCCGAGCCGTCGACCGCCAGGTCCCCGCGCAGCCCGTTCGCCGGGTAGTGGTCCTTGTCGACGATGGAGCCCGCGCCCGTGGCCAGCTTGAGCGGGAACGTGGCGTCCCGGCCGCTCAGGTGGAAGGTGACCTCGCGGCCCTCGGCCGTGACGCTCTTCAGGGTCGGGAAGAGGGGCTGCGGACCGACGTCGGTCTTGATGCGCAGCATCCGCTCGAAGGAGTACTCGACGTCCTCGGCGGTGATCTTCCGCCCGTTGGAGAACGAGAGGTCGTCGCGGAGCGTGCACCGGTACGTGGTGAGCTTCGAGCCCTCGAACTTGCAGCTCTCCGCCGCGTCCGGGACGGGGGTCGTGAACCCCGGCTTGAACGTCAGCAACGACTGGAAGACGTTGCTGTACATGGCCCAGGAGCCGGCGTCGTACGCGCCGGCCGGGTCCAGTGAAGTGACCTCGTCGGTCGTGCCGACGCTGATCGGATCGGTCCGGCCGCCGTCGGAGGGCAGGAGTTGCCAGCCCCCCACTCCGGCGGCCACCAGTACTCCACAAGTGATGAGGATCCGCAGACGGACCGTCGACCGCATTGCCGTGCTTCCTTTATTCGTCCACCCCAACGGCGACGGCCCCCGGAAACGTCGCGATGCGGTCATCCCATCACACGTGTTTCACAAGTGGAAGAGAAAACTTTCACACCACAGGTATATGTCCGGGAAATGCGAATTTAAGTCGATGAGCAGCACGTATCGGGCTCGGTGCGGGGAGTGACCCCGCCCCGATTACGCCTGTTTCGAGGCGAGTTCGACGAGGGTGATGTCCGAGGGCGCCCCGACCCGGACGGGCGGTCCCCAGGCGCCCGCGCCGCGCGAGACGAAGAGCTGGGTGTCGCCGTAGCGCTCCAGTCCGGCCACGGTCGGATTGGCGAGTTCCGCCAGGTAGTTGCCCGGCCAGAGCTGTCCGCCGTGGGTGTGGCCGGAGAGCTGGAGGTCCACGCCGTGGCGCACGGCGTCGTGGACGACGATCGGCTGGTGCGCCAGGAGCACCGCGGCGCGGGCCCGGTCGCGGTCGCCGAGCGCCCGCCCGAAGTCGGGGCCCTGCCCCTCGCTCTCCCCCGCGATGTCGTCGACGCCGGCGAGGTCGAAGCCGGCGGCGATCTCCACGCGCTCGTTGCGCAGCGGGCGCAGGCCGAGCTCGCGGACGTGGTCGACCCAGGCGTCGGCGCCCGAGAAGTACTCGTGGTTCCCGGTCACGAAGAAGGAGCCGTGCCGGGCGCGGAGGCGCGCGAGGGGCTCGGCGGCGGGGCCCAGGTTCTCGACGGTGCCGTCGACGAGGTCGCCGACGACCGCGATCAGGTCGGGCTGGGTGGAGTTGATCGTGTCCACGATGCGCTGGGTGTGGGCCCGGCCCAGGATCGGCCCGAGGTGGATGTCGGAGACGACGGCGATCCGGTAGCCGTGGGCCGCGCGCGGGATCCTGGCGAGCGGGACGGTGACCCGCTTGACCCGGGGGCCGCGCAGCACTCCGTACGTGCCGAGGCCGACGGTCCCGACGGCGGCGGCGGCCGCGGTGCCGCCGACGACCCGGGAGACGAAGAGCCGCCGGGAGACCTCGGCGGGGGCCTCGGGGGCGGGCCGCGGGGCCGCGTCGGCCGGCTCCTCCGGGGCGGCCGGCGCGCGGTCCGGGACCGGTACGGGGACGGGGGCCGGGGTCTCGGCGGGGGCCTCGGCGGGCGCCCCGGCCCGGGCGCGGCGTTCGAGCAGGCGGCGCAGCACGGGCCTGACGGCCTCGCCGACGAGCAGGGCGAGGGTCACGTACAGGAGCAGGGCGAGCCAGAGGAAGCCGGGCCAGGCGACCACCTGCTGGAGCACGAACGGCGCTCCGGCGCGGGACGAGGTCAGGGCCGCGACCGACAGCAGCGGCAGTGCCACGACGGCCGCCGTCCCCAGGCGGCGCGGCAGGCTCCCGGGCGTGGTGACGTCGCGCACGAGGCGCCGCCACACGTACCGGTGCACCGCCGCGAGCACGGCGAGCACCACGATCAGGACCAGCAGGAAGACGACGACCACGCCCCGGAACCCCTCTTCTACCGCTCGCGCGGTTCTAACCGACTTCGCGGCGCGCGGCGCGCACCCCACGCAACCCGAGCACTCCGATCACCGTCCCCAGGACAAAGGACGTGACGGCAAGCAGCAGATGAACCCAGAAGTAGGCCGTCGGGTCACCGGCGTCGTCGAACGCGAGGCCGCTCCCGTCGTTCCACAGGTTCTTGACGAAAGTGATCCAGATGAACCAGCTCCACACCCCGAACGCGAGCAGGAACCAGGAGACGCGACGGCTGAACTTCATGCCCCCAGTATCACCGTCGGTCCCTCTGGCCCCGCGGACGGGTGGACGAGCCCGGCCGAACGGCCAGCCGGGGTTCGGATCCTTGTTCCGTGCCTGTACGTTCACGACCGTGTCTGCTTCGAAAAAGACCGCTTGGGCGGTCACCGCTGCTCTTCTCCTGCCGCTCGTCGCCGCCGTGCCCGCCCACGCGGACACGACGGACGAGAAGGACAAGCAGCCCAAGCCCCCGAACGCGATGTCCTCGCTCGGCGGCCCGCTGCTCGGCAACCCCGGCACCCAGGTCCAGCTGGGGCCCGGCGCGCCCGTGCTGCCCAAGGAGCTGTCCGGGCGCTCCTGGATCGTCGCGGACGCCGAGAGCGGCGAGATCCTCGCCGCACACAACGCGCACTGGCCCCTCGCCCCGGCCTCCACGCTCAAGATGCTCTTCGCGGACACCCTGCTGCCGAAGTTCCCCGACGCCCGGCTCAAGCACCTCGTCACCACCGCCGACCTGGCCGGGATAGGGGCCGGATCCAGCCTGGTCGGCATCAAGGAGAAGCAGACCTACACCGTCCACGACCTGTGGCTCGGTGTCTTCCTCCGCTCGGGCAACGACGCCGTCCACGTCCTGACCAGCATGAACAGCGGCCTGCGGCAGACCGTGAAGGAGATGAACGACCACGCGGCCGAGCTCCAGGCGCTCGACACGCACGTGGTCTCCCCCGACGGCTACGACGCCCCGGGCCAGGTCTCCTCCGCGTACGACCTGACACTCATCGCCCGCAGCGGCATGCAGAAGCCGGCCTTCCGCGAGTACGCGGCGACGCCCCGCGCCGCCTTCCCCGGCGAGCAGAAGCCGGGCAAGAAGCGCGAGAGCTTCGAGATCCAGAACACCAACCGGCTGCTCACCGGCGACCTCGGCGTCGCCCCGTACCAGGGCATCGCGGGCGTCAAGAACGGCAACACCACGCACGCGGGCGCCACCTTCACGGGCGTCGCGGAGCGCAACGGCAAGGTCCTGCTCGTCACCGTGATGAACCCCTCGTCGAAGGAGCAGCACGCGGTCTACCGCGAGACGGCCCGGCTGCTCGACTGGGGCTTCGCCGCCGCCGGGAAGGTGACCCCGGTCGGCGAGCTGGTACCGCCGCGGTCCGCCCGTACCGAGTCGGCCGCCCCGGACGACGGCTCGGTCCCCGCCCCCGGCAAGAACGCCCCCGACGGCGCCGTGCACGCCTCCTCCGAGGAGCGGTCCGGCGGCATCGGGATCGCGCTCGGCGTGGCCGGCGGGGTCCTGGTGCTCCTCGCCGGCGCGGTCTTCCTGGTCAACCGCCGCTGGCCGCTGGCCGGGGCGGCGGGGCGTCGCCGGTCCCGCCGGGACCCGGACGTGAATCCGTAGCGGGCCCGTCCCCGGACGCCTCGTCGGCCGCCGTCTCCCCACGGGAGCCCGTGGCCGTCCAGGCGGCGCAGTACAGCAGCAGCTTCGCGGTGAAGTTGATCCAGATGAGCAGGGCGACCGGCACGCCGAACGCCCCGTACATCGACTTCGCCGCGACGCCCCGCATGTAGCCGCCGAGCAGCAGCTTCAGCAGCTCGAAGCCGACCGCGCCCATCAGCGCCGCCACGACGAGCCGGCGGCGCGGCGGATGCACCCCGGGCAGCAGCGTCAGGACGTACAGCAGGATCAGGAAGTCGGCGACGACGGCGACTAGGACGGCGGCCGTCTGCAGCAGGTAGCCGCCCGCCCCGTCGCTGGAGATCCCGACCCGGTCGGCGCTCCAGCCGACGGCGGTGGAGCCGAGCCAGGACGCGGCGAGCGAGGCCAGCGCCACGCCGCCGAGGCCGACGAGGATGAGCGCGTCCTTGCCCTTGAGCAGGACCGGGTTGCCCTCGATGTCGTCGAGCCCCCACACCGCGCGCAGGCACTCGCGCATGGAGCCGATCCAGCTGATGCCGGTGACCAGCAGGATCGCGCCGGCGACGAGTCCGACCGTGCCGGCGTTGGCGACCAGCCCGCCGATGTCGAGCTGGTCGGAGATGCCGGGCACCTGGTCGCCGATCTTCTCCTCGATCGTGTCGAGCTGGTCCTTGCTGAGGAGCGCCGCCCCGACCGCCGCCGCGACCGTGATCAGCGGGAAGAGGGCGAGGAACGACAGGAAGGTGATCGCGGCGGCGAGCCGGGTCCAGTGGGCCTCGTCGAGGGTCTCGTACGAACGCCAGGCGTGGGTCCTCATGAGTCGGGCGACCCAGGGGCCGATGACGGGGAGCTTGGTCAGCCAGTCCATGTCGTACGTCTGCCCCTCGATCCGTCCGCGTGCGCAGGGAGCGCAGTACGAGAATCCCCCGCCGGGGGCCGCGGGAGCGCGAACGACATCCCGCACGTGCGGGCGGCCTTCCGCACCCCGTCGTCACCGGCCTTCCGCACCTCGCGGCCACCGGCAACGCGCCCCGCCGTCGGCCGGCGGCCACGGGGGTCCTCTCCGGGCCCTCCTTTCCTCACCCGTTCCGACGAACCGCACCGCATTACCGGCATAAGCGACAGACACGGCGATACGGTCACCTCCATGGCTGTCGAGACCCATCTCCTGGACGACGACTGCGAGGCGATCACCGGCTGGGGACGCACCGCACCGACCCTCGCGCGCGTGCGGCGGCCCCGCGGCCGCACCGAGGTCGTCGAGGCCGTCCGCGCGGCCGGCGGCCGCGGCGCGATCGCCCGCGGTCTGGGACGCGCCCACGGCGACGCCGCGCAGAACGCCGGCGGCACCGTCCTCGACATGACCGGACTCGACCGGATCCTCGCCGTCGACGCCGCCGCCGGGCTCGCCGTCTGCGAGGCGGGCGTCAGCCTGCACCGGCTGACGGAGGCGCTCCTCCCGCTCGGCCGGTTCGTCCCGGTCACCCCCGGCACCCGGTACGTGACCGTCGGCGGCGCGATCGGCGCCGACGTCCACGGCACGGACCACTCCGTCGCCGGCTCCTTCGGCCGGCACGTGGTCTCGCTCGAACTCCTCACCGCGGACGGCGGGATCAGGACCGTGCTGCCCGGCACCCCGCTCTTCGACGCCACCACCGGCGGCATGGGTCTGACCGGGGTGATCCTCTCCGCCACCCTGCGGCTGCCGTCCGTCGAGACCTCGCTCATGACCGTGGACACCGAGCGGACCGCCGACCTCGACGAGACGATGGCCCGGCTCTCCTCCACCGACCCCCGGCACCGCTACGCCGCCGCCCGGATCGACCTGCGCGCCCGCGGCGCCGCCACCGGCCGCGCCGTCCTCGTCCGCGGCGACCACACCCCGTACGACGCGCTGCCCCGCCGCCACCGGGCCCGCCGGGCGCCGCTCGCCCACCGCCCCGTCCGGCTGCCCGCGGCGCCGCCCCTGCCCGGCGGGCTCCTCGGCCGCACCGTCACCGGCCTCCTCGCCGAGCTCGCGTACCGCGGGGCGCCGCGCGCGCGGACCGGCGCCCTCCAGCCGCTCGCCGCCTTCCTCCACCCGCTCGACGGCGTCCCGCACCGGAACCGGATCCACGGGCGCGCGGGATCCGTCCCGTACCAGTTCGTCGTCCCGTACGGGCAGGAGGAGGCCCTGCGCCGGGTGGTCCGGCGGATCGCGGACCGCCGCTGCCCCGTCTTCGGCTCGGTCCTCCAGCGCTTCGGCGCGGCCGGTCCCGGCCCGCTGTCCTTCCCCCTGCCCGGCTGGTCGCTCGCCCTCGAACTGCCCACCGGCCTGCCCGGTCTCGGCCCCTTCCTCGACTCCCTCGACGAGGAGGTCGCGGGCGCGGGCGGCCGCGTCTACCTCGCCAGGGACTCCCGCGTCCGCCCGGAGGCGCTGGCCGCGATGTACCCCCGCCTCGCCGAGTTCCGGACGCTGCGGGCCGCGCTCGACCCCGGCTCCGTACTCACCTCGGACCTCTCCCGCCGCCTCGACCTCTAGGAGCCCCCGTGAAGGACGCCTTCGGTGCCCCGCAGTCCCTGCTCGTCCTCGGCGGCACCTCCGCGATCGGGCTCGCCACCGCCCGGCGGCTGATCGCCCGCCGTACCCGTACCGTCTGGCTGGCCGGACGCCCCTCCCCCGCGCTCGCCGCCGCGGCGGACTCGCTGCGCGCGCTCGGCGCCGAGGTGCGGACCGTGCCCTTCGACGCGCTCGACACCGAGTCCCACGAGGAGCGGCTCGGCAAGATCTTCACCGAGGGCGACATCGACATGGTGCTGCTCGCCTTCGGCGTCCTCGGCGACCAGGCGCACGACGAGTCCGACCCGCTCGCCGCCGTCCGCGTCGCGCAGACCAACTACACGGGCGCGGTCTCGGCCGGCCTGGTGTGCGCGGGCGCGCTCCAGGAGCAGGGGCACGGTTCGCTGGTGGTGCTGTCCTCGGTGGCGGGCGAGCGGGCCCGCCGGACGGACTTCATCTACGGCTCGTCGAAGGCGGGCCTCGACGTCTTCGCCCAGGGGCTCGGGGACGCCCTGCACGGCACCGGCGTGCACGTGATGGTCGTACGACCCGGGTTCGTCCGCTCGGAGGCGACGGCCGGGCGGGCGGAGACCCCGCCGGCGACCACGCCCGAGGCGGTCGCGTGCGCGATCGAGCTGGGGCTGCGGCGGCGCTCGGAGACGGTCTGGGTGCCGGGGACGCTGCGGATGGTGATGGCGGCGGTACGACACCTGCCGAGGCCGCTGTTCCGGCGGCTGCCGGTGTGAGGCGGCCCGGGCCCGGCGGCCGGGTTCCCCGCGCTCGGCGCGGCTCACCGGCCCGTGCGCGGCGGCCGGGTTCCCCGCCCGGGGCGCGTCGGCTCGGCGGTGGGTTCCCGGCCGCGGGCCCCCGCTCCGGGGGCCCGCGGCCGGGTCAGCCTGCGGGGGTGACCGTCGGGGTGTCGACCGGGCTGCCGCCCTGGGCCGGGACGGCCGAGATGGGGCGGCCGCTGCCGAACTCGTAGTCGTACAGCTTCCGCCACACGCCGTCCGCGCCCTGCTCGTACAGCGCGAAGGAGCGGCAGTTCCAGGCCGCCTCGTACCCCGCGAGCTCCTCGAACGCGCGGTCCATCCCCTCCTCGGAGATGCCGTGCGCCACGGTGACGTGCGGGTGGTACGGGAACATGAGCTCGCGCGCGATCGGGCCCGCCTCGTCCCGGATCTCGTGCTGGAGCCGGGTGCAGGGGGACACGCCCTCCTGGACCTTCACGAAGACGACCGGCGAGACCGGCCGGAAGGTCCCGGTGCCCCGGAGGCGCACCGGGAACGGCCGGCAGCCCGCGGCGACACCGGCCAGGTGCGCCTCGATCTCCGGCAGCCGCTCCTCCTCGACCGCGGTCGGCGGGAGGAGCGTGACGTGCGTGGGGATGCCAAGGGCGGCCGGGTCCCCGAAGCCGGCGCGCCGCTCCTGGAGCAGGCTGCCGTAGGGCTCCGGGACCGCGATCGAAACGCCGAGCGTTACGGTCCCCACGTCGTTCTCCTCCGTCGTCGGTCGACTTGTGTCGGGTGGTCCAGCCGCCAGTGTGCGGCCTCCACCGCCCTTTGGGCCAGGGTCCTTGGTCTCAGTGCTTGGCCGGAAGGAAGCCCATGCGCTCGTACGTCTGCGCGAGCGTCTGCGCGGCGACCGCCCGGGCCTTCTCCGCTCCCTTGGCCAGGACCGAGTCCAGCGTCTCCGGGTCGTCCAGGTATTCCTGGGTGCGGGTCCGGAACGGAGTGACGAAGTCCACCATGACCTCGGCGAGATCCGTCTTCAGCGCGCCGTACATCCTGCCCTCGTAGCTCTTCACCAGATCCTCGACGGACGTGGAGGTGAGCGTGGACATGATCGTGAGCAGGTTGGAGACGCCGGCCTTGTTCTCCGGGTCGAAGCGGATCACCGTGTCGGTGTCGGTGACCGCGCTCTTGACCTTCTTCGCGGTGGTCTTCGGGTCGTCCAGGAGGTTGATGAGGCCCTTCGGCGTGGACGCCGACTTGCTCATCTTGATCGAGGGGTCCTGGAGGTCGTAGATCTTCGCCGTCTCCTTCAGGATGTACGGCGCCGGGATCGTGAACGTCTCGCCGAAGCGGCCGTTGAAGCGCTCCGCGAGGTCGCGCGTCAGCTCGATGTGCTGGCGCTGGTCCTCGCCGACCGGGACCTGGTTGGCCTGGTAGAGCAGGATGTCGGCGACCTGGAGGATCGGGTACGTGAAGAGTCCGACGGTGGCGCGGTCGGCGCCCTGCTTGGCGGACTTGTCCTTGAACTGGGTCATGCGGGAGGCCTCGCCGAAGCCGGTGAGGCAGTTCATGACCCAGCCGAGCTGGGCGTGCTCGGGGACGTGGCTCTGGACGAACAGCGTGCAGCGCTCGGGGTCGAGACCGGCGGCGAGCAGCTGCGCTGCGGCCAGCCGGGTGTTGGCGCGCAGCTCGGCGGGGTCCTGCGGGACCGTGATCGCGTGCAGGTCGACGACCATGTAGAAGGCGTCGTGGGACTCCTGGAGGGCGACCCACTGGCGGACGGCGCCGAGGTAGTTGCCGAGGTGGAACGAGCCTGCCGTGGGCTGGATTCCGGAGAGCACGCGGGGAACGTCAGAGGCCATGCACATCATTCTCTCAGGTGTGGGAACCGATCCCGGACTGCCGGTGTATCAACAGTGTGAGGACGCGGGAGGGGGGCCTGGTCGACGACGAGGCCGCGGTCATCGCACGGGTGCGCGCCGGAGAGCCGGAGGCGTACGCGGCGCTGGTCCGCGCGCACACGGCGGTCGCGCTGAGAGCGGCGGTGGCGTGCGGTGCGGGCGCGGAGGCCGAGGACGTGGTGCAGCAGGCCTTCTTCAAGGCGTACCGGTCGCTGGGGCGCTTCGAGGAGGGCTCGGCGTTCCGGCCGTGGCTGCTGCGGATCGTCGTCAATGAGACCAGGAACACAGTGCGGTCGGCGGGCCGGCAGCGGGCCGTCGCCGGTCGGGAGGCGGACCTGCTCGGGGGCGAGCCGCGGATACCGGAGTCGGCGGATCCGGCGGTCGCGGCGGTGGAGCGGGAGCGGAGCAGACGCCTCCTGGACGCGCTCGACGCCCTGAGCGAGGACCACCGGCAGGTGGTGATCCACCGCTATCTGCTGGAACTGGACGAGACGGAGACCGCCGCGGCGCTCGGCTGGCCGCGGGGGACGGTGAAGTCCCGGCTGAGCCGGGCGCTGAAGAAGCTGGGGCTGGTGCTCGGAGGGAGCCTGGCCGAGGGACCTGAGGGACCGGAGGGAGGTGGGGGGCGTGGCTGACGAGGGTCTGCCGGACGAGCTGCGGGAGCTGGGGCGGCGGCTGCGGGTGCCGGACGTGGACGGGGAGTCGATGGCCGAGCGGGTGCTCGCCCGGCTCCTCGCCGAGCAGGTCCCGACGCCGGTGCCGGTCCGTCCCCGGCGGGACGTGTGGGGGGCGGTGCGGAGGTGGTCCCGGGCGCGGTGGCGGGCGCTGCTGGCGGGTCTGACCGGGGTGCTGATCGTGCTGGTGCTCACCCCGCCGGTGCGGGCGGCGGTGGCGGAGTGGTTCGGCTTCGGCGGGGTCGCCGTGCGGTACGAGCCGGACGGGCGGCGGGTGCCGGCCGGGGGCCCGGTGCCGGGGTGCCCGGAGCCGGTGCCGCCGGCGGACGCGGGCCGGCTCGCGGGCTTCGAGCCGCTGATACCCGGGTCACTCGGCCCGCCGGACGCCGTGACGGTGACGGGGTCGGCCGAGCGGGGCCGGGCGGTGATCAGCCTGTGCTGGCGCGACGGGGAGCGGACGGTCCACCTGGACGAGTTCCCGGCCGGGCTGGACCTCGGCTTCGCCAAGCAGGTGCGGACGCCGCCGGAGTGGGTGGATCTCCCGGACGGGGCGCAGGGCTACTGGTTCGCGGCCCCGCACCTGCTGACGTTCCCGATGACCGACGGGACGGGCACGGCCTGGACGCATGAGGTCCGCACGGCGGGCCCCACGCTCCTCTGGACGAGGAGCGGGGGCGCGTTCACCTTCCGGCTGGAGGGGATACCGGACCGCGAGGAGGCCCGGCGGACGGCCGAGTCGGTCGGCTGACGTCCGGGGGTCGGCCGGCCGGCCTTCTGGGGCGGGCCGGCCGGCGTAGGGGGGCCCCGGCCGACGTGCTGGGGGTGGGTCGGCTGACGTACGGAGTCCCCGGCGACGTGCTGGGGCGGTCGGCCGACGTCCCGGCGCCAGACGGACGACGTCGGCATCGGGTCGCGGCCGCGGGCGGGTCGGGTCGGGTCGGGTCGGGTCGGGTCGGGTCGGGTCGGGTCGGGTCGGGGATACCCGGGACGGGCAGCCGGGGAGGCCGGGGAACGGTCAGACGGGGAGGCCGGGGGCCGGGAAGGCGGTCAGCAGCTCGGCGACCTCCGCGCGGATCGTGGCGAGGGCCTGCTCGTCGCCGGTGCCGGCGGCCGCGACACCGCGGTCGATCCATTCGGCGACCAGGGCCATGTGCGCGGTGCCGAGCCCGCGGGAGGTGAGGGAGGGGGTGCCGATGCGGATGCCCGAGGGGTCGAACGGCTTCCGGGGGTCGTAGGGGACGGTGTTGTAGTTGACGACGATGCCCGCCCGGTCGAGGGCCTTCGCGGCGGTCTTGCCCGGGACCTGCTTGGGGGTGAGGTCCATCAGGACCAGGTGGTTGTCGGTGCCGCCGGAGACCAGGTCGAAGCCACGGGCGAGGAGCGCCGCGGCGAGGGCCTTGGCGTTGGCGACGACGGCGTGGGCGTAGTCCCGGAAGGAGGGCAGGGACGCCTCGCGGAGGGCGACGGCGATGGCGGCGGTGGTCTGGTTGTGCGGGCCGCCCTGGAGGCCGGGGAAGACGGCCTTGTCGAGGGCCTTGGCGTGCTCCTCGCGGGACATCAGCATGGCGCCGCGCGGGCCCCGCAGGGTCTTGTGGGTGGTCGTGGAGACGACGTCCACGTGCGGGACGGGGGACGGGTGGGCGCCGCCCGCGACCAGACCCGCGATGTGGGCGATGTCGGCGACGAGCACGGCACCGGCCTCGCGGGCGATCTCGCCGAAGGCGGCGAAGTCGATCGTGCGGGGCAGCGCGGTGCCACCGCAGAAGATGACCTTGGGCCGCTCCTTCAGGGCGAGGTCGCGGACCTCGTCGAAGTCGATGAGGCCGGTGTCCTGGCGGACGCCGTACTGGACGCCGCGGAACCACCGGCCGGTGGCGGAGACGCCCCAGCCGTGGGTGAGGTGGCCGCCCATCGGCAGCGCCATGCCCATGACGGTGTCGCCGGGCTCGGCGAAGGCGAGGTAGACGGCGAGGTTGGCCGGGGAGCCGGAGTAGGGCTGGACGTTGGCGTGGTCGGCGCCGAAGACGGCCTTGGCGCGCTCGACGGCGAGGGTCTCGACCTGGTCGATGTTCTGCTGGCCCTCGTAGTAGCGGCGGCCGGGGTAGCCCTCGCTGTACTTGTTCTGGAGGACGGTGCCGGAGGCCTCCAGGACGGCGGCGGAGACGTAGTTCTCGCTGGGGATCAGGCGCAGGGTCTCGGCCTGGAGGCGTTCCTCGGCGCCGACGAGTGCGGCGAGCTCGGGGTCGGCGGCGGCGAGCGCGGGGTGCGGGTAGGGGTGCTGCGATGCGGTCATGGCGGTGTCCTCCGGGCGTCGGCGGGTCCCGGGGCACTGCGTGAGGCGCGGCGCCACGCGGGACTTCGGTCCCGTGACGCCCAGGCGGGCGGCGTCTCGTGTGGTCTGCCGCGCACGGCTTCCCCGGGGTCGCTTCCCCGCGCGCCAGTCGCCGTGCGTGGGGTCAGAGTAGCGGGCGCGGCGCGCGCGAGGTTTCCCGGTCCGGCATCCGAGCGACGATAGAAACAGGGGCCACATCCCCTCGTCGGGGTCACCCCCCGAGCCGCAGGACGAACGGAGATCCCGTGTCGAGCACACAAGACGCGATCGCTTCGGCGGAGGCGCACAGCGCTCACAACTACCACCCCCTGCCGGTCGTCGTCGCTTCGGCGGACGGCGCCTGGATGACCGATGTCGAGGGGCGCCGCTATCTCGACATGCTCGCCGGCTACTCGGCGCTCAACTTCGGGCACGGCAACCGGCGTCTGATCGACGCCGCGAAGGCCCAGCTGGAGCGGGTGACGCTGACGTCGCGCGCCTTCCACCACGACCGGTTCGCCGAGTTCTGCACCCGGCTCGCCGAGCTGTGCGGGAAGGAGGCGGTGCTGCCCATGAACACCGGCGCCGAGGCGATCGAGACGGCGGTGAAGACCGTCCGGAAGTGGGGGTACGAGGTGAAGGGCGTGCCGGACGGGCACGCGAAGATCGTGGTGGCGGCGAACAACTTCCACGGCCGCACGACGACGATCGTCAGCTTCTCCACGGACCACGAGGCGCGGGACCACTTCGGTCCGTACACACCGGGGTTCGAGATCGTCCCGTACGGCGACCTGACGGCGATGGAGGCCGCGGTCACCGAGAACACGGTGGCGGTGCTGCTCGAACCGATCCAGGGCGAGGCGGGTGTCCTGGTCCCGCCGGCCGGCTACCTCGCGGGGGTGCGGGAGCTGACCCGCCGGCGGAACGTGCTGTTCGTGGCGGACGAGATCCAGTCGGGTCTGGGCCGGACGGGCCGGACGTTCGCGTGCGAGCACGAGGGCGTGGTGCCGGACGTGTACGTGCTCGGGAAGGCGCTGGGCGGCGGCGTGGTGCCGGTGTCGGCGGTGGTCGCCGACCGCGAGGTGCTCGGGGTGTTCAGGCCGGGTGAGCACGGCTCGACCTTCGGCGGGAACCCGCTGGCCTGCGCGGTGGCGCTGGAGGTCGTGGCGATGCTGCGGACGGGTGAGTACCAGGAGCGGGCGGCGGAGCTGGGCGAGCACCTGCACGCCGAACTGGGGCTGCTCGTGGGCGGCGGTGCGGTCGAGGCGGTGCGCGGGCGGGGCCTGTGGGCCGGGGTGGACATCGCCCCGTCGCACGGCACCGGCCGGGAGATCTCGGAGAAGCTGATGGCGCGGGGAGTCCTGGTGAAGGACACCCACGGGTCGACGATCCGCATCGCCCCGCCGCTGGTCATCTCGAAGGAGGACCTCGACTGGGGCCTGGAGCAGCTGAGGGGGGTCCTGGCCGGGGAGTGACGGGCCCGGCCGGTTCGAGGGGACGGCGGGGACGGGTCGGAGCGGGTCAACCCGGACCATTGACACGGCAGTTGGTCTAGGCCAATGATGCCGCCATGCCGAGACTCAGCCTGCGCCACGCCGTGCGTGCCGCGCTCGCCGCCGCCGTCCCCCTCGCGCTCCTGGGCGCGGTCACGGGACCCGCGCACGCCGCCCCGCGGGCGGCCTGGCCCGAGCCCGTCCCGGTGGTCCCGCGCGTCGAGACCACCGACCCGGTCGTCTTCATCACCATCGACGACGGCTGGTTCCACGACCCCGCCGCCGCGAAGCTGCTGCTCGACCGCCGGGTCCCCGCCTCGCTGTTCCTGCTGCCCGGCGCCTACTCGTACGACTCCGGGTACTTCCGCGACCTGCTCGCCGGGGGCCCCTCGCGCGTCGAGAACCACACGGTCAACCACCCGGACCTGACCACCCTGGACGCCGCGGGCCAGACGGCGGAGTTCTGCGGCGCGCGGGACCGGCACCTCGCGCAGTTCGGCGACGGCCCCCGGCTGATCCGCCCGCCGTACGGCGTGTACGACGCGACGACCCGGACCGCGGCCCGCGCCTGCGGGGCGAAGGCACTCGTCACCTGGACGTACGACCTCACCACCTGGGGCCAGTGGAGCCCGCCGACGCCGGTGCTCAAGGCCGGCGACATCATCCTGCTGCACTTCAACGAGACCCTGGAGGAGGACCTGACCCGGGCCCTGGCGGCCGCCGAGGCCGCCGGCCTGCGCCCGGCTCCGCTGCGGGACTACGTGCCCGAGTAGGCGGAGCGGGCCCCGTCGCGCCCTACAGGATCACGTGCGGGAGGAAGCGGGCGTACTCGTCGGTGACCAGGTCCGCCGACTCGCGGATGCCGAGACCCGCCGCCTCGTCCTCGACGACCCACGCGCCGAGCACGACCCGGTTGCCGTCGAAGTCGGGCAGCGGGGCCAGCTCCTGGTAGCAGCAGGGCTCCCCGTCCCGGACGAACGGTTCGGTGCCCGCCTCGTGCAGGGTGACGCCGGCGCCCTCGCGGCCGAGCAGCGGCTTGGCGACCCAGCCGGTGGTGGCGGCGAGTTCCCGCGGTCCGTCGAGGTAGGCGGGCAGCAGGTTGGGGTGCCCCGGGTACAGCTCCCACAGGATCGCGAGGAGCGCCTTGTTGGAGAGCAGCATCTTCCAGGCGGGCTCGATCCAGCAGGTCGTACCGGTGCCGCCGCCGTTGTCGAGGGTGTCCAGGACGTGCGGGCCGAAGCGGTCGGTGGTCAGCCACTCCCACGGGTAGAGCTTGAAGCAGCTGCGGATGAACCGCAGCCGGTCGTCCACGAAGCGGCGCGAGAGCCGGTCCCAGCCGATCCGTTCGACGGAGAGCGCCTCGGTCTCCAGACCGGCCTGCTGGGCGGTCTCGCGCAGGTACGCGACCGTCATCAGGTCCTCGCCGAGCTCGTCGCCGTCCGAGTGCGCGAAGTGCAGGGGGCCGGGGGGCAGCAGCCGGGCCTGCTTGCGCCAGGCGTCGACGAGCCGTTCGTGGAGGGAGTTCCACTGGTCCGCGCCGGGGAACCGTTCCTCCATCCAGAACCACTGCGGGCTGGCGGCCTCGACGAGCGAGGTGGGGGTGTCGGCGTTGTACTCCAGCATCTTGGCCGGCCCGGTGCCGTCGTAGCGGAGGTCGAACCGTCCGTAGAGGGAGGGCAGTTCGGCCCGCCGTCGCCAGGACTCGGCGACCAGCGACGCGAGCCTGGGGTCGGTGATCCCCAGCTCGGCGAACCGGTCCCGCTCGACGATGTGCGCGGCGGCGGCGAGGCACATCGCGTGCAGCTCCTCGACGACCTCCTCCAGGGCCTCGACCTCGGGCAGGGTGAAGGCGTAGTACGCGCTCTCGTCCCAGTACGGGCGCAGCGAACCGTCCGGGTAGCGGGTCAGCGGGTAGACGAGCCCCTGCTCCTCCACCGTCTCCTGCCAGCCCGGCCGGGGCTCGATCGTGTGCCGTCGCATGTGCCGGGCCTCTCTCAGCCGCCGCCGGAACCGGAGCAGCCGAAGCCGCCGGTGTCGACGGCCTTCTTGTCGAAGCTGCCGCCGCTCACGCGGTTGTCGCGTATGGAGCCGCCGTAGTAGTACGAACCCCGGTGGGCGCTGCTGCCGTTGTCGTCGTCGCCGCCACCGCTGTCGCACTCGTAGCTGGGCAGCGTCTCCCGGGTCACCGGGTCGACGCACCGCTTGTCCGGGTCGGAGCCGCACGCGGTGATCGTCGCCGCGAGCACTCCCATCCCGCCGAGCACCACCGTGCTCGACCTCAGCCTCCGCATGTCCTGGCCCTCCCCTTCGCAGTCGCGACCGCACAGTGTAGGCCGGTCGATTCCGGCCTCACCGCCTAGAGTCGTTTCGTGCTACTCGGGATGATTTGTGCGCTCGCCTCGTCCGTCTGCTTCGGCGCCGCCTCCGTCTTCCAGGCGATGGCGGCCCGCGCCGCGACGCCGGGGACCGATGGCGGAGTCGACCTCGCGCTGATGTGGCGGGCGCTGCGCCAGTGGCGGTACATCGCCGGCCTCGGCATGGACGGCCTCGGCTTCGTCCTGCAGATCGTGGCGCTGCGGACCCTGCCCATCTACGTGGTCGGCGCGGCGCTCGCCGCGAGCCTGGCGGTCACGGCGGTCATCGCCTCCCGGCTGCTGCGGGTGCGGCTCAGCCGGGTGGAGTGGACGGCCGTCGGCGTGGTCTGCGCGGGGCTCGCGGTGCTGGCCCTCGCCTCCGGCAGGGAGGGCCACGAGGACGGGCCCGCGTGGCTCCCCTGGGCCCTGCTCGCGAGCGCCTTCGGGGTGCTGCTGCTCGGCGCCGTCGGCGGACGGCTGCCGGCGAGGCCCCGCGCCCTGGTCCTCGGCCTCGGAGCCGGATTCGGCTTCGGGGTGGTGGAGGTGGCGGTGCGGCTGATCGACGGCATCGACCTCACCGATCCGGTCTGGTACGCGCTCCTGGTGGGCGGCGGCGCCGCGTTCGTCCTGCTGACCTCGGCGCTCCAGCGCGGTGCGGTGACCACGGCGACGGCGGGCGCCGTGCTCGGCGAGACGGTCGGCCCCGCGATCATCGGCGTGGTCTGGCTCGGCGACACCACCCGCGAGGGCCTCGGCTGGCTCGCGGTCGTCGGCTTCGCGATCGCGGTGGCGGGCTCCCTGACCCTCGCCCGCTTCGGCGAACCGCCGGAAGGGGCCGGCTGACCTGGAGCCGGCCGGGGGCCGCACGCCGTGCGCGCATCCGGTCCGGTGTCCCCCGCGGACGCACCGCGGCCCGGCCCCCGGCGGACGTCGGGGCCGGGCCGAGAGGGGCGCGGGTCAGAAGGGCATGTGACCCCGGGCGCGACGGCCGGCGGAGCCGCTCTTGCCGACCGCCTTCGAGCTGCTGCGGAACGGCTTGCTGAAGAGGCGGCCCAGGACGCCGGGAGCCTTGCCGCCCGCGCGGGAGCCCAGGCCGAGAGTCTTCTGGGTGCCGCGCTGGGGGTGCTTGGAGAGACGCGGCAGGAAGAACGCCAGAACGGCGAGCACCACGCATATCGCGACGATTCCGACGATCATCATGTTGGACTCCGTTTCCTCGGTGCTGCGGTGACGCTTCGTCGTGTAGGACCGCGCATACCCGGGGAACCTCCGTCCACGCCCCGGCCGTCGAGCGCTCCCCGGACCGGGCCGAGGCTCCGCCGACCGCTCGCGGGGCGGCGGCGGGGCCCGCGCCCGTCCTCACGGAAGCGTGCGGAGAAGGGCCTGGAGCGCGCCCTGCCAGCCGCTGTCCGGGGGTGTCCCGTAGCCGACGACGAGGCCGTCCAGGGTCGCCGGCACCGTCGGGCGGCGGAACTGGTTCACGCCCTGGACCGCGAGGCCGTTCCAGGCGGCGGCCCGCAGCACGTCCTGCTCCGTGCCGGGCGGCAGGGCCAGGACGGCGTGGAGACCGGCCGCGATCCCGCTGACCCTCGTCTCCGGCGCGTGCGCCGCCACCGCCGCCACCAGCTGGTCGCGGCGGCGCCGGTAGCGCAGCCGCATCGCCCGTACGTGCCGGTCGTACGCCCCCGAGGCCAGGAACTCCGCGAAGGCCAGCTGGTCCGGCGCGCCGGACACCCAGTCCACCGCCCCCTTCGCCGCCACCACCTCGCCCACCAGGCTCTCCGGCAGCACCATCCACGCCAGCCGCAGCCCCGGGGCGAGGGACTTGCTCGCCGTCCCGAGATAGACGACCCGCTCGGGATCGAGGCCCTGGAGGGCGCCCACGGGCTGCCGGTCGTACCGGAACTCCCCGTCGTAGTCGTCCTCCAGGACGAAGCCGCCCGAGGCCCGCGCCCAGTCCACGACCGCCGCGCGCCGGTCCGGGGGCAGGGCGCCGCCCAGCGGGAACTGGTGGGCGGCCGTCATCAGGACGGCCCCGGCCGAGGCGAGCGGACCGGACTCCCCGACCAGGGTGCCCCGCTCGTCGAACGGCAGCGCCGGGGTCCCGAGCCCGGCCCCGGTCAGGAGGTCCGCGTGCAGGCCCAGCCCGTACGACTCCACCGCGACGTCCCGGACACCGCGGCTCCGCAGCACCTGTCCGACCAGCATGAGACCGTGCACGAAGCCCGCGCAGACGACGATCCGCTCGGGGCGGGCGTACACGCCCCGCGCGCGGGCCAGGTACTCGGCGAGGACGGTGCGGAGTTCGATCCGGCCGCGCGGATCGCCGTAGCCGAAGGCCTCGTTGGGGGCTGCGGTGAGCGCCCGCCGGTACGCCTTGAGCCATTCGGCGCGCGGGAAGGACGCCAGGTCGGGGGTGCCGGCCCTGAGGTTGTGCGCGGGCGCGGAGGGCCGCGGAAGGGCACGGCCGGAAGCGGAGCCGACGGGGACCGGCCCCGGCCGGTGCTCCACGCGCCGGAGCGCGCGCGGGGGCTCGGGGCGGCGCGCCTCCGGGCGCCGGGGTTCGGCGCGGCGGGCGACCCGGGTGCCGGAGCCCTGCCGGGCCGTGAGCCAGCCCTCGGCGACGAGTTCGGCGTAGGCGTCGGCGACGGTGTTGCGGGCCATGCCCAGGTCGGCCGCGAGCGAGCGGGAGGACGGCAGCCGGGTGCCCGCCGCCAGCCGCCCGCTGCGGACCGCCTCGCGGAGCGCGTCCATGAGCCCGGCCCGCAGCCGTGGTCCGCGCAGTTCGAGGTGGAGATCGGCCCCGAAAGTGGCCCACTCGTCAGCCATGGGAATGGACCATACTCCTGAGCCACCGGCTCGTACGGTGAAGGACATGAGCACGCACACGCACCCCACGGACACCCTCGGCACCGCCGCGCCGACCGCGTACGCCCCCGAGCACGCCCCGCGCCTCCCCCTCGCCGAGCGCGTCCCCGAGTTCTACCGGGCGATGCTGCGCCTGGAGACGGCGGCGGCGAAGGACGTCGACCCGACCCTCTACCACCTGATCAAGATCCGGGCCTCGCAGATCAACCACTGCGCCTTCTGCATCGACATGCACACCAAGGACGCGCTGGCCGAGGGCGAGACCGTCGAGCGGATCGTGCAGCTGTCCGCCTGGGAGGAGTCCCGGCACTTCTACACCGAGCGGGAGCTCGCCGCCCTGGCCCTGACCGAGGCCGTCACCGTCCTCACGGACGGCTTCGTCCCCGACGAGGTGTACGCCCGCGCCGCGCGGCACTTCGACGAGACCGAGCTCGCCCGTGTCATCGGCGCGATCGTCGTCATCAACGCCTGGAACCGGATCGCCGTGTCCACCCGCATGACGCCGGGCCACTACACCCCGCGCGGCGCGTGAGCGGCACGGCGGCCGCGGCGAAGCCCCGCGGGGGCGCGACGGGCCGCTGACGGCGTGCGCCGCCGCCGGGCGCGTACGCGGCGGGCGGCTCCGGCGGCGGGCGTCCGTCCCCGGGCACGAGAACGGCGCCCCCGCGCCGTACGGTCGGTCGTACGGTGCGGGGGCGCCGGGCGCGTGGAGCGGGGACTCAGATGAGGCCGAGCTCGCGGACCGCGTCGCGCTCCTCGGCGAGCTCCTGCACGGAGGCGTCGATGCGGCCGCGCGAGAAGTCGTTGATCTCCAGGCCCTGGACGATCTCGTACTTCCCGTCGGTGCAGGTGACGGGGAAGGAGGAGATGAGACCCTCCGGGACGCCGTACGAGCCGTCCGACGGGATGCCCATGGAGGTCCAGTCGCCCGCGGCGGTGCCGTTGACCCAGGTGTGGACGTGGTCGATGGCGGCGTTCGCGGCCGAGGCGGCGGAGGACGCGCCACGGGCCTCGATGATCGCGGCGCCGCGCTTGGCGACGGTCGGGATGAAGGTGTCGGCCAGCCACGCCTCGTCGCTGACGACCTCGGCGGCGTTCTTGCCGGCGATCTCCGCGTGGAAGATGTCCGGGTACTGGGTCGCCGAGTGGTTGCCCCAGATGGTGAGGCGCTTGATGTCCTCGACGGACGCGCCGGTCTTGGCCGCGAGCTGCGAGAGCGCGCGGTTGTGGTCCAGGCGGGTCATCGCGGTGAAGCGCTCGGCCGGCACGTCCGGGGCCGCGGCCTGGGCGATCAGGGCGTTGGTGTTGGCCGGGTTGCCGACGACGAGGACCTTGATGTCGTCCGCGGCGTGGTCGTTGATGGCCTTGCCCTGCGGCTTGAAGATGCCGCCGTTGGCGGCGAGCAGGTCACCGCGCTCCATGCCCTTGGTCCGCGGGCGGGCGCCGACCAGCAGCGCGACGTTGGCGCCCTCGAAGCCCTGGTTCGGGTCGTCGAAGATGTCGATGCCCTTGAGCAGCGGGAAGGCGCAGTCGTCGAGCTCCATGGCGGTGCCCTCGGCGGCCTTCACGCCCTGCGGGATCTCGAGGAGGCGCAGCTTGACCGGCACGTCCGCGCCGAGCAGGTGGCCGGAGGCGATGCGGAAGAGCAGCGCGTAGCCGATCTGGCCGGCCGCGCCGGTCACGGTGACATTCACGGGAGTGCGGGTCATGGCGATCTCCGTAAGACAGCTGGCGGTGGGGGTCCCTGCCCCTGGTGCGGGATAGCTCTCTTGATCGATCGGTGTCTCGACATGAAGAGATATCCAGCGGTCAGGCTATCCGACCCGGGCCCCGCTCAATCCCCACCCCCTTGTGGTCCGGCTCACTGCCGCCCGCCCGCACGGCCGCCGCGGGCCGTCCGCGCGGGCGTTCACGGGCCGGTGGTGCAGCCTTCGCCGCCGTCCGCGAGCAGGCCGCAGGCCTGGGCGGCCGCGCCGGGGGGAACCGCGACCATCGGCGTGTACGCGTCGGTCCCCGTCGCCACCGTGTCGGCGCCCTCGGCGACGGTCGCGCTCCGCTCGGCGTCCCCCACGCGGATCGTCACCGTGTCCCGGGGCGCGCCGCCGCTGAGCCGGGCCCAGGACGCGCCGCAGGTCTCGCTGTGGCGGACCTCGACCTGCGCCCCGCCGACGACGGCGCGGGCGACGGTCGTGGCGAGCGGGCCGCCGCACCCCATCTCCTCCGGGTCACGGCCCGTGCAGTCGCTCCCCGCGCACCGCACGCCCGGCGGGAGGTCGGCGGGCCGGGTGGTGGGCGGGGCCGTGGTGGTGGTCGGGGCGGCCGCCCGGTCGCCCCCGCCCGGCCCCTCGGAGCCGCCGAGGTCGACGAGGAGCAGGGCGGCGGTGACGACGAGCAGCGCGCCGACGATCCCGGTGGCGTAGAGCAGGACCTTGCGGCGGCGGGAGTCGGGGGTGCGCGCGGGGGCCGCGCCGGTCGTCGGTCCGGGAAGGTGGGGCGGGGGAACGGCGGTGGAGGGCCGCGGGGCGGTGAAGGCGGGGTCCCCCTGCGGCGGGCGGGCGGGGGTACGGGACGCGCCGTGGGCGCCGGGGGTGCGGGGCTCGCCGTGGGCGCCGGGGGTGCGGGCCTCCCCGACGGAGCCGGGGGCACGGGGCTCGCTGGTGGGGCCGGGGGTAGCGGGCGCAGGGGGCTCCGCCGTGGAGCCCGGACCACCCGGACCGCGGGCCTCCCCCGCCGGGCCCGGAACACCGGAAGCCCGGGCCACGCCGGTGGCACCGGCAACGCCCGGACCGCCGACCCCCTTGCCGCCCGGGGCGGCCGCTGCCCGGTCGGGCCGGTCGATGCGGCGGATCTGGAGGGTCCGGTCCGGGGCGGGGCCATCGCGGTGGCCGCCGTCCCCGTCCACGGGCCCGGCCGCACGACCGTCACCGCCCGCGGTCCCCGGAGCGATGCGGGCCCAGGCGCGCTCCGCGCGCTCCCAGTCGGTCGCGAGGCCCGCCGGATCGCTTCCGGTCACCTCGGCGAGGGCCACGACCGCGCTGCGGGGCGCCGGCCGGCGGGCGTTCAGATAGGCGTCCCAGGCGGAGCGCTCGCGCCCGGTGCGCTCGGCGACGGCAGTGACGCCGAGACCGCTGCGCTCGATGAGGCGGCGGAGCCGTTCCGTGAACGCACGGACGTCCGGATCGAGTTCCTCCGGCAGCGCCTTCCAGCCAGGCATGGCGGTCCCCCTTGTCCCGTGCCTCCCGGGTCTCCCCCGCTGCACCGAAGGATGGCAGGTCCTCGGGCGATGCGCGCCCCCGGATGCGTACCCGAGGTACCGGAATGGTCACTTCCGTGCCACAGCGCCCTGCCGGACCTTGAACCGACCTTGGCACGTACATGACCCTGGAACGCAGCGGTGCCCGCCCTCCCACGGGGGAGAGGGCGGGCACCGCGTCACAGCTCGTCGGGGCCGCCGGGAAGCGGGGCGCCCGTCAGGTGACCGTCAGATGGAGGATGTCCTCCAGGAACGGGATCTTCAGCCAGGGTTCCGGCTGCACCATGAGCGCGAGCAGCACGATCAGGCCACCCATCACCCCATACGTGATCATGTCCGTGAAACGGGACCGGACGGCGAGCATGCCCACCGAGGGCAGCATCCGGCGCAGCACGGCCCCCGCCAGGAGCGCCGCACCGACCAGCATCGTGCCGATCCGGAAGGACTGCGCGAAGGCGTCCGTCCCGACCACGAGCAGGCCGATGCCGGCGAGGCCGAGCACGGTCAGCAGGGGCCACTGACGGGCGGGCGCCGGGGCGTCGCTCGGCGCCGCCCGGCCGCCGCCCTCGGGCCGCGCGGTGTCGGTGGTGAGGATGGGCGCGGGCCGCTTCCAGACCGCGGAGCTGAGGACCGGACCCGATACGGCCGCCGGGCCGGGCGCGGTGTCGTCCGCCGAGGCGCCGGCGGTACCGGGCTCCGTGGCGCCGGGCTCCGTGGCGTCGTCGGCAGGGGCAGGTGGCGCCGGGGCGTCGGCGCTGCCGTTCCCCGCAGCACCGCCGCCGCTCGTGCGTCCCGCCGCACCAGCGCTGCCGTTCCTCGGGGCGTCGGCCTCCGGGGTCCCGGACGCGCCCGGGGTCCCGGGTGTCACGTCAGAGCGCCGCGGCCGCGCGCTCGGCGGCCTCGACGACGTTGACGAGGAGCAGGGCGCGGGTCATCGGGCCGACGCCGCCGGGGTTCGGGGAGATCCAGGCGGCCACCTCGGAGACGCCCGGGTCCACGTCGCCGAGGATCTTGCCCTCGTCGTTCCGGGAGACGCCGACGTCGAGGACGGCCGCGCCCGGCTTCACGTCCTCGGCCTTGATCAGGTGTGGCACGCCGGCCGCGGCGACGATGATGTCGGCGTTGCGCAGGTGAGCCGAGAGGTCCCGGGTGCCGGTGTGGCACTGGGTCACGGTCGCGTTCTCGGAGCGGCGGGTGAGCAGCAGCGGCATCGTGCGGCCGATGGTGACGCCGCGGCCGACCACCACGACCTCCGCGCCGTTGATCTCCACGCCGTGCGCGCGGAGCAGGGCGATGACGCCGTTCGGCGTGCAGGGCAGCGGCGCGGGCTCGTTGAGGACGAGCCGGCCGAGGTTGGTCGGGTGCAGGCCGTCGGCGTCCTTGGCCGGGTCCATGAGCTCCAGGACGCGGTTCTCGTCGATGCCCTTGGGGAGCGGCAGCTGCACGATGTAGCCCGTGCAGGCCGGGTCCTCGTTGAGCTCCCGGACGACCGCCTCGATCTCCTCCTGGGTGGCGGTGGCGGGCAGCGTGCGCTGGATCGAGGCCAGGCCGACCTGCGCGCAGTCGCGGTGCTTGCCGGCCACGTACTTCTGGCTCGCCGGGTCGTCGCCGACCAGGAGGGTGCCGAGTCCGGGTGTGACGCCCTGCTCCTTGAGGGCCGCCACACGGACGGTCAGATCGGACTTGATCGCGGCTGCGGTGGCCTTGCCATCGAGAATCTGGGCGCTCATGGAGACATCCTCCCGGATGACCCCCGCCTTGTTCCAATTCGCTCGCACCGGGCGGCCGGTCACGCTGAGCGACGGGTTGCACTTGCACAACTCCGCCGGGTATCGACTGGACAAAAAGTCGACGTTGCGACCACGATGATCGGCGAAGTACCGCGGAAAGTGCCGGGGGGAATCCGCTCACATGCCGTGAAAAGTCCTCCGCGCGGGCCGCGTCGTCCCCGCACGAGAATTTCACGGAGGAATCCCGCGATGAGCTTCGGTGACCCGAACAACCCGTACGGCCAGCCGCAGGGTCAGGGCCAGGGCCAGCAGCCCGGTTACGGCTACCCGCAGCAGGCCCCCCAGGGCGTGCCGCCGCAGCAGGGCTACGGCTACCCGGCGGCCCCGCCGGTCTCCCCGTACGGCGGGGGCGGCTACCCGGGCGTGGCCATGGACATGCCCGGCGGGGTGAAGTCCGCCCGCGTGATGCTGTGGATCCTCGGCGCGTTCAACCTGCTCGGCGGCATCGCCGCGATCGGCATCTCCTTCGCGGTCGACAGCGAGCTCGACAAGTCCGGCTCCTCGTCCGCCGACGCCCAGGCGTTCGCCGACATGGGCCAGGGCATCCTGATCGGCGCGGGCATCGTCTCGCTCATCTTCGCCGTGCTCGGCATGGTCCTCGCCGCCAAGTTCAAGTCCGGCGGCAACGGCGTCCGCATCGGCGCGATCGTCTGGTCCTCGTTCGCCGTGCTCTTCAGCATCTTCTCGCTGCCGCTCGGCATCGTGAGCCTCGTCCTGGGCGTCCTGATCATCGTCTTCGTGGCGAAGTCGGACGGCTCGGCCTGGTTCAACCGCAACAAGCAGCAGTACTGATCCACCCGACGACGGGGGCCCGGTTCCGCACGGAACCGGGCCCCCGTCGCGTCCGCCGGGTCAGACCCGCTTGAGGACCGCGAAGCCGTCCGAGCGGTGGGTGATCTCGTACCGCGCCTCCGGATGCAGTTGCGAAGCCAGCAGCTCCGGGTCGGAGACCTGCTGCGACCAGCCGCGCAGGTCGAAGGCGAGATAGTCCGGGGTGGCGCCCTTCGAGGTGCCGACCCAGTAGACCCGGTGGTCCGCGGTGAGGTGGGCGAGGAGCGAGACGTCGGCCTCCACGCTCGCGCCCTCGGGCACCGCGTCGACCGCCGCCCGCGCCTGCTCGGCGCGGACGTCCGACCGGTACGTCTCCGGCTTCGTCAGCTCCCGCAGCGGCAGGTTCGCCGCGAGGACCAGCGCGACCGCCGTCGCCACGGGGACGGCGACCTTCCCGTACGCGGCGAGCCACGCGCGCGGGGAGGTCCGCACCGCACGGACGCCGTCCACCAGGGCCAGGAAGACCACCGGCATGAGGATGGCGCTGTAGTGCCAGTGCATGCCCCAGTGGTTGGGGTCCTGGGAGAGGAAGCGCCAGCCGAGGGTGGGCAGCACGAGCAGGACCAGCGGGGAGCGCAGCGCGAGGAAGCCGGTGATGGCGAGCAGGTAGAACACCATCTCCCAGCGCTCGCCCGAGCCGAGCGCGTCGCCGATGACCTGGCCGAAGGAGGTGTCGGTGCCCTGGCCGGTCTTCTCGATCTTCGACCAGTAGTCGTACTCGCCGACCCGGCTCGCCGCCGGGATCAGGACCAGGACGGTCAGCGCGAACGCCGCGGCGCCGAAGCCGGCCAGGGCGGCGCCGAGCCGCTTCCGGCCCTTCAGGAAGAGGACCACGCCGACCATCGACACGGTGAGGCCCATGTCCTCCTTGACGAGGACGAGCGGCGCGGCCCAGGCGGCCGCCGCGGTCCAGCGCCCGAGGAGCAGGGCCCGGCAGGTCAGGGCGAGCATCGGGACCGCGAAGGCGATCTCGTGGAAGTCGGACTTGACGGCTTCCTGGAGCCCCCAGGAGAGCCCGTAGGCGAGCGCGAGCCCGATGCCGGCGGCCCGGCTGCCGAGGATCTGCTGGGTGGTGCGGCCGACGACGACGGCGCCGAGCGCGAAGAGCGCGGCCTGCGCGAACAGCAGGGAGGCCGGCGAGGACCAGACCCAGTACAGCGGCGCGAGGAGGGCCGTGACGGGGCTGAAGTGGTCCCCGAGTATGTGGAAGCCGGGGCCCTTGATGTCGACGACGGGGGCCCGGAACTCGGCGTACGCCCTGACGGACTGCCCGAAGATCCCGAGGTCCCAGGACGGGGTGCGGAAGTGCGCGTACTGCACCCAGGAGTAGAGGAAGTACAGGCCGCACAGGACGCCCGCGAGGATCAGGTACGGGCGGAGCGGGGCCGGTGCGAGGCCGTCCGGCGAGGCGCTGCCGGCGGCGTCGGGAGCACCGGTGCCGGCCTCCTCGGCCAGCCTGTTCTGTACGTCCAACACCACGCCCCCACTACCAGTGGTCGACAAAAGAGCAACCCATTAGACCAGAGACCACCCGATCGGCGGACCTGCCGCCGTCGGGCCCGGTCCCCGCCCTCCCGCGCCGCCGCGGAACGCCGACGGGCGGCCCCCGGCCCCCCGCGGAGGGGATCGGCGGGCCGCCCGTGGCCTGCGCGGCTCAGTGGAAGAAGTGGCGCGTCCCCGTGAGGTACATCGTCACGCCGGCCTTCTTCGCGGCCTCGACGACGAGCTCGTCCCGCACCGAGCCGCCCGGCTGCACGACCGCCTTCACACCGGCCGCGGTGAGGATCTCCAGGCCGTCCGGGAAGGGGAAGAAGGCGTCCGAAGCGGCGTAGGAGCCGCGCGCCCGCTCCTCGCCCGCCCGCTCGACCGCGAGCTTCGCGGAGTCGACGCGGTTGACCTGGCCCATGCCGACGCCGACCGAGGCGCCGTCCTTGGAGAGCAGGATCGCGTTGGACTTGACCGCGCGGCAGGCCTTCCAGGCGAAGGCGAGCTCGGCGAGCTCCTCGGCGGACAGGGCCTCGCCCGTCGCCAGGGTCCAGTTCGCCGGGTCGTCGCCCTCGGCCTGGAGGCGGTCGGTGACCTGGAGCAGCGCGCCGCCGTCGATCGGCTTGACCTCGACCGGGTTGCTCGGGGCGCCCTCGGCCTTCAGGACGCGGATGTTCTTCTTCTTGGCCAGGATCTCGACGGCCCCGTCCTCGTACGCCGGGGCGACGATGACCTCGGTGAAGATCTCCGCGACCTGCTCGGCCATCGCGACCGAGACCGGGCGGTTGACGGCGATGACGCCGCCGAACGCGGACAGCGGGTCGCAGGCGTGGGCCTTGCGGTGCGCCTCGGCGACGTCAGCGCCGACCGCGATGCCGCACGGGTTGGCGTGCTTGATGATCGCGACGCAGGGCTCGGTGTGGTCGTACGCGGCCCGGCGCGCGGCGTCGGTGTCCGTGTAGTTGTTGTACGACATCTCCTTGCCGTGCAGCTGCTCGGCCTCGGCGAGGCCGCCCGTGCCGTCCACGTACAGCGCGGCGCCCTGGTGGGGGTTCTCGCCGTAGCGCAGGACGTTGTTCCGCTCGTAGGTGGCGCCCAGGAAGTCGGGGAAGCCCGAGTCGTCGGCGGCCGCGTAGTCGTCGGCGAACCAGGCGGCGACGGCCACGTCGTACGCCGCGGTGTGCTGGAAGGCCTCGCCCGCCAGGCGCTTGCGGGCGGTCAGGTCGAAGCCGCCGGCACGGACGGCCGCGAGGACGTCGCCGTACCGCTCGGGGCTGGTGACGATCGCCACGGACGGGTGGTTCTTGGCCGCCGCGCGGACCATCGACGGGCCGCCGATGTCGATCTGCTCGACGCACTCGTCGGGGGTGGCGCCGGAGGCGACGGTCGCCTTGAACGGGTAGAGGTTCACGACGACCAGGTCGAAGGGCTCCACACCGAGCTCGGCGAGCTGCGCGCGGTGCGACTCCAGGCGCAGGTCGGCGAGGATGCCGGCGTGCACGCGCGGGTGGAGGGTCTTGACGCGGCCGTCCAGGCACTCGGGGAAGCCGGTCAGCTCCTCGACCTTGGTGACCGGAACCCCGGCGGCGGCGATCCTCCCCGCCGTGGAGCCGGTGGAGACGAGCTCGACACCGGCCTCGTGCAGACCGCGGGCCAGCTCCTCCAGACCCGTCTTGTCGTAGACGCTGACCAGCGCGCGGCGGATGGGCTTAACGGTGTCCGTGTTCACCGACATGAACCTTTCGTCCCTCAATGCGGTAGCCGTGCCGGGCGAGGCGCCCCACGACGTCGACGAGCAGTGAGCGCTCGACTTCCTTGATGCGCTCGTGCAGAGCGGCTTCATCGTCCTCGTCCCGCACCTCGACCACGCCCTGGGCGATGATCGGGCCGGTGTCGACACCGTCGTCGACGAAGTGGACGGTGCACCCGGTGACCTTCGCGCCGTAGGCGAGGGCGTCACGCACCCCGTGGGCACCGGGAAAACTGGGCAGCAGGGCCGGGTGGGTGTTGACGACCCGACCGCCGAAGCGGGCGAGGAACTCCTTGCCGACGATCTTCATGAAGCCGGCCGAGACGACCAGGTCCGGCTCGTACGCGGCGGTGGCCTCGGCGAGGGCGCGGTCCCACTCCTCGCGGGTGGCGTGGTCCTTCACCCGGCACACGAAGGTGGGCAGTCCGGCGCGCTCGGCGCGCTCCAGACCGGCGATGCCGTCGCGGTCGGCGCCGACCGCGACGATCTCCGCGCCGAACCCCTCGGGGTCCGCGGCGATGCCGTCGAGGAGGGCCTGAAGATTGGTACCGGAACCGGAGACCAGGACGACGAGGCGGGCGGCAGCCACTGGGTCACTCTTTCCGTGGTGTTTGTACGGTCGTACGAACGAATCGTGCCGCTCGATACGGGGAACCCTACGAATGGCTCGACCGTCAGCAACGATACCGGCACACCGGACGGCCCCCACGGGACGGGGGCGGAGCAGGGCGGTAGCGTCAAGGTCCGACGCCGGACGCGGACCCCGACCAGCACCGGTCGGAACGCGGACGGCGCGGCGGACGACGAGCACGGAGCGGTTCGCGGACGCGGCACGGCAGGGGCACCCGCGGCAGCAGGCGGGCGCACCGGTGCGGCGGTTCGCAGCAGGAGACGAGACAGCAGCGGAGACCACGGGTGCGGCCGTGGTCCTGACGACAGAGGGAAGACGTTCAGCTGATGCCGGAACGCCAGTCCACGGACGACAACAACCCGTTCGCGCCGCCGCCCGAGGGCAGGCCGGACCAGCCGTGGCAGCCGCGGCGACCGGAGGGCCCCGACAGCCCGGACGACGAATCGTCCGGCTCCGGGTCGTCGGGGCCGTCCGACGGCCGCTGGAGCCCGCGCCAGCCGGGCCGCTCGGACGACGGCTTCGGCCGCGGGCCCGAGCGGCAGGGCGGCGGCCCGGAGGGCGGGCCGGGCCAGGGCGGCGGCGGCCAGGGCGGCGGCGGGCGCGGGCTCCGCTGGGACCCGACGGACCCGGCGCAGCGCCGCGCGCGGTACGCGATCCTCGCCGGCATGTGGGCCTTCTTCTTCGCCGTCTTCGAGATCCCGGAACTGGCGCTGCTGCTCGGCGCCCTGGGCCTCTACTGGGCGATCAGCTCGCTGCGCGCCAAGCCGGCACCGGCCGGCGGGGTGTCGCCGACATCACAGTCGGCGGGCGGGCCGGCGGCCCAGCCCCCGGGACAGGCACCCGGGCAGCCCGTCGGCCGGCCGTCGGGCCAGGGCGCCACGGCGGCGCCGCTCCGCTCGATGCGGACGGCCGCGATCAGCGGCCTCGTCGCGGCGAGCGTGGCCCTGATGATCGTCGCGGTCGGCTTCACCATGCAGGTCGTCTACCGCGACTTCTACGAGTGCCGTGACGACGCCCTCACCCATGCGGGCCAGCTGGCCTGCAACGACCTCCTCCCGAAGCCGCTGCGCGCGGGCTTCGGCGTGCGGGAGTAGCACCCGGACCGCGCCTCGGGGCGCCCCGCCGGTCAGGCCGGGCCGCCCCGGTCGGCGGGCGGCGCCGGGCGCGGTGGCGGCGCGGTGGGCTCCCAGGCCGCCGGGAGGTAGTCGTAGGGCTCGAACGCGGCGTCGCCGTAGGGGTCGTAGTCGGCATAGGCGTCACGGGCCGGGTCGCCCCCGCGTCCGGCCCCCGCTCCGGCCTCCTTCGACCCGGCGGCGCCCGCGGCCTCCGAGGCGCCGTGGTCCGAGGTCCCCGAAGCCCCCGCCGCCTTCCCCCCGGAAGGCGGCGGGGGCTTCTCCGACTCCGCGCCCCCGGCCTCCGGCCCGTCGGGGGACGACGGGCCGCCGGGGACGGAGCCGGCCGCGGGCGTCTCCGACGCCGCCACCGCCCGGCCCGCCGAAGCCTCCGCGGGGACCGGGAGCGGCTTCGGCCGCGGGACGCGTCGGCCCCAGGCCCGTACCGCCAGGGCCACCGGGACCCCGACGCACGCCCCCCACAGGACCGCCGCCGCGCCCGTCTGCCACCACACCGGGCCGAAGGCCGACAGCCGGGCCGTACCGAGCGGTCCGCCCGCGGCGGCCGACAGCACGGCGATGACCGCCCCGCAGGCCCAGGCCGCGCCGAGGGCCGTCAGGGTCGTGTCCCGGGCCGTCCAGGTGCGCGCCGCGCGGCCCACCCGGCCGCCCTGGAGCAGGGCCGCCGCCAGCGGGACCGCCACGGCCGCCCCCTGCGTCCAGCCGCCCCGCCCGTCGTCGGGCAGCGCGGCGAGCAGCGGGAACGGCGGCGCGGCCGGGTCCCCGACGAGGCCCAGCGGGGTCGCGAAGGCGCCGGTGCCGAGGGCGAAGCCGGGCCCGAGCCCGTACGCGGTGCCCCAGACCGCCATGTTCGGCAGCAGCGCGAGGACCAGCAGCAGCACCGCGATGCGCCCGGACCACTCCCCCGTGAGGGCCGTGAGGGCGGTCTGCGCCTCGCCCGCGTGCCGGGCGAGCGAGACCGCGGCGACGACCGCGCCGCCGCCGAGCAGGGTGACGAGGCCGAGTCCGGTCGCGCGCAGGGCGGCGGCCGCCTGCCGCTGCGCGGGCAGCGGGCGCCCCAGCGCCGTCCAGGCGCCTGCCCCGGCCGCGCCCAGCACGAGCGGGGGCAGCCACATCCCGGCGGCGAGCAGATCGGCGGGCAGCGGGCCGCTCGTGCCGTAGAGCACGACCACGGCGGCGACCAGGAGGTATCCGCCGGCCACGGCCCCGACGGCGGATGCGGCGGACGGCCGACGGCGGTCGTCGTCGACCGCGTCGAGGGTGTCGCGGGTGGCCCGGTGGAGCAGCCAGACGGGCAGGACGGCCAGCAGCATCGGCGCGACGCCGAGGGGCGCGGGCAGCCCGGACAGGGTGTCCGTCCGGACGAGGTCCACTCCGTGCGCGAGGAGCCAGAGACCGGCGGCCAGGTGCAGGGCGCCGCCGGGGCCGCTGTCGGGGTACGGGGAGCCGATCCAGGCGGCGACGACCAGGACCGCGAGGGCGCCGAGGCCGAGTCCGGCGGCGACCCCGCCCCGGACGCAGGCCAGGGCGAGCGCGGCGGAACGGCCGCTCTGGACCAGGGGGTGCTCGGTCACATGGGTCACGGGGCCATGCTCCCAACGACACGCGCTTTTGCCGCGTAACAGGCAAACATCCGCTGTGTCGCTCAATATACGTTTATGTACTTTTCCGCCCACAGCAGCTCTGCGGGAGGTCGACACCGATGAGCCGGAGCACCGCGGATTCCGCATCCTCCGCCACCCTGCCGACCCCCAAGGAGCGGCGCAGGTTGCGTGAGGCCCTCGCCCTGAGCGAGGAGCAGGTCGCCGAGGCCATGGGCGTCACGAAGGCCACGGTCAGGTCATGGGAGACCGGGCGTTCGACACCCCGGGGCCGCAAGCGCGAGGCGTACGCGAAGCTGCTCGGCACGTCCGGGCCGGCCGACGCGTCGGCCCCCTCGCCTCCCCCGGACGGGGCCGACGAGCCCGAACAGCCGCGGTCCGGGCCGTCTTCACCCGTTCGGCCGCAGGTCCCGGCGAAGGACCGGCCGCAGGTCCCGTCCAGGGACCGGCCGCAGCCGCCCGCCGCCGCCCCCGCGGCGCACGTCCGCCCCAAGCCCGCCGCCAAGCGGGCCGCGAAGCCGCCCCGGGCCCCCTCCCCGTCTCCCGCCATCACCGCGGCCCCCGCCCGCAAGGGCCCCCCGAGGCCCCAGGAGCGGCTGAAACCGGTCGCCGCCGCGGCCCCGTGGATCGCGGAGGAGCGGCCCGCCGGGCCCCCCGCCGTACCGGGAGCCACCGCCGAGGAGGCGTTCGACGAGCTGTACGCACGAGCGGCGCCCGGCCTCGTCCACCAGACGTACCTGCTGACGGGCCGGCGGCGGCTCTCCCGCGAGGCCGTCGAGCAGGCCTTCCACCGCGCCTGGGAGCACTGGCCCGAGGTCGCCGTCGACGCGGACCCGGTGGGCTGGGTGCGGGCCACGGCCTACGAGTACGCCCTCTCCCCCTGGCACCGCCTGCGCCGCACCCACAAGCACCCCGACGCGCCGCCCACCGAGGCGGGCCGGCGGGCCCTGCTCACCGCCCTCCTCGAACTCCCCGCGCCCTACCGACGCACCGTCCTGCTCTACGACGGGCTCGGGCTCGACCTGCCGGAGACGGCGGCCGAGACCGAGGCGAGCACGCCCGCCGCCGCCAACCGGCTGCTGCACGCCCGCACGGTCCTCGCGAAGAAGGTCCCCGAGCTCGCCGAACCGGAGGTCCTGCACCGACGGCTCGGCTCGCTGGTCGCGGAGGCGCCGACCACCACCCTGCCGGCGGCCCGCGCCGTCCGGTCGGGCAGTGAGCGCCGGGCGCGGACCTGGACCCGTGCGGTGCTGGGGGTGACGGCGGTCCTCATCGGCGTCACCGGCTTCGCGGCGGCGACCGCGCCGACCCACTACATCCCGGTGAACGCCCCCGGCGAGACCGTCAACGGCGTCCCGGTGCGGGGCGGCCCGGAGAAGCTCCGCCCGGAGGACCTGGTGCTCCGCGACAAGCTGCGCTCCCAGCCGAACCCGGGCCCGGAGCGGCTGGTCCCGGCCGCCGAATGACCCCGCGCCGGCCGGCGCACGCGAGAGGGCCCCGCCCTCGCCCGGAGTCCGGGCGGGGGCGGGGCCCTCTCGTACGGCTACCGCGGAGTCCCGCGGCGACCGGTCGCTCAGCCCGCGAGGATGGCGCGCGCGAGCTTCGCCGTCTCGGTCGGCGTCTTGCCGACCTTGACGCCGGCGGCCTCGAGGGCCTCCTTCTTCGCCTGGGCGGTGCCGGAGGAGCCGGAGACGATGGCGCCGGCGTGGCCCATGGTCTTGCCCTCGGGCGCGGTGAAGCCCGCGACGTAGCCGACGACCGGCTTGGTGACGTTGGCCTTGATGAAGTCGGCCGCACGCTCCTCGGCGTCGCCGCCGATCTCGCCGATCATGACGATCAGGTCGGTCTCGGGGTCCGCCTCGAACGCCGCGAGGGCGTCGATGTGCGTGGTGCCGATGACCGGGTCGCCACCGATGCCGACGGCGGACGAGAAGCCGATGTCACGGAGCTCGTACATCATCTGGTACGTCAGCGTGCCGGACTTCGAGACCAGGCCGATGCGGCCCGGCTTCGTGATGTCGCCCGGGATGATGCCGGCGTTGGACTGGCCCGGGGTGATGAGACCGGGGCAGTTCGGGCCGATGATGCGGGTCTTGTTGCCCTTCGCCTGCGCGTACGCCCAGAAGGCGGCGGAGTCGTGGACGGCGATGCCCTCGGTGATGACGACGGCCAGCGGGATCTCGGCGTCGATCGCCTCGATCACGGCGGCCTTCGCGAAGGCCGGCGGGACGAAGAGGACCGAGACGTCGGCGCCGGTCTCCTTCATCGCCTCGGCGACGGTGCCGAAGACCGGGACCTCGGTGCCGTCGAAGTCGACGGTGGTGCCGGCCTTGCGCGGGTTCACGCCGCCGACGATGTTGGTGCCGTCACCCAGCATGAGCTTGGTGTGCTTCATGCCCGTGGCACCGGTCATGCCCTGGACGATGACCTTGCTGTCCTTGGTCAGGAAGATAGCCATGGTGTTCTGACCTCGTCCCTTACTTCGCAGCCGCGAGCTCGGCGGCCTTGTCGGCCGCGCCGTCCATGGTGTCCACACGCTGCACGAGCGGGTGGTTCGCGTCCGACAGGATCTTGCGACCCAGCTCCGCGTTGTTGCCGTCGAGGCGCACGACCAGCGGCTTGGTGACCTCTTCGCCCTTCGAGGCGAGGAGCTCCAGGGCCTGGACGATGCCGTTGGCGACCTCGTCACAGGCGGTGATGCCACCGAAGACGTTGACGAACACGGACTTGACGTCCGGGTCGCCCAGGATGATCTCCAGGCCGTTCGCCATGACCTCGGCGGAGGCGCCGCCGCCGATGTCGAGGAAGTTGGCCGGCTTCACGCCGCCGTGGTTCTCACCGGCGTACGCGACGACGTCCAGGGTCGACATGACCAGACCGGCACCGTTTCCGATGATGCCGACCTCGCCCTCGAGCTTGACGTAGTTGAGGTTCTTGGCCTTGGCGGCAGCCTCGAGCGGGTTGGCTGCGGCCTTGTCCTCGAGCGCCTCGTGGTCGGGCTGGCGGAAGTCGGCGTTCTCGTCGAGAGACACCTTGCCGTCCAGGGCCAGGATGCGGCCGTCCTTGGTCTTGACCAGCGGGTTGACCTCGACGAGGAGCGCGTCCTCGGCGACGAAGGTCTTCCACAGGGTCACCAGGGCCTCGGCGACGCCCTCGGCCACGTCGGCCGGGAACTTCGCCAGGGCCACGATCTCGCGGGCCTTCTCGATGTCGACGCCGTCCACGGCGTTGACCGGGACCTTCGCGAGGGCCTCGGGGGTCTTCTCCGCGACCTCCTCGATGTCCATGCCGCCCTGCACCGACGCCATCGCGAGGAAGGTGCGGTTGGTGCGGTCGAGGAGGTACGAGACGTAGTACTCGGCCTCGATCTCCGGGGACAGCTCGGCGATCATCACCTTGTGGACCGTGTGGCCCTTGATGTCCATCCCGAGGATGTCCGTCGCGCGGGCGACGGCCTCGTCCGGGTTCGCCGCCAGCTTCACGCCGCCGGCCTTGCCGCGGCCACCGACCTTCACCTGCGCCTTGACGACCGACTTGCCGCCAAGACGCTCGGTGGCCTCGCGCGCCGCCTCAGGCGTGTCGATGACTTCACCGGCCAGCACCGGTACACCGTGCTTGGCGAAGAGGTCCCTCGCCTGGTACTCGAACAGGTCCACGCGCGTCCGTCCCTTTTCTGATGATCGCGGTTCGTTGTCTGCGTGGGCGTGCCGCGGAGGGCAACGTGACTGCACTGTCACAAGGGAGGCGTACACGGTGTCCGTGGACGCGGCATGTCCGTCTCGCAGGTTATCGCCGAGGGCCGTGGGTCCCTAAATCGCAGATCACAACGGAGCGGTGATACGGGTCACAGGGTGTAGGGGCCACGGGGTCGCCGGCGGGGGCCGCGGAGGGGCGCCGCGCGGCCTCCGCGGCAGGCGGGGCCTGGCCTCCCGGCCCCTCACGACGCGCCGTGAGCAAGAGTGAGGGCCGCCCGGATACCTCTGTGATATGGGACTCAATGAGGCGTGGAACACCCGAGCGGGTGGTCCGGCGACGACGGATTCCGCATCCGCCCCCCGGAGGGACTCCGGACGCACACGGGACGGCCGGGGCGGCGGACGGGTGCCCTCGCGGGGCGGCGGACGGGGCGGGCGCGGGGCCGTCAGACCGCGGGTACCGGCAGCGGGCGCTTCTCCAGGGCCGCGGCCATGATCTCCGGGAACAGGTCGGGCGTGCAGGCGAAGGCGGGGGCGCCGAGCGCGGCGAGCGCCGCCGCGTGGTCGCGGTCGTAGGCCGGGGCGCCCTCGTCGGAGAGCGCGAGCAGGGCGATGAACTGGACGCCCGAGGCCTTCATCGCCGCGACCCGCTTCAGCATCTCGTCGCGGATGCCTCCCTCGTACAGGTCGCTGATGAGGACGACGACCGTGTCGGCGGGCCGGGTGATCTTCGACTGGCAGTGGGCGAGGGCGCGGTTGATGTCGGTGCCGCCGCCGAGCCGGGTGCCGAAGAGGACGTCGACGGGGTCGTCGAGCCGGTCGGTGAGGTCGACGACGGCGGTGTCGAAGACGACGAGCCGGGTGGCGATCGACCGCATGGAGGCGAGGACGGCGCCGAAGACGGAGGCGTGGACGACGGAGGCGGCCATGGAGCCGGACTGGTCGACGCAGAGCACGACCTCCTTCCGGATCGCCTGCGAGGCCCGCCCGTGGCCGATCAGCCGCTCGGGGACGACCGTGCGGTGGTCGGGCAGGTAGTGGGCCAGGTTGGCGCGGATCGTCCGGTCCCAGTCGATGTCCCCGTGGCGCGGGCGGCTGATCCGGGCAGAGCGGTCGAGGGCGCCGGTGAGGGTCGCGCGGGTGCGGGCGGCGAGGCGCTTCTCCAGGTCGTCGACGAGCTTGCGGACGACGGCCCGCGCGGTCTCCCTGGTCGTCTCGGGCATGGCCTTGTGGAGGGAGAGCAGCGTGCCGACGAGGTGGACGTCCGCCTCGACGGCCTCCAGCATCTCCGGCTCCAGGAGCAGGGTGGCGAGCCCGAGCCGGTCGATCGCGTCGCGCTGCATCACCTGGACGACGGACCGGGGGAAGTACGTGCGGATGTCGCCGAGCCAGCGGGCTACGGAGGGCGCCGAGGCCCCCAGTCCGGCCGAGCGCTCCCGCCCGGCGCGCTCGCCCGGTCCCTTGGCGCCGTAGAGCGCGGTCAGGGCACCGTCCATGGCGGCGTCGGTGCCGGTCAGCGCACGGCCGGTACCGTCGGCCTCCCCGCCGCCGAGGACGAGCCGCCAGCGGCGCAGCCGCTCGTCGTCCCCGGTCCCCGCCCGCGGTCCGGCGAGGGGTCCGGCGAGCGGTCCCGTGGTGCCGCCCGGGGTGGTGCCGGTGGTCGTGCCGGTGCTCATACGAGGGCCTCCGTGCCGAGGACGAGGTGGAGGACGGGCAGTACGGCGTCCGCCCGGTCCGGGTCGGGGTCGGCCGCGAAGCCGGGGACGCCCGGCAGGGCGTGGCCGGGCCCCCCGGTCCCCGGGCCGCGGGCGACCAGTTCCCCGAGGGTGCGGCGCACCCCGGGCTCGTACGCGGCGAAGGTGCGCCGCAGCAGCGGCAGGACGCCGGTGAAGGCCTCCGCCGGGACGCCCGTGAGCCAGGCGTCGACCAGTCCGAGGAGCCGTTCGTCGTGGACCAGGAGCAGCCCGCCGCCGGAGGCCCCGCCGGCGAATCCGTCGATCCAGGCGGCGGCGTCGGGCGGCGGGGTGCCGGGCGAGAGGGCGCGGCTCATGAGGACGGCGGCCTCGTCGACGGCGATCCGGCCCTCGTCGAGCAGCAGCCGGGCGGCCCGGCCCCGGAGGACGCCCGGGATCCGGTCGCGGTCGGCGAGGCGGCGCAGGACGCCGGCCCAGCGGTCGGCGAGCCCGGCCGCCCCGGGCAGCAGGGCGAGGGCCCGGTGCACCTCGTCGATCCGCTCGCGCATGGCGGCGGCCGCGTCGGGGTCGAGCCCCGCGCAGGCGGGCGGCAGGCCGACGCAGATCCGTTCGGCGAGGCCGGCGGCGACCTCGCCGAGGGCCTCCGTCCGGGTGCCCCGGACGTCGCCGTAGCGCAGGGCGCGGGCGAGCGCGGGAAGGGCCTGAGCGAGATGGGAGACGTCGGTGTCGAGCGCGGCCCGGTCGGCGAGCGCCCGCATGACGACGGGCAGGGCGTCCCCGAGTCCGGCGAGGAGGCACTGCTCGGCGAGGGCGGTGATGTCGGCGAGGGTCGCCGCCCCCGCCGCCCGGGACCGCGCCCGGGCGGTGGCGGCGGCCTCGACGGTGGTGCCCCAGACGCCGGCCTCGGCGACCCGGACGTGCAGTTCGGGCTCCCAGCGCAGCCGCCAGCCCTCCCGGAAGGTGCCGGTGCCGGAGCGGCCGGTGGACGGCTCGCCCCAGCCGACGCCGAGGAGCCGCAGCCGGTGCAGGAGCCGGCTGCGCTCCCCGTCCGTGTCCTTGCGGAGGTCGAGGTCGAGGTCGCGCTCGGCGGCCTCCGGCTTGAGGCGCAGGGTGCGCTGGCGGCGGGCCAGGTCGCGCTGGAGGGGGACGGCGGGGGCGCCGGCCGGGACCTCGCCGAGGACGTCGCCGACGACGAGGCGGTCACGGACGAGGTCGAGCGGCACGTCGGAGCCCTCGCAGAGCACGGCGCGGACGGCGTCGGTCGTCTCGTCGAGGCCGGGGCGCGGGCGGCCGCGGAGGGCGGCGAGGCCTTCGGCGAGCCGGACCGCCTCGATCACGTGCGCGGGCGAGACCGGGTGGTCCTCGGCCCTGAGGAGTCCGGCGACCCGGGTCATCCACCGCTCGACGGGCCGGTCGGGGGCCGCGAAGAGGTGGGCGTACCAGCCGGGTGAGGCGATCCCCGCGCCGTATCCGGAGCGGCGGGCGAGCCTGCGGTGGGTCCAGGGGACCCAGGTCGTCTCGGTCTTCACCTTGGGCAGGCCCTTGAGCAGGGCCCGGTCGGCGGCGACGGTCGTCCTCCGGGTGAGGGCGGGGACGTGCCAGGCGCCGCACACGACGGCGACGGCGTCGTCGCCGAACTCCTTGCGGGCCGCGCGCAGCCGGAGGCGCATGTGGGCCTCGCGGACGAGGTCGCGGGGGTGTCCGCCGTGCCCGTGGGCCTCGCGGAGGGCTCCCATCGCCTCGGCGAGCGCCTCGAAGGGGGCGGTGGGGTCCTCGCCGCCGCGCAGTTCGACGGCGTCCTCCCACCAGCGCTCGGCGTCCTCGTATCCGGCGGCCGCCGCGAGTTCGGCGACGGGGTCGACCGGGGGGCCGCTCCCGGAAGCTCCGTCCTCCCCGTCGTCGCCGTCGTCCCAGGTGGGGTCGGCGGCCAGGGTGTGCGCGGCCGGCAGGTCGACGAACCGCACGGCGGCGCCCCGGTCGAGGGCCCAGCGGAGGGCGACCCACTCGGGTGAGAACGCGGCCATCGGCCAGAAGCCGGCCCGGCCGGGGTCGTCCACGGCGTGGGCGAGGAGGGCGACGGGCGGCCGCATGGCGGGGTCGGCGGCGAGGGCGACGAGGGCGTCGGCCTCGGTGGGGCCCTCGATGAGGACGACGGCGGGCTCCGCCGCGTCGAGCGCGGCCCGCACTCCCCGCGCGGACCCGGGCCCGTGGTGCCGCACTCCGAGCAGGAGCGGCCCGCCGCCGGGGGCGGCCCCGGCGCGCACCGCGGACGCGCGGGCGGGAGCGGGCGGCGAGGGGAGGGCGGACGGGGAGGCGGGGGAGGTGGGGGTGGGGGTGGCGCGGGAGTCGGCGGTGGACGGGGACGTCATCCGCTCACCTCGCGGCAGGCGCGGTAGAAGTCCTTCCAGCCGTCCCGCTCTCTGACCACGGTCTCCAGGTACTCCTGCCAGACGACCCGGTCGGCCGCCGGGTCGCGGACCACCGCGCCGAGGATGCCCGCCGCGATGTCCCCGGGGCGCAGGACCCCGTCGCCGAAGTGGGCGGCGAGCGCGAGTCCGCCGGTGACGACCGAGATCGCCTCGGCCGTGGAGAGCGTCCCCGAGGGGGACTTGACCCGCGTTCGGCCGTCGGTGGTGACCCCGTCGCGCAGTTCGCGGAAGACGGTGACGACCCGGCGGATCTCGTCGACGCCGTCCGGTACGGCCGGCAGCGCGAGGGAACGACCGAGCTGCTCGACCCGGCGGGCGACGATGTCGACCTCCGCCTCGGGGGTCGCGGGCAGCGGCAGGACCACCGTGTTGAAGCGGCGGCGCAGCGCGCTGGAGAGTTCGTTGACGCCCCGGTCCCGGTCGTTGGCCGTGGCGATCAGGTTGAAGCCGGGGACCGCCTGGACCTCCTCGCCGAGCTCGGGCAGGGGCAGGGTCTTCTCGGACAGGATCGTGATGAGCGTGTCCTGCACGTCGGCGGGGATGCGGGTGAGCTCCTCCACGCGCGCGGTCATGCCCCGGGCCATCGCCCGCATGACGGGGCTCGGCACCAGGGCGTCCCTGCTGGGGCCGTGGGCGAGCAGTCGGGCGTAGTTCCAGCCGTACCGCACGGCCTCCTCGGGGGTGCCGGCGGTGCCCTGGACGAGGAGGGTCGAGTCGCCGCTGACGGCGGCGGCGAGGTGCTCGGAGACCCAGGTCTTGGCGGTGCCGGGGACGCCGAGCAGGAGCAGCGCCCGGTCGGTGGCGAGGGTGGTGACGGCGACCTCGACGATGCGGCGCGGCCCCACGTACTTGGGGGTGATCACCGTCCCGTCGGGGAGGGTGCCGCCGAGGAGGTAGGTGGCGACGGCCCACGGCGAGAGGCGCCAGCGGGCGGGACGGGGACGGTCGTCGGCCGCGGCGAGCGCGGCGAGTTCGTCGGCGAAGGCGTGCTCCGCGTGCGGCCGCAGGACCTCGGTCGCGGCCTGCGGCCCGCCCGGTCCGGTGTCCGTCTCGGCACCGGACCGGGGCTGCGCGATGGTTTCGGGCACGGTCATGGATCCCCCTCCAGATCGTTCGATCTGCTGTGGGATCCACCGTGCACCATGCCACTGACAATCGGAGTCGCCGCTGGTCAGGGGCTGTTGGGGAGGTGAGGGGGAGTCAGTCCGCGAGGGCCGCTCCCGGGCGGTCGGGTTAGCCCACGACCGGGGAGACGGCGACGCAGCCGCCGGCCATGGCCGCCTCGGCCTTGGCCTCCTTGATGACCTTGCCCTGGTAGATGACCTTGCAGGTGAGGTCGGCCGGGGTCAGCGAGACCGGCATGACGGCCGGCGGCATGATGCCCTTCAGCGTCACCGTCTTCTTCCACGGGGTGGTCGGCTTCTTCTCCGACTCGGTCTTCGGCTCCATCGCGGTGCCCCCGCCCGCGTGGTAGTCGATGGACTCGATGCCCTGGCCGCTGACCTCGTACGTGACCTCGTAGGACTCGGTCACGGACTTGTCGACCTGGTCGACGGCCTTCTCCGCGGCCTCGGAACAGGCGCCGAGGCCGAGGGCGAGGCCGGCGACGGCGAGGGCCGAGACGGCGGTGCGGGCGGTGCGCTTCATACGGGTTCCCCCTGGGTGGTTCGCGCGGGTCGGTTGATCCCGCCCGACGATAGTAAAGGAAGGGTAAAGCGATCTTCGTCGGGGTCGCCGGAGGAGCCCGGCCGCCGGGCCGCCGGCGTTGTCAGTGGCGGCCTCTACCGTCGGAGACATGAATGCCATGGGGGTGCGCTGGACGTCCGAGCAGGTGCTGGCACTGGCTCCTGACGACGCCTCGCGCAGAGCGGGAGGCAGGCTCGGGACGGCCGGACCGTGGTCGGGGCGGGGCAGCGGCGACGGCGCGGTCTGGGGCCTGTGCAAGGGGAGCGGCCGCGTGCCGTACCGGACGGTCGTCGACACGACCGGGCCCGCGTACCTGTGCGAGTGCCCCAGCCGCAAGCTGCCGTGCAAGCACGCACTCGGCCTGCTCCTGCTGCACGCCGCGGACGGCTCGGAGGGCGGCGGCACGACCGCGCCCGACTGGGCCGGCCGATGGCTCGCGGCCCGGCGCGCGCCGGACGGCGGCGCGGACCGGCGGACCGGGGGCGGCGGCACGGGACCGGCGGACCCCGAGGCGGCCCGCCGCAGGGCGGAGCGCCGGGCCGCCCGGATCACCTCGGGCGCCGAGGAGTTGGAGCAGCGGCTCGCCGACCTGCTGCGCGGCGGTCTCGCGGCGGCCGAGCAGCGGGGGTACGGGCTGTGGGAGGAGACGGCGGCCCGGATGGTCGACGCGCAGGCGCCGGGGCTCGCGGGCCGGGTCAGGGAGCTGGGGGCGATACCGGGCTCCGGACCCGGCTGGCCGGTGCGGCTCCTGGAGGAGTCCGCGCTGACCCGCCTCCTCGGCCGCGCCTGGCTCGCCGCCGACCGGCTGCCCGGGCCCCTCGCGACGACCGTGCGGACCCGGGTCGGCCTCACCGCCCCGCTCGACGGCGCCCCGGTGCGCGACCACTGGCTGGTGCTCGCGCAGTACGACGCGGCCGACGCCCGGCTGACCACCCGGCGCATCTGGCTGCACGGCACGGCGAGCGGACGCACCGCGCTCCTGCTGTCCTTCGGCGCGGCGGGGCGGGCGCCCCGCCTCGCCCTGCCCGTGGGCGCCGTGCTCGACGGCGAGTTGACCCCGCACGCCGGGGCCGGCCAGCTGCGCGCGGAGCCCGGCGGGGAGTTCGCCCCGGTCGACGTCCCCGTCGTCCCGCCGCCGGGCGGACCGGTGGGCGCGGCCCTCGACTCCTACGGCCGGGCGCTGCGTGAGGACCCGTGGCTGGACTCCTGGCCCGTGACGCTGAGCGGCGTCGTCCCCGCGCGCGCGGAGTACGGCTGGCAACTCGCCGACGCGGACGGCCGGGAGGCGCTGCCGCTGACCGCGTCCGCCCAGTCGCGCCCCGGGCTCTGGCGCCTGGTCGCGCTGTCCGGCGGGGCTCCGGTGACGGTCTTCGGGGAGTGCGGGCACCGGGGGTTCACCCCGCTGGCCGCCTGGTCGCCGGAGGCCCCGGGAGAAACGGTCCCTCTCATATGACGCCCGGTACGCCCCCCGCCCACGGCACACCCCCCGACCGGAGGACCCCGATGGAGACGGACACGACACCGACGGCACTGCCGACACCGACGGCACTGCCGGCACCGGAGACACCGGAGACACCGGACGCCGACGCGTTCCTCCCCGAGGCCTCGGAGGCCTCCGCGGCCACCGGCGGCACCGGAACCGCTCGCCGCCCCGAGGCGGGAGCCTGGGAGGAGCTCGTCACCGCGGCCCTCCTCGGCACCGACCGGCGGGTCCCCGCCGGGCTCGCCGGGCTGTCCGGGCCCGCGCTGCCGGGCGCCCTGCTCGACGCCGCCGCGCTGCACACCGTACGGCGCAGGGCGGGGCTGCGGCCCGGGCCCGCCGCCCCGCCGCCCGAGCCCGCTCCCGAGGACCACCGGAGCCCGCTGCCCGGGGCGGCCCGGCGCCGGCTGGACCAGCTGCTCGCCGGGCGGGCCGCACCCTCGCCCGCCGGACGGCGCGGCGCCGCGCCCGACCTGGCCGAGCTGCTCCCGCAGTGGCTCGCCCTCGCCAACGAGCGCGGCTACCGGTCGCCGTCCGCCACCCTGCCCGCGCTCCTCGACGCGGCCCGGGCCCGCACCGATCTGCGGCCCCAGGCCCTCCAGCTGGCCGGCCCGCGCGGCCTGTGGCTGGCCCGGCTCAACCCGGAGTGGCGGTTCGCCCTGCGCGGCGCGGGAGCGGGCGGCTCCCTCCCGGATCCCGGGGACACGGAGGGTGTGCAAGCCCTGTGGGGCGAGGGCCTGTTCGCCGAGCGGATCGCCCTGCTCGGCGCCGTACGGGCGAAGGATCCGGCGGCCGGTCTCGCCCTCCTCGCGTCCACCTGGTCCGCCGAGCGGGCGGAGGACCGGCTGATGTTCCTCGACTCGCTGCGGACCGGACTGCGCGATGCGGACGAGGAGTTCCTGGAGGAGGCCCTCGGGGACCGCAGCCGCAACGTCCGCGCGACCGCCGCCGAACTGCTCTCCGCCCTCCCCGCCTCGGCGCTCGCCGGCCGGATGGCGGGCCGGGCGGTGGCGTGCGTCGGGCTCGACCGGACGGCGGGGTCGCCGACGATCGCCGTGGAGGCGCCGCACGAGTGCGACCCGGCGATGCAGCGGGACGGCCTCGTGGCGGTGCCGCCCACCGGGCGGGGCGAGCGGTCCTGGTGGCTGGGCCAGCTCGTCGAGGCGGCGCCGCTGTCCTGCTGGCCGGCGAGGTTCGGGGGGCGCGGCCCGGAGGAGATCGTGGCGCTTCCGGTCGGCGACGACTGGCAGGCCGAACTGCACGCGGCCTGGTGCCGGGCGGCCGTGCGCCAGCGGGACGCGGCCTGGTCGCGTGCCCTGCTGGGCTCCCCCGCGACACCGCCCGCGACCGGCCCCGGCACCTCGTCGCTGGCCGAGCGGGCGCAGCTCCTCGCGACGCTGCCGGCCGGCGAACGGGCCGGCTGGGTCGGTTCGTTCATCGCGGCCCACGGCCTGTCGGAGGCGTTCCAGCTGCTGGGCGTCTGCGAGGTGCCGTGGGCGGAGCCGCTCGGCGGGGCGGTGATCGACGCCCTCGACATCGCACGGGAGGCGGGCAGTTACCCCTGGAGCTTCAGCGGGGTGATGGGGCTCGCGGAGCGCTGCCTCGCGCCGGAGGCGGCCCGGCAGCTGGAGTCCCTGACGGCCCGTCCCGAGGAGGCGGACGACGTCTCCCCCGGAGCGGGCGGCTACTGGTCCGAGGCGTTCCAGCGCCTGGTGTCCACGCTGCGACTGCGCGAGGCGATGCGCACCGAACTCACGGAGGCGGCGGGGTGAGCGGGGTTCGCCCCTGGAGGTGGTCCCTCCCGGGGGACTCCCGCCCCGGCAGGACGAAGGGCCCTTCCCCGGGGAAGGGCCCACCGAGCCGGGCGGCGTCGCCCGCCGACCGCCCGCGACCGCGTCGAGGTGCACGGCGCCGCGTGGACGCGCGAATCACCCGAACGGACTAAGCGGCCACGCGCACGTTCGCGTTCACCCAGTCGACGATGGACGCGGTCGTCGCGCCCGGGGTGAAGATCTCCGCGACGCCCTTCTCCTTCAGCGGCGCGATGTCCCCCTCGGGGATGATGCCGCCGCCGAAGACCTTGATGTCCTCGGCGTCGCGGTCCTTGAGGAGCTCCAGGACCTTCACGAACAGCGTGTTGTGCGCGCCCGAGAGGATGGACAGCCCGATCGCGTCGGCGTCCTCCTGGATCGCGGTGTCGACGATCTGCTCGGGCGTCTGGTGGAGACCGGTGTAGATGACCTCCATACCGGCGTCGCGGAGTGCCCGCGCGATCACCTTGGCCCCGCGATCGTGGCCGTCGAGACCCGGCTTGGCCACCACCACGCGGATCGGACCGGTCACACCCATCACTGCCTCCACATGCGACCCCCGCGCGTCTTTGCCGGGGAGGTGAACGAACGTTATCCCCAGCATCCCGCACCCGGCTGTTTCGCGGTGGCGAGCGAGGGGGAAATCACACGTGGGACATGTTCGCTCTGCGTCGTACCCCGCTTTCGGGCCCTCCTCCTGGGCCCACCAGCCGCAAGCGGGGCACGGTCGCGAAGGGAGCCGCGACGAGGTCGCCGCGCCTCCGTGCCGCCGTCCGTACGGCGCGGGAGTGCGGCGCACCGCCGTACCGTTCGGCCCCGCGTGCGGTACGGGAGGTCGTCCGTGGAGTTCACCAAGGTCACCGCCCTCATGAAGGCCACCGCCCTGGAGCTCGCGATCCTCACCGGGCACCTCGTGCTGTACCCCTCGGGGATCGTGGCCGAGCGTCTCGCGCCCGCCCCCGCGCCGTCGGTGGCCCCCGGCCGGCGCCCCGTCCTCCTGTTGCACGGCTTCGTCGACAACCGCTCGGTCTTCGTCGTCCTGCGCCGGTCCCTCACCCGGAACGGCCGTGACTGCGTCGAGTCCCTCAACTACTCTCCGCTCACCTGCGACCTGCGGGCCGCCGCGGAGCTCCTCGGGCGCCGCGTGGACGAGATCCGCGCCCGCACCGGCCACGCCGAGGTCGACATCGTGGGCCACAGCCTGGGCGGGCTCATCGCCCGGTACTACGTCCAGCGGCTGGGCGGCGACAGCCGGGTGCGCACCCTGGTCACGCTCGGCACCCCGCACTCCGGCACGACCGTCGCACCGCTCGCGGACGCGCATCCGCTGGTGCGGCAGATGCGACCGGGTTCGGAGGTGCTGCGGGAGCTCGCCGCGCCGTCGCCGGGCTGCCGGACCAGGTTCGTGAGCTTCTGGAGCGACATGGACCAGATCATGGCGCCGGTGGAGACCGCGCGACTGGACCACCCGGACCTCCTCGTGCACGACGTGCGGGTCAGCGGCATCGGCCATCTCGCGCTGCCGGTGCACCCGACGGTGGCCGCCGGGGTCCGGGAGGCCCTCGACGCGGACGGCCCCGAGGCCCCGGGAGCGTCCGCGGAGGAGCCGGGCGCCACGTCCGTGGCGTGACACTCCGCGACCGTTCTTCGAACGTCCCTCGAACACAAGGCCAAAGCTCTCTCCGTGAGCTGGCGAAACACGGCCGATTGCCCGTTTCCTACGGGCGCGAACCCCGCCGAAGATTGTCGGCTGCGCATACCGCCGGGTACAGTCGCGCCACTGCTTACCCCCGGGACACCCCTCGTCGGGCCCGCCCCGGACTGGTCCTGCTGCCGAGGCGAGAGAGACGTTGGTGAACGACCAGCACCCCCACGCCGGGTACGTCGGAGACGGCGCCCACTCCACCGGCAGTTACGCCACCGACCCTCTCTTCGGCGCCTACGGCGACGGCGGGGCGGACCAGAGCGGACAGTGGAACCTCGGCGGATACGACGTCACCGGCACGTACGGGACGGCGGAGCAGTACGGCACGACGACCGGGCAGTACGACACCACGCAGTACGACGCGACCGGCACGTACGACACGACCGGCCACTACACCACCGCCACGGCCACCGCGCCCTACGAGGCCACCGGCGCCTACGACACGACCGGCCAGTGGAACACCACCGGGCAGTGGGACACCACCGGCGCCTACGACACCACCGGCACGTACACGACCTCGACGGGCGCGTACGAGACGACGACCGGGCCGTACGACACGGCGACCGCGCAGCACGGCACCGCCCCCGCGTACGACGCCACGGGCCAGTGGGACGCCTCCGCCTGGACCGAGGCCCAGCACACCGGCCAGTACGAGACCGTCCACGCCGCCTACGCCGCCCAGGGGGCGGGGGGCGCCTCCCCGACGGAGTTCGGGGGAGGGTACGAGTCCTACGACGCGACCGGCCAGTGGGCCGCCCCCGCCTTCGCGACCGACACCGGCGCCTACGACGCCACCGCGTGGAACACGGCCTCCCCCGAGGCCGAGCCGGTCGTCCCCCACCAGTACACGCCGGGCCCCGAGCACACCGCGGAGTTCGCGTTCGCGTACGTCCCCGACGCCGAGGCGGGCACCGCGGCGGAGCCGGACGAGGCCGACCCCGTCCACGACCGGGTCGACGCCGGTGACCACGAGGACCACGAGGAACCGGCCGACGATCACGAGGGCCGCGCCCACGAGGACGCCGACCCCGGGTACGACGACCAGCCCGCCGTCGAGGTCCGCACGGACGCCCCGCCCGCCGGCCGGCCCGTGCGCCGCTCCCCCTCCGGCGGCGGCCGCGGCCGCCGCCGCACTCCCGCCAAGCGGTCCGCCCTGCTGACCGTCGCCGTTCCCTCCGCCTGCGTGATGGGAGTCGCCGGCATCGCCGCCGCCTCCGTCGGCGGACTCACCGGAGCCGGCGCGGAGAACGCGAAGAAGGAGGACACGACCGCGCTCGCCGCCGCCGACCCGGCGTCCGTGAAGCAGGTCGCCGCCAACAACGCGCTCGACACCCAGCTCGCCGCGCTCAGCGCCGACGCCCGCTCCTTCGGCGACCGCGCCAGCCGCACCCAGGAGCGCATCGACCTCAAGGCCCGCCAGGCGGCGGACAAGAAGAAGCGCGAGGAGGAGGCGGCCCGCAAGGAGGCGCTGCGTCCCAAGTTCGCGCTTCCGGTGCAACTCCACCGGCTCAGCGCGCGCTTCGGCCAGTCCGGCGTCAACTGGATGTCCGTGCACACCGGCATCGACTTCCCCGTGCAGACCGGCACCCCCGTGATGGCCGCGACCGACGGCACCGTCCGCACCCAGATCAACAGCGCCTACGGCAACATGGTGATCGTCACCGCCCCGGACGGCACCGAGACCTGGTACTGCCACCTCAGCAGCGCCAAGATCCGCTACGGCCAGGTGAAGGCCGGCGACGTCATCGCGTACTCCGGCGACACCGGCAACTCCACCGGCCCGCACCTCCACTTCGAGGTCCGGCCGGGCGGCGGCTACGCCATCGACCCGCTGGCCTGGCTGCGCACCCACGGTCTCGACCCGACGACCTGAACCCCCGAGGACGCGTACGGAGAAGGGCCCCGGCTTCCCGCCGGGGCCCTTCTCCGTACGCCCGTACCGCTACAGCTTCTCGACCGGCGCGTACCGCAGCAGCAGCCGCTTCGGCTTCTCGTCGCCGAAGTCGATCGTCGCCTGGGCGTCCGCACCCGCGCCGGTCACCGTCATGACCGTGCCCAGCCCGAACTGGTCGTGCGTCACCCGGTCGCCGACCTGGAGGGAGATCACCGGCTTCTCCCCCGCGCGCCGGGTCGCGAAGCCGGACGGGCCCGAGCGGGACCGCGAGGAGGACAGCGAGGACGTGAGCCCCGAGGTCGGCCCGGCGGGCTTCACCATCGGACCGGTCCGCTTCCACTCCAGGTAGGCGGGCGGGATCTCCTCCAGGAACCGCGAGGCCGGGTTGTACGAGGGCTGGCCCCAGGCGCTGCGCATCGACGAACGCGTCAGGTAGAGCCGCTCCCGCGCGCGAGTGATGCCCACGTACGCGAGGCGCCGCTCCTCCTCCAGCTCCTTCGCCTGGCCGAGGGCGCGCATGTGCGGGAAGACGCCGTCCTCCATGCCGGTCAGGAACACCACGGGGAACTCCAGCCCCTTGGCGGTGTGCAGGGTCATCAGGGTGATGACGCCCCGGCCCTCCTCGTCCTCGTCCGGGATCTGGTCGGAGTCGGCGACGAGCGCGACCTTCTCCAGGAACTCGGCCAGGGTGGCGGGCTCCTCGCCGCGCTCCTGCTCGAACTCCAGCGCCACGGCGGCGAGTTCCTGGAGGTTCTCGATCCGGGTCTCGTCCTGCGGGTCGGTGGAGGCCTGGAGCTCCGCCAGATAGCCGGTCCGCTCCAGGACCGCCTCCAGGACGACGGCGGGGCCGGCGCCGGACTCGACGACCGTGCGCAGCTCGTCCATCAGGGCGTTGAACCGCTTGACGGCGTTGGCCGAACGGGCGGCCATGCCGTACGCCTCGTCGACCCGCTTGAGGGCCTGCGGGAAGGTGATCTTCTCGCGCAGCGACAGGGCGTCGATCATCGCCTCGGCGCGCTCGCCGATGCCCCGCTTGGGGACGTTGAGGATGCGGCGCAGCGGCACGTTGTCCTCGGGGTTGGCGAGGACGCGCAGGTAGGCGAGGACGTCCCGGACCTCCTTGCGCTCGTAGAAGCGCACGCCGCCGACGACCTTGTAGGGCAGGCCGACGCGGATGAAGATCTCCTCGAAGACACGGGACTGGGCGTTCGTCCGGTAGAAGACGGCGACGTCCCCCGCCTTGGCCGCGCCCGTGTCGGTGAGCCGGTCGATCTCGTCGGCGACGAACTGGGCCTCGTCGTGCTCGGTGTCGGCGACGTAGCCCGTGATCTGCGAACCCGCGCCGGCGTTCGTCCAGAGGTTCTTGGGGCGGCGGGACTCGTTGCGCTCGATGACGGCGTTCGCCGCGGACAGGATCGTCTGCGTGGAGCGGTAGTTCTGCTCCAGGAGGATCGTCGTCGCGTCCGGGTAGTCCTCCTCGAACTGGAGGATGTTGCGGATGGTGGCGCCGCGGAAGGCGTAGATCGACTGGTCGGCGTCGCCGACGACGCACAGCTCGGCGGGGCCGAGGTCCTCGTAGCCGGTGCCGACGAGCTCCCGCACCAGGGTGTACTGGGCGTGGTTGGTGTCCTGGTACTCGTCGACGAGGACGTGCCGGAAGCGGCGGCGGTAGTGCTCGGCGACGTCCGGGAACGCCTGGAGCAGATGGACCGTCGTCATGATGATGTCGTCGAAGTCCAGCGCGTTGGCCTCGCGCAGCCGCGCCTGGTACATCCGGTACGCCTCGGCGAGCGTCTTCTCGAAGCCGTCGACGGCCTGGTCGGCGAAGGTCTCCTCGTCGATCAGCTCGTTCTTGAGGTTGGAGATCTTGGCGCTGAACGACTTCGGCGGGAACTTCTTCGGGTCGAGGTCCAGGTCGCGGCAGACCAGGGACATCAGGCGCTTGGAGTCCGCCGCGTCGTAGATCGAGAAGGAGGACGTGAAGCCGAGCTTCTTCGACTCGCGGCGCAGGATGCGGACGCAGGCGCTGTGGAAGGTCATCACCCACATGGCGTTGGCGCGCGGGCCGACGAGCTGCTCGACGCGCTCCTTCATCTCGCCGGCGGCCTTGTTCGTGAAGGTGATCGCCAGTATCTGGCCGGGGTGCACGTGCCGCGTGCCCAGCAGGTGGGCGATGCGGTGGGTGAGGACCCTGGTCTTGCCGGATCCGGCGCCGGCGACGATGAGCAGCGGGGTGTCGGTGTGGACGACGGCGGCGCGCTGCTGCTCGTTCAGCCCCTCCAGGAGCGCGGCGGTGTCCACGACGGGGCGGGGGGCGCCGTCGCGGTAGTGGGTGTCCCGGGCGGGCGGGGGCACGTCGAAGTGCTCCCCGAAGAGGTCGTGCGGGACGTCCTCGCCGGCCGGGGAGCCGTGCTCGTGGTCCTCGGGGTGGGGCGGGGGCTCCTCCGAGGAGTGGTTCTGGAGGCCGGCCAGGAAGCTGTCGTCAAAGAGGCTGCTCATCGCCTCACGAGTCTAGGACGCCCCACCGACATCCGGGCCCGCCTTCGGGAGCCGCCTTCCCCGAGGGGCTGCGGTACCGGTCACACCGGGGCGGCCGGGCGCGGCCCGGAGGGGTGCCGGGCCGGGCCCCGGAGGTCAGGTCCAGAGGGTCGCGATGAAGATGTTCGCCGTGGTCAGACCGCCGACGGCGGCGAAGACGCCCTTGTCGACCCGCTCCTCGTCGCGCTTGACGTAGACGAGGGCGAGGATCACGACGAGGATCCCGAGCTTGATGCCGACCTTGAGGTTGTTGACGGTCTGGTCGTCCGCCTGGTTCAGGCCGACGAGCGCGACGCCGGTGACGAGCATGGTGAGCGCGCCGTGCAGCATCGCGGGGCTGAAGCGGGCCGTGCCGGCCCCCATCGCCTTCATCTGGGTGAGGAAGCCGCCCAGCAGGGAGGCGATACCGATGATGTGCAGGGCGACGAAGACATTGATGAGGACGTCCATGGGCCGGAGCCTAACGGGGGCTCTAGCACCGCCTTCCGGCCGGGTCCACCCACTCCCGCGCTTCGGTCGCAGGATCGCCGCGATGCCCTCCGACCCGGCGTCCCGGGCGAACGGCATCGGTCACCGGCGGCCAAGTGTCGCCAATAGCGGTCATCACCCCGCCGGGGCGTGACCCCAGGTTTAGCGTCCTTCACCAGGTGATCGGCTCCCCACCACCGTCGGCGATCCGGCGGTTGCCGGTCATCCCGCCGAGAACCCGGCGGCGGTCCGTCTCCCCTGTGCGGCCCGCCGCCGGCCCGGCGGGCCCGTGTCCCCCAGGCAGAGGATGTGACGCGCCCTCGTGGCAGCACACCGAAAACCCCGGCAGTCCCCCCTCGGTGGCCAGGCGGGCCGCACCGCCGCCACCCTCGCCCTCGCCTCCGCCGCGACCGCGACGCTCTTCGAGGGGTCCGGGCACGCAGAGCCCCGTCCCACCACCGCCCAGGTCAGGGAGAAGGTCGACCGCCTCTACGAGGAGGCCGAGGTCGCGACCGAGCGGTACAACGGCGCGAAGGAGAAGGCCGACCAGGCCCGCGCCGCCTTCGAGCGGCTGCGCGACGAGGCCGCCCGCAGGACCCAGCGGCTCAACACCGCACGGGACGGGCTCGGGTCGATGGCCGCCGCCCAGTACCGGTCCGGAGGCCTCGACCCCGCCGTCCAGCTGGCCCTCACCTCCGACCCCGACCAGTACCTGGACCGGGCCGCGCGCGCCGAGCGGGCCGCGGACCGGCAGGCGGTCGCCGTCGACGCCGTACGGCACGAGCTCGCCGCCGTGCAGCGGCTGCGCGGCGAGTCGGCGGGCCGCCTGGAGTCGCTCCGCGGCCACGAGGCGGAGCTGCGGCGGCAGAAGGCGGCCGTCGTCGGCAAGCTCGGGGCGGCCCGGACCCTGCTCGCCCGGCTGACCGCCGAGGAGCGCGCCCGGTACGAGGCCGCGGAGACGGCCCGGAACACCTCCACGGGGAACGCCCGCACGGGCGCCGCGGACCCGGCCGCCGCGCCCGCCGCCGTACGGGCCGACCGGTCCTCGGGCGGCAGGAGCGGCGAGAGCGGCGACCGGGCCCCGGTGACCGCACCCGCCGGCCGGGCCTCCCAGGCCGTCTCCTTCGCCCGCGCCCAGCTCGGCAAGCCGTACGTCTGGGGGGCGACCGGCCCCTCGGGCTACGACTGCTCGGGCCTCACCCAGGCGGCCTGGCGGGCGGCCGGCGTCACGCTGCCGCGCACCACCTACACCCAGATCAACGCGGGCCGGCGGGTGTCCCGCTCCCAGCTCGCCCCCGGCGACCTGGTCTTCTTCTACTCCGGGATCAGCCACGTCGGGCTCTACATCGGCGGCGGCCAGATGATCCACGCCCCCCGCCCCGGCGCACCGGTGCGGATCGCCCCCATCGACGAGATGCCCTTCGCGGGAGCGACCCGGGTGGGCTGAGCGGCGCGGATGCGGTGAGCTGCCCGGATGCGGTGAGCTGCCCGGCTCAGACCAGGCGCCGGGCGGTGGCCCAGCGGGTCAGCTCGTGCCGGTTGGAGAGCTGGAGCTTGCGCAGCACCGCCGAGACGTGGGACTCGACCGTCTTCACCGAGATGTAGAGCTGCTTGGCGATCTCCTTGTACGCGTACCCCCGGGCGATCAGCCGCAGCACCTCCCGCTCCCGCTGGGTCAGCCGGTCCATGTCCTCGTCCACCGGGGGCGCGTCCGTCGACGCGAAGGCGTCCAGGACGAAGCCGGCCAGCCGGGGCGAGAAGACGGCGTCGCCCTCCTGGACCCGGAAGACCGAGTCGACCAGGTCGGTCCCGGTGATGGTCTTGGTGACGTAGCCCCGGGCACCGCCCCGGATCACCCCGATGACGTCCTCGGCGGCGTCCGAGACGGACAGGGCGAGGAAGCGCACCGGGTCCTCGGCCGCGCTCATCAGGCTCGCGCAGCGCCGGAGCACCTCGACCCCGCCGCCTCCCGGGAGGTGCACGTCGAGGAGGACGACCTCGGGACGGGTCGCCGTGATGACGGTGACCGCCTGGTCGACGTCGGCCGCCTCGCCGACCACCTCGACTCCGGTGACCTCGGTGCGGCCGATCTCGGCCTGCACGCCGGTACGGAACATCCGGTGGTCGTCGACGAGCACCACCCGCACCCGGCGTCCGGTGCCCGCCGCCCCCGCCTCGGTTCCGGTCGCGTCCACGGTCTCGTCGCTCATCCGTCCGCCCTCTCCATCTCAAGCTCCACTTCGGTGCCCCCGCCCGGCACGGACCGCAGCCGGGCCGTGCCGCCGTTGCGCTGCATCCGGCCGATGATCGATTCTCGTACGCCCATCCTGTCCTCGGGGACCGCGTCCAGGTCGAAACCCGGGCCCCGGTCGCGGACCGAGACGAAGACCGTGCGGCCCTCGACCTCCGCGTACACCTGGACGGCCCCGCCCTCGCCACCGTACTTCGCGGCGTTGACCATCGCCTCGCGCGCGGCCTGCATCTGCGCGACCAGGCCCTCGTCGAGCGGGCAGTCGCCGACGACGACCACCTCGATGGGGACGCCGTGCTTGTCCTCGACCTCGGCCGCGGCCTTCTTCACGGCCTCCGCGAGGGTCTCCGGCTCCTCGTCCCTGCCGGTGCCCTCGGGCTTGTAGAGCCAGTTCCGCAGCTCGCGCTCCTGGGCGCGGGCGAGCCGGCGGACCTCGCCCGCGTCCTCCGCGTTGCGCTGGATCAGGGTGAGCGTGTGCAGCACGGAGTCGTGGACGTGGGCGGCGACCTCGGCGCGCTCCTGGGCGCGGATGCGCATGGTCCGCTCCTCCGTGAGGTCCTGCGACATCCGGACCAGCCAGGGACCGGAGAGCAGCGCGATGCCGGTGAGGACGGCGACCGCGGCGGTGAGGGCCGTGCCGAGCTGGGCGACCGATCCGCGGACCACCACGAAGACGGCGAGGCCGGCGCCGACCAGGGCGACGCCGACCAGACCGCGGGCGAGCTGGAGGGCGCGCGTGCGGCGGCCGGGCTCGGTCCAGCTGGCCCGGCGGGCGTTGTCCGCCTGGCGCCAGACCAGGGCGACACCGCCGCCGACGAGCAGCAGCGGCCAGACGTACCGGCCGGACTCGCCGTCGACGCTGATGTTCGCGACGAGGAGCGCGGCGCCGATGGCGAGCACGACCAGGGCGAAGAGCTGCCCGCGGTCGGGCTTGCGGAGTCTGCGGCGCCCGTCGGCAGTGGTCTCGAAGACGGGGCGCGGCGCGGTCCGGCCGCCCACGCCGAGCGGGACGACGATCCAGAAGGCCGCGTACATGAGGACCCCGAGGCCGTCCAGGAAGCACATGACCACGAAGGCCGTGCGGACCCAGACGACCGGCAGTCCGAGGTGGCCCGCGAGGCCGCGCGCGACACCGCCGAGCCACCGCCCGTCGGCGCTCCGGTAGAGCCTGCGCACGGGCGGTTCGTCGGCGTCGGTGACACGAGCGGCGGCGGACATGCACCGATCGTCACACGTTCGGCCCGCCCGGGACATCAGGGTCGGCCCTGAGATCGCCCCTGGTACGGCTTCGGGGGCGGCGGGGCGCCGAATATCAGGGTCGGGCCAGGGTCGGCCCCGGTGCCGCTCGGCGTCACGGGCCGTCACCATGGACCCATGACGAGTTCGACGCCTTCGCAGCACGAGGCCCCGCCACCGGTGGAGGCCGGCTCCGCCCCGCCGCTGCGGCGTTCGCGCGGCAGCAAGGTCGTGGGCGGTGTCTGCGGCGGCCTCGGCCGGTACTTCGACCTCGACCCGGTGATCTTCCGGGTCGTGATCGGCGTGCTCGCGGTGCCGGGCGGTCTCGGACTGATCTTCTACGGCTTCGCGTGGCTGCTGGTCCCGCTCGACGGCGAGGAGGAGAACGAGGGCCGCAGGCTGCTGACCGGCCGCGTCTCCGGGGGCACGCTGGCCGCCGTGCTGATGGCGCTGGTGGGCTGCGGGGTCTTCCTGTCGATGCTGCACAGCGGGTCGATGCTGGGCTCGGCCCTGCTGGTGGCGCTCGCGCTCGCGTCCGCGGCGATCTGGTCGCGGCACCGGCAGGCCGGCGCGGTGGAGGCGGAGGGACGGGCGGACGCGGCGGCGGCCTCCCGGCCGGTCGCCGAGGCCCCGCCCGAGACGAAGGCCCCGCCGCTCGTCGAGTCGCCCTCGTGGTGGCGCGACCCCATCGTCAAGGACGGCTCGACGGGCCGGGTCGCCGTCGGCTACCTGTGGGGTCCGCAGGGCATCGTCGACCAGGACGGACGGGTGGACGGCGAGGTGCCGAAGCCGGGCGCCCGGTGGAAGGCCGGTCCGGCCGCTGCCGGGCGGCCCACGCCCTCGATCCGGCGGAGCCCGTACTCGATCGGCGGTCTCGTCTATCTCCTCGCGATGGTCGCGGCGGTCATCGGCACCTCCCTGACCTGGGAGAGCGAGCCGCTGGGCACGAGCCTGCAGACCGGTCTGGTCGCGGCGCTGGCGGTGTTCGGGCTCGGCCTGGTCGTCAGCAGCTTCCTGGGCCGGACCGGGTTCGGCACGGTCTTCCTCACCGTGGTCACGGCCGGTCTGCTCGCCCTGACCACGGCGGTGCCCGGGCAGATCACGACGGAGTGGATGCGCGAGACGTGGCGGCCGGCCTCGGTCGCCGCCGTGCAGCCGCGCTACGAACTGGGCACCGGCGTCGGCACGCTCGACCTGTCGGCGCTGCCGGTCCCGGCGGGCGCGACCGTGACGTCCTCGGTCGAGGTGGGCGCGGGCCGGCTCAAGGTGGTCGTCCCGGAGAACGCGGTGGTGAAGCTGCGCGTCCAGGTGGGACTCGGGGATCTGCAGCTGCCGGGCGAGCCGCCGGACGACATCGACGTCGCGCCGGACCGCGACGTGAGCCGGACCCTGGAGCCGCCGGCCGGGACCGCCCCGGCGGGCACGCTGGTCCTCTCCCTGGAGATCGCCGTCGGACAGGTGGAGGTCACCCGTGCTGCTGCATGAGTTCCGGCCCGGCCGGATGATCGCCGGCCTCACGGCCCTGGCCCTGGCCGGCCTGTACGCGGGCGACGCCACCGGGGCCTGGACGACCCCGTGGTACGTGGTGTTCCCGGTCCTCTTCGGCGGCCTGGGCACGGCCGGCCTGGTGACCTGGATCGTCTACCGCGTGCGGCGCCGTTCGGCGAGGAGCCGGTCCAGCGACAGCACCGACGCCCCCGCCAGTACCAGCGGCAGCCAGGCCATCAGGTAGGCGAGGTCGTTGCCGAGGTAGTACGGGTCGACCTGCCAGCTCACCGTCAGCCAGAGGCTCAGCGAGATCAGGGCGCCGCCGAGGGCCGCCACCCGGCCGAAGAGGCCCACGAGGGTCCCGATCCCGACGGCGAGCTCGCCGAAGGCGATGGCGTAGCCGAAGCCGGCCGGGCTCTTGAGCGCGAGGTCGACGAGGGCGGGCACCGCCGAGGTGTCGCGGACGCCGGTCATCATCTCGCCGATGGAGCCCGTGCCGGAGGCGGCGAAGAAGGCGGAGTCGGTGAGCTTGTCGAACGCGGCGTAGACGAAGGTGACGCCGAGGAAGATCCGGAGGGGCAGGAGCGCGTAGCGGGTGCCGAGCGCCCTCCACCGGTCGAGCCGGCCGGAGGGGCCGCGGCCCCCGGCGTCCGGGTCGCCGGTCCCGCCCCCGTCACCGGTCCCGCCGGCCGCCCGGTCCGCGTGTCCCGTCATCGTCGGTCACCTCTCCTCGCCCCGTACGACTGTTCGCGGAACGATTCTCCTCGCACCTCCCGCGGAGGGATACGGGAAGGAGGGCCGGAGGGGTCAATCGACGACGTCGATGGCGACCCGGTTGGTCTCGACGCCCGCCGCCGTCACGACGGAGACCTCCACCCGGCCCGGTTCCACGTCGACCGGGAGGGGGACGGTCAGGGTCCCGTCGGTGGGGTTGGCGAAGCCGCCCGGGACCGGGACCAGCGGCACGTGGGCGTGGACCGCGCCGATCCGGACCACGAGCCGGGTCAGCGGGTCGGGGGCGCCGGCCCCGGCGGGGACGAAGCCGCAGCCGCGGATCTCGATGTCGTCGCCCGTGCGGATCGGGGCGTCGAGGTCGCCGGCCTCCCGCGAGCGGACCACGGAGTGGATCGCGGGGCGCACGCCCTCGGTGCACTTCGCGGCGAGATGCCAGACGGCGGAGAGGCCGACGAGGAGCACGAGCGCCCAGGGCACGCCGGGGAGCCGGGTCGGGTCGTGGGCGAGGGCGGCGCCGGTGAGGACCAGGACGGAGCCGGAGACGAGGACGTACTGGACGTCGGCGAGCGCGGCCCGCCCGGCGTCGTCGCAGAGGAGGTCGGCGGCGCGCGGCCGGTCGGCGGGGACCTTCTGCAGCCGTCGGGCCGCGATGCCGGCCGTGACGACGAGGCGGGCGGTCACGGTGACGGCCGACACCAGCGCGAGGACGGTGAGCAGCCCCGCGCCGCGGGCGAGGTCGAAGGCGGCGGCGCCGGGGGCCAGGAGGGCGAGGAGGACCAGGGTGTAGCCGAGGAGGAGGAGCCAGCCGGCGGCGACGGCACGGGTGGTGGAGAGTCGGTTGTCCTCGCCGATCAGCGGGGCGAGCAGACCGCCCCGGGAGCGGTGGGCGTGGGCGGCGGCGGTGAGCAGGGCGGCGAGGACCAGGGCGGTGCAGAGGCCGGCGGTGCGGGCGCCGGTCCAGCCGGCGCCGACGGCGGTGAGGGCCTGGCCGAGGAGCAGGGCCACGACGGCGCCCCAGACCGCGGCGATGCCGCCGCGCCGCACCCGGTCGAGCCAGGCCGTGCCGGCCTCCCGGCCCTGGAGGGCCATCGCGCGGGCGGTCTGGGCGAGTTCGTCGGAGACCCACTGGCGGGCGGCGACCGGGGAGTGGGCGACGGCCGCGGGGACGCCGTGCCCGGCGGCGAGCTCGTCGCGCCGGGCGAGGAAGGCGGCGACGGCGCGGCGGTGTCCGCTCCGCCCGCAGTGGGCGCAGCCCGCGCAGGCCGTCGCGTGCTCGCCGTACTGTCTCGCCTCTTGAACCGCCACGGTGTTCACTTCCCGAGCTCACTTCACGACACGCACCGGTGCGGCCCGATGGGGTCAACCAGCCTTTGTCTCAACGGAATTGTGTCGCACCGGCGGCTTTCGCGCTGCCGCGTGCGCCCCGCCGGGGAGTGATTGCCGTGTCGTCGCATTGACGTACGGAAGGCTGAGGCGATGGTGCTACGACAGGAGTTCGGGCTCCGTGCGGCTGATCCTGCGCCAGAGCGGCTGGTAGTTGATCCAGGCCACGAGGTCGCTGCCCAGCTGTTCGCGGGTCGCGACGGCCTCGCGGTGGTCGATGAGGACCGGCTTCCCGGCCGCCCGCGCGGTCAGCTGCACCTGCGCGCAGCGTTCCAGGGCGATGAACCACCAGGCGGCCGCGTCGACGGAGCCGCCGACGGTGAGCACCCCGTGGTTGCGGAGCACGACGGCCTTGAACGTGCCGAGCGCGAGGGCGATCCGGCGCCCCTCCTCGGGGTCCACGGTGACGCCGGTGTAGGCGTCGTAGAGGGCGTGGTCCTGGTAGAAGGCGCAGGCCTCCTGGGTGATCGGGTCGAGGAGTTCGCCGAGCGCGGCGAGGGCCCGGCCGTGGGGCGAGTGGGTGTGGGCGACGGCCACGGCGTCGGGGCGGGCCCGGTGGACCTGGGCGTGGACGGTGAACGCGGCCTGGTTCACGTACTGCCCGCCCCGGACGACCTGCCCGTCGCCGTTGACCAGGATGAGGTCGCTCGCGGTGAGGTCCTCGAACGGCGCCCCGAAGGGGTTCACCCAGTAGCAGTCGGGGAGTTCGGGGTCGCGGGCGCTGATGTGGCCCGAGACGCCCTCCTCGTAGCCGAACCGCCCGAAGACCCGCAGCGCGCCGGCGAGCCGCTGCTTGCGGTGGGTGCGTTCCTCCTCGGCCGTCGCGTGGACGGGCGGCATGGCGAAGTGGAGCCGGTCGACGGGAACGGGGTCCGGTATCACGCTCATGCGCCGGAAGGTAACGCCCGGCCGGTCAAGTCACCAGAGTCCGGACGGCACGGATGGGCCCGGACGACGACGGAGCCGCCGCCCCGCGCGACGGACGCGGGGGCGACGGCTCCGGTGGGCTCAGGGAGCGGGGGCCACTACTCCCACTCGATGGTGCCCGGCGGCTTGCTGGTGACGTCGAGGACGACCCGGTTGACGTCGGCGACCTCGTTGGTGATGCGGGTCGAGATCCTGGCGAGCACGTCGTACGGCAGGCGCGACCAGTCGGCCGTCATCGCGTCCTCGGACGAGACGGGGCGCAGCACGATCGGGTGGCCGTAGGTGCGGCCGTCGCCCTGGACGCCCACGGAGCGGACGTCGGCGAGCAGGACGACCGGGCACTGCCAGATCTCGCGGTCGAGGCCGGCCGCGGTGAGCTCCTCGCGGGCGATGGCGTCGGCCTCGCGCAGCAGGTCCAGGCGCTCCTTGGTGACCTCGCCGACGATGCGGATGCCGAGGCCGGGGCCGGGGAACGGCTGGCGCTGGACGATCTCCTCGGGCAGGCCGAGCTCCTGTCCGACCATGCGGACCTCGTCCTTGAAGAGCTGGCGCAGCGGCTCGACGAGCTCGAACTCGATGTCGTCGGGCAGGCCGCCGACGTTGTGGTGGGACTTGATGTTGGCGGTGCCGGTGCCGCCGCCGGACTCGACGATGTCCGGGTAGAGGGTGCCCTGGACGAGGAACGCGACCTCGGGGCCCTCCTCCTGGAGGATCTCCAGCTGCGCCTGCTCGAAGACGCGGATGAACTCGCGGCCGATGATCTTCCGCTTGGTCTCCGGGTCGGAGACGCCGGCGAGGGCGGTGAGGAACCGCTCCTGCGCGTCGACGACCTTGAGGTTGACGCCGGTGGAGGCGACGAAGTCCTTCTCGACCTGCTCGGTCTCGCCCTTGCGCATGAGGCCGTGGTCGACGTACACGCAGGTGAGCTGGGAGCCGATGGCCCGCTGCACCAGCGCGGCGGCCACGGCGGAGTCGACGCCGCCGGAGAGGCCGCAGACGGCGCGCTTGTCGCCGACCTGGGCGCGGATGGCCGCGACCTGCTCCTCGATCACGTTGCCCGTGGTCCAGCTGGGCTCGATGCCGGCGCCGCGGTAGAGGAAGTGCTCCAGGATCTGCTGGCCGTGCGTGGAGTGCAGCACCTCGGGGTGGTACTGGACGCCGTACAGCTTCTTCTCGTCGTTCTCGAAGGCGGCGACGGGCACGACGTCCGTGGACGCGGTGACGGCGAAGCCCTCGGGAGCGGCGGAGCAGGCGTCACCGTGCGACATCCACACCGACTGCTCGACCGGGGTGCCCTCGAAGAGGGTGGAGCCGGCGCGGGAGACGTGCAGCGGGGTCCGGCCGTACTCGCGGGCGCCCGTGTTGTCGACGGTGCCACCGAGGGTCGTCGCCATCAGCTGGAAGCCGTAGCACATGCCGAAGACGGGGACGCCCGCCTCGAAGATCGCACGGTCGAGACGGGGGGCGTTCTCGGCGTACACCGAGGACGGGCCGCCGGAGAGGATGATCGCCTTCGGGTTATTGGCCAGCATCTCGGCCACCGGCATGGTGGACGGGACGATCTCGCTGTAGACCCGGGCCTCACGGACGCGGCGGGCGATGAGCTGGGCGTACTGGGCGCCGAAGTCGACAACGAGGACTACGTCCGGGTTGGTGACGTCGGGCGCGGCAGCGGGGGTCGCTGATGACACTACGGCGGCCTTCCGGCGGTAGGAGGAGGGTCCCCCGAAGGGGGGTGCTATTTGTCGATTCTACCGGCGCGCAGGTGGCGCTTTTCGTCTCACCATCCGAACCCGGATTGGCCCCGGTCCGTGGCGGGGGTCCATACTGTCGCCATGCGCGAGCTCACGACCTTCGTCTTTACCTATGGCAACCGGCCCACCGGCTGCCATGGTCGTGCTGCTTGAGCAACTGACAAGCGACTTCCCAGGCGCCCCGGGCTGACAGCCCGGGGCGTTCTGCGTTCCCGGGCCGGTTCACCCCAGGGCCTCCGACACCCCCAGGAGCCCCGCCCATGACGACGAACACCGCCACCCCCGAGAAGACCGGCGCCCGCACCGACGAGGCGGCGACGCTGATCGGCGGCGCCCGCGAGCGCATCGACGCGCTCGACGACCGGATCATCGGTCTGATCCAGGAACGGATGGCCGTCTCGGCCGTCATCCAGGAGGCGCGGATCTCCTCCGGCGGCCGCCGGGTGAACCTGGCCCGCGAGATGGAGGTCCTCGGCCACTTCCGGGACGCCCTCGGCAAGCCGGGCACGGCCCTGGCGATGACGATGCTGGAGCTGTGCCGGGGGCGCATCTGAGACCGCGCCCGCGTGTCCGGGTGCGTCCCCGCATCTGAGTTCGGACCCGCTCTCACCCGTACGGCGCGTGACCGGCTCCGCCCCGGCTTCGTTGGTCCGTGTGTCCGTGCCAGCCAGGGGCGGGCCCGCAGGAAACCACGCGTGGCTTCGCTGGGGCGTGTGGCGCACCTCCGGTGCGCCGTGGGACCTCGCACCAGCGCTCGTGACCGGGCAGCAGGGGACAGCAGCCCGGTCACCCAGAAGGAGCGGTCGATCCCGGGGACGCCCGGGGTCGGCCGCAACCGGACCGTCCGGCCGCGGCCCCCGCGACCGCCAGCACCGTGCGAAGCTCCCGGCGCCGCCCCGCGGCACCCGGGGACCCGAACCCGCCCCCGTCCCCTCCGACCCCCCTCCCACGCGGCGCAACCCCCCGGCGCCGCCCCGCTCGGCACCGCCGCTGCCCTGACACCGGTGCCGACCCCGAGGGCCCCGTGCCGCGACCGGAATCGCGCCACGGGGCCCTCGGGTGTGACGGGCGTCACATCAAGATCCTGTGCAACCGCTACAACCTTCCCCACCCATCGCGGGTCATCTATGCAGCAACACCGAAGCCGGTGGGGGCGCTGCACTCGGAGGGGGGTGCAGCGCCCCTTACCTTTTCCGGCCCCCGGCGCTGCCCGGACCCACGACGGCCGCGCCTCTCGCGCCTCTCACGACGTCTTCGGCGGAACCGCCGGCATCCCCAGGAACGGCAGCCGCAGCGCGCCGAAGGCCTCGGCCGGGACCGCGGGCGACTTGGGCTCGACCGCCGAGATCCGCGCGTACGCCTCGCCCTGCCGCGGCCGCGGGTCCTCCTCGCCCTTGTTCGGCCAGAAGGACATCGCCCGCTCCGCCTGCGCCGTGATCGTCAGCGAGGGGTTCACCCCGAGGTTCGCGGAGACCGCCGCCCCGTCGACGACGGAGATCCCCGGGTGGCCGAAGAGCCGGTGGTACGGGTCGATGACCCCGGACCGCGCGTCGGCGCCGATCGGGCAGCCGCCGAGGAAGTGGGCGGTCAGCGGGGTGCCCATCAGCTCACCGACGTTGGATCCGGCGAAGCCGTTGATCTCCTCGGCGAGGAGGGTGGCGGCCCGGGTGGCCGCCTCGATCTGCGTCGGGTTGGGCGCGCCGTGGCCCTGCCGGGCCGTGAGCAGCCCCTTCCCGATGCCGCCCGGCTTGCGGTAGGTGGTCAGCGAGTTGTCCAGGGACTGCATGACGAGGCCGATGATGGTCCGCTCCGACCAGCGCCGGTTGGACAGCGCGCGGGCCGCGAGCCCGGGGTGCTTGACGAGTTCGAGCAGCCACCTGCGGACCCGGTGCGCGCCGTACGGCACCTGGAGGACCGTGAGGGCGCCCATCGAGTTCGAGCCCTTGCCGTACCGGACGGGCTCGATGTGGGTGTTCGCGTCGGGGTGGACCGAGGAGGTGATGGCGACGCCGCGGGTGAAGTCGGCCCGCTCCTTGCCGTGCTTCTTCCGGTAGCGCCGGTCGGTGGTCTGCGAGCCGACGAGGCCCTCGGAGTTGGTACGGGTCAGCTCGCCGAGCCGGTCCGAGACGTGGGGCAGCAGCCCGGTGTCCTTCATCCGGTGCAGCAGGGTCTGGGTGCCGTACGTGCCGGCCGCGATCACCACCCGGCGGGCCGTGAAGGTCCGCCCCTTCCCCTTCCGCCGCCGGTCGGTGGGGAGGGTCTTCAGCGCGAAGCCGCCCCGCGAGTCCTCGGTGACGGTGACGACGGTGGTCATGGGGTGGACGGTGGCGCCGGCCTTCTCCGCGAGGTGCAGGTAGTTCTCGTTGAGGGTGTTCTTGGCGCCGTGGCGGCAGCCGGTCATGCACTCGCCGCACTCGGTGCAGGCCTTGCGGGAGGGTCCGGCCCCGCCGAAGAACGGGTCGGGCACCTCGCCGCCCGGCTTCGCCTTCGCCGTGCCGTCGCCGTCCTGCCCGTCCCCGAAGAACACCCCGACGGGCGCCATGTGGAAGGTGTCGCCGATGCCCATGGCCTGCGCGGTCGCCTTGAGGTGGACGTCCGACGGGGTCATGGTCGGGTTGATCCGGACGCCGAGCATGCGCTTGGCCTGGTCGTAGTAGGGGCTCAGCTCCTCACGCCAGTCCGTGATGTCCTTCCACTGCGGGTCGTCGAAGAACGGCGCCAGCGGTTCGTAGAGGGTGTTGGCGTAGTTGAGGGAGCCGCCGCCGACCCCGGCGCCCGCGAGCACCATCACGTTGCCCAGCAGGTGGATGCGCTGGATGCCGTAGAGGCCGAGGGCGGGGGCCCACAGGAAGTTCCTCACGTCCCAGGAGTTCTTCGGCAGGGTCGCGCGGGTGAAGCGGCGCCCGGCCTCCAGGACGCCGACCCGGTAGCCCTTCTCGGTGAGGCGGAGCGCGGTGACCGAGCCGCCGAAGCCGGACCCGACGACGAGGACGTCGTAGTCGTACGCCTCGTCCTCCGCCTGCTCCTGATTCTGGGTAGGGGGTACCGCGGTCATGGCTCTCCTCGTACGAAAAGGGGGCGGTCGGGGTGGGGGCGGCGGGCGCCGGTCAGCGCAGGCGCAGGGCCTTCATCGCCTTCAGGGACGCGCTCATGAACGCGGCGTACTTCTCGTCGTCCATCCCGAAGGACGGCGCGAGCGGGATCAGCCGCTGCTGGGCGACCGTCTGGGCCTCGGTGTACTTGAGGATGCCCTCGGAGCCGTGGCGGCGGCCGAGCCCGGAGTCCTTCATGCCGCCCATCGGGGACTGCACGCTGCCGTAGGCGGGGGCGTACCCCTCGTTGATGTTGACGGTGCCGGTGCGCAGCCGGGCCGCGACCGCGTGGCCCCGCCGGGAGTCCTTCGTCCAGACGGAGGAGTTCAGGCCGTACGGGGTGGCGTTGGCGAGGTCGACGACCTCGTCCTCGTCGCGGAAGCGGTAGATCGAGACGACCGGACCGAAGGTCTCCTCGCCGCAGACCGCCATCGGGGTCTCGACGCCGTCGAGGATGGTCGGCTCGAAGAAGAGGGGGCCGATGTCGGGGCGGGCGACGCCGCCGGCGACGAGCGTGGCGCCCTTGGCGACGGCCTCCTCGACGTGCCGGGTGACGGTCTCCAGCTGGCGCTCGCCGACGAGCGAGCCCATGTCGGCGCCGTAGGCGAGGGAGTTGCCCAGTCGCATCGCCCGGGTGCGGGCGGCGAAGCGGTCGAGGAAGGCGTCGGCGATCGACTCGTGCACGTAGAGGCGCTCGATGGAGATGCAGAGCTGGCCGGCGGAGGAGAAGCAGGCGCGGACGGCTCCGGCGGCGGCCTTCTCGATGTCGGCGTCCCGGAGGACGAGCATCGCGTTCTTGCCGCCGAGTTCGAGCGAGACGCCGACGAGCCGGGCGGCGGCGCCCTGGGCGACCTCGCGGCCGGTGCGGGTGGAGCCGGTGAAGGAGACGTAGTCGGCGTGCTTGACGACCTCGGGGCCGACGACCGGGCCGTCGCCGAGGACGACCTGGAACACCTCGGCGGGCAGCCCGGCCTCGACGAGCAGGTCACGGGCCCACAGCGCGGTGAGCGCGGTCTCCGTGTCGGGCTTCATGACTACGGCGTTGCCCGAGACGAAGGCGGGGAGCGCGTCGCCGACGGAGAGTTCGAGCGGGTAGTTCCAGGGGGCGATCTGGCCGACGACGCCGCGCGGCTGGCGCAGCTCGGTGACCTTGGTGAGCGTCGGCACGACGCCGGTGTGCCGGCGCGGCTTCAGGTAGGAGGCGGCCTTGCGGCCGTAGTGGCGGGCGGCGACGGCGACCGCCTGCACCTCCTCGTGGGCGTGCAGGCGCGCCTTGCCGGTCTCCAGCTGGATGAGGTCGAGGACCTCGCCCTGGCGCTGGAGGACGAGGTCGTGGAAGCGCAGGAGCACGGCGGCGCGGGCCCTGACCGGAGTGGCGGCCCAGGCCGCCTGGGCGCCCCGCGCGCGCGTGAAGGCCTCGGCCACGTCCTCGGGGGTGGACTCGGGCAGGTCGGCCAGCTTCGCCCCGGTGAACGGGGTGTGGTTGGCGGTCCGCCCGGAGCCGACGACGCCCCGGGTGAGCCGGGCGACGACCTCGGGCGTCACGACGTCGGCGGCCGTGCGGGCGCCGGCGGGCGCGGGCGCGACGGGGTTGGTCGCCCCGGCGGGCGCGGAGGCTCCGGCCTGCGCGGCGGGGACGTCGGGAACCGAGGGGGCGGCGGGGGCCTGCGAGTCCGTCATGAGGGCGAGCGTAAGCGCCCCCCGGCCCTTTGGGTACCCGTCGGTAACGCGTTTTCACCGGGTGCCCACATCGCGCCAGCGATCACTGGCACATAAGGCCTGATCAGGGGCTTATGGCTGCGGGACGGCCCGTTTCCGAGTTTCCGGACCGCTTCAGTCGCCCGGGGCCCGCCAGTGCTGGAGGACGACGTCGAACTGCTCGCGGGTGGTCTCCCAGCTCGACTCCGGCGACGACATGTAGATCGCGTACTCCGTCCCGTCCTCGGCGTAGTACATGAGGTCGATCGCGTGCCTCGGCCCGGGGAAGTTCTGCTTCTCCATCCAGGTGAACTCCCACAGGCTGGAGCGCACCTGGTCGCGGTAGGTGGTCTGGCCGAGCTTGATCCGGGTGTACTCCATGCGCTTCGCGACGATGCGCTCCAGGTCGAGCGCGTGCATGTACGGGTTCTCGAAGTCGGGGCTGGGATCGACGTTGATCCGGATGCGGTGGCGGCCGTTGTCCGGGGTGTAGTCGATGTTGTCGCCCTCCGTCTGCCGCTTCCAGCCCTTCGGCACGGCCAGGCTGAACCCCTCCGGGTCCTCGACGCGCTGCCAGCCCTCCGGGACGTCGCCGGGGACGCCCTGCGTGGCCGTGGCGGAGGCGGGGCCGGTCGCCGTGACCCGGCCGCCGCCGGCCGGGTCGCCGCCCGAGTCGTTCATGGCGGCGAAGACCGCGCCGCCCGCGACCAGCCCGGCGAGCAGGGCGGCCAGCACGGCGGTGCGCCAGCTCCGGCCGCCGCCGGAGGCACCGCCGGAGACGGCGGGCGCGCCGCGCGGCGGCACGACCGTGGGTGGGGAACCCGGTCCCGGCGATCCCTGCGGCGACGGGGACTGCTGAGCGCTCTGGAGCGAACGGGACGGGTGCGCCGAGTGAGTCGTGTGGGAGGGCGGGGCGGGCTGGGGCCACGGAGTGGTGACCGGCGGCGCCGCGGCACGGGCCGTGCCCGTCGGGCCCGGGCCGTCGGGGTCCTCCCCCAGCGTGACGAGGTCGTCGCCGGAGACCGAGCCGTCCCCGCCGGTGTCCAGGTCCTCCCGCACCACGCGCTGGGTCGGGACGTACGCCTGCGCCGCCGCCGGCGACCGCCCCTCCATCGCGTCGAGCAGCATCCGCCCGGCCTCGTCCGCCTGCGGCCGCTGCGTGGGGTCCTTCCGCAGCAGGGCCACGATGACGGGGGCGAGCGGCCCCGCCTTCTCCGGGTACGGCGGCTCCTCGGCCACCACGGCCTGCATGGTGCTGATCGGAGAGGTGCGGCGGAACGGCGAGGTGCCCTCGACCGCCGTGTACAGGGTCGCGCCGAGCGACCAGAGGTCGGAGGCGGGACCGGGGTCGCCGCCCCGCACCCGCTCGGGCGCCAGATAGTCGATGGAACCGACGAGTTCGCCCGTCCGGGTGATCGTCGCGTCGCCCTCGATCGCCGCGATCCCGAAGTCGGTGATCAGGACGCTGCCGTCCCGGGCGAGCAGGACGTTGCCCGGCTTGACGTCCCGGTGGAGCACCCCGGCCGCGTGCGCCGCACGCAGCGCCCCGAGGACGTGCAGGCCGATCCTCGCCGCCTCGTGCGGGTCGAACGGGCCCTTCTCCTTGGCGGCGTCGGCGAGCGAGGGACCGTCGACGTACTGCATCACGATCCACGGCCGGTCGTCGTGCTCCAGGACGTCGTGGACGGTCACCACGCCCGGATGCGTGATCCGCGCGGCGGCCCGCGCCTCCTTCTGCGTCCGGGCGTGCAGCACCAGGCGGTCGGCCTCGGCCACGAACCGGCCGGCCGTCAGCTCCTTGACCGCCACGACGCGGTGCAACACCTCGTCGTGGGCGCGCCAGACCTTGCCCATGCCGCCGCGTCCGATGGACTCGCCCAGCCGGTAACGCCCGGCGAGCAGCAGCCCCGTGCCTGTGCTCTGAGAATGTTCCACTTGCCCCCGCCCGTTCCTTCGGATGACAGGTTACGGAGGGGGGTGCTCGTCGCGGAACCTCGGGGCGGTCATAGGAACAGCACTGTGACCGGGGGCCGATGGGCGATCCGGGCACCTCCGCCCGCCCCGACCGGCTCAGCGGCCCGGGCGGAACCCCTTCGTGGCCTCGTCGAAGATCTCGGAGACCTTGGAGCGGTCGTTCTTCGGGCCGATGACCTGGACGACGTGGTACCTGCCGTCGTGGATCATGGCGAGGTTGCGGACGAAGACCATACGGCCCGTGCTGTCCGGCCACAGGTAACTGCCCGTGGCCGTCACGGTCGTACCGATGGTGACCAGCCGCGTCTCCTGCACCTCGCCCCAGCTCGACGCGCGCGCGGGCTCCAGTTCGCGCTCCTTGGAGCTCTGGTACTCCAGCGGGTCGGAGCCGTTCGCGGCGACGCTGTCCCGGCCGGGCACCACGATCATCGTGAAGTCGCCGCTGGTGTAGCGGACTTGCCCGGCGTCGTTGAGCGGGCTGCGCCGCCAGCCGTTCGGCACGCCGATCCGGAACCCCTCGGGGTCCTGCCGCAGCGCGTACCCGGCGGCGAGCGCCGGGGCCGAGGGATCCGCGGCCGGCGGGGTGGTCCGCGGAGTGGCCGGCGGGCCCGAGCTCGGCTGCTCCGTGGCCGGCGGCGTCGTACCGGACGGCGGGTTCGCGGGCGCGGTCGTCCGCGGGGCCGGACCGGAGGGCGAGGCGGACCCGCCGGGCGTCTCCCCGTCACGGGGCATGAAGAGCACGGCGTACGCGACGGCACCGCCGAGCAGCAGGAAGACGAGGACCAGGAGCGTGCGGCCGAGCGACCGCGGGGAACCCGGCGGGCGGCCGCCGCGCGGCCCCTTTCCGGCGCGCGGCGCCCGGGGCCCCCGGGACGCGCGCTGCGGGATCTCCTCGTGGTACGACTCCTGGAACTCCTCCCGGTACTCCTCGCGGACGCCGGCTCCCGCCGGGGCCGCCCCGAACTCCCGTGCCGCGAGCTCCTCGTGGCGGCCGTACGACCGGTCCGGGACGCGCGTGTCCCCGCCGCGCCGCCGGTGGCGGTGCCGGCCCGCGCCCGCTCCCCCGCGCCGGCGGCGGACCAACTCCCCGCGCCGCCGCACGATCGGCAGCCGCGTCTCGTCGAAGGACGGCAGCGGGACGACTCCGACACCGGCCTCGGGCTCCGGGGCCGAGCGGACGAGGGAGCGCAGCCAGCCGCGCAGCTCCTCGAAGTCGGGGCGCTCGGTGGGGTCCTGGCGCAGCAGGGACTCCACCACGGGGCGCAGCGGGCCGCACTCCTCGGCGAAGGCGGGCGGCTCGGCGCAGACCAGCTGGACGAGCTCGGCCGCGCTGTCCTCGGGGTAGGGGGCGTGGCCCTGGACGGCCCGGTAGAGGAGCGCGCCGAGGGCCCACAGGTCGGTGGCGGGGCCGATCGGCGGGGCGAGGCGCCAGTTCTCGTGGACGGGGCCGGCCTGCTCGGGCGCCCAGCGCTCGGTGACGGCCCCGACGACCGCGATCCGGGTGTGCCGGGCCCGCTCGGCGGCGAGCCGGGTGGTCGGGCCGCGGTCGGCGGCCCGGCTCCGGGCCGGGATCACGGCCGGCTCCAGGGCGGTCTCGCGGTCGCCCGCGGGGACCGGGAGACGTGCGGGGTCGGGTGTCGCGGCCGTGTAGCCCGCGGGCAGGGCCGGGCGGCCCGAACCGGGCAGCACGGGGCCGCGCCCGGGCCCCGAACCGCCGGCCGGGATCGGCGGCGAGCCGTCCCGCGAGGCGTGCGGGCCGTCGCTCCAGTTGCCGGCCAGCATCACCCGCGGCGGCGGACCCGACTGCGGGCCCCCGCCGTACGGCTCGTCGCCCTCGTCCTCGTCGTCCTCGTCGTCGTCCGCCACCCGCGCCCACCACTGCGGCTCGGGCGCGCCGGCCGCCTGCGCGGTCGGCGGCGGGGGCGGGTCCGCCGGCGCGGGGCCGGTCGGCGGCGGGGGCGGGTCCGCCGGCGCGGGGCGCTGCGCGGGCAGGGCCCCGGCCTCGCCGAGCTTGGCGGCGGCGCGCGCACCGGCCCGGTAGGCGGCGATGGCCCCGGCCCGGGCGGCCCGTACGTCCGCGGTCGGGGGCGCGGCCGCGGGCTGCGTCTCGGCGGCGGGCGCGGCGGGCAGCGCCCGTCCGTAGGGATCGGTGCCGTAGCCGCCGGGGCCGTATCCGTAGGGCGAGGCGGTGGCGGTGGTGTCCTCGTGGTCGGGCGCGGCGTCGCCGGGACCCGACTCGGCCCGGTACGGCCCGGGTTCGGCCCGGTGGGGGTCGGACTCGACCTGGTCCGGGCCCGACTCGACGTCGTCCTGGTCGGGTGCGCGGAGGTCCTGGTCGGGTACGAGCAGGTGGGGGGCCGGTTCGGAGGCGTGCGAGGACGGCCCGGGGAGATGCACCTCGTCGGCGTACCCCCCGCCGAAGCCGTAGCCGTACGCCGGCGGTGTGCGCTCCGGCCGCTCGGCGCCGGGCGCGCCCCGGGTCTCCGGCGGGCCGTCGTCCGCCGCCCCGTACCCGTCTGCCCCGTACCCGTCCGCGCCGTACTTCTCGACCGGGTACCCGTCCGCGCCGTACCCGTCCGCCGGGTACTCGTCCGCGCCGTACATCTCCGCCCGGTACCCGTCCGCGCCGTAGGGGACGTGCCCGTCGGTCTCCTCGTGGACCTCCGCCTCGTACGGCTCGGAGCCGTACTCCTCCGGGTCGTCGTCCCCGGATCCGTACGCCTCGCCGTACTCCTCTCCGTACCCCTGGCCGTCCTCCTCCGCGTCCTGCCCCCGCGCGTCGTACGCGTCGGAGCCGGGCCCCGCCGCGTACTCCTCCGCGGGCGCCTGCCACGCGGCCGTCTCCGGGTCGGGCTCGGGCGCGTACCCGCAGAGGGCCTCCTCCGCGGCGCCCACCGCGAGGCCCGTGAGGACCACCCGGCCGTCGTCGCAGACGAGCACCGTCCGCGCGGTGATGTTGCGGTGCACCCACCCGTGGGCGTGCAGCGCACGCAGGGCGGTGAGGACGTCGGCGCCGATCTCGGCGGCGCGGTAGGGGTTCAGCGGCCGCTCGGCGAGGAGCGCGGCCAGCGGCCGGGCCGCTATGCGTTCGCTCACTATCCAGAGCGAACCGGCCTCCGCGAAGACGTCGAAGACCTGGTCGAGCAGGGGGTGGTCGGGGATCTGCGCGGCGGCCTGGGCCGCCTCGATCGCCCGGCGCACCACGGGCTCCGCCGGACGGCGGGTCGCCCGCCCCGCGGCGCCGTAGGGACCCGCGGGACCGCCGTCGCCGTCGAGCACCTCCGCGTCGACGAACTCCGGCAGCGGCACCCGGCGGACCAGGACCTCCTGCCCGCTGTAGGTGTCGAAGGCGCGCGTCTCGGCCGGATCGTAGGCGTCCGTGTCCGCGTCGGCCGGCGGCAGCGGCAGGCGGTAGCGGTCCGCGAGCACCCTTCCCGCGTAGTCGTCCACGACGCCTCCCCACGCGCGCGCTGTCCCCCGTGGACCCGCGGATCCCCCGGGATCGGGCGGGATCACGCGAGTCCGACAATTCCGGTCCGGCAGCGTGCAGTTATCGGCTCTGTTCGGCTGCGTACGGTCCGCGAACTCTCACGATACGTGCAGCCGGTCAATCCTTGGGGCTGAACGTGGCGAACGCCGTCTCGCGCAGCGTCCGGCACTCCTCCCCGTTCCACTCCTCCGCCTTGCAGCTGACCATGATGGAGTAGCCGTGCCGGGCGTCCACCTTGAAGCCGCGGTTGAGCACATGGACCCGCATACCCTGCTGGGTGCGTTCGAACTCCCAGTCGGCGACGGTCGGGTAGCCCTTGTAGGAGACCGTCCTGATGCCGAAGTGCTTGTAGTTCTTGCTGGTGGCGGCCACGCCGATCTTGCCGAGTTCCCAGGCCGCCGCGGCGTTGTCCTTGGGGCTGGAGTTGAAGTCGACCTGGACGCGCGGGAAGCCGCCGCTCTTGCTGAATATCCCGCCGCCGCTGTAGCCCGGTATCGGGCGGAGCGTGAAGTCGCCGGGCATCGCCATCGAGAAGTGGAAGCGGTCGTTGGTGACGAGGGTGTAGCCCGCGGGCAGCTGCGTGCCGGTGCCGCCGGGCTTGCCGCTCGGCGTGGTGCCGGTGCCGTTCGACCCGCCGGACGCGGTGGTGCCGGTCGCGCCGTCGCCACCGGTCGCCCCGTTGGACCCGGTGTCTCCGGGCTGGGCGCCGCCCTGCTGGCCGGCGCCGCCGGTCGACTGGCCCTTGCCGCCGTCCGCGCCGCCCGCCCCGGTGGAGCCGTCGCCGCCCGCGGAGGCGCCCGCCGAGGCCGTGGTGCCGCCGTCCCCCTTGCCCTGGTCGCCCTCGCCGCCGCCCCGGAGGGAGACCGCGAGGATCGTCCCGAGGAGGGCGAGCACGGCGACCGCCGCGATGATGATGAGGGTCCGGCGCGGCACCACGTCGGTCAGGGCCGCGCGGGACGAGGCCGGTCTGCCGGCGCCGCGCGCGGCGGTACCCGCCGCCGTCCGGCCGGCCGGGGCCGACGCGTTCCACGGCTCCGCCTTCGCGGAGGCCGCCGCGTTCCGCACGGAGTTCAGGGCACCGCGCATCCGGTCGGTCTCGGGCGCCGTGCTCCGGTCGGCCGCACGCGGCGCCGGGGGCTGATCGGGGCGCGGCGGCAGCGGTACGACCCGGGTGACCTCGGGCGAGACCGGGGGCGCCGGTTCGGGTGCGTCGAGCACGGCGAGCAGCAGGACGCGCGCGCCCGCGTCGTCGAGCCGCTGGGCCGGGTCCTTGGCGAGGAGGCCGTAGATGACCTTCTCCAGCTCGGGGCCCGCGTTCTTGGGCGGGTCGACCGGCTCGGTCATCACCGCCGTGAGGGTGGCGATGGCGGAGCCCTTGTCGTACGGCGGGCTGCCCTCGACCGCCGCGTAGATGAGTCCGCCGAGGGACCACATGTCGGCGGCGGGGCCGGGCTTGTGGCCGCGGGCGCGCTCGGGCGAGATGTACGAGGGGGCGCCGACGAGCATGCCGGTGGAGGTGATCGAGGGGTCGCCCTCGACCTGGGCGATGCCGAAGTCGGTGAGGACGACCCGGCCGTCCTCGGCGATCAGCACGTTGGACGGCTTCACGTCGCGGTGCAGGATGCCCTCGCGGTGCGCCGAGCGGAGCACGTCGAGGATGGCGAGGCCCACCTCGGCGGCGCGCCGGGGCGTGAGCGTGCCGTCCTCGCGGACCGCGTCGGCGAGGGACTTGCCCTCGATGAGCTCCATGACGATCCACGGGCGGTCGTCCTCGTCGACGACGTCGTAGACGGTCACGGCGCCGTTGTTGCGGATCCGGGCGATGGCCTTGGCCTCGCGCAGGGTCCGGGTGATGAGGCGGCGCTTCTCGTCGTCGTCGATGCTGGTGGGGAAGCGGAGTTCCTTGACGGCGACCGTGCGGCCGAGGGTCTCGTCGACCGCGCGCCACACCGTGCCCATGCCGCCGCGGCCGAGGATCCCGCCGAGCCGGTAGCGCCCGGCGAGCAGCCGGCCCTCGTTGACCGGGGTCTTGCGCATCCGGTCGCCACCGGTGCCGCGCGGGGAGCGCGGAGCCGGGGTGCGGTCGCTCTCGCCGTCGCCGTCGCCCGCGCCGAACCCGGCCCGTCCGGTCGACGGCTCGGTCCCCCGCAGCCGTCCGCCCGACGCGCCCTGAACGTCCTTCACGTCCGCACCGCCCGGGGCGTCCTGAACGTCCTTCACGTCCCGCGGACGCGTGTCCTCCGGTTCCCCGGCGCGGGGGTCCTTCGCGTCCCCGGCGCGCGGGTCCGCCGGGGCGGCGTCCACCGGGCCCGCCGGGTCCGCGGACGTCGCCGGCTCGGCGGGTTCCGCGGTCGGCGTGGAGGACCCGGAGGACGCAGCCGACTGCCCGGCCTCCTCCGCACCCCGCTCGACCTGCGCGTTCTTCGCGTCCTGTGTGTCCGTCGCGTCGTCCCGCTCCGGCTCACGCGCGGCCGGGACCACCCCTCGGTCGCCGTCGGTCGCGGCCCCCGCGGCGGCGTCCCGCCCGGGGTCCTTCGCCGTGTCCCGCGACTGCTCCGCCTCCGACATGCGTCCCCTCTGCGATCCCTGATCTTCGCCGCGTCTGCCGCTTCCCGCGCGATGCGGTAACCCGCCCTGGAAGAGAGGCCATTGTCCCTCACCTCAGGACGGGTGGCGTCCCCGGGTCCGTACTCCGGGATGACGACGCCCCCGCACACCCCCCAGGTTCCCACCCGCGGCGGGCGACCCGGTCCCTCTTCGGCGGAACGGGCGGCCGACGCGCGTCCCGCCGGCGTCCCGTCAGATCGGCACGATGTCCGGAGCGCCGAGCCGGGCGGCGTCCGCCGTCAGGTCGTCGGGCTGCCGCTGCGACTCCCGCTCCGCCTCGACGCGCTTCTCGTAGTGCTCGATCTCCTTCTCGATCTGGTGCTCGTCCCAGCCGAGCACCGGCGCCATGAGCTCCGCGCACTCGCGGGCGCTGAGCGTCCCCCGGTCGAAGGTCTCGATGGAGATCCTGGTGCGCCGGGTGAGGACGTCGTCGAGATGGCGGGCGCCCTCGTGGGAGGCCGCGTAGACGATCTCGGCCCGTAGGTAGTCGTCGGCGGCCGGCAGCGGTTCGGCGAGGGAGGGATCCGCGGCGATGAGGTCGAGGACCTGCTCCGTCAGGGAGCCGTACCGGTTCAGGAGATGCTCGACGCGGACGACGTGGAGGCCGGTGCGCGCGGCGATCCTGGCCCGCGCGTTCCACAGGGCCCGGTAGCCCTCGGCGCCGAGCAGCGGGATGTCCTCCGTGACGCAGGGGGCGACCCGCTGGTCGAGGCCGTGGACGGCCTCGTCGACGGCGTCCTTGGCCATGACGCGGTACGTCGTGTACTTGCCGCCGGCGACCACGACGAGTCCGGGCACCGGGTGGGCGACGGTGTGCTCGCGGGACAGCTTGCTGGTGGCGTCGGACTCGCCGGCCAGCAGGGGGCGCAGTCCCGCGTAGACGCCCTCGACGTCGTCCCGGGTGAGGGCGGTGGCGAGCACGGTGTTCACGTGCTCCAGGAGGTAGTCGATGTCCGCGCTGGACGCGGCGGGATGGGCCTTGTCGAGGTCCCACTCGGTGTCGGTGGTGCCGACGATCCAGTGCCGGCCCCAGGGGATCACGAAGAGCACGGACTTCTCGGTGCGCAGGATGAGCCCGGTGGAGGAGTGGATGCGGTCCTTGGGGACGACGAGGTGGATGCCCTTGGAGGCGCGGACGTGGAACTGGCCGCGCTCGCCGATCAGGGCCTGGGTGTCGTCGGTCCACACCCCGGTGGCGTTGACGATCTGCTTGGCCCGGATCTCGTACTCCGCACCGGCCTCGACGTCCTCGACGCGGGCGCCGACGACCCGGGCGCCCTCGCGCAGGAAGCCGGTGACGCGGGCCCGGCTCGCGGCCAGGGCGCCGTACGACGCGGCGGTGCGCACGAGCGTGGTGACGAAGCGGGCGTCGTCCATCTGGGCGTCGTAGTACTGGAGGGCGCCGACGAGCGCGTCCTTCCTGAGGCAGGGGGCGACCCGCAGCGCGCCCCGCCGGGACAGGTGCCGGTGGACGGGCAGGCCCCGGCCGTGGCCGGAGGAGAGCGACATCGCGTCGTACAGCGCGACGCCCGAGCCGGCGTAGAACCGCTCCCAGCCCTTGTGCTGGAGCGGGTAGAGGAAGGGGACCGGCTTCACCAGGTGGGGCGCCAGCCGCTCCAGGAGCAGTCCGCGTTCCTTGAGCGCCTCCCGGACCAGGGCGAAGTCCAGCATCTCCAGGTAGCGCAGGCCGCCGTGGATGAGCTTGCTGGACCGGCTGGAGGTGCCGGAGGCCCAGTCGCGGGCCTCGACGATGCCGGTGGAGAGGCCTCTCGTGACGGCGTCCAGCGCCGTCCCGGCGCCGACCACCCCGGCGCCGACCACCAGCACGTCCAGCTCGCGCTCGGCCATGGCCGCGAGCGCCTCGGCGCGCTCGGCGGGTCCCAGTGTCGCTGTCCTCACGGCTTGCCTCCCGTCGTCCCCCGTCGTTCCCCGTCACCTGGGCACGCGAACCGGGCCCCGTGGTCCGGCTCACAGCTCGATTCTGTCCCTCCCCGGCGACTTCAGCCACCGCCTCGCCACCGACCTGTGGATAACACTCGGCGACCTTCGGCCTCCCAATGCGGCATATCGGTCATATTTACGCCTAGTCTGACATTGCGCTCGACCCGTTCTGTCCACCGGGCTTGCGCGTCGCGCTCCCTCCGGCTACCGGGAAGGACGGCCCACCCCCCATGCCCGCTGATCTCGCCGTCATCGGCCTCGGCCACCACGGACTCCCCCTGGCCCAGGCCGCCACCTCCGCAGGCATCGGCACCGTCGGCTACGACACCGATCCGCGCTCCGTCGCCGAACTCGCCGCCGGACGCTCCCCCGTCGACGGCTCGCTCACCGTCCCGGAGATCCGCCGGATGCTCTCGGGGGGCTTCCGGCCGACCGCCGACCCCGCCGCACTCGGCCGGGTCCGCACCGCCGTCCTCTGCGCCCCTACCCCGCCCGGACCCGACCACGCCCTCGACCTCACCGGGGTCGCCGACGCGGCCCGCGCCCTCGCCGCCCGGCTGCGCCCCCACACCACCGTCATCCTCGAATCCCCCGTCCCCCCGGGCACGACCGAGGGCCTGCTCCGCGAGCTCCTCGAAGCGGGCTCGGGCCTGCGCGCCGGACGCGACTTCCACCTCGCCTACTCCCCCGGCCGCCTCGACCCCGGCAGCCGCACGCACGGCTTCGCCAGCACGCCCAAGGTCATCGGCGGCCTCACCCCGGCCTGCACGGAGGCGGCGGCCGCCTTCTACGGCCGGCTCACCGACAAGGTGGTACGAGCGCGTGGCCCCCGCGAGGCGGAGACGGTCAAGCTCCTGGAGACCAACTTCCGGCACGTCAACATCGCCCTGGTCAACGAGATGGCGGTGCTCTGCCACGAACTCGGCGTCGACCTGTGGGACGTCATCCGCTGCGCGGAGACCAAGCCCTTCGGCTTCCAGGCCTTCCGGCCCGGCCCCGGCGTCGGCGGCCACGGCGTCCCCGTCGACACGGTCGGCGGCCACCGGCCGCTGCGCCTCGTCGAACTCGCCGGCCAGGTCAACGAACGCATGCCGCAGTACGTCGTCCAGCGCGCCGCCACCCTCCTCAACGAGCACGGCAAGTCGGCCCGCGGCGCCCGGGTCCTGCTGCTCGGCATCACGTACAAGCCCGACCTGCCGGACCGCCAGGGCTCCCCCGCCGACGAGATCGCCCGCCGGCTGATGGACCTCGGCGCCACCGTCAGCTACCACGACCCGCACGTCCCCGACTGGCGCGTCCGCGAACTCCCCGTCCCCCGCGCGGACTCGCTGTACGAGGCCGCCGCCCACGCCGACCTGACGGTGCTGCTCCAGCACCACCGCACGTACGACCTCCAGGGGCTCGCGGTGAAGGCCCAGCTCCTCCTCGACACCCGCGGCGCCACCCCCGGCGGTGCGGCACACCGCCTCTGACCAGGCACGGCACCCGTAAACCCTGAGACACCGTCACAGCCGGCTGCTACTCTCCGGGCTCTCGTTCGCACACCCGTGCGTCCACGTCCCCGGGGGGATCCACCGCATGAGCCAGCCCGTTCCGCCGCCGTCCGGCAACCCGTTCGCCGACGGCGCCGCGCCCGGCCCGTACACGCCGGCCCCGCCGCCGGCCCCGGCCCGCAGCAACCCCCGCCTCGGCCTGCTCGCCGGCGTCGCGGCCGCCGCCTTCGGCGCGCTCGTCCTCGGCTTCCTCATGCGCGCCATGGCCGAGGAGGACGGCAGCTACACCCAGCTCGGCATCCTCGCGCTCGCCGTCGGCGCCCTGGTCGGCCTCGCCCTCGGCAAGGTGGGCGGCTCCCACCCGGCCCTGCCGTTCGCGGGCGTGCTGCTCGCCCTGCTCGGCGTCTTCGCGGGCCAGCTCCTCGGCTACGCCATGATGATCAGCTGGTGGGCCGAGCTGGCCACGCCGTACCGGGCCCCGACCACGACCGAGATGCTCACCACGCACTTCTCCGACCTCTTCACCGCGTGGAAGGCCGAGCTCGGGGCGATGGACCTGCTCTTCTACGGCATCGCCGGATACGAGGGCTTCGCCCTCACCAGGAAGGTCTCCGCCTGACCCGCGCGACCGCTCGCGTCCGGACGCGGAAGGGGCCCCGCACCACCCGGTGCGGGGCCCCTTCCCGTGCGTGCGGCGGTCAGCGCCGGTGCTGCGAGTCCGCGACCGTGACCTCGACGCGCTGGAACTCCTTGAGCTCGCTGTAGCCCGTGGTGGCCATCGCGCGGCGCAGGGCGCCGAAGAAGTTCATCGAGCCGTCCGGGATGTGCGACGGACCGGCGAGGATCTCCTCGGTGGTGCCCACGATGCCCAGGTCGACCAGCTTGCCGCGCGGCACGTCCTCGTGGACGGCCTCCATGCCCCAGTGGTGGCCCTTGCCGGGCGCGTCCGTGGCGCGGGCCAGCGGGGAGCCCATCATGACCGCGTCGGCGCCGCAGGCGATCGCCTTCGGCAGGTCGCCGGACCAGCCGACCCCGCCGTCGGCGATGACGTGCACGTACCGGCCGCCCGACTCGTCCATGTAGTCGCGGCGGGCCGCGGCCACGTCGGCGACCGCGGTCGCCATCGGGACCTGGATGCCCAGCACGTTGCGCGTGGTGTGCGCCGCGCCGCCGCCGAAGCCGACGAGGACACCCGCGGCACCGGTGCGCATCAGGTGCAGGGCCGCGGTGTACGTGGCGCAGCCGCCGACGATGACCGGGACGTCGAGCTCGTAGATGAACTGCTTCAGGTTCAGCGGCTCGGCCGCGCCCGAGACGTGCTCGGCGGAGACCGTGGTGCCGCGGATCACGAAGATGTCCACGCCGGCGTCGACGACGGCCTTGGAGAACTGGGCGGTCCGCTGCGGGGACAGCGCGGCGGCGGTGACGACACCGGAGTCGCGCACCTCCTTGATGCGCAGGCCGATCAGCTCTTCCTTGATCGGGGCCGCGTAGATCTCCTGCAGACGACGGGTGGCGGTCGCCTCGTCCAGCTCGGCGATCTCGTCGAGCAGCGGCTGCGGGTCCTCGTGCCGGGTCCAGAGACCCTCCAGGTTGAGGACGCCGAGACCGCCCAGCTCTCCGATGCGGATCGCGGTCTGCGGCGACACGACCGAGTCCATGGGCGCGGCCAGGAAGGGGAGCTCGAAGCGGTAGGCGTCGATCTGCCAGGCGATCGAGACCTCCTTCGGGTCCCGGGTGCGCCGGCTCGGGACGACGGCGATGTCGTCGAACGCGTACGCCCTGCGGCCGCGCTTGCCGCGCCCGATCTCGATCTCAGTCACGATGTGTGGCCTTTCCCTCTACGTCTGCGCCTACCAGTATCCCCGACACAAGCGTGGGGGGCGGCTCCGGCCACATGCCGGAACCGCCCCCACGCGTCGCGCTGTGTTACTTCCTGCTGTAGTTCGGCGCCTCGACCGTCATCTGGATGTCGTGCGGGTGGCTCTCCTTGAGGCCCGCGGACGTGATCCGGACGAAGCGGCCGTTCTCCTGGAGCTCCGGAACCGTGCGGCCGCCGACGTAGAACATCGACTGGCGCAGACCGCCGACCAGCTGGTGCACGACCGCGGCGAGCGGGCCGCGGTAGGGCACCTGGCCCTCGATGCCCTCGGGCACGAGCTTCTCGTCGGAGGCGACGCCCTCCTGGAAGTAGCGGTCCTTGGAGAAGGAGCGCTGCTCGCCGCGGGACTGCATGGCGCCGAGCGAGCCCATGCCGCGGTACGACTTGAACTGCTTGCCGTTGATGAAGAGCAGCTCGCCCGGGGACTCCTCGCAGCCCGCGAGCAGCGAGCCGAGCATCACGGTGTCCGCGCCGGCGACGAGCGCCTTGGCGATGTCGCCGGAGTACTGCAGACCGCCGTCGCCGATCACCGGGACGCCGGCCGCCTTGGCGGCGAGGGAGGCCTCGTAGATCGCGGTGACCTGCGGGACGCCGATGCCGGCGACGACGCGGGTGGTGCAGATGGAGCCGGGGCCGACGCCCACCTTGATGCCGTCGACACCGGAGTCGATGAGCGCCTGGGCGCCGTCGCGGGTGGCGATGTTGCCGCCGATGACGTCGACGGAGGAGTTCGACTTGATCTTGGCGACCATGTCGCCGACCAGCCGGGAGTGGCCGTGGGCGGTGTCGACGACGATGAAGTCGACACCGGCCTCGATCAGGGCCTGGGCGCGCTCGTACGCGTCGCCGGCGACACCGACGGCGGCGCCGACGAGCAGCCGGCCCTCCTTGTCCTTCGCGGCGTTCGGGTACTTCTCCGCCTTGACGAAGTCCTTGACCGTGATGAGGCCCTTGAGGATGCCGCCCTCGTCGACCAGGGGCAGCTTCTCGATCTTGTGGCGGCGCAGCAGCTCCATGGCGTCCACGCCGGAGATGCCGACGTGGCCGGTGACCAGCGGCATCGGGGTCATGACCTCGCGCACCTGGCGGCTGCGGTCGGTCTCGAAGGCCATGTCGCGGTTGGTGACGATGCCGAGGAGCCGGCCGGCCGGGTCGGTCACCGGGACGCCGCTGATGCGGAACTTGGCGCAGATCGCGTCGGCCTCGGCGAGCGTGGCGTCGGGGTGCACCGTGATCGGGTCGCTGACCATGCCGGACTCGGAGCGCTTCACGAGGTCGACCTGGTTGGCCTGGTCGGCGATGGAGAGGTTGCGGTGCAGCACGCCGACACCACCCTGCCGCGCCATGGCGATCGCCATGCGGGACTCGGTGACCTTGTCCATCGCGGCGGAGAGGAGCGGGATGTTCACCCGCACGTTCTTCGAGATGTACGAGGCGGTGTCGATCTGGTCGGGCGCCATGTCGGACGCGCCCGGCAGGAGCAGGACGTCGTCGTAGGTCAGCCCGAGTGTCGCGAATTTCTCGGGCACTCCGTCGACGTGTGCAGTCATGACACCTTCCCCAAATGGCCTTGATCGGTGCGGATGTCCATGCTAACGGGCCGGAGCGGTGTCTCATTCCACGATCAAGATCAGCCGCGAGCTTTGGACGTTCCCACGTGTACGAAAGGGCCGAAAGCCCCCGGCAACGCTTACGGACCGGCCACCGGCGACCGTCGTGGACTACTGCTCCGCGAGCGCCCGCAGCCGGCTGAGCGCGCGGTGCTGGGCGACCCGAACGGCTCCCGGGGACATGCCGAGCATCTGCCCGGTCTCCTCGGCGGTGAGCCCCACCGCGACGCGCAGCACGAGCAGTTCGCGCTGGTTCTCCGGGAGGTTGGCGAGCAGCTTCTTGGCCCACTCGGCGTCGTCGCTGAGGAGCGCGCGCTCCTCCGGGCCGAGGGAGTCGTCGGGCCGCTCGGGCATCTCGTCGGAGGGGACGGCCGTGGACCCCGGGTGCCGCATGGCGGCCCGCTGGAGGTCGGCGACCTTGTGCCCGGCGATGGCGAAGACGAAGGCCTCGAAGGGCCTGCCCGTGTCCTTGTAGCGCGGGAGCGCCATCAGGACGGCCACGCAGACCTCTTGGGCCAGGTCCTCGACGAAGTGCCGGGCGTCGCCCGGCAGCCGGTTGAGGCGGGTGCGGCAGTAGCGCAGCGCGAGCGGATGCACGCGCGCGAGGAGGTCGTGGGTCGCCTGCGCGTCGCCCTCGACCGCCCGGTGCACGAGCGCGCCGATCTCCCCCTGCCCGGCAGGCATGGGGGACCCCACGGTCTCGTCGTCGCGCATCGCTCCATGGTGCCCCGACGCCTCGGCGTTCGTGGCACCGCGTCCATAGTTGTGCACCGAAGCGTTATGAGCAGGTGCGCCGGAACTCATCTCCCGCGCCCTCCCCTCCCGCTCGATCGACTCGTCCCCGAGGAACTCCACATCTCAAGGATGCGGCATCGCGCCGGGAAGTGACACAAGCCCGCCCCGTCCACCCCGCGACGCACGCGGACGGGGACGGGGAGGTGGCCGGCGACCTGCGATTCAGCGGACCAGGCCCCAGCGGAATCCGAGGGCGACCGCGTGCGCCCGGTCCGAGGCGCCCAGCTTCTTGAAGAGCCGCCGGGCATGGGTCTTGACGGTGTCCTCGGAGAGGAAGAGCTCGCGTCCGATCTCGGCGTTGGAGCGGCCGTGGCTCATGCCCTCCAGCACCTGGATCTCGCGCGCGGTGAGGGTGGGCGCGGCGCCCATCTCGGCCGAACGGAGGCGTCGGGGGGCGAGCCGCCAGGTCGGGTCGGCGAGGGCCTGGGTGACGGTGGCCCGCAGTTCGGCGCGCGAGGCGTCCTTGTGCAGGTACCCGCGGGCGCCGGCGGCGACCGCGAGGGCGACGCCGTCGAGGTCCTCGGCGACCGTCAGCATGATGATGCGGGCGCCGGGGTCCGCGGAGAGCAGCCGGCGGACGGTCTCCACGCCGCCCAGACCGGGCATGCGTACGTCCATCAGAATCAGGTCCGAGCGGTCCGCGCCCCAGCGGCGGAGGACTTCCTCGCCGTTGGCCGCGGTCGTCACGCGCTCGACGCCGGGCACGGTCGCGACCGCGCGGCGGAGCGCCTCTCGGGCGAGCGGGGAGTCGTCGCAGACGAGAACGGATGTCATGCCTGACCTCCGCGGCTCTCGCAGCTGTAGCGCGTCACCTTGAGCCTCCAGGGCTGTACGTAATCGTCACCTGTGCGATTGACGCTCTCGGACACCTGCCCGATCGCTTGTTCCTTCAACCGCCTCCGCACTCTCAACGACGGTCACTCGAAAGAGTTACGGGTCGGACGGCACCCTTCGGCACTCTACGTGAGGGGTCGTGCGCGGAGGAGAGCGACGCGACCCTTCTGTCCACCATCGAAAGCTATGCCCCATTTAGCGGGATTTCTTCCCTTTTCGCGGTGTCTGTGGCTAGATTCGCAATGAGTCATATTTACATCTACTTAGACAGTAGGTGTACCGACCCGGACCCACGGGGCCGAGGACCCCGCCATCAGCCATCCACCCGCCCACCAATCCGTTCGACACGGTTTCAAGGGGACAAGCGCAATGGCAGATTTCTCCCGCCTTCCCGGACCCAACGCCGATCTGTGGGACTGGCAACTGCTCGCGGCCTGCCGCGGCGTCGACAGCTCCCTGTTCTTCCACCCCGAGGGAGAGCGCGGCGCGGCACGGAGTGCGCGTGAGAACTCGGCGAAAGAGGTCTGCATGCGGTGCCCGGTACGCGCGGAGTGCGCGGCACACGCACTCGCCGTCCGGGAGCCCTACGGCGTATGGGGCGGCCTCACCGAGGACGAACGCGAAGAGCTCATGGGACGCGCGCGCAACCGCCTGATCACAGCGGCGCCGGCGACGGCGCCGGTCGCGTCCGCGGCGTCCGTGACATCCATGACGACATCGGCGACGGCGACCGGCCGGCCGATGGGGGAGCGCATGTGAAGGAACGTTTCCTCAGCTAAGCGACGAACCCGAGCACCCGACAGGACCGGAGCCGTGCCCACGCGCGTGCCTACGCGCGCGTGGCGGCCCGGGTCAGCTCGTCCAGGGTGGCGGCGACGGCCGGGACCTGCGCCAGGTCGGGCAGGGTCAGGGCCACGATCTCCCGCTCCACGGCGGGCTCCACGACCACGGTCCGCGCCCCCCTGGGGCGTACCGACTCGATGGCCAGCTCGGGCAGGACCGCCACGCCGAGCCCGGCGCCGACCAGGCCCACCACCGCCGGGTAGTCGTCGGTGGCGAAGTCGATGCGGGGGGTGAAGCCCGCCTCCTCGCACACGTCCACGAGCTGCCGGCGGCACCGCGGGCAGCCCGCGATCCAGGACTCGTCGGCCAGCTCGGCCATGCCCACGGAGCCCGCCCCGGCGAGCCGGTGCCCCTCGGGGACCAGGCCCACCAGACGGTCGGCCAGGATCGGGCGGACGACCAGGTCGTCCCACTCCCCCTGGCCGTCGGCCGGCCGGCCGCCCGAGCCCGCGCCGTAGCGGAAGGCGAGGGCCACGTCGCAGTCGCCCTCGCGCAGCATCTCGATCGACCGCGGCGGTTCGGCCTCGACCAGCGAGACGCGGGTGCCGGGGTGCGCGGCCCGCAGCGCGGCGAGCGCGGTGGGGACGAGCGTGGAGCTGCCGCTCGGGAAGGAGACCAGCCGGACCCGGCCCGCGCGGAGCCCGGCGATCGCGGCGACCTCCTCCTCGGCCGCGGTGAGCCCGGCGAGGATGCCGGAGGCGTGGCGGACCAGGACCTCACCCGCCTCGGTGAGGCGCATCTCGCGGCCGGTGCGGATGAGCAGCGGCGTGCCGGCCGAGCCTTCGAGGGCCTTCATCTGCTGGCTGACGGCGGGCTGGGTGCAGCCCAGTTCGCGCGCGGCGGCCGAGAACGAGCCGGTGGCGGCGACGGCACGCAGGACGCGGAGATGACGAGCCTCGATCATGGGATCCAGCATAAGCGGCTCTTGGATGGGAGCCCGCTTTTCAGCGTGCCGCTTTGAGATGGGTGCCCGTAAAGTGCCTTCATGACCTTGCTGAGTGTGAATGTGGGCCGCGCCCGGGCCGTGGACTACACCGAGTCGGCCACCGGCCTGACCGCGATCGACAAGCGCCCCGTCGAGGGGCCGGTCCGGATCGAGGCGCCCGGGGCGCCGGGCGTCGGCCGGAGCGGACTCGCCGGGGACACCGTCTGCGACCTCCGCTTCCACGGCGGCGACGACCGGGCCGCGTACGCCTTCGCCCGCGAGGACCTGGACCGCTGGGAGCGGGAGCTCGGCCGCCCGCTCGCCAACGGCTGCTTCGGCGAGAACCTCACGACGCGCGGCGTCGACGTGAACGGCGCCCTGATCGGCGAGCGCTGGCGGATCGGCGGGGAGGTCGTCCTGGAGGTCACCGGCGGCCGCATCCCCTGCCGCACGTTCGCCGGCTTCCTTGAGGAGAAGGGCTGGGTCAAGCGGTTCACGCAGTCCGACGCCGGTCCCGGCGCGCTGCTGCGGGTGATCGTGCCGGGCGAGATCCGCGCCGGAGACCCGGTCACGGTCGTCCACCGGCCCGACCACGACATCACCGTCGCACTGCTCCACCGCGCCGCGACCACCGAACGCGCCCTGCTGCCGCGGACGTTGGCCGCCGCCGAGTGGATGGAGTCCGGACTGCTGGAGCTCGCACGCCAGTACACGGAGAAGTACGCGCGCACGTAGTCGGCGGTACGCGGACAAGAGGGCCCTCGGACGGGCACTACCGTGCCCGTATGACGACTGCACTGATTACGGGGGCCACCGCGGGCATCGGGGCCGCTTTCGCACGGAGGCTCGCGGCCGACGGCCACGACGTCGTGCTCGTGGCCCGGGACGTGAAGCGGCTCCGGGAGCAGGCGACGGAGCTGCACGACCGCCACGGCATCGAGGCCGAGGTGCTCGCCGCGGACCTCGCCGAGGAGAAGGGCATCGCCGCCGTCGAGGCCCGGCTCTCGGACCCGAAACAGCCGGTGGACATGCTCGTGAACAACGCCGGCTTCGGCAACAAGGGGCGCTTCCTGGAGGTGTCCATGGCCGACGAGCTGAAGATGCTCACGGTGCACTGCGAGGCGGTGCTGCGGCTGACCTCGGCGGCGGCCGCCCCGATGCGGGAGCGCCGTCGGGGCTCCGTGGTCAACGTCGCCTCGGTGGCGGCGTTCGTGCCGCGCGGCACGTACGGGGCGTCGAAGGCCTGGGTCGTGCAGTTCACCCAGGGCGCCGCGCGGGACCTGGCGGGCAGCGGCGTGCGGCTGATGGCGCTCTGCCCGGGCTTCGTGCGGACCGAGTTCCACGAGCGGGCCGGGATGGGGACGGACAACATCCCGGGCTGGATGTGGCTCGACGCGGACAAGCTGGTGACGGCGGCGCTCGCGGACCTGGACCGGGGCCGGACCCTGTCGATCCCCGATCCCCGTTACAAGGCCCTCATGGGCGTGGTGAAGCTGGCCCCGCGCGGGCTCCTCGGCGGCGTCTCCTCCAGGGCGGGCCGCAAGTACGGCCCGAAGTAGCCCGGGCACCCGTCCGGTTCGCCCGGAGCCGTCCGCCCCGACCTCGCGCCCGATCGGTTCGCCCGGGCCTCACGCCCGGCCCGTTCGCCCGACCTCGCGCCCGGTCCGGCTCTCGGCCCGTTCGCCCCGCCGTCACCCCCGCCCGCTCACCCGGCGAGTTCGTCGAGGTCCAGCCGCGCGGTGCCGCCGTCCCGCCAGGTGACGTGCAGGGCGCGGCCGGCGATCCGGACGGCCGCGAGGTCCGCGACGGGCGCCGGGGCGGGCTCGGCGGTGAGCGAGGCGAGCGCGACGAAGAGCGCGGCCGGACCGCTCGTGGTGCCGTGCAGGACGAGGATCCGGCTGCCGGGGCCCTGGAGGGTCTCCCCCGCGGGGAGTTCGGCGGGCCCTCCGTCCCGCCGGTAGCCGTGCACCGGGTGCAGTTGGGCGTGCGGTCCGCCGGGGGTGACGGCCCAGCCGGTCTGCCGCACGGGCGTCCCCTCCGGGGCGCCGAGGACCAGGTGGGCGCGGACCTCGGCCCGCCCGTGGGCGAGGGTCGCGGAGACGACCCGGACGCCGGGGCACGGGGTGTGCCGGGAGGCGGCCCAGCCGGGGCCGGTGCCGGCGGGGGCGGCGGGTCCCCGGGTGGTGGGCGTCCCTCCGACGAGCAGCGCGAAGTGGTTGTCGGCGGGGGCCGGTGCGGCGGTCGGTCCCGTGCGGGTCGCGTAGGCGAGGCGGGCGTAGCCGGGGTCGTCCTCGCCGCCTGCGGCGCTGTGCACGTGGTTGCTGCCGTGGTTGTGGAGGCGGACGAGTCCGTCGGCGGCGGTGGTCTGGACGAGCAGCCCGGCCGGGGCGAAGGGACGTACGGTGTCGCCCCGTTCGGCGGGCAGGGCCTCCTCGGGGTCGACCCAGGCGGGGTGGTCCGCGGGCAGGAGGAGGCCGAGGAACCCCTTGGACGCCCAGTACGGCGAGCCGGGGCCCGAGTACTCCTGGACCAGGGGCGCGTACGGGCGGTGCCAGCCGAGGGTGAGCAGCCCGTCGGGGTCGGCGGCGCCGCGGTCGAGGAAGTGCCGCAGGGTGCCGGAGGCGAGGCGGCGGGTGGCGCCCGGGGTGAGCGGGGTGTGGCCGGTGAGGGCGCCCAGCCAGGGGGCGGCGGCCGCGGCGAAGCGGTAGATGAGGGAACGGCCGTACGGCAGGGGCGCGCCGTCGGCGTCGAAGAGGTGGACGTAGTCGGCGAGGTGGGCGCGGAGGCGGGGGCCGTACCGGTCGAGGAGCTCCCGGTCCCCGGCCAGGTGGGCGTGCAGGACCGGGTAGAAGTGCAGGGCCCAGGCGTTGTAGTGGTCGAAGGCGCGGTTGTCGCCGTCGCTGTACCAGCCGTCGCCGAGGTACCACTCCTCGATGCGGGCGAGGGAGCGGTCGACGGTGGCGGCGGCCCGGTCGGTGTCGACGCCGGCGTCCCGGAGGAAGCCGGCGACGGTGAGGCCGAACAGCCACCAGTTGTTGTCGACGGGGGACGGTCCGAGGGCGGGGCGGAGCCAGTCGGCGACCCGGTCCCGGGTGCGGTCGTCGAGCCGGTCCCAGAGCCACGGGCGGGTGAGCCGGAGGCCGAGGGCGACCGAGGCGGCCTCCACGACCGCCTGGCGGGTGTCGGTGGTGCGGGGCCAGGAGTCCTCGTCCGCGTGTCCGGGCTTCTCGGTCCCGGCGGCGAGCCCTTCCGCGTACCGGGCGAGGTGTCCGTGCGGGTCCTCGCCGCGTGCGCCCGCGACCCGGAGCGCGGCGAGGAGGAAGGTGCGGGCCCAGCCCTCCAGGCCGTCGGAGCGGGCCCCGGACCAGCTGGGGCGGGGGCCGGGCAGGTCGATCAGGCCGTGCCGGGGGGAGGCGAACGGGCGTACCGCCAGAAGGAGGCGGTCGGCCGCGGTCTCCCAGTGGGCACGGGTCCAGCCGGTGTACGGGCTGAGCTCACGGTTCTCGGGCGGCGTGGGCATGATGCTCCCTGTGGCTCCCCGGAGGCTCGCCCGGGTACGTTTCCGGGCTTCCCGCGGTGACGACGGCGTCGCCGGGAATCCTGGACAGACTCCGATCGAACGTCAAGGGATCCGGAGCGAATGATCGAATTTCCTTCCGTTCGATCATTCAGGGGCCGCCTGTGATCTAAGGTCGGGGAACCACCACCACCGCGAGGGGGAACTGCGCCGTGCGCGAGAGTGCTGCCGAACGACACGACCGACTGCTGGCCCTGGTGCGCGAGCGCGGCACCGCCCGCGTCGCCGAACTGGCCGAGCGGCTGGGGGTCTCCCCCGTCACCGCCCGCCGGGACGTCGAACTCCTGGCCGGCCGCGGCCTGCTCGACCGGGTCCACGGCCAGGTGTCCTGGCCCGAGCGGCGGGGCGCCGCGGGCGGCGGACGGACCGGCGAGGGCCTGGTCCTCGGCCTCCTCGCCCCCTCCGCCACGTACTACTTCGCCGAGGTCATCCGGGGTGCGCACGAGGCGGCCGCCCGCGCCGGCGCCCGGCTCGTGCTGCGCGTCTCGGACTACCGGCCGGAGGAGGACCGGGCGCGCACCGAGGGCCTGCTCGCGGCCGGCGCCGAGGGCGTCCTCGTCGCCCCCGGCTGGCGGGGCCCCGAGGACCAGCGCGCGTACGGGGACTGGCTCGCCGAACTCCCCGTGCCGACCGTGCTCCTGGAGCGCCGGGCCGAGCCCGGCAGCCCGCTCGACGGCCTCGACCGGGTCGCGTCCGACCACGCCCACGGCGTCCTGCTCGCCCTGCGCCACCTGCTCTCCCTCGGGCACGCGACCCCGCTCCTGGTGGCCCGCCGGGACTCGCCGACGGCGCTCGCGGTGCGCGCCGGCTACGCCGAGGCGCTGGACGCCCTGGGCCTCGCCGAGCCGCGCCCGGTCATCGACTCCGTACCGGCGGAGGCCGACCCCGAGGGCTTCGAGCGGGCGGTGCGGGCACTGCACGAGGCGGTCGACTCGGGGCTGGCGGGCGCGGCGCTGGTGCACAACGACGTGGACGCGATCGAGATCGTGCAGCGGCTCGCCGAGCTGGGCGTCCGGGTGCCCCAGGACCTGGCCCTGATCGCGTACGACGACGAGGTCGCCGCGCTCGCCGACACCCCGCTGACCGCGGTCGCGCCGCCGAAGCGGCAGGTGGGACGGCACGCGGCGGAACTCCTGGTGGAGCGGCTGACCGAGGGGCCCGAGGAGGACGCGGCACGGCGCCACCTGGGGCTGCTGCCGAGGCTGCGGGTCCGGGACTCGTGCGGGGCGGGCGCGGCGCCGACCGACTGAGTCCCGACCCCGTTCGATCTGATCTTTTTTCGATCAATCAATCTTTCGCTCTTGACTTCGGTCATGAACGGTCACAGGATCACGGCCACAACCTCCCCGCCGCCCCTTCAGGAGTCGTGCCGTGACCCGTAGTTGGAGCAGAACGTCCCGCGTCATAGCCGGCACCGCCACCGCCCTCGCCGTCCTCACGGCCTGCGGCGGCAGCGGTGACGACCCGGCGAACAGCACGGCCGGCAAGCCCGGCGGACCCGTGACCCTCACCTTCTGGGGCTGGGCCAAGGGCTCCAAGGACGTCGTCGACGCCTTCAACGCCTCCCACACCGACATCCGCGTGAAGTTCGAGGAGATCCCCTCCGGCACCGCCGGCGGCTACGCCAAGATCTCCAACGCGGTGAAGGCCGGCAACGCCCCCGACCTCGTCTCCATCGAGTACTCCTCGCTCCCCGAGTTCGTGAGCTCCGGCGCCCTCCAGGACATCGGCGGCGAGTTCACCGAGGCCGACCGCGCAGGGCTCCTCCCGCAGACCGTCGAACTCACCACCCTCGGCGGGAAGTCCTGGGCCGTCCCCTTCGACGCCGCCCCGCAGGCCTTCTTCTACCGCAAGGACCTCTTCGCGAAGTACAAGGTCCAGGTCCCCACCACCTGGGACGAGTTCAGGAAGGCCGCCGAGCAGGTCAAGAAAGCCGACGCCAAGGCCCGCATCGCCACCTTCTTCCCCGACGACCCGACCACCTTCGAGGCCATGGCCTGGCAGGCCGGCGCCCAGTGGTTCAAGGCCGAGAACGACACCTGGAAGATCGACACCACCGACCCGGCCACCACCAGGGTCGCCGGCTACTGGCAGGGACTCCTCGACGCCGGACTCGTCCACAAGAACGCCTCCTTCAGCCCCGAGTGGACCGGCTCCCTCAAGAACGGCACCACCATCGGCTACCTCGGCGCCTCCTGGGGCGCGGGCGTCCTCAAGGGCACCCTGCCCGAGCAGGACGGCAAGTGGGCCGTCGCCCCGATGCCCAGCTGGGACGGCAAGCCCGCCAGCGGCATGCTCGGCGGCACCTCCTTCGCCGTGACCAAGGACAGCCGGCAGAAGGCCGCGGCCGTCGCCTTCGCCGAGTGGATGTCCACCACCGAGGAGGGCGTCAAGGCCCGCATCGCCTCCGGCACCTCCTCCGCCTTCCCCGCGGCCACCGCGCTCCGCCCCGTCGCCAAGAAGGCCTTCGACGCGCGCTACTACGGCGGCCAGGACATCTACGCCCTCTTCGAAGCCGCGGGCTCCTCCATCAGCCCGAACTGGGCCTGGGGCCCGACCACCGGCACCACCAACACCGCCATCAAGGACCACTTCGGCAAGATCGCCCAGGGCGGCCCCGGCATCACCGACGCCGTCAAGGCCGGCCACGACGCCACCGTCGCCGAACTCACCAAGCGCGGCCTGAAGGTCGAGGGCTGACCGGATGAAGGCCCGCACCCGCGCCGCCACGATCCTGCTGACGCCCTTCTTCCTGCTGTTCCTCGCGGTGATGGTGGTGCCGATCGGATACGCGGTCTGGCTCAGCCTCTTCACCGAGAAGCAGTCCGGACTGGGCTTCGGCGGCACCGAGACCGTCTTCACCGGCCTCGACAACTACACCGCGGCGCTGGGTGACCGGGCCTTCCGCGAGGGCTTCGGCGTCCTGATCGGCTACTGCCTGCTCTATATCCCGCTGCTGCTCGCCGGAGCCCTCGGCCTCGCCCTCCTGCTCGACTCGGCCCTCGCCCGCGCCCGCCGCTTCTTCCAGCTCGCGCTCTTCCTGCCGCACGCCGTCCCCGGCATCATCGCCGCGCTGATCTGGGTCTACCTGTACACGCCCCAGCTCAGCCCCGTCGTCCAGGCCATGGAGGCCGGCGGCGTCGGCTTCGACTTCTTCTCCCCCGAGGGCGCCCTGCCCTCCGTCGTGAACATCGCGCTGTGGGAGTGGCTCGGCTACAACATGGTCATCTTCTACGCGGCCCTCCAGGCCATCGACCGGTCCGTCCTCGAAGCGGCCACCGTCGACGGGGCCGGAGCCTGGCGCATCGCCTTCTCCGTCAAGATCCCGCTCGTCAAGGCCTCGCTCGCCATGGTCGCCCTCTTCACGATCATCGGCTCCCTCCAGCTCTTCACCGAGCCGCTCATCCTCAACAAGGGCACGGGCTCCGCCGTCACCTCCACCTGGACGCCGAACATGTACGCCTACACCGCGGCCTTCGACCGCAACGACTACGGACTCGCCGCCGCGGCGTCCGTCCTCCTCGCCCTGACGGCGGCCCTGCTGTCGTTCGCGGTGACGCGGACGACCGGCCGCCGCAAGGCGGGGAAGGAGCGCACGGCATGACCGGCCGACCCCGCTCCGGCTCCGTCTGGCTCTCCCGGGCGGCCGTCAACGGCGCCCTCGTCCTCGCCGTCGTCTACATGCTCTTCCCGCTGGTCTGGCTGCTGACCGCCGCCACCAAGGACGCCGGCGGCCTGCTCGCCGGAAACGCCTTCTCCTTCGAGGGCTTCGACCTCGGCGGCAACCTCGAACGGCTCGCCGAGTACAACGACGGCATCTACTTCCACTGGTACGCCAACAGCCTCCTCTACGCCGGACTCGGCGCCCTCGCCTGCTCCTTCGTCAGCGTCGCCGCCGGATACGCCTTCCACGTCTACGACTTCCGCGGCAAGGAGAAGCTCTTCGGGCTCGTCCTCCTGGGCGTCCTCGTCCCCACCACCGCGCTCGCCCTCCCCATGTACCTCCTCGCCAGCGAGATCGGCGTCGTCAACACCTACTGGGCCGTGCTGATCCCCGTCCTCGTCAACCCCTTCGGCGTCTACCTCTCCCGGGTCTTCTGCGCCGGCTACATCCCCGACGAGGCCCTGGAGGCGGCCCGCATCGACGGGGCGGGCGAGCTGCGCGTCTTCTGGTCCATCGGCCTGCGCATGGTGATGCCCGGCTTCGTGACCGTCTTCCTCTTCCAGTTCACCGCCGTCTGGAACAACTTCTTCCTCCCCCTCGTGATGCTCTCGGACCAGCGGCTCTACCCGCTGAGCCTCGGTCTGTACGCGTGGAACAGCAACGCCCACGCCGAACCCGACTTCTACCCCCTCGTCGTCACCGGCTCGCTGCTCGCCGTCCTGCCCCTCGTCGTCGCCTTCGTCTCCCTCCAGCGCCACTGGAAGGCCGGTCTGACGGCCGGCAGCGTCAAGTGAGGAGCCCCGGTACCCCGATGCACCCGACCACCGACCGCCGTCCCGCGCTGCTGCTCGCGATGGGCGAGGGGGTAGCCGAACGCCTCCTCACCGATTCGCACCGCACCCGCCTCGCCGCCCTCACCCGCACCGACCCGCACCTGGTCGCCCACGACCTGACGTCCCGTGACCCCCGGACCTCCGCCGCCCTCGCCGAGGCCGAGGTCCTCCTCACCTGCTGGGGGGCGACCCCCCTGACCCCCGACGTCCTGGACCGCGCACCGCGCCTGCGGGTCGTGGTCCACGCGGCCGGCTCGGTGAAGCACCACATCACCGAGGCCTGCTGGGACCGCGGCCTGCGCGTCACCTCGGCCGCCGCGGCCAACGCGCTGCCGGTCGCCGAGTACACGCTCGCCGCGATCCTCTTCGCCGGGAAGCGGGTCCTCGGCTCCGCCCAGCGGTACGCCGAACTCCGCACCGAGCACGCCTGGCTCGCCGAGTCCGCGGGCTGGGGCAACTACCGCCGCACGGTCGGCATCGTGGGCGCGTCCCGCATCGGCCGCCGGGTGATCGACCTGCTGCGCCCCTTCGACATCGAGATCCTCCTGTACGACCCGTACGTCGACGTCCCGCCCCCGGGCACGGAGCTCGTGGCCGACCTCGACGAGCTGTGCGCCCGGAGCACGGTCGTCTCGGTCCACGCGCCGCAGCTCCCCGCCACCCGCGGCATGATCGGCGCGCGCCAGCTCGCGGCGATGCGCGACGGGACGACCCTGGTCAACACGTCCCGCGGCTCCCTGATCGACGAGCGGGCCCTCCTCCCCCACCTGCTCTCGGGCCGCCTCCACGCGACCCTGGACGTCACGGACCCGGAGCTCCCGCCCCCGGACTCCCCGCTCTACACCCTCCCGAACGTCCTCCTCACCCCGCATGTCGCGGGCTCCCTGGGCAACGAACTGCACCGCATGACGGACCAGGCGCTGGAGGAGGTCGCGCGGTACGTCCGCGGCGAGCCGTTCGCGGAGGAGGTGCGGGCCGCCGACCTCCGGCACTCGGCATAGCCGCGCCGGCTCCCCCTGCCCGCCGCAGGCACCGCACCTAGACTGGAAGGATCCCACCGCGGTCGGGAGGCGCCATGACGTTCGTACAGATCATCGACTGCAAGACGAGTCGGGCGGACGACCTGAACCGGCTCATGGATCAGTGGGTCGAGCAGACCGAGGGGAAACGGACGGCGACCCACAGCATGGTGGGGAAGGACCGGTCGGACGGCTCGCACATCGTGGAGATCGTCGAGTTCCCGTCGTACGACGTGGCGATGCGGAACTCGCAGCTCCCCGAGACCGACCGGATCTTCCGGGAGATGGTGGCGCTCTGCGACGAGATGCCCACCTTCACGGACCTGGACGTGGTCCGGGACGAGGCGATGTACAAGAACAACGCCCGGCGCCTGCTGGAGATGTTCGCCGTGGAGCCGGAACTCGCCCTGCTCGACGAGGTGCTGGCCGAGGGGTACCACGACCACGACCCGACCAACGAGCAGGACGTCATCGGGATGGACGCGGTCCGGCGCGAGGTGGAGATGTGGCGGGGCGGCTTCGACTTCGCCTTCACCGTCGCCGACCAGATCGCCGAGGGCGACCGGGTCTGCACCCGCTGGACCTGGCGGGGCACCCACTCCGGGGACTTCATGGGGCTGCAGCCGTCCGGCATGGAGGTGACCATGTCCGGCACGGTCGTGCACCGCTTCCGGGACGACGGGAAGATCGTCGAGGGCTGGTGGCAGTACGACCTGCTCGGGCTGATGGGACAGCTCGGCGCCGTGGAGGGCTGAGCGCCGCGAGCCGCCGGACGAGGCCCGGCCCCGGAGGACGGGGCCGGGAACGGCCGAGGCCCGGTGCCCCCGCGACGGGGGCACCGGGCCTCGGTGCTCGGTTACGTCACGCGTCAGTGCGAGTGGCCGTGACCGTGGCCGTGACCGTGGTCCGCCGGCTCCTCTTCCTTCTTCTCCACCACGAGGGTCTCGGTGGTGAGGAGGAGGGAGGCGATCGAGGCGGCGTTCTCCAGCGCGGAGCGCGTCACCTTCACCGGGTCGATGACGCCGGCCTTGACCAGGTCGCCGTACTCGCCGGTCGCGGCGTTGAAGCCCTGGCCCTTGTCGAGCTCCGCCACCTTCGAGGTGATGACGTAGCCCTCGAGGCCGGCGTTCTCGGCGATCCAGCGCAGCGGCTCGACGGCGGCGCGGCGGACGACCGCGACACCCGTGGCCTCGTCGCCGGTCTTGTCGAGGTTGCCCTCCAGGACCTTGACGGCGTGGACGAGCGCGGAGCCACCGCCGGAGACGATGCCCTCCTCGACCGCGGCGCGGGTCGCCGAGATGGCGTCCTCAAGGCGGTGCTTCTTCTCCTTGAGCTCCACCTCGGTGGCGGCGCCGACCTTGATCACGCACACGCCGCCGGCCAGCTTCGCGAGGCGCTCCTGGAGCTTCTCGCGGTCCCAGTCGGAGTCCGTGGCCTCGATCTCGGCCTTGATCTGGTTGACGCGGCCCTGGACCTCGGAGGAGTCGCCGCCACCGTCGACGATCGTGGTGTCGTCCTTGGTGATGGTGACGCGGCGGGCGGTGCCGAGCACGTCCAGACCGGCCTGGTCGAGCTTGAGGCCGACCTCCTCGGCGATGACGGTCGCACCGGTGAGGGTGGCGATGTCGCCGAGCATGGCCTTGCGGCGGTCGCCGAAGCCGGGGGCCTTGACGGCCACGGCGTTGAACGTGCCGCGGATCTTGTTCACGACCAGGGTCGACAGGGCCTCGCCCTCGACGTCCTCGGCGATGATCAGGAGCGGCTTGCCGCCACCGGCCTGGATGACCTTCTCCAGGATGGGCAGCAGGTCCTGGATCGAGGAGATCTTGCCCTGGTTGATCAGGATGTACGGGTCGTCGAGGACGGCCTCCATGCGCTCCTGGTCGGTCACCATGTACGGGGACAGGTAGCCCTTGTCGAAGGCCATGCCCTCGGTGAAGTCGAGCTCCAGGCCGAAGGTGTTGGACTCCTCGACGGTGATGACGCCGTCCTTGCCGACCTTGTCCATCGCCTCGGCGATGAGCTCGCCGACCTGCTGGTCCTGCGCGGAGAGCGCGGCGACGGCGGCGATGTCGGACTTGTCCTCGATCGGGCGCGCGGTGGCGAGCAGCTCGTCGGAGACGGCCTTGACCGCGGCGTCGATGCCCTTCTTCAGGGCGGCCGGGGAGGCGCCGGCGGCGACGTTGCGCAGACCCTCGCGGACCAGGGCCTGGGCGAGCACGGTGGCGGTGGTGGTGCCGTCACCCGCGATGTCGTTGGTCTTGGTCGCCACCTCCTTCACCAGCTGGGCGCCGAGGTTCTCGTACGGGTCCTCGATCTCGACCTCGCGGGCGATCGTGACACCGTCGTTGGTGATGGTGGGGGCGCCGAACTTCTTGTCGATGACGACGTTGCGGCCCTTGGGGCCGATCGTCACCTTCACCGTGTCGGCCAGCTTGTTGACGCCGCGCTCAAGGGCGCGACGGGCGTCCTCGTCGAACTTCAGGATCTTCGCCATGGGAGCGGTTCAGCCCTCTCGGAATCGGGGTGGAACGAACCGCGCCCCGGGGCGCCTGGAAGGGGCCTCGGGGCGCAGCTCTGAGCATCTGCTGGGTGCTCGGTACTTCGGTGCTTCGGTACGTCGGTGAATTACTTCTCGACGATCGCGAGCACGTCGCGAGCCGAGAGGACGAGGTACTCCTCGCCGTTGTACTTCACCTCGGTGCCGCCGTACTTGCTGTACAGCACGATGTCGCCGGTCTTGACGTCGAGCGGCAGACGCTCGCCGTTCTCGAAGCGGCCCGGGCCCACGGCCAGGACGACGCCCTCCTGGGGCTTCTCCTTGGCGGTGTCCGGGATGACCAGGCCAGAGGCGGTGGTCTGCTCGGCGTCGAGCGGCTGGACCACGATGCGGTCCTCGAGCGGCTTGATGGCAACCTTGGAGCTGGTGGTCGTCACGATCCGACCTCCCCCTTCGGAGATCTCGGGGTCAACTGTCTGAGGGGGCGACCAGGTGGATCCGTCGTCGCGGGTGCCGGACCTGCCAGTCGCTCAGTTGGCACTCTCCAGTGGTGAGTGCCAGGGCCGAGACTATGACCGCGATTAGCACTCGGTCAAGCGGAGTGCCAATTCATCACCCGTGGCGGTTCCGCCGGGGCGGTCTGCGGGCCTCAGCGGCCCGGTGCTCCCTGCGCCCGCGGCAGCTCCGCCGGGGCCCGGCCGGCCGGCGGCGCGGGCTCGGCGCCGCGGGGGCCGACGCGCTCCACCGCCTTCCGGCCGAGGCGCTCGATCGGGTCCACGGTGGAGGCGCAGCCGGCCAGCCCCAGCACGAGCAGCGCGGCCAGGAGGGCGGGCGCCCGGCGTCGGCTCACACGTAGTCCTCGAGCCGGGCGACCGCGTACCCCTTGGCCGTGATCACGTTCATCACCCGGCGGACCATGTCGGCCATGCTGCCCTTCCAGTCCTCCTTGCCCCGGAAGTGGGTGAGGACGATGTCGCCGGGGTGCAGGTCGCGGTCCCACTCGCGCCACTCCATGTGGTCGGGGAAGGCCTCGGCCGCCCACAGCGGGACGGCCTTGACGCCGCAGGTCTTGGCGGCGCGCAGGGTGTCCTCGTTGTAGTTGCCGTAGGGCGGGCGGAAGAGCGGCGGCCGCTTGCCGAATCGTTTCTCGATGACGTCCTGCATGCCGCAGATCTCGCGCTTCTGCTGCGTGTACGAGAGTCCCGGCAGGTAGCGGTGGTTGAGGGTGTGGTTGTGCAGGGACACCCCGCCCTCCTGCGACGTCTGCATCCGCGCGAAGTAGCCGTAGTCGTCCTTGACGACGTAGTCGCTGAGGAAGGCGCTGTAGGGGATCCGCAGCTCCTTCATCATCCGCAGCAGCTCGGGGTCCTTCTCCGCGCCGTCGTCGATGGTCAGGAAGACGACCCGCTGCTTGGTCGGGACGGTGGTGAAGACGGGCGGCAGGCCCTCGCCGTCCGTCTCGAAGCCCTTGCGGGTGGTGATCACCGGCTTGGTGGCGGGCGGCGCCGGGGCTTCGAGCGGGGGCTTGGCGAGGCCCCACTTCTTCGCGGCGGCCAGCCGGGCGGTGCGCTGGGCGCGGATCTTCTCGACGTACGCGTTGAGCGCGCCGGCCGCCCCCTGCGCCTGGCCCGGCGCCTGCTGGCCGGCGGCGGGGGCGGGTGCGGTGCGTTCCGGCCCCGCGCTGTCGGCGCAGCCGGAGGCGGCGGAGGCGAGGGCTGCGACGACGAGGGCGGCGCCGAGCACCCTGGAGGAACCGTGCACACCATGTGCCATCTTTTATTCCTTTTGTCGTACGAGTCGTATGGCGCCGCATCCTGTCAGCGCGGACGCCCCGCACGGGGTACGACACCGCCGTACGCGCCCCCGGTCCCCCGGCCGGCCCACAGCACCGGAGGGCCCACAATGGGACGGGTGACCGACCTCGCCTCCTTCGCCCCGCTGCTCACCCCCGAGGGGCAGGCCCTCCTCGACGCCCTGCGCGACCACGACCCCGCCCAGGAGCTGGCGGTCGTCTCCCGGCTGCGCCGGGACCACCCGGCCGAGCTGGTCACGGCCGCGGTCGGGCAGGCGCGGCTGCGGCAGCGGGCCGTGGCGAAGTTCGGCGCACCGGACGCGTTCCGGATGTACTTCACGCCGAACGGCGTCGAGCAGTCGACGCGCGCCTCGGTCGGCACGTACCGCGCCGCCCGGATGAAGGCGCTGGGCATCCGGAGCGTCGCCGACCTCTGCTCCGGGATCGGCGGCGACGCCGTCGCGCTGGCGCGCGCCGGGATCTCCGTCCTGGCCGTGGACCGCGACCCGCTGACGGCGGAGGTCGCCCGCGCCAACGCCGAGGCGCTCGGCCTCTCGGACCTCGTCGAGGTCCGCTGCGCGGACGTGGCCGAGATCGACACCACCGGGTACGACGCGGTCTTCGTCGACCCGGCCCGGCGCGGGGGCCGGGGGCGGATCTTCGACCCCGAGGCGTACTCGCCGCCGCTCTCCTGGGCCGTCGGGGCGGCCCGCAGGGCCCCGTACGCGGCGCTCAAGGTGGCCCCGGGCATCCCGCACGAGGCCGTCCCCGAGGAGGCCGAGGCCGAGTGGATCTCGGACGGCGGCGACGTCAAGGAGGCGGTCCTCTGGTTCGGCACCGCGCCCGGCGCCCGGCGCGCCACCCTGCTCCCCTCCGGGGCCGGACTCACCGGCCGCGGCCTCCCCGACCCGGCGGTCCGCCCCGTCGGCCGCTACCTCTACGAGCCGGACGGCGCGGTCATCCGCGCGCACCTGGTCGCCGAGCTGGCGGAGGAGCTGGACGGCGGCCTCGTCGACGAGACGATCGCGTACGTCACGGCGGACGCACTGGTCCCGACGCCGTACGCCGCCGCGTACGAGATCACCGACGAACTGCCCTTCAACCTGAAGCGGCTGAAGGCGCTGCTGAGGGAGCGCGAGGTCGGCACCCTCACGGTGAAGAAGCGCGGCTCGGCCGTCGAGCCCGAGGAGATCCGCCGCAGGGTGAAGCCGAAGGGCCCGAACGCGGCGACCGTCCTGCTGACCCGGGTCGCCGGCGCCCCGACCATGCTGATCGGCCGCCCGGCGGACACCGGCCGCTGACCCGCCCGCCGAGGCCTCCTCCGCGCGCCCGTCGGCGCGCGGCGCTCAGGGCCGTCCGTCGGCCCGCGCTCCTCGGCCCGCGCTCCTCGGCGCGCGGCGGTCACGAGGCCGCCGTGCCCGCCGCGCTCACGAGGCCGCCGCGTTCCCGGAGCTCACGAGGCCGCTGACGGGCCGCGGCCCGTCAGCCGGACCGCGAAGCGGTAGTGGCCGACGGCCTTCACCAGACCCGTCAGACCGGTCACCCAGAAGATCATGGCGACGCCCATGCCGTAGACGACCAGGCCGTAGCCGTCGTGACGGGAGACGCCGGCCGGGACCGCGAAGCCCATCCAGAGTCCGATCCCGGCCATCACGAACGACAGCAGCACCCAGCAGGCCGAGAGGACGGGGGCCCGCAGCCGGGCGTCCGTCGGCCCGTGCCGGTCCAGGGCCGCCCACTGCACGAGGAGTCCGCGGACCGTCCGGTCGCGCCGCAGACCGGCCACCGTCAGCCACACGGCCGGGACCAGGGCGCCGATGCCGAGGACCGCGGTGACGAGCCCGGTCAGCACCATCACCAGGTCGCCGTCGGGCCGTCCGATCGCGATGACCAGGACGCCGACCAGCCCCCAGCCCAGGTGGAGCAGCAGGAACCCGAGCAGGAACATCGCGAGCCGGCCGCCGCCGAGCAGCCGGCGCCCGAGCTCGTCCAGGGCCCGCGCCCGGTCGGCGAGCCGCGCCTCCCGGTCGGGCCAGCTCCGGAGCTCGGCGGGCGGGGGCGGCGGGGGCAACGGGCTTCGCGGGGACATGCCAAAACCCTAAGGGCCCGTCACCTCGGGTCCAACTCCCGCATCTTCCCCCGCAGCAGCGCCCGTTCGCTCTCGTTGCGGGTGAGGTTCGCCGCCCGCTCGAACTCCGCCCGCGCCTCCGCCGTCCGCCCGAGACGGGCCAGCAGGTCGCCGCGGACGCTCGGCAGCAGGTGGTAGCGGGCCAGGTCCGGTTCGGCGGCCAGGGCGTCGACGATCGGCAGGGCCGCCGCGGGCCCCTCGGCCATCGAGACGGCGACCGCGCGGTTCAGCTCGACGACCGGCGAGGGGGTCAGGGCGCCCAGCCTCCCGTACAGCGCGGCGATCGTCACCCAGTCCGTCTCCTCGGACGAGGCGGCCCGGGCGTGCAGGGCGGCGATCGCCGCCTGGAGGGCGTACGGACCGTACGAGCGCCCGTCCCCGGCCCGTTCGAGCGCCGCGTACCCGCGCCGGATCAGGAGCCGGTTCCAGCGCCGCCGGTCCTGGTCGGCGAGCAGGACGGGCCGCCCGTCCGCCCCCGTCCTCGCCGCCGTCCGGGAGGCCTGGAGCTCCAGCAGGGCGACGAGCCCCTGGGCCTCGCCCTCCTCGGGGACGAGCGCGGCGAGGACGCGGGCGAGGCGCAGCGCGTCCTCGCAGAGGCCCGGCCGCAGCAGGTCGTCGCCCGCGGTCGCCGCGTACCCCTCGTTGAAGATCAGGTAGACGACCTCCAGGACGGAGCCGAGCCGGGCCGCCCGGTCCGCGCCGTGGGGCACCTCGAACTCCACGCCCGCCTTCGCGAGCGCCCGCTTGGCGCGGGTGATCCGCGCCGCGACGGTCGCCTCCCGCACCAGGAAGGCACGGGCGATCTCGTCGGTGCGGAGCCCGCCGACGAGCCGCAGGGTGAGGGCGGCGCGGGCCTCGGCCGAGAGCACCGGGTGGCAGGCGGTGAAGATCAGCCGCAGCACGTCGTCGTCGATGTCCCCGGGCTCGGGGGGCTCGGGGTCGTACGTCTCCTCCACGAGGGTCCGGCCCACCTCGGCGAGCTTGCGCGCGTAGGTCTCGCGGCGCCGCACGAGGTCGACGGCCCGGTGCTTGGCCGCGGCCGTCAGCCAGGCTCCCGGGCGCTCCGGCACGCCCGTCCGCGGCCACTGCTCCAGGGCGGCGACGAGCGCGTCCTGGGCGATCTCCTCGGCGATGCCGACGTCGCGGACGATCCGCGCCACGGTGGCGATGATCCGCGCCGACTCCATCCGGAAGACCGTCTCCAGCGTCTCCTCGACCGTCTGTGCCGTCACGCCTCACATGACAGCACAGGACGGCCGCGGAACCGGTCAGCCCTCCGGCATCTCCTCGACCTCGCGGACCTCCAGACCGACCTTCCAGTGCGGCGGGTGCACGGCGAGGAACCGCTTCCCCCACTCGACGGCCTCGGCCATGTCCTTGCACTGCAGCATGGCGTAGCCGCCGACGACCTCCTTGGTCTCGGTGAACGGCCCGTCGGTGAACGACAGCCGCCCGTCCGACCAGGTGATCCGGGTGGACTCGGCGGTCGGCCTCAGCCCGGCGGTGTCGACCATGGCGCCGGCCTTGGTGATCTCCTCGAAGAGGGCGCCCATCCGCTCCTCGAAGCCGGGGTCGGCGCTCTCCATGTCGATGGTGTTCTCCTCGATGCGGACGAGGGACAGGAAGCGGGGCATGACGACTCCTCGATGACGCGGTGGCGGGGCCGTTCCCCGCCTTCCACACATACGTCGAACGGGAACGCGCCGCATCGACGACCCGCGGGATTCTTTTTCCTCGACGCCCCGGACGTCCCGGACTTCCTAGACGTAGTCCTCCAGGCGCGCCACGGTGAAGCCCTGCTCCTGGATGCGGCGCAGCATCGTCGCCGTCATCTCCGTCATCGTCCGGCCCTTGAGCTCGGACGGGCCCCGGAAGTGGGCCAGGACGATGTCGCCGGGGTGCAGCTTCCGGTCGCCCCGCTGGTACTGCATGTTCTTGATCTGCATGGACTCGCGCCACAGCACGATCGCGTCGACGCCGCAGGTGCCGGCCGCCGTCCGCGTGGCCTCGTTCCAGTTGCCGTAGGGCGGGCGGAAGAGGCGGGGGGTCGTGCCGTACCGCTCCGCGAGCCTCTTCTGCTGGCCGCAGATCTCCCGGCGCTGGGCGTCCGGGGAGAGGGTGCGCAGGTTCGGGTGGGTGAGGGTGTGGTTGGCGAGCCCGTGGCCCTGGGCGACGAGCGGGGCGAAGTACCCGTAGTCGGTGCGGACGGCCGCGTCGGTGAGGAACATCGTGACCGGGACCTTGAGGTCCCGCATCATCCGGACGAACGCGGGGTCCTTCTCCGCGCCGTCGTCGATCGTGATGAAGACGATCTTCTCGGTGGTGGGTATCTCGCTGATGACGGGCACCGGGCCGCCCGGCTTCCGGACCACCGGCTTGACCTTCGGCGGGGCGGGCGGGGCGGCGAGGGGCTTGAGGCCCCACTTCCGGTAGGCGGCGGCCGTGCCGCCCGCGGCCTGGGGTGCCTTGTGCCCGGCGGACGGCTCGGCCGCGGGCGGGGTCGTCCCCGCGGGCACGGCGGCCCGGGGCTCCTCCGCCGCGCAGCCGGTCACCAGGAGGGCGGCGGCGGTCAGGGCCGCCCACAGCGCGATCGTCTTCTTCACGCGCTGTGGGATGCCCGAACCGCTCGAAAGGTTGCTCTATTTTCGGTCGGGTGTCGCCCGCCCGGACGTCCGCAAGGATGTCGCCCGGCCTGATGTCCGCCCGGATGTCGCCCGGCCGGACGTCCGGTCAGGCGTCGCCCCGTCGGCTACTCGACCGACTCGAAGCGCCAGCGGTGCACCGGTCGGGTGATCAGCTCCGCGTCCGGCTCCGGCAGCTCGGGCAGTTCGGCGTCGAAGGTCTCCGCCTCCCACCAGGTGAGGACGAGGACCCGGTCCTGCGGGGCCCGGAGGACCTCCCGGCGGACCGGCTCACGGGCCAGGACCCGCGCCCGGGCCCACTCCAGGAGCTCGGCGCCCCGGCCCTGCGCCGCCCGCGCCTCCCACATGAGGGTGAGCCTCATGAGTACAGGTTCTCCTTGCTGACCTCGTGCACGTGGTCGTGGGAGTGGCCGTGCGCGCCCGGCACGTGCGGGTCCGTCACCGGCAGCGACGAGTCCGCCGACAGCTCCAGGTCGGAGGCGGGCCGGTTGCGGGAGACCATCTCGGAGCCCAGGGCCGCGACCATCGCGCCGTTGTCCGTGCACAGTCCGGGCCGGGGCACCCGGAGCCGGATCCCGGCCCGCTCGCAGCGCTCCTGGGCCAGGGCCCGGAGCCGCGAGTTGGCGGCGACGCCGCCGCCGATCATCAGGTGGTCGACGCCCTCGTCCTTGCAGGCCCGGACGGCCTTGCGGGTGAGGACGTCCACGACCGCCTCCTGGAAGGACGCGGCGACGTCCCGCACCGGCACCTCCTCGCCGGCCGCCCGCTTGGCCTCGATCCAGCGGGCCACGGCGGTCTTGAGGCCGGAGAAGGAGAAGTCGTACGCCGGGTCCCGCGAGCCGCTCAGACCGCGCGGGAACGCGATCGCGGCCGGGTCGCCCTCCTTGGCGAGCCGGTCGATGACCGGGCCGCCGGGGAAGCCGAGGTCGAGGACGCGGGCGATCTTGTCGAAGGCCTCGCCCGCCGCGTCGTCGATGGTGGCGCCCATCGGGCGCACGTCGGAGGTGATGTCGGAGGAGAGCAGCAGCGAGGAGTGCCCTCCGGAGACGAGGAGGGCCATCGTCGGCTCCGGCAGCCTCCCGTGCTCCAGCTGGTCGACGCAGATGTGCGAGGCGAGGTGGTTGACGCCGTAGAGCGGCTTGCCGAGGGCGTACGCGTAGGCCTTGGCCGCCGACACGCCGACGAGCAGCGCGCCCGCGAGGCCGGGGCCGGCCGTGACGGCGATGCCGTCGAGGTCCTTCGCGGAGATCCCGGCCGTCTTCAGGGCGCGCTCGATCGTCGGGACCATCGCCTCCAGGTGGGCGCGGGAGGCGATCTCGGGCACGACCCCGCCGAAGCGGGCGTGGGTGTCGACGCTGGACGCGACGGCGTCCGCGAGGAGCGTGGTCCCGTGGACGATGCCGACGCCGGTCTCGTCGCAGGAGGTCTCGATGCCGAGTACGAGCGGTTCGTCAGCAGCCATCAGAATCAGTCTCAGTTCCTTGAACGGTCAGTCGCATCACGAGCGCGTCGACGTTCCCGGGCTGGTAGTAGCCGCGCCGGAAACCGATGGGCTCGAAGCCGAAGCGCTCGTAGAGCTTCTGGGCCCGGGTGTTGTCCACGCGCACTTCGAGGAGCACCTCTTCGCACTCGAAGGCGGTGGCGTGGTGGAGCAGGTCGGCGAGGAGCCGGGCGCCGAGTCCCGTGCCCCACTGGTCGCGGGCGACGGCGATGGTCTGGACGTCGCCGAGCCCTCCGGCCGCGGCGAGTCCGGCGTACCCGACGATCCCGCCGTCCGCGGTCTCCGCCACGAGGTAGCGGCGGGTGGCCCGCGGCCCGCGCGCGTGCGCGAGCTCGGACCAGAACATCCCCGCCGACCAGGCGTCCTCGGGGAACAGCTCGTCCTCCAGGGCCAGCACCGGTGCGATGTCCCACCAGCGCATCTCGCGCAGTTCCACGGCGCCGGTCACTGGGGAGTGACCACCTTGTAGTTCTTCGGCACCTGCGCGTCGGGCCGGCGCAGGTACATCGGCAGCGGGTCGAGGAAGCCGCCGTCGCCGGACGCGAGCCGTTCCGCGGCGAGCGCGGCGAGCGCGGCCGCCGACTGGTGCTCGGGGTCGCGGGCGTCGGGGAAGGCCTCGGGGTAGAGGCGGGCGCCCGCGCCGACGACGGGGAGCCCGGCGAGCCGCTCGGCGATCTCGGCGGGCCGGTCGACGGCCGCGTCCGTCACGCGCGTACGGGAGTCGTCGTACCGCGCCCAGTAGACCTCCTTGCGGCGCGCGTCCGTGGCGACGGCGAAGGGCTCGTCGATCCCGGAGGCGTACGCGAGGCCGTCGAGGGTGCACAGGCCGTGCACCGGCACGCCGAGCGCGGAGGAGAAGGTCGCGGCCGTGACGAGTCCGACCCGCAGACCGGTGTACGGGCCGGGGCCGACGCCGACGACGATCCCGGTGACCGCGTCGAGCTTGAGCCCGGCCTCCTTGAGGACCCGGTCGACGGCGGGGAGCAGCAGCTCCCCGTGGCGGCGGGCGTCGACCTGCTGCGACGAGGCGACGACGGCCTCGCCGTCGTGGAGGGCGACGGTGACGGCGGGGGTGGCGGTATCCATGGCGAGCAACAGCACGCGAACAGCCTACGGCTCCCGGGCACGCTGCCCCGCCCCTCGCTCGCCCTGCTGCTACCGTCACCCTTCGATACGTTCGTACGAGAGGTGGGCACGGTGGCACGGAGCAGCTCGGGATTCGTGGCCGGGCTCACGGCGGCGGCCGTCGCCGCGGTCTGCTTCCTGGCCTACCAGGCCTCGGCGAACGCCCCGGCCGACGTCTCGGCCGCGCCCCGTAGCCCCGGCACCTCCGCCCCCTCGGTCTCCCCGAGCGGCGGCCCGAAGCAGCCGGCGAAGAACCCCCTGGCGGTGCCCGCGGCCTCCGGCAGCGGCGAGCGCGTCGTGTACTCCCTCGGCGACCGCCGGGTCTGGATCGTCGCCGCGGACGGCAAGGCCGGCCGGACGTTCCCGGTGATGCCGAGCACGGTGGACCCGGCGCCCGGCTCCTACAGCGTGACCTCCCGCTCGGGCTCGGTCCGCGGCTCGGACGGCGTGCAGATCGAGCACGTGGTGCGGTTCACCACGGCCCAGGACGTGGCGATCGGCTTCAGCGCCGCGGTCGACGGCTCCACGCCGAGCCCGGACCCGGCGCGCAAGACCGGCGGCATCCGCATGAAGCGGGCCGACGGGGACGCGCTGTGGACCTTCGCGGTGATCGGCGCGAAGGTCGTCGTCGTCCCGTAGCGACGGCCCAGGACCGCACGCGCCCGCACCGGCGGCCACGACGGTCGGCGGACCACGACGGCCGGCCGGCCACGACGGGTCGGCCCGGTCGGCATCACCCCGTCCGCGCCGGACCGCCGGACGGGCCCTACGCCGCTCTGCCGCGCACGACCCGCGTGATCCGCTCGACCTGCCCGGGCCTCGGCCCGCGCTCCTCGTCCGCCCGGTCGGGACACCGGCCCGGCGGGGTCGACACGGCGCGGGCCGCCGCGCAGGATGCCAGCAGCTCACTCATCGAGACGTGGTCCCGGACGGGTTCCGCGCGCTTCGGCGTCGCCATGCATGCCTCCCGTAGGTTAGGTTCACCTAACCAGCTCGTGCATCCATGTCACCACGGCACGTGCGAACGACGCAACACCTTCCCGACACGTTGTCGGAAACTACGTACGACCGTGGCCCCGGCGTACCGCCGGTCAGAGCAGGCCCAGGTCCTCGTCCGCCCAGCGCGCGCCGATCCCGCGGAGCTCGACCGTGCGCCGGTCGTCGTCGGTGTCGCCGGTCACCCGGTGGATCAGCAGGTGCAGCCGGTCGTCCGTGAGCTCCTCGACCTTCCCGTCGCCCCACTCGACCACCACGACCGACTCGGGCAGCGAGACGTCCAGGTCGAGGTCCTCCATCTCGTCGAGACCGCCGCCGAGGCGGTACGCGTCGACGTGCACCAGGGCCGGCCCGCCGACCAGGGACGGGTGGACGCGGGCGATCACGAAGGTCGGGGAGGTGACGGCGCCCCGCACGCCGAGGCCCTCGCCGAGGCCCCGGGTGAGGGTGGTCTTCCCGGCGCCGAGTTCACCGGTGAGCATGACGAGGTCCCCGGGACGGAGGACCTTCGCGAGACGGCGGCCGAGCTCCTGCATCTGCTGGGGGGAGTCGATGGCGAGGGTCGCGCCGGAGACGGGCGGGTGCGCTGCTTCCATACCCGCCAACTTAGCCGTTGCGGGTCCGCCGCCTCACCGCGACGGCCGGGCCGCCGCCTCGGGGACGGCTCCCGCCCGGACCAGCAGGTCGGCGAGCCGGTCCGTGACCGCCTCCGGGTGCTCCAGCATCACCAGGTGGCCGCCGTCGGGGACGATGACCAGCTCCGCGTCCGGGAGCAGGTCGGCGATGGCCTCGGTGTGGGAGCTGGGGGTGACCAGGTCGTGGTCGCCGGCGAGCGCGAGCACCGGGACGCCGCCGAGAACGGGCAGGGCGGCCGCCTTGTCGTGCTCGGCGAAGGCCGGGTAGAAGGCGGCGACGACGTCGATGGGCGTGGACTCGATCATCCGCTCGGCGAAGCGGGCGACGGCGGGATCCACGTCCTTCGAGGCGAACGAGTACTTCTTGATCAGCCCGGCGAACAGGTCCGCGGTCGCCCGCCGGCCCCGCTCGACCAGCTCGGCCTGCGAGCCGAGCGCCCGCAGCACACCCGGCAGCACCCGCCGGACGGCGTTGACGCCGGCGATCGGGAGGCCGTACGAGACCTCGCCCAGCTTCCCGGCGGACGTGCCGACGAAGGCGACGCCGACGACCCGGTCGCGGACGAACTCCGGGAAGCGGTCCGCGAGCGCCATGATCGTCATGCCGCCCATCGAGTGCCCCACGAGGACCAGCGGGCCCTCGGGCGCGGCGGCGTCGAGCACCGCCTTGAGGTCGCGGCCCAGCTGGTCGATGGCGACGGGCACCGCGTCGGCACCCGACTGGGCGACGCCCTGGCCCGAGCGGCCGTGGCTGCGCTGGTCCCAGTGGACGGTGCGGACGAGACCGCGCAGCGCGGCCCGCTGGAAGTGCCAGGAGTCCTGGTTCAGGCAGTAGCCGTGGCTGAAGACGACCGTGACGGGGGCGGGCTCCTTGCGCCCGAACAGCCGCCGCCGGCGGGCGGGCGGGGTGTCCGGCGCCACCTCGTCGACCTCGTAGTACAGGACGGTCGAGTCGTCGGCGAGGGCCCGGCCGGGGGTCCCGCGCAGCCCGCCGTACGGGCCGGTGGAGTCCAGGGCGAGCCGCGCCTTCTGCCGCACCGAACGGCCGACGGTGAGCCGCTCGACGGCCACCCCGGCGGCGGCTCCCGCCGCCAGGACGCCTATCGCGGCGCCGGCGAATCCGGCGCGGCGCCACGTGCCGGTGCTGCTGGACTCGCCCATGGACCCCCCTCTACTCGCCCAGGTACACGCGCGGGACGCGCGCGCCGATCCGGGTGACGATCTCGTACGCGATGGTGTCGGCGGCCACCGCCCAGTCCTCGGCGGTCGGCTCGCCCCGGTCGCCGGGGCCGAACAGCACGGCCTCGGTGCCCGGCGCGGGCACCTCCCCGCCCAGGTCGACGACGAACTGGTCCATGGCGACGCGGCCGGCGACGGTCCGGACGGTGCCGTCGACGAGGACGGGGCCCCGGCCCGAGGCGTGCCGAGGGACGCCGTCGGCGTAGCCGAGGGGGACCAGCCCGAGGGTCGTCTCCTCGCCGGTCACGTAGTGGTGGCCGTAGCTGACGCCGTGGCCGGCCGGGACCTGCTTGACCAGGGCGACGCTCGCCTTGAGCGACATCACCGGCCGCAGCCCCAGCTCGGCGGAGGTGCCGAGCTCCGGGCTCGGCGAGACGCCGTACAGCGCGATGCCCGGGCGGACCAGGTCGAAGTGGGACTCGGGGAGGGTCAGGGTGGCTGGCGAGTTGGCGATGTGCCGGACCTCGGGCCGGACCCCGGCCTTCTCGGCGTGGTCGAGCATCGTGCGGAAGACGTCGAGCTGCGCGGCGATGGAGGGGTGGTGCGGCTCGTCCGCACAGGCGAAGTGGGACCAGAGCCCGGTGACCTTGACGAGCCCCTCGGCCTCCGCGTCGACGGCCGCCCCGACCAGCTCGGGCCAGTCGGCGGGCTGGCAGCCGTTGCGGCCGAGCCCGGTGTCGGCCTTGAGCTGGATGCGCGCGGTGCCGCCGGTCCGCCTGGCCGCCTCGACGACCTCCTCCAGGGCCCACATGCCGCTCACGGACATGTCGAGACCGGCCTCGATGCCCTGGTCCCACGGGTCGCCGGGGGTCCAGAGCCAGCACATGACGGGGACGCCGGTGATCCCGGCGGCGCGCAGCGCGAGGGCCTCGTGCGGGGTGGCCGTGCCGAGCCAGTCCGCGCCCGCCTCCAGGGCCGCGCGGGCACAGCGCACCGCGCCGTGTCCGTACGCGTCGGCCTTCACCACGGCCATGATCCGGACGTGGGGGGCGACGCGGGCGCGCAACGTGCGGACGTTGGCACGCAGTGCGCCGAGGTCGATCTCGGCGCGGGCTCTGCGGGGCGGCGGTGTCTCAGTCATCGCGCACAGTCTCTCAGGTGTCGGCTCCCGGGCCGCTTTCCCCTGATGTAGACCCGGTCACCCTTGTGCAACACACCCCCGGGGTTCCCGGGCGCCCCACCGCCCGGGACCGACGCGGCCGCGACCGCCGCCGGGCGTGGCGAGCAGCCCGAGGACACCGGGGAGGACCCCGGCCGCCGCCGGGGCGGGGGGCCCGGAACACGGCCGGGTCGTAGACGGCGGGCCCGCGGCCCCGGTGGGCCCGGGAAGCCGGAACCCACCCGCACCGGGCGGCGCGACCCGCAGAGCCACCCCGCCGTACCGACCCGCCCACGCCGGCGCCGCCCCGGGGGCGCTCCCCACCGACGGCCACGCCGGCGCCGCCCCTGGCTGCTCCCTGCCGACGCCCGCACCACCGCCGACCGGCCTCCGCCCGACCGGCCACCGCCGCCCCCGGCTGCTCCCGGCCAACGCCCGCACCACCGCCGACCGGCCTCCGCCCGACCGGCCTCCGCCGCCCCCGCTCGCGCCCCGTGCGCGCTACGAGCCCGCCGTCACGTCCCGCCACGCGGCCCCCAGTGCCGCCGCGACCTCGCCCGCCGTCACCGGGCCGCCGTCCGACGCCCGCCGGGCCGCCAGGCCGTGCAGGTACGCCGCGCACGACGCGGCGTCCACCGGCCGCAGCCCCGCCGCGAGCAGCGAGCCCGCGAGCCCCGACAGCACGTCCCCGCTGCCCGCCGTCGCGAGCCAGCCCGTCCCCGTCGGGTTCACCCGCACCGCGCCGGCCTCCGGTCCCGCCCCGCACACCAGCGTCGTCGACCCCTTGAGCAGCACCGTCGCCCCGAACCGCGCCGCCAGTTCCCGGACCGCCGCGAGCCGCCCCGCCTCCACCTCCTCCCGCGTCGCGCCCAGCAGCGCCGCCGCCTCCCCCGCGTGCGGGGTGAGCACGGTCGGCGCGCTGCGGGCCCGGACGAGCGCCGGGTCCAGGCCCCGCAGCCCGTCGGCGTCCACCAGCACCGGCACGTCCGAGGCGAGGACCTCGGCGACGCCCGGGTCCTCGCCGAGTCCGGGCCCGACCACCCAGGCCTGCACCCGCCCGGCGCGGTCCGGCGGCCCCGGGTGGACCAGGGTCTCCGGGTGCGCCGCGATCACCGCGTCCGCCGCGGGGCCGACGTACCGCACGGCCCCGGCGCCGCCCCGCAGCGCCCCCTCGACGGCGAGCACCGCCGCCCCGGGGTAGCGCGCCGACCCGGCGACGACGCCGAGCACCCCGCGCCGGTACTTGTCGCTCTCGGCGCCCGGCACGGGCAGCAGCCGTGCCACGTCCTGGTGCTGGAGCGCCTCCAGGTCGGCCACGCCGGGCAGTTCGCCGCCGAGCCCGATGTCGACGAGGCGCAGCGCGCCCGCGTAGGACCGCGCCGGGTCGACGAGCAGGCCCGGCTTGTACGTCCCGAAGGTGACCGTCACGTCCGCCCGCAGGGCCTCCCCCGCCACCTCGCCGGTGTCCGCGTCGACGCCGCTCGGCAGGTCGACGGCGACGACGACGGCGTCGGAGCCGCGCGCGGCGCGGGCGACGGGCACGGCGTCGGGCCGCAGCCCGCCCCGGCCGCCGATGCCGGTGATGCCGTCGAGGACGAGGTCCGCGGCGGCCAGCGGTTCGAACGGGTCGTCGTGGGCGCCGTCCACGACCCGGCCCCCGGCCGCCCGCAGGGCCGCGAGCCCTCCCTCGTGGGCGCGGTCGCCGAGGAGGACGGCGGTGACGCCGGCGCCGCGCCGGGTGAGCCGGGCGCCGGCGTGGAGGGCGTCGCCGCCGTTGTCGCCGCTGCCCACGAGGAGGACGACCCGCGCCCCGTACACCCGCCCTCTCCCGAGGAGGGAGCAGCAGGCGGCGGCGAGTCCGGCGGCGGCGCGCTGCATGAGCGCGCCTTCGGGGAGTCGGGCCATGAGGGCGGCCTCGGCGGCCCGTACGGTCTCCACGCGGTGAGCGGTACGCATGGGGGCAGTCTGCCGCAGCGCCCGGACGCCCGCCCGCCGCCCGCGCGCCCGGCCCGCGCCCAGGGGTTGACGCCCCCTCCAATCCAACTTAGGTTTGCCTTACCTAAGTGCGCGGCACTCTTCAACCCGACGCCGGCCCTGGCAGTCGCGCACACGGACTCGGGCCCGGCCGCCTCACGGCAGCCGGGCCCGAGCTCGTACGTCCTCCTCCGCGACCGCGGCTCACGCCTCGGCGATCACCACCGCGGACGCCACCCCCGCGTCATGGCTCAGCGAGACGTGCCAGTGCTTCACGCCCAGCTCCTCCGCCCGCGCCGCCACCGTCCCGGTCACCCGCAGGCGCGGCTGACCGGTGCCCTCGACGTACACCTCGGCGTCCGTCCAGTGCAGCCCGCCCGGCGCGCCGAGCGCCTTGGCGAGGGCCTCCTTGGCCGCGAACCGCACCGCCAGCGACGCGGGTCCGCGCCGCTCCCCGCTGGGCAGCAGCAGCTCGCTCTCCAGGAAGAGGCGCTGGAGCAGCCCCGGTGTCCGTTCGATCGACGCGGCGAACCGGTCGATCTCCGCCACGTCGATCCCCACCCCAATGATCATTTCCCACTCACTCCACGGTCACGGACTTCGCCAGGTTGCGCGGCTGGTCGACCTCGTTGCCCCGCGCGGTGGCGAGCTCGCAGGCGAAGACCTGGAGCGGCACCGTGGAGACCAGCGGCTGGAGCAGCGTAGGCGTCGCGGGGATGCGGACGAGGTGGTCGGCGTACGGGACGACCGCCTCGTCGCCCTCCTCGGCGATCACGATGGTGCGGGCGCCGCGGGCCCGGATCTCCTGGATGTTGGAGACGATCTTGTCGTGCAGAACCGAGCGGCCCTTCGGCGAGGGCACGACCACGACGACGGGCATGTCCTCCTCGATGAGCGCGATCGGCCCGTGCTTGAGCTCTCCGGCGGCGAAGCCCTCGGCGTGCATGTACGCCAGTTCCTTGAGCTTCAGGGCGCCCTCCAGCGCGACCGGGTACCCGACGTGCCGGCCGAGGAACAGGACGGTGTTCTTGTGGGCGAGCGAGCGGGCGAGGGCCCGCACGGGCTCCATGGTCTCCAGGACCCGCTCCACCTCGTCACCGATCCGGGCGAGCTCGCGGACCACGGCGTGGATCTCGTCGCCCCACTTGGTGCCGCGCACCTGCCCGAGGTAGAGCGCGAGGAGGTAGCAGGCGACGAGCTGGGTGAGGAAGGCCTTGGTGGAGGCGACCGCGACCTCGGGCCCGGCATGGGTGTAGAGCACGGCGTCGGACTCGCGCGGGATCGTCGACCCGTTGGTGTTGCAGACGGCGAGCACCTTCGCGCCCTGCTCGCGCGCGTGCCGCAGCGCCATCAGCGTGTCCATCGTCTCGCCCGACTGGGAGATCGCGATGACGAGGGTCCGCTGGCCGAGGATCGGGTCCCGGTAGCGGAACTCGCTGGCGAGCTCGACCTCGCAGGGGATGCGGGTCCAGTGCTCGATGGCGTACTTCGCGATGAGGCCGGCGTGGAAGGCGGTGCCGCAGGCGATGATGACGATCTTGTCTGCCTCGCGGAGCACCGCGTCGGGGATGCGCACCTCGTCGAGGGTGAGCCGGCCCGTCCCGTCGATCCGGCCGAGGAGGGTGTCGGCGACGGCCTTCGGCTGCTCGGCGATCTCCTTGAGCATGAAGTAGTCGTAGCCGCCCTTCTCGGCGGCGGAGGCGTCCCAGTCGATGTGGAAGGCGCGGACCTCGGCGGGCGCCCCGTCGAAGTCGGTGACGGTGACCCCGTCCCGGGTCAGCTCGACGACCTGGTCCTGACCGAGTTCGATGGCCGAGCGGGTGTGGGCGATGAACGCGGACACGTCGGAGGCGAGGAAGTTCTCGCCCTCGCCGACCCCGACCACGAGCGGCGAGTTCCGGCGGGCTCCGACGACCACGTCCGGCTGGTCGGCGTGCACCGCGACCAGCGTGAACGCCCCGTCGAGCCGCCGGCACACCAGCCGCATGGCCTCCGCGAGGTCCCCGGCGGAGGAGAACTCCTCGGCCACGAGGTGGGCCACGACCTCCGTGTCCGTGTCGGACTGCAGGTCGTGGCCGCGCTCGGCCAGCTCGCCGCGGAGGGCGGCGAAGTTCTCGATGATGCCGTTGTGAACGACGGCGACGCGCCCGGCGTTGTCCAGATGGGGGTGCGCGTTGGCGTCGGTCGGCCCGCCATGCGTGGCCCAGCGGGTGTGTCCGATGCCCACGGACCCGCCGGCCAGCGGCCGGTCCACGAGCTCCTTCTCCAGGTTGACGAGCTTGCCCGCCTTCTTCGCCGCGGCCAGCCCTCCGTCGGAGAGCACCGCGACACCGGCCGAGTCGTAGCCCCGGTATTCGAGCCGCTTGAGGCCCGCGACCACCACATCAAGCGCCGACTGCCCGCCGACGTATCCCACGATTCCGCACATGGCGGCAGCCTACGGCCGAAGACGCCCGAAGGGCCGCAGTTCAGGACAGCTTGGCCGCCTGCGCGTCGATGACAACCTGCGGCAGCTCCTTGACCCCGCCCGGGATGAGGCTGATCGTCGAGAACGACGCGAGCGTGTTGCCCTGGCGGAAGACGACGAGCTTGCTGACGAACGGCTGCCCCTCCATGTCGGAGGTGACGGTGAAGGCCACGGCCTCCTCACCCGCCGTGACGGTCTCCGGAGCGACCTTGGCGACCTTCGTCTTCTCCTTGAGGTGGACGACCTGGAAGCCGCCGGCGCACTCCGCCCCGGCCTTCTTCACCGAGGCGAAGGCCTCCTGCGCGCCCTGCCCGTCGTACGAGCCGAGCGTGACCGCCGTGACGCGGCCGCCGAGGCCGCCGAGGAGCGCGTCCTCGGGCGAGGCCGACGCGTCCTTCTTCGGCTCCTCGATGACCTTGCGCCCCGCCGACGCGGCGGGCGAGCCGGGCGAGATGAAGGACATGGCGTGGGCGATCGGCGTGCAGGCCGCCTGGTCTGCGGTGACCGAGGCCGCCGGGACGACGTCCCCGTCGTCGGTCTTCGTCACCTGGTGGCCCTTGACGTCGGCGGTCGCCACGATCAGCTTGTCCAGCTCGGCGGCCGACAGCACCTCGGCCGCGGGCGCGCTGGTGGCGGAGGCACCGGGTGCACCGGTGGCGCCCTTGTCCCCCGTCTCGCCGCCCTTCTCCCCGCCACCGCAGGCGGTGACGAGCAGGGCGAGGGAGACGGCGGTGGCCGCGACGGCGGCGCTTCGCATGGACGTACGCATGGTGGTGGCTCTCTGCTTCTCTTCGTGTTCTCGTCGTGCCGCCCCCCGGGCGGCTCCCCCCGCGTGACGATCGACGGCCCACGCGGCGTCAAGCAGCATGGCCTCCCGACGGCGGCACGACAACCGCTTTTGCGTGACCCACCCCACGGCCGTCCACCGCCCACGGAGCCGTGCGACCCCCGACAATGGCGGGGTGATCACTTCGCCGCCACGAAGCGCCAACGGCACGACGCCCTACGTCGACCTCACCCGCGCCGAGTGGAGCGCCCTGCGCGACAAGACCCCGCTCCCCCTCACCGCCGAGGAGGTCGAGCGGCTCCGCGGCTTCGGTGACGTCATCGACCTGGACGAGGTGCGGGACATCTACCTCCCCCTCTCCCGCCTGCTCAACCTCTACGTGCAGGCCACGAGCGGACTGCGCGGCGCGCTGAACACCTTCCTCGGCGAGAGCGCCGAGCAGCGCGGCACCCCCTTCGTCATAGGAGTCGCCGGCTCGGTCGCCGTCGGCAAGTCGACGGTCTCCCGCCTCCTTCAGGCCCTCCTCGCGCGCTGGCCGGAGCACCCGCGCGTGGAGCTGGTCACCACGGACGCCTTCCTCTACCCGATGGAGGAGCTCAAGGCCCGCGGCCTGATGTCCCGGAAGGGCTTCCCGGAGTCCTACGACCGCCGGGCCCTGACCCGGTTCGTCGCGGACATCAAGGCGGGCAAGGACGAGGTGACCGCCCCGGTCTACTCGCACCTCATCTACGACCGCGTCCCGGGCGAGCGCCTCGTCGTCCGCCGCCCCGACATCCTCATCGTCGAGGGGCTGAACGTCCTCCAGCCGGCCCTGCCCGGGAAGGACGGCCGCACCCGCGTCGGCCTCGCCGACTACTTCGACTTCTCGGTGTACGTGGACGCGCGCCCGGAGGACATCGAGCGCTGGTACCTCAACCGCTTCCGCAAGCTGCGCGACACCGCCTTCCAGAACCCCGACTCGTACTTCCAGCGCTACACGCAGGTCTCCGAGGAGGAGGCCCTCGACTACGCGCGCACCATGTGGCGGACCATCAACAAGGTGAACCTCCTGGAGAACGTGGCCCCGACCCGCGGCCGGGCGACTCTCGTCGTCCGCAAGGGACCCGACCACAAGGTGCAGCGGCTGAGCCTCCGTAAGCTCTGAGGATGCTGCATCTCCGGATGATCGTTCCACCCGACCGCACCCGGGCCGCGGTCGAGGTGATCGAGTCGACGGTCGGCACCACCCACGTGGTGGTCCTGCCGGGCGCGGCCCGCGACCCCGCGGGCGACGTCGTCATGTGCGACGTGGCCCGCGAGGCCGGCGACGAACTCCTCAAGGGCCTGCGCGCGCTGAAGATCGACCAGGACGGCTCCATCGCGGTCGAGGACATCGACCTCTCCCTCTCCACCCGCGCCGACCGGGCCGAGAAGGAGGCCCCCGGGGAGCCGGCGGACGCGGTCATCTGGGAGCAGCTGACGGGCGCGACCCACGAGGAGTCGACGCTCTCGATCACGTACAGCGCGTTCATGATCCTCGCCACGATGATCGCGGCCTGCGGTGTCGTCCTCGACAACGCCGTCCTGATCGTCGGTGCCATGGCCGTCGGCCCCGAGTTCGGCCCGCTCGCCGGGGTCTGCACCGCGGTGGTGCGGCGCGAGCCGAGGCTGGCGGCCCGCTCGCTGACGGCGCTGCTCGTCGGCTTCGCGGCGGCGATCGCGGCGACCACGGTGTTCAGTCTGGGCATGGACGCACTCGACCTGTTCAGCGAGAGCCTCCTCGACGGCGAACGTCCCAACACCGGCTTCATCTGGCAGCCGGACCCGTTCTCCTTCGTCGTGGCGGTGCTCGCGGGCGTGGCCGGCACCCTGTCCCTGACCTCCGCCAAGTCCGGCGCCCTGGTCGGCGTGGCCATCTCGGTCACGACGGTCCCGGCGGGCGCGAACGCGGCCGTGGCCCTCAGCTACGGCGAGTTCGGCCAGATGTGGGGCTCGACCGAGCAGCTCCTGCTCAACCTCCTCGGCATCATGCTGGCCGGGATCCTGACCCTCTACGCGCAGAAGCTCCTCTGGCGCACCCAGCGCGGACGCTGGCGCCGCGCGGGCCGCCGCACGGTTCCCCGCGTCTGACGGACCGGGTCCGGGGGGACGGGAAGCCGGCGGGACGAACGAGGGCCCCCACCGACGTGCGGTGGGGGCCCCGTCCTGCATGACGATGCCTCAGGAAGGCTAGCCCAGCGCCGACTTCACGACGTCCGCGAGACGCTGCGCGACCGCGCGCGCCTGCTCGATGTCCGCGGCCTCGACCATGACCCGGACCAGCGGCTCGGTGCCGGAGGGGCGGAGCAGGACACGGCCGGTGGAGCCGAGCTCCTGCTCGGCGGAGGTGACCGCGGCGGCGAGGTCGCCGGAGGTCTTCACCCGGGACTTGTCGACGTCGGGGACGTTGATGAGGATCTGCGGCAGCCGCTCCATCACCCCGGCCAGGTCCGCGAGCGACTTGCCGGTGGCGGCGAGCCGGGCGGCCAGCATGAGACCGGTGAGGGTGCCGTCACCGGTGGTGGCGTGGTCGAGCACGATCACGTGCCCCGACTGCTCGCCGCCGAGCGCGAAGCCGTGCTCCTTCATGGACTCCAGGACGTACCGGTCGCCGACCGCGGTCTGCACGAGGTTCAGGCCCTCGCGCTCCATGGCGAGCTTGAAGCCCAGGTTGGACATCACGGTCGCCACGACGGTGTCCCCGCGCAGCGCGCCCGACTCGCGCATCGCGAGCGCGAGCACGGCGAGGATCTGGTCGCCGTCGACCTCGTTGCCCGCCGCGTCCACCGCGAGGCAGCGGTCGGCGTCGCCGTCGTGCGCGATGCCCAGGTCGGCGCCGTGCTCGACGACCGCGGCCTTGAGCAGCCCGAGGTGGGTGGAGCCGCAGCCGTCGTTGATGTTGAGGCCGTCTGGGTCGGCACCGATGGTGACGACCTCGGCGCCCGCCCGGGCGAAGGCGGCGGGCGAGACGCGGGCGGCGGCGCCGTGGGCCTCGTCGAGGACGATCTTGAGGCCGTCGAGACGGTTCGGGAGGACGGCGATGAGGTGGGCGACGTAGGTCTCGAAGCCCTCCTCGTAGTCCCGGACCCGGCCGACGCCGGCACCGGTCGGACGCTCCCAGGGGGCGCCCGTGCGGTGCTCCTCGTACACGGCCTCGATCTTGTCCTCCAGCTCGTCGGCGAGCTTGTGCCCGCCGCGGGCGAAGAACTTGATGCCGTTGTCGGGCATGGCGTTGTGGCTGGCGGAGAGCATCACGCCGAGGTCGGCGCCGAGGACACCGGTGAGGTGCGCGACGGCCGGGGTCGGCAGCACCCCGACGCGCAGCACGTCCACGCCGGCGCTGGCGAGGCCCGCCACGACGGCGGCCTCCAGGAACTCTCCGGACGCGCGGGGGTCACGGCCGACCACCGCGGTGGGCCGATGGCCCTCGAAGGTGCCCGCCTCGCCGAGCACGTGCGCCGCCGCGACCGACAGGCCGAGCGCGAGCTCCGCCGTCAGGTCCGCGTTGGCCACACCGCGCACGCCGTCCGTGCCGAAGAGTCGTCCCACAGCTGTCCTCCGAGAAATACGTGCCCAAGCTGATGAAAGAAAAGGGGGTTATGAAAAAACGTACGCCCCGACGGCACGGGCAGTGCCGCCGGGGCGTACGCATGCAGACCGAGCAGGCGATTAACGCTTGCTGTACTGCGGAGCCTTACGGGCCTTCTTGAGACCGGCCTTCTTGCGCTCGACCGCACGGTCGTCGCGGGAGAGGAAGCCGGCCTTCTTCAGCGCCGGGCGGTTGTTCTCGACGTCCGCCTCGTTCAGCGCACGGGCCACGCCGAGGCGCAGGGCGCCGGCCTGACCGGAGACACCGCCACCCGCGATGCGGGCGATGACGTCGTAGCGGTTGTCGAGCTCGAGCACCTTGAAGGGCTCGTTGACTTCCTGCTGGTGCACCTTGTTGGGGAAGTAGTCCTCAAGGGTGCGACCGTTGATCTTCCACTTGCCGGTGCCCGGAACGATCCGGACGCGGGCGATGGCGTTCTTGCGACGGCCCAGGCCGGCGGCCGGCTGCGGGTCGCCGAAGCGGGACGCGAGCGACTCGGAGGTGTACTCACCCTCGACGAGCTCGGTCTCGGTGGTGTACTCCTCGACGCCCTCGAACTCGTCGACGGGGGTCTCGGGGGTGGTCTCGGCCACGATTCTCCTCAGATTTCTTTCGTTCTTAGGGGGTGTGGCCGGAACTACTGCGCGACCTGGGTGATCTCGAACGGGACCGGCTGCTGAGCAGCGTGCGGGTGGTTCTCGCCCGCGTAGACCTTCAGCTTCGAGAGCATCTGACGGCCCAGGGTGTTCTTGGGGATCATGCCCTTGATGGCCTTCTCGACGGCCTTCTCGGGGTTCTTGTCCAGCAGCTCGTCGTAACGGACGGAGCGCAGACCACCCGGGAAGCCGGAGTGGCGGTACGCCAGCTTCTGGGTCTTCTTGTTGCCGGACAGGTGGACCTTGTCAGCGTTGATGATGATGACGAAGTCGCCCATGTCCATGTGGGGCGCGTACACGGGCTTGTGCTTGCCTCGCAGGAGGTTCGCAGCCGTGGTCGCCAGACGGCCCAGGACGATGTCCTGCGCGTCGATGATGTGCCACTGGCGAGTGACATCGCCGGGCTTGGGGCTGTACGTACGCACTTCGTAGCCTTCGCTTCTTCAGTGGATGGAGTCCAGACACACCTGAAGCGATCATGCAGCTGGGGCCTGCACTGCCGGGACACCGCCCGTATGCGAGCCACTGGTAACTGCTCCAGGGAACCTGCGTAAGGGCCGTTCGTCCGACAACGACGAAGCCACTACGCATAACAAACGGCAACAGTACCCGCGCCACCCCCAACGGGTCAAAACGCCGGGGCCCCCGCACCGGGGGCCCCAGAACGCCGACCGCCCGAGGTCACCGCGCCCGGTCGACCCTCCGCTCGTCCCAGACCGGCTCCGTCGTCTCGCGCACCACGCCGTCCGAGCCGAAGACCAGGAAGCGGTCGAAGCTCTTCGCGAACCAGCGGTCGTGGGTCACCGCCAGCACCGTCCCCTCGTACGACTCCAGGCCGTCCTGCAGCGCCTCCGCCGACTCCAGGTCCAGGTTGTCCGTCGGCTCGTCCAGGAGCAGCGCCGTCGTGCCCGCCAGCTCCATGAGCAGGATCTGGAACCGCGCCTGCTGCCCGCCCGAGAGCTTGTCGAACGACTGGTCGCCCTGCCGCTCCAGCTCGTACCGCCGCAGCATCGACATCGCCCCGCCCCGGTCCTTGGCGTGCTCCGTCCACAGGATGTCGACCAGCGGCCGCCCGGCCAGCTCCGGATGCGCGTGGGTCTGGGCGAAGTGCCCCGGGACCACCCGGGCGCCCAGCTTCCAGTCGCCCGTGTGCGCGACCGACGGATCACCCGCGAGCAGCCGCAGGAAGTGCGACTTGCCCGAGCCGTTCGAGCCGAGGACGCCGACCCGCTCCCCGTAGAAGATCTCCAGCGAGAAGGGCTTCATCAGCCCGGTCAGCTCAAGGTTCTCGCAGGTCACCGCCCGGACGCCGGTACGGCCGCCGCGCAGCCGCATGGTGATCTCCTGCTCCCGCGGCGGCTCCGGCGGCGGTCCCGCCTCCTCGAACTTCCGCAGCCGGGTCTGCGCCGCCGCGTACCGCGAGGCCATGTCGTGGCTGACCGCGGCCGCCTGCCGCAGGTTCACGACGAGCTTCTTCAGCTGGGCGTGCTTCTCCTCCCAGCGCCGCTTCAGCTCCTCGAAGCGCGCGAACCGCTCGCGCCGCGCCTCGTGGAAGGTGTCGAAGCCGCCGCCGTGCACCCACACGTCCGAGCCGGCCGGTCCGGGCTCGACCGCGACGATCTTCTGGGCGGCCCGGGAGAGCAGCTCCCGGTCGTGGGAGATGAAGAGGACGGTCTTGCGGGTCTCCCGCAGCCGCTCCTCCAGCCACCGCTTGCCGGGGACGTCGAGGTAGTTGTCCGGCTCGTCGAGGAGCAGCACCTCGTCGGAGCCGCGCAGCAGCGACTCCAGGACGAGCCGCTTCTGCTCACCGCCGGAGAGCATCCGGACCTCCCGGAACTGCGCCTTCTCGTACGGCATGCCGAGCGCGGCCATGGTGCAGATGTCCCAGAGGGTCTCGGCCTCGTACCCCTGCACCTCGGCCCAGTCGCTGAGGGCCTGCGCGTACTTCATCTGCGCGGCCTCGTCGTCGACGGTCATGATCAGGTGCTCGGCCTCGTCGACGGCCTTCGCGGCCTCCCGGATCCGGGGCTGCGCCACCGAGACCAGCAGGTCGCGCACGGTCGACGCGTCCCGCACGGAGCCGACGAACTGCGGCATCACCCCGAGGCCGCCGCTGACCCTGACGGTGCCGCCGTGCGGCTGGAGCTCCCCGGAGATCAGCCGGAGCAGTGTGGTCTTCCCGGCGCCGTTGGCCCCGACGAGGGCGACGACGGCGCCCTCTCCGACCCTGAAGGAGGCGTCCCCGAGGAGGATCCTCCCGTCGGGCAGGTAGTACTCAAGATGCGCGGCCTCGACATGTCCCATGGGGTGCATTGTCACCGCCCGCGTCGCCTCGACCCAACCGGTTTAGGATGCGCGGCATGAGCTTTGGGGGACCGCAGTGGCCGCAGCAGCCGCAGCAGGGCGGACAGCAGGGCTACGGGCAGCAGCCGCAGCAGGGCGGACAGCAGGGCTACGGGCAGCAGCCCGGCCAGGGCTGGGGACAGCCGCAGGGGTACGGGCAGCAGCCCGGCCAGGGCTGGGGACAGCCGCAGGGGTACGGGCAGCAGCCCGGCCAGGGCCCGGCGCCCGACCCCTTCCCGGGCGCCCAGAGCGGCGGAACGACCCCCGACTGGGGCGCCCTGGCCGACGCCTCGGCCTCCCGTAGCCGCCGCAAGCGCTGGCTGGTCGTCGGCGGCGGCGCGGTCGCCGCCCTGGTCGTCGGCGCGATCGTCGCCACCGCCGTGGTGGCCTCCGGCAAGAAGAACGAGGAGGCCAAGAACGGCGGGGTGCCGACCGGCTCGGTCTCCCCCACCGCGGAACCGACCCCCGAGCCGACCTTCTCCTCGGTCGCGCCGCCTCCGCCGCCGAACCCGAAGGACTACATCTCGGACCCGAAGAAGGACAAGGCCCCGCTCTCCGCGGAGGGCCTCTTCCCGGGCAAGAAGCTCACGATGAACAAGCGCCCCTACGGCAAGGGCGCCACCGCGTCGACGACCGACTGCGCGGCCGCCACCCAGGGCGGCCTCGGCACCGTCCTCAAGAAGAACGGCTGCCAGCGGGTGCTCCGCGCGACCTACGTGCGGGACGGCGTGGCGATCACCGTCGGCGTCGCCGTCTTCCCCTCGGAGTCGGCCGCCCTGAAGGCGAAGAACCAGGCCACCGGCGGCATCGCCCCGCTGGCCGGGTCGGGCGTCCGCGAGTTCTGCCGCGCCACGGTCTGCCTGCGCCGCTCGAACTCGGTCGGGCGCTACGCCTACTTCACCCAGGCCGGCTTCTCCGACGGCAGGAAGGTCACCAAGGCCGACAAGCCGGTCTTCCAGGCCAGTGACGACCTGGGCACCTTCGCCTTCAACCAGATCTACGCCCGCGGCCGCGCCCAGGCCTCAGCAGCAGCCGGCGCTCCCGGGGAGTGACCGCTTGTTCCTGGCCTCCAGGTTGCGGGCGGCCAGGAGCTCGTCGGCCGGGTAGCCGACCTCTTCGAGGGTGAGGCCGTGCGGCCGTACGACGTGCACGGCCGAGTCCCGCACGCCGGCCGCGAGCACCTTGCCCGGCCAGTCCACGGGCCGGTGCCCGTCGCCGACGAAGAGCAGGGCGCCGACCAGCGAGCGGACCATGTTGTGGCAGAAGGCGTCCGCCTTGACGGTGGCCTCCATCACCCCGTCGGGGCGGCGCTCCCACCGCAGCTCCTGGAGGGTGCGGATGGTGGTGGCCCCCTCGCGGCGCTTGCAGTACGCGGCGAAGTCGTGCTCGCCGACGAGCGCGGCGGCGGCCTCGTTCATGGCGTCCATGTCGAGCGCCCAGTCGTGCCAGAGGACGTGTCCCCGCTGCAGCGGGTCGACCCCACCGGGGTTGTCGGTGACGCGGTAGGCGTACCGGCGCCAGATCGCCGAGAACCGGGCGTTGAAGCCGCTGGGGGCCTCGGTCAGGGACCAGACCCTGACGTCGTGCGAGAGGCGCCCGGCGAGCCGCCTGAGCAGCTTGTCGCGGTGCTCGGCCCACAGCTCGACGGGCAGGTCGACGTGCGCGACCTGGCCGCGGGCGTGCACACCCGAGTCGGTCCGGCCGGCCACCGTCAGCTCGTACGTCTCCGACGAGCGGGTCACGGTCCGCAGCGCGGCCTCGATGTCCCCCTGCACGGTCCGCTGCCCCTGGGACTGCTTGGCCCAGCCGGAGAAGTCCCTGCCGTCGTACGACAGGTCAAGCCGCACCCGTACGAACCCGTCCTGCACGTCATCGCTCACGCGGAGTCATCCTCTCGAAACAGTCGGAACACGGCGGCGGGCCCGCACCCCAGGGGGTACGGGCCCGCACACGAGAACAGTCGCTCGGAACGCTTACGCGTCCTTCGACTCCTCGGCCGGAGCCTCGGCGGCCGCGTCGGCCTCCTTGACGGCGCGCACGGTGGCGGCCTCGGCCTCGGCGACGGTCGCCTTCTTGGCGATCTCGCCCTCGACCAGCTCGATCACGGCCATCGGGGCGTTGTCGCCACGACGGTTGCCGATCTTGGTGATGCGGGTGTAGCCACCCGGGCGCTCGGAGTAGCGCGGGGCGATCTCGGTGAAGAGGGTGTGGACGATGCCCTTGTCGGTGATCGTCTGCAGCACCAGGCGACGGTTGTGGATGTCGCCCTTCTTCGCCTTGGTGATCAGGCGCTCGGCGACCGGACGCAGGCGACGGGCCTTGGCCTCGGTGGTGGTGATGCGGCCGTGCTCGAAGAGCGACTTCGCCAGGTTGGCGAGGAGCAGCTTCTCGTGCGCGGCGGAACCGCCGAGGCGGGCACCCTTCGCGGGACGCGGCATGGTGTTTCTCCTTGTGATCTGCACCGGCCGTATGAGGTACCGATGTCAGTGTCCGAGCGGGCGGTCACCCGTCGGAGATCCGGGCAGCCCCGAAGGGGCGCCCGGAAGGGGCGCGGGGAACTGCGCGATCAAGCACAGCGCTCCCGCACCCGGGTACGGACCCTGAGGCCCGAGTTCTCAGTACTGCTCGGTCTCCACGAACCCGGCATCCGCGTCATCGTCGGCGCCGAAGGCGTCAGCCGCGGCGGTCGGGTCGAATCCGGGCGGCGAGTCCTTCAGCGCGAGGCCCATACCGGCCAGCTTCGCCTTGACCTCGTCGATCGACTTCGCACCGAAGTTGCGGATGTCGAGCAGGTCGGCCTCGGAGCGCGCCACGAGCTCACCCACGGAGTGGATGCCCTCGCGCTTGAGGCAGTTGTACGAACGAACGGTGAGCTCGAGCTCCTCGATCGGCAGCGCCAGGTCGGCGGCGAGGGCGGCGTCCGTGGGGGACGGGCCCATGTCGATGCCCTCGGCGTCGATGTTGAGCTCGCGCGCCAGACCGAACAGCTCGACCAGGGTCTTGCCGGCGGACGCCATGGCGTCGCGCGGGCGCATGGCCTGCTTGGTCTCGACGTCGACGATCAGCTTGTCGAAGTCGGTGCGCTGCTCGACACGGGTCGCCTCGACCTTGTACGTGACCTTGAGCACCGGGGAGTAGATGGAGTCGACCGGGATGCGGCCGATCTCCTGGCCCGCCTGCTTGTTCTGCACGGCGGAGACGTAGCCGCGACCGCGCTCGACGGTCAGCTCCATCTCCAGCTTGCCCTTGCCGTTGAGCGTGGCGAGGACGAGGTCGGGGTTGTGCACCTCGACACCGGCCGGGGGCGCGATGTCGGCGGCGGTGACCAGGCCCGGGCCCTGCTTGCGCAGGTACATCACGACCGGCTCGTCGTGCTCCGAGGAGACGACCAGCTGCTTGATGTTGAGGATGAGGTCGGTCACGTCCTCCTTGACGCCCGGCACGGTGGTGAACTCGTGCAGGACGCCGTCGATGCGGATGCTGGTGACAGCGGCACCCGGGATCGAGGACAGGAGGGTACGGCGGAGGGAGTTGCCGAGGGTGTAGCCGAAGCCCGGCTCCAGCGGCTCGATCACGAACCGGGAGCGGAACTCGTCGACGACCTCTTCGGTCAGCGAAGGACGCTGAGCGATAAGCATGTGTTCAATCCTTCATTCGTGGACGCCCACTATTTGACGCCCGACGGAGTGCTGCGTACTGCAAGGGTACGGGCGGCACGGTCCGAAGAGCCGTACCGCCCGAAGTCCTGGCTCAAGCAGCCGTGCGTCAGACGCGGCGGCGCTTGGGGGGACGGCAGCCGTTGTGCGGCGTGGGGGTGACGTCCTGGATCGAACCGACCTCGAGGCCCGTGGCCTGGAGGGAGCGGATCGCGGTCTCGCGGCCGGAGCCCGGACCCTTGACGAAGACGTCGACCTTGCGCATGCCGTGCTCCTGCGCGCGGCGAGCGGCCGACTCGGCGGCCATCTGCGCGGCGAACGGGGTGGACTTGCGCGAGCCCTTGAAGCCGACGTGGCCGGCGGAGGCCCAGGAGATCACGTTGCCCGAGGGGTCCGTGATCGAGACGATCGTGTTGTTGAACGTGCTCTTGATGTGCGCGTGGCCGTGAGCGACGTTCTTCTTTTCCTTGCGGCGCACCTTCTTGGCAGCGCCCTGACGACCCTTGGGGGGCATCTCTAACTCCTACGGGAGGTGGTCGGTCCTACAGCGAAGACCGCTTGGTCAAGCGTCCGCTGAGGACTACTTCTTGCCCGGCTTCTTCTTGCCGGCGATGGCGCGACGCGGGCCCTTGCGGGTACGAGCGTTCGTGCTGGTGCGCTGGCCGCGGACGGGCAGGCCACGACGGTGGCGAAGGCCCTGGTAGCAGCCGATCTCGACCTTGCGGCGGATGTCGGCGGCGATCTCGCGGCGGAGGTCACCCTCGGTCTGGAGGTTGGCGTCCACGTACTCGCGGATCTTGACGAGGTCTTCCTCGGCAAGGTCGCGGACACGGGTGGACGGGTTCACGCCGGTCGCGGCGAGGATCTCCTCGGACCGGGTACGCCCGATGCCGAAGACGTAGGTGAGTGCGACCACCACACGCTTTTCGCGCGGGATGTCAACACCGGAAACGCGTGCCATTCAATGGCTCCTGTGTTCTCGGGGGTCTGCTGCAGAACCGTTCCCGGCTGCCGTATGAGGTACAGGTCGGGTCCCCGGCCCCCGCCGGAGGTGCCGTCAACCGTGTGGACACGGCCCGACGGGCTCTGCGTATGTACGTGTTGCTATGCGTCGCGCGAAGAACTGCGAAATGCAGGTCGGTCGGCGTGCGTCAGCCCTGGCGCTGCTTGTGGCGCAGGTTGTCGCAGATGACCATGACCCGGCCGTGACGGCGGATCACCTTGCACTTGTCGCAGATCTTCTTGACGCTCGGCTTGACCTTCATGGGTGTGAGGTTCTCCGGGTCAGTGCCACCACCCGCGCGCGAAGGCGGGGTGCGGGCAAGATCTACTTGTACCGGTAGACGATCCGGCCACGCGTCAGGTCGTACGGAGAGAGCTCCACGACGACCCGGTCGTCCGGAAGGATACGGATGTAGTGCATCCGCATCTTGCCGGAGATGTGCGCGAGGACCTTGTGACCGTTCTGGAGCTCCACCTTGAACATGGCGTTCGGGAGGGACTCGATCACGGTGCCCTCGATTTCGATGGCACCTTGCTTCTTGGCCACGCTTCGCCTTTCGAATCGGCTACCTTGATCGACTCTCGCCGCCGCATGCGGACACACGGGTACACGAGAGCCGACGCATCAGTCTACGTCAGGCCCCAGGAAAAGACGAATCGGGAAGTCTGCCCACCCGGACTGATCCTTACGCAAGGCACCACGCCGTAGAAATGTCGAAGAGTACTCCTGGACGACCGGAGTCGTCGGGCCGCGCCGGCGGGAGCGGCGTCCGCTACGCCAGCGGGTCCGGCGCCGCCGTGACGCCCAGCTCCGCCAGCTTGGCCTTGCCGCCGTCGACCGCCGTGAGGACCAGCGGGCCCTCCTCGGTCAGCGCGATCGAGTGCTCCCAGTGCGAGGACCAGGTCCCGTCCGTCGTGATGACCGTCCAGTCGTCCTTCAGGACCTCCGTCTGCGGGGTGCCCAGGGAGACCATCGGCTCGATCGCCAGGCACAGGCCGGGGACCAGCTTCGGGCCCTTGCCGCGCTTGCGGGAGACGTAGTTCAGCAGGTGCGGGTCCATGTGCATCTCGGTGCCGATGCCGTGGCCGCCGTAGTCCTCGATGATCCCGTAGCGGCCCAGGCTGTGGTCGCCGACGGCGGGACGCGGCTGGCGCTTGATGTACGTCTCGATCGCCTTCGAGATGTCGACCAGCCGGTTGCCGAGCCGCATGGCGGCGATGCCGGCCCACATGGACTCCTCGGTCACCCGGGAGAGCTCGACGAGCTCGGGCGCGTGCCCGGTGCCGACGAAGGCCGTGTAGGCCGCGTCACCGTGCCAGCCGTCCACGATGGCGCCGGCGTCGATGGAGATGATGTCGCCGTCCTTGAGGACGGTCTTGTCGTCGGGGATGCCGTGGACGACGACCTCGTTCACCGAGGTGCAGATCGTCGCGGGGAACCCGCCGTACCCGAGGAAGTTCGACTTCGCCCCGTGGTCGGCGATGACCTTGCGCGCGACCTCGTCCAGGTCCTTCGTCGTGGCGCCCGGCACGGCGGCCTCACGCGTCGCCGCGTGGATCGCGGCGACGACCAGTCCCGCCTCGCGCATCTTCGCGATCTGCTCGGGGGTCTTGATCTGCACCATCGTGGCCGCGGCCTTTCCATCGAGTACGGGGAACAGAACAACGATACGGCCGCGGCGCCCCTGAGGGGCACCGCGGCCGTATCGACGAACCGGGGTTACTTCTTGAGCGCGGCCATCGCCTTCGCGGTGACCTCGTCCACCTTGCCGAGCGCCGAGATCGTCACGACCAGGTTCTGCGCCCGGTAGTAGTCGATGATCGGCTCGGTCTGCGTGTGGTAGACCTCCAGGCGCTTGCGCACCGTCTCCTCGGAGTCGTCCGCGCGCTGGTACAGCTCGCCGCCGCAGGCGTCGCAGACACCCTCGGTCTTCGGAGCGTTGTACTCCACGTGGAAGACGTGCGCGCTGTCGTTGCGGCAGATGCGGCGACCCGCGATCCGCTTCACGACCTCGTCCTCGGGGACCTCCAGGTCCAGCACCGCGTCGAGCTGCATGTCCTCGGCCTTCAGGACCACGTCCAGGGCCTCGGCCTGCGCCACGTTGCGGGGGAACCCGTCCAGCAGGAAGCCGTTCACGGCGTCCGGCTGCTCCATCCGGTCCTTGGCCATCCCGATGGTCACCTCGTCGGGCACCAGGTCGCCGGCGTCCATGAACGCCTTGGCCTTGAGACCGAGCTCCGTGCCCTGGGAGATGTTGGCGCGGAACAGGTCGCCCGTGGAGATGTGCGGGATGTCCAGGTTCTTGGCAAGGAACGCGGCCTGCGTTCCCTTGCCGGCACCGGGCGGTCCGACGAGGACGATTCGCATCAGCGGAGGAACCCTTCGTAATTGCGCTGCTGGAGCTGGCTCTCGATCTGCTTCACGGTCTCCAGCCCCACACCCACGATGATGAGGATGCTCGTCCCGCCGAAGGGGAAGTTGGCATTGGCGCCACCGAAGCCTGCCAACGCCATCGTCGGCACAAGAGCGATCAGACCCAAGTACAGCGAGCCCGGCCAAGTGATCCGGTTGAGCACGTAGCTCAGATACTCGGCAGTAGGTCGACCAGCCCGGATACCCGGGATGAAGCCACCATACTTCTTCATGTTGTCCGCGACTTCCTCGGGGTTGAACGAGATCGCCACATAGAAGAAGGCGAAGAACACGATCAGGAGGAAGTACGTCGCGATGTAGTAGGGGTGGTCACCCTTGACGAAGTGGGCTTCGATCCAGGTCTTCCACCCTGCGGTGGAGTTCGAGAACTGCGCGATCAAGGCCGGGATGTAGAGCAGCGACGACGCGAAGATGACAGGAATCACACCTGCCTGGTTCACCTTCAGCGGGATGTACGTGGACGTACCGCCGTAGGAGCGCCGGCCGATCATGCGCTTCGCGTACTGCACCGGGATGCGGCGCTGGGCCTGCTCGACGAAGACGACGAGGGCCACCATCACGAAGCCGATGAGGATGACGGTGCCGAACTCGATCCAGCCCTTGGCGAGCTTGCCGCTCTCCTTGATGGCCCAGAGGGCGCCCGGGAAGCCGGCGGCGATCGAGATGAACATCAGGATCGACATGCCGTTGCCGATGCCACGGTCGGTGATGAGCTCACCGAGCCACATGACGATGCAGGTGCCGGCGGTCATCGTGATGACCATGGTGGCGATCGTGAAGATCGACGGGTCGGGCACGACCTGGTCGGCGACGCGGCAGCCACTGAACAGCGCACCGCTCTTGGCGGTGGCGACGAGACCGGTGCCCTGCAGGACGGCGAGGGCGACCGTCAGGTACCGGGTGTACTGCGTGATCTTGGCAGTACCCGACTGGCCCTCCTTCTTGAGGGCTTCCAGGCGCGGGATCACGACGGTCAGCAGCTGCAGGATGATGCTCGCCGTGATGTACGGCATGATGCCGAGCGCGAAGATGGTGATCTGGAGCAGCGCCCCGCCACTGAACATGTTGACCAGGCCGAAGAGGCTGTTGTTGCCCTCGCTGGCCTGCTTGACACACTGCTGGACGGCCTCGTAGCTGACGCCGGGGACCGGGATGTGGGCCCCGAGGCGGTACAGCACGATGATGGCGAGCGTGAAGAGCAGCTTCTTGCGCAGGTCGGGCGTCTTGAACGCCCGGGCGAACGCGGTAAGCACGGTGCCTCCTGCGACCCCCGCGCTATGCGTCAAGGGTGACGGTCTTGAGGTTCGACGATTGGGTATCGGTCATCAATCCCGTGCGGGCATACCGCACGGAGCCTAGACAGTGCACGCCACCTTACCGGCGACCATGCCCCCCTAGGAACGACCAATCGGGGATGCCCCTTTTGGGAGGCATCCCCGATCGGATGTTCATGCCATCGAGTCGTCTCAGACGAGCTCGGTGACGGTGCCGCCGGCAGCGGCGATCTTCTCCTTGGCGGAGCCGGAGACGGCGTCGACCGTCACCTGCAGCGCCACGGTGATCTCGCCGGTGCCGAGCACCTTGACGAGCTGGTTCTTGCGAACCGCACCCTTGGCGACCAGGTCGGCCACCGTGACCTCGCCACCCTGCGGGTAGAGCGCGGTGAGCTTGTCCAGGTTCACGACCTGGTACTCGGTGCGGAACGGGTTCTTGAAGCCCTTGAGCTTCGGCAGACGCATGTGGAGGGGCATCTGCCCACCCTCGAAGCGCTGCGGAACCTGGTAACGGGCCTTGGTGCCCTTGGTACCACGACCGGCCGTCTTACCCTTCGACGCCTCACCACGACCGACACGGGTCTTCGCGGTCTTGGCACCGGGGGCGGGACGGAGGTTGTGGGCCTTCAGCGGGTTGGTCTCCGCCATGTCAGTCAACCTCCTCGACCGTCACGAGGTGGCGGACGGTGTGCACCATTCCGCGGAACTCGGGGCGGTCCTCCTTGACAACCACGTCGTTGACCTTCTTGAGGCCGAGCGAACGCAGGGTGTCGCGGTGGTTCTGCTTGCTGCCGATGTACGACTTCGTCTGCGTGACCTTGAGGCGAGCCATTACGCACCCGCCCCGGCACGTGCACGGAGCAGAGCCGCGGGGGCGACGTCCTCGAGGGGCAGACCACGGCGAGCCGCGATCTCCTCGGGACGCTGCAGGCCCTTGAGGGCCTCCACGGTCGCGTGCACGATGTTGATCGCGTTGTCGGAGCCGAGCGACTTCGACAGGATGTCGTGAACGCCGGCGCACTCGAGCACGGCGCGCACCGGGCCACCGGCGATGACACCGGTACCGGGGGAAGCCGGCTTGAGCAGGACGACGCCCGCGGCCTTCTCGCCCTGGATCGGGTGAGGGATGGTGCCCTGGATGCGCGGAACCTTGAAGAAGTTCTTCTTGGCTTCCTCGACACCCTTGGCGATGGCCGCGGGAACTTCCTTGGCCTTGCCGTAACCGACACCTACGGTGCCGTCACCGTCGCCCACCACGACCAGCGCGGTGAAGCTGAAGCGGCGACCACCCTTGACAACCTTGGCGACGCGGTTGATCGCGACAACGCGCTCAACGTACGCGGTCTTCTCGGCGGCAGCGCCACCGTCGCGGCCCTTCCGGTCCCGCCGCTCGCCGCCACCGGCACCGCTTCCGCGGCGCTGGGGTCCAGCCATTGGATTTACCTCTCTCTGTTACGTCCGTTAGTCCCGGAACCGGGGCTTAGAACTTCAGCCCGGCTTCGCGGGCGGCGTCAGCCAGAGCGGCAATGCGCCCGGCGTACCTGTTGCCACCACGGTCGAACACGACAGCCTCGACACCAGCGGCCTTGGCGCGCTCGGCGACGAGAGCCCCTACCTGCTTGGCCTGCGACGACTTGTCACCCTCGCCACCGCGGATCGACGCGTCCAGGTTCGACGCGGACGCAAGGGTGTGACCCTTGAGGTCGTCGATGACCTGAGCGGTGATACCACGGTTCGAACGCGTCACGACGAGGCGCGGACGCTCCGCCGTACCCGACACGTTCTTGCGGATGCGGATGTGGCGGCGCGCCTTGGCGGCACGCTTGTAAGCGTCGCCCTTGGCGATCTTCACACCGTATGCCATGGCTTACTTACCAGCCTTTCCGACCTTGCGGCGGATGACCTCGCCGGCGTACTTGACGCCCTTGGCCTTGTACGGGTCGGGCTTCCGCAGCTTGCGGATGTTCGCCGCGACCTCGCCGACCTTCTGCTTGTCGATGCCCTCGACCGAGAACTTGGTCGGCGACTCGACCTTGAACGAGATGCCCTCGGGCGCCTCGACCAGGATCGGGTGGCTGTAGCCGAGCTGGAACTCCAGGTTGGAGCCCTTCGCGGCGACGCGGTAACCGACACCGCTGATCTCGAGCGCCTTCACGTAACCCTGGGTCACACCGGTGATCATGTTGGCCACCAGCGTGCGGGACAGGCCGTGAAGGGCCTTGTTCTGACGCTCGTCGTTCGGACGGTTGACGTTGAGCACGCCATCCTCGCCCTTAACGATCTCGATCGGAGCGGCGACGGTGTGGGTCAGGGTGCCCTTGGAACCCTTGACCGTGACCGTGCGGCCATCGATGGTGACGTCCACGCCGGCGGGAACCTGGATAGGCAGCTTGCCAATACGCGACATTAGCTATTCCTCCGTTCCCGACTACCAGACGTAGGCGAGGACTTCCCCACCTACGCCCTTCTTGCCTGCCTGCTGGCCGGTCAGGAGACCGTGGGACGTGGAGATGATCGCCACGCCCAGGCCGCCGAGGACCTTCGGCAGGTTGGTGGACTTCGCGTAAACCCGGAGACCGGGCTTCGAGATCCGCTTGATGCCCGCGATGGAGCGCTCACGGTTCGGACCGAACTTGAGCTCGAGGACGAGGTTCTTGCCGACCTCGGCGTCCTCGACCTTCCAGCCCGTGATGAAGCCCTCCTGCTGGAGGATTTCCGCGATGTGAGACTTGATCTTGCTGTGCGGCATCGTCACGGAGTCGTGGTATGCCGAGTTCGCGTTACGCAGACGAGTCAGCATGTCCGCGATCGGATCAGTCATGGTCATGAATTGGCCTTCGGCCTCTCTCGCCGGGGTTTCCTGTATGCGCCATCCCTCTCCCCACACAGGGGCGGGACGGGTGCGGCGCGGGGACCTACGGCGTAGTAAGTCGTACGGGCGGCGGACGCCCAACCCCACAAGCCTAAAGCATGCGGGGGTGGGCCTCCGCCGACCCAATGCTTACCGAGAGTCTCAGGTAATCCCTAACGTCCTATGGACAGAAGGGAGTTACCAGGAGCTCTTGGTCACGCCCGGCAGCTCGCCACGGTGAGCCATCTCACGAAGGCACACGCGGCACAGGCCGAACTTGCGGTACACGGAGTGGGGACGACCACAGCGCTGGCAGCGCGTGTAGCCACGCACGCCGAACTTGGGCTTGCGGGCAGCCTTCGCGATGAGAGCCTTCTTCGCCATCTCGCTTACGCCTCCTTGAACGGGAAGCCGAGGTGACGCAGAAGGGCACGGCCCTCGTCGTCGTTGGTCGCCGTGGTCACCACGGTGATGTCCATACCCCGGACACGGTCGATCTTGTCCTGGTCGATCTCGTGGAACATGACCTGCTCCGTGAGACCGAAGGTGTAGTTGCCACGGCCGTCGAACTGCTTGGGGGACAGGCCGCGGAAGTCGCGGATGCGCGGAAGCGCGAGCGACAGGGTGCGGTCCAGGAACTCCCACATGCGGTCGCCACGGAGGGTGACGTGCGCACCGATCGGCTGACCCTCACGCAGCTTGAACTGCGCGATGGACTTGCGGGCCTTGGTGACGGCCGGCTTCTGACCGGTGATCGTGGTGAGATCGCGGATCGCACCGTCGATCAGCTTCGAGTCACGGGCGGCGTCGCCGACACCCATGTTGACCACGATCTTCACGAGGCCGGGAACCTGCATGACGTTCTCGTACGAGAACTCGTCACGCAGCTTGCCCGCGATCTCCTCGCGGTACTTCGTCTTGAGACGCGGAGTGGTGGTAGCCATCAGATGTCCTCACCCGTCCGCTTGGCAACGCGGATCTTGTTGCCCTCGTCGTCGAAGCGGTAACCGACACGCGTGACGACCTTCTTGCCGTCCTTCTCCACGACCAGCTGGACGTTGGAGACGTGGACCGGAGCCTCGGTCGTGACGATGCCACCGGCCTGCGACGGGCCGGCCTTGGTGTGCTTCTTGACCCGGTTGACACCCTCGACGAGGACGCGGTTCTCACGGGGGAAGGCCGTGATGACCTTGCCCTGCTTGCCCTTGTCCTTACCGGTGATGACCTGGACCAGGTCGCCCTTCTTGATCTTCATGCTTACAGCACCTCCGGCGCGAGCGAGATGATCTTCATGAACTTCTTCTCGCGCAGCTCACGGCCGACCGGGCCGAAGATACGGGTGCCACGAGGGTCGCCGTCGTTCTTGAGAATGACAGCGGCGTTCTCGTCGAAGCGGATGTACGAGCCGTCCTGGCGGCGGCGCTCCTTGACGGTGCGAACGATGACCGCCTTGACGACGTCACCCTTCTTCACGTTGCCACCGGGGATCGCGTCCTTGACGGTGGCGACGATGACGTCACCGATGCCCGCGTAGCGGCGACCCGAGCCACCGAGAACACGGATGCAAAGGATCTCCTTGGCACCAGTGTTGTCGGCGACACGCAGTCGCGACTCCTGCTGGATCACGTCTATCTCCTGATTTGTCTGCCGGTTCCCGGCCGGGGCTTCACGAGGAAGCCCCGGCCGAGCCTGGCGGAACGAACTCGAAGGGTTACCCCTTCAAGAATTACTTGGCCTTCTCGAGGATCTCGATGACGCGCCAGTGCTTCGTGGCGGACAGCTTCCGGGTCTCCATCAGGAGGACGCGGTCGCCGATGCCGGCAGCGTTCTGCTCGTCATGAGCCTTGAGCTTGTTCGTACGGCGGATGACCTTGCCGTACAGCGCGTGCTTGACGCGGTCCTCGACAGCGACGACGACGGTCTTGTCCATCTTGTCGCTGACGACCAGGCCCTCGCGGACCTTGCGAGCGTTGCGCTCGGTCTTCTCAGTCACGTTGCTCTCGCTCATCAGGCGTTCTCCACCGTCTCGATGCCCAGCTCGCGCTCACGCATCAGGGTGTAGATCCGGGCGATGTCCTTACGGACGGACTTGAGCCGACCGTGGTTCTCGAGCTGACCGGTCGCCGCCTGGAAGCGGAGGTTGAACAGCTCTTCCTTGGCCTCGCGGAGCTTGTTGAGAAGCTCCTCGTTGCCCAGCTCGCGCAGCTCGGACGCCTTGGTACCGGCCGACATCACAGCTCACCTGCTTCGCGCTTCACGATCTTGCACTTCATCGGCAGCTTGTGGGCCGCACGGGTCAGGGCCTCGCGCGCGATCTTCTCGTTCGGGTAGGACAGTTCGAACATCACCCGACCCGGCTTGACGTTCGCGATCCACCACTCGGGAGAACCCTTACCGGAACCCATGCGGGTCTCGGCGGGCTTCTTCGTGAGGGGGCGGTCCGGGTAGATGTTGATCCAGACCTTGCCGCCACGCTTGATGTGGCGGGTCATCGCGATACGAGCCGCCTCGATCTGGCGGTTGGTCACGTACGCCGGCGTGAGGGCCTGAATGCCGTACTCGCCGAACGCAACCTGCGTACCACCCTTGCTCATACCCGAGCGCTTGGGGTGGTGCTGCTTGCGGTGCTTGACCCTACGGGGGATCAGCATTTCGGTCAGGCCTCCGTTCCGGTGCTCTCAGCCGGAGCGGCAGCGGCGGCGGGAGCGTCGGCCTTGGGGGCCTCGGCAGCCGGCGCGGACTGCTGCTGCGGCTTGCGGCCGCGGCCGCCACGCTCGCCACCGCGGCCACCACGGCCGGCCGGGCGGTCGCCAGCGCCGGCACCACGGGCCGGGCGGTTACCCGCACGGGCCGCGGCGTTCTCGGCGCGGACCTCGGCGATGTTCTTGACGTCGCCCTTGTAGATCCAGACCTTCACGCCGATGCGGCCGAAGGTCGTCTTGGCCTCGAAGAAGCCGTAGTCGACGTTCGCGCGGAGCGTGTGCAGGGGCACGCGGCCCTCGCGGTAGAACTCCGAGCGGGACATCTCGGCGCCGCCGAGACGGCCGCCACACTGGATCTTGATGCCCTTGGCGCCGGCCTTCATCGTGCCCTGCATGCTCTTACGCATGGCGCGACGGAAGGAGACGCGGGAGGAGAGCTGCTCGGCAACGGCCTGGGCGACCAGCTGGGCGTCCATCTCGGGGTTCTTGACCTCGAGGATGTTCAGCTGGACCTGCTTGCCCGTGAGCTTCTCGAGGTCGCCGCGGATGCGGTCGGCCTCGGCGCCACGGCGGCCGATGACGATGCCGGGACGCGCGGTGTGGATGTCCACCCGCACGCGGTCACGGGTGCGCTCGATCTCGACCTTCGAGATGCCGGCGCGCTCCATGCCGGACGTCATCATCCGACGGATGGCGACGTCTTCCTTGACGTAGTCCTTGTACAGCTTGTCGGCGTACCAGCGGGACTTGAAGTCCGTGGTGATGCCGAGCCGGAACCCATGCGGGTTAACCTTCTGGCCCATTACCGGGTTCCTTCCTTGCTGCTGACGACCACGGTGATGTGGCTGGTCCGCTTACGGATCCGGTAGGCACGGCCCTGGGCACGCGGACGGAACCGCTTCAGGGTCGGGCCCTCATCCACGTACGCCTCGCTGATGACCAGCGAAGAGGCGTCGGTGTGGTCGTAGTTGTGTGCAGCGTTGGCGATGGCGCTGTCCAGCACCTTGCCAACCGGCACGCTCGCGGCCTGCGGGGCGAAACGCAGGACCGCCTGAGCCTCCGTGGCGTCCATGCCACGGATAAGGTCCACCACGCGGCGGGCCTTCATGGGCGTGACGCGGATGTACCGCGCCTGGGCCCTGGCTTCCATGGTTGTCCTTCCAGTGTCTGTCATGGTCATTCCACCCCGCTACTAGCGGCGCTTCGACTTCCGGTCGTCCTTCACGTGACCCCGGAAGGTGCGCGTCGGCGAGAACTCGCCGAGCTTGTGGCCGACCATCGACTCGGTGACAAACACCGGAATGTGGGTCTTGCCGTTGTGCACCGCGATCGTGTGGCCGAGCATGGCCGGGATGATCATCGAGCGACGGGACCAGGTCTTGATGACGTTCTTGGTACCGGCTTCGTTCTGGGCGTCCACCTTCTTGACGAGGTGGCCGTCGACGAAGGGTCCCTTCTTGAGACTGCGCGGCATCTAAACCCGCTCCTAGCGCTTCTTGTTCGTCTTGCGGCGGCGGACGATGTACTTGTTCGAAGCCTTCTTCGGCGAACGAGTACGACCCTCCTTCTGACCCCACGGGGAGACCGGGTGGCGACCACCGGAGGTCTTGCCCTCACCACCACCGTGCGGGTGGTCGACCGGGTTCATCGCCACACCGCGGACGGTCGGGCGAACGCCCAGCCAGCGCTTACGGCCGGCCTTGCCCCAGTTGATGTTCGACTGCTCGGCGTTGCCGACCTCGCCGATCGTGGCGCGGCAGCGGGCGTCGACGAGACGGATCTCACCGGACGGCATACGAAGGTGGGCCATCGTGCCCTCCTTCGCCAGCAGCTGCACGGAGGCACCCGCGGAACGGGCGAACTTGGCGCCACCACCGGGACGGAGCTCGATCGCGTGGATCGTGGTACCGACCGGGATGTTGCGGAGCGCCAGGTTGTTGCCGGGCTTGATGTCCGCGCCGGGGCCGTTCTCGACGCGGTCACCCTGCGTCAGACCCTTGGGGGCGATGATGTAGCGCTTCTCGCCGTCCACGTAGTGGAGCAGCGCGATGCGCGCGGTGCGGTTGGGGTCGTACTCGATGTGAGCGACCTTGGCCGGCACGCCGTCCTTGTCGTGACGACGGAAGTCGATCACGCGGTAGGCGCGCTTGTGGCCACCGCCCTGGTGACGGACGGTCACACGACCGGTGTTGTTACGGCCGCCCTTGCTGTGCAGGGGGCGGACCAGCGACTTCTCCGGCGTGGACCGCGTGATCTCGACGAAGTCGGCTACGGAGGAGCCACGACGGCCCGGCGTAGTCGGCTTGTACTTGCGGATTCCCATTTCTCAGTCCTCGTCCGATTCCGGACGATCCAGACCGCCCTTAGGCGGTCGGACCGCCGAAGATGTCGATACGGTTGCCCTCGGCAAGGGTCACGATGGCGCGCTTGGTGTCCTTGCGCTTACCGAAACCGGCCTTGGTGCGCTTGCGCTTGCCCTGGCGGTTGATCGTGTTGACCCCGGTGACCTTGACCGAGAAGACCGCCTCGACGGCCTGCTTGATCTGGGTCTTGTTGGAGCCAGGCGCGACGATGAACGTGTACTTGTTCTCGTCCAGCAGTGCGTAGCTCTTCTCCGAGACGACCGGCTTGACGAGAATGTCGCGCGGGTCCGAGAAGGTCTTGCTGGTGACGACGGCCTCAGTCATCAGGCGTCGCTCCCTTCGGTCTCAGCGGTCTGGGGGCCAGACACGAAGGACTCGAGGGCGGCCTGGGTGAAGACCACGTCGTCGGAGACGATCACGTCGTACGTGTTGAGCTGGCCCGGCTCCAGGATGTGCACCTGGGGCAGGTTACGAGCGGACAGCCACGCGGCCTCGTCGGAGCGCTCGGCGACCAGGAGCAGGTTCTTGCGCTCCGAGATCTTGCCGAACAGCGTCTTCGCGGCCTTGGTGGAGATCTCACCCTCGACCACGCCGGAGACGACGTGGATGCGGGAGTGGGTGGCCCGGTCCGAGAGGGCACCACGGAGAGCGGCGACCTTCATCTTCTTCGGGGTCCGCTGCGAGTAGTCACGCGGCACGGGACCGTGCACGACGCCACCACCGGCGAACTGCGGGGCGCGGGTCGAACCCTGACGGGCGCGGCCGGTGCCCTTCTGGCGGTAAGGCTTCTTGCCACCACCGCGGACTTCGCCACGGGTCTTGGTCTTGTGCGTGCCCTGACGGGCCGCGGCCAGCTGCGCGACGACGACCTGGTGGATCAGCGGAACGCTGACCTTGGCGCCGAAGATCTCCTCGGGGAGCTCGACGGTCCCGGTCTTGTCGCCTGCCGGCGAAAGGATGTCAATGGTGCTCATCGGTTCCTCAAACCCCCTTGGCCGCGGTGCGGACCAGGACGAGGCCACCGTTGGGGCCGGGGACGGCGCCCTTGATGAGCAGCAGACCCTTCTCGGCGTCAACGGCGTGGACGGTCAGGTTCTGGGTGGTCACACGCTCGTTGCCCATGCGACCCGCCATGCGCATGCCCTTGAAGACACGGCCCGGGGTGGCGCAGCCACCGATGGAACCGGGCTTGCGGTGCACGCGGTGGGCACCGTGCGACGCCTTGCCACCACGGAAGTTGTGGCGCTTCATGACACCGGCGAAGCCCTTGCCCTTGCTCTTGCCGGTGACGTCGACCTTCACGCCGGCCTCGAAGACCTCGGCGGTGATCTCCTGGCCGAGCGTGTACTCGGAGGCGTCAGCGGTGCGGAGCTCCACCAGGTGGCGGCGCGGGGTGACGTCGGCCTTGGCGAAGTGGCCCTTGAGGGGCTTGTTCACCTTGCGCGGGTCGATCTCGCCGAAGGCGATCTGGACCGACTCGTAGCCGTCGACGTCGTTCGTACGGACCTGGGTCACGACATTCGGGCCGGCCTTGACGACGGTCACCGGGACGACCCGGTTGTTCTCGTCCCAGACCTGCGTCATGCCGAGCTTCTCGCCCAGGATGCCCTTGATGTTCTTAGCCATCTCGCGCGTCACCTCAGAGCTTGATCTCGATGTCGACGCCCGCCGGCAGGTCGAGTCGCATGAGCGAGTCGACCGTCTTCGGCGTGGGGTCGAGGATGTCGATGAGGCGCTTGTGCGTGCGCATCTCGAAGTGCTCGCGCGAGTCCTTGTACTTGTGCGGCGACTTGATGACGCAGTACACGTTCTTCTCAGTGGGCAGCGGCACCGGGCCCGCGACCGACGCACCAGTGCGGGTCACCGTCTCGACGATCTTCTTCGCCGAGGAGTCGATGACCTCGTGGTCGTAGGCCTTGAGCCGGATGCGGATCTTCTGTCCCGCCATGGCTACTAGTAGTCCTTTGTCTCGTAACGCTCTGGAACCCGATCGGCTTCGCTCACGGAGAAGCGTTGTCGTGTCTCCGACCCACGCGGTCGGGCGTGTCGCACTCCCTCTACGCAGAAATCCCTAAGGATTTCCCAACCAAGGGGGCACGGTCGCCATGACCGCAGGCCGGGGGCAGGACACCCACCGGGCGCCTGGTCGGCACCCCGCTGACGCTTCCCAGAAGATTCCCGTACGTCCGCTCCTGAGAAGGAGCGACGAGTACTGTGGGACTCGCTTCCGGTCCTCCCGACGGGAGGCGCGCAGCATCGGCACTCAACCGAGCAACCCCGACAGTCTGCCATACGGGGCCATCCGGCCGCCAATCGGGATCGAAGACTGTACCCCACGTCACGTCCTGCCATGCGCCGGGGCGCACGCGCCCTCCCCTGGCGCCCCCGTCGCCTCACCCCAAGTCCCGGGCCCGCTCGGTGAGATGGCGGCGTTCCGGAGCGCTGGTCGTCCGCCGCGCGGCCTCCCGATAGGCCTCCGCCGCGGGCCCCCGCTCCCCCAGCAGCTCCAGCAGATGGGCCCGGGTGGCGAGCAACCGGTGGTGCCGCGCGAGCCTCTTGTCCCGGGCCAGTCCGTCCAGCACCGCGAGCCCGGCCGCGGGCCCCTCCACCATCGCCACGGCGACCGCCCGGTTGAGCGTCACCATCGGGTTCGGACCGGTGCGCTCCAGGAGCTCGTAGAGGGCGAGGATCTGCGGCCAGTCGGTGTCCCCCGCGCTCTCCGCCTCGTCGTGCACGGCCGCGATCGCCGCCTGCAGCTGGTACGGGCCGATCCGGCCGTGCGGCAGGGTGCGGCTGATCAGCTCGACGCCCTCCGCCACCAGCCCGGCGTCCCAGCGCCCCCGGTCCTGCTCCGCGAGCGGCACCAGCTCGCCGTGCGGGCCCGTGCGCGCGGGCCTGCGGGCGTCGGTGAGCAGCATCAGCGCCAGCAGCCCCGCCGTCTCGGTGTCCTCGGGCAGCAGCCGGTGAAGCAGCCGCCCGAGCCGGATCGCCTCGGTGGACAGCTCGGGCGCGGTCAGCCGGTCCCCGCCGCTCGCCGTGTACCCCTCGTTGAAGATCAGGTAGAGCACGTGCCGGACCTCGGCGAGCCGGGCCGTGCGGTCCTCCCCCGGCGGCAGCGCCATGGAGCCGCCCGCCTCCCGGATCGTCTGCTTGGCCCGGCTGATCCGCTGCGCCATCGTCGACTCGGGCACCAGGAAGGCGGCCGCGATCTGCCCGGTGGTGAGGCCGCCGACGGCCCGCAGAGTGAGGGCGACCCTGCTGGGCGGGGAGAGCTCGGGGTGACAGCAGAGGAACAGCAGGGACAGCGAGTCGTCCCGGTCCGTCCCGGGCTCCTCGTCGGCGGCGTGCGCCAGGAGTTCCGAGGCCGGCGTGGCCAGGGCCAGGGAGTCCTCGCGGCGGCGCCGCGCGGCCTCGCTGCGCACCTGGTCGACGAGCCGGCGGGCGGCGACGGTGACCAGCCAGCCCCGCGGGTTGTCGGGGACGCCCTCCTCGGGCCACTGGCGGGCCGCCGCGATCAGGGCCTCCTGGACGGCGTCCTCGCAGGTGTCGAAGGTCCCGTACCGCCGCACGAGGACGCCGAGGACCTGCGGCGCGTACGTGCGCAGCAGGTCCTCGATCCCGTCGGTGCCGGTCACACGTCCGCCGCTGACTCGTGCAGGACCGGCCAGAGCTCCACCGGGTCGACGTCCGCGAAGGGCATGTCCGCGGCGATCTCCCGGGCCCGCTCCGGGCCGTCGCAGTCGAGCAGGTAGAAGCTGGCCAGGTACTCCTTGGTCTCCAGGTACGGGCCGTCGGTGACCGCGGGGACGCCGTCCACGCGCCGGACGAGCTGGGCGGCGGCCGCGTCCGCGAGGCCGTACGCGCCGATCAGCTCGCCGCTCTCGCGGTACTTCCTGTTGAAGGCCTCCTGCCGGGCGATCGCCTCGGGCCAGGCCTCGGCGGGGAAGGCGTCCCACTTGGCCTGGTTCCCGTAGATCATCGCGACGTACTTCATGGTGGTCGTCCTCCCCGTCCCGCGCGCCCCTGTGGCGTGCTGTCACCCCTCGGTCGGAACCGGCGTCCGGTCCTCGACATGACCGGCGACGCTTTTCGAAGATCTTCTTCCGGTGGCCGCATCCTGCCAGTCGCGGGCCTGTCCGCACACAACCCCAGACTTCGAACGTTCGTCTTACCGGGGACCGCACTGCCCAGGGGACGGACCGCCCACGTGACCACAGCACCCCGCCGGCGGACGGTTCTCGCCGCAGCCCTCGCCGTCACCACGGCCGCCGCAGGGTGCTCCGTACCGGAGCCGCGCAGGACCGCGCCGACCGCCGACCCCGCGCCCGGCAAGCCCATCGCCTCCGCGCGCACCAGGCGGGCGCTGCTCCTGCAGATAGCCGCCCATCCGGACGACGACCTGTACTTCATGAACCCGGACAGCCAGCGCCTCCTCGACGCCGGGGTCCCGCTCGTCTCCGTGTACGTCACCGCCGGCGAGCACACCGGCCGCAACCGGGTCGCGGGGATGCCGGACACTCCCCCGGACCGCGCCGCCTACTCCTCGGCCCGCCACCAGGGCCTGCGCCAGTCCTACGCGGCGGCGCTCGGCCTGCCGCTGTTCACGCCCTGGCGGCGCCGGGTGCTCACCCTCCCCGGGGGCCGCCGGGCCGAGATCGACACCCTCGACCGCGGCCGCCGCCGCGTCGAGCTGGTCTTCCTCAACCTGCCGATGCACACGAACCGGCGCTACATGGCCCTGCCGGCCCTCTGGCAGGACCGCGCCCTGGAGCTGCGGACCCACCTGTCGGCCGGGTCGCCCGTCACCCGCTCCGACACCTACGACTACGACCAGCTGGTCGGCGTCCTCGTGGGGCTGCTCGCCCGCTACCGGCCCACCGTCGTGCACACCCTGGACCCCGACCCGGACATCCAGCTCAGCGACGAGGCCACCCGCAGACGGGACTCGGAGCAGCCCGGCTACTCGGACCACGGCGACCACACAGCCGTCGCGTCCTTCACCTGGGCCGCGATGAGCCGCTGGGTCGCGGACGCCGTCCGGGACGGCGAACCCATACCGGCGTTCACGACGACCGCGTTCCGCGGCTACTACAACCGGCACTGGCCCAAGAACCTCCCTCCCCGGCTCCTCGCGGCGAAGGCCGCCCGCCTCGTCCCGTACGGCGGGGACCCCTCCTGGGAGTGCGGCAACCCCTCGGGCTGCGGCGACTACGGCGTGGGCGGCGAGCGGCCCCTCACCAACCGCAAGGGCTGGGTCCGCTCCACCCACCACCGCTGGCCCACCGCCGGGCCGGCCCTCGCCGAGCAGCCGGACGGCCGGCTCGCCGCCTACGGGGTGCTCGGGCTGCGCGCGGTCCGCTGGCGGGAGACCGCGCCCGGCGTCTGGAGCGAGCCGGCGGACCTCGGCGGCGGGCCGCTGGCGCCCGCCCTCGGCTCGGCGGTGCTCGACGACGGCAGGGTGCTGCTGTTCGGCGTGCGGTTCTCCGCGATCGACGGTCACGGCGGACGCAACCGGCGCGAGCTCGTGCTCCTGGAGCAGCGCTCCCCCGGCGGCCCGTTCCTGGCCTGGCGGGGCCTCGGGAACCCGGAGCGCACGGACGACCGGGGCCGCCGGGTCGGTGCGCCGGTGCCCGTGGCCGCCCCGGACGGCCGGGTCCACCTCTTCGTGCGGAACGCCGACCGGAACGTCTCGACCCGGGTGCGGGCCGCGGACGGCGGCTGGGGCCCCTGGCGGACGCTCCCCGGGACGTCGGAGGTCCAGGACGGACTCGCCGCCTCGGTCGACGGGACCGGCCGGACCCACCTGTACGCGGCGGGTCGGGAGTCCGTACGGCACTGGGTCGACGGGATCGAGCAGACGGACCCGCTGCCGCGCTCCGGATCCACCGTGGCGGCCGTCGGCGGCGACCTCTACTACCGGCGCCCGGCGAGCGGGGCACTCCTCGGCCCCGGAGGGGACACGGGGCTCGACGGCTTCGGCGGCGTGGTCGCCGCGCGGTCCGCCGCACGGGGGACGGTCCTCCTGGGCACCGGCGAGGACGGCCGGGTCCGGGTGCGGACCGGTGACCGGGTGCGGACCCGCGCGGACGGGGCACCGGGAGTCTCGGCGGCCCTGCACCTGGGCGAGGCCGGACCGACGGTGGTGGGCCTGGGCCCGGACGGGCACCCGTGGAGCTGGCGGCCGTAGGCCCCGGGATCCGCGCGGACATGCGAGAAGGCCCCGCACCGAAAGGTGCGGGGCCTTCTGCTGCAGCTCGTGGAGCTACCAGGTCAGATCAACGATCAGGCGTTGATCTTGACGACCTGGCCGGCGCCGACGGTCCGGCCACCCTCACGGATGGCGAACTTGAGGCCCTCCTCCATGGCGACGGGCTGGATCAGCTCGACGGTCATGGAGGTGTTGTCGCCCGGCATGACCATCTCGGTGCCCTCGGGGAGGGTCACGACGCCGGTCACGTCCGTGGTACGGAAGTAGAACTGCGGGCGGTAGTTGTTGAAGAACGGGGTGTGACGGCCACCCTCGTCCTTCGACAGGATGTAGGCCTGGGCCTCGAAGCTGGTGTGCGGCGTGACCGAACCCGGCTTGATGATGACCTGGCCGCGCTCGACGTCCTCGCGCTTGATGCCACGGAGGAGCAGACCGACGTTCTCACCGGCCTGGCCCTCGTCGAGCAGCTTGCGGAACATCTCGATGCCGGTGACCGTGGTGGTGGTCTTCTCGGTCTTGATGCCGATGATGTCGACGGTCTCGTTGACCTTGAGGACACCACGCTCGATACGACCGGTGACGACGGTGCCACGACCGGTGATCGTGAAGACGTCCTCGATCGGCATCAGGAACGGCTTGTCGACGTCACGCTCGGGCTGCGGGATGGACTCGTCCACCGCGTGCATGAGGCCGAGGAGCTTCTCGCCCCACTCCTTGTCGCCCTCGAGCGCCTTGAGCGCCGAGACACGGACGACCGGAAGGTCGTCGCCCGGGAACTCGTACTCGGAGAGGAGCTCACGGACCTCGAGCTCGACGAGCTCCAGGATCTCCTCGTCGTCCACCATGTCGGCCTTGTTCAGGGCGACGACGATGTACGGAACGCCGACCTGGCGGGCCAGGAGCACGTGCTCCTTGGTCTGCGGCATCGGGCCGTCGGTGGCGGCGACCACGAGGATGGCGCCGTCCATCTGCGCGGCACCCGTGATCATGTTCTTGATGTAGTCAGCGTGACCCGGGCAGTCGACGTGCGCGTAGTGACGCGACTCCGTCTGGTACTCGACGTGCGCGATCGAGATCGTGATACCGCGCTGGCGCTCCTCGGGAGCCTTGTCGATCTGGTCGAAGGCCGAGGCCTCGTTCAGGTCCGGGTACGCGTCGTGCAGCACCTTGGTAATGGCGGCCGTGAGGGTCGTCTTACCGTGGTCAATGTGACCGATGGTGCCGATGTTGACGTGCGGCTTAGTCCGCTCGAACTTCGCCTTCGCCACTGGGTCCTCCTGTGGAGTGGTTCTGTACGCCTTGCTTCATCGGCGCCAGGTGATCTTTGCTGGGATGCCATTCGCCGGGGCCCGATTCCCTCGGGTTTCGGGGGGCGAGCCCCGACGACTGGTGTCAAGCCTAAAGCGTCAACTCGGGAGAGTTACTCGCCCTTGGCCTTCGCGATGATCTCCTCGGCGACGTTCCGCGGAACCTCGGCGTAGGAGTCGAACTGCATCGAGTAGCTTGCGCGACCCGAGGTCTTGCTGCGGAGGTCGCCGACGTAGCCGAACATCTCCGAGAGGGGCACGAGGCCCCGCACGACGCGAGCGCCGCTGCGCTCCTCCATGGCCTGGATCTGGCCACGGCGGGAGTTGATGTCGCCGATGACCTCACCCATGTAGTCCTCGGGCGTGACGACCTCAACGGCCATCATCGGCTCAAGGATGACGGGGGAAGCCTTGCGCGCGGCCTCCTTGAAGGCCTGCGAACCGGCGATCTTGAACGCGAGCTCGGAGGAGTCGACCTCGTGGTAGCCACCGTCGAGAAGAATGACGCGAACGCCGGTCATCTCGTAGCCGGCCAGGATGCCGAACTGCATGGCCTCCTGCGCACCCGCGTCGACCGAAGGGATGTACTCCTTCGGGATGCGGCCACCGGTGACCTTGTTCACGAACTCGTAGGAGGCGTCGCCACCCTCGATGGGCTCGATCGCGATCTGCACCTTGGCGAACTGACCGGTACCACCGGTCTGCTTCTTGTGGGTGTAGTCCACGCGCTCGACGGCCTTGCGGATCGTCTCGCGGTACGCGACCTGCGGCTTGCCGACGTTCGCCTCGACCTTGAACTCGCGACGCATGCGGTCGACGAGGATGTCGAGGTGAAGCTCGCCCATACCACCGATGATGGTCTGGCCGGTCTCCTCGTCCGAGTGAACCTGGAAGGAGGGGTCCTCCTCCGCGAGACGCTGGATGGCGACACCCAGCTTCTCCTGGTCACCCTTGGACTTGGGCTCGATGGCGACCTGGATGACCGGCGCCGGGAAGTCCATGGACTCCAGGATGACCGGGTTCTTGTCGTCGCACAGCGTCTCACCGGTGGTGGTCTGCTTGAGGCCCATGACGGCGACGATGTCGCCGGCGCCCACCGAGTCGATCTCCTCACGCTTGTTCGCGTGCATGCGGTAGATCTTGCCGATGCGCTCCTTCTTGCCCTTGACGGAGTTCAGCACCGCGGTGCCGGCCTCCAGGCGACCGGAGTAGATCCGGACGAAGGTGAGCTTGCCGAGGTGCGGGTCGCTCGCGATCTTGAACGCGAGGGCCGACAGCGGCTCGTCGTCGGACGGCTTGCGCTTGACGACCAGCTCGGCGTCCTTGACGTCGTGGCCCTCGATGGCCTCGACGTCCAGCGGCGACGGCAGGTAGCGGACGACCGCGTCGAGCAGGGGCTGAACACCCTTGTTCTTGAACGCGGTACCGCAGAAGACGGGGGTGACCGTCTTCTCGCCGTTGCCCTTGCCGGAGGCGATGGTGATACGACGGACAGCCGCGTACAGCTGCTCCTCGGTGGGCTCGACACCCTCGAGGAAGAGCTCCATGAGCTCCTCGTCGTTCTCCGCGACGGTCTCGACCAGCTTGGCGCGCCATTCCTCGGCGAGCTCGGTGTGCGAGGCCGGGATGTCGACGACGTCGTACATCTCGCCCTTGCTGGCCTCGGCGGACCAGACGAGCGCCTTCATGCGGACCAGGTCGACAACGCCCTGGAAGTCCATCTCGGCACCGATGGGGAGCTGCATGACGATCGGGACGGCGCCGAGGCGGTCCACGATCATGTCGACGCAGCGGAGGAACTCGGCGCCCGTACGGTCGAGCTTGTTGACGAAGCAGATGCGCGGCACGCCGTAGCGGTCCGCCTGACGCCAGACAGTCTCGGACTGGGGCTCGACGCCGGCCACACCGTCGAACACGGTGACAGCACCGTCGAGCACGCGCAGCGAACGCTCCACCTCGACGGTGAAGTCGACGTGACCCGGCGTGTCGATGATGTTGATCGTGTGATCGACATTCTCGAGCGGCCAGTGGCAGGTCGTCGCGGCAGACGTGATCGTGATGCCGCGCTCCTGCTCCTGCTCCATCCAGTCCATCGTGGCAGCGCCGTCGTGGACTTCACCGATCTTGTACGAGACACCGGTGTAGAACAGGATCCGCTCGGTGGTGGTCGTCTTGCCCGCGTCGATGTGAGCCATGATGCCGATGTTGCGCACCTTGGCAAGGTCAAGCGAAGTGGTAGCCATATCGGCTCAGTCTTCTCTCGGTCTCGATGTGGGTTGCGACTACCAGCGGTAGTGCGCGAAGGCCTTGTTGGACTCGGCCATCTTGTGCGTGTCCTCACGCTTCTTGACGGCCGCACCGAGGCCGTTCGAGGCGTCGAGGAGCTCGTTCATGAGGCGCTCGGTCATGGTCTTCTCGCGACGGGCGCGGGAGTAACCGACGAGCCAGCGGAGGGCCAGCGTGGACGCGCGGCCCGGCTTGACCTCGATCGGCACCTGGTAGGTGGCGCCACCGACACGGCGGGACTTGACCTCGAGGGCCGGCTTCACGTTCTCGAGAGCGCGCTTCAGCGTGATGACCGGGTCCTGGCCGGTCTTCTCGCGAAGACCCTCCATGGCGCCGTACACGATGCGCTCGGCGGTGGAACGCTTGCCGTCCAGCAGGATCTTGTTGATCAGCGAGGTGACAAGAGGAGAGCTGTAGACCGGGTCGATGATGACCGGGCGCTTCGGGGCGGGGCCCTTACGAGGCATTCTTACTTCTCCTTCTTGGCGCCGTAGCGGCTGCGAGCCTGCTTACGGTTCTTGACGCCCTGCGTGTCGAGGGAACCGCGGATGATCTTGTAACGAACACCCGGCAGGTCCTTCACACGGCCACCGCGCACGAGCACGATCGAGTGCTCCTGCAGGTTGTGACCCTCACCCGGGATGTAGGCCGTGACCTCGATGCCGGAGGTCAGACGCACACGCGCGACCTTACGGAGGGCCGAGTTCGGCTTCTTCGGGGTGGTCGTGAACACACGCGTGCAGACGCCGCGGCGCTGAGGGGAACCCTCGAGTGCGGGCGTCTTGTTCTTCTCGACCTTGTCCTGCCGGCCCTTCCGGACCAGCTGCTGGATCGTAGGCACTACTTCTCCGGTTTCTGTGTGCCGTCGGTGAAACTAACCTGGAACATTCGCCGACCCACGCGGTCGGGTGTGTCGAATCTCGCGGACCTCTCCACCAGGGCGGAAAGGTGCGGATCACGGTGGCCGATATATGACTCGCCCTGCGGTTGAGGACACGCACGCGAGCCCAGGCACACCCCAGGCACAAGGCTTGAGCGTACCTATCGCATGGACTCCGGTCAAAACAAATGGCCACGCGTACCCTCCGTCACCGCGCGCTACGCCTCAGGCCGCGAGGAAGCGGTGCAGCGAGTCCCTGAAGGCGACCGTGAAGCGCTCGCGCGTCTCCGCGGGGACGCGGTCCAGCGAGAGGTACGGGTTGAGGTCCTCCAGCTCGACGAGGAGCAGCTCGCCGCCGGGGGCGCGGCAGGCGTCCACCCGCTGGATGCCGTGGTCGAGGGTGTTCCAGTCGACGAAGCCGCGGGCGAAGGCGAGGTCCTCCGCGGTGGGCTCGTACGGTTCCAGGACCCAGCGGCGGTCCGGGTCGGGGGCGTGCAGGGCGTACTGGAAGCGGTCGTCGACGAAGTAGAAGGAGACCTCGTACCGGAAGTCGATCCGCGGCTGGACGAGGAGGCCCTCGTAGGCCAGGCCGGCGAGCTCCTCACGGTCCAGGAAGCGCAGGCCTATGGAATCCGCCCCGGCCTTGGGCTTGACCGCGTACGCGGCCGACTCGGGCAGCCGGTGGAGGTCCTCGGGGCGGTCCACGGTGGGGATGACCGGGTGCCCGGCGGCGGTCAGGTCCAGCAGGTACTGCTTGCCCGCCATGTCCCCGCGCCCGTGGAGCGGGTTGTAGACCCGGGTCCCGGCGGCCAGGGCGCGCTCGCGGAAGGCCTCGTACTCCTTCTGGTAGCCGATGACCGGGCCGCTGTTGCGGACGACGACGGCGTCGAAGCCGTCCATGAGGGCCGCGGCGTCGAGCGGGTGGCAGAGCGCCAGGTCGAAGGCCTCGCGCAGTCGCGCGGCGAGGTGGACGTCCTCGTCGCCGTAGCGCCGTCCCCGGGCCGGATAGGCGAGGTCGGTGACGTACAGCAGGCGGGGGCGGGCGGCGGGCACGGGGCGGCTCCTCGGTCGGGGGCCGCCAACCTACCCGGCGCCCGCGCGGGAGCGCGCGGACGGACCGGCCGGCGGCCCGCCGCTCCCGGGGAACGCCGAAGGGCGGCCACCCCGTGGGGTGACCGCCCTGGCGTCAGGCGACTCGCTTACTGGTTGTACGGACCGTAGTCGTAGTCCTCCAGCGGAACGGCCTGGCCGGAGCCCGAACCGAACGGCGAGTAGTCGATGTCGTCGTAGCCGACGGCCGAGTACATCGCGGCCTTGGCCTCCTCGGTCGGCTCCACCCGGATGTTGCGGTAGCGGGACAGACCCGTACCGGCCGGGATGAGCTTACCGATGATGACGTTCTCCTTGAGGCCGATGAGGCTGTCGGACTTGGCGTTGATCGCCGCATCCGTCAGGACTCGGGTCGTCTCCTGGAAGGAGGCGGCCGACAGCCAGGACTCCGTCGCCAGCGAGGCCTTGGTGATACCCATCAGCTGCGGACGGCCGGAGGCGGGGTGACCGCCCTCGGTGACCACACGACGGTTCTCGGTCTCGAACTTCGAGCGCTCGACGAGCTCGCCCGGCAGCAGCTCCGCGTCGCCGGACTCGATGATCGTCACGCGGCGCAGCATCTGCCGGATGATGATCTCGATGTGCTTGTCGTGGATCGACACGCCCTGCGAGTTGTAGACCTTCTGGACCTCGGCGACCAGGTGGACCTGGACCGCGCGCTGACCGAGGATCCGCAGCACGTCGTGCGGGTTGGTGGCACCCACGGTGAGCTTCTGGCCCACCTCGACGTGGTCGCCCTCGCCCACGAGCAGACGGGCACGCTTCGAGATCGGGAACGCCGTCTCGTCGGTGCCGTCGTCCGGGGTGACGACGATCTTCTTGGTCTTCTCGGTCTCCTCGATACGGACGCGGCCGGCCGCCTCCGAGATCGGGGCGACACCCTTGGGCTGACGGGCCTCGAAGAGCTCGACGACACGGGGCAGACCCTGGGTGATGTCGTCACCGGCCACACCACCGGTGTGGAAGGTACGCATCGTCAGCTGGGTACCGGGCTCACCGATGGACTGGGCGGCGATGATGCCGACCGCCTCACCGATGTCGACCAGCTTGCCGGTGGCGAGCGAACGGCCGTAGCAGAACGCACAGGTACCGACGGCGGACTCGCAGGTCAGGACCGAGCGGGTCTTGACCTCCTCGACACCGGCGCCCACGAGGGCGTCGATGAGCACGTCACCCAGGTCGACGTTGGCCGGCGCGATGACCTTGCCGTCGACGACGACGTCCTCGGCGAGCATCCGCGCGTACACGGAGGTCTCGACGTCGTCCGTCTTGCGCAGGACGCCGTCGGCGCCGCGCTCGGCGATCCGCAGCTTCAGACCGCGCTCGGTGCCGCAGTCCTCCTCGCGGATGATGACGTCCTGCGAGACGTCCACCAGACGACGGGTCAGGTAACCCGAGTCGGCGGTACGCAGGGCGGTGTCCGCCAGACCCTTACGGGCACCGTGCGTGGAGATGAAGTACTCCAGAACGGTGAGGCCCTCACGGAAGGACGCCTTGATGGGACGCGGGATCGTCTCGTTCTTGGCGTTCGACACCAGACCACGCATACCCGCGATCTGACGCATCTGCATCATGTTTCCTCGGGCACCCGAGTCGACCATCATGAAGATGGGGTTCGTCTTCGGGAAGTTCGCGTTCATCGCCTCGGCGACCTCGTTGGTCGCCTTGGTCCAGATCGCGATGAGCTCCTGAGTGCGCTCTTCCTTCGTGATGAGACCGCGCTCGTACTGCTTCTGGACCTTCTCGTCCTGCTCCTCGTAGCCCTTGACGATGGCCTTCTTGGCCTCGGGCACGACGACGTCGGAGATGGCCACGGTGACGCCGGAGCGGGTCGCCCAGTAGAAGCCCGCCGCCTTCAGGTTGTCGAGCGTCGCCGCCACGATGACCTTGGGGTAGCGCTCGGCGAGGTCGTTGACGATCTCGGAGAGCTGCTTCTTGCCGACCGAGTAGTCGACGAACGGGTAGTCCTCGGGCAGCAGCTCGTTGAAGAGCGCGCGGCCCAGCGAGGTGCGCAGGCGGAACGAGTCCCCCTGCTGCCACTCGCCCGCGGCGACGTGGTCGTCCCCTTCCTCGGCGACCGGGGGAACCCAGCCGCGCGGAGCGACGGTGCCGACGGGGAAGCGGATGTCGATCTGCGACTGCAGCGCGAGCTCGCCGGCGTCGAACGCCATGATCGCCTCGGCCGTGGAGCCGAACGCGCGGCCCTCGCCCTTGGTGTCACGGAGCTCACCGTCGGTGGTCAGGAAGAACAGACCGAGGACCATGTCCTGGGTCGGCATCGTGACCGGACGGCCGTCGGCCGGCTTGAGGATGTTGTTCGAGGACAGCATCAGGATGCGGGCCTCGGCCTGCGCCTCCGCGGAGAGCGGCAGGTGCACGGCCATCTGGTCACCGTCGAAGTCCGCGTTGAACGCGGTGCAGACGAGCGGGTGGATCTGGATGGCCTTGCCCTCGACCAGCTGGGGCTCGAAGGCCTGGATGCCGAGGCGGTGCAGCGTGGGCGCACGGTTCAGCAGGACCGGGTGCTCGGCGATGACCTCTTCGAGGACGTCGTACACGACCGTGCGGCCGCGCTCGACCATCCGCTTGGCGCTCTTGATGTTCTGCGCGTGGTTCAGGTCGACCAGGCGCTTCATCACGAACGGCTTGAAGAGCTCCAGCGCCATGGCCTTCGGGAGACCGCACTGGTGCAGCTTCAGCTGCGGACCGACGACGATGACGGAACGCGCGGAGTAGTCCACACGCTTGCCGAGCAGGTTCTGACGGAAACGACCCTGCTTGCCCTTCAGCATGTCGCTGAGGGACTTCAGCGGACGGTTGCCGGGGCCCGTGACCGGGCGACCGCGGCGGCCGTTGTCGAAGAGGGCGTCGACCGCCTCCTGGAGCATCCGCTTCTCGTTGTTCACGATGATCTCGGGGGCACCGAGGTCGAGCAGACGCTTCAGACGGTTGTTGCGGTTGATCACGCGGCGGTACAGGTCGTTCAGGTCGGAGGTCGCGAAGCGGCCACCGTCCAGCTGCACCATCGGACGCAGGTCCGGCGGGATGACCGGCACGCAGTCGAGAACCATGCCCTTGGGGCTGTTCGCGGTCTGCAGGAACGCGGAGACGACCTTGAGGCGCTTGAGCGCACGGGTCTTCTTCTGGCCCTTGCCGGTGCGGATGATCTCGCGGAGGCGCTCGGCCTCCTCCTCCAGGTCGAAGGACTCCAGGCGCTTCTGCAGCGCCGCGGCACCCATCGAACCGTCGAAGTACGTGCCGAAGCGGTCACGCAGCTCGCGGTAGAGGAGCTCGTCGCCCTCCAGGTCCTGGACCTTGAGGTTCTTGAAGCGCGACCAGACCTCGTCCAGACGGTCGATCTCGCGCTGCGCGCGGTCGCGCAGCTGCTTCATCTCGCGCTCGGCACCCTCGCGCACCTTGCGGCGCACGTCGGCCTTGGCGCCCTCGGCCTCCAGCTCGCCGAGGTCGTTCTCGAGCTTCTTGGCGCGGGCCTCCAGGTCGGAGTCGCGACGGTTCTCGATCTGCTGGCGCTCGACGGAGACGTGCGCCTCCAGCGAGGGCAGGTCACGCGTACGACGCTCGTCGTCGACGTACGTGATCATGTACGCCGCGAAGTAGATGACCTTCTCCAGGTCCTTCGGGGCGAGGTCGAGCAGGTAGCCGAGGCGCGACGGAACGCCCTTGAAGTACCAGATGTGGGTGACGGGAGCGGCCAGCTCGATGTGGCCCATCCGCTCACGGCGCACCTTGGCGCGGGTGACCTCGACGCCACACCGCTCACAGATGATGCCCTTGAAGCGGACACGCTTGTACTTGCCGCAGTAGCACTCCCAGTCCCGGGTCGGACCGAAGATCTTCTCGCAGAAGAGTCCGTCCTTCTCGGGCTTGAGCGTGCGGTAGTTGATGGTCTCCGGCTTCTTGACCTCGCCGTGGCTCCACTGACGGATGTCGTCAGCGGTGGCCAGACCGATCCGGAGCTCGTCGAAGAAGTTGACGTCGAGCACTATGCGTCAATCCCTCTCAGGGTTGTAAGGCTTTGGGGTCTGATACGGGGGTCCTGGGGCCGGCCGGGGACTCGGCGGTGAAATCGCCGAGCCCCCGACCGGACTCCCGTCAGACCTCTTCGACGCTGCTCGGCTCGCGCCGGGACAGGTCGATGCCGAGCTCCTCCGCTGCGCGGAAGACGTCCTCGTCGGTGTCGCGCATCTCGATGGACATGCCGTCCGAGGACAGCACCTCCACGTTGAGGCACAGGGACTGCATCTCCTTGATGAGCACCTTGAAGGACTCGGGGATGCCGGGCTCAGGGATGTTCTCGCCCTTGACGATGGCCTCGTAGACCTTCACGCGGCCGGTCACGTCGTCGGACTTGATCGTCAGCAGCTCCTGGAGGGCGTACGCGGCGCCGTAAGCCTCCAGCGCCCACACCTCCATCTCACCGAAGCGCTGGCCACCGAACTGGGCCTTACCACCCAGCGGCTGCTGGGTGATCATCGAGTACGGGCCGGTCGAACGCGCGTGCAGCTTGTCGTCGACCAGGTGGTGCAGCTTGAGGATGTACATGTACCCGACGGAGATCGGGTCCGGGAACGGCTCGCCGGAGCGGCCGTCGAACAGCCTCGCCTTACCGGTCGGGAGCACCATGCGCTCGCCGTCGCGGTTCGGGATGGTGTGGTTGAGCAGACCCGCCAGCTCGTCCTCACGCGCACCGTCGAAGACCGGGGTCGCGACGTTGGTGCCGGGGGCGACCTGGTCGGCGCCGATCGCCTGGAGGCGCTGCGCCCACTCGTCCGCGAGGCCGGAGACGTCCCAGCCGCGGCTGGCGAGCCAGCCGAGGTGGATCTCCAGGACCTGTCCCGGGTTCATTCGGGACGGGACACCCAGCGGGTTGAGGATGATGTCGACCGGGGTGCCGTCCTCCAGGAACGGCATGTCCTCGATCGGCAGGATCTTCGAGATGACGCCCTTGTTGCCGTGACGGCCGGCGAGCTTGTCACCGTCGGTGATCTTGCGCTTCTGGGCGACGTAGACGCGGACCAGCTGGTTCACGCCCGGGGGAAGCTCGTCGCCCTCCTCGCGGTCGAAGACGCGGACGCCGATGATCTTGCCGATCTCGCCGTGCGGGACCTTCAGCGAGGTGTCACGGACCTCACGCGCCTTCTCACCGAAGATCGCGCGGAGCAGGCGCTCCTCCGGGGTCAGCTCGGTCTCGCCCTTGGGCGTGACCTTGCCGACGAGGATGTCGCCGGCGACGACCTCGGCACCGATACGGATGATGCCGCGCTCGTCGAGGTCGGCGAGGACCTCCTCGGAGACGTTCGGGATGTCCCGGGTGATCTCCTCCGGGCCGAGCTTGGTGTCACGGGCGTCGACCTCGTGCTCCTCGATGTGGATCGAGGAGAGGACGTCGTCCTGCACGAGGCGCTGCGACAGGATGATCGCGTCCTCGTAGTTGTGGCCCTCCCACGGCATGAACGCCACGAGCAGGTTCTTGCCGAGCGCCATCTCGCCGTCTTCGGTGGCGGGACCGTCGGCGAGGACCTGGCCCTCGATCACGCGGTCGCCCTCGTCGACGACGACCTTCTGGTTGACCGAGGTGCCCTGGTTCGAGCGCGAGAACTTGTGCAGGCGGTACGTGATGTACGTGCCGTCGTCGTTGGCGACGGTGACGTAGTCCGCGGAGAGCTCCTGGACGACACCGTCCTTCTCGGCCTTGAGCACGTCGCCGGCGTCGGTGGCGCAGCGGTACTCCATGCCGGTGCCGACGAGCGGGGCCTCCGACTTAATCAGCGGCACCGCCTGACGCATCATGTTCGCGCCCATGAGGGCACGGTTGGCGTCGTCGTGCTCGAGGAACGGGATCATGGCGGTCGCGACCGACACCATCTGGCGCGGCGAGACGTCCATGTAGTCCACGTCCGACGGCTCGACGTAGTCGACCTCGCCGCCACGCTTGCGGACCAGGACACGGGGCTCGGTGAACTGCAGGTCGTCGTTGAGCGCGGCGTTGGCCTGCGCGATGACGAAGCGGTCCTCCTCGTCGGCCGTGACGTAGTCGACCTCGTCGGTGACCTGGCCGTCGACGACCTTGCGGTACGGCGTCTCGATGAAGCCGAACGCGTTGACGCGGCCGTACGAGGCGAGCGAACCGATCAGACCGATGTTCGGGCCTTCGGGGGTCTCGATCGGGCACATGCGTCCGTAGTGGGACGGGTGCACGTCTCGGACCTCGAAGCCGGCCCGCTCACGGGACAGACCACCGGGACCCAGCGCCGAGAGACGACGCTTGTGCGTCAGACCCGACAGCGGGTTGTTCTGGTCCATGAACTGCGACAGCTGGCTGGTGCCGAAGAACTCCTTGATGGAGGCGACGACCGGCCGGATGTTGATCAGGGTCTGCGGCGTGATCGCCTCGACGTCCTGGGTGGTCATGCGCTCGCGCACGACGCGCTCCATACGAGCCAGACCCGTGCGGACCTGGTTCTGGATGAGCTCGCCGACGTTGCGCAGACGACGGTTGCCGAAGTGGTCGATGTCGTCGGTCTCGACGACGATCTCGTTGCCGTTCTCGCCGATCGTCTCGGTCTCGCCCGCGTGGAGCTTGACCAGGTACTTGATCGTGGCGATGACGTCGTCGGTGGTGAGCACGCCGGCGTCCAGCGGCTCGTCGGCGCCGAGCTTCTTGTTCACCTTGTAGCGGCCGACCTTGGCGAGGTCGTAGCGCTTCGGGTTGAAGTAGAGGTTCTCGAGCAGCGTCTGAGCGGCCTCACGGGTCGGCGGCTCGCCCGGACGCAGCTTGCGGTAGATGTCGAGCAGCGCGTCGTCCTGGCCCTGGGTGTGGTCCTTCTCCAGGGTGGCGCGCATGGACTCGTACTCGCCGAACTCCTGCAGGATCTGCTCGGTGGTCCAGCCGAGAGCCTTGAGCAGGACGGTGACGGACTGCTTGCGCTTGCGGTCGATGCGGACACCGACCAGGTCGCGCTTGTCGATCTCCATCTCCAGCCAGGCACCCCGGGACGGGATGATCTTGGCGGAGAAGATGTCCTTGTCGGACGTCTTGTCGATGGAGGAGTCGAAGTAGACACCCGGCGAACGGACCAGCTGCGACACCACGACACGCTCGGTGCCGTTGATGACGAAGGTGCCCTTGTTCGTCATGAGCGGGAAGTCGCCCATGAAGACCGTCTGGGACTTGATCTCGCCGGTCTCGTTGTTGGTGAACTCGGCGGTGACGAAGAGCGGGGCGCCGTACGTGAAGTCACGGTCCTTGCACTCGTCGATCGAGTTCTTCGGCGGCTCGAAGCGGTGGTCGCGGAAGGTCAGCGACATCGACCCGGAGAAGTCCTCGATCGGAGAGATCTCCTCGAAGATCTCCTCCAGACCGGACTTCCTGGGGACGTCCTGTCCCGACTCAAGGGCAGCCTCGACGCGAGCCTTCCAGGCGGCGTTGCCGAGCAGCCAGTCAAAGCTCTCGGTCTGCAGCGCGAGGAGGTTCGGAACCTCGAGGGGCTCCTTGATCTTTGCAAAGGAGATGCGCAGCGGGGCGGTGCTTGCGCCGTTGTTCGTATTGGTCGAGGCGTTGCGCGAGGCGGCCAAGAGGGGGTCCTTCCGAGGGCTCGGACTCACTACGCGCGTACCGGTCCCCAGCAGAGCTTCATGGCAGACGTTTCCTGAGATGACCGAAAGGCCAGGTCAGACGGGGTCGGCCGATGCAGCGGATGCGAAGGTATGCCCCTGGTGACGGGCAGGGGGCAGCTAACAGGCAGCGCAAAGGGTCAGTGTAGCCACTTGGCTCACTGATGTCCAGGGCGAATAATTCGCGACCCTCGTTGCTCTCAACTCCGCGGTACCTCGCGCCGTGCGGCGCACCTCGATACTGCCCGTTCAGTCGTCGATCCATGCCTCGGATACGGATCGTTGTGACGACGCGTCCTGAGAATTGCGCGCTGCGTGCGGTTCGTCAAGGCCCCCCCGGTCTGCGGGGCGCACGGCGAAGATCACCATACTCCGCTCCCGGCGGCCGTCGAGCCCCCGCCACGCCCTTCCCGGGGAACGCCGAAAGGCGACCACCCACAAGGGTGATCGCCTTTCGCTGCTCCCGCGTTACACGGGGGCAGGAGTCAGCTCAGCGAGCCGAAACGGTCTTACTTGACCGTGACGGAGGCGCCGGCGGCCTTGAGGGACTCGGCAGCCTTCTCGGCGGCCTCCTTCGCGACCTTCTCGAGGACCGGCTTCGGGGTGCCGTCGACGAGGTCCTTGGCCTCCTTGAGGCCCAGGGAGGTGAGCTCACGCACGACCTTGATGACCTGGATCTTCTTGTCGCCGGCACCCTCGAGGATGACGTCGAACTCGTCCTGCTCCTCGGCGGCGGCGGCGGCGTCGCCACCACCCTGACCCGGGGCGGCAACGGCGACGGCCGCGGCGGCGGTGACGTCGAACTTCTCCTCGAAGGCCTTCACGAACTCGGAGAGCTCGATGAGGGTCATCTCCTCGAACTGGGCGAGGAGGTCGTCCTGAGAGAGCTTCGCCATGATGGGCGATCCTTCCACTAATTCGGCAGGTGCCGGATGTATAGAGAGGCGGGCGTTACGGCCCGCTACGACCTGCGCCTAGGCGGCGCAGATCATGACGCGAGCCGAATTACTCGGCACCGCCCTGCTCGGCGAGCTTGACGCGAAGCGCCTCCGCGGTGCGGACGAACTTCGACGGCAGCGCCTGGAGGAGCGAGGCAGTCTGCGACTGCTTGCCCTTGAACGCGCCGGCCAGCTTGCTGAGCAGAACCTCGCGGGACTCGAGGTCCGCGAGCTTCTTGAACTCGTCGGCGGACAGCGCCTTGCCGTCAAGGACACCGCCCTTGATGACGAGGTTCGGGTTCTCCTTGGCGAAGTCACGCAGAGCCTTCGCCGACTCCACCGGGTCACCGGTGACGAAGGCGGCCGCGGTCGAACCAGCAAGCTGGTCGTCCAGCGCGGAGATGCCGGCCTGGTTGGCCGCAATCTTGGTCAGCGTGTTCTTCACCACGGCGTACTGGGCGTTCTCACCGAGCGAACGACGCAGCGTCTTGAGCTGCGCCACGGTGAGCCCCGTGTACGAGGTCAGCACGACGGCGTTCGAGCTGCGGAACTTGTCCTCAAGCTCGGCTACCGCGGCAGCCTTGTCGGGCCTTGCCATAGAGCGTCGGCCTCCTTCCGGGTGATGAGGACCGCTCAGAAGGCGCTGCCACAACGAAAACGCCCCGGGCGCAGGCGCTCGGGGCTCAGCTCAACCGCATCACGAGAATCCGGGAACTCTTCCACAATCACCTGCGCGGGTCGTTCGCGTCGCAGCGAATCCTTCGGCCACCGCACCTTGACGGCACAGTGACGACCAGCGGTCTTTGGCTTCCTCGGAAGAGTACGTGACCGACACGCCCGGGGGCAAATCAGCCCCGACCGCCCCCGGCCAGGACCTTCTTCAGCAGCTCGACGAAGTCGACGGTGTCCCCCGCGGGCGGGGCGCGGAAGCCGGCCTCCGCGCCGTAGTCGGCGTAGGTCGTGGTGAGCGAGGTGACCGACTCCCCGCTCTCCGTGCGGACGACGCTCCTCACCGGGAACCCGTCCGGACCGATCCAGACCTCCATGGTCCGGCCGTCGGGGAGCTCCCCCCGGTACCTCTCCGCCCGGACGTCGGCGCCCTTCGCGGGTCCGAGGTGCTCGACCGCCGAGGACCCGGCGAGCAGCCCGAGCTCCTTGGGCAGGTCCATGTTCACGGCGGCGAGGCCGCCGGTCAGCTGGAGCATCAGCTCGTCGCCCGCGGCGGCCCCCTCGGGCTGCGCCTTCAGCCAGCGCTTGCCGCCCGTCTGCGCGGTCAGGTCGGCGCCCAGGTCCACGTAGGTGGTCCCGCCGGTCGTCACCACGCGCGTCTCGGCGGGCGCGCCGGGGATGGCGGCCAGGTACGAGGAGTCGGAGACCTTCAGCTCGGCGGCCTGCGGGCCCCAGGCCTGCACCCCGGTGAAGGTGCTGCTGCCGGGCGCCGTGCCGCCCGCGACGCTGAGCCGCATCTCGACCTTGGCGCTCTTGGCCCCCGAGGCCTTGGCGTGGGCGGCCCGGAGGGCCTCCGCGGCCTGCTCCGAGCCCTGCGTGCCCGGCTTCGCCGTCGCGGAGGCTCCGGAGGACTCCGGCCCCGTGTCACCGTCCTGGCATCCCGCGGCGCCCGCCAGGAGGGCGGCGGCCGCCAGGGCCACCCCGGCGCGCTTCCACACGGACCTGCTCATCTCGTTCCCCACCCTTGATCGACGATCTCCGTCCTCCGGACGGTAACAAGAAGCCGGCCCCGCACCTCGGAGGAGGTGCGGGGCCGGCTGACCACTCAGTGAGCCTGATGGGCTCAGACCGCGGCCGGGTCCTCCTCGACGAGGAGGTTGCGGGTGCGGTTGGAGTCCAGCGGGACGCCGGGGCCCATCGTCGTCGTGACGGTCGCCTTCTTGATGTAGCGACCCTTGGCGGCGGACGGCTTCAGACGGAGGATCTCCTCGAGCGCCGCGGCGTAGTTCTCGACCAGCTTCGTGTCATCGAAGGAGACCTTGCCGATGATGAAGTGCAGGTTCGAGTGCTTGTCGACGCGGAACTCGATCTTGCCGCCCTTGATGTCGTTGACAGCCTTGGCGACATCGGGGGTGACGGTGCCGACCTTGGGGTTCGGCATGAGACCACGCGGGCCGAGGACGCGGCCGAGGCGGCCGACCTTGCCCATGAGGTCCGGGGTGGCGACGACGGCGTCGAACTCGTTCAGGCGGTTGCCCTTGGAGATCTCGTCGATGAGCTCGTCGGAGCCGACGATGTCGGCGCCCGCGGCGATCGCGGCCTCGGCACGGTCACCGGTCGCGAAGACCAGGACCCGGGCGGTCTTGCCGGTGCCGTGCGGAAGGTTCACGGTGCCACGGACCATCTGGTCGGCCTTGCGCGGGTCGACACCCAGGCGGAAGGCGACCTCGACGGTGCCGTCGAACTTCGTGCTGGAGGTCTCCTTGGCGAGACGGACGGCCTCGAGCGGAGCGTAGAGCTTCTCGCTGTCGATCTTGGCGTCCGCTGCGCGGAGGGCCTTGCTGCGCTTCACTGCTTCTCCTGTGCAGTTACACCATGCGGCTGTCGCCGCGTGGCAGGTATGGAGTCGTGGTGCGGACCGGCGCTGGTCCTACCACTAGGTCACGAGGGGGCTGATCAGCCCTCGACCGTGATGCCCATGGAACGGGCGGTGCCAGCGATGATCTTGGACGCGGCGTCCAGGTCGTTGGCGTTCAGGTCGGGGAGCTTGACCGTGGCGATCTCGCGGACCTGGGCGGCCGTGAGCTTGGCGACCTTGGTCTTGTGCGGCTCGCCGGAGCCCTTGTCCACACCCGCTGCCTTGAGGATCAGCTTGGCGGCCGGCGGAGTCTTGGTGATGAAGGTGAAGGAGCGGTCTTCGTAGACCGTGATCTCCACCGGCACGACCATGCCACGCTGCGACTCGGTCGCGGCGTTGTAGGCCTTGCAGAACTCCATGATGTTGACGCCGTGCTGGCCCAGCGCGGGACCGACCGGCGGGGCCGGGTTGGCCGCACCAGCGTTGATCTGGAGCTTGATAAGCCCCGTGACCTTCTTCTTCTTGGGAGGCATTGCTCTCTCCGGGTCCTAGTGAGAGTGTTCAGCCCGCCATCCGGTCATCCGGATGGAGGCATACCGCACAACGATAACGGGTATACACGCGCGGCCAAAAACCGAGCAGGTCAGAGCGGCTGCGAGAGCCACTCTGACCTGGTCGGAAACTTGTGAGATCAGTTCTTCTGGATCTGGTCGAAGCTGAGCTCGACCGGGGTCTCGCGACCGAAGATCTCGACGAGGCCCTTGACCTTCTTCGAGTCGGGGTTGATCTCGTTGATGGTCGCCTGGAGGGTGGCGAAGGGGCCGTCGGTGACGGTGACCGAGTCGCCGACCTCGAAGTCCAGCACCTGGACCTCCAGCTTGCGGGCCGGAGCCGGCTTGCCCTCGGCCTCGGCGGCCTCGCGGGCGGCCTTCTCCTCGGCCTCCGGGGCGAGCATCTTGACGATCTCGTCCAGGGTCAGCGGGTACGGGTCGTAGGCGTTGCCCACGAAGCCGGTGACGCCGGGGGTGTTGCGGACGACGCCCCAGGACTCGTTCGTCAGGTCCATGCGGACGAGAACGTAGCCGGGCAGCTTGTTCTGCTTGACGTTCTTCCGCTCGCCGCCCTTGATCTGGACGATCTCTTCCTCGGGGACCTCGGCCTGGTAGATGAAGTCCTCGACGTTGAGCGAGACGGCACGCTGCTCGAGGTTGGCCTTCACGCGCTTCTCGTAGCCCGCGTAGGTGTGGATGACGTACCACTCGCCGGGCAGGGTGCGCAGCTCCTCGCGGAGCGCGGCGACCGGGTCGACCGGGGCGGCCGGCTCGGCCTCCTCGTCGGCGTCCGCGGCGTCGTCCTCGACCTCGACGGCGACGGACTCGTCGTCCTCCGCGCCCTCGGCGTCCTCGTCGGTCTCCGCCTCGTCCTCGGCGTCCTCGACCTCGAGAGCGGCTTCCTCGGCGGCGGCGTCGTCAGCAGCGTCGGCCTGGTCCTCGTCGGCGGCCTCGACGATGTCCCGCTCGTCCTCGGCGGACTCGGACTCGAAGGCGTCGTTCAGGTTCGCGTCAGACACGGTGGCTGCTTCTTCCTGCGATACAGATGGGGTGGAACAAAAAGTCAGCCGAAGACGTACTTGACTGCTTCCTGGAAGCCATAGTCAATCACGGTGACAAGGCCGATCATGATGACGACGAAGACAATCACCACGGTGGTGTACGTCGAGAGCTGGCTGCGCGTGGGCCAGACGACCTTGCGGAGCTCGGCGACGATCTGGCGGTAGAAGAGCGCGAGACGACCCAGAGGGCCCTTCTTTCCGCGCTTGCCGCCCTTGCGGGACTTCTTCTTCGACTCGGAGGCCTCGTCATCGGCATCAGGCATGTCGATGGAGCCTACGGCGTCCGTCACGATCTCTCACCTGATTCCGGGTCGGCCGTGCCGCGCCCGGGTGGAGCCGCACGGCGGTGCAATGAAGTACGTACATGCGCACAACACCTGGCGGTGTGTGTAGCAGGGCCGGAGGGACTTGAACCCCCAACCGCCGGTTTTGGAGACCGGTGCTCTACCAATTGAGCTACGACCCTTTGTTGGTGTCCCTCAACGTACCGCATCGTGAGATGTGGTCGGTGCGGGCCAACGAGGAGTGAGCATACGTGGTCGGGGGCCCTCGCGTCGAACAGGAACCACGACGGGCCTGCTCCCGGACGCGCGTACGACCGGGAATGACCGTTCCTGTCCGGTCCGTGAAACCTGTGTGCCGGGCCTTGATGAGGTCTGGGACGATGGGCCGTATGAGCGCTGCTACCCCTCCCACCGAGCGTCGGGTCTCCGCCCGGATCGGTGCGATCTCCGAGTCCGCCACCCTCGCCGTCGACGCCAAGGCCAAGGCCCTCAAGGCCGCCGGGCGCCCGGTGATCGGTTTCGGCGCGGGTGAGCCCGACTTCCCCACTCCGGACTACATCGTCGATGCGGCCGTCGAGGCCTGCAAGAACCCGAAGTACCACCGCTACACGCCGGCCGGCGGCCTGCCCGAGCTGAAGGCCGCGATCGCCGCGAAGACGCTGCGCGACTCCGGCTACGAGGTCGACGCCTCCCAGGTCCTGGTGACCAACGGCGGCAAGCAGGCCATCTACGAGGCGTTCGCCGCGATCCTCGACCCGGGCGACGAGGTCATCGTCCCGGCCCCCTACTGGACCACCTACCCCGAGTCGATCCGCCTCGCGGGCGGCGTCCCGGTGGAGGTCGTCGCCGACGAGACCACCGGCTACCGGGTCTCGGTCGAGCAGCTGGAGGCCGCCCGCACGGAGCGGACCAAGGTCGTCCTCTTCGTGTCGCCGTCCAACCCGACCGGCGCGGTGTACTCCGAGGCCGACGCCGAGGCGATCGGCCGCTGGGCCGTCGAGCACGGCCTCTGGGTGCTGACGGACGAGATCTACGAGCACCTGGTCTACGGCGACGCGAAGTTCACCTCGCTGCCGGCGATCGTCCCCGAGCTCCGCGACAAGTGCATCGTGGTCAACGGCGTGGCGAAGACGTACGCGATGACCGGCTGGCGCGTCGGGTGGATCGTGGGCCCGAAGGACGTCGTGAAGGCCGCGACGAACCTGCAGTCGCACGCCACCTCCAACGTGAGCAACGTGGCGCAGATCGCCGCACTCGCCGCCGTCTCGGGGAACCTGGACGCCGTCGCGGAGATGCGGACGGCGTTCGACCGCCGCCGCCAGACGATCGTGCGGATGCTCAACGAGATCGAGGGCGTGTACTGCCCCACCCCCGAGGGCGCCTTCTACGCGTACCCCTCGGTGAAGGGGCTGCTCGGCAAGGAGATCCGCGGCAAGCGCCCGCAGACCTCCGTCGAGCTGGCCGCCCTGATCCTGGACGAGGCCGAGGTCGCGGTCGTCCCGGGCGAGGCCTTCGGCACGCCGGGCTACCTGCGCCTGTCGTACGCGCTGGGCGACGAGGACCTGGCGGAGGGCGTGTCCCGCCTGCAGAAGCTCCTCGCCGAGGCGACGGACTGACCGCACTCCTCGCGGGCCCCCGGTTCCTCGGAGCCGGGGGCCCGTTTCTGCGTTCGGGCAAGAACCCGATCGGGGAAACGGGGTGTCTTCCTCCGTTCGGGTGCGGCAGGATCAGCCAATGGAGCACGTCTACCGCGACCTCACCCTGCTGCCCAAGGCCCATCTGCATCTGCACTTCACCGGATCGATGCGGCCCACCACCCTCATCGAGCTGGCCGACAAGTACGGCGTGCACCTCCCCGAGGCGCTGAGCAGCGGTACGCCGCCGAAGCTGCGGGCGACCGACGAGCGCGGCTGGTTCCGCTTCCAGCGGCTGTACGACATCGCCCGCTCCTGCCTGCGCGCCCCCGAGGACATCCAGCGGCTCGTCCGCGAGGCGGCCCAGGAGGACGTCCGGGACGGCTCGGGCTGGCTGGAGATCCAGGTCGACCCCACCTCGTACGCCCCGCACCTCGGCGGTCTCATCCCCGCGCTGGAGATCATCCTCGACGCGGTCGACTCGGCCTCGCGGGAGACCGGGCTGGGGATGCGGGTGCTGGTCGCGGCGAACCGGATGAAGCACCCGCTGGAGGCGCGGACGCTCGCCCGGCTCGCGGTGCGGTTCGCGGACCGGGGCGTGGTCGGTTTCGGGCTCTCCAACGACGAGCGGCGCGGCCTGGCGCGCGACTTCGACCGGGCCTTCGCCATCGCGCGCGAGGGCGGCCTGCTCGCGGCGCCGCACGGCGGCGAACTCACGGGGCCCTCGTCGGTACGGGACTGCCTGGACGACCTGCGGGCGTCCCGGGTCGGCCACGGGGTCCGGTCCGCCGAGGATCCGCGGCTGCTGCGCAGGCTCGCGGAGCGGGGCGTGACCTGCGAGGTCTGCCCGGCTTCCAACGTGGCCCTCGGGGTGTACGAGAAGCACGAGGACGTCCCGCTGCGGACGCTCTTCGACGCGGGGGTGCCGATGGCCCTCGGCGCGGACGATCCCCTGCTCTTCGGGTCCCGGCTGGCGGCGCAGTACGAGATCGCCCGCAGGCACCACGCCTTCACGGACGGGGAACTGGCGGAGCTGGCCCGGCAGTCGGTCCGGGGCTCGGCGGCGCCGGAGGACGTCAGGGGGAAGCTGCTGTCCGGGATCGACGACTGGCTGGCCGCCCCGGCGGGGTGAAGCGGTGCAGCGGGGGCCGCGCCTGGAAGCCGATGTCCAGCTCGGTGCGGTCCGGCCCGGACGCGGGCCGATCCAGGAGCGGGGTCAGCGAGGCGAGCAGCACGTCGTGGCCCTGCGGGGCCCGCTCGTGCAGCGGCCCGTGTCCGGCCGCGACGGCGAGCTCCCCGGCGGCGGCGCAGAGCACGTCCCGGTCGCCGAGGAGGAAGAGCGTGCGGGCGTGCACGGCGGTCCGCAGCCGTCCGGCGACCCGCTCGGGGGCCGCCTCCCAGGCGGCGGCCCGGTCGGCGGTGCGCCGCTCGTCCGTACGGAGGGTCAGCGGCCGCCCGTCCCGGAGCCGGGCGCGCAGCGCGGGCCAGGCGGAGGGGCGCAGGCCGGCGGTGTCCCGGTGGGCGAGGACGAGGTCGACGGGGGTGCCCGGCGCGTAGTCGCGCGGCAGGCTGTCGCGCAGCGGGACGTGGACGAGGGTGTGCCGGGAGAACGCGGCGAAGGAGAAGAGGCCGGCGAGCCGGGCGAGGCCGTCGTGGTCGCCGACCAGGTAGCCCCAGCGGTCGTGGAGGGGCGAGTTGACGGTGGTGTGCCGCAGCGGCGGCCACGGCTGGACGATCCGGTGCTCGTGCCGCCCCGCGCGGATCCGGTGCTCCCGGGCCGTGAGTCGCATCCCGTCAGCCTGCGGGCCCGCGCGGGTCCGGCACAAACGCTTTAGCCGGCCTAGAGGCTGACGCCCACCGTCACGGGCTCGTTGACCAGGGTGATCCCGAAGGCCTCGTGGACGCCGGCGACGACCTCCCGGGCCAGCGCGAGGAGGTCCTCGGTGGTCGCCTCGCCGCGGTTGGTCAGCGCGAGCGTGTGCTTGGTCGAGATGCGCGCGGGCCCGGAGCCGTATCCCTTGGTGAACCCGGCCCGGTCGATCAGCCAGGCGGCGGAGGTCTTCACGGCACCGTCCTCGCCGGCGGGGAAGGCCGGCGGGGTGACGTCCGCGCCGAGGCGTCCGGCGACGCGGGTGAGGAAGGTCTCGTACTCCCCCGCCGTGAGGATCGGGTTGGTGAAGAAGGAGCCCGCGGACCAGGTGTCGTGGTCCGCCGGGTCGAGGACCATGCCCTTGCCGGCGCGCAGGCTCAGGACGGTCTCGCGGGCCCGGGCGAGCGGCACCCGGTCGCCCGCCTCGACGCCGAGGGCGCGGGCGGTCTCGGCGTACTTGACCGGCGCGGACAGCCCGTCCGCGTCCTCCAGCTCGAAGCGGACCCGGAGCACCACGTACCGCTCGGGGTGCTCCTTGAAGAGGCTGTGGCGGTACGAGAAGGCGCACTCGGCGTTGGTGAGGGTGACGGTCTCCTCGGTGCGCCGGTCGTAGGCGACGACCTCCGTCACGGTGGCGGAGACGTCCTGCCCGTAGGCTCCGACGTTCTGGATCGGGGTGGCGCCGGCCGAGCCGGGGATGCCGGCCAGGCACTCGATCCCGGCGAGTCCGGCCTCGACGGTGCGGGCGACGGCGTCGGTCCAGACCTCGCCGGCGGCGAGTTCCAGCCGCGTGCCGTCGAGGGCGAAGCCGCGGGTGGCGATGCGCAGGGCGGTGCCGTCGAAGCCCTTGTCGCCGATGACGAGGTTGGAGCCGCCGCCGATGATCAGCAGCGGCGTTCCCGTGGCGTCGGCCTCACGGACCGCCGCGACCACCTCGTCGTCCGTGGTGGCGGTGACGAGCCGGGCCGCGGGGCCGCCGAGGCGGAAGGTGGTCAGGGGCGCGAGGGGGGCGTCGAGAAGAGGCTGCACGGGCTCAAGGGTACGGGGCCGTCCCGGCCGGGAGACGCTTCGTCGCCCGGCCGGGACGGCGCGGGACCCGCTCACGCGGGGCGCGAGGACCCGCTCACACGCCGACCAGGTCCTTCTCGCCGGCCTCCGCCTCCGTCTCGGCCTTCCGGCGGGCCTCCTGGCGGCGGGAGGGCGCGAAGAGCACGGCCACCGCGCCGAGGGCGACGGCCCCGGCGCCGACCCACAGCGCGGGCACCAGCCCGTCGACGAAGCTCTGGCCGGACTCGTAGCCGCCCTGGGCGGCGAAGATCGAGGCCATCACGGCGACGCCGAGCGCGCCGCCGACCTCGCGCAGCGCGTTGTTGGCGCCGGAGGCGATGCCCTGTTCGGAGGGGCGGACGCTGGACATCACGAGGTTGGCCGCCGGTGCGAAGTACAGCGCCATGCCGACTCCGCTGACGACGAGGGCGGGGAGCTGGGCGGCGTAGGAGACGTCGGGGGTCAGGACGAGGGCGAACCAGGCGAGGCCGATCGCCTGGAGGGCGAGGCCGGCGGCGACGACGGGGCGGCCGCCGATCCGGTCGGACAGGGCGCCGGCGAGCGGTGCGACGAGCATCGGCATGCCGGTCCAGGGGAGCATCCGCAGCCCGGACTCGGTGGGCGAGTAGCCGAGGACGCCCTGCATGAACTGGCTGAGCAGGAAGATCGAGCCGAACATGCCGAGGAACATCAGCAGGCTGGCCGCGTTGATGCCGGAGAAGGCCCGGTTGCGGAAGAGCCGCATGGGCAGCATGGGCGCCCTGGCGCGTATGCCGTGGTGGACGAATCCGCCGAGGAGGGCGGCTCCGGCGATCAGCCCGGTGAGGACGGTCGCGGAGGTCCAGCCGTCGATGGGCCCGCGGATGAGCGCGTACACGATGCCGAACAGGCCGCCGCTGGCGAGGAGCGTGCCCGTGATGTCGAGGCGGGCGCCGGTGCCGTGCGACTCGGCCAGGCGCAGCCGGGCGAGCGGCAGCAGGGCGAGGCCGAGCGGGACGTTCAGCCAGAAGATCCACTGCCAGGAGAGGTGTTCGGTGAGGGTGCCGCCGATGAGGGGTCCGGAGGCGACGGCGAGCCCCTGGACGGCGCCCCAGATGCCGAAGGCGGCGCCTCGGCGGGCGGCCGGGACGGCGGCGGTGAGGAGGGTGAGCGTCAGCGGCATCATGATCGCGGCGCCGACGCCCTGGGCGGCGCGGGCGGCGATCAGGGCGTCGATGCCGGGGGCGAGGGCGGCCGCGGCGGAGGCGGCGGTGAAGACGGCGAGTCCGACGAGGAAGAGCCGGCGGCGGCCGAAGCGGTCGCCGAGGGCGGCGCCGAACATGAGCAGGACGGCGAAGGTGAGGGTGTAGGCGCTCACCGTCCATTCGAGGTCGTGGAGTGCTCCGCCGAGGTCCTCGCGGATCGAGGGGAGGGCGGTGGTGACGACGAGGTTGTCGAGGGCCGCCATGAAGCCGGCGGCGCTGGTGATGACGAGGGCCCAGGCGGCGGAACCGCGGCGGGCTGCTGGCTGGTGCATGTCGGCCCCTCAGATCTCAGGTTAGTTATCGCTGACTAACTTTCATGCCCACGGGGAGGCGGGGGCGGACCCGCGGGATGGCGCGGAGGCGGGCGGCGGCGCTACTCCTCGGAACGGCCCGAGCGGTGGATGGAGGGGTAGAACCCCTCCCAGACGCGGTGCTCGGACGGGAAGCCCATGGCGACGAGGGTGTTGATGAGCATCCCGTACGCCAGGAAGGTGGTGGTCTCCTCGACGTCCGCGCCGAGCGCGAGGTGGACGGTCTCCCAGAGGGACGTCCAGCCGGCCCGGACGGCTTCGCCGAACTCGTGGTCGCCGGCCGCCTCGGCGGCGGCGACGGTCACGTACACCTGCATCTGCATGAGGAGCCGGTCGGGGTCCTCGGCGATGATCCGGGTGTACGCGGTGGCCATGGCGTGCAGGGCCTCCTCACCGGTCAGCCCTTCCGAGGCCTCCTCGAAGACCCGGACGGTGTCGCTGATGCAGCGCTCGGAGGCGGCCAGGAAGATGGCCTTCTTGCCGGGGAAGAGCCGGAAGAGGTACGGCTGCGAGACGCCGACGCGCTGGGCGATCGCCTCGGTGGAGGTGCCGTGGTACCCGCCGCGGCTGAACTCGCTCATCGCCGCGCGGATGACGCTCTCCCGCCGCTCCTCCGCACTCATCCTGACCATGAGGCAAAGTTAGTACGCAATCACTAACTCCGCAAGGGAAAGAACGGGCGGCCGCTCTCCGCGGCCGCCCGCCCCCTGCGCAGGATGTGGTTACGCGAGCCGGACCACGGCCCGCGACATGCCCAGGACCTTCTGCCCGGCGCTCGTCGCCGTGAGGTCGACCCGGACCCGCTGGTCGTCCAGCTTGGCGGCGACCTTGGCGCTGACCTCGACCAGCGCGCCGGTCCCGTCGTTCGGGACGACGACCGGCTTGGTGAAGCGGACGCCGTACTCGACGACGGCGGCCGGGTCGCCCGCCCAGTCGGTGACGACGCGGATCGCCTCGGCCATGGTGAACATGCCGTGGGCGATGACGTCGGGCAGGCCGACCTCGACCGCGAACTTCTCGTTCCAGTGGATGGGGTTGAAGTCCCCGGAGGCGCCGGCGTACCGGACGAGGGTGGCGCGGGTCACCGGGAAGGACTGCGCGGGCAGCTCGGTGCCGACCTCGACCTCGTCGTAGGCGATCTTCGCGGTCATGGTCAGACCCCCTCGGGTGCGCGGGAGACGAGCTTCGTCCAGGCGGTCACGACGTGCTCGCCGGAGGCGTCGTGGACCTCGCCGCGGATGTCCAGGATGTCGTTGCCGGCGAGGGACTTGATCGCCTCGATGGTGGAAGTGACCGAGAGCCGGTCCCCGGCCCGCACGGGCCGGCTGTAGGCGAACTTCTGGTCGCCGTGGACGACCCGGCTGTAGTCGAGACCCAGCTGGGGGTCCTCGATGACCGCGCCGGCCGCCTTGAACGTGATGGCGAACACGAAGGTCGGCGGAGCGATCACGTCGGGGTGCCCGAGCTCCTTGGCCGCTTCCTGGTCGACGTAGGCCGGATTCGCGTCCCCGATCGCCTCGGCGAACTCGCGGATCTTCTCGCGGCCGACCTCGTAGGCCGGGGTGGGCGGATAGGTCCGGCCCACGAAGGACTGGTCGAGCGCCATGGACTCGATACCTCCTGGATCTGTTGCCGACAAACGACACGAGGCCGCCCCCGAGTGGGGACGGCCTCGTGTGCGAGCCTGATTAGCGCGTCTCGCGGTGTGCAGTGTGCGAGTTGCAGCGGGGGCAGTGCTTCTTCATCTCAAGACGGTCCGGGTTGTTACGCCGGTTCTTCTTGGTGATGTAGTTCCGCTCCTTGCACTCCACGCAGGCCAGCGTGATCTTCGGGCGGACGTCGGTGGCAGCCACGTGAGTGCTCCTTGGACGGATGGGACGGATGAACGCATAAAAGAGTAGCCGATCGAAGGACCGACCCCGCAATCGGCTACCGTGTGTAGCGGTGACCGGACTTGAACCGGTGACACAGCGATTATGAGCCGCTTGCTCTACCGACTGAGCTACACCGCTTTGATGATCCGGATCCCGTCCGAGGACGGGTTCCTTCTCACCAGAGCCCCAATACGGAATCGAACCGTAGACCTTCTCCTTACCATGGAGACGCTCTACCGACTGAGCTATTGGGGCGAGCGAGGAAGACATTACACGGTCTCCGGCCCATCACCCAAATCCGTTTCGGGACGCCCCCGCGACCGCCCCCACCAGGGGTCCCGTACGCCACTCGTGGCCTCATCGGTACGACTATTGCGCTCCTCCGCGAAGCGCGCTCCGAGCGCCCCTAGGCTCGGCCCCACGCTTCGTGATCTTGATCTTGAGGAGCCTTGAGGAGCCCCGGATGTCAGCCGACAGCAAGCAGCCCCAGCCGCCCGAGGACGGGGCCGCCGCCACGGCCGACTCGACCTCGCTCCTGCTCTCCCACGCACGCCTCGCCGACGGGCGGAACGTCGACGTACGGATGGCCGGCGGCCGGATCGAGGCGGTCGGCACGGCCGGCAGCCTCACCGCCACGGGCGCACGCGTCGACCTCACCGGCTACCTGCTGCTGCCCGCCGCCGCCGAACCCCACGCCCACGCCGACACCGCACTCACCGCGGACTCCCCCGGCCCCGTCTCGTACGCCCCCGAGCAGGTCCAGCGCCGGGCCACCGAGGCCGCGCTGCTCCAGCTCGGCCACGGCGCGACCGCGCAGCGCGCGCACGTCCGGATCGGCGACGTCCACGGACTCGGCCCCCTCGAAGCCGTCCTCCAGGCCCGGCGCTCGCTGCGCGGCCTCGTGGACCTCACCGCGGTCGCGGTGCCGAGGCTGCTCACCGGGGCCGCGGGCGCGGACGGGCTCGCCATGCTGCGGGACGCGGTGAAGATGGGCGCCGGGGTGGTGGGCGGCTGCCCGGACCTCGACCCGGACCCGGCCGGGTACGTCGAGGCCGTCCTGGAGGTCGCGGCCGAGCACGGCGTCCCCGTCGACCTGCACACCGACGGCGCCGACCCGGCCCGGCTCGCCAGGCTCGCGGCGATGGCCGGCGGACTGCGGCCCGGGGTGACGATCGGCCCCTGCGCGGGCCTCGGCCGGCTCCCCGCCGACGCGGCCCGGCGCGCGGCCGACGGACTCGCGGCGGCCGGCGTGACCGTGGTCTGCCTGCCGCAGGGCGGCTGCGCGAGCACCGGGCTGCGCGGCACGGCACCGGTCCGGCTCCTGCGGGCGGCCGGGGTCAGGGTCGCGGCGGGCAGCGGGGCGATGCGGGACGTGGCCAACCCGGTGGGCCGCGGCGACCCGCTGGAGGCCGCGTACCTCCTCGCCTCGCTCGGCGGCCTGTCGGTCGACGAGGCCTACGCGGCGGTCGGCGGGGAGGCGCGGGCCGTCACGGGCCTGCCGGAGGTGCGCGTCGAGGCCGGCTTCCCGGCGGAGCTGCTCGCGGTGCGCGGCGAGCGCCTGTCGGGCGTGCTGTCCCTCGCGTACAGCCGCATCGTGGTGCACCGGGGGCGGGTGGTGGCCCGGACCAGCGCGGTGCGCGAGTACTGCGACTCGGCGGCGGCGCTGGACCTGCCCCGCCAGGCGCGCCCGGAGCGACCGCCCGAGCCGGGGAGCCCTCCGGCCGGTCCCGTCGTACGGTCGTGAGTATGCGCATCGTCATCGCTGGAGGACACGGACAGATCGCCCTGCGCCTGGAGAGGCTGCTCTCGGCGGGCGGGCACGAGGTGGCGGGGATCATCCGCAGACCGGAACAGGCCGGGGACCTGCGGGACGCCGGGGCCGAGCCGGTCGTCCTGGACCTGGAGTCGGCCTCGGTCGAGATGGTCGCCGCCGTGCTCCAGGGCGCCGACGCGGCCGTCTTCGCGGCCGGCGCGGGCCCGGGCAGCAGCGTGGACCGCAAGGACACCGTGGACCGCGCGGCGGCGGTCCTGTTCGCCGACGCGGCGGAACGCGCGGGCGTACGCCGGTACATCGTCGTCTCGTCCATGGGCGCCGACGCCGCGCACCCGGGCGACGAGGTCTTCGACGCCTACCTGCGCGCCAAGGGCGCAGCCGACGACGCGGTCCGCGCCCGGACGGCCCTGGACTGGACGATCCTGCGCCCCGGCGCCCTGACGAACGACGCGGGCTCGGGCCTGGTCCGCCTGGAGGCGCGCACGGGCCGCGGCCCGGTCCCCCGCGACGACGTGGCGGCGACGCTCGCCGAACTCCTGGACACCCCGGCGACCGCCGGCCTGACCCTGGAACTCATCGCGGGCTCGACCCCGCTCTCGGTCGCGGTGAAGGACGTGGCCGGAAACTGACCACCCACCACAAACGAAGGAAGGTCCCCGGTGCAAGCACCGGGGACCTTCCGTTTCGCGTGGCGACGCCAGGATTCGAACCTGGGTAGGCTAAGCCGACGGATTTACAGTCCGCTCCCATTGGCCACTCGGGCACATCGCCATGAGATCGCTGCCGTGGAGCCGCTTTTCGGCGGTGTTCCGTGGCAACGACGTAAACAATACCTGATCCCCGGGGGTGGTTCGCCACCGGATTGATCAGCGGTTCGGGCCGTGGCTCACCCCCTAGGCTTTGCGCTGTACCCCAAGCATCCGAGCAAGGAGCCACGAGTCATGGCCGACTCCAGTTTCGACATCGTCTCCAAGGTCGAGCGGCAGGAGGTCGACAACGCCCTCAACCAGGCCGTGAAGGAGATCTCGCAGCGCTACGACTTCAAGGGAACCAACGCCTCGATCTCGTGGTCGGGCGAGAAGATCCTCATGCAGGCGAACGGCGAGGAGCGCGTCATGGCGATCCTCGACATCTTCCAGACCAAGCTGATCAAGCGGGGCATCTCGCTGAAGTCGCTGGACGTCGAGGGGGAGCCGCAGCTGTCCGGCAAGGAGTACAAGCTCTTCGCGTCGGTCACCGAGGGCATCTCCCAGGAGAACGCCAAGAAGGTCGCGAAGGCCATCCGCGACGAGGGCCCCAAGGGCGTCAAGGCCCAGGTCCAGGGCGACGAGCTGCGGGTCAGCTCGAAGAGCCGGGACGACCTGCAGGCCGTGCAGGCGCTGCTCAAGGGCAAGGACTTCGACTTCGCGATCCAGTTCGTGAACTACCGCTGACCCGGCGGCCGGCCGTGCACCGGTCGTGAGGGCCGTGTCCGAATACCGCCAGCCCGGGGCTCGGCGGTCCCCGCACACTGGGTCTGTGGAAGACCCGGTGCGGGGAGAGGAACCAGCCATGACCGTGTACGCGTACGTCGACGGCCCCCTGGGCGAGATGCTGCTGGTCGGGCGGCTCGCCGAAGGGGGCCGTGCCGTGCTGCGCTCGCTGTCCCTGCCGGGGCAGAAGGGCGCCGTGGAGGTCGAGGAGGGCTGGACCCTCGCGCCCGGGGCCTTCGCCGAGGCGGCCGGGCAGCTCGACGAGTACTTCGCCGGCCGCCGCGACCGGTTCGACCTGCCGCTCGACGGCGAGGCCGGGACCGCGTTCCAGCGGCGCGTCTGGCGGGCCCTGGAGGAGATCCCGTACGGCACGACCGTCTCGTACGGGGAGATCGCCCGCCGGGTCGGATCGCCCGGCGCCGGGGTCCGGGCCGTGGGGACCGCGATCGGCCGCAACCCGCTGCTCGTGGTGCGGCCCTGTCACCGGGTGATCGGCGCCGACGGGAGCCTGCGCGGATACGCGGCGGGGATCGGGCGCAAGGAGCGGCTGCTCGGCCTGGAGGGGGCCCCGGTGTGACCGAGGGACTGTTCCCCCGCGAGCGGGCGGCGATCGCGCCGGGCGCGGTGCACGTGCCCGCGTGGCTCCCGCCCGCACGGCAGCGGGCGCTCGTGGAGGCCTGCCGGGAGTGGGGGCGCGGGCCGGTTCCGTACCGGCAGACCGTGCTGCCCGGCGGCGGGGTCATGTCGGTGCGCTCGCTGTGCCTGGGCCGGCAGTGGGTGCCGTACCGCTATCTCGACGCCGTCGGGGTCCCGCTGCCCCGGTGGCTCGTGGACCTGGGCCGGGAGGCGGTCGCCGAGGCGTACGGGGACGACGGCGGTTTCACTCCCGACACCGCCCTGGTGAACTTCTACGCGCCGGGGGCGCGGATGGGCATGCACCAGGACCGTGAGGAGCGTTCGGGTGCGCCGGTGGTGTCATTGAGCCTCGGTGACCGGTGCGTCTTCCGCTTCGGGAACGCGGAGGGGCGCGGCCGTCCCTACCAGGACGTCGAGCTCGCCTCCGGCGACCTGTTCGTCTTCGGCGGGGCCTCGCGCTGGGCCCACCACGGCGTCCCGAAGGTCCGGCCGGGCACGGCCGATCCCGCGCTCGGCCTGGTGGGGCGGCTGAACATCACCCTGCGGGAGACCGGGCTGCCCGCCCCGGCCTGACCGGCGGAGGAATGCGACACCCGGACGGGCCGGCCCGTGCCCGGTCGCCGGACGGCCCCTCGTCACCCGCGGGCGGCCGGGCGTTCGACCACACCCTCTAGGCTGCCGCGCATGAGTGCTGAGCTGCGCCGGTCCCTCGGTGTCCTCGACGCGGTCGTGATCGGGCTCGGTGCCATGGTCGGCGCCGGGATCTTCGTCGCGCTCGGGCCGGCCGCGGGGGCCGCCGGGACCGGTGGCGGGCTGCTGACCGCGCTCGGGATCGCCGCCGTCGTCGCGTACTGCAACGCCATGGCCTCGGCCCGGCTCGCGGCCCGGTACCCGAGTTCGGGCGGCACCTATGTGTACGGTCGCGAACGCCTGGGATCGTTCTGGGGGTACCTGGCCGGCTGGGCGTTCGTGGTCGGCAAGACGGCCTCCTGCGCCGCCATGGCGCTGACCGTCGGCAGCTATGTGTGGCCGGAGCAGGCGCACGCCGTGGCGGTGGCCGCCGTGGTCGTGCTGACCGCCGTCGACTACGCGGGAGTTCAGAAGTCCGCGCTGGCCGTCCGGGTGATCGTCGGGCTCGTCCTGGCGGTCCTCGCGGCGGTCGTCGCCGTCGGCCTCGGGGCGGGCGGGGCCGCACCCGCCGCCTTCGGCGCCGACCTCACCGCCGGCGGGGTGCTCCAGGCCGCCGGTTTGCTCTTCTTCGCATTCGCGGGGTACGCGCGAATCGCCACGCTCGGCGAGGAGGTCCGCGACCCCGCCCGGACGATCCCCCGCGCCGTGCCCCTCGCCCTCGGCATCGCCCTCGCCGTCTACGTGCTCGTCGCGGTGACGGTGCTCACGGTCCTCGGACCCGCCGCCCTCGCCGCGTCCCCCGCGCCGCTGACGGACACCGCGCGGGCCGCGGGCGCCCCGTGGCTGGTCCCTGTGGTGGCGGTGGGTGCGGCCGTGGCGGCCCTCGGCTCCCTGCTCTCGCTGATCCTCGGCGTCTCCCGTACGACCCTGGCGATGGCCCGGGACGGCGGTCTGCCGACCGCGCTCGCGGCCGTCCACCCCCGGACCCGGGTGCCGCACCGGGCAGAGCTCGCGGTGGGTGCGGTGGTGGCCCTGGTGGCCGCGACGGCGGACGTGCGGGGCGCCATCGGCTTCTCGTCCTTCGGGGTGCTCGTCTACTACGGCATCGCGAACGCCTCCGCCTGGACCCTCGGGCCCGCGCACCGGCCGCTCGCCGCCCTCGGGCTCGCCGGGTGCGCGGCCCTCGCCCTCGCGCTGCCGCTCGGCTCGGTCCTCGCCGGCGCCGGGGTGGTCGCGGCCGGCGTGGTGGCGTGGGCGATCAGTCGAGGACGAGCCGCACCCCCGCCTTCCTGAGGGCGTCGGCGAGCTCCTGGAAGGTCGCGGGACGGGGTCCGCTCCACGGCTGCACGCCCAGGCAGGCCCGGGCCACGTCGGCCCGGTGCCAGACGAGCGTGACGTCCGCCCACTCCGGCCCGAACGCGCCGGGCGCCCCCGGTCCCGCCGCGCCGCCCGGCGCCCCCGCCCCCGGGTCCCGGCCGGGGCCGTACACGGCCTCCCCGAGCGCGCACAGGAAGGACACCTCGTCGACGACGTCCGTGCCGTCGAGCTCGTAGACGGCTCCCGGCACGGGCGCGGCGGCGGCCCGCGGCCGCCGGGCGGCCTGCCGCAGCCACTCCGCGCGCGCCGCGCCGGAGAACCGCCGCCAGGTGCCGGGCTCGGCGGGCCTGCCGCCGAAGAACAGCTCCCAGACCCCGCGGGTCTGCGGGGGCACGAGCCGGGTCCGGGGGAAGTCCACGGTCAGGTCGACCAGGTCGTGGTGGCGGGCGGAGGCCGCCCAGCCGGTGACGCGGCCCGCCTCGCCGCCGTGGTGCAGGTCGCCGATCCGGGCGAGGACCCGGTAGTCGACCGGACCGAAGCCCTCCGCCCCGGCCGCGAGGGCCTCGCGCAGCGCCCCGCGCGGGGAGCAGCCGAGGAAGGTGACGCCGGTGCGGGCGGGGGCCGCGGGCGGCTCGTCCGGGACCCGTATGAGGTTGGCGCAGCGGGCGGGGTTCGCGGCGCGGGTCCGGCGGCGGGGCTCCCCCGTCGTCTCGACGGTCACGGCGTCCCCGCGGGCGCCGACGACCCGGACGCCGTCGAGGCGCCACAGTCCGTCGGGGACCTCCACGTCGAGCGGGCCGAGCGGCGCCGTGCCCTCCACGAGTGCCTCGGTGACGGCCCGGGCCAGTTCGCCGCGGGGCTCGCAGCCGCGGAGCTCGTACCGCACGGGCGGCGTCGGCGCGGGGTCCGCGTAGAGGCCGTCGACGTCCTGGCAGAGGGCGACGGGGTACGCGTCGGAGAGGAGCGCGTAGCGGGCGTTCTGCACGATCGGGGCGTCCCCTCCTGACGGTCCGCTGCTAGCGGTCCGCGTATCCGTATCCGTAGGCCTGGTCCGTGGGGACGATCTCCTTGCCGAGGGGCAGCAGGGATACCGGGATCAGCTTGAAGTTCGCGATGCCGAGGGGGATGCCGATGATCGTGATGCAGAGGGCGATGCCGGTGGTGATGTGGCCGAGGGCGAGCCACCAGCCGGCGAGGATCAGCCACAGGACGTTGCCCACGCAGGAGGGCGCGCCCGCGTCGCGGCGGTCCACGACCGTGTGGCCGAAGGGCCACAGGGCGTACACCCCGATGCGGAACGCGGCGAGTCCGAAGGGGATGCCGATGATCGTGATGCAGAGCAGGACGCCCGCCAGCATGTAGCCGAGGAACATCCAGAATCCGCAGAGCACCAGCCAGATGATGTTGAGGACTGTCTTCACGGGCGTCGACCTGCCATCTGTTCGAGCCGGGCGATGCGCTCGGCCATCGGCGGGTGGGTGGAGAACATCTTGGAGAGGCCCTGTCCGGGCCCGAAGGGGTTCGCGATCATCATGTGGCTCGCGGTCTCGATCCGGGGCTCGGCGGGCAGGGGCAGCTGCTTGGTGCCCGCGTCCAGCTTCCGCAGGGCGGCGGCCAGGGCGAGCGGGTCACCGGTGAGCTGGGCTCCGGAGGCGTCGGCCTCGTACTCCCGGGAGCGGGAGATCGCGAGCTGGATGACCGAGGCGGCGATCGGGCCGAGGATCATGACGAGCAGCATGCCGAGCAGTCCGGGGCGGTCGTCGTCGCTGGACCGGCCGACCGGGATCAGCCAGGCGAAGTTGACCAGGAACATGATCACGGAGGCGAGCGCCCCGGCGACCGAGGAGATGAGGATGTCCCGGTTGTAGACGTGGCTCAGTTCGTGGCCGATGACGCCGCGCAGCTCGCGCTCGTCGAGGATCGCGAGGATGCCCTCGGTGCAGCAGACCGCCGCGTTCCTCGGGTTGCGGCCGGTCGCGAAGGCGTTCGGCGCCTGGGTCGGCGAGATGTAGAGCCGGGGCATGGGCTGGCGCGCCTGGGTGGAGAGCTCCCGCACCATCCGGTACAGGGCGGGGGCCTCGAACTCGCTGACGGGCCGGGCGCGCATGGCCCGCAGCGCCAGCTTGTCGCTGTTCCAGTACGCGTACGCGTTGGTGCCGAGCGCGACCAACAGCGCGACGATCAGCCCCGTACGTCCGAAGAAGCTGCCGATGACGATGATGAGGGCGGAGAGCCCTCCGAGAAGTACGGCGGTCCTCAGCCCGTTGTGCCGGCGGTGCACGGTACGCCCTCCAGGTGGTGCGGCAGGGGAACCCTTTGCTTCGTGGTCGTCCACGTGTCCAGTGGACCCTTCCGTACTGGTCAACGCCAGGCGGGAGGTTCCGGTTCCCCCGGCCGCACCGGGGAGGCCGGTGGCGGGGTGTGAGCCGTTCGGGTGATCAGCGGGCGGCCGGGACCTTCTCCTCCAGGAGGACGGTCGGCTCGACCTCGCTGGTGCAGTGGGCGCAGCGGGAGGCGATGGCCGGGATCTCGGTGTAGCAGCGGGGGCAGTCGCGCTTCTCGGACTTCGGGTCGGCGGCCTCCTGCTTGGCGAACCTCGTCTGGACCTTCGCCAGCGGGGCGACGATCAGGAAGTAGAGGACCGCGGCGGTGATGAGGAACGCTATGGCGGCGGAGATGGCCAGGCCGTACGGGAAGATGGTCTTGCCGACGTGGAACTGGGCGTCGTTGAAGTTGCCCACGGTTCCGGTCGCGAGGCCGATGAGGGGCGTGATGAAGGCCTTGCTGAAGCCGGTGACGACGGCCGTGAACGCCGTGCCGACGGCCAGGCCGATGGCCATCGAGATGACGTTCCCGCGAAGTATGAAGTCCTTGAATCCGTTCAGCACGGTGGTGCTCGCTCCCTGGCTTTCGTCGGTGGGGGGGTCAGAACAGGCTGTTCGCCGCGAAGCGGAGCGCGATCTGCGGGTAGCCCGACAGGACGACTCCGACGGCGGCGGTCAGCGCGATCGCCAGGGTGATCGGCGCGGGGACCGTGTGGGGGACGGTCCGTGCCTCGGACGCGGCCGCCGGTCCGCCGTCCGGCGTGCCGTGCGGACCCGCCGGCGGCCGGAACAGCAGGGCCGTCCAGCGCAGGTAGTAGTACAGCCCGACGGCGACGTTGACGCCCATGACCACGGCCAGCCAGCCGAGGCCCGCGTCGACGGCCGACGAGAAGACGGTCACCTTGGCGAAGAGGCCGATGATACCCGGGGGCAAACCGGCCAGATTCAGGAGGAAGAAGGCGAGCGCGAGGGCGGCGGCGGGGCTCGCCGCGTACAGGCCCCGGTAGTCCGCGAGCCGGTTCCCGGGGTGCCTGCGGGCGACGAGCGCGACGACGGCGAACGCGCCGAGGTTCACGACGGCGTACATCAGGGCGTACGCGACGGTGGCGCCGATCTGGTCGTCGCTGGAGTACGCGGCGGCCGCGATCGGTACGAGCAGGTAGCCGGCCTGGGCGACGGAGGACCAGGCGAGCAGCCGGACGGCGCTCCGCGCGCGCGTGGACAGCTGCCGGAGGGCGGCGACGTTCCCGGCGGTCATGGTGAGCGCGGCGAGGGCGGCGAGCGCGGGTCCCCACACGTCGGCGTACGAGGGGAAGGCGACGACCGTCACGAGGATGAGCCCGGTGAAGCCGACGGCCTTGCCGACCACCGACAGATAGGCGGCGACGGGCAGCGGGGCTCCGACGTAGGTGTCGGGCACCCAGAAGTGGAAGGGGACGGCGGCCGTCTTGAAGGCGAAGCCGACGAGGGTGAGGGCCACACCCGCCTCGGCGAGCGTCTGGAGCTGGCCGGGGACGTCGTCGAGGCGCTGGGCGAGCTCGGTGAGGTGGAGGGTGCCGGTCGCCGCGTACACGAAGCTGACGCCGAGCAGGGTGACGGCGGTCGCGGTCACGGAGGACAGGAAGAACTTGAGCGCCGCCTCGCCCGACATGCGGTCGCCGCGCTTGAGGCCGACGAGCGCGAAGGCGGGCAGCGAGGCCACCTCCAGGGCGACCACGAGGGTCGCGAGGTCCCGGGAGGCGGGCAGCAGGGCGGCGCCGGCGGCCGAGGAGAGCAGCAGGAACCAGTACTCGCCGGCCGGGAGCCGGTCGCGGGTCTCGGTGAGGGAGAGCAGGGCCGTGAGGAGTGCGCCGCCGAGGACGAGCAGCTGGATGACGAGGGTGAAGTGGTCGGCCGTGTAGCTGCACGCGGCGACCCCGGTGTCCGCGGTGAGGCAGAAGGTGGAGCGGTCGCCGGCCCGCAGCGGGACGAGCAGGGCGAGGGCGGCCGTGAGGCCGGCGATCGCGGTCCAGCCGAGGAGCCGCTTGCGCTCCTGGGGGACGAACAGGTCGGCGACGAGCACGACGAGCGCGACCAGGGCCGTGAGGGTGGGGGGCGCGATCGTGAGCCAGTCGACGGACTGGACGAGGGAGTCTCCGGCGAGCGCCGTCACTGGGGTCATCGGGTGCCTCCGGCGAGGAGCTGCTGGACGGCCGGGTCGGTGAGGCCGAGGAGGATCGCGGGCCAGAGCCCGGCGAGGACGGTGAGGGCGACGAGCGGGGTCCAGGCGGCGACCTCGTAGCCCTGGACGTCGGCGATCGGGGTCTCCCCGACGGGGCGGGGGCCGCCCATGCAGACGCGGCGGACCACGATGAGGAGGTACGCGGCGGTGAGGAGGGTGCCGAAGGCGCCGATCGCCATGAAGGTGAGGAAGGCGGGGCGGCTGAGGCCCTCGGCGGGTTCGAAGGCGCCGAACAGGGCCAGCATCTCGCCCCAGAAGCCCGCCAGGCCGGGCAGTCCGAGGGAGGCGACGGCCGCGAAGGCGAGGAGCGCGCCGAGGCGGGGGGCGCGGCCGTAGAGGGCAGCGCCGGTGGCTCCGGCGAGGGTGTCGAGGTCCGCGGTGCCGTACCGGTCCTTGACCGCTCCGACGAGGAAGAAGAGCAGGCCGGTGACGAGGCCGTGGGCGACGTTGGCGAAGAGGGCGCCGTTGACCCCGGTGGGGGTCATGGTGGCGATGCCGAGGAGCACGAAGCCCATGTGGCCGACGGAGGAGTACGCGATCAGGCGCTTGAGGTCGCCCTTGTTGCCGGGGCGCGCGAGGGCGAGGCAGGCGAGCGATCCGTAGATGATCCCGGCGACGGCGAAGGCGGCGAGGTAGGGGGCGAAGACCCGCATGCCGTCGGGTGCGATCGGCAGGACGATCCGGACGAAGCCGTACGTGCCCATCTTGAGCAGGACGCCGGCGAGGAGGACCGAGCCGACCGTCGGGGCGGCGGTGTGGGCGTCCGGGAGCCAGCTGTGCAGCGGCCACATCGGGGTCTTCACCGCGAGTCCCAGGCCGATCGCGAGAACGGCGATGACCTGCACCGATGTGGTCAGTCCCCGGCCGTTGTCAGCGGCCAGCGCCACCATGTCGAACGTGCCCGCCTTCACGCCGATGAGGAGCAGGCCGAGCAGCATGACGACGGAGCCGAGCAGCGTGTAGAGGATGAACTTCCAGGCCGCGGCCTGCCTGCCCGCGCCGCCCCAGCGGGCGATGAGGAAGTACATCGGGATGAGGACCATCTCGAAGGCCAGGAAGAACAGGACCAGGTCGAGGACGGCGAAGGTGGCGAGGGTGCCGGACTCCAGGACGAGGAGCAGCGCCACGAAGCCCTTGGGGGAAGGGCCGGAGGGCATCTTGAAGTAGCTGTACAGCGCGCAGAGGAAGCTCAGGAGCGCGGTCAGGACCAGGAGGGGGAGGGAGATGCCGTCGACACCGAGGTGGATCCGCACGTCGAGTGCCGGGATCCAGCTGATGTCCGTCGTGGCCTGCATCCTCGACGGCCGGTCGTGGTCGAAGCCGAGCGCGAGGACGATCGCGGCCAGCAGGATCACGGCGGTGACGGTGACGCCGTGGCGAAGCACGGCCTGGTCGGGCGACTTCCCCTTCAGCCCCGGCGGGGCGGGGAGGAGGGCGGCGACCGCTCCCAGGAGCGGTCCGGCGACGATCGACGCCAGGAGGAACTGCATCACGGATTCGCTGATATCGATCACGGCTCACGCTCCGGCGACGGCGTTGGCGAGGGCGACGGCGGCGATCGCCAGGACGACGGAGCCGGCGAGCAGGGCGCTGAGGTAGGTCTGCACGTTCCCGGTCTGGGCGCGGCGGACGAGCCAGCCGAGTCCCTTGGCGGAGGCGCCCGCGCCGCGGACGTAGGTGTCGACGACCTCGCGGTCCAGGAAGCGGACCAGGGAGGCGGCGGCGAGGACGGGGCGGACGAACGCCGTCCGGTAGACGGCGTCCAGGTGGAAGCCGTCGGCGGCGGGGCCGTGCAGCGGGCCGAGGAGGGCGCGGCCGGGGTCGGCCGGGTCCTCGGCGGGTTGCGGCAGGGTCAGCGCCTCCGCCTCGACGAGTCCGGCGTCGGCGTCCGGGTGGGCCACGTGCGGGGCGGGGACCCGGGCGGCGGCCGCCGCCGGGGTCCGCGCGGCGAGGGTGCGCCAGACCGCGTAGGTGACGGCGGCGCCGGCGGCGGCGAGGCCGGTGCCCAGGACCGCCGTGGTGAGGGTCGGGGTGAGGGCGTTCCCGTCGAACCAGTCGTCGAGGTACGTGACGGTCAGGCCGAAGCCCAGGGAGGGGACCGCGAGCACCCACAGGACGGACGTCATGGCGAGCGGCTGGCGACCGTGCGCGGGGGCCTCGGCGCCGCGGCCGCGGAAGGTCCGCAGCCAGAGGCGGAGCGCGTACGCGGCGGTGAGGAGGGCGGTCAGCAGGCCGGCGACGAGGACGGTCCAGCCTGCTCCGGCGGGGGCGACCGTGCGGTCACCGAGCGCGGTGTGCTCGGCGGCCACCAGGACGGCCTCCTTGGAGAAGAAGCCGGCGAAGGGCGGGATCGCGGCGAGCGCGAGCAGGGCGACGGTCATCGTCCAGTACGCGTCCGGGACGCGCTTCGCGAGGCCGCTCATACGGGACATGGCGGTGAGCGAGTTCGTGCCGGCGGCGTGGATGACGGTGCCGGCGGCGAGGAAGAGCAGGGCCTTGAACGCGGCGTGCGAGAGGAGGTGGAAGACGGCGGCCCCGCGGTCGCCGACGGCCAGGGCGCCGGCCATGTAGCCGAGCTGGCCGATCGTCGAATAGGCGAGGACCCGCTTGATGTCGTCCTGGGCGAGCGCGGCGAGCGCGGAGCCGACCATGGTGATCGCGGCCATCACGGCGAGCACGGTCATCGCGGCGGCGGACTCGGCGAAGACGGGCAGCAGCCGGGCCGTGAAGTAGATGCCGGCGGCGACCATCGTCGCCGCGTGGATGAGCGCGGAGACGGGGGTGGGGCCGGCCATGGCGTCCGGGAGCCAGGTGTGCAGCGGGAACTGGGCCGACTTGCCGGCCACGCCGGCGAGCAGCAGCAGCGCGATCAGGGTGGGGTGGTCGAGGCCGCCGCTCGCGACGGCGCCGAGGACTCCGGTGATCCGGAAGGTGCCCGCGTCGGCGGCGAGCGCGAACAGGCCGATGAGGAAGGGGACGTCGCCGAGCTTGGTGACGAGGAAGGCCTTGAGGGAGGCGGCCCGCGCCTCGGGGGTCTCCCAGTAGTGGCCGACGAGGAAGTACGAGCAGATGCCCATGATCTCCCAGCCGACCAGCAGGACCATCAGGTCGCCCGAGTAGACGACGAGCAGCATCGCGGAGGTGAAGAGGGAGACGAGCGCGGCGTACGAGGGGTAGCGCGGGTCCTCGCGGAGGTAGCCGGTCGAGTAGACCTGCACGCAGGTGGCGACGACGCCGACGAGGACGGCGACGAGGGCCGCGAAGCCGTCGATGTACAGGGCCAGGTCGATGGGGACCGAGCCGGTGGGGGTGAGCTGGGTGGCGGCGTCGATCGTCTTCCCGCCGCCCTGCCGGACGGCGACGGCGACGGCCAGCGCGGTGGCCGCGAGCACGGGCAGCACGGCGAGCGGGCGCACGAAGCCGGGGGCGGTGCGGCCGAGCAGGAGTCCGGCGACGGCGCCGAGGAAGGGGAGGACGGGGACGAGGACGGCGAGGGTCGTGGTGGTCACGCGGTGGCCTCGGCCTTCTCGCCGGGGGGCGTGTCGTCGGTCGGTGTGCCGTCGGCGGGCAGGCCGTCGGGGGGTGTGTCGTCCTCGGCGGCGGTGTCCCAGGGCTGCGGCGGTTCGGCGGTGTCGCGGAGCCGGTCGATGTCCGCGGTGCCCCTGGTGCGGTGGACCATCAGGACGATCGCGAGGCCGATGCCGATCTCGGCGGCGGCGACGGCGATGGTGAAGAGGGTGAGGGCCTGGCCGGCGTGGAGGGTGTCGCGGAGCCAGACGTCGAAGGCGACCAGGTTGAGGTTGACGGCGTTGAGCATCAGCTCGACGGACATCAGGACCAGGATCGCGTTGCGTCGGGCGAGGACGCCGTAGACGCCGACGGCGAAGAGGAGGGCGGCGAGGACCGCCGGGTAGGCGAGGTGCATCAGCGCTCCTCCTCCTTGTTCTTCCTGCGGGAGAGCACGATGGCGCCCACCAGGGCGGCCAGGAGGAGGACGGACAGCGCCTCGAACGGCAGCACCCAGTGCCGGAAGAGGATCTGGCCGGAGACCTCGGTGGACCCCTGTACGGCTCCGTCGAGGTCGATCCAGGTCGTGCGGAAGGCGTCGACGACCACCCAGACGAGCGCGGCCGCGGCGGCGAGCGCGACGGCCGCGGCGACCGGCTTGTTGCGCGAGTCGGCGTCCGGGGAGTGTCCGATGGGGGCCTTGGTGAGCATGAGCCCGAAGAGGAGGAGGACGACGACGGAGCCGACGTAGATCAGGACCTGGACCCAGGCGATGAACTCGGCCGTCAGGAGCAGGTACTCGACGGCGAGGCCGCCGAGCGCCACGACCAGCCAGAGCGCGGCGTGGACGAGCTGGCGGGTGGTGACGGTCACGAGGGCGGCGCCCAGCGTGACGAGCCCGACGAGGACGAAGGCGATCTCGACGCCCGTGGGCGAGAGGAAGCCGTGCGTCTGCTGGTTCAGCGTCACCTGGCCGGCGGCCTGCTGGAGGGCCTGGTGGGCGGCGAGGATCACGACTGCTCCTCCTCGGCCCGGGCCTGGGCCGCGGCGGCCGCGGCCTTCTCCGCGGCCTTGCGGGCGGCCGCGATCTCCTTCGGCTCCTCCGCGCGCGGGTCGAGGGCGGGCGGTTCGGGAACCGTCCACATCCACTCGCGGAGCTTGTCTCGCTCGTGGGTCAGCTCGTGGATGTCGGTCTCCGCGTACTCGAACTCGGGCGACCAGAACAGCGCGTCGAACGGGCACACCTCGATGCAGATACCGCAGTACATGCAGAGGGAGAAGTCGATGGCGAAGCGGTCGAGGACGTTCCGGCTGCGCTCGCGGCCGCCGGGGGCCGCCGCCGGCACCGTCTCCTTGTGGGAGTCGATGTAGATGCACCAGTCGGGGCACTCGCGGGCGCAGAGCATGCAGACCGTGCAGTTCTCCTCGAACAGCCCGATGACCCCGCGGGTGCGGGGCGGCAGCTCGGGCTGGACGTCCGGGTACTGCGCGGTGACGGTCTTCCTCGTCATCGTGCGGAGGGTGACGGCGAGGCCCTTGGCGAGGCCGGAGCCGGGAATGGCCATTACTGGATCGCCACCTTCACGATGCCGGTGAGCGCGATCTGCGCGAGCGCGAGCGGGACGAGGGTCGTCCAGGCGAGCTTCTGGAGCTGGTCCTCCCGCAGCCGCGGGTAGCTGACCCGCAGCCAGATCACGACGAACGCGAGGACCGCGGTCTTGAGGAGGGTCCACACCCAGCCGAGCCCGTCACCGCCGAAGGGGCCGTGCCAGCCGCCGAGGAACAGGACGGTGGTGAGGCCGCACAGGACGACGATGCCGGCGTACTCGGCGAGCAGGAACAGCGCGAAGCGGAGCCCGGTGTACTCGGTGTACGCGCCGAAGATGATCTCCGAGTCGGCGACGGGCATGTCGAACGGGGGCCGCTGCAGCTCGGCGAGGCCCGCCACGAAGAACACGAGGGCGCCGACGATCTGCCAGGGCAGCCACCACCACTCGAAGGCGTCGAGGATCCCGGGGAGGGAGACGGTGCCGGCGGCCATCGCGACGGAGGCGGCGGCGAGCAGCATGGGCAGCTCGTACGCGAGGAGCTGGGCGGCGGTACGGAGCCCGCCGAGCAGCGAGAACTTGTTCGCGGACGCCCAGCCGGCCATCAGGCTGCCGAGGACGCCGACGCCCATCACGGCCAGCACGAAGAAGATGCCGGCGTCGACGACCTGCCCGACCGCGCCCTCGCCCGGGCCGATGGGGATGGCGACGAGGACGAGGAGGTACGGGAGGAGGGCGACGGCCGGCGCGAGCTGGAAGACCCGCCGGTCGGCGTCCCTGGGGACGATGTCCTCCTTCTGCGCGAACTTCACCCCGTCGGCGACGAGCTGTGCCCAGCCGTGGAAACCGCCGGCGTACATGGGGCCGAGGCGGCCCTGCATGTGGGCCATGACCTTGTGCTCGGTCTGGCCGACGACGAGGGGCAGGACGAGGAAGACGGCGAAGACGACGAGCAGCCGGAGGGCGACGTCGAGTACGTCGTTCACGCGGGATCGCCTCCGGCGGGGGTGGTGGGGTCGGCTGGGTCGGTGGACTCGGGAGCGGGCTTCGAGGGCTTTGCCTGCGGCTCGGGCTCGGGACCCGGCTCGGGTGCGGGCTTCGCCTCCGGCTCGGGGGCGGGCTCGGGGGCGGGCTCGGGCTCGGGAGCGGGCTTCGCCTCCGGCTCGGGCTTCCCCTCGGGTGCGGGGGCGGCCTTCGCCGGGGGCTCCGCCGGAGGCGCGGGCTCGGGCGCCGCCGCCGGCTCGGGAGCGGGGGCCGCCGCCGGCTTGCCCTCGGGTGCGGGGTCCGGCGGGGTCTTCTCGTCGAAGGCCGGGCGGGCGTGGTGCCAGGGGGCGTCCGAGCTGCGGGTGCGCGGCGGTGCGGCCTCCGCGCGCGGCGCGGGGCCGTCTGGGGTCGACTGGCTCGCCGACCCGTCGGCGGCCGAGCGGTTACGGCGCGGCGGGCGGGCCGCCGGGGGCGGGGCGTCGGCTCCCGGTCCGGCCGCGTCCGGCTCCCCTGCCGGAGCCGTCTGGCTCGCCGAGCCCTCGGACACCGAACGGTTGCGGCGCGGCGGACGGGCCGCCGGGGCCTCCTCCGCCGACGCCTCCGGACCCGCCGACGCCGCCTGGCTCGCCGACCCCTCCGACACCGAACGGTTGCGGCGCGGCGGACGGGCCGCCGGGGCCTCCTCCGCCGACGCCGCCTGGCTCGCCGACCCCTCCGACACCGAACGGCTCCGGCGCGGCGGACGGGTGGTGTCCGGTGCGGCCTCGGGTGTCGTCCCGGGTTCCGCCTGGGTCGCCGAGCCCTCCGTCACCGAGCGGGCCCGGCGGACCGGGCGGTCGCCCGCCGCCGCCCGGGCGGGGCGCGCCGGGGCCGGCGGGAGCTGGCCCTTCAGCGGGCCCCACTCGTTCGGGTCCGGAACGCCCGGGGGAAGCATCTGACGGCGCTTCGGGCCGCCCTCGTGCGACTCGCCCGGCTCCTTCGCGCCCGGCCACGCCTTCGCGACCCGGGCCGCGAGGACGAAGTCCTTGCGCAGCGGGTGGCCCTCGAAGTTCTCCGGGAGCAGCAGCGGCACCAGGTGCGGGTGGCCCGTGAAGTCCACGCCGAACATCTCGTGGGTCTCGCGCTCGTGCCAGCCCGCGCCCGCGTACACGCCGATCGCGGTGGGCAGGACGGGGGCGGAGTGCGGGACCGTCGTGCGGAGCAGGAGGCGCCGCGGGCGCCCCTCCCCCACCGCGGCGACGTGCGCGCAGACCCGGAAGCCGGTGCCGGGCTCGTCGACGGCGCTCAGCCAGTCGAAGTAGGTGCACCCGAGCACGTCCCGGGCCGTTTCGAGCGCCGTGGTCCAGGACGCCGGCGGGACGTCGACGGTCAGCAGGTCGTAGGCCCGCTCCGCCGTCGCCGCCTCGCCGAAGACCTCCGTCACGGCGTCGGGGAGGGAGTCGTAGGCCGTCATTCCCCGGCTCCCGGGCGCTCCACGAGCGGGCTCGTCAGCTGCGCGACCGACGCGCCGCCGGTGGCCGCGTACCGCTCGGCCAGGCTCTCCCGCGCGATCTTCTCCTGGAGCTTGAGGATCCCTTGGAGCAGCGCCTCGGGGCGCGGCGGGCAGCCCGGCACGTACACGTCGACCGGGATGATCTGGTCGACGCCCTTGGTGACCGAGTACGAGTCCCAGTAGGGGCCGCCGCAGTTGGAGCAGGCGCCGAAGGAGATGACGTACTTGGGCTCGGGCATCTGCTCGTACAGCCGCTTCACCGCCGGCGCCATCTTGTCCGTCACGGTGCCCGAGACGATCATGAGGTCGGCCTGGCGGGGGCCGGGCGCGAAGGGGATCACGCCGAGCCGGATGAAGTCGTGCCGGGCCATCGACGCGGCGATGAACTCGATCGCGCAGCACGCGAGCCCGAAGTTGAAGACCCACAGGCTGTAGCGGCGGCCCCAGTTCAGGACCACCTTCATCGGCTCGGGGGCGAGGCGGGCGAGCGGCCCCAGCTTCGGAGCGGGCAGGGGTGTGGGCAGGGGTGTTACGTCCATGCCAGGACGCCCTTCTTGTACGCGTAGAGCAGGCCCACGGCCAGGAAGCCGAGGAAGACGAACATCTCGACCAGGGTCGTGGCGCCGTAGCCGGGCGCGGCGAAGACCGTCGCCCAGGGGAAGAGGAAGATCGAGTCGACGGCGAAGATGACGTAGAGGAAGGCGTACACGTAGTAGCGGACCTGGGTGTGCGCCCAGCCCTCCCCGACGGGGTCGACCCCGCACTCGTAGGTGAGGAGTTTCTCGGGCGTCGGCACGACAGGCCTCAGCAGTCGGCCCGCGCCGAACGCCACGGCGACGAAGAGCACGCCGACGACGGCGAGGATGCCGACGACTGAGTACGTCTCGAAGTAGTCCGCCGCGCCCGTCACGCCGGCCGCGACAACGGTCGGTTCCCGCACGTCCGTCCGCCCCTCGGTCTCGGTGTCTCATGAGTCACTTCTGTACGGACGCGAGTCTAGGCCCTGCTAAAGAGACCGTAAGCAGTCGCGTCTGCACCGTCCTCGCGGGGCTCGGCCCGGTCCTCGCGAGGGCGCGGCGCCGTCCCCGTACCGCTCCGGGTGGGGATATCCCCCCGGCCGCCCACCGACCTCCCCCATGGCGTCGCCGGGTCCGCGACCGGCAGGCTGGGGCCCATGACCGCCGTTCTCGATCCCGCCGAGCCCTCCGGGGCCGCCGCCGCGCCGCCGCGCCCCCGTCCGCCCCGCCGCACCGCCTACGGCAAGGAGACGTGGAAGGAGATCGCCTTCCTCCTCTCCAACCTCTTCACCGCGCTGGCCGGTTTCGTCTACGCGGTCGTGAGCGTGGTCCTCGGCGTCGGGCTGTCCGTCACCGTCGTCGGGCTCCCGCTGCTCGCCCTCGGGCTCGGCGGCGCGCGTCTCCTCGGCCGGTCGGAGCGGGCCCGGGCCCGCGCGCTCCTCGGGGTCGCGATCGCCGAACCGTCCCCGCTGCCGTCGCGCGGCGGCTTCTTCGGCTGGCTGTGGAGCAGGCTGAAGGACCCGGTGGCCTGGCGGACGCAGTTGTACGGGCTGATCCGGCTGCCCTGGGGGATCGTGACGTTCACGGTCGCGCTCGTCTCCCTCCTCGTGCTGTGGCCGGTGCTGCCGTTCCTCGCGCGGGGCATGGCCGGCGCCGACCGGGGCATGGTCCGCGGCCTGCTCTCCCCCTCGGACGAGCTGGAGCGGCGGATCGCCGAACTGGAGTCGGACCGCGGGGTCGTCGTCGACACCGCTGCGGCGGACCTGCGCCGCATCGAACGGGACCTGCACGACGGGGCGCAGGCCCGGCTCGTCGCGCTCGCGATGGGGCTCGGCCTGGCCAAGGAGAAGCTCCTCGACGACCCGGAGGCCGCGGCGGCGATGGTCGACGAGGCGCACGGCGAGGTGAAGCTCGCCCTCCAGGAACTGCGGGACCTCGCCCGGGGCATCCATCCGGCCGTCCTCACCGACCGCGGGCTGAGCGCCGCGCTGTCCTCGGTGTCGGCGCGCTGCACGGTGCCGGTGAAGGTGACGGTGGACCTGTCGGAGCGGCCGGCCGAGGCGATCGAGGGCATCGCCTACTTCACGGTGTCGGAGCTGCTCCAGAACGTCTCGAAGCACGCGCGGGCGCGGTCCGCGTCCGTGGAGGTGTGGCGGGCGGCGGACCGGCTGCTGCTCCAGGTGCGCGACGACGGGGCGGGCGGTGCCCGCTTCGACGGCGGCACGGGCCTGGCGGGCCTCGCGGAGCGGCTGGGCGCGGTGGACGGCCTGCTCGTCCTGGACTCGCCGGAGGGCGGCCCGACGACGGTGACGGCGGAACTGCCGTGGCGGTCACGGCCGAAGCCGTGAGCCGCCGCGAGGACGCCCGGGGGTCATAGGGGCGGCGCCCGGGGTGCCTGAGGGCCGGTGAAGAGCGACACGGTGTGTGTCCGCTCCCCGCCGGCCCCTTCGCGTCTCCGCCGCCGGGCGCCCCGTCTCGCGCCCTCCCCGCCGCTCCCCCCCTCCCGCCGACCGCCACCGTCCCTCTCACCGCTCCCGAGGTAGGGAAAACCCCCGCCCCCAGACGCCCACCCTCCTCATGGTCCCGGCGGGCCCGGCGCGGAAGGCTGGGACGCGTACCGACCGCCCCCTCCCCCAGCAGAGAAGGACCCTCGCGATGGCCTCCCACCTCCCCGCCGCGATCCGCGCGCCGTTCGAGGGCCGCACGTGGCGTGCGCTGCTCCACGTGCTGGTCGGGCTGCCGCTGAGCGTCTGCTGGTTCGCGCTCTCGGTCGCGTTCGTCTCGGCCGGAGCCGGGCTGCTCGTCACCTTCCTCGGCGTGCCGATCCTGGCCGGGGCCCTCGCCATGTGCCGGGGCTTCGGCGTCGTCGAGCGGGCCCGGACGCGGGCCCTGCTGGGGGTCGAGGTGGGCGCGCCCGAACCGGTGCGGCCCCGGTCCGGCGGCGCGTTCTCCTGGATGGGGGCCGTGCTCAAGAGCGGATCGTCCTGGCGGCACCTGCTCTACGCGATCGTGCACATGCCGTGGGCGATCGTCTCCTTCTCCGTGACCGTGGCCTTCTGGGGCTGGGGCTGGGGCCTCTTCACGTACCCGCTGTGGAGGTGGACCTTCCCCGCGTACCTCGGGCAGGACGGCATCCAGCTGTACGGCGACGGGACCCACCACCTGTACCTCGACTCGCCCTTCGAGGTCGCGGTCACGTGCCTGGCCGGGCTGCTCTTCGTGATGGCGGGCCCCTGGCTGCTGCGTGGGTTCGTCACGGTCGACCGGCTGCTGGTCACCGCGCTCCTCGGGCCCTCCCGGCTGGCCTCGCGCGTCACCGAGCTGGAGTCGGACCGGGGCGTGGTCGTCGACACCGCATCGGCGGACCTGCGGCGGATCGAGCGCGAGCTGCACGACGGGGCGCAGGCCCGGCTCGCCGCGCTCGCCATGGACCTCGGCCTCGCGAAGGAGACGCTGGCCCGGGATCCGCAGGCGGCGGCGGTGCTCGTCGACGAGGCGCACGGCGAGGTGAAGCTCGCGCTCCAGGAGCTGCGGGACCTCGCGCGGGGCATCCATCCCGCGGTCCTCACCGACCGGGGTCTGGACGCGGCGCTGTCGGCGGTGGCCTCGCGGTGCGCGGTCCCGGTCTCGGTGGACGTGGACCTGCCGGCGCGGCCGGTGGCGGCGATCGAGGGCATCGCGTACTTCACCGTCTCCGAGCTGCTGCGGAACGTCACGGCGCACGCACGGGCGCGGCGGGCCTGGGTGGACGTGTGGCGGACGGGCGGTCGGCTGATGCTGCAGGTGCGGGACGACGGTGTCGGCGGGGCGCACGTGGTGACCGGGCGGAGCCTGGCCTCGCTCTCGGACCGGGTGGGCGCGGTCGACGGCGTGCTCGCGGTGGACTCGCCGGAGGGCGGGCCGACGACGGTGACGGTGGAGCTGCCCTGGCGGGCGTGAGCGGCGCGGGCGGGGGCCGGCGTCCCGGGGTCCTCGGATCCCGGGGCCCGGTCGGGTGCGCGCGGGACGTGGAGGGCGCGGTGCCCGAGGTGACGGGCCTCGTGCCGGGAACGGGCACGAGGCGAGGCGACCCTGCGATGCTGGCCGAGTCACAGGAAGTATTCGGTCGGCGAGACGTGGGGGCTGTTGGGCGTGGGTGTGGATCAAGGGGTCGGGCGCGTGCGGGTGGTCATCGCGGAGGATTCGGTGCTGCTGCGGGAGGGGCTGACCCGGCTGCTCACCGACCTCGGGCACGAGGTGGTCGCTGGTGTGGGGGACGGTGAGGCGCTGGTCGAGACCGTGGCCGGGCTCGCCGCGCAGGGCGCGCTGCCCGACGTGGTCGTGGCCGACGTGCGGATGCCGCCGACACACACGGACGAGGGGGTCCGGGCGGCCGTGCGGCTGCGGAAGGAGCACCCGCGACTCGGCGTGCTCGTGCTGTCGCAGTACGTGGAGGAGCAGTACGCCACCGAACTCCTGGCCGGTTCCAGCCGGGGCGTCGGCTATCTGCTGAAGGACCGGGTCGCCGAGGTCAGGGAGTTCGTGGACGCCGTGGTGCGGGTCGCCGGCGGCGGCACCGCGCTCGACCCGGAGGTCGTGCAGCAGCTGCTCGGCCGGAGCCGGCAGCAGGACGTGCTCGCGAACCTGACGCCGCGCGAGCGGGAGGTCCTCGGCCTGATGGCGGAGGGGCGGACCAACTCGGCGATCGCGAAGGCGCTGGTGGTGAGCGACGGCGCGGTGGAGAAGCACATCAGCAACATCTTCCTGAAGCTGGGCCTCTCGCCGAGTGACGGCGATCACCGGCGGGTACTGGCGGTGTTGACGTATCTGAAATCCTGATCATCTGACACTCTGTCAGGTATCGGACGGACGGCCGGCCGGACTCCGCGCACCGGAGGACGGCCGGCGACGGCCCCCCAGGGGGCCCGGAACCAGAGAATGAGGCGGAATCCGGCTTTCCGGAACACTCCGGGTGGCGACAGAACGTGACGATTCAGGGCAAGTGGGCGTCTCAAAAAGAGGTCCGAGATGCGAGAAGTCCCGGGAGGGCCCTCCCTGCCGTCGTAGGGTGGGCCCTGGGGACGGACGGTGATCGGCCGACCGCGCCCCGAGCCCTCTCCCGCCTCCGGCGGAGAGTCCCCTTGCCGCGAGGGAGGTCCAGTTCAGTGACCAGCCAGGTCAGTAGCGAGGCCGGTGAGGCCCTGCTCGGGGAGCAGCGCAGCGCCCCGGCGAAGCCGCACCACGGCACCGAGAAGGAAGTGCGCCGTCTCGACCGGGTGATCATCCGCTTCGCGGGTGACTCCGGGGACGGCATGCAGCTGACGGGTGACCGCTTCACCTCGGAGACGGCGTCCTTCGGGAACGACCTCTCCACGCTGCCGAACTTCCCGGCCGAGATCCGGGCACCCGCCGGAACCCTGCCGGGCGTCTCGTCCTTCCAGCTGCACTTCGCCGACCACGACATCCTGACGCCGGGCGACGCCCCGAACGTGCTGGTCGCGATGAACCCCGCCGCCCTCAGGGCCAACATCGGGGACGTGCCGCGCGGGGGCGAGATCATCGTCAACACCGACGAGTTCGCGAAGCGCGCCATGGCCAAGGTCGGCTACACGACCTCGCCCCTGGAGGACGGCTCGCTGGACGGCTACCGGGTCCACCCGGTACCGCTGACCACGCTGACCGTCGAGGCGCTCAAGGACTTCGGCCTGTCCCGGAAGGAGGCCGAGCGCTCCAAGAACATGTTCGCGCTCGGGCTGCTGTCCTGGATGTACCACCGGCCGACCGAGGGCACCGAGGCCTTCCTGCGGCAGAAGTTCGCGAAGAAGCCGCAGATCGCCGAGGCGAACGTCGCCGCCTTCCGGGCCGGCTGGAACTTCGGCGAGACCACCGAGGACTTCGCCGTCTCCTACGAGATCGCCCCCGCGACCCGGGCCTTCCCCACCGGCACCTACCGGAACATCTCGGGGAACCTGGCCCTCTCGTACGGCCTGGTCGCCGCCGCGCGCCAGGCGGACCTGCCGCTCTACCTGGGCTCGTACCCCATCACGCCCGCCTCGGACATCCTCCACGAGCTCAGCAGGCACAAGAACTTCGGCGTCCGCACCTTCCAGGCCGAGGACGAGATCGCCGGCATCGGCGCGGCCCTGGGGGCCGCGTTCGGCGGCGCGCTCGGCGTCACGACCACGTCGGGGCCCGGAGTGGCGCTCAAGTCCGAGACGATCGGCCTCGCGGTCTCCCTGGAGCTGCCGCTGCTGATCGTCGACATCCAGCGGGGCGGCCCGTCGACCGGTCTGCCCACCAAGACCGAGCAGGCCGACCTGCTCCAGGCGATGTACGGCCGCAACGGCGAGGCACCGGTCCCGATCGTCGCCCCGAAGACGCCCGCCGACTGCTTCGACGCGGCGATCGAGGCGGCCCGGATCGCCCTCGCGTACCGCACCCCGGTCTTCCTGCTCTCCGACGGCTACCTCGCCAACGGCTCGGAGCCCTGGCGGATCCCGGACGTCGACGAACTCCCCGACCTCCGGACGCAGTTCGCCACCGGGCCCAACCACGAGCTGGCCGACGGCACCGAGGTCTTCTGGCCGTACAAGCGCGACCCCGAGACCCTGGCCCGCCCCTGGGCCGTGCCCGGCACCCCCGGCCTCGAACACCGCATCGGCGGCATCGAGAAGCAGGCCGGCACCGGGAACATCTCGTACGACCCCGCCAACCACGAGTTCATGGTCCGCACCCGGCAGGCCAAGGTCGACGGCATCGACGTCCCCGACATCGAGGTCGACGACCCGGACGGCGCACGGACCCTGGTCCTCGGCTGGGGCTCCACCTACGGGCCGATCACGGCCGCGGTCCGCCGCATCCGCCGCGAGGACGGGCACATCGCCCAGGCCCACCTGCGGCACCTCAACCCCTTCCCGAAGAACCTCGGCGAGGTCCTGAAGCGGTACGACAAGGTCGTCGTGCCCGAGATGAACCTCGGGCAGCTCGCCACCCTCGTCCGGGCGAGGTACCTCGTCGACGCCCGCAGCCACACCCAGGTCAACGGCATGCCGTTCAAGGCCGAGCAGCTCGCCGCCGCTCTCAAGGAGGCCATCGATGAGTGAGCCCACGGAGACGCTGCTGAACCTGGTCCCCAAGGCCGAGGCGCAGCAGTCCATGAAGGACTTCAAGTCCGACCAGGAGGTGCGGTGGTGCCCCGGCTGCGGTGATTACGCGGTCCTGGCCGCCGTCCAGGGCTTCATGCCCGAGCTGGGCCTGGCGAAGGAGAACATCGTCTTCGTCTCCGGCATCGGCTGCTCCTCCCGCTTCCCGTACTACATGAACACCTACGGGATGCACTCGATCCACGGCCGCGCCCCGGCCATCGCCACCGGACTCGCCACCTCCCGCCGCGACCTCTCCGTCTGGGTCGTCACGGGCGACGGCGACGCGCTCTCCATCGGCGGCAACCACCTCATCCACGCCCTCCGGCGGAACGTCAACCTCAAGATCCTGCTCTTCAACAACCGGATCTACGGGCTGACCAAGGGCCAGTACAGCCCCACCTCCGAGGTCGGCAAGATCACCAAGTCGACCCCGATGGGCTCCCTCGACTCCCCCTTCAACCCGGTGTCCCTCGCGCTCGGCGCGGAGGCCTCCTTCGTGGCCCGCACCGTCGACTCCGACCGCAAGCACCTCACCGAGGTCCTGCGGCAGGCCGCCGACCACAACGGCACGGCGCTCGTGGAGATCTACCAGAACTGCAACATCTTCAACGACGGCGCCTTCGAGGTCCTCAAGGACAAGGACCTGGCCCAGGAGGCGGTCATCCGCCTCGAACACGGGCAGCCGATCCGCTTCGGCGCCGACGGCGGCAAGGGCGTCGTCCGCGACCCGGCCACCGGCGACCTCCAGGTCGTCGCGGTCACCCCGGAGAACGAGTCGCGGATCCTGGTCCACGACGCCCGCGCGACCACCCCCACCACGGCCTTCGCGCTGTCCCGCCTCGCCGACCCGGACACCCTCCACCAGACCCCCATCGGGGTGTTCCGGTCGGTGGAGCGGCCGGTGTACGACACCCTGATGGCGGACCAGCTGGAGACGGCCCTGGAACGGCACGGCAAGGGCGACCTGAGCCAGCTGCTGGCGGGCAACGACACGTGGACAGTCGTCGGCTAGCGCACCCGCGCGAGGTCGAGGGGCCCGGTCCGTGCTCACGGACCGGGCCCCTCTCACGTGCCCTTGCGCGCCGCCTCGTCGAACGAGCCGAGGAAGCGGGGCACCCCGCCCTTCACCTGCCACAGGAAGAGCCCGAGGAGCGCGGTCGGCGTGTCCTTGTTCGCCTGGGCCGAGTACGTCTTCACGAGTCCCCGGTACGGCGTCTGCGCCAGACCGTTCCGGACGCCCGAGGTCACCGACCCGGCGTTGTTGGCGGCCGCCGCGCGCGTCGCCTGGAACACCCAGTGAGCGAGGTCGTAGGCCTCCGTGGCGAACCGGTCGACGGGGGCCGTCCCCGCGAGTCCCCAGCGCTTCCGGTACGCGGCGGCGAACCGCTTCGCCTTCGGGAGCCCGTCGGGATCGGCGTAGCCCGTACCGAAGTACCAGCCCTCGGCGGCCGCTCCGGCGGTGGTGAGGAACTCCGGCCGGAGCACGTGCTCGACGCTGCCGCGGGGCCCCCGGTACCCCTGGTCGCGCAGCGCCCTGGCGCACAGCGCGGCCCGGCGCGGCGACGACCCCACGTACGTCACGCCCTGCGGGTCGGTCGCGAGCGCGGCGCGCACGGCGGGGCCGAAGTCCTCGTCGTCCGCCTCGACCCCGTGCACGGTCACGGTCCCGCCCTGGTCCCCCGACGGCGGGTACTGCCTCAGGTTCCTGGCGGCGAACCAGCTGTACTCGCCCGCGTCCCGGTCCTCGACCACGGCGGTCCGCATCGCGCCGTGCTCGGTCAGGTAGCGGCTGAAGGGCACCGTCATCAGGTCGTGGACGCTGCGCGGCTGGAAGTAGGTGGTCCGGGTCTCCTGGCCCTTCATCTGACCCGCCGGGACGTCGGCGACCACGCTCGCCAGCGGGACCCCGCGCGCGGTCAGTTCGTCGCCCGCCGCGACGGCGGTCGGCGTGAGCGTCGGCCCCAGGACCCCGACGAGACCGGGGACCTGCGCCAGGGCGAGCGCCGCGGCCCTGGCCCGGTCCGGCTCGCCGCCGTCGTCCTCGACCCGCAGGCGCACGTCGAAGGGCCGGTCGGGGCGGGCGTTGAACTCCTCCACGGCCAGCCGGATCCCGCGCTCCTGCCCCCGTCCGTCCGTCCTGCTGGGGCCGCTGAGATCCGTGAGGACGCCGATCGTGTACGTGTCGAGCGGGGCGCCGCCCGTGCCGCCCGTACCCGCCCCCGTCCCGCCCGGTCCGCGGCTCAGCAGCCAGGCGGTCAGCCCGCCGGCCCCCGCCACGGCGGCGGCCGAGCCCGCCACCAGGACACGGCGGCGCGACGGCCCCCGGGGCTCCGGGGCCGCCGCCACGGTCGGCTCGGCGACGGGCAGGTCGAGGACCTGTGCGGAGCGCTGGGCGATGAGCGCGGGCAGGCCGGGCGGCAGCCAGTCGCCGGCCGGACCGTCCGCCCCGCCCAGCGCGGCCCGCACCTCGGCCGCCGCGGGCCGGTCCGCCGGGTCCTTGGCGAGGCAGGCGGCGACCAGCGGAAGCAGTGCGGCGGGCACCCCGTCGAGCGCGGGCGCCTCGTGGACGGTGCGGTAGACCACGGCCGCCACCCCGCCCGTGCCGAAGGGCCGTTCCCCGGTCAGCGTGTACGCGAGGACGCAGCCCAGCGAGAAGACGTCACTGGCGGGGCCGACCTCGGCGGCGCCCGCGGCCCTCGCCTGCTCCGGGGCGAGGAAGCCGGGGGTGCCGATCATCGCGTCGGTGGCCGTCAGGGCGGTCGCCCCGGCGGACCGGGCGATGCCGAAGTCGATGAGCCGGGGCCCGTCGAGGGCGAGCAGGACGTTGCCCGGCTTGACGTCCCGGTGGACGAGTCCGGCCCCGTGCATGTCGGCGAGCGCGGACGCCAGCCGGGCCCCCAGGGCGCGTACCGTCGCCTCGGGCAGGGCGCCGTGCAGCGCGACCGCCTCGGCGAGCGAGGGTCCGGGCACGTACTCGGTGGCCAGCCACGGCTCCCGGGCCTCCGGGTCGGCCCCGAGGACCCGGACGACCCACCGGCCGGTGATCCGCTCGGCGGCCCGCGCCTCGCGGCGGAACCGCTCGCGGAAGCCGGGATCGGCGGCGTGCTCGGCGCGGATGAGCTTGAGCGCGGCGAGCGCCCCGCCGGCGGTACGGGCGAGGTAGACCACGCCCATGCCGCCGGCGCCGAGCCGCCCGAGGAGGCGGTAGCCGGCGAGCGTCGACGGGTCGGCCTTGCGGAGCGGCTGCACGGGTCAGGCCTTCGTGTCGTTCTTCGGCTTCGCGGGCAGCAGGGGCGCGGCGCCGATCGGCTTGTAGGCGCCGTTCTGCACCCCGTAGACGAAGGTGCCGCCGATCCCCAGGTCGCCGAACTCGTTGAAGTGGTAACCGCCCATCACCCCGGTGTACTTCTGCTTGCGCAGCGCCGCCCACAGGCCCTTGCGGGCCGGCTTGCCGGACGCCTTCGCCCGGGCCGCGAGCTCCTTGACCGTCATGGTGACGACGTCGTACGACTCGCCCGCGTAGTACGCGGGGGGCGTCCCGAACCGCTTGCGGTGGGCGGCGACGAAGGGCGCGGCCGTCTTCTCCGCGGTGGGGTCGACGACCGGCGCGCACACGAACCAGCCGTCGGCGGCGGTCCCGGCCCGGCGGAGGAACTCCTGGCCGAAGACGGCCTGGCCGGTGAACCGCGGACCGGTGAAACCGAGTTCGGCGAGCGCGCGGGCGGCGTGGACGGCGGTCTCGGTGATCCCGCAGTGGACGTAGGCGTCGATGCCGGCGTCGACCATCTCGCCGAGCACCCTGCGGTACGCGGCGGCGTCGGCGCGGGCCGGGACGACGCGGAAGTGCGGGACGATGCCGGCCTGCCCGAAGCCGAAGCGCGCGCCGCCGGTGTACTGCCAGCTGTACTGGTCCTCCGTGCGGTCCTCCAGGACTCCGGGGCGCCGGATGCCGGGCAGCTGCGTGACCGCGAAGGAGAGGTAGGTGCCCGCGCTGATGTGGTTCGGGATGGCCCGCAGCACCGTCTCGTTCCGGGCGCCGCCCGCCCGCAGGGTGAGCAGGTTGTAGCCGGCCGAGACCGTGATCAGCGGGATCCCGGCCTCCTCGAACGCGGGGATGACGGCCTGGGCGACGGCGTCGGTGGTGGGACCGAGGACGGCGAGGACGCCCGGGTCGGTGGTGAGCGCCTTGGCGCTCTCCAGGGCGCGGCCCGCGTCGCCCCGGTCGTCGACGACCTTCAGGCCGAGCGTGAAGGGCTTGTCCTTGCGGGCGTTGAACTGCTCCACGGCCAGGCGCGCGCCGCGCTCCTGGGCGCGGCCGATGTCCTCGGCCGCGCCGGACAGGTCGGCGAGGACGCCGATGCTCCAGGCCGGGCGGGGCGGGACGGTCTTCCCGCCGGCACCCTTGCCGTCGGTGCCGTCCTCGCCGCGCCCCGCCCAGACGGCGGCCGCGCCGCCGCCGACGGCCAGGACCGCGGCGCCCGAGGCGAGCAGCAGGAAGCCGCGCCGGCTCTTCCCGGGGGTGGCCGGGGCGGTGCCGCCGCCCGTCTCGGTGACGTCGATCTCGGGCAGGGCGAGCATCCGCGCGGAGCGTTCGGCGATGGTCCGGACGACCGGGGCGGGCAGCCAGGCGGCGCCGTCACCGGGGCTGTCCTCGACGAGCCGGACGCCGATCGCGGCGGCGGTGGGGCGGTCCGCCGGGTCCTTGGCCAGACAGGCCCGGACGAGGTCGAGCAGCCCGTCGGGGACGCCGGCGAGGTCGGGTTCGTCGTGGACGGTCCGGTACATGAGGGCGTCCACGGCGCCGGTGCCGAAGGGCGGGCGGGCGGTCGCCGCGTACGCGAGGAGGCAGCCGAGGGCGAAGACGTCGGCGGGCGGTCCGATGGCGTCGACGCGGGCCTCGGCCTGCTCGGGTGCGAGGAAGCCGGGGGTGCCGACGACCATGTCGGTGGCGGTGAGGGCGGTCTCGCCGGTGGCGCGGGCGATGCCGAAGTCGATGAGCCGGGGTCCGTCGACGGCGAGCAGGACGTTGCCCGGCTTGACGTCGCGGTGGACGAGTCCGGCCGCGTGCACGGCGGCGAGGGCGCGGGCGACGGCCCAGCCGAGGTGGCGGACGCTGTGCTCGGGCAGCGGGCCGTGTGCGGTGACGGCCTCGCCGAGGGAGGGTCCGGCGACGAAGGCGGTGGCCATCCACGGTTCGGGGGCGTCGGGGTCGGCGCCGGTGACGGGCACGGCCCAGGGGCTGGAGACCCGGCGGGCGGCCTCGACCTCGCGGCGGAAGCGGGCCCGGAAGTCGGGCTGGTCGGCCTGGTCGGCGTGGGTGACCTTGACGGCGGCGAGCTCGCCCGCGGCGGTGCGGCCGAGGTAGACGACGCCCATGCCGCCGGCGCCGAGGCGGCCGAGGAGCCGGTAGCCGGCGAGGGCGGACGGGTCGGAGGGCAGCAGCGGCTGGAGGGCGCCGGGCTCGGGCCGGGGCCGCGGGGCGGTGGGGCTCACGACTGGACCTCCAGTTCGTCCTTGACGCGATCGAGCATCGTGACGAGTGCGCGGACCTGTGCCTGGCTCGTGCCGGTGGTCCCTCCGTCGTTCAACTCGCTGTATCCGGGGGCGCCCTTGACGGCGGTGGCGACGGTGACCTGTCCGATCCGGGACTGGTACCAGCTGTAGAACTGCTCCCCGTTCACCGCGTCGTCGAGGTAGGAGCCGCCTTCGCGGAGGGAGTCGTCGGCGGTGGCGTTGCCCCCGACTCCGAAGGGGTTGCCGAGGGACATGAGTCCGGTGATCCGTTCGCCGTCGCGCAGCTTCTGGTCGGGGCAGCGCAGCGCCTCTTCGAGAGTCGAGGCCATCTCCCAGTCGGCGTCGGACGCGGTGCGGTGGACGGTGACGGTGGCGGCGACCCGCAGGACGCCCTTGCCGTCGACGGCGGGCAGTTCGCTGTAGGCCGTGACGCTGGCGAGGACGTCGGCGGGCCGGGGGCCGGTCTCCCAGGAGCAGGTGGCGCCGAGGACGGGCCAGTAGTCCGGGTCGCTGAGGTGCGGGGTGCGCTCGACATAGCCCGGGGCCCACGCGTCGGGCCCGGCGACGACGGCCAGGGCGAGGCGCCGGGCCTCCGCCTCGGTCTTCGGCGCCCGCTTCGGGTCGGGGGTGAAGTCGAGTGCGGTCGGGGTGGGCGAGGGGGTGGGTGCGGTGGTCGGGGCCTTGGTCGGGGCCGCCGCCGTGCCGGCCCCGCCTCGCTTGCCGTCGGGTTTCCCGCCGCTGCTACAGCCGGCCGCCATCAGTCCGCCCACCAGTACGACACAGCAGGCACGCCACAGTCTTCGGTCTCCGTACGACACAGATCCCCCACGGTCCCTCACGGATTCCCCCACGAACGGTGAGCAGATCGTACGGCCCGGGACCGACAACTCGCGCTGTCTACAACATCATTGGGACCTGTTTGTGGCGCTCTCGCGACGAGCCGCGTCGTAGCGGAGGCGGGCCGCCTCGACCTCCGGGACCCGGCGCTCGGTCCAGCGGGCCAGCTCCCGGACCCGGCCGGCGGCCTCCTCGCCGAGGGCGGTGAGGCTGTAGTCGACGCGGGGCGGGATGACGGGCTTGGCGTCGCGGTGGACGAAGCCGTCCCGCTCCAGGGTCTGGAGGGTCTGCGTGAGCATCTTCTCGCTGACCCCGCCGACCCTGCGGCGCAGCTCGCTGAAGCGGTACGAGCGCTCGCCCAGCGCGATGAGGATCAGGACCCCCCAGCGGCTGGTGACGTGTTCCAGGACGAGCCGCGAGGGGCACATGGCGCCGTCGGCGTCGGCCGGCAGACTGCGGATCTCCGGTGCTTCACTTACTCCCATGCCAGTACCTTACTTCAAAGTGGGTACTTTCGAAAGGTTAGCGCCGGACGTACGGTGAGTGCATCGCCCACCGCACCCCACCGAAGAAGGACCCGCCATGAGCATCGTCGTCACCGGAGCCACCGGCCGGCTCGGCCGCCTCGTCATCGACGCCCTCCTCGCCGACCCCGCCGTCGCCGCCGGCTCCGTCGCCGCCGTCGTCCGCGACAAGGAGAAGGCCGCCGACCTCGCCGAGCGCGGCGTCGAGCTGCGCATCGCCGACTACAGCAGGCCGGAGACCCTCGCCGGGGCCTTCGCGGCCGGCGACCGGGTGCTGCTGATCTCGGGCAGCGAGGTCGGGCAGCGCGTCGCCCAGCACACCGCCGTGGTCGACGCCGCCAAGGCGGCGGGCGTGGCCCAGCTCGCGTACACCGGCGTCCTCGGCGGCGACGGGGCCGACTTCGACCTGGCCGCCGAGCACAAGGCCACCGAGCGGCTGATCCGCGACTCCGGAGTGCCGTACACCTTCCTCCGCAACGGCTGGTACACCGAGAACTACACCGAGAACCTCGCCCCCGTCCTCGCCCACGGCGCCGTCGTCGCCAACGCCGGCGAGGGCCGGATCGCCTCCGCCGCCCGCGCCGACTACGCCGCCGCCGCTGCCGCGGTCCTCACCGGCCCCGCCGAGGAGCACCTGGGCCGGGCGTACGAGCTGAGCGGCGACACCGCCTGGTCCCTCGCGGAGTACGCGGCCGAGGTCTCCGCCCGGACCGGCCGCGAGATCGTCTACCGCGCCGTGCCCGCCGAGGCGCACCTCGCGATCCTCACCGGAGCGGGCGTCCCGGCCCCCTTCGCCGAGATCCTGGTCGACGTCGACCGGGCGGCCGAGCACGGCGCGCTCGCCCTGCGCACCGGGGACCTGGCCCGCCTGATCGGCCGCCCGACCACCCCGATCGCCGTGACGATCGCCGCGGCCCTGGACGCCTCCTGAACCCCGCCTCCACCCCGTCATGACCGTATTGCGGTACGGGCATGACAACCCGCCCCGTGCGGCGCTACCTTCGACAGGACAGCGCGGCACAGGGCGGGAGGTCCGGTGAAGACGGAGAACGAGGAAAGAGCAGGACTGCTCTACGGGATCGGCGCCTACGGCATGTGGGGGCTGGTCCCGCTCTTCTGGCCGCTCCTCAAGCCCGCCGGATCGGTCGAGATCCTCGCCCACCGGATGGTCTGGTCCCTGGTCTTCATCGGCGTCGCGCTCCTCGCGGTGCGCCGCTGGGGCTGGATCGGCGAACTCGTCCGCAGCCCGCGCAGGCTCGGCCTGATCACGGTCGCCGCCGCCGTGATCACCGTGAACTGGGCCCTCTACATCTGGTCGGTCAACACGGGCCACGTCGTCGAGGCCTCCCTCGGCTACTTCATCAACCCGCTCGTCACCATCGCCCTCGGCGTCCTGGTCCTCCAGGAGCGGCTGCGCCCCGCGCAGTGGGCGGCGGTCGGCATCGGCTTCGCGGCCGTCCTGGTCCTGGCGATCGGATACGGGCAGCCGCCCTGGATCTCCCTGATCCTCGCCTTCTCCTTCGCCGTGTACGGCCTGGTGAAGAAGAAGGTCAACCTCGGCGGCCTGGAGTCGCTCGCCGCGGAGACCGCCGTCCAGTTCCTGCCGGCCTTCGGCTACCTCGTCTGGCTCGGCACCCAGGGCACCCTCGCCTTCGGCTCGCACGGCGCGGGCCACACCGCCCTGCTCGCCGCCACCGGCATCGTCACCGCGGTGCCGCTCGTCTGCTTCGGGGCGGCCGCCATCCGCGTACCGCTCTCCACGCTCGGCCTCCTCCAGTACCTGGCGCCGACCCTCCAGTTCCTGCTCGGGGTCCTCTACTTCCACGAGGAGATGCCGCCGGAGCGCTGGGCGGGCTTCTCCCTGGTGTGGCTGGCACTGACCCTCCTCACCTGGGACGCCCTGCGCACGGCCCGCCGGAGCAGGGCGGCGATGGAGGCCGCGAGGGCGATCGCGGAGGCGGCGGCCGCCGAGGCCGCGGGGGAGACCGCGGGCGCGCCCGCCGGGGACGCGTCCGTCGGGGGCGCGCCCGCCGGGGACACGACCGCCGGGAACGCGCGCGCCGGGGGCACGGCGGCCGGGGGCACGGCCTCCGCACCGGCCCGCCAGGCTCCGTGACGGCGGGTCGCACGGCGGTACAGGGCCTCCGGGCGACCGAGGGCCCCGGTCTCCCGGAGGACGTCTCCGGGAGGCGGGGGCCGGGCGTCGGCCGGGCGGAGGAGGGCCCGCCGGGAGCCCTCAGACCGTGACCCTGGTGGCGGGATCCGGCCGGTCCGCGGCCGGCTCCACCGGGCCGGCCGGGCGGGCGCGCAGCCCCGTCGCGGTGACCACCGCGCCGAGCGCCACCATCGCCAGCGGGACGACCAGCGCCGCCCGGAAGCCGTCGAGACCGCCGCCGGAGATCCCGTACACCGCCGTCACCGCCGCGATGCCGACCGCCGAGCCGAACTGCGTCGCCGTGGTGAGGAGCCCGCTCGCGAGCCCCTGCTCCTCCTCCGCGATCCCCTCCGTGCCGGCGATGGTGAGCGGACCATAGGCGAGGGCGAAGGCGAGCCCGGTCAGGAGGAGCGTCGGGAACATCGCCGCGTACGACCAGTCCGGGCCGACCGGCAGGAACAGCGCGTACGAACCGACGGCGAGGACGAAGCCGCCGAGGATCACCTTCGCGTTGCCGAACCGGGCCACCAGGCGCGGGGTCAGCGTCGGCGCGAGGACCGCGTCGATCCCCATCACCAGGAGGGCGAGCGCCGTCTGGAGGGACGACCAGCCGCGCAGCTCCTGGAGGTAGAGCGTGGCCATGAACTGGAAGCCGAAGAAGGAGCCGACGAAGAGCAGGGCGCCGAGGTCCGCGCGGATCAGCGAGGCCTTGCGGAGGATCCCGAGCCGGACGAGCGGGCGGGCGGTCCGGCGCTCGACGGCGACGAAGGCTCCGGCGAGGACGAGTCCGGCGGCGACCGCGGCGGCGGTGACCTGCCACCCCTCGAAGCCGTGCTCCAGGCGGACGACGCCGTACGCGAGGAGGAGCATGGCCCCGGCGGCGGTGAGCGCGCCGCCGAGGTCGAAGCCGCCCTTCGCCGGGGCGGGGCGGGGCTCCTTCGGGACGAGCCGGAGCGCGGCCGCCAGGATGGCGGCGGCCAGCAGGACCGGGGCGAAGAACACCCAGCGCCAGCCGAGCTGGGTGAGCAGTCCGCCGATCACGAGCCCGAGGGAGAAGCCGCCCGCGGCGGTGCCGGCGAAGACCAGCAGGGCCTGGTTGCGCTGCGGGCCCTCCGCGTACGAGGTGGTGATGATCGACAGGGCCGCCGGGGTCATGAACGCGGCGGCGACGCCGGTCACGAAGCGGGCGACGATCAGGGTCCAGCCCTCCTCGGCGAGGCCGCCGAGGCCGGAGAAGACCAGGAAGACGGCGAGCCAGCCGAGGAACATCCGGCGCCGTCCGAGGAGGTCGGCGGCGCGCCCGCCGAGCAGGGTGAAGCCGGCGTAGCCGAGGACGTAGGCGGACATGACCCAGGCGGCGGTGCCGGTGCCGAGACCCAGGTCGGCACGGATGGTGGGGACGGCGACGGCCAGCATGGCGACGTCGATGCCTTCGAGGAAGATCGTCCCGCAGAGGACGAGGAGCAGACTCCAGGCACGGATGGACACGGCTGCCTCCAGGGCAGGGATCGGGGACGCGGGAAGGGCTCGACAGGCACGTGGATCCGGCCGGTTACCGACGTGGGGGTCGGTTCCCTCTTGTAACCACCTGCATCCTGCGGGACCATCTGGTGCCATGGAAGAAGGCACTTCGAAGTCACCGAGTCACTGCGCGGGAACCTATGGAGACGACGGGGACCCGGACCCGTTCCAGTGGGACACCCGGGAGGACTGCGAGGTACGGCAGATCCTCGACCGGGTGGCCGACAAGTGGTCCCTCCTCGTCATCGCCCTGCTCGACCGGCGGGTGCTGCGCTTCACGGAGCTCAAGCGCGAGATCGACGGAGTCAGCCAGCGCATGCTGACCGTGACCCTGCGTCAGCTGGAGCGGGACGGCCTGGTCAAGCGCACGGTCCACCCGGTCGTCCCGCCCCGGGTCGAGTACGAACTGACGCCCCTGGGCGGCACCTTGCACACCACCATCCGCTCCCTCGTCACCTGGACCGAGCAGCACCAGAACGAGATCGCGGCGGCGCGGGAGGAGTACGACGCGCGGGAGGCGGCGCCGGTGGCCTGAACGGCACGGGCACGACGGGCCGCCGGGAAACCGGTGGCCCTCCCCCGGCCCGTGTCCCATCCTGGGCCCATGGAAGAACCGAGGTCGGCCACCGACGAGCCGATGCACCGCGTCCGCGCCCTCCACACCGACCGCACCGTCACCGTCTACCAGGCGTACCCGCCCGCGATCGGCCTGCCCACGGCCCGCGAGGGGCGATTTCCGGCCGCCTGGAAACGGGACCGGATGACCTGGATCAAGCCCTCGTTCCTGTGGATGATGTACCGCTCGGGCTGGGGCGCCAAGGAGGGCCAGGAGACCGTCCTCGCCGTGGAGATCACCCGCGAGGGCTTCGAATGGGCCCTGCGGAACGCCTGTCTGTCCCACTACGAGCGGGGGCTCCACCCCGACCACGAGGCGTGGCGGAGCCGGTTGAGGCAGGCGCCGGCGCGCGTCCAGTGGGACCCGGAGCGCGATCCGCACCTCCGGGCGCTCCCCCACCGCTCGCTCCAGCTCGGCCTGTCGGGCGAGGCGTCCCGCCGGTACGCGGACGAGTGGACGGTGTCCGTACGGGACGTGACCCCGCTCGCGCACCGGGTCCGTGACCTGGTCCGCGCCGGCGACCTGCCGGCGGCCCGGAACCTGCTCCCGCACGAGCCGCCGTACCCGGAGCCCGCGGGCCTGCTGGACCACCTGCGCGCCTGAGCGGCCCGCGGCCGCCGCCCGTTCGCGCCTCCCCGGGAGCTGTCAGCCCCCGGACGGGTCGCGGGGTGCGCGCCGCATGGGCCAGAGGGTGGGGCCGCCGCCGGGGAGGGAGGCCTCGCCGAGGACGACGAAGCCGAAGTGCTCGTAGACGGGGAGGTTGTCCGGCTTGGAGGACTCCAGGTAGACGGGCAGGCCGGCCGCGTCGGCCCGGGCGAGACCGGAACGCAGCAGCGCGGAGCCGTGCCCCCGGCCGCGGGCGGCCGGGTCGGCGCCGATGACGGCGAGGTACCAGTGGGGCTCCGGAGGGGTGTGCGCGGCCGCGGCCTCGACGGCCTCGCGGAAGAGGCCGGCACGGTCGCCGAGGATCTCCTGGAGCTCCCGCACGGTGTCGGCGTCGGGGACGGCCTTGTCCTGTCCCTCGGGCGACACCCAGAACGCGGCTGCGGAGTCGGTGCGCTCGCAGACTCCGTGCGGACCGTACTGGCGGGTGAAGAGGGTGGTGAAGTACCGCGCGAGCCCGGCCTCGCGCGAGGCCTCGTCGGGGAAGAACCAGCGCATCATCGGATCGTCGCCGAAGGCCCTCGCCAGGACGCCGCCGATCATCGGGGCGTCGTCGGTCACGGCCGTCTTCGGAAGGTTCGAGTGAGGCATACGGGTCATTCTGCACGCCGGATGATCTTGGTCGACGGGCGGGGCGGCGCCGGACCGCCGGGCGGTCGACGGGCAGGGCAGAGCGGTGCGCGGCCCCGGGACGGCGGGCGGGCGGGCGGTCGGTGCGGCGCCCGGGTCGTCTGACGGGCGACGGGGCCGTACACGGACCGCGGCGGCCGACGGGCGACGGGGCCGTACACGGACCGCGGCGGCCGACGGGCGGGGCGGGCCCTCGAACCCCCGTCCCGGCGGCCCGGGCCGCCGCGCCCACCGCATCCGCCGTACCCACCGCGCCCACCGCGCCCACCGGGAGGAAAGTCGGTCGTGGGCCGCCCACCGGCCCTCCTACGATCATGCCCATGGCGACCTTCGTGCACCTCACCCCCGCCGCCCACTCCGCCCGCATCCGCCGTGCCGGGCTCAAGGCCGCCGGGCACGCCGAGTGGCGCGGGGTGTTCCTCTTCCCCGTGCTCCCCTCGTACACCCTGACCCACCAGTGGCTGCGCGAGCTGTCCCGCCGCCCCGGGCCGCGCGGGCTCGTCGCCGTCCACGTGCGGCTGCCCGACGACGAGGCGGTGACCGTCGGGCGGTACAGCGACCGGGAGCCCCCGCGGGTGACGGCCGCCGAAGCCGTGCGGCGGGTCTCCCGGGCCGCCGACCCCCGGGGCTGGGAGGTCTTCCTGCCGCGCTCCGTCGACCGCGGCGAGGTCCGGCACATCCGCCCGGTGCGCCAGGTCAACGGCTGGCGCTACCGGCCCGGCGCCCACGGCACCCCGCCCTGCCTCTGCTTCGGCTGCCGCGAGCGCGGCGGCTACGGCGCCCGCAGGCTCGGCGAGCGCCGGCCGCATCCGCTCGACGGACCGCCGCCCGCTCCCCGGGTGCTGCTGGCGCGGGTCGAGGCGGCCGAGGCCCGGGGCGACACGGCGGCGCTGCGCGAGGCGCTCCACTGGTACGGGATGCGGCGGCGCGGGCCGCTGGCCCGCCTCGCGCGTCTCGCCCGGCACGCCGACCCGGCCGTGCGGATCGCCCTCGTCGAGGCCGTGGCCTCCTGGACGACTCCCGGAGTCGACTCCCTGCTCGGGGAGTTGGAGCACGACCCCGATCCCCGGGTGCGGCAGACCGTCGCCGACTGGGGTGTCCGGTGAGCGAACGCACCTGACCGGTTTCCGCTCTTGACCCAGAGTCAACATCTCACTGAACATTCAGCACGCACAACAGAACATCAGACCAACCGATCACCCGGACAACCGGGTGCTCACACAACTGAACACGGCACACGCTTTCGCACGCGTACATGAACACGCACAGCTCCAACGCCTCGTGGCCCCCGAGCCCGAGGCGTCTCGCACGTTCCGTCCCATCCCCGTTCGGAATCCGGAGCCCCCACACGATGAACATCTCCGTGCCCAGACGTGTCACCAAGGCCACCGCGGTCGCCGCCGTCGCGGCGCTCGCGCTCGCCGGACTCACCGGAACCACCGCCTCGGCCAACCCGGCCGCGGCGGCCGCCGCACCCGACATCCCGCTGGCCAACGTCAAGCAGCACTTGACGGACCTCCAGTCGATCGCCACCGCCAACGGCGGCAACCGCGCCCACGGCCGCACCGGCTACAAGGCGTCGATCGACTTCGTGAAGGCCAAGCTGGACGCCGCCGGATACACCACCACCGTCCAGCAGTTCACCTCCGGCGGATCCACCGGCTACAACCTGATAGCCGACTGGCCGGGCGGCGACCCGAACCAGGTCCTGATGGCCGGTTCGCACCTGGACTCCGTGACCTCGGGTCCCGGCATCAACGACAACGGCTCCGGCTCCGCGGCCGTGCTGGAGACCGCCCTCGCCGTCGCCCGCTCGGGCTACCAGCCCACCAAGCACCTGCGCTTCGGCTGGTGGGGCGCCGAGGAGCTCGGCCTCGTCGGCTCGAAGTACTACGTGTCGCAGCTGCCGACCACGGAGCGCGCCAAGCTCTCCGGCTACCTCAACTTCGACATGATCGGCTCGCCGAACCCGGGCTACTTCGTCTACGACGACGACCCGACGATCGAGACGACCTTCAAGAACTACTTCGCCGGCCTCGGCGTCCCGACGGAGATCGAGACGGAGGGCGACGGCCGCTCCGACCACGCCTCCTTCAAGAACGTCGGCGTCCCCGTCGGCGGCCTCTTCACGGGTGCCAGCCGCGTCAAGTCCAGTGCCCAGGTGCAGAAGTGGGGCGGCACGGCCACGGCCTTCGACCGCTGCTACCACTCGTCCTGCGACACGACGTCGAACATCAACGACACCGCGCTCGACCGCAACAGCGACGCGATCGCGCACGCGATCTGGACGCTGTCCGGCGGTACGACCACGCCGCCCGGCACGGTCTTCGAGAACACGGCCGACGTGTCCATCCCGGACAACGGCGCCGCGGTGACCTCCACGGTCAACGTCACGGGCATCACGGGCAACGCCCCCTCCGCCCTCAAGGTGGACGTCAACATCGTCCACACCTACCGCGGCGACCTCGTCGTCGACCTCGTCGCCCCGGACGGATCGGCCTACAGCCTCTCCAACCGCTCCGGCGGCAGCGCCGACAACATCGTCCAGACCTTCACCGTGAACGCCTCCTCCGAGGTCGCCAACGGGGCCTGGAAGCTCCGCGTCCAGGACAAGGCCGCGGCCGACACCGGCTACATCAACAGCTTCAAGCTGACGTTCCCGTAGCCCCGCAGCGGTGCGCGGCGGGGCGGTGACCCCTCCGCGCACCGGCGGAACACGAACGCCCGGGCGGGTCGGTGAACATCGCCCCCGACCCGCCCGGGGTCCCAACCCGGGCCCCGAAGGGCCTACTTGCCGGCGTTCGCCGCGTCCACCAGCGCGTCCTTCGTCACCGCGCCGACGTAGACCTTGCCGTCGTCGGTGAGGAGCGCGTTCACGATCTTCGTCTTGAAGACGGTGCCGGAGCCGAACGGACCGGTGACCTTGTCGCCGAGGGAGTCCAGGAGCCCCTGGAACTCCTTCGGCGCCTCGTCGTTCCCGGGCACCGGCGCACCGCTGTCGATCCTGGCGATCGTCGTCCAGCCCTCGCCGATGACGTTCACCCCGCCCTTGCCGGAGCCGAGGCCGGGCCCGAGGCCGCCGAACGCGTCCTCCAGGCCGCCGGGCAGCGACCCGCCGAACGGGTCGTCCTTCCCGCCTGCCTCCTTCTCCGCCCCGCCCTCGGTCACCTTGGCGCCGGCCGGCGCCTTGAAGGTGAACTCGGAGGCGGCCGGCTTCGAGAAGTCGATCTTCGTGAAGCCCGCGTCGACCACGGGCTTGCCGCCCTCCACCGAGGCGAGGGTGAACTTCAGCGGGGTGCCGCTCGCGGCGTCCACCGCGATCTTGATCGACTCGACCGTCGAACCGGACTGCTTCGGCTTGACCACCAGCTGGTACGCGTCGCGGCCGGCCACCTTCGCCGTACCGTCGACGGTGATCGACGTGGTGTCGCCCGCGGCCTTGAGGACCTCGTCCGCGAACTGCTTCGGCGTGCCGGGGAGCTCTTCGTCCTTCGGGCCGTCGTGACCGCCCGGGGCGTCCGCGGGGGCCTTCTCGTGGAAGACCTCCTTCGACGCGCTGTCGTAGGCCCAGACGTCGTCGCCGTTGTGGATCAGGCTGTACTCGTCGGAGCCGTCGAGCAGCGTGAGCCGCTGGCGGTCGGGGCCGTCCGCCGCCACCCGCAGGGTGTGGCTGCCGGAGATCAGCTGGGTCAGCCGCTCCGAGGGGTCGGCCGACGCGCTGCCGGAGCCGCCGCCCGCGCCCCCGGCGAGGCCGCCGAGGCCGGACGTGAGGCCCTCCAGGGGCAGGCCCAGGTCGGTGGAGATCCGGAAGGTGCCGGACAGGGTCTGGGTGTCCGAGGCGGCGATCTTCTCGATGAGCTGCTGGGCGGTGATCTCCGGCAGATCGGGGTCACCGGACGCCGCCAGCGCCGGGACGAGGCCGATGGTCGCCGCGGCGACCCCTGCCACCGCGACCGGGACGATGTAGCGGCTCGCCTTACGGGTCTCTGCCATGGTCTCCCCTGCCTCCGTGCCCTCGCGGGCCCTCGTGGTCGATGTCTCCATCTCACCAAAAGGAAGGGGCCGAAACGTCAGCCCGGGGGATCAACCCGGCGTACTGCTTCGGGATGACCCGACCCTGAGACGGCCCGCCGCACGGCGGACCGCACCAGACCGCCGCCCCGCGGCCCCGGGGGCCGGCCGGCCGCGCGCGGAGCGCTCCCGGGCCCGTCAGCCCGCCCGGTGCACCACGGCGTCGCACATCTCGGCGAGCGCCGCCTTGGCGTATCCGTCCGGCAGCGGGGCCAGCATGGCGCGGGCCTCCTCCGCGTACCGCACGGTGTCCCGGCGGGCCTGCTCCAGGGCCGGGTGGGCGCGCAGCCGGCGCAGGACCTCGGCGTGCCGGGCGTCGTCCGTCAGGTCGCCGTCGACGAGCTCGACGAGCTCCAGGTCCTCGGGGCGTCCGTGGGCGGCGGCCGCGGCCCGCAGGCGCAGCACGGGGAGGGTCGGGATGCCCTCGCGGAGGTCCGTGCCGGGGGTCTTGCCGGACTCGTGGGAGTCGGAGGCGATGTCGAGGACGTCGTCGGCGAGCTGGAAGGCGACGCCGAGCCGCTCGCCGTACTGGGTGAGGATGTCGACGACGCTCTCGTCGGCGCCGGACATCATGGCGCCGAAGCGGCAGGAGACGGCGACGAGGGAGCCGGTCTTGCCGGCCAGCACGTCGAGGTAGTGGTCGACGGGGTCGCGGCCCTCCTGTGGCCCCGCGGTCTCCAGGATCTGGCCGGTGACGAGCCTTTCGAACGCCTCGGACTGGATGCGTACGGCCTCGGGGCCGAGGTCCGCGAGCGTGTGCGAGGCGCGGGCGAAGAGGAAGTCACCCGTGAGGACGGCGATGGAGTTGCCCCAGCGGGTGTTCGCGCTGTCGACCCCGCGCCGGACGTCGGCCTCGTCCATGACGTCGTCGTGGTAGAGCGTCGCCAGGTGGGTGAGTTCGACGACGACGGCGGAGGGCACGACACCGGGCGCGTAGGGGTCGCCGAACTGGGCGGAGAGCATCACGAGCAGGGGGCGGAACCGCTTGCCGCCGGCCAGGACGAGGTGCTGGGCGGCCTCCGTGATGAAGGGGACATCGCTCTTGGTGGCATCGAGGAGGCCCGCCTCCACAGCCGCCAACCCGGTCTGCACATCGGCCTCGAGAGCCTGGTCCCGCACGCTAAGACCGAACGGCCCGACGACGGTCACGAGGGGGTCTCCTGTCTGCTGACGCCTGCTGATGTCGTTCCCACGGATTGCCGGCGATCACGCTGACGATCACAGGGATTGTCGATGTGTCGCTCGATTCACTCAAGCCAGCGTATCCGGTCACCTTTCGATCACCGTGGGCGCCTTCCCGTCACCCCCGGTATGTTCGTGAACAGCTCATACGACCAGGAGTATGCCCTTTGTCCCGAACAACGATCGACACCGATCCGAACGGCGAGCAGCCGCCGCCGGAGGACGACCGCGCCTTCTTCGGGCAGCCGCGGGGTCTGCTGACCCTGTCCGGCCTGGAGGTCTGGGAGCGGTTCTCCTTCCTCGGCATGCAGGCGATCCTCGTCCTCTACTTCGCCGCGGCCGTCTCCGAAGGCGGTCTCGGCATGGCGTCGGGGACCGCGGCCTCGGTCGCCGCGGCCTACGGCACCCTCGTGTACCTGGTCTCCGTGGCCGGCGGCTGGCTCGCGGACCGGATCCTCGGCTCGTACCGCGCCGTCCTCTGGGGCGGCATCCTGATCGCCTGCGGCCACTACGCGATGGCCGTGCCCACGGCCGCCATGACCTGGGTGGGCCTCGGCCTGATCAGCGCGGGCACCGGACTGCTCAAACCGAACGTGGCCACCATGGTCGGCAAGCTGTACCGGACGGACGACGACCGCCGGGACGCCGGTTTCGCGCTCTACTACATGGCGATCAACATCGGCGCCTTCGCCGGCCCGCTGATCACCGGCTGGCTCGCCGACCACCAGGGCTACCACTGGGGCTTCTCGGCCGCCGCCCTCGGCATGACGCTGGGCCTGATCCAGTACGTGGCGGGCCGCCGTCACCTGGCCGGGCGCAAGCACTCCGCCGAGTTCGCCCTGGCCCCCGAGGCCATGCGCCGGGCGGTCAAGCTCATGATCGCCGGGGCCGTGGTCGTGGCCGCCGCCGCCACCGTCCTCGCCCTCACGGGCTGGCTCACCATGGACCGGTTCGTGGACGTGCTGACCGTGATCTCGGTGATCGCGCCCGTCGTCTACTTCTGGGTGATGTTCACGAGCCCCCGCGTCACCGCGGAGGAGCGCGGCCGCCTCAGGCCGTACGTCGTGCTCTTCCTGGCGTCGGTCGTCTTCAACTTCATCCTCTTCCAGGCGTACTCGACGATGATCCTGCTGGCGTCCACGAACGCCCGCACGACCATCCTCGGCTTCGACTTCCCGGCCAGCTGGTACGCCTCCGCCCTCGGCGCCTTCGAGGTCGCCCTGGCCCCCGTGGTGGCCGCCGTCTGGGCCCGGATGGGCCCCCGGCAGCCGCACGCCTCCAACAAGATCGCCTTCGGCGTGATCCTCGGCGGCCTGTCGTTCCTCCTCATGGTCCTGCCGACCTCCGGGCACGCCGACGACACCTACCGGATGGCCGCCTGGTGGATCGTGGGCTCGTACCTGCTGCTGGGCCTCGGCGACGTCCTCCTGGAGACCTCCGGGATGTCCGCCACCAGCAAGCTCGCCCCCAAGGCCTTCTCCAGCCAGACCATGTCGCTCTGGTTCCTCTCGCTCGCCCTCGCCAACGGCATCCAGGCGCAGACCGTGAAGCTCTACGACGACGTCTCCAAACCCGTCTACTTCGGCGTGAACGGCGCCGTGGCCGTGGTCGTCGGCCTCGTCGTGATCGCCCTGGCGCCCTGGCTGCGCCGCACCATGCACCCCGTCCACTGAGGACCCGCACGCCCGCCCCGAGGTGACCTGATGCCGAAGATCCGTACCGAGTTCCCGTACGAGACCCGCCACGAGGACCTCCGCATCCCGCTGCCGGACGGAACCCGGCTCTACGCGCGCGTGTGGCGGCCGCTGACCGACGAGCCCGTACCGGCGCTCCTGGAGTACCTGCCGTACCGGCTCACCGACTGGACCGCGCCCCGGGACTGGCAGCGCCACCCCTGGTACGCGGGCCACGGCTACGCCTCCGTGCGGGTCGACGTCCGCGGCCACGGCAACAGCGAGGGCCTGCCCGGCGACGAGTACGACCCGGTCGAACTCGCCGACGGCGTCGCCGTGGTGAACTGGCTCGCCGAACAGCCGTGGTGCACCGGGAAGGTCGGCATGTTCGGCATCTCGTGGGGCGGCTTCAACTCGCTCCAGATCGCCGCCCTCGCCCCCGAACCGCTCAAGGCGGTCGTCACCGTCTGCTCCACCGACGACCGCTACGACAACGACGTCCACTACATGGGCGGCTCCGTCCTCGCCGTCGACATGCACGCCTGGGCCGCCACCATGCTCGCCTTCGTCTGCCGGCCGCCCGACCCGCGGTACGTCGGCGAGGAGTGGCGCGCGATGTGGCTGAAGCGCCTGGAGGCCGTGGAGCCGTTCCTGCACACCTGGCTCTCCCACCAGACCCGGGACGCGTACTGGCGGCACGGCAGCGTCTGCGAGGACTACGGCGCGATCCGGGCCGCCGTGCTCGCCGTCGGCGGCTGGCACGACCCGTACCGGGACACCGTCCTGCGGCTCGCCCACCACCTCCCCCAGGACCGGGTGCGCGGCATCATCGGCCCCTGGTCGCACCAGTACCCGGACCGGGGCCTGCCGCCCGGCCCCGCGATCGGCTTCCTCCAGGAGACCCTGCGCTGGTGGGACCACCACCTCAAGGACGCGGACAACGACGTGATGGCCGAGCCGCTGCTCCGCTCCTGGATCAGCGACTCCCACCTGCCGGCGACGGTCTACGACGAGCTGCCCGGGCGCTGGGTCACCGACCCCGCCTGGCCCTCCCCGCACGTCACCCCCGTGACGTACGCCTTCCAGGGCGTGCCGGTCGTCGTCGACTCGCCGCAGCAGACCGGGCTCGACGCGGGCCGGTTCTTCCCCTTCGGCAACGACGCCGACCTGCCGCCCGACCAGCGCGACGAGGACGCCCACTCGGCCTGCTTCGACTTCCCCGTCCCGGAGGACGGCGGCCCCGTCGAGATCCTCGGCCGGCCGTCGGTGAGCCTCGCCCTGCGCTCGGCCGCCCCGACCGGACAGGTCGTCGCCCGGCTCTGCGACATCGCCCCCGACGGCTCCTCCACGCTGATCACCCGGGGCGTGCTGAACTTCTCCGCCCGCTACGGCCGCGACCGGGCCGTGGAGGCGCAGATCGGCGAGACGGAGAGCTTCGACTTCGAGCTGAACGGCATCGGCCACGCCTTCGCTCCCGGCCACCGGGTGCGCCTCGCGGTCTCCTCCACGTACTGGCCGTGGATCTGGCCGCAGCCGGACGCGGCGGGCTTCACGCTCGACCCGGCGGGCTCCTCGCTGACCCTGCCGGTCCGCGCCGCCACCCGGGACCACGTGACGTGGGAGGAGCCGGAGCAGTCGGAGCCCCTCGGCGTGGTCTACCCGCGCACCCTGGAGGAACCGCGCCCCGAGCGGATGGTGGTCAGGGACGTGGCGAAGGGCGAGTGGACCCTGGCGGTCGACCCGAAGTACGGCGGCACGCGCGTGTACCCGGACGGCCTGGAGTTCACCGAGGACGCCGTGGAGACGTACACGATCGACGAGAGCGGTCCGCTGTCCGCCCGCACGAACTCGGAGTGGACGATCCGGCTGCACCGCCCGGAGCTGGCCTGGGACGTCACGGTCGACACCCGCTCGGAGATCACCTGCGACGCGGACGCGTTCTTCACGGTGAACGAGGTGGTGTGCAAGGAGGGAGGGGAGGTCGTCTTCCACCGGACGTGGGAGAAGACCATCCCCAGAACGGCCGGGTGAGCCCCGGCCGGGAGCCGCCGGCCGCACACGGACGGGCCCGCACCCCGGGATGCCGGAGTGCGGGCCCGTACCGACGGCTTACGCCTGCGTGCCGGCCTTGCGGCGGCGGGCGATCACCATCGCGCCGGCGCCGAGGGCGACGGTCGCGGCGGCCGCGAAGCCGAGCCGGGTCAGGTTCTCGTTCGCACCGGTGGCGGCGAGGCTGCCGTTGACCGGGGTGTTCGAGGAGCCGCCCTGCTGGGTGGTGTTGTTGTTGCCACCGGTGCTGGGCGCCGGGGTGGGCGTCGCGGTGGTCTCCGACGGGGTCGGCTTCGGCTCGGGCTTCGGCTTGTCGGTCTTGGCCGCGAGGATGTCGAACTCCGCGTGCGCGTAGTCCTCGCCGATGCCGCAGGTCTCGTCGTTGTTCTCGTACGCGCCGACGGCGAAGGCGACGCCGGGACCCACGGGCGTCTTCGCGTCGACCGTGAGGCGCAGCTTCACGTCGGCGTGACCGCCCTTGACGAGCTCGCCGACCTCGATGGCGTCGAAGTCCTCGCCGATCGGGGACCAGTGCGGGTTGCCGGCGCCGGTCCACTCGACGCTGATGTACCGCTTGAAGAAGCCGTCCTCGTCGATCGGCTCCTCGCCGTCCGGGAGTGCGGCGGCGTCGGCGTAGGCCTGGACCTGGTCCAGCGTCCGGTCCGTGGTGTTGGTGATGCGCAGCGAGAAGACGGCGCTCGTGCCTGCGGTGACGGTCTTCGGGCCGCTGAGCGCGACGGTGACGGCACCGTCCTCCTCGCAGTCGCCGAAGCCACCGGTCTCGAAGTCCTCCAGGGCCTTCTCGGCGGCGGCGAGCTCCTTCTCGGCCACCGCGATCTGCTCCTTGAGGACCCCGGTCCGCGTGGACATCGCGACGAGCTCGTCGTCGCGCGCGGTGGCGGCCTTCGCGAGGCGCGCGTCGGCGGCGGCCTTGGCCGTGACGGCCTCGGCCGCCTTCGCCTCGGCCGCCGTGACGGCCTCGGCCGCGGCGGTCTTCTGCTCGGGGGTGGCGGCCGGGTCGGCCTCCACCTTGGCGAGGGCGTCCTTGGCCGCGGTGAGGGCGGTCTCGGCGGCGGTCTGGGCGGTCTTGGCGTCCTCGACGGCCTTCTGCGCGGCGTCGAGCTCCTTCTGCACCGCCTCGGAGACCTTCTTGTCACGCAGGTCCTCGAGGAGCGCCAGGCGCTCGGCCTTGAGGGCCTCCAGCTTCTCCTCCGCCTTGGTGACGGCGGCGATGAGCTTCTCGTACTCGTCGAAGTCGGGGTCTTCGTCACCCGCGGCGGGCTTCTGCGTCGACGCGGGCGTCGGCTTCGTGTCGGCGAAGGCGGGCGCGGCCGAGAGGAACACGACCGGGGTGGTCACAGCGGCGGCCACGGCGGTCGCGAGGATGCGGCGAATCTTCACAGTGCGAGACCTTTTTCCTGGTCAGGGAAGGATGAGAGAAAGCGGGGCGCGCGCCTGCGGCAACCTCACGCGGCGCTTACCACCGTGATCGTATGGCCCGGAACGCCCGTACGGGAGGCCCGTTTTCGCAGCTCGGAACGGCCGTCGACGAGCCCCCGACACCGAATGTCCACAAAGGCGGACAGTTGCCCACGGAGGCCGCACTTTCTGTGTGATCCATGTCATCCACGCCGGACGGCGCGACCCGTAACGTGTCCCCCACACACGTGGAAAGCGAGGCACGCACCGATGCCCGAGCACAGCCCGCTCGACCTGGCCGAGGGCGACCCCTTCGGCCCGCACAACCTCCCGTACGGGGTCTTCTCCACCGCCGACGAGCCCGGCCGGCGCCGGCTCGGCGTCCGGATCGGCGGGCACGTGCTGGACGCGGGTGCCGCGGCGCACGCGCTCGGCTCCCCGTACGCGGCGCTCCTCGACCGGCCGAGCCTCAACCCCCTCCTCGCGGCGGGGCGGACCGCCTGGCGCGACGTCCGCAGGGCGCTCACCGCCTGGGTGACGGTGCCCGCGCACCGGGCGGACATCGAGCCGCTGCTGCACCCGCTCGACGCGGTGACGCTGCACCTGCCCTACGAGGTCGCGGACTACGTCGACTTCTACGCCAGCGAGCACCACGCGACGAACGTGGGCCGGATCTTCCGCCCCGACGGCGACGCGCTCACCCCCAACTGGAAGCACCTGCCGATCGGTTACCACGGTCGCGCGGGCACGGTCGTCGTCTCCGGCACCGACGTGGTGCGCCCCTCGGGGCAGCGCAAGGCGCCGACGGACCCGGCCCCGGTCTTCGGGCCCTCGGTGAAGCTGGACATCGAGGCGGAGGTCGGCTTCCTCGTCGGCACCCCGTCGGAGCTGGGCCGGCCGGTCCCGCTCGCGGACTTCCGGGAGCACGTCTTCGGTCTGACGCTGCTCAACGACTGGTCGGCGCGGGACGTACAGGCCTGGGAGTACGTGCCACTGGGCCCGTTCCTGGGCAAGTCGTTCCAGACCTCGGTGGCGGCCTGGGTGACGCCCCTGGAGGCGCTGGACGCCGCCCGGACCGCCCCGCCCGCCCGCGACCTCCCGCTCCTCCCCTACCTGGACGACGCGGGCGAGGAGGAGCAGGGCGGCTTCGACGTGCGGATCACGGTGGAGATCAACGGCGAGGTCGTGGCCGAGCCGCCGTTCTCCACCATGTACTGGACGGCCGCGCAGCAGCTCGCCCACATGACGGTGAACGGCGCCTCGCTGCGCACGGGCGACCTGTACGGCTCGGGGACGGTGTCCGGGCCCGAGGTGAACCAGCGCGGTTCGCTGCTGGAACTGACCTGGAACGGCCGTGACGCGATCGAACTCGCGGGCGGCAAGCGGACGTTCCTGGAGGACGGCGACGAGGTCGTGCTGACGGCCTGGGCACCGGGCCCGGACGGCACCCGGGTGGGCCTGGGCGAGGTCCGGGGCAGGATCGCCCCCGCGGCCTGACCGGACCGCTACACGGCCCGCCAGAGCGCGGGCACGTTCGGCGGCTCCCACCCGGCCTGGCCCGTGTGCGCCTGCAGGCACACATAGGCCGGGCCGCCGTACGTGACCCGGTCGCCCGCCCGGTAGGCGGTCCCCGCCGCCCAACTCCCCCCCGGGGGCTGGGTGGTAGCGGTGGCGGTCGGGCTCGGGCCGGGGTTCTGCGGCACGTTGAGGACGAAGTCGAAGGCCGCCTCCCTCGCTCCGCCGGCGTCCCGCACGGTCATCAGGAGCCGGGGGTCGAAGATGCTGTCGGTGTTGTTGCGGGGCTCGCCCGGGAAGTACAGCTGCGAGGTGAGCACCGGCCGCCCGGGGGCCTGCACCTTGACGTGGAGGTGCCGGGTGCGGCCGGGGTAGAGGCCGGGCACGATCGTGGTCAGCCGGAACGCGCCCTGCGCGTCGGTGAACTGGTGCCCGCGGAACCGGAATCCGGTGTTGTCGTAGGCGCCGTTGGTGTCGGCCTGCCAGAAGTCGAGCAGGGCCCCGGCTATCGGCCGGCAGGCGAGTCCGAAGACGTAGCCGCTCACGGTGAGCCGGACGCCGGCCGTGCCCGCCTCCAGCAGACTGGTCCGCAGCGGCGAGTTGGGCTTGAAGTACGGGCCCTCGGTCTGCGCCGGGGTGGGGTCGTCGCCGTCGTCGCACTCCGGGGTGAGCGCGGGTGCCGCGCCTCCCGCCGTGAGGGTCCGGGCGAGCGCCGGTACGCCCGTGAGGACGGTGGGGGCGGCGATGCCGGCCGCCAGGGCGGCCCGCAGCACCGCCTTGCGGGTGACGTGCCCGGTGGAGGTCTCGTGGTCCATGCCTGCCTGCTCCTCGCGTGGGGGCTGAGGGGGGTCGGCATCGAACCTAGGCCGGGCGGGCCCCGGCTTCGATGGACGGATCACGGCGGTCGTGGTGTTTCCGTCCGGCCCGCCCCCGCCCGTCGCGCCCGGTCTCGTGGGACCTGCGGAAGTCCCCGGGGCTGAGGCCGGTCTCGCGGCGGAAGAAGCGGCAGAAGTAGGCGGGATCGTCGAAGCCGACCCGGGCCGCCACCTGGCGTATCGACAGCTCCGTGCCGACCAGCAGCCGTTGGGCCTCCCGGGAGCGCGTCTCGCGGAGCAGGGCGCCGGGGGTGCGGCCCGTGGCGGCCCTGACGGCCTCGGCGAGGTAGCCCGGGCTGACGCCGATCAGCTCGGCGGCCTCCCGTACGGTCCGGCTCTCCGTCCCGGTGCGGGCGAGCAGGCGGGCGAACTCCTCGGCGACGGCCGCGGGCCTGCCCGGCGGGGGCGCGGGCGTGCCGGGGCCGGGCAGTCTCGCCGTACGGACCAGGAGGACGTGCAGCAGGGAGCGCAGGACGGTCGCGAAGCCGTCGGCGCCGTGCCGGTACTCCTCGACGAGTTCGCCCATCAGCCGGCCGGTGCGCGCGTGCGCGGGCCCGTCGAGGGTGAGCCAGGGCCGTTCGCCGAGGCGGCGCAGGAGGTCCCGGTCGCCGGGGTGGTCGAGGAGGAAGTCCTCGGTGAAGAGGACGACGGTGCCGTCCAGGCCGCGGGCGTCCTCCCAGTGGTGCAGCTGCCCGGGCAGGATGAGTCCCAGGTGCGGCGGGCGGAGGTCCCAGCGGGCGAGGTCCACGACGTGGGTGCCGGTGCCGGAGGTGACGTGGACGATCTCGTAGAAGGTGTGGCGGTGCGGGAAGGCGGCCCGGGACATGGGGCCGACGGCGTCGAAGGATCCGGCGGCGAAGGGCACCCGGTCGGGGAGCCGGACCTCCAGGCGGTGCATGGGCGGGTCGCCGGCCCGGGGGGCGGTGCAGGGGGTCCCGGGTAAGGCGGTCGTGCCGCTCATGGTGCGGCTCCCCTCTCCTCTACTGGTACAGACCACTGCGGGCGCCCCCACGATGGCACGAGACCGGCGGCCGGTCACCCCCGCGCACGGCGAGGGGCCCGGCTCGCCCCCGAGCCGGGCCCCTCACGCGTACGGCCGGAGCTACCGGACGAACACGCTCGCCTGGTTCGCCAGGTCCAGGAAGTACTGCGGCGCGAGGCCGAGCACCAGCGTGACCGCCACACCGGCGGCGATCGTGACCGTGGTCAGGGCCGAGGGCACGGCGACCGTGGGGCCGTCCGCCTTCGGCTCGCTGAAGAACATGAGCACGATGACCCGGATGTAGAAGAACGCGGCGATCGCCGAGGAGATCACGCCGACCACGACGAGCGCGCCCGCGCCGCCCTCCGCCGCGGCCTTGAAGACCGCGAACTTCCCGGAGAAGCCGGAGGTCAGCGGGATGCCCGCGAAGGCCAGCAGGAAGACCGCGAAGACCGCCGCGACGAGCGGCGAACGACGCCCGAGACCGGCCCACTTGGAGAGGTGGGTGGCCTCGCCGCCGGCGTCCCTGACCAGGGTGACGACGGCGAACGCGCCGATGGTCACGAAGGAGTACGCGCCCAGGTAGAAGAGCACGGACGAGATGCCGCTGGGGGTGGCCGCGATGACACCCGCGAGCAGGAAGCCCGCGTGCGCGATCGACGAGTAGGCGAGGAGCCGCTTGATGTCGGTCTGGGTGATGGCGACGATCGCGCCGCCCAGCATCGTGACGATGGCGACGCCCCACATGACCGGCCGCCAGTCCCAGGTGAGGCCCGGCAGCACCACGTACAGCAGGCGCAGCAGCGCGCCGAACGCGGCGACCTTCGTCGCGGCCGCCATGAAGCCGGTGACGGGGGTCGGGGCGCCCTGGTAGACGTCCGGGGTCCACATGTGGAACGGCACGGCGCCGACCTTGAAGAGGAGCCCGGTGAGGACCATGGCGAAGCCGATGAGGAGCAGCGCGTCGTTGCCCATGGTGTCGGCGAGCGCCGGGTTCACGGTGGCGATCGAGCCGTCGACGACCTGGGCGATGGTGGCGTACGAGACGGAGCCCGCGTAGCCGTAGAGGAGGGCGATCCCGAAGAGCAGGAAGGCCGAGGAGAAGGCGCCGAGGAGGAAGTACTTGACGGCGGCCTCCTGCGACATCAGCCGCTTGCGGCGGGCGACGGCGCAGAGGAGGTACAGCGGGAGGGAGAAGACCTCCAGGGCGATGAACAGCGTCAGGAGGTCGTTGGCCGCCGGGAAGACCAGCATGCCGGCGATCGCGAAGAGGGCGAGCGGGAAGACCTCGGTGGTGGTGAACCCGGCCTTGACGGCCGCCTTCTCGTGGTCGCTGCCGGGGACGGCGGCGGCCTCGGCGGCGAAGGAGTCGACCCGGTGGCCGTGGTCGGCCGGGTCGAGCCTGCGCTCGGCGAAGGTGAAGATCGCGACGACGGAGGCGAGGAGGATGGTGCCCTGCAGGAAGAGGGCGGGCCCGTCGACGGCGATGGCGCCCATGGCCGCGATGTGGGCCTTGGTGGAGCCGTATCCGCCGGCCGCGAGGCCGACGATGGCGGCGAAGGAGGCGACGAGCGCCACCACGCTGAGGAAGAGCTGGCTGTGGTAGCGGCCCCTGCGGGGCACGAAGGCCTCGACGAGGACGCTGAGGACCGCGGCGCCGAGCACGATGAGTACGGGTGAGAGCTGGAGGTACTCGATGTGGGGCGCCGGGATCTTCTCCAGCGGTTCGGCAGCGGTCGTCCACAGGCTGTGGACGGAGGGTGCGACGGCGGATGCAGTCACTTGGCCGCCTCCACTTCTGGCTGGGGGTCCTTCTGCTGTACGTCGGACATGGTGTGCTGCACGGCCGGGTTGACGACGTCCGTCAGCGGCTTCGGGAAGACGCCGAGGAAGATCAGGAGCGCGATCAGCGGGACGACGACGGCCAGTTCGCGCACCCGCAGGTCGGGCAGCTCCCGGACCTCCTCCTTCACCGGCCCGGTCATCGTCCGCTGGTAGAGGACGAGGGTGTAGAGCGCGGCGAGGACGATGCCGGTGGTGGCGATGACGCCGGCCACCGGGTAGCGGGCGTAGGTGCCGACCAGGACGAGGAACTCGCTGACGAACGGGGCGAGTCCGGGCAGCGACAGGGTCGCGAGGCCGCCGATGAGGAAGGTGCCGGCGAGCACCGGGGCGACCTTCTGGACCCCGCCGTAGTCGGCGATGAGCCGGGAGCCGCGCCGGGAGATCAGGAAGCCGGCGACGAGCATCAGGGCGGCCGTCGAGATGCCGTGGTTGACCATGTAGAGCGTGGCACCGGACTGGCCCTGGGTGGTCATCGCGAAGATGCCCAGGATGATGAAGCCGAAGTGCGAGATCGACGCGTAGGCGACCAGGCGCTTGATGTCCCGCTGGCCGACGGCCAGCAGCGCCCCGTACACGATGCTGATGAGGGCCAGGACGACGATCGCCGGGGTGGCCCACTTGCTGGCCTCGGGGAAGAGGCCGAGGCAGAAGCGGAGCATCGCGAAGGTGCCGACCTTGTCGACGACGGCGGTGATGAGGACGGCGACCGGGGCGGTCGCCTCCCCCATCGCGTTCGGCAGCCAGGTGTGCAGCGGCCAGAGCGGCGCCTTCACCGCGAAGGCGAAGAAGAAGCCGAGGAACAGCCAGCGCTCGGTGCTGGTCGCCATCTCCAGCGAGCCGTTGGCGCGGGCCTCGGCGATCTCGGTGAGCGAGAAGTTCCCCGCGACCACGTACAGCCCGATGACGGCGGCCAGCATGATGAGGCCGCCGACCAGGTTGTAGAGGAGGAACTTGACGGCCGCGTACGAGCGCTGGGCCGCCGCGTTCTCGTCCGAGCCCGCGTGGGCGCGGTCGCCGAAGCCGCCGATGAGGAAGTACATCGGGATGAGCATGGCTTCGAACAGGATGTAGAAGAGGAAGACGTCGGTGGCCTCGAAGGAGAGGATCACCATCGCCTCGACCATGAGGATCAGGGCGAAGAAGCCCTGGGTCGGGCGCCACCGCTTGGAGGAGGTCTCCAGAGGGTCGGCGTCGTGCCAGCCGGCCAGGATCACGAAGGGGATGAGGAGCGCGGTCAGCGCGATGAGCGCGACCCCGATGCCGTCGACCCCCAGCTCGTAGCGGACGCCGAAGTCCTTGATCCAGGCGTACGACTCGGTGAGCTGGTACCGGTCGCCGCCGGGCTCGAACCGGACGAAGACGAGGCCGGCGAGCACGAGCGTGGCGAGCGAGACGAGCAGCGCCAGCCACTTGGCGGCGGTGCGGCGGGCGGCGGGGACGGCGGCGGTGAGGATCGCACCGACCGCCGGAACCGCTGCCGTCACCGTAAGGAGCGGGAAGGACATGGGAGTTACACCGCCCTCATCAGCAGGGTCGCGGCGATCAGCACCGCCGTACCTCCGAACATGGAGACCGCGTACGAGCGGGCGTAGCCGTTCTGGAGCTTGCGCAGCCGGCCGGAGAGTCCGCCGACGGAGGCCGCGGTGCCGTTGACCACGCCGTCGACCAGGGAGTGGTCGACGTAGACGAGCGAGCGGGTCAGATGGGTGCCGCCGCGGACGAAGACGGCGTGGTTGAGGTCGTCCTGGAGCAGGTCGCGGCGGGCGGCCCGGGTGAGCAGGGAGCCGCGCGGGGCGGCGACCGGGACGGGCTTGCGTCCGTACTGGACGTACGCGAGGCCGACGCCGATCACCATGACGGCCACGGTGGCGCCGGTGACGGCCGCGGCGCTGAGCGGCGAGTGGCCGTGCTCGAAGCCGGTGACCGGCTCCAGCCACTCGACGAACCCGGCGAACTCGAAGAACGCGCCCGCGGCGACGGAGCCGACGGCGAGCAGCACCATGGGGACGACCATGGACCTGGGCGACTCGTGCGGGTGCGGCGGGTTGCCGTTCTCGTCGTTCTGCCAGCGCTTCTCGCCGAAGAAGGTCATCAGCATCACGCGGGTCATGTAGTACGCGGTGATGGCCGCGCCGAGCAGGGTGACCGCGCCGAGGATCCAGCCCTCGGTGCCGCCCTTCGCGAAGGCCGCCTCGATGATCTTGTCCTTGGAGAAGAAGCCGGACAGGCCGGGGAAGCCGATGATCGCGAGGTAGCCCAGGCCGAAGGTCACGAAGGTGACCGGCATGTACTTCCGCAGGCCGCCGTACTTCCGCATGTCGACCTCGTCGTTCATGCCGTGCATGACCGAACCGGCCCCGAGGAACAGCCCGGCCTTGAAGAAGCCGTGCGTCACCAGGTGCATGATCGCGAAGACGTAGCCGATGGGGCCGAGGCCGGCCGCCAGGATCATGTAGCCGATCTGCGACATCGTCGAGCCGGCGAGGGCCTTCTTGATGTCGTCCTTGGCGCAACCGACGATCGCACCGAAGAGGAGCGTGACCGCGCCGACGATGGTGACGACGAGCTGCGCGTCGGGGGCGGCGTTGAAGATGTCGGCGGAGCGGACGATCAGGTAGACGCCGGCGGTCACCATGGTGGCCGCGTGGATGAGGGCCGAGACCGGGGTCGGGCCCTCCATCGCGTCCCCGAGCCAGGACTGCAGCGGCACCTGGGCCGACTTGCCGCAGGCGGCGAGGAGCAGCATCAGACCGATCGCGGTCAGCGTGCCCTGGCTCGCCTCCCCGGTCGACTCCAGCACCGGCCCGAAGGCGAAGGTGCCGAAGGTGGTGAACATGATCATGATGGCGATCGAGAGCCCGATGTCGCCGACCCGGTTGACCAGGAACGCCTTCTTCGCGGCGGTGGCCGCGCTCGGCTTGTGCTGCCAGAAGCCGATCAGCAGGTACGAGGCGAGGCCCACGCCCTCCCAGCCGAAGTACAGCAGCAGGTAGTTGTCGGCGAGGACGAGCAGGAGCATCGCCGCGACGAACAGGTTGAGGTAGCCGAAGAAGCGGCGACGGCGCTCGTCGTGCTCCATGTATCCGATGGAGTAGACGTGGATGAGCGTGCCGACCCCGCTGATCAGCAGGACGAAGGTCATCGACAGCTGGTCGAGCTGGAAGGCGAAGTCCGCCTGGAAGCCCTCGACGGGGATCCAGGTGAAGAGCCGCTGGTGCAGGGCCCGGTCGTCGGCGCTCCTGCCGAGCATGTCGGCGAAGAGCGCCAGGCCGACGGCGAAGGAGGCGGCCGCGAGGAGCGTGCCGATCCAGTGCCCGGCCTTGTCGAGCCGCCGCCCGCCGCAGAGCAGGACGACTGCCCCCAGCAGGGGCGCCGCGATGAGCAGCGCAATCAGGTTGTCCACAGTTTCCGGCCCCTTACAGCTTCATCAGGCTGGCGTCGTCGACCGAGGCCGAGTGGCGGGCACGGAAGACGGACACGATGATCGCGAGCCCGACGACGACCTCCGCGGCGGCGACGACCATCGTGAAGAACGCGATGATCTGGCCGTCGAGGTTTCCGTGCATGCGGGAGAAGGCGACGAACGCGAGGTTGCAGGCGTTGAGCATCAGCTCGACGCACATGAAGACCACGATCGCGTTGCGCCGGATCAGGACCCCGACCGCACCGATGGTGAACAGCAGGGCAGCGAGGTACAGGTAGTTGACGGGATTCACCGGGTGGCCTCCTCTTCGTCCCGGTCCCGGCCGAGGCGCTCCTCGGAGCGCTGCTCCAGGGCCTTGAGGTCGGCGAGGGCCTCGGTGGACACGTCACGGATCTGGCCCCGCTTGCGCAGGGTCTGCATGACGGTGAGCTCCGCCGGGGTGCCGTCGGGCAGCAGACCGGCGATGTCCACGGCGTTGTGCCGGGCGTAGACGCCGGGCGCGGGCAGCGGCGGCACGTGCGTGCCCTCGCGGACGCGCTGCTCGGAGAGCTCCCGCTGGGTCGCGGCCCGCTCGGTGCGCTCGCGGTGCGTGAGCACCATCGCGCCGACGGCGGCGGTGATGAGGAGCGCGCCGGTGATCTCGAAGGCGAAGACGTACTTGGTGAAGATGAGGGCGGCGAGGCCCTCGACGTTCCCGCCGCGGGCGCTGTTGGCGGCGCCGAGTCCGGCGAACTCCTTCAGCGAGGCGTTGCCGATGCCGGCCGCGAGCAGGACGCCGAAGCCGAGGCCGCAGACCACGGCCCACCAGCGCTGGCCCTTGATGGTCTCCTTCAGCGAGTCCGCGGCCGTGACACCGACCAGCATGACGACGAAGAGGAAGAGCATCATGATCGCGCCGGTGTAGACGACGATCTGGACGATGCCGAGGAAGTACGCCCCGTTGGCCAGGTAGAAGACCGCCAGGATGATCATGGTGCCGGCGAGGCAGAGCGCCGAGTGCACGGCCCGCCTCATGAGGATCGTGCAGAGGGCGCCGACGACGGCGACGGTGCCGAGGACCCAGAACTGGAAGGCCTCGCCCGAGGAGGTCGTGTACGCCGCGAGGGTTTCGAGGTGTGCGCTCATGCCTCCGCCCCCTCCTGCTCGCCCTTCTCCCCCTTGGACACGGCGACCTGGCGGACGGTGCCGGGCGCGGCCCCTTCGACGAGGCCCAGGTAGTAGTCCTGCTCGGTCATGCCGGGGTGGATCGCGTGCGGCGAGTCGACCATGGTGTCCTCGAGGCCCGCGAGAAGCTGCTCCTTGGTGTAGATCAGGTTCTCGCGGGACGAGTCGGCCAGTTCGAACTCGTTGGTCATCGTCAGCGCCCGGGTGGGGCAGGCCTCGATGCAGAGCCCGCAGAGGATGCAGCGGGCGTAGTTGATCTGGTAGACGCGGCCGTACCGCTCGCCCGGGGAGTAGCGCTCCTCCTCCGTGTTGTCCGCGCCCTCGACGTAGATCGCGTCGGCGGGACAGGCCCAGGCGCACAGCTCGCAGCCGACGCACTTCTCCAGGCCGTCGGGGTGTCGGTTGAGCTGGTGCCGGCCGTGGAAGCGGGGCGCCGTCGTCTTCTGCTGCTCCGGGTACTGCTCGGTCAGCCGCTTCTTGAACATGGCCTTGAAGGTCACGCCGAAGCCGGCCACCGGATTCTGGAAGTCAGACACCGTCCGTCTCCTTTCCATCACTCGCAGAGGCAGAATCGGGGGCGCCGCTGACGACGAGGTCCCGCCCGTGCCGGGGCCTGCGCCGGGGCACGGCGGGCAGGGACTGCCCGGGCTTGGGCGGTACGGGGAAGCCTCCGGCCATCGGGTCGAAGGAGCGGGAGTCCGCGGCCGGGGGCGCCGCGGCCTTCGCCTTCCGGTCGCGGAAGACGTCGACCACGAAGGAGAGCAGCAGCAGTCCGAGGACGGCCCCGGCGACGTACAGCACGATGTTGCCGAAGGCGATGTTCTCGTTCCGCAGCGCACGGACGGTGGCGACCAGCATCAGCCAGACCACCGAGACGGGGATGAGGACCTTCCAGCCGAGCTTCATCAGCTGGTCGTAGCGGACCCGGGGCAGGGTGCCGCGGAGCCAGATGAAGAAGAACAGCAGCAGCTGCACCTTGATGACGAACCAGAGCATCGGCCACCAGCCGTGGTTCGCGCCCTCCCAGAAGGTGGAGACCGGGTAAGGGGCCCGCCAGCCGCCCAGGAAGAGCGTCACGGAGACGGCCGAGACCGTCACCATGTTCACGTACTCGGCGAGCATGAACATCGCGAACTTGATGGACGAGTACTCGGTGTTGAAGCCGCCGACGAGGTCGCCCTCGGACTCCGGCATGTCGAACGGGGCGCGGTTCGTCTCACCGACCATCGTGACGATGTAGATGATGAACGAGACCGGCAGCAGGATCACGAACCAGCGGTCCGCCTGCGCCTCGACGATCGCCGAGGTCGACATCGACCCGGAGTAGAGGAAGACGGAGGCGAAGGCCGCGCCCATGGCGATCTCGTACGAGATCATCTGCGCGCAGGAGCGCAGTCCGCCGAGCAGCGGGTACGTGGAGCCGGACGACCAGCCGGCCAGGACGATGCCGTAGATGCCGACGGAGGCGACCGCGAGGACGTACAGCATCGCGATCGGCAGGTCGGTGAGCTGCATCGCGGTCCGGTGACCGAAGATCGACACCTCGTTGCCGGCCGGGCCGAAGGGGATCACGGCGATCGCCATGAACGCCGGGATGGCCGCGACGATCGGGGCGAGGACGTAGACGACCTTGTCGGCCTTCTTGACGATCACGTCCTCCTTGAGCATCAGCTTGATGCCGTCCGCGAGGGACTGGAGGAGGCCCCAGGGGCCGTGCCGGTTGGGGCCGATGCGCAGCTGCATCCAGGCGACGACCTTGCGCTCCCAGACGATGGAGAACAGCACGGTCACCATCAGGAAGGCGAAGCAGAAGACGGCCTTGATCAGGACGAGCCACCAGGGGTCCGTCCCGAACATGGACAGGTCTTCGGCGGCGAGCGGCGTGGTCATGCCTGCACCTCCGTGACCTCGACGGGGCTCGGGGTCGCCGGGCCGATGCGGACCAGGTCGCCCGGGTGGGCGCCGGTGTCGGAGAGGACGCCGCGGCCGGCCGAGTTCAGCGGGAGCCAGACGACGCGGTCGGGCATCTCGGTGACCTGGAGCGGGAAGGCGACGGATCCCGCGGGGCCGGTGACGCCGAGGAGGTCGCCGTCCTTGACGCCGGTGTCGGCGGCGGTGGCGGCGGAGAGCCGGGCGACCGCCGCGTGCCGGGTGCCCGCGAGGGCGGTGTCGCCCTCCTGGAGCCGGCCGAGGTCGAGCAGCAGCCGGTGTCCGGCGAGGACGGCCTCGCCGTCGCCCGGCCGGGGTGCCGCCTGGCCGGGTTCGACGGGCTCGGAGGCCCGCTCCTCCGTCCAGCCGCCGAGCCGGTCGAGTTCCCGGCGGACGGCCCTGAGGTCGGGCAGTGCCAGGTGGGCGTCGAGGGCGTCGGCGAGCATGTGGAGCACGCGGGTGTCCGTCGGTGCCAGGGGCCGGGTCATCTGCTCGGGCTTGAGCGCGGCCTCGAACATCCGCGCCCTGCCCTCCCAGTTGAGGAAGGTGCCGGGCTTCTCGGCGACGGCGGCGACCGGGAGGACGACGTCGGCCCGGGCGGTCACCTCGCTGGGCCGCAGTTCCAGGGAGACGACGAAGGCCGCTTCGAGGGCCTCGCGCGCGCGGGCCGGGTCCGGGAGGTCGGCGACCTCGACGGCGCCGACGAGCAGGGCGGCGAGCTCCCCGGTGGCGGCGGCCTCGACGATCTGGCCGGTGTCGCGGCCGTAGCCGTGCGGGAGTTCGCGGACGCCCCAGGCTGCGGCGACCTCCTCGCGCGCGCGGGGGCTGGTCGCCGGCCGGCCGCCGGGCAGCAGCGCGGGGAGCGCTCCGGCCTCGACCGCTCCGCGTTCGCCGGAGCGGCGCGGGATCCACACGAGCCGGGCGCCGGTGGCGGCGGCGGCGCGCAGGGCCGCGGTCAGGGCTCCGGGAACGCCGGCGAGGCGCTCGCCGACGACCAGGACGGCGCCCGGTTCGCGCAGGGCCTCGGCGGCGGCGGGTCCCTCGCCCTCCAGGCCGACCCGGGAGGTCAGCGCGTCCAGCCACTCGGTCTCGGTGCCGGGAGCGGCGGGCAGCAGGGTGCCGCCCGCCTTCTCCAGGCCGCGGGTGGCGAACGGGGCGACCGCGTAGGTCCGCTGGCCGTGCTTGCGCCAGGCCTTGCGCAGTCGCAGGAAGACGCCGGGGGCCTCCTCCTCGGCCTCCAGGCCGACGAGCAGGACGGCCGGGGCGGCTTCGAGCGAGGTGTACGTGACGCCCGTGCCGTCCAGGTCCCGGCCGCGGCCCGCGACGGCGGAGGCCAGGAAGTCGGCCTCCTCGCCGGAGTGGATCCGGGCGCGGAAGTCGATGTCGTTGGTGTCGAGGGCGACCCGGGCGAACTTGGCGTACGCGTAGGAGTCCTCGACGGTCAGCCGCCCGCCGGCCAGGACGCCGGTGCGGCCGCGGACGAGTCCGCGGGCGGCCGCCTCCAGGGCCTCGGGCCAGGACGCGGCCTCCAGTTCACCGGTGTCGGCGTTGCGGACGAGCGGGGTGGTGAGCCGGTCGCGCTGCTGGGCGTACCGGAATCCGAAGCGGCCCTTGTCGCAGATCCACTCCTCGTTGACCTCCGGGTCCTCGGCGGCGAGCCGCCGCATGACCTTGCCGCGCCGGTGGTCGGTGCGGGTGGCGCAGCCGCCGGCGCACTGCTCGCACACGGACGGCGAGGAGACGAGGTCGAAGGGGCGGGAGCGGAAGCGGTAGGCGGCCGAGGTGAGGGCGCCGACCGGGCAGATCTGGATGGTGTTGCCGGAGAAGTACGACTCGAAGGGGTCGCCCTCGCCGGTGCCGACCTGCTGGAGCGCGCCGCGCTCGATCAGCTCGATCATCGGGTCGCCCGCGACCTGGTTGGAGAAGCGGGTGCAGCGGGCGCACAGCACGCAGCGCTCGCGGTCGAGGAGCACCTGGGTGGAGATCGGTACGGGCTTCTCGTAGGTCCGCTTGACGCCTTCGAAGCGTGACTCGGCCTGTCCGTGGGACATGGCCTGGTTCTGCAGGGGGCACTCGCCGCCCTTGTCGCAGACGGGGCAGTCCAGCGGGTGGTTGACGAGCAGCAGCTCCATCACGCCGTGCTGGGCCTTCTCGGCGACGGGGCTGGTCAGCTGGGACTTCACCACCATGCCGTCGGTGCAGGTGATGGTGCAGGACGCCATCGGCTTGCGCTGGCCCTCGACCTCGACGATGCACTGGCGGCAGGCGCCGGCGGGGTCGAGGAGCGGGTGGTCGCAGAACCGCGGGATCTCGATGCCGAGCTGTTCGGCGGCGCGGATGACCAGGGTCCCCTTGGGGACGGAGATCTCGATGCCGTCGATGGTCAGCGTGACGAGATCCTCGGGCGGTACGGCAGCCGAACCGCCGCCGGCCGGGCCGGCCGTGGTGACCGTCATGCCGTGACCTCCTTGTGGTTGTCCGCCCAGGCGGTCGACTTGGCCGGGTCGAAGGGGCAGCCGCGGCCGGTGATGTGCTGCTCGTACTCCTCGCGGAAGTACTTCAGCGAGGAGAAGATCGGCGAGGCGGCGCCGTCGCCGAGGGCGCAGAACGACTTGCCGTTGATGTTGTCGGCGATGTCGTTGAGCTTGTCGAGGTCGGCGAGGGTGCCCGCTCCGTTCTCGATGGACCGGAGCAACTGGACCAGCCAGTAGGTTCCTTCGCGGCAGGGCGTGCACTTGCCGCAGGACTCGTGGGCGTAGAACTCGGTCCACCGGGTGACGGCCCGGACGACGCAGGTGGTCTCGTCGAAGCACTGGAGCGCCTTGGTGCCCAGCATGGATCCGGCGGCGCCGACGCCCTCGTAGTCGAGGGGCACGTCGAGGTGCTCGTCGGTGAACATCGGGGTGGAGGAGCCGCCGGGCGTCCAGAACTTGAGCCGGTGGCCGGGGCGCATGCCGCCGCTCATGTCGAGGAGCTGGCGGAGCGTGATCCCGAGCGGGGCCTCGTACTGGCCGGGCGAGGAGACGTGCCCGGACAGGGAGTACAGCGTGAAGCCCGGGGACTTCTCGCTGCCCATCGAGGTGAACCACTCCTTGCCCCGGTTGAGGATCGCGGGAACGGACGCGATGGACTCGACGTTGTTCACCACGGTGGGGCAGGCGTAGAGGCCGGCGACCGCGGGGAAGGGCGGACGGAGCCGGGGCTGGCCGCGGCGCCCTTCGAGCGAGTCGAGGAGCGCGGTCTCCTCGCCGCAGATGTACGCGCCGGCGCCGGCGTGCACGGTGATGTCCAGGTTCAGGCCGCTGCCGAGGATGTCGCGGCCGAGGTAGCCGGCGGCGTACGCCTCGCGGACCGCCTCGTGCAGGCGGCGCAGGACGGGGACGACCTCGCCGCGCAGGTAGATGAACGCGTGCTCGGAGCGGATCGCGTAGCAGGCGATGATCATTCCCTCGATGAGGGAGTGCGGGTTGGCGAAGAGGAGCGGGATGTCCTTGCAGGTGCCGGGCTCGGACTCGTCGGCGTTGACGACGAGGTAGTGGGGCTTGCCGTCGCCCTGCGGGATGAACTGCCACTTCATGCCGGTGGGGAAGCCGGCGCCGCCGCGGCCGCGGAGGCCGGACTCCTTGACGTACGCGATGAGGGCGTCGGGGCTCATCGCGAGGGCCTTGCGGAGCCCCCGGTAGCCCTCGTGCCGCTCGTACGTCTCCAGGGTCCAGGACTCGGGCTCGTCCCAGAAGGCGGAGAGGACGGGCGCGAGGAGCTTCTCGGGGCTGCTGTTGTTGATCTCGGCGGCCAAGGTCATCACTCCCCCTCCTGACCGGAGGTCTCACCGCGCGGGTGGACGATTCGGTGGTGCGGCTGCTCGCCCTTGGCGAGTCGGAGTCCCACGAGCGAGGCGGGGCCCGCGCCGCCGGTGGCCTCGACGGCGCCGGGACGCTCGTCGGGGAAGCCGGCGAGGATGCGGGCCGTCTCCTTGAAGGTGCAGATCGGGGCGCCCCGGGTGGGCTCGACGGTCCGGCCGGCCCGCAGGTCGTCGACCATCCGCTTGGCCGACTCGGGGGTCTGGTTGTCGAAGAACTCCCAGTTGACCATCACCACGGGGGCGAAGTCGCAGGCCGCGTTGCACTCGATGTGTTCGAGGGTGACCTTGCCGTCCTCGGTCGTCTCGTTGTTGCCGACGCCGAGGTGCTCCTTGAGCTCCTCGAAGATGGCGTCGCCGCCCATGACCGCGCAGAGCGTGTTCGTGCACACGCCGACCTGGTAGTCGCCGGAGGGCTTGCGCCGGTACATCGTGTAGAAGGTGGCGACGGCGGTGACCTCGGCGGTGGTCAGACCGAGGGTCTCGGCGCAGAACGCCATGCCGGTACGGGTGACGTGGCCCTCCTCCGCCTGCACGAGGTGCAGCATCGGCAGCAGCGCCGAGCGGGAGTCCGGGTAGCGGTCGACGATCGCCCGCGCGTCCTCCGTCAGGCGGGCGTGGACCTCGGCCGGGTACGCGGGGGCGGGGAGCTGGGGCATGCCCAGACTGATCTGGTCGGTCATCGGTCGACGCCTCCCATCACGGGGTCGATGGAGGCGACGGCGACGATGACGTCGGCGACCTGGCCGCCCTCGCACATCGCGGCCATGGCCTGGAGGTTGGTGAAGGACGGGTCGCGGAAGTGGACCCGGAAGGGGCGGGTGCCGCCGTCGGAGACGACGTGCACGCCGAGCTCGCCCTTGGGCGACTCGACGGCCGCGTAGGCCTGTCCGGCCGGGACCCGGAAGCCCTCGGTGACCAGCTTGAAGTGGTGGATCAGGGCCTCCATGGAGGTGCCCATGATCTTCGCGATGTGGTCCATGGAGTTGCCGAGGCCGTCGGTGCCGAGGGCCAGCTGCGCCGGCCAGGCGATCTTCTTGTCGCCGACCATGACGGGACCCGGCTCCAGGCGGTCGAGGCACTGCTCCACGATCCGGAGGGACTGCCGCATCTCCTCCAGGCGGACGAGGAAGCGTCCGTAGGAGTCGCAGGTGTCGGCGGTCGGGACCTCGAAGTCGTAGTCCTCGTAGCCGCAGTACGGGTCGGTCTTGCGCAGGTCGTGCGGGAGGCCCGCCGAGCGCAGGATCGGTCCGGTGGCGCCGAGGGCCATGCAGCCGGTGAGGTCGAGGTAGCCGACGTCCTGCATGCGGGCCTTGAAGATGGGGTTGCCGGTGGCGAGCTTGTCGTACTCCGGCAGGTTCTTCTTCATGGTCTTCACGAACTCGCGCACCGCGTCGACGGCGCCCGGCGGCAGGTCCTGGGCGAGGCCGCCGGGGCGGATGAACGCGTGGTTCATGCGCAGGCCGGTGATCAGCTCGTAGAGGTCCAGGATCATCTCGCGGTCCCGGAAGCCGTAGATCATGATCGTGGTGGCGCCGAGCTCCATGCCGCCGGTGGCGATGCACACCAGGTGGGAGGAGAGCCGGTTGAGCTCCATCAGCAGGACGCGGATGACGCTCGCCCGGTCCGGGACCTGCTCGGTGATGCCGAGCAGCTTCTCCACGCCGAGGCAGTACGCCGTCTCGTTGTAGAACGAGGTGAGGTAGTCCATGCGCGTGACGAAGGTGGTGCCCTGCGTCCAGGTCCGGTATTCGAGGTTCTTCTCGATGCCGGTGTGGAGGTAGCCGATGCCGCAGCGGGCCTCGGTGACGGTCTCGCCGTCGATCTCCAGGATGAGGCGGAGCACGCCGTGGGTGGACGGGTGCTGGGGGCCCATGTTGACGATGATGCGCTCGTCGTCGGCCTTGGCCGCCGACTGGACGACCTCCTCCCAGTCGCCGCCGGTCACCGTGTAGACGGCGCCTTCTGTCGTCTCGCGGGGAGACGCGTGGGAAGTGCTCACGAGTACGACCTCCGCTGGTCCGGAGCCGGGATCTGGGCGCCCTTGTACTCGATGGCGATGCCACCGAGGGGGTAGTCCTTGCGCTGCGGGTGGCCCTGCCAGTCGTCCGGCATCATGATCCGGGTGAGGGCGGGATGGCCGTCGAAGACGATGCCGAAGAAGTCGTACGCCTCCCGCTCGTGCCAGTCGTTCGTCGGGTAGACCGCGACGAGCGACGGCAGGTGCGGGTCGGTGTCCGGGGCGGACGTCTCCAGGCGGATCAGCCGGCCGTGGGTGAGCGAGCGCAGGTGGTAGACGGCGTGCAGCTCACGGCCCTTGTCGCCGGGGTAGTGGACGCCGGAGACGCCGGTGCAGAGCTCGAAGCGGAGCGCCGGGTCGTCGCGGAGGGTCCGGGCGACGCGGACGAGGTGCTCGCGCTCGATGTGGAAGGTGAGCTCGCCGCGGTCGACGACCGTCCGCTCGATGGCGTTCCCGGGGAGCAGGCCCTGCTCCTCCAGCGCGCCCTCGAGTTCGTCGGCCACCTCGTCGAACCAGCCGCCGTAGGGGCGGGAGGCCGGTCCGGGGAGCCGGATCGAGCGGACGAGTCCGCCGTAGCCGGAGGTGTCGCCGCCGTTGTTCGCGCCGAACATCCCGCGTTGGACGCGGACCTCCTCACCGTGCTCCCCGCGCTGCCCCGGCAGGTTCTGCTCGCTGAGGTCCTTCTCGGGATTGGGTGTCTCGTCGCTCACTGTGCCGAACCGTTCCCTTCTCCGCCCGCGCTGGGGGTACCACCCGACGAAGGCAGGGGGAGCAGAGGTGCCGGCTTCGTCGCGTTCTGCGGCCCGGTGGCCGCGCGTGCGTCGGTCACCTCAGCAGACCCTTCAGTTCAATCGTCGGCAGCGCCTTCAGCGCCGCCTCCTCCGCCTCCCGGGCCGCCTCCTCGGCGTTCACGCCGAGCTTGGAGCCCTGGATCTTCTGGTGGAGCTTGAGGATCGCGTCGAGCAGCATCTCCGGGCGCGGCGGGCAGCCGGGCAGGTAGATGTCGACCGGCACGATGTGGTCGACGCCCTGGACGATCGCGTAATTGTTGAACATGCCGCCCGAGGAGGCGCAGACGCCCATGGAGATGACCCACTTGGGGTTGGGCATCTGGTCGTAGACCTGCCTCAGGACGGGCGCCATCTTCTGGCTGACCCGGCCGGCCACGATCATCAGGTCGGCCTGGCGCGGTGAGCCGCGGAAGACCTCCATGCCGAAGCGGGCCAGGTCGTACCGGCCTGCTCCGGTGGTCATCATCTCGATGGCGCAGCAGGCGAGGCCGAAGGTCGCGGGGAACACGGACGCCTTGCGCACCCAGCCCGCGGCCTGTTCGACCGTCGTCAGCAGAAAGCCGCTCGGGAGTTTCTCTTCGAGTCCCATAGGTGCCCCTCAGCCCCTCAGTCCCATTCCAGGCCGCCGCGACGCCACACATACGCGTAGGCGACGAAGACGGTGAGCACGAAGAGCAGCATCTCCACGAGCCCGAAAAGCCCCAGGGCGTCGAAGGTGACCGCCCAGGGGTAGAGGAAGACGATCTCGATGTCGAAGACGATGAAGAGCATCGCCGTCAGGTAGTACTTGATCGGGAAGCGGCCGCCTCCGGCGGGCGTGGGTGTCGGCTCGATGCCGCACTCGTACGCCTCAAGCTTTGCCCTGTTGTACCGCTTTGGCCCGATAAGCGTGGCCATGACCACGGAGAAGATCGCAAACCCCGCACCCAGGGCACCGAGCACGAGGACGGGCGCGTACGCATTCACGCTCCTCGCTCCTTCCAGTCGTCCTTGACCGTTGGACCGCACGGCCGGACCGTGAAAGATCGCCCCCATGTGAGGCAGTTCACAAGCCCGGCTGCCCCGCATCCTATGCCCGCCCCTCTGTGATCTGCGACACGGGGTACGCCAAGGACTTTGTGATCTCCACCACCTGACGAAGGATCATGAAGTCGGATGAGCGGTGATCTTGTTGCGCGAAGCGCCCAGGTGATCACCAGATGTGACATCCGGACCGGAAATCGCTGCTCGGAGGGGGTGTCGCACTATCAAGTGATGGTCACTACAGGCAAATTGGCGATGGACGCGACCGGGTGATAAAGGAACCGGCCGTCGCCCGGTCGAGGGGTCCCGCGTACGGCGGTGGACGCGTGCATCCGTTCACGAGCGTTCGTGAGATGAAAATGTGACCTGCGCCACATCGGTCGGCGCCGAAAAACGTGGGGCTTGGCCATGCGCGTCAAGAGGTGGTAAGCGTCGGGCAATTCGGACCTTTCATTGAAAACCCATGATCAAGGCCCAGATGACCCGTGCCCGATTTGCCCGTTACGGCGTCAATAAGGGCGCCACGGAAGCGGATTAGGAGATTCCGAACGTAACTGTGGCGCAACCCACGTTTCTTGAAGGGAACCGTGAAGCCCTGATAGCGGTTGTCCTCATGTCCCACACCGCTCACATACCCAGCCACCGGAAGCCCCGCCGCAGCGCCTCGAAGCTCGCGCTGCGGGCCGGAGTTGCCGGTGGCGTCCTCGGCACCATCGCGGTGGCCGGTGCTGCCGGGCCGGCGAACGCCGAGCCGGTGACCGGGACCATCGAAATGCCCACCCTGGGCTCGCTCGAGAACGGCGCCGGTCTCGCCTCCGCCGTCGCCGCCTCCGCCGAGGCCTCCCAGCAGGAGGCGCTCGACCAGAGCCTCCAGTCGCAGGAGAACCTGGCGCTGCAGAAGGCCGCCAAGGAGGCCAAGAAGGCCAAGTCCGAGGCCGACCGCAAGGCGGCCGCCGAGAAGGCCGAGAAGGCCCGCCTCCAGGCCGAGGCCGAGGCGAAGGCCGAGCGGGAGCGCAAGGAGGCCCAGGAGCGCGCCTCCCGGACCAGCGAGCGCACCCGGCTCACCTCCACGTCCGCGGGCGACGACGGCGGCTCCTCGACCGGCTCCGGCGAGAGCGACACGCAGGCCCCCTCCGGCTCCGCCGCCGCGATCGTGGCCTTCGCGCGCGCCCAGGTCGGCGACTCGTACGTCACCGGCGGCACCGGCCCCAACTCCTGGGACTGCTCCGGCCTCGTCCAGGCCGCCTACCGCCAGGCCGGCATCGACCTGCCCCGCATCTCGTACGAGCAGTCGAGCATGGGCACCTCCGTCTCCCTGAGCAACCTCCAGCCGGGCGACATCCTGTACTGGGGCAGCCGCAGCGGCTCGTACCACGTCGCGATCTACGTGGGCGGCGGCAACTACGTCGGCGCGCAGAACTCGTCGACCGGTGTCGTCGAGCGCTCCCTGGACTGGGACACCCCCTCCGGCGCGGTCCGTCTCCTCTGACCGGACCCGCTCCCACGGCGCACGGGAAGCCGTCACTCCTCGGGGGAGTGACGGCTTCCTCCCGTGCGGCCGACCGCCGCCCCTGGCCCGTTCCGGGCGGGAAGCGGCCGGATCGCGCTACTTCCGGAACGCCTCGATGATCCGGGCGTAGCTGTCCCCGCCGTGGCCCGCCTCGACCGCGGCCCGCATCAGGTCCAGGTGCAGCTCGGGCAGCCGGCCGTCCACGCCCCGCGCCTCCCCCGCGTGCAGCAGGTGGCCGATCGCCGCCACCTGGACGTCGATCGTGGCGTCCGCGCCCGGGTACTCCCCGGCGTCGATCTGCTCGGCGTACCCCGTCATGAACCAGGAGACCGTCCTCAGCCAGCGGGTGGCCACCGCCGTGAACTCCCGCGCGGGCACGCCGTCCGCGCCGGCCAGGGCGGTGGCGTGCAGCCAGCCGCCGAAGACGGACCACATGAGACCGAGCAGGCCCGCGTCGTAGAGCGAGGCGAGGCCGGCGTCCGGACCGAGGTCCACCGGGTCGCCCAGGACGGCGAGCGTCGCGCGGTGGGCGGCGAGCAGTCCGGGTGAACCCGCGTAGAGGAACATGTTGGCGCTGTCGCCTACCCCCGGCGGGGTCGTCATGACGGCGCCGTCGAGGTAGCCGATGCCGTGCTCGGCCGCCCAGGCCGCCTCCGCGCGCGCCTGCTCGGGGGAGCCCGAGGTGAGGTTGACCAGGACCCGGCCGCGCAACGACCCGGCCACGGGGGCGAGGAGTCCGCGGACCGCCGGGTAGTCGAGGACGCAGACCACGACGAGCTCGCCCGCGGCGACGGCGTCCTCGACGGACGCGGCGCGGACGGCTCCCCGGGCGACGAGCGCGTCGGCCTTCCCGGGGGTGCGGTTCCAGACGGTGGTGCGGTGGCCGGCGGCGAGGAAGGCGTCGGCGAGGGCGGTGCCCATCTGGCCGAGGCCGATGACCGTGATGCTCTGTGCGTTCATGGGATCCACGCTCGCAGCGGCGGAATCCGGACGACAGCGGCAGGACCGACGCCGTCCGCACGATTCCTGCCGTACGGTCGGCGTCATGATCACGGACGGCGGGACCTCCCGGGGCGGACACGCGGGCGACCGGGACACGGGCGGGCAGGCCGCCGGCCGGGGGCCGGGAGTCGTCGCCATCGCCGTCCTGCCGGACCGGCGCATCGGGACCTCCCTCTGGGAGATGTACGAACTCTCCCTGGCCTGCGGGGTCTTCGGCATCCCCCACCCGGATCTCGCCGACCCCTGGTACGAGCTGCGGCTCTGCGGGGACTCCGGCGGGGCCGGGATCTTCTCCGTGCGCACCGACCACGGCCTCGACGGACTCGTGGGCGCGGACACCGTCATCGTGCCCTCCGTGCCCGACGCCGTCGTCGAGGACGGCGGCGAGGTGCCGGCCGAGCTGGTCGAGGCGCTGCGCGCGGCCGCCGCCTCCGGCGCCCGGATGGTGTCCCTGTGCACCGGCGCCTTCGCGCTCGCCGCCGCCGGGATCCTCGACGGGCGCCGGGCCACCGCCCACTGGCAGCACACCGCGCAACTGGCCGCCCGCCACCCCGAGGTGACCGTGGACGACTCGGTCCTCTACACGGACGAGGGATCCGTGCTGACCAGCGCCGGGGCCACCGCCGCGCTCGACCTCTGCCTGCACCTGGTGCGCACCGACCTCGGTGCGACCGTCGCCGGCCAGCTCGCCCGCCGTCTCGTCGTCCCGGCCCACCGCCCCGGCGGTCAGGCCCAGTTCATCGAGGCGCCGCTCCCGCCGAGCGACGACGACAGCCTGGGGCCCGTCCTGCAGTGGGCGACCGAGCACCTGTCCGAGCCGCTGACCGTGGAGGAGCTGGCCCGGCGGGCCCGGATGAGCCCGCGCACCTTCCACCGGAGGGTGCGCGAGGAGTACGGGACCACCCCGCTGCAGTGGCTGCTCCAGCAGCGGGTGGCCCGGGCCCAGACCCTGCTGGAGTCCACCGACCTGCCCGTGGAGCTGGTGGGCGACCACAGCGGGCTGGGCTCCGCGGCCAATCTGCGCCGGCACTTCACCCGTGCCGTCGGAGTGTCCCCGTCCGGGTACCGCCGGGCGTTCAGGCCTTCGGGGCCACCTTCGAGAGACCGTTGATGATGCGGTCCATGGCGTCGCCGCCCGAGGGGTCGGTCAGGTTCGCCAGCATCTTCAGCGTGAACTTCATCAGCATCGGGTGGGTCAGACCGCGCTGGGTCGCGATCTTCATGACCTTGGGGTTGCCGATGAGCTTCACGAAGGCGCGGCCGAGCGTGTAGTAGCCGCCGTAGGTGTCCTTGAGGACCTGCGGGTAGTTCCGCAGCGCGAGCTCGCGCTGGGCCGGGGTGGACCGGGCGTGCGCCTGGACGATGACGTCGGCCGCGATCTGGCCGGACTCCATGGCGTACGCGATGCCCTCGCCGTTGAACGGGTTGACCAGGCCGCCGGCGTCGCCGACGAGCAGCAGGCCCTTGGTGTAGTGCGGCTGGCGGTTGAAGGCCATCGGGAGGGCGGCGCCGCGGATCGGCATCGTCATGTTGTCCGGGGTGAAGCCCCAGTCCTCCGGCATCGAGGCGCACCAGGCCTTGAGGACCTCGCGCCAGTCGAGCTCGCGGAAGGCCTTGGAGGAGTTGAGGATGCCGAGGCCGACGTTGGACGTGCCGTCGCCCATTCCGAAGATCCAGCCGTAGCCGGGCAGCAGCCGGTCCTGCGGGCCGCGCCGGTCCCACAGCTCCAGCCACGACTCCAGGTAGTCGTCGTCGTGGCGGGGCGAGGTGAAGTACGTGCGGACGGCGACGCCCATCGGGCGGTCCTCGCGCCGGTGCAGGCCCATCGCCAGGGAGATCCGGGTGGAGTTGCCGTCGGCGGCGACGACGAGCGGGGCGTGGAAGGTGACCTCGCGCTTCTCCTCGCCGAGCTTGGCGTGGACGCCGGTGATCCGGCCCGTGCGGTCGTCGATGATCGGGGCGCCGACGTTGCAGCGCTCGTGGAGGCGCGCGCCCGCCTTCTGGGCCTGGCGGGCGAGCTGCTCGTCGAAGTCGTCGCGCTTGCGGACGAGTCCGTAGTCCGGGTAGGAGGCGAGGTCCGGCCAGTCGAGCTCCAGGCGCACGCCGCCGCCGATGATCCGCAGGCCCTTGTTGCGCAGCCAGCCGGCCTCCTCGGAGATGTCGATGCCCATGGAGACGAGCTGCTTGGTCGCGCGGGGCGTGAGCCCGTCGCCGCAGACCTTCTCGCGGGGGAAGGCGGTCTTCTCCAGGAGGAGGACGTCCAGTCCGGCCTTGGCGAGGTAGTACGCGGTGGTCGATCCGGCCGGGCCTGCCCCGACGACGATGACGTCCGCGCTGTGCTCGGAGAGGGGCTGCTCGGTCACGGCGAGATCTCCCGGTGATTCGGCGATGGGAACGTACCGAAGTCTAGGCGGGTCGGCCGCGGCGGGGCCGGAGGGTCACCCCCGTACCGGCCCCGGCGCGCGGCGGCGGGTCAGGCGGGCTTGAAGCCCCGGTGGAGCGCCACGATCCCGCCGGTCAGGTTCCGCCAGGCCACCCGCGACCAGCCGGCCTTCTGGAGCATGCCCGCCAGGGTCGGCTGGTCGGGCCAGGAGCGGATCGACTCGGCCAGGTACACGTACGCGTCCGGGTTCGAGGAGACCGCGCGGGCCACCGGCGGCAGCGCGCGCATCAGGTACTCCTCGTACACCGTGCGGAACGGGGCCCAGGTGGCGTGCGAGAACTCGCTGATGACGACCCGGCCGCCGGGCTTCGTCACCCGGTACATCTCGCGCAGCGCCTGTTCGGTGTCCTGGATGTTCCGCAGCCCGAAGGAGATCGTGACCGCGTCGAACACGTCGTCGCGGAACGGCAGCTTCGTCCCGTCACCCGCCGTGAACGGCATCCACGGGTGGTTCTTCTTGCCGACCCGCAGCATCCCCAGCGAGAAGTCGCAGGGGACGACGTACGCCCCCGCCCGGGCGAAGGGCTGCGAGGACGTGGCCGTCCCGGCGGCCAGGTCCAGGACCTTCTGCGCGGGGCGCGCGTCGACCGCCTTCGCGACCTCCTTGCGCCAGCGACGGTCCTGGCCCAGCGAGAGCACGTCGTTCGTGAGGTCGTAGTTCGCCGCCACGTCGTCGAACATCGAGGCGACTTCGTGCGGCTTTTTGTCCAGGTTGGCTCGGGTCACGGGACCCATTCAAGCAGCCGCCCGAATCTCCTCCCGTACCGCTTCAACCTTTCGGGCCCGGGAGTGCTCAGGGAAGGTCGGAAGCGCGCTGCGTCAGCGCTGTCCGGGACCGAGGGGAGCAGGGGTGGGATGGCAGTGTCGACCGAGATGAGACCCGTGGGAGCGGATGTGGGGGTGAACGTGGGACCGGGAGCCGAACCGGAAGTGGGGCCGGACGCCGGGACGGAGGCCAGCACGGACGTGGGGACGGACGTCGGGTTCGAGGCGTTCGCCCGGGCCGCCCAGCAGCGGCTGTACCGCACGGCGTACCTGCTCTGCGGGGAGCCCGAGACCGCCCGCGACCTGACCCAGACCACGCTCGCCAAGGTGTACCAGCACTGGCGGCGCGCGGGGGCCGCCGACCATCCGCACGCCTACGCCAAGACGGTCCTGACCCGGACCTTCCTGTCCGAGCGGCGGCGCCGGCTGCGCGATCTGCTCGCCCTCACCCGGACCGGGGGGACGGACCCGGCGCCGGTCGCCGACCACACCGACCTGCGAGTGACGCTGCTCGCCGCCCTCGCCGAACTCCCGCCCCGGGCACGGGCGATGGTCGTGCTGCGCTACTGGGAGGACCAGAGCGTGGCCTCCGTGGCGGCCCAGCTGCGGTGCAGCGAGGCCACCGTCAAGAGCCAGTGCTCCCGTTCGCTCGCCCGACTCCGCGTACGCCTGGCGGACGCCGGGCCGTCGCTCACGGAAAGCTGAGGTCCGCCGTGGAAGACAACGACGACAGGGTGCTGCTGCGCGACGCCATGGAACGCGCGGCGGACGGTCTGCCCCCGCTGCCCGACCTCGGCCCGCTCGCGGTGCGCGAGGGCCGCAGGCGGCGTGCCCGGGCCCGGTTCGCGATCGGGGCGGTGTGCGGCGTGCTCATGGCGGGAGCCCTCGGTCTCACCGCGCTGCTGCCCCGCCCGGCGGCGGACGTGGCCGGGGTGCCGCCGCGCACCGCCGCCGAGACGCTCCGGGAGCGCATCGCGGACCACCAGCGGAAGGCGGCGGCGCTCCTGGACGAGCTGCTGCCCGCGAAGGTCACCGACGTCCGCCCGCGGTCGAGCAGCAAGGCGGCCGACTACCTGATCACGGTGAACGGCGAGAGGTACACCCTCCTCTTCTCGGTGCGGCCGGCCGCACCCGCCGACCTCCGGCACTGCGAGACCCGGGCGGCAGACCTGCCCTCCTGCGAGGAGGACACGCGGCTGAGGACCGGCCCCATCCATGAGTCGACCAAGGTGTCGACCGTCGTGTACCAGTACCGCAAGAGCCGGGTCCAGCTCTCCGTCTACGCGGGACCGGGAAGTGCGTTTCCTGTGCCGGTGACGGTGCGCGACCTGTTCGTCGTGACCGACGACCCGCGCTTCCTGGAGCTGGTGAAGGCCGCGGACGCGGATCCGATGGAGACCCCGGCGCCGCTGGACCCGGTGGAGGACCCGCTGGACCCGTTCCCCTGGCTCTGAACGGGCCCGGACCGCCTCAGCGGGCCCGGTAGACCAGCCGTCCGCCGATCACGGTCGCGACGCAGGTCGACGGGCCGAGGCGGACCAGGGCGGCCCGGTCCGGCACGTCGAAGACGGCGAAGCGGGCCGGACCGCCCGGTTCCGGGCCGGGCAGCAGGATCAGCGGCGCCGGCGAGAAGGACGGGGCGCCCGGGAGCTTCTCCGGGCGGCGGCCCACCGCCAGGCCCGCCCGGCGCACGGCGTCCGCCGCCGCCCGGTCGCGGAGGTCGCCCGCGACGGCGACCGTGCCGTGGGCGAGGAGCCGCTGCACGCCGCGGCGCGCCGACGCGCCCCGGCGCGAGGCGTCCATGCGGAAGATCCGCTGCGCCCGCTCACCGGTGATCGGCTCGGTGCCGAAGCCCTCCGCCTCCCGGGGGTCCGGGTGGTACATGCTTTCGAGGAGTTCGGGCGCGAAGGGGTTGAGCAGCCCCGGGGTGAGGATGCCGGGCCACCGGCGCACCCGGGCCTCGGGCCGGACGGCGACCAGGTCGTCGAACGGGCCGACGGCGGCGATCCGGTCGCCGTCGACCAGGACCGCCGTCTCGGGCGTCGCCTCGGCGACGTGGATGGTCAGCACGGGCGCGTCAGCGGGCGTCGAGGAGCTTCAGCTCGGGGTGCGCCGTGCCGCCCTCGATCGCGACGGACGAGATGTGGGAGGCGACGCGGTCGTCGACCGGGTCGTTCGCCGGGTCGTCGTGGACGACGATGTGCTCGTACGTGGTGGTGCGCTGCGCCGGGACGCGGTCCGCGGTGCGGATCATGTCGATCATCTCGCGCAGGTTGGAGCGGTGCTTGGCGCCGGCGGAGGAGACGACGTTCTCCTCCAGCATGATCGAGCCGAGGTCGTCCGCGCCGTAGTGCAGGGTGAGCTGGCCGATCTCCTTGCCGGTGGTGAGCCACGAGCCCTGGATGTGGGCGACGTTGTCCAGGAACAGCCGGCCGATGGCGATCATGCGCAGGTACTCGAGGAGCGTCGCCTGCGTCCGGCCCTTGAGGTGGTTGTTCTCGGGCTGGTACGTGTACGGGATGAAGGCCCGGAAGCCGCCCGTCCGGTCCTGCACGTCGCGGATCATCCGCAGGTGCTCGATCCGCTCGGCGTTGGTCTCGCCGGTGCCCATCAGCATGGTGGACGTCGACTCGACCCCGAGGCCGTGCGCGATCTCCATGATCTCCAGCCAGCGCTCGCCGCTCTCCTTGAGCGGGGCGATGGCCTTGCGCGGCCGCTCCGGCAGCAGCTCGGCGCCGGCGCCCGCGAAGGAGTCGAGGCCGGCGGCGTGGATGCGGGTGATGGCCTCCTCGACGGAGACCCCGCTGATCCGGGCCATGTGCTCGACCTCGGACGCGCCGAGGGAGTGGATGACCAGCTGCGGGAACTCGGCCTTGATCGCGGCGAAGTGCTTCTCGTAGTACTCGACGCCGTAGTCCGGGTGGTGGCCGCCCTGGAACATGATCTGGGTGCCGCCGAGCTCCACGGTCTCCGCGCAGCGGCGCAGGATGTCGTCGAGGTCGCGGCTCCAGCCCTTCTTCGTGTCCTTGGGGGCGGCGTAGAAGGCGCAGAACTTGCAGGCCGTGACGCAGACGTTCGTGTAGTTGATGTTGCGCTCGATGATGTACGTCGCGATGTGCTCGGTCCCCGCGTACCGGCGGCGGCGCACGGCGTCGGCGGCGGAGCCGAGGGCGTGCAGGGGCGCCGAGCGGTAGAGGTCGAGCGCCTCCTCGGGGGTGATCCGGCCACCCGCGGCGGCGCGGTCGAGAACAGACTGGAGTTCGGCCTTCTCGGTCACCGGGTGTGTCCCTTTCGGAGGGGTTCTGTCGACCGAACCAGCGTACGCCAGCGCTCCTCACCGCCTCCGTCGGGTGGTGTGCGGGCACGCGGAGGCAATGCGGCGGCATTACGGAGGGTTCGGACGGGGATATCGGGGTGAATTGCCGAACGGAGACGCGACGGCGAATTCCGGGAAGCCGGCGGAAGGCCCCGGAGAACTCCGGCGGAGGAGGTGTCCGGGGAGTGCCCGGGGAGTGTCGGGGAAGCCGAACGGGAACCCGGAACGCGCGCCCCGCTAATCCCGCTCCGGCGGCAGCAGTTCGACGGTGACGTCCGCCGGGAAACCGGTCGTGGGGCCGGTGCGGCGGGCGAACTCGCGGACTCCGGCGAGCTGCTCGGGGCCGAAGCGGAAGTCGAGCGTCCGGAAGTACCGCTCCAGGAGTTCGGCGTCGAAGGTCTCCCAGCGGGCGGCCTGCTCGGCGACCTTGGCGACCTCCTCCAGGGAGAGGTCCCGGGAGGCGAGGAACGCCTGGTGCACCTCGTGGACGGTCTCCGGCTCGCGGGCCAGGTAGTCCTTGCGCGCCGCCCACACGGCGAAGACGAACGGGAGCCCCGTCCAGTCCTTCCACATGAGGCCGAGGTCGTGGACCTGGAGGCCGAGCCGGGGCGCGTCGTGCAGCGAGGCCCGGAGCGCGGCGTCGCCGATGAGGACGGCCGCCTCGGCCTCCTGCATCATCAGGCCCAGGTCAGGGGGGCAGGTGTAGTAGTCCGGCGCCACCCCGTACCGCTCGGCGAGGAGCAGCTGGGCGAGGCGTACGGAGGTGCGCGAGGTGGAGCCGAGCGCGACGCGGGCGCCGTCCAGCTCCTCCAGCGGCCGCTGCGAGACGATCACGCAGGACATCACCGGCCCGTCGCAGCCGACGGCGATGTCGGGGAGCGCGACCAGGTCCGACGCGTTGCGGAGGTACTCGACGAGGGTGATGGGGCCGATGTCCAGGTCGCCCCGGACGAGCCGCTCACTGAGCTTCTCGGGGGTGTCCTTGGTCAGCTCGAGGTCGAGGAGCGTCCCGGTCCTGGCGAGGCCCCAGTAGAGAGGGAGGCAGTTCAGGAACTGGATGTGCCCGACGCGGGGCCGGCTGCGCTGCTGGTCGTCGGTTGCATTGTCCACAACGTGAGGCTAGACCCGTCTCGTACCGTGGGCATCGTCGGGGCACGCGCGTCAGCACACGGAGCGAGATCAAACATGCGAGTGAAGTGATCTTTCCCTCTACCGTCCCGGGCGGCCTGCGTGCTACGCTCAACGCAAGTTGCAGTTTGGTTTCCCTTGCAGTACAGAGCCTGCGGAGCATGTGACCCGCAGGCTTTTGTAGTTTTCAGACTTGTTTGCAGGTTCTGGAGCAGGGCGACCCTTTGGCCCATAGGAGGGCTCATGGCTACCGGAACCGTGAAGTGGTTCAACGCTGAAAAGGGCTTCGGCTTCATCGCCCAGGACGGCGGCGGCCCGGATGTCTTCGTCCACTACTCCGCGATCAACGCGAACGGCTTCCGTTCGCTCGAGGAGAACCAGCTCGTGACCTTCGACGTCACGCAGGGCCCGAAGGGCCCGCAGGCGGAGAACGTCTCCCCGGCCTAAGGTGCCTGGGTCGGCGAACACGCACGACTAGAGCAGTACCCAAGGAGCCCCGCTCCGTGCCTCGGCACGAGCGGGGCTCCTGCCCTTTCCGGGGAGCGGACCACGGCGTTCCGGAAGGTCGCGTCCCGCAGGGGAAGGCGACGACCGCACCCTCGCCGCGGGGCTTACGTAGTCTGGACACATGACCGAACGCAAACCGCCCGGAGTCAGCTTCGAGTCGTTCGTGGACAAGCAGATCCGCGAGGCGTCGGAGCGAGGTGAGTTCAGCAGTCTGTCGGGCTTCGGCAAGCCCCTCCCCGACGACTCGGCGCCCTACGACGAGCTGTGGTGGATCAAGGGGAAGATGCACCGCGAGGGCGCGTCCGTCCTCCCGCCCTCGCTGGCGCTGCGCAAGGCCGCGGAGGACGCGGAGGCGGAGGTGGCCGCCGCCGTCTCGGAGAGCCAGGTCCGCCGGATCCTCGGGGAGATCAACACCCGGATCGACGAGGCGCTGCTCCGGCCGCCGGCCGGTCCGCCGCTCAACCTCAAGCCCTTCGACGTCGAGGCGGCGGTCGAGCGGTGGCGGGCGCAGCGGAGCGCGTAGCGTCCCTGCCCGCCGGGCCCCGCGTCGAGAGGAGTCCCTCATGTCCCACCTGAACAGCGCCGGTCTGCTGGTCGACTCGTTCGGCCGGATCCAGGAGGCCGTCCACGAGGCCGTCGAGGGCCTCACCGAGGAACAGCTCGCCGCCCGGATCGATCCGGACGCCAACTCGATCGCCTGGCTCGTCTGGCACCTCACCCGCGTCCAGGACGACCACCTCGCGGGCGCCTTCGACACGGAGCAGCTGTGGGACACGGACGGCTGGCGCGACCGTTTCGGGCTTCCCTTCGGCAAGGGCGCGACCGGCTACGGCCAGACGAGCGCCCAGGTGGGCCGGGTGCGCGCGCCCGCGGACCTGCTGCTCGCCCATTACGACGCGGTGCACGCGCGGACCCTCGACCTGGTGCGCACGGTGACGAACGCGGACCTGGACCGGGTCGTCGACGCCGCCTGGGACCCCCCGGTCACCCTCGGCGTGCGCCTGGTGTCGGTGGTCGCGGAGGACCTCCAGCACGCGGGGCAGGCGGCGTTCGTGCGGGGCGTGGTGGAGCGCCGGTAGACCACCGGCCGACCCGGCGACGCCGACGCCCCGCCACCCGATCGTCTGACGGTCGGGGCGGCCGGGCGGGTCCGCCCCGTACCATCGCGCCCGTGACCAGCGGAAAGTTCATCCTCTTCGACGTCGACGGCACGCTCGTGGACGCCGTCGCCAATCAGCGCCGCGTCTGGCACGAGTGGGCCGCGCGGTACGGGCTCGACGGGGACGAGGTGTACGCCGTCGCGCTCCGGACGCGGCCGGTCGAGACCTTCGCCTCGGTGGTCCCGGACCAGGATCCGGACGCCTGCCTCGCCCTGCTGCACGCCCTGGAGGACGAGGACGTCCGTACGGGCTCCTACGGGGCCTTCGAGGGGGCGGCCGCGCTGCTGGAGGCCCTGCCGGCCGGCCGGTGGGCCCTGGTGACGTCGAACTACGGGCACCGGGTGCGGGGCCGGTTCGAGCGCACCGGGCTCCCGGTGCCGGAGCTGGTGGTGGACGCGGCGTCGGTGTCCGAGGGGAAGCCGTCCCCGGTGCCGTACCTGCTGGCGGCCGAGCGGCTGGGGGCGGACCCGGACGACTGCCTCGTGATCGAGGACGCCCCGTCCGGGGTGCGTTCCGGCCTGGCGGCCGGGATGACGGTCTGGACGGTGAACACGGAGGTGCCGCACTCCGGGGCCCACCGGCACTTCCGGTCCCTGGCGGACGCGGCTCCCCACATCGCGCGCGCGGCGGCGCCGCGCTGACCCATGATGCGGGTATGAGGATTCCCGAGCGACGGATCGAACTGTTCACCGCGGCCGACGCCGAGGACCGCTTCGGCGGGCCCGCGACCGGCGACGAGAAGGCGGTGCTCGTGGGCGTGCTGGAGGCCCAGCGCGCCACGCTGCGGCTGAAGTGCGCCGGTCTCGGACCGGAGTCGGCCACCCGGTCCGTGCCGCCCTCCTCGCTGTCCCTGCTCGGTCTCGTGCGGCACCTCGCCGACGTGGAGCGCCGCTGGTTCCGTTCCGTGCTGGCCGGGGAGGACGTCGAGCTGCGCTTCTCCTCGCCGGAGGTCCCCGAGGGGGACTTCGACGGCGCCGGCCCCGAGCCCGGGGTCGTCGCGGAGTCGTGGGCGGCCTGGAACTCCGAAGTCGCCTTCGCCCGGGCCTTCGTGGCCGACGCCCCGCACCTCGACGTGGCGGGCGACGACGGGTGGCGGGGCACGGTCTCCCTGCGCTGGGTGCTGGTGCACATGATCGAGGAGTACGCCCGCCACAACGGCCACGCCGACCTGCTCCGCGAACGGATCGACGGGGCCGTCGGGGTGTGAGCCCACGGGCTCCGGCGGGGGCGCTCTCCCCGCAGGTCGGCCGCCGGTCGGCCGGCGGTCGGCCGCGCGTCGGCCCCAGGTCCGCTGCGTGCTCGCCGACCGGTGGGCCGCAGGCCCCGCGCAGGTCCCGCCCATCGGCCACAGGCCCGCCGCCGGTCAGCCGTCGGCTCCCCCGCCGCATCCCGCCGTCCGCGCGTCCGGCGTCCGCCGTGCGTCCGGCGCCGGGAGGTCGCCCGCCGTGAAGACGGGGACGGTCGCCTCCCCCTCGGGCCGGAAGGCGACCCGGAGTGCCATGCCGATCCGGAGCTCCGCCTCCGGGACGTCCACCACCTCCGTCATCATGCGCGGCCCCTCGGCGAGGTCGACGACCGCCGCCACGTACGGGACGCGCTCGCCGAAGGGCGGGAGGTCGTTCCGGTGGACGACCGACCAGGTGTAGAGGGTGGCGCGGCCGCTCGCGCGCTCCCACACGACGTCCTCGCTCCAGCAGTGCGGGCAGAACTCGCGCGGATAGTGGTGGGCCCGGCCGCAGGCGGCGCAGCGGCGCAGCAGGAGGTGGCCCCCGGCGGCGGCGTCCCAGTACGGGCGGGTGAAGGCGTCGGTCTCGGGGTCGGCGGCCGTCACAGGAAGAGTCCGATCGCGTGGTCGAGGGACCAGGTCTGCCAGGACACGGCGAAGAGGGCGACGAGCGAGATGAGGGCCATCATGGCGTTCTGCCCCTGCTCGGCCCAGTCGTGGATCATCAGGACGAGGTAGAGCAGGTTGAGCAGCAGGCCGCCGACCAGGGCGACCGGGGTGAGGAATCCGGTCACCAGTCCGAGCCCGAGGGCGAGTTCGGCGTAGACGACGACGTACGCCATGAGCTGGGGGCGGGGGGCGACGACCGCGTCGAACCCCTTCCTGACCGGCGGCCACCGGTGCCGGCCCGCGACGTCGGCGGCCCAGGCGATGCCGGTGCCGCGCTCGAACCAGCCCTTCCTGTCCTTGTGGCGCCAGCTCTCCAGCCACCACAGGCCGAGGCCGATGCGGAGGACGGCGAGCCATTCGGCGCCGGTGAGCCAGACGGTCTGCATGCGCGCTCCCCCTCGTGGGAAACCACTGGACCTGACGGTACGTCAGTTCAGCGCAGCCGGGCCCCGGGCGCAAGGGGCGGGTGTCCGGCGGTCGCGGCGGGCGTCCGGCGTGACCGATTCGCAACCGAAATCCCTCTTGACCGAGACCCACAGCGTGTACACGTCATTACGCTCAGCATTCATGGCCACCACCCCCCTTGCACTCCCTCCACAGGCTGACCACCCCGTGTACGTCATCGGCGCGGGCCCCGGCGGTCTCGCCGTCGCCGCCGCCCTGCGCGCGCGGGGCGTCCGGGCCGTCGTCCTGGAGAAGTCCGACGCCGTCGGCGCCTCCTGGCGCGCCCACTACGACCGGCTGCGGCTGCACACCACCCGGCGGCTCTCCGCCCTCCCCGGGCTGCGGATCCCCCGCTCCTTCGGACGCTGGGTCGCCCGCGCGGACGTGGTGCGCTACCTGGAGAAGTACGCCGAGAGGCACGAACTGGAGATCGTGACGGGCGTCGAGGTCTTCCGCGTCGAGCGGGCGGGCGCCGACTGGGTCCTGCACGCGACCGGCGGCCGCCGGCTGACCGGCCGGGCGGTCGTCGTGGCCACCGGCTACAACCACACCCCGCGACTGCCCGAGTGGCCCGGCCGGGAGGGGTACGAGGGCCGGCTCGACCACGCCCGCGCCTACCGCAACCCCGAGCCCTACACCGGGCAGGACGTCCTCGTCGTCGGCATCGGCAACACCGGCGCCGAGATCGCCGCCGACCTCGCCGACGGCGGCGCCGCCCGGGTGCGGCTGGCCGTGCGGACCGTCCCGCACATCGTCAAGCGCACCACGGCCGGCTGGCCCGCCCAGCGCTCCGGCATCCTCGTCCGCCGCCTGCCGAGGGGGCTCGTCGACCGGCTGGGCGCCCTGGCGGCCCGGGTCGGGACGCCCGACCTCTCGGCGTACGGACTCCCCCGCCCCGACAAGGGCATCGCCACGCGCCAGCGCGAGGGGGCGATCCCGGTCCAGGACGTGGGCCTGATCGCCGCGGTGCGGGCGGGGAAGGTCGAGGTCGTCGCGGCCGTGGAGGCCTTCGAGGGCGGCGAGGTGATCCTCGCGGACGGCTCCCGGATCGCCCCGGACGCGGTGATCGCGGCGACCGGCTACCGGCGCGCCCTGGAGCCGCTGGTCGGCCACCTGGACGTGCTCGACGGGCGCGGGCACCCGGTGGTGCACGGGGCCCGCTGCCCGCGCGAGGCGCCCGGACTGTACTTCACCGGGTTCACGAACCCGATCAGCGGGATGTTCCGCGAACTCGCCATCGACGCGGAGAAGATCGCCCGGAGGATCGCCCGGTAGCGGGCCCGGGGACCGGCCGCCCCGCACCTATTCCTGACTGCGCGTCAGTTCTGTAATCTGACTGATCGTCAGGTGTATACGGATGGGTGAAGGGCGGGCGGAACACATGCTTGGATCGACACACGGCACCTTCACCACCGATCTCCGCGCCCGCGTGGTCGCCTGCGGGGAGTCGCCCCGCGCCGCCGTGCACGGGGTCACCGCCGCCCCCGGCGACCAGGACGTCAGCGGACGACCGCTGTACGCCGCCGTGCCCGACCTCGACCGGTTCTTCCGCCCCGAGTCCGTCGCCGTGGTCGGCGCCTCCGACGCCGAGGGCCGACCCAACACCGGGATCACCCGGCAGCTGCTCGCCTGGGCCGAGCGGGTCGGGGCCCGGCTGGTGCCCGTGCACCCCACCCGTACCAGCGTGTTCGGGATCCCCTGCGTGCCCTCCGTCGGCGCGCTCGCCGAACCCGTCGACCTCGCCGTGCTCCTCGTCGCCGACCCGCTGCCCGTGATCGAGGAACTCGCCGAGACCAAGGTGCGGTTCGCGGTCGCGTTCGCCTCCGGCTTCGCCGAGACCGGCGCGGCCGGGGCCGCCGCGCAGGAACGTCTCGCCGCCGCCGTCCGCCGCTCCGGGATCCGCCTCCTGGGCCCCAACACCAACCTCAACGCCTTCGAGCGCTTCCGCGAGGACCTCGACGGCCCCGCCGTCGCCCTCATCACCCAGTCCGGCCACCAGGGACGGCCCGTCTTCACCCTCCAGGAGCTCGGCGTCCGCCTCTCCCACTGGGCGCCCACCGGCAACGAGGCCGACCTGGAGACCGCCGACTTCCTCTCGTACTTCGCCGGACGGCCCGAGGTCGGCGCCATCGCCTGCTACGTCGAGGGCCTCAAGGACGGCCGGTCCTTCCTCCTCGCCGCCGACCGGGCCGCCCGTCACGGCGTCCCCGTCGTCGCCGTGAAGGTCGGCCGGACCGAGACCGGGGCCCGTACCGCCGCCTCCCACACCGGCAAGCTCACCGGCGCCGACCGGGTCGTCGACGCCGCCATGCGCCAGTTCGGGGTGATCAGGGTCGACGGGCTCGACCAGCTCCAGGACACCGCGACCCTGCTCGCCCGCGCCCGCCGGCCGCAGGCCGACGGCGTGGTCGTCTACTCGATCTCCGGCGGCACCGGAGCCCACTTCGCCGACCTCGCCACCGCGGCCGGCCTGCGGCTGCCCGCCCTCCCGCAGGCCCGGCAGGACGAACTCCACCAGTGGATCCCGGAGTACCTGAGCGTCGCCAACCCCGTCGACAACGGCGGTCACCCGGTGGGCGACTGGCGCGGCCGGAAGATCATCGACGCGATCCTCGCCGACCCGTCGGTCGGCGTGCTGATCTGTCCCATCACCGGACCGTTCCCGCCCATGAGCGACCGGCTCGCCCAGGACCTCGTCGACGCGGCGGAGGCCACCGACAAGCTGGTCTGCGTGGTGTGGGGGTCCCCGGTCGGTACGGAGGACGCCTACCGCACCACCCTGCTCGGCTCCTCGCGCGTCGCCACCTTCCGCACGTTCGCCAACTGCATCGGGGCCGTGAAGGCCTACCTCGACCACCACCGCTTCACCGGCACCTACCGCTCCCCCTTCGACGAGGCCCCCCGCACCCCCTCCCCGTCGTTCCGCAAGGCCCAGGCCCTCATGCGGCCCGGACGGAGGCTCAGCGAGCACGCGGCGAAGCAGCTCCTGCGGGCGTACGGGATACGGGTGCCCCGCGAGCAGCTCGTCACCAGCGCCGCGGCCGCCGTCCGGGCCGCCGGCCTGGTGGGCTACCCGGTCGTGATGAAGGCCTCCGGCGCCCAGCTCGCCCACAAGACCGAACTGGGCCTGGTGAAGGTGGGGCTGACCTCCGCGAGCCAGGTCAGGGACGCGTACCGCGAACTCACCGACATCGCCCGCTTCGAGTCGATCGACCTCGACGGGATCCTCGTCTGCCAGATGGTCGGGCGGGGCGTCGAGATGGTGGTGGGCGTGACCCGCGACGAACTGTTCGGGCCGACCGTGACGGTGGGGCTCGGCGGGGTCCTGGTGGAGGTCCTCGACGACACGGCCGTACGGGTCCCGCCGTTCGGCGAGCACGAGGCCCGCTCGATGCTCGCCGAGCTGCGCGGCCGTGCCCTCCTCGACGGGGTGCGGGGCGCGCCGCCGGCCGACGTGGACGCGCTCGTCGAGGTGGTGCTGCGGGTCCAGCGGATGGCGCTGGAACTCGACGGCGACCTCGCCGAACTCGACATCAACCCGCTGATGGTGCTGCCGCGCGGGCAGGGCGCGGTGGCCCTGGACGCGCTCGCGGTCTGCCGCTGAGGAGACCAGAGGTGAAGGACGCCATGCCCGAGGTACTGCACGCCGTCGAGAACGGCGTCTCGTGGATCACCCTCAACCGCCCGGAGGCGATGAACGCGGTCACCTGGGACCAGCGGGAACGCATCATGGCTCTGCTCGACGAGGCCTCCGCCGACCCGGACGTCCGGGCCGTGGTGGTGACGGCGACGGGCCGCGGCTTCTGCGCCGGGGCGGACCTGCGGGGCGCGCCGGCGATCACGGAGACCGTCCCGGGGGACGTGGCGCGCACGATCCGGCGCGGCGCGCAGCGCTTCATCGGGGCCGTGCTCGACTGCGAGAAACCGGTGATCGCGGCGGTGAACGGGACGGCGGCCGGCATCGGGGCGCACCTCGCGTTCGCGTGCGACCTGGTCCTGGCGGCCGAGTCGGCCCGCTTCATCGAGGTGTTCGTCCGGCGGGGACTGGTCCCGGACGGCGGCGGGGCGTACCTGCTTCCGCGGCTGATCGGGCCGCAGCGGGCGAAGGAGCTGATGTTCTTCGGAGACGCGGTGTCGGCGGCGGAGGCGCACGGTTTGGGCCTGGTGAACCGGGTCGTCCCCGCGGAGGACCTGCCGAAGACGGCCCGCGTGTGGGCGGAACGCCTGGCCCAGGGCCCGACGCGGGCCCTGGCGCTGACGAAGCAGCTGGTGAACGCGTCCCTGGACACGGACCGCGCCGCCGCCTTCGCTGCGGAGGCGGCGGCGCAGGAGATCAACATGACGACGAGGGACGCGAAGGAGGGGGTGACGAGCTTCGTGGAGCGGCGGGAGGCGCGGTACGAGGGGCGGTAGCGGAGTGTGTCGTACCGGGGCCCTATGGTGTGAGCCGCATATGCCACACACTGCCGCTCCGGGGGGAACGGAATGCCCGACTCCGCGCGCTCGCGCGATGGATCCGAAGGATCTGGAAGATCCGGCGGATCTGACAGATCCGAGAGACCTGGTGGATCCGGTAGATCTGACAGATCCGAGAAACTTGGTGGATCCGGTGGATCCGGTAGATCGAGAAGATCCCGCAGCTCGCTTCTGCTCGTCCCGGCGCTGCTGACGGCGCTCCTGAGCCCGCTGCTCCCGTCGGGTCCGGCGCTGGCGGCGACGCCGCCGACGCCGGTGCCCCCGGTGAGCGCGGCACCGGCCCAGGACCCGGCGGCGCCCGCGCCCGAGCCGTCCGCGACGGCGGACCCGACGCCCGCGCCGGCGCCGACCGCCGAACCGTCGCCGAACCCGACGGAACCCACCACCGCCCCCTGCCCCGACCTGCCGCTCGCCCCGCTGGGCGACCCGGGTGACGCGGCACGGCGGGTCACGATGGAGCCGAACAGCACCGCCTGCTTCACGGTCACCGTGGAGAAGCCGGGACTGCACCGCTTCGTTCTGGACGGTGGCGTCCCGTCCGTCACCCTCTCCTCCGGCGGGACGCCCGTCAGTTGCCCCCTGCTGGACGAGCGCCCCTGCGCGCTGGCCGTCGGCACGTACACGCTCGGCCTCGCCACCTCCGACTACCGGCTCTCGGACACCCGGCTCGCCGTCGTCCCGCTCATGGCGGGGACCTCCGGCTGCCCGGATCCGGCCGACAGCGGCTTCGGTACGGCCCCGACGACGGGCACGGCCGACGGCGCCGGCATCGTCTGCCACCCCTTCACCGCGGCGCCGGGCGAGCTGGTCACCTCGAAGATCCAGCCCCAGGGCGCCTTCGCCAACGTCAGCGCCTGGATCACCGACGACACGGGCAAGCACCTCTGCAGTGTCGGCTACGACTGCGTGCTGCCCGCGGGGACCGGCGGCTACCGCGTCCTCGCGCACCTCGACTCCTCCGTCCCGTACACCCTGCGGGTCCGGCAGATCTCCCACCCGGTGGGCTGCGCGACCGTCGGCGTGAACGCCTACGGCACGGCGCCGACGCGGGTCTCGCCGCCGGCCGAGTGCAAGACGTTCACGCCGGCCGTGACCGGCGCCTACGACGTGCGGGCCGTCCAGCCGTCCGGCTTTCCCGGCACGCTCACGCTGTACGCGCCGGGCGGCCGGATCTGCGAGGACACGGTTTCCTGCCGACTCGTCGCGGGCGTCACGTACACCCTGATCACCGACCAGGACGTGCGGATCCTCGACCGGAGGTCCGCCGCCGAGGGTTGCCAGAACGTGGCACTCGGACAGCCCCGCCGGGCCGCGCTCGGCACGCCCGGCGAGGTCGACTGCCTGAACCTCCCGGTGCCGCAGGGCTCCCGGGTGGCCGTCCTGGCGGCTTCCGAGGACGAGGACGGTGTCACGCCCGACCTCTCGGTGATCGACGCCACGGGCGCCCTCCTCTGCTGGACCGAGGAGCAGCTGTCCTCGGGCACCTGCGGCCTGAGCGGCACCGCCCCCTACAGCCTCCTGGTGGAGCGTGGATCCCGGGGCGGGGCGACCGGCGGCTACGGTCTCACCGTCCACCGCACGGACGTGGCGAGCGACTGCCGGACCTTCCCGGCGGGCGACTTCACCGCGCAGTCGGCACGGGCCACCGTGCGGACCGGCACCGGGATCTTCGGGGACTGCCTGACGATCCCGGCGAACGACCACTCCGCTCGCGAGCTGATCAGGGTCGAGAGCCCCCAAGCCCTCGACTTCAGGGTGCTCGACGAGAACGGCAGGACGGTCTGCGGCGGCAACGAATGGGGCGAGACCCAGGACGACTGCGCGCTGTCGCCCGGACTCTCGCACACGGTCCTCGTCCCCGGCGGCCAGAGCGGCGCTCCCGTCGAGCACACGCTCGTCCGCCGGGACGTCACCGCCACCGCGCGCGGCTGTGTCGCGACCGCGGCCGCGAAGGTCGGCGCCCCGTCGGCCTCCGGCGCCCCGGCGGCGGACGGCACCCTCGTGTGCCACCGGGTGACCACGGCGGACGCGCGGGACACCCTGTACCTCGACGCCCGGTACACGGCGACGGGGAACGCGATCGGGCACGGGGTCTACGACGCGAAGGGCAGGCCGGCGTGTGAGGACTTCGGCGCCGGCTGTGCCGTCTCCGGCTCCACCGGCTACCAGGCCGTCGTCCAGGTCGCGTCCGGCGGCACCACCACCCCCGCCTACCGCCTCGACGCCGTCCGCATCGGCACGGCCACCGGGCCCGCGCCGGAGTGCGCGCCGATCCCGGACATCACCTACGGCTTCGGGCCGCTCGTCGACACCCTGTCCGAGCAGCGGTCCACGCTCTGCGCGGTACTCCCGACGGCGACGAACGACGTGCTGAGGCTCTCGTTCACGCCCGCGCAGGAACTCCGCAAGCAGCCCACGCCCCGGCTGTACGACAGGACCCGCGCGGATCTCTGCGACGGAAGCCACCGCGGGTACCACGACTGCCGGGTGCCCGGCGAGTACTCCACGTTCGCCCCCCGGCCGACGACGCTCGTGATCGGGCTGCCGTCCGTTCCCGCGCAGGCGCCCACCGAGGTGCGCGCCACCGCGATCTGCTCGTCCACCTGCGGCACGGTGACCCGGACCATCACCACCGTGGGCCCCGCCACCGTGGGCGCCGGGAAGATCACGATGACGGTCACCGGCGCGGCGCTGCACGAGAAGGACGTCGTCGAGGTGTCCGGCGGCGGCTTCCGCGCCCGGTCCACGACGGTCTCCGTCGCTCCCGACCGGCGGAGCATGAGCGTCGCTCTGGATCTGACGAGCGCACCGCGCACCGCGCTGAACCTGAGCGTGGTCACGCACGACGGTGCCACGTTCGCGCGCGGCAAGGCCACCGTCGTCGCCCCGATCCGCGCCACCACGGCCCCCGGTGTCACCGGCACCGCCGTCGTCGGCGGCAAGGTGACGGCGACGGCCGGGACCTGGACGCCGGCCGCCGAGTCGTACGCCTACCAGTGGCGGGCCGACGGGGTCGCGATCGCCGGGGCCACCGCGTCCACGTACACGGTCCCCGCCGCCCTCCAGGGCAGGCAGCTCTCCCTGGCGGTGACCGCGCGGAGGGCCGGGCAGCCGCTGGTCACCGCCACGACCGGCGCCCTGGTCGTCAAGGGTCTCGCGCCCAGGCCCACCAAGCTGCCGTACGTCTCCGGCTCCACGCGGGTGGGCAACCGGATGACGGCCGTGGTCGGCACCTGGTCGCCCGCGCCGACCTCGTACACCTACCAGTGGCGGGCCGACGGCGTCGCGATCTCCGGCGCGACCGGGTCGACGTACGTCATCGGCGGCGCCGTCGCCGGGAAGAAGCTCTCGGTGACCGTGACGGCCCACCGCACCGGGCACCTGAGCGGGGCGTACACGACCGTCGGATACACCTCCGCGTACGGGTACGCGCCCAAGGCCACCAAGGCCCCGGCCCTCACCGGCACGGTCAGGGTCGGGCGGACGCTCACGCTGAACCGGGGGACGTGGACTCCGGCGCCGAGCTCGTACGCGTATCAGTGGTACGCGAACGGGCGGGCGATCAGCGGGGCCACCCGGGCCACGTTCACGCTCGGCACGGCCCAGCGCGGGACGAAGATCACCGTCCGGGTGACCGCCCACCGCACCGGGCACGCCTCGGGTGTGGCCTGGACCCGGGCGACGGGGGCCGTCGCCGGCTGATCCCGCGGTCGTCCGCGTGACGAGCCCCCGGTGCGGCGGGACCGCCGCACCGGGGGCTCTCGCGTGCCCGGCGTCCCCGCCGGGTCTTCACCGTCCCCGCCCTTCTCATCTGACGAACCGTCAGGTTCAATGAACGGTGTGATGGGACACGCGGGGATGGCGGCCACCGTCGTCCGACACCTGAGAGCGGCCGGTTCGCCGACGGCCGTGGAACCACTGCCCCGGCCGGTACTGCGCGCGGTACGGGAGGACGAGCGACCACCCGTCGACCCGGCCGAGTTCCGCCGCGTCCTCGGCCACTTCGCGAGCGGGGTCACGATCGTGACCGCCCTCGACACGGACGGACCGGCCGGCTTCGCCTGCCAGTCCTTCGCCTCCCTCTCCCTCGACCCGCCCCTGGTCGCCTTCATGGTCGCCCGGACCTCGACGACCTGGCCCAGGATCGCCGGCGCGGGCACCTTCTGCGTCAACATCCTCGGGGCCGGGCAGGGGCCGCTGTGCCGGTCGTTCGCGGTCAGCGGGGCGGACAAGTTCGCCGGGGTCGACTGGATCCCGTCCCCCGCCACCGGCTCCCCCCGCCTCGCCGGGGCCCCCGCCTGGATCGACTGCGCGATCGCCGCCGTGCACACCGGGGGCGACCACCTGATCGTGGTGGGGCGGGTGGAGGCCCTGGGCGCACAGGAGGACGGCGACGCGTCGCCCCTGCTCTTCCACCGGGGGAGGTTCGGGCGACTCGGCTCCTAGGCCGGGCGCCCCGGCCGCCCGCGTGCGATCACCCCCGGTGCTCGTCACGCCCCCGCCGGGGACACCGGCCGCGCCCCGGGGCGGCGGATGACCAGGGCCATCAGGGCCGCCGCCGCGCACAGCGCGCCCGAGGCGTACCAGACGACGTCGTAGGAGCCGAAGACGTCGCGGGCCACACCGCCCGCGAACGCGACGACCGCCGCGCCCACCTGGTGGGAGGCGAGCACCCAGCCGAAGACGATCGCCGAGTCCTCGCCGTAGTGCTCGCGGCACAGGGCGATCGTCGGCGGGACCGTCGCCACCCAGTCCAGGCCGTAGAACACGATGAAGAAGAGCATCGGCGGGTGCACGGCCGGCGCGAGCAGCATCGGCAGGAAGAGCAGGGAGACGCCGCGGAGCGCGTAGTAGACCGCGAGGAGCCTGCGGGCCTCGAAGCGGTCGGTGAACCAGCCGGAGGCGATGGTGCCGACGACGTCGAAGACGCCGATGACCGCGAGCAGTCCCGCCGCCGCCGTCACCGGCATCCCGTGGTCGTGGGCGGCCGGCACGAAGTGGGTCTTCACCAGGCCGTTCGTCGAGGCGCCGCAGATCGCGAAGGTCCCCGCGAGCAGCCAGAAGGGGCCCGTGCGGGCCGCCCTGGACAGGACCGAGAGCGCGCGGCGGGCGGCGCCCGTGACGGGCGCCGGCTTGTCGGCGTACTCCCCGCCGTACGGGGCGAGCCCGACGTCGGCGGGGTGGTCGCGGAGCAGCAGCCAGACGAACGGGACGACCGCGAGGGCGGCGAGCCCGACGGTCACCGCGGCCGGGCGCCAGCCGTGGTGCTCGACCAGCCAGGACAGCAGCGGCAGGAACACCAGCTGCCCGGACGCGCCGGCGGCCGTGAGGATGCCCGTCACCAGGCCCCGCCGGGCGGTGAACCAGCGGTTGGTGACGGTCGCCGCGAACGCGAGGGCCATGGAGCCGCTGCCGAGCCCGACGAGCACGCCCCAGAGGAGGACGAGCTGCCACGCCGCCGTCATCCAGACCGTGAGCACCGAGCCCAGCGCGATGACGGAGAGCGCCGCGGCGACGATCCGGCGGATGCCGAAGCGGTCCATGAGGGCGGCGGCGAACGGGGCCGTGAGGCCGTAGAGCGCGAGGTTCACCGAGACGGCGAAGCCGATGGTGCCGCGCGACCAGTCGAACTCCCGGTGCAGCGGCTCGATCAGCAGGCCCGGGAGCGAGGCGAACGCCGCCGCGCCGATGATCGTGACGAAGGTGACCGCCGCGACGAACCAGGCGCGGTGGACTCGGGGCGTGCGCCGGGGGCGCGGCTGCCGCGGGAGGCGGGGTGCCCGCCCGTCGGGCGGGCCGGCGGACGGCGTCTCGGTTGTCTGGGCCATGCCACCGAGCATCCCGGTCCGTCCCGGCCCCGGACCATTGGCCCGGACGACAGCTTTCGAACGGATCGGGACACGGGGGGCGGAGCCGGGACGCCGCGCCGGACAGGCAGCACCGGGCTCCACGTCGCCGCTCAGGCCGCCCTCGGCAGGGTCCTGATCGGGCGCACCGCCAAGAGGGCGCCCACCACGAGGACCGCGATCCCCGCCCCCGTCAGCAGCACCTCCTCCGTGCCGACGGCCGCCGCGACCGGCCCCGACAGGGTGCGCCCGACGCCCATCATCAGGAGCGATCCGGCCACGTCGTAGGCGTGCATCCGGTTCAGCGCCTCCTGCGGCACGTGCGTCTGGACGGACGTCGACCACATCACCAGCCAGAAGGCGAAGGCCGCGCCCCCGATGAACTGGCCCGTGCCGAGCAGCGCCACGGGCGCGCCGAGACCCAGCAGCGCGAGGTTGACGGGGAGGCCGAGGAGGGCGACCGCGCCCGCCGCGAGCGGGGCGCGGGGGCGCAGCCGGAGGGCGAGCAGACCGCCGGCGGCGCTGCCCGCGCCGTTGACGGCCATCAGCACGCCGTACACGGCGGAGCCGTGCTCCCCGGTGACCAGGCTCGCGGTGAGCGGCACCATGGGTCCGGCCACGGTGAGCCCGTACACGGTCCAGATGGCGATGACGCCCCAGAGCCAGGTCCGCGCCCTGAACTCCCGCCATCCACCGGCCAGCTCCGCGCCCAGCGAGTCCCGCCGCAGCGCGTCGGAGGGGATCGGGGCGATCCGCATCAGGGTGAGGCAGAGGGCGCTCACGGCGAACGTCACGCCGTTGACGGCGAAGGACGCGCCCGCGCTCCACACGGCGACGAGCACGCCCGCGGCCGCCGGGCCGGCCATGATCATGAGGGCCTCCATCACCCGCAGGACGGCGTTGGCGCGCTGCACGTCAGGGGCGATGCGCGGGATGGTCGAGGCGACGCCCGGCTGGAAGAGGGCGGCGCCGACGCCGCTGAGGACGGACAGCGTGTAGACGGCCCAGAGGGGCGGGGCGCCGAGCGCGAAGGCGACGGCGAGGACGGCGGCTCCGGGCAGCCGCAGCAGATCCGCGAGGATCATCATGCGGCGGGCGGTGAAGCGGTCGGCGAGGACGCCGCCGAAGAGGACGAAGAGGGCGAAGGCGGCGGTCCAGCCGCCGAGCGCGTAGCCGACGGTGGCGCCGGAGTGGCCGGCGCCGAGGAGTCCGGCGGCGAAGGCGACCGGGACCATGCCCTCGCCGAAGACGGCGACGCCCCGGGCGACGAAGAAGAGCCGGAAGTTACGGTTCCACAGTGCGGGCGGCTCGGCCGGGGCGGGAATCCGCTCGGCGGCCTCAGACTTGTACGTGTTGTCCGTCACGGAGAGGTAGACCTATCACCACGTGGTCTACACCACCACTGGTTTTCGAACGATCCCGGAGGGAGCACCGCCCGTGCAGCCGTCGCCCGAACCGCCCCCGCACCGCGTCGCCGTGCTCGCGCTGCCCGGTCTCCTCCCCTTCGAACTGGGCATTCCGCACCGCATCTTCGGCCGCGCGAAGGACGCCGCGGGCCGCCCGCTGTACGAGATCGTCACCTGCGCGACGGCGGCCGGGCCGGTGCGGACGGACGCGGACTTCGCGATCCACGTCGAGCACGGGCCGGAGGCCCTGGCCACCGCCGACACCGTCGTCGTCCCGGCCTCGTACGAACTCGGGCCGGTCTACGAGGAGGGCCGGCTCACCGGGGAGCTGGCCGCCGCGCTGGCGCTCATCCGACCCGGCACCCGGCTCGTCTCCATCTGCACCGGCGGGTACGTGCTCGCCGCCGCCGGCTTCCTCGACGGGCGCCCGGCCACCACCCACTGGTCCTCGGCCGAGCACTTCCAGCGGCTCTTCCCGCGCGTCCGGGTCGACGCGGACGTGCTGTTCGTCGACGACGGGGACGTCCTCACCTCGGCGGGCGTCGCCGCCGGGATCGACCTGTGCCTGCACATCGTGCGCCGCGACCACGGCACGGCCGTCGCCAACGACGTGGCCCGCAGGACCGTGGTGCCGCCGCACCGGGACGGCGGTCAGGCGCAGTACATCGAGCGGCCCCTGCCGGAGGCGGGCACCCACACCACGACGACCGCGCGGGCGTGGGCGCTGGCCCACCTGCACGAGCCGATCCAGCTGCGGGACCTGGCCGGCCAGGAGGCGATGAGCGTGCGGACGTTCACCCGCCGCTTCCGCGACGAGGTGGGCGTCAGCCCGGGCCAGTGGCTGACGCAGCAGCGCGTCGAGCGCGCCCGGCACCTCCTGGAGTCCACCGGCCTGCCCGTCGACCGGGTCGCGCAGGACGCCGGCTTCGGCACGGCGCAGTCGCTGCGGGTGCACCTCATGAGCGCGATCGGGGTGACGCCGACGTCCTACCGCCGGACGTTCCGCACGGCCGCGTCCGCGGCCCCGGGGTCCGGGTCGGAGACGGCACCGGCGGCCTCGGGATCCGTCTCCGACCCGGCCCCCTGAGACCGCGACCGGGACGGGCGGGCGTCCGCCCCGTCGCCCCGGGCCCCGCCACCGGCCCGCCGATCGCCGCCCGACCGATCGCCGTCGGACCGATCACCGTCGCACGTGCCGGGTCCCGACCTGGCGGCCTCCGATCCGCCGGCCTCCGACCTGCCCGGCTCCGACCTGCCCGGCTCCGGCCGGTCGCCCTCCGCCTCGTCCCCGTCCCGCCGCCGTCGGACGAGTCGCCGTTCGCCCGCCGCGCCGACCAGGGCCAGCAGGACGGTCAGGCCGACGCCCCAGAGGATCGCGGTCGACGGGGCCGCGACCTTGAGCAGACCGCCCGCGAGGCCGCCGCTCGCCGCGTAACCGGCCCCCACCGCCGCGTACATGACCGAGTACCCGGCGGCCAGCGCCGAGGGCGGCAGGAGCTCCCGCAGGGCCAGGCTCCGGGCCAGGCTCGCCGGGGCCTGGAGCAGTCCGGCCGCCGTCAGGGCCACCGCGATCCCCGGCACCGAGGGCAGGAGGGCCACCAGGGCGACGCCCGCGGCGACGGCGAGGACCAGGACGAGCGACTGGAGCGCCAGCGGGCCCGGCCAGCGCCCCCGGAGGCCGTACAGGAACGCGCCGACCGCCGCGCCGACCGAGAACCCGGCGAGGAGTGCCCCCGCCCACCCGATGCCGATGCCGCGCTGTTCGAGGAGGGCGGGCAGGATCAGCTCGGCGAGCGCGAGCAGCGTCAGGCCGGCCGCGCCGAGGACGTACACGGGCCACGCCCGGAGCAGCGCCCGCCGCGTCGACCCGCCGCCCTCCCCGGCCTCCTGGTGCCAGCCGGGCGGGAGCGCCCGCAGCCCGGCGACGGACACCGCCATCAGACCGCCCATGAGCAGCAGGGGCGCGGCGGGGGCGACGCCGAGCGCGAGGCCGGTGACGAGGGCCGGGGCGGCGGCCCAGATGCCGAAGGTCAGCATCGACTCCATGCTCATCGCCTGGGTCACGGCCCGCTCGGGGACGAGGGCGGTGAGGAGCGCGCGCAGCCCGCCGGGCACGGCGGCCGGCCCGGCTCCGGCGAGCACGGCGAGGACGGCGAGCACCGCGGGGTGCGCCGTCGGCAGCAGGCCGAGGCCGGTGAACCCGGCGGCTCCGACGCCGAGTCCGGCGGCGAGCTGAGGCCGGGCGCGCGCGGCGTTCAGCCGCATGCCCAGGACGGGCGCGGCCGCGATCTCCCCGAGGACGTACGCGGCGGCGAGCACGGCTCCGAGCGAGTACCCGCCGGGGCGCTCCCGGACGAGGAACACCAGGGCGAGCGGGGCCATGGCGACGGGGAGACGGCCGGCGGCGGTGACGGCGGACCAGGCGAGAACGGGGCGGGTGGCGAGCTCGCGGTAGGACATCCCCGGACCGTAGCGGGGTGGGTCCGCGGGGCTCACCCCGTTTTCGCCGGCCGCCGGGCGGCACCGTCAGAACGTGAGGACCCCGCGGGCCACCTTGCCGGCCTCCGCGTCCTCCACGGCCCTCGCGAAGTCCTCCACCGGGTAGGTGGCGGTGACGAGTTCGTCGAGGAGCAGGTGGCCCGAGCGGTACAGCTCGGCGTAGAGGGGGATGTCCCGCTGCGGCCGGGAGGAGCCGTACCGGCAGCCCAGGATCGACTTGTCCAGGAACATCGCCGCGGGCAGGAAGGCCGCCTCCGCCGTGGGCGCGGTCATGCCGAGCAGGACGGCCTGGCCGTGCCGGTCGAGGAGGTCGATCGCCGTGCGGACGAGCCCGGTGCGGCCGACGCACTCGAAGACGTGGTCGGCGCCGGTGGGCAGGATCTCCCGTACGCCGTCGGTGGAGGTGAGGAAGTGGCTCGCCCCGAACCGCCGGGCCACCTCCTCCTTCGCCGGGTTGGTGTCGACGGCGACGATCGTCAGCGCGCCCGCGATCCGCGCGCCCTGCAGGACGTTGAGCCCGATCCCGCCCGTGCCGATGACGACGACCGTCTCGCCGCGCCCGACCTTCGCCCGGTTCAGCACGGCCCCGACGCCGGTGAGGACGCCGCAGCCCATCAGCGCGGCGGAGGTCAGCGGGATGTCCTGCGGGATCTTCACCGCCTGGACCGCCTTGACCACGGTCCGCTCGGCGAACGAGGAGTTCGAGGCGAACTGGTGGAGGGGGCTCCCGTTCCGCGAGAACGGCTGTCCCGGTCTCCCGATGGCCTTCCGGCACATGGTGGGCCGGCCCCGGTCGCAGTCCGCGCAGGCCCCGCAGTTCGCCAGGGTCGACAGGGCCACGTGGTCGCCCGGGACGACGTGCCGGACGCCGGGCCCGACCGCCTCGACGACCCCGGCGCCCTCGTGCCCGAGGACGACGGGCGCGGGGAAGGGGATGGTGCCGTCGACGACCGAGAGGTCGCTGTGGCAGAGGCCGGCCGCCGCGATCCCCACGAGCACCTCGCCCGGGCCGGGGTCGCGCACCTCCAGGTCGTCGACGACGGCGACCTGCTTCCCGTCGAACACCACGCCCCTCATGAGCCGTTCTCCCCACTCGTGGCGGTACGGGCGGCGGTGTCGGGGGCCGGCGTCGCGTTCGGGCGGTCGCCGGCGGCCGCGGCCCGGGCCATCTCCTCCAGGCGCGCCAGCATCGGCATGGGGTCCGCCCCGACCGTGCCCGGCAGGAAGTCCGCGATCCGCTCCGGCGTCCAGCCGCCCTCGGCGTAGCCCGCCCGCAGTTCCCTGGGCTGGGCCCAGACCGCGATCTTCGGGCCGGCGATCGTGTAGACCTGTCCGGTGATCCGCTCCGCGCGGGCCCGCTCGGAGAGCAGGTAGACGACGAGGGCCGCCACGTCCTCCGGCTCACCGATCTCGGCCAGCTCCATGGGGACGTTCGCCGACATCCGGGTCCGTGCCACGGGCGCCACGGCGTTCGCCGTCACCCCGTACTTGTGGAGGCCGAGGGCCGCGGAGCGCACGAGGGAGATGATCCCGCCCTTGGCGGCCGCGTAGTTGGCCTGCGCCACCGAGCCCTGGTGGTTGCCGCTGGTGAAGCCGATCAGGGTGCCGGTCTTCTGCCGCCGCATGACCGCCGAGGCGGCCCGGAAGACCGTGAACGTGCCCTTCAGGTGAGTGGCGACGACCGGGTCCCACTCCTCCTCGGACATGTTGAAGAGCATCCGTTCGCGCAGGATGCCCGCCACGCACGCGACCCCGTCCAGGCGGCCGTACTCGGCGAGTGCGACGTCGACGACCCGCTGCCCGCCGGCCATCGTCGAGATGTCGTCGGCGACCGCGACCGCCGTGCCGCCGCCCGCCTCGATCTCCTTCACCACCGACAGGGCGATCTCGGAGGTCGGTTCGCCGCCCTCGATCGACACCCCGTAGTCGTTGACGACGACCTTCGCGCCCTCGGCGGCGCACGCGAGGGCCACGGCGCGGCCGATGCCCCGCCCCGCGCCCGTCACGGCGACGACCTTGCCAGCCAAGAAGTTCCCCACGTCCGGCCCCTCCCGCAGTTTCTGACGGTCCGTTAGATTCTTGCTCGACAGGATTCTACGGTCCGTCAGATACCGGAGAACAAGACCCCGGAGGCCCCGATGTCTCTGCCCGCCGCATTCCACGAGATCGCCAAGCGCGTCAACAACTGGGGCCGTTGGGGCCAGGACGACGAGATCGGCACCCTCAACCTGGTCACGGACGAGGTCGTGCGCGAGGCCGTCGCCACCGTCCGCACGGGCCACCGCGTCCCGCTCGCCGTCGACCTGGAGCAGGACGGCGTCCAGACCGGCATGATCCCCGGCCGGGTCAACCCGCTCCATGTGATGGTGCAGATCAACCAGGAGCTCTTCGGCCCCGGCACGGTCGCCACCAGCGACGACGCCGTGACCCTCGGGCTCCAGGCCGGAACCCACTGGGACGCCCTGACCCACGTCAGCCACTCGGGCCGCATCTACAACGGCCGCCCCGCCGACACCATCACCCCGCACGGCCGCTCGCGGTTCAGCGGCATCCACACGGTCCGCCGGCTGGTGAGCCGCGGGGTCCTGCTGGACGTGGCCGCGGCGAAGGGGCTGGACCGGCTGCCGGGCGACCACGCGGTCACCCCGGAGGACCTCGACGAGGCGGCCGAGTTCGGCGGCGTCACGGTCCGGGCCGGCGACATCGTGCTCGTACGGACGGGTCAGATGCGGTCGTACCTGGCCGGGGACAAGCACGGGTACGCCTTCCCGTCACCGGGCCTCTCGATCCGCACCCCGGAGTGGTTCCACGCGCGGGACGTCGCGGCCGTCGCCAACGACACCCTCACCTTCGAGATCTTCCCGCCGGAGATCGAGGACCTGTGGCTGCCGGTCCACGCCCTCGACCTGGTGGAGATGGGCATGCTCCAGGGGCAGAACTGGAATCTCGAATCCCTGTCCACAGCCTGTGCACAAGAGCGGCGCTACGCCTTCCTGCTCGCCGCGATGCCCGAACCCTTCGTGGGCGGCACGGGCACGCCGGTGGCACCGGTCGCCGTCCTCTGAGCCGCGACAGGCCGGGAGGGTCACCCCACCCGGCGCACACGACCACAGGCACACACGGACAGGGGCGCACGCGGACAGGGCACACGCGTCCACGGCGACGGCCGGAGACGCGCCGACGGCCTGAGACGCGGCGCGGGACGGAGACGCGCCGCAGGACGGTGGGCACGGCGAAGGACGGCGGACGGCGGCATGCACCCTGGCAGACCCCGCTCGCCGCCGGGTGCCGCCCGGCGGCGGACCGTCAGCGGCGCGTCCGTCCGCGCCCCGCCCGCTCGCGGCCCGTCAGCAGGGGACCCGGCCGGGCGTCATCGACGCCCCGGGGCCGGGGCCGCGCCCCTGGCCGTGCATCGGGCCGGGGACGGGTCCACGGCTCTGCGGAGGCGTGACCGGCGCCGGGTCCACCTCGCACCAGATGCTCTTGCCGACGCCCTCGGGCTGCCAGCCCCACCGGTCGGCGAGGCCGTCGACCAGCTCCAGGCCGCGCCCGTTGGTGTCGTCGCCCTCCGCATGCCGGGGCCGCGGCGGGCGGTCGCTCGTGTCCGCGACCTCGACGCGCACGCCGCCCTCCGCCGCGAACAGCATCCGCAGGACGGCCGGACAGCCGGTGTGCACCACCGCGTTGGTCACGAGCTCGGAGATGAGCAGCACCAGCGTCTCGGCCAGCGTGTCGTCTGCGCCTATGCCCGAGCCGGCGAGCCGTGACCGGGCCCACCTCCGGGCTCGCCCCACCTCGGCCGGGTCGGGCCCGACCTCCAACTGCACCTGAAGCACCTGCACCGCTCACACCATCCGAACCGGCGGACAACACACCTTCACGGAACGTGATTCCCTTGTGGGACAGCATGGTTGACGTACAGTCACCGCAACAAGCGCTTCGGGCATATTCCAGCGCGAAGGAGTACGCATGGTCCATACTGTGCGACGCACGCTGCGGGTAGTCGAACGCCGGGTGCGAGCGCCGGGCATTCCCGGCCACGGGGCCGCCCCGGGGGCGACACCGGGACGATCCGGGCCGACGAGCACTCGCATCCCACGGAGCGTACCGGAGCCGGAGGCCGACTCCGGGCCGTGACGGCCCCGCCGAAGGACACAACCCGATATCGACATTCCGTCATCGGGATGTCGCGGAGCGCTACAGGCTCGCCGCCACCGCCTCCTCCGCGCGCTCGGCCGTCATCCCCAGCCGCGCCCGCACCCACGCCCGCTTCAGGTGCAGATGGACGTCGGCCTCCCAGGTGAAGCCCATCCCGCCGTGCACCTGGAGGCAGTCCCGCGCGTTCCCGACGGCGGCCTCGTCGGCCAGCAGCTTGGCCCCCGCGATCTCGACCGGATCGGCGGTGACGGCGGCGGCCCGGACGGCGGCCCGCGCCAGCTCCGCCCGCACCAGCATGCCCGCGCACAGGTGCTTGACGGCCTGGAAGCCGCCGATCACCTGCCCGAACTGCTCCCGCTCCCGCGCGTACGCGACGGCCGCCTCGGTGGTCCGCCCGGCGCTCCCGACCTGCTCGGCGGCGTGGAGCAGCACCGCCTCCCCCGCCGGGTGCCCGTCCGTGCGGGCGACCCGGTGCAGCGGGGTCAGCGGATCCACCGACCGCAGGGGCGCGGCGCCCGTCACGTCCCCGGACACCGCGTCGGCCTCGTCCAGCCACGGCACCAGCCCCTCCGAGGCGGCCGTCACCACGACGGTGCCCTCCGCCGCACCCGGCACGGTCCCCGCCGCGAGGTGGGTGGCCACCAGCGGCCCCGGCAGCAGCGCCCGGCCCGCCTCCTCGAAGAGGAGCACCGCCTCGGGGAGGCCGAGGCCCACGCCCCCCTCGTCCTCCGGGAGCCGCAGGGCGAAGAACCCGGCGTCTCCGAGCTCCCGCCACAGGCCCCGGTCGAGCGCGGGCGCGGGCGCGTCCACGGCCTCCCGGAGCGCCTCGCGGTCGAAGCGGCGCGCGAGCAGCTCCCGCACACCGCGCCGCAGGGCCCGCTGGTCCTCGGTGAGTCGGAAGTCCATGGCGGGGGTTCACCGGCCCTTCGGCAGGCCGAGGATGCGCTCGGCGACGATGTTGCGCTGGATCTGGGAGGTGCCGGCCGCGATCGTGTACGAGAGCGAGGACAGCCGGTCGAGGGTCCAGTCGCGGCCGAGGTCCAGGGCGTCGGGCCCGAGGACGGCGGCGGCGGCCTCGTACAGTTCCTGGCGGGCGTGCGAGTAGTGGAGTTTGAAGACGGAGCCGCCGGCGCCGGGCACCCCGCCCGTGGCCTGGGCCTCGCTGACGTTGGCCTGGGTGAGGCGCCACAGGGCCTGGAACTCGGCGACGAGCCTGCCGAGGCGGCGGCGCAGGACGGCGTCGTCCCAGGTGCCGTTCTTCCGGGCGGCGCGGGCCAGTTCGCCGAGGAGGCGGCGACAGGCGACGACCTCGCCGACGAAGGCGGTGCCGCGTTCGAAGGAGAGGGTGACCATGGTGACGCGCCAGCCGTCGTTCTCCTCGCCGACGCGGTTCCGTACGGGCACCCGGACCTCGTCGAGGAAGACCTCGGCGAACTCGGTGGAGCCGGCGAGCGTCCGCAGCGGCCGCACGGTGACGCCGGGGGCGTCCATGGGGAGGGCGAGCCAGGTGATGCCCCGGTGCCGGGAGGGCGCGTCGGGGTCCGTGCGCACCAGGAGTTCGCACCAGTCGGCGACCTCCGCGTGCGAGGTCCAGATCTTCTGGCCGGTGACGACGTAGGCGTCGCCGTCGCGGACCGCGCGGGTCCGCAGCGCGGCGAGGTCGGAGCCGGCGTCGGGTTCGCTGAAGCCCTGGCACCAGACCTCGTCGCCGCGCAGGACCGGCGGCAGCCAGCGGGCGCGCTGCGCGGGCGTGCCCTCGGCGGCGATGGTCGGGCCCGCGTGGAGGAGGCCGACGAAGTTGGCGCCGACGTAGGGCGCCCCGGCGCGTTCGGTCTCCTCCAGGAAGATCAGCCGCTGGGTCGGGGAGGCGTCCCAGTGGACGTCGGCGTATCCGGCGTCGTACAGCCGGCGCTGCCAGCCGCAGTCGTACGCCCGGCGGGCGGGCCAGTCGAGCGGGTCGGGTCGCGGCGGGAGGCCGGGCAGGGCGGCGGTGAGCCATTCCCGGAGCCGGGCGCGGTACTCCTCCTCCTCGTCGGTGCAGGAGAGGTCCATCAGGCGGTGCCCCGGTCGAGGTCGAGGCCGAGCATGCGGATGGCGTTGCCGCGCATGAGCTTGTAGACCGTCTCGTCGTCGAGGCCCCGGACGTGGTCGAGGGCGACCTCCTTGGTGTGCGGGAAGGTCGAGTCGACGTGCGGGTAGTCGGTCTCGAAGGTGGCGTTGTCGCGGCCGACCACGTCCAGCGAGGCGATCCCGTGCTTGTCGCGGAAGAAGCAGCAGAAGATCTGCCGGTAGTAGTAGGTGGACGGCGGCTCGGGGATCAGGTCGCGGACGCCGCCCCAGGCGCGGTGCTCCTCCCAGACGTCGTCGGCGCGTTCGAGGGCGTACGGGATCCAGCCCATCTGGCCCTCGCTGTAGGCGAGCTTGAGCGCCGGGAACTTCACCAGGACCCCGCTGAAGAGGAAGTCCATCATCGAGGCCATCGCGTTGTTGAAGCTGAGCGAGGCCTGGACGGCGGGCGGGGCGTCGGGCGAGGCGGCGGGCATCTGGCTGCTGGAGCCGATGTGCATGTTGACGACGGTGCCGGTCTCCTGGCAGACGGCGAAGAAGGGGTCCCAGTAGCCGGAGTGGATGGAGGGGAGTCCGAGGTGGGTGGGGATCTCGGAGAAGGTGACGGCCCTGACGCCGCGGGCGGCATTGCGGCGGATCTCGGCGACGGCGAGGTCGATGTCCCAGAGCGGGATGATGCAGAGCGGGATGAGCCGGCCGCCGCTGTCGCCGCACCACTCCTCGACCATCCAGTCGTTGTAGGCGCGGACGCAGGCGAGGGCGACCTCCTTGTCGTGCGCCTCGGCGAAGGTCTGGCCGCAGAAGCGGGGGAAGGTGGGGAAGCAGAGGGAGGCCTCGACGTGGTTGAGGTCCATGTCGGCGAGGCGCGCCCGGGGGTCCCAGCAGCCGCGCCGCATCTCGGCGCGGGTGATCCCCTCCAGGGTCATGTCGTCGCGGTCGAAGCCGACGGCGGCGATGTTGCGCTTGTACGGGAACCTGAGGTCCTCGTAGATCCACCAGTCGGCCGGCGGGCCGTCCGGGTCCATCGTGATCCGGTACTTGCCGCCGACGTAGGCGAGCTCTCCGATGCCGGCCGTCAGGGGCTGCGGTCCGCGGTCGCGGTACTTCTTCGGGAGCCAGGTCTCGAAGAGGTGGGCGGGCTCGATCACGTGGTCGTCGACGCTGATGATGCGGGGCAGTTCCGTCATGACCCCTCCATGTCTCTCATGGCTTTTCTGATGGACCGTCAGATCTGCCCCTCAGGCTAGCCCCGCACCCCTGGACCGACAAGCGCCCGGCCTCTACGCTCACCGCACGATCTGACGGAACGTCAGCCAAGAGGAGTCCGGTCATGGATCAGACCGCACACGCCCTGGGCGGGTCCCGCACGCTCTGGGAGCTCGTCGAGCGCCGCGCCGCCCTCACCCCCGACCGGCCCGTCCTCCTCCAGGGCGACCGGGTCCTCACCTTCGGCGGCCTGCGCGAGCGCGCCGAGCGCTGCGCCGCGGGCCTGTACGCCCTGGGGGTGCGCCCGGGCACGGTCGTCGCCTGGCAGCTGCCCACCCGCATCGAGACCGCGGTGCTCTCCTTCGCGCTCGCCCGCCTCGGAGCCGTGCAGACCCCCGTGATCCCCTTCTACCGGGACAAGGAGGTCGGCTTCGCGCTGCGCGAGTCCAAGGCCGAGTTCTTCGCCGTCCCCGGCACCTGGCGCGGATTCGACCACACCGGGATGGCCCGCCGGCTCGGCGCCCGCGGTGTCTTCGAGGTGTACGGCCCCGACTCCCTGCCGGACGGCGATCCCGCGACGCTCCCCCCGCCGCCCGCCTCCGGGACCGACGTCCGCTGGATCTACTGGACCTCGGGCACCACCTCGGACCCCAAGGGCGTCCTGCACACCGACCGCTCGCTCCTCGCGGGCGGCTCCTGCCTCGCCCACGCGCTCCGGCTCACCGCCTCCGACGTCGGCTCGATGGCCTTCCCGTACGCGCACATCGCCGGGCCCGACTACACGGTGATGCTGCTGCTGTACGGCTTCCCGGCCGTCATGTTCGAGCAGTTCGCGCTGCCCGAGGCCCTCGCCGAGTACCGGCGGCACGGAGTGACCGTCGCCGGCGGCTCCACCGCCTTCTACGCGATGTTCCTCGCCGAGCAGCGCAAGAACCCCGGCGAACCGGTCATCCCCACCCTCCGGCTGCTCGCGGGCGGCGGCGCGCCGAAGCCGCCGGAGATCTACCACGCGGTGCGCAGGGAGCTGGGCTGCCAGCTCACCCACGGATACGGCATGACCGAGGTCCCCATGATCACCATGGGCTCGCCCGACGACACCGCCGAGAACCTCGCCACCACCGAGGGCCGCCCGCCGGCCGGCATGGAGATCCGGATCACCCCCTCGGGAGAGGTGCGGCTCCGCGGGGAGGCCGTCTGCCGGGGCTACCTGGACCCGGCGGCGACGGCGGCGGCCTTCGACGAGGACGGCTTCCTCGTCACCGGCGACGTCGGACACCTCACCCCGAGCGGGCACCTCGTCCTGACCGGCCGTGTCAAGGACATCATCATCCGCAAGGGCGAGAACATCTCGGCGAAGGAGATCGAGGACCTCCTGCACGGCCACCCGGACGTCGGCGACGTCGCCGTCGTCGGGCTCCCCGACGACGAGCGCGGCGAGCGCGTCTGCGCCGTCGTCGAGCAGCCCCCGGGAGCAGGGCCGCTGACCCTGCCGGCGGTGACCGCCTTCCTGCGGGAGGCCGGCCTGTCCGTGCACAAGCTGCCCGAGCAGCTGGAGGTGGTGGCCGCGCTCCCCCGCAACGAGAGCCTGCGGAAGGTGCTGAAGTACCGGCTCAGGGAGCGGTTCGGCCGCTGACCCGGCGTCCGTCGCCGGCCCGCTGTCCGGGCAGCTCCGCCGCGGACGGCCCGGGATCCTCCGGCAGGGCGTCCGGCACGTCCTCGTACACCTCGAAGAGGCGCTGGACGCCGAGTGCGGCCAGGACCCGGGCCACGTGGCCGTCCTGCTCCTCGGGGAGGATCAGGCGCAGTCTGCCCCCGCAGGAGCGGAGCAGCCGGCGGGCCGCGATCAGCACCCCGACGCCGCTGGAGTCGCAGAACCGCACGCCGGACAGGTCGATCACCAGGTCGTGCCGACCGCCCGCCACGGCGGCGTGGACGCTGCGGCGTATCCGGGGCGAGGTGACCAGGTCCATCTCGCCCCGCACGCGGAGCACCGTCCAGGCGCCGTACTCGTTCTCGTCGACCTCGATCGTCGTCACGCCGGGCGCCTGCCCCCTGGGCGCGACCCGAAACCCGTGAATCCGAGGATGACGCGTTCCTTACCATCCGCGTCCGCGTCAAGGGCGAAGTTGCGGCAAACATGCGTACGCCGTCCGCCCGGCGCACTACTTTGGAGTACGGACGGAGAGCCGCCGGAGCCGGGAGGGGCGAGGGTCGCATGGCGATGGACACACCACCGCGCTGGGACCGCAGGATGCAGCAGCGGTTGGCACGCGGCGAGGCCGCCGCGCTCGGCGAGCTGTACGACCGGTTCGCCGCCCTGGTGCACAGCCTCGCCCACCGGGTCCTGGGCGACGACGACGCGGCCGACCAGATCACCCGCGAGGTCTTCGGCTACATCTGGGAGAACCCGGACGCCTACGACCCCAAGCAGGGGAACCTGCGCTCCTGGGTGGCGAAGCTGACGCAGCGGCAGGCCGTCCACCGGCTGCGGCAGGCGGAGACGACGGCCTACGCGGAGACGGGCCGGGGCTCGGCCGAGGAACTGGAGCAGAAGGTGCGGCGGGCCTCGGTGGCGGCCCGCGCCGACTACATCGTCACCTCGATGCCGACCCCGCTCCGGGCCGCTCTCGAACTGGCTTATTTCCAGCGGCGGGACTACCGGCAGACCGCGGCCGACCTCGGCGTCACCGAGGACGAGGCGCGCCGCCGGCTGCGCCTGGGCCTCCAGCTGCTCTCCTCCGCGAACCGCCCCTTCGCCGAGGGCGGCGGCCCGCCCGGCTACGGGCGCACGCGGTGACCCGGGCGAACGGCGACGACGGTGACGACGTCGCACGCGCCCCGTGGATACCGGGACCCCGGCGGTCGGCGGACGACCACGCCGACCTGACGGGCGACCCGGCCGGAGCGCCGGCGGAGGAGCCGCCCGGGGCGGAGCCCGAGCCCGAGGTGCCCGTACTGACCCACGGAGTGCTCAAGTCCCTGCTCGGGGCCTGGGCGCTCTCGGCGTGCTCGCCCGGCGAGACGCAGGCCGTCGAGGACCACCTGACGGCCTGCGCGCCGTGCGCGGACGAGGCGCTGCGGCTCCGGGACGCGGTGGCCCTGCTGCACGAGGACCGCGACCTGGACCTGGATCCGCTGCTGCGGTCCCGGGTGCTGGAGAACTGCCTGGGCCGGCGGCCGGCCCGCATCCCGGTCCCGGACTGGGTCACGCCCTACGACGCGGAGACGGCACGGCTCGACGCCCTGCTCCGGGACATCGGGGAGTCGGAGTGGCACGCGCCGGTCCGGCTCAAGTGGTACGAGGAGGGCCGGATCGTCCGCCGGAAGGCGACGGTCGCCGGGGTCATGGGCCACCTCCTCGCGGTGGACGGGCTCGTGTCGGCCGCGCTCGGTCTGGACGACCCGCTCGGCGCGGGGACCCCGGAGCTGTCGCCGTCGGAGCGGACGGACGCCTTCTGGTCCGGCCTCGACCGGCCGCCGAACCGCTCGATCCGCGGCCCGTGGCGGGACCAGAGCCACACGCTGATCCGGACGGTGGCCTTCGCCGGGCGGGGCGTCGCGGACCTGACGGTCACGTACAAGGACTTCGCGCTGCCGCTGCGGGACTCCCTGCTGGAGCGGGCGTTCGAGTGCTGGGTGCACGCGGACGACATCGCGAACGCGGTGGCGTACCCGTACGCCGCGCCGAGCGGTGCGCATCTGCACGGCATGATCGACCTGGCCGCTCGACTGCTCCCCGGCGCCCTGGCCAACCGGCGCCGCGCGGGGCTCGCCGCCCCGGCCCGCCACCTGGTCGCGGCGGGCGCACCGGGCCGCTCGCTCCATCTGGAGGTGGAGGGCGCGGGCGGCGGCCACTGGTACATCGCGCTGGACTCGCCGGCGGCGCTCGGTTCGCCGGAGCAGGCGGTGGCTCAGGTGGCGATGGACGGGGTCGAGTTCTGCCAGCTGGTCGCGGGCCACATCTCCCCGGAGGAGGCCGCGGCGGGACAGGACGGCGACCGCGAGGCGATCAGGGACGTCCTCTCGGCGGCGGCGTCGCTGAGCCGGCTGTAGCCGACGCGCCCGGTGCGCCTTCCTAGGCGAAGACCACCGTGCGGCGGCCGTTCAGCAGGATGCGGTGCTCCGCGTGCCACTTGACCGCGCGGGCCAGGGCCTGGCACTCCACGTCGCGGCCGATCGCCACCAGCTGGTCCGGGGTCACCTCGTGGCCGACGCGCTCGACCTCCTGCTCGATGATCGGGCCCTCGTCGAGGTCGGCCGTCACGTAGTGGGCGGTCGCGCCGATCAGCTTCACGCCGCGCGCGTGCGCCTGGTGGTAGGGCTTCGCACCCTTGAAGCTCGGGAGGAAGGAGTGGTGGATGTTGATGATCCGCCCGGAGAGCTGCTTGCAGAGGTCGTCGGAGAGGACCTGCATGTAGCGGGCGAGGACGACCAGCTCGACGTCCTCCTCGCGGACCAGGTCGAGGAGCTCGGCCTCGGCCTCCGCCTTGGTGTCCTTGGTGACCGGGATGTGCCGGAAGGGCAGCCCGTACGAGCCGACGAGCTCCTCGAAGTCCGTGTGGTTGGAGACCACGGCCACGATCTCGACCGGCAGCGCCCCCAGCCGCGACCGGAACAGCAGGTCGTTCAGGCAGTGGCCGAACTTCGACACCATGAGGACGACCCGCATGCGCTGGTCGGCGCGGTGGATCTGCCAGTCCATCTCGAAGGAGTCGCCGACCGCGACGAAGCTGGCCCGCAGCTTGTCGACGTTCACCGGGGCCTCGGCCGAGAAGTGGACCCGCATGAAGAAGAGCCCGGTGTCGCGGTCTCCGAACTGCTGACTGTCCTCGATGTTGCAGCCGGTGATGAAGAGGTAGCTCGACACGGCGTGCACGATGCCCTGCTTGTCGGGGCACGAGAGGGTGAGGACGTACTGGTCGGTCATCCCGTCAGCCTGCCACATCCGGAGCCGGGCGGTGACCCGCCGTCCGTCAGGCGGACCCCGTCATACGGACCCCGTCATGATGTGCAGCACGTCGAGGGAGCGCGGCGGCGTGTCCGGGTCCTCCCCGTCCGCCTGCGCGAGGCGTACGTGGGCCTCGCGGGCGGCCCGCACGGCCTCCGGCCACCCGGGGTGCCCGAGGTAGGCGGAGACGGGGGCGTCGGGGCCCACCTGGTGCATGATGCGCAGCACCCGGAGGACGGCGACGTCGACGAGGGCGGCCTCGCCGGTGTCGCGGAAGATCGCGCCGACGTACTTCTCGGCGGACCAGTTGTCGAGCCAGGTGTCCTCGACGAGGCGGTAGACGGCGTCGGTGACGTCGCCGTACCCGTCGAGGCCGGCCAGCCAGGTGGTCTCGTGGAACCCGGGGTCGGAGAGCATGTGCAGCGCCGAGCGCACGTTGCTGCGCCAGCGCCACCACGGCATGTCGTTGAGCGGCATGCCGCCCATGGTGGAGGAGCGACGGCCGCGACGGGAAGAGTTCACCGAACCGGAGACTGGACTGGACACCTTTCGATCGTACGTTCCCCTGTCCGGCGGCCGGACCCGCCCCCTCGTCGCCCCCGCAATTCACCGTCACGTCACCCCGCGTTGATCCGTGCTCACTCCCGCGTTACCCGTGGGGCGGAAATGTGCGTGTCCATGACCGGACGGCGACTGACCTCACTCCTCGCGTACGTCACGACCGCGACGGCCGGAGCCTCGCTGCTCACCGGGTGTGGCGTGCTCCCTGGAACCACGGGGGGTTCCAGGGAGCCCATCACCGTCATGACGTGGGCTCCCGACCAGACCCGTGCCACCAACATGCCCGGAATGCCCGCCATGGCCCAGACCTTCGCCCGCTGGGTCAACTCCCAGGGCGGCATCGACGGCCACGAGCTGCGCGTCCTCACCTGCAACGAGCACAACACCACCACCGGCGCCGCCGCGTGCGCGCGCCGCGCCGTCCGGGAGGGGGCGGTGGCCGTCGTCGGCTCGTACAGCCAGAACGGCCGCGCCTTCATGGCCCCCCTGGAGGCCGCCGGCATCCCGTACATCGGCGGCTACGGGATATCGGAGGACGAGTTCACCAGCCCGCTCTCCTACCCCGTCAACGGCGGCCAGGCCTCCCTCATCGCCGGGCACGGCATGCAGCTCGCCGCGGCCTGCCGCACGGTCTCCCTCGTCCGCCCCGACACCCTGGCCGGCGACAAGCTCCCCGAGCTCCTGAACTCGGGCCTCCGCAAGGCGAGCCACCGCGGCGCCGTCGACATCCCCGCCGTCGAGGACGCCGCCGAGTACACCGAGTCCGCCTCCCGGGCCAGGGAGAAGGCCGGCGACGAGAACGGCTGCGTCACCGCCGTCCTCGGCGAGCGCACCCAGACCTTCTTCGACTCCTTCCGCCGCCTCCCGGAGCAGGAGGACGGCGGAAGCGGCGGGGACGGCGGCGGGGACGGCGAGCGGACGGACGGCGTGCGGATCTCGTCCGTCCTCGGCAGCGTCGGCCAGCCCGTGATCGACCGCACCGGCGGCGCCCACAGCCCCTTCGAGGGCGCCTTCGTCACCGGCTGGTACCCGGAGGCGTCCGACGGGAGCTGGGCCCCGATGCGCAAGGTCGTCCAGGAGCACGCCTTCGCCGACAACCGGGTCGACCCGACCGACGCGGGCGTCCAGACCACCTGGATCGCCTACACGGTGCTCAAGGAGGTCGTGGAGTCCCTCGACAGCGACGAGGTCACGGCCACCCGGATCGCGTACGCCCTCGACCGGGGCGCGCGCATCGACACCGGCGGCCTGACCCCGGCCCTCCGCTGGAAGTACGAGGACCTGCTCGGCGCCCCGGGCTTCCCCCGGATCATCAACCGCGAGGTGACCTTCCAGGTGGTGCGCGAGGGGCGGCTGGTGGCGCAGCGGCCCGGCTTCGTCGACGTCGGCGACACCGTGCTGAGCGCCCCCTGAGGCCCTCCCCGCCGCGGATCGCGCGGCGGGGACCCCGCGGGCTACAGCTGGGTGTAGGCCCGCTTCTCCAGGCCGTACTTGGCGGCCGTCGGGTTCCACAGCGAGGCCGCCTGCTTCTTGGCGGCGGTGGCCTCGCCGCTCTTGGTGTTCGCCGCGGCCAGCTGCGGGGTCGAGCGGGCCTTGCCGCCCTTGCAGGCCTTCTTGGCCTTCATCTGGTCGCCCCAGGCCGCGTAGTGGTCGTCCGCCGCCGCCGAGGCCTCCCAGGCCTTGGTGAGCGCGGACGTCAGCGCCGGGTTGTCCGGGATCTTGTCGACCGACAGCGAACGGAGCCTGGTGACCAGACCCCGGCGCTGCTCGGCGGCGCCCCGCAGGTCGCTCGCGGCCTTGTCCAGGTTCTTGCACTGCTTGATGGACTCGACCGAGCTGATCACCGTGTCCCGGCTGCTGCTGCTGGTCGCGAGGAGCTTGCTCAGCTCCTGCGCCTGCGGCTCGGCCGGGTCGGCCGGCTTCTCGGCCGGCGCGGTCGTGGCCTCGCCGGACGGGGCGGCGGAGCTCCCCGCCACGGTCTCGGCGCCCTTCTTCGGGTCCTTGTCGTCGTCACCGCCGCTGAGCAGCGCGCCGGCGCCGAGGCCGACGACCGCGCAGCCGACGACGACGGCGGCGATCAGGGCGACCGGGGACTTGCGGCGCGGCGGCTCGGGGTCGCCGCCGTCGTCGTAGTAGGCGCCCTGGTACGCGTACTGCTGCGGGGGCGCCGGCGGCTGCTGGTGCTGCTGGTGCTGCTGCTGGTACGGGGCCGGGGAGGGCTGCCGGTAGGCCTGCGCGTGCGGCTGCTGCGGGGGCTGCGGCGTCCGCGGGGACTCCGTGCGGAAGAGGTTGTCGAACTCGGCGGGCGGCTGCCGCTCGCCGGGCTCCTGCGCCGGCACGGGGGCGATGTACTGGGTCGCGTCGGAGGCGCCCGCGGGCCCGGGGCCCTGCGCCTGGAGCGGGCCGGTGCCGAGGAACTGGGTCTGGGCGCCGCCGCCCTGCTGCTGCGGCGGCACCGGCGCGATGTGCTGGGTGGCCTGGAGGTCGGCGGCCGGGTGCGGATAGCCGTACCCGGGCCCCTGCCCGGCCTGCGGCATCGCGCCGGGCGCCTGCTGCGGGTAGCCGTAGCCCGGCTGCGGACCCGGCGCCTGGGGTATCCCGCCCTGCGCGGGCGGCATCCCGCCCGGGACCGGCGCGATGTGCTGGGTCGCCTGCAGGTCCGCGCCGCCGGGGGCGCCCGGCCCCGGGTAGCCGTAGCCGGGCTGCGGCGCGACCGGCGGCAGGTACTGGGTGGACTGCATGTCGGCGGCGGCGCCCGGAGCCGCCTCCGGGGGCAGGGGCTGTGCGGGCGGCAGGGGCTGCCCGCCCGGCGCTGCGCCGGCGGGACCCCAGGCGCCACCGTACGGCTGTGCTCCCCCTGGGGCGTTCTGCGCCGGGGGCACCGCCGGGTACTGCGGCTCCGGACCCTGTCCGTTCTGCGTCACCGGGACTCCTACTGATGGACCTACGGAATCGTCGGCTCACGCTACCGGGTGCGCCCGGGGCTCCGCACACACGTGTGAGCCCGGTTACACAACCTTCTCGGACGGCACCGCCCCCACCGGGGACTACGCGGCGTAGAGCTCCACCCGCGCCCCGAACTCCCGCACCACCGCCTCCCCCGCGTACGGCTCCAGGCGCTCCCGCAGGTCGTCCAGGTACTCCGCGCCCCTCGACGACCGCAGCGTGCCCAGCAGTTCGAGCGCCCGCGTGCCCGTGCGGCAGGCCTCCTCGACCTCGCGCTGCTGCACCTGGGCCGAGGCCAGCAGCGCCAGGCCGATGGCCCGGCGCCGCGCGCGCGTCTCCGGATGCCCGGCGATCGACTCCTCCGCCGCCCGCGCCGCGGCCTCCGCCTGCCCCAGGTCCCGGTAGCAGTGCGCCAGTTCGTCCGCCAGGTACGCCGCGTCGAAGTGGGCGATCCACACCGGGTCGTCGCCCGCCTCCGGATCGGCCTGCTCCAGCGCCCGTACGGCACGGCCCGCCGCCGTCTCGAAGGCGCTGAGGTCCCCGAGCAGGGCGTGCCCCCGCGCCTCGGCCGCGAGGAACATCGCCTCCGCCCGCGGCGGCACCTTCCCCCGCGCGCCCTCCTGCGCGGCCCGCGCCAACTGGGCGATCTCCCGCGGGTTTCCGAGCTGGGCGGCGAGATGACTCATGGAGGCGGCGAGGACGTACCCGCCGTACCCCCGGTCCCCCGCGGCCTGCGCGAGCCGCAGCGCCTGGATGTAGTACCGCTGGGCCAGCCCCGGTTCGCCCGTGTCGACCGCCATGTACCCCGCGAGTTCGGTCAGTCGGGCGACCGCGGCGAACAGCTGCCGTCCGACCGCCTCCCGGTATGAGCCGGACAGCATGCCCGACACCACGCTGTTGAGGTAGTGGACGACCACCGGACGCACGTGCCCGCTGCCGAACCGCCGGTCGAGGTCGACCAGCGCCGCCGTCATCTCCCGTACGGCCGCGACGTCCGCGCCCCCGACGCGCGCGCCCGCCATCCGGGCCACGTGCGCGTCCGGGCCCGTGATCAGCCAGTCCCGGCTGGGCTCGACGAGCGCGGAGGCCGCCACCGCGGAGCCGGAGAGGAAGTCCCGGCGGCCCACGTCGCTCCGCCACAGCTCGCAGACCTGCTCGATCGCGCCGGGCACGGTCGGCGCGAACTGGAGGCCCACCCCGGCCGCGAGGTTGCGGCCGTTGGCCATGCCGACCTCGTCGATGGTCACCGTGCGGCCCAGCTTGCGCCCGAGGGCCTCGGCGATGACCCCCGGCGCCCGCCCGCGCGGCTGCTGGCCGCGCAGCCAGCGCGCCACCGACGTCTTGTCGTACCGCAGGTCGAGGCCGCGCTCCGCGCCGACCATGTTGACCCTGCGGGCGAGACCGGCGTTGGAGCAGCCGGCCTCCTGGATGAGCGCCTGGAGCCGTTCGTTGAGCTGACGCGGAACGAGTGGCCTGGCTGCCATGAGTACCCCCTGAGGCCGTGCGGTGATCATCGGAGAACAGATCACTGCCCGGTGGATATCCGGTCAATGCCGATGTGAACACGCGAAACCGGACACGTCGGTTGCGGCTTCGCCACCGGCGCCCCCACCTCTCCGTACCCACCCCGGCTCCCCGGCCCTCCGCGCGCCCCCGCTCGTGCACCGATGCGCCCCGCGTGCAGGATCGATGCCTCACACCGCTCCGCGCCCTGGCCGTAACCCCAGGTGGCGGGGGAAGTTGTGTTCCACGTGGAAGAGACCATCGGAGTCACGGAAGCCGCACAGATCCCCCAGCAGCGCGGCGAGCAGCTGCTGGACAGTGCCGTGCGGTACGCGGAAGAGCGGCACTGGGACGTGTTTCCCGGGACCTGGCTGGAAGCCGTCGAGGGCCGGGAGCGCTGCTCCTGCGGGGCGGAGGCGTGCGCCCTGCCCGGCGCCCACGCGGTCAAGCCCGACTGGTCCACCCTCGCGACCGGCAGCGGCGTCGGGGCCCGGCGCATGTGGTCGAAGCAGCCGAAGGCCTCGATCCTGCTGCCGACGGGCCGCACGTTCGACGCGATCGAGGTGCCCGAGTCCGCCGGCTTCCTGGCGCTGGCCCGGATGGAGCGGATGGAGCTGACGCTCGGCCCGGTCACCTGCACCCCGGACCGCCGGATGTTCTTCTTCGTCCTCCCCGGCGCCGCGGCCAAGGTCCCGGACCTCGTCCGCAAGCTGGGCTGGGTCCCGGCCTCCATCGACCTCACCACCCGCGGCGAGGGCCACTACGTCGCGGCCCCGCCCACCCGCATCGGCGGCAGCGGCGCCGTCCAGTGGGCCCGGCGCCCCACCCCGGCGAACCGCTGGCTCCCCGACGCCGAGGAGCTGATCAGCGCCCTCGCCTACGCGTGCGGCCGGGAGGCCGCGGAGGCGCGAAGCCGGACGTCATGACCCTGGGTCCCCGCGAGTCCCGCCCGTAGGGTGGGGCCGGTAAGACGCACGGGGACGGACGAGGGGCAGACAGACCATGCCTGACCAGGCATTTGACGGAGCGTTCGACACGGCGGGAGCCGCACCGGGGGACGGTGCGGCTCCCGCCGTGCGCATCGAGGGCCTGTGGAAACGATTCGGCCAGCAGATCGCGGTGAACGGCATCGACCTGGTGCTGCCCGCCGGCAGGTTCATCGGGCTCGTGGGCCCCAACGGCGCCGGCAAGACCACCACGCTCTCGATGATCACCGGCCTGCTCCGTCCCGACCAGGGACGCATCCAGGTCGCCGGGCACGACGTGTGGGCCGACCCCGAGTCGGTCGCCCGGGTCAAGGCCCGCATCGGCATCCTGCCCGAGGGCCTGCGGCTCTTCGAGCGGCTGTCCGGCCGTGAACTCCTCGCGTACAGCGGCCGGCTGCGCGGGCTGCCCGGCGCCGAGGTCGACAAGCGCGCCGCCCAGCTCCTCGACGTCCTCGACCTCACCGGCTCGCAGAACAAGCTGGTCGTCGACTACTCGACCGGCATGCGGAAGAAGATCGGGCTCGCGGCGGCCCTCCTCCACAACCCGGAGGTGCTGTTCCTCGACGAACCCTTCGAGGGCGTCGACCCGGTCTCCGCGCAGACCATCCGCGGCGTCCTGGAGCGGTACACCGCCTCCGGCGCCACCGTCGTCTTCTCCAGCCACGTCATGGAGCTCGTCGAGTCGCTCTGCGACTGGGTCGCCGTGATGGCCGCGGGCCGGATCCGCGCCCAGGGCACCCTCGCGGAGGTACGGGGCGACGCGCCGTCGCTGCAGGCGGCGTTCCTGGAACTGGTCGGCGCCAACGGGCGCGCGGCCGCCGGGGACTCGCTGGACTGGCTGGGCGGCGGGACGGGAACGCCCGGCGGCACGGGTGACACCGGTGGCGCGGGTGCTCCGGGCGGGGCCCGGCGATGAGCGCCCTCCCCACCGCGACGGCCCCCGGCACCGCGAGCCCGGCCGGCCCCGTCCCCTCCCTCACCTCCGTCTTCGTCCGGCTCAAGCTGAGCCTGCTGCGCAACAGCCTGCGGCAGTCCGGCAGCCGCACGGCGGCGTACATCGTCTCCATCGTCTTCGGCGCGTTCTTCGCCGCGGCCCTCGTGCTGGGCTTCGTGCTCCTGCGGGGCAACGCGGACGCCGCCGCCGTCGCGATCCTGCTCACGGGGGCCCTCGCGCTCTCCTGGGCGGTGATGCCGCTGTTCATCCCGAGCGGCGACGAGACCCTCGACCCGTCGCGGCTCGTCATGCTGCCGCTGCGGCCCCGGCCGCTGGTCCGGGCGCTGCTCGTGGCCTCGCTCGTGGCCGTCGGCCCCGCCCTCACCTTCGTCCTGGCCCTGGGCGCCGCGCTGTCCGTCGCGCACGGCGCGGCCGGCACCGTCGTCGCCGTCCTCGCCGTACCGCTGACGGCGGTGACGTGCGTGGCCCTGTCCCGGGCCGTGGCCGCCGCCAACGTCCGGCTGCTCACCTCCCGCAAGGGCCGGGACCTGGCCCTGCTCAGCGGTCTCGTCATCGCCGTCGGCATCCAGGTGGTGAACTTCGGCGCCCAGCGCCTGGGCGAGGCGGGCGGACTGGAGTCGCTGAAGCCGGCGACGGCCGTCGTCGGCTGGCTGCCGCCGGCCGCCGCGATCGCCGCGGTCGACTCCGCGAGCCGGGGCGACCACGCGGTGGCCGCGGCCCGGCTGCTGCTCACCGCGGGCGCGCTCGCGGCGCTCGCGTACTGGTGGCAGCGGAGCCTCGTACGGCTGATGGTCGAGCCGGACGGGTCCACGATCGGCGCGGCGTCCGACGCGGCCGTCCGGGAGAGGTCCGGCGGGGGGCTGCTCGCCCGCATCCTGCCCGACGGGCGCACCGGAGCGGTCATGGAGCGCAGCCTGCGCTACCTGTGGCGCGACCCGAAGACCAAGGCCGGGGCCGTGACCTCGCTGGCGCTCGGCCTGATCGTCCCGCTCGTGAACGCGCTCCAGGGCACCGGCTCCATCTACTGGGCGTGCTTCGCGTCCGGCATGCTCGGCATGCTGATGTACAACCAGTTCGGGCAGGACACCTCGGCGTTCTGGATGGTCGCCCAGACCATCTCGACGACGGCCGACGCGTACGCCGAGCTCCGGGCGCGGACGCTGGCCCTGCTCCTGGTCACCCTGCCGTACGCGGTCTTCGTCACGGTCCTCACGGTCGCCGTCCTCGGCGAGTGGAACCGGCTCCCGGACGCCGTCGGCCTGGCGCTCGGCCTGCTGGGCGCGATGCTGGCGACGGGTTCGGTGGTCTCGGCCGTCTTCCCGTACTCGATTCCGCAGGACAGCGGCTACAAGAACGTCGCCCCGGGGCAGGGCGCCCTGGCGTGGATGTCGATCCTGGGCGGGATGCTCGCGGCCCCGCTGCTGTGCGCGCCCCTGATCGGCGCGACGATCTACCTGCACGTCTCCGACCAGCAGTCCCTGCTCTGGCTGCTGCTCCCGGCCGGCACGCTCTACGGCGCGCTCCTGGTCCTGCTCGGTCTCAAGGTCGCGGCGCCGCGGACGGCGCGGCGGCTGCCGGAGATCCTCGCGGCGGTCAGCAAGGGCTGACCGCCGGCGACTCCGGACCTGCACGTCGACGGCCCGCCCGGGCGAACCGGGCGGGCCGTCGCCCGTTTCCCGCCCCCGTCAGCGGTACGAGGAGAGCAGGCGGGCCAGGTGGCGGCCCGCGGTGTCCAGGGGAGTGGTGCTGCGGGCGACCTGGGCCGCCAGTTCCGCGCCCTCCAGGGTGGCGATCACCGTGTGCGCCAGCTCCTCGGCGTCCGTCTCCGGGTAGCCCGCCGCGAGCAGCCTGCGGGCGACCACCGCCCGCCAGCGGGCGAACGCCTCGGCCGCCGCCGTCTGGACGCCGGGCGCGCTGTGCGCCGTGCCGACGACCGTGGACGTGACGGGGCAGCCGTCGAGCCAGTCGGAGTCGCGCAGGCCGTCGGCGAGGGAGGCGGTGAGGGCGAGAAGGGCCTCGGCGGGGTCCGGTTCCGCGTCGAGCGCCTCGGCGAGGATCTCGGCGAACTCCTCGTCGCCCAGCCGGACGGCCGCCGTGCCGAGCTCCTGCTTGCCGCCGGGGAAGAAGTGGTAGACGGAGCCGAGGGTGGCTCCGGCCTCGACGGAGATCTGCTTGATGCCGGTGCCCTCGTAGCCCTGTCGCTGCATGAGGCGCGAGGCCGTGCGGACGATCCGCTCGCGGGTTCCGGCGGTCTCGGGGTCGTGCGGGTCCTTGGTTTTCACCCCTCCACAGTACCGAACTAGAGCGATCGCTCTAGAGCTGTGCTAGGTTCCTCTCTAGATAGAGCGTTCGTTCTAGTCATCTCGGGGAGAATTCCGTGAACACGTCTGCCGTCACCACCCCTGCCGTCGACGACCTGTCCGTGACCGTCGTCGGACTCGGCCCCATGGGCCGCGCCATGGCCGGCGCCTACCTCGACGCCGGCTACCGCGTCACCGTCTGGAACCGCACCGCGAGCCGCGCCGACGAGCTGGTCGCCCGGGGCGCCCTCCTCGCCGCCGGCGTCGAGGAGGCCCTGCGCGCCAACGAACTGGTGGTCCTGAGCCTCACCGACTACGCCGCCATGTACGCGATCCTCGAACCCGCCGCCTCGGCGCTCGACGGCCGCGTCCTGGTCAACCTCAGCTCCGACACCCCGGAGCAGGCCCGCCAGGGCGCCGCCTGGGCGGCGAAGCACGGGGCGCGGCACCTCACCGGCGGCGTCCAGACACCGCCGTCCGGCATCGGCACGCACGAGTTCGGCACCTTCTACAGCGGCCCCCGCGACCTCTTCGAGGAGCACGAGGACGCACTGAAGGTACTGACGGACACCGACTACCGCGGCGAGGACCCGGGCCTGGCCGCGCTGTACTACCAGCTCCAGATGGACCTCTTCTGGACCACGCTGACCGCCTGGCTGCACACCGCCTCGCTGGCGCACGCGAACGGCATCGGCCTGTCCGAGCTCAAGCCGCTCGCGACCGCGACGCTGACGGGGATGGGCCAGTTCCTCGACTTCTACACGCCGAGGATCGAGGCCGGGGACCACGGCGGCGACGTCGACCGGATCTCGATGGCCGTGGCCAGCCTCGACCACGTCGTCCACACCACGCGGGACTCGGGCGTGGACCCGGCCCTGCCGTCCGCCGTGCTCGCCGCCTTCCGGCAGGCAGCGGAGGCGGGCCACCAGGACGACAGCCTGACCCGGCTGTTCGAGGTCTTCCGCCGGTGACCCCGGCCCGGCGGGGGGCGCCCGGCGGCGGGGCGCCTCCCACCGGCGCGCAATTCGGATGCGGGGCGACCCGCGGTCTGCGATCCTCGCGCACTGTGACCTCCGACGACATCGACATACGGCGCGCAGGCGCATCCGACGCGACCGCGGCGGCCGAGGTGTGGCTGCGGTCCTTCGGGACCGCGCTGCCCACCGTCCGCCGCGCGCACGACGACGAGGCGGTGCGCGGCTGGTTCACCCACGTCGTCGTGCCGGAGTACGAGACCTGGGTGGCGGTGGCCGGGGAGGCCGGCGTGGTGGGGCTGCTCGTCCTCGACGGCGGGGAGCTGGAGCAGCTGTACCTCGACCCGGCGTGGCGCGGCCGGGGGCTCGGCGACCGCTTCGTGGAGCTGGCCAAGCGGCAGTGCCCGGAGGGGCTGGCGCTCTGGACGTTCCAGGTGAACGCGCCGGCCCGGAGGTTCTACGAGCGGCACGGCTTCGTCGAGGCGGAGCGGACCGACGGGCTGCGCAACGAGGAACGCGAGCCGGACGTCCGCTATGTGTGGCGGCCCGCGGCGGAGTGATCCGGCGGCGGTCCGACGGGGGTACTGTGCGGGCTCCCGTCGACGCGCCGCCGTCCCGCCCGGCGCGGGCCGGCGGACCGGCGGACCGGCGGACCGGCTGGCGGGCAAGGCCGTACGGAAACCCGTCCGCCGATTCCTGTCACACCTTCGCGGGCAGCTCCGTCAGTGCTGTGAAGGCGCCGCACCGGGCGCCGCGAAGGAGAGCAGCCATGACGCACCCGGACTCCGCCACCACGACCGCCGCCACCGCCGGCCCGATCTCCCGGATGCCCGACCCCGGTTCCCTCGTACCGGAGTTGGGCGAGGTCAGCGCCGCCCTCTTCCGGGCCACCGGCAACCGCTCGGTACCGCGCGCCACCATGAGCCTGGTCCACCTGCGGGCCGGGCAGATCGTCGGCAACACCTATCTGACGATCCTGAACACCGGTTTCCTCCGCAAGGCCGGGGAGTCGGAGGAGCGCATCACCGCGGTCGCCTCCTGGCAGGACGCCCCCTACTTCACCGAGGCCGAGCGCGCGGCCCTCGCCCTGGTGGAGGCCACCCTCCAGCCCGCCCCGCACGGCCGGGAGCGCGTCTCGGACGCGCTGTACGCCGAGGTGGCGAAGCACTACGACGACAAGGCGCTGGCCACCCTGACCATCGCCATCGGCCAGATCAACTTCTTCATCGCCCTGGCCGTCATCGGCAAGCCGAAGCCGGTCGCCTCGCTCGCCGACGAGCAGTGGGACTGACCCGCCCCGGGGAGACGCGCCGGCTCCCGCCGCGCCGGGGACCGTTCAGCGGCGGCGGGGACGGGGAAGGCCCCCGCCCCGGGGATCCGGGACGGGGGCCCTCGGCCTGCGGGCCGCGGTGGGTCAGAACGCGCCGTTCAGGTTCCACCAGGTGTCGGTCTCCGGGGAGCCGGCGCCGAACTTGCCCGTACCCGTGCCCGGGTAGAGGACCAGGGCGCCGTCGCCGCGGATCTCCGGAGAGACGTAGCCGCTGTTCGTGATCGCGGCCAGGTCGGCCTTGCCATCGCCGGTGTGGTCGCCCACGGCCAGGAACGACGCCATGACGTTCCAGCCGCTGCCCACGAGCGTCCGGGCGCCGAGCGTGCCCGTGGACGTACCCGGGTACAGCCACAGCTTGCCCGTCGACGCCTCGCGGGCCAGCAGGTCCGCCCGGCCGTCGCCGTTCAGGTCGCCGGGCGCGGCCAGGGTGTTCATGACGTTCCAGCCGCCCGCGCCGATCATCTTCCGCGCGCCGAGCGTCCCCGTGGACGTGCCCGGGTACAGCCACAGCTTGCCCGTGGACTTCTCGATCGCGAGGAGGTCGGAGCGGCCGTCGCCGGACAGGTCGCCGAAGGCGGTGATGCCGTTCATGGCGTTCCAGCCGCCCGCGCCGATCAGCTTCCGGGCGCCGAGCGCGCCGGTGCCGGTGCCGGGGTACAGCCACAGCTTGCCGGTGGACGCCTCGCGGGCCACGACGTCCTCGCGGCCGTCGCCGGTGAGGTCGCCGTGCCGGGTCAGCGCGTTCATGGCGTTCCAGCCGCCGGCGCCGACCATCGTGCCGGTGCCGTTTCCGGCCAGGAACCAGAGGCGGCCGGCCTTGTCGCGGACCAGGACGTCCGAGGTGCGGTCGCCGTTCAGGTCGCCGAAGCCGCCGGCCTTGGGCGCCTGGGTCGCGTACCACTCCGGGTACGCGTCCATGGTGCACTCGCGCTCGGTGACGACGAGCTTCACCGAGCTGACGGAGTTGCTGCCGGGGCCGCCCCACTCGCTGCCCGAGGGGTTCGGGTCCATGACGCCGACCTCGCCGTCGAGGCCGTGGTTCGCGTCGTCGTAGAGGCAGGCGAACCTGCTGGTGCGGTTCATGACGGACCGGAACGTGTTGTCCCAGGTCCCGAGCGTCGCCACGCTCGTGTTCGTCTTGTACATCGTGCCGGAGCCGTTGTCGGTCTTCCAGGCACAGAAGTAGCCCGACGGGCAGTCGGCGATCGCGGCCTGTGCGGGCGCCACGCCGGCGCCGAGCAGCCCGGCCGAGCTGAGCCCCAGAGCCGTGGCCACCGTGGCCAGGCGCCGCAGCATAGAAGTGCGCATGCAGTTTCCTCCCTGAGGCGGCGCGGAGAAGGCCTCGAACGCGCCGCAGACAGGGAACGTACCGTGCCGTGCGCGCGCCCTCGACAGGAGGGTCCCGTCCCGGCGCCGGCCGGCGGACGGCGGGCGTCCGGGGGGTGTCCGGGTGCCGGCCGCCGGGTGTACGGGCCTGGTCCGAGCTCCCCGGGGAGGACCGTTCCACCGCCCTCCCCCGCGCCCGCCCGGACCCCGTCCTACGAGGTCAGGACGCCGTTCAGGAAGGGGCCGACGGCCTCGCGCCAGGCGTCCGCGTGCTCGTAGTGGAGGAGGTGGCCGGCGTCGGGGATCTCCGCGTACGCCCCGTGGGGCAGCACCCGGACCATCTCCTGTGCCTCGGCGCGGCCCAGCTCGCCGTCGAGGCCGCGGACGACCAGCGTGGGGCAGCGGACCTGGGCCAGGGACTCCCAGTGGGCGTCGTGCACCCAGGTTTCCCGGGAGGTCAGCATCTGCTCCGGGTCGAAGACCGGCCGCCAGCCGTCCGGGTGCTCGGCCATCACCTCGGCGAAGAAGGCGCCCCGGGCCGGGTTCGGGCGCTCGACCCACGGGTCGTCCTCGCCGAACCAGCGGCGGACGGCGTCGAGCGAGGGGAACGGGGTCGGCCAGCGGCGGAACCAGTCCCGCCACTCGCGCTGCGAGGCCGCGCCGAGCGCCGAGGCGCGCATGTCGCAGATGACGAGGGCGTGGACGAGGTCGGGGCGCTCGGCCGCGAGCTGCCAGGCGGTGAGGGCGCCCATGGAGTGGCCGATGAGGGTGACCGGGCCGAGCCCGAGCTGCTCCACCGCCGCGGCCGCGTCCGCCACGTAGGCCTCGCGGGTGAAGGAGGCGGTGGGCGGCTTGTCGCTGTGCCCGTGGCCCCGCTGGTCGAGGGCGACGGTGCGGGGGCGGTGCGGCGGGCCCGCGGCCGCGTCGGAGTGCGCCGCCGCGGCGAGGCGCTCGACCGCCGGGGACCAGTGGGCCGCGTGGCCCATCAGGCCGTGGAGGAGTAAGACGCCGGGTCCGGCCTGCGGGGCGGCCCCGGGCGTGAAGTCCCAGGCCGCCAGCCGTACGCCGTCGGCCCCGGAGACGTCGAGTCGTCGCGCCATCCCTGGCACCCCCTCTTCTTGCCGTCGAACCACGCCAGACTATCGAACTCGCATTCGAAAATGCGCTCCTGCCGCGCAACACCCCTCGTTCGAGTGACAGGGCTCAAGGATTGACGGCCGCTGCCGAGGGGAGATCTTGAACGGGAGGCGGACCGCTCGGGGAAAACGGTCCGAGGGGATTGACCTTGAGAGCTCGGGGCTCCAGGTCAGCTCAGGGGAGGACAGGCCCCGGCGCCGCGAGGCGCCGGGGCCCTCTGCTGTCCGGTGCGGGCGGGCGCCCGCCGCCGCCCGGGGCGTCCGGGCGTCCTCCCCGATCCGGGTCGCGCGGGCCGCCGGGGCGGACGGCGCCGGGCGTACGGCGGTCTGCTGCACGGCCCCCACCCCTCCCCGGTATCGCACCACGTTCGCTCCAGCGTGGCACGACCAGGGCGCGGGCGTAGCCATTCCGGCGTAAACCGGGGCGCACGAGGGCCGTCGGGCCCGGAACCCGCCCCTTGCGGCATCGGGCGGGGGCGGGCCGACACGACGAAGGGTGCCCCGCCGGACGTCGGACACGACGAACGGCGGGACACCCCGCGGAAGGCTCCGCCGGCCGGGGCCGGCGTCAGCGCGTCAGCGCTTGGCCACGAAGACGTGGGACGCGACCTCGGCGTCCAGCTCGGCCGCCTCGCCGCTGCTGCCGACCAGGATGCCGCCCGCGGACTCCGTCACCGACACCACGGAGCCGGGCTGCACGCCCGCGCGCCGCAGCGTGTACATCAGCTGGGCGTCGGTCTGGATCGGCTCGCCGATCCGGCGGACGATCACCGTCTTGCCCTCGCTCGCGTCCAGCTCGGCGAGCGACACCATCGAGTCGTCGAGGAAGGCCTCGGCCTCGGCCTTCTCGCCGAGCTCCTCCAGACCGGGAATCGGGTTCCCGTACGGCGACTCCGTCGGGTGCCGCAGCAGCTCCAGGACGCGCCGCTCCACGGCCTCGCTCATCACGTGCTCCCAGCGGCAGGCCTCGGCGTGCACCTGCTCCCACTCCAGGCCGATCACGTCGACGAGCAGACACTCCGCGAGGCGGTGCTTGCGCATGACGCGGGTGGCGAGGCGGCGGCCCTCGTCGGTCAGCTCCAGGTGCCGGTCGCTGGCGACGGCCACCAGCCCGTCGCGCTCCATCCGGGCCACCGTCTGGCTCACCGTGGGGCCGCTCTGGTCGAGCCGCTCGGCGATCCGGGCACGCATGGGGACCACACCTTCCTCCTCAAGCTCGAGGATGGTGCGGAGATACATCTCCGTTGTGTCGATCAGTCCGGACATACGTGCCCCTCGATGAGTCGTGCGCTGGCCCTGCACCAATTCTGACGCATCGCGCCGACAACCGGACCGCACCGGCCCCAGGCGGTATTGACAGAGCAATGGTCCAGACCGCACCGTGATCGGCGACCAAGGCACGACCACGACACGACGGCGACGAGAAGGAGCTTCTGGAATGGGCGACAGCGCGGGCGAGAGCAAGCTGGCCGGACAGTTCTTCGACGCCGCGATCGGCCTGCTCCAGCAGGTCCGCGACGGCGACTCGGCCGAGATCTCCGCGGCCGGCGCCGCGATCGCCGAGGCCGTCGCGAACGGCAACCGGCTCTTCGCCTTCGGCGCGGGCCACTCCTCCCTCGCCGCCCAGGACGTCGTCTACCGGGCCGGCGGCCTCGCCCTGATGAACCTGCTCGTCGTCCCCGGCGTCGTCGGCGTCGACGTCATGCCGGCGACCCTCGGCTCCGCCCTCGAACGCGTCGACGGCCTCGCCGGGGCCGTACTGGACTCCTCACCCGCCACCGCCGGGGACGTCCTGATCATCATCTCCCTCTCCGGGCGCAACGCCCTGCCCGTGGAGATGGCCATGAACGCCCGCGCGCTCGGCCTCACCGTCATCGGCGTCACCTCGGTGGCGTACGCGACGGAGACCAGGTCCCGGCACGTCTCGGGGACGTACCTCAAGGACCACTGCGACATCGTCCTCGACTCCCGGATCGCCGTCGGCGACGCGGAGCTCACCCACGAGGGCATCGAGGCCCCCTTCGCGCCCGCCTCCACCGTCGTCACCAGCGCCCTCATGCAGGCCACCCTCGCGGCCGCGGCCGAGGAGCTCGTCCGCCGCGGCATCGAGCCGCCGCTGCTCCGCTCCGGGAACGTCGACGGCGGACACGAGTGGAACGGCCGCGTGATGACGGAGTACGGCGACCGGATCTTCTACCGGCACTGACCGGCGACGGCGCGGAGCGCGGGGCCCGGGTCGTATACAAGCCCTCCGGGCCCTGCCTAAGCCCGTTCCCGCAGGTCGAGCGAGGCCGCCACCCGCGTGGCCACGGCCTCCGCGAAGACCGCGTCCTCGCGCTCGAACGGCCGGCGGCACGCGGCGCGCAGGAAGGTGACCACGCCGAGCGTGCGGCCCCGGGAGCGCAGGGTCACGCAGACCGCGTGCGCCGCGTCCGACGGCCACTGGTGGGCCTCCGCCCACACCTCCGCCGTGCGCCCGGCGCTCGCGCGGACCGTGCCCACCCGGTCCCACGCCTGGAGCGCCGGATGCCTCGGCCCGTACCGCAGGGGTATGCCGCCGCCCACCACCGGCGAGGACGGACCGGCCGCGGCCGCGGGGGTCGCGAGCGCCCGGGTCAGCCGCCGCTCGCCCGCGACCCGGTCGACCAGCGCGTGGTCCGCGAACCCGGCGAGCGCGAAGTCGAGCAGCACCGCGATCGCCTCCTCCGGGTCCTCGCACTCCGCGGCCGCCGCACCCGCCCGGTGCAGCTGGCTCCACCGGAACCGCAGCCGGTCCGCCTCGCGCGCCGCGAGCCGCTCCTCCGTCACGTCCTGGAACAGCCAGGCCACGCCCAGCGGCACCGGCTCCTCCGCCATCGGCGAGGACAGCAGCAGGAAGCCGCTGCGCCAGCACCGCCGCCGCTCCTCCCCGGAGGCCCGCAGCGTCACCCAGACCTCGGCCGGCGCGGGCGGCGTGCCCTCCGCGAGGACGTGCTGGATCGCCGCCTCCAGCTCCTCCGCTCCGTGCACGACGACATCGCCCAGCGGCCGTCCGAGCAGGGCCGTGCGCCCGGTGCCGAAGGCGCGGGCCGCGTGGCCGTTGACCATGGCGGGGCGCAGATCGGCGTCGACCAGGACGACCCCCCAGGACGCGTCCTCGAACAGCGCCTCGCTGAGGGCGACCGACCGCTCCAGGTCGAGCTGGACGTGGACCTCGCTGAACGCGCAGTACACCCCGGCGGGACCGCCGTCCGCGCCGCGGACGCCGGCGGCCTGGCTGCGCACGAGCACCCGGCCGCCGTCCTTGCGGAGCAGCGCCAGCTCGTGGACCTGCCGGCCGGGGCCCTTCATGACCCCCATCAGCCGCCGCAGGATGTCCTCGGCGTCGGCGCTGCGCGCCGCCCAGCCCTCGAACCCGCGCCGCCCGACCGCCTCCGCGGCGGACCAGCCGAGGATCCGCTCGGCCTCGCGGTTCCAGTGCGTGACCGTCCCGTCGGCGTCGAACGCGCAGAGCGCCGCGTCCATCCCGTCGAGCAGTGCGGCCAGCAGATCGGCCCCCGCTCCGGGAACGGAGGCGGTCGCGCTCGCGGACCCCGTGAAAGCACTCATCCCGGCACCCCCCATACTTCCGCCATTCAACTGGAACGTGACGCAGAGCACAGCACCTTCACGGAAATCGTTGCACCGCGGAAACGCGGGCGCACACGGAGACCGCGGCGGGGTACGCCAGAGGCATGTGCGCCGGTCAGGGCGCCGGCGCACCGCTCAGGGCGCGAGCCGCTCCACCCGCCACGTACCGCCGTCCGGGGCCCCCTCGGCGCCCGGGCCGCCGCCGTGGTCTCCCTCGCGGACGTACCGCAGCCGGTCGTGGAGCCGGTTCTCGTGCCCCTGCCAGAACTCGACCGCGTCCGGGACGACCCGGATGCCTCCCCACTCCGGCGGGACCGGAACCTGCGTGTCGCCGGGGTAGCGGGCGGCCAGCTCCCCGTAGCGGGCGAGGAGCTCCTCGCGGGACGCGATCACCGAGGACTGGGGGCTCGCCCAGGCGCCGAGCTGGGAGCCGTGCGGGCGGGTCCGGAAGTAGGCGACGGTCTCGTCGCGGCCGATGCGCTCCGCCCGGCCCGTGACGACGACCTGGCGGGCCAGCGGGTGCCAGGGGAAGAGCAGTGCGGCGTACGGGTTGGCCGCGAGCTCGCGGCCCTTGCGGGACTCGTAGTTGGTGAAGAAGACGAAGCCGGCCCGGTCGTAGTGCTTGAGGAGCACCGTGCGCGAGGACGGGCGGCCGTCGGCGGCGGCCGTGGAGACGACCATCGCGTTCGGCTCGTGGATCGCCGGGTTCGCGGCGGTCTCCTTGAACCAGCGGGTGAACTGCGCGATCGGTTCGGGCGCGAGGTCGGCGGTGGACAGCTCGTCGGTGCGGTACTGCTCGCGCATGTCCGCGGGATCCGGGGCGTCGTTCACGGGATCGGTCACAGGGTCATCCTGCCGCAGCGGCCCAGTCTGCCCGGCACGGCGTGACGCCAATCCTTCCTCGCCGGATCGGCGGAGTGTGCCGGATGTCACGCTTCCCCGCATCATCGGAACCGTACAGACTCTTGGGCTGGACGACTGTTGAATCCCCACGATCGCCCACCACTCGATTGATCGATCATCGATAGAGGAGCCGCCTGATGTCCGACTTCGTACCCGGGCTCGAGGGAGTCGTCGCGTTCGAGACGGAGATCGCCGAACCCGACAAGGAGGGCGGCGCCCTCCGCTACCGCGGCGTCGACATCGAGGACCTGGTCGGCCACGTCTCGTTCGGCAACGTCTGGGGCCTGCTCGTCGACGGCGCCTTCAACCCCGGCCTGCCCGCCGCCGAGCCGTTCCCCATCCCCGTGCACTCCGGCGACATCCGCGTCGACGTGCAGTCCGCCCTCGCGATGCTCGCGCCCGTGTGGGGCCTCAAACCGCTCCTCGACATCTCCGCCGAGCAGGCCCGCGACGACCTCGCCCGCGCCGCCGTCATGGCGCTCTCGTACGTCGCCCAGTCCGCCCGCGGCCAGGGCCTCCCCATGGTCCCGCAGAGCGAGATCGACAAGGCCGAGTCCGTCGTCGAGCGCTTCATGATCCGCTGGCGCGGCGAGCCGGACCCGAAGCACGTCAAGGCCGTCGACGCCTACTGGACCTCGGCCGCCGAGCACGGCATGAACGCCTCCACGTTCACCGCCCGCGTCATCGCCTCCACCGGCGCCGACGTGGCCGCCTCGCTCTCCGGCGCCGTCGGCGCCATGTCCGGCCCGCTGCACGGCGGCGCGCCGTCCCGCGTCCTCGGCATGATCGAGGAGATCGAGCGGACCGGCGACGCCACCGCGTACGTGAAGCAGGCCCTCGACAAGGGCGAGCGCCTCATGGGCTTCGGCCACCGCGTCTACCGCGCCGAGGACCCCCGCGCGCGCGTGCTGCGCCGGACGGCCAAGGAGCTGGACGCCCCGCGCTACGAGGTGGCCGCGGCGCTGGAGAAGGCCGCCCTGGAGGAGCTGCACAACCGGCGTCCCGACCGCGTCCTGGCGACGAACGTCGAGTTCTGGGCGGCCATCGTCCTCGACTTCGCCGAGGTCCCGGCGCACATGTTCACGTCGATGTTCACGTGCGCGCGGACGGCCGGCTGGTCGGCGCACATCCTGGAGCAGAAGCGCACCGGCCGCCTGGTCCGCCCGTCCGCCCGCTACACCGGGCCGGGCCAGCGCGACCCGCGCGAGATCGAGGGCTACGCCGACATCGCGGGCTGAGCCCGCGCGGCACCGCGACGCCGCGACGACGGTCCGACCCGCACAGTCGGGACGGTCGCCGCGGCGTCGCGACGGGCCGGTGCTACACCGACAGCGCCGGCTGGGACTCCGGGTGCAGCAGCAGGTCCGCGTGGTGACGGGCCGTCGTCAGCGGGTGCGCCCGCAGCTTGCCCTTGAGCTCGTTCCGCCCGTACTCGGCGAACAGCGGGTTGGCCGGGTCGGCCGTGACACCCGGCGCGGTCTCCGCGTACGGGAAGGCCAGCGGGGCGATCCGGGCGTCGAGCCGCGGGTTGTAGAAGAACGGCACCGAGTAGCGCTCGGTGGCCCCGGACGGCGAGACGACCCGGTGGTTGGTCGCGAGCAGGTAGCCGTTCGTCGCCACTTCGAGCAGTTCGCCGAGGTTCACGACGAACGCGCCGGGCAGCGGCGGCACGTCGTGGAAGTCCCCGTCCTCGCGCTGCACCTGGAGCCCGCCCACCTGGTCCTGGAGGAGCAGGGTGAGGAAGCCGTAGTCCTTGTGCGCGCCGACGCCCTGGTCGTCGCCCTCGCCGCTGCTGCCGGGGTAGCGCACCAGCTTGAGGTGGGGGTGGGCGCGGGGGCCGAAGATGTCGTCGTAGAAGTCCCGGGGCGCGCCGATCGAGACGAGCAGTTCGTGCAGGAGCCGCTCGGCGACCCCGCTGAGCCGTTCGATCCAGTGCAGGGCGGCGGTGCGCAGCTCGGGGAGGGCCTCGGGCCACTGGTTGGGGCCTTCGAGCCACCAGTACGGCGCTTCCCAGGGCCCGGGGAGGCGGGCGGGGCGTTCGGCGCCTATGTCCAGCTGGTCGCGCCAGTCGCGCGCGCCGGCGGTGCGCTCGTCCCCGATGCGCGTGTAGCCGCGGAAGTGCGGCGAGTTGATGTTGTCGAGGGCGATGCGGTCGGCCTCGGGCAGCGCGAAGAAGGCGCGCATCGCGGAGGTCAGGGCCCGCGTCTCGGCCTCGGTCACCCCGTGTCCGATCAGCTGGAAGAACCCCACGTCGTGGGCGGCCGAGTGGAGCTGGGCGTGGAGCAGCCGCCGGGCCTGGGGGTCGCGGTCTGCGGCGGAGAGGTCGACGATGGGGAGCTGCGAGGAGTACGAGCTGCGAGTCATGGGTGCGTCCGCGGGGTCTACGGGTGCCCGGGGCGGCCGCCGAGGGTGGGGCGGGGGCCACGGGTGCCGGTCGGCTTGGGCTCGGAACGAGGGACCCGGTGGGGGCGGCTGAGGGCGCCCCGGGAGGGTCAGGCGGAGCGGCGACAGCTCATGGTCGTGACGCGGAGGAAGTCCACGTGGCGACGGCGTACGAGCGTAGGCATGCGACCAGAGTACTGCCGAGGGGGTGGATGGACTGTGGCGCCGGTCACGTCTCGCGGGAGGACTTGCGGCCGCGACAGCTCCGAGGAGGAGGATCCCCGGGCGGGGGCGGCGTACGGGGTCGGTTCCTCCGGCCGCGGGCTTGTCCGGCGTACGGGATCGGTTCCTCCGGCCGCGGGCTTCTCCGGCGTACGGGGTCGGTTCCTCCGGCAGCGGGCTTCTCCGGCGTACGGGGTCGGCTCCTCCGGCCGCGGGCTTCTCCGGCGTACGGGCCGGCAGGCGCGGGCCCTAGTCCAGCGCCTCGTCCAGCAGCACGGCCCACTGGGCGACCACGCGGTCGCGGCGGGCGCGGTCGTCCGTCAGGAGGGTGGCGAGGCCGAGTCCGCGGGCCATGTCCAGGAGGCCCTGGACGGTCTCGCGGACGCCCGGCCGGGACTCGTCGGCGCCCAGCACCTCGACGGCGATGCGGTGGGACTCGCGGCCGACGCGGGCCTCCAGCTCGGTCACGCGCGCGCGGAGCTGGTCCTCGCCGGAGGCGGCGACCCACAGGTGGAGGGCGGCCCGGAAGAGGGGCCCGGTGAAGAGGTCGACGAGCGCGGCGACGGCCTCGTGCCGGTCGCGGGAGGGCAGGCCGCGCAGCGCGTGCGAGCGCTCCTCGGCGACGTACTCGACGGCGGCGGTGAAGAGGTCCTCGCGGGTCGGGAAGTGGTGCTGGGCGGCGCCCCGGGAGACGCCGGCCCGTTCCGCGACGACGGCGACCGTGGAGCCCGCCCAGCCGTGTTCGGCCAGGCAGGACACGGCCGCCTCCAGGAGCCGCTGCCGGGTGGCGCGGCTCCTGTCCTGCTTGGGTGCGGTCACAGCCGCCATGCGGGGTCCCGTCGTTCGAGGAAGGCCGTCATCCCCTCGCGCGCCTCGGGGGAGGCGAAGAGCGTGGCCGACCTCTGCACCAGGTCCTCCGCGTCACGTTCGAAGGTCTCCAGGACTCTAGCGGTGACCAGCCTCTTCGCCTCGCGCAGGCCCTGCGGGGAGGCGGCGCGGAGGGCGTCGAGGATGCCGGGCAGGGCGTCGTCCCGGTCGGTCACGAGCCCCATGGCGATCGCCTCCGGCACCCCGAACCGCTCGCCGGTCAGGTAGTGGCGGGCCGCCGCGCGGGGTTCCAGCTTCGGGAGGAGGGTGAGGGACACGACGGCGGGGGCGACCCCGATCCGCACCTCGGTGAGCGCGAAGTCCGCGGCGTCCGCCGCGACGACGATGTCGCAGGCGCCGAGCAGCCCGAGTCCGCCGGCCCGTACGTGCCCGGTGACGTGGGCGACGACCGGCTTCGGGAGTTCGACGATCTGCCGGAGGAGGTCCACGAAGGCGTACGGGCTCGGCGGGGCCTTCAGGTCGGCGCCCGCGCTGAACGTGCCGCCGGTGTGGGTGAGGACCACCGCGCGGACGGCGGGGTCCTTGCCGCACGCGGTGAGCGCGTCCGCGAGCTCGGTGACGAGCGCGGCGGAGAGTGCGTTGCGGGTGGCCGGGGAGTCGAGGGCGAGGGTGGTGACGCCTCGTTCCTCGGTGACGGCGACCAGGGTCATGTGCGGTCCCTCAGCTCTCGGTCTCGGAGTTCTCGGCGGAGGATCTTCCCCGACGCTGCCCGGGGCACGGCCTCGATGAACTCGACGTCGCGGACCTTCTTGTACGGGGAGACCCGGGCGGCGACGTGGGCCATGACGTCCTCGGCGGTCAGGCCGGGGGCGGCGGCCTGGCGCACCACGTAGGCCTTGGGGATCTCGGTGCCGTCGGCGTCGGTGACGCCGATGACGGCGGCGTCGGCGACGCCCTCGTGGGTGAGGAGGAGCGCCTCCAGTTCGGCGGGGGCGACCTGGAAGCCCTTGTACTTGATGAGTTCCTTGACGCGGTCGACGACGTACAGCCAGCCGTCGTCGTCGACGCGGCCGATGTCGCCGGTGTGCACCCAGCCCTCGCCGTCGATCATGGCGGCGGTGGCGTCGGGGCGTCCGAGGTATCCCTTCATGACCTGCGGTCCCCGGATGGCGACCTCGCCCTCCTCGCCGGGCGCCGCGTCCCTGGAGGGGTCGTCGAGGGACAGGATCCGCATCTCGGTGGAGGGCAGCAGCTTCCCCACGGTGCCGGGCGGGGGGTCCTGGGCGGTGAGGGGGACGACGTGGGTGCCGGGCGAGAGCTCCGTCATGCCGTACGCCTGGAGGACCGGCGGCAGTCCGAGCCGCGCGGAGCAGGCCGCGGCGAGGGCGGCGTCGAGCGGGGCGGCGGCGCTGACGACGTACTCCAGGGAGGACAGGTCGTAGTCGGCGACGGCCGGGTGCTTGGCGAGGGCGAGCACGATCGGCGGGGCGACGTAGAGGCCGTTGATGCGGTGCCTCTGGATGGCACCGAGGAAGGTGTCGAGTTCGAAGCGGGGCAGGACGACGACGGTGGCGCCCTGCCGGAGCGGCGCGTTCATGAGAGCCGTGAGCCCGTAGATGTGGAAGAACGGCAGGACGGCCAGGATGCGGTCGCCGGGCCCCATCGGGATGATCGGGTCGAGCTGGGCGAGGTTCGTGGCGATCGACGTGTGCGTGAGCATCACGCCCTTGGGGACGCCGGTGGTGCCGGAGGAGTACGGGAGGGCCGCGATGTCCTCGTCGGGGTCGACGGCGGGCTCGGGCACGGGCCCGGTGGAGCCGAGGAAGGCCTGGAGCGACCGGACGCCCTCGCCCTCGGGCGCGGTGTCGCAGACGAAGATCTCCGTGACGCCGCCCGCGAGTTCGGCGGCGGCGCGGGCCGCCGGCAGGAGCGGTGAGACGGTGACGATCCAGCGTGCGGAGGAGTCGCGGAGCTGCTTGGCGAACTCCTCGGGGGTGGCCAGCGGGTGCACGGTGGTGACGGCGGCGCCGGCGCGGGTGGCGGCGTAGAAGGCGACAGGGAAGAGCACGGTGTTGGGGCTGTGCAGGGCGAGCACGTCGCCCTTCCGCACCCCGGCCTCCGCGAGCCCGGCGGCCACCCGCCGGTGGAAGGCGTCGACCTGCCCGTACGTGAGGGTGAACTCCCCCGTCCCGTCGATCAGAGCGGGCGCGTCGCCCCGCTCGGCGGCGCGTCCGAGCACCGCGTCGTGGATCGGCAGGGAGACGGTCGGGACGGCTTCGTACTCGCTGTGGAACACCATGCAAGCCCCCTGGGAAGAGGTGGGAGTGGTGGAAGACGGTCGCCAGGATCGCGCGGAGGGGCACGACTTGGGGAGACCTTGTCAGCCACCCGTAAAACAATCAAGCATGCCTGCATGTTATGAACGGGCCTTCCGGCGCGGAGGCTTCCGACGGCGGTCCACGCGGGCACCCGAGGGTCGACTCCGGTCCGCGTCGGGGCGCCTCGCCCCGGAAGCTCCGGTCCGGGGCGAGGCGGCCAGGTGGCTAGGCGGCTCGGATCGCGAGGGCGGCGGCTCCGGCGGCGACGGTCACGCAGGTCAGGAACAGCGCGAGGGCGGCCGTACGGGAGGCAGGTGCTCGCCGATCAGGGCGATCGCCCCGCTGGGCCGCAGGACCCTGCGCTCCTCCGGACTCGCCGACCAGCAGTCCGCCGTGCTCGCCGTCCACTTCGTCCCTCCGGGTCGAACCAGCGTGAGGAGGTCACCGTCCACAGCGCACACCTGACCCGCGAGGGCCCGGGTTCCGTCCGTGACGACATCGCCCACGCGGTACCTCACGACGGCCGCCGGGCGGCCCGAAGGATCGCGACCATGCGCTTCGCCCCGGCGACGGTGACCTCACCCAGGCCGAAGACGTGCAGGGGCCCGTGCGGCGTCGCCCGCTCCTCGCGGTAGAGCCCCTGCGTCAGAAAGCCGGCGGCCTCCATGGCACCCCGGAGCTCACGGAAGACCGCACCCGCCTCCACGGCGCTCACGGGTCGGGGCTGGGGCGGGGTGTGCGGCTGGGGCGGGGTGTGCGGCCGGGGCGGCGGCGTGCTCATGGCGTGCTCACTTCCTGACAGACTTCCGAGCGGGTGTGACCAGTCAACTGCGCTCCGTGCCCGGGAGCTTGCACACGGCTTGCACAAAGGCCGTGCCGGTGCGCCCAGGGCCTGTGAGCATGGGACGTGACTGGTTCCCGACGGGGTAGGACTGACCGCATGAGCGCGACCAGCGATGTAGCACCCGGGACGAACCTCTCCCTGCTCAGGAAGGAACGCGGCCTCTCCCAAGCTCAGCTCGCCCGGACGGCAAACATCTCCGTGTCGCTGCTGTCCAAGATCGAGGTGGGCGACCGGACGCTCACACCGACCGTGGCCGCGACGATCGGCAAGGCCCTCGGCCTGTCCATGGCCGAGGTCCAGGGCCGGACACGCGTCGACGGGGACGACGAGCAGCGGCTCACGGCTCTGCGGTCGGCCGTCCGGGACTACGACCTGCCGGGCCGCGCACCGGTCGAGGAGGCGGCCGTCCTGGCCGCGGTGGAGGCCGTCCGCGACGCCCGCGACGCGGCGCGCGTCCGCCACGTCCTCGCCCGGCTCCCAGCGCTGCTCCGGAGCGCCACGACGTACGCCCACACGGCGAACACGGTCGATACATGGATGACCCTTGCGGAGGTCTACAGCTCCGTCTACTGGCTCGCCGCCCGTCACCGCTGGATGGACATGGCCGAGTTGGCGGTGACGCGGCAGCGCTGGGCCGTCGAGCAGCAGCCCAACCCCCTGGGAGAGGCCATCGCCGCGCGCGACCGGGCGGGCGCCTATCTGAACGGCGGCGACGCCGAGGGGGGCCTCACAATCGTTGACCGGGCCCTCACCAAGGCCGAGTCCGCGCTTTCCGGGGAGGACCGCGCGTTCGCCGTCGGCGTGCTGAACCTGCGGGGAATGACGCTGGCGGGGCGGCTGGACGACAAGGTCGAGGGGGCGCGCGAGGCCGAACGGCACATCGCCTCGGCCGAACGGGCCGCCGACGCGTGGTTGAGCGGCGGCGACGCGAACCGACACTCGATGATCTTCGGGCCGCAGAACACCGCCACCCACGTCCTCGCGACCCGCCTCGACCTCGGCCGCCCCCGGGAGGCCCTCGCCGTCGCGGAGAACCTCGACGCGGTCCTGAACGGCCTGCCGGCCACCAGGGTGGCTCCCTCGCGCCTGAACGTCGCCCGAGCCCACCTCGACGTCGGAGACCGCGAGGCCGCCCTCGCCAACCTGTCCGCAGCGTGGGAGGCGGCACCGCAGATGGCCCGCATCCACCCGACGGCCCGCGAGGTCTTCCGGGTCCTCGCATCACTGCACCGCCGGAGCAACCCCGAGCTGTTGCGGCTCTCGCACATCTCCGGGATGCCGTTGTAGGCACGCCGAACGGCCCCAGGGCTCCGGCAGACGACGGTGGAATCACGTCTGGATGGGGAAGGCCGCTACGGAAGACAGGTACAACGATGGCTTGCTGACGCGAGGCTCACGCCGCACGCGCGGAATCGCGCGGACGCTGCGCGGGCGCTGGGAGTGGATGAGGACATGATCTGGCCGAAAGCGGTGCAGGACCGCGTCAAGCTCGGCGGCGACCGGGAGATCGTGCGCACCTACCCTTACCGCTCCGCGTGTCCGTCGACGGTCTGGGCCGCGCTCACGGCCGCCGCGGAAGGCGAGCTGCTCTTCGCGGGATACACAAACTACTTCCTGTGGACGCAGATTCCCGCGTTCGCCGGTCTGATCCGGCGCAAGGCGGAGTCCGGGTGCCGCGTGCGGTTCCTGCTCGGCGATCCCGACGGTGCCGTGACCCGACAGCGCGAGGTGATCGAGGACGTTCCGCTCTCGGTGTCCACGCGTATCCGGATCACGCTCGACGAACTGGCCAGGATCGGTCCGGTCGAAGGTGTCCAGGCCCGGTTCAGTGCTGCGGAGGACGCGGTGAACCACGTCTCGCTGTCCGTGTTCCGGTTCGACGAGCAGGCCCTCGTCACACCCCACCTCGCCCGTCTCGTCGGCCACGACTCGCCCTTGCTGCACCTCCGACGACACGAGGAAGGCGGCATGTTCGACCGCTTCGCGGAGCACGCCGAAGAGCTGTGGGAACGGGCCGTACCCCTGACCTCGTAGACGACGAACGGCCCCGCACCCCTGACCGGGAGGCGGGGCCGTCGCGCGTGCGGGCGCGATCGGACGGAGGCGTCAGCGCTCGCAGGCCACCCCGTCGCCGTCGCGGTCGAGGTGGCTGCCGTAGCCCGGCTCGCCCGCGTGGATGGGGGCGGCGCCGGCCGCACGAACGGCTGTGCAGTTGCGGTAGTAGACGCTGCTGCCGCCGGCGGGCTCGTCGTCCTCGGTGGCCGCCGGCGTCGGCTCCTGCGTCGGCACCGGCGCCTGGGTGCGGGAAGGCTTCGGAGTGGTGGGCGTCGGCTTCGGGGTGGGCTTGTGGAGCACCGTGTTCGGCGAGGCCGGGCACGGGACGTCCGGCGCGGTCACGTAGACCACCGGGACCGCCGACCCGACCGGCGCACCGGCGTCCGGTCGCTGGAAGCACACGGTCCAGGACGTGTAGTCCGCGGGCAACTCGACGTCCTTGTAGGCGGCGTAGGCCCGGCCCAGGTTCTTCGTGAGGAGGGGCTCGGCGTCCGTGTAGGTCCGTCCGACGAGTGAGGGCATCACCGGAGCCGCCTGCGTCGTCGACGGCGACGGCGACGGCGTCGCGGGCGTGGTCGACGCACTCGCCGTCGGCTTCGCCGCGCCCTTCGCGTCGTTCTCCGTGTCCTCCGGCGGGTCGCTGACGAGGACCAGCAGGAACCAGAGGGAGCCGAGGACGGTCGCGACGACCTTCTTGTTCAGGCTCCAGCGGCCCGTCCAGGTCAGGGCTATGCCCACCGGCGGCAGGAAGACCAACAGGCAGACGATCAGGGCCGGGTGCTGCCACCAGCGGCGCACGGGCAGCGGAGCGGGAGGGGGCTGGAAAGGAGGTGGCGGCGGGTACACGAGCGACTCCCGAGAGCTGTGAGCGTGTGCGAATGGCGAAGAGCGTACACAGATCGTTCACAACCGGTAGCCGTTCGTACGGAATCGGAACCCGAACGGGGCGCCAGGCGGTCGGGCACCCCGCGTCCCCCCACGCCCGGCCCGCACGCCCCCGCCCCGCACCGCCGCCGGCCCGCACCCCCGCGCCCGCACCCGCGCCCGCGCCCGCGCCCGCGCCCGCGAAAGGTTGTACGCGAGGGATCTTCCTTTTCGTTTTCCGTGGACTCTACGATCCGGAGGCCCTCCGTCCTCCTGTTCACCACCCGTCCCGGGAGGGACCTTGCTCCACACGCACCACCCCCGTCGCAGCCGTCGACTCGCGGCCTGCGCGGCCCTCCTGCTCGGCGTCGGCCTGCTGTCCGTCGGCCCCACGTCGACGATCGCCGACGCGGCCCCCGCCGCGACCCCCGCGAAGCCCCGCTTCGACCGCGACGGCGACGGCCGCAGCGACCGGGTCTACCGGTCCGCCGCCACCGGCGAGCTGCGGATATCCCTCTCGAAGTCCGGCACCAGCGCGCCCTTCGCACTCAGCAGGCCCGGCATGGAGATCCTGCCGGCCGACGACCTCACCGGAACCGCGGCCCCCGAACTGCTCACCCTCCAGGGCGACGGAAGCCTCGTGCTGCACCGCGGCGTCGGCCCCACCTCCGTCGGCACGCCGGACTGGTGGGGATACGGCTGGCAGATCTACAACAAGGTCCTCGCCCCCGGCGACCTGACCCGGGACGGGCACCAGGACCTGCTGGCCCGCACCCCGGACGGCACGCTCTACCTGTACGCGGGGAAGGGCACGATCGACAGCGGCGGCCCGTTCAAGACCCGCGCCAAGGTCGGTGGCGGCTGGCAGGCGTACGACCAGCTCGTCGGCACCAACGACCTCGACGGCGACGCGATCGCCGACCTCGTCGCCCGGACGCCGGGCGGCGACCTCTACTTCTACCGGGGCACCGGCTCGGCCACCGCCCCCTTCGGGTCCCGCGTCAGGATCGGCGGCGGCTGGAACGCGTACAACCAGGTCATCGGCACCGACGACCTCGACGGCGACGGCCGGGGCGACCTGCTGGCCCGCACCTACAGCGGCTCCTTCTACCGGTACCTCTCGCTCGGCGGCGGCCGGTTCGGGGCGCGGACGTACTACGGAGGCGGCGGCCAGGGCCTCTCGTACTACCTCGGCCAGGGCGGCGTCCCCGCGTACGGGAAGCACAACCTGTTCACCGTGAACGCCGCGGGCACCGCCTTCACCCACGGGACGCTGGCGGACGGCAGGCTCACCGCGCCCCGGCAGTACGCCGGGGCCGGGGACTTCGCCTACCACTGGCCCACCGTCAACGGGTACGCCCTGGACGGGGTCGACCGGGCCAACCTGCTGATCGCCGACAGCCGCGGCCTCTTCATGTGGCGCGAGGAGGGCGGCAGCCCGCTCGGCAACCAGGTCGGCGGCGGAACCGCCTACCAGAACTACCTGTACAAGGCCTCGCCGGGCGACGTCGACGGCGACAGCGAGGCCGACTTCGTCGGACTGAGCGGCCGGGGCGAACTCTTCCTCCACCGCGGCCTGAAGAGCCACAGCCCTGCGTACCTCGGCCCGGCCGTCCGGATCGGCACCGGCTGGCCGACGGACATCCTGATCGGCCCCGGGGACGTCACGGGCGACGGCCGCCCCGACCTGATCACCCGGGACGGCATCAGCCTGTACGTGCACGCGGGCACCGGATCCACCACCGCCCCGTTCGCGCCGCGCGTCCTCGTCGGCCAGGGCTGGCAGGCGTACGAGTACCTGGCCTCGCCCGGCGACATGGACGGCGACGGCCGCGCCGACCTGGTCGCCGTGACCCCGGGCGGTGACGTGTACCGCTACTCGGCCACCGGCCTGCGTGGCACGTCCACGTTCACCGCCCGCGTCAAGATCGCCTCGGGCTGGACGTACGACCACGTCAGCTGAGCCGGTCGTGACGGGCTGCCCGGGTCGGTCGGTACGACGCCGACGCGGTCAGCCCGTCGCTGCCCCGGCGGCCCGCCGGGGCAGTACCGCCCGGCGGGCCGCCCCTCAGTACGACTTCGGCAGCCCCAGGGTCTGGTGCGACACGTAGTTGAGGATCATCTCCCGGCTGACCGGCGCGATCCGGGCCACCCGGGCCGCCGTGACCAGCCGGGCCAGGCCGAACTCCTTCGTCAGGCCGTTCCCCCCCAGGGTGTGGACGGCCTGGTCGACGGCCTTCACACAGGCCTCCGCCGCCGCGTACTTCGCCATGTTGGCGGCCTCGCCCGCCCCCATGTCGTCCCCCGCGTCGTACAGCTGCGCCGCCTTCGCCATCATCAGCCGGGCCAGCTCCAGCTCGATGTGCGCCTGGGCGAGCGGGTGCGCGATCGCCTGGTGCGCGCCGATCGGCGCCTTCCACACCTGGCGTTCCTTCGCGTACCTCACGGCCTGCGCCAGCGCGTAGCGGCCCATGCCGATCGCGAACGCGGCCGTCATGATCCGCTCCGGGTTGAGGCCCGCGAAGAGCTGGAGCAGTCCGGCGTCCTCGTCGCCGACGAGCGCGTCGGCCGGCAGGTGCACGTCGTCGATGGTCAGCTCGAACTGCTTCTCGTGCGCGTCGAGTTCCATCTCGATGTGCCGCCGCCGGAAGCCGGGGGTGTCCCTCGGGACGATGAAGAGACAGGGCTTGAGGCTGCCCGTGCGGGCGTCCGAGGTGCGGCCCACGATGAGGGTCGCGTCGGCGATGTCGACGCCCGACACGAACACCTTGCGCCCGTTGAGGACCCAGCCCTCCTCCGTGCGGGTCGCGGTCGTGGTGATCCGGTGCGAGTTCGAGCCGGCGTCGGGCTCGGTGATGCCGAACGCCATCGTCCGCGAGCCGTCCGCCAGGCCCGGCAGCCAGGCCCGCTTCTGCTCCTCGGTGCCGAAGCGGGCGATGACCGTGCCGCAGATCGCGGGCGAGACGACCATCATCAGGAGCGGCGCCCCGGCCGCGCCGGCCTCCTCCAGGACCACGGACAGCTCGGCCATGCCGCCGCCCCCGCCGCCGTACTCCTCGGGCAGGTTCACGCCCAGATAGCCGAGCTTGCCGGCCTCCGCCCACAGTTCGGCCCGGTCGAAGCCGGGGCCGTGCCGGTGGCCGAGCGCGGAGACGGCGGCGCGGAGCGCGGTGAGCTCTTCGCTCTCGATCATGGTGCTCATACGGTCTGGTCCTCCTGTGCTGCTTCGGTCGTGGCGTCGTCCGAGACGACGGCGAGCAGGGCGCCTACCTCGACCTGGCGGCCGGGGGCGACGTGGAGCGCGGTGAGCGTGCCGGAGGCGGGGGCGATGACACGGTGCTCCATCTTCATCGCCTCCAGCCAGAGGAGGGGCTGCCCTGCGGTGACCCGGTCGCCGACGGCGAGGCCGTCGGCGACGCGGACGACGGTGCCGGGCATGGGGGCGAGCAGCGATCCGGGGGCGGTCTGCTCGCGGGGGTCGGTGAAGCGGGGGCGGACGCCGAGCCGGTGCGGGCCGGCGTGCACGACGCCGTCCCCGTACGCCGCGACGTCGATGTCCCGTACGACTCCGGCGACTTCGAGCCGTACGCGGTCGGGGGCGGCCGACACGACCCGGACGCCCTCGGGGGCCGTGACCTCGTACCCGCCGTCGCGCGTCGGCCGGTAGCGGACCTCGTGGTCCCCGTAGGTCCGCGTCTCGTCCTGCGAGCGGAGGTTCCGCCACCCGCCGCCGAACCGGCCGCCGCGGCCGGCGGCCTCGGCCAGGGCGGCCGCGGCGGCCGCGTACTCCGCTCCGGTCCGGGGCTCCGTCAGCGCGTCGCCGTTCCGGTCGTAGAAGCCGGTGTCCAGGAGCCCGGGGTCGGCGAACTCGGCATGCCGGAGGGAGGCGACCAGCAGGTCGCGGTTGGTGACCGGGCCGTGGATGCGGGCCCGGTCCAGGGCGTGGGCCAGCTTGCGGACCGCCTCGGCGCGGGTCGGGGCGTGGACGACGACCTTGGCGAGCATGGCGTCGTAGTGGACTCCGACGGCGTCGCCGGAGACGTACCCGGTGTCGAGCCGGACACGGCCCTCGCGGGGCAGTTCGAAGCGGTGCAGGACGCCCGTCTGCGGGGCCCATCCGCGCGCCGGGTCCTCCGCGTACAGCCGCGCCTCGATCGCGTGGCCGCGCGGGGCCGGCGGCTCGGGCGGCAGGGCGCGGCCCTCGGCGACGGCGAGCTGGAGGGCGACGAGGTCGACGCCGAACACCTCCTCGGTGACGGGGTGTTCCACCTGGAGGCGGGTGTTCATCTCCAGGAAGTGGACCTTGGGGGTCCCCCCTGCCCGAGCGGAGCCGGGAGCCTGGGGGATGTCGGCCACCAGGAACTCGACCGTGCCGGCGCCGACGTAGCCGACGGCCTTCGCCGCCCGGACGGCCGTGTCCAGGAGGGAGGCTTCGAGCGCGGCGGGCAGACCGGGGGCCGGGGCCTCCTCGACGACCTTCTGGTGGCGCCGCTGGAGGGAGCAGTCGCGGGTGCCGAGCGCCCAGGCGGTGCCGTGGGCGTCGCAGAGGAGCTGGACCTCGATGTGCCGCCCGTTCTCGACGTAGGGCTCGACGAACACCTCGCCGTCGCCGAACGCGCTCAGCGCCTCGGCCGAGGCGGCCGCCATCTCCTCGGACAGCCGGCCGAGTTCCCTGACGATCCGCATGCCGCGGCCGCCGCCGCCCGCCGCCGCCTTCACCAGGACGGGCAGGTCGCGCTCGGTGACGTCGGCCAGCGGGGCGATGCCGAGGAGTTCCTTGGCGCGGGTCTTCGAGGCCATCGCCTCGATCGCCTCGGGCGGCGGGCCGATCCAGACGAGGCCCGCCCCGGTCACCCGGCGGGCGAAGTCGGCGTTCTCGGACAGGAAGCCGTAGCCGGGGTGGACGGCGTCCGCGCCCGCGGCGAGGGCCGCCTCCACCACGAGGTCGCCGCGCAGGTACGTCTCCGAGGGCGTCGCCCCCGGCAGCCGTACCGCCGTGTCCGCCTCCCGTACGTGCAGGGCGTCGGCATCGGCGTCGGAGTACACGGCGACGGTGGAGATGCCCAGTTCGCGGCAGGTGCGGAAGACCCGGCAGGCGATCTCGCCCCGGTTCGCGACGAGGACGGAGCCGATCATCGGGACCGGCGGGGTGGTCGGGGTCATCGGGAGGGGCCTCACATTCGGAAGACGCCGAAGCCGCCGCGCGCGCCCTCGACCGGTGCCGTGTGGATCGCGGAGAGGCACAGCCCGAGGACCGTGCGGGTGTCGCGGGGGTCGATGACCCCGTCGTCGTAGAGCCGGCCGGAGAGGAACATGGGCAGGGACTCGGACTCGATCTGCGCCTCGACGAGCGCCCGGAGCCCGGCGTCGGCCTCCTCGTCGTAGGGCTGCCCCTTCGCCTCGGCGCTCGCCCGCGCCACGATGGAGAGGACGCCGGCGAGCTGCTGCGGGCCCATGACGGCGGACTTGGCGCTCGGCCACGCGAAGAGGAACCGCGGGTCGTAGGCCCGGCCGCACATGCCGTAGTGGCCGGCGCCGTAGCTCGCCCCCATGAGGACGGACAGGTGGGGGACGCGGGAGTTCGACACGGCGTTGATCATCATGGCGCCGTGCTTGATGATGCCGCCCTGCTCGTACTCCTTGCCGACCATGTAGCCGGTGGTGTTGTGGAGGAAGACGAGGGGGACGTCGCGCTGGTTGGCGAGCTGGATGAACTGCGCGGCCTTCTGCGACTCGGGGCCGAAGAGGACGCCCTGCGCGTTGGCGAGGACGCCGACCGGGTAGCCGTGCAGGCTCGCCCAGCCGGTGACCAGGCTCGGCCCGTACAGCGGCTTGAACTCGTCGAAGTCGGAGCCGTCGACGATCCGGGCGATCACCTCGCGCGGGTCGAAGGGGGTCTTGAGGTCCCCGGGCACGATCCCGAGGAGTTCGTCCTCGTCGTACGCCGGGGGTTCCGCGGGGCCCGGGTCGGCGTGGGCCTTGCGGTGGTTGAGGCGGGCGACGATCCGGCGGGCCTGGCGGAGGGCGTCGGCCTCGTCGACGGCGTAGTGGTCGGCGAGGCCGGAGGTCCGGGCGTGCATCTCGGCGCCGCCGAGGGACTCGTCGTCGCTCTCCTCCCCCGTCGCCATCTTCACCAGCGGCGGGCCGCCGAGGAACACCTTCGACCGCTCCTTGATCATCACGGCGTGGTCGGACATGCCGGGGACGTAGGCGCCGCCGGCGGTCGAGTTGCCGAAGACGACGGCGATCGTCGGGATGCCGGCGGCGGAGAGCCGGGTGAGGTCGCGGAAGAGCGCCCCGCCGGGGATGAAGATCTCCTTCTGGGACGGGAGGTCGGCGCCGCCGGACTCGACGAGCGAGATCACGGGCAGGCGGTTGGCGAACGCGACCTCGTTGGCCCGCAGGGCCTTCTTCAGCGTCCAGGGGTTGGAGGCGCCGCCGCGCACGGTCGGGTCGTTGGCGGTGATGAGGCACTCGACGCCCTCGACGACCCCGATGCCGGTGATCAGGGAGGCGCCGACCGCGTAGTCGCTGCCCCAGGCGGCGAGCGGCGACAGTTCGAGGAAGGGGCTGTCCGGGTCGACGAGCAGCTCGATCCGCTCGCGGGCGAGCAGCTTGCCGCGCTTGCGGTGCCGCGCGACGTACTTCTCGCCGCCGCCCGCGAGCGCCTTGGCGTGCTCGGCGTCGAGGGCGGTGAGCTTGTCGAGCATGGCGGCGCGGTGGGCCCGGTAGTCGGATCCGCCGGTGTCGAGGGCGGAGGCGAGGACGGTCACAGGAGTCCCTCCGGGACGTCGGTTGCGCGGGAGCGGAGCCACTCGCCGAGGGCCTTGGCCTGGGGGTCGAAGCGGGCCTGCGAGGCGACGCCCTCGCCGAGGATCCCGGCGAAGGTGAAGTTGAGCGCGCGCAGGCGCGGCAGGACGTGCCGGGTGATCTCCAGGCCGGCGGTCTCGGGGAGCAGTTCACGCACCCGCTCGACCGTGAGGGCGTGCGCGAGCCACCGCCACTCCTCCTCCGTCCGGACCCAGACGCCCACGTTCGCGTCGCCGCCCTTGTCGCCGCTGCGGGCGCCGGCGATCCGGCCGAGGGGGACGCGCCGGGTGGGTCCCGGCGGCAGCGGCTCGGGGAGCGCCGGCTCCGGGACGGCCTCCGGTTCCCGGGTCCGCGGCGGTACGGGGACGGGGACGCGGGTCCCGTCCGGGAGCACGGCCGTGTGCGGGACGTCGGCGGCCGGTACGTACGCGCTCTCGAAGACCCCGTAGGGGGCGCCCTTCCCGGGCGGCGCGGTGACGTGGAAGCCGGGGTAGCTGCCGAGGGCGAGTTCCACGGCGGCGCCGGTGAGGGCGCGGCCGACGGCCTCGGGGGCCGGGTCCCGGACGACCAGTCGGAGGAGGGCGCTCGCGGTCTCCTCGGTGTCGGCGTCCGGCCGGTCGGTGCGGACGAGTTCCCAGCGGACCTCGCGGGGCCGCGCGCCGGCGAGGGCGTCCTCGACCTGGCCGCGGACGAGTGCCGCCTTCTCCTCGATGTCCAGGCCGGTCAGGACGAACACGACCTCGTTGCGGAAGCCGCCGATCCTGCTGAGGCCGACCTTGAGCGTCGGGGGCGGGGCCTCGCCCCGCACTCCGTCGACGCGGACCCGGTCGGGCCCCTCCTGGGTGAGCCGGACGCTGTCGAGGCGGGCGGTGACGTCCGGCCCGGGGTAGCGGGCGCCGGCCGTCTCGTACAGGAGCTGGGCGGTGACCGTTCCGACGTCGACGAGGCCGCCGGTGCCGGGGTGCTTGGTGATGACGGCGCTGCCGTCCTCGTGGAGTTCCGCCAGCGGGAATCCGGGGCGGCGGAGCAGCGCCGGGTCGTGCGCGCGGAAGAAGGCGTAGTTGCCGCCGGTGGCCTGGGTGCCGCATTCGAGGACGTGCCCGGCGACGACCGCGCCCGCGAGCCGGTCGTACTCCTCGGGCCCCCAGCCGAAGTGCCACTGCGCGGGCCCGGTGACGAGGGCGGCGTCGGTGACCCGGCCGGTGACGACGACGTCGGCGCCGGCCGCGAGGCAGGCGGCGATGCCGGCGCCGCCGAGGTAGGCGTTCGCGGCGAGCGCGCCGTCCACGGCGGGCAGCCGGTCGCCCTCCACGTGCGCGACCCGCGTGGGCAGGCCGAGCTTGGCGGCGAGGGTGCGCAGGGCGTCGGCGAGGCCGGCGGGGTTGAGGCCGCCGGCGTTGGCGACGATCCGGATCCCGCGGTCGTGGGCGAGCCCGAGGCCCTCCTCCATCTGCCGCAGGAAGGTCCTGGCGTATCCGGCGGCCGGGTCCTTGAGCTGGTCGCGGCCGAGGATGAGCATGGTGAGCTCGGCGAGGTAGTCACCGGTGAGGACGTCGATCGCGCCCTCGGGCCCGCCGCCGGTGAGCATCTCGCGGACGGCGTCGAACCGGTCGCCGTAGAAGCCGGAGGCGTTGCCGATACGGAGGACCATCACCGGTCTCCTTCGGCGGGGCGGGCCGCTCGGGGTGCCCCGGCTCCGTCGGCGGGGCGGCGGACCTCCTCGGCGGAACGGGCCTCTCGCGCGGGGCGGCCGGGGCCCGCGGGTCCGGCGAAGGCCTGGGCGAGGGTGAGCCACTGCGCGGCGTCGTCCCCCACGGCGACGAGGGCGGTGTCGTCGCGGTGGACGCGCTGGGTGACGAGCAGACAGAAGTCGAGGGCGGGGCCGGTGACGGTCTGAGCGGCGTCCTCGGGTCCGTACACCCACGACTCGCCGCCCGGGGAGACGAGTTCCACGCGGACCGGCTCGGCGGGGACGGGCAGGCCCCGCACCAGGTAGGCGTACCCCCTGGCCCGGTGGCCGATCCAGGCGACGTGCCGGAGGCGGTCGGTGGGCGGGCGGACGACCCCGAGGGCGTCGGCGACGTCCTGCCCGTGCGCCCAGGTCTCCATGAGCCGGGCGGTGGCCAGGGCGGGGGCGCTCATGGGCGGCCCGTACCAGGGGAACCTCCCCCCGGCCGGAACCCCGCGCAGGGCCTCCTGGAGCAGCTCGCGCCCCTCGCGCCAGCGGGCGAGCAGCTCGGCGGGCGGCAGTGTCGCCCCCTCCTCGGCGCCGTCGTCGACGAACCGCTCGGGGGCGGCGAGGGCCTTGGTGGCCTCGGCGGCGAAGCCGTCGGGATCGGTGACGGCGAGGAGCGCGGCCCGGTCGGTCCAGGCGAGGTGCGCGATCTGGTGGGCGACGGTCCAGCCGGCGGCGGGCGTGGGGGCGGACCACCGCTCCTCGCTCACCCCGCCGACCAGGACGTCGAGTGCTTCGCTCTCCTCGCGCAGATCGTTCAGGACGACGGCGGGGTCGGACACGGTGCGCTCCCCTCGGGACACGGCGGCGTGCCCCGGAGCATGACAGCGAACCGGAAAACAATCAAGCATGCTTGCTTTGATTGATGCGGGGGCAGGAGCGGGGCGTGTGCGGGCACCTCGGCTCGGAGGGCCGCTAGCGGCGCGGCTTCCTTCGCACCGCCGACGCCAGGGCCGTGACGACCACGACGAGGACGAGGGACCGCCACGGGAGCAGCGCCCCGGGGGCGTCGTCGACGGCGTCGATGCCGTGGCCCACGGCGGCGATCCAGCAGACGACCCCCACGAGGACCATCGGGCCGACCCTCCGCTCGCCGGAGACGCGCATGCCGATCCACAGGACCAGCGGCATCACGAGCGCGGTGTTCATGAGCGCCACGGTGAAGGCCTGGTTCGCGGAGTAGCCGGGTCCGGCGCCGAGCGCCGCCGAGGCCTCGCCGGCGAAGGAGAGGGCGAGGGTGTCGGACAGGATGAGGTGCGCCGCGGCGACGGCGATCGCCGAGACGAGCACGGCCTTGAGGAACCGCGGGGCGAGGGGGGTGGGTGAGGACGGTGCCATGCCGTACGACTATACGCACGGTGTATACACGCGATGCATAGACCCCCGGCCGCCGCCTCCCCACTCCTCCGGCGCCGCTACCCGGCGGCCGCGCGCCGGGGCCGCGCCACCAGCTCACCCCCGCAGTTGGGGCAGACGTCGTCCATCGCGCCGGCGCACGGCACGCAGAAGCTGCACTCGTACGCGCAGATCCGCGCGGGCCCGTCCACCGTCAGCACGGCCACCTCGCACCGCTCGCACCGCTCACGCATCTCCAGGGCCATGACGCCCCCTCCTCGGTCCCGAGTCCACGGTTCGACAGCCCCATCGTCCGAGGCCGCCCGGCACCCCCGAAACAGCCCGGGGGACAGTGATCGACAGGATCGGGCCAGGGCCGGGCGGCCGGCCCGCCGCCCCGGGGGACGGGGGCGGATCCGCCGGGACGGCCGGAACCGCCGGGACGGCCGACCCGGCACGTCAGTGGCGGACCAGACAGAACGGGTGCCCCGCCGGATCGGCGTAGACGCGCCAGCTCCGGTCGCCCTCCCCCGCGTCCAGGAGCGTCGCGCCCGCGGCCAGCACGCGTTCCTCGGCCGCCGCCAGATCCCGTACGGCGAGGTCGAGATGGGACTGCTGCGGGCGCTCGGAGCCCGGCCAGGTCGGGGGACGGTACTCCGCGACGCCCTGGAAGCAGAGGACGAGGCCGCCGGGGGTGTGCAGCGTGGACCACGCCTCCCCCAGCGCCCACCGGCCGTCCGGCCGGTCGACCTCGCCGCCCAGGACCGAGCGGTAGAACGCGGCGAGGGCGGCGGGCGCCGGGCAGTCGATGACGAGGCACTGCAGTTCAGCGATCATGCGCGGATCCTAGGACCCGCCCGCGGACGCGCCCTGGACCGGCCGCGAGGGGGACCTCGGGGGGGACCTCGGAGGGGCAGGCGCTACCCCTTCACCGCGTCCCGCTCCCGCGCGGGCTCCCGCGCGGCGGCGCGCACCTGGGTCCGTACGGCTCCCATGCTCGCCGCGATCACCAGCGCGATCGCGAGGGCGTCGGTCGGCGACAGCGCCTGGCTGAGGACGAGGAAGCCGGCCGTCGCCGCGATGGCCGGTTCCAGGCTCATCAGGATCGCGAAGGTGGGGGCGGGCAGCCGGCGCAGGGCGAGGAGTTCGAGGGTGTACGGCAGGACCGACGACATCAGCGCGACAGCGAGGCCCAGGCCGATCGTCGAGGGGACGAGGAGCTTGTCGCCCGCCTCCGCGATGCCCAGCGGCAGGCTGAGGACGGCGCCGAACGCCATCGCGAGCGCGAGCCCGTCCGCCTGCGGGAAGCGGCGGCCCGTACGGGCGCTGAACACGATGTACGCGGCCCACATCGCGCCCGCCGCGAGGGCGAAGGCCGCACCCGTCGGATCGAGCCGGTCGAAGCCGCCGCCGCTGAGCAGGACGACGCCGCCGAGGGCGAGTCCCGCCCAGAGCAGGTTCATCAGCCGGCGGGAGGCGACCACCGAGAGGATCAGCGGGCCGAGCACCTCCAGGGTCACGGCGGCGCCCAGCGGGATCCGGTCGGCGGCCTGGTAGAAGAGGATGTTCATCCCCGCCATCGCCGCGCCGAAGGCGACGATCGTGCCCCAGTCGGCCCGGCTGTAGCCGCGGACCTTCGGGCGGCAGACGATCAGCAGGACGGCGGCCGCGAGCACGAGCCGCAGGGTGACGACGCCGAGCGCCCCGGCGCGGGGCATGAGGAGGACGGCGAGGGCCGAGCCGAACTGCACGGAGAGGCCGCCCGCGACGACGAGCGCGACGGGGGCGAAGCGGTGACCGGCGAGCCCCTGGGGCCCGCCGCCGGGCGCGGCGCCGGCCGAAGCCGCGGCGCCGCCGTCGAGGGCCGCGCCGTCGAGAGCGGCGGCGCCGACCGGGTCGGCCGGCGACCCGGGGCCGATCGCCGCCCCCGCCGGACCCGCCTCCTTGACCGGACTGATGTCCACCGACCACTCCTCCAATGTTCACCACACTGAACTATCAGTCCAGAATAGTGCACCTTCGGTCCGCTGTCACCGACCTTCCCCTCTCACGCTACGAGCCCCCGCGCGGCACCGGAAATGCCGATTGCGCTGCGGTTATGCTCCGGACGCATGAGCATCGAGCTACGCCACCTCCGCTGCTTCCTCGCCATCGCCGAGGAATCCAGCCTCACCAGGGCGGCCGCGCGGCTCCACCTCACCCAGCCCGCCGTCTCCCGCACGCTCGCCGCCCTGGAACAGCACCTGGGCGCCCGGCTCGTCGACCGCTCCACCCACCACCTGGCGCTCACCGCCGAGGGCCGCGCCTTCCAGGACCGCGCCGCCGCGGCCCTCGCGGCGTTCGAGGCGGCCGTCGACCCGGCACGGCTGCGCCGCCGGCCGCTGCGGCTCGGACACGCCTGGTCGGCCTTCGGCCCGTACACCACCCCTCTGCTCCGCCGCTGGCAGCGCGAGCACCCGGAGACCCCGCTCGAACTCCTCCGCATCGACGACCGGACGGCCGGACTGACCCGGGGCGAGGTCGACGCGGCGCTGCTGCGCGGAACGGTCGACGCGCCCGGCCTCGTCACCGAGGAACTCACGACGGAGGAACGGGTCGCGGCCGTGCCGGCCGACAGCCCGCTCGCCGACAGGCCGAGCCTCGCCCTGGACGACCTCGCGGGCGGGACGGTCGTACTGAACACGGTCTCCGGCGCGACGACCCTCGCGCTCTGGCCGGCGACGGCGCGCCCGGCGGCGACGGTCACGGTGGCCAACACGGACGACTGGCTGACGGCGATCGCGGCGGGCCGGGGCGTCGGCGTCTCGTCCGCGTCGACGGCGGCGCTGCACACCCACCCGGGAGTCGCGTACCGCCCGCTGCCGGACGCCCCGCCCCTGCCGGTGGTACTGGCCTGGCGGGACGCGTTCCCGCACCCGGCGACGGGGGCGCTGGTGGCGATGGCGCGGGAGATCGTCAGCGGGGGGTGACGCCCCTGGCCCGGACCGGGGCCGGAGGCGGAACCGACGCGAGGGGTCGGGTGGAGTCAGAACCGCCCCGATGCGGCGGCGTTGGCCCTGCGGGCGCGTCAACGCAGGCCGGGCGCCACCGGCGCGGCCGGGGTCGCGGGCTCCCGGGGGACCGCCCTCCCTCGGAGAGTCGCTCCTTCCGGCGATGCGTCGAGGGCGCTCCTTCGTCGCGTCGGCTTCGCCGGTTCCGCTGCGCTCCCCCTTCACCCCCAGCACCTCAACGACCCGCCTCCCCCGGCACCTCCTCGTCCACCCCCTCCGCCAGCAGTTCCGCCAGGTGTCGGCCCCGTACCCCCGCCAGGTCCGCCAGCTGCGTGCGGCACGAGAAGCCGTCCGCCAGGACGGCGGCGGCGGGGGGCGCGTTCCGCAGGGCCGGCAGCAGCTGGTCCTCCGCGCACGCCACCGAGACCTCGTAGTGGCCCGGTTCGAAGCCGAAGTTGCCCGCGAGCCCGCAGCAGCCGCCCGCGAGATCCCCCGTCAGCCCGGCGCGGGCGCGCAGCCTGCGGTCCGCCGCGTCGCCGAGCACCGCGTGCTGGTGGCAGTGCGTCTGGCCCGTCACCGGCCGGTCCAGGCGCGGCGGTTCCCAGTCGGGGGCCAGCGTCTCCAGCGCCTCCGCGAACGTCCGCACCGACGCCGCGAGCCGCGCCGCCCTCGGGTCGTCCGGCAGCAGTTCGGGCAGGTCGGTCCGGAGGGTGGCCGCGCAGGACGGCTCCAGGACCACCACGGGCCGTGCCCCGGAGCCCGCCGGCCCGGTGCCGCCGTCCTCCATGACGTCCAGGGTCCGCCGCATCACCCGTCTCGCCGCCCCGAGCCGGCCCGTCGACACGTACGTCAGCCCGCAGCACACCCGCCCCCGGGGCAGCGCGACCCCCAGCCCCGCCGCCTCCAGGACCCGTACCGCCGCCCGGCCCGCCTCCGGCGCCAGGTGGTCCGTGAAGGTGTCCGGCCACAGCGTCAGGGACGGCGGGCGGGACGAGGCGCGTTCGGCGAACCACGCCGTCAGCGTCTCCCGCGCGACCCTCGGCATCGTCCGCTCCGGTGTCACCCCCGCGAGGCGCGCCGCGAACGGCAGCCGCATCGCGGCGTTCAGGCCCCGTCCGAACAGGTCCAGCCAGTGCGGCAGAAGTCCCATCGACCAGTGCGAGCGCGGCCGGCGCAGGAACCCGAGCGGTCCCGCGTAGTACAGGTCGAGGAACTCCGCCTTGTACGCGGCCATGTCGACGCCCACCGGGCAGTCGCTGCGGCACCCCTTGCACGACAGGCACAGGTCCAGCGCCTCCCGCACCTCCTCCGAGCGCGGGCCGTCCGTGATCACCTCGCCCAGCGCCATCTCGTGGAGCAGCCGCGCCCGCCCCCGCGTCGAGTGCTTCTCCTCGCCCGTCGCCCGGAACGAGGGGCACATCACGCCGGGACCCGAACCGGGGCCCTCGACCCGGCACTTGGCCACCCCGACGCAGCGGGCGGCGGCCCTCCCCAGCCCCACCAGCGGCAGCCCGGTGAACCGCAGCCCCTCGTCGAGGGGGCGCGGCCGGACCAGCATCCCCGGGTTGAGGCCGCCGTCCGGGTCCCACACGTCCTTGACCGCGCCGAAGAGGGCGACGAGCTCCTCCCCGTACATCCTCGGGAGCAGTTCTGCCCGCGCCTGCCCGTCGCCGTGCTCCCCGGAGAGCGACCCCCCGTGCGCGACCACCAGGTCGGCGACCTCCTCCGAGAAGCGCCGGAAGTCCCGCACGCCCTGCTCCGACCACAGGTCGAAGTCGATCCGGACGTGGACGCAGCCGTCGCCGAAGTGCCCGTACGGAACCCCCCGGAGGCCGAACGCGGCGAGCAGCGCGCGGAACTCGCGCAGGTACGCGCCGAGGCGCGCGGGCGGCACCGCGCAGTCCTCCCATCCCGGCCAGGCCTCCCCGCCCCCGGGGGTCCTGGTCGCCGTGCCCGCCGCGTCCTCGCGGATCCGCCACAGCGCCCGCTGCCCCGCCGGGTCGGTCACCACGACGGCGTCGATCGCGTCGGCCGCCCTGACCAGCCTCCGGGCCGCCCCGTCCCCGTCGACCTCGCAGAACAGCCAGGCCGCGCCGCGGGGCAGCCCGGCGGCGCCCCGTACGAGATCGGCCGCCATCCCCTCGACGGTCAGCGGCCCGAAGGCCAGGAGCCCCGCCGCCGCGTCCGCCGCCGCGCTCTCGTCCGCGTATCCCAGCACCACCAGCACCGGCTCGGCCGGCAGCGGTACGAGCCGGACCGTCGCCTGCGTCACCACCCCGAGCGTCCCCTCGCTGCCGACGAACGAGCGGGCCACGTCCGCGCCCCGCTCGGGGAGCAGCGCGTCCAGGGCGTAGCCGGAGATGCGGCGCGGCAGACCGGCGGGGTACCCGGTCCGCAGGAGGGCGAGGTTGCGGTCGACGAGGTCGAGGAGTCCGGCGGGGGCGCCCCGCCCGTCCGGGCCCAGCGTCAACGCCGCGCCCCGGTAGGTCATCACGTCGAGCGAGCGCACGTTGTCCGCCGTGGTCCCCCAGGCGACGGAGTGCGCCCCGCAGGCGTTGTTGCCGATCATTCCGCCGAGGGTGCAGCGGCTGTGCGTGGACGGATCGGGGCCGAAGGTCAGGCCGTACGGGCGGGCCGCCGCCCGCAGCCGGTCGAGGACGAGGCCCGGCCGGACCACGGCGGTCCGCGTCTCCGGGTCCAGGGAGACGATCCCGTCCATGTGGCGTGTGAGGTCGAGCACGACGCCGGTGCCGGTCGCCTGGCCCCCGATCGAGGTCCCGGCGCCCCGCGCGACGACCGGGGTCGCGCCGTGGGTCCGGCACACCTCCAGGACGGCGGCGACGTCGTCGGCGTCGCGGGGCGCGACCGTACCGGCCGGGACGCGGCGGTAGTTGGAGGCGTCCATGGTCGTCAGCGCCCTGGCGGTGACGGAGAAGTCGACCTCTCCGGCGACCGCGGCGCGCAGGGCGGCGGCCAGCTCCGACGTGTGCTGCTCGTGTCTTCCCACAACCCCAGGATGTCTCAGCGCTCGTCTCATCGGGCGGACATCCGGCGACCGGGCCCTTCCCGACCCGATACTCTCCGCCTCGTGGCTGATATCCAGATTCCCGCTGACATCAAGCCCGCCGACGGCCGTTTCGGCGCGGGCCCCTCCAAGGTGCGTACGGAGGCGCTGGACGCCCTGGCCGCCACCGGCACCTCTCTCCTCGGTACGTCCCACCGCCAGGCTCCGGTGAAGAACCTGGTCGGCGAGGTACGTTCCGGCATCCGTGACCTCTTCTCGCTCCCCGAGGGCTACGAGGTGATCCTGGGCAACGGCGGCTCCACCGCCTTCTGGGACGTCGCGACCCACGGGCTCATCGAGCAGAAGTCGCAGCACCTCACCTTCGGCGAGTTCTCCTCCAAGTTCGCGAAGGCCTCCAAGCTGGCCCCGTGGCTGGCCGAGCCGACCGTGATCTCCTCCGACCCGGGCACCCACCCGGAGCCGGTGGCCGAGGCGGGCGTGGACGTCTACGCGTACACGCACAACGAGACCTCCACCGGTGTCGCCGCTCCGCTGAAGCGGGTCGCGGGCGCCGACGAGGGCGCGCTGGTCCTGGTCGACGCGACCTCCGGCGCGGGCGGCCTCCCGGTCGACATCACCGAGACGGACGTCTACTACTTCGCGCCGCAGAAGTCCTTCGCCGCCGAGGGCGGCCTGTGGCTGGCCGCCTTCTCCCCGGCGGCCCTGGAGCGCGCGAAGAAGATCCACGAGTCCGGCCGGCACATCCCGGAGTTCTTCTCGCTGCCGACGGCGATCGACAACTCGCTGAAGAACCAGACGTACAACACCCCGGCGCTCTCGACCCTCTTCCTGCTGAACGAGCAGCTGAAGTGGATCAACGGCCAGGGCGGTCTGGACTGGGCCGTGGCCCGGACGAAGGAGTCCTCGGACGCGCTGTACGGCTGGGCCGAGGAGTCGAAGTACGCGACGCCGTTCGTCGCGGACGCGGCGAAGCGGTCGCAGGTCATCGGCACGATCGACTTCGCCGACGACATCGACGCGGCGGCGGTCGCGAAGGCGCTGCGCGCGAACGGCATCGTGGACACGGAGCCGTACCGCAAGCTGGGCCGCAACCAGCTGCGCGTCGCGATGTTCCCGGCGATCGACCCGGCGGACGTGCGCGCCCTGACGGCCTGCATCGACTACGTCATCGAGAAGCTGTAACCCTCCCTTCCCGTACGCCCGAAGGGCCCGTCACCGGATTCCGTCCGGGAACGGGCCCTTCGGCCGTCAGGGGGGCGGGTGGCGCGGCACCTGAAGAGGCGCCGGCCGGGCGGGTGTCGGCGATACCCGAAGGGGCGCCGGCCCGGCGGGGGTCAGCGGCGTCTGAAGAGGCGCTTCGCGCCGACGACCAGCAGTGTGGCGCCGGCGAGGACCAGGAAGCCCATGGTCGCGTTCCCGCCCTCCCCGGCGTCCTGCCCGGACGGCGGCCGGGACGTGTCGGGCGCGCCCGGGGTGTCCGCGGGCTTCCCCGAGGGACTCGCGGCGCCCTGCCGTTCCAGCCGCACCACCCGGCTCTTCTGCCCCTCGGAGCCCAGCATGAAGGCCGAGCCGTCGGGCGTGTACGTCACGGACTCCGCCTGCCCCTGGAACGGGGCGCCGATCGGGGTGCCCCCGTCGGCGAGCCGGCCGTCCTTCCACGCGTACTCGCGCGCCATGAGGTAGCCGCGCAGCACCAGCCGTTCGCCGTCCGGCGAGAAGGCCCCGTCGGTCACCCACGGCACGTCGCCGATGCGCCGGAAGGTGTTCGTCCCGGACGAGGAGAGCCGCTCGGGACCCGCGTACAGGCCGCCGCCCTCCTCGTTCTTGCTCGCGATGTACACCCGGCCGGTCTTCGGGTGGACCATCAGCGCCTCCGCGTTGCGCGCCCCGTCGGCGTACTTCACGACGTACTGCTTCGCCGCCACCGTGCGGTCCCCGAGGACCTTCGGCTCGGGGAAGCGGTAGATCCAGACGTGGTCCCAGGAGCCGTCGAGGTTGTCGCCGATGTCGCCGACGTAGATGTCGCCGTCCGGACCGACCGCGATGGCCTCCATGTCGCGCGGGGTGCCGACGCCCCGCATGGTCAGGGTCGCGACCGTCTTCCCCGTGCGGGAGTCGATGCCGTAGATCAGCGGCGCGTCCTGGTCGTTGTGCGTCCAGTAGATCCCCGGGTGGGCCCGGCTGGCGGCGAGGCCGCTGGACTCGGTGACGCGGGAGTCCTCGATGGTGAAGTCCCGGTCCGGCTCCGGCCCTTCGGCACGGGCATGCCCGGCCGGCAGCAGTACCAGGGCCGCGGCCGCGCCGAGGGCGCACAGAGCAGATCGCATGCCCCCAGCCTGCCACGACACGGCGGCCCGCCGCGGGGGAAGATCGTCCGACCGGCCGCCGGCTTCCCCCGACCCGGTGCGAAACCCTGTTGACCTGCCCTTCGGCCGCTGCCAGGGTCGCGCCCATGCCCACCCCGAAGACCTTCACCGCGCCCGACGGCACCACCCTCGCCTACCACGAGTCCGGTACGGGCGATCCGCTCCTCTGCCTCCCCGGCGGTCCGCTCCAGGACTCCGCCTATCTCGGGGACCTCGGCCGGCTGACCGGCCACCGGCGGCTGATCCGGCTCGACCTGCGGGGCACCGGCGCGTCGGCCGCGCCGGCCGACCCCGCCTCGTACCGCTGCGACCGGCTCGTCGACGACGTGGAGGCGCTGCGCGCGCACCTCGGGCTCGACGCCGTCGACCTCCTCGGCCACTCGGCGGGGGCGAACCTGGCCGCCCTGTACACGGCCCGGCACCCCGGACGCGTCGGCCGGCTCGTGCTCGTCACCCCCGGCACGGCGGCCGTCGGGCTCGACACGGCACCGGAGGAACGGCTCGCGGCGGCGCGGCTGCGGGAGGGCGAGCCGTGGTTCGGTCCGGCGTACGCGGCGCTCCTCGAGGTCACGGCGGGGCGCGGCACCGGCGAGACCTTCCAGGCCGTGGCGCCGTTCTTCCACGGGACCTGGGACGCGGCGGCGCGGGCGCGGCACGCCGCCGGGGAGGGGCAGCGGAACCGCGAGGGCGCGGGCGTCTTCGCGAGCGAGGGGGCCTTCGACCCGGCGGCCACCCGCGCGGTGTTCGCGGAGTTCCCGCGGCCTGTGCTCGTGGTGGCGGGGGAAGGGGACGTGAACACCCCGGTGCCGACGGCGGCCGCGTACGCGGGCCTGTTCCCCAAGGCGTCCCTCGTCGTCCTGGACGGGGCCGGGCACTTCCCGTGGCACGACGACGCGGAGCGGTTCGCGGCGGAGGTCGGCGGCTTCCTGGCGTAGCCGGTCCGCGCGGCCCGTGTCCCGGATCACGTCGCAGGTCCGGGACGCCGTCCGCGATGATATGACCATGCGTTTTCTGTTCGTCGGCGACAGCATGACCATCGGACGCGCCGGCGACTGGACCTGGCGGTACCGCATGTGGCGGCACCTGGAGTCCACCCTGCCCGGCGGGTACGAGATCGTCGGTCCCCGCACCTCGCTGTACGACCCGGCCGCCGACGCCCCGGCCTCCGAGGCGTACGCCGACCCCGCCTTCCCCGCCGCCGCCCGGCGCCATCTCGCCGGCTGGGGCGAGGGCTGGCTGCACATGGCACCCGTGATCGGCGACACGGTGGCGGAGACCGGCGCCGACGTCCTGCTGGTCTCGCTCGGCCTGATCGACCTCGGCTTCTACACCGACAGCGGGCAGACGGAGGAGAACGTCCGGGCCTTCGTCGCGGCGGCCCGCGCCGCGAACCCGCGCGTCCGGGCCGTCCTGCTGCCGGTCATCCCGAACGTGCGCGCCGGGTACGACGCCCCCTTCGCCCTGGAGTGCGCGCGCTTCAACGAGCTGCTCGCGAAGGCGGTCGCCGACCTGGACACGGCCGCCTCCCCGCTCCTGCTGGCCCCGGTGACGGAGTCGTACGAGCTCGACGGGGACACCTACGACGGCACCCACCCGGGCCCCTCGGGCGAGCACAAACTGGCGGCGGCCTTCGCCGACGCGATGCACCAGGCCTGGGGCCTGGGCGGCCCGTACGCGGGGTAGCGGGCGGGTTCAGGCGGCACAGGGTCCACCCGGGCGGCGCCGGTCCACCCCGGCGGCGTGGAGGTGCGCCGCCGGGGGACCGGTGGGTCCGGGGTCACCCCGTCACCAGGCGAAGGCCTCCGGGGACGGGCCCGGGCCCGGGAAGATCTCGTCGAGGCCCGCCAGGACCTCCTCGCTCAGCTCCAGCTCCAGGGCGCGCAGCGCGCCGGCCAGCTGCTCGGGCGTGCGCGGGCCGACGATCGGGCCGGTCACGCCGGGCCGCGTGAGCAGCCACGCCAGGGCCGTCTCGCCCGGCTGCAGGCCGTGCTTGTCGAGCAGGTCCTCGTAGGCCTGCAGCTGCGCGCGGGACGCCGGGTCGGCGAGGGTGGCCGCCGCGCGGCCCTCCGTGCGCCGCTTGCCCTCGGCCTCCTTCTTCAGGACGCCGCCGAGCAGCCCGCCGTGCAGCGGCGACCAGGGGATGACCCCGAGGCCGTACTCCTGCGCGGCCGGGACGACCTCCATCTCCGCGCGCCGCTCGAAGAGGTTGTAGAGGCACTGCTCGCTGACCAGGCCGACCGAGCCGCGCCGGGCGGCGGTCTCGTTGGCCTGGGCGATCTTGTAGCCGGGGAAGTTGGAGGAGCCGGCGTAGAGGATCTTGCCCTGCTGGATGAGGACGTCGACCGCCTGCCAGATCTCCTCGAAGGGGGTCGCGCGGTCGATGTGGTGGAACTGGTAGAGGTCGATGTAGTCCGTGCCGAGGCGCTTGAGGCTGCCCTCGACCGCGCGGCGGATGTTCACCGCCGAGAGCTTGTCGTGGTTGGGCCAGGCCTCGCCGTCGGCGCCCATGTTCCCGTAGACCTTCGTGGCGAGGACCGTGCGGTCGCGGCGGCCGTCGCCCTTCGCGAACCAGGAACCGACGATCTCCTCGGTCCTGCCCTTGTTCTCACCCCAGCCGTACACGTTGGCGGTGTCGAAGAAGTTGAGCCCCGCGCCCAGCGCGGAGTCCATGATGGCGTGGCTGGTGGCTTCGTCCGTCTGGGGTCCGAAGTTCATCGTCCCGAGGACGAGTCGGCTGACCTTGAGTCCGGTGCGTCCGAGCTGCGTGTACTCCATGAACGACAAGCCAACTGCTTGGAGTGCGCTCGAAGCAAGGGGGTTCCCACGGGGTGGGGAGGGGCCTACTGGCCGACCACCGATGCCACCGCGATGATCGCGAACATCAGTACGAGAACGCCGGCCATGATGCGGTTACGGGTCTTAGGGTCCACCCTTCGAGGTTAACCCGGCGGCCGCGCCGACCCCGCAAGGGGCCAGCCGTCGACCCTCTCGTACCGCGGCTGTTCTCCCCGCACCCCGCTCACCGGGAGGTTCGACCGCACCAGGACCAGCTCGCCCACCTCCCAGCGGGTGCCCTCGAAGGTGCCGAGCTCGGCGAGGAAGGGACGCAGGTCCACCTCGTCCCGGCGCGGCCGGGCCAGCGTCAGGTGCGCCTGGTAGCGGCGGTGCTCCTCCATGGGGACCCCGGCCCGGCGAGCGGCGGCGTCGGCCCGCTCGGCCAGCAGCCGCAGCTCGTCCAGGTCCCCGGCGACCCCGGCCCACAGGGCCCGCCGCCCGAAGTGCCCGCCCCCGTGGATCCGGAGCGGGAAGGGCGGGGTGCGGTGTGCGGCGCGCGCGAGCCGGACGCGCAGCTCGGGCAGCAGCTCCTCGTCGACCTCGCCCATGAAGGCGAGCGTGAGGTGCCAGCCGGGCCGCGAGGTCCAGCGCAGGCCGTCCGCGCCGGGCAGCCGGTGCAGACGGTCGACGGCGTGTCCGAGCTCGTCCTGCCGGCCGGGCGGCGGCAGGACCGCGGCGAAGAGCCTCATGGGGCGAGTGTGGCAGCCGTTAGCCTCTGCGGCATGAAGATCTCCATCAGGAAGGGCGGGGCGGAGGACCTCCCCGCGATACTCGGCGTCCTCGACAGCGCCGTGGTCTGGCTCAACGGCAAGGGAATCACCGCGCAGTGGGGCACCGAGTCGTTCTCGGCACGGCCCAAGGCGGTGCGGCAGGTCGAGGACACGATGGGCGAGGGCGACCCGTGGATCGCCGAGATCGACGGCGTACCGGCGGGGACGATGACGCTGACCCCGCACCCGGGCAAGCACGTGCCCCGGGTGGACGAGCCCGAGGTGTACGTGCGGCTGCTCGCGACCGACGCGCGGTTCCACGGGCACGGGGTGGGGGCGGCGCTGCTCGCGCACGCGGTGGAGGAGACCCGGCGGCAGGGGGTGTCCCTGCTGCGGGTGGACTGCTTCGCGGGCAGCGAGGGCCGGCTGATCGCGTACTACGAGGGCCAGGGCTTCACCTCGACGGACACGTTCCTGGTCGGCGACTGGGCGGGCCAGATCCTGGAACGCCGGGTCTGAGGACCCGCCGCTCCGGGGCGGCGCGGGTCGCGCGAGGGGGCGGGGACCGGGGGGTGTGCCCCCGGTCCCCGCCCCCTCGGGACGTCGGTCAGGCCGCCGTCGCCAGGCGTTCGCGGGCCACGAAGCGGACCTGCGGGTGCCCGTGGCGCCAGCCGAAGGCCATCTTCAGGTCGCCGACCTTCGCCAGGATCAGGCCGATGACGACCGCCGCCGCCAGCGAGATCACACCGCCGGTCGCGAAGCCGACGCGGGCTCCGTACGTGTCGGTGACCCAGCCGAGGAGCGGCGCGCCGATCGGCGTGCCCCCGGCGAAGACCATCATGTAGAGGCTCATCACCCGGCCCCGCATCGCGGGGTCCGTGGCGAGCTGGACGGCCGAGTTCGCGGTGATGTTGACCGTGAGGCCGATCATGCCGATCGGGACGAGCAGCAGCGCGAACAGCCAGAACGCCGGCGACAGCGCCGCGGCGATCTCCAGGGCGCCGAAGACCGCCGCCGCGATCACCAGCATCCGCAGCCGGGTCGAACCGCGGCGGGCCGCCGCGAGGGCGCCCACGAGCGAGCCGGCCGCCATGAGGGTGTTGAGGAGGCCGTACGCGCCCGCGCCGACGTGGAAGACCTCGCCGGAGAAGGCGGTGAGCCAGATCGGGAAGTTGAACCCGAAGGTGCCGACGAAGCCGACGAGGACGATCGGCCAGATCAGGTCCGGACGCCCGGCCACGTACCGCAGGCCCTCTCTCAGCTGGCCCTTGCCGCGCGGGGCGCGCTCCACCTTGTGGAGCTCGCCCGGCCGCATGAGCAGCAGGCTGGTGAGGGGGGCGAGGAAGAACAGTCCGTTGAGGAGGAACGCCCAGCCGCTGCCGACGCCGGCGATGAGGACACCGGCGACGGCGGGGCCGACGAGCCGCGCGGACTGGAAGTTCGCCGAGTTGAGGGAGACGGCGTTGCGGAGGCGGTCGGGGCCGACCATCTCGGAGACGAAGGACTGCCGGGCCGGGTTGTCGACGACGGTCACCATGCCGAGGAGGAAGGCGATGAGGTAGACGTGCCAGACCTGGATGTGGCCGGAGAGGGTGAGGACGGCGAGGGCGATGCCGCAGAGGCCGAGGGCCGCCTGGCTGACGAGCAGGAGGCGCCGCTTCGGGTAGCGGTCGGCGATGACTCCGCCGTAGAGGCCGAAGAGCAGCATCGGCAGGAACTGCAGGGCCGTGGTGATGCCGACGGCGGCGGCCGAGCCGGTGAGGCTCAGGACCAGCCAGTCCTGGGTGATGCGGGCCATCCACGTACCGGTGTTGGAGACGATGGCGCCGGTGAAGAACAGCCGGTAGTTGCGGATCCTGAGCGAGGAGAAGGTTTCCCCCCGCCCGCGGGTGTCGAGGGTGGGTTTGTGGACGGGTGCGGAGTCTGCTCCGGGTCCCGTACTCAAAGTGCGTCGCCTCCTTGGCGCGTCGGATGGGGGATCCCGGGGGAGCTACCCCCGGGGAGAGGGGCTGAGGTGGGCGAGCTTCTCCAGGACCGGGGCGGCCGCGCGCAGCTTGGCCCACTCGTCCTCGTCCAGGCCCTCGGCGAGGGAGGCCAGCCAGGCGTTCCGCTTGCGGCGGGACTCTTCGAGCATGGCTTCGGCCTGCTCGGTCTGGCTGACCACCTTCTGCCGGCGGTCGTCGGGGTGCGGCTCCAGCCGGACCAGTCCCTTGGCCTCGAGCAGCGCGACGATGCGGGTCATCGACGGCGGCTGGACGTGCTCCTTGCGGGCCAGCTCGCCGGGTGTGGCGGAGCCGCAGAGCGACAGGGTGCCGAGCACCGACATCTCGGTGGGGCTCAGCGACTCGTCGACGCGCTGGTGCTTGAGGCGTCGGCCCAGTCGCATGACGGAGGAGCGGAGCGCGTTCACGGCCGCGGCGTCGTCGGCTGTGCCGTGGGACAGGTCAGGCATGTTTGTTAGCCTAACTCATTACTCTGTCTAAATACCAACGGGAGCACGCTGACGTCGCGCGGATCACACGCGTACGCCCCCACCCGCGCGACCCACCCGTCGCGCGGGTACGCCCGCGCCACTTGCCCACCCGTTTCTGCGCCCGCGCGTGAACCGCATGAGCACAGATCACGCTTCCGCATCCATGTATCACCCAAACGAGTGAGTCGGATCCAGAAAGTGACGCAAAGGAGCCCCGACTGCCCCGACCCTGAACGGCATGGGATCGACAGTGCTCAGCCTGCGCATCGACGGTGAGCTGCTCGACCGGCTCAGGAGTCACGCCGCGAAAAGAGGAATGAGCGTCCAGGACTATGTCGTCCGGACGCTCATTCGCGAGGATTTCGACGAGCGGTTCAAGACCGCCGTCGACGAGACGGAGAGGTTCTACGGGGAAGGGGACGGGGAACCGGCGGCCGGGGCGGCCGCCGACACCCCCCGCGATCACGTGAGGCCGAGCGCCGGCATCGCGTAGTAGAAGACGAAGACCGCCGACACGACGTACATGGCCACCGGGACCTCCCGGCCCCGGCCCGCCGCGAGCCGCAGCACGCTGAACGCGATGAAGCCGATGCCGATGCCGTTCGTGATCGAGTACGTGAACGGCATCATCACCATGGCCAGGAACGCCGGCACCGCGATGGTGTGGTCGCTCCAGTCGATGTCCTTGATCGAACCGGCCAGGATCAGGAAGCCGACCGCGAGCAGCGCGGGCGTGGCCGCCTGGGACGGGACCATCGTGGCCAGCGGCGTGAGGAACAGCGCCACCGAGAACAGACCGCCGGTGACGACCGAGGCGAGGCCGGTACGGGCACCCTCGCCGACACCCGCCGTGGACTCCACGAAGCAGGTGGTGGCCGACGAGGAGGTCGCACCGCCGGAGGCGACGGCCAGGCCGTCCACCAGCAGGACCTTGTTGATGCCGGGGAAGTTGCCGTCCTTGTCGATCAGCTTGGCCTCGTCGCCGACGCCGAGGATCGTGCCCATGGCGTCGAAGAAGCAGGACAGCAGGACGGTGAAGACGAACAGCACGCCGGTCAGGTAGCCGACCTTGTCGAAGCCGCCGAAGAGGCTGACCTCGCCGACCAGGCCGAAGTCGGGCGAGGCGACCGGGTTGCCGGGCCACTCCGGGGTGGTGAGGCCCCAGGACGGGACGGTCGCGACCGCGTTGATCACCATCGCCACGATCGTCATGACGACGATCGAGATGAGGATCGCGCCCGGCACCTTGCGGATGATCAGCGCGAGGGTGAGGAGCGTGCCCAGGATGAAGACGAGCACCGGCCAGCCGGTGAGGTGGCCGTCGCCGCCGAGCTGGAGCGGGACGGTGGTGTGCGCGGCGTCGGGGATGCGGGAGACGAAGCCCGAGTCGACGAGGCCGATCAGCATGATGAAGAGGCCGATGCCGATCGCGATGCCCTTGCGCAGGCCGACCGGGACCGCGTTCATCACGCGCTCGCGCAGACCGGTGGCGACGAGCAGCATCACGACGACGCCCGCGAGGACGACCATGCCCATGGCGTCCGGCCAGGACATCCTCGGCGCGAGCTGGAGCGCCACGACCGTGTTGACGCCGAGGCCGGCGGCGAGGGCGATCGGGACGTTGCCGATGACGCCCATGAGGAGCGTCGAGAACGCCGCGGTCAGGACGGTGGCCGTGACGAGCTGGCCGCCGTCGAGCTGGTGGCCGTACATGTCCTTCGCGCTGCCGAGGATGATCGGGTTCAGCACGATGATGTAGGCCATCGCGAAGAAGGTGGCGAAGCCGCCGCGGACCTCGCGGGCGACGGTCGAGCCGCGCTCGGAGATCTTGAAGTAGCGGTCGAGGCCCGAGGTCGGCTCCTGGGGAGCGGAGGGCTCGGGGGGCATGGCCTTGGCGGTGGCCGTGGTGCTCATGGGGTGGGTTCCTCTTCGGGAGATGTCCGTTTGGCGGTTCATACGAAGGAAACCCGCCAGAGGCAAACCGTTTCAGTATGAACACATGAACGAGCGAGCGTCTATCTCCGCGCGTAGATACGATTTCCCGCCACCTAGACTGACCTCCATGGCGAAGTGGACACCGAAGCACGAGGCACCCGAGCCCCTCGAAGGGCCGGTCGTCGCCACGATCACCGGCGGAACGATCCTGTGGTTCGTCCTCTTCCTCGTCCAGGTCCCGTTCTACGGCTGGTTCGACGACCGGGACCTGACCTGGTGGGTGTGGACCTGCCTCGCCGGCGCCGGACTCGGCCTGATCGGCATCTGGTACGTGCGCAAGCGCGACGCGGCGATCAAGCGGCACGCGGCGGCCCGCGCGGCGGAGGCGGGCCCCGAGGGGGCCCGGGGAGCCGAGTAGGCCCAGGGGCCCGGGTCGCGCCCGCCGGCATGGCACCGGGGGACGATTCCCCTCCTCCCCCGGTCTGATCTTCGCCCTTCTCGGCAGGTGAACGGTCGATTCCGGTCGTACCGTCGAAAACATGACTCAGCGGGCGAAGATCGACACCGACGGCGGCGAGGCCGAGGCGGTGGGGCCGCCCGTTGTCCACCGTCCCGCCGGACTCACCTCCGCCGAGGTCGCCGAGCGCGTCGCCCGCGGCGAGGTCAACGACGTCCCCGTCCGCAGCTCCCGCTCGGCCGCGGACATCGTCCGCGCCAACGTCTTCACCCGCTTCAACGCGATCATCGGCGTGCTCTGGGTGATCATGCTCTTCGTCGCGCCGATCCAGGACAGCCTCTTCGGCTTCGTGATCGTCGCCAACACCGGCATCGGCATCATCCAGGAACTCCGCGCCAAGAAGACCCTCGACGGCCTCGCCGTCATCGGCGAGGCGAAACCCACCGTCCGGCGCGACGGCGTCGCCGCCGAACTCTCCACCTCCGAGATCGTCCTCGGCGACCTCATCGAGCTCGGCCCCGGCGACAAGGTCGTCGTCGACGGCGAGGTCGCCGAGGCCGACAGCCTGGAGATCGACGAGTCGCTGCTCACCGGCGAGGCCGACCCGGTGGTGAAGAAGCCCGGCGACCGGATGATGTCGGGCTCGTTCGTCGTCGCCGGCGGCGGCGCGTTCACCGCCACCAAGGTCGGCCGCGAGGCCTACGCGGCCCAGCTCGCCGAAGAGGCCTCCCGCTTCACGCTCGTCCACTCCGAACTGCGCACGGGCATCTCGACGATCCTCAAGTACGTGACCTGGATGATGGTCCCGACCGCCATCGGGCTCATCATCAGCCAGCTCGTCGTCAAGGACGACAACTTCAAGGACGCCGTCGCCCGCACCGTCGGCGGCATCGTCCCGATGATCCCCGAGGGACTGGTCCTGCTCACCTCGGTCGCCTTCGCGATCGGAGTCGTACGCCTCGGGCGCAAGCAGTGCCTCGTACAGGAGCTGCCGGCGATCGAGGGCCTCGCCCGCGTGGACGTCGTCTGCCTGGACAAGACGGGCACGCTGACCGAGGGCGGCATGGACGTCACGGAACTCCGCACCCTCGACGGCGCCGACGAGGCCTACGTACGCAAGGTCCTCGGCGCCCTCGGGGAGTCCGACCCCCGGCCGAACGCCTCTCTCCAGGCCATCATCGACGCCTACCCCGACACCGTGGAGTGGCGGTGCACGGAGGCGCTGCCGTTCTCCTCGGCACGGAAGTACAGCGGGGCGGCCTTCAGCGAGGGCGACGGCCAGGACTCGGCCTGGCTGCTGGGCGCCCCCGACGTCCTCCTGCCCGCCGGGGACCCCACGCTCACGGAGATCGACCACCTCAACGAACAGGGCCTGAGGGTCCTGCTCCTGGCCCGTACGGCGAACGGCCTCGACTCCCCCGACGTCGCGACCGGCGCCCGCCCCACCGCCCTGGTCGTCCTGGAGCAGCGCCTGCGCCCGGACGCCGCCGACACCCTCTCCTACTTCGCCGACCAGCACGTCGCCACGAAGGTCATCTCCGGCGACAACGCGGTCTCCGTGGGCGCGGTGGCCGGGAAGCTCGACATGCCGGGCGCGGGGAACACGGTGGACGCCCGCACGCTCCCGGAGGACCGGGAGGAGATGGCGAAGGTCCTCGACGAGAACGCGGTCTTCGGCCGGGTCACGCCCCAGCAGAAGCGGGACATGGTGGCGGCGCTCCAGTCCCGCGGTCACACGGTCGCGATGACCGGCGACGGCGTGAACGACGTCCTGGCGCTCAAGGACGCGGACATCGGGGTGTCGATGGGCTCGGGCTCGGAGGCGACGCGGGCCGTGGCCCAGATCGTCCTGCTGAACAACAGCTTCGCGACCCTCCCGTCGGTGGTGGCGGAGGGCCGCCGGGTCATCGGCAACATCACGCGCGTGGCGACCCTCTTCCTGACGAAGACGGTCTACTCGGTCCTCCTGGCGGTCCTGGTGGTCTGCTCGCAGGTGGAGTACCCCTTCCTCCCCCGCCACCTGACCCTGCTGTCGACCCTGACGATCGGCGTCCCGGCCTTCTTCCTGGCGCTCGCCCCCAACAAGGAACGAGCGCGGCCGAACTTCGTCCGCCGGGTGATGCGGTACGCGATCCCGAGCGGGGTGATCGCGGGGGCGGCCACGTTCACGACGTACCTCCTGGCGCGCCACCACTACAGCGGCGAGGGCGCCCTGGAGGCCGAGACGAGCGCGGCGACGCTGACCCTGTTCCTGGTCTCGATGTGGGTCCTGGCGATCATCGCCCGCCCGTACACGTGGTGGCGCCTCACCCTGGTCGCCACCATGGGCGGCGCGTTCCTCCTGGTCCTCGTCGTCCCCTGGCTCCAGGACTTCTTCGCCCTGAAGCTGGTGGGCGTGACCCTCCCGTGGACGGCGGTCGCCATCGCGGCGGCGGGCGGCCTGCTCCTGGAGATCGCCTGGCGCTGGGTGGACCGGAGGTTCCCGGCGTAGGCCGTCCGGCGGATCGGCGGCCCAGGGCCGGGACGTACACGCGCTCACCCCGGTTTGAGTAGCCCTACTCAGGTGGACAGGCCGCGGTGCGCCGCACGATGGGACCCGCGCCGACACGGCGCGACCGAACCGTGCAGGAGGAATCCACCCATGCGAGACAGCCGCCCCCGCGCAGTCGCCCGGCTCACGTTCGCCAACCCCCTCTCCCTGGGCTACCTGGCGCTCGTGGCGTCGCTCCCCCTGCTGGTCAGCCCGTGGACCGAGGGCCGGGCCTTCGCGGACTTCTGGTACGCCCTCGCCACCGCGCCCAGCAGCCCGATCCTGCTTCTCCCCGACCTGCTGACCGGCCTCTCGGGCTGGGCGACCGCGTACCACTACACGGCGCTGGCCCTCTCCGCGCTGATCAACGCCTTCCTCCTCGGCCTCGCCCACCGGGCCCTCCGGAAGAGCCCGGCACGGCAGGGCCTCACCGCGTGACCCCTCAGTCGAACCAGCGGTCCCTGGCCAGCTCCGGGGTCCTCGACGGGTCCTCCAGCAGGGCCGCCACCTCGAAGCGGCGGGGCCACTGGCCCGCCGACCAGGCCAGGCCCGCCGCCACGCCCTCCAGGGTGGAGGCGTGGACGACGCCGTCCGCCGTGCGGCGCCAGTCGAGCTCCGTGTCCGCCGCCCTGAGCTCCTCGTGCTCGACGTACGAGGCGGGGGTCGTCGGGCCCAACAGGATCCGGACCGGCTCCGGCACCTCGTGCTCCTCGCCCACCGTCGCCACCTCGGCCTCCACCGCCTCGCTCAGCCGCCGCACCTGGAACAGCTCCGCCAGGTCCGCCGCCCGCGCCGGCGACACCGGCAGCAGCGGCACCCCGGCCGTCAGCGGCAGCAGGTCCGGCGCGTCCGCCACCATCGCCTCCGCCGCGTCCACCACGACCACCTCGCCGTCCAGCACCGCGCGCAGCTCGTCCGGCAGCGTCACCTGCTCCGGGTCCAGGTCCGCGAGCGCCGTGTACAGCGCGTGGAGCTGGGCGTCCGTGACCTCCCGGGCCGGGTCCGCCAGGCGCGCCAGGAGTTCCGCCGCCCCGCCGGGCTCGTCGAGCAGCGCCGCCACCGACGTGCGGACGCCCAGGGCCCGCAGGACCTGCTCGTCCTCGAAGCCGGTCGCGTCGGCGGAGTCGTACAGGCCGGCGAGGAGGGGGTCGGAGCCCTCCGCCCGCAGGCCCGCCGGGCGGCGGCCGTCCAGGACCGGGTGGTCGCGCAGCCACCACGCCGTGTACGAGCGGACCGTCTCCGTCGTCCCGTCCGGCAGGAGGATCCGCACGGGCTGGGTGAGGGCGTCGCGCAGCGGCGGCTGCGCCAGGAGGGCCAGCGCCCGCGGCCACGCGTCGTCGTCGACCAGGTCGAGGTCCCGCACGGCCACGATCTCCGTCGCGACCGGCGGCACCGGGGTCTCCGGCAGCCGGTCCAGGACGTCCTCGCACCACACGTCGACCGCGTCGAGCAGCCCCGCGTCGTCCGGCTCCGGGTAGTCGCCCTCGCGCGGCTCGACCTCGTCCGGGTCGAGCAGCAGGTCGGTCGCCCGGACCAGCGCGAAGGTGGCGAGGACGCCGCACGCGGCCAGCGGCTGCTCACCCCAGCGGGAGGCCAGCTCGGCGTCGACGTAGGCCAGTTCGTCCTCGCGCATCACGGCGGCGAACGCCGAGCCCGGCATCACCAGCTCGCCCGCCGGGGAGAGTTCGCCGTCCTCGTCGGGCAGCGCCAGCGCGCCCAGCCAGGGCTCCTCGCCCGGGTCGAGCTCGGCGTCCCTGACCAGGGCGAGGACGGTCTCGGCGAGCTCGTCCGCGTCCAGGGCGTCCCCGTCCTCGTCCCAGATCTCGCCCGCGTCGAGGGAGGCCGCGACCGCCGCCCGCACCTGCGGGGTCGTCAGGACCGCGCGGGGCGTGGCCGGCAGGGCGCCCAGCTTCTCCAGGAGCGGGTGGGCGGCCTCGGGGTGCGCCACCTTCAGACCGAGCCGGGTCAGCTCGGCGGGGGTCCGGTCCTGGGGCAGGAGGACCTGGCGGGGGCCGACGGCCGTCCGGACGCGGGCCCCTTCGGCGCCCTCGGCGAGCGGGACCGGGAGGCCCGACAGGCGGTCCGGGTCCACGCCCGCGAGGGAGTTGTACAGGCGCCACCACCACGTCGGGGCGCGGTCCACCCCGGCGAGCCGGTCGATCGCCTCGGTCAGCGGCACGCGGCCGACGCCGAGGGTCCGCAGCTCGGGCCGGCGCTCCAGACCGGCGGGGAGCAGCGTCGGGAACACCTCGGCCAGGACGTCCACGGTGTCCGCGCCCGCGCCCTCCGCGACCTCGGCCTCGATCGGGCGGAGCGCGGGGAGTTCCTCGGTGGGCGCGGCCGGCGCCAGGAACGCGACGCGCGGCAGCCGGTCCAGGATCGCCTCGCGCAGCGCCCCGTCGAGGGGGCCCTTGCCGAGCGGGCCGGGGACGAGGTCGAGCGTGGCGGTGGTCACCGGCTGCCACTCGGCGAGGAGTTCGGCGTACGCGTCGGCCGCCCGCTGCACCAGGAAGTCGGTGAGCCGGCCGGGCGCCGGGTGCCGTCGTGCGGTGTCCAGGGGCAGCGAGGCGATGAGGAGCGCGGGGATGCCGAGGGGTTCGTCGGTGGGGGTGGGCGCGTGCACGACCGGAGTGGTCCGCGGATAGCGCGGGGCTCCCTCCGGGTCCACGGGTACGGCCCAGGTGACGGACCAGTGGGGGCGCAGGCGCTCCTCGACCGGGCGGTCCTTGAGGAGTTCGGCGTCGAGGGGACCGCCGTGGGTGACGGTCCGCCAGCGGTGGGTGCCGGTGGCGGAGTCGACGATCCGTACGTATCCGTCGTCCTCGGAGCGGCTGAGGGTGCGTACTCCTTCCGGGGTCTCCACGACGATCTCGGCGAGCCCCGGAAGGGTGAGGAGGAGCGCGTCGTCGACGGAGCCGAGGAGGCGTTCGGCGAGGTCCTGGGCCGCGGAGTCGCGGAGCGGGAGGACGACGACGGTGTCGTAGCCGTCGGGGGCGGTGCCCTCGGCGGGCAGCGGGAGCCGCAGGAGGGGGACGTGGCCGTCCCGGCGGCGCAGTTCGTCTCCGAGGCCGGGGCTGTACCGGGCGGACTCGGCGGCGAGCTCGCGGGCCTCGGGGAGGGACCAGCGGACGCCGCCGTGGCGGCCGAGGACGGCGGGCTCGTCGGTGACGGCGAGGACGGCGGCGAATCCGACGCCGAACCGGCCGACGGCGCCGTGCGCCTGCTGCTCGCGCTTGGCGGAGGCCCGGAGCGTCGACAGGGACTCGGCCCCGGCGGCGTCCAGGGGGGCGCCGGTGTTGGCGGCGGCGAGGACGGCGGGGCCCTCGTGGTCCGCGGGGTGCAGGGTGAGCCGGAGGCGGCCGGGGACGCCGGCGCGGTGCGCCGCGTCGGCGGCGTTCTGGGCGAGTTCGACGACGAGGCGGTCGCGGTAGCCGCCGAGGGCGAGGTCCTCCTCGGCGTTGGCGTCCTCCCGGAAGCGGGCGGGGGACGCGCCCCAGGCGTCGAGCACACCTCGCCGCAGCCGGGCGGTGCCGAAGGGATCGGTTCCGTCGGTCGTCGTCCGGACGCTGACGCTCACGTCTGACTCCACTCTGCGGGGCGGTGATACTGCCGGGGCCGGGGCGTTGGCACCGGGGCCCGAACGTACCGTGCCCCGCCCCTCCCCCGCCGCCGGGGCACGTCGGGCGCCGGGGCGCGCGGGAGCACGCGCGGAGACGTACGGCGCCGGGCGGGCTCACCCGCCGACGGCGCCCTGGAGGGACGAGACCCTTATGAGTGGCCCAGGTCCTCCGACGTCGCGTCGGGTTCGGTCGTCGAGCCGGAGTCCTTCGCGGGACGCAGCGGGAACGCGTCGGCCCCCATCGAGTCGAGCACGGGCGGCGCGGGCCGCGGCGGCTTCGGCATGATCGCGGCCTCCGAGTGGCCTCCGCAGCCGTACGAGAGGGACACGACCCGCCCGTCCGCCGGGGAGAACTCGTTGGCGCAGACGCCGAAGGCCTGCTTCAGGGAGCCGGCGACCGGCACCAGGAACGCGCAGGACCGGCAGGTGGCCGGAGCGGCCTGGGCCATCGGCGTCCGGGCGCCGAAGGACTCCTCCCAGCGGTCCGCGGCCATGTGGAGCCCGTAGCGGGAGAGGACCCTGGCCCGGCGCATGCCGAGCTCGTCGGCGACGGCGGCGATGGCTCCCCGCGAGGGGGTGCGGGTGACGATCTCCGCGTCCTCGGCGTCGAGGTGGTCCGCCAGCTCCTCCGAGACCACGGAGTTCGGCGGCGGCGCGTCCTCGCCGGAGTAGCCGGGCTCCAGGCGCAGGTCGTCCGCCTCGGTCGGCAGGAGGTCGCCGGGACCCATGTCGCCGGGGCGCAGCCGCTCGCTCCAGGGCACCCACTCGGGGGCGAGGAGCGCGTCGGAGCCGGGCAGCAGGACGGTTTCGTCAAGCGTGACGTTCTTGGCGCGGGAGGCCCGGGTGACCGTCACCGCCCAGCGCCAGCCCCGGTAGCCGGGCTCCTTCGACTCGAAGTAGTGGGTGACGACACGGTCACCCTCGGCGACCACCTCGACGTGCGCACCGACGATCCCGGGGGCGGCCGCCTCCTCGGCGGCCTCCCGCGCGAGCTCTACGGCCTCGGCACACAGGCGGTCGGGGATACGCGTGGCTCGCGGGGTACGCGGGGTACCGCTTCGCGTCGTCGCAGCACTCACAGGTCTCGCTCATCTCCTACGCCGTCTCACGGGTGCGCCGGCCGAGGGGCGGGAGCGAAGCCACGGGCGGCGGGCGGAGCGGACCTGTGGGCCGCATCGACGTCCGCGCACCCGACCTGTCTCGCGTGTCTCGGGCACACCTATCGCCATCCATTCTGCGGGATGCCGAAGAGGCGCGCGGCCGAGAGCTTCCGCCGGTGGCGCGCTACGCACGCTACCCCGTTCGCGGGCCGCAGCCCACCTGCCCGCCCCAAGTGGCCCGGATCGCGGACGCCGGCGGGGAGGCCGGAGGGCCCTCCCGGAGGCCCCGGAGAGGCGGCGGAGCGGTTCGGACAGGGCGGCGAATCCCCGGCACGACGCCCGTCGCCACGCCGGTCACCGACTCCTCACGCACCCCTCACCCCGCCTTCGCGCGCCGTTCCCCCGACCTCCTCGCCACGCCTCCTCCGCATCGCCCGATACGGCCTCCACCGCCGCGCCACGGTTCGTCAGGCCCGTCTGTGGGGCACTATGACGGAGTGGCAGCCGCACGGTCCCCCGCACGATCCGAAGATCATGCCGGGCCGCTCCGCCGAGCGGGCCGGGCGGTCGGCCGTGCCCTGCACCTGCCGTTCACCGGGACCGCGAAGGGGATCCGGAAGGCCACCCACGCGCACGGCGCGGGCGAGTCGGGGCTCGGGAAGCTGATCGAGCTCCACGCCGTGAACGGCGCCGGGGACGTCATGATCACCGTCGCCCTCGCCTCCACCGTCTTCTTCTCCGTCCCCACCGACGAGGCGCGCGGCCGGGTCGCGCTCTACCTCGCCGTCACCATGGCCCCCTTCACGCTCCTCGCCCCCGTGATCGGTCCGCTCCTGGACCGGATCCCGCACGGGCGGCGGGCGGCGATGGCGGGCGCGATGCTGACCCGCGCCGTCCTCGCGATCATGATGTCGGGGGCCGTGGCGACCGGCGGCCTGGAGCTGTACCCGGCGGCGCTGGGCGTGCTGGTGGCGTCCAAGGCGTACGGGGTGGTGCGCAGCGCCGTCGTGCCCCGGCTGCTGCCACCGAACTTCTCCCTGGTGAAGGCGAACTCCCGGGTCACCCTGGCCGGGCTGCTCGCGACCGGCATCGCCGCGCCCGTCGGGGCGGGGCTCCAGATGCTGGGGCCCCGCTATCCGCTGTACGGGGCGTGCGCGCTGTTCCTGCTCGGGACCTTCTGGGCGCTGCGGATGCCGCCGAAGGTGGACTCCGCGAAGGGCGAGCGGCGGGCGCACCTGCTGACGCACGGGGAGCGGAAGCCCAGCCTGCGGACGGTGGGCCCGTCGGTGCTGCACGGCCTCCAGGCCAACGCGGCGCAGCGGATGCTGTCGGGTTTCCTGATCTTCTTCCTGGCGTTCCTGCTGCGCGACCACCCGCTGTCGGGGCAGAGCGCCGCCGTCTCGCTGGGGATCGTGGGCGTGGCGGCGGGCGTGGGCAACGCCTGCGGCACGGCGATGGGCTCGCTCCTGCGCGACCGGGGGCACGGGCCGGAGGTGATCATCGCCACGATGATCACCGTGGTCTGCACCACGGCGATCTGTACGGCGATCTTCTTCGGCGGGGTGATGGTGGCCGTCCTGGGGGCGGTCGCGGGCCTCACCCAGGCCCTGTCGAAGCTGTCCCTCGACGCGCTGATCCAGCGGGACGTCCCGGAGGTCGTCCGGACCTCGGCGTTCGCGCGCTCCGAGACGGCGCTGCAGATGGCGTGGGTGGTGGGCGGCGCGATCGGCATCGCCCTGCCCCTGAACGGAGCCCTGGGCATGGCCGTGGCGGCCGCGATCCTGGCGACCGGTGCACTGCTCGCCGTACGGGGCCTGCTCTCGGAGGCCCGACGCAGACCGGGCTCGAAGGGCCGCTCGAAGGCGCGGGTGGCGTAGGCACGCCGCGCCGACTCCCCGCGCGCCGACCGGCCCACCGACCGCCGCGGGGACGGCCCGTCAGCCATCGCGGGCACGGCGCGGCTCGTCAGCCATCGCGGGCACGGCCCGTCAGCCGTCGCGGGCTCGGCGCGGCTCGTCAGTCGGCGCGGGCTCGACGCGACCCATCAGCCCCGCCCGCCCGCCCGCCGGGCCACCCGCCGCCGCGGGCACGGCCCGTCGGCCGCCGACGGGCGCGGGCCTCGTGCGACCCGCCCGCCCGCTCCCGCCCGCCGGGGAATCCGGCCGGGCAGCCGCCGGGCCGCCCCGGCGGGGCCGTCCGCGGCGTCCTCGTTCCGGTACCGGACGGCGGCACGCCGTACCCCCGCGTGGCGCGGGCGCGACGGCCCGATAGCCTTCGGCTCATGACCGTTGCGTTCTTCTCCGGCTCGCGCCGCCGGGCCGCCGTCGCCCTCGGGGCCGTCTCCGCCGGGCTCCTCGTTCTCTCCGCCTGCGACAAGCCGACTCCGATCGCGACCGTGACGGTCGGGTCCGACTCGATCCACTCCGAGGCCGCCTGCTACAACGACGGCGAGGCCATCAAGGAGTCGCAGATCCAGCAGTGCCTCAACAAGAAGGCCGAGAAGTCCATCACCGTCGCGATGGACGACAAGATCCGCTTCGGGGTCGACCCCGAGATCGCGGACAACGGCTGGACGATCTTCCTCGGCGGCCAGCAGGCCGAGCCCGAGCCGTACAAGAAGACGTACCGGACCATCCCGGCCAGCGCCTTCTTCTCCAGCCAGACCGGCGAGGCCACCGACAACTCCCAGGTGACCATCGTCGAGAACACCGGCAAGAAGCTGACCGGCATCTGGCACTTCCAGCTGAAGAAGGAATCCTGATCCTCCGGTGGTCCACCGGATCCTGATCGTGACGGCCGTGGCGGCGGAGGCGGACTCCGTCTCCGCCGGCCTCGGCCTCGGCGGCGCCGAGCTGATCCCGCTGCCGGGGGGCCTCGTCCTGCGCCGCCACGCGGACTCCCCCGGCGACGCCCCCGCGGGCTCCCCGGGCTCCGCGGGTTCCCCGGGCTCCCCGGGCTCCCCGGGCGACGGCTCCACGGGCTCCCCCGGCGGCCGTCTCCGCGTCGACGTCCTCGTCGGCGGGGTCGGGCCCGCCGCCGTCGCCGCCTCCACCGGGACCGCGCTCGCGTACAGCGCGCTCACCGACCCGCCCGGGCCGTCGGGCTCCGGGGACCCGTACGACCTCGTCGTCTCCGCCGGGATCGCCGGCGGGTTCCAGCCCCTCGCGCCCCTCGGCTCCGTCGTCGTCTCGTCGGCCGTCGTCGCCGCGGACCTCGGCGCCCAGACCCCCGACGGGTACCTGACCGTCGACGAGCTCGGCTTCGGGCGGTCCGTCCATCCCGTGCCGGAGGCCCTGACCGGCCGGATCGCCGCCGCCCTGGCCGCCGCCGGCCGGCCGCACACCGTCGCACCGGTCCTCACCGTCTCCACCGTCACCGGCACCGCGGGCCGCGCCGCCGAGCTGGCCGGACTCCGGCCCGGAGCGGCCGCCGAGGCGATGGAGGGCTTCGGCGTCGCCGAGGCCGCCGCCGGATACGCCGTGCCCGTCGTCGAGATCCGGGCCGTGTCGAACGCCGTGGGCCCCCGCGACCGCGCCGCCTGGCGCATCGGCGAGGCCCTGGAGGCGCTCCGGCACACCTTCGAGCTGCTCGGCAAGACCGTCTTCCTGGAGCTGGAGCCCTCGTGACGAAGCTGAAGATCGCCTACTCGCCCTGCCCGAACGACACCTTCGTCTTCGACGCCTGGGCCCACGGCCGCGTCCCGGACGCCCCGCCGCTCGACGTCACCTTCGCCGACATCGACGTCACGAACGGCTGGGCCGAGAGCGGCACCGACAGCCACGACGTCCTCAAGGTGTCGTACGCCGTGCTGCCGTGGATCCTCGACGAGTACGCGCTGCTGCCCTGCGGCGGCGCCCTCGGCCGCGGCTGCGGGCCGCTCGTCCTCACCCGCGAGGACGCGACCGGCGCCGACCTCGCGGGGAAGACCGTCGCGGTGCCGAGCGAGCGCTCGACCGCGTACCTGCTGTTCCGGCTCTGGGCGGCCGAGGAGGTGCCCGGCGGCGTCGGCGGGGTCGTCGTGATGCCGTTCCACGAGATCATGCCCGCCGTGCGCGACGGCAAGGTCGACGCCGGACTCGTCATCCACGAGGCCCGCTTCACGTACCAGGACTACGGGCTGCACCGCCTCGCCGACATGGGCGAGCACTGGGAGTCCACGACCGGGCTGCCGATCCCGCTCGGCGCGATCGTCGCCCGCCGCTCCCTCGGCACGGAGACCCTGCGGCGGCTCGCCGACGCGGCCCGCACGTCGGTGCGGATGGCCTGGGACGACCCGGCGGTGTCCCGCCCGTACGTCATGGAGCACGCCCAGGAGATGGACCCGAAGGTCGCCGACCAGCACATCGGGCTCTACGTGAACGAGTTCACCGCCGACCTCGGCGAGCACGGCTACGCGGCGGTCCGCGGGCTGCTCACCCGCGCCGCGGCCGAGGGACTCGTACCGCCCCTCGGCCCGGACTCGCTCGCCTTCCCGTGACCGGGGCCGCCGCCGGTCAGACGTCCAGCTGGTCCGCGACCGCGCGCAGCAGACCCGCGATCTTGGCGCCCTGCGCCTTGTCGGGGTAGCGGCCGCGCTCCAGCATCGGCGTGATGTTCTCCAGGAGCGTCGTCAGGTCCTGCACGATGGACGCCAGTTCGTCGGGCTTGCGGCGCTGCGCCGCGGCCACGGACGGCGTCGGGTCGAGGATCACCACGGACAGTGCCTGGTCGCCGCGCTGGCCCGCGACGACGCCGAACTCGACCCGCTGCCCCGGCTTCAGTGCGTCGACTCCGGCAGGGAGCACCGACGAGTGGACGAAGACGTCGCCGCCGTCGTCACGGGAGAGAAAGCCGAAGCCCTTCTCACTGTTGAACCATTTGACCTTGCCAGTCGGCAAAGCACACGCTCCCTCTGTCGGTCCCGGACACTCCTGGGCGCCCGTAGAAATGCCCTGGAACACCTTACCGAGGCTGTCCCCAGAGACAGGGGGGGTTAACCCCGCACCCGGGGCGGAGGAGGGCCCTGTCCAGGCAGGACAAAGGGCGCGCAGCGGCGTGACCGGATCTCCGTCAGAGAGCCCCACGCCGGTCCGCGCCCGGAGAGGTCAGACGCCTTACGTCGATGCGCGCCAGGAGCCGGAAGGCGGTCCCGTCCTCCTGCACCCGATGGACGTGCGCACGGTGGGCGTAGACGTCTCTTCCCGGACCGCTGCTCCCCGGCTCACGCCACAGGAACACCGCGGCGGCCGCGTTCACGTATCGACTCCTTGCGGCCGGTCGAGGTCCGGGCCCCGTTCACGCGGTCGCCGGGGCGCCTTGACCGAGGATCGCCAGCACCTTCCGACGGTATTCCTCGGGAACGTTGTGGCTGATGACCATGCGCGCCGCCCCACTCTTCCCTTCGGGACGGAAAAGGGAAAGCTCATCGGCCATCGCCCGAATATCCCCCAGGTCCATGACCATTCCCCTTTCACCTCCCTCGGCCCCCTTGTCCCAAGCCCAGAGCCTCACCCCATAGGTGCGCAGAAACTCCCTGCGGTCTTCCTGCCCCTTGCTCTTCCAGACTTCCCCGTACTTCATGCCCGTCGCCTTGATGGCAGGGCTGCCCCTCTCCGCTTCATGCCTCTCCAGGAGAGCCACCTTTGCCGACAGTCCCTTGTGCATACGGCGGTAGGATGTCTCCTGACCTTCTCCGTCGTATTCGCCCGCCAGGAAGTCGGCTTCCAGTTTCTCCAGGCGCGCCTTGGCCGACTGGAGTTCCCGCGCCTGAGAAGGACCCACGCCCGCCCTCTCGTACACGTCCCAGGTGCCGATGCTCGCCAGGACCTCCTGCTCGACCCAGGTGTCGAGCACGTCCGCACGGACGTAGAGACCGGCGGAGCAGGCACCGCCCTTGAACTTGTTGGAGCAGCGGTAGTACCTGTGACCGGGGACCTTCGTTCCGTCTTTCCTGGTGTGCCCGGATCCCATCAGAGAGGTCACCGCAGAATCACATGCACCACATCGCGCGACACCGGAGAGGAGGCTCTTGGCGCGCGCACGACTGTTCACCCCTTCCGGCTTGGGGGCGACAGCGATCCGGTCCACCAGATCCGTCCACTCATCCATGGTCGCCAACGGCTCTTCCGGGAGAATGACGATTTCTCCGTCGTCACTCAGGACCGCTTGACCCTTGTACGTGTAGATTCCCGGAACCCAGGAAGAACGGATGAACTTGTTGATGATGGTGGACTGCCACTGAGTCCCCCGCACCTCCTCCCCCTTCACCTTTCGCAGGTGGTCACCCCAGGTGAGTACGCCTCGGGAGTTGAAGTCACGCGCGATGCGGTGAGTGGACTGCCCCTCGCGGACACGCTGGAAGATCTCTTCGACGTAGGGGTGGAACGCCTGGTCGATCTTCAGAACCTTCCGCCTGCCACCCTCCACCGTCGTGATGGTGTAGCCGGTGGGCGGAGCGCCTGTCAGCCACGAACGGTTCTCCAAGCGGCTCTGTACGCCGTTGAGGACGCGGGCCTGGATCGTGTCCCACTCGGCCTCGGCGAAGACGGCCGTCATCCGGGCCATCATCTTTCCCTGCGGGGTGGAGAGGTCGAACCCCTCTTCCACGCAGACGATGTACTTCCCGTGCTGCTGCGCCCACTCCAACAGTTCGTTGAAATGCATGGAGCGACGGGTGAGCCTGTCCATCTTCGCCGCGATGATCACGTCGAACTCATCGGCTCGTGAGGTGAGCCAACGTCCGAGCCTGGGGCGTTTGAAGGGGCTCATGGAGCCTGATACGTCGGTGTCCTCAGCCTCTCCGACGAGAGCGCCGGCCAGATGGGGAGCGCTGACGTGGTGGCGAATGACGCCACGCTGCCACTCGATGGACGTGGACCCGTCGGAGTCGGCGGACAGGCGGAGACAGGCCAGATAGCGCAGACCGGGTGTCATGGCGCGAGGATAGTGCTGTCCGTGTGCCCAGGTGATGCACTTGTCGTCTCCGGTAGGCACGTCTGCTGTCGTCCTCGCCGAGGCACGACGGGCAGTGGGGCCGATCGACCCGTCGACCACGGGGCCAGTCGTCCGGAGGCCGGTGACAAGACGTCGCCGATGTGTTCCTTCGGCCTGGGAACTACCCTGGCCGGATGCGTAGTGAAACCCCCGCCGCACAGGCGAACGACAGCGCTCCGGGTGACGGGCTCGTCAAGGCCGGTGTCGTCCTCTTCGCCATCGGCGCGGTGGCGACGCTGGTCACCGTGGCTCCGCTGTTCCTGGGCACCGACCCGTTCCCCACGGTCGCGTACACCGTCTCCATGCTGATGGGCGTCGGATTCGCCGTCGCCGCCGCCGGCGTGCTGCGGTCGATCGCGGCTCAGCGGCGGCAGGCGCGGGAGGCCTCGGCCTCGCCGGTTCAGGCCGGATAACGCCCCCCCTCAGGCCAGGTACCCCTCCCACCAGGCACGGAAGTCCGTCAGGTCGGCGAGGACCACGTCCGCGCCGGCCTCCGCGAGTTCCGCGGGGGCGCAGGGGCCGGTGGCGACGGCCACGGAGAGCGCGCCCGCCGTGGCGGCGCCGCGCACGTCGCCGACGTGGTCGCCGACGTACACCCGCGCGCCGTGGGCGCGCAGGGCCTCCGCCTTGCCCTCGGCCCACAGGCTCCCGACGAGCGCGTCGGGCTCGATGCCGAGGTGGGCCAGGTGCAGCGCGGCGTGCGGGCCGTTCTTCGCCGTGACGACGATCGTGCGGCCGCCCGCGTCGCGCACGGCCTGGATCGCGTCCCGCGCGCCCGGCATCGGCGGCGAGGGCTCGATCGCGTACGCCGGGTAGAGCGAGCGGTAGTGCGCCACCATCTCGGTCACCCGGTCCTCGGGGACCCAGTACGCCATCTCGTGTTCGAGCGGCGGGCCGAGCCGGCTGACGACCAGGTCCGCGTCGACGGCGACGCCGGACTCGGCCGAGAACGCCTCCCAGGCGGCCTTGATGCCGGGACGGGTGTCGATCAGCGTCAGGTCGAGGTCGAAGCCGACGGTGAGCGGGGGCACGGGGTTCGGGGGCGGGGTGGCGGAGGTCGTCATGCCGCCATTCTCGGGGACCGCGCCGCGGGCCTCGCGGCCCGGGTGCCCCCTGTACGTGCCTCGTACACGGAGCCGGGGCTCCCTCAGTGTCTCCGGGTGCGCCAGAGCAGGAACAGGGCCGACGCGACCGCCGCGCCCCGGAGGACCCACGGCCAGGTCTCCGCGACCGCCGCGCCCATCGCCTCGCCGCCCGCCGCGACCGGCTCACCCCAGCGGCCCTCCACCCGGCCCCACAGCCAGCCGACGCCCGACGCGGCGGCGAGACCCGGGATCACCAGGACGGCGCCCTTGACCTCGCCGGGGGTCAGTCGGCGTGAGGCGTACGCGATGAGCCAGCCCGCGGCCAGGGCGACGAGCGAGCCGAAGAGCGCCCCGCCGAGCAGCAGGAGCGCGGCGAGCAGGACGAAGGGGCTGGTGAGGCGGAGCCGCGCCGCCGGGGCCGCCGCGGGCTCCCCGTCCGCCACCGGCGGGGCTCCGGGCGCCGCCCGCCCGCGGCGCAGGACCCGCGCGAGACGGCGGCGCCTCCCGGCGGCCGGACCGGCCGCGTCCGCATCGTCCGCCCCGTCCTTCGCTCCCGCCCGTTCCGCGTCCTCCTCGGCGACCGGCTCCCTGAAGAGGTCCGGCCGCTCGACCCCGCCCACGAACCCCGGGAGACCCGCGGCGGCGTCGACCTGCCACCAGTCCCCGTCCGTGCCGTGGTCGGCTCCGGCCAGGCCCGACAGGTCGAGCGGGCCGACCGCGTCGGCACCCGGAGGAGCCGGGGCCGGTCCGGACGGCGCTTCGGGCGCCTTCCCCTCCCGGGAGCGGCGGCCGCCCGGGATCCACCCGGTGCGCCGCTCCCCGCGGTCCACTCGCTCCCCGCGTCGGGGCTCGGGCACGGGCTTCCCGCCCGGCTCCCCGTGCGGGCCCACACGCGGCTTCCCGCCCTGACCCGCGCTCGGACTCCCGCCCTGACCCGCGCTCGGACTCCCGCCCGGCTTCGGCGCCCGTGCCGGTGCCGCGTCCCGTGGCTCCTTCGGCGACGCGCCCGAGCCGCCCGCCCGTTCCACCACCTCGTCCGGCGTCCCCAGCGCGCCGAGGATTCCCCGTACCGCCGCCGGGCTCTGCTCGCCGTGCGTGGCGCGACGGCGGTCGATCTCGTTGCGGAGGGTGGACACCAGCCGCATCCGGTCGCTCGCCGGCAGCTGCCGCTGCTGGGCCAGATCGCCGACCCGGCTCAGATAGTCGTAGACCAACTGGTCGCTCTCGATGCCCACGGTGCCCCTCCACGGCCGGTTCGCCCGGTACGGCCCGACGTTAGCGCCTGCGCAGCGGCTAACGTGGTGCGGATGGGGATCGGTGAGCTCGACCGGGAGGCGCACGTGCCCGAGGTAACTGGTGCCGCCGCGGCGCCCCGCACACTCGCCGAGGCGCTGCGCGCGCGGGGCGACGACGGACTCGCCGCGCTGCTGCGGGCACGGCCCGACCTGGTGAACCCCGTACCGAACGACCTGACGCAGCTCGCGACGCGCGCGGGGACGCGGGGCTCGGTGGTGCGGGCCCTGGAGCGGCTCGACCGGTTCGCCCTCCAGACGGCGGAGGCCCTCGCGGTGGCCCAGGACCCGGCGCCGTACCCCGTGCTCCTCGGGCTGCTGACCGGCGACGAGGGCGATCCGGAGATCGAGGCGGCGCTGCCGGGCGCCGTCGCGCTGCTGCGGGAGCAGGCGCTGGTGTGGGGCGACGACGACCGGCTGCGGCTGGTGCGGACGGCGCGCGAGCTGCTCGCCCCGTCGGCGCAGCACCCGTCGCCGACGGGTCTCGGGCCGACGGTGGCGGAGGCGACGTCGGGGATGTCCCCGGGCCGGGTGCAGGAGATCATCGCGACGGCGGGGCTGCCCGGCACCCATGACGCGGTGTCCGCGGTCGGCTCCCTGACCGGTCTGTTCACGGACCGGGAGCGGATGGGGGCGCTGCTCGACACGGCGCCGCCGGACGCCCTGTCCGTGCTCGACCGGCTCGTGTGGGGTCCGCCGTACGGCGAGGTGACGGCCGATCCGGCGCCGCCGGTGCGGTGGCTGCGGGACCGGGGGCTGCTGCTCCCCGTGTCGCCGCGGACGATGGTGCTGCCCCGCGAGGTGGCGCTGCACCTGCGGGGCGGTCGGGCGCACCGGGCGCCGGAGCCGGTGGCGCCGGTGCCGGGGGTGCTGCGGGAGTACCGCCCGCAGGTGGTGGACAGCGCGGCGGCCGGGCAGGCGCAGCTGGCGCTCGCGACCGTCGAGGAGCTGCTGAAGTCCTGGGACCGGGGCGGGCCGCCGGTGCTGCGGGCGGGCGGTCTGGCGGTGCGGGACCTCAAGCGGACGGCGGCGGCGCTGGACGTGCCGGAGGAGACGGCGGCGTTCTGGCTGGAGCTCTGCTTCGGTGCGGGGCTGCTGGCCTCGGACGGCGAGGCGGACGAGCGGTACGCGCCGACGCCGGCGTACGACGACTGGCTCGACCTGCCGCCGGCGGAGCGCTGGGCGCTGCTCGTCACGCCGTGGCTGACGGCGACCCGGACGCCGGGTCTGGTCGGCGGTCAGGACACGAAGGGCCGGACGCTGTCCGTGCTCGGCCCGGAGCTGGACCGGTCGCCCGCGCCGGAGGTCCGGCACCGGGTGCTCGGGCTGCTCGCGACGCTGCCGCCGGGGTCGTCGGCGGAGCCGGAGTCGCTCTTCGCGCGGCTGCGGTGGGAGCGGCCGCTGCGCGGGGCGGCGGCCGCGGACGAGGGCGGCGACCTGCGGTCGCGGCTGGCCCGCTGGGCGCTGGCGGAGGCGGAGCTGCTGGGGCTGACGGGGCGGGGTGCCCTGTCGGGGCCCGCCCGGGCGCTGCTGAACCTTCCGCTGGCGGAGGCCGCGGACGCCGGGGCGCTGGGCGGCGGCGTGGAGCCGTCGGTGGCGGCGGAGCGGGCGGCGACGCTGCTGGCCCCGCTCCTGCCGGAGGCCGTCGACCACGTCCTGCTCCAGGCGGATCTGACGGCGGTGGCGCCGGGGCCGCTGCGGCGGCCGCTGTCCGACGCGCTCGCGGTGCTCGCGGACGTGGAATCGAAGGGTGGTGCGACGGTCTACCGCTTCACGCCCGGGTCCGTGCGGCGGGCGCTCGACTCCGGGCAGACCGCGACCGACCTGCACGAGTTCCTCAAGGCGCATTCCCGGACGCCGGTGCCGCAGCCGCTGTCGTACCTGGTGGACGACGTGGCGCGGCGGCACGGCCACCTGCGGGTCGGGGCGGCGTCGGCGTACGTGCGCTGCGACGACGACACGGTGCTCGGCGAGATCCTGGCGGACCGCCGGTCCGCGTCCCTCGGTCTGCGGCGGCTCGCGCCGACGGTGCTCGCGGCGCAGACGGACCCGGGTTCGCTGCTCGACGGGCTGCGGTCCATGGGGTACGCGCCGGCGGCCGAGTCGGCGACGGGCGACGTCCTGATCACCCGCGCGGACGCGTACCGCACAGCGGCCCGTACGGCGCCGGTGCCGGTCCCGGACGGCCCGCCGGCCCCCGACACGACGCTGCTGGGTGCGGCGGTGCGGGCGATCCGCGCGGGCGACCGGGCGGCGACGGCGGTGCGCAAGGAGCCGGCGGCCCCGGCGGCGGCGGGCGCCCTGCCGCGGACGTCGGCGGCGGAGACCCTGGCGACCGTGCAGGCGGCGGCGATGACGGGCTCGGCCGTCTGGATCGGCTATGTGAACGCGGAGGGCGGGGCGAGCCAGCGGGTGATCGCCCCGGTGCGGGTGGAGGGCGGTTTCGTGACGGCCTACGACCACACGGCGGACGAGGTCCGCACGTACCCGCTGCACCGGATCACGGGCGTGGCGGAGCTGGCGGACGACCAGGTGTGACGGGCGCGGCCGGGTGGGCCGGTCGGCCGGCACGGACCGCCGGCACAGACGGGCCGGCACGGACCGCCGGCCCGGACGGACGGCCGGGACGGACCGCCGGCCCGGGCGGCCGACACGGAGCACCGGCACGGACCGCCGGCCCGGACGGACGGCCCGGACCGCTCCGGGCCCGCAAGGAGCCGGCCCGCCCGGCGCCGGCCCGCCCGGTGCCTTGTGCCTGGAGGTGCGGGGCGGTCGGTGGTGTCCGTGCCGCTCAGGCGACGAGCCGGGCGCCTCGCCCCGCGGCCGGCTCGGGGAGGGGCAGCCAGTCGGCGGGGACGTTCCGCATGATCAGGGCGCAGTCCAGGGTCGCGCTCCCCGGCGGGAAGCGGTCCGGGTCGTCGAAGAAGGACGATGCGGCGGCGCGGACCCGGCCGGCCTCCACGTGCCAGGCGTCGGTGTGCAGCTCCATGCCCTCCAGGCGGCCCGAGCCGGTGGGCGAGAAGCCCTTCGCGCCCGCCCGGAAGAAGCGGGAGGCCGCCGCGAGATCGGGGAACAGTTCGCTGCCGTGCAGCTCGTCGGCCGGCTCGACGGTGACGTCCACCCGGAGGTCGCCGTCCCGGGTGGCCAGGGCGACCCGTGTCCGGTCGGGCGTCTCGTGCACCTCGAAGTCGGCGCGGCCGTGTTCACCGGGGAAGACGCGGCCGCCTGCCCAGGCGTTGAGCCGCGAGGCCGTGTCGCGGCGCGGGATGTAGACACCGGTCTCGACGCCGTCCGGTCCGTCCCATGCGACGGCGATCCGGTGCGCCGCGTTCTCGCTCCGGGGCCCGAACGCCTCGGGCGCCCAGACCGGCCGCACCTTGCCCAGCCGCAGGAGGCAGATGCCGGCGACCGCGTAGCCGTTCACCAGCTGCGGGCGCAGGGGCTCGGGGAGCAGGCGGGCCGCGGCGTCCGGAGCGACCCGGTAGTTCACCAGGAGCCTTCGCTCGATGACGCTGGACAGTCGTGGATGCCTCATGATCCCTCGCTCTGCGCCCCGCGGCGCCATGTCGTGTGGCGGAGCACGATCTGCTCGGGGCAGACGGTGCTCAGGAACCTGCCGATGCACAGGGCCAGGCGTTCCTCGGCCAGGGTGTAGAGGATCCGGTTGCCGTCGCGCCGCTCGGTGACCAGTCCCGCGCCCTTCAGGATCCCGAGGTGGCGCGAGACGGAGGGCGCGCTGATGGCGAACCCCGCGGCGATCTCACCGGCGGCCAGTTCGCCGCCTCTGAGGTCCTCGAGGATCTGGCGTCTCGTCGGATCGGCGAGCGCCCGGAAGGCCCCCGCCTCGTCCTGGGCATCGATCATGAGCACTGTTTAGCACTTTAGCTAAACACCTAACAAGTCCTCCCCGTGACCCGGCTCCGGCCGGCGGGGCTCACCGCGCCGCAGCCGTCCCCGGCGTCGGGCACACTGGAGGATTGGCCGTTACGGGAACGGCACGGTGTCGGAAGGACCTGATCACGTGAATGGACCTCTCATCGTCCAGAGTGACAAGACGCTGCTCCTGGAGGTCGACCACGAGCTGGCCGAGGCGTGCCGGCGGGCGATCGCGCCCTTCGCCGAGCTGGAGCGCGCGCCGGAGCACATTCACACCTACCGGCTGACGCCCCTCGGTCTGTGGAACGCGCGGGCGGCCGGCCACGACGCCGAGCAGGTCGTCGACGCGCTCGTCGAGTACTCGCGCTATCCCGTCCCGCACGCGCTGCTGGTCGATATCGCGGAGACCATGGCCCGCTACGGGCGTCTCACGCTGTCCAAGCACCCCACCCACGGGCTGGTCCTCACCAGCACCGACCGGCCCGTCCTGGAGGAGATCCTGCGGTCGCGGAAGGTGCAGCCGCTCGTCGGGGAGCGGATCGACGCGGACACCGTCGCCGTGCACCCCTCGGAGCGCGGGCAGATCAAGCAGACGCTGCTGAAGCTGGGGTGGCCGGCCGAGGACCTCGCCGGGTACGTGGACGGCGAGGCCCACCGGATCGACCTCGCCGAGGACGGCTGGACGCTGCGGCCCTACCAGAAGCAGGCCGTGGAGGGCTTCTGGCACGGCGGCTCCGGGGTCGTCGTGCTGCCCTGCGGCGCGGGCAAGACGCTGGTCGGGGCGGGCGCGATGGCCCGGGCCAAGGCGACCACCCTCATCCTCGTCACCAACACCGTCTCGGCCCGGCAGTGGAAGCACGAGCTGGTCCGGCGCACCTCGCTGACCGAGGACGAGATCGGTGAGTACAGCGGGACGAAGAAGGAGATCCGGCCGGTCACCATCGCCACGTACCAGGTGCTCACGACCCGGCGGAAGGGCGTCTATCCGCATCTGGAGCTGTTCGACTCCCGGGACTGGGGCCTGATCGTCTACGACGAGGTGCACCTGCTGCCCGCGCCCGTCTTCAAGTTCACCGCCGACCTCCAGGCGCGGCGCCGGCTGGGTCTCACCGCCACCCTCGTGCGCGAGGACGGGCGGGAGTCCGACGTCTTCTCGCTGATCGGCCCCAAGCGGTTCGACGCGCCCTGGAAGGAGATCGAGGCGCAGGGCTACATCGCGCCCGCCGACTGCGTCGAGGTCCGGGTGAACCTGACCGACTCCGAGCGGCTCGCCTACGCCACGGCCGAGGCCGAGGAGAAGTACCGCTTCTGCGCCACGACCGCGACGAAGCGGAAGGTGACCGAGGCGCTGGTGAAGAAGTTCGCGGGTCAGCAGATCCTGGTGATCGGGCAGTACATCGACCAGCTGGACGAGCTGGGCGAGCACCTCGACGCGCCGGTCATCAAGGGCGAGACGCCGAACTCCCAGCGGGAGAAGCTCTTCGACGCGTTCCGGAACGGCGAGATCAGCGTGCTCGTCGTGTCGAAGGTCGCGAACTTCTCCATCGACCTGCCGGAGGCCACCGTCGCCATCCAGGTGTCGGGCACCTTCGGCTCGCGGCAGGAGGAGGCGCAGCGGCTCGGCCGGGTGCTCCGCCCCAAGGCCGACGGGCACCAGGCGCACTTCTACTCGGTGGTCGCGCGGGACACGATCGACCAGGACTTCGCCGCGCACCGGCAGCGGTTCCTGGCCGAGCAGGGGTACGCGTACCGGATCGTGGACGCGGACGAGCTGCTCGCGCCGTAGCGGCGGGGCGGATCGGGGCGGCGGGCCGGGCCCCGGCCCGCCGGCTCGGTCCGCCGGCTCGGTCAGCGCCCGCTCGGTCCGGCGGTTGGGTCCGTCGGCCAGGTCCGCCGGTTCGGTCAGCGCCCGCTCAGTCCATCAGCGCGAGGAGCGGGCCGGCGGCCCCCAGGCAGTACTGGGCGGCGACGAGCGCGCGGCGCGGCACGACGAGGGCGGCCACGCCCGCGACGGCCCCGAGGGCCAGGGACCAGAATCCCGCGGCGATGAGGACGCCGCCGGAGCCGTCGCCCTCGATGGCGTCACCGAGGGTGATCATGCCGGTGAACACCAGGCAGGCGAGAAGGAAGAGCAGGCCGCAGGCGGCCGCGAGGCGCAGGCCGAGCGTGTAGGGGGCGGTCGTGTCCGGACCCGGGTCCGTGTCCGGGGCCGTGTCCGTGTCCGTGTCCGGGGCCGTGTCCGGGCCCGGGGCCGTGTCCGGGCCCGGGGCCGTGTCCGTGTCCGGGGCCGTGTCCGGGCCCGGGGCCGGGGCCGGGGCCGGGGCCGTGTCCGGGCCCGGGGCCGGGGCCGGGGCCGGGTTCGTGTCCCTGTCCGGGTTCGGTCCCCTGCCCGGGTCCGTGGAGGGCGGCGTCGTCATGGGTCGATCACATCAGCGGCGGGCCCGCGGCGGCAGGCGCGTTCGTACTCAGTCGGGGCCGGGGGCGTACTCAGGGCGCGGGTTCCTGACGCCGGCCTCGGGCGGTCCGTAGTCGCCCAGAAGGACGACGCCGGCCGCCGCGCCGCCGAAGGCGCGCAGCGCGCGCAGCGCGGTGCCGAGGGGGCGGACCCGGGGGCGGGTCACGGTGGTCACGAGGGTGAAGGTCGTCGCGGTCATGTCTCCATGATGGAATCCGGACATACCGAACACATCGCTCTGACGGGTGAACCGGCGGGGCGGCCGGGTCCGCCGTGAGGCGGACCCCGTCCCCTACGGGGTGGAGACGGGCGGAAACCGTTCGCTCCCGGCCCCGCCCAGGAGTTACACTCGCCAGCTTCCCCGCCTCCCTCCGTGGAGAGCCGCCGCCCGGTCGGTAACCGGCGGCCACCTCGACGTGTCCGTGTACCCGCCGTACCCGCCCCGGAGGCTCCGCCGTGTCCGTGCCCGTATCCGACGACCCCCTGGCCCGCGAGCGCGCCCATCTGACGTCCTCCCGCGCCGCCCTGCGCGCCATGCGCGAGGACGTCGAGGCGCTCGACATCAAGGACGTCACCGCGAACTGGGTGAACTCGCTGGTCCTCGGGCGGCAGATCGAGGACCGGATCAAGGCCCTCGCCGACCTCTCCCACACGCCGCTGTTCTTCGGGCGGCTCGACTACCTGCACACGACGCAGGAGGGGCAGCGCTTCTACATCGGGCGCCGACACGTGCACGACGCCGACGGGGACCCGATGGTCATCGACTGGCGCGCCCCGGTCTCCCAGCCGTACTACCAGGCCTCGCGGAAGGACCCGCAGGACGTCGGGCTGCGCCGCCGCTTCGGCTACACGGGCGGCGAGCTCACCGCGTACGAGGACGAGCACCTCTCCGACCCGGAGGAGCTGGAGCGGACCAGCCGGCTGCTCCAGGCCGAGATCGAGCGGCCCCGCGTCGGCCCCATGCGGGACATCGTCGCCACGATCCAGCCCGAGCAGGACGGGATCGTCCGGTCCGACCTCTCCGGGACCGTGTGCGTGCAGGGCGGGCCCGGGACCGGCAAGACCGCCGTCGGCCTGCACCGTGTCGCCTACCTGCTGTACGCGCACCGGGAGCGGCTCGCCCGCACCGGCACCCTGGTCATCGGGCCGAACCGGTCCTTCCTGCACTACATCGAGCAGGTCCTCCCCGCCCTCGGCGAGCTGGAGGTCAGCCAGGCCACCGTGGACGACCTCGTGGGCGGTCTCGTCGAGGTGCGGGGCACCGACGAGGCGGCCACCGCCGTCGTCAAGGGCGACGCCCGGATGGCGGAGCTGCTGCGGCGCGCCGTGCGCGCGCACGTGGCGCTGCCCAAGGAGTCCCTCATGGTGGTGCGCGGCTCGCGCCGATGGCGGGTCCCGGCCCACGAACTGGAGGAGATCGTCCGGGAGTTGCTGGAGCGCGACATCCGGTACGGGGCGGCCCGCGAGGCGCTTCCGCAGCGCATCGCGCACGCGGTCCTGGTGCGGATGGAGGAGGCCGGGGAGGCGCCGGACGACCGCGTGCAGAACGCCGTCGCACGGAACACGGCGGTGAAGGCGGTCGTGAAGGAGTGCTGGCCGCAGGTGGAGCCGGCCAAGCTGGTGCTGCGGCTGCTCGGGGACCCGGAGTTCCTGGCGGAGCACGCCGAGGGGCTGTTCTCGGACGACGAGCAGAAGCTGCTGCTCTGGGCGAAGCCCGCGCGGAGCGTGAAGACGGCGAAGTGGTCGGCGGCGGACGCCGTCCTCGTCGACGAGGCCCGGGACCTGGTGGAGCGCACGCACTCGCTGGGCCACGTCGTGGTCGACGAGGCCCAGGACCTGTCCCCGATGCAGTACCGGGCGGTGGGCCGGCGCTGCACGACCGGTTCGGCGACGGTCCTCGGGGACCTCGCCCAGGGCACGACGCCGTGGGCGACGGCGAGCTGGGCGGAGGCACTGCGGCACCTGGGGAAGCCGGACGCGGTGGTGGAGGAGCTGACGGCCGGTTTCCGCGTGCCGCGCGAGGTCATCGCGTACGCCTCCCGGCTCCTGCCCCACATGTCGCCGGGGCTCGCGGCGGTGGAGTCGGTGCGGGAGAACCCCGGCTCGCTGGAGGTGCGCCGTACGGACGCGCTCGACCAGGACGTCGTCGCGGCCTGCGTCGAGGCGCTGGCGCACGAGGGCTCGATCGGGCTGATCGCCGCGGACGCGCGGATCGCCCCGCTCGCCGAGGCCCTGGCGGCGGCCGGCCTGCCGCACCTCTCCCCCGGCGAGGAGACCACGGCCGAGTCCCGGCTGACGCTGGTCCCCGCCTCGCTCGCGAAGGGCCTGGAGTACGACTACGTGGTCCTGGACGAGCCGGCGGCCGTCGTCGACGGCGAGCCGGACGAGCGGACCGGCCTGCGGCGGCTGTACGTGGCGCTGACCCGCGCCGTGTCGGGGCTGACGGTCCTCCACGCGGCTCCCCTGCCGCACCAGCTGGAGCAGCTCTGAGGGGCGGCCGGGGCGGGCCCGCGGCGACCGGTCCGGAGGAATCCGCCGAGGACCGATGAGTTTCCCCGGGGGCCCCGGTCTATAGGTTGTACTCGCTACCGACCGGCTTTGCTGAAGAGCCGTCACGAACCGTACGGGAGAACCCAGATGCGCACCTTGATCAGTTCCGTCTTCGTCTCGCTCGACGGTGTCGTGGAGGCCCCCGGCGGCGAGCCCGGCTACCGGAACTCGGGCTGGACCTTCAAGGAGATGGAGTTCGTGCCGGAGGCGTACGCGCTCAAGAGCCAGGAGCAGGAGGAGGCCGGCGCGATGCTCCTCGGCCGGGAGAGCTACGAGGCGTTCAGCGCCGTCTGGCCGGACATGGAGGACTTCGCCCGCTACAAGACGCTGCCGAAGTACGTGGTGTCGACGACCCTCACCGAGGACGACCTGGTCGACAACTGGGGCGAGATCACGATCCTGCGCTCGCTCGACGAGGTCGCCGCGCTGAAGGAGACCGAGGGCGACCCGATCATCATGCACGGCAGCGCCACGCTGGGCAGGGCGCTCTCGGACGCCGGGCTGATCGACCGGTACCACCTGCTCGTCTTCCCGCTGCTGCTCGGCGCGGGCAAGCGGCTGTTCAGCCAGACGGACAAGGACACGCAGAAGCTGGAGCTCGTCGAGCACGAGGCGTACGCCAACGGCATCCAGAAGAACGTCTTCGACGTCGTGCGCTAGACGGTTCCGGGGGGCGGTCGCCCCGGGGGCGCCCCCGGGGGGCGGGACGCCTCCTAGGGGGTGACCGCCGCCGCGTATTCGGCGAGCGCCTCGGTGCGGGTGCGGCGGGCGACCGCCGCGAGCACCGGGTTCGTCTCGCGGTAGTAGTGCTCGGTGACCAGGCCCCAGGCCAGCGCCCAGCCCCGGCCGCGCGCCCAGGTCGCGTCGTCGACGCGGGCGGCCTCGCGGAACAGCGGGCGGGTGCCGGCGGTGAAGAGGGTCCAGGCGGGCATCGTGTCGCAGGCGGGGTCCCCGGTGCCGACGCCGCCGAAGTCGATGACGGCGCCGAGGCGGCCGTCCCGGCCGAGCAGGTTGCCCGGCAGCAGGTCGCCGTGGATCCAGACGGGCGGGCCCTCCCACTGCGGGAGGCGCAGCACGGCCTCCCAGGAGGCCGTGGCCAGGCCGGCGTCGATCAGGCCCTCGGCGCCGAAGTCACTTATCAAGCGCGGGAGTTGACCCTGCTCCCAGCTGGTGACGTGGCCGCCCCGGAAGGAGGCGGGGCCGTCGTGCGCGTCGACGGCGCGCAGGGCGGCGCCGAAGCGGCCGAGGGCGACGGCCGCGTGGGCGAGGTCGGTGAGCGGGGCGTCGTACGCGTCGTCGCCGTCGAGCCAGCGGTAGACCGACCAGGGCCAGGGGAAGTCGGGTCCCGCCGCGGCCCGCCCGACCGGGACGGGGACGTCCAGGGGCAGGTGCGGGGCGAGCAGGGGCAGCCAGCGCTGCTCCTTCTCGACGTGACCGGCGGCGTGCGCCGCCCGGGGCAGCCGTACGACGAGGTCGTCGCCGAGCCGGAACATGGTGTTGTCCGTGCCGGTCGACCGCACGGCCCGGACCGGGAGTCCCGCCCACGCGGGGAACCGCCCGGCGACGAGCCGTGCGACGAGCTCGCCGTCGACGGCGGGCGGTTCGCCGGGGTGCGCGGTCGGGGTGGCAGCCATGCGGGCGAGGCTAACGACCGGCCCGCGCCCGGGGCGAGGCGTTTTCCGGGCCCGACGGGTCCGGGCCGGTGCCCCGCCCCGGCCGTCCGCGGTCGGCGCCGCGCCGGGCCCGGGTGCGGCCGCTCCCGAGGTGCCGCCGCTCCCGAGGTGCCGCCGCTCCCGAGGTGCCGCCGCTCCCGAGGTGCCGCCGCTCCCGGCGCGCCGTCGTGCCCGAGGTACCGCCGCTCCCGGGGTGCCGCCGTGCCCGGCCTACGCGTCCAGTGCCTCGCGCCAGGTGCGTACCGCGTCCGACGAGACCGGGGCGGCCCAGCCCCGGGGGCGGGCCGCGCCGCCGATGTGGAAGGCGTCGAGGCCCGCGGCGCGCAGTTCGGGGAGGTGGTCGAGGCGCAGGCCGCCGCCGACGAGGATCTGGGTCTCGTAGCCGGGTTCGCCCGTGCGGGCGGCCTCCGCCTTGAGGGTCCCGAGTCCGTCGTCGACGCCGGTGGCGGCGCCGGCCGTCAGGTAGGTGTCGAGGCCGGGCAGGTCGGCGAGCCGCTTGCGCAGTCCGTCGCGGTCGGCGGCGCGGTCGATGGCCCGGTGGAAGGTCCAGCGGCAGCCGTCGAGGACGGTGACGAGGCGCTCGACGGCGACCAGGTCGGGCTCGCCGTCGGGGGTGAGGAAGCCGAGGACGAACTCGTCGGCGCCGGCCTCGCGCAGTTCCAGGGCCCGGGCCACGAGGGCGTCGGTGCCCTCGGGACCGCCGGCGGCGAAGCCGTCGGCGAGGCGGAGCATCACGCGCAGCGGGATGTCGACGGCGGCGCGGATGGCGGCGAAGCCGGTCCGGGACGGGGTCAGTCCGTCCGCCGCCATGTCGGTGACGAGTTCGAGCCGGTCGGCTCCACCGGTCTGGGCAGCGACCGCGTCTTCCTCGTCGAGGGCGATCACCTCAAGGACTGCACGGTTGCTCATCGAGCCCATTCCTCCATGAATGCGTCTCTACAGGTCTAGTCCAATGGCCAGCCTAGCCGTGCGCGTGGTCGGCCGCACCGTGCGTGGCCCCATCGGCCGCGGGCGCGGGCGTCCCGGCGCCGGCCCGGGGGGCGCCCGCGGTGACCGTGAAGGCCGCCGTGCGCACCTTGCCCTCGTGCTGGAAGTCGAGGAACAGGCGGTACGCGCCCGCGCTGGGCGCCGTCGCGGTGAAGGAGACGTCCGGGCCGGGTCCGCCCTCGTTGGGGTGCACGTGGAGGTAGGCGAGGTCGCCGTCGCGGAGGGCGACCAGGTGTCCGTACGCCCCCAGGTACGGCTCCAGGTCGGTGACCGGCTTGCCGGCCTTGGTGACGGTGAGCCGGAGCTCGCCGGCCTTGCCGGGGTTCAGGGTGCCGCCGAGGCGGACCTGGTAGCCGTCGACGGTGGCGGTGGGGGCGGCGGCGGGCAGCGGCTTCGGCGCGTACGCCCCCGGCACGGAGAGGTCGACGCCGAGCGTGACGCCCCGGGCGCCGGGTGCGGCGGGCTTGAAGTCGGCGAAGGCCTTGTAGCCGCCGGCGCGGGGCAGGTCGGCGGTGACCGACCAGGTGCCGTCGGGCGCCTTCACGGGGTGCAGGTGGCGGAAGGTGCCGAGGTCGCGCGAGGCGACGATGAAGTGCAGCTCCTTGCCGTGCTCGGTGGTGAACGCGGTGACCTTCCGGCCCGCCGAGTCCTTGATCGAGAACTTCAGGGTGCTCCGGCCCGCGGCGGGGGCGGGGGTCTCCATGGCCAGGGTGTAGCCGCCCTCGGAGACCTGGAGGCCGCCGGGGACGTCCGCGGCGGCGGGGGTGGCCGGCGTGGCGCCCTCCTCGTGTCCGGCGTGGCCGTCGGCGGCCGCGCTCCCCGTCGGCTCGGGCGCGGCCGCGTGCTCCTCGTGGGCGGCCTTCTTCGGCTCCTCGACGGGACCGACGCCCGTGCCCACCCCGTACGCGGCCCCGAAGGTCGCGGCGAGTGCGGCGGCGTAGGCAGTGATCTTCACTCCGGTGTTCATGGCTGCTCTCCCGTACGTGGGTGGTGACGGCGCCGGTAGCCGTTCCCTGCACTTCACCATACCCCTGGGGGGTATCAAGTCAAGCCGGGGATCTGCTTGCGCCGAATACGGGCGGGGGGTATACATGGAAGCGAAGCCGATACCCCCCGAGGGTATCGCGCCCCATCGGAACCGACCGAGGAGAAGCCATGGGCTCCTGCTGCACCCCCGACAACAGCTGCTCGACCGGCGCGGAGACCACCGCCGTCGCGGTCGCCGACAGCACCGTCACGGTCTACGCCGTCTCCGGCATGACCTGCGGCCACTGCAAGACCGCGATCACCACGTCCGTGAGCGCCCTCGCCGGCGTCCTCTCCGTCGACGTGGACGTCGCCGGCGGCCTCGTCACCGTGACCACCGGCGGTGAGCCCGACGACGCGGCGATCACCGCGGCGGTCGACGACGCGGGCTACGAGCTCACCGGCCGCGCCTGACCGACAGCCCCGTCGGCCGCCGGGGCCCGCCCACCACGCCCGGGCCCCGGCCCCCGGCACCCCCGTACTCACGAGGAGCAGGAAGAGTCATGACCACGACGACACCGGGCAGCGCCCAGGTCGAGCTCGCCATCGGCGGCATGACCTGCGCCTCGTGCGCGGCCCGCATCGAGAAGAAGCTCAACCGGATGGACGGGGTCGAGGCCACCGTCAACTACGCCACCGAGAAGGCGAAGGTCACCTTCGACGCCGACATCGACGTCGCCGACCTCATCGCCACCGTCGAGGCCACCGGCTACACCGCCGCCGAGCCCGAGCCGCCGAGGTCCGAGACCCCCGGCTCCCCCGACGGCCCCTCCGACGAGGAGAAGGCCGACGAGGAGCTGCGGCCGCTCCGGCAGCGGCTCGTCACCGCCGTCACGCTCGCCGTGCCCGTCATCGCCATGGCGATGGTCCCGGCGCTGCAGATCGAGTACTGGCAGTGGCTGAGCCTCACCCTCGCCGCGCCGGTCGTCGTCTACGCCGCCTGGCCGTTCCACCGCGCCGCCTGGACGAACGCCCGGCACGGCGCCGCCACCATGGACACCCTGATCTCGGTCGGCACGATCGCCGCGTTCCTGTGGTCCCTGTGGGCGCTGTTCTTCGGCACGGCCGGAACGCCGGGGATGACCCATCCGTTCGAGTTCACCATCGCCCGCACCGACGGCGCCGGGAACATCTACCTGGAGGCCGCGGCCGGCGTCACCGCCTTCATCCTCGCCGGCCGGTACTTCGAGGCCCGCTCGAAGCGCAAGGCGGGCGCGGCGCTCAAGGCGCTGATGCAGCTCGGCGCGAAGGAGGTCACGGTGCTGCGCGAGGGCCGCGAGGTCACCGTGCCCACCGCCGAACTCCAGGTCGGCGACCGCTTCCTGGTCCGCCCCGGCGAGAAGATCGCCACCGACGGCACCGTCGTCGAGGGCTCCTCCGCCGTCGACGCCTCCATGCTCACCGGCGAGTCCGTCCCCGTCGAGGTCTCCGTGGGCGACTCCGTCACCGGCGCCACCCTGAACGCCGGCGGCCGCCTCGTCGTCGAGGCGACCCGCGTCGGCTCCGACACCCAGCTCGCCCGGATGGCGAAGCTCGTCGAGGACGCGCAGAACGGCAAGGCCGCCGCCCAGCGCCTCGCCGACCGGATCTCGGCCGTCTTCGTCCCCATCGTCATCGCGCTGGCGCTCGGCACCCTCGGCTTCTGGCTCGGCACCGGCCAGGGACTCACCGCCGCCTTCACCGCCGCCGTCGCCGTCCTGATCATCGCCTGCCCCTGCGCCCTCGGCCTCGCCACCCCGACCGCCCTCATGGTCGGCACCGGCCGCGGCGCCCAGCTCGGCATCCTCATCAAGGGCCCCGAGGTCCTGGAGACCACCCGCAAGGTCGACACGATCGTCCTCGACAAGACCGGCACCGTCACCACCGGCCGGATGACCCTCATCAAGGTCCACACCGCCGAGGGCGCCGACGAGAAGGACGTGCTGCGGCTCGCGGGCGCCCTGGAGCACTCCTCCGAGCACCCGATCGCCCAGGCCGTCGCCACCGGCGCGGCGGCGAAGGTAGGCACCCTGCCCACCCCCGAGGACTTCGCCAACGTCCCCGGGCTCGGCGTCCAGGGCGTCGTCGACGGCCACGCCGTCCTCGTCGGCCGCGAGAAGCTCCTCGCCGAGTGGGCCATCACGCTGCCCGCCGGCCTGCGGTCCGCGAAGGAGGCCGCCGAGAAGGCGGGCAGGACCGCCATCGCGGTCGCCTGGGACGGGGAGGCCCGCGCGGTCCTGGAGGTCGCCGACGCCGTCAAGGAGACCAGCCCCGAGGCCATCCGGCGGCTCCGCGGCCTCGGCCTGACCCCGATCCTGCTCACCGGGGACAACAAGGCGGTGGCCGAGGCCGTCGCCGCCGAGGTCGGCATCGACGAGGTCATCGCGGAGGTCATGCCGCAGGACAAGGTCGACGTCGTCAAGCGGCTCCAGGCCGAGGGCCGTTCGGTCGCCATGGTCGGCGACGGCGTGAACGACGCCGCCGCGCTCGCCCAGGCCGACCTCGGCCTGGCGATGGGCACCGGCACGGACGCCGCCATCGAGGCCGGCGACCTGACCCTCGTACGGGGCGACCTGCGGGCCGCGGCCGACGCGATCCGGCTCTCCCGCAAGACGCTCGGCACGATCCGGTCGAACCTCTTCTGGGCCTTCGCCTACAACGTGGCCGCCCTGCCGCTCGCCGCGGCCGGACTGCTCAACCCGATGATCGCGGGCGCGGCCATGGCCTTCTCCTCGGTCTTCGTGGTCGGCAACAGCCTCCGCCTGCGGGGCTTCCAGGCCGCCGACAAGTGATCCGACGCCGACTCAGCGAAGTGACGGGGAGACTGCCATGGCCGGTTACGGACAGCACAAGGAAGACATCATCAGACGCCTGCGCCGGATCGAGGGCCAGGTCAGGGGGGTGCAGCGGATGGTCGACGAGGACGTCTACTGCATCGACGTCCTCACCCAGGTCTCCGCGATCAACGCGGCGCTCCAGTCCTGCGCGGTGGCCCTGCTCGACGAGCACCTGAGCTGCTGCGTGACGGAGGCCATCGCCCAGGGCGGGGACCAGGCGAAGGTGAAGGTCGGCGAGGCGTCGAAGGCGATCGCCCGGCTGATCCGCACGTGACCGGCCGGCCCGGCCGGCCGCACCGGACCCGACCGGCCCCCGCCCGGTCGGGTCCGGCCCCGTGCGGCGGGTCCGGCTCGGGCCGGGCGACCTGACGGACTGCCGGGGAGGCGTCAACCGCCCGTGCGCGAGGGACAGTCGGCGGACAGCGTGAGACGCAGCCGGAGACAGAGGCCGAGCAGCTGCCGGAGGAGCACCAACTCGACCGTTCCGGGCGGACCGGAGGCGCAGACCTGCGCGCAGGGACGGTGCGACAGCGGGAACTTCATGAGGGCGGACATCCCTCCAGCGTACCCCTGGGGGGTATACCTGAGCGAGGGGAGCGGCCCGTACGATGAGCCGCCCGTAGGGGGAGGGGATGCACGTGCGCCGGCTGGGAGAGCTGGAGGCCGAGATCATGGACCGGCTGTGGGCCTGGCAGCGGCCCGCCACGGTCCGCGAGATCGTCGACGACATCAACCGCGGCCGCCGGGTCGCCTACACGACCGTCATGACCGTGGCGGACATCCTGCACCGCAAGGGCTGGCTCCGCCGCGAGAAGGCCGGCCGCGCCTGGCTGTACGAGCCCGTGCGCGGCCGCGAGGAGTACACCGCCGGTCTGATGCGGGACGCGCTCGGCGACAGCCAGGACCGCCCCGCCGCCCTCCTCCGCTTCGTGGAGGCCATCTCGGACGAGGACATGGACGCCCTCGACGCGGCCCTCCGCGCCGCCCGCGGCGACCACGACCCGGACCTCGACGGCGGGAGCGGCGCGTGAACGTGAACCATCACGTCCTCGTCCCTCTCGGGCTCGTGCTCCTCACCGGCTTCCTCGTCCCCTGGCTGCTCGTCCGGGCCCGCTGGGCCCAGCAGGCACCCCGGCTCGCGCTCGCCGTCTGGGCCGCCTGCGGCGCCGCCTTCGCCGCCGCGACCGCCCTGCTGCCGGCCCAGCTGGTCCTGACCGCCGCCGGCAGCCACCGCCTCGCCGACATGATGTTCGCGCTCCAACCGCCCACGGTCTCCCAGCTCGTGCACCTGGACGGGCGGGAGCGCATCGCGTTCGCGCTCTCCCTCGGGGTGCTCTCGCTGCCCACCGCCGCGTTCCTCCGCCGCCTGGTCGGGGCCCGCCGGGCGCGGCTGCGGCACGCGGGGGTGCTTCGGCTCGTCGGGCGGTACGACCCGGCGCTGCGGGCCACCGTCCTCGACGACGCGCGACCCGCCGTGTACTGCCTGCCGGGCAGTTCGCGGCGGGTCGTCGTCTCCTCCGGCGCGGTGGACGCCCTCACCCCGGACCAGCTCGCGGCGGCGCTCGCGCACGAGCGGGCGCACATCGCGGGCCGCCACCACCTCCTCGTCGCCGCGTCGGAGGCCTTCGCGGCCGTCTTCTCGCGCCTGCCGCTCGCCCGGCACGGGGTGGGATCCGTACCCCTGCTGCTCGAAATGGCGGCGGACGACCGGGCGTTGCGCCGGTGCACGCGGGACGCGCTGGCCACGGCGCTGTACGCGCTCGCGTCGGGGCGGGCGCCGCGGTCCGCGTTCGCGGCGGGCGGCCCCTCGGCCGCGCTGCGGATGCGGCGGATCCTCACCCCGCACCGTGCCGGCCATCCCGTGCTGCGCGGTCTGATGACGATCGCGGCCGCGGGTCTCGCGATGGCACCGCTGATCGTCGCCTGCTGTTCCTTCCCCGGTTAATCGACTCCCTTCAGCACGCCCGACCGCCGAACAGCACTATTTACTAAGCGAATTCGTAGATTTCGCATCGGTCACGGACAACTTAATTCCCCGCTATTGTGGGTACGTTGGGGCTCGGGTTCGGCACGTCGAAGGGTACAGAACCGATGCAGCTGGCTGGCGTTCGAACGGCCGCGGCCGGCGATGCGACGACGATATCCAGGCTACTGGCCGACGCCATTCGGAGCAGCTACACGGGAATCCTGGACGAAATCCCGATGCGGCGACTGATCTCCGCCCAATGCGCACTGCCCCGCATACGCGCGGAAATTGAAATTCCCGGGGGCGCGCCCGGCTGGCTCGGCTGGCTCGTCGCGACGGACGCGGAGGGCGCGGTCGTCGGCGTCGCGGCCGGCGGCGTGCCGGTGCCGGGCGAGGGCGAGGTGTACGCCCTCGCGGTGGCGTCCGGCTCCCGCCGCCGGGGCGTGGGCACGGCCCTGCTGGCGGCGGCCACGGACCGGATGCGGGACTTCGGGGCCCGGCACCAGCGGGTGGAGCTCCCGGCGGAGGCGGACCCGGCCCTGCCGTTCTACCGCCACCTGGGCTTCGCCGCCCTCTCCGCCCGGCGCTGGAGCCGCACGCTGTAGCGGCGCCCGCGCTCCGCGGGCGTGGCAGATCCACGCCATCGCGTGTTCACGCAGCCCCATCCGGTGGATCGGGGTTCCTCCCCCAGGTCAGGATGGGTCCAGCGGCGCGGGCCCGGCGGCACGGGTACCTCGTCCGGACGGCATGGACCGAGCGAGCCCCTGGAGGAGCGATGCACACACCGAGCGGCACTTCCCTGCCCGTCGTGCCCGCGGCGTTCGCTCCGGTCCTGCCGTCCCGATACGACGGGGAGCCGGATCCCGGCGCCGGGATCCGGGTCGCCTCGGACACCCTGCCCGGCCTCGAATCCGTCTCCCCCGCCGACGAGGGCTCCGTCTGGCTGCACGACGCCCTGCTCGGCCCGCACAGCGCGGACATCGTCCGGTACCTCAGCCTCGCCCGCTCCACCGGCGGACCCGTTCTGGACCTCGGCTCCGGCGCCGGGCGGCTCGCCGTCCCGTTCGCCCGGCACGGCTTCGCCGTGGAGGCCGTGGACCGGGACGCCTCGGCCCTGGAGCGCCTCGACGGCTGGGCGCGCCGGATCGGTCCGCAGGTGGCCGGCCTGGTGGTCACCCACCGGACGGACCTGACCGAGCTGCGGCTCCGCGGCAGCTACCGGCTCGCGCTGCTGGCGGGCGCGATGGTCGCCGCCGTCCCCCCGGCGCGGCGGCCCGCGCTGCTGCGCGAGGTGGCGTCCCACCTCCAGGCGGGCGGGGCCCTCGCCCTGGACTACACGGCGCACCAGCTGCCGGGGTTGATCGCGGAGCCGCGGCGGACCTGGGCGTTCCAGGTGCCGCGCTTCGACGGCATCGACGAGTGGGTGGTGGCCCGGCAGGTCTTCGACCTGCCGTCGATGAGCGAGCGCATCACCTACTACGCGGCCAGGACCGGGAAGCTGTCCTCGGAGCGGGTCGTCCTGACCACCGACAAGTGGATCGTGGAGCCCGAGCGGCTCGCGGCGGAGCTGCACTCCGCGGGCCTGCACATCGAGGGCCGGCGGCGCCACCGGATCGACGAGCGGACCGAGTCCGTGCTGCTCGTGTGCAGGGCCGACGACCGGACGGCGTCCTGACGGGGTTGACGAGCAAGAGGTACGATGCCCACAAAAGTTTGAGCCGACCAGACGGCGAGCGGGCGGGCGGAGAAGATGGCAGGCGTGGAAGAGCTGACGGGCCGCGAGGCGGTGATCCAGCGCCTGCGCGACGTCGGCCTGCGGGTCACGGGACCGCGCCTGGAGGTGCTCACGGTGCTCGCCGCCGGCGGCCATCTCGACGTCGAGGCGATCACCACGACCGCCCGTGAGCGCCTCGGCACGCTGACCAGCCAGGCCGTCTACGAGATGCTGCGGCACTTCCAGGAGACCGGTCTGGTCAGCAAGTTCGACCGGCCCGGCCTGCCCGCCGTGTTCGAGATCTCCGGCCCCGCGCACCAGCACGCCCTCTGCCTGAACTGCGGCCGCGTGGAGAACGTGACGGCCGCCGCGCCCGCGCCGCCGCGCGGCAGTCTGACCGCCTGGGCGGTCAGCGACGCCGAGGTGGTCTTCAAGGGTCTCTGCCCCGACTGCCGGGCGGCGGACCCCGCCCGCTGAAAGCACGGGAACACCGTGCGGCACGTTCGAATCTGTGACAGGGTCGAGCGGGGCGTTTCGACAGGATCCGCGCGATCCGAGGGGAGTCTGCTTCGCCGTGTCCAGAAACGCCGCCGGAGCGCGTACGGCAAGCGAGCAGTCCCTCGCCCTCTACCGGGAACTCCGCGCCAGCCCCGGCGAACCCCTCGACGCGATCGCCCGCCGGCTGGACCTCACCGAAACCGAACGCGAGCGCTGCCGCGACGAGTTGGCGGGGCTGGGACTGATCGATCCGCACGCGGGCCCGGCCCCCGGAAACGCTCCCGCCGTGGTCGCCCCCGACGTCGCCCTGCTCCGGCTCCTCCAGCACGAGCGCGAACGCCTGGAGAGCCGGCTCGCCGAGACCAGCCGGGCCCACACCGCGCTGGAGACGCTGGCCGGACCGTTCCTGCGGGCCGGCACGGAGACCGGCTCCGAGGTCGAGGTGCGGATCGTCGACGACCCCGAGCGCATCCGCCGCGAACTCGCCGACCTGACACACACGGTGCGCCGCTCGGTGCACTCGATGCTGACCGGATCGGTACGACGCGAGGAGATGACCCGGGAGCTCGACCGGGACCGGGACCGGGTGGCCCGCGGCGTGCGGGTCCAGGCCATGTACAGCCAGCGGGTCGGCCAGGTCCCCGAGATGGTGCAGCACCTCGCGGAGCGGGCCGCGCTCGGCGTCGAGGTGCGGCTCTCCCCCGTCGTCCCCATGAACATGGTCCTCGCCGACGAGAACTTCGCCCTGCTCCCCACCGACCCGCGCGACCCGGAGTCCGCCGCCATCCTCGCCAGGGGGCCGGGGCTGGTCCGCTCCTACCTCGCCCTGTACGCCTACTGCTGGAACGCGGCCACCCCGTACGGCCACGCCACGCCGGCCCCGCACGACGGCGGCGGACTGACCGAGCAGCAGCGGGCCGCGCTCCGGATGCTCGCGTCCGGCATCAAGGACGAGCAGGTGGCCCGGAGCCTCGGCGTCTCCCTGCGCACCGTCAGCCGGCTCATCTCCGAGGTGATGCAGGAGCTGGGCGCGGCCAGCCGCTTCGAGGCGGGCGTGCAGGCCGCCCGGCTCGGTCTGCTCGACGGCGACCCCTACGAGCACACCCCCTAGACCGTCTCTTCCGACCGGTCTCCTGACCGGGGACCGGCGCGCGGGGGGCACGTAACCTGGCGATTCGGGAGACCGGACCACGAAGAGAAGGGGGAACCTCGCCGTGATCACGACGGATGGCTACAAGGGGGACGGCCGGGCGGACGGCCGGTCCGGCGGGGGCGCCGACGCGCAGCTGGTGGCCCTCCACCGGGAGCTGCGCCGGCGCGGCGTGTCCAACTTCCCGCAGGTCGCGAAGGAGTTAGGGATCGGGGCGGAGGAGTACGAGCGATGTCGGGCCGAACTGATCTCCCTCGGTCTGATCGTCCCCACCACCAGCACCCACGCCACGAGCGCCGACCTGCGCGACGCGCGGTGGCAGCCCGACGCGGACGCGGTCGCCTCGGTCGACCCGGAGATCGCGCTGCTGCGCATCCTGGACCGCGAACGCGCCCGGCTGCGCGAGCACCTGGCCGAGGCGGACCAGGCGTACGGCGCGCTGGAGACGCTGGCCGGCACGTTCCTCCGGCCGGGGTCGCTGACCCGCTCCGAGATCGCGGTCGAGGCGATCACCGACTACCGGCGCATCCAGCAGGCGCTGGAGGACATCATCGACGTCACGCAGGAGGCGTCGTGCTCGATGTACCCGACCGGCCCGGCCCGGCAGGTCCCCGAGCGCATCTTCGAACGCGACCGCCGCAAGCTGGCCCACGGGGTGCGGGTCCGCGCCATCTACCGCGGCCGGGACGCCGCGCGGCCGGAGGCGGCGGAGGTCCTCAACCGCCGTGCCGAGCTGGGGGTCGAGGTGCGGATCGCGCCCGACCTTCCGATGACGATGGTCATCGTCGACGAGCAGTACGCGATCGTGCCGCTGCGCCCGGAGGCGCCCGGGGAGGGCGCGATCCTGGCCCGCGGGCCGCTCCTCGTCCGTTCCTTCCTGAGCCTGTACGAGCACTGCTGGCACACGGCCTCGCCCTACGGGGACCACGTGGCGCCCGAGCGGGGCGGGGACGGCCTCTCGGAGCAGCAGCAGGCGGCGCTGCAGATGCTCGCGGCCGGGATGAAGGACGAGAAGATCGCGCGGAATCTCGGGGTCTCCCTGCGCACGGTGAGCCGCATGCTCTCGGAACTCATGCAGGAATTGGGGGCGTCGAGCCGCTTCGAGGCGGGAGTGCGGGCCGTGAGACTGGGCTGGCTGGACTGAGGAGGCGGAAAAGCCCCGCAATCGTGGCAGGTCGATTGCGGGGCTTTTCTCGCGCCCGGCCGGGGAATGGCCGGGCGGGCCGGGTGATTCGGCCGGTTCAGCCGATCGGCGGCGTGGTGGTGGGGACGGCGTGCGGCCAGTCGTCGGTCGGTCCGGCCTGCTGCTGGCCGGCCGGAGCGGAGTCGGCGGCGGTGGCCATGGCGGCGCCGCCGGCGACGGCCAGACAGGCCACCAGCGCGAGGGCGAACTGACGGACCGTCCTGCGAATTCCGGAGTTCTGCTCAGCGGACATGATTCCTCCAGGAGTTGGAATGTGAATTCCGCCTTCCGGGGGCCCGTGCCGCCGGGCGCTCCCTGAAGACATCTCCATTCTGGAGTCCGGGTGGGGGCGAATCCAGAGTTCCCCGATGCGTGGACCCGCCATGGCGTGAGTGCGTCAATAGGCCGTCGCGGGAACGGAATTACTTCATCCTGGCCGCTTCTAACTTTTGGTCGAACCAAAAGAGGTGCTAGACTGGTGCGACGGTCTTCTCGTTCCTCCAGGAGAGAGGGGCCGTCGGGGCAGGGGCGTGCCGCCGCCCCTGCCCCACCCTCCGCTCCGCGCCGGCGAGCGACGGTCGGCGCACCTCCGCCAGCGCCTCCCGGTAGACCTCGACGGTGCGCGTCGCCGAGGCCAGCCAGCTCATCCCGTGCGCGTGCCGCACCGCCGCCTCCCCCATCGCCCGCACCGTCTCCGGGTGCGCCGCGAGCAGGCCCAGCCGGCGCGCGTACTCCCCCGGTTCGTGCCCCTGCACCAGCAGGCCCGTCACCCCGTCCCGCACGGCCGTCGGCAGACCGCCCACCGCCGCAGCCAGCACCGGCGTCCCGCAGGCCTGCGCCTCCAGGGCCACCAGGCCGAACGACTCGCTGCGCGAGGGCACCACCAGGACGTCCGCCGCCCGGTACCAGTCCGCCAGCCGCTCCTGCGGTACGGGCGGGCAGGGCCGCAGCACGTCCGCCACCCCCAGCTCCTCGGCCAGCCGCCACGCCGTGCCCTCCCGGGTCGCGCCCGAATGCCCGCCGACCACGGGGACCAGCAGCCTGCGGCGCAGGCCCGGGGAGTCCGCCAGCAGCTCGGCCACCGCCCGTACGAGCACGTCCGGCCCCTTCAGCGGCTGGATGCGGCCCGCGTACAGCGGCACGAACGCGTCCGCCGGAAGCCCGAGGCGGGCCCGCGCCGCGGCCCGGCCGTCCGCCGGCCGGAAGGTCCGCAGGTCGACCCCCGGACGCACGACCTCGGTCCGCCCGGGATCCGCCCCGTACAGCGACCGCAACGCCCCCGCCTCGTCCGCCGTGTTCGCGATCAGCCGGTCCGCGGCGGCCGTCACCTGGTGTTCGCCCCGGATCCGCAGTTCCGGTTCGGGGGTGTCGCCGGCGGCCAGCGTGGCGTTCTTCACCCGGGCCAGGGTGTGGGCCGTGTGCACCAGCGGGACGCCCCACCCCACCGCGGCGATCCGGCCCGCCTGCCCGGAGAGCCAGTAGTGGGAGTGGACCAGGTCGTACCGCCGCTCCTCCTTGAGCAGGGCCAGCGAGAACGGCACCACCAGACCGGGCATGGCCTCCTTGGGCAGCGCGCGGCGGGGACCGGCGGGCAGGTGGCGGACCCGCACCCCGGGGGCGAGTGCGGCGGACGGGGCCGCCGCCTCGCCCCGGCAGCGGGTGAACAGGTCGACCTCCACGCCCTGTTCGGCCAGGGCGCGGGACAGCTCGACCATGTAGACGTTCATGCCGCCGGCGTCCCCCGTCCCAGGCTGGTGGAGCGGGGAGGTGTGGACGCTGAGCATGGCGACGCGCAGGGACACGAGGGGCTCCTGAGGGGAGGGAGGCCGCGTGCCCCTGCGCGTCGCTCGCGCGCACGGTCACGCGGCAGGGTGGGGGTCCGGACGGCCCGGAGGCCGCTGTACTGAGGTACTTAGTTGCTTAGTAGTACGGTTCGCGGGGGGGATCAGAACCCGAAGACCGGGCCCGACGGGGGCTCCAGCCGGGTCCCCGGCAGCGGGGCGGTCAGGGCCTGCCAGTCGACCGGCCGGCCGGGCTCCGCGCGGAGCGCCGCCGCCAGCCGGTCCGCGCCCTCGGGCATCACCGGCCGCGACCACGCCGACAGGGCCGAGGCCACCGCCAACTGCGCCGCCAGCGCCGGGAGGTGGCGGCAGGAGGTGCTGGGCCGGCAGCGTTCGTGCGCGTTGACGTGACCGAAGTCGGCGGCCGAGCGGACCATCTCGTCCAGGACGGCGACGGCCCGGCGCGGGTCGAAGGCGTCGGGGCCGTACGCCTCGCGCAGGTCGTCCACACCGCGGTGCAGACGCCGCTCCAGGATCTCCCAGCCCGTGCCGCCGGGCAGCGCCTGCGGCGCCAGGCCGCCGCACTCCTCCCGTACGGCGGCGAAGAGCCGGGACAGCCAGCTGTTCCAGTTCTCGTCCAGTTCGCGGCGCGCGGCCGCGAGCCGCTCCCGGTGGAAGACGGTGCGGCGGCCCAGCGGACGGGCCTGGAGGACGTGCCGGCGCAGGGTGTCGGAGCCGTACTCGGTGAGCAGGTCGAGCGCCCAGACGTTGCCCTCCTGGACGCCCTCCTCGATGACGTACGACTCGTTCACGTTGAAGTCCTGCGGCAGCTTGACGTCCTGCGCGAGCAGCAGCACCGGCAGCAGGACGGCGTGGCAGAAGGCGTGCCCGAAGCCGCAGAAGTGGATCGCGCGGCGGGGCAGCGGGCCCTTCACGTCGTAGCCGAAGAGGTGCATCGCGGCGGCCTCGAAGCAGCCGTCGATGCGGTGGTCGGGGAAGCCCTCGACGGGGACCTGGAGGCCCCACTCGGCGGGGTGGCCGACCGCGATGTCCGGCAGCCCGTCCTCGACGAGGGACTCGCACAGCGCGGCCAGGCGCGGGGGCAGCCCGGCCGTCGCCCAGTAGTCGGCGAGCGTGTCCCGGAACGGCTCCAGCGGTACGTAGAGCCGGCGGCAGCGGCGGGCCGTCGCCGGGGTGTCGCAGAGCGCGCAGCGGGCGCCGATGAGGTCGCCGCCGTCGTTGGGCCGCGCGCACTCGTGGCACATGCCGCCGTCGCTGACCGCGCCGCAGTGCGGGCAGGTGCCGGTGGCGTGCGCCCCGTACAGCCAGCGGTCGCACGGCTCGCAGTACGGCAGCAGGCGGGTGCGCGGGGCGATCACGCCCTGTGCGTAGAGCCGCCCGAAGAGGTCCTGCACCCAGCGCGCGTAGCCCTTGTCGCGGCGCGGGCGCACGATGTGGTCGAACTCCACGCCGGACCGCAGCCAGTCCGCGGTGATCGCGGCGCGGTAGCCCTCCGCGACCTCCTCGGGCTTGCGGTGGTGGCGCAGCGCGCGGACCTCGACGGAGCTCGCGTGGTCGGCGGTGCCGGTGGTGAACCGGACGGCCTCGCCCTCGGCCCGCAGATAACGGGTGAGGACGTCGGCGGCGACGTACGGACCGGCGAGGTGGCCGATGTGGAGTTCGCCGTGGGTGGCGGGAGGGGTCGCGGTGATCCAGACAGGGGTGCTCATGGGACCTCCTTGACGCTGTGGTGCGGTGGGCTTCAGCGGTCGCGTGCGGCGGGGCGCTGTCGGCGCAGGGCGGGTCAGCGGGCTCGGTCTCGTCGGGGCGGTGGGGTCGGCCGTGCCGGGTTCGGTCGAGCCGGGTTCGGTCGAGCCGGGTTCGGTCGAGCCGGGTTCGGCGGGCAGGGGTCAGCGGGGCTCGAAGTGGAAGGAGCGGATGAAGCAGTCGCGGGGCTGCTCGACCGCGTAGACGATGCACTCGAAGAGCGCCTGGGTGGTCAGCTTCTCGTCGGGCGCCGTGCCGTCCGGGTTCGAGCCGTCCCATTCCGCGAAGCGCGGGTCGGAGATCGAGAAGTCGGGCGGGAAGAGGGAGAAGACGCGGACGCCGGAGGGCCGCAGGCGGCGCGAGAGGATGTCGGCGAATCCGGCCTGCGCGCTCTTCGCCGCCCAGAAGGCCTCGTGGGCCGCGCCGGCGGTGGCCGCGGAGGCTCCCCCGGCGTCGCGGACGGCGACCATGTTGACGATGTCGGGGCGCAGCGAGCCCCGCAGCAGCGGCAGGAAGTGCTTCACCATGAGGACCGTGCCGCCCGCGGTCGACTCGATCGTCTCGACGATCTCGGCGTCGCTGGCCGCCTCCAGGTCCATGCCGTCGAGCCAGCGGGCGCCGTTGTTGACCAACAGGTCGACGCGGTCGGTGCGTTCGCCGACTCGGGCGGCGAACTCCCGGATCTCGGCGGGCTTGCTGAGGTCGCAGCCGAAGGCGTGGATGCGGTCCCGGGCCGAGCCCATGACGTCGGTGCGGGTGCGTTCGGCGGCTTCGACGGTCCGCGCCGAGACGTAGACCTCGGCGCCCAGATGCGCGAATCCGACGGCGAGCGCGCGACCGAAATAGCGGGACGCTCCGGTCACGACGACACGCAGGTTCTCGAATTTCATGTGTGCCAGCTCTCCCCACGGATACCGATGGCCGGTCCGTTTCAGCGTGGCAGAGGACGGGGGCCCCGAGCCCGGTGAGAGCGGTGCGCGTTCACGCCGTTGCGTGGACACGCCAGGGCAGCACCAGCCGTTCGAGCAGCTCGGCCCGCTTGTGGTGGACGCGGACGCGGTCCGGACCGGTGGAGACGGTCACGGTGCCCCCCGGGGTGCGGACCTCCCCGTCCACGGGCGGTACGACGGTCCCGTCGAGCGCGCCGGCGGCGGCGAGGGCGGCGGCGCCGGTGAGGGCGAGCCGGGGGTGCCAGCCGCCGACGGTGAGGGCGCGCACCGAGAGGCCCGCGGGCCCGGCGGTGAAGGCGGCGATCTTGGGGAGGGCGGAGTGGGGCGGATGGCCGAGGAGCCGGGCGGCGAGGGCGCGGAGGCCTTCGAGCCGCTCCCGCAGCCCGTCCTCGGGAAGGTGCCGGGCGTCGACGAGGACGTACGGGTTGCCGTACCGGACGAGGGAGACGGGGACGCCGTCGAGGAGGTCGACCGGGCGGCCGGTGGGGAGGGTCCCGGGGGCGGTGGGGGCGCGGAGGAAGCTGAGCGTGTACGCGCCCTGCTGCGGCTCGTGCTCGCACAGGACGGTGTCGCCGGTGGTCACGGCGCGGACGGTGACGGGGCCGGGGCGGTCGTCGGCGACGACGCAGGCGAGGAGCGAATGGCCGCATCCCGCGCGGAAGTCGAAGCCGGTGGGCAGGGCCTGGACGAAGCGGTGGTCGAGCCGGCCGGGGCCGGCGGCCCGGTACAGCGCGATCTTGCCGATCCCGGCGTAGGGCGTGCCCGCGAGGGCCCGACGCAGCCACGCGAGCTCCCCGCCGAGGGCGAGGGCGCCGCGGGGGAGGTGGTCGAGACGGAGGACGAGGGTGGGGCCGGGGGCGTCGTGGGCACGGACGAGAGCGGCGGCCGCCGTCGCGGGCGCGTGCTCGGAGGGGGCGGGGCCCGCGGGCTTGGCGGGGGCGGGGCCCGCGGGCTTGGCGGAGGTGGGGCCCGCGGGCTTGGCGGAGGTGGGGCCGTGGGGTCCCGGGAGGTCAGGCCGCACAGCCGACGGGGATGCGCATGCCCTGGACGACCTCCGTCCACAGCTCGTGGACCGCCAGGGCCCACAGCGCCTGCGCGTCGTGGTGGGAGGGGCGCTCGCCGTGGCGGGCGAGGAGCCGCTGCACGCGGTCCGCGCGGACCTTGCCGCCCAGCACCAGACGGGCCGGGGACAGCAGTTCGCGGACCGTCTCCAGGAGCGGGCCGCCCGGGGCGAGCATCGCCGAGAGCGGCAGGGTGAAGGGCTGCTTGGGCCGGCGCAGGACCGCCGGGGGCAGCAGCTCCGCCCCCGCCTCGTACAGCGCCCGCTTCCCGGTCCGGGCCGCCGTCGGCAGTGCGCGCGCGTGGGTCACGACGGCCGGCTGGCAGAAGGGCATCCGGGCCTCGACCGCCCACGCCATCGACAGGTGGTCCACCCGCCGCAGGTGGTAGGCAGGCAGCCGCCAGCGCGTCTCGAAGGCCGTCATCGCGGTGAGCCGGTCCTCGCCGACGGCCTCCGCGGAGCGCAGCTCCTGCTCGATGCGGTCGGCCGCCGACCCCTGGTCGGCGATGTGGGCGCGGTAGTCGGCGGTGTACAGGTGCTCGCGGAGCAGCCGGGGCGCGGCCGAGAGCGCGTCCGCGTACGCCCCGGCCCAGTCCGTGCCCGCCGGCGCGGCGAGCGCGGCGCGCATCCGGTCGTAGCCGCCGAAGAGTTCGTCGGCCCCGTCGCCGGTCAGCGCGACGGTGAAGCCGTTCTCGCGGACGGCGCGGAAGAGCGCGTAGGTGGACAGGGCGATCGGGTCGGCGTTGGGCTGGCCGAGGTGGCGGACGGTCCGGGTGAGGAGCGACCCGGCCTCGTCGGGGTCGACGGCGACCTCGTGGTGCACGGTGCGGGCCCTGCGGGCGACGGAACGGGCGTACGCGGCCTCGGAGTCGGGCCACCGGCCGCGGTAGGCGAGGTGGAAGGTGTGCAGCGGCGGCGCGTCGGCCTCGCGGGCGTGCTCGGCGGCGAGCGCGGTGACGAGCCCGGAGTCGAGGCCGCCGCTGGTGATGGCGCAGACCGGCATGTCGGCCTCGGCGAGCCGCCGCACCTCGTGCCGCAGGACGTCCTGGGTGTCGCCGACGGGGGCGCTCCGGTGCGGGCCTCGGCGGCGCACCACGGGTGCCGCACCGGGCCGGACGAGGGCGGTGGCGCCGGGCGGCAGGACGTCGACGCCGTCGAGTGCGGTGTGGGCGGAGAAGGACGTGCGGGTGGCGAGGACGGTGTCGAGGGAGTCCTCGCGCGGGGAGATCCGTACGCCCTCGAAGGCGAGGAGCGCGGGGATCTCGGAGGCGAACCGGGTGGACCCGTCGTACGGGTCGTGGTGGAGGTGGATCGGCTTCATGCCCATGTCGTCGACGGCGAGGACGAGTCGGGTGCTGCCGGGGCGCAGGTCGAGGACGGCGACGGCGAACATGCCGTCGAGGTGTTCGGCGAAGGCGGCTCCGTACTCGGCGTAGAGGGCGGGCAGCAGCGTGCCGTCGCAGCGGTCGGGGAAGCGGTGGCCGCGGGCGGCGAGGGTGCGGCGCAGCTCGGCGTGGTTGTAGATCTCGCCGTTGAGGACGGCGAGGACGCCGGGGAGGTGCGGCAGCCGGTAGGGCTGCCGGCCGCCGCAGGGGTCGGTGACGGCGAGCCGGTCGCAGCCGAGGGCCCAGCCGGGGCCGGTGAGCACGGCGTGCTCGTCGGGGCCGCCGTGGCGCTGGCGGGCCGACACGGCGGCGAGTTGCGCCGGGTCGGGGCGGTCGGCGCGGGCCGCCGCCCCGGCGGCGAAGGAGCCGAGAATCCTGCACACAGCGGTCACCCTCCAAGCACATCACTCAGCCGTACAACCCAATGATTTGAACCTACCAAGTTTTTGAATGGCGCGTAAGTGCCATGTCCTGTTCACGCCACCGGTTGGCCTTGCGACGCCCCCGCCGCCCCAACAGGCTGGCCACATGAGGGACATGGAGGACCACGACCGGGCCGCCGGCGACCACGGCGGCCACCACGCCGACCACGCCGTCGACCACCCCGCCCGCACCGCACCGGAGTCACTGCTCGTCGTGGCCGCGCACCCCGACGACATCGAGTTCTGCGTCAGCGGCACCGTCATGCAGTGGATCGAGCGCGGCACCCGCGTCACGTACTGCATCGTCACGGACGGCGGCGCCGGCGGTTACGACGACCGGCTCCCCCGCCAGGCCATGGCGGATCTGCGCCGCGCCGAACAGGTCCACTCGGCCAAGCTCAGCGGCGTCGCCGACGTCCGCTTCCTCGGCTACCCCGACAGCTTCGTGGAGGCCTCCGTGGAACTCCGCCGCGACCTGTGCCGGGTGATACGGGAGGTGCGGCCGCAGCGCGCGATCATCCCCTCCCCCGAGATCAACTGGGCGCGGGTCGCCGACCTCCACCCCGACCACCGCGCCGTCGGCGACGCCTGCCTGCGCGCGGTCTACCCCGAGGCCCGCAACCCCTTCGCCCACCCCTCCCTGCTGAAGGAGGAGGGCCTGGAGCCGTGGACCGTCCACGAGCTGTGGCTGATGACCGGCCCCACGCCCAACCAGTACGTGGACGTCACCCCCGTCTTCGACCGCAAGGTCGAGGCCCTGCGCATCCACACCTCCCAGACGGCCCACTTCGACGACCTCGCGGGCCTGCTCCGCACCTGGCTCGGCGAGCACGCGACGGCGGGCGGACTGCCCGCCGGACGGATGGCGGAGGCCTTCCAGATCGTGCACATCGACTGAACACGCCCCGCGCGCGGCCCGGGGAACGCCCCTACGATCGGCACATGACCTCTCGCCGCGGTTCGTCGCTCTCGCTCTGGTCGCGGGACTCGTTCCTGTCCGTCGCCTCGGTCGGGTCGACGCTGTCGATCGGCTCGGTCGGGTCGTTCCTGTCCGTCGGCTCCGTCGGCTCCGCGATGTCGGCCGCCTCGGTGGGGTCCTGGGCGAGCCTCGGTTCGCTGCTCTCGGCCCAGTCCTGCTGGTCGGTGCTCTCCTGGCGCTCCCGCCGGGGCGTGCTCGCGGCCGGAGCGGTCCTCGCGGTCGCGGGCACCGTGGCCGCGGCGGCCACGGTGCCCCGCGGGCCGTCCCGCCCGCGCCGCCTCGGGTGACCTGAGCGGCGGAGGCGCCGCCGCGCGTCCGTTCAGGGGCGGGCCACCAGCCGCACCGCGAGGACGACGATCAGCGCGCTCGACGCGAGCACCGTCGCCAGCCGCCCCCGGGGGCCGGTCAGGATCCGCCCGAGCAGCGTCCCGCCCAGGGCGAGGAGCAGCTGCCAGCTCGCCGACGCGGCCAGGGCCGCGAGGACGAAGGCGGTCCGGTCGGGGAGGGTCGCGGGCGCCGAGGGGCCCGTCGCGAGGACGAGCGCGGCGAAGTAGACCACGGTCATCGGGTTGAGGATCGTGATGCCCAGGAAGACGAGGTACGCGCGGCCCGGGCCGAGCGCCGTCCCGTCGTCGCGGGAGGCGGCTCCGCCCGTCCGGTACGCGGCGACCGCGCCGTACGCCGCCCGCACCGCGAGCACCACCAGGACCAGGGCCGAGGCCCGGCGCAGCGGGTCCGCCACCGGCGCCAGCAGCGGGACCAGCGCGGCGCCGCCGGCCACGGCGATCACGGCGTACACGCCGTCGGCCGTGGCGACGCCCAGCGCGGCGCCCGCGCCGGTCCGCCAGCCGGTACGGGCGGTCACGGCCACCAGGTACGCACCGACCGCGCCGACCGGGATCGCGATGCCGTAGCCGGCCAGCAGGCCGGCCACCACCGCGGCGGTCACGCGACGGCGGGGATCGCGCCTCCGGGGGAGCCGGGCTGCTGCTGTCGGCGGTACGCCGAGCCGTCCTTGGTCCGGGCGAGGAAGCCGCCGACCACGAGGTACCGCCGCAGGGCGGGGAAGTCCTCGTGGACGGTGAGCAGCGCCTGGTTGACCTCGGCCTCGCGGTAGTCGGTGCCGGGCGTGAAGAGGGTCTCGGCGAGGTGCGCGAGGAGCGCCTCGCGGCGGGCCGGCCGGCGCGGGATCGCCGTGAGGCGCCCGTCGGCGGAGAACAGGTCCGCGACCGGGCGGGCGGGCCGCGCGACGCCGGCCGGGCGGGAAGGATGACTGGTCATGGCGGAGAAGCCTGCCGCCCACCGCCCCACCCCGCAAAGGAATTTCCCGGCCCTGCGCCCGACCGGACCCCGACCCCGCCTGCACCGCGCCGCCCGCCCCCGCCGGCGCCGCCCCGCCGGACCCGCGCCCCGCCGGTCCCGCGCCCCCGGTCCACGAACCCGGTCCACGAACCCGGTCCACGAACCCGGTCCACGGCCCCGGGCGACGGCACCGGTCCGCGCCCCGGGCGACGGCCTCAGCGCCCGAACCGACGACGACCCATAGCTGTGACCGGCGTCACACATCCCGCCTGTCAGCAATCGTCGGGCCGTCTCGTTCAAGGGGCGCCCGAACGAGACAGGAGCATCGCCATGAAGCACCGCATCGTCGTCCTCGGAGCCGGATACGCCGGGGCCTACGCCGCCGGGAACCTGGCCCGCCGGCTCTCCCCCGCCGACACCGAGATCACCGTCGTCAACGCCTCCCCCGACTTCGTCGAGCGGATGCGGCTGCACCAGCTCGCGAGCGGCCGGGACCTCTCGGTCCGTTCCCTCGCCGACGTCTTCGCGGGGAGCGGGGTGCGGCTCCGCGTGGCCCGCGTCACCGCCGTCGACCCCGTCCGCGGAACGGTCTCGGTGACCCCGGGACCCGACGCGGACGGCGGCGAACTCGCCTACGACACCCTCCTCTACGCCCTCGGCAGCTCCGTGGACCACCACGGCGTGCCCGGCGCGGCCGAGCACGCCCACGACGTGGCCGGCCGGGACTCCGCGCTGCGGCTGCGCGAGCGGCTGGCCGCCCTGGGGGCGGGCGGCACCGTCCTGGTCGTCGGCGAGGGACTGACCGGCATCGAGACCGCCACCGAGATCGCCGAGTCCCGCCCCGACCTGTCGGTCGCCCTCGCCGCCCGCGGCGAGCTGGGCGCCTGGCTCTCCCCCAAGGCGCGCCGCCACCTGCGCCGGGCCTTCGAGCGGCTCGGCGTCACCGTGCACGAGCACACCGCGGTGGCGGCCGTCGAGCCGGCCCGGGCGGTCACCGCCGGCGGCGCGACCGTACCGGCCGACGTGACGGTGTGGACGGCCGGGTTCGCCGTGCACCCGCTCGCGGCCGCCGCGGGCCTGGAGGTCGCCGCGTCCGGGCGGATCGTCGTCGACCGCACCATGCGCTCGGTCTCGCACCCCGACGTCTACGCCGCCGGCGACTCCGTCCACGCGATCGGCGACAACGGCCGTCTCCTGCCGATGTCCTGCGCGTCGGCCGGCTTCACCACCATGCAGGCGACCGCCGCGATCATCGCGCGCCTCACGGGCGGCGAGGTCCCGACCGTCGGGCTCAAGTACCACGGCAACCACATCAGCCTCGGGCGGCGGGACGCCGTCTTCCAGATGGTGGACGAGGACGCGCGGTCGAAGGACTGGTACCTGGGCGGCCGGACGGCCGCACGGCTCAAGGCGGGCGTGCTGGCCGGCGCCGGCTGGAACATCGCCCACCCGGTGCTCGGCATGCCGAGGCGCAGGCGGCTGACGGCCACCGCGCCCTCGCCCGACCGGACCGGCATGCGGACGGCGGTCTAGCCGGTGCCGACGCTCCGCGACGTGCCCCCGGCCCGGGACGTCCCCCCGGCCCGGCGGGCCACGCGGCCCCCGGGACGTCCCGCCCGCCGGAACCGGCACGGGCGACGGACGGGACGTCCCGGGACGACGGGGGCGCCGGGGGTGTCCTGCCGGTCGCGCCGGATCAGCGAGACCCCGCGAGCCCGGCACGACCGGCAGGACACCCCCTAGGGTGTTCGCCATGGACAGCACAGCCGTCGCACGCTTCGAGGCCGGTCGGGGGCGACTGGCCGCGCTCGCCTACCGCCTGCTCGGCTCGGCCGCGGACGCCGAGGACGCCGTGCAGGACGCCTTCCTGCGCTGGCAGGCCGCGGACCGCGACCGGATCGACGTCCCGGAGGCCTGGCTGACCAAGGTCCTCACCCATCTCTGCCTCGACCGGCTCCGCTCGGCGCACACCCGCCACGAGCGCGCGGCCGGCGCCTGGCTGCCCGAGCCGCTCCTCGACGGGGACCCGATGCTCGGCCCCGCCGACACCTTCGAGCAGCGCGAGTCGGTGTCCCTGGCCGTCCTGACCCTCATGGAGCGCCTGTCGCCGGTCGAACGGGCCGTGTACGTCCTGCGCGAGGCCTTCTCGTACAGCCACGCCGAGATCGCCGGGATCCTCGACATCACCGAGTCCGCGAGCCAGCAGCACACCCACCGGGCCCGGGTCCGGGTCGCGGCCGAGCGCCGCGGCGGCGCCGCGCCGGACCCGGCGTCCGCGCGCCGGGTCGTCGAGGAGTTCCTCGCCGCCGCGGTGTCGGGGCGCACCGAGCGTCTCGTGGCGCTGCTCACCGACGACGTGACCGCGGTGTCGGACGGCGCGGGGCTGGCCAAGCGGCTGCTGCGGTTCACGACGCGCGAGCGGGTCGCCTCCTTCGTACGGGCCGGGTTCCGGCCCACCGAGGCGAAGCGGCGGCTGGCGGGCGGCTCGCCCGCGATCCACATCGCCGCGGTCAACGGCGCTCCCGCCGTCCTCGCCGTGGTCGACGGACGGGTCGTGGGCGCCGTGGTGTGCGCCGTCAGCGACGGCCGGGTCGCGTCCCTGCACGGGGTCGCGAGCCGGGACCGGCTCACCCGTCTCGACGAGGCCTGGCGCCGGAGCGGACCGGGGGTGCCGGTCATCGCCGCCTGGTGACCGCGGGGCGGCGGTGACCGGCGGGCCTACTGCCCCAACCGGTACCTGATCTTCTTGACCAGTTCGTTCAGATCGGGCTGCCGCAGCAGGCCGTAGTGGTCCACGTCCAGCTGGTGGTCCCTTCTGGGTACGGCCCCCGGCGCCGGGCGGCGCCGCCGCCGGTGCGGGGCGGGGTGCGGTCAGCGGTAGATCAGGAGTTCCTGCTCCGTCGCGCCCGTCAGTTCGTAGCGGGTCCGCACCAGCGGGCGGCCCGCGTAGATGCGGATCAGGGTCGACGCGTCGCCCTTGAAGGTGGCCGGCGGGCGGCCCTCGATCGCGTTGCCCAGGGAGACCCGGGCCGTCGCCCCGTCCGCCAGGACGCCGACCAGCCGCGGGGTCTCGCGCTTGCGGCTGGTGACCGTCAGGAGGGGGAGCGCGAGCTCCAGCGCGTCGCCGCAGTAGGCGTCCGGCTCGCCGAAGGCCTCCCGCACGTCGCCCGCGTGGACCCACTCCCCGAGCGCCACGGCGTCGAGGCGGCCGTCCTCGCGGGCGGCGATCACCGGGCCCGCCTCCGTCAGGCCGCGTTCCAGTTCGTCGAGGACCCGGCCGAGCGGCCAGTCCTCGCGCTCGGCGACGTCGCAGGCGTTGGCCTCCGGCAGGAACACCCCCTCCTCCAGCCGGTCCTCGACGATCCGGACCAGCGCCGCCCCGCAGTGCGCGAGCACCTGCCGGGCCGTCCATCCGGGGCAGGCGGTGCGGAGCTCGTACGCCTCCTCCGGCGTGCGGCGCAGGAGCGGCATCAGCAGGTCCCGTTCGGTCCGCAGGAGGCGGTCCGGGAGCCAGGGGTCACGCTCTTCGTCCGTACACATCAGTAGCGGTAGTGGTCCGGCTTGTACGGCCCCTCCACCGGAACCCCGATGTACGAGGCCTGCTCCGGGCGGAGGGTCGTCAGGCGGACGCCGAGGGCGTCGAGGTGGAGGCGGGCGACCTTCTCGTCCAGGTGCTTGGGGAGGGTGTGGACGCCGACGGGGTAGTCGGCCGTCTTCGTGAAGAGCTCGATCTGCGCGAGGGTCTGGTCTGCGAAGGAGTTCGACATCACGAAGGACGGGTGGCCGGTCGCGTTGCCCAGGTTCAGCAGGCGGCCCTCCGACAGGACGATGACGACCTTGCCGTCGGGGTACGTCCAGGTGTGGACCTGCGGCTTGACCTCGTCCTTGACGATGCCGGGGGTCTTGGCGAGGCCGGCCATGTCGATCTCGTTGTCGAAGTGGCCGATGTTGCCGACGATCGCCTGGTGCTTCATGCGGGCGATGTCGGAGGCCATGATGATGTCCTTGTTGCCGGTGGTCGTGATGAAGATGTCCGCCGTCTCCACCACGTCCTCCAGGGTGGCGACCTGGTAGCCGTCCATCGCCGCCTGGAGCGCGCAGATCGGGTCGATCTCGGTGACGATCACCCGGGCGCCCTGGCCGCGCAGGGACTCCGCCGAGCCCTTGCCGACGTCGCCGTAGCCGCAGACCACGGCCGTCTTGCCGCCGATGAGGACGTCGGTGGCGCGGTTGATGCCGTCGACGAGGGAGTGGCGGCAGCCGTACTTGTTGTCAAACTTCGACTTGGTCACGGCGTCGTTCACGTTGATCGCGGGGAAGAGGAGGGCGCCCTCGCGGTGCATCTCGTAGAGGCGGTGGACGCCCGTCGTGGTCTCCTCGGTGACGCCCCGGATGCCGGCGGCGAGGGTCGTCCAGTCGAGGGTGCTGCGCTCCAGGAGGGCCCTCATGACGGCGAGCTCCTCGTTGGCGGGCTCCGGGAGCGCGCCGGTCTTCTGGCGTTCCACGCCCAGGTGGACGAGGGTCGTGGCGTCCCCGCCGTCGTCGAGGATCATGTTGGGTCCGTCGGCGTCCGGCCAGGTCAGGGCCTGCTCCGTGCACCACCAGTACTCCTCCAGGGTCTCGCCCTTCCAGGCGAAGACGGGGATGCCGGCGGCGGCGATCGCGGCGGCGGCGTGGTCCTGCGTCGAGTAGATGTTGCAGGACACCCAGCGGACCTCCGCGCCCAGCGCGACCAGGGTCTCGATGAGCACGGCGGTCTGCACGGTCATGTGCAGGGAGCCGGTGATCCGCGCCCCGGTCAGGGGCCGCGTCGCGGCGTACTCGCGGCGGATCGCCATGAGGCCCGGCATCTCGTGCTCGGCGAGGGTGATCTCCTTGCGGCCGAAGTCCGCCAGGGAGAGGTCCGCGACCTTGTGGTCGGTGAAGGCGTCAGACATGGACAACGCTCCTTGCGTTCAGGATGGTTCGGTGGATTTCGAGAGCCGCGGTCGACTTGTTGAGCGTGATGTGGTGCAGGCCGGGCGCGCCCTCGTCGAGCAGCCGCAGGCCCATGCGCGTCGCGTGCTCGACGCCGACGCGGTAGGCGGCGGCCGGGTCGTCCCGCGCGGCCTCCAGGCGGTGCGCCAGGTCCTCCGGGAAGGCGGCGTCGCTCAGCTCGGCGAAGCGCCGGATCTGGCGCACGTCGGTGGCCGGCATGATCTCGGGGATGATCGGGGTGTCGCAGCCGGCGGCGGCGACCCGGTCCCGCAGCCGCAGGTAGTCCTCCGGGTCGAAGAACATCTGGGTGATCGCGTAGTCGGCGCCCGCCCGGCACTTGGCGACGAAGTGCGCGAGGTCCTCCGCCGGGCCCGCCGACCTCGGGTGGCCCTCGGGGAAGGCCGCCACCCCGATCCGGAAGTCGCCCAGCGACCGCACCAGTGCGACGAGTTCATGGGCGTACGTGAACCCGTGCGGGTGCGGGGTCCACGGGCCGCGCGGATCGCCCGGCGGGTCGCCGCGCAGCACGAGCACGTCCCGCACCCCGGCGTCCGCGTACGCGCCGATGATGGACCGCAGCTCGGCGACGGAGTGGCCGACGGCCGTGAGGTGCGCGACGGGCCGCAGGGTGGTCTCGGCCGCGATCCGCTTCGTCACCCCGATGGTCCGGTCGCGGGACGAGCCGCCCGCGCCGTAGGTCACCGAGACGAAGTCCGGGGACAGGACCTCGACCCGGCGGATCGCCTCCCACAGGGTCCGCTCGCCCCGGTCGGTCTTCGGCGGGAAGAACTCGAAGGAGAAGGTGGGGTCCCCGGGAACCGGGCTCATCTGCGGCCTCCCGCGTTGAAGTAGCTCGCCTCCGGGTGGTGGACGACGATCGCGTCCGTCGACTGCTCGGGGTGCAGCTGGTACTCCTCCGACAGCTCCACGCCGATCCGCTCCGGACGCAGCAGGGCGGCGATCTTGGCCCGGTCCTCCAGGTCGGGGCAGGCCGGGTAGCCGAGCGAGTAGCGGCAGCCCTGGTACTCGGTGCGGAGCATGCCGTCGAGACCGGCCGGGTCGCTCCCGCCGATGCCCCATTCGGCACGCACCCGGGCGTGCCAGTACTCGGCGAGGGCCTCCGCCAACTGCACGGACAGGCCGTGGAGTTCGAGGTAGTCCCGGTAGGCGTCGGCGGCGAAGAGCCGCGCCGTCTCCTCGCCGATCCGGGAGCCGACGGTGACCACCTGCAGCGCGACGGCGTCGATCTCGCCGGAGTCCTCCGCGCGGTGGAAGTCGGCCAGGCAGAGGCGGCGGCCCCGCTGCTGGCGGGGGAAGGAGAAGCGGGTCCGCTCGCCTCCGTCCTCGTCGAGGACGATCAGGTCGTCGCCCTTGGACACACAGGGGAACCAGCCGTAGACGACGGCCGCTTCGAGGAGGTGGTCCGTCTGGAGCCGGTCGAGCCAGGCGCGCAGCCGCGGCCGGCCCTCCGTCTCGACGGTCCCGGCGTCCTTGAGGCCCCACTGCCCCTTGAAGAGCGCGGACTCGTCGAGCCAGGAGGCGTACTCGGCGAGCCGGATGCCCTTCACCACCCTCGTCCCGAGGAAGGGGGGTTCGGGGACGGGGTTGTCGGTGGCGACGTCGGAGCGGCCGGCCGGCTCGGCCTCCCGCGCCTCCGCGACCGGGGCGGCGGCCCGCGCGGGGACGCGGCGCTGTCTGAGCGGCGGGAGCACCGCGCCGGGGACGCCGCGCTTGACGCCCATGAGGGCGTCCATGAGGCGCAGGCCCTCGAAGGCGTCGCGGGCGTAGCGGACCTCGCCCTGGTAGATCTCGTGCAGGTCCTGCTCGACGTACGCCCTGGTGAGGGCGGCGCCGCCGAGGATCACGGGGTACTTGGCGGCCAGCTCGCGCTGGTTCAGCTCCTCCAGGTTCTCCTTCATGATCACGGTGGACTTGACCAGGAGGCCGGACATGCCGATGACGTCGGCGCCGTGCTCCTCGGCGGCTTCCAGGATCGCGGAGACCGGCTGCTTGATGCCGATGTTGACGACGTTGTAGCCGTTGTTGGACAGGATGATGTCGACGAGGTTCTTGCCGATGTCGTGGACGTCGCCGCGGACGGTGGCCAGCACGATCGTGCCCTTGCCGTCCGCGTCCGTCTTCTCCATGTGCGGTTCGAGGTGGGCGACGGCGGTCTTCATCACCTCGGCGGACTGGAGCACGAACGGCAGCTGCATCTGACCCGAGCCGAACAGCTCGCCGACCGTCTTCATCCCGTCGAGCAGGATCTCGTTGACGATCTCCAGCGCGGGGCGGACCGTCAGCGCCTCGTCCAGGTCCGCCTCCAGGCCGTTCTTCTCGCCGTCGACGATCCGGCGCTTCAGCCGCTCGTCCAGCGGCAGGGCGAGGAGCTCCTCGGCCTTCCCGGCCTTCAGCGACTTCGCCGTCGCGCCCTCGAACATCTCCAGGAACCGCTGGAGCGGGTCGTAGCCGTCCCGGCGCCGGTCGTGGATCAGGTCGAGGGCGACCTCCACCTGCTCCGGCTCCAGGCGGGCGATCGGCAGGATCTTCGAGGCGTGCACGATCGCCGAGTCCAGGCCGGCCTTGACGCACTCGTCGAGGAAGACCGAGTTGAGGACGATCCGCGCGGCCGGGTTCAGACCGAAGGAGATGTTGGACAGGCCCAGGGTCGTCTGCACGTCCGGGTGGCGCCGCTTCAGCTCGCGGATCGCCCCGATCGTGTGGACGCCGTCCCTGCGGGACTCCTCCTGACCGGTGCAGATCGTGAACGTGAGGGTGTCGATCAGGATGTCCGACTCCCTGATCCCCCAGTTCCCGGTGAGGTCGGCGATCAGCCGCTCCGCGACGCCCACCTTCTCCTCGACGGTCCGGGCCTGGCCCGTCTCGTCGATGGTCAGCGCCATCAGCGCCGCCCCGTGCTCCTTCGCGAGCGCCGTGACCTGGGCGAACCTCGACCCGGGGCCGTCGCCGTCCTCGTAGTTCACCGAGTTCACGACGGCCCGGCCGCCGAGCCTCTCCAGACCGGCCCGCAGCACCCCGACCTCGGTCGAGTCGAGGACGATCGGCAGCGTCGAGGCCGTCGCGAACCGCCCGGCCAGCTCCGCCATGTCGGCGGTGCCGTCCCGGCCCACGTAGTCCACGCACAGGTCGAGCATGTGCGCGCCCTCGCGGATCTGGTCGCGGGCCATCTCGACGCAGTCGTCCCAGCGGCCGTCGAGCATGGCCTCGCGGAACTTCTTCGAGCCGTTGGCGTTGGTGCGCTCGCCGATCGCCAGGTACGCGGTGTCCTGCCGGAACGGCACGTGGCCGTACAGCGAGGACGCGCCCGGCTCCGGTTCGGGCCGCCGGTCGAGGACCGCCGCGCCCCGCACCCGCTCGACGATCTCCCGCAGGTGCTCCGGGGTCGTGCCGCAGCAGCCGCCGACCAGCGCGGGACCGTACTCGCGGACGAACGCCTCCTGCGCGGCGGCCAGTTCGGCCGGCGACAGCGGGTAGTGCGCGCCGTCCGAGGTGAGGACCGGCAGGCCGGCGTTGGGCATGACCGAGATCGGGACGCGGGCGTGCCGCGACAGGTGCCGCAGGTGCTCGGCCATCTCCGCCGGTCCGGTGGCGCAGTTCAGGCCGATCATGTCGATCCCGAGCGGCTCCAGGGCCGTCAGCGCCGCCCCGATCTCCGACCCCAGCAGCATCGTGCCGGTGGTCTCCACGGTGACCTGCACGATCACCGGGAGGTCCACGCCGACCCAGTCCAGGGCCCGGCGGGCGCCGATGACGGCCGCCTTCGTCTGGAGCAGGTCCTGCGAGGTCTCGATGAGCAGGGCGTCCGCGCCGCCCCGGATCAGGCCCTCGGCGTTCTGCTGGAAGGCGTCCCGGAGCGGCTCGTACGTGACGTGCCCGAGCGTCGGCAGCTTCGTCCCCGGCCCCATGGAGCCCAGGACCCAGCGCGGCCGGCCGTCGGCGGCCGTGTGCGCGTCGGCGGCCGCCCGGGCGATCCGGGCGCCGGCCTCGGACAGCTCGGACACCTGGTTCTCGATGCCGTACTCGGCGAGCGCGGCCAGGTTCGCCCCGAAGGTGTTGGTCTCGACGCAGTCCACGCCCACCGAGAAGTAGGCGTCGTGGACGGAGGCGACGATGTCGGGGCGGGTGAGGTTGAGGATCTCGTTGCAGCCTTCGAGGTCGCGGAAGTCCTCCATGGTCGGGTCGGCGGCCTGGAGCATCGTGCCCATCGCCCCGTCGGCCACCACGACCCGCCGGGCGAACTCCTCTCGCAGGGAACTCCGTACGACGGTCATGTGAGCCCCCTCAGCGGGGTGACGAGGGTGGCGGTGCACCCCGCGCCGTACGTCGTCCGGATCCGTTCCAGGAGCGGCTCCCGGCGCAGCCGGTGCTCCTGCGTCCCCACGGAGGCGAGGACCGTCGCGGCCACCGCGCAGCCCAGCTGCGCCGCGCACCGCTCCGGCACGCCCCACATCCGGCCCGCGAGGAACCCGGCCCGGAAGCCGTCCCCGACCCCGGTCGGGTCGACGACCGCCGCGACCTCCACGGCCGGCACGGCGAGCGGCTCGCGGCCCTCGCCCCGGATGCGGACGCCCGCCTCCCCGTGGGTGGTGACCCAGGTGCCGACCCGGCGCAGCACGTCCGCCTCGCGCCAGCCCGCCTTCTCCATGAGGAGCGCCGTCTCGTACTCGTTGGTGAAGAGGAACCGCGCCCCGTCCACCAGCTCCCGCACCTGCGCGCCGTCGAGCCGCGCCAGCTGCTGCGACGGGTCGGCGGCGAAGGGGATCCCCAGGTCACGGCAGGTGCGGGTGTGCCGCAGCATGGCCTCGGGGTCGTCCGGGGAGACCAGGACCAGTTCCAGCCGGCCGGTGCGCGCGACGACGTCCCGCAGGTCGATCTCGCGTGCCTCCGCCATCGCCCCCGCGTAGAAGGTGGCGATCTGGTTCTGGTCCCGGTCGGTGGTACAGACGAACCGGGCGGTGTGGAGCGACTCGCTGACGCGCACCGAGTCGGTGTCCACACCGTGGTCCTTCAGCCAGACCCGGTACGGCTCGAAGTCGGCGCCGACCGCGCCCACGAGGACGGGGCGGAGACCGAGGACGCCGAGTCCGAAGGCGATGTTCGCTGCCACTCCGCCGCGCCTGACCTCCAGGTTGTCGGCGAGGAACGACAGGGAGACCCGGTCGAGCCGGTCGGCGAGCAGCTGCTCGCCGAACCGCCCGGGGAAGGTCATCAGATGGTCGGTCGCGATGGATCCCGTGACAGCGATGCGCATGGTCAGACCCCCGCGGCCTTCTTCAGGGCGTCCACGCGGTCCGTGCGCTCCCAGGTGAACTCGGGGAGCTCGCGGCCGAAGTGGCCGTACGCCGCCGTCTGCGCGTAGATCGGCCGCTTGAGGTCCAGGTCGCGGATGATCGCCGCCGGGCGCAGGTCGAAGACGGCGGCGACCGCCTCCTGGATCCGCTCGTCGGGCAGCGCGCCCGTGCCGAAGGTCTCGACGAAGAGCCCGACCGGCTCGGCCTTGCCGATCGCGTACGCCACCTGCACCTCGCAGCGGCGGGCGAGGCCGGCCGCGACGACGTTCTTCGCGACCCAGCGCATGGCGTACGCCGCGGACCGGTCGACCTTCGACGGGTCCTTCCCGGAGAAGGCGCCGCCGCCGTGCCGGGCCATCCCGCCGTACGTGTCGATGATGATCTTGCGGCCGGTGAGTCCGGCGTCGCCCATCGGGCCGCCGACCTCGAAGCGGCCCGTCGGGTTGACCAGGAGCCGGTACCCGTCGCACTCCAGGCCGACGCCCTCCTCGGCGAGCTCCTTCAGGACGTGCTCGACGACGTACTCCCGCACGTCCGGGGTGAGCAGTCCCTCGACGGAGATGTCGGCCGCGTGCTGCGAGGAGACGACGACCGTGTCGAGGCGGACGGCGCGGTCGCCGTCGTACTCGATGGTGACCTGGGTCTTCCCGTCCGGGCGCAGGTACGGCACGGTGCCGTCCCTGCGGACCTCTGTGAGGCGGCGGGAGAGCCGGTGGGCGAGCGCGATCGGCAGCGGCATCAGCTCGGCCGTGTCGTCGCAGGCGTAGCCGAACATCAGGCCCTGGTCGCCGGCGCCCTGCGCGTCGAGCGCGGCGTCCTCTCCCGTCCGGGGGCGTCCCTCCACCCGGGACTCGTACGCGGTGTCCACGCCCTGCGCGATGTCCGGGGACTGGGCGCCGATGGACACCGAGACACCGCAGGAGGCGCCGTCGAAGCCCTTCGCCGAGGAGTCGTAGCCGATGTCGAGGACGGCCTCGCGCACCAGCTTCGCTATCGGCGCGTACGCGGTCGTGGTGACCTCGCCGGCGATGTGCACGAGACCCGTGGTGATCAGGGTCTCCACGGCGACCCGCGAGGACGGGTCCTCGGCGAGCAGGGCGTCGAGGATGGTGTCGCTGATCCGGTCGGCGATCTTGTCGGGGTGTCCCTCGGTCACCGACTCGGAGGTGAAGAGGCGGCGGCTCATGCCTGGGCCTCCACCGGGGTCTTGAAGAAGTGCTGCTCGATGGCGGCGAGGGTGCGGATGGACTCGACCTCCAGGGTCTCCATCTGGATCGCGGTGCCGCTCTCCTGCTCCAGGAGGAAGACGAACTCGACGAAGGACAGCGAGTCGATGAGCCGGTTCTCGATGAGGTCGAGGTCGGCGGCGATGTCGTCCCGCTCGGGGTGACGCTCGAGGATCCAGTTCTTCACCGTCTGCAGGCCGTCGGCCATGGTTGCTCTCCTTTAGCTGCTGCTAGCTACTGCTGGATACGTAAGGGGTGGGGGCGATGATCGGCGCGGCCACCGCCACCGCGTAGTCCACGTCGTGGCTGATGGACACGGTGATCTCGGTGATGCCGGACTCCGCGGCCATCTCGGCGGCGGTCCGGTGCAGCTCCACGAGCGGCCAGCCGCCCTCGGAACGCCGCACCACGATGTCCGGCCAGGGCAGGAACCTGCCCCTGACCCGCAGGGTCTTGAAGGCCGCCTCCTTGGCCGCGATCCGCCCGCACAGGCTCAGCACGTCGAGCCCGGAGGAGGTGCGGCAGTCGGCGAGCTCGCCGGGGGTGAGCATCCGCTCGAAGAACCGCTCCCCGTACTGGGCGAGGAGCCTGCGGACACGGTTGACGGACACGATGTCCATGCCGAGGTTCGCCCACCCCAGGCCGCCCGCCGGCGGGGCGGCGGGACGGGCCGGCACGTCAGATCACCGGCCCGGCCGCGCCACTCGCACCGGCCCGCAGGCGGGCGTTCGCGTCGAGCACCGCCTCGGTCGCCGCCTCCCAGCCGCCGTGCCGGCGGGTCAGGGCGGACAGCCAGCGTTCGAGGCCGAAGGCGACGCAGCTGGTGAAGGCCGGCCCGCCGGTCGACGCCAGGGCGATGTCGCAGCGGTCGCCGAAGAAGTTCCGGTGCGTGTTGACCGAGGCGATCGCCAGGTCCTCGTACAGGAACTCGTACTTCACCGGGGTGAGCCGCTGGAGGAGGGCCTTCGAGCCGCCCTTGTCGAAGAACGGGTCGCAGGCCGCCTCCTTGCGCAGCGGCAGGTCGAGCGCCGCGGCGAAGGCCCGGATCCGGGTGGTGAAGTCGGCGAGGTGCGCCTCGGCGTGCTCGGGCGTGCCGAGGGCGACGATCTCCCGCATGCGGAAGCCGAGCTGGCGCCGCATGCCCTCGTAGTGGGTCTCCTTGCGGAAGCACCAGGAGCAGATCGTGACGAGGGTGTCGTCGGCGATCCGGGTGCCCCGGTGGTCCAGGTAGACGGCGTAGCAGGACGCCGAGGGCAGTCCGAGGCCGGCCGGTTCGAGGGCGGCGGACGGCCAGTGCCCGTGCTCGTGGTCGAAGGGGGTCGCGTGGCGGCCCTCCAGGTCGAGCGGGGCGGCGAGGACGGCCTGGTGCGGGAAGTTGTCGTAGTAGTCCAGCTTCGCCAGGTCGGCGGCCGGCAGGAGCGGGGGCATGGTCATCGGGCGGGCGCCCGCGGTCACGCCCCAGCTCTCGAAGGTGTCGTCGAGGAGCCGCAGCAGGCGGGTCCCCTCCGGTCCGAGCGAGGGGAGGCCCCTCGTCGAGCCCACGTTCTCCCCGGTGTGCGCGGGGGTCGTCACGGTCATGGTCTCTTCACCTCTCCGGTGGGAGGTCTGGGGTCCCTCAGACGACGGGCAGGGTGTCGTCGGAGAAGATCCCGGTCTTCAGGAAGAAGGCGAGCGGCTTGCGGATCGCCTTGCGCTCGTGGGGGCGGCGGCTCTCGTCGGCGACCAGCGCGTTGCGCAGGGCCAGCGGGTCGGGGATGCCAGCGTCGCGGTACACGTGGGGGTTGTAGAGGGAGTTGACGCTGTAGACGACGTACCGCTTGAGGTAGGCCTCCACCTCGCGGACCCGCTCGGCGCTCACCGCCTGGCACATCCGGCCGTGGAGGAGGGAGACCAGCTCGCGTCCGAAGGCGATGTGCCGGGACTCGTCCTGGTGGTGGATGCGGTTGACCTCGCGGATGGTGTGGCAGAGCGAGGCGTCCTTGGCCATGCGGGCGTTGTAGTGGTCGACGAGCTCCTCGAAGAAGAGGATGCGGGTGAAGACGAGGAAGTTCTCGACCTCGGGCTCCCAGGCGGCGTCGGCGCGCATGGCGGTGGAGCCGTAGATCTTGTGGCCGTAGCGCCGGCAGAACTCGGAGAAGAACCACATGTGTTCGTTCTCCTCGCCGATGAAGTGGTGGAAGAAGTCCGAGGGCACCTCGAAGCCGGGCATGTGGATGCGGCCGACGACCTCGATGAGGAGCTCGCGGATGCCGTGCACGTTGAGGCTGTAGAAGTTGATCGACTCCCACTTCGACAGGCGCTGAAGCGTTTCCTCGTCGAGGGCGTCGTAGTGGCGGGTGCCGTAGACGGTGAGCAGCTCCGGGGTCATCCAGAAGCGGTTCTCCTCCAGCGTCTCGGGCCACTGGAAGGTCTGGTACGGGTTGTAGTAGTCCTCGACGGAGCGCTCGCTGAGCCGCTCCAGGACCTCCATGAACCGGTCGGTGACGGGCAGGGGGGCGGTGGCGCCCATGGTGAGCCTCCAGGCTTCGGGTGTTCAGGGCCGGACTTCGTAGACCGCGTTCACCGGGGTCTCGGTGGCACGCCGCCAGCGGGTGAAGCCGGCCTCCTCCGCGATGCCGCGGAAGGCCTTCTCCCCGGAGTGGTTGCCGAGGGCGTGCGGGCCGCGCTGGGCGACCGCGACGGGCAGGCACATGACGGCGGACAGGGCCATGAACATGCGGGCGGCGGGCGTCTGGACGTCGACGTCCTGCGGGGACACGTTCGACTCGACGAGCATCCAGGTGCCGTCCGCGTCCAGGGACTTGTGGACGTGCTGGGCGGCGGCGACCGGGTCGCCCATGTCGTGCAGGGCGTTGAAGAAGCAGACCAGGTCGTAGCCGGAGCCCGGGTAGTCGTCGGCCGACGCGACCTCGAAGACGACCCGGTCGGAGAGGCCGGCCTCCTCGGCGAGCTGCCGGGCGATCGCGATGGCCTCCTCCGAGTAGTCGAAGCCGTGGACGGTGGCGTTCGGGAAGGCCTTCGCGATGAGCAGGGTGGTGTGGCCGACGCCGCAGCCGACGTCGGCGACGGTGCCGCCGGCGGCGAGCTTGCCGGTGACCTGGTGGAGGGCGGGCAGCCATTCGGCGACGAGCTTGTGCTCGTACGTGGGCTGGAAGAAGGAGCCCATGCCGGTGTCGAGGGCCGGGTCGTGCTCGGCCCAGCCGACGCCGTCGCCGGTGCGGTACGCCTCCACGAGCAGGTCCTCGGTGGCGTAGAGGGCCTTGAGGGCGGTGAAGAAACCGGCGGCGTACGTGACGGCCTTCGGGTCCGCGAGGACCTCGACGTGGTCGGCGGGGAGCGTGTACGTGAGGGAGCTGGGGTGGCGCTCGACGTAGCCGGCGGAGAGCTGGGCGTGCAGCCACTCCTCGACGTACCGCTCGTTCGTGCCGGTCGCCTCGGCGAGCGCGCCGGCGGTGAGCGGGCCCCGCTCGGCCAGCGCCCGGTAGAGGCCGAGGCGGTGGCCGAGGGAGACGGTCAGTCCGCGGACGGCGGCTCCGGCGTCGGTGATGACCCTCTGGTGGAAGTCGTGGGCGCTCATGCGGCCTTCTCCTCCTGGTACGTCGGCAGGTCGCACGTGAACAGGAAGGACCGGGGCACCCGGGGCACCGAGCGGGCCGGTACGGGGTAGGGCCAGCGGCCGAAGTCGGCGCCGTCCTCCCCGGGCTGGCGGACCTCGCGGACGGCCCAGCCGCAGTCGGCGAGCAGCTGCTCGGGCTCCTCGGTGCCGAAGAGCCACGGGTTGCCGTCCTCGTCGAGGGCCTTCATGAACCCGCGGGCGAGGGGGTTGTCCAGGGCGGCCTGGGAGATGACGTCGCCGAGGAGCACGGAGCCGGGGGCGGCGTGCGCGGAGAGCGTGGAGATGAGGGTCCGCACGGCCTGCTCCGGCAGGAAGAACAGCAGTCCCTCCACGACCCACAGGACGGGCTCCTCGCTCTTCCAGCCCGCCTCCTTGAGGGGGCCGGTCCAGTCCTGGGTGAGGTCGACGGGGACGGTGACGCGGTCCCGGCCGGCCGGCCGCGGCTCCCGCGCCAGCATCTCGGCCTTGGCCTCCAGGAGGGCCGGGCGGTCGAGCTCGTAGACGGTGACGCCGTCGGGCCAGGGCAGCCGGAAGAAGCGGGTGTCCATGCCGGCGGCGAGGAAGACGACCTGGCGTATGCCCCGCTCCCGCACCGTGTTGACGATGGCGCGGTCGAGGTAGGTGGTGCGGATGGCGAGGAACGGCACGGTGCCGCCGCCCGCGTAGCGCTCGAGCAGTTCGAAGCCGATCTCGTCGGCGACGGTGCGCGCGTAGGGATCGGCGAACAGCCGGTCCTCGCGCTCGGTCTCCAGGGCGCGCGCGGCGGCGGTCCACTGGGCGGTGCGGGATACGGCCTCCACAGGAGGTCCCCCTTCACTTCGGTGGATGGACGGGGCTAGGGACGGGCCGGGGTGCGGGCCGGTCCGGGTGCGGCGGACGGCGGGGTGCACCGGGGGTACCCACGGGTGCACCGGGGTACGGACGGCCGTGTCCGGGGCCCGACGGACGACGGTCCGTCAGGCGCTCATGGCCGGGACACAGGTCTTGGCCGGTCGCCCGCAGGCGACGGGGTCCTCGGCCGCGGGCATCGACGACAGATGGTCGGCCTCGGAGTCGGCGGGGCGCCGGCGGAAGATGCTGTGCAGGACCATGCTGAACACGGCCGTCCCGTCGGAGGCCACCAGGGTGCACCGCGGTTTGACGGTGCCGGTGGCGGGATTGAACGGCGACGGGGTGGAGCCGAGGATCTCGACGCGCGCGGTGAGGACGTCGCCCGGACGGACGGGCCGCAGGTAGCGGACCTCGTCGATGCCGGGCGATCCCATACAGGCGCTGTAGGCGAGCAGTCCGTCGACGTAGCGGCGCATGAACATCGCCTGGGTGTGGAACCCGCTCGCGATCAGTCCGCGGAACGGGGACCGCTCCGCGCGCTCGGGGTCCGTGTGGAAGGGCTGCGGATCGAAGCGCCTGCCGAACTCCAGCACCTCCTCCGCCGTGACGGTGACGGTGCCCAGCTCGTGGACGTCGCCGGGCCGGAAGTCCTCGAAGTAGCGCATTCTGCGCCCCCCTTGACCTAGGAGTGGTCTTTCCCTGGCACCCACCAATCTACGAATCAGTCATTTATTTTGTCAACCCAAAAGAAGGGAAGGGTGTCAGGGGTGTCGGGGGTGCTCTCCGAGCGCCTGGCGGACGTCGGCCCACAGGTCCTCGACGTCCTCGACGCCCACCGACATCCGCACCAGCCCGGGAGCGATGCCGGCCGCCTCCAGGGCTGCCCCGTCCAGCTCCCGGTGGGAGGTGGACGCGGGATGGGTCACGAGGGTCTCCACCCCGCCGAGGGAGAGCGCGAGCCGGGCCACCCGCACGCGCTCGATGAAGGCCCGGCCGGCCTCGCGGCCCCCCGCGAGCTCGAACGACAGCAGCCCGCCGCCGCCGTCCAGCACCGCGCGGGCGCGCGCGTACGAGGGGTGGCCGGCGAGCCACGGGTAGTGGACGGCGCAGACGCGGGGGTGGCCGGCGAGCCGCTCGGCGAGGACGGCGGCGCCGGCGCAGTGGGCGCGCATCCGGAGCGGCAGGGTGGGTATCCCGCGCAGGGTCAGCCACGCGGCGAACGGGTCGGCGCAGGCGCCCAGTTCGACCGTGCGCGGCCAGATCCGGCGGCGCAGCCCGTCGTCGGCGAAGACGGCGGCGCCGCCGAGGACGTCCGAGTGCCCGGAGAGGTACTTGGTGGTGGAGTGCACGACGATGTCCGCACCGTGCTCCAGGGGCCGGCAGAGCACGGGCGAGGCGAGCGAGTTGTCGACGACGCTCACCACCCCGAGCGCGCGGGCCGCGGCGAGCAGTCCCGGCAGGTCGGGGACCTGCCCGGTGGGGTTGGCGATGGTCTCCAGGACGAGCAGCCGGGTGGCGGGGTGCACGGCGGCGGCCTCGAACTCGGCGGGGTCGTCGCCGGAGATCCGGAGGACCTCGATCCCGTACCGCTCGGCCAGGTCGGTGAGGACGGCGTGCGTCCCGCCGTACAGGCAGCGCTGGGCCACCACGCGGTCCCCGGGCCGCAGGAGGGCGAGCAGCACACCGCTGATCGCCCCCATCCCGGAGGCGAAGGCGAGGGCGCCCGCACCGCCTTCGAGGCCGGCGAGCGTCTGCTCCAGAGCGCGCACGGTGGGGTTGCCCCGGCGGCTGTAGACGGAGGGACCGTCGGGTCCGGCCATGGCGTCGGCGAGCGCCTCGGCCGACTCGAAGGCGAAGGCGGAGGACTGCACGAGGGGTACGGAGAGCGGCCGGCTGCCGTGCGGGAGCGGCTCGTTGACGACATGGACGGCGCGGGTGCCGAGTTCCACGGGGGTTTCCTTCCTGGGAGGGGAGGCCGAGGCGGATGCCATGGCGGTGCGCGTGCGGGGGCGGCGGGGCGCCCCGTGGGGGCCGGGACACGCCGAAGGGGCCGCCCGACGTCCGGGGGTGGACATCGGGCGGCCCCTTCGGGGCGGGGTCAGGCGGAGACCTTCTCGCCCTCGGGGGCGGGGGCGGGTGCTCCGGCGACGGCCTTGTCGCTCTTCATGACGAGGAGGGTGACGACACCGCCGACCGCGGCGATGATCGCGGCGCCGACGAAGGCGGAGGAGAAGCCGTCCGTCAGCTTCGGCAGGTTGCCGAGCTGGTCGGCGCCCTGGGACAGGGCGACGGCGGTCAGCGCGGCGAGGCCGAGCGCGGAGCCGACGTTGTAGGTGGTGTTGACGATGCCGGAGGCCAGGCCCGCCTGCTCCTGCGGGGCGCCGGACATGGCGGTCATCATCGTCGGGATGTAGGCGAGGGACATGCCGAGCGCGGCCACCAGCGAGGCCGGCAGGACGTCGACGAGGAAGGAGCCGGTGGGCGGGACGGCGGCGAGCCAGACCAGACCGGCCGCGAGGACCAGCAGTCCGCCGGCGATGAGCGGCTTGGCGCCGACCTTCATCATGAGCCGGGCCGTGATCGCCGTCATGAAGATCATGAGGAGGACGGTCATCGGGAGCAGGGCCGCACCGGACTCGAAGGCGCCGAAGCCCAGGACCTGCTGGAGGTACAGGTTGAGGAAGTACCACATCGGGATCCAGGCGGCACCGAGCAGCGTCATGGCCAGGTTGGCCGAGCCGAGGCGCGGGACGCGCCAGACGCTGAGCGGCATGAGCGGCTCGCCGATGCTCTTCTGGATCACGAAGAAGAGGACCAGGAGGGCGGCGGCGCCGATCAGCTGGACGATGGTGCCGGTGGAGCCCCAGCCCACCTCGGGGGCGCGGACCACGGCGAAGACGGCGAGCGCGAGGCCGGCGGTGACGGCGACCGCGCCCAGGATGTCGACGGAGCCGCGGCGGGACTCGACGTTCGGGAGGAGCTTGGTGGCGGCGAGGGTCGCGAGGCCGATCGGGATGTAGATGATGAAGACCCACTGCCAGCTCATCCACTCGGTGAAGACGCCGCCGAGGAAGACGCCCGCGGTGCCGCCGGCGGGGGCCGCGGCGCCGTAGAGCGCCATCGCCTTGCCGAGCTCCTTCGGGTCGTGCATGAAGAGAATCATCAGCAGCGTCATGGCGGAGGGCGCGATGAGCGCGCCGCCGACGCCCTGGACGGCGCGGCCGGCGATCTCGACCCAGGCGGTCTGCGCGGCGGCGGCCAGCACCGATCCGGCGATCATGACCGCCCAGCCGGCGACGAAGATCTTGCGGGCTCCGACGAGGTCGGAGAGGCGTCCGCCGAGGAGCAGGAGGCCGCCGAAGACGATCACGTAGGCGTTGAAGATCCACTGGAGCTCGCTCTGCGAGAAGCCCAGGTCCTTCTGCATCTCGGGGAGCGCGACCCCGATGATCGACGTGTCCATGATGACCATGAACTGGGCTGCTGCGAGCACGACAAGTGCCCACCAGCGCCGGGGATTGACGGTTGACATTGCCCTGACCCTTCGCTCGCTTGCGGCCCCCGAGCGGCCCGACCGGGACCCGGGGCATACCCCTAGGGGGTACCTGTGCGGAGCACCGTAGCATACCCATGGGGGGTATGTAAGGGAGAGCGGAGGGCACGGCCCGGCACCCGGCCCGGGTGCGGATCCCGGGCGGGGGAAGCACGGCTTCCACCCGCGACGGCGGGCACAATGCCCCCATGACCGCCCAGGAAGAGCACGACCGACCCGCCGCCCCGGACCCCGCGCTCCTCCAGCGCTGGAACGCCACCCTGCGCGCCGCCAGGGCCGGCCACGAGGGCCCCGATCCCGCGCCGTACGGCCGCAACCTGCTGGCCCGGTGGGCCGAGCCGCAGCGCCGCTACCACACGGTCGACCACCTGCGGGCGGTCCTCGACCGCATCGACGAACTCGCCGACCAGGGCGGGGAAGGCGGCGAACTGGAGCTCGTACGCCTGGCCGCCTGGTTCCACGACGCGGTCTACCGGCCCGACCGCTCCGAGAACGAGGAGCGGTCGGCCGCCCTCGCCGAGAAGGCGCTGGCCGAGGCCGGACTCACCCCCCACGAGGTCGCCGAGGTCGCCCGGCTCGTCCGCCTCACGATCACCCACGACCCGGCCCCGGGCGACCTCAACGGCGAGACCCTCTGCGACGCGGACCTCGCGATCCTGGCCACCGGCCCGGATACGTACGGGGGGTATACCGCGGCCGTGCGCGAGGAGTACGGCTTCGTCCCCGACGACGCCTTCCGCGAAGGCCGCGCGGCCGTCCTCCGCCACCTCCTGGACCTGCCCCGCCTCTTCCGCACGCCCTACGGGGCGGCGGTCTGGGAGGAGCGGGCACGCGAGAACCTGGAACGCGAACTCGCCGAGCTGACGAGCGCCCCGAAGACGGACTGAGCGGCACCCGCGACGGGGCGCGGCGGGGCGCACGGCCCGGGGCCACACCCGCGGGCCCCCGCGCCCCGGCCGCCGCCGTCCGCATGCCGAGATCTCCCCCGCCCCGGGAATGACAGGCACAAACCCCAGGTTGACCCATGTCATGCCGTCTTCCTCCGCCGAGCCCGCCGCACCCGCTCCCGAGCCCGCCGCGCAGGCCTCCCGGTCCGCCGCGGCGGACGCCCGAACCGCCCCCCGCATGCCGCTGGCCGTCTACATCCTCGGCCTGTCCGTCTTCGCGCTCGGCACGAGCGAGTTCATGCTCTCCGGACTGCTGCCGCCCCTCGCGGAGGACATGAACGTCTCCATCCCCCGCGCCGGACTGCTCATCTCGGCCTTCGCGATCGGCATGGTGGTCGGCGCGCCGCTGCTCGCCGTCGCCACCCTGCGGCTCCCCCGCAAGACCACCCTCATCGCCCTGATCACCGTCTTCGGCCTCGGCCAGATAGCGGGCGCCCTCGCCACGGACTACGCGGTCCTCTTCGCGTCCCGCGTCGTCAGCGCCCTCGCCTGCGCCGGCTTCTGGGCGGTCGGCGCCGCCGTGGCCATCGCGATGGTCCCGGTCGGCTCCCGCGCCCGCGCCATGGCGGTCATGATCGGCGGCCTCTCCATCGCCAACGTCCTCGGCGTCCCGGCCGGCGCCTTCCTCGGCGAGCACCTCGGCTGGCGCTCCGCGTTCTGGGCCGTCGGCCTCGCCTCCGCGATCGCCCTCGTCGGCGTGGCGACCCGCATCCCCCACATCCCGCTGCCCGAGACGAAGCCCCGCCTCCGGAGCGAGATCGCGATCTACCGCGACCGCCAGGTACTCCTGTCGGTCGTGGTCACCGCCCTCGCCGCGGGCGGCGTCTTCTGCGCCTTCTCCTACCTGGCCCCGCTGCTCACCGACGTGTCGGGCCTCGACGAGGCCTGGGTCTCGGGCGTCCTCGCGCTCTTCGGCATCGGCGCCGTGATCGGCACGACGATCGGCGGCCGGGTCGCCGACGCCCACCTCTTCGGCGTGCTGCTCACCGGCATCGCCGCCTCCACGGTCTTCCTCGTCGCCCTTGCCCTGCTCGCGTCCAGCCCGGTCGCCACGGTCGTGCTGACCTTCCTGCTCGGCGTCTCCGCCTTCTTCACGGCCCCGGCCCTCAACGCCCGCATGTTCAACGTCGCCGGCGCCGCCCCCACCCTCGCGGGCGCCACCACCACCGCCGCCTTCAACCTGGGCAACACGGGCGGCCCCTGGCTCGGCGGCACCGTCATCGACGCGGGCCTCGGCTTCGCCTCGACCGCCTGGGCCGGCGCGGCCATGACGGTCCTCGGCCTCGGTACGGCGGCGGTGGCGCTCAGGCTCCACCGGTCGCCCTCCCGCGTGGTGACCTCGGGCACCCCGCAGCGCGAGAAGGCCGCCGCGCCCACCTCCCGCTGAGGACGGCGCCCCACCACCGCGCCCACCTCCCGCCGAGGACCGCGCCCCTGCCGCCGCGACATCGCCGCGGCGGCGGGGAAATGCCCTGCGCGCGGCGGCGGCACCGCCGTACGGTGGCGCGATGACGACCCGGATGATCATCCTCAACGGCGGTTCCAGCTCGGGCAAGTCCGGCATCGTACGGTGCCTCCAGGCCGTACTCCCCGAGCCCTGGCTCGCGTTCGGCGTCGACGCGCTCGTCGACGCGATGCCCCCCGCGATGCGGGAGTCCGACGACGGCATCGGGTTCGACGCCGACGGCGGGGTGAACGTCGGCGCCTCGTTCCGCGCCCTGGAAGGGGCCTGGGCCCGGGGCCTCGCGGCGACGGCCCGCGCCGGGGCCCGGATCATCGTCGACGACGTCTTCCTGAGCGGCGCAGCCGCCCAGGAACGCTGGCGGAGCGCCGTCGGCGACCTCGACGTGCTCTGGGTCGGCGTCCGCTGCGACCCCGCCGTCGCCGAGGGCCGCGAGACCGCCCGCGGCGACCGGGTCCCCGGCATGGCCGTACGGCAGGCCGACGTCGTGCACCGGGGCGTGGTCTACGACGTGGAGGTCGACACCACCCGCACCGAGTCGCTGGAGTGCGCCCGCGCCATCGCCGCCCGCGTGCGCTGAGCCCGGGCCCCGCACCCGGTCCGGCCGCGTCCCACGGGACCGGCAGGGCCGCTCAGGCGGGGGCCGGCCGGCTCTTCGGGCGCCGGAGGCCCGCCTCCGTGAGGCGCCGCAGCAGCTCCTTCGAGCCGACCTCGACCGCACCGCCGGCCACGGCGTCCGCGTACCGGTCGGAGGGTATGTCGTAGTGGTCCCGCTCGAAGGCGCGCGGAGGGGCGCCGATCGAGGCGGCGAAGGCGTGCAGCTCCTCGAAGGAGACGTCGCTGACCAGGTGCGACCACATGCGTCCGTGCCCCGGCCAGGTGGGCGGGTCGATGTAGAGGGTCACCCGCGGACACCCTTCGCTCCGGGCCGGCCCGCCGCGCCCGGCCGGCCCGCCGCGCCCGGCCGGCCCGCCGCTCCCGGCCGCCGCGCCGCTCCGGGCCGCCGGGGCGCTCCCGGCCGCCCTCTCATGTCAGGCCGCCCACCGGCGCGACCACCACACCCTGCTTGCCGCACACCCAGTGCGGATCGGGCCCCAGCTCGGGCTCCACGTCCAGGGCGTGCGGATCGCCCGCCGAGCACACCGGGCAGATCGGCCAGCGGCCGTACCGCTCCAGCAGCGCGTCCTGGACGTCCTGCGCGACCAGACCGGCGACGAACGCCCGGCCCTCCGGCCACTGCTCGACCCACCAGCGCCGGTGGGTCACCGCGTCCTCGACCATCGACACCATCTCGGCAGCGGCGACCTCGCGGGCCGCCAGGTCCGCCAGTACCAGGGCGCGAGCGGCGTGCAGCGCCTGCTCCACGGGGTCGATGTCGTCCATCCCCCCATTGTCACCCCCGACGGGCGGCTCGTGAAAAGGCCCAAGGTCCCGGCCCGATCCGGGACCGATGGGGTCTTGTCCCACCCCCCTTCCGAAAGTATCTTTCAGTCGTGACCAATGACGTGAAGGAAATTTTCACGGGCGACGCTCCCCCCGCCCCCGCCGCGCTCGCGGCCAAGGTGCGGACCCTCGCGCCGTCCATGACCCGCTCGATGCAGCGGGTCGCCGAAGCCGTCGCCGGAGACCCCGCCGGCTGCGCCGCGCTCACGGTCACCGGCCTCGCCGAACTCACCGGCACCAGCGAGGCGACCGTCGTCCGCACCGCCCGCCTCCTCGGCTACCCCGGCTATCGCGACCTCCGGCTCGCCCTCGCCGGACTCGCCGCCCAGCAGCAGTCCGGCCGCGCGCCCGCCGTCACCGCCGACATCGCCGTCGACGACCCGATCGCCGACGTCGTCGCCAAGCTCGCCTACGACGAGCAGCAGACGCTCGCCGACACAGCCGCCGGACTCGACACGGTCCAGCTCGGCGCCGCCGTCGCCGCCCTGGCCACCGCCCGCCGCATCGACATCTACGGCGTCGGCGCCTCCGGCCTCGTCGCCCAGGACCTCGGCCAGAAGCTCCTCCGCATCGGCCTCGTCGCCCATGCCCACAGCGACCCGCACCTCGCCGTCACCAACGCCGTGCAGCTCCGCTCCGGCGACGTCGCCCTCGCCATCACCCACTCCGGCTCGACCGGCGACGTCATAGAACCGCTCCGGGTCGCCTTCGACCGGGGCGCCACGACGGTCGCGATCACCGGCCGCCCCGACGGACCGGTCACCCAGTACGCCGACCACGTCCTCACCACCTCGACCGCCCGCGAGAGCGAACTGCGCCCCGCGGCCATGTCGTCCCGCACCAGCCAACTCCTGGTCGTGGACTGTCTGTTCACCTGCGTCACGCAGCGCACGTACGAGACGGCGGCCCCTGCCCTCGCCGCTTCGTACGAAGCCCTGGCGCACCGCCACTCACCCCGCACCCGCTGACGACCACAGCACCGAAAGAGCCGCTCGTGTCTGCTACGTACTCCGAACTCCGCGCCCAGCTGGCCACACTCACCACCGAAGCGTTCCGTCCGGAACTGGCCGAGATCGACCAGCTCCCCACCGCCGAGATCGCCGCGCTGATGAACGGCGAGGACGCCACCGTCCCCGCCGCCGTCGCCCGGCAGCTCCCGGCCATCTCCGCCGCCATCGACGCCACCGCCGAGCGGATGGCCCGCGGCGGACGTCTCGTCTACATGGGCGCCGGCACCGCCGGCCGCCTCGGCGTCCTCGACGCCAGCGAATGCCCGCCCACCTTCAACACCGACCCCAGCGAGGTCGTCGGCCTCATCGCCGGCGGTCCGTCCGCCATGGTCAAGGCCGTCGAGGGGGCGGAGGACTCCAAGGAGCTCGCCGCCGAGGACCTCGCCGCACTCGCCGTCACCGCCGACGACACCGTCGTCGGCATCTCCGCCTCCGGCCGCACCCCGTACGCCATCGGCGCCGTCGAGCACGCCCGCGCGCGCGGCGCGCTCACCATCGGCCTCTCCTGCAACGCGGACAGCGCGCTCGCCGCCGCCGCCGAGCACGGCATCGAGGTCGTCCCCGGCCCCGAACTGCTCACCGGCTCGACCCGCCTCAAGGCCGGCACCGCCCAGAAGCTCGTCCTCAACATGATCTCGACGATCACCATGATCCGGCTCGGCAAGACCTACGGAAACCTCATGGTCGACGTCCGCGCCTCCAACGAGAAGCTCCAGGCCCGCTCGCGGCGGATCGTCGCCCTGGCCACCGGCGCCCCGGACGAGCAGATCGAGACCGCCCTCGCCGCCGCCGACGGGGAGGTGAAGAACGCCATCCTCATGATCCTCGCCGACGTCGACGCCCCCGAGGCCGCCGAACGGCTCACGCTCTCCCGGGGCCACCTGCGCGCGGCGCTGCACGCGACCGGACCCGCCACCCCGTAACCACCCCCGCGGGGGCGCACCACCCGCCGGACGCCCCCTCCCCCAGAGGCACCCCTCACAGCAAGGCACCACCGCACCATGAGCACAGACGACAAGAACCGCGCCATCGCCGCCGCGATCCTCCCCCTCGTCGGCGGCGCCGAGAACATCGGCTCCGTGGCCCACTGCATGACCCGCCTCCGGCTGGGTCTGCGCGACCGCTCGCTCGTCCAGGACGAGGCCCTCAAGGCACTGCCCGCCGTGATGGGCGTGGTGGAGGACGACACGTACCAGATCGTCCTCGGCCCGGGCACCGTCGCCCGCGTGACCCCGGAGATCGAGGCCCTGGTGGCGGAGGCGCCGAGGCCGACGCAGGCGGCGGACGACCTCGCGGCCCAGGGCGCGGCCCTGAAGGCGGCGCAGAAGGCGAAGAACGCCACCCCGTTCAAGCTCTTCCTCCGCCGGATCGCGAACATCTTCGTCCCGCTGATCCCCGCGCTCATCGGCTGCGGCATCATCGCCGGCCTCAACGGCCTGCTGGTCAACCTCGGCTGGCTGCCGGGCGTCACCCCGGCGCTCGCCGCGATGGCCAGCGGCTTCATGGCGCTCATCGCGGTCTTCGTCGGCTACAACACGGCGAAGGAGTTCGGCGGCACGGCGATCCTCGGCGGCGCGGTCGCGGCGATCATCGTCTTCCCCGGCGTCGCCAAGATCGACGCCTTCGGCCAGACGCTCTCCCCCGGCCAGGGCGGCGTCCTCGGCGCGCTCGGCGCGGCGCTCCTCGCCGTGTACGTGGAGAAGTGGTGCCGCCGCTGGGTGCCGGAGGCCCTGGACGTCCTGGTCACCCCCACCCTGACGGTCCTCGTCTCCGGCCTCGTCACGATCTTCGGCCTGATGTTCGTGGCCGGCGAGGTCTCCACCGCCATCGGCGAGTTCGCCGACTGGCTCCTCGCGAACGCGGGCGCCGGAGCGGGCTTCCTCCTCGGCGGACTGTTCCTGCCGCTGGTGATGCTGGGCCTGCACCAGGCCCTCATCCCGATCCACACGACGCTCATCGAGCAGCAGGGCTACACCGCGCTGCTCCCCATCCTCGCGATGGCGGGCGCCGGGCAGGTCGGCGCGGCGATGGCCGTCTACCTGAAGCTCCCGCGCAACGGCTCGATCCGGCGCACGATCAAGTCGGCCCTCCCCGCCGGGTTCCTGGGCGTCGGCGAGCCCCTCATCTACGGCGTCTCCCTCCCCCTCGGCCGGCCGTTCGTCACGGCCTGCGTCGGCGGAGCGTTCGGCGGCGGCGTCATCGGCCTGTTCAGCATGCTGGGCGACACGGTCGGCTCGACGGCCATCGGCCCCTCGGGCTGGGCCCTCTTCCCCCTCCTCGACGGCAACAAGGGCCTCGGCGAGACGATCGCGATCTACGCGGGCGGTCTGATCGCCGGGTACGTGGCGGGCTTCGTGGCGACCTACTTCTGGGGCTTCAGCAAGGAGCTCCTGGAGGAGTTCGACGTGGAGACCGAGCAGCCCGAGGTGACCGTGGCGCAGGGCGGCCCGGCGCCGGAGCGCGAGCCGGAGCCCGCGAAGGTCTGAGGCGCGGCACACCCGCGGGGGCCCGGCCGGAGGAATCCGGCCGGGCCCCCGCGCGTGCGGGCGGCGACGGCGGGGCCTACCGGCAGACCACGTCCGCCTCGGGCCGGACGCCCTCGGTGAGGAAGCGGGTCACCGCCCGGTCCCCGCAGGCGTTCCCGTTGCCCAGGTAGGAGCCGTGCCCGCCGTGGTCGACGGAGACGAGCCGGGCCCGGTCGCCGAGGGCGCGCCGCATCTCCATGCCCTTGGAGTACGGGGTGGCCGGGTCCCGCAGGTTCTGGATCATGAGGATGTCGGAGGGCCCGCGGTCGGTGATGCGGACCGGCTTCTCGACGGCGCCGCCCTTCCAGTACGCGCAGGGCGTGACGTTCACCGGCATGCCGGCCGTCAGCGGGTGCCGTACGCGGTCGGCGGCGACGGTCCGTCCGAAGGACCGCACGGACCGCCGGGGCCAGTCGGCGTCGTTGCAGATGACGCCGATGGTGACGGCGGCGGCCTCGTCGGACAGGGCTCCCCGCAGCTCGGGCGGCAGCACGGGCTCGGCCGCGGGGTCGAGGGCGTCGGCGACGAGCCGGGCGAAGGCGGGGAAGGAGGCGTCGGAGTAGAGGGCCAGCTGGAGCGCCTGGAGCAGCACGGTGCCGTCGAGGGAGACGCCGGGGGTGGTCGTGGCACGCGGCTCGCGGTCGAGGCGGGCGGCGAGGCCGAGCACGAGGGGCCGGACGTCCTCGGGGCGCGCGGCCAGCCGGAGGCCGCCGTCGCCGCGGTCGGGGTGGGCGGCCCAGGCGGCGAAGTCGGGGAAGCGGTCCTCGGCTCCCCGCGCCATGCCCTCCAGCCAGCCGCGGGCGACGCTCCGCGGGTCGGGGTCGTTGCTGCTGTCGAGGACCCAGCGGTCGGTCCGCCCGGGGTACTTCTCGGCGTAGGCGGCGGCGACGTAGGTCCCGTAGGAGACGCTCCAGGCGGAGAGCCTGCGCTCGCCGAGGGCCTGGCGGAGCCGGTCGAGGTCGCGCACCTGGTTGGCGGTGGTGAGGCCGCGCAGCATGGCGCCGCCGTTGCGGGCGCAGGCCTCGGCGGTGCGCCGGGACCGGGCCGCGTTGGCGTCGACCGAGCCGTCGGCGGCGGGCCAGGACCGCAGGGTGACCATCCACCGGTCGGCCTCGGCGAGCCCGCAGGAGGCCTTGTCCGACCCGCCGACGCCGCGGGGGTCGAAGGCGACGAGGTCGTACGTCCCGCCCGTCTCCCGCGCGAGGGCCCCGCCCTTCTGCGCGAGGCGCTGGACGCCGGAGCTGCCGGGCCCGCCGGGGATGACCATCAGCGTCCCGCGCCGGGCGTCGGGGCGGGTGCCGGCGATCCGGGACACGGCGAGCCCGATCCGCGGCCCGTCGGGCCGGGCGTAGTCCAGGGGTACGGAGAGCCGGGCGCACTGCTGCCCGGGCAGCGGTTTGACGGCGGGGTCGCACGCTCCCCAGTCGAGCGCGGAGACCGGGGCGGAGGCGGAGGCGGGGGCCACGGCGCCGCCGGTGAGGCCGAGCCCGGCGACGAGGGCGACCGAGAGACCGAGGAGGGAGGCGTGGCGTGCGGGATTCGCTGTCATGTCCACAGCCTCGCGAATCCGCCGTCGGCGTCCCATCCGGCAGGCAGGCGACCGGAGGGTGGGGCCAACCCCCGGAGTCGGGTGGGGTGTTCGGACGCGGGCAGGGCAGGAGGGCGGCGGACGGGCGGACCAGCGGACGGAGCCGCCCGGCGCGGGTGCGTCCCCTCTTATCCGATGGCGGCTCCCCTCCCCCTGGGGGATCATCCCCCGCATGACCACCACCCCCACCTCTCCCGCCCCCGCCTCCGCAGCCGGCACCTGGACCCTCGGGGACCTCACCGTCCACCGCGTCGGCTTCGGGGCCATGCGGCTTCCGCAGCGCGGCGAGGCGCTCGTCGAGGACGCCGTGCCGCGCGACCGGGCCGAGGCGATCGCCGTCCTGCGCAAGGCCGTCGACCTCGGCGTGAACCACATCGACACCGCCGCCTTCTACTTCTCCCCGCTCCGCTCCGCCAACGAGCTGATCAACAGCGCCTTCGGCGGGTCCTACCCCGACGACCTCGTCCTCGCCACCAAGGTCGGCCCCTGCCGTGACGCCTCCGGCGCCTGGGGGCCGCACGCGCGGACCCCCGCCGCGCTGCGCGGCCAGGTCGAGGAGAACCTGCGCCAGCTCGGCCGAGACCACCTCGACGTCGTCAACCTCCGCATCGTCGGCACCGATTCGATCGCCGAACGCTTCGGCGCCCTCGCCGAGCTCCGCACGGCCGGCCTCGTCCGCCATCTCGGCGTCTCCAACATCACCCCCGAACAGCTCGCCGAGGCCCGGGAGATCGCCCCCGTCGTCTGCGTCCAGAACATGTACGGGATAGGCGTCCGCCCCGAGTACGAGGACTTCGTCCGCGACTGCGGCGCCCACGGGATCGCCTTCGTGCCCTTCTACGCGATCGCCGCCGCCGGGCGCCAGGGCGGGGCCACCGCCCCCGAGAGCCCCGAGGTCCTCGCCGTCGCCGCGGCCCACGGCGCGAGCCCCGCCCAGGTCCGGATCGCCTGGACCCTCCACCAGGGCCCGCACCTCCTCGCCATCCCCGGCACCGGCGATCCCGGCCACCTGGCCGCCAACGTCGCCGCCGGCGCGCTCCGGCTCACCGACGAGGACCTCGCCCTCCTCGCCCGGGTCCACCACGGACCCGCCGCCGCGTAGCCGGTGCCGGACGCGGGCGGTCCCGGGCGACCTCCCTAGACTCCAGCTCCATGACGCACACGCCGAGCCCCGCCGCCGACCTCGCCCCCACCGGCACCCTCCGGGCCTCCATCAACCTCGGGAACCCCGTGCTCGCGCAGGGCACCCCCGAGGCGCCCGCCGGGATCACCGTCGACCTGGCCCGGGAGATCGGCGCGCGGCTGGGGCTTCCCGTGGAGCTGCTCTGCTTCGACGCGGCGCGGAAGTCGTTCGAGGCGATGGCCGACGGCCGGGCCGACCTCTGCTTCCTCGCGGTGGACCCGGCGCGGGAGGCGGAGGTCGCCTTCACCGCCCCGTACGTGGTCATCGAAGGCGTGTACGCCGTCCCCCGCGACTCCGGCCTCGCCACCGTCGAGGACGTCGACGCGCCCGGCGTCCGGATCGGCGTCAAGGAGGGCTCCGCGTACGACCTGTTCCTCTCCCGGTCCCTCGCGCACGCGACGGTCGTCCGCGGGGCGGAGGGGGTCGACACGTTCCGCGAGGAGGGGCTGGAGGCGGGCGCCGGCATCCGGCAGCCGATGACCTCGTATGTGCGGGAGCATCCGGACGTCCGGCTGATCGAGGGCCGGTTCATGCAGATCCGGCAGGCGGTCGGCACGACGGTCGGCCGCGCGCCGGAGACCGTCGCCTTCCTCCGCTCCACCGTCGAGGAACTGAAGGCGAACGGCTTCGTCGCGGAGTCGCTGCGCCGGGCGGGCCAGGACGCGGGCCTGCTCGCTCCGCCCGCGTGACGTGACCGGAGGCCGTACGGGACCCCGGGCCGCTCAGCCGCCGCCCGTGACGTCCTCCGGGGTCAACCGCCCGCCGGGAACCACGATCCGGTCCCCGGGGCCGTACGGGACGAGCTCGTCCCACCACCGCGCCGCCGGGTCGAAGCGTGCGTACGCCACGGCGCCCGCCAGGGCGGGGTCACGGGCCCTGAGCACCCGGAGCGCGAAGGCGGGGCCCTGCGGGCGGCGGACGACGCCGTCGACGGCGAGCGCGCCCAGCTCGGTGGACATCACCGGGCCTCCCAGGTCGACCGGCGCCTCCGGTCCGTACGCCGCCGGGGAGTCGGGGCCGTACGGTCCCCCGGCCGCGCCCCGCAGCCGCACCCCCTCCGCGTGGACGTCCAGGACCTCGGCCAGCGGCAGGGCGAAGCAGCGGCGGACCCCCGCGCCGCGTTCGACGAGCACCCGGTGGGGGACCAGACCGAGCGCGCTCTGGGCCCGCCACATCCGCGCCCACACTCCGGCGTCGTCGTTGACGAGCCGGAGGACGGGGAGCCGGGTCCGGATCACCGCGCCGGTGGCCTGTACGCGGGCGACGGCGCGACGGGTCGGCGCCGGGTCGAGCTCCCGGGGGTGGGAGACGCGGACGAGCAGCGAGAGGCGGCGGCCGGTGGCGACGACCCGTTCGAGGAGACGGAGGAGGTCGTCGGCGTCGGCGGCGCCGTCCGCCGTGCGGAGGAAGCGCTCCGGGGCGTGGATCACGGCCGTGGTCGCGATCCGGATCGTCCGCACCCGGGGGCGGGCCAGCAGGGGTGCGAGGTACGCGTCGAGGTCCCGCGCCCGCAGCGCGAGCGGGTCCTCGCCGTCGAGGAGGACGTCCGTGATCTCCGGGTGCCGGGCCAGGCGGGCCGCCATCGCCGCCGGTCCGCCGCGGGCCGCCCGGCCCGCGGGGTCGCCGGCGAACCGGGACGGGCGGAGGCAGGAGGCGCAGTGGGCGGGGCAGGTACGGCCCCGGTCGGGCAGGACGCACAGGGTGCCCGGGTAGGGGTGCCGGACGTCCCACGGCTCCCGGCCCGCCGGGTGCGGGTCGAGCCGTTCGCGCAGGCCGTCGACGACGAGCCGCAGCCGGTCCCCGTCGCCGTCCCGCAGGGTCCGCTCGACGGCGGCGAAGTCCGCGGGGGCGAGCAGGTCCCGGTGGGGCACGAGGAGCCGGTAGAGGGGGTCGTCGGGGGCCCGCGACCAGTCGACGAGCCGGTCGGCGGCGTGGGAGCCGAGCGTGAGCGGCAGCACCCGGCCGACGACGTCGGCGTCGTGCCCGAGGTCGGGCCGCCCGGTACGGTCGGCGACGAGCCGGGCGAGGCGGCGGCCGGTGAGGACGGTCACCCGTTCCCCGCCCCGGTGACCTCGGTGGTCTGCACGGTCATCGCCTCCTCGAAGGCCTTGCGGGAGGCCCTGCCGGGGCCCCTCCCGCAAGGCCTCGCCGACGGCTGCCGGGGCACGCCCCGGACGATGATGGGGAGCGCGGCCCCCGCTCGCCAATGGCGCTAGCGGTGGCCCGATCCCGGGACAACGGACGAGTCCGGCCAATCGTGCGCGTCGCGTACCGGACAGCACCGGGGCACGCGGGCATCCGCTTCACGGTGGTACGAGGCGGTTTGCACGCGAGGGCTTTCGGCCGGGCGCACCCCCGGGGCATCTGCCAGATTGGCGCCTTTCCTCCGGGCTCACGGGCGCCCGGCGGACGCCCCGGGGCCGGGCCGCCGCGGCCGGTTCGAGCGCCTCTTCCCCAGGCCGGAATCCCCTCGGGAAACCGGGCCGCGCGACGCCCCGGAAGGCCTCCTCCCGGCGCCCGACGGGCCCGTGAAGCCCCTGCGGGGCACACCCCGACCCCCCGGTGCCACCGCCCGGGGAAGAGGGCGCCACGGAGCCCTCCAGAGGACCACCAAACCTACTCTGACCTGGGCTTTCTCTCGCCCACGCTCTACTCTGGAGATCGATTCGGAGGGGGATCCAGATGGACCTGAACGCCCGCGGCATCCGCACCGTCGACGACGTCATGAAGCTGCTCGACGGACTCTTCGCACCCGACGCCGACCGCTGGACGGAGGGCGGGGCGGACTGGTGGGACCGGTTCTACGCCGACCGGGACCGGCCCGTCCCGTTCTTCGTCGCCAAGCCCGACGAGAACCTCGTCTCGTACGCCGAGCGGGGACTGCTCCCGAGCGGCGGCGGCCGGGCCCTGGAACTCGGCTGCGGGCCCGGGAGGAACAGCCTCCGGCTCGCCGACCTGGGCTACCGGGTGGACGCCGTCGACCTCTCCCCCGCCGCCGTCCGCTGGGGAGAGGAGCGGGCCCGGGAGGCCGGCGTCACGGGCATCCGCTTCGTGTGCGGCGACGCCTTCGCGCCCGCGACCGCCCTCGACGGGCCGTACGACCTCGTCTACGACTCCGGCTGCTTCCACCACCTGCCCCCGCACCGGCGCATCGGCTACCTCGCGCTCCTGGACCGCGTCCTCGCGCCCGGCGGGCACTTCGCACTCACCGCGTTCGCCGCCGGAGAAGGCGGCATGGGCTCCGAACTGCCCGACGCCGACTTCTACCGCAAGGGCCGCCTCGACGGCGGGCTCGCCTACACGGACGCCGCGTTGCGCGCGGTCTTCGCCGACCTGACCGAGGTCGAGATCCGCCGCATGCGCGAGGAGCCCGCCGACTCCCCCGCCTTCGGCGAACCCTTCCTCTGGACGGCGCTCTTCCGGCGCCCGTGACCCGGCGGGGGCGGGGAACCGGCCCTCACATCGACCTCACGTGCTCCGCCAGCCGGTCGTACTGCTCCCGCACCCCCGCCTCCATGCCCGCGGCCAGCGCCTGGTCCCGGCTCTCGTTCGACGGCCAGAAGGACGTACTGGTCAGGGCCGTACCCCCGTCCGGGGTCGCGTCGAAGGTGAGCGTGACGCGGACCGGGTCGGCGTCCGGCATCTGCTCGAAGACCTCCGTGTAGTCGAGCCGCTCCACCGGGACGACGTCCACGTACCGGCCGGAGAAGACGAACTCCTGCCCGTCCGGGGCGGTCTGGCCCCAGCGCCAGGCGCCGCCCACCCGCAGATCGATGTCGACGGCCGTCGTGGTCAGCGCGGACACCCCGTACCACGCACGGACGTGCTCGGGGACCGTCCAGGCCTCCCAGACCCGGTCCGGCGGGGCGTCGAAGGTGCGGGTGATGACCAGCTCGCGGTCGGCCGGGGTCGTCAGGAGGGTGACCATGGTCCGTTCCCTTCACGCAGGGGCCCTTCCAGGATCGCCCCACCGCCCCCGCCCGGCACGTCCGGCACCTCCTCACGGGCGACGCCTTCCGTCAACCAAGTGAACACGTTCAACAGTCGAGCGCTACAGTTCTGCCCACGCGGCCGTCTCGACCATGACGCAGCCGCCGTCTTCAGACCTGTGGGGGGTCCCTTTGCCGCGCTCAACGCGCAGGCTTCCGCACGCCTTCGTGCGTGCCGCAGCCGTCTTCGCTCTCTCGGCGGGCGTCATCGCACCCGCCGTCGTCCACGCCCCGGCCGCCCACGCGGCCGACGTGTCCGCCGTCTTCACCACCGACGACGCCCGGCTCGGCGTCCAGATCACCGGTAGCCCGCTGTGGATCAAGGTCAGCGTGCTGGCCTCCACCGCCCCCGGCGCCGCCGTCCTCGCCTCCACCGACGATCTGCGCTGGCAGGACGGGAACACGGACGCGGGGCGGCCCTACGGCTACGTCACCGACACCGCGCCGCGGATGCCCGAGGGCACCCCGTACGGCACCTACCCGGTCCTCGTCGAGTACCGGCAGTCCGGCGGCACCGTCCAGAAGTGGACCGGCGGCACGTACGCCCACAAGCTGCACACGGGCGTCTCGGACCTGTCCTTCGACCGGAAGACCACGAGCCTCACCGCCCGGAAGGTCGTCCTCTCCGGTCGCGCCACCACCTGGGACCCGGTCACCGGCACCGTGACCCCGGCCCGCGCCGGAACCTCCGTCAAGGTCACCGTCCACACCTACACCGACACCTGGAAGGAGCTGACCGGCACGGCCACCACCGGCTCGGACGGCTCCTTCACCCTGCCGTTCACCCCGAACGGCGCGATCACCCGCGGCACGGCGACCATCGTCGCCCCCGCCGCCGACACCGTGCCCGGCGCGCCCAGCCCCGTCCCCGAGGTCGGCATCGAGAAGACCGCCTACCGGATCGCGGCCCGGCTGGACAAGTACCGCGTCGCGAAGGACACGAACGTCACCGTCACCGGCCGCGTCGAGCAGCTGACCCCGGACGGCTGGAAGCCGTACCCCGGCGCCCCGCTCGTCACCACGAGCGGGCGGCCCGACTTCACCCTCGCGGTGAACGGGCTGATGGGCAGGGGGGTTTCGGCCGCCGACGGCACGTTCTCCTACGGGGCGCGCGCCACGTACGCGACGGGGGTCTACACCTCCCTCGCGCCGTCGGTGTACTACCGGTCCCGCGCGTACGACGAGGGGACCATCGCGGTCCCCCAGCCGTTCTCCTTCACCCACTGGGGCATCACGCTCGACGAGTACGGCCGGGTCCGCGGCACCGGCCGCATGACGACCCAGGCGTACTGCGGTGACCAGACCGTCTCCCTCCAGGCCTCCCTGGACAACGGCCGCACCTGGCGGAACCTCGCCGGAGCCCGGGCGAGCGGCGGCAACGCCGGCTACTGCCCCTTCGAGATCTCCTCCCAGGGCTACGTCAACGCGCTCTACCGGCTCCACCACGCCGAGACCGACCAGATGACCGCCCGGACCACCGGCAGCATCCGGCTCGGCCGCGTACCGACCCGGTTCTCCGCGTTCGCCATCAGCCCCTCCCGCCCGTACAAGAACGCCAAGATGACCGTCTCCGGCACCCTCCAGCAGCAGAGCGGCGGCGTCTGGAAGCCCCTCAAGGGCGCCAAGGTCACCCTCCTGTTCAAGCCCAGGGGCGAGACGGAGTGGTACTGGGTCACCCGGAACGTCGCGACCGGCGCCGACGGGAAGTTCAGCTTCCGCGCCACCAACTACGGCGACGGCTCCTGGGCGTTGGTGAAGCAGTCCGCGAACGGCTACTTCTACAGCGAGACGAAGGCGAAGTACATCGATGCGCGCTGACCGCCGGCGGACCACCGCCCCCCTCGCCACGGCCCTCGCCGCGGTCCTCCTCGGCGCCGGCGGCGCCGTCGCGACCCCGGCGCAGGCCGCCGGCACCCCCTCCCCCCTCGGCATCGGCCCCGCCGTCACCGACAGCTACCAGCGCGGCGCCTTCGGCGTCTCCGCCTGGACCGACACCCCCGGTGCCACGGTCACCAAGGTCTCCGCGACGCTCCGCAGGGGCGACACGGTCGTCGAGGTCCCCTCGGTCCCCGCGTACGCGTGGGACAAGGGCCGCTTCGGCCTGGGTCAGGCCCCGCTGAAGCTGACCGAGGACGGCGGCACGGTCCCCGCCCTCGGCCGGTACGCCATCGACGTCACGGCCACCGACTCCCTCGGCAACACCCTGACCCGCACCGACGCCGGCGTCCTCGACTTCACGCTCAGGCCGCAGCTGGAGTTCGCCTTCTCCGCCCCCGGCTGGGACGACCGCACCACGGTCCCCACCGGCACCCTGACCGGGGTCCAGCCCGGCTCCGGGGACGTCGTGCCGATCACCGGGCGGACGGTCGACGTCCAGCGGAGGACGCCCCCGGCGAGCCCGGTGCAGTCACCCGTCACCGACGCCACCGGCACCTTCACCGGCGAGGCGTACCAGGACGTCCGGCCCGGCGACGAGTTCCGCGTCGCCTACACCGAGGACAGCGAGGAGGTCCACGGCAGCGCCGGATACACCCGCACCCTCTACACCTGGCGCCCGCACGTCGTGACCGTGAAGGCCGCCGCGGACCGCACACGGGTCCTCCCAGGTCAGCAGGCGACCGTCACCGGCCGGATGACCGACCCGGCCCGCGGCGCCGCACCGCTGGCCGGCCAGCAGCTCCAGATCGGCCCGGCCCGCGGCGGCTCCCTCGACCCGGTCTTCGCCAAGGTCGTCACGACCGACGCGGACGGCCGGTTCACCGCGAGGATCCCGTCCCTCCCCGGGCAGTACATCGACAGCTGGACGGCCGTGCCGGTCGACCCGTACCAGAGCTTCGGCACCGCCTCGGTCGGCGGCCGCCTCGCCATGCCGCAGGAGGCACGGGTCCTCCTCAACTCCCGCTCCCTGGCGGCCGACGCCACGGTCACCGCGACCGGGACGCTGCGCGCCACCTACGACCCGGAGGCCTCCTTCGGCCCGGAGCCGCTCCTCCTGGAGGTCTCCTCCGACGGCCGGTCCGGCTGGCGCCGGATCGGCTCCGCCACGGCGGACCGCTCCTACGCCACCACCGTCCGGGGCAGCAGCCGCGGCGGCTGGTACCGGCTCCGGCACCCGGCGACGGACGCCCTCGGCGACGCCGTCAGCAACACCTTCCGCCTCGTCCGCACCGAGACCCGGATCACCGGCGCGAACGCCGGTCCCGAGCCGGTCCGCAAGGGCGCCTACGCCACCATGACGGGCACCCTCCAGCACTACACGAACCACAGCTGGCGGACGTTCGGCAGCGGCTCCGTGGCCCTGCAGTTCCAGGCCAGGGGCTCGACGGCCTGGCGTCAGGTCGCCACCGGCCGGCCGGCCGCCGACGGGAAGATCTCGCTCCGGGCGAAGGCGACCGTGGACGGCACCTGGCGGCTCCGCTACTACGGCGACGCCACGCACTTCACGTCGCCGTTCTCCTGGGCGGACTACCTCGACGTCCGCTGACCACGGGGCCGGGCGCGGGCCGCACGGCCGGCGCCCGGCCCCGGTCCGGGACTCCGGTCCCGGAAACGCCCGAGGGCGGCACCCCCCTGCCGGGGGGTGCCGCCCTCGTTCCGTTCTCTCGCGGCCCGCTCACGCGGTCCGCGGTGAACCGCCGATCCCGGAGGATCAGAAGTCCATGTCACCGCCCGGCATGCCGCCGCCGGCCGGCGCGGCGGCCTTCTCCGGCTTGTCGGCGATGACGGCCTCGGTGGTGAGGAACAGCGCGGCGATCGACGCGGCGTTCTGCAGCGCGGAGCGCGTGACCTTCGCCGGGTCGATGATGCCCTCGGCGATGAGGTCGACGTACTCGTTGGTCGCGGCGTTGAGGCCGTGGCCGACGGGCAGGTTGCGGACCTTCTCCGCCACGACGCCGCCCTCGAGGCCGGCGTTGACGGCGATCTGCTTGAGCGGGGCCTCCAGGGCCAGCTTCACGATCGCGGCACCGGTGGCCTCGTCGCCGGCGAGGTCGGCCTCGAGCTTCTCGAAGACGGTCGACGCCTGGAGCAGGGCCACGCCGCCGCCGGCGACGATGCCCTCCTCGACGGCCGCCTTCGCGTTGCGCACGGCGTCCTCGATGCGGTGCTTGCGCTCCTTGAGCTCGACCTCGGTCGCGGCGCCGGCCTTGATGACGGCCACGCCGCCGGCCAGCTTCGCGAGGCGCTCCTGGAGCTTCTCGCGGTCGTAGTCCGAGTCGGAGTTCTCGATCTCGGCGCGGATCTGGTTCACGCGACCGGCGACCTGCTCGCTGTCACCGGCACCGTCGACGATGGTGGTCTCGTCCTTGGTGATGACGACCTTGCGGGCGCGGCCCAGCAGGTCGAGGCCCGCGTTCTCCAGCTTCAGGCCGACCTCCTCGGAGATGACCGTGCCGCCGGTGAGGATGGCGATGTCGTTCAGCATGGCCTTGCGACGGTCGCCGAAGCCCGGGGCCTTGACCGCGACGGACTTGAAGGTGCCGCGGATCTTGTTGACGACCAGGGTCGACAGGGCCTCGCCCTCGACGTCCTCGGCGATGATCAGCAGCGGCTTGCCCGACTGCATGACCTTCTCCAGGAGCGGGAGCAGGTCCTTCACGGAGGAGATCTTGGAGTTGACGATCAGGAGGTAGGGGTCGTCGAGCGACGCCTCCATGCGCTCCATGTCGGTGGCGAAGTACGCCGAGATGTAGCCCTTGTCGAAGCGCATACCCTCGGTGAGCTCCAGCTCGAGCCCGAAGGTCTGCGACTCCTCGACGGTGATGACGCCTTCCTTGCCGACCTTGTCCATCGCCTCGGCGATGAGCTCGCCGATCTGGGTGTCGGCGGCGGAGATGGAGGCCGTCGAAGCGATCTGCTCCTTGGTCTCGACATCCTTCGCCTGCTCGAGCAGGGCGCCGGAGACGGCCTCGACGGCCTTCTCGATACCGCGCTTGAGGGCCATCGGGTTGGCACCCGCGGCAACGTTGCGCAGGCCCTCGCGGACGAGCGCCTGGGCGAGAACGGTGGCGGTGGTCGTACCGTCGCCGGCGACGTCGTCCGTCTTCTTGGCGACTTCCTTGACCAGCTCGGCGCCGATCTTCTCGTACGGGTCCTCGAGCTCGATCTCCTTGGCGATGGAGACACCATCGTTGGTGATCGTGGGGGCGCCCCACTTCTTCTCGAGGACGACGTTGCGGCCCTTGGGGCCGAGGGTGACCTTGACGGCGTCAGCGAGCTGGTTCATGCCGCGCTCGAGACCGCGCCGGGCCTCCTCGTCGAACGCGATGATCTTGGCCATGTGAAGTGGTCCTCCCGGACATGGGGTGGATAACGCTCCAGGACCGCGCCGACGCCCGCGACGGACGGCCTCCGCGACTCCGCGTGGTTCCTTGCCCCACCCGGCCGGCGGCCTCGTCTGCCCGATCCTCGTAGCACTCTCACCTTCCGAGTGCTAACGCCAATGATTAGCACTCGCCCTATGAGAGTGCAAGCGACTCTCGATGATCGGGATACGGGGAGGGGGGTGGCGGGAGGGGCGCGCGAGGGGCGCGGAACGGCTCCGGACCAGGCACGGAGCGGTGCGGAGGGGGCCGGGGAACGCGCGAGGGGTCCGCATCCCCTCAGGGATGCGGACCCCTCGACGGCGTTGCGTCGGTGGCCGATCGCGCCGCGCTCAGACGGCGAGCTTGACCATGTCCGCCTGCGGACCCTTCTGGCCCTGCGAGATCTCGAACTCGACTCGCTGTCCCTCTTCGAGGCTGCGGTAGCCATCCATCTGGATCGCGCTGTAGTGGACGAAAACATCCGCACCACCGTCGACCGCGATGAAGCCGTAGCCCTTCTCCGCGTTGAACCACTTGACGGTGCCCTGAGCCATGCCTAACTCCCCTATTACTGGCCCTTGCGCGGGACCCGCACTTCGCGGAACCCGGGTCAGACCCTGCGCCGGAACGCGTCGACCGCGGCTGAATGTATCTGCCCAACTGCCCTCTGCAACAGGTCATTCGAGCGAGAATTCTGGGCGCCCTGGAAAGACGAATTGGGGAGATTCCCTTGGATGACCGGGCAAGTCGGGCCCGGCAAAGCGCGCAGAAGGTACACAACGCGCACACACTTTGGCTGCTTCTTGTCGTGCGGGGACGCATTCTCATATGCGCCCGGCATGGGCAGCGGAGGGGACTTCCCCAACTCTACCGCGCTCAACCATGCAGAATTGCCCCTTCCGCTTTTACGCGCGGAAGGGGCAATTCAAGAGAGACGGGACAACCGGTGGTCCCGGAGGGGCTCAGCAGCCTCCGGCGACGGCCGGGATGATCGAGACGCCGGCGCCGGCCGGGGTGGCCGTCTCCAGGCCCTGCTCGAAGCGCACGTCGTCGTCGTTCACGTAGACGTTGACGAAGCGGCGCAGCTTGCCCTGGTCGTCGAGGACGCGGGCGGCGATGCCCGTGTGGTTCTTCTCCAGGTCCGCGATGACCTCGGCGAGGGTCGCGCCCTCGGCCTGGACCTCGGACTGCCCGCCCGTGTACGTGCGGAGGATGGTGGGGATGCGGACGTTCACGGCCATGTCTTCGTAACCTTTCAGTGGGCCTGGAGTGCGGACGGGCTCAGTGGGCGAGGCCGGCGTCGCGGAACGCGTCCAGGCTCGGGCGGATGGTGACGGTCGCCTGAGAGGTGTCGGCCACCGCGTCCAGGGTCTTGAGCCCGTCGCCGGTGTTGAGGACGACCGTGGTGAGGTTCGGGTCGATCAGGCCGTTCTCGACGAGCTTCCGCGCGACGCCGACGGTCACGCCGCCCGCGGTCTCGGCGAAGATGCCCTCGGTCTGCGCGAGGAGCTTGATCGCGTCCACGACCTGCTCGTCGTTCACGTCCTCCACGGCGCCGCCGGTGCGGCGGGCGATGTCGAGGACGTACGGGCCGTCGGCCGGGTTGCCGATCGCCAGGGACTTGGCGATCGTGTTCGGCTTCTGCGGACGCACGACGTCGTGTCCGGCCTTGTAGGCCGCGGACACCGGGGAGCAGCCCTCGGCCTGGGCGCCGAAGATCTTGTAGGGCTTGTCCTCGACGAGGCCCAGCTTGATCAGCTCCTGGAGGCCCTTGTCGATCTTGGTGAGCTGGGAGCCGGAGGCGATCGGGATGACGAGCTGGTCGGGGATGACCCAGCCGAGCTGCTCGCAGATCTCGTACGCCAGTGTCTTGGAGCCCTCGCCGTAGTACGGGCGGAGGTTGACGTTGACGAAGCCCCAGCCCTCGCCCAGCGGGTCGCCGATGAGCTCGGAGCAGAAGCGGTTGACGTCGTCGTAGTTGCCCTCGATGGCGACGAGGTCACCGCCGTAGACACCGGCCATGACGACCTTGCCCTGCTCCAGGTCGTGCGGGATGAACACGCAGGAGCGGAAGCCGGCGCGCGCGGCGGCGGCGCCGACGGCGCCGGCCAGGTTGCCGGTGGAGGAGCAGGAGAGGGTGGTGAAGCCGAAGGCGCGGGCGGCCTCGATGGCCTGGGCGACGACCCGGTCCTTGAAGGAGTGGGTCGGGTTGCCGGAGTCGTCCTTGACGAAGAGCCTGCCGGGGGCGACGCCGATCTCGCGGGCGAGGTTGTCGGCCTGGACGAGCTTGGTCCAGCCCGGGTTCAGGTTCGGCTTGTCGGCGACGTCGGCAGGGACGGGCAGCAGCGGGGCGTAGCGCCAGATGTTGGCGGGGCCGGCCTCGATCTGCTTGCGCAGCGCCTCGGGGTCGCCGGTGGGGAGGTCGTAGGCCACTTCGAGCGGTCCGAAACAGAGCTCGCAGGCGAAGATCGGACCGAGCGGGAAGACTTCACCGCATTCGCGACAGGAGAGTCCCGACGCGGGACCGAGGTCGACCGAGGTGGCGGCGGGGGTAGCAGTCTGTACAGCCATGGAGGCGAGGCCCTTTCTCCTCATCTTTCCCATGACGAATTTTTCGCCATGAGACGGATTTGGCACCTTCCCTAGCCGGGGGCCTCGATGGAGTACGAGACAAACCGACTGGAGGGTTGCCGGGGCTTCAACGGGCCGTTTCCCTCTGCCCCTCTGGATGAGCGGTATTCGATTGTGAAGCGCGGTGGACTTTCGTTCCTGCGCTCCGACGCGGGCGGCACCCCGACGTGCATCGGGCATCCGCGTTGTTCAAGACTGTAACCGAAGGCCCGGACGCTTGGACCGGCCGTCCGAACCGCGAGATGGAGATCACGTGCTGGAAGAGGTGGAACGCTGGCTGGACCGGCGGTCCTGGTCCGTGGCGGACCGGCCGCTGGAGCGGATCCTCGCCGCCAAGCGGAACACGAAGGTCAGCGTCGTCCTGCCGGCGCTGAACGAGGAGGCGACGGTGGGGGACATCGTCGCCGTGATCCGGCGCGAGCTGATGTCGGAGGCGGTGCCGCTCGTCGACGAGCTGGTGGTGGTCGACTCGGGCTCCACGGACCGCACGGCGGAGGTGGCGGCAGCGGCCGGGGCGCGGGTGGTGGCGCGGGACGCGGTGCTCCCGCGGATACCGGCCGTGCCGGGCAAGGGCGAGGTCCTGTGGCGGTCGCTGATGGCGACGACCGGGGACGTGGTGTGCTTCGTCGACGCGGACCTGCGGGACTTCTCGGCGGACTTCGTGTCGGGGATCGTGGGTCCGCTCCTGACCGACCCGGACGTGGACTTCGTGAAGGCGATGTACGACCGCCCGTTCGGGGACACCCCCGGCCAGGGGGGCCGGGTGACGGAGCTGGTGGCCCGGCCGCTCCTCAATCTGCACTGGCCGCAGCTGGCCGGTTTCGTCCAGCCGCTGGGCGGCGAGTACGCGGCCCGGCGCTCCCTCCTCGAACGGCTCCCGTTCCCGGTGGGCTACGGGGTGGAGCTGGGTCTGCTCGTGGACGCCCTGCACACGGTGGGGCTCGACGCGCTCGCGCAGGTGGACGTGGGGGTCCGCAAGCACCGGCACCAGGACGGTCTCGCGCTGGGACGGATGGCCGCGGCGATCTACCGGACGGCGCAGCTGCGGCTCTCGCGGGGGCATCTGGTGCGGCCGCGGCTGACGCAGTTCGAGCGGGGCGAGAAGGGCTTCGAGCCGCGGACGTACGCGGTGGACACGGAGGAGCGGCCGCCGATGGCGGAGATCGCGGAGTACGCCCGCCGCCGCGTGGCCTGACCCCGCGGAGGCCCCGCCCGACGCGCGGCCCGCGCGGCGCCGTCGCGCCGCCCGCCCCGGTGCGGCCGCCCCACGCCGCCCCGCCCGCGTGGCGATACGCCCCACGATGATCCGTTTTGCATACATTCCTCTTTTATGCGCTTCAGACAACATCACCTGGGCAGGGTGCTCGCGGCCGCCGTGGCCGTCGGACTGGCGGCGGGCTCGCTCGCGTTCACCGCGGCGGGGCCGGCCGCCGCGGACGCCGTCGAACCGTTCGGCAAGCGGTACGGCGCCTCCCTGTACGGCGACTTCACGATGACCGGCAACACGGTCATGGGCCGCCCGGGCCCGGACGGCGGCGGCACCCCGGTGACGCGGCGGACCGACGCCGCCGGCCTGGGCGGCGGCCACGGCTCCAGCACCGCCCGGGTGCACGTCCCGGCGGGCGCCGAGGTGGCGTACGCCCGGCTCTTCTGGGGCGGCGACGACGGCACGTACCGGGCACCGGACGGCACGCGGCTGAAGCGCTGCGCCCCCACCGGCGCGGACGCCGGGCGCTCCCCCGGCGACCCCACGACGACCGCTCCCGTGATCAGGGTGGGGACGGGCGCGGCGACCCCGGTCTCGATCGACAGCATGGCGGCCGACCCGGCCGGCGCCGACGGCCCGCACCACTACACGGGCGAGTCGGACGTGACGGCCGCCTTCTCGGGCACGACCGGGACGGACCGGCAGGTGGCCGTCGGCAACATCTGGACGGCCGAGGGCCCGGGCTGCGAGGCGGGCTGGTCGCTCACCGTGGTCCACCGGTTCCCCGGACCCGACCCCGTCCGCGCCCCCGAGCGACGGAACGTGTACGTCTACGGCGGCCACGTCGTCCAGCGCCCGGGCTCCCCCGCGACCACGGTCACCGTGGACGGCTTCCGCCGGAGCGGCGGCGCCGCACGGGCCGGCTTCACCACGCACGCGGGCGCCCTGAACGCCCCGGGCGACGCCCTCCACGCCGGCGGCGCCGAGACCGCCGGGTCCCACACGGGCGGGACCGGCGGGACCACCGAGAACGGCAGAACCGGCGGAACCAGCAAGACCAGCAGGACCAGCGAGACCGGCAGGACCGGCGCCCCCCGCCGGGCCGACGGCCCGGGCGGCGGAGCGACGGCCCTCGCCCTGCCCGAGGCCGCCGTCCCGCAGGGCGCCGTCTCGGCCGACCTGACCCTCTCGGCGCGCGGCGCCGCCTTCGTCGCCTCCTCGCTCGCCTTCTCCGTGCCGGTCCCCGACCTGGAGATCACCAAGACGGTCAGCCCGCGCACGGCGAAGCCGGGCGACACCCTGACGTACACGATCACCGCACGGAACACGGGCACCCTCGACCACCCGGACGCCCGCTTCGGCGACGACCTCACCGGGATCCTCGACGACGCCGACTACCGGGGCGACGTGCGGGCGGACCTGGGCACGGCGACGTACACGGCGCCCCGGATCGGCTACCGGGGGACCGTCCCGGCCGGGAGGACGGCCACCGTCACCTACTCGGTGAAGGTGCGGAACCGGCCGGCCGGCGACGGCCGGCTCCTCGGCGGCGTGACGGCCGAGACGCCCCGCTCCACCTGCGGCGACGGCAGCACGGACCCGGCCTGCGCCGCGGCCGCCGACCTCGACCGCCCGAAGCCGACGCCCACGCCTCCCCCCACTCCCACGCCCACGCCGACGCCGACGCCGACGCCGACGCCGACACGAGCGGACCCGACGCCGGCCGCCGAGGACCCCTCGCCCACCCCGGCGGACCCGACGCCTCCCCCCGCCGAGCCCGCTCCGGCCGCCGCCGACGACGAGCCGGACTTCGCGCCCCCGGCCCCAGGCCCCCGGGGCACCGGCGGCGCGATGGCCGAGACCGGCGGCAACGGCGAGCGCCTGTGGCTGCTGGGCGCACTGGGCCTCGCCCTCGCCGCGACCGGCGCGGTGGCCAAGGCCGCGATGCGCGGCCGCCGCGAGGGCTGACGCCCCCGGGAGGTCCGGCCACCGTCCGTGGCCGGATCCCCCCGGCTCGTATACGTACGTTTGAGCGTTTACCGGACGGGCTAGGTTCGCCCCATGGCATCTGTGCTCGTGGCATCGAACCGTGGACCCGTCTCGTACGTGCGCGGCGAGGACGGAGAGCTCGACGCCCGCAGGGGCGGCGGCGGCCTGGTCTCCGGGCTGAGCGCCGTCTCCTCGCAGGACAGCCTCTGGGTCTGCGCCGCCCTCGGCGAGGGCGACCGGGAGGCCGTCCGGCGCGGGATCGGCGAGCCGGGCGTCCGGATGCTGGACATCGACCCCGAGGTGTACTCCGACGCCTACAACGGCATCGCGAACTCGGTCCTCTGGTTCCTCCACCACCACCTGTACGACGTCCCGCGCGAGCCCGTCTTCGACGCGGCGTTCCGGCGCCGCTGGGAGTCCTACCGCGCCTACAACCGCGCCTTCGCCGAAGCCCTGGCCGCCGAGGCGGACGACGGCGCCGCGGTCCTCGTCCAGGACTACCACCTCGCCCTGGTCCCCGGCATGCTCCGCGAGCTCCGCCCCGACCTGCTGATCAGCCACTTCACCCACACCCCCTGGGTGTCCTCCGCCTACCTGCGGATGGTGCCGGACGACATCGTCGAGGAGCTCCTGTGGGGCATGCTCGGCGCCGACGAGCTCGGTTTCCACACCTGGGGATGGGCCTCGGCGTTCATCGGCTGCTGCTCCCCGCTCGACGACTCGACGGGCACGGCGCAGGGCGTGTGGCCGAGCGGCGACCCCTGGCACGGGGTCACCTGGCGCCGGAACGGGGTCGGGAAGGGCCGCACCCGGGTCCGCGCCCACCCGCTGGGCGTCGACGGGGACGAACTGCGGGCCCTGGCCCACCGCCCCGTGGTCGACGAGGCCCTCGCCCGGCTCCGCGCCGAGGTGGGCGACCGGCGCACCATCGTCCGCGTCGACCGCACGGAGCTGTCGAAGAACATCCTGCGCGGCCTCCTCGCCTACCGGGAGCTGCTCACCACCCGCCCGGAGTGGCGCGGCCACGTGGTCCACCTCGCCTCCGCCTACCCCTCCCGGCAGGACCTGGAGTCGTACCGGGCGTACACGGCGGCGGTGACGGAACTGGCCGAGGAGATCAACGCGGAGTTCGGCACGGACGACTGGCGGCCGGTGATCGTCTCCGTGGAGGACGACTTCGTCCGCTCCCTCGCCGCGTACCGGCTCGCGGACGTCGCCCTGGTGAACCCGGTGCGCGACGGCATGAACCTGGTCGCGAAGGAGATACCGGTCGTGTCGGAGGCGGGCTGCGCCCTGGTCCTGTCGACGGGCGCCGGCGCCTACCGGGAGCTGCGGCAGGACGCTCTCACGGTGAACCCCTTCGACGTCTCGGAGACGGCCGAGGCCCTCCACGCGGCCCTGTCGATGCCGCGGGAGGAACGGGCCGACCGCACCAAGCGCCTGGCGGCGGCGGCCACGGCCCTCCCGCCCCAGCGCTGGTTCCTGGACCAGCTGGACGCCCTGCGCGAGGAGCGCTAGGGCCTGCCGTCACACCCCGTCGGCGCCCGCCGGCGGAAGCTCGACGACGGGCCTCAGGGCCTGCCGCGTCCTCCGCCACCGCGCCCGTCCGGCGACGGTGGCGGACCGGACGCGCTCAGGCCCCCCGTACCGCCTCCGCCAGCGAACCGAGGAACTCCACGACCCCCGGCGGGCCCGGCACGGCCAGGTCCGCGCGGTCGGCCAGCTCGGGGACCTCCGTGGATCCGCTGCACACGAGGAGGCCGGGGGTGCCGTCGGAGCGGAGCTTCTCGACGGCGGCGAAGGCCGGCAGGTCGCCCAGGTCGTCGCCCGCGTAGAGCACGGACCCGGCGTCCACCTCCCGCAGGTACTCCGCGAGCGCGACGCCCTTGTCCATGCCCGGGGGCCGCAGCTCCAGGACCATGCGGCCGGGCTCCAGGACGAGGCCGTGATGGGTGGCGAGGTCGCCCAGGGGTCCCTTGAGCGCCTCGAAGGCGCCCTCGGGGTCGAGGGCGCGGCGGGTGTGGACGGCGACCGCCCGGCCCTTCTCCTCGATCCAGACGCCCGGCCAGGCACCGGCCCGGTCGAGGAAGCCGGGGAGCTCGGCCCGGACGGAGGCGACGCCGGGGTGCGGGGCCGCCGCCCGGACCGTGCCGCTGACGGCGTCCCAGCGTTCGGCGCCGTAGTGGCCGAGGACGACGAGGTGCTCCAGGCCGGGGACGCCGGCGAAGCCGCCGTACCGGACGGCGACCCCGGCGGGGCGGCCGGTCACGACGGCGACGGAGGCGACCTCGGGGGCGAGGGCGGCGAGCGCCTCGACGGCGCCGGGGTGGGCCCGGGCGCGTTCGGGGTCGGGGACGATCTCGGCGAGCGTGCCGTCGAAGTCGAGGGCGACGACGGCCTTCGCGGGCCGCGCGAGGAGCGCCGCCAGACCGTCGCGGCCTGCGGACGTGGTCGGGTGCGGGAGGCTGACCATGCTCCCGACCCTACCCAGGCGCGCCGCCCGCGTCAGGGCCACGAACAAGACGGGCGCCCGACAACCGCCGGTACGCGCTCCGGAGCCGGCCCGGCACCGCCCCGGTCCGGCACCGCCCGGCCGCCGCTATCTCCGCTTCCGCTTCTCCTCCCGCACCCGCCGCAGCCGGTTCACCGTCACCGGGTCGTGGGCGAGGGCCCTGGGGTCGTCCAGGAGGGCGTTGAGCAGCTGGTAGTAGCGGGTCGGGGAGAGGCCGAGGGTCTCGCGGACCGCGCGTTCCTTGGCGCCGGGCCCGGGCCAGGAGCGGCGCTCGACGGCGAGGACGGCCCGGGCGCGCTCACCGAGCCCGCCCTCGTCGCCGCCGTCCGCCGCTTCCCGCTCCTCGGTCATGCGACCAACCTATTACCCGACGCCCCCGGCGCGGCAGCCGCGCGAGCGGCGGCCGCGGCCGCGCGCGGCCTACTCGGCGTTCTCCGCCGCCGTCGCGGCCCGGCCGATCGAGCCGAGGACCTCGGCGGGGACTCCGGCGGGGGTGACGGCCTTGCCGATGTTCTGCTTGACGTTCTCGCTGACCTGCGCCCAGGACGTCTTGCCGACCGGCGGCAGCTGGCTCTCGGGGAGCGTCTTGAGGAAGACGCGCAGGTTGGCGTGCTCGGGCTCGGTCTCCATGCGGGTGGAGGCGGTGACGGTGACCGGCAGGAGGTCGTTGTCGCCGGCGAACTTCAGGACGTTCTCGTCGCTGAAGACGAAGTTGAGGAAGTCGCCGATCTCCTTGCGGTGGCCGTTCTGCTTGAAGCCCATGATCCAGTCGGCGACGCCCATCGCGCTGTCGGCCCGGCCGTCGACGCCCGGGAGCGGGACCTGGCCCACCTCGACGCCCTTCTTGGCGGCCTCCTTCAGGAGCGAGGGGTGGCCGTTGAGCATGCCGACCTCGCCGTTCGCGAAGGCGGCGAAGGCCGCCTTGCGGTTGAGCTTGCCGGGGGCGACGGGACCGGTCAGGCCCTTGCCGACCAGCTTGTCCTTGAGCCATTCGAAGGTCTTGATGTTGGCGTCGGAGTCGACCGCGTAGTGGTCGGTTCCGTCGGTCCAGCCGCCGCCGCCGCTGAGCATCCACATCAGCGCCTCGGCCTGGGCCTCCTCGGGGCCGAGGGGCAGCGCGAAGGGGGTGCGGACACCGTCGTCCTTCAGCTTCTCGGCGGCCTCGGCGAGCTCGTCCCAGGTGGTGGGGGCCTTGGCGCCGGCCTCGTCGAAGAGGGTCTTGTTGTAGAACAGCGGCCGGGTGGAGGCGACGAACGGCAGCCCGTACTGGACCCGCTTGTGCTCCCCGGCGTCGACGAGCGGCGCGAGGAAGTTGGACTGGACGGGTATGGAGAGGAGCTCGTCGGCGGCGTAGAGCTGGTCGGCGGCGGCGTAGTCGGCGTAGGCGCCGATCTGTGCGATGTCGGGGGCCTGGCCGGCCTTGACCATCTCGGCGACCTTGCGGTCGACGTCGTCCCAGGACTCGACCTGCACCTCGACCTTGATGCCGGGGTGATCGGCCTGGAAGGCCGACACGAGGCCGGCCCAGTACTTCTTCGTGGAGTCGCCGCCGTTGAGGTCGTAGTCGGCGGCGACCAGTCTGAGGGTCACGTCGCCGGAGTCGCCTCCGAGCGAGCCACAGCCGGAGACCGTGGCGGTCAGTCCGAGTGCGGCGACGGCCGCGGTCAGTCCAAGGAATCGTCGCCGCTCCACGGCTTCATCCACCTTTTGCTCGTCGTTGAGCTGCATCGAGCCGCACGTTTGCTCTGCGCAGGGCCGTAAGTCTCTCGCGTGCGCGGGTATGAGGTCTACACCACTCGGGTATCACTTCCGCAACGCCGCCGGGACGATGGGCCCCATGACGGGACCCGAATTTGTATCCGTACGCAACAATCCTCGGCAGTGGACTAGACCTTTTGGGTCCCCGAGGGCCAAACTGTCACCCGTGAGACACGTCATCGCCCTGGATGTGGGCGGCACCGGTATGAAGGCCGCCCTCGTCGGGGCGGACGGCACCCTGCTGCACGAGGCCCGCCGCGCCACCGGGCGCGATCGCGGCCCCGAGGCCGTCGTCGAGACGATCCTCGGCTTCGCCGCGGAGCTCCGCGCCCTCGGCCAGGAGCGGTACGGCGAGCCCGCGGCCGCCGCCGGAGTCGCCGTCCCCGGCATCGTCGACGCGGAGAACGGCATCGCCGTCTACGCCGCCAACCTCGGCTGGCACGACGTTCCCATGCGCGAACTCCTCAGCGGCAGACTCGACGGCATCCCCGTCGCCCTCGGCCACGACGTCCGCACCGGCGGACTCGCCGAAGGCCGGATCGGCGCGGGCAACGGCGCCGACCGCTTCCTCTTCGTCCCCCTCGGCACCGGCATCGCCGGCGCCATCGGCATCGGCGACCGCATCGAGGCCGGCGCCCACGGCTACGCCGGAGAGATCGGCCACATCGTCGTCCGCCCCGGCGGCACCGTCTGCGGCTGCGGCCAGCGCGGCTGCCTGGAGCGGTACGCCTCCGCCTCCGCCGTCTCCCAGGCCTGGGCCGAGGCGAGCGGCGACCCGAAGGCCGACGCCGCCGACTGCGCCAAGGCCGTCGAGTCCGGCGACACCGCCGCCCTGCGCATCTGGCAGGACGCCGTCGACGCCCTCGCGGACGGCCTGGTCACCGCCCTCACCCTGCTGGACCCCCGCACGCTCATCATCGGTGGCGGTCTCGCCGAGGCCGGGGAAACCTTGTTCACACCACTTCGGGCCGCGGTGGAGGAGCGAGTCACGTTCCAGAAGCTGCCCGCCATCGTCCCGGCGGCCCTCGGGGACACCGCCGGATGCCTGGGCGCGGGCCTCCTCGCCTGGGACCTGCTCGCCCACCAGACCCCCCAGCGCCCCACCGACTCGGAGGTTTCCGCCTGATGGCCGATCACAAGGTTCTCGCCGGCGCACACGTCGTGCTGCCCACCGGAATCGTCGAGAACGGACGCGTGATCGTCGAAGGCGACCGCATCGTCGGCAGCACGGCGCAGGACACCCCGGCCGTCGACCTGACCGGGCACTGGCTCGTCCCCGGCTTCGTCGACATGCACAACCACGGCGGCGGCGGCGCGTCCTTCACCTCCGGCAGCGTCGACGAGGTCCTCAAGGGCGTCCACACCCACCGGCTGCACGGCACGACCACCGTCGTCGCCTCCTTCGTCACCGGCGAGATGGACTTCCTCACCCAGCGGGCCGGACTCCTCTCCGAACTCGCCGAGCAGGGCGAACTCGCGGGCATCCACTTCGAGGGCCCCTTCATCTCCCCCTGCCGCAAGGGCGCCCACGACGAGACGCTGCTCCGCGACCCCGACCCGGCCGACGTCCGCAAGCTGATCGACGCCGCCCGCGGCCAGGCCAAGATGGTCACCCTCGCCACCGAACTGCCCGGCGGCATCGACTCCGTGCGCCTGCTCGCCGAGCACGGCGTGATCGCCGCCATCGGCCACACCGACGCCAGCTACGAGCAGACCGTCCAGGCCATCGACGCCGGCGCCACCGTCGCCACCCACCTCTACAACGCGATGCCCGCCCTCGGCCATCGCGCCCCCGGCCCGATCGCCGCCCTCCTGGAGGACGAGCGGATCACCGTCGAACTCATCAACGACGGCACCCACCTCCACCCCGCCGCCCTGGAACTGGCCTTCCACCACGCGGGCCCCGAGCGCGTCGCCCTCATCACCGACGCCATGGACGCCGCCGGCTTCGGCGACGGCCGCTACATGCTCGGCCCCCTGGAGGTCGAGGTGAAGGACAGCGTCGCCCGCCTCGTCGAGGGCGGTTCCATCGCCGGCTCCACCCTCACCCTCGACCGCGCCTTCAAGCGCGCCGCCACCGTCGACGGCCTGCCCGTCGAATCGGTCGTCCAGGCCATCTCGGCCAACCCGGCCCGCCTCCTCGGCGTGTACGACCGCGTCGGCTCCCTGGAGCCCGGCAAGGACGCCGACCTCGTGGTCCTGGACGCCGCGTTCGACCTCAAGGGCGTCATGCGCAAGGGCGAGTGGATCGTCGAACCGAAGCTCTGAACACCCTCTGATCAGGAGTCACGCGGAAGGGCGGTCGGCCGGGGGTCTGGGCCAACCGCCTTTCGTTTGGCATGATCAGTGCCCGTCGGAGCGCTCGTTCCGCAGGACTTCAGACGGAGTACGGGGGTTGGTCAGGTGATTCTCACGGTCACCCTCAACACGGCGGTCGACCTGACCTACCGGGTCCCCGCGCTCACCCCGCACGCCTCCCACCGGGTCACGCAGGTCATCGAGCGGCCCGGCGGCAAGGGGCTCAACGTCGCCCGCGTCCTCGCCGCGCTCGGACACGAGACCGTCGCCACCGGCTTCGCGGGCGGCGCCACCGGCGCCGTGCTCCGCGAGCAGCTGGCCGCGACCCCGGTCCGCGACGAACTCGTCGAGACCGAGGGCCCCACCCGCCGCACCGTCGCGATCGTCGACACCGCGACCGGCGACACCACCCAGCTCAACGAGCCGGGCCCGAGCGTCGGCGCGGCCGAGTGGGCCGCCTTCCGCACCCGCTTCACGGAGCTCCTGGACGGCGCCGCGGCGGTCGCGCTCTGCGGCAGCCTCCCGCCGGGCATCCACGTCGGGGCGTACGCGGAACTCGTCCGCCTCACCCGTACGGCCGGAGTCCCCGTCCTCCTCGACACCAGCGGGGAACCGCTGCGCCGCGGCATCGCCGCCCGCCCGGACCTCGTCAAGCCCAACGCCGACGAGCTCGCCCAGCTCACCGGGGCCCGCGACCCGCTGCGCGCGACCCGCGAGGCACGCGGCCGCGGCGCCCGCGCGGTCGTCTCCTCGCTCGGCCCCGAAGGCCTGCTGGCCGCGACCCCGGAGGGCCTGTGGCGCGCGGCCCCGCCGGCCCCGGTGAAGGGCAACCCGACGGGCGCGGGCGACTCGGCCGTGGCCGGCCTCCTGTCGGGCCTGGTCGACGACACCCCCTGGCCCGACCGCCTGACCCGAGCGGTCGCCCTCTCGGCGGCGACGGTCCTCTCCCCGGTGGCCGGCGAATTCGACCCCGGGGCGTACGAGGAACTGCTGAGCCGGGTCAAGGTCACCGAGGAGGGTGCGGCGGGCTGATGCCCGCCCCTCGTACGTGTACGCGAACGGCCCCGTACGGCGATGTCACCGAGCGGGGGCGTACGACAGGTGGGGCGGTCACCGACCGGTCTTGCCCGCTTCCAGGTAGACCTGGTCGAGAATCGCGTCGCAGGTGTTGCCCGCCTCGCAGGAGATCTTCAGCGCATTGTCGCCCTTGTTGAGGTTCACGTAGGCGTACGTGTAGGTCCAGCCCTTCTCCCAGTCGCCCTCGGGCGCCTTGGCGAAGTTGGACATGTTCACCTCTCGGGGAGTCGCGCCGTTGACCGTCAGAGAGGTCTTGGCGTCCTTCCCGGGCACGCTGTAGATGATCCGCAGGGTGTACTCACCCGAATCCGGCACCTTGACGGACCAGCTCGCCGAACCGCCCACCCCGTTGAAGGACACGTAGGAGCCGCCCGGGCCCTTCGCGCCCTTCACGGTCGAGGCCAAGGCCGCCGGTCCACCCAGCGTCAGCGTCGCCGCGTCCTGCTTCGGGAGTTCCTCCGGGGTCTTGTCCGCGCTCGGCTCGGTGCTGGGCTCCTCCGACGGCTTCGCCGGGGCCGTCGCGGTCGTGCCGCCCGTGTTCGCCTGGTCGCCCTTGCCGTCGTCGCCGCCCGAGTTCGTGATCACCGCGGCCGCGATGCCCACCACGACGACCGCGACGACCGCGACCGCGCCGATGAGGATGCCCCGGGTGTTGGGGCCGCGACCGGAGCCCCCGCCGTGGTGGTGCTGCGGCGGGGCCTGCCGCGGCGGGCCGCCGTAGGTCTCCGGGGCCGCGTACTGCGCCTGGGGCTGGCCGTAGGGGGCCTGCTGCTGCGGCACGTAGGGCTGCGCGTGCTGCTGGCCGCCGTACTGGCGCTCGCCGACCGTTCTGACCTGGTTGTACGAGGTGCGAGGCACACCGGGCTGAGACGCCGCCGGGCCGGGGTAGCCGTAGCCGCCCCCGCGTGGGGGCTGGGCGCCGGCTGCCTGACCGTCCTCGTACAGGTAGCCGAACGGGTCGTCGTTCTCGGGCTTGTTCGCGCCGTCGTTACCGGCAGCCATCCGGGTTCCTCTCCATGCTCGCCAGCCGTCGCCGACCGGCCGAGCCTACCCCGAACGGACCAGCCCCCGAAGCGGCCCCGGGCGTGTCAGGAGCCTCAGCCGGCGCGCCGGTGGACCTTGGCGCGGGAGCGTTTCTCCACGTACATCCGCTGGTCGGCGGAGTTCAGGACCTCTTCCACGGTCATCCCGCATTCGGCCCAGCCGATGCCGAAACTCGCCCCCACCCGGACCGCCCGCCCGTCCACCCGGATGGGCGGGATGATCGCGTTGCGGAGGCGCACGGCCAGGTCCGCCGCGTCCGCCGCGCCGAGGCCGTCGGCGAGGACGACGAACTCGTCACCCCCGAGCCGGGCGACCGTGTCCCCGTCCCGGACGCCGGTGGTGAGCCGGCGCGCCACCTCGATCAGCACCGCGTCACCGGTGTGGTGCCCGAACCGGTCGTTGATCGACTTGAAGCCGTCGAGGTCGCAGAAGAGGACCGCGAGGCCCTTCGTGCCGTCGTCCATGTCACCCCCCGAGGGGGCCACCATGTGGACGTGGTGGTCGTACGGGCCGGCCCCCGCCGGCTCGAAGCCGAAGCCGTGCTCGTGCTCGTGCTCGTACGGCGACTCGTACGGGGACTCGTAGGGACCGGGTCCGCCGGGGTCCTGGCCGGCGTCGTGGCCCGGGTAGGCGGCCACGCGGTCCGGCTCGTAGCCGCCGTCCCGCGCCGAGTCGTACGCCCCCGACGCGTAGCCCCCGCCGTATCCCGCGGCCTGGTCCACCGACACGTGCGCCGCCGGGCGCTCGCACAGCCGGGCGGAGAGCCGCGAGCGCAGCTCGGCGCTGTTCGGGAGACCGGTGAGGGCGTCGTGCGAGGCGCGGTGGGCCAGCTGGAGCTCGTGCCGCTTGCGCTCCTCGATGTCCTCGACGTGGGTGAGGAGGAAGCGCGGGCCGTCGGCCGCGTCGGCGACGACCGAGTTGCGGAGGGACACCCACACGTACGTGCCGTCGCGCCGCCCGAGCCGCAGCTCGGCCCGGCCGCCCTCGGCGGAGGTCCGCAGCAGCGTGCCGATGTCCTCGGGGTGGACGAGGTCGGCGAAGGAGTAGCGCCGCATCGCGGCGGCGGGCCGGCCGAGCAGCCGGCACAGGGCGTCGTTGGTCCGCAGGAGCCGGCCGTGCTGGTCGCCGCCCATCTCGGCGATGGCCATTCCGGAGGGGGCGTACTCGAAGGCCTGCCGGAAGGACTCCTCGCTGGCGCGGAGCGCCTGCTGCTCCCGCTCCAGGCGGACGAGGGCGCGCTGCATGTTGGAGCGGAGTCGGGCGTTGCTGATGGCGATCGCCGACTGGGAGGCGTACATCTGGAGCGCCTCCTGGCCCCAGGGGCCCGGGTGCCGGCCGTTGCGGGGCCGGTCGACGGATATGACGCCGAGGAGCTCACGGCCGGAGCCGGGCGGGGGGCCGCCGGAACGGGCGGAGCCGAGCCGGGGCGAGTACATCGGGGCGTAGAGCCGGTCGTGCGGGTGCCACTCGTCCTCGAAGCGGGGCGCGGGGCCGTCGGTGTGCCACTGGGGGACGTCGTCCTCCATCAGCACCCATCCCTCGGTGTGCGGTATGAACCGCAGGTCGCCCCAGGCGCTGCCCATGGACAGGCGGCGGTCCCAGGAGGCGCGGGAGCCGACCCGGCCGGTGATCAGGGCCTCGGCGGCGGAGCTGCCGGCGAAGGCGGCGACGACGAGGTCACCGTCGGGGCGTACGAGGTTGACACAGGCGAGCTCGTAGTTGAGACCGGCGACCACGCCGTCGGCGACGGTCTGCAGGGTGTCCGCCAGGCTGCGCGCAGTGTTGAGGTCCGCCACGACCTGATGCAGCTGCCGCAGGGTCGAGAGACGGACGTACGGCTCCGACTCGGTCTCCATCGCTCGCTCTCCCCGAGACCTCGACAGCAACTCCAGGGTTCTCATCGGCTTCGTGGTGCACATTTACCGTTCGTACTGCACTGTCACTGCCACTGAATCACAGCGAGCTGCGCACCCGGTACACAGGGTCAGCAAATACTGGTCGCTGTGACTCAAGTCACAGCAGGTCATGGCGGGTTCACGCGCGTTCCGCGCGGGACCGCCGCAAGGGGCCCGCGGCAGGTCCTAGGACCGGCGGGGGTGGCGGCCTGGTCCCCCGGTCCGATGCGGCCCCCGGAGGGCCGGAGCTAGCGTGCGGATGTGCTCCAGACGACTCCCGCCTCACCCCCCGTGTCCGATCTGGCCATCCCTCATGCTGAGGGGGTGAGCAACGACGACTTCCGGGCGGCGATGTCCCGCCTCGCGGCCGGCGTGGTCCTGGTGACCGCGCACGACCCCGACGACGGCCCGCGCGGCGAGGACGTCGGCATGACCGCCACGGCCTTCGTGTCGGTCTCCCTCGATCCGCCCCTGGTCCTGGTCAGCCTGCGCAACGGCTCGCGGATGGACGACCTCCTCACCGAGGTGCCCGTCTGGGCGGTGTCGATCCTCGGCGAGGACCAGCGGCACATCGCCGGGCGCTTCGCCATGAAGAACCGCGTCAGCGACCGGCTCCTCTTCGCCGACCTGCCGTACGACCGCGGCGAGGAGAGCGGCGCCCCGCTCATGGGCGGCGCGCTGGCCACCCTGGAGTGCCGCACGGAGAGCCGGGTCGTGGCCGGCGACCACACGCTCGTGGTGGGCCGGGTCCTGACGGTGGCCGCCGGGGCGGCGGACGGCGGCCCGCTGACGTACTACCAGGGGAAGTACCGCCGGCTGTCCTGACGCCACCGGGCGGGACGCGGGCTCAGCCCCAGTCGCGGGACCGGCGCGTCCGCTTCGTCTCCGAGCGCTGCTTCTTCTCGCGCAGCCGTCGCTCGTTGATGCCGCGGGGGATCTTCGTGGGCCTGCGGGGCTTCGGCGGCGGGGCCGTCGCCTCGGCGAGCAGCGCGGCGAGGCGCACCGCCGCCGTCTCGCGGTTGCGCCACTGGGAGCGGTGCTCCGATGCGCGGACCGTCACCACCCCGTTCACCAGCCGCCCGGCGAGGCGCTCCAGGGCGCGGGCCTTCCACACCTCCGGCAGCGCGTCGGTGGCGACGAGGTCGAAGCGGAGCTCGACCTGGGAGTCGCTGGTGTTCACGTGCTGGCCGCCGGGACCCGAGGAACGCGAGAAACGCCACTGGAGCTCGGCCTCGGGGAGCGAGACGGAGCCACGGATGGGATACGGACCGGCCATGCCCTCCATGTTCCCCGCTGTCCGCCGTCGGAGTCATCCTGTTTTCGCCGGGAGGACGACGGGAACCGTCCGGGGGCACCATGCGTTTCTCCAGGCAAGACACCACGATGAAAGGGACTTTCCATGGCTGTGAGCCTGTCCAAGGGCGGCAACGTCTCTCTGACCAAGGAGGCCCCGGGCCTCACCGCTGTCACCGTGGGCCTCGGCTGGGACGTCCGCACCACCACCGGCACCGACTTCGACCTCGACGCCTCGGCGATCGGCGTGGACGCCGCGGGCAAGGTCGCCTCCGACGCGCACTTCGTCTTCTTCAACAACAAGTCGACGCCGGACCAGACCATCGTGCACACCGGTGACAACCGCACCGGCGAGGGCGGCGGCGACGACGAGCAGATCAACGTCAACCTCGCGGCCCTCCCGCCGACCGTCGACAAGATCGTCTTCCCGGTCTCCATCTACGACGCGGTGAGCCGCTCGCAGAACTTCGGCCAGGTGCGCAACGCCTACATCCGCATCGTGAACCAGGCCGGTGGCGCCGAGATCGCCCGCTACGACCTCTCCGAGGACGCCGCCGTCGAGACCGCCATGGTCTTCGGCGAGCTCTACCGCAACGGCGCCGAGTGGAAGTTCCGCGCGGTCGGCCAGGGCTACGCCTCGGGCCTGGAGGGCATCGCCCGCGACTTCGGCGTCAACCTCTGACCGACGCCCCGCGACATCCCCTGGAGCCCCGGCGGGCCTGCCGCCGGGGCTCTAGCCTTGCCGCATGATCGTCGAAGCCCTCGCGCCCAAGGCCCTGGAGGACGGTGCGGCCCTCCCCGGCCCCGTGCTCACCGAACTCACCGCGCTGTACGCCTCCGCCGAGGAGTTCCAGCAGCTGAGCGGCGACTTCCCGGACCCGGCCGACATCCGGCCCGAGCAGGTCGCGGCGGCCCTCGCCGACGAGCTCGCGCAGCCGACGGCCGAGGTGCTGCTGGCCCGGTCCGGCGGCCGGCTCGTCGCCGTCGCCGTCACCCTCGGCCGGCATCCCGACCCGGCGGAGCCCGACCCGTGGCTGGGGCTCCTCATGGTCCACGGGGACGAGCGGCGCGCGGGCCACGGCCGCCGGCTCGCCGCGTACGTCGAGGACGGCTTCCGCGCCGCGGGCCGCACGGGGCTGCGGCTCGCCGTCCTGGAGAACAACCCGAAGGCGCTGGCCTTCTGGACGGCCCTCGGATACGAGGAGACCGACCGCCGCCCGGACCTCGCCCACGGCCGCCCGTGCGTGGTCATGCGGAAGGCCCTGTGAGCCGCCGGGCCCGGTGAACCGGCGCCCGGCGGGCCGGGCCGGGCCGCGATCGGCGGGGACCCCTCAGGAGGCCGCGGCCGGCTTCTCCTCGCCGTACAGCCAGACGTCCCACAGCTCGTCGAGGTCGCGGCCGGCCACGCTCTCCGCGTACGCGGTGAAGTCCTCCGTCGACGCGTTGGCGTGCCGGTACTTCGCGGGCCAGCCGCGCAGGATCTCGTCGAAGGTCCGGTCCCCGACCGTCTCCCGGAGCTTGTACAGCACCATCGCGCCCCGCTGGTACACGGGCGGGTCGAAGAGGTTCTCGGCGGCGGGCGGGGCGGCCGGGGGGAAGGCCCAGTTGGCCTCCTGCGCGAGCGCCCGCTCGAAGTGCGTCCGCGCGGGGACGCCCTCGTACTCCTCCGTGTACAGCCATTCGGCGTAGGTCGCGAACCCCTCGTTCAGCCACAGGTCACGCCAGCTCGCGGGCGACACCGAGTTCCCGAACCACTGGTGGGCCAGCTCGTGCACCAGGGTCGTGCGGTCGAAGGAGGCCGCCGGGAAGACGGGCCGCGTCTGGGTCTCCAGGGCATAGCCGAGGGTCCCGTCCACGGTGACGATCGCGCCGGCGCTGGAGAAGGGGTAGGGGCCGAAGCGCCGGGCCTGCCGGGCGATGATCTCGGGGATCTCCCCGCGGAGCGCCGCGGTGCGCGCGGCGACGGGCCGCTCGGCGGCGGTGAGCACGGGGACCCCGTCCGGGGCGGAGGAGCCGCCCGCGGCGGGGGCTCCGGTGGCGGTCGCGGACCCGTTCGCCACCGCGGTCGCCGTCTCGTACCGGCCGATCGCGACCGTCGCGAGATAGCTCGCCATCGGCTCGGTCGTGCGCCACTCGGTCGTGACCCTGCCGTCGGCCCCCGTCCGGCGGCCGGTCCTGGTGCCGTTGGAGAGGGCTTCGAGCCCGGCCGGGACGGTGAGCCGCAGCTCGTAGACGGCCTTGTCGGAGGGGTGGTGGTTGCCCGGGAACCAGGTCATCGAGCCGGCCGGTTCGCCGACCGCCACGACCCCGTCGCCGGTGCGCAGCCAGCCCTCCTCCGAGCCGTCCGCGTCCGTGATCGGCTCGGGCACGCCTCCGTAGACGACGGTCGTGCGGAACTCGGCGCCCTCGCGGATCTCCTTGCGCGGCCGGAGCGTGAGCTCGTTCCCCGCCCGGTTGACCGCGGCGGGGGTTCCGTCGACGGACGCCCGGTCGACGGCGAGCCCGGCGAGGTCGAGGTTGAAGGCGCTGAGGTCCTGGGTGGCGCGGGCGGTGATCTCCGCGGTGCCGTCGAGCCGCCCGGTCCCGGGGTCGTAGGCGAGGGTGAGGGCGTAGCGGCCGACGTCGTAGCCGCCGTTGCCGAGCTTGGGGAAGTAGGGGTCGCGCAGCCCGGCGGCCCCCGGGGTGCCCCGGACGCCTCCGGTGGCCTCCGTGCAGCCGCCCGCGAGGAGGGCGAGGGCGGTCAGGGCGGCGGCGAGGCCGCCCGCGGCTGCTCCGGTCCGGTGGTGCCGGTCCGTCCGGTTGCGCTGGGTCACGTATCGATCCTAAGCAGGTCCGACACGGAGAAAGGCGACGGCGCCCGGCGGGGGGTCCGGGCGCCGTCCCCGGCTGCGGGTCGCGGGCCGGCCGCGTCCGGGCTACCGGGCGAGGGAGGCGACGCCGGCCTGGGCGAACTTCTCGTCGAGGTCGCCGGAGGGGGCGCCGGCGACGCCGATGCCGGCGACGGGGGCGCCCTTGGCGGTGACGGGGGCGCCGCCGGCGAGGAAGAGGGTGCCGGGGATGTCCTTGAGGGTGGGGGCGTTGGTGAGGCGCTTGGCCAGCTCGGAGGTGGGGGCGTTCCAGGAGACGGCGGTGTAGGCCTTCTTCTGGGCGGACTCGTAGGACTGCGGGCCGGCGCCGTCGCCGCGGAGGGTGACGAGGGTGTTGCCGTTGCGGTCGACGACGGCGACGGAGACGCGCTGGTTCTCCTTCTCGGCGGCGTCGAGGGTGGCCTGCGCGGCCTTCGTGGCGGCCTCGATCGTCAGGTGCGTCGACTGCTGGAGGTTGCCGTTCCCGGCGTCGGCGCGGACCGCGGCGGCGGGGGCGGCGGCCGGGGCGGAGGCGTTCGCGGAGACCGCGCCGAAGGTACCGGCGGCGAGGACGACGGCGGCGGTGGCGCCGAAGAGGATCTTCTTCATGGGGGACTCCAGACGGGTGAGGTGCGGATGGGGAGGTGCTCGGGGAAGCCGTTCGAGCGGCGGGGAGGCGGGGCCGCTCCTTCGCTCTGTCATCCATCCTGTGGCCGCGACCCGGGGCGTACGGTCCACGGTCCGGCTGCCCCGCTCGCGCACACTGGAGGACGGCCGGGTCAGCCGATCGGCTGATGCCCCCGTGGTCCCCCCGGGCCAGGATGGACAGATATCCCCAGGTCAGGAAGGCGAGAACGTGACAGGGCCGACGGAGACCGAGCAGGGCGGCAGGAAGCCGGCCCGCCCGGAGGCATCCCGGCACGGGCGCGCCTCCCGCTCGCCGGAGACGAAGCCGGAGCCCGAGCGGGAGACCAGGCCGGAGACCAGGCCGGAGACTAGGCCGGAGACCAGGCCGGAGACCGAGCGGGACCCGGACGCGCCCTGGCTCGCCCGGGTCATGCACATCGCCTTCTTCCTCCTCCTCGGCGCGTCCCTCGCCCGCTTCCTGCTGCGCCACCCCTGGGAGGACCGCAGCCCCTGGATCGTCGCCCTCTCCGGCGCCCTCGCCTCCCTCTACCTCCTCGGCCCCGTCGTCGGCACCCGCGCGGCGCCGCGCCGGATCGCCTGGCTGAGCACGGTCGTCGCGGTGTGGATCCTGCTCGTCGTCCTCGCGCCGAGCTTCGCCTGGTGCGCGGTGCCGCTCTTCTACACGGGCCTGCGGACCCTCCCCGCGCGGGCCGCGCTCGGCCTGGTCGCGCTGCTCACGGCGTTCGTGGTGTTCGCGCAGGTGCAGCTCGCCCACGGCGGCTGGGACCCGAACCTGATCGTCGCCCCGCCCGCCGTCGCCGCCATCGCCACCGGGGTCTTCGTCTACTCGGACCGGCAGGCGGCCCGCCAGCGGGCGCTCATCGACGACCTGATCCGCACCCGGCGCGAGCTGGCGGCGATCGAGCGCCGCGAGGGCACCCTGGCCGAGCGCCAGCGGCTGTCCATGGAGATCCACGACACCCTGGCGCAGGGCCTGTCCAGCCAGCAGATGCTGCTCCAGGCGGCCGACCGCACCTGGGACAGCGACCCGGCCACCGCCCGCCGCCACGTGCGGACGGCCGAGTCCATCGCCGAGCGCAACCTCGCCGAGGCCCGCCGCTTCGTGCACGACCTCGCGCCCGCCGACCTCGCCGAGGGCGGCGGCCTCGAAGAGGCCCTGCGGGGTCTCGCGGCCCGCGAGTCGGCGGCGTTCCGGGTCGACGGGACCGCGGTCCTCCTCCCCGAACGGGTCCAGTCGGCGCTCCTGCGGATCGCGCAGGGCGCCCTGGCCAACATCCGCGAGCACGCCGGCGCGGACTCCGCCGCCCTGACCCTCACCTACCTCGACGACCAGGTGGTCCTGGACATCGCCGACGACGGCCGCGGCTTCGACCCGGTCGACCGGGTCGGCGGGGTGCGGGGTCACGGGCTGCCCGCGATGCGCGTACGGGCGCGGCAGCTGGGCGGCACCCTGACCGTCGAGTCCACGCCGGGCGAGGGCACGGTGCTCTCGGCCGCGATCCCGCTCCCCGGCGGCCACCCGCACCCGCCCGCGGACCCGTCCCCGCCCCCGTCCCCCCAGGAGTCGTGATGTCCGTACGGATCCTCCTCTGCGACGACCACGTCGTCGTCCGCGCCGGTCTGCTGGCCCTGCTCGGCAGCACCCCCGACATCGAGGTCGTCGGCGAGGCCGGCAGCGGCGAGGAGGCCGTCGCCATGGCGGCGAAGCTGACGCCGGACGTCGTCCTGATGGACCTCCAGCTGGGCGCGGGCATCGACGGCGTGGAGGCGACCCGGCGGATCGCGCCGACCGGAGTCCACGTCCTCGTCCTCACCACGTACGACACGGACGCCGACATCACGCGGGCCATCGAGGCGGGCGCCACCGGCTACCTCCTGAAGGCCGAGCGGCCCGAGGAGCTGTTCGCCGCGATCCACTCGGCCGCCCAGGGCCGCACGGCGCTCTCCCCGCCGGTCGCCAGCCGGGTCATGGACCGGATGCGGGGCGCGGCCGGCCCGAGCCTCACCGATCGGGAGCGGGACATCCTGGGCCAGCTGGGCCGCGGCCTCGGCAACCGGGAGATCGCCCGGGCCCTGTTCATCAGCGAGGCGACGGTGAAGACCCACCTCGGCCGGATCTACGCGAAGCTCGGCGTCGACACCCGCGCGGGCGCGGTCGCCGTCGCGAAGGAACGCCGCCTGCTCCCGTAGCCCGTCCCCCGGCGGACCGCGCCCCGACGCGTTCCGCGGGCGCGCGGGGCTCGCGCACTGCTACTGTGCGTCTCCTTTCGACAGCACGGTGTCACACCTCAGGCCCCGGTCAGTCCAGTGGGAGCGCACGTGAAGCTCGCGATCGTCGGCGGCGGACCCGCCGGCCTCTACCTCTCGATCCTGCTGAAGCGGCAGGACCCCGCCCACGAGATCACCGTGTACGAGCGCAACCCGGCGGGTTCCACGTACGGCTGGGGCGTCACCTACTGGGCGGGGCTCCTCGACAAGCTGCGCGCGGGCGACCCCGAGTCCGCGGCCGCCGTCGCCGAGGCGTCGGTGACCTGGACCGACGGGGTCGCCATCGTCCGTGACGAGCGGACCGTCCACCGGGGCGACGCGGGCTTCGGCATCGGGCGCCGGCGGATGCTGGCGCTGCTCGCCGACCGGGCCGCGGAACTCGGCGTCCGCGTGGAGTTCGAGCACGGCATCACCGGCCCGGACGCGCCCGAGCTGGCCGGCGCGGACCTGGTGGTCGCCGCCGACGGCGTGAACAGCGTGCTCCGCGAGGCCCACCCCGGGCACTTCGGCAGCGCGGTCGCGAGCGGCCGCAACCCGTACATCTGGCTCGGCACCACCAAGGTCTTCGACTCGTTCAGCTTCGCCTTCAAGGAGACCGCGCACGGCTGGATCTGGTGCTACGCCTACGGGTTCAGCGGCGAGCGTTCGACCTGCGTCGTCGAGTGCTCCCCCGAGACGTGGACCGGCCTCGGTCTCGACGGGCTCGGCGAGGCCGACAGCCTCCGGCTGCTGGAGAAGCTCTTCCACGACCTCCTCGACGGGCACGAGCTGATCGGCCGCGACCGCGCCGACGACGCCGCCCAGTGGCTGACCTTCCGCACCCTCACCAACCGGGTCTGGCACCGCGGCAACCTCGTCCTCCTCGGCGACGCGGCCCACACCACGCACTACTCGATCGGCGCGGGCACCACCCTCGCCCTGGAGGACGCGCTCGCCCTCGCCGACGCCCTGCGCTCCGGCGGGGACCTCGACACCGCGCTCACCACGTACGGGAAGCGGCGCCGCGCCGAGCTCGTCTCGGCCCAGAGCGCGGCCCGCTACAGCGCCCAGTGGTACGAGAACCTGCCCCGCTACATGCGCCTGGAGCCGGCGCAGATGTTCGCGCTGCTCGGCCAGCGCCACTCGCCGCTGCTCCCCCACATCCCGCCGCAGCTGTACTACCGGATCGACCGCGCCGCCGAACAGCTGGAGCCGCTGCGCCGGTTCAAGCGCTGGCTGGGCCCGCGGGTGGCCAGGGCGGTCCACGGGCGCCGCTGAGCCCGCGGCACGGATCGGGGCGCCGCTGAGCCCCCGGCCCGGATCGGGGCGCCGCCGGGCCCGCGGCGCGAGGACCGCCGAGCCGACCGCACGACCCGGCCACGACTCAGCCCACCGCACGGCCCGGGGCACCACCGGGCCCACCGCGCGGCCCGGGGGCACCGCCGGGCCCACCGCGCGGCCCCGGGGCACCACCGGGCCCACCGCACGCCGGCCCGGTGCCCCGGGCGGTCCTCGCGTACGGCGGGGCCCGGCGCCGTGACACCATCGGACCCGTGCTCGACATCGGCTACTCCCTCTCGCGTCGCTTCCCCGACCCGCCGCAGACCGACTACCGCCGCGCGGACGTCCACGCCCTGCGCCACGACCTGTTCTGCGGGGACGTGTACCTCGCCGACACCCGAGCGGACCGCGAGGTGTCCACAGCCTGGGGATGGGTCCCGGTGCTCGACTTCGCGTGGGCCCTGTGCGACATCGTCGAGCAGCTCGACCAGGACCCGCGCGGCAGCCGCTCCGCCACCCCGCAGTACGCCGAGCTGGACTTCACCGAGTCCTCCGACCGCATGCTCTTCGAGCGGCGCTTCGGCTGGGTCGACGTCGAGGCCGACTGGATGCCGGGCGACGAACCGCCGATCACCTTCGACCACGCGGCGCTGCGCCGCGAGGCCCGCGACTTCCTGCACGACCTGATCGCCGACCTCACCGACATGCACGAGGGCCTCGCCGACAACCCGGCCGTCTGGGCCCTCCAGGCCCGCTTCCCCCGTCTGCCCTGACCCCGGAGGCGCCGCCGCGCCGGACTACTCCTCGACCCGCACCCCCAGCTGCGCCGCGAGCACCGGCGCGAGGTCGAGGAGCTGCGCCGTCGAGATCACCGCGCCCGCCAGCGACTCCACACCGCGGGCGATCTCCAGCCGCTGGACCCCTCTCAGGTCCACGTCCTTGAGCCGCGCGCCGCCGAAGTCCACCCCCGTCAGCACGCAGTCCACGAACTCCACCCGTTCCAGTACGGCGCCCCCGAAGTCGGGCTCGCTCAGCACGCACCCCTCGAAGACGACGTCCTTCAGCTTCGCCGACCGCAGGTTCAGGTAGTCGCTCTTCCCGCCCCGGACGACCACTCTCTCCAGCACGGCCCCGTGCAGCTGCGTCCCGCCGAGCCGGGCGTCCACGAGCTCCACGTCCCGCAGCTGCGCCCCCGCGAGGACCGTCCCCACCCCCCGCACCCCCGTGAGCACCGAGTCGAGGAAACGGGCCCCGGTGAGCCGCGCCTCGTCGAGCCCGCACTCGCGCAGCGCGCAGTCCAGGAACCGCGCGCCCTCCGCCGACTGCCCCGAGAGGTCCAGCCCGGTCAGTTCCAGCCCGTCGTAGTCCCCGTCCGGTTCGAGCCCTCCCCCGTACGGCTCCAGGGGAGGCAGCCGCAGGTCGGGGCGCCGCGCCGCCGCCACCGCCGTCTTCTTCTTCCGAGTCGTCGCCATCCCTCCATGGTGATGTACGCCACTGACAGCGCCCCGATGTCACGAAACCGGGGCCTCAGCCGTCCCCTGTGCGGGACCGGACAACAGGTCCGCACGAGGGACAGGGAGAGCGACATGCGCAAGCTCACGATCGTCGGCGGCGGCTTCGCCGGACTGACCGCCGCCATCACCGCCGCCGAGGCGGGCGTCAGGGTGACCGTCCACGAGGCGCACCGGACGCCCGGCGGCCGGGCCCGCACCTCCGAGGGCCCCCACCACACCAACGAGGGCCCGCACGCCCTGTACTCCGGCGGCCCGCACTGGACCTGGCTCAAGCAGCGCGGACTCCTCGGCCCGCTGGCCCCGCTGCCCGCCTCCGAGGTCCTCCGGCTCCGCTTCCACCGCGGCGGTTCCGTGCTCCGCACCCCGCCCCTGGCCATGGTCCGCCAGGCGCTGCGCAGCGCGGGCAAGGCCCCCGTGGACACCGACTTCCGCACCTGGGCCACCGGGCTCGCGGGCGAGCGCGCCGCGCACGCCGCCGCCGCGTACTCCGGGGTCGCGATCTTCCACCACGACCCGGGCTCGCTCTCCGCCCGGTTCGTGCAGGAGCGGCTCCACAGGGCCTCCACCCTGCCGCCCGAGGCGCACTACGTCCGGGGAGGCTGGGGCCGGCTCATCGAGCGGATGGTGGCGCGCGCGGGGGAGCTGGGCGCCCGGATCGAGACCTCGTCCCGGGTCGACAGCCTCGACGACCTGCCGCGCGACGAGGGGCCCGTGATCGTCGCGACCGCCCTGCCGGCCGCCGCCCGGCTGCTCGGCGACCCGTCGCTGACGTGGGAGAGCGGCCGTACCGTCCTGTTCGACCTGGCGGTGCGCACCCGGAAGGGCGACCCGTTCGTGCTCTCGGACCTGGACGCCCCGGGCTGGATCGAGCGCTTCACGGCCCAGGACCCGGCGCTCGCCCCGGCCGGGCAGCAGCTGATCCAGGCCCAGCTGCCGATCGGCCCCGGCGAGTCGAAGGCGGACGGCGTGGCCCACGCCGAGCGGCTCCTCGACCTGGGCTTCCCGGGCTGGCGGGAGCGGACCGTGTGGCGGCGCGAGTCGGTGTCCCAGGGCCGTACGGGGGCGGTCGACCTGCCCGGCACGACCTGGCGCGACCGGCCGGCCGTCGACCGGGGCGACGGCGTGTACCTGGTCGGCGACCAGGTGGCGGCGCCCGGCGTGCTCTCGGAGGTGTCGTTCACCAGCGCGGTGGAGGCGGTGTCGCTGGCGCTGCGCGCGCATCGGGACGACGACCGGACGGGGCTTGACCTCAAGCATGCTTGAGGTCGGAGGCTGTTCCTCGTCGCACACCGACCGCCCGCACGACGAACGGGGAACACCATGCACGCCGTCCGCCTCCACGCCTTCGGCCCCGCCGAGAACCTCCTGTACGAGGAGACCCCCGACCCCGCACCGGGCCCCGGCCAGGTCCGCGTCCGGGTCGCGGCGGCCGGCGTGCACCTCCTCGACACCGCGCTCAGGGAGGGGATGACGGGCCCCTTCCCCGCCCCCGCCGAGCTGCCCACCGTCCCGGGCCGCGAGGTCGCCGGCACCGTCGACGCCCTCGGCGAGGGCACCGACCCCGGCTGGCTCGGCAGGCGGGTCGTCGCCCACCTCGGCATGGCCCCCGGCGGCTACGCCGAGCTCGCCGTCACCGACGCCGCCCGCCTGCACGCCCTGCCCGACCACCTGGGCGAGGCGGAGGCCGTCGCGATGATCGGCACCGGCCGCACCACCCTGGGCATCCTGCAGTTCACCGCGCTCGGCCCGGACTCGGTGGCGATCGTCCCCGCGGCGGCCGGCGGGATCGGGACCCTGCTCGTCCAGTACGCCAGGAACGCCGGCGCCACCGTCGTCGGCCTGGCCGGCGGCCCGGCCAAGACGGCCCTCGTCGAGGAGAACGGCGCCGACCTGGCCGTCGACTACACGCTGCCGGACTGGCCGGAGAAGGTCCGCGCGTACCTGGGCGAGCGCACCGCGACCGTCGTCTTCGACTCGGTCGGCGGAGACACCGGCCGCGCCGCCGTCGACCTCCTCGGCAAGGGCGGGCAGCACCTCGTCTTCGGCTGGTCGGGCGCCGGTCTCCACGACGGCGAACCCCTCACCTTCACCCCGGAGGAGCTGGCCGCGCGCGGCATCACCTCGGAGTCCGTCCTCGGCCCCGTCATGCTCCGCAAGGCCGGCGGCGACGTCCGCACCCTCGAACTCGCCGCCCTGGACGCCGCGGCCACCGGCACCCTCCGCCCGGCGGTCCACCGCTTCCCCCTCGCGGACGCGGCGGCCGCGCACCGCGCCCTGGAGACGCGGGGCACGACGGGGAAGGTGGTCCTGATCCCCTGATCCCTGATCCCCGGGACCTCGGGTCCGCAGGTCCGCGGGTCCGCGGGTCCGCGGGTCCGCAGGTCCCCCGGTCCGGTCCGGCGGCCCGGCACCGCGGGCCCACCGCCCCGCCCGGCACCGACACACCGCGGGCCCGTCCGGCCGGTCGTCGGCGTCGGACGGGCCCGCGGGCCGTGCGAGGGCTCAGACCGCCCCGACCACGTCCCAGGAGTGCGCCTTGAACTCCTTCAGGAATTCGGGGTGGTCCTCCCACATCCGGGCGACGGAGCGCAGCACGTCCCAGTTGTGCTCCAGCGCCTGGTCCACCACCGGCCGCAGCTCCGGCGCCGACTCCCGCTTCTCCACGAGGCCGTTGACCGCGGAGGCGGCCTGCACCGTGTACCGCGCGGCCCGCAGGGCCCGCGACGTGTCGTCCATGCCGAACCCGTGGTCGCTCCCGTTCGCCGGGTCGAAGAGCGGGGTCAACCGCGCCTCGATGAACGCCGTGATCCGCTGGAACCGCTGCTCGATGTCCGTATCCATGGGACCTTCCTACACCCCTGCGGCACCGAGCTCGGCCAGCGCCCCGTCCGTCAGCCGGTAGACCGTCCACTCGTCCTGCGGGCGGGCGCCCAGCGACTCGTAGAAGTCGATCGACGGCTGGTTCCAGTTCAGGACGGACCACTCCAGGCGCTCGTACCCGCGCGCGACGCAGATCCGGGCCAGTTCGGTGAGCAGCGCCTTGCCGTGGCCGCCGCCGCGCGCCTCCGGACGGACGTACAGGTCCTCCAGGTAGATGCCGTGGACACCGCGCCAGGTCGAGAAGTTGAGGAACCAGATCGCGAAGCCCACCACCTCGCCGTCCGCGTTCTCGGCGATGTGCGCGAAGGCGGCGGGCCGGTCGCCGAAGAGGGCCTCACGGAGCTGCTCGGGAGTCGCGCGGACCTCGTCGAGGGCCTTCTCGTACGCGGCGAGGTCACGGACGAGGGCGTGGACGACGGGAACGTCGGCGGGCGTGGCTGTACGGATCATGGGACCACCCTGCCCCGACGGGCCCGGTCCCGGCCAGGGGGACCTCGCACCCGGCCGCGGGGACACCCGGCGTCTCACCCCCGGGCCGCGCGCAGGATCCGCGCCGCCTCCACCTGCTCCTCGTCGAGCCCCGGCTCGCCGTCCTCCACGTCCCACAGCCCGTTCTGCAGCACCCGCCCCAGCGTCCACGCCACCGCCCGCCCCCGGTCGCCGACGACCTCGGCGAGGAGGTCGAAGCGCCACAGGACGTCGGCCGGGTCGAAGCGGTCCATCAGGGCCGGCAGCAGGTCGAAGCCCGGATCGCCCGCGAGCGGCTTGGGGTCGATCGCCAGCCACGGTTCGCGCTCGGCGGCCAGGACGTTCCCGAGGTGCAGGTCCCAGTGGAGCAGCCGGTCGCCCGGCTCGCCCACCACCTCCCGCACCGCCGCGGCGCAGTCCCGCAGCACCGCGGCGTCCTCCGCGCCGAGGCGGCCGACCGCGTCCGGGACGGCCGCGAGCATCCCGGCCGCGATGTCGCCGAGGCCCCGCAGGCCCGCCGGGGCCGGCAGCGCCACCAGCCGGTCGAGCAGCCCCGCGACGACGCCCATCGCCTCCCGGGTGTCGGCGACGGAGCTCAGCGGCCGGGCCTCGTCGAGCCGCTCCAGGAGCATGGTCCCCGTGGCGGCGTCGTGGTCGAGGAGCCGGACGACTCCACCGCCGTCCCACACGCGCAGCCCGACCGGCTCCCCCTCGGTCTCCTCGTCGAGGATCTGCATCTTCAGCGCGGCCGGCGTACGGTCCGCGACCCGCTCGACGGGCAGGACGAGCGAGGCCATGCCGTACAGGGAGGGCCCGGTGACCCGGAGCCCCCACCGGTCGAGGAACTCCCCGGCCAGCTCGGGCAGCCCGGCGACGAACGCCCGTCCTGCCTCTCCGTTGTACTTCACCTGGGACGCGACGAGTTGCTCCGGTACGTGGATCACGCCACGACCCTAGACACCGGCGTCGCGCAGCGCCTCCGAGAATCGGGCGGCGTCGTAGAGGGCGTCGCCGCCGGGCAGCGCGGCCCCGTCCACCAGTACGGTCGGCGTGCCGCCGACCCCCGACGCCTCGAAGTCCTTCTCGGCGTCCGCCACCCACCGCCGGTGCACGTCCTCCCGGACGGCCCGGTCGAAGGCGGCGCTCCGCAGCCCCTCCACCCGGTCCGCGATCCGCAGCAGCCGCTCGGCGGTGAACCCGTCCCCGTGGCCGCCCGCCCCGGCGCCCGGCTGGGAGGCGAAGAGCGCCGCCTGGAACAGGGCGAACCGCCCCGGGCCCGCGTCCGCCGACGCCCGCAGCGCGTTCGCGGCCCGCGCCGAGACCGCGCCGCCGGTCCGGTCGTCGAGGAAGGACGCGACGACGTACTCGACCCGTACCGTGCCCGCCGCGGCCTCGTCCGCGAGGACCGTCCCGCCGCTCCCCTCGAACTTCGCGCAGTACCCGCAGCGCGGGTCGACGTACACCGTGACCGTGTGGGGCGCGTGCTCGTCACCGACGACGATCTTCGTACCCCGCACGGCCGCGGGCAGCCGCGCGAGCACCTCCGCGCGGTCCGCCGGAGCCGCCGCCACCGCGGCGGCCGTCACCGCCCCGCCCTGCGAACACCCCACCGCCGAAAGGCCGATGAGGCCTGCCGAGAAGGCTGCGGCGACCAGCCGCCGGGTCCTGCGTACGGGCATGGGGAGGTCCTTCCGGAACGACGGAATCCGTGGCGGCCGCGCCTGCGCCGTCCTCCCCGACGCTAGGCCGCGCCCCCACCGCGAACCGCCGGCGAAGGACCCGTATCCACGGGACCAAGGCCCCCGGTAACCTCCCGCCCACGCACCCGGAAGAGGGATACACATGAGTACGGTCAACGGCGGCATCTCGTTCTGGTACGCGCAGGACGGCGCCCCCGCTCCCCGCGAACCGCTCCCCGGCGACACCAGCGCCGACGTCTGCATCGTCGGCGGCGGCTACACGGGCCTGTGGACCGCCTACTACCTCAAGAAGGCCGTTCCCTTCCTCGACATCACGGTCCTGGAGGCGAAGTTCTGCGGCTACGGCGCCTCCGGCCGCAACGGCGGCTGGCTCTACAACGGCATCGCCGGCCGCGACCGCTACGCCAGGCTCCACGGCCACGAGGCCGCCGTCCGCCTCCAGCAGGCCATGAACGCCACCGTCACCGAGGTCCTCGACGTCTGCGACACCGAGAAGATCGAGGCCGACCAGCATCGCGGCGGGGTCCTGGAGGTCGCCCTCTCCCCCGCCCAGCTGGCCCGTCTCAAGGAGTTCCACGCCGCCGAGACCGCCTTCGGCGAGACCGACCGCGAGCTGTACGGGGCCCGCGAGACCTCCGAACGCATCCGCGTCACCGGCGCCGTCGGCTCCTCCTGGACCCCGCACGGCGCGCGCCTCCACCCGGTGAAGCTGGTCAAGGGCCTCGCCGCGGCCGTCGAGGCCCTCGGCGTCACCGTCCACGAGTCGACCCCGGTCACCGAGATCAGGCCGAAGCACGCCGTCACCCCGTACGGCACGGTCCGCGCCCCGTACGTCCTGCGCTGCACCGAGGGCTTCACGGCCTCCCTCGCCGGCCAGCGCCGCACCTGGCTCCCGATGAACTCCTCGATGATCGCCACCGAGCCGCTCACCGAGGCCCAGTGGGAGTCGATCGGCTGGGCGGGCCGCGAGACCCTCGGCGACATGGCGCACGCCTACATGTACGCCCAGCGCACCGCCGACGGCCGTATCGCCCTGGGCGGCCGGGGCGTCCCGTACCGCTTCGGCTCGAAGACCGACAACGACGGTCGCACCCAGCCGCAGACGATCGAGGCCCTGCGCGAGATCCTGGTCCGCTTCTTCCCGCAGCTGGCGGGGGTACGGGTGGACCACGCCTGGTCCGGCGTCCTCGGCGTCCCCCGCGACTGGTGCGCGACGGTGACGCTCGACCGCTCCACGGGTCTCGGCTGGGCGGGCGGCTACGTCGGCTCGGGCGTCGCCACGGCGAACCTGGCCGCCCGCACCCTGCGCGACCTCGTCCAGCAGGACTCGGGCCAGTCGGGCGCGACCGGGCTCACGACCCTCCCGTGGGTGAACCACAAGGTCCGCAAGTGGGAGCCCGAACCGCTGCGCTGGCTGGGCGTCCAGACGATGTACGCGGCCTTCCGGGGCGCGGACCGCCGCGAGGCGACGGGCCACGCGGCGACCACGGACCGGGTGGCGATCCTGGCGAACCGTCTCAGCGGCCGCTGAGACGGGAGACGGCGCGCGGAGGACGGACGCGGGCGCGCGGAGGACGGACGCGTCTTGAGGGGAGGGGCGGGCGACGCCCCGCCACCCCCTCGCCGCCGAGCCCGTAGGCGGCATGTGCGGGGGCGTGCGGCGCCCCCGCCACCCCCCTGTCTACTCCACCTCGATGCCGAAGTCCCCGACCAGCTCCTCCAGCCCGCCCCGGTAGCCCTTCCCGCCGAGGACGAAGTCCCAGTCGCCACCGGCCCTCCGGCGGAAGGACCCGAGGACGAGCGCGGTCTCGCCCGGGCGTCCGTCGGAGACGACGAGCCGGTCCAGCTCGGTGCCGGAGTCGTCGCGCAGCCGGATGCCGGCGTCGGTGAAGCCGCGGAGGTCGGCCTCCGGGTTGGCCTCGGGGTCGACGGCGGCGACGAGGACGAGCCGGTCCGCCGACGCAGGCAGGGCGTCGAAGCCGACCCGGACGGCCGCCCGGTCACCGGGCGGCGCGGCGACCATGGCGACGGAACCGTCGGGCGTGGCCGGGTTGTTGAAGAAGACGAACCACTCGTCGCCGAGCACCCGCTGCCCCGAGCAGACGAGCGCGCACACGTCGAGCACCACCGAGCCGGTCCAGTCCATCCCGAGGAGGTTGAAGTCCGCGTCGGCCTCGGCGGTGGGACCGGCGGCCGGGGCGGCGGGCGCGGCGGGGGCCGAGGGGGCGGCGGCGGACGTCCCCGGCCCGGGCCCCAGCCGTCCGCGCAGTCCGTGCTGGTGCAGCAGGTCGACCAGTTCGGTCCCGGAGATGAGGGTGAGCGGCTTGCCGTTGGCGAAGGTGTAGGAGCCGGGCCCGAACCCGGAGGTGGTGACGAGGACGCCCTTGTTGGCGCCGGCGCCCTGCACGGTGCCGAAGAGGTCGCGCACCGCGGAGGGCGGGACGGTGTTCCGGTACCGCTTCACCTGGACGAGGATCGACCCGCCGCTGATGGGGTCGGGGTCGAGGGCCTCGACGTCGACCCCGCCGTCGTTCGACCGCTGTGTGGTGACGGCCTGGAGCCCCCGGGCCCGGAACAGTTCGGCGACCAGCCCCTCGAAGGCGACCGGGTCCATGGCCAGCAGATCGGGCTCGTCCCCGTCGCCCTGGACGACGACCTCGGCCCCGACCTGTTCGGGGGTCAGCAGGGGTACGACGGAGGCGCGTTCGTCGGGCTTCGCGGCGAGGCGCCCGTCGAGCGCGCCCGTCACGCACTCCACGGCCGCGACCAACTCCAGGTTGAGCCGCTCGAAGACGTCCCGTCCGACCGCGACCGAGGCGACGCAGACCCGCCCGGCGAGGCCGGTGGCGGGATCGACGCCGCCCACGTACCCGTTGAGGGTGACGGCGTCCAGGGCGCCGGAGCGGTCGGCGCGGAAGAGCTCGTGCAGGGCGAGGAGGACGCTCTGCGCCAGCACGTCGCGGTAGAGGCCGCGCCGCTGGCCGACGGGCCGCGGCACGTCCCTCTCCTGGTCGGTGCTCGGAAGGTACTTGACCCCCTTGGCCTCGGGGACGACCTCGTACCCGGGCAGGTCCCAGTCGAGCACGAGCCGCCGCCTGCCCCGCTCGTAGGCGGCGGACACCTCCCGGGGGAACCCCTCGGGCCAGGCGGTGGAGGCGAAGAGGACGGCGGAGAAGTACTCGACGACGGTCTCGGCGTCCCCGCCGCCGAGGGCGGCCTCGGTGCCGGCGACCCCGCGGTTGTGCGCGCGGATCTCGGCGAGCCGCGCGGCCGCCCACTCGTCGTACGCGGTCCGGTAGGCGGCCAGTTGCTCGACGCGCCGCGCCTCGGCGGCCTGGGCCGCGTACCAGTCCCGCTCGTAGCGGGCGCGGGCGTCCCGCTCGGCCTGGGCCCGCCCGGACGCGGTCCGGGCGGCCTCGGGCCGGTAGTGGCTCTGGTCCGGCATGCGGACGGGATCCCCGAGGGGGCCGGGCGAGAAGGGCTCGATGTCCTCGGTCCTGCGCAGACCCGCCACGCTGAACGCGGGGGCGCGGCACCCGGTGGCCAGCAGCCCTTCGAGCTCCCGCACCCGCGCGTCCAACTCCTGGGTGCGGCGCAGGGCGTCGGCCTCCCGCCGCTGCCGGTAGGCCGCCTTCTGCTCCCGCTGCATCCGGGCGACGTCCCGCTCGTAAGCCCGCTGCACGCGCTCGGCGTCCCGCTGCTGCCGCAGCACGGCCTGGTGCTGCCCCTCCCGCTGCCGCTGCGCCACCCGCTGCTGCTCGGCCCACGTGCCGATCAGCCCCCCGGAACGCCGCCCCATCAGCCCCACCCCTCCCGCGTCACACCCCGGCCACCAGTACGCCCCCGTACCGATCAAGTGTCCCGGACGGCACGCGGGGACGACACACGAACGGACAAAAGGCCCTCCGCACCGGCCTCGACCGGCACGGCCGCGCGCCCCACCCGCCCGGACGCCGCACCCACCCAGCTGTCACTCCCGGATCACGTTCGATCACCCACCGCTAGGATCACCGCCGTTGCCGCAGCCCGAGCGGCGGACCGAGACAGGGGCATCCGCATGGCCATCATCGTCACCTTCGAGTTCCCCGGCGCCGGACAGGAGCTCTACGACGCGGTCATCGACCGCGTGACCGAAGGACAGGGCTTCACCCGGTTCGCCGACGTGCGCAACCCCGGCCTCATCTCCCACGCGGCGGGCCCGGTCGAGGGCGGCTTCCGCGTCACGGAGGTCTGGGAGAGCCCGGAGGCCCTCGAAGCCCACGCGCAGACCTTCGGGCCGGTCCTGGCGGACCTCGGCCACACCGACGTGCGGCCCACGATCCACCCGGCGCACAACGTCGTCGTGCGCTGACGAGGCACGACGACGGCCGACGGGGTCCGCACCCTCCCGGCCGAGCGCCCCCGACCGCGGACGACGGTCGGGGGGCGCTCCCTTGTTATCGTCGATGCGTTCGACCAGGAGAGGGGGACGCGTGAAGCAGGAGGCGAAGGCACTCGCCGGAGCGTGGGGGTTCTGGCTCCTCTGCGCCGTCCTGACCTCCGACGACGGGGACGGCAGGGACGTCCTGGACGTGGCCTCCCTGGTGATCTTCGCCCTGGTCACCCTGAGCACCCTGGGCACGACGGCCCGCTCCCTGCACCGCCTCGCGACCGCCCGGCGCGGGCGCGCGAAGGCCCCCGGCGCCCCGGCGGCCGACCACGGGGAGACGGCCCCCGGGGCCTCCTGACCCGCGGACGCGCCGCCGGACTGTCGGACGCCCGTGCGACGATCACGCGCGTGACGGCAACCGACGACCTCGTCGCCCGCGTGGCGGCCAAGGCCAGGACCACGACGACGACCCTGCCCGCCCCGGCCCGCCCCGAGGAGGTGACCGCGGCGGAGGAGGCCCTCGGCTTCCCCCTCCCGCCGCTGCTCGCCGCCCTGTACCGCGAGGTCGCCAACGGCGGCTACGGCCCCGACTACCAGCTCCTTCCGCTGGTCGGCCCGGGACGCACGGCGACGGGCGAGTACCGGTCGGAACGACGGGCGTCGGCCGCGGCCGAGACCCCGTACTGGCCGGCGGGCGTGCTGCCGATCCTCGACTGGGGCTGCGCGATGTACGCGGCGGTGGACTGCCTCGACGAGGCCGCCACGGTGCTCCTCTTCGAACCGAACGCCATGACGGACGACGGCGCGGCCGCCTGGTTCGTGGACGCCGGGAGCCTGGCCGCATGGCTGGAGACCTGGCTCACCGGAACGGCCTGGTACAGCGAGGACGCGGACGACCACGAGGATCTCCCGGAACCGGCCCCGTGGCCGTCGGCGGCCTCCCGCATCAGGGGGTGACGGGGCCCGGTGCCCTGTGGTGAGCGGTCACGGCGCAGGCCGCGGGCCCGAGCCGCCGGGCCCCGGGCCGGGGCCGGGACCGCCCAGCGGCGCGCCGCCCGAGATCGCGTACTCGCCGCGGCCGCTCCTGCGGGCGCCGGGGTGCGGCCGCTCCGACGGGCCGCCGGGCTACTCCGCGGTGAGGGCGTCCGCGACGGCCCGCATGTCCCGGGCGACGGCATCGGCCTCGGCCTCGGCGAACCGGTCGGCCTTCGCGGGGTGGTCGGCGTAACCGATCACGGTGGCGCCCGCGGCGTGGGCCGCCTGCACGTCCGTGAGGGAGGCGCCGATCAGGGTGCAGCTCGTGACGTCGATGTGCATCTGCTCGGCGGCCGTGATGAGCGGGAACGGGTTCGGCTTCATCAGGTGCAGCTGCTCCGCGGGCCGGCCGACGATCCGCGTGACGTGCTCCTCCAGACCGTGCAGCCCGAGGAAGGCCCGTACGCACTCGGCGGAGTTGTCGCTCACCACGGCGACCCCGCGCCCCGCCGCACGCGCCGCCCGGAGCGCTTCGGCCGCGCCCGGCGTCGGCGGCCCCGCCAGCGCGACGGCCCGGACCTCGGCGGCCGTGAGCGCCTGCTCGACCCGCTGCCCGAGCTCGGTGTCGACCTCGTGCGCGATGCGCAGGACCTCGACGGGATCGTCCGTCCGGGAGGCCCTCGCACCCGCCGCCTGGTCCTGGGCGGAGAGCAGGGCGGCCAGCTCCCGCGCGACCTCGGCCGCGGGCGACCCCGCGAACACGTCGCAGAGCGGCCCGTCGAAGTCGAAGAGGACGACGCGGGCGTTCGCCAGGGTCTCGATGAGCGGGTCGGCGTGCGTCACGGTCGAAGTCCCTTCAGATGGTCTCCCCCACCTGCTGCCCCGATCGGAGCAGCCTGCACCTCCACCCCGGCACCGGGGCCCCTCCCTGGCCGCAGCCTCCCACGACCTGGAGCTTCCGTGGTGCCGCGGTGAGGCGGGGTGGACCGTTCGGACCACCCCGTCCTGCCGCCCCGCCGTCCTCCCGTCCCGCCGGGACAGAGGGACGGACCGACGGCGGCGCTCCCGTCGGCCCCCTCGGGGGATCAGGCGGAGAGCTCCAGCCCGCTCCAGCTGCGTTCGCCGCCCTCCGCCCACGCGTCCAGCAGCTGCCGGGCCTCGGCCTCGGGCGCGGCGAGCCAGACGGTCTGGGAGCCGCCGTGCGTGGGCGTGCCGGACTCGTCCCAGTCGACGCGCCCCTCGCTGCAGCAGGCGCAGATCATGTGGAAGCTGCTCGCCGGCTCGGCACCGAAGTCCCGCGCGAAGAACGAGGCGACCAGGGCGTCGACGTCGGACGCGTCCGCCGCGTTCACGGTCGTACGCAGCGTCGGCAGCGGCGAGGCCTCGAAGATCAGCAACTCGTCGAACACCGGGACGCTCTGTCCGTTGTACGTCCGCTCGCCGGTCGGCTCCCCGTCGTGCACGACGATCTCCCCGAAGCGCCGCCCCTGCGTGGCGGGGACGTTCATGACGCGCCCGCGCGTCGGGCAGAGCCGCTGGATCCAGACCACCTCGCGCTCGCCGCCCGTGTCCAGCCGCACGCACGCCGGACCGAAGGCGCCGTTGATCTCGCCCTCGCCCGCCGGGACGGAGATCCCGAACCCCTCCCAGGCGTCGCGGGCGGTCGCCCAGTCGCGCTGGATGGTGGCGGCGACCCCCAGGTTCCAGAAGGCGGGATCCTGCTCGCCGCGCGGCGAGCGGGCGGCAGCCTCACGCCCGAGTTCCCAGGCCTTCGGCCAGTCGCGCAGAAACTTGTACGCCAGCGCCGCGTCGTACCACCACACGGCGCTGGGCTCCTCGTCCGGATAGTGAGCGAGGACCTGCTCGTACAACTCGGCGGAACGCAACCACTCCTCCGCCTCCCACATCGCACGGGCCCGCTCCAACACCCGCGCGGCCTCGGCCTTCTCCACGCCCCTGCCCCTCCCATCGACCAGGGAGGGAGTCTCGCACGAGCCCAGAGGGTGGCCGGACAGGGGGACTCGCCCTACAGAAAACCCACGACTCCACAGCGACTCCCTCAGCGACTCCCCGCTGACGCCCGTACAGAGGTGCCGATGTCAGCCCCCATCAAGGCCCATGCAGAGGGCGAGGCCGTAAAGCGATGGGGCCTGCCCCCGGTGTGACGGAGGATGGCACTCATGTGCGCCCTCTTCGACCCCCCTGAGTCACGCCGCGTCCCGCCGGGCGAGTACCCGGCGTGGGACCAGGCTCTCGCCCTCCTGAACCGGGACCTCGCGGCGACGCTTCCCCAGGTGGAACCCCTGCAACTGCTGGCCCTTCCGTCCTACGACGCGGACGAGCCGGAGAACGTCTACGTCGCCATGGCCAACGGCGAGTGGCAGGGCAACCCCTTGGACCCGGACTCACAGGCCGACCTCGACTCCGCCTTGGCGAGCGTCGCCGATGCCGCGCAGGAGACCGTCATGGAACTGCTGTGGCAGGCATGGCCCCTGTGCCCCGAGCACGGCCTGGGCATGCACCCGAGGGAGGACACGGAAGAGCGCCGGTCCTGGTGGTGCGCGGGAGAACGCCCACACCACGGCCCGGCCCACATCCACACGGCCGTGGGCGCGCTCAAGCCGCACAGGACCTAGAACTGACCCAACGACCAGGGCGCTTCCAGCCCATCAGCCGGGATGACCTTGGCCCGCGTCAGAACCTTCTCATCGAGGGCCCACACGAGGGCGCGCAACTCACGCGCGCTCTTCCGGTGCAGCGCACGAAGCACGGCCTCAAGCTGCTCGCGGAAGCCGGCGCCGTAGCACCCGCACTCGGGAATGCCACAACCAGAACCCGTACTCGGGTTCACGAGTTGCCTGAGAGGACCGTGGGCGAGGGCCTTCCAGTGCCAGAACGCCTCTTCCGCGGCTTCGGGCCAGAAGCGGGTACGTTCCAGCCGACGCAGGTCGGCCGTACAAGCCCCGGAAAGGCGATCTATGGGCGGATACCGTCGCCGCAGGGGGCGGACAGAGATGTCGCCCCGCAGAGCTGAGGGGCGCCTACGCGGCATTGCCCCTTAGGTTGTCGGTCATGGGGACACGGTACAGAACCATGTGTCAGGTGGCTGCTCAGCCTTCAAACAGTTCTGGGTAGGGGCAGCGTTCTGGTGAGGCCTCCGGCCGATCCGCCCACTGCCACCAGATGTGGCGCTGCGAGCATCCCCATATGCCGCGGCAGACGCGTTCCCCGCCACGATCGCAGAGAGCGAATCCGCCGAACTTCATCGGCTGACTGCACTGAGGGCACGGGGGAGGGGAGTCGGACGACATGAGCGGACCGTACTCCGCCGGCCGACTTCCTCCACTGCCGCCCTGGTGGCTCGCCTGCCCCCAGATCCGGGTGGGGCCGCGACAGGCCACCAGTCTTGGACCGCGGTGAGGGGGCGATGGACCGGGAGACCGGTGCCGGTCCCTCCAGGCACGCCCATGATCATGCGAAAGGGCCGACGCCGGGGAAACATGCCCCCGCGCCGGCCCTTCGCCATGAGCCCCCTGTCGGGTTCGAACCGACGACCCCCGCTTTACAAGAGCGGTGCTCTGGCCAGCTGAGCTAAGGAGGCAGCGAGTGAAGTGTAACCAACCTCGTCCCGGCCGAGGTCGGAAATCTCACCCCGGTCGGACTGCTGACAGATCCCCCGGCGGCAGGTAGCGTCACGTGCAGTTCATCCAGGTGGACTAGACCTCAATCCTTCCTTTACTCGGATCGTCCGGCACGTTCCTGCCGGTGAAGGGACACATCACCATGGCTTCCGTCACTTTCGACAAGGCGACCCGGGTGTACCCCGGTGCCACCAAGGCCTCCGTCGACCAGCTCGACATCGAGATCGCCGACGGCGAGTTCCTCGTCCTCGTCGGGCCCTCCGGCTGTGGCAAGTCGACCTCCCTGCGCATGCTCGCGGGTCTCGAGGACGTCAACGCCGGCTCCATCCGGATCGGTGACCGCGACGTCACGCACCTGCCGCCGAAGGACCGGGACATCGCGATGGTGTTCCAGAACTACGCGCTGTACCCGCACATGACCGTCGCCGACAACATGGGCTTCGCGCTCAAGATCGCCGGTGTCAACAAGTCCGAGATCCGCGCCAAGGTCGAAGAGGCCGCGAAGATCCTGGACCTCACCGAGTACCTGGACCGCAAGCCGAAGGCGCTCTCCGGTGGTCAGCGCCAGCGTGTCGCCATGGGTCGCGCCATCGTGCGCGAGCCGCAGGTCTTCCTCATGGACGAGCCGCTGTCGAACCTCGACGCCAAGCTCCGCGTCTCGACCCGTACGCAGATCGCCGGCCTCCAGCGCCGTCTCGGGATCACCACGGTCTACGTCACCCACGACCAGACCGAGGCCCTCACCATGGGCGACCGCGTCGCCGTCCTCAAGGACGGTCTGCTCCAGCAGGTCGACTCGCCGCGCAACATGTACGACAGGCCGGCCAACCTCTTCGTCGCCGGCTTCATCGGCTCCCCCGCCATGAACCTGGTCGAGGTCCCGATCACCGACGGCGGCGTGAAGTTCGGCAACAGCATCGTCCCGGTCTCCCGCGACGCCATCGCCGCCGCCTCCGCCAACGGCGACACCACCGTCACCGTCGGCGTCCGCCCCGAGCACTTCGACGTCTCCGGTCCGACGAGCAAGGACGGCCTGGCCGTCACCGTGAACGTCGTCGAGGAGCTCGGCTCCGACGGCTTCGTGTACGGCTCCACCCGCGTCGGCGGCGAGGACAAGGACCTGGTCGTCCGCGTCGGCGGCCGCGACGTCCCCGCCAAGGGCACCACGCTGCACGTCGTCCCGCGTGCCGCCGAGCTCCACGTCTTCTCGACGTCGACCGGCGCCCGCCTGAGCGACTGACACCCGGCGGCCCAGCCCGCCGCAGGACGGCCGAACGACCCCGTATCCCCAGCGGATGCGGGGTCGTTCGCCATGGTGCGGGACATCGCGGGGTTTACCGGAGAGAACCCCCGCGTTCCCGGCCCGGCAGCACCCTCCGCGTCAACACGGAATTCGAAAAGCCACTTCGAACCATCCCCCGCGAGAGTGACTAAATGTCGCCATATCACTACCGGCCGCTACGCTCGCCTGCGTGACGCCTACTGCCCGCCGAATCGGCCGCTCTCTCGCCCTCGTCCTGCCCGTCGTCCTGGTCCTCTCGGGAACGCTCGCGGTGTCCGCCGTTCCGTGGGCCGGCGAGGACGCCGGGACCCAGCTGACGGCCTCCTCCTCCGAGGTCTCCGTCCGGGCCAAGTCCCGTGCCCCGCAGGACGTTCTGCGCGACCAGCTCCTCGCCGAGCTCCAGGAGAAGGACCCCGGGGTCGCCCTCACCCACCTCCAGCGCGAGGTGGAGAACCGGCCCTCCCTCGCCAAGCACTGCATGTCCATCGCCCGTTCCCTCGGCCGCGCGGCCGTCGAGCAGTACGGCCCGTCCCGCGCCCAGGGCTTCTCGCGGCCGGTCTGCGACACCTCGTACGCGACCGGCGTGATGCGCGCGAGCTGAGCGACGACGCCGAAGCGACGACGCTGAACCACGACGCGCGTCCGGCCGTCGGGCGTCCGACCGCCGGACGTACGGGGCGCCTATCGTTCCCCGTATGCACACCTCTCCGACGCAGGCCGTGGTCCTGGCGGGCGGCCAGGGCTCACGGCTCCGCCCGTACACCGACGACCGCCCCAAGCCGATGGTCGAGATCCCGGGCACCGGGACCCCGATCATCGGCCATCAGCTTTCCTGGCTTGCCGCCGAGGGCGTGACCGACGCCGTCGTATCCTGCGGCCACCTCGCCGAAGTCCTCCAGGAGTGGCTGGAGGAGGCCGACCTGCCCCTCAAGGTGACGACGGTCGTCGAGACCGAGCCCCTGGGCCGCGGCGGCGGCCTGAAGTACGCCGCGGCGCACCTGCCCGAGCCGGACCGGCCCTGGTACGCCACCAACGGCGACATCTGGACCCGCTTCTCGCTGCGCGAGATGGCCGCCTTCCACGACGAGCGCGACGCCGTCGCCACCCTCGCCCTGGCCCGCCCCCGCATCCCGTGGGGCGCCGTCGAGACCGACACCTTCGGCCACATCACCGACTTCGTCGAGGCGCCTCCGTCGCCGTACCTCATCAACGCCGGCGTGTACGTCTTCTCCGCGGCCTTCACGGGGCTCCTCCCGGACCTGGGCGACCACGAGCGCACCACGTTCCCCCGGCTCGCCCGCGAGAAGCGGCTGGCCGGCTTCCCGCTGCCCCAGGGCGCCTACTGGCGGGCCATCGACACCGCCAAGGACCTCACCGAGGCCGCCAAGGAGCTCGCCGCGCAGCGCGGGTGACGGCCGGGGGGCGGACCCGCCCCGGCAGCGGCACGGAGGAGGGCGGCACCGCGCGAACGCGGTGCCGCCCTCCTCCGTGCCGGGAGCGTGCTGCGGGGCCTCAGCCCAGCAGTCCGCCGATCGGGTTCTTCGCCCCGCCCGAGGTCGAGCCGCTCTCCGAGGGCGTGCCCGTCGAGCCGGTCGAGCCGCCGCCGGAGCCGCCGCCCGACGTGCCGCCGCCGCCCGTGGTGCTCGGGGTGTCGCTGGTGGACGGCGGGGGCTCCGGGTCGGACCGGGTGGGCGTACGGCTGCCGCCGCCACCGCCGGTGCCCGCGCCCTGCGTGGCCGTCGGACGCTGCTCCTGGGTCCGGGTGGCCTCGCGGGTGGTCTCGGTGGGCCGGGTCGCCTCCTTCGTCTCCTCGCGCTCGGCCGGGGCGTCGCTGGTCGCGGCGGGCGCGGGAGCGGTGGAGGCCTTCTCGGAGGGGGCGCGGCGCGTCGGCTCGGTGGGGAGCGGCCGGCCCGGGAGGTGGTTGATCGGGTCGTCGTTGGGGCCCGGGACGGTGACCATCTCGGTGGAGCGGACGGCGCCGCCGAGGACGGAGCCGATGAGGAGGGTGAGGCCGACGACGACCGCGGCGACGAGGCTGCTGCGGCGCATGACGCGGCGGCGCAGGTCCCACAGGTCGGCGCGCGGTCCGAGGGTGCGCCAGGCCTCGCCGGCGAGGCGGCCGTCGATCGAGTAGACGGGGGCGCCGGCGATGATCAGCGGGGACCAGGCGGCCAGGAAGATGATGTCGGCGGAGTCGTAGACCGGGACGGTCCGCCAGCTGACCGTGAGGAGCAGCGCGGCGGAGAGCAGCGCGCCCACGACGGCGGCGACGCGCTGCCAGAGGCCGAGGACGGTGAGGACGCCGACGACGACCTGGAGGAAGGCGACGGTGAGTCCGGCGCCGACCGGGTGCTGGAGGGCGAAGTCGCGGAGGGGTTCGGCGAGCGGCCAGGGGTGCAGGGAGTTGAGCCACTTCACCATGGAGCCGCGCTCGCCGCCGTCGAAGTAGACGGGGTCGCAGAGCTTGCCCATGCCCGCGTAGATGGAGATGAAGCCGAGGAAGACGCGGAGCGGGAGGAGGACGACGCCGAGGTTCATCCGGCGGCCCGGGTAGTACGCGTGCCGGACGTTGTCCTGGCCGTGGCGCTGCGCGGCGCGGCCCTCCTGCTTCTCCTCCTCGTACGCGCCCGAGCCGGGGCCTTCGGCCTCGGGGCGGAGCTCGTACAGGTCGTCGTAGGCGCCCTCGGCGCGGCGCATCGGCGGCAGCAGGGGGCCGGAGTCGGCGGGCACCACCGGGGTGGGCATGGTGTCGTCGATGCGCGGGATGGCCTGGGTGGCGCCGCCGTCCAGAGCGGCGAGGCCCCCGCGGCCGCCCACCGGTTCCAGGGTGGAGACGGAGGATTCCCGTACGGCCTGGAGGAGGCCGGTCGCGCCCGGGGAGGACTTTCCGGTCCACACGACGGGACGACGGCGCGGTCCGCCCGCTCCTGCCCCGGCCCCGGACAGGGCTGCGGTGCGGGCGCCGGCGCCGATCTTCGGCTGCGGGGCCGGCGCGAGCCGCACACGGAAGCTGGCGTGGTTCACGATCACCTGGGCGGGATCGGAATCCACCTTGACCATGCTCAACGCGGGCTGATCGTCGAACCCCGGCCGGGGCGTTCTGGTGTCCACACTCATCTAACCGAGTGATCTGGGTTTAGGACACTGCCTTGACGGCTCGCAAATGTCCGAGACCCGTCAAGATCACGCCACGGCCGGGGCCGGAACCGACTGTCGGCCCGGTGTCAGCGGGCCATCCGGCGGCGGGCCGCCTCGTAGAGCACGACACCGGCCGCGACGCCGGCGTTCAGCGACTCGGCGCCGCCCGGCATGGGGATGCGGACGAGGAAGTCGCAGGTCTCGCCGACGAGGCGGGACAGGCCCTTGCCCTCGGAGCCGACGACGATGACGACCGGACCGCCGAGCTCCTCCAGCTCGTGCACCTCGCGGTCGCCGTCGGCGGCGAGGCCGACGACCGTGACGCCGGCCTTCTGGTACTGCTCCAGGCAGCGCGTCAGGTTGGTGGCGCGGGCGACCGGGGTACGGGCGGCGGTGCCGGCCGAGGTCTTCCACGCTCCGGCGGTCATGCCGGCGGCGCGGCGCTCGGGGACGACCACGCCGTGGCCGCCGAAGGCGGAGACGGAGCGGACGACGGCGCCGAGGTTGCGCGGGTCGGTGACGCCGTCGAGGGCGACGATCAGCGGGTCGTCGTGGTCGTCGAACGCGGCCGTGACGAGGTCCTCGGGGTGCGCGTACTCGTACGGCGGGACCTGGAGGACGAGGCCCTGGTGGTTCAGGCCGTTCGTCATCCGGTCGAGCTCGGGGCGCGGCGCCTCCATGATGTTGATGTTGCCGCGGCCGGTGGCGAGGTTCAGGGCCTCGCGCACGCGCTCGTCGTTGTCGATGAACTGCTGCACGTACAGCGTCGAGGCGGGCACGCCGTCGCGCAGGGCCTCGAAGACCGGGTTGCGGCCGACGACCATCTCGGACTGGCCCTTGCCGCCGCGGCGGGCGACGGGCTTGCGCTTGGCCGCCTGGCGGGCCATCGCGTTGGAGACGCGGTAGGCCTTGTGGCCCTTGCGGTCCTCGGCCCTGGGCGTCGGGCCCTTGCCTTCGAGGCCCTTGCGCCGCTGGCCACCGCTGCCGATCGTCGCACCCTTCTTGTTCGACGTGCGGCGGTTCCTGCGCTGGCTGTTCCCGGCCATGACTACCTGTTTCCTCTGCTGACGTACAAAGTCTGTAACTGAAGTGTGCCGCCCGGGGGCCCGAGCGGCACGTCTTCTAACGGTTGCCCAGCGTCCAGCGGGGGCCGTCGGGGCTGTCCTCGATGGCGAGGCCGGACTGGCCCAGCTGGTCGCGGATCGCGTCCGCGGTCGTCCAGTCCTTGCGCTCGCGCGCCGACTCCCGCTGCTGGAGCACGAGCCGGACAAGGGTGTCGACGGCGCCGTGGAGCTCGTCGCCGCCACCGCCCTCCTCGGCCCAGTGCGGGTCGAGCGGGTCCAGGCCGAGGACGCCGAGCATGGCCCGGACCTCGGCGAGGCGGGCGATGGCCTCGTCCTTGTCGTCCGCGGCGAGGGCGCTGTTGCCCTGGCGGACGGTGGTGTGGATGATCGCGAGCGCGTGGGGCACGCCCAGGTCGTCGTCCATGGCCTCGGCGAAGGCCGGCGGCACCTCGGCGGCGGGGGCGACGTCCTTGCCGGCCTTCTCGGTGGCGCGCTGGACGAAGCCCTCGATGCGGCCGAACGCCGACTCGGCCTCGCGCAGGGACTCCTCGCTGTACTCGATCATCGACCGGTAGTGCGGGGTGCCCAGGTAGTAGCGGAGGACGATGGGGCGCCAGTTCTTCACCATCTCGGACACCAGCACGCTGTTGCCGAGCGACTTCGACATCTTCTCGCCGCTCATGGTGACCCAGGCGTTGTGCACCCAGTACTGGGCGAAGGAGTCGCCGAAGGCCTTGGCCTGGGCGATCTCGTTCTCGTGGTGCGGGAAGATCAGGTCGAGGCCGCCGCCGTGGATGTCGAAGGCGGAGCCCAGGTACTTGTGGGCCATCGCCGAGCACTCCAGGTGCCAGCCGGGGCGGCCGCGGCCCCACGGGGTCTCCCAGTCGGGCTCGCCCGGCTTGGTGGCCTTCCACATGGCGAAGTCGCGGGGGTCGCGCTTGCCGGAGACGCCCTCGTCGGGCTGGCGGAGGTCGTCGATGTCCTGGTTCGACAGCTCCAGGTAGCCCGGGAACGAGCGCACGTCGAAGTAGACGCTGCCGTCGGCCTCGTACGCGTGACCGCGCTCGATGAGGCCGCGCATCATCTCGATCATCTCGGGCACGTGCCCGGTGGCGCGGGGCTCGTAGCTCGGCGGCAGGCAACCGAGCGCCTCGTAACCGGAGTTGAACGCGCGCTCGTTCTCGTAGCCGATGGACCACCAGGGGCGGCCCTGCTCGGCGCCCTTCCTGATGATCTTGTCGTCGATGTCGGTGACGTTGCGGATGAACGTGACGTCGTAGCCGCGGTACGCGAACCAGCGGCGCATGATGTCGAAGTTCAGCCCCGAACGGATGTGGCCGATGTGCGGGGCCGCCTGGACGGTGGCACCACAGAGGTAGATCGAGACCTGGCCCGGCGTGAGCGGGGTGAAGTCACGGATCTGCCGGGCGCTGGTGTCGTACAGGCGAATAGTCACCACTCCAGGGTAGTGGGCGTGTGGTAGTGCCCCGATACCTGTTCCCCGTCTCCGATGACGTTTTTCACCGGTACCGGTGGATGCCGGTACCGGTGAACGGGACGGCGGGCGCCCCGGGACGTCCCTACGCCCGCGCCACCGGGTACACGAGGGCGGTCGCCAGCGCCGCGAGCCCCTCCGCACGACCCGTCAGGCCGAGGCCGTCCGTGGTGGTGCCGGAGACGGAGACCGGCGCGCCGGCCGCCTCGCTCAGCGCCTTCTGCGCCTCGTCGCGCCGCTTGCCGACCTTGGGGCGGACGCCGATGACCTGGACGGCGATGTTGCCGATCTCGAACCCCTCGGCGCGCACGATCCGGGCGGCCTCGGCGAGCAGGGTGACGCCGGAGGCGCCGGCGTACTCGGGGCGGGAGGTGCCGAAGTGGGCGCCGAGGTCGCCGATGCCGGCGGCGGAGAAAAGCGCGTCGCAGGCGGCGTGGGCGGCGACGTCGCCGTCGGAGTGCCCGGCGAGGCCGTACCCGTCGCTCGCGGACTCGTCCCAGAGGAGGCCCGCGCACCAGAGTTCGCGGCCCTTCTCGAAGGCGTGGACGTCGGTACCGATGCCGGTACGGGGAAGGTGCATCGGCTCAGAAGCCATCGTTGGCCCTCCTGCGGGCGAGTACGGCCTCGGCGAGGACGAGGTCGAGGGGGCGGGTCACCTTGAAGGCCTCCTCGTGGCCGGGCACGACGGCGACGGGCGCGCCGAGCCGCTCGACCATACCGGCGTCGTCGGTGGCCCCCTCGCCGGTGAGGGCGACGGTGGCGTGGGCGTTCACCAGGGTGTCGTGGTCGAAGCCCTGGGGTGTCTGGACGGCGCGGAGCCGGGCCCGGACGGGGGTGGCGACGACCTGCTCGGGCTCGCCCGGGCGCTCGGCCGGCTCGACCTCCTTGACGGTGTCGGCGACGGGGAGGGCGGGGACGACGGCGACGGCCCCGCCCCGGACGGCCTCGATGACCGCGTCCACGGTGTCGACGGGGACGAGCGGGCGGGCGGCGTCGTGGACGAGGACGGTGGAGATGCCCTCGGGGAGCGCGTCGAGCCCGAGGCGCACGGACTCCTGGCGGGTGTCCCCGCCGGGGACGACGAGGTAGTCGGTGCGCTCGGGGAGGGCGTGGGCGTCGAGGAGGTTCTTGACCTCGGCGGCGCCGTCGCGGGGCGCGACCACGACGACGAGCGAGACCGCGCGGGAGGCGGCCATCGCGCGGACGGCGTGGATGAGCATGGGGGTGCCGTTCAGCGTGCGCAGCGCTTTGGGGGCGCCCGGACCGAGGCGTACGCCCCGTCCGGCCGCCGGGATCACCACGGCGGTACGAGAAGGACGCGCTTCGTCTGACATCGGTTGCACTCCGGCAGGTTTGTTTCCGCGGCCGACATGGGTATGGCCTCACCGTGCCGGACGCTCCGCCTTGACCGGGCCCTTTCCGTGACGACGGTCGAGGCGTCGGCGCCCGCGCACAGGGGTTCGGACGTAACAGGGGGAACGAGAGCATACGGAGATGAACACGCGTGCGCGAACGTGCGTACGGGACAGGCGTGTACAGGACATACGGGGGACCGCTGGGGCGGTCGTGAAAATGCCGAAGCGCCCGGCGGCAGCACTGTGTGGATCACAGTACGCCGACGGGCACCGCGGCATCGCTTCACTTGGTTGCGCGCTCGGATGTCGTCAGAGCACGCTCAGGACGCGAGGACCTCGTCGAGGAGAGCCTCGGCCTTGTCCTCGTTCGTGTTCTCCGCGAGGGCCAGCTCGCTGACCAGGATCTGCCGAGCCTTGGCGAGCATGCGCTTCTCACCGGCGGAGAGACCGCGCTCGCGCTCGCGCCGCCACAGGTCGCGGACTACTTCGGCGACCTTGATGACATCGCCGGAGGCGAGCTTCTCGAGATTTGCCTTGTAGCGACGGGACCAGTTCGTCGGCTCTTCGGCGTACGGTGCGCGCAGCACCTCGAAGACCCGGTCCAGCCCGTCCTGACCGACCACGTCGCGAACACCGACGAACTCCGCATTGTCCGCCGGCACACGAACCGTCAGGTCGCCCTGCGCGACCTTGAGCACCAAGTAGGTCTTGTCCACGCCTTTGATCTGGCGAGTTTCGATGGCCTCGATCAGCGCGGCCCCGTGATGGGGATAGACCACGGTGTCGCCAACCTTGAACGTCATGTGACAGGTACCCCTTCCGTGGCTATCCAGGGTAACACGGATACGGCTTCTTCTGAATGGCGTTTTCGCAGGTCAGGGCATATCTCGGGGCTTGACAACAGCGACACGAACGTGCTGCGGCGGGCTTCCGGAAGGCGGTATTCGCAGGTCGGAGCGGCTGCGCGGACGGAGAGAAACGCGCACGTTACACCTACCCGAACCCCCACAAGAGAGGCCCGATGTCCCGTTTTGTCGGGTTCGGAGTGCCCTTCCCAACGTACTCCGTTCGAGGATCGTCCACCCGTACGGATGCATCACGGGGTGATTCCGTAATTGATCAGCGGGCGCCGGTCGGGGATTTTCGGAGGCGAGGCTCCGGTGAATGCGGCGCGGCCCCCGAATTGATCAAGGCAGTTATGTGAACAACAGGTCAATGGGTCGTGATCCGGCCACGCCGGCCGACGCACCGGAAGTGCCGCGGGCCCGCCCGCCGGGCCCGCCCCCGGCGACCCCGTGGCCGGTAAGGGGCGGGTCGGGTGCGGGACGGAGAGTGCGGCTCGGTAACCTGAGCGCGCTGACACACCCTTAGCCGATCTTCGGTCCCGTCGTCGGTCCTTGGTTCCACAGCTGTCCGAAGCCTGTCCGTAGCCTGTCCGTACGTCCTAGGAGATGCCGCCGCCGTGAGCCGCAGCCTTCGACGCGGCGCCCTCGCCGCCACCGCCATCGTTCTCTCCGTCGCCGCGCTGTCCGCCTGTGGTGCGGGCAACGACGCGCAGACGCTCGGCATCAAGCCGGACAACGCCGCCGTCACGGTGGACGACGTCAAGATCCAGAACGCGCTGGTGATCACCCAGCCCCTGGACGTGGCCAAGGGCCCGGCCGTCGTCTCGGCCACCGTCTTCAACAACGGCGACGAGCCCCAGACCCTGGAGTCCATCACCCTGCCGGGCAGCGCCGGCACCGCGGTGGCGCTCAAGGCCGCCTCCGGCACCGGGCCGATCGTCGTCCCGGCCAACGGCTCCGTCGTGATCGGCGGCGAGGGCAACGCCTCCGCGGTCATCGCGAACGGCAGCGAGGCCACCCGCGACGGCGACGCGCAGAAGGTCGTCTTCAAGCTGAGCCGGACCGGCGACGTGGGCCTGAGCGCCTTCGTGGTCCCGGCCGCCAGCTACTTCAAGGACTTCGGCCCCACCATCCTCCCGGCTCCCCCGGGCGCCCAGCCGACCGCCTCCGCCTCGCCCTCGGGCGCGGCCGAGGGCGAGCACGGCGGAGAGGCCTCCGGCGAGCCGTCGGGCGAGGCGAGCCACGCGGCCGGCCACTGACCCGTACGCACGCGGAAAGGGCGCCCTCCCCGGCGGGGAGGGCGCCCTTCGCCGTACGCGGCGACGGCGGGGGTCGGGACCGGGCCGGCGCACCGCCGGCGACCCGACCGGGCCGGTGTCTACGGCTCGAACTTGTAGCCCAGGCCACGGACCGTGACCAGGTAGCGCGGGGCGCCCGGGTCGGGCTCGATCTTGGCGCGGAGGCGCTTCACGTGGACGTCGAGGGTCTTCGTGTCGCCGACGTAGTCCGCGCCCCAGACCCGGTCGATGAGCTGCATGCGGGTCAGCACGCGGCCCGCGTTGCGCAGCAGCATCTCCAGGAGGTCGAACTCCTTCAGGGGCAGGTCGACCTTGCCGCCCGCGACCGTCACCACGTGGCGGTCGACGTCCATGCGGACCGGACCGGCCTCCAGGGCCGCGGGGGTGACCTCCTCCGGCTCGCCGCGGCGGCGCAGCACCGCGCGGATGCGGGCGACCAGCTCCCGCGAGGAGAAGGGCTTCGTCACGTAGTCGTCGGCTCCTATCTCCAGCCCGACGACCTTGTCGATCTCGCTGTCCTTGGCCGTCACCATGATGACGGGGACGTTCGAGCGCCCGCGGAGCTGCCGGCACACCTCGGTGCCGGGCAGGCCCGGAAGCATCAGGTCGAGGAGGACGAGGTCGGCCCCGTTGCGCTCGAACTCGTCGAGGCCGTCGGGCCCGGTCGCCGCTACCGCGACTTCGAAACCCTCCTTGCGAAGCATGTAGGACAGGGCGTCGCTGAAGGATTCCTCATCCTCGACGACAAGCACTCGGGTCACGGAAGGACCTCCGGGGCAGGAAGCGGTTCGGTCATGAGATCAGGGGTGGGGGACGAGGCGGGTCGGCGGTCCCGTACGGCGCCCGCCTCGGGCAGCCGCAAGGTGAAGGTGGAGCCCTGGCCCTCGGTGCTCCAGACGGTGACCTCTCCGCCGTGGGAGGCGGCCACGTGCTTGACGATGGCCAGGCCGAGTCCGGTGCCGCCGGTGGCACGGGAGCGGGCCGGGTCGACGCGGTAGAAGCGCTCGAAGACGCGCTCCTTGTCCTTGTCGGGGATGCCGATGCCCTGGTCGGTGACGGCTATCTCGATCAGGTCGCCGCCGGGCGCGGCGATCTTGCGGGCCGCGATGCCGACGCGGGTGTGGGCGGGCGAGTAGTTGACGGCGTTCTCGACCAGGTTGCCGAGGGCGGCGGCGAGCTGGCCGCGGCTGCCCCAGACCCGCAGGTCGGCGGTGCCTCCGGACGCCATGGTGATCTGCTTGGTGGTGGCGGTGTGCCGGGAGCGGTCGATCGCCTCGTCGACGAGTTCGTCCACGGACACCGGCTCGGAGTCCTCCAGCGGGTCGTCGTTCTGCACGCGGGAGAGGTCGATGAGCTCCTGTACGAGGTTGGTGAGGCGGGTCGCCTCGATCTGCATGCGGCCGGCGAAGCGGGTGACCGCCTCGGGGTCGTCCGAGGCGTCCATGACGGCCTCGGAGAGCAGGGAGAGCGCGCCCGTCGGGGTCTTGAGCTCATGGCTGACGTTGGCGACGAAATCGCGCCGTACCGCCTCGATGCGGCGGGCCTCGGTGAGGTCCTCGACCAGCAGCAGCACGAGCCGCGAGCCCAGCGGGGCGACTCGCGCGGACACGGCGAGTGCCTCGCCGCGGCCGCTGCCGCGCCGGGCCAGGTCCAGCTCGACCTGTCGTATCTCGCCGTCGCGGCGGGTGTCACGGGCCATGTTGAGCATGGGCTCGACGGCCAGTTTCCCGCCGCGGACCAGGCCGAGCGCGTACGCCGCCGAGCTGGCCTTCACCACGGAGTCGCTCTCGTCGAGGACGACCGCGGAGGAGCGCAGTACGGACAGCACGGTGTCGACGCCGGGCGGGAGCACGGCGTCGGTGTGCAGGGAGGTGCGGGTGGGTCTGGCCTGGTCGCGCTCGCTCCAGCGGAACGCCAGCATGGCGATCACGCCGGTGCACACGCCGGCGATCGCGGCCAGGGCGGCGACCGCCGCGTTCACGTCCATGCCTCCCAGGTTATGCGGGTGCGAGGACTCTCTCCCAGCCGTCCGAGTGGCTCCTCGAACACTCGTCGCTCAGAGTTCACCCCGAGGACCGGAGTGGTTCACATGCTCCGGGAGGGCCGACGGCTTACGTCGCCCAGAGTTCACCTTGGGGAAAGTATTGATTCATGTGTGCGGGTGGAGCCGGACGCGTGCGGGACGGAAGGTGGGAGCGTGGGGATCCGAGGCCCCCATCCGGACCCCCCCGGAGCTGTGCCGAGCTGTGCGTAGAGAGGGACATCCATGCGGGACGCGTACCACGAGGAACTGGACTCGATCGGCGAGAGCCTGGTCGAGATGGCCCGCCTCGTCGGGTCCGCGGTCGGACGCGCCACCACGGCGATGCTCGACGCGGACCTCAAGCTGGCGGAGAGCGTGATCGCCGCCGACCAGAAGGTCGACGACCTCCAGCACGAGCTGGAGGCCCGGGCGATAGCGCTGCTCGCGCGGCAGCAGCCGGTCGCGACGGACCTGCGGATCGTGGTCACGTCGCTGCGGATGAGCGCCGACCTGGAGCGCTCGGGCGACCTGGCGCAGCACGTGGCGAAGCTCGCCCGGCTGCGCTTCCCCGACACGGCGGTGCCCCGGGACCTGCACGCGACCATCCTGGAGATGGGGCAGCTGGCGCAGCGCCTGATGGCGAAGGCGGCGGAGGTCATCATCACGAAGGACGTCGACCTGGCGCTGCAGCTGGAGACGGACGACGACGAGATGGACCTGCTGCACCGGACGCTGTTCCAGCACCTGATCGACGACCGCTGGAAGCACGGCATCGAGACGGCGGTCGACGTGACGCTGCTCGGCCGCTACTACGAGCGGTTCGCGGACCACGCGGTGTCGGTGGCGAAGCGCGTGGTGTACCTGGTGACGGGCGAGCACGCGGACGAGCTGCAGGCGGCGGACGCGCCGGTCGAGGGCGCGTAGCGGGCGGGCGCCGATGCGCCGTTGATGCGCCGGTCCGGGTGGGCATGCAATGGGGGGAGGCGATGTGCGCCTCGAAAGGGAGGGACCCCCATGGCCGATTCCCCCAACCCGACCGCGACCACCTCAGGGGCGGAGGCACCGCGCGAGGCGGTGCACCTGCCCCTGCTGGGCGCCTGCGGCTGCGGCTCCGGCTGCGGCTGCGGCTGCCAGTCGGGCGGCCCGTGCCAGTGCGGCGGCTGCTCCGGCTGACCGGGATGTGTGGAGGGGGCGGGGCGAGGACGCGACATCCGCGACCTCGGCCCGCCTCGGTCCGGCACGGGCCGGCACGGGCCGGTTCGGTCCTGGGCGGGCCTTCGGTTCGGTCCTGCGTGGGCCTCCGGTTCGGTCCGCCCCGGGCCGGTTCGGTCCGCGTCGACCTGTTCGGCCTGGTCCGGCCGGCCCCGGGCCCGCTCCGTCCGCCGGACTAGAGGTCCAGCACGCCGACGACCTGCTCGCCGCTGGTCTCCCCCGTCGGGCGGAACCCGAGCCGCTCGTAGAAGGCGCCGGGCCCGTCCCGGCCGGGCTCCCAGGTGACGTACAGCTGGGAGGCGCCGCGCCGGCGCAGTTCGTCGCGGACGGCTTCGACGGCGAACCGGCCGTACCCCTTGCCCTGCCCGTCGGCGGCGATGTTGAGCCGCCAGAGACCGCTGCGGCGGTCCTCGGGGTCCTTCTCGGCGTTCCACCGGAGGTCGAGGAAGGCCATCAGGAAGCCGACGATCTCGTCCCCGTCGAAGATCAGCCGCGGCCAGGCGGCCTCCCCGAAGGCATACGCCTCGGCGAGGGAACGCACGACGGGGGCGACGTTCCGCTCCTGATGGGGATGCACCCGCAGGGCGAGCGCGGCGTCGACGGTGGCGGGGGTGATCTTCTCCAGACGGAGCGACGTACTCATGGGGCGGAGGCTAGCGAGGACGTACGGATCCGGCGCGCGAATTCCCGCCCCGCGGGCGTCCGGTGGCCGCACCGGAGCCCGCCCGGAGCCGTCGCCGGACCGGGGCCGGATGTGGAGGAGCCCCCCGCCCGGCGGGGCCGGTGGGGGGCTCTTCCCGAGCTGGGGCCCGTTACTTCTTGCCCTGGTTCTTGACCGCCTCGATGGCGGCCGCCGCGGCCTCCGGGTCGAGGTAGGTGCCGCCCGGGTTGAGGGGCTTGAAGTTCTCGTCCAGCTCGTAGGAGAGCGGGATGCCCGTCGGGATGTTGAGGCCCGCGATGGCCTCGTCCGAGATGCCGTCGAGGTGCTTCACGAGCGCGCGGAGGCTGTTGCCGTGGGCCGCGACCAGGACCGTGCGGCCCGACAGCAGGTCCGGGACGATCGCGTCGTACCAGTACGGGAGCATGCGCTCCACGACGTCCTTCAGGCACTCGGTGTCCGGGCGCAGCTCCGGCGGGATCGTCGCGTAGCGGGCGTCGTGCGCCTGCGAGAACTCGCTGTCGTCCGAGAGCGGCGGCGGCGGGGTGTCGTACGAGCGGCGCCAGAGCATGAACTGCTCCTCGCCGAACTCGGCGAGCGTCTGGGCCTTGTCCTTGCCCTGCAGGGCGCCGTAGTGGCGCTCGTTCAGGCGCCACGAGCGGTTGACCGGGATCCAGTGGCGGTCCGCGGACTCCAGCGCGAGCTGGGCGGTGCGGATGGCGCGCTTCTGGAGGGAGGTGTGCAGGACGTCGGGGAGCAGGCCGGCGTCCTTCAGCAGCTCGCCGCCGCGCGTCGCCTCCTTCTCACCCTTGGCGGTGAGGTTCACGTCCACCCAACCGGTGAACAGATTCTTCTCGTTCCACTCGCTCTCGCCATGGCGGAGGAGGATCAGCTTGTACGGTGCGTCGGCCATGCGTACGAGCCTAATGGACCTCCGACGATTGACGCGCGTCGTCAATTCGCTGGCGTCCGACACCTGAGATACGTAAGTTACGAGGGCCGCAAGCGGGACTTACACACAGCAGGGGGCCGGCCACACATGTCCATCGACTCGCTCAGACGATCAGCCAGCGCGACCGTCTCCGGGCTTCCGCGGGGCTTCTGGTGGCTGTGGCTGTCGACCCTGGTCAACCGCACCGGGGCCTTCGTCCTGACCTTCCTCTCGCTCTACCTGACGGTGGAGCTCGGGCACTCGGCCTGGTTCGCCGGACTCGTCGTCGCCCTCCACGGCCTCGGCGGCGTCGCCGGCTCGCCGCTCGGCGGCGCGCTCACCGACCGCTGGGGCCGCCGCCCCACGATGGTCACGATGCACCTCGCGGCCGCCGCGTCCGCCGCCGCCCTCGCCGTCGTCACCAGCGCCTGGGCGATCGCGACGGTCGTCCTCCTCATGGGCGTCGCGATGCAGGCGGTCCGGCCCTCGATCAACGCGACCATCGCCGACATGGTCCCCGCCCACGACGTGCGCCGGGCCTACGCCCTCAACTACTGGGCCCTGAACCTCGGCTTCGCCATCGCCTCCATCGGCGGCGGCGCCGCGATCTTCCTCGGGTACCGGACGCTGTTCGTCGTGGACGCCGTCGCGACCACCCTGTGCGCCGTCATCGTCTTCCTCCGGCTCCCCGAGACCCGCCCCGAGGCGAAGACCGACCAGGCCGGCCGGCCGGTCGCCGCGGCCGAGGTCAGCATGCTGACCGTGCTGCGCGACGCGCCCTTCCGCACCCTCGTCCTGCTCAACCTCCTCGTCTGCCTGGTCTTCACCGCCCCCTGGATCGGTCTCCCCCTCACCATGGCGGACCAGGGCCTCTCGCCCTCGTCGTACGGTGTCGTGATCGCCGTCAACGGCATCGTGATCGTCGGCTTCCAACTCCTCGTCAACAGGCTGACCGACAAGCGCTCCCCCGTCGTCCTGCTCACCCTCTCCTCGCTGCTCTTCGCCCTCGGCACCGGCGCCACCGCCCTCGCCGGCTCCTCCGTGGTGGCCTTCGCCGCGACCGTCGTCGTCTGGACCGTCGGCGAGATGATCCACGTCCCGACGAACGCCGCGGCCACCGCGCTCCTCGCCCCCGAGCACGCCCGCGGCCGCTACCAGGGCGTCATGGGCATGTCCTGGGCCGTCGCCGGGTTCGTCGCCCCGATCGGCGCCGGCGCGATCGTCGGCGGACCCGGTCCCGACGTCCTGTGGGCCGCGACCTTCGCCATCGGCGTCCTCGCCGCCGTCGGCTACACCCTGCGGCTCCGCAAGGCCCTCTGCGAGGACGGCGCCGGCGGCGGTACGAGGGCGGCCGACGGTGTCCGGGGGACCGACGGCGACGACGCCGGGGAGACCGCCGTCGGCGGCGTCCGGGTCGTCGACGGCGGCACCCTGCCGGACGACGGCGGCGACGAGGTCGGAGTCGTCGTCGTGAGCGTCGGCGATGCCGGCGACGCCGTGGGCGTCGTCGCCGCCGGCGGGACGTCCGCCGTCAGCCCCTCGGCCGACGCTCCCGCCCCGCGAGCCTGAAACCCTCCCCGTCCCTGCGCACTTCGGCGGTGCCCGAGCCGCCGAAGTGCGCGGGGACGACCAGTTCCCGCCGGTCGGCGGCCCGTTCGAGGATCCGGCGGCGGCTCGCCGCGGCCTCCCGGGCGTCCAGGCAGAAGCAGCTGTTGTGCCCGGGGTCGAGGATCTGCACGGGGCTGTGCAGCAGGTCGCCCACGAACACCGCCCGCTCCCCCTTCGACGCGAGCCGCAGGACGGCCGAGCCGGGCGTGTGCCCGGGCGCGGACTCCAGGGTGAGGTGCTCGTCGATGCGGTGGAACCCGTCCCAGAGCACGGCCTGCCCCGAGCGGTGGAGGGGCGCGACGCTGTCCTCGTAGACGAGGCGGTCGTGCGGGGCGCGGCCGCCGCCGTAGGCGTTGTCCGGGCCGAAGTGGGCGTCGTCCGCCGCGGGCAGGAGGTACTCGGCGCGCGGGAAGGTCGGCACCCACTCCGGGCCGGCACCGCCACTGCCCCCGGCACCGCCGCCCGCACCGCCCGGGTCTCCGTCGCCCTCCCCGTACCCCGCGCCGTCCGAGCCGTCGGCCGCCCGGGTGTTCCAGCCGACGTGGTCGGCGTGGAGGTGGGTGTTGACGACGACGTCCACGTCCTCCGGCCGTACCCCGGCGCGCTCCAGGCGGCCGAGGAAGTCCCCCCGCCAGTGGTGGAACCGCGGCGCGCCGGGGCGCTCGCGCCCGTTGCCCACCCCCGTGTCGACCAGCACCGTCCGGCCCGCGCTGCGCAGCACCCAGGTCTGCAGTGCCATGACCGCCCGGTCGCCCTCGGGGTCCCAGTGGTCCGGTGCCAGCCAGTCCCGGTTGTCCCGCCACGTCCGCCCGGCGGCCGTGGGGACGAGCTCGGCGGCGCCCGCGAACGGCCCCTGCCATTCGACGACCCGGACGATCTCGACGTCCCCCAGCACCGTGCGCTCTGCGCTCTCCTGTGTCATGCCTCGACGTTAGGCAGCGCCGGTGAGACTCTCCATGCCCGTACGGCTCCACCGGATACGCGTACGGCTCACCCAAGGCCCCGCGGGCGGGGCTACGCTGGCGCGATGGACGTGGTGAGCGACGCGATCTCGGCGGTACGGATCGGGCGGCCCTCCTCGCGGCGGGTGCGGGTCGCCGGCCGCTGGTGCACCCGGCTCGCGGCGTACGGGGGCGCGGGCTTCCACGTCGTCCTGGAGGGGCGCTGCTGGCTGCTGCCCGACGGCGGCGAGCCGGTCGCACTCGGCCCCGGCGACGCCGTCCTGCTGCCGCACGGCACCGGACACGTGATGGCGGACGGCCCCGCCGACGCGGCGAGGCTCGCGCGCGCCGTGCCCTTCGAGCGGTGGCTGGACGGGACGGCGTCGCGGCCCCCGCCCGCCGGCCCCGGGGAGGACGCGGGGGACGGTCCCGCGGTCGAGATGCTGTGCGGCAAGTACCGGCTCGACCGCAGCCACGTCCATCCGCTCCTCGCGGAGCTCCCCCCGGTGGTGCACCTGCCGCACCGGACCGGCCACGGCGTCCCCGGCGACGGGGGCGCCGATTCCGGCCTCCGCGCCGCCATCGCCCTCCTCGGCGGCGAGGTGGGCGAGCGGCTGCCCGGCTCCGCGGTCGCCCTGCCGAGCCTGCTCGACCTGCTCCTCGTCTACATGATCCGGTCCTGGACGGCGGGAGCGGGCGGCGCGGGCGGGAGCTGGCCGGCGGCCCTCGGCGACCCGGTGACCGCCGCCGCTCTGCGGGCGGTGCACTCCGACCCGGCCGCCGCGTGGACCGTCGACCTGCTCGCGGCCGAGGCCGGGGTGTCCCGTCCCACGCTGGCCCGCCGGTTCACCGGTCTCGTGGGCCGGCCTCCGATGGCGTACCTCACCTGGTGGCGGCTGACCCGTGCGGCCGCGCTGCTCCGGGACACCGGGGATCCGCTGGCCGCCGTCGCCCGGCGCGTCGGTTACAGCACGCCGTACGCCCTGTCGCACGCCTTCCGCCGGGAGTTCGGCACCACTCCGGGCCGGTACCGCGCGGGCCTGGCCGCCGCCACCGCCGACTGAGCGCGCTGCGCCGCGCCCGGGTGCGCCGGCCGGGCGCACCGGGCCGGGGCTGCCGCAGGCCTCCGGGAAGGGGCCCGTCGTCGTGGTGGGTGGCCGGGCACCGGGCCCCCGGCCCGGAGGGTGGCGCGGTGACAGGTCGCCGGTGACCGGGCTTCGGCTACCGGCCCGGACGCCGCCGGACCCGCGGCGCCGGGCGGGTCACTCGGCGGCGGTGCCGGTGCCGGTGCCGGGCTTCTGGGTGAGGTTCTTGAACGCGTCGAGGTTCCGGGTCGACTCGCCGCGCGAGACCCGCCACTCGTACTCGCGCCGGATCGCCGAGGCGAAACCGAGCTCCAGGAGCGTGTTGAAGTCGCCGTCCGCCGCCTCCAGGACCGAACCGAGCAGCCGGTCGAGCTCCTCGGGCGTCACCGCGGCGAGCGGCAGCTTGCCGGCCAGGTAGACGTCGCCGAGACCGTCGATCGCGTAACTCACCCCGTACAGACGGAGGTTGCGCTCCAGCAGCCAGCGGTGGACCCCCGGCTCGTTCTCGTCCGGGTGTCGGATGACGAAGGCGTTGAGGGAGAGCGAGTGGCGACCGAGGCGCAGCGAGAGCGTCGTGAACAGCTTGCGCGTGCCGGGGAGTTTCACCACGTACGAGCCCGGCTCGGGGGACTCCCACTCCAGTTCCGCGTCCTTGAAGGTGTCCTCGACGATCCGTCGGACGTCCTCGGTCTCAGCCATGGTGGGAGCGTACGCGACGGCGGGTGTCGCGCAGCCGGTGGTCGTGTACGGCGGCCGTGTAGACGTCCGCCGTGCCCGACGCCGCCGTGTCCCAGCCGAAGGAGCCGGCGTGCAGCGCCGCCGCCGCTCCCATCCGGTCCGAGAGGGACGGGTCCGCCACGAAGCGCCCGAGCGCGCGGGCGTAGTCCACCGGGTCGTGCCCCTGGACGAGGAAGCCGGTCACACCGTCCCGTACGGCGACGGGCAGGCCGCCCACCGCGGCCGCGACGACGGGGGTGCCGGCCGCCTGCGCCTCGATCGCGACCAGGCCGAAGGACTCGCTGTAGGACGGCATGACGAGGACGCTCGCCGCGCGGAACCAGTCGGCCAGGCGGTCCTGGCCCACCGGCGGGTGGAAGCGCACGAGGTCCGCCAGACCGAGCCGGGCGGCCAGCTTCTGCAGCTCCTCCGGCTTCGCCAGACCGCTGCCGCTCGGTCCGCCGACCACGGGCACGATCATGCGCGAGCGCAGCGAGGGCTCCCGGTCGAGCAGCTCGGCGGCGGCGCGCAGCAGGATGTCCGGCGCCTTCAGCGGCTGGATGCGGCCGGCGAAGACCGGGATGAAGGCGTCCTGCGGAAGCCCGAGCCGCGCGCGGGCGGCGGCCCGGCCGTCGGCGGGGCGGAAGTGGTCCAGGTTGACGCCGGGGTGGACGACCGCGATCTTGCCGGGGTCGGCGTCGTAGAAGCGGGCGAGCTCGTCGGCCTCCTCCGCGGTGTTCGCGATGAGCCGGTCGGCCGCGTCGACGATCTGCGTCTCGCCGATCACCCGGGCGGCGGGCTCGGGGGTGTCGCCCTCGGCGAGCGCCGCGTTCTTGACCTTCGCCATGGTGTGCATGGCGTGGACGAGCGGGACGCCCCAGCGCTGGGCGGCCAGCCAGCCGACGTGGCCGGAGAGCCAGTAGTGGGAGTGGACGAGGTCGTAGTGGCCGGGCCGGTGGCCCGCCCACGCCTGCATCACCCCGTGGGTGAAGGCGCAGAGCTGGGCCGGCAGCTCCTCCTTGGCCAGACCCTCGTACGGTCCGGCGTCGACGTGCCGGACGAGGACGCCGGGGGTGAGCTCGACGACCGGGGGGAGGCCGCCCGTGGTGGCCCGGGTGAAGATCTCGACCTCGATGTCGATGGCGGCGAGTCGTTTCGCCAGCTCGACTATGTAGACGTTCATGCCGCCCGCGTCGCCCGTGCCCGGCTGGTGCAGCGGGGAGGTGTGGACGCTGAGCATGGCCACGCGGCGCGGGGTGCGGTTCCGGCCGGGGAGCCGGAGCCGGGCCGGTGCCGGGTGCCGGTGCCGGGTGCCGGCGAACCGGGACACGTACTGGCTCACGTCGGCGGTCCTTCCGCTCGGGGGCGAACGCATCGGGTCCGACACGTCGGGGCCGGTCGCGTCGGGCTGAGCGCGTCCGGCCGGTCGGGTCGGTGCCGGACCCACCGCCGGACCCGCGGTCGGGGTCCGGCGCCGGTGCCGGAGCCGACCCCGGTACGGGGCTCGGCTCGAACCCGGTACCAGGCGTCGGTGCCGGCCTCGTTCCCGAGCCCGGCGCCGTGGGCATGGCGGCGGGAGGACGTGGTGCGCCCTCCGGCCGGGACAACACCGGAACGGAACCTTTCATTTCCACCCCGGACGCCGCTTTGCCAATTCATTACCGGGGGCGCTCAACCCCCCACCCCCACCCCGTAACCTTTCGGACATGGCCCCGCGCACCACCCGCCCCCACAGCTCCGCCCAGGGCCGCCCCCGGTCCCCCTCGCCCGTCGGCACCCCGACCCGCGGGACCACCAACCCCAACCGTCTGCGCCGCATGGACCGCTGGATCGCCGCCGTCCACGGCCCCGCGCTGCGCCGCTCCCCCGAGCCGCCGCTCGCCGTGGACCTGGGCTACGGAGCCGCGCCCTGGACCGCCGTCGAGCTCCTCGCCCGGCTGCGCACCGCCGAACCCCGCACGCGGCTGTACGGCATCGAGATCGAGCCCGCCCGCGTCGAGGCCGCCAAGCCCTACGAGCACGAGGGCCTCTCCTTCCTGCACGGCGGCTTCGAGGTGCCCGTGCCCGGCCGGGTCGCCCTGATCCGGGCGGCGAACGTGCTGCGCCAGTACGACCAGGAGCAGGTCGCGGCGGTCTGGGAGCGGCTGCGCGGGCGGCTCGCGCCGGGCGGGCTGCTCGTGGAGGGCACCTGCGACGAGATCGGGCGCCGGCACGTCTGGGTCGCGCTCGACGCGGGCGGGCCGCGGACGGTGACCTTCGCGACCCGGCTCGGATCCCTCGACCGGCCCTCGGACCTGGCGGAGCGGCTGCCGAAGGCGCTGATCCACCGCAACGTGCCGGGCGAGCCGGTGCACGCGTTCCTGCGGGACTTCGACCGGGCCTGGGCGGCGGCGGCCCCGTACGCCTCCCTCGGCGCGCGGCAGCGGTGGATCCGCTCGGCCCGCGACCTGGCGGCGGACTGGCCGCTGACGGACGGGCCCCGGCGGTGGCGCCAGGGCGAACTGACGGTGCGGTGGGAGGCGCTGGCGCCGCGGGGGTGAGCGGGCCCGCTCACCTGCCGACTTCCGCCGCATCTCCCCCGCTCCGGGAACGCATCGCCCGTATCTCTCGTCCCCCGTGGGGGGACCTGATCCGGTAGGCCCTGGTCTCCCCTGTTGCTTTACGGTTTCGCATGGCACTATCGCCAAGGTCAGCAGCAAGTTACTGACGGTAAATCAGATCTGGTCACTTGAGGGGGAGCTCGTGAACCGACGCCGCCACGCCACCGCCGCGATCACCGTGATCTGCGCCTTGACCGTGCTGGCCTCGCCCGCGCTGACCCTCCAGGCCGCCGCCTCACCGCTTCCGCCGCCGGCTCCGAAGAAGACCCTGGAGGAGGTGCGCAAGGAGATAGACACCCTGTACCGCCAGGCCGCCGTCGCCACCGACGCGTACAACCTCGCGGAGGAGCGGACGAAGCAGCAGACGGACGAGATCGTCCGGGTGGCCCTGATGATCGTGGAGGGCCGCGAGAAGATCGAGTCCCTCAAGGCCCGGGCCGGCGCCACCGCACGCGCCCAGTACCGCAACGGCGGTCTCCCCGACGGCGCGCAGCTCGTCCTCACGACCGACCCCCAGCTCTTCCTCGACAACGCGGGGCGCCTCAAGGCCGGTGCGAAGGCCACCACCGACCTGCTCGGCGAAATGAACCGCACCCAGGCCCAGTTGGACGTCTACGCCAAGGACGCCGGCGTGAACTGGACCAAGCTGGAGGCCAACCGCGTGCGGCAGGCCCAGGCGAAGAAGGAGATCGACGGCAAGATCGCCGCCGCGAAGAAGCTGGAGTCCGAACTCGCCGCCGAGGAGCGGGAGCGGCTGCGCCGGCTGGAGGAGCAGGCGCAGTCCCGGGCCCAGACGACCTGGCTCGGCACCGGCGTCCTCGCCGGCCTCAAGGGGGACACGACTCCGGCCGCGAAGAAGGCGATCGAGTTCGCGACCGCGCAGATCGGCAAGCCGTACGTGTGGGGCGCCGAGGGGCCGGACTCGTACGACTGCTCCGGCCTGACCCAGCTCGCCTGGGGCACGGCCGGCCACCCGATACCCCGCACCTCCCAGGAGCAGTGGCGACTGCTGCCCCGCGTGGACGTCAAGGACATGCGGCCGGGCGACCTGATCGTCTACTTCAAGGACGCGAGCCACATCGGGATGTACGTCGGCAACGGCACGATGGTGCACGCACCGCGCCCCGGCCGGAACGTGACGCTCGCGGGAGCGGGCTCGATGGAGATCCTGGGCGTGGTCCGCCCGTCGTGAGGCGGTCGTGGCGCCGGGGCACGTCGGGCGTGACGCCGGCGGGAGGCCGGGGCACGTCGGGCGTGACGCCGGCGGGAGGCCGGGGCACGTCGGGCGTGACGCCGGCGGGAGGCCGGGGCACGTCGGGCGTGACGCCGGCGGGAGGCCGGGCGTGGCTCGTGGAGTGAGGACCGGCGGGACGGACGCGGGCACGGCGGCGGGCCGGGGCGCGGGCACGGGCCGGGGCGCGGGCCGAGGCACGGAGGCGGACACCAGCTCAGAGGCGGACACCGGCGCGGCGGTGGGCACGGGCCGGGCGGCGGGGTTCCGCCCGACGTGAGGCATCCCACGCCCGGTCACGGAACCGCGCGGCGCCGTCCCGGCGTGACCTTTCTCATTGCCCCTGGGGCGCCTTGGCGGCCGTACGGGGGCAAGTACCTCCCCTTCCGCGGCATATGCCAATCCCGCCACGGAGGCCGACCCGCTGATCACCATTCCGCTGCGCACCGCCCTACCGCTATGGTCCGGGACGGGCGGGACGCCACCCGGCGCCCTGCGCACCCTCGGGGGGAGGGAAGGAAACCCGGACCGATGCCCGTATCCGTACCGCGTCAGAGAAACGTCTCTGCCGTTGCGGGACCCGGCGACGTCGCCCCTACGGACGCCACCGCCATGGACGCCACCGCTATGACAGGCACAGTCACAGGCACCGACCGCACCGATCTCACCCTCCTGGTCGTCGAGGACGACCCGGCGGGTGTCCTCGCCGTACCCGAACTCCTCGACGCCGCGGACGCCGCCGGCACCCGGGTCCGCATCCGCACCGCCCGCAACCTCACGGAGGCCGAGCGGCTCCTCACCGACGACGTCCACTGCGTCCTCGTCGACCTGTCGCTGCCCGGCCCCCGGGCCGCCGCGGGGGACGACCCGCTCGCTCCCCTGCGCCACATCCTGCGGCTGGCCCCGCGGCACGCGGTCCTCGCCCTCGCGACCTCCGCGGACGCCGAGCTGGCGGCCGAGGCCGTCCGCGTCGGCGCCCAGGACCACCTCTTCCGCGAGGAGCTCGACGGACGGCTGCTGAGCCGCGCCATCCGGTACGCGGTCGAGCGCAAGCGCGCCGACGCCGTCCAGGTGAAGCTCGCCGAGTCCCGGCTCCGCGCGCAGGAGAACGCCCGCCTGGAGCGCGGACTGCTCCCCACGCCCCTCCTGCAGGGCTCCGACCTCAGGTTCGCGGCCCGCTACCGGCCCGGCCGCTCCCGCGCGCTGCTCGGCGGCGACTTCTACGACGTGGTCCGCACCCCGGACGGCACCGTCCACGCCATGATCGGCGACGTGTGCGGCCACGGCCCCGACGAGGCCGCGCTCGGCGTCGAGCTGCGGATCGCCTGGCGGGCCCTGACCTTCGCGGGCCTGTGCGGGGACGAGCTGCTCTCCACGATGCAGCAGGTCCTGGAGCACGAGCGGGAGAGCGAGGAGATCTTCGCGACCCTCTGCACCGTGGACATCGCGCCCGACGGGCGGCGCGCGGGCCTCTGCCTCGCGGGGCACCCCTCGCCGCTGATCGCGCGCCAGGGGCGGGCCGCCCGCCTGCTGCCGTACGAGGACGGCGGCCCGGCGCTCGGGCTGCTGCCGCGCGCCCGCTGGCCGCGCCGACAGGTCGAGCTCGGCGGGGCGTGGAGCCTGCTGATGTACACGGACGGACTGATCGAGGGGCGGTCGGCGGGTCCCGGCTCGCCGCGGCTCGGCCAGGACGGGATGGTCGGCATGATCAACCGGCAGCTGACCTCGGGTCTGCGGGGCGACGAGCTCCTGGACGCGGCGGTGACGGAGGTCCGGTCCCTGAACGGCGGAGAGCTGACGGACGACGTCGCGGTCCTGGCCCTGGAGAGGGACCGGGACGGGGACAGGGCACGGGGCCGGACGACCACGGTCTGAACGAGCGGGCGCGCGGCTCGGAGCCGGCCCGCGGCCCGGGGCCGGACCCCCGCCGTCTGAGCGACCGCCCCGGGCGGCTCGGAGGCCCGGCAGGCGAGGCCCCGCCTGCGGCACCGTGCGCGGAGAGACGGAAAGGGGACAGGACCCGGGGCGGGTGCCCCGGGTCCTGTCCCCTTCGTCGCGTCCGTGGCGCCGTACCGGCGCCGCCCTCGGCCGTGTCGCGGCCTCCGGTTCTAGCGGCCGCCGTTGTACGGGCCGTACGGGCCGTCGCTGCTGGAGCCGCCGCCCCGGCGCCCGCCGCCGCCCGACACCTGCTGGAGCGCGGGGCGGACGTCCACCATGAAGACGATGGCCGCGATCACGCCCGCGATCTGCAGGAACAGCATCGGGAAGAGCAGGTTCAGGGCGAGGTTGATGCCCAGGACGATCAGCCAGAACTTCTTCGTCTGCTTCTCGGCGGCGCGGTACGCGTCCTCGCGCGCCATGGCGGCGAAGACGAGCGCGGCGACGGCGAAGCCGGTGAAGATCAGGAACATCACCAGGGAGAGGAGGGAGTCGAATCCCGCGCGCAACATGCTGAGCACCGCCTAGGGAAGAGGGGAAGAGCGCCTCGCGGTCAAGGTACCCGGTTCAACGCACCAGGTACCCGGATTGGTGCCCGGTACTACGCCTTCTCGGCGGAGGCGCCGGCCTTCTTGGCGGGTGCCTTGCGGGCGGTGGTCTTGCGGGCGGGGGCCTTCTTGGCCGCCGCGGGCTCGGAGGCGGGCTCGGGCACGACGGCGGCCTTCACCGGCTCCTCGGCCTTCGCGTCCTCGTCCTTCGACGCCTCCGGCTCGACGACGATGGCGATCTCGGTGATCTCCTCGGCGACCTCGCCGCGCCAGGCCCGGACGGCCTCCTCGCCGTGGGCGGCGACCTCCTCGTACTTCTCGCGCGCCTTGACGGCGTACTCGGCGGCCACGCCGACACCGCGCAGGGCGAGGTCCTGGGCGGTCTCGCCGAGCTTCTTCAGGTCCGTGTCGAGTCCGCCGACGACGTCGGCGAACCGCGACTGAACGGAGGCCTGGGCCTCCTTCGCCTGCGCGGTGACCTTCTCCTGCACGGCCTTGGGGTCGGTGTTGCGCACGGCCTCGATGCGGGCGGGCGCCTCGGCGGCGATCTGCTCGATCAGGCCGGGAACCTTCTTGGCCTGCTGCACGGCGAGGTCCGCGGTGCCGGCGGCGAAGTAGAGGGGCGTACGCAGTTCGTCGATGATGGCCATGCTGGTGGTCCTCCCGGATGTGGCGTGCGCGAGCGAGCGCTGGTCAGGGGCGGTCAGGCATCGGGCGACGCGTCGACGGGCCGCTCGGCGGCCGCGGCGCGGGCGCCTGCGGGATCTTCGGTCGTACCGACGGGTGCAAAGTCGGCGGGCGCCTCGGCGCTTCCGGCGGCCGCGGCCGCCGCCTCGGCGGCGTTCTCCTTGCGGAAGGAGTCGTAGATCTGGAGCAGCACCTGCTTCTGCCGCTCGTTGATCGAGGGATCGGCGAGGACGACGGCGCGCGTCTCCAGCTCCTCCCGCTCCGTCTCGTCGAGGATCCCGGCCCGTACGTAGAGCGTCTCGGCGGAGATCCGCAGCGCCTTCGCGACCTGCTGCAACACCTCGGCGCTGGGCTTCCGCAGCCCCCGCTCGATCTGGCTCAGGTACGGGTTGGACACCCCGGCCGCGTCGGCCAGCTGCCGCAGGGACAGCTGCGCGGTCCTCCGCTGCTCGCGGAGGTACTCACCGAGATTGCCGACGTTGAGCGATGCCATGCCCCGACCATGCCAGCCTTTGCTAACTATTGCAAGCAGCCGCTTGCAAGAGTCGCCCTCGGCCGGACGACGGGCCCGGCACGGGGCCGACGGCCCCGCCGCCCCGGAAATCCCCGTGATCTTCACCGCCCCGGCTGGGAGACTGGGACCCATGCAGACGACGACGGAGCGCTTCCGAGCGGCGGTCCGGGAGTGGGCGGCCGACGGCGCGGGAGCCCCGGCAGCCGCCGAGGTCGCCCGCGCGCTCGCGGCCGGCACCGGGCTGCGCACGGCGGTGCTCGTGGAGGGGGTCAGCGACCACGTCGCGCTCGACGCCCTCGCCGCCCGGCACGGCCGCTCCCTCGACGCCGAGGGCATCGCCGTCGTCCCGCTCGGCGGCGCGACCAACATCGGCAGGTTCGTGCACCTCCTCGGGCCCCGGGGCCTCGACGTGCCGCTCGCCGGTCTGTGCGACGCCGGCGAGGAACGCCACTTCTCGGCCGCCCTCGACCGGGAGGGGCTGGGCCACGGCCTCACCCGCGCCGGCATGGAGCCGCTCGGCTTCTACGTCTGCGATGCCGACCTGGAGGAGGAGCTGATCCGTTCCCTCGGCGCCGAGGGAGTGCAGCGGGTCATCGACGCCCAGGGCGACCTGCGGGCCTTCCGGATCTTCCAGAAGCAGCCCGCGCAGCGGCAGCGCGAGGTCGAGCGGCAGCTGCGCCGCTTCATGGGCACCATCAGCGGCCGCAAGAGCCAGTACGCCCGCTCGCTCGTCGACGCCCTCGACCTCCACGAGGTGCCCCGCCCGCTCGACCGGCTCCTCGCCCACGTGACCGCGTCCCCGCAGCCGGCCCCCCGCGACTGACGCCGGCCCCACGCCCCGGGAGGACCCCCGCCCCGGTCCCGGCGCGCCCCGCCGACCGCTCCCGTCCCGCGCCCCTCCCGTGCCGCCGTGCCATCCTTGTGGGCGTGGCACTGGAGGACCTGGTACGGCTGCGGCGGGCGCGGGACACGATGGACCGCGACTACGCGCAGCCGCTCGACGTCCCGGCGCTCGCCGCCGTCGCCCTCATGTCCGGCGGACACTTCGCCCGCAGCTTTCGCGCCGCCTTCGGCGAGACCCCGTACAGCTACCTCATGACCCGCCGCGTCGAACGCGCCAAGGCGCTGCTCCGCCGGGGCGACATGAGCGTCACGGACGTCTGCTTCGCCGTCGGGTGCACCTCGCTCGGCTCCTTCAGCTCCCGCTTCACCGAGCTCGTCGGCGAGACCCCCTCCGCCTACCGGGCCCGCCCCCACGAGGACGGCGCCGCGATCCCGGCGTGCGTCGCGAAGGTGCGCACGCGGCCGGTCCGCCGACCCTGACCCCGGCACCGGGCCGCACCGCCGGGGCCCGGCGCCCCCCGACACCGCCCGCTCCCGGATCGGTCGGTTTCGGAGAAGCGGAATCCGGTGGCCGGCCGTAGCTTCGAAGGCATGAACGTCAAGCTCTCGCAGTGCTTCATCGCAGTCGACGACCACGACAAGGCCCTCGCCTTCTACCGCGACGCCCTCGGCCTGGAGGTGCGTAACGACGTCGGTTTCGAGGGGATGCGCTGGGTGACCGTCGGGTCCCCGGCCCAGCCGGACGTGGAGATCGTCCTCGAACCGCCGCTCGCCGACCCCAACGCCTCGCCCGCCGACCGGCAGGCGGTGGCCGAGCTGCTCGCCAAGGGCATGCTGCGCGGCGTCATCTTCTCGACCGAGGACGTCGACGCCACCTTCGAACAGGTCCGGGCCGCCGGCGGCGAGGTCCTCCAGGAGCCGGTGGACCAGCCGTACGGCGTCCGCGACTGCGCCTTCCGCGACCCGGCGGGCAACATGCTGCGCTTCACCCAGCCACGGTCCTCGTAGCGCCCCCGCGCGGTCCGCGAAGGGACGCTCCCGCCCTGCGGCGGGGCGCACCGACCCGTGCAAACCGGGCCGGCGCGCCCCACCCCGGCGCGGTCCAGACGCGTCCAGCGCGGCTCCGGCGCCCCCCGCCGCAGGTCGGACCACCCCACCCCGGTCCGGCCTCCGCCGCGGGTCGGACGCGCCCCCGCCCTCCGGTCAGGCGCGGCAGCGCAGCATCACGAGCGGCGGGTGGGCGAGGAGGTCCGCCCAGAAGTCCTCGCCGTACTTCTCGACGCCCTCCTCCGACACCCACAGCGGGACCCACTCCACGTCCCGGAACCCGGCCGCCCGCAGGCACTCCTCGTAGACCTCGCGGCGCGGGACCGTGCCGAGGATGCTGATCGGCTCCGGGTCGAGGAGCGCCGTCACCCGGACGCGCGGCCCGGCCTCGGCCTCCTCGCCCGTCGGCTCGCAGCGGAAGCCGTACTGGGGGAGGGAGTCGCAGTCGAACCGGTAGTCGGGCCGCTGGGCGAGCACGAAGAACTCGCCGCCCGGCTTCAGGTTGCGGTGGATGTTGCGGCACATCCGTTCGAGCCCCGCGACGTCCTCGGCGTAGTTGAGACACTGCACGCCGAGGGCGATGTCGTACTTCTGCTCCAGGACGGGGAGTTCGGCCACGTCACCGACCTCGTAGCGCACCCCGCCGAGCGGGTCGCGCCGCTCGAAGTCCCGCGCGGCGGCGATCATCTCGGCGGAGATGTCGACGCCGAGGACCTCCGTGGCGCCGCGCCGCCTGAACTCCCGGCTGTAGAAGCCGGTCCCGCACGCCAGGTCGAGGATCGACCTGCCCGTCACGTCCCCGACCGTGCCCAGGAAGCTGGGCACCTCCCCGTACCGCATCATCGGCAGGGCCTTGAATCCCTCGAACGCCTCGCCGATGCCGTCGTACTGCTGACGCACGCCCATATGGCGCCCCCTCGTGTCCTTCGTCGTGTGGTTCGAAGTCCTGCGCGCCCGTCGAGTCTGCCCCGACGGGGACCGCCCGCCGTACTGGCGGATGACACGAGAGGTGGGCGGGGCGACTCTTGTATCTGCCAACACCCGCGAGCAGTGCCGTGGTTGGATCGACGGTCAGCGAGCCCAGGCGTCGAGCGCCTCGAAGTCCCGTTCTGTCAGCCCCCGTTGGGGGTCGACCCGATGGAGCAGGGACCGTCCGGGGTGGTGGGCGGCGACCCACTCGCGGTCGGCCGCGCGGATCTCGTCGTCGACCCAGGCGAACGGCCGCCCACCGGCCCACGCCACGATCCCCGGCGCCTTCCAGTGCACTCCCGCCCCGGGGCCGGGATCGCCCTCGGGCCATCGCACCAGCGGCAGGGCCGGCAGCCCGAGGCGCGGCGCGACCCAGGCGTTGGCATCGTCCTCCCAGGTCGTCGCCCAGACGAGCGCGTACGGGAGCGCCGCGAGCCGGGGTCCCTGCGCGGGGTCGAGCCGGGCGAGGAGGGGACTCACGGACGGGGGCGGCGTCGGGGCGTACACGGGATACTCCCGGCCGCTCGCCCCGAAGGGGATCAGCGGGCCGTCGACGTCCAGGAAGAGCAGAGGGGTCTCCATGGGGCCATCCTGACCACCGACCGGCGGGCCACGGCGGCCGCACCCTCCCCCGCCCCTCCCGACCGCGCCCACCCCGCCAGGGTCGGGGACCCCGCCCGGGCCGGGGACTCCGCCCGGATGCGGGGACCCCGGCCCGGACCCCCCGGCGGATCCCACCCGCCCGGACGCGGGACACGCCCCTCGCCCGCCGTCCCGCCCATTCGTCCACTTCGCGATAATCCGCGACGGACCCATCCTCGCTACCCTGGCAGCCATGACCGCCATGGCACCCACCCGCACCGAGCCCGACCTCTCCTACCTGCTCGACCACACCAGTCACGCCCTGCGGACCCGGATGAGCGCAGCGCTGGACGCGATCGGGCTCACCCCCCGGATGCACTGCGTCCTCGTGCACGCCCTGGAGGAGGAGCGCACCCAGGCGCAGCTCGCGGAGATCGGGGACATGGACAAGACGACCATGGTCGTCACCGTCGACGCCCTGGAGAAGGCCGGGCTCGCCGAGCGCCGCCCCTCCAGCACCGATCGGCGCGCGCGGATCATCGCCGTGACCGAGGAGGGGACGAAGGTCGCCCGCGAGAGCCAGAAGATCGTCGACGGCGTCCACGAGAGCGCCCTCTCGTCCCTTCCCGACGATGCGCGCGCCGCCCTGCTCCACGCCCTGAACCTGCTGGTCACCGGCCATCTGGAGACCCCGATCGAGAGCCCCAGGCCGGCCCGCCGGGCCCGCCAGCGCGGCTGAGCGGGGGCGACGCGGCCGAGCCGGGTCAGGGCGGCCCGCGCAGTCGTTCCGTAAAAAATAGTCTGCAACAAAACCTTCTGCTAACGTCACTCCTGTCGGCTCCACCGAACAGGAGTGATCCCCGTGCCCGTACCCGCCCGCACCTCCTCGCGCCAGCTCGCCCTGGGCGTCCTCGCCACCGGCATGCTCATGACGATCCTCGACGGCAGCATCGTCACCGTCGCCATGCCCGCCATCCAGAGCGACCTCGGCTTCACTCCCGTCGGCCTCAGCTGGGTCGTCAACGCCTACCTGATCGCCTTCGGCTCGCTCCTGCTCCTCGCGGGTCGCCTCGGCGACCTCCTCGGCCGCCGGCGGATGTTCCTCGCGGGCACCGCGGTCTTCACCGCCGCCTCGCTCCTCGCCGGAGTCGCCACCTCCCCCGGCGTCCTCATCGCCGCCCGCTTCCTCCAGGGCGCCGGCAGCGCGATGTCCTCCGCCGTCGGCCTCGGCATCCTCGTCACGCTCTTCACCGAGCCGCGCGAACGGGCCCGCGCCATCGCCGTGTTCAGCTTCACCGGCGCCGCCGGCGCCTCCCTCGGCCAGGTCCTCGGCGGCCTCCTCACCGACGCCCTCGCCTGGAACTGGATCTTCTTCATCAACCTGCCCATCGGCCTCGCGACCCTCCTCGTGGCCCTCCGCGCCCTCCCCGCCGACCGGGGCGTGGGGCTCGGGGCCGGCGCCGACGTCCTCGGCGCGGCGCTCGTCACGACCGGCCTCATGACCGGCATCTACGCGGTCGTCAAGATCGAGGAGTACGGGGCGGGTTCGGCGCACACCCTCGGCCTCGGAGCCCTCGCGCTCGCCCTCCTGGCCGGCTTCCTCGTCCGCCAGGCGAAGGCCGCGAACCCGCTCATGCCGCTGCGGATCCTGCGCTCGCGCAGCGTCTCCGGCGCCAACGCCGTCCAGATGCTGATGGTCGCCGCACTCTTCTCCTTCCAGATCCTCGTCGCCCTCTACCTCCAGAAGGTCCTCGGGTACGGAGCGGCCGGGACGGGTCTCGCGATGCTCCCCGCGGCCGCCGTCATCGGCGCCGTCTCCCTCGGCGTGTCGGCCCGCCTGATCGCCCGCTTCGGCGAGCGGAACGTCCTGCTCACCGGCCTGGTCCTGCTCGTCGGCGTCCTCGGCCTGCTGGCCCGCGTCCCCGTCCGCGCCTCGTACGCCACCGACCTGCTCCCCGTGATGCTGCTCGCCGCCGGATTCGGCCTCGCGCTCCCCGCCCTCACCTCGCTCGCCATGTCGGGCGCCGAGGAGAAGGACGCGGGCCTCGCCTCCGGCCTGTTCAACACCACCCAGCAGATCGGCATGGCCCTCGGCATCGCCGTCCTCTCCACCCTGGCCGCGACCCGCACCGAGTCCCTCACCGCCGCGGGGCGCCCCGCGGCCGAGGCCCTGACCGGCGGCTACCGCCTGGCCTTCGCCGTCGGCGCCGGCCTGCTGCTCGCCGCCCTGGCCCTCGCCTTCACCGTGCTGCGCGCCCCGGGCAGGCCGGGAGCACCGAGCCCGGCGCAGAACACGGAGACGGAAGCGGGGACGGGGATGCGCACGGGGACGGAGACGGGGACGGAGAGGCGGACGGAGGCGCGGGCGGCGGAGGCCGAGTCCCCCGCCCCCGAGTCCCCCGCCCCGACGGCGGCGTGAGCGCCGGCCGACCCGGACGCCGATCGCCGACCCCGCACACCGCGCCCCCTCCCGCCCGACCGCCCCGCCCCGGACCCCGAACTCACCCCGCCCCGGCCCCGGTCGGCGCCGCCAGGCACTCCGGGAGTTCCGCCGCGTGGACCACGGTCAGCCGTGACACCGCCCGGGTGAGCGCCACGTAGAGCCGGTTCGGGCCCCGCGCCTCGGCCGCCACGATCGCGGCCGGTTCGACCACCACGACGTGGTCGAACTCCAGGCCCTTCACGACCGTGGCGGGCAGCACGGTCACCCGGTCCGCCGCCCCGCAGCCCCGTACCGCCTGCTCGACCGGCCCCACCAGGGCGTCCGCCGTGATCACCCCGACCGAACCCTCCACGGCGAGCGCCCCGCGCACCGCCTCGGCCGCCGCGCCGGGCAGGCCGGTGCGGCCGGTCGCCCGGGCGAACGTCACCTCCCCGTCCGTCCGGACGGACCGGCCCGCCGGCACGTCGGCGCCCAGGTGCGGCAGGAGCCGGTTGGCGAGGTCGACGACGGCCGCGGGAACGCGGTAGCCGAGGGTGAGCCGCACCACCGGCGTCCCCGGCCTGCCCAGATGGGCGAGCTGTTCCGGCCACTCGCGGGCCGCCCACGGGGTGGTGCCCTGCGCGAGGTCCCCGAGGACGGTGAGGGACCCGAACCGGGTGCGGCGGGCGATCGCCCGGCACTCCATGGCCGAGAGGTCCTGCGCCTCGTCCACGACGACGTGTCCGTAGCCCTCGGGGTGCTCGATCAGGCCGGCGAGCTCGTCGAGGAGGACGAGGTCGGCGGCCGTCCAGCGCGCCGAGCGGTACGAGCGGGGCGGCCGGTCCCAGCGGATCGCCGCCCACTCGCCCTCCGTCAGCACGGAGGAACCGGCGGACGCCGGGACCGGACCCCCGCCCGCCGCCCGCACCGGCCCCCCGGCGGACGCCGGACCCGCCGGACCCGTCAGCGCCGTCGCCGAACCCGCCGGAGCGACCGCCGAACCCGCCGACACCACCGCCGAACCCGCCGTCGCCGCCGCCGGATCCGTCAGCAGCGCGGCGAGCACCTCCTCCGGGCTCGTCCTCGGCCAGCACGCGTCCAGGAAGGCCGTCACCGCCCTCGACCGCTCGATCCGCCGCGCCCAGGCCGCGCCCATGGGCCCCCACCGCCGCTCGGCCCGGAGCTGGAGGGCCCGCACGATCCGGGCCCGGACCCGTTCGCGGCCCGTGGCGTAGGGCGGGGCCTCCGCCCGTACGTCCGCGACGATCGCGGCGAGCTGCGCGGCGGACAGCCGCCAGTGGGCCGAGCCGTCCGGCACGGCGAGGTCCTCCGCGGGCGCCGGGTCGACCCTGCCGTACAGCGCGCGGTGCAGCACCTCCGCCATCCGGGGGTCGTGCTTGACCCGGGCCGCCTCCTCGCCGTCCTCGGCGCGGACCGGGTGGCGGGCGATCTCGTCGGCGAGGGTGGCCTGGCGCACGCCGGTCTCGCCGAGCGAGGGCAGCACCTCGGAGATGTACGAGAGGAAGGCGCGGTGCGGGCCGAGGACGAGCAGCCCGGAGCGCCGGATCCGCTGCGGATGGGTGTAGAGGAGGTACGCGGCCCGGTGCAGGCCCACGGCGGTCTTGCCCGTGCCGGGCGCGCCCTGGACACACAGGGAGGCGGCCGGGTCGGAGCGTACGAGGTCGTCCTGCTCGGGCTGGATGGTGGCCGCGATGTCCCGCATCGGCCCCACCCGGGGGCGCTCGATCTCCCCGGCGAGCAGCGCGCCGACCGTCACCTCGCCGCCCGCCGCGAGCGGTTCGTCCTCGAGCGCGGTCAGGTCCTCCGAGGCGCCCTCGCTGTACGGGGCCCAGCCGAAGCGGCGGCGCCGGAGCACGCCCTGCGGGTCGCGGGCTCCGGCCTGGTAGTAGGCGCGGGAGACGGGCGCGCGCCAGTCGACGACCAGCGGCGGGGCGGCCGGGTCCTCGCCGATCCGGCGACGGCCGATGTGGTGGACGCGTCCGTCGTCGAGGTCGAGGCGGCCGAAGAACAGCGGTCCGGGGGGTTGTTCGCGCATCTCCTCGGCGCGGCTGCGCAGATGGCGGCCGAGCGCCTCGGCGTCGGCGCCGGACGCGGCGGTGTCCTCGCCGGTGACGACCTGGCCGGCGACGTCCTCGGTCATCCGGGTCAGGGCGGCGCGGCAGGCGTCGTGGTGGGAGCGTTCGCGGGCGAGCTCAAGGTCCAGTGACGTCATTCCGACAAGCCTAACGGAAAACGTTACTGAGTTACATTTTTAACTTGGCATCGAGAACGCCAACGCCACGGTCAGAGCGGAAGCCCCTCCCGCAGCGCCCGGAACGCCAGTCCCGCCGCCGCCACGGCGTCCGGCGCCAGCGCGTCGGCGGTCGCGCCCGCCGCGATCCGCGCCGTGTTCTCCTCCGCGAGGACCCGCAGCACCGTCACGATCTGCCCCGCGGCGAGCCGCGCCGCCAGCGGATCGACGGCCGGGGGGCCGGACCCGGCCGCCAGGGCGTCCGCGAGCGCCGCCTCCGACCGGACGCGGTAGGCGTGCAGGCGCCCGACCAGCGCCGGCGTGCCGTACAGCAGCCCGAGGTACGCCAGGACCGAGGGATGGTCGCAGAGTCCGGTCACCGGGTCGCGCCGGTCGAGCCCGTCGAGGAGATGGGCGTACAGCGCGTCGAGCGGGGCCGTACCGGCGGCGCGGCCCGCGGCCACCACCCGGGCCGACTCGTCCTCGTGGTCGGCGAACCGGTGCAGGACCAGGTCCTCCTTGGCCGGGAAGTACCGGAAGAGGGTGGGTTTGGAGACCTCGGCGGCGGCCGCCACCTCCGCGACCGAGACGGCGTCGAAGCCCCGCTCCAGGAACAGCGCGACGGCCGCGTCCGACAGCGCCCGACGGGTCCGCTCCTTCTTCCGCTCGCGCAGCCCGGGGCCGCCGGCCTCGCGGTCCGGGGTCACGAGGCCCGCCCCTCGACGTGGACGGCGACCCCGTCGAGGATCCGCGCCAGACCGAAGCGGAACTCGACCTCGGGCTCGTCGGCGACGTCCATCACGCCCTCGTCCAGCATCCGCGCCACCTCGGGGTACCGCTCCGGATCGGCGAGCCGCCGCAGGGTGCGCCCGTACCGGGCGAGCGCCTCCCCGGGGTCGCCCCCGGCGGCGGCGACGGCGGACGCGAGGTCGGCCATGACCAGGGCGTCGTTCCGCACGTGACCGCTGACCAGCAGGGTCACCGAGATCTTGGCTCCGGCGTCGAGACCGGTGTCCGCCATGGCGGCGAGGGCCTTCTCCCACCAGGCGACCGCGTTCGGAGTGGCGGGCGGGCCCGATACGGGGACCCGCAGCATCCAGAGGTTGCGGTGGTAGACCTCGCGCAGCGCCCACGCCCAGGCCTCCATCGCCTCGCGCCAGGCGGTGCCGGCCGGGAAGAGCGCGGGCGGGGCCCCGGTGGCGGCCTCCGTCATGAGGACGTACAGCTCGCTCTTGGCGGAGACGTACCGGTAGAGCGACATCGTCGAGGCGCCCAGCTCCTTGGCGACCCTGCCCATGGACACGGCGTCGAGCCCCTCGGCCGAGGCGAGGGAGACGGCCGCGTCGACGATCCGGTCGAGGGTCAGGCCGGGCTTGGGCCCCTTGGAGGGGCGCTCCCGCAGCCCCCAGGCCGCCTCGATGCTCGGCGGCAGAAAGGTGCCGCCGTCGCCGACCACGCCCCCCGCACCGCCGCCGTCAGCGGTCGCACCGGCGTCGCCGCCGGTCCCGCGACCGCCGCCACCCACCACGCCGCCATCACCCGCACGCCCGCCGCCGCCGGTCACGGCGCCCGCACCACCGTCGCCCGCACGTCCTTCGCCGTCCGTCGCCACAACCCGCCGCCTCCCGGCCACCTCGCACGCTTGACGTCCATCCTAGTAATGCGTAACCCTTACACAGTAACGCGTATGTCATACGCAGTACGGACGCGGCAGTCCGCCCTCCACCCGCCCAGGGAGCACCCATGCCTCCGGCCATCGAAGCCACCGGCCTGACCAAGAGCTACGGGGACGTCCGCGTCCTCGACGCCCTCGACCTGCACGTCCCCCGCGGCACCGTCTTCGCCCTCCTCGGCCCCAACGGCGCCGGCAAGACCACCACCGTCCGCATCCTCGCCACCCTCACCGCGCCCGACGCCGGCCACGCGCGCGTGGCCGGACACGACGTCGTCACCGCACGCTCCCGGGTCCGCCGCGCGATCAGCCTCACCGGGCAGTCCGCCGCCGTCGACGAGACCCAGACCGGCGCGGAGAACCTCTGGACGGCGGCCCGGCTCTCCGGACTCCCCCGCCCCGCCGCCGCCCGACGCTCCGCCGAACTCCTCGACCGCTTCGGCCTGACCGAGGCCGGCGACCGCCTGGTGAGGACGTACTCCGGCGGCATGCGCCGCCGCCTCGACCTCGCCGCCGGCCTCGTCCGCGACCCCGGCGCGACCGGGGTCATGTTCCTCGACGAACCGACCACCGGCCTCGACCCGCGCAGCCGCCAGGAGCTCTGGCAGGCGGTCCGCGCACTCTCCGACGCGGGCACGACCGTCTTCCTCACCACCCAGTACCTGGAGGAGGCGGACCGGCTCGCCGACCGGATCGCGGTCCTCGGCGGGGGCCGCGCCCTCGCCGAGGGCACCCCCGCCGCACTCAAGGCCCGCTACGCCGCCCACCGCCTCGACGTCGTGGCCCGCGACGAGGAGGGCTACGCACGGATCACCGGACGGATCACCGCACGGGCCACCGGCCGTCCGGCCACCGACGACCCCGGCACCCGCACGCTCGGCATCCCCACCGACGGCAGCGCCGCCCACGTGCGGGACCTGCTCGACGCGCTCGACCCCGAGCGCCGGGACATCGCCCGCTTCGGCCTCCACACGGCCACCCTCGACGACGTCTTCCTGGCCCTCACCGCCGACAAGGAGCCCAGCCGTGTCTGACACCCTCACCGCCGCGAGCACCCTCGCCGGACGCGGCATCCGGCTCAGCCGCCGCAACCTCGACGCCGTCATCACCTCGATGATGCTGCCGATCATGCTGATGCTCGTCTTCGTCTACTTCTTCGGCGGAGCCATCGACACCGGCACCCGGTACGTCACCTACGTCGTCCCCGGCGTGCTCGTCCTCTGCGCCGGGTTCGGCGCGGCGAGCACCGCGGTCTCCGTCAGCGAGGACATGCGCCTCGGGGTCGTCGACCGCTTCCGCACCCTCGACGTCGGCGGGGCCCCGTTCCTCGCCGGACACGTCGCGGCCGCCGTCACCCGCAACGCGCTCTCCACCACACTCGTCCTCGGCGCCGCCTTCGCCATCGGCTTCCGCCCGAGCGCCACGGCCGGCGGCTGGCTCGCGGCGATCGGGCTGCTCCTCGCCTACATCACCGCGGTCTCGTGGCTGTCGGCGGCGATCGGCCTCGTCACCAGAAGCGCGGAGGCGGCCGGCGCGGTGACGTTCTTCATGATGTTCCTGCCCTACCCGAGCAGTGCGTTCGTCCCGATCGAGACGATGCCGGGCTGGCTGCACGGCTTCGCCGAGCACCAGCCGGTGACCCCGCTGATCGAGTCGATGCGGGGCCTGCTGCTCGACCTGCCGGTCGGCGGCACCCCGTGGATCGCCCTGGGGTGGTGCGCCGGGCTCCTGACCCTCGCGGTCGCCGTGTCGGGCCTCCTCTTCCGGCTCCGCACCCGCTGACCTTCCCCGGCGCGAACGGCCCGGCCCAGACGGCCCGGCCCAAGCAGCCCGGCCCAGACGGCCCGGCTCAGAAGATGTCGGGCGAGAACGGCCGCAGCGGCGTACGGAACAGCAGGTCGGCCCGGGCGGCCGCACCGGCCGTCGGCTCCTCCACCCGCCCGGTCCTGGCCAGCCGCACCGCCGACTCGTCGCCGAAGGCGAGCACGCCCAACTCGGCGATGTCGAAGGCGAGATCGGCGGACGCGGTGGTGGGCGTACAGCACGCGCCCTGCGGGGAGGCGTCGAGGCGGTACCGGCCGCCGGCGAGGCCGTCCCCGTCCCGCAGGTCGAGCACGAGGGAGTCCGCCACCGGATACGTCCGGCTCTCCAGGACCTCGACGACGTCCAGGACCCGCACCCACAGCATGTCCGCGTACGTCAGCAGCTTCGCGGCGCGCGGGTCGGGCAGCAGCAGCGGCAGCGTGTCGTCGGGCGCCCGGTAGCCCGAGCGGACGGTCGTGATCCAGTCGACGGAGCAGAGGTAGTGCCACAGGGCGCGCTCGGCGGCCGGGGTGACGGCGACGAGGTCCCGCACGGTCGCCGTGTTCATCGGCTGCTTGGCGTCGTCCCACTTGTCGTCCGAGGAGTACGCCACGAAGCCCTCGGCCTCGCCGGACTCCGAGCGGTACACCGCGTAGTACGGCTCGCGCCACGGCTCGCCCTGCACGCTCTGGCCGGTGCCGACCGCCCAGTCGCGCGGGGAGCGGCTGGTGACCCCGGCGCGGACGCCGGCCAGCCGGCGGTGCACGCCGGGGCCGATCGCGCGGATCTCCTCGGCGTCGGTCAGGTCGATCCGGCCGCCGTCCTCCGGGCGGCCCGAGCGGCGCGGGTCGAGCCCGGCCCGCCGGAGGTCCACGCTCCACTCGCCGCACCAGCTCGCGGGGCCGAAGCCGTAACGCCCGTAGATCGGGTACTCGGCGGCGATCAGGGTGGCGATCGCGTCGCCCCGCTCCTTCGCGGCGGCCAGGTCGGCGGTCATCATCCGACTGAGCAGTCCGCGCCTGCGGTGCGTCGGGGCGACGGTGACCTGGGTGATCGCGTCGGCGGTGAGGCGACCGCCGCCGACCGTGCTGACCTCCTGGCGGAACGACCGGAAGGTGGCGACGACCCGGCCGCGGTCGAAGGCCCCGGCCGTCCGCGCGAGGTCGACGTGCGGCAGCCGGTCGGCGACCTCCTCGTCGGTCACGACCGGCGGCCGGAGGAACCCGGTGCGCAGGGCACGCTGCCAGTCGGCGAACTCGGACTCCGTCACGGCGCGTACGTCGACAGTCATCCCTCGACCCTACGCACGGCCCTCGCACACCCGCACCCGAGTTTCCGGGCCCCGCCCGCGGCCCCGCGCCGCCGCGGCAGGCACGTTTCGCCCCGGTCGGACGATCCGCGCGGTCCGCGGCCGCGGACCTCAGGCCAGCAGGTCGTCGACCTGCGCCTCGCCCTCCCGGTAGCGGCGGGCGATCTCGGCGCTGCAGTCGTCGGCGGTCCGCTGGAGGGCCTGCCGGCGCCGGGAGATCTGCTGCTCGTAGCCGGCGAGCCGCCCCATCCCCGCGTGCAGTTCGTCGTCGGTGCGGGCCGTGAGGTCCGACAGCTCGACCTCCGACAGCATCTCGGCGGCGAGCCGCCGGTACTCCTCGCCGCGCGGCGTCGACAGCGTCACGTGCCGGGCCGACGAGCGGTGCCGCGAGGGCACGTCGGCGAGGATCTCGGAGAGCCGGTCGAGGACCGGGGCCTCCGGGTCGGTCCGCCGCGCCAGCTCGGCGCGGAGGATGTCGATCCGGCCCTGGAGCATCCGGCGCACATAGCTGAGATCGGCCTCGTCGCTCTGCGCGTCGCGGCGCAGCGCGCGGAGCTCGGGGAGCCGGAGGGCGCCGAGCTCGGGCTGGGGCCGGTCCGGCAGGGCCGGTTCGGCGGTCCGCTGGGCGGGTGGCCGGGTGGCCGGGCCGCCGCCCGGCGCGCCGCCCCGGGTCGCGGCGCGGATCAGCGGTACGGGGCCGGACGGCGTCGGCCCGCTGCCAGGTGCACTCATGAGAATCGTCCCCTCGACCGGTGCGCTGCCGCACCGCCTGACACGCATCGTGCCACTCATGCCGGTGCCCGTGCAGGCGCTCTGCACCCGTTCGGCCCCTCATCCGTCGGAGTGGTGCCCACTGGGTAGGTTGGGGCGCATGCGTGCAGTGGTGCAGAGGGTGGACGGCGCGAGTGTCGTCGTCGCAGGGGAGACCGTCGGTGAGATCACCGGCGAGGGGTTGTGCGTGCTGGTCGGGGTGACCCACGACGACACCCCGGAGAAGGCCGCCCAATTGGCCAGAAAACTCTGGTCCGTCCGGGTACTGGACGACGAGAAGTCGTGCTCGGACGTGAACGCCCCGCTGCTCGTCGTCTCCCAGTTCACGCTCTACGGCGACGCCCGCAAGGGCCGCCGCCCCACCTGGAACGCGGCCGCGCCCGGCCCGGTGGCGGAGCCCCTCGTGGACGAGGTGGTGGCCCGACTGCGCGCACTCGGCGCGCACGTGGAGACGGGCCGGTTCGGAGCGGACATGCGCGTCTCGCTCACGAACCACGGCCCGTTCACGGTGCTGCTGGAGGTCTGAACCGCCGGCCCCGCCCGACCTGCGGGCGGTCCTACGGCTCGACGACGGTCTCCTGCGCGGCGGCCGTCGTGCCGGCGATCAGCGGGGCGTCCACCGGCACGTTCCGCTTCACCAGGCCCAGGGCGATCGGCCCCAGCTCGTGGTGGCGGACCGAGCTGGTCACGAAGCCGAGCTGGCGGCCCTCCTCGCCGTCGGCGGCGAGCCGGAGCGGCGTGCCGTGCCCCGGGAGCAGCACCTCGCTGCCGTCCAGGTGCAGGAAGACCAGGCGGCGCGGCGGCTTCCCCAGGTTCTGCACCCGGGCGACGGTCTCCTGGCCCCGGTAGCAGCCCTTCTGGAGATGGACGGCGCTGCCGATGAGGCCGACCTCGTGCGGGATGGTCCGGTGGTCGGTCTCGAAGCCGAGCCGCGGCCGGTGCGCCTCGACGCGCAGCGCCTCGTACGCGAGGACGCCGGCGGCCGGGCCGTGCGCCTGCGCGAAGGCCTCCAGGTCGGCACGGGGCAGGAAGAGGTCACGGCCGTGCGGGGTCTCCCGTACGGCGGCCCCCTCGGGGACCTCGGCGATGGAACCGGCCGGGAGGTGGACGACGGCGATGTCGTCGGTGCGGTCGGCGACCTCGACGCGGTAGAAGAACTTCATCGACTCCAGGTAGGCGACGAGCTCCTCGCGGGTCCCCGGCTCGACGTGCGCCCACACGGTCGTGCCGTCGTCGACGAGGTACAGGGCGTGCTCGATGTGCCCGTTCGCCGACAGGATCAGCGCCTCGGTGGCCTGTCCGGGCGCCAGGTCGGTCATGTGCTGGGTGAGGAGCAGGTGCAGCCAGCTCAGCCGGTCGTCGCCGGTGACGGCGACGACACCGCGGTGCGAGAGGTCGACGAAGCCGCGGCCGTCGGCGAGGGCGCGCTGTTCGCGGAACAGGTCGCCGTAGTGCGCGGCGACACCTTCGTCGCGGCCTTCCGCCGCGACGGCGCCGGGCAGGGACAGCAGAGGGCTGGTCGTGGAATGTCGCTGCATGGAAGAAAGCCTACGACTCGGCGCCGGACTCCTCCGGGGCGCGGTCGCCGCCGGCCGGCCCGGCCTCGGCCGGTGCCGCGTCCGCGGCCTTCCGGGCGCAGTCCGCGCACCGCCCGAAGATGGCGAAGTGCTTCATGTCGGTCTCGAAGCCGAAGGCCTCGTGGAGCTTCCCGGTGAACTCGGCGGCCACCGAGACGTCCGCCTCGATCACCCCGGAGCAGTCCCGGCAGACCAGGTGGAGGTGGTGGTGCCGGTCGGCGAGGTGGTACGTCGGAGCCCCGTGCCCCAGATGGGCGTGGCTCACCAGACCGAGCTCCTCCAGGAGCTCCAGGGTCCGGTAGACGGTGGAGATGTTGACCCCGGAGGCGGTCCTGCGGACCTCGACGAGGATGTCGTCGGGCGTCGCGTGCTCCAGCGCGTCGACGGCCTCCAGGACGAGCTGACGCTGCGGCGTCAGCCGGTAGCCGCGCTGCCGCAGGTCGCTTTTCCAGTCGGTGCTCACCACGCCCCCCAGTGTAGGAGGGCGCGGCGCGGCGTCCCAGGCTCCGGCGGGTGCCGAACGGATCCGGCGGCGCTTCTAGCGGAAGAAGGCGATGCCGTCGTCGGGCAGGTCGCCGAGGTTGCGGGCCATGTCCGCGACCTCCTCCGGCGTCACGACCTTCTTGAGGTGCGCCGACATGTACGGCCGCAGCGGGACCTCGGGGGTCGCCTTCTCGCCCACCCACATGAGGTCGCTCTTGACGTAGCCGTAGAGGCGCTTGCCGCCGGAGTACGGGCCCGAGGCGGCGGTGCGGGCGACGGCGTCCGTGGCCAGGTCGATCTGCGGCTTCTGGTCGGCGAGCTCGCCGTACCAGATCTCGACGATGCCCTGGTCGCGGACCATGACGACCTCGACCTTGCGGTCCTTGTCGATGCGCCAGTAGCCGCTCTCGCTCTCCAGCGGACGGACCTTGTTGCCCTCGGCGTCCAGGACCCAGGAGTGCGAGGTGTACTCGAGGAAGTCCCGGCCGTCGTGGCGGAAGGTCACGGACTGCCCGAAGTTGCACTTCTCGGCGCCGGGGAAGTCGGAGACACCCGCGCCCTCCCACGTGCCGAGCAGGAACGCGAGGGGGACGAGGTCCGGGTTGAGGTCGGACGGGATCTCGATCATGAGCAGCTCTGGCGTTCTCTAGAAGTGGTTGGCGAGAAGGATTAGCGCTGGCCCTGGTACAGCTTCTTCACGGCCAGGCCGGCGAAGGCGATCACGCCGACGGCGACCAGGACCAGGAGGATTTCGAAGAAGATGATCACAGGGTGCTCCTCGACTGAGCGGTGAAGGCGGAACGGGCCGGACCCCAGCTTAGTGGGCGGGGGCCCGGCCCACTCGGTGAGGTGGGTCTCGCACGCTGTGACCGGCGCGGCGGCCGGTGCCGCCCTTCCGGGACGGCCTAGCCGAGCAACTGGTTCTGCAGGGTGACCGTCTGCTGGAAGGGGACCCCGAGGGCCTCGCCCCGGCGGGTCTGGGTGATCAGCGCGAGGGTGTCGCCGGCCTGGACGTAGGCCCAGCGGACCTGGTCGGGGCCGTACGGCTTCTTCTCCCGGAAGACGTACAGGCTGGTGTCCGCGACGTCGACGTCGTCCGCGAAGTCGTCCATCACGACGCCCTCGACCCCGTCCGGCAGCGCCTCCGGGCCGTCCGCGCCGTCGGCGTGCAGCGCCTCGTCCTTGTACGCCTCGGCGTAGGCCACCGAGCTGAACCGGAGCAGGTGGATGCTGGTCCGGGTGCCGTCCGGGGTGGTCCAGCCGCGGGCGGCGACGTGCCGCAGGGTGGAGTCGGCCAGGGTCTTCTTCAGGTCGGCGCGGAACTCCTTCCCGTACAGCGCGAGGTACGCGTCCGTGGAGACGAACCCGCCCTTCAGCTTCGGGTCGAGGGTGGCCCCGGCCGGGGCGGGCAGCAGCAGCTCGCGCAGGTCGGCGTGGTGGACCTCGCCGTCGTTGCCCGAGGTGAAGGGGCGAGGCCGGTCCGCCGGGAGCGCCGGGAGGCGGAGCTCCGGGTAGTCCCAGCGGCCGTCGCTCTCGGTGGCCAGGCCCGGGACGTCGGTGCGTTCCATCGCGGTGATCCCGAGGGCGGTGCCGGTGCCCACGCCGCCGCACACGACGGCGGCGGCGGTCCAGCGGGCGACGGCCAGCAGGACGCGCCGGGCGCGGCCGGGGGCGGCCGGCGCCGGCTCGGGTGCCGGTGCCGGTGCGGCGGAGACGGACGCCGGTTCGGGTGCGGGCACCGCCGTCTCGGCGGTGGGCGTCTCGGTCGGCTGCGCGGTCATACGTACTCCCCCGGGGACTCGATGTGGCGGAGCTGCTTCTCGACGAGGCCCGCCACGGCCTTGGCGTCGAAGGGCGCGGCGCCGTAGGCCCGCACGCTGACCATGACCTCGCCGTCGTAGGCGGAGCAGATCATGTCCTGGAGCGCCGGCGTCCGGTCCTCGCCGTCGTCCACCTGCGCGGGTTCCTCCGGCTCGGGCCCCAGGTAGCACGCGGACCTCTTCGCGTACTCCTGGATCTTCGGCCCCTTGCGCAGGTCCAGGAACTCGGAGAACTCCTTACGGGTCTCGAAGAACTCGCGGACCATCTTCTTGTCCTTCATCCGCAGGATGAGCACCTCGGCCTGCAGGCTGCTGTCGCCCCTGGCGTACGAGCGCATCGCCATGCCCTGGATGCCGAGCCGGTCGACCTCCTTCTCGTACGCGCGGCGCTTCTTGCCGTAGAAGCCCTTGCCGGTCTCCTTGAGGAGGGCGGCCGCCCGCACGGCGGACACCTCGTCGTCGTTGCCGTAGCCCCGGATGTCCGCCCCGAGGCCGTAGCCGTCCGGCACGGGCAGGAGGAGCCTGCTCAGGGGCGTGGACGCCCGGCCCCGGTGGATGCCCGCGGCCGGGTCCTCGGGCGTGGCGGTCGCGGTGGGCTTCTCCCACGCCACCGTGGGTGCGGTGCGGTCGGCGCGGTCGACGGTGACGACGGTGTACGCGACTCCGCCGCCGACGAGCCCGAGGACCAGCGCGGAGGCCAGTACGTTCTTCAGGATCCGACGCGTGCGGCTCCCCGACTTCTCGCTCACAGGCGCCCCAGCTGCCGCTCGGCCAGAGAGCGGATCTCGCTCTCGGCGATCTTCTTGGTGTCGTAGACGATGATCGAGACGGCGATGTCACCGTGCTGGATGAAGGCGCGCGCGTCGTACGCGTCCAGGTATCCCGCCTGCCGGCGGACCGGATAGACGAAGTAGCGGCCGTTCGTCGAGCCCTTCACCGCCTGCCCCAGCGAGTCGGACTTCGTCTCGCGCATGGCGATGCGCTGCTGGTTCATCACGAACTCCGAGGCGCCCATCCCGCCGGACGAGCGGTACTGCACGAGACTGATCTCGACCCGCTTGTACGGGCCCACCCGCCACGCGCGGGTCGCGATGCGCCGGATGTCCGAGTCGAGCTCGGATTCGAGCGCCCCCTCGGGCCGGGTGAAGTCGTCGGCGTACGCGTCCAGAGACTCCCACCCGTCCGGGCCGTCGATCCGCGCGGACGCCGGCTTGGGCAGCAGCAGCTTGCGCAGATCGCCCTGCGCCTTCGCCTGGTGGTCCTCCGCGGCCGACAGCGGCTCCGGCTCCTCGCCCTTCGGGAGCGGCTTCGCGGGGTACGCGAGGCCCGGCTGGTTGAGGGCGGGCAGCGCGGTCGGTTCGCGGTCGGCCTGGATGCCGTAGCCGACGGCGGTGCCGCCGACGAGGCCGATGACGGCGGCGACGGCGATCAGCCCGACGGTACGGAGGACACGGCGGCGCGGCCGCACGGCGACGGCGGGCACGCCCTGCTCGGCGTCCTCCGCCGCGACCGGCTGCCCGGCGACCGGAGCGGCGACCGGCTGCCCGGCGACCGGAGCGGCGACCGGCTGCTCGGCAACCGGCTGCTCGGCGACCGGCTCGGACCCCTGGTCCGCGACCGGCTCCGGTGCTTGGTCCACGACCGGCTCCGCGACCGGCCCCGCGACCGGAACGGCGACCGGCTCGGACGCCCGGTCCGCGGCCGGCTCCGCGGCCGGCTCCTCGACCCGCCCTGTGACCGGAACCACATCCCTCTCCGCGGCCTCCGGTGTGACCGGAGGTGCGGATTCCGGCTGCGGCTTCCGGTCCGGCGGTGCCGCCGTTTCCGGATTTCGGGTGCTTTCTGTTGTGCTCAAGAGTCCCCCCACGAGACCTGAAGCGCGGATTCCGTCATCCGCGCACCCCCCAGACCCGTGGGGGACCCCGGGGGTTGCGGCGCCGCAGATTACAGTTCGGCATATGCCGAAGAAGCTCGTGATCAAGGTGACCGCGGGGGCCGAGGCCCCCGAACGCTGCTCCCAGGCCTTCACCGTGGCGGCCGTGGCCGCCGCCAGCGGCGTCGAGGTCTCGCTCTGGCTGACCGGCGAGTCCTCGTGGTTCGCACTCCCGGGCCGCGCGGCCGAGTTCGAGCTCCCGCACGCGGCGCCGCTGCCGGACCTGATCGACGGGATCCTGGTCGGCGGCGGGCGCGTCACGGTCTGCACGCAGTGCGCGGCCCGCCGCGACATCGAGGAGAAGGACCTCCTGGAGGGCTTCCGCATCGCCGGCGCCCAGCTCTTCGTCCAGGAGGCGATGGCGGACGGGACGCAGGCGCTCGTCTACTAGGCGGGTCCGCCGGCGGAGCGCCCGGGGCGGCGGACCCCGCGGGAGCTAGTCCCGGCGCTTCCTGCCGTCCAGCTCGTCCCACCACTCGTCCGACTTCGGGTCGCCCGACGGGTCGTCCCACCAGCGGTCCTCGGGCCCCCGGCGGTTGGCGACCATCGCGGCGACCGGGGGGATGACCATGGCGACCACGCACATGCCGACGGCCACCGGCGTCGAGAAGAGGCGCACGACCGCCCAGGCGCCCACGAAGAGCAGCAGGCAGGCACCCATCATCCAGAAGTAGACGCGCTTCCGTCGTGCGTACACACCTTCAGGGTACGACCGAAGGGCCGTGCCTCAGGTCCTGGAAACGGCGTCCAACCCCCCAGGAGGCACGGCCCTTCGGCCGGTTCGGTGTCGCGGGTCAGACCGCGATGGCGACCTCCGCGAGGCCACCGTGCTGCGCCACGACCTGGCGGTCGGCGGTGCCGCCGGGGACCAGGGCGCGGACGGTCCAGGTGCCCTCGGCCGCGTAGAAACGGAACTGGCCGGTGGCGGAGGTCGGGACCTCGGCCGTGAACTCGCCGGTCGAGTCCAGGAGGCGGACGTAACCGGTGACGGGCTGGCCGTCCTTGGTCACGAAGCCCTGGATGGTGGTCTCACCGGGCTTGATCGTCGAGGCGTCGGGGCCGCCGGGCTGCGCTCCACACATGTCGTTCTGTCCTTACGGTCGAGGGGTCCGGAGGAGGGAGGGTCCGGGGTTACTTGTTGGCGCCGAGCTCGATCGGCACGCCGACGAGGGAGCCGTACTCGGTCCACGAGCCGTCGTAGTTCTTGACGTTGGAGACCTCGAGGAGCTCGTGCAGGACGAACCACGTGAGCGCGGAGCGCTCACCGATGCGGCAGTAGGCGATGGTGTCCTTCGCCAGGTCGACCTGCTCGTCCTCGTAGAGGGCCTTGAGCTCGTCGTCCGACTTGAAGGTGCCGTCGTCGTTGGCGTTCTTCGACCACGGGATGTTGCGGGCGCTCGGCACGTGGCCGGGGCGCTGCGACTGCTCCTGCGGGAGGTGCGCCGGGGCGAGCAGCTTGCCGGAGAACTCGTCGGGCGAGCGGACGTCGACCAGGTTCTGGGCGCCGATCGCGGCCACGACGTCGTCGCGGAACGCGCGGATCGAGGAGTCCTGGGCCTTGGCCTTGTACTCGGTGGCCGGGCGGGCCGGGACGGCGGAGCCGTCGACCAGGTCGCGGGAGTCGAGCTCCCACTTCTTGCGGCCGCCGTCGAGGAGCTTCACGTCCTGGTGGCCGTAGAGCTTGAAGTACCAGTAGGCGTAGGAGGCGAACCAGTTGTTGTTGCCGCCGTAGAGGACGACCGTGGTGTCGTTCGCGATGCCCTTCGCCGAGAGGAGCTTCTCGAAGCCCTCCTGGTCGATGAAGTCGCGGCGCACCGGGTCCTGGAGGTCCTGGGTCCAGTCGATCCGGATGGCGTTGCGGATGTGGTTCTTCTCGTAGGCCGAGGTGTCCTCGTCGACCTCGACGATGGCGACCTGCGGGTTGTCGAGGTTGGCCTCGACCCAGTCCGCGTCGACCAGGACGTCGCTGCGAGCCATGCTGTTCTCCTCCGGGGCAGTGTGCGGCGGTGTGGTGCGGGTGTGCGGTGTGGTGCGGTACGCCTTCGTCGCGGGCGGCTCGTCGGTGACGTGTCGGTGGACGTGTCGGGCAGGCGGGCGTGCGTGACGGACGTGCGTACGTGTCCACGGGGCGGCCCCGACCTCGGTCGGAGGGCCTGAGGAATACGGGAGTGGTGAGTCCCGCTCAGACGGAGCGACAGAGCATGGCGGCGACGCGGCACAGGTCTACTGCCCGCCGCTTCGTGAGATCCGCCTGTCGCTTCATGCCCTCGATCGTAGGGACGGACAGGCGGCCGTGTCACCGGTGTGTCGTATTTTGAGACGCGATCGTCCGAGATGCGAGACGAGATCGAGGTGCGGGAGGGCTCCGGGCGCCTCCGTACCGAGGCGTCCGGTTCGGATTCTGCTGGTCGGACAGCGGTGTCTCAGCATGTGACCAACGGGTAGTTCCCGGGAGACTTTCGGGAGGGTCGCGGGGGCTTCCGGGAGACTCTCAGAAGGCTCCCGGGCGGCGGCGTGGGGGCCGTCAGCCCGCCAGGACGACGTCCCGGCCGGCCACGGTCACGGCCAGGCCGTCCGGCCTCGGCTCGACCTTCTCCACCTTCATCCCGGCGATCACGCCGATCGGGCGGTCGAAGTCGGTCCGCGCGCGGACCAGGTCCTCGATGCCGGGGATTCCCTCGCCGGGGACCTCGTCGGCGCGGACCCGGATCGTGTCGCCGTTCACCACGGTCACCGTGGAGAGGACCGTCCGGGTCAGGGTGCGGCCCATCACCTTCACGCCGCCGGTCACCTTCACCTTGCCGTTGCCGCCGTAGGCGACGACCGCCTCCCGGTCGGAGGCCGCGGTGAGGTCCGCGTACGAGATGAGGGCCGTCCCGCTCGCGGACCCGGCCTTCGCGCCCGCCCAGTCGCCGGTCACGGTCACGTCCCGCAGCGCCACGGTCAGCTCGCCGACCCGGATGCGCTTGCTGCCCGCCTGTGCCTTGACGCCGGTCGCCTTCACGTCGACCTCGTCGAAGTGCTTGTCCGCGACCTGGGTCAGGAACGGGAAGCCCTTGATGTCCACCTCTATCGCGTCGCTGTCGACGGAGGCCAGCTTCACCCGCCCCGCCGCCTCGTCCTCGGCGTACGCCACGGCCAGCCGGTCGATCCCCACCAGGACCCCGCCCAGCACGACGGCCACGATCAAAAGAATCCGCAGTGCTCGCATGGGCTGTGCGTCCCCCCGATGGATAAGGGCTGGATGAGTTCCGGCCCCCCGACACGAAGATCGACGTGTCGGAGGGCCGGTTGGTTCCCGGGCCCGGGTCGGCGCGGCGCCGCCCGCGGTCCGCCCCGGGGGCGGCTCCGGGTCAGACCAGGGCCCGTCCCAGCAGGTAGACGGCGGGGGCGGCGGCGGTCAGCGGCAGGGCGACACCGGCCGTCATGTGCACGAAGCGGGACGGGTAGTCGTAGCTCGCCACCCGCAGGCCGACCAGGGCGCAGACGCCGGCCCCGAGGCCGAGCAGCGCGCCGGAGGAGCCCAGGTCGGTGAGGCCGCCGGCCGCGATCCCCGCACCGGCCGAGGCCAGCAGCGCGACGACCGCGGAGACGGCTCCGGGCAGCGGGAGCGCCCGGGCGGCCACGGCCGCGGCGACCGCGACGCCGCCGACGACGACCGCGTCCGGTTCCGCGCCGAGGTGGCCGGTGGCGACGACGGTCAGCGCCGCGGAGGCGATGGTGGCCATCAGGCCGTACATGCGCTCGTCCGGGTCGGCGTGGCTGCGCAGCTGCAGGACCAGGCAGAGCAGCACCCAGACGCCGAGCGTGCCGAAGATCGCGGCGGCCGTGTTCTCCCGGCCGGTGGCGAGGAGGACCGCGTCGGCGGCGAGGCCGCCGGCGAAGGCGAGGGCGATGCCCTGGCGGGCGGGCCACATGCCGTTCAGCCGGAACCAGCCGGCGGCGGTGAGGCCCTGGAGCAGTACGAGCGGGACGAGCAGGGCGTACGTGCCGAGGGCGGCGCCGCCGGCGAGCAGCAGCCCGAGGGCGGCGGTCAGCAGGGCCGGCTGCATCCCGGGCGCGATGATCGGCGAGCGCCCCTCGGCGCGGGCCCGCTGGGCGTCGGTGATCCGGGTGTTCCCCGAGGTGGTCGGCGAGGACCAGCCGGGACCCGGCTCGGCCTCGGCGGCGGCCGGTGCCGGAACGGGCCCGGCGGCGGGGGCGGAGACCTCCACCGGCTGCGGCTGCGGCTGCGGCTGCGGCTCGGTGTAGTACGCGGCGGGGGCGCCGTACGCGGAGTACGGGGCGGTCTGGTCCGGGTGTGCCGTGTACGCCTCGTACGGCTGGTGGGTCTGGTGCTGCTGGTGCTGCTGGTGCTGCTGGTGCTGCTGGTGCTGCTGGTGCTGCTGGTGAGTCTGATGCTGCGGGTGCTGCTGCGGCGGGTAGGGCTGCTGGGCCTGCGCGGTCTGCGCCCGGTCCGCCTGGACCTGGTCGTACGTGACGGCCGGCTGGAACTGGGTGTCCCAGGTCTCGCCCTCCCACGTCTGCGTGACGTCGGGGACGGGCTGCCCCTGGTGCCCCTGCCCCGCCCCGTGCGCGTTCCCGTTCGCGTACGGGTCGTACGGCTGACCGCCGTAGTACTGGTCGTTGCTCATGCTCTCGTGTTCACCCTCCTGCGAACGGGGGGAGCACCTCGACCGTGCCGCCCTCGGCAAGCCGTACCGTCTCATGGCTCCGGGTCCCGACGGGGTCGCCGTCGACCAGGAACGAGCACCGTCTGAGGACCTGGGCGAGTTCACCCGGATGCTTCGCGCGGGCCGCGTCGAGGGCCTCCGCGAGGTGTTCGGCGGTGTACGGCTCCTCCGCGACGCCGGCGGCGGCCTTGGCCGCGGCCCAGTAGCGGATGGTTCCCGCTGCCATAGCGGCGCTCCCTTCGTTCGTGTGCGCGCCGCCCCCCATGATGGGCTATGCGCGCGTGAGCCAGTCCCCGAGCCGGGCCAGCAGGTCGTCGCCCGCGGCGTTCTCCGCGTGGCCCATCCCGCGCTCCAGCCACAGTTCCGCCTCGCCCGCCCCGGCCAGCATCCGCGGGTGGTCGAGCGGGAAGTACGCGTCCCGGTCGCCGTGCACGATCAGCAGCGGGGTGGGCGCGATCAGCGGCACCGCCTCCACCGGGGAGAGCGGAACGGGGTCCCAGCCGCGGCGGTCGATGCGGGTGCGGAGCCCGTAGCGCCCGACGAGGCGGCCCGCCGGACGGGTGATCACCCAGTGGACGCGGCGCATCGACGCCGTCCCCCGGTAGTACCAGCGGGCCGGGGCCGAGACGGCCGCCACGGCGTCGGCGCTGCCGCGGGTGCCGCGGTCGAGGGCCGCGTGCCGCAGGACCACGGAGCCGCCCATGGAGAAGCCGACCGTGGCCACGCGAGCGTGGCCCAGCTCACGGGCCCAGCGGACGGCGGCGGCCAGGTCGAGGACCTCCCGGTCGCCGACGGTGGAGCGGCCTCCGGAGCGGCCGTGGCCGCGGAAGGAGAAGGTGACCACGGCCGCGCCGCGCTCCGTGAACACCCGGGCGGCACGGCGGACGGCGGGCCGGTCGACCGAGCCGGTGAACCCGTGCGCCAGGACGACCGCGGTGGCCGCGGTGCCGGTCACGGGCGTCCCGGTGTCCGCCGTCCCGGTGACAGCGGCCCGTGAGGGTTCGTACACCGCCTCGATCGGGACATCGTCATCCGTACGCAACATGGCCCGCCGGGGGCCGGAAGTGATCAGGGAGACATCCGCCATATGAAATCCGCCCTCTCCCTCTGAACTCATGTGGGCTATTCTCCTTGGCAGAGGATCCGGGCGACGCAGCCCCCGGGTCCTTTTGCGTTTTCCGACCGTTGTTACGGACGGATGAACAAAAGCTCTCAGGGCGCGAGAGCCGACAGTGATCTGTACGAAGCAGTGCACGTCCTCGCAGGGACCGAGGAGGAACCGACGTTATGAGCGAGCGACCGAAGCACGACCGACCGACGGCAGGGACGGCAGGTGGTGCGCGATGAGCGCCTTGCTGCTCCTGACCAACGCTCTCCAGCCTTCCACCGAGGTGCTGCCCGCCCTCGGCCTGCTCCTGCACAACGTCCGGGTCGCCCCCGCCGAGGGGCCGGCACTCGTGGACACCCCCGGCGCGGACGTGATCCTCGTCGACGGGCGGCGCGACCTCCCGCAGGTCCGTTCGCTCTGCCAGCTGCTGCGGTCCACCGGACCCGGCTGTCCGCTCATCCTCGTCGTCACCGAGGGCGGTCTCGCGGCCGTCACCGCCGACTGGGGCATCGACGACGTCCTCCTGGACACGGCCGGCCCGGCCGAGGTCGAGGCGCGGCTGCGGCTCGCGATGGGCCGCCAGCAGATCGTCGCGGACGACTCCCCCATGGAGATCCGCAACGGCGACCTGTCGGTCGACGAGGCCACGTACAGCGCCAAGCTCAAGGGCCGGGTCCTGGACCTGACCTTCAAGGAGTTCGAGCTCCTCAAGTACCTGGCCCAGCACCCGGGCCGGGTCTTCACCCGCGCGCAGCTCCTGCAGGAGGTGTGGGGGTACGACTACTTCGGCGGCACCCGGACGGTCGACGTCCACGTACGGCGGCTGCGGGCCAAGCTCGGCCCCGAGCACGAGTCGCTCATCGGCACCGTGCGGAACGTCGGCTACCGCTTCGTCACCCCCGAGAAGGTCGAGCGGGCGGCGGAGGAGGTGCGCGCCAAGGCCGAGGAGTCCCGTGCGCAGGAAGGGGCCCGGGCGAAGGACCGCGTCAAGGACGCCACGGACGATGTCACCCCCCTGGCGGACCGGAACGTGGCAGATGCCACAGTGCGACCTGCCGGTAGGTAGGTCACCCCGCGTAGACTGCCGCGCGTGGCCAAGGTGACGCGGGATGACGTAGCTCGACTGGCAGGTACTTCGACCGCGGTCGTGAGCTACGTCATCAACAACGGACCCCGGCCGGTCGCCCCGGCCACGCGCGAGCGTGTCCTCGCCGCGATCAAGGAACTGGGCTACCGCCCGGACCGGGTCGCGCAGGCCATGGCGTCCCGGCGCACGGACCTCATAGGCATGATCGTCCCGGACGCCCGGCAGCCGTTCTTCGCCGAGATGGCGCACGCGGTCGAGCAGGCCGCCGCCGAGCGCGGGAAGATGGTCCTGGTCGGGAACTCCGACTACCGCGACGAGCGCGAGATCCACTACCTGCGGGCCTTCCTCGGCATGCGGGTCTCCGGCCTCATCCTCGTCAGCCAGGGCATGAGCGAGCGGGCCGCGAGCGAGATCGAGGCCTGGGACGCGCGCGTGGTGCTGCTGCACGAGCGGCCCGAGGCGCTCGACGACGTGGCCGTCGTCACCGACGACATCGGCGGCGCGCAGCTCGCCACCCGGCACCTCCTGGAGCACGGCCACGCGTACGTGGCCTGCATGGGCGGCATCCCGAACACCCCGGCCGTCGGCGACCCCGTCGCCGACCACGAGGAGGGCTGGCGGCGGGCCATGCTGGAGGCGGGCCGCTCGATCGAGGGCCGGCTCTTCCAGGCCCCGTACAACCGCTACGACGCCTACCAGGTGGCCCTCAAGCTGCTCGCGGGCCCGGACCGGCCGCCGGCCATCTTCTGCTCCACCGACGACCAGGCCTTCGGCGTCCTGCGGGCGGCGCGCGAGCTGCGCATCGAGGTGCCGGCGGAGCTGGCGGTCGCGGGCTTCGACGACGTGAAGGAGGCGGCGCTCACCGACCCGCCGCTGACCACGATCTCCTCGGACCGCCCGGCGATGGCGCGGGCGGCGGTGGACCTGGTCCTCGACGACTCGCTCCGGGTGGCGGGCTCGCGCCGGGAGCGCGTGAAGCTCTTCCCGTCGACCCTGGTCGTCCGCCGCTCCTGCGGCTGCGACGGCGACTGACCCGAGGCCGGCACGGCGACCGGCCCGGGTCCGGCCGGGCGGCCGGACCCGACCCGACCACGGGACGGCAGCGGGCGCCGGTACGGGGCGCCCGCCGGGCCCGCCCCGGCACCGGACGCCCGAAAGGCTCCGGCAGCGGCCGCCCGGAAGGCTCCGACTCCCGGCCGCCCGGAAGCCGCCGAGGCTCCGGCAGCGGCCGCGCGAGGTCTTTATATCGGGCATACAGGCTTCTGTCGGGCTTCTCACCCGCTCCTCAGACCGCTCTCATCTCCGCGGCCGACAGTCTGATCCATGACGGACTTCCAGGAGCAGCAGCCGCAGCAGCCCTACTACCCGCCGTACCCTCCGAGGCCGCCGTACGCCCCGGACGGACGGTCCGCGGACGCCGACCGGACCGCCACGCGGCCGATCGTCACCGAGCCCGGCACCACCGTCTGGCCCTCCGGCGGGCACGTGCCGCCGTCGGGTCCGCCCGTCCCGCCCCACACCGCCCCGGGCGCCCACGCCGCCGCACCGGCCGGGGGCCCCGCCCCGCACCGCCGCGCCCGGCGCGGGGTCGGCCTCATGGCCGCCGTGGCCATCGCGGCCGCCGCGATCGGCGGCGGCACGGCGACGCTGGTCCAGCAGGCCGGCTCGGACACCCCCGTCGCCGCCGCCTCGAACGTGAACGGCACCAACGTCTCCACCGGCAGCACGGGCACGGTCGCCGGCGTCGCCGCGGCCGTCTCCCCGTCCATCGTCGAGATCTCCGCGAGTTCGAACTCCGGCAAGTCCACCGGCTCGGGCGTGATCATCACCTCCGACGGCGAGATCGTCACCAACAACCACGTGATCTCCGGCGCGTCCGAGATCACCGTGCAGCTGGACGACGGCAAGTCCTACACCGCCGAGGTCGTCGGCACCGACCCCGACAAGGACCTCGCCCTGATCAAGCTCCGGGGCGCCTCCGGCCTCAAGGCCGCGACCCTCGGCGACTCGTCGAAGGTGCGGGTCGGCGACGAGGTCGTCGCGATCGGCTCCCCCGAGGGCCTGACCGGGACCGTCACCAGCGGCATCGTCTCCGCGCTCGACCGGGACGTGACCGTCGCCAAGGACGACGACGGCTCCGGCCGGGACCGGCAGCAGGACCAGCAGCAGTACGACCCGCGGCAGGGCTGGCCGTTCGAGTTCGGCGGACAGCAGTTCAACGGCGACACCGGTTCGTCGAAGACCACGTACAAGGCGCTCCAGACCGACGCCTCGCTGAATCCGGGGAATTCCGGCGGCGCGCTGATCAATATGCGGGGGGAGATCATCGGAATCAATTCCGCCATGTATTCGCCCAGTTCTTCGAACGGTTCGACGGCCGGCAGCGTCGGTCTCGGATTCGCCATCCCGGTCGACACGGTGAAGGCCGACCTGGACGGCCTGCGCGCGGGCGGCGACAGCTGACCGGCGACGGGGCGGCGTGCGACGCTGAGCCCATGACCGCCCAGCGACACGAGCCCGAGCGCATCCTCATCGTCGACGACGAGCCCGCCGTACGGGAGGCGCTGCGCCGCAGCCTCGCCTTCGAGGGGTACGGGACGCAGGACGCCGTGGACGGGATCGACGCGCTCGCCCGGATGGAGTCGTACGCCCCCGATCTCGTCGTCCTCGACGTCCAGATGCCCCGCATGGACGGGCTGACCGCGGCCCGCCGGATCCGGGCCGCCGGCTCGACCGTGCCGATCCTGATGCTCACGGCGCGCGACACGGTCGGCGACCGGGTCACCGGGCTCGACGCGGGCGCCGACGACTACCTCGTGAAGCCGTTCGAGCTGGACGAGCTGTTCGCCCGGATCCGGGCGCTGCTGCGGCGCAGCTCGTACGCCTCGGCCACGGCCGCCGGCCCCGCCGAGACGGACGTGCTGGCGTTCGAGGACCTGCGGATGGACCTGGCGACGCGCGAGGTGACCCGGGGCGGCCGGACAGTGGAGCTGACCCGGACCGAGTTCACGCTCTTGGAGATGTTCCTGGCGCACCCGCGGCAGGTCCTGACGCGGGAGCAGATCCTCAAGGCCGTGTGGGGCTTCGACTTCGAACCGAGCTCGAACTCGCTGGACGTGTACGTGATGTACCTGCGGCGCAAGACGGAGGCGGGCGGCGAGCCGCGCCTCGTGCACACGGTGCGGGGCGTGGGCTACGCGCTGCGCGGAGGGGGCGGGGAGTGAGGCGTCCCCTGGCGTGGTTCCGGTCGCGGCCACTGAGGTCCCGGCTGGCGCTGCTGACCGCGACGGCGGTCGCGGTGGCGGTGGCGGCGGTCTCGCTGGCCTGCTGGTTCGTGACGCGGGAGCAGCTGGAGGCGGAGCTGGACTCCTCGCTGCGCGACACCCGGATCACCGACGACGAGGCGCGGAGGCTGCTCGGCTCCTGCGCCCCGGGGTCCGAGAACCGCCCGTTCCCCGCGGGGCCGGCGCAGACCCTGCAGATCGTCACGACCACGGGCGACCTCTGCACGCTCGGCACCTCGCCGATCCCGGCCCAGGCCGGGGACCTGGCGGTGGCGCGGGGGCAGCAGCCGTTCGCGCTGCACACCACGAACGCCCTGAACGGTGCGGAGATGCGGGTCTACTCGTATCCCGTGGTGATCGGGAACCAGCCGGTCGCCGTCTCGGTCGCGCGTCCGCTGGACGAGATCGACCGCTCGATGTCCACGCTCGCCTGGGTGCTGCTGCTCGTCTCGGGCATCGGGGTCGTGGGGGCGGGCGCGGCCGGCCTGTGGGTGGCGCGGACCGGTCTGGAGCCGGTGGACCGGCTGACCGGGGCGGTCGAGCACGTGGCCGCGACCGAGGACCTGACCGTGCGGATCCCGGCCGAGGGCGAGGACGAGATCGCCCGGCTGTCGCGGTCGTTCAACGCGATGACGGCGGCGCTCGCGACCTCCCGCGACCGGCAGGCGCAGCTGATCGCGGACGCGGGCCACGAGCTCCGTACGCCGCTGACCTCGCTCCGGACGAACATCGAGCTGCTCGCGCGCAGCGAGGAGACGGGGCGGGCGATCCCGCCGGACGACCGCCGGGCCCTGATGGCCTCGGTGAAGGCGCAGATGACGGAGCTGGCGGCGCTCATCGGCGACCTCCAGGAGCTGGCCCGCCCGGACGCGGCGCAGCAGGGGCCCCTCGAAGTGGTCCCGCTGCACACGATCCTGCGGGCGGCCCTGGACCGGGCGCGGCTGCGCGGTCCCGAGCTGACCTTCGTGACGGACCTGGCGCCCTGGTACGTGCGGGCGGAGCCGGCCGCGCTGGAGCGGGCGCTGGTGAACGTCCTGGACAACGCGGTGAAGTTCTCGCCGCGCCGGGGCACGGTCGAGGTGACCCTGATGCGCGGCGAGCTGACGGTCCGGGACCAGGGTCCGGGCATCCCGCCGGACGAGCTCCCGCACGTCTTCGACCGCTTCTGGCGGTCGCCGTCGGCGCGCAGTCTGCCGGGTTCGGGCCTGGGCCTGTCGATCGTGGCCCGTACGGTCCACCAGGCGGGCGGCACGGTCGCGCTGACCCCGGCGGAGCGGGGGGCCGGCACGGTGGCGACGCTCCGTCTGCCGGGTGCGCCGACCCGGCCACCGTCAGTTGTGGCGGATGAGGGACTCGACGAGTCCTGAGCGGGTGTTCGGGTAGTCCAGGACGGTGATGCCGAGGCCCTTCCAGGTGTTCGCCGTGCCGTCGAGGAAGGCGTGGACGCGGGGGTTGAGGTTGTCGGAGTTCCAGCGCGGCGGCAGGGACGCCGAGGTGCTGACGAAGTTGATGTACAGCCGGCCGGGCTGCTCGACGGCCTGGCGGTAGTGGGCCTCGATCTTCGGGTACTTGGCGTTCGGCAGGGCGTTCCAGTCGTCCTGGAGCGCGATGGCCCCGCCGTCCCCCCACCTGAGGCCGGGCAGCCCGCCGTTGTCGGCGATGAGGACGACCTTGCCGCGGGCCTGGCCGAGGGTGGGGACGGTGTCGCCGATGCGGAACAGCGGGCGCCAGCCCCGGTTGTCCAGGTAGTCGTCGAAGACGGCGCGGAAGGTCGCGTCGGATTCCGCGGAGTACTCCTGCTTGACCCGCATCAGGACGGTCTCGGAAGGGTGGGCGGCCAGGAAGTCGCGGCAGGCGACGAGGACGTCGCCGAACATCATCTTCTGGTACGAGGCGCCGTGGTGGATGGCGAAGGAGCCGCCGGTGGCCCGGCAGCGGACGTCGAGGAAGCGGATTCCGGAGTCGAGCTGCTGGGCGATCGTGGTGTTCTGGCACTCGGACCAGGGGCCGCCGAAGCGGGCGCCGGAGTCGTGGGTGCCGGGGATGGTGAGCCTCTGGAGCGGGGTTCCGTCCGGGTGCGCCCCCATCCACGCGCGCGTGTCCACGGCCGCCGCCCGGGCGGCGGGCGCCCCGATGATCAGTAAGGCTCCGGCCCCGAGGGCCCCGGTGAGAAAGCGTCGTCGCTCCATGGACCGGATGATGACAGGTCCGCGTCAAAATTCGCCAGGGTGCGGAAGGCAGCCTGAAGGGGGCTGCCCTCCGCCGGACCGGCGGAGGGCAGCCCCCTCCTTCGAGCACCCGGGGTCCCGTGGGCCCACGGCCCCCGAGGACCCTGGAGGACTACTTCACGACCTTGATGCGGTCGGTGGCGGGGGCCCGGAGCGGCTCCGCGGCCGACGAGTTGGCCGTCAGGTAGGCGATGAAGACGTCGAGGTCCGAGGCACCGACGAGCTTGTTCGCACCGGTGGCGAGGACCGGGAAGCCGTCGCCGCCGCCCGTGAGGAACTCGTTCATCGCGACCCGGTAGCTCTTCGACGGGTCGAGGGGCTCGCCGTTCAGCCGCACCGAGTCGACCACGATCCGGTCGGCGCCCGCCTTCGTCATGTCCAGGGTGTAGGAGAAGTTCCTCGACACCTGGAGGATCTTCGGAGCCGCCAGGTTGGCGCCGCTGACCTGCTGCTGGAGCGCGGTGACGAGCTGGGCACCGGTCAGGTCGACCACGGTCATCATGTTGGTGAACGGCTGGACGGTGTACGCCTGACCGTAGGTCACCACGCTGTCCGTGCCCTTGGTCAGCGGCGCGCGGACGCCACCGGGGTTCATCAGCGCGAGCTGGGCGCCGCCCTTGTCGGCCGGGGACATGCCCGCCAGCTGCGCGTCGGCGATCAGGTTGCCCATCGGCTTCTCGACCGCGTCGATGGGGTTCTCGATGCTCTCGGCGATGTGGCCGACGGGACGGTTCGCGATCGGCGCCGCCAGGGCCTTCCAGCGGTTGATCAGCTTGGTGATCTTGTCGTGCTGCGCCACGTCACGGGTGACGACGTGGTTCGCGGAGGCGACGGCGGTGCGGACGATGTCCTTCGTGCGCCGGTCGTAGGTGAGCGTCGTGTCGGTGTAGAGCCGGCCGAAGGAGGCCGCCGACGTGACCGTGCGCGGCTTGCCCGAGGGGTCCGGGATGGTGCACGCGTACGCCTGGTGGGTGTGGCCGGTGACCAGGGCGTCGACCTGCGGGGTGACGTTCTTGGCGATGTCCACGATCGGACCGGAGATGCCCGCGCCGGCGCCCGGCGTGTCGCAGTCGTAGTTGTACGCGCCGGAGGCGGGCAGGCCGCCCTCGTGGAGCAGCGCGACGATCGACTTGACGCCCTTGCGCTCGAGGACCTTGGCGTACTTGTTGATCGTCTCGACCTCGTCGCCGAACTTCAGGCCCTTGATGCCCTCGGCGGAGACGATGTTCGCGGTGCCTTCGAGGGTGACACCGATGAAGCCGATCTTGACGCCGTCGCGCTCCCAGATGAAGTACGGGTCGAGCAGCGGCTTGCCGCTCTTCTCGTCCGTCACGTTGGCCGCGAGGTAGGGGAACTTCGCGCCCTTGAAGCGCTTGCCCTTCTCGTAACAGCCCTCAGTCGGGTGGCAGCCACCGTTCTGTATCCGGCTCAGCTCGCGGGCGCCCTCGTCGAACTCGTGGTTGCCCACCGAGCTGACGTCGAGCTTCATCGCGTTCAGCGCCTCGATGGTCGGCTCGTCATGGAACAGCCCGGAGAGCAGCGGCGAGGCACCGATCATGTCGCCCGCGGCGGCCGTGATGGAGTACCTGTGGCCCTCGCGGGCCTGCCGCAGATGCGTGGAGAGGTACTCGGCGCCGCCGACGTCCGGGACGAGCTCGGTCGTGCCGTCCGCCTTGAGGCGGGTGAGCCGACCCGAGGAGCCGGTCGGCGGCTCGAGGTGGCCGTGGAGGTCGTTGAAGGACAGGAGCTGCACGTCGACCATGCGACCCCAGCCCTTGCCGTTCGAGCCGTGCCGGTCCTGCGCGTCCTGCGAGGCGCCCGCGGGCAGCGCGGCGACGAGCGCGCCGACGGTGGCGAGCCCCGCGCCGACGGCGAGAATCCGCCCTGCCGTCCTCTTCTTCTTGGATGTCGCTGCCATCGCTCCCCTGTCCCCGCGCCCGTTCCGGTGCGCCACTCGACTGCTGACGTGCCAGCGAAGCCTAGAGTCAACGCGCGTAGCGCAACAGGGGGTAGCGGGTTACGAGACAGTTGCCTTCGCCTTTCCCCGGGGCGGCCGCGGCTCACCGTAGGCTCGGGTCCATGACTTCCGACGCGGCGCCGGCCCTCGAACCCGGACGGCAGATCCACACCTACGACGAGCTCACGCCCGAGCAGATCCAGGACGTACTGGACCTGCTGGAGGCCGCGGACCGCTCCGACGGCGTGCACGCCGTCTCCGAGCAGGGCAGGCTCTACCTCCGGCACGGCGGCCGCGAGGGCGTGCGGCACTTCCTCCTCACCGTCGGCCCCCGGCTCTACGGCTACGCCCAGCTGGAGGAGACCGACCCCATCGAGGCCCCGGCCGCCGAGCTCGTGGTCCACCCGGGCCACCGCGGCCGCGGCCACGGCCGGGCCCTGGGCACCGCCCTGCTCGGCGCCTCCGGCAAGCGGCTGCGCGTCTGGGCGCACGGCGGCAAGTCCGCCGCTCGGCACCTCGCCCAGGTCCTCGGCCTGACGCTCTTCCGCGAACTGCGCCAGCTCCGCCGCTCCCTGAGCCCGCTCGACATCCCCGAGCCGGTCTACCCCGAGGGCGTCACGGTCCGCACCTTCGTCCCCGGCCAGGACGACGCGGCCTGGCTGGCCGTCAACTCCGCGGCCTTCGCCCACCATCCGGAGCAGGGCTCGCTCGTCCAGCGGGACCTGGACGACCGCATCGCCGAGCCGTGGTTCGACCCGAAGGGCTTCTTCCTCGCCGAGAAGGACGGCCGGCTCATCGGCTTCCACTGGACGAAGACCCACGCCGAGGAGCAGCTCGGCGAGGTGTACGTGGTCGGCATCCTGCCCGAAGCCCAGGGCGGCGGCCTCGGCAAGGCCCTCACCGCGACGGGCCTGCGCCACCTGGCGGCCCAGGGCCTGCCGACGGCGATGCTGTACGTGGACGCCGACAACACGGCGGCGGTCACGGTCTACGAACGCCTGGGCTTCACCACGCACGAGGTGGACCTGATGTACCGCACGGAGTCGTAGGTCCCGGCCGACACGGCTTCGCCCTCATGACGGCCCGCCGGCTCATCCGGCGGGCCGCTTCTCACCGTGCGTGTCGGCTCTCCGACAGCCCCAGAGCCAGGGCGAACAGAACTGCGGTGCCCAGCCACGCGGTCACACTCCCGGCGGGGTGGAGGGCGACGGCCCACCAGGTGTGCGACGCATGGCCCTCGGGGTGGAGCGTGCGCCCCAGGATGAGGTTGAGGAGGAGGAACAGCAGCCCGGATGCCACGGCGGTCGCCTCGTTGGCGAGGCGACGGACGAGGAGGGCCAGCGCCAGCAGGAGGGTGACGTTGCGGGCCACGTCCAAGCCCACCAGCAGCCCGGCCGCATAAGCGAGCACCACGGTGAGGACGACAGCCCCGGCGTCATAGCGGCGAACGGGAACGACCGCTGTGCACTCCGGTTCGCGGGCCCTTCGATCGAGGCAGTACATGACGGCGCCGACGACCAGAAGTGGCGTGAAGTACGCCACGCGCGCCCCGATCATGCCGCTGACCAGACTCGGAACGGGAACCTCACTGGTGCCCGCGGACCCGCACAGCAGGACGAGTGCGGTGACCGCGAGGGGCACAGCCCACCAGCGTCGTACGACGAGCACGTAGCGGTTCACCCCACACCCCGCACACAATGCCTCTGACTCCCGACCGCCCTGTCGAACCAGGCTGCCTGCTCCGTAGCCGACAGGCCGCGGACCTTCAGAAGCGCCTCCCAATCCGCCGGAGGCATGCCCTGCCGCATGGTCTGCTCGTCGAACCCCATCACCAGAGCGGCCCAAGCCGCGGGGGGAGAGCCCGGTTGCCGACAGTCAGCGACCCCAGCCTGTGCCGCTGTCCCGGTCACCGCTGCCTCCGCCAGATTGGCGATGGTCTGGGGATGGCCGTCCCCGTCGTGGAGGCTTACCGGCGACCAGTACAGAGGCCACGTACCGGGCTCGAACGGAACTTCGGGGGATGCGACACGGAGCTCTTGAGGAGCCGGTATCCCGGCGGCCTTCAGCCTTCCTATCGGACTGAGCGCGTCCTGTCGCAGTCGTTCGGCGTACGGCGCGTACTCGGGTGGCACACACACCCTCGGCGCCTGCCCGGTACACGCCATGGCCACCTGGCGGGGATGCGTCGGAGGCTGGTAGCCCCAGTCGATCACCAGACCGCGGCCGGCCGTGAACGTGGCCGCGGCGACCGCGATCCCGACGACGGGGACCCAGGGTCGCCTGCGGGCACCGGTCAGGCTCCAGACGGCAAGGGCGAGACCCGCGACGACGAGCCACGGCACGACGAACACGGCGGGTCGACGCACATCGGTGACCGAGGACGTTCCGTCGATGAATCCGCTCAGGTGGCGCAGCCAGGGGTTGCCCGTGGCCTGCGGCATGGACAGCCAGGCCCAGCAGGCGATGCCGACCAGAGGGGCCGCCACGCTCCTGGGCAGGCGCAGTCCCAGGCACCAGCCGATGACGAGCCAACCGAGGGGGAGCACGACCAGGTGCACCACCGCGAGCCACCCCGCGCCGCCGGGCCACACGCCTGTCGCCCTGCGCGCGATCACCAGCGCGCCGATGAGGAGGACGAGGTGCAGGATCAGGACCGGCGTAACGGCGCGCACGAGCTCTTGGGGGAAGGGACGTGCGCTGATCGCACGCATCGCGCCCAGCCGACGATGGCGGCCCGCCTCCCACGCCGCGGCTCCGGCCACCGCCGGTGCGACGACCGCCATCGCGAAGGCGGCCAGCTCACCGGACTCCACCCCGTATCCCGACGTCACCGGAGGAGCGACGTCGTCGATGTAGAGACCGACGTAGAACAGGGCGGGCAGGGTCAGCCACGGTGCGGCCGAGGACCGGAGGTTCGCCCAGGTGATCACTCGGCTGCCTCCAGCAGCGAGGCGTAGGCGCTCTCCAGACGTCGGCCCGGTGCGCAGTCGGGCTGGGCATGGCTGCCGAACTCCTCGACCGTCCCCCTGAACCTCGTCCGGCCGGCTTCCAGGATCACGACCTCGTCGAATGCCTGGTCGATGTCCCCGATGTCGTGAGTGGAGACGATGACGTGGACGGTGCCGCGAAGCGAGGTCAGCAAGTCGAGAAACCTGCGTCGCTGATGGGGGTCCAGGCCGACGGTGGGTTCGTCGAGCAGGAGCAGTTCGGCGTCGTGGACGAGCGCCTGGGCGATGGCGATCCGCTGCTGCTGGCCTCCGGACAGCGCCTTGACCTTGCTGTCGATCTTCTCGGTGAGCCCCACCCGTTCGATGGCCTCCGGAGCGGCGCGCCAGGCGTCGCGCTCCCCCATCCCCTTGAGCCAGCCGACGTACGCCACATGCTCTCTGCACGTCAGTCCGGGCAGGAACCCGGGGCGCTGCGGCAGCCAGGACACCTTGTGCCGGTAGTCCCGTACGTGTCTGCGGTCAGCCGGATCAAGCTCTCCGTAGCGGACGCATCCCGCTTGCGGCCGCGAGGCGCTGGCACCGAGGGAGAGCAGAGTGCTCTTGCCGGCCCCGTTGGGTCCGAGAAGCACGGTGTGGCCCGGCGAGAACTCCAGATCGAATCGATCCAGGACGGGGCGCCGCGTGCGGGGATAGCGGAAGGTACAGGACTCGTAGTGCAAGGGCATCGGTACTCGCAGAGTTCCGGCTAGGGGAAGACGGCATGGTCAGCCGAGACCGTATGCGGACGGCACTCCATGATCAACATGCCGCCCGTTAGTTCGTCAGCTGGTTTCGGCCGGGCGGAGGGTCGCGACACACCCTCCTCAACACGCCTTCGATCGGCGGCGGTTGACACCGCCCCCTTCTTTGCACCACCCTTTCACTACTTGATTAGTGAAAGGGTGGTGAAAGAGATCGTGGTCGAGTACCGCATCGATCGGCGCAGCGGCGTCGCCACCTACCTCCAGATCGTCCAGCAGACGAAACAGGCCCTCCGGATGGGCCTCCTGGAGCCCGGTGACCGACTGCCCACCGCACGCGAGGTCGTCGAAGCGACGGCCATCAACCCCAACACGGTCCTCAAGGCCTACCGCGAGCTCGAACGCGAAGGCCTCGTCGAGGCCCGGCGCGGCCTCGGCACGTTCGTCCGCGCCACGCTCGGCACCGGCCCGGCCGACTCGCCCCTGCGCGGCGAACTCGCCGACTGGGCCCGCCGGGCCAGGACCGCGGGCCTGGACCGCGAGGACGTGGCCGCGCTGTTCACATCCGTACTGAAGGAACACTTCGAGGGGGACGACACATGACGAGAGACGGCATCGCACTGGAGGCCGATCTCCTGGGCAAGACCTACGGAGGCAGAAGCACCGGCTGGGCCCTCCGCGCCTGCTCCTTCACCCTCCCCACCGGCCGCGTCTGCGCCCTCGTCGGCCCCAACGGCGCCGGCAAGTCCACCCTCCTCGCCCTCGCCGCCGGCCTCCTGCGCCCCACCGAGGGCACCCTCGGGGCCCCGCCCCGCGAACACCTCGCCTACGTCGCCCAGGACAAGCCGCTCCACCCCCGGCTCACCGTCGCCGACACCCTGCGCATGGGACGCGAACTCAACCCGGGCCGCTGGGACGACGCCGCCGCCCGGCGCGCCCTCGCCGACACGCTCGACCCCAAGGCCGTCGTACGGACCCTCTCCGGCGGCCAGCGCACCCGCGTCGCCCTCGCCCTCGCCCTCGGCAAGCGCCCCGAACTGCTGCTCCTCGACGAGCCGATGGCCGACCTCGACCCGCTCGCCCGCCACCAGCTCATGGGCCTGCTCATGGCCGACGCCGCCGAACGCGGCACCACCGTCGTCATGTCCTCCCACATCCTCACCGAGCTGGAGGGCGCCTGCGACCACCTCCTCCTGCTCCACGACGGCCGGATCCGCCTCGACGGACCCGTCGACGAACTCCTCTCCGCCCACACCCTGCTCACCGGACCGGTCGCCGACCTCGCCCCGCACACCGTCGTCGAGTCCCGCACCACCGGCCGCCAACTCACCGCCCTCATCCGCCGCGAAGGCCCCGTCGAGGGCCCCTGGGAGACGCGGGACCCCTCCCTGGAGGACCTCCTCCTCGCCCACCTCCGCACCACCGAAGGAGCCCCGGCATGACCGCCCTCGCCCTGAGAGGCCCCTACTGGGTGACGGTCCGCCAGTACCGGCGCACCCTCTGGCTCACCGGAGCCGCCGTGGCCGCCTCCCTCGCCGTGGTCGGCGGACTGCGGATCTGGGAGGGTCGGGACCGGGCCTCGGGATCGTTCCCGTACGAGCACCGCCTCGGCTACGACATGCTGCGCGGGGCCCTGGAGCAGCTCTCCTACGGCATGATCGCGCTGCCGCTGCTCGTCGGCGCCTTCGTCGCCGGCCCGCTCGTCGCCCGCGAATTCGAGTCGGGGACGTACAAGCTCGCGCTCACCCAGTCGATCGGTCCGACGGCCTGGCTGCGCTCCAAGCTCCTCACGGCGGCGGCCGTCTCCCTCGGCGCCACGCTCGCCCTGATCGCGGTCTACCGGCTGGGCTGGACCCGGGTCTCGACCTCCTGGGGCTTCCACTGGGCGGACCTCGGCCCGTACGAGGCGGGCGGCATCGTGCTCGCCGGGTACGCCCTGTTCGCCGTGGCGGTCGGCGCCCTCGTCGGCCAGCTGATCCGCCGCACCGTGATCGCCATGGCCGTGACCGGGGGGATCGTCGGCCTGGCCATGCTCGCCCTCGGCGCCCTCCGCTGGAACTTCCTGGCCGTGGAGACCGTCACCGGCCCGGCGAAGGAGAACGCCTCCGTCGTCTTCGCACCCGACAACGGGATGCTCGTCGACCAAGGACTGCTCGGCGTCTCCGGAAAGCGCCTCTCCGGCTGGTTCTGCACCCCCGACACCCCGCCCGGCGCCGCCTGCCGCCCCGACGAGCCGATCGCCGCCCAGTACGTCGACTACCACCCCCAGTCACACTTCTGGCCCACCCAGCTCATCGAGAGTGGCATCCTGCTCGCCCTCGCCGCCCTGGCCGCCTACGCCGCCTTCCGCGTCCTGCGCGCCCGCCACCCGTAAAACATTCAAACGATCCCGGGGGCGGGGCCCGCACACGGCCCCGCCCCCGATTCCCGTACGTCATGTCGTCGTTACCGGCCATTCAGACGCGCTTGCGACGCTCACGCAATGAAGCGCTCCGTGACCCCGCCCGGCCGGGCGGCCCTTCCCAAAGGGAGACTTCCCTCCCCCACGGCCCGCTCCGACGCGCCCGACCGCCCCTTCGCGCGGAAGAATGGGGCCATGAGCCAGCAGCCCGCCGAGGTCCCGGTCCAGTCCTCCGCCCAGCAGTCCGCCCCGACGCCCGCCGCGCAGTCCGCCGACTCCATAGCCCCGCGCCGCGCGCAGGTGATCAAGGGAGCCGTCGTGACCGACATCGACGCGGACCTCGACGCCGACCCGGACACCTACGAGGACGACGGCCCCCTCGGCGACGAGCTGCCGCAGGGACGCTTCCTCGACCGCGAACGCAGCTGGCTCGCCTTCAACGAGCGGGTCCTCGAACTGGCCGAGGACCCCACCACACCCCTCCTCGAACGGGCCAACTTCCTCGCGATCTTCGCCTCCAACCTCGACGAGTTCTTCATGGTCCGGGTCGCCGGCCTCAAGCGCCGCATCGCCACCGGCGTCGCCACCCGCTCCGCCTCCGGCCTCCAGCCCCGCGAGGTCCTGGACCTGATCTGGACGCGCTCGCGCGAACTCATGGCCCGGCACGCCGCCTGCTTCCAGCAGGACGTCGCCCCGGCCCTCGCCGACGAGGGCATCCACCTCATCCGCTGGCCCGAGCTCACCGAGAAGGAGCAGGCCCGGCTCTTCACCCTGTTCCGGCAGCAGATCTTCCCCGTCCTCACCCCGCTGGCCGTGGACCCCGCGCACCCCTTCCCCTACATCTCGGGGCTCTCGCTCAACCTCGCCGTGGTCGTACGCAACCCGGTCAGCGGCCACCGCCACTTCGCACGCGTCAAGGTCCCGCCCCTGCTCTCCCGCTTCCTGGAGGCCTCCCCCCAGCGCTACGTCCCCCTCGAGGACGTCATCGCCGCCCACCTGGAGGAGCTCTTCCCCGGCATGGAGGTGCTCGCGCACCACATGTTCCGGGTCACCAGGAACGAGGACCTGGAGGTCGAGGAGGACGACGCCGAGAACCTGCTCCAGGCCCTGGAGAAGGAACTCATGCGCCGCCGCTTCGGCCCGCCGGTCCGCCTGGAGGTCGAGGAGTCCATCGACCCCTACGTCCTCGACCTGCTGGTCCGCGAACTGAAGGTCTCCGACGCCGAGGTCTACCCGCTGCCCGGCCCCCTCGACCTCACCGGCCTCTTCGGCATCGCCGGCCAGGACCGCCCCGAGCTCAAGTTCCCCAAGTTCGTCGCCGGCACCCACCGCGACCTCGCCGAGGTCGAGTCCGCGTCCGCGCCGGACATCTTCGCCGCCCTCCGCGAACGGGACGTCCTCCTCCACCACCCGTACGACTCCTTCTCCACCTCCGTACAGGCCTTCCTGGAGCAGGCGGCCGCCGACCCCGACGTCCTCGCGATCAAGCAGACGCTCTACCGGACCTCCGGCGACTCCCCGATAGTGGACGCCCTCATCGACGCCGCCGAGTCCGGCAAGCAGGTCCTCGTCCTCGTCGAGATCAAGGCCCGCTTCGACGAACAGGCCAACATCAAGTGGGCCCGCAAGCTGGAAGAGGCCGGCTGCCACGTCGTCTACGGCCTCGTCGGCCTCAAGACCCACTGCAAGCTGTCGCTCGTCGTACGCCAGGAGGGCGAGCTGCTGCGCCGCTACTCCCACGTCGGCACCGGCAACTACCACCCGAAGACCGCCCGCCTCTACGAGGACCTCGGCCTGCTGACCGCCGACCCCCAGGTCGGCGCGGACCTCTCCGACCTCTTCAACCGGCTCTCCGGCTACTCCCGCCGCGAGACCTACCGGCGCCTCCTCACCGCCCCGAAGTCCCTGCGCGACGGACTCGTCTCCCGCATCACCAAGGAGATCGCCCACCACCGCGCCGGCCGGCCCGCGTACGTCCGGATCAAGGTCAACTCGATGGTCGACGAGGCCGTCATCGACGCCTGCTACCAGGCCTCGCGGGCCGGCGTCCCGGTCGACATCTGGGTCCGCGGCATCTGCGCCGTCCGCCCCGGCGTCACCGGCCTCTCGGAGAACATCCGGGTCCGCTCGGTCCTCGGCCGCTTCCTGGAGCACTCCCGGATCTTCGCCTTCGGCAACGGCGGCGAACCCGAGGTGTGGTTCGGCAGCGCCGACATGATGCACCGCAACCTGGACCGCCGGATCGAGGCCCTCGTACGGGTCTCCGACCCGGCGCACCGGGCAGCACTCACCCGGCTCCTGGAGACCGGGATGTCCGACACCACCTCCTCCTGGCACCTCGGCCCCGACGGGAACTGGACGCGGCACGCGACCGACCCCGACGGCCGACCGCTCCGGCACGTCCAGGAGATGCTCATCGACGCGCGGAGGCGCCGGCGTGCACAACCCTGACCAGTCGCAGGACATCTCGGCGGGCGAGGTCCTGGCCCCCTACCTGCACGCCCGGGCCGCGGACTTCCTGCGCGGCCTCCGGCTCCACGGCGAGAGCGGCTCCGACACGGCCGGAGCGGAGGAGGCGGCCCGCACGCTCCGCGGCGCCGCCCGCCGCATCAGCGGCACGCTCCACACCTTCCGGCCCCTCCTCGACGCGGCCTGGGCCGACCAGCTGCGCACCGAGCTCGCCTGGCTCTCCGGGACCCTCGCCCTCGAACACGCCTGCACCTCGCGGCTCGTCCGACTCGTGGACGCCCTGTCCCGCCTGTCGAACGGCACCGGCGGGACGAACGGCGGACCCGTCCCCGCCGCCCGCGGCAGCGAGACCACCGGCCTCACCGTCGGCGCCGCCCGCGCCGGCGCCCTCCTGGAACGCCAGCTCACCCTCGCCCGGACCCGCGCCCACTCGGCCTCCCTCCAGGCACTGGGCTCGGCCCGCTTCCACGCCGTCGCCGACGCCGTCGCCCTCCTCGCCTCCGAGGTCCCGCTCGGCCCCGTGGGCACCGCCCCCGCCGCCGAGGTCCTGGACGCCCCCGCCGCCGTCGCCGAACGCCGCCTCCTGGACGCCGTCGCCGCCCTCCCGCTGACCCGGGCCGCCCACCCGTACAACGCCGACGCCCTGGCCCTCGCCGCCGGAGAGACCCAGGACGCCCCCTGGCACCAGACCCGGCTCCTCCTCCGGCTGCACCGCTACGCCACCGAGGCCCTCCACACCGCCGGCGAACCCGACCCCGTCCTCTTCGAGGCCGCCCGCGCCCTGGACCGCCACCGCGACGCCGCGGAAGCCGCCGCGGCCGCCGCCACCGCGGCCCGCACCCCCCGCATCGCCCCGGCGACGGCCTACGCCCTCGGCGTCCTCCACGCCGACCAGCGCCACGAAGTCGAAGCCTCCCGCTTCGCCTTCCAGCACGCCTGGCACAGAACGACGGCACCGGTGTCATGACCGGGGAGCGCCGGGACACGGTCCGAGCCGCCGGCTGCGTCCTCTGGCGCCCGGCGCTTTCCGGCCATGGCATCGAGGTCGCGCTCGTCCATCGGCCGAAGTACGACGACTGGTCCCATCCGAAGGGGAAGCGGAAGCGGGACGAGTCGGCGGAGGCCTGCGCGCTGCGCGAGGTCCTGGAGGAGACGGGCCAGACCTGCTCCCTCGGCCCGCGCCTGCCGACGGTCCGCTACGCGGTGGACGGGCGCCCGAAAGAGGTCGACTACTGGGCGGCCCGCGCCCTCGGCGGCACGTTCACCCCGAACCGCGAGGTCGACCGGCTCGTCTGGCTCCCGCCCGCGGCGGCCCACCGGCGCCTCACCCAGGCGCGGGACCGCGACCTCCTGAACGCCCTCACGGCGACGACGGCGGGCTAGCCGCCCCGCGTACGCCCTCACACCCGGGCCACGCGCCCGCGTGCACCCACGCCCCGGCCCCCGCACCCGGCCTTCCGGCACGGTTCACTTTCCGTTCACTCTGTCCCGTCGACCGCTTCACCTGTTCTGCCTAATTTCGGCCTTACACGGTGCACAGAGCACAGCAACGCACCGCCCACCGACACACGCCGCCGTAGAACGATCGGGACACACGGTCCGCGACAGGGCGGCTTCTGGAAGGAACACCCGAAAGTGAAGCTTTCGCGCAAGAACGGGCTTCGCGCCTCCGCGATCGGTGCCCTCGTCGTCTCCGGTGCGCTCGTCCTCTCGGCGTGTGGCTCGGACAACAACACGGAGACTCCGGCCAAGGAAGGCGGCACGAAGGCCTCCGCCGCCGCCTCGAACATCGCCTGCGAGGGCGCCAAGGGCCAGCTCCTCGCCGCCGGCTCCAGCGCGCAGAAGAACGCGATGGACCTCTGGGTCAAGAACTTCCAGGCCGCGTGCTCCGGCGTCGAGATCAACTACCAGGCCATCGGCTCCGGCGGCGGCATCACCAAGTTCAACCAGGGCCAGGTCGCCTTCGCGGGCTCCGACTCCGCCCTGAAGGACGAGGAGGTCGCCGAGTCGGCGAAGATCTGCAAGACCGGCAAGGGCGTCAACCTGCCCATGGTCGGCGGCCCCATCGCCATCGGCTACAAGCTGGAGGGCGTGGACAACCTGGTCCTCGACGCCTCCACCATCGCCAAGATCTTCGACAACAAGATCACCAAGTGGAACGACCCGGCGATCGCCAAGCTGAACCCGGGCGCCAAGCTTCCCGACAGCACCATCCAGGCCTTCCACCGCTCGGACGAGTCGGGCACCACCCAGAACCTGGGCAAGTACCTCTCCACCGCGGCCGCCGCCGACTGGAAGCACGACCCGAAGTCGAAGTCGTGGCCCGCCCAGGGCGGCCAGGCCGCCAACGGCTCCTCCGGCGTCGCCACCGCGGTGAAGGACGCCGAGGGCTCCATCGGCTACTTCGAGCTCTCGTACGCCACCGCGAACAACATCTCCACCGTCAGCATCAACACCGGTGCCGCCGCCCCCGTCGCCGCCTCCTCGGAGAACGCCTCGAAGGCCATCGCCGCCGCCAAGGTCAAGGGCACCGGCAGCGACGTCGCCCTCTCCCTCGACTACGCGACCAAGGCCGAGGGCGCCTACCCGATCGTCCTCGTCACCTACGAGATCGCCTGCGACAAGGGCAACAAGGCGGAGACCCTGCCGACCCTGAAGGCCTTCCTCAACTACACCGTGAGCGAGGAGGGCCAGAAGGTCCTCGCCGACGCCGGCTACGCCCCGCTCCCGGCCGAGATCGCCGCGAAGGTCCGCGCGATCGTCCCCACCCTGTCCTGACCCGCGGCCGGGTCCGGCCCCCCACCGGGGACCGGACCCGGCATCCGGTGCACCGCCGCCAGGAGCCCGACCGTCCGCAAGGGCCCCGCAGACCGGAGAAGCAGATGGCTACCACCACACCAGACATAAAGAGGAGCCGGAGCGCCAAGAGCGCGTCCCGCCCCGGAGACCGCGTCTTCAGCGGTCTGTCCCGCGGCTCCGGCATCACCCTCCTCGTGATCATGGCCGCGATCGCCGGCTTCCTCACCTACCGCGCCGTCCTCGCGATCTCGAAGGACAGCACGAACTTCTTCACCACCTTCGAGTGGAACCCGGCCGGCAGCCCCCCGGTCTTCGGCATCGCCGTCCTCGCCTTCGGCACGGTCGTCTCGTCGATCATCGCCATGGCCATCGCCGTGCCGGTCGCGATCGGGATCGCCCTCTTCATCTCGCACTACGCCCCGCGCAAGCTGGCCAAGCCGCTCGCGTACGTGGTCGACCTGCTCGCCGCCGTGCCCAGCATCATCTACGGCCTCTGGGGCGCGATCTTCCTCGTCCCGTACCTCGACGGCCTCAACAAGTGGCTGAACGAGTACTTCGGCTGGACGTACATCTTCGACAAGGCCAACGACGGCCCGGCCCGCAACCTCTTCACCGTGGGCATCCTGCTGGCGATCATGATCCTGCCGATCATCACCAACGTCACCCGCGAGGTCTTCCTCCAGGCCCCGAAGATGCACGAGGAGGCCGCCCTCGCCCTCGGCGCCACGCGCTGGGAGGTCATCCGCATGTCGGTGCTGCCCTTCGGCCGCTCCGGCATCATCTCCGCCTCCATGCTGGGCCTCGGCCGCGCACTCGGCGAGACCATGGCCGTCGCCGTGGTCCTCTCCCCCAGCTTCCTCATCTCGGGCCACCTGCTCGACCCCGGCGGCGGCACGTTCGCGCAGAACATCGCCGCCAAGTTCAACGAGGCCAACGAGTTCGGCCGGGACGCCCTGATCGCGTCCGGTCTCGTCCTCTTCGCCATCACCCTGCTGGTCAACGGCGCCGCCCGCTGGATCATCGGCCGCCGCAAGGAGTACTCGGGGGCCGCGGCATGAGCCACGCCATACAGGACCGTCCGGTCACGACGGTCAAGCGCACGGGCACGCTCTCCAGCGCCCGCCTCCCCCGCTGGACCCCGGCCGCCGTCGCCGCCGGCTCCATCGCGGCGGGCGCCGGCATCGGCGTCGCCGCCGGCTGGCACAGCAAGGTCCAGTGGGGCATGATCGCCGCGCTGCTCTTCGTCCTCACCACGTACGCGCTGACCACCAAGGTCGAGGGCAGCCGCCAGGCCAAGGACCGCGTCGCCACCAGCCTCGTCTGGGTCTGCTTCGTCCTCGCCGTCGTCCCGCTGCTCTCCCTCGCCTGGGTCACGATCAGCAAGGGCATGGACGTCCTCGACGGGTACTTCCTGACCCACTCGATGAACGGCGTCCTCGACGCCGAGGCCGGCGGCGGCGTCTACCACGCGCTGCTCGGCACCATCGAGCAGGTCGCCATCGCGACCGTGATCGCCGCCCCGATCGGCCTCCTCACCGCCGTCTACCTCGTCGAGTACGGCGGCGGGAAGCTCGCCCAGGCCGTCACCTTCTTCGTCGACGTCATGACGGGCATCCCGTCGATCGTCGCCGGCCTGTTCATCCTCGCCACCTGGAACCTGATGCTGGGCTTCGGCCCCTCCGGTTTCGCCGGCGCGATGGCCCTCGCCATCCTGATGATGCCGGTCGTGGTCCGCTCCACCGAGGAGATGCTCAAGCTCGTCCCGAACGAGCTCCGCGAGGCCTCCCTCGCCCTCGGCATCCCCAAGTGGCGCACCATCCTGAAGGTGGTCCTGCCCACCGCGATCGGCGGCATCACCACGGGCGTCATGCTCGCGGTCGCCCGCATCACCGGTGAGACGGCCCCGGTCCTGCTCCTCGTGTTCGGTACGAAGCTCATCAACCCGAACCCCTTCGAAGGCGCCCAGTCCTCCCTGCCGCTCTACGTGTACGAGCAGTACGCGGTCGGCACCGACGCGGCCGTGTCCCGCGCCTGGGCCGCAGCGCTCGTCCTGATCGCCTTCGTCATGATCCTCAACCTGGTGGCCCGCGGCATCGCCCGCTGGAAGGCCCCCAAGACCGGCCGCTGACCGCGGTCACCTCTGGAAGTGAATTGATATGGCCAAGCGAATCGACGTCAGCGGCCTCTCCGCGTACTACGGCGCCCACAAGGCGATCGACGACATCTCGATGACCGTCGAGCCCCGCTCCGTGACGGCCTTCATCGGCCCCTCCGGCTGCGGCAAGTCCACCTTCCTGCGCACCCTCAACCGGATGCACGAGGTCACCCCCGGCGGCCGCGTCGAGGGCAAGGTGATGCTGGACGACGAGAACCTGTACGGCACGAACGTCGACCCGGTCGCCGTGCGCCGTACGGTCGGCATGGTCTTCCAGCGCCCGAACCCCTTCCCCACCATGTCGATCTTCGACAACGTGGCGGCGGGCCTGCGGCTGAACGGCAAGTACAAGAAGTCGCAGCTCAACGACATCGTCGAGAAGTCCCTCAAGGGCGCCAACCTCTGGAACGAGGTCAAGGACCGCCTGAACAAGCCGGGCTCCGGCCTCTCCGGCGGCCAGCAGCAGCGCCTGTGCATCGCCCGCGCCATCGCGGTCGAGCCCGACGTCCTGCTGATGGACGAGCCCTGCTCGGCCCTCGACCCGATCTCGACGCTGGCGATCGAGGACCTCATCGGCGAGCTGAAGGAGCGCTTCACGATCGTCATCGTGACGCACAACATGCAGCAGGCGGCCCGCGTCTCGGACCGTACGGCCTTCTTCAACCTGGCGGCCGTCGGCCAGCCCGGCAAGCTGATCGAGCTGGACGACACCGAGCGCATCTTCTCCAACCCGAGCGTCCAGGCGACCGAGGACTACATCTCCGGCCGCTTCGGATAGAGACTCGTCTACGGTGCTGCATGGCGGTGCCACCGTTAGACGAAGGGCCCGGCTCCCCCCAGGGGAGCCGGGCCCGATCACGTGGTCCGCGCGGCGAACGGCCGGCGGAGCTCCTCGTCAGCCGAAGAGGAGCTGCACCACGTAGAAGCTTCCGGCCGCGACCACGGCCGCCGCCGGCATGGTGATGAACCAGCCGAGGATGATGTTCTTGGCGACGCCCCAGCGCACGGCGTTGACCCGCTTGGTCGCACCCACGCCCATGATCGCGGAGGTGATGACGTGGGTCGTCGAGATCGGCGCGTGGAAGAGGAACGCGGAGCCGAACATGATCGACGCGCCGGTGGTCTCCGCCGCGAAGCCCTGCGGCGGGTCCAGCTCGATGATCTTCCGGCCGAGCGTCCGCATGATGCGCCAGCCGCCCGCGTACGTGCCGAGCGAGAGCATCACGGCACAGGCGATCTTCACCCACACCGGGATGTCGTCGCCGGCCTGCTGCACGTCGGCGATGACCAGGGCCATCACCACGATGCCCATCGTCTTCTGCGCGTCCTGCAGACCGTGGCCCAGCGCCATGCCGGCCGCGGACACCGTCTGCGCGATGCGGAAGCCGCGCTTGGCCTTGTGCGGGTTGGCCTTGCGGAAGATCCAGAGGATCGCGCACATCACCAGGTAACCGGCCACCAGGCCGACCACCGGCGAGATGAACATGGGGATGACGACCTTGTCGAGGACGCCGCCCCAGATGACCTCCGTACCGCCGGCCAGCGCCGCTCCCACCATGCCGCCGAACAGCGCGTGCGAGGAGGAGGACGGCAGACCGAAGTACCAGGTCACCAGGTTCCAGATGATCGCGCCGACCAGCGCGGCGAAGAGGATGCCCATCCCCTTGTCGCCGTGCGGCGTCTCGATCAGGCCCTCGCTGACCGTCTTGGCGACCCCGCTGCCCATGAAGGCGCCGGCGAGGTTCATGACGGCGGCCATGGCCAGGGCCGCCCGCGGGGTCAGCGCACGCGTCGACACCGAGGTGGCGATCGCGTTGGCCGAGTCGTGGAAGCCGTTGGTATAGGTGAAGCCGAGCGCGACACCGATGGTCACGATCAGAGCAAAGGTGTCCACGAAGCCTCAGGACTCCTTGACCGCGATGGTCTCCACCGTGTTGGCCACGTGCTCGAACGCGTCGGCCGCCTCTTCCAGCACGTCGACGATCTGCTTGAGCTTCAGCACCTCGATGGCGTCGTACTTGCCGTTGAAGAGCGTCGCGAGCAGCTTGCGGTGGATCTGGTCGGCCTGGTTCTCCAGACGGTTGACCTCGATCCAGTACTCGGTGAGGTTGGCCATCGTCCGCAGGTTCGGCATCGCCTCGGCGGTCAGCTCCGCCGCCCGCGCCAGCACCTCGATCTGCTGCTCGACGCCCTTGGGGAGCTCCTCGACGTTGTAGAGGACGACCAGGTCGACGGCCTCCTCCATGAAGTCCATGATGTCGTCGAGGGAGGACGCGAGGTTGTAGATGTCCTCGCGGTCGAACGGCGTGATGAACGAGGAGTTCAGCTGGTGGAAGATGGCATGGGTCGCGTCGTCGCCGGCGTGCTCCGCTGCCCGCATCCGCTCCGCGATCTCGGCCCGGGCGGAAGGCTCCGCTCCGAGCAGTTCCATCAGGAGCTTCGAGCCCGTGACGATGTTGTCCGCGGACGCGGCGAACATGTCGTAGAAGCTCGTCTCCCTGGGGGTCAGACGAAATCGCACGTGAGGTCCTCGGGGTGCTGGGTTTCGGTCAGGCTGATGCTAGGCGCATCATCCGGCCACGGCTAACCGGCGTCTCTCAGTGTCGCCCATCAGGCACAGTGAACTGCACGGGCCCCCGCCCGGACCGGCGGGGATCGGTACCATATACCCACGAGGGGTATACACCCCCTTAATGGACAACGGGAGGACGCCATGACGACCACCGAGGCGGACCAGGTCACCCCCGAGCCCGTCGAGGCCGTCGCGGCCGACCACGAGCACGGTGTGCACGGCTACCACAAGCAGAAGGACGAGCACCTCAAGCGGCTCCGCCGGATCGAGGGCCAGATCCGCGGCCTCCAGCGGATGGTCGACGAGGACGTCTACTGCATCGACATACTCACGCAGGTCTCCGCCTCGACGAAGGCGCTCCAGTCGTTCGCCCTCCAGCTCCTGGAGGAGCACCTGCGGCACTGCGTCGCGGACGCGGCGACCAGGGGCGGCGAGGGCATCGACGCCAAGGTCGAGGAGGCCACCAAGGCCATCGCCCGCATGATGCGCACCTGAGGCCTCCGCCGCGCTCCCCGGGCGCGCGGCGGCGAGCCGGGCCGTTCCGTCAGAGGTCCTCCACGGCCCGCCCCACCGCCACCCTCAGCACCTCGTCGATCCGGTCCGCGCTGAGCCGCTCCCCGTCCGCGGCCGACGCGGCGATGATCAGCTCGCCGCAGAGCTCGATCTCGGCGAGGGCGACGCAGTCCGGATCTGCGGTCACGGTTGCTGTACCGGGCGGGGCCACGCGCATCCACCTCTTCCTGCCGGCGTCGGTCTCCCAGCGGTCTCCCAGCGTAGGGACGGGGACACGGACCGCGCATGACACGTCCGGACCATTTGCCGATGGCCCCGTCGGCGGCGGTCCAGGTCAGGCCTTGATCTTCCCGGCGTAGATGTCCCGGCGGTCCGGCAGCGTCACCGTGACGGGGATCCCGAAGCCGTACAGCAGCGTCGTCGACGCGACCGCGACCGTACGGCCCTGGTTGCTGAAGCTGAACTGGTGGCGGACCTTCCGCAGCCGCCCCTCGCCGTCGAGGTACGCGTCGAAGGGCACGGTGTCCGTGGTGAACCCTTTCGCCGCCGCGGCCAGCGCGCCCCGGAGCTGCGGCACGGCGACCCGGGCGGCGTGCGCGATGTCCGCCACGCCCCGGTAGTGGCCGACCTTCACCCCGGCCAGCTCGGTCTCCCCGAGGTACACGACCTGCCGGGCCCCGCGGAGGAGCTCGGCCGCGGCGGCCGGGTCGGTGGCCCCTCCCGTGACGAGGTTCCCGTCGTCGAGGGCGGTGGTGTCCACCCGCACCCACTTGTCGGCGGGCACCCCGGCGCCCCGGTTCTTCATGTAGAGGGCGCCGGGGGTGAGCAGCTCGGTGATCGGCCGGTGCTCGCTGGTCCCGGCGGCGTCCTTCGGCAGTACCACCTGGAGCCGGCCGGTGCGGCGCCGGAAGTCGTAGCCTCCCTCGCCGCGGATGGTGACCCTGGTCCCTCCGGCGGCCATCTCCATGGAGGTGCTCGCCTTGGAGGTGCCGGCCCTGGCCAGCGCGTCGGGGGCGTTCCGTACGGCGAGGGCGGGGTCGACCGCGGGCCCCTGCTCCTCGGGGGCGGCGCACCCCGTGGCCCCGACGAGCGAGCCGACCAGGACGGCGGTGACGGCCAGCGTCCCGCTCCCGAGGGCGCCCGGGCGCCCGTACCTCAGCTGCACCACCATCGCCTGCAAACCCCCAACGCCTCACCGCTGTTCGCCCGGGACACGCCCTTCCCCGGACCCTGCGGGCCCCGGGGACACCCGCACCTCATAACGACGGTCGGGGCGAGCCGTCACGCGCAGTACGGTGGTGAGGTGCACGCGCAGTCCTCTCCCCACACCACGACGACGTCGGAGCGCGGCTCGTTCGCGCTGGCCCGCTGCAGCTGCGGCTGGACGGGCCCGGCCCGGAGGTCCCGCGACCGGGCCCGCACGGACGCGGCGGACCATCTGCGGACGGCGGCGGAACCGGACGCGTAGCGCCGCTCTCCGGCCCGGCTCAGGCCGCGAGGTCGTTGTGCCCGGGACCCTGGGCGGGCCCGCCGATGCGGGGCTCGGGGATGTCGACGGCCTCGGGGTGACGCGCCGGCTCGGCCCGGCGGGAGCGGACCAGGCCCGCGCAGCGGCGGGAGCGGGCGACGGCGGAGACCACCGGGGTGAGCAGGGCGAGGGCGAGCGGGGCCAGGAGCAGCGCCACGGCCGTCCCGAGGGCGAGGCCGCCGATCACGTCGGTGGGGTAGTGGACCCCCATGTAGACCCGCGCGAAGCCCTCGGCGAGGGCGAGGCCGATCGCGGCGAGCCCGAACCGGCGGTGGGCGACGAAGACGCCGACGCCGAGGGCCATCGCCAGGGTGGCGTGGTCGCTGACGAAGGAGAAGTCGGTCTTCCCGGCGACGAGGACCTCCAGCCCCTGGTGGTCCCGGAAGGGCCGGGGGCGCTCGACGAAGCCGCGGATGGGGATGTTCACCAGGAGGGCGATGCCGGCGGCCAGCGGGGCCCAGACGAGGCCCGCGACGGCCGAGACGGAGTCGGCGAGGGTGCCGCGGCGGCGCACGCTCCACCAGCACCACAGGACGACGAGGGCCATCGCGAGCATGATCCCGTACTCGCCGACGAACCCCATGACGCGGTCGAACCAGGGCGGTGCGGCCTTGGCCAGCCCGTTGATGTCGTAGAGCAGGCTGACATCGGGGTTCGAACCGTCCGATGCGAGTCCAGCCATCTGCTGAGGCCCCTTGCTCTCGTGTCTGTGTGTTCCAACCCCCGTGGTCAGAGCGGTCGGATCAGGAACGAACCGCCTGAGGCACACGTTCCGATCTCTCCGGTGGATCATGCCGACGTTATCGAAGAGTGACGGTTCACCGCAGCTCAGGGCCTGTGCATGACGGAGAGTTCCGGCCATGTCCGGTACGCCCGCGGGGCGCGCACCCGGCCGGCGGCCCGCCCGCCGGGGCCCGGAAGCGGGCGCCGGGCGTGCCGTCGGGCCGTCCGCGGCCGGGCGGTCGACGGTCCGTCTGCTCCGGTCAGGGCTGCGGGAGATGGGTCGGCAGCGCCGCCGCGCCCTCCGCGGTGACCCGGGTCGCGCCGAAGTAGTCAGGGGTGTCGATCCGGTCGAAACGGATGACCGCCCCGGTGCGCGGTGCGTCGATCATGTAGCCGCCGCCGACGTAGATGCCGACGTGCCGGATGGCCCGCGAGTTGGTCAGGTCGTCGGAGAAGAAGACCAGGTCCCCCGGGAGCAGCTCCTCGCGCGAGGGGTGCGGACCGGCGTTGTACTGGTCGTTGGCCACGCGCGGCAGCCGGATGCCGACGCTCTCGTACGCGGCCTGGGTGAGCCCGGAGCAGTCGAACCGGCCGTTCTGCGCGGCGGTGCCCGTGCCGCCCCAGAGGTACGGGGTGCCGAGCTTCCCCTGCGCGTAGTGGATCGCGCCGGCCGCCTGCCGGGAGGGGTCGACCCGGCCCAGGGGCCGGGCGAAGCTCTTCTCCAGGGACTTGATGATGCGCACGTAGTTCCGGGTCTCGCTGATGGGCGGCACCCCGCCGTGCTTGATCACCCGGTACGCGCCCGCGTTGTACGCGGCCAGCATGTTGCTCGCCGGGTCCCCGGGCACGTTCTTCACGTAGCCGGCGAGCTCGCAGTCGTACGAGGCGGCCGAGGGGATCGCGTCCTTGGGGTCCCAGATGTCCCGGTCGCCGTCCCCGTCGCCGTCCACCCCGTGACTGGCCCAGGTGCCGGGGATGAACTGGGCGATGCCCCGCGCGTCGGCCGAGGAGACGGCCCGCGGGTTCCAGCCGCTCTCCTGGTAGAGCTGGGCGGCGAGCAGGGCCGGGTTGATGGCGGGGCAGAGGTTGCCCCAGCGCTGCACGAGCCCCTGGTAGAGGGCCGGGACCGCGCCCTTGGCGAGCGCCACGTTCCCGTTCGCTCCGGTGCCCGCGCCGCCGGCGAGACCGGCCGCGGCCGAGAACGTGCCGACGACGAGCAGTGCGACGAAGCTCAGGCAGACCCCGAAGGCCCCACCGGCCACCAGCCACGCCTTGCCGGCCCTACGCACCGTCAACCACCCCTCGGCTCATGGCAGTACGCCCCCGGGAGGGAGTCTAGGCGGTGGGCCGCCGACACCGCCCCAAGAGTGCAACAACGACAATCATTGCTCGGAGTCACTCTCCGTGATACACAGAGTGACGATACGCTTCTTTGCATAGAAACCGGCCAGACCGCCGCAGGTCAAGACGGTCAAGTCGGTCAGATGTGCGGGGATCGGGTAAAGAGAGCCGCCAAGCCGTCACACGCGGGCGGTTTCATCAGCGAAGATAGGGCGATGACCCATGCCGTCCGGCAGGGGCGACGAACTACCCATACAGGGGCGGTGAGTTACATGTACCTGGCGGCAGAAAAAGGCGACATCACCACCATCATCGGCGGAATCGCCCCGAACTGGGGCCCCTTCGGCAGCCTGGGCGCCGAGGCCAAGATCATGATCGAGGTGGTGATGGCGGTGGCCATCCTGCTCTGCCTCGGCATCGCCATCTGGGGAGCGGCCAAGCAGCGCATCGGGGCGACCGCCCTCCGCGACACCTTCAGCGCGGAGCAGGGCAAGGGCCTGATCGTGGCCGGACTGACCGGCGTCTTCATCATCGGCTCCCTGGGGACGCTCTTCACCATCGTGTACGGGATGGCGGTCTGACGCCCCGTCGGACGGCGACCTCCTGAGAATGCGTTCCCCAGATGTCCAGCAAGACGAGCAAGACCAGCCATGTTGCAGCACCGCCCGTACTGCCCGTACCGCGAACCAGTGAGGGGGCGTTCCCGGCATGAGTCCCGGTGACGAGCACGACAGCTTCGGCGGCGTGGGCGGCTCGGGCCAGACCCGGACCCGCCTGCCCGAGGGCAACAGCGGCGACGTGTACGGCGGCCCCCGCCGCCCCGTCCGCAGCTCACGCTCCCTCATCACCGTCGTCGGCGTGGTGGTCCTCCTCGTCGCGGCGATCGCCTTCGCCAACCGCGGCGGCGGCGACCCGACGGACCAGGCCGGCTCCTCCTCCGACACCCCGGGCACCGCGGCCCCCACGGCCGCGACGGGCGTCCGCCCGGTCACGGGCAAGAACGGCCGGATCCCCACGGGCTACACCCAGGACGAACAGGGCGCCCAGAGCGCGGCGACGAACTACGCGGTGGCGCTGGGGTCGGTCGAGATGTTCGACGCCGCCCGGCGTCGCGAGATCGTACGCGCCGTGCACGCCCCGGCGGTCGGGGACGAGACCGTCGCGAAGTTCGACGCGTCCTACAGCGCGGACCTCATGGCCAGCGCGGGACTGAACAAGGACGGAACCGCGCCCTCGGGCATGACCCTCGTGGCACGCACCATCCCGATCGGCGCGAAGATCCGGGAGTACACGGGGAACTCGGCGACGGTCGAGGTCTGGTGCACCAGCCTCGGAGGCCTGGCGGGGGCCGGCTCGACCAAGCCCGTGACGTCCACGTGGTTCACCATCACGGAGAAGCTCACCTGGGTCGAGGGCGACTGGCGGGTGGAGTCCCTCGACCAGCACGAGGGCCCCACCCCGGTCAACGGCGACAACCGTGCCTCCATGGCCGACGAGATCGCCGGAGCCGTCGAGGGATACGGAGGGTTCACCTATGCCCGCTGAGCGCAGCCTGGCCGCACGCGCGGCGACCGTGATCGCGGCGGTGTTCCTCTTCCTGCCCCTCCTGCTCGCCTCGGCGGCACACGCGGCCCCCACACCGACACCCACACCCTCTCCGAGCCCGAGCGCGGGCAAGAGCGAGTGCCGGTTCCTGGTGGGCGAGGCACGCACGCTCTGCGAACGAAGCCAGCCCGGTGGCGACACGGTGCCGCTCCCCGAGACCAACAACGAGCAGGACCCGCTCAAGTCCCTCGCCCGAGGCTTCGCCGACGCCGCCATCGCCACCGTCGACTACCTCTCCAAGGCCGTCAAGGAGACCGCCGACGTCGACTTCACCAACACCGAGTTCCTCGGCCGGTACGCGATCGTCTTCGCCGCCTCCACCGTCCTCACCCTGCTCCTCTGGCTCCTCGCCGTCGCCAAGCGCGCCATCCGGGGCGTCCCCCTCACCACCGCGCTCTCCGAGGCCATCGGCTTCCTCTGGCTGACGGTCCTCGCCTCCGCCTTCACCCCCCTGATCCTCTACACCGTCGTCAACGCCACCGACGCCGTCACCGAGGTCATCGCCTCCGGCACCGACCAGCAGACCGACGTCTTCTTCGGCAGCTTCAAGGAGGCCCTCCAGAAGGGCGACAGCATCGGTGGCGGCCCCATCATGCTGATCATCGTCTCCCTGGTGACCGTGATCGCCGCGGGCGTGCTCTACCTGGAGCTGTTCCTCCGCGCCGTCATGCTGTACGTCGGCGCCCTCCTCGGCGTCGTCGTCTACTCCGGCCTCGTCGACAAGAACATGTGGGGCCACGTCCGCCGCTGGGCCGGCATCATGATCGCGATCATCATGGTCAAGCCGGTCATCGTCATCGTCCTCGGCCTCGCCGGCGCCCTCTCCTCCGGAACCGGCCCCGACTCGTTCTCCGCCGTCGTCTCCGGCCTCGCGATCATCCTGCTCGCGATCTTCGCCTCCGCGATGATCTACCGCTTCGTCCCCGGCTTCGGCGACGAGATCGCGGCCTCCCGCAACAACCGCCTCCACCGCGCCGGGGAGAACACGGCCGCCGCCGTCATCTCCTCCCCCGCCTCCCTCGTCTCCCAGGGCATCAAGACCCACAGCGCCCGCGGCGACGGCGGCGGCCAGGGCGCCCAGCCCGCCCGCCCCGCCAACCCCGTGTCCGGCGGCATGGCCGCCCACAGCAGCCGCGGCGGAGGCGGCGGCGCCACTCCCCCACCGTCCCCCCGCAGCAGCAGTCCCACCGCGGGAACCCCGCACAGTAGCCGCAAGAACTCTGGAGGTGCAGGGCGTTGACGACCCAGTCCCAGCCGGTCGCGCCCCGCCGTACGTATCTCGTGGGCCGCGCGCGGCCGAACGCGATCGTCGGCAAGAACCGCGAGACCGGCGAGATCGCCCTGATCATCGTCGGCGCCTTCCTCGGCATGATGAGCGGACTCCTCGTCCCCCTCCTCCCCCTGCGGATCGCCCTCCTCGCCGGCCTCCCGATGCTCGCGATCGCCGCCGTGTACCTCCCGTACAAGCACCGCACGTTCTACAAGTGGTTCGAGATCAACCGCAGCTACAAGCGGATGCTCAAGCGCGGCACGGCCTACCGCTCCGTCGTCTCCGAGGCCGGCACCCGCCTCGACGGCCGCGAGGTCGAGGTCGGCCCGCCGCCCGGCATCGGCCGCGTCGGCTGGCTCGCCGCGCCCTTCGGCCCGGACGAGATCGCCGTCCTCCTGCACGCCGACCGCCGCACCGTCACCGCCGCCATCGAGATCGAGGGCCCCGGCGTCGGCCTGCGCGACAGCGAGGACCAGGAGGCCCTGGTCGACCGCTTCGGCACCCTCCTCAAGCACGTCGCCAACGGCGACGGCTTCGTCACCCGCCTCCAGATGCTGGCGCGCACCCTCCCCGCCGACCCCGACGCCCACGCCAAGGACGTCGGCCAGCGCGGCGACGCGAACGCGCCCGCGTGGCTCATGGAGTCCTACGACCAGCTCCAGTCGATGGTCTCCACCTCCAGCGAGCAGCACCGCGCCTACCTCGTCGCCTGCATGCACTACACGCGCGAACTCGCCGCCGAGGCCAACGCCATGGCCCGCGCCGCCAAGCACGCCTCCGGCGCCCGCAAGCTCGACCGCGACGCCGGCCTCGCCGTCGTCATGGCCCGCGAGCTCACCGACATCTGCGCCCGCCTCGCCGAGGCCGACATCCGCGTCCGCCAGCCCCTCGGCCAGTCCCGGCTCGCCTCCCTCGTGCACTCCATGTACGACCCGGACCACCCCATCGACCACATCCAGGCCATGACCAAGCGGAACGCCTGGCCGGCCGAGCTGGACGCGATGGAGCCGACGTACCTCCAGGCCAAGACCCGCGAGTCCTCGACCCGCGCCCCCTGGTGCCACGCCACCGCCTGGGTGAAGGAGTGGCCGATGACCCCCGTGGGCGTCAACTTCCTCGCCCCGCTGCTCGTCCACACCCCGGACGTCATCCGCACGGTCGCCGTGACCATGGACCTGGAGCCCACCGAGGTCGCCATCGAGCGGATGCTCACCGAGAAGACCAACGACGAGGCGGACGCCAGCCGCGCCGCCAAGATGAACCGCACGGTCGACCCGCGCGACATCGCCGCCCACGGCCGGCTCGACCAGCGGGGTGAAGATCTCGCCAGCGGCGCTGCCGGAGTGAACCTCGTCGGGTACATCACGGTGTCGTCGCGTTCGCCCGAGGCCCTGGCCCGGGACAAGCGCACGATCAGGGCCTCCGCCGGCAAGTCGTATCTGAAGCTGGAGTGGTGCGACCGCGAGCACCACCGGGCCTTTGTGAACACCTTGCCGTTCGCGACCGGCATCCGCCGCTAGGGCCGAAGGGGCACAGACCCATGCGAGATCCGCTGTCCGTCGTCACCGACGCCTTCACCTCCTTCGTCTTCGGCAAGGTGGAGACGACCCGCCTGCCCGTGCGCACCTCCACCGGGCAGGCGCAGGCCGTCTACCTGCCGACCGCCGCTCCCGGCCTGGGCGACTCCGGCGTGATCATCGGCCGCGAGGTCTACAGCGGCAAGGGGTACATCTACGACCCCTTCCAGCTGTACGGGCAGCAGCTCCCCGCCCCCCACTGGCTGGTCCTCGGCGAGTCCGGCAACGGCAAGTCGGCGCTGGAGAAGACGTACGTGCTCCGCCAGCTCCGCTTCCGCGACCGGCAGGTCGTGGTGCTCGACGCGCAGGGCGAGGACGGCGTCGGCGAATGGAACCTCATCGCGCAGGAGCTGGGGATAACCCCCATCCGCCTGGACCCCATGGTCGCCAACGACTCCGGGATCCGCCTCAACCCGCTCGACCCGTCGATCACCACCACCGGGCAGCTCGCGCTGCTCCGGACGATCATCGAGGTGGCCATGGGCCACGGCCTCGACGAGCGCTCCGGCTTCGCGCTGAAGGTCGCCCACGCGTACGTCGTCGAGCACACCACCCACCGCCAGCCGATCCTCACGGACATCGTGGAGCGGCTCCGCCACCCCGAGGCGGAATCCGCCGAGGCGATGAACGTCGACATAGACGACGTACGGGCCTGGGGCCTGGACGTCGCGCTCGTCCTGGACCGGCTGGTCGACGGCGACCTGCGGGGCATGTTCGACGGCCCGACGACCGTCGGCATCGACCTGGACGCGCCGCTGATCGTCTTCGACCTGTCCCACATCGACCGCAACTCCATCGCCATGCCGATCCTCATGGCGATCGTCGGTGTCTGGCTGGAGCACACCTGGATCCGCCCCGACCGGAAGAAGCGCATCTTCCTCGTCGAGGAGGCCTGGCACATCATCAACAGTCCGTTCGTGGCGCAGCTGTTCCAGCGGCTGCTCAAGTTCGGCCGCCGACTCGGCCTGTCGTTCGTCGCGGTCGTCCACCACCTCTCCGACGTCGTCGACGGAGCGGCGGCGAAGGAGGCCGCGGCGATCCTCAAGATGGCCTCCACCCGGACCATCTACGCCCAGAAGGCCGACGAGGCGCGCAACACGGGCCGGGTCCTCGGCCTGCCGCGCTGGGCGGTCGAGATCATCCCGACCCTCACCCCCGGCATCGCGGTCTGGGACGTCAACGGCAACGTGCAGGTGGTGAAACACCTCATCACCGAACGGGAACGCCCGCTCGTCTACACCGACCGCGCCATGACGGAGGCCTCGGACCCCACCGGCGATCCGGACCTCGAATGGGAGACGGAGCAGCGCGCGATCCTCATCGAGCAGCAGATGAACGGCAGCTCGCAGTCGACGGTGGCATAGGTGGAACCGGCACGGAAGGGCGGGGGAGGAATCTCCGACGGGCTGCTGCTCAGCCTGTTCGGCCTCCTCCTCGGCCTCACGGTCCTGGTGTGGACGGCGACCGGCCTGGCGGGGCTCTTCTCCCACGGCGCCTGGCCGCGGGGCGTCGCCTACACGGGCACGCCGGCGGCCCTCCGCTCCCTGGCCACCGCGCCGACGGACCTCGCGGCCGCCTGGCCGACGACCCCGCCGGGACAGCTCTCCGGATACGGCCTGTTCTGGGGCCTGCTGATCGGCGAGGCGATGATCCTCCTCGTCCTCGCGGTCTTCGTCCTGGGCACCGTGGCCCGCTGGCGCGCGGTCCGGGCGAACCGGAGGGCGGGGGTGTACGGGACGGGCGAGGCGCAGGCACGTGCCCCCCGGGACGGGTCGTACGAGAAGCCCGCACCCGGGAGGCGCGCGCCGGCGCGGCCCGCGTACGCGGAACCGTCCCCCGAGGAGCCCGTCCACGGCAGACCGGTACGCGAGACACCCGGGCACCGCGACTCCGCACCCGGCGCATCCGCGCACACCCACCCCGAACGTGGCCACTCCGCACCCGGCGACCCCCCGCCCAAGGACTCCCCGCACAGGGATTCCCCGCACGGCGAGCCCGCCCGCCGTCCGGCCGCTCCCCCGGCCCCCCGCCGCCCGGCGGCCTCGCACGCCCCGGAGCCGCCCACGGCCCCGATGCCCGCGCCCCCGATCCCCCCGGCGCCGCCCACCCCTGCCCCCGTCCCGGCCCCGACCGCGGACCCCTCCCCGGTCGCCGCCGCCGTCCCCGGTCCCGCGGGCCCCCTCCGCACGCTCTACGGCCCTCCGGACGCCCGCCGCCCGGCAGCCGTCCAGGCCGTCCGGGACGCCGAGGGCCCGGTCCTCGTCGTCACCTCGGACCCCGCCCTCTGGGCCGCGACCAAGGACGCCCGCGGCAAGCTCGGCCCGGTCCTCGTCCACGACCCCGGCCACCTGTGCGACACGCCCGCGCGCCTCCACTGGTCCCCCTCCGAGCACTGCGAGGACCCGGCCGTCGCCGCGGAGCGGGCGGCCGCCCTGCTCGCCCCGGTGCGCCCGCACTCCCGGCTGGACGCGGCCACCGCCGACACCGCCGAGACGCTCCTCCGCTGCTGGCTGCACGCCGCCGCCGTCGACGGGCGGCCCTTCCGCCAGGTGCACCGCTGGGCGCAGGGCGCCGGCGCCCACGAGCCGGTACGGATCCTCCGCAGCCACCCCAAGGCGGCCTCCGGTCACGCGGGGCTGCTCGAATCCGCGCTCACCGCGCACCCGGAAAGCCGCCGCACCGCGCAGGAACTGACGGCCCGTGCGCTGGCCTCGCTCTCCTCGGTCCACATCCGGGAGGCCTGCACCCCGAATCGAACCGACTCGCTGGCACTGGCATCTTTCCTCCCCGAAGGGGGCACCCTCTACGTGGTGGGGGAGTCCATCGAGGACCCCCGCACCCACCCCGGCGCGATGCCGCTCCTGACGGCGCTCGCCGCAAGCGTGGTCGAGCACGGCCGCCGCATGGCCGCACGGTCATCCGACGGTCGGCTCGACCCACCACTGACCCTCGTCCTGGACGACGTCGCCGCGGTGGCCCCGCTCCCGCAGCTCCCGGAGCTCCTCGCCGCCGGCCACCGGCAGGGCCTGCCGACCCTGGCCCTGATGCGCTCCCCGGAGCAGGCCCGTTCACGCTGGCCGGAGAGCCTCCTGACGCCCCGGCCCTGAGGCCCCGCACCTGACGAACCCCCCGTGCACCGCCCCGCCCCTCGTACCTCCCCGGGTCAGACGACCCGGCCCCGCAGGGCGTGCAGATGGGCGCGCGCGGCGTCGGCGGCATGGGTGAACCAGTCGGCGATGACGGCGGTCTCCTCCGGCGTGTACCGGGCGAAGACCTCCTCCAGCCGGGCGTAGAACGGCTGGTAGAGCGCGACGACCCGGGCGGCCGCGTCCGGGTCCGGGACCACGCGGACCCGCCGCCGGTCGGCCGGATCGGGGGCCCGCCGGGCGTATCCGGCCTTCTCCAGCCGGTTGAGCACCCCGGTGACGGCGCCGGTGGTGAGGTTGACGCGTTCGGCCAGGTCTCCGGCCGACAGCGGGTCGTCGCCCGCGCCGAGGACGTGTCCGAGACAGGTCAGGTCGGTCACGTTGAGGCCGAGTGCCTGCGCGACCTCCTGCTGGCCGATGAGTCCCAGCGCCACGTACGCGTCCATCCGGTGGATCGCCTCGCCGACGGTGACCGGGGGACGGCTCTTGCCCTCCACGCAGAGACTCCTTAGCATCTAAGTTACTTAGCTCGTGAGATAAATGTTCACGACGATGCCTTCATCCTGCCTGCCCTGACACCCCCACGGGAGCAACCATGAGTGCCCACGGCGACGTCGACCTCGGCCACACCCTGGCCGGCTGGACCGGAACCCCCGTCGCGGGACTGGGCTCCGCCGTCGCCGGAGCCGGCCTCTGCCTCGGCCTCGCCCCCGCCCTGTGGCTCGGCGCGGCCCTCGTCGTCCTCGCCGCCGCCATCACCTGGGGCCTCCACCTGGCGGGCTGGGGCAAGCCCTCCGGTCCCCGCCCCGCCGACCAGTGGGACTGGCGGGTCCGCGACACCACCGCCCGCCGGGGTCACCCCGACTGCCTCGGCTGCCGTCTCGCCGGCCGCCGCACGCCCGCCACCGCACGGGACGCGGCCGCACCCCGGACCGGCCCCCGGCCGGCCCCGAACCCGACCCCGCCCCACCGCACGGCGACCGCCAGGACCTCCTGACAGGCCGGCGGGGCCCCGGCCGAACGACCGGAACCCCCCAGGCCCCTAGGAAGCCCGCCGCACCTCGTACTCGACCTCCATCGCCGTCTCGTGCCCCGGCACGCCCACCCGCTGCCCCGTGGCCCCGAAACCGAAGCGACGGTAGAAGGCCGCGGCCCGCGCGTTCTCCTCGTGGACGTAGAGCCGCACCCGCTCGACCGGCTCCTCCAGCGACCAGGACCACTCGATCCCCGCACGGAACAGCGCGTCGACGACGCCGGTCCCCCGCGCCTCCGGCCGCACGTACACCCCCACGATGTGCGTCTGGCCGACCTTCGCCGGCTCCCCGAAACGCACCTCGTCGTCCGGCCGCTCCACCAGCAGCGAGATCGTGCCGACCCACCTCCCGTCCGCGGCCTCGGCCACGAACTGACGCACTGTCCCGCCCCCCGCCGCGGACGCCCCCTCCGTACGCTCCTGCCAGAACGAGTCCGGATGCCGCACCGCCGTCTCGTACGTCTCCAGGAACGCCAGGTGGGCGACCGGATCGCGCAGGGCGGCGAGCCGGATCTCACGGGCGCGCTCCCACTCGTCGGCGCGGATGACACGTATCGAGAAGTCCATGCGCAGATCCTCCGGTCGGCACCACCCCCTGACAAGGGCTTTTCCGCCCCGTCGTACCCCGGTACCACGCCCCCGCCCCACCTCCCGCCCCCGGTCGGACGAACGCCCCCCGCCCGCTCCCTAGCGTCGGAGGCATGATCCGAGCAGAGAACCTCACCAAGCGGTACGGGGACACCACCGTCGTCCACGACCTCAGCTTCACCGTCCGGCCCGGCACCGTCACCGGCTTCCTCGGCCCCAACGGCGCCGGCAAGTCCACCACCCTCCGCATGATCCTCGGCCTCGACGCCCCCACCCGCGGCCACGCCACCGTCGACGGCCTCCCGTACGCCCGCCACGCCGCGCCGCTCACCCGCGTCGGCGCCCTCCTCGAAGCCCGCTCCGTGCACCCCGGCCGCTCGGCCCGCCACCACCTCACCGCCCTCGCCCTCACCCACGGCATCCCGCGCTCCCGCGTCGACCGGGTCCTCGCCCTCAGCGGCCTCGCCCACGTCGCCGACAAACGCGTCAAGGGCTTCTCCCTCGGCATGGGCCAGCGGCTCGGGATCGCCGCCGCGCTCCTCGGCGACCCGGCCACCGTCGTCCTCGACGAGCCGGTCAACGGCCTCGACCCCGAGGGCGTGCTCTGGATCCGCACCCTCCTCAAGTCCCTCGCCGCCGAGGGCCGCACCGTCCTCGTCTCCTCCCACCTGATGAGCGAGATGGCCCTCACCGCCGACCACCTCGTCGTCATCGGCAAGGGACGGCTCCTCGCCGACACCACCGTCGACCGACTCGTCCGCACCGCCGGCGGAGCCTCCGTCAAGGTCGTCACCCCCGAGGCCGACCGGCTGCGGAACCTGCTCCCCGGCGCCGCCATCACGCAGGAGGCCCCCGACACCCTCCTCGTCACCGGCCCGGACGCCCCGGAGATCGGCCGCACGGCCGCCGCCCACGGCCTCCCCCTCCACGAACTCACCCCCAGGGCCCCCTCCCTGGAACAGGCCTTCATGGCCCTCACCCACGACTCCGTCGAATACCAGGGAGCCCCCGCATGACCACCGCGACCCCCGCCACCGCCCCGACCGAGCCCACGCCCGCCACGGCCCCCCGCCTCACCCACGCGCGCGTACTCCACTCCGAATGGCACAAGCTCCGGACCGTCCGCTCGACCTGGACGACCGTGCTGACCGCCACCGCGCTCGTCCTCGGCGTCGGCCTCCTCATGGGCACCACCTACACCTCCGACGGAGGCGACTCCGACGTCGACACCGTCGTCCTCACCCTCTACGGCAGCCAGCTCGGCGCCATCGCCCTCGCCGTCCTCGGCATCCTGGTCACGGCAGGCGAGTACGCGAACGGCATGATCCGCGCCTCCCTCACCGCCGTCCCCACCCGCCTCCCCCTCCTCGGGGCGAAAGCCGCCGTCTACACCGGTACCGTCCTCGCCCTCACCACCGTCACCAACCTGATCACCTTCCTCATCGCGCAGGTCTTCCTCTCCGACACCGACCAGGCCGCCTCCCTCACCGACGACGGCGTCCTCGCCGCACTCGTGGGCAACGCCGCCGGCACCACCCTCCTCGGCGTCGTCGCCCTCGGCCTCGGCGCGGCCTCCGCTCCGTCCCCGGCGCGATCGGCGCCTTCGTCGGCGGCGTGATGATCCTCCCCGAGGTCCTGGGGATGCTGCCGTACGAGGCGATGGAGACGGCCGTCCGGTACTTCCCCACCCAGGCCGCCGGCGCCCTCGGCTCCGCCACCCCGCTCCCCGGCGCGGCCGGCCCCGGCGCCGCCCTCCTCGCCCTGCTCCTCTGGGCCGCCGCGGCACTCGCGCTCCCCGCACTGTTGCTCAAGCGCCGGGACGTATGAGGAGATGATCACGTGACCACGGAGACGGCACGGGAGCCCGCACGGGAGACGACCGACGGAACCACCCGCCTCAGCCGCTCCGTCCAGCGGCTGCCGGCAGCCCTGCGGGCCGCCGACGCCCGCCGCCCCTGGGCCTGGGACACCGCACTGACCCTGTTCTGGACGGCGGCGGCCCTCACGGACGCGGCGGGCGGCTGGCGGAACACCGCCCCCGACCCGTCCGTCCCGTCCTGGCTCGTGATCACCCTCAGCCTCGTCCTCGCCCTCCCGCTGTACGGGCGCCGCCGGCACCCGGCGGCCGTCCTGACCGTGATGGCCTGCGCGGCCCTCGTCAGCGCCGCCTCGGGCGCCTTCCTCCAGGCCGCCTACCTCCAGCTGATCCCCGTCTTCCACCTCGCGCTCACCCGTCGGCCCCGCGCCCTCCTGTGGGCCTTCGCCCTCCTCGTCCCGCCCCTGGTCACCGGCGCGGTCCGCTTCCCCCGGGGCAGCTGGGACCAGCACGTCGTCCCGACCCTGTGGGCGTACGCGCTCGTCGCCCTGCTCGGCATCGCGGTCCGCGCCCGCCGGGACCACACGGCCGCCCTCGTCGACCGGGCCCGCCGCCTGGAGATCGAGCGCGACCAGGAGGTCCGGCTCGCCGCGGCGGCCGAACGCACCCGTATCGCCCGGGAGATGCACGACATCATCGGCCACAACCTCTCGGTCATCACGGGCCTCGCGGACGGCGGCCGGTACGCCGCCGCCAAGCACCCCGAGCGCGCGGGCCAGGCCCTCGAAGCCATCGGCACGACGAGCCGGGAGGCCCTCGCCGACCTCCGACGCCTGCTCGGCGTCCTGCGCGACGACGAGCCGGAGGCGGCCCGTGACCCCCAGCCCACCCTGGCCGACCTCGACGCCCTGATCACCGGCGTACGGAAGGCCGGCCTGCCGGTACGGCTCGACCGCCACGACTCCCCCACCGCCCGACTCCTCACCCCCGGCGCCCAGCTGACGGTCTACCGGACCGTGCAGGAGGCCCTGACCAACACCCTCAAGCACGCCGGGGAGGGCGCGACGGCCACCGTCCTCCTGGCCTACCCGCCGGGGGAGGTGCGCGTGGAGATCACGGACACGGGAGCCCCGGCCCCCTTCCCCCGCCCGTCCGCCCCGCCCGGCCAGGGACTCACGGGCATGCGTGAACGCGCGGCCCTCTACGACGGCACCCTCGCCTGCGGTCCGCTGCCGGCCGGCGGCTGGCGCGTCGCCCTCCGACTCCCCCGGGAGGACTTCCCCTCGTGACGACCGTTCTCATCGCGGACGACCAGCCGATGCAGCGCTTCGGCTTCCGCATGCTGTTGGAGAGCCAGGACGACATGACCGTCGTCGGAGAGGCCTCGAACGGCACCGAGGCGATCCGGCTGGTCGACCGGCACCATCCCGACGTCGTTCTCATGGACATCCGGATGCCGGGTCTCGACGGCATCGAGGCGACCCGGCGGATCGTCGCCACGGGCGCCCGGACCCGCGTCCTGATCGTCACCACCTTCGACCTGGACGAGTACGCGTACGACGGTCTGCGCGCCGGCGCCAGCGGCTTCCTGGTGAAGGACGCCCAGCCGGAAGAGCTCCTCGCCGGCGTCCGCGCGGTCGCGAGCGGCGACGCGGTCGTCGCCCCGAGCCTCACCCGCCGCCTCCTGGACGCCTACATCCACCACCTGCCGGCGTCCCCCACGGCGGACCCGCAGCCGGAGGACCCCCGCCTCGCCTCCCTGACCGAGCGGGAACGGGAGATCCTCACGGTCATCGGCCGGGGCTGGACGAACACCGAGATCGCCGGCCGTCTGCACCTCGCGGAGTCGACGGTGAAGACCCACGTCGGCCGCATCCTGGCGAAGACGGGCGCCCGCGACCGCGTCCAGGCGGTGATCCTGGCGTACGACACCCAGCTGGTCACCCCGTCCTGAAACGCGAAAGGGGCCCGCAAGGGCCCCTCGACCTCGCCGGCCCGTAAACGCAGAAAAGCCCCGCACCATGTCGGTGCGGGGCTTTCCCACAATGATTGTTCGGCGGCGTCCTACTCTCCCACAGGGTCCCCCCTGCAGTACCATCGGCGCTGAAAGGCTTAGCTTCCGGGTTCGGAATGTAACCGGGCGTTTCCCTAACGCTATGACCACCGAAACACTATGAAGTTGAACTCGACCGGCAAAGGGAGTTCATTGCTTCAGAACTAACACAGTGGACGCGAGCAACTGAGGACAAGCCCTCGGCCTATTAGTACCGGTCAGCTCCACCCATTACTGGGCTTCCACATCCGGCCTATCAACCCAGTCGTCTACTGGGAGCCTTACCCTCTCAAGGAGGTGGGAATACTCATCTCGAAGCAGGCTTCCCGCTTAGATGCTTTCAGCGGTTATCCCTCCCGAACGTAGCCAACCAGCCATGCCCTTGGCAGGACAACTGGCACACCAGAGGTTCGTCCGTCCCGGTCCTCTCGTACTAGGGACAGCCCTTCTCAATATTCCTACGCGCACAGCGGATAGGGACCGAACTGTCTCACGACGTTCTAAACCCAGCTCGCGTACCGCTTTAATGGGCGAACAGCCCAACCCTTGGGACCGACTCCAGCCCCAGGATGCGACGAGCCGACATCGAGGTGCCAAACCATCCCGTCGATATGGACTCTTGGGGAAGATCAGCCTGTTATCCCCGGGGTACCTTTTATCCGTTGAGCGACGGCGCTTCCACAAGCCACCGCCGGATCACTAGTCCCGACTTTCGTCCCTGCTCGACCCGTCGGTCTCACAGTCAAGCTCCCTTGTGCACTTACACTCAACACCTGATTGCCAACCAGGCTGAGGGAACCTTTGGGCGCCTCCGTTACCCTTTGGGAGGCAACCGCCCCAGTTAAACTACCCATCAGACACTGTCCCTGATCCGGATCACGGACCGAGGTTAGACATCCAGCACGACCAGAGTGGTATTTCAACGGCGACTCCACCATGACTGGCGTCACGGCTTCAAAGTCTCCCACCTATCCTACACAAGCCGAACCGAACACCAATATCAAACTGTAGTAAAGGTCCCGGGGTCTTTCCGTCCTGCTGCGCGAAACGAGCATCTTTACTCGTAGTGCAATTTCACCGGGCCTATGGTTGAGACAGTCGAGAAGTCGTTACGCCATTCGTGCAGGTCGGAACTTACCCGACAAGGAATTTCGCTACCTTAGGATGGTTATAGTTACCACCGCCGTTTACTGGCGCTTAAGTTCTCAGCTTCGCCCTGTCGAAACAGAGCTAACCGGTCCCCTTAACGTTCCAGCACCGGGCAGGCGTCAGTCCGTATACATCGCCTTACGGCTTCGCACGGACCTGTGTTTTTAGTAAACAGTCGCTTCTCGCTGGTCTCTGCGGCCACCCCCAGCTCACGGAGTAAATCCGATCACCAGTGATGGCCCCCCTTCTCCCGAAGTTACGGGGGCATTTTGCCGAGTTCCTTAACCATAGTTCACCCGAACGCCTCGGTATTCTCTACCTGACCACCTGAGTCGGTTTAGGGTACGGGCCGCCATGAAACTCGCTAGAGGCTTTTCTCGACAGCATAGGATCATCCACTTCACCACAATCGGCTCGGCATCAGGTCTCAGCCTTAATGTGTGACGGATTTGCCTATCACACGGCCTACACCCTTACCCCGGGACAACCACCGCCCGGGCTGGACTACCTTCCTGCGTCACCCCATCGCTTACCTACTACCACCTTGGGTCGACGGCTCCACCACTTTCCATTCCCCGAAGGGTCCGGAACGGCTTCACGGCCTTAGCATTAATGGGCTCGATATTGGGCGTTTCAAAGCGGGTACCGGAATATCAACCGGTTGTCCATCGACTACGCCTGTCGGCCTCGCCTTAGGTCCCGACTTACCCTGGGCAGATCAGCTTGACCCAGGAACCCTTAGTCAATCGGCGCACACGTTTCTCACGTGTGTATCGCTACTCATGCCTGCATTCTCACTCGTGAACCGTCCACAACTCGCTTCCGCGGCTGCTTCACCCGGCACACGACGCTCCCCTACCCATCACAGCGGGCGTTGGCCCTATTGCTGCAATGACACGACTTCGGCGGTACGCTTGAGCCCCGCTACATTGTCGGCGCGGAATCACTTGACCAGTGAGCTATTACGCACTCTTTCAAGGGTGGCTGCTTCTAAGCCAACCTCCTGGTTGTCTCTGCGACTCCACATCCTTTCCCACTTAGCGTACGCTTAGGGGCCTTAGTCGATGCTCTGGGCTGTTTCCCTCTCGACCATGGAGCTTATCCCCCACAGTCTCACTGCCGTGCTCTCACTTACCGGCATTCGGAGTTTGGCTAAGGTCAGTAACCCGGTAGGGCCCATCGCCTATCCAGTGCTCTACCTCCGGCAAGAAACACACGACGCTGCACCTAAATGCATTTCGGGGAGAACCAGCTATCACGGAGTTTGATTGGCCTTTCACCCCTAACCACAGGTCATCCCCCAGGTTTTCAACCCTGGTGGGTTCGGTCCTCCACGAAGTCTTACCTCCGCTTCAACCTGCCCATGGCTAGATCACTCCGCTTCGGGTCTTGAGCGCGCTACTGAATCGCCCTATTCGGACTCGCTTTCGCTACGGCTTCCCCACACGGGTTAACCTCGCAACGCACCGCAAACTCGCAGGCTCATTCTTCAAAAGGCACGCAGTCACGAGACATAGCAAGCTATGTCCGACGCTCCCACGGCTTGTAGGCACACGGTTTCAGGTACTATTTCACTCCGCTCCCGCGGTACTTTTCACCATTCCCTCACGGTACTATCCGCTATCGGTCACCAGGGAATATTTAGGCTTAGCGGGTGGTCCCGCCAGATTCACACGGGATTTCTCGGGCCCCGTGCTACTTGGGTGTCTCTCAAACGAGCCGTCAATGTTTCAGCTACGGGGGTCTTACCCTCTACGCCGGACCTTTCGCATGTCCTTCGCCTACATCAACGGTTTCTGACTCGTCCTGTCGCCGGCAGACGACAGAAGAGAGATCCCACAACCCCGCATGCGCAACCCCTGCCGGGTATCACACGCATACGGTTTGGCCTCATCCGGTTTCGCTCGCCACTACTCCCGGAATCACGGTTGTTTTCTCTTCCTGAGGGTACTGAGATGTTTCACTTCCCCTCGTTCCCTCCACATGCCCTATGTGTTCAGGCATGGGTGACAGCCCATGACGACTGCCGGGTTTCCCCATTCGGAAACCCCCGGATCAAAGCCTGGTTGACGGCTCCCCGGGGACTATCGTGGCCTCCCACGTCCTTCATCGGTTCCTGGTGCCAAGGCATCCACCGTGCGCCCTTAAAAACTTGGCCACAGATGCTCGCGTCCACTGTGTAGTTCTCAAACAACGACCAGCCACCCATCACCCTGACTTAACAAGCCAAGTTCACTGGGGCCGGAATCTTGAAGGACGACCAGCCGGCCGTACCCTCAGACACCCAACAACGTGCCAAGCACACTCTTCTGAACTCTCATCACGTTCCACGCCGAAGCAGTACTGGTGAAGGAGACATCCGAGTGTGCCAACTAATCAACGTTCCACCCATGAGCTGACCGTGCAGAACGTTTGCCTGCAATCGGTACTGTGCTCCTTAGAAAGGAGGTGATCCAGCCGCACCTTCCGGTACGGCTACCTTGTTACGACTTCGTCCCAATCGCCAGTCCCACCTTCGACAGCTCCCTCCCACAAGGGGTTGGGCCACCGGCTTCGGGTGTTACCGACTTTCGTGACGTGACGGGCGGTGTGTACAAGGCCCGGGAACGTATTCACCGCAGCAATGCTGATCTGCGATTACTAGCAACTCCGACTTCATGGGGTCGAGTTGCAGACCCCAATCCGAACTGAGACCGGCTTTTTGAGATTCGCTCCGCCTCGCGGCATCGCAGCTCTTTGTACCGGCCATTGTAGCACGTGTGCAGCCCAAGACATAAGGGGCATGATGACTTGACGTCGTCCCCACCTTCCTCCGAGTTGACCCCGGCGGTCTCCTGTGAGTCCCCATCACCCCGAAGGGCATGCTGGCAACACAGGACAAGGGTTGCGCTCGTTGCGGGACTTAACCCAACATCTCACGACACGAGCTGACGACAGCCATGCACCACCTGTATACCGACCACAAGGGGGGCACTATCTCTAATGCTTTCCGGTATATGTCAAGCCTTGGTAAGGTTCTTCGCGTTGCGTCGAATTAAGCCACATGCTCCGCTGCTTGTGCGGGCCCCCGTCAATTCCTTTGAGTTTTAGCCTTGCGGCCGTACTCCCCAGGCGGGGAACTTAATGCGTTAGCTGCGGCACCGACGACGTGGAATGTCGCCAACACCTAGTTCCCAACGTTTACGGCGTGGACTACCAGGGTATCTAATCCTGTTCGCTCCCCACGCTTTCGCTCCTCAGCGTCAGTAATGGCCCAGAGATCCGCCTTCGCCACCGGTGTTCCTCCTGATATCTGCGCATTTCACCGCTACACCAGGAATTCCGATCTCCCCTACCACACTCTAGCCTGCCCGTATCGGATGCAGACCCGGGGTTAAGCCCCGGGCTTTCACACCCGACGTGACAAGCCGCCTACGAGCTCTTTACGCCCAATAATTCCGGACAACGCTTGCGCCCTACGTATTACCGCGGCTGCTGGCACGTAGTTAGCCGGCGCTTCTTCTGCAGGTACCGTCACTTTCGCTTCTTCCCTGCTGAAAGAGGTTTACAACCCGAAGGCCGTCATCCCTCACGCGGCGTCGCTGCATCAGGCTTTCGCCCATTGTGCAATATTCCCCACTGCTGCCTCCCGTAGGAGTCTGGGCCGTGTCTCAGTCCCAGTGTGGCCGGTCGCCCTCTCAGGCCGGCTACCCGTCGTCGCCTTGGTAGGCCATTACCCCACCAACAAGCTGATAGGCCGCGGGCTCATCCTTCACCGCCGGAGCTTTCAACCAGCCCCCATGCGGAAGCCGGTGTTATCCGGTATTAGACCCCGTTTCCAGGGCTTGTCCCAGAGTGAAGGGCAGATTGCCCACGTGTTACTCACCCGTTCGCCACTAATCCACCCCGAAGGGCTTCATCGTTCGACTTGCATGTGTTAAGCACGCCGCCAGCGTTCGTCCTGAGCCAGGATCAAACTCTCCGTGAATGTTTACCCGTAATCGGGTGACACTCGCGTTGAGCGGGACGGTCATGCCGGAATGTGGCCGACCGTCCACAGCGTCCTCGCTGTGTATGTCGCCTACCAGCCACAAGGGCCGGCAGGACTTTCAAAGGAACCTCGCCATCCGAAGATGGACGGGGTATCAACTAATCTGGCGTTGATTTTTGGCACGCTGTTGAGTTCTCAAGGAACGGACGCTTCCTTCGTACTCACCCTCTCGGGCTTTCCTCCGGGCTTTCCCTTCGGTCTTGCGTTTCCGACTCTATCAGATCTTTCCGATCCGATTTCCTCGGTGCTTTCCGGTCCCCTTCGCTTTCGCTCCGGGCCCTTCCGGCGGTTCCGACTCTATCAGATCCTTTCGGCGTCTGATTCCCAGTCAGCGGGGTTTGTCTTTCCGGCTGTTGGGCCGTTCCGACGTCTCAAACTCTAGCGGATTTCCCCGGCGACTCATAATCGAGCCATTCGAAATGAATTTCGGCATGCCGAAATTCGTCCCGGTGGGGAGATCGTGCGGAGTAGAGGTGCCGCTTTCAGCGGCGGAGGTGGTCGCCGAAGAACCGTTCCGGCTCTGTGACAACTCGGAGAACACTACGCATCGGGGAGGGGTGTGTCAACCCCCCTCCGACAGGCCTCGGGACGCCGTAAGGGCGCCGGGGAAGAGGGTCAGTCCAGGTCCGTCAGGCGGCCGCCCGCGTCGGGCTGGGTGAGCTCCACGCGGCGGAGGAGCCGGATGAGGACCTCGCCGAGGATGCCCCGCTCGTCCGAGGTCAGGTCCTGGAGCAGCTCCTCCTCGAAGTCCGTGGCCATGCGCATGGCCTCCAGCCACTTCGAGCGGCCCTCGTCGGTGAGCTCCACGATCACGCGGACCCGGTTGTTCTCGTCGCGGTCGCGGGTGACCAGGCCCTCTCCCGCCATCCGGTCGATGCGGTGGGTCATCGCGGCCGGGGTGAGGCCGAGCCGCTTGGCGAGCTCGCCCGGGCCGAGCCGGTAGGGCTCGCCGGCGAGCACCAGGGTCTTGAGGACCTCCCACTCGGCGTTGCTGATGCCGAGGTCGGCGAGCTGGCGTCCGTACGCCACGTTCATCCGTCGGTTCAGCCGGCCGAGGGCCGAGACGACCTTCTCCACCTGGGGGTCGAGGTCGTGGAACTCGCGCTGGTAGGCGGCGATCTGCTCGTCGAGGCTCGGCTCCTGGTGAGCCTGCGGGCCGGACCGCTCGGGGGTGTCGGACATGCAGGCGAGTATCCCACGGTTCTCGTTGGCGTTGAAGTCCTTCGGTGTGTACTGTTAAGGCTCGAACTTTAGTGTTGAAGTCTTCAAGGTTCAGGGTTACACCTCTGAACCTGCGACCGAAGTGGGTGAGTGTGACCAAGGCGAGGGGCGCAGCGATGCGCCGTATTCAGGCAGGCAGCGCGCTGAGCGCGTTCGGACTCGGCTTCACCGTGCCGTACCTCTATGTGTACGTGGCGCAGGTGCGGGATCTGGGCGCGGCCACGGCGGGCATCGTGCTCGCCGTCTTCGCCATGGCCGCGCTCGTGGTGCTGCCGTTCAGCGGGCGGGCCATCGACCGGCGCGGGCCGGTGCCGGTCCTGCTGGTCGCCTCGGTCGCCGCCGCCGTGGGTGCGGTCGCCATGGGCTTCGCGTCGAGCGTGCCCGCGGCCGTGGGGGCCGCGGCGCTGCTGGGCGCCGGTACGGCCGTGCTCCAGCCGGCCCTCGCCACGATGATCGTCTGGTGCTCGACGCCGGTCGGGCGCACCCGGGCGTTCGCCATGCAGTTCTTCCTGCAGAACCTGGGCCTCGGTGTCGGTGGTCTGATCGGCGGTCTGCTGGTGGACACCAGCCGGCCGGGCAGCTTCATCCTGCTGTTCTCGATCGAGGCGGCGATGTTCCTGGTCCTGGCGGCGATCGTCGGGACCGTGCGGATGCCGGGTTCCCCGGCGTTCCAGGGCGCCCGTCCGACCGACGGCGGGAAGGGCGGCGGTGTCCGCGCGCTGCTCGGGCACAAGGCGATGGTGCAGCTGTGCGTCCTCGGCTTCGTCCTCTTCTTCGCCTGCTACGGGCAGTTCGAGTCGGGTCTCGCCGCGTACGGCACGGAGGCCGCCGGCATCCAGCCCTCGACGCTCGGCATCGCGCTGGCCGCCAACACGGCGGTGATCGTGGCCGCCCAGTTCCTGGTGCTCCGGTTCGTCGAGCGCCGCAAGCGGACCCGGGTGATCGCGGCCGTCGGTCTGATCTGGACCGTGGCCTGGCTGATCGCCGGGTACGCGGGGCTCGGGCACGGCAGCCAGGCGATGGCGACGGCGGCGTTCGTCTCCACGTACGCGCTGTTCGGGCTCGGGGAGGCGATGCTGTCGCCGACCGTGGCCCCGCTGGTCGCCGATCTGGCGCCGGAGTCGATGGTCGGGCAGTACAACTCGGCGTTCGCACTGGTCAAGCAGCTGGCCCTGGCCGTCGGTCCCGCCGTGGGCGGGCCCATGGGGGCCGCGCTGCACGGTCCGTACATCGTGACGTTCGTGCTCTTCTCGCTCGGCATCACGTTCCTCGCGGTGCGGCTGGGCAGGCAGCTGACCCCCGAGCAGAACCAGCCGTCGCTCGCCGTGAAGCCGTCCCTGGTCGTGGCGCAGCACCTGCCCGAGAAGGAGACCGCCGCCGCCTGACCTACTGGTCGGGCAGGGCGAACTCGCACCAGACCGCTTTGCCGCCGCCCGGTGTGCGGCGGCTCCCCCAGGACGAGGCGATCGTCGCGATGATCGAGATTCCGCGACCCGCCTCGTCCTCCGATTCCGCCCTGCGGCGACGCGGCAGGTGGTCGTCCCCGTCCGTGACCTCGATGATCAGGCGGCGGTCGGTGCGGCGCAGACGGAGCCGCATGGGCGGGGTGCCGTGCTGGAGGGAGTTGCCCACCAGTTCGCTGGTGGCGAGGACGCCCAGGTCGCGCAGTTCGACCGGGAAGCGCCAGGACGACAGGACCCCGGAGGCGAAGGCACGCGCGCGGGGGGCAGCCTCCACTCCGCCGAGGAGTTCCAGGGCCGCGTTGTGGAAGAGCTCCGCGTCCGCCCCTCTGCGGGACGGGTGCTGGACGACCAGGACGGCCACGTCGTCGTCGTGCTCCGCGGTCACCCCGAGGGAGCGGAGCAGCCGGTCGCAGACCACTTGCGGGGTGCCGCTGGCGCCGGCCAGGGCGCGGGCCAGGGCGGCGACGCCCTCGTCGATGTCCTCGCGGCGCCGCTCGACCAGGCCGTCGGTGTAGAGGACGGCGGTCGAGCCGGGCGGCAGGGCGATGGATCCGGAGGCGTGCAGCCAGCCGCCGGTGCCCAGGGGCGGGCCCGTGGGGTCCTCGGCGCGCCGGACCGTGCCGTCCTCGTCGCGGACGAGGATGGGGAGGTGGCCCGCGGAGGCGTAGACCAGCTTCCCCTCGCTGGGGTCGTGGATCGCGTACACGCAGGTGGCGATCTGGCTGGCGTCGATCTCGGCGGCGAGGCCGTCGAGCAGCTGGAGCACCTCGTGCGGGGGCAGGTCCAGGCGCGCGTAGGCCCGGACGGCGGTGCGGAGCTGGCCCATGACGGCGGCGGCGCGCACGCCGCGGCCCATCACGTCGCCGATGACGAGCGCGGTGCGGCCGGCGCCGAGGGTGATCACGTCGTACCAGTCGCCGCCGACGGCCGCGTCGGTGCCGCCGGGCTGGTAGGTCGCGGCGATCCGCAGGTCGTCGGGCTGCTCAAGGTCCTGCGGGAGCAACGAGCGCTGGAGGGTGACGGCGGTCTCGCGGTGGCGGCGCTCGCTGGTCCGCAGCCGTTCGGCGGCCTCGGCGTGGTCGGTGACGTCCGCGGCGTGGACGAGGACTCCGCCGCCTTCGAGGTGCTCGCTCTCCACGGGCAGGCAGGTCACCGTGTACGAGCCGCCGTCCTGGGTGCGGCGGGACTTGACCGTGCGCGGCTTGCCGCTGCGCAGCACCTGGTCCATGAGGGGCAGCAGGCCGAGCTCCTCGGCCTCCGGGCAGGTGTCGGCGACGGGGGCGCCCGCGGGGCGGGGGCCGAAGGCGGCGGCATAGGCGTCGTTGACGTACGCGATGCGGTGCTCCGGGCCGTACGCGAGGGCGACCAGGCCGGGGAGGCGGCCCAGGAGCTCCCGGACGGAGAAGTCCTCCAGGGCGGGTACGGCGACGGGTCCGCCCGCCTCGGCGGCCTCTCGGGCGAGGTGCTCAAGCTGCTGGGCGTACTCACCGCGGGCGGCGGGCACGGAGCCTTCGGTCCCCCGCGCCGCGCGGCGCTGTGTACCGGGGAGCCGGGCGCTCCAACGGGTGAAGTTCACGGATCTCTATGCCTCGTGGTGTCGGTGCCGTGCAGAGTCACGCTGTGCAGGTGTGAGCCCACCTATGGTCACACGTCCAGTGTGGACGAGCGCACTGACAGTGATGTCAGGACGACGGCTTGTCGCCGTGGTCGGGTGGCGGGGCGGCGGCGAGTTCGAATTCGGCGCGGGGGTGCTCCAGTGACCCGAGGGAGACGATCTCCCGTTTGAACAGGCCGGACAGGGTCCATTCGGCGAGGACCCGGGCCTTGCGGTTGAAGGTGGGCACCCGGCTCAGGTGGTAGGCGCGGTGCATGAACCAGGCCGGATATCCCTTGAGTTTCCGTCCGTAGACGTGGGCGACGCCCTTGTGGAGGCCGAGGGAGGCGACGGAGCCGACGTACGCGTGCGCGTACTCCTTGAGCGGCCGGCCGCTCAAGGAGGCCGTGATGTTCTCGGCGAGGACCTTGGCCTGGCGGACGGCGTGCTGGGCGTTGGGCGCGCACTCCCTGCCGGGTTCCTCCGCGGTGACGTCGGGGACGGCGGCGGCGTCGCCGGCGGCCCAGGCGTGCTCGACCCCCTCGACGGCGAGGGCGGCCGTGCAGCGGAGCCGGCCGCGTTCGTTCAGGGGCAGGTCGGTCGCGGCGAGGAGGGGGGCGGGTTTGACGCCCGCGGTCCACACGACGGTCCGGGTGGGCAGCCGGGTGCCGTCGCTGAGGACGGCGATCCGGTCCTCGCAGGATTCGAGGCGGGTCTCCAGGCGTACGTCGACGTTCCGGCCGCGCAGCTCGCGGATGGCGTACCGGCCCATCTCCTCGCCCACCTCGGGCAGGATCCGGTCCGAGGCCTCGACGAGGACCCAGCGGAGGTCCTCGGGCCGGACGTTGTGGTGGTAGCGCGCGGTGTAGCGGGCCATGTCCTCCAGCTCGGCGAGCGCCTCCACGCCCGCGTAGCCCCCGCCGACGAAGACGAAGGTCAGGGCGGCGTCGCGGATCGCGGGGTCGCGGGTGGAGGAGGCGATGTCCATCTGCTCGATGACGTGGTTGCGCAGGCCGATGGCCTCCTCGACGGTCTTGAAGCCGATGCCGTGCTCGGCGAGGCCGGGGACCGGGAGGGTGCGGGAGACCGAGCCGGGCGCGATGACCAGTTCGTCGTACGCGAGGGCGACCGCGCCGGTGCCCTCCTCGGCGGTCGCGAGGGTGGAGAGCGTCGCGGTCCGCTTGGCGTGGTCGACGGAGAGGACCTCGCCGATGACGATCCGGCAGCGGTCGAGGACCCGGCGCAGCGGCACGACGACGTGGCGCGGGGAGATGGAGCCGGCGGCGGCCTCGGGGAGGAAGGGCTGGTACGTCATGTACGGCTCGGGCGTGACCACGACGATCTCGGCGGAGCCGGCTCTCAGCTCGGCCCTGAGCTGCCGCTGGAGGCGCAGCGCGGTGTACATGCCGACGTAGCCACCGCCGACCACGAGAATGCGCGCAGGTTCGGTCACTGTCCCATGACGCACCGCCGTCCGTGGTTTGTCCACAGCCCCGGCAAATTGTGTGACCGGAGGGGTACGGGGGCGTGGGGTGGCGCACGAAGGGGGTACGGGCGGAACGGCCCAGGTCAGGGTGGCCGTGCCGGGCTCGGCGGGGGGCTGGAATCGGGAGTGTTCCGGTCCTTGCTCCGATCGGGGGGCGCACCGTACGGAACTCCCCCTTCTGAATTGACCCCGACTCAACTATGTTCGTAGTTCGTCGGGGTGTCGGACGGGAGCGCGTGGACCGCTGCGCTCGTCCTCCGGAACCCCTTTTCAGGGCGGGGAGTCTCCGGGGGGAGACATCATGAGCGGGGGAACGCTTATGCATATTCAGGATTCACGATGGCAGGCGGGCGCCGGGACGGCGACCGTGGACGACGGCCCGCACGCGGGCGTCGTCGGCTCCGAGCGCCACGGCGCTCCGGTGGTCGGCAGGTCCGCGCCGCTGCGGGTGGACGCCCAGCGCAATCTGGAGCACGTCCTGCGGGCCGCGCGCGAGGTGTTCGGTGAGCTCGGTTACGGGGCTCCGATGGAGGACGTGGCGCGCCGCGCCCGCGTCGGGGTCGGCACCGTCTACCGCCGCTTCCCGAGCAAGGACGTACTGGTCAGGCGAATAGCCGAGGAGGAGACCGCCCGGCTGACCGAGCAGGCGCGGACCGCGCTGGGCCAGGAGGACGAGCCGTGGTCGGCGCTCTCCCGGTTCCTGCGCACGTCGGTGGCCTCCGGGGCGGGCCGGCTCCTTCCGCCGCAGGTGCTGCGGGTGGGCGTCGACGACGTCACGGTGCTGCCGCTCGGCGCCGACTCCCACGACGCGGACGAGGCGGCGCGGGTGCCGCACCAGCGGGGTGTCGGCGAGCAGGCGGACGTGCGCGTGGTCGCGCCGCGGGCCGTGCCGGCGGAGGAGAAGGACGACGCGGGCGCCGCGGAGCTCCTCGAGGTGGTCGGCCGGCTGGTCGACCGGGCGCGGGAGGCGGGAGAGCTGCGGACCGACGTGACCGTGGCCGACGTGCTCCTCGTCATCGCCACGGCCGCCCCGGCGCTGCCGGACGCGGTGCAGCAGGCGGCGGCCTCGACGCGTCTCCTCGACATCCTGATCGAGGGACTGCGCTCCCGGTAGGAGACGGCCGACGGCCGCCCGCGCTCCGGCGCGGGCCCGTCTCCTCCGTGGCGGCGGGCTTCTCCCTGGGGCCGGGCTTCTCCGTGCCGTGGGGCCGGGGCGGGTGCTCCGGACGGGTCAACGAGCATGACACGAACGTGTGATCGGTTACGCCCGGATACCCGAAGTCGCCCCGGACGAGTGGTAAGTGGCCGCGGCGCCTCGGGGCGCCCGCGCTCTGTGGCAGGCTTTCCCGGTGTTCGGGTCCGAGCGTGCGTACGGGGGCTTCCGCGATGAGCGGTGACAGTCGGGACGAGCCGCTGGGCGGCCCCGCCGAGGCGGGGGACGCGCCCTCCCGGCAGGTGCCGAACCAGGGCGGACCGGGCGGACTCTCCGGCGCCGCGGACCCGGTCGGGCCGGGAGCCGCCACCGCCCCGACGGGCCCGCCGGGGTCGCCCGCCGCGGGCCCGGTCGTACCGCTCGACGCCAGCGTCCCGCAGCAGCGCGAGGGCATGACCTCCGGCCGGCCGGCCGCCGGAGGTCCCGTTCCGGGGGCAGGCGCCCGGTCCGAGCCGCCCGCCGCCGAGGACGAGCACGCGTACGAGCACGACACCGTCCTCCCGCCGCCCCGCGAACTCCCGCCCTCCGACTCCGACCTCGTCCGGCTCATGCGGGAGGGCGACGACTCCGCGTACGAGGAGCTCTTCCGCCGCCACTCCGACGCCGTCCGCCGTTACGCCAGGACCTGCTGCCGGGACGCGCACACCGCCGACGACCTCACCGCCGAGGTCTTCGCCCGCACCCTGCAGGCGGTCCGCGGCGGAGCCGGGCCCGAACAGGCCGTGCGCGCCTACCTGATGACCACCGTCCGCCGCGTCGCCGCGAACTGGACGAAGACGCAGAAGCGGGAACACCTCGTCGAGGACTTCGCGGTGTTCGCCGCCGAGGCCGCCCGCTCCTCCGAGGTCTCCGACCAGACCGCGTCCTTCGGGGCGGGCCTCGACCTCGGCGCGGACGTACGGGCCATGCACGAGGCCGAGCAGTCGCTCGCCCTGCAGGCCTTCCGGTCCCTGCCCGAGCGCTGGCAGGCCGTGCTGTGGCACACCACCGTCGAGGAGGAGTCCCCCAGCGAGGTCGCCCCCCTCTTCGGCCTGACCGCCAACGCCACCGCCGTCCTCGCCAGCCGCGCCCGCGAAGGCCTCAAGCAGGCCTACCTCCAGGCCCACGTCAGCCAGTCCCTCACGGCCGGCGGCGACTGCGCCCGGTACGCCGACCGGCTCGGCGCCTACGCCCGCGGCGGCCTGCGGATGCGGGCCGAACGCGGACTGCGCAAGCACCTGGACGAGTGCGCCAAGTGCCGGCTCGCCGCCGGCGAACTGGCCCACGTCAACGCCGGGATCCCCGCCCTGCTCCCCGTCGCCGTCATCGGCTGGTTCGCCGCCGGGTACTCCCTCAAGGCCGCCGGCATCGTCGCCGGCGGCGCCGTCGGCGCGGGCGCGGCCGGAGCCGCTGCCGCCGCCACCGGCTCCTCCGCGGGTGCGGCCTCCGGGGGCGCGGCCTCCGGCGCCGCCGCCGAGGGGCTCGGCGCGCCCGCGAAGGCCGGCATCGCGGCCGCCGTGGCCGTCGCCGCGGCCGCCGGCCTCGTCTGGGCCATGGCCGGGGACCCGCAGCCCGTGGCCGCGCCCCGGGCCACCCAGCCCGTCGTCACCCCCGTCGTACCGGCGGACCCCGCGCCGCCGCCGAAGCCGACGCCCGAGCCCGTGCCGCCGCCCCCGCCCGTGACGTCCGAGCCGCCGGCGCCCGCCCCCACGCCGCCCGCGCCGACCCCGTCCGCGAAGCCCGCGCCGAGGCCGCCGGCCGCGAAGCCGACGCCCGCGCCGACGCCCCCGCCGCCGAAGCCCCGCCCCAGCCCGAAGCCCACGCCCACGCCCCGGCCGCAGAAGCCCTCGGCCACGCCGACGCCGACGCCCGCCCCGCCGCGGGTCTACCGGGTCGACGAACTGGACTACGGGGTCCTCGGCGACGGCACCGAACCCGAGGTCGACCTCTCCGGCAGCAGCTGGCTGTGGCCGCGCCGCGACCTGTCCATCGGCGGGACCCCGTACGCGTACGGGGTGAGCGTGCACGCGCCCTCGTCCCTGCTGATCCACCTCAACCGGCAGTGCACCGGCTACGACGCGATCGCCGGCGTGGACGACCTGAGCGCCCTCGTCGGCTTCGGCGGCGTCCGCTTCGCCGTGTACGGGGACGAGCGGCGGCTCTGGCGCTCCGACGTGGTCCGGGCCGGCGACCCGCCGGTCCCGGTGCACGTCGACATCTCGGGCCGCCGCACGATCCGCCTGGTGGTGGAGGAGCACACGCCGTTCGGGCGGGCCGTGGTCGCCGACTGGGCGCAGTCCCGGATCAGCTGCTCCTGACGGTCCCGTCCCACGGCGATCCGTCCGGTCCCGATCCGTCCGGTCCGGGCCGTGGGGCGACGGTCTCCGCGAGGGCGAGGACCTCGTCGACCCCTAGGCCCTCGCCCGCCGCGCGGGCGGCGGCGACACCCGAAGGCCCCAGCGCCGTGAGCGCCCGGTCGGTCACCTCCCGGAGGTCCTTCAGGCCGGGGACCGAGCGGGGGGTCTCGGCGCGCCAGCCCTCGACGGCCGTCATGACGGTGACCGCCAGGGCGGCTTCACCCGTCGCGGACAGGACGACGCCGAGGCACTCCCCCAGACCCGCGACGAAGAACTCCGAGCGCTGCGCGTCCCGCGCGCCGCGCAGCGCTCGCACGGCCGTGGCGACGGCGGACGACCGCCCCTCGCCCGCCTCGACGCGCGCGGACAGCCCCACGAACGCCGCCTCGAAGTGCGGTGGGGGCGCTCCGGTCGCGATCGTGTGGCCCGCCTCCTCCAGGTGGGCGCGGGCCTCCGCGACCTCACCGCGGTACAGGGCCACGCCGGCCCGCAGGAAGCAGACGAACACGCCGGTGTCCCGCACCCGGTAGCGCTCCGCCTCCTGGGCGGCCTCGTCGAGCCCCTGCTCCGCGGCCTCCATGTCCCCTTTCTGATAGGCGAGTTCGGCCCGGCGGGCGAGGAGGAACGGGGACTCGGCGTGCGCGCCGACCTCGCGGGCCAGCCGAAGGGCCTCCTCGTACGCCTCCCCGGCCTCCTCGGTGCGGCCGCGCAGCATGTGGGCCTCGCCCACCGCGCTCGCGATCTGGGCCCCCATCCAGCGGTCGCCGACCCGCCGGGCGAGGACGCGGAGCTCGGCCAGGTCCTCGTCGATGCCGGGCATGCCGCCGGGCATGTCGACGACCATGTGCGTACGGAACATGAGGCTGACGCCGACCTCCCAGTCACCGCCGTGACGCCTGCAGTTGGCGACGGCCTCGTCGAGGAGCGCGAGGACCACGGCCGGTTCCTCGGTGAGGTACGCGGTGAACGGCCAGAGCAGGCCGGGAAACCGGGCGCCCTCGGGGCCGGGCGGCTCACCGAACGCCGACCGCACGCGGCGGGCGAGCGCGAGCGACTCCGGTTCCTGGAAGTCCCGCAGCGTGCGGCTCTCGACCTCCAGGAAGAAGTGCAGCATGCGCAGCCGCATCCGCGGCCAGTAGCGGGGGTCGCCGGGGTCGTCCGGGTCGTCGCCGAGCGCGACCGTGCGCTCGACCCAGGTCAGGCCCTCGGGCCGGTAGTTGCGCAGCCACCAGAACCAGCCCATGGCGAAGACCAGGCGGTGGGCGGCGGTCTCGTCCGGCGGCGGGCCGCCCTCCGCGGCCGGGGCGGGCGGCTTCGGGACGGTGCCGACGGTGCGGTGCAGGGCGGCGCGGATGTTGTCCAGGTCCCGCTCGATCCGCTCGATCCACGGCAGTTGCTCGGCCGAGCGGAGCTTCGGCTCGGCCTCCTCGGCGAGGGCCGTGAAGTGGGCGGTGTGGGCGGCCTCGGCGGCGGCGAGGAGCTCCGGGGTCTCGGCGGCGCGCTCGCTCGCGTACTCGTGGATGGTCTCCAGGAGCCGGTAGCGCATCTCGCCGCCCTCGGCGGGGGTGGCGACCACCAGGGACTTGTCGACGAGGGCGCCGAGCGGGTCCGCGGCGCGCGGGCAGAGGGCCTCCGCCGCCGCGAGGTCCCAGCCGCCCGCGAAGACCGAGACCTGGCGGAGCAGGGTGCGCTCGCCGGGGTCGAGCAGGTCCCAGGACCAGTCGACGACGGCGCGGAGGGTCTGCTGGCGGGGCAGGACCGTGCGGGAGCCGGAGGTGAGGAGCCGGAAGCGGTCGTCGAGGCGGTCGGCGATCTGGCGCGGGGTGAGGAGCCGGAGGCGGGCGGCGGCCAGTTCGATCGCGAGGGGCAGGCCGTCGAGCCGCCGGCAGATCTCGTCGACGGCCGCGCCGCCGTCCCGGCTGAGGTCGACGTCGGGGCGGACGGCGCGGGCCCGCTCGGCGAAGAGGCGGTGCGCGGGGTCCGGCGGCAGGGGTTCGAGGGGCCGGACCGACTCCCCCGGGACGCCGAGGGGTTCGCGGCTGGTGGCGATGACGCGGAGCTGCGGGCAGCCGGTGAGGAGGGTCTCGGCGAGGGCCGCGGCCGCGTCGATCACGTGCTCGCAGTTGTCGAGGACGAGGAGGAACGGGCCGCGGGCGAGGTGCTCGACCAGCCGGGCCGCGGGATCGTCCTGGAGGGTCGTGCCCTCGCGGGTGATCAGGGTGACCTCGCGGAGCCCGAGCGCGGAGAGGACGGCGCCGGGGACGGCCTCGGGGTCGTCGAGCGGTGCGAGTTCGGCGATCCAGGCGGCGGGGGCGAGGGGATCGGGGGCCGGGGTTCCGGCGCCGGGGGTGTGGTGCTCCGGCGCGGACCCGTCGGTACCGGAAGGGGTGCCTGGGCTCTCGGAGGAGGTGTCGGGGGCCGCGGGCGGGGCGCAGGCGCGACGGGCGGCCTCCTCCGCGAGCCGGGTCTTCCCCGAGCCGCCGGGGCCGGTCAGCGTGACGAGCCGGGCCTGCTCCAGATCCGCGCGGAGGGCGGCCAGCTCGGGCTCGCGGCCGACGAAGGAGGTGAGGCGGGGCCGGATGTTGCCGGAGACCGGCGCGGGGGCGGGTTGCGCGGCCAGAGTGGCGGGAGTGGGGTGCGCGGCGGGGGCGGGGCGGACGTCGGGGGCCGCTCCCGTGCCGGGGTGCGGGCGGCCCGGCACCGCGGGCGCGGGACGGGTCTCCGGTGCGGTGCCGGTGCCCCGCCGCCCGTCGGGCGGCCCGGCCTGCCGGGGCCCGGCGGGCGGCGGAGCCCAGGAGCCGCCGGCGCGGTCCGGACCGTCCGGCGCCGCGAGGAGTTCCCGGTGGAGGGCGGCGAGTTCGGGGCCGGGGTCGGCGCCGAGGCCGTCGGCGAGGGTTCGGCGGGCCGACTCGAAGGCCGCGAGTGCGTCGGCGTGCCGCCCCTCGGCCCGCAGGGCCCGGATGAGATGGGCGCGGAACGCCTCGTCGTACGGGTACGTGGCGGTGAGCTCGGTCAGTTCCGGTACGAGCCCGTCGGTGGCGCCCCTGCGCAGGTCGGCCTCGACGCGCCGGCGCAGGGCCGCGAGCCGCTGGGCCTCGGGGCGGACGCCGGCCGGGCCGGGCAGGTCGGCGAGGGCGGGACCCCGGAAGAGGCCGAGGGCCCGGCGGAGGAGGACGGCGGCCTGCTCGGGGTCGCCGGCGTCGAGGTGGGCGGCCGCGTCCTGGACCTGGCGCTCGAAGACGTACAGGTCGATGTCCTCGGGGGCGGCGACGAGCCGGTAGCCGGGTCCGGGGGTGGAGGCGACGGCGTCGCCGCCGATGGTCCGGCGGAGCCGGCCGACGAGGGCCTGGAGGGCGGCGGGGGCGTCCTGCGGCGGGGCGTCCCCGTACACGTCGTCGGCGAGCTCGGTGAGGGAGGCGGCCCGTCCGCCGCGCAGCGCCAGCGCGGCGAGCAGCGCGCGCAGCCTGGCACCGCCGACGGGGAGGCTGCGGCCACGGGGGTCGAGGGCCTCGGTGGTGCCGAGGATGAGATACCGCACCGGCTCATTGTGTCCGGTGGCACCGGCGTACGCCTCGGGGTTTACCCCGGTGCGCCCTCCGGGGTCCGGGCGTCAGAAGGCGGAGGTGTCCAGGTCGAAGCCGAGGGGGTGGGGCAGGGCGACGACCGTCCCCAGCTTGTGGATGGACTTGTGCCCGTAGTCGTCCCCGGAGGGCTCGGAGCACACGACGGCTTCACCCGCCTCACGGTCGATCAGCAGGTAGAGCGGGATGCACCCGCGCGCGTAGGCCCGGATCTTCTGGACCCGGTCGCGGCGCGCGGTGGACGAGGAGGTCACCTCGGCGACGAGCAGGACCGGGTCGGGTGCGTGCCACTCCTGCTGGTCGTCGAAGCTGCCTTTGGGGGCGATGACGAGATCGGGGATGACTCTGACCGCGTCGGTGGTCCCGGGCAGGCTGAGGCCGATGCCCGTGTAGCGCCCGACGCCCTTGTCATGATCTCGGACCTGACCATTCAGCTCCGAGACGATCTCCTCATGCTCTCCGTTGGCCGGAGGTACCACGTGGATCTCCCCTTCGATCAGCTCCACGCGCCAGCCCTTGGGGGCAGCCGCACTGAACAGCTCGAAGGTCTCCTCAACAGTCGCACCCTCGCGGTCGGGCATGCCCTCGGAGAACGCGTCTTCCGGGACCGGCAGCGGCATCGCCATGCTGGACCTCCTTCGCTCGGTGCGACGCTCCCAGCTTAGGACGGGACCCCGCTGCGCTACGGGAGTCGTTCACTCGAACGAGCGTGCTGGGACGTTTCGCCCGGCGGGCGGGCTTCACGCCGGGAGGGACCTCGACGCCGGGACCAGGGGGCCCTGGACCGCGCGGTGGGCGCGGGGTTCGGTGGTGCTGGTCCAGCAGGAGCCCCGCCGGGCCATGAGGCGGCGGAGCCAGAGTTCGGTGGAGACGAGGTCGGCGAGGCCGTCCAGGGGGACGGAGGCGCCGTCGGCCGCCGAGCGGAGGGCCTCGCGGACCACGCGGGCCTCGATCAGCCCCGCGTCGGCGAGCAGCGGCGCGTCGAAGAGGGCGATCAGGTCGGGCAGCGCGGCGCGCAGGCCCGCGCGCGTGGCGCCGGCCGGGACCGCCGGGTGGGGGGCGCCCCAGCCGGCGGGGAGGTCGTGGATGCCGGCGCCGGAGAGGACCGCGCGCAGGACGTTGGCCCGGGCGTCGGGCTGGACCCGGAGCGATTCCGGGAGGGCGCGGCAGGCCCGGACGACCTGGTTGTCGAGGAAGGGGGCGTGCAGGCGCTGGCCGCGGATCTCCGCGGCCTGCTCCAGGACCCGGTGGTCGGCCGCCGCCCGCGCGAGCGCGGCACGCGCGCGTGCCTCGCCCGGGCGCTGGACCGACGCCGGCAGGGTCGCCGCCCGGTTCAGCCGAACCGATACCTCGGCCAGTGCCTCCCCCGTCAGCCAGCGCGCCGCGGGTCCCGGCCGGGACCAGGCGAGCGCCGAGAGGGAGGCCTCCAGGGGGCCGAACCCGTCCGAGGCCGTGCGGTTCGCCTCCAGCACCCGCTGGGCGGCGGCCTCCAGGCCGGTCCGGTACGGGGTGCGGGCGAGCTTCCGCGCCGCCCGGTACACCGTGAGCGGCACCAGGAGCGAGCCCGCCGTCGGCCCCGAGGCCTTCGCGAGTGCCGTGACCGGGCGCACCAGGGAGCGCCGCCTGCGGTCCATCAGGAGGTCGGCGAGGCGGGCCGGGTGCGCGTCGAGGACCTGCTTGGCGCCCATGCCGGTGAAGTGGTCGGCGCTGCCGCCCGCGAGCCGTCTCCGGTGCCGTTCGGCCGTCACGAGCGAGGGCCCCGGCTCGTCGGTGAGCGGCCCGTCCAGCACGGCGTACGGCAGTGCCTCCTCGCCGCCCGCGACGACGACGTGGTGCAGGCGCGGGTCGGCCGCGATCGCCCCGGCCCGCTTCAGCTCGTCCTCCCGGCCGGAACCCGCGCGCGTGGCCAGGTCGTTGAAGGTGACGGCGAGGAGCCGCTCCCCCGCGCCCGTGCCGTGTCCGGTGATCGTGCCCGGCACCCCGGGGAGGCCCGCGGCGAGGAGGGCGAGCGTGCCGGAGGCGCTGCCGCCGGACAGGTCGGCCCCGATGCCGGGCGCCGGTCCCGCGCCCCGGGCCGCGCGCCGGTCGGCGGGCCCCATGCCGGGCACCGGGCCCGGGTCGGGCAGCGGGGCCTCGGGGGCGTGCCGCGGGGCGGTGAGCCGGGCGCGGACGGCCTCGACCAGGGCCTCTCTGACCCCTTCGACGGCCTGCCGGGGGTCGGTCTCGGCCGCGGCGACCGCGAGCGAGGCGACCTGCTCGTAGCCGGTGATCTCGCGCGAGCCCTCCCGGAGGATCAGCGCGTGGCCGGGCGGTACCCGCCGGACGCCCTCGTACGGGGTGGTGTCGCGGAGCGCCTCCGGGGTCTCGGGGCAGGCGAGCAGGGCGGCGAGGTGGCCGATGTCGAGCTGGGCCTCCACCAGGTCGGCGAGCGGGAGGGCGGCGGTGGCGAAGGCGGTGCCGCCGTCCCACGGGGTGTGGAAGACCGGCCGGGCGCCCGCGAGGTCGCCGGTGACGGTGACCCGGCGGCCGGCCTTGACGACCGCGGTGTAGCTGCCGGGCCAGGCGGTGAGGTGGCGCAGCGCGCCGCCGCGCGCGGTGAGCAGGCCGAGTCTCAGCTCCTCGTCGCTCGCGGCGCAGCAGCCGAGGACGGCGAGGCGGGTGTGGTCGTCGACGGCGATGACGCGCACCTCGTCGGGCCGCCAGTCGCCGACCGCCCAGAGCGGATCGGGGTCGCCCCAGAGGAGCTGTGCGCCCACCGGTTGCACCGTGCGCCCCTCGGTGGCGGACGTCCGGCCTCCGTAACCGTGGGGGGCGCCAGGTCCGGAGCCGTTGCCGCCGTACGAGCCGCTCACCGACCCCGCCCGGGGTCCGGTCGTCGTTGCGAAGCCCGCGGCGACACTGCTCCAGCCCACCAGCCATCGCATCGGCGCCTCCGCATCCGTTTCGGTGGGAGACATGCTGCCACGACAACGGCGCACGGGGCGGGGTCCGGGTGCACGCGCGCGAAAGCCGAATGCGCCCCTGGCATGGGCCAGTTGGACACCGGCGTCATTCGGCCAAATATCGCCCCTCCGGTGGGGGGCCGGGAGGCGTCCGGGGCGTCTGCCCACGCACGAGGCGGCACACCGGCCACCGGCAGCCCGGGAGGCGCTCCCGCCTCCCGGGGCCGTCCGCCGCCCGCGGGGAATGGGGCGGCGGTATCCCCCAGCCCACTGGTCCGGGACACTTTCCCGGCCGAGCGGGCCGACCCACGCACTCCTCATGGAAGCGCTCCCCCGGCCGGGCCGAGAGAGCGCACGGCCGGGCGCACGGCCACACGGCGGGAGCACGAGCCGGGCATCCCGGCCCGCCTGTCGGTCTTTCACACAACAATCTCGCCATACGGAACACCGCCCCTTAACGGTAGGGATGCGGCGAACTACGCTGTGTTTACGAATGCCGCACGCCTATGCCCGGCGTCGTGGCGGCCGTCTGGGTTGTCGAGGGGTGGCGTCATGTCCAGGGAGCAACGCGGGCCGAACGAAAAGCTCGGCACGGTTCTCGCCCTCGCGGGAATCAGCAACGCCGGGCTGGCCCGGCGCGTCAACGACCTCGGTGCGCAGCGGGGACTGACGCTTCGGTACGACAAGACCTCGGTCGCCCGGTGGGTGTCCAAGGGCATGGTGCCGCAGGGCGCCGCGCCGCATCTGATCGCCGCCGCGATCGGACAGAAGCTCGGCCGGCCCGTGCCGCTGCACGAGATCGGGCTCGCCGACGCCGACCCCGCGCCCGAGGTGGGCCTCGCCTTCCCGCGCGACGTGGGCGAGGCGGTGCGCTCCGCCACCGACCTGTACCGGCTGGATCTCGCCGGGCGCCGGGCCGGCGGCGGGATCTGGCAGTCGCTCGCGGGCTCCTTCGCGGTCAGCGCGTACGCCACGCCCACGTCCCGCTGGCTGATCACCCCGGCCGACCCGTCCGTGGAGCGCGAGGCACCGCGCCCGCCGGGCGTGGGGCTCGCGGGCGGGGCGGGCGCGCCGGGGGCGGCGGGCGGCCCGGCCGCCGGCGAGCACGTGCGCGTGGGCCACAGCGACGTCGCCAAGCTCCGCGAGGCCGCCGAGGACGCGCGCCGCTGGGACTCGAAGTACGGCGGCGGGGACTGGCGCTCGTCCATGGTCCCCGAGTGCTTACGGGTGGACGCGGCGCCGCTGCTGCTCGCCTCGTACTCCGACGAGGTCGGCCGGGCCCTCTTCGGCGCCACGGCCGAGCTCACCCGGCTCGCCGGCTGGATGGCCTTCGACACCGGGCAGCAGGAGGCCGCCCAGCGGTACTACATCCAGGCCCTGCGGCTCGCCCGCGCCGCCGCCGACGTGCCCCTCGGCGGCTACGTCCTCGCCTCCATGTCCCTCCAGGCCACCTACCGGGGCTTCGCCGACGAGGGCGTCGACCTCGCCCAGGCCGCCCTGGAGCGGAACCGGGGGCTCGCCACCGCCCGGACCATGTCCTTCTTCCGGCTCGTCGAGGCACGCGCGCACGCGAAGGCCGGCGACGGGGTCGCCGCGGCGGCCGCGCTGAAGTCCGCCGAGGGCTGGCTGGAGCGCTCCCGCGAGGGCGACGGCGACCCCAGCTGGCTGGGCTTCTACTCCTACGACCGGTTCTGCGCCGACGCCGCCGAGTGCTACAGCGACCTGAAGGCGCCGCGCGAGGTGCGGCGCTTCACCGAGCAGGCGCTCTCGCGGCCGACGGAGGAGTTCGTCCGCTCGCACGGCCTGCGGCTCGTGGTCTCCGCCGTCGCCGAGCTGGAGTCGGGCAATCTCGACGCGGCCTGCGCGGCGGGCACGCGCGCGGTGGAGGTGGCGGGGCGGATCTCGTCGGCGCGGACGACCGAGTACGTGCGGGATCTGCTGCACCGGCTCGAACCGTACGGGGACGAGCCCCGGGTGATGGAACTGCGGGAACGCGCCAGGCCGCTGCTCGTCGCACCCGCGTGAGGGGCGGGACCGTCGCTCGCCGCACCCGCGTGGGGGGCGGGACCGTCGCTCGCCGCATCCGCGTGGGGGGCGGGTCCGCGGCCCGCCGTCCCCGGGGCGCGGGGCGTGACCTGCGTCTCGTGCCGCCGTGCGAGGTTTCACGGGATTGTCAGTGGGCCAGTGCACTATCGGGGGTGGGAGGTGGCGCTGGTGTTTGACTGCGACGTGCTGGTGATCGGCGGTGGGATCGTCGGTCTGTCGACGGCGTACGCCCTGACGCGCGCCGCTCCCGGCACCAGGGTCACGGTGCTGGAGAAGGAGCACGCGCTCGCGAGCCACCAGACCGGGCGCAACAGCGGGGTGATCCACAGCGGGATCTACTACCGGCCGGGGTCGCTCAAGGCCCGGTTCGCGGTCGAGGGCGCGGCCGAGATGGTCAAGTTCTGCGCGGAGTGGGACATTCCGCACGAGGTGACGGGCAAGCTCGTCGTCGCGACCGCGCGCGAGGAGCTGCCCCGGCTGCACGCGCTCGTGCAGCGCGGCAGGGAGAACGGCATCCCGGTGCGCGAGCTCGGCCCGGCCCAGATCAGCGAGTACGAGCCCCGGGTCCGGGGCCTCGCCGCGATCCACGTCGGCACGACCGGCATCTGCGACTACGGGGCGGTGTCCCGGCGGCTCGCCGAGTCCTCGGGGGCCCGGATCCTGTACGGGGCGGAGGTCACCGTCATCGACCGGCGGCCCTGGGGGGTCGCCGTGCGGACGGCGGACGGCCGGGTGGTGCGGGCCCGGGTCCTGGTCAACTGCGCCGGGCTGCACTGCGACCGGATCGCGCTGCTCGCGGGCGACGACCCGGGCATGCGGATCGTGCCCTTCCGCGGCGAGTACTACGAGCTCCGGGACCCCTCGCTCGTGCGGGGCCTGGTCTACCCGGTGCCGGACCCCGCCTTCCCGTTCCTCGGGGTGCACCTGACGCGGGGGATCGACGGCGGCGTCCACATCGGGCCGAACGCGGTCCCGGCGCTCGCCCGCGAGGGGTACGACTGGTCGGTCGTCCGCCCGCGCGAGCTGGCCGGCACGCTCGCGTGGCCCGGCTCCTGGGCCATCGCCCGCGCGCACTGGCGGTACGGGGCGGGGGAGCTGCGGCGGTCGGTCTCGAAGCGGGCCTTCACCGAGGCGGTGCGGCGGCTGCTGCCGGTGGTCTCGGAGGCGGACCTGCGACCGGCGGACGCCGGGGTGCGGGCGCAGGCGGTGCTGCGGGACGGGACGCTGGTCGACGACTTCCTGATCCGGGAGGCGGCGCGGACGGTCCACGTGCTGAACGCTCCCTCGCCCGCGGCGACGGCGTCGCTGCCGATCGGCCGCGAGGTCGCGAAGCGCGCACTGGCCCTGCTGTAGGGGCCGCGCGCGGGACACCGGCCGTCCCGCGCGGGTCCACGGGGCCCGCCCCGGACGGACCCGGCGGGCCCGCCGGCCGGGGACCGGCGCCTTAGGATTGGCGCATTGTGTCTGAGCAGCCAGAGAACATCGCGCGTCCCGCCGACGCCCCCGCCGAGTCCGTACGGCCCGTCACGCAGCGCGGCAGTCAGCGGTTCGCGGCCGGCGAGGGCCCCCTGCCCGATCCCGCCGGGTCGCACCACGAGCGGCGCATCCGCAGCTTCCAGCCGCGGCGCAGCCGGGTCACCGCCGGCCAGGCGGAGGCCCTGCTGAAGCGGTGGCCCGACTGGGGTCTCGACATCGACGGCAAGGAGGTCCTGGACCTCGGCGAGATGTTCGGCGGGCTGCCGGTCGTCCTGGAGATCGGCTTCGGCATGGGCGAGGCGACCGCCCAGATGGCCGCCGCCGACCCGGGCACCGGGATCCTCGCCGTCGACGTCCACACCCCCGGCCAGGGCAACCTCCTCGGCCTCGCCGACCGGAACGGCCTGGACAACGTGCGGGTCGCCAACGGCGACGCGATCATCCTGCTCCGCGAGATGCTCGCCGCGGACTCCCTCGACGGCTGCCGCGTGTACTTCCCCGACCCCTGGCCCAAGGCCCGCCACCACAAGCGGCGGCTCATCCAGCCCGAGTTCCTGAGCCTCCTGGCGACCCGGCTCAAGCCCGGCGGCGTGCTGCACTGCGCCACCGACTGGGAGTCGTACGCCGAGCAGATGCTGGAGGTGCTCTCGGCGCACCCCGACTTCGAGAACACCCGGGCGGACGGCGGCTTCGCACCCCGGCCCGACTTCCGGCCGCTCACCCGCTTCGAGGGGCAGGGGCTCGACAAGGGCCACGTGGTGAACGACCTCCTCTTCCGCAGGAAGTGACCCGCGGGGAGTGACGCGGCGGACGTGACGCAGGTGCCGTGACCCGCAGGGGCCGTGCCGCGGGGTCCGTGACGCGGCTGCCGTGACGCAGGTGCCGTGCCCGTAGCGGCGGCCCACGGACCCGCGGGAGCGCCGTCCCGCGCTCCGGGGCGGCCGGGCGGGCGGCCGGGAACGCACCACTCGGCGCTTAACCCTTTCCCGGCTGTCGGTGAAGGTCGTTAGGGTCGCTCACGTGTCCTTCACCGCCCCCACCGACGCCGGCGCCGCTCCCGTCCCCCACCGGGACACCGAGGAGCCGGCCTTCCCGGCCGCCGCCGACCGGTCCCAGTGGCGCTACCGGCCCCGCCGGGACTTCTGGCGCAGCCGGGTGGTCCGGGCCGTCGCCCTCGTCACGGTGCTCGCGATCTGCGCCCTGTTCATCCTCGGGCTGGTCCGCGAACAGACCGGCACCGAGGGCTTCCTCGTCGGCCTGGGCCTCGCCGTGCTCCCCGTACCGCTGCTGATGGCGGCGTTCCGCTGGCTCGACCGGGTCGAACCGGGACCCTGGAAGAACCTGCTCTTCGCGTTCGCCTGGGGCGCCTTCGCCGCCGCGCTGGTCGCGATCCTGGCGAACTCCTTCGCGGTCCGCTGGATAGCGACCGCCACCGCCGATCCCACCTCGGCGGACACCCTCGGCGCGACCGTCGTCGCGCCCGTCGTGGAGGAGACCGCGAAGGCCGCCGCGATCCTGCTGCTGTTCCTCTTCCGGCGGAGGCACTTCGGCGGACTGGTCGACGGCGTCGTGATCGCCGGTTTCACGGCCACCGGCTTCGCCTTCACCGAGAACATCCTCTACCTGGGGAACGCCTTCGGCGAGGACCAGGAGTTCGGCTCCACCGGCATCGGCTCGGTGACCGCCGCCACCTTCTTCGTCCGGGTCGTCATGTCGCCGTTCGCGCATCCCCTCTTCACCGTGCTCACCGGCATCGGCTTCGGCTTCGCCGCCCTCGCCCCCCGCGGCAAGCGCCCCCGCCGGGTGCTGCTGCCGCTCGCCGGACTGCTGCTCGCGATGGGCCTGCACGCCGCCTGGAACGGCTCGGCCACCTTCGGCGGCCCGCTGGCCTTCTACGCGGTGTACGGGGCGCTCATGGTCCCGGCCTTCGGGCTGCTGACCTGGCTCGCGGTCTGGAGCCGGCAGCGCGAGCTGCGCACGATATCCGGCGTGCTCCCGGCGTACGCGGCGGCGGGCTGGCTGTCCCCCGCCGAGCCGCTCGCGCTGTCCTCGATGCGCGCCCGCCAGCTGGCCCGCTCCTTCGCCGCCCGGACGTACGGGCAGCCGGCCGCGCGCGCCGTCGGCGAGTACGAGTCCTTCGCGACGACCCTGGCGTTCCTGCGGGACCGGGCCCGGCGCGGCACGGCCGGGCCCGACTTCCCGGCCCGGGAGCAGGAGCTGCTGCACCACCTGTGGCAGCGCCGGGCGGTGGCCTCCCCCGCCCTCACGTACGCGGCCCGGGCGACGGGCCAGGTGTGGGCGCCGCCGCAGTACCTGGACTACGACGGCTTCAACCCGTACCGCAGCTGACCGGCTCCCCCGGGCGGCGGCGGGACGGGAGCGGGCCGGGCCGGTTCGGCGGTGGTGCGCCCGCTCCCGGTGCGGTCAGACGCCCGAGGCCTCGGTCAGGAGGGCCAGTTCCTCGGTCGTGAGGGTGAGCTCCGCCGCCGCGACCAGCGCCGGGACCTGCTCGACGGTGCGGGCCGAGGCGATCGGCGACGCGACGGTCGGGCGGGAGGCGAGCCAGGCGAGGGCGACGGTGGCGAGTTCGGCGCCGTGCGCCTCGGCGACCGTGTCGAGCGCGGAGAGCACGGCCCGGCCCCGCTCGGTGTCGAGGTGCCCGCCGGCGCCGGCCGCCCGGGCGCTGTCGACGGTGGTGCCGGGGCGGTACTTGCCGGTGAGGAAGCCGGCGGCGAGGCCGTAGTACGGGACGGCGGAGAGCCCGGCCCGCTCGACGGTCTCCAGGAGCGGGCCCTCGTAGGTGTCGCGGGAGACCAGGTTGTAGTGCGGCTGGAGGGCCACGTAGCGGGTGAGGCCCTCGGACTCGGCGAAGTCCAGGGAGGCGCGCAGCCGCTCCGGGGAGATGTTGGAGGCGGCGACGGCCCGCACGGTGCCGGCCTTCACCAGCTGGTCGAGGGCGGTGACGATCTCCTCGACGGGGACGGACTCGTCGTCGAAGTGCGTGTAGTACAGGTCGATGTAGTCGGTGCCGAGGCGCCGCAGCGACGCCTCCGCGGCCGCCTTGACGGTGGGCGCGGAGAGTCCCTTGAAGTGGGGGTGGGCGCCGACCTTGGTGGCGACGACGACGTCGGCGCGGTTGCCTCGGTCGGCGAGCCAGCGGCCGATGACGGTCTCGGACTCGCCTCCGCGGTTGCCCTCGGCCCAGGCCGAGTAGACGTCGGCGGAGTCGACGAAGTTGCCGCCGGCGGCGGTGTAGGCGTCGAGGACCGCGAAGGACTGGTCCTCGTCGGCGGTCCAGCCGAAGACGTTGCCGCCCAGGGCGAGCGGGAAGACGTGCAGGTCGGAGCTGCCCAGCGGGCGGAGGGTCGTCATGGTGGGGACAACCGTCCGCGCCGCCGGGCCTATTCCGTCATCCCGCGGGGGCGGGCCGCCGGGTCAGAGGCTGAGGCCCTTGGAGCGCAGCCACTCCGCCGGGTCGAGGCCAGAGCCGCCGGGCGTGTGGACCTCCATGTGGAGGTGGGCGCCGGTGACGTTGCCGGTGGCGCCGACGCGGCCGATCGTCTCGCCGGTGCCCACCGTCTGACCGGCGGAGACCGTCATCGAGGACATGTGGGCGTACCAGATCTCGGTGCCGTCGGAGAGCTCCAGGACGACCCGGTAGCCGTACGAGCCGGACCAGCCGGCCGACTTGATCGTGCCGCCGTGGACCGCCTTGAGGGGGGTGCCGGTGGGGGCGGCGAAGTCGAGGCCGGTGTGGTAGCCGGAGGACCACATCGAACCGGACTGCATGTAGGTGGCGCTGAGGCTGTAGGAGGAGAGCGGCAGCGAGTAGCTCGCGGCCAGCTTGGCGAGGCGCTCGGCCTCGGCCGCGGCCTCTGCCTTCGCCCTGGCCTCCGCTTCCGCCTTGGCCTTGGCCTCCGCCTCGGCCTTCGCCTTGGCCTCGGCTTCCGCCTTCTCCGCGGCGTCGGCCTTGGCCTTCGCCTCGGCGGCGGCCTTCTCCGCCGCCGCCTTCTCCGCGGCGGCCTTGTCGGCGGCGTCGGCGGAGGCCTGCTGCTGTTCGGCCTGCTGGAGGATGCGGGCGCGCAGGGCCTCGCCCGCGTCGCCGGCGCCGGGCGCGGCCTGGGCGGCCGAGCCGCCCTGGGTGACCAGGCCGGCCTGCTGCATCCGCGGAGCCTGCGTGCCCTGGTCCTCGGCGGTGGCGTACGAGGCGACGGTGAGCGGGTTCGGGTTGGCGCGGTCCGCGCTGACCGTCTCGGTGGCCTGCTCGGGGAGGAGGTCGCCGACGCCGGGGAGGTCGTGGGCGTCCGGCAGGTGGAGGTCGGGGAGGTCCGGGAGCGATATGGCGACCGGGGGCTTCTCCTGCGCGGTGGCGAGGCCGCCGGCACCGACGGCCGCGATCACGCCGACGCCGAGGACGGTGGAGGAACGCGCGAAGTTGGAGCGCTGCTTGACGACCCGGTGGCGACCGCCGGAGCGGAGGGATCCCTCGGTGGGGTTCCACTCGGTGTCCGGGGCGGCGGGACCCGCACCACCACCGAAGGCGTCGAAGGGGGCTTCGGGTGCGGGAGTGTTGGACGCCACGAAGGCGCGCTCCTTTCCTTCCTTCTCGCCTACCGGGTTAGCTGACGGGTTCGGAGCAGGAAGGTCTCCTACGGGCACGTCGCACAGGTGCGAAGGCCCGATTCACCCCAAGTGGTGGTTCCCCGGTTCCTTTTCAGGATTCGGCGCGTGCGCACGGTGCCGTCTCTTGCGACGGCTGGGACGACCGCGCTGCGTTATCGAACGTTAATAGACACGGGCTCCCGATTCCAAGCCGTTCCTCTTGATCATTCATTGAATTGGGAGGGAATCGTCCGAGTTGACCCCCGTTCAGCGAGGAAGGCCCAAACCTCCGCGATCTGACGTTGTGTCAATTGTTATCGCAGCGACACCCCTCGACTACGGCCGGTGACAGGTCCCCACCGGGCGGTCAGCGCCCGCCCGGCGGCACCACCGGCATCGTCCGGCGCCGCTCCGGCTGACCCGTCGCCGGACGGCTCACGGCGAGCAGCGCCATGTCGTCCGTCGACCCGCCCCCGGTGTGCAGCCGCACGTCGTCCACGAGCGCGTCCAGCAGCTCCTCGGGCCCCGGGAAGATCCGCCCCGCCAGCCGCTCGGCCGGGTCGTAGAAGACCCCCTCGGCGTTCCGCGCCTCCGAGAGGCCGTCGGTGTAGAAGAGCAGCGTCGCGCCCGGCGGGTACGGCCGCGCCTCGGCCCGGTCCGGCCACGACGCCAGATCGCCCATGCCGAGCGGCAGCGCCGCCTCGCCCGGCTCCAGCATGTCGAGGTGCCCGTCGGCGTGCAGCATCAGCGGAGGCGGGTGCCCGCGGTTGACGACCCGTACGAAACCGTCGAAGGTACCGCCGCCGTCCCCGCGCGGGATCTCGGCGAGGACGGCCGTGGTGAACCCCTCGAAGGCGTCGAGACCGTGCCGGCGGGTGCCCTCCCGGGCGAGGGCGCGTTCGAGCCGCCGCGCCACGCCCTCCAGCGTCCGCTCCTGCTCGGCCGCCTCCCGGAACGCCCCGATGACGACGGCGACGGCCTCGACCGCGTCCATGCCCTTGCCGCGGACGTCGCCGGTCACGAGCCGCACCCCGTAGGGCGTGTCCTGGACGGCGAACAGGTCGCCGCCGATGAACGCGTCCGCCTGCGCCGCCTCGTACCGCGCCGCGCACTGCAGCCCGCCGATCCGCTCGGCCGGCGTCGGCAGCACCGCCTTCTGCGCGGCCTCCGCGATGACCCGCGCCGAGGCGAGCCGCTCGCCGCTGCGGCGGACCACCCGGTTGATCAGCAGGGCCAGCGCGGAGACCGTGAACACGGTCAGGAACTCGGTGAACGACGAGATCTCGCCCGCGGTCCCGTTGTAGACGTGCAGCCCGACCGAGGCCAGCACGGCGGCGATCCCGGTGAGCAGCGTCGTCAGGGTGGAGAAGAACGGGGCCGCGATCAGCGGGGCGGCGGAGAACATCGGCGCCGCGCTGTACCGGGCGGGCGTCAGGACGTCGAAGAAGACACCGCCGACGATCATCAGCGGCGGCAGCGCCCGGAGGAACCGCCGGGCACCCCCGTACGGCCCGCGGCCCGCGTCGTCCCGCCGCCCGCCGGTCACTCCTGGGGGTCGCCCCACCTGTGCTCTCCTGCCCGGTCCGTCCCCGGCCGCGGCCCGTACCGCGCCCTCCCAGGGTCGCCGCCCCCGGCGGGGGCGGCGACTCCCGCGGGGCCGACTGGCGTACGGCCCGAGGGCGCGGCGCCCGGTTCAGTCCGCCGGTCCGGCCAGCCGTCCGCCCCTCGCCAGGAGGGCCAGCGCGGCCGCGCACCCCAGCCCCACCGCGCAGAGCACCAGCCACGGCACGGCCGACCACCCGGTCACGTCGAGCAACACGCCCGTCCCCAGGTTCCCGAGGGTGATCCCGACCCCGCACACCGTGTTGTAGAGCCCGTAGTGGGTGGCCACCCAGCGCCCCCGGGACAGGGCGACGACGGTGTCCATCTCGTACGGGTAGAGCACCGCGTTCGCCACGGCCAGGACCGCCGCGCACAGCAGCAGCGCCACCAGGCCCCGGCCGAGGACGGCCGGGAGGAGGAAGGCGCCGCCCATCAGGGCCAGCCCGAGCACCAGGCACCGCTCCCGGGTCAGCCGCCGCGCGCACCAGGCGGTGATCCGCAGCTGCCCGGCGAGCGCCACCAGGGCGGAGACGACGAAGAGCGCCGTCGTGGGGCCCGTGCCGCCGGCGGCGAGCGGCAGCGCCAGGTAGACCTGGAAGGACAGCACGTACGAGCCGGTCATCGCGAGCGAGAAGAGCCAGAACGTGCGGTGGGAGAGGACCGTCCGGAACTGGCCGCGCCCTTCCCCGGCCGGCTCCCGCCGCTCGCCCCGCGCGGGCATGAAGCGGAGCTGGACCAGGGTCAGCCCGGCGAACAGCACCGCCGCCACCGCGCACGTCAGCCGGAACGACACCCCGGTCAGGGCCACGCCCAGGAGCGGCCCGAGCAGGATGCCCGCCTGGTAGTGGACGTTGAACAGCGCGAAGGCCTCGACCCGGCGCTCCTCCCCGGCCTCCGCGGCCAGGCAGGCCCGGACCGCGGGGTTGAACAGCGCCCCCGCGAGCCCGGTCGCGAGCGAGGCGGCGAGCAGCGCCGGGAGCGACTGCGCGAACGCCAGCGCCCCGAAGCCGACCGTCCGCAGCGCGCAGCCCGCCACGATGAGCGGCTTGAAGCCGAGCCGGTCGGCGAGCGCCCCGCCGACCAGGAACATGCCCTGCTGGGAGAGGTTCCGGGCGCCGAGGACGAGTCCGACCGCCCAGGCCGCCATGCCGAGCCCGTCCGCGAGGTGCGCGGCCAGGTACGGCATGAGCATGTAGAAGCCGAGGTTGATGGTGAGCTGGTTCAGGAAGAGGAGCCGCACGGCCGGCTCGAAGGTGCGGCTCTGCTTCCAGAACCCGCCCCGGGCGGGCGCCGCCGTCGTGGTCATCGCGCCGCCGCCGTCCGGTCCATGACCCTGCGGGTCCAGCCGCTGACCGCGTCGGCGGAGACGTACCCGGCCGGGTCCTGGCGGACGGGGCCGTCGAGGAGCCCGTGCGCCGCGCAGAACTCGTCGTTGAAGACGGTGTCGAAGTAGCGCTGCGGCCCGTCGGGGAAGACCGCCGCGATCCGCGTCCCGCGCGGCCGGGTGCGGGCCAGCCATCCGGCGACCAGCGCGACCGCGCCGACGCTCCAGCCGCCGGTGGCGAACTGGCGCGCGGCCAGCCGGCGGGCCGCCCGCACCGCCTCGGCGGGCCCCACCCAGTGGATCTCGTCGAAGGCCCCGTGGTCCACGTTCGCCGGGTGGATGGAGGAGCCGAGGCCGCGCATCAGCCGCTCCCCGGCGGGCAGGCCGAAGACGGTGGAGCCGACGGAGTCCACGCCGACGAGTTCGAGCGCGGGACTGCCGGTGGCGCGCAGGGCCCGGGAGATCCCGGCCGAGTGGCCGCCGGTGCCGACCGCGCAGACCAGGACGTCGATCCGGTCGAGCTGCGCGGACAGTTCGGCGGCGAGCCCCGCGTACGCGCCGGGGTTGTCGGGGTTCCCGTACTGGTCGGGCCACCAGGCTCCGTCGAGGTCGGCGAGCAGCTCGGCGACCCGGTTCCTCCGGGCCTGCTGCCAGCCGCCGCGCGGGCTGGGCTCCCGTACGACGTGGACGCGGGCGCCGTGGGCCGCGAGCATCCGCTCGACGATCGGTTCGAGGCCGGGGTCGGTGACGACGTGCACGGGATGGCCGTGCAGGACCCCGGCGAGGGCGAGGCCGAGACCGAGGGTTCCGGAGGTCGACTCGACGATCGGGGCGCCGGGCCGCAGCTCGCCGCGGCGGCGGGCCTGCTCGACCATGTGGAGGGCGGCGCGGTCCTTGATGCCGCCGAAGTTGAAGCCTTCGAGCTTGGCCCAGTAGCCGTCGTCCATGCGGAGGACGGGGGTGTTGCCGACGGTCTGCTCGGCGACGGGCGGCAGGCTGCCGGACAGCAGGTGGTTCACGGGGGGACGTCCTTGGGGTGGGTCGCGGAAGGGGGGCCTGGTCACGCGGGGGCGAGACCCGGCTCAGTTCCGGTCCACTCCGAGGGCGATCAGCAGCCGGCCCGGCTCGGGTCCGGGTCCCGCCCGGCCGCGGACGCAGCGCGCGCGGGGATCGGTGCGGAGGTCGGCCGCGTACGGCAGGAGCACGGCTCCGCCGGCGTCCGGTGCGGCGAGGGGCGCGCCTGCGGTCTGCGCGGGAAGGTGGGCGTCGAAGGACCACCCTTCCCCGGACCGGTCGCAACCGTGCGGGAGCGCGGGGGCGGAGACGGTGGCGGAGCCCGAGGTCGGCAGCACGTGACCGTGCGAGCCGTGGCAGACGCTGACGAGGAGGGCGAGGAGCGCGAGCAGGACGAGGACGGCGGGCGCCCGCCGTCGTACGTCGCCGACCCTCTCGTCACTCATGGTGCCCGTGACACTACGGTGAGGCAGTGCGGGCGCACAAAGAGGCAGGCGTCCTTTCGGCCACCGTTCAGCCGCGGGGCCTGCCCGAGGGGTGGGCCTAGAGGTTCCGCTCCGCGTAGATCTCCATCGCGTCCCGGACGAGCACCGCGGTGCCCTCCTCGTGCTGGTCGTAGTGCGCGGTGAAGCGCGGGTCGTCGACGTACATGCGGCCGAGGCCGATCACGTACTCCCTGGTCGGCGTCGTGGTGGTGGACAGCCACGCGACCTGGCGCCGGGCGATCTCCTGCACCTCGTCGCTGCCGGCGGCCAGGCCGTCCCGGAGCGCCCGGGCGAAGGCGCGGGCGATGTCCGCCTGCTCGTCCATGAACGCCTTCCTCTGCTCCGCGGTGAGCGAGCGCCACCAGCGGTCGCCGCTCTCGTAGGCGTCGCGGCCCCAGCGCTCGGTGACCTCCTCCTCGTACACCGTGTGGTCGAAACCGTCGAACACTTCGTCGGCCATGAGCTCTTCTCCGTTCTCGGTCTTGTGGAGAGTGGTCCGCACCGAGGCGATCTGCCGTCCGATGCGCTCGCGCTCCTGTTCCAGGAGCGCGAGATGGGTGCGCAGGGCGGCGGAGGTGTCCCGCTGCCCGGCGAGGACCTCGGCGATGGCGGGCAGGGAGAGTCCCAGCTCGCGCAGCAGCAGGATCCGCTGCAGGCGGACCAGTGCCGCCTGGTCGTAGTACCGGTAACCGTTCGCGCCGATCCGGCTCGGTTCCAGCAGTCCGCGGTCTCCGTAGTGCCGGAGGGTGCGGCTGGTGGTGCCGGCCTTCTTGGCGATCTCTTGGATCGACCACTCCATGCCGAGAACGCTAGATCTTGACGTTGCGTCAAGGTCAAGCGCGACCACGGGACACGCGGGAACGACGAAGGCCCGGATCCAGTGACTGGATCCGGGCCTTCGTGCTACTGAGTAGCGGGGACAGGATTTGAACCTGCGACCTCTGGGTTATGAGCCCAGCGAGCTACCGAGCTGCTCCACCCCGCGTCGGTAGACACGACTCTACGGCATGGGCGGGCCGATCCGGAAATCGGTTTCCGTGGGCGGCCCGTCCGCCCGTGCCCGGCGGGCGCGGGCGGCGGCGATCAGCAGCCGCAGTCGTCCGCGTCCACCGGCGCGGTGAGCGGGTCCGCGGCCTTCTCCGCGGGCCCCTCCCAGGTCTCGTACGCGAAGCCCTCGCGCACCCAGTACTCGAAGCCGCCGAGCATCTCCTTCACCTGGAAGCCCCGCTCCGCGAGGGCCAGCGCGGCCCGCGTCGCGCCGTTGCAGCCGGGGCCCCAGCAGTACGTCACGACCGGCACGGACCGGTCGAGCAGCTGCTCGGCCTGCTCCGGGATCAGCGCGGTCGGCAGGTGGAGGGCGCCGGGGACGTGCCCCTGGTCCCAGGAGGCGGTCGAGCGCGAGTCGATCACGACGAAGCCCGGGTCGGTGCCGTCGGCGGCCGCGGCGGCCAGCGCGGAGGCCACGTCGGAGACGTCTGCGTGGAAGGCGAGGCTCGCGGAGAAGTAGGCGGCAGCGGCGGCGGGAGAGGCCGGCGGGGTCCGGAGCACGGCGTTGACCTGCGAAGTTGTCGTCGTCATGCGGATCAATCTACGGACGGTGATCACCGGACTGAAGAGGTGATCACCGGCGCTCCTGGGGATCGGCCGGGGAATCCTCCGCGTCCGCGCCGGACCGCCGTGGATCTCACGTACCGGAATCTCCGGGACCGCCGATGCCCGTCCCGAGGGGCGTGACAGGAGCCGTCACATCGACGAGGTTGGATCCGTCATGACGGCATGACGGGACACGGAGGGGGAGAGCGACGAGTGGACCGCGACCAGGGGAACGGCACCCAGGGCCTCGACGGCTTCGACGGCAAGGACGGACTCGCGCGGCGCTTCGAGGCCGACCGCGGGCACCTGCGGGCGGTGGCGTACCGGATGCTGGGCTCGCTCAGCGAGGCAGAGGACGCCGTGCAGGAGGCCTGGTTCAAGCTCAACCGCAGCGACGTCGGCGCGGTGGAGAACCTGAGCGGCTGGCTGACCACGGTCGTCGGCCGCGTCTGCCTCGACATGCTGCGCTCGCGCGGCTCCCGCCGCGAGGACCCGCTGGAGTACTACGTCCCCGACCCGGTCGCACGGGTCGCCGGCCCCACCGACCCGGAGCACGCGGCCGAGGTCACCGAGTCGGTCGGCCTCGCGCTCCTCGTCGTCCTGGAGACCCTGGGCCCGGCCGAACGGCTCGCGTTCGTCCTGCACGACATGTTCGCCGTGTCCTTCGACGAGATCGCGCGGATCGTGGACCGCACCCCGGCCGCCACCCGCCAGCTCGCCAGCCGCGCCCGCCGCCGGGTGCAGGACGCGGCCCCCGCGGCCGGGCCCGACGCCCGCCGGCAGCGGGAGATCGCCGACGCCTTCCTCGCCGCCTCGCACGGCGGCGACTTCGAGGGGCTGCTCGCCGTCCTCGACCCGGACGTCGTGCTGCGCGCGGACGGCGGACGGACGCTCGCGGCCGTCTCCAAGGTCGTGCGGGGCGCGGAGGCCGTCATCGCCCAGGCCCTCACCTACGCGAGGTTCCGCACGGCGTCGCTCCCGATGGTCGTCAACGGCGCACCCGCGTACCTCTCCGTCAGCGACGGGCGCCCCGGCGCGCTCATGGCGTTCACCATCGTCGGCGAGCGGATCGTCGAGCTGCAGGTCCTCGCGGACCCGGAGCGGCTCGCGGCGCTCGACCTCACGGAGGAGGACCTGGCGCGCGCGACGTACTGACGCGGCCCCCGACGGGCGGTCAGGGCGTACGGCAGGGCCTGACGACGGAGCCGCCGGGCGCACGGCGCCGGCCGCCCGGTCCGGCCGGGCGGCTCCGGCGTCCGGTCACTTCCCCTTGGCGGGCGTCAGGGAGGCCAGGGCCGTCAGGGAGACGGCGGCGCTCGCGACGCCGAGGACGGCGCCCGCCGCCACGTCGCCCGGATAGTGCACCCCGGTGTGGACACGGGAGTAGCCCACGGCCATCGCGAGGACCTGCAGGGGTACGGAGGCCGGCGGGAAGACCACCCCGGCGGCGGTCGCGAAGGCGACCGCGGAAGCGGTGTGCCCGGAGGGGAACGACGCCGAGTCAGGCATCCTCACGTGGCGGCCCACGACGACCCGGGCCGCCTCCCGGTCCGGCCGCGGCCGGCGGACGAGGCGCTTGCCCAGCAGGTTGGCCGTGGCGGAGGCGACGGCGATCGCCCCGACCCCGGCGAGGGCGGCCCGGCGCGGCCGGCCCGGCACCAGGGCGAGCCCGGCCGCCAGGGCGAAGGAGATCTTCGAGTGGTTCGCCGCGCGCGACAGCCGCCGGAAGCCGGTGTCGAGGGTGGGGGTGGGCGTGGCGGCCACGGCGGCGTACACGGCGCCGTCGATCGCCCGGAGATCCCTGAGGACGGCCAGGACGGGGTTCTTCTCGGGCGCGGGGGTCGGAGTGGGGGTGGTGCCGGTCATGAACGGCTCCTCCTCGAAGGGGGCTGGAAGGCGATTTCGGTGACGCGCCGCCAGTCCAGTGGCGGCTGGGGCTCGATGACCCCGGGCCGGTGGCGCGGCACGAGGACGCGCAGGGCACGGGGGCGGACGGTGCAGACGACGGGGGTGGGCAGGGTGAGCGCCTCGCCGTCGACGGCGACGGAGATCGTGCCGGGCTCGCCGGGGACGCCGGGGGGCCGGGTGGGCGCGGGGACGAACGCCGAGGCGGGTACGGGCACGGGCGCCGCGGCCTTGCCGGTCACCTCCACCCGGGAGGCCGTGAGGACGTTCAGGCCGCTCGCCTGGGTGCCCCGTACGGCCATCTCGGCGGCCTGGGCGGCCCCGTCGACCCGGATGGCGATCACCCCGAGCTCTCCGCCGTCGAGGCGGGGTCTGCGGGCGGCGGCCGCGCTGAGCGGATCGGCCGTGGCGTACGGGTTGTTGCTGACGAGGAGGGCCTGCTGGGCGGGGAGCGCGAGGCCGTCGGCGGTCGCGTCGAGCCGGTCGCCGCCCCCGCCCTGGAGGAGGTCGGGCAGGACCTCGACGGCGGTGCCGGCCTTCGCGTCGCGGTACTCGGGCAGTTGGACGACGTCGGCGTACACGCCGAACGAGACGGTGTTCACGAACGGGCGACCGGACACGGAGCCGAGGTCGACCCGGAACTCCTCGCCGTCGACGAGGGCGTCCAGGCAGGTCGACGGGTCCGTGCGGTCGAGCCCGAGGTCGAGCGCGAAGTGGTTGCGGGTACCGGCGGAGATGACGAGGAACGGCAGGTCGTGCTCGGCGGCCACGGCGGCCACCAGGGCCTGGGTGCCGTCCCCGCCGGCCACCCCGAGCAGGTCGGCTCCGTCGGCCACGGCCTGCCGGGCGATCGCGTCGACGTCGGCCTCGACGGACGGGTCGATGAGGACGACCCGCGCCCCCAGCCTCTCGGCGCGCTCGACGAGCTTGAACCGGGCGACCTTCCCGCCCCCGGACTTCGGGTTCATGATCAGCACGGCCCGCCGCGGCCGGGGCCGCCGCTCGCCCCGCGGGAGCGCCTTCGCGCGCGGACCCCGGATCAGACGCAGCGAGGTCCGCGCGCAGACCAGGGCGACGCTCCAGAACGCGAGCGCCAGGAGCGCGGTCAGCCAGGGGCCCCAGACGACGTACACGACGAGTACGGCGATCGGCGCGCCGATCGCGAGCAGGGCGCCGGCCACCCGCAGCGGACCCCGGTGGGCGAGGAACCACCAGATGCCCACGGCCGAGCAGGCGAGTCCCACGAGCGCGCCCAGCAGGACCAGCACCCCGCCGCCGCCGAGCCCCGACAGCAGCAGCACGACCGCCGCGAGCGCGGTGCCGAGCGCCCATCGCGCCAGCAGCCGCGCCTGGTCCGTCGGATCTCCGGATCCGTTCACCGTCACGGTCCCCACCTCCACGCTCAGCGTCCACGAACCAGACTCGCCCACGGTGCCGCGCACCGCGTCCCGGGTACGGAAACGCCCCGACCGGTCGAAACCGGTCGGGGCGCTCCTCGGCAGTCCGGAGGCCGAAACCCCCGCCTGCCACACGTAGGCCGTGTGGGACTCGAACCCACAACCAACGGATTAAAAGTCCGCTGCTCTGCCAATTGAGCTAACGGCCCGTGGACAAGCACACCCGTGCAGCATAGCCCGAGAGATCCCCTGAACCGATCGGGTATACGCGTACGGCCCGGGGACCGTGCCCGCGACATCGCGCGGGACGGCCCCCGAGCCGGACCGGGGCACCGGTCAGGACAGCGTCTTGTACATCTGCCAGCCGCCGCCGATCTTCACCCGCCCGGCGAAGGCGCCCGCGCCGTTCCCGGCGTAGCCCCAGAGCGTTCCGGTCGTGTCGCGGGCCACCAGGTCGGCCCTGCCGTCGCCGGTGAAGTCACCGACGGCCGAGAGGGAGTTGTAGGCCTGCCAGCCGCCGCCCACCCGCACGCGGGCGCCGAAGGTGCCCTGGCCCGTGCCCTGATAGCGCCAGAGCACCCCGGCGGTGTCGCGGGCGAGCAGGTCGCCCGCCTTGTCGCCGTTCAGGTCGCCGACGCCGACGAGCGTGTTGTACGTCTGCCAGCCGCCGCCGACCCGCCCGCGCGTCTTGAACGCGCCCTTGGTGTCGTCCGCGTAGAGGAACAGCTCGCCGCCGGGCGTGCGGGCGAGCAGGTCCGTCCGACCGTCGCCGGTCATGTCGCCCGGAGCGGTCAGCACGTCGTAGACGTTCCAGCCCGAGCCGATGGTGGACGTGGTCCCGGTCCTGGCGAACGCGGTCCCGCAGCCGCCGTCGTGGCGCGTCAGCACTCCGGCGGAGCTCCGTACGAGCAGGTCGTTGCACCGGTCGCCCGAGAGGTCTCCGAACGCCACGACCGTCGACGTCGCCGGCCATCCGGTCGACGTCGCACCGGTGCCCAGTCCGCCGGTGCCCGAGCCCGTCCGCACGGTCAGCGCGCCGGCGGGGGTCAGCCCGAGCAGGTCACCCCTGCCGTCGCCGCTGTAGTCGCGCCACCGCGGGAGCGGCTTGACGGGTGCGGGTGCGGTGGTGGCCGCCCGCAGCTGGCTGGTGAAGTCGCCGGTGGACTGTTCCCACACCGACACGGGCCGGTGGGCCGCGTCGACGGTGACCAGGCCCAGGGCGTAGCCGGTGGTGTTGGTGGAGAGCGGCGTGGGGGTCGCGGACCAGACGCCGCCGACCCGCGAGGCCGCCATCAGCTTCCGGTTCCCGTCGCCCTGGGTCCACACGGCGTGGAAGCTGCCGTCGGAACCGGCCGCGAGGTCGAACTGGTCGTCGGGAACGTAGCCGGTGGACAGCGTCTTCAGCGCCGACCAGGTCCCGGAGGCGGAGCGCGTGGTGGTCTGCGCGCCGTACCCGGCGCCCTCTTCCCAGGCGGCGCCGAGCAGGGTGACGTCGCCCTGCGGGTTGACGGCGACCTTGCGCCAGGCGCCTGTCCGGAAGCCGTTGGCGGGCTCCTCGGCTCCCCAGGTCAGGCTGTCGGCCGGACGGACGGCGAGCACCTGTGTGCTCGTCTCGGACGTGGGCTCGTCCTTCGAGTTCCAGGCCAGCGCCGCGTGGCCGCCGCTCCCGATGGTCAGGGTGGGGCCGGTGGGGTAGGTGCCGGGCGTGGAGACGGCGACGGGCTTCGACCACGTGCCGTCCGCCGACCGGTCGGTGACCTTGACCTCGCCGGTCCTGCCGGTGCCCTGGACGAAGGCGACCGTGGCCGTGCCCTGCGCCGAGTAGACGAGCTGCGGCGGACCGTTGAGCCCTCCGTCCGCGAGCGGCTCGTCGAGCCGGACGGGGTCGGACCAGTCCGCGTCGGGCGTGGGACGGACCGAGGAGAGCACCGCGGCCTTCCCGTCCGCGGAGCCCTGCCAGACGGCGACGAGTTCGCCCGAGGGCGAGCCGGCCAGCTGCCCGCTGTGCGCCCAGCCCGGGTCGGTCATGATGTCCGAGGCGGCGGACCACGTGGTGGCACCGGCCGTGAGGGTCGCCATCCGGAACACCCCGCCGGGCTTCTCGTCCCCCATGCCGCCGTCGTTGGGGTACTCCATCCAGGCCGCCGTGACCGATCCGTCGGCGGAGACGGTGAGAGCGGCGTCGGAGCGCAGTCCGGGCAGCGTGCGCAGGACGTGCGCCTCGCCCCAGGCCGTGCTCCCCGCCGGCCGCACGGCGACGACGAGCTCGTTCTTGCTCCGGTTCGCGGGCATCCGGTACCAGAGGGCGACGACCGACCCGTCCTTGGCGGTCTTGAGGTCCCTGAGGCTGTTGATGGTCGTGCCGTCCGACAGCGGGACGGACGCCGCCCACGGGTCCACCGCGGCGGCGGTCGCGGCGGCGACCGGCGCCGCGGTCGCCGTCGCGGTCAGCGGGCCGATGCCGCCGAGAAGGGTCACGGCGGTGACGGCCGCGATGGAATGGCGTAGAAGAGCGCTACGAGGCACTCGGGTCCTCCCCTGAGGATCATCGAAGAAGCACGGGGGGGGCGGCGGCACTCGTGCTGAACAGCATGTCGGTCGGCCCCCCGGCCGCACCGTCCCCCCTGCGAGTGCGCCGATGCTAACAGCCGCCCCTGACAGGCGAGAAGTGATTTTCGAACCCGTTCAAAGGCGCAGGGCCCGTACCCCACCGAAGTGGCGTACGGGCCCTGTGCGGGTCCTACGGAAGATCAGCCGTTGCGCTTCCAGCGCGGCTTGTCGTCGCGGCGGCTGAAGCCGCCGGCCGAGCCGGTGCCGCTGCCCGTGCCGCGGTGGTCGTCGCGACGGCCGTACGGGCGGTCGCCGCCACCGGAGCGGAAGCCGCCGGAGGGGCGGTCGTCGCGACGGTCGCGGTTGAACGGACGGTCGCTGCCGCGGTGGCCGTTCGAGGGACGGTCGTTGTCACGGCGCTCGAAGGAACGGCCGCCGCGGTCGTCGCGGTTGAAGCCGCCCGAGGGACGGTCGTCACGACGGAAGCCACCGGACGGACGGTCGTCGCGACGGAAGCCGCCACGGTCGCCACCGCGGTCGTCGCGGTTGAAGCCGCCCGAGGGACGGTCGTCACGACGGAAGCCACCGGACGGACGGTCGTTGTCACGGCGCTCGAAGGAACGGCCGCCGCGGTCGTCGCGGTTGAAGCCGCCCGACGGACGGTCGTCACGACGGAAGCCACCGGACGGACGGTCGTCACGACGGAACCCGCCACGGTCGCCACCGCGGTCGTCGCGGTTGAAGCCGCCCGAGGGACGGTCGTCACGACGGAAGCCACCGGACGGACGGTCGTTGTCCCGACGGAAGCCGCCACGGTCGCCGCCGCGGAAGCCGCCACGGTCACCGCGGTCGTCGCGGTTGAAGCCGCCACGGTCACGACGCTCGTAGTTGCCCCGCTCGTCGCGGGCCGGACGCTCCTCGCGGCGCTGCTCCTCGGCGCGGGCGGCACGCTCGGCCTCGACGGCGGCGGCCGCGACCTCGGCCTCGGCGGCCTCGGTCACCTCGGCGACGGCGGCCTCGGGGTCCTCACCGCGCTCGCGGGCGGCGCGGGCCACCAGGCGGTCGGCCTCCTCGCGGAGCTCGACGGCGCGGCGCTGCAGGCGCTCCAGCTGCTTGGTGAGGTCGACGACCTCGCGCTCGGCCTGCTTGGCCGAGTTGTTCGCCGAGTCGGCCTGGACCTCGGTCAGCGAACGCGCGCCGGTGATCTCGGCGACCTCGGGGTCGAACGCGCCTGCGCCGCCGACGATGTGACGCGAGGCGTCGACGCCCGCGTCCTCCATCAGGCGGAAGATCTGACGGCGCTGGTGCGGCAGGGCCAGGGAGACCACGACGCCGGAGCGGCCGGCACGGGCGGTGCGGCCCGAGCGGTGCAGGTAGTCCTTGTGGTCGCCGGCCGGGTCCACGTTCAGGACCAGGTCGATGCCGTCGACGTGGATGCCGCGGGCGGCGACGTCGGTCGCGACGAGCGCGTTGACGTAGCCGTCCTTGAAGTCGGCCAGGGTGCGCGTACGGGCGCCCTGGGTCATGCCGCCGTGCAGCGCGTCGGCCTTCACGCCGGCGTCGCGCAGCTGCTCCGCGATGCGGTCGGCGCCCAGCTGGGTGCGGACGAAGATGATGGTGCGGCCCTTGCGGGCGGCGATGGCGGCGGTGACCGGCGCCTTGTCCTTCGGCTTCACGACGAGGACGTGGTGGGTCATGGTGGTGACGGCACCGGCGGACGGGTCCACCTCGTGCGTGATCGGGTCCACCAGGTAGCGCTTGACCAGGCTGTCGATCTCGTTCTCCAGGGTGGCGGAGAAGAGGAGGCGCTGGCCGCCGACCGGGACCTGGTCGAGCAGCTCGGTGACCTCGGGCAGGAAGCCCAGGTCGGCCATCTGGTCGGCCTCGTCGAGAACGGCGATCTGGACGTTCTCCAGGGAGCAGGCGCCGCGGTTGATGATGTCGCGGAGACGGCCGGGGGTGGCGACGAGGATGTCGACGCCGCGCTCCAGCGCGTAGATCTGGTTGCCCATGGACGTACCGCCGCAGACGACCTTCATCTTGAGGCCGAGCACGTCGCCGTACGGCTGGAGGGCGTCCGCGACCTGCATCGCGAGCTCACGCGTCGGGGTCAGGATGACGCCGCGGGGCTTCTTCTTCTCGGTGTGGCCGCCGGCCAGGGTGGCGAGCAGCGGGAGACCGAAGGAGAGGGTCTTGCCGGAGCCGGTGCGGCCGCGGCCCAGGATGTCCTTGCCGGCCAGGGCGTCCGGGATGGTCGCCGCCTGGATCGGGAAGGGGGTGGTGACGCCGTTCTGCGCGAGCTTGCGCACGACGCCCTCCGGCAGACCGAGGTCGCCGAAGGTGACGGTGGGCTCGGCGGGCTCGTCGGCGGAGGCGTCCGCGTCGATGTCGAGGGCCTCTACGGCCTCGGCGAGGTCGTCGCCGTCGAGCTCGACGATGGAGGTGATCTCCGCGGCGTCCGCGGCCTCGACGATCTCGTCGTTCTCGGGCATGACGGCGTGGTCAGAACTGAAAATGGACATGCGAAATGCGAAACCTTCCGGAGTCTCGGCACGCGCCCGTCAACTCCGTGATTTCGCAAACGACCGCCTCAATGCGGTCAGCCACGGCTAGGGAGAGTACGCGCCACGCGGCGCTCTTCTGTGTCGGCGCCGGGCAATGGGATCAAACGATCTACCACCATACGCACCCTCCCCCACCTATGGCAAATCGGACTCCGTCACACCGGCCCGACCTGCGGAGACGCCACCGGCTCCGGAGACGCGTCCGGGCCGTCCGCCGCGCGCATCGCACCCATCTGGGTGTCCGGCCCGGGCGACGGCGGATCGGTCGGGTTGGAGGTGGGCTCCGGCGTCGGCTCGGGTGTCGGCTCCACGGTCGGTTCGGGCGTCGGCTCGGGCGTCGGCTCCGCGGTCGGCTCCGGCGTCGGTGTGCCTCCGCCGCCCGGACCGGATCCGCCGTCGCCCCCGCCGCCGTTCCCGCCCCCGTTGCCGCCGCCCGCCGCGCCCGCCCCGCCCGGACCGTCCTGACCGCCCGTCGGCTGCGGCTTCGACGGGCCGCCGGGGCCGCCGGGCCCCTCCACCGGCAGCACCGTGCCCGGGGAGGCCTTCGCCGTGCCCGAGGGGGAACCGCTCGGCACCGGGGACTCCGTACCGGAACCGGCCACGTCGGGACCGCCCGAGTCCGGCCGCCCGTCCCACGAACCGCCGTCGCCGCCCGGCTCCCCGGCCGCGCCGCCGCCCGAGTCGGTCGCCACGCCCCGCTTCCCGCCGGACGCGCCGGGCGCCGGCTTCGCCCCCTCGTCACCGACACTCATACAGCCGCTCAGACCGGCGCAGGCCGCGACGGCCAGCGCGGCGGCGGCCCATCTGACACGGGTGGGCAACTGGCGCACGGGGGCACCTCCAGGACACGACAGGCAGGAACGGAACGCGTTGCACTGCCCAACTCCCGTGGCGCCGCATGGGACACGCCCGAACCGCCCGGCGTCCGCGCCGGGCGCGCCCCGGGTCCGGTCAGCCGTAGCCCAGCGCGTGCAGCCGCTCGTCGTCGATGCCGAAGTGGTGGGCGATCTCGTGGACCACGGTGATCTCGGTCTCCGCGACCACGTCCTCGCGCGACGCGCACATGCGCAGCGTCGGACCCCGGTAGATCGTGATGCGGTCCGGGAGCACCCCGGCGTACCACTCGCCGCGCTCGGTCAGCGGCGTCCCCTCGTAGAGCCCGAGCAGCTCGGGATCGTCCGGGGCCGGCTCGTCCTCCACGAACACCGCGACGTTGTCCATCAGCCGCGTCAGTTCCGGCGGGATCCGGTCCAGGGCCTCGGCGACCAGCTCTTCGAACTCCTCGCGCGTCATCTCCAGCACGCGCCCATTGTCCCCCCGCCGGAAACCGTTTTGGCGATAGCGGCCGGGATCCCATATGCTTCTCACGTCCCCGACGCGCTGCAAAGCGCGCAGGTGAGCCTCTAGCCCTCATCGTCTAGTGGCCCAGGACGCCGCCCTTTCAAGGCGGTAGCACGGGTTCGAATCCCGTTGGGGGCACGCAGTACCGTGTGCGACACTAGTGATCGCGCACAAGCATGGCTCTGTGGAGCAGTTGGTTAGCTCGCCACCCTGTCAAGGTGGAGGTCGCGGGTTCAAGTCCCGTCAGAGTCGCTGAAGCTGGAGACAGCTTCGTGGCTGGGTAGCTCAGTTGGTACGAGCGATCGCCTGAAAAGCGATAGGTCGCCGGTTCGACCCCGGCCCCAGCCACAAGACGAAGGCCCCGTTCGAGAGAACGGGGCCTTCGGCGTTCCCGGGGACGGGAGACCGTGGACGAGCCGCGCCTCCGGCGGTGGAGAGCCCGGCGCCGCACCGGGCGGTACGGGGAGGAGGCCCGGCGCCCCCTGGAGGTACGCCGGTCTCCTCCCCCGCCGTCACGTCTCCTCGCGTTCCCCCGTACGACTCCCCCGCCTCGACCGCAGCGCGAGCACCAGCGCCACCACGGCCACCACCGCGGCGAGCAGAGCCCAGTCGGGGACCGCCCGGCCGAGCGAGGCCACCCGCTGCTCCACCGCGAACGAGTCGTCCACCGACAGCAGGCCCGGCAGCGCGGTCGTCCCGTCGAAGACCAGGAAGAGCGTGCCGAGGGCCACGAAGAACAGGCCCGAGAGCAGCGACGTCGAGTGGAGCGTGAGCGGGCCCACCCGGAGCGGGCGGCCGCGCAGCCAGGACCGCCGGGCCAGGTCGTACCGCTCCCAGAGCAGCGCGAGCACGAACAGCGGAACGGCCATGCCCAGCGCGTAGACGGCGAGGAGCAGCCCGCCGTACGCCGGGCTGCCGCTCAGCGCCGCCACCGTCAGGACGCTCCCGAGGATCGGCCCCGCGCAGAAGCCCGCCAGACCGTAGACCAGTCCGAGGGCGTACACCGAGAGCGCCGACGTGGGCCGGATCCGGCCGCTCGCCTCGGCGATCCGGCGGGAGGCGAAGCCGAGCCCGAGGATCTGGAGGACGCCGAGACCGATGATCAGCCAGCCGCCGACGGCGACGAGCAGGTCCCGGTGGCCGTAGAACAGCCGGCCCGCGAACGAACCGGCCGCGCCGAGCGGGACGAGCGTGGTGGCCAGCCCCGCGTAGAGGACGCCGGTCCTCGCCACCAGCTTCGCGCGCGTGTCGATCGAGTACGCGAAGAAGGCCGGGAGCAGCAGGGCGCTGCACGGGCTGAGCAGGGCGAGCAGACCGCCGAGGAAGGCGGCGAAGTAGCCGATGCCGGTGGTCACCGCGTGGCGTCCGGGGTCGGCTTCGAGGCCCCGGCGGACGGCTTCGCCGCCTTCGCCGCCGCCTCGATCGTCTGCGTGAACGTCTCCAGCGGCTGGGCGCCGGCGATCGGCCGGCCGTTGATCAGGAACGACGGGGTGGACGTGGCGCCGAGGGAGTACCCCTGCTCCTGGTCCGCAGCCACGGCCTTGCGGGCCGCCGCGCCCTCGCTGTCCTGCGCGAACCGGGCCGCGTCGGGGACGCCCGCCTCCTCGGCCAGGGCCGCGAGCCGCTCCTTGCCGAAGCCCTTCTCCTTGGCGCCCTCGGCGTAGGCGGCCCGGTGGAACTCCCAGAACCGGCCCTGCTGCCCGGCCGCCCAGGAGGCGCGGGCGACCGCCTCGGACTCCGCGCCGAAGATCGGGAAGTTCCGCCACTCGATCCGCAGGACGCCCTCGTCGACGTACTTCTCGATCAGGACCGGCTCGGTGTCCCGGGCGAACTTGCCGCAGTAGCCGCACTTGAAGTCGGCGTACTCGATGAGGACCACGGGGGCGTCGGCGCGGCCGAGGGCGAGCCGGTCGGCGGGGTCGCGGCGGGCGTAGGCCTCCAGCTCGGCGTAGACCCCGGCCGAGGGGTCTGCGGAGACCTCGGCGACGGAGGAGGAACCGGCGGCGCCGGGGGGCGTGGGCCGGGTGGCGGTGTACGAGACGACGCCGAGCAGGACGGCGGCGACGGCCACCCCGGAGACGACGGCGATCGGCTTGGACCTGGACATGCGGAAGCGCTCCTGAGGAGAGAGGAGAAGAGGGAAGGAGGGGACGGCGGGGAAGGCCGTCCCTCTAGACCCTCAGGACCGACAGCTCCACGGGAGACGGGGACACGCGCGCGGGTGGCTCCCGGCCGGGCGGCACGCTCCGGGCCCCCGGGTCCTGCGCCCGGGCGCCGCACGGCGTGCGGTCGTCGGCCAGGGCCGGGAGGAGCTCCGCGAAGGCGTGCGCGCGCGGGGGTACGACGGGGCCGGCGGCCCCTTCGTCGACGGGGTGGCCCGGGTCGCAGCCGGGGACGGCGGCGCCCAGGACGACCGGGGCGGCCCCCGCGGGCACGGCCGTCGCCGCTCCGCACACCAGGAGTCCGAGGACCAGCGCCGCGAGCGCGGCGAACGCCGCCGGCACGCGGGTGGTACGGAACATTGCGAAACCTCTCCGGTCCGGTCGACGTGCCCGAAATAGTACGCACCCCGGCATCCCGCGCCCGGCAGCCGCCCGCAGCCGGGGCGCCGCCCGCGGGATCCCCGGCGGGGCACTCGTAAATCGGTTCGCCGCTTCTCGGCCGCAGGTGCGATCCTGGATTCCGTATGTCTACTTCCTTCGCCGCCCTCCAGTCCGTCCTGGCCGAGGTCTCGCTGCGGGACTCCCACCGGCTCGGCCGCCGTCTCGAAGGCGCCCGCCGCATCCGCAAGCCCGAGGCCCGCGCGGCCGTCCTGGACGAGATCGCCGCCGAGGCGGCCAAGGCCAAGGAGCGCGTCGACGGGCGCGCCTCCCGCGTGCCCGCGGTCACGTACCCCGAGCAGCTGCCCGTCTCGCAGAAGAAGGACGAGATCCTGGAGGCGATACGCGACCACCAGGTCGTGATCGTCGCCGGTGAGACGGGTTCGGGTAAGACCACCCAGATCCCGAAGATCTGTCTGGAGCTGGGCCGTGGCGTCCGGGGCATGATCGGGCACACCCAGCCCCGCCGGATCGCCGCCCGCACGGTCGCGGAGCGGGTCGCCGAGGAGCTGAGGACCCCGCTCGGCGAGGCCGTCGGCTGGAAGGTGCGCTTCACCGACCAGGTGAACCCCGACGCGACCTTCGTGAAGCTGATGACGGACGGCATCCTGCTCGCCGAGATCCAGACGGACCGCGAGCTGCGCGCCTACGACACGATCATCATCGACGAGGCCCACGAGCGGTCCCTCAACATCGACTTCCTGCTCGGCTATCTGGCCCAGCTGCTGCCGAAGCGCCCCGACCTCAAGGTCGTGATCACCTCGGCGACCATCGACCCGGAGCGCTTCTCCCGCCACTTCGGCGACGCCCCGATCGTCGAGGTCTCCGGCCGCACGTACCCGGTCGAGGTCCGCTACCGGCCCCTCCTGGAGGAGGACTCCGAGGAGTCCGACCGGGACCAGATCACCGCGATCTGCGACGCCGTCGACGAGCTCCAGAAGGAAGGTCCCGGCGACGTCCTGGTCTTCCTCTCCGGGGAGCGAGAGATCCGCGACACGGCGGACGCGCTCACCAAGAGGAAGCTGTTCAACACGGAGATCCTCCCGCTCTACGCACGGCTCTCCCACGCCGAGCAGCACCGGGTCTTCCAGGCGCACTCCGGCCGCCGGATCGTCCTCGCGACGAACGTCGCCGAGACGTCGCTGACCGTCCCCGGCATCAAGTACGTGATCGACCCGGGCACCGCCCGCATCTCCCGCTACTCGCACCGGACCAAGGTCCAGCGGCTGCCGATCGAGCCGGTCAGCCAGGCCAGCGCCAACCAGCGCAAGGGCCGCTGCGGCCGTACGTCCGACGGCATCTGCATCCGGCTGTACTCGGAGGACGACTTCCTCACGCGGCCGGAGTTCACGGACGCCGAGATCCTCCGGACGAACCTCGCCTCCGTCATCCTCCAGATGACCGCGGCCGGCCTCGGCGAGATCGAGAAGTTCCCCTTCATCGACCCGCCGGACCACCGCAACATCCGGGACGGCGTGCAGCTCCTCCAGGAGCTCGGCGCGATCGACCCGACGGAGAAGGATCCCAAGAAACGGCTGACCCAGCAGGGCCGGAAGCTCTCCCAGCTGCCCGTGGACCCCCGGCTCGCCCGGATGGTGCTGGAGGCCGACAAGAACGGCTGCGTCCGCGAGGTCATGGTGATCGCGGCGGCGCTGTCCATCCAGGACCCGCGCGAGCGGCCCTCGGAGAAGCAGGCCCAGGCCGACCAGCAGCACGCCCGGTTCAAGGACGAGACGAGCGACTTCCTCGCCTTCCTGAACCTCTGGCGCTACGTCCGCGAGCAGCAGAAGGAGCGCGGCTCCAGCTCCTTCCGCCGGATGTGCAAGCAGGAGTACCTGAACTTCCTGCGCATCCGCGAGTGGCAGGACATCTACAGCCAGCTGCGGACGGTCGCCAAGCAGATGGGCATCCACCTCAACGAGGAGGACGCGCCCGAGCAGTCCGTCCACGTCTCGCTCCTGGCCGGCCTGCTCAGCCACATCGGCCTGAAGGACGTGAAGGAGTCCAAGGACGGGGCGAAGGACGGGGCCCGCCGCGAAGGCGGCCGGGGCGAGTACCTCGGCGCGCGGAACGCCAAGTTCGCGATCTTCCCCGGTTCCGCGCTGTTCAAGAAGCCGCCGCGCTTCGTCATGTCCGCCGAGCTGGTGGAGACCTCACGGCTGTGGGCCCGGGTCAACGCGCGCGTGGAGCCCGAGTGGATCGAGCCGCTCGCCCAGCACCTGGTGAAGAAGACGTACAGCGAGCCGCACTGGGAGAAGGACCAGGCGGCCGTGATGGCCTTCGAGAAGGTCACGCTGTACGGCGTCCCGATCGTCGCCGACCGCAAGGTCAACTACGGCCGGATCGATCCCGAGGTCTCCCGCGACCTGTTCATCAGGAACGCGCTGGTCGAGGGCGACTGGCGCACCCACCACAAGTTCTTCGCGGACAACCGCCGGCTCCTCACCGAGGTCGAGGAGCTGGAGCACCGGGCGCGGCGCCGGGACATCCTGGTCGACGACGAGACGCTCTTCGACTTCTACGACAAGCGCGTCCCCGAACACGTCGTGTCCGGAGCCCACTTCGACTCGTGGTGGAAGCACAAGCGCCGGGACGAGCCGGAGTTCCTGGACTTCGAGCGCGAGATGCTCATCAACGAGAAGGCCGCCGGGGTCACCAAGGACGACTACCCGGACTCCTGGCGGCAGGGTCCGCTGAAGTTCCGGGTGACGTACCAGTTCGAGCCCGGCGCGGACGCGGACGGCGTGACCGTGCACGTCCCGCTCCAGGTCCTGAACCAGGTGACCGAGGACGGCTTCGAGTGGCAGATCCCCGGTCTGCGCGCCGAGGTCGTCACCGAGCTGATCCGCTCCCTGCCGAAGCCGATCCGCCGCCACTACGTGCCCGCGCCGAACTTCGCGTCCCGTTTCCTGGACACCGTCGTGCCCGTGCAGGAGCCGCTGACCGGGGCGCTCGCCCGCGAGCTCCAGCGGATGGTCGGCGTACCGGTGACGGCCGAGGACTTCGACTGGTCGAAGGTGCCCGAGCACCTCAAGGTGACGTTCCGGATCATCGACGAGCGGCGCCGGAAGCTCGCCGAGGAGAAGGACCTGGAGACACTGCGGCTGCGGCTGCGCCCGAAGGCCCGTCAGGCGCTGTCCCAGGCCGCCGCGGCGGCGACGGGCGGCCCGGACGGCTCCGGGCCCTCCCTGGAGCGCACGGGCCTCAAGGACTGGACGATCGGGACCCTCACCAAGGTCTTCGAGACCAGGCGGGGCGGCCAGCCGGTCAAGGCGTTCCCGGCGCTGGTCGACGAGGGCGACTCGGTGGCCGTCCGGCTCTTCGACACGGAGGCCGAGCAGCAGCCGGCCATGTGGCGGGGCACCCGGAAGCTGATCATGCTGAACATCCCGGTGAACCCGGCGAAGTTCGCCTCGGACAAGCTGACCAACCAGCAGAAGCTGGCCCTGTCGTCGAACCCGCACGGCTCGATCCAGGCCCTCTTCGACGACTGCGCCACCGCGGCGGCCGACAAGCTGATCGCGGACCACGGCGGTCCGGTGTGGGACGAGGAGTCGTTCCGGAAGCTGTTCGACAAGGTCCGGGCCGACCTGGTGGACACGACCGTGCGGACGGTGGGCCAGGTCCAGCAGGTCCTGGCGGCCTGGCAGGCGTGCGAGCGCCGGCTGAAGTCGACGAACAGCCTGGCGCTGATCGACAACCTGACGGACGTGCGCACGCAGCTGGCGTGGCTGATGCCGGCCGGCTTCGTCACCCGTACGGGTCTGAAGCGGCTGCCCGACCTGATGCGCTACCTGGTGGCGGTGGACCGGCGGCTCCAGCAGATGCCGACCGGGGTCCAGCGGGACACCACCCGGATGGAGAAGGTCCGGGAGATGCTGGACGAGTACGCCTGGCTGCTCGAACAGCTCCCCAAGGGCCGTCCGGTGCCGTCCGAGGTGACCGACATCCGCTGGATGATCGAGGAGCTGCGGGTGAGCTACTTCGCCCACGCGCTCGGCACGGCGCACCCCGTCTCGGACAAGCGGATCGTGAAGGCGATCGACGCGGCGGCCCCGTAGCGGACCGTCGCCGTCGGCGAGTTCGACCGGACCCCCTGACCTGCTGTACAGTCTTGCTCGCAGCCGCTTACGAGGGGCTGCGAGCAAGGCTCTGTGGAGCAGTTGGTTAGCTCGCCACCCTGTCAAGGTGGAGGTCGCGGGTTCAAGTCCCGTCAGAGTCGCTTTTCACGAAGGCCCGCATCGCGAGATGCGGGCCTTCGTTGTGTCCCGGTGCTTGACGGGGCCAGGAGCCCGCCGGTACTCCGGACATCAGGGAATCGGGGGCCCACACCGGAGGTGGTCGCGCATGGCCGCGGCGTCCGCAGCACGGCACGAGACGAGAGCACTGCTGCGCGCCCATCTGGCGGCCGCGTCGCGGTACGGACACCTGACCCGCCATTGCGTCGTCTGCCACCGCCTCCTGAGGCTCTCCATGGACCTTCCGGAGCCCGAGGGGCCACAGGACGGCCGGGACGCTCCCGAGGGGCCGGTGGGCGCCGAGAGGCCCGAGGGGCTCGCAGAGCCGGGAGAGTCGCCCGCAGAGCCGGGAGAGCCTCCTGCGGGGCCCGGACGGACCGCGGGAGAGCCGGAAGAGCCGGGAGAGCGGCCGGCGAGGCGCCGGGGGCCGGCGGGGGATACCGGGGGGCCGGTCGGCGACGGCGGGGACGAAGGTCCCGCCGACCCATGACCAACGGCGGGTCGAGGCCGTTCCGGGAAGTGGCAGGCTGTTCTTTGGCAAGAGTCGGCCAGTGTGACGGGAGTCACTGAAGTAGTTTCAGAAACCGCTTCACTTACACCCTCCCTACACAGGCGCGATTTAATGCGTGCAATTGCACCACCCCTCGCGGAGTGGCGCCGGGCACAAAAGAAGATCGCGCCAGACCCGGCGGAGTCCAGCGCGATCGTTGACGAAGGCCTGTTGGGGCAGGAATCCGTCGGCAGAGCTAGGTGTGGGCGACCGGATTGGGGGATCCGGACGGGCCCGGTGTTACGGGGTACTGCTGGGTACTACGGGGTGTTTGCGCGACCTCAGGCCTCGCTGCGCTGCTGCGGAATGCCCGCCAGCAGCGCGCGAACCTCAGCTTCGCGGTACCGGCGGTGCCCACCCAGGGTGCGGATGGACGTGAGCTTTCCGGCCTTCGCCCAACGGGTCACCGTCTTCGGGTCCACGCGGAACATCGTGGCAACCTCGGCAGGGGTCAGCAGCGGCTCGGCATCAGGGGTGCGAGCGGTCATGAGCGGCCTCCTCGGGAGAACCGAACCTTCTCGGTTCTTTCCTCTAAATTCTGCACCTTGACCCGCGTTGCCCGAAATGGCAGAAGCGGGCCGAGTCGGTTATAGGACGAACGGCTTGTCCTCGGCACTACAACTACACCATCCGTCCAGCCACGTCGGCCAAACCGATGGAATTGCCCTCGCAGGTGTTCATCAGCGGCGGAAGTCGATGGACCATGCCATAACGGACAGTCACGCCACTGTGACGATCAGTCACAGAGCGATCAGGAGTCCTCAGACCCCCCATAGAGTGCAATGCTGAGCGTTCCGCCCATAGATGGACGGAAGGAACCCTCCCCGGACTCCTTGTCCTATTTTGGCACGAGGGTGGGCGATGGGCGCAAGGGTGCGTTACGTGCTGTCCGTCACGCTTGAGCCAAAGGCCCGGATCGGGACCAACGTCCCCGCCCGGCGGGTGCCGAAGGACCCGGAGCCCCCCGGCGCCGCCCGGAGCTCCCCCGGCATACAAAACCGGGCAGGCGGTATCCGGACAACCCTGAAGATCATTTACACCCGTCGGACATGTCTTGTCGATACCGACCTGACGAAGATGCCCGACTGATGTCAGTTCGCGAAGCGAAGATCCCGCACCTTCCGCCAGCGCTCCGCGAGCCGCCCGTACGCCGCACTCGCCCGCTCCCCGTCGCCGGCGCGCAGGGCCGCGATGCCCTCCGCCATCTCCGCCGCCGACCGGTCCTCCGCCAGCCACTCCTCCGGGACCGCGTGCACCAGGCCCCCGAAGTCCAGCTCCACCAGCGCCCGCGGGTGGAACTCCTCCAGCCAGCGCCCCACCTCGACCAGGCCCTCCGTCATGGGCCCCTCGTCGATCGACTCCCGCAGCGCCCGCAGGGCCCGCGCGAGGCGGCGGCGCGCCTGCGCCATCGTCGTCCGGTAGCGCAGCACCGGCGCCCTCCCCGGCCCGTCCTCGCCGGACGGCCGCTTCCCCGGCGCGTACTCCCGGTCCTCGTCCCCGAAGAGCGCGAACCAGCGCAGCGGGACGTGCCACACCGCCGTACGGATCCACGGACGCGCGTCCGGGTTCCTGCTCAGCCACCGCTCGTAGTCGCTCTCGACCTGCAGGCGCACCACCGGCGGCAGCATCGCGTCGAGCACCGGCTCCGGGAACTGGCCCACCAGCTCCTGGAGGGCCAGCCACCCGCGCAGCCTGGTCCGCCAGGGGCAGATCACCACCACCCCGTCCAGCCGGGCGACGAAGGCCTCCCCGCTCTCGTGGACCGGCACCGGGACCGGCGGCGTCGGCAGCAGGTCGGCCAGCGAGCGCCGCAGCTCCTCCTGCGCCCCCGGGGTGCGCGCCCGGCCCGCGTAGCGGGTCCAGTGGGTCCGCTCGGGCTCGGGGAACGCGGCCAGCGGCTCGTACACCCGGAGATAGGACGCGTAGGGGATGAGGACCGAGGAGGCGACCGACATGTCGCGAATCCTTCCACGGAGGTACTCCGGGAGGGGGTGATCCTGAGCACTGCCGCCGATCTACGCCCAGGTAGGACTTACCCTCGTGCCGAACTGGTCCTCCCCCACCCGCAGGGAGGTCCGCAACCGCCGCTTCGTACTTGGGAGTCACCACCGTGACCGATGTGACCGGCGTTCCTGCTGACGTACTGCACACCCTGTTCCACTCGGAGCAGGGTGGCCACGAGCAAGTCGTGCTCTGTCAGGACCGCGCCACCGGCCTCAAGGCCGTCATCGCCCTCCACTCCACCGCCCTGGGCCCCGCCCTCGGCGGCACCCGCTTCTACCCGTACGCCACCGAGGCCGCGGCCGTCGCCGACGCCCTCAACCTGGCCCGGGGCATGTCGTACAAGAACGCCATGGCCGGCCTGGACCACGGCGGCGGCAAGGCCGTCATCATCGGCGACCCCGAGAAGATCAAGTCGGAGGAGCTCCTCCTCGCCTACGGCCGCTTCGTCGCCTCCCTCGGCGGCCGGTACGTCACGGCCTGCGACGTCGGCACCTACGTCGCCGACATGGACGTGGTCGCCCGCGAGAACCGGTGGACCACCGGCCGCTCCCCCGAGAACGGCGGCGCCGGCGACTCCTCCGTCCTCACCGCCTTCGGCGTCTTCCAGGGCATGCGCGCCTCCGCGCAGACCCTCTGGGGCGACCCGACGCTGCGCGGCCGCAAGGTCGGCGTCGCGGGCGTCGGCAAGGTCGGCCACTACCTCGTCGAGCACCTCCTGGAGGACGGCGCCGAGGTCGTGATCACCGACGTGCGCGAGGAGTCGGTCCGCCGGATCACCGACAAGCACCCGCAGGTCGCCGTCGTCGCCGACACCGACGCGCTCATCCGCGTCGAGGGCCTCGACATCTACGCGCCCTGCGCGCTCGGCGGCGCCCTCAACGAGGAGACCGTCCCCTTCATCACCGCGAGCGTGGTCTGCGGCGCGGCGAACAACCAGCTCGCCCACCCGGGCATCGAGAAGGACCTCGTCGAGCGCGGGATCCTCTACGCGCCCGACTACGTGGTCAACGCCGGCGGCGTGATCCAGGTCGCCGACGAGCTGCACGGCTTCGACTTCGACCGCTGCAAGGCCAAGGCCACGAAGATCTTCGACACCACCCTCGAAATCTTCGCACGTGCGAAGGCCGACGGGATTCCGCCGGCCGCCGCGTCCGACCGGATCGCCGAGCAGCGGATGGCGGACGCCCGCCGCGCCTAGCCGCGCCCGGGAGCCGACCCGCCGCCGGGGAGTCCGTGGGGCGTCCGTGGGGGCCCGTGGGGCGCCCACGGGGAGACTTCGCTCACGCCCCTCGGCGGGTCGGCCCTCGAGAAGAGGTTAAAATCGCGATTGACCAGCGAGGAAAGGGCGCCTCGATGGTTCTGTACCGGGGTATGTGATGCGCGCGGCGTACCGTAGACCCGCGGAAACAGGTACCGTTGAAGCCCTACGGACCGGTCTCTCTGTCGAGAGCCCGTTCCGAATCATGAACGCGTGTCAAGACTCTGGGGCCATCGAGCCCCGTCACCGAGGGGGTCGAGCCATGGGGCGCGGCCGGGCAAAGGCCAAGCAGACCAAGGTCGCCCGCCAGCTGAAGTACAGCAGCGGCGGGACAGACCTGACGCGTCTGGCCAATGAGCTGGGCGCTTCGACTTCGAACCAGCCGCCGAATGGCGAGCCGTTCGAGGACGACGACGAGGAAGACGACCCGTACGCCCAGTACGCGGATCTCTATAACGAGGACGACGAGGACGAGGACGACGAGTCCGGTCCGAGTGCGTCCCCGCGTCGCGCTTGACCTTCTGAATCGCATCGCAGAAACCCGGTCCGGGATCACCCGGCCGGGTTTCTGTGCTGTCCGCATCCGTCGGCAGGCGGCTGCGTCGGGAGCGGCCGGCCCCGGCCCGGCCACCTGCGGGCCGCTCGCACGGCGGGGTGACGGGCGGGTGCACGACGGGTGCCGCCCGGACCGACAACGGATGACGGGGCGCCCCTCGGGAGCGCCCCGCCGCCGTCCTGCCTCCGTGGACTACTTCGCGTAGTCCCCGACCAGCTCCGCGCCCGTCGCGCGGTCGCCGCGCTCGGTGATCTCGCCCGCGACCCAGGACTCGACGCCCCGGTCCGCCAGCGTGGTCAGGGCGGCGTCCACGAAGTCGGCCGGCACGACCGCCATCATGCCGACGCCCATGTTCAGGGTCTTCTCCAGCTCCAGGCGCTCCACCTGTCCGGCCTTGCCGACCAGGTCGAAGATCGCGCCCGGCGCCCAGGTCGAGCGGTCGACCGTGGCGTGCAGCCCGTCCGGGATCACCCGGGCCAGGTTGGCCGCGAGACCGCCGCCCGTGATGTGGCTGAACGCGTGGACGTCCGTGGTCCGGGTGAGGGCCAGGCAGTCCAGGGAGTAGATCTTCGTGGGCTCCAGGAGCTCCTCGCCGAGCGTGCGGCCCAGCTCGTCGACCCGCTGGTCGAGGGTCATGCCCGCGCGGTCGAAGACCACGTGCCGGACGAGCGAGTACCCGTTGGAGTGAAGACCGGACGAGGCCATGGCGATGACCGCGTCACCCGAACGGATGCGGTCGGCGCCGAGCAGCCGGTCGTGCTCCACGACGCCCGTGCCGGCGCCGGCGACGTCGAAGTCGTCCGGGCCGAGGAGGCCCGGGTGCTCCGCCGTCTCGCCGCCGACGAGGGCGCAGCCGGCGAGGACGCAGCCCTCGGCGATGCCCTTGACGATCGCGGCGACCCGCTCCGGGTGGACCTTGCCGACGCAGATGTAGTCCGTCATGAAGAGCGGCTCGGCGCCGCAGACCACGATGTCGTCCATGACCATCGCGACCAGGTCGTGGCCGATCGTGTCGTACACGCCCATCTGGCGGGCGATGTCGACCTTCGTCCCGACGCCGTCGGTGGCGGAGGCGAGCAGAGGACGCTCGAAGCGCTTGAGGGCGGAGGCGTCGAAGAGGCCGGCGAAGCCGCCCAGGCCGCCGAGGCCCGCGACTTCCGGGCGCTGCGTCTTCTTCACCCACTCCTTCATCAGCTCGACGGCGCGGTCGCCCGCTTCGATGTCGACGCCCGCGGACGCGTAGCTGGCGCCGCCTGCGGCACTGGGGGTCTGAGACATGGGTTCAGAACTTTCGTGTCGTGACTGCTCGCACGGCGGCTGCAGCGGGGTCTTACGGGCGACGCAGGGCGTCGGAGGCCGCCGTGGCGGCCGGGCCGGCGGCCAGCTCGGTCTCCAGGAGCTGCTTGCCGAGCAGCTCGGGGTCCGGCAGCTCCATCGGGTACTCGCCGTCGAAGCAGGCACGGCAGAGGTTCGGCTTCTGGATCGTCGTCGCCTCGATCATCCCGTCGATCGAGATGTACGAGAGCGAGTCCGCCCCCAGCGACTTGCCGATCTCCTCGATCGACATGCCGTTGGCGATCAGCTCCGCGCGGGTGGCGAAGTCGATGCCGAAGAAGCAGGGCCACTTCACCGGCGGCGAGGAGATCCGGATGTGGATCTCGGCCGCGCCGGCCTCGCGGAGCATCTTGACCAGGGCGCGCTGGGTGTTGCCGCGGACGATCGAGTCGTCGACGACCACCAGGCGCTTGCCCTTGATGACGTCCCTGAGGGGGTTCAGCTTCAGCCGGATGCCGAGCTGGCGGATGGTCTGGGAGGGCTGGATGAAGGTGCGCCCGACGTAGGCGTTCTTCACCAGGCCCGCGCCGAAGGGGATGCCGGAGGCCTCGGCGTAGCCGATGGCCGCCGGGGTGCCGGATTCCGGAGTCGCTATCACCAGGTCGGCCTCGACGGGCGACTCCTTCGCCAGGCGGCGGCCCATCTCCACGCGGGAGAGGTACACGTTCCGGCCGGCGATGTCGGTGTCGGGGCGCGCGAGGTACACGTACTCGAAGACACAGCCCTTGGGCTTCGCTTCCGCGAATCGCGAGGTACGGATGCCGTTCTCGTCGATCGCGATCAGCTCGCCCGGCTCGACCTCGCGGACGTAGCTGGCGCCGCAGATGTCGAGGGCGGCGGACTCCGAGGCGACCACCCAGCCGCGCTCCAGGCGGCCGAGGACCAGCGGGCGGATGCCCTGCGGGTCACGGGCCGCGTAGAGCGTGTGCTCGTCCATGAAGACGAGGGAGAAGGCACCCCGGACGTCGGGGAGGATCTTCGCGGCGGCCTGCTCGATGGTGAGCGGCTCGCCGTCCTCGTCGACCTGCGCGGCGAGGAGCGCCGTGAGGAGGTCGGTGTCGTTGGTGGCCGCCACCCGGGTGCTGCGGCCTTCCTTCTTGGGCAGGTCCGCGACCATCTCGGCGAGCTGCGCCGTGTTCACCAGGTTGCCGTTGTGGCCGAGCGCGATCGAGCCGTGGGCGGTCGCCCTGAACGTCGGCTGCGCGTTCTCCCACACGGAGGCCCCGGTGGTCGAGTAGCGGGCGTGACCGACCGCGATATGACCTTGGAGGGAACCGAGAGAGGTCTCGTCGAAGACCTGGGACACGAGGCCCATGTCCTTGAAGACGAGGATCTGGGAGCCGTTGCTGACCGCGATACCCGCGGATTCCTGGCCCCGATGCTGGAGGGCGTAGAGCCCGAAGTACGTGAGCTTTGCGACCTCTTCACCCGGAGCCCAGACACCGAAGACGCCACACGCGTCCTGGGGGCCTTTCTCGCCGGGGAGCAGGTCGTGATTGAGTCGACCGTCACCACGTGGCACGTTCCCGAGTGTAGACGGGGTCGACCACTGGTCCGAATTGAGGAAATGCGGGGTCCGCCCCACTCGTGCGATCACACGAAAAGATCGTCTCGGGTGTGGAGGGGCCCACAAGGCAGGCGCGGTAAGGGATTCCCGCCCCGGGTGCCCTCCGAGCGGACGCTCGTACCAGGCCCGCGGGCCGGCTGCGATGTGACGGAGGGCACCCCGGAGAGCGTCGTTCACCCGGACGCCGGCTGCTCCTGGCCGTCCGTTCCGCCCGTCCTCTCGGAGGTTCCGCCGACGGGGGCGGCCGTCGCGGTCAGGCCCTCGCCGCGGGCGTCGGTGAGCGTCAGCTTCCGGTGGTCCAGGCGGTAGGTCAGCGGGCCGTCGAGGATCTCGTACAGCTGCGTCTCCAGCTGCATCTGCGTGCCGGTGCACATCATCCGGGTCGTCGCCGCGGGTCCCTCGACCGTGAGCTTCTTCCCCTCGACGCGGGCGGTGGCGCCGAAGTCGTTGCAGCCCAGGTTGCCGGAGATCCTGCCGTCGGCGCCGATGACGAGCCGGGCCTTGCCCCCGGTGCCCGGGGTCAGCGAGGACGCGGTGCCCCCGGAGACCAGCCCGTCGATCTTCCAGGTGGTGCCGCGGAGCGGGAGGGCCGGCTCCGCGGTCAGCTCCAGGCCGTTGCGGCCGTCGGCCGAGGCCAGGGTGAGGGTCTCGCCCTGCTGCCGGCCCTTGAGCCGGCCGTCGAAGGCCTTGACCAGGTCCTTCTCGAAGCGCGCCAGGTCCTCGGGGCAGCCGATCTTGGTGATCTCCTTCGGGGAGACGGTCAGGGTGTCCCCCTTCACGTCGACGGTCGCGCCGAAGCTGTTGCAGCCGCTGTTCCCGCCGGCGCGGCCGTCCGTGCCGAACTCGACACGGGCCCCGTCGGGGGCGGCGGACCTGCGGCCGTCGACCGTGACGGCGCCGATCGTCCAGTGGGTGCCGGCGACGACCAGGTCGGGTGCGAGGGAGTCGGATCCGGAGCCGGGACCGGATCCCGAGCTTCCCCCCTCCGTGCCGCAGGCGGCGAGGAAGAGGGCCAGGGCGGCGGCGGATGCGGCGGATGCGAGGGTGCGCGTCGTCTGCGTCTGCATGGGGGTGGGACGGGCCGCGGCGGAAGTCGGTTCCGCTCGGGTTCCGGGAGCGGTGCCACCGGCCCCGGACGTTCCGTAGAGGAACCTCAGCCCATCAGGGGCAGGAGGTCCTTCAGATCGGCCCGCTCGCCGCTCGCGCCGACGCGGGCCGAGGCCAGCTCCGTCGCCCACTCCGCCCGCCCGGTCGCCAGGCGGATCCAGGTCAGCGGGTCGGTCTCCACCACGTTGGGCGGGGTGCCCCGGGTATGCCGGGGGCCCTCGACGCACTGCACCACCGCGAAGGGCGGGATCCGCACCTCGACCGCCCCGCCCGGGGCCTTCGCGGCCAGGGCGTCGGCGAGCAGCCGGGTGCAGGCGGCGAGGGCCTGCCGGTCCTGGGGGACGCCGGCGCCGGTCGCCGCGTTCAGGTCGTCGGTGTGCACCACGAGCTCCACGGTCCGGGTGACCAGGAAGTCCCCGACCGTCATCGCGCCGAACCGGGTCGCCACCAGCCGCTCGTCGGGCACGCCCGCGAGCGCCGCCTCGTACCGCTCCGCCGCCTCCGCGAACAGCGCCGGCAGATCGGCCGTGTCGACCGCCCGGGCGGCCTCGTCGATGCTCGCCGCCGCCGACGCCGTGGCCGCGGGCCAGTCGAGCAGGGCCAGCTCCCGCCGGGCCGGCTCCGGCTCCGCGAGCCGCCGGGCCAGGGAGGAGAGCGCCATCGTCAGATGCGCCGCCAGATCCCGTACCGTCCACTCCCCCAGCCGGGTCGGCCCGTCGAGCTGCTCGGAGGTGAGTCCCCCGACGGCCTCGCGTACGTGGGTGAACTGGGCGAGCACGGCCGCCCTGGTCTTGGCGGAGTCGTAGCGGCGCGCGCGCTTCTTGGCCGGTGGCATGGAGGCGAGGGTAGTCGGAGACTGGAGGGGGAGGGCCGCGGCAGCGCACCTACTCGCCCGAGAGGGGCCGATGAGCGATGGCCGAACACCCTGACGCCGCCCTGATCCGCCGGGGCTTCGAGGCGTGGACCAGAGGAGACATGGAGGCCGTCGGCGCGCTGATGACCTCCGACTGCACGCACCACTCGCCCGGGGAGAGCCAGATATCCGGGCACATCAAGGGCCGGGACAACGTCCTCGACATGTACCGGCGGATGTTCGAGCTCACCCGCGGGGAGATGCGCGTCGAGCTGCAGAGCATCACCGTGGACGGCCGCGGGCACGCCGTGGCGGCGAACCGCTTCTACGCCACCCGCGAGGACATGGGCCTGGGCATCGAGATGAACGGGGCCCTCGTCTTCACCGTCATCGGCGGCAAGATCTCCGACATCGACGAGTGCGTCGAGGACATCGACGTCTCCGACGCCTTCTGGGGTCAGGCCGGGTAGCCGGCCGCGTGCGGCACCTCGAACGTCTCGCCGTTCGCCGGCACGCCCACACCGCGCCGGGTGAACGGCACCCCGCTCGCGGTCTCCGGGTCCGGTCCGTCCATCAGCGGGAAGTGCACGTGCGGCTCGTCTACTCGCATGCGGGAACGGGAAGGCCCCCGCCCGGACCGCTCAGGTCCGGACAGGGGCTTCCCGGTGCTCCGTATCAGGCCAGCAGGCCCGGGATCGTCGCCTCGTGCGCCGACCGCAGCTCCTCCAGGGAGAGCGCGAACTCGCCCTGGACGTCGACCGCGTCGCCGTCGACGACACCGATCCGCGCCGCCGGCAGACCCCGCGCACCGCACATGTCGGTGAAGCGGAGCTCCTCGCTGCGCGGGACGGCGACGACCGCGCGGCCCGCCGACTCGCTGAAGAGGAACGTGAAGGCGTCCAGGCCCTCCGGGACGACCAGGCGCGCGCCGTTCCCGCCGCGCAGGCAGGACTCGACGACCGCCTGCACGAGACCGCCGTCCGACAGGTCGTGCGCCGCGTCGATCATGCCGTCGCGCGAGGCCGAGATCAGGATCTCGCCGAGCAGCTTCTCCCGGTCGAGGTCCACCGCCGGCGGCAGACCGCCGAGGTGCTGGTGGACGACCTCGGACCAGGCCGAGCCGCCGAACTCCTCGCGCGTGTCGCCGAGCAGGTAGAGGAGCTGGCCCTCTTCCGCGAAGGCGATCGGCGTACGGCGGTTCACGTCGTCGATCACACCGAGCACGGCCACGACCGGCGTCGGGTGGATCGCGGTCTCGCCCGTCTGGTTGTACAGGGAGACGTTGCCGCCGGTCACCGGGGTGCCGAGCTGGAGGCAGCCGTCCGCGAGACCACGGGTGGCCTCGGCGAACTGCCACATCACGGCCGGATCCTCGGGCGAACCGAAGTTCAGGCAGTCCGAGATGGCGAGCGGCTTCGCACCGGAGGCGGCGACGTTGCGGTACGCCTCCGCCAGCGCGAGCTGCGCACCCGTGTACGGGTCGAGCTTGGCGTACCGGCCGTTGCCGTCGGTCGCCATGGCCACGCCGAGGTTGGTCTCCTCGTCGATGCGGACCATGCCCGCGTCCTCGGGCTGCGCCAGGACGGTGTTGCCCTGCACGAACCGGTCGTACTGGTCCGTGATCCAGGACTTCGACGCCTGGTTCGGCGACGAGACCAGCTTCAGGACCTGGTCCTTCAGCTCCTCGCCGGTCTGCGGCCGGGGCAGCCTGCCGGCGTCGTCGGCCTGGAGCGCGTCCTGCCACTCCGGGCGGGCGAACGGCCGGTGGTAGACCGGGCCCTCGTGGGCGACCGTGCGCGGCGGCACGTCGACGATCTGCTCGCCGTGCCAGAAGATCTCCAGGCGCTCGCCCTCGGTCACCTCACCGATGACGACCGCGATGACGTCCCACTTCTCGCAGATCTCCAGGAAGCGGTCGACGTGCGCGGGCTCGACGATCGCGCACATGCGCTCCTGCGACTCGCTCATGAGGATCTCCTCGGGCGAGAGCGTGGCGTCGCGCAGGTGGACCTTCTCGAGGTCGACCCGCATGCCGCCGGAGCCCGCGGAGGCCAGCTCGGACGTGGCGCAGGAGAGCCCGGCGCCGCCGAGGTCCTGGATGCCCGCGACCAGCTTCTCCTTGAAGATCTCCAGGGTGCACTCGATGAGGAGCTTCTCCTGGAAGGGGTCGCCGACCTGGACGGCGGGCCGCTTGGCGGGCTTCGTGTCGTCGAAGGTCTCGGACGCGAGGACCGAGACGCCGCCGATGCCGTCGCCGCCGGTGCGGGCGCCGTACAGGATCACCTTGTTGCCGGGGCCGGAGGCCTTGGCGAGGTGGATGTCCTCGTGCTTCATCACGCCGATGCAGCCGGCGTTGACCAGCGGGTTGCCCTGGTAGCAGGAGTCGAAGACGACCTCGCCGCCGATGTTCGGCAGGCCCAGGCAGTTGCCGTAGCCGCCGATGCCGGCGACGACACCGGGCAGCACGCGCTTGGTGTCGGGGTGGTCGGCCGCGCCGAAGCGCAGCGGGTCGACGACCGCGACCGGGCGGGCGCCCATGGCGAGGATGTCGCGGACGATGCCGCCGACGCCGGTGGCCGCGCCCTGGTAGGGCTCGATGTACGAGGGGTGGTTGTGCGACTCGACCTTGAAGGTGACCGCGTACCCCTGGCCCACGTCGACGACGCCGGCGTTCTCGCCGATGCCGACGAGCATGGCGTCGTTCTCCGGGACCTTCTCGCCGAACTGCTTCAGGTGGACCTTGCTGCTCTTGTAGGAGCAGTGCTCGGACCACATGACGGAGTACATGGCGAGCTCGGCGCCGGTGGGACGGCGGCCCAGGATCTCGCGGATGCGCGCGTACTCGTCCTCCTTGAGGCCGAGCTCCTTCCAGGGCTGCTCGCTGTCCGGCGTCTCGCTCGCGTGCTTGACGGTGTCGAGGCTCATCAGGCGTTGACCAGCTTCTTGAGGATCGAGGTGAAGAAACCGAGGCCGTCCGTCTTGCCCGTGCCGATGAGCGGCTCGACGGCGTGCTCGGGGTGCGGCATGAGGCCGACCACGTTGCCCGCGGCGTTGGTGATGCCCGCGATGTCGCGGAGCGAGCCGTTGGGGTTGACGTCGAGGTAGCGGAAGGCGACCCGCCCCTCGGCCTCCAGCTCGTCGAGCACGCGCTCGTCGGCGACGTACCGGCCGTCCATGTTCTTGAGCGGGACCTCGATCTCCTGGCCCGCGGTGTAGTCCGAGGTCCAGGCGGTCTCCGCGTTCTCCACCCGCAGCTTCTGGTCGCGGCAGATGAAGTGGAGGTGGTTGTTGCGCAGCATCGCGCCCGGCAGCAGGTGCGCCTCGGTGAGGATCTGGAAGCCGTTGCAGATGCCGAGGACGGGCATGCCCGCCTTCGCCTGCTCGATGATCGTCTCCATCACCGGCGAGAAGCGGGAGATGGCTCCGGCCCGCAGGTAGTCGCCGTAGGAGAAACCGCCGGCCAGGACCACGGCGTCGACCTGCTTGAGGTCCTTGTCGCGGTGCCAGAGCGATACGGGCTCGGCGCCCGCGAGGCGGGCGGCACGCAGCGCGTCCTGGTCGTCGAGCGTTCCGGGGAACGTGACGACGCCGATGCGTGCGGTCACGACTCCACCTTCACGATGAAGTCTTCGATCACGGTGTTGGCAAGGAAGGTCTCGGCCATCTCATGGATGCGGGCGAGGGCGGCGTCGTCGACCGGACCCTCCACCTCCAGCTCGAAACGCTTCCCCTGACGGACGTCGGCGATTCCGGCGAATCCCAGGCGGGGCAGTGCACGCTGCACCGCCTGCCCCTGAGGGTCGAGGATCTCCGGCTTGAGCATGACGTCGACTACGACGCGTGCCACTGGCACTCCCGGTGGTGTGTTGCGTGGGCGGTTCCCTCAGCGTACCTGTCTCCAAATTCTACGCGGGTAGAGATCTGAAGGATCCTACAAAAGCCAGGCCACGGCGGCACTCCGCCAGGGATCGCGACCCCCACCCCCCACCGAGCCCGCCCGCGCAAAATTCCGGTGAAATATCGCGACCCCGAATCCGCCGGGACACGCTGAAACAATTGCCGGGGCTTCACAATGCGACGCCCGCCGCTGTACAAAGGAATCGAGAAAGAATCAGCATTGTCGCGGCACAGCCGTAAGGTCGGCATCGCCGCACGTCAGGGGCGCCACAAGCGCCTCCACTGCGGCACCGGCCGCAGGAAAGGACCGATATCCGTGGCTCAGCGTGTGGTGGTCACAATCTCCGACGACATGGACGGCGGAGAAGCGGCCGAAACGGTCGCGTTCGGCCTCGACGGGAAGATGTACGAGATCGACCTGAATGCTGCCAATGCAAAGAAACTCCGCAGGGCACTCGCCCCGTACCTCGCCGCCGGCCGCAAGCTGCCGGCGAAGGCCGCGACCGGCCGGAGCGCCTCCCTGGAGTCGTACACGCGCACCTCCCTGGCTCCCGACCCGGCGGCGGTCCGCGCCTGGGCGCAGTCCAACAAGATGGAGGTGCCGGCCCGCGGCCGGATCCCCAAGCGGGTCTACGAGGCCTTCCGCGCCGCGAGCTGAGCAGCGGGCGGGACTCGGGGCCGAACGCGAGGTCGATCCGTGAGGTCAAGCCGTGAGGTCGAGCCGCGGGACCGGCCACGACGGACCGGGACACGGACCGGGGCACGGATCGAGGCGCCGACCGCGGGGGACGGCCGCGGCTCAGCTCACGGCACGGACCGTGAGGGAGGGCCTCGGACCGGGGCGCCGACCGGCGGCCCGCCCGCCCCGCCGACGCGGCCGGGCGGAACCGATTTGCATTGCCCCCCCGATGATCCGCTAGAGTCTGGAACACGCCGAGGGGCAAGGCCGAAAAGCCGAACCCCACGCAGCGTGCGGGTGTAGTTCAGTAGCAGAACAGCCCCCTTCCAGGGGGAAGGCGCAGTGTGCAATTCCTGTCACCCGCTCTGCATCGCAAGACCGAGCACTCCGGTGCATCGGGTAGAGTGGTGCTCGCACCGCCCAGTGAGAGCTGAGCGGCAGCAATGCGGACGTGGCTCAGTTGGTAGAGCATCACCTTGCCAAGGTGAGGGTCGCGAGTTCGAATCTCGTCGTCCGCTCCAGATCGAAGGCCCCGGTTCATCGAACCGGGGCCTTCGACGTGTCCTCACCGTCCCCCCGCCCCATGACATTTGTCAGAAGCGGGTGGTGACAGCGCGCACTGCCGGACGGCCCGCGCCGCCGGAAACCTGGACACATGAGCAACGCGACACCCGCGATCGGCCCGCACCCCGCGATCCCCGCGACCTCCTCGGTCTCCGACGGGCCCGCGATCGAGGCGGAAGGCCTCCGCCGCGGCTACTCCGGCGGCTTCGAGGCCGTCCGCGGCATCTCCTTCACCGTCCGGCGCGGCGAGATCTTCGCCCTCCTCGGCACCAACGGAGCCGGGAAGACCTCCACCGTCGAACTCCTCGAAGGCCTCGCCGCCCCGAGCGCCGGCACCGCCCGCGTCCTCGGCCACGACCCCCACCGCGAACGGGCCGCCGTCCGCCCCCGGATCGGCGTGATGCTCCAGGAAGGCGGCTTCCCCTCCGAACTGACCGTGGCCGAGACCGTACGCATGTGGGCGGGCTGCACCACCCACGCCCGCCCCGCCGCCGAAGCACTCGGCGCCACCGGACTCGGCGGCCGCGAGGGCGTACGGGTCAAGCAGCTGTCCGGCGGCGAACGACGCCGGCTCGACCTCGCCCTCGCCCTCCTGGGCCGGCCCGAGGTCCTCTTCCTCGACGAACCCACCACCGGCCTCGACGCCGAGGGACGCCGCGACACCTGGGAACTCGTCCGCGCCCTCCGCGACGCCGGCACCACCGTCCTGCTCACCACCCACTACCTGGAGGAGGCCGAGACCCTCGCCGACCGGCTCGCGATCATGCACCGCGGCCGGATCGTGCTCTCCGGCACCCCGGCCCAGGTCACCGCCGCCCGGCCGGCCCGCATCCGCTTCACCCTCCCCGCCGGCGTCCCCGCCGCCCGGCTCCCCCTGCGCCTGCGGGCCGCCGAGGACGCGGGACGGGTCGAGATCCGCACCGCGTCGCTCCAGGACGACCTCGCCGCGCTGCTCGGCTGGGCCCAGGAGGAGGGCGTACGGCTCGACGGGCTCGACGCCCGCTCCGCCTCCCTCGAAGAGGCCTTCCTCGACATCGCCGCCGCCGCGGAGACCGTGACCGACGCCCCCACCCCGGAACCGGAGACCGCCCGATGAGCTCCCCCGCCCAGAACCGCACCACCACCCCGGCCCGGCCCGCACCCGGACGGCTCGTCGCCCTCGGACGGCTCGGCGCGCTCGGACGGGCCGAGCTCACCCTCCTCGTCCGCAACCGCACCGCCCTCTTCGGCGCCCTCCTCGTCCCCCTCCTCACCGTGGGAGCGGTCCGCAGCTCCCTGGAGAGCGTCGACCTCGGCAAGGCCGGCACGAGCATCGCCGAGGTCGCCGTCAGCGGCGCCGTCGGCATGGCCCTCCTCATCGGCGTCTACAGCAACCTCGTCGCCGCCTTCGTCGCCCGCCGCGAGACCCTCGTCCTCAAGCGGCTGCGCACCGGCGAACCGACCGACCCCGAGATCCTCACCGGCATCGCACTGCCGGCCGCCGTGCTCGCCCTCGTCCAGAGCGCCGTCCTCACCGCCGGCGGGACCGCCGCCCTCGGCCTCCCCGCACCCGCCGATCCCGAACTGCTCCTCGCCGGCGTGCTCCTCGGTCTCGTCCTGCTCACCGGCCTCGCCGCCGCCACCTCCGCCGTCACCCGCACCCCCGAGAGCGCCCAGCTCACCGCGCTGCCGCTGGTCCTGGTCTCCTCCCTCGGCTCCGGGCTCTTCGTCCCCCTCCGGATGCTCCCCGACGGCATCGCGGCCGCCTGCGAACTGCTGCCGGTGACCGGGATGATGACGCTCGTACGGGCCGGCTGGACCGGCGGCGCGGACCCCGGCGACCTGCTGGGCGCGACCGCGACCACGGTGGCCTGGATCGCCCTCTCGGTGTTTGCTGTCCAGCGGTGGTTCCGCTGGGAGCCCCGGCGCTGAGACAGCCGCCACCGAGTACCGACCGAGGACGAGAGGACGGACCCGCGCCCGTGAAACGGCCCGTGAAGAGCTGGAGCGGCCGGAGCGGCCTGTCCAAGGTCGACCTCTACACCCGCGTCACCGCCTACATGCTGCTCTGGGCCGCGGTCCTCGTCCTCGGCCTCCTGCTCCTGATCCGGCCGATCCGCCACGAGGCCCCGCTCCTCCTGGTCGTCGTCGCCCCGCTGCTCGACCTCGCCAACGGCGTCCTCTGCCACCGCCTGCTGCGCCGCGCCATGGACGCCTACCTCAGGCCCGGAACCGTCCTCCCGCCGCGGGAGGTGCTGCCCGCGGCCGGCGCGGCCGCGGCGACCACCGGGGCCGTGCTCCTCGCGGCGACCGCCACCGACCTGGCCGAACTGCTGCCCGGGATGCTCGCCGCGGCCCTCGTGCCCTTCCTCGCCGGCCACTGCCTGCTCCACCGCCTCCGCTTCGTCGCCCTCCACCAGCTCCTGCTCGCCGGGGTGCTCCTGCTCCTCGTACCGCTCACCGGCCTGAGCCCGGGCCGGAGCCTGGCGGCCGTCGTCACCGTCGTCTTCCTCACCGGCTGGCTCGCCGTCACCGTCCGCCTCTCGCTCTGGGTGCTCGGCGTCGTCTTCGAGCTGCGCGAGGCCCGCGACGTCCAGGCCCGGCTCGCGGTCGCCGAGGAACGGCTGCGCTTCGGCCGCGACCTGCACGACATCCTCGGCAGGAACCTGTCCGTGATCGCCCTCAAGAGCGAACTCGCCGTCCAGCTCGCGCGCCGCGAACGCCCGGAGGCCGTCGACCAGATGATCGAGGTGCAGCGCATCGCGCGGGAGTCCCAGCGCGAGGTGCGCGATGTCGTACGCGGCTACCGCGAGGCGGATCTGCGGGTCGAGCTGGAGGGCGCGCGGGGCGTGCTCGACGCCGCGGGGATCGACTGCGCCGTCGACTCCCCGGGGCCCGCGCTCGACCTGCCCGCCGAGGTCCGGGCGGCGCTGGGCTGGGTGGTCCGGGAGACCACGACGAACGTCCTGCGGCACGGGGACGCACGGCGCTGCGCCATCGCCGTGCGGGAGGAGGGCGGCGCGGTGCTGCTGACGGTGGAGAACGACGGGGCGCGGACGCGGAACGGGACGGAAGGGGAGACGGTGACGGGAACCGGTACGGGCGGGGGTGAGGGGACGGGTGCGGGCACGGGGACGGGGACGGGCACGAGCGCGGGGACGGGTGCCGGGACGGGCACGGGTGCGGGTACGGGTGCCGGGACGGGTACGGACACGGGTGCGGGTCCGGACGCGGACGCGGGTCCGGACGCGGACGCGGGTCCGGACGCGGACGCGGGTGCCGGGACCGGGCTCGTCGGGCTGCGGGAACGGCTCGCGGCGGTCGGCGGGACACTCGACGCCGGACCGGGCGCCGACGGCACGTTCCTCGTGACGGCCCGGATTCCAGTGGCCCGGGCGGAGGCGCGGCGATGACCGCGGCCGAGCACGGACCCGTACCCCTGCCCGAGGAGCGCGGCACCGACGCCCCCGGGCCCGCCGCCGGAGACGCCACCGGTCCCGTACCCGTACCCCCGCGGGTGCGCGTGCTGCTCGCCGACGACGAGCATCTGATCCGCGGAGCGGTGGCCGCGCTGCTCGGCCTGGAGGACGACCTCGTCGTCGTCGCCGAGGCCGCCACCGGGCCCGAGGCGCTCGCCATGGCCCGCGCCCATCGGCCCGACGTCGCCGTGCTCGATCTGCAGATGCCGGGAGCGGACGGTGTGAGGGTCGCCACAGCCCTGCGGGACGAACTGCCCGACTGCCGCACCATGATCGTGACCGGTCACGGCCGTCCCGGGCACCTCAAGCGGGCCCTCTCCGCCGGTGTCCGCGGCTTCGTCCCCAAGACCGTCAGCGCCCGGCGCCTCGCCGAGATCATCCGCTCCGTGCACGCCGGAAACCGTTACGTGGACCCGGAGTTGGCGGCCGACGCCATCGCCTCGGGAGACTCCCCGCTGACCGCGCGGGAGGCCGAGGTGCTCGAACTCTCCGCCGACGGCGCCCCCGTCGCGGAGATCGCCCGCCGCGCCTCGCTCTCCCCCGGGACCGTCCGCAACTACCTCTCCTCCGCCGCCGCGAAACTCGGTGCGGAGAACCGTCATGCGGCAGCGCGTCTCGCGCAGGCGAAAGGTTGGGTATAGTTGGCTCCGCGCTACGGCGCATGCGGACGTGGCTCAGTTGGTAGAGCATCACCTTGCCAAGGTGAGGGTCGCGAGTTCGAATCTCGTCGTCCGCTCCACGAAGAAGCCCCCGGTCGAATCGACCGGGGGCTTTCTCGTGTCCCGAGGCCCGGCCCCCCGGCATGTGTGCCGGGGGGCCGGGGCCGGGGCATCAGAAGCTGTCGGACCAGGGCTCGCCGGTCAGCAGCTCGTACGCCTCCAGGTACTTGGCGCGCGTCGCGTCCACGATCTCCTGCGGGAGCGGCGGCGGGGGCTGCTCGCTCCGGCGGTCCCAGCCGGACGCCGGGGATGTCAGCCAGTCCCGGACGAACTGCTTGTCGTACGACGGCTGGGCGCGGCCCGGCTTCCACTGGTCCGCCGGCCAGAAGCGGGAGGAGTCCGGGGTGAGGACCTCGTCGCCGAGGACGAGGGTCCCGCCGTCGAAGCCGAACTCGAACTTGGTGTCCGCGAGGATGATCCCGCGCTCGCGGGCGATGTCCCGGGCCCGGCCGTACACGTCGAGGGTCGTCCGGCGCAGCGCCGCGGCCGTCTCGGCGCCGACCTGGCGGACGACCTCCTCGTACGACACGTTCTCGTCGTGGTCGCCCACCGCGGCCTTGGTGGCCGGGGTGAAGATCGGGGCGGGCAGCTCGGATCCGTCGGCGAGGCCCTCGGGCAGCGCGAGACCGCAGACCGTACGGGACTCGTCGTACTCCCGGAGGCCGGAGCCGGTGAGGTAGCCGCGGGCGACGCACTCGACCGGGACCATGTTCAGCGACGTGCAGACCGTGGTGCGGCCCGCCCAGTCGGCGGGGGCCCCGGCCGGCACCTCGGTCGAGATCACGTGGTGCGGGACGAGGTCGGCGAGCCGGTCGAACCACCAGAGCGAGAGCCGGGTGAGGACCCGGCCCTTGTCGGGGATCTCGGTGGGCAGCACCCAGTCGTACGCGGACATGCGGTCGCTCGCCACCATCACGAGGTCCCCGTCCTCGTTCCGGTACAGGTCGCGCACCTTGCCCGTGTGGAGATGGGTGAGGCCCGGGACCTGGACGGGCTCGGGCTTTTCTACGAATCCGGACACGGTTCCTCCGCGTAGGTTGATCCAGGAGCGTGTCCGATTCTCTCGCACATCCGGGCGGCCCCGGCCGCCGGGCCGTGTGACCCCCCGCTCAGTCGCTCTCGGTCCCGGCCAGGCCCGCCCGGTCGCTCGCAGGCCCGCTCAGTCCCTCTTGCAGATCCGGTCGAGGAGGTTCGCGGTGGCGCGCTGGACGCGGGCGTCGACGTGGCCGGGCCGGTCGAGCGCCGGCGACCAGGCGAAGGTGCCCGAGGCGAAGACCCAGGCGCCCGACGGCGCGCGGTACAGACTCGTCTCCTGGTGGCGCAGCGCCCCCTCGCCGTCGCGGTACGGCGAGTGGGCGAGCAGCATGCGGCCCTCGTGCTCGGGCAGCGCCGTACGCGGGAAGTAGCGGTCGGCCTCGCCCGCGACCAGGCCGGGGAGCTCGTCGCCGTCCCCGGCGCCGGTCGCGTCCCAGAGCCAGTGCTCGGCGTTCCGCACGACGAGCGGGTGCGGTTCGGGCACCCGGCCCGCGTACTGGATGCCGAGGAGCTGCTGCTCGGGCCGGTCGACCTCGCGCCAGAGCGCGGGGCGGCCCGGGCCGCGGCGCTTGCGGCAGGTCAGGAGCCGGTCCGGCACCCCGGACGGCGAGGGGCCCAGCTCCACCTGCCAGTACATGGTGTTGGCGGAGAGGAAGACCAGCGACGTGCCGTGGTCGCGGGCCTGCTCGACGGTCCTGCGCATCGGCACCGACCAGTACTCGTCGTGCCCCGGGAAGACCAGCCCCCGGTACCGGCCCGGATCGACCCGGCCCGCGTGCAGGTCGCGGGTCTCGGCGTACGCCAGGTCGTACCCGTAGCGCTCGGCCCAGCGGATGAAGTCGTACGCGTGCCCGACGTGGAGCGGCAGTCCCGCGCCCGCGTACGGCCGGTCGAAGGAGACGGTGACGGCCGCGTCCTGCTCGCCGAGCAGCCGGCCCTCCTCGTCCCACGCGTGGTAGAGGCTGGCGCCGGTGTGCCCGTCCTCCGGATAGAGGTTGTACGCCTGCCACGTCACGTCCGGGAGGACCAGCAGCAGATCGGCCGGATGGTCGTCGCGGACCGTGAACGGGATGTGCGAGCGGTAGCCGTCGGCGGTGGTGAGCACGGCGACGTACGCGCCGATCGACCAGTAGGACGGCACCTGCAGCCGCCAGGACTGCCACCAGTGGTGGCAGGAGACCGTGCGGTCGGCGGTCAGCGGCGCCGGCTGGACGATCCCGGAGAGCCGCGGGCTCGTGGTGATCTTCGCGGCGCCGTCGCCGCCGTAGTGGCCGATCCGGTAGATGTCGACCGAGAACTGCTGCGGCGGGTCCACCGTGACGTGGAAGTCGATCGACTCGCCGGGCGCCACGGCCCCGTCGGAGGCGAACCCCTTGATCTGGCGGCGAACGTCGTCGGCCGTGCGCGGGCCGCCGCTGCCGCCCCGGGCCAGGATCTCGTCCGCGTACCAGGGGACCATCTGCCCGGTGTCGTCGAAGTAGTTCTCGGAACCGCGCAGCCAGGGCAGCGGGCCCTGGCCGAAGGGGTCCGTGACGGCGTGCGCCAGCGCACCCGACTCCCACCGCCTGATCTGATCCGCCCCCATGCTGCGCCCCTCCCTCGACTCCCCCGGGTCGGCTGGTCAGTGCCCGTGTGCTCGCGCCGGCTCGTGCCTCTGGTCCAGGCGCCCGGTGGGGCGCCCGCTGGAGGCCCTCGGTCGGGACCTCGGTTCGGGCCGTGCACCGGGCGCCCGCTTTCGGACACCTGGCCGTGGCCTCTGGTTCGTGCCTCTGTCAGTGGCGGTCTCCAGCACATCACATAACGCACGCACTCCGTCACCGTTCGTCGTGAATTGGCGAGAGTGGAAGCCGGGGCTCCGAAACGCGGGCGCTCCGGTGGTGCGTCCGGGCCGCCTCCGGGGCTCCCCCGGAGGCCTCAGACCAGCCGTACGGGCTTCTCGGGGCGCACCCCGGTCCGAGCCAGCCAGTCCCTCAGCGGCTCCGGGTCGCCGTCCTCGACGAGCGCGAGCACCCGGGGACCGAGGTCCACCGCCCGCACGCCGCCGACCAGGAGCGCCGGGCCGTCGAGCCAGTCGAGTCCCGGGGCCGCCTCGGCGGTGTCCACGGCCGCGCAGCAGACCATCGCGGTGACGTGGTCGGCGAGCAGGTCGCGGCCCGAGCGGGGCGGCTGGAGCGGGAAGAGCGGCAGCGGGCCGTCCGGGCCGCTGACCGCGACGGGGAGTGCGGTGCCGGGGTGCCGGTCGTCCTTCCCGGCGCGGGCCGCCGCCTCCGCCGACCGGGCCGTCGCGGCCACCCGCGCCTCGCGGGCCGCCTCCTCGCGCGCCAGGAGCGCGCTGAGTGCCCCGGCGAGCGCCTCGGCGGCGGGGTTGAAGACCTCGTCGTCCTCGTCGTCTTCGTCGTCCTCGTCGAGGACCGTGTCCGGATCGAGGTCCCCGGCCAGGTCGAGATCGGCGGCGGGGTCGGCGTCGCCGGCGTCGGGGCCGAAGGCCGTGGCGGGGGCCGGGGCGGCGTCGGGGGCGGGGGCCGTGGCGGGGTCGCCGGCGGCCTCTCGCGGTTCAGTCCCTCCCGGTACGGCTTCTCGCCGTACGGCGTCCTCGGCATCGGCGTCCGGGGCATCGGCGTCCGGGGCGAGGGCGGCTCCCGGGGCAGCCGAGCGGACGGCGGTGTCGGTGTCGGCGGCGGTGCGGGCCGGGGCTTCGGAGGGTGTGCCATCGGGAGTGCGGCCGGGAGCGAGCGGGTGTGCCTCGGGGCCCGTGCCGTCCGGGGCCGCGTCGGCCGGCTTCGCGGGTTCCGTGGCGAGGTGGGCGATCACCCGGGTCAGGGTCGGGCCCTCGGCCACGCCCTGGCCGTCCGCGCCGGCGGCGCCGGAGTCCGCCCGGCCGAGCCCGTCGAGGACCTGGTGCAGCCTGGCCGCGTCGGTACGCCACTTCCGGTCGACGACCTCCTCCGGATACTGGCTCCACTCCACCGGGGACCAGTCGGGGCCGGGTGCGGCCGGGCCGCCGTGGAAGAGACGGGCGGCGAGCAGCGAGGTGGCCTCGTCGACGGCGCCGGGCTCCTCCAGGAGGTCGCAGGCGGGCCGCTCGCCGAGCCGGGACGAGAAGCCGTCCGCGAGCCGGTCGCGGCGGGAGAGCTCGGTCAGGGCGGAGACCACGCCGGCGTCGAGCTTGGCGGGCCAGCGGCCCATCCGCCAGGCGGGCAGCGCGACCCGGGTCAGGAGTCGGTCCCAGCCCGCGTACGCCAGGCCGACCTGCTCCTGGGCGACGATCCGCACCCCGTAGTCCACGGCCTGGGCGCGCTCCGAGCCGGCGGCGGCGACCCCGCGCTCCATCTCGGCGGCGTGCCCGCGACAGGCGCGCAGGAGGACCCGGGCGATCCGGCCGACGCCGTGCGCGCCGAGTCGGCGGACCGGGTCGAGACCGGGCGTCGTGGGCACGGCCACGGCGGCGTCGAGGCCGCGGACGAACCGGCGGGCCGCGGCTATGTCCGGGTGCGCGGCGGGGCCGGTGCCGGCGACGACGGGGGCGAGGACCGCCCGCAGCTCGCCGACCCGCATCCACCACAGGAAGGGGGAGCCTATGACGAGGACGGGGGCGCCCTCGCCGTCCCCGTCACCGCTCGGGGTGCGCAGCGCGCGGTGGGCCCGGTGGGTGCGGTCCTCCAGCCAGCTGTCGCAGTCCGGGGTCAGGGCTATCGCCGCCGGCGCCGGGACGTCGAGCCGGTCGGCCAGGTCGCGGACGAGCCGGTAGAGGTCGGGCGCGGCGGTCTCGGAGAGCTCCACCGTCGGCGTGGCGGCCGGGCGGGCCCGCGCGACGACGAGGGCCACGGCGGTGGCCGCGAGGAGGACGACGACCGCGAGGACGGTCACCACCCAGCGGGCCGCGTCCCAGCCGGAGCCGGTGAAGTGGCCGGTGGCCCCGCCCGCGTACAGGACGACGGCCACGGCGGCGGGCAGGACCGCGAGGCCCAGCGCCCTGCCGCGGACCCGGAGGACGGCGAGGGCCCGGGAGCGCGCGGCGCGCGCTCCCCACTCCTCGCCGACAACGGAGCCGGTACCGGTCACGCCGTTCATCACCCCCTCCTGCCCGTGTCGGGACTGCCTGTGGCGGTGTTGCTCACTCCCCCACTGTGGCACCCGTCACTGACATCGCAATGCCGGTGGGCCAAGTGCCGGAACGCCTTCGCCGCACCCTAGTTGGGGCTTCGGCGGGAGTCATCCGGATGGCTCAGTCGTCACTCGAAGGTATGGCTTTGGGCAAAGGTGATGGATTTCGCGCGGCCGTACGATCCACCGCACGGCCGCGCGAGAGGACAGCGGTCCCGTCAGGCCTCCGAGGCCTTCCGCGCGATGTCCGTGCGGTGCTGGGAGCCGTCAAGGCGGATACGCCCGACCGCCGCGTAGGCGCGCTCGCGGGCCTGGGCCAGGTCCGTTCCGGTCGCGGTGACCGAAAGGACGCGGCCGCCCGCGCTGACGACCGCGTCACCGTCCCGCTTCGTACCGGCGTGGAGCACGTACGCGTGCGGGGCGTCCTTCTCGGCGACCTCGTCGAGGCCCTCGATCGGGTCGCCCGTGCGCGGGGTCTCCGGGTAGTTGTGCGAGGCGACGACCACGGTGACCGCGGCCTCGTCGCTCCAGTTCAGCGGGGCCTGGTCGTCCAGGGTGCCGTTGGCGGAGTTCAGCAGCACGCCGGCCAGCGGGGTGCGGAGCCGGGCCAGCACGACCTGGGTCTCGGGGTCGCCGAAGCGGGCGTTGAACTCGATGACGCGGACGCCGCGGCCGGTGATCGCCAGACCCGCGTACAGCAGGCCGGAGAAGGGGGTGCCGCGGCGACGCAGCTCGTCGACCGTCGGCTGGAGGACAGTCCCGAGGACCTCCTCGACCAGCTTGGGGTCGGCCCAGGGCAGCGGCGAGTAGGCGCCCATGCCGCCGGTGTTCGGGCCCTCGTCGTCGTCGAGCGCGCGCTTGAAGTCCTGCGCGGGCTGGAGCGGGAGGACGGTGGTGCCGTCGGTGATGGCGAAGAGGGAGACCTCGGGGCCGTCGAGGAACTCCTCGATGACCACGCGGTCGCACGCGAGCGCGTGGGCCCGGGCCTGGGCCAGGTCGTCGGTGACGACCACGCCCTTTCCGGCGGCGAGGCCGTCGTCCTTCACGACGTACGGGGCGCCGAAGGCGTCGAGCGCCTCGTCGATCTCCTCCGGGGTCGTGCAGACGTAGCTGCGGGCGGTCGGCACCCCGGCGCCGGCCATGACGTCCTTGGCGAACGCCTTGGAGCCCTCCAGCTCCGCCGCCTCCCGGGAGGGGCCGAAGGCGGGGATGCCGGCTGCGCGGACGGCGTCGGCGACGCCGGCGACGAGCGGAGCCTCCGGGCCGACGACGACCAGGCCGGCGCCGAGCTCGGTGGCGAGGCGCGCGACGGCTTCGCCGTCCAGCTGGTCGACGGGGTGCAGCTCGGCGACCTCCGCGATTCCGGCGTTGCCGGGCGCGCAGTGCAGAGCGGTGACGTCGGGATCGAGGGAGAGAGAGCGGCACAGGGCGTGTTCGCGGGCGCCGCCGCCGATGACGAGGACCTTCACGCCAGTCAGGGTAGCCCGAGGACCGGGATGCCCCTTGTGCGGGCCACTGAACGAGACGCCCCTACTCGTTCGTGTATTCCTCCACAACCGTGGCCCCGAGCTCGCGCACGATCAGGTCGTGCCCGGAGAGCGCGGAGTCGACGAGGTCCGGGTCGTCCTCCTCCGGCATGTCGTCCTCGGGCGCAACGGACTGCGGCGCGGGCGGCGTGTACGCGGGCGCGGGCGGCTGCGCCGGGGCGGGCGCCGAGGCCTGCGCCGACGGGAACGAGGACGAGGACGGCGCCGACGGCGCGGGGGCGGGCGGCGGGGCCTGCTGGAAGGAGGGCGCCGGGGCGGCGGGCGCCTGCGGGCGGCCGAAGCCCCCGGTGCCGCCCGACCCGCCGAAGCCGGTGGCGGCGGGCGGCGGGGCGGAGCCGCCGGAGGGGTCGATGATCGCCTCGATCTTCCAGTTCACGTTGAACTGCTCGGCGAGGGCCTGCTTCAGGACGTCCTCGCTGCCGCTGCTCGCGAAGTTGTCGCGGGCTCCCGCGTTGAGGAAGCCGAGCTGGAGTGTCGTCCCGTCGAAGCCCGCGACCTGCGCGTTCTGGCTGAGCAGGATCCAGGTGAAGCGGCGCCGGTTCTTCACGGCGTCCAGGATCTGCGGCCACAGGTTCCGCACCTGCGCCGTGTCACCGCCACCGCCGCCCGACGCGGCGGGGGCCGGGGCCGACGGCGCGGGCTGCGCGTGCACGGGCGCGGGGGCGGCGGGCACGGCGGGCGCGGACGCACCGGGCCAGGCACCCGGCGCACCGCCGCCGGCACCGGGCCAGGCGCCCGGGCGGGGGCCGGCGGGCGGCGCCTGAACGGGCTCCGCCGCGGGCGCGGGCGCCGGTGCGGGCTGCGCGGGGGCCTGTACCGGCACGGGCGGCACGGCGGGGGCCGGCGGGGGCGGGGCCATCGGCGTGTGGGCGTCGGGCCCGGGGACGTACCCCATGGCGGGCGTCGGCGCCCCGGGCGTGAAGACGGGCGCCGGTCCGGATGCGGCACCGCGCTCCAGCCGGTCGAGGCGCGCCTGGACGGACCGCTCGTCGTCGAAGGCGGCGGGCAGCAGCACGCGGGCGCAGATGAGCTCCAGCTGGAGCCGCGGCGAGGTGGCGCCCCGCATCTCGGTCAGTCCGGTGTTGACCAGGTCGGCGGCCCGGCTGAGCTCGGCGGCGCCGAACACGGACGCCTGTGCCTGCATGCGCTCGATGACGTCGGCCGGCGCGTCGATGAGCCCCTTCTCGGCGGCGTCCGGCACGGCGGCCAGGATCACCAGGTCGCGCAGCCGCTCCAGGAGGTCGGCGACGAACCGGCGCGGGTCGTTGCCGCCCTCGATGACCGTGTCGACGACCTCGAACGCGGCGGCGCCGTCACCGGCGGCGAAGGCCTCCACGACCGCGTCGAGCAGCGAGCCGTCCGTGTAGCCGAGCAGGGAGGTCGCCATGCCGTACGTCACACCGTCGTCGGCGGCGCCGGCGAGCAGCTGGTCCATCACGGACATCGAGTCACGCACGGAACCGGCGCCGGCCCGCACCACGAGCGGCAGCACGCCGTCCTCGACGGGGATGCCCTCGCGGCCGCAGACCTCGCGCAGGTACTCCCGCAGGGTGCCGGGCGGGACGAGCCGGAAGGGGTAGTGGTGGGTGCGGGACCGGATCGTCCCGATGACCTTCTCGGGCTCGGTCGTCGCGAAGATGAACTTGAGGTGCTCCGGCGGCTCCTCGACCACCTTCAGCAGGGCGTTGAAGCCCGCCGGGGTGACCATGTGGGCCTCGTCGATGATGTAGATCTTGTACCGGCTCGACGCGGGCCCGAAGAAGGCCTTCTCGCGCAGGTCGCGGGCGTCGTCCACACCACCGTGCGAGGCGGCGTCGATCTCGATGACGTCGATCGACCCCGGCCCGTTCCGCGCGAGGTCACGACAGGACTGGCACTCCCCGCAGGGCGTGGGCGTCGGCCCCTGCTCGCAGTTCAGACACCGCGCGAGGATCCGCGCACTGGTCGTCTTGCCACAGCCACGGGGCCCGCTGAACAGGTACGCGTGATTGACCCGGTTGTTCCGCAGGGCCTGCTGCAACGGGTCGGTGACATGCTCCTGCCCGATGACCTCGGCGAAGGACTCGGGGCGATAGCGGCGGTAGAGCGCGAGAGACGACACAGGTACGAGGTTATAGGCGCCCACCGACAACCCGGGAAAAGCCTGGGTGGGGCCGGGAGCGGCGGGGTGGGGTGGACGAGCAGCCGGGGTGCGCGGCCGGGCCGCCGGACGGGGGTGGGACCTGGGGGCTCCGGTCGAGGGCGAGGGCGAGGGCGCGATCCGCTCCGGTCGAGGTCGAGGTCGCGGTCGCGATCCGCTCCGGTCGACGTCGAGGTCTCGGTCGGCTCCGGTCGAGGTCAGGATCCGCTTCGGTCGAGGGCGTGATCCGCTCCCGTCCGGGAACGCAAGCGCCCCCCACGCACCTGCCAGAGCCGACCTACCCTTGCTGCCTTCCGGCCCTGGGGGAGTTCAGTCAGATAGCACCGCGTGAGGGGCTTCGCCCAGAGTACCCGATGCCGAACCCCCCGAAGCCCCGGCCCCCGAGCCTTCGCAGAACGGGCTTGGGGAGGCGGGTGGGGCGGGAGACGGGGACGGGTCGCGGCACGGGGCCGCCGGGGATGGGGATGGGGCTGGTGACGGGGCGGGCGGCGAAGAGGGAACGCGCGGCGGCGATGGGGGGCCGCTGTTGCGGGCGGGGCGAGGCGAGGGGCGGACGGGAGACGCGGCCGGCGATCGGGAGACGTCGGAGGGGGACAGGGTTCGGGGGAGAGAGGGATCGCATGGGCGGCGGGCGGCGGGCGACGGGCCGCGGGCGGCGGGCGAGGACGGCCGCCCGGGGTCGACGGAAGGCGCACGAGAGCTGCTGCCGGAGGCGATGGAAGGCGCGGGGAGGCACCCCTCACGGCCCCCACCAGGATCGAGTTCGCGAGCACCCTCTTCGGTCATGTAATGTTCGCGGCGGAGGATTCGCCTAGAGGCCTAGGGCGCACGCTTGGAAAGCGTGTTGGGGGCAACCCCTCACGAGTTCGAATCTCGTATCCTCCGCCACGGCTGACCAGCCGAAACGAAGGTCCCGACCGCACTGCGGTCGGGACCTTCGTCGTTCCCTGGTCTCAGTTTTGGTCTCAGTAGCTACCTGTGAAGCATCGACCAGGTACTCGCCGAAGGCTGTGCGGACTCCCCAACCAGTTGGATCAGCACGCGCTGCCTGATCACCATGGCCTCGCAAGCCTGCCGATCGAGCCCTGAATGTCGGCGCGCGGCCGTAGCATCGGAGCTCCGCGTCTCCCGCGCGGCGCCAATCCAGCCACCGGTGCCAGGAGCAAACTCTGTGCCTGAGATCTTTGACAACCTCGACGATCAACAGTTGGGGAAAGCCCTAAAGCAGTCGCTGGCCGGCTTCGCGACCGTCGATGTTGCGACTGGGTACTTTGACATGCGCGGCTGGGATTCGTTCAAAGACCTCGTCGAGGCCAAGCGCGAGGACGAGGGGGTCGGCGCGGCTGGGAATCCGGTTGTGCGCCTTCTCGTCGGCATGGTTGCCCCGAGCGACTCGGAGACCCTCCTCGAGTCGTTGCAGCGGGACGTGCAGTCACCCCCTGGCGACGATGAGCACTACCACGACATGGAGACGGCACACGCGCGCAAGGAGCAGCTGGTCAAGCACCTGCGCAACCAGCTGATGCGCGGGCTGGCGACCAAGCAGGGACGCGCCACCTTGGAGACCTTGCGCGGGCAGTTGGCCGACGGCCTCGTTCAGGTGAAGGTGTTCACCGAGAAGCCGCTGCACGGGAAGACGTATATCTTCCACAAGCCCGGCGACCACCACACCCCGCGGTTCGCCTATGTCGGCTCTTCTAACTTCACCGGCGCGGGGCTCTACAGCAACCTCGAACTGAACATCGAGGTGCCCGACAAGGACGCGACCCAGAAGCTCGCCACCTGGTTCACGGACCGGTGGGACGACCCGTTCTCGCTCACCATCACAGTCGAGATCATGGACCTGATCGCCGCGTCCTGGGCCGGCGACCAGCCGACCCCGTTCGAGGTATACCTCAAGGTCTGCCACGAGCTGTCGCAGGATGCCCGCGCCGGCATGGGGTACGTCCTGCCGCCGTCGATGAAGAACCTGCTGCTGCCCTACCAGGAGACGGCGGTCCGCACCCTCGCCCGCCGGATAGTCCGCCGGGGCGGCACGATGCTCGGTGACGTCGTCGGCATGGGTAAGACGCTGACGTCCGTGGCAACCGCGCTCATGCTGCAGGGGGCGGAGGACTACTCCACGCTCGTCCTGTGCCCGAAGAACCTCGAAGGCATGTGGACCAAGCATTTGGAGAAGTACGACGTCAACGGCCGCGTCGTGCCCTACTCCATGGCCGCCAAGCGGCTCCCTGAGCTGAAGCGGTTCAACCTGGTCATCTGTGATGAGTCGCACAACCTGCGCAACAACACGCGTATCGACTACGAGGCGATCCACCAGTACATCCGCGACAACAGCGCGAAGGTGCTACTGCTGACCGCGACACCGTTCAACCTGGCCTTCGCGGACGTCGCCAACCAGATAGGGCTCTACCTCGACGATGACGACGACCTGGGCATCGAGCCCACTGTCGCGCTCGGCAAGGAGCCCGGCCTGCGGGCCAAGGTCGACGGCAAGACAACCACGCTCACCGCGTTCCGCAGGTCGGCCGAGGCCGAGGACTGGAAGCGGCTCATGAGCGACCATCTCGTACGCAGGACCCGGTCGTTCGTAAAGCGGTCAGCGAAAACGGAGACGGTCACGGCGCCGGACGGGACCACGGTCGAGCGGGAGTACCTGGAGTTCGCCAACGGTCAGCGTTTCCATTTCCCGACGCGCGTGCCACGTCCGCTGGTGCACGACTTCGCCGAGGACGACGTGGCACGAGAGATGGAGAGCGACCAGACGCTCGACGCGGTGGCCTCGCTACAGCTGCCCCGCTACCGGCTGTCCTCGTATGACAACCCGAAAGCCCAGCACACCGAACAGGACCTGGCGGTGCTTGACGACATCCGCTCCGGTCGGGGCAACGTCGTCGGCTTCGTCCGTACCGGCCTCTTCAAGCGGCTGTCCTCGTCAGGCCACTCGTTCATCGTGTCACTCACCCGCCAGCGGGCCAGGAACGACCTGTTCCTGTACGCGATCGACGAGGGGCTCCCCCTGCCCATCGGTACGTTCACCGACGCACAGCTGCAGTTCACCGACCTCGACGCCGACTCCGAGACCGAGTCCGATGGCCCGCTGCTGCACGGCGACATGGCCGGCCGCTACGAGCAGCTGAAGCGCTCTCTCCCCAAGAACACCAAGTGGATCAACTCCACAGTGTTCACACCAGCGCTGCGGGCCGATCTCCGGCGGGATAACGACACGATCGAGGCGCTGCTCAACCGGTTCGGGACCTGGGACGTTTCCCGCGACTCCAAGATCAACCGGCTCGTGGACCTGCTACGTCACGACCACCCGGGCGAGAAGGTCCTGGTGTTCAGCGAGTACGTGGACACAGCCGCCTACGTGGCCAAGGCTCTGGAAGATGCCGGCATCGGAAGGGTCGGGCTCGTCAGCGGCAGCACCGCCGACCCGGCTGAGGTCGCCAAGCGGTTCTCCCCTGATTCCAATGCATTGCCCGACGACGAGAACGACCCCGCGGCCGCTCTCTCGCCCGACGACGAGCTGGACGTCCTGGTCGCCACGGACGTGCTCTCCGAGGGGCAGAACCTCCAGGACGCACACATCGTCGTCAACTACGACCTGCCCTGGGCGATCATCCGCATCATCCAGCGGGCGGGCCGCGTCGACCGCATCGGCCAGAAGTCCGACCACGTGTACGTGTACCTGATCACCCACGACAAGGTCGAGCAGCAGATCAATCTGCGTCTGCGGATCAAGCAGCGGCTCGCCGACAGCGCCCAGGCATTCGGCTCGGACGAACAGTTCTTCGGGTCTGACCGCGAGGTAGAGATCCTCGAAGACCTGTACAACGGAAAGCTTTCCGACACCGACGAGGATGAGGGTGAGGCTGACGCCGTCAGCGAGGCGTACCTGGTGTGGTCCCACGCCACCGAGAGACACCCCGACATCGTGCGGCGCGTGCTGGCCTCGCAGGACAACATCGGAAGCACCCGCTCCCCCCGGGTTGCCGAGAGCGGCGACCAGGTCGCTTGCTTCATCAACACCCAGTCCGGTGTCGAAGCGTTCGCGATCTCCGCCCCTGGCCCAGACGGAGTCATGAGGGAACGGCTGGTGACCCCGCTGGAGGCCCTCAGGGTGTTCGAGGCTGAACCAGATACCCCGACGCGTGAACCGCTGGGCGACTTCTTCGAGCGGGTCGAGCAGCTGGTGCACGGTCCGCTCACGACGGAGGCTGTGGCCGAAGGGAACCTCAAGGGCACTCGTAAGCGTGTGTGGGAGCGGCTGCACGGCAGCACGGGCACCCTGTTCACTGATCAGGCGCGCGAGGCACTCAACGCGCTGCACGAGCGGCCCTTGACCGAACACGCCAATGCCAGGCTTCGTATCGCTTTGCGCAACCGGTACAGCTACGACGACCTCATCGACGTGCTGAACCAGCTCCACGAGGACGACAGGCTGGTCATCAGGACCAACGAATCTGACCCCATTAAGATCGTCTGCTCGATCGGAGTGACCCCCGCATGAACGACCAGCTGATCGAGCGCGTCGAGTCGCACAGCTACCGCGACCTGTTCCTCAAGGACCTTCACTGGTCCGCCCCCACGCACAAGCAGCCCGTCGTCCTGCCCACCGATGAGGGCGAGACGATCACGGCCAACAACGTCTCCAGCTACAAGGGCGTCTCTGTTTGGGTGTGCGATCAACGGCCAGGGTCAGCCCTGGAATCCCAGCTTGACCAGCTGATCGCCAAGGAATCCGTCGACCGGCTCATCATCTTCTACGACGGGAATGAGCAGGTCTGGCGATGGCCGGTGCGTAGGTCGGCGGGTGGAAGCACAACCACACGCCTTTCGCGGCACCGGCACACCACTGGGCAGCAGAACCCAAACTTTGCCCACCGACTCGATTCGATCCGCATCGATTGGAACCAGCCGCCCGACGCCACCGGATTGATCGCCCAGGTCCGGCAAGCCTTCGACGTCGAAGCACAGAACGAGACCCGCCAAGCCTCCAAGCTTATGGCCCGCATGTACACGTCGCTCGAAGCGTGTGGGACCCCGGAACACGACATCTCCGTCAGCCTCGCACGGATCCTCTTCCTCATGTTCGGCGACGACACCGATATGTGGCAGGCCGGTCTCTTCCAACGCTTCATCGCCGCCCACACCCAGCCCGATGCCTCCGACCTGGCTGACCGCCTGAACGAACTGTTCACCTGGCTCGACACCCCTGACAAGGCCAGGAGCTCCACTCCGGATCACCTCCGTGGCTTCAAGTACGTCAACGGTGGAATTTTCAGCGAGACGATAAGCCTGCCGCCTTTGAACCCCGAGTTCCGGGGGACCGTTCTCGAGGCTTGCCAACGTGACTGGGCCACAGTCAGTCCCGCAATCTTCGGGTCGATGTTCCAGTCGGTCCGGGACGCGAAGACGAGGCGTGACCTTGGGGAGCACTACACCTCCGAGGAGAACATCCTCAAGACCCTCAACCCGCTCTTTCTCGATGAGCTACGTGCCGATTTTGCGGTAGCCAAAACCAAGACCAACGAAAAGTTGGCGCTCACCCGCCTCCGCAACCGTCTGGGAGACATCAGGTTCCTCGACCCTGCTTGCGGCTGCGGCAACTTTGTCATCATCGCCTACCGCGAGCTGCGGGAACTTGAATTGCAGATCATGGAGCGGCTGCAGGAAATCACCGGCGAGGACCCGCTGCTACTGGCCAACGTCGGCCTGAAGGTCAACCTTGATAATTTCTTCGGCATCGAGATTGACGAATGGCCGGCGAAGATCGCCGAAACAGCAATGTTCCTAACGGACCGCCAAGCTGACCTCAAACTTATCGAACGCCTCGGTTGGGCTCCAGACAGACTCCCCATTCAGCGACAGGCCACTATCGTCTCGGGCGTGAGCGCACTCCAGATCGACTGGAGATCCATCGTCCCCCCGAGCGAAAAGGTTGTTGTAGCCGGCAATCCGCCATTCCTCGGCATCTCTCTGCGTTCCGACGCCCAGACCAAGGAACTTCAAAATGTCTGGGGTGGCCGGTACCACGGCACGCTGGACTATGTCACAGGATGGCATGCGAAGTGCCTCGAATACTTCCGAGAGATCGAAGGGAACTGGGCCTTCGTCACCACTAACTCTATTACCCAAGGCGAGGCCGCTGCACCTCTGTTCCAACCCATCTTGGACGAGGGCTGGAAGATCAAGTTCGCCCATCGGTCATTTCGCTGGACGTCCGAAGCTGCAGGTCAGGCAGCCGTACACTGCGTGATTATCGGCTTTACCCGAGAAAAGGGTAAGAGGAAGCTTTTCTACTACCCAACCCCTACCTCGCAGCCCATCGAAGAGGGTGACATCGCCAACATCTCCCCTTACCTGGTCGACGGTCCAAACGTACTTGTACTGCCTAGCAGCAAGCCAATAAGCCCTCAAATGGGTGAGGTGATTTACGGAAACAAGCCGACTGATGGTGGCGGACTGGTCGTCGAGCCCGAAGATGCCGAATGGGTGCGGTCTGATCCGATCGCCAGACGCTACCTAAAGCGCTACATCGGCGCGCATGAGCTTTTGCATGGAGACGAAAGATACTGTCTCTGGCTTCCCGGCATGGACCCGGCAGAAGCAGCAGACTCGCCAGTACTCGGTATGCGACTTGACGCTGTCAGAGAATTTAGATCGAAAAGCAAAGCGGCATCGACACGCGCCGCGGCAGCGACGCCTCACCTTTTTCGTCAGATCTCCCAACCCTCCACGGCCTACCTGTGCATCCCAGCGCACGTATCCGAGAGTAGGCCATATTTCCTTGCCGCACGATTCCCGTCGGAAGTGATCACGAGCAATGCTAATTTTCTAGCATCCGATGAAAGTGGCTTCATATTCGCCATCATTTCTTCGTCGATGTTCATGGCATGGCAGCGGGCCGTCGGCGGTCGCATCAAATCCGACCTTCGATTCAACAAGTTGCTTACATGGAACACCTTCCCGCTGCCGAAAATTGGCAGCTCCGCGAGAGAGTCCATCATCGAGGCAGGCGTCCGGGTATTTCGCGAACGCGAATCACGTCCCGATCTCTCCCTGGCAGATCAGTACGAAGCTGCATCCATCTCGGAGGGTCTGCTCGAGGCGCATCGCGTACTCGACGAAGAGGTTGACCGGACTTTCGGACTGGACACCGAGAATGGAACAGAGATCGACCGCCAGCGGATCCTGTTCGCCAGATATGCGAAGATGACCACTTCACCGGACCGGGCAGGGAAAAGGTAGCCGCTGAACTGGCGAGTGGTGCCCCACTTCGGTTCAGGCTGTTGAACCGCCTGAACCGAAGTGGGTCACCACTCATCGGTGTCGCCGTATTTCCCTGGATGTCGCGCGCGATCCACAGCCTGTGCACACGCCTCAGCGAAAGCAGCCTCCACGGCCGCCTTGTCCGTGCCTCGCACCTGGGCCTCGACCTCCTGGCCCGAGCCGGGCCGCCGGGCCGTGCGCCAGGCCGAGGTGCGATCGGTGTAGCGGTCGGTCTCGAAGTCCCAGGCCGACACCGACCACTGCTCCAGGAGGCCGTTCGCCGCGCGTTCTCCGCCGGGGAGGAACAGGGCTCGGGCGTGGAAGACCACGGCTCGCTCCGGCATGTGGTCGCGAATGGCGCTCGTGCCGCCGGGACCCTGGTGTTCCCAGCGCCAGCGATCCCATTCCTCGACCTCGGCGGTGTGGTCGGGCCAGTCCTCGCTCCACCGTGCGACGACCTCGTCGGCGTCCTCGCGGTTGAGGAACGGCACGCGCCGCTCGCCGAGGCGTGCGACGTGGACCATCAGCTCGGCGGGGACGGGACTCTGACCAGCCTCCGGCGCAGCGCCTTCCGCCGTCTGGTCCGTGCCCCACAGGAGGCCGCCGACCTTGGCGGCGGTGTCCTTGAGGACGCGGCTGGTCAGGTGCTGGTAGCGGCGGCGCATGCGGGCGGACTTGCCGGGCTCCCAGCCCATGATGGCGTCGACGACCGCGTCGGAGACGCCGAGGATGAGCAGGACCGTGGCCGCGGTGTGGCGGGCGTCGTGGAGGCGGGCGTCTCGGACGCCGGCGGCCTTCAGGAGCTCCTTCCACTTGTGGTAGTCGGTGTTCGGGTTCAGGGGCTCGCCGGTGGGCGAGGTGAAGACGTACCCCTTCTCCGTCCACAGGTCACGGGCCCGGGCTCGCTCGCGCCCCTGCACTTCGCGGTGCTGGCGCAGGAGCTGGAGGAGCTCGTCGGGGACGCCGATGGGGCGCTGGCCGGCGCGGGACTTGGCGTTCTTCGTCTCGCGGCGGGTGTTGATCTTCTGGGGGCAGAAGCCGGGCTTGCGTCCGCAGCGGTCGCCACAGCCGTGCTTGTAGCGGGGCCGCAGCCGGCCGCGCCGTACGCGGATGACGCCGAGCTCGAAGTCGACGTCGTCCCACTGCATGCCGAGGACCTCGCCCTGGCGCAGGCCGAGGGCGAGCGCGATGACCCAACGGGCGGTGTTGCGGTGCTTGGCGGCCTCGGCAAGGAGCCGCTGCACCTCCTCGACCGTGTACGGCTCGACCTCCTCCTCTTCGACCTTGGGGGCCTTGGCGATGGAGGCCGGGTTCGCCGTGAGGTGCTTGCGGCGCACGGCCTCGTTCAGCGCCGTGCGGATCGTGCGATGAGCCTGGTGGGCGGTGCCGGCGGCGCTGCCGTTGTCCTGCATCTTCTTGTAGAAGCGCTCCAGGTGCTCGGGTTCGAGCTTCTCCAGGCGGTGGGCGCCCAGGCCGGGGATGAGGTGGTGGTTCACCGCGACGCGGTAGCCGTCGATGGTGTTCTCCGAGACGTGCGCGGCGGCGATGGTCTCGACCCAGTGGGTGAGCCAGGTCTTCACGGTCCAGGACTGGCCGGCCTTGCGGACGGCGCCCTTGTCGCGCTGGCGCTCCAGCTCGCGGACGACCTTGGTGACCTCGGGCCGGGTCTTGCGGCTGACATGGCGCCGGTCCGGGGTGCCGTCGTCCTTGACGCCGACGGTGACGCGGCCGTGCCAACGACAGTCCGTGCCGAGGTAGATGGACGAGGCACCGTTGGGCTGGCGGGACTTCGGTGCGGAGGATGGAGTCACGCGGCGGCCCCGAAGTCGGACGCCGACAGTCGGTGGGCCAGGAAGTCGTTCACCGCCTCCGCTGGGATGCGGCGCAAGCTGCCGATCTTGACTGAGGCGATCTCGCCAGAGGAGACGTACTCGTACAGCTTGGTGCGGCCGATGCCGATCCGGCGGGCTGCCTCGGTGACGGTGAGGGCGACCAGGGTCGTGTCGCCGGCGGATCGCCGCTCGACCATCAAGGTGCGCAGGGCGTCTTCGGGGACGTCCAGGAGCTGGGCTATCTGGGAAATGGGCAGCGCGGGCTGCGGCATGGGGTACTCCTCCCGCCGGCATCGCGGCGTCGAGGGAGCGGCAACTCCCGTCGGCATGGCCGGTGGCGTCGTTCAGGGATGGATGGGTCGGTGGTTGATCGTCGGCGACGGAGGTCGCCGCACATAGGGGTTCTCGGCGTTCGTAGCGCCGTGAGGAGGCAGTGGCCGACTATTCGCCGGTGGGTGGCTGCCCCTGGTTTCGCAGGTGCGCCTGCGATGGGTGCATGCTCCTCTGCAGGGCCCGCTCTTCGAGCCGGAGGAGTTCGTCGACCTGTCCTCTCTGCTCGGGGCCCTTGTCCCCGTATGCGTTGAGTTCCATGTCGATCTCGTGCAGGTGCATCTGGTTCCGGTCGATCGCCGCTCGCAGTTGGTGGTACTCCCGCGTCATCTGGACGTACTCACGGACAAGCTCACGAATGCGGGGCGTGGCCAGCTCTCCTGGCGGCCCCGTCAGGTCCTGCATGGTGATGTCGAAGACCTTGCAGAAGCCGAGCGCCTCGTCGAGGTTGACCCTGCGACGGGGTTTGCCGCTCTCGATACGCCAGATCGCCGACTGGTTGATCGGATGGCCGACGGCGGCCATCTCCTCGGCGAGCTTCACCGTGCTCCAACCGCGGACCTCGCGCTCCAGCTTGATGCGTGCGGCGACGTGCTCCTCCGGCATCGGACGACTGGGGCCGGCGCGCTCCGCACCTTCCTCACCGCTCACTCGCACCTCCCTTCACGCGACAACGGGTCCACTGGGGCCAGCATCCACAACTAAACATCGTTGCGGAGTGAAATGCAAGGCGTTGCGCTACCGAAAATCTCGGCTATGGTCGTAGTCCGCCGTACAGCGGCGGACGGATCCGCACACGCAAGCGGCCCCGGTGCTACGAACACCGGGGCCGAAGTAGAGGCTCCACCGCACAACCATCCATCCCTGAACGATCGAAACCGGAGGCCGGGGTTGCCGCCCCGTAATGGCCTGCCGGATGAGGAGCTCCGTGACCCAGGGTACGACCCTGCCATCCCAGACGCCATCCCGCTTCGACGAAGGTCCCACCCCGACGGAACCTCCGTTCAACCTGGACGCCGAGCGCGCGGTCCTTGGCGCCTGCATGCACAAAGCCGACGTCATCGACGCGGTCCGGCCCGTCCTCGGCGACGACGCCTTCTACCGGCCCGCCCACGAGACCATCTGGCGCGCGCTCCTCACCCAGCACCGCGAGGACAAGCCGACCGACCCGATCGTCCTCACCGAACTGCTCCAGCAGCAAGGCGATCTGCAACGGGTCGGCGGTCCCACCTACGTGTTCCAGCTCGCCGACGCGCCCTACGGCACCGGCAGCGCCGAGCACCACGCGGAGATCGTCCGCGCGAAGGCCGACCTACGCCGCCTGATGACCTCCGCCGTACGGACCCTCCAGCGGGCCCAGGAACCCGGCGCTGATCCCGAGGCGATCCGCAGCGAGGTCGAAGCGGAAGTACGCGCCGAACGCGAGCGCGCACTCGCCTCGGGACAGGGACGGCTGTCCCGCTTCGCCACCAACGGATGGTCGTTCGTCAAAGAGAGCGGCGCGGACACCGAGCCCCTGTGGGGCACCCGTGAGAAGACCGTCTGGGCTTCCGGCGAGAGCCTGATGATCGTCGGTGCTCCGGGCGTCGGCAAGACGACCCTGGCCCATCAGGTGATCTTCGCCCGCATCGGCCTGCAGGAGACCGTCCTGGAGATGCCCGTCGCCCCCAGCAGGCGCGTGCTCTACCTGGCAATGGACCGGCCGAAGCAGATCGCCAAGGCCATGGCCCGCCGCGTCTTCCCCACCGACGAGAAGATCCTGCGCGAGCGGCTCGTGGTCTGGGAGGGCCCGCTGCCCGCCACACTCGACAAGGAGCCCGACCTCCTCGCTGACCTCGCCGCCGCCCACCAGGCCGACACCATCGTGATCGACAGCCTCAAGGACGCGGTCAGCACGATGGTCGACGACAGCCTCGCGGTCGCCTTCCACAACGCCCGCATGCGCGCCATTCGCAACGGTGTGGAGATCATGGAGCTGCACCACCAGCGCAAGGCCACCGCCGACGCACCGCGCGGCCAGCGCCCCAGCCTCGACCAGGTCTACGGCTCCACCTGGTTCACCTCCGGCGCGGGCAGCGTCCTGTTCGTCACCGGCCGGGCAGGCGACCCTGCGGTCACCCTGCACCACCTCAAAACCTCCACCGGTGAAGTCGGCCCCTTGGACGTCACCCACGACCACGTGCGCGGCACCACCACCGTCGACCCCACCAAGGATCCCGCTGTCCTGCTGCGCAACGCCCCTAACGGGCTGACCGCACGCGACCTGGCGATCATCCTCATCGGCGGAGGCGACCCCGAACGTGCCGACATCGAGAAGGCGCGACGCCACCTCAGCCGCCTTGTCGAAAGCGGCCTGGCCACCAAAGCCGACGGCATCGCCGGAGGGGCCGGAGGCGGCCAGCAGGCCCGCTACTACGCCTCCGCCCGCCACCTCACCGCCGTCGGCTGAACCCCTCACCGACCCCTGAAAGCGTTCACGCGACCGTACACGCGGCCCTCGCGCCCGCAGACCGCCGTGAACCGCTCACAGCGCACACGCTCATCGCAAGACCGCAGGTAGAGCGATCACGCGAGCGTCCACGGCGTACACGCACCCAAGCGATCACGCGCGGGGCCCCCTTTAGAAGGGGGCCCGCGTGTACGCCCCCCTCCGTGAACGCCGTGATCGCCTCCTCACTCGCCCCGGAGTAGCCCCGTACATGCCCCCTGCCATAACCGACATGCTCGCCACCGCTTCGCTCCCGTTCACTGACGGTCCGCTCCTACCCGTGGCCGTCTTGGCCGTCGCCGCCGGCGCACTGCTCGCGGGCTGGAAGGCGCGACGTAGCCAACACCGCACCCGCGATCGGAAGCGGCGTCTCTCGGCCGCAGTCGCCACTGCGACAGTGGCGGCGCTCGTGTGCACCGCGTACAGCGCGGACACCAGCTGGCGGTTCGCCGCCCACTACCTCGACATGCGCAACACCGCCGAGCGCGCCGCGATGTTCGCCGCCGCCGAGCTCGCCCTGTTCTCCATGGCCCTGATGGCCCGCCAGAACCTGCACGGGCCGCGGCAGGCGGCCGGCCTGCCCGGAGTCCTGGTCTGGGTGATCACCGCCATGCAGACCATCCCCGCCTATGCCGAGTCCGGCCCGGTCGGCGGCACCGTGCGTGCCTTCACCGGCCCGGTGATGGCCGCCGTGCTGTGGCACCTGGCCATGGGCATCGAGCTACGCCAGCGGACCCCCGACGCCGCCTCCCGCGGGCTCGCCGCCGTCCTCACACGGCAGGCCCGCGAGCGGCTGCTCGCCCGCCTGGGGATCGTCCAGCAGGACCAGGGCGCCGCCGAGATCATCCGAGACCGGGCCATGCACCGGGCCGTCGCCCTGGCCGCCCGCCTCGCCGAGATGAAGCCCGAGCAGCGCACCGGACGGGCGGGCCGACACACCATTGGCCGCCTGTCCAAGGCCCTCGCCCGCTCCGGCATCGACGCCGACCCGCTCCGCAACGAGCAGCTGCTGCGCCAGCTCGCCACCCGCCGCCAAGCAGCCGCCTTGGCCACCATCGGCCTGCCCGAGCGCTGGGCCCCGCCCGCCGGGCAGCCCGTCAGCCCGCCCGCAGCACAGCCCGACCACTCCCGGGCAGACGCCGACGAGCGGGCGGGCGGCGACGGGCGGGCAGAAGACCGCGCCCGCCCGCACCCATCAGATCCGGGCGAGGAACCCCGCCCGGGCGCCCGCCCGCGATCTGCCCGCCCGGATCCCACCGCCAGCTTCGGCCCGAAAACAACAGCCCGCCCGAATCGGGCGGCCCGCCCGCAAAAGGCCGTTCCGCCATCCACGGGCAGCGGCTCACACACCCCACCGGTCAAGCGCCCCGCGCCGAAGCCGAAGCGGTTCGGTCGCAAGTCCAGCGCCTCTGACGAAGTCATCCTCCAGTTCGCCCGCCGCATGTACGAGGAGACCGGCAGCGTCGGACGTGACCGAGTGGAGGACGCCGTGCGCGACGCCGGCTACAGCGTCGCCAGCAACGACGCAGGCCGAGTCGTCCGCGCATTCAAGTCCCAACTCGGGGCCACGCGCACAGATGCCTGATCCCCGAAACCGCAACTCACCGCAGCGATGACCTGACACGGAGATCCAGTGCACGACCCCCACCACGAACCCGCCACTCCCCAGCACCAGCCGATCACCACCCCAGCACCAGGCGGAGCAAGTTGTCCCGGGAGCAATGCTCCCGGAGTTCCCGCCCCAGGGGTGGCGGGACCGGTCCTGCGCCAGGGGGCGCCGGACCAGCAGGCTGCGACCGAGGGCGGACCGCAGCCAGGAGGAGGGCGGCAGACCGAGTCCCTTTCGCGGCGGCGTCAACGTGCCCGCCAGCCGAAGCCCCGCAAGCGCCTGCACCAGCCCAGCTGCCGCATGAACGACGCCGAATACAAGCGCTTCACCGACGCAGCCGCCCAGTGCCAGATGACCAATGCTGCCTTCCTCGCCTACGCCGTCGACAAAGCCGCCCGCGACCTGACCCGCACCGCCGCCGAGATCGCCACCGAACGGGAAGTCATCAGCGAGGTGTTCGCCGCCCGCCGGCACCTGGGTCGCATCCACGGCCTGTTCAACCAGGTTGCCAAGGCCCTCAACTCCGTTGCCGATGCACCCCACCTCGACGCCACCGCCCAGGCCGTCCTGCGCGCGGCCCGTCGCATGGAGGAGGCCGCCGATGCCCTGCTCGCCCACCGGGACGGCGGTGCCGCTGCGTGATCCCCCGCATTCACAAGCGCGGCGGCGCGACGATCGGTCTGATCCGCTACCTGTACGGCCCCGGCTCCCACGAGGAGCACATCGACCCGCACCTGGTCGCCGCCTTCGACCCGCTCACCCCCGACCCCGGCCGCGACCCGCAGGCCACCTACGCGCAGCTGCAGCGGCTGCTCGACCAGCCCGTCGACGCCCTGCCCGCCGACCGGCGCCCCGAGAAGCACGTGTGGCACCTGTCCGTACGTGCCAGCCCCGAAGACCCCATCCTGTCCGACGACGACTGGGCCGCCATCGCCCGCCGCATGGTCGCCACCACCGGCATCGCCCCCGACGGCGACGACTCCGCCTGCCGGTGGGCGGCCGTCCGGCACGCCGACGACCACATCCACATCATCGCCACCCTGGTCCGCGACGACGGCCGGCGGCCCCGCCTGCACAACGAGGCCCGCCGCGCCCAGGCCGAGGCCCGCGCCATCGAGGCTGACTACGGCCTGCGCCGGGTCACACCGGGCGATGGCACCGCCGCCAAGCGCCCCACCAGCGCCGAACGCCACAAAGCCGAACGCCGGGGACAGCAGCGCACCCCGCGTGAGGAACTGCGCGAGGCGGTCCGCCGCTCGGTGGCCGGCACGGTGAGCGAGGAGGAGTTCTTCGACCGCCTCGCCTCGGCCGGTCTGCTCATCCGGCGCCGCGTCGCACCGTCGGGCGACAACCTCGGCTACACCGTCGCCCTACCCGGCGACCGCAACGCCAAGGGCGAGCCCGTCTTCTACTCCGGCTCCAAGCTCGCCCCAGACCTCTCCCTGCCCCGTATCCGCGAACGCTGGACCCAGAACCCGGACAACGCCACCCAGCAGCCGACCCAGCCGTCGGTGACCGGGCCCGCCTCCGCACGCCGGCGCGCCACCACCGCCGCCTGGCAGGCACTGCTCGTCATCGACCACAGCGACGACGACGTCATCGCCGCGCAGATCGCCGCCACCGGCGAAGTCCTCGACGCCCTCGCCCAGACTTCCGCCGCCCACACCCGCAACGAACTCCAGGCAGCAGTCACCTCGTTCGAACGCGCTTCCCGCTCCCACATCCGCGCCGCACGCGGCCACGACAGCGTCCTGCGCCGAGCCGCCCGCGACCTCGTCCGCAGCGGCCCGGCCCTCGGCCGAGGCGAGGACGGCGCTACCACGGCCATGGCGCTCGACATGCTGTTCTTCCTGATCACCGCCGCCGCACACTGGCACGCCAAGAAGCAGCACGCCCAGCAGGCCGAAGCCGCCCACCGGGCCGCCGAACACCTGCGTGCCGCCTACCAGGCCGCCGCCACCCAGCCCTTGGCACTGCTCCACCAGCGGGGCACTCGCCTGGCCCCATCCTGGCAACGCCACCACGCCACCGCCGTACGCCAGACCCTGCCCGAACTGGCCGACCGAATCCTCGCCGAACCCGGCTGGCCCGCCCTCGCAGCCACCCTCGCCGAGACGCAGAGCGCCGGCCACAACCCCACCACCCTGCTCACACAGGCTGCCGCCCAACGGGAACTGGACACGGCGGAACGCATGAGCGACGTACTTGTGTGGCGGCTACGCCGGATGGCCAACCTCCCTGCGGATCCCCAGAACGCCCAGGGCCAGCGCGCCACCGGCAAGCACGCGGTCGCCTCGCCGGGACGGACCGCGCAAACCGGGACCAGGCCCGCGAATGCTTCCCCACGACGACGCTGAACCGCGAAAACCGAGCCGCAAAAGGTAACCGACAATCCCCGGTTAGGCTAACCGGGGATTCTCCAGACCATGGGCACATCGGCACCCACCCCCGCCCCTTTCGAGGAGAACCCCTATGCCCGCATCCACCCCTCGCCCCCACGTCATGGCCCTGCTGTTCGACACGGACTTCAACCGACCGTCGGGTACCCGCACCTTCCGCCACCTCGACGGACGCCCCTTCACCGACGAGGAACAGGCCCTCGCCGATGACGCCACCCTCGAAGAACTCCAGGCCGCCGGCGTCCACGTCCACAACCCCGAGGCCGGAGCGGCGGCGGAGGCAGCCTCGCTCGTACTGGCCGAGCTCCTGCTCAAGTACGCCGTCCAGCACCACAAAGCTCTCGCCGCCCTCATGACCGACGAGGACCTCATCGACTACGACAGGTTGGTCACCATCGTCGCTGCGGGCGCCGACGACTTCCGCCCGCGCGAGGGCTGAGCACACAGGCAAGGCGTCCACGTAGTAACCAGCGGCCAGCGGCTGGGAGACTTCCCCGCCGGCGGACGCCACATCGACTCGCAGGTTCCTCCGGCGCACTCAATGACCTTCGTCAGAGGTGCAGGACCACATCGAGGTGTTGCTGCACCGGCTCGAACAACCCGTACGGCACGTACTGCGGAATCTCGCCGTGGGCGACCCAGGCAAGCTCGGCCAGCTCCTCGGTGTCCGCGACGTGAGCAGCGCCGCCCACCACCTCGCAGGCTGTGTACGACATCAGCCGGCCCGTCTTCGGGTGAACCCGCTCGCCGAGCAGCTTCACAACGACCACGTCCAGGCCGGTCTCCTCCTGGGTCTCCCGCACGGCGGCGTCCTCGCGAGACTCACCCGGCTCGACCTCTCCGGCCGGGAACTGCCAGGAAAGCTCGCCCTCGCTTACCCGTCGCCGCACCATGAGCACGCGTCCTTGATGCACCACGATGGCTGCGGCGATGGGCCGCTGGCCGCCTTCCCTCATCTGCGTACCTCTTCCTCGATGGCACAAGCGATCTGCGGCCACGGAGCACGTAGTGCACCGACGAGTGACCAGTAGCCGTGTGCCGCGCGAACTAAGGCGCTGACCCCGAGGCGTACCGCTTCGGGGTCGATCGTGCCTATGACCCTCCGGGTGACACCCCCGGCCCCGCGGGGCGCGGGGGTGATCCCGCTGCCGAGGAGGAGCGTCGCAGTACGGATGGCATCCAGCGTGGTGGGTGGCGCCGTGCCGGCGAAGCCTCCGTAGATCAGCTCGTGCCAGCGTTGCTGGGTGCGTGCCCAGGCGAGGCGTTCCAGTCCGGTTCCCAGGTCTACGGCCATGCGGGTCGGGTCCTCGGCGTTCCACAGCAGGACGATGTCGCCGAGGTCGAGCCCGAGGTGGCGGAAGTGCAGTGTGATGCCCTCCACCTCGCGCCGGCGCCAGGGGGTCAGGGTCCCGTGGACACTCAGGTGGCGGGCGTGGAAGCCGAGTTGGGAGAGGACGGAAAACCAGCCGTCGAGAATCGCGCCGTACGCGTCAAGTCCTCCTACGGGTTGGACGCGGGAGACGTTGACGAAGGAGGTCAGGAAGCCGTCGCAGAGGTCGCCGGCGGTATCGCGTTTACCGGTGAGGCGGACAACCGGTTGGGGGAGGAAGCCTCGGCGGTACGTCTGGGGTCTTCCATCCTTGAGGAGCGGGTCGAGGGCCTGGATCGCCGAGATGGTCAGTTCTGTGTCGCGCCCCCAGCGGAGCGGGAGACAGTCGTCGCGTGGAGCTCCGACGTGGGCGAAGGCGGTCTCCAGGCTGCGGAGGAGTTCTCTCCACGAGGGCGGCCGACGTGGCGGGCGGTACGGGGTGCCTCGCCGCTGGTGTCGGATGTCGACGTGAGGGCCGTCGATGGTGAACTCCCACTGCGAGTGGGATAACGACCTGCGGAGCACGGAGGGTATCCGCGAGGCCAGTGCGTCTCCGGTCGTACGAGCTGTGCCGGTCAGCACGACCGGGACGCCATCGCCAGGAAGTGCCGGGCGGGGTCGAAGCGGTGCTGGCCGATCTCCTGAACCTGCCGGTGGTCGAGGGTCTCCGCCTGCTCGATAGCGAGCGCGAGTCGCTGGGCCGCGGTCTCGTCGTCCTCGTCCGGGTCGACGACGGTGATGGCGCCCGTCTGGTCGCACAGGGCCGCCTCGGCGCAAGTGCCCGTGCGCCAGGTAAGCGCAGCCATGGGGGTGCCGGCGCGGAGGGACTCGCCGAAGACGGCGGCGCCGGCTTCCACGTACGTGCGGGCGTAGGTGTAGACGAATACGGAGGCGTCGCGGATGGCGGCCGTCTTGGCCGGCCCTCCGAGTTCGCCGATCCACTCGACGTGGTCCGCGTCGAAGAGACGGGCGTGGCTCTGGACGTAGTCGTGGTCGAAGACCGGGCCGACGACGCGAATGCGGCGGCCGAGGATCTGGGCGGCGCGGACCGCCAGGTGAGGGGCCTTCTCTGCGTCGACGCGGCCGAGCCAGACGAGGTCGCGTCCGGCGGTCGCCGGCGGTTCCTCCTCGTCGAGGCCATGGTGCACGGCCAGCTCGGGGATCGGCCGGTGGTCCGCGTACCGCTCGATCATCTCGGGCGAGTAGCAGTACAGCCGGGAACGCCTGCCGTCGAAGGCGGTGGTGGCGTGCTGGAAGACCGGGGAGTGCTGGAAGGTGGCGACGTCGCAGTCCAGCGCATTCCAGGTGCGGGTCCAGGCGGGCAGCGAGGGGTACTCGTGCCCGACGACCAGGAGGTCGTACTTGGTGTCGCGGACGTCGCGCTCGGCGAGCGATCCGGGGGTGATGTCCTCCAGGCGGACCGGCTTGCGGACCCAGTCGTTCTCCAGGTCCGCGAGCCAGCCCGGCCCGAGGAGGTGTACGTCGGCGCCTGCGGCACGTGCGCCTACGGCGACCGCCCACAGCCATCGTTCGATCCCGCCGTAGCCGGCGGGCGGAAAGGCGTAGCTACCAGGGAAATCGCAGACGCCGACGAGCACGTTATGCCTCCGGTGTTCCGTCCGCCTTGATCCGGCGGAAGCCGAGGTACGGGAAGAGGGATTCGGGAAGGACGAGCGAGCCGTCCTCCTGCTGGCACTGTTCGAGGAGCGCGGCCAGCGTGCGGCCTACGGGCAGGCCGGAGCCGTTGAGGGTGGCGACGAGCTTGGGCTTGCCGTCCTCACCTCGGGTTCGGATGTTCGCCCGGCGGGCCTGGAAGGTGCCGAAGTTGGAGACCGAGGAGATCTCCCGGTACGTGTTCTGGCTCGGGATCCAGACCTCGATGTCGTACGTGAGCTGGGCGGAGAAGCCCGTGTCGCCAGCGGGCAGCTTGATGACCCGGTAGGCGAGGCCAAGCTCCTTGAGGCACGCCTCGGCGTGGCCGACCATCGTCTCCAGCTCGGCGTCCGCCGTCTCCGGGTCGACGATCTTGACCATCTCGACCTTGGCGAACTGGTGCTGGCGGATCAGACCGCGGGTGTCGCGGCCGTACGAGCCGGCCTCCGAGCGGAAGCACGGGGTGTGGGCGGTCATGGCCAGCGGCAGCTCGGCGGGCGGGATGATCTCGTCGGCGTAGAGGTTGGTCAGCGGGACCTCGGCCGTCGGGATGAGGAAGAGCTCGCGGTCGGCGACGCCGGTCTTAAACAGGTCCTCCTCGAACTTCGGGAGCTGGCCGGTACCCGTCATGGTCTTGCGGCTGACCAGGTAAGGGACCGCGTACTCGGTGTACCCGTGGCGGCGGGTATGGAGGTCGAGGAAGAGCGTGGCCAGCGCCCGCTCCAGGGCGGCGCCGGCGCCGCGCGAGACCGCGAAGCGCGGCCCGGACAGCTTGGTCGCCCTACCGAAGTCGAGGATGCCGGTGGCCTCGCCGAGATCGACGTGGTCCTTCGGCTCGAACGTGAACGTGGGCGGCGTGCCCACGCGCCGGATCTCGACGGCGAACTCCTCGGAGTCGCCGTCGGGGGCCGAGTCGTCCGGCAGGTTCGGGATGCTCAGGAGCAGGTCGCGCAGCTGGGCCTCGATCTCCTCCTGGCCAGCCTCGATGTCGCGGACCTGGTCCTTGATCTCGCGTGCGCGCTCCTTGAGCTTGCTGATGTCGCCGCCCTGCTTGGCCGTCTGCTGGACCTCGCTCGCCACTCGCTTGGACTCTGCCCGCAGCTCGTCGGCCGAGCGGATGTTCTGGTTGCGACGAGACTGGAGGGACTCCAGCTCGGACAGGTCCAGGGAGTAACCGCGACGAGCGAGCCGACGAACCGCGTCGGCACCCATGTCGATCAGGGCGCGGGCATCATGCATGAGGAAGATCCTTCTGATCCTGCGAGTGGGATGGGGATACGGAATCGACGGTAGCAACCGCCGAGCCGTCCCCGTTCCGGAATATCCCCCAGTCACCGATGCCGCCGGTGCGGTCCTGAACGCCAGTTTCAAGATCGTTCATCAGCGTTGCGATGAATTCCGGCAGCTCCATGTCCGGGATCGCGAAGGGCTCGACGTAAGGCGCTTCCGGAAAGAACAGGGGCATGGCCTCGCCGGGAGCCCGGTCACGGTGCCACAGGAGCACCGAGACCAGCAGCCCGTGGGCCACCAGGACGCGTGGACCGGGGTGATCCAGGGTCGCGAGCACCCCGGTGAGCATCCTGCGGATGCCCTCACGCTGCGACTCGCTCCCGCCGGGCGGGCGCTCGTGGGTGCCGTGGCCGTCGAGCCAGACGGCGTACTCCAGGAACGGGCCTCCCTCGAATTCCCCGTAGTCGAGTTCGTTCAATCGAGGATCGGTGATCAGTTCCGGCCCGGGGACTCCCATCAGCAGATTGGCAGTCTGCTGGGCGCGGGGGAATTCGCTGGCCAGCCACGTTTTCACGCTGTGGAGGGGCAAGCTGCTCCATCCCTTGTTCAGCGACCTGCGGCCTTCCTCGCTCAGGCGGATGGGCTTGGTCGGATCGCCGTTGACGAGGTAGCGCCGGCTGTAGTTGGTCTGTCCGTGGCGGAGAACGTACGTCGTCATGATCGGCTCCTTGGGGTCGGCGCCGACAGCCATGCGAGGACGTCGGCCATCCTCGGAGCGCGCGGATCACCGGTGTCGAGATAGAAGAGCAGGCCGTCCAGGGCCAGGGCCCTGCACCATGGCGCGAGGACGGGCACGGGAACGCGGGAGATCCGGGCGGCGGCGGCCAAGCGGGCGTCCGTGCCGTGCCCGAGGTCGTAGTACACGGTCCAGAAGGCCCAGTCGAAGGCCGCGTCGCCCACCATCGGAAGGGGATCGATCAGGCGGGGGTGGCCCAGCCAGTCGAAGAGGACGTTCTCTCGGTAGAGATCCGCGTGCAGGACGGTGGACCGAGCGGAGTCCTCCTCCAGGGTCACGAGGGCCGGGAGGGCCGCGTCGACGTGCTCCTGCCACGGGCCGACGTCAACCGATTGCAGTCGGCGCCGCACCCGGGGGCGTACCTCCTGGTGGAGATACGCGGTCAGGGAAGGAAGCTCACGCAGCCGGCGCCGACGGCGACCGAAGGTGTGGAGGCCCTGGAGGGCGGCGGCCACGGTGGGAAGCTCGCGAGGCGGTCGCTCACCACCGCCGGGGCGGCCTCCGATCATCTCCAGGGCCGCCACGGCCAGGTCGTCCGCCGCCTCGACGACGCCCGCCGTCGGCCCACCCGCCCATAGGCGTAAGGCGGTGACCTCGTCGCGGAACCGGGTGGGATCGGCCCATGCCTTGAGAAGCAGCGGACGTCCGTCGAAGGTTCCGGCCGTGACGACCACCGAGGCGTGTCCGGCGTCGTGGTAGGCCCCGAGCGTGAGCTTCCAGCGCTCCGCCGCGCGCTCCATCAGCTTGGGCACGGCGTCGAGCCAGCCAGAGACTCCCGGGCCATAGTGCGTGACCAGGCGCCGCCGGCATTCCTCGGATACCTCGCCGAGTGTCCGCTCCTCCATCAGCTCAGCACGATCCCGTCGGAGACCAACTCGTCGGTCAGCGCCGGGAACTCGTCCAGGGCCTCCGCCACCAGTGCCTGCACCTTGTCCACCTCGACGTCCGGGGACGACAGACGGACGAGAACGCGCCACGGCTGGTCGAGTCGCTGCCCGGTCGTGCTCACCAGGTGAACCTCGGCGTGGCCATCCGTCGCCTCGTGAAGCCGCTCGGCGAGCCGGCGGGCGGCGATGTTGTAGAGCTTGCCCACGTGGTAGACGGGGTTCTTGCCGTTGGCACCCTCCAGGTTCATCGGCCGCAGGGGCGTGATGAGGCCGTTGACGCGGTTGCCGCGGCCGACGACGCCCTCGTCGCCAGACTCGATCGAGCTACCGGTGTACGTGAGGTACAGCTCGTCCTTCTCCGGCACGTCGCGCGCGTTGAGCCGGAACCGCGTCTCGGCACCGGGCAGCCGGAGGTCGGCCAGGCGGTGGCACTCGGCAAGGACGCTCTCGGTGTTCCGCACGTACTCCGCGCGGCTGGCGACGAGCCGCGACTTCTGCGGGACACAGAGGACGACGTCCGCCTGCTCGCCGTCCCAGTAGCCCATGAGCTTCACGTCCGATCCGCACCACGCGTGCGAGAGGGTGAAATCGCTCTCGCCGGAGAAGTGGTCGACCAGCTCGCGCACGAACGACTCGAAGACGTTCTCCGGCGCCCAGCCCGTTCCCAACGACGTGTCGTTGGACAGTCGCACCCGCCGCTCCCGCAGGTCCTCGATCGATCGCGGGTTGAACCACCGCGTCCGGTCGGGCACCTCGTCGCCCGTGAGGACGGCACCGGGGCTGGAGTTGCTGGTGATGTTGAAGGTGATGTCCAGGTGGTCCGAGACCTCGGGAAGCCGGCGGGCGAAGAACGCCCGCACCTCGGCCTCCACGATCTCCTCCACGGGGATCCGTTCGCCGCCGCACATGGGCGCGGCACGCCCGTTGACGAGGACCCTGACCGGGGCGGTCATCCGGCCGGCGCCGTAGCGGACCTCGCTCGCGCCGCCGAGGAGGGCGAGCTTGTCGAAGTTGTGGTGCAGCACGGCGCCGAAGCGCTCGACGGTGTAGCGGCTGTACGCGCGGGACAGCTGCTCGGCGAGGTGGTCGGCCAGGGTGTCCGGGTGGCCGAGGCCCTTCCGCTCCACGATGGTCGTCGCGTCGGGCTTGGCCATGCCGGTGTCGACCACGAGCTGGGTGTTGCCGAGAATCGTGCTCGTTCGGGACATCAGGATCCCTCGTTTCGGGTCGGAAGATGACGGAGCACTGCGAAGGCGTGTAAGCGAGGCACGCCTCGGGAGCGGAGCCCACCACCGCGGCGCTGAGGAAAGTAAGCCGGAGACGCAGCCATCGGTCAGTGGACAGGGTTAACGGATTGCGCAGTTAACTGTTAACTCCCCACGTGAGGAGGGCTCTTGGCCCATCATTGAGCGGGGCACTGCGACGAACATCGGGGGAACGATGGGGGCGAAGAGCAGACTCCAGCAGGCCAGGCTGGACATGGGCTGGACGCAGGGCGAGCTAATCGACGCGTTGATGGCCGCGGCCCAGCGCCTGGGAGCACAGTCACCGGCATCAACGAGCTGGAAAACGCTCATCTCGATGTACGAGAACGGCCGACGCCCCGTGAGTCCGGACCACCGACCGCTCTTCCGGGAGGTGTACGAGGCGACGGACGAAGAGCTCGGCTTCGCATCCACCAGCACGAGCGTCGCCACGGCACAAAGCATGCTGCTGCCAACACCGGCAGCAGCGGTGAGCCGGACCCCGATGCCGGTGAACCCGGAGATGCTCGGCTACCTCACCTCGGTGCTCCAGCAGCACGCACAGGCCGAACCGTTTGTCGGCCCGCAGTTCCTCCTGGCCCCAGTGAGCAGCCAGATGCCCCTCATCGAGCAAATGTGTCGCGAGGCGTACGGTCCGCTGCGGCAGGAGGTCCTGCGCGTGGGGGCACGGTACGCGGAGTTTTTCGGCTGGCTTCACCAGGACACCGGCCGCACCGACGACGCCATGCGCTGGACCAGGCTGGCGATGGAGTACGCCCAAGAGCTGGGCGATCCGATGGTGATCGCGTACATGCTCCAGCGCCGCAGCAACATCGCCACGGAAGCGGGCCACGCCGGCCACGGCGCCGGCCTCGCTCTCGCTGCCCTCCGGTACGCCTCCGAGCTGTCGCCTCGCGTCCACGCCGTCGTACTCCGCCAGCTCGCGAACAGCAAGGCGAGCCTCGGAGAGGCCGCCGAGTCCGAGCGGGCCATCGAACAGGCTCTCGTGGCGGCCGACAGAGGCGACGATGACGATCTGGCCTTCTACTGCACGGTCTCGTACATCGAGATGGAAGCGGCCAACTGCCAGGTACGCCTGGAGCGCCCCGAGCAAGCCGTCGTGACGTACGAGAAGAGTCTGCGGCACTGGCCTGCCGTGCAGGAGCGGGACCGAGGGCTGTGTCTCGCCCGGCTCGCCACGGCCAACGCGATCCTGGAGGACGTGGACGGCGCGCACCGGGCCGCTGAACAAGCCCTCGGCATCGCGCAACGAACGGGCTCCACACGGATCCTCGGCGAGTTGTACCGGCTTCAACCGCGTCTTGCGCGCTGGCGCAAACTGGTGGAAGTTTCGGAACTCAACAGGGAGTTAGACCTGACCAAGCAGGTCGCCCCCTAGTCGACCGAGGGAGAGCCGTGAACTTGCTGCCGACCGCCACGAGCACCGATGTCCAGGAGCTGCAGCCCCGCCTCGCCGTGCTCCCAGTCGGCTCCTTCGAGCAGCATGGCACGTACCTCCCATTGATCACCGACACGGCGATCGCATGCGTCATCGCCCAGGAGATCATCGCCGCCTACCCCGTCCACCTCCTCCCGCCCATCACCGTCGCGTGCAGCCACGAGCACGCGGCGTTCCCCGGCACCGTCAGCATCAGCGCCAGGACCCTGTACGCCGTGATCGATGACATCCGCGCCTCACTCGCCCGCTCGGGCATCCACAAGCTGGTGATCGTCAATGGCCACGGCGGGAACTACGTCCTGTCGAACGTGGTCCAGGAAGCCAACGTCGACGGCCCAGCGGTCTCCCTCTTCCCTCTCGGCCCCGACTGGGACCGTGCCCGCGAGTACGGCGGCCTCGAGTCCGACAGGCACGCGGACATGCACGCCGGCGAGATCGAGACGTCGATCCTGCTCCACGCCGCTCCCGAGCTCGTCCGCGAGGGCTACGCCGACGCGGACCACGACAGCAGGCAGCGGCCTTTCCTCCTGGTCCAGGGAATGGCCGAGTACACGCAGTCTGGGGTAATCGGCTTCCCCTCGCTCGCCACGGCTGCGAAGGGGAAGGCCGTCCTGGAAAGCCTGCGATCGAGCTTCTCAGCACACTTCGATGTGCTCTGCCGACTGAGCTGACCCAGGAGGCACGGGGCACAGCCTGCGCGTGGCCGCGAGCACGGGAGCGTGGGGCCGGCCCCTCCGATCCTGGAGACGCTCGGCAGCAGAATGCGGGAACATCGCCATTCTGGTTGTAGGCGCTTGGTGGGACCGGTGCGACGGTCACCATGTACCGATGGTCGCCGCTCAACGATCGACAGTTAGCCATGCTCACCCGGATCGCAGAGGGAACGGATCCCGTCACCTCCGCGAGCCCGGAACTCGCCATCACTGCCCGTGCTCTCAAGAGTCGGGGCCTCATCACCATGCCCAGGCACGGTGGGAGGTGGCAGGCGGAGATCACCGATGACGGTCACTTCTACCTGGAACACGGCCACCACCCGGACCGGCCCGAGCCAGCCCCGCGCAAGCAGCGACCGGTAGGCGCCGAGCCGAAGCCGGAGGCCACGACACCTCCCCGTCAGCGGGTGGCGCCCCCGCCCGAGACGAAGCCGGCGCCCGCGCGCCCTGCGAAGCCGCCACGGCAGTCACCGGCGGAAATCGGCGCGGCTTTGATCGCAGAGGTACAGAAGGCTGGCCGGTTCCTTCGAATCCCCGACCCTAGCGATGAACAGCGGGCCCGCTATCGCCGGGCGTTCGACGCAGCGCGGCAGTGTGCCCCGGACGGCTACCACCTGAAGTACAGCGGGCGGGCGAAGGGAGACTTCTTCCTCGGCCTGCTCCGGGTGACGGGCGAGGACGACACCGAATGGAACCGGATCCGCCTGGCACGCAGCCGAGTGATCACCGACGTCGAGGACGTGATCGCGGCGGTCGCCGCAGACCACAGCGCCTTCGAAATCTCGGACGAGGTACTCCCACGGGTGCTCACCCTCCTTCGGCTCCTCGCCGAGCAGGCCCTCGCACGGCACGGCGAGATCGCGGCGTCGAAGAAGCGCAGGCAGCCGAGGCCGCTGCTCACGGTCCACGGCAGGACGTACGAGATCAGCTTCAAGGAACGGCAGAAGCAGGTCCGCTACGTGCCCACGCAGCCGGGCCGGCGGACGTATGACTGGCAGCGGGTCACCCCGGCGCACCGGTTCGAGCCGTCCGGAGAACTGGAACTGCAGGTGAGCCAAGGCTCGGGGTACAGCTACGGATACCGCTACGGCTGGAAGAAGGAATGGTCCGACACCGCCAAGAAGCCGTTGGAGGACCAGATCGACGCCGTCCTCCGAGCACTGAAGGCCCGCGCGGAGGAAGAAGAGCAGGCCCGGCTGGCGCGGGAGGCGGAACAGCAGCGTCAGCGTGAGGAGCGGGAACGGCAGGAGGAGGAACGCCGCCTACGAGAGGCCAAGGAAGAAGAGGACCACCGCCGGCGGGAGGCGGAGAAGAAGGAGCGCACGCAGCGGAAGTGGGAAGCGGCGGTTAGCGTCGCGACGATCAAGGCGGTGGACGCCGTACGGGTCGACCGGTTCGGCACAGCCCTGGCGCAGTGGCGGGCCGCAGGGGAGATGCGGGCCTTCTGCGCCGCGCTCGACGAGGCCGCCTCCGCCTCGAACGACGCTCACGAAGCCGAGAGGCTGCGCGAGTGGTCTACGTGGGGGAAGGCGGAGGCTGACCGGCTCGACCCGACCGTGGCCGGCAGGAGCCTGACCGGCCACAGTCTCCACGCGGAACCCACGGACGACCAGCTACGGCCCTTCCTCGGCGGCTGGCACCCGCAGCGGCCGGAGAAGGAGAAGCCTCCGAAACAGGAAGAACCCAAGGCGGAGGCTGAACCGCCCAAGGCGGAGCCGGAGCGGTGGCGCGGCTTCACCGACGAACGTCTGGACCAAGGCTGGAGATATGGACCCCAAGGTCGCGCTCAATGGTGGAGGCGATGACGCCGTGCCCGCGGTCACGTAGGGCCTTCACCGACTTCTCCACGAGCTTCCCGAGCCGGACGACCTCCTCGCGCAGGGCGACCAGCTCGTCGTAGCGCTCGGCCTTGTCCTGACCACACCACTCCCGGACGGTCCGCAAGACGGCCGCTTCCGTGTCCAACTTGCGGTCGTCCCGGCGGCTGTAGGAGTACCAGGAGGACTGCGTGCGCTCCTGATCGATGGCCTGCTGCCTGCGGTCCACCTCTGGAAGGATGTCCTCGGCGAGGCGGCCAGCCACGACGCGCGCGATGCGCTCCGTGACCGGCCACCCTGCCAGGCAGAGCCCCTCGCGGTTCTCGTGGACCATCGGATCGCCCCGCAGCTCATCGGGTTCCACCCCGACAAACCTGGCGCCTTCGTCGAGACGGCTCATTTCCAAGATTCCGGCGTCAGCGGGGCCGCGCCGCAGGCGCAGCTTGCTCTTCGGGCGAACGAACCCAAGGACGAACCGCGCCGCCTCAAAGGCGGCACTTCCTCGGGCGCCCCGCGACGCCTCGGCCAGCCCGAGCTCGTTCCCGTCGTCCGCTCGGAACGCCTCGACGTCCTCCCAGCGCGCCACAAGGGAACTCGGGTTGACCCACTCCTGCAGCCCGGCGTCGTCTCCCTTGAGGAAGCGCACGTGAAGCCAACCAGACCTGCCGCTCCCACCCACTCGAACGATCTCAACCTGGCGAACCGCGGCGCCCAGCTCCTTCGGCCTGGCCCGGTAGGCCCAGTGCTCACCAATCTCCATGTGCCTATTCAGCCAGCTCGGTTCACCCCCTCGCCCAGCCGTTGCGAAAACGAGCGCTGGAGGGCAGCGCTTGCTGAAGTTCCCTAGCCAGGGCAGCTCCTCCGTGACAGTTGGCCGAATGGTGCTCACGGCAGCAGCCGTCCAAGCAGTCCAATAGCCCAGTCACGTGATCGCACCGACCGCAGCGTCGTGAGACATCCGCACCAGGCATCTCCCCCAGGCAGTCACCCTGTTCACCGGAGGATTCCGCTTTGACGCCCGCGACACAGAGCTTCCCGATCGGCTCGATCGTCCTGTACCTGGGGAACCGCGCCAACGTCACCGGCTACACAGCCGACGGCGACGTCGAGATACGCATGCTCAACACGGGAAGCGAGCTCTCCGTCCCTCCAGGCAGGCTGGCACCCCTGACGTCCCCCGCCCCGCCGAGCCCCTCCCGGACCGGACTGATCTTCGGCGTCGGGGTAGCCGGTGTACTCGCCCTGGCGGTGACCTACGGACTCTCCGACACCGACAGCAGCGAGCCCGCATCGGCAGCCCCACAGACATCACCGACGGTGGAAGCACTCACTCCCTCTTCGGAGGCAGCGCCAACAGCGACGGCAGACCCTGGCACCGGTGACGCCACTCCATCCGTGGACCCCAGCTATGGAGCTGGGGTGCCCGCATGGGTCAGGCACCTCCAGGACGTGAAGGCGGCGTACATCCAGCCCGGCAACCCCGAGGAAGCGGACCCGGCTGACCGCCGCGACTCGATTCAGATCGAGTTCACCGGCGGCGACGCCGGCCAACACTGCACCGCCGCGAGAGCACTGGCCGGGACCGAATACGGCATCATCGTCACCACTCCGACTGGCATGGCGGTGGACTCAAACGACTGCCTCAGCGTGAGCCTCGATTCACCCTGAGGGCCACCTCCCGGCTCAATTCTGGTCTCAATTACATCAGTCCAGGCCCGTGCGGACCTGGATATGCCGGAACCGCTTCGGGAGGCCGTGAGGCCAACTTAAGGTGGGATCCGTTACCAAACGAGGGAGTCCCCAGCATGGACCCGATCACCGCAGCGGCCCTCGCCGCGCTGGCCGGCGGACTCGGCGGCGAAGCCGGACGTCAGGCGTGGCAAGGACTTACCGCGCTGGTGCGGCGCCCGTTCGGGCGAGCCGCGGCACAGGGAACGCAAGAAGACGGGACACCGCAGGTCAGCTCCGGCGAACTGGAAGTCGCCGCGCTGGAGGGAGACCCTGTCGACCCGATGCGCGCACAGGCACTGGCCACTGCCCTCGGCGTACGAGCGGCCCTGGATGGAGAGTTCCGCGTACTGCTCGAGGAGTGGTGGCAGCGAGCACAGCCCAGCTCATCGAGTGGCGATGTCCACAACAGCATCAGCGGCGGCACCCAGAACGGTCCGGTGCTTCAAGGGCGGGACTTCTCAAGCCTCACCTTCAACCTGACACGCACCACAGGCTCACCCAACAGGGACTGATCGGCAGGGGCTCGTCAAACTCGCAGCGTCCCGGTCGCAGGCCAGACGACCGGGAGATTTGGCGGTGCACATTGGTTGGAGTGCCATGTACGTGGCAACTACTTGTCCGTTTCTTGAAGCCGATGTCGTGCTCGCGTCAGCTTCACTCGGCCCTGAACCTAAGCTCCGACACACGACCCCGCTACAGCAGAGCGCTCCTGATCGATCACTCCGAGGGAATCATTCAGACTGCGAATTCAGCCAAGCCTGGATAAGCATCGATGCATCCCTTTCCTCGGCTGCAGACTGTTCCAGATCTTCTTCCCATGCCACGGTGCGAAACAGCCCCCTCTCCCGCCATTCATTCAACGGTTCTTCGAGGTCCTCGCCATTAGCCTCATCCTGAAGCCGCCTTGCCGCGCTATAAACCAGCCGCAATTCCGCACCGGCAACATGATAATCGTCATACGGCGGCAACAGCTGATCATGCAGGGGCAGGTTTCTATCCATCTCAACACAGCCGAGATAGCTGGAAACCGTTTCACGCATCGCCGCGTCTAGGTCCGCCGCCTGCTCCTCGCTGAGCCCAGAAACGGTAGAGACAGCGATGTTGAAGGACTTGATCAGAGTGGTAAGCCCAGGAACCGTGAGGGTCTTCCAGAGTGCAGGTTCCCGGGCTAGGAAATGAGCAGCGAGGTCAGCAACCGCAACCCCGTTGTCGTTGAAGAGCAGACTCGCGACGGCCACACCCAGATCACGCCGATACTCGGGGACAACCCGCGAGACCTGCGTCAACACGTCTCGGTCGATCTGCCCAGGCAGTACCTCATCCTCATTAAACAGTAGAGCGATACTCTTGCGGCTCACAGTTTCCCTTTCCCGGGATTTACCCAAATGGAGCTGCGAGAGCTCCGACTTTGACAGTTCGTTACGGAAGTCCATCCACGTCAACCCGGGCGGCTCCGGAACAAGAGACTGCTTTGCGTACTCCAACTGAGCCTGCGCCAGAGTTTCCGGCTGCCCGAACGCAAGCGCGGAGATTCGAATCCTCCCTCCTTCCGATACCGATGCCACAGTGCCGATACCTGAGAAGACCAGCGGCTCCTGAGCAGCTTCATGGAGCGTCGTAGTCGCCGTCGCCGTCGTTAGCCAACGTGGGTCAAAGGTGACGATCACCCTCCTCGCCCCAATAGAGAAGGCAAGGTAAGGATCCTTGGTCAGCACTCCAGTCGGTTCCTTGAGCGGAGGCTCGGGCGGGTTGTTGCAGCGCATAGCGCCTTCAAAAGAGACCAGAAGGCCACGATGCACCTTCGCTGCCGTGCCTTCGCTGAGCGTCACCGCCTCCGCGTCCCACGTCTCGAACAACGGGCGAACGATCCGGACGAACTCTCCAGGCGCCATCCCCTGCCCGGCAAATGGCCTCGTGCCGTCGAGTCCGGCTCTTCTTGCTGCGGTCGCCACCGCGTTGGTCTGTGCGAGCATCGCCATCCTTGGCAGGTTGACCAAGTCGACACTGGCGAACCGGGCCCTCCAGATCTGCGATGACCTGCGCAACTCCTCAGCGAGGGCCTCGTCAGTAACCTCGGCTACTGACGGTGGTCCTGTCATCGTGATGTTCACGTCGCCGTGAATATCCCTTGCCTGGACGGCAGGCCCATCTACCTGCCCGGAGAGCTCATTGCTGACATGAGACGGTTTCCGGAGAGCACCCTCTCCGCCCCCGACCTGCTCCACTACTGCCTCCCGACCTCTCTCACCCCGTGTGATCGGCTACCTGGCAGACAGTCAACACCATCTTTCGTATCTGCAAAGGGTGTTCAAGGCGACCTATGGCTGCCGGTCTGAAGGCAAGGCCGGACCGCTCACCGCGGCTGCGGAGCAGCAGGATGTTTCCAGCTCAGCGCCCCAGATAGAGTCGGTTAACAGGAACGGCTCGCCGAGTTCACGTCGGCAGGGACAGGCAGCAGTCCCGGTCTCAGTTCTGGTCTCATTCGCCCCCGTCCGGGCCCGTCCGCACGAGGTCACCCCGAACGCTCCGCCGCAGGTCAGGACGCCCGCGACCCCCGCCGGACCCCCGTACGAACATTTGGAAAGCGTGTTGGGGGCAACCCCTCACGAGTTCGAATCTCGTATCCTCCGCCATTGCTCTCACCGGGCAATTTGCTGAAGGGCCCCACCGTTCGCGGTGGGGCCCTTCGGCGTTGTCCGGGGCGGTCAGACCCCGGCGGCCGGGAGGCCGGATTCGAGGAGGTCGAAGACGTAGGCCGCCTCCGGGGCCACGACGGCGGCGATGCGGGCGTTGGACTCTCCGGCCAGGGTGAGTTCCTGGATGCGCTGGAACAGCAGGCGGTGGGCGGCGCCGAGGAGCGCGGCGGCCGCCCGAGGGGTGATGGCCACCGGGGTGTCGGTGGGTTCGGCGCCCGCAAGGGCCTCGGCGAGGGCCTCCTCGCGCAGGTCGTGGAGTTCACGCAGTCGCGCGCTCAGGGTGGGACTGTCGGCGACCATGCGAGCGAAGGCCGGGCCGGCGAAGCCCGCGACGGGGTCGCACGTCTGGACCGCGTCGGTGAACTCGCGACGCAGCGCGGAGAGCGGCGACTCGCCCTCGGCCCGATCGGCGACCGCGCGGGCCAGGGTCGCGGTGAACGTCTCGTGGTGGTCGAGGGCCAGGTCCTCCTTCCTCGGGAAGTAGTTGGTGACCGTCTTCTTGGCGACGCGGGCCGCCGTGGCGATCTCGGCGATGGTCGTCTGCTCGAAGCCCTGCTCCATGAAGAGGCGGGTGGCGTGGTCGGAGATCAGCTGCCTGGTCTCCTGCTTCTTGGACTCGCGGAGTCCCGTGCTCTCGGTGGCCATGGGACGAATCTTACACTCGACGTAAAAATATGCTTGACCGACTCTCGATGCCGTGCGTAAAGTTACGTCCGACGCAAAAATCGCCCCGGGGAACCGGAGAGAAGGGGTCGCGCATGCCGAAGCCGACTCGGCGGACGACGACTCCGACGACGACGCCCCGCATGGAGACGCGGGTGGAGGCGAGGATCGGCAGAGGGATGCACCGCCAGGAGCTCGCGCTTGCCGCGTGCCGCTCCGCGATCCGCGCCGCGTTCGACAGCGCCGCGGTGTTCGCCGCCGCCGGAACGGGCGCCGGGCCTGCGGCGCCACTGCATCAGCGGCAGCGGCCCCGTTACGGCCGCTACGGGGCGAGCGGCCCCGCCCGGAGCCGGGTTCAGGCGCCGCGCCGTACGTACTGAGGAAGGAATCTCCCGACTGGACGCCGACCCGCCTGCCGCGTCACCGGCCCACCGAGCCGCCACCCAACCGCCGACCTGCCGACCCGCTTCCCGAGGAGCCACCGTGAACGTCTCTGCCTCCACCCTCTCCCTCACCGTCGCCGACGTGGACGCGTCCCGGGAGTTCTTCACGACCCACCTCGGCTACCAGGTCGCCATGGCCGCGGACGGCTTCGCGTCACTGTCCCGCGAGGACCCGGCCGTCGACATCGTCCTGCTGCGCCGCGGCACCGAGGTCCTCCCGCCCGAGCAGCGCGACCGGCAGGCGGGGGGCCTGATCGTGGCGTTCACCGTCACGGACCTCGCGACGGAGGAGGCCCGGCTGCGCGCGGCGGGCGCACCGATCACGATGCCGCTGCGCGAAGAGCCGTGGGGTGAGCGGCTGTTCCAGCTGACCGACCCCAACGGGGTCGTCGTCCAGCTGGTCGAGTGGGTCACCCCGTCCGCGGACCCGAACGGGACCGGGGAGCCGGCGCCGGCCGAGTGGGCGTGACGGTTCGGAGGAAGTCGTAGGGCCGGTGGGCCGGGGCGCGTCTGCGCTCCGGCCCACCGGCATGTCACGTGCGGTGCGGGGGCGCGCCTGGGTGTCGACCTGGGGCGATGGCGGTGAGCCGAAAGTGTCCCGGGCCCTAGAACGGCCTCATTCACTGGATCGGGGGGTGATCAGAGGGAGGGACGTTCCTGCGGTCATCGGTGTGTAGTGATGCCGATACTTTCTGTGATGACCAGTCGGCTCGACCAACAGGGGTTATCGATGAGGAAGTTCGCTACGGCGGTGGTGGCCGCGGGGCTGTTCTTCGGGGGGATGGGGGTGGCGGTGGCCAGCTCGACTCACAAATTGGTCATGCGAACACCGGGCGTTGCCTTCGTAGGCACGTACGCCTGGCAACCCACGACCAAGGTGCCGAGCGGTCTCCATGTGAAGGGTGAGCTGCGAGACGAGAACGACAACGACGGCCACAACGTCTACCTCCGCGTCAAAGTCGAGGAATACCCGTGGGGTGACCTGAAAGGCATCCAGAGGGCTGACATGAAGGTTGACAAGGTCTTCTCTGACGGAGCAGTTCTGAAGACCAAGGAAGTACGCATGCAAGTTTGCCTCGACCGCGGGTCTTTGCGCCCTGACTACTGCTCGCGAGAACGACTGATCTCGAGGAAGTAGCCACCGGTTCCGGGGGCCGCGGTCTACGCGGCCCCTCATCCTCATGGAGCGCACTGCAATGGAAACCATCCTCCACGCCGAGGGCGTGGAGCTCTTCTACGGCAGCGAGCAGGCCGTCAGTAGAGCTGATTTCACGCTCAAGCGCGGCGAGGTGGCCGCCATCACAGGAAGCAGCGGCTCAGGTAAGTCTTCACTGCTGTACTGCCTCGCAGGGGTTCTCCCACCGACGAACGGCACAGTCACCTTCGACGGGATTCCGCTCTCAAGCCTGCCGGACGGTGAGCTGAGCGCCGTACGTCGCACTCGCCTGGGGTTCATTTTCCAGTACGGGGAGTTGCTTCCCGAACTGACCGTCGAGGAGAACGCAGCGCTTCCCCTTCGACTCGCCGGCATCAGCAAGACGCATGCCCATGCGATGGCCGCCCAGGTTCTGAAGCGGCTCGGGATGGGCGATCTACTGAGGCGGAGGACCTCGAAGCTGTCCGGAGGGCAAAGTCAGCGAGTCGCGGTGGCTCGCGCTCTGGTCCACCGGCCTGACGTGGTGTTCGCAGACGAGCCGACGGGGGCGTTGGACAGCGCGAACGCGGCAGCGGTGCTGGAGGAGTTCCTTCATCTGGCGCGTAGGCAGAAGACAGCCGTGGTCATCGTGACCCACGATGCCGACGTCGCCGCCAGGGCGGATACCCAGTACACGATGTCGGACGGTGTTCTGGCGCAGAGGGTGTCGGCGTGAACGCCTTCAGCCTCGCGCTGCGGCTGTTATGGAGAGGCGGGCGCCGGGGGCGGGTTCGCTTCCTCCTCATGGCGATGGGCTCGGCACTCGGGGTGGCGTGCCTTGCCGCGGTGCTCACCATCCCTTCGATCCTCGCCGCTCATGACGCGCGCACGGCCGCCCGTGAACCGCGACCGGGCACAAGCAATGTCCTCTTCCAGGAGCTTCGCGAGCCATACGGGGCGCAGCCACTCCACAGGGTGTTTGTCGCCCGCAAAGGATCTGGACCCGCTCCCGTCCCTCCCGGGATCAGCAAGCTCCCGGCTGCTGGTGAAGCGATCGTTTCGCCGAAGCTGAATGAGGTTCTGACTGCCAAACCGCAGACAGCGGGCCTGGTACCGGGACGGGTGACGGGTGTCATCGCGCCGGACGGACTGGGCGATAGCAATGACCTGTACGCCTACATTGGGACCACACCAGCTCAACTGACTGAAGCTGAAGAGTTGGGTGACTTCGGCACCGGTCGTTCCTGGCGTCAGATCGTCGAACCATCCACTCTCAGCATCCTTCGCTTCACTCTTGGGTGCATCGTGCTGCTCCCACTCACCATTTTCCTTTCCGTCTGCGCCCGGCTATCGGGCGAGTCTCGCGCCAGGCGACTTGCAGCGCTTCGCCTCGTCGGTCTCAGCGCGAAGGACACCCTTCGGGTAAACGCGGGAGAGTCCGCGGGCGCCGCGCTGGTCGGTGCAGCCCTTGGGATCGCGGGGTATGCCGGAATCAACCAGATCATGGCTCGGGTAGGGCTGCCTGGGCTGCACTGGTACCCGGAAGATGGAAAACCGTCAGCAGTGACCATCGCAGTGTGCCTCTTGGGATGCCCGGCACTCGCGTGGCGGGTAGGGCAATTCAGCGCGAGGCAGGCAGCCCTCACACCGATTACTGTGCGCAGAGTCGGAGAACGAAGGCCTCCGCGGAAGTGGGGGATGCTCTGCCTCATCCCTGGGATGGGAATTATCGGCGGCTACTGTCTGCTCAGCCTCGCGGGACGCGATCCGTCGGGAGGGGACGCTTCTTCCCTGCTGGTTCCCACTGCAGTACTACTCACGGGTGGCGGACTCGTCTTCGGTCTGGTTCCTATCACTGCTTGGCTGGCGAAGCGGCTCGCCAGACGTGCAACCTCGGTCCCTGTATCTCTGGCTATGCGACGTACGGAAGTTGACCCCGGATCTTCCCTGAGAGTCGTCACTGGGCTGGTGCTGCTGGTGTTCGGTGCGGCGCTCACCCAGGGCGTACTCATCGAGCTCGACCAAGTCAGTCGGCCAACTGCTCCTCTTCAGGAGTACAACGTCCGTCTGGACCAGCTCAGCCAGTCGCAACGAAAGGCACTGGCCAACGTGCCGGGTGTACAGACACAGGTGGTCTCGTACACGTCCTGGGACCCGCTTGATGGCACAGACGTGCCGCACGCTGACCTGGTCGTCTCGACCTGCGCTCAACTCGCCGTCTCCACCCACCGGGCCACAGGGTGCAAAGACGACCGAGTCATGTCGTTGCGCGACCGGCGCGCACCACTCAGATACGACCCGAAGGCCGGTGAGCGGTACCCCTTCATGCTTAAGGGCGGCCACAAGGGCGTGCTCACCGTGCCGAGCGAGCAGATCGACGTTCGCCCCTGGGACCTCTCCGTCTTCGACTCAGGCACTCTGCTCGTGCCACCGGCCCTCCTTCCCCCCCATCTGGACGACTCCAACGGCACCCTCACCCTCGTCAGCGACTCCGACCCCGAGACCGTTCGTGCCGTGCTCGATGGGATCGGGGCCGTGGCTCCCACCTCGCCCGTCGAGCCCGTCGGGATCGTCATCGACTCGCTCGCCCAGCTCACCGTCATTCGCAGTCTGCTCGCCGTCGGGATGGTGCTCGGGCTTGTCATCGGGGTGGCCGCGTTCGTCGTGTCCGTGGCCGATCGGGCTCTGGAGCGGCGCGCTCAGGTGACCGCGTTGGCGTTGTTGGGGGCTCGGGCCGGGACGTTGCGGGGGGTGCAGGTGTTGCAGGTCGTGTTGCCGCTCGCCGTGGGGTTGGGGGGTGCCGTCGTCGCCGGGTGGCTGGCCGAGTCCAGTTATCTGATCACCGGCGGTGGCGCCGTGCACTGGGACTGGGAGGGGCTTCCCCTTCTCGTCGCCGCCGCGCTCGGCGTCCTCCTCGTCGCCGCCCTCGCCTCCGTCCCCATGGTGCGGCGGCACATCGATCCCGAGCACATCCGGCGGGATTGATCCGGCGGTACCGATGAGTTCCCGGCCGAGCGGGGGTCTTCCCTGAGGAAGTCACCCACCCCGACCCTGGAGTCCCCCGTGGCCGAGAACGTCGTCAAAGGTCCCGCCAGCTACTTCCCCTCCATCGAGAAGAAGTACGGCCGGCCGATCTCCGAGTGGCAGGACCTCGTCCGCTCCTCGCCCCTCACCAGGCACATGGAGCTCGTCTCCTGGCTGAAGGCCGAGCACGGGCTGGGCCACGGGCACGCGAACGCGCTCGTGGCCCACACCCTCGCCGAGGGGAGGTAGGCACCGCTCACGCCGCCAGTTCGTGGGCCGCGCGGGCGTTCACCCGCGTGGTCAGCGCCACCGTCCCCGCCGCCGCGGCCAGGCCCGCCGCCAGGGCCGTCCACCACAGCACCGACGGCCCCAGCGTCGTGTACGCGGCCACCCCCAGCGTCAGCGCCGCGAACCGCGCCAGCCCCCACGTCCAGCTGAACGCGCCCTGGTAGCGGCCCCGTGCGTGCGCCGGAGCCAGGTTCGCGACCACGCCCGCGGCGATGCCCGCCACCACCACCTCGCCCAGGGACCAGACCACCACCGACACCGTGTAGCCCACGACCCCGTCCGCCAGCCCGGTCAGCGCCACCCCGCCCGCGATCAGCGTGCTCCCCACCGCCTGCACCGCCAGCTGCGGGAACCCGGCCAGCCTCCCCGTCAGGAACGGCTGGAGCGCCACCACCAGGACCGCGTTCACCGCCGCCATCGCCCCGTACACCGCCGGCGACAGGCCGCTGTCGTGCACCGCCAGCGGCAGCGCCACCTCGGTCAGCGAGTACACGAAGAGCTGCACCCCGAACAGGGGCAGCAGGAGCAGCGCCAGCCGGTCCCGGAGGACCACCCCGTAGCCGATGCCGTCCTTCCCGCCGCCGGCGTCCCCCTGCTCCTTCGCCTCCGGCGCCTCGGTCCGCGGATCCCTCAGGCGCACCGCCACCACCAGCGCGTACGCCAGCATCGACCCCGCGTCCACCACGAACAGCAGCCAGTAGCCCCGCGCCGCCAGATAGCCGCCGAGCACGCCCGCCACCGCCGTGCCGATGTTCACCCCCCAGCCGAACAGGGCGTACGCGCGGCGCCGCCGGTCGCTGTCCACCGCGTCCGCGAGCAGCGCGTACGCCGCCGGCGACACCGTGCTGCCCGCCGCGCTGATCAGCAGTGCCGCCGCCGCCATCGTCCACACGCCGGGAGCCAGGAACAGCGCCCCCTGCGCCGCCGACGCCCCGACCAGACCGATCAGCATCGTCGCCCTGCGCCCGATCCGGTCGGCCAGGACGCCGCCCACGGCCGGGCCCAGCAGGTTGCCCGCGCCCAGGGCGCCCAGGACGTACGAGGTCTCCGTCCCCGTCACCCCGCGCTCCGCCAGGAAGAAGACCAGGAACGGGGTCACGAGGTAGCCGAGCCTGTTGACGATCGTCCCCGCGAAGATCGTCCACACGACGGAGGGAAGTCCTCGGAACGAGGACGGGATGAGTGACGACGTGGTGAGAGAGGGCATGGGGTGAGGTTCTCGGCATCCCTCCGCCCGCTCCATTGATTAAGCTCTGGCCGAATCCAATGTGCGAGACCTTCCTCCGCATACCGGCCGTTCCGACCGTTCCGACTTCTCCTTTCCTCTCCGCTCTCGCCGCTCCTCGACCTGGATGTGGACACCTTGGAATCCGGGCTCAGCTTCTCCGCCGCCGACCTCGCCCAGACCCGCTTCGCCGTCTCCCCCATGTGGGAGGTCGTCACCAGCTACCGCGTCCTCGCCGGCCGCGCCGACCCCGGTCCCCATCGCCGCTGGGTCGCGCAGGTCCGTCCCCGGATCGCGCGGGCCGGGCTCGACCGCGGCTGGCTCGCCGCGCTCGTCCCCGCCCACGGCTACCTCGCCGACTTCCTCAACCCCACCCCCGCCGGGCCCTTCCCCACCCTCGACGCCGAGCTCGACGCCCTTCTCCGCACCCCCGCCGAGCAGGTCCGGCAGGACCTCCGCCCGCTCCCGGAGGGCGGGCACCCCGCCCGGCTCCGACTGCTCCACGACGACCCTCCCGCCGTCCTCCGCAAGGTCGTCGACGAGATCGAGGCCTACTGGGAACTCGCCCTCGCCCCCTACTGGGCCCGGATCCAGCACGTCCTGGAGGCCGACGTCTTCCATCGGGCCCGGCAGGTCGCCGAACACGGGTCGGCCCGCGTCCTGAGCGAACTGCACGAGACCGTGCGCTGGGACGACGGCACCCTGCGGCTCGTACGGCGGCACTGCGCCCTCCGTCGCGAGCAGGCCGGGTCCGGGCTGCTGCTCGTCCCCTCCGTGTTCGCCTGGCCCCGGGTCCTCACCCGGTCCGTCCACCCCGACCCGCCCCAACTCGCTTATCCGGCAAGAGGCTTCGGCGCCGTCTGGGAGCCCCGTACCTCCGCCGCCACCGAGGCCGTCGCCGCCGTCCTCGGGCGCTCCCGCACCCTGCTCCTCACCGAGCTCGACACCCCCGCGTCGACCACCCAGCTCGCCGCGCACTGCGGACTGTCCGCCGCCGGCGTCTCCCAGCACCTCATCGCCCTGCGCAACGCCGGGCTCGTCACCGCCCACCGCAGCGGGCGGTCCGTCCTCTACGCCCGTACCGCCGTCGCCGATCAGCTCCTCAACCCGTAAGGGATCATGGGGGGATGACTTCCTCCTCCGGTCTCCCCTGGTCAGAGCGGCTCGTGCTCCGTGACGGCGTGCGGCTCTCCTGTCGCGACTGGGGCAGCCCGGCCGGCTCCGGCGACCCGAGCGACCCCCGCGACCTGGCCGGCTCCGGCGACCCCGGCGGCCCGGCCGGCTCCGGCGACCCGAGCGACCCCGGCGGCCCGGGCGGCTCCGGCGACCCGAGCGACCCCGGCGGCCCGGGCGACCCGAGGCTCCCGGGAGGCCCGATCGACGTCCTGCTCCTGCACGGGCTCGCCGGGCACGCCGGCGAGTGGGACGACACGGCCCGGCTCCTGCGCGACTCCGGCTTCCGCGTCGTCGCCCTCGACCAGCGCGGGCACGGCCTCAGCGAGCGGCACCCCGCCGACGGCGACGTCTCCCGGGCCGCGTACGTCGCCGACGCCGTCGCTGTCGTCGACGGGCTCGGTCTCGACCGGCCCGTGCTGGTCGGACAGTCGCTGGGCGGGAGCACCGCGCTTCTCACCGCCGCCGCCCACCCCGACCTGCTCCGCGCCCTCGTCCTCGTCGAGGCCGGGCCCGCCGGGACCGACCCCGGCGTCCAGGAGCAGATCGCGAGCTGGCTCCGGGCCTGGCCGGTGCCGTTCCCCACCCGGGCGGCGGCCGTCGCCCACCTCGGAGGCGGCACCGAGGCGGTGGGCGAGGGCTGGGCCCGCGGTCTGGAGCAGCGCGCCGACGGGCTGTGGCCCCGCTTCGACCCCGAGGTCGTGGTCCGCTCCCTCGACGACAGCACCACCCGCTCCTTCTGGGACGAGTGGGCCGCCCTCACCTGCCCCACCCTCGTGGTCCTCGGGCAGGGTGAGCACGGCGGGATCGTCGGCGGGAAGGAGTACGCGGAGATGGCCCGCCGCCGGCCCGCGCTGCGCGGCACCAGCCTTCCCGGCGCCGGCCACGACGTGCACCTGGAGCAGCCCGGCGTCCTGCATCGGCTGATCGTCGACTTCCTTGCCGAGGAAGGTTGTTGAGCATCGGCAGGCCGGGCCGCGGCAGGGGTCCGACCGTCGGCGCCCGGGCCTTGCCTTGGAGTGCACTCGAATTCCTAGAGTGCGCGCATGCGCTATCGGGTACTCGGCGGGACCGGGTTCGAAGTCAGTACGTACTGCCTCGGCACGATGATGTTCGGGGCCGTCGGCAATCCTGACCACCAGGATGCCGTACGCGTCATCCACGCCGCCCTCGACCGGGGCGTCAACTTCGTGGACACCGCCGACATGTACTCCTCCGGCGAGTCCGAGGAGATCGTCGGCAAGGCACTGCGCGACTCCCACCGGCGGGACGCGACCGTCCTCGCCACCAAGGTGTACTTCCCCGTCGGCGGCGAGGGCCCCAACCGCGGCGGGCTCTCGCGCCGTTGGATCACCCGCGCCGTCGAGGACAGCCTCAGGCGGCTCGGTACCGACCGGATCGACCTCTACCAGGTCCACCGGCCCGACCACCGCACGGACATCGAGGAGACCCTGGACGTCCTCGGCGACCTCGTCGACCAGGGCAAGATCCTGGCGTTCGGCTGCTCCACCTTCCCCGCCGAGGAGATCGTCGAGGCCCACGCCGTCGCCGAGCGCCGCGGCCTGCGCCGCTTCCGCTCCGAGCAGCCGCCGTACTCGCTGCTCGCGCGCGGCATCGAGACCTCCGTCCTCCCCGTCGCCCAGCGGTACGGCATGGGCGTCCTGACCTGGGCGCCGCTCGCCTCCGGCTTCCTCACCGGCGCGTACCGCAAGGGCCGGCCGATCGACCTCACGCGCGGACGGGCCGCGCTCACCCCGCACCGCTTCGACCCCGCCCTGCCCGGCAACGCCGCCAAGCTCGACGCCGTCGAGGCCCTCGTCGCCCTCGCCGACGAGATCGGCTGCTCGCTGCCCGAGCTCGCCCTCGCCTTCGCCGCCGCGCACCCGGCCGTGACCTCGGTGATCATCGGGCCGCGCACGATGGACCAGCTCGACGGGCTGCTGAAGGGCGCGTCCGTCGTCCTCACCGACGAGGTGCTGGACCGGATCGACGCGATCGTGCCGCCCGGCACGGACCTCTACCGCGCGGACGGCGCCTGGCAGCCGCCCTCCCTCACCCGGCCCGCGCTGCGCCGGCGACCGCTGGAGGAGCGGGCCGCGGCCGAGTAGGGCCGCCGGCCGAGGTGGAGCCGTACGCGGCACCGTGCGCGGCTTCCGCTCGAAGCCGTGCGCGAGGGCGGGCCTCGGGCCATGCTTGGCCGCATGGGTGAGTCGCGGAAGGCGGAGACGGCGAGTCGGGCGAGGACTCGGACAGCCACGGGCACTCCGGGTGCCCCGCGGGCGATCGGTGCCGCCGAGCGGCGGGCACGGCTCGGGGTGCGGCATCGGTTGGCCGGCGGCGCGCGCGCCGGGTCGGTGGAGGAGGTCGCCGAGTCCCTCGTCGCCCTGCACGGGACGGACCCCGCCAGCGTGTTCCTCGCCGTGGGGGCGCGGCTGGCCGGGACGGCCGGGCCCGTCGCGGACGTCGAGCGGGCGCTGTACCAGGACCGTTCGCTGGTCCGGATGCACGGCATGCGGCACACCGTCTTCGTCCTCCCCGCCGCGCTCGCCCCCGCCGTCCAGGCTTCGACGACCGACCCAGCCGCCGTACGCGAACGCGCCTCCCTCCTCCAGCACTTGGCGTCCGGCAGCGACTACGACGCCGCGTGGCTCGCGGAGACCGAGCGGCTCGTCCTCGCCGAACTGGCCGTCCGGGGCGAGGCCACGGGCGCAGAACTCGGCTCAGCAGTACCGGCGTTGAGATCGACCTACGTCTACGGGAAGGGCACGCGGCAGGAGGGCGTCCAGTCCGTCGCGAGCCGGGTGCTGCGGGTGCTCGGCATGGAGGGGCGGATCGTGCGGGGCCGTCCCCAGGGCGGCTGGACGTCCAGCCGGTTCCGCTGGACCCGTCCCACCGGTCCGCGCCCCGGGGAGAGCCCCGCCGCGGGGCGGGCCGAGCTGATCGGGCGGTGGCTCCGGGCCTGCGGTCCCGCCACCGAGGCGGATCTGAAGTGGTGGACGGGGTGGAAGGTGACCGATGTGCGGGCGGCGCTCGCCGCCGTGGGGGCGGTGACGGTGGCCCTCGACGAGGGGGCCGGGTTCGTCCTGCCCGACGACCTCGACCCCGTGGACCCCGGGTCGGCCGGGGCCGGGCCGTGGGCGGCGCTGCTGCCCGCGCTCGACCCGACGGCGATGGGCTGGCAGGCCCGTGACTGGTACCTGGACCCGGAGTACCGGGCGGCGCTGTACGACCGCAGCGGGAACATCGGGCCGACGGTCTGGTGGGACGGCCGGATCGTCGGCGGCTGGGCGCAGCGCCCGGACGGCGAGATCGTGACCCGGCTCCTGGCGGACGTCGGGGCGGCGGCCAGGCGGGCGGTGGACGCGGAGGCGGAGCGGCTCGCGGGATGGATCGGGGACGTACGGGTGACGCCCCGGTTCCGCACGCCGCTGGAGCGGGAGTCGAGCGGCTGAGCGGGGCAGGCGCCCGGCTGAGCGGGGCAGGCGCCCGGCCGAGCGGGGCGGGCGCCCGACTGAGCGGGGCGGGCGCCCGCCCGTTCCGCACGCCTCCGGTCCTCCGTACGCCGTGACTGCCCCGGTCAGTGGCGCAGGTAGACGCCCGGGACGCCGAGGTCCGCGAGGCCGTCGAGGACCAGGTCGACGCCGACGGCGGCCAGCAGCAGACCGAGGAGCCGGCCGAGGACCTCGATCGTGGCGTGGTGGGTGCGGCGCAGGACGCGGCCGAGCAGCAGGACGCAGATCAGGTCGAGCGCGATGACGGACACGTACGCGCCGGCGACGGTCGAGCGCCAGGTGAAGGAGTCGCGGGCGGCGGCCTCGATGAGCACGGCCGTCATGGCCAGCGGGCTGACCACGTACGGGATCGGCAGCTCGCGCACGCCGCTGGCCAGGTCGGGGGCGTCCTGGGGAGCGGTGCCGGCGCCGAGGTGCAGGCCGAGGACGAGCCCGACGGCGTAGATGAAGAAGATGATGCCGCCCGCGAGCTGGAGGGCGGGGGTGCTGATGTGGAAGACGTTCAGCAGCCAGGGGGCGGTGATGCCGATGACCAGGCCGACGAGGACGGCCGCGCCCGAGGAGATGAGGGCGATGGTCCGCAGCTGGCGTACCGGGTGGACCTGGGCGAGGCCGGCGAAGGCGAGGAGGACCTTCGGGGGGCCGACGACGGAGAAGAACGTGATGAAGGCGGCGGAGTAGCTGAAGGCGTTCACACCGGAATCATGGTGCGGGCGGGTGATTTCTCCCGGTTTTCCCGTCGGCGCCCGCGCGGTGTCGAGAAGCGGCCCTCCGCTCCGACTGTCCTGCGAGAGGCAGTGCGGGAGCCCGGCCCGACGGGTCCCGCCCCTCAGGACCGGAACAGGACCGGAACGACCGGAGCAGCACGAGAGGACGAGGAGGACGTCATGAAGTACCTGGTGATGGTGCAGGGCAGCGAGGCCGACTACGAGGCCATGGTGGGCCGCCCCACCGACAGCGGCCCCGCCTGGACGAAGCCGGACCTCGAGGCGATGTTCGCGCACATGAACGCGATCAACGAGGAGCTGGCGGCGAAGGGCGAGATGCTCGACGCCCAGGGCCTCGCGGCCCCGTCGACGACCCGGTTCGTGACGGTGGACGGCGACGGCAGGCCGGTCGTCACCGACGGCCCCTACGCGGAGACCAAGGAGGTCATCGCGGGCTTCTGGCTCCTCGACTGCGAGTCCCTGGAGCGCGTGACGGAGATCGCCGCCCAGGTCGCCCGCTGCCCGCAGCCGGCCGGCGCCCCGGAGTACGCGGTGGTCGTCCGCCCGGTCGACGAGACCGGTCCGCGGCAGGACTGAGCGGGGTCGCGGAACGGCTGGGGCCGCGGAGGGCCGGAGTCGCAGCCGGGGGGGGGCGGGCCGGCCGGGGGTCGGAGGCCGGCCGGGGTCGGGGGCCGGCCCGGGTCGGGGGCCGGCCCGGGGGTCGAGGGCCGTCGGGGGTCGAGGGCCGTCGGGGGCGGGGCCCCGGGAACGCGGAGCGGCCAAGCCCCGGACCAGCCAAGCCCCGGACCAGCCAGAGTCCCGGGCCGGCCGAGCCGAGGCCCCCGAGCGGCGCCGCCGTGGGCATCCGGACCGCGGGCTCCGTTTTGCCCGTCCTGTCCGGCCGAGGTCCCGGACCGGCCGAAGTCCCGGCCGGCCGAGCCGAGGCCCCCGAGCGGCGCCGCCGTGGGCATCCGGACCGCGGGCTCCGTTTTGCCCGTCCTGTCCGGCCGAGGCCCCCGGACCGGCCAAAGTCCCGGGCCGGCCGAGCCGAGGCCCCCGACCAGCCGAGGTCCCGGACCAGCCAAAGTCCCACGCCGGCCGGGGTCCCGGCACCCGCGGAATCCCCTCCTCGTGCCCCGCGCTGTCCGTGCCGGGTGCGAGGATCTGCCGCGTGGACATCGGATCCCTCGCACTGCAGCAGTTCACCGCTCCGGAGGACGTCTCCCCGGAGCTCGGCCGGGCGCTCCGTGACTGCTGGATCGAGGTGACCAACGCCGGCGGGGCGGCCGGCTTCCCCTTCCCGCCGGTCGACGCCGGCGTGGTCGGGCCCGCGGTGGACTCCCTCGTCGCGGGCCTCGCCCCGGCGACGAGCCGCCTCCTCGTCGCCACGGTCGACGGCGGCCTCGCCGGCTGGCTCGCCGTCCGCCGGGACGACGTCCGGCTCGTCGCGCACTGGGGGACGCTGCACCACGTCCAGACCCGCACGGGGCTCCGGGGGCGCGGGATCGGGGCCGCCCTCGTCCGCCGCGCGCGGGAGGTCGCCCGCGACGAGATGGGGCTCGAACAGCTCCGTCTCGCCGCGCGCGGCGGCGTCGGCCTGGAGACGTTCTACGGGCGGCTCGGGTGGCGCGAGGTCGGCCGCTGGCCCGGCGCGCTCCGGCTGGGCCCCGGGGACGACCGGGACGAGGTCCTCATGGTCCTCGATCCGCTCTGAGCGGGCCCTCGACGCGAGGGCGACCCGCCGCGGCGCCCCGCCGGACCCACCCCGGTCCGCTCCTCCTCCAGGCCCGCACCCCGGCGCAGGTGTCATCCTTGGTCTTCGACGGAACCCCGAGCGGGGAGTAAATTACCCCCTGGGGTATCTGTGAGGAGTGGCTGTGGAACTGGATCTCGCCGGCGCGGAGCTGAAGGCGGTACTGAACCGGCTCCGTCGCGCTCAGGGCCAGATCTCCGGCGTGATCCGGATGATCGAGGAGGGCCGCGACTGCGAGGAGGTCGTGACCCAGCTGGCCGCCGCCTCCCGCGCTCTCGACCGGGCCGGGTTCGCGATCATCGCGACCGGGCTCCAGCAGTGCCTGACGGACGTCGAGGACGCCCGGCGGAACGGCGAGGACCGTGACGCCATGCGCGCCCGACTGGAGAAGCTCTTCCTGTCGCTGGCCTGAGAGCGGCGGGCGGAGACGCACGGACGCGGACGTGCCCCCGGGGGAGATCCCGGGGGCACGTCCGCGTCCGGGGGCCGGTGGACCGGAAGCCGGGCGGGCCGGCCCGTCGCCGGGCCGGCCGTGGGGCCGGGCCGGTCAGTCCGTCGCCAGGCCCTTGAGGCGCTTCGCGATCGTCGCCAGGCGGCGGCCCTGGTAGCGGGCGGCCTCCAGGACGTTCTCCGCCGGGGCGCCGTTGGCCCCGGGGTGGGCGGTGCCGTACGGGTTGCCGCCGGCCGCGTAGACCGCCGGGTCGGTGAAGCCGGGGGAGACGATGACCGAGCCCCAGTGGTGGAAGGTGTTGTAGAGCGCGAGCAGCGTCGACTCGTTGCCGCCGTGCAGGTTGTGGGCGCTGGTGAAGGCGGTCGCGGGCTTGTCCGCCATCACGCCCCGCTGCCAGAGGCCGCCCGAGGTGTCGATGTACTGCTTCAGCTGCGCGGCCACGTTGCCGAACCGGGTCGGCGAGCCGAGCGCGTACGCGTCCGCCCACTCCAGGTCCTCCAGGGTGGCCACCTCCACGTCACCGCTGGCGTCCACATGCGCGCGCCACGCCGGGTTCGAGTCGATGGCGGCGTCCGGGGCGAGCTCGGGCACCCGGCGCAGCCGCACCTCGGCGCCGGACTTCTCGGCGCCCTCGGCCACGGCCTGGGCGAGCTGGTGGACGGCACCCGTGGCCGAGTAGTAGATGACGGCGACCTTCACGGACATGGCGATCTCCTCAAGCGGATCAGTTTCCGTTTCGATGCACCGAGGTTAAGCGGATGGCTATCCGCTTTGCAAGGGGAGCGGGTATGCTCGCATCGAGGGCTACCGGAAGGGGGAGACGGGGCGCGAGAAGCGAAACAGCGCGATATGGAGCGCACCAGGGCGCACGGGCGGCGCACGGAACAGGAGTCGGCAGATGAGCACCGAGATCCCGCAGGCCGGAGACCCGGCGGCACCCCTGCTCGGCCTCCTGCCCACGATGGGCAAGCCCGCACCCGAGCGCGCCGACGCCGCCCGCAACCGGCGCAAGATCCTCGACGCCGCCGCCCGGATCGTCGCGGAGGACGGCCCCCAGGCCGTCACCATGAACCAGGTCGCCCACGCCAGCGGCATCGGCGTCGGCACGGTCTACCGCCGCTTCGGCGACGTCTCCCAGCTGCTGTGGGCACTCCTCGACGACCGCGAGCGCCAGTTCCAGGAGGCGTACATGAGCGGCCCGCCGCCGCTCGGCCCCGGCGCCCCGGCCGAGGCGCGGCTCGACGCCTTCCTCGACGCGCTCGTCGACCGGGTCGGCGAGCAGCGCGAGATCCTGCTCGCCGCGCACTCCGCCGCACCCCGCGCCCGCTACCACAGCGGCGCGTACCGCGTGATGCACACGCACGTGGCCCTGCTCATCGGACGTCTGCGGCCCGGCTCCGACAGCACGCTCCTCGCCCACCTGCTGCTCGCGTCGTTCTCGCCGGACGTCATGCACCACCTGGCGGTCGAGCAGGAGCTGTCGGCGGACCGCCTCAAGGCGGGCGTACGGGAACTGCTCCGCCTGCGGGCCTGAAGCCGGCGGGGCGCCCCGCGCCCCTCAGCAGCCCCCGCACGCGCCGCTCAGCAGCCCCCGCACGCGCCGCTCAGCAGCTCCGGCCCGCGGCCCCCCGGCCGCCCCCGACCCCGCCCTCGCCCGCGTCGCGACCCGACCGGGTCCCGGCCAGGGCCGCGAGGCCGTCCAGCACCCGCTCCAGGCCGAAGCGGTACGCGTGGTCCGCGTCGTACAGCCCGTCGTACGCGACCGCCGCCGCCTCCCCCACCCGGCTCGCCAGCGGGAAGCGCGTCTCGTCCAACGCCCGCGCCAGCAGCGGCTCGTGGGCCTCCCACCACTCGCCGTCCGACATCGCGCTCTCCCGCTCCTCGGCCCGCGCGTCCAACTCGGCCCGGGCACCCGCCTGGACGAAGCCGAGGACGTACGTCAGCGCCGAGTCCCGGGCCACGTCGTCGAGGCCGAGGCCCTCGAAGGCGCCGAGCTCGTACTCGTACTTGTTCATCACCCCGGGCCCCAACGGAGCCCGCACGATGCGCAGTGCGACCAGCCACGGATGCCCCAGGTGCAGCGCCCGGTTCGCGTCCGCGACCGCCGTGACGCGGGACCGCCAGGACTCCTCCGGGCGGAACGGCGGCCGGCCCATGCGCAGGAAGACGGCGTCCAGCATGAGGTCGAGGAGCTCGGCCTTGCCGGGGACGTACGTGTAGAGCGTCATCGGGGTCACGCCGAGGTGCTGGGCCACCGCGCGCATGGTCAGCGCGTCGAGCCCGCCGGCGTCGGCGAGGGCCAGCGCGGCGTCGACGACGGCGTCGACCGTGAGGCCCTGCCGCGGGCCGCGCCGTCCCGCCGGCGCGGCCGAGCCGTCGCGCCACAGGAGCTCCAGGGTGCGCGCCGGGTCCCCCGCGCCGCTGCTGCTCCTGCCCTTCGCTCCCGCCATGCCGCCTCCGCCCTCCATCGCGCCCGCCGCGCCCGCCGCGCCCGCCGCGCTCTTCGGGCCCTTCTCGCCCGTCACGCTCGCAGCACTGGTGGCACTCGTCGCGCTCTTCACGTTCTCGCAGGTCAGAATAGCCACCCGCCTACTTTGTACGTTGTATAGAGTACGCTTCCCCAGCACACAGGACGACCATCGGAGGGCGCACGATGAACCACCCCGTCGCAGCGGACAGCCACCACGTCATCCAGGTCCGCGGGGCCAGGGAGAACAACCTCAGGAACGTCGACGTCGACCTCCCCAAGCGCCGCCTCACCGTCTTCACCGGAGTCTCCGGCTCCGGCAAGTCCTCCCTCGTCTTCGGCACCATCGCCGCCGAGTCGCAGCGCCTGATCAACGAGACCTACAGCGCCTTCCTCCAGTCCTTCATGCCGTCGCTCGCCCGCCCCGACGTCGACGGACTGCACAACCTCAGCGCCGCGATCGTCGTCGACCAGGAGCGGATGGGCGCCAACTCGCGCTCCACCGTGGGCACGGCCACCGACGCGTACACGATGCTGCGGATCGTCTTCAGCCGGCTCGGCACCCCGCACGTCGGCACCTCGGGCGCCTTCAGCTTCAACCTGCCCGAGGGCATGTGCCCCCGCTGCGAGGGCACCGGCCAGATCTCCGACATCGACGTCGACGAGCTCGTCGACCGCACCAAGTCCCTCAACGAGGGCGCCATCACCGTGCCGGGCTACGCCGTCGACTCCTGGCTGTGGCAGATCATGGCCCACTCCGGCTTCTACGACCCCGACAAGAAGCTCGCGGACTTCACCGAGCAGGAGTGGGAGGACTTCCTCCACAGGCCGTCCTGCAAGGTGAAGGTGGGCTCCAACAACTTCACCTACGAGGGCCTCGTGGTGAAGCTCCAGCGGACCGTCCTCAGCAAGGACCGGGAGGCGATGCAGGCCCACATCCGCGCGTTCGTCGACCGGGCCGTCGGCTTCCGGACCTGCCCCGAGTGCGAGGGCGCACGGCTCACCCGGGCCGCCCTGTCCTCCCGCATCGACGGGGTCAACATCGCCGAGTGCTCGGCCATGCAGATCAGCGACCTCGCCTCCTTCGTCCGCCGCGTCGAGGACCCCTCCGTCGCCCCGCTCCTCGCCGGCCTGCGCGAACTCCTCGACTCACTCGTCGAGATCGGCCTCGGCTACCTCTCGCTCGACCGGCCCTCCGGCACGCTCTCCGGCGGCGAGGCCCAGCGCGTGAAGATGGTCCGGCACCTCGGCTCCCCGCTCACCGACGTCACGTACGTCTTCGACGAGCCGACCACCGGACTGCACCCGCACGACGTGCGGCGCATGAACGACCTGCTGCTGCGGCTCCGCGACAAGGGCAACACCGTCCTCGTCGTCGAGCACAAGCCCGAGGTCATCGAGATCGCCGACCACGTCGTCGACCTCGGCCCGCGGGCCGGTTCGGCCGGCGGCGAGATCTGCTACAGCGGAAACGTCCCCGGCCTGCGCACCTCCGGCACCCTCACCGGGAACCACCTCGCGCACCGGGCGAAGCTCCGCACCGAGGTACGGGTCCCCAGCGGCGCGCTGAGCATCACCGGCGCCACGCAGCACAACCTCAAGGACGTGAGCGTCGAGATCCCGGCCGGGGTGCTGACCGTCGTCACGGGCGTGGCCGGTTCCGGGAAGTCCTCCCTCATCCACGGCAACCTGCCGGGCCGCGCGGGCGTCGTCGTCGCCGACCAGTCCCCCATCCGGGGCTCGCGCCGGTCGAACCCGGCGACGTACACGGGGCTGCTCGGCCCGATCCGTACGGCCTTCGCGAAGGCCAACGGCGTCAAGCCGGCCCTCTTCAGCGCCAACTCCGAGGGCGCCTGCCCGCGCTGCAACGGCCTCGGGCTCGTCTACACCGACCTCGCCATCGCGGCGGGCGTCGCGTCGGTCTGCGAGGAGTGCGAGGGGAAGCGGTTCACCCCCGAGGTCCTCACCTACCTGCTGGACGGGAAGAACATCCACGAGGTCCTGTCGCTGTCCGTCGAGGAGGCGTACGACTTCTTCACCGCCAAGAGCCAGGCCCGCACGATCCTCGGGCGCCTCCAGGACGTCGGCCTCGGGTACCTGCGGCTGGGGCAGCCGCTCAACACGCTCTCCGGCGGCGAACGGCAGCGGATCAAGCTCGCCATCCACATGGCGGAGAAGGCCGCGGTCTACGTCCTGGACGAGCCCACCACCGGGCTGCACCTGGCCGACGTCGACAAGCTGCTCGCGCTCCTCGACCGGCTCGTCGAGGCCGGCAACACGGTCGTGGTGATCGAGCACCACCAGGCGGTGATGGCGCACGCGGACTGGCTGATCGACCTGGGGCCGGGCGCGGGGCACGACGGCGGCCGGATCGTCTTCGAGGGCACTCCGGCTCAACTGGTCGATAAGGGCGACACTTTGACGGCACGTCACTTGCGGGAGTACGTGGGGGGCTGAGCCGGGGCGGATGCCCGGCGGATTCCCGGCGGCGGCGGGTCGGTCTCCCGGCGCCGCCGGGGCCGCGACCGGCCCGTGGACTTCGGTGGACCTCCGCGCGCCCCGGCCGGAGGATCACGGCCATGACCACCTTTCTGATCCTGCACGGCTACCAGAACCACCGCCCACCCGGGCACTGGCAGCACTGGCTCGCCGGGCGGCTGCGGGAGCGGGGCCACGAGGTCCGCTACCCGGCGCTGCCCTCGCCCGACGCGCCCGTCCTCACGGAGTGGCTCGCCGCCCTGGACGAGCACGGGAGGCGACCGGACGGGGGTGAGTTCGTGGTCCTCGCGCACAGCCTGTCCGTGCTGCTCTGGCTGGGGGCCGGGGCCCGCCGGCCCGCGGCCGACCGGGTGCTGCTCGTGGCCCCGCCGTCACCCTCGGTGGCCGCCTCGATCCCCGGGATCGCCGCCTTCGCCGAGGGGCTCGACCTCACGGAGCGGGGGCTCGACGCGCGTCTCGTGTACGGCGACGGGGACCCGTACTGCCCCGAGGGCGCCGACGTCTCCTACGGCACCCCGCTCGACCTCGACACGGACCGCGTACCGGGCGGGGCGCACCTGAACCCCGACGCCGGTTACGGGGAGTGGCCCTCGCTCCTGGAGTGGTGCGCGGACCCGTCGGTGCGGATCAAGGGGCACTAGGGCCGGGGCCGGAAGTACGGCACCCCGGAGGCGCGGGGCCCGGGGACGGGTGAGTCCACCGCGCGATCACCCCGGCCCGGCGGGATGATCGGAACATGAGCCCCGCGTCCGAGAGCCCCGCCGCCCCGCAGCCCGAGCACCCCGAGATCCACCTCGCCCAGCAGCCGGAGGCCGACGCGCTGCTCGGCCGGTCGCCGCTGGCCGCGCTCGTGGGCATGCTGCTCGACCAGCAGGTGCCGATGGAGTGGGCCTTCTCGGGGCCGTACACCATCGCCCTGCGGCTCGGGGCGGACGATCTCGACGCGCACGAGATCGCCGCCCGGGACCCGGAGGAGTTCGCCGCGCTGCTCTCCGAGAAGCCCGCCGTGCACCGCTACCCGGGGTCGATGGCCCAGCGCGTGCAGCAGCTGTGCGCGTTCCTGGTGGAGGAGTACGGGGGCGACGCCTCGGCGGTCTGGGCGGACGCGGCGACCGGGAAGGAGCTGCTCGCGCGGCTCCAGGCGCTGCCCGGCTTCGGCAAGCAGAAGGCGCAGATCTTCCTGGCGCTGCTGGGCAAGCAGTACGGGGTGCGGCCCACCGGCTGGCGGGAGGCGGCGGGCGCGTACGGCGAGCAGGGCTCGTACCGCTCGGCCGCCGACATCACGGGTCCGGAGTCGCTGGTGAAGGTGCGGGCGCACAAGCAGGAGATGAAGGCGGCGGCGAAAGCGGCGAAAGCGGCCAAGGACCAGAAAACCGGCGGGAATTGAAAATTCCAGATTTCAATCCTGCTCTGTGTGACAGGAATTGTGGAGAAGGTGTTCACAGGATGCCCTGCGGCTCGCTAACTTCCCCTCAACCTCGTCCGTAACGGGAAGGACTTCTGTGAACGCCACCCAGCGCCGGGCCGCGGCCGTTCTGGCCGCCGCCGCCCTCGCCACACCGCTGGTCCTCGCCTCCCCCGCCACCGCGGTGAAGGACCCCGGAGCCGCGCCCGCCCGCGACGCAGCGAAGCTGGCGAAGAAGCTGGTCACCGCATCCACCGGCCAGGACGCCTACAAGCACCTGCAGAAGTTCCAGGCGATAGCCGACTCGGCCGGCGGCCACCGCGCGGCCGGCACGCTCGGCCACGACGCCTCCGCCGCCTACGTCTACACGCAGCTCAAGAAGGCCGGCTACAACGTCTCGTACGAGCAGTTCGACTTCATCTACACCCAGACGCTCGCCGAGAAGGTCTCCGTCGAGGGCCCCGCGCCGCGCGCCCTGGACATCCGGGCCATGACGTACACCAAGTCCACCCCGGTCGGCGGCATCAAGGCCGACCTGGTCGCCGTGCCCGTCGACGCCGACGGCACCACCGGCTGCGAGCCGGGCGACTACGCCTCCGGCACCTTCACCGGCAAGGTCGCGCTCATCAAGCGCGGCGGCTGCTCCTTCGCGATCAAGCAGGAGCAGGCCGCGGCGGCCGGCGCCGCCGGCGCGATCATCTACAACAACGTCGAGGGCATCCTGTCCGGCACCCTCGGCGAGCCGGCCGCGGGCAAGATCCCGACCGGCGGCGTCAGCCTGGCCGAGGGCGAGAAGCTCGCCGCCGACCTCGCCAAGGGCCCCGTCAAGCTCTCCTTCGAGATCCGCCAGCTCCAGGAGAAGCGCGTCACCAACAACGTCATCGCGGAGACCAAGGGCGGCAACGCCGCCAACACCGTGATGCTCGGCTCGCACCTCGACTCGGTCACCGCCGGCCCCGGCATCAACGACAACGGCTCCGGCTCCGCGGGCCTCCTCCAGACCGCCCTGGAGCTCGCCAAGACGAAGGAGAAGGTCCGCAACAAGGTCCGCTTCGCCTGGTGGTCCGCGGAGGAGAACGGCCTCCTCGGCTCCGACCACTACGTCAAGAACCTGACCGCGCTCGACCGGAGCGAGATCAAGCTCTACCTGAACTTCGACATGATCGCCTCGCCGAACTACGGCCTGTTCGTCTACGACGGCGACAACTCGGACAACGTCGGCGAGGGCGCCGGCCCCGAGGGCTCCGCCCAGCTGGAGCGCGACATCACCGCGTTCATGGACGCGCGCGGCCTCCCGCACGAGGGCACCGACTTCTCCGGCCGCTCCGACTACGGCCCGTTCATCAAGGTCGGCATCCCCTCCGGCGGCACCTTCACCGGCGCCGAGGGCATCAAGACCGCCGCGCAGGCCGCCAAGTTCGGCGGCACGGCGGGCGTCGCGTACGACGTGAACTACCACGCCAAGGGCGACGACCTGAAGAACGTCAACATGAAGGCCTTCGACGCCAACATCAAGGTCATCGCCAACGCCGTGGGCACCTACGCCCACGACATCTCCTCCCTGCGCAAGCCGGTCGTCTCCACCCCGACCACCGGCGGCGAGGGCAGCGGCGGCGGCCTGCACGACGACCACCACGAGGTCACCGAGTAGTCCCGGCCGGTCCCGTCACCTCCTGCGGCGGGCGGTACCGAAGATCGACCGGCTGATCTCCCGGCCCAGCTGGGTGCCGATCGACCGGGCCAGGGACGTGAAGATCCCACTGCCCACCACCTGTTCGGCGAGCGAGGGCTCCGGCTTCGGAGCCCTCGCTCCGCCGTGCGGCCGGTCCTTCCCGGCCTCCTCGGCGGCCGCCGCCTCCAGCGCCGCCGCCTCCGCCGCCTGCTGTTCGGCCGTCAGCCGCTCGTACGCCGACTCGCGGTCCACCGCCTGCGCGTACCGGCCGTAGAGCGGCGAGCCCTTCACGGCCGCGTCCAGGGCGGCCGCGTCGATCGGGCCCATCAGCGACTCCGGCGCCCGCAGCCGGGTCGCCGCCACCGGCGTCGGCGCGCCTCTCTCGCTGAGTACGGTGACCACCGCCTCGCCCGTACCGAGGCCCGTGAGGACCTCCTCCAGGTCGTACGGCGAGTGCGGGAAGGTCCGCACGGTCGCCTTCAGGGCCTTCGCGTCGTCCGGGGTGAACGCGCGCAGCGCGTGCTGCACCCGGTTGCCGAGCTGGGCGAGCACGTCCGAGGGCACGTCCTTCGGCGTCTGCGTCACGAAGAACACGCCGACCCCCTTCGAGCGGATCAGCCGCACGGTCTGCGTGATCGACTCCAGGAACGCCTTCGACGCCCCGCTGAACAGCAGGTGCGCCTCGTCGAAGAAGAAGACCAGCTTCGGCTTCTCCAGGTCGCCGACCTCGGGCAGGTCCCCGAACAGGTCCGCCAGCATCCACATCAGGAAGGTCGAGAACAGCTGCGGCTTGTCCTGCACCGCCGGCAGCTCCAGGACCGAGACGACGCCCCGCCCGTCCGTCGCCGTCCGCAGGAACTCGCTCGTGTCGAACTCCGGCTCGCCGAAGAAGTCGCCCGCGCCCTGCTGCTCGAAGGCCGTGATCGACCGCAGGATGACCCCGGCGGTCACCGTGGACAGCCCGCCGATCCCCTTGAGCTCGGCCTTCCCGGTGTCCGAGACCAGGAACGCCACCACCGCCCGGAGGTCCTTGAGGTCCACCAGCTCCAGGCCCTTGGAGTCGGCGTAGTGGAAGATCAGGCCCAGCGACTGCTCCTGCGTCTGGTTGAGCTGGAGCACCTTCGACAGGAGGACGGGGCCGAAGCCGGTCACCGTGGCCCGCACCGGGATGCCGGGACCGGTCCCGCCGAGCCCGTAGAACTCGCAGGGGAAGCCCGTCGCACGCCACTCCTGGCCGACCTGGGCGGCCCGCTCCCGGACCCTGTCGCCGTCCTGGCCGGGCGCCGAGACGCCCGAGACGTCGCCCTTGATGTCGGCGAGGAAGACCGGCACGCCGTTCGCGGAGAGCTGCTCGGCGATCAGCTGGAGCGTCTTCGTCTTGCCGGTGCCGGTCGCGCCGGCGACCAGTCCGTGCCGGTTGAGCACGGCCAGCGGGATGCGGACCGGCGCGTCCGGGTGACACTCCCCGTCCCACAGCAGGGCCCCCAGATCGAGTGCCGGGCCCTCGAAGGCGTATCCGGCGGCGATCTCGGCGGCGGGGCCGTCCGGTACGGCCGCCGGCTGCTCGCTCACGCTCATCACGGCACCCCAATTCCGGTTCGTCACGATTCGCACCAGCATCCCACCGGCCGTGCATGGCTGCGCCGGGAGCCGCTCGCCCGGTAGGCTTTCCGTGTGATCTTCAAGCGCATCGGAAACGGAAAGCCGTATCCCGACCACGGCCGGGAAAGCACCCGGCAGTGGGCGGACGTCGCGCCGCGCCCGGTCCGCCTCGACCAGCTCGTCACCACCAAGGGCCAGCTGGACCTGGAGACGCTGCTCGCCGAGGACTCCACGTTCTACGGCGACCTCTTCGCGCACGTCGTGAAGTGGCAGGGCGATCTCTACCTCGAGGACGGACTGCACCGCGCCGTCCGCGCGGCGCTGCAGCAGCGCCAGGTACTGCACGCCCGTGTCCTGGAAATGGACTGAGACGGCGCCGACCGGCCCGTACGCACTGACCCTTTCGGGGTCAGTTCGCCCCCATCCGGACGCGATCACATGATCATCAAGTAGGCATCGCCGACGGGCGGCATTACGCTGCGTTCATGAGCATGCTCACTCCCCCCGGAATGGGCGGAAAGTACCGCATCACAGGGGACACCTACCCCCGCATGCGCCGCCCGCGGCGCCGTCGCAGGATCGTCCTCGCGGCCGCTGCCGCCGTGGTCGTGCTCGGCGCGGCCGGCTGGGGCACGCTCCAGCTCGTCGACGTCTTCTCCGGCGACGAGGGCAGGGCGACGGCGGGCCGCCAGACCGACTGCAAACCCGCCCCCCGCGCGACGACGGCCCCCGCCGCCACCCTCCCCAAACCCGCCCAGATCACGGTCAACGTCTACAACGCGACCCCGCGCAGCGGGCTCGCCAAGACGACCGCGGACGAACTCAAGAAGCGCGGCTTCAAGATCGGCAAGGTGGGGAACGCGCCGGCCGCCTACGACAAGAAGGTCCCCGGCTCCGGTCTCCTCCTCGGCGCGACGACCGCCGCCAAGGGCGCCTTCCCCGTCCTCGGCACCCAGCTGGCGGGCGCCGTGACGAAGACGGACACCCGCGGCACGGCCGACGTGGACCTGATCATCGGGACCGCCTTCAAGAACCTGTCCCCGAAGACGACGGCGGACGCGGCCCTGGTCGCCCTGACCAAGCCCGCGCCCGTACCGACAGGAAAGTGCTGAGACGCCGTTCCGCGGAGGCGGCTGCCACTATTCGGCGGAGCCGTACATGCGGTCGCCCGCGTCACCGAGGCCCGGGACGATGTAGCCGTTCTCGTTGAGACGCTCGTCGACCGAGGCCGTCACGACGGTGACGGGGGTGCCCGCCAGCTCGCGCTCCATGACCTCGACGCCCTCCGGGGCGGCGAGGAGCACGACCGCGGTCACGTCGTCGGCGCCGCGCTTGATCAGCTCCTGGATGGCCGCGACGAGCGTGCCGCCGGTCGCCAGCATCGGGTCGAGGACGTACACCTGGCGGCCGGAGAGGTCCTCCGGCATCCGCGTCGCGTAGGTCGACGCCTCCAGCGTCTCCTCGTTGCGGATCATGCCTAGGAAGCCGACCTCGGCGGTCGGGAGCAGCCGGACCATGCCGTCGAGCATGCCGAGTCCGGCGCGCAGGATCGGGACCACCAGCGGACGCGGGTACGACAGCTTCACGCCGGTCGTGGGCGTGACGGGGGTCTCGATGTCGACCTGCTCGGTCCGGACGTCCCTGGTGGCCTCGTAGGCGAGCAGGGTGACCAGCTCGTCGGCGAGCCGACGGAAGGTCGCGGAATCCGTGCGCTTGTCGCGCAGCGTGGTGAGCTTGTGGGCGACCAGCGGGTGATCGACGACGTGGAGACGCATGACTCAACAGTAGCCCGCCGCGCACTGGCATCGACCCGCGCCACTGGGGGAAGGTGGGGGACGGGAACCCAGCGATGGGGTGGAGTGACCGATGCCCGACCTGGAAGAACCGGCCGAGGGTGCCGCCGAGGGGGCGGCCCGGGGGCCGGAGACGGACGCGGAGCGCCGACGGCGCCGCGCGCAGTTCCTCCGTGAACTCGGAGAGGCGAAGGCGCTGCGCGAACGCGTGCAGCCGAGACGCGCGCGGGCGGCCCGCATGCGACAGCAGATGCGCATGCGGACCTTCCGGTGGTGAAGGCCGCGCGGAACGACCTGCCGGGGAGACCCGCCGAGCCCTGAGCCCGCGCCGGAACCCCTTCCCGGGCCTCGCCGTGGACTCCGGCCCCCTCGGCCGTCCCGTGAGGACCACGCCGTGGTGCTTCCGGGTTCTCGGGGGGGGGCTTGCCGCGGCTTCCGGTCCCTCGGGGGGCCGCCCGCGGGGTCCTTGCCGCGGCTATCGGGTTCTCGGGGCCCCGCAGGGCCTTGCCACGGCTGTCGGATCCTCCCGCGAAGGGCTTGCCGCGGCTTCCGGGTCCACGGGGGGCCGCCCGCGCCCCCGGGGCGCCGGCCCGTGGCCCGTGCGCCTCGTCCGCGCCCCGGAGTCCCTCCCGCCCCTCCCTCCCCGGTGGACACCCGCCCCGTCCCGTGTGCGCCCCCTGCGTGCGCCGGGGTCGCGCGCCCGCCCGATCGCGGGGTCGTTCAGACTGATGCACGACGCAAGAGCCGAAGACCTCTCCTGCGGGCGCCGTATCTGTCACGATGCCGATTGGGCGGGGCTCAGGAGCGCGCCGCCGGATCGTCACACCTCTGATCAGTGGGAGAGAGTCAGGTGTACTTCGCCGCACTGCTCGCGCGCACCGAAGACGGGTGGGAAGCGAGCGACACGGAGCTCGACGACGTGGAGACCCTGTCGGATCTGACCGAGCTCGCCCGCGAGGCCTCGGACGACGACACGGTGATCGTCTTCATCGAGCAGGAGGACGCGTGGTTCGGGATCGTCCGGATCGAGGGTGAGGAAGACCCTCGCATCTACGTCTCCGACGGCGCCGCCGCCGCCCGTTCCTCGTACGGGGAGATCCTCACCCGGGAGATCCTCGGTGACGACCTGGACGACCTCGTCGACGAGCTCGAGTCGCTGGACCTGGACGGTACCGAGGACGGGGAGCCGCTCGACGGCGACGCGGACGACGACGAGGAGACGAGCGTCGCCGCCGAGGCCGTCCCGGCCGCTCCGGTCGGCGACCGGCTGATCCTCGCGGACCTCGGCATGTCCCCGGCGGACCTGCTGGCGCTCGACAGCGACGCCCTCGCGGAGATCGCGGACGCCCTGGGGGCCGCCGAGGTCCTGGAGGCCGTCCGCTAGTGGCACGCGCGGTACCTGCCCCACCCCTGCCCGACCCCGTACGGGACCCCTGGCGGGACGCCATGCGGCTCGCCCTCGCCGAGGCCGACGCGGCCGTGCCGGCCGGTGACGTACCGGTCGGCGCGGTCGTGCTCGGCCCGGACGGCTCGGTGCTCGCCCGCGGGCACAACGAGCGGGAGAAGACCGGCGACCCCACCGCGCACGCCGAGGTGCTCGCGCTGCGGCGCGCGGCCGCGGCGACCGGGGAGTGGCGGCTGACGGGCTGCACGCTGGTCGTGACCCTGGAGCCGTGCGTGATGTGCGCGGGGGCACTCGTCCAGTCGCGGGTCGAGCGGGTGGTGTTCGGTGCCCCGGACGAGAAGGCGGGCGCCACGGGCTCCCTCTGGGACCTCGTGCGGGACCGCCGGCTCAACCACCGGCCCGAGGTGGTCCAGGGCGTCCTCGGCGAGGAGTGCGCGGCCCGGCTGACGGCCTTCTTCCGGGCCCGCTGACCTGCCACGGGATACGGATTTCATCGCAGCGCGAGTTTCGGCTAAGCTCTCTCTCGGTAGCGTGTCCGAGCGGCCGAAGGAGCTCGCCTCGAAAGCGAGTGTGGGGAAACTCACCGAGGGTTCAAATCCCTCCGCTACCGCCAGCAGGAACCCCGCCGGTCCGTGGAAACGGACCGGCGGGGTTCTTCTTTTGCGGCCTGCGGCCCGGCCGTGCGGGCCGTGTGCGGGCGCCGGGCGGCACCCTGGCCCTCCGTCAGACGGGGACGGCGGTCGTGGACCCCCCGAGGGCGTCGAGCAGGACAGGGTCCGTACCCGGCCCAGGCCCTCGCCCCTCGCCCGGCTCAGCTGTCCGGGTAGTCGCGGTACTTCCGCGCCTCGCGCTCCACCTCACGGTCGAACTCCCGCACCGTCTCCCGGTCCCGCTCGCGCTCGCGGTCCCCGCCCCGCACCTCGTTGCGGTCGCGGAGGCGCGCACCGGGGCCGAGGTCGTCGCGCAGCTCCTCGACGACCCCCTTCGGCCTGCGGCGGCGCGTGCTCTCCAGGATCTCGATTCCGCCGATGACGACCAGCGCGATCCCCAGGGGGCGCCCCCTGAACCAGCCGAATTCGAGATCCGGGAAGAAAAGGGCGAGCACTCCGCCCGCGACGATCGCCGCGAGACCGAAGATCCGCTTCATACCGGTGATCCCCCTGCGGCACACCTGTGCTCGGTAAAGAAGACGTCAACTTGCCTCCACCGTAGGCCATATGCGGGTCCGGACCGCAAGGCGATGGCCGATTCATGGAGTCCAGGCCGAAAAACGACGGACCGGGCGGGTCGGCCCCTACGGACGCCGGGACGACCTCGCGGCGGGGTGCGCCACGTCGGCCCGCCGCTTCCGACGCCCGGCCCTTGACCTGCGTACGCCGGTCTCCGCCGCGGCCCGAACCGGTCCGGGGCCCTCCGGATCCCGTACGGACGGGGCGGGTGCTCTCGTCGGGCGCGCGACCGCGTGCGGAATCCCACACGGGCTTCTCGGAGCAGCGTGGAGCGATCCGGGGCGCGTCCTCGACGTGGATTGCCGGATTCCCGGAATGACGCGGGCCGGACCGGACGGAATGGGGTCCCGGTCTTCCTCCGGAACGGTCCGGCGGAAGACCGGAACAGTTCCGAGTTCTTCCCGGCCGTTCCCGAGGCGCGGGGAATCCCCGGCGTCGTACCCGGCTCCCTCCCGTTCGCGGAATCCGATCCGCGAGCCCGGCCTGGTCGAGAGGACACCCCCTAGGACGGGGGGAGCGGCATCGGGGGGACAAGCCGCTCCCCCCGATGAGAACCGGTCCTACAAGTCCTGCGCCGCGTTCAGGGGGGAAGCTCGCGGCGCGGACCCCGCAGTGCGGGCCGGTTCCAGGAGCCCTTCCGATTCCTGCCAGATCTTCCGGGCTCCCCTCCATCCTGCGTGCCCGTCACCCTTCCGGCGGGCGGCGAAAGGCCTCGATCACCGGGCCCTTGGTCCATAAAGCCTCGGTTAGAGTGGCGCGGTCGTTCGGCGGGGGATCAGGGGAGGACTGGCCATGGCGCAGGCGAAGAAGATCGCGCTCTACGCGGTCGCGGTCTTTGTGCTGTACACGATCATCACGTCCCCGGCCAGGGCCGCCGATCTCGTACAGGTAGGGTTCGAGGGCATTTCCAGCGCCGCCCAGGGTGTCGGCGAGTTCATGACCGAACTCATCAACTAGGAGCCCCTCCGTGATCCGCCATCTGGTCCTCTTCAAGCTCAACGAGGGCGTCGACCGCGACGAGCCCCGTGTCGTCGCCGGCGTCGAGGCGTTCCGCGCCCTCGGCGGCCAGATCCCGGAGCTGCGCTTCTGGGAGTGCGACTGGAACATCACGGACCGGCCGATCGCGTACGACTTCGCCATCAACTCGGCCGTCGAGGACACCGACGCGCTGACGCGCTACCTGGAGCACCCCGCGCACCAGGCGGGTGTCGCCCAGTGGCGCGAGTTCGCCACCTGGGTGATCGCGGACTACGCGTTCTAGGAGAGCGTCTCCCCCGGCCCGTCCGGGATCCGGCCCGGCCAGTCCGGGATCCGGCCCGGTCGGGGCGACGGACCCGGTCCGGGCGCGACGCCAGGCCCCCCGCCATCGAGGTGGGGGGCTTTTCGCTGCGCGATTCCACGCGTGACCTCCCCTTTTTCCGTCACTATGCCCTCAACACGTCGTTATGCGGTGCTTGCACACAGTGGACATGTCTTGTGATGCTATGACCGCTTTTGACGGATGAGTTGACCGTAGTTGACCCAGTGGACCAGTAGGACCAGCCAAAGGGGTGGCGTGAACGTGCCGGCCAGTACAGCGCCTCAGGTCCCGCCCCAGCCCGAGGCTGGAAGCGGGACCGAACCCCCTCGCGCCCGCCCCCAGAGCACCCGCGGCGCCGACACCCGCGCGCTCACCCAGGTGCTCTTCGGGCAGCTCAAGAACCTGGAACCGGGCACCCCGGAGCACCACCGGGTGCGCGGGGCCCTCATCGAGGCCAACCTGCCGCTCGTCCGCTACGCGGCGGCCCGCTTCCGCTCCCGCAACGAGCCGATGGAGGACGTGGTCCAGGTCGGCACCATCGGCCTGATCAACGCCATCGACCGCTTCGACCCCGACCGCGGCGTCCAGTTCCCCACGTTCGCGATGCCGACCGTCGTCGGCGAGATCAAGCGGTACTTCCGCGACAACGTCCGCACCGTGCACGTGCCCCGGCGGCTGCACGAGCTCTGGGTCCAGGTGAACGGCGCGACCGAGGACCTCACGACCGCCCACGGCCGCTCCCCCACGACCGCCGAGATCGCCGAGCGGCTGCGGATCGGCGAGGACGAGGTGCTCGCCTGCATCGAGGCCGGACGCTCGTACCACGCGACCTCCCTGGAGGCCGCGCAGGAGGGCGACGGCCTGCCCGGACTGCTCGACCGGCTCGGCTACGAGGACCCAGCCCTGGCCGGCGTCGAGCACCGCGACCTCGTCCGGCACCTGCTCGTCCAACTGCCCGAGCGGGAGCAGCGGATCCTGATGCTGCGCTACTACAGCAATCTGACGCAGTCCCAGATCAGTCAGGAACTCGGCGTCTCCCAGATGCATGTGTCAAGGCTCCTCGCCCGCAGCTTCGCGCGTTTGAGATCCGCAAACAGAATCGAGGCGTAGCTGAATCGGGTAGACCGGTTCGGAGCAGTTCTGCGGCACCCCAATTGCCGTACACCCCTTGTTTCCTGCGGATATGCACCCTCGGCTTGTCGACAAGTCACTACAGCGTGTTGCCGACATGTGACATTCTGCTGGAACCGAGTTTGCCGCAGCCCCGCCGCCGGTATTCAGGTGGTGGCTGCGTTCCTCAGATGGTCGCGGCCACCGCGACCGTCCGCGACCTCAAGGGGGTGGCATGTCCACAGAACTGGGCAGCTCGAAGGTGCTCACGCTCACGCCCGTTCCCGTGCCCACGCAGACGACGGCGCCGACCGCGACCGACAGCGCGGAGGTCCCTCCTCCGCCGATGGCCGTCACGTCGGGAGCCCTCGACACCCGCACCCTCTCGCGCTCCCTCTTCCTGAGGCTGCGCGCCCTCGACGCCGAGGGAGCCGCCGCGGACAGCCCGGAGCGGACCTACGTCCGCGACACCCTGATCGAGCTCAACCTCCCGCTCGTGCGCTACGCGGCGGCCCGCTTCCGCTCGCGCAACGAGCCGATGGAGGACATCGTCCAGGTCGGGACGATCGGCCTGATCAAGGCGATCGACCGCTTCGACTGCGAGCGCGGGGTGGAGTTCCCGACGTTCGCGATGCCGACGGTCGTCGGCGAGATCAAGCGCTTCTTCCGTGACACGTCCTGGTCGGTCCGCGTCCCGCGCCGGCTCCAGGAGCTGCGCCTGGCCCTCACCAAGGCCAGCGACGAGCTCGCCCAGAAGCTCGACCGCTCCCCCACCGTGCCCGAACTGGCCGCCGTGCTGGGGGTGTCGGAGGAGGACGTGGTCGACGGCCTCGCCGTGGGCAACGCGTACACCGCCTCCTCGCTCGACTCCCCGTCCCCCGAGGACGACGGCGGCGAGGGCTCCCTCGCCGACCGCCTCGGGTACGAGGACTCGGCGCTCGAAGGCGTCGAGTACCGCGAGTCGCTCAAGCCGCTGCTCGCCAAACTCCCGCCCCGTGAGCGGCAGATCATCATGCTCCGCTTCTTCGCCAACATGACCCAGTCGCAGATCGGCGAGGAGGTCGGCATCTCCCAGATGCACGTCTCGCGGCTGCTCACCCGCACCCTCGCCCAGCTGCGGGAGGGCCTCATCGCGGACTGAGTTCCGCCAAGGGCCTCCTTTCTGACGGATCGTCAGTCACACTGGCGGTCATGAGGCGAAGGAAGCCGGGACTCGTGGCGGTGGCGCTCTGCCTCGGCGGAGCGCTGACCGCGTGCGGTGGCGGAGGAGACGGCGAGGGGTACGCGGCGGTCGGCGCCGGGTCCTCCCCGGGAGCCGCGGGCACTCCCTCGGGCGCGGTCGCCCTGGTGCCGCTGGACGGCCCCACGACGACCGGGGACACCTCCAGCACCTCCTCCCCCTCACCGACTCCCGGGGACCCGCTCCAGCCGCCCCCGGCGGCCGGGAACCCGGCGCTCCCGGGCTCCTCCGGATCCTCCGGTACGGGGACGGGAACGGGCTCCGGTCCGCCCACGCGTCCGGGAACGGGCTCGGGAACGGGAACAGGGTCCGGCACGGCCCCGACGCACCGGCCTGGCGGCTCGGGCACGACCCCGGGCACGGACGGCCGACCGCCGGCGACCGGCGCCCCGCCCGGTTCGCCCTCCGCGCCGCCCTCGACGCCGGCACCCGGCACCACCGCGCCGCCGCCCCCCGCGACCTCCTCGCCCCCGCCGGCCCCGGAGCCCGCCGTGGTCACCGTCTCCGCGCCCGTCCTCGCCGACGGCGACCGGCGCTGGTGCGAGAAGGTCACGGTCACCTTCCGGAACAGCGGCGGCACCCCGGCCCGTTCCGGCACGGTCACCTTCGCCACGCACGTCATCGGGGCGCTCGGCGTCGACTGGGCGACCCTCACCTCCACCCGGCCGCTGCCCGCGCCGATCGCCCCGGGAGCCGCGCGGACGGAGACGTACACCGTGTGTGTGGACTCCTGGCGGGTGCCGCTGGGGATGCGGATCGACACCCGGAAGGTCTCCGCCACCTGGCAGTGACGGGGGAGCCTCACCTCGGACGGGCGCTCCGAGCGGGTCGCCGATGCGGCCGAGGGCCCGCGGGAGACCCCGTGGGCGACCCACGGGAGACCCCGCGGGAGAGGGGCCGGGCCGGGGGCGACGAAGAAGTGGGCCGGTCCGCTCGTGCGGATCCGGCCCACCCGGGGTCTCGGTGCGGGAAGAGGTCGGTCAGCCCAGGGCCAGCCACGCGACGGCCGCCAGGACGACGATCACCGCGACCACGCCCACGATCAGTCCGACCTTCGGGCCGCTCTGCGCGGCCGCGGCCTGCGGCTGGTGCTGCTGCGGGGCACCCTCGTCGACGAAGGCGCGGAACATCTGCGTGCTGCCGGCGGGGTCGTAACCCTCGGGGCCCTGCGGGGGCTGGCCCTGGCCGTACGGTGCTTGGGGGTTGTGTGCCATGGGTCAGGACCCTAGCGAAGGAGGGGTGAGGGGCCCAAGCCCCATGCCCCCACCACGGCGGAACCCTGCGCGACCCGCACCTCCGCTCCACCTTTGCCGATTCTTTAGCGCCGTTTGACCGATTTAGTTTGCCTGGAGCAACCATCCATCTCTATGGTTGCCCTAAGCAACAACATCAGGGGAGTGCCGATGGACTCGGTGGTCGGCTCGGTGGACCGGGGCAATCGATACGAGAACCTCGCCCGCCAGGTGAGCGCCATCGGAGCGGTCAAGCGCGGACTCGGCCGGGTCCTGCCCGCCGAGTGCCCCAGCGGATCCGCCATCGTCCTCGCCCTGCTGAACCACCACGGCGACATGCGGATGGGCCGGGTGTCCGAGCTGATGGCCGTCGACATGTCGGTCAGCAGCCGGCACGTGGCCCACACCGTGGACCGCGGCTGGGTCGAGCGCCTGCCCGACCCCGCCGACCGGCGCTCCCGCATCCTGCACCTGACCCGGGCGGGCGAAGACATGCTCGCCGTCCTCGACCGACGGCTGACCGACATGCTCGCCCGCACCCTCGCGGAGTGGTCCGACGACGACGTCGAACTGCTCACCACCCTGCTCGCCCGCCTCCGCGATTCCTTCGGGGACTGCCGGGCCCACCACGCTTGAGAACGAAGGAACTTGATGGCTACGACCACCACGCCAGAGACCGGTGTGCGCGGCGGGAGCGCCAAGGAGGGGAACACCGCCTCCGGTGGCGCCCCGATGACGCACAAGCAGATCATGGAGGCGCTGTCCGGGCTGCTGCTCGGCATGTTCGTCGCCATCCTGTCCTCGACGATCGTCTCCAACGCCCTCCCCCAGATCATCACCGACCTGGGCGGCGGCCAGTCCGCCTACACCTGGGTGGTCACCGCCGCGCTCCTCTCGATGACCGCGACCACGCCCCTCTGGGGCAAGCTCGCGGACCTCTTCTCGAAGAAGCTGCTGGTCCAGATAGCCCTGGTCATCTACGTGGCGGGCTCGGTCGTCGCCGGTCTCTCGCAGAGCACCGGCATGCTCATCGCCTGCCGTGTCGTGCAGGGCATCGGTGTGGGCGGTCTGACCGCCCTCTCCCAGATCATCCTGGCCGCCATGATCGCCCCGCGCGAGCGCGGCCGGTACAGCGGCTACCTCGGCGCGACCTTCGCCGTCGCCACCGTCGGCGGCCCGCTGCTCGGCGGCGTCATCACGGACACCGACTGGCTCGGCTGGCGCTGGTGCTTCTACGTGGGCGTGCCCTTCGCGATCATCGCGCTGATCGTCCTGCAGAAGACCCTCAAGCTCCCCGTCGTGAAGCGCCAGGTCAAGGTCGACTGGGCCGGTGCCTTCTTCATCAGCGCCGCCGTCTCCCTGCTCCTCATCTGGGTCACCTTCGCGGGCGACAAGTACGACTGGATGTCCTGGCAGACGGCCGTGATGGTGCTCGGCGCGGTCGCCCTCGGCGGGATCTTCCTGCTCGTCGAGTCGAAGGCGAGCGAGCCGATCATCCCGCTCCGCCTCTTCCGCAACCGGACGATCACCCTCGCCTCGCTCGCCTCGCTCTTCGTGGGTGTCGCGATGTTCGCCGGCACGGTCTTCTTCAGCCAGTACTTCCAGCTGGCGCGGAACGAGTCGCCGACGATGTCCGGCGTCCTCACCATCCCGATGATCGGCGGCCTGTTCATCTCCTCGACCGTGTCGGGCCTGGTCATCACCAAGACCGGCCGCTGGAAGGCCTGGCTGGTCAGCGGCGGCGCGCTCGCCGCGGGCGGTCTGGGCCTGCTGGGCACGATCCGCTACGACACGGCGTACTGGCACATCGCGCTGTTCATGGCGGTCCTCGGCCTCGGCCTCGGCATGATGATGCAGAACCTGGTGCTCTGCACCCAGAACCAGGTGGCCCCCGCCGACCTCGGCGCCGCCTCCTCGGTCGTCACCTTCTTCCGCTCCCTCGGCGGTGCGGTCGGCGTCTCGGCGCTCGGCGCGGTCATGGCCCACCGGGTCACCAGCTACGTCAAGGAGGGCCTGGCCGAGCTCGGTCCGAAGGCCGCGGGCGCCATGGGCCAGGGCGGCTCCGGCGGCGGCATCCCCGACATGGACAAGCTGCCGGCCCCGATCCGGACGGTCATGGAGGACGCGTACGGACACGGTGTCGCGGACGTCTTCCTCTACTCGGCGCCCTTCGCGCTGCTGGCCTTCGTGGTGACGCTCTTCATCAAGGAGGTCGCCCTGAAGAGCAACTCGGTGAAGGCGGACGAGAAGCCGGTGGCCGCGGAGGCCTAGAGAAGACTCCCGGCCGCGCTTCGAGCGGAGGCGCGGCCGGGTCGAGTACGGAGCGGCGGGCAGGGGACGGCCCGCCGCTCCGTCATGTCTCCGTGGGGCCCGCCGCCTCGGCCTCACGCGTGACCATGACCTCGATCCCGGCGACCAGGACGTCCAGCGCGTAGGCGAAGTCCCGGTCCCAGATGACGCTGACGCTGCCGTGCGAGGCCCGCTCGTCGAGGAGGTCCCGCATCCCGCCGACCTGGTCGACGAAGTCCGGGTCGTCGCGGAACGCCTTGATCGCGTCCACGTAGAACTCGTCCTGCGACATGCCCGCCTGTGCCGCCCGCCGGCCGAACTGGGACTCGATCGTCCCGTAGCCGTACACGAACTGGAAGACCGCCGACATCGCGCTCGGCTGCCGGTTCATCGAGAGCCCCGTGTCGCGGATCGTCTCGTGGATCTTCTGGCCGACGGCCACCGCGTTCGGGCCGATGTTCAGGTACTGGCCGGCGCACGGCGACATCCACGCGTGGCGCACCAGCATCCGCCGGTAGTCCAGCGCGAGCACCCGGAGCCGGTCCTGCCACTCCCCGGCCGCGTCGACCGCGGCGAGGTCGACCTCGCCGTAGGCCTTGTCCACCGCGAACTCGATGATGTCGTCCTTGGTGTCCACGTACCAGTAGAGGGACATGGCCGTGACGCCCAGTTCGGTGGCGAGCCTGCGCATCGACAGCTTGGCCAGGCCGTCCTCGTCGAGCATCCGGATCGAGGCGGCGACGATCCGGTCCCGGTCGAGCCCGGCGGGGCCGCCGCCGCTGCGGGCGGCCCTCGTCTCCAGCCAGACGCTGGAACGCGCCGGGTTCTCGGCCCGGTCGGCTGCCTTGACCATCGCGTTCCTCCGTCGATCGGTTCTCCGCGACCATGCTAGGCGGGCCCGCCGACCCGGTCGGGCCCCGTGGGGCCAGACCGCCGGCGCGGCCCCGGACCGTGCCCGGGGGGCGGCCCGGTCCGGCGGTCCGGACCGGGCCGCCCCAGGGCACGGGATCCGGTTCCTACGTCCCGGACTCGGCCGGGGCGGCGGCCGCCTGCCCGGCCGCCAGGGCCCGCTCGGTCCGCTCGGCCCGCCGGAGCAGGGCCGCCGCCACCAGGCCGCCGGCGAAGACGGCGATCGCGCCGACCAGCTGGCTGGTCTGGAGCCCGGAGGCGAAGGCCTCCGAGACGGCCTTCCGCTCGGCCTCGCCGTCGGCGGCGGCGAGGGCGGCCGGGAGGGAGGTCGCGGTGACGGCCACGAGCGCGGCGAAGCGCGCGTTGAGGACGGCGCCGAGGACGGCGACGCCGAGGCCGTTGCCGAACTCGGCGAGGGTGCCGTTGATCCCGGCGCCCACCCCCGCCTTCTCCGGCGGGATCGAGCTCATGATCGCGTTGGCCATGGCCGGGGAGGAGACGGCGATGCCGCTCCCCATCAGGACCAGGCCCAGGAGCATGCCCGCGTAGCTGCCGTCCGTGCCGCCACCGAGCAGCGAGATGGCGGTCAGACCGCCGGCGACCAGCGACATGCCGAGGACGACGGTGGGCGGGGTGCCCAGCTTCACGACGATCCGCGGGCCGATGCCGGTCAGGTTGAGGCCGACGATCGTCAGCGCCAGCGGCGCCATCCGCAGACCCGCCTCCAGCGGCTCGTAGCCGAGCACGAACTGCAGGTGCTGGGTGAGCAGGAAGAGCGAGCCGCCCATGCCGAAGACGACCAGGATCGAACCGCCGATCGCGCCGATGAACTTCTGGTTCCGGAAGAAGTGCATGTCGAGCATCGGGTACGGGGTGTGCAGCTCCCACAGGGCGAACGCGCCGAGGTCCAGCAGCCCGATCGCGGCCGGGACCAGCACCTGGGCGGAGACCCAGCCGTGCTCGGGGCCGCTGATGATCGCGTACACGACGGCCGTCATGCCGATGGTGGACAGCAGCGCGCCGAGCAGGTCGGGGCGCTCCCCCTGCGGGTTCTTCGACTCCGGCACGAGCCTGAGGACGGCGACCAGGGCCACGACCGCGACCGGGATGTTGATCAGGAAGATCATTCCCCACCAGAAGTGGTTCAGGATCACTCCGCCGATGAGCGGTCCGCCGGCGAAGCCGAGCGAGGCGACGGTGGACCAGAGCGCGATGGCCTTGACCCGCTCCGAGTCGTCGAAGATCTGCATGACGACCGCGAGGGTGGTGGTCATCAGGAGTGCGCCGCCGACGCCCATGCCCGCGCGGGCGGCGATCAGCTGCGTCGTCGAGCCGGCGAGCCCGGCCGCGAGCGAGCCGAGGCCGAAGAGCGCGAGTCCGACGGCGAGCAGCTTCTTGCGGCCGTAGCGGTCGGCGGCGTTGCCCGCGCTGAGCAGCAGGCCGGACTGGACGAGCGAGTACGCGTTGATCATCCACTGGATGTCGCTGGTGGTCGCGTGGAGTTCGGAGGTCAGCGACGGGATGGCGACGCTGAGCACGGTGTTGTCGAGCAGCACGGTGAGCTGGGCGAGGCAGATGACGCCGAGGATCAGCCAGCGCTGAGGGTGACCGCCGGTGGCGGTCGGTTCGGTCGCGGCGGACGTCGCCGTCATGGGCAGGGCTCCTTGTACGGTGTACGGGACTGGGTCTCGTACACCGTACAAGGGCTCTCTTACGCTGTATAGCGATTAATCACGGGCCGTCAGGTCGTAGAAGGAGGCGTTCCCGACCGTGGTCTTCTCGAAGTTCTCCGCGACCCACGTGGCGATCTCCGAGTTGCCGCCGCCCGGGCCCCCGCCGCCCATCCGGCCGCCGCCGGCCTCACCGGAGGCGCTCTCGCCGCTGCCGATGAAGTAGTGGATCCTGCCCTCGGCGACGTACTGCTTGAACTCCGCGAGCGTGGGGGACGGGTCGCTGCCGTTGAAGCCGCCGATCGCCATGACCGGCTTCTCGGTGGCGAGCTGGTAGCCGGCCGCGTTCTGGGCACCCACGGTGGCCGCGACCCAGGTGTACGCGTCGGCGTCGTCGAGGAGCGTGCTCTTCGCCTCCGCACCGACACTGGCGCCGTTGAGCAGGCCGCCCATCCCGCCACCGCCGCCGCCCCGGCCGCCGCCCCGGGTCATGCCCTGCGGCGGAGTGCCGCCGGGCATCCCGCCCTGAGCCTGCCCGCCGGGCATTCGACCGCCCTGGCCGCCCTGGCCGCCGGGCATCTGACCACCGCCCGGCATCTGGCCACCACCGGGCATCTGACCACCGCCCGGCGTCTGGCCGCCCCGGCCGCCGCCGGGGAAACCGCCCTCGAACATCCGCATGCCGCCGCCGGGACCCCGGCCGCCCATCGCGCCGCCCGCGGGGCCCGCCGTGACGATCGAGCCCTGGTGACCGGTGTCCACCGTCGCCAGGGTGTACGCGAACGGACCCGCGAGCCCCGCCGCCAGACCGAGGCCCGCGACGCCCAGCCCGAGCCGCCGGTCCACCCGGCCCGCGAACAGCAGGCCGACCGCGGCCACCACGCCCGCGACCAGCACCGTCCACCGCAGCCACGGCAGCCAGTCCGGCGTCCGGCCGAGCAGGGTCCAGCCCCACCAGGCGGTCACCGCCACCGCGAGCGCGAGGGTCCCCGAGGCGAGCAGCCGGGTGCGCTCCTCCCACAGCACCGCCGCGCCCATGCCGACGACCGCCGCCAGGTAGGGGGCCAGGGCCACCGTGTAGTACTCGTGGAAGATGCCGGCCATGAAGCTGAACACGACCAGCGTGATCAGCAGCGAACCGCCCCACACCAGGAACGCGGAGCGCGCCGTGTCCGTCCGCGGCGCCCGCCAGGTCACGGCGAGCCCCGCGACGAGCAGGATCAGCGCCGCCGGCAGCAGCCAGGAGATCTGGCCGCCGACCGAGTCGTTGAACATCCGCAGGACCCCGGTCTCGCCCCAGCGGCCGCCGCCCGTGCCACCGGGACCGCCCCCGCCGCCGACGCTGCCGGTCTCGTTGCCGTTGATCCGGCCGAGACCGTTGTAGCCGAAGGTGAGCTCCAGGAAGCTGTTGCTCTGAGAGCCGCCGACGTACGGGCGGGAGGACGCCGGCCACAGCTCGACCAGCGCCACCCACCAGCCCGCCGACACCAGCATCGCGAGCCCCGCGAGCCCGAGCCGGCCGATCCTGCGCCCGATCCCGCCCGGCGCGCACACGCCGTAGACGAGGGCGAGCGGCGGCAGGACGAGGAAGGCCTGGAGGGTCTTCGCGAGGAAGGCGAAGCCGAAGGCCACCCCGGCCCACACCAGCCACTTCGCCGCGCCCCGGTCCTGCTCCAGGGCCCGCAGCACGCAGTACACGGCCACCGTCATGAGCAGGGCGAGCAGCGCGTCCGGGTTGTTGAAGCGGAACATCAGCGCCGCGACGGGCGTGAGCGCCAGGACGGTGCCCGCGATCAGACCGGCGCCCGGGCCGAACCGGCGCCGCACGGCGGCGTAGAGCACGGCGACCGTGCCCACGCCCATGAGGACCTCCGGCACCAGGATCTGCCAGGACCCCAGGCCGAAGAGCCGGACGGAGAGGGCCATCGGCCAGAGCGCGGCAGGCGGCTTGTCGACGGTGATGGCGTTGGCCGCGTCGAGCGAGCCGAAGAAGAAGGCCTTCCAGCTCTCCCCGCCCGCCTGGACGGCGGCGGAGTAGAAGGAGTTCGCGTAACCGGAGGCGCTCAGGTTCCACAGATAGAGCACGGCCGTGACGGCGAGCAGGCCGAGGAACGCGGGGCGGACCCAGCGGGCGTCCTCCGGACGGCCGCGCAGGAGCCGGGTCAGCGGGCCGCCGCGGGGCGCCCCCGCATGCGGCGCGGCGGGCGCCGCGGCCGGGAAGGTCGAGGTCGTCGATGTCATCGGTCGTCCCTGGGGTCGTTCCGTGCGGGGGAGCGCTCGGGGAAGACCCAGAGCCGGAAGAGGAGGAAGCGCAGGACGGTCGCGGCGAGGTTCGCGACGACCAGGACGGCGAGTTCGGTGGAGTGCGCCGGGTTCCCGGTCGCCGCGCCGAGCGCGGCGAGCGAACCGCTCGTCAGGGCCAGGCCGATCGCGAAGACCACGAGGCCCTGCGCCTGGTGGCGGACGGCCCGGTCGCGGCCCCGCACGCCGAAGGTCAGCCGCCGGTTGGCCGCCGTGTTGGCCACCGCGGAGACCAGGAGCGCGCCGGCGTTGGCGAGCTGCGGGCCCACCCCAAGCCGGAAGAGGGAGTACAGGGCGAGGTAGAAGAGCGTCGACAGGACTCCGACCACGCAGAAGCCGACCAGCTGCCGGGCCAGTCCGCCCGGCACGCCCGTGAGTTCACGGTCCCGGGGGTCGTCGCCGAAGGGCCTGGCCAGCCGGTCCAGCGGCAGCGAACCCGTCGCGAGGGCACGGCCCACCCGCCAGACGCCCTTCAGGTCGTCGGTGGCCGTGCTCACGATGTGCACGGTCGAGTCGGGGTCGTCGACCCAGTCCACCGGCACCTCGTGGATGCGCAGGCCGGCCCGTTCCGCGAGGACCAGCAGCTCCGTGTCGAAGAACCAGCCGGTGTCCTCGACCATCGGGAGCAGCCGTTCGGCGACGTCGCGCCGGATCGCCTTGAAGCCGCACTGCGCGTCGGAGAACCGGGCGGCCAGCGAGCCGCGCAGGATCAGGTTGTACGCACGCGAGATGAACTCCCGCTTCGGCCCGCGCACCACCCGCGAGGAGCGGGCGAGCCGGGAGCCGATCGCCAGGTCCGAGTGGCCCGAGATGAGCGGCGCGACCAGCGGGAGCAGGGCGTTCAGGTCGGTGGAGAGGTCCACGTCCATGTAGGCGAGGACGGGCGCGTCGGAATCCGACCACACCGTCCGCAGCGCCCGGCCGCGGCCCTTCTGCTCCAGGCGGACGGAACGCACCTCGGGGACCTCGGCCGCGAGCCCGGCCGCGACCTCGGGGGTGCTGTCGGTGGAGGCGTTGTCGGCGACGGTGATGCGGAAGTCGTACGGGAAGGTCCGGAGGAGGTGCTCGTGGAGCCGGCGGACGCACGGCTCCAGGTCCTTCTCCTCGTTGTAGACGGGGATCACCACGTCCAGGACGGGCCGCCCGGCGCTGTCCACCGGCAGGTGATCCCGGGCGGGGAGGGCTCCGGACAGGGGCCCCGCGATCGTTGGGGTTCGCATGCCACAGACACTCGCCGGGGCCGCTGTCACGGCTGTGTGATGAGCCTGTGCCCTGCCTGTGAGGGGATGTCCTCCGCCGCCGGGGCAGGCAGCCGGACGGTGAAGACGGTCCGGCCGGGCGCGCTGTCGACGCCCACCTCGCCCCCGTGCGCGACCACGACCGCCCGCACGATGGCGAGCCCGAGGCCGGTGGATCCGGCCTGCCGGGAGCGGGAGGCGTCGCCGCGTGCGAACCGCTCGAAGACCGAGGGCAGGAGCGCGGCGGGGATGCCGGGGCCGTCGTCCTCGATCCGGACGGTCACCGCACCGGGTTCGGTGCGCACCCGCGCGGTGACCCTGGTCCCCGGCGGGGTGTGCGTCCGCGCGTTGGCGAGGAGGTTGACGAGGACCTGCTGGAGTCGGGCGCCGTCCGCGCGGACGACGCCCCCGCCGTCCTCGGGCAGTTCGAGGGACCAGTGGTGGTGGGGTCCCGCAGCGCGCGCGTCGCTCACCGCGTCCACGACGAGCGGGACGAGGTCGACGGGCTCGTACGCGAGGGGGCGTCCGGCGTCGAGGCGGGCCAGCAGCAGGAGGTCCTCCACGAGGCCCGTCATCCGGGTCGCCTCGGACTCGATGCGGCCGAGCGCGTGCCGGGTGTCGGGGCCGCACTCCTCGCGGCCGCGCCGGGTCAGCTCGGCGTACCCCCGGATCGAGGCGAGCGGGGTGCGCAGTTCGTGGCTGGCGTCGGCGACGAACTGCCGGACCCGGGTCTCGCTCTGCTGGCGGGCGTCGAGCGCCGAGTGGACGTGGTCGAGCATCCGGTTGATGGCGGCGCCGACCTGGCCGACCTCGGTCCGCGGATCGGCCTCGGTGTCGGGGACCCGTTGGTGGAGTGCCACCTCTCCGCTGTGCAGCGGCAGCTGGGCGACCTGCCCCGCGGTGGCGACGACCCGCCGCAGCGGCCGCAGGGCGACCCGGACGAGGACCGTCCCGGCCAGGGAGGCGGCGAAGAGCCCGGCGCCGGTGACGCTCAGCTCGACGAGGATCAGGGTGGAGAGCGCCTTCTCGACGGAGGCCAGCGGAATGCCGGTGAGGACGGTGCCCCAGCTCGCGGAGGCGTACTCGACCCGGTACGAGCCGAGCCCGCCCGGGAGTTCGACGGTGTGCGGCCGCCCGTCGCGCGGGACGGCCGCCAGGGCCGCCCGCTGGGCCTCGTCGAGCGGCTTGATGCGGAGGTCCTGCCGGTAGATGCCCCGGTCCTCGGCCTCCGCCGAGTACCCGGCCTCGGTCACGACGCCGTCCGTGAGGACGGCGCCGAGGGTGCCGACCGGGGTGCTGGGCCCCACCACGAACCCGAGGTCGTCCTTCCCGCGCCGGTTCATCTCGGGCAGGCCGGCCATCCCCGACGGCGGGCCGGCCGCCCGGTTGGAGACGGCCCGGACCTGCTCGTCGGCCCGGTCGTACAGATACGAGCGGAAGGCTATGGTCGTGACCGTGCCGATGACGGACGCGACGACCGCGATCAGCGCGACCGCCGACACGACGAGACGGGTCCGCAGCGACCACGGCCCCCGGGTCCGCCACCGCCGCCCTGCAGCTCGGAACACGGGCCGCTACTCCCCCGGCTTGATGAGGTATCCGGCCCCGCGCCGGGTGTGGATCATCGGGGTGCGTCCGGCGTCGATCTTCCGCCGCAGGTACGAGATGTAGAGCTCGACGACGTTGGCCTGGCCGCCGAAGTCGTAGGACCAGACGCGGTCGAGGATCTGCGCCTTGCTGAGCACCCGGCGGGGATTGCGCATCAGGTAGCGCAGCAGCTCGAACTCGGTCGCCGTGAGGTGGATCGAGTCCCCGCCCCGGGTGACCTCGTGGCTGTCCTCGTCGAGGGTGAGGTCCCCGACGGCGAGCAGCGACTCGCTGCGCGCGACCGCCGCGCCCGACCTGCGGATGAGCCCGCGCAGCCGGGCCACGACCTCCTCCAGGCTGAAGGGCTTGGTGACGTAGTCGTCGCCACCCGCCGTGAGCCCGGCGATCCGGTCCTCGACGGCGTCCTTGGCCGTCAGGAAGAGCACCGGCACGTCGGGCAGCTCGCGCCGGATCCGGCCGAGCAGGCTGAGCCCGTCGACGTCGGGCAGCATGATGTCGAGGATCACGGCGTCCGGCCGGAACTCACGCGCGGAGCGCAGCGCGGTCGCCCCGTCCCCGGCGCTGGACACCTGCCAGCCCTCGTAGCGCAGGGCCATGGAGAGCAGCTCGGCGAGCGAGGCCTCGTCGTCGACGACGAGGACGCGGACGGCGGTTCCGTCGGCACGGAGCATGTCGGCGCGGGTGCCGGGACGGCGTGTGGTGACGGTCATGGGACCCACGCTCCCGGCCGCCGCTGAGAGGCCTCTTGTCTCTTCCTGTGAATTGGCTGAGAACCGGAGGGGAAGGGGAGGGCTGGGTCGGTGCCCTCAGGGTTTCACGTGAAACAGCGCGGCGCCGTTCTCGTACAGGACTCCCCGCAGCCAGTCGTCCCCGAGCCCGAGGCGTTCGAGGGCCTGGAGCTGGTGGATGTACGGATACGGGATGTTCGGGAAGTCGGAGCCGAGGAGGATCCGGTCGCCGAGGGCCACCAGTCGCGCGCGCTCCTCCCGGGGGAAGGGCGCGAGCCGTTCGCTGAAGTCGGTGAAGGCCATCGTGGTGTCGAGGTGGACGCCCTCGTACCGCTGGGCGAGGTCGAGGAACTCGCCGTACTCGGGCATCCCCATGTGGGCGACGATCACCCGGAGCCGGGGATGGCGGGCGAGCAGCCGTCCCATGGGCCCGGGCCCGGTGAACCGGCCCGGGGCGGGTCCGGAGCCGCAGTGCACCACGACCGGGGTACCGGAGTCGGCGAGCGCACCCCAGGCCTCGTCCAGCTCCGGGTCGTTGGGGTCGAAGCCGCCGACCTGGAGGTGCACCTTGAAGACCCGGGCCCCCGCGTCGAGTGCCTCGCGGACGTACCGGTCGACGCCCGGCTCGGGGAAGAGGGTCGCGGTGTGCAGGCAGTCGGGCGTGCGGGAGGCGAAGTCGGCCGCCCAGGAGTTCAGCCAGGCGCCCATCCCGGGCTTGTGGGGATAGAGCATCGCGGTGAACGCGACCGCTCCGAAGCCCCGCAGGAGGGCGAGCCGGCGGTCCTCCTCCTCGCGGTAGGTGATGGGCCACGCCATCCCGGTCAGAGGACCGACGGCGTCGAAGTAGGCCCAGACCTTGTCGAGGACGTTCTGCGGCATGAAGTGCGTGTGCACGTCGACGAGCCCGGGAATCCCGAGCCGCTCGACGATCTCCCGGATGCCCGCGCTCTCACGGCGGTCACGGCTCTCTCGGCTTGCGGGAACCGCACCACCGAGGCAGCACGGGTCGCTCCCGTCGCTCCCCCCGCCCTCGTCACCCCGTGCGACCGGCTCGCCGGGACCGCCGGGACCGCCCGGACCGCCCGGACCGCTCCCGCTACGCGCGCTCAAAGCTGTAACTCCGCTCGACCTTCCCGATGTGCACGCTGAAGCTGTCGTACCAGTGCTCCCGCCCGTACGCCTTGGCCGCCATGTGCTCGCCGTGCAGCCGCCAGGCGTCCAGCGACTCCAGGTCCCGGAAGTAGGCCACGGTGATGCCGATGCCGCCCGGAGTGCGGGCCGACTCGTGGCCGAGGAAACCGGGCATCTCGCGGGCGAGCGCGTCCATCCGGGCCGCGGTCTCTGCGTAGCCCTCGGGGGCGTCCGGCCGGACCGAGGTGAACACAGCCGTGTAGTAGGGCGGTTCGAGGCCCGCCACCAGTTCGGAGGTCATGTGATCACCCTCGTCGGGCCGACGGGCGGATGTCCACGGACGCCGGGAAAGGGATCCAAGACTTTACGAAGGGCCGCCGCCCCTCAGAAGAGCTCCCCCTGGCTGCTCTCGTCCACCGCGGACGCCGCCTCCGCCACCGGGACGGACGGCGCGACCCCCTCTCCCGCGCCCCGGAGCGCCCATCCGCCCATCAGCCGGGTGTCGAGGGCGACACAGCGCCCGCCGGGGTCGAGCAGATGCAGGTCGGGCCCCGCCGCGGCGAGCAGCCGCCCGCTGACGACGCCCCCGTCGACCAGCTCCGTCACCGTGCCGGCGAGCGGCGGCAGCCCGTCGAGACCGAAGACGGTCGCGTGGTCGCGCGCGGCGAGCTCCAGCGGCTCCAGGGTCTCCGTCCAGCCGCCGACCTCCCGCGCCCGCCCGTACAGCTCCCGGACCTCGGCCGCCCGGTCGGCGGCGGACGGCAGGGCGTGCCGGGCGGCGCGCTTCCGTTCGTACGCCACCCGGTCGGGGACCCCGAGGGCCTGCCGGAGCACCTCCTCGGTCCGCCGGGCCGCCATCAGGGGCCCCCGCCCGAGCCAGCCGAACGTGACGGCCCCCTGCTCCAGCAGCCGGGCCTCGCCCCGGGCCTCCGCGGTGATCCCGACCTTGGTCATCCCGGGCCCGAACCAGGCCAGGTAGACGCGGTACGGCTGCGGGTCGTCCAGGAAGGTGTCGGCCGCGACCGAGTGGGTCCGGTCGAGCCGCGCGCACTCCGCGCAGCGCCCGCCGGTGGCCCGGCCGGACACGACGGCGTCCAGCGGGCAGGGGTTCCCCCGCGCTCCCGGGCACCGCCGCTCCCCGACCGCCCGGAAGGCGAGCTCCTGTCCGTACGCGAGGGCGCTGACCCTGCCGCCCCACCACCGCAGTCCCGGCTCGCCCCCGGCCCAGGTGATCCCCCGACACCGCCACTCCACGCCCTGCCTCCTCCGCTCGCCGGATGTCCAGTCTCCGGCACGTCCGCTCCCCGTCCCCTACCCCGGGGCACCGGGGCGACGCGGACGCGTGCCGGGCCGTCGTGCCCGCTCAGGGCAGGACGTAGAAGCGTGCCCCGTCGGCGTCGGGCCCGCCGACCTCCCGCATGCAGCCGCGCTCGATCAGCAGGCGGACGCAGTCCCGGACGCGCTCGCCGGCGAGGCCGGTGCGGCGGGTGACGTCCTGGGTGCGGTACCGGACGCCGCCGCGGACCAGTGCGGGGGCGAGGAAGGCCGCGACCGTCCGCACGTCCCCGGTGACGGCCCAGGACTCGACGAGCTGCTGGGGGGTGAGCGCGACCGCGGCGCCGGCCCGCTGCCGGGGCAACGAGAGGTGTTCGAGGGAGGCGGCGACCCGGGAGAGGCTCCGCCGGGTCTCGCGGAGCAGCTCCGCGTACTCGGTGTGCTCGGCGTAGGCGACGGCCCGCTCGTCCCACTGCCCGTCGAGCCGGACGAGGGCGTCGAGGAGCTCCGGCGGCAGGACGTGTCCGGCGTGCACGGGGGAGGGTTCGAGACCGTATCCGCCGTACCGCTGGATCGCCGCTATGACCTCGGCCGTCCACGCCCGGAACGGCCCGGCCTCCGGTCTCCGGCAGGCCCCGACGAGCTGCACGAGCCCTTGGAGGCTCACCATCCGCGTCGTCGCCCTGATACCGCTCCGCCCGGAGAACTCCTCGTCCCCGGCGAGCTCCCGCGCGGCCGCGAGGCAGGTCTCCGGCAGCACCACGGTCCGCAGCACCTCCCTGGTCCCCGCGTACCCCAGCCGCTTCGCCACGTCCACGACGGGGAACCAGTGGGTCCCGTCGGCCGCCGTCAGCCTCCGCAGGGGCGCGCCGGTGGCGGCGTACACCAAGTCATCGATGTCGATCGCGTCCATCGATCATCACCTCCGCCTCGCAAGCTAGGCCGAGGGCATATTCAACTGACATGCAAATCAGACAGGTTCACCCAAAAGGGGAGGCGCTCCCGGGGACGCCCCCGGAAACCCCTCCCCGACACCCGCGTCCGCGGCCGTCCCTACCGGGCGACGAACTGCGTGAGGATCGCCTGCACCTCGTAGATGTCGACGCCCTTGGTGAAGGTCTTCTGGACCGGCAGCTGGCTGCCCGAGATCCAGATCTTCAGCTCGGCGTCCAGGTCGAAGGTGCCGGCGGTCTCGACCGCGAAGTGCGTGATGCTCTTGTACGGGATCGAGTGGTACTCGACCTTCTTGCCGGTGATGCCCTGCTTGTCGACCAGCACGAGCCGCCGGTCGGTGAAGAAGATGGTGTCGCGGATCAGCAGGTACGCGGCGTGCACCTGCTCCCCCTGCCCGAGCAGCCGCGCGTAGTCCTGCTGCGCCTGCGCCGGATCAATCGCGTGCGCGTTCCCGAAGAGCGCCATGCCCCAACCCCCACATCCGTAGAAAGAACGATCATCCGACCATAACGGCTCGCCCGCGCCCCGTCACCGAACCCCCACCACAGCCACCCGACTTCACTCCCCACCGGGCGGCGGGCACGAGCCCCGGCACCCGGCACCCGGCGCACCCCTCGGCGCACCGGATCTCCTCCGCCCGCGGCCCGTCTAGGCCGCCGAACCCGCCGAACCCGCCGAGGCGACCACGGTCAACGCGTAGTCCGCACCGGTCGAGAAGCCGCCCGACCGCCCACGGATCTTCAGGGAGTGCTTCCCCGGAGCGAGCGGCGGCAACTGCACCCACAGGCCGCACCCCGTCGCCGCGAAGCGTCCCTCCTCCCCGGTGACCGGGTTGCCCTGGGCACCCAGCACCGTGATCGAGTCCCCCGGGTACGCCTCCGGCTCGACCACCTCGCCGTCGAGGACCACGGTCCCCTGCGCGCCGCTCATGAAGTCCGCGCAGCGCTCGGGGTCTCCGAAGGTGTTGACGACGGGCGCAGCGATCGAACGCCCGCCGGGAACCTCGCACGCGCGCTCGGCCCGACCGCCGAAGGTTCCGGCCAGGAACCACACGTCCTGGGGCTGGTTGCGCGCGCACGCCCGCCCGTCCACGTCGGCGACGGGATTGGTCGCTTCGGGCTCCGAGGCCGCCCACGTCCACCACCGTCCCTGCAGTTCCGCGGAGGAGAGGCTCTCGCTCCCCTGCACCGGGTCCGTACTCGGCGGAAGGGTGCCCGCCGGGGCGGTGCGAGCCGGCGCGGCTCGTTCCGCGCCCTCCGGGCCCGCGGCCGCCTGGGTCCCGCACCCCGTCAAGCCCGCCATCACCGCAGCGGCGAGGCCCGCCACCCCGACTCCGTACCTCATACAGCCCCTCCCGATCGGACGCGCCGCCGTGCCCCCGCCCCGACGCGACATGAGCGGCCACGCTATCCCCCGGGTAGACCCCGACCACTTCGGGCCCGTCGGCCGCACACGTCCCCGTCGCGTCCGGAAAACGCAAGAGGCCCGGACTCTCGTCCGGGCCTCTTGTCTGTGTGCACTCGGCAGGATTCGAACCTGCAACCTTCTGATCCGTAGTCAGATGCTCTATCCGTTAAGCTACGAGTGCTTGTTCTTTTGTCTTGCCTCCGCTCCCCGGTCTTTCGACCCGCTCGCGGCGACAGACAGAACATTACATGACTGCCGCCGCCATGTGAAATCCATTAGGCCCACCCCTTGTGACCTGCGAAAACGTCGTACGGGTCCCTGGTGGGGGCGTGGAGTCGAGTGGTGGGCGCCGGGGCGCGGAGGGGTGGAAACGGCCGAAGCCCCGGCCTGTGGGGCCGGGGCTTCGGTAGGGGCGGAGGCGGAGGGATTTGAACCCTCGATGGGCTTTAAGACCCAAACCGCATTAGCAGTGCGGCGCCATAGACCGGACTAGGCGACGCCTCCATGCACCTCGCGCTTGCGCGGGTGGTGCGTGCAGATGATGACACAGGCGAACCGGGTGTCACCAATCGATCCTCACCGTACTAGCCCTCCGGGGTCGAGGGCAAAGCCCAGCGCGTCCGACGTGGCGCCCGCCGGAGCCGCCCCCGACCCGGCCGGGGGGCCGCGGGATGGCCGGTCCGAGGCCCGGCGGTGTCCGGCGGTGTCCGGCAGGACGGACCGACCGGCTCCCCGGGTCCCTGCGCGGTCCCGTGGCGCGGTCCGCCTCCGTCCCCGCCTTCGCCCCGCCCTCCCCCACCCGGCGCACCCCCGCTTGCGCAACGCCCCCGCGTCCGGAGCGTTAGAGGGGGCGGGGCGCGTCGTGCGCGCGTGCCCCGACCCTTCAACGTCCGGGAGACCCGCATGCTGCGCCGCCTCGTCCTCGCGTCCCTCGCCACCGCCGCCGCCGGCACCGCGGGCCTCGGTCCGCTCCCGCCGCTGCCGCTGCTCGCCCCGCCCGAGAAGCTGACCGTGACCGTCGCCGAGAGCGGCCACCCCGACGCCGACGGCACGTTCGAGCTCAGGTGCGACGACCGGGTCGCCGGGAACCACCCCGCCCACCAGAACGCCTGCGAGCGCCTCGACCGGCTCGCCGAGGACGGCGGCGACCCCTTCGCGCCCGTGCCCGAGGACGCGTTCTGCACCCAGGTGTACGGCGGCCCGGCCGTCGCCCACGTCACCGGCACCTGGCAGGGGCGCGCGGTCGACGCCCGCTTCTCCCGCGCCGACGGCTGCGAGATCAACCGCTGGGAGAATCTGGAGCCTGTCCTTCCTCTTGTCCGGGGATGAGACGGGATGGGAGGCAATGAGACCGGGGCCGCCCCCCGCGGGCTCCCTTAGACTCCCTTCCGTGACAGGGTGCGGCCCGAGGGGCAAGATGGGGCCGGCCGGCCGATAGGGCATGCACGTTGCCGTGCGTCAGGGAGGAACGTCGTCGTGAGCAGCAGGCCATCCCGGGGCGCTGCTCGCCTCGCAGCCATACTCGACGCCCTTCCCGACGGCCTCGTGCTCGTCAACTGCAACGGCACGGTCGTCAACGCCAACACCATCGCCCTCGGCATGTTCGAGACCCCGGGCACCGCACTCGTCGGACGCGGCCTGCTCGATCTCCTGCCCGGCTTCGACTCCCGCCTCATCCCCGGCTCCATGCGCCGCCCCGAGGGCACCGACGAGCGCGGCCGCACCAAGCCGACCCGGATGATCGCCCGCCGCACCGACGGCAGCGAGTTCGCCGTCGAGGTGACCAGCGCCAGCCTGGAGGACGGCCGCGAGGCCTACGACTCGTACGGCGGCTACACCGGCGACGAGCTGCTCATGCTGGTCGTCCGGGACCTCACCGGCACCCTCGACACCGAGGCCGAACTCGCCCGCTCGCAGCGGCAGACCGAGATGATCCTGCGCGCCGCCGCCGAGGGCGTCGTCGGCACGGACACCGACGGCCGCGTCGTCCTCGTCAACCCGGCCGCCGCCCAGATCCTCGGCTACCGCGCCGGCGAGCTCGGCGGCCAGGAGCTGCACCCGCTGATCCTGGCCAAGCGCCCGGACGGCGAGCCGTTCCCGTACGAGGAGTCGCCGCTCGCCGACACCCTCAAGTCCGGCCGCAAGCACCGCGTCCGCGGACAGGTCCTCTGGGCGAAGAAGGGCGACCGCGTGCCGGTCGACCTGACGACCGCTCCGGTGCGCGACGGCGACCAGCTCGTCGGCGCCGTCATGACCTTCACCGACCGCAGGCCGTACGAGCAGCTGGTCGAGGAGCACGCCGCCGAGATCAAGGAGCTCACCGAGCGGAACGCCGCCGAACTCGCCGACCGGGCCGAGCGGAACGCCGCCGACCGGGAGGCGCAGCAGGAGCGGTACGCCTCCCTCGCCGCCCGGCACGAGCAGCTCACGGCCGTCCTCGCGGAGTCCCTGCGCGGCCCCCTCCAGGAGCTCCGCGGCCAGCTGGGCGCCCTCGCCGCGGACGACGCCGGACAGCTCTGGCCGGAGGCCAACCAGGTCCTGCACCATCTCGCCGCCGGCTACGCCCGCATGACGGCCCTGGTGGACAACGTCCTGGGCTACCAGCGCCTGGACGCGGGCGCCGAGTCGCTGGACAAGAGCGTCGCGCTCCTCGACGGCATCGTGACGGCGGGCATCGACGGGGCGGTCGACCTGATCGGCCCCGGCCGCGCCCAGTTCGCCGTGCACGCGCCGCCCATCGAGGCCGAGGTGGACGCGGCCCGGCTCTCCACCGCGCTCGCGCACCTGGTCGCCGACGTCGCCGGCGTCGACGCGACCGGCAAGAACCGCACCGCCGCCCAGGGCGCCGGACCGGCCGACTCCACGATCGTCGTCGCGGCCGCGCAGCGCGGTGACGTCGTGCGGATCGAGGTCCGGGGCCCGTACGCCGGCGGGGATCCGGTCCACGGGCCGGTCGTCCGCGGCATCGTGGCGGCGCACGGCGGTGTCGTGCAGACCCACGAGGTGCCGGGGACGAGCGGCGGCGCGTACGTCCTCGAAGTCCCGCTCGGTACGGGCCGGGGCACGGTCCCGGCGACGGAGCAGGCCCCGCACGGGGCGGACGGTCCGGGCGGCGCGTCCGGGCCCGGTTCAGCCGGCGGGCGCGCCGGCGGCGGCCGGGAGGCGCTCGCGCTCCCCGCGCAGGCCTCCGCCCCCGTCCCCCCGGCCGCGGCCGGCCTCTCCCCGGTCCCCGTCCCCTCCGGCACGTCGGCGCCCGGTGCTCCGGCGGCGTCCGCCGACTCCCCGGAGACCTCCGGCGGCGGGCGGCGGCGGGCCCGGCGCGGCTCCACGGACGCCTTCCTGGAGAGTGCGGTCGCCCCCGAGACCGCCGCCGAGCCCAGCGGCCGCCGCCGGGCCCGTACGGCGGAAGCCCCCGGCGGACCCGCCGAACTGATTCCGGCCCAGCAGAACGCGGGCGTGGACCAGGCCGTCCCCGTCGGCGGTACGGCCCAGGGCGCTCCCGGCGGTTCCCCGGTCGAGCCCACCGGCCGGCGTCGCGGACGGCCCGCCGAGGGCTCGGTCGTGACCGCCGCGGAAGGCGCGCAGGGACGGGCCGCGCTCGGCGCCGCCGTGCCGCCGCAGGGTGTCGCCGTCGAGCCCACCGGGGCTCCGCCGGCGCCCGCGCTCGCTCGCGCCCTGCCCGCCGTGGCCTCCGCCGACTCCGCGCCCGAGGCGCAGCCGAGCGGACGCCGTCGTCGTGCGCTCGCCGCCGCGCAGGAGCGCGCGGCCGCGGCCGAGGCGGGGCCCCGGACGCCGTTCGCGCTCCCCCCGGCCGATGCCGACCGCCCCGCCGAGGACGAGGCCGCGCTCGCCGCACCGGCCGGGTCCTCGCCCGTCGCGGCGCCGCTGCCCGTGTCCGACGAGGGCCGCCACGAGGGCGTACGGGGTGTCCCGGACGCCGGGCACACGCCCGCGCCGGCCCACCCGCACCCGCTGCCGCAGGGCGAGCCGACCGGGCGCCGCCGGGCCGTCGCGCCCCCGCCGGCCGAGCCGGAGCAGGAGCCGGCCGCGCACGCCCCGGCCCCCGAGCCGACCCGGGCCCCCGCCCAGGCCGCGCCCGCCGTGCAGCCCGAGCCCCGGAACAGCACCAGCTCCGGATCGGGGACCGGCACCGGTTCGGTGCCGCTGCCTCCCGAACTGCCCATGCCGAAGGACTCGACGCAGGGGCGGGCGTTCAGCGTGCGCACCCTGGGGCAGGGCGTCCCCTTCGTCCCGCCGCCCCCGGCGGCCCCGCTGCCCGCCCCGGCCGGCTCGCCCGCCCCGGCGGCCCCGGCGGCCTCCGGTCCGCCCTCCAACGGCTCCGGCACCTCCAACGGTTCCGGGCGGCGGCGCAGGCTCGCCACCCCGCCGGAGTCCGATCCGCCCGTGCAGGCCGCGCTCCCCGCGCCGGCCGGCGGCGAGGCCAGGCCGCACCCGCAGCCGGAGGCCCCGACGGCGTCCCGCGCGCCCGAGGGACGCGCGTACGCCATAGGAGCCCCCGCCGAGGGCTCCGCCGAGGGACCCGAGCCGCTCGACGGTCCCGGTGGCGCCGTCGAGGTCGCCAACCGGCCCGCGCCGCGCCCGGTCGACGACGAACTCCCCCCGGAGCCCCTCGACAACCCGCGCCGGCTGCTGGTCTGGCCCGCGCCCGACGTCTCCACCCAGCAGGCGCTGAGCGACCGCGGCTACCGCCCGGTGATCGTGCACTCCCGCGAGGAGGTGGACGCCCAGATCGCCGCCTTCCCGGCCGCGCTCTTCGTCGACCCGCTGACCGGGCCCATCACGCGCACCGCGCTCCAGTCGCTGCGTCAGGCCGCCGTGGCCGCCGAGGTTCCGGTGCTCCTCGCGGCCGGTCTGGGGCAGGCGACCCGGGAGGCCGCGTACGGCGCCGACCCGGCCGTCCTCCTCAAGGCGCTCGCGCCGCGCGACAGCGAGCAGCACCCGTCCCGCGTCCTCCTCATCGAGGAGAACGAGGACATCGCGGAGGCGCTCGGAGCCACCCTGGAGCGGCGCGGGATGCAGGTCGCCCGGGCGGCCACGGACACCGAGGCGGTCACCCTCGCCACGCAGACGCGGCCGAACCTGGTGGTGATGGACCTGATGCAGGTGCGCCGCCGCCGGGCCGGGATCATCGACTGGCTGCGGGCGAACGGGCAGCTCAACCGCACGCCGCTGGTCGTCTACACCTCGGCCGACCTCGCCGAGGAGGAGCTGCCGAAGCTGTCCTCCGGCGAGACGGTCCTCTTCCTGGCGGAGCGCTCGAACAGCACCGAGGTCCAGGCCCGGATCGTCGACCTGCTCGCGAAGATCGGCACCAACTAGCCGCCCGGGCCGCGCCCGAACGGAGCCGCCTCAGGCGCCGGGGCGCGCCCGAGCGGGCCGCGGCGCACGCCGGGGCCGCGTACGACCCGGACCGCCGCGCACGCCGGGGCCGCGTACGACCCGGACCGCCGCGCACGCCGGGACGCACCCGCGCGGGCCGGTCGTGCGGGCCGGCCGTGCGCCTGGCCGCGCCCCCGTGCCGCCTCACGCGCCGGGCACGCACGGACCGGTACGCCGCGCACGCCGGGTCGCACCCCGGTACGGGTCGTACCCGCGCCGGCCGGCGTACGACCAGTGCCCGCACGCGCACGGACGCGGGGAGGGATTCGCACGGCGAAGCCCTCCCCGCGACCGCGTCCGCAGCCCGCTACAGCTCCGTCACGTCCAGCGCACCCTCCGCGTACTGCCTGCGGATGACCTTCTTGTCGAACTTGCCGACGCTCGTCTTGGGCACCGCCGGCACGATCGCCCAGCGCTCCGGGAGCTGCCACTTGGCGATGCCGGCCTCGTCGGCGAGGAAGGCCTTCAGCGTCTCGTAGTCCGCCGTGGCACCGTCCTTGAGGACGACGGTCGCCAGCGGCCGCTCGCCCCACTTCTCGTCCGGGACGGCGACGACGGCGGCCTCGGCGACGGCCGGGTGCGCCATGATCGCGTTCTCCAGCTCGACGCTGGAGATCCACTCGCCGCCGGACTTGATGACGTCCTTGGCGCGGTCGGTGAGGGTGAGGAAGCCGTCCGGGCTGATCACACCGACGTCCCCGGTCTTGAGCCAGCCGTCCTCGCTGAACTTGTCCGCCGGACGGATCGCCTCGCCGTCGACGCCGCCGAAGTAGGAGCCGGCGATCCAGGTGCCGCGCACCTCCAGCTCGCCGGCCGACTCGCCGTCCCAGGGCAGGTGCTCGCCGGCCGGGCCGACCAGGCGGGCCTCGACGCCGGCCGGGAAGCGGCCCTGCGTGACGCGGTACGGCCACTCCTCCTCGGCGGTCAGGCCGTGCGGAGGGTGGGCCATCGTGCCCAGGGGGGAGGTCTCCGTCATGCCCCAGGCGTGGCAGAGGCGGACACCGAGCCGGTCGTACGCCTCCATCAGCGCTGGCGGACAGGCCGCGCCGCCGATGGTGACCTGGGACATCGAGGAGAGGTCGCGGGGGTTCGCGGTGACCTCGGCGAGCAGCCCCTGCCAGATGGTGGGGACGGCGGCCGCGTGGGTCGGGCGCTCGCGCTCGATCATGTCGGCGAGCGGGGCCGGCTGGAGGAAGCGGTCCGGCATGAGCATGTTGATGCCGGTCATGAAGGTGGCGTGCGGCAGGCCCCAGGCGTTGACGTGGAACTGCGGGACGACGACCAGGGTCGTGTCCCGGTCGGTGAGGCCCATCGACTCGGCCATGTTGACCTGCATCGAGTGCAGGTAGATCGAGCGGTGCGAGTAGACGACGCCCTTGGGGTCGCCCGTGGTGCCGGAGGTGTAGCACATGGCCGCGGCCGAACGCTCGTCCAGCTCGGGCCAGTCGTACGTGGTCGGGCGGCCGGCGATCAGCTCCTCGTAGTCGTGCACGCGCGGCGCGGCGCCGTCCAGGACGGAGCGGTCCCCGGGGCCGGCGACCACGATGTGCTCGATCGTGGGCAGGTGCGGCAGCAGCGGGGCGAGGAGGGGGAGCAGCGAGCCGTTGACGAGGACGACCCGGTCGGCGGCGTGGTTGACGATCCACACCAGCTGCTCGGGGGGAAGACGGAGGTTCAGGGTGTGCAGGACGGCGCCCATCGAGGGGATCGCGAAGTACGCCTCGACGTGCTCGGCGTTGTTCCACATCAGGGTCGCGACCCGCTGGTCGCCGACGACCCCGAGTTCGTCGCGCAGGGCGTCGGCCAGCTGGTGCGCGCGTTCCCCGGCCTCCGCGAACGTGCGGCGCTGCGGCTCGGGTTCGCCCGTCCAGGTGGTGATGATCGACTTTCCGTGGATCGTCATTCCGTGCTTCAGAATGCGGCTCACGGTCAGCTGTACGTCCTGCATGGTGCTGTACACGGGGCGTCCTCCCGGTGGGCGCTACGTGGCAGAAGGGGTGTGGAGATTCTGCGCACGTACCGCTCGGTATGTCACTACCCGAGAGTACGGAAATTGCCAGTGATCACTGGCAGGAGTGCCGCGCCACGCCGGTTATCGACCGGTTCCTCGCGCTTCCTGCCGGACGGGAGTCAGCTCCGGGTCCTCGCGGAGCTTGCCCAGCGCTCTCGACACCGCGCTCTTCACCGTGCCGACGGACACCCCCAGGACCTCGGCGGTCTGGGCCTCGCTCAGGTCCTCGTAGTACCTGAGGACCACCATCTGGCGCTGCCGCTCGGGGAGCTTCAGCACCGCGCGCCACATCGCGTCGTGCAGCACCTGCCGCTCCGCCGGGTCCGGCTCCGGGACGCCGGACGGTTCCGGCAGCTCGTCGCAGGCGAACTCGTCCACCTTGCGCTTGCGCCACTGCGACGTGCGGGTGTTCAGCAGCGCGCGGCGGACGTAGCCGTCCAGGGCGCGGTGGTCCTCGATGCGCTCCCAGGCGACGAACGTCTTGGCCAGCGCCGTCTGGAGCAGGTCCTCGGCGTCGCAGGGGTTGGCGGTCAGGGAGCGCGCGGTGCGCAGGAGCACGGGCCCGCGCGCCCGTACGTACGACGAGAAGGTCGGGTACGACGCGAACTGCGAGGCACCGGCGCAGACGGGGCCAGAGGGTGGCGGAGTCATGGCTCCACGCTAGGAGGGGAGGGGCGTCCGGCGGATCGGCCCCAGGTCCCGACCCGCAGTCCGCCTCAGGTTGTAGGGGTGGGGACGCCCCGACCTCCTCTGGGTGGAGACCCCTCCGGGCCCCCTCAGGGTCGGCGGACCGGAGGCGCCCCGTCCTCCGCCCGGTCGGCGACCCCGGTGACGCCCACGGCCGAGGGGGCGACGCGGGCGACGGGGGAGTCCATCGTGTTCCGGTCGATGAGCATCCGCCGGCCACCGTACGTCTCGGCGACGTTGCCCGCGTACTGGTGGATCCGGGCGTGCGGCGTCCAGGCCTGCGGGTGCAGCACCGGCTCGGAGGCCAGCGCGGGCCGCCCCAGCCAGCGGGCGAACCACATCACGGACGGCAGGTCGGGCGTCCCCGCCCGGCGCGCCGCCTCCATGTCCCGGACCCCCGTGTCGGCGCTGCTGTAGAACCCGGGCAGGTAGCCGAGGCGGCGCACCTCCCGGTTCCAGGCGCGGACGAACGAGAGGGTGGTCGCGGCGCAGGCCGCGTCGTCCTGCGCGTACGCCTCGATGTCGAGGTACAGCGGGCTGCTCGCGTCCAGTCCCAGGGCCCGCGCGGCCTGCACCGCCTCGGCCCCCTCCCGGGTGCCCTGGCCCGAGGGGTTGCCGCCGAGAGCGAAGGGCCGCTTCGCCGCGGCGTTGACGCACGGCGCCTGCGAACCGACGAAGAGCGGGAGCAGTCGCCAGCCCATGGTGTGCACGGAGGCGACCCAGGCCGGGGTCAGCTCCCGCTGGACCGGGCAGCCGCGCCCGCGCCCGCCGAAGTAGATCCCGACGGCCCCGTACGGCGAACTGCGCCAGGCGTCCATCACCGCGAGGGACGGCGCCTCGCACGTGTCGAAGGCCCGTCCGGCGAAGTACACGGGGTCGGCGGCGGCCCGGCTCCCCGGGGCGCCGCCGGGTCCGGCGGCCGGGGCGACGGCGGCCCCGGGTCCGGCGGCGGGAGCGGGCAGCGGGCCGGGGGTCCCGGTCGGCACGGGGGCGCTGAACAGGACCGTCCCGGCCAGCGCCGCCGCGACGGCCCCGACCACGAGCCGCACGGGAGCCCGCCGCACGCCCCGCCTCGGCGCGCCGACGGGGGCACGGGGTGGGGTGGGATCCGGGGACGGGACCGGGGGCGGGGGCGTGACCGGGGTGCCGGTGGAGGTGCCGGCGGGGGTGAGGGACGAGGACGGGAACGGGGTGTCCACCGGGGCCCGGTCCGGGGTGCGGTCCCCGGCTCCGGGCGGTGGCGGGGACGGCGGGCGGACGGGTGACGCGGGCTCAGGCCTGCGGTCCGGTGCGGGAGTGGGCTCCGGTCGTGACGCGTGAGTGCTCATGGCGCGAGTCAAGATCCGCCCGCCCCGCGCGGCCACCGCAGGAGCCGTCGCCTCAGCCGTCCGTGCCCAGGATCAACCCGGACGTGGGAACCCCCGTCCCCGCCGTCACCAACGTCCGCTCCGTCCCCGGCACCTGGTTCACGGACGTCCCGCGCAGCTGCCGCACCGCCTCCGCTATGCCGTTCATCCCGTGCAGATAGGCCTCGCCGAGCTGCCCCCCGTGGGTGTTCAGGGGGAGCGCGTCCGCCGCGACGAAGTCGGCCGCCTCCCCCGGACCGCAGAAGCCGAACTCCTCCAACTGCATCAGCACGAACGGGGTGAAGTGGTCGTAGAGGACGGCCACGTCGATCTCGCCCGGCGTGAGGCCCGAGGTCCGCCAGAGCTGCCGGGCCACCGCCCCCATCTCCGGAAGCCCCGTCAGCTCGTCCCGGTGGAAGCTGGTCATCGCCTCCTGCTTCCGGCCGGCGCCCTGCGCCGCCGCGAGGACCACGGCCGGCGGGCGCCGCAGGTCGCGGGCGCGCTCGACGGAGGTGACCACGATCGCCTGACCGCCGTCGGTCTCCTGGCAGCAGTCGAGCAGCCGGAGCGGCTCGGCGATCCAGCGCGACGCGGCGTGGTCGGCGAGGGTGATCGGCTTCCCGTGGAAGTACGCGGCGGGGTTGCGGGCGGCGTGGCGCCGGTCCGTCACGGCGACGTGGCCGAACGCGTCCGGCGTCAGACCGTAGGTGTGCAGGTACCGCTGGGCGGTCATCGCGACCCAGGAGGCCGGGGTGAGCAGCCCGTAGGGCAGCTGCCAGCCGAGGGCGACGCCCTCGGCGGAGGGCTCGCGCTGCTGCACCCCGGAGCCGAAGCGGCGCCCCGAGCGCTCGTTGAACGCCCGGTAGCAGACGACCACCTCCGCGACGCCGGTGGCGACGGCGAGCGCGGCCTGCTGCACGGTGGCGCAGGCGGCCCCGCCGCCGTAGTGCACGCGGGAGAAGAAGGACAGCTCGCCGATGCCGCAGGCCTGGGCGACCGTGATCTCGGGATTGGTGTCCATGGTGAAGGTGACCATCCCGTCGACGTCGCCGGGGGCGAGACCGGCGTCGTCGAGGGCCGCCCGGACCGCCTCGGCCGCGAGCGACAGCTCGCTGCGGCCCGAGTCCTTGGAGAACTCGGTGGCCCCGATGCCCGCCACGGCCGCCCGGCCGCCGAGGCCGTCCCGGGTGCGGAGGCTCATCGCGGCACCCGCACGGTGACGGTCCCGGTGACGTGGTGCCCCAGCCCGTTCGCACCGACGACCCGGACGTGCGCGGTGTCCCCGTCGACCTCGGTGACCGTGCCGGTCAGCACCATGGTGTCGCCGGGGTGGTTGGGGGCGCCGAGCCGAATGGCGACCCTGCGCAGGACGGCACGGGGGCCGAAGTGGTCGGTGATGTACCGGCCGACGAGTCCGTTGGTCGTGAGGATGTTCATGAAGATGTCCGGAGAGCCCTTCTCCCGGGCCAGTTCGGCGTCGTGGTGCACGTCCTGGTAGTCGCGGGAGGCGACGGCCCCGGCGACGATCAGGGTGCGGGTGATCGGGATCGTCAGCGGCGGCAGCTCGTCCCCGGGCTCGGCGAAGGTCTCCGTGCCGGACGTCATGTCAGGTCTCCTTCGGCGAGCAGGTCGCCGAGTTCGGCGAGGACTTCGGTGCCGCACCCGAGGTGCGCGTCGAGCTGCCGGCCCCACAGGAAGTGCCGGTGCACGGGGTGGTCGAGGTCCGCCCCCATGCCGCCGTGCAGGTGCTGGCCGGCGTGCACGACCCGCTTCCCCGCCTCGGAGGCCCACCAGGCGGCGGTCAGGGCCGCCGCGTGCGCGTCCAGCCCCTCGTCGTGCCGCCAGGCGGCCTCGTAGGCGGTGACCCGGATGGCCTCGGTGTCCATGTGGGCGTCGGCGGCCCGCAGCTGCACGGCCTGGTGGGTGGCGAGCGGACGGCCGAACTGCTCCCGTACCGCCGTGTACTCCACGGCTCTGGCCAGCGAACCCGCGCAGACCCCGGCCTGCAGCCCCGCGAAGGCGGTCCGGGCTGCGGCGAGCACCTCCGCGTAGACGGCGCCCCCGGCCACGCCTCCGCGCACCGCTTCGTCTCCCCCGCCTCCGTCTCCCCCGCCGCCTCCGCCGAGCCGCTCGCCCGCCGCCCCGTCGAGGACGAGCCGGCCGGCGGACCAGGGCGCGGTGAGTTCGACGGGGTCGATCCGGGCCGCTTCCTCGGTGCGGACCAGCCACAGGACGTGGTCCGCGTCGGGGACGAGGACGTGCGTGGCGTCCCGGAGCCACGGCACCCCGTCCGCGGTCCCGCTGAGCCGTCCCCGGTGCGAGGTGACCGCGCCGGAGGCCGGGAAGGCGCCCGTCGCCACCGTCGTCCCCTCGCGGAGCCCGGGCAGCAGCCGGGCGCGCTGCTCGTCCGTGCCGTGCCGGGCGACGGCGAGGATCCCGTACACACAGCTCGCGGCGAACGGCACCTGTGCCGTCACCCGGCCCTGCTCCTCCAGGAGGAGGACGAGGCCGAGCAGGCCGGTCTCCTCCACCGAGCCGGGCAGCCCGGCGGCGCAGAGGGCCTTCCACAGCTCGGGGTCGCTGCCGGTGCCGGCCGCCCCGAGCCGCTCGTGGGTGGCGAGGTCGGCGAAGATCCGGGCGGCCAGCCCGCGGGCCGCCTCCTGCTCCTCGGTGGGGGTGAAGTCCACGTCAGTCCTCCCCTCCCGCGCGGAAGACGGGGAGCTCCAGCTCCTCGTCGACCCGCAGGAACTCCAGCCGCACCGGCATCCCGATCCGCACCTTGTCGTACGGCACGCCCACCACGTTGCTCACGATCCGCACGCCCTCGGCCAGTTCGACGAGACCGACCGCGTACGGCGGATCGAACGCCGGGAACGGCGGATGGTGCATCACCACGTACGAGTAGACCGTCCCGGCGCCGCTCGCCTCGATCGTGTCCCACTCCGGGGAGCCGCAGTCGGCGCATCCGGGCAGCCAGGGGAAGCGCAGGGCCGTGCAGGCGGCGCAGCGCTGGACGAGCAACCGGTGTCCGGCCACGCCCTCCCAGAATCCGGCGTTGTCCCGGTTGACCACGGGTCGGGGGCGGCGGGCAACCGGTCCGGCGGGGGGCTCCGGCTCGCGCGGCCGTGCGGCGGGCGCGTACTTGAGGATGCGGAAGCGGTGGGTGCCGGCGGGCTGCCCGCCGGCGCGGACGTCGGTCCGGGTGGTGACGAAGTGGCCGGAGCCGAGCCTGGTGGTCTTGAGCCCCGACACGGACTCGATGACGGTCTCGAAGGTGATCTCGTCGCCCGGCCGCAGCGGCCGCAGGTACTCCTGCTCGCAGTCGGTCGCGACCACCGAGGTGAATCCGGCCCCGTCGAGGAGGGCGAACAGCTCGTCGTGGACGGAGGAGCGGGCCGGGTGTCCCGAGAGGCCGCCCATCGTCCAGGCCTGGAGCATCGTCGGCGGCGCGACCGCGTCGGGCCCCCGGTAGGCGGGATGCTCGTCCCCCATGGCCTCGCACCAGTGCCGGATCATGGGCAGGTTGACCGGGTCCTTGCCGACGCCGGCCTCCGCGGCGGTCCGCCCGGCGAACCCGGCGAGCCGCTCCGCCAGCGCGTCCGGCGCCCGGTCGGGACCGTCCTCCCGCTGCGTGGGGGTCATCGCCGCCCCCTCCCCTTCATGCCGAGCCGCATCCTCGCGACGATCTCGCGCTGCACCTCGCTCACCCCTCCCCCGAAGGTGTTGATCTGCGCGGCACGGTTCATGCGCTCCAGCTCACCGCCGTCGAACTCCCCCGGCGATCCCGCTCGCACCGTCCCCGCGCCGCCCGCGATCTCCTGACATATTCGATACACCTCCACCGCCGATTCGGTTCCCGCGAACTTCACGCCGCTCGCGTCTCCCGGGGCCAGCCGGCCGGCCCCCACATCCCCCACCAGACGCCAGTTGAGCAGGCGTGTCGCAGCCAGCCGGGCATGCGCTTCGGCGGCCCGGATCCGCACCCAGGGCTCGTCAACCCGACGCCTGCCCGTCACCGGATCGGGGGTACGGGCCCGGTCGAGCACGGCGCCGAAGAGGTCCTCCGCCTGCATCCCGATCGCGGCGAGAGCGACCCGCTCGTGGTTGAGCTGGCTGGTGATGAGCCCCCAGCCGCCGTGCTCGGGCCCGACGAGGTTCCCCTCGGGAACCCGGATCCCGTCGTAGTGGGTGGCCGTGGTCGTGAGCCCGCCCACGGTCTCGATCGGCGTCCACGAGAAGCCCTCGGCGTCGGTGGGGACGAGGACGATCGAGATCCCCCGGTGCGGGGGCGCGTCGGGATCGGTCCGGCAGGCGAGCCAGATCCAGTCGGCGTTCTGGGCGTTGGAGGTGAAGACCTTCTGGCCGTCGATCAGCCACGACCCGCCGTCGCGCCTGGCGCGCGTCCGGAGGGAGGCCAGGTCCGTTCCCGCCCCGGGCTCGCTGTACCCGATGGCGAAGACGGCCTCCCCGCGCAGGATCCGGGGCAGGAGGAAGGCCTTCTGCTCCTCCGTCCCGTACGTCATGAGGGTGGGGCCGACGGTGTTGAGCGTGACCATCGAGACGGGGGCGCCCGCGCGGTACGCCTCGTCGAAGAAGACGAACTGCTCGTCGGGACCGCGCCCCTGTCCGCCGTACTCCTCGGGCCAGCCGATCCCCAGGAGCCCGTCCGCTCCGATCCGGCGCAGCAGCCGTCGCTGGGCCTCGGTGTCGGTGGCGGGCGGCGGACCTTCGGGCATCAGCTCCCTGAAGTACGCGCGGAGTTCGGCGCGCAGCCGCAGCTGCCGCTCGGTCGGGGCGAGGTGCACGGCGACTGCCTCCCGGGGAACGACTGAGGTTTCTGACTGTCCGTCAGATTCAGGACCCCTGTCAAGGTCGACGACCGACCGCGCGCGCTCGGGCGGACACGCGCGACGGCCCGCGCACCGGTACCGAGTACCGGCGCACAGGCCGTCGTTCACACCGCGGTCACGCCCCCCGTCGGGCCGGCTGCCGTGCGGGGCGGATCACCACCACGGGTTGAAGTTGACCACCGCGTTGTTCTGGGCGATGTGAGTGAACGCGGAGCCGTTCACACTGGCCGTGTTGTTCTGGTTCGAGGCGCCGGAACCGGTCGCCACCTGCTGCGTCGTGGTCGAGTTGCCGAGGTTGGCCCCGCCCACGCCGCTGCCGACGATCGAGGCGACGCTCGTGTTCGATCCGTCGTCCGCGAATCCGCCGTTGTCGGCCTGCGCCACCCCGGTGAAGAGCGCCGCGGCGAGGGGGAGGGCGGCGGCGACGGCGACGATGCGGGCGGTACGGATGCTTGCCATGTGTGTTCCTCCGGGAACTGAAAGCTGGTGCTGTTGCACGGAACTGCTCTGAAGTGCTGTGAAGTACGGCTGTTTCCAAGGCGGTTGGCCGACCGCCTCGGTCGTTGGTGCTCGACGTCGCGAATCCAGAGTTGCCCACCGAATCCCCGGCGAACCAGACCGGAGCGCCTGATTCCCCCGCAAGCGTGAGGACAAGCCGATAAACCAGACAGCACCTGACAAAGGCGCAGCTCACAGCGACGGAGAGGGTTCAGGACACGCTCGGCCCAGGCGCCGCAAGGGAGGAAGCGTTCCGGCAGATTTCCCGCCAATCTCCCCACCGGGGGATCGACGCGGCGCGCCCCCCGCCCGCAGGGACCGAACAACAGGACGGAACGGAAGACCAGTTCGATCAGGCGAGGGGCGGCACGGAAGAGCCCGACCCCCGGGCCGTGCGCTCCGTGCGCTCCGTGCGCTCCGCGTGGTCAACGTGTTCTGTGCGCTCCGTGCGGTCAACGCGTTCCCTGTGATCAGCGTCCCCCGCTACGGGACGTCCGGCTCCCCCGCGGCCGCCTCGAAGGCCGCGTACGCCGCGGCGTCGAAGAGCACGAAGCGGACCTCCTCCACGTCGGTACGCGCGGCCCGCACGGTCCGTACGGCGATCCGGGCGCCGTCGTCCATCGGCCAGCCGTAGATCCCGGTGGAGACGGCGGGGAACGCCACCGTACGGTCGCCCAACTCGTCGGCGATCCGCAGGGATTCGCGGTAGCAGGAGGCCAGCAGCTCGGAACGGTCCTCGTCGCGCGACCAGACCGGTCCCACCGTGTGGATCACGTGCCGGGCCGGCAGCCGTCCCGCCGTGGTCGCCACGGCCCGCCCGGTCGCCAGTCCCTTGCCGTACTGGGAACGCCGCAGGTCCTGGCAGGCGGAGAGGATCTCGGGGCCGCCCCTGCGGTGGATGGCCCCGTCGACCCCGCCACCGCCGAGCAGCGAGGAGTTCGCGGCGTTCACGATCGCGTCCACGGCCTCGGCCGTGATGTCCCCCTGCACGAGCACGATCCGCACCACGACAGTCCTCCTCCGGCCGCCCACAGCTCTCCGAGGCCCCATGGAACCCGACGGGGCACCGCGCCCGCACCTGGAAAAGGGCGCCCCGGAGACGGCTCCGGGGCGCCCTCGACACACGGGTGACGCACGGGTCGTGCGGCACTCCTCGCGCTACTGCTGGGGCGGCGGCGGGGGCTGCGGCGGGGAGTCGGGCCGAGCGCCCGTGTCCCCCAGCTGCCCCTTGAGCTTCTCCTGGGCGGTGTCGACATGGCCGGCGTACTTGCCCTGTGTCTTCTTGTCGACGAGGTCGCCGGCCTGGTCGATGCCCTTGGAGGCCTGATCCTCGTGGCCCTTCAGCATTCCCTTGAGCTTGTCGAACACAGACATCCTGGCCCTCCTAGCCACTGTTCCAGCCCCTCCAGCATCACGGCACCACCCGGGTCCCGCATCCGCAGGAGCCCGCCCGGAGCCCGACGCGGCCCCGGGGGACGGGGCAGGAGGGAACGGAGAGACGGAGAGGGAGAGAGGGGGGGAGCGGGAGGGCTGGGGGGACGCGCGGCACGGAAGGCGCAGGGGCGGGGCCCAAGGACGGAGCCGACGCGAAGGGCGGGCCCCGGTGTCCGGGACCCGCCCTCCTGCGTGTCGCCACGTCGTGCACAGTGCGGTGGGTGTGGGATTTGAACCCACGGTGACATCGCTGCCACGACGGTTTTCAAGACCGTTCCCTTAGGCCGCTCGGGCAACCCACCCCGCGCCGGCGGTGTGTCCACCTGTGGCGCGGGGGACAGCCTAGCCGGTCAGCTGTCGCCGGTGCGCTCGCCGAGGGTGACCGTCGCCTCGGCCGTCCGGCCGTCCCGCTCGTACGTGATCTTGACCTGGTCGCCCGGCTTGTGGGTCCAGATCTCGCTGATCAGCGACGGGCCGCTGTCGATCGGGTGGCCGCCGAAGCCCGTGATCACGTCACCGGCCTTCAGGCCCGCCTTGGCCGCCGGGCCGTTCGGGGTCACCGAAGGGGTGCCGCCCGAGCCCTGGGAGGCGATCGTCGCGCCCTCGCCCTGCTCCTGCATGTTCACCGTCGCGCCGATCACCGGGTACACCGGCTTGCCCGTCCTGATCAGCTGCTGGGCCACGTTCTTCGCCTGGTTCACCGGGATCGCGAAGCCCAGGCCGATCGAGCCCGCCTGGGACTGGCCGAAGCCGCTCCCGGTGGACTGGATGGCCGAGTTGATGCCGATGACCGCGCCGCTCGCGTCCAGCAGCGGACCACCGGAGTTGCCCGGGTTGATCGACGCGTCGGTCTGCAGCGCGCTCATGTACGAGTTGCTGCCGCCCGAACCGTCGCCCGAGGCCACCGGGCGGTTCTTGGCGCTGATGATGCCGGTGGTCACCGTGTTCGACAGGCCGAAGGGCGCGCCGATCGCGATCGTCGAGTCGCCGACCGCCACCTTGTCCGAGTCGCCCAGGGGCAGCGGCTTCAGGCCCTTCGGCGCGTTCGTCAGCTTCAGTACGGCCACGTCGTAGCCCTCGGCCCGGCCGACGACCTCCGCGTCGTACGACTTGCCGTCCGGGAACGTCACGGAGAGCGTGCCGCCGTCCGCCGCCGACGCCACCACGTGGTTGTTGGTGACGATGTGGCCCTCCTGGTCGTACACGAAGCCCGTGCCCGTGCCGCCCTCGCCCTGCGAGCCGCCCGACTTCGCCTGGATGGTGACCACGCTCGGCAGCGCGGTCGCGGCGACCGCCGCGACGGTGCCCGGTTCGCGCTTGAAGGACGCCGGGGCCTCGCCCGAGGAGACGGTGGTGGAGCTGACGCCGTCGTCACCGCGCTCGGCGGCCCAGTAGCCGATGCCGCCGCCGATGCCGCCCGCGACGAGCGCCGCGACCAGGACCGCCGCCACCAGGCCGCCGGCCCGTCGCCGGGGCGCCGCGGGGGCGGGGTGCTCCGGCGGCACCGGGGCACCCCAGGCCGGCACGGTCGGCGGGGGCGGCGGCCAGCCGGCCCCGGCGGCCGCGGGGGCCGGTGCGGGGGCGTGAGCCGCGTCGGCGGGGCCGGGGGCGTGGGCCGGCGCCGGTTCCGGCGCTCCGTCGGGGACCGGGGCCTGCGCGACCGTCGGGGGGTCCGCCGGTGCCGGGGCGGGGGTCGGCGTGGGCGCGGGGGTCGAGGCCGAAGGGCTCGACGGAGGCGTCGGAGGCGTCGGAGGGGTCGGAGGGGTGGACGGGGCAGCCGGGTGGTCCGCCGGTACCGCCGTGCCCTCGTTCTCGGTGCTCACAGCTCGCTCTCCTCGTTGACTGCGCGGGGTGGGGTGGTGGTACCTACTGGTCACCTATGGGGTCCAGGGTGCTGCACCAGCTTTTCCCACAGGACGTCAGGCCGCTGTAAGGCGGAGCTGTGCGTTCACCCCCCTATCTTTATATACGGACAGAACGGACAGCTTCCGGTGTGCCCGCTCCGCCCCGCCAATGGCACCATGACGCCGTGACTCACGCACGGCAGCACCCGAACAGCGTCCCCCTCCAGGTCGTCGCCCACCGTGGAGCCTCCGAAGACGCGCCGGAACACACCCTGGCCGCCTATGTGAAGGCCATCGAGGACGGCGCCGACGCCCTGGAGTGCGACGTCCGGCTCACCGCCGACGGCCATCTCGTCTGCGTCCACGACCGCCGCGTCGACCGCACCTCGAACGGCCGCGGCGCCGTCTCCGCCCTGGAGCTCGCCGATCTCGCCGCCCTCGACTTCGGCACCTGGAAGGGCCGCGACGAGTCCGGCGAGAGCCCCGACTGGGGTGATCCCGGGTACACCTCCGTCCTCACCCTGGAGCGGCTCCTGGAGCTGGTCTCCGACGCCGGGCGCCGCGTCGAGCTGGCCGTCGAGACCAAGCACCCCACCCGCTGGGCGGGCCAGGTCGAGGAGAGGCTGCTCCAGCTCCTCAGGCGTTTCGGGCTGGACGCGCCCGCGTCCCCCGCGAAGTCCCCGGTACGCGTCATGAGCTTCTCGGCCCGCTCCCTGAGCCGGATCGCCGCCGCGTCGCCGACGCTGCCCACCGTGCACCTGGCCCAGTTCGTCTCGCCGCGGCTGCGCGACGGACGGCTCCCCGCGGGCGCGCGCATCGCCGGGCCGTCGATCAGGATCGTGCGGCATCACCCGGCCGTGATCCTCAGGCTCCAGAAGGCCGGGCACCAGGTGCACGTCTGGACCGTGGACGACGCCGAGGACGTCGAGCTCTGCGAGCGCCTCGGCGTGGACGCGATCATCACCAACCGCCCCAAGCAGGTCCTCGCCCAGCTCGGCCGCGACGGAGCGTCCGGGCCGCGCGCCTGACGCGTTCCCGCCCCTCCGGCACCCTCTTTCCCTTGTGCCACAAGGCTTCTCGGGTCCGCCGGGGAGTGCACCGGCGCGTTCCGCGCGTACGCGATCGTCACGAGTGCCTCATCGCACACGGATTGGCCGGTTTCCGGTCCAGGCCATTGGGGCATCCACACGGTGGCGTGGGGCAAAGGAGGTCTCGGGGGTGGCGTTGGTGGTGGCACAGGAGGTGCCCACGTCGTCGAGCATGGCCGTACCCCATGGCCCTGCGGGCGTGGGTGAGGCGCGACACCGGATGCGGGACGAGCTGTACCGCAGCGGGATGTCCGAATCGGTCGTCGACGACGCGGTACTGATCCTTTCCGAGCTGCTCAGCAATGCCTGCCGGTACGGCAGGCCGCTGGGGCACGCGGATCGGGGCGACGGGGACGTGCGGGCGGCCTGGCGGGTCGACCCGGCGGGCGGACTCAGGGTCGAGGTGACCGACGGAGGCGGCCCGACCCGGCCCGTTCCGGCGACGCCGTCGGTGACCGCCCGGGGCGGCCGCGGGCTGAACATCATCAGCGCGCTGGCCCAGGACTGGGGCGTGCGGGACAGCGCGACCGGCGAGGTCACGGTCTGGGTGGTGGTCACCGAGGGACACCGCCGCGAGGACTTCGCCGCCCGGGTCGGCGGCGGCTCCCGCTTCGACATCCTGGACGCGTACGACGACCTGGACTGACCGCGGGACGACGGGCGGGACCCACGTCGTACGGCGACCGGGACCGACGCCGTACGACGGCAGCGACCGGCACCGTACGAGGGCCGGCACCGTACGACGACCGCGACCGACCCCGTACGAGGGCCGGGATCACGGGCATACGGCGATCAGGACCGGCACCGTACGACGGCCGGCATCGCGGGCGTACGGCCGTCGGGACCGGTCCCGGTGCGGGCGCGGGAGCCGGTGACGTACGAAGGGCGGGCAGCGGCCCGCCTGAAGGGCGGCGGTGCGCGGTACGGCTAGGCTCGCGCCCGGAACAAGCACCGCAACGCCGCGATCGGGAGAAAGCCACACCATGGCCAAGAAGCGCCCCCAGACGAAGGCCGGCAAGACCGGTCAGGCACAGGTCACGAACGGGGAGATCCCGGTCGTCGGCGCGCGCGAGCCCTGCCCCTGCGGTTCGGGCCGCCGCTACAAGGCGTGTCACGGCCGGGCCGCCGCGCACGCCGTGACCGAGCTCGTCCAGCGCCCCTTCGAGGGCCTGCCCGGCGAGTGCGACTGGGTCGCGCTGCGCGAGCTCGTGCCCGCCGCCACCGTGCCGCTCACCCTCAAGGGCGGGCTCCCGGAGGGCGTCCCCTCCGTGACGCTCGCGACCGTGCTGCCGATGGCCTGGCCCGCCCTGCGCCGCGAGGACGGCTCCGTGCTGCTCGCCCTGCAGAACGACTCCACCTCCGGCGACCTGGCCCGCGACCTCGCCGACACCCTTCAGCGCGCGCTGGAGACCGAGCCGGGCAACCCGGTCCCGCCGCGCCGCGTCCCCGCCGAGGGCCCGCGTCTGCAGGACCTGCTCGACGCCGACGCCGCCTTCGCCCCCGAGGTCCACACCGGCTTCGAGTTCTGGATCCCGCAGTCCGCGGAGGGCGCGGACCCGGAGGTCGCCGCCTCCCTGGAGCGGGCCAACGCCGCCGCCATCCCGACCGTGAAGCTGGCGAGCGTCGACTCGGCGTACTGGTGCGAGACCCCGGACAAGAACCACCTGCGCTGGGTCATGCCGTACCCGGAGGAGAAGCTCCTCGACGCGCTCGCCCGGCTCCAGGCCGCCGGCGGCACCTCCATCGGCGCGGACACCCGCCTCGTCGGCTCGTTCCGCGCGCACGGGCTCATGGTGCCGGTCTGGGACCTGCCCACCGCGATGACCGCCGAGGAGTGCGAGAAGCCCGCCGCCGAGTTCGCCGAGCGGCTGACCGAGGCGCTCGCCTCGGACGCTCCGCTCACCGCCGAGGAGCGTCGCGCGCGCGGCGGCCTCACGAACCGTCAGGTCACTCTCAGCTGATACCCCGCGCGGTATCGGTGACTGACAGACCGACCAGTCGGTGACTTCCGCCACAACGCGGTCTTCGGACGAGTAAATCCCTGTCCGAATAACCGAGATCGAATTTGCGAACAGCAGATCTCTTGTTACCGTTCTGGAAGCCCGGTCGCTGGTGCATCCCCCGTCGCCAGCGATCGGGCCTTTCCATGTCCGCCGCCGCCCACCGCGGGGCGTCGACGTTCAACTTCCCTCGCTGCCCGCCGTGTTGCTCCCGGCCCTCAGCAGCAGCGGAGTGTTGCCCCCCTCGCCCGCTCCGGCGAATTCCGCGACCGCCGTATAGGCCGTGGCCACCCCCCGACCGCGTTCCCGGGGCGTTTCGCAGGTACCCGGTTCATCCTGCGCGGCGACCGGGCAGCGGACCTGGACGGTGCGCCCGCCGGGTGCCATGAGGGTCAGAAACGCGTCGAGATTCCGGCCGGTGGCGTTTCGGTAGTACGTGCGTCCCCAGGTGTCGGAACCCTCCGACAGGACACAGGTCTGCGCCTCGACCCCCTCGGGAGAGGCGAGTTCCGGCCCACAGTGCGTGACCCGCTCCGGAACGTCCAGTGCGGCAGGGGTGTCACGGGGAGTGACGGGGAGGGCGGGCGCGGAAGGCGTAGCCGGGTCCGCGGCGGACTCCGTCCGGCCGCCCAGGCCGAGCCTCTCCAGCACGTCCCCCGACTTCGCGTCGGAGGCACCGGCGGCACCGGTCCCGGCGGAGCTCGTCCCGACGGCGCCCGCGGGCCGTGCCGACCCGCCGGCCGCGGGCTCGCCCGTCGACCCCGCTCTCGCGACCAGGGGCAGCAGGACGGCGACCGTGACGGCGGCCCCGAGTCCGACCACGCGGAGGTTCACCGGACCCATGCGCCCCACCTGCTCCCTGCTCCTGCTCTGCCGGAGATCTTGAACGGTGGGCTGAACATAGCGGCGGCCGACGGGCGCGCGGTCGGCCGCGCGCCCGTTTCCCGTACAAGTCGGACCAGGACACACCCGTTCGGGTGAAGACCGTCGACGGCCGCCCGTCCAGGGGCCCGCTGCGTCGACGGCCGCCCGTCCGGGCCCCGGCGAGTCGACGGCTGGTCGGCCGGGCCCCGGCGGGTCGACGGCCGGCCATCCCGGTCCCGGCGAGCCGGCGGGCGGTCGCTCCGTTCGCCGGCCGGCTCCCGCGCCGCTCAGTACGCCAGCCTGCTCCCGCCGCCCGGGGTGCTGCTGCTCGCCTCCACCAGGGCGTCCACCACGGCCTCCACGTCCGGCAGCCACGGCCGGGCCGAGCCCGCGAGCGGGGCGCGCTCCCACCGGACCTGTCCGGTTCCGGCGACCGAGGGCGGCAGGAGCAGATAGCCGCCCTCCCCGTGGAAGCGCAGCGAGCTGGGGACGCTGTCCTTCGCGTACAGCAGCTCGCCGAGCCGCTCCAGGCCGTAGGGCGCGACGAGGATCGACCACCGGGTCGGGGTCGCGACCACCGGGCCGAGCCGCATGCCCGTCGCGTCGAGCGCGGCGAGCGCCCGCGCCCCCGCCACCGCGGGCAGGCTGACCGCGCAGGGCGCGCCGCCGCCCGTGGCCAGGACGACGGGGGCGTCCGGGCGCCGGGTCCACCACCAGCGGATCATCCGCTCGTCGGTGGTGGCCGCGAGCAGCCCGGGGTCGTAGGGGTGCGCGCCGGGCACCGCGCACTCGGGGTCGGGGCAGGAGCAGGCGGCCCCCGCGGCCGTGCGGGTCGTCGCTCTCAGGCCTGCTCCCGGCAGGACGGGCCAGTTCCACTCGACGGCGAAGGTGACCGCCGCGTCGAGCCGGGCGGTCCTCGCCTTGCGCCGGAACCGGAGCCTGCGTCGCCTTCCGAGGATCTCGCGCATGAGCGCTCGTTCCTTTCCGTTGAACGCCGAATCCACATCACACCATGTACAGGACACTTCACCGTGCGTATCAGCGCGTACCGGGCCGGGCGGGGTGACGGCCCCTGTCGGAGCGGGGCCGGCCGGGCCGGACCAGGTGGAACCACGTGGAAACCGGATGGAGCGGGTCAGTACCAGGTGGAGCCAGGTCAGAACGAGGTGGAGCCGGGTCTGCACCAGAGGCGGGCCAGAACACGATCCCCGCCACTCGGTGACGGGCTGCGGCCTGCGGCATGGAAGACGCCGGGGTCCCGCGAAGCGTTCCGGGGCAGCTCCAACTGCCCCTGCCTGTCATCGACTACGTACCCAGCACGCTCGGAATGACGCGCCTTGAAACGACGCCAGTCGACCGCAAAAGGTGCACAGCGGGGACAATTTTCGGCCAACTTCGCCTGGACTTCAACCCTCTCGCACGACCTCACGGACACCACAAGTCCCGTGGGGACAATGCTGGACATCGTTCCTCTTGTGCGTGTACATGTGGATGCATCGAGCGGCTCAGAATGACATGGGGGTTTGCGATGCTATGGCGTCAAACGCACCGGTCGGAAAGCCGACTGACATGAGTGCCCCGCACATGCCGAAAGTGGCCGGAATCGACTCCACGGTTCCCGGGCCCCCGCACACTACGGCGCCCCTCTCCGGCGTCCCCGCGGCGGCGGCACCCTCCGAACCGGTCTCCCCGCCGGGAGCGCTGATCCAGGACCGGCTCGCCACCTGGGTCTCCGACCTCACCACCCTCCACGAACTCACCGAGCGCCTCATCAGGACCGCCTCCCTCGACGAGGCCCTCCGCGAGGTCCTCGGCGCCGGCTCCGCCCTCGTCGGCGCCCGCCGCGGCATGGCCGTCCTCGAACCGGCCGACGGACTCGGCCCCGCCTCCACCATCGGACTCGGCCTCGCGCACGCGGACCTCGGCACGATCGAGACCGTCCCGCGCGGCGCCGGCCACTACGGCCGCCTCCTCGACGGCCTCCCCGACCCGGTCCGCCCCGAGCAGGCGCCCGAACGGGTCCCCGACCCCATCGCCATCCGCGACGTGCGCACCGAGGAGGGACTCGACCCCCGCCACCGCGAGGTCGCCGCCCGCCTCGGCTACGCCGCCAGCTACGCCCTCCCCCTCGCCACCGAGGAGGCCGGCCGGCTCGGCGCCGCCGTCTGGCTCTACGACGAACCCGCCGAGCCCACCGACCGCCAGCGCCACCTGATCGGGCTGTACGGCCGCTTCGCCACCGAGCACCTCGCCCGCCTCCTCCAGGTCGAACGCGCCCGCGTACAGGTCGCCACCATCGCCGAGGAGCTGCTGCCCAGCCGCCTCCCGCGCGTCCCCGGCGTCCAGCTCGCCGCCCGGCACCGCACCGGGCCCCGGGGCGGCGGCGACTGGTACGACGCGCTGCCGCTGCCCGAGGGCGCCCTCGGGCTCGCCGTGGGATCGGTCTCCGGCACCGGCCCCAGCGCCCTCGCGGCCATGGGACGGCTCCGCGCCTCCCTCCGCGCGTACGCGGTGATGGAGGGCGAGGACCCCGTCGCGGTCCTCTCCGACCTCGAACTCCTGCTCCGCCTCACCGAGCCGGCCCGCTCGGCCACCGCGCTCTTCGCCTACGCCGAACCCGCCCAGCGCCGGATCGTGCTGGCCGGCGCCGGCCACGCCCCGCCGCTGGTCATCGGGGAGCGCCGCACCGAGTTCGTCGAGACCTCGCTCTCGGCCCCGCTCGGCATGCTGTCCTGCTGGGAGGCGCCGAGCGTGGAGCTGTCCCCGGCACCCGGAGAAACGGTGCTTCTCTACACGGACGGGCTGCTCCGCCGGACCGGCGACGCCATGGACCGGGCCTTCGCGCGGCTCCACGCGGCGGCGTCGAGCGTGCCGCGGGCGGACCGCGGCGACCCGGGCGCCGTCGCCGACCACGTCCTGCGGACGCTGCTCCCCGAGGGGCTCGACACCACCGTGGACGGGGAGGACGTGGTCCTGCTCGCCGCCCGCTTCGAGTGAGCGACCGGGACGCCCTCCGACGTGGCCGCACATGAGCGGAGCGTGACATTCCGGTAATGGGTCTTCCGGCCCTGGACCCCCTTCCGTACGACCGTACGATGGTGGGGGTTCAGTGTCGTACCAAGAGGAGGCAGACCCGTGGCCGAGGAGCTCACGCCGGAGACCCCGGAAGAGACTGAGGAACAGGCGATCAAGCAGCGGAAGAACGGCCTGTACCCGGGCGTCTCCGACGAGCTGGCCGAGAACATGAAGTCCGGCTGGGCCGACACCGAGCTGCACGGCCTGGAGCCGATCGCCCAGGCCGGCCGCACCGCCGAGCGCCGCGCCGCGCTCTCCGCCCGCTTCCCGGGCGAGCGCCTGGTGATCCCCGCCGGCAAGCTCAAGACCCGGTCGAACGACACCGAGTACGCCTTCCGCGCCTCCACCGAGTACGCCTACCTCACCGGCGACCAGACCCAGGACGGCGTGCTCGTCCTGGAGCCGAAGAAGGACGGCCACGAGGCGACGATCTACCTGCTGCCGCGCTCCGACCGCGAGAACGGCGAGTTCTGGCTCGACGGCCAGGGCGAGCTGTGGGTCGGCCGCCGCCACTCCCTCACCGAGGCCGAGCAGCTCCTGGGCATCCCCGCGAAGGACGTCCGCGAGCTGGCCGAGGCGCTGCGCGAGGCCACCGGCCCCGTCCGCAACGTCCGCGGCCACGACGCCGGGATCGAGGCCGCGCTGACCGACAAGGTCACCGCCGAGCGCGACGAGGAACTCCGCGTCCACCTCTCCGAGGCCCGTCTCGTCAAGGACTCCTTCGAGGTCGCCGAGCTGGAGAAGGCCTGCGCCTCCACCGCGCGCGGCTTCGAGGACGTCGTCAAGGTCCTCGACAAGGCCGAGGCCACCAGCGAGCGCTACATCGAGGGCACCTTCTTCCTCCGCGCCCGCGTCGAGGGCAACGACATCGGCTACGGCTCCATCTGCGCCGCCGGCCCGCACGCCACCACCCTGCACTGGGTCCGCAACGACGGCGACGTCCGCTCCGGCGACCTGCTGCTGCTCGACGCCGGCGTGGAGACCACCGAGCTCTACACCGCGGACATCACCCGCACCCTGCCGATCAACGGCCGGTACACCGAGCTCCAGCGCAAGATCTACGACGCCGTGTACGAGGCCCAGGAGGCCGGCATCGCCGCGGTCAAGCCCGGCGCCGCCTACCGCGACTTCCACGACGCCGCCCAGCGCGTCCTCGCCGAGAAGCTCGTCGAGTGGGGCCTCGTCGAGGGCCCGGTCGAGCGCGTCCTGGAGCTCGGCCTCCAGCGCCGCTGGACCCTGCACGGCACCGGTCACATGCTCGGCATGGACGTCCACGACTGCGCCGCCGCGCGCACCGAGGCCTACGTCGACACGACCCTCGCGCCGGGCATGTGCCTGACCGTCGAGCCGGGTCTGTACTTCCAGGCCGACGACCTGACCGTGCCCGAGGAGTACCGCGGCATCGGCGTCCGGATCGAGGACGACATCCTCGTCACGGAGGACGGCAACCGGAACCTGTCGGACGCGCTGCCGCGCCACGCCGACGAGGTCGAGGCGTGGATGGCCGCGCTGAAGGGCTGACCCCCGCGTACGTTGGATTCCGAAGGGCCCTCGCCGACCGACCGGCGGGGGCCCTTCCCCGTACCGGCGGGGCGGGACGCGGGCGGCCCCGGCGGGGCGCTCGGGCGGCCCCGGGGGTCACGTGGGCGTCCCGGCAGGTCACGCGGGCGTCCCCGCGGGTCATGCCAGGAGCAGGGAGGGGCTGTCCTTCCACTTCAGGATCTTGTCGAAGCTGACCACCGCGCCGCCCCGGCCCGACCGGTTGCCGAACTGCACGTGGTCCGCGAGCTCCTCGATGAGGCGCAGCCCCCGGCCGTGCTCGGCGTCCGAGGGCGCGGCGGGCAGCTCGGCGCCGGGGAAGCCGGGGCCCGAGTCCGCCACCTCGATGCGGCAGGTCTCACCGTCCAGGTACGCGGTCACCCGGTAGGCCGCGCCGGCCGGGCCGGCCCCCTCGGATCCGCGGCCGCCGTGCTCGACCGCGTTCGCGCAGGCCTCGGTCAGCGCGACCGACAGCTCGTACGACACGTCGGGATCGACACCCGCCGTCTCCATCGTCCCCAGCAGAAGCCTTCGGGCGAGCGGCACGCTCGCGGCTTCGCGCCGCAGATGGAGTGACCACCAGATGCTCATGCTCCAGCCTCCCGGCAGCGGCTCGACATACGGATACCTATTGCCGGACAGAAGCCTTCGTAAGCGCACGGACGCGTCAAGAGCGCTCGTTCGGCGGATGCACCGGGCGCGCGTGCCGGTGTATGTCACCCCGTAGGCCCCCAAGCGGCCCAAGAACGACCTTCTGGACCTGCCTCATACCGGTGGGGCCCGTGGTGCGATGATGGGCCCGCCATGAATGCCCCCGCGCTCGCTCCACGGCTGCTGAGGGCCGCGGTGTTCACCGCGGTCTGCGTCGTGCTGTCCGCGCTCGGGCACGCCGTCGCCGCCTGCGCGGGCATCCCCCTGTGGACGCTGCTCGCGGGCTTCCTCGGCGTCTTCGGCATCACGGTCCTCTTCACCGGGCGGGAACGCTCCCTCGGCTTCGTCGTCGGCGCGCTCGCCGGCGGCCAGCTCGGCCTTCACGTCCTCTTCGGCCTCGGACAGCTCAAGCTCGCCCTGAGCGACCAGGCCGACGACGCCCTCGTACGGATGGCGGCCCGGCTCGTCTGCGGCGCCGGGACCTCGTCCCTGACCTCGGCCGACGCCACCCGGATCGTCCGCGAGGCCGGCATGGACCCGGCCGCGGCCGCGCACGCGGGTGCCGGAGCGCACCTCGGGCACGCGGCCGCGGCGACCACGCCCGGCGGCGAGCTGCTGCCCGGGCTGCCCATGCTCCTCGGCCACCTGCTCGCGGCCCTGGCCACGGGCTGGCTGCTGCGCCGCGGCGACCTGGCTCTCGTCCGGCTCGTCGAACTCTCCGGGCAGGGGGCGACGGAGCTCGCCGAGTGCGCCCTCGTCCGCTCGCTGCGGGCCGCGCTCCGGCTCGTACGGGCCCTGCTGAACGGCCTCGCGGCCGCACCCGGAACGGGTCCGCGGCGGACGGTCCGCACGGCCCCCGACTCCTCGCCGCCACCGGTGGCCGAGGCGCTCAAGGACACGGTGATCAGGCGCGGCCCGCCGGCCGCCGCCTGCGTTCTCGCCGCCTGACACGGACCGCTCACAGGGAGCGGGCCGTGCACGTCCGCACGCCGGTCCGGGTTCCGTCCCCCCCGCGCGCCGGACTTCCTCGCCTCTCTCCCGAGCCGGAGTGTCTTCTGCCATGAGCGTTTCCCGTGTCTCCTCCCGCGTCTCCGCGACCCGCGTCGCCCTCGCCGGCGGCATCGCCCTCTCCTCCGTCGTGCTGCTGTCCGGTACGGCCTTCGCGCACGTGAGCGTGCAGCCGCAGGGCGAGGCCGCCAAGGGGGGCTACGCGACCGTCAACATCAAGGTCCCGAACGAGCGCGACAACGCCTCGACCGTGAAGGTCGAGGTCAACTTCCCGCTCGACCACCCGCTCGCCTCCGTCATGCCGCAGCCGATCCCCGGCTGGAAGGCCGAGGTGACCAAGAGCAAGCTCAGCAAGCCCCTGGAGCTCCACGGCAAGAAGATCAACGAGGCCGTCTCCAAGGTGACGTGGACCGCCGACGGCTCGAAGATCGGCCCCGGCCAGTTCCAGCAGTTCCCGCTCTCCCTCGGCCAGCTTCCCGAGGACGCCGACCAGCTGGTCCTCAAGGCGATCCAGACGTACGACAACAAGGAGGTCGTGCGCTGGATCGAGGAGCAGAAGGAGGGCGCGGAGGAGCCGCAGAACCCCGCCCCGGTCCTGAAGCTCTCCGCCGCCTCCGCCGACCACCACGGCGGCGCCGCCCCGTCGGCCTCGGCCTCGTCCCCCGCGGCGGACGACAAGGCCGGCCACGGCGACGACTCCCACGAGAAGGAGGAGACGGCCGCAGCCGACTCCTCCGACACCACGGCCCGGATCCTCGGCGTCATCGGCATCCTCGTCGGCATCGCCGGCGTCGCCTTCGGTGTCCTCGCCGGCCGCCGCCGCTCGGCCTGACGGCCGCACCTCATCCAGAGAACCCGGAAAGAAGCGGAAAGAACCAGCATGTCCGCAGAGAAGACACCCTCCCCGAAGCCCGGGGACGGCCCCGCCCGCCCCGGGCGCCGCACCCCGCTGATCGTCGCCGCGGTCGCGATCGTCGCCGCGATCGGCATCACCGCGGCCGTCGTCGGCGGCGGTGGCGACGGCACGACCTCGGCGAACGGCTCCGGCTCGGTCGCCGTGGTCTCCGGAGGCGACGACACGACCAGGGCCGCGACCGTCCTCGACCGGCCCTTCACCAAGCCCGGCCTCGTCCTCACCGACACCAAGGGCCAGAAGTACGACCTGCGGGAGCGGACCAAGGGCAAGCCGACGCTCGTCTACTTCGGCTACACGCACTGCCCCGACGTCTGCCCCCTGACGATGAGCAACATCGCCATCGCGAAGAAGCAGCTGCCCAAGGCCGACCAGGACAAGCTCCAGGTCGTCTTCGTCACCACCGACCCCGAGCGGGACACCCCGGCCGAGCTCGGCAAGTGGCTGCCCGCCGCGGGCGACCCCTCCTTCACCGGTCTGACCGGCGCGTTCTCCACCATCCAGGCGGGGGCGCGGGAGATCGGCATCGGCATCGACCCGCCGAAGAAGGGGAAGGACGGCAAGGTCGTCTCCATGCACGGAGCGCAGGTGATCGCCTTCTCGCCGACGACCGACCAGGGCTACGTCCTGTACGGCGAGGACACGAGCGTCGACGACTACGCCAAGGATCTGCCGAAGCTCATCAAGGGGGAGAACCCGTGAACCGCCGCACCACCGCCCTGTCCGCCGCCGTGGCCCTCTCCGCCGCGCTCGCGCTGACCGGGTGCTCGTCCTCGTCCGAAGCGGCCGGGGACGGCAAGCCCGCCCTCAAGGTCAGCGGCGCGTTCATGCCGCAGCCGGTGATGGACATGGCCGGGGGCTTCCTCACCATCAAGAACGACAGCGGCACCGCGGACAAGCTCACCTCGGTCACCAGCAGCATCTCGGACGACGTCACGATCCACGAGACGAAGGACCAGAAGATGCAGGAGGTGAAGTCCTTCGACATCCCCGCGAACGGGGAGCTGCAGCTCGCCCGGGGCGGCAACCACATCATGTTCATGGAGCTGAAGAAGCAGCCCAAGCAGGGCGAGAAGGTCAGCATCGAGCTCCACTTCGAGAAGTCCGACCCGATCAAGGTCGACCTTCCCGTCGAAGCCGCCAACCACAACCCGCAGCAGCACTGAGCGCGTTGACGGAGTTCTCACAGAACTGACGGAGTGAACCGGAAGATGACAACCACCGCCCCGCGCCTCGGTACCGCCCTGGCCCGGCTGCTGATACTCGCGGCCGCGCTGCTCGGCACGCTGCTCGCCGGCGCCGCACCCGCGTCCGCGCACGCGGCGCTGACGGGAAGCGATCCCAAGGACGGGGCGGTGGTCGCCACCGCTCCCAAGGAGGTCAACCTCACCTTCTCCGAGCAGGTCGCCATGAGCGCCGACTCGATCCGGGTCCTCGACCCGGCGGGCCGGCGGGCCGACACCGGCGAGATACTCGACCTCTGCAGCGGCTCGATCGTCCGCTACGGCGTGGCGCTCCGGGCCGGACTGCCCGACGGCACCTACACCGTGGCCTGGCAGACCGTCTCCGCCGACAGCCACCCCATCGCCGGCGCCTTCACCTTCTCCATCGGCGCCCCCTCCACGACATCCGTCGCCCTGCCCGACCGGGCGGCCGGCGGCGGCCTCGTCGGCGCCCTCTACGGCATCGCGCGCTACGTCTCGTACGCCGGTTTCGCGGTCCTCGTCGGCGGCGGCGCCTTCGTCCTGGCCTGCTGGCCGCGCGGCGCGGGCGTCCGTCCCGTCCAGCGGACCGTGGTCCGGGGCTGGCTGGCCCTCACCGGCGCCACCCTGCTCATGCTGCTGCTGCGCAACCCGTACACCGGCTCGGGCGAGCTCTCCGACGTCTTCGACCTGGCCGGCCTCAAGGCCGTCCTGGAGACGAAGACCGGCGCCGCGCTCACCTCGCGGCTGCTGCTCCTCGGCGCGGCCGCGCTGTTCGTGGCGGTCCTCTTCGGCGCCTACGCCCGGCGGACCGACCCGAAGGAGAAGAAGGACCTCAGCTTCGGGCTGGGCATCGGCGGCACCGTCGTCGCGGCGGGCATCGCCGGCACGTGGGCGCTGGCCGAGCACGCCTCGACCGGCATCCAGCCCGGTATCGCGATGCCCGTCGACATCCTGCACCTGCTGGCCGTCGCCGCCTGGCTCGGCGGTCTCACCGTGCTGCTCGTCTCCCTCTACAAGGCCCCGTCCGTCGACCGCTCGGCGATCGAGCGCTTCTCCCGGGTGGCCTTCGGTTCCGTGGTCGTCCTCGCGGCCACCGGCCTCTACCAGTCGTGGCGCCAGGTCGGCTCCTGGTCCGCGCTGACCGGGACCCGCTACGGGCAGCTGCTGCTGGTCAAGATCGGCCTGATGGCCGTCCTCATCGGCATCGCCTGGATCTCGCGCCGCTGGACCCGCCGCCTCGCCGACCCGACGCCGGCGGAAGAGCCCGATGACAACGAGAAGACCGGAACCACCGAGAACACCGGGACCACCGAGAAGACCGAGGAGAGCGAGCACGCCGAGGAGAGCGAGGAGGCGGGCCAGGACTCCGACGCGGGCGACGGCGCGTCTGCCGCGGATCCCGAGCGGGCCGCGCAGCTCGCCCGGCAGCGGGCCGCCGTCGCCACCGCCCGGCGCAAGCGGGAGCGGGACGCCGACCCCGAGCGGGCCGGTCTGCGCCGCTCGGTGCTGACCGAGGCCGCGGTCGCCGTCGTGCTCCTCGCCGTCACCACCGTCCTCACCTCGACCGAACCCGGCCGCACCGAGGAGGAGGCGGGCCGGAGCGGCTCGACCGCGTCCGGCCCGGCCGCCGTGCCGGACCGGCCCGTCGACATCCGGCTGCCCTTCGACACCGGCGGCGTCGACGGCAAGGGCGTCGTCCGGCTCAGCCTCGACCCGGGCCGCACCGGCGCCAACGCGCTCCACCTCTTCGTCGAGCGCCCCAACGGCAAGCCGCTGGACGTCCCCGAGATCAAGGTCGCCCTGACCCTGGAGGCGAAGGACGTCGGACCGCTGCCCGTCGCCCCGGACCGGATCCAGACCGGACACTGGAGCGCGAGCGGCGTCCAGATCCCGATGCCCGGCGAGTGGAAGATCCAGGTGACCGTCCGCACCTCCGACATCGACCAGACCACCATCGAGAAGAACGTGAAGATCGGCTGACCCGTGACCGAGAACGACAACCTTGAGATCTCCCGGCGGCGCCTGCTCGGCACCGTCGGCGCGGCGGGCGCGGCCGGTCTGGTCATCGGCGCGGCCGGGGGCGTGGGGGTCACCGCGGCCGGATCGGACGGCGACGGCGGAACCGGCGCCGGCGGAGCTCCCGCGCTGACCTCCGTCGGTGCGACCGAGGTGATGTTTCACGGGAAACATCAGGCGGGCATCACCACTCCCCTCCAGTCCCGCGGCCATCTGATCGCCTTCGACCTCGCTCCCGGGGCCGGGCGCAAGGAGTCGGCGGCCCTGCTGCGCCGCTGGTCGGTGACGGCGAAGGCGCTGATGGCGGGCAAGGCACCGGCCGGGGACACCGGTGTGGCGCTCGACGCGGGCCCCTCGTCCCTCACGGTCACCTTCGGCTTCGGCCGTACGTTCTTCGACCGGACCGGGCTCACCGCCCGCCGCCCGTCCGCGCTCGACCCGCTCCCCGCCTTCTCCTCCGACGCCCTGGACGCACGGCGCTCGGAGGGCGATCTGTGGGTCCAGATCGGCGCGGACGACGCGCTCGTCGCCTTCCACGCGCTGCGCGCCCTCCAGAAGGACGCGGGCGACGCGGCCCGGGTGCGCTGGCAGATGAACGGCTTCAACCGCTCGGCCGGTGCCACCGCCCAGCCCATGACGGCCCGCAATCTGATGGGCCAGGTCGACGGGACGGGCAATCCGAAGGTCACCGACCCCGACTTCGACCGGCGCGTCTTCGTCCCGGCGGGCACCGGGGGCGCGACGGAGTGGATGGCCGGCGGCTCCTACGCGGTGGTGCGCAGGATCAGGATGCTGCTCGACGACTGGGAGAAGCTGCCCCTCGACCGGCAGGAGAAGGTGATCGGGCGGCGGAAGTCCGACGGGGCCCCGCTCACCGGCGGCACCGAGACCACCGAGCTCGACCTGGACAAGCGCGGTCCCGACGGGACGACGGTCATCCCGGACAACGCCCACTCCCGGATCTCCGCCCCCGAACAGAACGGCGGGGCCGCGATGCTGCGCCGGCCGTTCTCCTTCCACGACGGGATCGCTCCGGACGGCACGCCGGACGCCGGCCTCCTCTTCGTCTGCTGGCAGGCCGACCCGCTGAGGGGCTTCGTGCCCGTGCAGCGCAAGCTCGACCGGGGCGACGCGCTGTCCCCCTTCATCCGGCACGAGGCGAGCGGCCTGTTCGCGGTGCCGGGCGGCCCCGCCGAGGGCGAGTACGTGGGACAGCGGCTCCTGGAGTCCTGACCTCGCGGTCTGCCGCCCGGCGGGCGCACGCGCGGCGCCGGACGGGCGGCCCGGGGCTCCGGGGCCCATTAGGGTGACGGTATGTCCGCCACCCGGTACACGTATCTCGGCCCCGAGGGCACCTTCACGGAGGCCGCGCTGCGTACGCTGCCCGAGGCCGCGACGAGGGAACTCGTCCCCATGGTCTCGGTGCCGGCCGCGCTCGACGCCGTACGGAACGGGGAGGCCGCCGCCGCCCTCGTGCCGATCGAGAACTCGGTCGAGGGCGGGGTGACCGCGACCCTCGACGAACTCGCCTCCGGCGAACCGCTGATGATCTACCGCGAGGTGCTGCTGCCGATCGCCTTCGCGCTGCTCGTGCGGCCGGGGACGAAGCTGTCGGACATCAAGACGGTCACGGGCCACCCGGTGGCCCAGCCGCAGGTCCGGAACTGGCTGCGGGAGCACCTGCCCGAGGCCCTGTGGGAGTCGGCCGCGTCCAACGCGGACGGTGCCCGGCTGGTGCAGGAGGGCCGCTTCGACGCCGCGTTCGCCGGGGAGTTCGCGGCGGCGACCTACGGCCTGGAGGCCCTGGTCACCGAGATCCACGACGCGGAGAACGCCGAGACGCGGTTCGTCCTGGTGGGCCGGCCGGCCCGGCCCTCGGCGCCGACCGGCGCGGACAAGACCTCGGTGGTGCTGTGGCTGGGTGACGATCATCCGGGTGCCCTCCTCGAACTGCTCCAGGAATTCGCGGTGCGCGGGGTGAACCTGATGCTGATCCAGTCCCGGCCCACGGGGGCGGGGATCGGGAACTACTGCTTCGCCGTGGACGCCGAGGGCCATATCTCGGACCGGCGGGTGGGCGAGGCGCTGATGGGGCTCAAGCGGATCTGCCCCAAGGTGCGCTTCCTCGGCTCGTACCCGAGGGCGGGCGTCGCGGTCGAGGACGTGGCGGCGCTGCGGCGCGGCACCTCGGACGGGGAGTTCATGGCGGCCTCCGACTGGCTGGCGAGGGCCCAGGACGGTCGGGCCTGACCCGATGGTGACCGAACGCTCCCCTCGGCGGGAGCGTTCGTCCACAGGTGCGAACCACTAGTCCTACCTGCATATTTTTCAGTTACCCACAGCAGTTATCCACAGGCCGCGGGCTCGACCTGGGGACAAGTCGACAGCTCACCCCGACAAGGTCGACAAATCGCCCTAGCCACTCTCCGACGTCGCCTCGCTGTCCACAGCAAGGGGAAGCGGCCCTCGTCAGCACCGTTCTCCCGATCAACTCTTCAGGGCGAGCAATTCCCACCCAAATGAGTGGCTCAATGGTGTTTGATCACGGAATTCTCAGGAGTCGGCCGGGAAATCCACGCGATCTTCCCCGTAGTCCACAGATCTTCCGCACAGCCTGTGGATAACTGAATGCGGCGCCCGGATCCCGGCATTCTCACGGGTATCAATTCGGGCATAACGTCACTCGTGACAACACGCGTGACGTTATCCGGTGGGGGCGGGTGAACGCGCACCGGTAGCCTGGTGGGGTGATTGACCTTCGCCTGCTCCGTGAGGACCCCGACCGTGTTCGCGCCTCCCAGCGCGCCCGTGGAGAGGACGTCGCGCTCGTCGACGCCCTGCTCTCCGCCGATGAGCGGCGCAGGTCGTCCGGCGTCCGCTTCGACGAGCTCCGATCCGAGCAGAAGGCGCTCGGCAAGCTGATCCCCAGGGCCACCCCGGAGGAGCGCGCCGAGCTCCTCCAGAAGGCCGAGCAGCTCAAGACCGACGTCAAGGCCGCCGAGGCCGAGCAGAACGACGCCGACGACACGGCCAAGCGGCTGCTGCTCCAGCTCGGGAACATCGTCCACACCGACGTACCGGTCGGCGGCGAGGAGGACTTCGTCGTCCTCGAGACGCACGGCACCATCCGCGACTTCGCGGCCGAGGGCTTCGAGCCCAAGGACCACCTGGAGCTCGGCGAGGCGCTGGGCGCCATCGACGTCGAGCGCGGGGCCAAGGTCTCCGGCTCGCGCTTCTACTACCTGACCGGCGTGGGCGCCCTCCTGGAGCTCGCCCTGGTCAACGCGGCGATCGCGCAGGCCACCGAGGCCGGCTTCATCCCCATGCTGACCCCGGCGCTGGTCCGTCCGCGCGCCATGGAGGGCACCGGCTTCCTCGGCCAGGCCGCGGAGAACGTGTACCACCTAGAGAAGGACGACTACTACCTCGTCGGCACGTCCGAGGTGCCCCTCGCGGCGTACCACATGGACGAGATCATCGACGCGGACAAGCTGCCCCTGCGGTACGCGGGCTTCTCGCCCTGCTTCCGCCGCGAGGCCGGCACGTACGGCAAGGACACCCGCGGCATCTTCCGCGTCCACCAGTTCGACAAGGTCGAGATGTTCTCGTACGTCGCGCCGGAGGACGCCGAGGCCGAGCACAAGCGGCTCCTGGAGTGGGAGAAGCAGTGGCTGACCGGCCTGGAGCTGCCGTTCCAGGTCATCGACGTCGCCACCGGCGACCTCGGTGCCTCCGCCTCCCGCAAGTTCGACTGCGAGGCGTGGATCCCGACCCAGGGCAAGTACCGCGAGCTGACCTCGGCCTCGAACTGCGACAGCTTCCAGGCCCGCCGCCTGTCCGTCCGCATGCGCGACGAGCAGGGCGGCAAGAAGACCGTGCAGCCGCTCGCCACGCTCAACGGCACGCTCTGCGCCGTCCCGCGGACGATCGTGGCGATCCTGGAGAACCACCAGCTGCCCGACGGTTCCGTGCGCGTCCCGGAGATGCTGCGGCCCTACCTCGGCGGCCGTGAGGTCCTGGAGCCGATCGCCAAGTGAGCACCTTCCCCTACCGCCTGGTCGCGACGGACCTCGACGGCACGCTGCTGCGCGCCGACGAGTCCGTCTCGGCCCGCACGCGGGACGCGCTCGCCGCCGCCACGGAGGCCGGTGCCGCGCACATCGTCGTCACCGGCCGGGCGGTGCCCTGGACCCGGCACATCCTCGACGACCTCGGCTACGAGGGCATCGCGGTGTGCGGCCAGGGCGCGCAGGTCTACCACGCGGGGGAGCACCGGCTGCTCACCTCGCTGACCCTGGACCGACAGCTCGCGGGACTCGCGCTGTCCAAGCTGGAGGCGGAGGTGGGCCCGCTCGCGCTGGCCGCCAGCCGCGACGGCCTGGAGGGCGAGGTCATCATGGGCCCCGGCTACCGGGTCCAGGAGGGCCCGCTGCCGTACGTGCCGTACGAGGACCCGGCGGAGCTGTGGGCGGCCCCGCTGACCAAGCTGTATCTCCAGCACCCCACGCTGACGGACGACGAGCTCACCCGGGCCGCCCGGGAGACCGTCGGCGGTCTCGTGGACGTCGTGATGGCCGGGCCGGGCATCGTGGAGATCCTGCCGCTCGGTCTGAGCAAGGCGACCGGCCTCTCGCTGGCCGCGCGCCGGCTCGGGGTGAAGGCCGCTGAGACGATCGCCTTCGGCGACATGCCCAACGACATCCCGATGTTCGGCTGGGCCGCCCACGGCGTGGCCATGGGCAACGCGCACGCGGAACTGCGCGCGGTGGCGGACGAGGTCACGGCGTCGAACGAGGAGGACGGCATCGCCGTCGTCCTGGAGCGCCTCCTGTCGGCCTGACGGCTCGGAGCGGGGAAGCGGGGGCGGCCCCGCGCGGACCGGAGTCCGCACGCTCGAAGCGGCCGCCCCCTCTTCACGGCGGATCCCCCGTCTCCCCCGTACGACTAGTGTGCGCCGGGCCCCTGTTCGAGGTCGACCGGTTTTCCGCGGGTGAGCGGATAGCAGGCGAGGCCGACGGCCAGCGAGATCGCGTGCCCGAGGTCGGTGTACGTGCGGTCGGTGAGCAGCGGCACGACGAAGAAGGCCACGACCCCCGCGAGGTAGAGCCAGCGCCAGGGCCGGGCGAGCCGGTACGTGAGGATGCCCGCCGACGCGGCGAGGCCGTAACTGACCCCGATGTCGACGACGTGCGCCATGCTGCGCGGCACGTCGTGCAGGCGGATGGCGACGAGGACGACCTGCTGGCTGATCAGGGTGGCCGCGATGTGGGCGGTGGCGACGGTGAAGAGCCACTTCGGCGTGCCGATCCAGCGCTCCACGGGCGCGTGGACGAGCTCGAACAGCGCCGCGTACAGCAGCAGGTCGGCCGGGTCCTCGATCCAGAACGCGCTGCCGAGCAGGGCCCGCAGCGGATGGTGGGACAGCTGGTGCAGATTGCTGCTGTTGCGGTGCAGCAGATAGGTGTCGAGGCCTTGCGGGGAGAGCGCGATGACCAGACTGGTGATCGCGATGACCCCGAGCCAGACATGGGTGCCGGGTGACGAACGCACCCACGACCTGATCGGTCGGGACGGTTCGCCACCCGGCGGGGTTCCGCGGATTCCGCTGGCGTCGGTCGGCACCTTTCAGTGCCTATCACCCGAAGCCGTGGGAAACCTCAGAAATTGATCATGTGTCCGGCAATGCCGTGGATCGCTTCCTTCACGGCCTCGCCCAGCGTCGGGTGCGCGTGGACGTTCCGCGCGACCTCGTGGACGGTGAGGTCCCACTGCTGCGCCAGGGTCAGCTCGGGGAGCAGCTCGGTGACGTCGGGGCCGATCAGGTGGGCGCCGATGATCTCGCCGTGCGTCCCGTCCGCGATGATCTTGACGAAGCCGGTGGCGTCGCCGAGGCCGTGCGCCTTGCCGTTCGCCACGAAGGGGAACTTGGCGACCTTGACGTCGAAGCCCTTCTCGCGGGCCTGCGCCTCGGTCCAGCCGAAGCTGGCGATCTGCGGCTGGCAGTAGGTCGCGCGCGGGATCATGGGGTAGTCGAGTTCCATGGTCTCGGCGTCGCCGATGGTCTCGGCGGCGATGACGCCCATGGCCTCGGCGGTGTGCGCGAGCATCAGCTTCGCGGTGACGTCGCCGATCGCGTAGATGTGCGGCACGGAGGTGCGGCAGCGGCCGTCGACCTCGATCGCACCGCGCTCGGTGAGCGCGACGCCGGTCGCCTCCAGGCCGTAGCCGGTGACGTTCGGGGCGAAGCCGATGGCCTGCAGGACCTTGTCGGCCTCCAGCACCTTCTGGGCGCCGTCCTTGCCGGTGACGGTGACGCGGACCTGCGGGCCGGACTCGTCGATGGCCTCGACGCGGGTCGAGGTGAGGACGTCGATGCCGAGCTTGCGGTACTGCTTCGCCAGCTCCTTGGAGACCTCTTCGTCCTCCAGCGGCGCGATCCGGTCGAGGAACTCGACGATCGTGACCTTGGTGCCGTAGTTGTTGAGGACGTACGCGAACTCGATGCCGATGGCGCCAGCGCCGGCGATGATGATCGACTGGGGGGCGTCCTCGGCGAGGATCTGCTCCTCGTACGAGACGACGCGCTCGCTGCGGGCGGTGCCCGGGAGCAGGCGCGGGGTGGCCCCGGTGGCGATGATGCAGTTGTCGAACCGGATCGTCTCCGAGGTGCCGTCGGACTTGGCGACCTGGAGGGTGTTCGCGTCGAGGAAGGTGCCCCGGCCGTCGAACTCGGTGATCTTGTTCTTCTTCATGAGGAAGTGGACGCCCTTGACGCGGCCGTCCGCGACCGAGCGGCTGCGGCGGAACGCCTCGGTGTAGTCGAAGGAGACGGTGCCGTCCACCTTGATGCCGAAGGTCTTGGCCTCGTGGTTGAAGATGTGGGCCAGTTCCGCGTTGCGCAGCAGCGCCTTGGTGGGGATGCAGCCGACGTTCAGGCAGACACCGCCCCAGTACTTCTCCTCGACGACCGCGACCCGCTTGCCCAGCTGGGCGGCGCGGATGGCGGCGACGTAGCCGCCGGGGCCAGCTCCGAGTACGACGACGTCGAAGCGGTCTGACATGACTGACTCCCGAGGGTGGTGAGGGTGTTCGGTCCGCGTACGGGCCCACAGTAGTCCGGTGTCCCCCGCACGGGTCAGTTGTAGGATGACCGGGCAACCGGGCGAATGGAGAGGTCGGAACGGCATGGCACTCAGGGCGACGGGACGGACCTCGCTGGTCGACTCCGTGGTGGACCAGCTGCGGACGCAGCTCGCGGACGGCGAGTGGGCGGTCGGCGACCGCATCCCCACCGAGCACGAGCTCGCCCAGCAGCTCGGTGTGGGCCGGAACACGGTCCGCGAGGCGGTCCGGGTGCTGGTCCACGCGGGCCTGCTGGAATCCCGCCAGGGCAACGGCACCTTCGTCAGGTCGACCGCCGATCCGGCGGCCGTGCTGCGCGGGGTGCGGCACGCGGGCGCGGCCGACGTCCTCGAACTGCGGGTCGCCCTGGAGGCCGAGGCCGCGCGGCTCGCGGCGGCCCGGCGGGACACCCACGACCTGCTGCGCCTCGGGGCGGCCCTCACCACGCTGCGCGAGGAGGGCGACCGGAACGCGGACGCCGACCTCGCCTTCCACCTCGCGGTCGTCGGCGCCACCCACAACGCCGCCTTCGTCGAGGTGTACCGGTTCTTCTCCGCCCAGGTCCACGAGGTCCTTGTGGAGGCCCTCGGCGACCGCGAGATGCCGCCGGTCGACATCGACGCCCACGCGGCCCTGGTCGCGGCGATCGAGGCCGGCGATCCGGAGACGGCGGAACGCCAGGCCCGCGAACTGCTGCGGCTCCCGAGGGAGACGGTCGCGGCGCTCACGGAGGACTCCTGATGCGCGCGGAGACCCGGACCAGGGGATCGGCCGGAGACCCGCCCGCGCCGCCGGCCGTGCTCGTCGACGCGGAGGCCGGGGCCCGGCCGCCGGCCGCCGGTGCGGCCGCCCGGCGGGCGCTGTCGGCGCACCCCGCACTGCTCCTCGTCGGGATCGTGCTGGCCTCGCTGAACATGCGGGCCGCGCTTGCCGGCGTGGCGCCGCTGGTCGGCGAGATATCCGCGGCCTTCGGCCTCTCCGCCACGGCGAGTTCGCTCGTGACCTCGGTGCCGGTGCTGTTCCTCGGCGTCGGCGCGCTGGTCGCGCCCTGGCTGGGACGCCGCTTCGGCGCCGAACGCGTGCTGCTCGCGGCCCTGCTGCTGCTCGCCGTCGGCATCCTCGCGCGCGTGCTTCCCTCCGTGTACGCGCTGTACGGCGGCGGCCTCCTCGTCGGCACCGCGATCGCCCTGCTCAACGTGCTGATGCCCGGCCTGATCAAGCGTGACTTCCCGGACCGGGCCGCGGCGATGACCTCGGTCTACACGGGCGCGATGATCGCCGGTGCGACGGTCGCGGCGGCGGCCGCCGTGCCGCTGGAGAAGGCGCTCGGCGGGGGCTGGGAGGGCTCGCTCGGCTTCTGGTCCCTGCTCGCCGTGCTCGCCGCGGTCGCCTGGCTGCCCCAGGTGCTGATCGCCCGGGGCCGCACCGGCCACGAGGTACGGGCCGTCCCGGCCGCCGGCACCCGCCGGGTGAGCGTCTGGCGCTCGGCACTGGCCTGGCAGGTCACGCTCTTCATGGGACTGCAGTCGCTCTGGTCGTACGTGCTGATCGCCTGGATGCCGACGATCTTCACCGACCACGGGATGAGCCCCTCCACGGCCGGTGTCGTCTTCGCCCTCAACAACCTCGTCCAGGTCGCGGGTGCCTTCGTGGTGCCGCTGCTGGCCGGCCGGATGCGGAGCCAGCGTCCGCTGATCGTCCTGGTCACCACGCTGGTCGGGGCCGGTTACGCCGGTCTGATGGTGGCGCCGGTGGAGGGCGCCTGGCTCTGGGCCGCGGTGCTCGGGGTGGGCCAGGGCGGGGCGGTCGGCCTCGCCCTGACGCTGATCGTGCTGCGCTCCGGGGACGCGGTGACCGCGGCGCGGCTGTCCGGCATGGCCCAGACGGTCGGCTATCTGCTCGCCGCCGCGGGCCCGCTCGCGGCCGGCGCCCTGCACCAGGCCACCGGCTCCTGGACGCTGCCCCTCGGCGTGGTCCTCGGGGTCTGCGCGGCGGCCCTCACGGTGGGGCTCTTCGCCGCCCGGGATCGGACGGTGTGAGCCGGACGGGGTGAACTGACCGCGCGAGCGGACCGGGTGAACGGACCGGGTGAGGGGAGGGGCACGCGGTGCGGCTCCGAGGTGGGGCTCCCGGGATGGGGCGCCCGGCCTCGGAGCCGTACCGCGTGCGTGTCCGCTGCTACTCCTCGCCCGCCAGCTTCAGCGTGCGGAGCTTGAACCCGGCGAACCAGGTCGCCACGACCGTGACGGCGGTGAGGAGCACGACCGCCGTGGTGAGGCTCACCTCCGAGGTGACCAGGCCGTCGCCGGTGACCTTCTCGGCCAGGGCGAGCGCCCACTGCTGGACGCTCAGGGTCCGCGCGCCCTCGATCAGGGAACCGAACAGGGCCTCCCACACCAGGGCGTAGACCAGGCCGATGACCACGGCGTGGCGGCTGATCGTGCCGAGCAGCAGGAACAGCACGCTGTACGCGATGGAGGCCACGAGCGCCGCCACCGTGTACGCCACGGCCACCTGCTGGCCGTTGCCGTTGAGGATGAAGCCGGCGACGAACGTCGGCACCGCCGAGAAGACCATCGTCACCGCGATCGCGACGATCAGCTTGGTGAAGATGATCGAGGGCCGCTTCACCGGCTTCGACAGCAGGTAGACGATCGAGCCGTCGTCGATCTCCGGGCCGATCGCGCCCGTACCGGCGATCACGCCGATCAGCGGGACCATCGTGGCCAGCGCGAAGCCGCCCAGGACATCGGCCGCGACCTGGTCGTCCGCGCCGTTGAAGGCGCGCACCGCCGCCGAGATCAGCAGCAGCATGGCGGGCAGCAGGAACAGGATCAGGGCCCGGCGGCGGCCGAGGAGGGCCCGGTAGGTGAGCCGGGCGACTGTGGGGTTGTACATCGGTCAGGCTCCTTTCAGGCCGCGACGAGGTACGAGAAGACCGATTCGAGGGACTCGTCCGAGGGCGAGACCGTCAGCAGGCGGATCCCGCGCTCGCGCGCGACCTTCGGCAGCAGCTCGGTGAACCGGCCGAAGTCCACGGCCTGCACGCGCAGCCCGCCCTCGGCGTGGTCGACCTCGATCCCCGCCGTCGACGGGTCGGCGATCAGCGCCGCGGCCAGTGCCCGGTCGTCGCTGGAGCGGACCAGGTAGCGGTGCGGGCGGTCCGTCATCAGCCAGCGGATCCTGCGGAAGTCGCCGGAGGCCGCGTGGCGGCCGGCCACGATCACCTCGATGTGGGAGGCGAGCTGCTCGACCTCCTCCAGGATGTGCGAGGAGAACAGCACCGTGCGGCCGTCCGCGCCCATCTGCCGCAGCAGGTCCATCAGCTGCATGCGCTGGCGCGGGTCCATGCCGTTGAACGGCTCGTCGAGCAGCAGCACCGACGGGTCGTGCACCAGGGCCGACGCCATCTTCACGCGCTGCCTCATGCCCTTGCTGTACGTGGAGATCTTGCGGTCCTGCGCGTGCTCCATCTCGACCGTCGCCAGGGCCCGCTGGGCCTCCGTGGCGCCGAGGCCCTGGAGTTCGGCGTTGGCCACGACGAACTCGCGGCCGGTGAGGAAGTCGTACATCGCCTCGCGCTCGGGCACGACACCGATCTCGCGGTAGACCGACTCGTTCCCCCAGATCGTCTGCCCGTCGAGGGTGACGCTGCCGGTGGAGGGGTCGAGGAAGCCGCCCATCATGTTGATCAGGGTGGACTTTCCCGCGCCGTTCGGCCCGAGGAGGCCGGTGACACCCGGGCCCACCGTCATCGTGACGTCGTTCACGGCCACGACGTTTCCGAACCAGCGGGAGACGTGGTCGATGGTGAGGATGCTCATGGGCGCGGCCCATTCCTTAGAGGGGTGGTGGCGGGCGACGGGAGGGCTGTCACAGCCCGACCTTTCGGTAGCGGCGCATCAGGATGCCGTACGAGCCGGCGACGAGCGCGAGGACGACCAGCAGATAGACCGCGCCGGTGCCGGCGCCCGGTCCCTCGCCGCCGGGGAAGGAGGAGGGCGCGCCGAGGAAGGCGGTCTGCACGCCGTCGATGAGCGTGATCGGCGAGAACAGGCCGAGCCAGGAGATGGCGCCCGGGTTGTCCGTGCCGTACGCGATGCCCTGGAGCGTCGAGACCGCTCCGTACGAGATCGTGAGCAGGCCGATCACGGCGGCGACGCCGAAGCCGCGGCGCGGGGTGAGCGCCGCCATGACCAGCCCGACGCCGCCGAAGAGCAGCGAGAGCAGGGCCACGGAGACCAGTCCCTGACCGAACATCCGCGTCTGCGTCCCGAAGTCCATCTTGGCCAGCAGCGAGCCGATCCAGAGGATGAGCAGCGGAACCGCGGTCAGCAGGAACAGCGCCGAGGCCATCGCGCCGAACTTGGCGAGCACGTAGTCCGCGCGCTCGATCGGCCGGGAGAAGTACAGCGGCACGGTCCTGAACCGGAGGTCGCGGGAGACCGACTGCGGCGCCTGCGAGGCCAGGTAGATGCCGATGACGACCTGGAGGAAGATCGCGTACTGCGTGTACTCGATCGACAGCTTGGACTGCTTGGTGACGACCGCGACCGCGACGATGATCAGCGCGGGTACGCACATCACGCCGAAGAGCAGCATCGGCAGCACCTTGGACTTGGCGCTGCGGCCCAGTCCGTACGCGCCGCGCAGGGACTGCGAGAACAGCGACCTGCGCGCGTACGCCCGGCCGAGGCGCGGGCCGTCGTAGGAGCGGTAGCCGATGTTGTGGATGCGGGTCGTGTCGGGAGCGGCCTGGGGGGCGGGGGTGCTCATCGGGCCGGCACCTCCTCGTGCTGGGACGCCTCGGGGCGGAAGACCTCGGCGATGTGGTGGCGGCGCTGCTCCATGCGGACGAGACCGAGGCCGAGGTCGGCGACGGTGTCCCGCACGAGGTCGTACGTCTCCTCGCCCGGGGCCTCCAGGAGGAGGATGTGCCCGGCACCGGGCAGGCCCTCCTCCACGCCCTCGTGGAGGGTGACGCCCGCGGCGGCGAGGGCCGCCCGGAGGGCCGCCGTGCCGTCGGTGTGCGTGTCGGAGTCGGTCACCTCGACGGCGAGCGTCGTGGTCTGCCGGGTGAAGTCGCTGGTGGAGCTGGAGCGCAGGAGCCGGCCGCCGTCGATGACGACGACGTGGTCGCAGGTGCGCTCCAGCTCGCCGAGCAGGTGCGAGGTGACCAGGACCGAGATGCCGAAGTCGGTCCAGACCCGGCGGATCAGCCCCAGCATCTCGTCCCGGCCGACCGGGTCCAGACCGTTGGTCGGCTCGTCCAGGAGGACCAGCTTCGGGTCGTGGACCAGGGCCTGGGCGAGCTTCACGCGCTGCTTCATGCCGGTCGAGTAGCCGCCCATCGGGCGGTACCGCTCCTCGTACAGACCGACGTGCCGCAGGGTGTCGGCGGTCCGCTCGCGGGCGGCGGTCGCGGGCAGCCCGGACATCCGCGCCATGTGGACGACGAACTCGGTGGCCGAGACGTCCGGCGGCAGGCAGTCGTGCTCGGGCATGTAGCCCACGCGCTCGCGGATCTCGGCGCCCGACGTGCGGACGTCCATCCCGAGGACGTGGGCGGTGCCCTCCGTGGCGGGGGCGAGCCCGAGCAGGATCTTGATCATGGTGGACTTGCCGGCTCCGTTGGCACCCACGAGTCCGGTCACACCGGGCCCGATGTCCAGGGAGAGCCGGTCAAGAGCGGTCACCCGGGGGTACCGCTTGCTGAGGCTTTCGGTCGCGATCACAGTCACGCCTCCGACGGTAGTGGCCTGCGCCACAGGGGTCGTCAGCCCAACGGCTCGATCCTTGTCCGACCAGAGGAGTACATGCCAGTAGGGGAGCTCGCGACGAAAGTCTTTCCGCCCGGGTCCGCGGCTCCCCGCGGCGCGGGTGGGACGACCGGTTTTCCACAGGGCGCCGTCCGACCCCTTGACGCAGCCGCCGAGCATTGTCACATTCATCGGTGTCAAGTTACGGACGCGTAGCGCAGTCGGGCGCTCACACGGGACGGCGGGTGGCATGGCCTCACCAGTGACAGGCGAACTCTCCGCGGAGCTGCGGGGGTTCAGGGAAGTGCAGCGGCTCTCCTACGCGTGCGCGGAGGCCGTCGCGGCGCAGCTCAAGCCGGGCGTGACCGAACGCGAGGCCGCCCGGATGCAGCGCGAGTGGCTGTACGAGCGGGGTGTCCGGGACTGGTTCCACCGGCCGTTCGCCTGGTTCGGGGACCGCACCGCCTTCACCGACTTCAGGATCCCGCTGCAGTTCTTCCCGACGAACCGGCGCCTCGAACCGGGGATGCCGTTCATCCTCGACATGGCCCCGGTGTTCAAGGGGTACACGGCCGACATCGGCTACAGCGGCTGCCTCGGCCTCGACCCGCTGCACGACAAGCTGCTCGCCGACCTCAGGGAGCACCGCGAGCTGATCCTGCGCGAGGTGCGCGAGCGCCGCACGCTCCGCGAGATCTACCAGGACGTCGACCGCCTCATGGTCCGCCAGGGGTACGCGAACCGGCACCGGGCCTACCCCTTCGGCGTCATCGCCCACAAGATCGACCGGGTGAAGGAGCGCCGTTGGTCGCCGACCGTCTTCGGCTTCGGCACCCAGGCGCTCAAGGGCCTCGCGAGCGACGCCCTGCACGGCCACCGGGACGGCTGGTCGCCGCTCTGGTCGCCGTACACCTTCTCCGACCACCCTCCGCAGCCGGGCCTGTGGGCGGTCGAGCCGCACCTCGGATTCCGGGGGACGGGCGCGAAGTTCGAGGAGATCCTGGTCGTCACCGACTCCGAGGATCCCGAGCAGAGCGCGTTCTGGCTGGACGACGATCTGCCGCACGTGCGGCGCTGGAACGAGGGAGCGGTCTGATGGCGGGGCTGAACGGAGCGCGGGAGCGCTGGGTCCGTACGGGCGGGATCGAACTGTGCGTCGCCGAGCTCGGCGAGGAGGGCCGGCCCACCGTGCTGCTCGTGCACGGCTACCCGGACTCCAAGGAGGTGTGGACGGAGGTCGCCGGCCGGCTCGCCGAGGACTTCCACGTCGTCCTCTACGACATCCGCGGCCACGGCCGCTCGACGGCTCCGACGCCGCTGCGCGGCGGCTTCACCCTGGAGAAGCTGACGGACGACTTCCTCGCGGTCGCCGACGCCGTCAGCCCTGACCGGCCGGTCCACCTCGTCGGCCACGACTGGGGGTCGGTGCAGTCCTGGGAGTTCGTGACCGTCCCCCGCACCGAGGGCCGGATCGCCTCCTTCACCTCGATGTCGGGGCCCTCCCTCGACCACTTCGGGCACTGGATCAAGCGGCGGATGAGCCGGCCCACCCCGCGCCGGGTCGGCCAGCTCCTCGGTCAGGGGGCCAAGTCCTGGTACGTGTACATGCTGCACACCCCCGTGCTGCCGGAGCTCGCCTGGCGCGGCCCGCTCGGCAAGCGCTGGCCGAGGATCCTGGAGCGCGTCGAGAAGGTCCCGGCCGGCGACTACCCGACCCCGTCGCTGCCGAGCGACGCGGCGCACGGCGCCTGGCTCTACCGGGACAACGTCCGGTCCCGCCTCGGCCGGCCGCGCCCCGACGCGTACGCGCACGCGCCCGTGCAGCTGATCACCCCGACCGGCGACGCCTTCCTCTCCGAGCGGCTCTACGACGACCTGGGCGACTGGGTCCCCGACCTGACCCGGCGCACGCTGCCCGCGAAGCACTGGGTGCCCCGCACCCGGCCCGACCAGCTCTCCGCCTGGATCGGCGACTTCGTCCGGGCCCATGAGGACCCGGCGACCCGGGCCGCCGTGCCCGTCGCGGCGAAGGCGGCGAGGAGCGGGGTGAAGCCGGCGTACGCGGAGCGGTTCGGCGGGCAGCTGGTCCTGGTGACCGGTGCCGCCAGCGGCATCGGACGCGCCACCGCCTTCGCCTTCGCGGAGGCCGGGGCCCGGGTCGTCGCCGTCGACCGGGACGCCGAGGGCGCGGCCCGCACGGCCGGCATGGCCCGGCTGATCGGGGCCCCCGAGGCCTGGGGCGAGACCGTCGACGTCGCCGACGAGCATGCCATGGAGAAGCTCGCCGCCAGGGTGGCGAGCGAGTACGGAGTGGTCGACGTCCTCGTCAACAACGCGGGCATCGGGCTCACCGGGTCCTTCTTCGACACGACCGCCGAGGAGTGGAAGCGGGTCCTCGACGTCAACCTGTGGGGCGTGATCCACGGATCCCGCCTCTTCGGCGCGCAGATGACGGCCCGCGGCCAGGGCGGCCACATCGTCAACACCGCGTCCGCCGCGGCGTTCCAGCCCTCCCGGGCCCTCCCGGCGTACAGCACCTCGAAGGCCGCGGTGCTGATGCTGAGCGAGTGCCTGCGCGCCGAGTTGGCCGAGCAGGGCATCGGGGTCTCCGCGATATGCCCCGGCATCGTCAACACCAACATCACGGCGACGGCCCGGTTCGCGGGCGTCAGCGACGAGGCGGAGGAGAAGCGGCGCCGGCGGAAGGCCTCCCGGCTGTACGGGCTGCGCAACTTCCCGCCGGAGAAGGTCGCGGACGCGATCCTGGCGGCGGTCCTGCACAACCGCGCGGTGGTCCCGGTGACCCCCGAGGCGCGGGGCGCGCACGTCCTGTCGCGGCTCAGCCCGGGCACGCTCCGGGCCTTCGCGCGGTGGCAGCCGCCGGCGTAGCGGTCGGACCGCGCGGGGGCCCTCGCCGCGCGGCGGTCGTACGATCGGTGGCCTGCACAGGGGCCCCGCGGCGGCGGGGTGGAGCGAGCGGTCGGTGGGAGCGGGTTTGTCCGAGCAGTCAGCACAGCCGGAGTACCGGATCGAGGATCTCGCCCACCACAGCGGCGCCACGGTCCGCACGATCCGCGCCTACCAGGACCGTGGGCTGCTGCCCCGACCGGAGCGGCGGGGCAGGTCGAACGTGTACGGGGACGCGCACCTCGCGCGGCTCCGGCAGATCGCCGACCTCCTCGACCGGGGCTACACGCTGGCCTCGATCAAGGAGCTCCTGGAGGCCTGGGACACCGGTCGGGGGCTCGGCGGGGTGCTCGGCCTCGTCGCCGAGGTGCACGGTCCGTGGACGGACGAGCAGGCCGACCGGATCTCCCGGGCGGAGCTGGAGGCCCGCTTCGGCGGCACACCGGACGAGGCGGCCATCCTGGAGGCCGTCGAGCTCGGCGTACTGGAGCCGCTGCCGGACCGGGAGACGGAGGAGTACCTCGTACCGAGCCCCCAGGAGCTCGCCGTGGCGGCCGAGTTGTACGCGGCGGGCGTTCCGCTCGGTGCGATCACCGGGCATCTGAGGGAACTTCGGGACCAGGTGGAGCACATAGCGTCCCGTTTCCTGGAGTTCACGACCGAGCACGTCTTCGCCCGCTATCTGGAGCACCGGCCGCCGACGGACGCCGACGCGCACGAGGCCGCGACGATGGTCCGCCGCCTCAGGCCGCTGGCCCAGCAGACCGTGGACGCCGAACTGGCGCGGGCGATGCGACTGTTGGCCACCCGGCACCTTCAGCTCCATCTGTCGCCGGACGCGCCGCCGGTGCGGGACGACGAGCCCCGGCCGGTCGCGCTACCGGCGGGGACGGTGCGGGCCGTTCAGGATCTCGTCGGCTCGGAGGGTGTCGCCGCCTTCGTCGCGGCGGCTGCCGAACGAGAGGTACACAAGAGGACATTGGACGTGCTTGCCTCAACTCCGCGCGATGAGTGACAATTTACCCAATTTACTCGGAATGATAGGTGTGTTGTCCACAGAATCGCCAACTACCCTGTGGATAACTCGCTTTGGCTGTGGATCAAACCTGTGTACCAAAATCAATGGATCGGCGATCCGCGCTCCGCCATCCTGACGGAATGACCAGAGACCAGCCCCGGGAGCAACCCCGGCCGCAGCCACCGGACGAGCGCCGCACGGTGCGCATCTCGAAGTACCTGTCGAAGCATCTGCGTCACCAGCCCGAGCGCATCGGCCTCGTCCTCGACCCGCAGGGGTGGACCGAGATCGACACCCTGCTCGCCGCCCTCGCCCGGAACGGCCTCCCCATCACCCGGGCCGAACTCGACCACGTCGTCGCGACCAACGACAAGAAGCGCTTCGCCGTCGAGGGCACCCGCATCCGCGCCAGCCAGGGCCACACCGTCGAGGTGGACCTCGACCTGCCCCCGGCGGAACCGCCCGCGTACCTCTACCACGGCACGGTCGCCGCGGCGCTCCCCGCGATCCGGGCGGAGGGGCTGCGCCCCATGGCCCGCCACCACGTGCACCTCTCCCCCGACCGGGAGACCGCGACCCGGGTCGGCGCCCGCCGCGGCCGGCCGATCGTGATCGCCGTCGACGCCGGAGCCATGCACCGGGCCGGACACGTCTTCCGCGTCAGCGCCAACGGGGTCTGGCTCGCGGACGCCGTCCCGCCGGAGTTCCTCCGCCTTCCGGGCTGAGGCCGGGCCGAACGACCCCTGAGGCATGATCGTTCCCATGGCCCACCCGCACCTGCCCAGCACCGAAGCAGCCGTCGTCGCGATCCGCGAACTCGCCCGGGAGTTCCACCTGGAGATGACGGTGACCGACGACATCGGCGCCGACCGGACGTCCCGCCGCACCTCCGCGGACGCGTTCGCCGTCCTCGACGACGACGGCTCGCTCCCGCACGAGGCCTACGTCGAACTCGGCGGCACTCCCGCCGTCACGGTCCAGATCTTCCCCGAGGACGACGCCCGGATCATCGTCGAGGGCATCGAGTTCGCGGACGTCCCGCGCGACGCCGTACCCGCCTTCGTCCGCGCCGTCCACGGCGGCCTCGCCCACGTGAAGGGACGATTCTTCCCGCCGGGCTGGTGGCTCGTCGTGCCGCTCCCCGGCGACGAGACGTACAAGGAACTCGTCTCCGGCACCTCCCTCACCCCCTGGATGAACCGCAACGTCCGCTGATCCCCCGCGCGTATCGTGGCCGTCATGCGCTTGAGTACGGTGATCCTCCCCATCCACCGATGGAGCGAGGGGCAGAAGACCTGGCAGCGGGCCGAAGAACTCGGCTTCCACGCCGCTTACACCTACGACCACCTGTCCTGGCGGACCTTCCGTGACGGCCCGTGGTTCGGGGCGCTGCCCACCCTCACGGCAGCGGCCGCGGCCACCACCCGGATCCGGCTCGGCACCCTCGTGACCTCGCCCAATTTCCGCCATCCCGTGACGCTCGCCAAGGAGCTGATCACGCTCGACGACATCTCCGGCGGACGCGTCACGCTCGGCATCGGCGCGGGCGGCAACGGCTTCGACGCCACGGTGCTGGGGCAGGAGCCGTGGACGCCGAAAGAGCGCGCCGACCGCTTCGCCGAGTTCGTGCCGCTGCTCGACCGGCTCCTCACCGAGGACGCCGTCTCCCAGCGGGGCACCTTCTACTCGGCGGACGAGGCCCGGAACATCCCCGGCTGCGTCCAGCGCCCCCGGCTGCCCTTCGCGGTCGCGGCGACCGGCCCCCGGGGCCTGAGGCTGGCGGCCCGCCACGGCCAGGCGTGGGTGACCACGGGCGACCCGAAGATCTTCGAGACCGGCACTCCGGAGCAGTCGGTGGCGGCGCTGCGGGGCCAGATCGAGAAGCTCGGCAAGGCCTGCGCCGAGACCGGACGCGAGGTCGCCGAGCTCGACAAGGTCCTGCTGACGGGCTTCACCCCGGACCGCGGCCGGCCGCTGGAGTCCGTCGACGCGTTCGTCGACTTCGCGGGACGGCACCGCGAACTCGGCTTCACCGAGCTCGTGATCCACTGGCCCATCCCGGACTCGGACTTCGCCGCCGACCAGCAGGTGTTCGAGCGGATCGCCACCGAGGCGCTCGCCCAGCTGGACTGACGATCCGCTGCCGGTGCCGGGCCCCCGAGGCCCCGGCACCCCGCTCGGGACCGTGCCGCTCCCCGTCGCGGCCGAGCCCGCGGGCGCGGTCGCGGCCGAGCTGTGCGCGGGCGCGGCCCGGCCCCGCCGGTCCCGGCCCGTCGCGGTCCCGGCCGTGCCGCCCGGTCGCGGCTCCGGCCCGGGCGCCCGGTGGATCAGGCGATCCGCCGGGCGTGGCCCCGCCACAGCGCCAGCAGCACGGGGGAGCCGACCGGCTCCGGGCCCGCCGCGCAGACGTCGGCATGCCCGACCCGGCACCTCTGGGACGGGGCGGCGGACCCGGGCCGGACCACGGTCCCGTCCCCCGCGAGCTGCCAGCGGCTGGCGGCCGGGACGGCGGAGGACGCCAGTTCACCGGGCTCGATCATGATCCAGCGGCCCTGCGCCGTCCGGTACCAGACGCCCCGGCCCCCGCACCGCGGGCAGGCCGAGATGGCCGGGGCCACGGCACGCGGCGCGGACCCCCCGGCGCGGGGCTCCGGCACCGACCCTCCAGACCGGGCCTCCCCCACGGATCGTCCGGTACGGGACGGTGCCGTCCCCCCGGAGCGGGGCTCCGGCACGGCGACGGCCAGGCGCGGGACGTCCGCCGTCGCCTCTCCGCACCGGACGTCCCGGACGGCGCCGCCCCTCACCGCGAACGACGCGGCGTCGACCAGTCCCGCGAGGACGTCGCCGACCAGCACCGGGTCCCGTGCCGGCTGCGCCGCGCCCCGCCCCTCGCACCCGGGGCAGAGGGCCATGCCGAGACTCGGGACCCACGTCCCGTACGGCGCGCCGCAGGAGTCGCACTCGTCGTTTCTCCGGCCCGAGCCCATGCTCCGCCCCCCTCGAGACGTCATCAGCTCCCAGGGACCTTCCCCGTCAGCCCGAAAACGAACGGACGTTTACGGCCACGTCGGGGCGTAAGCCCCCGGCCGCCCGGAAAAGCCTGTCACCCGAAACCGGCCACTCATATGTGCGGCTCCCCGCACGCCCGTGCGTTCGGTGCGGAAGAATGGTGCGGTGACCTCTCCCCGATCCCCGCGCACGCCCGCCCCGACGGTCCGGCTGATCGCCACCGATCTCGACGGCACCCTCCTGCGCGACGACAAGACCCTGTCCGAGCGCACGATCGCCGCCCTCGCCGCCGCCGAGCAGGCCGGGATCGAGGTCTTCTTCGTCACCGGCCGCCCGGCCCGCTGGATGGACGTCGTCAGCGAGCACGTCCACGGCCACGGCCTCGCGATCTGCGCCAACGGCGCCGCCGTGGTCGACCTCCACGCCGGAGGCACCTTCCTGGAGGTGCGTCCGCTGGAGCGCCCGGCCGCCATGGACGTCGTCACGGCCCTGCGCGCCGCCGCGCCCGGCACCTCGTTCGCGGTCGAGCTCACCACCGGAATCCACTACGAACCGCACTACCCGCCGTTCCACCTCGACCCCGGGGCGACCGTCGCCACCGCCGAGAAGCTCCTCTTCGAAGAGGCCCCCGGCGCCGCGGCCCCCGTCCTCAAGCTGCTCGCCAAGCACCCGGACCTCGACCCCGACGCGTTCCTGGCCCTGGCCCGGGAGGCCGCCGGGCACCGGGCCTCCTTCACCCGCTCGGGGCCCACCGCCCTCATCGAGATCAGCGGCCTCGGCGTCTCCAAGGCCTCCACCCTGGCCCAATGCTGCGCCGAGCGGGGGATCACCGCCGACGAGGTCGCCGCCTTCGGCGACATGCCCAACGACATCGAGATGCTGAGCTGGGCGGGCCGCTCGTACGCGATGGGCCAGTCGCACCCCGAGGTGATCGCCGCCGCCTCCGGCCGCACGGTCGGTAACAACGAGGACGGCGTCGCCGTCGTCGTCGAGCAGCTGGTGGCGGACGCCCTGCGCGCCGCCGGGACGACGGCACCGCGGGGCTGAGGCGGACGACCGTCCTTACAGCGGCGCCTCCCAGATCACCGTCGTACCGCCGCCGTCCTCTCCGAGGCCCGGGCCGCACCAGCTCGCCCCGCCCAGCGACTCGGCCCGCCGCGCCAGGTTCCGCAGTCCGCTGCGGCGCCCGCCCTTCGGGAGGCCGATGCCGTCGTCGGCCACCTCCAGCCGTACTCCGGCGGAACCGTCGGGCAGGGTCACGCCGGCGTCGACGACCACCTCGATCCGGCTCGCCTCCGCGTGCCGGAAGGCGTTGGACAGCGCCTCGCGCAGGGCGGCGATGAGGTTCTTGCCGGTGAGCTCGCCGACCGTCGCGTCGATCGCGCCGAGGAAGCGGTGCGCGGGCTTGAAGCCGAGCGGCACGGCCGCCATGTTGATCTCCCGCAGGACCCGGGTGCGCAGCCCCGACGGAGCCTCCGCGGGACCCTGCTGGAGCGCGAAGATCGCCGTACGGATCTCCTGGATCGTCACGTCCAGCTCGTCCACGGCCTTCCCGACGCCCTCGCGCACCGCCGGCACGATCGAGCGGCGCTGGGCGCTCTCCAGCATCATGCCGGTGGCGAAGAGCCGCTGGATGACGAGATCGTGCAGATCGCGGGCGATACGGTCGCGGTCCTCGTACACGGCGAGGCGCTCCCGGTCCCGCTGCGCGTCGGCCATCATCAGGGCCAGCGCCGCCTGCGAGGCGAACTGGGTGGCCAGCGTCCGCTCCGTCTCGGTGAACTGGCGCCCGCCCCGCACCCGGGGCGTGGCGAGCGCGCCCAGCACCCGCCCGCCGCTCTGCAGCGGCAGCATCATGCTGGGGCCGTACGGGGAGGTCAGCCGGCTGATCATGCGGGGATCGCTGGAGGCGTCCGCCACGAAGACCGCCTCGCCCTCCAGGAGCCGCTGCACCACGGGGCTCTCCGGCGGGATCACCACGCCGAGCGACTTCGTGGGCCGGGGCGAGGAGACGGCGACGATCTCCAGGCCGCCGTCCTCGGAGGGCAGGAGCACGATCCCGGCGTCGGCGTCGGCGAGTCGGCGGGCCTGCTCGGCGACGACCGTGAGGGCGTCGTCCGCGTCGCCGCCGGAGAGCAGCGCGGTGGTGACGGCCACGGAGCCGTCGATCCACCGCTCGCGCTGGCGGGCGGCCTCGTACAGCCGCGCGTTGCCGATGGCGATGCCCGCCTCGGTGGCGAGCACCCGGACCATGTGGACGTCGTAGTCGTTGAACTCGTCGCCGCCCCGCTTCTCCGCGAGGTACAGATTGCCGAAGATCTCGCCCTGGACCCGGATGGGCACCCCGAGGAAGGTCCGCATCGGCGGATGCCCCGGCGGGAAGCCCGCGGCGCGCGGATCGGCGGACAGGTCGGCGAGGCGGATCGTCTGCGGGTCGCGGATGAGCGCGCCGAGCAGCCCCGCGTGTCCGTCGGGCCGGCGCCCGATCCGGCGGGCCACCTCCTCGTCGACGCCGAAGGTGACGAAGTCGGAGAGTCCCTTGCCCTCTTCGTCGACGACGCCGATGGCGGCGTAGCGGGCGTCGGCGAGTTCGGCGGCGGTCTCGCAGATCCGGTCGAGGGTGGAGTGCAGTTCGAGCCCCGTGCCCACCGAGCGCATGGCTTCGAGGAGCTGCGGAACGCGGGCGGTGAGCTCCGTGGACAGCCCCTGGAGGCTGCGGGTGGCCTGGGTGGCGGCTTCCAGGGGGTCCGGGGCTTCGGACGCTGCGGCGGTCATGGGCTTGAGCCTAGTTAGTCCTATTTGGCGAGAAAAGTCAGGCGGCGCCCGGGATCAGGACACGAGCGGTTCCCGATCGGTCCCGAGGGCCGCCGCCGCGCCCGCGCCGACGGCCAGCAGATCGGTCTCCCGCTCCTGCTCCAGCATCCGGCGCAGCGGTCCTTCGGCCTCGGCGAGCTCGGCGTACGGGCCGCGCTGCACCGTCCTGCCCCCGTCGAGGACGAGGACCTCGTCGACCGCGTCGAGTCCGTGCAGCCGGTGGGTGATGAGGACCGTCGTCCGGCCTTCGGTGGCCCGGAGCAGATCGTCGGTGAGCGCGTCGGCGGTGGCCAGGTCCAGGTGCTCCGCCGGTTCGTCGAGGACGAGGACGGGGAAGTCGGCGAGCAGCGCGCGGGCCAGCGCCAGGCGCTGCCGCTGCCCGCCGGACAGCCGGGAGCCGTGCTCGCCCACGAGGGTGTCGAGGCCCTGCGGCAGTCCGTCGACCCAGTCGAGCAGCCGGGCGCGGCGCAGTGCCTCGCGGAGCTCCTCGTCGCTCGCACCGGTCCGGGCGAGCCGCAGGTTCTCCCGGACGGAGCTGTCGAAGAGGTGGGCGTCCTGGGCGCAGAGGCCGACGAGCCGCCGGACCGCGTCGCCGTCGAGCTCCCAGGCGGGCACCCCGCCGAGCCGGTACATGCCGGACTCCACGTCCAGGAACCGCAGCAGCACCTGGGCGAGGGTGGTCTTGCCGGAGCCCGAGGCGCCGACGACGGCGACCCTGCGCCCGGCCTCCAGGGTGAGCCGGAAGCCGGCGAGCGCCTCCCTCTCCTGCCCGGCGTGCCGGGCGGAGAGTCCGGTGAGCTCCACCGGGAAGGGGCTCGCCGGGGGAGTCTCGGGCCGGACCGGCTCGTGGACGGGGACGGGCGCGTCGAGCACCTCGAAGACCCGCTCGGCGCTGTGCCTGACGCGCTGGCGGTACTGGACGGCGAGCGGCAGACCGGTGACGGCCTCGAAGGCGGCGAGCGGGGTGAGGACGACCACGGCCAGCGCCACCCCGGCGAGCCGCCCGTCCGCCACGGCCTGGACGCCGACGACCGCGGCGCCCGCGACCGTCACGCCGCAGACCAGGGCGGAGAGCCCGGCGCCGAGCGCGGCGGCCGCGGCCTGCCGGGAGGCGATGCCGGTGAGGGTGCGGTCGGCGGCCCGCGTCCGTTCGATCCTGTCCCGCAGGGCGCCGGCCACGGTCAGCTCGGCGCAGCCGCGCAGCAGGTCGGCCACGGCGGTCGCCAGGGCGCCGCGCGCGGGGGCGAGCCGCCGTTCGGCGCGGCGGGCCAGCGCACCGCTGACCGCCGGCACGAGGACGCCCGCGACGAGCAGGCCCGCGGCGAGGACGGCGCCGGCCTCGGGGAGCAGCCAGGCGGTGAACCCGACGGAGGCGAGTCCCACCACGAGCGCGGCACCGGCCGGCAGGAGCCAGCGGAGCCAGTAGTCCTGGAGCGCGTCGACGTCCTGGACGAGCCGGGAGAGCAGGTCGCCGCGGCGGGTGCGGCGCAGTCCGGCGGGCGCGATCCGCTCCAGCCGCCGGAAGACGGAAACCCGGAGTTCGGCGAGCATCCGCAGGACGGCGTCGTGCGAGACGAGCCGCTCGGCGTAGCGGAAGACGGCCCGGCCGATGCCGAAGGCGCGCGTGGCGGTGACGGCGACCATCAGGTAGAGCACGGGGGGCTGTTCGGAGGCGCGGGAGATGAGCCAGCCGGACACGGCCATGAGTCCCACGGCGGAGCCGAGGGCGAGGCTTCCGAGGAGCAGGGCGAGTCCCATCCGTCCCCTGAGCTCCCCCGCCATCGCCCGCACGCGTCCGAGCATGGCCGTCCCGGTGGCGGGGGACCGCTCGGCGCGGGGTTCCGCGACTCCCTCCGGACGGGATCCCGTGGCGAGGTCGGTTCCGGCCGCCCCGCCGTCCCGGACCGCTTCCGCCCGCTCCGGGCGCCCGCCGTCCACGGAGCCGACGGACGCGGAGCCGCCGGACACGGAGCCGGACGCGGAGCCGCCGGACACGGAGCTGTACGTGGACCCGGACGCGGAGCCGTCGTCCGCGGAGCCGTCGGACGCGCCGCCGCCGACCGTCACGACCCGGTCCGCGACCGCGAGCAGCGCCGGCCGATGGGCGACCAGCAGCACCGTCCGCCCCGCCGCCAGCCGGCGGACCGCGTCGACGATCCCCGCCTCCGTCTCGCCGTCCAGCGCCGCCGTCGGTTCGTCGAGCAGCAGCAGCGGCCGGTCGGCGAGGAAGCCGCGCGCCAGCGCGAGCCGCTGCCGCTGCCCCGCCGAGAGTCCGGCTCCGTCCTCGCCGAGCGGGGTGTCGAGTCCCCGCGGCAGCTCCGCCACGAACCCGTCCGCCCCGGCGTCCCGCAGGGCGTCCCGGACGGCCTCGTCAGAGGCGTCCGGGCGGGCGAGCCGGACGTTCTCGGCGATCGTCCCGGCGAAGAGGTGGGGCCGCTGCGGCACCCAGGCGATCCGCGACCGCCAGGCCTCCGGATCCAGCGAGGCGAGCGGCTCGCCCCCGACCCGTACGGAACCGCCGTCCTCCGGCACGGCGAAGCCGAGGACGACGTCGAGCAGGGTCGACTTCCCGGCCCCGCTCGGTCCGACCAGGGCCACCGTCTCCCCGGGCTCGACGGTGAGGTGCATCGCGTCCAGCGAGGGCTCGGCGCGCCCGGCGTGGCGCACCGTCACGTCCTGGAGCTCCAGCCGTACCGACTCGGGCGCCGGACGGCCGCCCCCGTCGCGTACCGGCTCCTCCAGGACGTCGAAGATCTCCTCCGCCGCGGCGAGCCCTTCCGCCGCCGCGTGGAACTGCGCGCCGACCTGCCGCAGCGGCAGATACGCCTCGGGCGCCAGGATGAGGATGACGAGACCGGTGTACAGGTCGAGTTCGCCGTGGACGAGTCGCATGCCGATGGTCACGGCGACGAGCGCGACGGACAGCGTCGCGAGGAGCTCCAGGGCGAAGGAGGAGAGGAAGGCGATCCGCAGCGTGCGCATGGTCGCCCGGCGGTACTCGGAGGTGATCGCGCGGATCGACTCGGCCTGGGCCTTCGCCCGGCCGAAGATCTTGAGGGTGGGGAGCCCGGCCACCACGTCCAGGAAGTGTCCGGAGAGCCGGGAGAGCAGCTTCCACTGCCGGTCCATGCGGGCCTGGGTGTACCAGCCGATGAGGGTCATGAAGACCGGGATGAGCGGCAGGGTGACCACGATGATCGCGGCCGACACCCAGTCCTCGGTGACGATGCGGGCCAGCACGGCCACGGGCACCACGACGGCGAGCCCGAGCTGGGGCAGATAGCGGGCGAAGTAGTCGTCGAGGGCGTCCACTCCACGGGTGGCGAGGGCGATCAGCGAGCCGGCCCGCTGGCCGCTGAGCCAGCCCGGTCCGAGGGCGGACGCCTGGACCAGGAGCCGGCCGCGGAGTTCGGACTTGACCGCCGCGCTCGCCCGGTGGGCGGCGAGCTCGGTCAGCCAGGAGACCAGCCCCCGCGCCGCCGCGATGCCCACGAGCAGCAGCAGGGGGGTGGTCAGGGTGGAAACCGACTGGCCCTTCTGGAAGGACCCCACCACGATCTCGGCGATGAGCATCGCCTGGGCGATGACCAGCGCCGCCCCGACCAGGCCGAGGCCGACCACCGCGATCAGGAAGAGACGGGTGGCCCTGGCGTACCGGAGCAGGCGCGGATCGATCGGTTTCACGTGAAACATGCTCCCTGGAGAGGGCCGGCTAGTGGGTTCCGGCGATGTGCTGCGTACCGATCCGCTTGCGGAACACCCAGTAGGTCCAGCTCTGGTAGAGCAGCACCAGCGGGGTCGCGATCGCCGCGCACCAGGTCATGATCTTGAGCGTGTACGGGCTCGACGAGGCGTTCGTCACGGTAAGGCTCCACTCCGGGTTGAGTGAAGACGGCATGACGTCCGGGAAGAGCGCGAGGAAGAGCATCGCCACGGCGGCCGTGATGGTGACGCCGGAGAGGGCGAACGACCACCCTTCGCGCCCCACCTTGATCGCGAAGATCGCTCCGACCAGGGCCACCACGGCGATCAGCATCGCCGCCAGGCTCCAGCCGTCCCCGGTGTCGAGCTGGGTCCAGATCAGGAAGCCGAGCGCGGCCACCGCCGTGATCAGGCCCAGCTTGAGGGCGAGGGCCCGCGCCCGGCCCCGGATGTCACCGACCGTCTTGAGGGAGACGAAGACCGCTCCGTGGAAGGTGAAGAGGGTGAGCGTGACCAGGCCGCCGAGGAGCGCGTACGGGTTGAGGAGCTCCCAGAAGCTCCCGACGAACTCCATGTCCGCGTCGATCTTCACACCGCGGACGATGTTGGCGAAGGCCACGCCCCAGAGGAACGCGGGGATGAGCGAGGTCCAGAAGATGGCCTGCTCCCAGTTGCGCTGCCAGTCCTCCTCGGGCCGCTTCGCCCGGTACTCGAAGGCGACGCCCCGGATGATCAGGCAGACCAGGATGATCAGCAGGGGCAGGTAGAAGCCGGAGAAGAGCGTCGCGTACCACTCGGGGAAGGCGGCGAAGGTCGCGCCGCCCGCGGTGAGCAGCCACACCTCGTTGCCGTCCCAGACGGGCCCGATGGTGTTGATGAGGACGCGCTTCTCGGGCCGGTCGCGGGCGAGCAGCTTGGTGAGGATGCCGACCCCGAAGTCGAAGCCCTCAAGGAAGAAGTAGCCGATCCAGAGGACGGCGATGAGTACGAACCAGACGTCGTGGAGTTCCATGCCTCGATCTCCTGAGCCTCAGTACGAGAAGGCCATGGGGCGGTCGGGGTCACGAGAGTCCCCGCCGATCTTGGTGGGCGGGTTGAGGTCGTCCTCGGTGAGCTCCGGCGGGCCGGCCTTGATGTACTTCACGAGGAGCTTGACCTCGATCACGGCGAGCACGGCGTAGAGCGCGGTGAAGACGATCATCGAGGTGAGCACCTCGGCCGTGGTGGTGCCGGGGGAGACCGCGTCCCGGGTGCGCAGCACGCCGTAGACGACCCAGGGCTGACGGCCCATCTCGGTGAAGATCCAGCCCCAGGAGTTGGCGATCAGCGGGAACGCCATGGTCCAGAGGGCCACGATCCAGTACCACCTGCCCAGGCGGGGGCTGAGCGCCTTCCGCTTGAACAGGACCAGGTTCGGCACTTCGTCCTCACCGGTCCTCAGCCCCGGTGCCAGCATGAACTTCTTGCGGGTCAGCCAGAGGCCGATCATCCCGATGGTCAGCGAGGCCATGCCGAAGCCGATCATCCAGCGGAAGCCCCAGTAGGCGACGGGGATGTTGGGCCGGTAGTCACCGGGCCCGAACTTCTCCTGCTCGGCCTTGTTGATGTCGTTGATGCCCGGGACGTACGAGCTGAAGTCGTCGTTCGCCAGGAACGACAGCAGACCCGGGATCTCTATGGCCACCTTGTTGTGGCCCTTGTCGACGTCGCCGTACGCGAAGATCGAGAACGGGGCGGGCGCCTCGCCGTCCCAGAGGGCCTCGGCGGCGGCCATCTTCATGGGCTGCTGCTTGAACATGACCTTGCCGAGCAGGTCACCGCTGATGGCGGTGCCGAGACCGGCGATGATCAGGGTGATCAGGCCGAGCCGGAGCGAGGTCCGCATCACCGGGATGTGCTTCTTGCGCGCCAGGTGGAAGGCGGCGATGCCGACCATGAACGCACCGCCGACCAGGAAGGCCGCGGTCATGGTGTGGAAGAACTGGGTGAGCGCGGTGTTCTGGGTGAGCACCTGCCAGAAGTCGGTGAGCTCGGCCCGGCCCCGCTCCTCGTTGATCCGGTAGCCGACCGGGTGCTGCATCCAGGAGTTGGCCGCGAGGATGAAGTACGCCGAGAGGATCGTGCCGATCGACACCATCCAGATGCAGGCGAGGTGGATCCGCTTGGGGAGCTTGTCCCAGCCGAAGATCCACAGGCCGATGAAGGTCGACTCGAAGAAGAAGGCGATGAGCGCCTCGAAGGCCAGCGGCGCCCCGAAGATGTCACCGACGAAGCGCGAGTAGTCGGACCAGTTCATGCCGAACTGGAACTCCTGCACGATGCCGGTGACCACACCCATGGCGATGTTGATCAGGAAGAGCTTGCCCCAGAACTTCGTCGCCCTGAGGTACTTCTCGTTCTCCGTCCGTACCCATGCCGTCTGGAGGCCGGCGGTGAGGGCCGCGAGGGAGATCGTCAGGGGGACGAAGAGGAAGTGGTAGACGGTGGTGATGCCGAACTGCCAGCGCGCCAAGGTCTCTGGCGCCAGAGCTAGGTCCACGTCGTTCTCTCCTTACATCGCCGTGGTCACATCGGCAGTTTGCCCCGTTGATCCCACCTATTACGGGACGAACCAGGACACGCTTGTGAACGCGTTCACATTCACAAGCATTATCACTCATACGAAATCCGTACCTTCATGCGGGGCCCCCTACTGAAGGCCGACCCTTCCCAGAACCTTCAACATATTGTTGAATCCGGGGCATGACCCTTCGGATACGCATCGTCTGGCCGGCCGGACACACCACGGCCACCCTTGAGGAGACCCCCACGAGCGCAGCGCTCGCGGGGGCCCTCCCGATCTCCTCCATCGCCCGGACCTGGGGCGAGGAGGTCTACTTCGACACCCCGGTCTCCGTGGCCGTCGAGGACGGCGCGCGCCAGGTCGTCGATCCCGGCACGGTCGCGTTCTGGACGGACGGCGACGCGCTCGCCCTGCCCTACGGCCCCACCCCGATCTCGCGGGGCGACGAGTGCCGGCTCGCGAGCCCCTGCAACGTCCTCGGCGCGCTCGACGACGACCCGAGGATCCTGGCCACCGTCCGCGACGGCGACCCGATCCGGGTGGAGCGCGCAGCCGACTGACGCGGACGGGACCGCGGGCGGAGGGCCGAGACCGTACGGCCGCCCGCCCGGTACCAGCGGTCAGACCTCCTTGCGGAAGCCCTCCGCCGCCTTCAGGAACAGGTCGTTCGCCTCGCACTCGCCGATCGTGACGCGCACGCCCTCGCCGGCGAACGGCCGCACCACGACTCCGTGGCGCTCGCACTCGGCCGCGAAGTCCAGGGTCTTCTCCCCGAGCCGCAGCCAGACGAAGTTCGCCTGGGTGTCGGCCACGGTCCAGCCCTGCCCCACGAGCCCCTTGTGGACCCGCTCGCGCTCGGCCACCAGGGAGCCGACCCGCCCGAGCAGCTCGTCCTCGGCCCGGAGCGAGGCCACCGCCGCGTCCTGCGCCAGCTGGCTCACGCCGAACGGCACCGCCGTCTTGCGGAGCGCCGCCGCCACCGGCTCGTGGGCGACCGCGAAGCCGACCCGCAGCCCCGCCAGGCCGTACGCCTTGGAGAAGGTCCGCAGCACGGCGACGTTCGGCCGGTCGCGGTAGAGCTCGATGCCGTCCGGGATGTCGGCGTCGCGGACGAACTCGCGGTACGCCTCGTCGATCACGACCAGGACGTCGGAGGGCACCCGGTCGAGGAAGCGCTCCAGCTCGGCCCGGCGCACCGCGGTGCCCGTGGGGTTGTTCGGGTTGCAGACGAAGATCAGCCGCGTCCGGTCGGTGATCGCCTCGGCCATCGCGTCGAGGTCGTGCACCTCGCCCTCGGTCAGCGGGACCTGTACCGAGGTGGCACCGCTGATCTGCGTGATGATCGGGTACGCCTCGAAGGAGCGCCAGGCGTAGATGACCTCGTCGCCGGGGCCGGAGGTGGCCTGGAGGAGCGACTGGGCGACGCCGACCGAGCCGGTGCCGGTGGCCAGGTGGGAGACCGGCACGCCGAAACGGTCCGCCAGCTCCTCGGTCAGACCGGTGCACGCCATGTCCGGGTAGCGGTTGAAGTTCGCGGCGGCGGCCAGCGTGGACTCCATGACCCCGGGCAGCGGCGGGTACGGGTTCTCGTTGGAGGACAGCTTGAAGGCCACGGGCCCGCCCGCGGCCGCCGGCCTGCCCGGCTTGTAGGTGGGGACGCCGTCCAGCTCGGCGCGCAGCTTCGGGCCCGTGCTCGTCCCGCTGGTCCCGCTGGTCTCGCTCACTCTGTGGCCTCCTCGACCTCCGTACCGCCAATACTCCTCACCTTATGAGGATTCGCCGCCGCTGCGAATGGGCTGCGGACAACAGGAGGGACACACTGCGCGACCCGCGCCCGGGCGCGTCCGCCACGGACCCCGGCCCGTCCAGCGCATCCGTCCCCGACCCACCCCGGATCCGCCCCGGTCCACCCCCGGATCCGCCCCGTCCCGCTGCCGGCCGCGCCCGCCGCGGCCCGACCACCGCCCCGCCCCGCGCACCCCTCCGCCCGCTCCTCCACGGCCCGTCCACACCGGTCTCCCACGGCACCGTCCGCGCCGCCGGGGAGCGGCCCCGCCACGCCACCCCCGCGCGCCACCCGGAGCCCATCCCCCGAACCGCCCCACGAGCGGGCTCCGCGGCGTCCGCCGACGTGGTCCCGATCCGAGGGGGCGCGCGACCGGGTGGCGCGCGCTGGTGGCGGGCGCCGTGGCGCGCATCCCCCGTAGAGGTGAGTTGAGACCTCTTCGAGACCTCGCCCCCACGCCAGGCCTACACCGTTCGGCAACCACTGGTCCCATGGTGAAGGCCCTAACTACCTTGGATTCCTTGCCTCTTGACGCCTTCTGGCCATGCAGAAACGTGCCTGTCAACGCCTGCATATGCGACCGGCCCAACCGCCCCTCATCGCCCTACTATCGGCTCGCCATGACAGCAGCAGGGAAGCACCAGGTGAGCCGGGCACAGACCCGGGGAAGCCGGCAGGGCCGAGCGGGCATCCGGGACGTGGCCGCCGCCGCCGGGGTCTCCATCACGACTGTCTCCGACGCGCTCAACGGCAAGGGCCGACTCCCCGACGCCACCCGCCGGCACGTGCGCGAGGTCGCCGACCGGCTGGGCTACCGCCCGTCCGCGGCAGCCCGCACGCTCCGCACGGGGAAGTCGGGACTCATCGGCCTGACCGTGACCACGTACGGGGATGAACCTTTCACCTTCACCGAATTCGCGTACTTCGCGGAGATGGCCAGAGCAGCCACGTCGGCGGCGCTCGCGCGGGGCTACGCCCTGGTCATCCTTCCCGCGACGTCCCGCCATGACGTCTGGTCGAACGTCGCCCTCGACGGGACCGTCGTCATCGACCCCTCCGACCACGACCCGGTCGTGACCGAACTGGTCCGGCAGGGCCTGCCCGTCGTCTCCGACGGACGCCCCGCCGGCACCCTTCCGGTCACCGCCTGGGTCGACAACGACCACGAAGCCGCCGTCCTCGATCTGCTCGACCACCTCGCCGCCGCGGGCGCCCGCCGCATCGGCCTCCTCACCGGAACCACCACCGACACCTACACCCGACTGTCCACCACCGCGTACCTCGACTGGTGCGAGCGGGTGGGCCAGGACCCCGTCTACGAGGCCTATCCGGCGCACGACCCGTGCGCGGGCGCCGTCGCGGCCGACCGGCTGCTCGCCCGACCGGACCGGCCCGACGCCGTGTACGGCCTCTTCGACCCCAACGGCACCGACCTCCTCGCGGCCGCGCGCCGCTACGGGCTGCGCGTCCCGGACGACCTGCTGCTGGTCTGCTGCAGCGAGTCGACCGTCTACGCCACCACCGAACCGCCCATCACGACGCTCTCGCTCAAACCGCGCCGGATCGGCACGGCCGTCGTCCAGCTCCTCATCGACGCCATCGAGGGGATCGACGCCGACGGCCCGGTCGAACGGGTGATACCGACCGAACTCATCGTCCGCACGTCCTCGCAGCGCCGTTCACCACGCACCACCGTCAGCCCGCCCCGGTCTCCCGAGAAGGACTGACACACCGCCAACCGGCGCCGACGCGTCCGCCGTCCCCGTCCCTGCCCGTGGGCCGGGGCGGCGAAACCGGCCACCTATCCGGTCCCAACCCCGTACTCGACCTTCTCAATTCGGGCGAAACAACCGGTGAACCCGGAGTGGACCCGGATTCACCACCCCTGGTGCGTCACACAGGAGGACCCTCATTCCTATGATGGGCGCACGACATCGTGGACCACCCCGACCAGGCCGGTCCGCGCTGTGCAGGGCATCGCGACGGTGGTGGAGGGGTCCATGACTCAGGGGGCCGGGCAGGAGCCCGTGGCGCGCACGGCGACATTGCGCGACTTCCGCGTACCGCCGTACGCCCGCGTGCCCGTACAGGGCCACGCCGCCGATCCGACGACCACGGAGCCGCTGCCGGTGCCGACACCCGCCGAGCCCGCTCACCCGGAGCACGCATCCGTGACCGCACCCACCCCTCCGGCCGCGTCCGCCCCGGCGGCGCAGGCACCTTCGGCCGCGTCGGAGAGCGCGCCGCCGACCGCCCCCGCGGTCCCCCCGCGCGCGCCCGACACGCCCGCGCCCGCCGATCCGACCCTGCACCTGGGTCGCCTCGCCCCGCCGGCGTACGCCCCCGGCTCCGCGCCCGCGGGCTCCTCCATCGTCTCCGTCGCCACCGGCCACCCCGGCAACGCCTTCCCCGAGGGCGGGATGCCCGAGGGCTACACGCCGACCGAGCGCGACCTCCCGGTCATCAACCGCCGCGGCGACACCGTCCAGGTCCCGGTGGCGGCCGGGCCCGCCGCCGAGCCCGCCCCGGCCGGCGGCGAGGGCCCCGGACCGCTCTTCGTCGTCGGTGACGTCCACGGCTACCTCGACGAGCTCGTCGCCGCCCTCCGCGCCCAGGGGCTCGTCGACGAGAACGGCAGCTGGTCCGCCGGCAACGCCCGCCTCTGGTTCCTCGGCGACTTCACCGACCGCGGCCCCGACGGCATCGGCGTCATCGACCTCGTCATGCGCCTGTCCGCCGAGGCGGCCGCCGCCGGCGGCTACTGCAAGGCCCTCATGGGCAACCACGAACTGCTGCTCATCGGCGCCAAGCGCTTCGGCGACACCCCGGTGAACTCCGGCGCGGGCACCGCCACCTTCCAGGCCGCCTGGCTGCTCAACGGCGGCCAGAAGCACGACATGGACCGCCTCCAGGACGTCCACCTGCAGTGGATGTCCCGGCTCGACGCCGTCGTCCGCGAGGACGACCACCTGCTGCTCCACTCCGACACCACCGCGTACCTCGACTACGGCCAGACCATCGAGGACGTCAACGACACCGTCCACGAGATCCTCAACCGCAACGACGCCGACGAGGTCTGGGACGTCTTCCGGAAGTTCACCAAGCGCTTCGCGTTCCGCGACGAGGGCGGTCCGCAGGCCGTCCAGGAGCTGCTGTCCACCTACGGCGGCTCCCGGATCGTGCACGGCCACAGCCCCATCCCGTACCTTCTGGGCCAGGTCGGCACGGAGGACGACGAGGACAGCTCGGGCCCCGTCGTCGACGGACCGCACGTGTACGCGGACGGTCTCGCGATCGCCATGGACGGCGGAGTGACCATGGCCGGAAAGCTACTGGTCGTCCAACTCCCGCTGAACGACTGACGCATAACCCTCCGCATCCGGGGAAGTCGAATTCCGGAAACACCCTGTCAGCGCGTGGCACGACCGCAATACCATCGTGTCCATCCGTAGCAGGCTCTCCTCCGTTTCCGCCCGACCGACCGTGTCCCACGGCTGATCCGGGCCTACGGAGCATCGGGGGATGCACATGAACGTGGCTCCGCACCTGCTGACCGAGGATCGCGCCGAGTACGAGCGGGTCCTCGACGACGCACTGGGCACCGCCCACGCACGTCCGGATCTCGCCGGAGCGGGAACCCGGCTCTCGCTCGCCCAGTTGCGCTCCCTGACCCTGAACGCGACGACCCTGGTCACCAGCGCGGCGGCCGGCGAGTACGAGCACTTCGTGAAGGTCCGCGAGCAGCACCGGGCCGCCCTCGGGGCCCGGCCCCCGGCGTCCTCCGACCGCCCGGGCGACGGCCCCGGCGTCGTCGCGATCCTGACCGTCATGGTGCCCGTCCTCGCGGGCACGGCAGCGGCCATCTTCCTGCTGGTCGGCGCGGTCCTGCACGCCGTCGCCCCCACCGTGGCGTTCGGGGCGACGCTGCTGACGGCCGGCCTGGTCTTCGGCGCGGTGGCCGCCGCCGGCCTGCTCGGCGCCGCCGCCGGGCTGCTCGTGACGGCCCTGCGCAACAGCCCCGCCGAGGTGAGCACGGACGGCCCGCGCGAGCCCGGACCGGACGACGAACTGTCCCGCGCCCGGGAGGCCTGGCGCCGCGCCCTGCTCGAACGGGGCATCCTGCCCTTCCTCCGCGACGTGCTCGCCGCCACCACCCCGCCCACCGGCTCCCCCGGCCCCTGACACGCCACCGGCCCGCGACTCCCCCGGGGTCGCGGGCCGGTGTGGTCGCCGGGTGGCGGGGGTCAGTCCGCCAGCGGCAGGTACACGCGGTTGCCCGTCGCCGCGAACTCGGCGGACTTCGCGGCCATTCCGGCCTCGATCTCGTCCGCCTTCAGGTCGCCGCCGTGCTCCCGCCGGATGTCCTGCGAGATCTTCATCGAGCAGAACTTAGGGCCGCACATCGAGCAGAAGTGCGCGGTCTTCGCGGGCTCCGCGGGCAGCGTCTCGTCGTGGAACTCGCGCGCGGTGTCCGGGTCGAGCGCCAGGTTGAACTGGTCCTCCCAGCGGAACTCGAAGCGCGCGTCCGACAGCGCGTCGTCCCACTCCTGCGCGCCCGGGTGGCCCTTGGCCAGGTCCGCCGCGTGGGCCGCGATCTTGTACGTGATGACACCGGTCTTCACGTCGTCGCGGTTCGGCAGGCCCAGGTGCTCCTTGGGCGTGACGTAGCAGAGCATCGCCGTGCCCCACCAGGCGATCATGGCGGCGCCGATGCCGGAGGTGATGTGGTCGTACGCGGGCGCGACGTCCGTGGTCAGCGGGCCGAGCGTGTAGAACGGCGCCTCCTCGCAGATCTCCTGCTGGAGGTCGATGTTCTCCTTGATCTTGTGCATCGGGACGTGCCCGGGGCCCTCGATCATCGTCTGCACGTTGTGCCGCTTGGCGATCGTGTTCAGCTCGCCGAGCGTGCGCAGCTCGGCGAACTGCGCCTCGTCGTTGGCGTCCGCGATCGACCCCGGGCGGAGCCCGTCGCCGAGCGAGTAGGTGACGTCGTACGTCGCGAGGATCTCGCAGAGCTCCTCGAAGTGCGTGTAGAGGAAGTTCTCCTTGTGGTGCGCGAGGCACCAGGCGGCCATGATCGAGCCGCCGCGCGAGACGATGCCGGTCTTGCGGCGCGCGGTGAGCGGCACGTACGGCAGGAGCACGCCGGCGTGGACCGTCATGTAGTCCACGCCCTGCTCGGCCTGCTCGATGACCGTGTCCTTGTAGATCTCCCAGGTCAGGTCCTCGGCGCGGCCGTCGACCTTCTCCAGTGCCTGGTAGAGCGGCACGGTGCCGATGGGCACGGGGGAGTTGCGCAGGACCCACTCGCGGGTCGTGTGGATGTTGCGGCCGGTGGACAGGTCCATGACCGTGTCGGCACCCCACTTGGTGGCCCAGGTCATCTTCTCCACCTCCTCCTCGATGGAGGAGGTGACGGCGGAGTTGCCGATGTTGGCGTTGACCTTCACCAGGAACCGCTTGCCGATGATCATCGGCTCGATCTCCGGGTGGTTCACGTTCGCCGGGAGCACCGCGCGGCCCGCGGCGATCTCCTCGCGCACGACCTCGGGGGAGACGTTCTCCCGGATCGCCACGTACTCCATCTCCGGGGTGATCTCCCCCCGGCGGGCGTACGCGAGCTGGGTCACGGCCTGGCCCTCGCGGCCGCGGCGCGGCAGGCGCGGCCGGCCGGGGAAGACCGCGTCGAGGTTCTTGAGTCCCCCGCCGCGCGGCGAGGTGTGCTTGATGCCGTCGTCCTCGGGACGGGCCGGTCGGCCCGCGTACTCCTCGGTGTCGCCGCGCGTGATGATCCAGTTCTCGCGCAGCGGCGGAAGGCCCCGGCGTACGTCGGTGTCGACGCCCGGGTCGGTGTACGGGCCGGACGTGTCGTACAGCGTGACGTCCTTGCCGTTGGTGAGGTGCACCTGGCGGACCGGCACCCTGAGGTCGGGCCGCGAGCCCTGGACGTAGCCCTTGTGCCAGCCCGGCGTGCGAGCGCCGTCGGCAGAGGTGTCGTTCTGCTCGGAGGCAGGCGTGCGTGCATCCTGAATGGTCATGAGACCGATCTCCCTACGCCGGCATTACCCGGTAACAGGTTCGGCGGTCGGCGCAGCCTCCTCCCGTACGTACATCAGTACGCGCGTACGGTGATCAGCGCCCTCTCAGCCCGGTGCTCCGAGCTCCCGCGTGTGCAAAGGTGCCACCACGCTAGCGTCATCCCTGGCGTGCTGAACAGTGGGCCCCTGCCGTTCTTGCGATGATCGGTCGGTGACTTCCCCCCAACAGACCCCCGAGCCGCACGGCAACGACCACGACCGCGGGCCCCACGAGCATGCCGCGTCGCATGCCTCGCACGGGCACGGTCCGGCACACGGATCCCATGGGCACAGCCACAGCCACGGGCCCGCCACCCCGGTGTCCCGACATCTGCGCAGGGTCATCGCCGCGATCCTCATCCCCTTCGCCACGGCCGTCGTGGTCGGGCTGGTGGTGCTGTGGCCCGGTGGCACGCCCCCGCACGAGCGCACCGGCGTCGGCTTCGACCGGCAGACCGAGCAGGGCAGGGTCGTCTCGGTCGAACAGGTCGACTGCGCCTCCGTGAACGCGGGTCAGGTGCCGCCGACCGGTGACACCTCGACGCCGGAGGGACGCGAGGCGGTCAGGTCGCAGGAGGGGACGTGCGGGAAGGCGACGATCGAGGTCACCAGCGGTCCGGAGAAGGGGCGCACGTTCACCGAGATCGTGCAGCCCGATGCGCCGCGCCAACTGCACGAGGGCCAGGGCGTGGTGGTGGCCTACGCCCCCGACGCGCCGCGTGACCTGCAGTATTCGGTGACCGACGTGAACCGCAAGCTCCCGATGGCGGTGCTGGCCGGGATCTTCGCGGTCGCCGTCGTGCTGGTCGGCCGGATGAAGGGCGTGATGGCCCTCATCGCCCTGGTCGTGAGCTTCCTGATCCTGACGTTCTTCATCCTGCCGGCGATCCTCGACGGGTCGAATCCGCTGGTCGTGGCGGTGGTCGGATCGAGTGCGATCATGCTGATCGCGCTCTACATGTGCCACGGACTCTCCGCCCGGACCTCGGTCGCGGTGCTCGGGACGCTGATCTCGCTGCTGCTGATCGGCCTGCTCGGCTCGGTGTTCATCGGCTGGGCCTCGCTGAGCGGCAACACCGACGACAACACCGGTCTGATCCACGGCCTGTACCCGGAGATCGACATGTCCGGCCTGCTCCTGGCCGGTGTGATCATCGGTTCGCTCGGTGTGCTCGACGACGTCACGGTCACCCAGACGTCGGCGGTCTGGGAGCTCAAGCAGGCCGATCCGGGCATGGGGCCGCGTGCCCTGTACCGGGCCGGCATCCGGATCGGCCGGGACCACATCGCCTCGGTCGTGAACACGCTGGTGCTCGCCTACGCGGGTGCCGCCCTCCCGCTGCTGCTGCTCTTCTCCATCGCGCAGAGCAGCATGGGGACGGTGGCCAACAGCGAGCTGGTCGCCGAGGAGATCGTCCGGACCCTGGTGGGATCGATCGGTCTGGTCGCGTCCGTGCCGCTCACCACGGCGCTCGCGGCCCTGGTGGTCTCCGCCGACCGCACGGACGCCGGGGGAGCACCGGGCACGGGAAGCCGGAAGCCCGCGGCGGCGCGGGGTGGACGGCGCCGTCGCGCGAAGTGAGCAGTGGGGTCGGGGGCGGTGCCGGGCGGGCGCCCGGGGGTCCGTGAGAGCCGGACGCGTGCGCGGCGCACGGGTGCCGGGCGGGTGTGCGGGGGCGCGCGGTGCCACGGTCGGTGCGCGGGTGCGCGCCGTGCCGGGCGGGTGCGCTGGGGCGCGCGGGAGGCGCGCCGGTTCAGGCGGCCGGGCCCGCGCTCTCCTCGGCCAGGATCCGGCCCAGCGCGGCCTCCAGGTTGTCCTCGAAGTCGCCGAGCGTGCGTTCCTGACCGAGCGGAACCAGCTTGTCCGTACGGTCGAGGAAGGCGACCAGCGGCGGCGCGCTCGCCCGGAACAGGGCGCGGTCTCCGCCGACCTGGAGCCGGATGGAGACGTCCGAGAGGCCCTCGGGCTCCGTCGGGGCGATGTGCACGTCGCCGTCCCCGCTCGGCCGGTTGATCCCGTCGAGCAGCAGCTCCCTGCCGAACGCCCAGGTCACCGGCGCGTCCCCGGGGAGGTGGAAGGTCATCCGCACCGCGTAGGGATCCCGGGTCTCGTATCGGAGTTCCACCGGGATCTTGAAGGAGAGCTCCTCGGAGACGAGGAAGCTCATCAGGACCTCGGCCTGAACCGACTCTCGCATCATGTACCCCGCAGTAGATGGAGCAGTTGTGTAAACACAGCTGCTGAAAGCTGTGACCGAAACGGCCAGGAATGATCCCCCGCGGCCCTCTTGACGCAATCGTGCTGTAAGCACTAGCAGATCACAAGGAGTGATTTTTCAGATACTGATAGAGAACGCGAGCGAACTGAAGAGCCTCCCGATCTCTGTGCGTAGTTGCTCGACTGCTGGGAGCAACCGTTCTTCCTGGTGAAGGGGAAGAGAAATGGCCATTGCGGCCGTCATGGAGCCCGCGGTGATGGGGATTGCGGCACAGACCGTGCCCAACGCATATTCCTGACGCTCCACCAGGGGCTCCATTCGCCCCAAACCTCCCAAACGCTCCAAAAGCTCACGGCGGTTACGCAGCGTGTACGGAGTGATGGCTTCGACCGGGTGGCGATCGAGGTGGTCTTGACGAGATTTCAGATCGAGTTGGCTCAACAGGCACTGCCCGATCGCATGGGCGTGAGCCGTCTCGCGGAAATCGGCCCATTCCTCCACCGCGGGTGCGGAGGGAGTGTCGGCGACGGCGACGAGCTCGATCTCCCCCTCGCGGTAGACGGCGAAGTAGACGGGCACGCCGATCGCGTCCCGCCAGCGGGCGAGAGAGTCTTCGATCTTGATGCGACGATTCTGCACACCTCCGCCGCCGGCCAGTCGGACCGCGGCGTCGCCCAGGACGAACACACCCTTCTCGCGGAGCAGATAGCCCTCGTGCGTCAGGGTGCGGAGCAGGTGGTACGTGGTGGGGAGCGGGAGGCCCGTCTCCCGGGCGAGCTGCTTGGCAGGGGCGCCGTCCGGGTGGGAGGACACGGCCTCCAGCAGTCTCAGTGCCCGCTGCACCGAGCCGATCAGGGTAGGCGCAGCCGTTTGCGAAGCCGTGGCCAAAGGTCACCCCCAGGCATCACGACGGATGCATCGCACCCGCCCGCGGGGGCCGCCCCCGCGCGCCCGCCGGGCCTGGGAAACCGCTGGTCAGCAGGGATGTCTACACCTGTAGTCCCCAACGCGGCGGAGGGATTCCACTCTAGTGGGAGCCCTCGGGCCCGCGCCCTGCTTAAACCGGTGCGTTCCCCCGGCCGGGCTAATCCCCTCCGTCGGCTTCATACCGCTGGGTAGCGTGTGCTACCACTCCTCGCGCGAACGGTCGGACGAGGTGAACTTCCGTACGACGTAGATCAGTCCGGCGACGAGGGCCACGAAGAGCAGCACCTTGAAGAGCAGTCCGACCACGAAGGCGAGGACGCTCGTGATCAGTCCGCCGAAGACGAGCAGCGCGATGACGGGTATGGCGACCCACTTCACCCACCACGGCATCCCCGCGAGAACCTCCTGTACGGCCATCGTCCTCTCCCTCGCTCTCGAAGATCCGTTCCGCACACCCCGTGCGGAACAACCTCAAGGCTAGGTTCCGGAAGGGGCGCACGGGGGTCCCGCGGCCCCCGCTCTCCCCTGATCCGCCCCCTAGGGGGCGTCCGGTCGATCGGGCCGGACCAGGGAGCGGAATCCGGTGCGTCAGGCCTCCGGCGGGGAGAAGACCACCATCACCCGCAGGTCCTCGCTGATGTGGTGGAAGCGGTGCTCCACGCCGGCCGGCACGTACACCACGCTTCCCCGCGCCACCTGGGTCGTCTCCGTCCCCACCGTGATCGCCGCCCGGCCGCTCACCACGAAGTAGACCTCGTCCTGGCCGTGCGGCTGCTGCGGGTCGAGTGCGCCGGCGTCCAGCGCGTACAGGCCCACGGACATGTTCCGCTCCCGCAGGAACTGGAGGTACGCGCCCTTGTTCTCGGCGCGTTCCGCTTCCAGTTCATCCAGCCGGAATGCCTTCATCGCCCGTCCGCCCCTGCCCTCGGCCCGATCATGTCTGCCACGATCAGACACATGATGAATTTCGTAGTCAAGACGCTCGCGAACGCGGGCGCCCTGGGAGTGGCCATCTGGCTGGTCCAGGACATCACCCTGACCGGTGACAGCACCGGCAAGAAGGCACTGACCCTCATTCTCGTCGCCCTCGTCTTCGGGCTCGTGAACTTCCTGGTCAAGCCGATCGTCCAGCTGCTGACGCTGCCGCTCTTCATCCTGACGCTCGGGCTCATCACGCTCGTCGTCAACGCCCTGATGCTGCTGCTCACGTCCTGGCTCGCCGAGCAGTTCGACCTCAGCTTCCACGTGGAGGGCTTCTGGACCGCCGTGCTCGGCGGCCTGATCATCTCCGTCGTCTCGTGGGCGCTGAACGTCGTGCTCCCCGACGGCGACTGAGTGCCGGCCATGACCTACCGCGTCTGCTTCGTCTGCACCGGCAACATCTGCCGCTCGCCGATGGCCGAGCACGTCTTCCGCAGGCACGTGGACGACGCCGGCCTCGGCGCACGGGTGGAGGTCGACAGTGCCGGGACGGGAGGCTGGCACGAGGGCGACGGCGCCGACCACCGCACGGTCGCCGTCCTCGACGAGAACGGCTACACCTCGGCGCACACCGCCCGGCAGTTCCGCGCCTCCTGGTTCCCCGCCCTCGACCTGGTGATCGCCCTGGACGAAGGGCACCTGCGCGACCTGCGCCGACTCGCCCGCACGCCCGAGGAGGCGGCGCGGGTACGACTGCTGCGCTCCTACGACCCCGCCGCGGGGGACGCACTCGACGTCCCCGACCCTTACTACGGCGACCGCGAGGGCTTCGAGGAGTGCCTGGAGATGGTGGAGGCGGCGAGCGCGGGACTGCTCGCCGCCGTCCGCCGCGAACTGGAGGAACGGACACCGTGACCGACAAGCACTACGGCGACGGCACCCGCGCGGTCCGGGCGGGGCTGCCCGAACCCGTGAAGTACGAACCGACCCTGCCGGGGCCGGTCTTCGCCGCGCACTTCCACCTGCCGGGCGAGCCGACCGGCGGATACGCGTACGGCCGCGACGAGAACCCGACGTGGACCCATCTGGAACGGGCGATCGGCGAGCTGGAGGCACCGGGGGAGCAGGACGTCGAGACGCTGGTCTTCGCCTCGGGCATGGCCGCGATCTCCGCCGTCCTCCTCTCCCAGCTGAGGACGGGCGACGCCGTGGTGGTCCCCGACGACGGCTACCAGGCCCTGCCCCTGCTGCACGAGCAGCTGAGGGCGTACGGCATCGAGGTCCGCACCGCGCCCACCCGCGACGACGGCCAGCTCTCCGTCCTCGAAGGGGCCCGGCTGCTGTGGATCGAGACCCCGTCCAACCCCGGGCTCGACGTCTGCGACATCCGCCGGCTGGTGCGCGAGGCGCATGCCGCGGGGGTGCTCGTCGCCGTCGACAACACCCTGGCCACACCGCTCGGCCAGCGTCCCCTCGAACTGGGCGCGGACTTCTCCGTCGCCAGCGACACCAAGGGACTGACCGGGCACGGCGACATCCTGCTCGGCCACGTCAGCTGCCGTGACCCCGAGCGGGCCGCGGAGGTGCGCCGCTGGCGCAAGGTCGTCGGCGCGATCCCCGGCCCGATGGAGGCCTGGCTCGCGCACCGTTCGCTCGCCACGCTGCAGCTGCGGATCGACCGCCAGTGCTCCACCGCGCTCGCGCTCGCTCAGGCCCTCGCGGCGCGCGCGGACGTGACCGGGCTGCGCCACCCCGGGCTGCCGGACGACCCCTCGCACGCGGTGGCCGCCCGGCAGATGCGGCGCTTCGGGTCGGTCGTCTCCTTCGAACTGGCGGACCGCAAGCGGGCCGACCGGTTCCTGGAGGAGCTGAGGATCGTGGACGACGCGACCAGCTTCGGCGGTGTGCGCTCCACGGCGGAGCGGCGCGGGCGCTGGGGCGGCGACGCGGTGGCGGAGGGTTTCGTCCGCTTCTCGGTGGGGGCCGAGGACCCGGAGGACCTCATCGCCGACGTGTTGCGGGCCCTCGACGAGGCCGGGGCGTAAGCCCGTCCGCGAACGGTCGGGAGCCGTCGGGAGCGGCCGGGACCGGTTTCCGGCCAGGCGACGGAGCCTGCCGGAACACGGTCCGCACCGGCCCCGCCGCACGGAACGAGACGCTCCGAGCCTCCCCCCTCGTGGCTCGGAACGCCTCGGTTCCACGCGCGGAGACCGCCTGAACAAGGCTAGTTGACTGTGCGTCAGTGTCCAATCACGGTAGCGACAGAGACCTATCGACTTATTTATAGTTGGACGGTCCTGAGGCGCAGTCAGCCGACCGCGTGAGTCCAACGGCCGCACGGCCGGGAGGGGGCGACCATGGATCTGGCCCTGCTGCGCACCTTCGTCACGGTGCACCGGGCCGGCTCCTTCACGCGCGCCGCCGCGCTTCTCGGGCTCTCCCAGCCGGCCGTCACGAGCCAGATCCGGACCCTCGAACGCCAGCTCGGCCGCCCCCTCTTCCTCCGGCAGGCCCGCGGCGTCACCCCGACCACCATCGGCGACGAGCTCGCGCACCGCGCCGCTCCCCATCTGGACGCCCTCGTCGAGATCGCCGGAACCGGCGCCGACGAGGAGAGCGGGGTCCGCACCCTCCATGTCGCCGGGCCCCCGGAGTTCACCGCACTACGCGTCCTGCCCGCCCTCACCCCGCTGGTCGGCCAGGGCCTGGCCGTGAGGGCGTCGTTCCTCGGCAACACCGAGGAGATCCTCGACGGGCTCGCCGCCGGGCACCACGACCTGGCCGTCGCCACCGCCCGGCCCCGGGGCGGTCTGCTCGCCTCCACCCCGCTCTGCGACGAGGAGTACGTCCTGGTCGCCGCCCCGCGCTGGGCGGCCCGCCTCTCCCCCGAGGTCCTGCTCCGCAAGGGCGCGGTGGTCCTGGAGCAGCTGCCGGTGGTCGAGGTCCACGAATCGCTGCCCTTCGTCGCCCGCTACTGGGCGAGCGTCTTCGAGACCAAGCCGGCGGTCGCCGCGACCGTGATCGCCCCCGATCTCCGTGCCGTCCGCGAGTCCGCGGCCTCCGGCGCGGGGCTCGCGGTCCTTCCCCGGTATCTCTGCGAGGACGCCCTGGAGCAGGGACGGCTCGTGGCCCTGCTCGACCCGCCGGTCCCCCCGCTGCGGACGTACTTCCTGGTCGTACGGACCGGAACGCTCGCGCTGGCCCCCCTCGCACGGGCCCACGAGGAGTTGCTCAGGGCGGCGGGGGACTGGTGAGCCCCGGCGGGGGAGCCGAAGGGGGCGGCGGGGGGCCGCGTCGTTCCGCGGGGGAGCCGCTCGGTTCCCCGGGCGCCGGTGAGTCTGCGCCGGGAACGCGTTTCAGGACACCCCGGACGGGCCATTTTCTCCCCATGAACGAACGGCCCACGACCGAACGACCCGTGATCAAGCGCACCGCCCGCGCCATCCTGCTCGACGGGGACGACCTCATCCTCATCAAGCGCACCAAGCCGGGCATGGATCCCTACTGGGTCACGCCCGGCGGCGGCGTGGAACCCACCGACGCGACCGTCGTCGAGGCCCTGCACCGCGAGGTCCACGAGGAGCTCGGCGCGAAGGTCGTCGACGTGGTGCCCTGCTTCGTCGACACCATGGAGCACATCGTCGACGGCGGGGTCTCCGGGGTGAAGGTCCAGCACTTCTTCGTGTGCCGGCTGGACTCCATGGACACCTCGCTGCGGCACGGCCCCGAGATGGACGAACCCGTCGGGGAGTACGAGATCGTGCGGGTGCCCTTCAGCCGGGTCGGCATCGCCGCCGTGCACCTCGTCCCGCTCTCCCTGCGCCACTACCTCGACGGCAACATCGAGGGTGTCCGCGCCATGCACGCGCCCGACCTGGGCTGATCGTCGGCCGGCGGGGCCAGTTCGGCGAGGAAGTCGTGCCGGATGCGCTCCGCCGGGACCCCCGCCCCCCGCAGCGCGTCCACCCCGCGGCGCACCATCCCGAGCGGCCCCGAGAGGTAGGCGTCGCGTTCGCTCCAGGAGCCGTAGCGGCACACCGCCTCCGGCAGCCGCCCCTGCTCCTCCGTGACCGGGTGGACGGAGAGCCAGGGAAAGGTCTTCTGGAGCCGCAGCATCGTGTCGATGTCGTAGAGGTCGTGGCCGCTCTTGGCCCCGTAGAAGACGTCGACCGGACGCCGGTCCCCGTGCTCGGCGACGTCCTCCACCAGGGCCTTGATCGGGGCTATCCCGGTGCCCCCGCCGACACAGAGCAGGCCGGTGTCCGTGTCGTGGTCGACGGTCATCGACCCGGCCGGCGGACCGAGGCGCAGGACGTCCCCGGGGCGCGCCCGGTGCACCAGCGCGTTGGACACCCAGCCCGCGGGGACCGCCTTCACGTGGAGCGAGAGCAGCCCGTCCGGGCGGGGCGCCGAGGCGAACGAGTAGTGCCGCCATATCCGCGGCCACCACGGGGTCTCCAGCGTCGTGTACTGGCCCGCCAGGAAGGGGTACGGCTGGTCGGGGCGGAGCGTGATGACGGCGATGTCCGAGGTCCGCAGATCGTGGGAGACCACCTCCGCCCGCCACCAGGCGGGCGCCGAGAGCTCGTCCTCGGCCGCCGCGTCGATCATGATCTGGGAGATCGTCGTGTACGTCCGGACCCAGGCCGCCTGTGACGCCTCGTCCCAGGTCGTCGTCGCGTACCGGGCGAGCGCGCCGATGAGGGCCTCGCCGACGGCCGGGTAGTGGGTGGCGTGGGTGCCGTACTTGCGATGCCCCCTGCCGAGGTTCTGCAGGTAGGCGGTGAGCACCGGAGCGTCGTCCATGTGCTCCGCCGCGGTGAGCAGCGCCTTCAGGAGGCGGTCCCGCTGGGTGTCCATGGCCGCGGGGAACATCTCGCGCAGCCCCGGGTTCCCCAGGAAGAGCAGGGCGTAGAAGTACGAGGTCACCCGGTCGGCGACCGGTGCGATCTCGGTGAGGGTGCGGCGGACGAGTACCGCGTCCGCGGAGGGTTCCGCCGCTATCCGGGGCTCGTGTCCGCCCTCTCTCGGACGGCGGGGCCCGTTTCCGTCCCCCGCCGGGCGCTCCGGCCCGTCCTCGTCCTCCGGCGCCCTCGTGGTGGTCGGAGCATCCATCATGTGCCTCGCCCTCGCGCTGGCCGGCTTCCGTGGACGCAGCATGACCCCTCCGACCGGCGTCGCGGAGGGAAAGCGGCGTTCTCGGGCCAAAGGGCGGGGTTTCTGACTAAGCTGCGCTGTTTCGGACCAAGGCATAGGCCTCGCGCAGATCGCCTCCCGTGTAGGTGCGGCGGGCGAGCCCGGCAAGGTGGTGGTCCGCGTTCACCGCCACCGTCTCCGGCACGATCGCGAACAGCTCCGCGTCGGACATCGAGTCCCCGTAGGCGACGCAGTGGGCCGGGTCCACTCCGTACTCGGCGCAGAGCTCCCCCGCGATCCGCACCTTGGCCCGCGCGTTCAGGATGCCCGGTCGGTGCACCGGCTCGGTGAAGGGCACGGCGGGCCAGCGCGAGCCGTGCACCGCGTCGGCGCCCCAGTCGAGAAGCCGCTCGACGAAGAAGTCGGGAGAGAGGGAGATGACCGCGCAGAGGTCACCGCGGTCCCGGATGTCCGCCCATACCTCGCGGATGCCCAGCAGCCAGGGGGCCCCGTCGAAGGCCGCCGCGACCTGTTCCACGGTGAGCGCGGACCACAGCTCGCGGGCCCGGACGGCGAACTCGTCCGGGGTGAGCCCCTGGAGGAAGCCCTTCTCCAGGGCGGCGATCTCCTCGTCGACCCCCAGCTGGCGCGAGATCTCCACCGCCGCGGCCGAGCCCCGGATCAGGGTGCCGTCGAGGTCGAAGAGATGCAGGCGCTGTGGTCGCGGTTTCACGTGAAACATCGTCTCCGGCCTCCGTGCCGGAGGCAACGCCCCCAACGGCCGACCGCCGCCCGTGGTCGGTCGGCTCCGGTAAAGCGGTGGACGCGAGATCACCCCGTCGGCCAGCCTGACTCCATGCCGATCTCCCCCACGTCGCTCTCCCAGCTCCCCATCCGGCGCCTCACCGTGGACGACCTCCTCGCCTGCGCCGACCTCTCCGAGAACCGGAGCTGGCCGCGCGAGGAGCACAAGTGGGGCCTCCTGCTCAGCGCCGGCACCGGCTACGGCATCGACGACCCGTCGGGTTCCGGGCTGATCAGCTGTGCCGTGGTCACCTCGTACGGCCCGGGGCTCGCCGCCATCGGCATGGTCCTCGTCGCCGAGGAGTACGCGCGCCAGGGCGTGGGACGCCGCCTCATGGAGCATGTGCTCTCGGAATCCGGGGACACCCCGCTCACCCTGCACGCGACACCGAACGGGCAGCCCCTGTACGAGCAGCTGGGCTTCGCCCGGACGGGCCGCGCGGAGATGGTGCGCGGCCGCTTCACCTTCGCCGCACCCGCGCCGGCCGTTCCGGTCCGCCCGGCGACGGCCGAGGACCTCCAGGCGATCCTCCGTCTCGACCGCGAGGTCTTCGGTCTCGACCGGACCCACATGATCACCCGACTCCCCGCGTTCGCCGACCACCTCCGGGTGGCCGAGGAGAACGGCGAGATCACCGGCTTCGCGGCGGCCTGGCCCAACATGGACACCCATGTCGTCGGACCGCTGATCGCCCGGGACACCGCCACCGCCCAGGCCCTGATCGCCTCGCTCGCTGCCGCGGGCGACCGGCCGCTGCGGACGGACATCGACGTGCGCCACTCGGAATTGCTGAGCTGGGTGAAGGAGAACGGCCTCGCCCCGATCGCCTTCAACGCGGTGATGGTCCACTCCCTCCCCGACCTGCCCGGCGACTGGACCCGCCGCTTCGCCCCGCTGACCGTCGCCGCCGGGTAGCCGGGCGCGGCGGGAGGCCGGGCGGGCGGGAGGCCGGGCTGGCGGGAGGCCGGGCGGGCGGGAGGCCCGACCTCCCCCATTTACTTGCACACGCGCATTATTGCGTCGCATCGTTTATCCTGGTCGAGAACCACTCCGGTGCCGAGGAGAGACCGAGGAGAGACCATGACCGCGACGGACCCCGCACTCACCGCGCTCTCCCAGCGCTGGTGCGCCCTCTCCCTCCTGCACGGCAGGATCGAGACGCACATCGAGCGTGCCCTGGAGTCCCGCCACGGTCTGAGCGTGCGCGAGTACTCGCTGCTCGACGTCCTCAGCCGCCAGCACAGCGGTCCGGGCGGGCACCTCCAGATGAAGCAGGTCGCCGACGCCGTCGTCCTCAGCCAGAGCGCCACCACCCGGCTGGTCACCCGGCTGGAGGACAGGGGCCTGCTCACCCGCTACCTCTGCGCCACCGACCGGCGCGGCATCTACACCGATGTCACCGAGGCGGGCCAGAAGCTCCTGGCGGAGGCCAGGCCCACCAACGACAGCGCGCTGCGCGAGGCCCTCGACGAGGCCGCCAAGAACCCGGAGCTCGCCCCGCTGGTCCAGGTCGTCGAGGGCGTGGGCGTCCCCGCCTGAGCCGGCGAACACCCCGCACGGCCACCGGCGCCCGGCCGCCCGACGATCCCCCGCCGACCGAGGGGCGTCGTACGCTGCGGGGCATGAGCGATCTTGAGATACGCCCCGCCACCACGGAGGACATCGCCCCCATCGTCGCGATGCTCGCCGACGACCCCCTGGGCGCGCAGCGCGAATCCCCCGACGACCTCGGCCCGTACCTCGCGGCCTTCGAACGTCTGGTGGACGATCCGCAGCAGCACGTCGTCGTGGCCACTCGCGCGGACAAGGTCGTCGGCACGCTCCAGCTGACGATCATCCCGGGCCTCTCCCGTCGGGGCGCGACCCGTTCGATCATCGAGGGCGTCCGCATCCACGCCGACGAGCGCGGCAGCGGTCTGGGCACCCGTCTGATCGAGTGGGCCGTCGAGGAGTCCGGCCGCCAGGGCTGTCGGCTCGTCCAGCTGACCTCCGACGTCACCCGCACCGATGCCCACCGCTTCTACGAGCGGCTCGGCTTCGAGGCCTCCCACCTGGGCTTCAAGAAGAGCCTCTGAGGCGGAGCCCTCGCCGCCGAGAGTGCGCCGGGGCCGGGTCCCGGCGCGCCTCCAGGCGTGTTTCACGTGAAACACCACAGAACGGGTCCCCTACGAGTCGGCCGGACCGCCGTCACGTACGGCGCCCCGAGGCCTCAGAGCCCGCGCCAGCCCTCCCCGTCCACACCACCGGGCACCGCGTCCCCAGGCGCGTACGGCTCCCGCGTGAAGACGAAGGAGCCGAGGTCGAGATGGCTCACGCTGCCGTCCGCGCGCCGCACCGCCCGGAGCGTCTCGCCCTCGTAGTAGCCGTTGAGCCCGATCCAGCCCCCCTCGGGCAGCGCCCGGAAGCGGGCCCGCCGTCCGGCACCCCGCAGGGGTTCGAGCACCACACCGCGCTCGGGGCCGATCCGGAGCCCGTAGGCGTACGTGCCCCAGTACCAGGGGCCCGCCAGGGCCAGCAGCTCCTCGTCGACCTCGGCCGCCGGAAGCGGCCGCCAGGGCTCCGGAAAGCGCGGCTCGGCCTCCGCCACGATCCGGACGAGATCGGCGGCCACAGCCCCCGCCAGAGGCCCCGAAGTGGCATTGGCGAGCGCGATCGCCGCGACCCCGTCCTTCACGCTCACCCAGAGGGCGGCGACGAAGCCCGGCAGCGAGCCGGAGTGACCGATCAAGGTACGGCCGTCCCTGCGGACCAGCTGCAGACCGAGCCCGTAACTCCCCTCCCAGTCGCCCTCGCCGGGCGCGGCGGCCGGGGCCCGCATCTCCGCCACGGTCGACGCCGCGAGCACCCGCTCGTCTCCGGCCGCGAGGAACACGGCGAAACGGGCGAGGTCAGCGGCCGTCGACCAGAGCTGTCCGGCCGGCGCCATCAGCCCGAGGTCCTCGGACGGCTCCGGCAGCATCACGTCGGCCCACGGGTGCACCGCCCAACCGCCCGCGTGCGGGGCGACCGGATCCGATGTCGTGCGGTCCATCCCGAGCGGCTCCAGGATCTCGCGCCGCAGCGCCTCCTCCCAGGGCACCCCGCGCACGGCCTCGACCAGCGAACCGAGGAGCGTGTAGCCGGGGTTGGAGTAGTGGTGACGCCGCCCGGGGGCCTGCCGGAAGGGCTCCTCCCCCAGGACGTCGGAGAGCTCCGGCCGGAGCTCCGCGGAGGAACGCTCCCACCACAGCCCCGGCGTCTCGGCCGCGAGACCGGCGCTGTGCCCGAGGAGCTGAGCGATCGTCACGGCCCCCACACCCGTGCCCTTGAGATGCCGCTCCAGCGGATCGTCCAGGCCCAGGAGCCCCTCGTCCCGCAGCCTCATCACCAGCACGGCCGTGAACACCTTGGTGATCGACCCGATCCTGAACTGGGTGTCGGCGTCCGGCGCGTGTCCGTCCACGCAACTGCGGAAGCCGCTCCACACCAGCGCTCCCTCACGCACCACCGCTCCTACGAAGGAGGGCGCCCGCCCCTCGGACTGGGCCACCGCGACACGGTGCAGGAGTGCCCGCTCGGTACCGGGCAGCAGGGATTCGAAAGTTGTCGTCATGGACCCCATCCAACGTGATCCCCCGGACGGACGGCGTGCCGCGGCGCACCGATCAGTTTCCGGCGCCGCGTCGGTCCGTACTCGGAAGACCCCCGCACGGAAGGCTGGCGCCATGCGAAAACTGATCTACGGCATGAACGTGACCCTGGACGGCTACATCGCCGCGCCCGGCGACGACATCGGCTGGAGCGTGCCGAGCGACGAGCTGTTCCAGTTCTGGTCCGACCAGCTGGAGGCGACCGAACTGACCCTGTACGGGCGCAAGCTGTGGGAGACGATGAGCTCCTACTGGCCGACCGGCGACCAGCAGCCCGGAGCGACTCCGGCGGAGATCGAGTTCGCGCGGCGCTGGCGGGACATGGAGAAGGTGGTGTTCTCCTCGACGATCGACCGGGTCGACTGGAACAGCCGACTGGTCACCGGCGACGCGGTCGCCGAGATCGCCCGGCTCAAGGCCGAGGACGGCGGCCCGATGGACATCGGCGGTGCGACGCTCGCCGGCGCGGCCATGCGGGCCGGCCTCGTCGACGAGTACGTCCTGGCCACCGCCCCGGTCCTGGCGGGCGGCGGAACGCCGTTCTTCTCCGCACTGGACCACTGGTCGAACCTCGACCTCCTGGAGACCCGCCCCCTCCCCGGCGGCGTGATCCTGACCCGATACGCAACGAAGCGCTGAGCAGCCGTCGCGGCACACGGCCCGGACAGCCCGGTCCCGCCTCGCGCGGGCGCGGTCAGGTCTGGGCCATGTCCACGAAGCGGGAGTAGTGGCCCTGGAAGGCCACGGTGATCGTGGCCGTGGGGCCGTTACGGTGCTTGCCGACGATGATGTCGGCCTCGCCGGCGCGCGGGGACTCCTTCTCGTAGGCGTCCTCGCGGTGCAGCAGGATGACCATGTCCGCGTCCTGCTCGATCGAGCCGGACTCACGCAGGTCGGAGACCATCGGCTTCTTGTCGGTGCGCTGTTCGGGACCACGGTTCAGCTGCGAGAGCGCGATGACCGGCAGTTCCAGCTCCTTGGCCAGCAGCTTCAGGTTTCGCGACATGTCGGAGACCTCTTGCTGACGGCTCTCCTGCCGCTTCGAACCGCCGGACTGCATCAGCTGCAGGTAGTCGATGATGACGAGCTTGAGGCCGTTGCGCTGCTTGAGCCGGCGGCACTTCGCCCGGATCTCCATCATCGAGAGGTTCGGGGAGTCGTCGATGTAGAGCGGGGCCTGCGAGACGTCCGGCATCCGCCGGGCCAGCCGGGTCCAGTCCTCGTCGGTCATCGTGCCGGAGCGCATGTGGTGCAGCGCGACCCGGGCCTCCGCCGAGAGCAGACGCATCGCGATCTCGTTGCGGCCCATCTCGAGGGAGAAGATGACGCTGGGCAGGTTGTTCTTGATGGATGCCGCACGGGCGAAGTCCAGGGCCAGGGTCGACTTACCCATGGCAGGGCGGGCCGCAATGATGATCATCTGGCCCGGGTGCAGACCGTTGGTGAGCGAGTCCAGGTCGGTGAACCCGGTGGGCACACCGGTCATCTCACCGCTGCGGGAGCCGATCGCCTCGATCTCGTCGAGCGCCCCCTCCATGATGTCGCCGAGCGGCAGGTAGTCCTCGGTGGTCCGCTGCTCGGTGACCGCGTAGATCTCGGCCTGGGCCGAGTTCACGATCTCGTCGACGTCCCCGTCGGCCGCGTAGCCCATCTGCGTGATCTTGGTGCCGGCCTCGACCAGGCGCCGCAGGACGGCCCGCTCGTGGACGATCTCCGCGTAGTACGAGGCGTTGGCCGCGGTCGGTACCGACTGGACCAGGGTGTGCAGGTAGGAGGCCCCGCCGACACGGGTGATCTCGCCGCGCTTGGTGAGCTCGGCGCCGACGGTGATGGGGTCGGCCGGCTCGCCCTTGGCGTAGAGGTCGAGGATGGCCGCGTAGACAGTCTCGTGGGCCGGCTTGTAGAAGTCGTGACCCTTGATGATCTCCACGACGTCCGCGATGGCGTCCTTGGAGAGCAGCATGCCGCCGAGGACGGACTGCTCGGCGTCCAGGTCCTGCGGGGGGACGCGCTCGAAGCCGGAGAGCCCGCCGTCCCACGGTCCGCCCTCGCCGCCGCGCTCGTGCTGGTCGTCCCGTCCGCGGCCGCGGCCGCGTCCCTCGCCCCGGGTACGGGTGGGCAGTCGGTCGCTCGGTCCGCCGTCGGCCCAAGGGTCGTCCATGGGCTCGGGAATGCTCACCAAGCACCTCCTCCCGTCCGCTCCGCGGACCTCGCCGTGCCACTCTTTCTTACGCCACGGGCTTGATCAACGAGTGGCTTTGCGACCGCTTCTGGCGCGTCGGGCGCCGGACCACGGTAGGCCCGTCGGAGGCGTCAGCCAATCTGGTTATCCACAGGCCCTGTGGGTGAAGGCCCTCAGTCTGTGGAGAACTCGCCGGAACCTGTGCACGGACCGGGGGACAGCCATGTGGACAAACTCATAGACCCCCCGCCGTCACGGCTCTGAGCTGGGACTTTCCCATCCACGGGCTGTGGGGGAGAAAAACTTCTACCCCTGGACCAAGATCAGAACAAACGACCCACACCCGAAGCACCTTGCCCGCCAGAAGTAAGGATCACAGATGCATTGCATCTCTTACCTGTGGAAGATTAGATTGACCCCATGACCCAGGCCCCCGCGACACCTAAGGCCGTCCGCCGGCAGCACGACCGCGAGATCGTCTCCCTCGCCCTGCCGGCCTTCGGCGCGCTCGTCGCCGAGCCGCTCTTCCTCATGGTCGACAGCGCCATCGTCGGCCACCTCGGCACCCCCCAGCTCGCGGGTCTCGCGATCGCCGCCGCCCTGCTCTCCACCGCCGTCAGCGTCTTCGTCTTCCTCGCCTACGCCACCACGGCCGCCGTCTCCCGCCGTGTCGGCGCCGGAGACCTCCCGGCCGCGATCCGGCAGGGCATGGACGGCATCTGGCTCGCCCTTCTCCTCGGCCTCGCGGTGGTCGCCCTGACCCTGCCCACAGCGCCCTGGCTCGTGGACCTCTTCGGCGCCTCCGACACCGCGACACCCCACGCTGTCACCTACCTCAGGATCTCCAGCTTCGGCATCCCCGCCATGCTGGTGGTGCTGGCCGCCACCGGCGTCCTCCGCGGCCTCCAGGACACCCGTACGCCGCTCTACGTGGCCATCGGCGGCTTCGCAGCCAACGGCGCCCTCAACGTGGGCCTCGTCTACGGAGCCGGTCTCGGCATCGCCGGATCCGCGTGGGGCACCGTGATCGCCCAGTGCGGCATGGCCGTCGCCTACCTCGTCGTGGTCGTACGGGGCGCCCGGCGCCATGGAGCCTCCCTCCGCCCCGACGCGGCCGGCATACGCGCCTCCGCCCAGGCCGGCGTGCCGCTCCTCGTCCGTACGCTCTCGCTCCGCGCGGTCCTGATGATCGCCACGGCCGTCGCGGCCCGCATGGGAGACGCCGAGGTGGCCGCTCACCAGATCATCCTGTCCCTGTGGTCTCTCATGGCCTTCGCCCTCGACGCGATCGCGATCGCGGGCCAGGCCATCATCGGCCGCTATCTCGGCGCGAACGACGCCGAGGGCGCCCGTCAGGTCTGCCGTCGCATGGTCCAGTGGGGCGTGGTCTCCGGTGTCGTGCTCGGCGCGCTGCTCATCGTCGCCCGCCCCCTGTTCATCCCGCTCTTCACCGGCGACACCGCCGTCCAGGACACCCTGCTGCCGGCCCTGCTCGTGGTCGCCCTCTCCCAGCCGATCTCCGGGGTCGTCTTCGTCCTCGACGGGGTCCTCATGGGCGCGGGAGACGGCCCGTATCTGGCCTGGGCGATGCTTCTGACGCTCGCCGTCTTCGCCCCGGTGGCCCTGCTGGTCCCCGCCCTGGGCGGCGGTCTGACCGCGCTCTGGTGGGCGATGACGCTGATGATGTCCGTCCGGATGGCCACACTCTGGTTCCGCTCCCGCTCGGGCCGCTGGATCGTCACCGGCGCCACACGCTGACGGTTTCACGTGAAACACCCTGTTTCACGTGAAACAGGGGCAAGGCCTCCAGAGGCTCCGCCGCAGCGGACGGCGTCCGCCACCCGTCCCGTACAACGGCGAAAGGGCCGCACCCCGAGGGGTGCGGCCCTTTCTCACTGCTCAGCGCAGAGCGCCGGCGACAGCGTTACGCGGCGACGATCTCGACGCCGAGCTTCGCGGCAACCTCGGCGTGCAGACGCACGGACACCTGGTGCGAGCCCAGGGTCTTGATCGGCGAGCCGAGCTCGACGCGACGCTTGTCGACGTCGGGGCCACCCGCAGCCTTGATCGCCGAGGCGATGTCGGCCGGGGTCACGGAGCCGAAGAGACGGCCGGCGTCGCCGGAGCGAACGGCCAGGCGCACCTTCGTGCCCTCGAGCTTGGCCTTGATCTCGTTGGCCTGCTCGATGGTCGCGATCTCGTGGATCTTGCGGGCGCGGCGGATCTGCGCCACGTCCTGCTCGCCACCCTTGGTCCAGCGGATCGCGAAACCACGCGGGACCAGGTAGTTGCGGGCGTAGCCGTCCTTGACGTCGACGACGTCGCCGGCGGTGCCGAGGCCGGAGACCTCGTGGGTCAGGATGATCTTCATTATTCGGTCACCCTTTCCTTATCGCGCGGTGGACGTGTAGGGCAGCAGCGCCATCTCACGGCTGTTCTTGACGGCCGTGGCGACGTCACGCTGGTGCTGCGTGCAGTTGCCGGTCACGCGGCGGGCACGGATCTTGCCACGGTCGGAAATGAACTTCCGCAGCATGTTCGTGTCCTTGTAGTCCACGTACTGGGTCTTGTCCTTGCAGAACGCGCAGACCTTCTTCTTAGGCTTGCGCACAGGCGGCTTCGCCATGGTGTTTCTCCTGTGTGATCAAGAATGGGGGTACGAGCTGCTTCCAGGGCGTGCCCTAGAAGGGGGGCTCGTCCGAGTAGCCGCCGCCGGAGTTTCCACCCCAGCCGCCACCGCCGCCGCCCTGCTGCTGGCCGCCGCCGCCGGAGGAGGGACCGCCGGTCGCCCACGGGTCGTCGGCGGAAGCACCGCCACCACCCTGCTGGCCACCGCCGGAGTTCCCACCCCAGCTGCCACCGCCGCCGCCGGACTGCTGACCGCCGCCGCCGTAACCACCCTGGCCGCCTCGACCGGTGGTCTTGGTGACCTTGGCCGTGGCGTTCTTGAGGCTGGGGCCGACTTCCTCGACATCCAGCTCGTAGACCGTGCGCTTGACGCCCTCACGGTCCTCATAGGACCGCTGCTTCAGCCGGCCCTGCACGACGACGCGCATGCCTCGCTGGAGCGACTCGGCGACGTTCTCCGCCGCCTGACGCCAGACCGAGCAGGTGAGGAAGAGGCTCTCGCCGTCCTTCCACTCGTTGGTCTGACGGTCGAAGGTGCGGGGGGTGGACGCGATACGGAACTTCGCGACCGCCGCACCGGACGGGGTGAAGCGCAGCTCGGGGTCGTCGACAAGATTGCCGACGACCGTGATGACGGTCTCGCCTGCCATGGGGGAACCTCTCGGCGGGATTGCTTCTGGCTGCTGTGTTGCTACTCGGATCCGATGACCACTGAGCTAGAAGCTCAGTGGGTCTCGGGGCGGAGGACCTTGGTCCGGAGGACCGACTCGTTCAGGTTGAGCTGTCGGTCGAGCTCCTTGACGACCGCAGGCTCGGCCTGCAGGTCGATGACCGAGTAGATGCCCTCGGGCTTCTTCTTGATCTCGTAGGCGAGACGACGACGGCCCCAGGTGTCGACCTTCTCGACCTTTCCGTTGCCCTCACGGACGACGGAAAGGAAGTTCTCGATCAGTGGGGAGACAGCGCGCTCCTCGAGATCGGGGTCGAGGATGACCATCACTTCGTAGTGACGCATGTGGAACCCACCTCCTTTGGACTCAGCGGCCACGGTCGTTCCGTGGCAGGAGGGTCGTGATGCGTACGCAACGGTATCGGCCACCACTGACAGTCCCCCTCGGCGAACGAGGGGCACCGCCGGGATCCAGGACGGACCAGGGCAGACACCGGTGCAGACCGTACAGAGTACCCGCTCACCGCCCTCCGGTTGAAATTCACTGGTGAGGGGACGCAATCTGTACACAACGGATGTCGGCGGCGCTACGATGCGCCGCCTTCCGGCAGCTACGCCAGGAGGTGCCCCATGGCACAGGCAATGCGACCCGACCCCGGCCACTCCCTCTTCGCCACCGACGGCAAACCGCATCCGCTCCAGGACGCCCTGGTGGGCGTGACCCTGATCCTGGGTGTCATCGCCTTCGTCACAGCCCAGTTCCACAGCCTGCACCTGCTGAGTTCCTGGACCGGGCTCATCGGCATCCTGACCGGCGCCTACGGGCAGTTCATCTCCGTGACCACCCGCGAGCGCTTCCTGCTGGTCCTCGGACTCGGCGCCTCGGCGTTCGGCTTCTACCTCGGCATGGCGCACGGCGGGCTCTTCGGCGGTGTCATCAGCTGAGCCCAGCGGCACGTCAGGGCGTACACGCCCATCCGGGGCGCTCCCCGGTCACAGTAGGCTTCGGCGCGAGAGCCGGAGCCCCTGACCGATGGGGACACACCTGCCGAGGAGCGCCCCGCATGAGCCTGACCCTGAGGACCATCAGCCGTGAGCAGCATCTGGCGTACATCCAGAGCCAGCCCGCGGCGAGCCACTGCCAGGTCCCGGCATGGGCTGATGTGAAGACGGAGTGGCGCTCGGAGAACCTCGGCTGGTTCGACAAGAGCGGCGAGCTGGTCGGCGTCGGCCTCGTCCTCTACCGCCAGCTCCCGAAGATCAAGCGCTACCTGGCCTACCTGCCCGAGGGTCCGGTCATCAACTGGCACGCGCCGAACCTCGACGACTGGCTGAACCCGATGCTGGCGCACCTCAAGCAGCAGGGCGCCTTCTCGGTGAAGATGGGCCCGCCCGTCGTCATCCGCCGCTGGGACTCGGCCGCGATCAAGTCCGGCATCCAGGACCCGGACGTGAAGCGCCTCAAGGACGTCGAGGCCACCCACATCGAGCCGCGCGCCTTCGAGGTCGCGGACCGGCTGCGGAAGATGGGCTGGCAGCAGGCCGAGGACGGCGGGGCCGGCTTCGGCGACGTGCAGCCCCGCTACGTCTTCCAGGTCCCGCTCGCGAACCGCTCGTTGGACGATGTCCTCAAGGGCTTCAACCAGCTGTGGCGCCGCAACATCAAGAAGGCCGAGAAGGCCGGCGTCGAGGTCGTCCAGGGCGGCTACGAGGACCTGGCCGAGTGGCAGCGGTTGTACGAGATCACGGCCGTCCGCGACCACTTCCGGCCGCGCCCGCTCTCGTACTTCCAGCGCATGTGGACCGTCCTCAACAGCGAGGACCCCAACCGCATGCGGCTCTACTTCGCCCGCCACAACGGCGTGAACCTCTCCGCGGCGACGATGCTCGTCGTCGGCGGCCACGTCTGGTACTCCTACGGCGCCTCCGACAACATCGGCCGTGAGGTCCGCCCCTCGAACGCGATGCAGTGGCGCATGCTGCGCGACGCCTACGCGATGGGCGCGACCGTCTACGACCTGCGGGGCATCTCCGACTCGCTCGACGAGACCGACCACCTCTTCGGACTCATCCAGTTCAAGGTGGGCACCGGCGGCGAGGCCGTCGAGTACGTCGGCGAGTGGGACTTCCCGCTGAACAAGCTGCTGCACAAGGCGCTCGACATCTACATGTCCCGTCGCTGACCCGTGCCGTGTCGCTGACGTTTCCGTAGTCTCGTACATACCTTTGACTCACCGCTGACTCACCGCTGCCATCAGAAAGGTTCCGGGCCGGCCATGGCGCTCTCCCTCTACGTCGACACCGCTCGCTGGCGGGCGCACCAGAAGAACGTCATCGACCAGTTCCCCGGTGTCATCCCGGTCTGCAAGGGCAACGGCTACGGCTTCGGCCACGAGCGCCTCGCGGACGAGGCGGCCCGGTTCGGCGCCGACATGCTCGCCGTGGGCACCACGTACGAGGCCGCGCGGATCAAGGACTGGTTCAGCGGCGACCTGCTGGTCCTCACCCCCTTCCGCCGGGGTGAGGAACCGGTTCCGCTGCCCGACCGGGTCATCCGCTCCGTGTCGTCCGTGGACGGCGTCCACGCCCTCGTGGGAGCCCGTGTCGTCATCGAGTGCATGAGCTCGATGAAGCGGCACGGGGTCCGCGAGGAGGAGCTCCAGCAGCTCCACTCCGCCATCGAGGACGTGCGCCTGGAGGGCTTCGCCCTCCACCTGCCGCTGGACCGCCCGGACGGCACCGACGCCGTCGAGGAGGTCATCGGCTGGATGGACCGGCTGCGGGCCGCGCGGCTGCCGCTCCACACCATGTTCGTCAGCCACCTGCGGGCCGAGGAGCAGGCGAGGCTCCAGCAGCAGTTCCCGCAGACCCGCTTCCGCGCCCGCATCGGCACCCGGCTCTGGCTGGGCGACCACGAGGCCACCGAGTACCGCGGGGCGGTCCTGGACGTGACCCGGGTCGCCAAGGGGGACCGGTTCGGCTACCGCCAGCAGAAGGCCGCGTCGGACGGCTGGCTGGTCGTCGTCGCCGGCGGCACCTCGCACGGTGTGGGCCTGGAGGCCCCCAAGGCCATGCACGGCGTCATGCCGCGCGCCAAGGGCGTCGCCCGTGCCGGTCTGGCCACCGTCAACCGGAACCTGTCGCCCTTCGTCTGGGCCGGGAAGCAGCGCTGGTTCGCCGAGCCGCCGCACATGCAGGTGTCGATCCTGTTCGTGCCGGCCGACGCCCAGGAGCCCCGGGTCGGCGACGAGCTCGTGGCGCACCTGCGCCACACCACGACGCAGTTCGACCGGCTCGTCGAGCGCTGAGCCGGTCGACACCCCCTGAACCCCCGGGAGCTCGGCTTCCGGGGGTTCTTCGTGGAGATCAGCTTCCGGGGGTTCCCCACTCCACCAGCAGCCGCCCGTCCTCGGCCGCGGGGGCGGCGTGCCGGGCGGGACGCGCGGCGCGGCCCGCGACGAAGACGTCCTCGGCGCCGTCCAGGACGCCCCCGGAGGGGTCGTCCGCGCCGTCCTGCCGGACCGGGTCCTTCTCGGGCGTGAGGATGTCGCGTACGACCATCACGCACAGGTACAGCGTGCCCAGCAGGTGCAGCACGATCACGAACTGGTAGCCGTCCACCGGCAGGCCCTGCTTGTTGCCGCTGGTGGTGAACGCCAGGTACATCCACACGCCCACGAAGTACATGACCTCGCAGGCCTGCCAGATCAGGAAGTCGCGCCAGCGCGGCCGGGCGAGCGCCGCCAGCGGCACCAGCCACAGCACGTACTGCGGCGAGTAGACCTTGTTGGTGAGGACGAACGCGGCGACGATCAGGAACGCCAGCTGGACGAAGCGGGGCCGGCGCGGGGCCGTGAACGCCAGGTAGGCGAGTCCGCCGACCGCCGCGAGCATGAGCAGCAGCGCGTACAGGTTCGCCTGGCCCGGGGTGATCGCCTCGCCCGTCCGCTGGCTGATCAGCAGCCAGATCGATCCGAAGTCGACGTTCCGGTCGCGGCTGAAGAGGTAGAACTGCTTCCAGCCCTCGGGGGCGAGCAGCATCACGGGCAGGTTCACGACCAGCCACGCGCCGGCCGCGGCCAGCACCGCGGTGCCGTACACCCGCCACTTCCCGGCCCGCCAGCAGAGCAGCAGCAGCGGGCAGAGGAGCAGTATCGGGTAGAACTTGGCGGCAGTGGCGAGGCCGAGCAGGATCCCGAAGGCCAGCGGGCGTCCCCGTGACCACATCAGCACGGCGGCGGCCGTCAGCGCGACGGCCAGTATGTCCCAGTTGATCGTCGCGGTCAGGGCGACCGAGGGCGCCAGAGCGACGAGCAGACCGTCCCAGGGGCGCAGCCGGTGCGTGCGGGCCACGCAGACCGCGAGAACGGCCGCGCAGACCATCAGCAGCCCCGCGTTCGCCAGCCAGTACGCCTGCTCGCGCTGCATCGTGTCGCCGCCGCCCGGCGTCAGCCAGGCCGCGACCTCCATGAAGAGCCCGGTCAGGACCGGGTACTCGAGGAACGGTATGTCGCCGTTCAGCCGGTCGAAGTAGGGCACCAGGCCCTCGGCGAAGCCGCGCCCGGTGAAGAGGTGCGGGATGTCCGAGTAGCAGGCGTGGGTGTACTGCGAGGTCGTGCCGCGGAACCAGGCCCAGTTGTAGCAGGGCAGCTTCTGCACCATGCCGAGGGCGAACATGCCGATGGCCACCAGGGCGATCACCCGCACCGGCGTCAGCTGCCCGGTACCGGTCCTCGCCCGCCGGCCGTAGGGGCCGCCGATCAGTTCGCTGCCCGCGGCGGCCACCTTGTCCCGGTGGGTGGGGATGACCGTCTGCGGGCGGCGCTCGGGCCGGTCCTGCGGCGCGCTCGTCTTCTGGAGGCTCGGCATGGGGGACATCCTGCCGTACGACTCCGGGAAAACCGCGAGGGCCGCCGCGGCCGGCCCGTACGGGAAGGTACGGGTCGGCCGCGACGGCCCTCGTCCCACGCGGCGGCGCGGGACCGTCGGGTGTTCCGGCGGATCAGGGGGACAGGCCGCCGGGCCTGCCGTTCCCTCCGCCGGGACCGCTGCCGTCGTCCGTCGGCGTGCCGGTCCCCGTCGGTGTGTCGGTCGGCGGCTCCGTGGTGGGCTCCCCGGTGTTGCCGCCGGGATCGCCCGGTTCGTCGGTGCAGCCCCAGCCCCAGACGCCGCAGGTCGTCTTGTCCGGCTTGGGCGTCCGCGTCGTGGTCGGGGGAGTCGTCGTCGGCGGCGGCGTGGTGGTCGGCGCGGACGTCGTCGGCGTGGCCGTCGTCTCGGTCGGCGTCGGCGTGGCCGTCGGGGTCGGGGTCGGGCTGGAGGCGCCACCGCCGAAGACCGCCTCGGCGCCCTCCAGCTTCTCCGCCTCCGGGAAGCTCTTGACCGGGTAGCCCTCCACGGCCTCGGTCATGTAGTCCTGCCAGATCCGCGACGGGAACGAGGAACCGTGGATCTTCGGCTGGTCACCCGTGCCGAACATCTCCTGGAACTCGCGGTTCTTCTTCGTCTCGTCGTCGTCGAAGCGGTACATGTCGATCGCGGTCGACAGCTGCGGGGTGTACCCCACGAACCAGGCCGACTTGTTGCCGTCGGTGGTGCCGGTCTTGCCGGCGACCTCGCGGCCCGGGATCCGGGCCTTCTTGCCGGTGCCCTCGTCGTCGTCCACGACGGAGCGGAGGACGTCGGTGACGTTGTTGGCGACGGCCGGGCTGAAGGGGCTCTTCGTCTCCGTCTTGTGCTCGTGGATGACGACGCCCTCCTTCTTCACGGACTCGACCGAGTAGGGGTCGTTCTGCTTGCCCTCGTTGGCGAAGGTCGCGTAGGCGCCGGCCATGCGGATGGCACTCGGGCTGGAGATGCCGAGGGAGAAGGACGGCACCTCGCCCCCGACGAGCGAGTCGGGGCGCAGACCCGCGTCGACGGCCGCCTTGCGGACCCGGTCGATGCCGACGTCCATGCCGAGCTGCACGTACGGCGAGTTCGCCGACTTGATCATGGCGCGACGCAGCGTCATGTCCTTGTAGCTCGCGTCGTCGTCGTTGGTCTGGAGCCACTCCTTGCCCTGCTCGTTGTGCCAGATCTCGCCGTTGTACTTGCGGATCTTCAGCTTGTTCTGGCCGGAGTAGCGGCTCTTGTCGGGGTCCACGATCGTGCGGGTGGAGGCGTCCTGCTCCGCCGGCAGGGACTTGTCCCTGACGCCGTCCCGCATCGCGGCGGCGAGCACGAACGGCTTGAACGTCGATCCGACCTGCGCACCCGTGTTGTCGGCGTTGCTCCGGAAGTGCTTGGTCGCGTCGACACCGCCGTAGAGCGCGACGATCTTGCCGGTCGCCGTGTCGACGGACGCGCCGCCGAACTGGACGTTGGTGTCCGTCTTGGGTCGCTTCTTCGGGTCGATGTACTCCTTGAGGATCTTCGTGACCGAGTCCTCCATGGCGTCCACCTTCTTCTTGTCGAAGGTGGTGTAGATCTCGTAGCCGCCGCGCTCCAGATCCTGTTCGGTGATCCCGAACTGGGCCTTGATGTTGGCCTTCGCGGTGGTGACCAGGTAGCCGATCTGCCCGCTGAGGTTGGCGCTCTTCTTCGGCTTCTCGACCTTGGGGAACGTCGTGTACTTCGCGCGCTCCGCGGCCGGGAGGTGCCCGTCCTTCTGCATCTCGTCGAGGATCCACCCCCACCGGAGCGTCGCCCGCTCGGTGTTCTTCTCGGGCGTGGCCTCGGAGTCGATCTCGGGGTAGCCGGCCGGGTCGTAGTAGGTCGCGCCCTTGAGCACCGCGGCGAGCAGCGCCGACTGGCTGGGGTTGAGCTTCTCGGCGTCGACGTTGAAGTACGCGCGGGCCGCCGCCTGGACACCGTAGGCACCGCGGCCGTAGTACGCGGTGTTCAGGTAGCCGGCCATGATCTCGTCCTTCTCGACCTGGCTGCCGACCTTCATGGAGATGAAGAGTTCCTTCACCTTCCGGCTGAGGGTCTGCGACTGGTCGTCGAGGCGGTTGTTCTTCACGTACTGCTGGGTGATCGTCGAACCACCCTGGGTCTCGCCGCCCTTGGCCATGTTCCACACGGCGCGGCCGATGCCCATGGGGTCGATGCCGGAGTCCGTCCAGAAGGTCTTGTTCTCCGCGGAGATCACGGCGTTCTGCATGGACTTCGGGATCTTGTCGAACGGGACGATCTGGCGGTTGGTGCCGCTGCCCGTCGCGACCATCCGGGTCTTGTCCGACCAGTAGTAGATGTTGTTCTGCGACTTCGCGGTCAGCGCCTCGTTGGGGATGTCCACCTGCGAGTACGCGATCGCGGCCGCGCCCATCAGGCTGGCGGCGAAGAACAGGAAGGTGCCCGTGACGAGCTTCCACGACGGCATCCAGCGACGCCAGCCGTACTTTCCGTAGCGCGGGTAGTCGATCACCCGCTTCTTGCCCGGCGAGCCGCCGCCGGGACCGCGGCCGGCACCGCCGCCGCGGCCGCCGCCACCACCGCCGCGCCGTCCGCCGCCGGGCCCACCGGGGCCGTTGTCGGCCCCCCTGCGGCGGCTGCCGCGCTGGGCGGCCCTGCGGGCCTCGGCGCGACCGCCGTACGGCCGCTGCTCCTCCCCGGGGGAGGAGGTGGGCCCGTACGAGGCCGAAGGGGCCCCCGTACCGAAGTCCTGGGCCGGGGCCGACCTGCGGCCCACCGGCTGCTGGGCAGCGCGCCGTGCCGCCGCGCGACCGCCCGTCGGCGGCTGCTGCGGCGGCATTTTGCGACGATGCTCGCTCATCGAACGACTACTCCTCGGGCAGGCGTGAACGCCTGGAAGCGGCAGTTGAGTTCCGGTCCCCCCGAAATGCGCACGGCCGGAACCCCATCGGAGGCCCCTCCGTATCGCAGCCGGTCACCCGGAGCACTGACGCCCCGCGGCAGCGCTCGGTTCCCGGTGTTCTGCATGCGGCACAGCCTACGCACGGCCAAAACCCGCCTAGGGCCGGAGTTCACCCCAAATCAGGCAAGTCGCACGCTGTGAATTGACGATGTGACGCCGGTCACGGCGGTCCCACTTGTCGGGACCTTGGGGCCGTTCTATCGTGCTGATGTATCGAGTCGATACATCAGCACGGCATAAGGACCTGTGAGCGGAGGAGGAGGCGACGGATGAGCAGACGCTCCGGCATTCTCGAGTTCGCCGTCCTCGGCCTGCTGCGCGAGGCTCCGATGCACGGGTACGAGCTGCGCAAGCGCCTCAACACCTCGCTGGGCGTCTTCCGGGCTTTCAGCTACGGAACGCTGTATCCCTGCCTCAAGACGCTGGTCGCCAACGGCTGGTTGATCGAGGAACCGGGCAGTGCTCCCGAGGAGGCGCTCGCCGCTTCACTCGCAGGACGCCGAGCCAAGATCGTCTACCGGTTGACGGCCGCGGGGAAGGAGCACTTCGAGGAGCTCCTGTCCCACACCGGCCCCGACGCCTGGGAGGACGAGCACTTCGCCGCCCGCTTCGCCTTCTTCGGGCAGACCGAGCGCGAGGTGCGGATGCGGGTCCTCGAAGGCCGTCGCAGCCGGCTGGAGGAGCGTCTGGAGAAGATGCGCGCCTCCCTGGCCCGGACCCGCGAGCGCCTCGACGACTACACGCTTGAGCTGCAGCGCCACGGTATGGAGTCCGTGGAGCGCGAAGTGCGCTGGCTGAACGAGCTCATCGAGAGCGAGCGGGCAGGGCGGGATCAGCGATCCGGCACCGACGCCCCCGCTCTGCACGACAACGATTCTGGAGAAACGGGCGGCCTGCCCCGGCACGGGGGCAGTACCCGGCCGGATCCGTCCGACGACACCGCCAAGTGAAACCCTGCGCACAGCAGGGCTTCCACGATCACACAGGGAGCAACCGGAATGGGTTCGGTTCGCGTAGCCATCGTCGGCGTGGGCAACTGCGCCGCCTCGCTGGTTCAGGGCGTCGAGTACTACAAGGACGCCGACCCGGCGACCAAGGTCCCCGGCCTGATGCACGTTCAGTTCGGCGACTACCACGTCCGTGACATCGACTTCGTCGCGGCCTTCGACGTCGACGCGAAGAAGGTCGGCCTCGACCTCTCGGACGCCATCGGCGCCAGCGAGAACAACACCATCAAGATCTGCGACGTCCCGAACAAGGGCGTCACGGTCCAGCGCGGTCACACGCTCGACGGTCTCGGCAAGTACTACCGCCAGACCATCGAGGAGTCCGCCGAGGAGCCGGTGGACGTCGTCCAGATCCTCAAGGACCGCGAGGTCGACGTTCTCATCTGCTACCTGCCGGTGGGTTCCGAGGACGCCGCGAAGTTCTACGCGCAGTGCGCCATCGACGCCAAGGTCGCCTTCGTCAACGCCCTCCCGGTCTTCATCGCCGGCACCAAGGAATGGGCCGACAAGTTCACCGAGGCGGGCGTCCCGATCGTCGGCGACGACATCAAGTCGCAGGTCGGCGCGACCATCACGCACCGCGTGATGGCGAAGCTGTTCGAGGACCGCGGTGTCCGTCTTGAGCGCACCATGCAGCTCAACGTCGGTGGCAACATGGACTTCAAGAACATGCTCGAGCGCGACCGCCTCGAGTCGAAGAAGATCTCCAAGACGCAGGCCGTCACCTCGCAGATCCCCGACCGCGAGCTGGGCGAGAAGAACGTCCACATCGGTCCCTCGGACTACGTGGCCTGGCTGGACGACCGCAAGTGGGCGTACGTGCGCCTCGAGGGCCGTGCCTTCGGCGACGTTCCGCTGAACCTGGAGTACAAGCTCGAGGTGTGGGACTCCCCGAACTCCGCGGGTGTCATCATCGACGCCCTGCGCGCCGCGAAGATCGCCAAGGACCGCGGCATCGGCGGCCCCATCCTTTCCGCGTCGAGCTACTTCATGAAGAGCCCGCCGGTCCAGTACTTCGACGACGAGGCCCTGGCCAACGTCGAGAAGTTCATCAAGGGTGAGGTCGAGCGCTAAGGCGCCCCACGCTTGTCGATCGAGGGTCCCCGCGGCACTGCCCGGGGGCCCTCTTCGTATGTGAGTCTTGCTGCCATGTCCGTCGTACGTGATCTGCGCGTACTCCTGCGCCTGACGAACTTCCGCCGCCTCCTCGCCGTCCGGCTGCTCTCCCAGTGCGCCGACGGCGTCTACCAGGTGGCCCTGGCCACGTACGTCGTGTTCTCTCCCGAGAAGCAGACCTCCCCGGCCGCGATCGCCTCCGCCATGGCGGTCCTCCTGCTGCCGTACTCGCTCGTCGGCCCCTTCGCCGGCGTGCTGCTGGACCGCTGGCAGCGCCGCCAGGTCTTCCTGTACGGCAACCTCCTGCGCGCCCTCCTCGCGGGCGGGACCGCCGTCCTGGTCCTCGTCTCGGTCCCGGAGTGGCTGTTCTACGCCTCCGCGCTCTCCGTCACGGCCGTCAACCGCTTCGTTCTCGCGGGACTGTCCGCCTCGCTCCCGCGGGTCGTCGACGCCGAGCGACTGGTCATGGCGAACTCGCTCTCCCCCACCGCGGGCACGCTCGCGGCCACCGCGGGCGGCGGTATCGCGTTCGGCATCCAGCTCATCGCCGACCGGTCCGACGCCGCCGTGGTGGCCTTCGGCGCCGTCCTCTACCTCTGCGCCGCCCTCGCCTCCCTCCGGATGTCACGGGAGCTCCTCGGTCCCGACCCGGCCCTCGTGCCCGAGCGACTCTCCTCCGCCCTGGGCTCGACGGCCCGGGGACTGGTCGAAGGACTGCGCCACCTCGCGGAGCGGCGGCCCGCCGCCCGCGCTCTCGCCGCGGTGGGGGTCATGCGCTTCTGCTACGGCGCGCTGCTCGTCACCGTGCTCATGCTCTGCCGCTACACATGGGGCTCCACCGAGTCCGAGGGCCTCGGGCTCCTCGGGATCGCCGTCGCCACCTCGGGCGCGGGATTCTTCGCGGCCGCCGTGCTGTCCCCGTGGGCCGTGGGTCGGTTCGGCCCCTTCGGCTGGATGACCGTCTGCGCGGCCACGGCCGCGGTGCTCGAACCGCTGCTCGGTCTGACCTTCGCCCCCGTGCCCTTCTTCGCCGCCGCCTTCGTCCTCGGGCTCACCACCCAGGGAGCCAAGATCGCGACGGACACGGTCGTGCAGACCTCCGTGGACGACGCCTACCGGGGCCGGGTCTTCGCCCTGTACGACGTGCTGTTCAACGTGGCCTTCGTGGCGTCGGCCGGCGTCGCGGCGCTGATGCTCCCGCCCGACGGACGCTCCGCCCTGGTGATCGTGCTGGTGGCCGTGCTCTACGCGGGCATCGCCCTGGCCCTGCGGGGAGAACGTCGTGAGGGGTGATGTTTCACGTGAAACACCACCCCTCACGACGTCGTGGGCGTCGGTGTTTCACGTGAAACACCGACGCCCACGGACAAGGCTCAGCCCTGCTCGGCCCACCACTCCTTGAGTGCGGTGACGGCCTGGTCGTGCTCCATCGGCCCGTTCTCCAGCCGGAGCTCCAGCAGGAACTTGTACGCCTGGCCGATGGCGGGACCGGGGCCGATGCCCAGGATCTCCTGGATCTGGTTGCCGTCGAGGTCGGGACGGATCGCGTCGAGCTCCTCCTGCTCCTGGAGCTGGGCGATGCGGTCCTCCAGCCCGTCATAGGCACGGGAGAGCGCGCTCGCCTTGCGCTTGTTCCGCGTGGTGCAGTCCGAGCGGGTCAGCTTGTGCAGACGCGAGAGCATCGGCCCGGCGTCCCGGACGTAGCGGCGCACGGCCGAGTCGGTCCACTCGCCGGTGCCGTAGCCGTGGAAGCGGAGGTGCAGCTCCACGAGCCGGGAGACGTCCTTGATCATCTCGTTGGAGTACTTGAGCGCGGTCATGCGCTTCTTGGTCATCTTCGCCCCCACCACCTCGTGGTGGTGGAAGGAGACGCGACCGTCCTTCTCGAAGCGGCGGGTGCGCGGCTTGCCGATGTCGTGGAGCAGCGCCGCGAGGCGCAGCACCAGGTCGGGGCCGTCCTCCTCCAGGTCGATGGCCTGGTCGAGCACGGTCAGGGAGTGCTCGTAGACGTCCTTGTGGCGGTGGTGCTCGTCACTCTCCAGCCGCAGCTCCGGCAGCTCGGGGAGCACGTGGTCGGCGAGCCCGGTGTCCACCAGGAGACCGAGGCCCTTCCTGGGGTGCGAGGAGAGCAGCAGTTTGTTGAGCTCCTCACGGATCCGCTCGGCGGAGACGATCTCGATTCGGCCGGACATCTCCTTCATCGCCGTGACGACCTCGGGAGCCACCTCGAAGTCCAGCTGAGCGGCGAAGCGCGCGGCCCGCATCATGCGCAGCGGGTCGTCGGAGAAGGACGCCTCGGGCGTGCCGGGCGTACGCAGCACCCGAGCGGCGAGGTCCTCGAGACCGCCGTACGGGTCGATGAACTCCTTCTGCGGGAGGGCCACGGCCATGGCGTTGACGGTGAAGTCACGCCGGACGAGGTCCTCGTCGATGGAGTCGCCGTAGGAGACCTCGGGCTTGCGGGAGGTCCGGTCGTACGCCTCGGAGCGGTACGTGGTGACCTCGATCTGGTAGCTCTGATCGACGTCCCCGACGCGGGCCTCCTTCTGGCAGCCGACGGTCCCGAAGGCGATGCCGACCTCCCACACCGCGTCGGCCCACGGGCGGACGATCTTCAGCACGTCCTCGGGGCGGGCGTCGGTGGTGAAGTCCAGGTCGTTGCCGAGCCGGCCGAGCAGGGCGTCCCGTACCGAGCCACCGACCAGCGCGAGGCTGAACCCGGCATCCTGGAAACGGCGGGCGAGGTCGTCGGCGACGGGGGACACGCGCAGCAGTTCACTGACCGCGCGGCGTTGCACCTGGCTCAGTGCAGTCGGGGTGTCTTCGTTGGCGTTCGGCACAACAGAAAAGGGTACGTGCCCCGGCCCGCGCCGACGTCCTCGTTTTCCCGCGCAAGGGGCACCCGAGGGCATCGGGCGGACACCGTCGAAGATCGCCTGGAGCAGTCCCCGGCACTTGCTCCCAGCGTGCCTCGTTACCATGCCTGGACACAGCAACCGGGAACCACCCACCCCACTGACACCAGAGACAACGACGAGGACGGGCGAACGCGTGGCCGAGGCGGCAGACATCCAGGGGACCGGTCCCTCACCTGCCCGCCGGTGGCTGCGGCGCACGATCGTCGTCGCCTTCGGGGCGCCGCTCCTCGCCGGTCTCCTCCAGGCACCGGCCACGGACTCCCCGGCCTTCGCCGCCGACGACACCGGCGGCTCGAAGACGGTCGATGTGTCGCTCGACACGCTGACGCCGAGCGCTCCCGTCGAGGGAGACACCGTCACGATCTCCGGCTCGGTGACGAACCGGAGCAAGAAGACGGTGACCGACGCGGAAGTGGATCTGCGGGTCGGACCGCAGATGACCAGCCGCAGCGAGATCGAGCAGGTCTCGGAGCGGACGGGCTACCGGAGCTACAGCGACCCCGCCCCCCTCGACGACGCTCCCACCGTCAAGATCCCGCGGCTGGGTCCCGGACTCACGGCGGACTTCTCCCTCTCGGTGCCGGTGTCCGACCTCGGGCTCGACGAGGCCGGCGTGTACCAGCTGGGGGTCTCGCTCACCGGGCAGACCTCGGACCGCCGCTACGACCGGGTCCTCGGGATCGAGCGCACCTTCCTCCCGTACCAGCCGGAGGCGACCGAGAAGCGGACCCAGCTCACCTATCTCTGGCCGCTGATCTCCTCGGCCCACGTGTCGGCCGAGACGGCGAACGACGACCAGCAGACGCCGGTCTTCGAGGACGACGCCCTCGCCGCCGAGCTCAAGCCCGGCGGGCGCCTCGACGAGCTCGTCTCGCTGGGCAAGGACCTCCCTGTGACCTGGGTGGTCGACCCGGACCTGCTGGCCTCCGTGGACGCCATGGCGAACGGCTACCGGGTCAAGGACGGCACCCTGCACGTCCCCGGCACGAACCAGGAGATCGCCGAGCGCTGGCTGGACGCGCTGGAGAAGGCCGTCCAGGGCCACAAGGTCGTCGCCCTGCCCTTCGCCGACCCCGATCTCGCGTCCCTCGCCCACCGCGGCAAGGACGTCCCCGGCTCCCTGGGGCACCTCCAGTCGGCGACGGCGCTCGCGGGGACGACGGTCGAGACCATCCTCCACGTGCAGCCCGCGACCGACTTCGCGTGGCCCGTCGACGGGGCCGTCGACCCCTCCATCCTGGCGGTCGCGACCTCGGCCGGCGCCGACAAGGTGATCGCCCGCAGCGACAGCGTCCGCGACGACCTCGCCTACACGCCGACCGCGGCCCGCCCCTTCAGCAACGGCACCACCGCCGTGGTGAGCGACGCGCTCCTGTCCACGGCCTTCGAGGGGGACATGGTCCGGTCGGAGAACTCGACCCGCGCGGTCCAGAAGTTCCTCGCCCAGTCCCTCGCGGTCACCCTGGAGCAGCCGGAGGACCAGCGCAGCATCGTGGTCGCCCCGCAGCGGGTGCCGACCGTCGCGCAGGCGCAGACCATGGCCACCGCCCTGCGGGGGCTCGCCGCCAAGCGCTGGAGCCAGCCGAGCGACCTCCTGGCGGCCGCCGCGGCCAAGCCGGACCCCGACGCCTCCACCGCGGTGCCCGCCGGCTCCCGGTACCCGAAGAAGCTCCGCGACAGCGAGCTGCCGGTCCAGGCCTTCCGCGACATGAAGACCACCCGCGACGAGATGGACGACTTCAAGGTCATCCTCACCGCCCAGTACCGGGTGGTGCCGCCCTTCACCAACGCGATCAACCGCGAGATGTCGACCTCGTGGCGGGGCCAGGCCCGGGCCGCCGCGCTGTACCGGATCAACGTGCTGGAGTACCTGCAGACGCTCACCGAGGGCGTTCAGCTGGTCGACAAGTCCGACCTCACCCTCTCCGGCCGCAGCGCGACGATCCCCGTGACCGTCCAGAACAAGCTGCTGCAGGACGTGCACCTGGTGCTGCGGCTCACCTCCGGCAACAAGAACCGTCTCAACCTGAACGGCGAGCCGTACAAAGAGCTGCCCGTGAAGATCAGCGGCGGCCACAGCCAGTCGGTGAAGTTCTCGGCCTCGGCCAACGTCAACGGCCAGGTGCCGATGACGGCCCAGCTCTACACCGAGGACGGCACCCCCTACGGCCAGCCGATGACCTTCACCGTGAAGGTCTCCGAGATCACCGCCACGGTGATGCTCGTGATCGCCGGAGGCGTCCTCCTCCTCGTCCTGGCCGGCGTGCGGATGTACAGCCAGCGCAAGCGGGTCGCCGCGCGGAACGCCGAGGCCGAGGCCCTGGCGGCGGAGGCGGGCACCGAGCCGTTGGAGCCGGGACCGCGGCCGGAATCCGGGGCGGACACGCCGCAGGAGCCCGGAGCGTCCGCGGCGGAGTCCGCCGCGGACGAACCCGAGCAGCCGAGTGACCCGACAGCGGACACCGGGTCCGAAAGCGGCGACCCGTCGGGCCCGGGTGAGAAGGTGGACCGTTGAGCGATGTCGTGGCCGGTCGGCCGGGGACGATGAGGTGGGGTAACCATGAACGCGCCGTACGACGGTGACCGCGGGCAGGGTGCGGGCGGCACCCCGCCGTCCGGTGGGACGCCCGCGGCGTCCCCCGGCTCCGGCCACCCGCCGGTGCCGCCCCCGCCGCCCGGTGATGCCGGCCCGCAGGGATACGCCCCGCACCCGCAGGGCGGCTACGCCCAGGACGGTTACCAGCAGAACCCCTACGCCCAGGACCCCTACGTCCAGGACGCCTTCACCCATGACCCGTACCGGGCCCAGGACCTGTCCGCGCAGGACCCGGTGACCGAGGCGCTCTACGACCGCGCCGCGCACCCGCCGCCCCCGCCCGGCACGTACCCCGAGCCGCAGCCGCTCTACCAGCAGCCGGCCGCTCCCCACCACGCCCCCGACCCCCGGGTGTGGGCGCAGACCCCCGCCCCGGAGCCCGAGGGCCCCTCCCGGCACCTGCCGTACGGCGACGACGCGCGCACCGTCCAGTTCACCGGCGTCGACGACCTGGTGACCCGGGCCGGCGAGGAGGAGCCCGAGCCGGACGCCTTCGCGCACCTCTACCGGGACCAGCAGGCCCCCGGCCAGGTGCCCCCGCCCGCCCCGGAGCCGGATCCCATGCCCGCGCCCGCCCCCAAGAAGTCCGGCCGCGCCTCGGGGCTGCTGAAGTCGAGCGCGGTGATGGCCGCCGGCACCCTGGTCTCCCGGCTCACCGGCTTCGTCCGCAGCCTGGTGATCACCGGCGCGCTGGGTGCCGCCCTGCTCGGCGACACCTTCACCATCGCCTACACCCTGCCGACGATGATCTACATCCTCACCGTCGGCGGCGGCCTCAACTCGGTCTTCGTCCCGCAGCTCGTCCGCTCGATGAAGAACGACGAGGACGGCGGCGAGGCCTACGCCAACCGCCTGCTCACCCTGGTGATGGTGGCGCTCGGCGCGATCGTGGTCCTGGCCGTCTTCGCGGCCCCCCTGCTCATCCGGCTGATGTCGAACACCATCGCCGACGACGCCGCGGCCAACAGCGTGGCCGTGACGTTCGCCCGCTACTGCCTGCCCACGATCTTCTTCATGGGCGTGCACGTGGTGATGGGTCAGATCCTGAACGCCCGCGGCAAGTTCGGCGCGATGATGTGGACCCCGGTCCTCAACAACATCGTCATGATCGTCACCTTCGGTCTGTTCATCTGGGTCTACGGCACCTCCGCCGAGTCCCACATGGGCGTCCAGACCATTCCCGACGAGGGCATCCGCCTGCTCGGCATCGGCACCCTGCTCGGCCTGGTCGTCCAGGCCCTGGCGATGATCCCGTACCTCCGGGAGACCGGCTTCCGCTTCCGGCCCCGCTTCGACTGGAAGGGCCACGGGCTCGGCAAGACGGTCAAGCTCGCCAAGTGGACCGTCCTCTTCGTCCTCGCCAACCAGGCGGGCGTCCTGGTCGTCACCCAGCTCGCGACCGCGGCCGGTGAGGAGTCGGGCAAGAACGGCGCCGGCTTCCTCGCCTACTCCAACGCCCAGCTGATCTGGGGCATGCCGCAGGCCATCATCACGGTCTCCGTCATGGCCGCGCTGCTGCCGCGGATCTCCCGTGCCGCCCACGACGACGACCCCGGCGCCGTCCGGGACGACATCTCGCAGGGGCTGCGCAACTCGGCGGTCGCGATCGTTCCGGTCTCCTTCGCCTTCCTGGCGCTCGGCGTCCCGATGTGCACCCTGCTCTACGCCTCCAGCGGCGTCGAGGCCGCCCAGGGCATGGGCTTCATCCTGATGGCCTTCGGCCTCGGCCTGATCCCCTACTCCGTCCAGTACGTCGTGCTCCGCGGCTTCTACGCCTACGAGGACACCCGGACGCCCTTCTACAACACGGTCATCGTCGCCGCCGTCAACGCGGCCGCCTCCGCGATCTGTTACGTCGTCCTGCCCGCCCAGTGGGCCGTCGTCGGCATGGCCGCCTCCTACGGCCTGGCCTACGCCGTCGGCGTCGGCATCGCCTGGCGCCGCCTCCGCAAGCGGCTGGGGGGCGATCTGGACGGCACCCACGTGATGCGGACCTACGCCCGCCTCTGCATGGCCTCCGTACCCGCCGCGATCGTCGCCGGCGCCGTCGGATTCGGCCTGCTGAAGCTGCTCGGCGAAGGCGCGTTGGGCTCGCTCGTCGCCCTGATCGTCGGCGGTGCGGTACTCCTCGGAGTCTTCTTCGTCGCGGCCAAGCGGATGCGGATCGCCGAACTGAACACCCTGGTCGGCATGGTCCGCGGACGCCTGGGACGCTGAACCCGTCGGGCCGGCACAACCATCGGGGGGAACCGCGTGTCGTGCATAGCGTCCGACTGTGGGCACAATTGGCTTGGCTGTTGGATGTGGCGCAATGGATGGGGAGGCAGGAACGACGGTGGCGGAACGTAGCACGGCTGCCGTCGACGTGGCCGACAACAGCGGTGACGACCCGCTGACCGCCAAGGCGGACACGGCCGCGACCGACGGGGTGGCGGACAAGCAGAAGACGGCGGAACAGCCCGCCGAGGCCACGGAGAAGAAGGCGGTCGAACGACAGAACGGCGAGCAGGCCTCCCTCACGGCTCCGGAGCTGCACAGCGGCCACAAGCTGGCCAGGCGCTACCGGCTGGAGGAGTGCGTCACCCGTCTGGACGGATTCAGCAGCTGGCGAGCCGTCGACGAGAAACTGCGGCGTGCCGTGGGGGTCCACCTGCTGCCCGCGGACCACCCCAGGGCCCGCTCGGTCCTGGCCTCGGCCCGGGCCTCGGCGCTCCTCGGCGACCCCCGCTTCGTGCAGGTCCTCGACGCCGTCGAGGAGAACGACCTCGTGTACGTCGTGCACGAGTGGCTGCCCGACTCCACCGAGCTGACCGCGCTGCTCGCGGCCGGCCCGCTGGAGCCGCACGACGCCTACCAGCTCGTCAGCCAGGTCTCCCAGGCCATGGCCGCCGCCCACCGCGAAGGCCTCGCCCACCTCCGGCTCACGCCGAGCGCCGTCCTGCGCAGCTCCACCGGCCAGTACCGGATCCGCGGTCTCGCCGTGAACGCCGCCCTGCGCGGCATCACCGCCGATCGTCCGCAGCGCAACGACACCGAGGCCATCGGCGCGCTCCTGTACGCCGCTCTCACCCAGCGCTGGCCATACGACAGCGACGCCTACGGCCTCTCCGGCCTGCCCAAGGGCGTCGGCCTGCTCCCGCCCGACCAGGTCCGCGCCGGTGTGCACCGGGGCCTGTCCGAGATCGCCATGCGCGCCCTCGCGAACGACGGGGCCACCGCGTCCCGACAGGAGCCGCCCTGCACCACTCCGGACGAGCTGGCCAAGGCGGTGGCCGCCATGCCCCGCGTGAAGCCCCCGGAGCCCGAGTTCACCGCCCCGCCCGAGTACCAGCGCACGACGTACCAGCAGGGCACCTACGGGCGTCCCCCGGCGCACCCCGCGGCCACCCAGCCGCTGATCGTCCCGCCGCCCCCGCTGCAGAGCCGTACCGGCAAGGCGCTGAAGTGGGCCGTCTCGGCCCTGCTGATCGCCGCCCTGGGCCTCGGCAGCTGGCAGATCGCGGACCGGCTCCTCGCACCGGACTCCCCGCGGAAGGAAACCCCGGTCCCGCAGACGACGACCGACGAGAAGCCGGCGCCCCTCAAGCCGGTCGCCATCGCGTCGGCCCACGACTTCGACCCGCTGGGGAACGGCTCCGAGAAGCCCCAGGCCATAGACCTGGCCTTCGACGGCGACCCCAGCACGTACTGGTACACCGAGAACTACTTCGGCGCCGACTTCGCCAATCTGAAGTCCGGCGTGGGCCTCGTGCTCGACCTGGGCAAGGCACAGAAGATCAGCACGGTCGACCTCTCCTTCGTGGGCGACACCGCGGTGGAACTGCGCACGGCGCCCGCCGACGCGACATCGGAGCCGGGCAGCCCCGACGGCTACACGACGCAGGTGTCCGGCACGGGCAGCCAGGTTCCCCTCAAGCTCTCCAAGCCCGTCACCACCCGCTACGTTCTCGTGTGGCTGACGAAGCTCCCTTCCAACGACGGGGGCTACCGGGGCAAGCTGAGCGAAATCAAGATCATGGGCTGACGACCGCAGGGGAGGGGGCTCACCGTTGGACCAACCGATAGACGACGCCACGGACGACCAGGAACTCCTGGCTCGCCATGTGGCCGGCGATCCAGACGCCTTCGGTGAGCTCGTGCGGCGTCACCGCGACCGGCTCTGGGCGGTGGCCCTGCGCACCCTGGGGGACCGCGAGGAGGCCGCTGACGCCGTCCAGGACGCCCTGCTGTCGGCCTTCCGGGCCGCCCATACCTTCCGCGGTCAGTCGGCCGTCACGACATGGCTCCACCGCATCACGGTGAACGCCTGCCTCGACCGCCTCCGCAAGGCGGCGTCGCGCAAGACCTCGCCCGTCGACGACAACGACCGCTTCGAGCAGCTCCTGGAGCCCCACGAATCAGCGGAGGCGCCCGTGGAGCGGGGGGACGTCCACCGTGAGGTCCTCGCCGCGCTCGCGTCGATCCCCGCCGATCAGCGCGCCGCCCTCGTCCTGGTCGACATGCAGGGATACCCCGTCGCGGAGGCGGCCCGTATCCTCGGCGTTCCCACCGGCACCGTGAAGAGCCGCTGCGCCCGCGGGCGGGCACGACTGCTTCCGATGGTCACTCATCTGCGCGGCGAATCCGTGGGTACCGAAGCCCCCGGCGGGGGAAGGAACCGGACGCCGGGGACATCCGTCCCACCGGTGCCGGGGCCGACGGACACCGGAACGACTGATCCAGCTGCTGTGAAGGGCGGAGGTGGGCGCACGTGACTTCCACGGCCGACAAGGCCAACACCACACAGCACCCGGACGTCTCGGAGATCTCCGATCTGACCGAGGGGCTCCTCTCACCGACCCGCTCGGCCGCGGTCCGCCTGCATCTGGACGCGTGCCCCCTCTGCGCCGATGTACGCACCTCCCTGGAGGAGATCCGCGGACTTCTTGGCACCCTTCCCGGGCCGCCCCGCATGCCCGCGGAGATCGCGGGGCGGATCAATGCCGCCCTCGCCGCCGAGGCCCTCCTCAACGCCACCACGCCGGAGAGCGACTCCGTCGTTTCACGTGAAACGACGCCCGACACCTCCGAGCCGACGTCCTCGGGCGCCTCTTCTCCGCCCGACCGCTCCTCCGGCCGGGCCGCGGACCGCCCCGCCGGCCGCTCCGGTGCCGCCACCGGCCCCGGGCGGGCCGGGAAGCCCCGGCGTCGCCGTATCGCCCTGCTGTCGACGCTCGGCGCCGCCTTCGGAGCCGTCGTCCTCGGCACAAGCCTCTATCTCACCCAGTCGGCCGACGTGACCGCCGGAGTCCAGGCGGGCGACACCAAGAAGGCCGACACCGCCGCCGGCGCGGCACTGACCCCCTTCTCCGGATCTCCGGTGGAGGACCGCGTCCGCGCTCTCCTGGCCGAGGGCGACTCCGCCATCACGCCCCGCGGCATCACCCCGGAGTCGATGTCCGCCGAAGGCCGGAGCACCGCGCCCCAGCGGCACAGCGACGGCGCCGTCCCCGGCTGCGTCGTGGCCGGGACCGGCCGCTCCGACGCGGTGCTGCAGCACGAGCGGGGCGAGTACCAGGGGAAGCCGGCCTATCTCCTGGTCCTCAGCGACCCCGCGGACAGCAAGAGGGTCCAGGCCTACGTCCTCGATGCCTCCTGTGCGAAGCAGACCACCGGGAGCGGAAGCCCGGCCGCTGATCTGCTGTTCAGCGAGACGTACCCTCGCTCCTGACCCCTCTCTCCGTCCCGCAGCGGCGCCGCGCGGCGGTTTCGGGAATGTACTCCCCTTAGGATCCGTTGGGTGGGGTGAGAGTGACCGAGACAACCGCCCCGTAGGCAGTGGCAGTCTGCAGAGACGAGGAAGAAACCCGTGAGCGACGTCCGTAACGTGATCATCATCGGCTCCGGGCCCGCGGGGTACACCGCTGCGCTCTACACCGCCCGAGCGTCGCTGAACCCCCTGGTCTTCGAGGGCGCCGTCACCGCCGGTGGCGCGCTCATGAACACGACCGAGGTCGAGAACTTCCCGGGCTTCCGCGACGGCATCATGGGCCCGGACCTCATGGACAACATGCGGGCGCAGGCCGAGCGCTTCGGTGCCGAGCTCGTCCCCGACGACATCATCTCCGTGGACCTCACGGGTGAGATCAAGACCGTCACCGACACCGCCGGCACCGTGCACCGCGCCAAGGCCGTCATCGTCACCACCGGCTCGCAGCACCGCAAGCTGGGCCTCCCCAACGAGGACACTCTCTCCGGTCGCGGTGTCTCGTGGTGCGCCACCTGCGACGGGTTCTTCTTCAAGGACCAGGACATCGCCGTCGTCGGCGGTGGCGACACCGCGATCGAGGAGGCGACCTTCCTCTCGCGCTTCGCCAAGACGGTCACCATCGTCCACCGCCGGGACAGCCTGCGTGCCTCGAAGGCCATGCAGGAGCGTGCCTTCGCCGACCCGAAGATCTCCTTCGCCTGGGACAGCGAGGTCACCGAGATCCACGGCGAGCAGAAGCTCAGCGGTGTGACCCTCCGCGACACGAAGACCGGCGAGACCCGCCAGCTGCCCGTCACCGGCCTCTTCATCGCGGTCGGCCACGACCCGCGGACCGAGCTCTTCAAGGGCCAGCTGGAGCTCGACGAGGAGGGCTACCTCAAGGTCTCCGCCCCGTCGACGCGCACCAACCTCACGGGTGTCTTCGGCGCCGGCGATGTCGTCGACCACACCTACCGTCAGGCCATCACGGCCGCCGGCACCGGCTGCTCCGCCGCGCTGGACGCCGAGCGATTCCTGGCCGCCCTCGCCGACAGCGAGAAGCTGGCCGAGACCCCCGCGGTCTGACCCCGTCTCTCCCCACCCCACACCCCGCGAGATCAAGGAGGCCGCTGTGGCCCTGAAGACTGTGACCGACGCTTCCTTCGAAGAGGACGTCCTCAAGAGCAACAAGCCTGTCCTGGTGGACTTCTGGGCCGAGTGGTGCGGCCCGTGCCGCCAGATCGCCCCGTCGCTCGAGGCCATCGCCGCCGAGCACGGCGAGATCGAGATCGTGAAGCTCAACATCGACCAGAACCCGGCCACGGCTGCCAAGTACGGCGTCATGTCCATCCCGACCCTGAACGTCTACCAGGGCGGCGAGGTCGTGAAGACGATCGTCGGTGCCAAGCCGAAGGCGGCCATCCTGCGTGACCTCGAGGGCTTCGTCGAGCCGACCAAGGCCTGATGCTCCCGCTTCCGTTTCACGTGAAACCGAAGCAGCGTTTCACGTGAAACAACGAACGGCCCGCCCCCGGAAGGGGGCGGGCCGTTCGCGTGGCCCTGACCCGCACTCCGAGACCGACGCTACAGAGGGCGGAGGACCGGATCCTTCTGGACCGCGCCGAGAAGCCGGTCGAGCGCCATCTCGACGTCCTCCTTCCAGGAGAGCGTCGTCCTGAGCTCCAGTCGCATCCTGGGGTAGGCCGGGTGGGGTCGTACCGTCTTGAAGCCCACCGCCAGCAGATGCTCGGCGGGAAGCACACAGGCCGGCTCCTTCCACCGGGCGTCCCCGAACGCCTCGATGGCCTTGAAGCCCCGCCGCAGCAGATCCTTGGCCACCGTCTGCACGACCATCCGCCCGAGCCCCTGACCCTGGTACCCCGGCATGATCCAGGCCGTCATCAGCTGCACCGCATCGGCCGCGACCGGGCTCGTGGGAAAGGCGGTGGAACGCGGCACATAGGCCGGGGGAGCGTAGAGCACGTAGCCGACCGGCACGTCGTCGACATAGACCACCCTGCCGCAGGAACCCCACTCCAGGAGGACCCCGGAGATCCAGGCCTCCTTCTCCGGCTCCGCCCGACCCGCTTTCACCGCGGCTTCCCCGCTGACGGGATCGAGCTCCCAGAAGACACAGGAGCGACACCTCGTGGGCAGATCCGGAAGGTTGTCCAGCGTGAGCGGTACGAGCCGACGCCCCACGGCCGCGCCTCACTTCCCTCGCGAATCGATCACGGATACGCCTCTTGGAATCGTATCCATCGGCCGATCCGGACGACACCGCTCACAGGCAAAGGGCGGACCGCATTCCGGTGAAACCGGAGCACGGCCCGCCCTCAGCGTCCTGCGTCAGCGGAAGGCCTCAGCCCTCCGCCCCCTTCTCGGCGTGGTGCTGGTCCATGACCCGGCCCTCGCCGGGGGCCAGCGTCGCCAGGATGCGGTCCAGATCCTCCACCGAGGCGAACTCGACGACGATCTTGCCCTTCTTCTGACCGAGGTCGACCTTCACCCGGGTCTCGAAGCGGTCCGAAAGACGCGAGGCGAGATCCGAGAGCGCGGGCGACACCCGGCCACCGGCGCGCGGCTTCGTCGGCTTGACCGCACCGGGCTCCTCGGAACCCATGAGGCTGACCATCTCCTCGACGGTCCGCACCGACAGACCCTCGGAGACGATCCGGTACGCCAGCTTGTCCTGGGCCTCCGGGTCGTCCACACCGAGCAGCGCCCGCGCGTGGCCGGCGGAGAGCACTCCGGCCGCGACCCGCCGCTGCACCGGCGGCGACAGCCGCAGCAGACGCAGCGTGTTGGAGATCTGCGGACGGGAGCGCCCGATCCGCTCCGCGAGCTGATCGTGCGTGCAGCCGAAGTCCTTGAGCAGCTGCTCGTAGGCGTGGGCCTCTTCGATCGCGTTCAGCTGGGCGCGGTGGAGGTTCTCCAGGAGCGCGTCCAGGAGCATCTTCTCGTCGTCGGTGTCCCGGACGATCGCCGGGATCCGCTCCAGGCCCGCTTCCTTGGACGCCCGGAGACGCCGCTCGCCCATGACCAGCTCATAGCCCTCGCCGTCGGTCTTGCGCACGACCACGGGCTGGAGGAGGCCGACCTCCTTGATGGAGACGACGAGCTCCGCCAGGGCGTCCTCGTCGAAGACCTCACGGGGCTGGTGCCGGTTGGGAACGATGGAGTCGAGCGGAAGCTCGGTGAAGTAGGCACCAGCCGGGGGCTCCGGCCGGACCACCGGCTCGGCGGCGTTCCATGAGGGCGCCGACTCCGGTGACGGGGTGCTCTGCGGGAGCGATGCCAGCTTCGCAGCCGCCACCCCTCGATCCGACGGGATGCCGGCGGCCGAACCGGGCGAGGCCACGCCCACGCCGCTCGACGGCGACTGCCGTTCCTGGGGAGCAGCGGGGATCAGCGCACCGAGCCCACGCCCCAATCCCCTACGTCGCTCACTCACTGGATCCCCTCCGACATGCTGCGCTGGTGGTTCTGGTGCCCGACATGGGCGTGCTGCGGGTCGTAGTGCACGGCCGCCCCCCGCAGGGCGATCTCTCGGGCCGCTTCGAGATACGACAGGGCGCCGCTGGAGCCCGGGTCGTAGGTGAGGACCGTCTGCCCGTAGCTCGGCGCCTCCGAGATGCGGACGGACCGCGGGATGCTGGTCCGCAGCACCTCCTCGGCGAAGTGGGTGCGCACCTCGTCGGCGACCTGCGAGGCGAGCCTCGTCCGGCCGTCGTACATGGTGAGCAGGATCGTCGAGACATGGAGTGCCGGGTTGAGGTGCCCCCGGACCAGGTCTACGTTCCGCAGGAGCTGGCCGAGCCCCTCCAGTGCGTAGTACTCGCACTGGATCGGGATCAGCACCTCGGCTCCGGCCACCATGGCATTGACCGTGAGGAGACCGAGCGAGGGCGGGCAGTCGATCAGGATGTAGTCGAGCGGCTGCTCGTAGGCCTGGATCGCGCGCTGGAGGCGGCTCTCACGGGCCACGAGCGACACCAGCTCGATCTCCGCGCCGGCGAGGTCGATGGTCGCGGGGGCGCAGAACAGGCCCTCGACGTCCATGACCGGCTGCACGACCTCGGAGAGGGGCCTGCTGTCCACGAGGACGTCGTAGATCGAGGGGACCTCGGCGTGGTGGTCGATGCCGAGCGCCGTGGAGGCGTTGCCCTGCGGGTCGAGGTCGATGACCAGGACTCGGGCCCCGTGAAGGGCGAGGGACGCGGCAAGGTTGACCGTCGTGGTCGTCTTGCCCACGCCGCCCTTCTGGTTGGCGACCACCATCACGCGAGTCTGCGCCGGGCGGGGAAGTCCCTCACCGGCACGACCCAGGGCCTCTACTGCCAGCTGGGCAGCACGACCAATGGGGGTGTCGTCCATCGGGGGCGGTGTTTCACGTGAAACATCCTCCCCCACCGATTCGGTTCGGGGACCGGGGACCGGATCGGTCATCGGTCCCGCGATGTTGGCGTCGGACCGCAAGGATTCACTCTCCTCGGCTTCAGGCTCGCGATGGGGAGAGCCTGCCATGCTTTCGGGGTCGTGAACCAGCGAGGCCGGTGGTTCTGTGGGTGAATCCACCTCTGTGGACATCCCTGTCACCCTCGCGGGTGGGTTCACGCGAGGTCGACGGTCCCGGGGCGTGGCAGCCGCGCGACCGCGGCTGATGATTCCCTGCAGCAGTGAGCGACGTTTCACGTGAAACACCATGCCCCTGCTCCTGAGCCGGGACCGTTCGACACTCCGAAATGGTACGAATGCGACGCTCAGCGGCGTCGGCGGGTCTTGCTGGTCCTAGCGGCCTTGGCCCGCTTGGCGGCGAACCGCACACCGCCCGGGCTCTCCCCGACCTCCACCCGGACGACCGTGGACAGTGGATCGACGATCCCCTCGCCCACCTGCATCACAGAGGTCTCCACGACGCCGAGGCGGGAGAGCGCGGCACGTGCGCCGTTGATCTCCTCCTCCGCGGTGTCGCCCTTGAGCGCCAGCATCTCTCCGTACGGACGCAGCAGGGGGACGCCCCAGCCGGCCAGCCGGTCGAGGGGCGCCACCGCGCGGGCCGTCACCACGTGCACCGGAGTGATCTTGCCGAGCATCTCCTCCGCGCGCCCGCGGACCACGGTCACGTGGTCGAGGCCGAGCAGCTCGACGACCTCCTGGAGGAAGTTCGTCCGGCGGAGGAGCGGCTCCAGAAGCGTGATCTTCAGGTCGGGCCGGACCAGGGCCAACGGGATGCCGGGAAGGCCGGCGCCGGAGCCCACGTCGCAGACGGTGACGCCCTCGGGGACGACCTCGGAGAGGACGGCACAGTTCAGCAGGTGGCGCTCCCACAGCCGCGGCACCTCACGCGGGCCGATCAGACCGCGCTTCACACCCGCGTCCGCGAGGAGCTCCGCATACCGCACGGCCTCCGGGAAGTACTCGCCGAAGACTGTCCGCGCCTGCTCCGGAGCCTCGGGGAGCTGCGCTTCCTCCGTCACGGGAACCGTCCTTCCGTACCGCACGCATCGTCTGCGGGCGCGCTGTGGTGGCTGACTATCAGGCTGACAAAGATCGGCCCCGCCTGCGAACAGACGGGGCCGAGACTACGTGAGGGTTCAGGCCGGGAGAACGACGACGAAGCGCTGCGGCTCCTCGCCCTCGGACTCGCTGCGCAGACCGGCGGCGGCGATCGCGTCGTGCACGACCTTGCGCTCGAACGGCGTCATCGGGTCCAGCTTGACCGGCTGGCCGGTGGACTTCACCTCGCCCGCGGCCTTGGCGCCCAGCTCGGCGAGCTCGGCGCGCTTCTTGGCGCGGAACCCCGCGATGTCGAGCATCAGACGGCTGCGGTCACCGGTCTCGCGGTGCACGGCCAGCCGGGTCAGCTCCTGGAGGGCCTCCAGGACCTCACCGTCGCGACCCACGAGCTTCTGCAGCTCGCGCGCCGAGTCGCTGATGATCGAGACCGCGGCGCGGTCCGCCTCGACGTCCATGTCGATGTCGCCGTCGAGATCGGCGATGTCGAGCAGGCCTTCGAGGTAGTCGGCCGCGATCTCACCCTCCTGCTCCAGGCGGGTCAGGGTGTCGCCACCCTCGGCGGCGGCGGAGGTGGTGCCTTCCGTCACGGATGGACTCCTTCTTGCTTCGGCGAGGCTTACTTCTTGGAGGACGGGTGCTTGGGCCGCTGCTGGCCCTTGCGCTGACCGGACTTGCCCTGCTGGCGGGCCCCTCCGGAGTTGGCACGGGGGCGCGCGGGCTTGTCGCCCTGGGCCTCGCCCTTCGGCTCTTCCTTGGCACCGGCCTTGGTCGAACCCTGGGGCTTCTTCTCGAGCGAGGTGACCGGCGCCTCGTCGGCGGCCGACTCGGAAGCGTCCTCGGAGTCCTTCGCCGTGGTGTGCTGAGCCGCGGCGGCCTGGCGCTGGGCCTTGGTCTGGCGCTTGGGCTGCTGACGCTTGGCGGCGGCGCCGCCCTCGGCGTCGGCGACGATCATGTCGCCCTTGATCACGGTGCCGTCGGCCTGGGCGGCGAAGCCGGCCTTGGTCAGGCCCGCGAAGAAGCGGCGCTCGTTCTCGTTGCGGTCGCTGCCCTTGGCGACGATGACCTTGACGATCGTCTTCCGGCGACGGCCGCGGACCTCACCGTGCTGCGTGATGCTCTTCAGCAGGCGCTGGAGGTAGGAGTCCTGCGCCTTGCTGCCCGGGGTCGGGTTCTGGTTGATCACGTACATCTGCTGGCCCATGGTCCACACGTTGGTGGTCAGCCAGTAGACGAGGACACCGACGGGGAAGTTGATGCCCATGACGGCGAAGATCACCGGGAAGATGTACATGAGCATCTTCTGCTGCTGCATGTACGGGGTCTTCACCGAGAGGTCGACGTTCTTCATCATCAGCTGGCGCTGGGTGAAGAACTGCGAGGCCGACATCAGGATGATCATGATGGCGGTGACGATGCGGACCGAGGTCAGCGAGGCGTCGAGCGCGGCGACCTCGGCGGCGGAGTCCGTGAACTTCGACGCCAGCGGGGCACCGAAGATGTGGGCCTGCCGGGCGCTCGCGAGCAGCTGGTCGTCGATGACGCCGATGGTCTTGCCCGAGGCGATGCTGGAGAGCACGTGGTAGAGGGCGAAGAAGAACGGCGACTGCGCCAGGATGGGAAGGCACGAGGAGAGCGGGTTGGTACCCGTCTCCTTGTACAGCTTCATCATCTCTTCGGACTGACGCTGCTTGTCGCTCTTGTAGCGCTCCTGGATCGCCTTCATCTTCGGCTGGAGCGCCTGCATGTTCCGGGTCGACTTGATCTGCTTGACGAACAGCGGGATCAGGCAGATACGGATCAGCACCACGAGGGACACGATGGACAGGCCCCAGGCCCAGCCCGTGTCAGGGCCGAAGATCGCCCCGTACACCTTGTGGAACTGGACGATCACCCATGAGACAGGTGTGGTGATGAAGCTGAACAGACTGGCAATCGTGTCCACTAATCAGGCTCCTTGAGCATTGGGCGAGGTCTCTGCGGCCGGGCTCGTCTCGGCGGTGGACCCGCCCTTGTCGCCGCGCAGCGCGTTCCTCAGCATTTCGTGCCAGCGGGGGCGCTTACGCGGGGGGACATGGTCCACACCGCCGGGCGACCACGGGTTGCACCGCAGGATGCGCCAGGCGGTCAAGGCCGTGCCCTTGATCGCGCCATGCCGGTCGATGGCCGTGAATCCGTAGTGGGAACACGACGGGTAGTACCGGCAGACGGGCCCGAGAAGCGGGCTGATCGTCCACTGGTACAGCTTGATGAGAGCCAGCAGCGGGTACTTCATCGCGCGCCCCCTCCCAGCAGCCGCTGAAGAGCGGCGTCCAGGTCTCGGGACAGCTGTGCGTGTTCGGCGTCGCCGGCTCCGGGCAACGCCCGTACGACCACCAGGCTACCGGGGGGCAGCTCGGTGAGCCGGTCGCGGACGAGGTGGCGCAGGCGACGCTTGACCTTGTTGCGTACGACAGCCCCGCCCACGGCCTTGCTCACGACGAAACCCGCACGTGCCGGGGAAGCGCTCTCCCCAGGCGCGTGCGGGTTCGTTGCACCGCTGCGTAGGTGGACGACGAGGAGCGGGCGACCGGCCCGGCGACCTCGGCGTACCGCGGTTGCGAAGTCCTCGCGCCGCCTCAGCCGATTCTCGGTAGGCAGCACGTCATGACCTGTTTAAGCGGATCAGGCGGACAGCGCCGAGCGACCCTTGGAACGGCGGTTCGCAAGGATGGCGCGGCCGGCGCGCGTACGCATCCGCAGGCGGAAGCCGTGGGTCTTGGCGCGACGACGGTTGTTCGGCTGGAAGGTGCGCTTGCTCACTCGGGGGCTCCAGAAATGATTCGTAGATGGCGGGACATCGCCTGGCTGTCACCGTGCGCCCACGAGTAGCTCGCAATACGCCCGAGTGCACCGCTTCACGATCACAGACCGTGATCTTTGCCCATCGGAGGCAGGCGGCAGCAGCCATCGACAACTCGACCTGGTTACGGTACGCGCGGCTACGCCATCCGGTCAAACCGACCTGTCGCCACCCCCCATTGTGCACAGGCTGTGGACAACAACTTGAACCACGTCAGCCGCCGCGACTACCGTGGTTGGTCTCCACAATCTTTTCCGTTCTGTCCTTACCTGTTCCCCGCGGATCTGTCCTCCCGGACATCGCCCCACCGTCCCCCGAGAACCACACCATCGTGGGACCTGCGAGAAAGCGTGCCCTGTGGCTGACGTTCCTGCTGATCTTGCCGCAGTGTGGCCACGCGTCCTCGAGCATCTCCTCTCCGAAGGCCAGCAGGGAATCGAGCCCAAGGACAAGCAGTGGATCGAGCGCTGCCAGCCCCTCGCCCTCGTCGCGGACACGGCGCTGCTCGCCGTGCCGAACGAGTGGGGCAAGCGCGTCCTGGAGGGCCGGCTGGCCCCGCTGATCAGCGAGACGCTCAGCCGCGAGTGCGGCCGCCCGATCCGGATCGCGATCACCGTCGACGACTCCGTCGGCGAGCCGACTCCGCCGGCGCCGCCGCTCCAGCAGCCGCAGCAGCCCCGCTACGACGAGCGCCAGCAGCCCGAGCCGTACGAGAAGTACGACGGCTACGGCCACCGGCCGATGCCCGACGACGGCCTGCCGACCGCGCGCCCGGCCTACCCGGACTACACGCAGCAGCGCCCCGACCCCGGGGCCTGGCCGCGCACCCAGGAGGACCTGTCCTGGCAGCAGCCCCGGCTGGGCGGCTACCAGGAGCGGGCCCCGTACACCGGTCCGAGCGCCCCGGAGCAGTCCCGTCAGCCGCGGTACGACGAGCCGCCGCGGAGCTACGAGCAGCCGCGTCCGGAGCGGGCCGAGCTGCCGGACCCGCAGAACCACGGCGCCCGTCCCGGTCCCCGGCCGGGCGTTCCGGGCGGGGGGCCCGGCGGCGGTCACGGTTCCCCCTCGGCTCAGGGCGGCGCCGGCGCCCCCGGTGAGCAGCACGCGCGCCTGAACCCCAAGTACCTCTTCGACACCTTCGTCATCGGTTCCTCGAACCGCTTCGCCCACGCGGCCGCGGTCGCGGTGGCCGAGGCGCCGGCGAAGGCGTACAACCCGCTCTTCATCTACGGGGAGTCCGGGCTCGGCAAGACGCACCTGCTGCACGCGATCGGTCACTACGCGCGGAGCCTCTACCCGGGCACCCGCGTGCGGTACGTGAGCTCCGAGGAGTTCACGAACGAGTTCATCAACTCGATCCGCGACGGCAAGGGCGACGCCTTCCGCAAGCGCTACCGAGATGTGGACATCCTGCTCGTCGACGACATCCAGTTCCTCGCGAGCAAGGAGTCGACGCAGGAGGAGTTCTTCCACACCTTCAACACCCTGCACAACGCGAACAAGCAGATCGTGCTCTCCTCCGACCGGCCGCCCAAGCAGCTGGTGACCCTGGAGGACCGGCTCCGCAACCGCTTCGAGTGGGGCCTGACCACGGACGTGCAGCCGCCGGAGCTGGAGACGCGCATCGCGATCCTCCGCAAGAAGGCGGTGCAGGAGCAGCTCAACGCCCCGCCGGAGGTGCTGGAGTTCATCGCGTCCCGGATCTCGCGGAACATCCGTGAGCTGGAGGGCGCGCTGATCCGGGTGACGGCGTTCGCGAGCCTCAACCGGCAGCCGGTGGACCTGGGGCTCACCGAGATCGTCCTCAAGGACCTGATCCCGGGCGGCGAGGACTCCTCGCCGGAGATCACCGCGCCGGCCATCATGGCGGCGACCGCCGACTACTTCGGGCTGACGGTGGAGGACCTCTGCGGGTCCTCGCGCAGCCGCGTCCTGGTGACGGCCCGGCAGATCGCCATGTACCTGTGCCGCGAGCTCACGGATCTGTCGCTGCCGAAGATCGGCGCGCAGTTCGGCGGCCGCGACCACACGACGGTGATGCACGCGGACCGGAAGATCCGCGCGCTGATGGCGGAGCGCCGCTCCATCTACAACCAGGTCACCGAGCTCACGAACCGCATCAAGAACGGCTGACGCCGCCACGGCCGCCACGGCCGCCGTCTCGGCCTCGATCGCAGCCGAGACCGCCTGCGATGGGCGCCCCGGGACACCTCCCGGGGCGCCCATCGGCGTTCCCGGAGCCCCGGCACGGGTTCGTCCAGAGTGCCTGGGCGGCTCGTCCAGCGTCCCGGCACGGGTTCGTCCAGAGCCCCTGTCGGGTCCTCCCAGCGCCTCGCCGCGGGTCGCCCGGAGCCCCTGGGCAGTGCTCCGAGAGCCCCGCACAGTTCTCCCGATGCGCCTCCGCGGTTCTCCTGGAGCCGTTCTGCGGTCGGCGGCGGGAGCCGTGGATGCGCCCTCCCGGCCCTCCGGGCGCGCTCGCGGAGGGCGTCGGAAGCCCTCCGCGAGCGCGCCTGGGACCGGTCCGGGCCCTCGTCCGGGGGACGGGCTGTTCGATTACTCCGTTCCGGTGGCGGGTTCTCCACAGATTGCGGGATGATCTCCCGTCCACAGGGTGGGGACTGTCGAGTTATCCGGATCGTGTCCACAGGCCAGGCTGTTGACAGACCATCACCCCAGGTCAGGCCCTTGTGGAATTGTTGGTAAAAGATCTCCACAGCCTGTGGACAGAAGATCCGTCCACAGGGGCGCCGGAAAGTTGTCCACTGGCCGCCCACAGGGGAGGGTCCGTTGCCCACAGCTTCTCCACACCCCTGTCCACTGTTCGGCAACGAATCGCCTCCGCTCACCGCGTCGAGTGAAAGCCGTCACACCAAGGAGGACGGTTGGGCTGTGGGGAACGTGGGTAAAGCTGGGGACAGCGCTGGGGAGAACTCCCCATGGCCTGTGTATCGGGTGTGCAGAACTTTCGGGTGTCCACAGAGACCCCCAGTTGTCCACCGGTTCCACCCACAGGCGCAGTGGACAAAAAATCGGGTCTGACCTGGGAAAACGACGTTATCCACCGTTTCCACAGGCCCTACTACTACTCCCACTCAGAGTTAGCTAGGAATCCGCTTCGAAGTGGGGCCTGTGCACAACTCGGCGCCGGAGCGTCGAGCCGCTCTTGTCGCGACTTGACCCCGAGCAGCACCGAGTGTCTGCGGCGTACGTCAGACTGGTTCCCGCAGTCGACGAAGAGCCAGCAACAAGCAGGAGGCGGTTCCGGTGAAGATCCGGGTGGAGCGCGACGTACTTGCCGAGGCGGTGGCCTGGGTGGCCCGCAGCCTCCCGGCCCGTCCGCCGGCTCCCGTGCTCGCGGGCCTGCTGCTGAAGGCCGAGGACGGCGCGCTGAGCTTCTCGAGCTTCGACTACGAGGTCTCGGCCCGCGTCTCCGTCGAGGCGGAGGTCGAGGAGGACGGCACCGTCCTGGTCTCGGGCCGTCTGCTCGCCGACATCTGCCGCGCCCTCCCCAACCGACCGGTGGAGATCTCCACAGACGGTGTACGGGCGACCGTGGTCTGCGGCTCCTCCCGCTTCACCCTCCACACCCTTCCCGTGGAGGAGTACCCGGCGCTGCCGGAGATGCCCACCGCGACCGGCACCGTCCCCGGTGAGGTCTTCGCCTCCGCCGCCGCCCAGGTGGCCATCGCCGCCGGCCGCGACGACACGCTCCCGGTGCTCACCGGCGTGCGCATCGAGATCGAGGGCGACACCGTCACCCTGGCCTCCACCGACCGCTACCGCTTCGCGGTCCGCGAGTTCCTGTGGAAGCCGGAGTCCCCGGACGCCTCCGCGGTCGCCCTGGTGCCCGCGAAGACCCTCCTGGACACCGCCAAGGCGCTCACGAGCGGCGACACGGTCACCCTGGCGCTCTCGGGCTCCGGCAAGGGCGAGGGCCTCATCGGCTTCGAGGGCGCGGGCCGCCGCACCACCACCCGCCTCCTCGAGGGCGACCTGCCGAAGTACCGGACGCTCTTCCCCACCGAGTTCAACTCGGTCGCCGTCATCGAGACCGCGCCGTTCGTCGAGGCCGTCAAGCGCGTGGCCCTGGTGGCCGAGCGCAACACCCCGGTCCGGCTCAGCTTCGAGCAGGGCGTGCTGATCCTGGAGGCCGGCTCCAGCGACGACGCACAGGCTGTGGAGCGCGTCGACGCGCAGCTGGAGGGCGACGACATCTCGATCGCCTTCAACCCGACCTTCCTGCTGGACGGCCTCAGCGCGATCGACTCCCCGGTCGCCCAGCTCTCCTTCACGACCTCCACGAAGCCGGCGCTGCTGAGCGGCAAGCCGGCCCTGGACGCCGAGGCGGACGAGGCCTACAAGTACCTGATCATGCCGGTGCGCCTCAGCGGCTGAGCCGGTCCGCGTCGCGCTTTCCGGGGGATCGCCTGAGCGGCTGACCCCACAGGTGTGCACCGGTGTCCGGGCGTAGGCTCGGACCCGGGTACACCGCACACGACGCTAAAGGAATCTCTGATGGAGCTCGGTCTCGTCGGTCTCGGCAAGATGGGCGGCAACATGCGCGAGCGCATCCGCCGCGCAGGCCACACCGTCATCGGATACGACCGCAATCCGGACCTCGCCGACGTCCAGAGCCTCGAAGAGCTTGTCACCAAGCTCAAGGGGCCCCGCGTCGTGTGGGTCATGGTCCCGGCCGGTGCCGCGACCCAGTCCACCATCGACGAGCTGGCCGAGCTGCTCTCCCCCGGCGACATCGTCGTGGACGGCGGCAACTCCCGCTGGACCGACGACGAGAAGCACGCCGAGGAGCTGAAGGCCAAGGGCATCGGCTTCGTCGACTGCGGTGTCTCCGGCGGCGTCTGGGGCCTGGAGAACGGCTACGCGCTGATGTACGGCGGCTCCGCCGAGGACGTCGCCAAGGTCCAGCCGATCTTCGACGCGCTCAAGCCCGAGGGCGAGTTCGGCTCGGTCCACGCGGGCAAGGTCGGCGCCGGCCACTTCGCGAAGATGGTCCACAACGGCATCGAGTACGCGATGATGCAGGCCTACGCCGAGGGCTGGGAGCTCCTGGAGAAGGTCGACTCCGTCACCGACGTGCGCGAGGTCTTCCGCTCCTGGCAGGAGGGCACGGTCATCCGTTCCTGGCTGCTGGACCTCGCGGTCAACGCCCTCGACGAGGACGAGCACCTGGACAAGCTGCGCGGCTACGCGTCGGACTCCGGCGAGGGCCGGTGGACGGTCGAGGCCGCCATCGACAACGCCGTCCCGCTGCCGGCGATCACCGCCTCGCTGTTCGCGCGGTTCGCCTCCCGTCAGGACGACTCCCCGCAGATGAAGATGATCGCCGCGCTGCGCAACCAGTTCGGCGGCCACGCGGTCGAGACGAAGAAGTAATCCACAAGCTGTGCACCCCGCGGTGCACGGCCGCCGGGGGAAGAAGGTCGGCGCCCAACCATGCACGTCACGCATCTGTCGCTGGCCGACTTCCGCTCCTACGCCCGGGTCGAGGTCCCGCTCGACCCGGGCGTCACCGCTTTCGTGGGCGCGAACGGCCAGGGCAAGACCAACCTGGTCGAGGCCGTCGGCTACCTCGCGACCCTCGCCAGCCACCGCGTCGCCTCCGACGCCCCGCTCGTCCGGATGGGCGCGGAGCGCGCGGTGATCCGCGCCGCCGTCACCCAGGGCGAGCGCTCCCAGCTGGTCGAGCTCGAACTCAACCCCGGCCGCGCCAACCGCGCCAGGATCAACAGGTCCTCGCAGGTCAGACCCCGTGACGTGCTGGGCATCGTGCGGACCGTGCTGTTCGCGCCCGAGGACCTCGCCCTCGTGAAGGGCGACCCGGGCGAACGCCGGCGCTTTCTCGACGAGCTGATCACGGCGCGCGCGCCGCGCATGGCGGGCGTGCGCTCCGACTACGACCGCGTCCTCAAGCAGCGCAACACGCTCCTGAAGTCCGCCGCGATGGCCCGGCGGCACGGCGGCCGCGGCATGGACCTGTCCACCCTCGACGTCTGGGACCAGCACCTCGCGCGGGCCGGGGCCGAGCTGCTCGCCCAGCGGCTCGACCTGATCGCCGTACTCCAGCCGCTCGCGGACAAGGCGTACGAGCAGCTCGCGCCCGGCGGCGGACCGGTCCTGCTGGAGTACCGGCCCTCCGCGCCCGGCACCGGCCACACCCGCGAGGAGCTGTACGGACAGCTGATCGACGCGCTGGCCGAGGTCCGCAAGCAGGAGATCGAGCGGGGCGTCACCCTCGTCGGACCCCACCGCGACGAACTGCTCCTCAAGCTCGGCGAGCTGCCGGCGAAGGGGTACGCCAGCCACGGCGAGTCCTGGTCGTACGCGCTGGCGCTGCGGCTGGCCTCGTACGACCTGCTGCGGTCCGAGGGCAACGAGCCGGTCCTCGTCCTCGACGACGTCTTCGCCGAACTGGACGCGCGGCGGCGCGAGCGGCTTGCGGAGCTCGTCGCGGGCGGCGAGCAGGTCCTGGTGACGGCCGCCGTGGACGACGACGTGCCCGGAGTCCTCGCGGGGACCCGGTACCGGGTGGCCGGAGGGACGGCGGAGCGCGTATGAGCGAGGAAAAGCTTCCCCAGCCTGTGGATACTCCGCCGGCGCCGGCCGTCCCCGAGTCCTCGGGAGTCGATCTCGCCCGGGTCGCGCTCCGCGCCGCCAAGGAGCAGGCCAAGGCCAGGGGCGCGGCCGCCCAGCAGAAGAAGCAGGCGCGCCGCGGCGGCGGCCTGCGCTCCGGCGCTCGCGCCGACGGACGCGATCCGATGGCGCTCGGCGCCGCGATCAACCGGCTGATCACCGAGCGGGGCTGGGAGACGCCGGCGGCCGTCGGCGGGGTCATGGGCCGCTGGCCCCAGATCGTCGGCGAGGACCTGGCCAAGCACTGCGTGCCGATCCGCTTCGACGACGAGCCGGACGCCCGCGTGCTCACCGTGCAGTGCGACTCCACGGCCTGGGCCACCCAGCTCCGGCTGCTGGCGCCGACGCTGGTCGCGCGGCTCAACGAGGACCTCGGGCACGGCACCGTGCGGATGATCAAGGTGCTCGGGCCGGGCGGGCCCCGCCGGGGCTACGGCCCGCTGCGGGCGCCGGGCTCCGTGGGCCCCGGGGATACCTACGGGTAGCCGTCACCGCGGGCGCTTGCCGCTCCCTGGGGATACCCACGGGTAGCCGTCACCGCGGGCGCTTGCCGCTCCCTGGGGATACCCACGGGTAGCCGTCACCGCGGGCGGTTCCCGCGGCGCGGGTCCGGAGCACGGACGCCGCGCGGCCGCGTCGCGCCCACCTCTCTTCCACCCCGAGCGGCGACCGCCCACAGCGAGGCATCGGTCCGAAGCGCTGGGTGGCCGTCAGGGGGCTCTGGAGCCCCTGTCCGGATATGGGGAGTCGTTTGGCTCCCGCTCAGGGCGGCACATGCGGACTCAGGCACCGGCAAACCCCCATGACTGTCGGCGCTACCGGTAGACTGGGAGACAATCCCGCCACCCTGCGGAACAAGTCGAACGACGCAGCCGCTCCCGTATGCCCGGAGAACGGCCTGTGCTGTGCCAGAAAGGGCGCTTCGTGGCCGATTCCGGCGACCCCAACGAGAACAACCAGTACACCGCCAGCAACATCCAGGTCCTCGAAGGCCTGGATGCGGTGCGCAAGCGCCCTGGCATGTACATCGGCTCGACCGGCGAGCGCGGTCTGCACCACATGGTGCAGGAGGTCGTCGACAACTCGGTCGACGAGGCCCTGGCCGGCCACGCCGACACCATCGACGTGACGATCCTGGCCGACGGCGCCGTGCGCGTCGTCGACAACGGCCGAGGCATCCCGGTCGGCATCGTGGCCTCCGAGGGCAAGCCGGCCGTCGAGGTCGTCCTCACCGTGCTCCACGCGGGCGGCAAGTTCGGCGGCGGCGGCTACGCCGTCTCCGGCGGTCTGCACGGCGTCGGCGTCTCCGTCGTGAACGCGCTGTCCACCAAGGTCTCCGTCGAGATCAGGACGGACGGCCACCGCTGGACGCAGGACTACAAGATGGGTGCCCCGACCGCGCCCCTCGCCCAGCACGAGGCGACCGACGAGACCGGCACCTCGGTCACGTTCTGGGCCGACCCGGACATCTTCGAGACGACCGAGTACTCCTTCGAGACGCTCTCGCGCCGCTTCCAGGAGATGGCCTTCCTCAACAAGGGCCTGACGATCACGCTCACCGACGAGCGCGAGTCCGCCAAGGCCACGGTCGGCGCCGACGACCCCGACGCCGAGGCGGCCGCCGAGCCGGCCGCGCGCACCGTGAAGTACCACTACGAGGGCGGCATCGTCGACTTCGTGAAGTACCTCAACTCGCGCAAGGGCGAGCTGGTGCACCCCACCGTCATCGACCTGGAGGCGGAGGACAAGGAGAAGTCCCTGTCCCTCGAGGTCGCGATGCAGTGGAACAGCGGCTACAGCGAGGGCGTGTACTCCTTCGCCAACATCATCCACACCCACGAGGGCGGCACGCACGAGGAGGGCTTCCGTGCGGCGCTGACCTCGCTGATCAACAAGTACGCGCGCGACAAGAAGCTGCTCCGCGAGAAGGACGACAACCTCACGGGCGACGACATCCGCGAGGGTCTGACCGCGATCATCTCGGTCAAGCTGAGCGAGCCGCAGTTCGAGGGCCAGACCAAGACCAAGCTGGGCAACACCGAGGTCAAGACCTTCGTGCAGCGGGCGGTCTACGAGCACCTCAACGACTGGCTCGACCGCAACCCGATCGAGGCCGCGGACATCATCCGCAAGTCGATCCAGGCCGCCACCGCGCGCGTGGCCGCGCGCAAGGCGCGCGACCTGACCCGCCGCAAGGGCCTCCTGGAGTCGGCGTCGCTGCCGGGCAAGCTGTCCGACTGCCAGTCGAACGACCCGGCCAAGTGCGAGATCTTCATCGTCGAGGGCGACTCCGCCGGCGGCTCGGCCAAGTCCGGCCGCAACCCGATGTACCAGGCCATCCTGCCGATCCGCGGCAAGATCCTGAACGTCGAGAAGGCCCGGATCGACAAGATCCTGCAGAACACCGAGGTCCAGGCGCTCATCTCGGCCTTCGGCACCGGTGTGCACGAGGACTTCGACATCGAGAAGCTCCGCTATCACAAGATCATCCTGATGGCGGACGCCGACGTCGACGGCCAGCACATCAACACCCTGCTGCTGACCTTCCTCTTCCGCTTCATGCGGCCGCTGGTCGAGGCGGGCCACGTCTACCTCTCCCGCCCCCCGCTCTACAAGATCAAGTGGGGCCGGGACGACTTCGAGTACGCCTACTCGGACCGGGAGCGGGACGCGCTCGTCGAGCTGGGCAAGCAGAGCGGCAAGCGCATCAGGGAGGACTCGATCCAGCGCTTCAAGGGTCTCGGCGAGATGAACGCCGAGGAGCTGCGCGTCACCACCATGGACGTCGAGCACCGCGTGCTCGGCCAGGTCACCCTGGACGACGCCGCGCAGGCCGACGACCTGTTCTCGGTGCTGATGGGCGAGGACGTCGAGGCACGCCGCTCGTTCATCCAGCGCAACGCCAAGGACGTTCGCTTCCTCGACATCTGAGTCGGTCTCAGCTGACCGTACGAAAGGACTGACGACCAGCAATGGCCGACGAAACCACCCCGACCGGGACCACCGAAGAAGAGCCCGTGCTGCGGATCGAGCCCGTCGGGCTCGAGACCGAGATGCAGCGCTCGTACCTCGACTACGCGATGTCCGTCATCGTGTCCCGCGCGCTGCCCGACGTACGGGACGGCCTCAAGCCCGTCCACCGGCGCGTCCTGTACGCGATGTACGACGGCGGCTACCGGCCCGAGAAGGGCTTCTACAAGTGCGCCCGCGTCGTCGGCGACGTCATGGGCACCTACCACCCGCACGGCGACTCCTCGATCTACGACGCGCTCGTCCGCCTCGCCCAGCCCTGGTCGATGCGCATGCCGCTCGTCGACTCCAACGGCAACTTCGGTTCCCCGGGCAACGACCCGGCCGCCGCCATGCGGTACACCGAGTGCAAGCTGATGACGCTGTCGATGGAGATGCTCCGGGACATCGACGAGGAGACCGTCGACTTCCAGGACAACTACGACGGCCGCAACCAGGAGCCGACGGTCCTGCCGTCCCGCTTCCCGAACCTGCTGATCAACGGCAGCGCCGGCATCGCGGTCGGCATGGCGACCAACATCCCGCCGCACAACCTCCGCGAGGTCGCGGCCGGCGCCCAGTGGGCGCTGGAGCACCCCGACGCCGGCCACGAGGAGCTCCTCGACGCGCTGATCGAGCGGATCAAGGGCCCGGACTTCCCCACCGGCGCGCTCGTCGTCGGCCGCAAGGGCATCGAGGAGGCGTACCGCACCGGTCGCGGCTCCATCACGATGCGCGCGGTCGTCGAGGTCGAGGAGATCCACAACCGCCAGTGCCTGGTGGTCACGGAGCTCCCGTACCAGGTGAACCCGGACAACCTCGCGCAGAAGATCGCCGACCTGGTCAAGGACGGCAAGATCGGCGGCATCGCCGACGTCCGCGACGAGACCTCGTCCCGCACCGGCCAGCGGCTCGTCATCGTGCTCAAGCGCGACGCCGTCGCCAAGGTCGTCCTCAACAACCTGTACAAGCACACCGACCTGCAGACGAACTTCGGCGCGAACATGCTGGCGCTCGTCGACGGCGTGCCGCGCACCCTCTCGCTGGACGCGTTCATCCGCCACTGGGTGACGCACCAGATCGAGGTCATCGTCCGCCGGACGAAGTTCCGGCTGCGCAAGGCCGAGGAGCGCGCCCACATCCTGCGCGGCCTCCTCAAGGCCCTGGACGCCATCGACGAGGTCATCGCGCTCATCCGCCGCAGCGAGACCGTCGAGGTGGCCCGCACGGGCCTGATGGGGCTGCTGGAGATCGACGAGATCCAGGCCAACGCGATCCTGGAGATGCAGCTCCGCCGGCTCGCCGCCCTGGAGCGCCAGAAGATCGTCGCCGAGCACGACGACCTCCAGGCCAAGATCGACGAGTACAACGCTATCCTGGCCTCGCCCGCGCGCCAGCGTGCGATCGTCAGCGAGGAACTGGCCGCGCTCGTCGAGAAGTTCGGCGACGACCGCCGGTCGAAGCTGGTGCCCTTCGACGGTGACATGTCCATCGAGGACCTGATCGCCGAGGAGGACATCGTCGTCACCATCTCGCGCGGTGGCTACGTCAAGCGGACCAAGACCGAGGACTACCGCTCGCAGAAGCGCGGCGGCAAGGGCGTGCGGGGCACGAAGCTGAAGCAGGACGACATCGTCGACCACTTCTTCGTCTCCACCACCCACCACTGGCTGCTGTTCTTCACGAACAAGGGCCGGGTCTACCGCGCCAAGGCCTACGAGCTGCCCGACGCCGGCCGGGACGCCCGCGGCCAGCACGTGGCCAACCTGCTGGCCTTCCAGCCGGACGAGCAGATCGCCCAGATCCTGGCGATCCGCGACTACGAGGCCGCCCCGTACCTGGTGCTCGCCACCAAGGCCGGCCTGGTCAAGAAGACCGCGCTGAAGGACTACGACTCGCCGCGATCCGGCGGTGTCATCGCGATCAACCTCAGGGAGACCGAGGACGGCCGCGACGACGAGCTGATCGGGGCCGAGCTGGTCTCCGCCGAGGACGATCTGCTCCTCATCAGCAAGAAGGCGCAGTCGATCCGCTTCACCGCCACGGACGACGCGCTGCGTCCGATGGGACGTGCCACATCGGGCGTCAAGGGGATGAGTTTCCGCGCAGACGACGAACTGCTCTCGATGAATGTCGTCCGGCCCGGTACGTTCGTCTTCACCGCGACCGACGGCGGGTACGCGAAGCGCACCCCCGTCGACGAGTACCGCGTCCAGGGCCGTGGCGGCCTCGGCATCAAGGCCGCCAAGATCGTGGAGGACCGCGGCTCGCTCGTGGGCGCGCTGGTGGTCGAGGAGACCGACGAGATCCTCGCCATCACGCTGTCCGGCGGTGTGATTCGTACGCGAGTCAACGAAGTCAGGGAGACCGGCCGTGACACCATGGGCGTCCAGCTGATCAACCTGGGCAAGCGGGATGCCGTCGTCGGCATCGCACGGAACGCCGAGGCCGGCAGCGAGGACGACGACATCGACGAGGCAGTCGACGCCGAGGGCGCCGTGGAGGCGGCCGAGGCAGCGGTCGGGACCGTCGTGGTCGAGACCGAGGCAGTCGAGGGCACGGAGCCCTCGGCCGGGGAGCACGAGGAGTAAGAGCGTGAGTGGAGCCACGGGCGCCGGATCGGCGGCCGCCGGAGCTTCTGCTGGTGCTGGAGCGAACGGCGCCCGTGGCTCCGCCACGGACTCCCAGGGGGTTGCGGTGACGGACACTCGGGGGCAGCAGCCCTCGTACGAGACCTACAACGGGCCGCTGCCCGGCGAGCGCGCGGGCGCGCAGCAGCCGGCGGGCCCCTACCACCCGCCGCAGGCGTACGGCGCTCCGGCGCCGGGCGGCACGGCGGGCGGTCAGACGGGCGCGGTGCGCAGGCCGCGCACGGGGGCCCGCACGACGCCCCGTACGCGCAAGGCGCGACTGCGGGTGGCCAAGGCCGACCCGTGGTCGGTCATGAAGGTGAGCTTCCTGCTCTCCATCGCGCTGGGCATCTGCACGGTCGTCGCGGCGGCGGTGCTGTGGATGGTCATGGACGCCATGGGCGTCTTCTCGACCGTCGGCGGCACGATCAGCGAGGCCACCGGCTCGAACGAGTCCAACGGCTTCGACCTCCAGTCGTTCCTGTCGCTGCCGCGGGTGCTGATGTTCACCTCGGTGATCGCCGTGATCGACGTGGTCCTGATGACCGCGCTGGCGACGCTGGGCGCGTTCATCTACAACCTGTCGGCCGGCTTCGTCGGCGGTGTGGAGCTCACGCTCGCCGAGGACGAGTGACGGGCGAGTGACCTGCGAGGGGGCCGGTCGGTTACCGATTTTGGGACTGGCCCTCCTGTGCGCTAATGTTCAGGAGTCAGCGCGCGGGACACACACCGCAGAGCGCGGCGGGGCTATAGCTCAGTTGGTTAGAGCGCATCCCTGATAAGGATGAGGCCACAGGTTCAAATCCTGTTAGCCCCACAGTGAAGATCGACCCGGACGGTTCCTCCGTCCGGGTCGATTTCGTTGTCCGGGGGCCCTGAGAGGTTTGAACCTCGTACAGGTCACCGATCGGTATCGGTCGATGTGTAGAGTGGGCGTCAGAAGTCTCCTACGTCAACGAAAGACGAGGTCGCGCGGTGAAGAAGCTTCTCCTGGTCGCACTGGCCGCCATCGGCGGGCTCCTCGTGTACCGCCAGATCCAGGCGGATCGCGCCGAGCAGGACCTGTGGACGGAGGCGACCGACTCCGTGCCCGCAGGTTCCGGTGTCTGAGACCCGAACCCTCTGTGGGTGAAGCCCCGGCCGCGCGAGAGCGGGCCGGGGCTTTGCTTTGCCTGAGCAAAATGCCGACGTGCTTGAGTGAAGAGGAGCAGCGCGTGAAGACGCAGGGCGGCCTCGGCCGGAGAGCGGGGGCCCTGATCACGGCGGTCGCTGCGGTGGGGGCGGTCGTGGCCCTCCCCGGGCCGGCAGCGGCCCTTCAGGGCCGGTCGGTGCCTTCCCCGGGCCAGGCGGGGCATCCGGGGCCCGCGGCGGCCCTCTCCGGGCGTGCGGCGGGGCTCCGGACGGGGACGGCGGCGCTTCCCGCGCGTGCGGCGGCGCTTCCTGGGCGGACGGCGGCGCTTCCTGGGCGGACGGCGGCCGCCGGGGGTGCGATCCCGCCGTACGCCTTCGACGGCTCGGCCCAGCGCGTCCAGGGCGCCGCGTCGAGCTCGGACGCCGTGCAGCTGCGGACCGGGCAGACCTACCGCGACACGCTCAAGAAGGACGGCAAGGTCTACTACCGGGTCGACCTCGACCGGCAGAACGCGTACGTCTCCGTCGTCGCGGTGCCCCGGGCCGGCGGCGAGGTCGAGTACGGCGACGGCTTCAAGGTCAGCATCCAGGACGGCTCCGGCTTCGAGTGCGGCTACCAGCAGGCGAACTTCTCCTCCAGCGAGTTCGCCCGGCCGCTCGCCGCCTACGCCCGCCGCATCATCGAGGCGGACAGCTCCACCTGCCAGGGCGCGGGCGCCTACTACGTGCTCGTCGAGCGCGAGTCGAAGGCGAGCACGGAGGACTGGGAGCTGGAGATCCGCTACGCCTCCGAGCCCCTCCTGAAGAAGGCCGGGCCGACCGAACTGCCCGAGGTCTGGGCGTCCGGCACCCCCGGACCGCCGCCGGGCGACCCGCGGCAGCGCCAGGGCGGGTCCGGGATCCACGACGCGATCTCGCTGACGCAGGGCGAGTGGCGCTCCGACATCCGGCCCGGCCAGACGCTGTTCTACCGGGTGCCGGTCGACTGGGGACAGCAGCTCTTCACCACCGCCGAACTCGGCAGCAGCGCCAGCGGCGACGAGTACATCGGCCACGCCCTGGTCCTCTCCCTGGAGAACCCGGCGCTCGGCCACGTCGACGAGGGGACCGTCTCCTACAGCGGGAAGCCGGCGACGCTCGCGCTCGACGCGCTGCGGCCGGTGGCCCACGAGAACCGCAGCTCCTCCGACGAGGCCACCAACGGCATGCGGTTCGCCGGCTGGTACTACCTGTCGGCCACGCTCAACCCGGCCATGGCCGAGGAGTACGGGGACCGCACGGTGCCGCTGACCCTGCGGGTGTCGCTCCGCGGCGCCGCGAAGCCGGGGCCGGGGTACGACGCCGACCCCGGGCGGTTCAGCGTGACCGCCGACGACCGGGCGGCGGCGGACCAGGGCGTCTCCGGGGCCCAGGCGGTGGAGGCGGACGGCTCCCTGCGGGTCGTCGCGGTCGCCGGGATCGGCAGCGGAACGGTTCTGCTCCTGGGGCTCGGCGGATGGACGCTGCTGGCGCGGAGGCGCGCGGCGGCGTAGGCGGGGCGTGCGGGTGTCGGTCCGGGTCAGGTCTGGGCGAGGGCCCAGAAGCCGACCGCGAAGCAGACCAGCGCGAGCAGCAGGACCGGGATCGCCACCTTCGGGGGCGGTCCCGGTCGGCGTCCCGGGGCGGGCGGCGCCGCCGGGAGCGGCGTGGGGCTGCCGTACGGCCCGGGCGCCTGGACGGGGTGAGCGGCGTACGGATGCGCGGGGGCCTGTCCGTACGGTGCCGGCGAGGTCGGCGTCCCGTCGAAGGAGGGCGCCGGCCGGCCGAGCGGCGGGGGCAGGTGGAAGCTGCCCGTCTCGGACGGCCCGGGCAGCGGCGCGGGCGTCGTGACGGGGGCGGCGAGCGGGCCCGTGGCGGGGACGGTCGGGTGCGGGGGCCCGTACGGGGGCTGTGGGGGCTGCCGGGGCGGTACCGCGGGCGTGGTGGGGGCCGTCGGTGCGCCGACGGGCGCCGCAGCGGGCGCGGGGGCCGGGCCCGCGCCCCGGGCGCCCGCCGCGGGGCCTCCCGGCTCGCCGCCGGCGGGTCCCGTCGGGCCCTGCGGGCCGAAGCCGGGCGGCAGCGGACCGAGTTGGTCGAAGATCTCGACCCGCTCCTCGTCGGGGCCCGGCTCGGGCAGCATCTCGACGGCCGCGGCCAGGGCCTTGCGCGCGCCCGTGGCCGTCCTGAAGCGGGCCTGCGGGTCGGGCTGCAGCAGACCGGCGAGCACCTGCCACAGGGGCTCGGGGACGCCGTCGGGGGCGCCGGGGGTGCCGTGTGCCGCGAAGTGCTCGATCAGCGCCCGGGAGTCCGGCTTGCGGCCCTGGAGCAGATAGAGGGCGACCAAGCCGACGGCGAACAGGTCGGCGGTGAAGTCGGGTTCGGCGCCGAGGAGTTGCTCGGGCGCGAAGTAGCCGGGCGTGCCCACCACGTAGTCGGTCTCCGTGAGGCGGGGTTCGCCCTTGCGCATGGAGATGCCGAAGTCGGACAGCCGCAGGTGCGGCCGTCCGGTCCCGGTGACGTCCATGAGGATGTTCGCGGGCTTGATGTCGCGGTGCACGACCCCCTCCGCGTGCACCGTGGCCAGGCCCGAGAGCAACTGGTCGAGCAGGACGCAGACGAACCGCGGCGGCAGCGGGCCGTAGTCGCCGATCACATGGGCCAGGGAGCCGCCGGCGACCAAGTCCATGGTGAACAGGACCTTGTCGTCGTCGGCGGCCCAGCTGGCCGGGGCGAGGACGTGCGGATGGTCGATCCGCAGCGCCTGCTCGCGGACGAAGCGGAGCAGGGTGTGCGCGTCGCTCTGCAGGAGCACCTTGGCCGCCACGTAGCGGCGGCGCCGGTGGTCCCAGGCGCGCCACACCGCGCCCGCACCGCCCCGCCCGATCGGGTCGACCAGCTCGTACCGCCCGGCGAAAACCTCACCCATCGTGCTGCGTCCGCTCCCCGTTGGTCCCTGTCGAGGCGATGCCGGCCGACTGCCGACCGCGTCAGTTCTGGTGCGACTCGTAGTGCGCGACCGCGTCCGCGGTGCGTCCCGCGCCGTACACCCGGAGGAACTCTGCCAGTTCGGGGTGGGCCGGGGCGAGGGAGTCGGCGGCGTCGATGATGTCGCCGGCCGCGGCTACGGAGCGCAGCAGCGACTGGATCTCGCGGACCACCCTGCGAACGGTCGGGGCGCCCGACCCGGTGGCCGGCTGGCCGGTGCCGGTGAGGACGGAGCCGCCCTGCGACTTCTTGACCTCGTCCATGCGGTCGGTGGCCTCGGCGGCGCTGACGGTGCCGTCGGCGACCTGCACGGCGAGCTCCTGCAGTGCCTGGACGCGCTGGACGACGGCCGGGTTGCCGATCTTGGCCCGCTGGCCGCTCATCAGCTGGGACAGCATGGGCGCGGAGAGCCCCAGCACCGCCGCGAGCCTGGCCTGGTTGAGTCCCAGATCGTCGATCAGCCGACGGAAGAGCGCCCCCAGCGGCTCTCCGTACCAACTGCGCTGAAGCTCTCTGGCTCGCGCCGTGGCTTCCTGCTGCGCTGCGTCCATTTCTTCTCCCCATCCCTAGGTTCGCCACTGCGAACCTCGGTCAGCATCTTACGGAGCGTGGTCGCCGACCGGGAGTCCCAATCCTTTTGCCGGGCATGGGGGGTGACCCGGTACGCTGTTCTCGTTCCGGGGCCTTAGCTCAGTTGGTAGAGCGCTGTCTTTGCATGGCAGATGTCAGGGGTTCGACTCCCCTAGGCTCCACGGAAAGCACCCCCTGTGAACTGCGGAAACGCAGGTCACAGGGGGTTTTCGCATGTCTGGGGCGGGTGGCGGGGGAGGGGGCTGCGGCGGCCTCGGCCGGCTCGCTCGCCCCGTCCCGGCGGGTCTCGTGCCGCCCTCTTCCGTGCCGTGTGTCCCCGGCCGTCCCTCCGGGCGTCGAACGGGGGCCGGACCGGGCCACTGCTCCGGACGGGTGGTGTTCATCGGAAGAACTGCGCGACGGCGGCGACGTTCCGTGGAAATCGGGCGCGCATCCACATCATGAGGAAAGTACGTAAAGCGCGCAAACCGAAATGAACCATTCGAGAACATCACGAAAGCGAGGGGCCATGGCCACCGCCAAGGTCAAGCAGTTCTGGACCGCCTTCATCTCCGTCCTCTTCGCCCTGCTCGCCTCCGTCGGCCTGGCGAGCACCGCCGCCGCCGCCCAGCAGCCCGCCGTCCAGCAGCCGGAGGAGCCGGTCGGTCCGGCCGCCGCCGGTTCCTCCGCCGCCGCGGAGAAGCGGGCCGCACTGGCGTCCGTACCGGCGCAGCGGGCGCATCGGCTGCCGCTGGTCGGGGACCGCTCCCTGCCGCCCACGATCAAGCAGCGCATCGCCGCCGAGGCCCACGGGTCCTCTCCCGCCACCCGGAACCGCTCCGCGGCCGGTGTGACCACCGTCTCCGAGGGCGACGAGCCGGCCGCGCTGACGGAGCTGGCGCTCGCCGCGTCGGCGTAGGGCTCGGGGAGACGACGATGCGCACTCCCCGCACCCGTACCCGTATCCGCACGTCCCCGTACGGCCTCGCCCCGTACGACGCGGGCCCCGGCGGCACCACCTCGACGGAGCCCGGCACGACTCCGCCCCTTCGCGGCCGGATGGCAGGACGATCGAGCACCACTCCGGCCCTTCCCGGCCGGATCTCCGTACCGCCGAGCACCACCCGTTCGTCAGCAGGACCCCGCGGACCCCGTGGACCCCGCAGGCCCCGCGGCTTCCCCGTAGGACGCCGCAGCACCATCGCGGGACCCCACGGCATTCCCGTAGGACCCCGCAGCACCCCGGCAGCAACCAGGACCCCGGCAGTGGATGACAGGGCCCTGGTCACATGCGGTGGGAGTCGGCCGGAACGGCCCGGCGTCCTCCCCGTAAGTCAGCGGCGCTCGTCGTGGTCGCCGGCCTCCTCGGCCGCCGCAGCGGCCTCCGCCTCGGACTGCTTGGCCTCCACCTCGGGGTCGAGGACGTCCCCGCCCTCCTCGTAGGAAGCCAGTACCGCGCCCTCCTCCACCTCGGTGGCGACGGGCGGCTCGACCAGCCAGTCGGGATTGGCCTGCTTGTCCCACCACTTCCAGGCGGCGAACGCGCCGCCGACGACGACGCCCAGGACCAGGAGGCCCTTGGCGAGGCGTCCGGCCCGAGCCCGGCGCTCGTGCTTCCTCACGATCTTCTCGATCTCCCCCGGCGTCACCTGACCGCGCAGCGCGGCCCAGGCGGCGGTGGAACGCGACCCGGCCTCCTCCAGGACGGGACCGGTCGCGGCGACCGCGTGCTCGACACGCGGAACGGTGTAGTCGGCCGCCTGACGGCAGGCCCGGCGGGTCTTGACCGCCGCACGCTGTGCGGCCGCGTCGACCCGCGGCGGAACATGCGGTGCGACGTACGAGTCGTACTGCGCCCGAGCCTGCGCCCGAGCCTGCTGAGCGGCCTTGGAGACCTTCGGCGCGATCACCACACGTGCTTCGTGGGCGTAGTGCGCGGCCTGGTCCTTGGCCGTACCGGCGTACGGCGCCACCGCTTCCGCGGCGTGCAGGACGCTCTCCTTCGCCGAATCTGACGCGGCGCGCACGCTGTCCATGCGGGTCACGGGATTCCTCCTCCTCGGTGGCGACGATGTCGGCTTTTCGCCTTTCCATCCTCTTCGGAATCATGCCCCCAGGAGCCAAGTCCGGCATGTGGGGTGGGCATCCGGGGCATGCGAGGATCGGACACGGCAGCGACAGACGTGACATGACGTGGACGGAAGGCGACCGTGGCCGAGCAGCTGTACGCGATCCTCAAGACCAGCCTGGGTGACATCGAGGTGCGGCTCATGCCGTTCCACGCCCCGAAGACCGTCCGGAACTTCGTCGAGCTCGCCGGCGGTGAGCGCGAGTGGACGCACCCCGGGACGGGCACGGTCTCCTCGGACCCGCTGTACGACGGCACGGTCTTCCACCGGGTCATCAAGGGGTTCATGATCCAGGCCGGCGACCCGCTGGGGAACGGCACGGGCGGTCCCGGCTACGAGTTCGCCGACGAGTTCCACCCGGAGCTCTTCTTCGACCGCCCCTACCTGCTGGCCATGGCCAACGCCGGTCCGGGCACCAACGGCTCGCAGTTCTTCGTCACCGTCGCCCCCGCGACCTGGCTGAACCGCAAGCACACCATCTTCGGCGAGGTGGCGGACAAGGAGAGCAGGAAGGTCGTGGACGCGATCGCGGCCACCGAGACCGACCCGCACACCGAGCGGCCGCTGCAGGACGTGGTCATCGACTCCGTGGTGATCGAGAAGCGCTGAGACGGAAGGGACGGCACCTCTCGTGGAACCGAAACCCTCCGCGCGCGACCACACCGGTGTGCCGCGCTGCTACCGCCACCCCGAGGTGGAGACCGGCATCCGCTGCACGCGCTGCGAGAAGCCGATCTGCCCCTCGTGCATGGTCTCCGCCTCCGTCGGCTTCCAGTGCCCCGACTGCGTGCGCAGCGGTTCGGGGACCGGCCACGCCGCCGACGCCAACCAGCCGCGGACCCTCGCGGGCGGCCGGGTCGCCTCGGACGACCGCCTCGTCACGAAGATCCTCATCGGGATCAACCTCGCGGTGTACCTCGCCGTACTGGCGTTCGGCGACCGGCTCGTCGACGAGCTGGTGCTCATCGGCTACGCCTACAGTCCGGCGCTCGGGGAGCTCGTCGGGGTCGCGGACGGCGAGTGGTACCGGCTGCTCACGGCGACCGTCCTGCACCAGGAGATCTGGCACATCCTCTTCAACGTGCTGGGTCTGTGGGTGATCGGCGGGATCGTCGAGCCCGAACTGGGGCGGATCCGGTACGCGGCCCTGTGCCTGCTCTCCGGGCTCTCCGGCTCCGTGCTGGCCTATCTGGTCGCCGCGCAGAACCAGCCCTCGCTGGGCGCGTCCGGCGTCGTCTACGGCCTGATCGGGGCCTGGGTGGTGCTCGCCCGGCGCCGGCGCCACGACATGCGGCCGGTGGTCCTCTTCGTGGCCCTGTCCCTGCTGATGACATTCACCCGACCGGGGATCTCCTGGGAGGCCCACGTCGGTGGTCTGGTCGCGGGCGCGGTGGTCACGTACGCGCTCGTGCACGCGCCGAGGGCCCGCCGGAACCTGGTGCAGTACGGGGCGCTGGCCCTGGTGCTGCTGATCGACGTGGGGATCGTGCTGGCCCGTTCCGCGGCGCTCACCTGAGCGTGCAGGGCTGTGGACGAGCTTCTCTGTGAGCTTTCCCCAGAGTTATCCACAGTGCGTGGCGGACTCTCCCCACTCTGTGGGGAAAGACTGCGCCCCTCGCCTCTGACCTGGTGTTTCTCCAGGGAGGCGAGGGGCTTTGCCGTCTCGGCCGAGGGTGATTCCGGTCATACCGGCGTCAACCGCGTGCGAGTTATCCACAGATCTTCGTAAGTTATCCAGTGCTGTGCACAACGCTGTGGATAAGTTCAGGGGAGAGCTTGACTAGCAACCGGTACGCCCGCTAGACGGCCGCCGTACCCCCGTCGTTCGCCGCCGTCCGGGGCCGCTGGAGCCAAGGGGGCCCTGGGCTACGGCGCTACTTCCACTGCGTGGAGACGCCGAAGCCGGCCGCGATGAAGCCGAAGCCCACCACGATGTTCCAGTTCCGGAGCGACTCGATCGGCATCGAACCGTCGGTGACGTAGAAGACCACGATCCACACCAGCCCGATGGCGAACAGCGCGAGCATCACAGGCGCCACCCAGCTGCGGCTGGTCAGCTTGATCGAGGTGGCCTGCTTCGCGGGCGGGGGCGTGAAGTCGGCCTTCTTGCGGATCCGTGACTTCGGCACGAGGGACTCTCCTGTCGATGCGCTGCGTGACCGCGCAGGGAACTGTGGCTGGCGCCGGGATGTGACGAAGGAGGACGACTGCGTCCCCCAGGCGTCCGTTAGCGTAGTGGTTCCGCGGCACCGAAGGGGATCAGGGTACGTTGAGCAATTCCGCCGGCACTCCCGAAGGACCGGGCCGCACCGCGAGGTGGCGCCCCGTCCGGGTGCTCACCCTTGCCGTTTTCGCCCTCGCCGGACTGATCTTCGTCACGAGCTTCAACACCGCCAAGGGTACGAACATCCGCACCGACGCCTCGCTCCTGCGGCTCTCCGACCTGATCGAGGAGCGCAGTCACAAGAACGAGGGACTCGACGAGTCGACCTCGGCGCTGCGCTCCCAGGTCGACTCCCTCGCCGCCCGCGACGACGGCTCCACGCGCGCGGAGGACGCGAAACTCCACGCGCTGGAGAAGGCCGCCGGCACCACCGAGATCTCCGGATCCGGTCTCACCGTCACCCTCGACGACGCTCCGCCGAACGCCCATGCCGCCCCCGGCTACCCCGAGCCGCAGGCGAACGACCTGGTCATCCACCAGCAGGACCTCCAGGCCGTCGTCAACGCCCTGTGGCAGGGCGGCGCCGAGGGCATCCGGGTCATGGACCAGCGGCTCATCTCCACCAGCGCCGTCCGCTGCGTCGGCAACACCCTGATCCTCCAGGGCCGCGTCTACTCGCCCCCTTACAAGATCACCGCCGTGGGCGACCGCGGAAAGCTGACCAGGGCCCTCGCGGCCTCCCCGGCGATCCAGAACTACCAGCTGTACGTGAAGGCGTACGGACTCGGCTGGAAAGTCGACGACCACCGGGCGGTGACTCTTCCCGGGTACTCGGGCACAGTGGACCTCCACCAGGCGAAGCCGGTGGGCTGACGCCACGCGCGGCCGGCCGGCCGCCGCCGGGAGCCGACTGCGGGAGGGGCGCTTGCGTCTCGTCGTGAGGACCTTCAGCGAGCTGTGCGTCACCGTCGGCGCCCTGATCGTCCTCTTCGTCGTGTACGTCCTGTACTGGACCGGGGTCCAGGCCGCGAGCGCCAGCGCCGGCCAGATCGACACCCTCCAGCGCGCGTGGACCGACACCCCCGTCCCGACCGCCGCCGCCCCCACCCCCGAGGCCGCGCCCTACGCCCCCGGCAGGGGCATCGCCGTCATGTACGTGCCCCGGCTCGGCAGGGACTGGAAGTGGCCCGTCCTCCAGGGCACCGGCGTCGACACCCTGAAGAAGGGCCTCGGCCACTACGCCGGCACCGCCCGCCTCGGCGCCACCGGCAACTTCGCCGTCGCGGGCCACCGCCGCACCTACGGAGACCCCTTCAAGGACTTCCCCCGGCTGCGCGCCGGCGACGCGATCGTCCTCACCGACGGGACGACCTGGTTCACGTACCGCGTCGACCGCGCCCCCCACCGGACCGTCCCCACCGACGTCGGCGTCATCGACCCCGTCCCCGCGAAGTCGGGATTCGACGGGCCCGGCCGCTACCTCACCCTCACCACCTGCGAACCCGAGTGGGGCAGCAGCCACCGGCTCGTCGTCTGGGCGCACCTCGACGCGACCCTCCCGGTCGCCGACGGTCGTCCACAGGCTTTGGACAGCTGACCCCCGACGGCCCCCTCGCCCCGTACTCTGGTCCCCGTAACGAACAGAAGGGGCGGTCGACGTCATGTACGGCTGGATCTGGCGGCATCTGCCGGGCAACGCGTGGGTGCGGGCGCTGCTCTCGATCGTGCTGGTTCTCGCGGTCGTCTACGTCCTCTTCCAGTACGTGTTCCCCTGGGCGGAGCCGCTGCTTCCGTTCAACGATGTGACGGTGGACGGCCAGTGAGCGCGCGCATTCTCGTCGTCGACAACTACGACAGCTTCGTCTTCAACCTCGTTCAGTACCTCTACCAGCTCGGCGCGGAGTGCGAAGTCCTCCGCAACGACGAGGTCGAGCTGAGCCACGCCCAGGACGGGTTCGACGGGGTCCTGCTCTCGCCCGGGCCCGGCGCACCGGAGCAGGCCGGGGTCTGCATCGACATGGTCCGGCACTGCGCCGCCACCGGCGTGCCCGTCTTCGGCGTCTGCCTCGGCATGCAGTCGATGGCGGTGGCGTACGGCGGCGTCGTCGACCGCGCGCCCGAGCTGCTGCACGGCAAGACCTCCCCCGTCACGCACGAGGGCCGCGGCGTCTTCGCCGGGCTGCCCTCGCCCTTCACCGCGACCCGCTACCACTCGCTGGCCGCCGAGCCCGCCGCCCTGCCGGCCGAGCTGGAGGTCACCGCGCGGACCGAGGACGGCATCATCATGGGCCTGCGCCACCGCGAACTGCCGGTCGAGGGCGTCCAGTTCCACCCCGAGTCCGTCCTCACCGAGCACGGGCACCTGATGCTCGCCAACTGGCTTGAGGAGTGCGGCGACAAGGGGGCGGTCGGACGGTCGGCGGGCCTCGCGCCGGTGGTGGGCAAGGCCGTCGCGTGACGACGGGCTCCCCCTGGTTCCGGCCGTCGAACGATCCGGAGCCCGAGCCGATACCCGCGGACCCGTACGCGGCTCCCTCGCCGTACCAGGAACCTGCCCCGGCGCCGTACCCGTACCAGGAGCAGGCGTACCAGGAGCCCCAACCGGCCTACCGGGAAACCCCGCAGGCCTATCCGGACCCGCAGGCCTATCCGGACCCGCAGGCCTACCCGGACCCGCAGGCCTACCCGGACCACCCGCAGCAGTACCGGCAGCCCGCGCAGCCCCATCCGGACCAGGCGCAGTCGACCACGCGGCCGCAGCCCTACGCGGATCAGGCGCAGCCGTATCCGGAGGCGTCGCAGACGTACCGGCAGCCCCAGCCCGGCTCCTACCCGGCTCCTCAGGAGCCCGCCTACGAGGCGCCCCGGGAGCCCGCCCACGAGGCCCCCCGCGCGACCCCCTACGAGGCACCCCGCCCGACTCCCCGCGAAGACGCCGCCACGGCCCCCTACGAGGCCCCGGAGACCCCCGAAGCCCCTCGGCACCCCTCCCCGGGCGACACGACCGTCCTGGAGGCCGTGGAGCCCCTTCCCGGGCCCGGCCGGGCGGAACGCCGCCGGGCGGCCAAGGGCGGCACCCGGGGCAAAGGACGCCGGGGCGGCCCCGCCACCGCCCCCGCCGCCCCGACGGCCGGAGTCGGCCCGGCCGCCCCGCTCTCCCGCGTCGAGGCCCGCCGCGCCGCCCGCGCCGCCAAGGACAGCGTCGGCGTCGTCGCCAGCCGCGCCGTCGGAGAACTCTTCATCACCTTCGGTGTGGTCATGCTGCTGTTCGTCGCCTATCAGTTGTGGTGGACGAACGTCCTGGCCGGTCAGGAGACGGACCGGGCCAAGGAGCGGATCGAGGACACCTGGGCGAAGGACGGCGCGGAGAAGGACGACAGCAAGCCGGGCGTGTTCGAGCCGGGCGAGGGCTTCGCCATCATGTACATCCCCAAGCTGGACGTCGTCGTCCCCGTCGCCGAGGGCATCAACAAGGCGAAGGTCCTCGACAAGGGCATGGTCGGCCACTACGCCGAGGGCAAGCTCAAGACGGCCATGCCCTCCGACAAGCAGGGCAACTTCGCCGTCGCCGGCCACCGCAACACCCACGGCGAACCGTTCCGCTACATCAACCGTCTCCAGCCCGGCGACCCCATCGTCGTCGAGACCCGCAACGCCTACTACACCTACGAGATGGCGAGCATCCTGCCGCAGACCGCCCCCTCGAACGTCTCCGTCATCGACCCGGTGCCCAAGGGCTCCGGCTTCACCGAGCCCGGCCGCTATCTCACCCTCACCACCTGCACCCCCGAGTTCACCAGCACCTACCGCATGATCGTGTGGGGCAAGCTCGTCGAAGAACGCCCGCGCAGTCAGGGAAAGCCGAAAGCGCTCGTAGGCTGAGTCCCCACACCTCCGGACGGGACGACGGGACGACCTAGTGGCACGCGTGCGTAATCGGATCGCCGGATTCATCAGCCTCTTCGGCGAACTCCTCATCACGGCGGGCCTGGTGCTCGGCCTCTTCGTCGTCTACTCGCTGTGGTGGACGAACGTCCTCGCCGACCGCGCCGCCGACAAGGACGGCGCCCAGGTCCGCGACCGCTGGGCCGACGGACCCGGCGCGCTCGACACCAAGGACGGCATCGGCTTCCTCCACGTGCCGGCGATGGGCAACGGCGAGGTCCTGGTCAAGCAGGGCACCCAGAGCTCCATCCTCAACAACGGCGTCGCCGGCTACTACACCGATCCGATCAAGTCCGCGCTCCCGCAGGACAAGCAGGGCAACTTCACGCTCGCCGCGCACCGGGACGGACACGGCGCCAAGTTCCACAACATCCACAAGTTGAAGAACGGCGACCCGATCGTCTTCGAGTCCAAGGACACCTGGTACGTCTACAAGGTCTACAAGACCCTGTCGGAGACCACGAAGTACAACGTGGACGTCCTCCAGCCCGTCCCCGAGGGGTCGGGGAAGACGAAGCCCGGCCGCTTCATCACGCTGACGACCTGTACCCCCATGTACACCTCCGACTACCGGTACATCGTCTGGGGCGAGCTGGCGCGCACGGAGAAGGTCGACCGCGACCGGACGCCGCCGGCCGAACTGCGCTGATCCGGACGCGGCCGGGCGGCCTGGGCCGGACGCGGCCGGGCGGAGCGGGGGCAGGCGCGCAGGCCGGAGCGGAGGCGGGCGCCCCGGGGCGGCACGCGGAGACAGGGAAGGGCCCCGGCAACCAGTGGTTGCCGGGGCCCTCTGCGTTCCCGCGGGTCACTGCTCGGGCGTCAGCCGAAGATGCCGCCGACGCCGCCGTTGTCCCCGTTGTCTCCGTTGCCGTCGTTCCCGCCGTTCCCGCCGTTGCCGCCGCCCCCGCCGCCGAGCGTCATGACGGTGATCGGCTGCGTGGTCGGGACCGTGGAGCCCTCCGGCGGGTTCGTGCTGAGGACCATGGCGTCCTCCTTGTCCGAACCCTTCTGGACGACGGTCAGACCCATGCCCTGCAGTATGTCCCTGACCTCCTTGAACGGCTTGCCGGTCAGGCCGCCGGGGATCTGGACCTGCGTCTGCTGCGGGCCCTTGGAGACCTTCAGCGTGATCTGGGTCTCCTTGGACTGGTCCGAGGGGCCCTGCGGGGTCTGGTCGACGACGGTGCCCGCGGGCTGGTCGGAGTCGACGTCCTCCCTGGTGATGTTGGTGAAGCCGACCCCGTTCAGCTGCTGGACGGCCTGGTCGTAGCTCCGCGTCTTCACGTCGGGGAGCTGCAGCAGCTTCTGCTTCGCGACGGTGATCGTCACCTCGGAGTTGCGCTCCGCCTTGGTGCCGCCGTCGGGGTTCTGGCGCAGGACCGTGCCGGGGTCCTCGTCGGACTCCTCCTGCTCGACCTTCACCTTGAAGCCCTTGTCCTTCAGGGTCTTCTCGGCGCGCTCCTGGGACTGCTCCTGCACGTCCGGGACCTCGGCCAGCGGGGCGCCCTCGGAGACGAACACCTGGATCGTGCTGCCGGTGTCCATCTTCGCGGTGTTGTCCGCGACCGGCACCTGGCGGCAGATCGTGCCCTTGGGCTGGTCGCAGCGCTCGGTGCCGGCCTCCTGCACCTTCACCTCGGCGTTCGTCGCCCGTTCCGTCGCCACCGCGACGGTCTGGCCGACCAGCTGCGGCACGGTGATCTGGCGGGTGCCGTCCTTCTTGTCGAACAGCGAGACACCGATGAAGATGGCGCCGACGAGGACCAGGATGCCCGCGAGGGCCAGCAGGATCGTGGAGGTGTTCGACTTCTTCGGGCCACCGCGGCGGCGGTCCGGACGGTCGTCGTAGCCGTAGCCGCCGTCGTCCCCGTTGATCGGGGGCAGCATCGAGGTCTGGCCCGCCGGGTCGGCCTGGCGCAGCGCCGTCGTCGGCTGGTCCTCGGGGTAGCCGCCGTAGCCGCCGCCGTACGAGGGCGCCGCCATGCCCATCCCCATGCCCATCGCGGCGGCTGCCGCGACCGGCTGACCGTCGAGGCAGGCCTCGATGTCCGCGCGCATCTCGTCGGCGGACTGGTAGCGGTAGTCGGGGTCCTTGACCAGCGCCTTGAGGACGATGGCGTCCATCTCGGGCGTGATCTCGTGGTCGAAGTTGCTCGGCGGCTGCGGCTCCTCGCGCACGTGCTGGTACGCGACCGCGACCGGGGAGTCCCCGATGAACGGGGGACGGACGGTGAGGAGCTCGTACAGCAGGCAGCCCGTGGAGTACAGGTCGGAGCGGGCGTCGACCTGCTCGCCCTTGGCCTGCTCGGGGGAGAGGTACTGGGCCGTGCCGATGACCGCGGCGGTCTGCGTCATGGTCATGCCCGCGTCGCCCATGGCGCGCGCGATGCCGAAGTCCATGACCTTGACCTGGCCGGTGCGCGTCAGCATGACGTTCGCGGGCTTGATGTCACGGTGCACGATGCCGGCGCGGTGCGAGTACTCCAGGGCCTGGAGGATGCCGACCGTCATCTCGAGGGTGCGCTCGGGCAGCAGCTTGCGCCCGGAGTGCAGCAGCTCACGCAGGGTCGACCCGTCGACGTACTCCATCACGATGTACGGGATGGAGACCCCGTCGACGTAGTCCTCGCCGGTGTCGTAGACCGCGACGATCGCCGGATGGTTCAGCGAGGCGGCGGACTGTGCCTCACGGCGGAACCGGGCCTGGAAGGACGGGTCACGGGCCAGGTCGGCCCGCAGCGTCTTCACGGCGACGGTGCGGCCGAGCCGGGTGTCCTGCCCGAGGTACACCTCGGCCATGCCACCACGGCCGAGCACCGAGCCCAGCTCGTACCGGCCGCCGAGGCGACGCGGCTCTTCCATAGCTAATCCAGCCCTCTCCGTCTGTCCCGACCGCACCCATGGGTGGTCCGGCGGTGTGTGCTGTTCGCGGATACGGTACCGGCCCCGGGGAGACGTTCCGCCCGGGGCCGGTAGCTGATACCTGACCGGTACCTGGCATGAACGGAGCCGGGACGTCAGCTCCGGGTCTTCAGAACCGCCTTCATCACGGCCTTCGCGATGGGGGCCGCGAGGCCGCCGCCGCTGATGTCCTCACGCGAGGTGCCCGCCGAGTCCTCGACGATCACGGCGACCGCGACCGGGGAGCCCTCGGCGGTCTTCGCGTACGAGATGAACCAGGCGTAGGGGCGCTTGGCGTTCTTGTCGCCGTGCTGGGCCGTACCCGTCTTGCCGCCGACCTTGACGCCGTCCATGTTCAGGTCGGCGTTGCCGCCGGTGCCGTTGGTGACGACGCTCTCCATCATCTCCTGGAGCAGCTGCGCGTTCTCCTGCGAGACCGGGCGGCTCATCTCCTCCGGCTCGGTCTTCTTGAGCAGGTCGACGTTGGGGGCGCGCAGCTCGTCGATCATGTACGGCTTCATCAGCTTGCCGTCGTTGGCGATCGCCGCTGTGACCATCGCCATCTGGAGCGGGGTCGTCGCGGTGTTGAACTGGCCGATGGAGGAGAGCGCGTTGCCGCCGCGGTCCGCCTTCTTGTCGTAGACGGAGGCGGAGGAGCGGACCGGGGTGAACTGCTCGGCGTTGAAGCCGAACTTCTCGGCCATCTCGTTCATCTTCTCGACGCCGACGTCGTCGCCGAGCTTCGCGAAGACGGAGTTGCAGGAGATGTCGAGGGCGCGCTTCAGGCTGGCGTTGGCGCAGCCCTGGGCGTGGTTGATCATCTCCCGGTTGGAGAGGGGGATCTTCCAGCCGTCGGGGGTGTCGGTCTTCGCGTCGATGTCCTTGACCTTGCCGTTCTCCAGGGCGGCGGCGGCGGTCACGACCTTGAAGACGGATCCGGGCGGGTAGATCTCACGGATCGCGCGGTTCTGCTTGGGCTTGTTCTTGTCCTTCTCGAGGGCGACCCAGGCCTTCTCGTCCTTGGCGGAGTAGCCGGCGAACGAGGAGGGGTCGTACGAGGGGGTGGAGGCGAGCGCGAGGATCTTGCCGGTGGACGGCTCGATGGCCACGACGGCGCCGGTCTTGTCACCGAGGCCCTCGAAGGCCGCCTTCTGGGCGGCCCCGTTGAGGGTGGTGACGACGTCGCCGCCCTTCTTCTTCTCACCGGTGAACATGGCGAGCGTGCGGTCGAAGAAGAGCCGGTCGTCGTTGCCGGTGAGGATGCCGTCCTCGATCTTCTCGATCTGGTTGGCGTCGTAGGCCTGCGAGGCGTAGCCGGTCACCGGGGCCCACATGGGGCCGTCGAGATACGTGCGCTTGAACTTGTAGAACGGGTCCTTGGAGTCGACGGAGCCGGTGATCGGCTTGCCGTCCACGATGATGTTGCCCCGGACGTTCGCGTACCGCTCGATCTGGACGCGCTTGTTCGACGCGTGGGTGTTCAGCTCGTCGGCGCGGACGAACTGGATCCAGTTGTCCCGCAGCAGCAGGGCGAGGATGAGCAGGCCGCAGAAGATCGCGACCCGGCGCAGCGGCTTGTTCACGGACGGACCACCTGGGTCATCTCGGCGTCGGGGGACGGGGCGGGCGCGGGCGCCGGGCGGCGCGCGGTGTCGCTGATCCGGATCAGGATGCCGATCAGGGCCCAGTTGGCGATCACGGACGATCCGCCGTACGCGAGGAACGGCATCGTCATACCGGTGAGCGGGATGAGGCCCATCACACCGCCGGCGACGACGAAGATCTGGAGCGCGAAGGCGCCGGAGAGGCCCATCGCGAGGAGCTTGCCGAAGGGGTCGCGGGCGGCGAGGGAGGTGCGGACACCGCGCTCGATGATCAGCCCGTAGAGGAGCAGGAAGACCATCACGCCGGCGAGACCGAGCTCCTCGCCGACCGTGGCGAAGATGAAGTCGGAGTTCGCGGCGAAGCCGATGAGGTCCGAGTTGCCCTGCCCGAGGCCGGTGCCGAGGATGCCGCCGGAGCCGAAGGACATCAGCACCTGCGTCATCTGGTCACAGGCGGGGACGGTCTTGGCGCAGGCGAACGGATCGGCCCAGGCGTCCACACGCGCCTGGACGTGGCTCGCGAAGGAGGCCACCCCGACCGCGCCGGCGACCGACATGCCCAGACCCATGACGATCCAGCTGGTCCGCTCCGTCGCCACGTACAGCATGATCACGAACATGCCGAAGAACAGCAGCGAGGTTCCGAGGTCGTTCTCGAAGATCAGGATGAGAAGGCTGATCGCCCAGATCGTCAGGATGGGGCCCAGGTCGCGCCCACGGGGAAGGTAGAGCCCCATGAAACGGCGGCTGGCGAGTGCGAGGGCATCCCGCTTCACCATGAGGTATCCGGAGAAGAACACGGCCAGCACGATCTTCGCGAACTCGCCGGGCTGGATGGAGAATCCGGCGATGTTGATCCAGATCTTGGCGCCGTAGACCGGGGTGCCGAGGCCGGGAACGAGCGGCAGCAGCAGCAGGACGAGGGCCGCGGCCATGGAGATGTACGTGTAGCGCTGCAGGACGCGGTGGTCCTTGAGCAGCAGCAGCACACCCACGAACATGGCGATGCCGATCGCCGAGTACAGCATCTGCTTCGGCGCGTCGGGGCTGAAGCTCCCGAAGTCCCGAATGGACTTCGCGATCAGCCGCGGAGACTGGTCCAGCCGCCAGATCAGCACCAGGCCCATGCCGTTGAGCAGGGTCGCCAGGGGCAGCAGCAGCGGGTCCGCGTACGGGGCCCACTTCCGCACCACCAGGTGCGCGACGCCCGCCAGCAGGGCGAGTCCCAGCCCGTATCCGGCCATGCCGGCCGGGACCTTGCCGTCGATGGCCAGGCCCACGTTGAGGTAGGCGAACACCGGGATGACGACGGCGAACGCCAGCAGCGCCAGCTCGGTGTTGCGGCGGCTCGGCGCTTCGATCGCGCCGATGGTGGTCGTGTTGGTGACAACGCTCATGGTGGTGAAAGGCCCCCTACGGGTGCTTACTGCTTGCCGCAGTTCGAGGCCAGCTTCTGCTCCTCCGCGGTGAGGGTGGGACCCGGGGTCGGAGCGGCTGTGGTGGGCTTGGGGTCGGGGGTGGCGCCGTCGGCCGGCGGCTTGCTCGCCTGGTCGGCCGCCTTCTCGGCGGCGGCACGGCGCTCCGCGGTCTTCTTGCAGGCGGACGCCTGCACGGCCAGCTCGGCGATCTTCGTCCGGGCCTTGGCGAGGCTGCCGCCCGTGATCGTGTCCTCGACCTGCTTCTGCTGGTAGGCGGGGAGGTACTTGAGTTCGATCTCGGGGTGGTCCTTCTCGACCTTCGACAGCGAGACCCAGGCCAGGTCCTGGCTGATGCCCTGGTACAGGGCCACGTGCTGGTCCTTGGACCCGACGAAGTACTGGGTCTGCGTCCAGCGCCAGCCGCCGTAGAGGCCGCCGCCGATGATCGCGAGGACGAGGACGAGGAAGAAGGTGCGCTTGAGCCACTTGCGGCCCTTGCGCGGCTTCACGAAGTCGTCCTCGGTGTACGACTCGAAGGAGCCCTGCGGGGGCATCCCGCCGTAGCCGTGGCCCTCGCCGCTTCCGGGCGGGCCGAACCCGCCGGCGGGCGGCTGCTGGTGCGGGGCGGGGCGGCCGAGTCCCGAGGCCCGGCCGGCCGGGGTCTGCATCGCACCGCCGTCGCTCAGCTGCGCGGCCTGGTTCTCGGCGACGGCGCCGACGATGACCGGGGTGTCGCTGAGGTGGCCGGCGAGGGTGTCGCCGCCGTCGACGTCCAGGACGTCGGCGACGATCACCGTGATGTTGTCGGGGCCGCCGCCGCGCAGGGCGAGCTGGATCAGCTCCTGCACGGTCTCCTGGGGGCCCTGGTAGCTGGCGAGGGTGTCCTCCAGCGTCTGGTGCGACACCACGCCGGACAGGCCGTCGGAGCAGATCAGGTAGCGGTCGCCGGCCCGGACCTCACGGATGGAGAGGTCGGGTTCGACGTGGTCGCCGCTGCCGAGCGCCCGCATGAGGAGCGAGCGCTGCGGGTGGGTGGTGGCCTCTTCCTCGGTGATCCGGCCCTCGTCGACGAGCCGCTGGACCCAGGTGTGGTCCTGGGTGATCTGGGTCAGCACACCGTCGCGGAGGAGGTAGGCGCGCGAGTCGCCGACGTGCACCAGACCGAGCCGCTGGCCGGTCCACAGCAGGGCGGTGAGTGTGGTGCCCATGCCCTCCAGCTGCGGGTCCTCCTCGACCATCATCCGGAGCTGGTCGTTGGCGCGCTGCACCGCCGTGCCGAGCGAGGTGAGGATGTCGGAGCCGGGCACGTCGTCGTCGAGCGTGACGAGGGTGGAGATCACCTCGGACGAGGCGACCTCGCCGGCGGCCTGGCCGCCCATGCCGTCGGCGATCGCGAGGAGCCGGGGCCCGGCGTAACCGGAGTCCTCGTTCCCCTCGCGGATCATGCCCTTGTGCGAACCCGCGGCGAATCGCAGGGACAGAGTCATGCGCACCTGCCCTGTCGACGCTGCATCGGGGTACAGCCGGTCTCGACCCACACTGCCCACCCTCCGGTCGCTCCGGTCACGCCGGTCGCTCCAGTCGCTCCGGTCGGGGCCGCGCCACGGACTGTGGCGGGGACCGTCCCGACTCGCTCGCTCCGCTCGCGCCTATTCATGATGTAGCACTACTTCCGCAGCTCGATGACGGTCTTGCCGATGCGGATCGGCGCGCCCAGCGGAATGGGTGTGGCGGTGGTGAGGCGGGCCCGGTCGAGGTACGTGCCGTTCGTGGACCCGAGATCCTCGACGATCCACTGGCCGTCCCGGTCCGGGTAGATCCTGGCGTGCCTGCTGGACGCGTAGTCGTCGTCCAGCACGATCGTCGAATCGTGGGCCCGGCCCAGCGTGATCGTCTGCCCCTGGAGGGCGACGGTCGTGCCGGTGAGGGTCCCCTCGGACACGACCAGCTTGGTCGGGGCGCCGCGGCGCTGCCGCCCACCGCCCGCGCTCTGCTGGCCGCGCTGCTGCGGAGGCGCGGCGGCCTGCCGCGCCTGCTGCTGGGGTCGCGCCTCCTGGCGCCGCGAACCGCGCTGGGTGACCCGCGTACCGAAGAGGTCGCTGCGGATGACCTGCACGGCCACGATGACGAACAGCCACAGAACGGCCAGGAAACCCAACCGCATGACCGTAAGGGTCAGCTCTGACATTGCCCCCGCTTCACCCTTCGGCTTGCCGGTAAACGATGGTGGTGCTGCCCACGACGATCCGCGAGCCGTCGCGGAGCGTAGCGCGGGTGGTGTGCTGCCCGTCCACCACGATGCCGTTGGTGGAACCCAGATCCTGGATCGTCGAGGGCGTTCCGGTCCGGATCTCGCAGTGCCGGCGGGAGACGCCGGGATCGTCGATCCTCACGTCCGCGTCGGTGCTGCGGCCGAGGACCAGGGTCGGGCGGGAGATCTGATGGCGGGTGCCGTTGATCTCGATCCAGCGGCGGACCTGACTGCCCGCTCCCCCGTGCGTACCGGGGCCGGGGGCCGTGGGACGGCCTCCTGCCGCGGCCGCCGGCCGATGGCCGCCGGGAGGCGGGGAGGCGGGCATGGGAGGCGCGCCGGCCGGGGGGTACCCGTATCCGCCGCGGCCCTGTCCCTGGCCCTGCTGCTGGTGTGGCTGCTGGCCGCCCGCGGGCGGCTGCGGCTGTGACGTACTCGACGCCAGGGTGCGGCTGCGCACGCGGTACAGACCCGTGTCCAGGTCCTCGGCCTTCTCCAGGTGGACCTTGATCGGCCCCATGAAGGTGTACCGCTGCTGCTTCGCGTAGTCCCTGACCAGGCCGGCGAGCTCGTCGCCGAGCTGACCCGAGTAGGGGCTGAGGCGCTCGTAGTCCGGCGCGCTCAGCTCCACGATGAAGTCGTTGGGGACGACCGTCCGCTCGCGGTTCCAGATCTGCGCGTTGTTGTCGCACTCGCGCTGGAGCGCGCCGGCGATCTCGACAGGCTGGACCTCGGACTTGAACACCTTGGCGAAGGTGCCGTTGACCAGACCTTCGAGACGCTGCTCGAAACGCTTCATCACTCCCATGGGGCACCTCCTCCGTCGTTGTCGTCCTGGTACTGCTTACTGATCGTATCCACGCGTCGGGAAATCGGCTGGTTCCCCTTCTCTGCCCTGTGGACGAGTGTCACCTCTCACAGGCTTCCCCCACGGATCGTAGAGGCGGCCTGTGGACAGTGTCCCGCACCCGGCTGTGGGAGCGGGGGCTCGGTCGGTGTCCGCGCGCGGATCGAGCGCGGATTGGGACGTTCCGGGGTCGAACCGGGGCCGGATCGGTGTGATCGGACCGGCGCGAGGCCGGGACGGGCCGGGGCGGGGTGGGGCCGAGCCGAAGCGGGGCCGAGCCGGGCCGAGCCGAAGCGGGCCGGGCCGGGCCGAAGCGGGGCGAGCCGGGCCGGGCCGAGCGGTGGGTGAGAGGGCTGCGGCGAGTGGGCCGGGGCCGGCCCCGGGACTGAGCGGGACGATCCGAGACGGGGACGCCCGGGCACGCGGGTCGGCACGGCCGCGGTCGGCCGGTGTGACACATCCCGCTCCTTCCCGAGTCCGCTCTTCTCCCGGCTCGTCCTCTTCATCCCTCTCCCCGCTCCTCACGGCCCGTGTCCTCTCCGCGCCGACGCACGGCCTTCGCACGGCCCTCCCGCAGCCTTCCCGCACGCGCTGCCAGGACCCTCCTTCCCTCCTCCGTCCGTCTGTCACTCCCTCACCTTGGTCCGGCTGAGCGGAGGCCGAACAACGGATGTGAATCCACGGTCTGCGACGTGCTAATCTTCAGATGTCGCCAGGCGCTCCCACCGAAAAGTGAGAGAGTCCGGAGCACACCCAATGCGCGGGTGGCGGAATAGGCAGACGCGCTGGATTCAGGTTCCAGTGCCCGAAAGGGCGTGGGGGTTCAACTCCCCCCTCGCGCACCATCTCGGGAAACCGAGGAAACGGTCGGCATCGTGATCACGATGCCGACCGTTTCGTTTATCCCCCTGCTGCGCAGGGGTCGTGGAGCCGTACACCGCGGGCCACGGGTGAGGGAACGCGGAAGGGGCCCGGCATCAGCCGGGCCCCTTCCCTTCGTAGCGGGGACAGGATTTGAACCTGCGACCTCTGGGTTATGAGCCCAGCGAGCTACCGAGCTGCTCCACCCCGCGTCGGTGATCCCACTCTACACACGTCCTCACCCGCCCCGTCCCCGCCCGCCATGACCAACGTCACACCGGAGGGCGGGGCGCGGACCGTCCGGACGCGGGCCGGTCCGGAGGCCGAGACTTTTGTCGTCCCGGGGTGCGACGAAAGAGGGACGACCCGGGACCGTGCCGCCGCCTACGGTGCGAGCGTGGACGTTATCTCGAAGTCGGGGGACCGGAGTTCGCACGGGATCGGGGCCAGGCTCGCCGCGTGGTGGGCCTGGTTCGCGGTGCCGGGACAGTGGTCGGGCCGCAGGACCACCGGGGAGCTGGCACTCGCCGGGGTCCTCGCGCTGCTCGGCGCCGGGACCGAGGACCTCCTCGGCGGCGAGGGATGGGTCCTGGCCGCCGTCGCCGCCGGATCGGCCCTGCTGTCCCTGGTGCGCCGCAGACTTCCCGCCAGCGTGCTCGTCCTGACCGCCGGCCTCGCACCCCTCGTGCCCGGCTTCGGACCCCTCCTGCTCGTCGTCGGCTGGTCCTCCGGCCGCTACATCGCGGGAGCGGGGCGCGCGCTCGCCGCGTTCATCCTCGCCTTCGTCGTCAACGTCGGAGCGAGCCTCATCGGCCCCTGGGAAGGGAGCCGGCTGCTCACCATCGCCCTCACGGCGACCCTCTACTACCTGGGCACCACCCTGGCCCCCGGCCTCGCCCACCGGTACTGGACCCAGCGGCGGACCCTGCTGCACGCGCTCCAGGAGCGCAACGCCCAGCTGCTGCGGGAGCGGACCATGGTGGTCGGGCAGGCCCGGCTCCGCGAGCGCCAGCGGATCGCCCAGGACATGCACGACAGCCTCGGGCACCAACTGGCCCTGATCGCCGTCCACACCGGGGCCCTGGAGGTGGACCGGGAGCTGAGCGAGCGTCAGCGCGAGGTCGTCGGCGTCCTGCGGAACGCGTCGGTGACCGCGATGCACGAGCTGCGGGAGGTCGTCGGAATCCTCCGCGACGGCATCGAGGCACCCCACGGCACGGCGGCGGCCCCCGGGGGCACCGCGGACGAGACGGGCCGCGCGGCCCGGGGGATCGCCGGCATCGAGGGGCTCGTCGAGGCGGCGCGGACGGCCGGCACCTCGGTCGGACTGAGACGCTCGGGGGAGGAGCGGTCACTCGCACCGGCCGCCGACCACGCCGCGTACCGGATCGTCCAGGAAGCCCTCACCAACGCCTACAAGTACGCGCCGGGAGCGCCGATCGGCGTCGACCTGCGGTACGAGCCGGACACCTTCGTCGTCGAGGTCCTCAACGAGAAGCCCACCGAGAAGCCCGCGAAGGACGTGGTGAGCGGCGGCCAGGGCCTCACCGGGCTCGCCGAGCGGGCCCGGCTGGTGGGCGGCATGTGCCACGCCGGTCCCGCCGACGGCGGCGGCTTCCGGGTGGCCGGGATGCTGCCGTACGGGGCGGCCCCCCTCGCGGAGGCAGCACCTTTGGTCGATGCGGCCGACGACTTCCGGCAGCAGACTACGAAACCGCTCGTGGGCGATGGTCGTCCGGTCGTGGTCGGACCGGCCGACTGGACATTCACGGAGCGGGAGTTGGCCATGGCGGTGCACGGGGGCCGAGGCAGAAGCACGGGCGGTTCGATCGCGCTGGGCTGCGGGATCGCGTTCGCCGCGCTCGTCCTGCTGCTGGTGGCGGCCGGCTTCGGCATCTACTTCCTGATGGGCTCGCTGAAGGAGGGCATGATCGAGCCCGCGCAGTACGACGCGGTGAAGGTCGGGGCGCCGGAGAAGGAGGTGCGCGGTCAACTCCCGTCCGGGGACACGATCGCCACGGCCGGTCTCAGCGGCAAGGGACCCGCCCAGCCGGAAGGCGCCGACTGCCTGGTCCTGATGTCCTCGGAGGTGAGCGACTCCTTCGAGAAGGAGCCCGTTTTCCGCTTCTGCTTCAAGGACGGCAAGCTGATCGAGAAGAAGTCGTACGAGGTCGAGGCGCGCTAGCGCCGACCCGCCCGTACCGGAGCCGTGGGGAGAAGCTGTGGCAGGGCAGCCCATCAGGGTCGTGATCGCCGACGACGAGCCGCTGATCAGGGCCGGGATCCGGATGATCCTCACCTCCGACCCGGAGATCCAGGTCGTCGCCGAGGCCGCCAACGGCCGGGAGGCGGTCGAGGCGACCCGGGCGCACGCCGCCGACGTGGTGCTGCTCGACATCCAGATGCCGGTCCTCGACGGCCTCTCGGCGCTCCCGGAGCTGCGCCGGGCGGCGCCGACGGCCCGGGTGATCGTGCTCACGACCTTCGGCGAGCGGGACAACGTGCTGCGGACCCTGGAGCACGGCGGTGCCGGGTTCCTCCTGAAGGACACCGCGCCCGCGGAGCTGATCCGGGCCGTGCGGGCGGCTGCGGTGGGCGACGCGTACCTGTCGCCGGCGGCGACCCGGCACGTCGTGGAGCGGCTCGCCACGGGCCGGGAGGCGGCCCGCGCCGAGGAGGCGCGGGGCCGGGTCGCGGGGCTGAGCGAGAAGGAGCGCGATGTGCTGGCGCTGCTCGGCGAAGGGCTCTCCAACGCCGACGCGGGGAAGCGGCTGCACATGAGCGAGGCCACGGTGAAGACCTACGTGAGCCGGATCCTCGCCAAGCTGGACTGCGAGAACCGGGTCCAGGCGGCCCTCCTCGCCCGGGACGCGGGCCTGTAGGAGGACGGCGGCGCGGCTCCGGGAGGGGCGGCGGTGCCGCACCGGGAGGGCGGCCTGTCCGGCCGGCGCGGGGGGCCGGCCGGACAGGCTGTTCGCCGGGTGCGTGGCCGCCCGGGGCGGTTTCGCGGGGGCCCGCCCGGGGCGGTCCGGGAAGGGGTGGAGGATGGCCCGAGGACGGCTTGGGCACGGCTTGGGGAGTTGTCCACAGGTGCTTGTCCACAGGGGGAGACGGCCCCTCGGGTACGGCGGTACCTTCAGGGCCGGATGATGTTGGACGTTCACATCGGGGGAGGGCAGGCCATGGGCGACGACCAGGTCGCCGTGCCGGGACAGCGCGGCACGGACGCAGCACGGCAGGGCGGAGCGGACTCGGACGGCGTGCGCGTGCCCCACGTACCGGGCTTCGCCCGCCGCGCCGCCGTCGGAGGCCGGACCGCCGACTCCGCCGCCTCACCCAAGCAGCGCGGCAAGGCACTCCGCGAGCGCGTCCCGCGCTCCGCCCACGCACGGCCCGCCCTCGCCGCCGACCGCCCCGACGCCGTCCGCGCGGTCGAGGAGTCGAACCGGGACCGCGTCCCCGAACTCGCACCCATACGGGTCGGCAGGATGACGGTGAGCCCCTTCACCTTCCTGCGCGGAGCCGCCGGGCTCATGGCACAGGACCTCGCCGGCACCCCCGTCACCGGGATCGCCGCCCAGCTCTGCGGTGACGCCCACGCGGCCAACTTCGGCCTCTACGGAGACGCCCGCGGCCGCCTCGTCATGGACCTCAACGACTTCGACGAGACCGTCGTCGGACCCTGGGAATGGGACCTCAAGCGGCTCGCCACCTCCCTCGTCCTCGTCGGCCGGGAAGCCGGCGCGAGCGAGGACCTGTGCCGGGCCGCCGCCTTCGACACCGTCGGCGCCTACCGGCGCACCATGAGACTCCTCGCCCGGCTCCCCGCCCTCGACGCGTGGAACGCCATCGCCGACGAGGAACTCGTCTCCCACACCGACGCCCGCGATCTCCTCGGCACCCTGGAACGGGTCTCCGCGAAGGCCCGCAACAACACCAGCGCCCGGTTCGCCGCCCGCTCCACCGAAGCCGTCACCGACCCCGAGGGCGGCGGCCGCCGCTTCGTCGACGCTCCCCCGGTCCTGCGCCGGGTCCCGGACGCCGAGGCCGCCGCCGTCGCCGCCTCCCTCGGCCCCTACCTGGAGACCGTGTCCGAGGACCGGCTGCCGCTCCTCGCGCGGTACGCCGTGCACGACGTGGCCTTCCGGGTCGTCGGCACCGGCAGCGTCGGAACCCGCTCCTATGTCGTGCTGCTCCTCGACCACCGCGGCGAGGCACTCGTCCTCCAGGTGAAGGAGGCACGGGCGTCCGCCCTGCTGCCCCACCTGCCGACCGCCGGATTCACGGTGCCGGAGCCCGTCCACGAAGGCCGCCGCGTGGTGTTCGGGCAGAAGCGCATGCAGGTCGTGAGCGACATCCTGCTCGGCTGGACCACGGTGGACGGGCGCCCCTTCCAGGTGCGCCAGTTCCGCAACCGCAAGGGCAGCGTCGACCCTGCCGCCCTCACCGTCGACCAGGTCGACGACTACGGCCGGATGACCGGGGCCCTGCTCGCCCGCGCCCACGCCCACAGCGCCGATCCCCGCCTGATAGCCGGGTACTGCGGGAAGAACGAGGAGTTCGACGAGGCCGTCGCCGCCTTCGCCGTCTCCTACGCGGACCGCACCACGGCCGACCACGCCGACCTGCTCACCGCCGTCCGCGCCGGCCGCATAGCCGCCGAATCGGGCGTCTGACCCGACCGGTCCGGCTCGGTACGGGTGCGCCCGGCCGATGGTCGGGGCGTCGCCTCGGTGCGGGGAGGCCGCTGTGCGGCTGTGGTGTGCCCGTGGAGGGGGGCGAAGGGGCGCGAGGGGTCGAGGGGCGGGAGGGGGAGGGTGGGGAGGGGGAGGGAGGGGGGAGGCCCCCTCCCGAAGGACCTAGGCTGGGTGGGACGAGCCGGAACGAGGACGTGGGCGGGCGGAGACGTGAGCGTGGACCAGGGTGCGAACGAGGGCCCCGAGAGCGAGCGGCCGCAGGGCGAGCCGTCGCAGGGCGAGCCGTCGCCGGCCGGGGACGAGCGGCCAGAGGCGCGGCTCGAGCGGGCCGTGCGGGTGGCCGAGCAGGCGCTGATCGAGTTCGAGATCGCCGTCGAGACCTTCCGCGTCGAAGTGGACAACTTCTCGCGGCTCCACCACCAGAAGCTCGGCCCGATGTACGCGCGCCTCGACGAGCTCGACGCCCGGATCGCCGAAGCGCGGGCCGCGCGGACCGGTGACCCCGAGGACCTGCGGCGGGCGCAGGAGGCGCGGGCCGCCGTCATGCCGATGCCCGGAGTGGACGAGCTGTTCCACGACTGGATCGACTCGGACGGCTTCTCCCCCGAAGCCGAGGCCATGCTCACCGACCGTCCCGTGCGGCCGCCGAAGCGGGTCCGGCCCAGCGAGGAGGTCCGCAGGCTCTACCGGGAGCTGGCCCGCAAGGCCCACCCCGACCTGGCCCGCGAGGACGACGAGCGGAAGCGGCGCGAGGAGTTCATCACCCGGGTGAACGCCGCCTACGCCCGCGGTGACGAGGCCGCCCTGCGCGAGCTCTCCACCGAGTGGGAGGCCGGCCCCGTGCCGGCCGAGGAGCGGCTCAGCGAGAGCGAGGAGCTGTACGCGCGCCTGGAGTGGCTCGCGCAGCGCAAGGACATGCTGTCGACGCTGGCCCGTGAACTGGAGGAGAGCGCCATCGGCGCGATGCTGCGGATGGCGCCGGAGGACCCCGACCGCCTCCTGGAGGAGATCGCGGAGCAGCTGCTCGCGCAGGTCTCCGAGCGGGAGAGCGAGCTGGCCGGGCTGGTGCAGTAGGTTTTTCCGTGCGTTCGAGATCCCTCGGGCGCCACTGATCGAGAGAAGGCCTGTCCCATGAATTTCTCCCCTCTGCCCTCGGTGGACGCGGCTTCCGTGCCGGCCGATGCCCTGGTGCTGGACGTCAGGGAGGACGACGAGTGGGCGGCCGGGCATGTCGAAGGCGCTCTGCACGTGCCGATGAGCGACTTCGTGGCGCGGTTCGGTGAGGTGACCGAGGCGGTTGCCGAGCGCGGTCGCGCCTATGTGATGTGCCGGGTGGGCGGCCGGTCCGCCCAGGTCACGCAGTACCTGGTGCAGCAGGGCTTCGACGCGGTGAACGTCGAGGGCGGCATGCTCGCCTGGGACGGTGCCGGGCGTCCGATGGTGACGGGCACCGGAAGCCCGGCCTTCGTTCTCTGACGTCCTTCGGGGCTCCCGGCCCGGCTCCGACGCTCCGGGGCTCCCAGAGTGCCTCTCCCGGGTCTCAGTCGAGGGGATGGGCGGCCAGCAGGTCGCCCAGGGCTTCCTCGTGGGCCGCGGCGGGGCCGAGGGACAGCTCCAGGTGCTTGGCCCAGGCGTGGAAGCGGTGCAGCGGGTAGTCGGTGTCGGCGCCGAAGCCGCCGTGCAGGTGCTGGGCCGTCTGCACCACCCGTCGTACGCCCTCGGAGGCCCAGATCTTCGCGACGGCGATGTCCCCTTCGGCGGGGAGTGCCGCGTCGGCCCCGCTGGAGAGGCGCCAGGCCGCCTGCCAGAGGGTGACCTCCATGGCACGCAGGTCGATGTAGCGGTCGGCGGTCTGGACGGCGACGGCCTGGAAGGTGGCCACGGGGTGGCCGAACTGCTCCCGCTTGCCCGTGTACTGGCTCGTCATGGTGAGGACGGCCTCGCCGAGGCCGAGGGCGAGCGCGCAGGTGCCGGTGGTGAGGAGTCCGCGGAGCCGGTCCCAGGCCCCCTCGGCGTCGATGACGTCGGCGGCGTCGAGGCGGACGGCGTCGAGCCGTAGCTCCGCGAGGAGTTCGCCGCTGGTGGAGTACTGGGCGGTGAGGGTCAGGCCGTCGTGTGCGCGGGGCAGCAGGGCGAGGACGGTGGTGTCGTCGGCGGTGTGCGCCGGTACGGCGATGAGGTCGGCGCCGTGGGCCCAGGGGACCGCGGTCTGCAGGCCGTCGAGGACCCAGGCGGTGCCGTCGCGGCGGGCGGTGACGGCGCGTTCGGCCGGGTCGTGGCCGGTGCGTCCCTGAGCGGCTGCCGTGAGGACGAGTTGGCCGCGGCTCACCCGGGGGAGCAGGTCGGCGGCCGTCTCGGGGGGTGCGTACCGGTCGATGGTGTGGGCGACGGCGCTGGTCTCCAGGAGGGGGACGCGGGCCAGGACGCGGGCCGATTCGCGCAGGACGAGGCAGAGGGCGACGGGGTCGAGGCCGCCGCCTCCGTGCTCCGGGGAGAGGGTGAGGCCGAGGAGGTCGGCGGCGGCGAGGCGGGACCAGAGCGGTCGGTCGAGGTCCTCGGACACGGCGCCCGCGGTGAGGGCGGGGCTCGGTACGGCGTCCGGTGCGACGTCCGAGAAGACCGCCTTGGCGGCCTCGACGGCCGCCTGCTGCTCTTCGGTGAAGGTGAAGTCCACTGCCCTGCCCTCCCGTTGTGCCCCTGCTGATCCTGACGGTTCGTCAAGATAGAACAGGTTCTAGTGGAAGGGAATGCCGGCGCCGCGGTTGGTCCTGGCGGGGCGCCGGCGTCCTGCGTCAGCGGTCGAAGTCGAGTTCCACGTCGGGGGTGACCGGGTGGGACTGGCAGGCCAGGACGTAGCCCGCGTCGGTCTCCTCCGGTTCCAGTGCGAAGTTGCGGTCCATGCGGACCTCTCCGCCGACGAGGAAGGCGCGGCAGGTGCCGCACACTCCGCCCTTGCAGGCGTACGGGGCGTCCGCGCGGGAGCGGAGGACCGTGTCGAGGAGGGTCTCGCCGCGGTCCACCGGCCAGGTGCCGGAGCGGCCGTGCAGTGTCGCGGTCAGGGTGGCGTGCGCGGGGGTGTCGGCCGGGGCGACCGGGGAGGGTGCGGAGCCGTCGTCGACGTGGAAGATCTCCTGGTGGATACGGCCGCGGTCGACGCCGAGTCCGCGCAGGGCCTGCTCGGCGCCCTGGACGAGTCCGAACGGGCCGCAGAGGAACCAGCCGTCGACGGTCCCGACGGGCAGGAGCGAGGGCAGGAGCGCGGTGAGGCGCTCGCGGTCGAGGCGGCCGGACGGGAGGCCGGCCTGCTGCTCCTCGCGGGAGAGGACGGTGACCAGCTGGAAGCGGTCGGGGTATCGGTCCTTCAGGTCGGCGACCTCGTCGAGGAACATCGTGGACGCGGCGGTGCGGTCGCTGCGGATCAGGCAGAACCGTGCCTCGGGCTCGCGGGCGAGCAGGGTGGCCGCGATGGACAGGACCGGGGTGATGCCGCTGCCGCCGACGACGGCGGCGAAGCGGCCGGGGCGCGGGGTGAGGGAGAAGCGGCCGGTCGGTTCCATGACCTCGACGAGGTCGCCGACGGCGAGTTCCTTGAGGGCGTACGTCGAGAAGGCGCCGCCGTCGACGAGTCGGATGCCGACGCGCAGGACGGGAGGTTCGCCAGTGGGGGTGGCGGGCGCGCAGATCGAGTAGGTGCGGCGGATCTCCTCGCCGTTCCCACCGGTGCGGCGGAGCGCGAGGTGCTGGCCGGGGAGGTGGCGGAAGGTCTCGTGGAGCTCGGGCGGGACGGCGAAGGCGACCGCAACGGAGTCGTCCGTGAGTCGTTCGGCCTCGCTCACCCTGAGGGGATGGAACCCGGCCCGTCCGCCGGCCCGGGCGCCCACGCCTGAGGACTCCATCTACAGCTCCTTGAAGTGGTCGAACGGTTCGCGGCAGGCGGCGCAGCGGCGCAGGGCCTTGCACGCGGTGGAGGAGAAGCGGCTGAGGAGTTCGGTGTCGGTGGAGCCGCAGTTCGGGCAGCGGATGGCCAGGGTCAGCGGGATCGGGCCGTCGGCCGGGCCCTGGGGGCGCGGGGGTGCGACGCCGAACTCGGCGAGTTTGCGGCGGCCTTCCTCGCTGATGTCGTCGGTGGACCAGGCGGGGGCGAGGACCGTGACGACGGAGACTTCCGGCACTCCGTGCTCGTGGAGGGCGCGCTCGATGTCGGAGGACATGGTCTCGACGGCGGGGCAGCCGGTGTACGTCGGGGTGAGGGCGACCTCGACCCGTCCGGGGCCGGTGACGTGGACGCCGCGCAGGACGCCGAGTTCCGCCAGGGTGAGGACGGGGAGCTCGGGGTCGAGGACGGCGCCGGCGATCCGGCTCAGTTCCTCTTCGAGGGCGGTCATGGTCACCATGTCGCCCCCGGGTGGCTGCGGTGCAGGTGCTGCATCTCGGCGAGCATCCGTCCGAAGGACTCGGTGTGGAGTCCCTGCCGACCGGCGCCGGCGGCCCAGGCGCCGGTGCGGGGTCCTGCGGGGACGGTGAGTGTGGCGCGGCCGAGGACGTCGGTGACCGAGGCCAGCCAGGCGCTCTCCATGGCCGTGTGGTCCACGTCGATGCCGTCGACGGGCTGGAACAGTTCGCCCGTGTAGCGCCAGAGGGCGTCGCAGGCCTGCTGCATCCTGCGGTGGCTCTCGTCGGTGCCGTCGCCGAGGCGGAGGGTCCACTGCTCGGCGTGGTCCCGGTGGTAGGCGACCTCCTTGACGGCCTTGCCGGCGAGGCCGGTGAAGGGGCCGTCGCCGGCGGCCAGCTGCCCGTACAGGAGGTGCTGGTAGGTGGAGAAGTAGAGCTGCCGGGCGATGGTGTGCGCGAAGTCGCCGTTCGGCTGCTCGACCAGCTGGGTGTTCCGGAAGGAGCGCTCCTCGCGGAGGTACGCCAGTTCGTCCTCGTCGCCGACGAGGGAGAGCAGGACGCGGGCCTGGCCGAGGAGGTCGAGGGCGATGTTGGCCAGGGCGACCTCCTCCTCCAGGACGGGGGCGGAGCCGGCCCACTCCCCCAGGCGGTGGGAGAGGACGAGTGCGTCGTCGCCGAGGGCGAGGGCGGCACCGGTGGTCGCGGTGGTGGGGCCGGTGGCCGGGGTGGTGCTCACAGGTGCTTCACCCCCTCGGGGATCTCGTAGAACGTCGGATGGCGGTAGGGCTTGTCCGCGGCCGGTTCGAAGAAGGGGTCCTTCTCGTCGGGCGAGGAGGCGGTGATGTCGGCGGAGGGGACGACCCAGATCGACACGCCCTCGCTCCTGCGGGTGTACAGGTCGCGGGCGTTGCGCAGGGCCATCTCCGCGTCGGGGGCGTGGAGACTGCCCGCGTGGGTGTGGGACAGTCCGCGGCGGGAGCGCACGAACACCTCCCACAGCGGCCAACCGTCGCTCGTCATGCCTGTGCCTCCCCGTGCGTGCCGGTGTGCTGGTGCTGCTGGGTGCGGTGCGGGTCCGCGTCGTGCTTTCGGGTGCGGTGCTTCTCCGCGTGGGCCGCCGCGGCCTCGCGGACCCAGGCGCCGTCCTCGTGGGCCTGGCGGCGGCGGCTCAGCCGCTGCTCGTTGCAGGGGCCGTTGCCCTTGAGGACGTCCCAGAACTCGGTCCAGTCGATGGAGCCGAAGTCGTGGTGTCCGCGCTCCTCGTTCCACCGGAGGTCGGGGTCGGGGAGGGTGAGCCCGAGGGCCTCGGCCTGGGGCACGGCGATGTCGACGAAGCGCTGGCGCAGTTCGTCGTTGGAGTGGCGCTTGATCTTCCAGGCCATCGCCTGGGCGGTGTGGGTCGACTCGTCGTCCGGGGGGCCGAACATCATGAGCGAGGGCCACCACCAGCGGTCCACGGCGTCCTGGGCCATGGCGTGCTGGGCCTCGGTGCCGCGGGAGAGGGCGAGCAGTGCCTCGTACCCCTGGCGCTGGTGGAAGGACTCCTCCTTGCAGACCCTGACCATCGCGCGGGCGTACGGGCCGTAGGAGCAGCGGCAGAGCGGGACCTGGTTGGTGATCGCGGCGCCGTCGACGAGCCAGCCGATGGCGCCGACGTCGGCCCAGGTCAGGGTGGGGTAGTTGAAGATCGAGGAGTACTTCTGGCGGCCGGAGTGGAGCTTGTCGAGCAGCTCGTCGCGGCTGGTGCCGAGGGTCTCCGCGGCGCTGTACAGGTACAGGCCGTGGCCGGCCTCGTCCTGGACCTTGGCCATGAGGATGGCCTTGCGGCGCAGCGAGGGCGCGCGGGTGATCCAGTTCGCCTCCGGCTGCATGCCGATGATCTCGGAGTGGGCGTGCTGCGCGATCTGGCGGACGAGCGAGGCGCGGTAGGCCTCGGGCATCCAGTCGCGCGGTTCGATCCGCTCGTCGGCGGCCACTGCGGCGTCGAACACGGCCTCGTGGGCGGCCTGCTCCGCCGCCACGGCCGCGTCCGACACACCGGGCGCGCCCGTGGTCCCTGCCGTCCCTGCCGTCACTGCGGTCATCGGACTCCCTACCGACCGATCGTTCGGTTGAATGACTTCAATGGTGAGTCGGCGGCCCGTATGGTGTCAACCCTGTGGATAACCGGGGTGGGCCGATCGGGATCGGGGCGGGATGGACGGATACGTCGAGAAGGGCGCCGCGGACGCGGACGACGGCCGTCCGAGACCCCCGGCCGACCCGCTGACGGAGGCCCCCGAGGCCGCGACGGAGGCACCGGACGGGGCCCCCGGGCCCGCACCGGAAACGGCCGCCGCTCCCACCCCGGACGCGGCCGCCGCTCCCACCCCGGACGCGGCCGCCGCTCCCACCCCGGATGCGGCCACCGCGCCCGCACCGGAGACTGCCGCCGTTCCCGCCCCTCACCCGGCACCCGCCGCCCCGCGCGAGGGGGGCGGGATCATGGCCCTGTCGATGCCCTACCAGGTGGTCCTCGCCGTGGCGCTCGCCGTCGTCGGCGTCTTCGCCTGCGTCCATCTGGCGATGGTGTTCCTGCACGTCGCGCCGTCCAACACGCTCACCAAGCGGCACGGCCAGGCGGTCGACGACTGGATCTATCCCGAGTTCGAACAGAACTGGAAGCTCTTCGCGCCCAACCCGCTCCAGCAGAACGTCTCCGTCGAGGTGCGCGCCGAGCTCGCCGACGGGGCCGGCGGTCGCCGCACGACCGGCTGGATCGACCTGACCGCCGAGGACGCCGCGGCCGTCCGGCACAACCCGATGCCCAGCCACGCCCAGCAGAACGAACTCCGCAGGGCCGTGGACTTCTACCTCAACTCGCACACCGAGGACCACGCCCCCAACGGCATGCGCGGCCGGCTCTCCGAGGAGTACATGCGCCGGATCGCCATGCTCCGCCTCGCCGACCGGCCGGGAGACGTGCGGCGGATCCAGCTGCGCACCGTCACCCGGGCGGTCCCCGCCCCCCGGTGGAGCACCGAGAAGACCGACACCGCCCCCTCCTACCGCGACTTCCCGTGGTGGCGGGTCACCGACGCCGACCGGCCCACCGGGGCCGACCGGAGCCGCGCGGCGGCCGGCGCGAGCCGTCCGGAGGCGGACCGATGACCGCCCCCGGCCCCGCTTCCTCCTCCGCCCCCGGCCCCGCCCCGGCGCCCTCCTCCGGCGGCACGCCCGCGCGTGGCCGAGCCCGCGAGCCCTTCGACCGCACGCTCGCCCGCGCCGTCCAGAACGTCACCGCCCACGCCCTCGGCCCGTACCAGACCGCGATCGTGCGCATCGGCTTCTCGCTGACCTGGCTGGTCTTCCTGCTGCGCGAGCTGCCGTTCCGCCACGAGCTGTACGGCCCCGACGGGCCCTGGTCCTGGGAGATGGCCCGGCGGCTGATCGCCGACAACCGGTCCTTCACCGTGCTCATGTGGTCGGACGGCCGGCTCTGGTTCGAGTGCGTCTACGGGCTCGCCGTGCTCTCGGCCGTCCTCCTCCTCGTCGGCTGGCGCACCCGCGCCGTCTCCGTGGTCTTCATGGTCGGGGTGTTGTCGCTGCAGAACCGGTCCGTCTTCGTGGGGGACGGCGGCGACAACGTCCTCCACCTGGCCGCGATCTACCTCGTGCTGACCCGCTGCTCCCGCGTGTGGTCGCTGGACGCCCGGAGGGCCGCCCGGGAGGCCCGCGCGGCGGACGCGGGCGAGCCGCTTCCCGAGGACCGCGTGGGCCCCCTGCTGTGGACGGTGCTCGGGGGCTTCCTCCTCGCCACCACCTGGTTCAGCGAGATCACCGGCGAGTGGTGGCTGCCGGTGCTGCTGTGGGTCCTGTGGCTGGGGAACGGCCTGTGGTGGCTCGTCCGCCGGTACGCGCCCGGGGAGCCGCGCACCCTGCTCGACGCCCTCGCGAACCTCGCGCACAACGCCGCCCTCGTCGTGATCATGGCGGAGGTCTGCCTGATCTACGCCACGGCGGGCTGGTACAAGATCCAGGGCTCGCGCTGGCAGGACGGCACCGCGTTGTTCTACCCGCTCCACCTCGACTACTTCACGCCCTGGCCCGCCCTCTCCGAGCTGCTCGGGAGCAGCGGGGTCATGGTGATGCTGCTGACCTACGGCACGGTGATCGTGCAGGTCGCGTTCCCGTTCACGCTCTTCCACCGCAAGGTCAAGAACGTCCTGCTCGTCGTGATGATGCTGGAGCACGCCGGGATCGCGGTGCTCCTCGGACTGCCGGTCTTCTCCCTCGCGATGATCTCCGCGGACGCCGTGTTCCTGCCGACGGCGTTCCTGGTGGCGCTCGGCGCACGGGCCGCGCGGGCCGGGGACCGGCTGCGGCGGCGGACGCCCGAGGGGGCGCTGCCCGAGCAGCGCCGTAGGGGTGAGGAGCACGGTCCCCGTACCCTCGTCGGGTGAGCACCACCGAAGAGACGGCAGCGCCCGAGGCGTCCGAGCCGGTCCAGTACGACGAGGGCTTCGGCACCGAGATCGGCGTCGGGCCGCACCCCGAGCCGTGGCCCGAGGGCGAGCGGTACGACCCCGAGCTGCTCGCCGGCGGTGACCGGCGCAACGTCGTCGACCGCTACCGGTACTGGACGCGGGAGGCGGTCGTCGCCGACCTCGATACCCGGCGGCACGACTTCCACGTGGCTGTGGAGAACTGGGGCCACGACTTCAACATCGGTTCGGTGGTGCGGACGGCCAACGCCTTCCTCGCGAAGGAGGTCCACATCGTGGGCCGGCGGCGCTGGAACCGCCGCGGCGCCATGGTCACCGACCGCTACCAGCACGTCCGGCACCACCCGGACACCGAGTCGCTGACCTCGTGGGCGGCGGCCGAGGGCATCCCCGTCATCGGGATCGACAACCTGCCGGGGGCGGTGCCGCTGGAGCGGACCGTGCTGCCCCGCCGGTGCGTGCTGCTCTTCGGGCAGGAGGGCCCCGGGCTCACCGAGGAGGCCCGCGCCCATGTGGAGATGGTCTGCTCGATCGCCCAGTTCGGCTCGACGCGCTCGATCAACGCCGGAGCGGCCGCGGCCGTCGCCATGCACGCCTGGATCCAGCGCTATGCGGAGATCGAGACGCCGTAGGGCGTGAGAGCCCCCGGGGCCGTGGACGACCCCGGGGCCGTGCACGAGTCCCGCGTGGAGGCTCTCCGGAGCCTCCACGCGGGCGGGTGCCTCAGGCCTGGCGGCGGACCTCCACCACCCGGAAGCGGTTGGAGACGAAGGCGCCGTCGCACAGCGCGGCGTTCGCCGCCGGGTTGCCGCCGGAGCCGTGGAAGTCGGAGAACGCGGCCGTCTGGTTCACGTACACCCCGCCCGTGAGGTTCAGCGAGAGCTGGGCCGACTCCTCCAGGCAGACCTCCTCCACCGCGCGCTCGACGTCCGGCGAGGTGGTGTAGGCCCCGACCGTCATCGCGCCCTTCTCGCGGACCGTGCGCCGCAGGAGCTCCAGGGCGTCGGCGGTGGAGTCGACCGAGACGGCGAACGAGACCGGCCCGAAGCACTCCGAGAAGTACGCGGCCTCGGCGTCCGGCTTGGAGCCGTCCAGCTTCACCACGACCGGCGTACGGACCACCGCGTCCGGGTACTCCGGGTTCACGACCTCACGGGAGGCGAGCGCCACCTCGCCGAGGCCGGCGGCCGCCTCCAGACGCGCCTTCACGTCCGGGTTGACCAGGGCGCCCAGCAGGCCGTTCGCCCGGGCGTCGTCGCCGAGCAGGCCGCCGACCGCCGAGGCGAGGTCGGCGACGACCTCGTCGTACGACTTGGGGCCCTGGTCGGTGGCGATGCCCTCGCGGGGGATCAGCAGGTTCTGCGGGGTGGTGCACATCTGGCCGCTGTACAGCGACAGCGAGAAGGCCAGGTTGGCGAGCATCCCCCGGTAGTCGTCGGTCGAGTCGACCACCACCGTGTTGACGCCGGCCTTCTCGGTGTAGACCTGGGCCTGGCGGGCGTTGGCCTCCAGCCAGTCGCCGAAGGCGGTCGAGCCGGTGTAGTCGATGATCCGGATCTCCGGGCGCACGGCCAGGGTCTTGGCGATGCCCTCCCCGGGCCGCTCGACGGCGAGCGCGACCAGGTTCGGGTCGAAGCCGGACTCGGCGAGCACCTCGCGGGCGACGCGCACGGTCAGGGCCAGCGGGAGCACCGCGCGCGGGTGCGGCTTGACCAGGACCGGGTTGCCCGTGGCGAGGGAGGCGAACAGGCCCGGGTAGCCGTTCCACGTGGGGAAGGTGTTGCAGCCGATGACCAGGGCGATGCCGCGGCCGACCGGGGTGAACTCCTTGCTCAGCTCCAGGGGCGGGCGCTTGCCCTGCGGCTTGGACCAGTCGGCCCGTCCCGCGGGGGTGCGGGTCTGCTCCGCGTACGCGTAGGCGACGGCTTCGAGGCCGCGGTCCTGGGCGTGCGGGCCGCCGGCCTGGAACGCCATCATGAACGCCTGGCCGCTGGTGTGCATGACGGCGTGGGCGAACTCGTGGGTGCGGGCGGAGATCCGGGCGAGGATCTCCAGGCAGACCAGGGCGCGGGTCTCGGCCCCGGCGTCGCGCCAGGCGGCCGTGCCGGCGCGCATCGCGGGGAGCAGGACGTCGATGTCGGCGTGCGGGTACTCGATGCCGAGCTCCGGGCCGTACGGCGAGGTCTCGCCGCCGGTCCAGCCGTCCGTGCCGGGCTGGTCGAGCTCGAACCGGGTGTTCAGCAGGGCCTGGTGGGCGGCGAGGCCGGCCGCCGCGTCGAGCGAGCCGTCCTCGCCGTACGCCTTCGGGTGCTCGGGGTACGGCGACCAGTAGGCGCGGGTCCGGATGGTGTCGAGCGCCTGGTCGAGCGTGGACCGGTGCTTCTCGGCCAGACGGTCGGTGGTCGGCAGAGCGGTGGCCATGGGTGGACCAACTCCTCGTCGAGCTGGGCAGGGAGACACGTACGGAGTTAGAGTAACCGAACGATCGGTCGGGACAAGGGGGCCTGTCGATCCTGTGGAGAACCCATCGGGGAGGATCACTCCTATGAGCGCCAACGTGACCGTCAGGGGGAGCGACGACGTGACCGCCAGTGAGCCTGCCGCCGCCGTGGAAGCGACCGGGACCGCGGCGGAGGCCGCGTCCGGACCGGTCCCCGAGCCCGTCGGGCGGGACCGCACCGTCGCCGTCGTCGGCACCGGCACCATGGGGCAGGGCATCGCCCAGGTCGCCCTGGTCGCCGGCCACCCCGTGCGCCTCTACGACAGCGCCCCCGGCCGCGCCGAGGAGGCCGTGGCCGCCCTCACCGCGCGCCTCGACCGGCTCGTCGAGAAGGGCCGGCTCGACGCCACCGCGCGCGAGGCGGCGATCGGACGCCTGCACGCCGCCGGGGACCTCGCGGAGCTCGCGGACGCGGCCCTCGTCGTCGAGGCGATCGTCGAGCTGCTGCCCGTCAAGCAGCAGCTCTTCGCCGACCTGGAGAAGGTCGTCGGCGACGACACCGTCCTCGCCACCAACACCTCCTCGCTCTCCGTCACCGCCATCGCCGGAGGCCTGCGGCTGCCCGGCCGGTTCGTCGGACTGCACTTCTTCAACCCGGCGCCGCTGCTCCCCCTCGTCGAGGTCGTCAGCGGCTTCGCCACCGATCCGGACGTCGCCACGCGCGCGTACGAGACGGTGAAGGGCTGGGGCAAGACCCCGGTCAGGTGCGCGGACACCCCCGGATTCATCGTGAACCGGGTCGCCCGCCCCTTCTACGCGGAGGCGCTGCGGGTCTTCGAGGAGGGCGCCGCCGATCCGGCCACCATCGACGCGGCCCTGCGCGAGTGCGGCGGCTTCAGGATGGGCCCCTTCGAGCTCACCGACCTCATCGGCCAGGACGTGAACGAGGCCGTCACCCGCTCCGTCTGGGAGTCCTTCCACCAGGACCCCAAGTTCACGCCCTCGCTCGCCCAGCGGCGGCTGGTGGAGTCGGGGCGGCTCGGCCGCAAGACGGGCCACGGCTGGTTCTCGTACGCGGACGGCGCCGAGCGGCCGGCACCCCACACGGCGGCGCCGGCGGAGGCGCCGAAGCGGATCGTGGTCCAAGGCGACCTCGGCCCGGCCGAACCGCTGATCGGGCTCGTCGAGGAGGCCGGGATCACGGTCCGCCGCAAGCGGGGCGAGGGCCACATCGTGCTGCCGGGCGGCGGCAGGCTGATGCTCGCCGACGGCGACAGCTCCTTCGAGTTCTTTCCCGAGGAGATCGTCTACTTCGACCTCGCCCTCGACTACGCGCGCGCGAGCCGGATGGTGCTCTCCACCGGACGGCGCACCGCGCCCGAGACACTCGCCGAGGCCGTGGGACTCTTCCAGGCGCTCGGCAAGCAGGTCTCCGTGATCGGCGACGTGCCCGGCATGATCGTCGCCCGCACGGTCGCGATGCTGGCCGACCTCGCGGCCGACGCGGTCGACCGGGGCGTCGCCACCGCCGAGGACGTGGACACGGCGATGCGGCTCGGGGTGAACTACCCCGCCGGACCGCTGGAGTGGGCGGAGAAGCTGGGGCACCGGCGGGTCTGCGACCTGCTGCGGGGCCTGCACGAGCGCTACCCGACGGGCAGGTACGGACCGAGCCAGGCCGTCGCCCGCCGGTGCGCCGACGCCGATGCGGAGGACGCCCGATGACCACCGCCAAGCGCGACACGTACACCCCCGAGACGCTGCTCTCGGTGGCCGTGCGGGTCTTCAACGAGCGCGGCTACGACGGCACGTCCATGGAGCACCTCTCCAAGGCGGCCGGCATCTCCAAGTCGTCGATCTACCACCACGTGTCCGGCAAGGAGGAGCTGCTGCGGCGGGCGGTCAGCCGGGCGCTCGACGGGCTCTTCGCCGTCCTCGACGAGCCGGACGCCGGACGCGGCCGGGCCGTCGAGCGGGTCGAGTACGTCACGCGCCGCACGGTCGAGGTGCTGATCGCGGAGCTCCCCTACGTGACGCTGCTGCTGCGGGTGCGCGGCAACACCGGCACCGAGCGGTGGGCCATGGAGCGGCGGCGCGAGTTCGACCACAGGGTGGCCGACCTCCTGAAGGCGGCCGCCGAGGAGGGCGATCTGCGGGCCGACGTGGACATCCGGCTCGCGACCCGGCTGCTCTTCGGCATGATCAACTCACTCGTGGAGTGGTACCGGCCCCACCCGGATTCCGCGGAGCGCGAGCAGCTCGCCGAGACCGTCGCCCACCTGGCCTTCGACGGGCTCCGGACGGCCCGCTGAGAGGCCGCCCGGGGGCGTACGGCTCCCGGGGGGCCCGCCCGCCTTCCGGGGGCGGGCTCAGGCGTGCGGGTCGGTGTTGAGGTCCGTCTCCTCGAAGACCAGCAGCGTGCGCGTGGACAGCACCTCGGGGATCGCCTGGATGCGGGTCAGCACCAGCTCCCGCAGCGTCCGGTTGTCCGGCGTGTGCACCAGCAGCAGGACGTCGAAATCACCGCTGACCAGCGCGATGTGCGTGGCGCCCGGCAGCGCGCCGAGCTGCTCGCGGACCGTGCGCCAGGAGTTCTGGACGATCTTGAGCGTGATGTAGGCGGAGGCGCCGTGGCCCGCCCGCTCGTGGTTGACCCGGGCGCTGAAGCCGCGGATCACCCCGTCGTCGATGAGCCGGTTGATGCGCGCGTAGGCGTTGGCCCGGGAGACGTGCACCCGCTCGGCCACGGAGCGCACCGAGGCGCGGCCGTCCGTTTGCAGCAACCGCAGGATGTCCCGGTCGATCGCGTCCAGCGGGCGTGCCGGAAGCGCGCCCGTCGGCGTGCCGATCGGGGCGCTCAGCGTCTCGCCGGGCACCTCGCTCCCCGTCCCGCGGGGCTCGCCGCCCGTGTCGCCGTCCGGAGCCCCGCTCCGGTCGACGGCCATTTGTTCATCCGCCATGTCCCCCCGCCTCTCTCCGGTGGACGACCTGTACTCATCCCAGGCTGTGGAGAACCGTTTGTCCACAGGCTGAAGGTGCCTGTAGCCAAAATGCCTCCACGACCGAACAATCGGTAGGTGAGGCGCGCCACACTCGCGCCACCCGCCTTCGGGTCTTATGCCCGCTCCCACGAGGAGGTGGACTCGTTGCAACAGCGCAGTTCGACAGTCCAAGAGCCGCCCGGTGCCGTTCCCGCCCACCGGCCGACCCCGCCGCCGGCCTGGCAGCCGCGGACCGACCCCGCCCCGCTGCTGCCCGACACCGAGCCGCTGCGCGTGCTCGGCACGGACGCCGTGGCCGACGCCGACCCCGCGCTGCTGCTCCGGCTCTACGCGGAGCTGATCCGCGGCCGCCGGTACAACACGCAGGCCACCGCCCTCACCAAGCAGGGCCGGCTCGCCGTGTACCCGTCCACCCACGGCCAGGAGGCGTGCGAGATCGCCGCCGCCCTCGCCCTGGAGGAGCGGGACTGGCTCTTCCCCTCGTACCGCGACACCCTGGCCGCGGTGGCCCGCGGTCTCGACCCGGTGCAGGCGCTGACCCTGCTCCGGGGCGACTGGCACACCGGGTACGACCCGCACGAGCACCGCATCGCGCCGCTCTCCACCCCGCTCGCCACCCAGCTCCCGCACGCGGTGGGCCTCGCCCACGCCGCCCGGCTCAAGGGCGACGACGTCGTCGCCCTCGCGATGGTCGGCGACGGCGGCACCAGCGAGGGCGACTTCCACGAGGCGCTCAACTTCGCCGCCGTCTGGCAGGCCCCCGTGGTCTTCCTCGTGCAGAACAACGGCTTCGCGATCTCCGTACCGCTCGCCAAGCAGACCGCCGCCCCGTCCCTGGCCCACAAGGCCGTCGGATACGGGATGCCCGGCCGGCTCGTCGACGGGAACGACGCGATCGCCGTCCACCAGGTGCTCACCGAGGCCGTGGCCCGAGCGCGGCGCGGCGGCGGCCCCACGCTCGTCGAGGCCGTCACCTACCGCATCGACGCCCACACCAACGCCGACGACGCCACCCGCTACCGCGCGGCCGCCGAGGTCGAGACCTGGCGGGCGCACGACCCGATCCTCATCCTGGAGCGGGAGCTGACCGAGCGCGGCCTGCTCGACGAGGCCGGCCGGCGGGAGGCCGCCGAGGCCGCCGAGACGATGGCCGCGGAGCTGCGGGAGCGGATGAACGCCGAGCCGGTGCTGAACCCGATGGACCTCTTTGCGCACGTGTACGCGGAGCAGACCACGCAGCTGCGGGAACAGGCGGCGCAGCTGCGCGCCGAGCTCGAAGCCGAGGGTGAGGCGTGATGACGACGGCGACGACCGGATCCACGGCGGACAGGACCGCCGGGAACCCCGGAAAGGGCGGCGGGGCCGGGAAGGCCAAGCCCGCCACGATGGCGCAGGCGCTCCAGCGCGCCATGCGCGACGCGATGGCCGAGGACCCCACCGTCCACGTGATGGGTGAGGACGTCGGCACCCTCGGCGGCGTCTTCCGGGTCACCGACGGGCTCGCCAAGGAGTTCGGCGAGGACCGCTGCACGGACACCCCGCTGGCCGAGGCGGGCATCCTCGGCGCTGCGGTCGGCATGGCGATGTACGGCCTGCGGCCGGTCGTCGAGATGCAGTTCGACGCGTTCGCCTACCCGGCGTTCGAGCAGCTGATCTCCCACGTGGCGAAGATGCGGAACCGCACGCGCGGCGCGATGCCGATGCCCATCGTCATCCGCGTCCCGTACGGCGGCGGGATCGGCGGCGTCGAGCACCACAGTGACTCCTCCGAGGCCTACTACACGGCCACCCCGGGACTCCACGTCGTCACCCCGGCCACCGTGGAGGACGCCTACGGGCTGCTGCGCGCGGCCATCGCCTCCGACGACCCGGTGGTCTTCCTGGAGCCCAAGCGGCTCTACTGGTCGAAGTCCGACTGGTCCCCCGAGGCGCCGGCGGCCGTGGAGCCGATCGGCAGGGCCGTGGTGCGGCGGCGCGGCACCGGTGCCACGCTGATCACCTACGGACCCTCCGTGCCCGTCTGCCTGGAGGCGGCGGAGGCCGCGCAGGCCGAGGGCTGGGACCTGGAGGTCGTCGACCTCCGCTCGCTCGTCCCCTTCGACGACGAGACCGTCTGCGCCTCGGTGCGGCGCACCGGCCGCGCCGTCGTCGTCCACGAGTCGACGGGCTTCGGCGGCCCCGGCGCGGAGATCGCCGCGCGCGTGACCGAGCGGTGCTTCCACCACCTGGAGGCGCCGGTGCTGCGGGTCGCGGGCTTCGACATCCCCTACCCGCCGCCGATGCTGGAACGGCACCATCTGCCGGGCGTGGACCGGGTCCTGGACGCGGTCGCGCGGCTGCAGTGGGAGGCGGGAAGCTGATGGCGCAGGTGCTGGAGTTCAAGCTGCCCGACCTCGGCGAGGGACTGACCGAGGCGGAGATCGTCCGCTGGCTGGTCGGCGTCGGCGACGTCGTCGCCATCGACCAGCCGGTCGTCGAGGTCGAGACGGCCAAGGCCATGGTCGAGGTGCCCTGCCCGTACGGCGGTGTCGTCACCGCCCGGTACGGCGAGGAGGGCACCGAACTGCCCGTCGGCGCGCCGCTGCTGACGGTCGCGGTGGGCGGCACGGGCGCGCCGGAGGAGCTCGCCGAGGCCGCTCCCGGCACCGCGCCCACGGCGGGGGAGGGTGCTGCCGAGTCCGCCGTGTCGTCGGAGTACTCGGGCAATGTGCTCGTCGGGTACGGCACGGCCGGTCCCGCCGCCCGGCGGCGCAGGGTGCGCCACGAGAGCCACGCCGTGGCGAAGGCACCCGCGCCCGCCGCCCCGGCCGCGCAGGCTCCGGTCGCCCCGGTCGGGTCGGCTCCGGTCGCCCCTTCCGGCACCGGCCGCGAGGGACCGGTGCCGGTCATCTCGCCGCTGGTGCGGAAGCTGGCCAGGGACCGCGGGCTCGATCTGCGCGAGGTGCGGGGATCGGGACCCGAGGGCCTGATCCTGCGGGCCGACGTCGAGTCGGCCCTCGCGGCCCTCGACCGTCCGGCGGCCGCGCCGGCGCCCGCCCCCGCCCGCGCGGCGACCCCCGCGGCCTCCTCCGCGGTCGTGGCACCGGCCGGGGAGCGGGTCCCGCTGCGCGGGGTCCGCGGCGCCGTGGCGGACAAGCTCTCGCGCAGCCGCACGGAGATCCCGGACGCGACCTGCTGGGTCGACGCCGACGCGACGGAGCTGATGGCCGCACGCACGGCGATGAACGCGTCGGGCGGGCCGAAGATCTCGCTCCTCGCGCTCCTCGCCCGGATCTGCGTGCACGCCCTGGCGCGGTTCCCCGAGCTGAACTCCACCGTGGACACCGCGGCGCGGGAGATCGTCCGGCTGCCGGACGTGCACCTCGGCTTCGCCGCCCAGACCCCGCGGGGCCTGGTCGTGCCCGTGGTCAAGGACGCGGGGACCCGGACGGCGGAGTCGCTGACGGCGGAGTTCGCCCGACTCACGGAGGCCGCACGGGAGTCGGCGCTCACCCCGGCCGATCTGACCGGGGGCACCTTCACCCTGAACAACTACGGGGTGTTCGGGGTCGACGGCTCCACGCCGATCATCAACCACCCCGAGGCCGCGATGCTCGGCGTCGGCCGGATCATCCCCAAGCCGTGGGTCCACCAGGGCGAACTGGCCGTGCGTCAGGTGGTGCAGCTCTCGTTCACCTTCGACCACCGCGTCTGCGACGGCGGCACGGCGGGCGGCTTCCTGCGGTACGTGGCGGACTGCGTCGAGCAGCCCGCGGTCCTGCTCCGCACGCTCTGACGCGGCGCTCCGGCGGGACCCGCCCGGTCCCGCCGGCCCGTCTCGGGCCCGTCCGCCGACCGTCCCGCCTGCCGGGCCGTCTCACCAAGGGAGACGCACCCGGCGACGGGGAGCGGCGGCGGACCATACTGCTGGGGTGACCACCCCCCATGACGCCGTCGTGCTCGCCGGAGGCGCCGCCCGGCGCCTCGGCGGCGCCGACAAGCCCGGCGTACGGGTCGGCGGCCGGCCGCTGCTCGACCGGGTCCTCGCCGCGTGCCGCGGCGCGGAGCGGACGGTGGTCGTCGGCGCCCCCCGCCCGACCGTCCGTCCCGTCCACTGGACCAGGGAGGACCCGCCCGGCGGGGGCCCGCTCGCCGCTCTGGACGCGGGAGTACGCGCGATCGGCGCGGACACCGACGGCCCGGCGACCGGTACCGGGACCGGCACCGGCGCCGGCAGCGATGACCAGGGCACGAACGGCGCCCAGGCGGGTGGGACGCCGACCGGTGGTGCCCAGGCGGGTCGGACGCCGACCGGTGGTGCCCAGGCGGGTGGGACGCCGACCGGTGGCGCTCAGGCGGACGGGGCCGGCGGCCGTGTGCTGCTCGTGCTCTCCGCCGACCTGCCCTTCCTCGACGAGGACACCGTCCACCGGCTGCTCGGCGCGCTCGCCGACCACCCCGAGGCCGAGGCCGCGCTCCTCACCGACGCCGAGGAACGGGACCAGCCGCTCGTCGCCGCCTACCGAACGACCCCGCTCCGACGGGAGTTGGCGCGCATCGCCGAGGAACGCGGCACCCTCGCCGGCGGTCCGCTGCGGCGGCTCACCGGCGCCCTGCGCCTCGTCCGGGTCGCCGCGGCGCCGCACGCCTCCTTCGACTGCGACACCTGGGAGGACATCGCCACGGCCCGGGCCCGCATCAGGGAGCATGGGACCGTGCTGGATGAATGGATCACCGCAGTCAAGGACGAACTGGGTATCGAGCTGGACGTCGACACCGGCGTGCTGCTCGATCTGGCCCGCGACGCCGCCCACGGCGTGGCCCGCCCCGCCGCTCCCCTGACCACCTTCCTGGTGGGCTACGCGGCCGCGCGCGCGGCCGACGGGGGCGGTCCCGAGGCGGTCGCCGAGGCCGCCCGCAAGGCCGCCGCACTGGCCCAGCGCTGGGCCACCGAGCAGGACGAGGCCGGATGACCCTGCAGGAGCCCCTCCCGGTGGCCCCCGGAACCGGCGACGCGCGGTCCGGGCAGGCGCACCGGGCCACCGCCTGGCCCGAGGCGCGCGCCGCGGCCGTACGCGCCGGGGCCGCCGCCCGGGCCGTCCGGGCGCCGATCGGCGTACCGCTCGCGCAGGCCCTCGGCCAGGCCCTCGCCGTGCCGCTGCTGGCCCTCACCGACCTGCCGTCCTTCGACACCTCCGCCATGGACGGCTGGGCCGTCGCGGGGCCGGGGCCGTGGACCGTACGGGCCCGGGACGCCGTCCTCGCCGGCCGCGCGTCCGAGGCCGCCGCGCACGACGGCGAGGCCGTGCGGATCGCCACCGGCGCGCGCGTCCCCGCCGGCACCACCGCCGTGGTCCGCAGCGAGCACGCCCGCACCGAGGGCACCCTGCTGCACGCCCTGCGCGAGGTCGTGCCGGGACAGGACATCCGGCCCCGCGGCCAGGAGTGCCGTTCCGGCGAGGAGCTGCTGCCCGCCGGCAGCGTCGTGACCCCCGCCGTGCTGGGCCTCGCCGCGGCCGCCGGCTACGACGAGCTTCCCGTGCCGCCCCGCCCCCGGGTCGAGATCCTGGTCCTCGGCGACGAGCTGCTCGCCGCCGGGCTCCCCCACGACGGCCTCATCCGCGACGCCCTCGGCCCGATGCTGGGCCCGTGGCTGGCGGCCCTCGGCGCCGACGTCCTCGCCGTCCGCCGCATCGGCGACGAGGCCGAGGAGCTGTACGCGGCCGTCACCGGTTCCGCCGCCGATCTGGTGCTCACCACCGGCGGGACCGCCGCCGGGCCCGTGGACCACGTCCACGGAGTCCTGGAGAAGGCCGGTGCGACCCTCCTGGTCGACGGGGTGAAGGTCCGCCCGGGCCACCCGATGCTCCTCGCCCGCCTCAACGCGCTGCCCGAGGCGGTCAAGCCCGGCCCGTCGGACTCCGAGCCGCCCGAGCCCGTGCCGTCCGGGGCCTCCGGGCCCTCTGCCACGCCGTCCGGGGCCTTCGGGCCCGCCGACGCCCCGGCCGTGGGTGCTCCGGCCGCCGACGCCCCGGCCGCGGGCGCCACGGCCCCGCGCGTCCGTCATCTCGTCGGGCTTCCCGGCAACCCCCTCGCGGCGGTCTCCGGGCTCCTGACGCTGGCCGAGCCGCTTCTGGCAGCCCTGACCGGGGCCGCGGCCGCCGTGCCCGAGCCGCCGCGGGTCCCCGTGCAGGACGAGGTGCACGGCCACCCGTACGACACCCGGCTGGTCCCGGTCGTGCGCCGCGGCGGACGGGCCGTACCCCTGCGCTACAACGGACCGGCCATGCTGCGCGGCATCGCCGCCGCCGACGGACTGGCCGTCGTCCCGCCCGGCGGCGCCCGCCCCGGCCAAGAGTTGGATGTCCTCGACCTTTCCTGGCCGGCGGCAGAGGGGGCCGTACCGGCCCAAGGAGCGTGTTTCACGTGAAACTTCCCAGCCGTGACGCGATGGCCCGCCACGCGGAGGAACGGATCTCCGGCCCGCAGGTCAAGCTGCCCCGCCGCGAGGTCGAGCGGCCCCTGCGCCAGGTCGGCAAGCGGCTCCTGATGGCCCTCGGCGTGCTGGCCGTGACCATCATGATCGTCTACGTCGACCGCGGGGGGTACCACGACAACGCCAACGGGACGCTCGACTTCCTCGACTGCGCCTACTACGCGACCGTCACGCTCTCCACCACCGGATACGGCGACATCGTCCCGTACAGCGACACGGCGCGGCTCGCCAACATCCTGCTGGTCACGCCCCTGCGCGTGCTGTTTCTGATCATCCTGGTCGGTACCACCCTCGAGGTCCTCACGGAGCGGACCCGCGAGGAGTTCCGGCTGAACCGCTGGAGGTCCACCTTGCGCGACCACACCGTCATCGTCGGCTTCGGCACCAAGGGGCGGTCCGCGATCCAGACGCTCTGCGCCACCGGTCTCAGCAAGGAGCAGATCGTCATCGTCGATCCCTCCAACAAGGTGATCGAGACGGCGAACGCGGACGGCTTCGTCGGTGTCGTCGGCGACGCGACCCGCAGTGACGTGCTGCTCCGCGCCGAGGTGCAGCGCGCCCGGCAGATCGTCATTGCCACCCAGCGCGACGACACGGCGGTCCTGGTCACCCTCACGGCCCGCCAACTCAACCGGGGCGCGAAGATCGTCGCCGCGGTCCGCGAGGAGGAGAACGCGCCGCTGCTGCGCCAGTCCGGCGCGGACGCGGTCATCACCAGCGCCAGCGCCGCCGGACGCCTGCTCGGCCTGTCCGTGCTGAGCCCCAGCGCCGGCACGGTCATGGAGGACCTCATCCAGCAGGGCTCCGGCCTCGACCTGGTGGAGCGCCCGGTGACCAAGAGCGAGGTGGGGAAGAGCGTCCGCGAGACCGGTGACCTGGTCGTGAGCGTGCTGCGCGGCCACCGGCTGCTCGGATACGACGACCCCGCGGCCAGCCCGCTCCAGCTCACCGACCGGGTGATCACCATCGTCCGTGCCGCGCCGGTCACCCCGCTCAGGACACCGCCGGAGGACTGAGCACGGCCCGCCCGGCGCCGGGAGTAGCCTCGCCGGCATGTATGCGATCACGATTCCGGAACCCGGTGGTCCCGAAGCCCTCGTCTGGGCGGAGGTGCCCGATCCCGTACCCGGCGAGGGCGAGGTCCTCGTCGAGGTGGCGGCGAGTGCCGTCAACCGCGCCGACCTGCTCCAGCGGCAGGGCTTCTACGACCCGCCGCCGGGCAGCTCGCCGTACCCCGGCCTGGAGTGCTCGGGCCGGATCTCCGCGCTCGGCCCGGGGGTGGCGGGCTGGGCGGTCGGCGACGAGGTCTGCGCGCTGCTCGCCGGCGGCGGATACGCGGAGAAGGTCGTCGTCCCCGCGGGCCAGCTGCTCCCGGTGCCCGAGGGCGTCGACGTGGCCACGGCCGCGGCGCTCCCCGAGGTGGCCTGCACCGTCTGGTCCAACATCTTCATGATCGCCCACCTGCGTCCGGGGGAGACGCTGCTCGTGCACGGCGGGGCGAGCGGGATCGGCACGATGGCGATCCAGCTGGCCAAGGCGATCGGGGCGCGGGTCGCGGTCACCGCGGGCGGCCCCGAGAAGCTGGCGCGCTGTGCCGAGCTCGGCGCGGACATCCTCATCGACTACCGCCAGCAGGACTTCGTCGAGGAGCTGGCGAAGGCGACGGACGGGGCGGGGGCGGACGTCATCCTGGACATCGTCGGCGCCAAGTACCTGGAGCGGAACGTGAAGGCGCTGGCCGTGAACGGCCGGCTCGTCGTCATCGGCCTGCAGGGCGGCGTCAAGGGCGAGCTGAACCTCGGGGCGCTGCTCGCGAAGCGGGCCGCGGTCATGGCGACCACGCTGCGGGCCCGCCCGGCGGACGAGAAGGCGGCGATCGTGGCGGCCGTCCGGGAGCACATCTGGCCGCTGATCGGCGCGGGAACGGTCCGCCCGGTCGTCGACCGGACGCTGTCGCTGAGCGACGCCGCCGAGGGCCACCGGGCGCTGGAGGCGGGCAGCCACGTCGGCAAGGTCCTGCTGCTGGCTCCGCGGGCCTGACGGGCCCGCTTCCCCGGAGCATGCCGGGCCTCACCCGCGGTGGCGTCACGGATGCGTGAGGGGCCCGGCACGCGGTGTGCCGGGCCCCTCCTCGTCCGTGCTCCGCCGAGGGCTACAGGTACGGCCCCGAGCGGACCGCGTGGCCGTGGCCGCGGTCGTCGTCGTCATCGTCGTGCGACGCGCCCGGCGGGAGCGCCCGGCGCATCTGCTCCAGCTGGGCGCGGGCCGCCATCTGCTGGGCGAAGAGCGCCGTCTGGATGCCGTGGAAGAGGCCCTCCAGCCAGCCGACCAGCTGCGCCTGCGCGATGCGCAGCTCCGCCTCGGAGGGGATCGCCTCGTCCGTGAACGGCAGGGAGAGCCGCTCCAGTTCCTCGACCAGTTCGGGCGCGAGCCCGTCCTCCAGTTCCTTCACGGAGCTGGCGTGGATGTCCTTGAGCCTGACCCGGCTGGCCTCGTCGAGAGGTGCCGCGCGTACTTCCTCCAGGAGCTGCTTGATCATGCTGCCGATCCGCATGACCTTCGCAGGCTGCTCGACCATTTCCGTCACCGGGACCTCGCGGGGTTCGTCGTCGCCCTGAGTGCCGCCGAGCGCCATCCCGTCCTGTCCCACGATGAGGACCTGGGGGCTCTCCTGCGACCTGTCATTCCTCGGCATCTCCATGCCGCCATTCTCTCGTACACATGCGTCACCACGGGGTGTGCCCCCGTACGAGGGTGATCCACCCTCGTACGGGGGCACGGGACGACAACGAAGACCGTCAGGTCGCCTCGCGCCGGGCCAGCGCGCCGCGGGAGCGGGTCACCAGGGCCGCCAGCAGCGCGGCGCCGACCGGTACGGCGACGAGCAGGCCGGCGAGGGTCTCCCAGGGGATGACGATCGGCACGTACGGTGCGTCGGCGGCCGTGCTCCAGCCCTGGGCGACGGACTCCTCGTGCCAGCGGAACTGCTGCCGTTCCTCGTTCAGCCGGAGTCCCACGGCGGGCAGCACTCCGGCGGCGGAGCCGAGGAGGACGCCCATCGCGGCGACGACACCGCACTGGAAGCCGCTGAGGGTCCGGCGGACCCGCGGCGGGGCGCCGACGGCGGCCAGCGTCTTCAGATCGGCCTCGGCGTCGGCCTGGGCGAGCCCGGTGGCGATACCGGCGGCGCCGACGGTCACGAGCCCCGCGAAGATCGCCAGGGACAGCAGGATGAGGCTGTACGAGTTGACGAAGCCCTCCTCGACGTGGAGTTCGACGCTGCTGCCGAGCTTGGTGAGCTCGCCGTCGAGCTTCTGGCGCGCCTCGGTGTCGGGCAGCCGGTCCGTGCTGGCGTAGCTGCCGAGCGGCACCGTGGTGAGTTCGGCGGCCTTGGCGGTGGCCGGGGTCATCAGGGCCTGGACGCCGTAGGACTGCGTGTCCCCGGGGACCTGGTACGCGGGCAGCAGGGTGACCTTGCCGGGGGTGGGCTTGCCGTCCTGGGAGGCCTTGTCGGCGGCGGCCAGGTCGGTGATCTGCTTGATCCCGTACCTGCCGTTCTTGTCGACGTTGACCGGGTTGAAGCTGACGACCTTGCCGTCGGCCAGGGCCTTCACGGTCGCGGGGGCGTCGAGGCCGAGCACCTGGAGCAGGGCGGCGTCACCGACGAGGAGCCCGCCGTCGGAGACGTACATGCCGCTGCTGCGGCCCTCCTTGCACCGCCAGTCCTCGCTGAGCATCTTCCGGCGCTGATCGGGGGTGAACTTCTCGGCGGGGTCGCCGCCGCCGGGGACCGAGGCGTACATGGGGCACTCGTTCGCCGGGGGGACGACGATCTCGAAGCGGCCGCAGCCCGCGGCGCTGTCCCAGGGCATGCAGCTGGGCTTGCCGACCGCGACGCGCTGGACGTCGGCGCGGACGTCGACGGGGACGTACCGCTGGATGGCGTCGCGGACGGCGGGGACGTCCCGGCCGCCCTCCTCGTTGACGAACGCGGCGACGGTGCCGTGCGGCAGCTGGGCCGTGTACTCGGCCCTGCGCTGGGCCTCCTCGCTGGCCATGTACGTGGAGACGGCGACCGTGCCGGCGACGGCGGCGAGGACGGCGGCGACGGCGGGAGCCGTACGGCCCCGGTTGCGCACGGCGTCCCGCAGCGCGAGACGCGGGGACAGCGGCAGCCAGCGGCCGGTCCGGCCGAACAGGCCGACCAGCGCCGGGGTCATGGCGACCACGCCCAGCTCGGCGATCGCGGAGCCGCCGGCGACGATGATGAACTGCTGGCTGACCATGGACCCGAAGAGCGCGATGGCGCCGCCGATCAGGAGCGCCGCGAGGCCGATCAGGGGCAGGACCCGGCTGCTGCGGCGGATACCGCGCCGGCCGGTGAGCGAGGCGAGGACGGTCTGCCGTGAGGCGGTGATCGCCGGCACGATGGCGGCGAGCAGTCCGGTCAGCACGGCGAGCAGCGCGATGCCGAGGATCTCCAGCGGCCGGACGTCGAAGGCGCCGAACCGCTGCCCCATGGTCTCCTCCAGGAAGGGCTGGAGCGCCTTGGTGAGGATCAGGGCGAGGACCGTACCGGTGATCGCCGCGGCGACACCGATGACCAGACCGCCGCTCAGCACGATGGCCCGGATGTGGCTGCGGGCACCGCCGTTGGCCCCGACCAGACCGAGCTGGCGGCGCGAGCGACGGGCGCCGACCGCGAAGGCGGGTCCGGCGAGCAGGCAGATCTCCAGCATCGCCAGACCGACGACCGTGCCGACGGCCGCGAGCTCGGCGGCGTTGCCGACCGCGCTGGACTCGAAGTCGCCCCAGCCCTGCTTCTGGAAGAGCGGGACCTCGGACTTGGCCGGCGGGTCGATCATCACGGCACGGGAGGAGACGATCACACCCTTGGTGTTGATCTCCTTGACCATGTTCCACGTGAAACCACCCGACGCGCGCACCAGGTACGTGGTGCTGGTGTCGGGCTTCTGCAGCCCGGCCTTCTCGACGGCCTTCGCGTACGGGGCGTGGAAGGCCCCGGGGAGCACGTTGACCTGGTCGGCCTTCAGCTGGTCGGGAATCTCGTAGGAGCCGACGATCCGGTACGGGCGGTCGAAGTTGCGTGCGGAAAGGGTCGAGCCGACCGACAGACCGCTGCTCTCCAGGAAGTGCGAGGTCGCGACGACCTCGTCGTTCTTCTCCGGGTAGCGGCCCTCCAGGAGGGTCGTGATGCCGCGCGCCATCGGGTCGGCGGCCTTGAGCTCACGCACCTCGGTGACGAGCAGACCGTGCTTCGTCGTCAGCTTGGCGCTGCCGGAGCTGTCCGTGAGGACCGTGGATCCCGCGGGGAAGGTCTTGGTGACATCGGTGGGGCCGCTCGGCCAGACCGTGTCCGCGTAGTCCTTGGCCGGGGTGTTCAGGTCCCCGGACGGGTCCTGGAGGATCGGCACCCCGCCGTAGCCGGAGTCCTTGAAGCGGGCGTCGGCCGCGCCGATCGAGCGATCCGCCCGCTCGGCGGGGGACAGCTCGGAGCTGCGGAAGGTCAGATCGAGGGCGCTGACGCCCAGGATCGGCAGGGCGATCATCGCCAGGACGAGAGCACTGCGGCCCTTGGAGCGCCAGGCGTCGCGGCGGGCTATGCGTATCGCGGCCCGCCAGGAGTGGAACCAGGTCTTCACGCCTCAGCCACCTGGCCCGTCAGCAGGGAATCGGCCTCGCTGCGCACGGTCTGGTCGACGATGGCGCCGTCCCGCAGGAACACGACCCGGTCCGCCCAGGCCGCGAAGCGCGGCTCGTGGGTGACGAGGACACCGGCCGCGCCGGCGTCGCAGCGGCTGCGGAGCAGGGCGAGCACGGACTCGCCGGTCTCGGAGTCGAGGGCGCCGGTGGGCTCGTCGGCGAGGACGAGGCGGCGCTCTCCGACGAGGGCGCGGGCGATGGCCACGCGCTGCTGCTGGCCGCCGGACATCTCGTCGGGGAAGCGGTCGGCGAGGTGGCCGAGGCCCATCTCCTCCAGTGCCTTGAGGGCCTCGACGCGCGCCTTCCGGGAGGAGGTCCCGTCCAGCTCGCGCGGCAGGGCGACGTTCTCGGCGGCGGTGAGGGCCGGGATGAGGTTGTAGTCCTGGAAGACGTAGCCGATGCTGCGGCGGCGCAGGGCCGCGAGTTCCTTGACGCTCGCCGTGGTGATGTCGGTGTCCTCGACGATCACCTGTCCCGAGGTGGGGGCGTCGAGGCCGCCGGCGATGGTGAGCAGCGTGGACTTGCCGGAGCCGGACGGGCCCATGACGGCGACGAGTTCACCCGGGTACACGGCGAGGTCGATGCCGCGCAGGGCATGCACCTCGGTGGCACCCGCGCCGTGGACGCGGGTCAGGTTCTTGAGTTGCAGCACGGGCTGCTGTGCGGACATGAGGGGTCCCCCCTTGGGCGTGCCCGGCGGTCGGCCGGACACGGGAGCGAGCGGTGGAAAGGTGGTACGGCCGGTGCGGCGCGGGCCGTTCGGCGGACGGTGTGCGGTCCGTACGGCGGGCGGTGCGCGGGCCGTACGCCGGATGCGGCGCGCACGTGGGGCGCGCGTCGCTAGAGGTACGGGTGGGGCGAGAGGTACGTGTGGGGCGCGGGGTCGCGGTCAGCGTCCCCGGGCCGAGGGTGGGGCGGTCTCGGTCGGTGCGGTGCCGGTGCGGACCGCGTCGGCGCCCGGCCGGGCGCCGGTGCCGGGACCGTCGGCGGCACCGGGTCCGTCGGCGGACCCGGGGGCCTTCCGGGTCGGGGGCGCCGCGGCCCCCGGGGCGGCGCCGACCTCCGCGGCCGTCGTCGAGAGGCGGATCAGCCGGGATTCGCAGTGGTCCAGCCAGCGTGCCTCGGCCTCGGTCTGGAAGATCAGCTGTTCCAGGACGAGCAGCCAGGCGACGTCGTCCCGCTCCCGGGCTCCGCCGCTCTCGACGGCGATCAGGGCCTGGGCCTTGAGGCGGGTGTAGTCCTGCATCGCCTTCACGGTGTGCCGGCGCTGGGACTGGATGACGTCGCGGATGTCGACGCTGGGGGCGCCCACGGCCATGGCGAGCTTGATGGCCAGCTCGTCACGGGCGGGGCTGGTGCGGTCCACCGGCTTCTCGAACCAGGTCCGCAGTTCGGCGCGGCCGCTGTCGGTGATCGTGTACAGGGTGTGTCCGGCCGTGTCCTCGCCGCCCTGGGCGACCATGCCGTCGCGTTCGAGCCGGTTGAGGGTCGTGTACACCTGGCCGACGTTGAGGGGCCAGGTGGAACCCGTGCGCGACTCGAACTCCGTACGGAGCTGGGAGCCGTACCGAGGGCCGCGTTCGAGGAGGGCGAGAAGCCCGTGGCGGATGGACATACTCAGTATGTATACCGGGTATGCCGGGACGGACAACCGTCCTGAGACGGAAGGGCCGCATCCGCCTCAAGGGGGACCCCGGGGGTCCGCCAGGGCTCAGCGGCGCCGCATCCGGAGCCCGAGGAAGCCGATCCCGAGCCCCATCAGCGCCAGGCCGACCCCGAGCGTGAGCACGGGAATCCGCTGGTCGACGAGGGGTTCGGCGGATTCGGCGGCCATCCCCGGCGCGGCGCCGGGCCGGCTCGCGGGTGCCGCCTCCGGTGCGACGGCCTCCTCCTCGCGTACCTCCCGGGCCTCCTCCTCGACGGCCTCGGGGCGCTCCGGGTCTGTTGCAGTTTCGGTACGAGGGGACTCCGGCTGCCGGGGCGCGTCACCCGCGGGCACCGGGGCCACGGAGCGCCCCGGCCGCGGGCGCCCCTCACCCGCGGGCCGGCCCGCCAGCGAGGCGGAGCCCTCGGGCGAGGGCGCGTCGCTGGGCTCGGCGCTCGGCCCGGCGGGCGCCGCCGCGCCCGTGCCGGCAGGGGCGGGCGCGGGAGGTGCGTGCGTGCCCGCGGCGCCGGTGCGTCCCGGAGAGGGGGAGATGGCGGAAGGGGAGCGGGTGACCGTCGAGGAGGGTGCGACGGAGGAGGCCGACGGGGTGGGCGGCGCCGTGGAGGGCGGGGGCGGCGTGGCGGCCGGGGGCGTGGTCGGTGCCACGATCACCGCGGAGCCGGCCGGTGCCTCGGCTCCGTGGGCGAGCGGCCCCCCGGGCAGGGCGCACGTGCCGGCGAACAAGCAGGTGAGAGCGGATCCGAGGACCCGTGCCCGCGCCCTGCGGAGTGCTGGAGTCACCGGGTGACCCCCTCCCGTACCGAGCCGCCGAGATAGTGAACTCAGCGTCACATGCCGGGGCGAGTCCGGCATCCGGGACGGGGGCGGTCGACGTAAAGGAGCGTCAGGAAGGGTGACGGCGACGCCCGGGAGCAGGAGGAACGGCTCCGAAGCCGGAATCGGGGGAGGAACAGAGGAGTCCCCCGTTCGGATGGGACCTCCGGTGCACGGCCCCCCCGGCACGAGGCCCTCCCGGAACGAGGCCGTCCTGGCACGAGGCCCCCGGCACGAAGCCTCCCTGCACGAGGCCCTCCCCGCCGGACCGCGTCCGGTGGGGAGGGCCTCGTCCGACAGAGGGGAGGGCGCCCGTCTACTGCGGCGGGTTGCCGGTGGAGATCTTGAGGGTGAACTCGGCGTCCTTGTCGGTGATGTCCTCGCCTGCCGGCGGGTACTGCTCCAGGATCGTGCCCTCGCCGTACGTGGACTCGTCCACGGGCGTCTGCGTCATGATCTTCCAGCCGCCGGCCTGGACGCAGGCCTTCACCGACTGGATGTTCTTGTAGGTGAAGTTCGGGACCTCGAACTTCTCCGGGTCGTCGCTCGACTCCGTCGGCTGGCTGCACTTCTTCGGGTCGATCGTCTTGGTGAGGTCGGGGCCCTTGTGGCCGGGGGCCGCGGTCTGGCTCTGCTGGGTGCCCGTGCCGCCGGTGCCGCCGGCCTCGGGGTCCTCGCCCTTGTCGAGGTTCAGGGCGACGAGCAGGCCGCCGACCGCGAGCAGGGCGACGACGACCGCGCCGACGATCACCGGCGTGTTCCGTCGCGAACCGCCGGCCGTGCTCGACGCGGACGGGTGCGCGGTGGAGTACGGAGCCGGGGTGGACGCCTGGTACGCGTTCTGCGGGGCGTGGTGGGTCTGGTACCCGGAGACGGGCGTCGGCGCCTGCTGCGGGTACCCGTACGAGGGGGAGGGCGCCGGGGTCGCCGGACCGTACGGTCCCGGCGTCGGCGGCTGGTAGGGGTGCTGCACCCCGTGCGGTCCGGTGTGCGGGGCCGGCGGCGGGGTCTGGCCGACGGGCGGGAAGACCGCCGAGCCGACGCCCGCGCCGCTGCTGACGGGGTTGCCGGGGACGATCGACGGGGCGGCGGTCTGGCCGGCGGAGAGCACCCGGAGGCACTCGTCGCGCATCGCGGCCGCGCTCGGGAACCGCTCGTTCGGGTTCTTTCGCAGCGCGCGGGCGACGAGCGCGTCCATCGCCGGGGTCACCGCCCGGTTGACGGTCGACGGGGCGACCGGCTCCTCCTGGACGTGCGCGTAGGCGATGGCCAGCGGGGAGTCGGCGTCGAAGGGCAGCCGGCCGGTCAGCAGCTGGAAGAGCATGATGCCGACCGAGTACAGGTCGGAGCGGGCGTCCACCGCGCGCCCGAGGGCCTGCTCGGGGGAGAGGTACTGGGGGGTGCCGACGACCATGCCGGTCTGGGTCATCGACGTGACCCCGGACTGCATGGCGCGGGCGATGCCGAAGTCCATGACCTTGACCACGCCGCGCTTGGTCTGCATCACGTTGCCGGGCTTGATGTCGCGGTGGACCAGGCCCATCTCGTGGCTGACCTCCAGCGCGGCGAGCACGTCCGCGGTGACCTTCAGCGCCCGGTCGGCCGGCATCGCGCCGTACTGCTGGATGTCCGAGGCGAGGACCGAGCCGAGCGGCTGCCCCTCCACGTACTCCATGACGATGTACGGCATGACGGCGCCGTCGAGGGTGTCCTCGCCGGTGTCGAAGACCGAGACGATGTTGGTGTGCGACAGCTTCGCGACCGCCTGCGCCTCGCGGCGGAAACGTTCGCGGAAGGACTGTTCGCGGCCCAGCTCGGTGTGCAGCGTCTTGATCGCGACCTGGCGGTCGAGCGCGCTGTCGTAGGCGAGGTAGACCGACGCCATCCCGCCCTCGCCGAGAAGGTCGCGCAGCTGGTACCGGCCGCCCGCGACCGAACCGCCCGCATAGCGGCCCTGTGCGCCGTCCTGGCTCATCTGTGCTTCCCCCTACGCGCGCGAGGCGGCGTTGATCCGGAATTTCTCGGCCAAGTCTGCCCGAGGGCAGTGACACGTCAAGCCAGGTGCCCGTTCCGTGACCCTCCGCACAGGAAGCTTCTCCGAACCGTTTCCGCGGGGGCGGAGGAATCCTGTCGAATTTGCACAGGTGTACGTGGAAGGGGTTGGATGGCCGGTCCATCTCGGACCGTGGTGTCGTACGGAGCCTGTAGCGTGACGACTGGACACGGCACGACAGACGACGGCGAGGACTGATGGCACCCGAATCCGGAGCAGGCGGCGGCGTGCCGGACTCGTCGGCGGAGTCCTGGGGCGTCGGCGGGGTCGTCGGCGACGGCCGGTACCGCCTGACGCACCGTCTGGGACGCGGCGGCATGGCGGAGGTCTTCGCGGCCGAGGACGTGCGGCTCGGCCGCACCGTCGCGGTCAAGCTCCTCCGCGCCGACCTCGCCGAGGACCCGGTGTCCAAGGCCCGCTTCACCCGCGAGGCCCAGTCGGTCGCCGGGCTGAACCACCACGCCATCGTCGCGGTCTACGACTCCGGCGAGGACATCGTGGCCGGCCGGCCCGTGCCGTACATCGTGATGGAGCTGGTCGAGGGCCGCACCATCCGCGACCTGCTGCTCAGCGCCGAGGCCCCCGGGCCCGAGCAGGCCCTCATCATCGTCTCCGGGGTCCTGGAGGCGCTGGCCTACTCGCACCAGCACGGCATCGTGCACCGCGACATCAAGCCGGCGAACGTGATCATCACCCACGGCGGCGCCGTGAAGGTCATGGACTTCGGCATCGCCCGCGCCCTGCACGGCGCGCAGTCGACGATGACCCAGACCGGCATGGTCATGGGCACCCCGCAGTACCTCTCCCCCGAGCAGGCGCTCGGCAAGGCCGTCGACCACCGCTCCGACCTGTACGCGACGGGCTGCCTCCTCTACGAACTCCTGGCGCTGCGGCCCCCGTTCACCGGTGAGACGCCGCTGTCCGTCGTGTACCAGCACGTCCAGGACGCGCCGGTGCCGCCGTCCGACGTCACGCAGTCCGTGCCGCCGGAGCTCGACGGCCTGGTGATGCGCTCGCTCGCCAAGGACCCGGACGACCGGTTCCAGAGCGCCGAGGAGATGCGCGGCCTCATCCAGTACGGCCTGCAGATGCTCCAGCAGCAGGGCGGCCACACCGGCACGTGGAACACCGGGCCGGTGGAGGCGCACGAGGGCGGTCACACCCCGGTCGGCGGCATGGCCGCGACGACCGCGATGGGCCACCCCGTGCACGGCGACACCTCGCAGGGCCCGATCCTGCCCCCGATGAACCCGGAGGACGGCGGGTACGGCGGATACGACGGCGGTACGGGCGGCAACGGCGGCTACGGCCAGGACGGTTCGTACGGCTCGCACGGCGGGAACGGCCGCCGCGGCAAGATCTGGCTGTTCGCCGCGCTCGCGCTGATCGCGGTCGTCGCCGGTGTCGTCTACGCCCTGGACAAGGCCGGCGACCCCGGTGGCACCACGGGCGGCACGACGCCGACGGTGAGCAACTCGCCGTCGACGCAGTCCGAGGAGCCCTCGCCCTCGCCGTCGACGGAGTCCGAGCAGCCGTCGACCGACCCGGGCACCTCCGACGGGGGCGTCACGCAGGACCCGTGGCCGCCGCCGACGACGTACCGGCCGACGACGCAGCCGCCCACGACGGCTCCGCCGACGACCGACCCGTCGACGACGACCGAGCCGCCCACCGAGCCCACGGACGAGCCGACCCAGCCCACGGATCCGCCGACGAACGCCACGGATCCGCCGGAGACCGGGACGCCCACCGATCCCACCGGCGGCAACAACTCGGACCCGCCGCCGACGGACGGCACCGAGTCCGGCTGACCCGGGCCCGGTCCGGGCACCGGCCCGGACGCCGCCTCACCCCGCGAACGCGTCGCTCACCGCCGCGTACTCGCGGGTCCACCAGACCGCCAGGGCCGACATCGCGGGAAACTGCGGGTCGGCCCTTCGGTCGTGCAGCTGGTAGCGCCACCGCAGGGTCCAGAAGTCGTTGAGCCGCTCCCACCACACCCGGTGCACGGCCGCCGCCAGCTCGGCGCGGTCGGCGCCGCTCGCCCGCCGGTACGCGCGGGCGTACGCCCGTACCTTCTCCAGGGCCAGCTCGCCCCCGGGCCGTACGAAGAAGATGGCGGCGGCCCTGACCGCCTCCTCGGCCCTCGGGCGGACCCCGAGCCGGTCCCAGTCGACGATCGCGGCGGGTTCGGCGCCCCGGTAGAGCAGGTTCAGCGGATGGAAGTCGCCGTGCACCCAGCCGGCCGCCTCGGCGGGCGGCGGCCGGTGGTGGGCGTGCTGGGCGAGGAGCCGGCGGCGCTCCCTGAGCCGGTGCAGGGCGAGGACGTCGAAGCTGTCGCGGGGGCGGTGCGCGCGGGCCAGGCGGATCAGCTCGTCGATGGCCCGGAAGGTGTCCTGGAGGTCGGCGCTGGCGCGCCCGCCGTCCGCGACGGCGCCGGGTGTCCCGTCCGGTCCCGGGGGCTCCATGACCCGGTCCAGGGCGGTGTGGACCTGTCCCAGGAGGGTGCCCAGGCGCCGGGAGCAGCCGGTGGAGAGCTGGGCGCCGTCGCGGTGGCGGCCGTCGACCCAGGGGTGCAGGGCGTAGCAGTGGCCGTCGACGACGGCGACGGTGCGGCCCCTGCCGTCGGGCAGCGGCGGGGCGACGGGCAGGCCGAGGGCGTGCAGCCGCTGGGTGGCCCGGTGCTGGCGGGCGATGGTGGCGCGGTCGGCGGTGGGGGCGTCGAGGTGCTGTTTCAGGAAGTAGGTGCCGCGGGTGGTGGAGAGGCGGAAGCCGCGGTTGAGCAGGCCCTCGGCGACGGGCACGCAGGAGAGGGGTTCCCCGGCGTGCCGGTGGCGGCGGAGCAGGGCGCCGACCGGTGGGGCGGGCGGGGCGCCGGCGGGGCGGGTGGCGCCCGGTCGTCGACCGGGCCGCGGGGCGGGCGGTTCGCCCGGAGGAGTGAGCGTTTCAGATGAGCGCGGCACCCGCCAGATGTTAGATCACGCTACGTGGTGGAGGTGTCGCCGGACGGAGTGGGTGGTGGCACGGGTCACCGGGGTCTCGCTCGCGTAGTCGAGGGCGTGGACCGTCACGAACTGCGGTTCGATCCGCATGTAGACCGGGTCGAAGGCCTCGCCGTCCACCCGCTCCGGTTCGGTGCCGAACTCCCTCAGCTCCTCGGCGGTCGGCTCGACGATCTCGGCGGTGCCGGTGAACTGCACGGACCAGAGGTTCGCCGACCCGGAGCTGAAGTTGTCCGCGCCGTAGGCGACGACGCTGCCGTTGCAGGCGCGGTGGTAGCCGAGGCCCCGGTGCAGCCGGAGCAGCACACGGCCGTCGGCCACGATGTGGCGGGCGGGGGCGACGAACGGCATCGCCCGCATGCTCGTCGCCACCCGGCCGTACGCGACGCGGCCGAGCAGCTCGATGGCGCGGATCTCGTCGGTGGACATGCCCTCCACTCTCCGCCACCGCCACCTGTCGGAGAAGGGGCCCCTGCCCCGCTTTCACGGGGACGTAGGTCCCGAATCGGGACCGTCGGCCGCACCCGGGACGGGGCGGGGCCGGTCGGCCGGCCCGGCGCCACCGGTGCCCGGGGCCGTCTCCGCCCCCGGGAGGACGTCGGAGGACGTCAGTGGCGCTCCGCCTGGAGCCGCGCCACGTAGGCGGCGGCCTGCGAGCGCCGCTCCATGCCCAGCTTCGACAGCAGGCTGGAGACATAGTTCTTGATGGTCTTCTCCGCGAGGTGGAGCCGCTCGCCGATGACCCGGTTGGTCAGACCCTCGCCGATCAGGTCGAGGATCTTGCGCTCCTGCTCCGTCAGGTTGGCGAGCTTGTCGTCGCCCTTGGGGTTGTTGCCGTCCCGCAGCCGCTCCAGGACGCGGGCGGTCGCCACCGGGTCGAGCAGGGACTTGCCCGCGGCCACGTCCCGCACCGCGTTCAGGAGTTCGTTGCCGCGGATGGCCTTGAGGACGTACCCCGAGGCTCCGGCCATGATCGCGTCGAAGAGCGCCTCGTCGTCCGCGTACGAGGTCAGCATCAGGCACTTGATGTCCTCGTCCCGCGAACGGATCTCGCGGCAGACCTCGACGCCGCTGCCGTCCGGCAGCCGGACGTCGAGCACGGCGACGTCGGGGCGGGTCGCGGGGATCCTGACCAGCGCGTCCGCCGCCGTCCCGGCCTCGCCGACCACCTCGATGTCGTCCTCCACGGAGAGCAGCTCGTGGACGCCGCGCCGGACGACTTCGTGGTCATCCAGCAGAAATACCCGGATTTTTCCTTCTTCGCGCACGCTGCCAGTCTCACATATTGGCTCTTCCCGCGCCCGGGGTGCGCGGGATAACGTGCCGGATGTTCCGACGACGGCGTCGGGCCGTTGTCCACGCGCTGACCAGCAGCGAGTCCCTCTTTTCTCGATTTACTTGGAAATCCAAGCAAAATCGCAGGTCAAGGAGGGTTTCGCGGGAATGCTGCACTATGGGTAACGTGCCTATGACGGCGCTCGCCGGGGCACCTGTCACGCCCGACTCCGGCCGCGTCGCACCCACCCCGTGCGAAGGGTACGGATAAGGCGGAGCCGCACTGGTCTTACCGGCGAACCCGGAGGCCGGACCGACGGAGGAGCACGCACGTGACCGTGGAGAGCACTGCCGCGCGCAAGACGACGCGACGCAGCAGCGGCGCCAAGCGCACCACCAGCGCCGCAGGCGCGAAGAAGGCACCGGCGGCGCAGGGCGCAGAGCCCGAGCTCGTCCAGCTGCTGACGCCCGAGGGAGAGCGCGTCCAGCACCCCGATTACGACATCGACCTGAGTGCCGAGGAACTGCGCGGGCTCTACCGCGACATGGTCCTCAGCCGTCGCTTCGACGCCGAGGCCACCGCGCTCCAGCGGCAGGGCGAGCTGGGCCTGTGGGCCTCGCTGCTCGGCCAGGAGGCCGCCCAGATCGGCTCCGGCCGTGCCCTGCGGGACGACGACTACGTCTTCCCCACCTACCGTGAGCACGCGGTCGCCTGGTGCCGCGGGGTCGACCCCACGAACCTGCTCGGCATGTTCCGCGGTGTGAACAACGGCGGCTGGGATCCGAGCACCAACAATTTCCACCTGTACACGATCGTTCTCGGTGCGCAGACCCTGCACGCCACCGGTTACGCCATGGGCGTCGCCAAGGACGGCGTGGATTCCGCCGTGATCGCGTACTTCGGTGACGGCGCCTCCAGCCAGGGCGACGTGAACGAGTCCTTCGTCTTCTCCGCGGTGTACAACGCCCCGGTCGTGTTCTTCTGCCAGAACAACCAGTGGGCCATTTCCGAGCCCATCGAGAAGCAGACCCGCGTTCCGCTCTACCAGCGCGCCCGCGGTTTCGGTTTCCCCGGCGTCCGCGTCGACGGCAACGACGTCCTCGCGTGCCTGGCCGTGACCCGGTCGGCACTGGAGCGCGCCCGCCGCGGCGAGGGCCCGACGCTCATCGAGGCCTACACCTACCGCATGGCCGCGCACACCACCTCGGACGACCCGACCCGCTACCGCCGGGACGCGGAGCGCGAGGAGTGGGAGGCCAAGGACCCGATCCAGCGCCTCAGGACGTACATGGAGAACGAGGGCCACGCCGACGCGGCCTTCTTCGAGGAGCTGGAGACGGAGAGCGAGGCGCTCGGCAAGCACGTCCGCGAGGTCGTCCGCGCCATGCCCGTCCCGGAGCACATGGCGATCTTCGACAACGTGTACGCGGACGGGCACGCGCTCGTCGACGAGGAGCGGGCCGAGTTCGCCGCCTACCAGGCGTCCTTCGAGGGCGGAGAGGCCGAGTAATCATGGCTGTTCAGAAGCTTCCTCTCGCGAAGGCGCTCAACGAGTCGCTGCGCAAGGCGCTGGAGACCGACCCCAAGGTCCTGATCATGGGTCTGGACGTCGGCAAGCTCGGCGGCGTCTTCCGGATCACCGACGGGCTGCAGAAGGACTTCGGCGAGGACCGGGTCATCGACACCCCGCTCGCCGAGTCCGGCATCGTCGGCACCGCGATCGGTCTCGCCCTGCGCGGCTACCGCCCCGTCGTGGAGATCCAGTTCGACGGTTTCGTCTTCCCGGCGTACGACCAGATCGTGTCCCAGCTGGCGAAGATGCGGGCCCGCTCGCTCGGCACGGTGAAGATGCCGATCGTCATCCGCATCCCGTACGGCGGCGGCATCGGCGCCGTCGAGCACCACTCCGAGTCCCCCGAGACGCTCTTCGCGCACGTCGCGGGCCTCAAGGTCGTCACCCCGGCGAACTCCAACGACGCCTACTGGATGCTCCAGCAGGCGATCCAGAGCGACGACCCGGTCATCTTCTTCGAGCCCAAGCGCCGCTACTGGGACAAGAGCGACGTCGACACCGAGGCCATCCCCGGCGAGCTGCACAAGGCCCGGGTCGCCCGCGAGGGCACCGACCTCACCCTGGCGGCCTACGGCCCGATGGTGAAGACCTGCCTGGAGGTGGCCGAGGCCGCCGCCCAGGAGGGCAAGTCGATCGAGGTCGTCGACGTGCGCTCGATCTCGCCGCTCGACTTCGACACCATCCAGGCGTCGGTCGAGAAGACCCGCCGCCTGGTCGTCGTCCACGAGGCCCCGGTGTTCTTCGGCTCCGGCGCGGAGATCGCCGCCCGGATCACCGAGCGCTGCTTCTACCACCTGGAGGCCCCCGTCCTGCGGGTCGGCGGCTACCACGCGCCGTACCCGCCGGCGCGCCTGGAGGAGGAGTACCTGCCGGGTCTCGATCGCGTGCTCGACGCCGTCGACCGCTCGCTGGCGTACTGAGGAGAGCACCGTGACGATCCGCGAATTCAAGATGCCCGACGTGGGCGAGGGCCTGACCGAGGCCGAGATCCTCAAGTGGTACGTCCAGCCCGGTGACACGGTCGAGGACGGCCAGGTCGTGTGCGAGGTCGAGACGGCCAAGGCCGCCGTCGAGCTGCCGATCCCGTTCGACGGCACGGTCCACGAGCTGTTGTTCCCCGAGGGCACCACGGTCGACGTCGGCCAGGTCATCATCTCGGTGAACGTCGGCGGCGGGACGGCGCCCGCGGCGCCGGCCGCCGAGGCCGCTCCGGTCGCCGCCGCGCCGGCCCCGGCCGCCGCCGAGGAGGCCGCGCCCCAGGGCCGTACGCCGGTCCTCGTCGGCTACGGCGTGGCCGCCAGCTCCACCAAGCGCCGCGCCCGCAAGGCGGCGCAGGGCGCGGCCCCGGCCGCTCCCGCGCAGGCCGCCCCGGTCGTCGCGCCGGCCCCGGTGCCCGTCACCGTGCCGGAGCAGCTCAACGGGCACGGCCCCGGCGCCGGCCGCCCGCTGGCCAAGCCGCCGGTCCGGAAGCTGGCCAAGGACCTCGGCGTCGACCTGGCGACGGTCACCCCGACCGGCCCGGACGGCGTCATCACCCGGGAGGACGTCCACGCGGCGGCCGCCCCGGCGCCCGCGCCGGCCGTCCAGGCCCCGGTGCCCGTCGCCGAGCCCGTGGCCGCCCCCGCGCCCGTCCAGGCGGCTCCCGCCGTGTCCACCGACGCCCGGGAGACCCGTGTGCCCGTCAAGGGCGTACGGAAGGCCACGGCGGCGGCGATGGTCGGTTCGGCCTTCACCGCCCCGCACGTCACCGAGTTCGTGACCTTCGACATCACGCGCACGATGAAGCTGGTCGACGAGCTCAAGGCCGGGACGGACATGGCGGGGCTGCGGGTCAACCCGCTGCTCCTCATCGCCAAGGCGGTCCTGGTCGCGGTCAAGCGCAACCCGGAGATCAACGCGGCCTGGGACGAGGCGGCGCAGGAGATCGTCCTCAAGCACTACGTGAACCTGGGCATCGCCGCGGCCACCCCGCGCGGCCTGCTCGTGCCGAACATCAAGGACGCGCACGCGCAGACCCTGCCCGAGCTCTCGGCGTCGCTGAGCGAGCTGGTCTCCACCGCCCGCGAGGGGAAGACGACCCCGGCGGCGATGCAGGGCGGCACCTTCACCATCACCAACGTCGGCGTCTTCGGCGTCGACACCGGGACGCCCATCCTGAACCCCGGCGAGTCCGCGATCCTCGCGGTCGGCGCGATCAAGCTCCAGCCGTGGGTCCACAAGGGCAAGGTGAAGCCGCGTCAGGTCACCACGCTGGCGCTCTCCTTCGACCACCGCCTGGTCGACGGCGAGCTGGGCTCCAAGTTCCTGGCGGACGTCGCCGCGATCCTGGAGCAGCCGAAGCGGCTGATCACCTGGGCGTGAGGTCCGAGTTGCGCCGTTTCACGTGAAACAACCGGCCGGGGGTGACACCGCCTCCGGCCGGCGGCAGGACCCCGACGGCCCCGTCCACGATGTGGACGGGGCCCTCTGTTGCACCCCTGTTGTATCTATGCTGTGTGCATGGCATCCGCACCCCCCGCAGCCGACCGTGTCTACATGCACGTCAAGCAGGCCGTACTCGACCGGCGCTACGAGGGGGGCACCCTCCTCACCGAGGGCGAACTCGCCCTCGCCGTAGGGGTGTCGCGGACCCCGGTCCGCGAGGCGCTGCTCAAGCTGGAGATGGAAGGGCTGCTCAAGCTCTACCCGAAGAAGGGCGCCCTCGTCCTCGCCGTCTCCGCGCAGGAGATCGCCGACGTCGTCGAGACCCGACTGCTCGTCGAGGAGTTCGCCGTCCGGCGGGCCGTACCCGCGCCCGCCTCGCTGATCGCCCGCCTGGAGGAACTCCTGGAGGAGCAGAAGCTGCGGGCCGCGGCCGGAGACCTCGCGGAGGTCGCCGTCACCGACCGGTGCTTCCACGCCGAGATCGTCCAGCACGCCGGCAACCAGATCCTCTCCCGCCTCTACGACCAGCTCCGCGACCGCCAGCTGCGGATGGGCGTCGCCGTGATGCAGTCCCAGCCCGACCGCGTCGCCAAGAACATCACCGAGCACGCCGAGATCCTCGACCGCATCAAGGCCGGCGACACCGAGGGCGCCGCGCACTGCGTGCGCCAGCACCTCAGCTGGGTCAAGGTCCTGGTCCGGGGGGACCACCGATGAGCAACCGCAACGGATACGGCGCGGCCGTCACCCTCCCCGGCGACCCGCCCGGCGGCCGCCGGGCCGCCCTCGTCTGGGGCGTCGGCGTCGCCGTCTACTTCGTCGCCGTCATCTTCCGCACGTCCCTCGGAGTGGCCGGCCTCGACGCCGCCGACCGCTTCGACGTCAACGCCTCGGCGCTCTCCACCTTCTCCATCCTCCAGCTGCTCGTCTACGCGGGCATGCAGATACCCGTCGGCCTCATGGTCGACCGGCTCGGCACCAAGAAGGTCCTCGTCCTCGGCGTCGTCCTCTTCACCCTCGGCCAGCTGGGCTTCGCGCTCTCCCCCTCGTACGGCACCGCGCTCGCCTCCCGCGCCCTCCTCGGCTGCGGCGACGCCATGACCTTCATCAGCGTCCTGCGGCTCGGCAGCCGCTGGTTCCCGGCCCGCCGGGGCCCGCTCATCGGCCAGGTCGCCGCCCTCTTCGGCATGGCCGGCAACCTCGTCTCCACCGTCTTCATCGCCCGCGCCCTCAGCGGACTCGGCTGGACGGCCACCTTCGTCGGCAGCTCCCTCGCCGGCGTGCTCGTCCTCGTCCTGCTGCTGCTCTTCCTCAAGGACCACCCCGAGGGCCACGAGCCGCAGCCCGCCGAGCACGCGGGCGCCGCCTACGTGCGCCGTCAGATCGCCCAGTCCTGGCGGGAGCCCGGCACCCGGCTCGGGATGTGGGTGCACTTCACCACCCAGTTCCCCGCCATGGTGTTCCTGCTCCTCTGGGGGCTGCCGTTCCTGGTGGAGGCGCAGGGGCTGTCCCGGTCGACGGCCGGGACCCTGCTCACCCTGGTCGTCCTGTCGAACATGGTCGTCGGCCTCGCGTACGGGCAGATCATCGCCCGCCACCACGCGGCCCGCGCCCCGCTCGCCCTGGGCACGGTCGCCGCGACCGCCCTCCTGTGGGCGACCACCCTCGCCTACCCCGGCGAGCACGCCCCGATGTGGCTGCTCGTCACCCTCTGCCTGGTCCTCGGCGCCTGCGGGCCGGCCTCGATGATCGGCTTCGACTTCGCCCGCCCGGCGAACCCGCCGGAGCGCCAGGGCACCGCCTCCGGCATCGTCAACATGGGCGGTTTCGTGGCCTCGATGACGACGCTGCTGGCCGTGGGCGTGCTGCTCGACGCGACCGGCGACGACTACCGGATCGCGTTCTCGTCGGTCTTCGTCCTGGAGGCCCTGGGCGTCGTGCAGATCCTGCGTCTCAAGGCCCGTACCCACCGCAGGGAGCGGGAGCGGCTCGTCGCCAGCCGGGTGGAGGCCGTCCACGTCCCCGTCTAGGGGGACGGCCCGCGGTGTCGCCGCGTCAGGGAACCACCGGGGTGCCGCCGCGTCCGGACCATCCCCGAGTCGCCGCGTCCGGAACCACGCCTCGGTCGCCGCGTCCGCGGAACTACCGCGGCGTCACCGCGAAGTTGTCGAGGATCGCCTGCGTCAGCGCCTCGTCGCCCTCGGTCTTGATCCGGTCGGCCGCATCGGCCGCCCGGACCCGGCCGCAGGCCAGGCGGACGAACGTCTCCCAGTCCGTCGCGAGCGTCACCGCGGGCCCCAGCGAGGGCGCGCCGTCGATGGAGCCCCGGCCCTCCGCGTCGACCCGCACCGTCCGCAGGAACTCCAGCGGACCGCTGACGTCGACGACCACGGCCGAAGAGGCGGGTGCCCCCGCGTCCTTGGCGATGACCTTCGGCAGGGCCTCCAACAGCACGTCGCGCGTCACGTGCGCGCCCGCCGAGTCCAGGTTGCCCGGCCGGCCGAGCGCGGTCCGCAGGTCCTGCTCGTGCACCCACACGTCGAAGGCACGCATCCGGTAGGCCAGTTCCAGCGACTGCTCGGCGCCCAGCGGCGCGCGGATCAGGTGCTCGGGGGAGCGGTTCTCGTTGCGGAGCTGCCGGGCCCGGCGGATCAGGATGTACTCCAGCTCCGAGGTCATCTCGGGCGCGGTGTGGTGTCGCCGCACGTCGACCTGGACCTCCATGTAGCGCGCGAAGTCGCTGCGCACGTGGTAGAGATCGCGCGGCAGCGAGTGGATCGGGCGCGGGTCGCCGAGCATCTCGGTCTCCATGCCGATCACATGCGACACGATGTCCCGCACCGACCAGCCTGGGCACGGTGTGGGCCGGTTCCACTCGCCCTCCACGAGCGGCTGCACCAGCTCGGCTATCGCCTCGATGGAGTGGGTCCAGGCGTCGGCGTAGTTCTGGAGGCTGGGATGGACGGTCACGGGACCCCTCGGCGGTTCTTCGGTGCGCGGGCTGAAAACACGACTGGGTGGGAGGCTCGGACGCTAAGTTACGCTGCCCGAAGGCACCCCGGCAGTGCTTTCGTGTGACGATCGTAGGCCGGTGTTGACGGCTCGAATGCCAGGACGGTGGTAGTGTGCGCGCCTCGCTGATCCAGATCGCGGTAGACCCGGACGAACCGGTCGACGCCCGACGGGCCCGCGTGGCCCGTCTCGTACGGGAGGAGTCCGGCCGCGCCGACCTCGTCGTCCTGCCGGAACTCTGGCCCATGGGGGCCTTCGCGTACGAGTCCTTCGCCGCCGAGTCGGAGCCGCTGAACGGCCCCACCCACCGCGCGATGGCCGCGGCCGCGCGCGACGCCGGGGTGTGGCTGCACGCCGGGTCCTTCGTCGAGGCGGAGGGCGGCGCGCTGTACAACACCTCGCTGGTCCTCTCCCCCGACGGCGAGCTCGCCGCCTCCTACCGCAAGATCCACCGCTTCGGCTTCGACAAGGGCGAGGCGGTGCTGATGGCCGCGGGGGAGGACCTGGTCACCGTCGACCTCCCGCACTTCACCGTCGGCGTCGGCACCTGCTACGACCTGCGCTTCCCCGAGCTGTTCCGCGGGCTCGTCGACGCGGGCGCGCAGGCCTTCGTCGTCCCGGCCGGCTGGCCCGCCCGCCGCCGCGCCCACTGGAGCCTGCTCGCCCGGGCCCGCGCCGTCGAGAACCAGGCGTACGTCCTCGCCTGCGGTACGGCGGGCACGCACGCCGGCGTGGAGCAGGCCGGCCACTCGATCGTCGTCGACCCCTGGGGCGAGACCCTCGCCGAGGCCGGCCCGGACGAGGAGGTACTCCGGGCGGTCCTGGACCCGGCGAAGGTCACGGCGACCCGGGAGCAGTTCCCGGCCCTGAAGGACCGCGTCCTGGGAACGGCCCCGCCGAAGCGGGGCTGACCCGAGGACGACGGGGGCGTGGGGCGCGGGTGATCCGCCCCCCGCTCCGCTACGCCTGCTCGGGGGCCGGGCGGCGGGTGATCTCCGACTCGTCCGGCAGCAGGCCGGTCAGCTCCTGCCAGATCCGCTTCGACGCGACGCGGCGCAGCCGGAACGGGCTGCCGGCCGTCGCGCCGCCCTCCGCCATCGGCTCGGCGGGCAGCTCGCGCAGCCACTGGCCGTGCGGGCCGCAGTCCCACGCGGCGACCGCGCGGGCCGTCACGCCGGGCACCCCGTCCTGACGGCCCTGCCACGCCGCGGTCATCCGCCAGTTCGACCGCACCTCCACGATCAGCTGCGAGAGCCGCGTGGCGGTCACCTCCGCCGCGCCGGCCGCCCGCAGCGCCTCGACGACCAGGGACCGCTCGTCCGCGCCCGGCGTCGACGCCGCCTTCTCCAGGGCCTGCAGCCCGGCCTCCAGGACGCCGACGGTCGTCTCCACGACCTCGTCGGCCCCGTCCCGGCCCGCCGCGTCGGACTGGCGCAGCGCGATCAGGTCGGCCAGCGTCCACACCACGGTCCGCGGCTCGACGAGCCGGTACACGGCCTCCTCCTCGCCCGGCCAGGTCTCGTGGCACACGACGTGCTCGTCGCCGACGAGCAGCCCGTGGTGCAGGGTGCCCTGCCGGCCGCCCGCTTCGAGGGAGACGATCACGGACGGGTTGACGAGGGTCTGCATGAGGGGCAGCAGGAGCGCGGAGAGCTCCCCGGCCCCGTTGATGAGTCCGGCGTCCCGGAGCCGCGCCTCGGCGGGCGCCATGGACTCCGGGACCGGCTGACCGGTCGCCAGCTGCGCGAGGACGAAGACCTCGTCGTCGGCCAGCCGGAAACGGGATCGGGTCACGTCGAAGGAAGGCATGTGTCGCTCACTCGGGTAGGGCGGTCAGGTCAGGTACGACGGAGGGGGACCGGCGGCGGCTCAGTACGCCGCCTCGGTCCAGAAGTGGGTCACGCGGGAGATGCCCGCCTTCACCGCGCCGATCCGGGTCAGGGCCGCCCGGTCGACACCCGCGAAGATCAGCCCGAGGGCCAGGTCCCCGCCCTCGGCGCGCCCCTCGACCCGCACGGACAGCCGGCGGTTCTTGCCGCGCCCGGACTCGCGGACGGTGATCCGGACCCCCGGGTCCTCGTCGTCGGGCTCACGGGTGAGGACGTAGGCGTTCTTGTCGAGGGCCGCGAGCCGGTACCGGTCGCCCGCGTACTTCATGGTGAGGGCCCGCTGGTCGAGGGTGGCACCGAACCGGTTCCGCGACACGTACACCATCCGGTCGCCGACGCGCAGCGTGAACCGGTTCAGGGTCGGCAGCTTGAGCCCCTCGGCGTGCATCCCGCGGGCCTCGACCGAGGCCACCGGCAGCAGCCCGCCGCGCACCTCCGAGACGAGCGTCTCGGGGTTCGTACGGGGGAGGGGAGCCGTCAGCGTGATCTCGCCGAACTCCGGCGAGACACCCTTCCAGCCCGCGCTGTAGTGGTGCCGGTCCCCCTCCTTCCACGCGTGGAGCTCGAACGGGCTGACCTGGGTGTGCATGGACGCAATCCTCTTCGGTCGGGAAGATCTCGGCGATCTCGGCGATCTCGGGATTCAGGTGATCCCGGGATCCCGTGATCTCGGGATCCCGTGATCTCGGGTGTTCGCGGTCGGGTCAGTCGAAGGGGTTCAGCGCACTGCCCAGCTTCTTCGCCCCGCTCGCGATGCCGGAGCCCACGTCGGACGCCTTGTCGCCGATCCAGTCCCCGGCCTGCTCGATACCCTTCCCGATCGCCTCGTGGTTGTCCCAGATCAGCGCGGCGCCGTAGGCCACGCCGGTACCGACGGCGAGGCCGAGGGTGACCGGGTTCGGGGCGACGGTCAGCGCCGTCATCGACGCGCTGAACGCCGTCCCCGTCAGGTCCGAGGCGAACTTCGCCGGGTCCGCCTTGATCATGTCCGTGTTGTACGTGGTGAGGTTGGCGATGCCGTACGCGGTGGCCGCGACGCCGCCGACGACACCCGCGCCCCGCAGCACGCCGGCCGCCTTGGCGGCGTTGGCGAGACCGCCGTTCTGCGCGACCTTCAGGAGGTTCGCCTCGGCGGCGGTCGGCATGAAGAAGGCGCCGTTGCGCATGAACCCGCCGAGCATGGCGGCCTCGTCCGAGCCGGTCAGCGCGGTCGCGAGACCCGGCGGGATCTTGGTGAGCAGGCTGCCGGGCGCCGCGCCCGCCAGCCGCATGTTGAAGTGCTTGGACAGGAAGGTGCCGGGCGCGGTCGGGTGGACGAACGGCGGCCGGATCGCCTTGGACAGCTTGTACGAGTACAGGCCGGCCGCGGTCAGGGCACCGGCGAAGGCACCGGCCGTGATCGTGCCGTTGGTGAACTTGGCGACCAGGTCGGCCAGTTTCTCGTTGCCGGTGAGCTTGGCGATGCCGTCGCGCTGGAGCCGCTGGACGTAGTCGTCGAGCGTCTCGTTGTCCTTCATCTTGAGCCAGGCCAGGTTCATCCGGTCGTCCTTGGCCTTGTCGTCGGCCGCGGCGACCTTCCCGGCGTCACCGTTGAACCCGGTGCCGGCGGTGGCGTCGTTCTTGTTGCCCTGGCCGTCCTTGACCACGGCCTCCAGGTCCTTCTTCAGGTCCTGGTCGGCGACGTCGAAGGCCTTGACGCAGCCGTCGATGTGCTCGGTCCAGGCCGTCTCGGCCTCCCGCACGCTCTTCGCGCCGTCCGGGTCGTGGTGCAGGGCGCTCCGCTCGCTCGCCGAGAGCCGGTCGTAGTCGTAGGCCACCCGGCCCTGCTCGGACACCTTCATCCCGGCCTTGACGGCGTCGGCACGGGCGTTCTCCAGCTGCTTCTTCAGCTCGGTGAACTGCTCGTGGGCGTTGCGCAGCACCGTCGCGGTGGCCTTCGCCTGGGTCTGCGCGGCCTGGTACTCGTAGCGGGTGCCCGCGAAGTTCGTCTGCGCGGCGGTCGCGCTCTCGCCCAGCCAGGCCTGCGAGGTCGTCAGCGACTCGACGCTGTCGCGGTACCGCTCCTCGACCTTCTTCAGGTCGCCCGCCATCTCCGTCCACTTGTCGGCGGTGCTGGACAGCTTGCCCAGGTCGGTCGTCATGATCTCGGAGTACGTCAGCATGTACGTCCGCCCCCTCAGTACTGCTCGATGCGCGAGGTCGGCCGGACCCCCGCGAGCCGGGCACGGTTGTCGAGCTCCTGCTGGCTGAACGAGACCGCGGTGCTGCGCAGGGCGGTCTTCTCGGAGGCGAGGCGGGCGAGGAGGTTCTTCACCTGGCTGTCCCAGGTGGTCTCGACCGTCTTGAGGCCGGCCGCGGTCGCCCATCCCTCGAAGCCGCCGACGGCGGCGGTCGTGGCGGCGTCGGCCACCTTGGCCGCCTTCGCCGTGTCCGGCTCCAGCTCGTTCTCGATGGTGTTTGCCGCGGCCTTCTTCTTTGCTGGTGCGGTAGCGAGATTCGGCGGCCCGCCGGACGTGCCGCCGCCACCGCCGCCGCCGTCGAGCTGGTTCAACCGCGTGCCGACGGGGGCTTGTTCGGTCGTGCCGGACCGAATCCCGGCCCAGTCCTCGTCAAAACCCATGCCGCTGCGCCCCCATGGAAAAGAATGATCATAACTTTGCAGGTGCACCGTATGTTTCCGTGACGGCGCCCCGGATGCAAGGCTGGAGCGCTCCTCCCTGGTCAGCGCCCGGCCGTCACCGCGTGATCCCCCGCGGGGAGTCACCCGGCCCCGCACCCCGCGGCCCGGCCGGACCCGGCCCCGCCGCCGGCGCGTACTCCGCCCAGGCCGCCGCGAGACGCCGCACCGCCTCCGACAGCACCGGGGGCGGCAGCAGGAAGTGCAACCGCAGATGCCGCACACTCCCCCCGAGGGCGTCGGCGGTGGCACCCGGCAGGACGGCCACCCCGTGCCGGAGGGCGACCTGCGCGAACGAGACCCCGTCCCCGTGCGGCAGCCGCACCCACACCGTCTGACCGCCGACCGCCGGCGGACACGACCAGGACGGCAGCCACCGGGCCAGCTCCGCCCGCAGGAACGCGTGCCCCGCCCGCAGATCGCGCAGCCGGGCCGCCCGCACGGACCCGAACCCGGCCAGCAGCCGCGCCGCGACCAGCTGCGACGCCACGTCACAGCCCAGATCGTGCACCGCCTTCAACCGGGCGAGACGCGCGATCAGCGGCGCCGGACCGCGCACCCAGCCGATCCGCAGCCCGCCCCACACCACCTTGCTCAGCGAACCGACCGAGACCACCTCGCCGTACGCGCACAGCGGCGGCGGATCCCCCGCCGTCCCGAACCCCAGATCGCCCAGCACCTCGTCGTCGACGAGCGGCACCCCCCACGCGTTCGCCGCCTCCACGAGCCGACGCCCCGCGAGCGGCGGAAGCTCCGCACCCGTCGGATTCTGGAACCGGGCCACCACATAGGCCAGCGCCGGGCGCCGCGCCTCCAGCACCCCCACCGCCCCCGCCACGTCGAGACCGTCCGGCCCCACCGCCACCGGCAGCGGCACCGCACCGGCCTCCCGGAACAGGTCCAGCGCCCCCGGATACGTCGGCGCCTCCAGCAGCACCCCGTCCCCCGGCGCCAGCAGCAGCCGCACCAGCAGCGCCAGCCCCTGCTGCGCACCCGTCGTCACCAGCACCTGCCCCGGATCCGTCGGCACCCCACGCTCCGCGTACCGCCCGGCCACCGCCTCCCGCAGCACCCCGAGTCCGGCCGGGTGGTACCCCAGGTCCCCACCCGGCAGCACCAGCGAGCGGTACGCCTCCGCCAGCTCCGGCGGCGGCTCCACGGGAGCGGCACAGCTCAGCAGGATCACGTCGTCCGGCGCCTCCAGGAGGTGCAGGAACAACGGGTTGGACGTCTCCACCACCCGCGGCTCCTCCGGCGCGAGCGCCGCCCGCGCGACCCGGGTGCCGCTGCCCTGCCGCCGCACGAGCCGCCCCTCCTGACGCAGGGTGTCGTACGCCGCGACCACCGTCGTACGGCCCACGGCCAGCGCCTTCGCCAGCCGCCGGTCCGGCGGCAGGAGGGCCCCCGGCGGCAGCGCGCCCTCGTCGACCAGCCGACGCAGCCGGGCCGCGAGCAGCAGGTACAGGGGCCCGCGGCCGGCGGACCAGCGGCCGAGCCGGGAGACGAGGTCGTCGGTGGCCGGAGGCGGAGCGAGGTGCTTCATGGCCGGACCAATCTGCCGGGATTGGACCTGGGAAGGCAAACGGCCCGTCCACAGACTGAGTCCATGACCGACACCGCCTCCCACCCCACCGCCCCGGCGCCCCCGGCCGCCGCCACGTCCCTGCCCCGGCCCGCCACGGCGCCGCTCCCGCCCACCACCCCCGCACCCTCCCCCGCCCCCGCTGCGCCCCGCACCCGTACCCCCCGGGCCGAGACCCTCGCCGTCCACCCCCCGCACGTCGAGATCACCGGCAGCCGGCCGCTCGGCGTCCCCCTCCACCAGGGCCACGTCTTCGCCTTCGACTCCGCCGAAGCCCTCGCCACCGCCTTCACCTCCGGGGACGCCTTCCTCTACAGCCGCCTCGGCAACCCCACCGTCCGCACCCTGGAGGACGCCGTCGCCCGCCTCGAAGGCGGCATCGCCGGCCAGGCCTTCGCCTCCGGCATGGGCGCCGTGAACGGCGTCCTCCTCGGCCTGCTCGCCGCCGGCGACCACGTCATCGCCCAGACCTGCCTGTACGGCGGCACCTACGCCGTCCTCACCGACCTCGCCACCCGCTGGGGCGTCGACGTCACCTACGTCTCCGGCACCGACCCCGAGGAGGTGCGGGCCGCCCTGCGCCCCCGGACACGGCTGCTCTACCTGGAGACCATCGCCAACCCCACCACCCGGGTCTCCGACGTCCCCGCGCTCGCCGCCGTCGCCGCCGAGGCGGGCGTCCCGGTCGCCGTCGACAACACCTTCGCCTCACCGCTGCTCTTCCGGCCCCTCGACCACGGCGCCGACATCGTCGTCCACTCCGCGACCAAGTACCTGTCCGGACACGCGGACGTCCTCGGCGGCGTCGCCGTCTTCAAGGACGACGCCCTCTACCGCCGGGTCCGCCGCCACGCCGTCGAACAGGGCGCGTCCACCGACCCGTTCGCCGCCTGGCTCACCCTGCGCGGCATGCAGACCCTGTCCCTGCGCATGGAACGCCAGTGCGCGAGCGCCGCCGACCTGGCGGCCCGGCTCGCCGCGCACCCGGCGGTGGCGACGGTGCGCCACCCCGCCCTCGCGGACCACCCGGACCGGGCGATCGCCGCCCGGCTGCTGCCCGCGGGCGGCGGCGGGGTGATCTCCCTCGACCTGGCGGGCGGCCGGGAGGCGGGCCGCACCCTGGTCGAAGCGGTCCGCCTCGCCTCCCTGAGCGTCTCCCTCGGCGACGTGAAGACCCTGGTGATGCACCCGGCGTCCACCTCCCACCACCAGCTCGACGAGGCGGCCCTGACGGCGGCCGGCATCGGCCCCGGCACGGTCAGGATCTCCGTCGGCATCGAGCACGTGGAGGACCTGTGGGCGGACCTGGAACAGGCCCTCACCCGGACGGCCTGACCGGCAGCCCCACCCGAACGCCCGACCCGCCCCTAGTCCTCCCGCTCCCGCTCGGCCATCCGGATCACGCACACCGCGACGGCCACCAGCAGCGCCGCGTCCGAGTCCTCCCGGACCACGTTCACCGCGTACGTCTCGCGGACGTGGAACCACTGCCGGGAGATGTGGGCCAGGAGCTCCCCCTCGTACTCCACGGCGAACTCCCGGTCCAGGATCCGCCCGCTGACGTCGAGTTCGGTGCCCTCGACGAGCGTCACCCGGTAGTGGTTGCGCAGCAGCGACAGACGCTTGCGCCGCACGGTCGCGAGCGGCCGCTCGTCCCGCTCGATCGTCATGGTGTCCCGCAGACTGAACATCTTCTGCCGCAGGGTGATCAGGACCTGCCCGTCGGGGTCCTTCAACTCCAGCGTGTCGCGCAGCCGCAGCGCCTTCCCGTCGACGAGAAAGGCATGGCGCCCCTGCTCGTCCTCGATCCAGTAGTCGTCACCGATCGCGAAGATCTTGTCCCGTACGAGATATTTCACGCCGCTATGCCTGCCCGTACCTACGGCGCTTCTCACCCCGGATGGCAAGCTTGAAGGATGAACGATGCTGCCCCGGCGCCCACCCCCGCGCCCGAGCCCCGCCGCCGTGCCCGTGTCCGTGCCCCCGAGCTGCTCGGCAAGGGCGGCTGGCTGAACACCGGCGGGGACGATCTCACCCTCTCCGACCTGCGAGGAAAGATCGTTCTTCTCGATTTCTGGACGTTCTGTTGCGTGAACTGTCTGCACGTGCTCGACGAGCTGCGTGATCTGGAGGAGAAGCACCGCGACACGCTCGTCATCGTCGGCGTGCACTCGCCGAAGTTCGTGCACGAGGCCGAGCACCAGGCCGTGGTCGACGCCGTCGAGCGGTACGAGGTGCACCACCCCGTCCTCGACGACCCGGAGCTCGCGACCTGGAAGCAGTACGCCGTGCGGGCCTGGCCGACGCTGGTCGTGATCGATCCCGAGGGGTACGTCGTCGCCCAGCACGCGGGCGAGGGGCACGCCAACGCCATCCGGACCCTCGTCGAGGAGCTGGAGGCCGAGCACGAGGCCAAGGGGACCCTGCGGCGCGGGGACGGTCCGTACGTGGCGCCCGAGCCCGTCGCCACCGATCTGCGCTTCCCCGGCAAGGCGGTCCTGCTGCCCTCCGGGAACTTCCTGGTCTCCGACACCACCCGGCATCAGCTCGTCGAGCTGGCCGCCGACGGCGAGACCGTCGTGCGGCGGATCGGCGAGGGCGTCTTCCGGGAGCCGCAGGGGCTCGCGCAGCTGCCCGACGGGTCGATCGTCGTCGCGGACACCGTCCACCACGCCCTGCGCCGCTACGACCCGGCGACCGGCGTGATCGAGCGGATCGCGGGCACCGGGAAGCAGTGGTGGCAGGGCTCCCCCACCTCCGGGCCCGCCCTCGACGTCGACCTGTCCTCGCCGTGGGACGTCGCCTGGTGGCGGGGCAAGGTGTGGATCGCCATGGCCGGCGTCCACCAGCTGTGGACCTACGACCCGGCCACCGGGACCGTCGAGGTCGCCGCCGGCACCACCAACGAGGGCCTCGTCGACGGGCCCGCCGCCGAGGCCTGGTTCGCCCAGCCCTCGGGGCTCTCCGCCACCGAGGACCGGCTGTGGATCGCCGACTCCGAGACCAGCGCCCTGCGCTGGATCGACCCCGACGGCGTGGTCCACACCGCCGTCGGCACCGGGCTCTTCGACTTCGGCCACCGCGACGGCGACGCCGGCCAGGCGCTGCTCCAGCACCCGCTGGGCGTGACCGCCCTCCCGGACGGCTCGGTCGCCGTCTCGGACACGTACAACCACGCCCTGCGCCGCTACGACCCCGCGTCCGGCGAGGTGACGACGCTCGCCACCGACCTGCGCGAGCCCAGCGACGCGGTCCTCGTCGACGGTGACATCGTGGTCGTCGAGTCGGCCCGGCACCGGCTGACCCGGCTGCGTCTGCCCGAGGAGGCCGTCCAGGTCGAGGCCGTCGCCCACCGCACGCGGCGCGAGGCCACCGAGGTCGCTCCGGGCCGTCTCCGTCTGGACGTGGTCTTCCAGGCCCCGAACGGCCAGAAGCTGGACGAGCGCTACGGCCCCTCGACCCGGCTGCTGGTCTCCTCGACCCCGCCGGAGCTGCTCCTCGCGGGCGGCGGGACGGGTACGGACCTCTTCCGGGAGCTCGACCTGAACCCCGAACTGACCGAGGGCGTCCTGCACGTCTCGGCGATGGCCGCGTCCTGCGACGACGATCCCGAGAACGAGTACCCGGCCTGCCACGTCCACCAGCAGGACTGGGGCGTGCCGGTGAAGGTCACGGAGGCGGGCGTGTCCCGGCTGCCGCTGATCCTCGCGGGCATGGACGCGTAGTCAGCGGACGATCCCCTGGTTCCTGGACGGGCGCCCCGCGGCCCCGTCCAGGCATCCCGCCACCCAGGCGGCGGGGTCGTGGACGGCCCGGTCGCCGCCCATGCCCTGCCGCTGCATGAGTGCGCACTCCCCGGCGAGCAGCGCCTTGGTGCGCGAGCCGTCGACGTCGTAGCCGCGGATGCGGGAGGCGAGGATGAAGCCGCCCTCGTAGGCGATGTCCGTGCCCCACGGGGGCCGGTCGTCGTACGTGTGGATCAGCAGGCCGGCCGCCGCCGTGGCGAGCACGACGGCGGTGCCGACTCCTGCGGCGAACCGGCCCCGGGAGGGTCCTTCATGGCGATGCATGGGGACGAGGCTGCCGTCCGGGGCCTTTCGCGGATGTTTCGCCGGGGCTCCGGCACGGGCCCCGGCCGGGGGTTCAGCCCTCCAGGAAGGCGACGAGGGCGTTGGCCAGCAGGTAGGGGTCCTCGGCGCCGCACAGTTCGCGGGCGCTGTGCATGGAGAGGATCGCCACGCCGATGTCGACGGTCTGGATGCCGTGCCGGGCGGCGGTGATCGGGCCGATCGTGGTGCCGCAGGGCATGTCGTTGTTGGAGACGAACGACTGCCACGGCACGCCCGCCTTCTCGCAGGCGGCGGCGAAGACCGCCCGGCCGCTGCCGTCGGTGGCGTACCGCTGGTTGACGTTCACCTTGAGGATCGGGCCGCCGTTGACGCGCGGGTGGTGCGTGGGGTCGTGGCGCTCGGCGTAGTTCGGATGGACGGCGTGGCCGGTGTCGGAGGACAGGCAGACGGTGCCGGCGAAAGCCCGGGCGCGGTCCTCGTAGGAGCCGCCGCGGGCGTACACGGAGCGCTCCAGGACGTTGCCCAGGAGGGGGCCCTGGGCGCCGGTGTCGGCCTCGGAGCCGTTCTCCTCGTGGTCGAAGGCGGCGAGGACCGGGATGTAGGGGAGGTCGTCGCGGCCGGCGAGGGAGGCGAGGGCGGCGACGGCGGCGTGCACGGACAGCAGGTTGTCCATGCGCGGTCCGGCGAGGAGTTCGCGGTCGCGGCCCAGGTAGGCGGGTGCGTCGACGGCGTGGACCATGAGGTCCCAGCCGCTCACGTCCTCGGCGTCGAGTCCGGCCTCGGCGGCGAGGAAGGAGATCAGGTCGCCCTCGTGGACGTCGCCGATGCCCCAGATGGGCTGCATGTGGCGCTGGCGCTCCAGCTTGAGGCCGTCGTTGACGCCGCGGTCGAGGTGGATGGCGAGCTGCGGGACGCGCAGCAGGGGCCGGTCGACGTTGACGAGGTGGTGGCTGCCGTCGCGGAGGGTGAGGCGTCCGGCGAGGCCGAGGTCGCGGTCGAGCCAGGTGTTGAGCAGGGTGCCGCCGTAGACCTCGACGGCGACCTGGCGCCAGCCGTGCGCGCCCATGTCGGGCTGCGGCTTGACGCGGAGGTTGGGGGAGTCGGTGTGGGCGCCGACGATCCGGTACGGGGTGTGGGCGGAGGCGCCCTCCGGCACGTACCAGGCGATGATCGCGCCGCCGCGGATGACGTACTTGCCGCCGCTCGTCGCGTCCCAGGCCGCGGTCTCCTCGACGCGTCGGAACCCGGCCTTCTCCAGCCGCTCGGCGGCGCTCGCGACCGCGTGGTACGGCGAGGGCGAGGCCGTCAGGAAGGCCATCAGGTCGTCGGTGTGTCCGCGGTCGAAGGGGCCTGCGGTCGGACGGGAGGCTGCGCTGCTCATGGGTTCCACCTTACGCAGAGCACGGAATACGAATACGGGACCCCGCAAAGCGTTCGCGCGGGGCCTCGGGGGGAGGAGATCCTTCGGTATGGAATTCCTCTGCTACCACCGCGACCGGAGCGGTTCCCGGGCGCTGCGCGACGAGTTGCTGGAGGCCCACTGGGCCTATATGGACGGGTTCGCCGCGGGGATGATCGCGCGGGGGCCGACGTTCGGCGAGGACGGTGAGACGGTGACGGGCAGTGTCCACGTGCTGGACCTTCCCGATGTCGCGGCGGCCCGGGCGTTCGCCTTCGACGAGCCGAACCACCGGGCGGGGGTCTACCGGGACGTGCTGCTGCGGCGGTGGCGCAACGTCCTGGGGCGGACCATGTGGGACTTTCCCGGGGGCCGGGCCGGCGGGGACCGGTTCCTGGTGCTCGGTCTGGGGTCGGCGACGCCGGTGGAGCGGGCGGTGGACGTGGGTGTCCCGGCGGGCTGGGAGGAGCGGGGCGATCTGATCGCGTACGGGCCGCTGCTGTCGGACGACGGTGCGGTGTGGCTGGGTACGGCGGCGCTGGTGCGGGCGGCGGGTCCGGGGGCGGCGCGTGCGGTGCTGGCGTCTCCGGGGCGGTACGCGGACATCGAGGTGCACGACTGGCAGTTCGGCGGCCGTCCCTCGTAGGGCGTGTCCGGGAGATGCGGGAGATGCGGGGGGTGTCCGGCGGTGTCCGGCGGTGTCCGGCGGTGTCCGGGGGAGGAGGGCCGGGCCCGCCCCCCCCGGGTCCGGGCCCTGGCCTTCCTCCCCCGGAACCGGGCACGGCCCGCCCCCCTCCCCGGGGACGGGCCGTGCCGGTGTGGACGAGAGCGCCCGGGGGCGCCTTCGACGCGTTCCTAGAACGCGGCCTCGTCCAGGTCCATCAGCGAGCCGTCGACGGCCTCGGCGAGGGCGCGCTCGGCGCTCACGCCCGGCAGGACGTTGGCGGCGAAGAACTTCGCGGCCGCGATCTTGCCCTGGTAGAAGGAGACGTCCTTGCCGGTGGCGCCGGCGGCCAGCTTCTCGGCGGCGACGGCCGCGCCGCGCAGCAGCAGGTAGCCGACGACGACGTCGCCGGAGGCCAGCAGCAGGCGGGTGGTGTTGAGGCCGACCTTGTAGATGTTCTTGACGTCCTCGCCGGTGGCGGTGAGGTCGGTGATCATCGTGCCGACGATGCTCTCCAGGTCGACGGCGGCCTTGGCCAGCGCGTCGCGGGCGCCGGCCAGCTCCTCGCCGCCGGTGCCGACCGCGAGGAACTTCTTGATCTCCTCGGACAGCGCGTTCAGGGAGGCGCCCTGGTCGCGGACGATCTTGCGGAAGAAGAAGTCCTGGCCCTGGATGGCCGTGGTGCCCTCGTAGAGGGTGTCGATCTTGGCGTCCCGGATGTACTGCTCGATCGGGTACTCCTGCAGGAAGCCGGAGCCGCCGAAGGTCTGGAGCGACTGCGCGAGCTGCTCGTAGCCCTTCTCGGAGCCGTAGCCCTTGACGATCGGGAGCAGCAGGTCGTTCAGGCCGTGGAGGGACTTGGCGTCCTCGCCGGCCGCTTCCTTGATCGCGATCTCGTCCTGCACGGAGGCCGTGTAGAGGACGAGGGAGCGCATGCCTTCGGCGTACGCCTTCTGGGTCATGAGCGAGCGGCGGACGTCGGGGTGGTGGGTGATGGTGACCTTGGGCGCGGCCTTGTCCATGAAGTTCGCCAGGTCGGTGCCCTGGACGCGCTCCTTGGCGTACTCCAGGGCGTTGAGGTAGCCCGTGGAGAGGGTGGAGATCGCCTTCGTGCCGACCATCATGCGGGCGAACTCGATGATGAGGAACATCTGGCGGATGCCGTCGTGCTTGTCGCCGATCAGCCAGCCCTTGGCGGGGTGCTGGTCGCCGAAGGTCATCTCGCACGTGTTGGAGGCCTTGAGGCCCATCTTGTGCTCGACGTTGGTGGCGTAGACGCCGTTGCGCTCGCCCAGCTCGCCGGTCTCCCAGTCGAACTCATACTTCGGGACGAGGAAGAGGGAGAGGCCCTTGGTGCCGGGGCCGGCGCCCTCGGGGCGGGCGAGGACGTAGTGGAGGATGTTCTCCTCCATGTCGTGCTCACCGGAGGTGATGAAGCGCTTCACGCCCTCGATGTGCCAGGAGCCGTCCTCCTGCTGGGTGGCCTTGGTGCGGCCGGCGCCGACGTCCGAGCCCGCGTCGGGCTCGGTGAGGACCATGGTGGAGCCCCAGCGCTTCTCGACGGCGATCTGCGCGACCTTCTTCTGCGCCTCGTTGCCCTCGTTGTAGAGGATGCCGGCGAACGCCGGGCCGGAGGAGTACATCCAGATGGCCGGGTTCGAGCCGAGCAGCAGCTCCGCGTACGCCCAGATCAGGGAGCGCGGGGAGACGGTGCCGCCGATCTCCTCGGGGATGCCCAGGCGCCAGTACTCGGACTCCATGAAGGCGTTGTACGACTTCTTGAAGGTGGCCGGCACCGGGGCGGTGTTGGTCTCCGGGTCGAAGACCGGGGGGTTGCGGTCGGCGTCGGTGAACGACTCCGCGAGCTCGTTCTCGGCGAGGCGGCGGATCTCGTCGAGGATGCTCTTGGCGGTCTCGACGTCCATCTCCTCGAACGGCCCGGAGCCGTACACCTTGTCGCGGCCGAGGACCTCGAAGAGGTTGAACTCGATGTCGCGGAGATTCGACTTGTAGTGCCCCATGGCGACGGCTCCGTAAAGGCTCGGGGAGGAGGATGTCGGGTACGCGTGCGTGGCCGTGCTCGTACTACCGGTGAGTAGCCCACGCTTCCCTACGATGATGCTACCCACCGGTAATAAGAGCAACCCCTATCCGGCCATCTGTGACACGAGCCGCAGAAAAAGGGCCCGGGGCATGTGCCCCGGGCCCCTCGCGCACCCGACGGGCGCGCGCGGCGGCGACGCTCAGTACAGGCCCTTCAGGTCCGTCCCCTCCGGGGCCCGGAAGCAGCCGGAGACCACGGAGACGGCGATCAGGTTCTTCTTCTCGGGGTCCGTGCTGCCGACCCACAGCTCGGCGTTCACGGCGAAGTGCTCCTTCCCGGACTCCGCCGTGAGCTCCAGACTCTGGGCCTTGCTGCTGTTCGGCCCGTACGAGACGACCTTCCAGCCCTTGGCGGGCAGCGCCTTGTGGAGCCGTTCGAAGCCCTGCCTCAGCTCTTCTTCCGTGGCGTCGTACACCGACCAGGGGTGCCGGATCATGAAGAGGTGCTCGGGGTCCTCCTTGCAGGTGGAGGCGCCCGCACCGCCCGGCGTGGTCTTCGCGCCCGGCAGCCCGATCATGTCGAAGACCTGGCTGGAGACCTCCTTGGTGCGCGTCCGCGCCTTCTCGACCTCAAGGGTCGTCGGGGTGTAGCCGAGGTCGTCGGCACCGTCGGCGTCGTTCATGGAGCATCCCGTCGCGAGGGTGGTCAGGCAGAGGAGGGCGGCGAGCGCCGTCCCGCGCACTCTGCTGGGGTGGTTTCCGGTCTTCATCAGTCCTCGTTCACCTCGTCGTACCGTCCGGTCACGACCTTCGCCTGGTTCTTGAGGCTCTCGGACTCGCGGGTCCAGTAGTCGCTGTGACCGCTCGTGTCCACGTCCATGCGGTGCGCCCCGAACAGCTCGTCCGACGGCACGGTCTGCACGTATCCGGCGTTGAACGGAATCCCGTTCCAGGTCTCGACGCCCCACGTGTAGCCGCCGAGACCGGCGATCTTGCCGCCCGCCGGGACGACGTCGCTCGTCGCCGCCTCGGACCACACGTGGTCCTTGCCGACGTCGAGGTCCTCCGCCCTGCCGGTGAGCATGCCGGGGCTGCCGACCGCGACGATGTCGTCGGCGGCCAGGTCGCCCTTGTTGGAGGCGTCGCCGACGACCGTCGAGCCGTAGCTGTGGCCGACGATCGTCGTGTGGCTCTCGTCGGGGCCGCCCTGCACGGTTTCCAGACCGTCCATGAACCGGAGCAGCTTGGGGGAGCCCTCGTACGCGAAGTCCTTCTGCATGGCATCGGGGGCGAGCGACTGCGGGGCGTCGTAGCCGAACCAGGTGATCGTCGAGACGTTCTGCCCCGGTGCCATGGCCTGCGACTGGTACCAGAGGTCCGTCATCCGGGAGATGTCGCCGTCGAAGTCCTTCAGGTTCGTCGTCGTGCCCGGCACGTAGACGGCGGTGTGGTCGGCGGTGTCGGGGTTGCCGTTCGCGATGATCGCCCGGCCGATCCCGTCCGCGTCGTAGCCGAGGAGGTACGCCTCCGGCAGCCCCTCCCGGCCGGTGGCGTCGAACCGGGCCTGGATCGAGTCGCTCCCGGCGAGCTGCTCCTTCAGCCGCTCCTGGTCCTTCTGCCACTGCCGGTACTCGGGGCTGACGACCGCGGCGGGGTAACTGCCGTTGGGGTTCGGGATGTACTGGTTCGGCGCGGGCTTGGCCAGGTCGGTCAGGATCTGCGCCCTGGTCTCGGCGAAGACCGTCCGGTTGGCGTCGTCGCGGACCGAGGACGGGATGCCGTCCAGGGCGCCGACGGACGCCGGGTAGAGCGTGGCGTACTCGTCGCGCTGCTCCTGGGTGAGCCCGTTCCACCAGTCGGCGTTCTCCTTGGGGGACTTGCCGTGCGGGATCCGGTCGTCGTCGGCGTACTTCCCGGCGGCCTGCTGGAGGGCCTTGGTGTCGGCGGCGGCGTCGACGAGGTCCGCGGAGCTGACGTCCAGGCCGGGGCCGGCCTTGAGCCTGCGCAGGGCGGCGGCGTACCGGCCGTCGATCTCGGCCGCCTCGCGGACGGCGTCGCCGATGCGCTGGGCGATGTCCTCGGCCTTGCCCTTGTTGGCGTCGGCGCTGCCGACCCCCTCGCCCTTGCCGGGTGCGAGCGGGACGGGGGCGCCGTGTTCGGCGGTGTTGCTGCCGGGGGCGAGGACGAAGGAGTCCGTCGGGTACTCCACCGAGCCGTCGGGCTTCACCGTGAACTTCAGGTTCTCGGCGTCCTCCAGGGCCTGCTTCAACTTCTTCTGGGGTGACGCGAGTTCGCTGGCGAGACCGTTGAGTGCGGTACGGATCAGACCGCACTCGGTGTGCAGGTACTGGTAGTTGCGCGAGAGCTGCTGGACGTCGCCGCCCGCCTTGGTGGCCGTCTCGCCCTTCTGCGTCTCGTGGATCTTCGCGAACATGCCGTTGTCGACCCGGTCCTTGTCCGCGTTCGAGCGGGAGCTGATCTTGCCCCAGCCGTCGGCGGCGTCCGTGTACTCGTCGAGCTTCGCGTCGCGCAGCTGCTGCCAGGTGGGCACGGGCCTCAGCCTTCCTCGCGCCTGGGCGCGGGCGCTTCGGCGGCGATCTTCCGCCGGGTCGTGTCCTCGCGCTCGCCGAAGTCGCGGCCGGCGCTCTTCAGGGCGCCCTCCAGCCGGCCGCACTCGTCGCGCACGGCGGTGAGGCGGGTCTTCCAGGTGCCGAGGATCTCGGTGAGGGCGCCGGAGGAGTCGAAGCCGGCGGTCCCGCCGCCGACGCCCTCGTTCGCCGTGTCGAGGTCGGTGAGCGAGGTGGTGGTGGAGGTGCGCAGCTCGCCGGCGGTGTTCCCGGCCTGGTGCCAGGGCCCCTCGTCGGCCTTGAGGTTCGCGTCGCCGCCGCCGGAGTCGGGAGCGGGCACGCCCGCGAGGGTCATCGTCGCGGACTGTCCGGGCGGTGCGGTCCCGCCGAACAGGTCTTCCCAAGCGGCGTTCAGCGCCATGTTCCACCCCCGTGGTGCCCGACATTGCTGCCGCGAACCTAGCAAGAGGAGGCGGTGTGCGCGAAAAGGCGTACGAGCGGGGGCGGGGAACCGTACGCGGGGTGGAGGAGGCGTGTGCGCGCGGTGGAGGTGAGGCCCGGGCGGGGCGGGGCCGGGAGTCGCCCCTGTGCCGTGCTGCGCCCGGTCCCGGGTCGATAGGCTGGCCCCCATGTACGGCTACGAGCAGAATCCGGGTGCCCAGCAGCAGTACGCCCCGCCGCAGCAGGGCGGGATGCAGGCCGGCATGCAGGGCGGGATGCCGGGGGGCATGCAGGGCGGGTACGGGCAGCAGCCCCCGCTCTACCCGGAGCCCTCGCCGCCCTCCCTCGCCGACGCGGTCCGCGCCTTCACGACCGGCACGCTCGCGCCCGAGGACTTCCAGCAGATCTTCGCGACCTCCAAGGTCTACTGCCCGCGCGGCGACAACCCCGGCTTCCTGGCCCTGCACAACACCCAGCAGCCGGTCATCCCGATGTTCACCTCGCTCAAGGAACTGCGGCGGTACGCGGGCAAGGAGTCGAAGTACTTCGTGATCACCGGTGCCGAGGTGATCGACCTGCTGCCGACCGGGTACGGCTTCGTCCTCGACATGGAGGGCGACCACCGCATGGTCTTCGACGCGAAGGCCGTGGAGCAGATGGTCGACTTCGCGATGCGCCGGATGTACGGCTGACGCACGCTGGAGACGAGACGTGGGAGAGCGCCCGGGAGGAATTCCTCCCGGGCGTTCCGCGTTCCGGGTGGCAAGAAGTTCATCGTTCAACTAAAGTGGACGCACAAGGTCGCAGAAGGCCGCTCTAGGAGGTCCGTCATGCCCGCAGTGACTGTCGAGAACCCGCTCACCCTGCCGCGCGTGGCAGCACGGGCCGACGCCGCCCCCCGCCCGGTCCTGGCCGTGACCACGGCCCCCTCGGGCTTCGAGGGCGAGGGCTTCCCGGTCCGCCGCGCCTTCGCCGGGATCAACTACCAGTACCTCGACCCGTTCATCATGATGGACCAGATGGGGGAGGTGGAGTACGCGCCCGGCGAGCCCAAGGGCACGCCCTGGCACCCCCACCGCGGCTTCGAGACCGTCACCTACATCATCGACGGGACCTTCGACCACCAGGACTCCCAGGGCGGCGGCGGCACCATCACCAACGGCGACACCCAGTGGATGACGGCCGGCTCCGGCCTCCTCCACATCGAGGCGCCGCCGGAGTCCCTCGTCGTCAGCGGCGGCCTCTTCCACGGCCTCCAGCTGTGGGTGAACCTCCCCGCCGCCGACAAGATGATGGCCCCCCGCTACCAGGACATCCGCGGCGGCCAGGTCCAGCTGCTCACCTCCCCCGACGGCGGCGCGCTGCTCCGCGTCATCGCGGGCGAGCTCGACGGCCACGAGGGGCCGGGCATCACCCACACCCCGATCACGATGATCCACGCGACCCTGCGCCCCGGCGCCGAGATCACCCTGCCGTGGCGCGAGGACTTCAACGGCCTCGCGTACGTCATGGCCGGACGCGGCAGCGTGGGCGAGGACCGGCGCCCGGTCCACACGGGCCAGACCGCCGTCTTCGGCAAGGGCGGCTCGCTGACCGTCCGCGCCGACGAGAAGCAGGACGGGAACACCCCGGACCTGGAGGTCGTCCTCCTCGGCGGACAGCCGATCCGTGAGCCGATGGCCCACTACGGCCCGTTCGTCATGAACACCCAGGCCGAACTCCGCCAGGCCTTCGAGGACTTCCAGGCGGGCCGACTCGGCACGATCCCGGCGGTGCACGGGATGGGCGAGTAGCTCCCCCGCGAGCGGGGGTCGGGAGCGGGAGCGGGAGCGGTACGACGCGCGTGGGGCCGGACGGGATGTCCGGCCCCACGCGGGCGTGTGGCGGGGTCCGGCCCCACGCGCGGGCGTGTGGCGGGGTCCGGCCCCACGCGCGGGCGTGGCGTCGGGGGGCCTGCCCACGCGCGGGCGTGGCGTCGGGGGGCCGGCCCCACACGCGGCCGTGGCGTCGGGGGGCCGGCCCACGCGTGGGCGTGCCTCCGCGGTACGGGGGCGACGGGGGGTGGCTCCGCGGTGGGCGTGCGTCCGCGTGGCTCGGCGGTGCGCGTACACCGTGGCTTCGGGCGCCTCACCCGTACGCGCGCTCCACCCGTACGCGCCTCACCCGCACGCGCTCCACCCGTGAACGCGCCCCACCCGGACTCGGCCCCGCCGCACCGAGCGTCCCCGGGCGGGGGGCGGACGCTGACGCCCCGTCACCCGTACGGTCGGTCCGCGCGCGACGACACGCCGGGGAGCGTGGTCCGGTGGTCGGGTGCAGACGTCGTCCCCGCTCCTTCCCGAACCCGCGCGCCGGGTCGCCGCCTGGTGCGTCGTCCTGCTCCTCGCCGCCGGGGTCGCCGCCGTCGGCGTCTGGCTGTGCGTCGTCTTCGAGACGGTCGTGACGCCCGTCCTGCTCGCCATCCTCGGCACCGCGCTGCTCGGGCCCCTCTACCGGCGGCTGCTCCGGATGAAGGTCCGGAAGTCGTTCGCCGCCGGGCTCACCGTCGTCGCCGTCCTCGCGGTCGTCGGCGGGGCCACGTACATCGTCGTCGCCGCCCTCATCGAGACCGGCGACCAGATCGTCGCCTCGCTCCGGCAGGCCGCCGCCGACATCGCCGAGCACCTCGGCCCGGCCGGAACCTCCCTCGACGACCTCGCCAGGAACGCCGAGGGGCTGCTGAAGCAGTTCGGCGGAACGGCCGCGTCGGGCGTGCTCACGGGCCTCAGCGTCGTCGGCGGGATGCTCGCCACCGCCGCCCTGTCCCTGGTGCTGATCTTCTTCTTCCTGCGCGACTCGGACCGCGCCGCCGGCGCCCTGCGCGCCCTCGCCCCCCGCGCCACCGGCGACCTCGTGGAGGCCATGGCGCGCCGCGCCTTCGAGGCCGTCGAGGGGTTCATGCGCGGCACGACCTTCGTCGCCCTGGTCGACGCGGTCCTCATCGGCCTCGGTCTCGTCGTCCTCGACGTGCCCGGCGCGGTGGGGCTCGCCGCGCTCGTCTTCGTCACCGCCTACATCCCGTACCTCGGCGCGTTCCTCTCCGGCGCGATCGCCGTCCTCGTCGCGCTCGCCGACCGCGGCTTCGCGATCGCGCTGTGGGTGCTCGGCATCGTCCTCGCCGTCCAGATGATCGAGGGCTATCTGCTCCAGCCGATGGTGCAGAGCCGGACCGTGCAGATGCACCCGGCCGCGGTGATGCTGGCGATCACGGCCGGGGCATCCGTCGCGGGCATCCTCGGCATGCTCCTCGCCGTACCCCTGACGGCCGCGGCGACCGGGATCCTCGGCGAGCTCCGGACGCGGTACGGGGCTTCCCGCGAGTCCCCCGAGCCTCCGGGGGCGCTGCCGAGTCCGCCGGCGCCCTGACGGGGCCGCGGCGGGACGGGCCCGCCCGCGCACGATCCGCCGGCGGGACGGGCCCGCGAGCGGAAGATCCGATTCCCCGTACAACCGTTCGCACGCCCCGGCGGTCGTACCAGGCGGTGCGTGCGGGCAGCCGTGCCGTTCCCGCCGCTTCCGGGGGCTCGCGCGGTCGCAGACGGCGCCGCCGGGTCCCCTCGCGTACGGCCTTCACCGCCGCGTCCCCGGGGCCGCGTGCTCCGAGGCAGGGACCGGACGCCTCCCGCGCCGCTCCCCCATGTCACCACCTTCGGAAGGCACTGCACGCGTGAAGCACCGCACCTCCGGCCGCCGGCTCGCCGCCGCGGTTCTCACCCTGTCCACGGTCACGGCCGTGACGGGGGCCCTCGTCACCGTCCCGGCCGCCGCCGTCGTCCCCGCGGCCGTCGCCGAGGCCGCCGCCGCGGCGACCCTGCCGGTCGGCACCGACGTCGTCAGCGTCGGCGACACCGGCTACCTGACGTCCCGCGAGGACGCCGCCGGCGCGACCGTCCTGGAGTGGCGGAAGGCGGACGGTTCGGTGGAGCCGGTCGGCGGCGCCACCGTCGGCCACGACAGCAGGTCCGACTTCCTCGTCACGGGCGAGGAAGTCGGCCCGATCACCGTCCGGGACATGACGGGCTCCGCCGCCCCCGTCACGGTCGACCTGGCCGCCGAGTTCGCCGCCGGCGCCAAGCTGGTCGGCGTGATCGGCCGGGACCTGTTCGTGCAGGTCCCCCGCGGTGGGAACTACCACGACCTGTGGCTGTACACCCCGAACGGTGAGCAGACCAGGAAGGTCAAGCTCTCCGGATACGGCAACCACGTGAGCTTCAAGGTCGTCGCCTCCGCCGGGAACGACGCCCTCGTCCTGGTCACCACCCGGTACGAGTCCGGTGCCACGTTCCGGTACCAGGACTCGCTCGGACTCGTCGACCACGTCCACGGCACGTCCCTCCGGCACGAGCGGGACACCGGCAAGCTCGTGACGGCGGCCGGGGGCGCCCTCACCCTCGACTACTTCGCCCGCGTCGAGGCCCGGTCCGACGGCAACAGGATCATCGTCGACAGGGCCGGCAGGCTCCCCAAGGAGATCCCGCTCGGCACCTTCCACCAGAAGGCCGTCGTCGTCGGCATCGTCGGCGACGTGCTGCTGTACGGCGTCCCGGGCGAGGCGGCCGGCGAGTCGATCAGCCCGCTGTACGCCGTGGACCTCTTCAAGGCCGACGCCCAGCCGTACGAGCTCCTGGAGCGCTTCTCCAGCGTCGCCCACGCTCCGGACGGCGCCGTGCACGTGCGGGGCGTCAAGGACGACGCCGACGGTCTCTACCGGCTGTTCGGCGGCGTCCAGGGCAGCGCCCCCGAGGTGACCCGGGTCGCGAGCACGGGCCGCGACTTCGCCGTCACCGTCCTGGACTCGAAGATCCCCACGACGGTCGACCTCCAGCAGCCGGGCACCCCGGTGCGGTGGGAGTGGACGATCTCCCGCCCCGCCTTCGCGATGCTGACGCTGACGCACGTGGCCACCGGCAAGAACATCACCCTGCCCGGCCCGGACGACCGTTCCACGCGGCCGGTGATGGAGTGGGACGGCACCATCGACGGCGTCGTCGCCCCGAACGGGGCCTACACCTGGCACTTCGTCGCCATCCCCAACGGCATCGGCAGCGCCGCGCGCGCCACCGGCACGTTCCGGGTCACCCGGCAGGCCAACCCGCACGACTTCAACGACAACGGATCGACCGACCTGCTCGCGCGGGACTCCTCCGGCACGCTCTGGCGGGACGACCTGTCCGACGGGCCGGTGGACGGCCGGTACACCTCGGCCGGCCGGTCGGCCGTCGGCGGCGGCTGGATGACGTACAAGCACATCGAGGCGGTCGGGCAGATCGGCGGCGCCGCCCACGGCGACCTCGTCGCGGTCGACGCCAAGGGCGACCTGTGGACCTACCTCGCCAAGGGCGACGGCACCTTCGCGCCCCGCGCGCGCGTGGGCGGCGGCTGGAACGCCTACGACAAGATCACGGGCGGTTCCGACCTCAACGGCGACGGCAGGTCCGACCTGGTCGCCACCGCCACCGACGGCGTCGCGTGGCTCTACAAGGGCACCGGCGACTGGACGAAGCCCTACGCCTCCCGGGTCCGTCTCGGCAGCGGCTGGGGCGTCTACAACCAGATCACCGCCGTCGGGAACATCGCGGGCGCCGCCGCGGGCGACCTCGTCGCCCGCGACACCGCCGGCGTCCTGTGGCTGTACCTCGGCAAGGGCGACGGCACCTTCGCCCCGCGCACCCGCGTCGGCAGCGGCTGGAACATGTTCAGCCGGCTCGTCGGCGCCGGGGACGTGGACAACGACGGCCGCCCGGACCTGATCGGCTACGGCCCGCAGGGCACCTACCTCTACCGCGCCACCGGCAACTGGCAGAGCCCCTTCACGCGGGTGAGCACGCAGCTCTACGCGGGCCCCGGAGAAGGCAGCGCCTACAACGACGTCGTCTGACCGAACCACCCTCCTGTGGGGGGCGGGCCCGGCCCGTCCCCCTCAGGCGCCCCCGGGCTACCCGCAGCAGCCCCGTCCCGAGTCCGACGCGTTCGGTTCGTTGAGTTCGAACCAGATCGCCTTGCCCTCGCCCCGCGGGTCCACGCCCCACGCGTCCGCGAGCATCTCCATCAGGACCAGCCCGCGCCCGCTCGACGCCATCTCGCCGGGGTGCCGCTTGTGCGGCAGCTCGTCGCTCCCGTCCGAGACCTCGACGCGCAGCCGCCGCGCCTTCTCCCCGCAGGCGACCTCGGCGACGAGCAGCGCGTCGCCGTCCGTGTGGACCAGCACGTTGGTGACCATCTCGGAGACCATCAGGACCGCCGAGTCGAGCTGCTCCTCGTCCCGCCAGTCGTGCAGCAGCTGCCGCACCTGCTCGCGCGCCGCGGCGATCCGCTCCGGCTCGGCCTGCGCGATCGTCATCAGCGTGCGGCGCGGCGCCTCCGTGAGCGTGCCGACCGGCCGGCGGGACAGCAGCAGGACGGCGATGTCGTCCTCGCGGCGGTCCGCCAGCGGCCCCGTCGTGTGGTGCGAACCGGGGCCGTGGACGGCCTCCACGAGCGTGTCGGCGAGCGCCTCCAGGTCTTCGCCGTCGTGGGACTCCAGCAGCCCCCGGACCCGCTCCCAGCCGGTGTCGAGGTCGTGTCCGCCGGTCTCCAGGAGGCCGTCGGTGCAGATCATCAGGGTCTCGCCGGGTTCGAGGGTGAGCCGGGTCGTCGGGTAGTCGGTGTCGGGGTCGATGCCGAGCGGGAGACCGCCCGCCGTCGGTCGGAGCAGAACCGTTCCGTCGTTCATCCGCACCGCCGGGTCCGGATGCCCGGCCCGCGCGATCTCCACGGTCCCGCTCTCCAGGTCGACCTCCAGGTAGAGGCAGGTGGCGAAGCGCGGCCCGGCCCCGCTCTCCCCGTCGTCGCCGTCGGTGATCCCGTACAGGAAGCGCGAGGCGCGGGAGAGGACGGCGTCCGGCCGGTGGCCCTCGGAGGCGTACGCGCGCAGCGCGATCCGCAGCTGGCCCATCAGCCCGGCCGCGCGCACGTCGTGACCCTGGACGTCGCCGATGACGAGGGCGATGCGCCCGGAGCCGCGCCCGCCGGTGCGGGAGGTGCCGCCGGGCAGCCGGATCATGTCGTACCAGTCGCCGCCGACCTGGAGCCCGCCGCCGGTCGGCACGTACCGCGCGGCGACCTGGATGCCGGGGATGCCGGGTCCCAGGACCGGCATCATCGTCCGCTGCAGTCCCAGCGACAGCTCGCGCTCCGACTCGGCCACGCCCGCGCGTGCGAGGGCCTGCGCGAGCATCCGGGCGACCGTCGTCAGCACGGAGCGCTCGTCGGGGGTGAACGCCACCGGATGCTCGAAGGCCGCCATCCAGGCCCCCATCGTCCGGCCGGCGACGACCAGCGGCACGAAGGCCCAGGACCGGCGCCCGAAGCGCTGCGCGAGCGGCCAGGTGACCGGGAAGCGGCGCAGGTACTCGTCCGGGCTCGGCAGGTAGATCGCCCGGCCCGTCCGCGCGACCTCCGCCGCCGGGTAGTCGGTGTCGAGCGACATCGACGAGAACGGGCCCTCGTCGCCCTCGCTGTGCCCGTGGTGGCCGATCACCGTGAGCCGGTCCCCCGCCACCCCGAAGACCGCGAGCCCGTCCGGCGAGAACCCCGGCATCGACAGGGAGGCCGCCACGCGCAGCACCTCGGCCGTCGACCGGGCCTCCGCGAGCGCCCGTCCGGCGTCCAGGAGGAACGCCTCGCGGGACCGGCGCCAGTCGCCCGTGACGGGGGTGCGCGCCGCGGTCCCCGGCACCTGCTCGGCGACCTCCTGGAGGGTGCCGACCAGCTCGTAGTCGTTCCCCCGGACGAGCGGCTTCGACCGGCTCCGCACGGTCCGGATCACCCGGCCGTGCTCGTCCATGATCCGCAGCCGGGCCTCGGCGAGCGTCCCCTCGGCGACGGCGAGGTTCACGACCCCGTCGATCTCGTTCCAGTCGACGGGGTGGAACCGCGAGCGCACGGCCGCCTCGGTGAGCCGGACGGGTTCCGCGGGCAGCCCCAGCAGCCGGGCGGCCTCGGCGTCGAGCGAGACGATCCCGGACGCGTTGTCCCAGCGCCACAGGCCGGTCGCGATCGCGGCCAGGACGTCCTCGGTGCGCATTGCCCCACTTTATGAATATCGGACACCAGATCGCCACTGAGCGTATTCGAAAACCGATCTTGGCCCGGCCGGTACTCTGGGTGGGTCTGCCCGTGTGTCCTGTGACGTCTGTGACAGGGGCCACAGGGCGGTCGCCCCAGACCCGAGATCCCGAAGACTGGATGAACGACGATGCATCGGTACAGGTCCCACACCTGCGGCGAGCTCCGCGCCTCTGACGTCGGCACCGACGTCCGGCTGAGCGGCTGGCTGCACAATCGGCGCGACCTGGGCGGCATCCTCTTCATCGATCTGCGCGACCACTACGGCATCACGCAGCTCGTCGCCCGCCCCGGCACCGCCGCGGCCGAGGTCCTCGACAAGCTGACGAAGGAGACCGTCGTCCGCGTGGACGGCAAGGTCGTCTCCCGCGGCGCGGAGAACGTCAACCCCGAGCTGTCGACCGGCGAGATCGAGATCGAGGCCGCCACGGTCGAGGTCCTCGGCGCCGCCAAGCAGATCCCCTTCACCATCAACGCCGACGACGGCGTCAACGAGGAGCGGCGCCTGGAGTACCGCTTCCTCGACCTGCGCCGCGAGCGCATGCACCGCAACATCATGCTGCGCTCCGCCGTCATCGCCGCCATCCGCTCCAAGATGGTGGCCCTCGGCTTCAACGAGATGGCGACCCCGATCCTCGCCGCGACCTCCCCCGAGGGCGCCCGCGACTTCGTCGTCCCGTCCCGCCTGAACCCGGGCAAGTTCTACGCGCTGCCGCAGGCGCCGCAGCAGTTCAAGCAGCTGCTGATGATCTCCGGCTTCGACCGGTACTTCCAGATCGCGCCCTGCTTCCGCGACGAGGACGCCCGCGCGGACCGTTCGCCGGGCGAGTTCTACCAGCTCGACGTCGAGATGAGCTTCGTCGAGCAGGAGGACGTCTTCCAGCCCATCGAGAAGCTCATGACGGAGCTCTTCGAGGAGTTCGGCGGCGGCCGCCACGTCACCTCCCCGTTCCCGCGGATCCCGTTCCGCGAGTCGATGCTCAAGTACGGCAACGACAAGCCCGACCTGCGCACCGACCTCGAACTCGTCGACATCTCCGACGTCTTCGAGGCCTCGGAGTTCAAGGCCTTCGCCGGCAAGCACGTCCGCGCGCTGGCCGTACCGGACACCGGCGACCAGCCGCGCAAGTTCTTCGACCAGCTCGGCGACTTCGCGGTCTCGCTCGGCGCGAAGGGCCTGGCCTGGGTCCGCGTCGGCGAGGGCAACGCGCTGACCGGCCCCATCGCCAAGTTCCTCACCGAGGAGAACGTCAAGGTCCTGACCGAGCGCCTCGGTCTGGAGCCCGGCCACGCGATCTTCTTCGGCGCGGGCGAGTTCGACGAGGTCTCCAAGATCATGGGCCCGGTCCGGGTCGAGGCCGCCAAGCGCGCCGGCCGCTTCGAGGAGAACGTCTTCCGCTTCGCGTGGATCGTCGACTTCCCGATGTACGAGCGGGACGAGGAGACCGGCAAGATCGACTTCTCGCACAACCCGTTCTCGATGCCGCAGGGCGGTCTCGAGGCCCTGGAGACCCAGGACCCGCTGGACGTCCTCGGCTGGCAGTACGACATCGTCTGCAACGGCATCGAGCTCTCCTCCGGCGCGATCCGGAACCACGAGCCCGAGATCATGTTCAAGGCCTTCGAGATCGCGGGCTACTCGCGCGAGACGGTCGAGCAGGAGTTCGCGGGCATGCTCCGCGCCTTCGAGTACGGCGCCCCGCCGCACGGCGGCATCGCCCCCGGCGTCGACCGCATCGTCATGCTCCTCGCCGACGAGCCCAACATCCGCGAGACGATCGCCTTCCCGCTGAACGGCAACGCCCAGGACCTCCTGATGGGCGCCCCGACGGAACTGGACGAGGCCCGCCTGCGCGAGCTGAACATCCAGCTCCGCAAGCCGGTCGAGAAGAAGACGGTCGACATCACGGACGCGGTCCACCCGGACGCGGCGCGGTAGTCACTCGCCTTGAGCGGCCGAAGGGGCCCGGACTCCTCGCGGAGTTCGGGCCCTCCGTCGTACCCGCTCACGGCGCCGCCGAAGCGAGATAGGGGCGGACTCGGGTCACGCCGGACGTGGACGCGGTGAAACCGAGGAACGACCCCGGTCCCTCCAGGGTGACCACGAGGCCGGTGGTGGCGGGGCCACGGCGGAGTCCGACCGTCGCGTGGCGGGCGCCGGCATCCCAGCCCGCTATCCGGAGGCCCTCGACTCCCGTGAACTTCAGGTGGAACTCCACGGTGTTGTACGCCTTCTCGGCCCACGCGGCCGGTGGACGCGAGGGCAGGACGTTCGTGTCGAAGCCCAGCGTCACCGACGTACCCCGCTCGTCGATCTGTACGTAGAACACCTCGCACACGCCACCGTTCAGGCGCGGAGGGCTCGCGTAGAGGTCGGTGATCGCCTCGGCGGAGTCGACGAGTGCCGTCCAGTCAGAGTCGTCCATGGAAGGTCTTCTCCTCCGTGGCGGGGATGGTCTGGAAGCGCAGGGCGTCGATCCGTCGCGAGAACACATGACGGCCGTCATCGCCGCCGTCCCCCGAGGCCCTGAACGCGCTCACGTGCCCCACCAGGACGGAATCACTGCTGGTGAACCCGAGGTCCACCCCGGCCCCTGTCACCCGCACCCGCATTCTCCGCCGCTCGTCCTGGAGATCCACCGCGAGGGCGGCCCGGTGCACGGGCGGGTTCCACTCCGTCAGCGACAGCTCCTCCACCGCGAGGCGCTCGCGTCTCCGCGGACGCTCACGCCGACGCGGTCCGGAATCGCTCCAGCGAGGAGGCGAGGTCACGGGCCGCGCCGCTCTCGGCCGGGAGCCGTGAGAGGAGGTTCCGTTCCAGTTCCACGGCCGACCGCAGGACCGCCTCGGCCAACTCGCCGGGCCGGCAGCTCCCCACGGGGGTCCCGTTCGCCGACACCGTCACCACTCCGTCGCCGTCACGCCGGAAGTCGAGCCGGAACGAGGAACCGGTGCCCACGAACGAGGCCGTCGTCATCTCCCCGGAGACGAGAGGCCGGACCGAGTCGAGGAGCACCGCCACGGACAGGTAGATCATCATTCCCTGATCGGGAACATGCCCCGCCGACCCCACCGCTCCGCGCTCTCCCTCGCACTGGACGTCACCGAGGTCGAACTCGTCGGCCTCCCCCTGCTCGGGGCGCACGCTGAACCTCAGTGTGATCACGGGTCGTAGCTCCTTCCTACGACGGCGCAACGGAGGCACTTGCTCACGTGCGGGCTCCGCATTCCTGGTGCCGGGGCTCGCTCGGCGCGAGGGAGATCTTCAGGCGACGGGTGATCGGGGCGGCCATGGTCAGGGTCCTTCGTAGGAACGAGCCACGATCCAGTCCTCGTACTCTTCGGTGGAAACGGCGCACAGTGCTGTCCCGTCGAGGGCGATGGCGATGAACTCGCGGGATCCGCTTGCGGCGGCAATGCGTGAGGGGAGATGGCCCCCGATGGAGTCCCTTACTCTGATCCATCCCCGAGTGAGGCTGCCGGGATATGTGGCAAGAAGCAGAAACTCTCCGTTTGCGTCAAGAATGCCCAACCGATCCGCTTCGTCGTGCCAAAGGTCGTCAAGGAGATCCCGTGCGGAGGGGTCGGAAAGGGAGACTCGGACGGTGGGTTGGACGAAGCCTCCCGTCACGGCGACACTCGCCTGCTCCGGGCTCGGCACATCCTCGGGCACCGCGCCGACCACCTCATGAAGCGCTTGTCGACCGAGAGCCTCCAGCAGTTCAGCCGCGCTGCGGACTTCCTCGTCGCGACGCTTCACCATGTTCCCCAACCTTCCTTGTAGAAGAAGTGATGATCTCCTCCTGGTTTATCTATCGCCGCGTACTTCTGAAACGAGTCCTTGTAGCGGAAAAAGTCTCCAGGAAGGTTGTCCCAGCCGAAGTTTACTTCGGTCAGGCTCGGGTCGAGCTTCGGCCTTCCAGCGTGGAAGTGTGGACCCGCTCGATCGAATGTGTGCTCAACGACGACTCGGGACCCTTCGGGTGTCTCGAATTGCCTGAATCGCCCCCAATGAGACTCGGTTGACGAATAGAAGTAGCCAGGTATGTGGGAGCGGGTGATGTCTCCCGTCACTATCCACTCGGCGTCAGGTGCTGTGCCGTAGGGGACGCCCGCCGCTTCAAAGGCGGCCCGCTCCGCATCAGCCCGTTGGTCGAACGGGTTGGAGTGCTCGCCCTTGGGCGGGCAGGGTCCCAACCCCAGCGGGTCGCTCCACGTGAGTGGGTTGTGGATGTACGTCACCGGGTGGGGGGCGGGCCCAAGGCCCAGCGGGTCCGGGGAGAGGTAGCGGGCCGATTCCGGGTCGTAATAGCGGAAGTGGTTGTAGTGGAGCCCCGATTCCGCGTCGAAGTACTGTCCCGGGAAGCGGAGTGGCGTGTACGCCGTTGCGTCGCGGTTCCACGTCGTCGTGCCCCAGAGAGTGCTGCGGGTACGCCAGGCCAGTTCGCCCGACTCGTCGATGAGTTCCGACGGGGTGCCGATCAGGTCCGTGACGATGGCGAAGAAGCGCTCATCGGTGGAGTCGACGCGGCGTTCTGTCTGTGCCAGGGGCCGCAGGCCCGCGTGGTCCCAGGTGAGCGTGATGTCGTCGGTCGTCTGCTCGCAGAGGGTCGTGCCGTCCCAGGTGAAGTGGACCGTCTCGACAGGGGACTGCTTCGATATCCGGCGGCCCAGAGGGTCGTAGGCGTACCGCCAGACCGTGCCGTCCGGGGTGGTCACCGAGGTCATTCGGTCCTCGGCGTCCCACTCGTAGCGCCAGGTGTCCGGCTTCTTGGACAGGCGGGTCTTCTGGCGCAGGACGATGCGGCCCTGGGCGTCGTGTTCGTAGCGGACTGACCCCGCACCCGTGATGCGGGTGCCCTGGTACGTGCGAAGGCCCGTCGAGGAGTGGGCCGGGTGGGCGGACGGCCAGGATGCCTCCGTTTGGTTGCCGGCGCCGTCGTAGGCGTACCGCTCCGTCCAGTCGGGCGCGCGCACGGCCGTAACGCGGCCCGCCACGTCCAGTTCGAACCGGCGGGCGCCCGAGAGTCCGTCGATGATGCCCACGAGTCCGCCGTCCGCGCGGTAGGCGTACTCACGGTGCTGGAGCCGGTTACCCGCGCGGCCGGTGACGTCCTGCGCGGTGAGGCGGCCCATCGTGTCGAACGAGAAGGTGAGGGCTGCGAAGTCGCCGACGTGTCGGGAGGTTTCGCGTCCCATGAGATCAAGGTCGAAAGTCAGGGTACGGCCCGAGGTGATCAGCGCCGTCCGGCGTCCCGCCTCGTCGTACGACCACGTACTCGTCGAGCCGCCCGGGGTGGCCCGCCCGGTCCGCCGGCCCACCGAGTCGTGGCTGAAGGAGAGCGTCCGGCCGTTCACGGTTTCGGAGACGAGAAGGCCATGACGGTTCCGGAGACGCTCCAACCGCGCGTCAGGGCCCGTCGCAACCGCGAGCTGGTCCGAGATGTCGTACTCGAACGTCGTGACCGCCCTGCCGTCGACCTCCTTGCGGACGACCTGCCCGAGTCGGTTGTGTGTGAGGCTGATGGACTGCCCGAGACCGTTCGTACGTGAAACCAGATGTCCAGCCGCGTCGTACGCGTAGTTCAGTGTCCGGTCGTCGAAGTCCGTCTCGGCGACCAGTCGGCCCGCCGGGTCGTAGGTGTAGTCCCAGGTCAGGCCCTGCGGATCGGTCACCCGGGTCAGCCGCAGGTTCGAGTCGTGGGAGAACTCGTAGCGGACACCGTCCGGGCCCGTTCGGGACGTCAGCAGATCGAAGTCGGTATACGCGAAACGCGTCGTGGCGCCCTTCGCGTCGGTGTGGCTGAGGCAGTTTCCCTCGCCGTCGTACGTCCAGGACTGCGTCGTGCCGTCGGGTGCCGTCCGGCGGGACGGCAGGCCTTCGACCGTCCACTCCATCCGGGTCTCGGAGCCGAGAGCGTCGGTGAACCGGATGGGACGGCCGAAGGCGTCGTGCTCGTAGTGGGTGGTGGCGCCCAGCGGATCAGTGATCTGGACGGGGAGTCCCCTGCGGTCCAGGACGAGCCGGGTGGTGGCGCCGAGCGGGTCCGTCATCGACGTGAGCCGACCCGATTCGTCGTACAGGAACTCCGTACGGGCGCCCATGGGGTTTGTCACCGACGTGCGGTTGCCGCGCTCGTCGAAGGTCTGGTGGGTGACGTTGCCGTCGGTGCCGACGACGCGTATCGGAAAACCGAGATCGTCGTACTCGGCCCGGGCCTGCCGTCCGTCCGGGCGTTCGGCCAGGGTGGTGCGCCCGTGCTGGTCGTACGTGGAGCGACTGACGTTCCCCAGCGGATCAGTCCGAGACAGCAGTCGGTTGCGGCGGTCGTAGGTGAAGCGGGTGACCGCGCCCAGTGCGTCGATCTCCGCGACGACCTGCTGGAGGTCGTTGATCAGGTGCCGCTGGGTGTTCCCCAGGCCGTCGGTGAGGGACGTCGTGCGGAGGCCCGTCGCGGGGTCGACGTCGTCCCAGGTGAAGGTGGTCTCGAGGTGTCCGTTCGTGCCCGACTGGTAGGTGCAGCGGTCCCGGTCGTCGTAGACGTAGTCGAAGTGGCTGTCGTTGGTGTCGGTCCACGAGGTGATGCGGCCGTGCTCGTCGCAGCCGAAGCGCAGCGGGCGTCCCGAGGAGTTGGTGACCTCCGTCAGGTGGCCGTCCGTGTAGCCGTAGCGCAGGATCTCCTGGTCGGAGCCGTCCGCCGCCGCTTCCGCGAGGTGGAGGGCCGTCACCCGGCCCTCGTCCGTCGTGAGCTTCAGGTGGTAGCCGCCGTGGTGGACGATCGCCGTCGGGGCGCCGGTCTCGTCGTGCTCGAAGGCGATCCAGCGGCCGTTGCGGTCGTCGATCTGGGCCAGGAGAGCGAGTCCATGACCGTGGTCGGCGAAGTGGCGGACCGTGCCGCTGTCCGGGTCCGTGACGGTGTAGCCGTCCTCGACCCGGTCCAGCGGCCACTGCCTGCCGTGGCTCGGCATGACCGGGACACCGGGGGCCGGGTGCGGGTACGCGAGCAGGCTCCCCTCGTCGCAGCTGAAGACCACGCCCTCCGCGTCGATCTCCAGGCGCTGGTCCACCGTCGACGACCAGGTCGGACCGAACCAGCGGCCCGACCTGCGCGAGGAGTCGAAGGTGCGCCGGAAGACGACGGGAAGCGACCCGGGCAGGGTGATGTCGGTCTGCGGCAGGAGGACCCGACCCGAGGCGATGTCGACGGGGTCCTTCTCGCACCGGGTCTCCTTGCCCTGCTTGCAGGCGGTCGGCGGGTCCTTCTCGTGGTCCTTCCGGCTGCTGCCCGGACCGTCGGCGATCGTCTTCCCCGTGTCCGGGCGGTGCTTGACCGCGTCCTTCAGCCCGGCGCGCAGACCGCCCCGGATCACTCCCGCGCCCTTCGTCCCCAGCAGTTCCGGTGCCAGTCGGCCGAGGAACTCCGACGGGTCGCCCTTCGCCGCGTCCCAGGCGTTCTTCAGGGCCCGGTCCGGGTTCGCCGCCGTGGACACCAGACCGGCGAGGGTCGTGTTGACGCCCTTGTAGTAGTCCGCCGGGTGGGTCAGGTTGTACGGGTCCACCGGGTTGACCGAGCGGACGAAGTTGAGCAGGCCGGCCGTTCCCTTGACCACTCCGCCGCCGAAGTGGGCCAGTTCGATGCTCTGGCCCAGGCTGTAGTCCATCAGCTCCAGCTTGGCCCGTTCGCGGCCCGTGGGTTCCTTCGGCGCGTGGGCGAGCGCGGCGGCGACCGCCGCCTTCGCGGTGTCCCCGGCCTCGTTCCGGGCCTTCCGCGCGTCGTTCAGGATCTCCTTGGCCCGCTGCCGCTTGGCCTTGCCCGGGTCGGAGAAGGCCCCCGGGTCCGGCAGCGGATCGTCCCCGGTGCGGGCCGCGTTGTACGCGTCGACCTTCTTGTTGTACGAGTCGACCGCCGCCTTGGAGTCCTGCTCGCCCTCCTTGTAGAGGGCCATCGCCTCCCGCGCCTTGCCCTGCGCTCCGACGACGGCCCGGGAGTACGTCTCCAGCGCCTTGGCCGCGTTCTCCATGGCGTCCGCCGCGTGCAGCCAGTCCGTCGGCAGGGTCGAGAACTTCTCCCGGAACGCGTCGGCCGCCTCGCCCTTCCAGTGACCGGAGTCCAGCTTCCGCATGCCGCTGCCGACCAGGTCGAACGCCTTCTGGAAGTCCCGGAGGTTCTTCACCGCCTCGGCGATCTTCTCCGGCTTCCCGTGGATCAGCTCGTCCGCTTCCTCGGTCTGCCCGAGCTGCTGCTCCCCGACCGACGCGCCGAGGGAGGACGCGGTCTCGTCGCCCCAGTCCTCGACCGAATCCGCGATGTCGTGCGCGCCGATCTTGTCCAGCCCCTGGCCGGCCTTGTCGGTGACGTAGTCGACGCCTTCGCCGACGATCTCCTTGCCCTTGTCGATGCCGTCACCGATCTTGTCGATGCCCTTGTCGACCAGACCTCCCCAGTCCACCATCAGCGGCTCTCCCCCCAGCGCGGCTGTTCGGCCTGGTCGATGGTCGCCTGATCGGGCTCAAGGAGGTCCTTGAGCCTCTGGTCGGCGCCGTCCCGCCGCTCCGAGTCGATCACCCCCGAGCGTTCCAGTCCGTCGAGCATCGAGTCCTCGACGTCGTACGCGGTGTTCTTCCAGGTCTGCTTGACCTCCTGGTGGGCGCCCTCGAACGATTCGGGGCTCCAGTCGGCGCCGTCCCACGTCTGCTGGTCGCGGATGCTGTCCCAGCTCTTCTGCTTCACCTCGTCCTCGGAGAGGTGCGGGTTTCCATTGAGGGAGTTCACCCCGATCTTGATGGAGTCCTTGATGTAGCGCTCCTGCTCGGCGAACGAGCCAGCCGACAGCCCGACCGCCTGCGCGAAGCCGTTTCCTCGCAGGGTGAGGGCGCGGACGCCCCACTCCCACCGCTCGCAGAACGTCTCGAACTCGGACGTCAGGCCGCCGTGCCCCAGCTCAAGTCCCGAGAGCGCGAGATCGGAGAACCCGCGGCCCGCCGACGCCTCGCCGACCATGCCGAGCTCCTTCAGCTCGGCGTGCGCCAGATCGATGCCCTTCGCGACCTCCGCGAGCGCCGCCGCAGGCGCCGCGAGATCAGGCTCGTTTCCGCTCATCGTGTCCCCGTTCCCCCGACTTCGGTCGTCTCTCCGAGATCCACCGCCGCCTCGTCCGGGACGATGCCCGCCACCGGCGGGAAGACCATCCCGTCCGCGCTGCCCGCGTCCAGCGCGACTCCGCCCGGACCGGGCAGCATCGGCACCATCACGTCGAGCAGACGGGCGCCCAGGATCGTGCGGTACGGCCACTCCCGCTCCGACTGCCCGCGTGCGTCCGCGAACCGCGCCAGCGCCTCCTCGTCCGAGAAGGCGCAGATCCACCGCACCCCGTTGAAGTCCGCGGTCCACAGGCTGTCCTGGTCGTCGAACGGCACCAGCACGGCCGTACGCCGGAATTCGCCGAGCAACCGCGCAAACTCCCGCCGGGCCTCGGCGATCCCGTCGGCCGGCTCCGCCTGCGGCACGGCCGGCATGGCCGGCGCGGCCGGGTCCGCCGGAGTCTCGCGCCCGCCCGGACTCGTCGCCTCCGCGGGTGCGTCGGCCAGTTCTGCGAGTCTCGACACCTGCCGAGAACCCGGTATGTCGTCCCCGTTCTCACTCACCCGCGCATGCTGCCACGTGCTCGTTCGCACGAGCAACGAACAGAGGTCCGATTACGTCACTGCCGCGCAGTCACCGCAGTTGCCCGGTTCCGGGCCTCGGTACGCGCGGTCGCAGGTGTCGCAGTTCTGGAGCGGGTGTCTCGGCGACGGTCTCTCCGCGCGGAAGGGTGGCAGCGGCGGTAGTTGGGCCGTCAGGCGGTGCGCCAGGAGCGCCGCGGGGCGCCTGAGGGGTTCCTGAGGGAGCGCGGCGGTCAGTGCCCGGTGGACGGCTTCGGGTGGGTACTCCCGTTCCAGCCAGGTCACGACGCCCGGCGCGAGGTGCTCGGCGTCGGTCGCGGAGACCAGGAGGCGGGGATCCGTGCGGCGCAGGCCGGAGAGGACGCCGATCGCCCTCCGGAGCAGGTCGGGCGTCGGGTAGGCGGGCTGGGGAACGGCCGGCAATGCCGCCCTCCGACGCGGTGCGCCCTGCTCGCGCCGCCGTGGCGGAGGGTCCGCCTCGGGCCTCTGCGGCGGGCCGTCGCCCTTCGCCGGGCGCGGCGCGGCACTGCTCGTGCGGCGCGGGCCGCCGCCCGTTCGGCCCGGTCGGTTGCACGAGACCGTGCGCGTCACCACCCGCCCGCTCGGCGTCCGTTCCTTCGTGCGCCGCAGATAGCCGTGGGCCTCCAGCTCCCTGAGCGCCCCGGCGATGCGGGTCGCTCCCTCGGGGAATCGGGCTGCGAGGCTCCTGATGTCCACCGGCGATCCGGCCGGCAGCGACTGGATGTGTGTCGCCAGTCCGATCGCGACGAGCGACAGCGCGAGGTGCTGCGCCAGGTGGTTGCCGACTACCGTGAACTGCGTGGTGTGGCGGGCGTTCTCGTGCACCACCCCACGGGAAATCCCCCGCGAGAGTCGGTTATTGGCCCTGTCACCGGACAGGGTGGGTGTCATCGCGCTACGGTTTTCTTCATCCATCGGGAAGCCTTTTTCTTCCTTGCTGGTGAGGCCCTCGCATCGGGATTGCCGTCCCGGGCGAGGGCCGACGCATGTCTGCGTCCTGGTCTGTTGGGCAGAGCGTAGATCAAGCAACCCACCACAAAGCCAGCCGACTTGGGCATATTCACCCTCGCGAGTGAGGCCCGCTCCAGCGGGAGGAGGGGTGGGGTGTGGTTCGGTTTCTTTCCCCCGGTGGTCGTTTCTTGGGAGACCGTCCAGCCGACCGGAGGCCGCGATCGCGGGGTACGGTGACCAAGCCCTTCGCGCAGGTCAGCGCGGTCGGCGGGGTCAGCGGGGTCAGCGGGGCGGCAGGTCGAGTTCCGCCCAGACCGTCTTCCGGGGTACGGGGCCGCGTTCGACGCCCCACCGGTCGGCCAGCGCCTCCACCAGAAGCAGCCCTCGCCCCGACTCGCCCTCCACGCCGACCGGTCGAGCCCGGGGCGGCTTCTCGCCCCGGGTGTCCGTCACCTCCACCCGGAGCACCCCCGGTCGTGACAGGAGCGCGAGCCGGAAGCTCCGGCCGGCGACCCGGCCGTGTGTTGCCGCGTTCGCGGCCAGTTCGGCGATCACCTGTGTCGCCGGATCCGTCACGCCGTACGGCACCTCCTGATCCCGCATCCACTCGACGGCAAGCAGCCGGGCGAGCCGGGCCCCTCGGGGCGTGGGGGACAGGAGCACGCTGAAGTGCCGGATGGGCGCGTGTACTTGGGTGATGTTCTGCTGATTCACATCACCGAGCGTGGCTGCCCCCGCATAGCCTGAACAGTCACGACGCCGATGCGTACGGTGACTGTCCGGTGCTTGTCCACTGCTGTCCGGGCTGTCCGGACCCTCTTCACGGGTAGGGGCGTCGCGCCATGAAGGGGCGAGGGAAGGGTGCGGTATGTCGGTGGATGGTGCGGCACAGCGGCTCAAGACCGAGGCGGACGAGCCGGGGTGGGAGGTCGACCCGGACGACGACTGGGGTGTGGCCGTGGTTGCCACCGTGGGGCGGCAGCTGCGGCTGCGGAGGGAGGCGGTCGGGATGCGGGCCGCCGAGCTGGGCACGGCCACCGGATACGGCGAGGACCTCATCTACAAGATCGAGAATGGCAAGCGGATCCCCCGCCCGGAGCTCCTGGACAAGGCGGACGAGGTGTTGGGCGCCGCTGGCCTGCTCTCGGCCATGAAGGAGGACATCGCCAAGGTTCGGTACCCGAAGAAGGTGCGCGATCTGGGTCATGTCGAGGCGAGAGCCGCTGAGATCGGTGTGTACGTCTGCAACAGCATCAGTGGGTTACTGCAGACGCCCGACCATGCTCGTGCCGCATTCGAGTCGCGGCAACCTCCCTACTCACAGGCTGAGGTGGAGCGGTTGGTGGCGGCTCGGGTGGCTCGGCAGTCTGTCTTCGAGCGGGACCCGGCGCCTTCGCTCGGCTTCGTGCTGGAAGAGGCGCTGCTGCGGCGCCCGCTCGGAGGCACAATGGCGTGGCGGGGACAACTCGAACGTCTGCTGGAGGTAGGCAGGTTGCGTAACGTCACGCTTCAGGTGATGCCGACGCACGTAGAGGTCCATCCCGGGCTGGACGGCAAGATCGAGCTGCTGAAGTTCGCGGACGGTACTGCGACGGGCCGCTCCGACGGTGCGTTCAACGGTCGGCCTGTCACGGATCCGAGGCAGGTACGCATCCTTGAGCTGCGCTATGGCACGATCCGGGCTCAGGCTCTCCCGCCCCGGGAGTCGCTGGCCTTCATTGAGCAACTGCTGGGAGAGACATGATCCACAAGGTCGCAGCCGGGGACGCCTCCGAACTGGCTTGGTTCAAGAGCAGCTACAGCGATGGCAATGAGGGTGACTCCTGCGTCGAGGTGGCCACCACCCCCGCCACCGTCCACGTCCGCGACTCCAAGAACCTCGGCGGCCCGCAGCTCGCGTTTCTCCCCGGCACCTGGGCCGGCTTCGTCGCGTACGCGACGGCGGGTTGATCCCGCCACCCCGTCTCCGTAACCCACATGAGTGAGGAGCCCGGATCTCTCGGTCTCAGGCTCTTGGCATATGCCACGGTGTCGGCATGGCGACTGCGACAAACCCGGCTCCCCGGACTGGGGAGCACGTACCGTGGAAGGCACCACCGATCTGGGAGGAGTCTGCCGTGAGCGTCCTGACGCAGGAGGGGTTCGAAGAGCTCGCTCGTGTTGGCGAGCGCGTGGACGAATCTCTGCGTCTGGAGTTCATCGACGGGAAGATCGGGGAGAAGGCTGTGCCGGATGGCGACCACGGGCGGATCATCGCCTGGCTGACGCGACTGTGCATGCAGGCCGACCCGGACCGGTGGCTCTACCCCGATCAAGGGCTGAGGGTCGAGAAGTACCGCAAGGGCAACGCCCGGCCCGACGGCTGCCTCGTTCCTCTGGACGCCTTCGTCGGGCAGGGCGAATGGGCGAGTGCCGACGGTGTCCTGATGGTCGTCGAAGTGACCTCCGGCGACTCCGACACCGGTCACCGCGACCGTGTCGAGAAGCCGCGTGCCTACGCCGAGGCCGGTATCCCCGTCTACCTGCTCATCGACCGGACCACCTGCGAGGTCAAAGTCCACTCCCAGCCCGACGGCGAGCGGTACGAGATGGTGGCGACCGTGCCCTTCGGCAAGACGGTCACCCTGCCGGAGCCGGTGGGGATGGAGCTGGACACCGAACCGCTCAAGGACTGGGTTCGCTGAGTTTCTTCGCGCGGGCCGTCACACATCCCCTCCCCGCTCCGTCAGTGCTGTGTCCGGCTCGGTCGAGGCGGGCACGGAGAGGCTGAAGGAGCCCGCGATGTTCACCGAGATGTCCACCGCCGCTGTCGTCGTCACCGCCGTCGCCGCGTTCATGGCCGGGTTCTCCGGGGCCTCCGTCTTCCTCCGGGCGGCGTTCGTCGTCGAGCCGCTCGCCGCGTACGGGGTGCCCCGGTCCTGGTGGAACCCGCTCGGCGCCGCCAAGGTCGCCGGGGCCCTCGGGCTCGTCGTCGGGTTCTGGGTGCCGGTGATCGGGACCCTCGCCGCGATCGGGCTGGTCCTCTACTTCGCCGGGGCCGTGATCACCGTGCTCCGCGCCCGCGCCTACGGCCACGCCGCCTTCCCGCTCGTCTACATGGCGCCCGCCGTCGCCGCCCTCGTCCTCGCCTGACAGACGAAAGAGGCCGCCACCCCCGGAGCACCCGGGGCGTGGCGGCCTTCCTCGTACGACCTGCGGACGTCAGTCCTTCTTCTCCTCCAGGCGCGGGAACAGCACCGCACCCTTCGTCACCGTCGCGCCCGCGGGCAGCTGCCCCCACGTGCCGGCGGACTGCACCGGCTGCGCGGCCAGGGCGCCCAGGGACGCCTCGGCGCCCAGCGAGTCCCACAGTGCCTGCGAGGTCTCCGGCATGATCGGGTTCAGCAGGACGGCGACCGCGCGGAGCGACTCCGCGGCCGTGTAGAGGATGGTCGCCAGGCGGGCGCGGCCCGCCTCCGACTCGTCCTTCGCGACCTTCCACGGCTCCTGCTCCGTGATGTAGCCGTTGACCTGCTTCACGAAGTCGAAGATCGCCAGGATGCCGCCCTGGAAGTCCAGCTCCTCGCCGATCTTCGCGTCGGCCGTCGCGACGGCCTTGGCCAGGCCCTCGTGGATCGCCTTCTCCGCGTCGCCGTCGGCCGTCGAGGCCGGCAGCGCGCCGTCGAAGTACTTGCCGACCATGGCCGCGACGCGGGACGCCAGGTTGCCGTAGTCGTTCGCCAGCTCGGACGTGTAGCGGGCGGAGAAGTCCTCCCACGAGAAGGAGCCGTCCTGGCCGAACGCGATCGCCCGCAGGAAGTACCAGCGGTACGCGTCCACGCCGAAGTGCGAGGTCAGGTCCTGCGGCTTGATGCCGGTCAGGTTCGACTTCGACATCTTCTCGCCGCCGACCATCAGCCAGCCGTTGGCCGCGACCCGGCCGGGGACCGGCAGGCCCTGCGCCATCAGCATCGCCGGCCAGATCACCGCGTGGAAGCGCAGGATGTCCTTGCCGATGAGGTGGACGTTCGCCGGGAAGGTCTCGTCGAACTTCTCCAGGTTCTCGTTGTAGCCGACGGCCGTCGCGTAGTTCAGCAGCGCGTCGATCCACACGTAGATGACGTGCTTCTCGTCCCACGGCACCGGGACGCCCCAGTCGAACGTCGAGCGCGAGATGGAGAGGTCCTCCAGGCCCTGCTTGACGAAGTTCACGACCTCGTTGCGGGCCGACTCCGGCTGGATGAAGCCCGGGTTCGCCTCGTAGAACTCCAGGAGCTTCGGGCCGTACGCGCTCAGCTTGAAGAAGTAGTTCTCCTCCTTGAGGATCTCCACCGGCTTCTTGTGGACGGCGCACAGCTTCGTGCCGTCCTCGGCCTCGATGAGGTCGCCGGGGAGCTTGTACTCCTCGCAGCCCACGCAGTACGGGCCCTCGTAGCCGCCCTTGTAGATCTCGTCCTTGTCGTACAGGTCCTGCACGAACTCCTGGACGCGGTCGGTGTGACGCTTCTGCGTGGTGCGGATGAAGTCGTCGTTCGCGATGTTCAGGTGCTCCCAGAGGGGCTTCCACGCCTCCTCGACGAGCTTGTCGCACCAGGCCTGGGGCGTGACGTCGTTCGCCTCGGCCGTGCGCATGATCTTCTGACCGTGCTCGTCCGTGCCGGTGAGGTACCACACCTTCTCGCCGCGCTGACGGTGCCAGCGCGTGAGCACGTCGCCTGCGACGGTCGTGTAGGCGTGGCCCAGGTGAGGAGCGTCGTTGACGTAGTAAATGGGGGTCGTGACGTAGAACGCCTTCGCCCCCTGCTTCTCGGATCCAGTGGCCGCCATGGTCGAAATCCTAACGGTCGTACGAAGATCCACTCACATCGATGACCCGGGGGCGGACGACCGGCCGGGCCCGAGGAGGATGGCGGGCATGCGCGTACTGGTAGCCGAGGACGAACGCCCCCTCGCCGAGCTCCTCGCCACCGGCCTGCGGCGCGCGGGCTTCGCCGTCGACACCGTCCACAGCGGCGACGCCGCCCTCGACCACCTGGGACTCCATCCCTACGACGTCCTCGTCCTCGACCGCGACCTGCCGCGCGTCCACGGCGACGAGGTCGCCCGGCGGCTCGTCGCCGACGGCTCCCCGACCCGCATCCTCATGCTGACCGCCGCCACCGCCACCGAGGACCGCGTCACCGGCCTCGACCTGGGCGCCGACGACTACCTCGGCAAGCCCTTCGAGTTCCCCGAGCTGGTCTCCCGGGTCCGCGCCCTGCGGCGCCGCTCCGCCCGCCCGCCGCTGCCCCCGCTCCTGGAGCGCCACGGGCTCCGCGTGGACACCGTCCGGCGCACCGCCCACCGCGACGGGCGCGACCTCGACCTCTCCCCCAAGGAGTTCTCCGTCCTCCAGATCCTCCTGGAGGCCGACGGAGCGGCCGTCTCCGCCGAGGAGCTCCTCGACCGCGCCTGGGACGCCCACGCCGACCCCTTCACCGGCGCCGTCCGCGTCTGCATGAGCAAGCTGCGCGCCAAACTGGGCGTCCCGGCCCTGATCAGGACCGTGCAGGGCGTGGGGTACCAGCTGTGACGCCGGGCGGCGGCGCGGCCGGGTACCTGGGGGCCGGCTCCACCATCCGGACGCGGATCGCGCTCGTGTACGGGGGCGCCTTCCTCGTCCTGGGGACCGTGCTGCTGCTCGTGGTGAACCTGCTCGTGCTCGCCGGCACGGACGACGAGACCGACGCGATCGTGGCGCGCGCCGGCGGCGCCGGCGACGCCGCGGCCTTCGTGACGGCGGACGAGCTGGGCGAGGACATCGGCCGGGCCGCCGGCGAGCAGATGCTCATGTGGTCGAGCCTCGCCCTCCTCGTCACCGCCTGCTGCGCCGTCGTCGTGGGCTGGTGGACCGCCGGGCGCGTGCTGCGGCCCGTGCACGAGATGACCGCCCGCGCCGGGCGCCTCTCGGAACGCAATCTGCATGACCGGATCGCCGTCCGGGGGCCCGACGACGAGCTCAAGGAGCTCGGCGACACGATCGACGCGCTCCTCGGCCGGCTGGAGGCCGCCTTCGACAGCCAGCGCCGGTTCATCGCCAACGCCTCCCACGAGCTCCGCACCCCGCTCGCCACCCAGCGGGCCGCGATCCAGGTCGGCCTCGACGACGACTGCGACGTCCGGCAGGTGCTCCTCGACGCCAACCGCCGCAGCGAGCGCCTCATCGACGGCCTGCTGCTGCTCGCCCGCAGCGAGCGGGGCCTGGCCGAACGGGAGGACGTGCCGCTCGGGGAGCTCGCCGGGGAGGAGTGGGCGGACGCGTACGTGGTGGGCGACGGCGGGCTCGTCCGGGGCAGCCGGGTGCTGCTCGGGCAGCTCGTGCGGAACCTCGTCGCGAACGCCGTCGCCTACAACCTGCCGGACGGGACCGTGGACGTACGGGCCGAGGGCGGGGTGCTGACCGTGACCAACACGGGGCCGGTCGTCCCGCCCGACGAGGTGCCCGGGCTGTTCGAGCCGTTCCGGCGCGGCGAGGGGCGGGACCGGATGGGCCCGGGCGCGGGGCTCGGACTGTCCATCGTCCGGTCGATCGCGGTGGCCCACGGCGGCGGGGTCCGGGCGGTCGCCCGGGGCGCGGGGGAGGGCGGCGGGCTGGTGGTGACGGTGACGCTGCCGGTCACCGCCACCGCAGCCTGACGCCCTACCGCCACCGCAGCCTGACGCCCTACCGCCGCCGGGCGTGCAGGACGTGGGCCTCCAGGGGGAGCGGGCTGTGGCCGACGAGGGTGAGGCCGGCGTCGGCGAGCAGCCCGGCGTACGCGGCGGCCGTGCGCTCCCGGCCCCCCGTGTTGCACATCATGTGGAGGTCCCACGCGGTCGCCAGGGACGGCGAGGCGTCCACCGGCAGCAGCCGCTCCACGATCAGCAGATCGGCCTCCGGCGGCATCGCGGCCGCGCAGTGCCGCAGGATCGCCCGGCACCGCTCGTCGTCCCAGTCGTGCAGGACCCGGGAGAGCACGTACACGTCCCCGTCCGGCGGCACGTCCGCGAAGTCGCCCGTCCGGAAGTCGCACCGGTCCGCCAGCACGCCGAGCCGGTCCCGGGCCGCCTCGACGACGTGGGCCCGTTCGAGCAGGACGCCGCGCAGGGCGGGGTGCGCGGTCAGCAGCCGCCCGAGGAGCTCCCCGGTGCCGCCGGCGATGTCCACGACGGTACGGCCGCCGGGGGCGGCGGCGGCCGCCGTGAGGACCGGGTGCCGCGGCAGCGGGTCGAACATCGGGGCGCTCGCCGTCATGGACCGGTCGAAGCGGGCGGCCAGCTCGGGGTCGCGCGCGAAGTGGTCGAAGTGGTTCTCGCCGTACCGGGCCTCGAATCCCGGCTCCCCCGTCCGCACGGTGTGCGCCAGCCGTCCGAAGGACTCGTAGAACGGACCCCCGTACATCAGGGCCAGCGCCCGCACCGAGCCCTCGGCGTCCTCGCGCAGCAGCGCCCCGGCCTCCGTCAGCCGGAACGCGCCCCGCGCGCCGGGGTCCTCCGCCACCACGCCCGACATCGCGAGGTAGCGCAGCAGCGTCGCCAGGTTCTCCGGTCGTGCCCCCACCGCCGGCGCCAGCTCCTCGGGCCTCCGCGCGGTGGACGGGCTCATCGCCTCCGGCAGCCGCAGCTCCGCGCAGGCCGCGAGGGCCTGAGTCGTCCAGGCGCCGGTCAGCAGGCGGAGGAGCGTTTCCGCCGGGTGGCCGTCCCGGCGCTCCACGAGGTGCTCGGCCAGCACGTCCCGGTGGTCGCCCCGCGCGTACAGCTCCACCCGCCGGTAGGGCGTCTTCGTCTCCTCGGGCGCGGCGAAGTAGAAGACGGTCCCGTCCTCGTGCGGGTTGTAGCCGCCGCCGTCCGGCGTCGCGCCGTGCCGCAGGAAGCCCGCCCGCAGCCCGCGCAGCACCAGCGGGTCCGGTTGCCCGACGTCGAAGGCCAGGTGCGCCTCCCGGTCGGCGGTCCGCTCCTCGGCGGCGATCGCCGCCACCGTGCCCGCCGGATCCGTCAGCACGAACACCTCGACCGCGCGCCGCTCGCCGCCCGGCCCGTGCACCGCCGGGCGGACGATCCGGACGTCCAGCTCCCCGGCGTCCAGCGCGTGCCGTGCGGCCAGCCGCTCCCGCACCACGACGCTCGGCCGCGCCTCGCCGTCCGGGGACAGGCCGGCGGCGGCGAGCTCCGCCCGCAGGACCCGGTCGTCGGGCGGGGAGACGAGCAGCGCGGCGTGCGCGAACCGGCACCGCTCGGCCGTCGCCCGCAGTTCGGGGCCGTCGAGTCCGGGCAGGACGCGGGCCAGCAGATCGGGCGTCTCCTGCTCCCGTACGAACTCGGCGGCGGCCCGCAGCCGCTCGACGTCCGCGGAGGCGGCGGGTGTCGGGACGCCGGTGACCTGGGCCGGGGTGGTGCTCGTCATCGTGGGGCTTCCTTCGAGGGAGAAACGGAAGAATCGGATGAAGTCGGGCGGGTGGACGGCAGGGGAGGGGGAGCCGCGGCCCCGGGGAGGGGCGGGCTCGGTCGTCGTGGGGCGGCTCCGGTCAGGGCGGGGCCGAGCGGGGGTGTGCGGTGGGGGGGTGCAGGCCGGGCGGGGCGGGGGTGTGCGGTGGGGGAGGGCAGGGGCGGGCCCCGGGTGCGGACGCGTGCGGGCAGCGCGGGGCGGGGCCGGTGGCTCCGCGCGGCGGGAGCGCGCGCCGCATCCGCGGGCGGAGCGGGGGGCCTGCCCCTGCCCCAGGGGTCAGACGCCGACGTAGTTCTCGGCGAACCAGTCCTGCTGGGCGGGGGAGCTCCGCAGCGCCGCCATCCGGGCGTGCCGCAGCCCCTCCTGGAAGGACGAGGTGGCGCCGTCGGGTCCGGGCGCCCGGTGGAGCAGCTGGATCATCCAGTGCGAGAACTCCTGCGCGCGCCAGATGTGCGCGAGGCACCGCTCCGAGTACCCGTCGAGCCCGTCCGGGGCCCCGCGCAGCAGGTCGTCGGCGAGGGCCTCGGCGAGGAGTTCGGCCTCCAGTACGGCGAGGTTGGCGCCCTTCGCGGCGGAGGGGCTGATCAGGCTCGCGGCGTCACCGACCAGGAACAGCGGGCCGTGGCGCAGCGGTTCGAGGACGTCCGACTCGAAGTCGACCACCGTCCGCTGGAGGATGCTCCCCCGGGTCAGCGGCCCGAACTCCCCGGCACGCATCCGCAGGTCGAGCTCGTCCCACACCCGCTCCTCGGACCAGTCGTCCGGGACGGTGCCGCGCGGGCACTGGAGGTAGTAGCGGGTGACCTCGGGCGAGCGCGCCATGTGGCCGGCGAAGCCCCGGGCGTGCGTGGCGTAGCCGACCGCGTCGAGGCTCGGGGGCGCCTCGGCCAGCAGGCCGAGCCAGGAGACCCCGTGGTCGCGGTGGTGGCGCCGGACCGCGCCCGGCGGCAGGGAGCGGCGGCCCGCGCCGTACCGGCCGTCGCAGGCGGCGACGTACCGCGCCCGCCAGTGCGCGGTGCCGCCGTCCGGCTCCCGCACGGCCACCGAGGGGCGCGGCCCGTCGAGGCCGGTGACGTCGACCGCCTCGGTGTCGAAGCGGATCCGTCCGCCGGCCCCGAGGAAGAGCCGGACGAGGTCGGTGACGAGGTCGTGCTGGGGATAGACGGTGTGCGGTTCGCGCGGGCCGAGGCGCGCGTAGTCGAGGCGGAAGCGGCCGGCCTCGGTGCGGAACTCGCAGACGCCGTGCTCCTGCCCGCGCTTCCGCAGTCCCTCGTCGAGACCGTGCCGGGCCAGCACCCGCGCCGTGTGGGGGACGAGGAAGCCCGCCCGGGCCCGCTGCTGCACGTGCTCGCGGCTCGCCCGTTCCAGCACGACGCAGTCGACGCCGCTGCGGAGGAGGAGGTTTCCGAGGACCAGTCCGGCGGGGCCCGCGCCGAGGATGACCACGTCGGCGGAGCGGGTCATGTCCGTTGCGCGTAAAGGGCTTTGACGTTCTGTCACGAGAATGGATCTTAGGGGCGGGGAAACTCAGCGGGCGCTGAATATCACCCGAATGCCGCACAGCGAGAAAAGGATTCTGCCGAGGAGGGCCGTCCGGAGCGTATCCGGCCGCCGGCGGACCGCGCGTACGGCCGCGGGCCGGGTCCGGGAAGATCCCGGACCCGGCCCGCGCCGTTCGAGCCGACGGCTCGGGGTCCCTCAGAGCTCCAGGCCCGCGAGCAGACCGCCGTAGAAGGCCGCGTGCGCGGTCCCGGACGGGTCCGTGCCCGCGAAGTACGTGCCGGTACGGGGCGTGCCGTCGAGCTTCCGGACGAAGTCGAAGGCCTTGTTGCCCTCCTCGCCCCAGACCACGAACCGCCAGTGCAGCGGACGCTCCGCCGCCTCGGCCAGGGCCTGGGCGGCGGCCGTCTTCGACTCGGGCGCGCCGTCGGTCTGGAAGACGACCAGGGCGGTACGGGACGGGTCGGCCTTCTCGTGGTGGGCGAGGACCTCCTCCACGGCGCGGTGGTAGTTGGTCCGGCCGAGCCGGCCGAGGGTGGCGTTCACCTCGTCGATGCGGGTGGGCGTGAGGCCGGCGGGGGTCAGGTCGACCGTCCCGTCGATGTCCGTGGAGAAGAACACGGTCGTGACGGTGGCGTCCTCGTCGAGGTGCGCCGCGAGCGCGGTCACCTGCTCGGCGAGCCGCTGCACGGACCCGTCCTTGAAGTACCCGCGCATCGAACCGGAACGGTCCACCACCAGGTACACGGCGGCCCGCGCTCCGGCGAGCCCCTGCGCCCCGAGCTGCACGGCGGCGGCGGCGTGGGCGTCCGCGAGGTGCGCGGGAACGGGGGCCTGCGGCGCGGCGACGGGCTCCGCCGGGGCGGGCTGCGGCGCGGCGACGGGCGTGGCGACGGGCTCCGCCGGGGCGGGCTGCGGCGCGGCGACGGGCTCGGGCTCGACGACCTGGACCTCGACGGGCTCGACGACGTCGGCGGTCTCGGCCTGCGGCTCGGCGGCGAGTGCGGCGGCGACGGGCTCGGGCTGCTCGGCCTGGACCTCGACGACCTCGACGGGCTCGACGACCTCGGCGGTCTCGGCCTGCGGCTCCTCGAAGGCCGGCTCCGGCTCGACGGCCGGCTCCGGCTCGTTGGTGGGCGCGGCGGCGACGGGCTCGGCGACCTTGACGGTCTCGGCCTCGGGCTCATCGACGGGGGCGGCGTCGGTGACGACGGCCTCGGCCGGGGCCGCCTGCTCGGCCTCGGGCTCCTCGACCGGCTCCGCGGCGGGCTCGCTCTCGACGACCTCGGCCGGGGCGACCGCGTCGGCCGCCTCGGCCTGCGGCTCCTCGGCGGCCGGCTCCGGCTCCGGCTCGGCCACGCGTGCGACGGTCTCGGCCTGCGGCTCTTCGACGACCTCGGCCTCGGCCTCGGGCTCCTCGACCGGGGCGGCGTCGGCGGCGACGGCCTCGACCGGCGTCGCCTTCGGCTCCTCCGCGGCCTCCGGCTCCGCGGGGGCCCCGGCCTGCTCCGTCTCCTCGGCGACGACGGCGGCCTCGGGCTCCGTCTCGGCGACGGGAGTCGCCTCCGCGTCAGCGGCCGTGTCGTCCCCGGCGGCGTCACCGCGTGCGTCGGCTGCGGCGGTGTCGGCTCCGGTGGTCGCCCCGGCCTCGACCGTGTCGGTCTCGTTCTCGGCGGCGGCGGCCTCGACGGGCGCGTCGGCGGTGGTCTCGTCCCCGGCGGGCACCTCGACCGCGTCGGTCCCGCTCTCGGCGGCGGCCTCGACGGGCGCGTCGGCCGCGGCCTCGTCCCCGGCGGGCACCTCGGCCGTGTCGGCAGGCGCCGGCCTGGCGGCCTCGGTGCGCGCGGTCTCCCCGGTGGCGGCGGGCGCGTCCGCGCCGGCGGCCTCCGGCGTGTTCGTCCCGGTCGCCGCGGGCGTCTCCGCCGCGGCCACCGGCTCCGGCGTCGCCGACGGGGTCTTCGCCCGTGCCCGCGGGATCTGCGGGTTGTCGAACGACGCCGCCACCAGGTCGTCCGCCGCCTGGCGCGCCACCGCGTCCGACGTGTCCGCGGTCCCGGACGACTCCGTCGACCTCGCCGGTTCCGGCACCGTCACCGCGGCGGGCTCCGTGGCCGTCCCCGCCGACGTGGTCTCACGCGTCTGGGGCGGGACGACGGAGGAGGTCGCCGGGGATTCCTCGCGGTCTCGGCCGAACACCTTGCGCAGCATGCTCCGAATACCCATGGGCGAACCCTTTCGCATGAGTGGGGTGCGTGTGAATGTCCGTACTGGGCGTTTCGGGACGTTCATCCCTGGCCAGGGCGGACACGTAAGGTTAGCGGCCGCCCCTCCCCTCCTCGGTGACCCGGTCGCCCCCGGTTGCCGCGCATTCATTCGGCGTTCACCCCAGCGCAGTCCCCGTGCAGATGTGCGCACTTAGCGTCGCCGCCGAAGGATTACCCGACACCATGTCGGCGCAGTGTGCGCCGGAGGAGGACGAAGTGCGCAAACTGCTGCCGCTGCTGAGCACGAACCCGCACGGAAGCGGTCGTTCCGCTCTCACCTGCCGTTACCGCTGCGGTGACGCCTGCTTCCACGAGGTCCCGAACACCAGTGACAACGAGTACGCCGGCGACGTCATAGCCGGTGTCCTCTCCCGCCGTTCGGCGCTCCGCGCCGCCGCCGTCGTGACGGTCGCCTCGGCCGCCGGAAGCGCCGTCGCCCTCGGCACCGCGCCCGAGGCCGTCGCCGGCCAGGAGACCTTCGGGCACGGGCACGGTCACGGTCACGGCAAGGCCGACGGCGCCCGCGGCCTCCGCTTCGCCCCCGTCGCCCCCAACACCGCCGACAAGGTGACCGTCCCCTCCGGCTACGCGCAGAACGTGGTCATCCGCTGGGGCGAGCCGATCCTCCGCGGCGCCCCGGCCTTCGACTCCGAGAAGCAGACGGCGAAGGCCCAGGCCGGGCAGTTCGGCTACAACAACGACTTCCTGTCCCTGCTGCCGCTGCGCGGGGAGCACGACCGCCAGGTCCTCGTCGCCAACCACGAGTACACCGACGAAGTCCTGATGTTCCGCGGCTACGACGCCGCGAACCCGACCCGCGAGCAGGTCGAGATCGCCTGGGCCGCGCACGGCCTGTCGGTCGTCGTGGTCCAGGAGGAGCGCCGCACCGGCAGGCTCACCCCGGTCGCCCGCCACCACCTCAACCGCCGCCTCCACACCACGAGCCGGTTCGAGCTGACCGGCCCCGCCGCCGGCAGCGACCTGCTGAAGACCTCCGCCGACCCCCGGGGCCGTTTCGTCCTCGGCACCCTCAACAACTGCGCCGGCGGCACCACCCCGTGGGGCACCACCCTCCACGGCGAGGAGAACTTCAACCAGTACTTCGCCAACGGCTCCAGCGCCACCGACAAGCGCTACGGCGTCGGCACCGGCGCCACCGAGCGCAAGTGGGAGCGGTTCGACAAGCGCTTCGACCTCAAGCAGGAGCCGAACGAGGTCCACCGCCAGGGCTGGGTCGTCGAACTCGACCCGTACGACCCCGAGTCCACCCCCAAGAAGCGCACCGCGCTCGGCCGCTTCAAGCACGAGGCCGCCCAGCCCCGGCTCACCGCCGACGGCCGTCCCGTCGTCTACATGGGCGACGACGAGCGGTTCGACTACTTCTACAAGTTCGTCTCCAGCAGGCGGATGAAGAAGGGGAACTCGCGGGCCGCCCGCGAACACAACCTCACCCTGCTCGACGAGGGCACGCTGTACGTCGCCAAGCTGACCGGCGACTCCCCGGCCGCCGAGATCGACGGCTCCGGCAAGCACCCCGCCGACGGCGAGTTCGACGGCTCCGGCGTGTGGATCCCGCTGGCCACCGGCGACGTCTCGCACGTCCCCGGCATGACCGCCGAGGAGGTGTACGTCTTCACCCGCGTCGCCGGCGACAAGGTCGGCGCCACGAAGATGGACCGCCCCGAGGACGTCGAGCCGTCCCCGCGAACCGGTCGCGTCTACGTCGCGCTCACCAACAACACCGACCGCGGCAAGCCCGGCAAGGCCGGTGTCGACGAGGCCAACCCGCGCAACCTCAACAAGCACGGGCAGATCCTCGAACTCGCCGAGCACTGGGACGACCCGTCCTCCGACGGCTTCGCCTGGCGCCTCTTCCTCGTCGCCGGCGACCCGAACGACCCGGCCACCTACTTCGCGGGCTACCCCAAGGACAAGGTCTCCCCGATCTCCTGCCCCGACAACGTGGCCTTCGACCCGCACGGCAACCTGTGGATCTCCACCGACGGCGCCCAGCTCGGCTCGCACGACGGCCTGTTCGGCGTCGCCACGCAGGGCGAGCGCCGCGGTGAGCTGAAGCAGTTCCTGACCGTGCCCAGGGGCGCCGAGACCTGCGGCCCGCTCATCCAGGACCGCCGCGTCCTGGTGGCCGTGCAGCACCCGGGCGAGATCGACGGCGCGTCCGTCGAGAACCCGAAGTCGGAGTGGCCCGACGGACCCGGCCGGATCGTCCGCCCGTCGGTCGTCGCCGTGTGGCGCACGGACGGCGGCGACATCGGCGTCTGAGCCGCAGGGAGGGCCCGGGGGCCGGCCGCGCGCCCGCTCACCGCACTCCCAGGCCCTCCCTGAACCGCACGAACTGCTCCTCGGGATCCCCGGTGTACGCCCACGGCACCCACGCCGCCCGGGCGCCGAGCATCCCGAGCAGCTCGCGTGCGATCTCCACCTGCCCGGCGTAGCAGGCCGCGTGGACCAGGAAGTGGAGGTCCCCGACCTCCTCGGGGGCGACGGGGGCGGCGGGGTCCCGGCCGCCGATCCACCGCGCGTGGGTGCGCCGCAGCTCCGTCACCGCCAGCTCGTGCTTCCAGTGCTGGTCGAAGCCGCGCACCGGGCCGCGGCCGAGCGCCCCGTCCGCGATGTACCGGTACTCCTCCACCCGGGCCACCTGCACGAGCACGGGCAGCGGGGAGCCGGGCGGGGCCACCCCGGCCGCGTCGCGGGCGAAGTCGTACATGCTGCCGTGCGTCCCGTGCCACCGGGCCGACCAGTAGCGCAGCACCTGGATGTGGCCCTCCGTGTTGTACGGGTCGCGGCGGCGCAACTCGTCGAACCAGTGGCGCAGTTCGCGGCGCGGCACCCCGCCCTCGTACAGCCGGGCGACCGAGAGCAGCGACACCCAGGGCATCGGGTCGGCGGGGGCCGCCTCGGCCGCGCCGCGGCAGGCGTCGACGGCGGCGTCGATCCGGGCCCGTTCGACGGCCGCGCCCCGGCCGGCCGCGATGGCCGCGTCGAAGACCCGGACCACCTCGGTCGCGGCTCGCAGGACGGCCGCGTCGGGGTTGCCCGGTTCGGCGGCCCGCCAGGTCTCCACGGTGGAGCTGCCCGCGGCCGCGTGGGAGAGGAGCCGCAGCCGGTGGGTGCGGCGGGCCCAGTGGTCGCCGGTGGCGGCGAGCAGGTCCCGCACGCCCTGCCAGCGGCCGATGACGATGTCGTGGCGGGCCTCGGTCAGTGCGCGGTCCCCGAAGTCCGGGTCGAAGTCGGGGACGAAGCGCTCCGGACGTGCCGGGCGCGCGGAGCGGCGGCGTACGGCCATCGGGGGCCTCCTTCGGGTTCGGCTGCCGTCAGAAGTGGGTGACTCGTCGGTGTTCCCGTGCTCGTGGTGCCGCGTCGCACTCGGTGCCGCGTCGCGTCGTGCTGCCTCGCGCCGCGCCGCCCTGTCCCGCGTCGCGTCGTCCTGCGTGCGTCGTGCCGCGGCCCCCTCGCGCCGTCCCGTTCCCGGTTCCGCGCGGGTGGCCCTGTGTCCTTGGTGACGGCCGGGATCAGAAATCCGTTGCGTAGCTCTTGTCCCTGGTTCCGCCGCGGGCGCGGGTCGCGGGGCCCGCGCCCTCCGCGGCGGCGATCGCGCGGGCCGCGTCCAGGCGGGCGGGGCGGTAGTAGTCGCTGCCCCGGCGCCAGTACACGAGCAGCGGGACGACGCCGAGGAGCAGGCCGCCGAGGCCGATGGTGAGGGCGGTGGTGGAGAGTTCGCCGATCGACTCGACGAAGGTCCAGAGCATGAACGCGGAGCCGAGCAGCGGCCAGACGCCGCCGAGCAGCAGGTTCCGTACGGAGCGCAGGAGCAGCGACTTGTAGGCGACGACGGCGGCGATGCCCGCGAGGCCGTAGTAGAACGCGATCTGGAGTCCGATCGCGGAGACGGCGTCGCGGAGGATCTGCTGCACGGAGCCGGCCGCCGCGGCCGCGGCGAACAGCAGCAGGGCCGCGCCGCCGACGGCGACGATGGCGACCCACGGCGTGTTCCACCGCCGGTGCACGGTGCCGAGCGCGGAGGGCAGGGTCCGGTCGCGGCCCATCGCGAAGAGCGAGCGGGTGACCTGGAGGAGGGTGGTCTCCAGGGTGGCGACGGTGGACAGGAGGACGGCGACGACGAGGAGCCTGCCGCCGACGCCCGGCCAGACCTCCTGGCCGATGACGGCGAGGACGTTGGGTCCGGCGGTGCGGATCTCCTCCGCGGTCAGCAGCACGTTGACGACGACGGTGACGGCGACGAAGAGCAGGAAGACGAAACCGACGCCGACGAGCGCGGCGAGGCCGGCGGTCCTGCGGCTGTTCCGGGTCTCCTCGCTGAGGTTGCTGGTGACGTCCCAGCCCCAGTAGTAGAACGCGGCGATCAGCGCGCCGGCCGCGAAGCCGTGGGTGCCGTCGAAGTGGCCGAGGCCGAACCAGGACCAGTCGAAGGCGGTCGCCCGGCCGCGGTGCAGGACGGCTGCCAGGATGAAGCCGACCAGGATCAGCATCTCGACGCCGGACATGACGAGTTGGGCGCGTACGGTCAGCCGCGCGCCGCCCAGGACGACCAGCAGCATCATGAGGAACCAGCCGGCGCCGACGACCGCCGCGAGCGGGGTGCTGTCGGCGAGGTCCTGGTCGATCAGGGCGAGGGTGAGGGAGCCGGCGGGCAGCGAACCGGCCACCATGAAGACGGTGGCGGCGAAGACCAGGGCCCAGCCGGAGAGGAAGCCGAGGAAGGGGTGGAGGGTGCGGCCCACCCAGGAGTAGCCGGCACCGGCGTTGACGTCGATCCGCCCGAGGCGGGCGTACGCGAGGACGATGCCGAACATCGGTATCGCGCAGTAGAGCAGGGCGGCGGGCCCCGCGTACCCGACGGCCCCGAAGAGCACGGCGGTGGTCGCGGCCATCGAGTAGGCGGGGGCGCTGCCGGCGACGGCCATCACGATCGTGTCGAAGGTGCCGAGGACATTGGGCTGGAGCCCTCTGTTCGTGGTGGTGCGCATGGCGGTGTCCTCGGGGCGCGGGGGGTGAGGCAGGACGAAGTGTCCCGTCCGCCGGGCCGGTTGCCGACGGCGGCGGGCGCGGATCACGGTGAGATCGAGCGCATCGTAGTCGCCCGGATGGCTCCGGGTAACGGCGGTGGGGAGGGTTCCGTTCCGTGACCGCCGGTAAGTCCTCCCGTACGCCCCCGGGGGAAGGTTTACCGCAGGTCGGGACCGGCGATCGCACGGGCCGCGCTGACCTCCTGGCGGAGGGGTGCGAGGACTCCGTTCTCGTCCCCGGGGAGTTCGCTGCGGACCTCGACGAGGGTGTCCGACGCGCGGATCCCCTCCGCGAGTTCGCGCAGCTCGCGCTCGACGGCGGCGACCTCGGCGGGGTCGGGGCCGGGGGCGCCGTGGTCGACCCGGAGCCGGGCGGCGGTCGTGGCGTCCACGATCCGTTCGACGGCGACGACCAGCGGCCACCAGGCGGCGGCGCGCGTCCCCGTCGGCGGGGGCTCGGTGAGCGCGCGCTGGAACTCGGAGCGGACCGTGGACAGGTCGCGGTAGAGCTTCCGCCGGGCCCGCATCCGGGCGTCCTGGTCCTCCGCGGCGCCGAACGCGCAGCGCACGTAGGCGGAGGTGTCGGCGACGGCGTCCGCGAGCCGGTCGCCGATCCGGGAGTGCCAGGACTCGGGCCAGAGGAGGTAGCCGGCGACCAGCGCGATCGCGCAGCCGATGAGGGAGTCGTACAGGCGGGGCATGACGAGGTCGAAGCCCTGCTGGTTGAGGGTGTCGGAGAGCAGCAGGATCACCGGGGTGATCGCGGCCGTCTGGAAGGCGTACCCCTTGGCGGAGAAGGCCGGGATGAGGGCGGCGAGGACGCACATGACGGGCACGTCCCACCAGCCGCGGGGGACTTCGGCGAGGACCAGGGCGGCGAGGAGGAGCCCGGCGGCGGTGCCGAACGCGCGGAGCACCGCGCGGGAGAAGACCGAGCCGAAGTCGGGCTTCATGACGAAGGTGACGGTGAGCGCGACCCAGTACGAGCGGGGCACGGCGATCAGCGAGACGAGTGCCTGCGCGAGCCCGATGCAGAGGGCGAGGCGGAGGCCGTACCGCCAGGACGCCTCGGAGAACAGGACGGCGCGGGTGGTCCGGCGGACGCGGACCCGCAGGGCGGCGGGCCGGCCGAGCCGGTCGTCGACGTTGTGCGGGTCGGGATCCGCCTGGTGGACGACGGCCGCGGCGTACCGCAGGGCGTGGTCGACGGCCTTCTCGGCGGGGCGTTCCGGGGTCGGCAGGTCGAGTAGGGGTTCCCCGGTGCGGCCCTCCTCGACGGCGGTGGCGAGGTCGCGGACGGCCTCGGGGATCGAGGCGGGCAGCGGGCCGAAGAGCCGGGCGCGGAGGTGGGCGGCGGGGGCGGCCTCGACGAGCGGGACGGCCACGTTGAGCTGTGCGAGGAGCCGGACGAGGGCGGGCGAGCGGCCGTGCTCGCGGGCGCGGCGGGCGAGGACGAGGTCGTAGGACTGGTTGAGGGTGGCGGTGACGGCCTGCCTCCTCTCCTCGTACGCGGCGGTGCCGGCGGCCTCGTACAGCTCGGCGACGGAGCGGTAGGTCGCGGCGACGGCGGACCGCTCGGGCGCGGTCCGGCGCAGCGGCCAGCCGAGGAGGGTGAGGACGAGGACGAACAGGCCGCCGAGGGTGAGCAGCAGCGGTGCCGTCCACCAGGGGTCGGGCATGGGGAGGCCCGCGCCGACGACGGCGTTCAGGAGGAGCAGCAGTCCGGAGACGGAGGCGACGGCGCCGATCGAGGAGATCATCCCGGAGACGAGGGCGACGAGGGTGAGGACGGCGACGGCGACCCAGCCGTGCCCGAAGACGAGGGTGCCGAGGGTGACGCCGACGGCGCCGAACAGCTGCGGCACGGCGATGTTGAAGATCCGCATCCGGTAGGCGTCGGCGGTGTCGCCGATGACGCCGGAGAGGGCGCCCATGGAGACGAGGGCGCCGTAGGCGGGCCGGCCGAGGGCGAGACCGAGGGCGAGCGGTGCGGAGAGCGCGACGGCGGCGCGGGCGACGGCGGCCCAGGGGATCGGCGCGGAGTCCGGCCGGAGCCCGGCGGTCAGCCAGGCGGGTGGGGTGAGACGGGTGGGGCCGGCGGGACGGACGCGCGAGGGCATGGGCCCAACGTACTCGGCCGGGGGCGCCGGCCCCCCGACGGCGACGACGCGGGCCGCCGCGCCGGGGGAAGCGACCCCGGGGGTGGCGGGCGCCCGCGGCGCCCGGGGTCAGTTGCGGTAGGACTCGACCTCGGTGGCCGGGCGGAGGGTCGCCGTGTCCGGGTCCTCGCCGAACTCCGCCTTCGCCCTCCGCTGCCGCAGCAGGTCCCAGCACTGGTCGAGCCGGACCTCCAGTTCGGACAGGCGGGCCCGCTCCTCGGGGAGGAGGCCGCCCGTGCGCTGCCGCAGCGCGCGTTCCTCCTCGACGAGGGCGCCGATGTCGTCCAGGATCTCCTCGTTCTCCATGTCCTCCAGCGTCGCCGATCAGCGCGGCCCGCGCAGGTCGAGATCGGCGACGACGGCCCGGTGGTCGGAGCCGGGGAGGTCCAGGACGCGTACCCCGCGGACGCTGAAGTCGCGGACCAGGACGTGGTCGATCTGGACGAACGGCGGCAGCGGCCCCTCCGTCGGCCAGGTCGGCAGCCGGCTCTCGTTCGCGCGGCGCGCCGCGTCCTGGAGTCCGCCGGCCGCGAGGATCGCGCGGAACGCCGCGTGGTCCTGGGAGGCGTTGAAGTCGCCCGCGACCAGCATCGGCCCGGTCGGCGCGGCGGCGACGGCGCTCTTCACCCGGCCCAGTTCCCGCTTCCACAGGGACACCTGCCCGGGGATCGGCGGCATCGGGTGCGTCAGCTGGACCCGTACGGGCACGCCCGCGATCTCGGCCGTGGCCCCCGGCATGCCCATGGTCGCCGGGATCTCCCGCCAGTCGCGGAGCGGGTACGAGCTGAGCAGGATCGAGCCGATCGGCCCCTCGCCGTCCACGGAGGCGTAGTGCGGCAGCTCCTCGGCGAAGGTCCGGATGAGGGTGGAGCGGCAGGCGCGGTCGCATTCCGAGACGAAGACGAGCTGGGGCCGCTCGCGGCGGACCGCGTCGGCCAACGACCCGGTGCCCTCGCCGAATTCGACGTTCGCGGTGATGACCTTGACCCGCGCGAGCGGCAGTCCGTACGGGATGACGGCCTGCGGCATGTACGGCACGGTGGCCCACGCGGTCGCGCCGAGGACCAGGACCGACACGAAGGTCAGGGTCCGGCGGCGGGTCGCGGCGGCGAGGAGCAGGGCGAGGCCGGCGGGGAGCGTCAGCCAGGGGAGGAGCGAGAGGAGTTGGGGGACGGGGGTCATGGCGTCGGTGTCCAGGGCGCGGCAGGCCGCGACCAGGGCGGGGACCGCCATGAGCAGCCCGGCGGCCCAGGCCGCGAGGGGGTGCCTGGGCCGCAGGGGCGGCGGGGTCGCCGAGGGGTCCGCCCGGGGGGCCGGTCCGGCGGTGCCGTCGTTCACGGGTCGCACCGTCTCCCCGTGCGCCGCGGTCTGCTCGGTCTCCGCGGTCTGCTCGGTCTCCGTGCTCGCTGCGGTCGCTGCGGTCTGGGCTCGGTCCACTCCGTCAGTGTCGCAGGGCCTGCGCGATCTCCGCCTCGGGGTCGCCCGAGAGCGTCCGATTGCTGCGTGCGGTACCGGTCTTGGACTTCCCGGGGGCCACGCCGTCGATGCTCAGGACGACCGAGTCGAGGAAGTTCCCGTCGGCGTCCCGGAAGGTGACCATGACCGTGTAGTCGGCGTTCGCGTCCTTCGGGTTGGTCGCGGTGATCTCGGCGACCGTCCGGTCGCCGTCGGTGCTCGTCGGACCGGCGCTGACGTCGCCGGTGGCGTTCACCCCGTCCTTGACCTCGTTCATCTTCTGCTCGGCCGCCGAGGCCACCGCCGCCGTCGCGGAGGAGGCGATGGTGCCGGCCGTCTCCTTGACGGTGTCGCACCCGCTCGCCGTGAGGGCGAGTGCGGTGGTGGCGGCCAGGGACAGGGCCGCCGCCGTCGTGCGTCTCATCGTCCGCCGCCTCTCAGAACGCATCGTCGCGGCCGTACGCCTCGTCCGTCGCCAGCGACCAGATCACGAAGACCGAGATGGCCATCGAGAACAGCGCCCACCACGGCTGGTACGGCAGGAAGAGGAACTGGAACAGGATGTTCAGGGACGCCAGCGCGATGCCGGCGACCCGGCCCCACTCCGCGCCCTTGAGGATGCCGTAGCCGGCGATCGCGAGGACGATGCCGAGGATCAGGTGGATCCAGCCCCACGTGGTGAGGTCGAACTTGAAGACGTAGTCGCCGACGCGGGTGTAGACGTCGTCCTCGGCGATGCCCGCGATGCCCTGGAAGACGTCCATGAAGCCGGTGACGAGCAGGAGGACGCCCGCGAAGAGCGTGCCGCCGCTCGCCCACGAGGCGGAGGCCGGTTCGGGTCTGCGGGGTGGTGCCGTGTTCTGGCTCATGGCCCCATCGTCGGAGCGTTCGCGCCGTCGCGAACCTTCAGCGGGGCCGTCCGAGTGAGCGGAGGTACTCCTCCAGTACGGCGTCGAACGCGTCGGCGCGCTCCAGGTTGGGCAGGTGGGCGGCCTCCTCGATCACGGCGAGCGTGGCGTGGGGCAGGAGCGCGTGCATCTCCTCCGCGTCCGCGACCGGGGTGTACGAGTCGTCCCGGCCGACCACCACGAGGACGGGGAACGGGACGGTCGTGAGGGTCTTCCGGTAGTCGGGGCGCTCGGCCCGGCCGCGCAGGGCGGCGGCCGCGCCCGCCGGGTCGGTCGCGCACATCATCCGGTGCACGTGCGGGGCGGCGTGGGTGTTGTACGGGGCCACCATGCGGTCCAGCACCTCGTCGGCGTACCCGCGCATCGCCGCCGCGCCGCCGGCGAGCAGCCGGTCGGCCATGGCGTTCCTGGCGGCCCTGCCCTCGTCGGTCTCGGCGGCCGGGAAGGTGTCGGCGAGGACGAGTCCCCGGACGCGCCCGGGGTGGCCGCGGTAGAGCTCCATGGCGATCTGGCCGCCCATGGAGAGGCCGGCGACGACGCAGTCGTCGACGTGGAGGGCGTCGAGGACGGCGACCAGGTCGGCGGCGAAGGCGTCGAGTCCCGTCGCCTCGGGCGCTTCCGCGTCCCGCGGTGCGCCGCCCGGGCCGGGCGCGGTCCGGAGGGGGGTCGCGCCGTAGCCGCGGAGGTCGGGGGCGATCACCCGGTGGGTGCGGGCGAAGCGGTCGATCTGGGGCTGCCACATGGTGTGGTCGAAGGGGTGGCCGTGGACGAGGAGGAGGGCCGGGCCCTCGCCCTTCTCGGCGTAGTGGATCGCGGTGGCGGGGGTGTGGAGGACGGGCATGTCCGCAGGCTAGGCAGCGCCGATTGCTCGGTGCAATACTTTCTTTGCTCTCGGTGCAATGAGGGGAGCGGGGCGCTGTCCGGTCCGGACGGCGGCGTGCCTCCGGGGCGGGCCGCTTCCGGTCCGGGCGCCTCCGGGGGCGTCCGTTCCGGTGCGTCGGGCGGGGTGGGGCCGAGGAGACGGAAGGGACGGGGCGTGGAGGAGTACCGGAGGATCGCCGACCGGGTCGAGGCCGCCGTGCGGGACGGCCGGCTGCGGCCCGGCGACCGGCTGCCGCCGCAGCGGGTCTTCGCCCGGCGGCACGCCATCGCCAACTCCACCGCCATCCGCGTGTACGGCGAGCTGGCCCGCCGCGGCCTCGTCGTCGGGGAGGTCGGGCGCGGCACGTTCGTCCGGGCCGCACCCCCGCTGCCCGGGCCCGCGCTCGCCGAGGCGACCGGCGCCGCGCCCGTCGACCTCCAGCTCAACTACCCGGTCGTCGACGGGCAGTCCGCCCTGATGGCCCGGGCCCTCGCGGCCCTCGCCCGGTCCGACGTGCTGGCCGAGGCGGTGGCCCGGCCGGCCGCCGCCACCGGCACCCCCGAGGCGCGCGAGGCGGCGGCGGCGGTGCTCGCCCGGCCCGGCTGGGCGCCCGATCCCGAGAGCGTGCTCTTCGCCGGGAACGGCCGCCAGGCCCTCGCCGCCGCCCTCTCGGCGCTCGTGCCGCCCGGCGGCCGGCTGGGTGTCGAAGCCCTCACGTATCCGCTGGTCAAAGCGGTGGCCGAGACGCTCGGCATCCGGCTCGTCTCGCTCGCCCTCGACGACGAGGGGGTACGGCCCGAGGCGCTCGCGGCGGCCCACCGGGCGGCGCCGCTGGCCGCCGTCTACCTCCAGCCCACGCTGCACAACCCGCTCTCCTCGACCGCGGGCGAGGACCGCCGGGCCGCCCTCGCGGAGCTGCTGCGGAGCGCGGACCTCACCGCCGTCGAGGACACCACCTGGGCCTTCCTCCGGCCGGACGCGCCCGCGCCGCTCGCCGCGCACGCCCCCGAGCGGGTCCTCCTCGTCGACAGCCTCTCCAAGCGGCTGGCCCCGGGGCTGACCGTCGGCTACCTCGTCGTGCCCGGCCGGTCGCGGGCCGCGGTGGCGGAGGCACTGCGCTGCGGCGCCTGGACGGCCGGCGGCCTCGCCCTCGCGGCCGCCACCCGGTGGACCGAGGACGGGACGGTCGCCGAGGTGGTCGCGGCGAAGCGGGCGGACACGGCGGCCCGGCACGCCCTGGTCCGCCGCCGGCTCGCCGGACAGGCGGTCCGGACCTCCCCGCACGCGTACTACTGCTGGTGGGAGCTGCCCGCGCCGTGGAGGGCCGAGGCCTTCGCGGCGGCCGCCGCCGCCCGCGCGGGCGTGGCGGTCACCCCGGGCGGGGCGTTCGCGGTGGGCGGCCGGGACGGTACGGGGACGGCGCCGGACGCGGTCCGCATCGGGCTCGCCTCCCCGCCGCCGGCCGTCCTCGACGAGGCCCTGGGGCGGCTCGCCGCGCTGGCCGCCGCGGGACCTGAGTGACCGGGGGAGCCCGCGGCGGGCGCGGACGCGGGCGGCCGCCGAGGGCGGCGAACCGCCCCGAGGGCGAGGGGCGTTCGGGCGCGGGGTCCTCCGGTTCGGGTCGACGGGCCCGGGGTGCCCGGCGTGGGTGCCCGGGGTGCCCGGCGTGGGTGCCCGGGCCCGGGCGGGCCGGCCTTGCCCTTCCTATTCTGGATATGTAGAGTCCAGGATATGAGGATGAGCGAGGGCGTGGAGTGGGCGCTCCACAGCTGCCTGAACCTGGCCTGGATCGGATCCGGCCGGGCGGTCACCGCCGCGCGTCTCGCGGCCTACCACGAGCTGCCCCCGGCGTATCTCAACAAGCAGCTCCAGGCGCTCGCCCGCGCCGGGATCGTCAGCTCCGTCTCGGGCCCCAAGGGCGGCTTCCGGCTGGCCCGCGCCCTCGACCGGATCACGCTGATGGATGTCGTCGCCGCCGTCGAGGGGCCCGACGAGGCCTTCCGCTGCACCGAGATCCGGCAGCAGGGGCCGGGCGCGGGCGCGCCGGGGAGCCACGCCGCCGAGTGCGCCATCGCCGGGGCCATGGGGCGGGCCGACCTGGCCTGGCGCCGGGAGCTCATGGCCCAGACCCTGGACGACGTCCGGGCGCGGGCCGAACTCCAGGCGCCGGCCGCGCCCGAGCGCATCCGCCGCTGGTTCGCCACCGTCTGACACGAGCAGCCTCCCGGGTCCGGGAGGCTTCCGAAGGGGGTAATTCTGGATGTCGGATGTCCAGTTAGAGAACAGGCGGTCGGGGACGCGGGACCCGGCGCGCGGCGGCCGGCCCGCCGTCGCCGCCGTGACGCTCGGGATCTTCACCGTCATGACCGCCGAACTGCTGCCCGTCGGGCTGCTCACCCCGGCCGCCGCCGACCTCGCCGTCTCCGAGGGCTCGGCCGCGCTGACGGTGACCGTCCCCGGCCTCGTCGCGGCCCTCGCCGCACCGCTCGTCACGGTCCGGGCGGCCGGCGCCGACCGCCGCACGCTCCTGGTCGGCCTGCTGCTCCTGGCCGCGGCCGCGAACCTCGTGTCGGCCCTCGCCGGGCACCTCGCGACCGTCCTCGCCGCCCGGGTCCTCCTGGGCATCGCCATCGGCGGCTTCTGGGCCCTGGCCGGCGGCCTCGCCCCGCGGCTCGTGCCCGCCGGCGCGGTCGGCCGCGCCACCGCCGTGGTCTTCGGCGGCGTCTCGGCCGCCTCGGTCCTCGGCGTCCCCGCGGGCACCCTCCTCACCGAACGGGCGGGCTGGCGCTGGGCGTTCGCGGCCACCGGCCTGCTCGCCCTGCTGGCGGCGGCCGCGCTCCGCGCCCTGCTGCCGCGCCTGCCGGGAGCCGCCACGGCGGCCGGAACCGGCCCGGACGGCGAGAGGGCGGCCGGCACGGGCCGACGGAGGGGAACAGCCGCCGCGGGCCGACGGAGGGGAACAGCCGCCGCGGGCCGACGGAGGGGAACAGCCGCCGCGGGCCGACGAAGGGGGACAGCCGCCGCGGCACGCCCCGAGGGAGAGGCCGCGGACGGCGGGACGCCCGGCGGCCAGGCCCCCCGCCACGGCCCCACCGGACTCCTCTCGCTCCCCCGCCGCAACCGGCGCGTGCGGACCGGACTGCTGCTCACGCTCGCCCTCGTCACCGGGCACTTCCTCGCGTACTCCTTCGTCCGTCCGCTGCTCACCGACCGGTCCGGGATCCCCGGTTCGCTGCTCGGGCTCCTGCTCCTCGGGTACGGGGTCGCGGGCGTCGCCGGGAACTTCCTCGTCGGGCCCCGGGCCGCCCGCACCCCGGCCCGGGCGCTCGCGACCGTGGCGGGCGCGCTCGGCGCCGTCCTCCTCGCCGCCTTCCTCCTCGGCGACGGGGCCGCCGCCGGCGCCGTGCTGCTGCTCCTCTGGGGACTCGCCTACGGCGGCGTCTCCATCGCCCTCCAGTCCTGGTTCATGGCCGCCGCCCCCGACGAGGTCGAGACGGCCACCGGACTCAACGTCAGCGTCTTCTGCCTCGCGATCGCGCTCGGCGCCCTCCTCGGCGGGCTCCTGGCCGACGCGTACCCGCTCGGCACGGTGCTCCTCGCGGGCGCCGTCCTCACCCTGGCCGCGCTGCCCGTGGCCGTACTCTCCGGAAGGAACGCCACCTCATGACCGCCACGCCCCCCTCCGCCGCCGACCAGCGGGTCATCACCAACCCCGACACGCTCCACGACCCGACCCCCTTCGGCTACAGCCACGCCGTCTCCGCGCCCGGCGAGCTCGTCTTCATCGGCGGCCAGTACGCCTCCGACGCGTCCGGTTCCCCCGTCCCCGGCGACTTCGCCGCCCAGGTCGAGCTCTCCCTGACCAACCTGCGGCTCGCCCTCGAAGGCGTCGGCCTCGGCCTGGAGCACGTCGTCCGCCTCGGTTCGTACGTCGTCGACCACGACACGGCCAAGCTGGAGGCGCTCGGCAAGGGTCTGCACGCCCACTTCGGCGAGCGGCTCCCTGCGCAGACCCTCAGCGGCGTCGCGGCGCTCGCCCTGCCCGGGATGCTCTTCGAGATCGACGCGGTCGCCGTCCGGCCCGCCGGCTGACCCGGCCGCCCACGGCGCGCCCCCGCCCGCCGCGCCTGATCCACTTGCGGGGCGCCGGGCGGGGGTGTGCCCTGGAGGGTGCGGGAAGCAGCAGGGGGGCGAGAGACGAAGGAGCTCCTGCCATGGCCGCACACGCAGCGATACCCGTCCGCAAGCCGTTCGGCACGCACGGCCTGGCCACCCCGGTCGTCATCGGCGTCTTCTACGGCCTCTACGCGGCGACCACGGCCCGCCAGGGCGGCACCACCACCGCGGGGGACTGGTGGCTCGGCCTGGTCTCCGCCGTGGTCCTCGGCGCGGGCATCTACGTGCTCCGGCGCTTCGGCCGGGTCCTTCCGCGCGAGCTGCGGGCCGCCGCCTGGGGCGCCCTGGCGGGCATCGCGGCCGGCTTCCTCTACAGCCTCTCGGGCGCCAGCGTCCTGTCGTCGAGCGGACTCGGACTGGCCTTCGGCGCACTCAACGGCGCCGCCTCGTACTACCTCTTCTACACCCACGAGGACGGCCGCGGCCGTCCCGCGGCCTACTGACGGGAGCCGTGCCGGCGCCGGCACGGCTCCCGCGCCGCCCCGGCGCCGGCCCGCGCGCCGGCCTGGCGCCCCGGCGGTGGGCGGCGGAGACTGGGAGGAGCGCCCTCTTCCCGCGCGCGTCTGCTCCGCGCCCTCTCTCCAGGAGGATCCACGGCATGACCGACCTCGCCATCGAGACCGAGGGCCTGGTCAAGGTCTTCGGCAGCAACCGCGCCGTCGACGGCATCGACCTCCGGGTGCCCGCCGGAACCGTGTACGGGGTCCTCGGGCCCAACGGCGCCGGCAAGACCACCGCCGTCAAGATGCTCGCCACCCTGCTCCGCCCCGACGCCGGCCGGGCCCGCGTCTTCGGCAAGGACGTCGTCAAGGACGCCGACACCGTGCGGGGCCGGGTGAGCCTCACCGGGCAGTACGCCTCCGTCGACGAGGACCTGACCGGCACCGAGAACCTCGTCCTGCTCGGCCGGCTCCTCGGCCACACCCGGCCGGCCGCCCGCGACCGCTCCGCGCAGCTGCTCGCCGCGTTCGGACTCGCGGAGGCCGCCGACAAGCAGGTCAAGAACTACTCGGGCGGCATGCGGCGCCGCATCGACATCGCCGCGTCCATCCTCAACACCCCCGACCTGCTGTTCCTCGACGAGCCGACCACCGGCCTCGACCCGCGCAGCCGCAACCAGGTCTGGGACATCGTCCGCGCGGTGGTCGCCCAGGGCACCACCGTCCTGCTCACCACCCAGTACCTGGACGAGGCCGACCAGCTGGCCTCCCGGATCGCCGTCATCGACCACGGCAAGGTGATCGCGGAGGGCACGAAGGGCGAGCTGAAGGCCTCCGTCGGCTCCGGTTCGGTGCACGTCCGCCTCCGGGACCCGGAGCAGCGGCCCGAGGCCGAGCGGGTCATCGTGGGCGCCCTGAACGCGACCGTGAAGCTCGACGCCGACCCGGTCGCGCTCACCGCCACCGTCGACGGCCACGGGACGGACCTGGGGGCCGCCGAGCAGGCCGCGCGGGCGCTCGCGGAACTGGCGCGGGCGGGGATCACCGTCGACAACTTCGCGCTGGGCCAGCCCAGTCTCGACGAGGTCTTCCTGGCGCTGACGGACCGGTCCGCGTCCGGCGGACCCGCGCCCGGCACCGGAACGGGCCCCCGGACCGGCACCGACACCGACCGGAAGGGACCGGCGGCATGACCACCGTCACCACCAAGGACGGCCGGACGGCCGACACGCTCGACTTCGTCGCCCCGAAGGCCGACGAACTCGCGGCGCTGCTCGTGGGCCACACCCGCCCGCCGCGCCCCAGCGCGCTCTCGGCCTCGATGACCTTCGGCTGGCGGGCCATGCTGAAGATCAAGCACGTGCCGGAGCAGCTGTTCGACGTGACGGCGTTCCCGATCATGATGGTGCTGATGTACACGTACCTCTTCGGCGGTGCGCTGGCCGGCTCCGTCTCGTCGTACATCCAGTTCCTGCTGCCCGGCATCCTGGTGATGAGCGTCGTGATGATCACGATGTACACCGGGATCTCGGTCAACACCGACATCGAGAAGGGCGTCTTCGACCGCTTCCGCACGCTGCCGATCTGGCGTCCGGCGCCGATGGTCGGCTATCTCCTCGGCGACGTCGTCCGCTATCTGATCGCCTCGGCCGTGATGCTGACCGTCGGCATGATCATCGGGTACCGGCCGGACGGCGGGATCGCGGGCGTGCTGCTCGGGGTCGCGCTGCTGGTGGTCTTCTCGTTCTCGTTCTCGTGGATCTGGACCATGTTCGGTCTGCTGCTGCGCAGCGAGAAGTCCGTCATGGGCGTGTCGATGATGGTGATCTTCCCGCTGACGTTCCTGTCGAACGTCTTCGTCGACCCCAGCACGATGCCGGGCTGGCTGCAGGCCTTCGTCAACAACAGCCCGGTCACCCATCTGGCGACGGCCGTACGGGAGCTGATGGCGGGCGACTGGCCGGCCGCGGACATCGCCTGGTCGCTCGGGTGGTCGGCGGTGCTCGTGCTCGTCTTCGGGGCGGTCACGATGCGGCTCTACAACCGCAAGTGACGGCGCGGGTCCCCCACTCACCGCACCTGGCGGTGCGGGGCGATCCGAAGGAGACGGCCTAGGCGCCGCGCGGCTTGGTCTGCTGGACGGCCCAGCGGTTGCCGTCCGGGTCGGCGAAGAAGACGAACGAGCCCCACGGCATGTCGGCGATGTCGCTGACCGCGATCCCGCGCGCGCTGAGCTCGCGGTGGGCCTCCTCGATGTCGGTGACGACGACCTGCATGTTGTCGAGGGAGCCCGGGGCCATCTCGGTGAGGCCCTTGCCGAGGGCGATCGAGCAGGCGGAGCCCGGCGGGGTCATCTGCACGAACCGGATGTCCTCGCTGACGGGCACGTCGTGGTCGGCGTGGAAGCCGACCTGCTCGTAGAAGGCCTTGGCGCGGTCGACGTCGGTGACGGGGACGGCGACCAGTTCCAGCTTGATGTCCATGAGGGCATCATGCGTCCGGCCACCGCCCGCCGCGCGGCGGGCGCCCGGCCGCTACGCGCCGGTACGGCCTCGGACCACGACCACCGGGCACGGGGCGTGCTGGGTGACGTGCAGGGAGACCGAGCCGAGCACGGCCGCCGTGAAGCCGCTGCGGCCGCGGTCCCCGACGACCAGCAGGGTGGCGCCCTCGGCGGCGTCGAGCAGGGCCTGCGGGGCGTTGCCGCCGACGACCGTACGGGTGACGGCGGCGGCCTGCGCCGGGGTGAGGGTCTGGTCGATCGCCTCGTCGAGGATCTGCTTCGCGAGCCGCTCGGGGTCGAACTCCGGCGGCACGCCCGGCATGAGCGCGGCCCAGGAGGCCGGGTACTCCCAGCCGATCACCGTCTGGAGGGCGTCCCCGGTGAGGGCGGCCTGCCCGGCCGCCCACGTCAGCGCCTTCAGGGAGGGCTCCGACCCGTCCACGCCCACCACGATCCTGCCGGCCATCACGGAACTCCGTTCGTTGTACGGCACATCTGAATCCTGCGCCTCCAACGTAACAAAGTGCTCAATCCATCCGCAGATCGGCCAATTGCCGCGCGAACGGGACGACCTCGTCCTCGTCGGCGCGCCGCGAGGGCCGGGCCGCGACCGCGTCCGCGAACTCGCCGCCCGCCCGGGTGATCCGGCCGGGCAGCCCCTCGGTGTACGCGTCCCCGCCCGCGCCCCAGTCCTCCGACGCCGCGTAGACGGCGGTCGGGACGACGTGGGCCCGCAGGTAGGCGAAGAGCGGCCGCAGCGCGTGGTCCAGGACCAGGGAGTGCCGGGCGGTGCCGCCGGTCGCGCCGATCAGGACCGGGGTGCCGGTCAGTGCCGTCGGGTCGACCAGGTCGAAGAACGACTTGAAGAGGCCGCTGTAGGAGGCGGTGAAGACCGGCGTCACCGCGATCACGCCGTCGGCGCCGGTCACCGCGTCGAGCGCGTCCTGGAGCTTGCCGGAGGGGAAGCCGGTGACGAGGTGGTGGGCGATGTCCACGGCCAGGTCGCGCAGTTCGACGACCTGGACGTCGACGGCGTACTCCTGCTCGGCCAGCCGGTACCGGGCGGCCTGGAGGAGCCGGTCGGCGAGCAGCCGGGTGGAGGAGGGGGAGCTGAGGCCGGCGGAGACGGCGACCAGCTTCAGGGTCTGCATGACGTCACTGCTCCTTGTCGGTGCGGGCGGCGAGGACGGCGGGGTGGAGCGGGGCGGTGGCGGGGACGTCGGCCGGGCGCAGGTTCGCGAACTCCTTGCGCAGTACCGGGACGACCTCCTCGCCGAGGATGTCGAGCTGCTCCAGGACCGTCTTGAGGGGCAGCCCCGCGTGGTCGACCAGGAACAGCTGCCGCTGGTAGTCGCCCACGTAGTCGCGGAAGGACAGGGTGCGCTCGATGACCTCCTGCGGCGAGCCGACGGTCAGCGGGGTCTCCCGGGAGAACTCCTCCAGGGAGGGGCCGTGGCCGTAGACCGGCGCGTTGTCGAAGTACGGGCGGAACTCCCGTACCGCGTCCTGCGAGTTCTTGCGCAGGAAGACCTGGCCGCCGAGGCCGACGATCGCCTGCTCCGGGGTGCCGTGGCCGTAGTGGGCGTACCGCTGGCGGTAGAGGCGGACCATCTTCTCGGTGTGCTGCTTGGGCCAGAAGATGTGGTTGGCGAAGAACCCGTCGCCGTAGTAGGCCGCCTGCTCGGCGATCTCGGGGGAGCGGATGGAGCCGTGCCAGACGAACGGCGGGACGCCGTCGAGCGGGCGCGGGGTGGAGGTGAAGCCCTGGAGGGCGCTGCGGAACCTGCCCTCCCAGTCGACCACGTCCTCCCTCCACAGCCTGTGGAGGAGCGCGTAGTGCTCGATGGCGAGCGGGATGCCCTGCCGGATGTCCTGGCCGAACCACGGGTAGACCGGGCCGGTGTTGCCGCGGCCCGTCATCAGGTCCACGCGGCCGTCGGCGAGGTGCTGGAGCGTCGCGTAGTCCTCGGCGATCTTCACCGGGTCGTTGGTGGTGATCAGCGTGGTGGAGGTGGAGAGGATCAGGTTCTCCGTGCGGGCGGCGATGTGCCCGAGGAGGGTGGTGGGGGAGGAGGGCACGAACGGCGGGTTGTGGTGCTCGCCGGTCGCGAAGACGTCCAGTCCGACCTCTTCGGCCTTGAGCGCGATGGCGACGGTGTTCTTGATCCGCTCGTGCTCGGTGGGGGTGCGGCCGGTGGTGGGGTCGGTCGTCACGTCGCCGACGGTGAAGATCCCGAACTGCATCGTGCTCACCTCTCGCCTGGGGGCTGTTGGTTGAATCGTAAACTATCTGGACCGTCCGCTACAACGGGGCACCCCCCTGCGCTATTCCCGCCACGGCCGGACCGCGCGCCGGGGGCGGCGTGGGGCCCGCCACGTACCGCCGGAAAACGGCCCTCCCGTAGAGTCGCGCAGGTGAACGGTGCGATAGCGGTCGTCGGAATCGGCGCGGACGGCTGGGACGGGCTCCCCGAGAGCTCCCGCCGCGTCCTGCGGACCGCCGAGGTCCTGATCGGCGCCCCCCGCCAGCTCGATCTCCTCCCGGCCGCCGACTGCCCCGGCGCACGCGTCACCTGGCCCTCCCCGCTCCGCCCCGCCGTCCCCGGACTGCTCGCCGCCCACCAGGGCCGGACCGTCGCCGTCCTCGCCAGCGGCGACCCGTCCTTCTACGGCATCGGCCGCACCCTCGCCGAGACCGTCGGCGCCGACCGCCTCCGGATCCACCCCCACCCCTCGTCCGTCTCCTACGCGGCCGCCCGGCTCGGCTGGCCCCTGGAGGCCGTCGAGACCCTCTCCCTCGTCGCCCGCCCCCTCGGCGCACTCTCCGCGGCACTCCACCCCGGCCGCCGGCTCCTCGTCCTCGGCGAAGGCCCCGAGACCCCCGCGCGGGTCGCGGCCCTGCTCCGGGACACCGGCTGGGGCGGCACCCGCGTCCGCGTCCTGGAACAGCTCGGCGGGGACCGCGAGCGGCTCCTCGACGGCACGGCCGCCGACTGGCCGTACGAGCGGACCGACGCGCTCCACGTCCTCGCCCTCGACTGCGTGCGCGACCCCGGCACGCTCCGGCTCGGCGCGGTGCCCGGACTGCCGGACGAGGCGTACGAGCACGACGGCCAGCTCACCAAGCGGTACGTGCGGGCCGCCACCCTCGCCGCCCTCGCGCCCGCGCCCGGCGAACTCCTCTGGGACGTCGGCGGCGGCTCGGGCTCCATCGGCATCGAGTGGATGCGCAGCCACCCCACCTGCCGGGCGGTCGCGGTCGAGAGGTCGGCGGAACGCGCGGAGCGGATCACCCGCAACGCCGACCGCCTCGGCGTGCCCGCCCTGCGGGTGGTGACGGCACCGGCACCGGCCGGCCTGGCCGGCCTCCCCGTCCCCGACGCGGTCTTCATCGGCGGCGGCCTCACCGCCCCCGGCCTCCTCGACGCCTGCTGGGACGCGCTGCCCGCCGGCGGCCGGCTCGTCGCGAACACCGTGACCCTGGAGTCCGAGGCACAGCTCGCCGAACGCCACCGCCGCCACGGCGGCGAACTGGTCCGGCTCGCCGTGGCCACGGCCGTCCCCGTGGGCGGCTTCACCGGCTGGCGCCAGGCGATGCCGGTCACGCAGTGGTCCGTAACGAAAGGTTCTGAAGAGCGATGACCGTCTACTTCATCGGCGCGGGTCCCGGCGCGGCCGACCTGATCACCGTGCGCGGCGCCCGGACGCTCGCGAAGTGCGGGGTCTGCCTGTACGCCGGCTCCCTCGTGCCGACCGAGCTGCTCGCCGAGTGCCCGCCGGAGGCACGGCTCGTCGACACCGCCCGGATGGACCTGGACCAGATCGTCGCCGAGATCACCGCGGCCCACGAGGCCGGCCGGGACGTGGCCCGGCTGCACTCGGGCGACCCGTCGGTGTTCAGCGCGATGGCCGAGCAGATGCGGCGCCTGGACGCCGCGGGCATCCCGTACGAGGTCGTGCCCGGCGTCCCCGCCTTCGCCGCCGCGGCTGCCGCGCTCAAGCGGGAGCTCACCGTCCCGACGGTCGGCCAGACGGTCGTCCTCACCCGGGTCGCGCAGCAGGCCACGCCCATGCCGGAGGGCGAGGACCTGGCGACCCTGGGCCGCAGCGGTGCGCTCCTCGTCCTCCACCTGGCCGCGCGGTACGCGGACCGGGTCGTCGCCGAGCTCGTCCCCCACTACGGCGCGGACTGCCCCGCCGCGGTCGTGGCGATGGCCAGCCGCCCCGACGAGATCGTGCTGCGGGGCACGCTGGAGGACATCGCGGACCAGCTGAAGCAGGCCGGCATCACGAAGACGGCCGTCATCCTCGTCGGCCGCACGCTGGGCGCCTCGGAGTTCCGCGACAGCCACCTCTACGACCCGGCGCGCGACCGCCACACCTGCTGAGCCGCCCCCCGCGCCGCACCTGCCGAGCCGCCCCGCGCCGTCCACGCGCCGGGGCCCCCGGGGAGTCCGATCCCGGGGGCCCCGGCGCGTGGACGCCGGACGGTCAGGCGTTGGGACGCTTGCCGTGGTTGGCGCTCTTCTTCTTGCGGGCGCGCCGCTTGTTGCCTCGCTTGGCCATGGGACTCCCTCTCGCTCGGGGGTGACGTGCTGGCAAGCCTAGGTTCGTGACCCGGGGGCCGCATATCGGCCGCCGGAGGCGTGCGGTCTCATGGAGGGGTGACTGTCTACGACGTGGCCCGGGCGCTGCCGGGCATCGAGGAACTGCGCGACCACAGCCGGGGGCTCGCGATGGTGGAGGCCGTGCTGAGCCCGGAGTGGGAGAGCCGGTACTACTCCTTCGACGCGCACTGGTCGGAGACCGAGCAGCTGGCCTCGATGAAGAACGGCTCGGGCGACGAGTACACGATCGTCCTCTCCCCCGCGGGGGCGTTCGCGCGCGCCTTCGCCCACGAGTCGCCGATGAGCCCGTTCGGGCCGCTCGCGGACGGGGTGACCTGGCCCGGAGCGATCGACGGGGTCCCGGAGGCGTTCCGGGAGTACCTGACGGAGCCCGCCTTCACGGACGAGGACGGGGTCCACGTGACCACCGCCTGCCTGTGGCGCGAGCCGGCGGACACGGCCTGGCACACGGGCCCGGTCGACTTCGGCGACCTGGAGGCCGACGAGGACCCGGACGGCTCGGTCCGCCTCCTGCGGCTGCTGACGGACCGCTCGGCCGAGGCGTACGCGGAGTTCGCCCAGGAGTACTACGAGCGCCCCGTCGACCTCGGGGCGGTGCGGCACGTGCTCGCCCTGCGCCCCCTGACGGCGGAGGTCGTCGCCGCGCTCAACCCCGCGGTGACGCTCGCGGACCTCGCCGAGGACGTGCGGGAGATCGGCTACCCGGAGGCCTGACGCGGACCGGTCGGCGCCGGCGGACCCGTACGCCCGGCTCGGCGCGCGACCGCCCGAGGGCGTGACGGTCACGGAGGAGCCCCCGGGGGCGCCGTCAGGGCGCCCCCGGCCCCGCCGTCTCCGACCGGCCCACCACCGTGCCCGCGCGGTCGATGCAGATCACGTCCACCGCCACCGGGGCGCCCCGGAGCACCGTCAGGGCCTCGTCGCGGGCCCGCGCGGCGACCAGGTCGCCCAGGGGCACGCCCGCGGCCTCGCAGAGGCGGAGCGCGGCGAGGCCCGTGTTGGCGTCCGCGATCTCCGCGGCGAGGGCCTCCGGCGCGCCGCCCGAGCGGGCCAGCTCCGCCAGGAAGCCCTTGTCGACCTGGGAGCGGGCCGAGTGCAGGTCCAGATGGCCGGCCGCCAGCTTGGAGAGCTTCGCGAAGCCGCCGCAGATCGTGAGGCGGTCGACGGGGTGGCGGCGGACGTACTTGAGGACCGCGCCCGCGAAGTCGCCCATGTCGAGGAGCGCGATCTCCGGCAGGTCGTACAGCCCGGCGACCGTCTTCTCCGACGTGGAGCCCGTGCAGCCCGCCACGTGCGTCAGACCGCCCGCGCGGGCCACGTCCACGCCCCGGCGGATCGAGTCGATCCACGCCGAGCACGAGTACGGGACCACGACCCCCGTGGTGCCGAGGATCGACAGGCCGCCCAGGATCCCGATGCGCGGGTTCCACGTCGAGCGGGCGATCTCGGCGCCGTGGTCGACGGAGACGGTGATCTCGACGTCGCCCCCGCCGCCGTGCCGGGCCGCGACCTCCGCCACGTGCGCCCGCATCAGCTGCCGCGGCACCGGGTTGATCGCGGGCTCCCCGACCTCCAGGGGCAGGCCCGGCAGGGTGACCGTGCCGACGCCCTCGCCCGCCCGGAAGACGACGCCCGAGCCCGCGGGCAGGAGCCGTACCGTCGAACGGATCACGGCACCGTGCGTGACGTCCGGATCGTCGCCCGCGTCCTTCGTCACCGCGGCCATGGCCGTACCGCCGTCGAGGGACTCCGCCGTGAGGGCGAAGGCCGGCGTCTGCCCCTTCGGCAGCGTGATGGTCACCGGATCCGGGAATCCGCCGGTCAGCAGCGCCGTGTACGCGGCCGTCGTGGCCGCCGTCGCGCAGGCGCCCGTCGTCCACCCCGGGCGCAGACCCGTGTGCTTGAGTTGGGCCTCACGCCCGCCGCCTGCCGTCACGAAGGGACTCCTGTGCACGTACTCATTCTCGGGGGGACGACCGAGGCCCGCGCCCTCGCGGCCCTGCTGCACGGCGAGGCCCGGGTGACCAGCTCCCTCGCGGGGCGGGTGGCGAGCCCCCGGCTGCCCGACGGAGAGGTGCGGATCGGCGGGTTCGGCGGCGTCGACGGGCTCGTCGACTGGATCGGCGGGCACGCCGTGGACGCGGTCATCGACGCCACGCATCCCTTCGCCGAGCGGATCAGCTTCCACGCGGCCCGTGCGGCCGCCACCGCCCATGTTCCCCTGCTCGCGCTGCGCCGCCCCGGCTGGGTCCCGGTCGCGGGCGACGACTGGCACCCGGTGGCCTCCCAGGAGGAGGCGGCCGCGGCCCTCGACGGCCTCGGCGACCGGGTCTTCCTGACGACCGGCCGCATGGGCCTCGCGGCCTTCGCGGACCGCCCCGAGTGGTTCCTGATCCGCTCGGTCGACGCTCCGGAGGCCCCCGTGCCGGGCCGCGCCGAGATCCTCCTCGACCGCGGGCCGTTCACCCTGGACGGCGAGCGGGAGGTCCTCGCCCGCCACCGGATCGACGTCCTGGTGACGAAGGACAGCGGCGGCGCGGCGACCGCCCCGAAGCTGACCGCGGCCCGCGAGGCGGGCCTCCCGGTCGTCGTGGTCCGCCGCCCCCCGGTCCCGGAGGGCGTCCCGGTGGCGGCGACCCCCGGGGAGGCCGCGGCCTGGGCCCGGGAGAGGTGAGGACCGGCCGGGGCCTCCCCGGGGGCCGCCGCTCCCGCGCGACAGGTGCCCGGGCCGGGCGTTCAATGGAGGAATGGCTACCGTCCGATGGCTGGTCACGGCGGGGCTCGTGTCGGTACTGGGCACGGGTTTCGGGACCGCGGGCCCCAGCCCGAGCCCCACGCCCGAGCCTCCCCCGGCGCAGCCGCCCGCCCTGCTCGACCGGGCGGACGTGGACCGGGCCGTCGACCGGATCGACCCGGACGTCGCGGAGCTGATGCGGAAGACCGGCGTGCCCGGCGTCTCCGTCGCCGTCGTCTACCGGGGCGAGGTCGTCCACATCAAGGGGTACGGCGTCCGCGAGGTCGGCAAGGAGGGCGCGGTCGACGCCGACACCGTCTTCCAGCTGGCCTCCGTGTCCAAGCCGATCGCCTCCACCGTCGTCTCCGGCGCGGTCGGCGTGGAGGGCTGGCAGAAGCCGGTCTCGCCCGAAGTCCCCGGGTTCCGGCTGAAGGACCCGTGGGTGACGTCCCACGTGACGGTCGCCGACCTGTTCTCGCACCGGAGCGGCCTGCCGGACCACGCGGGCGACCTGCTGGAGGACCTCGGCTACGACCAGGAGTACATCCTGTCGCACCTGCGGTACGAGCCCCTCGCGCCGTTCCGCGCGAGCTACGCGTACACCAACTTCGGTCTGACGGCGGCCGCCGAGGCCGTCGCCGCGGAGAAGGGCGTGTCCTGGGCGAAGCTCGCCGAGGACACCCTCTACAAGCCCGCCGGCATGAACGACACCAGTTCCCGCTTCCAGGACTTCCTCGCGAACCCCGACCGGGCACACGGGCACGTCAAGCAGCCCGACGGGACCTGGAAGGCGGAGTTCGTCCGGGACCCGGACGCCCAGTCCCCCGCCGGCGGTGTCAGCTCCTCGGCCACCGACATGGCGACCTGGCTGCGGCTCCAGCTCGCCAACGGCTCGCTCGACGGGCGGCGGATCGTCGCGGAGGACGCCCTCGACCTCACCCACCACCCCGAGGCGGTGGCCGTCCCGGCCCAGGCGCCCGCCGCGCGGACCGGCTTCTACGGCCTCGGCTGGAACGTGTCGTACGACGACGAGGGACGCCTGCGCCTCTCCCACACGGGCGCGTTCGCGCTCGGCGCGCACACCAACGTGACGATGCTGCCGGGCGAGCAGCTCGGCATCGTCGTCCTCACCAACGGCGCTCCGGTCGGCGTCGCCGACACCGTCGCCCTCGACTTCTTCGACACCGCGCAGGACGGGAAGCCGAGCCGGGACTGGCTGCCGCTGGTCGACGCCCTGTACGAGCAGGAGGCCGAAGCCGGCCGCTCGGACACGGACTTCGCGAAGAAGCCGGCGGACGCGACGCCCGCGAAGGCGAACGGCGCCTACGCCGGCACGTACGAGAGCGACTACTACGGCCGTCTGACGGTGGCGGAGGCGGACGGCGGGCTGGTGCTGCGCCTGGGGCCGGAACCGCAGACGTACCGGCTGACGCACTACGACGGCGACACGTTCAGCTTCGAGACGCGCGGGGAGAACGCCGTCGGCCCCACCGCCGTCACCTTCTCCGCGGACGGCCGGACCGTCCGCGTCGAGTACCTGGACGAGACGGGACTCGGCACCTTCACCCGCGGCTGACCGCGGGACGGGCGCGGCCGCGCCCGTCGCCGGGCACCGGAGTCCCGCGCCCCGCCCGCCCGGGTGTCAGCCGTAGCGGCGCGGCGTCCAGGTGATCGTGCGGCCGTCCGCCCGCTCCACGGCCCGTGTCTGCGACGAGCCGACGAGCAGCAGGGTCCGCATGTCGACCTCGGAGGGCTCCAGGGTCTTGAGGGTGACCACCCGCACCGACTGCTCGGGGCCGCCGACGTCACGGGCGACGACCACCGGGGTCTCCGGGGAGCGGAGTTCGAGGAGGAGGTCGCGGGCCGCGGCGACCTGGTGCGTACGGGACTTGGAGCCCGGGTTGTAGAGGGCGATGACCAGGTCGGCGCCGGCGGCGGCGCGCAGCCGGGCCTCGATGACGTCCCAGGGCTTGAGCCGGTCGGACAGGGAGATCGTCGCGTAGTCGTGGCCGAGCGGGGCGCCCGCGGCGGCGGCGGCCGCGTTGGCGGCGGTCACCCCCGGGAGGACCCGTACGGGCACGTCCGCGTACTCCGCTTCGCAGGCCACCTCCAGGACGGCGGTGGCCATCGCGAAGACGCCGGGGTCGCCGCCCGAGACGACCGCGACCCGGTGGCCGCGGCGGGCCAGGTCGAGGGCGAACTCGGCGCGCTCGGACTCCACCTTGTTGTCCGAGCCGTGCCGGATCTGCCCGGGCCGCAGCACCGGCACCCGGTCGAGGTAGGTGGTGTAGCCGACGAGGACGTCGGCGTTGACGAGGGCGCCGCGCGACTCCGGGGTGAGCCAGGGGGCGCCGGCCGGGCCGGTGCCGACGACGACGACCTCGCCCCGCTCCCGTACGGCGGGCTCGCGGTCGACGCGGGAGGGGAGCACGGCGACCGAGAAGTACGGCACGGTCTCCGGGTCGACGTCCACGAGGTCGCCGGTCCGCTCGCCCGCCATGAACGCCCGCTCCACGTACCGGGCGTCGTCCAGGCGGCCGGCCCGGTCCAGGGCCCGCTTCACGGTGGGGAAGGTGCGGCCGAGCTTCATCACGACCGCCGAGTCGGTGCCCGCGAGGCGGGCCGTCAGCTCGTCCTCCGGCAGCGTGCCGGGGATGATCGTGAGGACCTCCTCCGCCTCGCACAGCGGCTCGCCGAGCCGGGCGGCGGCGGCGGACACCGAGGTCACGCCGGGGATGACGGTCGTGTCGTAGCGGCCGGCGAGCCGCTTGTGCATGTGCTGGTACGAGCCGTAGAACAGCGGGTCGCCCTCGGCGAGGACCGCGACGGTGCGTCCGGCGTCGAGGTGCGCGGCGAGCCGGGCGGCGGCCTCCTCGTAGAAGTCGTTCAGGGCGCCCCGGTAGCCGCCCGGGTGGTCCGTGGTCTCCACCGTGAGCGGGTACATCAGCCGCTCCTCGATGTGGTCCTCGCGGAGGTGCTCGGCGGCGATCGAGCGGGCGATGGAGCGGCCGTGGCGGGCCGAGTGGTACGCGATCACGTCGGCGGCGGCGATCGCCCTCACCGCGGCGACGGTCATGAGGTCCGGGTCGCCGGGCCCGAGGCCGACGCCGTACAGCTTTCCGGTCACGGTGGTCATGCCTGGATCTCCGCTTCGTGGGCGATCGCGTTGATCGCGGCGGCCGTCATCGCGCTGCCGCCGCGCCGGCCCCGCACGACGAGGTAGTCGAGGCCGAGGTCCTGTGCGGCCAGGGCGTCCTTGGACTCGGCGGCGCCGATGAAGCCGACGGGTATGCCGAGGACGGCGGCGGGCCTCCCGGCGCCGTCCGCGACCATCTGGAGCAGGTGGAAGAGGGCGGTCGGCGCGTTGCCGATGGCGACGACCGAGCCTTCGAGGCGGTCCCGCCACAGTTCGAGGGCGGCGGCGGAGCGGGTGGTGCCCAGCTCGGCGGCGAGGGCCGGCACGGACGGGTCGGAGAGGGTGCAGACCACGTCGTTGTCGGCGGGCAGCCGCCGCCGGGTGACCCCGCTCGCGACCATCTGCGCGTCGCAGAGGATCGGCGCCCCGGCCCGCAGGGCGGCGCGGGCCCGCGTGACGACCTGCGGCGACCAGGCGATGTCGCGTACGAGGTCGGTCATGCCGCAGGCGTGGATCATCCGGACCGCCACCTGGGCGACGTCGGCGGGCAGGCCCGCCAGATCCGCCTCGGCGCGGATCGTGGCAAAGGACCGGCGGTAGATCTCCGCCCCGTCCTTCTCGTAGTCGAACATCCTGTTGCTCTCGCTCATCTCGTCGTGCGGGCCGCGGTCACGGCTTCGGGCAGGGCGGTACGGGGGGTGGGGACGCCGTCCACCAGGTAGTCGCCGCCGGCGGTGGCGAGGACGTCGGTCCAGGCGCCGTGCGGGTGTCCGCAGCGTCGCTCGCACCCGGAGAAGTGCACGGGCAGGACCGGCGGGGTGGATCGGCGCGGGGCGGATCCCGAGCCGGATCCCGAGCCGGAGCCGGAGCCCGAGCCCGAGCCCGAGCCGGAGCTCTGGGCCGGTCCCGAGCCCGAGCCGGATCCCGAGCCGGAGCCCTGGGCCGGTCCCGGTGCCGCGTCCGCGCGGACGTCGGCGAGGGACTTGGCGCAGCCGGGCCGCCCGGTGCAGGCGGTGACCCCGGCCCAGGGGGAGTCGGGGCGGGTGATCAGCCCGGCCGCGTCGAGCAGCGGCAGCCGGCCGGGGTCCGTCCCGGCCACGACGACCCCGCGCCAGGGCGTGAGCCGCACCTCGTCGGCGGGGAGCAGCGCCCGCAGCCGGTCGGCGGTGAGCCGGCCGAGCGGGGCGAGCACGGAGAGGGCGGCGGGTCCGAGGACGCCGGGCGCGGGGGGAGGGCCGTGCGGGAGGGCCGGCGCGGGGACGGGTTCCCCGGTGACCCCGCACTCCGCGAGGTCCACCCCGTACCCCGGGGGCAGCTCGCGGACCCGCCAGGCGCCGGTGCCGGCCTCGGCGGCGGCGGCCAGGAACCCGCCCGCCGCGGCCAGGGCGGCCGCGGGCGCGGCGGAGGCCGCGAGCCGGACGGCCCGCCCGCCGACGTGCAGCTCCGCCTCCCCGCCGCCCACTGCGACCAAGGTCACATCGCCGCCGAGTCCGGCGACGTCCCCCCGCCCGTCGTCGAGGACGAAGAGGAACCGGCCGGAGAGCGCCGCCGCCCAGGGCGCGGAGAGCAGGTGGGTGTCGAGCTCCCGGGCCCACAACTGCACGTCGGCCGCGCCGAGTCCGTCGAGGCCCGAGGCCGGCGAGGCGACGATGTTGCGGACGCGTTCGTGGGTGGGGGAGGGCAGCAGCCCGGCCTCGGCGAGGAGCGCCGCCAGCTCGGCCCCGCAGTCGTCGGCGAGGCCCCGCAGCTCGGCGTTGCCGCGGGAGGTGACGCTGAGCCGTCCGTCGCCCAGACGCTCCGCGGCGGCCGCCAGAGTCTCGACCTGATGCGCCATCAGGCGCCCGCCGGGCAGCCGGAGTCGGGCGAGACGGCCGTCGTCGGCGGAGTGCAGGCGCAGCGCCCCGGGGCACGCGTCGCCACGGTCCCTTGTGCGAGGTTCGCCCGGTTCGGGCGTCGGGGGCGGGGTGGGCGGCATGGCGGCGAGCATACCGACGGGGAACCGGCCGGCCACCGGGTGTGATCCGGTCGACTCCGCCGCTCCCTGGGGCCCGCCGACGCCACGATCTAGGATGCAGATCGGCATGGGGTCCCAGGACCCCGGGGAGGAAGCCCGGTGAGAATCCGGCGCGGTCCCGCCACTGTGAGCCGGCCCGGGCTGTGCGTTCTGCACGCCCCGGGCAGGTGAGTCAGGAACTCCCGCCATCCACACGACCACCCGGGGCGCGGACAACCCCGAGGAAGGCCTGCGCTCGCCATGCTTCTGCTGCTGTCGCACTCCGACACCGACCTGCTCAGCGCCCGCGCGGCCGGCGGCCCGGTGGAGTACCGCTTCGCCAACCCCTCCCGGCTCCCCCTCGCCGACCTCACCGGCCTCCTCGCCGAGGCCGACCTCGTCGTCGTCCGCCTCCTCGGCGGCCTCCGTTCCTGGGAGGAGGGCCTCGACGCGGTGCGCGCCGCCGGGAAGCCGGTGGTCGTCCTCAGCGGCGAACAGGCCCCCGACGCGCAGCTGATGGAGGCGTCCACCGTCCCCGTCGGCGTCGCCACCGAGGCGCACGCCTACCTGGCGCACGGCGGCCCGGCGAACCTGGAGCAGCTGGCCCGCTTCCTCTCCGACACCGTGCTGCTCACCGGTCACGGCTTCGAGTCCCCGGCGGCCGCCCCGACCTGGGGCCCGCTGGAGCGCACCGCCCGCGCGACCACCGGCCCCACCGTCGCCGTGCTCTACTACCGCGCCCACCACATGAGCGGGAACACCGCGTTCGTCGGCGTCCTGTGCGACGCGATCGAGGACGCCGGTGCGCGGGCCGTCCCGCTGTACGTGACCTCCCTGCGCGCCCCCGAGCCGGAGCTGATCGACCGGCTCCGCACCGCCGACGCGATCGTCACCACCGTCCTCGCGGCGGGCGGCACCAAGCCCGCCGAGGCGCAGGCCGGCGGAGACGAGGAGGCCTGGGACGCGGGCGCGCTGGCCTCGCTCGACGTGCCGATCCTCCAGGCGCTCTGCCTGACCGGTTCGCGCGCCGCCTGGGAGGAGAACGACGAGGGCCTGTCCCCGCTGGACGCCGCCGGACAGGTCGCCGTCCCCGAGTTCGACGGGCGCTTGATCACCGTGCCGTTCTCCTTCAAGGAGATCGACGAGGACGGCCTGCCCGCCTACGTGGCCGACGCCGAGCGCGCCGCCCGCGTCGCCGGGATCGCCGTGCGGCACGCCCGCCTCCGGCACATCCCGAACGCCGAGAAGAGGCTGGCGCTCGTCCTCTCCGCCTACCCGACGAAGCACTCCCGCATCGGCAACGCCGTCGGCCTCGACACCCCCGCCTCCGCCGTGTCGCTGCTGCGCCGGCTGATCGCCGAGGGGTACGACTTCGGGCCCGAGGCGGACCTGCCCGGCGTGGTCTCCGGCGACGGCGACGAGCTGATCTACGCCCTCATCGAGGCCGGCGGCCACGACCAGGACTGGCTGACGGAGGAGCAGCTCGCCAGGAACCCGGTCCGGATCCCGGCCGCCGACTACAAGCGCTGGTACGCGACGCTCCCCGAGGAGCTGCGGACCCACGTCGAGGAGCACTGGGGCCCGGCGCCCGGCGAGATGTTCCTCGACCGCTCGCGCAATCCGGAGGGCGACATCGTCCTCGCCGCCCTCCGCCGGGGGAACCTGCTGGTCCTCATCCAGCCGCCGCGCGGCTTCGGGGAGAACCCGATCGCGATCTACCACGACCCCGACCTCCCGCCGTCCCACCACTACCTGGCCGCCTACCGCTGGATCGCCGCCCGCGCCGAGGACGGCGGCTTCGGCGCCGACGCCATGGTGCACCTGGGCAAGCACGGCAACCTGGAGTGGCTGCCCGGCAAGAACGCCGGCCTTTCCGCCGCCTGCGGCCCCGACGCGGCCCTCGGCGACCTCCCGCTGATCTACCCGTTCCTCGTCAACGACCCGGGCGAGGGCACCCAGGCCAAGCGGCGCGTGCACGCGACGCTCGTCGACCACCTGGTGCCGCCGATGGCGCGCGCCGACTCGTACGGCGACATCGCGCGCCTGGAGCAGCTCCTCGACGAGTACGCGCAGATCTCCTCGATGGACCCGGCGAAGCTGCCCGCGATCCGCGCCCAGATCTGGACGCTGATCCAGGCCGCCAAGCTCGACCACGACCTGGGTCTGGAGCAGCGTCCGGAGGACGACGGCTTCGACGACTTCCTGCTGCACGTCGACGGCTGGCTGTGCGAGGTCAAGGACGCGCAGATCCGCGACGGCCTGCACGTCCTCGGCGGCGCCCCGGTGGGCGAGGCCCGGGTCAACCTGGTCCTCTCCATCCTGCGCGCCCGCCAGATCTGGGGCGGCACGCAGGCGCTGCCCGGTCTGCGCGAGGCCCTGGGCCTCGACGAGTCGGCCGCGACCCGCACCACCGCCGACGAGGCGGAGGCGAAGGCCCGCGAGCTGGTCGAGGCGATGGAGGCGGCGGACTGGTCCGTGGAGGCGGTCCCGGCGGTCGCCGCCGCGTACGGCGACGAGGTGCGGACCGTGCTCCGGTTCGCCTGCGAGCAGGTCGTGCCGCGGCTGGCCGCCACCACCGACGAGCTCGGCCACGCCGTGCACGCCCTGAACGGCGGGTTCGTCCCGGCCGGCCCGTCCGGTTCGCCGCTGCGCGGTCTGGTCAACGTCCTGCCGACCGGCCGGAACTTCTACTCGGTCGACCCCAAGGCCGTGCCGTCCCGGCTGGCCTGGGAGACCGGCCAGGCGCTCGCCGACTCGCTCCTGGAGCGCTACCGCACCGACAACGGCACGTGGCCGACGTCGGTGGGCCTCTCCCTGTGGGGCACCAGCGCGATGCGCACCGCCGGCGACGACGTCGCCGAGGCGCTCGCCCTGCTCGGCGTCCGCCCGCTGTGGGACGAGGCCTCGCGCCGGGTGAACGGCCTGGAGCCGATCCCGCTCGCCGAGCTCGGCCGCCCCCGCGTCGACGTCACCCTGCGCATCTCGGGCTTCTTCCGGGACGCCTTCCCGCACGTCATCGGGCTCCTCGACGACGCCGTGCGGCTGGTCGCCGGCCTGGAGGGCGAGTCCGCCGAGGACAACCACGTCCGGGCGCACGCCCAGGCCGACCTCGCCGAGCACGGCGACGAGCGGCGCGCGACGACCCGGATCTTCGGCTCCCGGCCGGGCACGTACGGCGCGGGCATCCTCCAGCTGATCGACTCGCGGGACTGGCGCACGGACGCCGATCTCGCCGAGGTGTACACGGTCTGGGGCGGGTACGCGTACGGCCGCGGGCTCGAAGGGCGCCCGGCCCGCGCCGAGATGGAGACGGCGTACAAGCGGATCGCGGTGGCGGCGAAGAACACCGACACCCGCGAGCACGACATCGCCGACTCCGACGACTACTTCCAGTACCACGGCGGCATGGTGGCGACGGTCCGCGCGCTCAAGGGCACGGCCCCCGAGGCGTACATCGGCGACTCCACCCGCCCGGAGACCGTCCGCACGCGCACGCTCGTCGAGGAGACCTCCCGGGTCTTCCGTGCCCGGGTGGTCAACCCGCGCTGGATCGAGGCGATGCGCCGCCACGGCTACAAGGGCGCGTTCGAGCTGGCGGCGACCGTCGACTACCTCTTCGGGTACGACGCCACGACGGGCGTCGTCGCCGACTGGATGTACGACAAGCTCACCCAGGAGTACGTCCTCGACCCGGAGAACCAGGCCTTCCTGAAGGAGGCCAACCCGTGGGCCCTGCACGGCATCGCGGAGCGGCTCCTGGAGGCCGAGTCGCGCGGCATGTGGGAGAAGCCGGACGCGGAGACCCTGGCCGCGCTGCGCCAGGTGTTCCTGGAGACCGAGGGCGACCTCGAAGGCGGCTCCTCCGACGAGGACTAGGCCCGCACGGTCCCTGCCGGGGCCGGGGCCGGGGCCGGGGCCGGGGCCAGTTCCAGGCGTCGGCCCCGGAAGCCCTGCCTGAGGCGCCGGTCGTGACTGACCACGACCAGCGTGCCCTCGTACGTCGCGAGCGCGGCCTCGATCTCCTCCACCAGGCCCGGTGCCAGGTGGTTGGTCGGCTCGTCGAGCAGCAGCAGATCGGCGGGGGAGGTCACCAGCCGGGCCAGTTCCAGCTTGCGGCGTTGGCCCGTCGACAGCAGCCGGACCGGGGTCGTCAGGTCCCGGGCCGCGAACAGCCCGAGGGCGAGCAGTTCGTCCTCGCGACCCTCTCCGAAGGCCTCGCCCACCGTACGGGGGTCGAGGGGCGGGGCCGTGTCCTGGCGGAGCAGCCCGACCCGGGCGGGTGCGCTCACCGCGCCCGCGTCCGGGGCGAGTTCGCCTGCCATGACCCGGAGGAGGGTGGTCTTCCCCGCGCCGTTGGGGCCGGTGACCAGGAGGCGCTCGCCGGGGTCGAGGTGCAGGGCGTCGAGGTGGAGCCGGCCGTCGACCCGTACGCCGGTCAGGTCGACGGGCGCGCCCCGGCCGTCGAGCCGGGCGCGGAACCGGAGCGGCTCGGGGGGCGCGGGCACCGGGTCGGTGGTGAGCCGGTCGATCCGCTCGCGGGCGGCCCGGATCCGGCTCATCGCGCCGTGCGCCCGTGACCGGGCGCGGAAGGCGCCCGCCCCGCTGAAGGCGGCCGGTGCCTTGCGCGGGATGGCGGAGAACCGGTCGATGTGGGTGTCGGCGAGGGCCCGGTGGCGGGCCAGTTCCTCCTTCCACTCCTCGTACTCCCGCTGCCTGCGCGCCCGTTCGGCGGCGCGTCCGGCCAGGTAGCCGCCGTAGCCGTTGCCGTAGCGGCGGACGGTGTGGCGGTCCTCGTCGACCTCCAGGACGGCGGTGGCGACCCGGTCGAGGAAGACCCGGTCGTGGGAGACGGCGACGACCGTGCCCCGGTGGTCGCGCAGCCGCTCCTCCAGCCAGGCCACGGCCTCGTCGTCGAGGTCGTTGGTCGGCTCGTCGAGCAGCAGCAGTTCGGGCTCGGCCGCGAGGACGGCGGCGAGCGCGAGCCGGGACCGCTGCCCTCCGGAGAGGGTGCCCAGGGGGCGGGTGCGGTCGAGCGGTCCGGGTTCGCCGAGCCGCCGCAGCGTGGTCTCGACCCGCCGGTCGGCCCCGGCGCCGCCGCGGGCCTCGTAGGCCGCGAGCAGGTCCGCGTACCCGGTGAGGTCCCCGGTCTCGGCCAACTCGGTCTCGGCTGCCCGGATCGCCCGCTCCAGCTCCCGCACGTCCGCGAGGGCGTGGTCGACGGCGTCGCCGACGGTCGCGGTCGGGGGGAGGTCCAGGGTCTGGGCGAGGTGGCCGATGCCGCCGGGGGACGTGACGGTCACCGTGCCGTTGTCGGCGGTCTCCAGGCCGGCGAGGAGCCGGAGGAGGGTGGACTTCCCGGAGCCGTTGTCGCCGACGACGCCGAGGCGTTCACCGGGGCGGACGGTGAGGGAGATCCGGTCGAGCACGGTCCGGTGGTGGACGTGCCGGTCGTCGTAGCGCTTGGTGACGTCGGTGAGATGGGCACGGAACAAAGGGTGACCCCCGTGTGTCGGCGACGATAGATCCAAGACGAGACGTCTCGTCTTGGATTCTCGACGGTACTCCACTCGCGCGCACCACGCAAGACGTTCCGTCTCGTGAGGGCGGGCTGCCGGTCGGGCGAGCTGCGGAGCCGGCCGCCCGCCCGCCGCAACTCATCGGCCGCCAGGGCGTCCTGGCGGAGGTCGCGGAGGCCCTGCGGGCCGTCCTCGCCGACCACGCCGGCCGACCTGCCGGGCGGGCCGGCCGGGCGCGGTTCCCCCGCGGGAGAGGCGAGTTGTTCCAGCAGAGTGCGAGTTGTTCTAGCGAAGTGCGAACAACTTGTTCTATCCTGATGCGAACAACAGGGGGTCTTCCATGAACCGATCCAGGCCGGCCGCGCCCACCGCGGCCGCCACACTCCGTCTCCGCGCGCTCGCCGCGCTCCCGTTCCTCCTCGCCCTCGCGGGCCACCTCACCCTGCTCGCCGTCTGGGCCGACCGGACGCCCGACACCCTCGCCACCCACTTCACCGGGGCCGGCGGCGGCCGCGCCGACGGCTTCACCGGCCGGACCGCGTTCACCGTCGTCTCCGTCGCCCTGCTCCTGGGCCTCGGCGCCGCCTGGACGCTCCTCGTCCGCCGCGCCGCGCTCTGGGGCGCGTGGGCGACGGCCGCCTTCGCCGCGACGCTGCTCGTCCTCCTCCTGCGGGACAACCTGGACGCCACCGACCCGGCCCAGGTCGTCTCCCCGCTCACCAACCTCGCGGCCGCCGCCGCGGCGGCCGCCCTGTCCGCCCTCGCGGGCCTCGCCCTCGCCCGCCTCGTACCGGCCGGCGCCGGACCGGACGCGCCCTCGGGCGAACCCGACGCGCCCCGCCTCGCCCTCGGCGCGAGCGAGGTCGCGGGCTGGACCCGCGCCACCACCTCCCGGCCGCTGACCGTCCTCGCGGTGCTCGCCCTCGTCGCCGTCCCCGTCGGCCTGGTCCTCGCCCCCTGGCCCGGCGCCCTGCTCGCCCTCCTCGGTCTGGTCGTCGGCCTGCCCGGCCTCGCCCTCGCCCGGGTCCGGGTCACCGTCGACCGGCGCGGCGTCACCGTCCGGCCCTCGTTCGTCTCCCGGCCACGCGTGCGCGTGCCGCTCGACGGGGTCACGGGCGCGAGCGTCCGCGAGCTCGACACCGCCACCGTGCTCGCCGACTACGGCGGCTGGGGCTACCGGGTCCGGGCGTCCCGTACGGGCGTGGTGCTGCACGCCGGCGAGGCCCTCGTCGTACGGCGGGACAGCGGCCGCGAGTTCGCGGTCACCGTGCCCGACGCGCACACCGCCGCCGCCCTCCTCAACACCCTCGCCGAACGGCATGGGAAGGTCTGACCGTGCTCTTCCGTGTCGACCCGGCCTCCGCCGCGCCCCTCGGCGACCAGATCGCCTCCTGCGTCCGGGGCGCCCTCGCCGACGGCTCCGCCGTGCCCGGCGAGCGCCTCCCGGCCGCCCGGGAACTCGCCGACTCCCTCGGCGTCAACGTCCACACCGTCCTCCGCGGCTACCAGCGGCTCCGCGAGGAGGGCCTGATCGAACTCCGCCGCGGCCGCGGGGCCCTCATCGTCCCCGGGGCCACCGCCCCCGACCGCGCGCGGCTGGTCTCCCGGCTGCGCGAGGTGGCGTCGGACGCCCGGGAGCTGGGCCTGACGGACGAGGAGTTCGTCGAACTGGCCCGCACGAGCCTGACCTAGACCGCGGCGCTCGGACCGGCCGGGCCCGGCCCGGCGGGACCCCAGCCGGGACCGGCCGAGCGCCCACGGCTCACCCGTCGGATCAGCCCAGCTCCCGTACCGGCGCACCTGCCAGGAACGCCTCGACGTCCTCCACCGCCTGCCCGAAGTAGCGCCCGTAGTTCCCCTCCGTCACATAGCCGAGGTGCGGCAGCGCGAGCACGTTCGGCAGGGACCGCAGCGGGTCGTCCAGGGGCAGCGGCTCCGTCTCGAAGACATCGAGCCCGGCCCCCGCGATCCATCCCTCGCGCAACGCCCGCAGCAGCGCACCGCCGTCGACGAGACCCGCCCGGGAGGTGTTGACGAGGTACGCGTGCGGGCGCATCGCCCGCAGCTCCGCCTCCCCGACCAGGCCTCGGGTGCGGTCCGAGAGCGCCATGTGCAGCGAGACGAAGTCGCTGCCCGCGAACAGCTCCCGCTTGTCCTCCGTGAACCGCGCGCCGTGCTCCGCGGCCCGCTCCTCCGTCAGGTTCGGGCTCCACGCGCGCACGTCCATCCCGAAGGCGAGCCCGATCCGGGCCACCCGGGAGCCGATCTTGCCGAGGCCGACGAGCCCGAGGGTCCGGCCCGCCAGGTCGGCCCCGACCGTGGACTGCCAGGGTCCGCCCTCCCGCAGCGCCCGCGCCTCGGCGGGCACGTGCCGGGCCAGGCCGAGCAGGAGCGCCCAGGTGAGCTCGGTGGGCGGCTCGGAGCTGCTGGCCGTGCCGCAGACGACGACCCCGCGCGCGCGTGCGGCGGCGACGTCGACGGAGGCGTTGCGCATTCCCGAGGTGATCAGCAGCCGGAGCCGGGGGAGACGGGCCAGCAGCGCGGCGTCGACGGGGGTCCGCTCCCGCATGACGACGAGGATCTCGCAGTCCTCGACGGCCGCGACGAGGGCGTCCCGGTCGGTGAGGTGCTCGCGCAGGACGCGCACGTCGACGCGGTCGGCGAGCGGGCTCCAGTCGGCGGAGGTCAGGGCGACGCCCTGGTAGTCGTCGAGGACGGCGCAGCGCAGCTTCATGACGGCATGATCGCGCACGCCCCCCCGGCTCCGGCGCGGGGGGCCGTCCGCCGGGGCCGGCGGCGCCCCGCGCCTCAGCGCCGTACGGTGTCGTCCGTCTTGAGGTCGTCCACGGTGTCGTCGAAGTCGTCGACCTGGTCGGGGCAGTAGACCTGGAGGACGATCCGCTCGGCCTGCACGGCCTTGGAGTCGGTGATGACGGGCCGCATCCCCGGGCCGGTGGCGCCGTTGGCCTGCTGGATCTTCCACAGGGCGGTCTTCAGGGCGTTGTCCGGGTCGTCGCAGACCGGGCCGCCGTCGGTGCCGAGCACCCGCTCGACGGTGTCGGTGTCGGGCGACGGGTATCCGGCCTTCACCAGGGCCTCCTGGAGCTGCCTGGCCTTGGACGCGGTCTCGTTGTTCGTCCGCACGGCCTGGTACCGGACGATTCCGGTGATCACGAGGCCGACGAGGATCACGATCGCGCCCCAGTAGATCCACTTGTGCTCGGAGGCGAAGCGGGTGGGGCTCATGCCTGCTCTCCCTCGCTCGGGGTGGTGGCGGGGGACGTCTTCCAGCTGGGCTTGCGGAACCTCAGGAAGGCCCAGGGGATCAGCAGGCCCAGGATGACGAGGCCGCCGCCGACGATGGCGATGTACGACCAGACGCTGCCGCTGCCGAACTGCGAGCTGGGGACGAAGCCGATGCACAGGGCGGCGAGCGAGGCGAGCAGGCCGACCACGCACAGGGTGCCCAGCGCCGGCGCGCGGTAGCCGCGGGGATGGTCCGGCTGGGTCTTCCGCAGCCGCATGGCCGCGGCGAACATCAGCAGGTAGACGATCAGGTACACCTGTGTGGTGATGACCGAGAAGATCCAGTAGACGCTGGAGACGTTCGGGAGCAGCGCGTAGCCGAGGGCGATGACCGTGGTGACGACGCCCTGGGTGACCAGGATGTTCTGCTGGATGCCGTTCTTGTTGAGCTTCTGCAGGAACGGCGGCAGGTAGCCCTCCTGGCGGGAGATCTCCAGCAGGCCCTTCGAGGGGCCGGCGAGCCAGGTGAGCATGCCGCCGAGGGAGGCGGACACCAGGGCCACGGCGGCGATCGGGGTGAGCCAGCCGATGTCGAAGTACGAGAAGAAGGCGTCGAACGCCTGCATCACGCCCGCCGTGAGGCTGAGCTGGTCGGCGGGGACCACCCAGCTGATGGCGAGCGCCGGCAGGATGAAGATCAGCAGCACCAGGCCCATCGCCAGGAACATCGACCGGGGGTACTCCTTCGCCGGGTTCTTGAGCGAGGAGACGTGCACGGCGTTCATCTCCATGCCGGAGTACGACAGGAAGTTGTTGACGATCAGGACGAGGCTGGCGAGGCCCGTCCACTGCGGGAACAGGTTCGCGGCGGTCATCGGGGCGGCCGAGGGGTTGCCCTGGCCGAGGAAGACCATGCCGAGGACGACCAGCAGGGTGCCGGGGATCAGGGTGCCGATGATCAGCCCCCAGCTGGCGAGTCCGGCCAGTGCCTTCGTACCGCGCGAGGAGATCCACACGCCGGTCCAGTAGAGGACCATGATCACGATCGCGGTGTACGGGCCGTTGGAGGCGAGCGCCGGGTCGACGATGAAGGCGATGGTCGACGCGACGAACCCGAGCAGGCTCGGATAGTAGAAGATCGTCATCGCGAACTGGCACCACACGGCGAGGAATCCGAGCGGCTTCGACAGTCCCTCGGACACCCATCGGTACACACCGCCGTTCCAGCCGGAGGCCAGCTCGGCGGAGACCAGGGCGGTCGGCAGCAGGAACACGATGGCCGGGACGAGGTAGAGGAACACGCAGGCCAGGCCGTAGACGGCCATGGTCGGCGCGGCCCGCAGACTGGCGACCGAGGCGGTGGTCATCAGGGCGAGCGTCACCCAGGTGAGGGTCGCGGGCGCGGGTCGGGCCGCCGTCCGCGGTCTGGGTACCTCGGCCGGTGTGTCGATGCTGCTCATCGGAGCCCTCCCTCTGGTCGCACGATGAGCCCACGCTCGGGCGCACGGGGATCCGTCACAAGCGGAGGGGGTCCGGACGGGGGAGTCCGGAGCCGGACGGGGGACTCCCGGGCGGAGTGCAAGTCCATCGAACAAGCCGAACAAGCCGAACAAGCCGAACGAGCCGAAGGAGCCGAAGGAGCCGAAGGAGCACCCTCCAGAACGTCCGCCACACCGTGGTCTTCGCCGGCTCGGCCCTGGCCCTGGCGGCCGCCGCCCTGGTCTGAGCCCGGCGGCTCAGCCGCCGGGCGTGCGGGTGAACGAGCGGCGGTACGACCGGGGCGGCACGCCGCGGCGCCGGACGAACTGGGCGCGGAGCACCGCGGCGCTGCCGAAGCCGACGGCGCGGGCGATCTCCTCGACGGGCAGGTCCGTGGTCTCCAGGAGCTCCTCGGCCCGGCTCAGGCGCAGCGAGAGCAGCCAGGCGTGCGGGGTGGTGCCCGTGGACGCGGCGAACCGGCGTGCGAAGGAGCGGCGACTCATCAGCGCCCTGCGGGCCAGCTCGGCGACGGGCAGCGGCTCGTGGAGGTGCTCCCGGGCCCAGGCGAGGACGTCGGTGAGGCGCTCGTCACGGCTGTCCTCGGGTACGGGCGTGGCGAGGTACTGGGCCTGGCCGCCGTCCCGGTGGGAGGGCAGCACCAGGTCCCGGGCGATGGCGTTGGCCGTGGTGGCCCCGTACTCCCGGCGCAGCAGGTGCAGGCAGAGGTCGAAGCCCGCGGCGGCGCCCGCGCCGGTGACGACGGGGCCCTGGTCCACGTAGAGGGCGTCGGGCTCGACGGTGACCTCCGGGTGGCGCTCGGCCAGGAGTGCGGCGAACCGCCAGTGCGTGGTCGCCCGCCGGCCGTCGAGCAGCCCGGCGGCGGCGAGCGCGAACGCCCCGACGCAGTGGGCCGCGACGAGCGCCCCGCGCGCGCGGGCGGCGTTCAGCGCGTCGAGCACGGCGGGAGCCGGAGGCGTGCGGAACTCCGCCCAGGGCAGGGCGATCACCAGGTCGGCGGCGGCCAGCCGGTCCAGTCCGTGCTCCACGACGAGGGGCAGGCCGACGTCGGTGCGGACCCTTCCCGGCCGGTCGGTGCAGAGGGCGAAGTCGAAGAGCGGGAGTCCCCCGCCGCGCGCGTCGAACACCTCGGAGACGATGCCCGCGCCGAGCATGCCGACCCCGTGCGGGGCGTAGGCGGCGACGGTGACGAAGGGCGGCATGGGCCGAGTCTGGCACGGGGGCCCGCACGGCGACGGGCCGCGTCCGGGGCGGAGTCCGGGGGCGGGGGCGGGAGTACGTCCGGTGCGGGGCCGCGGCGCGTCCGGCCCGGCCGTACGCCCGGAGCTACGGCCGCCCGTTCCGGGGTTGGCACGATTCCCGCGATCGGTGGCAGCACGGCCACTCGTGAACGAACGCCGTCCGCAGAAGACTTGGGGCCATGACGAACCACGACGCACCCGCCGCCCGCACCGCCGCCCACACCGTCCTGACCACCGGCTACACGCTCTCCACGGGGCCCGGGGTCGCCGCCACCGTCTCGTACGTGCGGGACGGCGACCTGCACGTCGTCGTCGACCCCGGCATGGTGGCGAGCCGCGACCGGATCCTCGGCCCGCTCGCCGAACTCGGCCTGGGGCCGGACGACATCACCGACGTGGTGCTCAGCCACCACCACCCCGACAACACCATGAACGTCGGCCTGTTCGGCCGGGCCCGCGTCCACGACCACAAGGCGATCTACCGGAACGACCAGTGGACCGACCGCGACGCCGAAGGCCACGAACTGTCCCCCTCGCTGCGGCTGATCCGCACCCCCGGACACAGCCCGGAGGACATCACCCTGCTCGCCGGCACCGCCGAGGGCGTCGTCGCCTTCGTGGGCGACCTGTGGTGGCGGCCGAACGGCCCGGTCGAGGACCCGGTGGCCCCCGACCACACGCTCCTCAAGGACTCCCGGCTCCGCGTCCTGGCCGCGGCCGACGTGATCGTGCCCGGTCACGGCCCGGCGTTCCCGGCGGACGAGTCGGCGCCGCTGTAGCGGGGGCCCCGCCCGGGCGGCCGCCTAGAATGGACTTCCATGTCGAAGCCTGACGAGCTGCTCGTCGACCTTGCCGCCACGGTGGAGTCCGGGCAGAGCAATCAGATGTCCCTGACGGTGGTCGTGGGAGGGGTCGTCCTCACCGGCCGGCTGGCCCCCGAAGCCCTGTGGCGGCAGCGGGTGTCCGAGGTCCTGACGGACTCCGCCCGGCTGGGCGAGTTCTCCGGTGTCTTCAGCCCCTCCGCCCGTGCCGACGGGCCGCCCACCCACCTGCACTTCCACCTCGCCCGCATCCTCCAGGGCACGGTCGGCATCCCGGAGACCGGCGGTATGTACCGGGTCGCCCTCGACGACGTCAGCGCGTGGACGGTGGGCGACTTCAGCTACTCCGACCACTGAGGGTCGGAGAAGACCGTCCCCGTCGCGTCGGCCGCCCCGGCCGCCCCCGTCGTGTCGGCGGTCTCCGCCGCGTCGGCGGTCTCCGTCGGCCCGGCGGCGGGTGCGGCCTGCTCGCCCGCGGTGACCGTGGTGCAGGTGAAGCCGAGCTTCGTCATGGCCCGGACGACCTCGCCCGCGCTGAAGTCACGGCGGTCCTGGCGGGTGACGGCCTCGCCGACCTGCTTCACGGGGTACTGGCGCCGTCCGATGACGACGACGTCGCCGACGGCGGGTTCGGGCTTGATCCCCTTCATGGACGCGATGACGCCCGCCTTGGTCAGTTCGAACGGGAAGCGGGCGATGACACAACGCATGGTGACTCCTGCGGATGGAGGGGCCGGAAGGGGCCGGCGGGCGATTCCCGCAGCCGGGCTGGCAAAGGGCTGGGGCCCGCACCCCGAAGGTGCGGGCCCCAGTCTGTCTGTGCGTCGGCGCCGGACGTCAGGCGGGGACGATGTTCTCGGCGGTCGGGCCCTTCTGACCCTGTGCGACGTCGAACGTCACCTTCTGGCCCTCCTGCAGTTCACGGAAGCCGGAGGCGGCGATGTTCGAATAGTGCGCGAAGACGTCGGGACCGCCGCCGTCCTGCTCGATGAAACCGAAGCCCTTTTCAGAGTTGAACCACTTCACGGTACCGGTCGCCATGCCAGACGCTCCTTCGGGGCTTTGCGCGGAACGCACCTCGTGTGCGCCCCGTCCTGCTGCGATGATCGCCCCGTCCGGAAAAAGCCCGGAAAAGAAAAAGGGTGCCCGGCGCCGGAAGGACCGGACGGGCACTCGTACGTTCGGGACCCACAACTGCAACTGATATCGACACTAGCACGGTGGGCCCGGGCGTGCGGGGCGAAGAATTCCCCCGGTGTTATCCCGTGTGTTTACACGACGAATATTCACCGCGCGTAGCCCGGAATTCCCCCGGCCCGGGGCCGGGCATTCGCCCGCGGCGGGCGCGGGTCCCGCCGCGCGCGGTACGCGGCGAGGGCCACGGCCCGGCGGTCGCGGACCGGGTCCGGTGGTCACGGACCTGCCCCGGCGGTCGCGGGCCGCGACCGCCGGTCACGGCCCTGACGGCACCCGCCGACCGGGCGCCCCGCGCGGTCAGGCGGCGGCCTGCGCGATGAGCGCGGCGATCCGGGTCTCGTCGGCGGGGGTGAGCTCGGTCAGGGCGAAGCTGGTCGCCCACATGCTGCCCTCGTCGAGCCGGGCGAGGTCGCTGAAGCCGAGGGTGGCGTAGCGGGCCTTGAACTTCTCCGCGCTCTGGAAGAAGCAGACGACCTTGCCGGCCTTGGCGTACGCGGGCATCCCGTACCAGGTCTTCGGCGCCAGCTCCGGCGCGTGCTCCTTGACGAGCGCGTGGATCCGCTCGGCCAGCGCGCGGTCGGCCTCCGTCATCTCGGCGATCTTCGCCAGGACGTCGGCCTCGCCGTCGGCCTTGGAGGAGCGGCCGGCGCGCCGCGCGGTGCCCTTGAGCTCCGAGGCGCGCTCCTTCATCGCCTCGCGCTCCTCCTCGGTGAAGCCGTCGTACTTCGCGCCGCTCCCGGCCTCGGCGGCGCTGCCGGTGCTCTTGGTGGACGACCGCGTGTTCGGCATGACGGGGTTCCTCTCGCAGGGCTGGGGTGGGGAGGGAGACGCGGCCTCCGGTCCGCCCCCTGAAGGGCGACCGGGGCGAGCGCGTCCACGGGAACCACGCTAGGCGCGGGCGGTGACCGCCGCTTCTCGATTCCTGACCGGTCGCGAGACCTGCTTCGCCACGCACGAGGGCAGCCCGGCCTCGCCGCCGGCGACCTGGCGCCGGTAGACGCCGGGCGAGACGCCGACGAGCTCGGTGAAGCGGGTGCTGAAGGTGCCGAGCGACGAGCAGCCGACCGTGAAGCAGACGTCGGTGACGCTGAGGTCGCCCCGCTGGAGCAGCGCCATGGCGCGCTCGATGCGCCGGGTCATCAGGTACGAGTACGGGGCCTCGCCGTAGGCCTGCTTGAACTGCCGGCTGAGGTGCCCGGCCGACATGTTCACCCCGCGGGCGAGCGCCTCGACGTCCAGCGGTTCGGCGTACTCCCGGTCGATCCGGTCGCGAACGCGGCGCAGTCGCGCCAGGTCGCTGAGGCGCTGCGCCTCGGTCAGTGCGCTCATCCACGCAGGATGACACATGGCGGGAGTCCCTTCAGCGGAGTTGCTGGATGCGGACGAGGTTGCCCGCGGGGTCGCGGAAGGCGCAGTCCCGCACGCCGTACGGCTGGTCGGTCGGCTCCTGGACCACCTCGACGTCCCCGGCCTGCACCTTCTCGAAGACGGCGTCGAGGTCGGGGGCGGCGAGCAGGATCCAGCCGTAGGTGCCCTTGGCCATCATCTCGGCGATGGTGCGCCGCTCGGCGTCGGTGACCCCCGGGTCGGCGCCGGGCGGTGCGAGCAGGATCGACGTACCGGGCTGCCCGACGGGCCCGACGGTGATCCAGCGGGTCCGGCCCTGGCCGACGTCGCTGCGCACCTCGAAGCCGAGGGCGTCCCGGTAGAAGGCCAGGGAGGCGTCGGGGTCCTCGTGCGGGAGGACGGTGGTGTGAATGGTGATGTCCATGCCCACCACGCTAGTTGGGGCCGTCCGGCGCCGCTTCTCGATTCCTGACGTGTACGGCGGAGGGGGGCGGCGGCTCCCGTCCCCCGGCCCGCGGGCCGTCGCGCCGGCCCTCCTGCTCCGCCCCTGCCTGCTCCGCCCGTGCCTACTCCGCCCGCGCCTCCTCCGGCCGCGTCCGCCGGAGCGCGACCCGGCCGAGGTCGAGCATGCTCAGGCCGAACATCAGCACGCCCAGCGGCAGATGGACCTCCATCACGTGCAGGACGCCCGCCACCACCTGGAGGGTGCCGAGGACCAGGAAGCCGGTCGCGAAGAGGACCGGCCGGGCCGGGGCGCCGCCGGGGCGCCACGCCAGCACCGCGGCGAGCAGGTAGAGCATCGACATCGCGTACATGCCGCGGGACCCGATGTCGTGCAGGGTCGCTCCGACCTGCGAGGACATCGCCATCCCGGCCGTGACCGCCTGGAAGAGGATGCTGACCGTCTGCAGGCCGACCGAGACGCGTACGAACCCCGCGAACCGGCCGCCGTCCCCCCGCCCCGCCGCCGCGGTCACCGCCGCTGCCGTGCCCGCCGTGCCCGCCGTGCCCGCCGTCTGCTCCGTCGTCCGCGTGGCCATGATGATCCCATCCTTCCGCCGTCGGTCGCTCTCTCGACGGTCCGACGACGCAGCCCCCGAGAATGTGAGGCGCCGCGGCGGGGTTACGGAGTGACGTGCGTCTCGCCGATCATGGCGGGCGCGGGAACGAACGAGGGGGACACCATCACCATGAGCAGCGGCCGTACGGAACCGGCAGGCGGGCTCCCGCCCGCCACCGCCCGACCCGAGGGCGAGTACCGGCAGTTGATCCACGTCGCCTACCGGCTGCTGGGCTCCCTCGCCGAGGCCGAGGACGCCGTCCAGGAGGCCTTCGTCCGCTGGTACGCCCTGCCGGACCGGCAGCGGGCGGCCGTCGAGGTGCCCGGCGCCTGGCTGACGACGGTGGTCGGGCGCATCTGCCTCGACGTCCTCGGCTCGGCGCGGGCGCGGCGCGAGCGGTACGTGGGCGCGTGGATCCCGGAGCCGCTGCCCGACACGCTGGGCCGGCCCACCGGCCGGTCGGGCGACGCCGGGACCGACCCCGCCGAGCGGATCGCCCTCGACGAGTCGCTGGACATGGCGTTCCTCGTCGTCCTCGAAGCCATGACCCCGGCCGAGCGGGTGGCGTTCGTCCTCCACGACGTCTTCCGCTACCCCTTCACGGAGCTGGCCACGATCATCGGCCGCACCCCGGCGGCGTGCCGGCAGCTCGCCTCCTCGGCCCGCCGCCGGGTGCGGGCGGCCCGGACGCCCGTGCCGCCGACGGGGCTGCAGGCCCGAGTCGTCAAGGACTTCAAGCAGGCGTGGGAGGCCCAGGACATCGCGGCCCTCGTCGGCCTGCTCACCCCCGACGCCACCGTGGTGGTGGACGGCGGAGGGCTGGTCGGCGCGGCGCTGCGCCCGATCACCGGCGCCGGGGAGATCGCCCGGTACCTCGTCGCGATCGGCGACATGGCGCCCGGCACGACCCTCCGGCTCCAGTCGGTCAACGGCCGTCCCGGCCTGGTGGCCCGCCGCGGCGGCACGGTCGTGACGGTGGCGGCGTTCGGCCTCGCGGACGGCCGGATCACGCGCATCTGGGCGGTCCGCAACCCGGAGAAGCTCCAGGCCTGGACGGAGTGAGCCGGGCGCGCCGCGGACCCGCGGCCCCGGCGGCGGGCCGGGCCGGGCCGCCCGGCGGTCGACGGAGAGGCCGCCTCACCGGGTGGCGAGGCGCGGCGCGGCCGGCGCGGCGCTCGGCACCAGCCGCCGCCGGCGGCTCGGCATCAGCATCGTCGGGTGGGAGACGCTCCAGGCCGCGCCCGAGCAGATGAACTCCTTGATCCGGGCGCCGAGGCGGCCCGTGACGACCGTGGACGTGACCTCGTCCGCGTGGGTCACCTTCTGGAACACCGCGTCCCGGCGTCCCAGGCTGATGCACTGCGCGGCGTAGCCGATCGTGTTCTCGGGGACCTTGCGGCCGGTCAGCCGCGCGGCGAGCGAGTCCGCCGCCTGCCAGGCCATCGGGCTGGCCGTGGCGCAGGACATCCGCAGCGGCCTGCCCCCCGGCCCCTCGGCGAGCGCGGCGTCGCCGACGGCGTACACATCGGGGTGGGAGACCGAGCGCATGCCGGCGTCCACCACGATCCGCCCGGTGTCGGACACCTCCAGCGTCGTGGCGGCGGCGATCGGGTGGACGGCGAAGCCCGCGGTCCACACGGTCAACCGGGCCGGGATCTCCCGGCCTTCGCCGGTGACGACCCGGTGGGCCTCGACGCGGGCGACGTCGGCGTTCTCGTGGACGGTGACGCCGAGCCGCTCGAAGACGGTGTGCAGGTGGTTCCGGGCCTTCTCGCTGAGGCGGCCGCCGACGGTGCCGCGGGCGGCGAGGGCGACGTCGAGGTCGGGACGGGCCTCGGCGATCTCGGTGGCCGCCTCGATGCCGGTCAGGCCGCCGCCGACGATCAGGACGGTGGCGCCCGGCTCCAACCCGGCCAGACGCGCCCGCAGCCGCAGGGCGTCCTGCCGGCCCGAGACGCCGTGGGCGTGCTCGGCGGCACCGGGGACGTCGAGGGCGCCGGCGGTGCTCCCCAGGGCGTACACGAGGCTGTCGTAGCCGAGGGTCTCGGCGCCCTGCTCGCCGGCGACGTCGACGGTCCTGCGGTCCACGTCGACGGAGGTGACCCGGGCCGGCCGGAGCCGTACGCCGGTGCCCGCGTAGATGTCGCGGAGCGGGCGGCTGGGCAGGTCCTGTCCGGTGGCGAGCTGGTGCAGGCGCACCCGCTCGACGAAGTCGGTCTCGGCGTTGACGAGGGTGATCTCGACGTCGTCGCGGTGCAGCCGCCTGGCGAGGCGGCCGGCGGCGATCGCTCCGGCGTATCCGGCTCCGAGGACGACGATGCGGTGCTTCATGGCGGGCTCCCTATCCGGTTGGACTCACCTCCTGAACCGGACAGCCGCGCGATCCCTGACACCCGTCGGGTGTGACGTGGGTCACCACATCCTGGTGGGCGGTTCGTGGGGGCCCGCGGCGGCCCACCGGCGGGTGATGCGCTCCAGCTTGTCGGGGTTGACCTGGAGGTGGACCGCCTCGACGCCCTCGGGCGTCGGGTCGAGGCAGATGACGCCGATGATGCGGTCGCCGACGGCGACCAGCGCGGCCGGGCCGCCGTTGACGACGGCGGAGTGGACCACGGGTTCGCCGCCGGCGACGGCCCGCTTGGCGGCGTTCGGCCGGAACAGTCCCCGCAGGTAGCGGGCGATGCCGAGGGCGCCGAGGACCGGGGTCCGGCGGGCCGGGACCTTGGCCCCGCCGTCGGCGACGCCGACCGCGTCGACGGTGAGGAGCCGGATCAGCGGCTCGGTGTCGCCGCTGAGGGCGGCGGCGAGGAACTCCTCGACGACCTTCCGCGCGGCGGCGGCGTCGACCTCGGTGCGGGCCCGGTCGGTGGCGAGGTGCTGCTTGGCGCGCCGGTGGATCTGCTGGCAGTTGGCCTCGGTGAGGTCGAGGATGTCCGCGATCTCGCGGTGCGGGTGCCCGAAGGCCTCGCGCAGGACGTACACCGCCCGCTCGTTGGGCGTCAGCCGCTCCATGAGGGTGAGGACGGCGAGGGACACCGACTCGCGCTGCTCGGCGGTCTCGGCCGGGCCGAGCATGCGGTCGCCGGCCAGCACGGGCTCGGGGAGCCACTGGCCGACGTAGGTCTCGCGGCGGGCGCGCGCGGAGGTGAGCTGGTTGAGGCAGAGGTTGGTGAGCACCTTCGTCAGCCACGCCTCGGGCGTCTCGATGTGCTCCCGGTCCGCCGCGTGCCACCGTAGGTACGTCTCCTGCACGGCGTCCTCGGCGTCGCCGGCGGAGCCGAGCATGCGGTAGGCGATCGCCTCCAGGCGTCCCCGGGAACGCTCGAACAGATCGGCCTCGTACGTACGGAGCGACATCGCCCCATGATCGGGCCTGCCCCCGGGCCGCGTCCACCGCCGACGCACGGGCCGGAAGGGGCCGGAGGGCGCGGCCCGGCGTCGGAGGCCGGGGCCCGCCCGTCCGACCGAAGCCACCGGGTGCCACCCGGCGCTCTGCACGGCCGCGGCCCGGGCACGCGGGGGCGTGTCCGGGCCGTGCGGGCCGGGGCTCAGGCGGCGAGCGTCCGGTGGAGGGCGTCGAGGCCGTCGGTGTAGATGCCGGTGAAGAGGTCGACGACCTCCTCCTCGGTGGCGCCCCGCGGGGTGAAGCGGCCCGACCACTGGACCTCGGCGAGGTCGTCGCGGCCGTGGACCGCGTGGACCCGGAGGGTGGAGACGTAGTCCTCGACGGGGAACGGCGCTTCGAGGATGGCGTAGCTGTAGTGGCGGGAGGCCTCGTCGAAGGAGACCAGGCGCTCGACGATGACGTCGCCGTCGGGGTTGGTCAGCCGGCGGACCCGGCCGCCTTCGAGCGCGGTGCTCTCCGGGATGTACGGGAGCCAGTCGGGCAGCGCGCCGAAGCCGCCGACGAGGCGCCACACCGCGTCGGGCGGTGCGGGGACGGTGCGGGATACGGACGTGGAGGCCATGGTCGTCTCTCCTGGTGCCGGTGTGGGGGGATGCGGGCGTCAGGCGCCGTGCGGGAGCGGGGCCGCCGGGGAGACCAGGCCGGCCGCGCGGAGGTCGGTCCAGAACGCGGCCGGGACGCTCTCGTCCAGCGCGGCGGCGTCCTCGGCGATCCGGCCGGGCCGGGTGGCGCCCGGGACGACGGCGGCGGACGCGGGGTGCGCGAGGGAGAACTGCAGGGCGGCGGCCTTGATGCCGATGCCGTGCTTCTCGGTCAGCGCCTTCAGGCGGCCGACGCGCTCGACGATCCCGGCCGGGGCCTGCTGGTACTCGAAGTGGGTGCCGCCGGCGAGGACGCCGGAGCTGTACGGGCCGCCGACGACCATGTCGACGCCCTGCTCCTGGGCCAGCGGCAGCAGGCGGGTGAGGGCGTGCTCGTGGTCGAGGAGGGTGTAGCGGCCGGCGAGGAGGAAGCCGTCGGGCCGCGGCTCGTCCAGACCGAGGGTCAGCTCGACGGGCTCGGTCCTGTTCACCCCGAGGCCCCAGGCCTTGATGACGCCCTCGTCGCGGAGGCGCGACAGGACCCGGAAGGCGCCGGTGCGGGCCTCCTCGAACTTCCCCAGCCAGGCGTCGCCGTGGAAGTCCTGGGCGATGTCGTGGACCCAGACGATGTCGAGGCGGTCGGTGCCCAGGCGCTTGAGGCTGCCCTCGATGGAACGCTCGGTGGCGTCGGCGGTCCACTCGTGGAGGATCCGGTTCGGGTTGCCGTGCTCGAACAGCCCGCCCTTCTCGCCGAAGTCCGGCACGTCCGTCTCGTGCTCGTCGAGGACTACCCGGCCGACCTTGGTCGACAGGACGTAGGAGTCGCGGGGCTTGGCGGCCAGGACCTCGCCGAGCCGCTCCTCGGCGAGTCCGGCGCCGTAGAAGGGGGCGGTGTCGTAGAAGCGGACGCCGTGGTCCCAGGCGGCCTCGACGGTGGCGCGGGCCTCGTCGTCGGGGATCGCGCGGAACATGTTGCCGAGCGGGGCGGTCCCGAAGCCGAGCCGGCCGGGCAGGAGGTGCGTGAGAGACATGGAAGTGCCTTGCCTGTGTGGGGGGTGGGGGAGGTCGCGCGGTGTCCCGGCGAGGAGGGGTCCGGGTCCGGCGAGAACACCTGACAGAAGAAGACATTACTTGCAGACGCGGACTAATGCAAGAGCGGCATGAAAGCGCGCGCTCCCTAATCTTCTTCCCCGGGCGCGGCGGGCGGCTCCCCGGGTGGCCGCTCCGCGGGTGACCGCCGGGGGCACGGCTCGTTGCCGGAGCATCGACGAATACTTGCGGGAGGTGTGCGGTGGGCGGACAGCGGACGCGTACGGCTCGGGAACTGGTCCTGGGCCGGGCGGAGGACGTACGGAGGGCGGTCGAGGCACTCGGCGAGGGCGCCGCCGTGGCACACGGCTTCGGCAACTTCTACGCGATGACGGCCCGCGCCGACCGGGACGTCGTCGAGCGGATCAACCGGATCAAGGGGCGCCCGGCCGCCCAGGTCGGCAGCGTCACCACCGTCCGCGCCCGGGTGCGCTCGGTCTTCGACTGGACCCGCCTGCCGGACCAGCTGCCCCGCAGGCAGATCGAGGACCTGATGGAGGAACTGTTCACGCTGGGACCGTTCGGCTTCCGCGGCGCCGCGGCGCCGCACGTCCCGCCGCACCTCACCACCGTCCAGGACGGCGTGAACACCGTGCAGTTGATCGGCCCCGGCTACCGCTGCCCCTCTAACGGCTTCCTCGACGAGGCGCTGGAGCGCACCGGCGGCGGCTTCCTCTCCATCACCTCGGTCAACCGCTCCCGCCATCTGACCGGCGCGGCCCACGAACCGGCCCACTGGCGGGCCGAGGGGGTGGCGGAGGACTTCGGCGCCGAGCCGGACGTCCGCCTCCTCGCCCACGAGGACGAGGCCGCTGCCCGCCGCCGGCACCCGCACCACGCGTCGACCTCGACCACGGTGCTGTCCTTCCACCGCACGGCCGGCCACGGCCGCTCGGGCCTCCCCGCACTGGCCCTCGAACGGCACGGCTCCCTCTCCGCCGACCACACCCGCTCGATCGCCGCGAACCACGGCTTCGCCCTGGTCGTCCACCCCCGAGCAGAACACCGCCTCCCGACCCGCACGTACGGGGCCTGAACGGGGCGGGGGCGCCGGGAAGTGACGAAGCCCCAGGTCGCTGACCTGGGGCTTCGTAGAAGAGCGGATGACGGGAATCGAACCCGCGCTATAAGCTTGGGAATCACCGCTGCCTGAGGTGTCGATGTTCCCTCTGACCTGCGCATATCGGCCCTCAGGCGACTCGTGGCGAGGACTCTGACGCGCCCATGTTGACCGCTGTTCACCGCCGCTGAGGGCACGGATGGGGCACGTGCCCGCTGCCCTGCCGATGCCGGGCGCCTGGTCGGGTCCTCCCCGGTGCCGGCGGATTCCGCGGCTAGCCTCCGCATCATGTTGCGCATCGTCGACACCTGTACCGGCCACCTCGTGGAGATTCCCTCCGTACGCCGTCATCTGCTGAGCATCTGCGTCCACCTGCCGGCCGGCGACGCCGGGATCGGCCCGGTGGACCTGCGGGCGCTCCTGGTCGGTGACGTACTGGCGCGCACGGCGGAGCTGCACGGCCTGCAGTCCCGCACGTTCCTCACCACGCCGGACCTGCCGCACGAGCAGGCCCGGGAGCTTGATCACGCCAGGTCCGCTCTTGGTATCCACCCGCCCGACACCGGCGGTGTCCACCATCGGAACGGAACGCTCTGCGCCGCTGCCGACGTTCACGTCCACCCGTACGGGACCGCGGCACAGGACGCGGTCGGCGGGGTCCGTATCGACGTGGGCCAGGTCGGCTCGGCATTGGGGGAGAGGGGCGCCTCGGACTGTGCCCACCTCCCGTCCCCAGGGCTCCTGGGGGCCGTTGCCCCGGAGGGCGCCGATCCGCTGGCCATGAGGATGTTGATGCTCGGCCACGCCTACCGCACGCCGGTCCTCGTCACTGCCAATGCGCTCGAAGAGGCCCGGCGGACGCTGAGGGACTGGCGACAGCTGGTGGCCGACTGGGCACAGGAGCCGTCCCGGCCGATCCCTGCCGATGTGGTGCGACACGCCCATGACGTGCTGGCTGACGATCTCGGCGTCCCCGACGTCCTGGACGCGCTGCGCACCGTGGCGACGCGCGCCGACGTACCGGCCGGTGCCAAGTTCGAGACGTTCGCCTTCCTCGACCGCGTCCTCGGACTGGACCTCGCGCGCGAGGTGGGTCACCAGCACCGGGCGGCGACATGACGCCGGGTGCGCGGGCCTCGTCGCGGCGGTCGTGACAACGGCCCCAGCGCATTCACTCCGCCGAGGCCGCCCTTCCGGATCGCCACACGTGAGCGTGCTCGATCCACTTCCATCATACGACTGCGGGCTGGACAGGCCGAGAGGGAGAGCAGGGCCGTGGGCAGTCCGGCTCAGCCGCGTTCTTCCTCTTCGGCCTCCATGCGGCGGATTCCCTGGTGGGTCAGGGAGACCATCGCGGGGGTGTTGCCCGGTTCCCAGTCGACGGTGATCAGGTTCTCGCCGGCGAGGTACGTGCAGGCGGCGGCCAGGTCCTCCTCCGGGATCCGCAGGTCGTTCCGCAGCTTCCGCCCCGGCACTCCGAGGAGACGGTTGCCTTCGGTGGCTTCGTAGAGGGCGGTCAGGACCCGTTCGCGGTAGGTCTGTCGCTCGTGGAGTGTCGCCATGACCGGGTCCTTTCATGCGGATGCGGAACGGCCGACGCCCCTCACACCTCGTCGACGTGGGTGCCGGTGCGAGAGGACGGTCTGCTGGTGGCGAGCCAGGAGAGGGCGGGTTCCGCGCCGGATCCGGTGTCGACGGTGAGGTGGAGCCGTGTGCCGCCTTCTGGCACGGGATAGCTGCGCTGTTCCGCCCCGGCGAAGGAGCATCGGATCACTTGGGCGACCGCGCGGGCGGCTTCGGGGGTGGCGGCGACGATACGGATCTCGGCGTGTCCGGCCGACGGCAGGGCCGCGGTGTCGGTGGGGTGCAAGGTGCGTGGTCCCTTCGAGGGAGCGAGAGGCCGGCGGGTGGGTTGTCCCGGGTGTCGGGTGCCCCACCCGCGGCCTTCGGCCGGAGGAATGGTCTGGGAGATCAGGGCCAGGTGCCCGTCAGCCTGCGGCGGGAGGCTTGTCCTGCCGACACGTCCTTCTCCGTCGGGGTGGGGTGGCTGTGGCCCGGCGGCCGACGAATGGCTGGGAAGGGGTCGCCGAAGTGGTGGGCGGCGATGCGTGCGTCGTGCTGGTCGTTGAGCCGGTGGATCAGGCGCGTGCCGAGCGCGATCAGCAGGGCGATGACGGCGATGGTGATCAGGGTTTCCATGGGGTCACCTCCGCATGTTCCTCGGCATGGGGATCATCCGCGCGCCGATGAGCGGGTGTCGCAGCTTCGCCGGGGCGGCCCCGCCGTCGGTCTCCCAGGCGTCCTCGCTGCTTCGGGCGTCGCGCATGCGGCGGCCGGTCGCGGCCTCGTCGGACATCAGGGCACCGGCGGCCAGGACGCTGCCGGGTATGGCGGCGGCGGTCATGAGCCGGGCGGCTGCGGCGGGTTCGGTCTCGGGCGGGATCACCAGGAGATCGCAGCGGCCTACGGTGTAGGAGAGCAGGATCATCTTGTCGGGATCCTGTTCGGTGAACCAGCCGACGTGCACGGTGTGCCCGGTGACGGTGACCTTGTGCGGGACGACGGGCCAGCGGGTGGGGTTCACCGCGACGCGCGTGATGCGTCCGAAGTGCTCCTCCAGCGCGTCGACCAGGGAGGGAAGTTCGGCGGCCAGGTCATGCGAGCGAGGCCACCAGGCGCCGTCCAGGAGGCCGGCGAGTGTGGTCTTCGGTGTCAGTGAAAGGCGCGCCGAAAGCAGGGGTGCCACGGTGGTGGTCATGATCGCGGACCCGTCCCCGGGCCGCCCTGCAGGGCGGCCCAGTGTCTTGATCGCCGGAAACGACGTCCGCGTGGGAGCGGGTGTTCGAGTTACTCCCGGTATCTTCAGCGTACTCCGCGCCGGAACCGGACGAGCGGTTTCCGCCCGACCGATCTCCGACCGGGAACGCCCGCCGGCCGGTGGTCGCGGGCGTCACCGCGGGCACGCGGGTACCGTGAGAACCACGGCGGTGCGGTATCTCGTCGGCCGTGAGGTGTCTGCGGCGCCGCGCAGTCAGGCGAACCTGCCATGGTCGAGTCAGACGCCCCACCCCTCCGAAGCTCCTTCCGGACTAGAGGAGTCGGCATGATCCAGATGGCGGACATCCGTGAGTGGCGAACCCACGACGTGGTGGACGCGCGGGGCCACAGGATCGGAGAGCTGGAGGCGATCTACGTCGACACCAGCACCGACGAGCCGGCCATGGCCACGATTCGGGTCGGCCTGCCCACCCGGCACCGTCTGGTGTTCGTCCCCCTGGAAGGGGCGACGGTGGGGCCGGGCTATGTGAAGGTCGTCCACGACAAGGCGCTGGTGAGGCAAAGCCCTTCGATCGGCACCGACGACGTCCTTCCCGCAGGGGACGAGGAAGCGGTCTTCCGGCACTACGACCTTCCCTACGAGCCCGGGGCGAACGGTGAACGGCAGCTGGCCCGCCGCTGAGCCCCCCGACCGACCGAGGAGGTGGCCCTCGTGTCGCTCTTCCTGGCCCTGATCATCGTGGCGATCGTGCTGGGCATCATCGGCGTCGTGGCCGACGGACTGCTCTTCCTCCTGTTCATCGGCATCGTGCTGCTCGTGGCAGACCTCGTCTACCTCTCCCTGCGCACACGCCGCTCCGCTCGCCACCGCCCGCTCCGGTGACCCGAGGCACGGGGCGCACTCGTCCGGAAGCCGTCATCCGCGCCACTCGAACAGGACGAGCGTCGCGTCGTCCGAGGTGGTTCCGCCGCGTGCCCGCTTGAGGGTGTGGGAGAGGTCCCGTACCACTGCTCGGACCTCTCGGTCCGCCCGCTCCAGTTGGTTCACCCAGTCGATCAGCTGGTCCTCCCCGAACTCCTCCTGTCCGCTCTCGTGTTCCTCGACGAGCCCGTCGGTGAAGCAGAGGACGCGATCCCCCGCGTCGAGCGTCACTTCGCTGATCTGCGGCTGTGCTCCTCCGAAGCCGACGGGCAGGGTCGTGGGGCTGTCCAGGCGGCCTACGACGCGGTGGCTGCGGATCAGAAGGGGGGCGGGGTGCCCGGCGTTGACCCACTGGAGGCGGCCGGTGTTCGTGTCCAGCCGCATCATCTGCGCGGTCACGAAGTGGTCGGGGGCGAACTGCTCGGCAATGGCCCGGTCCATGAAGAGGTAGATCTCGGACAGCTCGATGCTGATCCGGCGGGCGTGCCGGTACGCGCCGATGGCCACGGTGGCCATCGTGGCCGCGTCCAGGCCATGGCCCATGGCATCGATCATGGCGAGGTGGAAGGTGTCCCCGTTCAGGGCGTAGTCGAAGCTGTCGCCCGCCACGTCGTAGGCGGGCTCCAGGACGCCGGCGACGGTGACGCGCGGCGTCACCATCGACAGCGGCGGCAGCAGCGACCACTGGATCTCGGCGGCGACGCTCATCGGTTCGCTGCGACGGGTACGGAAGAAGAGGTCGGTATGGCCGTTCTTGGTCTGCATCATGTCGGCGATCAGCTCGGCGATCCTGCGCAGCAGGCGGCGGTCGTCGTCATCGACGGCGTCCAGCGTGACCGCCAGAACGCCCGACTGGTCGCCCCCGTCCAGCAAGGGCAGCAGGACCCGTACGCCGTCGGCCAGCACGAGTTCCACCGGGCGCGAGGTGAGGAAGCACCGGCCCGCCTCGGAGCCGTCGATGACCTGCGGTTCCCCGCCCGCCAGCCCTTCACCCGGCAGGGGGACCAGCCTCTGCTGCCCGTAGTCCTGGAGCAGGATCTGCGGATCCCGGCCCCCCAGCCGCGCCACCGTGTCGGCGAGCACCGGCCCGACCAGATGCGGTGGCAGCTCGTGGGCCCGATCAAGGAGCCCGCCCAGCAGCCCCTCCCCGAAGCTCTCCGAGCGATCAGGATCACCGGCCGATCGGACTGTCATCCCGCTCCCTCCCACAGGGCGACGGACGGGCTGCGCAGCGCCTGGCCGTACCAGGGGCTGACGCAGGCCGGTGGCAGCCGGCGCCCGGCAGGCGCGGGGGCCGGGCCCGTTGGCGGCGGTCTCGCCATCAGGATGCTCCTCGGCGGCAGGGCACGCCACGCGACGACGAAGGCCCCGGTCACTGCCGGGGCCTTCGTTCAAGAGTGGATGACGGGAATCGAACCCGCGCCATACGCTTGGGAATCACCACCACCGAGGAAGATCATCTGTGGTCTGACCTGCGTAACCATGCTCCTATGTGATGCCTTCTGGCAGCGTGATGATGCCGGTGTTGACCCCTCTTTCCCGTACTGGTGGAGGGCACGGCTGGGGCGCGGGGCGAGCAGGGCTCTCTTGTCGCTCGACGCGGGATCGCTTGCTCGTCAGCGCTGACCTTGGAGTCGACCGCAATCAAGATCAAAGAATGCGTCGCTAGCTCTGCTGACTTCGATCTTCACTAGGGCGAGCATGGCCATACGAGGCGAATCTCCTCTGGGAGGTACGGCGGTGTCTGGTCTGACGAATGTCGAGTGCGGTCCGGACTGGGGCCTTCTTCGAGCGCACGATCTCTGGGCGCTGCCGGTCGAGGTACTGACCGAGGTCATGGAGGTCGGGGTGGTCGAGCTAGAGCTTCCACAGGGCTCCTCCGCCCTGCCGTTCCGGAAGGCGGGTGGCAGGTTGATCGCTGTCCAGAGTGGTCTGCCACCGGTCGAACGGGACCGCTTGGTTCGTGACCTGCTGTTCTCGTACCTCGCTGAGGCTGTCGGCTCGGGGAGACGGGCGTCCCGGTTCCGTGCGATGGACATCAGAGCGCTGTACGCCGGGAGCCAATGGGAGCCCATGGACGGCTGGCGGGATGACGAGGCGGTGATCGCTTCCCTGCGGTCCTTCGTCGGGGAACCGCTGGGCGGGGTCGCTGAGGACATCCCGGAAGGCGCGTACCCCCTGCCCGTAGAGGTGGGGGCCGTCATTGCCTTCGGCTACGACGAGGCAGGCAGGCGATGCCCGCTCGCCTGGGTGGATTCCCGGCTCCCCAGTGGGCTGAGGGCGGACCTGTGGGGCTTCAATGTGGCACTGATCGCCGAGGGGGATGTGGCGGAGAGCCAGGCGGATGCAGAAGGAATCCTCTACATCGGCAGACAACGTCGGCCTGTTAGGGGGCCAGGGCCTGCGCTGTTGGCGGCGCTGACAGTTCAGCGGTTCGGCCGCCGACCCCAGGACTGTGACTTTCCACTGCTCAGCCCGCCGGCGCAGAGGGGGGACTGAACGGGACCGACAGTGATCAGCTTGCCCTTCGGACGCTCAGGACGCCCATGTCAGAGCGAGCCATCCGGGATGAGTAGAGCAAGGTCATGGGCAGAGGGGCGCGCCTCGGCAGGTGCGGCCATGGCGGTCCGCAGGACGGAGAGCAAGGCGGGCCACTGTGGGGCGAGCGCCGGTGGGAGCTGACCACCGGCGATCAGCTGCCGGGCTCTGGGGCCTGTGATGGGGCCCTCGGCGTTGGCCGCGGCGGTGTAGTCGAACGGCCACCTGCCGGTGGCAGCACGCCAGAGGGTCGCTGCGAGTGTGTAGGTCTCTGTAGTCGGGGTGACCTTGACCGGGCGGTGGCCGGCTTCGATCTCGGCGGCCAGTTCGGGGGCCAGGAGGTGGGGAAGGCCGCCTTGGAAGGTCCTTGAGGGGGCGAGGCCGGGAGAGGCGGCCCAGGTGCAGTCGATGAGCTGGACGCCGGTCTTGGTGTGGATCGCGTGGTCGGGCTGGAGGTCGCCGTGGACCCAGCCCTGGCGGTGGAGGTCGGCGACGGCGTGGCACAGGTCGACTGCTGCCTCCCGCGCCTCCTCCGTGCCCTGATGGGTGGTGCGGACCGTGTGGAAGACGTCCCAAGTGGACGGGCCGTCGTGCCACGGGGTGATCAGCCAGGAGGTGGTCCTCGTGCTGCCGGAGGCGATGAGCGGGCTGTGGCCCGGCATGTGTTCGGCGACTGTGATCTCTCGGGAGGTGATCGGGGTGCCTTCGTCCTTGCCCGCCTTGAGGGCGACCGAGGCAACGGGGCCAGTGCCCTTCCAGACGGTGGAGCCGCGGCGGCTGCTGACGATCTCCCAGAGCACCGGTCGTCCGCAGTGGGATTCGACGGAGGCCATGGCCTCACTGGGAATCCTGATTTCTTCGGACATCGACTGACTCTCCTGTCGTGGTGCTCTAGGGTGACGTGCGTTCCCGGTGCTCTGTGGTGTCGCCGGGTTCTGTTCGTTCCTGGACCGGTGGTGATCTTGGGTTACGTGCGGCTGCTGCGGAGCCCCTCTGTGCTCACGCTGTGGGTGGGGCAGGCCCTGTCGGTCTTCGGGGACCGGCTGTACGCGATGGCGGTCATGTGGATCGCCTTCGAGGAGTCCGGGGCGTTCGCGATGGGCCTCGTGGCGATCGCCGAGTCCGTCCCGTACATCGTGCTCGGCACGGTCGGGCGCCGCCTCGTGGGCCGGTTCGGCTCGCTCAGGGCGCTGGCGGCGGTCGACGTCGTACGGGCCGGGCTGGTGGCCGTTCTTCCGTTGGCGTGGGCGCATCTCGGGCTGGTCGGGGCGCTCGCGCTGGTGCTCGTGGCCGGGTTCGCGGGGGCCGTGTTCGATCCGAACCTCGGTGCACTGACCCCCGAGCTTGTCGAGAAGCGGGACGTCCAGGCGGTCAGCGGGCTGATGGACCTGTCGGGCCGGATCGCGCGGATCGCCGGGCCCGGCGCGGCCGGGCTGCTGCTCGCGGTCATGCCGATGACCACTCTGTTCTGGCTGGATGGGGCCACCTTCCTCTTCTCCGCCGTCGCCCTCGCCGTCTTGGCCCGCCGCAGCCCAGTAGTGCGGCGGGACCGCGCTCAGGGGAAGGAAGCGGCCCCGGCCCAGGCCCGGATGCTGCTGCGCACGCGACCGGACACAGCCGTCGCCATCAGCATCCACGGCGTCGGCATCGCCGCCCACACCGTCGCCCTCGCGCTGCCGGCCTTCATCACGCTCCAGCTCGGCGCCGGCGCCGGGACGTACGGAGCCGCGCTCGCCGCCACGGGCGCTGGAGCCCTCGCGGCGAACGGTCTCGCCGGGAACCTCCGCCTGCCGCCCAACCTGCCGGCCTTCTACTGCCTGGCCTGGGCGGTATCCGGAGCGGCCCTCGCGGCGATCGCGCTCGCGGGGTCGGTCCCGGCCCTGCTGGCGCTGTCCGTCCTGCTGGGGGCGGTCAATCCGTTCGTCCAAGTCGCTCTCGTCACTCACCTGTCGGGCTTTCCTCCGGCCCACCGGCTGCGCCTGATGTCCGTGGACCTCACGGTCATCCGCACCGCCGGGACGGCCTCGATGCTGTTCGTGCCCGCGCTCGCCGCCGACCGTCCGAGCCTCGCGTTCGCCGTGGCCGGCCTCGGCCTGGTCGGCTTCGGGCTGCTCGGCGCGGTGATGGCCGCCCGCTGGGCTCCCGTCGGTTCCGGACCCGTCCAGGAGCCCGTCGGGACGGGCGCGAGCGAACGGGCCCGGGGCCGCTAGCTGCCCCGGGCCCGCTCACTCACCGGCCGGTCGTCAGGCGATCAGCCGCCAGTGGGAGACCTCGATGTTCTCCAGCGGGATCCCGAGGTCCTTGTAGATGCGCTGGTGCATGACGCCGAACCAGGCGTCCCGCCGGTCGGTGAAGAACTCCTCGTCGTACCAGGCGACGCCGAGGATGACCGTGCCGCCGCCGTTGGCGTTGTCCTGCTCGGCCTCGAAGTACGTGGCCTGCCAGTCCCAGAGCATCAGCTCGTCCGGGCGCTCGCGCAGCCGCCGGTCCGACTCCTCCAGCGCCTCGATGCAGCGGCGGGCGGTCGCCTCGTCCGGGCAGTAGTAGGTGCACTCGCTGCGGACGACAGGCTTCTTGTCGCCGCGGCGGGCGGCGTCGGTGTCCTCGCCGTTCAGAACGCGGACCCGCGCGGGCGCGTCCTGGGCGAGGAACTCCTTGAGGATGGTCACGGTCGTGCTCCCCTCTCGTGGATGGATCTCGTGGATGGGTGGAGCTACCAGCCGGTCCCGGAGACCGGGTACAGGCTGGGGTCTGAGCCGTCGCGGACCGTGTAGCCGCCGGGCGCGACGAAGCGGATGTTGAGGCCGATGCGGACGCCGGCCCCGGTGTTGGAGGCCGAGCCGTGGACGAGGCGGACGTCCATGAGGCAGCCGTCCCCAGCCTGCGAAGGCAGCGGCCGGGCCTCGGACGGGTCGACGCCGGCGATGCCGAGAGCCCGGCCGCGCACGGCTCCCGCGTTCGGCTCGGCGCCGTAAGCCAGGTAGCCGCAGCGCTGGGAACCGGGGAGGACGCGGAGGCAGCCGGTGGTCTCATCGGCGTCGGTCAGAGCCAGCCAGGCGGCGACCGAGCGACGCGGATCGAGCACGATCCGGTCATTGATGCCGTCCTGGTGCCACGGGACCTCGAAGGGCCGGCCGGGCCACTTGATCACCAGGAACGTGTTCTCCACGGCGATGTCCGGCCCGATGGCCCGGCGTACGGCGCTGAGAAGGGCCGGGGAGTGGACGGTGTGCCGGGCCCACTCGGCGGTCAGGTGCGGATTGCGGACGACTTCCGTGCCGTCGGCCCGGTAGCCGGCGGTCAGGTGGACGGCGCGGGCGGTGGCGGCGGCCCGCGTGGCCCAGCCCCTGACCCTGCGGACTCCGTCGGGGCCGAGCGGCCCAGGGCCGGTCACCGTGCCTCTCCCTGCTTGTCGGCCGGGGTGAGCCGCCCCAGCTGCCGTACGAAGTGGGTGGCGACCATCCACGGCATCCGCGGGTCGCTGAAGCGCAGCATCCGCTCGACCGGGGAGGCCAGGAGCCTCGGCGCCGGGTGGAGCGTTCCGTGGACCCCGACGATCTCGGCCTCGGCGGCGAAGAAGGCCCGGTGTCCGATGCCCGACCGGGGCGGGGCGGAGTGCCGGAGGCACACCGGCGGCTCGGTGGTCAGGGTGCCCTCGGGCCAGCCGTCCCACCGGTGAACGCTCGCCGGGAGCGGCAGCAGCCACAGGACGCCTGCGTTGGTCCGTACGGCTGGCACGGAGCAGTCCCGGCACAGCAGCCCCTCCATGGCCGCCCAGTCGGACACGGCATGTGCGTTGACCCTGCTCAGGAGTACGCCCTCGACCGAGCGGTCCTCGTCGCGCTCGTCGGCGTAGACGAGACCGCGCGGGGTGCGCAGGAGGAGCGGCTGCCCCAGGAGCCTGTCCGGCTCTCGGCCAGTAGTGGTCGGTTCTAGGGAGGTGGTCACTACCTTCACCGTTCGCGTGTCGGGAGTAAGAGGACGAGTACGGGACTGGTCGCCCTCCGCCGAGTGGTGCGGGAGCGGTGCTGGGAGGCTCCGGGTCTCCTCGACGGAGGGCCGTTCAGTGGCCGGTGGCGAGGGACGGCGGCACGGCGTCCGGCGTGGTCACGGCCACTCGGTGGCCGGCGGTGCCGAGAAGCTGGTCGGCGTGTGTACGCAACGCCCAGGCGGGACCGACCAGACCGGCGAAGGTGAGGAACGTCAGGGCGATTCGGCCGCTGCGATCCGCCCGTACGAAGGGCGTGGGGCGCGGGAAGCGATGGCGGGCCTTGCTCACGACTCCTCGCCGAGGACGTTCTCGTGCCTGTCGAGGAGGCGGCAGGTCTGCGCGTACAGCCGCTCGAACTCGACTGCGGTGAGGACGAGGGCCCCTTCGCGGGTGGATCCGTCCTCCAGGTGGAACTCCACGGGCACCGAGCCCTGGCGGGCGCGCGGGTCGTAGACCGCGTCACGGCCGGGCAGCAGAGTGGCGTGGGTGACCTGCGCCGGCACCGGGCGCAGCGTCGTGCCGTCCGCCGGCGCAGACCAGGCGGGGCCGCCGCCGGGCGGTCGCAGGTGATAGGTGGTGGCGGAGTCCTCGCCGGGGAGGGTGACCACGACGCCGACCCGGCCGCTACGGGCGGTGTCGGCGGCGAGGTCCCCGAGCTGGGGGAAGAAGGGAGCCGCTGTTCCTAACTCGGCTCCCTGGGAGGGGAGATGGGGAAGGCGTCGTCCGGTCATGCTCCGAAGTTAGGGACGGCCGTGCCCCCGAATATGAGCCGGAGGAATACGACCCCTATCCGTCCAGGTGGAAGCGGTCGGACATGCGCCGCAACTTCTCACGTGTGGCTGCCCGTTCGGCGTAGACGATGCTGCGCAGCGTGGAGCGGGCGATGGGGTGGTTCCTCACGAGCTGGGGTGCGATCCGCTCGGCGGTCTCCAGCTCGACGAGAGCCTGGCCCCGGTTGCCGTCCCACAGCCACGCCCGCGCGATGTCCATGTGGTGATGCCCCTGACGGGAGTTGGGCAGGGCGCCGACCAGCTCCGGGCTCGTGCGGCGGTTTATCTCCAGAGCCTTGCCCTGCTCGCCCATCTCCAGGGCCACGCTGATCGCGTGGATCTGCACGTTCCCGGCGGAGAACGTCAGCGAGTGCCGGTCGTACACCGGAGCCCCGACGTAGGCGTCCATCCGCTCGGCCGCGTCCTTCGCGTACCCGATCCGGTCCTCCGCCTCGGACGCGCGGCTCGCGCGGGCGGCCGAGACCGCCGCCCGGAGCTGGAGCGTACCCCAGGCCCGTACAGCCAGCGGGTCACCGTCCTCGTATGCCTGCTGCACCGACCCGATCGCCTTGTCCGAGAGCGTCAGCGCGTCTGCCCAGTCGGCCGTCGCCCACATGTCCCATACCCGCATCCAGTCCGCGACCGCCGGCAGTACCGGGTCCCCAGACAGACGGGCCGACCACGCCGCCCGCTCACAGGCCATCGCTACCAGCTCGGGGTGGCCGAGCGAGTGGGCGGCAGTGTGAGCGAACTTGCAGCACACGGCGTAGATCGCGTACGCCTCCTCCCGCTCGTGCCCCTCCGACACCTCCGCCAAGGCCCGCGCCTCGCGGAACAGGTCCGGCAGGACGCGGAGGATCGCCACGTTGGCAGCGGTGTCCCGGAGCCGGTGGAGCCGGGTCACCTCTCGCCACAACTGCGAGGTCGGCCGCGGCGTCCCGTCGAAGACCGGGGAGAGGTCGTAGCGGCGCAGTTCACGCAGGATCGACGAGGCGGCGACCTGCCACTGGTTGTCGTCGGGGGAGCTGCTGTACGGGCGCCCGATCAGGTCGTTCGGGTGGACGTGCAGCTCGGCGGCGACCTGGTTGAGCAGCCCGACACGGTCCAGCTCGATCAGGCCCCGCTCCATCTTGGACACCCAGCCCTGCGACTTGCCCAGCGCTGTCGCGAGGTCCGCCTGTGGCATCCCGAGACGCAGCCTCGCCCTGCGGACGCGCCGGCCGATCTCCTCGGCTTCCTCCAGCATCAGGACACCTCCCCAACCGTCGGACCTCCGCGCGGGGTGCGCCGGTCTGTCCGTACAGAGTTCGTCACCAGCACGGTACCGAGGACACCGCCTGCGCGTGAGGGAGTTGCCGGGCGGGGTGGACGCGCCATGCTTTCGACTCATCGGTGCCGCCTTGTTCCCTTGGGGAACGAGGCGGATGTCCAGTGAGGGAACGTCCACTCTCGGGACACGACGTGCGGCGGAGCTCTCCTCCGCAGGGTGATGACGACGCGGATCGGGCCCAGACCTCGTGGATCTGGGCCCGAGGAGCGATTCGTGTCAGCTGAGTGGGGTGAGGTGGGCGGCCAGTTCCTGGGCTTCGGGCGAGAGGCCGGCGTGGACTTCGCGGGCGAAGGCGGTGTCGGGGCGGGTTATGGCGGGCCGGATCGTGGTCCAGTGCTCGGCGGCCTGTTCGATGGCCTGCTGGGTGTGGTGGATGGCGGACCGGCGGTGGGTGAGGTACTGCTCGGCCTGCTGGTGGGCCTGGTGCCAGGTGATGTCTCCCTGCTCGGCGAGCCGGTTCAGGGGCGGGGTGGTGTGACCGTCGGCGAGACGGAGTTCGTCGGCCTCGGCGATCTGCTTTCGGATGCGGGTCTGTTCCTGTCGTTCCTCCAGCGTGGTGATGGCGTCGTCGAGGGTGAGGTGGCCTTCGGTGACCTGCTTGGCGAGGTCGGGGGCGTTCTCTGTGAGGTGGTCGCGCTTCTGCTGGAGGGCTTCGGCCTGTGCCTTGACTTCGCGAGCGATGTCGTAGGCGGCGTCAAGCGGGAAGGCGCCGATGCGTACCTGTTCGGCGAGGTGGGGGGAGTGCTGGAGGACGACCTTGGCGGCGGAGAGGCGGGTACGGCTGAGGCCGTGGGTCTTGGCCAGGCCGCGCAGGGAGTGTCCCGAAAAGGAACACGCCATGGCGGTGATCATCGCCTGCTGGCCCTTGGTGATGTGCCGGCGGACGACGTTGGCGGAGAAGATCAGCGCTCGCGGGTTGTCACCGGTGTAAGTGGTGAAACGGGGTTCGACACCGGCGATCTTGCAGGCGGCGAGCCGGTTGCGGCCGTCGAGGAGGACGCCGTCCGTGTCGAGGACGATGTCCTTGCGCAGGCCCTCGGTCTTGATGGACTCGGCAAGGTCGAGCAGCTCGTCGGGGTCGAGCATCGGGAAGATGTCGGCGGCGGGGTGGACCTTCAGGGGGTGCTCCTTGGGGGTGACGTTCAGCGCGTGCGGCGCTGCTGGCTGGTGGCGGTGTTGGTCGGGCGGTAGGTGGCCGACTGGGGTGCCGAGGCCCTGCTGGTGGTGGTGATGGCGGTCAGGTCGGCGAGGCGGTGGAGTCGCCAGGTGAGGACTTCGCTGACGCTGGTGGCGGTGTCGGTCTCCCGTCGGGCGGTGGCCTCGGTGAGGAGAGCGGCGGGCTTGTGGCCGGCGGCTTCGGCTCGGTCGAGGATGGCGGCGAGAGCAGGCCAGCCGGGCTCCGCGAGGATCTGGTCGGCCAGTTCGGGAAGGGCTCGGCGCAGGGTGAACTCCTGCCGCCGTCGCAGTGACTCGGCCAGCCGTGTTCCTCGCTGTCGGAGCGCGGCCAGTGGCTCGGTGGCCTGGGCCTGGTAGGCGGCGCGGAGGTGTGCGGCGGCCTGGCGGGCGGCTTCGGCCTGCTGGGTGTGGTCGCGGGTGCGGTGCCAGTGCTGGGTGGCGATGACCGCGAGCAGCAGGGCGTCGAGGACGGCCGCGAGGATGGCTCCGTCCTTCGGGGCGGGCTCACGCAGGATCGCCTTCACCGCCCGGCGGGTGCCCCGGGCCGCTTGGTGCTGGGCGCGGATACGGGACCGTGCAGCGCGCTCGAAGACCGTGGCGGCCTGGACGAGCTGCGGTCGGAGGCGGGCGGGGGCGACCAGAGGGAGCGCGTCGAGGGCTTCGGCGAGGACGGTGATGCGAGCCTGTCCGGCCTCGTCCTCGTCGTGCGCGAGGTGGTCGGGTGTCCGGTCGATGGCGATGGAGAGTCGTCGCCAGGCCGGGGCGATGGTCCGCTCCATCGGTGCGGTCTCGGTGGCCGTGAGGCGTGAGGCGATCTTGGGGTAGGAGAGGTCGGGGGCGAGGGTGGAGCCGGAGAACCACACCGGCTCGCCCTGGGCGTTGGTGTCGTCGTCGAGGGCGACCTTGTAGCCGCGGACGTCACCGGAAGGGAAGCACTGGACATCGATGAGAGCGCCGGCCCCTTCGACGAGCCGGAAGAACTCCTCGGTGGTCGTGGCTGCCGCGACGGCGGTGCGGACGATGGTGCGCAGGTGCTCACGGGAGGTCCGGGCGTTCCCCGCGCGGGCGGTCTTCTCCTGCTCGGCACGGGTGGGGCGCTTGGCTGCGGTGCGGTCTCCACGCGAGACCTGGCGGAGCCCGTACTCCTTCTCGATGGCGACGAGTTCCTTGTCGGCGCGCAGGAAGTCGTTCCAGTTCCGTGGCGGGCGGAGATCGCCTCGGACCTTGGTGGCGACGATGTGGATGTGGTCGTCGGCGTGGCGGACGGCGACCCAGCGGCAGGCGTCGGGGTCCCCGGCCGGGGCGATGCCGGTGGCGTCAAGGACACGGCGGGCGATGGCGGCCCACTCTTCGTCGGACATGTGGCGGTCTTCTGGGGCGGCGCGGATCGAGCAGTGCCAGACGTGGTTCTTCGGCGCCTTGTGGCCGGCCTGCTTGACCCGCAGGTCGAGGACGTCGGCGAGCTGGGCGAGGGTGGCGTCGGGGTCGCGGCTGGGGTCGGGGGCGAAGCCGTCGAAGGACGCGACGAGGTGGGGGTCGGTGTGCTCGTTGGCGCGGCCGGGTCCGTAGAGGTAGTTGAGGACGCCTCGGGTCTTGTGGCCGGGCTTGACGATGTTCGCGATCAATCAGGCCGCCCGATGGTTTGTGGCGGCCACATCCGCGGCGGTGTCGACCACGGTGATCGTTTGCTTCACCACAGCCACCAGCCGTCGGGCCTCTGCGAGCACGGCGGTGTCCACAGGGTGTGCATCGCCGCCGGCGTTGAGGCGGTGGGCGATCTGGTTCGCGTTCGTGCCGATCCTGGAGAGCTCGGTACGCAGGGCGGCGTACTCGTCGATCAGGTCGTCGTTGGGGGTGCGCTCGGCGGGCAGGGCGAGGTCGTCGCTCAGGTGGGCCATGACGATGGCGCCGACAAGGTGTGCGCCGGCCAGGCCGAGGCGACGGGCTTCGTCGACGATCGCCTGCTTCTCGGTGATGCTGTAACGGACGTCGACGCGCTCCTTACGCTGCACGTCCTGGCGGGCGCGACGGCGGGCGACACGGTGCAGCGCGGCTTCGTCGGCGGCGCGCACACCCCCAGTCCCCGGTGCGCCCTCGCGCCGGGGATCTGCCTCCACCACCCCTGGGGCGGAGGCTTCCGCGAGGGACCGGCCCTTGGACGGTCCAACGCCATACCTTGCTCCGCCCGGGGCTGGGTGGGTGGTCGACTGCTGGGCGGTGTGCAGGGAAGCGGTAGTGGGCTGTTCGGGCATGGGCGGACTCTCTGATCAGGCAGGGGAGGGTGCAAGCGGTACTCGCCCCGGAGGGTCCCGAGGCGAGCGGCCTGTCGGCGGAGCCGGGGCTACGCGGTGGCCTTGGTGGGCTGTCGGTCCAGCTCGGCCTGGAGCTCGGCCTTGGCCTCTTCGAGGCGTTCGCGTCCGCCGGGCCTGAGGCCCTGGGCGCGGATGGCTGTCTCCATGCGGCGGCGGGAGACGCGGCCGTCACGTCCCTGGGGAGCGGTGCGTCCGATGGCGATCACCTGCTCGTACGTGGCGATCGGCGGCTGGCCGCCGTCAGGGGCAGGCGGGGCCTCAGGCTCAGCCACTTGCTCGTCGGCGTCCTCAGCCACGTGTTCGGCGGGCACTGGCTCCTCTGTGGCTGCTGGTGTGCCGGGTTCCGGAGGCGTGGCCGCTGTGTTGCGGCGGATCTCAGGGGAGGGGTCTGCATGGGCGGGACGGCGCTGTACGAGGAGGTAGAGGTGGACGGCGCCGGCGAGGGCGAGCGGGGCGATGGCGGAGATGACGCCGACGGTGATGTCGTCGAGCGCGAGCCCGCCTCGCAGCGTCTGCTGGTTGAGGCGGACGGCGTGCAGGACGTTGGCCCAGATGCTGGTGGCGGTGGCGATGCCTACCAGGGCCGAGACGTACAGGCGGGGCCGTAGGGGCGCGGTGCGCAGGACGAGGAGGGCGCCGATGCCGATGGCGATGAAGCCGTCGATCACCAGGGGAAAGGCGTAGGTGAGGACTTGGTGGATGTGGCTGGCGGCGGCCATCTGGCGCAGGGCGTCGTACGAGAGCGCGAAGGCGGCCATGGCGAGGAGGGCGACGCCTGTGCGGATCAGGACCGGGAGGGAGGTGGGTGGGGCGGTGGTGCTGGGCGGGATCAAGGGAAGGTGCTCCGGAAGCTCGGGGAGGTGAGGCGGCCGGTGGCGGGTGCGACCCGTCGCCACTCGTCGCATGCCTGGTCAGCGCAGGTACGGGTGGGGGCGGTGACGTCGGGTCGACCCGTCACGGGCGGGTGACCCGTCCCGGCCCTGACCTGCGAGGGGACGGGTCGGGACGGGTGGTGCCGGGTCAGGCGCCGGTCGTGGGACCGGGCAGGAGCAGCGGCTCGGCGGCTGGTGCGGGCTCGGGGCAGTAGCGGGCCCAGGCGTCGGCGAACTGCTCGCGGGCGAAACCCCTGGCCTGGAAGCCGTCGGGGAAGCGGTGGCTGGACGCGCTGATCCCGTAGTCCTTCAGCAGGAGTTGTAGGCCGCGTGCGGTCAGGCCCTTGTCCTTGTACTCCGGCCAGGGCGATTCGGTGTCCTCGTTGAGGATGCCGAGCAGGCGGCCGGTACGGAGGAGGGCTGGGTTCCCCTCGGCGGCGAAGGCGCGGCGGACGTCGGCGAGGAGCCGGAGGTTCAGGGCGCTGTTGTCCTGGTCCTGTTCGGCCTCGTGCTTCGTCATCGCGAGGCAGGCAGCACGGGCGGCCTCGGACCAGGTGCCGCCGGCGAGGTCGGCGACGGCGACGAGAGGTTGCCAGGTATCGGCGGCCCGGTCCTCGACCGGCATGGGTGGGGTGAGGCCCATGGCCGTGTCGTGGAGCGGCCCGAGCCAGGCCACGAGCCGGTCCCGTACGGCGTGCAGGGCGGGGGTGTCCCGTACGGTGCGGAACTCGGCGACCTTCTCGCCGGGTCCCCGGCGCCGCATCCGGATGACGACCGACCGGTCCATGATCGTGTCCGGCAGGTCCCCGATCCCGGCGAGGGCCGCCATCGCGAAGGTGGGGAACTTCGACACCTCGTGGTTCGGTCCGGAGACCCGCAGAGTCGGGCGGTTGCGCTGGTGACCGGCGTTGAGCAGGCCGCGCATCTCCTCGTTCTTTTCCGCCACCTTCGCCGACCCGAAGAGGGTGTCGGCCTCGTCGACCAGCAGCGTCGGAGGCTTCTCGGTGATCGACCGGAAGACGGCGGCGGCCGAGGCGTTGACCGTGATGAGCGGGTCGTGGACGGTCTCGGTGACCACGTCCAGGAGCCGCGACTTGCCGCACCGCTTCGCCGGGCCGACGACGGCGAGGCGCGGCGCGTGCTGCCACGCCGTCTGGAGGTGGGTGGCCGCCACCCACAGCGTCACCGCTGTGAGTGCGTCTTCGCTCGGCAGCACCACGTACCGCCGGAACTGTATCCGCAGGTCGGACAGGACCTGCTCGCCCTCGGACGGCGGAACGGGCTCCGGCTCAGGTGCAGTGGGCTGGCCGGGGCTGGCGACCGGCGGCCACGCGACGGGAAGCGATGGCGTCTTCGGGGTGGCTTCGTCCATACTGGACATCGAGCTCCTCAATCTGCGGGCCATACGGGACGGCAATCCCGGCTCTGCAGCTAGTCGTTCAGGGATGGGCGGCGTGAGGTTTGCGCTTTGAGCCCCTCGGTGTCTTCAGCACCGGGGGGCTTTCTGTGTGTCGGGCTAGGTGATGGCGGTCTCCAGCGGATCGCAGCGGTGCGGCACGTCTATCACTATGCACTACGCAGAGGTGCTTTGCAAGCAGCAGAGGATGATGTACTGTCTTTACTGGCCCTGCGGACTGCAGCGGCACGCTGCGACAGGAAGGAGGGAGCCGATGTCGGACGACGAGCACGATGAGGCGCCGGAAGGCGTCCTGCTCAAAGGCGAGGACAACGCCGCCAAGCGGATCAAGGCCGAGCGCGAGAACCGTGGCTGGAGCACCACCACGCTCTCCGAACGTCTCAACGAGGCCGGCTACGAGATGAACCCGTCAGCGGTCTGGCGGATCGAGAACGGCAAGCGCCGCATCAACCTCGACGAGGCCATCGGCTTCGCCGAGGTCTTCGGGGTCTCGCTGTCCAACCTCGTCGGCCCGCCGGCCCTGGCCGCCGCCGGCCGCGCCATGGAGCTGATCGACACCGTCGTGGCCGCCAACCTGGCCGCCCAGAGAGCCCAGCACGCGTGGCGCCGGGCGACCAACGCCCTGGCCGCCTACCTCGACGAGCACCCGGACATCCGCGAGGAGGCCGACGTGATGGTCAGCAACGCCATCGCGGAGAACACCATGAAGATCAACCAGGAGGAGTTCGGGCCGCCGCCCCAGCCGTAGCCCGCTCCTCCGGCCGCCCTGGACCGCAAACCCTAGGCCCCGGCCAGCCACACCCGCCCATCCCATCCCTGAACGACCAGGCCCGGCCGGGGTTGCCGCCCCATCAGCCGAGGCCAGGAGAGGACCCTGCTTGCGCCAGACGGCGATACCCCATGCCTCCGCCCACCCCCGCACGGCGAAGGAGGTGAACAGCGACGACCGCCTGCTCACGGTCGACGAGGCCGCCGAACGCCTCGGCACCGGCGTCCGCTTCATCCGTCGGCTCATCCAGGAACGCCGGATCCGCTACGTCAAGCTCGGCAAGCACGTCCGCATCGCCGACAGCGTGCTGACCACGTACGTAGAGGAGCGCACCGTCCCCACGCTCCGCGAAGCCCGCTCCCGCTTCGGGAAGGCGGCCTGATGGCGGCCCGCAAACCGCAGCGGCGGCGCGAGTTCGGTAGCGTCCGGCAGCTTCCCTCCGGCCGCTGGCAGGCCCGCTACTGGGCACCGGACGGTGCACGGCGCACAGCACCCGAGACCTTCGCGACGAAGACGGATGCCCAGGACTGGCTCGTCCTCACGCAGGCCGACATCCAGCGCAACGTCTGGGTGGACCCGGAGGCCGGAGCGGTCAACTTTCAGGAGTACGCCTTGAAGTGGGTGGCGGAGCGCGGCCTGTCCGCCACCACGGACGAGCTGTACCGTCGCCTGCTGCGGCTGCACCTCCTGCCCTTCTTCGGGGACGCGGACCTCGACACGATCACCCCGCCGACGGTGCGGACCTGGCGCGCGGAGCGCCTGGCCGCCACCGGAGCCACGACCGTCGCCAAGTCCTACCGCCTCCTCAAGGCGATCATGGAGACGGCGGCGGACGACGAGCTGATCCGCCGCAACCCGTGCCGGATCAGGGGAGCGGGAACCGAAAGGGCGAAGGAACGCTCGACGGCCACGGTCGAGCAGGTCGACGCCCTTGCCGAGGTCATAGGCATCCGCTGGCGCCTGATGGTGTACCTCGGCGCCTACGGCCCGATGCGCCCGGAAGAGTTGGCGGCCTTGCGCCGGACCTCGATCACCCTCGACCCCTTGGCCGTACGGGTCACGGAGGCCGCCCCGGAGTTGAACACCGGCCGCCGTGCCGAGGGCGACACCAAGTCCGCGGCTGGCGTCCGGACCATCCACCTGCCGGCCTTCCTCTCCATCGAGGTCAAGCGGCACCTGGACTGGTTCGCCGAGAAGGAGCCTGATGGGCTGCTCTTCGTGGGGGAGAAGGGAGCGCCCTTCCGACGGACCACCTTCGGCCGGAAGTGGGCGAAGGCCCGCGCGGCGGTGGGCCTGCCCAAGGACTTCCGCTTCTACGACCTCCGGCACACGGGCCACACCCTCTCCACCCAGTCCGGCGCCACGCTCAAGGACACGATGGTCCGCGCCGGCCAGTCCTCGGAGAAGGCCGCGATGATCTATCAGCACTCCGACGACGCCCGCCAGCAGGAGGTCGCCGGAGGCATCGACGCCAAGGTCCGTGGCGCTCGACAGCGGGCGGCCGTCAAGCCGCCTCTGACGCGCGAAGCCTGAGGGGGCCGGTGGGCGTGCGGCGCTGAGCCGCACGCCCACCGAGCCACACGAGCTGGAGGTCGTGGTTGGAGTGGCGGCGACTTGTCGCCGAGAAGTAGCAGATATGCAAGAAAAGCGAGATCAACTAAAGTTTCTGCGGTAGCCTCCTTCAAGGAACGCAAGCTGTCGTGGATCGGAGTTGTGCGTGGACGCGAACGTCGACGGGCCGTTGCCGGCCTGGGCCAGTACTCGCTTCGGGGAAGATGTCGCTGGCCTTCGACTGGCGATCCAGATGGGGCTTCTCGACACCGAGTCGGCGATGCTCGAGTCACACGTGGCAGGTCGCTCCAAGCACAAGTTCGCCGCAGGAGCGGCGCGCATGACCAATCAGTACGACCGGATCGCCGAGCACGTGCTTGACCTCGGCATCCCGGGCACTGAGCTGATCAAGCCGGGCACCTTCTACGAACTCGTGTTGGTGCACAACACCCTCCTCTGCCCCTACCGGGTGGAGTCGGTCGACGGCTTCGAGCCGAGTGACAAGTGGCCGAAGAAGCTGTCGCGCGTGATGCGGGAACTGTTCGCGGTCACTGACGCGCCGAGGCCACGCTGGGTCGCCGATCCGCTGTTGAAGGTGGAAGGCGAGGAGCTCGTGCTCCGGCGATCCCTGGCCGATCTGGCCGAGCGGGACCCGCGCCCCGGCTTGGTCCTCATCCCGTACGAGATGAACATGAGCGGCCTGCAACGAGCCTGGTGGGGACAGGCTAATCTCCTGGACGAGGCCGGAAACCTTCAGTGGGTGACCGAGAAGTCCCTCCTCACGACTGGTGCCGAGAGCCGTCTCTACGTTGTGCCGGACCAGCGTGCGGGGGATGACTTCGCCTCTGGTGATCTTCCCGAGGTGACGCTGTCCACGCGCAGCGAGGCTGCCCGTGCCATGGGAACTCCGCCACAGAGTGAGACCGAGTACGACGCGTTCGTGAGCGCTGCTGAGGACAATGAAGATTGAGCAACCAATACTCCCAGGGACGAGCCTGGGCGGTACGTCGCCGAGAGCGGTCTGGGACGGCTTCCACGCTCCCCGACTGACACAGGCGCGACGTCTCGCCGGGCTCACGAAGCGCGAGGTCGCAGACGGTATCGGGGTGTCTGCGGCTGCTGTCGGCCAGTACGAGGCGGGCACCAACCGCCCCCGCCCTGAACTGATTCCTCGGCTCGCTGAAGTGTTGGACGTGCCGATTCAGTTCTTCGTCGCCGGCCGGCCGATGGGCAAGGTCGATACCTCCATGGCGCACTTCCGGGCCCTGCGTTCCACCTCTGGGGCCCAGCGAGAACGAGCCCTCGGATTCGTCGAGCAGGTATGGGAACTCACCCATGCTCTGGAGAAGCGGGTGCAGCTTCCCCCCGTGAACCTTCCGGGTTTCACGGGTGGCGAGGTGTACCCCGGGATCGATCTGCCTGACGATCCCGTGGGCGCTGCGCGAGCGCTCCGGCGTCATTGGGGACTGGGTGACGGGCCTGTGCGCCACCTGGCACGTCGGATGGAGTCACACGGCCTCATTGTGGTGGCACCTGTAGAGGCCGACGAGGCGGCGTCCAAGGTCGACGCCTTCTCCAGCTCGGGCCTGCTGCGGCCTGTCGTCGTGCTCACGCCCAATCGGGCTGATGATGTCTACCGTTATCGCTTCAGCGCGGCCCACGAACTTGGGCACCTGGTTCTCCACGCAGGTGCCACCGGTGACAGCCGTCTGGAACGGGAGGCAGACGCTTTTGCCGCCGAGTTCCTCACCCCTCAGAAATCGATCCTTCCTCTGCTGTCGCGGCGGGTGGACCTGGCGCAGCTGGCCGGTCTGTCCCAGACCTGGGGCGTGTCGGTGAGTTCGCTCATCTACCGGTACCGGGAACTCGGGCTCGTTTCAGACGCGACGATCAGCCGCGCGTACCAGCGACTTCGGGGCCTCAGCGGACAGCCGGGCTTCGCCCCGGAATCCGTCCGCGGATACCCGGGGGAACAGCCCGTGATGCTTCGCAAGGCATTCGAGCTGGCGGAACAGGACACTGGACTGACGATCCGCGCGCTTGCTGCGGAACTTGCTTGGAAGCCTGCGAGGGTGCGTGAGCTGCTGGGGATGCCGGACAGCCGCCCTGTGCTGAGACTTGTCTGACGAGTCGCTGGGGAGGTGAAGGACTCGCCGTTCCTCTCCCCAGCGACTGCTACCAGCCTGCTAGTTCGACGGGTATGGATCTGTGGGTGGGGACGCTGCTTAACGTCCCAGCATCATCCAGTGGCTTTCAGCGCAGACCGTACGCGTGGTTGTAGGGGGCCCGGGCATCGGTGGCCCGGAGGAAGTGCGGCTCCTTCTTGGGCCTGCCGCCAGCCGTCCTGCAGGCTACTCCGATCGAAGCGCCGCAATCGCGGCACTCCCAGTCCAGGGCTTCCGCCAGCCCTTGCTGCTCGATCTCGGCCATCACAGCCCTGCGCTGGTTCCACCAGGCTTCCCTCTCGTGGCCCGTTGCAGGCGGCTGCGATTCCTGCCGAAGACGGAATGAACGCTGGCGTTCGGGGTCTGCGAGAGGTCCCGACAGGGTCTTGGTGACAACGGCAGTCTCGGCGGCTGCTTCACCGGCTTCCAGCTCTGCCTTCAAACCGTCAATCTGCTGAAGCAGGTGCCGCTCGAAGTCGTCCAGCGTTGCCCCTGGATGTGTCTCTGAGAAAACCTGGGTCTCCAGGTAGAAGCGGCAAAGAGCGTTGAGCTGGGAACGCGCCCTGTGGTTGGTGAACTCACGCATTGTGGTCCTGTTCGTCCTCTCTTCTGGTGTGGCCGTACGGGGCGGGCTCAGAGGTGCTGAGTGAATGTGGTCTCCAGGCGCTTGACGGCGTCTTCGTGGGCCCTCAGATGCGGCTGCATCACCCATACGTCCTCACGGAAGGGCTCGAACCCCAAGGATCGCCAAGTGCGTTGCACCACAGCCTTCTCCCGCGCCTCCCGGGCTGTGTCCTCCCGTTCGTCGACAGGGATGTCGATCGGGTACGGATGTGTCGCCACGAGCGCCGCTCGGACGGCCACCCAGCGGAGCAGGCGGCCGATCAGTAGCCGGCCTGCCCCGCTCAGCCCACGCCAAGCAGGCGCGATCCGCACCCGGTCGATGATGACGACCTGGTCGCCGCTCACCAGGCACTCCTCCAGATCGGAGTGCAGGCCGAGATCCCCCGACTTGTCGAAGAGCGGTGCGAAGTGCTCGTAGTCGGCGTCGCGCGAGTCCAGCGACTCGTAGACGTTCCGGATGCGCCACAGGTCCAGCGTGAGGCCGGACATGGTGAGGATCGTCAACTCCTCGCGCTCACTCCGGGATGACTGGGCCAGCGATATGCCAGGGGCCAGAAGCCGAGCGTTGTCGGCCATGGCCTCCTCGTCGTCCGACTCCCACAGGGGCAGGACAGCGCGGCAGCGCCATTGCAGTGTTGCGGGATCGTCGTGGGCATCGGATGCGACCAGGGAAGCGGACGAGTCGAAACGTAACTCCAGACGATTCAGATACGTCAGGAGGTCCGCCCCGGAGGGTGCGGCGTCGGTCATGAGGCCACACGCTAGCCACCCGGTCCGCCGCGTAGGGGGCGATTCCCAAGACAGGCGGCGACCCTCTCGGCAGGCACTCCGGCGCAGGTGGTGCGAGATGGTGCGCACGTGCCCTCCGAACAGGGCATTCGTGTGAGATGGGGCATGCGGAGGGCACGGCAGCCGTTGCGAGGTCTAGACAACGACGAAGGCCCTGGTCACTGACCAGGGCCTTCTCTCAAGAGCGGATGACGGGAATCGAACCCGCGCTATAAGCTTGGGAAGCTCATGTTCTACCATTAAACTACATCCGCACAGCGGGCCGGTGAACGGTGCCGCATCGTTGCACACTGTACCCCATGGCCCACCCCCGGCGGAGCTTCGGGGTTTCGTGGCGGAGTGCCGCCTGCGAGGTGTCCCGTTCATCCCCTAATGTGGCTTCCCGTCCACCGCATGTGTAGGGGAAGGGACTTGATGGGTCCTATGGAGCGCACCGTCGTCCGTTGTGCCGAAGGGCATGTGTTCAGTACCGCCTCGTTCCCGCTGCAGCAGCTCGGGGCCGGGCGGATCGGGCCGGGGCGGCTCATCCGGTGTCCGCGGTGTGCGCGGCTGCGGCACGCGGTACCGGTGGAGACCGGACGGCGCTGACCGGCGCCCGGGGCGCGGACGCCTGCCGATTGGGGCAGGTCCGCGCCCTCTGCGTATCGTGGGGGCGTGCTTCTCTCAGACAAGGACATCCGGGCCGAGATCGACGCCGGCCGGGTGCGCATCGACCCGTACGACGAATCCATGGTGCAGCCCTCGAGCATCGACGTGCGGCTCGACCGCTTCTTCCGGGTGTTCGAGAACCACCGCTACCCCCACATCGACCCCGCCGTCGAGCAGCTCGACCTGACCCGTGAGGTCGAGCCGGAGGGTGACGAGGCCTTCATCCTCCACCCCGGCGAGTTCGTGCTCGCCTCGACCTACGAGGTCATCACCCTCCCGGACGACATCGCGTCCCGTCTGGAGGGGAAGAGCTCCCTCGGGCGGCTCGGGCTCGTGACGCACTCGACCGCCGGTTTCATCGACCCGGGCTTCTCCGGGCACGTGACCCTGGAGCTGTCGAACCTCGCCACCCTGCCGATCAAGCTCTGGCCGGGTATGAAGATCGGGCAGCTGTGCATGTTCCGGCTGAGCTCGCCCGCCGAGTTCCCGTACGGGAGCGAGCGGTACGGCTCCCGGTACCAGGGCCAGCGGGGGCCGACGGCCTCCCGCTCCTTCATGAACTTCCATCGGACCCAGGTGTGAGGCGGTCGCAGGCATGAGTGAAGTACGCGAGAACCTGACGTACGAGGGATTCGGGCGGGCCGTCCGCGAGCTGGCGCAGACCATCGCCGACGACGGCTACGAGCCCGACATCGTGCTCTCCATCGCCCGCGGCGGCGTCTTCGTCGCCGGCGGCCTGGCCTACGCCCTGGACTGCAAGAACATCCACCTCGTGAACGTGGAGTTCTACACCGGCGTGGGCACCACCCTGGAGATGCCGGTCATGCTGGCGCCCGTCCCCGACGCGATCGACTTCAGCGACAAGAAGGTGCTGATCACCGACGACGTCGCCGACACCGGCAAGACCCTCAAGCTGGTCCACGACTTCTGCGTGGACCACGTCGCCGAGGTCCGCTCCGCCGTCGTCTACGAGAAGTCCCACTCCCTCGTGAAGTGCGAGTACGTGTGGAAGAAGACCGACGAGTGGATCAACTTCCCCTGGTCGGTCGAGCCGCCCGTCGTCAAGCGCGAGGGCCAGGTCCTCGACGCCTGACCCCGTGCGGCCCGCGCGCCGCGCCCGTACGCGAGGAGGCCCCCACCGCATGCGGTGGGGGCCTCCTCGCGTTCCGCTCGCCCGGCCGTCAGAGCGTGCCGAGCTTGATCAGGCTCAGCAGGGCCACCAGCTGGATCGCCGACGCGCCGAGCGCCTTCGGCCACGGCAGGTCGTGCGAGCGGCTCACCATCATCGTGAAGAGCGCCCCGGCCGCCAGCCAGGTCAGCCAGCCGATCACCTGCACCAGGCCGTTCTCGCCGCCCAGGAAGAGCGCGAAGACGAGCCGCGGGGCGTCCGTGATCGACATGATCAGCATGGACAGGCCGACCGTCGGCTGCCACGCCCCGTCGCCGCCCAGCTGGCGCGCCAGCGTGTGCGTCACCGAGCCCAGGATCAGTCCGCCGACGACGAAGCCGAGGGCCGTCATCAGGACGTACGGGATCGCCGTCGACAGGGTCGCGTTGATCGCCTCGTCGCGCGCCTTGTCGAAGCCGAAGATCGCGAGGAGCCCGTAGAGGAAGGTGACGATCAGCGCCGGGCCCCACACGGCGTGGTCGCGCATCCGGAGGAACGTGTCCGCCGGACGCAGCACGATGCCGCTCAGGAGGCCCTTCCAGGGCAGCCGGGGGCCCGTGGGGACGGGCGCGGCACCGGCGTGGTGGGTCGCGGCGTCGCCGTACGGGTAGGGGTCGTCGACGCTGAACATCTGGGTGTGGCCCGGGTTGTTCGCCGTCGCCGCGTGCGGGTGCTGCGGCTGGCCGTAGGGGTCGCCGAAGTACTCGGGCTCGCCGTAGGGCTGCTGCCCCTGGTGCCCGTGGGGTCCTTGGCGCCCCTGCTGCCCCTGCTGCCCTTGCGGTGGCTGCTGTTGCCACTGCTGCTGCGGGTGCGGCGGCGGGGCCGCGTTGTACCCGTACGGCGCCTGCTGCGGTTGATTGTGCGGGGGGCGGTTGTCCCGGCCGCGTCCGTTCCTGAATCCAGCCACGTCGTCGAACGTACCCGCTTCCGCCGTCCGGGCGCTCCCCGGACCTGTCCTTGCCACTGAGCTGTGACATCCCCTAGGGGGTGTCGCGCCGGTCGGGCCGGGACCTGTGTGGTGTGACACGGCCGGCGGACAGACGCGCGGTCGCCGTTACAAATCCGACGTATCACCTCAATGTCGGACTCGTAGCTTCGGAGACGTCAGCGAGTCGAGCAAGGAGTCCCTCCGATGCGTGTCACCCGTCGTTCCGCCCGTACCGCAGCCGTCGCCACCGGGGCCGTCGCCGCCCTCCTCCTGCCGGCCGCGGGAGCCTTCGCCGCCGGCCCCGCCCCCGACGTGCCCGCCGCGGACGCGACCACCGCCACCGCCGACGCGACCCCCGCCGCCACCGCCCGGACCGGTGTCGCCTCGGACGACGCCACTTCGGCCGGCGGCGACCAGTCGGTCTTCTGGCGGAACGTCGACCTCGCCGACGGTTCGCTCGCGCGGGTCTACCAGGACGGCCCGGGCCGCTTCTCCGCCGAGATCTACGCCGGCGGCTCCCTGGTCGACACCCTCGTCAGCACCGGCGGCCGGCCCGCGTACGGGCAGCACAACGGCCTCCACGTCGTCCTCCGGCCCGACGGCACCGTCCGCTCCTGGACCGAGACCGCGCCGAAGCCGGACCCGAAGCCCACGCCGAAGCCCACCCCCAAGCCGGACCCGAAGCCCGCCCCCAAGCCCGCGCCGGACCAGCGGAAGCACACGGCGCGGCAGGCCGACGCCAAGGGCGTCCTCCCCGACGCCAAGGTCACCCTCCCCGCCGGGGACGTCGCCCGGTTCTTCACCGGCACGGGCCGCCCCCACGTCGAGCTCACCGGGAAGGACGGTCGCCGCCTCGGCACCCTCGACGCCGGACACCCGGCCGCCGTCCACCACGGCTGGACGTACCGGCTCGTCGACGACGGCCGGCACCACTACCGGCTCGCCGCGATCGACACCCCCCGCCAGGGCGCCGGCAGCTGGGTCTACGACCTCCGGGGCAGCCTCGTCGGGACGTACGTCGCCACGAAGGCCTGACCGGGCCGGCCCGACGCACGACGCCCCCGCACACGGAGAGGGCCGCCCCGCGTGTGCGGGGCGGCCCTCTCTCACGTACCGGGTGGTGCTACTTCGCCGGCTCCGGCTCCGGCTCCTCGGCGGGCTCCGGCTCCGGGTCCACCGGGGTCTTCACCGACTCCAGGAGCAGCTGCGCCACGTCGACGACCGTGACGGACTCCTTGGCCTTGCCGTCGTTCTTCTTGCCGTTGACCGAGTCGGTCAGCATGACCAGGCAGAACGGGCAGGCGGTGGAGACGATGTCCGGGTTGAGGGACAGGGCCTCCTCGACGCGCTCGTTGTTGATGCGCTTGCCGATGCGCTCCTCCATCCACATCCGGGCACCGCCGGCGCCGCAGCAGAAGCCGCGCTCCTTGTGGCGGTGCATCTCCTGCTGGCGCAGGCCGGGGACGGCGGACATGATCTCGCGCGGCGGCGTGTAGACCTTGTTGTGACGGCCCAGGTAGCACGGGTCGTGGTAGGTGATCAGGCCCTCGACCGGGGTCACCGGGACCAGCTTGCCCTCGTCGATGAGGTGCTGGAGCAGCTGGGTGTGGTGGATGACCTCGTACTCGCCGCCGAGCTGCGGGTACTCGTTGGCGATGGTGTTGAAGCAGTGCGGGCAGGTGGAGACGATCTTCTTGGCCGACTTGGGCTTCTTCGTCGACTCGTCCACGCCCCCGTCCTCGTCGAGGGACTCGCCGAACGCCATGTTCAGCATCGCGACGTTCTCCTGTGCGAGCTGCTGGAACAGCGGCTCGTTGCCGAGGCGGCGGGGGGAGTCACCGGTGCACTTCTCGTCGCCGCCCATGATCGCGAACTTGACGCCCGCCATGTGCAGGAGCTCCGCGAAGGCCTTGGTGGTCTTCTTGGCCCGGTCCTCCAGGGCGCCGGCGCAGCCGACCCAGTACAGGTAGTCGAACTCGGAGAGGTCCTCGACGTCCTTCCCGACGATCGGGACCTCGAAGTCGACCTCCTTGGTCCACTCGACGCGCTGCTTCTTGGCCAGGCCCCAGGGGTTGCCCTTCTTCTCCAGGTTCTTGAGCATCGTGCCCGCCTCGGACGGGAACGCGGACTCGATCATCACCTGGTAGCGGCGCATGTCGACGATGTGGTCGATGTGCTCGATGTCGACCGGGCACTGCTCGACGCAGGCGCCGCAGGTGGTGCAGGACCACAGGACGTCGGGGTCGATGACGCCGTTCTCCTCGGCGGTGCCGATGAGGGGGCGCTCGGCCTCGGCGATCGCCGACGCGGGGACGTCCTTGAGCTGCTCCTCGGTCGCCTTCTCGTTGCCCTCCATGTCCTTGCCGCCGCCGGCGAGCAGGTACGGCGCCTTGGCGTGCGCGTGGTCGCGCAGCGACATGATGAGGAGCTTGGGGGAGAGGGGCTTGCCGGTGTTCCAGGCGGGGCACTGCGACTGGCAGCGGCCGCACTCGGTGCAGGTGGAGAAGTCGAGGATGCCCTTCCAGGAGAACTGCTCGACCTGGGAGACGCCGAAGACGGCGTCCTCGGCCGGGTCCTCCCAGTCGATCTCCTTGCCGGCCGTCGTCATCGGCTGGAGCGCGCCGAGGGCGGTGGAGCCGTCGGCGTTCCGCTTGAACCAGATGTTCGGGAAGCCGAGGAATCGGTGCCAGGCGACGCCCATGTTGGTGTTGAGCGAGACGACGATCATCCAGATGAACGAGGTGCTGATCTTCACCATGGCGGTGAAGTAGATGAGCGTCTGGAGGGTGGGGACGCTCAGGCCCTTGAAGGCCAGGACCAGGGGGTACGAGGCGAAGTACGCGGCCTCGTAGTGCTCGACGTGGTGGATCGCGCCTTCGAGGCCGCGCAGCACGTAGATGGCGAGGCCGATGGTGAGGATGACGTACTCGACGAAGTACGCCTGGCCCGCCTTGGAGCCGGCGAAGCGGGACTTGCGTCCGGCCCGGCCCGGGAGGCTCAGCAGGCGGATGACGATCAGCACGGCGATGCCGAGGATCGTCATCACGCCGATGAACTCGATGTACAGCTCGAACGGGAGGAAGCCGCCGATGACCGGCAGCGTCCAGTCGGCCTGGAAGAGCTGGCCGAAGGCCTGGGCCAGGGTGGGCGGCAGGGTGAGGAAGCCGACGGCGACGAACCAGTGGGCGAAGCCGACGATGCCCCAGCGGTTCATGCGCGTGTGGCCGAGGAACTCCCGGACGAGCGTCACGCTCCGCTGGTACGGGTTGTCGGTACGGCTCCCGGCCGGGACCGGCTGTCCGAGCTTGAAGTACGAGACGAACTGGCCGACGGCGCGAGCGAGCAGGGCAACGCCGACCACGGTCAGCGTCAGCGACACAATGATCGCGGCGAGTTGCATGACGGGCTCCTCGGGCGGGCCCGCTCAGTGCCTGAGCCGAGCCTACTAAGCGGTAACTTATCTAGTCCGTGCTGAGATTACCCGTTCGGGGCCTCGTGATGCAGCGGCGCTCGCGGTGATCTGTGTCGCTCAGGCAAACCTTGCCGCGCGCCGTCTGCGGACTGCTGGAAGCGTACGCGCAAGGATCCGCAGGTCCATCCCCAGCCAGTGGTGGTCCACGTAGTGGAGGTCGAGCAGCTCCCGCTCCTCCCACGGGAGGTCCGAGCGTCCGCTGATCTGCCACGGTCCGGTGAGTCCCGGGCGGACGGAGAGCCGGCGGCGCCCCTCGCCCGCGCACTCGCGGTGCGACGGCGACAGGGGGCAGGGTCCGACGAGCGACATCCGCCCCTCGACGACATGCAGCAGCAGGGGCAGGGCGGCCAGCGGGCCGCGGGTGCGGAAGGTCAGCATCGTGAAGGGGTGCCCCTCCAGGCCGGCCACCGTACGCCGGCGCAGCACGCCCCGGCCCGGGGTCGCCGAGCCGAGGGCGACCGAGAGGGCGACGGCGGCGAGGAGCGGGGAGAGCGCGAGCAGGAGGGCGAGCCCGCCCATGAGGTCGAACGTGCGCTTGGCCGTCATTCCCACACCCTTCCGAGGGACCGTGTGAGCATCATGGGATATTCGTGGGATATGCCTGCTTTGCCCGGCAAGGGGCATCCGGACTCTCTCACGCGCTCCCCGCCCCGACCCGGGATCGACGCGCCCCCGCCCCCGTATGAGTGAGATAAAGGTCGAAGAGTTGAGCCCTCTCCACTCAGGTCTGTTGACGCGATCGGCGTCGTCGTGCATCCTTGAGTCAGATCCACTCAAGTACGTCAGCTGGAGGAATCGAAATGGCACGTGCGGTCGGCATCGACCTGGGCACGACTAACTCCGTCGTCAGCGTTCTGGAAGGCGGCGAGCCCACCGTCATCACCAACGCCGAGGGCGCCAGGACCACGCCGTCCGTCGTCGCCTTCGCGAAGAACGGTGAGGTGCTCGTCGGCGAGGTGGCCAAGCGTCAGGCCGTCACCAACGTCGACAGGACCATCCGGTCGGTCAAGCGCCACATGGGCACCGACTGGAAGATCGAGATCGACGGCAAGAACTTCAACCCGCAGCAGATGAGCGCCTTCATCCTGCAGAAGCTGAAGCGCGACGCCGAGGCCTACCTGGGCGAGAAGGTCGTCGACGCGGTCATCACCGTGCCGGCGTACTTCAACGACTCGGAGCGCCAGGCCACCAAGGAGGCCGGTGAGATCGCGGGCCTCAACGTCCTGCGCATCGTCAACGAGCCCACCGCGGCCGCCCTCGCGTACGGCCTCGACAAGGACGACCAGACGATCCTCGTCTTCGACCTCGGTGGCGGCACCTTCGACGTGTCCCTCCTGGAGATCGGTGACGGCGTCGTCGAGGTGAAGGCCACCAACGGTGACAACCACCTCGGTGGCGACGACTGGGACCAGCGCGTCGTCGACTACCTGGTGACGCAGTTCCAGAACGGCCACGGCGTGGACCTGGCCAAGGACAAGATGGCTCTCCAGCGTCTCCGCGAGGCCGCGGAGAAGGCGAAGATCGAGCTCTCGTCCTCGACCGAGACCTCCATCAACCTGCCGTACATCACGGCCTCCGCCGAGGGCCCGCTGCACCTGGACGAGAAGCTCACCCGGGCCCAGTTCCAGCAGCTGACCTCGGACCTGCTCGACCGCTGCAAGGTGCCGTTCCACAACGTCATCAAGGACGCGGGCATCAACCTCTCCGAGATCGACCACGTCGTCCTCGTCGGCGGTTCGACCCGTATGCCGGCCGTCGCCGAGCTCGTCAAGGAGCTGACCGGCGGTCAGGACGCCAACAAGGGCGTCAACCCGGACGAGGTCGTCGCCATCGGCGCCGCGCTCCAGGCCGGTGTCCTCAAGGGTGAGGTCAAGGACGTCCTGCTCCTCGACGTGACCCCGCTGTCCCTCGGCATCGAGACCAAGGGCGGCATCATGACCAAGCTCATCGAGCGCAACACCACGATCCCGACCAAGCGGTCCGAGATCTTCACGACGGCCGAGGACAACCAGCCGTCCGTGCAGATCCAGGTCTACCAGGGCGAGCGCGAGATCGCGGCGTACAACAAGAAGCTCGGCATGTTCGAGCTGACCGGTCTGCCGCCGGCGCCCCGCGGCGTCCCGCAGATCGAGGTCGCCTTCGACATCGACGCCAACGGCATCATGCACGTGACCGCGAAGGACCTCGGCACCGGCAAGGAGCAGAAGATGACCGTCACCGGCGGCTCCTCGCTGCCGAAGGACGAGGTCGACCGCATGCGCCAGGAGGCCGAGCAGTACGCGGACGAGGACCACCGCCGCCGCGAGGCCGCCGAGTCCCGCAACCAGGGCGAGCAGCTCGTCTACCAGACGGAGAAGTTCCTCAAGGACAACGAGGACAAGGTCCCCGGCGACGTCAAGGCCGAGGTCGAGGCCGCGCTCGGCGAGCTGAAGGAGAAGCTCAAGGGCGAGGACACCGCCGAGATCCGCACCGCCACCGAGAAGGTCGCGGCCGTCTCGCAGAAGCTCGGCCAGGCGCTCTACGCCGACGCCCAGGGCGCGCAGGCCGCGGGCGGCGACGCCGGCGCCGGCCAGCAGGCCCCGGCCGACGACGACGTCGTCGACGCCGAGATCGTCGACGAGGACAAGCCGAAGGGCGGCGCTGCCTGATGTCGGAGGAGACCCCGGGCTTCGAGGAGAAGCCCGAAGTCCCCGCCGACGGCACGCCCGAGGAGCCCGAGACCGCCGCTGCCGCCGCCTCCGCCGACAAGGCGGAGGGGGCGGCCCCGGCCGGGGACACGACTGACGTGGCTCTGCTGGCGCAGCTGGACCAGGCCCGCAAGGCGCTCGAGGAGCGCACCGCGGACCTCCAGCGGCTCCAGGCCGAGTACCAGAACTACCGCCGCCGCGTGGAGCGGGACCGGGTCACGGTCAAGGAGATCGCCGTCGCGAGCCTCCTGAGCGACCTGCTCCCGGTGCTCGACGACGTCGGCCGGGCCCGGGACCACGGCGAGCTCGTGGGCGGGTTCAAGTCGGTGGCCGAATCGCTGGAGACCGTCGTCGCCAAGATGGGTCTGCAGCAGTTCGGCAAGGAGGGCGAGCCCTTCGACCCGACGATCCACGAGGCCCTGATGCACTCGTACGCGCCGGACGTCACCGAGACGACGTGCGTGGCGATCCTGCAGCCGGGGTACCGGATCGGCGAGCGGACCATCCGGCCCGCCCGCGTGGCCGTCGCCGAGCCCCAGCCGGGCGCGGCACCGGCCAAGGACGACGCGAAGTCGTCCACGGACGAGGAGAGCGGTGCCCCCGAGGAGGGGTAGCGCGACCGGCCGCACAGCGGTGACAGACCCCGGAGCAGTCCGGAAGGAGGGACGTCGATGAGCACGAAGGACTTCGTCGAGAAGGACTACTACAAGGTTCTCGGCGTCCCCAAGGACGCCACCGAGGCCGAGATCAAGAAGGCGTACCGGAAGCTCGCCCGCGAGAACCACCCGGACGCCAACAAGAACGACGCCAAGGCCGAGGAGCGCTTCAAGGAGATCTCCGAGGCGAACGACATCCTCGGCGACCCCAAGAAGCGCAAGGAGTACGACGAGGCCCGCGCCCTCTTCGGGAACGGCGGCTTCCGGGCCGGCGGTCCCGGGGCGGGCGGCTCGTTCAACTTCGACCTGGGCGACCTCTTCGGAGGCGCCCAGGGCGGCGCGGGCGGCGGCTTCGGCGGCGGTGGCGGCGGCGGCATCGGGGACGTCTTCGGCGGCCTGTTCAACCGCGGCGGCGGCGCGGGTGCCCGCACCCAGCCCCGGCGCGGCCAGGACATCGAGTCCGAGGTGACGCTCAGCTTCACCGAGGCCATCGAGGGCGCGACCGTACCGCTGCGGATGTCCAGCCAGCAGCCGTGCACGGCGTGTTCGGGCACCGGCGACAAGAACGGCACCCCCCGGGTGTGCCCGACCTGCGTCGGCACCGGACAGGTCTCGCGCGGCAGCGGCGGCGGCTTCTCGCTCACCGACCCCTGCGTGGACTGCAAGGGCCGCGGCCTGATCGCCGAGAACCCCTGCGAGGTCTGCAAGGGCAGCGGCCGGGCCAAGTCCTCCCGCACCATGCAGGTCCGCATCCCGGCCGGGGTCTCCGACAACCAGAAGATCCGGCTGCGCGGCAAGGGGGCGCCGGGGGAGCGCGGCGGGCAGAACGGCGACCTGTACGTCGTCGTGCACGTCGACTCCCACCCGGTGTTCGGCCGCAAGGACGACAACCTCACCGTCACGGTGCCGGTCTCCTTCACGGAGGCGGCGCTCGGCGGCGAGATCAAGGTGCCGACCCTCGGCGGCCCCGCGGTCACCCTCAAGCTGCCCGCGGGCACGCCGAACGGCCGGACCATGCGCGCCCGCGGCAAGGGCGCGGTCCGCAAGGACGGCACCCGCGGCGACCTCCTCGTGACGGTCGAGGTCGCGGTGCCGAAGGAGCTGGACGACAAGGCACGGGACGCCCTGGAGACCTATCGCGAGGCGACCGCCTCCGACGATCCGCGGGCGGAGCTGTTCCAGGCAGCGAAGGGAGCGTGACCCGGTGGACGGGCGCCGACGCAATCCGTACGAGCTGACCGACGAGTCGCCGGTGTACGTCATCTCGGTGGCGGCCCAGCTCTCCGGTCTGCACCCGCAGACCCTCCGTCAGTACGACCGCCTCGGTCTGGTCTCCCCGGACCGCACGGCGGGCCGTGGCCGGCGCTACTCGGCCCGTGACATCGAGCTGCTCCGGCAGGTGCAGCAGCTGTCGCAGGACGAGGGCATCAACCTGGCCGGGATCAAGCGCATCATCGAGCTGGAGAACCAGGTCGCGGCGCTGCAGAGCCGGATCGCGGAGCTGTCGGCGGCCGTCGACGGCGCGGCGGCGGCGATGCGGCAGCGCGAGGCCCAGGTGCACGCCTCGTACCGGCGCGACCTGGTGCCGTACCAGGACGTGCAGCAGGCGAGCGCCCTGGTGGTCTGGCGTCCCAAGCGCGGCGAGTAGGCCCCCGTCCGGCGGCCCGGCCCCGCGCCGGGCGCCCCTGGACGCGTGAAGCCCCTTCCACGGTCGTGGAGGGGGCTTCGGCGTGTACGGGGCCGGCGGCGGGGACCCGGGGCGGTCGGCGGCCCGGGACCCCGCCGCTACGGGATGAGCTCCGCCACGATGTCGCCGACGGTCTCCCACCAGGGCGACGCGCCCGTGCCGAACGCGGCGGCGAGGGCGGTGCCGACGGCGTGGTCGAGCGGGGTCGGGGCGGCGGCCGGGTCCCAGTCGGGGTACACCGTGCCGTCCCCCTTGGACTCCAGGGTCCCGAGCGCCTTCCCGTTCCGGGTGAACCGGCTGTCCACGTACGAGCTGGGGACGAGCCGGTAGCGGAGGCCGTCCACGCGGACGTCCACCCGGTAGGAGCGGCGCAGTAGCCGCGCGCGGGCCGGCTTGATGACGGCGGGTTCCCCGGCCACCGTCAGGGCGAGCAGGGCGGGCTTGCGGGTGCCGATCGGCGTATGGGTGTCCGGGCGGGTCCCGGGGGCCCGTACGAGCTCCACGGTGGGCAGGTCGTGCCCGGAGACGCGGAGGGTCCCGGCGGGCCCGTCGAGGTCGATCTGTACGTACACGGTGGTGAGTTGTCCCGTTCGGCGCTGGTCAGGTGTCCGGTGGTCAGGTGTCTCCCTCGAGGATGCCCGACTGCGCGATCAGGTAGCCGAGCTGGGCCCGGCTGCCGCTGCCGAGGGCGGCGGCGAGTTTGGCGATGTGGGCGCGGCAGGTGCGCACGTTCATGCCGAGGCGGCGGGCGATGGCCTCGTCCACGTGGCCCTCGACGAGGAGTTTGGCGATCGAGCGCTGGACGCCGCCGATGCCGTCCACGGAGGGGCTGTAGGGGATCTCGTCCTCCCAGGGCACCCCGTGCAGCCAGAACTGGTCGAAGACGCCGACGAGGTACTGCACGAGGCCCTCGTGGCGGAGTTCGAGGGCGACCTGGCGGTCGCTGCGCGCGGGCACGAACGCGACCTTGCGGTCGACGATGATCAGCCGGTCGACGATCTCCTCGAGGGTGCGCAGTTCGAGCCCGTACGGCGCGACGCGTTCGACGTAGGCCAGGGTGGCGGGATGGTGCCGTGCGGTGTGCTGGTAGAGCGTCCGCATCCGGACCCCGCGGTCGAGCAGCGGTTCCATGCGGCGGAGGGCCGCTTCGAGGGTCTCGGGGCGGCGGCCGCTGCCGGGCTGGATGGTGAGGAGTTCCTCGGTGCACTCGTTGATGGCGCGGTCGAGCGCGGCGTTGATGACGCTGAGGCCTTCGAGGACCGTGATGGCCTGGGTGCCGGTGGGGTCCTGGGTGTGGATGGCCATGAACGGCTCGAAAGCGTCCGCGAGGGCCAGCGCGTGCTGGCGCCGGACCTGTATCTCCTGCTCGATGGGGTGCACGAGCTGGTTCAGGGCGATCGAGGGCGGCACGGGACGCAGGCACTCGCTGTCGTCCGGGTCCGGGTGCAGGAGGGAGAGTTCCCTCAGGCAGGGGGCGGCTTCGGCGTCCGCACGGGCTATGCGGCCGGTGCGGAGGGCACTCGCATAGAGCTCCTTGCCCACGTCGCATAGTTCACCGTGACTGTGCTTATGAACGGACTCGTCGCATTCTCGCCTCATTTGCACCCCCCTCAGGGTCATGAATTACAGGAACATGATGCCCGGGTTGGCTGGTGGAAAGGGTCGGGAGTGAGCCATCGTCTTACTCGCGGGGGGGAGGTAGTGATCAAAAGAGGTGGAGATCGGCCATGACCAGGATGGTTCGTGCACTTAGCGCCATAGCCGTTGCGGCGGCTGCTCTCGGCGCACTCGCCGTCGGCGAGCCCTCGTGGGAGAGCACCCCGGCGCACTCCGTGGCAGGGCCGGACGAGCCCTCGTGGGAGAGCACCCCGGCGCACTCCGTGGCAGGGCCGGACGAGCCCTCGTGGGAGAGCACCCCGGCGCACGAGGTGGTCGCGGGACCCGGCGAACCCTCGTGGGAGAGCTCTCCCCGGGACGTCGTGCTCGCTGCTCCTTACGAGCCGTCCTGGGAGATCGATTCGAGGGGCGCGGGGGCGTGACCGTGCCGCCGGACGACCCCAGGTTCCGCCGGGAGATGGCTTCGGCCTACCGGTCCGGGTGGCACTTCGTCGACCTCGCCACGGCCATCCCCCACCGTGGCGACGCGCTGAAGATCACCCTCTTCGGAGAGCCGATCGTGGTGGCACGGGAGCAGGACGAGGACGTCCGCGCCTACCGCTGCCTCCGCCGTCCCCGCGGCGCCCCACAGCCCATCCGCTGTGCCATCCGGTACGGCATGATCTTCGTCAACCTCGACCAGCGGGACCACCAGCTGATCGAACCCGAGACCATCACCGCCACCCCCCGCAGTGCCTGAGCGATTCCCCCGTCGTTGTAGATCGCTCCGGCACTTCCCCCACACAGCGGCGCCATCGCGGACCTGAAACGCGATGGCGCCGCTGTGCTGCCCCCGTACGATCGGGGGCCTCCCTCAGGCGCGCCCCATCGCCCGGGTCAGGGTGATCTCGACGACCACCCGGTCCGGGTTCTCGGCCGGCGTGCGCCCGTAGCGCTCCGCGTAGCGCGCCACCGCGTCCGCGACCACCTCGGGCTCCGTGCGGATGCGCGCGACGCCCTCCAGGGTGGCCCAGCGCCCCTTGTCGACCTGGCAGACCGCGACCCGCGCGCCCGCGGCGCCCGCCGCCAGGACGTTGGCCACCTTCCGGCTGTGCCGGTTGGTGATGACCCGCGCGAAACCGCCCTCGGGGTCGTAGGTGACGCCCACCGCCACGACGTGAGGGGTGCCGTTCGGGCGCGGGGTGGTCAGGGTGCACATGTGGTACTCGCGCCAGAAGCTGAGGTACGAGTCGGAGGGGTTCCTCGGGTCGGTCGCCATGCACGGAACGTACCGGGGGCGGAGCTCCCTCCGACACCTTGAGCGCAATCGACTCAACTTTGTGTACGCTGGAAGAGTCATAAAGGGAGAGGACCCCGAACGATCCAGGAGGAGCACCGCACGTGGACGCCGAACTGACCAACCGGAGCCGGGACGCGATCAACGCGGCCAGCAGCCGCGCCGTGTCCCTCGGGCACGCCGACCTGACCCCCGCGCACCTGCTGCTCGCGCTGCTGACCGGTCAGGACAACGAGAACATCACCGACCTGCTCGCCGCCGTCGAGGCCGACCAGGCGGTCGTGCGGGCCGGCGCGGAGCGGCTGCTCGCCGCCCTGCCCAGCGTCACCGGGTCCACGGTCGCGCCCCCGCAGCCCAGCCGCGAGTTCCTCGCCGTCATCGCCGACGCGGACCGGCAGGCCAAGGAGCTCGGCGACGACTACCTGTCCACCGAGCACCTCCTCGTCGCGATCGCGGCCAAGGGCGGACAGGCCGGTGAGATCCTCGACGCGCAGGGCGCGAGCGCTTCGAAGCTGCTCGACGCGTTCGAGAAGAGCAGGGGAGGACGCCGGGTGACCACACCCGACCCGGAGGGGCAGTACAAGGCGCTGGAGAAGTTCGGCACGGACTTCACCGCCGCCGCGCGCGAGGGCAAGCTGGACCCGGTCATCGGCCGCGACCACGAGATCCGCCGCGTCGTGCAGGTGCTGTCCCGCCGCACCAAGAACAACCCGGTCCTCATCGGCGAGCCCGGCGTCGGCAAGACCGCCGTCGTCGAGGGCCTCGCGCAGCGGATCGTGAAGGGCGACGTGCCCGAGTCCCTCAAGAACAAGCGGCTGGTCTCGCTCGACCTCGGCGCCATGGTCGCCGGCGCGAAGTACCGCGGCGAGTTCGAGGAGCGGCTGAAGACCGTGCTCTCCGAGATCAAGGCGAGCGACGGCCAGATCATCACCTTCATCGACGAGCTGCACACGGTCGTCGGCGCGGGCGCCGGCGGCGACTCCGCCATGGACGCGGGCAACATGCTCAAGCCCATGCTGGCCCGCGGCGAGCTCCGCATGGTCGGCGCGACCACCCTCGACGAGTACCGCGAGCGGATCGAGAAGGACCCCGCCCTGGAGCGCCGCTTCCAGCAGGTGCTGGTCGCCGAGCCCACCGTCGAGGACACCATCGCGATCCTCCGCGGACTGAAGGGCCGGTACGAGGCCCACCACAAGGTGCAGATCAACGACTCCGCGCTGGTGGCCGCCGCGACCCTCTCCGACCGCTACATCACCTCCCGCTTCCTCCCCGACAAGGCCATCGACCTCGTCGACGAGGCCGCGAGCCGGCTCCGCATGGAGATCGACTCCTCGCCGGTCGAGATCGACGAGCTCCAGCGCTCGGTCGACCGGCTCCGCATGGAGGAGCTGGCCCTCAAGAACGAGACCGACGCGGGGAGCAGGCAGCGCCTGGAGAAGCTGCGGCGCGACCTCGCCGACCGCGAGGAGGAGCTGCGCGGCCTCACCGCCCGCTGGGAGAAGGAGAAGCAGTCCCTCAACCGGGTCGGCGAGCTCAAGGAGCGCCTGGACGAGACCCGCGGCCGCGCCGAGCGCGCCCAGCGTGACGGCGACTTCGACACCGCCTCCAAGCTGCTCTACGGGGAGATCCCGGCCCTGGAGCGGGAGCTGGCCGAGGCGAGCGAGGCCGAGGCGCAGCAGGAGTCCTCGAAGGACACCATGGTCAAGGAGGAGGTCGGGCCCGACGACATCGCGGACGTGGTCGGCTCCTGGACCGGCATCCCGGCGGGCCGCCTCCTGGAGGGCGAGACGCAGAAGCTGCTGCGCATGGAGGACGAGCTCGGCCGGCGCCTGATCGGCCAGTCCGAGGCCGTCCAGGCCGTCTCCGACGCCGTCCGTCGCACCCGCGCGGGCATTGCCGACCCCGACCGTCCCACCGGCTCCTTCCTCTTCCTCGGCCCCACGGGTGTCGGCAAGACGGAGCTGGCGAAGGCGCTCGCGGACTTCCTCTTCGACGACGAGCGGGCCATGATCCGCATCGACATGTCGGAGTACGGCGAGAAGCACAGCGTCGCCCGGCTGGTCGGCGCGCCCCCCGGCTACGTCGGGTACGAGGAGGGCGGCCAGCTCACGGAGGCGGTCCGCCGCCGCCCGTACAGCGTGGTGCTGCTCGACGAGGTGGAGAAGGCGCACCCGGAGGTCTTCGACGTCCTGCTCCAGGTCCTGGACGACGGGCGGCTCACCGACGGGCAGGGCCGGACGGTGGACTTCCGCAACACCATCCTGATCCTCACGTCGAACCTCGGCAGCCAGTACCTGGTCGACCCGCTGACCCCGGCGGACGTGAAGAAGCAGCAGGTCCTGGACGTGGTCAGGGCGAGCTTCAAGCCGGAGTTCCTCAACCGCCTCGACGACCTCGTCGTCTTCTCGGCCCTCGACCGGGCGGAGCTGGGCCGGATCGCCCGGCTCCAGATCGACCGCCTCGCCCGGCGGCTCGCCGACCGGCGGCTCACCCTGGAGGTCTCCCCGGAGGCCCTGGAGTGGCTCGCCGAGGAGGGCAACGACCCGGCGTACGGCGCCCGGCCGCTGCGCCGTCTCATCCAGACGGCGATCGGCGACCGGCTCGCCAGGGAGATCCTCGCGGGCGAGATCCGGGACGGCGACACCGTCCGGGTGGACCGCGTCGAGGACGGCCTGATCGTGGGGGCGGCGCGGTAGCTCAGGTGTCGAAGGCCCGGACACGTACGAGGGCGGTGCCGCCGTCCTCGTACGTGACCCGCAGGTGCACGAACAGCGCCTCGTCGAAGGACACGTCCACGCACCGGTCCTGCTCGCAGGAGAAGGCGGGCTTCCCGGCCGGGTAGGTCGCTTCCAGCCACCCCCCGACCTCGTCGCGGGGCATCCGGAACTCGGCCTCCGCCACGGTCTCCTGCCAGTGGGCCGCCGTGCAGCGGGCGTCCTCGGCGCTCGCCGGGAGGCTTCCCCGCGCGAAGGTCATCACCTCGGCGCAGTCCACCTGCTCCGGTTCACCGATCTCGCTCCAGGCCGTCGCGCCCCAGACCAGCACGGCCGCGGGCCCGCCGCAGAACACGGTCACCGCCGCCGAGACCCACACCCAGGTCCACGCCCGCGGCTTCACCGGACCGGCCTTCTTCCCTGATGTCTCCCCCATGAGGACCAGATCTTGTCAGCCCGCAGCGGATCGCGGGAGGCGGGACTTGCCACGTACCGCCCGGCATGGGGGAGGATGGCGAGCATCCGTACGAAGGGAAATACACGGTGAGCATCGACCCGTCCTCGATTCCGAATTTCGGGGGCCAGCCCCAGCCTCAGGCCGCAGGACCGGCGGGCCCCGTCGTCCCCGACCAGGACCTCGTCAAGCAGCTCCTCGAGCAGATGGAACTGAAGTACGTCATCGACGACGAGGGTGACCTCGCCGCGCCGTGGGAGGAATTCCGCACGTACTTCATGTTCCGCGGCGAGGACGAGCAGCAGGTCTTCTCGGTCCGGACGTTCTACGACCGTCCGCACTCGGCCGACGACCGCGCCAAGATCCTCGACGCGATCGACGACTGGAACCGCCGCACCCTGTGGCCGAAGGTCTACACCCACCTCCACGAGGAGGAGGACGGCTCCGCCACCCTCCGCCTCATCGGCGAGGCCCAGATGCTGATCGGCACCGGCGTCGCCCTGGAGCACTTCGTGTCCTCCACGGTGAGCTGGGTCCGCGCCTCGATCGAGTTCGACAAGTGGATCGTCGAGCAGTTCGGCCTGGAGTCCCCCGAGGACAAGGCCGGCGACGAGGAGGCCTGAGCCTCCCCCACGGCACCACCGGAGCCCGGCCCCCCTCACGGGGGCCGGGCTTTCGCGTGTCCGGGTGCGCGGCGCGGACTCAGCCCAGGCGCTTCAGGCGGGAGACGGCCTCCTCCAGGACCTCGGTCCGCTTGCAGAAGGCGAAGCGGACGAAGGGGGCGCCGGCCTCGCGGTGGTCGTAGAAGACGGCGTTCGGGATGGCGACGACGCCGGCGCGCTCGGGCAGCGAGCGGCAGAAGGCGAAGCCGTCCTCGGCGCCGAGGGGGCGGATGTCGGTGGTGACGAAGTAGGTGCCGGCGGGCTTGTAGACCGCGAAGCCGGCCTGGGCGAGGCCCTCGCCGAGCAGGTCCCGCTTGGCGGAGAGCTCGGCGCGGAGGGTGTCGAAGTAGGCGGCGGGGAGGCGCAGCGCCTCGGCGATCGCGTACTGGAACGGGCCGGACGACACGTAGGTGAGGAACTGCTTCGCGGCGCGGACCGCCGAGGTCAGCTCGGGGCTCGCGGTGATCCAGCCGACCTTCCAGCCGGTGAAGGAGAACGTCTTGCCGGCCGAGCCGATGGTGACCGTGCGCTCCCGCATGCCCGGCAGGCTCGCGATCGGCACGTGCTCGGCGTCGTCGAAGACCAGGTGCTCGTACACCTCGTCGGTGACGACGAGCAGGTCCCGCTCGACGGCGAGCTCGGCGACGGCCGTCAGTTCGGCCCGGGTGAGGACGGTGCCGGTGGGGTTGTGCGGGGTGTTGAGCAGGATCAGCCGGGTCCGGTCGGTGACGGCGGCCCGCAGTTCGTCGAGGTCCAGGACGTACGCGCCCTCGTGCGGGCGGAGGGTGACCGGGACCCGGGTGCCGCCGGCCATGGCGACGCAGGCGGCGTACGAGTCGTAGTACGGCTCCAGGGCGACGACCTCGTCGCCCGGCTCGACGAGGGCGAGCAGGGCCGCCGCGATCGCCTCGGTGGCGCCCGCGGTCACGAGCACCTCGGTGTCCGGGTCGTACCCGAGGCCGTACCGGTCCCGCTGGTGGTCGGCGATCGCCGACCGCAGCTCGGGGACGCCGGGGCCGGGCGGGTACTGGTTGCCGCGGCCGTCCCGCAGCGCGCGGACCGCCGCCTCCCGGATCTCCTCGGGGCCGTCGGTGTCGGGGAAGCCCTGGCCGAGGTTGATCGCCCCGGTCCTGGCGGCGAGCGCGGACATCTCGGCGAAGATCGTCGTCCCGAACTCGGCGAGGCGGCGGTTGAGCGGCGGTCGTGTCATGACGGCCATCCTGCGGCGAAGCTCTGGAGTTCCTCAAGTGCGCTTTGACGGGGTGTCGGGACGGGAATCCCCCTCGCACAACCGAACGGGGGTAGTACAGATGGAATTCTTCATCGTCATGGGGGTCCTGGTCGTCGCGGCGGTCGTCATGGCCGTGCGGGGCGGTCTCGGCGGCGGGAGCGGTCGGTCGCGGTCGCGGTCCCGGTCGCGCGGACGGCGTGCCGGGGCGAGCAGCGGCGGCGCCTGGGTGGACGGCGGTTCCGGCGGACACGGCTGCGGCGGGGGTTCCAGCTCCTGCGGCGGCGGCTCGTCCAGCTGCGGGGGCGGCGGCTGCGGCGGCGGCAGCTGAGCGGGGCCGGGCGGGCGGCGGGCCGGGCGGTCGTCACCACGATCCGAACCGCCCGGGCGGCGGGGGCCGGGCGGCGGCGTCGGTCGGCTCGTCGCCGGGCGGCGGCGCCCCGTAGGCCGGCGGGGCCGCAGGCGTGTGGCACGTGACGTGGGCAAGCGGCCGCTGCCCGTCGACCGGTTCTGTTTGAACAAGTGAACTGTGGGCTCCCCGAAGGGGTTGGAAAACACAGCAAGTTGGGTAAAAACGCTGCGAGTCGTCCGGGTCCGTGGTTCTCTCGCTCCTGACAGAGACAGCCCTCGGACCGTGTGTGGACCCGAGCCTGCGATTCCCCACTTCCGTGGATTCTCCGGGGCGCCCCCGGCCCACCCGTCAAACCGTGTTTGCGGAGCCGACCCATGCTCACCACCCTGAAGACCTCCTACACCGACACCCGCGCGGCCGACCTCGCCTGGGCCCTCGGGCGCGAGCCGCTTCCCGCCCTGGCCGTGCTCGACCTCGAACTCACGGGCGCAAAACTGCAGTTGAGGCTGCTCGGTGCCTCTCATCAGGTGCTCCTGGAAGAGGACGGCGGCAGCTGCTCGGAGACGGTGGCCTGCATGCCCGGCAGCAGCACCCCGCTGCCGCTCGGCGTCTCCAAGCGCGTCGGCGGATGGGAGTACGAGTTCGCCGCCCGCGTCGAGACGCTCTCGCACGGCTCCTTCGCGGGCCGTGCGCAGGAGTTGCTGGCGCTCGTCGCCGACCATCCCCAGGGGCTGGCGGGGACCTTCCCCGGTTCCCCGCACGCCTTCACGGCGATGCTGGCGCAGCGCCACGAGGGCCAGGTGCGCTGGCGGACCTGGCACGCCTACCCGCAGGAGGGGCAGTTGGTGGTGACCAGGACGCGTATCGGCGTACGTATGCCCGCAACGCTCTGATACGCCCTCTCGGCGCCCCAGATCCACTCGTGTGGGTGACAGGGAGCGTCCGAGCCGTGACGTAGCGTTACGGTCATGATCGAGCCGACCGTGACCATGCCACCCAAGGAGGTGCGGCGGGCGCCCGCGCGGCGGCCCGATCCACCGGGCGGAACGGTCCGGTTCCCGGTGCTCGCGGTGGTCTTCGTCTGCGCCGCCTGCGGCCTGGTCTACGAGCTCGAACTGGTCGCCCTCGCCTCCTACCTGATCGGCGACTCGGTCACCCAGGCCTCCGTGGTGCTCTCCGTCATGGTCTTCGCCATGGGGGTGGGCTCGCTCCTCGCCAAGGCGCTGCGCTGCCGCGCCGCCGTGGGCTTCGGCCTGGTCGAGGCCGGCCTCGCGCTGGTCGGCGGCACCTCGGCGATGGTGCTGTACGCGGCCTTCGCCTGGTTCGGCGAGTCGCGGTACGTCCTCGTGGCGTTCTCCCTCGCCATCGGGGTGCTCGTCGGGGCGGAGATCCCGCTCCTCATGTCGCTCATACAGCGGGGCGACCGCTCGGGCCGGTCCGGGCGGAAGGCCTCGCTCGGCGAGCAGGACGACGCCGCCGGGACGGTCGCCGACCTCTTCGCCGCCGACTACGTGGGGGCGCTCGTCGGCGGCCTCGCCTTCCCCTTCCTGCTGCTGCCCTGGCTGGGCCAGCTCACCGGCGCCCTGGTCACCGGCGCGGTCAACGCGGTGGCGGGCGGCGGCCTCGTCCTCTGGGTGTTCCGCCGCGACCTGACCGCCCGCTCCCGGGCGCTGCTCGTCGCGGTGAACGTGGCGGTGCTCGCGGTCCTCGCCACCGCGACCGTGCTCGTCGACGACTTCGAGCAGGCCGCGCGCCGCGCGGTGTACGGGGAGCGGGTGCGGGTCGCCGTCCACACCGACCTCCAGGAGATCGTCGTGACGGGGAGCCCGGAGGGCCCGCCCGACCTGTTCCTCGACGGGCGCCTGCGGGTCGCCGGCCGGGACGAGTACCGCTACCACGAGGCCCTGGTCCACCCCGCGATGAACGGCGGCCACGGCCGCGTGCTGATCGTCGGCGGCGGGGACGGCATGGCCGCCCGCGAGGTCCTGCGCTACCCCGGCGTCCGCTCCGTCACCGTCGTCGAGCTCGACCCCGGGGTCGTCCGCCTCGCCCGGACGGACCCGGCGCTCGCCGGGCTCAACGCCCAGGCGTTCCGCGACCCGCGCGTCCGGGTGGTCCACGCGGACGCCTTCCACTGGCTCCGGGGCGCCACCGGCCGTCTGCAGGAACGGTACGACGTGGTGATCTCCGATCTGCCCGACCCCGGGATCACCCCCAGCGCCAAGCTGTACGCGCAGGAGTTCTACGGGCTCGTCGCCCAGGTCCTCACGCCCGCCGGGCGGTTCGCCGTGCACGCGGGCTCCGTCGCCGACCGGCCCCGCACCTACTGGACCGTGGACGCCACCCTGCGGGCCGCGGGCTTCGCGACGCGTCCCTACAGCGCGAGCGGCCGCACCCCGGGCTTCGCCGCCGGACCCGACCGTGCCGACCGGACCGCCGCCACGGGGCGGGGGCCCGGCGACTGGGGCTTCCTGCTGGCCGCACCGGGCGGCCGCCCGCCCGCCCTCGGTCTCGCCCCCGACGCGCCGCGGCTGCGTTCGCTCGGCGAGGACACCCTGGCGGCCGCGGCCCGCCGCGCCGAGCGCGCGCGGGGGACGGCCCTGCCCCCGTCGACGCTGGTCCACCCGCGGTACGGAGACTGAAGGTTTCGGCAGGGGGACCCGACGGGGCGGGGCGGGCGCCCCACGGCCGGGCGGCGCGGGCGCCGGGATCCGCGCCGAACGGGCGACGCCGCCGTCCCGTCTGAGTAGGCTCGGCTTCCATGGAGCATGAGGTGTTCGTCCCGGTCCCGGCCGAGGTTCTGCGTGCGACGCTCAGGGACCCGGCCCGGGTGGTGCGCTGCGTGCCCGGCCTTCAGCGGGACGCCGGCGAGGCCGCGGCGCCGTCCGAGGGGGCGGCCCGGGAGGAGGGCGCGCTCACCGGCCGGCTCAAGGTGCGGGTCGGCGGCCACACCATCACCTACCGGGGCGCCCTGCGGATCGTCGAGCGGGACGACGCGATCACGTACGAGGGGCAGGGGACCGAGGCCCGCGGCAAGGGCACGGCGGAGCTGTCGCTCACCGTCGTCCTCACTCCGGTGGCCGAGGGGACCCGGCTGACCTTCACCGGCGCTCTGACGGCGGCGGGCCGGCTCGCCGAGGTGACGGAGGAGGACCGGGCCGCGGCGGGTGCCAAGATCCTCGGCAGGTTCGTGGCGGGGCTGGAGTCGGCGGCGGCGGAGCAGGACGCGCCGGGACGGCCGAGCCACGGCACCGCCGCCGCCGAGGCCGCCCGCGGCACCGGAGCCGACGCCCACGCCGATGCCGATGCCGATGCCGATGCCGAGTCCGGCGACGGCGCGGACCCCACCTCCGACTCCGACTCCGTCGTCGCGTTCGACTCCGACGACGACGGGATCGACGACGGGATCGACGACGGGGCCGAGGAGCCGCGCCGGGGTTCCGTCTTCGACGCGCCCGTCCCGCCGCCCTCCCTCGACCCGGTCCTCGGCGGGGACTTCGGCGACACGCCCATCGAGTTCCCCGCTCCGCAGCCCGCCGCCGAGGCCGCCCACGCCCGTCGGACCATGATCGGACGGAGCGCCGAGGAGGTCGACCACGCGCCGCCGCGCGGCCGGTACGCCCCCGTGCCCGCACCGCAGGCGTCGAGCGCCGGCGCCACCCTGCGCTGGGTCGCACCGGCCGCGGCCCTCGCCCTCGCCTCCGCCGTGGTCGTCGGCCGCGCCCTGCGCCGACGCCGCTGACACGATTAGGGTCGGGGCGTGAGCATGCAGACGCGACTGACGGCGGGCGACGCCGAGTTGACCATCACCCCCGAGAACGGCTGCCGGATCGAGAGCCTGCGGATCGGCGGCATCGAGCTGCTGCGCCAGGGCGAGCGGTTCGGGGCCTTCCCGATGGTGCCCTGGTGCGGACGGACCGAGAACGGCCGCTTCCGCAACGGGGCCACCAGCCACCAGCTGCCGGTCAACGCACCCCCGCACGCCATCCACGGCACCGTCCGCGACCTCGCCTGGAAGACCGCGCGGGTCTCCGCGACCGAGGCGGTCTTCACCTGCGACCTCGGCGACCCGTGGCCGTACAAGGGCAAGGTCACCCAGGTCTTCGAGCTGACCGAGGACGCCCTCACCCTGCGCTTCGGCGTCGAGACCTACGACGACTCCTTCCCGGCCCAGGCGGGCTGGCACCCCTGGTTCCTGCGCAACCTCGGCCGGGGCGGCCGGGACGCGGTGCTCGACTTCGTGCCCGCCTGGCAGGAGGAGCGCGGGGACGACCACCTCCCGACCGGGCGCCGGATCGACCCCGTGCCCGGCCCCTGGGACGACTGCTTCGGCATGCCCGGAGGCGTCGACGCCACCCTCACCTGGCCGGAGGAGCTGGAGCTGAAGGTCACCAGCCGCGCCGAGTGGGTCGTGATCTACGACGAGCAGGAGGAGGCCGTCTGCGTCGAGCCGCAGTCCGGCCCGCCCAACGGGCTCAACACCCTCCCCCGCCTGGTCACCCCGATCGACCCCCTGGAGGTCGAGAGCACCTGGCGCTGGCGCCGCCTCTGAGCGGCGGCCTTTAAGCTCGGGGCATGACTGACGTACGCGCTGAGCTGCTCCAGCAGATCAAGGACAAGGCCGTGGTGCACGGCAAGGTGACCCTCTCCTCGGGTCTGGAAGCCGACTACTACATCGACCTGCGCCGGATCACGCTGGACGGCGAGGCCGCGCCGCTGGTGGGTCAGGTCATGCTCGACCTGACGGCCGACCTGGACTTCGACTGCGTGGGCGGTCTGACCCTGGGCGCCGACCCGGTGGCGACCTCGATGCTGCACGCCTCGGCCGCGCGCGGGCAGCGCCTCGACGCCTTCGTGGTGCGGAAGGCGCAGAAGGCGCACGGCATGCAGCGCCGCATCGAGGGCGCCGACGTCAAGGGCCATCGCTGCCTGGTCGTCGAGGACACCTCGACGACCGGCGGTTCGCCGCTGACCGCCGTGGAGGCCGTCCGTGAGGCCGGCGGCGAGGTCGTCGCCGTGGCGACGATCGTCGACCGGGGCGCCGCGGAGGCCATCGCCGGGGCGGGCCTGGCCTACCTCACGGGCTACCAGCTGGCCGATCTCGACCTGGCGTAACCGCCGCGAAGTCGTGACTTAGGTCCCGGACAGTGGTGATTGCCGTCCTGACCTGCGTTTTTACCAAGGGGCGGGGTGTTTCACGTGAAACACCCCGCCCCTTGGCGTGCCGGGCCCGTGGGAGCCCGGGGGAGAGTCTGGAAGGATGGGAGTCGACGATGACGTCGCCCCCAGGTCAGGGACAGCAACGCACACACCCCGCACATCACAAGGAGCGGACGAATGCCCATCGCAACCCCCGAGGTCTACAACGAGATGCTCGACCGGGCGAAGGCAGGCAAGTTCGCCTACCCGGCCATCAACGTGACTTCGTCCCAGACCCTGCACGCCGCCCTGCGCGGTTTCGCTGAGGCCGAGAGCGACGGCATCATCCAGATCTCGACCGGCGGAGCCGAGTTCCTGGGCGGCCAGTACAACAAGGACATGGTCACGGGCGCCGTTGCCCTGGCCGAGTTCGCGCACATCGTCGCCGCGAAGTACGACATCACGGTCGCGCTGCACACCGACCACTGCCCGAAGGACAAGCTGGACGGCTACGTCCGTCCGCTGCTCGACGTCTCCGCCGAGCGCGTCGCCCGCGGCGAGAACCCGCTGTTCCAGTCGCACATGTGGGACGGCTCCGCCGAGACCCTCGCCGACAACCTGGCCATCGGCCAGGAGCTGCTGGCGAAGGCCGCCGCCGCCAAGATCATCCTTGAGGTCGAGATCACCCCGACCGGCGGCGAGGAGGACGGCGTCAGCCACGAGATCAACGACGAGCTGTACACCACCGTCGACGACGCGCTCCGCACCGCCGAGGCCCTGGGCCTGGGCGAGAAGGGCCGCTACCTGCTCGCCGCCTCCTTCGGCAACGTGCACGGCGTCTACAAGCCGGGCAACGTCGTCCTCCGCCCGGAGCTCCTCAAGGACCTCCAGGCCGGCGTCGCCGAGAAGTACGGCAAGGCCTCGCCGTTCGACTTCGTCTTCCACGGCGGCTCGGGCTCCACGGCCGAGGAGATCGCGACCGCCCTGGAGAACGGCGTCGTGAAGATGAACCTCGACACCGACACCCAGTACGCCTTCACGCGTCCGGTGGCGAACCACATGTTCAAGAACTACGACGGTGTCCTGAAGGTCGACGGCGAGGTCGGCATCAAGTCCACCTACGACCCCCGCACCTGGGGCAAGCTGGCCGAGGCCGGCATGGCCGTCCGCGTGACCGAGGCGTGCGCGGCGCTGCGCTCGACCGGCACCAAGCTGAAGTAAGCGCCGAGTCAGGCGTTGGACGAGCGGCCCGGTACCCCCGCCCTGGTGCGGGGGTGCCGGGCCCTCGGCATGTCGGGAGGAGAGGGATGTCCGGAGGAGAGGCAGCGGTGACGACGTACGACTTCGACCGGGAGACGCACCGGCAGGGGACCTGGTCCGTCCAGTGGGACGGGATCGCGGACCGCTTCGGCGTCCCCGACCTGCTCCCCTTCACCATCTCCGACATGGACTTCGCCTCTCCGCCCGAGGTCCTCGCGGCCCTGCATGAGCGCGTCGACCACGGTGTCTTCGGCTACACCGACTGGCGGCTCGGCGATTTCCGCGAGGCGATACGCCACTGGTACGCGACCCGGTACGGCGCCGCGATCGACCCGGACTCCCTGGTGTACGCGCCGTCGGTGCTCAACCAGCTCTCCCAGCTGCTCCGGATGTGGACCGAGCCCGGCGACGGCGTGGTCGTCCACACCCCCACCTACGACGGCTTCCGCAAGGCCGTGACCGGCCTCGGGCGCGAGCTGCGCGGTGTCCCGGTCGGCGACACCGAGGCGCTGGAACGGGAGCTGGCCCGGCCGGACAGCACCATGCTGCTGCTCTGCTCCCCGCACAACCCGACCGGCCGGGTATGGACGGAGGACGAGCTCGGGGAGTTCGCCGCGCTCGCCGAGCGCCACGGCGCGGCCGTCGTCAGCGACGAGATCCACGCCGACCTCACCGTCGAGGGCCTGCGGCACGTCCCGTGGACCCGGATCGCCGAGCGGGGCCGGGGCCGCCGCTGGGCGCTGATCACCTCGGGCACCAAGGCCTTCAACTTCCCCGCGCTCTCCGGCTCGTACGGGATCATCGGCGACCCCGACGAACGCGAGGCCTTCGTCCGGCGCATGGAGACCGGGGAGGGGCTGGCCTCCCCGGCGGTGCTCTCGCTGACCGCGCACATCGCCGCCTACCGGCGGGGCGCGGCCTGGCTGGACGCGCTGCGGGCCTATGTGGCGGGCACGATGAGCACGGTCCGGGAACAGCTCGCCGACGGCCTTCCCGGAGTCGACTGGGCGCCTCCGCAGGCGGGCTACCTCGCCTGGATCGACCTGCGGCCCCTCGGCATCGAGGAGACCCGGCTGCAGGAGGAGCTGATCGGGGTGGAGAAGGTCGCGATCATGCCGGGCGGGGTGTACGGCACGCCCGGCTTCGTCCGGCTGAACGTGGGCTGCCCGCGGGCGAAGGCCGAGCGGGGCGTGGCCGCGCTGGTCCGGGCGGCGGGACGGCTGCGCACCGCCTGACGCGGACGCGGGCGGGTGCGTGTGGGGGCGGGTCCGAGCCGGGTACGGAGAACCGCCCGCCGCGCGGGGCGGCCCGCGGTCGCGTACGGCCCGGCGCGGAGGCCCGGTGCCGCGCCGTGCGGGCGCGCCGCCCGGCGCGGATGCGCGCACCGGGGTGCAGGCGGCCGTCTCCGCGAGGACGATGGCTGGCATGGGCGTGCGCGATGTGCGGATGGCATCGAGGGCCGGGCGATGGATCGTGTTCACGACCGTCCTCGGCTCCGGCATGGCGCTGCTCGACTCCACCGTCGTCAACGTGGCCCTGCCGCACATCGGTGCCGATCTCGATGCCGACCTGGCCGTCCTCCAGTGGACGGTGAACGCCTACATGCTCACCCTGGCGGGTCTGATCCTGCTCGGCGGATCGCTGGGCGACCGGTTCGGCAGGCGCCGGGTCTTCGTGATCGGCGTCGTGTGGTTCGCGCTCGCCTCGCTCCTGTGCGGGCTGGCCCCGAACGCCGGGGTGCTCATCGCCGCCCGCGCCCTCCAGGGCGTGGGCGGGGCGCTGCTGACCCCCGGGTCCCTGGCGCTGATCCAGGCGAGCTTCCACGAGGACGACCGGGCCAGGGCGGTCGGGCTGTGGTCCGGCTTCGGCGGCGTGGGGGCGGCGATCGGACCGTTCGTCGGCGGCTGGCTGGTGGACGGGCCGGGCTGGCGGTGGGTCTTCCTGCTGAACGTGCCGCTCGCCGCGCTCTGCGTCCCGGTGGCGCTGCGGCACGTCCCCGAATCGCGCGACGAGACCGCGCACGGACGCTTCGACGTGCTCGGCGCGGTGCTCGGCGCCGCGGCCCTCGCGCTCGTGACCTATGCGCTGATCGGCGAGGCCTGGTGGGCCGGGGCGGCCGGGGTCCTCGTCGGCGCCTGGTTCGTGGTCGTGGAGCGGCGGCGCGGCGAGCGCGCGATGGTGCCGCCGTCGATCTTCACGTCGCGGATGTTCACCGCGGTCAACCTGGTCACGCTGTGCGTGTACGCCGCGTTCGGCGGCTTCTTCTTCCTGGCCGCGCTCCAGCTCCAGGTGGTGGCCGGCTACTCGGCGCTCGGCGCCGGTACCGCCCTGCTGCCCACCACCGTCCTGATGCTGCTGCTGTCGGCGAGGTCGGGGGAGCTGGGGGAGCGGATCGGCCCCCGGATCCCGCTCACGGTGGGCCCGCTGCTGTGCGCCGCGGGGATGCTCCTGATGCTGCGGGTCGGTGCGGACGCCTCGTACGTCCGTGACGTGCTGCCGGCCCTGCTGGTGCTGGGCCTCGGGATGACGGCCCTGGTGGCGCCGCTGACCGCGACCGTCCTCGCCTCGGTGGACGTGTCCCGGGCGGGTCTGGCCAGCGGCATCAACAACGCGGCCGCGCGGGCCGCCGGGCTGCTCGCGGTGGCCGCGCTGCCGATGCTGGCCGGGATGGGGCCGGGGGCGTACCTGTCGGCGGAGGAGTTCGGGGCGACGTTCCGGCGGGCGATGCCGATGTGCGCGGGGATCCTGGTGGTCGGCGCGGTGCTGGCCTGGACGACGATGCGGACGCCGCCGACCGCGGGCTGCCACCCGGAGTGCAAGGTGCACTGCGGGGTGTCCGCCCCGCCGCTCGACCCGGGGCGGTCGGACACGTCGGCCTGAGCTGCCCGCCGTCCGCCGCGGGCCCTGGGGCCGGCGGGACTGAGGCAGACTGGCCCCATGGCCATGCATGAGAACCTGCTGGGGGGACCGGCCCCCACCCACCTGCCCGACGACCCGGGTCCGCGCGACCTGCTCGCGAGCGGTGCCGCGCCGGCGGACGTCGCCGCGAAGTACCCGACCTCCTCGCTCGCCTGGGCCCAGCTCGCTGACGACGCGTACGAGCGCGGTTCGGTCGTCGAGTCGTACGCCTACGCCCGTACGGGCTACCACCGCGGCCTCGACGCGCTGCGCCGCAACGGCTGGAAGGGCCACGGCCCGGTGCCGTGGGAGCACGAGCCGAACCGCGGCTTCCTGCGCGCCCTGCACTCGCTCGCCCGCGCGGCCGGCGAGATCGGCGAGAAGGACGAGTACGAGCGCTGCACGACCTTCCTGCGGGACTCCTCGGAGACCGCGGCGGAGACGCTCGGCTGACGCTGCCCGACCCTCGTACCCGACGCACGCCCTTTCGCCCGTACGGGTGAAAGGGCGTTCGATTCGCCGGTACGATCCCCGGGACCGCAGGACCCGAGGGGGGGGTCTGTCGTGGGCGAGCGAGGCGTGACGGCCGGACGGCGACGCACCCGCGGGAGACGCAGGTCCGGACGCGGGTTCGCGCTGCCGGTGCTGGTCCTGGTGACGGGCTCGCTCGGTGCGGGCGTCGCCCTCGCCCACTTCCACGGCTCGCCCGTCGAGGTCGCGGCGGCCCCGGCGGCCACTCCGGTGCCGGTGGAGACCACCGTGAGCCCGCCGCCGAGGACGTCCGCGCCCGCACCCCGGCCGACGACGGCACGGCCGGAACCGCCGTCGCCGGAACCGAGGGCGACGACCCCGCCGCCGCGACCGAGGGCGACCACCGGGAAGCCGCCCGCGTCGAAGGCGGACCCGAAGGAGCCGCCCGCCGTGCCGAGGTCGGGTGCCGGGACCTTCGTCACCGCGGACGCCTCCGGCGCACCGGTCGGCGAGGGCGGCGAGCTGCGCCGCTACCGGGTGCAGGTCGAGGAGGGCATCGCGCTGTCGGCGCGCGAGGCGGCCGCCGAGATCCAGCGGATCCTGGCGCATCCGCGCGGCTGGGCGGCGCACGGCCGGGGCCGCTTCCAGCTGGTCGCGGAGGAGGAGGCGGACTTCGTCGTCCGGATCGCCACCCCGGACACGGCCGACGCGCTCTGCCTGCGGCAGGGCCTGGACACGGGGGGCGAGCTGAACTGCGAGACCACCGACGGGGTCGTGGTGAACCTCAGACGGTGGATGCTGGGCTCGCCGACCTTCGCGGGGGAGCCCGCCGAGTACCGGCACCTGATCATCAACCACGAGGTCGGGCACGAGATCGGCATGCGGCAGCACATGGGCTGCCCGGGACCGGGCAGGCTCGCGCCCGCGATGATGCAGCAGATCAAGGGCCTCGACGGATGCCGGTCGAACGCATTTCCGTATGACGAAGACGGGAGCTACATCACCGGGCCGATCGTGTCATGATGCGCTTGGGACGGCGCGCGACGAAGCCCGCCTCCCGAGGGGACCGGGGCTCCCGTGGCACTCGACGTGCGTGCGGTGGAGCAGACCGCTACCCGGTAGTTCGCATCGAGGAGACAGCAATGTCACTCTCCCCGGGTTCTCCCGATTCCGGAGCAGGTTCGGCCGCCGCCGCCCCGAACCTCGACTTCGCCGGCACGACGCCCTACGAGGACTACGTCCAGGCGGACGTCCTCACCCATCTCCAGCACCTCCGCTCGGACGACCCCGGCGAGATGGTCTTCCTGGTCACCACCCAGGTCATGGAGCTGTGGTTCACGGTGATCGTCCACGAGTGGGAGACGGCGAGCCGCGCCCTGCGCGAGGACCGCGTCCCCGTCGCCATGGACGCGCTCAAGCGCTCCGTGCGCGAGCTGGAGGCCCTCAACCACTCGTGGCGGCCGCTCGCCCAGCTCACCCCCGCCCAGTTCAACGCCTACCGGGCCGCCCTCGGCGAGGGCTCCGGCTTCCAGTCCGCCATGTACCGGCGGATGGAGTTCCTGCTGGGCGAGAAGTCCGCGTCCATGCTCGTCCCGCACCGGGGCGCGCCCCGCGTCCACGCCGAGCTGGAGAAGGCGCTGACCGAGCCGAGCCTGTACGACGAGGTCCTGGGGCTGCTCGCCCGCCGCGGCCTGCCCGTGCCGGCCGCGGTCCTGGGCCGCGACCTGGCGCAGCGCTACGAGCCCTCCGCCGAGGTCGAGGCGGTCTGGGCCGGGATCTACGCCGAGTCCGACCAGAACGGCGAACTCGTGCGGCTCGGCGAGGCGCTCAGCGACGTCGCCGAACTGGTCTGGCGCTGGCGCAACGACCACCTGGTGGCGACCCGCCGCGCGATGGGCTCCAAGACCGGCACCGGCGGTTCCGCCGGAGTGGCCTGGCTGGAGAAGCGGGCCCAGAAGAACGTCTTCCCCGAGCTGTGGACGGCGCGCAGCCATGTCTGAGACCGACGTGACGACCGATGTGACGACCGACGTGACGACCGACGTGACGACCGATGTGACGACCGACGTGACGACCGACGTGAGGACCGACCTCGCCCAGCGGGCGCGCGCCCTCGACGCCGCCGACGAACTCGGCAGGCACCGGGAGAAGTTCGCCCTCGACGCCGGGACCGTCTACCTCGACGGCAACTCGCTCGGCGCGCTGCCCGCCCACGTCCCCGCCCGGATGGCCGACGTCATCACCCGTGAGTGGGGCGAACTGCGGATCCGCTCCTGGGACGAGTCCGGCTGGTGGACCGCGCCCGAGCGGATCGGCGACCGGATCGCCCCGATCGTCGGTGCCGCCCCGGGCCAGATCGTGGTCGGCGACTCGACCAGCGTGAACGTCTTCAAGGCGGTCGTCGCGGCGGCCCGGCTGAGCGACGGCGACCGCGACGAGATCCTCGTCGACGCGACGACCTTTCCCACGGACGGGTACATCGCGGAGTCCGCGGCGCGGATGACGGGTCACCGGATCGTGCCCGTCGACCCGGCGGGCATGGCCGCGGCGGCCGGCCCGCGGACGGCCGCCGCGCTCGTCAACCACGTCGACTACCGCAGCGGCCGGCGGCACGACCTGCCCGGCATCACGGCCGCGCTGCACGCGGCGGGCGCGCTCGCCGTCTGGGACCTGTGCCACAGCGCGGGCGCCCTGCCGGTCGGGCTCGACGCGCACGGGGTCGACCTGGCGGTCGGCTGCACGTACAAGTACCTGAACGGCGGGCCCGGTTCGCCGGCCTACCTGTACGTCGCCGAGCGCCACCAGGCCTCGTTCGACTCGCCGCTGCCCGGCTGGAACTCGCACAGCGACCCGTTCGCGATGACCCCCGGGTACGAGGCGGCCGCGGGCGCCGTGCGGGGCCGGGTCGGGACGCCCGACATCCTCTCGATGCTGGCGCTGGAGGCGGCGCTCGACGTCTGGGACGGGGTCGACGTCGAGGTCGTGCGGGCCAAGTCGCTGGCGCTGACGGACTTCTTCCTGGAGTGCGTGCGCGCCTACGTCCCGGCGGGCCGCGTCACCTCGGTGACGCCGGAGGCGCACGCGGAGCGCGGCAGCCAGGCCGCGCTCGCCTGCGCGAACGCGCCCGCCGTGATGGCCGAGCTGATCGAGCGGGGGGTCGTCGGCGATCTGCGCCGCCCCGACATCCTGCGCTTCGGCTTCACCCCGCTGTACGTCGGCTTCGCGGACGCGGAGCGGGCGGCGCGGGTCCTCTCCGAGGTGCTGGCGGACCTGTCCGCCTGAGGCTCCGGCGGTCGCGTACGGTCCGATGATCGCCTGATCTGCGGGGGCTCCGGTCCTGGTACCGTCCCCGCAGGTCAGGCCGAGTAGGCCGCGTATCCGAGAGGGTGGAACAGCATGCCGGATCCCGCCGCGCGCGCGGCCGCCGAAGAGGCGTCGGCCTTCTCGCACCCGGCCGTCCCCCCGGACGCCTCCGCCGCGTACGGCGGGCACCCGGACCAGGTGATCGACTTCTACGCCCCGCGCGACGGGCGGACCCGGGCGCCGCTCGTCGTCGCGCTGCACGGCGGGGCGTGGCGGGCGCCGTACGACCGGCAGCACCTGACTCCGTTCGTGGACTACCTGGCCCGGCGCGGCTTCGCCGTGGCCAACGTCGAGTACCGGCGTGGCAGCGACATCCCCCGGCAGGGTGGTGCCGCCCCGGTCGCCGGGCGCTGGCCCGAGACCTTCGACGACGTGGCGGCCGCGCTCGACGCCCTGCCCGGACTCGCCACCGCCCACCTGCCGCGGGCCGACGTCGGCCGGATCGTCCTCACCGGTCACTCGGCGGGCGGCCAGCTCGCCCTCTGGGCCGCCGCCCGGCACGTGCTGCCGCCCGGCTCCCCGTGGCGGCTGCCGGCCCCGCCGGCGCTGCGCGGGGTCGTCGCCCTCGCGCCGATCGCCCACTTCGGCCGCGCGGTCGAGCTGGGGGTGTGCGGCGGCGCGGTCGCCGAACTGCTCGGCGGCGCCTCCTCGTACGAGGAGCGGGCGGCCCACACCGACCCCGCGGTGCTGCTGCCGACCGGGATCGCGACCACCGTCGTCCAGGGCCGTACGGACGTCGACGTGCCGTACGCCGTCGCCGACGCCTACGCCGACGCGGCCGCGAAGGCGGGCGAGACGGTCGGCGTGACGCTCCTGGAGGAGGTCGGCCACTTCCCGCTGATCGACCCGGCGGCCGACGCGTGCGCGGTGGTGGCGGAGGAGATCGCCCAACTGGCCTGGTGAGCCACGCACATCCGTACAACCATTCGACGGGGTGGGGGGTCTGATCGGGCACGGCACTCCCGTGTCCGCTGATCCTCGTGGGGGTTTCACCTTGCAGCTCCGTTCCACCGGCACCCGCCTCGGCACGGCCGTCACGGTCGTCCTCGCCGTCACCGCCCTCGGCGCCGGCACCCTGGCCACCGCACCGGCGGCCCTCGCGGCAGCCCCGGCCGCGGTCGCGGCCCCGGCCCAGCAGAACGACGCCGTCCTTCCCGTCTACCCGGAGGGCATGGACCTCGCGGGCCTGGGCACCTCCGGTTTCCTCACCTACTCCTTCGCCGAGGACACCACGAGGAAGCTGCTCTGGACGCCGTACGACGGCGGGGCCGCGACCTCCCTCCAGACGCCCGAGCACGGCGGCTGGACCATCGGCGCCGGGGACGTGGTCGTCCTCGGCGACGCCAACTGGACGGCCGAGATGCGGTCGCTCACCCTGCGGAACATGGCCACCCCCGCCGCCCCGGGCGTCACCATCGACCTCGGCGCGCTGAACGGCAGCTACGTGGCCGTGCTGAGCCCGACGAGCGTCCTCGCGCAGGTGACGAACGCGGTCGGACAGTCCGAGCTCCACGTCGTGACCAAGGACGGCACCACCACCAGCAGCCGCAAGATCGCGGGGCTGCCGGCCGGCGCCACCGACTACTTCGGCTCCACGGCCCACGACGGGTCCGTCCTCGTCGGCTACGAGACCGGACCGCAGGGCGCCCGGACCGGCGGCCGGGCCGTGATCGACCTGGCGGCCGGCCAGGCCGTCGAGACCTATGCCTCCCCCGAGTCCGGATACGGCTTCGGCGGCCTGGAGTTCAACGCCGACTACGTGACCTGGTACGCCTACGAGGCCGGCACCGGCGGGTACATCGCGTCCGTCGACCGCGCCACCCGGCAGGAGAAGCGGACCGTCCTGGGCGCCCACGACGGCGAGTGGTTCTCCACGCTCGTCGGCGACTGGCTGGTCTACGGCAACCCCTCCAACCCCGTCCGGGCCGTCTCCCTGGCCACCGGCGAGACCCGCCGGCTCATGGACTCCGGCACCGGCGCGGGCTCGCCCGGCGACGGCACCGGCGTGGTGCGCGGGGCGACGGCCGCGGACGGCAAGGGACTGTTCCGGGTCGAGATCGCGGAGGACGGCGCCCCGAAGGTCACCAAGACGGCCGACGAGGCCCCGCTGGTCGACCTGGAGATCGAGCAGGTCCACGTCCCCGACCGGGTGAACCTCGACCAGACCCGCGGCCAGGTCACGCTGGGCTGGACCCTGTCGCACCGCGAGGCCTACGTGGACGTCACCCTGACGCACATGCTCACGGAGCAGGTCTACCGCACCCGCGTGTACGCCCCCGCCGAGGGCAACCGCTTCACCTTCACCTGGGACGCCGTCATCGACGGGGCGGACGCGCCGAACGGCTCGTACGCGGTCGAGGCCGAGGCGATGCTGCTCGACGGCACCGGCGACCCGGTCTACCAGGGCTGGCGCATGGACGTCGTCCGCACGGTCAACACGCACGACTACACCAACAACGGCTCCACCGACGTCCTCGCCCGGGACGCCGCCGGCGTGCTCTGGCGCGACGACCTGCGGGACCGCCCGGTGAACGGCCGCGTCGAGACCGCCGGGCGCACCCGGGTAGGCGCCGGGTGGAACACGTACAAGCAGATCGAGGCCGTCGGCGACCTCGCGGGCAACGAGGTCGCCGACCTCGTCGCCCTCGACGGCACGGGCGTGCTCTGGCACTACCTCGGCAAGGGCGACGGCACCTTCGCCGGCCGGGTGAAGGTCGGCGGCGGCTGGGGCGTCTACAACAAGCTCACCGGCGGCTCGGACCTCGACGGCGACGGCCGCACCGACCTCCTCGCCGCGGACACCTCCGGCGTGCTGTGGTTCTACAAGGGCACGGGCGACGCCGCGAAGCCGTTCGCGACCCGCGTCCGCGTGGGCGGCGGCTGGGACGTCTACAACCAGCTGACCGCCGTCGGGAACATCGCCGGCTCGGCCGCCGGCGACCTCGTCGCCCGCGACACCACCGGCGTCCTCTGGCTCTACCAGGGCAAGGGCGACGGCACGTTCGCGGGCCGGGTGCGGGTCGGCGGCGGCTGGGGCGCCTTCTCCCAGCTGGTCGGCGCCGGCGACGTCGACGCCGACGGCCGCCCCGACCTCGTCGCGTACGGGGCGGGCGGCACGTACGTCTACCACTCCACCGGCTCCGCCACCGCCCCCTTCACCCGCCTGACCACGGACCTGTACCAGGGCCAGGGCAGCACGTTCACCAGCGTGGTCTGAGGACCCACCTCATCCTCAAGGGGGACCCGGAAGGATCCGCATCGAGCGGGACGACCGGGTTCCCCGCCGCCCGTACCGTTGTCCGGGTGACCCAGACACAGACCCCCGAGACGAGTCGCGCCCCCGAGTTCCACCTGGTCCAGGTCGTCCTCGGCGGGCTGCGGCAGGAACTCTTCCGTGACGCGTCGGCCTACCGGCCGCTCCAGCCGATCGCGGTGAACCCCAAGGTGGCGCGCTTCGCGCCGAAGGGGATACGCCCCCACCTCGGCCTGTTCCCGCACGCCGTCGTCGGCTTCCTCGCCCTGATCGTGTTCGCCATGGCGTACGAGGAGTTCGACGCCGGCTTCGCGCCGCTGGCGCTGCTCGTGGCCTGCGTCCCGCCCGCCATCGTGCTCCTCACCCTGGTACGGCCCGTCCTCGCCTTCTGGGCCTCGCTGGTCTCCGCGCCGGTCATCGGCTACCTCACCGGCTTCGACGCGGGTTGGCCCTGGTCGCACATCACCTTCTTCTCCCACCTGGTGGTCCTCGGCGTCGTCGCCGCCCGCACCCGGCCCCGGACCGCGGCCTGGATGTGGCTCGTGACGGCCGCCTTCTGCCTCTTCACCGAGATGGCGCTCGGGGTGGGGCGCAGCTCCGACTCCGTCCCGCTGCTCTTCGTCGCCGCCCTCCTCCTGCTCTTCGTCACCGTCCTCCAGGTCCGCCGCCAGGCCGACCGCGAGGTCACCGCCCAGCAGACCGTCACGGCGCAGGAGCGCTCCCGGCGGACCCTCCTGGAGGAGCGCACCACCATCGCCCGCGAGCTGCACGACGTCGTCGCCCACCACATGTCGGTGGTCGCCATCCAGGCCGAGGCCGCCCCCTACCGGGTCGAGAACCCGCCGCCGGAGCTGGAGCAGGCCTTCCTCACCATCCGCGAGAACGCGGTCGCCGCCCTCACCGAGCTCCGCCGCATCCTCGGCGTCGTCCGCGCCGAGGACTACGAGGCCCCCGACGCCCCGCAGCCCACCCTCGCCGACCTCGACTCGCTCGTCCGCAACGTGCAGGAGGCCGGGCTCGTCGTCGAGAAGACGGTGACCGGCGCCGTGCGCGAGCTGCCCCAGGGCGTGGAGCTCTCCGCGTACCGGATCGTCCAGGAGGCCCTGTCGAACGTGCTGCGGCACGCGCCGGGCGCCGCCGCGAAGGTCGAGGTCAGCTACGTCCTCGGCGGGCTGGGCCTGCGCATCGCCAACGGTCCGGCGCGCGGGCTCGTGAAGCCCTCCCCGGGCGCCGGCCACGGCATCACGGGCATGCGGGAGCGTGTGACGATGCTGGGCGGGGAGATGACGGCCGAGGCGACCGAGGACGGTGGCTACGAGGTGACGGCCTTCGTCCCCGTGACCCGCGAGGAGAGTGACCAGTGATCCGCGTCCTGATCGTCGACGACCAGGTGATGGTCCGCGAGGGCTTCTCCGTGCTGCTCGGCGCGATGCCCGACATCGAGGTCGTCGGCGAGGCCGTCAACGGCCGGGAGGCCGTCGCACAGGTCGCCGCCCTCCACCCCGACGTGGTCCTCATGGACATCCGGATGCCCGAGCTGAACGGCATCGACGCCACCCGGGAGATCGTCGCCGCCGACGCGGAGGCGAAGGTGCTCGTCCTGACCACCTTCGACCTCGACGAATACGTCTACCAGGCGCTGCGCGCCGGCGCCTCCGGCTTCCTGCTCAAGGACGCCTCCGCCCGGCAGCTCGCCGACGGGGTGCGGGTCGTCGCGGCCGGCGAGGCGCTGCTCGCGCCGACCGTCACCAAGCGGCTCATCAACGAGTTCGCGAAGGCCCCGGGAAGCTCCCCCCGCCCGCCCGCGATGGCGCAGATAGGAGAGCTGACGGAACGGGAGACGGAGGTCCTGGTGCTGATCGCGCAGGGCCTGTCGAACTCCGAGATCGCCGAGCACCTCGTGGTCGCCGAGTCGACGATCAAGACGCACGTGAGCCGCATCCTGGTGAAGCTGGGACTCCGGGACCGCACGCAGGCGGCGGTCTTCGCCTACGAGGCGGGCCTGGTCCGCGTCGGCGGCTAGGAGCCCCGGAGGCGCGGGGCGGGCGGGGCGCCGGGCGGCAGGGCCCTGGGAGCGTCCCGGAGACGCGGGAGCCCGGCGGGGCCCTGGGAGCCTCCCGCTCCCCGGAGCCCGGCGGCAGGCCCTGGGAGAGCCTCCCGCTGCCCCCGGAGCCCGTCCCGGCGGCAGGGCCTGGAAGCCTTCCGGAGACGCGGGTAGCGTCCGGTCATGGACGCTGCCTTCGACCCCTGGTCCCCGGAGTTCGTCGCCGATCCCTACCCCGCCTACGCCCGGCTCCGCGCCGCCGGCCGGGCCCACTGGTACGAGCCCACGCGCCAGTGGCTGATCCCGCACCACGAGGACGTGTCCGCGCTCCTCCGGGACCGCCGCCTCGGCCGTACGTACACCCACCGCTTCACCCACGAGGAGTTCGGGCGGGAGGCTCCGGACGCCGCGCACGAGCCCTTCCACACCCTCAACGACCACGGGCTCCTCGATCTGGAGGGCGCCGACCACGGCCGCATCCGGCGGCTGGTGTCGAAGGCGTTCACCCCGCGGACCGTGGAGGACCTGGCGCCGACGGTGCGCCGCCTCGCCGCCGACCTGGTCGGGGAACTGGTGGCGGCCGGCGGCGGTGACCTCCAGGCCGCGGTGGCGGAGCCGCTGCCGGTCGCGGTGATCGCCGAGATGCTTGGCGTGCCCGAGGCAGACGAGGAGCGGGGGCTGCTGAGGCCCTGGTCGGCGGCGATCTGCGGGATGTTCGAGCTGAACCCCTCGGAGGAGACGGCCCGCCGGGCGGTGCGGGCCTCCGTCGAGTTCTCCGACTACCTGCGGGAGCTGATCGCGCGGCGGCGGAGGGAACCGGGGGGCGACCTGATCTCCTCGCTGGTCGCGGTCGAGGGGCTGACCGAGCAGGAGACGGTCTCCACCTGCGTCCTGCTCCTGAACGCCGGCCACGAGGCCACGGTGAACACGACGGTCAACGGCTGGCGGACCCTCCTGGAGCACGGCGTCCGCCCGGATCCCGGAAAGTTGTCCACAGCTGTGGAAGAACTCCTCCGCTACGACACACCGCTCCAGATGTTCGAGCGCTGGGTCCTCGACGACGTCGAGGTCGGCGGCCGGGTCATCCCGCGCGGCTCCGAGGTCGCGCTGCTCTTCGGCTCCGCCAACCGCGACCCCGCCCGCTTCGGCCCGACCGCGGACACCCTCGACCTCACCCGCGCCGACAACCCCCACCTCACCTTCGGCGCCGGCATCCACTACTGCCTCGGCGCCCCGCTCGCCCGCCTCGAACTGACGACGGTCTTCGACGAACTGCTCCGCCGGGCCCCGGGCCTGCGGCTCGCGGCGGAACCCGTACGGAAGCCCGGGTACGTGATCAGGGGGTTCGAGGAGCTGCTGGTGGAGGTGTGAGGACCGCCGCCGCGAGGCGGTCGGCGAGGTCGGCGTACTCCCGCGTGCCCGCGCGTGCCCGGGGAGGCGAGGACGAGCTCGCCAGGACCCCCGGGTCGCCGGGCGGACGCGCGCGGGAACCTTCCTCCCGTGGTGCGTGTCGGTGTCAGCCCCGGGGCAGTGTCAGCCCCCACGCCTTCTCCAGGACCGTCCAGGTCCGGCGGCGGACCGGGCCCGTGACGCGGCCGTCCGCCCGGTAGCGGAAGTCCGGGCCCGAGACCGTGAGGATGCGGGCGGTCGCGTGCCGGGCGGGGGCCGCCGGGGGGTGGACGACCACCTCGGCCGCCCCGCCGACGGACCGGACCGTGAGGTTCTCCAGCGGGGTGTCGACATCGCTGAGCAGCACCCCGTCCGCCTCCACCCGCAGCCGGTGGGTGCGGACCGCGAGGGTCGTCGGCGCCGGGCGGACCAGGGTGCGGACGAGGGAGCGGCAGGTGCCCCAGACGGTCGGCGAGCCCGCCGCGGAGGCGACCGGGGCGGGCACCTCCAGGTCGCCGAGGACGACGCCGTCGCTGTCGTCGACCAGCAGGTCGAGGCGGTGCACGGACCCGTCGAGGACGGCCCGGGCGGCCGCCGGGGTGGCGCGCGGCACGCCGAGCCCGTGGGCGAGTTCCAGGGCGCCGGGCGCCCCGATCGGCACGAGCGAGAGGGCGCCCGCGGCGAGCTCCCGCTCCCGGTGGAGGAGGGCCACCGTGCGCAGCAGCGCGCGGTCGTCGCCGAGCACCACGGGACGGCGGGAGCCCCGCCGGGCCAGGGCGCGGGCGAATTCCTCCGGGCTGCCCGGCAGGCAGATCTTCGCCTCCGCGCCCGCGGACAGCACATCCTTCGCGATCCGCACGGACTCGCCGTCACTTCGGCGGGCGACCGGGTCGACGATGACCAGCAGCTGGTCGTGATCCGACACCTCGGTCCTTCCTCGGGTAGCATCTTTGTGCAAGAGCCCCTTGCGCTATTGCGCCAGGGGCTTCGTCTATTCCGGGGCACACCGGTGAGGCGGCCTCGGCCCCTGACCTTGGACATGCCCCACCCGGAAGGGGTGTACGCCTGTGCCCGCACTTGTGCTGCTCGGTGCTCAGTGGGGTGACGAGGGCAAGGGAAAGGCCACCGATCTCCTCGGTGGATCCGTTGACTATGTAGTGCGCTACCAGGGCGGCAACAACGCCGGCCACACCGTCGTCGTCGGCGACCAGAAGTACGCGCTGCATCTTCTCCCTTCCGGAATCCTCTCGCCGGGGTGCACCCCGGTGATCGGAAACGGTGTCGTCGTCGACCCGGCGGTCCTGCTCTCCGAGCTGAGGGGACTGAACGAGCGCGGCGTCGACACGTCGAAGCTCCTGATCAGCGGCAACGCCCACCTGATCACCCCGTACAACGTCACCCTCGACAAGGTGACGGAACGGTTCCTCGGCAAGCGCAAGATCGGCACCACGGGTCGCGGCATCGGCCCGACCTACGCCGACAAGATCAACCGCGTCGGCATCCGGGTCCAGGACCTGTACGACGAGTCGATCCTCACCCAGAAGGTCGAGGCGGCGCTGGAGGGCAAGAACCAGCTGCTCGCCAAGCTGTACAACCGCCGGGCGATCGAGGCGGAGCAGATCGTCGAGGAGATGCTCCAGTACGCGGAGCAGATCAAGCCGTTCGTCGCGGACACCACGCTGATCCTGAACAACGCGCTCGACGAGGACAAGGTCGTCCTGTTCGAGGGCGGTCAGGGCACGCTGCTCGACGTCGACCACGGCACGTACCCCTTCGTCACCTCCTCGAACCCGACGGCGGGCGGCGCCTGCACCGGCACCGGCGTGGGCCCGACGAAGATCAGCCGCGTCATCGGCATCCTCAAGGCGTACACGACCCGCGTCGGCGCCGGCCCGTTCCCGACCGAGCTGTTCGACCAGGACGGCGAGGACCTGCGCCGCATCGGCGGCGAGCGCGGTGTCACCACCGGCCGCGACCGCCGCTGCGGCTGGTTCGACGCGGTCATCGCGCGGTACGCGACCCGGGTCAACGGCCTGACGGACTTCTTCCTCACCAAGCTCGACGTGCTGACCGGCTGGGAGCAGATCCCGGTCTGCGTCGCGTACGAGATCGACGGCAAGCGCGTCGAGGAGCTGCCGTACTCGCAGACCGACTTCCACCACGCGAAGCCGGTCTACGAGATGCTGCCGGGCTGGTCCGAGGACATCACCAAGGCGAAGACCTTCGCCGACCTGCCGAAGAACGCGCAGGCGTACGTGAAGGCCCTGGAGGAGATGTCGGGCGCCCCGATCTCCGCGATCGGCGTCGGCCCCGGCCGCACCGAGACGATCGAGATCAACTCGTTCCTCTAGCGGTCAGCGGCACTGGACGTGGGCGGTCCCCCTCGGGGGGCCGCCCACGGCGGTTTCACGGCCCCGTCCGGCACTACGACCGGTAGTACTCGTTCGGTTCGCCGTCGAGCATCGGGTAGACGAGCAGCCGCTCCTTGCCGTTCAGCCGGTCGACGCGGAGGTAGCGGGAGAGGCCCTCCTGGCACTCCCGGTCCCAGGCGTTGGTGTCCCGGGTGGCGGGGCCGACGACCAGCAGGTCGCCGACGCCCGCGAGGACGGCCGTGGTGCCGCAGGACCAGTCCTCGTCCATCAGGACCCCGTCGACGGTCCGCGGATAGCCGTCGAGGACGCTGATCACGGGGGACCCGACCGGGCCCTGGGTGATCGTCACCTGCGAGGTGTAGCGGTCGTCGTTCTCCCCGTAGACCTCCGGGGCGGGGATCCGCGACCAGGAGCCGAGGAACCGGGCGGGGACGACCTCCGTGCCGGTGGGGGCCTTGCGGAAGGTGGCCTTCGCGGTGCCCGAGGTCCACTCCAGGACGTCGGGGGAGCGCAGGGTGAGCGTCTGGTGGGGGGCGGGCACGCAGCGTTCGGCGGGCACGCTGGTCGTCACGTCCGACTCGCCGAGGACCACCTTGTCCTCGTCGGCGGAGACCAGCCGGGAGCGGCCCATGCACAGACGGTTCTCGGTGACCTGGACGTAGACCGCGCTCTTGGCGCCCACCGCTCCCTGGCCGATCTCGAACCGGGCCGTCTCCCGCGGGTGGTCCTGCGAGCCCTGGACGACGCCCTCCCAGGCGCCGAGGAACGCGGCGGGGACGATGCCGGCGGGGCGGGCCGCGGTGTCGCCGGTGCTGCCCGGGGCGCGGTTGCGCTGGTCGTCCCGGCCGACGTCCGGGTCGGGGCGGAAGGTGTACGCGACGGAGGCCGCGGCCGCCACCGCGAGCGCCGCGAGACCGGCGACGAGGGCCGTCCGGCGCCGGCGTCCGGGCCGCGGCCCGGACGCCGTGGAGGCGGTGGACGGGAGGGGCGTCGCCGGGGTCGGGTCGCCGGCGGCCCGGACGGCGCCGCCGGTCCCCGTGGTGCTCTCCGTCTCCGCCTCCAGGAGCCGCGCCGCGTGGCGGCCGAGCCGGGCGAGGACGTCCGCCGGGAGCCAGGGGTCGGGGACCGGCAGGGTCTCCGCGATCTCGGCGGCCGTCGGCCGGGCCTCCGGGTCCTTGGCGAGGCAGGCCCGGATCACCCCGGTCAGCTCGGGTGCCAGATCCGTCAGGTCGGGTTCGTCGTGGGCGATGCGGAACATGGTCGCGTGCACCCCGCTGTCCGCCGTCCCGAAGGGGGAGCGGCCGGTCGCCGCGTACGCGAGGACCGAGCCGAGGCAGAAGACGTCCGACGCGGGGGTGAGCCGGTCGCCCCGCACCTGCTCGGGCGACATGAAGCCGGGGGAGCCGACGACCGCGCCGGTGGTGGTCAGGTTGCCGCCCTCGGCGACGGTGTCGACGGCCCGTGCGATGCCGAAGTCGATGATCCGCGGGCCGTCGACGGTGAGCAGCACGTTGGACGGCTTGAGGTCGCGGTGGACGAGCCCGGCCGCGTGGATGTGCACCAGGGCGCGGGCCAGGCCCGCGGCCAGCGCCTTCACGGTCGCGGGCGGCAGCGGCCCGAACTCGTCGCCGACCACGGTCCGCAGGGACGGGCCCGGGACGTAGCCGATCGCCACCCACGGGGCGCCGGCCGTGGTGTCCGAGCCGAGGACGGGCGCGGTGCCCGTGCCGCCGACCCGCTCCAGGGACGCGACCTCGCGGGCGAAGCGGCGCCGGAACTCGTCCTGGGCGGCCAGTTCCGCGTGCACGACCTTCACCGCGACCGTCCGTCCGCCGGCCGATCGCGCGAGGAACACCCGGCCCATTCCCCCGACGCCGAGGCGGCCGAGCAGACGGAACGGGCCGATGCTGACCGGGTCTTCCGCGTTCAATGGCTCCACGTCGTCAGAGCATGCCAGACCTCGGGACGGCCGTCCCGCCCGTTCGCCCGCCGTCCCGGGGGCCCGGCGCGGGCGGCCCATCAGAGGTTGCCGGTGCCGGGGAGCGTGGGTGTAATGGCCACGAGGGGGCCTTCAGTCTGAGGAGAACCCCATGCGTGTCGTCGAAGTGACCGCCTACGGCGGACCCGAGGTCCTCAGAATGGCGCGCCGGCCCGAGCCGGTGGCCGGGGACGTGCCCGGCCGGGTGCGGGTGCGGCTCAAGGCCGTCGGTGTGAACCAGGCGGACCTGCGGATCCGGGCCGGCCTCTACGCCGACGCGGTCGGTGCGCTCAAGCCCCCCTTCGTGCTGGGCACGGACTTCGCGGGGAAGCTGCTCGACCCGGTGCCCGGGATGCCCGAGGGCACCCGGGTGGCCGGTTACGTGCCCTGGTACGAGGAGCTGACCGGCGAGGGCACCTACGCGGAGATCGTCCGGGTCGACCCCGCGTGGCTGGCCCCGATCCCGGACGACGTGGAGTTCACCGTCGCCTCGTCCGTCCCGCTGGCCTCCGCGACGGCCCAGCAGGGCCTCGACCGGCTCGCCCTGCCGCCGGGGGCGACGCTCCTGGTCACCGGAGCGAGCGCCGTCGTGGGCCGGCTCGCGGTCCAGTACGCCCACGCGGCCGGGCTGCGGGTCGTCGCCGTCGCCCACGAGGGCGACGAGAGCGAGCTGAGGATCCTCGGCGCGGACCACGCCGTCACCCGCGGCATGCCGGGTCTGGTGCTCGCCCGGGTGGCCGAGGTCGCGCCCGACGGGGTCGACGGCGTCTTCGACGGGGCGCTCGTCGGCGAGGCGCTGCTCCCGGCGGTGAAGGACGGCGGGGTGTTCGTGGCGATCGCGCCCGACCGGATCCCGGTCTCCGAGCGGGACATCCGCGTCGAGGCGGTCCGGGCCGCGCCGGACGCGGACCGGCTCAAGGAGACGCTGGAGAAAGTGGCGGCCCGCGAGGTGATCACGCGGGTGGCCGACGTCCTCCCGCTGGAGGAGGTCGCGGAGGCGCACCGCCGTGCGGAGGCCGGCCACCGGCCGGGCCGGATCGTGCTCCTGATCTGAGACGGTGCTCCCGCCCGCGCGGGAATCCCCCGAGGAGAGGCCCGGACCCCTGGTCCGGGCCTCGTCGCGTGCTCGGGGGTGCCGGTGCAACCTCCTGTGGGCGCAGGCCGCTTGGGCGTCTTCACGTCACGCCCACGGGCTCTTCAAAATTTCGCCAAATTTCGAATGTCTGTGGCAATATTTCAAGATCAGCGGCGCGTGGAGCGCGCCGCCGAAGAGTCCCAGGGGGGAACCTGATGACCATCATGCGTCGCCGTGCGCTCAGGGGCGCGCTCGTCGCCACCGCCGTCGCGGTCGCGACCGCGACCGTGGCCGGCACGGCCTCCGCCGCCGGCACCGAGCTGCCGGTGCAGCCCACGTTCGAGATGTACGGGGCCAACAAGACGACCCAGGAACTTCAGGTCTGGTTCCCGGTCGGCAACGAGATCGACACGATCGGTCCGCTGGACAAGGTCGCCGACGTCGCCGACATCATCGTCGCCGACAACGACGACGACGGTCACGGCGAAGCCGACTGGACCGTCTACAAGAACGGCCGTCTGGACTTCTACTCGCCGGACAGCGGCGACATCGACGGGAACACCGTCGGCCGCGGCTGGAACATCTACACGACCGTCCTCTCGCCGGGCAACGTCGGCGGTGCCAAGCAGGCCGACCTGCTCGGCGTCGACAAGACCGGCGTGCTGTGGAGCTACCTCTCCTACCCGAACGGCACCCTCACCCCCCGCGTGCGGGTCGGTGGCGGCTGGAACGCGTACACCCAGATCGCCGGCCAGGGCGACCTGACCGGTGACGGCAAGCCGGACGTCGTCGCGCGCGACAAGACGGGCGTCCTGTGGCTCTACAAGGGCACGGGCAACTACAAGGCCCCCTTCACCGGCCGTACGAAGGTCGGCTCCGGCTGGAACGCGTACGACCGGATCCTGTCGACCGGTGACATCAACCTCGACGGCAAGGCGGACCTGCTCGCCCGCAAGCCGAACGGCGACCTGCTCAAGTACCTGGGCACGGGCAACGCCGCGGCTCCGTTCAAGGCGCCGGTCAAGGCCGGCAGCGGCTTCCAGAAGTACAACCTCTTCTAGTCGCACCCGTCCCACCTGCGTGGGGACCGCATGACGGCGGTCCCGGGCCCGAACTCCGGGCCCGGGGCCGCCTCTTGTGTGTCCGGGGCATGGGGAATTCCCCTTGTCACAACTTCTGGTCTAGACCTTGACAGGTCCAGACCAATAGCGATTCGCTGTGCTTTCCCCGACCCGGCCCCACCCGGAAGGAAGCACGCATGCTGCGTAAGTTGGTCACCTCGCTGGCCGCGCTCTGTACGGCCGTCGGACTCGCCGTCCTCCTCGTCCCCGCCGCCTCGGCGGGTGCGGCCGCCGCCTGCGCGGCCGCCTGGAACTCCTCCAGCGTCTACACGGGCGGCATGACGGCCTCGCACAACGGCCGCAACTGGCAGGCCAAGTGGTGGACCCAGAACGAGACCCCCGGCACCACCGGCGAGTGGGGCGTCTGGGCCGACCAGGGTGTCTGCGGCGGCGGACCCACCACCCCGCCCACCACCCCGCCGACCACGCCGCCGACCTCCGGATTCGTGGTCTCCGAGGCCCAGTTCAACCAGATGTTCCCGAACCGGAACCCCTTCTACACGTACGCGGGCCTCACCGCCGCCCTCAAGTCGTACCCCGGCTTCGCCAACACCGGCAGCGACACGGTGAAGAAGCAGGAGGCCGCGGCCTTCCTCGCGAACGTCTCGCACGAGACGGGCGGCCTCGTCCACATCGTCGAGCAGAACACCGCGAACTACCCGCACTACTGCGACGCCGGCCAGCCCTACGGCTGCCCGGCCGGCCAGGCCGCCTACTACGGCCGCGGCCCCATCCAGCTCTCCTGGAACTTCAACTACAAGGCCGCCGGTGACGCCCTCGGCATCGACCTGCTGAACAACCCCTGGCGCGTCGAGCAGGACCCGGCCGTCGCCATGATGACCGGCCTCTGGTACTGGAACACCCAGAGCGGCCCCGGCACGATGACCGCGCACAACGCCATGGTCAACGGCGCCGGCTTCGGCCAGACGATCTGGGCGATCAACGGCAGCCTGGAGTGCAACGGCCGCAACCCGGCCCAGGTCCAGAGCCGCGTCACCAAGTACCAGCAGTTCACCCAGATCCTCGGCGTCCCCGCGGGGTCGAACCTCTCCTGCTGACCGGCTACTGCCAGGCGACGAACACGCTCCACGCGGCGGGCTCCACGGTGAACGTGGGCCCGCCGTCGTGCTGCTTGGAGTCGCGGAGGTGGACGGCGTGGGGGGAGGCGGCGACCTCGACGCAGTTGCCGCCACCGCTGTCGCTGTAGCTGGACTTGAACCAGTTCAGGGTGGTGTCGCTCATCTCTGCACTCCCGCCAACTCCTCGATGAGACCCAGCGACCTGCGCGGATCGAGGGCCTGTGCCCGGATCTTCGCATACCGCTGCATGTGCGTACTGACCTTCGTCCGGTCGGTGATCAGCAGGCTCTCGCCCTGGATCTCCAGGTAGGTCACGCGGTCGTGGACCGGGGTCTCCACAACGTTCAGGTCGCCCCGGTCGCCTGCGTACTCACCCTCCAGTCCCGCATCCAGCGGCAGCACCTGAAGGTTCACGTTCCTCCTCCGTGAGCACTCCGCCAAGTGCGCCAACTGCTCCCGTATGACCTCCTCGTCGCCGATCGACCTCCGCAGCACCGACTCGTCGAGGACCAGCTCGATCTCGCACACCTGCTTCCGGTCGAACAGCCCCTTCCGTGCCATCCGGCCGACCACCAGCTCCTCGACCCTCTCCGGCGTCGGCTCCGGGTAGCCACCCGCGATCAGCGCCCGCGCGTACGCCTCCGTCTGGAACAGCCCGTGGACGACGTGGTTCGCGTACAGCCACAGCGCCACCGCCTTCTGCTCGATCGGCGCGTACCCGCGGAACTGCTCCGGCAGCTTCTCCAGCCGTACGAGCTCCCGCATCTCCTCGAAGATGCCGGTGCCCCCGCCCAGGGCGCGTTCGAGCTGGACGAGCATCTCGTCGCTCACCGGGTGGATGAGCCGTTCCATCGCACTGATCGCCGCACCCGTGAAGCCCATCTGCGAGCCCAGCTGTTCCTGTGTCAGTCCCTTCTTCAGTCGCGTTTTCCTGGCCACCGCCGCCGCCATCCTGGCCGCAGGGCCGACCGATTCCCTGTTCTCCGCTCGCGCCATTCCCGCTCCCCATCCGGACTCAACCGATCTCAACCGGTCTCAACTGCTCCCCGCCGAATTCGACTGCCCACAAGGCGCGTTGATGCAGGTCAAAGGGTTGCCGACGCGCCCGCCGCAGTCGTGGAAAACGCTAGCGTCGGCGCGGGAACATGTCCTCGTGAATGAAGAGAATCGGGAAGTAAACGCTGACTGGATTCCTCTTTCCGGATTCCAACTCCGCAAGGCGGGGGTGCAATTCGACGCCGTCCGTGTCGACGGTGACGAGGGGCGGCTGCTCGCCGACCGGATGGAGGCGCTCACCGGGGGCGACCCGGGCCCGGTGGTGATCGAGGCGAACGGGCGGCGCGGGGTCTACTTCCTCGTGCCGCCGGGGTCGACGGCGCGGAAGCCGTGGCCGCGCGGGGTGACCCGGTTCAACGCCGGGCCCGCCCACGTCAGCTACGTGCCCGTGCCCGCGCTCACCGGGCGGACCTGGCCGCTGTCCTGGCGGTTCCCGCCGTCGTCGCCGGACCGCTTCGTCCATCCGCTGCTGCTGAGGAGCGCCGTGACCGAGCAGTTCAACGGTGTGTCCTGACCACCCGGACCACGGCGGCCACGGTGGCGGCGCCTCGGCCTGACGTGGTCATGGCGCAGCCTTGGGCGGTCCGTCCGCTCGTGGCGCCCACGACCCGCCTCTCTCCGAGCCGTGGGCCGCAGGAAAGCCCTAGGCTGGCTGCGGACCCTTGGGAGGACACTGTGAGCACAGAGCCCGAGCACGGCGGAGAGCTGATTCCGCGGCCTCAGCGGACGCCGGATGCCCTGCGCGTCGCGCTTGCCCGCATCGCGCCCCACCGGCTGGCGGAGATGGAGCAGCAGAAGAACGAGGCGTTCTCCCTGGCCGCCGAACACGACACACTCGGGCCTCTGCACGGGTGGCTGAGTGTGTGGGCCCGCGAGGTGGAGATCGAGCGGCGGTACGACCTCTCCACGCGTCGCCTTGCCGCGCTGGACGTGCTCCACCGTACGAGGGGCAAGGAGGATCCGGCCTTCCGCGCGGCGATGGACGAGCTTCGTGCTGTCGAGGACGAAGCCGCGCGGGCGGTCTCCGAGTGAGTTGGCACTGGGAGTACGACCCCGACGAGGAGCACGTCGTGGGGGGCGCGCCCCCCGCCTTCGTCGCCGAGGTGGAGAAGAAGGCCGACGAACTGGTGAGGACCGCCGAGGCCTTCTATCTGGACGGCTCCGCGTATCAGGGCGAGGGCCCCAAGGGGAACGACGCCTTCGTTCCCGGCGGCATGTTCAGCTACCTCGTCCTGCCTCGGCACGAGTGCGTCTACCTCCGGCAGGTCACTTACTGGTGACAGGCCTCGACCGCCTCCAGCGCCGCCGACAGCCGCTCCAGGGCCCGTACCGTCTCGTCGAAGGCGTCTTGGCCGCCCAGCTCCCGGACGAGCGCGGCCGCCAGCTCCGCGTGGCCCGGGTCGATGCGGGCGATGGCCGCCCGGCCGGCCTCGCTGGGGGCGAGGAGCTTGGCCCGGCGGTGGGCCGGGTTCGGCTCGTACGACGCGAGGCCCTCCCGGACGAGCAGGTCCGCGATCCGCTGGACGCTCTGCCGGGTGATGCCCATGGTCCGGGCGATCCCGGCGACCGGCAGGGGCTCGGGGAGGACGGCTCCCAGGACCTGCCACCAGGCCGCGGTCAGGCCCGCCGGCTCGGCCAGCTTCTCCGAGACGGCGAGGAACTGGCCGTTGAGGCGGAAGACGCCCAGGGCGGTCCGGGAGAGCGCGTCCTGCTCCGCGCGGCTCATGCGTTCAGCTCGGCGAAGGCCGCCGGGTCCGAGTCGTGGAAGAGGCGGTACCAGGCGTCCCGCTTCCCCTCGTAGGCGCCGAGGACCGCGAAGACCTCGCGGGCGAAGGCGACCGGCTCGGTCGGGCCCGCCGTGACCAGGGCGCCCGTGCCGGCCTCGCCCTCCGACGTCACCGCGTCCGCGTCGACGTAGTGCTCGCCGCCCTTGTAGCCGGTGGCGTCCAGGTAGAAGGAGACCGCGCTCGTGTGGGGCCGCCGGTCGAGGAGTCCCGCCTTCGCCAGGCCTGCGGTGGCGCCGCAGATCGCGGCGACCGGGACCCCGGCGTCGAGGAAGGCGGCGGCTCGGGCCGTGAAGGGGGCCAGCTCGTCGCCCTCGTCGTACTTCTCGGCCCCGGGGAGGATCAGCAGCGCGCTGTCCTCGGGCCGCAGGTCGGCGAGCGCGAGGTCGGGCACGATCCGCAGGCCGCCGATGGTCGTGACGGGCTCCCCGGCGACCGGGCCGACCGTCCTGACCGTGTACCCGGCGCGGGCGAGCCAGGCGGTGGTGTGGCCCGTCTCCCAGTCGGCGAGCGTGTCGTAGACGGCGAGGTGGACGGTCTTCGTTCCGGCGTGCGTTCCCATGGCTGACCCCTTGCTCGGTGTGGTCGATCCCTTGGTTCCCCTGATGACAGAAGACTGTCATGACGACAGTATGCTGTCAATGGGCGGGCGGATTCCGCATGACGGAACAAGGTGTCGCGTCCGCCCCGGTCTCGGTGGACAAGATGGCCATGGCCCGCCCTACCTGCGGTTCCTTACCCTCGACGCCATGACCCCTCATGTCGTCGAACCCGATCCCCAGGCCGGGGCCGCCGTCAAGGCCGCCGACCGCGCGCACGTGTTCCACTCCTGGTCCGCTCAGGGCCTGATCGACCCGCTCGCCGTCGCCGGCGCCGAGGGTTCGTACTTCTGGGACTACGACGGAAACCGCTACCTGGACTTCACCAGCGGCCTCGTCTACACGAACATCGGCTACCAGCACCCCCGCGTGGTCGCCGCCATCCAGGAGCAGGCCGCGAAGCTCACCACCTTCGCGCCCGCCTTCGCCATCGACGTCCGCTCCGAGGCCGCACGCCTCATCGCCGAGCGCACCCCGGGCGACCTGGACAAGATCTTCTTCACCAACGGCGGCGCCGAGGCCGTCGAGAACGCCGTCCGCATGGCCCGGCTGCACACCGGCCGCACGAAGGTGCTCTCCGCCTACCGCTCGTACCACGGCGCCACCTCCACCGCGATCAACCTGACCGGTGACCCGCGCCGCTGGGCCTCCGACAACGGCTCCGCCGGCGTCGTGCGCTTCTGGGCGCCGTTCCTCTACCGCTCGCCCTTCTACGCCACCACCGAGGCGGAGGAGAGCGCCCGAGCCCTCCAGCACCTGGAGGACACGATCGCCTTCGAGGGTCCGGCGACGATCGCCGCGATCATCCTGGAGACCGTGCCCGGCACCGCCGGCATCATGACCCCGCCGCCCGGCTACCTCGCCGGCGTCCGCGAGATCTGCGACAAGTACGGCATCGTCTTCGTCCTCGACGAGGTCATGGCCGGCTTCGGCCGCACCGGAAAGTGGTTCGCCGCCGAGCACTTCGACGTCGTGCCCGACCTGATGACCTTCGCCAAGGGCGTCAACTCCGGCTACGTGCCCCTCGGCGGCGTCGCCATCAGCGAGAAGATCGCCGCCACCTTCGACAAGCGGCCCTACCCGGGCGGACTGACCTACTCCGGTCACCCGCTGGCCTGCGCCGCCGCCGTCGCCACCATCCAGGTGATGGAGGACGAGAAGGTCGTCGAGAACGCCGCCCACATCGGCGAGCACGTCCTCGGCCCCGGCCTGCGCGAGCTCGCCGAGCGCCACCCGTCCGTCGGCGAGGTCCGCGGCCTCGGCGTCTTCTGGGCCCTCGACCTGGTCAAGAACCGCGAGACCCGCGAGCCGCTCGTCCCGTACAACGCGGCCGGCGAGGCGAACGCGCCGATGGCCGCCTTCGGCGCGGCGGCGAAGAAGAACGGCCTGTGGCCCTTCGTCAACATGAACCGCACCCACGCCGTCCCCGCCTGCAACGTCACCGAGGCCGAGGCGAAGGAGGGCCTCGCCGCCCTCGACGCCGCCCTCGCGGTCGCCGACGAGCACACCGTGTGACCCCCGCGTGATCACCGTGTGACATCGGAAACGGGGGCGCCCCTTCCGTCTGGACTAGGGTGTCCGGAGCCGGACGGAGGGGGCGCACCCATGCCCGCGAGCGGAGCTGTCACCCGCAACACCCTGCGACAGCAGATCGCGGACGCGCTGCGTGACGAGGTGCTCGCGGGCCGTCTCCAACCCGGTGAGGAATTCACCGTCAAGCAGATCGCCGACCAGTACGGCGTCTCCACCACCCCCGTGCGCGAAGCCCTCGTCGATCTCTGCGCCCAGGGCCTCCTCGACTCCGACCAGCACCGCGGCTTCCGCGTCCACCAGTACTCGGTCGACGACTACCGGGGCATGGTCGAGGCCCGGATGCTCGTCGTCGACGGCATCTTCCGGCGCGACGCCGCCATGGTGCCGCCCCGCTCCGCCGCCACCGAACCCGACCTCGGGATCGGCGTCGCCCTCGTCTCCGTCCGCCGCAGGGGCGAGGCCGCGGCCCGCGCCGCCCGCGCCGGCGACCTCGACATCCTCATCGGCTACGACATCCGGTACTGGCGCGAACTCGGCCGGCTCGTCGCCGCCAACGACTACATCGCCGACTTCCTCCACCGGCTCCGCGTCCAGGCCTGGGTGTTCTCCGTCCCCTACCTGCGCTCCGAGCGGGACGTCCTCGGCTGGCTGTGGAGCGGACACGTCGACCTCGTCGACGCCATCACCCGCGGTGACGCGCAGGCGGCCGTCGCGGTCGTCCGGGAGTACAACGCCCACGCGATGGAATGGGCCGACCGGCTGGAGCGCCGGGCCCGCTGACCGGGCCCCCGGCACGACCGGCCGGGCCGGAACGGGCCGCCGACCGCCACCGGACCGGAGGACCGCCGCCGGGTTGGGACGCCCTCCCCGGGTTGAGCGCCCGGCTCCCCGGGCAGTTCCTCAGCGGGTGGACGGTGTCCGTGGGGCGCCGACTAACCTGGCCGTCCCTGCAAAAGCCTGGCGAACGCCCTGCGAGCGTCCCCCGCAACTGACGGAGAGCGAGCCTCCCTTGGCCTGTGACCTGTGGCTGGTCCCCCTCGTCGACGTGCTGTGCCACAGCCCCGACAACCCCTTCGCCGAAGAGATCGCCGCGTACGACGCCGTGCTCACCGCCTCCGGTCTGCCGACCGTGCCGGTCTACGCCTACATGCCCGGGCTCTCCGGCGACGTCGCCCCGATCGCCGGCTTCGACTACGAGGCCCTGCACTTCCTGCGGCGCGCCTACCTCCTCCAGATGTGCGGACTCCCCGTCGAACCCGTCGGCGAGCTCGGCGGCGACTACGAGCAGCTCCTGGAGATGTTCGAGGCGACCGCCCAGCAGTCCCACCTCGTCTGGCACTACGACCACGCCGGCGCCTACGTCCCGGTCGACTTCCCGGTCCCGCTCGCCAACGACGAGCTGCTGGAGGGCGGCGGGCCGCTCGGCTCCTCGTACGGGCTGCTGCGCGAGCTGGAGTTCGTGGCGCCCTCCATCGGCATCGACCCCGCCAACCCCCCGGCGCCCCCGCTCCCGCCGGAGCGGCCCACCACCCTGGAGGAGCCGGCCGCCGCGGTCGCGCCGGACGGCGGCCCCTTCGCCCGGGAGCGCCACGTGTGGCTGGGACTGCACGCGGCCGCGACCCGGAGCCTGGCCCAGGGCTCGATGATCATCCTGAGCTGAGGTCCACCACCGACCCCGCCCGCACCGGCCCGGCCGGGGTCCGCACACCCGGCCCGGCCGTCCGCAGACCCGGGCGGCCCGGGGCCGGCGGCAGCCGCGGGGTCCCGGAGGCCCCCGTCAGCGGGCCTCCGGGGGCCGCTGCCGCGGCATGTTCGGCCGGGTGCCCGGCGGCAGCGGGAAACGGCCCGACGGATGGTGGCTCTCCGCCCGCGCGGGCACCACGCCCACCGACTGGAGGGCCAGCGGCGCCGGACCCGAGCGGAACTCGACCATCCAGTCCGCGGTCTCCGCCCGTACGAGCTCCGTCACGTCCTCCGAGAAGCGCCGCAGCACGCCCAGGCAGCGCTCGGCCGCCTCGCTGGCGGTGCCCTCCGTGGGCCCCAGGACCTCCCGGACGCTCTCCGAGGCCCAGTCGAACTGCAGGGCCTGGAGACGGCGCTGCACGGCCTGTGCCGTCGCCACGTCCCTCATCCAGCCCGCGGTCAGACCGAAGTACCGGTCGCAGGCCAGACAGGCGGCCCCGAGCAGCAGCGAGAGGTAGCCCCAGCCGGCGGCCCCCTCCGCCACACCGGTCAGGTCGAGCAGCGGCAGCGCGGCACCCGCGATCACCCCGACGGCCGTGCCGATCCGCAGCATCCGGGCGTTGCGGCGCTTCCAGACCCGGTCGGAGAGGTACCACTCGGCGATGCGCAGGGCGTGGGACTCCACCCAGCGGTACAGCTCGTCGAGCCGCTCGGCGGGCTCGCCCCAGTCGCCCAGGGGGAACGGCGTCCCGGTCAGATCGCGGTGAACGTCTCCCCCGGGGGGTCCCGGTGGCTGCATCTCCGGCTGCTGGCTCACCGGGGGACTCCTCTGTTCAGCTCAGTGCTCGTGTCCTTCTGTGACGTGCGGTGCACGTGGTGCCTGCCCTTCCTACCGCCGAATGGTGGGCGGCGGGCCCGGAATCCCAGGATTTCCGCCCGCAAGGGGGTCTTGATCAGGTAGAGGAGCCCGGGGTTTCTCACTCGAAAGAGTGGTGGAGCAGGGCGGGCGGCGACCACGTAGGCTCGGCGTACCGACATACGGACGTACCGAACCTCAGGAGTGACCGTGATTCCCGGTGGTGGTCAGCCCAACATGCAGCAGCTTCTCCAGCAGGCCCAGAAGATGCAGCAGGACCTCGCCCGCGCCCAGCAGGAGCTGGCGGCGACCGAGGTCGACGGACAGGCGGGCGGCGGCCTGGTCAAGGCGACCGTGACCGGCTCCGGCGAGCTCCGCGGCCTGGTCATCGACCCCAAGGCGGTCGACCCGGAGGACACCGAGACGCTCGCCGACCTGATCGTGGCCGCCGTCCAGGCCGCCAACGACAACGCGCAGCAGCTCCAGCAGGCCAAGCTCGGCCCGCTGGCCCAGGGCATGGGCGGCATGCCCGGACTCGGCTTCTGACGCCACCGGACCGGGGGCTTTCGAGCCCCCGCCGCCCGTGGACTTCTTAGCCCCGCTTTAAGCCACTACCGTAAGAATCAAGCACTCCCTTGGAAGGGCGTTCCGTGTACGAAGGCGTGGTGCAGGACCTCATCGACGAACTGGGCAGGCTGCCCGGCGTCGGTCCCAAGAGCGCGCAGCGGATCGCCTTCCACATCCTCCAGGCCGAGCCGACCGACGTACGACGTCTCGCGCACGCGCTCCTGGAGGTCAAGGAGAAGGTCAGGTTCTGCGCGGTCTGCGGCAACGTGGCACAGCAGGAGCAGTGCAACATCTGCCGCGACCCCCGCCGCGACCTGACCGTCATCTGCGTGGTCGAGGAACCCAAGGACGTCGTCGCGATCGAGCGGACCCGCGAGTTCCGGGGGCGCTACCACGTCCTCGGCGGCGCGATCAGCCCGATCGAGGGCGTCGGCCCGGACGACCTCCGCATCCGCGAGCTGCTCGCCCGGCTCGCCGACGGCACGGTCACCGAGCTGATCCTCGCGACCGACCCGAACCTGGAGGGCGAGGCCACCGCGACGTACCTGGCGCGGATGATCAAGCCGATGGGGCTCAAGGTGACGCGGCTCGCCAGCGGACTCCCGGTCGGCGGCGACCTCGAGTACGCCGACGAGGTCACCCTCGGCCGTGCCTTCGAGGGACGGAGGCTGCTAGATGTATGACGACCGGGCCGGTGCGCTCTCAGGGAGGCTCCTCGATGTCTGACCCCACGCTGCACGCGATCACGCAGAACCCCGACGACTTCGCGGTCCAGATCGCCGACTCCATCGAGAGCTTCATCGTCGCGACCACCGAGGTCGCCAAGGGCGACGAGCCGGACAGCGCCGTGCCCTTCCTGCTCCTGGAGATCTCGCAGCTGCTCCTCGCGGGCGGCCGGCTCGGCGCGCACGAGGACATCGTCCCGGACGAGCGCTACGAGACGGACACGGGCCCCGAGCCCGACATGGACGACCTGCGCGAGCGCTTCGCCGTGCTCCTCGAACCGGTCGACGTGTTCTCCGAGGTCTTCGACCCGTACGAGCCCCGCAAGGCCCCGGTCCCGGCCCGCATCTCCGACAACCTCGCCGACATCGTCGCCGACCTCCGCCACGGCCAGGCCCACTACCGCGCGGGCCGCACCAGCGAGGCCCTCTGGTGGTGGCAGTTCTCCTACTTCTCCAACTGGGGACCCACCGCCTCCGCCACCCTCCGCGCCCTCCAGTCGCTCGTCGCCCACGTCCGCCTCGACCAGCCGCTCGCGGCGCTCGACGGCCTCGACACCGACGAGGACCTGACCGAGGACGACCTCGCCGAGGAGGCGGGCCGCGTGATGGCCGAGGAGATCGGCGCCCCGCTCGGCCTGCGCACGCTGAGGAAGTAGCGCCCGGCTCGGCCTGCGCACGCTGAGGAGGCAGCGGCCGGCTCCCCGACGGCGTGTGAGCCCGCGCACATCTCGGGCTCCCGCCGCGTACCCCCGGCTCACCCGGGCAGGCAGACCCACCGGGCGGTCCGGACCGTCCAGGCCGTGATCACTGACTGAGCGGGACATCTCAGGATGCGATATACGGTCGGCGATTCCGGGCCGCTCGTTAAACTGAGCCGACCGCAGTAATGACTGCGGCAGAGACTGATCGAGGAGCGCACGTGGGCCTTGTCGTGCAGAAGTACGGAGGCTCCTCCGTTGCCGATGCCGAAGGCATCAAGCGGGTCGCCAAGCGGATCGTGGACGCCAAGAAGAACGGCCACCAGGTGGTCGTCGTGGTTTCCGCGATGGGCGACACGACGGACGAGTTGATCGATCTCGCCGAGCAGGTATCCCCCATTCCTGCCGGGCGTGAATTCGACATGCTGCTGACCGCCGGAGAGCGGATCTCCATGGCCCTGCTGGCCATGGCGATCAAAAACCTGGGCCACGAGGCCCAGTCGTTCACGGGCAGCCAGGCCGGTGTCATCACCGACTCGGTCCACAACAAAGCGCGCATCATCGATGTCACGCCGGGCCGTATCCGCACCGCCCTCGACGAGGGCAACATCGCCATCGTCGCCGGCTTCCAGGGCGTGTCCCAGGACAAGAAGGACATCACCACGCTCGGCCGCGGCGGGTCCGACACCACCGCTGTGGCGCTCGCCGCCGCGCTGGACGCCGAGGTCTGCGAGATCTACACCGACGTCGACGGCGTGTTCACCGCCGACCCGCGCGTGGTGAAGAAGGCGAAGAAGATCGACTGGATCTCCTTCGAGGACATGCTGGAGCTCGCCGCCTCCGGCTCCAAGGTGCTGCTGCACCGCTGCGTCGAGTACGCGCGCCGCTACAACATCCCGATCCACGTGCGCTCGTCCTTCTCGGGGCTGCAGGGCACCTGGGTCAGCAACGAACCGCTCTCCGACGCAAAGGACCAGAAGGTGGAGCAGGCCATCATCTCGGGTGTCGCCCACGACACCTCGGAGGCGAAGATCACCGTCGTCGGCGTGCCGGACAAGCCGGGCGAGGCCGCGGCCATCTTCCGGGCCGTCGCCGACGCCGAGATCAACATCGACATGATCGTGCAGAACGTGTCCGCCGCCTCGACGGGCCTCACGGACATCTCCTTCACCCTCCCCAAGGCCGAGGGCCGCAAGGCCATCGACGCCCTGGAGAAGGCGAAGACCGCGATCGGCTTCGACTCGCTGCGCTACGACGACCAGATCGGCAAGATCTCCCTGGTCGGCGCCGGGATGAAGACCAACCCGGGCGTCACCGCGGACTTCTTCCGCGCCCTCTCCGACGCCGGCGTGAACATCGAGCTCATCTCGACCTCCGAGATCCGCATCTCGGTCGTCACCCGCGCCGACGACGTCAACGAGGCCGTCCGCGCCGTCCACAGCGCCTTCGGCCTGGACAGCGACTCGGACGAGGCCGTCGTCTACGGAGGCACCGGACGATGACCCCGAAGCCGACACTCGCGGTCGTCGGTGCGACCGGAGCCGTCGGCTCGGTGATGCTCCAGATGCTCACGCACCACGCGGACGTCTGGGGCGACATACGCCTCCTCGCCTCCCCGCGCTCGGCCGGCCGCAAGGCCGCCGTGCGCGGGGAGGAGTGCGAGATCCTCGCACTCGACGAGGACGCACTGGAAGGCGTCGACCTGGCGCTCTTCCTGGTGCCCGAGACGGTGGCCGCCCGCTGGGCGCCCATCGCCGCCACCAAGGGCGCCGTCGTCGTCGACACCTCCGCCGCCTTCCGCGCGGACCCCGACGTCCCCCTCGTGGTCCCCGAGACCAACGCCCACTCCGCCCGCCTCCGCCCCCGCGGCATCGTCGCGAGCCCCGGCAGCACCACCCTCGCCCTGGTCGTCGCCGTCGGCGCCCTGCACGCCGAGTTCGGACTCACCGAACTCGTCGTCACCGCCCAGCAGGCCGCGAGCGGCGCCGGCGCCGGACAGGCCGGCGTCGAGGCGCTCCGCACCCAGCTCGGCCTCCTGGCGGGCCGCCAGGACCTCGGCACCCACCCCGGAGACGTACGACGGGCCGTCGGCGAGGACACCGGTCCCTTCCCCGGCCCCCTCGCGCTCAACGTCCTGCCCTGGTCCGGCACGGCCGGCGCCGACGGAGCCTCCACGGAGGAGGAGCACGTACGCGACGAGACCCGGCGGATCCTCGGCCTCCCCGCCCTCCGGGTCGCCGCCACCTGCGTCCGCGTCCCCGTCGTCACCGGCCACTCCGTCTCCGTGCACGCCCGCTTCGAGCACCCCGTGCCGCTCGACCGCGCACACGAGATCCTCGCGACCACGCCCGGGGTCGTGCTGTACGACGATCCCGCCGCCGGCGACTTCCCCACCCCCGCCGACGTCGTCGGCACCGACCCCGCCTGGGTCGGACGGGTGCGGCGCTCCATGGACGACGAGCGGGCCCTCGACTTCTTCGTCTGCGCCGACAACCTCCGCAAGGGCGCCGCCCTCAACGCCCTCCAGATCGCGGAATCGGTTGTCACGTATTTGTAGGATCTGTGAACGACCTGTGAGCAATTAGGCGTCAGATACCTCTTGAACTGCGATGATTCCGTGGTCGACGATGCTCTTCCCCCCTCCTGCAACCAGCGGTCGGGTGGACGGCGTCTCTGCGTGCACTCACCATGTGTGGCGTGGCGCGCTGTGAAAGCGGGGCATCGGGGGAGAACGGTTACGCATGAGGACAAACGACTCACCGTCAAAAACGGTGGCGTACGCGTACAACCCTGCCGGGGGGAAGCGTGTCCAACCTGCGTGGCAGACGTACTCGACATCGCGACCATCGCTCCGCTGCGCGGCGCTGGCACAGCAGTGCTCCCCGCGCGGAGCGTCGCCGTCGTCCCCGCGCGCGGCACGGCAGCCGTCCCCGCCCGCGGCCCCGCGGTCGCCCCGGCCCGCGGCACCAAGGCCGTACCGGCCCGCGGCACCGCGATCGTTCCCGCCCGCGGCGCGACGGCCGTCCCCTACCGCCGGCCGCGCCCGCTCGGCGGCATGCCGGTGATCGCCCCCGTGCCCACCGGATCCCGCACGAGCGCCGTCGACGGCATCCCCTCGCCCCGCACGAGCGCCGAAGGCGGCGCGGCGGCCGGGACCACCGTCGACCACCTGACCGAGACCTACCGCGCCCACTACCGGTCGCTCCTCGGTCTCGCCGCCCTCCTCCTCGACGACACGGCCTCCTGCGAGGACGTCGTCCAGGAGGCGTTCATCCGCGTCCACTCGGCCCGCAAGCGGGTGCGCGAGCCCGAGAAGACGCTCGCCTACCTCCGCCAGACCGTCGTCAACCTCTCCCGCTCGGCCCTGCGCCGCCGCATCCTCGGACTCAAACTGCTGTCCAAGCCGATGCCGGACATGGCCAGCGCGGAGGAGGGCGCCTACGACCAGCTGGAGCGCGAGGACCTCATCAAGGCGATGCGCGGACTCCAGCGCCGCCAGCGCGAGGTCCTGGCCCTGCGGTACTTCTCCGACATGACGGAGGCTCAGGTCGCCGAGGCCCTCGGGATATCCCTGGGCTCGGTGAAGGCGTACGGCTCGCGGGGCATCGCGTCGCTGCGCGTCGCGATGGGAGCGACGTCGTGAGCGAGGCACCACGCAAGGACCCCGCCGGCGAACCCGCGGGCGACGACACCGCCGGAGCCGAGAGCGGCGGCAGGGCCGAGCGCGGCGTCGACGCCGACGGCACCGCCGGGACCGAGAGCGGCGGCGCCGCCGAGAACACCGCCGAGGCCGAGACCGGCGGCACGACCGGGCCGGCGCGGCCCGGCGCCGCCGACCAGGGCGCCGCCGAGGGCGCCGACGTCCGGAGCGACGCCCCCGAAGAACGTGACGAACCGAGTGGACAGCGCATGGTGAAGATCGAGCCCGGCCCGGGCGAGGGCGACGGGGACGACGAACTCGCGCTGCGGAGACTGTTCCAGAGCGCCGTCTCCGGACTGGAGCCCTCCCAGGGCTCGCTGGAGCACCTGCGCCGCGCCGTGCCCGCACGCCGCGCCCGCAAGCGGCAGGCCGTCGTCGGCGCCGCCGCCGCCGCGGTCCTCATCGGGACCGCCGTACCCGCCTTCGTGCACGTCGCCTCCTCCGGCGGCGTCTCCGCCGCCGGGAACCCCGTGAACGCCGGCCACGGCGAGGAGGCCCAGGGCGGCACCGGCGCCGAGACCGGCATCGAGGGAGGCCAGAGCGCCCAGCCCCCCACGAGCACCGGATCGCCCAGCCAGGGCGCCTCCGAAGGCTCCGGGGGCAAGCCGCAGCAACCCGGCCCCGGCACCTCGTCCGGCAGCGGACGCGGGGCGGAAGCCCTCCCCGGAGCCTTCCCCGCCTGCACGGCCGCGCAGCTCGGCGTCAGCTCGGCGGGCGCCGGCGGACCCGACGGCGAGGGCAAGGTGCACGGCACCTTCCGCATCTCCAACATCTCCGACCGGGCGTGCGTCGTGGAAGGCGCCGGAGTCGTCGGCTTCGAGGCCCGCGGCGCCGCCGACCCGGCGCGGATCTCCGTGATCCGGCACACCTCGGGAGACGGCGGCAGCGGACTGCCCGACCCCTCCCAGGAGTTCTCCGCGATGGCCCTGAAGCCCAGCGGCTCCTACGAGGTGAAGTTCGTCTGGGTGCCGAGCGAGACCTGCCCGACCACCCCCACCACGCCGCCCCCGACCGTGGTGCCGCCGACCGAACCGCCGACCACCCCGCCGCCCACGCCCACCCCGACCGGCGGAACGAGCAGCCCCGACCCCAGCGAGGGCACGGGCTCCGGAGGAAGCGGCACGGATCCGGGCACCGGCCCCGACACCGGCTCCGGCGCGGCACCCCAGCTGCTCCGCGAGGACGGCGGCCCGGCCGACGGCAGCGTCCTGGTCAGCCACGTCGCCGAGCCCGGCGGCCCCGCGGCGTCCGCCACCATCCCCGGCGCCTGCGCCGGCACGATCTACCGGACCGGGGTCCTGGCGGGGTCCTGAGAGGCCCGGGGCGGGAGCGGGCGCCCGGGAGCGGGTACCCCGGGAGCGGGTACATCAGGGGGCGGGCATCAGGGGGCGGTCATCAGGGGGGCTTCCCCGCCCCCTCCCTCCCCGCCCCTCCCCGTCTCCTACAGCCCCAGCGCCTCGTCGCGGGACGCCTCCGCCTCGCGGCGCACGAGGCGGAACCACATGAAGAGCACGAAGCCGGCGAAGACGAACCACTCCGCGGTGTAGCCCAGGTTCTGGAAGGCCTTCGCGTCCAGGCTCGTGCCCGCCGCGGCCGCCGCCGGGACCGGGGTCAGGCCGGCGGGGGAGTCGGCGAGGGTGATCCAGGCGTCGTAGACGTCGTCCGTCACCACGTTCACCAGGGACGCCGCACTGATCATCCCCAGCTGACCCTCGGGCAGCCCGCCCGCCGCGTTGACCCCCTTGGTGCCGCCGTTCTCGGAGGCCTGGAGCGCGCCCACGACCGTGACCTCGCCGGACGGCGGGGCCGGGACCTTCGCACCCGTGGGGAGCCAGCCGCGGACCACCGGGAGCGAACGGCCCCCGTCCGTCCGCAGCAGCGTCAGCACGTAGCTGCCGGTCCGGCCGCCCAGGTCACGGTCCGGAACGAGGAACTGCGCCCCGAACCGGCCGCGCGCCTCCGCCGAGCGGCCCGAGGTCTCCTGGTCCACCGGGAGCAGCGAGTCCAGCGGCGCCGTCTTCATCGTGCTCACGGCGGGCCGCTTCTCGGCCTCCTCGTGGGAGTCGACGCGATCCTCGAACTTGCCCAGCTGCCAGGTCCCCATGAACACGCAGAACGGGATCGCCAGCAGGACGAAGACGTTGATCCCCCACCAGCGGGGCGTTCTCAGGAACCGGTACACGCCCCCCACGGTACGGGGGCCGCCCCGGCGGCCCGTCGGCCGGGTCCCCGCCCGCCTCAGGCCCGCACCGGCCCACCTCCCAGGTGCTTCGCGGCGAACGCCAGGTCCAGGCCGACCTGCTTGATCCGCTCCTCCACCACGAGCGAGCCGTGGCCCGCGTCGTACCGGTACACCTCGTGGACCGCGCCCCGGGCCGCGAGCCGCTCCACGTAGTTGTCGATCTGGCGGATCGGGCAGCGCGGGTCGTTGACCCCGGCCGAGATGTGGACCGGCGCCTTCACCGCGTCGACGTAGGTGAGCGGCGACGAGGCCGCGTACCGCTCGGGCACCTCCTCGGGCGAGCCGCCGAGCAGCGTCCGGTCCAGGGCCTTCAGCGCCTCCATCTCGTCCTCGTAGGCCGCGACGTAGTCCGCGACGGGGACCGCGGCCAGCCCGACCGCCCAGGCCTCCGGCTGCGTACCGAGGCCGAGGAGCGTCAGGTAGCCGCCCCAGGAGCCGCCGGACAGCACGAGCCGGGCCGGGTCGGCGAGACCGCTCGCCACCGCCCAGGCGCGGACCGCGTCGATGTCCTCCAGCTCGATCAGGCCGACCCGGTGCTTGAGGGCGTCCGTCCACTCCCGGCCGTACCCCGTCGAGCCCCGGTAGTTGACCCGGACCACCGCGTACCCGTGGTCCACCCAGGCCGCCGGGCCCGACGCGAAGGCGTCGCTGTCGTGCCAGGTGGGGCCGCCGTGGACCTCGAAGACCGTCGGGAAGGGGCCCTCGCCGTCCGGCCGCTGCACCAGCGCGTGGACGCGGCCGCCCGGGCCCTCCACCCACACGTCCTCCACCGGCACCGACGCCGGGGCCTTGGGGCCGGGCGGGTCGAGGACCACGCCGCCGTCCGTGGACCGCACCACCGGCGGCTCGGCGGCCGAGGACCACAGGTACTCCACGCTGCCGTCCGGCCGGGCCGTGGCGCTCGACACCGACCCGGCCGGGGTGTCCACCCGGACCAGGGCGCCGGTCGCGATCTCGTACCGCCACAGCTCGCTGCGGGCCTCGAAGCTGTGCACGATCAGCAGGCCCGAACCGTCCGGGTACCACTCGGCCGACACGTCGCCCGGCAGGTCGAGCCGGAGGTCCTGCTCCGTGCCCTCCGCCACGTCCCAGATCATCGGCTCCCAGCGGCCGCGCCGCTGGTGTCCCACGAGCAGCCGGCTGTCGCCGTCCACGGGGGCGAAGCCCAGGACCGCGAGCCCCAGCTCCTCCGTGCCGCCCTTGGTGTCGTCGAGCTCGGCGAGGACGCTCGCGTCCGCGGAGCGCAGCACCCGCAGCGCCGAGTGCATCGCGTCCCCGTGCTCGGTGTGCTCGACGGCGATCAGGGCGCCGTCGTACGACAGGTCGCCGACCCCGGCGGACTCACGGTGCCGGTAGATCTCGACCGGGGCGTCGGCTCCGGGGCGCACGAGGTGGACCGTCGAGCCGTCCTCGTCCGTGGAGCGGCCCACCAGGAGGGTGCCGTCCCGGCCGATGGCGAGGCCCGCGGGGTAGGAGGCGTCGAGACCCGGCACGGCCGGCTCGTCCGGGCCGCCGGCGAACGGCTGGCGCATCCACACCCCGAACTCGTCCCCGTCGGTGTCCGCGAACCACCAGATCCAGGCGCCGTCCGGCGACAGCGTGCCGTCGGTCGTGCCGTTCGGCCGGTCCGTGACCTGGCGCTGCTCCCCGGTCGTCCGGTCCCAGGCGTACAGCTCGTACGTGCCCGTCGCGTTCGACACGAAGAGCGAGCGGTCGGGGGCCTCCTCCGCCCACTCGGGCAGGGAGACCCGCGGCGCGCGGAAGCGTCGCTGCCAGGCGGGGGCCTGGTCGGTGGGCTCGGTTCCGGGCTCGGGGCGCTTGCTCTCAGTCATGGCACCCATGATGCTCCGCGCGGCGGACAATCGGGTCGCGTCCCCCTCGACCTGTGGATAACCTCGCGGGCATGTACTCGCCGACGCCCGACGACTGGCACGAGGTCAACCGCGCTCGCTGGGACGAGCGCGTCCCGATCCACGCCGCGAGCGACTTCTACGCCCTGGACGCCTTCCGCGCCGGGAAGGACGCCCTGCGCGACTTCGAGCTCGCGGAGGTCGGGGACGTCACCGGCCGGTCCCTGCTGCACCTCCAGTGCCACATCGGCCTCGACACCCTGTCCTGGGCCCGTCACGGCGCCTCGCAGGTCGTCGGCCTGGACTTCTCCGAGCCGGCCGTCGAGACCGCCCGCTCGCTCGCCGCGGACCTGGGCTTCACCCAGGACCGGGCGGCGTTCGTCGCGGCCGACGTGTACGACGCAGCGGAGGCCGTCCCGGACAGCTCGTACGACATCGTCTACACCGGCTGCGGCGCGCTGAACTGGCTGCCCGACATCGTGCGCTGGGCGGAGACCGCGGCCTCGCTCGTCGCTCCCGGCGGCTTCCTGTACGTGGCGGAGTTCCATCCGCTGACCGACTCGCTGGACGACGAGACCGGCAGCCGGATCGTGAACGACTACTTCGTGCGCGAGCCCTGGGTGGACACCACTCCCGGCACGTACGCCGAGCTGGACGCCGCGACCGTCCACAACCGCAGCGTGGAGTGGGTGCATCCGGTCGGCGAGGTCGTCACCGCGCTCGCCGGGGCCGGCCTGCGGATCGAGTTCCTGCACGAGCACGACGCCTCGCTGTTCCCGCGGTACGGGGCGCTGCAGCGGCACGAGGACGGCTACTACCGCTTCCCGTCGGACCGGCCCCGCATCCCGATGATGTACTCGATCAAGGCGACCCGCCCGGCCGTCTGACCCGCCGCCACGGGAGCCCGCAGCCCCGGGGGGCGCGCCGCCACGGAGGGCGCGGGCCCCGCGGAGACCGGATCAGGGGGCGTCGGGGCGGATGTGGTGGGTCCGCCGCCCGTCGGGGCCGAGGACCTGCGCCCCGATCTTGTGGGTGCGCAGCGCGAGCGCCGTGCCCGCGATCCGCAGGGCCGGGGCGGCCCGTACGAACGCCGACGTGACCTCGTGCAGTTCGTCGACCGTGCGGAGCCACATGGCGACGGCCAGGTTGTGCGGGCCGGTGACGGAGGTGACCAGCCGGGTCTGCGGGAGCCGGGCGAGCGCGGCCACCGTCCCCGGCACCTCCAGGGGCGGTACGTCGGTGGTGACCATCGCCCACATCGGACGGCCGGAGAACCTGGGGGCCGGCAGGCAGTGGTGGTGGAGGGTGCCGCCGGCCGACAGGGCGTCGAGCCGCCGCCGGACGGTCGACTCGCTCGTACCGCACTGGCGGGCCAGTTCGGCGGCGCTCCGGCGGGCGTCCCCGGCCAGTTCCGCGATCAGCCGGCGGTCGAGCGCGCTGAGGTGGGGGAGGGCACGCGCGTGCGTGCGTGGCCGCCGGTCCCCGCCGGTGAGCTCCGTGAGGAGCTGGACCTGGCCCGGGGTGAGCTGCTCGATCCGGGACCGGTAGGGGCGGTTGTGCATCCGCGTGACGACCTGGGTGCGGCAGCGCAGCACTCCGGGCAGCCGCCGTACGCGTCCGGCGAGGTAGCCGTCGAGGGCGTGCAGGTCGGGGGAGATCACGAGCAGGACGAGGTCGGCGTCGCCGGTCACCTGGTGGACGCCGAGGGTGTACGGGTCGCCCGCCACGTCGGCGGCCGTGGCCTCGGAGGTGCCCGCGGCGCATTCCAGCTCGACCCAGGCGTAGAGCATCTCGTCCGTGCCGTGACGGGCGGCGAGCAGCGAACTCCAGGCGTACCCCCCGGCCGTGAGGTGCTCCCAGCGGCGTGCGAGGGTGTCGGGACTGGTGCCCAGTACGGCCGACAGCTGGGTCCAGCTGGCGCGCGGGGCCATCTGCAGTGCGTGGATCAGCGAAAGATCCGCCTCTCCCAGGACGGATTCCCCGGTCGTCATTTCCCTCCCTGGTCGATCCCCGGCAAACCAGGGGTGCGGCTTGCGGGGCGCCCCAGGATGGTGAACCGAGGCGTATGCATTCAAGCCGCAACGGCGTCGGTTCGCCATGGAGTCGGGAACACCTCACACACGGAGAGGACGGGGGCGGTGCACATGGGGAGCGAGGACCCACCCGCGACGGCGGAGCGCCGGCTCCGGGACGACCCCGCGGCGGACCGGCGCCGGGACGACGCGACGGCCGACCGGCTCCGGGACGACCTGACGGCCGACCGGTGGTTCCGCGACGACAGCGCGGCCGACCGCTGGCTCCGGGAGGGCGCGGGGGCCGCGGACCGGGCTCCGTGGGCCGGTCCGGCGGCCGACGAGCGGCTCCTGTGGGGCGAGCCGGTCGGCACGGACCAACTCGCCGCAGCGGAGCGCGGATACGACCGCTGCGGGCCCGCCGAGCGGCTCCTGTGGGAGCGGCTGTCCGTCTTCGAGGGGACCTTCGGCCCGGACGCCGTCCGCGAGGTGTGCGCGTCCTGGGCGCTGCCCCCGACGGCGGTCCTCGGCGTCCTCGACCGGCTCGTGCCGGTCGCCCTGCTCCGCGTCGACGACCTGTTCGCCGGTGAGGACGACGTCCCCCGCTACTGGATGCCGCACGCGATGCGGGCCGTGGGCGCCCGCCGGCTGACCGAACGCGGCGACCGGCCCGATCTGGTCCTGCGGCACCGGCGGTGGTGCGTGAAGCTCGCCCGGACGGCCGCCGACCGCTGGCAGAGCGGCCGCCAGCTCGACGCCCGCGACCTCGCCCTGCGGGAACTGCCGGACCTGGCCGCCGCCATGGACCCGACGACCGCGTCGCCGCCGCGGGGCGACGAGGCGGACGCCGCCGTCGAGATCGCCGTCTCGCTGTGGTTCCTGTGGGTGGTCTGCGGGCGGGCCGCCGAGGGCCGGACCCGGCTGCGGCACGCCCTGGCGCTGCTCGGCGGGGAGCCGTCGGCGCGGGCGCTGTGGCTCGCCGCGTTCCTGGAGCTGGAGTCGGGCCGCCCGGAGGAGGCCGACCCGCTGCTCGTACGGGCCTGGGCGGCGGCCGTCCGGGACGGGGACGGCGGGGCCCTCGGGCTGCTGGCCCACCTGCGGGGTTCGACCGCCCTCTACCAGGGGCGTACGCGTGCGGCGGCGGACGAGTACCGGGAGGCCCTCGCGCTGACCGAGGAGTACCCGGAGTTCGGCCCGACGCGGCACGCCTGCTGGGCGGGTCTCGCGCTCGCCCTGTGCCGTACGGACCCGGAGGCGGCGCAGGAGGCCCTCGACCGGGCCGACCTGGACCGCGAGAGCCGGTGGGGCCGGGCGGCCCGGGACATGAACGCCGAGGCCTGGTCCGCCATCGCCCGGGCCGAGCTCGCGGCGTGGGACGGGGACGCGGAGCGGGCCGCGGAGCACGCCCGGTGGGCGCTCCGGGAGCACCTGCGCCTGGGCTCGGCCGCGGGGGCGGCCGGTGCGGCGGAACTCCTCGCCCAGATCCGGTTGTCGGCGGGGCGGCGGGACGAGGCGGCGCATCTGCTGGGCGCGGTCGACCTGTTGCGGAACTCCGTCTTCGACTCCTCGTACCGGCCGGCGGAGTTCTGCGTGGCGACCCGCGACCGCAGCGAGCGGGCCCTCCGGTCGCTGCTCGACGGCCCTGAGCTGCGGTACGCCTACGAGGAGGGGGCGCGGCGCGGGCTGTTCGCGCTGGCGGGGGAGGCCTGAGCTCCGCCTACGATGCGGTCATGTCGTACGCCTTCGCCGTCGCCGCGGTCTTCCTGCTGTTGTTCGCGATCGGTGTGGGGCGGGACCGGCGCCGCTTCGGCAACGCCGTGCTCCTCGGCCTCTCCGTGACGTTCCTCGGGATCGGGCTGCTCGCCGGCGTCGAGGACGCGCCGCCGGGGGTCGCCGAGACCGTGATGATCTGCGGGCTGCTCGTGCTCGGCGTCGGCCCGGTGGTCCTGGCGGGGCTGCTCACGGCGAACGGCGTGAAGATGGTCCGCAAGGAGGGCAGGAGCCCGGCCAACCTGCTGTCGCTCCTCGCCGGGCTCGGCATGTTCGCGGTGATGGTCCTGGCGGTGACGGCGGCCGCGACGGACTCGTGGGCGCTGCGGATAGCCGTCGTCACCCTCCTCCTGATCCTCGGCTACGTCTCGTTCCTCTTCGTCTGCTTCGTGGGCTACGCGTTCCTGTACGGCCGTCTGAGGCTCCGCCGCGACGCCGACTACGTCGTGGTCCTCGGGTCCGGCCTGACGGGCGGCAGCAGGGTGCCCCCGCTCCTCGCGAGCCGTCTGGACCGGGGGCGCGAGGTGCACGAGAGGCTGGCGGCGCACGGGCGGCGCGACGGTGCGGCCCCGGTGCTCATCGTGTCCGGGGGGCAGGGACCCGACGAGGAGGTGCCCGAGTCCCACGCGATGGCCGACTACCTCCTGGAGCGCGGCTTCCCGGCGGACGCGCTGGTGCGCGAGGACCGCTCGCGGACCACCGAGGAGAACATGCTGTTCAGCAGGGAGCTGATGGAGCGGGACCGGCCCGGCTCCTCGTGCGTGATCGTCACCAACAACTACCACGCCTTCCGGGCCGCGATCCTGGCCCGTCGGACGGGCGTGGACGGCCAGGTGGTGGGTGCGCCGACGGCCGGCTACTTCCTGCCGTCGGCGACCATGAGGGAGTTCGCCGCGGTCTTCCTCCAGTACAAGGTGGTCAACCTCGGGACCCTGGGGGCCCTGATCCTGCTCGGGGCACTCGTGTGGACGAGCCGCTGAGGCCGGTGCTCGGTCATCGGGGCTGCTCCGTTCCGCGGGGGCGCTGGTCGGCGTACCGCTCCATCTGACCACCGGGCCCGCGGGGCCGCACGCCGTCGCGGCCCCGGCGCCGCCCGGCCGGCCCGGGCGGCGTGTCCGCCGCCGCCGGGGCAGCGGCGGGCGGGACCGGCGGTCCGTACCTACTCTGGAGGTACGGAGGTGACCCATGAGCCGACGGCACCACTTCCACACCGACCACCTGGGGCACTCGGTCTCCGCGACCGTCCAGACGGGGCACAGGCTCGTCGTCGAGGTCCTCGTCGACGGCAAGGAGACCGGCCATGCCACGACCAAGGACGACGGGCCGGTGACGGTCGCCGTGGAGCTGCCGACCGACCCGCCCACGCCGGTGACCGTACGGGCCGTCGCGGGGCCCGGCGAGCCGGGCTGCATGCTGATCGTGGCGGCGGACGGGGAGCCGCGGGCGATGGAGCCGAGGCCGTACTGAGGGCGGTTCCGCCGGCCCGGGACCGTGCGCGGGCCGGGACCGTGCGCGGGCCGGGCGGTCAGGACAGCCAGGCCATCCCGATGACCAGGAAGACGACGAAGGCGATGGCGCCGGCGACGGCGGCCGTCTTGCGGGGGCGGCGCCGGGAGAGCTCGGCGAGCCCGCCGGTGCCGCTGCCGGGCCGCTCGCGCCGCCGGGAGCCGGGCGCACCGGCGGACGGGGATCTGCGGGACGGGGCGGGCGCGGGTCTGCGGCCCTGCGCGGGCATCGGGGACGCCCCGGGCAGGGGCGAGGCGGCGGGAAGCCCGCCGCTCCCCGGTATCGGGCCGGTGCCGGGCATCGGGCCCGCTCCCGGGGTCCGGCCGCCCGCCGGGGGAGCCGGACGGGTCGCCGTGCCGGCCGGCAGGCCGACGGTGTGATGCGGTGCGTGCTGGGCGGGGGCGGGCCGGGCGTAGGCGCGCCAGGCGCCGGAGGAGAACCAGTCGGCGATGGCCTGCGCCGGGGGCCGCTGCTCGGGCTGCTTGGCGAGCAGGCTCAGCAGGTACGCCTCGAACTCGGGCGGCAGCGCCACCCCGAGCCGGGTCGGCGGCGTCGGGGCGCTGTCGATGTGCTGGTAGAGCAGGGCGGTGGCGGTGTCCGCGCGGAAGGGCGTGCGACCGGTGAGGAGTTGGTAGAGCACGCAGCCGAGCGAGTAGACGTCGGAGGCGGGGGAGGCGGACTGCCCGAGGGCCCGCTCGGGGGCCAGGTAGAGTCCCGTGCCCACGATCTGACCGGTCGTCGTGAGAGCGCCGGAGGGGTCGTCGACGAACCGGGCGATGCCGAAGTCGGCGAGTTTGACGGTGCCGTCCGCGTCGACCAGCAGGTTCCCCGGCTTGATGTCCCGGTGCACGACGCCCTGCCGGTGCGCGGCGGCGAGCCCGGCGGCGGCGTGCGCGGCGACCACGGCGACCCGCTCGGCGGGCAGTACCAGCGGGTCGGAGGGGTTCCCGGCGAGGCTGTCGCCCTCCACCAACTCCATGACCAGGAACAGCTTTCCGTCCCAGGTTCCGAAGTCGAAGACGCCCACCACGTGCGGGTGGCTCAGCCGGGCGGCGGTCTGCGCCTCCAGCCGGAACCGGTCGGCGGCGGAGGGGTCGGTCCCGTGCGCCAGCATCAGCTTCACGGCGACGTCCCGGCCGAGCACCTCGTCGGTGGCCTGCCACACCTCGCCCATGCCGCCCCGGCCGATACACACATGAAGCCGATATCGGTCCGCGACCAGCACCTGGAGACCACCCCTTCGACGATCGATCAACTTGACGGAAGGGAACCAGCGTAGAGCCGCCCGGCGACGCACTTCGCCGCGCTCCCCCCGGGGCGTCCGCCGGCCCCCGTGAGGAAGCCCACGTCGGGCGCCCGCGCCCCGGGAATCCGGGCGGGGTGATGGACGGCGGCCGAGCCTCGGGTGAACGGGGGGTGGCGTCGTCCGGTTAGCATCGCGGGCCGGAGTGAGTCCGGAAGTGAGGGCCGGCGGACGCCGGGGACCGTGGAACGGAGAGAGTCGTGGCGCGACCTCGTGTGGGTGTGGCGGTACTGACGATGGGCACGCGCCCGGACGAGCTGGGGGCGCTGCTCGGCGCCGTGGCGGCGCAGGACGAGCCCGCCGCCCGGATCGTGGTCGTCGGCAACGGCACGGGGACCCTGCCGGAGCTCCCCGAGGGCGTCACCGGCGTCGAACTGCCCGAGAACCGGGGGGTGTCCGGGGGCCGGAACGTCGCGATCGAGACCCTGCGCGCGTTCGGCGACGTCGACGTGGTGGTGGACCTCGACGACGACGGCCTGCTCGTCGACACGGACGTCTTCCGGCGCCTGGCCGACCTGTACGAGGGCGACGACGCCCTGGGCGTCGTGTCGTTCCGCATCGCCGACGAGACGGGCGAGACGCAGCGCCGCCACGTCCCGCGCCTGGGGGCGAAGGACCCGATGCGCGGCGGCGAGGTCACCACCTTCCTGGGCGGCGGCCACGGCCTGTCGATGGCGATGCTCGACGAGATCGGCGGCTGGCCGGAGGACTTCTTCTTCACCCACGAGGAGACCGACCTGGCCTGGCGTGCCCTGGACGCGGGCTGGAAGGTCGTCTACGAGCCGAAACTGCTCCTCCAGCACCCGAAGACCAGCCCGGCCCGGCACGCCGTCTACTACCGGATGACGGCCCGCAACCGCGTCTGGCTCGCCAAGCGCAACCTGCCGGTCCTGCTCGTCCCCGTCTACCTGGGCGTGTGGACGCTCCTCACCCTGGCCCGCACCCGCTCCCTGCCGGGCCTCGCGTCCTGGTTCGCCGGCTTCGCGGAGGGCGTCCGCCGCTCCGGCGGCCCCCGGCGCCCCATGCGCTGGTCGACGGTCCGCCGCATGACGAGCCTGGGCCGCCCGCCCGTCATCTGACCGGAACCCGCCGCCCCCTCCCGGGGCGGCGGCCGCCCCGCGGGAAGACCCTTCGCCTCGCCGACGGCGAGGCTCACGCGTGCCTGACCCCGGAAACCACTCAGGGGCCTGATCCGATGTCTCGGATCAGGCCCCTGACCTGGTCTTACGGCTGTCGGGGTGGCGGGATTTGAACCCACGACCTCTTCGTCCCGAACGAAGCGCGCTGCCAAGCTGCGCTACACCCCGATGTCGCTGCTCTGTTCTTCACGTCGCGGCGACATCGATTACTTTAGCCCACGCGCGCGCTGAGGCGAAATCCGGTTTCCGGGGGGTCGCCGCGCAGGTCGGATGCGGTCCGTGGCGCGGGCGGCCGGGGGTCGCTCAGCGGCGGGCCGTCAGGGTGAGGAGGGTGACCTCGGGCGGGCAGGCGAAGCGGACCGGGGTGTAGCGGCTGGTGCCGCAGCCCGCGGAGACGTGGAGGTAGGACGTGCGGTCGCCGACCGTGTGGGTGGACAGGCCCTTCACCCGGTCGGTGTCCAGATCGCAGTTGGTGACGAGCGCCCCGTAGAAGGGGATGCACAGCTGGCCGCCGTGGGTGTGCCCGGCGAGCATCAGCTCGTACCCGTCGGCGGTGAAGGCGTCGAGCGCGCGCAGGTAGGGGGCGTGGACCACGCCGACCGAGAAGTCGGCCGAGGCGTCGGGGCCGCCGGCCACCCGCTCGTACCGGTCGCGCTTGATGTGGGGGTCGTCCAGGCCGGTGAACGCGAGGTCCGCCTGAGGGAGCTTGAGCCGGCCCCGGGTGTTGCCGAGGTTGACCCAGCCCGCCGCGTCGAACGCGTCCCGCAGCCCCTCCCACGGGTTGTGGACGGCGCCGACGACCGGCTTGTTGCCGTTGAGTCCGTGCCGGCCCTGCATCCGCTCCAGGAGGTAGAGGCCGGGGTTGCGGAGCCGGGGGCCGTAGTAGTCGTTGGAGCCGAAGACGTACACGCCGGGGAACTCCATCAGCGGGCCCAGGGCGTCGAGGACCTCCGGCACCGCCTCCGGGTCGGAGAGGTTGTCGCCGGTGTTGACGACGAAGTCCGGGCGGAGCCCGGCGAGGGACTGGAGCCAGGCGCGCTTCTTGTGCTGGCCGCTCACCATGTGGATGTCGGAGACCTGGAGGACCCGCAGGTCGGCCATGCCGGGCGGGAGCACCGGGACGGTCACGCGGCGGAGCCGGAACGAGCGGGCCTCGAAGCCCGCCGCGTAGACGATTCCGGCCGCTGCCGTCGCCGTGAGGCCTGCCGTGATCTTCAGGGGGATCCCGTACCGTGCGCGCATCCCCCCATCGTCGCAGACCCGCGGGGCGTAAATGCGCGGGCGGGCGGGGCGGCGCACCTGCCACACTTGAGCGCATGACCACGCTCAAGGCGAAGCTCCAGGACGACCTCAACGCCGCGATCCGGGAGCGCGACGAACTGCGCTCCTCGACCCTGCGGCTGACCATCACCGCGATCACCAAGGAGGAGGTCGCGGGCAAGACCAAGCGCGAACTCTCCGACGACGAGGTGCAGAAGGTGATCGCCAAGGAGGCGAAGAAGCGCCGCGAGGCGGCGGAGGCCTTCGCCCAGGGCGGCCGCCCCGAGTCGGCCGAGCGGGAGAAGGCGGAGGGGATCCTCCTCGACGCGTACCTGCCGAAGCAGCTCGGCGACGAGGAGCTCGACGCGATCGTCGCGGCGGCCGTCGCCGAGGCGAAGGCGGCCGGTGCCGAGGGCCCGCGTGCCATGGGCGCCGTCATGAAGATCGTGAACCCGAAGGTGGCCGGCCAGGCGGACGGCGGGCGCGTCGCCGCCTCCGTGAAGAGGCTCCTCGCGGGCTGACGCCGGGAGCCGCGGACACCGGCGGTACGAGGAAGGGCGCCCCACCGGAGTGGGGCGCCCTTCCTCGTGTCCGCGGGCCGTCAGCGGTTTCCGCGGCCGCCGTTGCCGTTGCCGCCGCCCAGCAGGTCCCCCGGGAGCGTGATCCCCGGGAACGGGTCGGTCGGGGGCTTCGTGTCGCCGGGCTTGCCGTCGCCGCGCTTACGGGGCTTGTTGGGCTTGTTGGGGCCCTCGTCCCCCTCCTTGTCCTTGGGCTTCTCGGCCCGCGGGACGGAGATGGGGGCGAAGCCGGGCGTCTCGGAGGCGTCGAGCGCGCCGGTCATCGCGATCTTCCAGATGGGGCCGGGGAGGCAACCGCCGCAGACCTTGTCGTAGGTGACGCCGCCGATGGTGATGTCGTACATCGACTTCTTCTCGCCGACGTCGTCGCCGACCCAGACGGCGGTGGACAGGTTCGGCGTGTAGCCGACGAACCAGGCGTCCTTGCGGTCGTTCGTGGTACCCGTCTTGCCCGCGTTGTCGCGGTCGCTGAGGCCGGCCTTGGTGCCGGTGCCGTCCTCGACGACGCCCTTGAGCATCTGGTTGATCATGTCGGCCGTGCGCTCGCTCATCGCGCGGGTGCACTTGGTGTCCGGCACGTTGAGCTTGTCGCCGTTGGCGGCCTTCACGGACTCGATGGCCACCGGGGTGCAGTGCAGACCGCGGTTGGCGAAGGTCGCGTAGACGACCGCCATGTCGAGCGGGGTGCTCTCCTGGGCGCCGAGGGTGATCGAGGGGAGTTCCTTGACCTTCTTGCCGAGCTCGCGCTCGTACCCGACGTTCTTGGCCATCGTGATCGTCTCGCACAGGCCGGCCATCTGCTCCAGCTTGGCGAAGTACGTGTTGATGGACTTGCCCAGGGCGCCGGTCATGTCGAAGGAGCCCTCCTCCGACTTGAGCTCGTTGCCGATCTCCCAGTTCGCGTAGCCGGCCGGCTTGCCGTCGCAGCGGGTGAAGTCGCCCTCCGGGATGTTGATCTTCCAGGGGGTGTCGAAGGTCTGCGCCGGGCTCAGGCCCTTCTCCAGGGCCGCCGCGGCCGTGATCGGCTTGAAGGTCGAGCCGACCTGGAAGCCGTACGTCGTGCCGCCCATCTTGCTGCCGACGGCCAGGTTCAGCGTCGTCTGGTGCTGCTTCTGGTCCAGGCCGTACGGGCGGGACTGGCCCATCGAGAGGATCTTGCCGGTGCCGGGCTGGACCTGCACGACCGAGGCGGCGACCGGGTCGTCCTTGTTGATCTTCGCGACGGCGGCCTCGTTGGCCGCGGCCTGGGCCCGCGGGTCGAGCGTGGTCTTGACGGTGAGACCGCCCAGGTTCCACAGCTTGGTGCGCTCCTCGGCCGTCTTGCCGAACACCGGGTCGTTGAGGATCGTCTTGCGGACGTAGTCGCAGAAGAAGCCGGCGCCGTCGACGGCGGTGATGCAGCCGTTCTTCGGCGTCTTGACCTTCAGCTTGAGCGGACTGGCCTTCGCCTCGTCCGCCTCGGCCTGGCTGATGTCCTTCACGTCGGCCATCCGCTGGAGGACCACGTTGCGGCGCTTGGTGGCTTCCTGGATGTCGTTGATCGGGTCGTAGCGGCTGGGCGACTGCACGAGGCCGGCCATCATCGCGGCCTCGCCGAGGCTCAGGTCGGCGGCGTGCTTGGAGAAGTACCGCTGGGAGGCGGCCTCGATGCCGTAGGCCTGCTGCCCGAAGAACGTGATGTTGAGGTAGTTCTCCAGGATCTTCTTCTTGCCCAGCTCCTCCTCGACCTGGATCGCGAACTTCAGCTCGCGGACCTTGCGGCCGATGGTCTGCTGGGTGGCCTGGGCGACCTTCTCCGGGTCGTCACCCGCCTCCTCGACGAAGACGTTCTTCACGTACTGCTGGGTGAGGGTCGACGCGCCCTGCGCGACGCCGCCCGACTGGGCGTTGCGGTTGATCGCGCGCAGCACGCCCTTGAGGTCGATCGCCCCGTGCTCGTAGAACCGGCCGTCCTCGATCGCGACGATCGCCTTCTGCATGTACGGCGAGATCTTGTCGAGCGGGACGACCGTCCGGTCCCGCGAGTACACCGTGGCGATCAGGCCGCCCTCGGAGTCGAGGATCCGGGTGCGCTGACTCAGCGGCGGGGTCTTCAGGTTGGAGGGGATCTCGTCGAACCCCTCGACCGTCCCCTTCGCGGCCAGTCCCAGTGCGCCGGCCGCGGGCAGGGCGATGCCCGCCAGCACGGCTCCCGCGAGCACACTGACACCGAGGAACTTGGCGGCCTGCTGGGTCCCGGTCAGACCACCGCCGGAGCGCTTCTTTGCCATGGGGGCAGCCTACGTTCTCATTCGCCGGACACACGTATATGCCTTGGCCTAAGCTGCTCCCAACTGTCACAGCAGTGTGGTCTGGCATCAAGACCCGGGTGTGACTTCGGCATGAACTCCCGTGACCCCGAAACACGGGAACCTCGTGTCCGATTCCGGCTCATGCGTCACACGGTGCCCGAAGTGGCCCCGCCGTAGACGGGCGTATCCAGGTGATATGTCCGATAGCTCGCGCATGTCCTTCGATCACTCCCCTGGGTGATCTGACGCGCACGCATAGTCCGTTCGGGCCATCCAAGATTGGGCCCGAAGGGGGTGTTGCGCTGTGCCCACCTTCCGTAACGTCCCAACTGGCAGCGGTGAATATGCCGCTTCCGCCGTGGGGGAGCCTCGATTCGGGAGAGGACGGCGCCGGTATGGGCTGGGTAGCTGACTGGAGTGCGCAGGCGGCCTGCCGCACTACCGATCCGGATGAACTTTTCGTGCAGGGTGCGGCACAGAACAGGGCGAAGGCGGTGTGCACCGGATGCCCGGTGCGGACCGAGTGCCTGGCCGACGCCCTCGACAACCGCGTGGAGTTCGGTGTGTGGGGCGGGATGACGGAGCGCGAGCGCCGTGCCCTGCTGCGCCGCAGGCCGACGGTCACGTCGTGGCGCCGGCTCCTGGAGACCGCGCGCACGGAGTACGAGCGGGGAGCGGGCCTGCTGCCCGTGGCCATCGAGGACGACGCGACGTACGAGGCGTACGCCGCGGTCGGCTAGACCCCGGCGGGCCGCGGCCCGGCGGATCGGACCCCAAGGGACCGGCCGCCGCGGGAGCGGGCCCCGGCGGAGGTGCGGACGGCGGGGATCACCGCCCGGCGGCCAGCCGGTCGCCGATCGCCCGCAGCCCGGCGAGGTCGTGCACGTCGCCGGGCAGGGCCGCCACCTCGGTCACCGCCACCTCCGGGTGGAGCGCGGTGAAGCGGTCGCGCGTGCGCTGCTCGCGCGAGAGCACCCGCATGCGCTCGGCATGCAGGCGCAGAAGTCCCGCGGTGAGGTGCCGTACGTCGGTGTCGTCCTCGTGCTCTTCGTGCGGTGCGTCGTCTCCTGCTGGTTCCTGTGCCGGGTCGGCTGTGGGGGCAGCCTGGGGTACGGGAGGTGCGGGGGTGGCGGCGGTGGCGAGGTGGGACGGCTCGGGCTCGGTGGCCGGGGAGCCACCTCGGTCAGTCTTCCCGGCGCCCTGATCCACAATGCGGCCCTCGTCAAGATTTTCCGCCGCGGCCCGCGCCCGCTCGGCCGAGAGCCGGGCCGCGGCGCTGCCGTGCACGCGGTTGAGGACGAGACCCGCCAGCGGCATCTCCTCGGCGGCCAGCCGCTCCACGAAGTACGCGGCCTCCCGCAGCGCGTCCCGCTCCGGCGTGGCCACCACGAGGAAGGCCGTGCCCGGCGCCTGGAGCAGCTTGTACGTGGCGTCGGCGCGGGTCCGGAACCCGCCGAACATCGTGTCCATCGCCGCCACGAACGTCTGCACGTCCTTGAGGAACTGACCCCCCAGCAGCTTGCCCAGGGTCCCCGTCATCATCGACATGCCGACGTTCAGGAACTTCATCCCGGCCCGGCCGCCCACCTTCGCCGGGGCCATGAGCAGCTTGATGAACTTCCCGTCGAGGAAGGACCCGAGCCGCTTCGGCGCGTCCAGGAAGTCCAGCGCGGAGCGGGACGGCGGGGTGTCCACGACGATCAGGTCCCACTCGTCGCGGGCCCGCAGCTGGCCCAGCTTCTCCATCGCCATGTACTCCTGCGTACCGGCGAACCCGGCCGAGAGGGACTGGTAGAAGGGGTTCTCCAGGATCGCCCGCGCCCGGTCGGGCTCCGCGTGCGCCTCGACGATCTCGTCGAAGGTCCGCTTCATGTCCAGCATCATCGCGTGCAGTTCGCCGCCGTCGGAGCCCTTGATCCCGTCGACCTTGCGCGGGGTGTTGTCGAGGGAGTCGATGCCCATCGACTGGGCGAGCCGGCGGGCCGGGTCGATGGTGAGGACGACGACCCTCCGGCCGCGTTCCGCCGCGCGCACCCCGAGCGCCGCCGCCGTGGTCGTCTTGCCGACCCCGCCGGCGCCGCAGCACACGACGATGCGGGTGCCGAGGTCGTCGATCAGCGGGTCGAGCTCCAGCACGGGAACGGCGTCGAGCCCGTGCGCCCCGGGTGCCGTGTCGCGCTCGTCCGGGGGCGCGCCGCCGCCGGGCGCCGCGGCCGCCGAGGGGGCTCCGGCGGCCGGGACCGCGTCCCGGCCGCCGCGGGTCGGGGCCGGGGACGTGCCGCGGCCCGGGGACTTCTCCGTCACGTGCCCACCCCTTGCTTCCGCAGTTCCTTCGCCAGCCGGTAGAGCCCCGCGATGTCCGCCCCGTCGCCGAGGAAGGGCAGCTCGTACGTCGGTACGCCGACGCCCTCCAGGACCGCGCGCTGCGCCCGCTCCAGCTCCACCCGCCGGGCGTGCTCGGTCGCCTGCTCCAGGAGGGGCTCGACGAGCGTCGTGCCGCCCGCGACGCCCGCCGCGGCCAGCGTCCTGGCGATCGCGTCCCGGTGGTCGCCGGCGGCGGCCCGTACGGCGGCCTCGTCGAGGATGTGCGGCCGGACCATGTTCACCACGACCCGCCCCACCGGCAGTTCGGCGGCCCGGAGCTCGGCGATGCCGTCCGCGGTCTCCTGGACCGGCATCTCCTCCAGCAGGGTCACCAGGTGCACCGCCGTCTCGGGCGACTTCAGGACCCGCATGACGGCCTGCGCCTGGTTGTGTATCGGGCCGATCCTGGCCAGGCCCGCCACCTCGTCGTTCACGTTGAGGAAGCGGGTGATGCGCCCCGTGGGGGGCGCGTCCATCACCACGTGGTCGTAGGTCGGGCGGCCGTCCTTCTCCCGCCGCCGGACCGCCTCGCACGCCTTGCCGGTCAGCAGGACGTCCCGCACCCCCGGCGCTATCGTCGTCGCGAAGTCGATCGCGCCGAGCTTCTTGAGGGCGCGTCCGGCGCTGCCCAGTTTGTAGAACATCTGGAGGTAGTCGAGGAGCGCGCGCTCGGCGTCGATGGCCAGCGCGAACACCTCGCCGCCGCCCGGGGCGACGGCGATCTTGCGTTCCTCGTACGGAAGGGCCTCCGTCTCGAAGAGCTGTGCGATGCCCTGTCTGCCTTCGACCTCGACGAGGAGGGTGCGCTTGCCCTCCGTCGCGAGGGCGAGCGCGAGGGCGGCGGCGACCGTCGTCTTACCGGTACCGCCCTTGCCGCTGACGACCTGGAGCCTGCTCACGCTGTCGAGCCTAACCACTGGCGGCGCCGCCCAATCAGGAGGCCGCCTCCGAGAAGCCCGCGGGGGGCGGCTCCAGGGCGGCCTCGGAGAGCCGCCCCGCGCCAGCGGATACAGTCGGGCCCATGACCAAGTGGGAGTACGTCACGGTGCCGCTTCTGGTGCACGCGACCAAGCAGATTCTGGACACCTGGGGCGAGGACGGCTGGGAGCTCGTCCAGGTCGTGCCCGGGCCGAACAACCCCGAGCAGCTCGTGGCCTACCTGAAGCGGGCCAAGTCGTGAGCGGGGCCGTCGAGGCGAAGCTCGCCGAACTCGGCCTGACGCTGCCGGCCGTGGTGCCGCCGCTCGCCGCCTACCAGCCGGCCGTGCAGTCGGGCGTCTACGTCTACACCTCGGGCCAGCTCCCGATGGTGGGCGGCGAGCTCCCGCTGACCGGCAAGGTCGGCGCCGAGGTCACCGCCGAGGAGGCCAAGAAGCTCGCCGCCACCTGCGCGCTGAACGCCCTCGCGGCCGTGAAGTCGGTCGCCGGTGACCTCGACCGGATCAAGCGGGTCGTGAAGGTCGTCGGCTTCGTCGCCTCCGCCGCCGACTTCACCGGGCAGCCGGGCGTCGTCAACGGCGCCAGCGAGCTGCTGGGCGCGGTCCTCGGCGACAAGGGCGTGCACGCGCGCAGCGCCGTCGGCGTGACCGTGCTGCCGCTCGACGCCCCGGTCGAGGTCGAGGTCCAGGTCGAGCTCGTCGACGCCTGACCCGCACGACCCGGCCGCCCGGCCCCGTACGGCGCCGCCCCGCGGCCGCGCCGTACGACCCCGGCCGTCCGGCCCCTCGTACGACCCCGGCCGTCCGGCCCCTCGTACGACCCCGGCCGTCCTCCGTACGACACCGCGGAGCCGGTTCTCCCGTACGGGCCCGCGTGGGCCCGCCCGGCGAGGACCGGCTCTCGTGCATTCACGTACGTGCGCATACCATCCGGCCATGTCGAATGGTCAGTGGTACCCGCCCGAGTGGCCCGACCGCATCCGCGCCCTCGCCGCCGGTGAGCTCACCCCGGTGGCCCCGCGGCGCGCCGCCACCGTCCTGCTGCTGCGGGACGGGGCCGCCGGTCCCGACGTCCACATGCTGCGCCGCCGTGCCTCCATGGCCTTCGCGGGCGGCGCGTACGCCTACCCGGGCGGCGGGGTCGACCCGCGCGACGAGCACCCGGTGCGCTGGGCGGGCCCCTCCCTGGAGACCTGGGCGGCCCGGCTCGGCCTCGACGACCCGGCCCAGGCCCAGGCCGTGGTCTGCGCCGCCGTGCGCGAGACGTACGAGGAGGCGGGCGTCCTGCTCGCCGGGGAGACCGGGGACGCGGTCGTCGGCGACACCACCGGCGAGGACTGGGAGCGGGACCGGGAGGCGCTCGTCGCCCGGGAGCTCTCCTTCGCCGAGTTCCTCGACCGGCGCGGGCTCGTCGTCCGCTCCGACCTGCTCGGCGCGTGGGCCCGCTGGATCACGCCGGAGTTCGAGCAGCGCCGGTACGACACCTGGTTCTTCGTGGCCGCCCTGCCGGCCGGGCAGCGCACCAGGAACGCCTCCACGGAGGCCGACCGGACCGTCTGGATCCGCCCGGCGGAGGCGGCGGCCGGCTACGACCGGGGCGAGCTGACCATGATGCCGCCGACCATCTCGACCCTGCGCACCCTGGAGCCGTACGGCACGGCCGCCGAGGCCCTCGCGGGGGCGCGGGAGCAGGACATGACCCCCGTCCTCGCCCAGGCGCGCCTGGAGGGCGACGCGCTGGTCCTGAGCTGGCCCGGGCACGAGGAGTTCACCAAGATCATCCCGACGGGAGGCGCCCGATGAGCGACGCCGCCGCCCTGCCCGGCCAGCCGCGCGGACTCGTGACCTCCGGGCCCGCGACCGAGCGCGCCGTGAACGTCCTCGCGCCGAACCCGTCGGCGATGACCCTCGACGGCACCAACACCTGGCTGCTCTCCGAGCCCGGCTCCGACCTCGCCGTCGTCGTCGACCCCGGACCGCGCGACGAGGGCCACCTGCGCCGGGTGATCGCCACCGCCGGGCAGCTCGGCAAGCGGGTCGCGCTCACGCTGCTGACCCACGGCCACCCGGACCACGCCGAGGGCGCCGCGCTCTTCGCCGAACTGACCGGGACGCCCGTGCGAGCCCTCGACCCGGCGCTGCGGCTCGGCGACGAGGGACTCGGCGCGGGCGACGTGGTGGCCGTCGGCGGCCTGGAGCTGCGGGTGGTCCCGACCCCCGGCCACACCTCCGACTCGCTCTCCTTCCACCTGCCGGCCGACGGGGCGGTCCTCACGGGCGACACGATCCTGGGCCGCGGGACGACGATGGTGGCCCATCCGGACGGCCGCCTCGGCGACTACCTGGACTCGCTGCGGCGGCTGCGCTCGCTCACCGTCGACGACGGGGTGCACACGGTCCTGCCGGGCCACGGGCCGGTCCTGGAGGACGCGCAGGGGGCCGTGGAGTTCTATCTCGCCCACCGCGCGAGCAGGCTCGCCCAGGTGGAGACGGCGGTCGAGAACGGCCTGCGGACGTCGTCGGAGGTCGTCGCCCACGTGTACGCGGACGTGGACCGCTCGCTCTGGCCCGCGGCCGAGCTGTCCGTGCGGGCGCAGCTGGAGTACCTGCGGGAGCGCGGTCTGGTCTGAGCGAAGGGCCGGAGCGGTCACGATCCGGAACCGAGCGGCCCCCCGGCGCGTCGGTCGTCTTGACCTGTGCTTTACGCTCCGCTTACTTCTGACCTAGCTCCGGGGGGAACGCCCGTGTTCGTCATCGCCATCCTGCTGCTCATAGCCGCAGTGGTGCTCTTCTTCGTCGGCCGCGCCAACGACTCCAAGGGACTGCGGTTCGGCGCCCTCGGCGCCGTCCTGGCCGGCGTGTTCTCGCTGATCGTGAGCATGACGTACGTGATCAGCGCCTACGAGGTCGGCGTGCCGGTCGCCTTCGGCAAGGTGGGCACGCCCATGACCTCCGGCATGCACGTGAAGTCGCCCTTCACCGACGTGACGACCTTCTCGACCCGACCGGTCGACCTCAACCTGTCCGACAAGGACGTGGTCGAGGTCCGCTCCTCGCAGGGCGGCGTCATGTACGCCGAGGTCACCGTGAAGTGGGCCGTCGTCCCGACCAAGTCGGTCGAGCTGTACAAGCTCGCGGGCAGCGAGGACGCCATCCAGCAGCGGCTGGTCTACCCGGACAGCCGGGAGATCGTCCGCAACGTCTTCGCCCGCTACACCAGCGAGCAGGGCTACGCCTCCGACCGCGAGAAGATCAACGCCGAGATCGGCTCGCTGATCAAGGAGCGGCTGGCCCCGCGCGGCATCGCCGTGACCACGGTCAACCTGCGCAACGTGAAGCCCTCGGACTCGCTCCAGGCCCAGATCGACCGCAAGATCCAGCAGCAGCAGGCCACCGAGCGCGCCACCGAGGCCGCCCGCACGGCCAAGGCCGAGGCGGACCGGCGTCGGATCGAGGCGGAGGGCATCGCCCGCGCCAACAAGATCCTCAACGACTCGCTGACGGACAAGGTCCTGATGAACCAGTGCATCGACGCGTACAAGGAGGCCGCCGCGAAGAACCCGGTCTACACCGTGCCCTGCGCGAACGGCTCCTCGGCGCCGGTGATCGTGGACGGCTCGAAGCGCTGACGGCCGCCCGTCCGGCGGGCGCACGCGAAGGGCCGCCCCGGCCGGTCGGCCGGGGCGGCCCTTCGTCCGTGACGACTAGCGCGAGCGCTTCGCGAGGCGCTCGACGTCCAGCAGGATGACGGCGCGGGCCTCCAGGCGCAGCCAGCCGCGCTGGGCGAAGTCGGCGAGCGCCTTGTTGACCGTCTCGCGGGAGGCGCCGACCAGCTGGGCCAGCTCCTCCTGGGTGAGGTCGTGGACGACGTGGATGCCTTCCTCGGACTGCACGCCGAAGCGGCGCGACAGGTCGAGGAGGGCGCGGGCGACACGGCCCGGCACGTCGGAGAAGACCAGGTCGGACATCTGGTCGTTGGTCTTGCGCAGCCGGCGGGCGACGGCGCGCAGCAGCGCGGTGGCCACCTCGGGGCGGGCGTTCAGCCAGGGCTGGAGGTCGCCGTGGCCCAGGCCCAGCAGCTTGACCTCGGTCAGCGCGGTGGCGGTGGCGGTGCGCGGGCCCGGGTCGAAGAGCGAGAGCTCGCCGATCAGCTCGCCGGGGCCGAGGACGGCCAGCATGTTCTCCCGGCCGTCGGGGGAGGTGCGGTGCAGCTTCACCTTGCCCTCGGTGACCACGTACAGGCGGTCGCCGGGGTCGCCCTCGTGGAAGAGCGCGTCGCCACGGGCGAGCGTCGCCTCACTCATCGAGGCGCGCAGCTCGGCAGCCTGCTCGTCATCGAGCGCCGCGAAGAGCGGGGCGCGCCGCAGAACGTCGTCCACGAGTTCTCTCCATACTGTCGACCTGCTCAGGGACCTGCGTCCCATGATGCCGGACGTACAAAACAGTGCGATCAATCACAACAAGTTTGACGTACCGAGCCGCCCGACCGTACGTCAGGGGCCCGATTGGGGTCTGATCGGCCACGCCCGGGGCGGATGTCGGTGGGGGCCCCTAGGCTGGCCGGGTGTCCAACTCGCCGGTGAGAGCGCAGGCCAAGGGGGCTGAAAGAGTGTCGGCCGAAGGTAATTCCGCTGTGGGCGAACGCGGCGTGTCGAAACGGACGAAAGACGCTAATCGGAAGCCTTCCGGGTCCACGGAGCCGGGGGGACCTGCGGGGTCCGGGGACCCCGCCGGGGGAGTGAAGTCGGCGAAGAAGACCGGGCCGGCCAAGGAGGCGAAGGCCACGGGGTCCGCGAAGGCAGCCGAGTCCGCCGCCTCCAAGTCCGCCGGGTCCGCCACGTCTACCAAGTCCGCCGCCGCCTCCAAGGCCCCCACCGCCTCCAGGAAGGCCTCCACGGCCGCCGCCCCGGCGAAGCCCGCCAAGCCCGCCAAGCCCGCCAAGCCCGAGTCCCGGCTCGCGATGGTCCGCCGGGCCCGCCGGATCAACCGCGAGCTCGCCGAGGTCTTCCCGTACGCCCATCCGGAGCTCGACTTCCGCAGTCCCTTCGAGCTGCTGGTCGCCACGGTCCTCTCGGCCCAGACCACCGACCTGCGGGTCAACCAGACCACCCCGGCCCTCTTCGCGAAGTACCCCACCCCCGAGGACCTCGCCGCCGCCGTGCCCGAGGAGGTCGAGGAGCTCATCCGCCCCACCGGCTTCTTCCGCGCCAAGACCAAGTCGATCATGGGGCTGGCGGCGGCCCTCCGGGACGACTTCGGCGGAGAGGTCCCCGGCCGCCTGGAGGACCTCGTCAAGCTCCCCGGCGTCGGCCGCAAGACCGCGTTCGTCGTCCTCGGGAACGCCTTCGGGGTCCCCGGCATCACCGTCGACACCCACTTCATGCGGCTCGTCAGGCGCTGGCGCTGGACCGAGTCCGAGGACCCCGTGAAGATCGAGGCCGAGGTCGCCACGATCTTCCCGAAGAGCGAGTGGACGATGCTCTCCCACCGGGTGATCTTCCACGGCCGCCGCATCTGCCACGCCCGCAAGCCGGCCTGCGGCGCCTGCCCGATCACCCACCTCTGCCCGTCGTACGGCGAGGGGGAGACCGACCCGGAGAAGGCGAGGAAGCTGCTCAAGTACGAGATGGGCGGCCTCCCCGGCCAGCGGCTCGACCCGCCGCCCGGCTACCCGGGCCGCCCGGCGCCCCCGCTGGGCGCGAACGGCGACTGAACCCGCTCCCGGCCCACCGCGAGAGCTCCAGAGGGAACGAACCCGTACATCGATGGCGTTGTGAAAGCCGGGGGTGCCAATGACGCGCACTGACGAAGAGATCCACGGGCCCGGCACCGGGCTGCTCAGCCGGGACGGGCTGCCCGACTGGCTCGGGCCCGTCGACCGGGCCGCCCGCACGGTCCGGCCCGAGCAGCTGAGCCGCTTCCTGCCGCCCGCGAGCGGCGCGGGGCGGCAGTCCGCCGTGCTCGTCCTCTTCGGCGAGGGCGAGCACGGCCCCGAGCTGCTCCTCATGGAGCGGGCCGGCAGCCTCCGCTCGCACGCCGGACAGCCCTCCTTCCCCGGCGGCGCCCTCGACCCCGAGGACGGCGCCCCGGCGGACGGCGGGCTGCTGCGCGCCGCCCTGCGGGAGGCCCGGGAGGAGACCGGCCTCGACCCGGCCGGCGTCCAGCTCTTCGCCGTCCTCCCCCAGCTCTACATCCCGGTCAGCGGCTTCGTCGTCACCCCCGTCCTCGGCTGGTGGCGCGCCCCCAGCCCCGTCGGGGTCGTCGACCCCGGCGAGACCGCCCGGGTCTTCACCGTGCCCGTGGCCGATCTCACGGATCCGGCGAACCGCGCGACCGCGGTCCACCCGAGCGGCCACCAGGGTCCCGCCTTCCTGGTCGCGTCCGCCCTGGTCTGGGGTTTTACCGCCGGAGTGATCGACAGACTCCTGCACTTCTCCGGCTGGGAGCGCCCCTGGGACCGCTCCAGGCAGGTCCCGCTCGACTGGCGCTCATGACAGGCTGAACCCCGGCGACGACGGCTGAACCCCGGCGGACCGGCGAGAACGCCGGACTCCGGAAACGAATCTGCGAGGCATTTGACGGTGAACGTGCTGGACATCCTGTTGCTGCTCGCCGCCGTGTGGTTCGCGATCATCGGCTACCGCCAGGGGTTCGTGGTCGGCATCCTGTCGGTGATCGGCTTCCTCGGCGGCGGCCTCGTCGCCGTCCTGCTGCTGCCCGTCCTCTGGGACCAGCTCACCGACAACAGCGAGGTCTCGACCACGGCCACGGTCGTCTTCGTGATGGTGGTCATCGTCTGCGCCTCCGTCGGCCAGGCCTTCACCACCCACCTGGGCAACAAGGTGCGCCGACACATCACCTGGTCGCCGGCCCGCGCCCTCGACGCCACCGGCGGCGCCCTGGTCAACGTCGTCGCGATGCTGCTCGTGGCCTGGCTGATCGGCTCCGGACTCGCCCGCACCACCATGCCCACCCTGGGCAAGGAGGTGCGGACCTCCAAGGTCCTGCTCGGGGTCGAACAGGTGATGCCGGCTCAGGCGTCGCGCTGGTTCGACGACTTCAGCTCCACGCTGGCCCGCAGCGGCTTCCCGCCGGTCTTCAGCCCCTTCGCCGACGAACCGATCACCCCCGTCGTGCCCCCGGACCCGGAGCTCGCCCGGAGCCCCGTCGCCGAGCGCGCCCAGCGCTCCATCGTGAAGGTCGTCGGCACCGCGCAGAGCTGCGGCAAGGTCCTCGAAGGCACCGGGTTCGTCTTCGCCGACCGCCGGATCATGACCAACGCCCACGTCGTCGGCGGGGTCGACGAGCCGACCGTCCAGATAGGCGGCGAGGGCAGGCTCTACGACGCCAAGGTCGTCCTCTACGACTGGCAGCGCGACATCGCCGTCCTGGACGTCCCCGACCTCGAAGCCACCCCGCTGGCCTTCACCGACGAGGACGCCCGCAGCGGCGACAGCGCGATCGTCGCCGGATTCCCGGAGAACGGCTCGTACGACGTGCGCTCGGCGCGCGTCCGCGGCCGCATCAACGCCGACGGACCCGACATCTACCGCCGGGGCGAGGTGCGCAGGGACGTGTACTCGCTGTACACGACCGTCCGCCAGGGAAACTCCGGCGGCCCGCTCCTCACCGTGGACGGCGAGGTGTACGGCGTGATCTTCGCCCGCTCCCTCGACGACGCGAACACCGGCTACGCCCTGACCGTCGACGAGATCCGCGAGGACATCGAGCGCGGCAGGACCGCGAACCAGCAGGTCGACACGGAGGCCTGCGCGCTGTAACCCGCCGCATGCCAGACGTGTGGGGCCCCGACCGACGGTCGGGGCCCCACACGTCTGCGGTGCTGTTACGGGGTGTCGCGGGGGTGCCGGAGCCGGGCGGACACCCAGCGGGCCCGGCGGCGGAGGATGCGCGAGATCCCCACTCCCTGCGTGGCGTGCCGACCGGCCGGATCCGGCGGTCCGGCCCCCTCGCGGGAGCCCTGCCCGACGGCCGAGCGGCGGTTGCGTGCTGCCGTGTCACTGTAGTCGTGCGTCCAGCCCATACCTCGACGTCTGCCCGTGGCCCAAGGTCGGTAACCTCCCCCGGGCCCGCCAATTGGAGTATGCGCGAGGCACATGGCCGTTCGAAGGAAGTCTGTACGCATCAGGGCGGCCAGAGGGACCGTCAGCGGCCGGCGGAGGCCCGTCCGGAGCCCGGGGGCCCCGACGCCCGTCAGCGGTCCGGCTCGGGGTCCTTCAGCCAGTTGACGAGCTCCGTCGAGAAGCCCACCGGGTCCTCCTCGTGCGGGAAGTGCCCGAGCCCGTCGAAGAGACGCCAGCGGTACGGCGCCTCCACGTACTCGCCGGACCCCGCGGCGCTGCGGGTCCGCATCACCGGGTCCAGCGAGCCGTGCAGATGCAGTGTCGGCACCCGCACCGGACGCTTCATGCGCCGGTTGAACTGGATGCCGTCCGGGCGGGCCAGCGACCGCACCATCCAGCGGTACGGCTCGATCGAGCAGTGCGCCGTCGACGGCACCAGCATCGCCCGCCGGTACACCTCGATCGCCTGCTCCTCGGAGGCGCGTACGGGCTTCGGCCCCGACCAGTCCCGGATCAGCTCGCCCACCAGCGCCGCGTCGTCCGCGACGAGCTGACGCTCCGGCAGCCACGGCCGCTGGAAGCCCCAGATGTGCGACCCGGCCCGCGACTGCGCGAAGTCGGAGAGCATCGCCGAGCGCCAGCGGCGCGGGTGCGGCATCGAGGACACCACGAGCCGGCGCACCAGCTTGGGCCGCATGACGGCCGCCGTCCAGGCGAGGTAGCCGCCCAGGTCGTGACCGACGAGCGCCGCGTCCGGCTCGCCCAGCGACCGGATCACCCCGGTGACGTCGAGCGCCAGGTTGGCGGGGTCGTAGCCCCGGGGGGTGCGGTCGCTGCCGCCGACCCCGCGCAGGTCCATCGCGACGGCCCGGAAACCGGCCTCGGCGAGCAGCGGCAGCTGGTGGCGCCAGGTCCACCAGAACTGCGGGAAGCCGTGCAGGAGCAGCACCAGGGGGCCGTCGCCCATCTCGGCGATGTGGAAGCGGGCGCCGTTGGCGGCCACGTCGCGATGGGTCCACGGCCCGTCGAGCCGGACGGGCCCGCCGTTGCTGCTCTCGGGGAGGGTCATACCGACGAGCGTGCCACAGCCGGAGCCTTGTCCAGCGCCTTGTCCAGGGCCTTGGCGGGCTCGGGGCGCGGGTGCGGCTTGACGGTGGAGATCACCGCGGCCGTCTGCTTGGCGGACGCGATGGACTTCTCCGGCGGCTTGACCTTCTTGAACTTGGCGTACGCGATCACGCCGAGCAGCACCGCGAGCAGCACGTTCGCCGCGAAGGAGAGCAGGAAGCACCAGACGAGGTTCCAGCCCCCGTTGCCGTTGTGCCCGCCGGTCCAGGTGTTGATGGCGTACGCGAGCGCGAAGCTGAGCATCGGCAGTGAGAACAGCAGGACGACCGCGGCCGTGATGCCGGCGGCGCTCCCGATCACACCGCGCTTGACGTCCTGCCTGATCTCGGCCTTGGCCAGGGCGAGCTCGTCGTGCACGAGTGCGGACATCTCGGCGGTCGCCGAGGCGACCAGCTGACCGAGACTGCGCTCGGTTCCGTCGTACGGGTCGCTCATCGCTGCTCCCTCTTCTCTTCTGCGGTCCGCGTTCTCTTCTGCACGGTCCGACTCAGATCATGCCGGACGGTCGGCCCCGTCGCGCGGTGCCCCCGCCAGTCGGGCGCGCTCGCGGTGTTCCGCGGCCTTCTTCTCGTAGATCGCGGCCATCCGGAGGTGGTACTCCGGGTTGTCCTCCTCGTAGATGTCGGGGATGCCGTCCTCGTCGTCGTCGCGCTCCTCGGCGGAGACGAGCGCCTGGTACTTCCGCACCCGCAGTTTCAGCAGGACGGAGGCGAGGACGGCCGCGACGAGCGAGCCGACGAGGACCGCGGCCTTCACCTCGTCGGTGAGGGTCTCGTCCCCGGCGAAGGCGAGCTCGCCGATGAGCAGCGAGACGGTGAAGCCGATGCCGGCCAGGGTGGCGACGGCGAAGACGTCCGGCCAGGACAGGTCGGGGTTGAGCTCCGCACGGGTGAAGCGGGCGGTGAGCCAGGTGCCGCCGAAGATGCCGATGGTCTTGCCGACGACGAGCCCGAGGACGACGCCGAGGGTGACGGGCTGGGTGAAGACGTCGTGGATCGCGCCCCCCGAGATGCTCACGCCGGCCGAGAAGAGCGCGAACAGCGGGACGGCGAGGCCGGCCGAGAGCGGGCGGACCAGGTGCTCGATGTGCTCGCCGGGGGAGTGCTGCTCGCCCTCGCGGGTGGTGCAGCGGAGCATCAGCCCCATGGCGACGCCGGCGATGGTGGCGTGGACGCCGCTGTTGTACATCAGGCCCCAGATGACCAGGGCCAGCGGGACGTACACGTACCAGCCGCGGACCTCCTTGCGGAGCAGCAGCCAGAAGAGGAGGAGTCCGGCGAAGGCGCCGCCGAGCGCGGCGAAGTTCAGGTCGCTGGTGAAGAAGATCGCGATGATCAGGATGGCGAAGAGGTCGTCGACGACGGCGAGGGTGAGCAGGAAGGCGCGCAGCGCGGAGGGCAGCGAGGTGCCGATGACGGCGAGGACGGCGAGCGCGAAGGCGATGTCCGTCGCGGTGGGGACGGCCCAGCCGTCCATCGAGCCGTTGCCGAGGGTGTTGACCAGGGCGTAGACGAGGGCGGGCGCGGCCATGCCGCAGAGGGCGGCGATGACGGGGAGCGCGGCGGCCCTGGGGTCGCGGAGTTCACCGGCGACGAGTTCGCGCTTGAGCTCGATGCCGGCGACGAAGAAGAAGATCGCGAGGAGGCCGTCGGCCGCCCAGTGCTGGATCGAGAGGTCGAGGCCGAGGGCGGCGGGGCCCAGGTGGAAGTCGCTGACGGCCTCGTAGCTGCCGCTCAGGGTGTTGGCCCAGACGAGGGCGGCGACGGCGGCGACGAGGAGCAGGACACCGCCGACGGTCTCGGTCCGGAGGGCGTCGGTGAGGTACCGGCGCTCGGGCAGGGGGAGCCGGCCGAGGAACTTGCGGTCGGTGGGTGCGGGCGCGGGCACGGGGGAGAACCTCCGGTCGGGTGGGCAGGACTGAGCACATGCCGACCAGACTTCCCGGCGCACCTAGGTCTTCTTGTCGCGTCGTTGACGCGCCCCTTACCGTACCCAACGCGCGTGGGGTGTGTCCGGCGAGAATTACTTTAGGGAACTATGCGGCTTTCGTCCCCCGGGATGGAGCGTCCGGGAACGGCGAACGCCCGCCCCGGTCGCTCGGGGCGGGCGTGCGCGGTGTACCCGCGGGGAGTCCGCGGCGTACGGGCCGGGCTCAGTCCTCGCTGGAGGCGCTCGGCAGCTGGGTCTGGATGAGCGACATCACCGACGAGTCGGTCAGGGTCGTCACGTCGCCCAGCTCGCGGTTCTCCGCGACGTCGCGCAGGAGTCGGCGCATGATCTTGCCCGAGCGGGTCTTCGGCAGCTCCGCCACCGGCAGGACCCGCTTCGGCTTGGCGATCGGGCCGAGGGTCGCGCCGACGTGGTTGCGGAGCTCGGCGACCAGGCTCTCGTCTTGGCTGGCCGTGCCGCGCAGGATGACGAAGGCCACGATCGCCTGACCGGTCGTCTCGTCGGCCGCGCCCACGACGGCCGCCTCGGCGACGGCGGGGTGCGAGACGAGCGCCGACTCGACCTCGGTGGTCGAGATGTTGTGACCGGAGACGAGCATGACGTCGTCGACCCGGCCGAGCAGCCAGATGTCGCCGTCCTCGTCCTTCTTGGCCCCGTCGCCGGCGAAGTACTTGCCCTCGAAGCGGGACCAGTACGTGTCGATGTAGCGCTGGTCGTCGCCCCAGATGGTGCGGAGCATCGACGGCCACGGCTCGGTGAGGACCAGGTAGCCGCCCCCGCCGTTCGGCACCTCGTTGGCCTCGTCGTCGACGACGGTCGCGGAGATGCCCGGCAGCGGGCGCTGGGCGGAGCCCGGCTTGGTCTCGGTGACGCCCGGCAGCGGCGAGATCATCATCGCGCCCGTCTCGGTCTGCCACCAGGTGTCCACGATCGGGGTCTTGCCGGCGCCGATGTGCTCGCGGTACCAGACCCAGGCCTCGGGGTTGATCGGCTCGCCGACCGAGCCCAGGACCCGGAGGCTGGACAGGTCGAACTTGGCGGGGATGTCGTCGCCCCACTTCATGAACGTGCGGATCGCGGTGGGCGCCGTGTAGAGGATCGTGACGCCGTACTTCTGCACGATCTCCCAGAACCGCCCCTGGTGCGGGGTGTCCGGGGTGCCCTCGTACATGACCTGCGTCGCGCCGTTGGCCAGCGGGCCGTAGACGATGTACGAGTGTCCGGTGACCCAGCCGATGTCGGCGGTGCACCAGTAGACGTCGCTCTCCGGCTTGAGGTCGAAGACGGCGTGGTGGGTGTACGCGGCCTGGGTGAGGTAGCCGCCGGAGGTGTGGAGGATGCCCTTGGGCTTCCCGGTGGTGCCGGAGGTGTAGAGGATGAAGAGCGGGTGCTCCGCCTCGAAGGCCTCCGGGGTGTGCTCGGCGGACTGGCGGGCGACGATGTCGTCCCACCAGACGTCGCGGCCCTCGGTGAAGGCGGTGTCCTGGCCCGTGCGGCGGACCACGAGGACGTGCTCGACCTGCGGGCACTTGGCGACGGCCTCGTCGATGGCCGGCTTGAGGGCGCTCGGCTTGCCGCGGCGGTAGCCGCCGTCGGCGGTGACGACCAGCTTGGCGTCGGCGTCCTGGATGCGGGAGGCCACGGCGTCGGCCGAGAAGCCGCCGAAGACCACCGAGTGGGCGGCGCCGACGCGGGCGCAGGCCAGCATCGTGACGGCCGCCTCGGGGATCATCGGGAGGTAGACGGCGACGCGGTCGCCCTTCCGGACGCCCAGCTCGGTCAGGGCGTTGGCCGCCTTGGAGACCTCGTCCTTGAGCTCGGCGTAGGTGATCGAGCGGCTGTCGCCCGGCTCGCCCTCGAAGTGGATGGCGACCCGGTCGCCGTGGCCGGCCTCGACGTGCCGGTCGACGCAGTTGTACGCCACGTTCAGCTCGCCGTCGGCGAACCACTTGGCGAACGGCGGGTTCGACCAGTCGAGGGTCTCGGTCGGCTCGGTGGCCCAGGTCAGGCGCTTGGCCTGCTCGGCCCAGAAGCCCAGCCTGTCCGCCTTGGCCTGCTCGTACGCCTCCGCCGTCACGTTGGCGTCCGCGGCCAGCTCGGCGGGCGGCGCGAACCGTCGCTCTTCCCGAAGCAGATTGGCCAGGCTTTCGTTGCTCACGACATCTCCCTTTCCCAGGGCGTCCTCTGTGCGTATGTGTCCCGCGTCATAGCTCATCAGTCGAAGGCCCGGGTGACAAGGGCCTCCGGGCAATTGGTTTAGACCTGTGAGCCGTCCGGCGTGCGGGGGCCCCTCCTCCCGAGCGGTGGGAGAAGGGGCCACACAGTCTCACGGACCGGGGGAGCGGAAGGTTCAGGACGCGCTGCCCCCGTCCCGATCAGGACGCCCGGGCCGCCTCCCGCGACTCCGTCGGCATGACCTGGGTGAACACGTCGTCGTACGAGTGCGCCTCGTCCGTCCCGGAGAGGAGGTACGCCTGCGCCTCGCCCACGTGGAAGTACACGCCGTGCAGCGAGAGCGTGCCCTCGGCCAGCCGCCGCGCCACCGGCTCGTACGCCCGGAGGTGCTCCAGCTGCTGCACCACGTTGGTGAGGCAGAGCTGCTCGACCGCGTCCGCCGGGAGGCGGCCGGAGATCCGGGCCCAGGCGTGTCTGCTGCTCGCCATCCGCTCCAGGCTCGGCCGGCCGTGGCGCAGCCAGCGGCGGAGCGGGGTCGGCGGGTCGTCCGGGCCGGCGTTGAGCAGGGCCTGCATCGCGCCGCAGCCGGAATGGCCGCAGACGGTGATCGAGTCCACCCGCAGCACCTCGACCGCGTACTCGATCGCCGCCGCCACCGAGTCGTCCCCGCTCTCCTCGCCGGGCAGCGGGACGAGGTTCCCGACGTTCCGCACGGTGAACAGGTCACCCGGGCCGCTCGACGTGATCATGCTGGTGACGAGACGGGAGTCCGCGCAGGTCAGGAAGAGCTGCGAGGGGGTCTGGCCCTCGCGGGCGAGCCGCGCGAGCTCGTCCCGGACCAGCGGCGCCGTGTTCCGCTGGAACGTGCCGATGCCGCGGGCCAGCTGGAGACCCGTGGTGCGCGGGGGCTCCACGGCCTCGTCGGGCCGCTCGGCCGGCTGCTCGCCGCACTGGTGGTTGTGCCACGGCGTCCAGGGCCGGCAGCAGGCGTGCGCCGCGACGTCCGAGGGGGTGGACTCGGCGATCCTCGCCCCCGAAGGGCCGGTGGTCTCGACGGTCCCGCCGTGCGCCAGGTGTCCCGCGGTCCAGTCGCCGAGGGTCTCGTAGGCGGCGTGGTCCATGAAGGAGCCGTCGAGCTCCACCACCACGTCCGATCCCCTGGGCAGTTGGTGCAGGGCCCGGCTCAGCCGGGGCACCGCGAGGAAGGTCAGCTGGCCCCGGACGTGCAGGAACTGGCGTCCGTCCCGCTCCTCCCGGGTGATCCGCGTGCGGGCGAGCCGCTGCATGGCGACCGCGATGGCCACGGCGATGCCGAGGGCGACGCCCTCCAGGATGCCGACGAGGACGACGCCGGACAGCGTCACCGCGTAGACCACGACCTCGCGGTGCCGGGTGACGGTGCGGATGTGGGTGATGCTCACCATCTGGATGCCGACCACCATGACCAGGGCGGCGAGCGCGGGCAGCGGGATCAGGTCGAGCACGGGCACCAGGAACAGGGCCGCGAGCACGATCCACAGGCCGTGCAGCATGGTGGAGGCGCGGCTCACCGCGCCCGCCGAGACGTTCGCGACGCTGCGGACGGCGACGCCGGCCACCGGGAGCCCGCCGAGCGCCCCGGAGACCACGTTGGCGGCGCCCTGGCCGGCGAGTTCGCGGTCGAGGGCGGTGCGCGGGATGCCGAGGCCGCCGTCCGGGCGGGCGGCGACCAGCTTGTCGACCGCGACGGCGGACAGCAGCGACTGCACGCTGGTGACCAGGGTGATCGTCAGCACGCCGGCCGCGATGCCGAGCACCGGGCCCTCGGGCAGACCGGGCAGCGCGTGGCTGCTCCAGGAGGGCAGGTCGACGCGCGGGACGGCGAGTCCGGCGAGGGTCGCCACCGCGGTCGCCCCCGCCACCGCGACGAGCGCGGCCGGGACCTTGCGAAGGAGCTTCCCCGCCCGGCCGGGCAGCCGGGGCCAGCACAGCAGCACGACCACGGTGAGGGCGCTGATGCCGAGGGCCGCCGGGTGGATGTGCGCCAACTGGGCGGGCAGCCCGAGGAAGTTGTCGACGGCGGAGCTCTGCGGGGTGCTGCCGAGCACGATGTGCAGCTGGGCGAGGGCGATGGTGACGCCGATGCCGCCGAGCATGCCGTGCACGATCGCGGGCGAGACGGCGAGGGCCGAGCGGGCCACCCGGAGGACCGAGAGCCCCAGCTGGGCGAGGCCCGCGAGCACCGTGATGGCGCAGGTGGTGCGCCAGCCGTACAACTGGATCAGCTCGGCGGTGACCACGGTGAGGCCGGCGGCCGGGCCGCTGACCTGGAGCGGGGAGCCGCCGAAGCGTCCGGCGACCAGACCGCCGACGGCGGCGGCGACCAGGCCGGACTGGAGCGGGGCTCCGGTGGCGAGCGCGATGCCGAGCGAGAGCGGCAGCGCGATCAGGAAGACGGCGATGGACGCCGACAGGTCGACGCCGGCGACACGGAAGCGGCGCGGCCCCTCCGGCGGGCTGTGCGGTCGCTGGACGCGGGGTCGGTTGGGCGTGCGGGCAGGGGTGCAGAGGGTCATTCCCGTCTCCTCCGGGGCGGCGCGGTCGCGGTTCGTGCGGGACGAACGTGGGGGGCTCGCGGCCGTGGGTCACGGCGTGCAGCGGCGGGATGCGTTGCGGCGGCAAGGCGGGATCCCCACCAGGCGAGGATCAACGCTCGGTAATCGAATCGTAATGGAGAGTAAAGTCTCCGGCATTATTTTCGGGGCAAACAGGGCAATGATTCACCGGTTCCGGTGAAGGGCGAACGAAATACCGCTTGTCGTTTCATCTCTCCGGCCGTCGCGGTGCGACGTTGACGCCGCTCGTACGGAACCGAGGAGAGGTGCGCGCATGACAGCCGCCGGGAGAAGGACCACTGCCCAGAGGAAGGCGCTCGCCGCCGGTGTCCTCGCCGTCGCCCTGATCGGCGGCCTCGCCGGCTGCTCGGGCTCCGACGGCACGGCCGCGAAGAGCGCGCCGGGCGGTGCGGGCGCCGAGAAGAAGCCCGCCGCCGCCCCGCAGAACGCGGTCCGCCTGATCGGCGACGGCTCCACCGCCTTCACCGGCGCCCAGCCCCACCAGCCCGTCTGGCAGCGCCTCAAGCCGGGCGAGACCCCGCCGCAGTTCGTCGTCTTCTCCTGGGACGGCGCCGGCGAGGACAGCCAGAAGCTGTTCTCCCACTTCCGCAAGGTCGGCAAGAAGTACGACGCGACGATGACGTACTTCCTCAGCGGCGTGTACCTGCTGCCCGAGGAGAAGCGGGACCTCTACGACCCGCCCCAGCACAGCGCCGGCCGCTCCGACATCGGCTTCAACGACACCGAGGGCATCCGCGCCACCGTCCGCGAGCTGCGCGGCGCGTGGCAGGACGGCAACGAGATCGGCACCCACTTCAACGGGCACTTCTGCGGCGCCGACGGCGGCGTCGGCACCTGGTCCGTCGAGGAGTGGAAGAGCGAGATCAAGCAGGCGAAGTCCTTCGTCAAGAACTGGAAGACCAACGCGGGGCTGCGCGCCGAGCAGCCGCTGCCCTTCGACTACGACAAGGAACTCGTCGGCGCCCGCACCCCCTGCCTCGAAGGCCGGACGAACTTCGTCCAGGCCGCCGCGCAGCTGGGCTTCCGCTACGACACGAGCGGCGTCAACGACCACATCTGGCCCAAGAAGGACCTGGGCCTGTGGGACCTCTCGCTCCAGCTCGTGCCGGTCCCGGGCCGTGCGTTCCAGACCCTGTCCATGGACTACAACTTCATGGTCAACCAGTCCCCGGGCACGACCCAGGGCGACCCGGCCCAGCGCGAGCACTGGGGCGACCAGATGCGGGACGGCCTGGTGCAGGCCTTCGAGCGCTCCTACCGGGGCAACCGCGCGCCGCTGATCATCGGCAACCACTTCGAGTCGTGGAACGGCGGCGTGTACATGCGCGCCATCGAGGAGACCATCGCCACGGTCTGCGTCCAGAAGGACGTCGAGTGCGTGTCGTTCCGGCAGCTCGCCGACTGGCTCGACGCCCAGGACCCCGACGTCATCGCCAAGATGCGCACCCTGAAGGTCGGCGAGGCCCCGGCGGCCGGCTGGAAGGCCTTCCTCGCCCCCCAGCCGGCGAAGGTCCCGGCCGCCCCCGCCACGGCCGCCGGCGCCCCGGCCCCCGCCCGCTCCGCTGACGGGCGTCAGACGGGCTGAACGGCGCCGAGGCCCTCGGCGAGAACGAAGTCGGGGTCGACCTGGGCAGCCAGGTCGGCCCCCGTCTTCGCGTTCCCCCAGCTCTCCGCGTTCCGCAGGTGGAAGTGGACCATCTGGCGCGTGTAGCGGTCCCAGTCGCGGTCGGCGTACGAGTCGTCCGCCGCGTCCTGGAGGGCCTGGAGCGACATGCGGTTCTCGGCCTCCAGGAGCTCGAAGCGAGCCGGGCGACCCTTCTCCATCGCCCGGACCCAGTCCGAGTGGCCCACCGTGACGAGCAGGTCGTCGCCGACCTCCGCACGCAGGAAGTCCAGGTCGTCCCGGCCCTGCACCTTGTTCCCCACGACCTTGAGCGCCACCCCGAAGTCCCGCGCGTACTCCTTGTACTGGCGGTACACCGAGACCCCCTTCCGGGTCGGCTCCGCCACCAGGAAGGTCATGTCGAAACGGGTGAAGAGCCCGGAGGCGAAGGAGTCCGAGCCGGCGGTCATGTCGACGACCACGTACTCGTCCGCGCCGTCGACCAGGTGGTTCAGGCAGAGCTCCACCGCCCCGACCTTCGAGTGGTAGCAGGACACCCCGAGATCCGACTCCGTGAACGGACCCGTCGCCATCAGCCGGATCTCGCCGTCGTCCAGCGTCACCGGCCGCGCGCAGGCCTCGTAGACCGGGTTCTCCTCGCTCACCCGCAGCAGCCGCGAGCCCTCCCCGGGCGGCGTCGTCTTGATCATCGTGTCGGCGTCGGCGATCCGCGGGTTGCTGCCCCGCAGGTACTCCTTGATCAGCGGCAGGTGCGCCCCCATCGCGGGCAGCGCGGCGGCCTCCGCCTCGGGCAGGCCGAGCGCGGCGCCCAGGTGCTGGTTGATGTCGGCGTCCACGGCGACGACGGGGGCTTCGTTGGCGGCGAGGTGACGGATGAAGAGCGAGGACAGCGTGGTCTTGCCGCTGCCGCCCTTCCCCACGAAAGCGATCTTCATGTTCACCTAGCGTAGTGGTATGAACGCGGCGCGTGGTCGCGATGCGTGAAGAAGACCACTCCATCGTGGGGCGGGCCGCCGGGACGCGTAGCCTCCCTACTTATGAGTACGCACGCCTCTGACCCCTTGGCCGCCCTCGGCTCCCTGCCGGGCGTCGCCGACGCGGTGGACTCCGTACGCAAGGCCGTCGACCGGGTCTACGGCCACCGTGTGATGCGCCGCCGCAGCAACGAGATCTCCTCCGAGGCGGCCCTGCGCGGGGCCCGTGGCTCCGCCGCCCTCTCCGGCGCCGACTGGGCCCTGGAAGAGGTCCGCCGCCGCACCGACTTCGGCGCCGACGCCGAGGCCCGCACCGTCGGCGCCGCCCTGCGCCTCGGCGCCGAGGCCGGGCAGCTGCTCTCCATCTGGCGCCAGTCGCCGCTGCGGGTCCTCGCCCGCCTCCACCTCGTCGCCGCGGGCGACCCGGGCGACTCGGTGGGCCGGCCCCGGCTGGACGGCGAGACCGTGGACGAACCGCTGGTCACCACCCCGCTTCCGACGCCCGCCGAGGTCGGCGGACGACTCGACGGCCTGGCGGAGCTGATCGTCGCGGGCGGCGAGGCCCCCGCGCTCGTGACGGCCGCCGTCGTCCACGGCGAGCTGCTGGCGCTGCGCCCCTTCACCTCGTACAACGGACTGGTCGCGCGCGCCGCCGAACGGATCGCGCTGGTCGGCAGCGGGCTCGACCCGAAGGCGATCTGCCCGGCGGAGGTCGGCCACGCGGAGCAGGGGCGGGCCGCGTACCTCGCCGCGTTCGAGGGGTACCTGTCGGGCACCCCGGAGGGCGTCGGCGGCTGGATCGCGCACTGCGGACGTTCGGTCGAGCTCGGTGTCCGCGAGTCGACCGCGGTCTGCGAGGCGCTCCAGCGCGGCGCGGCCTGAGCCGCCGCCCCGTCGGAGGGCTGCCGGACCGGGCCTCACAGACGGGTCCGGGCCCCTCGCGGGGCCCGGAACGGGTTGCGGCGGCACCAGTTCAGGTGCCGCCGCTGGCACGTCCACCCAGTTACCATGCGTCCTCGAATATGTGCCCATCAGGCCGGGAACTTTGCCCGTGGCCTGGTGCGGCTGGCCCGTAATCGACGGGTCGACGTCGCGTGGGTGCTCGGTTTCTGTGCTAGGTCCGTGGGGCCTTCATGCTCAACAGGTGATCCTCTCGGATGTCCTCGGTCTCGCGGGCCTGATTCCTTTCTACTCCTGTCGGGGTGGAAGCGAAAGTGCTGGATCCACTTCTCTGCGTATTGCTCAAATTCGGGCAAAGCCATCGGCGAGCCGATGGGTTCCCGCGGCCTGCCGGCGACGGGCCGCGTACCAGACGAGTCCGGCGCCCACGGCCGCCGCACCCACCGCCGCCGCGGCGACGAGCGCGGGGCGGGGCGGCATGCGGAACTCGGGCAGCCGCTGCTTGAGCCGCACGGGCTTCTCGAAGGCGAGGACGGGCCACTCCCGAGCCGCCGCCTCCCGGCGCAGCGCCCGGTCCGGGTTCACCGCGTACGGGTTGCCGACGGCCTCCAGCATGGGGATGTCGGTCGCCGAGTCGCTGTACGCGTAGCAGCGCGCGAGGTCGTAGCCCTCGGACTTCGCGAGGTCGCGGACGGCTTCGGCCTTGGTCGGCCCGTAGGCGTAGTACTCCACCTCACCGGTGAAGCAGCCGTCCTCGCCGACCACCATCCGGGTGGCGACGACCCGGTCGGCGCCGAGCATCTCGCCGATCGGCTCGACGACCTCGGCGCCGGAGGTCGAGACGATCACGACGTCGCGCCCGGCGGCGTGGTGCTCCTCGATGAGGGAGGCGGCCTCGTCGTAGATGATCGGGTCGATCAGGTCGTGAAGGGTCTCGGCGACGAGCTCCTTCACCTGGGCCACGTTCCAGCCTTTGCAGAGCGCGGAAAGGTATTCGCGCATCCGCTCCATCTGGTCGTGATCGGCCCCACCTGCCAGGAAGACGAACTGGATGTAGGCCGTCCGCAGGGCGGCACGGCGGCTGATCAGTCCGCCCCGGTAGAAGGACTTGCTGAAGGTCAGCGTCGAGGACTTCGCAATGACCGTCTTGTCCAGGTCAAAGAAGGCGGCTGTGCGCGGCAAGGAGTGGTTTTCCACAAGCCTGAGCATAGGTGCCCGCCATTCGGCGTACGCTGGGGCGCGTGGGTTTGCCTGAGAAGGCTCTCGGGTACACCATGGAAGTCACGGATCGTTCGCGACCGTGCTAACCCGGTCCGGCTCCTCCCCCCCCGAGTCGGCCGGAGAGACGACCCCCGCTCTCCCCCCCGGCGGGGGTCGTCGCATGTCCGGAGCCGTTTCGGTGCGCTGGGACATCGTCCGCCCCCTTCCTTCCGGCCGTCGTCCGGCCCTCGTCCGGCGCCGTGCCGGATGCCTCGATTCCTCACCCACAGTAACCGGCGGGCTGCGTTCCGGGCAGTCCCCGCAGGGGTGACGAAGTTATTCACAGGGCTTCGGATATCCCCGGTTTTTCAACAAGATCACCAGGATTTCCGGTTCGGCCCCACGGTGATTCCTGTCGCGAAGTTCGCGAACGGCAGGAATCACGAGAGGGGTGTGCGCCGTGGAGGCAACGAGGACTTCCCGGGCCGGGGGCGCGAGGCGGGGTCCGGCACCGGGCGGGGCGGACGGGACCGGGGCGCGCGAGCGGCGCCGCACGGGCCCGCTGATCGTCACCGAGGACCTCGGACTGCTCGACGACCTGCTGCGGCTGTGCGCCGCGGCCGGGGTCGAGCCCGAGGTGCACCACCGGGTGCCGGAGGGCCGCGCGGGCTGGACCGACCCGCCGCTCGTCCTGGTCGGCGACGACGCCGCGGCGCGGTGCCGGGGGGCCGCGCGCCGCCCGGGGACCGTCCTCGTCGGACGGGACCGGGACGACCCCGGGGTGTGGCGGCTCGCCGTCGAGATCGGGGCCGAGTGCGTGCTGCGGCTGCCGGACGCCGAGGGCGTCCTCGTCGACCGCATCGCCGACGCGGCCGAGGGGGCGGGCCGGCCGGCGCCGACCGTCGGGGTCGTCGGCGGCCGTGGTGGCGCGGGCGCCTCCACCCTGGCCTGCGGCCTCGCGCTGGCCGCCGCGCGCGCCGGGCGGCCCGCCCTGCTCGTCGACGGCGACCCCCTGGGCGGAGGGCTGGACGTGTTGCTCGGCGGCGAGCGCGAGGAGGGCAGACGATGGCCCGACTTCGCCGCCTCCAAGGGGAGGCTCGCCGGCGGGGCCCTGGAGGAGTCCCTGCCCTCCGTGCGGGGCGTCCGGGTGCTCAGCTGGGGCCGGGAGCCCGCGGCGCCGGTGCCGCCCGAGGCGGTGCGGTCCGTGCTCGCCGCGGCCCGCCGCCGGGGCGGGGTCGTCGTGGTCGACCTGCCGCGCGGCGCCGACCCGGCCGCCGTCGAGGCGCAGGCCCAGCTGGACGTCGGACTGCTGGTCGTGCCGGGTGAGTTGAGGGCCGTCGCGGCCGCCCACCGCGTGGCTGCCACCCTCGCGACGGGGGTGCGTGACCTGCGGGCCGTGGTCCGCGGGCCGTACGCGGCCGGGCTCGACGAGCGCTGGGTCGCCGACGCGCTCCGGCTGCCGCTCGTCGGTGAACTCCCCTACGACCCGGGGATCGTGGCCGATCAGGACGCGGGCGTGCCGCCGGGCGCCGAGCCGCGCGGACCGCTCGGCCGGTTCTGCGACGCCTTCTGGGCGCGCGCCCTCGCACCCGGCGGTGCGGCGTGACCGGGGGCCAGGCCGGTGGCGCCGGGCTGCTCGACGCCGTGCGGCAGCGGCTCGCGGCCAGCGGGTCCGATCCCACCCCGGCGCGGGTCGCGGCGGCGCTGCGGGCACAGGGACGCCTCCTCGGCGACACGGAAGTGCTGGGCGCGGCAGAGGAGTTGCGGTGCGAGCTGATCGGCACCGGCCCCCTCGAACCGCTTCTCGCCGACCCGGCCGTCACCGACGTCCTGGTCTCCGCGCCCGACCGGGTGTGGGTGGACCGCGGCGCCGGCCTGGAGCGGGCCCCGGTGTCCTTCGCCGACGCCGCCGCCGTGCGCAGGCTCGCCCAGCGGCTCGCGGCGGTGGCCGGACGCCGACTCGACGACGCCCGGCCCTGGGTCGACGCGCGCCTGCCCGACGGCACCCGGATGCACGCGGTGCTGCCGCCGGTGGCCGTCGGCTCCACCTGCCTGTCGCTCCGGGTGGTCCGCCCGCGGGCCTTCACCCTGGACGAACTCGTGTCCGCGGGCACGGTGCCGCCCGGCGGCGCCCCCGTCCTGCGCGCCCTCATCGACGCCCGCGTGTCGTACCTGGTCAGCGGCGGCACGGGCACGGGGAAGACCACACTGCTCGCCTCGCTGCTCGGCCTGGTGGGGGAGCGGGAGCGGATCGTCCTCGCGGAGGACTCGGCGGAACTGCGGCCCGACCACCCGCACGTGGTGCGCCTTGAGGCGCGGCCGGCGAACCAGGAGGGCGCGGGGCTCGTGACCCTGCGGGACCTGGTCCGGCAGGCGCTGCGGATGCGGCCCGACCGGCTGGTGGTCGGCGAGGTCCGCGGCGGCGAGGCGGTCGACCTGCTCGCCGCCCTCAACACCGGTCACGAGGGCGGTTCGGGCACGCTCCACGCCAACACGGCGGCGGACGTGCCGGCGCGACTCGAAGCCCTGGGCACGGCGGCCGGACTCGACCGGGCCGCCCTGCACAGCCAGTTGGGCGCGGGCCTCTCGGTGGTCCTCCATCTGGCGCGGGACCGGGACGGGCGGCGGCGGATCGCCGAGGTGCACGTCCTGGAGCGGGACCGGGACGGCCTGGTGCGCACGGTTCCCGCGCTGCGGTGGGGCCCGGCCGGATTCGTCCGGGAGCGGGGCTGGCAGCGGTTGAGCGCACTGATCGGAGGAGGGGCGTGACGACGACGGTGGTGTCCGCCGGGGAGGCGGCCGGGGCGGTGGTGGCGCTCTGCGCGCTGGTGGCGCTGTGGGAGGTGGCCGAGCGGCGGCGGGTCACGGGCCGGGCGCGGGCGGTGCTCGCCGGGGGGACCGCCGTGTACCCCGGGGCGGTCGGCGGCCGTGCGGGACCGGCGGTCGTGGGCGCCCGCTGGTGGGCGGCGCTCCGGGGGCGGCGCGCCTGGCTGTGCCTGCCCGCGGGAGGAGTCGTCGCGGTGCTCGGCGAGTCGCCGCTTCCGCTGGTGGCGGGTGCGGTCGCCGTGCCGCTCGTCGGGCGGCGGCTGAGGGAGGCCGGGCGGCGGCGGGAGCGCGAGGCCCGCGCCGAGCGCGTGGTGGCCCTGTGCGGGGCCGTCGCGGGGGAGCTGAGGGCCGGTTGGCAGCCGGCGCAGGCGCTGGCCTTCGCGGCCCGTGAGACGGGCGCCCTGGGGGCGGAGGAGGCGGCGGTGCTCGCGGCGGCCCGCTTCGGCGGGGACGTGCCGGCGGCCCTGCGGAGGGCGGCCGCCCAGGACGGCGCCGACGGGCTCGCGGGGATGGCGGCCTGCTGGCAGGTGGCCGTGGACGGCGGCGCGGGCCTGGCCGCCGGGCTCGACCGGCTCGAAGCGGCCCTGCGGGAGCACCGTGAGCAGCGCGAGCGGTTGCGTGCCGAACTGGCCGGGGCCTGGGCGACGGTGGTCGTCCTCGCGGTGCTGCCGCCGGCGGGTGTCGGCCTGGGCGCCGCTCTGGGTGCGGATCCGCTGCGGGTGCTGCTGCACACGCCGGCCGGTCTGGGCTGCCTCGCCGTGGGCGGGGCCCTGGAGGCGGCCGGACTGTGGTGGGCCGCGCGGATCGTGCGAGGAGGTGAGCGGACGTGACCGGGGCCGTGCGGATGCTGGCGCTGACCGCGGTGGTCCTCGTCGGCTGCGAGCCGGCGGTGCGGGAGCTGGCGCGCCGCCGCAGGGCGCGCGGGGTGCGGCGGCGCTGGAGGGACCTGCTGCCCGCCCCGGAACCCCCGAGGCAGAGGGCCCGCGCCGGCCCGCCGCGGTGGGTGGGGCACTGGCTCGCTCCCGTCGGGGCGGCGGGGCTCGGCTGGGTGCTGTTCGGGGTGCCGGGCGCACTGGCCGCCGCCGGTCCGGTGGCCGTGGCGGTACGTCGGCGCACCGCCGGCCGGTCCGCGGCGCCGGGTGGGACCGAGGACGACGTGGCGCGTCATCTTCCGCTGGCCGCCGATCTGTTGGCGGCCTGCGCCTCGGCGGGAGCCGGCCCGGGTGAGGCGGCGGAGGCCGTCGGACGGTCCCTGGGCGGGCCGCTCGGCGAGCGGCTGACCCGCACGGCGGCCGAGCTTCGGCTCGGTGGCGAACCGGCCGAGGTGTGGCGGAGGTTCGGCGCTCTGCCGGGCGCCGCGGGCCTCGCGCGGTGCCTGGAGCGGGCGGGTTCCTCGGGCGCGCCCGCGGCGGAGGCGGTCGCCCGGCACGCGGCGGCGCTCCGCTCGGCCCGGGCGCGGGCGGCGGCGACCCGTGCGCGCCGGGCGCAGGTGCTGATCAGCGGGCCCGTGGGGCTCTGCTTCCTGCCGGCCTTCCTGGCCGTGGGAGTGGCCCCGGTGGTGATCGGCCTGGCGACGGGGCTCCTGGACGGACCGGCCGGATGAGCCGGACGCCCGGCACGGCAGGACGAGAGGTGCGGGTGGGCCGAGGACGGGACGAAGGGCGCGGACGGAGCGATCCGAGCGATCGAAGCCGACGAAGCGAATCAAGCGAATCAAGCGAATCAAGCGAACGACGCCAACGAGAACGACGAGAACGGCGAGTTGAGGAGGTCGGCATGGGAGTCAGTGCGGCGATGGGGCGTCGGCGGCGGGTGCGGCGGGAGGCGGCGCGCCGGGACGCGGGGATGACCACGTCCGAGTACGCGGTGGGGACGATCGCGGCGGCCGGGTTCGCCGCGGTCCTGTACAAGATCGTGACCAGTGGGGCGGTCTCGGGGGCGCTGGAGTCGATGATCGGCAAGGCTCTCGATGCGCCGTTCTGACCGGGGGTTCGTGACCGTGGAGGCGGCGCTGGCGCTGCCCGTCCTCGCCCTCTTCACGGTCACCCTGCTCTGGGGGCTCGCGGCCGCCGCCGCTCAGATCCGCTGCGTGGACGCGGCGCGGGCGGGTGCGCGGGTCGCGGCCCGCGCCGAGCCCCCGGCCGCGGCCGAGTCGGCCGCGCGGTCCGCCGCGCCCGAGGGAGCGCGGGTCGCGGTGACGCGGTCGGGGGACCTCTGGCGGGTCACGGTGGAGGCCGTGGCACCGGGCCCCGGGGGCATGGGAGTGACCCTGCGGGCGGAGGCGGCGGCGCTCGCGGAGGACACGGCGGTCGGCGCTCCGGCGCCGCCCGTCCCGGCGGACGGCGTCTCGCCGTGACGCCCGGTGTGGCGCCCGGCGGTCGCGCCCGTGACCCGGCGCGGGCCGGGGGGCGGTTCCGGGGCCGGGCTCGGGCGCGGGAGCGGGGCGCTGCGACCGTCTGGGTGGCCTTCGCGGCCTGTGCGCTGTGTGTGGTGTTCGGGGCGGTGCTCGCGCTGGGGCAGGCGGTGGCGGCCCGGCACCGGGCCGGCGGGGCGGCCGACCTGGCGGCGCTCGCCGCCGCCGACCGGGCGCTGTGGGGCGAGGCGGAGGCCTGCGCGGCGGCCTCGCGGGTGGCCGCGGCGCAGGGGGCGGAGCTGGTGGGCTGTGTGGTGCGGGGCGAGCTCGCGGAGGTGGCCGCCCGGGTCGTGGGCGGCCCGTACCGGCCGGAGGTCAGGTCCCGGGCGGGGCCGCAGCGGGCGGGTTCCGGGGCGCCTACGACGGGTTCCGGGCCCCCTGGGGCCCCTCAGGCGTCTCCGTGGCCCCGGGAGCCTCCTGAGCACCGGGACCCTCCATGGCCCCGGGAGCCTCCTGAGCCTCCGGGGTCGGGTTCGGGGCCTGCGGGGTCGGTTCCGGGGTCGGGTCCGCGGGCGGCGGTTCCGGGGCCTCCCGGAGGATCTCCGTGAGGAGGCGGACCGCGCCGCGCTTGTGGAGCGGGTCGTTGCCGTTGCCGCACTTCGGGGACTGGATGCAGGACGGGCAGCCCGCCTCGCACTCGCAGGAGGCGATGGCCTCGCGGGTGGCCTTCAGCCAGGCCTCGGCCGTGTGGAAGGCCCGCTCGGCGAAGCCCGCGCCGCCCGGATGGCCGTCGTACACGAAGACGGTGGGCAGCAGGGTGTCGGGATGCAGCGGTACGGAGACGCCGCCGATGTCCCAGCGGTCGCAGGTGGCGAAGAGCGGCAGCATGCCGATGGAGGCGTGTTCGGCGGCGTGCAGGGCGCCGCCGAGGATCTCGGGGGTGATCCGGGCGGCGTCGAGCTGGTCCTCCGTGACCGTCCACCACACGGCCCGGGTGCGCAGGGTGCGGGGCGGCAGGTCGAGCTTGGTCTCGCCGAGCACCTCGCCCGTGATGAGACGGCGGCGCAGGAAGGAGACGACCTGGTTGGTGACCTCGACGGAGCCGTAGCAGAGGCGACCGGCCCCCCAGGGGATCTCGGTCTCGGTGTCCAGGACGGCGATGGAGGTGGTGTCGCGGGCGGTGGTGGAGTACGGCGGGACGGCCTCCTCCACGAGCGCCACGGAGTCCTTGAGGTCGAGTTCCCGCACCAGGTAGGTGCGGCCCTGGTGGAGGTGGACGGCGCCCTCGTGGACGGCCGCGTGGGAGGCGGCCTCGTCGACGGTGCCGAGCAGCCGGCCGGTGCCCGCCTCGACGATCCGTACGGGGCTGCCGCCGCCGCCCCGGATGTCGGCGAGGTCGGCGGCCCGCTCGCGGCGGGTCCAGTACCAGCCGGTGGAGCGGCGGCGCAGCAGCCCGGCGCCCTCCAGCTGGGGCAGCAGGTCGGGGACGGCCGGGCCGAAGAGGTCCAGGTCGGACTCGGTCAGGGGCAGCTCCGAGGCCGCGGCGCACAGGTGCGGGGCGAGGACGTACGGGTTGTCGGGGTCCAGGACGGTGGACTCGACCGGCTGGTCGAAGATCGCCTCGGGGTGGTGCACCAGGTAGGTGTCGAGCGGGTCGTCGCGGGCGATCATGACCGCGAGGGCGCCCTCGCCCGAGCGGCCGGCGCGGCCCGCCTGCTGCCACAGGGAGGCCCGGGTGCCCGGGTAGCCGGCGATCAGGACCGCGTCGAGGCCGGAGACGTCCACGCCCAGTTCCAGGGCGGTGGTGGCGGCGAGGCCGAGGAGTTCGCCGGAGTGCAGGGCGTGCTCCAGGGCCCGGCGCTCCTCGGGGAGGTAGCCGCCTCGGTAGGCGGCGACCCGGCGGGCCAGTGAGCGGTCGGTCTCGGCGAGCCGCTCCTGGGCGATGACCGAGATCAGCTCGGCGCCGCGCCGGGAGCGTACGAAGGCGACCGAGCGGACGCCCTGGCGGGTCAGGTCGGTCAGCAGGTCCGCGGTCTCCGCGGTGGCGGTGCGGCGCACGGGCGCGCCGCGCTCGCCGTGCAGCTCGGTCAGCGGCGGCTCCCACAGGGCGAAGACCAGTTCCCCGCGCGGGGAGGCGTCGTCGGACACCTCGGTGACCGGCAGGCCCGTGAGGCGGCCGGCGGCGACGGCGGGGTCGGCGGAGGTCGCCGAGGCGAGGAGGAAGACCGGCTCGGAGCCGTACCGGGCGCAGATCCGGCGCAGTCGTCGCAGCACCTGGGCGACGTGGGAGCCGAAGACGCCCCGGTAGGTGTGGCACTCGTCGATCACGACGTAGCGCAGGGCGCGCAGGAAGGAGGCCCACCTGGGGTGGGAGGGGAGTATGCCCCGGTGCAGCATGTCGGGGTTGGTCAGCACGTGGTTCGCGTACTGGCGGACCCACTCGCGTTCCTCGACGGGGGTGTCGCCGTCGTAGACGGCGGGGCGGATCCGGTTGCCGAGCGGGGCGGCCAGTTCCCGCACGGCGCGCCGCTGGTCGGCGGCGAGGGCCTTGGTGGGCGAGAGGTACAGGGCGGTGGTCCCGCGGCCGTTCGGTGCCTCCGAGCCGTCCAGGAGGGTGCTCAGGACCGGGGCGAGGTAGGCGAGCGACTTGCCGGAGGCGGTGCCGGTGGCGATGACCACGTGCTCGCCGTCCAGGGCGTGCTCGGCGGCCTCGGCCTGGTGCGCCCACGGATGGTCGATTCCGGCCGACTCGATCGCCGCGATCACTTCCGGACGGATGCGGTGCGGCCAGACGGCATGGCGACCCTCCCGGGCGGGCATGTGCTCCGTATGAGTGATGCGCGCGGCCCGGCTCTCGCCCGAGGAGAGCCGGTCGAGGACCATGCCGGGGGAGGGGCGGCTGCCCGTCTCCCCGGCCGGTCGGCGGGGGCGCTGATTGGTTGCCATCGGCACCGAGTGTGTCACTGCCATGACGGACAATGCCTCTAAGGCGTCGTGCATGGCTGCTGGTAAGTGATTGAATGCCATCGCGGCTGGCGATCAGTTCCCTGACTCCGCCCGGGAGACCCAGTGGAGAACGATCGTTCGATAGCAAGGTGCTGGAGGATCCGTGGACCTGTCCCTGTCGACTCGCAATGTGTCCGGCGCTGGTGGCGACCGTACGGTCGTCGAGGTCGGTGGCGAGATTGATGTGTATACCGCGCCCAAGCTGCGCGAGCAGTTGGTCGAGTTGGTGAACGACGGCAGCTACCACCTGGTCGTCGACATGGAGGGCGTGGACTTCCTCGACTCCACCGGCCTGGGCGTGCTCGTCGGCGGCCTGAAGCGCGTGCGTGCCCACGAGGGCTCGCTGCGTCTGGTCTGCAACCAGGAGCGCATTCTGAAGATTTTCCGGATCACGGGTCTCACCAAGGTGTTCCCGATCCACAACTCGGTCGACGAGGCCGTCAACGCCGTCGACTGAGCCCAGGGGGTTCGTATGGCCACCGTTGAACTCCGCTTCAGCGCCCAGCCCGAGCACGTCCGCACGGCCCGCCTGGTGGCGGCCGCGGTCGCGCGCCGGGCCGGGGTGGACGAGGCGGTCCTCGACGAGGTGCGGCTCGCCGTCGGCGAGGCGTGCTCGCGCGCCGTCGGGCTGCACCGCAGCAACGACGTGTCGACGCCCATCAGGGTCGTGCTGACCGAGGAGGAGAAGACGTTCTCCATCGAGGTCGGCGACGAGGTCCCGGGTGCGGGGGTCGCGGCGGCCGATGCCGTCGGCGTCCCCGGCGCGCGGGCCGCGGCCCCGGCCGAGGAGTTCGACGACGCCGACGGTGAGGACGAGATGGGCCTCGCGGTGATCCGCGGGCTCGTCGACGACGTCGAGGTGAGCGCCGGCGAGGACGGCGGCACCATCCGGATGAGCTGGCCGGTGAGTGCGGCGGACCTGTTGTCCTGACCCGCGCAGCGACGCGAAGCGCAACGAGAAGAGGCCCTGCCCCGCAGGGCCTCTTCTCGTTCTCGTTCTCGTTCTCGTTCTCGTTCTCGCTTCGCGGATGCGGCCGGGGCCGGGGCCGGGGCCGGGGCCGGGGCGCGGGCCACGGGGCCGAGCCGTGCCCTCCCGTCGGCCCTCGCCGCCCCCGCCCGTCCGTGGCCGGGGCGGGCGGGACCGTCCCGGGTGCCGACGCGCCGTGCGGGGCGGATTCCGGGGTTCGGTTGGTGCATCCGCGCGGGGCCGCTCCGGCATCCCCGTACGCACTGGTTTGTCTCCCTATGATCCCTCCCCATGTATCCCACTTCTCTCGCCGCGGCGGTGCTCACGAGCGGGAACCGGACGATCGTGTACGTCGTCGGCGCCGTCGCCCTCGCCGCGCTGGTCGTCGCACGGCTGCTGGTCCGCCAGGTGCTCAGGGCCGGTGAGGGCACCGAGCGGATGAGGGAGATCGCCGCCGCCGTGCAGGAGGGGGCCAACGCCTACCTCGCGCGGCAGCTGCGGACCCTCGCCGTCTTCGCGGTCGCCGTGTTCCTGCTGCTGATGCTGCTGCCCGCGGACACCTGGTCGCAGCGCGCCGGACGCTCCCTCTTCTTCCTGGTCGGGGCGTTGTTCTCGGCGGTCACCGGGTACATCGGCATGCGGCTCGCCGTACGGGCCAACGTGCGGGTCGCCGCGGCCGCCCGGGAGGCCACCCCGGCCGAGGGCGAACCGGGGAAGAGCCTCACGGAGGTGGCCCACCGGGCCACCCGGATCGCCTTCCGCACCGGCGGGGTCGTCGGCATGTGCACCGTCGGGCTGGGACTGCTCGGAGCGACCTGCGTCGTGCTCGTCTACGCCGCCGACGCGCCCAAGGTCCTGGAGGGATTCGGCCTCGGCGCCGCGCTCATCGCCATGTTCATGCGCGTCGGCGGCGGCATCTTCACCAAGGCGGCCGACGTCGGCGCCGACCTCGTCGGCAAGGTCGAGCAGGGCATCCCGGAGGACGACCCGCGCAACGCGGCCACCATCGCCGACAACGTGGGCGACAACGTCGGCGACTGCGCGGGCATGGCGGCCGACCTCTTCGAGTCGTACGCCGTCACCCTGGTCGCCGCCCTCATCCTGGGCAAGGCGGCCTTCGGCGACCACGGCCTGGCGTTTCCGCTGATCGTGCCCGCGATCGGCGTGATCACCGCGGTCATCGGCATCTTCGCCGTCTCCCCGCGGCGCGCCGACCGCAGCGGGATGAGCGCGATCAACCGGGGCTTCCTCGTCTCCGCCGTGATCTCGCTCGCCGGAGTCGCCGTCGCCGCCTTCACGTACCTGCCCTCCTCCTACGCCGAGCTCCAGGGCGTCACCGAGCCGGGCATCCGCGAGCACGCCGGCGATCCGCGGGTCCTCGCCCTGGTCGCCGTCGCCCTCGGCATCGTCCTGGCCGCGCTCATCCAGCAGCTCACCGGCTACTTCACGGAGACGAGCCGACGCCCCGTCAGGGACATCGGCAGGTCCTCGCTCACCGGCCCCGCGACCGTCGTCCTCGCGGGCGTCGCCCTCGGCATGGAGTCCGCCGTCTACACGGCGCTCCTGATCGGCCTGACCGTCTACGGGGCGTTCCTGCTCGGCGGCACCTCGATCATGCTCGCGCTGTTCGCCGTCGCCCTCGCCGGGACGGGCCTGCTCACCACCGTCGGCGTGATCGTCGCGATGGACACCTTCGGGCCGGTCGCCGACAACGCCCAGGGCATCGCGGAGATGTCCGGGGACGTGCAGGGCGCGGGGGCGCGGGTCCTCACCGACCTGGACGCCGTCGGCAACACGACGAAGGCCATCACCAAGGGGATCGCCATCGCCACCGCCGTCCTCGCGGCCGCGGCGCTGTTCGGCTCGTACCGGGACGCGATCGCCACCTCGGTGGCCGAGGTCGGCGCGCGGGCGGACGGGATGACCCTCTCGATGGACATCTCCCGGCCCAACAACCTGTTCGGCCTGATCCTCGGCTCGGCCGTCGTGTTCCTCTTCTCCGGGCTCGCGATCAACGCCGTCTCGCGGTCGGCGGGATCGGTGGTCCACGAGGTGCGGAGGCAGTTCCGCGAGCATCCCGGAATCATGGACTTCACCGAGAAGCCCGAGTACGGGCGGGTCGTCGACATCTGCACCAAGGACGCGCTGCGGGAACTCGCCACGCCCGGGCTGCTCGCGGTGATGGCCCCGATCGCGGTCGGCTTCTCACTGGGCGTCGGCCCGCTCGGCGCGTACCTCGCCGGCGCGATCGGCACGGGTGCCCTGATGGCCGTCTTCCTCGCCAACTCCGGTGGCGCCTGGGACAACGCGAAGAAGCTGGTGGAGGACGGGAACCACGGCGGCAAGGGCAGCGAGGCGCACGAGGCCACGGTCATCGGGGACACGGTCGGCGACCCGTTCAAGGACACGGCGGGGCCGGCGATCAACCCGCTTCTGAAGGTGATGAACCTGGTCGCGCTGCTCATCGCGCCGGCGGTCGTGCAGTTCGGCTACGGGGACGACGCCAGCGCCGGTCTCCGCGCGGCGGTCGCGGTGCTCGCGCTGCTGGTCGTGGTCGCCGCCGTGCGGATGTCCAAGAGGCGTTCGGTGACGGTGTCCTGACGTGACGTCCGGAACCGGCGTCCGAGCGACCCGCTCGTCCGTGGTGTCCGTCTCATTCCCGGGCGTGTCCGGGATGCGTGAGACGTCTCTCCCTTGGGTCAAAAGACTGCAATACGGTACGAATCCGTCGCACGAAAGGTGGAAGTAGCCCGTTCGGCGTGTATGTTCCGGGGCCGAGAGCCTTGGAAGGGACCGATCCGGTGAACAAGAAGCTTGCGGCCGCACTGTCCGGCGGCGCGGTACTCGTGCTCGCGCTGTCCGGTTGCAGCGACGACGAGGGCAACAAGGTGGACGACTGGGCGAAGACGTTCTGCGACCAGGCCAAGCCCCAGATCCAGAAGCGGGCCGACGCCCACCAGATCATCATTTCGACGGCCGCGGACAGCAAGCCCGCCGAGATCCAGGCCGCGGACTCGAAGGCGTTCCAGGACATCGCCAACGCCGACCGGGCGCTGGCGAAGGCCGTCGAGAGCGCCGGCGCCCCGCCCGTCGAGAACGGCGAGAAGGTCCAGCAGGACGCGATCAAGGAGCTCAACGCGACCGCGGTGGCCTACGAGGGCCTGAAGAAGCAGGTCGACGCGTTGGACCCGACGAACCAGCAGAAGTTCGCGGACGGCCTCCAGGGTGTCGCCGACGGTCTGACCAAGATCGAGAAGATGGACCAGAACGCGCTGTCGAAGCTGGAGGAGGGCGAGCTGGGCCAGGCGATGGCCAAGCAGCCCGGCTGCCAGAAGCCCACGGCCTCGACCCCGCCGAACGGCTCTGGCACCGGCTCCGCGTCCCCGAACCCGGGCTCCACCGCCTCGGGTTCCTCCGACAAGGGCTCGGAGTCCGCCGAGCCCAAGGAGAAGACCACGACGAAGGCGGCCGCCAAGACGACCGCACCGGCCAAGACCGAGGAGTAGCGGTCCGGAGCGGAAAGCCGACCGGTCCCGGGACTCTTCGGTCCCCGGCCCCTTCGGTCCCGCCGGACCCTCGGGCGAGACCGGCCCCGCCGGCGCGCGGGAGGGGCTGCACTTGGGCAAGTCCCGGGAGGTGTCCGCCCGCACGCGGGAGAGGCGGTCCCGGGAGGTGTCCGCCCGGTCTCCCGTCCGCTTCGATCGGCCCGGTGGCCGCGGTGAACCGCCGCGCGCCGCCGGGCCGACGGCGTTCCCGGACCGGCCGGACCGCCATCCGCCCGCCCCGACCGCCCGGCACCCGCCGGGTCGGCCGCTCGCCGGGCCCGGTCGGCGGTCACAATGGAGCGGTGAGTACGACCAGCCTGCCTCCCCGCCTCCCGGTGCCCGCGCACGCCGCCCGTCTGCGCGAGACGCTGCTCGCCGCCGACTTCACCGCCGACGGACTCCTCGACCTGCTCGGCGCCCCGGCCTACGCCGCGCTCGCGCGCAGCGAGACCGTGCCCGCGCTGCGCGCCACCCGCGGCGACTCCCCGCTGGAGACCCTCGTCCGGCTCTTCCTGCTCCAGCGGCCCGTCGGGCACGAGCGGGCAGCCGCCGTGCTCCCGCTCGACGAGGCCCTCGCCGACGGCTGGGTGGTCCGCGAGGACGACTCCGTCTCCGCCACGGTCGACATCCGTCCCTACGGCGGCCCGGACGGCGAGGACTGGTTCATCGTCTCCGACCTCGGCTGCGCCGTCGGCGGCGCGGGCGGCAGCGGCAGGAACGGCCGCCAGGCGGAGGAGGCCGTCGTCCTCGGCGTCGGCGGCGCCTCCACCACGCTCGCCGGCATCACGGTCCGCACGCCCGTCGCCTCCGCGCTCGACCTCGGCACCGGCTCCGGCATCCAGGCGCTGCACGCCGCGCAGCACACGACCCTGGTGACCGCCACCGACCTCAACCCGCGCGCCCTGGACTTCACCCGGCTCACCCTCGCGCTCTCCGGGGCCCGGGAGGCCGAGCTGCTGACCGGCTCGCTCTTCGAGCCGGTCGACGGGGACACGTACGACCTCATCGTCTCCAACCCCCCGTTCGTGATCTCCCCGGGCGCCCGACTCACCTACCGGGACGGCGGGATGGGCGGCGACGACCTGTGCCGCACGCTCGTGCAGCAGGCCGGCGACCGGCTGAACGACGGCGGGTACGCCCAGTTCCTCGCCAACTGGCAGCACGTCGACGGCGAGGAGTGGCAGGACAGGCTGCGCTCCTGGGTGCCCGCGGGCTGCGACGCCTGGATCGTGCAGCGCGAGGTCCAGGACGTCACCCAGTACGCGGAGCTGTGGCTGCGGGACAGCGGCGACCACCACGGGGACCCGGACGCGTACGCCGCCGCGTACGGGCGCTGGCTCGACGAGTTCGAGGCCAGCAAGACGCGCGCGGTGGGCTTCGGCTGGATCACCATCCGGCGGAACGCGGCCGTGGCGTCCGGCGCCGTCGAGCCGTCGATCGTCGTCGAGGAGTGGCCGCACCCGGTCGAGCAGCCCCTCGGCCCCACCGTCCGCGCCCACTTCGAGCGCCAGGACTACCTCCGCGCCCACGACGACGCCGCCCTGCTCGCCGACCGGTTCACGCTCGCTCCCGAGGTCGTGCAGGAGCAGGTCGGTCTGCCCGGAGCCGAGGACCCGGAGCACGTCGTGCTCCGGCAGAACCGGGGCATGCGGCGCGCCACCCGGGTCGACCACGTCGGCGCCGGCTTCGCCGGGGTCTGCGACGGAACCCTCAGCGCGGGCCGCATCCTGGACGCGATCGGTCAGCTGATGGGCGAGGACCCGGTGATACTGCGGGACCGCACGCCGCAGGCGATCCGGCTGCTCGTGGAGGAGGGTTTCCTGCTCCCCGTCGGGGACGGGGACGGCACGCCGGCCGCCGAGGGGGACGGGGCCTGATACGCGCCGAGCCGGCGGGCCCCGTTCGGGCGTTCGGCGGGTGTGTTCCGTTTCCTCGGCACCGCGCGGCCCGACGCCGTCGGCGGGGCGCTCTCCCGCCGGGCCCCGTGGAAGGGGACGACCTGCCGGCGTCCGTCGTGACGCCGCTGGTCGGACCGCTCTTCCGGGTGTTCCTCCCCGTCCGCCCGGGCCGTGAGGCGGGGGCCGCCGAGGACCGCCGAGGACCGCCGACACCGCGTGGGCGACGCCGTCCGCGCGGCTTCCGCCTCGGCGCGGACGGCGGCACGCCGGGCGTCGCACACGCGCGCCGCTCCTGCTCCCGCCCCGGCACCCGCAGGGAGGAGCCGGGCGAGCACACCGAGACGGCCGGGCACGCCGGGCGCACCGAGACGCCCGTGCGCACTGAGACGGCCGCGCGGCCTGAGAACCCCGGGACGTGTGAGAACCCCGGGACGTGCGGGACGGGCGAGAAGTGAGGAGTGGCTCACTACCGGCCATCTTCGTGAAACCGTACGGGATGCTCCGCGTCGTTCACCCCGAATTCGCGCGCATGACGCCGTGAGGTGTCAGCCTCGGCAGCGGGAGAACTCACCGCACGCGAACGGAACGGGGTACGGGCATGGAGAGCGGGCCGGCGATCTTCGCGGGGGCGGCGTTCACGCTGTTCGGAGGCGCGCTGCTGCTGTGGACCACCGTCCGGACCCTGCACCGCGAGCCCGTCGCGCACGGGGTCGCCCCGCGCGCCGCCGTCGCCCTGACGAGCCTCTTCGGAGCCGCCTCGCTGCTCCTCGGCGTCTGGTGCTTCGGCCGCCTCTGACCCCCCGCTCCCTCTCGTCCTGATCTTGCCGCGCCCCGCCCGAGCGGGAGTCCGGGCGGCAGGAATGCCAGGACTCGGGTTACCGTTCGAGTGGCCGTTGCGGGCTTTCGCCGTTTGACACGGGGGCGGGTTGTACCGTCACACTCCGCAGCGACGGGAGCGTCACCGTCCGTGCCGCTGCCGTGCGTGCCAGCGCCGTACGTGCCCGAGAGTGTCGATCCGGAGAGAAGAGCGAAGTTGTCCCCGACCAGCGAAGCCGCACACGGCGGCCGCCGACTCGTCATCGTCGAGTCGCCTGCCAAGGCGAAGACGATCAAGGGCTACCTCGGCCCCGGCTACGTCGTCGAGGCGAGCGTCGGGCACATCCGAGACCTCCCGAGCGGCGCCGCCGAGGTACCCGAGAAGTACACCGGCGAGGTGCGCCGCCTCGGCGTCGACGTCGAGCACGACTTCCAGCCCATCTATGTCGTCAACGCCGACAAGAAGGCGCAGGTGAGGAAGCTCAAGGAGCTTCTCGCCGACTCCGACGAGCTCTTCCTCGCCACCGATGAGGACCGCGAGGGCGAGGCCATCGCGTGGCACCTCCAGGAAGTGCTCAAGCCCAAGGTCCCGGTCCACCGGATGGTCTTCCACGAGATCACCAAGGACGCGATCCGCGAGGCCGTCGCCAACCCGCGCGAGCTGAACCAGCGCATGGTCGACGCCCAGGAGACCCGCCGCATCCTCGACCGCCTGTACGGCTACGAGGTCTCGCCGGTCCTGTGGAAGAAGGTCATGCCCCGGCTCTCCGCCGGCCGTGTCCAGTCCGTCGCCACCCGCCTGGTCGTCGAGCGGGAGCGCGAGCGCATCGCGTTCCGCTCCGCCGAGTACTGGGACCTCACCGGCACCTTCGGCACCGGCCGCGCCGGTGACGCCTCCGACCCCTCGCAGCTGGTCGCCCGCCTCGCGACGGTCGACGGCAAGCGCGTCGCGCAGGGCCGTGACTTCGGCGCCGACGGCCGGCTGAAGAGCGACGCCGTCCTCCACCTGGACGAGGCGAACGCCCGCGCGCTGGCCGCCGCGCTCGCCGACACCGCGTTCGCGGTCCGCTCGGTCGAGTCGAAGCCGTACCGCCGCTCCCCGTACGCCCCCTTCCGGACCACCACCCTCCAGCAGGAGGCGAGCCGCAAGCTGGGCTTCGGTGCGAAGGCGACCATGCAGGTGGCGCAGAAGCTGTACGAGAACGGCTTCATCACCTACATGCGTACGGACTCCACGATCCTCTCCGACACCGCCGTCGCGGCGGCGCGGGCACAGGTCACGCAGCTCTACGGGGCCGACTACCTGCCCGAGAAGCCCCGCGTCTACGCGGGCAAGGTCAAGAACGCCCAGGAGGCGCACGAGGCGATCCGTCCTTCGGGTGATCGTTTCCGCACTCCGGCGGAGACCGGTCTGACCGGCGACCAGTTCCGGCTGTACGAGCTCATCTGGAAGCGGACCGTCGCCTCCCAGATGAAGGACGCCACCGGCAACTCGGTCACCGTCAAGATCGGCGGCCGGGCCGCCGACGGCCGCGACGCCGAGTTCAGCGCCTCCGGCAAGACGATCACCTTCCACGGCTTCATGAAGGCGTACGTCGAGGGCGCCGACGACCCGAACGCCGAGCTCGACGACCGCGAGCGGCGCCTGCCGCAGGTCGCCGAGGGCGACGCGCTGACCGCCGACGAGATCACCGCCGACGGGCACGCGACCAAGCCCCCGGCCCGCTACACCGAGGCCTCGCTGGTCAAGGAGCTCGAAGAGCGCGAGATCGGCCGCCCGTCGACGTACGCGTCGATCATCGGCACCATCCTCGACCGCGGCTACGTCTTCAAGAAGGGCACGGCCCTCGTGCCGTCCTTCCTGAGCTTCGCCGTCGTCAACCTGCTGGAGAAGCACTTCGGCCGGCTCGTCGACTACGACTTCACCGCCCGCATGGAGGACGACCTCGACCGCATCGCGCGGGGCGAGGCCCAGTCGGTGCCGTGGCTGAAGCGTTTCTACTTCGGCGAGGGCGAGGCCGGGACGGCCGCGCCCGGCGGCGCCGCGGACGCGGGCAACGGCGACGGGGACCACCTCGGCGGCCTCAAGGAGCTCGTCACCGACCTCGGCGCGATCGACGCCCGCGAGATCTCCTCGTTCCCCGTCGGCAACGGCGTGGTGCTCCGCGTCGGCCGCTACGGCCCGTACGTCGAGCGCGGCGAGAAGGACGCGGAGGGCCACCAGCGGGCCGACGTCCCGGACGACCTGGCCCCCGACGAGCTGACCGTCGAGCTCGCCGAGGAGCTGCTCGCCAAGCCGAGCGGCGACTTCGAGCTGGGCGCCGACCCGGTCAGCGGGAACCAGATCGTCGCGAAGGACGGCCGCTACGGCCCGTACGTCACGGAGATCCTGCCCGAGGGCACCCCGAAGACCGGCAAGAACGCGGTCAAGCCGCGCACCGCCTCCCTCTTCAAGTCGATGTCCCTCGACACCGTCACCCTGGAGGACGCGCTCCGGCTGATGTCCCTGCCCCGGGTCGTCGGCACGGACGCCGAGGGCGTCGAGATCACCGCGCAGAACGGCCGCTACGGCCCGTACCTGAAGAAGGGCACGGACTCGCGGTCGCTCACCGAGGAGGCGCAGCTCTTCACGATCACCCTCGAAGAGGCGCTCGCGATCTACGCCCAGCCCAAGCAGCGGGGCCGGGCCGCGGCCAAGCCCCCGCTGAAGGAGCTGGGCACCGACCCGGTCAGCGAGAAGCCCGTGGTCGTCAAGGACGGCCGCTTCGGCCCGTACGTGACGGACGGCGAGACCAACGCCACCCTGCGGACCGGTGACAGCGTCGAGGAGATCACTCCGGAGCGCGGTTACGAGCTCCTCGCGGAGAAGCGGGCCAAGGGGCCGGCGAAGAAGGCCGCCAAGAAGGCCCCGGCCAAGAAGGCGACCACCGCGAAGAAGACGGCCACCAAGGCCGCGGCGAAGAAGACCACGACCGCCGCGAAGAAGACCACGACCGCCGCGAAGAAGACGACGACGGCCAAGAAGACGACCGCCGCGAAGAAGACGGCGGCGGCGAAGCCGGAGTAGCGGCTCCGCGGACGAACGTTCCGGCGGGGGTGGAGGCGACTGCCTCCACCCCCGCTTTTCGTCCATGTGTTCGTCCTGTCACAGGCTCGTCCGGATGTTCGGACGGAGGCCACGGGGACCGAGGGCGTCCGGATAGGGTGGACGGATGACGCGCGCAGAGCAGCCAGACCGCCTCGTCGATTCCGACGCCGCACTCGTCGCGGATTCCAGGGAGCGTGCCGTACGCGCCCTGTTGCGCCATCAGCCACTGCGCAGGTTGTGGAGCGCCCAGCTCGTCGGCAGCACCGGCGACGCGCTCGCCCTCCTCGTGCTCGTCCTCCTCGGCCTGCAGGCGGCCGTCGCCGAGGACGCGTTCGGCGGGGACTACCGCGGGGCCGCGTTCGCCGTGGCCGCCGTCGTCGGCGCCCGGCTGCTCGCCTCCGTCCTCTTCGGGGCCGTCCTCCTCGGCCCGCTGACCGCGCTCACCGGCCCCGGCGGCGCCCTCGACCGGCGCTGGACCATGATCGGCGCCGACGGCGTCCGGATCGCGCTCCTCGTCATCGCGCCGCTCTGGATCGACTGGACCCCCGGCAGCGCCCTCTGGTACCTGCTCGGCACCGTCTTCGTCACCGGCGCCGCCGAGCGGCTCTGGACGATCAGCCGCGAGGGCGCCGCGCCCGCGCTGCTGCCCGCCCCGCCGATCGAGGGCGGAGCCGTCCGGCCGCTGCCCGACCACCTCGGCGCGCTGCGCCGGCTCTCCCAGCGCACCACCTTCCTCGCCGTACCGGCCGCCGCCGCCGTCCTGCTCCTCGCCACCCTGATCGGCAACCTGCTCGGCACCGGGATCGACTGGTTCTCGCTGCACCAGGCCGCCCTCGGCTCGTACGTCGCCGCCGGCCTGTTCGCCGCCTCCGTCACCGTCCTCTACGCCATGGCGCTGCCCGGCGGCGAGACGCCCCGGCCCCGCTCCCCCCTGGAGGGGCTGCGCCGGCCGACCGACAAGGGCGCCGAGGGAGGCGTCGAGAAGGGCCGCACCGGAGCCCTCTCGCTGCTCGTCCTGACCTGCGCCACCGTCGCCGGAGCCATCGCCGCGGCCGCGTCCGTCGCCGTCCTCCACGCCGCCGACCTCGGCGGCGGACCCGTCACCTACGCGCTGCTCGTCCTCGCGCTCAGCGCCGGCACCGCCGTCGGCATCCGGACCGCGGGCTCCGTCCTGCCCGTCCTGTCCCGGCGCCGGCTGCTCGCCCTCGTGACCGCCGTGACCGGCGTCGCCCTGATCGCGATGGGCCTCGTGCCGGACACGGCGACCGTGCTGCTCCTCGCCGTCCTCGCCGGCTACGCGGCCGGCGTCGCCGCGAACACCGGGCACACCCTCGTCGACCAGGAGACCGAGGAGCCCCGCCGGGCCCGCACCACCGAGCACCTCCAGGCCACCGCCCGCGTCGGCATGGCGGTCGGCGCGCTCGCCGCGCCGCTGCTCGCCGCCGCGATCGGCCCCCACCGGCTCGCCTCCGACTCCGGCGACTTCGTCTTCGACCACGGCGGCGCCGCCTTCACGCTGGCCCTGGTCGGCGCCCTGCTGCTGCCGGTCGCCGCCCTCGTCCTCGCGAAGACCGACGACCGGTCGGGCGTCCCGCTCCGCCGCGACCTCCGCGACGCGCTCCGCGGCTCCGACCCGGTGCAGGCGCCCTCCCCGACCGGCTTCTTCATCGCCCTGGAGGGCGGCGACGGCGCCGGCAAGTCCACCCAGGTCCAGGCGCTCGCCGAATGGATCCGCGCCAAGGGCCACGAGGTCGTCGTCACCCGCGAGCCCGGCGCCACCCCCATCGGCAAGCGCCTCCGCTCGATCCTCCTCGACGTGTCGTCGGCGGGGCTCTCGAACCGCGCCGAGGCCCTGCTGTACGCCGCCGACCGCGCCGAGCACGTCGACTCCCTCGTCCGGCCGGCCCTGGAGCGGGGCGCGATCGTCCTCTCCGACCGCTACATCGACTCGTCCGTCGCCTACCAGGGCGCCGGCCGGGACCTCTCCCCGACCGAGATCGCCCGCATCTCCCGCTGGGCGACCGACGGACTCGTCCCGCACCTGACCGTCGTCCTCGACGTCTCCCCGGAGACCGCGAGGGAACGGTTCACCGAGGCGCCCGACCGCCTGGAGTCCGAGCCGCCGGAGTTCCACGCGCGCGTGCGCGCCGGGTTCCTCGCCCTCGCGGCGGCCGACCCCGGCCGCTATCTCGTCGTCGACGCGGGCCAGGAGCCCGAGGCCGTCACCACCGTCGTGCGCCACCGGCTCGACCGCATGCTGCCGCTCTCCGAGGCCGAGGTGAAGGCCGTCGAGGAGGCCCGCCGCAAGGCCGAGGAGGAGGCCCGCCGCCGCGCCGAGGAGGAGGCCGCCCGCAAGGCCGAGGAGGAGCGGCTGGAGCGCGAGCGCCAGGAGCAGCTCGCCAAGCTCCGTGCCGAGGAGGAGGAGCGCAAGCGGCGCGAGGAGGAGGAGGCCCGCCGCCTGGAGGCCGAACGCCAGGCGGAGGAGGCCCGGCGCAAGGCCGAGGAGGCCCGCGTCGCCGCCGAGGAGGAGCGCAGGCGCCTCGCGGCCGAGGAGAAGGCCCGGCTGGAGGAGCAGGAGCGGCTCCGCAAGGAGGCCGAGGAGGAGGCCCGGCTGCGGGCCGAGGCCGAGGAGCGCCGCCTGGAGAAGCAGCGCAAGGCCGAGGAGGCCCTGCTCCGCGCCGAGGAGGCCCGCCGGATGGCCGAGGCCGCCGCCGCCGCGAAGGCGGCGGAGGAGGCCGCGGCGAGGGCTGCCGCGGAGAAGAGCGCCGCCGAGGCGGCGGCCAAGGCCGCGGCCGAGCGGGCGGCCGCCGAGCGAGCCGAGGCGGAGGCCGCCGCGGCCCTCCGCGCCGAAGCGGCGAAGGCCGCCGCCGAACGGGCCGCCGCCGACAGGAAGGCGGCCGCGGAGGCGAAGGCCGCCGCGGAGGCCAAGGCGGCGCGCGCCAAGGCGGAGGCCGAGGCCGAGGCGGCCCGGCAGCGGGCCGAGGCGGTCGAGCTCTCGGCCAACGAGATCACCCGGCCGACGCCGATCGTGAAGCCGGACGCCCCGACCGTCTCCCCCGAGGAGGTCACCGTCGCCACGCCGATCGTCAAGATGACGAAGCCGGAGCCGGAGCCGGAGGCGGAGACGAGCGTCCTGCCCCGGATCGGCGAGGAGCGCTCCTCGGCGGACCGCTCCTCCGAGGAGACCACCGTCCTGCGTGCCGTGCGGGAGGCCGACGAGACCGCCGTACTGCCCTCCGTGCGCGACACCCCGTCCGACCCGGTCGACCGGGTCCCGCAGGGCATCTTCCGGGACACCAAGCCCGCCGGGCAGCAGCCGCAGGGGGCGAACGACCGGACCCGCGAGCTGCCGCAGCTCGACGAGAACGGCCGGCCCCGCCGCCGCTCCGACTGGGCCGAGGACACCCCGCTCGACGATCTGCCGACGCTCGCGGACGAGCTGTTCGGCCCGCACGAGGACGAGGACGAGGGCCCGCGGCGCCGCCGCTGACCGCGCCGCCGTCCGGCCGGAGGGTGTAGCCAGCTCCACCCTCCGGCCGGAAGCCCGCTCCATACCGCTCCGACCTGCGCTTTCCTAGCGTTGTCGGCATGACGACGACTGCGATGGCGGAGAGCGGTGCCACCCCGCGCACCCCGGACGCGGCCCTCTCCCTCGACGGGGTGGGCCGGACCTACGGGCGCGGGGCGCCCGCACTCGACGGGGTGAGCCTGTCCGTGCCGCGCGGCCGGTTCACGGCGGTGATGGGCCCCTCGGGCTCCGGCAAGTCCACCCTCCTGAAGTGCGCCGCGGGACTCGAACGGCCGACGGCCGGAACGGTACGGATCGGGGGCACCGACCTCGCCACGCTCAAGGCCGCCGGCCTCACCCGGTTCCGCCGGGACCGCGTCGGCTTCGTCTTCCAGTCGCTGAACCTCGTCTCCGCCCTCGACGTGCGGGAGAACGTCACCCTGCCGCTGCTCCTCGCCGGAGCCCGCCCGGGACGGGACCTCGACGCCCGCGCCCTCGCGGGACTCGCGGCCGTCGGACTCGCGGACCGGGCCGGCGACCGGCCCGAGCACCTGTCCGGAGGCCAGCGCCAGCGGGTGGCCGTCGCCCGCGCCCTGGTCAACGACCCCGAGGTCGTCTTCGCCGACGAACCGACCGCCGCCCTCGACCCGGTCACCGCGGCCGGTGTCCTCGCCCTGCTGCGGCGCGCCGTCGACGAACGGGGGACCACGGTCGTCCTCGTCACCCATGACCCGGTGGCGGCCGCGTGGACGGACGAGGCCGTCTTCCTCGACCGCGGCCGGCTCACCGGTCGCCTGGACCGGCCGGACGAGGCGGGCGTGCGGGAGATGCTGGGCGCGGGCGCCCCGGGCGGGCTGCGGGCCGGCGCGTACGACGCGGGCCGGGCGGTGGGTGTGCACGACCCGGGCCGGCCGACGGGCGCGTTCGCCCCGGGCCGGGCGGTGGGTGCAGACCGTGCGGGTGGGGCGGCGGGGATGCGTCCCTCCGGCTCGCCCGAGGGCCTCCCGGTCCGCCGCCCGGCGGGGGCGGGCCGATGAGGACGTCCGGGGATCCCGCCGTCCGGCTGCTCGCCGCCCGTTCCCTGCGGACGCACCGGAAGGCATGGGCGGCCGTGTTCGCCGCCGTCGCCGTCACCTCCGCGCTGCTCGGCGCCCTGGCCCTCGCCGCCGGCTCGGCGGCACTCGGCCACGCGCGCGTGGAGCGGTACGCCGCCGCGGCCGTCGTCGTCGCCGGCGACCAGGAGGTCCGGTGGACGACGAAGCCGTGGGGGAGCGAGACGACGACGACCACGGCGGGCCTGACCGAGCGGGTCCGGATCCCCGCCGCGACCGCCGACGTGCTGCGCGCGGTCCCCGGCGTCCGGGCCGTCGTGCCCGACCGCACCTTCGCCGTACGCGACGCGGGACCGCTCCACACCGGCCGGTCCTGGGAAGCCGCCCGGCTCGCCCCGTACCGGCTGACCGACGGCCGGGAGCCGCGCGCCGCCGGGGAGGCCGTCCTGGGCTCCGGCACGGGCGCGCGCGTCGGGGACACCGTCGCCGGACGGAAGGTCGTCGGCCTCGCCGACGGTCCCGCCGCGCTGTACGTCACGGCCGCCGAGGCGCGGCGGCTCACCGGCCGGCCGGGCTCCGTCGACGCCGTCGGCGTGCTCGCCGACCCCGGTGTCCCCGCCGACGTGCTCCACGCGCGCGTGCGGGCGGCCCTGGACGGGGCGGGGTTCCGGGACACCGCCTCGGGGCAGCCGCTCCGGGCGCTCACCGGCGACGGCCGGGGCGGGGCCGAGCACCTCGCCGCGGCGCCCGCGCGCACGGAGCTCCTCCAGCTGCTCGCGGCCGTCTCCGGGACCGTCGTGCTGGTCGCCGTCCTCGTCCTGGCCTCGCTGATCGCCCAGGCGCTCCAGCAGCGCACCGGAGAAAGGGAGTTGCTGATCACCGTCGGTGCCACGGCCCGTCAGGTGCGGGCCGCGGCCGGCCGCGAGGTGACCCGGGTGGCGGGCCTCGCGGCCCTGTGCGGCGCCGCCCTGGCCGTCCCCGCCTTCACCGTCCTGTGGTCGGCGCTGCGAGAGCGCACCGGCGTCGTCCCCGAAGGGCTCGAACTCCCCTCCCCGCCCTGGCTGTTCGCCGGTGTGCTCGTGACCGCCGGCATGGTCGCGGGCATCGCCCGGCTCGTGGTCCTCCTCGCCGCCCGGCAGCCCGGGAAGCCGGGCCGTGGCGGTGTGCGCAAGGCCGTCGGCATCGCGCTGCTCGTCCTGGGCGCGGGATCGGCGGCCACCGCCACCACCCAGGGCGGGGACGCGGCGGGGGCCGCGGCCGGAGCGGCCACGGTCACCCTGGTCGCCGGGTGCGCGGTGCTCGGGCCGTGGATCGCGGAAGCGGCGGCGAAGGTCCTGGACCTGCCGTTCCGGCGGCTCGGCGGCGCGGCCGGGCGGCTCACCGCCGCCGGTGCGCGCGCCCACTCGCGCCGTCTCGGAGCGGCGCTCGTGCCGGTCGTCCTCGTCACCGCCTTCGCGCTCGTGCAGCTCTCGGCGGGTACGACGACGGGGCGCGCCGCCGAGGAGCAGGCCCGGTCCGCCACCACCGCCGACCTGGCGTTCTCCGGCACGACGGCCGAGCGGGTGCGGCTGCGGCCGGGGATCGTATCGGCCACGGACGTCCTGCGCTCCACGGTCGTCCTGGCCCGCACCCAGGCCGGAGACCCGCGCCTCGACCGGCTGCCGGTGCTCGGCGTGGACGCGGCCGGCCTCGCCGGCACGCTCGACCCCGGGGTCGTCGCGGGCGACCTGGCGGGACTCGCCCGCACCGGCACGGTCGCGGTCGGCGCCGACATGGCCGACTCGCTGGACGTACGCCCCGGTTCGACGGTCGACCTGCGGCTCGGCGACGGCACGCCGAAGCGGCTGCGGGTGGTGGCGGTGTACGAACGCTCGCTCGCCCTGGGCGAGTTCCTGCTCCCGAAGGCCGAACTCGCCCCGCACGTCGGCGATCCGTACCCCGCGCGCGTCCTGGCGTCCACGGGGAAGCGGGCCGCGGACGCCTCGGTGGCGCCCGAGCGGATCAGCCCGCCGGGCGCCGAACTCAACGGCATCGTCTCGGCCGTGATCGTCTCCGCGATCGGCGGCCTGACCCTGCTCTCCGTCCTCAGCACCCTCACCCTGATCGGCGCCGGGCGGCGCGGCGAACTCCACCTCCTCGGCCAGGTCGGCGCGTCGGCCGGCCAACTGCGCCGGATGCTCGGGCTGGAGGCGGGCCTCCTGACCGCCACCGGCCTGCTCGTCGGCCTCGCGGTGGCCGCCCTGCCGCTGACCGCCTTCGCCTGGGCGCTCACGGGCGGACCGCCCTACCTGCCGCCGGGGCAGGCGGCCCTGATCGCCGGCACGGTCGTGGTCACGGTCCTCGCGGGGGTGTTCCTGCCGGCGTCGGCCAGGCGGCTCGGCGCGTGAGAGCGGGGCGGGGGGCCGGGGCCTGAGTGTCCGGGCGCGGGGCGGCCCGGAGGTCCCGGCCCGGATGCTCCGGCCGGGATGTCCCGACCCCGGATGTCCCGACCCGGATGTTCAGGCCCGGATGCTCGGGCCCGGGTGACCGGGGCGGCCCGGGGCCGGCTTGTCCCGTACGCCCGGGGTCCGCTCCGTACGACACGACCGCCACCGGCTCCGTACGACACGACCGCCGCCCGCTCCGTACGCCCGGGATCGGCTCCGTACGCCCGGCATCGGCTCCGTGTGCCGGGAGTCGGACCGTACGACCGCCGCCCGGCTCAGGCGTTCAGGTAGGCGAGGACGGCGAGGACCCGGCGGTGGCCGCCGCTGTCGGTCGGCGGCAGGCCGAGCTTCAGGAAGACGTTGCCGATGTGCTTGTGCACGGCCCGTTCGGTGACCACCATCGAGCGGGCGATCGTGCCGTTGTCGTGCCCCTGCGCCATCAGTTCCAGCACCTCGCGCTCCCGGGGCGTCAGGGAGTCCAGCGGATCGTCTCGGCGGCGGGCGAGCAGCTCGGTGACGACCTCGGGGTCCAGGGCCGTACCGCCGGCCGCGACCCGTTCCAGGGCGTCCAGGAACTCGTCCACCCGGCCCACCCGGTCCTTCAGGAGGTAGCCGACCCCGCGCGCGCCGCCGCCCAGGAGCTCGGCGGCGTACGTCTCCTCCACGTACTGGGAGAGGACGAGCACCGGCAGGCCGGGCAGCCGCTCGCGGGCCGCGAGCGCCGCCCGCAGCCCCTCGTCGCGGAAGCCGGGCGGCATGCGGACGTCGAGGACGGCCACGTCCGGCCGGTGCTCAAGGAGCAGCGGCAGGACCTCCGGACCCGTGGCCGCGACCCCGGCCACCTCGTGGCCGGACGAGGTCAGCAGCAGCACGAGGCCCTCCCGCAGGAGGGCGTTGTCCTCGGCGATCACCACACGCACGGAAGCTCCACTTCGATCACGGTCGGGCCCCCTGCGGGGCTGGTCAGTCGTACGGTGCCGTCCAGCGCGGCGACCCGGCGCCGCATGCCGAGGAGTCCGGATCCACCGCCCTCGCCCGCCTCGGCGCCGCCGCGGCCCTCGTCCGCCACGCGCGCGCGGAGAGCGGCCGGTTCGCGGGAGAGCGCGACGGAGGCGCGCGTGGCGCCGCTGTGCCGCGCGGCGTTGGTGAGGGCCTCGGCCACCACGAAGTAGGCGGCGGCCTCGACCGCGGCGGGGGCGCGGGCACCGGGGGGCGCGTCCTCGGGGCGGCCCGCGCGGTCGCCGGGGGCGTGGTCGGCCAGGCCCGTCACGGACACCTCCACGTCCAGGCCGCTGCTCGCGGCGAGGGCGCGCACCGCCCCGGTCAGGCCCCGGTCGGTGAGGATCGGCGGATGGATGCCCCGCACCACGTGCCGCAGCTCGGCCAGCGCCTCCTCGGCCTGCGCCTGCGCGTCGTCGAGGAGCTTCCGCCCGGCCGCGGGATCGGTGTCGTACACCCGCTTCGCCAGCCCGATCCGCATGGAGAGCGCCACGAGACGGGCCTGCGTGCCGTCGTGCAGATCGCGCTCGATCCGGCGCAGCTCCGCGCCGTGCGCGGCGATCGCGCCCGCCCGGGTGGCCGTGAGCTCCTCGACGCGGGCGGCGAGCCCGGCGGCCCGCGCGGCCGCGGGCGTCGGGGTGAGCAGCGCGCGCGACCACGCGGCGTCCAGGTCGGCGAGCCGCCCGATCAGCGGCAGGAGCACCGGCCGCCGCCCCGCGAGCCCGGTGACCACCCCGTCGACGAGCAGCGCGGGCGCCCACAGCACCAGCGAGGCGAACCAGAGGACCAGGCCGTAGACCAGCTGCGCGGCCGCCCAGACCAGGTCCTGCCGCGTGCCGGGGTCGCCGACGGCCGTCCGCACGCGCGCGGGAAGGGCGCCGTCGAGCGGCAGGTACGCCTCCGGGACCGGTGTCCCGGACCGGGCGGCGGTCCGCCGCCGCTCCTGACCCGCCAGGCGCCGCAGCAGCAGCACGCTCTCGGGGAGCACGCCGGCGCCGATGACCGTGAGGGTGAGGAAGGCCGTGAACAGGGCGACGCCCACCATCAGGTAGCAGAGGATCGCGAGCGCGGCCCCGCCCAGCAGGTGGAGCGACGCCCGGCCGGATTCCCTGATCACGTCGCGCATGCCCGCCAGGTTATGCGGAGGGCCCGGGGGACGCGGTGGAGCAGGCTCCACCCCCGCTCCGGGAGCGGGCACCGCTGTGCGGGGACGCGGGGGCGACCAGGATCGGAGACAGGAGGGGCCACCCGGCCCGCCCCGCCCCCTCGACCCCCGGAGACTCCGATGCGCGTCCTCTTCTGGCTGCTGCTCACGGCGAGCGTCCTCGCCAACCTCTACGTCAACACCGTCGCCGACCTGACCGGCGGCGCCCACGTCGCGGCGAGCGTCGCCACGGGCACGGTCCTGCTCGGCTCCGCCGCCGGCCTGTGGCTCACCCGCCGCGGCACGGAGGCCTGACGCCGGCCCGGGCCCGCTCCGCCCGGCGAGGGTTGTCAGAGGACTGCCCCACAATGGAGGGCGTACCTGAGGAGGGGCAGACATGGCCGTATGGGACGACCTGGTCGGACAGGCGAAGGTCGAGGAGCAGCTCGCCGCGGCCGCGCGGGACGCCGACGCGTTCGTGACCGCCCATGCCGCCGGAGAGCCCGCCCCCGAGGCCTCGAAGATGACGCACGCCTGGCTCTTCACCGGTCCGCCCGGATCGGGCCGGGCGACGGCGGCGCGGGCGTTCGCCGCCGCGCTCCAGTGCGTGAGCCCCGACCGCGCCCTGGGCGGCGCGCCGGGCTGCGGCTTCTGCGACGGCTGCCACACGACCCTTGTCGGCACGCACGCGGACGTCGAGATCGTCCGTACGGACCTCCTCTCCATCGGTGTGAAGGAGACCCGCGACCTGGTCCGGCGCGCCCAGCTCTCCCCGGCGGGCGGCCGCTGGCAGGTCATCGTCCTGGAGGACGCCGACCGGCTCACCGAGGGCGCGGGAAACGTCCTCCTGAAGGCCGTCGAGGAGCCCGCGCCCCGGACGGTCTGGCTGCTCTGCGCGCCCTCCCTGGAGGACGTGCTGCCCACGATCCGCTCCCGCTGCCGGCACCTGACCCTGCGCACCCCGCCCGTGGAGTCCGTGGCCGACATGCTCGTCCGGCGGGACGGCATCGAGCCGGAGACGGCGTACGCCGCGGCCCGCGCCACCCAGGGCCACATCGACCGGGCCCGGCGGCTCGCCACCGACGAGCGGGCCCGCGCGCGCCGGTCCGTCGTCCTCAAGCTGCCGCTGCGCGTCGAGGACGTCGGCGGCTGCCTCAAGGCGGCCCAGGAGCTGGTGGACGCGGCGGCCGAGGACGCGAAGCAGGTCGCCGAGGAGGTCGACGTCAAGGAGACCGAGGAGCTGAAAGCGGCGCTCGGCGCCGCGCAGGGCGGACGGATGCCGCGCGGCACCGCCGGGGCCATGAAGGAGCTGGAGGAGCGGCAGAAGCGGCGCAGGACGCGTACGCAGCGCGACAGCCTGGACCTCGCGCTCACCGACCTGACCGGTTTCTACCGCGACGTCCTCGCCCTCCAGCTGCGCTCCCGCACCGCCCTGGCCAACGCGGACGTCCAGGACGCGATCGAGCGCATCGCCCGGGACACCACCCCGGAGCGCACCCTGCGCCGCATCGAGGCGGTCCTGTCCTGCCGCGAGGCCCTCGACCGGAACGTGGCCCCGCTGCTCGCGGTCGAGGCGATGACGATGGCCCTGCGGGGCTGACACCTGCCTCCACGGACCCCGCGCACACGTGCGGGGGAGCCGTCGGGACCGCCGATTGGACACGGTGCGTACCGCTCCGGATACGCTCCGGGAATGGACTCCAGGCGCTTGCTCCGTACGTCCGCCACGGCCCTCGCGGCCGCCGGACTGATCCTCTCCGGCTGTTCGGGCGGAAGCGACGCGGCGGCGTCCCGCACCACGGCGGCGGTCCGGCAGGCCTCGCCCTCCTCCTCGCCCGAGGCGCTGAAGAAGTTCTACGGGCAGAAGCCGACATGGCGCGACTGCGGTGTCACGGGCTTCCAGTGCGCGACCCTGCGCGCCCCGCTCGACTACGCGAAGCCGGACGGCGAGCAGATCGACCTGGCGGTCTCCCGGGTCAGGGCGACCGGCCCCGGCAAGCGGCTCGGCTCCCTCCTGGTCAACCCGGGCGGCCCCGGCGGCTCCGCCGTCGGCTACCTGCAGGGGTACGCGGGCGTCGGCTATCCCGCCCCCGTCCGCGCCCGCTACGACATGGTGGCCGTCGACCCGCGCGGCGTGGCGCGCAGCGAGCCCGTGGAGTGCCTGACGGGGCCCCAGATGGACACGTTCACGCAGGTCGACCAGACCCCCGACGACCCCGCCGAGGTGAACGCGCTGAGCGCCGCGTTCAAGGACTTCTCCGCGGGCTGCGCGAAGAAGTCGCGGGCGATCCTGCCGCACGTCTCCACCGTCGAGACGGCCCGCGACATGGACGTCCTGCGGGCGGTCCTCGGCGACGAGAAGCTCACCTACGTCGGGGCGTCGTACGGCACCTTCCTGGGGGCCACGTACGCCGAGCTGTTCCCGGACCGGGTCGGCCGCCTCGTCCTCGACGGGGCGATGGATCCGTCGCTGCCGGCGATCGACCTCAACCGCGACCAGACGGCCGGCTTCGAGACCGCCTTCCGGGCGTTCGCCGCGGACTGCGTGGCCCAGCCGGACTGCCCGCTGGGGACCGGGTCGGTGGAGGCGGCCGGCGAGGCGCTGCGGAAGTTCTTCCGGGACGTGGACGCCCGGCCCGTGCCCACCGGCGAGAGCCGCCGGCTCGGCGAGTCCCTCGCCACCACCGGCGTGATCGCGGCGATGTACGACGAGGGCGCCTGGCCGCAGCTGCGGGAGGCCCTCGCCCGGGCGATCGACGGCGAGGGGTCCGGGCTGCTCGCCCTGGCCGACAGCTACTACGAGCGGGAGGCGGACGGCACGTACGCCAACCTGATGTTCGCCAACGCGGCCGTGAACTGCCTCGACCTGCCGGCGGCCTACCGCGGCCCCGCCGACGTAGCGAAGGCCGTCCCCTCCTTCGAGAAGGCCTCCCCGATCTTCGGCCGGGGCCTGGCCTGGGCGGCCCTGAACTGCACCTCCTGGCCCACCCCGCCCACCGGCGGCCCCCACCGCATCACCGCCGAGGGCGCGGCGCCCATCCTCGTGGTCGGCACCACCCGCGACCCGGCGACCCCGTACAAGTGGGCCCGGTCCCTGGCCGGCCAGCTCTCCTCCGGCACCCTCCTCACCTACGAGGGCGACGGCCACACCGCGTACGGCCGGGGCAGCGACTGCATCGACACGGCGATCAACACCTACCTCCTCGAAGGAACGCCTCCGGCCGAGGGAAAGCGCTGCTCATAGGCCCTCTCGGGGGGTGGTCGGAGCACTCTTGGAAACTGTGTAGACTTGGCGTCGCTGCTGCACCCACCATGGGTCCGGACGGCGTGCCGCCTTAGCTCAGTTGGCCAGAGCAACGCACTCGTAATGCGTAGGTCTCGGGTTCGAATCCCGAAGGCGGCTCAGATCAAGCCCAGGTCAGACAATGTCTGACCTGGGCTTTCTGGTTCAGCGGATGCGGCGTCGGAGCCGAGAGCGCGCGGCCCGCGTGGCGCTGGTCTCACTTCCGGTCTCAGTAGGGGCCTCAGCAGGCGTCTCGGGCCGGGGCTGAACCTGAGGGAGGAACGCCTCTCCCATCCGCCGCATCGCGTCCATGGACTGCTCGGACCGGCCCTTCACGTACCGCCGGGTCTGGGTCACCTGTGTGTGCCGCAGGATCTCCATGATGGTCACGAGTGGGACGCCGAGTTCGTTCAGGATCGTGCCGGCCGTGTGGCGGCTCCCGTCGTACAGGCGCCGGTCGTCGATGCCGCACTCGACGAGTAGCTCTTTGAACTCCTCCCAGTCCTGGCGGGGGTCAAGCGGCCGTCCGTCGGGGCGGGCGAAAAGAACGTCGTGCTCCTCCCAGAGTTCACCCGCCGCGGCCCGCTCCTGCTCTTGAAGGGCACGCAGGTCCCGCAGGGGCTGGACGAACGGCGGGGGGATCGGGACGGGCTCTTTGCTCTTCTTCGTCTTGGGGCGGGTAAAGGCCAGACCTCCGCCCTTCCGCATGGGGCAGACGCTCGCGTGCTTGGTGCACGTCTTCTCGCACGGCTTCGGGCATCCCCGCTTGTACCCCTTATGGGTGGTGCAGGCCGGCGGGCAGGGCTCGAACCGGTGCAGCCGTTCACCACAGTGGTGCGCGTCGGTGCAGCCGTGACGCCAAGTGAGCCGCTGGAGCTGCCAGCGGGGGTGGAAAAGTCCTGCCTCCAGGTCCACGTACTTCCACCGCATCCCGAGTGTCTCGCCCTGACGGAACCCCATGCCGACACCGACCAGCCAGCGCACGAACGTCGGCCGCTTGGCCGCCGCCTCCAGGAAGATCCGAGCCTCCTCTTGAGTGAACGGGTTCGCCTCGGTCTCGTCCACGGTCGGCGGGTCCACCAGGGTGGCGACGTTCTCCACGATCATCCGGCGGCGGTGGGCAATCTTGAGCGCCCGCGACAGGATGCGGTGGACTTTCAGCACGTGAGAGGGTGCGTGGCCCTCGCGGAGCATGACGGCGTACATCGTCTCCAGGTGCTCCGGCTCCAGCTTGTTCAGCCGGTGTTGTCCGATGCCCGGAACGATGTCGTTGCGCGTCTTGGACCAATAGTCGTCCAGGGAACGGGGCTTGAGCTTCAGACTCGCGATCGTCGTCAGGTAGGTGTCCATCCACTGGGCGACGGTGGGGGCGCGACCCGCCTTGGGCGCCCGTTGCTCGTCGCGCAGCTTCTCCAGTTCCTTGACCTTGCGCTTGACCTCCGCCTCGGTCTTGGCCCGGCGGTGACGACGGTCGGGGCTGCCGTCGGACTTCACGCCCATGGTGACCCGTCCGTGCCACCAGCCATCCGCCCCGAAGTAGACGGACGACTCCATGTTCAGCTTTCGGGGACTCATTGCTTCCTTCCACGGGGAGGCGCCCCCGGTGGACTCCGGGGGCGCCTCTGGGGGTGTCGTAGGTCAGTTGGTCTGGGGCTGCAACTGGGCCACGAAGGCGTCCAGTTCGACGAGCCGAATGCGGCGGGAGCGGCCCACCTTCACGTACGGCAGATCCCCGGCGGCCATCAGTTCGTAGACGGTCGAGCGTCCGAAGGACAGGTACTCGGCGGCCGCTTCGACGGTGAACAGAGCGCGGGCGGTGGTGGGCTTCACGGCGGTGGTCACTGCGCATGCCTCCTGCGTGGGTGCCGGGGCTCTTGGCCCCCTTCTGGGAAGTCCGCTACATCCGCTACGCCGCTACATCGCAGGTCAGCGGCGGGTTTTGTGTAGCGGGAAGGTTGGGTGTAGCGGCTACGGCCCGTTCGCGGCGGCCCGGGGTGGTTCGCTGCGGGTGTGGCGGTGTAGCCGCTACACGTGTGGTTGCCGCTACGGGAAGAGGGGGTCTGAGCTGGGCTGTAGCGGCGTAGCGGCTGTAGCGGTGTCCTGGGGCGGCGGGCAGTAGCGGGTCCAGGCGTCGACCATGTCCTCGGCGTGGAAGCCTTTGAGGATGCCGCCGGCGGTGCGGATGTTGCGGGAGACGATGCGGGTGTTGTCGCTGGTCATGTACTCGCCGAGCATCTTGGACAGGCGCCGGTTGTCGAGCGGCTTGCCGTGGAGGTCGGCCCAGGGGGCATCTTCCAGGGCGTTGAGCCGGTCGAGGATGGCGACGGTGGGGAGTTTGTCCACGCCGATGAGGACGTGGTCGCGCAGGTCGGTGAGCAGCCGGATCCCGAGCGAGCCTTTGTCGTCGGTCTGGGAGGCCTTGACCAGTTCGGCGCACGCGGCGCGGGCGCGCTCGGGCCAGTCGCCCCCGGCCGCGTCTGCGACGGCGAGGAGGGGTTCCCACACGTCGGCGGGCCGGTCGGTGACTCCGTCGGGCATGACCGGGCGGGCGCCGCCGACGCGGTCGCGGACCTGGTCGGCCCACTTGGCGAGGCGGTCGCGGATGGCGTGGCCCTGCTTCTCGTGGTCGCCGATCCGGTAGGGCTCGACCTTCTCGTTCCTGGCCCGTCGGCGCATCCGGATGATGACGGAGCGGGTCATGATCGTGTCCGGCAGCGAGCCGAGTCCGGCGACGGCGACCGCACAGTACGAGGGGAAGCCGACCACGGTCTGATTGGACCCGTCCCCCACACATCGGTACATCAGCCGTCCTCGGCGGTGTCCGGCGTTGAGGAAGCCGCGGAGCTGCTCGTTGTCTCCGGCTTTGGGGCCGAACACGGTGTCGATCTCGTCGAAGATGATCGTGGGCCGCTCACCGTCGACCCCGGACACCGCCCGGAAGAGGGCGGAGGGGGAGGCATCGACGGCGGCCATGCTGTTGGGCACCAGGGTCTCGATGACCTCCAGCGCGCGGGACTTGCCGGAGCCGGGCTCCGGGGAGAGGAACGCGATCCGGGGCGTGGAGTCGAACGCGTCGATCAGGTGGGCGTGGGCGTCCCACAGAGCCACGGCCACGTATCCCGCCTCGCGGGGGAAGACGTTGAACCGGCGGTGGAAGGTCTCGACTTCGGCGAGCAGGGCGGCGCCGTCGATGGGCTGCTGGGTCATGCGGCTTCCCCTTCGGTCAGGAGCGGGCGGAGACGGGCGGCGCAGTGCGGGTCAGAGCCAGAAGGGACGCCTTCGGCGACGACCACTCGGGCGCCCACCAGGCATCCCGCTGTCGGCCGTGCGGCGGCCGCGGGCAGGTGGGTGGTCAGGTGGCTCTTAGAGGGGGCGGGGCGGGGGCGAGTCATGCCGCGCTCCGGCCGCCGGCGGGGTTGTGGGCGATGGACCAGTCGAGACCGCGGGTGATGACGTCGTCGTAGTAGCGCTGGGACTGGGTCGCGTTGCCCGCCGCCGCCCTACTAAGAGCCTCCTGGACGTCCTCTCGGGTGAGGTCGCCGGACGCCACCAGCCGTCCCAGAGCCCGCGCGGCGGACAGGAGCGTGGCGTTGCGGGTGCCGTCGGCGGCGCGAGCGACGTTGTCGACCTCGCCCCGCAGCGCTGCCGCCGCGTACCGGGACGCACGGACCGTCAGAGCCGCCGGAGGCGCCATGGCGCTCTGAACGGGCTTGGGGCGGGCCGTGAGCGCCTCCAGGATCCACCCGGGCAACGGCGCCGGAGGACGGCTGTCCAGGACCCCATACGAGCCGTCGGCGGTGTGGCTGCCGGGGGCGACGACGTACCCGCCCCACCCCCGGGTGTCGATGTGCTTGCCGAGCCGTCCAGCGGTGTTGCCGAGCCGGTGTCCGTCGGGCTGGGTGAAGTACAGGTGCTGCCCGCCACGCGCGGTCCGCACGCGGTGCGTGAGGGGGACGGCCTGCCCGGCGCGCTCGCAGAGCGCCTCAAAGGTGGTTACGCCGTCAGGCGTTCCCTCTTGGTCTGTCGGCTTGAGGGTGTCCAGGTCGACGACGAGCAGTCCGGACGGGCCGGTGGCGATGCCGATGTTGTACGGGGCGTGCGTCCACGCGGCGGCGAGGAGGTCGACGTCGGTGGTGGCCCGCTGCTCGGGGGTCTTGTGCCCGTCCGCACACCGGCCGGTGCCGGGGCAGGAGCGTTCGGCGTGCCCGGCGGGCCGCTTGTCGCTGGGGCGGAGGGGGAAGACGTGCCAGCCACGTTCGGCGGCGCTCACCGCGTGGGCGAGCAGGCTCAGGCCCGGCAGGTCGATGGACAGCGGGTCACTGCCCTCTCGCCGGACGGGGGACGGTTGAGTCATGCTGGGTGTCTCCAGTTCATCGTCAGTGGTCTGGATTGAGGGCGGCCCCGGTTCTTTGGCGAGACGACGGGGCCGCCCTTGTTGCTGTGGTGGGTCAGAGGTTCTGGACGGTCTCGATGAGCGAGGCGGTCAGGGTGTTGATGGGCTTGGCGGCGCCGGTGGAGGCGAGGAAGAAGCCGAATCCGGCGGCGATGAACGCGGCGCCGGCGCCGAGGGTGCGGGAGCGCAGGAGGAAGAAGAGGACGAGTCCGAAGAGGGCGACGAGCGAGACGGTGATGGCCACGGGCAGGGGTCTCCGTTCGGAGGGTGTGGGGTGGTCAGGGAGGGAGGCAGGGACGGCCCGGAAGGGGCGTCTGGAGGGGGTTTCAGGGCCCTGAACTGGGATGCCTCCCTGCCTCCCTGGAGGGGTGTTTGCGCTGATCAGAGCCAGGGAGGCGGGTCAGGGAGGCGGTCAGGGAGTTCTCCCTGCCTCCCTGCCGCCTCCCTGCTATCGGGCGGCGGATTCCGGGGTGTCGTCGGCGCGTTCGGCGAGGGCCTGAGCGACGCGTCCGGCGTCGACGACCATGCGTCCGTCGGACTTGCGGGGCGGGGCGCCGGCCGCTTCGAGGACCTGGCGGAGGTCGGAGAACGTCCACTCCCGGTACTCGCCCGGGTTCGCCGCGGCGAGACGGCGGAGGACTTCCTGGGTGAGCATCTTCGACTCCGCGCCGAGGGCGGCGGCGATGTCGGCGAGCGCGTCGGCGGCGGTCTCGGACGGGGCGGCGGCGGTCAGGGTGGTGACCCCGTCGCGCAGGTCCTTGGCCCGCTGCGCGATGACGGCGGCGGCATCGGTGTCGATGTAGTGGGTGCGGACAGTGATGGACGCCTGCCCGGCGGGGATCTTGATTCCGTCGGAGGCGATGACGACGGTGCCCTTGTCGAGTCCCTGGCGGAGCAGGTGTGGGGCGGCGCCGCCGTCGACGGCCTTGTCCCCGAGGGCCATGCGGGACTGGGACTCGGTGCCGAGGGCGAGGGAGACGCGGGTGTGGGCGCCCTCGCGGACCAGCTTGGGCAGGTTCTGGTCCGTGGGGTCCTGCGTGCCCTGCCACAGCAGTACGTCGACGGCGCGGCCCTGGTTGTGAATCTTGCGGGCGGCCATGAAGTACCGGGACGTGGCCTTCGACCCGCCATACGGTCGCTTGTCGTCGCCGACGGCGGGGCACATGAACGCGACCTGCGCCTCGTCCACGATCAGGATCAGCGGCGGGAAGACGGTGCCGGGCGGGGCCTGGATGCGGCGTTCCATCTCGCGCACGCCACCCTCGACCATCTCGGTCGCGTCGATGACGTGCTCATCGGTCGGGCCCTGGATCAGGACGGTGGCGAGTCCATCGAACATGCCCCAATCCCCCACGCCTTTGAGGTCCGCGACCCGGAACTCGACCCGCCGATCGAGGGCGACCCACAGGGCGAGCGCGCGCAGCGCGGCGGTCTTGCCCTGGTTCGACAGGCCGGTGATCAGCAGCATCCGCTGGAACGGGCTGAGCGTGGCTCCGTCGCCGCGCAGGTCCTGGCCCCAGGGGGCGCGGCCCTTGGCGTAGTCGGCGGTCATGGTCGTGTCCGTGACCAGCGGGGACGGACCGATCGGCTCGTCCAGCGCGCCGGAGTCCGCGATCCACAGGCGGACCGTGCGGGCCGCTTCGGGGATCGTGATGAACACCTCGTGCTCGTGCCGGGCCAGGTTCTCCGCGAGCTTCTTGCGCCGGTTCTGGACCTCGGCGGTGGTGACACCGGAGGGGAGGGTGACGTCGACCTCGACGCCGCATCCGGCGATCCGGATCGGTCCAAGCATCGCGGCACCCGCGTCCCCCATCTCCTTGATCGCGTTCCTGAGCGGGGCGATACCGAGGTCCCGCAGGGCGGTGACCACGATGGACGGGGTGATCGGTGCTCCGGCGTCGTCGGCCCGCTTGCCCTCGGGAAGAGCCCACTGCGGGGCGGTGGCCCGCTGGCGTCCGACGGCCCACAGTCCGGCGAGCGCGAGGAACGGCCCCACGGCCATGAGCGGGCCCCACACCAGTTGCACGATGACGACCAGCAGCCTGATCAACTCGATCAGGGCCATCAACGGCGTGAAGACGTCGGCCGCGTCTTTGGTGGCGATGGCGAGCGCGATACCGATGGCGATCAGTCCGCCTATGCCGCCGGCCGCGCCGATCGCGGCGCTCTTCGCGACGTGCTGCGGCGCGGTGAGCAGGTCCATGCGCCGCTTGTGCCGCTCGGAGCGGAAGCGGTGCAGGCGTTCCTCCCACTCGCCGGCCGCCTCGTAGTTCCCCGCGGCTTCCGCCGCACGCAGCAGCCGCTCGTAGCGGGCGCCGGTCCGGCCGTCCCACGCGCGGCGGACGGTCACCCGGGTGCCGCCGATGACGTAGGCGCCGTGCCGGACGCTCACGCGGGCCGCCGTGCGGGTCCTCTCGTGCTTCACCGCGCCGACCACGGCCCGGCGGGTACGGACGAACACCCGCACCGGGCGGGAACGCGGGGAGGGTTCCGGCGCCACCGTGAGCGGCACGGCCGGGGTGGTGGGCTCTTCGGTTACCGGGTCCTTGAACAGGGGGACCACGTTCTCGGTCATGCTGGGGGTACTCCTGCCGCTCGAAAGGGTGGAGGGATGGGCCCGGGGACGGCACGGTTTCCTTGGCCGGGACGGCCGTCCCCGGGGCACCACTACCTCTTGGCGTTCTTCTCGGCGCGGGCGCGGGCGCCGTCGAGGAGGCGGTCGACCTTCTTCTCCAGGTCGCCCTGGTAGACGGTCTCGCCCGCGAGTCCCCGCTTGGCCATCCGGCCGATGTACCAGGCGAACTTCGCCTTCTCACCGTTGGTGAGCGGGGGGTGCTTCGGGTCGTACTCGTTCCTGCTGCTGGCCATGACGCGGTCCCTCTCCGGGGCCGGGACTGTCCCGGCTCCCCTCACCGCCCGGCGAGGAGGCCGGGCGGATCGGGCAGCCGTCAGCGACGGCGCTTACGCGTCTTGGCCAGGGTCTTCGCGGCGGCCTTGCCGTCCGCGCCGCCGACCGAGCGCACTACGTTCACGACGCCCCAGGCGAGGACGGCGGCGAGGAACGCGAGCAGGGCGAGGTTGGCGGCGATCGCGGTGAGTGCGCCGACGAGGAGGGGGCCGAAGTAGACCCCGGCGGCGACGGTGCCGGCGCCGATGCCGGAGCCGAGCGCGACCCGCTGGACGGTGTGGTCGGGCGGCGCCTGGTGGATGTGCTGGTGGACCACCTGCGGCACGGCCGCGGCGGCGGGCTGGATCGGGGTGGGGAGCTGGTCGGCGTAGGTGTAGGTGCCGTCCGGGAGCTGGACGACCCGGGTGGGTTCGGGGAGGTGGTTCACGACAGGTCACGTCCTCTCGTGGCCGCTCAGACAGCGGCGGTGTCGGGGAAGGCGCAGGGCGTGCACATGCCGAGCGAGCTGGGGATGCGGTATCCGGCGTCCCGCCCGCACTCCGGGCAGACACGCCGGGCCGCATTCGCACGCTCCAGGGCCGCCCACCGGGCCGGCGTCATCGGCCGGACCGGACGGGCCAGGTCGACCCGGTACAGGAAGGCGATGAGCGGTTCGTGTCGGCGGCGGGGGCGTTCGAGCTGGGCCACGACCGGCTGACCGCCGGGCCGTAGCCCCATCGCCCGGAGCTGCCGGAACGTCGCCAGCCCCTCCGGGGCAAGGCGCCAGCGGTAGACGGGGAGGGTGCTCACGACGCGGCTCCGACCGGCTCAGGCGTCGCCGTAGCGGCCCGCTCGGCACGGAGCGAGTCCCGGAGCATCCGGGCCTTGTCCGGCGACGTCCGCAGAGCCTTACGGATGCCCTCGGCCGTCAACTGATCGACCGTCCAGGACTCAGTCAACGCCCTTGCTTCAGAGACGAGTTCATCCGTCGTGCGGCGGGGGCGGGTCGATCGGGCAGCATCGGGGACCCGACCGGTCGCCCGGCGCGGGACCGACTGATCGGCGGCCACCGCACGAACCGTGACCCGATCAATCGGGACCTCCTCGGCGGGAGAATCGACCTCATCAACCCGCTCGACGGTCACCGGGGCGACCAGGACCGGTACCGGCTCGGGAGCCGGTACGGCGAGGTCAGGGGTAGACCGTTCTGTCTCGATCTGTGTCGATTCCTCAGTTTTTGCGGGGTCGATCGATCGGTGGTGGAGGACCTTGGCGACGAGATCGGAGCCGAAGTAGATCGACCCGACCGGCAGCGACGTGGCGAGCAGGACAAGCAGCCAGTTGACCGCGTCCCACTCAGCCAGCCGGGTCCAGTCGACCGACTCGCCGTGCAGCTCGGGCACCAGCCCGTGCACGAAGTTCAGGACGAGCGAGGCCACCGTGTACGCGGCGAGCACGCGCAGCGCGAACTTCTTGTCGGCCCGATCGGTCAGCACCAGCGTGGCGACCAGGGCCAGGGCCATGAGGCCGTCGACCACGAACGGATAGAGCGTCGCCCCCGTCTCATCCGCGCCGACGGCGGTGGCCACGTCCCGCAGCGCGTTCCAGGACACCCGGAACGCCATGCCGACCACGGCCACCAGAGCGAAGACGAGCAGGGCTTTACCGACGCGGTTCACGCTTCCTCACCACCCTCGCACTGATCGGCGCGGTACAGGAGACGGGCGACGACCGCGACGCTGACTCCAGCGAAGAACCCGACTACGGCGACGTCCCGGTTACCGATGGCGATGCCCCAGACCTCGATAGCGAGGGACAAGGCCACCAAGAGAAAGTAGGTGAGGCGGTTCACGCGGCACCCCTAGGCAGCGTCGGGTTGGTCAGGCCGGTCATGGCGGCGATCTGCTCGCCGGTGAGCTTGGTGTGCTCGTTCGTGGCGTGGGCCACGGTGCGGATCTCCCGCCACAGGTGGCCGACCTTCCGCAGTGCCATGCCCCGGACCTGCCCCCACGACTTCCCGCCCGCCGGGACCTGGTCGCAGGCGATGCGGTGACCGGTCTCGGCGGCGATGTCGATGGCGTGCTGGCGGTCGTGGTCGGCTTCGCAGGCGGCTGCCCGCTCCGGCGTCCACAGGCCGGAGGTCATCAGGTAGTGGACCTCGGCCACCGCGCCGGCGGCGGCCTGTGCAGCGAACCGCCACGGCGGGATGTCCTGCCCGGTCACGACCCTCGTCAGGCCCGTGAGTTCCCAGCAGCCGGGCCCGGGCTCCCAGGCGACGACCTCACTGGAGTGCACGTGGAAGCCGTAGGACATGGCGAGTACGGCGTGGCCGGCCTCATGGAAGGCCATGCCGAGCCGGGATTCCTCGTAGCCGAGCGACGCCTCGAAGCGCGGCATCAGGTTGCCCCGGTGGTCGAGCAGGACAGCGGGGTCAGGGGCGGTGGCCATCACGCGGCACCGCCCGACTGCGCCAAGTCAGCGCGGTTGGTCAGAGCGCGGCGCTCGTCCAGGACCCGGTTGCGGGCCCGGCGGACACGCCGCTCGTCCAGCGCGGTGGCCGGACGGTCGAGCATCCAGATCTCCACGTCGAGCAGGTCGATCTCCGCCAGAATCAGCGGCATCTCCTGCTCGATCGCGTCCAGCTCCCCGTTCGTCGGCTCACCGTCGAACGGGGTGGCCGTAACAACGGCCTGAAGTGCAGCGATGGACTTCATTGGGTGTGTTCCTCTCACACAGGAACGGCCCGAACAGAGCCCCCGGTGTTCCCGCACCGGGGGCTCACGCCGTTTGGAACCATCCGGCTCCCCTCAACCCCGCCCGTACGGCAGCCCCGGGTACGGGGGCCGGACAGGCGGAGGAGGCAACCGGCCGCAGCTGAAAGCTGCGGAGGCGGGAGGTGCTGCGGGGCGGCCCCAGTGGGGCCCGCGATCTTTGCCCTTGTCTCACCGCACGTACGGGCCGCTTATCCGCCCGGCAGGGGCGGCATGGGGCGAAAGTGCTCGCGTTGGAGCGTGCGGCAGGGCCTACGGCTTGTCGCAGGTGCCTGGATCGATTCGTCCACTGTTCAGTTCTCAAAGTGCAGCCGCTTCCTTCGAGTCCGTTTCACGGGACCCTCCGGGCGCCGGGTGGCTCTATGAGCCACCCCCATCAGCGGGAATGCCGCCACAAGCGGGCACGTTAATGGGACTGCACCGCTTGCTCAACTTGTTGGTACAAGCTGATGCAGTGATGCTGCACCCACGGACAGTGAGTCGTCAAGGGATCGGGGTCTACATGTACCAACAAGTTGAGCGAGTGCGTCATGATGGGGCCATGAACAAGCAGCCGAAGTACCGACAGGTCGCGGACGCGCTCCGTCGTGAGATCGACAGTGGCGTCTACCCGCCGGGCTCTCGACTGCCCTCCGAGGCTGAACTCTCCGGACGTTTCGACGCGTCCCGCAACACGGTCCGATCCGGTCTGAACATGCTGGTCAGCGAGGGTCTGATCTCGTCGAGCCAAGGGCTCGGGTACGAGGTCCGGAAGCATGAGGTGTTCGAGCTCAACGCGTCCCGCTTCGAGAACCTGACCTTCCCGCAGAACGGCGACGCCTACAGCACCGACGTCACCAACGCCGGCCGTCACCCGACTCAGACGTTCCGCGTCGAGGTGACCCCGGCGACCGAGTACGTGGCGGAGCGACTCAAGGTCGAGCGAGAGTCGACCACCGTTCTCCGGTTCTGCCACCGGTTTGTGGATGACGTGCCCTGGTCGACGCAGGCCACCTACTACCCCGACTGGCTCGTGAAGGATGCACCGCGGCTGGCGGAGCCTGGCGACATCGCTGAGGGGACGACTCGCTACCTGGCCGGTATCGGCGTCGAGCAGATCGGCTACTTCGACGAGATCGCGTCCCGGATGCCCACGCCGGATGAAGCGCGGCTGCTCGACATCGGAGCTGGCGTCCCGGTGCTGCTCTGGACGCGCACCGGCTACTCGGCGGACAAGGTCATCCGGTGCACCATCACGACCTTCCGAGGCGATCTGAACCGGATGAACTATGAGATCGGCACGCTGTCCGCTCGACAGGAGGATGAACCGAAGTGATCATCGAGCGGGCGATGGCGGGCGACTTGGGCGTGCTACTCGCGTTCCGGCAGGAAGCCGCATCGTGGCTCACGGCCCTCGGATCGGACCAGTGGCAGCGTCCGTACCCGGCCGACAGGCTGCTCGCCACGATCGAGGCCGGAGTGGTGTTCATGGTCCGTGACGGTTCGGCGACGGCCGCAACAATCACATTGACGCCGGAAGCGGAAGGAGGGCTCTGGACGGACCAGGAACTCCAGGAGGAATCCCGTTTCGTGAACAAGCTGACTGTGGCACGCACTCATGCCGGGCAAGACCTCGGTGGGAGGTTGCTCGATTGGGCAGGCGATCGGGCGTACCACTCAGGCGCTCAGTGGCTCCGGCTTGATGCCTGGACCACGAACAAGCCGCTCCAGGACTACTACCTGCGGCACGGGTTCGCCCACGTCCGCACGGTCACAGAAGGTGGAGCAGTAAACGGTGGACCACGGGTTTCTGGGTGGCTTGGCCAGCGGCGTGCGAGGCCATCCGCCCACCACGGGCTCACGGATCGGACTCTGCCTCTTTCCGGGTCCTAGGGGGCATGTGCCGCAATGCCCTGAACTAGCCCCGCGCGAGGCTTAACCCGACCAGGATGGACAGATGGATCAAGGCCTTGCGGCACTCGTCGCTGGAATCGCGGGCGCGGTTGGCGCCCTTGGTGGTGCAATGCTCGGCGGCCTAGCCGCCGTTCGAGGGGCTCGCGTAGGCGCAGAGAAGACGGCCGCTGCCTTGCACCGCCAGACTCAGGATCAAGCAGAGACGGAGCACAGACACTGGACCCGCGAACAGCGGAGGCTCGCGTGCGCTCAGATAATGCAGTACTACGTCGAGTCGTCCCGATCTGCGGTGCCGTGCTTGGGGGCACTCAGCGACGGCGTGCCGATGCCGGAGGAGCACCATCTCGAAATGGAACGCGCCGGGATGGACCTCATGAGTGCAAGCCGTCAGCTGGAACTCTGGGGACCACCTGAGCTGGTAGAAGCAGGTCATGAGCTGGTCTCACGAGTGCTCTCAGCATTGCTGATGATCAAGAGGGCGGCTGAAGCGGGTGGCCCGGAAGCTGAGCAGGCTGAGGCAAGGTACGAAGCGCTCTTGCTGTCAGAGGCGTACCTGTCTTTCGTGGCCGTTGCCGGAGACGTGCTACGGAATCCGGCGGCCCCGGGACACTAGGTGACACGGGGACACCGGTCTCGGTTGTGGTCTCAGTTCGCGAGGCATCCAAGGAAGTCCACCACTGTCCAGCTTCGGTTACACGACCCTCTGACCTGTGGCGCGATCTTTTTGGCGGACGGTAGTGGACGTCCGCGGAACGAGATCGGACAACTCGTAATGCGTAGGTCTCGGGTTCGAATCCCGAAGGCGGCTCAGATCAAGCCCAGGTCAGACATTGTCTGACCTGGGCTTTCTGGTTGTCGGGGGCCTCGGGGCCTCGGAGGCCTCGGAGGCGTCCGGTGGTCCGACAGGTGGGCGCGGGTGGCGGGGCGTCGGGTCGGGGACGTAGAACTCGGGGAGATCATCCGCGGCGGTCGAGGAACCTGGGGGAAGCATGGGCGGCGGCGAGGACATCGGCGGGGACGGGGTGCTCGGGGTCACCGGGCGGACCCGGTTGCGGCGGATGCGGGAGAAGGGCAGTCACCGGCGGGCCGATCTGGACGCGGTGCTCGCGGCCGGGTTCCTCTGTCATCTCGGGGTGCCCGTGGACGGGACGACGATGGTGGTGCCCACCGCGTACGGCGTCGACGGCGACCGGCTGTACCTGCACGGGTCCGTCGCGAGCCGCAGTCTCGTCCAGGCGCCCGACACCACCGTCTGCGTCACCGTCACCCATGTCGACGGGCTGGTACTGGCCCGTTCCGTCTTCGAGCACGGGGTCAACTACCGCTGCGCGATGATCTACGGCGTCCCCCGTCTCGTGACCGACCCGGACGAGAAGCTGCGCGGCCTGCGGGCGCTCACCGAGCAGAGCTCGCCCGGGCAGTGGGAGTACGCGCGGCAGCCCAGCCGCAAGGAGCTGGCCGCGACGTCCGTGCTCGCGCTCGATCTGACCGAGGCCTCCGTCAAGACCCGCGGCGGGCCGCCGGACGACGGCGACTCCGAGGACGCGGCGCTCGGCCTGTGGGCCGGGGTGCTGCCGGTGGTGACCACCTTCGGCGAGCCGGTCACCGATCCCGTGCTGCCCGCCGACGTCGTCCCGCCCGCTCATGTGGCCTCCCGCGCGGGGCGCGTCCTCGGGGAGTGAGCGCGGGCGGCGCCCGGGGCGTTCAGACGTGGAGCTCCAGGCGGTCCAGGTGGTCCTCGTCCGCCAAGGCGTCGATCGCCGTGATCCGGTCCTCCAGGACGGTGAAGACGAGCACGAGCCGCGGTTCGCCCTCCGCCGGCCACGCCAGTCCCGCCGCCCCGTCCACCAGCGCCTTCCGCGCCGTGCCCGCGAGGGGGCCGACGGCCTCGGCGACGGCCCCGGCGCCGTGGACGGCCGCCGTGCCGGTCCGCTCGGCCTCGGCATCGGCCCGCAGGGCGGCGTCGGGGTCGAGGAGGGCGCGCAGCGCGGCGGTGTCCCCGGCGCGGGCGGCCGTCAGGAACGCCGCGACGGCGGTCCGCTGCCGCGGCGGGTCCGGCTCCGGCATCTCCTCGGCCTCCCGCAGCCGGTAGCGGGCCCGGCCCGCGAGCCTGCGGGCGGCGGCCGGGGTGCGTTCCAGGAGCGGGGCGATCCGCTCGTACGGCACGGAGAACTCGTCGTGCAGGACGAACGCGAGGCGCTCCGGCGGTGTCAGTCCGTCGAGCGCCGTCGGCGGCGGGGGTTCGCCCGGGGCACGGGGGTGGCGCGGTCCGCCCGGCGCCCAGGGATCCCACGGGTCCCAGGGCCGCTCCCGGTGGGACTCGCGCGACCGGAGCCGGTCCAGGCAGCCGCGGGCCAGGACCTCGACGGGGTCGTACGGGGTCGGCACCGGGCCGGGGGCGACCGGGGTGTGGACGTCGGGCCAGGTCCTGCGGACGTCCTCCACCGCCGCGTCCGCCTCCTGGGAGGTGCCGAGGAGGCGGTACGCGACGGCCCGCAGACGGGCCCGGTGCTCCTCGAAGGGAGCTGCGGCGAAGACGTCCCGGGGCGGTGCCGGGGCGGCGCTCTCGTTCACGTTCTCCTCCACGTGCGCGGCCGCGGTCGGACGGACAGGGGGTCAGTCGCCGTGGCCGGTGCCCCCGCTGCCGAAGCCTCCGCTGGAGATCCCGCCCCACTTGCGCTTCTCCTCGCTCGGCGGGTCGGGCGAGGCCTCCGATCCGTCCTTGAGCTGGTACGGCATGAGCCGGTGCTCGCCGTCGGTCAGGGGCATCTCGGTGGGCCTGCGGTACCCGGACGCCTCACCCGGCAGACCGCCGTCCTCCGGCCGGTGGGGCTGGTCCTCCGGCTTGGGCGGGTTGGACTCGCGGTTGCGGACCCGGGTCCCCAGCCAGAACGCCGCGATCAGTACGGCCACGAGGACCAGGCCGCCGATGACCTGGCCGAGGCCCGACTGCCAGACTCCCGCGGCCAGGGTCTGGGCTGCGCTGAGAGTGTTCATACTCCAGCATTACCCCTTTTCTGCCGTTTTGGACGTCCGAGGTGCGCAGGCCCCCGGGATCCCCGGGGAATCCCGCGAGATCCGCTGAAACATTTCCTCCGCCCCGTCGCGTCAATGAGGTGTACGACGGCCGCACCCCGCGGCCGCGAGGGGGAGGGAGGGGCATGAGAAAGTCCCGCGCGGACGGGTTCCTGGAGTTCGCCGCCGCACGCACGGGCCCGCTGTACCGCTCGGCATGCCTGCTGACCAGCGGAGACACCCATCTCGCCGAGGACCTCACCCAGGAGACCCTCGGCAGGATGTACGCCCTGTGGGGCCGCGTCCACCGGATCGGCAACCCGGCCGCGTACGCCCAGACCGTGCTCGTCCGCACGTTCCTCAGCCACCAGCGGCGCCGCTCGGCCACCGAGCGTCCGCTCGGCGAGCTCCCCGACCGCGCCCCCGACGACGGCGGGGACCCGGCGCTCCGGATCGCCCTGCTCGACGCACTGGCCGGACTCGCCCCCAAGGACCGGGCGGTCGTCGTGCTGCGGTACTGGGAGGACCGGAGCATCGAGGAGACCGCCGACGCCCTGCACGTCAGCTCCGCTGCGGTCCGCACCCGATCCGTCCGCGCCCTCACCAAGCTGCGGGAACGACTCGGCGGCAGCATCGCCGAGTTCGCCACCCGCTGAGGCGCGAGCGCCGGCCGGCGACCACCGACCACCGGCCGCCCTCCGCTCCCGCCTCGCCGTCTGCCCCCCGTCCCTTCTCTGCCATCCCGAGCCGGGCACCCCCACCCGCCACGCTTCCCCATCCCCTGACCGGAGACGGTGAGTTCGACATGCCCCAGAACGAAAGCCCCCAGCACGAAAGGTTCGAGGACGCGCTCGGCGCGATCCTGCACCGCACCGGTGACGGCTTCGCCGCCGACGACCGGCGCGAGCTCGTCGAGGGCGGACTGCGGCGCGGCAGGCGCCGGCTGGTCCGCCGCCGGCTCGCGGTGGGCGCGGGGGTCCTCGCGCTCGCGGCCGTCACCGTCGGCGGTGTCTACGGCGGCTCGCTGCTGTCGCCCACCGGCGGCGCCTCCTCCGTGGCCGCGCCCCCCCGGCCCACCTCCAGCGTCGACCCCGTCCCCGGGGAGCAGAAGCCCGCGGAGGCGCGGATCCCGGTCGCGGACATCGCCGCCGTCCTCAAGTCCAACCTCCCGGAAGGGAAGTGGGAGATCGACGGGCTCGACGGCTTCGGCCAGTCCCTCACGGCCGTCTACGACGAGGGCAAGGGCCGGGCCGCCGTCACCGTCGGCCTCTTCCGCGCCGCTCCGGGCGAGGCGGGCGAGGACCAGATCGCCTGCCCGGACGAGGTCGCCGTCCCGTTCGACGACTGCATCGAGGAGACCCTGCAGGGCGGCGCCCGGCTCATGATCCTCCAGGGGTACGAGTACCCCGACAAGCGCGTGGACACCAAGGCCTGGCGCGCGGTCCTGCTCACCCGGGACGGCTTCCTCCTCGACGTCAGCGAGTACAACGCCGCCGCCGAGAAGGGCGCTCCCGTCAGCCGCGAGAACCCGCCCTTCACCCCCGCCCAGCTCAAGGCGCTCGTCACGGCCGACGACTGGGGCCCGCTGACCGCGCAGCTCCCCGCGTACGTGGACAGGTCCGGCGCAGGCGGCCCGGGCAGCGGCGCCGCCAAGGGCGGCACGGACGCACCCCGGCGGCACGTGGAGCCGGAGTCCGGCGCCGTCCAGAGCACCCTGCGTTCCCTCCTGCCCCAGGGGCTGCGGGTCACGGCCGAGGGCGGCGGCGGGGAGTACGCCTACCTGGTCGTCGACGACGGCAAGGGGAAGAGCCTCGTCCAGATCAACGTCCAGCAGGACATGGCGAACGTGGCCGACGACCTCTTCGGCAGCGGCGACGTCACGACCCTGCCCGACGGCCGCCGGGTCAAGCTCACCCAGCAGCCGGGCGAGAAGGGCGGCGAGGGCGTCGTCTGGTGGACCGCCGACACCATGACGCCGGAGGGCTTCCGCGTCGTCGTGTCCGCCTTCAACGCCGGAACGCAGCACGAGGCGGCCACCCGCGCCGAGCCCGCGCTGACGATGGACCAGCTGAAGTCGATCGCGCTCAGCCTCAGGTGGCAGACCCTTCCCATGAAGTGACCGCCGCACCCGGCCCGGGCCCCGCACGCACCCGCGTGCGGGGCCCTTTCGGCGCCCCCCGCGGGCCCTTCCGGCGTCCCCCCGCTGGCGCCTCCGGCGTTCCCCCGCGGGCCCCTACTTGGCGTCCGCGTACCGCTCGACCGTCGCCACCGTGAACGGGAACCGCACCGGGGTGTCGCCGAACGCGATCCGGCCCGCCTCGTCCCCGGCCGCCCGGATCGCCGCCGTGACCGCCTCCGCCTCCTCCGCCGGACAGTGCACGATCACCTCGTCGTGCTGGAAGAAGACCAGCTCCGCCCGCATCCCGGAGAGCGCGCGCCGGAGCGCCGCAAGCATCAGCAGCGCCCAGTCCGCCGCACTGCCCTGCACCACGAAGTTCCGGGTGAAGCGGCCGCGGGCCCGGGCGTTCCCGGAGGCGTACCCCGGGGTGAACTCGGCCTCCTCCACCGCCGGTTCGCCGCCCTCCTGCGGCAGACCCGCCTCCTCGTCGTCCCCCGCGCCCACCGCCCGCGGGCTCGTCCGGCCCAGCCAGGTCCGGACGAGCCGGCCCTCCTCGCCCGCCTTCGCCGCCTCGTCGACGTAGGCCACGGCGCGCGGGAAGCGGCGCCGCAGGGCCGCCAGGTTCTTGAGGCCGTCGCCGCTGGTCTGCCCGTAGATCGCGCCCAGGAGCGCGATCTTGGCGTGGTCGCGGTCGCCGGAGAACGCCCGGTCCGACAGCCGGGTGTACAGGTCGTCGGGATGCCCCGCGACCTCCATCAGGCCCGGGTCCCGGGAGATCGCGGCGAGCACCCGCGGCTCCATCTGGTCGGCGTCGGCCACGACGAGCCGCCAGCCCCCGTCCGCGACCACCGCCCGGCGGATCACCTTCGGGATCTGCAGCGCTCCGCCGCCGTTGGTCGTCCAGCGGCCGCTGACCGTGCCGCCGGGCAGGTACTCCGGCCGGAACCGGCCGTCGCGCACCCAGTCCTGGAGCCACGACCAGCCGTGCGCCGTCCAGATCCGGTACAGCTTCTTGTACGCGATCAGCGGTGCCACCGCCGGGTGGTCGAGCTCTTCGAGCTCCCAGCGGCGGGTCGACCTCACCCGCACCCCGGCCTGCGCGAAGGCCTTCACCACGTCGGCGGGCAGGTCCGGCCGGACCCGGCGCCCGAACGCCGCCGAGACCTCCTCGGCGAGCTCCGCGAGGCGGCGCGGCTCGCCCCCGCCCGCGTACCGCTCGCCGAGCAGCTCGTGCAGCAGGTCCCGGTGCACGTCCGCCCGCCAGGGCAGGCCCGCCCGGTGCATCTCGGCGGCCACCAGCATCCCCGCGGACTCGGCGGCCGTGAGCAGCCGCATCCTGCCGGGGTGCTCCGCCCGGTCGTGCCGGCGCAGCTGCTCGGCGTAGACGGCGAGGAGGCCGTCGAACGGGACGGAGACGACCGGCCGCGGCTCGAAGAGGGAGTCCTGCGATCCGGGCTCGGCGAGCCGCATCGGAGGGTCGGGAGGCACCGGGGCGTCCCGCAGGCGTGCCCAGGCCGCCGCCGCGGAGCGGGGTTCGCCGAGCCGCCCCTCGTGGCCCAGGAGCAGCTGCTCGGCGTCCTCCACGTCGTAGCACCGCTCGACCCGGACGCCGCCGGCCAGCAGCCGCGGGTACACCTCGGCCGTCGACCGCCACACCCAGCGCGCCACGTCGGGCCTGGCCCGGACGGCCGCGACCAGGTCCGGCTCGCGCCGCACGTCCCCGGCGGGCAGCCCGTCCGGGCCGAGGGGCACGAGCAGCGCTCCGTCCCCCTCCGCCTCGGGCGCGATTGCCCACCGCTCGGTCATGGGTGCGAGTCTGGCACCCCCCACTGACAGTCCCTGGCAACGACCGCGCGGCGCGGGCCGGGCGGCGCCGCGCCCGACCCTCAGGCTCGGGGCCCGGCACGCGCGCGCGTGGGTGGGTGCGTGTGGGTGGGCGCGGGGCGGGGGAGGCGGCTCGGTCGGGTCGAGGAGGCGCCCGGGCGTGGGGTGGGTCGGGTGGGGGCGGGCGTAATTCCCGGTGGGAGGCGGGCCGACGGTGGGAGGATCCCTCCGCCGCGCGTGGCGGTCCCGAACCGGAAGGCGACGACGATGTACGCGATATCCCTGGGCGACGACGGCGCGGAGCTGCGGCCGCTCGAACCGTGGCAGGCGGAGGAGTTCCTGGCGCACATGGACCGCGGACGCGCGTTCATCGGCGCGCGCAACGGCCTGCCGGACGTCGTCACCGACCTGGAGTCCAGCCGGGCGTTCCTCCGGCTGTACGCGGAGAAGGCGGCCGCCGACGCGGGCCGCATCCACGGCATCTGGAGCGACGGCACCCTCGTCGGCGCTGTGATCCTGCGGCAGCTCGACACCGCGCGCGGCACGGCCGAGGCGGGCTGCTGGCTGGAGCCGGCGGCGGTCGGCAGGGGCCTGGTGACCCGGGCGGCCCGGACGCTGATCGACTGGGCGATCGAGGTGCGGGGGATCCACCGCGTCGAGTGGGTGGTCTCCTCCGACAACGCGCCGAGCATCGCGGTGGCCCGCCGCCTCGGCATGAGCAGGGACGCGGTCCTGAGGGACAGCCACCCGTACCGGGGCCGCCGCCACGACGAGGAGGTCTGGTCGGTCCTCGCCCCGGAGTGGCGAGCGGCGAAGACCGCGTCCGCGGGGGACGACCCGGGCCGGGACGGCACGGTCTGAGCCGGGGGTCGGGGCGGCCCGCGCCGCACGGCCGGTCCCCGGGGATCCGGGCGTCCCGCAGTGGACGGGGCGGTGACCCGGCTCCGACCCCGGTCACCGCCCCGTCCGTCCCACCATCGCCGCTCAGCGCGTCAGGCGCCACGCGGGGAGGGCCGACGTGGCGACCGCGACCATCGCGCACACGCCCGCCGCCGCGCCGACCGTGCCCCACGGGAGGGCCAGGGCCACCGGGGCGGCGAGGGCGGCGAGGCCCGCTCCCAGGGTGCCGAGGACCAGCGCGGTCACCGCGAGGCCCAGCAGGGTGCCGATCGCCACGGCGAGGGTCGCCTCGCCCGTCACCACCCGCAGGATCTGGGCCCGGGTGGCCCCGGCGAGCCGGAGGGAGGCCAGTTCCCCGCCGCGTACCGAGGTCGCCATCAGCAGGGTGTTGGCGAGGCCGATCACCGTGTAGACGAGGGCGATGCCGAGGACCAGGACCATGCCGAGCCGTGCCTGCGGGCTGCCGTTCGACGGGCGGGCGGCCTCGGCCCACGCGTCGGCCGTCCCGACGCTGCCGCCGCTCGCCTCCAGGGCGCGCACCGTGGCCGTACCGCCGCCGCGCGCGTCGATCCGGTCGGGGACGGAGCCCGGGGCGTTCGCCCGGGTGACGTACGGGCCGTTGTCGCCGGTGCCGAGCGCGAGGACGGCCGCGACCCGGAGCCGTACCGGGCCGGACCCGTCGGCCCGCCAGACCTCGACGGTCTCGCCGACCCGGTGCCTCTCGAACTCCTCGTTGACGATGATCGACCGGTCGTCGAGGTCCCGCGGATCGCCGGCGACCACGGGCAGCCGGGCGAGCGCGGCGAAGGCCGCCGGGTCGCCCACGGCCCGCGCCCCGTACTTCACTACGGCCGCGTCCCCGTCCCGTACGAAGACGGAGGTCGGCCCGGTGGGGGAGACGACGGCCCCGGGGGGCGCCGTCACCGGCCGCAGCGAGGGGCCGGCCGCCACGTACTCCGCGGTCGTCTGCTCGCGCGCCTCGGCGCCCTTCGCGCGCGTGACGCCGCTCGCCGAGCCGAAGAGCGTTCCGGCGAGCGCCACGGTGACGAGGACGGGGGCGGCGACGGCGGCGGTGCGGCGGACCGAGGCGGCGCTGTTCTCCCGCACCAGGGTCCCCACCGCCCCCGGCAGCCGCAGCAGCCGGGCCACCGGGCGGACCAGGAGCGGCGAGAGCAGCGCGATGCCGGTGATCAGGAGCATCGGGAGGGTCGTGTACGTCTTCCGCTTGAGCAGCGAGGACGGGTCCGTGACGTACGTCCAGACGAGGAGGCCGAGACCGGCAAGGAGCAGCCCCGTACCGAGCACGGCCCGGCCCGCGGGCAGGGTGTCGGCGTCGACGTCCGCGGCGCGGAGCGCGGCCGTCGGGCCGACCTTCCCGGCCCGCCGGGACGCGGCGAGCGCCCCCGCCAGGGCGACCGTCACGCCCGTCCAGAACGCGGCGTGGAACGGCCAGACCGGGCCGCCGACCGTGAACCACGCGGGCGCGAGGTCGCCGTCGACGAGGAGCCGGGCGAGCAGCGGCGCACCCGCCGCGCCGAGCGCGCACCCGGCGGCGGAGGCCAGGACGCCGAGCGCCGCGGCCTCGGCGAGCAGGAGCCTGCGGATCTGTCCCGGAGTCGCTCCGGCGGTCCTCAGCAGGCCGAACTCGCGGCGGCGCAGGGCGACGGCGAAGGCGAACGTGGAGGCGACGACGAAGACGGAGACGAAGGCGGTGACGCCTCCGGCGGTGCCGAGGAGGGCGTTGACGCCGACGAGCGCGTCGGCGTCCCGGTCGGGGTCGTGGTCGGCGCGTCGCCGTTCGTCGCCGGTGAGGACCTGGGCACGATCTCCGACGAGGGCCCTGACCTCGGCGGCCGGGGCGTCGACGCCTACGGCGTCGGGCGCACCGGTGCGGTCGGTGGGGGCGGGGTCGGAGGGGTTCCGGTCGCCGGTGGTGACGGTCCAGCGGGCCCGCAGCTCGCGCAGCAGTTCTCCGTCCACAGGCTGTGGACGGTCGAGCCGCTGTGCCACGGACGCCGTGCCGGGCCCGCGGCGCACGTCGAGCGTCAGCCGGTCCTGACCCTGGACGACGACGGGCGAGGAGGCGAACCGCTGCGGAGGGCGCTCGGGCGCGTGGAAGGTCGCGGACAGCCCGAGGCCCATGGTGGCGAGCAGACCGACGCCGAGGGCGAGGGCGACGAACCCGCCGAGGAAGGAGGCCCAGCGGGCGCGGAGGCCGGAGAGGACGACGGTCAGCACGCGACACCCCCGGCGGTGGCGGTGGCGGTGCTTCCGGCGGGGGTGGCGGCAGCGGCGTCGGTCGTGGCGCTTCCGGTGGTGGTGGTGGCAGGGGGGGTGCTTCCGGTGGTGGCAGTGGCAGGGGGGGTGCTTCCGGCTGGGGTGGCGGCGGCGGGGGTGGCGCTTCCGGCGCCGTCGGCGCGGCCCGGTGCCGGATGCCCGAGGAGTGCCGGATGCCCGAGGGGTGTGGGATGCCCGAGGGGTGTGGGATGCCCGGCCGGTGCCGGATCCCCGAAGGGTGCCGGATCCCAGGCCGGTGCCGGCCCGCCCGGTCTCGGACCCATGAACGGTCCGGGACCCACGAACGGTCCGGGACCCACGAACGGTGCCGGGCCCCCGCCCGGTTCCCGACCCTCGCCGGGTCCCCGACCCTCGCCCTGTTCGCAACCCTCGCCCGGTTCCCGACCCTCGCCCGGTCCCGGACCCACGAGCGGTTCCCGACCGCCGCCCGGCGCGGTCGTCTCCAGCGCGGTCATCCGCGCCGCGACCGTCTCGACCGTGGGCCCCGGCAGCTCGCCCGCCACCCGCCCGTCGACCAGGAAGACCACACGGTCGGCGCGGGCCGCCGCCACCGGGTCGTGGGTGACCATGACGATCGTCTGCCCGTCCCGGTCGACCAGTTCCCGCAGCATGTCGAGCACCTCGCGGCTCGTCGTGGAGTCGAGCGCGCCGGTCGGCTCGTCGCCGAAGAGGACCGCCGGCCGGGTGATCAACGCCCGCGCGATCGCCACCCGTTGCTGCTGTCCGCCCGACAACTCGCCCGGCCTGCGGCGCTCCCGCCCCGCGAGCCCCACGCGAGCCAGCGCCTCCCGCACCTCCGCACGGGCCGGGCTGCGGCCCGCGAGCCGGAGGGGCAGGGCGACGTTCTGTGCGGCGGTGAGGGCGGGCAGCAGGTTGAAGGACTGGAAGACGAAGCCGATCCGGTCGCGCCGCAGCAGGGTCAGCCGCCGCTCGCTCAGTCCTTCGAGCGCGACCCCGCCGACCTCCACCCGCCCGGACGTCGGCCGGTCGAGCCCGGCCGCGCACTGGAGCAGGGTGGACTTGCCGGAGCCCGAGGGGCCCATGACGGCGGTGAAGGTCCCGGCGCGGAAGTCGAGGTCGACGCCGTCCAGGGCCCGGACGTCCCGGTGGTGGCGGGTGAGTCGGCGGAGTCGTACGGCGATGGTGGGGGCCGGCGTGACGGGCGTGGTGGGAGCGTTCGGGAGCGTCGAGGTCATGGCTCCAGCGAACCGTTTCCGCGTCCGCCGATCACGACCACTGCCGGGTGTCCCGGGGGTATGCCTGGCCCTACCCCCGTCCTTCGAGTGGGCGCTGTACGCCCACGTCACCCCCGGCGACCCCGTCTCTCCACGGGCCGGGATCAGCCCTCCGCCCGCACCGCCTTCACGAACACGTCCAGCGCGTCGAGCGGTTCGCGTCCGCCCAGGAGGGCGCGCAGGTCGCTCTTCACCCCCGTGCCGTCCAGGAAGCCGTGGGCGATCGCCGAGTACGTGCTCGCCAGCATCGGCACCTGGAACGGCGCCGCACCGGACGCGGCGAGCGCGGCGCGGGCGTCGGCGAGGGTGCCGGGGGCGTACACCGCGCCCAGGGCCGCCGCGAGGTCGTCGCCGCCGAGGGCGCGCGCGCCGACCAGCTCGTACACCCGGTTCCGGTGGGCGGCCGGGTCCGTCGCGACCGAGACGGCGATGTCGGCGAGGTCCGCGCGGGCGACGGCGGCGAGGCGGCCGCGACCCAGCGGGCCGGTGATCCGGTTCTCCGCGTCGGGCGAGGCGATCCAGGCCAGGAGCTCGGCGTAGAGGCCGTTGCGGAGGATCGTCCAGTCGAGGACGGGGGAGTTCCGCAGCCGCCGCTCGGTCCACCGGTGGGCGAGCGCGTACGTGAGGTGGTCGCCGTCGCCGGAGAGGCTGGTGTAGACGACGTGGCGGACGCCCGCGGCCTCCGCGGCCGACAGCGCCGCCTCGTGGCGGGCCACGACCGTGTCGTCCTCGCCGTAGCCCGCGGAGACGAGCAGCAGCGTCTCCACGCCGGAGAAGGCCTCCGGCAGCGTCCCGGGCGCGTCGAAGTCGAGGAGGCGGGTGCCGGGAAGCCCGGCGCGCGTGCCGAGGACGACGTCCGGTCGGCCCGCGAGCCGGTCGGCCACGAGTGAGCCGAGGGCTCCGGAGACACCGGTGACGAGCAGCATGCTTCCCCCTGGGAACGTGGTGAGGACGTGGTGGCTGAGACCATCGTGGTGGGACGGGGCGGATCGCGTAAGGAGGCACATCGATGTCCGAGGGGCACACGGAGGTAACCACGGAACCCCTGGTGAGCTGCGCGGAGGACTGCGGGGTGCGGGACGTCCAGGACCGGCTCGGCGACAAGTGGACCGTGCACGTGGTCGTCGAACTCGCCGCGGGGCCGCGGCGGTTCAGGGAGCTCCAGCGGCTCGTCACCGGGATCTCGCAGCGGATGCTGACCCTCACCCTGCGCCGGCTCGAACGCGACGGCCTCGTCTCGCGGACGGTGTACCCGACCACGCCTCCGCAGGTCGAGTACGCCCTGACGGAGACCGGGCACAGCATGACCCACCTGATCAAGCAGCTCGTCGACTGGTCGCTCGATCACCGCTCGGTGATCGCCCGGTCGCGCGAGGCATGGGACGCGAGGACGGCGTGAACACCAGCGACACCCGCGGCACCGGCGACGCCGGCGACACCCGCGGCACCGGCGGTACCCGCGGCACCGGCCGCGTCGACGACAGGAGCGACGCCGGCCGTAACGGCGACGCCGGAGGCACGATCGGCAGGGCCTTCGAGGCGCTGTACGCGCACGACGACGCGTCCCTCGACACGGCGGCGTCACTGCTGGCCGCCGACCGGGGCGCCGACGCGGAACTGGCTCGGCGCGGCGAGGAGTTCCTGCGGACCCTCTGGACGCGCGGCTGGCAGCCCGCCGACCTCGTACGGATCGCCCGCCGCGACCTCTCCGACGAGCACCTCCGGTTCCTGAGCGGCCTGGTCCTGGCCGAGACGGCCCGCTACGAGACGCTGCCGCACCGCTGGCGGGCCCAGCTCGACGAGCTGGACGGGACGCCCGGCCGGCCGACGGACCGCTTCTCGTCCGCGACGACGGTCCTGGAGGTATACCGGCTCCTGGTGCGGCTGCCGCGGCTGGACGCGGTCGGCCCGGTGCCGGGGGAGGCGCTGCCGCCGGCGGCGGCCGGAGAACCGCGGATGCTGACCCGGATCCGGGCGCTACTCGCGAAGGCCGAGGCGACGGGGTACCCGGAGGAGGCGGAGGCGCTCACCGCCAAGGCCCAGGAGCTGATGGCCCGGCACAGCCTGGACGAGGCGACACTCGCGGCGGGGGCGCCCTCCCCGGAGACGCCGGGGGCCGTCCGGATCGGGGTGGAGCCGCCGTACGAGCAGGCCAAGGCGATCCTGCTCGACGCGGTGGCGACGGCGAACCACTGCCGGGCCGTGTGGAACGAGGCCTACGGCTTCTCGACGGTGGTCGGCTTCGAGGCCGACCTCGACCCGGTGGAGCTGCTGTACACGTCGCTCCTCGTGCAGGGGACGGCGGCGATGACCAGGGCGGAGGCCGAGCAGCGGGCGGGCGGCCGGAAGCGCACGAAGTCGTTCCGGCAGTCGTTCCTGCTGGCGTACGCGAACCGGCTCGGCGCGCGGCTCGCGGCGACGTCCCGGCGGGTGGCGTCCGAGGCCCCGACCCTGCTGCCCGCGCTCGCCTCCCGGGACCTGGCGGTCACCACCCGCACGGACGAACTCTTCCCGGAGACCCGCGCCACGCGCGTGCGTGCGGCCTGGGACGAGGAGGGCTGGAACCACGGAGCCTCGGCGGCGGACCGGGCGGGCCTCCACCCGGGACGCCGGGGGGTGGAGGGCCGCGACTGAACCGGTCCGGTCCGGTCCGGTCCGTTCCGGGCGGGTCGGACGGGTCGGGAGGGGCCGGGCGCGGCAGGCAGACCGTGGCGGATCCAGTGGGACCCGGTGGGATCCAGTGGGACCCGGGCCCGCGCGGCCCCGTCGCTCGGGCGGAATGCCCGGTTATGACCCGATCGCGGATACGCTCGGGGCATGAGCTGGCTCCGGGCGTTGAGGGAGACCGCCCGCTCCGGGCTCACCGTCGAGCGGCAGCGGCTGGACCCCGTCATCGCCGCCCGCGCCGCCCTCGGTCTCGCCCTCGTCGTGGGCTTCTCGCTCGCCGTCTTCGGGCCGGCCGTCGCCGCCTCCTCCGCCTTCGGCGCCTTCCAGGCGGCCATCGCCACCTTCCAGCGCTCCTGGCGCCCCCGCCCCACGCTCGCCCTGGCCTCCGGCGCCAGCCTTGCCGTGTCGACCTTCCTCGGCTACCTCACCGTCTCCCACGAGCCCCTCTTCCTCGCCCTGCTGATGCTCTGGACGTTCCTCTCGGGGCTCGCCTGGGCCGCAGGCCCCACCGCCGGCATGATCGCCTCCTCCAACGTGGCGATCATGCTGGTGACCGTCACCCTGCCCTCCTCCGTCGCCACCGCCGCCGGCCACGCCGCCATGATCTTCGCCGGCGGCGTGGTCCAGGCGGCCCTGGTCGTCCTGCTCCCCGTCCGCCCCTGGGGCGCCCAGCGCGACGCCCTCGCGGACGCGCTCGCCGCGGAGGCGGACTACGCCCGCCGCCTCCGCCACGACCCGGTCGCCCCGTTCGACCCCCTGCCCCTCATGCACGCCCGCAGCGCGGCCGCCGTGACGCCCGGGCAGGCCCGCCGCCGCCCGGCGGAGCTGCACGGCGCCCGCGGCCTCGCCGAACGCATCCGCCCGGTCCTCGCCTCGCTCGCCGACCCGGCCGTCGGCGTCCCCGAGGAGGGCCCCGCACGCGCGCGCGTGCGGGAGATGCTCGGGGCGACGGGCTCCGTTCTGGACGCCGCCGCGCACGCGATCCGGCACGGCGAGCCGGTCGACCTCCCCGAACCCGCCCTCGCCGCGCTCCACAGCCGCGACACCCTCTCGCTCCTGCACGGGCCGCCGCGCCGCGCCGCGATCCGCCTCGTCGCGCTCCTCGGCGACGTGGTCGACACGGCCGAGCCGAGGACCGAGACCTCGGGACCCGGCGCCACCGCCCGGACCCGCCCCTCCCTGGTCCGCCTCGCGCCGCTCGTCCTGGTGAAGGCACGCGCCGAACTGCGCCGCGACTCCCCGGTCCTGCGCCACGCGATCCGCGTCTCCGCGGTCACGGCCGCCGGCTACCTGCTGGGCGCGGTCCTCCCCCTCGGGCACGGCTACTGGGCGCCGATGGCCTCGGTGATGGTGATGCGCCCGGACTTCTCCCAGACGTACGCGCGCTCGGTGGCCCGGTTCGGCGGCACCCTCGTCGGGGTCGCCCTGGCGACGGCGGTCGTGCAGTCCTCCCACCCGGGCGTGTACCTGTCGGCGGCACTCGCGGTCGTGTGCGCCTTCGGGATGTACCTGTTCATCCGCACGGGATACGCCGCCGGCCAGGTCTTCGTCGCCGCGTACGTCGTCTTCCTGCTCGGCATGGAGGGCGTGGGCATCAGCCAGACCGTGCGGGACCGGGTGACGCTGACCCTGATCGGCGGGCTCCTCGCGATGCTGGCGTACGCCGTCTACCCGGCCTGGGAGACGCCCCGGCTGCGCGGCCGGCTCGCGGACTGGCTGGCCTCGGTCGGCCGGTACGCGGCCGTCGTCGTCGCGCGGTACGCCGACCCGATGGGGCCCGGCAGCCCCGACGTGCGCGAGGCGCTCCTCGACACCCGGGCGGCGCGGGTCGCCTGGCAGGAGGCGGTGGAGCGCGCGACGCACGAGCCGGTGCGGCACCGGGGGCTCTCGCACGCGGCGGCCGAGCAGGCCGACCACGCGCTCGCGGAGTTCGGGCGGGTCGCGATGCTCATGGAGGCGCACCTGCCGGAGCCGGGCGCCCCGCCCGTGCCGGCCGCCGCGACCCTGGCGGAGGCGCTGCGGCACGCGACGGAGCGGGGCGCCAAGCAGGTCCGGGAACGCAGGCCGCCGGAGTGGGACGAACTGCGCGAGACGCTCGACGCCTGGTCCGACGAGGCACCGGACCACTTCCTGCTGCACAAGGGCGCGGTGCTCGTCCTGGAGGCCCTGGACGAGGTCACGACGGCCCTGACCGACTCCACGCGGGCGCGTGCGCGGTAGCCCCGGTCCGCCCCGCCACCCCCCGCCCCGCCGGGTCGCCCCGCCACCCCCGCCCCGCCGGTCCGACCCGCCCCGCCGCCCCTGCCCTCCCCGTACGAATTTCGCGAGCATGTCATCCGGCATACGGCGCGGAGGAGTTGATGAGGGAAGAGGGGCGCGGCGTACGCGGTCCTCCACCGACATCGCATCACGGGGAGCAACCGCATGAAGAAGCACTGGCCGGCGGTCGTCGGCGGCGTGGCCGTCGTGGCCGCCGTGGCGATCGCGGCACCGTCGGCCGTGGGAGCGCCCACCGGGACCCGCGCGGAGACCGGGACCCGCGCGGCCTCCACGGCCGCCGCCACCGCCTCCGCAGCGGTCCGCCCCGCGGCCCCCGCGGCTACCCCGGCCCCCGCGGCCACCCCGGCCGCCGCCGTCGCGCCGGCCGGGGGCCCGGTCCGCACCGTCCGCCCCGGACAGCGGGTGGACGCGGGACGGGGCTTCACCGTCTGGCTGACCCGCGAGGGCAAGCACTGGACGGGCCCGGACGGCTACGAGAACTTCCGCAGCGTCGTCGACGGCAACATCGACCGCTCCGAGCCCGGTGTCAGCCACCAGAGCGAGGGCGACGCGACCGGCGTGTTCCACTCCGGGGTCTACTACGGCACCCGGAAGGCGGGCCGTGTCGAGCTGAGCGACGCCCAGGGTCACCGGACCGTCGCCACCCTCGTCGCCCTGCCGGGCCGGCCGGACTGGGGCGTCTGGTACGCCCACACCGGGCCGTCGGCCGGGAACGGCGGCGGCGGCCTCGGCGTCACCCTCTACGACCGCGGGGGCCGGCTCCTGGCCGAGCTCCCGGGCTTCGACGTTCCGACCGGCCGCGGCTGACCGCGGCAGCGAGACGTGGCGGGGCCCGGCACGGGGCGGGCCCCGCCACCCCCTTCCGGCCGTCCGACGGCCGACCGCTCCACCGTCCACCGCCCACCGCCCACCGTCCACCGCCCACCGACCGATCGCGAGGTCCGGCACCGTGCCGTACGAGTCCGCCCCCCAGGTCACCGCGGCCACCGGCACGCCCGGAGCCACCGGCCCGACCGGGACCCCGGCCGCCGCAGGGGCGCGCGGCGCCTCCGACGCATCCGGCGCCACCGGGATCGGCGGGCCCGCCGGGACGCGCGACAGGACCGGTGGAATGGGAACCGGAACCGGAGCCGGGACCGCCCGCCGTACGGGCGACGACGGCGGCCCCGTCGAGGACGACGGCTTCACGGAGTTCGCCGTCGGCGCCTGGCCGCGTCTCGTGCGCACCGCCCGACTCCTGACCGGTGACTTCCACGAGGCCGAGGACCTGGTGCAGACGACGCTGGCCAAGGTGTACGCGCGGTGGCGGCGGATCCCCCGCGGGGAGGTCGACCTCTACGTGCGCCGGGCGCTGATCAACAACAACCTCAGCCGGGTCCGCCGGAAGCGGGTCGTCCACCTCCTGACCCCGGTCCTGCCGGAGTCGCTGCGCCACACCTCCGCGGGGCACGCGGAGGCGGTCGAACAGCGCACCGCGCTGCTGGCCGCGTTAGCGGACCTGACCGCCCGCCAGCGCGCGGTCATGGTGCTCCGCTACTGGGAGGACCTGACCGAGCAGGAGATCGCGAGCGTCCTCCACTGCTCGATCGGCACGGTCAAGATCCACGCCCGGCGCGGCCTGGCCGCGCTGCGCGCCCACCCCGGGCTCGCCGCCGCCCCCGCCCCGCCCCTCCCCGCCCCGACCGGAGCCCGACGATGACCCCCGCACGGCCGACGACGCCTCCCGATCCCCGTCCGGACCCCGATCCCCGTCCCGACGCCGACGTCCGCGCGGTGTTCGCGCGGGCGGCCGCCGAGGTCGTCCCGGGTCCGCTGCCGCTGGCGGCCGTCCGGCGTGCGGGCCGGGCGCGGCGGCGGCGCCGTACCACCGCGCTGTCGGCGGGCTCGGTGCTCGCGGTCGCGACGGCCGTGGCGGCCGTCGTCGTCCTGACCCCCGTCCTGCCGTCCCCGCAGGCCGGCGGCCCGGCCCGGGTCGCCGTCCCGCCGGCCGTGGTCCCGACCTCCTCGCCGCCCGTCCGCACGAGCGCGACGCCGCGCCCGCCCGCGCCGACCCCGGTCAGGACCGTCGCCTCCGGCGAGCGGGTGGACGCCGGGAAGGGCTGGCGGGTCTGGCTGACGGCGGCGGGCAAGCACTGGACCGGGCCGGACGGCTACGAGAACACGCGCAGCGTCACCGACGGGAACGTCGACCTGGGCGCTCCGGGCGTCAGCCACCAGAGCGAGGGGGGCCCGAAGGGCGCCTTCCACTCGGGGCTCTACTACGGCACCCGTTCCGCGGGCCGCGTCGAGCTGAGGAACGCCGAGGGCCGCACGGCCGTCGCGACCCTGCTCGAACTGCCGGGCCGGCCGGGCTGGGGGGTCTGGTACGCGCACACCGGGCCGGGGATGGGCGAGGTCGCCACGGTGCTGTACGACCGCGCGGGCAGGGTCCTCTCCGAGCTGCCCCTGCTGCCGCGGGGCGACGGGCCCTGACCGGCACGGCGGGGCGTCCGGCGGGAGGCCGCGACCCGTAGGGTGAGGGGCGGCCGGGACGACGTACCCGCTGGTAGCACGCTCTGTCGCGTAGCCGCTACGCCACCCCCCGTGCACGTGCATCTGCTCATGCACCGGCATATGAACACAGCTATGATCCGAGGAAGTTGACACCTGCACCAAGCAACTCGGGGAGCTACCAGTGCATCATGCGCATCGTGCGTACAACGGCATGGCGGCCACGGAGCTGCGGGGCGTCGTGTGGCAGAAGAGCAGGCACAGCAACTCCCAGGGATCCTGCGTGGAGTTCGCGAAACTGCCCGGGGGAAACGTTGCCGTACGCAACTCGCGCCACCCCGAAGGACCCGCCCTCGTCTACACGCCCGCGGAGATCGAGGCTCTCCTCCTCGGCGTCAAGGACGGGGAGTTCGACCACCTGGTGTGAGTGCGTCGCGGGTGCGCGGACCACGTACCCGCACGGAAAGGGCCCCGGCGGTCGCCGCCGGGGCCCTTTCGCGTCGGTACGCGTGCGCGTGCGGCTACTCCGGGCCGACCCGGAACAGCGCCCACACGACCTTGCCCCGTAGCGTGCCGGCCAGGGGGTGCCACCCCCAGCTGTCGCTGAACGAGTCCACGAGGAACAGCCCCCGGCCGGACTCGGCGGAGAAGTCCTCCTCGCCGCCGCGCGCCTCCGGGCTCTCCCGGCTGGGGTCGCGCACGGCGCACACCAGGCGCGAGGACCAGCGCATCAAATGCAGGCGAACCGGCGGATTCTGGCCTTCCTCCTGCGGCGCGTCGGAGGGCACCGCGTGGCGCAGCGCGTTGGTGACGAGCTCGGAGACGACCAGGGCCACGTCGTCGAAGCGCTCGGTCAGCTCCCAGCGGTCGAGCGTGGCGCTGGTGAACTTGCGGGCCCCGCGGACGGCTTCGTACCGCGCGGGCAGAGCGCAGGAGGCGGAGGTGGAGACGGCGCCGGGATCGATCGGCGGAAGGCCCTGCCGTAACGGCTCGAGCACGGTCGATCCATTCGTCCCCATGCGAGGCACTCCCGGGAATCGCGACTGTGGTGCGACAACACGACAACACGAACGAGTACGCGGCTGCGCGGGGTCCATGGTTCCGAATGCGACCACTGGATGCAAGGGCAGATGCACGTGCACGCGCCGGACCTGTCCGTCCACGTGCCTAATCTGTGCATAAGTCGTCCGGTGCCGGAGGGGAACTTTCCGCGACTGCCCGGAACTCGCCGTCTTTCCGTAATCGAATGTGTACGCGCTGAAGCGTTTGGTGGCAGAATCCGGGGCTCGACGGGGGCTCGACACCGTAAGGGGAGGCTGGGAGCCGTGACCGCAGGCGAATCGGGCGGAGCGAGCGGGAGTGTGGTGCGGCGCATCCTGCTGGGCTCACAGCTGAGGCGGTTGCGCGAGTCGCGCGGGATCACCCGCGAGGCGGCCGGCTACTCGATCCGCGCGTCCGAATCCAAGATCAGCCGTATGGAGTTGGGTCGGGTGAGCTTCAAGGCACGGGACGTCGAGGACCTGCTCACGCTGTACGGGGTCGGGGACGAGGCCGAGCGCGGCTCGCTCCTCGGGCTCGCCCGCGAGGCCAACGTGGCCGGCTGGTGGCACAGCTTCGGCGACGTCCTGCCCGGCTGGTTCCAGACCTACGTCGGCCTGGAGGGCGCCGCCTCCCTCATCCGCGTCTACGAAGTGCAGTTCGTCCACGGCCTGTTGCAGACCGAGGCCTACGCCCAGGCCGTCGTCACCCGGGGCATGCCCGACGCCCCCGCCGCCGAGATCGACCGCCGCGTCGCGCTCCGCCTCGAACGCCAGAAGGTCCTCGTCTCCGAGCGCGCCCCGCAGTTCCACGCGGTCCTCGACGAGGCCGCGCTGCGCCGCCCCTACGGCGACCGGTCCGTGATGCGCGGCCAGTTGAGGCACCTCATCGAGGTCTCCGAGCACCCGGGCGTCACGCTCCAGGTGATGCCCTTCAGCTTCGGCGGGCACGCCGGCGAGAGCGGCGCCTTCACGATGCTGAGCTTCCCCGAGTCCGACCTCTCCGACATCGTCTACCTGGAGCAGCTCACCAGCGCCCTCTACCTCGACAAGCGCGAGGAGGTCGGCCAGTACCAGCGGGTGATGGAGCGACTGCAGAAGGAAGGGCCCGATCCGGCCGAAAGCCGTGATCTTCTGCGCGGACTCCTCCAACTCATCTGACACATCAGTACGATGACGTGACATCAGTTCCGACGATTCGGCGTTTCGACGTCACTTCTGTCATCCGTGCGGAAGTAGAGCGGGTAGAGGGGTCTCGATCCATGTCGCACTTCACCGACCTGGCCCACCAGTACATCGACGGCGAGTGGAAGCCCGGCAGCGGCTCCTGGGACATCATCGACTTCAACCCGTACACCGGGGAGAAGCTCGCGTCGATCACGGTCGCCACCGCCGGTGAGGTCGACCGCGCCTACCGCGCGGCGGAGCGCGCCCAGACGGAGTGGGCCGAGACCAACCCGTACACCCGCCGGCTCGTCTTCGAGCGGGCTCTGCGGATCGTCGAGGACCGCGAGGAGGAGATCGCCGAGACGATCGTCGCCGAGCTCGGCGGCACCCGCCTCAAGGCCGCCTTCGAGCTGCACCTCGCCAAGGAGTTCCTGCGCGAGGCGGTGCAGCTCGCACTGCGCCCCGAGGGCCGCATCCTGCCGTCCCCGGTCGACGGCAAGGAGAACCGCGTCTACCGCGTCCCGGTCGGCGTCGTCGGCGTGATCTCCCCGTTCAACTTCCCCTTCCTGCTGTCGATCAAGTCGGTCGCCCCCGCGCTGGCCCTCGGCAACGCCGTCGTCCTCAAGCCGCACCAGAACACCCCGATCTGCGGCGGCACCCTCGTCGCGAAGGTCCTGGAGGAGGCCGGTCTGCCGGCCGGGCTGCTGAACGTCGTCGTCACCGACATCGCCGAGATCGGCGACGCGCTCCTGACCCACCCGGTCCCGAAGGTCATCTCCTTCACCGGCTCCGACAAGGTCGGCCGGCACGTCGCCACGGTCTGCGCGCAGAACTTCAAGCACGCCGTCCTCGAACTCGGCGGCAACAGCGCCCTCATCGTCCTCGACGACGCCGACGTCGACTACGCGGTCGACGCGGCCGTCTTCAGCCGCTTCGTGCACCAGGGCCAGGTCTGCATGGCGGCCAACCGCATCCTCGTCGACCGGACGGTCGAGGAGGAGTTCACCGAGAAGTTCGTGGCGAAGGTGAAGACCCTGCGCGTCGGCGACCCGGCCGACCCCGCCACCCACATCGGCCCGCTCATCAACTCCCAGCAGGCCGAGGCCGTCTCCACGCTCGTCGACCAGACGGTCGCGGGCGGCGCGACGGCCCTGCTGCACGGCACGGTCGACGGCAACCTCGTCTCCCCGTCCGTCCTCACCGGCTTCGCCCCGGACGCGGCGGTCCTGGGCCAGGAGATCTTCGGGCCGGTCGCCCTGATCGTCCCCTTCGACGGCGAGGAGGAGGCCGTCCGCATCGCCAACGACACCCCGTACGGCCTCAGCGGCGCCGTCCACACGGGAGACGTCGAGCGGGGTGTGCGGGTGGCCAAGCGCATCCACACCGGCATGATCCACATCAACGACGGCACCGTGCACGACGAGCCGATCGTGCCCTTCGGCGGTGAGAAGCACTCGGGCATCGGGCGGCTCAACGGCGAGGCGATGGTGGAGAGCTTCACCACCCAGAAGTGGATCTCGATCCAGCACGGCCGGAGCCGGTTCCCCTTCTAGGACAGTAGTTGTCCGCAAGGGTCCGTAGCGTGAGGGGTGTCGAGAAGGTCCGGGGCCACCCGGGCCGGACGGCATCGAGGATTCGGCGACGGAAGGCGGACATCATGGTGGCTCTCGTTCCCACGGAGACCCACGGCGACGAGTGCGGAGCGCTCCTCAACTTCGTCGAGGCCCAGCGTGCCGCGATCCGCCGCTCGCTCCTCGGCCTCACCGAGGAGCAGGCGGCCGGCCGGCCCAGCGCCAGCGAGCTCAGCCTCTCCGGGCTGCTCAAGCACGTCGCCGAGGTCGAGCTGAACTGGCTCCGGCTGGCGCAGCAGAAGCCGAACGAGCGGCAGCGCAGCCAGGAGACCTGGAGCGAGGGCTTCCGGCTGGTGGAGGGGGAGACCGTCCCGGAGATCGTGGAGTTCTGGGCGGGCGTGGCCAAGGAGACCGAGGAGTTCGTCCGTTCGGTGCCGAGCCTGGACGACACCTTCCCGCTGCCCGAGGCGCCGTGGTTCCCCGCGGGCGGACGGGTCTCGATCCGCTGGATGCTGCTCCACCTGGTCCAGGAGGCGGGCCGGCACGCCGGGCACGCGGACGTCATCCGCGAGTCCCTGGACGGCAAGGGGTCCTTCGAACTGATCGCGGCGGAGCAGGGCCGGGGCTGAGGCCCTCGGCGCGGTCGGCGCCGCCGCCCGGCGCCACCGCGCGCGTACCCTGGTCAAAATTGACTAGGAGGTACGGCGATGTCGGCGATCCGGCTGCTGGTCCTGGGCGCGGTGAAGCAGCACGGGCGCGCCCACGGCTACCAGGTCCGCAACGACCTGGAGTTCTGGGGCGCGCACGAGTGGTCCCACGCCAAACCCGGCTCGATCTACCACGCGCTCAAGCAGATGGCGAAGCAGGGGCTGCTGCACGCGCACGAGGTGGCGCCGAGCGCGGTGGGCGGGCCGCCCCGCGTCGAGTACGAGCTGACGGAACAGGGGCTCGACGAGTACTTCGCGCTGCTGCGGGAGGCGCTGACCACGTACGACCAGAAGATGGACGTCCTGTCGGCGGGCATCGGCTTCATCGTGGACCTGCCCCGGGAGGAGGCCGCGGAGCTGCTGCGGCAGCGGGTGCGGGCGCTGGACGAGTGGCGGGCCGCGGTGACCGAGTACTACACGCCGGAGGGCGGCCCCGGCCAGCTCGGGCACATCGGCGAGATCATGCACATGTGGGTCCACTCGGCGGACGCCGGCAAGGAGTGGACGCTCGGGCTGATCGAGCGGATCGAGGCCGGGGCGTACGTGTTCGCCGGGGAGGGCGACCCCTTCGTGGGGGTCCTCGCGGAGGGCGAGGAGAACCCCTACGCGACCTGACCGGGCGCGGCGCGGTCGGGACCGGGGACCGGCGAGAAGGACTGACCGGAGACTCCAACTAATCAAGTTTGACTAACTCTCCCGCAGGGCATACCTTGCTCCGGCGATGGCGACTGATCAAATTTGACTAAGTCGATTCAGGGAGGAAACGACATGGGAACGACCGGGGACGCGATCCTCGTGGAGGGCGCGCGCAAGCGGTACGGCGAGAAGGAAGCCCTGGCCGGCCTCGACCTCACGGTCCGGCGCGGCACCGTCCACGGCCTGCTCGGGCCCAACGGCGCGGGCAAGACGACGACCGTACGGATCCTGGCCACCCTCCTGCGCCACGACGAGGGGCTGGTGCGGGTGGCGGGGCACGACGTACGGACCGAGGCCCGGGAGGTGCGGCGGCGGATCGGGCTGCTCGGGCAGCACGCGGCCCTCGACGAGGAACTGGGCGGCCGGCAGAACCTGGAGATGTTCGGGCGGCTCCACCACCTGGGCGCGCGGCGCGCGGGCACCCGGGCCGACGAGCTCCTGGAGCGCTTCGGCCTCACCGACACCGGCCGCAAGCCGGTCAAGCAGTTCAGCGGCGGCATGCGGCGGCGCCTCGACCTGGCGGCCTCGCTCATCACGGAACCCGAGGTGCTCTTCCTCGACGAGCCCACGACCGGACTCGACCCACGCGGGCGCGGTGAGGTCTGGGAGTCGGTCCGCTCGCTCGTCGGCGGGGGCACGACGGTGCTGCTGACCACGCAGTACCTGGAGGAGGCCGACCAGCTCGCCGACCGCATCTCGGTGGTGGACCAGGGGAGGGTCGTGGCCGACGGCACGCCCGGCGAGCTCAAGGCGCTGGTCGGCGCGGACCGCATCGACGTGGTCGTACGGGACGGGGCCCGGCTCGACGAGGCGGCCGCGCTGCTGCCCGTCCCACGCGCGGGGGTGCGCGTGGACGCCGACCGGCGGCTGCTCAGCGCGCCGGTGACGGACCGGATGGCCTCGCTCACCGAGACCGTGCGGGCCCTGGGGGAGGCCGGGATCGAGGCGGAGGACATCGCCCTGCGGCGACCGACCCTGGACGAGGTCTTCCTGCACCTGACGGACCGGGACGAGGCCCCGCGACGGGCCGTGGCACAGGAGGTGACGGCATGAGCGCCGCGTACGTGGTGGGCGACTGCTGGACCATGACCCGCCGGGAGCTGGCGCACTGGGCGCGCCAGCCCGTGCAGGTCTTGGTCGGGCTCGTGTTCCCGGTGATGATGCTGCTGATGTTCGGCTACCTGGTCGGCGGCGGCCGGAGCGTCGACGGGGACTACGTCGACTTCCTGGTGCCCGGCATGCTCACGCTGACCATGGTCTTCGGGCTCGAAGGCACCATGACGGCGGTCACGCAGGACCTCAACAAGGGCGTCATCGACCGCTTCCGGGCCATGCCGATGACCGACGGGGCGGTCCTCGTCGGGCGGGCGGCGGCCGACATGCTCCAGTCGGCGGTGGGACTGCTCGTGATGGTCGGCGTCGGCTACGCGATCGGCTGGCGGGCCGACCGCGGCCTCGGGAACACCCTGGGTGCGCTGGGACTGCTGCTCCTGCTGCGCTTCGCGATGCTGTGGATCGGGATCTTCCTCGGACTGGTCGCGGGGCGCGCCGAACTGGTGCAGGCGGTGCAGATCCTGGTCTGGCCCATCGGCTTCCTGTCCAACGCCTTCGCCTCGCCCGACTCGATGCCGGGCTGGCTCGGCACCTTGGTGCAGTGGAACCCGATGTCGGCGACCGCGACGGCGGTCCGCGACCTCTTCGGCGGCCCCGGCGGGGAGCCGGGCCACGTCTGGGCGGCGGTGGTGTGGCCGCTGGCGCTGGTCGCCGTCTTCTTCCCGCTGGCGGTACGGAGGTTCGGCCGGCTGGGGAAGTAGCGGCGCACAGGTGGGAACCCGGAGGCGGTGAGCGGTGTATTGAAGGCAGCGGTTCACCGCGGACCGCCCGGGGAGGACAGGGGGACGTGCGATGCGCAGGGGCGTGGGAGGAGCGGTCGGCGCCGTCGTGGCGCTGGTGCTGGCGGTGCTGAGCGGGTGCACGGGAGCGAACTCGGGAGGGGAGGAGGGGGGTTCGGGGAGGCCGGGGGCCGCGGCGGGGCGGGGGTCACCGGAGGGAGCGGGCGCCGCGTCGGACCCGGCCTCCCCGGAGGGCCGGGACTCTGCGGAGGGGGCGGGGTCTTCGGCGGGGCCCGTCTCCCCCGGGGGCCCGGGCTCCTCGGGAACGGCCGGCGGGCGGCCGCCGGGAGAGCCGGATCCGGGGCTGTTCGGGGCGCCGCCCAGGATCCCCTCGACGGAGGGGCTGCCCGGGCGGGCGCACAGTCTGGGCTTCGCCCGGGACGGCAGCGGGTTCGCCCTGCTCGCCTCCTGCGTCGGCGACCCGGCGGCCCCGGAGAACGGCTTCTGCCGGCAGCACGTGGCCGTCCTGGACGCCGGAGCGGGGGAATGGGTGCTGCGGCGGTCCCCGCTGCCCCGGGTGACGGGGACCGACGGCGTCTCCTCGCAGCTGACGGCCCTGGGCCCCGGCCGGGCGCTCGTCGAGGAGGGCGGCGCCGGACCCCGGGACCGGACGTGGTTCACGAGGGACGGCGGACGGACCTGGCGGGCGGGCGACACCCGTACGGTCGGGACCATCCAGGGGATACCCGCCGGGGCGGTGCTCGGCACGGACTGCGCCGAGCCGTCCGGGGCCCTGCCGGACGACTGCCGGCGGCACCGGCTCGTGGTGGTCTCCCCGGAGGACGGCAGGAGGCGGGCGCTGGCCCGGGTGCCCCTGCTCGGCGACCGCCCCCGCCCCCAGGAGCAGCCGGAGCCCGACGGCTCCTGGTGGGTCTCGGGCACGGACCCGCGGTCGGGGCGGGCGGCGGTCGCCGTCTCCCGGGACGGGGGCCGCGGCTGGACGGTCACCCGGCTGCCCGGCCCGACCGCGGATCCCGGCCGGTACACGGCGGTGGCGGTGGGCAGGGACGCGGTGTACGCGGCGGAGATGGGGGAGTTGAGGGGCGGGGAGCCCGTCAAGAACCCGATGAGGGCGCTGCACCGCTCGGTGGACGGCGGCAGGACCTGGCTGCGGATGTGGACGACGGGACCGAGCGAGCAGCCCCGCACGCTGCTCGGCCTGCCGGTCCCCGGACCCGGCGCCCGGGTGGAGATCGGTGCGGAGCACTCCGGGTACCGGAGCACCGACGGCGGCCGGACGTTCGCCCGGCTCGCCGACGGCTCCCACCACACCCGCCGCACCCCCCTGGGCCTCCTGCGCGAGGACTCACCCTGCGGCTACGCGCTGACCGAGGACGGGGCCCGCTGGTCGACGTTCCACCTGGCCTGCGACACCCGGCCGGACGACTGACGAGCGGGGGCGGCGGGGCGTCAGGCTCGTGCGCGGAGAAGGGATCTTCGCCGCCAGGGCGTCGCGGCTGTGGCAGCGGCACCCCATGCAAGAGACAGGCCGGCGATGCACCAACTCGTCGGATCAAACGCGGGATTGGCCGTCCAGTCCCACCAGTGCAGCGGATACCAGATGAGGGCGAAAGCCGATGCGGTGGGAAGGACCCAGCCGAGTTGCTCGCCGAAGAGGCTGACGGAGAGGAGTGCGAGGCCCAGCCAGATGAGGATGGACCGGACGAAGACCACGCCCTGCTCCGATCCGGCCGCCAGTGACTCGGTGGCGAAGGAGAGCAGGCAGACCAGCATGGTCAAGGCGACGAGATAGGCCCTCCGAAGGCGATGGAGCACCGGCGCTCCGCACGCCTCATGAGCAGCCATCGATCCGCCGAAGGCAGCCGTGATGAAGACGGCGGAGAGGAGCGGCAGCTCCTGACGGTAAGGGACACCGGACGAGAGGCTCGCGCTCCCGATGGAGGGCAGCGCGATACGGGTGTTCCCGAAGAGCGCCGAGAGGAGGGCGACCGCCACTGCTGCGGCGACGACTCCAGCGGCCCGGTGCACTCGCGCGTAGCGGAGCAGATCACTGCCAGTCATCAGGGGCGCACCACGCCTTCTCGCCGAGATGGCTGCGCTCCTGCGCGATCCACTTCCGCTGTTCGGCGGGCGAGAGCCTGACCGCCTCTCCGGCCTCGTGCTGAGCGGTTCCGATGCCGGTGAGATGGAGGCCTTCGTCTGCTACGGCTGGATCCTGGCCCACAGCCTGGTACTCCAGCCACATGTGAAGGTTGTCGATGGCCTGCCAGGCCCGACGCTCCTTCAGAGGAGGTCGGCATCGGCCGAGAGAGGTGGTGAACACCTGGTCGGCCATGGCGATCGCCGCGGTGCGCGTATGCCCTTCGGCGATGTCGAATCCGCGGTCGCCCAGCTCGCCGCGTCGGAGACCGACTTCGTAGAAGTCCTCAGGAGTCTTGACCCATGGCTGAGTGGGCTGGGCGAGACGCTGAGCCATCCTGGTCAGCTCCGGCAGGTACTTTCGATGCTCGGGCCAGACGCATACCTCTGGTGCGGACCCGCCGGCGCGCTCGCACACGGGTGTGGCGGACGACGCCGGGCGTTCCACGCGCAGTTCGCCGGCGGCGGGTGCGGCGGCCAGTGCGGCGAGGGCCGCCACGGCCGAACCGAGGGCGATGGCACGCGTGGGAAGCGGCAGACGGCGGCGGGGCATCTGGCGCTCGACCCTGTTCGCCCGCGGCGGGGCGGTGACCGCGAGGACGGCGAGCGCGAGGGCGAGCAGAAGACGGACGGCCACGGGCAGGGGGCGGACGTGGGTGTCCGGTGGCCCGGCGAGGACGTTGAACTTGAACGGCAGGGCGAGCATGCTGATGAAGCAGCCCAGGGCACAGACCACCGGCGTGAACGCGGGTGAGGGCCACCATCGGCCGGCCAGGTGTCCGACCGAGGCGAAGATGATGAGGGTCGCCGCACCCAGCGATATGTAGGAAGGCCACAGGAAGCCTGGCCCCGCATCACCGAACGAGACGGCTGCCGCGGTGAGGCACCCCACTCCGTAGGCGAGGAAGCCCAGGGTGAGCGTGGCGCCCAGTCGCGCGGTCTCGACGCGCCAGCCGGGCTGTGCGGCCGCGCGCAGCAGCTCGGCCATCCCCGCGCGTGAGGACCGTCCTGCCTGCCAGGCGGAAACACCGGCGAGCACGGGCCCGAGGAACAGCGTGACGATCTGCGCCGCCACGCTTGCCTCCGGCCACACCCCGATCCAGTACTGGGACCGTCCGAAGAGGACCGCGAGGTCCACGGCGATCATCACGGGAAAGGCGGTGAGGAGGGGGGAGCGTCGCAGCTCGATGAGGTAGGTGTTCAGCACGCGGTCTCCTTCGTCGGCCGGCCGGCGCCGAGGACGGTCATGTAGCCGCGCTCCAGCGGGCTGTCGCCCGGGGCCGCAGGTGCGGCCAGGTCCGCCAGTTGCCGCGGCGTGCCGCGGTGCACCACCCGGCCCTGGTTCAGCACGAGAACGGTGTCGCAGGCGGCACCCACGTCCTCCACGAGGTGCGTGCTGAGCACCACGGCCGTTCCCGCACGGGCGAGCGAACGGATGAGGTCGCGGAAGTCGAGACGCTGCGCCGGGTCCAGGCCGACGGTGGGCTCGTCCAGCAGGAGCAGGGCAGGCGAGCCGACGATCGCCGCGGCGATTCCGGCGCGCCGCAGCATTCCGCCGGACAGGGACTTCATGCGGTCGCGCGACCTGTCGGAGAGGCGGACCGCCGCGAGCGCCTTGTCGGTGGCCGAGGCGACGTCCTTCGGGGGGACCTCACGGAGCCACGCGCAGTATCGGACGAAGTCCGTGATGGAGAACGCCGGATAGTAGCCGAAGTCCTGCGGCAGGTAGCCGATGCGCCGGCGAACCCTTCGGGCGCGCCGCTCGCTGTCGACGGACTCACCGAACAGCTCCAGCGCTCCGCTCTGCGGCGGCGCGATCGTGGCGAGGGTCCGGAACAGCGTGGTCTTCCCGGCCCCGTTGGGGCCGAGCAGGCCGGTGACGCCCGGCTGGATGGACAGGCTGAGGTCTTCGATCACGCGTTGACCGCCGTATCCCTGACTGAGAGCGGTCAGTCGGGCGACAGGAACAGGCCCCATGGGAACTTCTCTCTGATGTCCGCGGCACCCGCCGTACCAGTCGGGCTACTGGTACGCGGAGCGGCGATGCCGGTGGCCGCAAGCGACAGAACTGCGGCAGCCGCGATTCTCGCCGTACCGGCGGTCGCGGTCCGGCGCGTCCACAGAGAGGGAAGGGGCGTCGCGGAATGCTGGGAGGTCCCGGCACTGTCGAGAGGGTCATTCGCCCCTAAAAGGTCGAATCAAGAGCGTCCGTATGCGCCGCTTGGGTGGTTCTCCGCTACCGGTCGCACGGTGATCTCACCGCGCGACCGGCGCGGAGTCCGTCACGTTCGTGTCGTCTCTAGTGATGGAAGGACGTCGCCGCGGCCAGGTCCTGGGTGAACGGTTCGGACTGGCTGCGGAGTTCGGGGAGCAGGCGGTTCAGGTCCTCGATGAGGAGTCCCGCGAGGTCGGCCGAGAAGCCGTTGCGGCAGACCACCCGCAGGACGGACAGATCCTCGCGGTTGGCGGGGAAGGTGTACGCGGGGACCAGCCAGCCCTGTTCGCGCAGTCTCCGGGAGACGTCGAAGACGTTGAAGGAGGTGACGTCGGGGGCGGTGGTGAAGGCGAAGACGGGGAGTTCGTCGCCGTGGGTGAGGAGCTGGAAGTCGCCCATCGCCTCGATCCGTTCGGCGAGGCCGCGGGCGATGTCGCGGGAGGTCTGCTGCACCGCCCGGTAGCCCTCCCGGCCCAGCCTGAGGAACGTGTAGTACTGCGCGACGACCTGGGCGCCCGGCCGGGAGAAGTTGAGGGCGAAGGTGGGCATGTCGCCGCCCAGGTAGTTGACGCGGAAGACGAGGTCCTCGGGGAGTTCGGCGGAGGAGCGCCACAGGGCCCAGCCGACGCCCGGGTAGACCAGGCCGTACTTGTGACCGGAGGTGTTGATGGAGGAGACGCGGGGGAGCCGGAAGTCCCAGACCAGGTCCTCGTCGACGAAAGGGGCGACCATGGCCCCCGAGGCGCCGTCGACGTGGACGGGGATGTCCAGACCGGTGCGCTCCTGGAGGGCGTCGAGGGCGGCGCAGATCTCGGCGACGGGCTCGTAGGACCCGTCGAAGGTCGAGCCGAGGACGGCGACGACGCCGATCGTGTTCTCGTCGCAGAGCGCCGCGGCGGACTCGGCGTCGAGGTGGAAGCGGTCGCCCTCCATGGGGACCAGCCGCGCCTCGACCTCCCAGAAGTTGCAGAACTTCTCCCAGCAGACCTGGACGTTGACGCCCATGACCAGGTTGGGGCGGGCCGTGCCGGGGTAGCGGTCGGCGTTCCGCTTGGCCCAGCGGCGCTTGAGGGCCATGCCGGCGAGCATGCAGGCCTCGCTGGAGCCGGTGGTGGAGCAGCCGACGGCGGAGGACGGGTCGGGCGCGTGCCACAGCTGGGCGAGCATGGCGACGCAGCGGCGCTCCAGTTCGGCGGTGCGCGGGTACTCGTCCTTGTCGATCATGTTCTTGTCGCGGCACTCGGCCATCAGGACGCCCGCCTGGGGTTCCATCCAGGTGGTGACGAAGGTGGCGAGGTTGAGCCGGGAGTTGCCGTCGAGCATCAGCTCGTCGTGGACGAGCTGGTACGCGCTGGCCGGGGGCAGCGGGTTCTCCGGGAGCCGGTGGTGGGGCGGGGCCTCGGTCATGCCGCCGACCGGGTTGGCGGCCTCCCCGAAGAAGGGGTTCAGAGCCAGGCGGCGGGTGGGCTCGGCGGGGGAGGCGGCGGGACCCTGGTGGAGCGGCATGGGGACTCCTTCTGTGCGGTGGGACGCGTCGAGAGGGGCCGGGTCAGCGCAGGGCGTGCCCCTGCTGGTCGAGTTGCAGCTGGGGACGGCCGGTGACGATCAGCCAGGCCGGGAGGGAGGCCAGGCAGAGGAGGGCGATCACGGCGGGGGAGCCGGCGATGACCGCCCCGGTGAACAGACTGATCCAGCCCTGCCGGGTGGTCGCGAGCAGCACGCCGAGGACCCCGGCGGAGACGGCCACCGTCGGGCTGACCTCGGGGACGAGGGCCTGGGCGAGCAGCCCGAAGGCGGCGCCGATGAAGACGGCGGGGAAGATCCGGCCGCCCCGGAAGCCGCACGAGGAGGCGACGAGGAGGGCGAGGAGTTTGACCACGGCCAGCTTGGCGAGCTCGCCGGAGGACCATCCGCCGATCGAGGAGGCGAGCTCCTTGACCTCGTCCAGGCCCTTGAAGAGGGTCAGCTGCCCGCCGACGGCGCCCAGCAGGCCGAGGACGAGTCCGCCGAGCGGCAGCATCAGCAGGGGGTGGCGCAGGCGCCGGAAGGCGGCGTGGACGTAGGGGAAGAGGTAGCAGGCGGCGAGGCCGAAGGCGGCCGCGGCGGAGGCGATCACCAGGGAGGAGAGCAGATCGCCCCAGCCGGGGTCGGTGAGCGGCGGGAGCCCCATGTCGAAGGTGGGCTCGGCGAGCAGCTGGGTGGTCATGGACCCGGCGCCGGCGGCGACGAGCGGGGCGAAGAGCCGGTCCCAGAGCGAGCCGGGCCCCGGGGTGCCGGCGAGGGCCTCGGAGATGACGAGGGCGGCGGCCACCGGGGTGCCGAAGAGGGCGCCGATGGTGGCGGACGAGGCGAGGACGACCCAGGCGGCGCCCGGGACGGCGGGGGCGGCCTTCCGGCCGAGCCAGTAGGTGAGGGCGATGTTGGACGCGATGATCGGGTTCTCGGGGCCGAGGCTGACCCCGCCGGCGAGCGTGATCGTGGCCGCGATCAGGAGACCGGGGACGATCCCGGGGGCCAGGGGTTTCCCGCCGAGGCCCTCGGCCGCCGGGTCCGGCCCGGCGTGTCCGGGGAACTTCCAGATGAGGAGCCCGGAGAGGATGCCGGCCGCCGTGAGCATGACGATGATCCAGAGGGCGGAGTAGTCACCGATCCCGAGCGCGCTCGGCAGGTCGTCCCAGAGGACGTCCTTCAGCTGGTCCGCCAGGGCGCTGATCCCCAGGAACACCAGGGCCGCCATGACGCCGACCACCAGCGCGGGAAGCACCTGGGGGAGCAGGATCCGCAGCGGGGTCGGGTCGGCGGCGGGGGGAGTGGGCGAAGCGTGATCGGTGGCCACCGACCCACCATAAGTGAGCAAATGCCGCAGAACATCCCGAAATTCGGGTCGAACGGACGTACAGCTCGCTGCGCGTCACCCACCGGTGGACCTCCGCGACCCGGGCCGGACGGGCCCGCCGCCGACCGGGGCGCCCGCGCCGATGGCCGGAGGCGGGTAGGCCGGTCGGGGTGCCCGCGCCGATGGCCGGAGGCGGGTAGGCCGGTCGGGGTGCCCGCGCCGATGACTGGAGGGGCGTGGGCCGGTCGGGGCGCCCGCGTCGATGACCGGAGGCGCGTACGCCGGTGGAGCCGCCCGCGCCTCCGGTCGGACCGGCGTACTCCGGATGGTGTGTCCACGCCCGTGCGCCCGGCGCGGACCCAGCCGGGCCCGGCCGCCCCCGCGGGGCCGGCCGGGGGGTTCCGGCGCGGCCCCGGCCGCGGGGCTCAGCCGCGCGGGGCGATGACCACCGCCGTGCCGTACGCGCAGACCTCCGTGCCCACGTCCGCCGCGTCCGTCACGTCGAAGCGGAACATCAGCACCGCGTTGGCGCCCCGCGCCCGCGCCTGCTCGACCAGCCGCTCCATGGCCTGGTTGCGGGTCTGCACGAGGGTCTTCGTCAGACCCTTCAGCTCCCCGCCGACCATCGACTTGAGCCCCGCACCGATCTGGCTGCCCAGATGGCGGGAGCGGACGGTGAGCCCGAAGACCTCACCGATCACCTGACGCACCTCGAAACCCGGCACGTCGTTCGTCGTCACGACCAGTACGTCGGGGTGCGACCCCTGGCCGCCTCCGTACTCCTCGATGCCCATCGGCATACACCTCCTGGCCCCCCAGCCTCGGGGGCGCGGGACTTCTTCGCATCCCGTGGGCCCCGGGTGGAACCGGCCGCGTCCGACCCGCGTTGATAGCTTGGGGCCAGCCGTCCCCCATGCCCCCACCGATCGCAGGAGCCCGGAACCCGTGAACACGCTTGCCCTCGGACCGAGCTGGTTGGACCCGGACTATCTGATCGGAGAGTTCGGTCTGATCGGTGTCCTCGTCATCGTCTTCGCCGAGTCCGGACTCCTCATCGGGTTCTTCCTCCCCGGCGACTCGCTGCTCTTCACCACCGGCCTCCTCGTGACCACAGGGAAGCTCGACACCCCGCTCTGGCTGGTGTGCACGCTGATCGTGGCCGCCGCGATCATAGGAGACCAGGTCGGCTACCTCTTCGGCCGCAAGGTGGGCCCGGCGCTCTTCACCCGGCCGGACTCCAAGCTCTTCAAGCAGGAGAACGTCACCAAGGCGCACGAGTTCTTCGAGAAGCACGGCCCGAAGTCCCTGGTCCTGGCCCGTTTCGTGCCCATCGTCCGGACGTTCACGCCGATCATCGCCGGCGTCAGCCGGATGAACTACCGCTCGTTCATCACGTTCAACATCATCGGCGGCGTGCTCTGGGGCGCCGGTGTGACCCTGCTCGGCGCCTCCCTCGGCAAGATCGACTTCGTGCACGAGCACATCGAGATGATCCTCGTCGGCATCGTCCTGATCTCGGTGGTCCCGATCGTGATCGAGTTCCTCCGGGCCCGCTCCCAGTCGAAGAAGAGCCAGGCCGCGGGCGAGCAGGGCAGCCCCGGTGACCACGACGCCCCCGGCACCCCCAACCCGCCCCGCGGCCGGCACGCCAAGCGCTGACCCGGGACCGCACCGACCGGACGAAAGAAGGGCCCCGCACGAGGTGCGGGGCCCTTCCTCTGTCCGGAAGCCCGGCCCGCGCAACGGAGCACCCGCCGCCGGCCCGGACCCGCCAACGGCCCGGACCCGCGGCCCAGGGACCGTCGCCACCCCGGACCCGCCACCGCCCCGGACCCGCGGCCCAGGGACCGTCGCCACCCCGGACCGCCGCCCCGGACCCGCCACCGCCCCGGACCCTAGAAGCCCCTGGTCCGCTTGGCCGCCCGACGGGCCGCGGCCGTGGCCGGAGCCTGCATGAAGAGACGCGCCAGCTCGCCTCCCAGGTTCACCCCGATCGCGATCGCCAGGGCCAGCGCCGCCGCCTTCGCCAGGGACGCGAACCCCTGGTCCAGGTTGTTCTGGGCGATCGCCAGCACCCCGAAGTACGTCGCCGAACCGGGCAGCAGCGGACCGATCGCCGCCGTCACGTACGGCAGCGACGAGGTGTGCTCGTAGCGGGCGATCAGCTGCCCGAACAGGCCCACCAGACCGGCCGCCACCGCCGTCGCCATCACCGTCGACCCGTCCGCGGTCACCGCTATCGACGCGTAGATCACCCACGCCACACCGCCGTTCAGCGTCGCGAACAGCACCGTCGCCCGCGACTGCTGCAGCAGGACCGCGAACGTCGCGCACAGCACCATCGACGCCAGGATCTGCGTCACCGGTCGCTCCTCCGCCTGCAGCACCCCCTCGGGGTTCAGCTGCGCGTCGAACTGCACGGCCACGTACAGCACCGACAGCACGCCGACCACGATCGCGACGAAGAAGTAGGCGACCTCCAGGAGCCGGGCCGAGGCCGTGATGTAGAAACCGGTCAGACCGTCCTGCACGGCCGCCACCAGCGCCCGCCCCGGGATCAGCGCGAACAGGCCACCGGTGATCACCGCCGACGGCTTCAGGTCCGCGTGCAGCATCGTCAGCAGCACGCCCATCGCCGCCGGCGGCATCGCCGCCACCAGGAACTGGTAGAACTCCGGCATGCCGCGCCCCGCGAACAGCCACGCGAGCCGGTCGCCGAGCACCGCGCCCAGCGCCGCCACGAAGAACACCGTCGGACCACCGCCCAGCAGCACCGACGCCGCGCCCGCGAGCACGCCCGCCGCACCCGTCAGCACCCAGCCCGGGTACGGGTGCCGGTTGCGCCGTATCTCCGCGAGCCGCCTGTACGCCTCCTCGGGCGTCACCTCGTGCGCCTGCGCGTTGATGTCCGCGAGCAGCGTGTACACCGCCGCCAGCCGCGTGTAGTCCGTGCCCCGGCGCCGTACCGTCCGGTTCGCCGTGATCGGGTCGTCCACCAGCGACGGCTGGTACGTGACGGACAACAGGGTGAACGTCACCGTCGGCTCGACCCGGTCCAGACCGTACGAGCGGCAGATCGCGAACATCGCCGCCTCGACGTCCTCCGCGCCCTCCCCGCCCGCCAGCAACAGCTCGCCGATACGCAGCGTCAGGTCGAGCACGCGCGGCACCGAGGGACCGCTCTCGTCCTCCTTGCGGGCCGCGTCGGGGACCGGCCGCTCACCCACCGGCAGCCGCAGCATGGTCCGCATCCGGTCCTGCCACGGCGCGTCCTGCGACAACCGCACCAGGGGCACCCCGTACGCCGGGGTGAAGGCCGGCGGCGAGTTCTTCGCCGAATAGGTGGCCGGCGTGGCGAACGCGGAACCCTCCTGCTCCGCCGGCGGCTCCGGCGACAAGCCCGAGGGGAGGGCGAACTCGGAGGTCGGATGCTCCTCCTCCGGCGGGGCGGGCTGTTCCACCCCCGCCGGTGGCACGAACGCGCTCCGTGCCTCGTCCGACTGCGGTTTCCGGTCCTCAGGGGCCCCCTCGGCGACCCTCCGCGCACCGTTCTTCGAGCCGTCCGGCTCCGCCACCACTCTGTCCGCCTCGCCTTCTCCGGGAATCTTGGATTCCAGTATGAGTGTGCGGCGGATGTGCGAAAGGCGGTGCACCCAAGGGGTGCACCGCCTTCACGCGTTCACTACAGGACCGGTTCGGCCGGAGACGGGCTCAGCGGCCGGCTCGTCACCGGCCCGGCGACCGGCTCGTCACCGGCCCAACGACCGGCTCGTGCCCGGCTTGCCACCGGCCCGGCGACCGGCCCGTGCCCGGCTGGGCGACCGGCTCAGTGGCCGCCCTGCTCCTTGGCCCGCGCGTACGACTTCTCGATCTCTTCCTCGGCCTCGGCGCGACCGACCCAGTCCGCGCCCTCGACCGACTTGCCCGGCTCCAGGTCCTTGTAGACCTCGAAGAAGTGCTGGATCTCCAGGCGGTCGAACTCGGCCACGTGGTGGATGTCCCGCAGGTGCTCCATGCGCGGGTCCGTCGCCGGCACGCACAGCAGCTTGTCGTCGCCGCCGGCCTCGTCCGTCATGCGGAACATGCCGATCGCGCGGCACTTGATCAGGCAGCCCGGGAAGGTGGGCTCGTCGAGGATGACGAGCGCGTCCAGCGGGTCGCCGTCCTCACCCAGGGTGTTCTCGACGTAGCCGTAGTCGGTCGGGTAGGCCGTCGACGTGAACAGACGACGGTCCAGACGGATGCGACCCGTCTCGTGGTCGACCTCGTACTTGTTACGCGATCCCTTGGGGATCTCGATGAGAACGTCGAACTCCACGGGTGGCTCCTCCTGAATCAACACAAGTGAATGCTCGCGACGACGCGCGGTGATTAAGTGTCCCTCACGCACGTGTGTGATCGCGAAAGGGGCTGGTCAGCAATGCCCGAGCCGAGGATGTGGCAGCTCACGGCGGGCTCCGCCGCCCTCGGACTGGCCCTGGCCGCCGTGGCGGTGGCAGCAGCCGGTCCGTGGGACTCGGGCCAGCGTACGGCGGAGCGGGCCCGCGCCGCCGCCCCGGCGGCGGGTGGCGCACATCACGCCCCCGCCCCCGCACCCGCCCCGCCCCGCCGCCCCGCCCCGGCCCCCAGCGCCCCCGGCGTCCTCGCCGCCCTGCACGCCCCGGCCCCCGCCGCACCCCCCGCGGACCTCGCCGCCCGCCTCGGCCCCCTCCTCGCCGACCCCGGCCTCGGCCCGCTGCGCACCGCCTCCGTCGTCGACACCGCCACCGGCAAGCAGCTCTACGGCGCGGGCGCCGCCACCCCCATGACCCCCGCCTCCACCGTCAAGATCGCCACCGCGGCCGCCGCGCTCTCCGCCCTCGGCCCCGACCACCGCATCGCCACCACGGCCACCGCCACCCCCGACGGCCGCACCGTCACCCTCACCGGCGGCGGCGACCCCACCCTCGACCGGCCCCGCCTCACGGCCCTCGCCACCGCCACCGCCCGCGCCCTCACCGCCCGCGGCCACACCTCCGTACGCCTCACCTACGACACGCACCTCTACCAGGGCCCCGCCATCCACCCCATCGGCCCCAACGAGAACATCGCCCCCGTCGTCGCCCTCATGACCGACGAAGGACGCCTCGACGGCAGCGACAGCGGTCCCGCCCCCCGCACCGCCGACCCCGCCGGCGACACCGCCGCCGCCTTCGCCGACCTCCTCACCCGCGCGGGCGTCAAGGTCACCGGCACCCCCGCCCCCGGCCGCACCCCCGAGACCGCCCCCCTCGCCCGCACCCTCTCCGCCCCCCTCGCGGACCTCGTCGAGCGCACCCTCACCCACAGCGACAACGACCTCGCCGAGGCCCTCGCCCGCCAGACCGCCCTCGCACGCAAGAAGCCCGCCGGCTTCGACGGCGCCGCCACGGCCGTCCGCGAGGAACTCGCCCGCCTCGGCCTCCCCGTCACCGGAGCACGCTTCGCCGACGGCAGCGGACTCGACCGCCGCGACCGCGTCTCCGCCGCCCTCCTCACCGGACTCCTCACCCGCGCGGCCGACCCGGCCCGCCCCGCCCTGCGCCCCCTCCTCACCGGACTGCCCGTCGGCGGCTTCACCGGCACCCTCGCCGGCCGCTTCGACACCGCGCCCGCCACCGAGGGCGCCGGACTCGTCCGCGCCAAGACCGGAACCCTCACCGGCGTCAACACCCTCGCCGGAACCGTCGTCACCGCCGACGGACGCCTCCTCGCCTTCGCGTTCCTCGCCGGCGGCACCCCCTCCCCCTACGAGGCGCAGCCCGCCCTCGACCGGCTCTCCGCCGCCCTCGCCGCACGGGACTGACCGTCCCCCGCCCCCGCGCGGCCCCCGCCCGACCCGCACCGAAGCCGTCCCGAACCCACCCCGAACAGGCTTCGAGACCGTACGGTTGACGCATGACGAGCATCGGTGGCGCAGGCACATCAGGGATGGTCGACTGGAACCTCGCGGTCGCGACCGCGACCCGCCTCGTGCGGCCCGGACCCGACGTCGGACGCGACGAGGCCCGCGAGGTCGTCGCCGAACTCCGCAGGCACGCCAAGGCCTCCGAGGAACACGTCCGCGCCTACACCCGGATGTTCCCCGAGGGCACCGACCCCGCCGGCATCGCCGACACGCCCGTCCTCGTCGTCGACCGGGCGGGCTGGATCAAGGCCAACGTCGCCGGCTTCCGCGAACTCCTCACCCCCCTCCTCGGGAAGATGCAGGACCGCCGCTCCACCACCCCCGGCAACGCCGTCCTCGGCGCCGTCGGCGGCAAGGTCACCGGCGTCGAACTCGGCATGCTGCTGTCCTTCCTCGCCTCCCGCATCCTCGGCCAGTACGAGACCTTCGCCCCCGCCACCCGCGACCTCCCCGCCGGCGCCAACGGCGGCGGACGCCTCCTCCTGGTCGCCCCCAACATCGTCCACGTCGAACGGGAACTCGACGTCTCCCCGCACGACTTCCGGCTCTGGGTCTGCCTCCACGAGGAGACCCACCGCACCCAGTTCACCGCCGTCCCCTGGCTCCGCGACCACCTCCAGGGCGAAATCCAGTCGTTCCTCGCCGCCACCGACGTCGACCCCGGCACCGTCGTCGAACGCCTCCGCGAGGCCGCCCAGACCCTCGCCGGCGGACGCCCCGAGGGCGAGGAGGGCGAACCCGCCCCCTCCCTCGTCGAACTCGTCCAGACCCCCGAGCAGCGCGAGATCCTCGGCCGCCTCACCGCCGTCATGTCCCTCCTCGAAGGACACGCCGACTACGTCATGGACGGGGTCGGACCCCAGGTCGTGCCCTCCGTCGCCGAGATCCGCGAGAAGTTCCAGCAGCGCCGCGCCCGCGGCGCCTCCCGCCTCGACCTCGCCCTGCGCAAGCTCCTCGGCCTCGACGCCAAGCTCCGCCAGTACCGCGACGGAGAGCGCTTCGTCCGCGCCGTCGTCGACCAGGTCGGCATGGACGGCTTCAACCGCGTCTGGACCTCCCCCAACACACTCCCCACCAAGAGCGAGATCGCCGCACCCGCCGACTGGATCGCGAGGGTGCACCGTAAGGCAGACTCGTGAGACTGGAGCGGCACACGACGCAGGAACACGTCGGAACGCCCGGCCAATCACCCATCCGAGGGACCCTGGACCAAGGGTGAGGCGTGCAATGCTCGGGTAACGGCCGGGTTTCTGTCACCATCGACGCACTCTGAGTGACCGAACCCCCCTTTCCGACCGTTAAGACTCCGACCGAGGCACCCCAACCCCATTCACGAAGGGCACCGGACATGGGTCCCCATCCTGCGGTCGCGGCGATACGCCTGGCGGTCCGCCGCGTACTCCACGACGTCCTCACCGAGCACCAGACCGACCCCGCCCCCGCACGCGACGCACACACCCCCCTCGTGCTCGTCGCCTGCTCCGGAGGCGCCGACTCCATGGCGCTCGCCTCCGCCCTCGCCTTCGAGGCCCGCAAACTCCCCGTCCGCGCCGGCGGCATCACCGTCGACCACGGACTCCAGGACGGCTCCGCCACCCGCGCGGACGAAGTCGTCGGACGCATGACCGCCCTCGGCCTCACCCCCTCCGAGGCCGTCGCCGTCACCGTCGGCCGCGAAGGAGGCCCCGAGGCCGCCGCACGCGACGCGCGGTACGCGGCCCTCGACGACGCCGCGGAGCGCCACGGAGCCGCCGCGATCCTGCTCGGCCACACCCGCGACGACCAAGCGGAAACCGTCCTGCTCGGGCTCGCCCGAGGCTCCGGCATCCGCTCGCTCTCCGGCATGGCCGCCATCTCCGGCGCCTCCGGCCGCTACCGCCGCCCCTTCCTCCAGCTCGACCGCCAGACCGTCCGCAAGGCCTGCGTCGCACAGGAACTCGCCGTCTGGGACGACCCCCACAACAGCGACCCCGCCTACACCCGCTCCAGGCTCCGCCACGAAGGCCTCCCCGCCCTCGAGAAGGCCCTCGGCAAGGGCGTCGTCGAAGCCCTCGCCCGAACGGCCCAGCTCTCCCGCGACGACGCCGACGCCCTCGACACCTGGGCCGCCGACGCCGAGACCCGCGTGCGCGACGAGGCGGGCGCCCTGGAATGCGCCAAACTCCACGGCCTGCCCCCCGCCGTACGCCGCCGCGTCCTGCGCCGCGCCGTCATCGCCGAGGGCGCGCCCGCCGGCTCGCTCTTCGCCCGCCACATCGAGGAAGTCGACCGGCTCATCACCGGCTGGCGCGGCCAGGGGGCCATCAACCTGCCCGGCCGCGTCGAAGCCCGCCGCCAGGGTGGCAGACTGGTCATCCGGCAAGGCTGACGCACGCTGCAACGAAAGTGACCCGGGTGAACGAGAAGGACATGGGCACCGACCTCCAGTCGGTGCTCATCACCAAGCAAGAGATCGACGCCAAGCTGGCAGAGCTGGCCGCGAAGATCGACGCGGAGTACGCGGGCAAGGACCTGCTCATCGTCGGCGTCCTCAAGGGCGCCGTGATGGTGATGGCGGACCTGGCTCGCGCCCTGTCCACCCCCGTCACCATGGACTGGATGGCCGTGTCCTCGTACGGCGCGGGCACCCAGTCCTCCGGCGTCGTCAGGATCCTCAAGGACCTCGACACCGACATCAAGGGCAAGCACGTCCTGATCGTCGAGGACATCATCGACTCCGGCCTGACCCTGTCCTGGCTCCTGTCGAACCTCGGCTCGCGCGAGCCCGCCTCCCTGGAGGTCTGCACGCTCCTGCGCAAGCCCGAGGCCGCCAAGGTCGCGATCGACGTCAAGTGGATCGGTTTCGACATCCCCAACGAGTTCGTCGTCGGCTACGGCCTCGACTACGCCGAGAAGTACCGGAACCTTCCGTTCGTCGGCACGCTCGCCCCGCACGTCTACGGCGGCTGAACGCCAGGGCCGTTCGGGGAACCCGCACCGCCTTCCCCCCCGTTGAACCACGGGAAGGCGGTCGCGGGCGACGATGCTGAGGTACCGTCCGAAGAACAGCTTTTTCACCTAGCAGCTCCCACAGCAGCATTTTCCTACGGGCAGGAGGGACGGAGCGATCTCGCTCCGTATGGATGGACGTGAAGCGATACTTCCGTGGGCCGGTCATGTGGATCGTGCTGGCCGTCCTCGCCGTGGTCGTGCTGATGCAGGTCGTCGGCTCGTCCGAGGGCTACAAGACGGTGGACACCGGCAAGGTCGTCCAGGCGATCGACAAGAACCAGGTCAAGCAGGCAAAGATCACCACCGGTGACGAGCAGATCGTCAAGATCGAGCTCGTCGACGGCCAGAAGATCGACAACAGCAGCAAGGTCCAGGCCAGCTACATCGGCACCCAGGGCGCCGACCTGGCCGACAAGCTGCAGGAGAAGTTCGAGGCCGGGCAGATCGAGAAGGGCTACACCGTCTCCCCGACGAAGCAGTCGCCCTTCGTCTCGATCCTGCTCTCCCTCCTCCCCTTCGTCCTCATCGTGGTCGTCTTCCTCTTCCTGATGAACCAGATGCAGGGCGGCGGCTCCCGCGTCATGCAGTTCGGGAAGTCCAAGGCCAAGCTCATCACCAAGGACACGCCGAAGACCACCTTCGCCGACGTCGCGGGCTCGGACGAGGCCGTCGAGGAACTCCACGAGATCAAGGAGTTCCTCCAGGAGCCGGCCAAGTTCCAGGCCGTCGGCGCCAAGATCCCCAAGGGCGTCCTGCTCTACGGCCCCCCCGGAACCGGCAAGACGCTCCTCGCGCGCGCCGTCGCCGGCGAGGCCGGGGTCCCGTTCTACTCGATCTCCGGCTCCGACTTCGTCGAGATGTTCGTCGGCGTCGGCGCCTCCCGGGTCCGCGACCTCTTCGAGCAGGCCAAGGCCAACGCGCCGGCCATCGTCTTCGTCGACGAGATCGACGCCGTCGGACGCCACCGCGGCGCCGGCCTCGGCGGCGGTCACGACGAGCGCGAGCAGACGCTCAACCAGCTCCTCGTCGAGATGGACGGCTTCGACGTCAAGGGCGGCGTCATCCTGATCGCCGCCACCAACCGGCCGGACATCCTCGACCCCGCGCTCCTGCGCCCCGGACGCTTCGACCGGCAGATCGCCGTCGACCGCCCCGACATGCAGGGCCGACTGGAGATCCTCAAGGTCCACCAGAAGGGCAAGCCGGTCGCACCGGACGTCGACCTCGGCGCCGTCGCCCGACGCACCCCCGGCTTCACCGGCGCGGACCTCTCCAACGTCCTCAACGAGGCGGCGCTCCTCACCGCCCGCAGCGACCAGAAGCTGATCGACAACGCGGCACTGGACGAGGCGATCGACCGAGTGGTCGCGGGCCCGCAGAAGCGGACCCGGATCATGTCGGACAAGGAGAAGAAGATCACCGCGTACCACGAGGGCGGCCACGCCCTCGTCGCGGCGGCCTCGCCGAACTCCGACCCCGTCCACAAGATCACCATCCTGTCCCGCGGCCGCGCCCTGGGCTACACGATGGTCCTGCCGGACGAGGACAAGTACTCGACCACGCGCAACGAGATGCTCGACCAGCTGGCCTACATGCTGGGCGGCCGTGCGGCGGAGGAGCTGGTCTTCCACGACCCGACCACCGGCGCCGCCAACGACATCGAGAAGGCCACCGCCACGGCCCGCGCGATGGTCACCCAGTACGGCATGACCGAGCGCCTCGGCGCGATCAAGTTCGGTGGGGACAACACCGAGCCCTTCCTCGGCCGCGAGATGGCGCACCAGCGCGACTACTCGGAAGAGGTCGCGGCGCTGGTCGACGAAGAGGTCAAGAAGCTCATCGAGACCGCGCACAACGAGGCCTGGGAGATCCTCGTCGAGAACCGCGACGTCCTCGACAACCTGGTCCTCGCCCTCCTGGAGAAGGAGACGCTGGGCAAGGAGGAGATCGCCGAGATCTTCACCCCCATCGTCAAGCGCCCGGCCCGCCCGGCCTGGACCGGCTCCTCCCGCCGTACCCCGTCCACGCGTCCGCCGGTGCTCTCCCCCAAGGAGCTCGCCCTGACGAACACGGCGAACGGCTCGGCGGCCCCCGCGGTCGACACCACGAAGGGCATCGAGATCGCCCCCGTGGACAACCCGGAGGACTGACCCCTCCGGATCCGGAATGGCTGCCGCGCCCCCACAGGTTTTAGCCTGTGGGGGCGCGGCATTTCGCGCACATCAGTCAGACGGAACGAGGCACAGAGATGACCGACCCGGTGACGCTGGACGGCGAGGGCACGATCGGCGAGTTCGACGAGAAGCGCGCCGAGGCGGCCGTACGCGAGCTCCTCATCGCGGTCGGCGAGGACCCGGACCGCGAGGGGCTGCAGAAGACGCCTGCACGCGTTGCGCGCGCGTATCGCGAACTGCTGGCCGGGATGCGCCAGGAGCCCGAGGATGTCCTGACCACGACTTTCGATCTCGGGCACGACGAAATGGTGCTCGTGAAGGACATCGAACTCGTTAGCTTCTGCGAACATCATTTGCTCCCGTTCCACGGCGTGGCCCATGTGGGCTACATACCGGCGGAGACCGGCAAGATCACGGGCCTGTCGAAGCTGGCGCGGCTGGTCGACGTCTTCGCACGGCGCCCGCAGGTCCAGGAGCGTCTGACGACGCAGATCGCCGATTCGCTGATGCGGATTCTCGAGGCGCGCGGCGCGATCGTCGTGATCGAGGCCGAGCACATGTGCATGTCGGTACGAGGCATCCGCAAGCCCGGCGCCAAGACGACGACCTCGGCGGTACGTGGTCAACTTCGTGACGCTACTACCCGTGCTGAGGCCATGTCCCTGATATTGGCCCGTTAGTAGCGGGCTGTCCCCCTTGCTCCATACCGTCCCCGATCAGTGGAGTGGATCGCTGATCAAGGGGGACCGGTATGGGGTACGGGCTGACCGGCAAGATGGACGTACGCGCGGAAGCTGTGCCGGGAGCGGCTGACGATCAGGCCCGGGTACGAGTAGGGCCCCGGTGAAGGGCCGGCGCCCGGTGGTGTCAGTGGGGGCGGCTAGCCTGCGGCCATGATCGAGACGTTCGGCGGCGACCGCCGCTTTCCTGACGCGTTGGCCGCCGTCGCCCGGATCGAGTTCGACTACGGCGACGAGGGCGAGGGCGTCGACTTCGAGCCGTACAGCGCCTTCGACTCCGCCGAGGAGACCACCGACTGGCTCCGGCACTGGACCGGCAACCACGCGCTCGACGGGGACGCCTTCCGGGTCTTCGGGCAGGACGGGACTGGGGGTCTCGCGGCGGTCTGGTGTGTGCGGCCCGGGCAGCCGCTTGCCGAGCAGCCCGTGGTGTTCATGGGGTCGGAGGGCGAGCGCGGTGTCGTCGCCGGGAACCTGTCCGACTTCCTGTGGGTGCTCGCCGACGGCTACGGGCCGATGGAGGCCGCTCTGTACGTGGAGCGGGAGCCGCGCCCGGATGCGGACCTGGCCGAGTTGGCCGGGCGGTTCGCGACGACGCCGCGCCGGGGTGCTCGGGAGATCGTCGGAGAGGCGCAGGCCGAGTTCGCGGGATTCTCGGCGGGTATCGACGCGCTCTGCCGCTGAGCGCGGGTGTTCCCGCCGGTCGGGGAGCTAGACCCGGGCCTTGCCCGGGCCGTTCTCGTCGTCGTCCTCGGGGAGCCTGCAGACCCGCTCCAGGAAGAGGGCGGCGGCGATGACGGCGATGCCCGCCGCGACCGAGAGGGCCGCGTAGAGGGCCTGGTCGCGGCGGGCGGGGACGTCGAGGGAGCCGAGGAGGAAGACGCCCGTGCCGCCGTACATGCCGGCGACGAGGGCGGCGACCAAGGCGCTCGCCTGGCCGAAGACCACCGCGCGGGCCGCCATCAGGGGCTCCACGCCCTTCGCGCCGGGGCGGCGCTCGCGCTGGGCCTTGAGGCGGGCCCGGATCGACAGGGCCGTCGCGGTGAGGACGACCGCGATCACGGCCAGGACGATCGGCGCCGCGATGGGCACGCTGGGCAGGGTGCCGACCGAGTCCCAGAGCCGGGCCGCACCCCAGGAGAGGATGCCGGCGACGAGGAACAGTCCGGCGAGCACCTTCAGCCGCAGTTGTTTCACCGGTGTCCTTCTCCTGGTCGTCGGTCGTGATCCGCGGGGCGGTCTGCCCCGAGCGTAACGACTACTCGGGCAGACGGAGTTCCAGGTCGGTGCGGCGGGCGACGCCGTCGTGGCCGAGGGTGGTGAGGAGGGCGGCGACGGTGCCGTGGCCGGGGAGCTGGGCCTCGGGGTCGACGTCGTGCCAGGGGGCGAGCACGAAGGCGCGCTGGTGGGCGCGGGGGTGCGGGAGGGTGAGGACGGGGTCCTCGGAGACGACGTCCGCGTAGGCGACGATGTCGACGTCGATGGTGCGGGCGCCCCAGCGCTCCTCGCGGACGCGGTGGAAGGCCTCCTCGACGGCGTGGGCGCGCTCCAGGAGGGAGGAGGGCGGCAGGGTCGTCTTCACGAGGGCGACGGCGTTGAAGTACGAGGGCTGGGTGTCGGGGTCGACGCCCCAGGGCTCCGTCTCGTACACGGGGGAGACGGCCTTGACCCGGAGGCCGGGGGTGTCCGCGAGGGCGTCGACGGCCCCCTGGAGGGTCTCCAGGCGGTTGCCCAGGTTGGAGCCGAGGGCCACGACGGCCCAGCGGGGGTTGGACAGCGTCGAGTCGGCGGCGTCGACGGTGGCGACGACGGATGCCGGTACGGGCTGGACGGTGGGGTCGCTCTGCATCGGCTTCATCGTCGGCTCCGGGTGATCGTGATGGTCACGTCGTCGAACGGCACGGTGATGGGCGCGTCCGGTTTGTGGACGACGACCTCCACCTCTTGTACCCCGGCGTGGCTGAGGCATTGCTGGGCGATGCGCTCGGCCAGCGTCTCGATGAGGTCGACGGGCTCGCCCTGGACGACGTCGACGACCTCTTCGGCGACGACGCCGTAGTGCACGGTCTTCGTCAGGTCGTCGTCGGCGGCCGCCGGGCGGGTGTCCAGGCCGAGGACCAGGTCCACGATGAAGGTCTGGCCCTCCTCGCGCTCCTTGGGGAAGACGCCATGGTGGCCCCGGGCCTTGAGGCCGCGCAGCGCGACACGATCCACGCGAATCACTCCTGCTGTCGTAGTTCGGTGGGCACGCAGCCGGGTGCGGACGGCCGGGTGTCCGGTCTCGAATCTACCTGCGGGGGCCGACAGGGCTTGCCTGCGGGGGCGTGGGCGGCGCGGTGGGCGGGTGTGGCGGAGGGGTCACGGGGTGTCGCCGTCGGGCTCCTCGTCCGTTGTCCCGGCGGTGTCGGTGGTGTCGGCGAGGACGGGGGAGGCGTGGTGGGACCAGATCCGCCAGCCTTCGGGTGTGTGGCGGAACACATTGGTGGCGACGACGAGCTGTCCGACGAGGGGGCCCAGTTCGGCGCCGTCCTCGGCGGGTCCGCCGCTGAGGATGTTCTCGGTGCAGGTGACGACGGCGGTGGGGCCGGCGAGGGAGATCTCCAGGTCGGTGAGGAAGAACTGGATGTACTCGGTGTTCGCCATGATCAGGGCGTAGGAGCGGAGGACCTCGCCGCGGCCGGTGAGGACGGGCCAGCCGGGGTGGACGCAGGTGACGGGGGTGGCGCCGTCGTCGAGCCAGAGGGCGGAGACGCCCTCGAAGTCGCCGGTCTCCATCGCCTCGTAGAAGGCGGTGTTGGCGGCTTCGACGGCGGCTTCGTCGGGGGTGCGGGTCACGCGGCTCCCTCGACGGCGCGGGCGACCCGTACGGCGTCGGCGGTGGCCCGGACCTCGTGGACGCGGACGGCCCAGGCGCCCGCGTGGGCGGCGAGGGCGGAGACGGCGGCGGTGGCGGCGTCGCGTTCGCGGGCGGGGGGCGGTGCGGAGCCCTCACGGGTGAGGACGTGGCCGAGGAAGCGCTTGCGGGAGGCGGCGACGAGGAGGGGGCGGCCGAGGGCGCGGAGTGCGGGGAGGCGGGCGACGAGGGCGAGGTCGTGGGGGGCCAGTTTGGCGAAGCCGAGGCCGGGGTCGACGACGATGCGGTCGGGGTCGACGCCGCCGTCGACGACGGCCTCCAGGCGGGTGCGGAGTTCGCCGACGACCTCGGTGACGACGTCGTCGTACACGGCGAGGCTGTTCATGTCCTGGCTGAATCCGCGCCAGTGCATGACGACGAAGGGGACCTCGGCGGCGGCGACGGCGGGGACCATGCCGGGGTCGGCGAGGCCACCGCTGACGTCGTTGACGAGGACGGCGCCGGCGTCGACGGCGCGGGCGGCGACGCGGGCGCGCATGGTGTCGACGGAGACGGTGACGCCTTCGGCGGCGAGGCCGCGGACCACGGGGACGACGCGGCGGAGTTCCTCGTCCTCGTCGACGCGGCTGGCGCCGGGCCGGGTGGACTCGCCGCCGACGTCGACGAGGTCGGCGCCCTGGGCGACGAGGTCGAGGCCGTGTTTGACGGCGGCCGTGGTGTCGAACCAGCGGCCGCCGTCGGAGAAGGAGTCGGGGGTCACGTTGACCACGCCCATGACCGCGCAGCGGTCCCACTCCGGCAGGCCTCGGACGGTTCCCCGGTCGATCGTCGTACTCATGTGTCCAGCGTAGGGCCCGGCGGCCGGGTCAGGCCGCTCGGACCTCGCGCTCGGAGGGGGTGGGGACGATGTGGGCGCAGGGGCGGGGGGCCGGGGCGGGGCGCCTGCGGGTGAAGGGGCGGGGGAGTGCGAGGTTCACGAATCCTTCGGCCTGCATGGCGGCGAAGCCGATGCGGGGGAGGTCGCGGCTGGTGCGGTAGACGACGAAGCGGGGTTCCCAGCGGGGGCGGAACTTGGCGTTGAACTTGTACAGCGATTCGATCTGGAACCAGCGGGAGAGGAAGACGAGGAGGCCGCGCCAGACGCGCAGGACGGGGCCGGCGCCGATCTTCTCGCCGCGGGCGAGGGCCGCGCGGAACATGGCGAAGTTGAGGGACACGCGGGCGATGCCGAGGGCGGGGGCGGCCTGGAGGGCGGCGACGATGAGGAGCTCGTTCATGCCGGGGTCGGCGGAGCGGTCGCGGCGCATGAGTTCGAGGGACATGCCGTCGGGGCCCCAGGGGACGAAGTGGATGATCGCCTTGAGGTCGCCGTAGGGGGAGTCGGGGGTGCCGTCGGGGTCGGTCTTGTGGGCGGTCGCTATGACGGCGTCGCCGTCGCCGGGGGCGCCGATGCGGCCGAGGGCCATGGAGAAGCCGCGTTCGGTGTCGGTGCCGCGCCAGTCGGCGGCGGCGTGGCGGACGGCTTCGAGCTCGTCGGGGTCGAGGTCACGGACGCGTCGGACGCGGGTGGTGTAGCCGTTGCGTTCGATGCGCTTGACCATCTGGCGGACGTTGCGCATGGCTCGTCCGGAGAGGGAGAAATCCGCGACGTCGACGACCGCCTCGTCGCCGAGTTCGAGGGCGTCGAGGCCGGTCTCGCGGGTCCAGACCTGGCCGCCGGTCTCGGAGCAGCCCATGACGGCGGGGGTCCAGGAGTGGGCTTTGGCCTCGTCCATGAAGCGTTCGATGGCGCCGGGCCAGGCTTCGACGTCGCCGATGGGGTCGCCGCTGGCGAGCATGACGCCGGAGACGACGCGGTAGCAGACGGCGGCTTTGCCGCTGGGGGAGAAGACGACGCCCTTGTCGCGGCGGAGCGCGAAGTGGCCGAGGGAGTCGCGGCCGCCGTGCTGGTCGAGGAGGGCGCGCAGGCGGACCTCGTCCTCGTCGGTGAGGCGGGCGGCGGGGTGCTCGGGGCGGAAGGCGAGGTAGATGGTGGTGAGTGCGGTGAGCATGCCGAGGGCGCCGAGGGAGTAGCCGACGGTCCAGTCGACGCCGTTGCTGTAGCCGACGGGGCCTTCGACGCCGAAGAGTCCGTACAGGACGTGTTCGAGGCGGTCGGTGAGGCTGGGGCTGCCGATGACGCGGCGGGGGTGGGCGCTGACGATGACGAGGCCGAGGGCGAGGGAGCCGGCCCCCATGACGACGAAGTTGGCGAGGGCGCGCCAGCGGCTGCGGGGGTCGGGCAGGGCGGCGAACTCGCCGCGGTGGCGGAGCAGGAGGGCGAGCAGGGCGAGGGAGAGGAGGACGCCGAGGACGGAGTGGCGCCAGATGAACTGGGCGGTGGCGCCGAGGGGGAGCAGGACGACGGCGGCGCGCCAGGCGCGGCGTTTGTGGCGCTTGAGGCCGTGGGCGAGGAGCAGGAGGAGGACGCCGGCGCTGAGGGAGAGGGCGGCGGAGAGGGGGCCGAGGGTGCCGGGGAGGACTTCGGCGACGGCGTGCATGCGGCTGGCGCGGAAGCGGGGGAAGACGCCGGCCGCGATGTCGATGAGGCCGATCAGGGTGCAGGCGGTGCCGACGAGGGCGGGGACGTTCTCGGGGCGGGGGCCGCGGAGAATCCGGCGTACCCGAACCGGAACCAATCCTGATTTGTCCCCATCTACTGTGACAGACATGGCTTCCCGTGCTTCCCGTGGTCCTGCGAAGGGTCCTTGACTCCGGTCGGGCCCTGCGGCGCGTGGGGCGGGCCGTTCCGGTTGGTGCGCCTTCTAGGACGGAGCCGTACGGGGTCGGGTTCATCGGTTCACAGGAAAATCTCGGAAAGAGGGCTCGGTCGTCCCATGGGTCTCACCAGCAACAAAGTTCTCGTGGTGGCGGTCGTGCTCGCCGTGGTGCTGTTCCTCGTCACGGTCTGGTGGTGGCCGCGGCTCGCGCGTCGCGGCTGGCGTGCGGTGGTGGGGCGGGTAGGGCTGCTGCTGGTGACGCAGGTCGCGCTGTTCGCCGCGGTGGGCCTCGCGGCGAACCGTTCCTTCCTGTTCTACGGCTCGTGGGCGGACCTGTTCGGCCAGGAGCAGGACATGGGCGTGGTGGTCGACCACGCGGCCGGTTCGAAGGACCTGCGGGTGGTGGGGAGGCAGGGGCTCGACGTGCCGGGCGGCGGCCGGCCGGCGACGGCCGGGCAGATACAGAAGGTCGTGGTGGCGGGGGAGCGCTCGGGGATCGTCTCGCCGGCGTACGTGTACCTGCCGCCGGAGTACTTCCAGCCCGCGTACGCGAAGCGCACCTTCCCGGCCTCGGTGGTGCTGACGGGGTATCCGGGCACGGCGGAGAACCTGATCAAGGGGCTGAAGTACCCGAAGACGGCGTACCTCCAGGCGAAGGAGGGCCGGATGCAGCCGATGATCCTGGTGATGCTGCGTCCGACGGTGGCGCCGCCGCGGGACACCGAGTGCGTGGACGTGCCGGGCGGCCCGCAGACGGAGACCTTCTTCGCCGAGGACCTGCCGAAGGCGGTCTCGGAGGCGTACCGGGTGGGCACGAAGCCCCGCAACTGGGGGTTCATGGGGAACTCCACGGGCGGGTACTGCGCGCTGAAGATCGCGCTGCACCACCCCGACCGGTTCGCCGCGGGGGCGGGCTTCTCGGCGTACTACCGGGCGGCGGAGGACGTGACGACCGGCGACCTGTTCCACGGGGACGACCGGCTGCGCAAGCGGGGCGACCTGCTGTGGAGCCTGGACCACCGGCCGCCGGGCGCCTCGTCGTTCCTGGTGACGACGTCGAAGCAGGGCGAGGGCAACCGGCGGGGCACGCTGGAGTTCGTCAAGCGGGTGAAGAGCCCGGCGAGGGTCTCGTCGATCACGCTGGAGAGCGGCGGCCACAACTTCAACACCTGGAACCGCGAGATCCCGCCGGGTCTGGTCTGGATGAGCGGCAAGCTCAGCGCGACCTGAGCCCGCTCAGGGGGCCGGGGCGGGGGCCGACGCGCGGCGCAGGGCGCGGTGGACGCCCTCGGGGGTGAGGACGCCGAGGGGGCGGCCGTCCGCGCCGGTGACCGTGAGGCGGCCGGTGTCGTGCTGGAGGAGGACGGCGAGGGCGTCCTTGAGGGAGGTGCCGAGCGGTACGGGGTCGGGGGCGCCGTCCGCGCTCCCGGGCCCGCCGGCCGCCGCGGGGGCCTTCGCCGGTACGGGTTCGAGGTCGGCCTCCGTGACGGGGGTGACGGCGAGCCGCTTGAGCCCGCGGTCGCTGCCGACGAAGTCCGCGACGTACGGGGTGGCGGGGGCGCCGAGGACGGTCGCCGGGGTGTCGAACTGCTCGATGCGGCCCTGTCCGTAGACGGCCATGCGGTCGCCCATGCGGACGGCCTCCTCGATGTCGTGGGTGACGAGGAGGACGGTCTTGCGGACGGTGGCCTGGAGCGCGAGGAACTCGTTCTGGAGGCGCTCGCGGACCACCGGGTCGACGGCGCCGAAGGGTTCGTCCATGAGGAGGACCGGCGGGTCGGCGGCGAGCGCGCGGGCCACGCCGACCCGCTGGCGCTGCCCGCCGGAGAGCTGCGCGGGGTAGCGGGAGCCGTAGACGGCCGGGTCGAGCCCGACGAGGTCGAGGAGTTCGGCGGCACGCGCGCGTGCGGCGGCCTTCTTCCAGCCGAGGAGGGCGGGGACGGTCGCGGTGTTGTCCAGGACCGTGCGGTGGGGGAAGAGCCCGACCTGCTGGATGACGTAGCCGATCTTGCGGCGCAGGCCGACGGGGTCGACGCCGGCGATGTCCTCGCCGTCGACGAGGACGCGCCCGGCGGTCGGCTCGACGAGCCGGTTCACCATCATCATCGTGGTCGTCTTGCCGCAGCCGGACGGCCCGACCAGGGTGACGAGTTCGCCCTCCGCCACCTCGAACGAGAGGTCGTCGACGGCGGTCGTGCCGTCCGGATACCGCTTGGTCACGTGCTCGAACCGGATCATGGTTCCCCATTCTGGCCCCTGGATGCCGGGGGTGTGTGAAGGGCGTGTTGCCGCATTGTGGCGGGTCTCGGGGATTGTCGGTGCCGGGGGTTAGGGTCGTCAGACACGCGTTCGGAAGATCGGCGACCCGGGGGGAGGGACGGATGAGCGCACCGAACTGTCTGGTCACGAACGACTGGATCTGCGGCGAGTACCTGCGGTCGCGCACCGCGGAGTTGACCGACGCCACGCTCCAGCATGTGGGAATCACGGTCGCCTCCGTGCTGATCGCGCTCGCCGTCGCCGTGCCCCTCGCGCTGCTCGTCCGGGCCAGACCCCGCCTCGCGGGCCCCGTCCTCGGACTGACCACCCTGCTCTACACGGTGCCGTCGCTCGCCATGTTCTCGCTGCTGCTGCCCTTCTTCGGGCTGTCCTCGGCGCTGGTGGTGACCGGCCTCGTGCTCTACGCGCTGACGATCCTCGTGCGGAACACGCTCGCGGGGCTCGCCGCCGTGCCGGCCGAGACCCGGGAGGCCGCGCGGGGCATGGGGTACGGCTCGCTGCGCCTGCTGTGGGAGGTCGAACTCCCCCTGGCGCTGCCCGTGCTGATGGCGGGGATACGGATGGCGACGGTCTCCACGATCGCGCTGACGACGGTCGGCTCGGTCGTCGGCCGCGGCGGCCTCGGCAACCTCATCGAGGACGCCCTGCCCACGTTCTTCAAGGCGCAGATGCTCGCCGCCTCGGTGCTGTGCGTGCTCCTCGCCGTCCTCGCCGACCTGCTTCTCCTGGGACTCCAGCGGCTGCTGACGCCGTGGACCCGGATACGGACCGCGCCGGGAGGTGGGTGAGATGGGCGTGGTGACGGACGCCTGGGGCTGGCTCACCACCGGCGCGCACTGGACGGGCGAGGAGGGTGTCGGGCAGCGCCTCGCCGAGCACGTGTACGTGAGCGGGGCCGCGCTGCTGATCGCCGCCGCGATCGCGCTGCCGCTGGGCCTCTGGCTGGGCCACCTCGGCCGGGGCGGGACCCTCGCGGTGAACGTGTCGAACGTCGGGCGGGCGATCCCGGTCTTCGCCGTCCTCGCCCTGTTCATGGTGTCCCCCCTGCGGAACGCCGGGTACGTGCCGACCGTCGTGGCCCTCGTGCTCTTCGCGATACCCCCGCTGCTCACCAACGCCTACGTGGGGATGCGGGAGGTGGACCCGGCCGCGGTGCGGGCCGCGCGGGGCATGGGGATGACCGGCGGGCAGCTGTTCCGGCAGGTCGAACTGCCGCTGGCGCGCCCGGTGGTGATGACCGGGGTCCGGTCGGCCGCGGTCCAGGTGGTGGCCACGGCGACGATCGCGGCGATGGTCGGCCAGGGCGGCCTCGGCCGGATCATCACGGCCGGCTTCGCCACCTACGACACGGCGCAGGTCGTCGCGGGAGCGGTCCTCGTGGCCCTGCTCGCCCTCCTGGTGGAGGGCGTCCTCGTCGGCGCCGACCGGCTGTTCTTCCCGCGCGTCGAGCGACGGCTCGACCAACGATCCGAGCGGCTTGGCAACCGGGCAACCGGGCAACCGGGCAACCGGGCAAGAGCAACCGGGCAACCGAGCAACTGAGCAAGAGCTGACTGGGGATGGGTGATCTCGTGAACAGGGTCTCGCGTATCGCGGGCGCGGTGCTGGGGACGGCGGCACTGACCGTCGCACTGGCCGCGTGCGGCGGTGACAGCCTGGAGGAGGGCAAGAAGAAGGGCTCGGGGGGCGCCGGGGACGCGGACGCCTCCGGCGGCGGGAAGGGCTCGCTGGTGGTCGGCGCCGCCGCCTTCACCGAGGCCAAGGTGCTCGCCGAGCTGTACGCCCAGGCGCTGCGGGACGCCGGATACTCCGTGTCCATCACCACCGTGAAGAATCGCGAGCTGTACGAGCCGTCGCTGGAGAAGGGCGAGATCGACGTCGTCCCCGAATACGCGGCGACCATCGCGGAATTCCTCAACGCGAAGGTGAACGGGCCGAAGGCGCCCGAGGAGAAGCCGGTCGCCTCCGGGGATGCGGCGGCCACCGTCGAGGCGCTGCGGAAGCTCGCCGAACCGCGCGGTCTGAAGGTGCTCGCGGTCGGCGGGGCGGTCGATCAGAACGCCTTCGCGGTGACCAAGGAATTCGCCGAGAAGAACAAGCTGAAGACGCTTTCCGATCTCGGCGCCTCGAAGCTCAAGGTGAAGATCGCCGCCGGTGACGAATGCGCCGTACGGCCCTTCTGCGCCCCGGGCCTGAAGAAGACGTACGGGATCGACGTGACCGGGGTCGACCCCAAGGGCGTCGGCACCCCGCAGGCCAAGCAGGCCGTGAAGGACGGGGTCGACCAGCTGGTCCTGACGACCACCACGGACGCCACCGTCGAGAGCTACGGGCTGGTCTTCCTGGAGGACGACAAGAAGCTGCAGAACGCCGACAACGTGCTGCCCGTGGTCAACGCCGAGGACGCCGGCTCCCCCGAGATAGCCGCCGCCCTGGACAAGATCACCAAGGTGCTCACCACAGCGGATCTCGCCGAACTGAACCGCAAGGTCGACGCCGAGCGGGCGAAGCCGGAGGACGTCGCCAAGGCGTATCTGGAGACGAAGGGGCTGCTCAACAAGTAGCCCTCGGGCGGGGGGCGTCGGCTCGAAACGGAACCGGAACGACGGATATCCACTTCCGGTGGCGAGAAGTGGCCAAGAGATTACCGGGCCGACGCCCCACACCCCGCCTACGCACGGTAAATTTCAGGCCATGCCACGTGGACGCCACCGCCATTCCCCGCCTCTGCACAAGCTGCTGCCGCCCTCCGCGGTCGCCGGCGCCGCGGTCGTGTGCGCCGCGGCCGCCTGGCTGCCCGGTGACCTGGTCGTCGTCCGGCTGCTCGCCGCCGCGGCGGCCGCGGCCGCCGTCACCGGTGCCGTCCTCATGCGCAGTTGGGACCGGAGCGCCGGACTGCGGGTCGCCGAGCTCGACCGCGCCCGCACCGCCGACCAGTGGAAGGCCGAGGAGCGGGTCGCCGAGCTGGAGTCCGACCTCGAAGAGGCCCGCGCGCTCCGCTCCCGGCTCGACACGAAGCTGCGCGCCAAGCGGGTCGAGCTGGCCGGGCTGCGCGGCGAGCACGCCGACCTGCTCCGCCGGTACGCCACGGCCGAGACCGAGCGGGCCAGCGCCCTGGAGGGCGCCCGCGTCCTGGCGCTGGAGTCCGGCGCGGCCGCCGAGGACGTCAAGGCGCTGCCCGCCGGCAGCTCCGCGCCCACACCCGAGGCCTACCGGCGCGCCGCCCTGGCCCTGCGCGACCTGCCGCGCAACGCCGCCGCGCAGCACGCCCGCCGTACCGCCGAGGCCGCCCGCGCGCGGGACCTCGCCGAGCGGGCCCGGGAGACGGAGGAACCGCAGGGGAAGCACGCGGCGGCCGCCGGAACCGAGCACAGCCGCCCGGCCGCCTCCGCCCTCGCGCTCCCGCCGGCCGCGCCCGCCTCCCCGCGGGTCCCGGCGGTGCCGACGGCGTCCGCGATCGTCCCGTACGCGGCCCGCAGGCCCGTCGCCCGCCCCGAGGGCGGCTTCGACTTCTTCGGTACGCAGAAGGCGGCCGCCGCGATCGAGGCCGTGCAGCACACCGACCTCGCCGACGTCGTGGGCGAGGAGGTCCTGGAGGAGGCGCTGGCGGCGCAGGCCGCGCTCGGCGCCCCGCTCCTCACCCCGATCGGCCCCACGGGCACCCCGCAGGCCCCGGCGCAGGCGGTCGGCCAGGTCATCGACCTGACCGCGCACGACGAGACCGAGCAGCTCGACGTGGCCGAGCTGCGCGGAGCGGTGAACTCGTGACCCACCGCCTCACCGACCTCCCGGCCGGTGAGGCCGCGGGCCACCGCGACGAACTGCTCGCCCTGTGCGCCCAGGCCTTCTGCGGCGCCCCCTGGCACGAGCCGCCGCGGGGCGCGGTGCGCACCGTGGACCGGCTGCTCGACTCGGCGGCCCGCCGGGACGACTTCACCGCGGTGGCCGCGCTCGACGCCGACGGCGCCCTCCTCGGGTTCGCGGCCGGCTGGACCGACACCGTGCTGACCGGCGCCGAGCCCGCCTTCGAACTCGCCGAACTCGTCGTCGCCCCCGGACACCAGGGCCTCGGCATCGGCCGCGGCCTCCACGATGCGCTCCTCGCGGCCGCCGCGCCCGGACCGGCCCTCCTGATGACCCTCGACGTACCGGAACTGACGGGCCGGTACGGCCGCTGGGGGTGGACGGTGGCCGACCGGCGCCGCCCCGGCCGGGAGGAGCGTGAGTACGTCGTGATGCGCCGGGAGCACCGGCCCCGGCCGGATGCAGGGCCGCCTCCCGGGTGACCCGTGCCCGTGCCCGTGCCCGGGACCGGGCACGGGACCGCGGCCCGGACCCGTGCCCGGGAACGGACCTGCGATCGGGGCCGCACCCGCACCCGCGCCCGGGCTCTCCGCCGGGCCGGGCCGCCGCCCGGGACCCGTCCGGGGGTTCCCGCTACTTGTCGATGTCGCCGACGACGAAGAAGAGCGACCCCAGGATCGCCACCATGTCCGCGACCAGCGTTCCCGGCAGCAGTTCCACCAGTGCCTGGATGTTGTTGAAGGACGCCGACCGGAGCTTCAGCCGGTAGGGGGTCTTCTCGCCCTTGGACACCAGGTAGTAGCCGTTGACGCCGAGCGGGTTCTCGGTCCACGCGTACGTGTGGCCCTCCGGCGCCTTGAGCACCTTCGGCAGCCGCTGGTTGATGGGCCCCGGCGGCAGCTCGGCCATCCGGTCCAGGCAGGCGTCCGCGAGGTCCAGCGCGTTGTGCGTCTGCTCCAGCAGGCACTCGAAGCGGGCCAGGCAGTCGCCCTCCTGGCGGACCGGGACCCGCAGGGTGTCCCGCAGCTCCCCGTAGGCCAGGTACGGCTCGTCGCGGCGCAGGTCGAAGTCGACGCCCGAGGCGCGCGCGATGGGCCCCGAGACCCCGTACGCGTGGACCGACGCGGGCGACAGCACGCCGACCCCGCGGGTACGGCCCCGGAAGATCTCGTTGCCGAGGACGAGCCGGTCGTACACGTCCATCCGCGAGCGGACGTCGGCGACGGCCTGGCGGGCCCGGCCGAGCCAGCCGGCGGGCAGGTCCTCCTTGAGGCCGCCGACCCGGTTGAACATGTAGTGCATCCGGCCGCCGGAGACCTCCTCCATCACGGCCTGGAGCTCCTCGCGCTCCCGGAAGGCGTGGAAGACCGGGGTGATGCCGCCCAGTTCGAGGGGGTAGGAGCCGAGGAACATCAGATGGTTCAGGACCCGGTTCAGCTCGGCGAGGAGCGTACGGGTCCACACCGCGCGCTCCGGGACCTCCATGCCCAGCATCCGCTCGACGGCCATGACCACGCCGAGCTCGTTCGAGAAGGCGGAGAGCCAGTCGTGCCGGTTGGCCAGCATGATGATCTGCCGGTAGTCCCGGGCCTCGAAGAGCTTCTCGGCACCGCGGTGCATGTAGCCGACGACCGGCTCGGCCTCCCGCACGACCTCTCCGTCGAGCACGAGCCGGAGCCGGAGCACGCCGTGCGTCGAGGGGTGCTGCGGCCCGATGTTCAGCACCATGTCGGTGCTCTCCGCCGCGCCGCCGATGCCGACCGTCGTCTCCGTCATGCGGTCAGTATCCCCCCTGCCCCGGCGGCTCCGTCGCCCCGCCCGGGACGCGCTGGGTCAGCCACAGGAAGTCGCCGAGACCGCCGCGGGCCGTGAGCTCGGCGGCCTCCCCGGCGGAGGAGAGGGCGCGGACGTAGGCGGCGGGATCCGCGGAGGCGAGCGAGAGCGGCGGCCGGCCGCCGGACACCCCGAGCCGGCCGAGCGCCTCCCGCTGCGTGACCAGCTCGGCCGGGTGCCGCCCGTCCCCGCCGCCGGCCGCCGCGCACGCGTCGAGCGCCACGTGCGCCGTCACGTCGCCGCCGCCGTCCGGGACCGGCGGGACCTCGCGGCCCGACCGGAAGCCGGTCAGTGACCCGAAGGGCGGCCGGGTCTCCCGTACGTGCGCGTAGTCCACGGCGACCGCGCGGCCCGCCGCCAGCGAGGCCACCGCCGACGCCCACGCCTCGTCGCGCGGCCGGCCGATCTCGGCCCGCGCCCCCGGCTCCGCCAGCGGCCACCAGCGGGCCAGCCACTCCGCGTCCGCGCCCGAGACCGGACCGCCGAGCCGCTCCGCGCCGTCCTCGCGCACCTCCACGTACCGGGCCGTGCCCGCGGAGTCCGCCTCGGCCACGTCCACCGGCACGTTGTCGAGCCACTCGTTCGCGAAGACCAGCCCGCGCACGCCGCGGGGCAGCCGATCGGTCCAGACGACGCGCGGATCGAGCCCGGCGGGCCGCGGCGCCCGCTCGACGGCGTACGCCCGCACCGTGAGGCCGCCGGGGACGATGCCGGGCGTGCCCGCGGGGACGCGGCCGGGGGCGCTGGCGACGCCGGCCGGGGTGTCGCCCGGGACGCGGTCGTGCGGGCCGCGCCGGGCGCCGCCCGGAGTGTCGTCGCCGCCCGCGACCGCGGCGAGGACCCCGGTCAGCAGCTCCCCGCGCCCGGCGCCCACGTCGACGAGGTCGACCTCGGACGTCCCCAGCTCCTCGGCGACCTCCGCGAGCAGCCGGGCCACCGCCCCCGCGAACAGCGGGGAGGCGTGCACCGAGGTGCGGAAGTGCCCCGCGGGCCCCTCGGGCCGCAGATAGAAGCCCCCCGGGCCGTACAGCGCCCGTTCCGTGGCCTGCCGCCACCCCTGCCACTGACACGTCTCATCCGTCACGCGCCCCAGTCTCCACCTCGGGGAGTACGGGTCCCGCGCCAAGGATCGACCCCACGGTTGATCCCTGCACCTTTCTCCCTTCCCTACTCTGGGTGACGTGCAGCGCCTTTACGACTTCATCCGCAGACACCCCACGGGCGTCGACACCTTCTGGGCGGTCGTCCTCCTGGGGTTCTCCATGCTGTGGGTGGTGTCGTCAGGGGGCACCTCGATGGGGGGACACCCCGCCGGGTACGCCCTCGTGGCGGTGCTCTTCCCGCTGGTCGTCGCCCTGCGGCGACGCGCCCCGGAGAAGATGCTCCTCCTCTCGGTCGGCCTCGGTCTGGCGCAGCTCGCCTTCGGCCTCCAGCCCTTCCCGGCCGACTTCGCCATGCTCGTGATCATCTACACCGTCGCCGCGCACGACGGACCGCGCTGGGCGTCCCGGCTCGCGCTGGCCGGCGGGCTCTGCGCCGCGACGCTCTCCCAGCTGAGATGGCCGGCGGAGGGCCCGCAGTCGGGCCTCGCCCAGGTCTTCTTCACCGTCATCATGACCGTGCCGTTCGCGCTCGCCTGGGTCCTCGGCGACTCGCTCCGCACCCGCCGCGCCTACTTCGCGCAGCTGGAGGAGCGGGCCTCCCGGTTGGAGCAGGAGCGCGAGGCCCAGGCCAAGGTCGCGGTCGCCGCCGAGCGGGCCCGGATCGCCCGCGAGCTGCACGACGTCGTCGCGCACAACGTGTCGGTGATGGTGGTGCAGGCCGACGGCGCGGCGTACGTCATGGACTCCTCCCCGGAGACGGCCAAGCAGGCCCTGGACACCATCTCCACCACCGGCCGGCAGGCCCTCGCGGAGATGCGCCGGCTCCTCGGCATCCTGCGGACCGGGGAGCACCAGGAGGCCGGGGAGTACGTGCCGCAGCCCGACGTGAAGCAGATCGAGGACCTGGTCGAGCAGGTGAGGGGGGCCGGGCTGACCGTCGACTTCGCGGTCGAGGGGAGCCCCCGTCCGCTGCCCAGCGGCGTCGAGCTCACCGCGTACCGGATCGTGCAGGAGGCCCTGACCAACACGCGCAAGCACGGCGGTCCCGACGTCGGCGCCAGCGTCCGGCTGGTGTACTTCGACGACGGCCTCGGCCTGCTCGTCGAGGACGACGGCCGGGGAGCGCCGCAGGAGATGTACGAGGACGGGGGAGCCGACGGCCGCGGCCACGGCCTGATCGGCATGCGGGAGCGGGTCGGCATGGTCGGCGGCACGCTGGACGCGGGACCGCGCCCCGGTGGAGGCTTCCGCATCAGCGCCCTGCTCCCTCTCAAGCCCGCTCACTGACGACCCCGAAGGAAACTGATGTCCATCCGCGTGATGCTTGTCGACGACCAGGTGCTGCTGCGCACCGGCTTCCGCATGGTGCTGGCCGCCCAGCCGGACATGGAGGTCGTCGCGGAGGCGGGCGACGGGGTCGAGGCGCTGGAGGTGCTGCGCGCGACGGCGGTCGACGTGGTGCTGATGGACGTCCGCATGCCCAAGCTGGACGGGGTGGAGACGACCCGGCGGATCTGCTCGCAGCCGGACGCGCCGAAGGTGCTGATCCTGACCACGTTCGACCTCGACGAGTACGCGTTCTCGGGGCTGAAGGCGGGGGCGAGCGGCTTCATGCTGAAGGACGTGCCGCCGGCGGAGCTGCTCGGCGCGATCCGCTCGGTGCACAGCGGCGACGCGGTGGTGGCCCCCTCGACCACCCGGCGGCTCCTGGACCGCTTCTCGCCGATGCTGCCGTCCTCGGGCAAGGAGCCCGAGCACAAGGAGCTGGGCCGGCTCACGGACCGGGAGCGCGAGGTGATGATGCTGGTCGCGCAGGGCCTGTCGAACGGCGAGATCGCCGCCCGTCTCGTCCTGTCCGAGGCGACGGTGAAGACCCACGTGGGCCGCATCCTGACCAAGCTGGGCCTGCGCGACCGGGTCCAGGTCGTCGTCCTGGCGTACGAGACGGGCCTGGTCCGCGCGGGCGGCGGCGCGGCGGGCTGAGCGGACGGGGCGCCCCGCTCCGGCTGAGCCGGCCGGCCGGAGCCCGCCGGGGACCGCCCGGGGACCCCGTCGGGCGGCCGCTAGCGGAGGACGCTCTCCAGGAAGTCGCTGCCGAGGCGGGCGACGACGGCGACGTCCAGCTGGTGCAGGACGTACCGGCCGCGCCGCTGGGTGGTGATCAGACCGGCCTTCCGCGGAGTACGAGCCGCGGGCCAGGCTGCGGCTCAGCCGCATCCGCATCGGGTGGGCGACCGCCTCCAGGCGCAGCTTGACCGTGTCGACGGGGGCGCCGCCCCCGAGGTCGCGGGCGGGCACCGGGTACTGGATCACGGGCTGCCAGCCGGGGGTGTGCAGGGCGAACAGGTGCGGCCAGCCGAAGGCGGTCGGCAGGAACGTCACCCCGGTGCCCTCCGCGCTGGTACGGGCCTGGGCCAGCTTGTCGACGACGATCCGGGAGCCCTCCGCGTCCTCCTCCAGGACCATCGCGGAGGACGCGTCGGCGACGGCCTCGGCCAGGCCCTTGCGGCGCATCAGCTCCGTCTTGTGGCGGGCGTCGGCGGCGAGCTGGACCCGGACCCGGCGCCAGGTGTCGGCGAAGAAGGCCTCGTCGCAGTCCTCCAGGAGGCGCCGGATCCACGCGCGCGTACCGGGCGGGTCGGCGAGCATCCGCTCCACGAACGCGGCCTGGCGCGGACCGCGCGCGGTGGCCAGTTCGAGCGCCCGCCGCCGCGTCCCCTCGTCGACGAGGGGCGAGGGAGCGCCGTCGGAGTAGCGGCTCGCGCAGGAGATCTCCAGGGCCGAGCCCACGTACTTCTCGTCGTCCATGCGGTCGAGGTCGTCCAGCTCCTCGGCGAGGGTCGCGCGGGGCCGGGCGGGCAGCAGGATGTCGGACCGGCTGGATCGCCACATGAAGTCGGCCTCGTGCAGCCGGTCCGCCAGTTCGGGCTTCAGGGCCGCGGAGGTGGCGGTCGTCCAGGCGTGCAGCCGGGCGTGGTGCGCGGGCTCGGCGAGGGCGTGCAGGGCGTTGCCGAGCTCCGCCAGCGGCGAGGGGCAGAAGGCGATCCGCTCGTGCGGCAGTCCGGTGATGTCGATGGTCACGCTCACCCCCCTATGGTGCGGGGTGGCCCGGCGGAGCTGTCGTGTCGTTTGACGGCCCCCGTCAATCGACGGCGCGTTCCCGGGCGCCGTTTGACCGCCCCCGTCAAACGACGGGCCACGGCGCCGGGCCGCGGCGCACGGTGGGGCCATGAACGCGCTGCACCAGTACCTCTTCGACACGTACCGCGCCGAGCAGCTCGGCGAGCCGGCCCCGCCGGCGCCCGGCACCCACGACGTCGCCGTGCTGCGGGCGGTCCGCGACCGGCGCCGCTTCGAGCGGGTCCTGGCGGGCCGGCCGGCCCGGGGCGGCCTCCGGACCGCCCTGCGCCGACTGCTGCGCCTCCGGGCCCGGGCCTGCTGACGGCTCGACGCGCCCCCGGGGGCGCTGACGGACCGGCCGCGCCGCCGGGGGCGCGGCCGGTCCGTCCGCGCCGCCGGGGCCGCTGACGGACCGGCCGCGCCGCCCTGGGGCGCCCCAGACCGCCGGGCGCGGGACCGCGGTGGGCCGCTACCCGACCCGCGACACGAACTCCCGCACCGCCTCCCGGACGTCCTCCGCCGTCCACTCCAGGCCCGCTTCCCCCACCGTCAGCTCCGTCAGGGCGACCCCCGGCGGGCCGCCCGCGCCCGGGGCGAACCAGCGGCGGAAGAGGACCGTGCCCGTCTCCTCCGTCTGGGCCAGGGCCGCCGCCGTCAGGGCCTCGGCCCCGTACGGCAGCCAGACCTGGAACTGGTGGGTGTGCGGGGTCTCCGGGTGGACCCGGAACCATCCGGTGCCCGCCTCCGCGAGCGCCTCCCGGACCGCCGCGGCCACCACGCGCGCGTGGGCCACGTACGAGGGCAGCCTGGGCAGTTCCTCGTCCAGGCCCCGGAGCGCGGAGAGCGCCGCCGGGTACTGCTGGAAGACCAGGCCCCCGTACCGGTGCCGCCACACCCGCGCCTCGGCCATGACGTCCTCGGGTCCGGCGAGCACGGCGCCGGACTGCCCGCCGAGCGACTTGTAGAACGAGACGTAGACGCTGTCGGCGAGCCCCGCGATCTCCGCGAGCGGGCGGCCGAAGTGCGTCGGGCACTCCCAGAGCCGCGCCCCGTCGAAGTGGACCACGGCGTCCCGCTCGCGGGCCGCCTCCACCACCGCGGTCAGCTCCTCCCACGACGGCAGCACGAAGCCGGCGTCCCGCAGCGGCAGCTCCAGCATCAGCGTCCCGAACGGCTCCGGATGGTCCCGCACCTCCTCGGCCGTCGGCAGCCGCGGGGCGTCGGTCGGGTGGACGGTGCGGAGCCCGGACACGGCTCCGAGCGCGCCGCCCTCGTGGACCTCGGGGTGGCCGAGCGGGTGGAGCGCGACGACGGGGCTGCCGGTCCGCCCGGCCCAGCAGCGCAGCGCCACCTGCTGGGCCATCGTCCCGGTGGGGAAGAACACGGCGGCGGAGAGGCCGAGCTCCGCGGCGACGCGCTCCTCCAGCTCCTCCACCGGGCCGTTCCCGTACGTGTCGACCGGCCCGTCGGCCCGGCCGCCGGCCTCGGCCCAGTCGGCCAGCTCACGCAGGCGCGTGCCGACGGTGCCGTCCACCGACGTGTGCCACAGCTTCCGCCGGGCGCCGCCCCAGACCTTCGCCCGGTACAGCCGGGCCGCTTCCTCGTCCGCCTCCGCCGAGTTCGCCGGGTCCACGGTGCCCCCATCGTCCACAGGTTCCATGGACCGATCATCACACCACCGCCCACACCCTGTGGACAGCCACGGAGCGCCGCGAAACGCTGGCGTAGCATGACCAGAAATCGTCCGGTACCCGCCGAGGACTGGAACGGAAGGCCACCCCCACCGTGAACGCACCCGCAGCGCCAGAGCCCCGAGCCGAGGACCGACCCGCCCGGCTGACCGTCGGCGTCGTCGGCGCGGGCCGCGTGGGCCCCGCCCTCGCCGCCGCCCTCCGGCTCGCCGGGCACCGGCCCGTCGCCGTCTCGGCGGTCTCCGACGCCTCCCGGCGCCGCGCCGCGGAGCTCCTGCCCGACGTCCCCGTCGTGGAGCCCGCCCGCGTCCTCGCCCTCGCCGACCTGGTCCTGCTGACCGTGCCGGACGACGCACTGACCGGCCTGGCCGAGGGCCTCGCCGACACCGGGGCCGTACGGCCGGGACAGCTGATCGCACACACCTCCGGGCGGTACGGGACCCGGGTCCTGGACCCGGTCCGGCGCGCGGGCGCCCTGCCGCTCGCCCTGCACCCCGCGATGACCTTCACCGGCACCCCCGTCGACGTCCAGCGCCTGGCCGGCTGCTCCTTCGGGGTCACCGCGCCGGACGAGCTGCGGCTGGCGGCCGAGGCCCTGGTGATCGAGATGGGCGGCGAGCCCGAGTGGATCGCGGAGGACGCCCGCCCGCTCTACCACGCGGCCCTGGCGCTCGGCGCGAACCACCTGGTCACCCTGGTGGCCCAGTCGATGGAACTGCTGCACAAGGCCGGCGTCGCCGCCCCGGACCGGATGCTCGGCCCGCTGCTCGGCGCCGCCCTCGACAACGCGCTGCGGTCCGGGGACGCGGCCCTCACCGGCCCCGTCGCGCGCGGCGACGCCGGCACGGTCGCCGCCCACGTCACCGAGCTGCGCAAGCACGCCCCCGGCACGGTCGCCGGCTATCTGGCGATGGCCCGCACGACCGCCGACCGCGCGCTCGCGCACGGCCTGCTCAAGCCCGAGCTGGCCGAGGACCTGCTGGGCGTGCTCGCCGAGCCCCCGGCCGGCACCACCGGGGCCGCGGGAGCGGCCGACGGGCCGCAAGGAGACGACCGATGAGCCCGCTCGACCGCGACCGCGCCGCGAGCGCCCGGCCCGACCGCCGCCACCAGCCGGCCGAGCTCCTCCGCACCGCCGAGGAGCTCCACGCCGCCGCGGCCCGCTTCGGGACCCCCGGCGGGAACGCCGTCGTCATGACCATGGGCGCACTCCACGAGGGCCACGCCTCCCTGGTCAGGGCCGCCCGCGAGCGGGTCGGCGACCAGGGCTTCGTCGTCGTCACCGTGTTCGTCAACCCGCTCCAGTTCGGCGCGGGCGAGGACCTCGACCGCTACCCCCGCACCCTCGACGCCGACCTCGACGTCGCCTTCGCCGCGGGCGCGAGCGCCGTCTTCGCGCCCTCCGTCGACGAGGTCTACCCGGGCGGGGAGCCCCAGGTCCGGATCACCGCGGGCCCCATGGGCGAGCTCCTCGAAGGCGCCTCCCGGCCCGGCCACTTCGACGGGATGCTGACCGTCGTCGCCAAGCTGCTCCACCTCACCGCCCCCGACCTGGCCTTCTTCGGCCAGAAGGACGCCCAGCAGCTGGCCCTGATCCGCCGGATGGTCCGCGACCTGAACTTCCCGGTCGAGATCGTCGGCGTGCCGACGGTCCGCGAGACCGACGGGCTCGCCCTCTCCAGCCGCAACCGCTACCTGTCGGCCGACGAGCGCCGCACCGCCCTGGCGCTGTCCGGCGCGCTGTTCGCCGCCCGCGACCGGCTCGCCGCCCAGGAGGCGCTCCGCGCGCGTGCCGAGGCCCTGCCCGGCGCCCAGAGCCGCGCCGACGCCCTCTCCCGGCTCGGCGAGGCCCGGGCCGCCGCCGACGCCCACGCGGTGGCGCAGGCCGCCGACGGCTGCGGCGCCGACGCCGTGCGGGCCGCGGCCCGCGCCGTCCTCGACGACGCGTCGCGGGCCCGGCCGCCGCTCGTCCTCGACTACCTGGCCCTGGTCGACCCGGCCGACTTCACCGAGGTGCCCGACGACCACGACGGGGAGGCCGTCCTCGCCGTCGCCGCGCGCGTCGGCGCCACGCGGCTGATCGACAACACCCCCCTCCTCCTCGGAGCCCCCATGTCCACCACGTTCGGAGCCGCCCAGTGACCGGAATACGGCTGCACGCCCCCGCGCCCGGCTGGGCCATCGAAGCCGACGTCGTCGTGGTCGGCTCCGGCGTCGCCGGCCTCACCGCCGCCCTGCGCTGCACCGCCGCCGGGCTGCGCACGGTCGTCGTCACCAAGGCCCGGCTCGACGACGGCTCCACCCGCTGGGCCCAGGGCGGCATCGCCGCCGCCCTCGGCGACGGCGACACCCCCGAGCAGCACCTGGACGACACCCTGGTCGCCGGCGCCGGACTCTGCGACGAGCGGGCCGTCCGCGCCCTCGTCACCGAGGGCCCCGACGCCGTCCGCCGGCTGATCGCGACCGGCGCCGACTTCGACAAGACCGCCGACGGCGAGATCGCGCTGACCCGCGAGGGCGGCCACCACCGCCGCCGCATCGCGCACGCGGGCGGCGACGCGACCGGCGCCGAGATCTCCCGCGCCCTGGTCGAGGCGATACGCGACCGGGGCGTGCGCACCATCGAGCACGCCCTCGTCCTGGACCTCCTCACCGACGCCGAGGGCCGCACGGCGGGCGTGACCCTGCACGTCATGGGCGAGGGCCAGCACGACGGCGTCGGCGCCGTCCACGCGCCCGCGGTGGTCCTCGCCACCGGCGGCATGGGCCAGGTGTTCTCCGCGACCACCAACCCGGCGGTCTCCACCGGGGACGGCGTCGCACTCGCGCTGCGCGCCGGCGCCGAGGTCTCCGACCTGGAGTTCGTCCAGTTCCACCCGACGGTGCTCTTCCTCGGCGCCGGCTCCGAGGGCCAGCAGCCGCTGGTCTCCGAGGCCGTGCGCGGCGAGGGCGCCCACCTGGTCGACGCCGACGGCGTCCGCTTCATGGTCGGGCAGCACGAGCTCGCCGAGCTGGCGCCCCGGGACATCGTCGCCAAGGCGATCACCCGCCGGATGCAGGAGCGCGGCACCGAGAACATGTACCTCGACGCCCGCCACTTCGGCGCCGAGATGTGGGAGGAGCGCTTCCCCACGATCCTCGCGGCCTGCCGCTCGCACGGCATCGACCCCGTCACGGAGCCGATCCCGGTCGCCCCCGCCGCCCACTACGCCTCCGGCGGCGTCCGTACCGACCTGCGGGGCCGGACGACCGTGCCCGGCCTGTACGCGTGCGGCGAGGTGGCCTGTACGGGCGTCCACGGCGCCAACCGGCTCGCCTCGAACTCGCTCCTGGAGGGACTGGTCTTCGCCGAGCGGATCGCCGACGACATCACCGCGGCCGCCCCCCGCGCCGCGGGCGACCCGGTGCCGCACGCGGCCCCGGTGACGCTGCCGCTGCCGGTGGCCGGCGCCCGGACCCGTATCCAGCGGATCATGACGGCCGGGGCCGGGGTCCTGCGCTCCGAGGCCAGCCTGCGGGAGGCCGCCGAGGCCCTCGACGCCCTGCACAGCGACGCCCTCGCGGGCGGCAGCGACGACACCAAGGCCGGCGAGCCCGGCGTCGACGCCTGGGAGACCACCAACCTGCTGTGCGTCTCCCGCGTCCTGGTCGCCGCCGCCCGCCGCCGCGAGGAGACCCGCGGCTGCCACTGGCGCGAGGACCGCCCCGACCGCGACGACCCGCACTGGCGCCGGCACCTCGTCGTCCGCCTCACCCCGGAGCGGGCCCTCGACGTCCGGACGACCGGCACGCACGACTTTCCCCCCACCTCCGATGCACCCAGGGAGCCGTAAGTGAGCACGCCCGAGGAAGCCCGTCCGCAGCCCGTGGACGTCCCTCTCATCCAGATCAACTCGGTGTCCTCCGAGGAGGAGGCAGGCGGCTGCGGCGACGGCTGCGGCTGCGGCGGCGGCGAGGAGTTCGAGTGCGGGCTCGACCCGGCGCTCGCCGAACTCCTGGCGGCGGCCGGCCTGGACCCCGTGCAGGTCGAGGACATCGCCCACCTCGCGATCGCCGAGGACCTCGACGGGGGCGTCGACGTGACGACCGTGGCGACCGTCCCCGAGGACGCCGTCGCCACCGCCGACTTCACCGCCCGCGAGGCCGGTGTCGTGGCCGGCCTGCGCGTCGCCGAGGCCGTCCTGTCGATCGTCTGCGACGACGCGTTCGAGGTCGAGCGGCACGTCGAGGACGGCGAGCGCGTCGAGGCCGGGGCCGTGCTCCTCAGCGTCACCGCCCGCACCCGCGACCTGCTCACCGGCGAGCGCAGCGCGCTCAACATCCTGTGCCGCCTCTCCGGCATCGCCACCGCCACGCGCGCGTGGGCGGACGCCCTGGAGGGCACGAAGGCCAAGGTCCGCGACACCCGCAAGACGACCCCGGGGCTGCGCGCCCTGGAGAAGTACGCGGTCCGCTGCGGCGGCGGCGTCAACCACCGCATGTCGCTCTCCGACGCGGCCCTCGTCAAGGACAACCACGTGGTGGCGGCCGGCGGCGTGGCCCAGGCCTTCAAGGCCGTGCGGGAGCTGTTCCCCGAGCTGCCCATCGAGGTCGAGGTCGACACGATGCACCAGGTCCGCGAGGTCCTGGAGGCGGGCGCCGACCTGATCCTGCTGGACAACTTCACCCCGCTGGAGACCGAGGAGGCCGTCGCCCTCGTCGCGGGCCGCGCCGTCCTGGAGTCCTCGGGCCGGCTGACCCTGGAGAACGCGGCCGCGTACGCCGCGACCGGGGTGGACTACCTGGCCGTCGGCGGCCTCACCCACTCCTCCCCGATCCTCGACATCGGCCTCGACCTGCGCGAGGTGCGGGCCTGATGCTGCTCACCATCGACGTCGGCAACACGCACACGGTCCTCGGTCTCTTCGACGGTGACGAGATCGTCGAGCACTGGCGGATCTCCACCGATCCGAGCCGCACCGCCGACGAGATGGCGGTCCTGCTCCAGGGCCTCATGGGCATGCACCCGCTGCTCGGCGTCGAGCTGAGCGACGGCATCGAGGGGATCGCCATCTGCGCGACGGTCCCCTCGGTGCTGCACGAGCTGCGCGAGGTCACCCGGCGGTACTACGGGGACGTCCCGGCGGTCCTGGTGGAGCCGGGCGTCAAGACCGGCGTCCCGGTCCTCACGGACAACCCCAAGGAGGTCGGCGCGGACCGGGTGATCAACGCCGTCGCCGCCGTCGAGCTCTACGGCGGCCCGGCGATCGTCGTCGACTTCGGCACCGCGACGACGTACGACGCGATCACCGCCCGCGGGGAGTACGCGGGCGGGGCGATCGCGCCCGGCATCGAGATCTCCGTCGAGGCGCTCGGCGTCCGGGGCGCCATGCTCCGCAAGATCGAGCTGGCCCGTCCGCGCAGCGTCATCGGGAAGAACACGGTCGAGGCGATGCAGTCCGGCATCGTCTACGGCTACGCGGGCCAGGTCGACGGCGTCGTCGCCCGCATGAAGCGCGAGCTCGCCGGTCCGGCCGGCGACCCGTCCGACGTGACCGTGATCGCGACCGGCGGCCTCGCGCCGATGGTCCTCGCCGACTCCAAGGAGATCGACCACCACGAGCCCTGGCTGACCCTGATCGGCCTGCGCCTGGTCTACGAGCGCAACGTGTCCCGCATGTGAGCCCGGCACCACCCCGAACGACCCGGCCGGGGGCGGCCCCGCCGCCCCCGCCGGCACCGGCGCGCCGGAATGATCGCTAAGAGGAAATTGTCCGATTAGCGCGTATCGTCGGCCCATGCCCACGCCATACGGATCCCGCGGCGGCATGGCGTTCAGCGCGGACGAGCTGCGTGTGCTCCGCCGTGCCCTCGCCGTCGCCCTCCACCCCGCCCCCCTCCAGGACGAGGACGTCCGGGACGCGCTGCGCCTGGCCGAATCCGTGGACGAGGCGGTGCGCGAGGCCGGCCGGCTGCGCGCCTTCCTCCTCGACGACCTGGCCCGGTACCGCGAGGCGCTGCCCGGTTCGCTCAGCGGCTACCTGGAGCTCCTCCAGGACGCCCTCGCCGCCGGGTACGACCCCGCGGCCGACGACCTCGCCGCCCTGCGCGCGCTGCGCCGCAACCCCGCCGCCGCGGCGCTGCTCGCCCGCTGCCAGATCCTCGCCGAGCGCTCGGTGCGCGCGCGCCTGGCCCGGGTCTCCCAGGCCACCGCCACCCCCGCGGCCGCCGCCCCCCGGGCCCGGCTGCTCGCCCTCCCCGGCGGGCGCGCGGCGGCCGACGAGCCCAAGCCGCGGCCGCCGGTGCCGACCGAGCGCCCGGTGCCCAAGCCGTCCGAGGTCTTCCCGCCGCGCCGGAGGCCCGTTCCGCCGCCCCCGCCGGAGGAGCGTGTCGCCGGATAGCTAGTCTGGTCGCCATGGACTACGTATCCGCGCTCGTGCCCCCCGTCGTGATGGCCGTGTTCTTCTTCGGCATCGTGGCCATCATCATCAAGAGCCAGGGCGGCCCGAACAAGGCCAAGGAGGACGCGATCGTGGACGCCGCGATCGCCCGCGCCGAGGCCGTCCGTCAGTCCTCGGACAAGGACTGACCGCCCGCACGGACCACCGCGGCACCCGGGACGTACGACCCTTCGAGGTCGTACGTCCTTTTTGTTGGTTTTCCTTCGGTCAATGACCTGTTGTCGTCGCTTTGCACACTAAAGTGACGTTGTGCCCCGTCCTTTGGGAGAGCTGGAAGACGCCGTCATGACGCGCGTCTGGCAATGGAACCGCCCGGTGACCGTCCGGGAAGTTCTGGAGGACCTTCAGCAGGAACGGTCCATCGCCTACACCACCGTCATGACCGTCATGGACAATCTCCATCAGAAGGGCTGGGTCCGCAGAGAAGTCGAAGGCCGTGCCTATCGATATACGGCGGTCTCCACCCGCGCCGCATACGCGGCCGCGCTGATGAACGAGGGATGGACCCAGAGCGACAACCCCGCCGCCGCGCTCGTCGCCTTCTTCGGGATGATGTCGCCGAACCAGCGCGAGGCGCTGAACGACGCGATCCGTATCGTTCAGCGCGACAACCCGCTGCCCGCTCCCGCTCCCGCGCCGCCCGAGGAGGGCGCCGGCGAAACCGGGGGCCAGGAGCGATAACCGCGGCGCCGGGGCGATAGCGTCCCCCCATGTCGCCGTCCGCTTCCCCGGCCGCCTCCGCGGCCTCCGCCAAAGCCGTCACCGTCCGCAGGGCCCGTACCGGAGATGTCGCCGCGGTCCGCCGTCTCGTCGACCCCTTCGTCCGGCGCGGGATCCTGCTCGACAAGGCGACCGTCACCCTTTACGAGTCCATCCAGGAGTTCTGGGTGGCGGAACGCGACGAGGACGCCGAGGTCGTCGGCTGCGGCGCTCTCCACGTGATGTGGGAAGACCTCGCGGAAGTCCGCACTCTCGCCGTCGATCCCGACTTCAAGGGCGCCGGCGTAGGACATCAGGTGCTGGACAAGTTGTTGCACACGGCCCGATGGCTCGGGGTCCGGCGGGTATTCTGCCTGACCTTCGAAGTCGACTTCTTCGCGAAGCACGGCTTCGTCGAGATCGGCGAGACCCCGGTGGACGGAGATGTCTACAGCGAGCTCCTCCGTTCCTATGACGAGGGAGTCGCCGAGTTCCTCGGTCTCGAACGAGTGAAGCCGAACACCTTGGGCAACAGCCGGATGCTTCTGCACCTGTGACGCGGAACCGGCGGAACGCCGGGCGGAAGCCCGCGGAACGCCGGACGGAACCCCGTGGGGAACCCGGGCGGATCCCTATGTCCGAATCGCGCACGTTTCCCGCGCTGTCGGGGTTCTGAACCTCTCCCAGGGGTTTGTGTTTTTCCGGGAAAAGCGGTTTCCTTTCCGCGTACTGCATTTTCGATGAAAGGAAATCCGGTGGCACAGAAGGTTCAGGTCCTTCTTGTCGACGACCTCGACGGCGTCGAGGCGGACGAGACCGTGACGTTCGCGCTGGACGGCAAGACCTACGAGATCGACCTCACCACCGCCAACGCGGAAAAGCTCCGTGGCCTGCTCGAGCCGTACACCACGAGCGGACGTCGTACCGGTGGCCGCACCACCGGCGGACGCGGCAAGGGCCGCGCCGTGGCGACGGGCAGCCAGGACACCGCGAAGATCCGCGCGTGGGCCAAGGAGAACGGCATGAACGTGAACGACCGCGGTCGCGTTCCCGCCGACATCAAGGCCGCTTACGAGGACGCGAACCGCTGAGGCGTCAGCTGCTGAGCCGCCGGGCCCCCGGTCCGGGCACTCAGCAGCCGCGCCCGGTGGCACTCCGCGGCCGCGGCGGCCACGAGACGCACCAGGCACGGGGCGGCCCCCTCGCCCCACGGCGCGGACCGCAGCGCCGGCAGCGAGGACTCGACCTCGCGGCCCGGTGCCGGGGCCCGCAGCCACACGGCGGCGCCCGGCGCGCCGGATCCGCCCCGCCCCGGGGGAAGGGGCGCGGTCATCCGGCCGTCGGTGCCCAGTACGGCGAGGTCCAGCGCGATGCCGCCCCACTCGAGCCAGTCGAGCAGGCCGGGCACCTCCTCCGCGCTCCCCGCGGCCACCAGCAGCAGCATGCGGCGCCCCGTCAGGGCCACCGGACCGGTCGCCGGACCCACCCTGCGCAGTACACCGCGGCCGGCCGCGGCGGGCAGCTCCAGGACGTCGAAGCGCACTCCCGTGACCAGCCGCACCGGCGGCCCGGGCACCGTCGCCCAGCCGAGCCCGTCCTCGTACCACCGGGCGACACCGCGATCGAGCGGCGTACGGGGGAGCGGCACGGTGAGGGGCATGCCCGGGGAACTCCTCCGGGGACGCATCGGTTACGGCCGGGGCGGATGCGACGGGCGTCCGAACCCCGGTCCGCGATGACCCAGCGTCGCGTCCCGGGCACGCACGGTGTCCGAGATGGGGCGTACGAGTGCATTCGGCCGCGCAAGGGTGTTCGCTGGTAGCGGAGGGAACCGGGGTGCGCCGCATGGAGTGTCCGTCCTTACGGGTAAGACATTCCTAGTGGAGAGGGGCGACTCGCGGGCCACGGCGTCTCACGTTCGCCATCGGCGTAGTGAAGGCGCGGGTAACTACTTGGCCTGCGGGAACATCGTCTCGCACCATCGGGTTGGAGCATTTGTCGGCTGTTCGGCAGCAGGTCTCCCCGCGGAAGAGGGGGTGATCCGGACGGATGTCGGCAGTTGGAATGAGCGGTCCCCGCTTGCGGGACTAAGCTGCGGAAGGACAGGGAGGGGATCGACCCCTAACTGACTGACCGCTCTGAGGAGCGATTAACGATGTTCGAGAGGTTCACCGACCGCGCGCGGCGGGTTGTCGTCCTGGCTCAGGAAGAAGCCCGGATGCTCAACCACAACTACATCGGCACCGAGCACATCCTTCTGGGCCTTATCCACGAGGGTGAGGGTGTCGCCGCTAAGGCCCTGGAGAGCCTCGGGATTTCGCTCGAGGCGGTCCGCCAGCAGGTGGAGGAGATCATCGGTCAGGGCCAGCAGGCCCCGTCCGGGCACATCCCCTTCACCCCTCGTGCCAAGAAGGTCCTGGAGCTCTCGCTCCGCGAGGCCCTCCAGCTCGGCCACAACTACATCGGCACCGAGCACATCCTGCTCGGCCTGATCCGCGAGGGCGAGGGCGTCGCCGCCCAGGTCCTCGTGAAGCTGGGCGCCGACCTCAACCGGGTGCGGCAGCAGGTCATCCAGCTGCTCTCCGGCTACCAGGGCAAGGAAGCCGCCACGGCCGGCGGTCCTGCCGAGGGCACCCCCTCGACGTCCCTGGTGCTCGACCAGTTCGGGCGCAACCTCACCCAGGCCGCCCGCGAATCCAAGCTCGACCCGGTCATCGGGCGCGAGAAGGAGATCGAGCGGGTCATGCAGGTGCTGTCCCGCCGCACCAAGAACAACCCGGTGCTCATCGGCGAGCCCGGCGTCGGCAAGACCGCCGTCGTCGAGGGCCTGGCGCAGGCCATCGTCAAGGGCGAGGTGCCCGAGACCCTCAAGGACAAGCACCTCTACACCCTCGACCTCGGCGCGCTGGTCGCCGGCTCCCGCTACCGCGGTGACTTCGAGGAGCGCCTGAAGAAGGTCCTCAAGGAGATCCGCACCCGCGGCGACATCATCCTGTTCATCGACGAGCTCCACACCCTCGTGGGTGCGGGTGCCGCCGAGGGCGCGATCGACGCCGCCAGCATCCTCAAGCCGATGCTGGCCCGCGGTGAGCTCCAGACCATCGGTGCGACCACGCTGGACGAGTACCGGAAGTACCTGGAGAAGGACGCGGCCCTCGAGCGCCGCTTCCAGCCCATCCAGGTCGCCGAGCCGTCGCTGCCGCACACCATCGAGATCCTCAAGGGTCTGCGCGACCGGTACGAGGCCCACCACCGGGTCTCCATCACCGACGAGGCCCTCGTCCAGGCCGCGACCCTGGCCGACCGGTACATCTCGGACCGCTTCCTCCCGGACAAGGCGATCGACCTGATCGACGAGGCCGGCTCCCGGATGCGCATCCGCCGGATGACCGCGCCGCCGGACCTCCGCGAGTTCGACGAGAAGATCGCCGGCGTCCGCCGCGACAAGGAGTCCGCGATCGACTCGCAGGACTTCGAGAAGGCCGCCTCGCTCCGCGACAAGGAGAAGCAGCTCCTCGCCGCGAAGGCCAAGCGCGAGAAGGAGTGGAAGGCCGGCGACATGGACGTCGTGGCCGAGGTCGACGGCGATCTGATCGCCGAGGTCCTCGCGACGGCCACGGGCATCCCGGTCTTCAAGCTGACCGAGGAGGAGTCCAGCCGCCTGCTCCGCATGGAGGACGAGCTCCACAAGCGCGTCATCGGGCAGAAGGACGCCGTCATCGGCCTCTCGCGGGCCATCCGCCGTACGCGTGCCGGTCTGAAGGACCCGAAGCGCCCCGGTGGCTCGTTCATCTTCGCCGGTCCGTCTGGTGTCGGTAAGACCGAGCTTTCGAAGGCGCTCGCCGAATTCCTCTTCGGCGACGAGGACGCGATGATCTCCCTCGACATGTCGGAGTTCAGCGAGAAGCACACGGTTTCCCGCCTCTTCGGTTCGCCGCCCGGATACGTCGGCTACGAAGAGGGCGGCCAGCTCACCGAGAAGGTGCGCCGCAAGCCGTTCTCCGTCGTCCTCTTCGACGAGGTCGAGAAGGCCCACCCCGATATCTTCAATTCCCTTCTCCAGATCCTGGAGGACGGTCGCCTGACCGACTCCCAGGGCCGGGTCGTGGACTTCAAGAACACGGTCATCATCATGACGACCAACCTCGGGACCAGGGACATCTCGAAGGGCTTCAACCTGGGCTTCGCGGCCCAGGGCGACACGAAGTCCAACTACGAGCGGATGAAGGCCAAGGTCAGCGACGAGCTGAAGCAGCACTTCCGCCCGGAGTTCCTCAACCGTGTGGACGACATCATCGTCTTCCCGCAGCTGACCCAGGACGACATCCTCCAGATCGTCGACCTGATGATCAGCCGCGTCGACGAGCGCCTCAAGGACCGGGACATGGGCATCGAGCTCTCCCAGTCCGCGAAGGAGCTGCTCGCCAAGAAGGGCTACGACCCCGTGATGGGCGCCCGGCCGCTGCGCCGGACGATCCAGCGCGAGATCGAGGACTCGCTGTCGGAGAAGATCCTCTTCGGCGAGCTGCGCCCCGGTCACATCGTGGTCGTGGACACGGAGGGCGAGGGCGACGAGCGCACCTTCACCTTCCGCGGCGAGGAGAAGACGGCTCTGCCGGACGCCCCGCCGATCGAGGCGACGGGCGGCACGGGCCCGAACCTGTCCAAGGACGCGTAGGCGTCCCGCGACTGAGCGGTAAGGGGCGGCCCCGGAACCTGAACGGTTCCGGGGCCGCCCCTTTCGCGTGCCCGGGGGTTCAGCCGCGGATCTCCACGTCGGGTGAGAGAGCCTCGGTGCCGGTGAAGCGGCTGAGGGTGCCCACGACGGCGCGGAGCCCCGTCAGGGGGGCCAGCGGCGCGAGGTCGTGGGGTCCCTCGTCACCGGCTCCCACCAGCCGCAGCGCGCTCAGGCCCGGGAAGGCCCACGCGACGAGGTCGAGCGGTGTCGGCTCCTCGCCGCAGTGCACGTGGAGCACCTCGATCCGCGGCAGCCGCAGGCCCGCGGGGAGGCCCGCCAGGGTCTCGGTGTGCAGCGAGAGGAACGAGAGCTCCGGCAGGGAGGCCAGGATGCCCCAGTCCGCCTCGTCCACCGTCGTCTCGCCGTAGAGTTCCAGCGCGCGGAGACGCGTGAGAGGGCGGAGACCGGACAGTCCCCCTCGGGGGTGTCCGATCACCACGAGGGACTCCAGCAGGCTCTCGGCGGCGGCCGGCCCCAGGTGCCGGGTGAGGGACCCCGAGATCTGCAGGCTCCGGGCCCCGGCGATCACCTCGCGCAGCACCGCCATGCCGTCGGGGGAGAGGCCCGGCCGCAGGTCGAGGCTGATCGGGCGCAGTCCCAGGCGGACGATCTCGGAGGCCTGCGCGTCGGAGACGAGCGTGAAGTCCAGGAGCCGGGGGTCGAGCCGAGCGATGATCTCCTCCGCGTACGGCGCGCTCGGGAAGCGGGACCAGCCCCACATCAGCTGGGAGCGGACCGCCAGGTCGGGGTGGTCGGTGAAGCGGGCGAGGTAGGGCAGTGTCGCGTCGTGGGCTACGTGCGTCGCGGTGATCACCACGTCCAGGGCCTGCTCGTGGGTGAGGCTCTCCGGCCCCGGCAGCAGGTCCAGGACGGCCCGGCCTGCCGAGGCCAGCTCGCGCGCCTCCTCCGAGCCGCGCGGCGGGATCTCCTCCGCGGTGAGGGCCAGGATCCGCTCCCTGATCGCCGGCTCCACCTCCGTCGCGTGGTCGAGTGCCGCCGCCGCCACCACCAGGACGCGGAGCCGGGTGCGGCGGTCGGGCGCCGCCTCCGCCGCCTTCAGCAGCTCGTCGAAGATCTCCGCGCACTCGCGCGGCCGCGCGTGCCCGACGGCCATCCGGATGACGTCCTCCCACTGGTCGTCCGCCGCGTGCCGGACGAGGACGCCGATGTCCCAGCGGTCCACCAGGGCCTTCGCCGCCAGGTAGTCCTGGAAGGTGCGGTGGACGAAGTCGACCGTGTCCGCGGTCGGCTCGCGCAGCAGACCGCTGCGGTGGAGGAGGTGGGTGAAGACCGCGCCGGGGTCGTACCCGGCCGCCTCGGTGATCGCCGGCACCGCCTCCCGTACGACCGACTCCGCGTGCGCGCGGTCCATCGCCGTGCGGCCGTTGAGGGTCAGCCAGTAGGCGAGACGCTGGATCAGCTGGATCTGGGGCGCGTCCCCCAGCTCGACGCCGTACGGGGTCCCCATGTCCCGCTCCCGGTCCCGGCGCGAGAGCAGCATCGCGAGGGCCGCCTCGTACAGCGCCTTGCGGCCGCGGGGCAGGAAGCCGCGCCGCCCGTGGTGCAGGGCGCAGATCAGGCCGCACATCAGGGGGCTGGTGGCGAGCCGGGCGACGTCCGCCGTCGTGCGCAGGGCGTCGAGGAGCGGCTGCTCGTACGGCGCCGCGGTCGGCCCGGCGGCCTTGTGCCAGCGGCTGACGAAGGTGGTGACCTCGGTGGAGGACATGGGGGCGAGGGTGAGCTCGGCGAAGCCCTCCGGGGCGAGCCATTCGTCGTCCACGGCGGTGGGCCGGGAGGTCACGAGCCAGCGGTTGCCGTCGTAGGCGTCGAGCAGGTCGCGGAGCCAGCGGCGCGCACGGTCGCGCTCGGCCTCGGGGATCTCGTCGATGCCGTCGACGAGGACCAGGCCGCGCCCGCCGGCGAGGACGCGGTCGGTCCAGCCGTCGGGCGGGGAGAGCGGGCAGCCGACGGCGGAGAGGAAGCGGTCGGGGGTGGGGAGGCGCTCGCCGTGGCGGGTGAGGGCACGGAGGGGGAGGACGAAGGGGATCCGGCCACGGAGGTACGCCATGTCGTCCGCGGGGTCCTGATGGGTGGCCGACACCGCCAGCCACTGGATGAGCGTGGTCTTGCCGGAGCCGGCCGCGCCGCGCAGGAGGACCCTGTCGTGGTGGGCGAGGATCCGGTCGGCGCGGCCGTCCACCAGATCGCCCCGGCGGTAGGGCGCGGTGGGGTCGGCGGACAGGGCACCGACGGGGGAGACACCGAAGACGTATGGTCCGGCGCCCGGGGTCTCGGCCCCTGCTGCCGCCACGCCCATGCCCGTCCGCCCCGGGCCCCCCGTCGCCTCCAGCGACAGGTACGCCACGTCCAGCGGCCACTTCTCCGGTGCGTCCCGCAGGTCCACCCCGTAGATGGTGAGGCGGCCGTGCTTCTTCGCCAGGTGGGTCAGGTAGCGCCGTTCGAACTCGGCGTCCCGGCCGTCCGCCCGGGGTACCCGGCGGATGACCTCGTCCATCTTGGCGATGAGCTCGCCCTGCCCTCGGGTCTGTTCCACCAGGGTGCGGGCGATGAACGTGGAGCGCTGGGTGAAGAACTCCAGGATGTGGAGGCAGGCCCACTCCGTCAGCGACTCCAGGTAGCGGAGCGAGTCCGTTGACAGGTCGCCGGGGGCCGGGTCCGGGGCCGCGGCGCGCAGGCGGCGGGCGAGGGCGGTGTGGCCGAGCCGGACGGCCTGGACGTCGTCCATGTCGAGATCGCCGAGGGCGAGGAGGGTGGCGGCGAGGGCATCGGTGACGGCCTCCTTCTCACCGGTGGGGAAGGGGGGCTCACCGTCCCCTGCCACGGACCAGCCGACCACCGTGGCCGCCAGCTTCCGGACGTCCTTCTCCGTCAGCGTGCGCTTCTCGCCGCGGAAGGAGACCAGGGAGGAGAGCCTGACCTTCTCCGAACGGTGCGTGAGGCCGGCGCCCGGACCCTCGCTGACCAGCAGTTTCTTCAGGATCGGGCCGATCGCGGCCGAGGCGAGCCGTGTGCCGATGAGTGCCGGTTCCATGTGTGTCCCCCCGTGGTTCCCCGAAGCGGTCAGCGTAGTGCGGGACGGCCCTCCGCACGGTTCGGTCGCGTGACCCAGATCCCATCGGCGGCCCGCGGCTGGTGACAAGGCGCACAGGGGTTTCGAGGGGTACTAACCGGAATAGTGCTGACCATTGGTGCCGATTCAGGACGATCGGGAGAGAACCGGCGGGACCTTGGTCCCCGAGGGTCCCGAACCGGACGGCAGACGGCGTTCTGCTCGGTTCGGCGCTCCGTGACATGCGGATAAACCGGTTCTCTTGTGCCGTTATGTCCGATTTCGAAGGTGGCCCGCGGGGCCGTCAAGGGCTGAACTTCCCGGGAGATCGCTACGAGCCGATGTCGTAGATGGGGTGTTTTGGGATGGCTCGGGGTCCGGGTTACCAAGGATGAGCAAGCCCGACGCAGCGCACCGTTCGCGTCGGGTCCCGTACTTCCCGGAGGTTTCCCCCGTATGTCGAAGCGCATGAACCCCGCCGCCCGTGTCACCGTCGTCGCTCTTGCCGCCGCCGGCCTGGGAGCGACGATGGTGACCGGAGCTGGGTCCGCCTTCGCCGCCGAGGGCAAGGCCGCCGCCGCCCCGGTCGCGGTCACCGCGTCCGCCGCCGTCGCCAAGCAGGCCGACGTCCAGGCGCACGCCGCCGCCCAGGTGAAGGCCGCCGCCGCGAAGGCCGCCGCCACGAAGGCCGCGGCCGCGAAGAAGGCCGTGACCGTGAAGCCGGTCGCCGCCAAGAAGGCCGCCGCCTGGGTCAAGCCCGTCGCCGGGTACACGCTGAGCGCCAGCTACAACCAGGGCGGCGCCATGTGGGCCCACAAGCACTCCGGCCAGGACTTCGCCGTTCCGGTCGGCACCCCGGTCAAGGTCGCCGGCTCCGGCACCGTCGTGAAGGCCGGCCCGAACGGCGGCGGCGACGGCCCCGCGTACGGCAACGCGATCGTCGTCAAGCACGCCAACGGCACGTACTCGCAGTACGCCCACCTGTCGAAGATCAAGGTGCACATCGGCCAGAAGGTCCTCGTCGGCCAGCAGATCGCCCTCTCGGGCAACACCGGCAACTCCTCCGGCCCCCACCTGCACTTCGAGATCCGTACGACCCCGAACTACGGCTCCGCCGTGAACCCGGCCGCCTTCCTGCGGTCCCACGGCGTCTCCATCTGAGCCGTACGAACCGATGTCACGAGGCCCGGTGGGCCTGGTTGAGCAGATCGAGGGCGACCTCGAGGGTGGCCCTGTGCTTCTCCTCGGGGTCGCCCTCGATGTTCTGCATGAAGAACGTGCCCGCGTGCAGGGTGAAGATCGCGCTGACGCAGCGCACCTGGTCCACCATCGGGAAGTCCGGCTCCTGGATCAGCCCGGTCAGCGCGAGCATCCGCTCCTTGAAGGTGAGGCCGACGCTCAGCTCGCGGACCGTCGCCTGGTTCTCCTGCATGAAGCGGAAGAGCGGGGCCGCCGCGCGCAGCGCCACCTGGTAGCGGCGCAGCACCTCCTGCCGGGTCTCCAGGGTCCGGGGCTGCTCCTCGGCCCAGGCGATCAGGTCGTCCATGGGCCGGGTCAGGTCCTCGAAGATCCCGACGAGGATGTCCTCCTTCGTCTTGAAGTGGTAGTAGAGCGCCGCCTTGGTGACGTCGAGGCGTTCCGCGATCTCGCGCAGTGAGGTCTTCTCGTAGCCCTGCTCCGCGAAGAGGTCGAGGGCGACGTCCTGGATGCGCTGGCGGGTGTTGCCTCGGGCCATGACTGCCCTCCACTTTCCAAAGAACTTACTTGACGACCGGCAAGTTACAGGTCTACCGTCCCCAGTGTAGTAACTAGCCGGGCGGCAAGTAAGGGAAGAACATGACGACGCAAGCCACAGCGACACCGGCACAGGGGGAGACGGAACCGCAGCCACGCAGCGTCCGCGTCGTCCTGCTCGCCCTGATGATCGCGATGCTCCTCGCGATGCTGGACAACATGATCATCGGCACCGCGATGCCGACCATCGTCGGCGAGCTCGGCGGCCTGGAGCACCTCTCCTGGGTCGTCACCGCCTACACCCTGGCCACCGCCGCCTCGACCCCCCTCTGGGGCAAGCTCGGCGACATGTTCGGCCGCAAGGGCGTCTTCCTCACCTCGATCGTGATCTTCCTGATCGGCTCGGCGCTGAGCGGCATGGCCCAGGACATGGGTCAGCTGATCGGCTTCCGGACCATCCAGGGCCTCGGCGCCGGCGGCCTCATGGTCGGCGTCATGGCGATCATCGGCGACCTCATCCCGCCCCGCGAGCGCGGCAAGTACCAGGGCATGATGGCCGGCGTGATGGCCCTCGCCATGATCGGCGGACCGCTGGTCGGCGGCACCATCACCGACCACTGGGGCTGGCGCTGGTCCTTCTACATCAACCTGCCGCTCGGCGCCGTCGCCCTCGCCATGGTCACCACCGTCCTGCACCTGCCGAGGAAGCAGCGCGCCACGGGCACCCGGATCGACTTCCTCGGCGCCGGCCTGCTGACGCTCGGCATCACCGCGATCGTCCTGGTCACCACCTGGGGCGGCACCGAGTACGCCTGGGGCTCGGCCACCATCGTCGGCCTCGCCGTCGGCGGAGCGCTCGCCCTCGCCGCGTTCCTCTACGTGGAGACCCGCGCGAGCGACCCGATCATGCCGCTGCACATCTTCCGCAGCCGCAACTTCACCCTGATGTCCCTGATCGGGTTCATCACCGGCTTCGTGATGTTCGGCGCGGTCCTCTACCTGCCGATCTTCCAGCAGTCCGTCCAGGGCGCCTCGGCCACCAACTCCGGTCTGCTGCTCCTGCCGATGCTGCTGTCGATGATGGTCGTGTCGCTGGTCGTCGGACGGTTCACCACCAGCACCGGCAAGTACAAGATCTTCCCGATCGTGGGCGGCGCGCTCATGACGGTCGGTCTCTTCCTGCTCTCCACGATGGACACCGACACCTCGCGACTGGTCTCCGGCGCCTACATGGCGGTCCTCGGTGCCGGCATGGGCTTCCTGATGCAGATCACCATGCTGGTCGCCCAGAACAGCGTCGAGATGAAGGACATGGGCGTCGCCTCGTCCTCCACCACCCTCTTCCGGACGCTCGGCTCCTCCTTCGGCGTCGCGATCATGGGCGCGCTCTTCACGAGCCGCGTCCAGGACGAGATGGCGGCGCGCGGCGGGTCCGGCCTCACCGAGCGGACGGCCCAGCTCGACGCGGCCAGCCTGGCCAAGCTGCCGGAGGCGCTCCGCGAGGCCTACCAGCACGCGGTCGCGACGGGCACGCACGGCGCCTTCCTGGTCGCCTCCGCGGTCTCCGTCCTCGGTCTGGTCCTCGCCTTCTTCGTCAAGGAGGTGGCGCTCCGCGGCGCCGGCCCCGCCGCGGCCCCGAAGGCCGCCGGGGACGACGGCACGGTGAAGGTCGCCGAGAAGGTCTGACCTTCGAGGGAGACACGCGCGTACGGAGGTGGGGCCGGTCCCGAGTCGGGACCGGCCCCACCTCCGTACGTCCACGCCCGCGCCCGCCCGCGCCCGCCCGCTCACGACAGCCCGCGCCCGCGCCGACAGCCCGCGACCGCGTCGGCCGCTCCGGCCGCGCAGGCCCATCGGGGCCGTCGCCCGGGCGCCCGACGGCCCCGGCGCCCCGGCTGTCCGGCCCGTGGAACGCCCCCGGCGCTCGTCCGGCCCGCGCCCGCGCCCGCGGCCGTCGCTCAGTCCGCCGGCCGCAGGATCGGGAAGCTGCCCGTGTTCGTCGGCGCGTGGTCCGGCAGCCACAGCACCGCGATGGCCCCGCCCACCCCGTTCGGCGAGGCCTCGGACGCCACGTTCCGGAAGGTCAGCCGGGCGCCGAGGACCCGGGCCTGGCCCGACGCGATGGTCAGGCCCAGACCGTGGCCCTGGCCCGCGCGGTCGCTCGACCCCGTGCGGAACCGGCTCGGCCCCTCCCGGAGCAGCGCCTCCGGAAAGCCGGGACCGTGGTCCCGGACCCGTACGACGCGCCCCTCGACGGTGACCTCCACCGGCGGTCTGCCGTGCTTGGCGGCGTTGGCGAGGAGGTTGCCGAGGACGCGCTCCAGACGCCGCGGGTCGGTGTTCACCCAGGAGTCGTGGACGACCCGGACGACGACCTCCGGGTCCAGCGCCCGCACCCGCCGCTCCACGAACTCGCCGAGCGCGATCTCCTGCAGCTCCGCCCGCTCCGACGCGCTGTCGAGCCGGGCGACCTCCAGGACGTCCTCGACCAGCGTCCGCATCGCCTGAGCCCGGTCCCGCACGAGCTCGGTCGGCCGCCCCGGGGGCAGCAGCTCGGCCGCCGTGAGCAGCCCGGTCACCGGGGTGCGCAGCTCGTGCGCGATGTCCGCGGTGACCCGGCGCTCGGCCTCGATCCGCTCGTTGAGGGCGTCGGTCAGGGCGTCGACCGCCCACGCCAGGTCGTCGGTCTCGTCCCGTACGACCCCGCCGACGGCCTCCCTGACCCGCACCTCCGTGTTCCCCTGGGCGACCCGGCCGGCCGCGACGGCGGCCTTCCGCAGCCGCCGCGAGAGCTGGCCGCCGATGAGCACGCCGAGGGCGCAGCCGCCGAAGACCACCGAGACCGAGCCGACGACGAGGGCGCGGTCCAGATCGTTCATGATCGTCGCGCTGCGGTCGGCGAACGGGATGTGCAGCGAGAGCACGTCGCCGTTGGCGAGCGGCACCGCCGCCCACACGTCGGGCGGCCCGCCGTGCCGGTGCTCCTGCACGTACGTGCCGCGGCGCTTGTCCCGCATCAGCTGGTCCAGCTGGCCGGGCAGCGCCGGGTCGTTGATCTTCGTGCCGAAGCGGGGCTCCTTCGGCTTCGACGTCTCGTACAGCCGCTGGGCGAAGAGCAGCCGCTCCATCTGCACCTCGCGGGCGTTGTCGAGCATCGAGATGCGGGCGGCGTTGTGCACGACGACGCTCAGGGTGATCGCGATCAGCGCGCCGACGGCCGCGATCGCGACGGCGATCTTCCAGCGGACGCCGGTGCGGAGGGGGAACGGCCTCACCGGGACCCGCCCGTCTCGGGGGGTGTCGTGTGGGTCATGCCGTCCTAGCTCTTGAGCTTGTAGCCGAAGCCGCGGACCGTCTCGATCCTGTCCTGGCCGATCTTGGCCCGGAGCCGCTGGACGTGGACGTCCACGACCCGGGTGTCGCCGCCCCAGCCGTAGTCCCAGACCCGCTCCAGGAGCTTGTCCCGGGACAGGACGGTGCCCGGCGCCGACGAGAACTCCAGGAGCAGCCGCATCTCGGTCGGGGTCAGCGCGACCGGCGTCCCGCCCCTGCGGACCTCCATGCCGTCGGTGTCGACCTCCAGGTCGCCGAAGGCGAGCAGCCCGCCGCCGTCCGACCCGTCCTCCTCGTGCTCGACGGGGCCGAGGCCGCCCGCGTGCCCGAAGCGGCGCAGGACGGCGCGGATCCGGGCCATGAGCACGGCCCCGTCGAAGGGCTTGGTCACGTAGTCGTCGGCGCCGGCCTCCAGACCGAGGACGACGTCGATCGAGTCGGCGCGCGCGGACAGCATGATCACCGGAACGGTCGACTCGTCGCGGATGCGGCGGCAGAGGCTGACCCCGTCCATGCCCGGCAGCATCACGTCGAGCAGGGCGATGTCCGGCCGCTGCGCGCGGAAGGCGTCTAGTCCGGAGAGCCCGTCGGGCATGGCCGTGACCCGGAAGCCGTCCCGCTCCAGGGCGAGCTGGGTGGCCTCGCGGATGACGTCGTCGTCCTCGACGAACAGGACATGGGTTTCGGCCATCGTGCGTGTCCTTCTGATCTCTGCGGGTGGGGGGCGTACGGCTCAGTCGGCGGGGGGCGCGCTCGGCGCGGGGTCGGTCACCTCGCCGTCGCCCACGGCCCGGCTGTAGTCGTTGTGCACCCAGTCGTGCTGGGTGAACCTGTTCCCCGACCAGCGGTACGTGATCACGTCCTCGCCCGAGGGGTACGCGACCGGGTCGCCCTTCGCGTACACCTGCTTGGTGACGACGAGGTCGCCGCGGTCGATCGTGGCGTAGACGGCGGCGTCCTCCGCCATGAACACGTTCTCGTAGGCGCCGCTCTGCCGCCGGTAGACGTACGTGCCGATGCCGACGGCGTCCCCGCAGGTCATGACGTTGACGACGACGTCCGGCGCGGACGCGTTCGTCAGGTTCCCGTACGAGGCGTCCACCGGGTACGCGTCGGCGACGCACGGCTTGAGATCGGCCTTGAACCGCTCCCCGATCTTCGGGTCGGCCTTCAGCAGCTTGATCGGGTCCACCCGCTCGGCGGACCGCTGCTCGCCGTCGGCCGAGGGCGACGGGGTGGGTGCGGCGGCGGCCAGGTCCTTGGTGGAGGCCGCCCCCTCGTCCCGGGAGCCGGTTCCGCCGGTGGAGCAGGCGGCCATGGACAGCCCGACGGCGACGAGCCCGGCCGCCGCCGTGATGCTCGCCGCCTTCGCGGTACGGCGCCGGCGGCGCCGGCCGGTTCCGTACCGGTCGTCGCCGCCGGGGCCGCCACCGCTGTCGATGCCGCCGTCGCCGTCGTGTCTTCTGCCGTCGGCTTCGCCGTCTAGGCCGCGCACCGCTCCCGCCCCCGTTCGTCGCCTCGTACGGTCGTCCGCTCTCCGGTCCGCCCCAGGGCGCGGGCGTCCAGATCACGGCTCTCCAGCTCCTGGCGGAGCCGGGCGAGCGCCCGGTGGAGTGTCGACTTCACGGTACCGGTCGACATGCCGAGCGCCGCCGCCGTCTCCTCGGTGCTCATCTGCTCCCAGTGCCGCAGGACGACGACGCTGCGCTGCTTGGGGGCGAGGACCTTCAGGATGTCCATGAGGAGGGCCCGGTCGGCGTGCTGCTCGGTCGGGTCCTCGACGGAGGCGTCGGGCAGCTGCTCGGTGGGGACCTCTTCGAGCTTGCGGGAGCGCCACCACTCGGTCCGGGTGTTGATCATGACCCGGCGGAGGTAGGCGTCGGCCAGGGACTTGTCGGCGATGCCGTCCCAGCGGCCGAACGTGCGGGCGAGGGCCGTCTGCAGGAGGTCCTGGGCGTCGACGGGGTCGGCCACGAGACGACGCGCACTGCGCAGCAGCGCGTCCTGCCGCGTGCGTACGTACTCCTCGAAGTCGAGCACCTCGCCATGCCTCATCCGAACCGCCTCCGAACCCCGTGACCAGCTTTTTCCTCGTGTCGTGGACGACCGTACGGAGCGCTTGTCACGGGGTTGTGCGGGGCAGCCGTCGGTGGACGCACGGCTACCCATCGGTTGTGTAACAGCGGTTCGGAGGCCGCGGGGCCGCCCGGGCGCCCGCGGGTGCGGGGCGGACGCCCTCCGCCCCGGCGGCGGCGCGGTGCCGGCCCGGAGCCCGCGGCTCAGGACACGGGGAGCCGGTAGAGCCCGTGGTCCAGCGGTTCGACCAGGCCGTCGGCGACCAGGCCGTCCAGGGCCCTGGCCCGCTGCACCGGCTCGTCCCAGACCTCGTCCAGGACCGCCTGCGCCACCGGGTCGGCGGACTCCCGGAGCACCGCGAGGAGCCGGCCCCTGACCTGCCGGTCCGTCCCGGCGTACGTCTGGCCGCGGCGCGGCGGGCCGTCGTGCGCGGGCTTCCCCGAGAGCAGCCAGGCGCACTTCTCCGCGATCGGGCAGCGCCCGCAGTCCTCGTTCTTCGCCGTGCAGACGAGCGCGCCCAGCTCCATCGAGGCGGCGGCCCAGCGGGAGGCCGTGGCCTCGTCCGCCGGCAGCAGCGCGCGGGCCAGCCGCCGCTCCGCCGCCGTCGTCGCGTTCGGCGGGTACTGCACGCCCGTGGCCGCCCGCGCGAAGACCCGGCGCACGTTGGTGTCCAGGACGGCGTGCCGCTGCCCGTACGCGAAGGAGGCCACCGCGGCCGCCGTGTACTCGCCGATGCCGGGCAGCGCGAGCAGCTGCCCGTGATCGCTGGGTACGTCGCCGCCGTGCCGTTCCTTTATGGCCACGGCGGCGGCGTGCAGCCGCAGGGCCCGGCGCGGGTAGCCGAGCCGGCCCCAGGCGCGGACCGCCTCGCCGGGGGCGTCGGCGGCCAGGTCGGCCGGCCGCGGCCAGCGCGCGAGCCACTGCTCGTACACCGGGAGGACCCGGACGACGGGCGTCTGCTGGAGCATGAACTCGCTGACCATGACGCCCCAGGCGCCGGCCTCGGGACGGCGCCAGGGCAGGTCGCGGGCGTGCCGGTCGAACCAGGCGAGGACGGGCCCGTGCAGCTCGGCGGGGGGCGTCGGGAGGTCCGGGGCCCCGGCGGCGGCGGGGACGGCGGGCGTGAGGGGAGCGTCGATGGAAGTCATGGCGTCTCCGATCCTGGCACGTCCCCGAGGTGATCAGTACGCGCCGTGGCGGGCGCGCGGAGTGTCCTCGGCGCGCGCGGGGGCGTGAGCCGACGGTCCGCGCCCCGCGCACCACGCCACGGCCGAGCTCCGGCTCGACCGGGCCGTCTCCACGAGCGCGCCCACCGGTCGGACCGCCGCCCGCATGACGAGGAAGGCGATCAGGGCGCCGAGGAGCAGGCCGACGGTCACGTCGTGCGGGTAGTGCACCCCGACGAAGACCCGGGAGAACGCCATGAGCAGCGCCATCGGCACGGTCAGCCACCCGATCCCGCGCCAGGAGAGCGCGAGGGCGATCGCGGCCGCCCCGGCGATGGCCGAGTGGTTGCTGGGGAAGGACCAGTCGCCGTACGGCGGGCAGGTGATGAGCGCGTCGGGCGCTCCGACGACGGCGCGGCACGGGCGGTCCTCGTCGACCAGCGACTTCAGGGACTCGCTCACCACGTACCCGAACGCCGTGGCGAGCGGGGCGAGGAGCGCGAGGGCCATCGCCCGGCTCGAACCCTCGCGGGAGCGCCACCAGCCGGCCAGGAACAGCGCGCCGAACAACAGCAGTCCGGCCTCGGTCCAGACCTCGGCGAGCCACTGGAACCAGTGGGGGGTCGCATGGGCGAAGTCGGCGACATCGAGGTAGAGCCGGTCGGAGAGGTCGAGGAGGGTGTTCATGGTGCATGACGCTAACCGGAATCCGGAGTGCCCCGCCCCGGGCCAACGGCCACACCGACCCCCGACGAAAGTGGGGGTGCCGGTGATTCGGCCCGGTTGGCACCGTTTTCGGGTGGCGTGGGGTGGCTCCCGGGGCGGTACCGGGAGAAAAGTTCCCCGTACCGAAGGATGTGATCATCGGCAAAACTTGATGCCTGGAGCGGCATGTGGGGCGGGAGTTGGGCCGGATCTCTCGTAAGGTTCGGCTCGTGGGATCTTTGCGCAATCCGGTCGGGCCGCTTCCCTCCACCATCTACTGGCGACGGAGGGCGGTGGCGGCGTGCCTGGTGGCGCTCCTCGCACTCCTCGCCGTGTGGGCCGTCACCTCCGGCGGCGGGGGCGGGAAGAAGCCGAACGACGGGGCCAACGGCTCCTCTCCCACCCCTCCCTCCATCACCCCGGGACCCTCCGGCACCGGTGAGGCGATCACCCAACAGCCGGGCGGACGCGACGAGTCGGACGACTCCGGCGACGCCACCGGAGGCAGCGGCGGCTCCGGCGGCTCCGGTACGGACCCGGGCTCGGGCGCCGACTCCGGTACGGACGCGGGCGCGACCGCCGGCGGCGACGGTGGCAAGAACGGCGACACCGACGGAGCGGGCGGCGACGGCGGCGCGGGCACCGGTGCGGGACAGCAGGTCCCGGCCGGCTCACCGCTCCCGAACTGCCCCTCCGGGGCACTGCAGTTGACCCTCCGCAGCGTCCAGGTCAGCTACGAGGCGGGGGAGCGGCCCCGCTTCCAGCTCGTCGCCAGGAACACCTCGAAGGCCGACTGCAAGGCCGACTTCGGGCCCCGCACGGCGGTGCTGACGATCAGCGACAAGCAGGACGACGAGGTCTGGTCCTCGGCGGACTGCCCGCGCCCCGGCGACCCGGTCCTGCTGCGCGTCCCCGCGGGCGCCACCGTCACCCACACCGTGGAGTGGGACCGCGGGCGCAGCGCCCCGCGGTGCGCCACCGCCCCGGCGGGCCAGGCCGCTCCCGGGACCTACCTCGTCGAGGCCACGATGCCGGGCGCGAAGGTGCTGCCGGCCTCGTTCACGCTCGCCAAGGACTGAGCCGCGCCGGAACCGGGGGAGGCGGCCCGGACGCACCGGGCCTCGTTCCGCGGCTCCCGGGGGGGGGGGAAACACCGGGAGACCAGATCCGGCCCGGCGGCGGGATCCGTGCCGTCCGGCACCGCGCCCGCGGGCCGGACCGCCGTGGCGCCCGCGGGCCGGACAACGGCGGACGGACTCAGACGTACCGTTCGAGGATCGAGGACTCCGCCAGCCGGGACAGGCCCTCGCGCACGCTGCGGGCGCGGGCCTCGCCGACGCCGTCCACGGTCTGGAGGTCGTCCACACTGGCCGCGAGCAGCTTCTGCAGCCCGCCGAAGTGCTCCACGAGCCGCTCGATGATCGCGCCCGGCAGCCGCGGCACCTTGGCCAGGAGCCGGTAGCCGCGCGGCGAGACGGCCGAGTCGAGGGTCTCGGGCGAACCGCTGTAGCCCAGCGCACGCGCCACGACCGGCAGTTCGAGCAGCTCGGTGTGGGTCAGCGCGTCCAGTTCGGTCAGCGCCTCCGCGACCGTCCGCGAGCGCTTGGCCGTCGGCTCCGGCACGTAGTCCCGGATGACCAGCTCGCGCTCCGGCTCCACGCCCGCGATCAGCTCGTCCAGCTGGAGCGAGAGCAGCCGCCCGTCGGTGCCGAGCTCGACCACGTACTCGGCGATCTCGGTGGCGATCCGGCGGACCATCTCCAGGCGCTGGGCGACCGCGGTGACGTCCCGGACGGTGACCAGGTCCTCGATCTCCAGCGCGGAGAGCGTGCCGGCCACCTCGTCGAGCCGGAGCTTGTACCGCTCCAGGGTCGCCAGCGCCTGGTTGGCGCGGGACAGGATCGCCGCCGACTCCTCCAGGACCCGGCGCTCACCGTCCACGTACAGCGCGATCAGCCGCATCGACTGGGAGACGGAGACGACCGGGAAGTTGCACTGCTTGGAGACCCGGTCCGCCGTGCGGTGCCGGGTGCCCGTCTCGTCGGTGGGGATGGAGGCGTCCGGAACCAGCTGCACGCCCGCGCGGTGGATCTTGGTGATGTCCTTGTCGAGGACGAGCGCCCCGTCGAGTTTGCACAGCTCACGCAGGCGCGTGGCGGCGAACTCGACGTCCAGCACGAAACCGCCGGTGCACATCGAGTCGACGGTCTTGTCGAGGCCGAGCACGATGAGACCGCCGGTGTTGCCGCGGAGGATCCGCTCCAGGCCGTCCCGCAGCGCGGTGCCGGGCGCGACGGCGCTCAGGGCGGCGCGCATCAGCGCTTCGTTGCCGGAGCCCGCGCCGGACTTTCCGGGAGCTGCTGCCCCGTCCTTGGCTGCCACTGCACTCCTCCGGCTCGTACGGATGGGCGAGACCAGGGCAAAGTCTAGCGACACCACCCCGCCGCCCTCCGCCCCCGATGGATCACGGTGGTCCGAAAGGGGTCCCCGCCCCGACGCGGACCTAACCCTCCGCGTCTTTGCGAAGCGTACGGAGCGAACCGTCGGCGCGGTGTGAACGGCCGCCTCCGACCCTCCGGCACGCGCCGACCGGGCCGTCCCGAAGCGCGTCGACCGGGCCTTCCGGAGCGTGCCTGCCGGGCCGTCCGGAGCGTGCCCCGGCCTTCCCGAGCGTGCCTCGGGCCTTCCGGAGCGTGCCGACCGGGCTTTCCGGAGCATGCCCGCCGAATTCCTCCCGGCGCGCGCCCGCCGGCCGTCGCGGCGCGGGTTCCGGCCTCCCGGCGAGGCGCCCCCGCGGCCCTCCTCCTACTCCGCGCCCTCGGGCGCCTTCGCACGCCGGCCGCGCGGCAGCACGCGCAGGGCGTCGCCCATGTCCGCGACCTCCGTCACCTTCATGCCGGCCGGCACCTTGCCCGGGTCCGACGGCACCAGCGCGTGCGTGAAGCCGAGCCGGTGCGCCTCGGCCAGCCTCCGCTGGACTCCGGTCACCCGCCGGACCTCGCCGGCGAGACCGACCTCGCCGATCGCCACCAGGTTCTTCGGCAGCGGGGTGTCGCTCGCCGCGGAGGCCAGCGCCAGCGCGATCGCCAGGTCGGCGGCGGGCTCGGTGAGCTTCACGCCGCCCACGGTCGCGCTGTAGATGTCCCGCTTGCCGAGCGCGCTGATCCGGCCGCGCTGCTCCAGGACCGCCAGCATCATCGAGACCCGGGAGGTCTCCAGGCCGGAGACGGTCCGCCGCGGCGAGGGGATCTGGGAGTCCACGGTCAGCGACTGCACCTCGGCGACCAGCGGCCGGCGGCCCTCCAGGGTCACCGTCAGGCAGGTGCCCGGCACGGCCACGTCACGCCGGGTCAGGAAGAGACCCGACGGGTCGGCGAGACCCGTGATCCCCTCGTCGTGCAGCTCGAAGCAGCCCACCTCGTCGGTCGCCCCGTACCGGTTCTTCACGCCGCGGACCAGCCGCAGGCGCGCGTGCCGGTCGCCCTCGAAGCTGAGGACGACGTCGACCAGGTGCTCCAGGAGGCGGGGACCGGCGATCGCGCCGTCCTTGGTGACGTGCCCGACGAGCAGCGTCGACATGCCCCGCTCCTTGGAGGCCCGGATGAGCGCGCCCGCGACCTCGCGGACCTGGGCCATGCCGCCGGGGGCGCCGTCGATCTCGGGGGAGGCGACCGTCTGCACCGAGTCCATGATCAGCAGCGAGGGCTGCACGGCGTCGAGATGGCCGAGGACGGCCGACAGGTCGGTCTCGGCGGCGAGGTATAGATGGTCGCTGAGGGCGTTGATCCGGTCGGCGCGCAGCCGCACCTGGCTCGCGGACTCCTCGCCGGTGACGTAGAGCGTGCGGTGCTCGGCGCCGGCCGCCTTGGCCGCCACGTCGAGCAGCAGCGTCGACTTGCCCACGCCCGGCTCGCCCGCGAGCAGCACGACGGCGCCGGGCACCAGGCCCCCGCCGAGGACCCGGTCCAGCTCGTCGACCCCGGTCGAGCGGGCGGTCGCCTGCCGGCCGTCGACCTGGCCGATGGGCAGCGCGGCGGTGGAGACCCGGCCCGCCGCGGTCGTCCGGACGGCGGGCGCGCCGTACTCCTCGACGGTCCCCCAGGCCTGGCACTCGGGGCAGCGGCCGAGCCACTTGGCCGTCTGCCAGCCGCACTCGGTGCAGCGGTAGGACGGCCGTTCCTTGGTCGATTTCGTACGGGCAGCCATGGCGCCCACCGTAGCGGCCCCCACCGACAACGGCCGCCGGGTCTCCACAGCGGAGCGGAACCTCGGATTCCTGTCCCCTTTCGAGCGATAGCTTCACCCGTAAGAATGAGAAGAACGCGACCGGTACGAAAAGCGCCCCCCGCGCTGCCTACGGTCGAACGGTGACGAGCAGCAGGCTGGACTCCCCCGCACGCACCACCGGCGCACACCGGGCGGCGCGCCGCGCCACGGACCAGGGACCGCGCACGCTCGGCCGGAAGCCCCCGGCCCGCTACGAGGCCGCCCTCGACGGCCTCTTCACGTACTGCCTCTCCGTGCTGTGCGACCACGACACCGCCACCGCCGTCCTCGGCGACGTCCTCGCCGTCGCCGAGCGCCACCACGGCCGCTGCCCCTCGGACGAGGACGGCCGCACCGCTTGGCTGTACGCCCTCGCCCGCTGGGCCTGCCTGCGCAGCCTCGGCGAGCAGCGCCGCCGCCGCCAGGGCGCCCACACCGGGCGGCCCGCCGTCACCGCCCCCGAACCGCCCCGCGTCCCCGAGGAGACCGCCGAGCGGCGCCGCGCCGAATTGGCCCGGCTCGCCTGGCCGGAGGCCGCCGGCACCACGCCCGAGCAGCGCGAGGCCCTCGAACTGGCCGTACGGCACGGCCTCAGCCACCGCCAGGTCGCCGCCGTCCTCTCCCTCGACCCGCTCGCCGCCCGCGAACTCCTCGCCACCGCCGGCTGCGAGGTCGAGCGCACCCGCGCCGCCCTCGCCGTCGTCGAGACCGGCAGCTGCCCCACCGTCGCCCGGCTCACCGGCGACCAGCAGGTGCTGCTCTCGGCGGCCCTGCGGGCGGAGCTCGTCCGGCACGTCGACGACTGCCCCCGCTGCCGCAGGGCCGCCGAGCGGGTCGGCGCCGTCGGGCCCTGGCCCGGCGCCGGAGCGCTCCCGCAGGCCCGGCTCCCGCTCGTCGAGGCGCCCAGGGCCGCCGCGTACATGGCGATGCTGCACGTCCCGCGCGCGCGTGCGGGCGCCCCGCGCTTCTCGCCGACCGGCTTCCCGATGGACCCGAAGGACCACGTGGCCCGCCGCGACCGGCTCCGGGCCCGCGCGGTGACGACCACCGTGGTCGCGGCCGTGGTCGCCGCGCCCGTCCTCGCCCTGTGGACCTCCTACCGGGGCGCCCCCGTCGCCGACCCGAGCGCCTCCGACGGCTCCCGGGTCAGCGCGAGCGAGGCCGACGAACCGACCGGACCGGACGGCCGCCCCTACGACCGCTACGAGAACGCGGGCAACGCCCGCACCACCCCCGAACCCCGCTTCACCCGCGGCAGCCGCGCCCCCGACGTCTCCGTCGAGGTGCTCAGCCCCGGCGGCCCCGGCGGTCCCGGCGGCTCCGCCGGCCCCTCGACACCGGGCGACCCCGCCGCGGGCTGGGTCACGGTGACCGCCCGCGGCCTCGGCGACCTGACGCTGCTCACCCTCACCGCGGCCGGCGGGTCCCCCGTCGACTGGTCGCTGTGGACGGACGCGCCCTGGCTCTACGTGAGCCGCGCCTCCGGCACCCTCCGCCCGGGCGAACGGATCACCGTCACCGTCCGCGTCGACCACCGCCGCCAGCCGCACGGCGCGTGGAGCGCCCGCGTCGGGGTGAACCCCTCCGGCGCGGTCGTCAGGATCGACGGGCAGGGCGAGACCCCGCCGCCGCCGGTCTCCGTCGACCCCGGAACGCCCCCGCCGACGACGACCGAACCCACCACGCCGCCGACGAGCCCGCCGACGACGGAACCGACGACACCGCCGCCGACCGGGGAACCGCCGACGACCGAGCCGACCGAACCGCCGACGACACCGCCCACCACCGAGCCGACGACACCGCCGACCACGGAGGAGCCCCCGCCGACCACGACGGACCCGGGCCCGACGGAGCCGACCACGCCGCCGCCGGCGACGGAGGAACCGCCGCCGTCCTCCTCGTGAGACGGGACGCCCGCCCGGGGAATCCCCGGGCGGGCGTCGACGGCAGGGCCCCGGGGCGTCAGCGCGGCGGGTCGGCCGGGTGCGGGGCCACCAGCGGCAGCTGCGCGGCGAGCCGCGCCTCGCACAGTCCGGCCAGGACCTCGTACGCCTCCGCGCCCATCATCTCGGTGAGCTCCGGCCGGTACGTGACGTAGACCGGCTCGCCCGCCCCGTGCGCCGACGTCGCCGACGTGCACCACCAGTGCAGGTCGTGGCCGCCGGGACCCCAGCCCCGCCGGTCGTACTCGCCGATCGAGACCTGGAGGACCTTCGTGTCGTCCGGCCGCTCGATCCAGTCGTACGTGCGCCGCACCGGCAGCTGCCAGCAGACGTCCGGCTTGGTCTCCAGCGGCTCCCGGCCCTCCTTCAGGGCCAGGATGTGCAGCGAGCAGCCCGCGCCGCCCGCGAACCCCGGGCGGTTCTGGAAGATGCAGGAGCCCTCCCAGCGGCGGGTCTGCCGGTCGCCGTCCTCGTCGAGCTGGGTCCAGCCCGAGGCCGTACCGACCTCGTGGAACTGCCACAGCTCCGGCGTGAGGCGAGCCACGTGCGTCGCCACCCGCTTCTCGTCGTCCTCGTCGGAGAAGTGCGCGCCCAGCGTGCAGCAGCCGTCGTCGGCCCGGCCCGCCTGGATCCCCTGGCAGCCGCTGCCGAAGACGCACGACCAGCGCGAGGTCAGCCAGGTCAGGTCGCAGCGGAAGATCTGCTCCTCGTCCACCGGGTCGGGGAACTCGACCCACGCGCGGGCGAAGTCGAGGCCCTTCTCGTCCGGCTCCACGCTCTTGCCCTGCTTCTTGGCGCTCTTGACCGCACTGTCTTTGCCCGGTTTCGCCTTTTTCGTCTTTGGCACAGGTCCAAGCGTATGCGGGTCGGCGCAGTAGCGTTCCGTCCATGAGACTCGGAGTCCTCGACGTCGGTTCGAACACGGTGCACTTCCTCGTGGTGGACGCCCACCCCGGCGCCCGGCCGCTGCCCGCGCACTCGCACAAGGCGGAGCTGCGGCTCGCCGAACTCCTCGACGAGAAGGGAGCGATCGCGCCCTTCGGCGTCGAGCGGCTCATCGCGACCGTCAGGGACGCGCTGCACGCCGCCGAGGACAAGGGCTGCGAGGAGGTGCTCCCGTTCGCCACCTCCGCGGTCCGCGAGGCCACCAACGCGGACGCCGTCCTCGCGCGAGTGAAGGACGAGACGGGCGTCGACCTCCAGGTCCTCACCGGCGAGGAGGAGGCCCGGCTCACCTTCCTCGCGGCCCGCCGCTGGTTCGGCTGGTCCGCGGGCAAGCTGCTCCTCCTCGACATCGGGGGCGGCTCCCTCGAAGTCGCGTACGGCATCGACGAGGACCCCGACACGGCGGTCTCCCTGCCGCTCGGCGCGGGCCGGCTCACCGCCGGCTGGCTCCCCGGCGACCCGGCCGACGCCGCCGACGTGAAGGCGCTCCGCCGCCACGTGCGCGCGCAGATCGCCCGTACGGTCGGGGACTTCAGCCGCTCCGGCCGCCCCGATCACGTCGTGGCCACCTCCAAGACCTTCAAGCAGCTGGCGAGGATCGCCGGCGCCCCCGGCTCGGGGGAGGGGCTGTACGCCCAGCGGATCCTGACCCGCGCCTCCCTGGAGGAGTGGGTCCCGCGGCTGGCCGGCATGTCGGTCCCCGAGCGGGCCGCGCTGCCGGGCGTCTCGGAGGGCAGGGCGGCGCAGCTCCTCGCGGGCGCGCTGGTCGCGGAGGGCGCGATGGACCTGCTCGGCGTGGAGGAGCTGGAGATCTGCCCCTGGGCCCTGCGCGAGGGCGTCATCCTCCGCCGCCTGGACCACCTGCCGGAGCAGTAGCGGCGGAGCCCCCGGCGAGCCCGGGGCCCCGGAGCCCCGCCGTCCTCCGCCGTTCCCGGGGGCCCCGCCGTCCTCCGCCGTTCCCGGAACCCCTGCCGTCCCCGAAGCCCCGCTGTCCCGGCCCTCCCGCTGTCCCGGCCCTCCCGCCGTCCTCCGCCGCCCCCGGGACCCCGCCGCCCCCGGGACCCCGCCGCCCCCGGGACCCCGCCGCCCCCGAGGCCCCCGCCCCGCCGTCCTCCGCCCGCCCCGTGGACGGCCCCGCGTGCGCGCCCCCCATGGGCCCGCGCACGCGCGCGTGCCCCGCCCCGGCGTGACCGGAACCACCCCCCTGCCGCCCGGCGGGCCCCGTACCCTGTCCCCGTGGCAGAACCAGTGGTGCGCATCCCGGATGCGAAGGTCGCCCTGTCGACGGCCTCGGTCTATCCGGAGTCGACGGCGACGGCCTTCGAGATCGCCGCGCGCCTCGGCTACGACGGCGTCGAGGTCATGGTGTGGACCGATCCGGTCAGCCAGGACGTCGAGGCGCTGCGCAGGCTCTCCGACTACCACCAGGTCCCGATCCTGGCCGTGCACGCCCCCTGCCTCCTCATCACCCAGCGCGTCTGGTCCACCGACCCGTGGGTCAAGCTCCAGCGCGCCCGGGCCGCGGCCGAGCACCTCGGCGCCTCCACGGTCGTCGTGCACCCCCCGTTCCGCTGGCAGCGCCAGTACGCCAAGGACTTCGTCACCGGCATCTGGCGGATGGCGGAGGAGACCGACGTCCGGTTCGCCGTCGAGAACATGTACCCGTGGCGGTACAAGGACCGCGAGATGCTCGCGTACGCCCCCGAGTGGGACGTCACCAAGGACGACTACCGGCACTTCACCGTCGACCTCTCGCACACCGCGACCGCCCGCACCGACGCCCTCGCGATGATCGACCGCATGGGCGACCGCCTCGGCCACGTCCACCTCGCCGACGGCAAGGGCTCCGCCAAGGACGAGCACCTGGTGCCCGGCCGCGGCACGCAGCCCTGCGCCGAACTCCTGGAGCGCCTCGCGCGCACCGGCTTCGACGGACACGTCGTCATCGAGGTCAACACCCGCCGCGCGATGTCAGCCGCCGAACGAGAGGCCGACCTCGCCGAGGCCCTCGCCTTCACCCGCCTCCACCTCGCCTCCGCGGCCACCCGCCCGTCCCGGGTGCCGCCCCGGTGACCGAGCCGGCCCCCCGCAGGCGCGGCCGCCCGTCCCGTACCGAGGAGGAGCGCGGACCCGGCGCGCGCCACCGCATCCTGGAGGCGGCCCGCGCCCAGTTCGCCGAGCGCGGCTACGACAAGACCTCCGTTCGCGGGATCGCCAAGGCGGCGGGGGTCGACGCGGCCCTCGTCCACCACTACTTCGGCACGAAGGACGAGGTCTTCGCCGCGGCGATCGAGGTCTCCTTCGAGCCCGCCACGGTCGTCCCGGCGATCGTCGGCGGCCCCCGCGAGACCATCGGCGAACGCCTCGCCCGCTTCTTCATCGGCGTCTGGGAGAACCCGGTCAGCCGCGCCCCGCTCCTCGCGATCGTCCGCTCCGCGCTCACCCACGAGGCCGCGGCCAAGGTGCTCAGGACCTTCGTGCTGCGCCGGCTCCTGGAGCGGATCGCGGACGAGCTCGACGTACCGGACCCCCGGTTCCGCGCGGAGCTCGCCGCCTCGCACATGATCGGGATCGCGATCCTGCGGTACGTCATCCAGGTCGAGCCGATGGCCTCGGTGGACCCGGAGGAGATCGTGGCCATGGTCGCCCCGACCCTCCAGCGCTACCTCACCGAGGCCTGAGCCCCACCCCGCCGCGGGTGACCGAAAGCTGAACAGCCTGTCCGTCATACGGACGCGCTGTCCAGATCTTGGTCCGTCGGCGTACGCTCGAAAGCAAGCACCCCCATCACTGAGGAGCGAGCGACGATGCCCGAGCTGAGGTCCCGCACAGTCACCCACGGCCGCAACATGGCGGGCGCACGCGCCCTTATGCGGGCCTCCGGTGTACCCGGCGCGGACATCGGCCGGAAGCCGATCATCGCGGTCGCCAACTCCTTCACGGAGTTCGTTCCGGGCCACACCCACCTGCAGCCCGTCGGCCGGATCGTCTCCGAGGCCATCACGGCCGCCGGCGCCATCCCGCGCGAGTTCAACACGATCGCCGTCGACGACGGCATCGCCATGGGCCACGGCGGCATGCTCTACTCGCTGCCCTCCCGCGACCTGATCGCGGACAGCGTGGAGTACATGGTGGAGGCCCACTGCGCCGACGCCCTGATCTGCATCTCCAACTGCGACAAGATCACCCCCGGCATGCTGATGGCCGCTCTGCGCCTCAACATCCCGACGGTCTTCGTCTCCGGCGGCCCGATGGAGTCCGGCCGCGCGACCCTGGTCGACGGCACGGTCCGCACGCTCGACCTGGTCGACGCGATCTCCGACGCCGTGAACCCGAAGATCTCGGACGAGGACATCGCCCGCATCGAGGAGAACGCCTGCCCGACCTGCGGCTCCTGTTCCGGCATGTTCACCGCCAACTCGATGAACTGCCTGACCGAGGCCATCGGCCTCTCCCTGCCGGGCAACGGCTCCCTGCTCGCCACCCACACCGGCCGCAGGGCGCTGTACGAGAACGCGGCCCGCACGGTCGTCGACATCACCCGGCGCTACTACGACGAGGACGACGACTCCGTCCTGCCGCGCTCGATCGCGACCCGCGCGGCCTTCGAGAACGCCATGGCGCTCGACATCGCCATGGGCGGCTCGACCAACACGATCCTGCACCTGCTCGCCGCCGCCCAGGAGGCCGAGCTCGACTACGGCCTGCCGGACATGGACGAGGTCTCGCGCCGGGTGCCCTGCCTGGCCAAGGTCGCGCCGAACGTCGCCAAGGACCGCACGTACTACATGGAGGACGTGCACCGGGCGGGCGGCATCCCGGCCATCCTCGGCGAGCTCTACCGCGCCGGCCTCCTGAACGAGGACGTCCACTCCGTCCACGCGCGCTCCATCAAGGAGTGGCTGGGCGCCTGGGACGTGCGCGGCGGCTCCCCGACCGAGGAGTCCGTCGAGATGTGGCACGCGGCCCCCGGCTGCGTCCGCTCGGCGACCGCCTTCTCCCAGTCCGAGCGCTGGGAGGCGCTCGACGTGGACGCGGCCGGCGGCTGCATCCGCGACGCGGCCCACGCGTACTCCAAGGACGGCGGCCTCGCCGTGCTGCACGGCAACCTCGCCGCCGACGGCTGCGTCGTGAAGACGGCCGGCGTCGACGAGTCCATCTGGACCTTCGAAGGCCCCGCCGTGGTCTGCGAGTCGCAGGACGAGGCCGTCGAGAAGATCCTGAACAAGCAGGTCACGGACGGCGACGTGGTCGTCATCCGCTACGAGGGTCCGCGCGGCGGCCCCGGCATGCAGGAGATGCTCTACCCGACCTCCTTCCTCAAGGGCCGGGGCCTCGGCAAGACCTGCGCCCTCGTCACCGACGGACGCTTCTCGGGCGGCACCTCCGGCCTGTCCATCGGCCACGCCTCGCCCGAGGCCGCCTCGGGCGGCACGATCGCCCTCGTCGAGGACGGCGACCGCATCCGCATCGACATCCCCCACCGCTCCATCGAGCTCCTCGTCGACGAGGCCACCCTCGCCGCCCGCCGCGCGGCGCTGAACGGCGTCTACGCGCCGAAGAACCGGCAGCGCAAGGTGTCGGCGGCGCTGCGGGCCTACGCGGCCATGGCGACCAGCGCCGACAAGGGCGCCGTCCGGGACGTGTCGAAGCTGGGCTGAGCCCGGAGGCACGCGACGGGACGGCGGGGAACGAGCGCGGACGCCCGTTCCCCGCCGTCTTCGTGTGCGCCGGGCTTCACCAGGCGGCGGGGTCCCGGGCGTCCACCGCGAAGACCGACCCGTCCGGGGCCGTCCCGAACACCCGGTCGCCGGCGACCACCGGCGGCGGCACCAGCGGCGCGTACGCGAGCCGCCCGTTGAGCAGCCGAGGCCGGGTCTGGCCGATCAGCGACCCGCGGACGGTGTCGACCGCGAGCAGCCGGCCGTCCTGCACGGAGAAGTAGAGCCGGTCGCCGGGGCCCGTCACGGGCGTCGACACGTTCCCCGCCCCCGTCTCCAGCTCCCACAGCACCCGCCCCTTGGGCGCCGCGGTGTCGAAGGCCGTGAGATGCCCGTCGGCGTCGAGGAGATGGACGACCGCCCCGCGCACGGCGGTGCCCCGGACGTCGATCCGGTGCGGCAGGGACAGCGTCCGCACCTCGCCGCTGCCCGGGTCGAGCACGACCAGGCGGTCGAAGAGCGAGCCCTGGTAGCGGGAGGCGAGGAGCAGCGCGCCGTCCCCGGTGCCGCCCAGCGGGTCGAGGTCCCCCGCCAGGTTCCGCTGCCAGACCTGCTCGCCGGTCCCGGGCCGGATCGCGGCCACGCGCGTGTGCGTCCCGTCGGCCGAGGTCTCGGAGACGGTGAGGAGTCCGGACGGGGCGTCGTACGGACCCGTGCGCGGGACGCCGAATCCGGCCAGGCCGTGCCGCCACAGCTCCTTCCCGTCACGGCTCCCGACGGCCCGCACCCCGCCCCGCCCGTCGGTCAGCACGACGGTCGGACCGGCCGGCGTCGACAGCTCGGGCACCCCGGCCCGTCCGGCGGTCCAGCCCGGCGCTCCGTCGGCGGAGGCGTAGGACCGCAGCCTGTCCGCCGGAGCCGCCGCGCCGACCAGGCCGTCGGCGAGGAGGAAGGGCGCGACGGGGGACTCCGCCTCGACCGGCCCGGTGCGCGACCAGGCCGCCTTCCCGGTGACGGGGTCGAGCCGGGCGAGTGCGACGCCCCGCGCCGTGCAGTACAGCGCGCCGCCGCCGTGCGCGCACGCGGGCGCGGCGGTCGGGCCGTGCGTCTGGAGGACGGTGTGCCAGCCCGCGAAGGCGGTGGCCACCTCGGCGGGCCGCGCGGGCGGTTCGGAACCGGCGTCGGCCGGGGGGCTCATGGCCGCGTAGAGGCCCGCCCCGGTGAGGGCGAGCGCGGCCGCCACGGCGAGCGCGAGGCGCGGCCCCGGACGCACCCGGCCGAGGCGCGGCCGCCGGCGGGGCGGGGCCGGCGCGGTGGCGCGTACGGGGGTGTCGGCGTCCCACGCGGGCGCGTGGCCGGGCTCCTCGCGGCCGGGCCCGCCGCGGCCGGACTCCTCGCCGTACGGCAGCGCGGGCCGGCGGCGCTGCGCCGGTATGAAGGCCTCGGCCGCGTACGAGGGCGGCAGCAGCGCCGACATGATCTGGGCCGGGGTCGGGCGGTCGCCAGGGTCCTTGGCGAGGCACCGCGCGACGAGCGGCGCCAGCTCCGCCGGGACGCCCGTCAGGTCGGGCTCGTCGTGGACGACCTGGTACGCCACGATGTACGGGCTGTCGGAGTCGAAGGGGCCGTGGCCGGTGGCCGCGTGCACCAGGACCGAGCCGAGCGCGAAGACGTCCGCGGCGGGCCCGACCTCCCGCGGCCGCTGGAACTGCTCGGGAGCCATGAACGGCGGCGAGCCGATGAGCTTGCCCGTCTCGGTGTGCAGGTCGCTGTCGACGGGCCGCGAGATGCCGAAGTCGATGACCTTCGGGCCGGTGTCGGTGAGCAGGACGTTGCTGGGCTTCAGGTCGCGGTGGACGACACCAGCCCGGTGGATGTCGCGCAGGGCCTCGGCGAGCCCGGCGGTGAGCCGGCGCAGCTCGGCCGGGGCCAGCGGACCGTTCCGCTTCACCTGGTCGGCGAGGGTGGGACCGGGGACGTAGAGGGTCGCCATCCAGGGGCGCACGGCATCGGGGTCGGCGTCGACGACGGGGGCGGTGAAGGCCCCGCTGACCCGGCGGGCGGCCGCGACCTCCTGGCGGAAACGCGCCCTGAACTCGGGGTCCTCCGCGTACCGTGCGTGCACGACCTTGACCGCGAGCCGCAGCCCCGAGGCGGAGGCGGCCAGGTGCACGACCCCCATGCCGCCGGCGCCCAGACATGCCTGGAGGCGGTAGCCGCCCGCGTACTCGGGCTGCTCCGCATTCCGGTCGGCACCGGTGTCGCGCAGCGGCGGCATCGCCCACCCCCGTGTGGTTCCCCGTCACTCGCGCGCACCCGCGCGAACCCGACGGAGCCTAGTCGATGACCCCCGTGATGTCGGCGGGGCTTGCTAGCCTGCGCGTCGCGGAGAGTGAAGCTCCGCAGAGCGCTTTCGCGCCAAGGGGGAGGACACCATGATCATGGACGAGAACCACCGGAACGACGAGCCCGTCGGAGCCCCGACGACCGCGACGGCGGTCACGGCCGCGGCCACCCGCTACACGGTCGCGCCCGGCTACCGGGTCAACGTGCGCTCCGGCCCGAGCACCCAGTACCCGATCGTCCGGACGCTGCCGCTCGGCGCGACGGTGTCGATCTCCTGCCAGAAGTACGGCGAGTGGGTCAGCGGCCCGTACGGCACCACGAAGATCTGGGACAGCATCGCGCCGGGGGAGTACATCTCCGACGCGTACGTCCGCACGGGCAGCGACGGGTTCGTCGCACCGCGCTGCGCCTGAGGCCCTTCCCCGGCGCCCCGGGGATAATCGACAGCGTGAGCGACGACGAGCAGACCCCCAGCACCACCGGCGGACCGGCCGGCGGCCCGAAGGGCGGCACCCCGGCCGGGCCCCGGCCCGAGGAGATCCGTTTCTTCGGCACCACCTGGGTCGACCACAGCGGCGGCTACACGCTCCGCCGCGTCGGCCTGGCCGCCGGCTCGCTGGCCGCCGCCGTCGCGGCCTGCCTCGTCCTGCGCTTCGCGTACCAGGGCCTGCAGATCGCGGACGTCGGCGGCATCGTCAACATGCTGGTCGTCCTCATGTTCGCGGTCTGCAGCGCCATCGCGTTCCGCAAGACCTGGGAGGGCTTCGGCCGCAGGCCCGCCGACCCGGCCCGCGAGGAGTCCCTGCGCAGCCTGAAGGCGATCGGCTTCATCGGCTCGCTCCTCGCCTACGGCGTCCGCTGCTTCGCCGAGGCCCCGGGGGAGGGGCTCCGCCGCGCCGAGTACGACACGGCCCGCGCCCAGTACGAGAAGCGCCGCGGCTCCCGCACGGGCAACCCGGCCGCCCGCAAGAAGCCCAAGCGCAAGTAGCCCCCGAACGAGAGCCCCCGCGACGCCCACCGCCGCGGGGGCTTCGTCGTTCCTGCGCGACCTGCGCGACCGGCGCGACCTGCGCGCCCCGCACGTCCCGCACGACGGGTGCGACGTGTGCGACCCGTACGCCCCCGCGACGCCCACCGCCGCGGGGGCTTCGTCGTTCCCGCGCGACCTGCGCGACTTGCGCGCCCCGCGCGACGCTTGCGGCCCCCTCGGCCCCCACGGCCCGCGCGACCCGCGCAACGGGTGCGACCGTGTGCGGCCCGCGAGACCGCCCGCGCGGGGGCCGCCGGACGCTTGACGGCCGGTGGCGCCGGGAGCACTATTCATCGCATGATGAATTACCCGGCGGGTGAGGCCGCCGACCGGGCCGGCACCAGGTCCCCGACCGCCCCCGCCCCCCACCGGACACCCCCCACCGACCCCGCCCCACCCCCGACCGCGGCGATCACCGCCCGCGGACTCACCGCCGTCCGAGGCGACCGCACCGTCCTGCGCGGCCTCGACTTCACCGTCCCGGCCGGCCGCATCACCGGCCTCCTCGGCCCCTCGGGCTGCGGAAAGACCACCCTCATGCGCGCCGTCGTCGGCACCCAGGCCAAGGTCGACGGCACCCTCCAGGTCCTCGGCCACCCCGCCGGAGACCCCGCCCTCCGCTCCCGCATCGGCTACGTCACCCAGGCCCCCTCCGTCTACGACGACCTCACCGTCCGGCAGAACCTCGACTACTTCGCCGCCGTCCTCCTCCCCGGCCGCGCCCACCGCCACGACCGCCGCGACCTCGTCGACCGGGCCGTCGCCGACGTCGACCTCACCCCCCACGCCGACTCCCTCGCCGGCCGGCTCTCCGGCGGCCAGCGCAGCCGCGTCTCCCTCGCCGTCGCCCTCCTCGGAACCCCCGACCTCCTCGTCCTCGACGAGCCCACCGTCGGCCTGGACCCCGTCCTCCGCCGCGACCTGTGGGAGCTCTTCCACCGGATCGCCGCCGACCACGGCACCACCCTCCTCGTCTCCTCCCACGTCATGGACGAGGCCGAACGCTGCCACCGGCTCCTCCTCATGCGCGAGGGCGAGATCCTCGCCGACGACACCCCCGAGGCACTCCGCCGACGCAACGACACCGCCACCGTCGAAGAGGCCTTCCTCCGCCTCGTCGACGCCGCCGCAGCCCGAGCCGCCCACGAGGAGCCCCGGCCATGAACCCCGCCCGCACCCTCGCCACCGCCGCCCGCGTCCTGCGTCAGCTGCGCCACGACCCGCGCTCGATCGCCCTGATGCTCCTCGTGCCCTGCGCCATGCTCTTCCTGCTGCGGTTCGTCTTCGACGGCAGCCCCGGCACCTTCGACACCATCGGCGCCTCACTGCTCGGCATCTTCCCGCTCATCACGATGTTCCTGGTGACCTCCATCGCCACCCTCCGCGAGCGGACCTCCGGCACCCTCGAACGCCTCCTCGCCATGCCCCTCGGCAAGGCCGACCTCATCGCCGGCTACGCCCTCGCCTTCGGACTCCTCGCCGTCGTCCAGTCCGCCCTCGCCACCGGCCTCGCCGTCGCCGCCCTCGGCCTCGACGTCACCGGCTCCCCCTGGCTCCTCCTCCTGGTCGCCCTCCTCGACGCCCTCCTCGGCACCGCCCTCGGCCTCTTCGTCTCCGCCTTCGCCGCCTCCGAGTTCCAGGCCGTCCAGTTCATGCCGGCCGTGATCTTCCCCCAGCTGCTCCTCTGCGGACTCTTCACCCCGCGCGACCGGATGGCCCCCGCCCTCGAAGCGCTCTCCGACGCCCTCCCCATGTCGTACGCCGTCGACGGCATGAACCAGGTCCTCCACCACCCCGACGCCACCGGCGACTTCGTCCGCGACGTCCTCGTCGTCGCCGGCTGCGCGCTCCTCGTCCTCGGCCTCGGCGCGGCCACCCTCCGCCGCCGCACCGCGTGACCGCCCCTCGGACACCCGCACACCACCCCGCCCGCCGGTGCGAGGATGACGACACGTACCCCCCTCCGGCGAGGTGAACAGAGCCATGACCCAGACCGTCGCAGTCCTCGGCACCGGCAAGATCGGTGAAGCGCTCCTCAGCGGCATGATCCGCGCCGGCTGGCGCCCCGCGAACCTCCTGGTCACCGCCCGCCGCTCCGAACGCGCCGAGGAGCTCCACGCCCGCTACGGCGTCGAGACCGTCACCAACGCCGAGGCCGCCAAGCGCGCCGACACCCTGATCCTGGCCGTCAAGCCCCAGGACATGGGCCGCCTCCTCGACGAACTCGCCCCCCACGTCACCGCCGACCGCCTGATCGTCAGCGCCGCCGCCGGCATCCCCACCTCCTTCATCGAGGAACGCCTCACCGGCGGCACCCCCGTCGTCCGCGTCATGCCCAACACCCCCGTCCTCGTCGACGAGGGGATGTCCGTCATCTCGGCCGGCAGCCACGCCACCCCCGCGCACCTGGCCCACACCGAGGAGATCTTCGGCGGCGTCGGGAAGACCCTCCGCGTCCCCGAGTCCCAGCAGGACGCCGCCACCGCCCTCTCCGGCTCCGGCCCCGCGTACTTCTACTTCCTCGTCGAGGCCATGACCGACGCCGGCATCCTCCTCGGCCTGCCCCGCGCCCAGGCCCACGACCTCATCGTCCAGGCCGCCATCGGCGCCGCCGTGATGCTCCGCGACAGCGGCGAACACCCCGTCAAGCTCCGCGAGGCCGTCACCTCCCCGGCCGGCACCACCATCAGCGCCATCCGCGAACTGGAGAACCACGGCGTCCGCGCCGCCCTCATCGCCGCCCTCGAAGCCGCCCGCGACCGCAGCCGCGAACTCGCCTCCGGCAACGGCTGACCACCGCCCGCCGGGGTCACCGGACCCCGGCGCCCGCCCCCCGCACGACGTCCTCCGTCGTCACCACCTTCGCGAACCGCCCCCCGTGCAGGGACACGGCCGTCGCCCGCGTCAGCTCGTCCGCGTCCAGCGACCAGCCGAACGGCCCCTCCAGATCGAACGTGTGCATCGCGTCCAGCGGGAACACCACCTCGTACCCGAGGTTCCCGCCCATCCGCGCCGTGGTCTCGTTGCACATGTTCGTCTGGATCCCCACGATCACGATCTGCACCACGTCGAGCCCGGTCAGCCACCCGTCCAGCGACGGAACACCGTAGAACGCCGAGTTCACCGTCTTCGTGACCAGCAGCTCAGGCCCGCTGCCCTTCCCCCGCCGCTCCTCGACGAAGTCCTTGAAGTCGTTCCCCACGTGACCGGCCCGCAGCGGCGACCGCGAACTCTCCACCGAGTCGTGCCGCACGAACACCACTGGCCGCCCCGTCTCCTGCCACAGGTCGATGAGAGCCGCGATGTTCTCCTCGGCGGCCGGGTTGTTCCGCTTCCCCCAGTACTCCTCCTCGAAGCCCTTCTGCACGTCGACGACCACCAGCGCTGCGTTCTCCCTGATCTCCATGCCCACGATCCTGCCGCCGACCGACGCACCCACCCAGCGGGGTGAATGACAGCGATCGATGGTTTACTGCCAACCGTGCCCCCCTCCCAGGCCCCCGCACCCCGCCCCCAGCGCATCGCCCTCCTCTGCTTCCCGGGCGTCCGCGCCTTCGACGTCTCCGTGGTCACCGAGGTCTGGGGCAGCGACCGCACCCCCCGAGGCGTCCCGCCCTTCGAACTCCGCAGGACGGCGACGGACCCGGACACCCCCCTCCCCCTGCGCGGCGGCCTCTCCCTCACCCCCGACCGCCCCCTCGACTGGCTCGACGACCTCACCCCCACCGACCTCGTCCTCGTCCCCGGCATCGAGGACCCCGACGCCGACATCCCGCCCCGGGTGCTCGACGCCCTCCGCCGCGCCCACACCGCCGGCATCCCGGTCGCCTCGCTCTGCGCCGGCGCGTTCGTCCTCGCCCGCGCCGGACTCCTCGACGGCCGCCGCGCCGTCACCCACTGGCACCTGGCCGACACCCTCGCCGACCGCCACCCCGCCGTCCGCGTCCAGCCCGACGCCCTCTTCGTCGAGGACACCGGCGTCTGGACCTCCGCCGGCACCGCCGCCGGCATCGACCTCTGCCTCCACCTCGTCCGCACCGCCCACGGAGCCGAAGCGGCCGCCGCCATCGCCCGCGCGATGGTCACCGCCCCCTTCCGCGCCGCCACCCAGGCCCAGTTCATCGAGCACCCCACCCCCCGGGCCGACCGCGACGCGGACGCCCTGGCCGCCGTCCGGGCGTACGCCCTCGCCCACCTCGACGAGCCCCACACCGTCGCGACCCTGGCAGCCCGCGCCGGCATGTCCCCCCGCTCCTTCGCCCGCCACTTCCAGGCCTCCACGGGAACCACCCCGCTGCACTGGCTCATCACCCAGCGCGTCGCCGCCGCCCAGAAACTCCTCGAACGCACCGACCACCCCCTCCCCGAGGTGGCCCGCCGCGCGGGCTTCGGCAGCGAGGTCACGATGCGCCAGCACTTCGCCTCGCACCTCGCCACCAGCCCGCGCGACTACCGCAACGCCTTCCGTCACCCGGCGGGCAGCAGCCCGATCGCCCGATAGGCCCGGTCCACCAGGGGCCGCGCCGTCTCCCGCGCCCGCCGCGCCCCGTCCCGCAGCACCCGATCCACATGACCGGGGTCCGCCGCCAGCTCGGCGTGCCGCTCCCGCACGGGCCGCAGCAGCTCGACGACCGCGTCCGCCGTGTCCTTCTTCAGCGATCCGTACGACCGGTACGCACCGGCCAGCGCCGCGGGACTCCCTCCGGTCGCCGCCGCCAGCAGGTCGAGGAGGTTGGCGACCCCGGGCCGGCCCTCCCGGTCGTACGCCACGTCCCGGCCGCTGTCGGTGACGGCCCGCATGACCTTCCGCCGCACGGTGTCCGCGTCGTCGAGCAGATAGACGATCCCCGACCCGTTCTCGTGCGACTTCCCCATCTTCGACAGGGGGTCCTGAAGGTCCATGACCCGCGCCGCCACCTCGGGCCGCGTCGCCCGCGGCACCGTGAAGGTGTGCCCGTAGCGCTGGTTGAACCGCACGGCCAGGTCCCGGGTGAGCTCCACGTGCTGCGTCTGGTCCTCACCCACCGGCACCTCGTCCGCCCCGTAGGCCAGGATGTCCGCCGCCATCAGGACCGGATACGTCAGCAGGGACAGCCGCACCCCCTGCCCGGCACCCCGCGCCCGGACGCTCTTCTCCTTGTACTGGACCATCCGCCGGAGCTCGCCGTCCGTGGCGGTGCACTCCAGGAGGTACGACAACCGGGCGTGCTCGTCCACATGACTCTGTACGAACAGGGTGCAGAGCTCCGGATCCAGCCCGGCCGCCAGCAGCAGCGTGGCCGCCTGCCGGCTGAGCCGCCGCACCCGGGCCGGATCGTGCTCCACGGTCAGCGCGTGCAGGTCGACGACGCTGAACAGCGCCTCCGCCCGGTGCTGATCGACCTCGACCCACCGCCGGACGGCCCCGAGGTAGTTGCCCAGCGTCAGGTGCCCGGTCGGCTTGACCCCGCTGAAGATCCTCGTCATCGCGTTCGTTCTCCCTCTTCTCCGTGCGCCGACCGGACGGCCGGATCCCGGAGGGGGATACGCGAACGGCCGCCGAGTCGGCGGCCGCTTGCTGCATGCGCGAGTGGTGGGCCGCCGTCAGGCGGCCCACCACTGGGTGGTGTGCGCACGCGTAGTCATACGGGGAGCGTACGCCCGAGGACCTGGGTTGACACGGGATTCACGGATCCGTAAGGTTCTCCGAGTTGTCCGACGTGAGCACCGACCCCGGTCGGCCCCGGACAGCCATTCCGCAAGATCCACAGAAGCTGACGGTGCTTTGCCGTGCCGTCGTGCTTTCCGTGCGTTTCTGCGAAATGAGGAATCCGCGTTCGAAACCCGAACGCAGCCCCCGATTAGCGTCGGAGGCAGGAAATCCGCTAAAGTCTCACTCGTCGGAACGGCCCAACAGCCGGAAAGACGAATCCCGCTGACTGGGAATCAGACGCCGAAAGGATCTGATAGAGTCGGAAACGCAAGACCGAAGGGAAAGCCCGGAGGAAAGCCCGAGAGGGTGAGTACGAAGGAAGCGTCCGTTCCTTGAGAACTCAACAGCGTGCCAAAAATCAACGCCAGATTAGTTGATACCCCGTCCATCTTCGGATGGCGAGGTTCCTTTGAAAGTCCTGCCGGCCCTTGTGGCTGGTAGGCGACATACACAGCGAGGACGCTGTGGACGGTCGGCCACATTCCGGCATGACCGTCCCGCTCAACGCGAGTGTCACCCGATTACGGGTAAACATTCACGGAGAGTTTGATCCTGGCTCAGGACGAACGCTGGCGGCGTGCTTAACACATGCAAGTCGAACGATGAAGCCCTTCGGGGTGGATTAGTGGCGAACGGGTGAGTAACACGTGGGCAATCTGCCCTTCACTCTGGGACAAGCCCTGGAAACGGGGTCTAATACCGGATAACACCGGCTTCCGCATGGGGGCTGGTTGAAAGCTCCGGCGGTGAAGGATGAGCCCGCGGCCTATCAGCTTGTTGGTGGGGTAATGGCCTACCAAGGCGACGACGGGTAGCCGGCCTGAGAGGGCGACCGGCCACACTGGGACTGAGACACGGCCCAGACTCCTACGGGAGGCAGCAGTGGGGAATATTGCACAATGGGCGAAAGCCTGATGCAGCGACGCCGCGTGAGGGATGACGGCCTTCGGGTTGTAAACCTCTTTCAGCAGGGAAGAAGCGAAAGTGACGGTACCTGCAGAAGAAGCGCCGGCTAACTACGTGCCAGCAGCCGCGGTAATACGTAGGGCGCAAGCGTTGTCCGGAATTATTGGGCGTAAAGAGCTCGTAGGCGGCTTGTCACGTCGGGTGTGAAAGCCCGGGGCTTAACCCCGGGTCTGCATCCGATACGGGCAGGCTAGAGTGTGGTAGGGGAGATCGGAATTCCTGGTGTAGCGGTGAAATGCGCAGATATCAGGAGGAACACCGGTGGCGAAGGCGGATCTCTGGGCCATTACTGACGCTGAGGAGCGAAAGCGTGGGGAGCGAACAGGATTAGATACCCTGGTAGTCCACGCCGTAAACGTTGGGAACTAGGTGTTGGCGACATTCCACGTCGTCGGTGCCGCAGCTAACGCATTAAGTTCCCCGCCTGGGGAGTACGGCCGCAAGGCTAAAACTCAAAGGAATTGACGGGGGCCCGCACAAGCAGCGGAGCATGTGGCTTAATTCGACGCAACGCGAAGAACCTTACCAAGGCTTGACATATACCGGAAAGCATTAGAGATAGTGCCCCCCTTGTGGTCGGTATACAGGTGGTGCATGGCTGTCGTCAGCTCGTGTCGTGAGATGTTGGGTTAAGTCCCGCAACGAGCGCAACCCTTGTCCTGTGTTGCCAGCATGCCCTTCGGGGTGATGGGGACTCACAGGAGACCGCCGGGGTCAACTCGGAGGAAGGTGGGGACGACGTCAAGTCATCATGCCCCTTATGTCTTGGGCTGCACACGTGCTACAATGGCCGGTACAAAGAGCTGCGATGCCGCGAGGCGGAGCGAATCTCAAAAAGCCGGTCTCAGTTCGGATTGGGGTCTGCAACTCGACCCCATGAAGTCGGAGTTGCTAGTAATCGCAGATCAGCATTGCTGCGGTGAATACGTTCCCGGGCCTTGTACACACCGCCCGTCACGTCACGAAAGTCGGTAACACCCGAAGCCGGTGGCCCAACCCCTTGTGGGAGGGAGCTGTCGAAGGTGGGACTGGCGATTGGGACGAAGTCGTAACAAGGTAGCCGTACCGGAAGGTGCGGCTGGATCACCTCCTTTCTAAGGAGCACAGTACCGATTGCAGGCAAACGTTCTGCACGGTCAGCTCATGGGTGGAACGTTGATTAGTTGGCACACTCGGATGTCTCCTTCACCAGTACTGCTTCGGCGTGGAACGTGATGAGAGTTCAGAAGAGTGTGCTTGGCACGTTGTTGGGTGTCTGAGGGTACGGCCGGCTGGTCGTCCTTCAAGATTCCGGCCCCAGTGAACTTGGCTTGTTAAGTCAGGGTGATGGGTGGCTGGTCGTTGTTTGAGAACTACACAGTGGACGCGAGCATCTGTGGCCAAGTTTTTAAGGGCGCACGGTGGATGCCTTGGCACCAGGAACCGATGAAGGACGTGGGAGGCCACGATAGTCCCCGGGGAGCCGTCAACCAGGCTTTGATCCGGGGGTTTCCGAATGGGGAAACCCGGCAGTCGTCATGGGCTGTCACCCATGCCTGAACACATAGGGCATGTGGAGGGAACGAGGGGAAGTGAAACATCTCAGTACCCTCAGGAAGAGAAAACAACCGTGATTCCGGGAGTAGTGGCGAGCGAAACCGGATGAGGCCAAACCGTATGCGTGTGATACCCGGCAGGGGTTGCGCATGCGGGGTTGTGGGATCTCTCTTCTGTCGTCTGCCGGCGACAGGACGAGTCAGAAACCGTTGATGTAGGCGAAGGACATGCGAAAGGTCCGGCGTAGAGGGTAAGACCCCCGTAGCTGAAACATTGACGGCTCGTTTGAGAGACACCCAAGTAGCACGGGGCCCGAGAAATCCCGTGTGAATCTGGCGGGACCACCCGCTAAGCCTAAATATTCCCTGGTGACCGATAGCGGATAGTACCGTGAGGGAATGGTGAAAAGTACCGCGGGAGCGGAGTGAAATAGTACCTGAAACCGTGTGCCTACAAGCCGTGGGAGCGTCGGACATAGCTTGCTATGTCTCGTGACTGCGTGCCTTTTGAAGAATGAGCCTGCGAGTTTGCGGTGCGTTGCGAGGTTAACCCGTGTGGGGAAGCCGTAGCGAAAGCGAGTCCGAATAGGGCGATTCAGTAGCGCGCTCAAGACCCGAAGCGGAGTGATCTAGCCATGGGCAGGTTGAAGCGGAGGTAAGACTTCGTGGAGGACCGAACCCACCAGGGTTGAAAACCTGGGGGATGACCTGTGGTTAGGGGTGAAAGGCCAATCAAACTCCGTGATAGCTGGTTCTCCCCGAAATGCATTTAGGTGCAGCGTCGTGTGTTTCTTGCCGGAGGTAGAGCACTGGATAGGCGATGGGCCCTACCGGGTTACTGACCTTAGCCAAACTCCGAATGCCGGTAAGTGAGAGCACGGCAGTGAGACTGTGGGGGATAAGCTCCATGGTCGAGAGGGAAACAGCCCAGAGCATCGACTAAGGCCCCTAAGCGTACGCTAAGTGGGAAAGGATGTGGAGTCGCAGAGACAACCAGGAGGTTGGCTTAGAAGCAGCCACCCTTGAAAGAGTGCGTAATAGCTCACTGGTCAAGTGATTCCGCGCCGACAATGTAGCGGGGCTCAAGCGTACCGCCGAAGTCGTGTCATTGCAGCAATAGGGCCAACGCCCGCTGTGATGGGTAGGGGAGCGTCGTGTGCCGGGTGAAGCAGCCGCGGAAGCGAGTTGTGGACGGTTCACGAGTGAGAATGCAGGCATGAGTAGCGATACACACGTGAGAAACGTGTGCGCCGATTGACTAAGGGTTCCTGGGTCAAGCTGATCTGCCCAGGGTAAGTCGGGACCTAAGGCGAGGCCGACAGGCGTAGTCGATGGACAACCGGTTGATATTCCGGTACCCGCTTTGAAACGCCCAATATCGAGCCCATTAATGCTAAGGCCGTGAAGCCGTTCCGGACCCTTCGGGGAATGGAAAGTGGTGGAGCCGTCGACCCAAGGTGGTAGTAGGTAAGCGATGGGGTGACGCAGGAAGGTAGTCCAGCCCGGGCGGTGGTTGTCCCGGGGTAAGGGTGTAGGCCGTGTGATAGGCAAATCCGTCACACATTAAGGCTGAGACCTGATGCCGAGCCGATTGTGGTGAAGTGGATGATCCTATGCTGTCGAGAAAAGCCTCTAGCGAGTTTCATGGCGGCCCGTACCCTAAACCGACTCAGGTGGTCAGGTAGAGAATACCGAGGCGTTCGGGTGAACTATGGTTAAGGAACTCGGCAAAATGCCCCCGTAACTTCGGGAGAAGGGGGGCCATCACTGGTGATCGGATTTACTCCGTGAGCTGGGGGTGGCCGCAGAGACCAGCGAGAAGCGACTGTTTACTAAAAACACAGGTCCGTGCGAAGCCGTAAGGCGATGTATACGGACTGACGCCTGCCCGGTGCTGGAACGTTAAGGGGACCGGTTAGCTCTGTTTCGACAGGGCGAAGCTGAGAACTTAAGCGCCAGTAAACGGCGGTGGTAACTATAACCATCCTAAGGTAGCGAAATTCCTTGTCGGGTAAGTTCCGACCTGCACGAATGGCGTAACGACTTCTCGACTGTCTCAACCATAGGCCCGGTGAAATTGCACTACGAGTAAAGATGCTCGTTTCGCGCAGCAGGACGGAAAGACCCCGGGACCTTTACTACAGTTTGATATTGGTGTTCGGTTCGGCTTGTGTAGGATAGGTGGGAGACTTTGAAGCCGTGACGCCAGTCATGGTGGAGTCGCCGTTGAAATACCACTCTGGTCGTGCTGGATGTCTAACCTCGGTCCGTGATCCGGATCAGGGACAGTGTCTGATGGGTAGTTTAACTGGGGCGGTTGCCTCCCAAAGGGTAACGGAGGCGCCCAAAGGTTCCCTCAGCCTGGTTGGCAATCAGGTGTTGAGTGTAAGTGCACAAGGGAGCTTGACTGTGAGACCGACGGGTCGAGCAGGGACGAAAGTCGGGACTAGTGATCCGGCGGTGGCTTGTGGAAGCGCCGTCGCTCAACGGATAAAAGGTACCCCGGGGATAACAGGCTGATCTTCCCCAAGAGTCCATATCGACGGGATGGTTTGGCACCTCGATGTCGGCTCGTCGCATCCTGGGGCTGGAGTCGGTCCCAAGGGTTGGGCTGTTCGCCCATTAAAGCGGTACGCGAGCTGGGTTTAGAACGTCGTGAGACAGTTCGGTCCCTATCCGCTGTGCGCGTAGGAATATTGAGAAGGGCTGTCCCTAGTACGAGAGGACCGGGACGGACGAACCTCTGGTGTGCCAGTTGTCCTGCCAAGGGCATGGCTGGTTGGCTACGTTCGGGAGGGATAACCGCTGAAAGCATCTAAGCGGGAAGCCTGCTTCGAGATGAGTATTCCCACCTCCTTGAGAGGGTAAGGCTCCCAGTAGACGACTGGGTTGATAGGCCGGATGTGGAAGCCCAGTAATGGGTGGAGCTGACCGGTACTAATAGGCCGAGGGCTTGTCCTCAGTTGCTCGCGTCCACTGTGTTAGTTCTGAAGCAATGAACTCCCTTTGCCGGTCGAGTTCAACTTCATAGTGTTTCGGTGGTCATAGCGTTAGGGAAACGCCCGGTTACATTCCGAACCCGGAAGCTAAGCCTTTCAGCGCCGATGGTACTGCAGGGGGGACCCTGTGGGAGAGTAGGACGCCGCCGAACAATCATTGGGGGAAAGCCCCGCACCGACATGGTGCGGGGCTTTTCTGCGTTCAGGACCAGGAGCTGCCCGCGGCGCGGTCGAGCGCCGGCGGACAGCCCCCCGGGGCCGCCGGCGGTGGCAATCCGGCCCTCAAACATCTGATAGAGTCGGAGACGCAGGAAGGGACCGGCGCGAAAGCGCAGGAACCGGAAAGCACCGAGGAAGTCAGACCGAAAAGATCTGATAGAGTCGGAGACGCAGGAAGGGACCGGCGCGAAAGCGAAGGGGACCGGAAAGCACCGAGGAAATCGGATCGGAAAGATCTGATAGAGTCGGAAACGCAAGACCGAAGGGAAAGCCCGGAGGAAAGCCCGAGAGGGTGAGTACGAAGGAAGCGTCCGTTCCTTGAGAACTCAACAGCGTGCCAAAAATCAACGCCAGATTAGTTGATACCCCGTCCATCTTCGGATGGCGAGGTTCCTTTGAAAGTCCTGCCGGCCCTTGTGGCTGGTAGGCGACATACACAGCGAGGACGCTGTGGACGGTCGGCCACATTCCGGCTTGACCGTCCCGCTCAACGCGAGTGTGCAACCGGATATCCGGTAAACATTCACGGAGAGTTTGATCCTGGCTCAGGACGAACGCTGGCGGCGTGCTTAACACATGCAAGTCGAACGATGAAGCCCTTCGGGGTGGATTAGTGGCGAACGGGTGAGTAACACGTGGGCAATCTGCCCTTCACTCTGGGACAAGCCCTGGAAACGGGGTCTAATACCGGATAACACCGGCTTCCGCATGGGGGCTGGTTGAAAGCTCCGGCGGTGAAGGATGAGCCCGCGGCCTATCAGCTTGTTGGTGGGGTAATGGCCTACCAAGGCGACGACGGGTAGCCGGCCTGAGAGGGCGACCGGCCACACTGGGACTGAGACACGGCCCAGACTCCTACGGGAGGCAGCAGTGGGGAATATTGCACAATGGGCGAAAGCCTGATGCAGCGACGCCGCGTGAGGGATGACGGCCTTCGGGTTGTAAACCTCTTTCAGCAGGGAAGAAGCGAAAGTGACGGTACCTGCAGAAGAAGCGCCGGCTAACTACGTGCCAGCAGCCGCGGTAATACGTAGGGCGCAAGCGTTGTCCGGAATTATTGGGCGTAAAGAGCTCGTAGGCGGCTTGTCACGTCGGGTGTGAAAGCCCGGGGCTTAACCCCGGGTCTGCATCCGATACGGGCAGGCTAGAGTGTGGTAGGGGAGATCGGAATTCCTGGTGTAGCGGTGAAATGCGCAGATATCAGGAGGAACACCGGTGGCGAAGGCGGATCTCTGGGCCATTACTGACGCTGAGGAGCGAAAGCGTGGGGAGCGAACAGGATTAGATACCCTGGTAGTCCACGCCGTAAACGTTGGGAACTAGGTGTTGGCGACATTCCACGTCGTCGGTGCCGCAGCTAACGCATTAAGTTCCCCGCCTGGGGAGTACGGCCGCAAGGCTAAAACTCAAAGGAATTGACGGGGGCCCGCACAAGCAGCGGAGCATGTGGCTTAATTCGACGCAACGCGAAGAACCTTACCAAGGCTTGACATATACCGGAAAGCATTAGAGATAGTGCCCCCCTTGTGGTCGGTATACAGGTGGTGCATGGCTGTCGTCAGCTCGTGTCGTGAGATGTTGGGTTAAGTCCCGCAACGAGCGCAACCCTTGTCCTGTGTTGCCAGCATGCCCTTCGGGGTGATGGGGACTCACAGGAGACCGCCGGGGTCAACTCGGAGGAAGGTGGGGACGACGTCAAGTCATCATGCCCCTTATGTCTTGGGCTGCACACGTGCTACAATGGCCGGTACAAAGAGCTGCGATGCCGCGAGGCGGAGCGAATCTCAAAAAGCCGGTCTCAGTTCGGATTGGGGTCTGCAACTCGACCCCATGAAGTCGGAGTTGCTAGTAATCGCAGATCAGCATTGCTGCGGTGAATACGTTCCCGGGCCTTGTACACACCGCCCGTCACGTCACGAAAGTCGGTAACACCCGAAGCCGGTGGCCCAACCCCTTGTGGGAGGGAGCTGTCGAAGGTGGGACTGGCGATTGGGACGAAGTCGTAACAAGGTAGCCGTACCGGAAGGTGCGGCTGGATCACCTCCTTTCTAAGGAGCACAGTACCGATTGCAGGCAAACGTTCTGCACGGTCAGCTCATGGGTGGAACGTTGATTAGTTGGCACACTCGGATGTCTCCTTCACCAGTACTGCTTCGGCGTGGAACGTGATGAGAGTTCAGAAGAGTGTGCTTGGCACGTTGTTGGGTGTCTGAGGGTACGGCCGGCTGGTCGTCCTTCAAGATTCCGGCCCCAGTGAACTTGGCTTGTTAAGTCAGGGTGATGGGTGGCTGGTCGTTGTTTGAGAACTACACAGTGGACGCGAGCATCTGTGGCCAAGTTTTTAAGGGCGCACGGTGGATGCCTTGGCACCAGGAACCGATGAAGGACGTGGGAGGCCACGATAGTCCCCGGGGAGCCGTCAACCAGGCTTTGATCCGGGGGTTTCCGAATGGGGAAACCCGGCAGTCGTCATGGGCTGTCACCCATGCCTGAACACATAGGGCATGTGGAGGGAACGAGGGGAAGTGAAACATCTCAGTACCCTCAGGAAGAGAAAACAACCGTGATTCCGGGAGTAGTGGCGAGCGAAACCGGATGAGGCCAAACCGTATGCGTGTGATACCCGGCAGGGGTTGCGCATGCGGGGTTGTGGGATCTCTCTTCTGTCGTCTGCCGGCGACAGGACGAGTCAGAAACCGTTGATGTAGGCGAAGGACATGCGAAAGGTCCGGCGTAGAGGGTAAGACCCCCGTAGCTGAAACATTGACGGCTCGTTTGAGAGACACCCAAGTAGCACGGGGCCCGAGAAATCCCGTGTGAATCTGGCGGGACCACCCGCTAAGCCTAAATATTCCCTGGTGACCGATAGCGGATAGTACCGTGAGGGAATGGTGAAAAGTACCGCGGGAGCGGAGTGAAATAGTACCTGAAACCGTGTGCCTACAAGCCGTGGGAGCGTCGCATACAGCTTGCTGTATGTCGTGACTGCGTGCCTTTTGAAGAATGAGCCTGCGAGTTTGCGGTGCGTTGCGAGGTTAACCCGTGTGGGGAAGCCGTAGCGAAAGCGAGTCCGAATAGGGCGATTCAGTAGCGCGCTCAAGACCCGAAGCGGAGTGATCTAGCCATGGGCAGGTTGAAGCGGAGGTAAGACTTCGTGGAGGACCGAACCCACCAGGGTTGAAAACCTGGGGGATGACCTGTGGTTAGGGGTGAAAGGCCAATCAAACTCCGTGATAGCTGGTTCTCCCCGAAATGCATTTAGGTGCAGCGTCGTGTGTTTCTTGCCGGAGGTAGAGCACTGGATAGGCGATGGGCCCTACCGGGTTACTGACCTTAGCCAAACTCCGAATGCCGGTAAGTGAGAGCACGGCAGTGAGACTGTGGGGGATAAGCTCCATGGTCGAGAGGGAAACAGCCCAGAGCATCGACTAAGGCCCCTAAGCGTACGCTAAGTGGGAAAGGATGTGGAGTCGCAGAGACAACCAGGAGGTTGGCTTAGAAGCAGCCACCCTTGAAAGAGTGCGTAATAGCTCACTGGTCAAGTGATTCCGCGCCGACAATGTAGCGGGGCTCAAGCGTACCGCCGAAGTCGTGTCATTGCAGCGTTAAGCCCCAACGGGTGTTGTGATGGGTAGGGGAGCGTCGTGTGCCGGGTGAAGCAGCCGCGGAAGCGAGTTGTGGACGGTTCACGAGTGAGAATGCAGGCATGAGTAGCGATACACACGTGAGAAACGTGTGCGCCGATTGACTAAGGGTTCCTGGGTCAAGCTGATCTGCCCAGGGTAAGTCGGGACCTAAGGCGAGGCCGACAGGCGTAGTCGATGGACAACCGGTTGATATTCCGGTACCCGCTTTGAAACGCCCAATATCGAGCCCATTAATGCTAAGGCCGTGAAGCCGTTCCGGACCCTTCGGGGAATGGAAAGTGGTGGAGCCGTCGACCCAAGGTGGTAGTAGGTAAGCGATGGGGTGACGCAGGAAGGTAGTCCAGCCCGGGCGGTGGTTGTCCCGGGGTAAGGGTGTAGGCCGTGTGATAGGCAAATCCGTCACACATTAAGGCTGAGACCTGATGCCGAGCCGATTGTGGTGAAGTGGATGATCCTATGCTGTCGAGAAAAGCCTCTAGCGAGTTTCATGGCGGCCCGTACCCTAAACCGACTCAGGTGGTCAGGTAGAGAATACCGAGGCGTTCGGGTGAACTATGGTTAAGGAACTCGGCAAAATGCCCCCGTAACTTCGGGAGAAGGGGGGCCATCACTGGTGATCGGATTTACTCCGTGAGCTGGGGGTGGCCGCAGAGACCAGCGAGAAGCGACTGTTTACTAAAAACACAGGTCCGTGCGAAGCCGTAAGGCGATGTATACGGACTGACGCCTGCCCGGTGCTGGAACGTTAAGGGGACCGGTTAGCTCTGTTTCGACAGGGCGAAGCTGAGAACTTAAGCGCCAGTAAACGGCGGTGGTAACTATAACCATCCTAAGGTAGCGAAATTCCTTGTCGGGTAAGTTCCGACCTGCACGAATGGCGTAACGACTTCTCGACTGTCTCAACCATAGGCCCGGTGAAATTGCACTACGAGTAAAGATGCTCGTTTCGCGCAGCAGGACGGAAAGACCCCGGGACCTTTACTACAGTTTGATATTGGTGTTCGGTTCGGCTTGTGTAGGATAGGTGGGAGACTTTGAAGCCGTGACGCCAGTCATGGTGGAGTCGCCGTTGAAATACCACTCTGGTCGTGCTGGATGTCTAACCTCGGTCCGTGATCCGGATCAGGGACAGTGTCTGATGGGTAGTTTAACTGGGGCGGTTGCCTCCCAAAGGGTAACGGAGGCGCCCAAAGGTTCCCTCAGCCTGGTTGGCAATCAGGTGTTGAGTGTAAGTGCACAAGGGAGCTTGACTGTGAGACCGACGGGTCGAGCAGGGACGAAAGTCGGGACTAGTGATCCGGCGGTGGCTTGTGGAAGCGCCGTCGCTCAACGGATAAAAGGTACCCCGGGGATAACAGGCTGATCTTCCCCAAGAGTCCATATCGACGGGATGGTTTGGCACCTCGATGTCGGCTCGTCGCATCCTGGGGCTGGAGTCGGTCCCAAGGGTTGGGCTGTTCGCCCATTAAAGCGGTACGCGAGCTGGGTTTAGAACGTCGTGAGACAGTTCGGTCCCTATCCGCTGTGCGCGTAGGAATATTGAGAAGGGCTGTCCCTAGTACGAGAGGACCGGGACGGACGAACCTCTGGTGTGCCAGTTGTCCTGCCAAGGGCATGGCTGGTTGGCTACGTTCGGGAGGGATAACCGCTGAAAGCATCTAAGCGGGAAGCCTGCTTCGAGATGAGTATTCCCACCTCCTTGAGAGGGTAAGGCTCCCAGTAGACGACTGGGTTGATAGGCCGGATGTGGAAGCCCAGTAATGGGTGGAGCTGACCGGTACTAATAGGCCGAGGGCTTGTCCTCAGTTGCTCGCGTCCACTGTGTTAGTTCTGAAGCAATGAACTCCCTTTGCCGGTCGAGTTCAACTTCATAGTGTTTCGGTGGTCATAGCGTTAGGGAAACGCCCGGTTACATTCCGAACCCGGAAGCTAAGCCTTTCAGCGCCGATGGTACTGCAGGGGGGACCCTGTGGGAGAGTAGGACGCCGCCGAACAATCTTTAGCCTCAACCCCCGGACTTCGTCCGGGGGTTGAGGCATTTTTGCGTTCTAAGCTGAGTCCATGCGCTACGACCTGGTCATCTTCGACAACGACGGTGTGCTCGTGGACAGCGAGCCCATCTCCAACAGGCTGCTGGCCGGCTATCTGACAGAACTCGGGCACCCCACCACGTACGAGGAATCCGTACGGGACTACATGGGGTCGGCCATGCACCGCATTCACGAGCTCGTCGAGGAGCGCAGCGGGCAGCGGCTGCCGGCCGGGTTCGACGAGACGTTCCACGCGCGGGTCTTCGCCGCGTTCCAGGCCGAACTCGAACCCGTGCCCGGAGCCGGTGCGGTTCTCAAGCAGCTGGCCGACGCGGGGATTCCGTACTGTGTCGCCTCCTCCGGGAGCCACGAGCGGATCCGGGTGGGGCACCGCACGACGGGGCTCGACACCTGGTTCCCCGACGAGCTCGTCTTCAGCGCCGAGGACGTCGGCCGGGGGAAGCCGGCACCCGACCTGTTCCTCCACGCCGCGGCGAGCATGGGTGTCGCCCCCGAGCGGTGCGTCGTGGTCGAGGACAGCCGGCTCGGAGTGCAGGCGGCGGTCGCGGCCGGGATGGACGTCTACGGGTTCACCGCGATGACCCCGGAGGAGAAGCTCGCCGGCGCCGCCGGGTTCTTCACGGCCATGGACGAGCTGCCGGCGATATTGGGACTGTGATCCATCTACCCCCGGGTAGGTTCCGGCCCTACGCTGTGCCGCCATGACGGATGCGCGGTTGCGGCATGGGCGGGGATCCCTGGCGGTCAGTTTCTTCGTGCAGGGGGTCACCTTCGCCCTGCTCGTGACCCGAATACCGGCGATCCAGGACCGGTACGGGATCTCGGACGCCCTGCTGCCGGCGTTCCTCGCCGCCGTGCCGGTCCTGGCCGGTGCGGCCAGTGTGCTGACCGAGAAGGTCGTGGCCCGGGTCGGGCCCGCGGTGGTGCTGCGGTGGGCCCAGCCGTTCGTGCTCCTGGCCCTGCTCGGCGTGGGGGTCGGGGACTCGCTGTGGCAGGCCGCCCTCGCCCTGGGGCTCTTCGGGCTGGCGGTCGGTGCGCTCGACGCCTCCATGAACATGCTGGGGGTCAGCCTCCAGCGGGCGTACGGGCGGAGCATCATGCTCGGGTTCCACGCCTCGTACAGCCTCGGCGGGATCGCGGGGGCCTCGCTGGCCTGGGTGGGGGCGCACTGGCACCTGTCGCTCTTCGCGTCCTATCTGCCCGTGGTGGCGGTGCTGCTGCCGGTCGCCTTCGTCGGGAGCCGCTGGTACGTCTCCGGGGGCGGTGAACCGGACCCGGCGGCGGAGGCGGGGGTCGCGAAGGGGAGCGGGGTCGCCTTCACCCTGCTGCTGCCGCTCTGCCTGGTGATGACCTTCGCGTACATAGGGGACTCGACGGTCTCCAACTGGAGTGCCAAGTACCTCCAGGACGTGCTGGGCGGCTCGGAGGAGCTGGCGACCGTGCCGTACAACGCGTACATGGTGACGACGCTGCTGGGCCGGGCCGTCGGGGACCTCGGGGTGCGGCGGCTGGGGGCCGCGGCGGTCGTGCGGGCCGGTGCCGTGCTCGCGGCGCTCGGGTTCGGCGTGGTCGCGGTGGCGCCGGGCGCCTGGGCCGGGATCGCCGGGTTCACCGTGCTGGGACTCGGTCTCAGCGTGATCGTGCCGCAGACCTTCGCCGCGGCCGGCCGGCTGTTCCCGGGCGCGAGCGACGCGGCGGTGGCGCGGCTGAACGTCTTCAACTACGTCGGGTTCCTGATCGGCTCCCCGCTCGTGGGGGCGCTGGGCGACGCGTGGAGCTACCGGGGGGCGATGCTGGTGCCGATGGTGCTGGTCCTCGTGACGGTGGTGTACGCCACGTCGTTCGGCTCGCGAACGGCCCGATACGGTGGCGGGCATGAGCGGCCGCGCACTGTTGATGTGGGATGAAGCTGTCACCCGGTACGACTTCGGGTCCGAGCATCCGATGGATCCGGTACGGCTCGCGCTGACGATGTCGTTGGTGCGGGCCTACGGGCTGGACCGGTCCGTGGACGTGGTCGCGGCGAAGCCGGCGGGGGACTCGACGCTGCGGCTCGTGCACCGCGAGGACTACGTGGCGGCGGTGCGGGCGGCGTCGGCGGATCCGCGGCACGCCGACCAGGCGTACGGGCTCGGTACGGTCGACGACCCGGCGTTCGCCGGGATGCACGAGGCGTCGGCGCTGATCGCCGGGCAGTCGGTGGGCGCCGCGGAGGCGGTGTGGCGCGGGGAGGCCGCGCACGCGGTGAACTTCGCGGGCGGTCTGCACCACGCGATGCCCGGGAGCGCGTCGGGATTCTGCGTCTACAACGACGCGTCGCTGGCGATCGCGCGGCTGCTCGAACTGGGCGCCGAGCGGGTCGCGTACGTGGATGTGGACGTGCACCACGGAGACGGGGTGCAGGCGGCGTTCTGGGAGGACCCCCGGGTGCTGACCGTGTCGCTGCACGAGCATCCCCGGACGCTGTTCCCGCAGACCGGCTGGCCGGAGGAGACCGGGGCGGCCGGGCCGGGCGAGGGCGGGGCGGTGAACCTGGCGCTGCCGGCCGGGACCGGGGACGCGGGGTGGCTGCGGGCCTTTCACGCGGTCGTGCCCGAACTACTCGCGGACTTCCGGCCGCAGGTCCTCGTCACCCAGCACGGGGCGGACACGCACTTCGAGGATCCGCTGGCCCATCTCGCGGTGTCGCTGGACGCGCAGCGGGCGGTGCAGTGGGCCTGTCACGAGCTGGCGCACGAGTACGCGGAGGGGCGCTGGCTGGCCCTGGGCGGCGGCGGCTACGCGGTGGTCGACGTCGTGCCCCGGTCGTGGACCCATCTCGTGGGGATCGCCGCGCACGCCCCGGTGGATCCGGAGTCGGTGATCCCGGCGTCCTGGCGCGACGAGGTGTACGCGCGGACCCGGCAGCCGGGTCCCGGGCGGATGACGGACGGCCTGTGGCCGGTGGGCTTCCGTGACTGGTCCCAGGGATACGACCCGGCGGACCGGTTGGACCAGGCGGTGCTCGCGACGCGGAAGGCGGCCTTCCCGCTGCGGGGGATGCTGCCCTAGGCGGGTCGCTGAACGTGCGGGCGGGCGTTACGCCGACGGTGGGGTGTGCCGGGGGTTTGGGCTCCGGTGCGGGGGTGTTCCGGCAGCATCGGGAGGGTGTTGAGTACCGGGGCGCTGCGGGCGCATCTGTTGGCTGCGGGGTTGGCGGGCACGGTGGCGACGCCGCGGGAGACGAGCCTGCGGAGCTATCGGCTCTTCGCGGCGCGTGATCCGCGGGTGCTGCTGGGGCTCGATCCCACCGGGGGGTGGGGTGAGGCCGATCTGCTGCGGCTGATGGCGGACCGATGCGGGGTGTCGGACGATCCGGCGCACCGGTCGGGGCCCGACGTGATCGATCCCGAGCGGACGCTGCGGGGGCTGGACGCGTTCGCCGCGCGGGTGGGCGCGGCGGCCGTGCGGCGGGTTCCGGTGCTCCTCGGGACGGGTCATCCGCACCGTCTGCTCGGTTTCTACGTCGCTCTCGCAGACGCTTTGTCGGCGGCGGGATGTCTTGTCCTCACCCCGGCGCAGGGGCGATGTGTCGACATAACGACCCGGTTCGGCGTACGTACGTACCTCATCGACTACGTACGGGGGGTCGCGCTGGTGCGAGAACCGGGGCCGTCGGGGGACGGGCGTGTGCCGGGGGCGCATTCCCACTCCCCGCTGCCGGTCAGGGCCGCTCTGGAGAGCGCGGCCGAGGCCGGCGGGCCGCTGCCGGAGCTCGTCATCGGGGACCACGGCTGGGTCTGCGGGGCAGGTCAGCTGGGTATCGAGGCCATCGGGCTGGCCGATACGGATGATCCGGCGCTGTTCGTCGGTGAGGCGGAGGGGCAGGTGTCGGTGGCGGTTCCGCTGGACGACGGCGTGCGCCCCGCCTCCTACCGTCCGCTCACGCGCTATGTACTCAATCGAGCGTGTCTGTCACGGTAAACGGCGGGTGGTAGCTCCTCTTCCCCACTCGTACCACCCGCCCCTAGTCTGGAGAGTGAGCGCTCGGCGACTAAGGGTCACCGGAGGGGAAGCCGGTGGGCGTCGCGGCGGAAGGTACAGGTGGGTCATGGCTGCTGGCGAACGACCTCTCAACGAGGTCAAGTTTCTGACCGTGGCGGAAGTCGCCTCGGTGATGCGCGTCTCCAAGATGACCGTGTACCGCTTGGTGCACAGCGGTCATCTGCCGGCGATCCGGGTGGGCAGGTCCTTCCGGGTGCCGGAACAGGCGGTTCACGAGTACCTGCGGGAGTCCTTCGTGGGGGTGGGGACCGCGTAGCGCGAGCGCGGCGACAACGCCGGGAAAGCTCCGTATGTCCCTCGGATTACAAGCGCGGTGCTCGGGACGGTAGGCTAGGCCGACGTAGGTCGTGTGGGCCCAGACGCCCCGCACCGATCCCCGCCGGGAGGCGGGGATGTTCCGAGAAGTGAGCGAGGGTAGTCGTGGGCTCTGTTATCAAGAAGCGGCGTAAGCGGATGGCGAAGAAGAAGCACCGCAAGCTGCTCAAGCGCACGCGCGTTCAGCGTCGCAACAAGAAGTAAGGCGACCGCTGCTTCGCAGTGTTCCGTGTGTCAGACGTGGCCCTTCACCGAACGGTGAAGGGCCACGTCTTATGTGCGCGGAAATCCGGAGGCGCTACGGTGGCGACCAACGGAAGACGGACGGAAGGCGCTGATCTTGGGCAAGGTCGTGCTCGTCACCGGTGCGGCCCGGCACCTCGGGGGCCGTCTCGTGCGGCGGATCCAGCGGGACCCGGAGGTGGACCGGGTGATCGCGGTGGACGCGGTCGATCCGGCGCACCAGCTCGGCGCCGCCGAGTTCGTCCGGGCGGACATCCGCCGGCCGGAGATCGCGAAGGTCCTCGCCGAGCACGACGTCGACACGGTGGTCCACCTGGACGTCACCGGTACGGCGCTCGGCGGCGGCGGCCGGACGTCGGTCAAGGAGACCAACGTCATCGGCACGATGCAGCTGCTCGGCGCCTGCCAGAAGTCGCCGCGGATCAGCCGGCTCGTGATCAAGTCCAGTACCAGCGTCTACGGCTCCGCGCCGCGCGACCCGGCCGTCTTCACCGAGACGACGGCCGCGAAGTCGCTGCCCAGCGGGGGCTTCGCGAAGGACGCCGTCGAGGTCGAGGGGTACGTCCGCGGGTTCGCCCGGCGCCGGCCTGACGTCGCCGTGTGCGTGCTGCGGTTCGCGAACATCCTCGGGCCCCGGATCGACTCGCCCCTGACCGAGTACCTCGCGCTGCCGGTCCTGCCGACCGTCCTGGGCTACGACCCGCGGCTGCAGTTCGTCCACGAGGACGACGTCATCGACGTGCTGCAACTGGTGGCGCACGAGCCCCGTCGGGCCACCCTGAACAGCGGCACCTTCAACATCGCCGGCGACGGGGTGCTGCTGCTCTCCCAGTGCGCGCGGCGCCTCGGCCGGCCCACCGTGCCGGTGCTGCTGCCGGCCGTCACCTGGGTGGGGACGGCCCTGCGGACGGTCGGGATCACCGACTTCGCCCCCGAGCAGATCCGGCTGCTCACCCACGGCCGGGTCGTGTCGACGGTCCAGACGCGCGAGGTCCTCGGCTTCTCGCCGCGCTACACCACGGCGGAGGCCCTGGCGGACTTCGCGCGGGGCCGGGGGCCGGGGCTGCTGCCGCCCGAGCTGCTCGCGGGGGCGGTGGACCGGATCGCCGAGCGGCTGGGCCCGTCGACGGCGCGGCCGGGCGACGCCGTACCCCCTGCGCACGAGGTGCGCTCTGTTCACTCTGTTCACGACGGCGCCTGAGGAGACCGGACAGCGATGGCGGACGCCAAGGTCATTCCGTTCGACGACGACCGGTCGCGGGCCCGGCGGCGGCCCGGCGGCCGTGCCGACCGCGAGGCGGCGGCCGTACGGGCCCTGCCGGGGCCCCAGCAGGCCCACCAGGAGCCGGAGGGCGGCCGGGAGGGCGCCGGGGATCCCGGCGCGGCGGACACGGCCCCTGGCGCCTCCTCCGGCGCGGGGACGGGCGCCGGTGCCTGGGAGCGGAAGCTCGCGGGCGGGCTCGCCTTCCTGCGGCGCCGGATCACCGGCGACTACGAGGTCGACGAGTTCGGCTACGACGAGGAGCTCACCGACCAGGTCCTGATGTCGCTGCTCCGCCCGCTGTACGAGAAGTACTTCCGGGTCGAGGTGAAGGGCGTCGAGAACATCCCGGCCGAGGGCGGGGCGCTCATCGTCGCCAACCACTCGGGGACCCTGCCGCTGGACGGGCTGATGATGCAGGTCGCCGTCCACGACCACCATCCGGCCGGGCGCCACCTGCGGCTGCTTGCCGCCGATCTGGTCTTCGTGCTGCCGGTCGTGAACGAGCTGGCGCGCAAGGCGGGTCACACCCTGGCGTGCGCGGAGGACGCCGAACGGCTGCTGCGGTCCGGTGAGATCGTCGGCGTGATGCCGGAGGGCTTCAAGGGGATCGGGAAGCCCTTCGGGGAGCGGTACAAGCTCCAGCGGTTCGGGCGGGGCGGCTTCGTGTCGACGGCGCTGCGGGCCGGGGTGCCGATCGTGCCCTGCTCGATTGTCGGGGCCGAGGAGATATACCCGATGATCGGGAACGCCAGGACGCTGGCGCGGGTGCTCGGCTTCCCGTACTTCCCGCTCACCCCGACCTTTCCCTGGCTGGGGCCGCTCGGGGCGCTGCCGCTGCCGACGAAGTGGACGATCCAGTTCGGCGAGCCGATCCCGACGGACGGGTACGCGCCGGAGGCGGCGGAGGACCCGATGCTGATGTTCAACCTGACGGACCAGGTGCGGGAGCAGATCCAGCACACGCTCTACAAGTTGCTGGTGCAGCGGAGGTCGGTCTTCTTCTGATCGGGAGCATGGAAGAAGGGGCGCCCCCCGTCCGTGGGGGCGCCCCTTCTCCTTGCTAGCGAGCGTCCTCGCTGTCGATGCCGAGGCCTGGTAGCAGGCCCGGCAGGATGGGCGGAAGGGTGACGTCCGGCATCTCGGGCGTCGGCTGGCCGTCCGTGGGGGCGGTCGGCGTGCCGGTCGGGGACGGCTTGAGGAGTCCGCCGGTGCTCCCGCCGAGGAGACCGTCGTCCTCGGGCGACGAGGTGCCGGTGTCCGTGCTCGGGCTGGTGCCCGTGCTCGGGCCCGACGGGCGGGGCGGTGCGGAGTGGCCGCCGGTGGGCGGGGCCTCCTGACCGGTCGGCGGGCGCTGGGTGTCCGCGCCCTGCGAGCTCTGCGGCGTGCTCGGGCGGCCGCTGGGGCTCTCCGTTCCGATGGCGCCCTTCTCGGGGGTGCGGGGAAGCACCGACTGGAGGGGCTCGACCTCCTCGTCCATCGCGTCGAAGACGTGCGTGACCTCGCTGCCCACGTCCGCCAACTGGACGGGGAGCCGGTCGCGGATGCCGTTCCAGGTGTCCCGGTGGGCCTGGGCGAAGGAGTTCAGACGGGCCATCGGGCCGATCTCGCCGTCCCGCTGGTACGCCTGACGGAGCAGGCGGTGGCCCTCGGTGGCGTCGTGCTTCATTCCGCCCAGGACCCGGCGGATCTCGGCGAGGGACTCGTGGTCGAGGTCGCCGACGCGACCGCGCTCCATCAGTCTTCGGGCCTCGCTGAGCCGGGTGGAGGCCTGGTCGAGGTAGATGCCGCCGCGGTCCGCGTCGTCGTCCGCCATGCCCAGCTTGATGTCCTCCATGCCTCGCTTGAGCCCGTAGAGCGAGTCACCGGGAAGCGCGTCGGAGCTGGCCGCGGCCACCCCGCCGAAGGCGCCCGCCGCCACGCCGACCGTGAGGCCGCCGGCGGCGAGGCCCTTGGACCAGCGGGAACGGGGGCGGAGCTTCCGGAGCGGGGACGCCCGGTGGGTGCCCTTGCCGCCGGCGGTGCGCTGCTCGGGCACCGTGGGTGCCCCTGCCGCGCTCCCCTCCATGAGCATCGCTTCCATGGCGGCGACGAGCTGGGCTCGCTGCACCACCTTGACCTCGGGATCCAGTTGTGGCTTCGGCAGTTCGCCGAGGCCGCTCGCCAAGGCCAACAGCCGCCCCTGTTCGGCCGGGTCGGCCGGACTCTCCGGCTGCTCGGCCGCCGCGCCCTCGGACTCCCGGTCCTCCAGGGCCTGGGCGAAGGCGTTCGCCCGCCGGTGCGCCGATACGTTCGCGATCACTGGCGGCACCTCCTCTCGTCATGACGGTCGACTCCCCGGGGTGTCCGGAAGGTTGCACACCTTGAGCGCATCCACACGAAAGAGTGAGTGGCTGCGGACATGGCGTGTCCACAGGGAGCCTGCATCCCGCACAACGAGCGGCGCGGCACTTGGGTTACGCGCGAAAGATGATCGGACCAGTGCGTCATCGGGGCGTCACCGACTGTGAGTTGGGCGGGGGTCGTGGGGACGTGGGGGGAGGGGTGGAGACGGGGGCGCGGTCCGGTCCGCGGGGGCGCGTGTGGGGGGCGCGGACCGGTCAGCGGGCGTCGTCCGGGAGAAGGCGGGCCAGGGTGCGGACGGCCCGGTACTGCAGGGTCTTGATCGCGCCCTCGTTCTTCCCCATGACGCGGGCGGTCTCGGCGACCGAGAGGCCCTGGAGGAAGCGGAGGGTGACGCACTCCTGCTGCTGGGGGTTGAGGCGGCGGACCGCGTCGAGGAGTGCGGCGTTGGAGAGGGACTCCAGGACGGAGTCCTCGGGGCTGCGCTCGACCTCGTTGGCGTCGAGCATCTCGCCGGTGGTCACCTCCAGGCGGAAGCGGCTCGACTTGAAGTGGTCGGCGACCAGGTTCCTGGCGATGGTGACGAGCCAGGCGCCGAAGTCGCGGCCCTGCCAGGTGAAGGTGGAGATCCGGCGCAGGGCGCGCAGGAACGTCTCACTGGTGAGGTCCTCCGCGGTCGCCTTCCCGCCGACGCGGTAGTAGATGTACCGGTAGACGGTGTCGCTGTACTGGTCGTACAGGCGGCCGAAGGCCTCGGCCTCACCGGCCTGGGCGCGCTCGACCAGGTCCATCATCCGCGCGCTGTCGCTGTCGGCGGTGGGGCGGCGGGGGGTGGTCGAGGTTCCGGATCGGGCACCGCGTCTGCCCACGGCGGCGCTGCCGTCGGCCAGGGCGTAGCAAGGCCCGGCGGGTGCCGTTGCGGCGAATGCGAAGGCGGGGACAGGGCCGGCGTACGCGGTGGGGACGAAGCCGCGCAAACGGTCGAGGACCGTTGCGCGCAGCGTAGCCAGGCCCGAGGTGTCAACCCCGACGTGTGGGTACACGGGACTCCCAGAGGCAGAGCTTCCATCACGTGCAGTGCGGGACCGTTCACCCGTCGTGACGACGTGAGGGGTCCTTTGTGCGTCCCAGGAGAATAACGCTTCGTACAGGCAGCGCTACACCCAGTTGCTCAAATCACCGGTTCCGTCGGTTCCGTTACTGCTTGCAGTCGGAACAAGGTGCGTTTGGTGACCGGTTGTTGATCGGTTTGCTTTCGAGTGTGACTGTGCGGGCGTTGCGTTGTGCTCAAGTGCCGGACCTGTGAGTGATCGAGGCCGCTGCGGGGTAAGGAGGCCCGAATGCCTGGGAGTCGACCTGCGCGGGGGTGTTCGACCACGGACGGGTGAGGGCGCCTGGTCCGGGGTTGTCGCAGATGATCGCAGCCGAAACGTATCGCCAGTCGCCCCGCGCGGGCGCGCGGCCGTGGTGGACGGGGCCGGTGGACGGGGGGCCGCCCGGCGGTGCCGTGGCGGTGCGGGGGCAGGTGTTCGGGCGCCGGGCCGGGGCGCGCCGCTCGGGAGGGGTGCGCGGTCCGCGTGTCGCTGGGCGGGGGAGGCGGGTCCGCCGGACCTCAGTGGCGGCGGCGGTGCAGGGCGACCGCGGCCGCCGTGCCGCCGGCCAGGGCGCCCAGGCCCGCGGCGGCCGGGATGCCGACCTTGGCGGCCTTGCGGCCGGTCCGGTAGTCGCGCAGCCGCCAGTCCCTGGCCTTCGCGTGCTTGCGGAGCTTGGTGTCCGGGTTGATCGCGTACGGGTGGCCCACCAGCGAGAGCATCGGGATGTCGTTGTGCGAGTCGCTGTAGGCGGCGCAGCGGGTCAGGTCGAGGCCCTCGGCGGCGGCCAGGGCGCGGACCGCCTCGGCCTTCGCCGGTCCGTGCAGGGGCTCGCCCACCAGCCGGCCCGTGTAGACGCCGTCGACGGACTCGGCGACCGTGCCGAGCGCGCCCGTCAGTCCGAGCCTGCGGGCGATGATCGTGGCCGTCTCCACCGGGGCGGCCGTGACCAGCCAGACCTTCTGGCCCGCGTCGAGGTGCGCCTGGGCGAGGCCGCGGGTGCCGGGCCAGATGCGGTCGGCCATGTACTCGTCGTAGATCTCCTCGCCGATCGACATCAGTTCGGAGACCCGGTGGCCCTTGACGATGGACAGGGCGCTCTCGCGGGCGTCCTGCATGTGCTCGGGGTCCTCGACGCCGGCGAGCCGGAACCAGGCCTGCTGCCAGGCGAATCGGGTGAGCTCACGGCGCTGGAAGAACTTCCGCTTGTACAGGCCGCGGCCGAAGTGGAAGATCGCGGCGCCCTGCATCACGGTGTTGTCGAGATCGAAGAACGCGGCCGCCCGTACGTCGCCGACGACCGGGAACTCGGGCTCGGGCGGCGTCTCCTCCTCCGCGGGCCGGGCCGCGGCCTCCTCCCGCTCCCGTTCCAGCTGGAGCGAGGACTTGCGCGCTGCCTCGGCAGCGGCCTCGCCTGCGAGGACGCTGCGCGCGGTGGCGGAGCGCCTACGGGGGGTGAGCCATCCCAGAGCGGCCATGCCGTGAGCATAGCCAGTCTGTTCGGTACTTCCCGACTTGTGACGATGCCGCGGCGTGAACACTGCGGGGCTCCCCTGTTAATCGAGGACGGAACCGACGACAGAATGGACGCCATGTTCGGACGGACGAAGAAGAAGACGGACGCCGCGTCGCGCACCGTGACGCTGATCGGCAAGCCGGGCTGCCATCTCTGCGACGACGCCCGCGCGGTGGTCGAGGCCGTGTGCGCCGAGACGGGGGCGCGCTGGGAGGAGAAGGACATCACCCGGGACGAGGAGCTCCACCGGGCGTACTGGGAGCAGATTCCGGTCGTCCTGGTCGACGGCGAGCAGCACACCTTCTGGCGTGTGGACGCCGAGCGGCTCCGTCGCGAACTGCGTGGCTGACCGAAAGACGGCTACCATCGTGGACGTTTTGTTGGGCTTCGGGGGCGGCATCGTGAGGAGTGTGTGCGGTTTTGCCCCCTTCGGGTTCTCAACGCGCTGACACGCCGCTCGGTTCCGTGACGATACGAACCAGCCGCGTGACCCCGGTCACTTTGGCCGGACAAAACGGACACCATCTTTGTGCACGCGTTCACAAAGACATAGCCTGCATTCGACGGGGCGGTCTTGGGACATATGGCCGCCTGCAGCCCCGCTCATCCCGCAGGAGCACCGTGGCAACTGGCCGAACTCACCGACCGGCGACCCGTAGCCGAGGAATTCCCGAGGCCACCGTCGCCAGGCTTCCGCTGTATCTGCGCGCACTCACCGCGCTCTCGGAGCGCTCCGTACCCACGGTCTCCTCCGAAGAGCTCGCCGCCGCGGCGGGGGTCAACTCCGCGAAGCTGCGCAAGGACTTCAGCTACCTGGGCTCCTACGGCACCCGCGGGGTCGGCTACGACGTCGAGTACCTCGTCTACCAGATCTCCCGTGAGCTCGGGCTCACCCAGGACTGGCCGGTCGTCATCGTCGGCATCGGCAACCTCGGCGCCGCGCTCGCCGGCTACGGCGGCTTCGCCTCCCGCGGCTTCCGCGTCGCGGCGCTGATCGACGCCGACCCCGCCATGACCGGCAAGCCGGTCGCGGGCATCCCCGTCCAGCACAGCGACGACCTCGAGAAGATCATCGAGGAGGACGGCGTCTCCATCGGCGTCATCGCGACCCCGGCCGGCGTCGCCCAGCAGGTCTGCGACCGGCTCGTGGCCGCCGGAGTCACCTCCATCCTGAACTTCGCCCCGACCGTGCTCTCCGTGCCCGACGGCGTGGACGTGCGCAAGGTCGACCTCTCCATCGAGCTGCAGATCCTCGCCTTCCACGAGCAGCGGAAGGCCGGCGAGGAGTCGAGCGCCGAGGCCGACGCGGCCGCCGAGGCTGACACCGCCGCGGCCGTCGCGCCGCCGGCGCCCCGCGCCACCACCGGCGGCGGCCGCAAGGGACCCGACGGGGACGTCCCCGCGGTGATGCCGGCATGAGCCTCCTCGTCGTCGGCCTCAGCCACCGCAGCGCACCCGTCTCCATCCTGGAGCGGGCCGCCCTCGCCGCGGACACCCAGGCCAAGCTCCTCCAGGACACCCTCGCCGCCGAACCGGCCGCCGAGGGCACCGTCCTCGCCACCTGCAACCGCATCGAGCTCTACGCCGACGTGGACAAGTTCCACGCCGGTGTCGCCGAGCTGTCCACGCTGCTCGCGCAGCACAGCGGCGTCGGCCTGGACGAGCTCACCCCCTATCTCTACGTGCACTACGAGGACCGGGCCGTCCACCACCTCTTCTCGGTGGCCTGCGGGCTCGACTCGATGGTCGTCGGCGAGGGCCAGATCCTCGGCCAGATCAAGGACGCACTCGCGCTCGGCCAGGAACTGCACACCGCCGGCCGACTCCTCAACGACCTGTTCCAGCAGGCCCTGCGGGTCGGCAAGCGCGCCCACAGCGAGACCGGGATCGACCGGGCCGGGCAGTCGCTCGTCACCTTCGGACTCGAGCAGCTCGCCGACGGCAGCGACGTCGACACCTGGGCCAAGGGCAAGAAGGCGCTCGTCATCGGAGCCGGCTCGATGTCCTCGCTGGCCGCCGCCACGCTCGCGCGGTCCGGCGCCTCCGAGATCGTCATCGCCAACCGCACCCTGGCCCGTGCCGAGCGGCTCGCGCAGATCCTGAACGAGCCCGGAGGGACGGGCGTGGCCGCGCACGCGGTCGAGATGGTTGCCGTCGGCGACGAACTGACACGTGCCGACGTCGTCGTCTCCTGCACCGGCGCCACCGGGCTCGTCCTCACCGGGGACGACGTCGAGACCGCCGTCCAGGGCCGCCGCACCCCGCTCGCCCTGCTCGACCTCGCGATGCCCCGCGACATCGACGCCGCCGCCCACCGCATCCCCGGTGTCCGGCTCGTCGACATCGAGTCGCTCGCCGAGGCCTCCGCCGACGCGCCCATGGCCGCCGACGTCGACCAGGTCCGCGGCATCGTCTCCGACGAGGTCGCCGCCTTCGGCGCCGCCCAGCGGGCCGCCCACATCACCCCCACCGTCGTCGCCCTGCGCACCATGGCCGCCGACGTGGTGGCCGGCGAGGTCGCCCGGCTGGAGGGCCGGCTGCCCGGCCTCGACGACAAGCAGCGCGCCGAGATCACCCAGACCGTGCGCCGCGTGGTGGACAAGCTCCTGCACGCGCCGACCGTGCGGGTCAAGCAGCTGGCCAGCGAGCCCGGCGGCGCCGGGTACGCGGACGCGCTGCGCACACTCTTCGACCTCGACCCGGAGACGGTGGCTTCTGTCAGCCGGGCCGACCTGAATGACGCCGACGTCAAGAACCGAGGGCGAGTATGACCGAGAGGGCACTGAGGCTCGGGACCAGGCGCAGCAAGCTCGCCATGGCCCAGTCCGGGCACGTGGCCGACGCCGTCCGGCAGCTGACCGGCCGGGCCGTCGAGCTCGTGGAGATCACGACGTACGGGGACACCTCCCGGGAGCACCTCGCGCAGATCGGCGGCACCGGCGTCTTCGTCGCCGCCCTGCGTGACGCGCTGCTCGCGGACGAGGTGGACTTCGCCGTCCACTCCCTGAAGGACCTGCCGACCGCGCAGCACCCGGACCTGGTGCTGGCCGCGATCCCGCGGCGCGAGGACCCGCGCGACGTGCTGATCGCCCGCGACGGACTGACGCTGGACCGGCTGCCCCGCGGCGCCCGGGTCGGCACCGGCTCGCCGCGGCGCATGGCCCAGCTCCACGCGTACGCGCGCAACCACGGCCTGGAGATCACCTGCGTCCCGATCCGGGGCAACATCGACACCCGGGTCGGCTACGTGCGCAGCGGAGAACTGGACGCGGTGGTCCTCGCCGCGGCAGGCCTCAACCGCATCGGCGGGACGGCGGAGCTCACCGGCTCCCTGTCGCTCGACCACCTGTCGGTCGACTCCGTCCTGCCCGCCCCCGGCCAGGGGGCCCTGGCGATCGAGTGCCCGGCGTCGAACGCCGACCTCGTCACCGCGCTCGCCGAGCTCGACGACCCGCTCACCCGGGCCGCCGTGACCGCCGAGCGATCCCTGCTCGCCGCCCTGGAGGCCGGCTGCTCCGCACCCGTGGGTGCGCTGGCCGACCTGCTGGCCGACGACCCCGGTCACGGGCAGGTTGTCACCGAGATGCGCCTGCGGGGCGTCGTCGGCACCACCGACGGCTCGACGCTGGTGCAGCTGTCCACCACCGGACCCGTACCCACCTCGCACGACGAGGCCATGGCGCTCGGACGCGAACTCGCGGACGAGATGCTCGCCAAGGGTGCGGCCGGTCTTATGGGGGAGCGAGCACTTTGAACCCCACCAGCCCGACCACCAGCCCGCTGTCCCCGGCCTTCGCGGGCCATGGGCACGTCACATTCCTCGGCGCAGGCCCCGGTGACCCCGGACTCCTGACCCTCAGGGCCGTGGAGGCCCTCGCCGGAGCGGATGTCCTGATCGCCGAGCCGGAGGTGCTCGAGGTCGTTCGCGGCCACGCGCGCGCGGGGGTGAGCACGCCGGAGCTGACGGTCGTTGACGAGGCGTCAACAACCGCCGGAGTCCCCGTGTTGAGGGATGCCGCCAATCTTGTCATGGAGGCCGCGAGGGGCGGCAGGCGGGTCGTCCGTGCGGTGACCGGCGACCCCGGACTCGACGGCAACGCGGGGGCCGAGATGCTCCTCTGCGCCGCCGAGGGCATCCCCTTCGAGGTCGTCCCCGGCGTCGCCACGGCCGTCGGCGTACCCGCGTACGCCGGTGTCCCGCTCCGTGACGCCCAGGGCACCGACGTGCGCTTCGTCGACGCCCGCACCGCCGACGAGCGGTGCTGGACCGAGGTCGGCGCCTCCGACGGCACCGTCGTCGTGTCCACCTCGCTCGACTCGGTGGCCGCGGCCGCCGGTGAACTGGTGGCGGCTGGCCGTAAGCCGGACACCCCGCTCACCGTCACCATCGCCGGGACGACCACCCGGCAGCGGACCTGGAACGCCACCCTCGGCACCATCGCCCAGGTCTTCAAGCAGGGCAAGGTCCTCCCGTCGCCCGAGGGCCACCGGCCGGTCATAGCCGTGGTCGGCGAGCGCAGCGCCCCCGCGCAGCGGGACCAGCTGTCGTGGTTCGAGTCGAAGCCGCTCTTCGGCTGGCGGGTGCTCGTGCCGCGCACCAAGGAGCAGGCCGCGTCGCTCTCCGACCAGCTGCGCTCGTACGGCGCGGTGCCGCACGAGGTGCCGACCATCGCCGTCGAGCCGCCGCGCACGCCCCAGCAGATGGAGCGTGCCGTCAAGGGGCTCGTGACCGGCCGCTACGAGTGGATCGCCTTCACCTCGGTCAACGCGGTCAAGGCCGTACGGGAGAAGTTCGAGGAGTACGGGCTCGACGCCCGCGCCTTCGCCGGGATCAAGGTCGCGGCGGTCGGCGAGCAGACCGCCGCGGCGCTGGTCGACTTCGGCGTGAAGCCCGACCTGGTGCCCAGCGGGGAGCAGTCCGCCGCCGGACTCCTGGAGGACTGGCCGCCGTACGACCCGGTCTTCGACCCGATCGACCGCGTCTTCCTGCCGCGGGCCGACATCGCCACGGAGACGCTGGTCGCGGGCCTGATCGAGCTCGGCTGGGAGGTCGACGACGTCACCGCCTACCGGACCGTACGGGCGTCGCCGCCGCCGGCGGACACGCGCGAGGCGATCAAGGGCGGCGGCTTCGACGCCGTGCTCTTCACGTCCTCGTCGACGGTGCGGAACCTGGTCGGCATCGCCGGCAAGCCGCACAACGTGACCGTCATCGCGTGCATCGGTCCCGCCACGGCGAAGACCGCCGAGGAGCACGGGCTGCGGGTCGACGTGCTGTCGCCCGAGCCGTCCGTGCACAAGCTGGCCGAGGCGCTCGCGGACTTCGGCACGCGCCGGCGGGAGGCCGCCCTGGAGGCGGGCGATCCCGTGACGCGGCCGAGCGAGCGGCGGCCGGGCGCGCGTCGGCGCCGCACGACGTAGCGGTTCGGTCTCTTCACGCGCGGGGCGCGGGCCCGTCTTCGCGGACGGGGCCGCGCCCCGCGCGCGTCGCGCGGCCCGCGCGCCGCCGGTTGTGGGCCCGCGCCCGGTGCCGGTCGGGGCCTTCGTCCTGCGCGCGTCGTGGGCGCCTCGCCCGCTGCCCGTGTGGGCGTCGCCCACGCCCGTGTGGGCGATCGTCCCGCTGGGCGGGACGGGTGGGCACACGGGACGGCGTGCTTTCGCGGCGCCTCCGCGTTCTGTGCCCTGGCCCGCACCACCGGGTGCTGCACCTGGTGGTGCGGGTTCAGGCGCGGGAGCCTCGGGCGCCGGCGGGGCGCTGGTCCGTTGTGCCCACCCGTTCCGCCCCTTGCGGAACGCCTGCCCACAACGGGCGGGGCCCAGGCCCCCCACGGGGTGGGGCGCGGGCCCACAGCGGGGCCGAGGAGCGGGCGCCCGTGTCGGGCCGGGGGTGGGGCGCATGCCCACAACGTGTCTGTAAGGGCATCGCGCACGCGGGCGTAGCCTCACACTATGAACTCGTACGGATCCTTTCCCGGGGCGCGGCCGAGGCGGCTGCGGACGACGCCCGCCATGCGGCGGATGGTGGCCGAGACGCGGCTTCATCCCGCCGATCTGATCCTCCCCGCGTTCGTGCGCGAGGGGATCACCGAGCCCGTGCCGATCCAGGCCATGCCCGGCGTCGTCCAGCACACGCGGGACACCCTGCGGAAGGCCGCGGTCGAGGCGGTGGAGGCCGGCGTCTCCGGGATCATGCTGTTCGGCGTGCCCGCGGACGAGAAGAAGGACGCGGCGGGCACGGCCGGCACCGACCCGGACGGCATCCTCCAGGTCGCCATCCGCGACGTGCGGGCCGAGGTCGGCGACGAGCTCATCGTCATGTCGGACCTGTGCCTCGACGAGTTCACCGACCACGGCCACTGCGGCGTCCTCGACGCCGACGGCCGCGTCGACAACGACGCCACCCTGGAGCGCTACGCCGAGATGGCCCAGGTCCAGGCCGACGCAGGCGTCCACGTCGTCGGCCCCTCCGGGATGATGGACGGCCAGGTCGGCGTCGTCCGGGACGCCCTGGACACCATCGGCAAGGAGGACGTGTCGATCCTCGCGTACACCGTGAAGTACTCCTCCGCCTTCTACGGCCCCTTCCGCGAGGCCGTCGGATCCTCCCTCAAGGGCGACCGCAAGACCTACCAGCAGGACCCCGCCAACGTCCGCGAGTCGATGCGCGAGCTCGCGCTCGACCTGGAGGAGGGCGCCGACATGGTGATGGTCAAGCCCGCGGGGCCGTACCTCGACGTGCTCGCCAAGGTCGCCGAGGCCGTCGACGTGCCCGTCGCCGCCTACCAGATCAGCGGTGAGTACGCGATGGTCGAGGCCGCCGCCGAGAAAGGCTGGATCGACCGCGACCGGGCGATCATGGAGACCCTCACCGGCATCCGCCGGGCCGGCGCGCACATGATCCTCACCTACTGGGCCACCGAGGTCGCCCAGAACCTGTCCCGCTCGCGCGGCTAGCGCCCGCCGGTGTCCCGGTCGGCGTGCCGGGACACCCACCCGGGGCGACTAGGCCGTCTCTTCCGGATCTTGCCTGACCCGCGCCGCCCGGCAAGATCCGGAAGAGACGGCCTAGTCCCACCAGAACGTCCAGACCGGGCTGTCCAGCAGCGCCTCGCGGGCGTAGTCGCGCAGGTTCGTGTGACCGCCCTGCCAGATGGTGTCCGGGCAGAACGCGAAGTGCTCCGCCGCCACCGCCTCGGCGTCCTCCCGCGTCACCGGCGGCGCCGCCACCGAGACCACGAGCTGGTCGAAGGTCAGCGCCACGACCCGGGCCCCGAAGCGGTCCTCCCAGGACCGCAGCACCGCGCACAGCCGGGCCACGTCGTTCTCGTGGTTCAGCGGCCCCGTCCAGCCGATGACCGCCGGGACGTCCGCGCTGCGCCGGGCCGGCACCAGGGCCGGACGGGCGTCCTCCAACCAGAACCCCGGCTCCGTCAGCAGCTCCGCCACGGCGTCGGCCGCCTCGTCGGGATCCGCCTCGCAGCGCTGCGCCGGCGCGGTACCGGGCCAGCCCGCGCTCCCCGGTATCTCGTCGGCCGCGTTGGCGTCCCAGAATCCGGCGAGGACCTCCTCGGCGTCGTGGTCGGCCGGATCGCTCATCCGCTCCGGCATCAGCTCCCACCGGTCCAGCCCCCAGCGGCCGCCCAGCAGCACCGGCAGCAGCCCGGCCGTACGGGCCGCCGGGCGCAGCGCGCCCCAGGCGGCGGGGCCCGCCGGACCGTCCCCCGACCAGAGGCACGGGGCGTCCGCGGGGCCGGTGAGCGCGCCGGGCGGCAGGTCGAGACCGAGGGAACGGCCGGTCGGATCGGCCGCGAGCCGGGGCAGCCGGTTCGGGATCATCGCCATGCGGAGAACGTACGGGGCACCACTGACATCCCCGGACTGCGGAGCGAGTGGTGAGGCGGCACGCGTCGGCGCACCCTGGAGAGGTAGCCGACAGGTACCTCGCTGGAGGTGGTCCTCATGATGCACACGCTTGTCGGATGGCATGTCGAGATGGAGTTCCAGGAGGAGGGCGACCGGACGCGGGCCGCGGCGATGGTGCGGCTCTCCGACGGAACCGAGTTCCGGGCCCACGGCACGGCCAACCGGCACCCCTCCGACCCGGACCAGCTGAGAGTGGGCGAGGAGATCGCCGGCGCACGCGCGCTGATGGACCTCGCCTCCCAGCTGCTCCAGAAGGCCCATACGGAGATCGACGAGGTCTCGGGCCGCACCTCGCACACCCTCCGCTGACGACGGGGCCCCCGGCACGGTGATCCGTACCGGGGGCCCCGTGACCGGATGCCGTTCCGGGTGCCGTCAGAGGCGCTCGGGCGTCCGGATGCCCAGCAGCGCCATGCCCTGGCGCAGGGTGCGGGCGGTCAGGTCGGAGAGGAAGAGGCGGTTCTCCGCGACGTCCTGCGCCGGCGCCGGCTTGATGACCGGGCACTCCGAGTAGAACGTCGTGAACAGCGAGGCCAGCTGGTACAGGTACGCGGCCAGCTTGTGCGGTGCGTGCTCCTCGGCCGCCTCGGCGATGACCTCGCCGAACTGGTCCAGGTGCAGGCCGAGCGCGCGCTCCGCCGGAGCCAGCTCCAGCTCCGGGTGCGCGAGCGGGGTACGGTCGCCGGCCTTACCGAAGATCGACCTGACCCGCGCGTACGCGTACTGCAGGTAGACCGACGTGTCGCCGTTCAGCGAGACCATCTGGTCCAGGTCGAACTTGTAGTCGCGCGCGGCCGACGTCGACAGGTCGGCGTACTTCACGGCGCCGATGCCCACGTACCGGCCGTTCTCGACGATCTCCGCGTCGGTGAGGAGCGTCTCGCCGGTCTTCGCGACGTACTCGTCCGCCTTGTCGCGCACGACCGACGTCGCCCGGTCCACCGCCTCGTCCAGCAGGTCCACCAGCCGCACCGTCTCGCCCTCACGGGTCTTGAACGGCTTGCCGTCCTTGCCGAGGACCGTGCCGAAAGCCAGCTGAACGGCCTTCACGTCCTCGTTCAGCCAGCCCGCCCGGCGGGCCGTCTCGAAGACCATCTTGAAGTGCAGCGACTGCCGGGCGTCCACCACGTACAGCAGGGTCGTCGCCTTCAGGTTCCCCACCCGGTCGCGGATGGCCGACAGGTCGGTCGCCGCGTAGCCGAAGCCGCCGTCGGACTTCTGGACGATCAGCGGGGTCGGGTTGCCGTCCGGGCCCTTCACGTCGTCGAAGAACACGCACAGCGCGCCCTCGGAGCGGACGGCGACGCCCGACTCCTCCAGGATCCGGCAGGTCTCCGCCAGCATGTCGTTGTAGCCGGACTCGCCGATCACGTCGGCGTCCCGGATGTCCATGTCGAGCTTGTCGAAGACCGAGTAGAAGTAGATCTTCGACTCGTCGACGAACCGCTGCCAGAGCGCGAGCGTCTCCTCGTCGCCGGCCTGCAGGTCCACCACGCGGGCCCGGGCCCGCGTCTTGAACGCCTCGTCGGTGTCGAAGAGGGCGCGCGAGGCCTTGTACAGCCGGTTCAGGTTCGACATGGCCTCCTCACCGGAGACCTCGGAGCCGCCCTCGGCCTTGTGGTCCAGCTCGTGCGGGTGCTCGATCAGGTACTGGATGAGCATGCCGAACTGGGTGCCCCAGTCGCCGATGTGGTGCCTGCGGACCACCGTCTCGCCGGTGAACTCCAGGATCTCGACCATCGCGGCGCCGATCACGGCCGAGCGCAGGTGCCCGACGTGCATCTCCTTCGCCACGTTCGGCTGGGCGTAGTCGATGACCGTCGTACCGGCCGACTCGTTGAACGGCACGCCGAGCCGGGCGTCGGCGGCGCGGGCCGCGAGGGTCCGCACGATCGCCGCGTCGCTGACCGTGATGTTCAGGAAGCCGGGGCCCGAGACCTCGATCTCCCGCAGGACGTCGTTCTCCGGGATCGCGGCGACGACCTTGGTCGCCAGCTCACGCGGGTTGCCCTTGAGCTGCTTGGCGAGCGCCAGGATGCCGTTGGCCTGGAAGTCGGCCCGGTCGCTTCGTCGCAGCAGCGGGTCGGCGGACGCGGCGTCCGGCAGGGCTGCCGAGAGGCCGTCCGCGAGACGCTGCTGCACGGTCGAAGCGAGGGAAGGGACCGAGGCCATGAGCTTCCGTTCCTGTTGAGTCCGGTGAGTTCTCTGCGTCTGAAACGCTTGTCAAGTGTCCCACGGCAGCGCAACGTGATTTCCCCGCCTGTGGACGACCGGGGGCACACGCCGTGTCGGCCTGTGGACAACCTCGGAGAGCCTTCTTCCGTCTGGGAGAATGGCTCGCGTAGGACCCCTCAGGCAGAACCCAACCGGAAGAAGGACGTACCGACCGTGGCTCAGAGCAGCACCGAGACCGACTGGGTCTCCCGTTTCGCGGACGAGGTCATCGCCGAGTCGGAGCGACGTGCGCCTGGCAAACCGGTCGTCGTCGCCTCCGGACTCTCCCCGTCCGGCCCCATCCACCTGGGCAACCTCCGCGAGGTCATGACCCCGCACCTGGTCGCCGACGAGATCCGCCGCCGCGGGCACGAGGTCAGGCACCTGATCTCGTGGGACGACTACGACCGCTACCGCAAGGTGCCGAACGGCATCGAGGGCATCGACGAGTCCTGGGCCGAGCACATCGGCAAGCCCCTGACCTCGGTCCCCGCCCCCGCCGGCTCGCCCCACCCCAACTGGGCCGAGCACTTCAAGGCCGCCATGGTCGAGTCCCTGGCCGAGCTGGGCGTCGAGTACGACCCGATCAGCCAGACCGAGCAGTACACCGCCGGCACCTACCGCGAGCAGATCCTGCACGCCATGAAGCACCGCGGCGACATCGACGCCATCCTCGACCAGTACCGGACGAAGAAGGCGCCGAAGAAGCAGTCGCAGAAGCCGGTCGACGAGGCCGAGCGGGAGGCCGAGGAGGGCTCCGGCGCCGCCGCCGAGGACGACGGCTCCGGCGGCACCTCGGGCTACTTCCCGTACAAGCCGTACTGCGGGCAGTGCGAGAAGGACCTCACCACGGTCACCTCGTACGACGACGACACCACCGAGCTCGCCTACACCTGCGCGAACTGCGGCTTCTCCGAGACCGTGAAGCTCAGCGAGTTCAACCGCGGCAAGCTGGTCTGGAAGGTCGACTGGCCCATGCGCTGGGCCTACGAGGGCGTCGTCTTCGAGCCCTCCGGCGTCGACCACTCCTCGCCCGGCTCCTCCTTCGTCGTCGGCGGCCAGATCGTCCGCGAGATCTTCGACGGCGTCCAGCCCATCGGCCCCATGTACGCCTTCGTCGGCATCAGCGGCATGGCCAAGATGTCCTCCTCGCGCGGGGGCGTCCCGACCGCCGCCGACGCGCTGAAGATCATGGAAGCGCCGCTGCTCCGCTGGCTGTACGCGCGCCGCCGCCCCAACCAGTCCTTCAAGATCGCCTTCGACCAGGAGATCCAGCGGCTCTACGACGAGTGGGACAAGCTGGAGGCCAAGGTCGCCGACGGCACCGTGCTCCCCGCCGACGCCGCCGCCCACACCCGCGCCGCCCGCACGGCCGCCGGAGAGCTCCCGCGCACCCCGCGCCCGCTCCCGTACCGCACGCTCGCCTCGGTCATGGACGTCACCGCCGGCCACGACGAGCAGACCCTGCGGATCCTGACCGAACTCGACCCCGAGAACCCGGTCACGTCCCTCGACGAGGTCCGCCCGCGCCTCGACCGCGCCGAGAACTGGATCACCAGCCAGGTCCCGGCCGACCAGCGCACCATCGTCCGCGAGACGCCCGACACCGAACTCCTGGGCTCCCTCGACGACGAGGGCCGCGAGTCGCTCCGCCTGCTCCTGGAAGGCCTCGACAGCCACTGGTCGCTCGACGGACTCACCACCCTCGTCTACGGCGTCCCGAAGGTCATGGCCGGGCTCGACCCCGAGGCCAAGCCGACGCCCGAGCTGAAGCTCGCCCAGCGCGCCTTCTTCGCCCTGCTCTACAAGCTCCTCGTCAGCCGCGAGACCGGCCCGCGCCTGCCCACGCTGCTGCTCGCCGTGGGCGCGGACCGAGTGAGGACGCTGCTCGGCGCGTGACCGACCGGCCCGGGCCGTCCCCCTCAGACCGAGGCGGACGGCCCGGACCGTCACCCCCAGACCGAGGCGGACGGCCCGGACCGTCACCCTCGACCTGACCGAGCACGAGGAGGGGCCGCCACCCGGACACCGGGCGGCGGCCCCTCCCCCTACTCCCCGACAGGTCAGGGAGTGCGGTACTCCTGCATGTCCCGCTGGATCTGCTGCTGGACCTCCGGAATCATCCGGTGCAGCAACTCGGGGTTGCGGAGCTGGTCGAGACCGTAGTGATCGGCCACCATCCGCTCCAGCTCCCCGGTCTCCGGGAAGGCGTCGTTCTCCACCGCGTACGCCCAGGTCTGCTTGTAGACGACCTCGCGGAACTCCTCGACCTCCTGCGGCTCCGGCTGCTCCTCGACGTACTCGGGGTACTCGACGAACTCCTCCGGCCCCGACGGCGGAACGTCCTCGGGACCCAGCGGAACGGGCACCGGGATCGGCTCCAGACCGTCGACGATCTGCGGGTTGTACGAGCCCTGGTAACCGTCCGGCCGCGCCTGCCCGGCGAACCACGGGCTGCCCTCGGCCTCCTCCGGCCCCTCGGGGCGCGGCTGCGGACCCGGCGCCGGCTGCACTCCCTGCGGCTGCTGCGCCACCTGAAGCGGCTGGGGCAGCTGCGGCGGCTGAGGCAACAGCGGCGCCCCGCCTTGCGGCTGCGGGGGCAGCACGGCCGGCTCGATGCCCGCCGCCGCGAGACCCGCCGGCGCCGTCTCCGCCAGCGGCACCCCGTACCGCGCCAGACGCAGCGGCATCAGCGCCTCCACCGGCGCCTTCCGACGCCAGCTCCGGCCGAAACGAGCCTGCAGACGCGCCTGGTAGATCAGCCGCTCCTGCTCCAGCTTGATCACCTGCTCGTAGGAGCGGAGCTCCCACAGCTTCATCCGGCGCCACAGCCGGAACGTCGGCACCGGCGAGAGCAGCCAACGGGTGATCCGGACGCCCTCCATGTGCTTGTCCGCGGTGATGTCGGCGATCCGCCCCACCGCGTGCCGGGCGGCCTCGACGGCCACCACGAACAGGATCGGGATCACCGCGTGCATCCCGACGCCCAGCGGATCCGGCCACGCGGCCGCGCCGTTGAACGCGATCGTCGCAGCGGTCAGCACCCACGCGGTCTGCCGCAGCAGCGGGAAGGGAATCCGCAGCCACGTCAGCAGCAGGTCCAGGGCGAGCAGCACACAGATGCCCGCGTCGATGCCGATCGGGAAGAAGTAGGAGAAGGTGCCGAAGCCCTTCTGCACGGCCAGTTCCCGCACGGCGGCGTACGAACCCGCGAAACCGATCCCCGCGATGATCAGCGCACCGGCGATGACGAGGCCGATGAGTATTCGGTGTGTGCGTGTCAGCTGCATCGCGGCCACCCGCGATCCCCTCCCGTCAATCGACATCTCGCGCGCACAGACTGGCACATGTGCGCGAAGCCCGGCCCCCAGGGGAGGGACGGGCTCCGCATCGACGTGTCGCTCTGCGCCGGTTCGCTACGAGTTGTCGAGATTCACTCGCGTCTACTTGTTGGCGGCGGCGACCGCGGCCACGGCCTCCTTCGCCGCCTTCACCGCACCGCTCATCACCGTCTTGTCCGACGGAGTGGGCGCCCCCGCGTAACCGGCGCCGTTGTACGAGAGCAGCACCAGGACGTTGCCGGTGCGCGCCACGATCGAGCCGTAGACGAAGTCCTCGTCGGTCTTGCGCAGCTCGTACGCGACGGACTTCGCCTCGTCGCCGATCCCCGTCGCCGCGCTGGTGCGCAGCTTCTTCGCACCTGGGGTCTGCTCGATCTTGGCGAGCTCCTTCGCCAGGTTCTCCTGCGCACGCTCCTGGCCGCTGCCCAGCGCCGCGTCCGACTCGTACCGGTAGAAGGAGACGTCCAGCCAGCGGTACTGCGAACCCTTCACGCCCTTGTCGTCCAGGCCGTTCCACGAGCAGCCGCTACGGCTGCCGAGGTCGCTGGAGACGGCCGGCGTGCCGTTCTTGGTCTTCGCCTTCGGCACGAGCGAGGCCGTCGTCTTCGCGACGACCGCCTTGCAGGCCTCCGGCAGCTTCGCGAACTTCGCCGGCTCGACCGTCTTCGTCGTCTGCGAGGGCGACGGGGTGGCGGAGGCCGACGAGGACCCCTTGTCCTTCGATCCCGCCGCGCCGGAACCGCCGTCGGAGTCCGAGGAGCAGCCGGCGACGACGAGCATCACCGGGACGGCGGCGCAGGCGAGTATGCGGGTGAGTCGCGGAGCTGTTCGCTGCATGGTTCCTTCAGTCGCTTGTCGTACGGTCCGGCCGGTACGCCGACACGTTACGTGGTGTCCGTCCGCTCACGGAGCGGAGCCGAGCGGCTACTCCTCCAGGCGTTCGGCGAGCAGTCGGGCCAGGTTCCGGGCCTTTTCCTGCAGCTCCATGCTGTCCGGGGCCTCCGCGGAACCGGTCGTCTGCTCCCGGTAGGAGACGGTCACGATGACGTTGGATGTGCGGAACACCACGCTCACGGCGCGCTGGTGGCCGTTCGCGCCGACCGTTGTCAGCGCGTCGTCGAGGAAGGCGACGTTCCCGAGGCCTTCGAGGACGCGGGGTTCGAGGCCGGTGGGCGACGGGTCGGACGGGGTGGCGCCGGAGGGGGGCGCGGTGGTGCCGGGCGAGGGCTTGCCCGACGGGGTGCCGGCGGTGGCCTCCGCCGCGTCCGCGCCCCGGGCCCCGTCCGAGGGCCGGCCGCTCGCCGAGGGGGTGGCCGGGGACGTCGCCGTGCCCGAGGGCGGGGCGGTCGACGGCGGTGCGGTGGTCGGCGGCGCCGTCGGGGGCAGCGGGATGCCCGCCGCGAGCTGCTTGCGGGCGTACACCTCCTGCGCCCGGTCGTCGTCGCTGACGGCCGTGTCGTACGAGACCACCCGCTCGACGTCGAGCGCGAGCCGGTGCGAGACGTCCGGGGTGTCGGCCCGCCAGGTGCAGCCGACCCGGCGGTCGGTGTCGTAGGTCACGGCGGTGGTGCCGCGGTACGCCTTGTCGCGTTCGGCGTCGGCGAGGGCGGCGGCGCCGGGGAGCAGGTCCTTGAGGGTGGCCTGGGGGACGGCGCCGCAGGGCTCGAAGAGCGTGCGGTAGCGGCCCGGAGGTGCCACGGGCACGGCGGGGCCGGCCTTGGCGTCCACCGTGACGTCGTCGGCGGGGGTGCCGCCCGAGCAGCCGGTGAGGCCGATTCCGAGGCCGAGGCCGAGTGCGAGGACGACGGCGCCGCGAGCCGTGGACCCGGTGCGGCCGGGGCTGTACCTCTTACGGTGCACGCTCCCAGGCTCCCTTCTCCCGAGGTCATTCCCGAAAAACTGTTTGCCGCGCGAACCCGGCCGATGGACACAATGTCTATCGCACACGCAGCTGTTGATGCCGGTCCGCTGTCACCTGTACGGGCTTTGGCGCCGGTTTTTGCGTTATCAGACTTTTCGGGGGAATCGAGGAAGTATGTCGTACGTAGAGGTACCGGGGGCGAACGTACCCATTCGGATGTGGGCCGACCCCGCCACGGTGGAGGGCGGTGCCATGCAGCAGCTGCAGAACGTGGCGACGCTGCCGTGGATCAAGGGCCTCGCCGTCATGCCCGACGTCCACTACGGCAAGGGCGCCACGGTCGGTTCCGTGATCGCCATGCAGGGCGCGGTCTGTCCGGCGGCGGTCGGTGTGGACATCGGCTGCGGCATGTCGGCGGTCAAGTCCTCGCTGACGGCGAACGATCTGCCGGGCGACCTCTCACGGCTCCGGTCGAAGATCGAGCAGGCGATCCCGGTGGGCCGGGGCCTGCACCGCTCGGAGGTGGACCCGGCACGGCTCTACCAGTTCCCGACCGCGGGGTGGGGGGACTTCTGGTCGCGGTTCGACGGGGTGGCGGATGCGGTGAAGTTCCGCCGAGAACGTGCTGCTTTGCAGATGGGAACACTTGGAGCCGGGAATCATTTTGTAGAGCTCTGTGTCGATACGTCCGATTCGGTATGGCTCATGCTGCACTCGGGCTCCCGCAATATCGGCAAGGAACTCGCGGAGTTTCACATAGGCGAAGCCCGGAAGTTGCCCCACAATCAGGGCCTCGTAGATCGCGACCTGGCGGTGTTCGTCGCGGACACGCCGCAGATGGCGGCCTACCGGCACGACCTCTTCTGGGCTCAGGAGTACGCGAAGTACAACCGCGCGATCATGATGGCGCTGTTCCAGGAGGTCGTCCGCAAGGAGTTCCGCAAGGCGAGGGTCGGCTTCGACCAGGTCATCTCCTGCCACCACAACTACGTGGCGGAGGAGCGGTACGAGAACATGGACCTGCTGGTCACGCGGAAGGGCGCGATCCGGGCCGGGTCCGGGGAGTTCGGGATCATCCCGGGCTCGATGGGGACGGGTTCGTACATCGTGAAGGGCCTGGGGAACGCGTCGTCGTTCAACTCCGCCTCGCACGGGGCGGGCCGGAAGATGAGCCGGAGCGCGGCGAAGCGGCGCTTCTCGACGCAGGACCTGGAGGAGCAGACGCGGGGTGTGGAGTGCCGTAAGGACTCCGGCGTCGTGGACGAGATCCCGGGTGCGTACAAGTCGATCGAGAAGGTCATCGACCAGCAGCGGGACCTGGTGGAGGTCGTCGCCCAGCTGAAGCAGGTCATCTGTGTGAAGGGCTGAGCCGTCACCGCACGGGGGAGGACGGGAGGGGCCGGCGCGATGCGCCGGCCCCTCCCGTCTTCCGTGCGGTCCGCTCAGAGCTCGCGGTGGACCTTCGTGTTGGAGGCCTGGGCTCGGGGGCGGACGACCAGGAGGTCGATGTTGACGTGCGGGGGGCGGGTGCAGGCCCAGGTGATGGTGTCGGCCACGTCGTCCGCGGTGAGGGGCTCGGCCACGCCGGCGTAGACCTTGGCGGCCTTCTCGGTGTCGCCGCGGAAGCGGGTGGTGGCGAACTCGTCGGTCCTGACCATGCCGGGGGCGACCTCGATGACGCGGACCGGGGTGCCGACGATCTCCAGGCGGAGGGTCTCGGCGAGCACGCGGGCGCCGTTCTTCGCGGCGACGTAGCCCGCGCCGCCCTCGTAGGTGGAGTGGCCGGCGGTGGAGGAGAGGACGACGACCGTGCCGTCGCCGCTCTCGGTGAGGGCCGGGAGCAGGGCCTGGGTCATGTTCAGCGTGCCGATGACGTTGACCTCGTACATCTGGCGCCAGTCGGCGGGGTCGCCGGTGGCGACGGGGTCGGCGCCGAGTGCGCCGCCGGCGTTGTTGACGAGGACGGCGAGGGTCTTGAAGGCGGTGGCGAACTCGTCGACGGCGGTGCGGTCGGTGACGTCGAGGGCGTAGGCGGTGGCCTGGTGGCCGGCCTCGTTGATCTCGGCGGCCAGGTCCTCGATGCGGTCTTTGCGGCGGGCGGTGAGGACCACGCGGTAGCCGGCGGCGGCGAGCTGCCTGGCCGTGGCGGCGCCGATTCCGCTGCTCGCTCCGGTGATGACGGCGATGGGGGTACCGGGGGCAGTCATGACGTCGTGCTCCTCGCGCAGGTGGTCGATTATGTCGATCGCCCGGCCAGGATAGGCGGCTCGGATCCCGGGGGGCGCGGTGAGCGGGCGGGGTGCGGGGCGGGGGTGCGAGGCAGTGACACGCAGGCTGATGAATGGTCAGTAAATCGGATGGTCTGTGGTTTCTTGGGGACTATGCGTGGATTGCGGAATGGTGTGCTCGGGGTCGCCCTCGCGGCCGCGGTGGTGGCGGGTGCCGGCGCGCGGGCCGGTGCGGTGGAGCCGGTGGCCGGGCCCGAGGCGGATCTGGCCCATCACGGCCATGTCTCCCTCTGGGACGGGCGGGTCGGGGTCTGGCTGGTCAGTGAGAACTTCGGCCCCACGGATCTCGCCCAGGCGACGGTCCGGCTCGCGTTCTCCGTGCCGATGGCCGGTGGCCCGGAGCTGCCGGAGGCCTGCCTGTGGAGCAGCGACCGGGTGGTCTCCTGCCGGACGGGCGAGCTGCCGGCCGCGGGGGGCGTCGGCGAGCTGATGCTGGACCTGCGGACCGCCGGGGCGCCGGACGAGCTGACCGTGGACATCACGACCGCCTGGCGGGACGGCGTGGCCGACCGGAATCCGCGGAACGACCGGCACCGGGTCCTGGTGCTCGCCACCGGCGACCCCTACGTCTTCTGACGTCTTCTGCCGGCACCTCCGGCGCCGGTCAGCGGCTCGTCCAGTGGACGTACCCGTCGGGGCGGACCAGGACCGCGGTCCTGCGCGCCGGGTCCGTCCAGGTGGCGCGTATGAGGCGCTCGGGGGAGACGGGGGCGCTCCCGGGCAGCGCGGGGGCGCCGCCCTCCGGGGTGATGAGGACGAATTGGCCCGCCCGCAGCAGCTCGTAGAGGCGGCCTTCGCGCAGTCGCGTGTCGGGCGCGCGGCGGCCCGCGGGGCGGCGGGAGCCCGTCGGGGGCGCGTACGCGATGCCGAGTCCGCTGATCATGCCCATGGCGCGGGCGGAGGCGGGCCGCAGGGTGCCCACCACTCGGGCGATCAGGGAGCGGGCGGCGCGGGTGAGCGGGGTGTGGGCCATCGCGAGGCGCACGAGCGTGCCGCTGCTGCGGAGCACGGCGGCGCCGACCGGGTGGCGCTCGGACTGGTAGCTGTCGAGGAGGGCCTCGGGGTCGGGTGCGTCGCCGCGCAGGACCGCAGCGAGCTTCCAGGAGAGGTTGGCGGCGTCCTGGAGGCCGGTGTTCATGCCCTGGCCGCCGGCGGGGGAGTGGACGTGGGCGGCGTCGCCGGCGAGGAAGACCCGGCCGACGCGGTACGACGGGGCCTGGCGCTCGTCGCTGTGGAAGCGGGAGATCCAGCGCGGGTCGTGCATGCCGAGGTCGGTGCCGAGGGCGCGCCGGGTGATCTCGCGGAGCTCGTCCAGGTCGACGGGCTCGCTGTCGGGGACCTGGCGGGTGCGGTTCCACCCCATCACCCGGTACCAGCCGTCGCCGAAGGGGGCGATGAAGGCGAAGGTGTCCCCCGAGCCGCTGACGCTGAAGGAGTCGGCGGGCTCCTCGGTGAGGCGGACGTCGGCGAGGACGAGGGAGCGGATCACGGATCCGCCGGGGAAGGGCAGGCCCAGGGCGGTGCGGACGGCGCTGCGGACCCCGTCCGTGCCGACCAGGTGGCGGGCGGTGAGGGTGAGCGGGGCCCCGTCGGGGTCGGTGAACTCCGCCGTCACGGTGTCGGCGTCCTGGTGGAGTCCGCGCAGCTCCGTGCCGTGGCGGAACGTGACGCCGGCGGCCCTGGCGCGGCGCTCCAGGAGGCGCTCCATCTCGTACTGCGGGGTGACGAGCAGGTGGTTGAAGCGGCTGGGCAGCCGGGTCAGGTCGAGGTCGAGCCGGCCGAAGAGCCGTGCGCTGCGGAGGGTCGTACCGGTGGCGACGAGCTCGTCCGCGAGGCCGCGGGCGTCGAGCTGCTCCAGGGTGCGGGCGTGGACGCCGAAGGCGCGGGTCATGTTGGCGAAGCCGGGACGGCGGCGCTCGACGAGGGTCACGTCGAGGCCGGCGGCGGCGAGGTCGCCGGCGAGGAGCAGGCCCGTGGGGCCGGCGCCGATGACGAGGACCTGGGTGTCCGTGGGTCCGGTGTGCGTCGTGCGCGTGCCGTTCGTGGCGGTCGTCGTGCGCTGCGCGCTCTTCGGTGTCTCCGTGGTGCTCATGGCTGCCTCCGGGGGTGCCCACGACCGTTGGCCAACGGCTGTTGGTCAACGCTTGTTGGCAACTGTAGAGGCGCCTCCGATGGAGTGTCAACGCCTGTTGGCCTACAGTTGTTGGTATGACGACCGCCCGCCGTTCCGACACCACCAGAGCCGCCATCCTGGAGGCCGCCCGCGAGCGCTTCGCCTCCGACGGGTACGAGCGCGCCACGATCCGGGCCATCGCCCGGGACGCCGGGATCGATCCGTCGATGGTCATGCGCTACTACGGCAACAAGGAGGGACTGTTCGCCGCCGCCTCGCAGATCGAGCTGCACCTCCCCGAACTGGGCGGTCTGCCGGCGCGGCACGTCGGGGCCGTCCTCGTCACCCACTTCCTGGAGCGCTGGGAGCGGGACGACGTGCTCACCGGCCTCCTGCGGGTGGGGGTCACCAACGAGGCCGGGGCGGAGCGGATGCGGGCGATCTTCGCCGAGCAGCTCGGCCCCGTCACCCGGGGTGTCTGCCCCGACCCGGCGGAGGCGCCGCGGCGGGCGGCGCTCGTCGCCTCCCAGATCCTCGGCATGGCGCTCACCCGCTACGTGCTGCGGCTGCCGCCGCTCGTCGACATGCCGCCCGAGGAGGTCGTCGCCTGGCTGGCGCCGACGGTGCAGCGCTATCTGACCGCGGACGCGCCCTGACGGCGGCCCCGGAGCGGGCGGCCGCGACCGCCGACGGGTGCCTGGTTCGTACAATCTCTGCATGACGCAGAAGAGTTCAGGCCGGCGCGAGGCGCTGATGACCGAGCTGTACGGGGAGGCCCGCCGCTACATGGCGGCGTACGCCCTGTTCAACCAGGCCGTCGCCGACCATCTGGGGCTCCACCCGACCGACGTCCAGTGCCTGAACCTGCTCAGCCTGGAGGAGGGGCCGGTGACCACCGGGCGGGTCGCCGAGCTGACCGGGCTCACCACGGGATCCGCGACCCGGCTCGCCGACCGTCTGGAGCGCGCCGGCTACGTCACGCGCGAACGGGACACCGAGGACCGGCGCCGCGTCCTGGTGGCCCTCGTGCCCGAGCGGATCGCCGAGCTCGGTGCCCTCTGGCGCAAGCTCAACAGCACCTGGGGCACGATGTTCGACGTCTACAGCGATGCCGAGGTCGCCCTGCTCATCGCCCACATGCGGCGCACCGTGGAGGTCAGCGCCGCCCAGATCGAGCGGCTGCGCGGCGGCGGTCTGGACTGACCCGGGAGGGGCCGGCCGGGGCTGCCCAAGCCTTCCCCGACCTTCCCGGCCGGGACCCGGGTGAGGGATCCGGGTACGGATCCGGCCCGCGTCCGCGCGGGCCGGGTCGGTCAGCGCCCGGGAGCCGGCCCGGAAGCCCGTCCGGGAGCCCGTCCGGGAGCCCGCCCGCGGTGTCAGCCCGCGGTCGCGCCGCCGAACTCGCGCACCGCGTCGGAGACGATCGCCTCCAGCCGTGCGTGGTGGGCGCCGCGCCAGTAGACCCGGCCGCACTCCACGCACTCCGCGAACACGTCGTACGACTTCTCGGTGCCCTGCTCCAGGCGCTCGCGGACCGTGTCCTTGTCCGCCTCGCTCAGTCCTCCGTTGCACGCGGTGCACCGCGTCCAGGGGGCGAGCCGCGGCGCGAAGCGCTCCAGGACGTCCCGGAGCTGGTCGTCGGGGCGGTCGCTGTAGACGTACGCCCCCGCCCACAGCTCCCGGCGGCGCAGCAGGCCGCGGTCGCGCGAGAGCATGACGCGCCGCTCGCGCGCGGACAGCGCGGCCAGGGCGGGGTCGCCGATGTCCTCGCTCTCGTACGCCGCGTCCACCCCGAGCAGCCGCAGACGCCGGGCCAGCGTGCCGAGGTGCACGTCGAGCAGGAACCGGAGGGGGGCGCCCGGCCGGACCGGCTGGGGGCGGACGACCGCCTCGACCTCGACGCTCTCGCCCGCCGCCGGGACGTACGAGGTGTCGACGGGGCGTCCGTCGACCAGCAGCCGGCCGGCCTCGGTGAGCGGCACGCCGAGCGACTCGACGACGTGGCCGAGCGAGGAGGCGCCGTCGGTGGTCACGGTCGTCCGGCCCGCGCGGCGGTCGGCCGGGACGAAGAGCCCGAGGGCGGGGGCGAAGCTGATGTGGATCTCCGGTCCGTTCACGGGGACAGGATCGCACCGGGGCGGGACGGGCTGCCAGGGAATTCGCGGCCGTCAGGGGCGGAAGGCCCGCTCGTGGTCGGCGGCCCAGGCGGCGAAGGTGCGGGCCGGGTGGCCGGTCAGCTCCTCCACCGTGCGGGTCAGCGGTGCCGGCCGCCCGTCGTGCGCGGTCCAGTGGGCGAGCAGGGCGTCGGCGAAGGGCTCCGGCAGGAAGTCGGCGACCGACTCCCTCCACTCCGCGGGGGTGACGACGGTGTGCGGGGCGGGCCGGCCCGTCACCTCGGCGAGCACCGCGAGCTGCTCGACGAAGGTCAGCGACTCGGGGCCGGTCAGGTGGTGTGCGGAGCCGCGCAGCCGGGGCTCGGTGAGGACCGCGAAGGCCGCCTCGGCGACGTCGCGCTCATGGATCGGATCGGCGTACGCGCGGGGCACGGGCAGGGCGGGTCCCCGGCCGTCCCGGAGCCCCCGCGCCCACTGCAGGGCGTTGGTGGCGAAGGCGCCCGGCCGGAGGCGGGTGGCCTCGAAGGCTCCGGCGTCCGCGGCGGCGGAGAGGGCGCGCTCCGCCGCGAGGTGGGAGGCGGCGATCGGGTTCGCGGCGGCGTCCGGGGCCAGGACCGCGCTGGAGGAGAGCAGGACGACGTGCTCGACGCCGGCGGCGCGGGCCCGGTCGGCGAAGGCGCCGGCGTGGGTCGCCTCGGCGTACAGGAAGACGGCGTCGACGCCGGTCAGGGCCGTGTCGAAGGTCGCCGGGTCGGCGAGATCGCAGCGCACGGTGGCGATGCCGGGCGGTGGGGAGAGGTCCGCGGGGTTCCTGGAGGCGGCTTTCGCCTTGATGCCGGCGGCGTCGAGGAGCCCGAGCAGCGTGGAGGCGACCCGGCCGCGGCTGCCGGTGACGAGAACGGTCATGGGGAGTCCTTCCGGAAACGGGCATGTTGTTCTGCGTGACACATCATCTGCGTCACGCAGACAAATATCCAGGGGTGGCCGCCGCTCGTCAACCCCGCCCGGACGCCGGTGTACCGTCCCGCCATGAAGATCATCGACCTCGAGCCCGGCGACCCCCGGCTGGAGAACGACCTCCTGCCCGTCCTCACCGAGCTCCGGCCCCACCTCACCGCGGAGCTCTTCCGCGAGGTCTACGGCACCGGGTACGCCCAGGGCCTCCGCTTCAGCGCCGCCTACGCCGAGGACGGCCGCTGCGTCGGCGCGGCCGGCTGGCGGATCGTCGTCAACACCAGCACCCTGCGACAGCTCTACGTCGACGACCTCGTGACCGCCTCGGCCAGCCGCTCCACGGGTGTCGGCCACGCGCTCCTCGCCCACCTGGACGCCCGTGCCCGTGCCGAGGGCTGCCACACGCTCGACCTGGACTCCGGCACCCACCGCACCGGAGCCCACCGCTTCTACCTGCGCGAACGCCTGGACATCGTGGCCTTCCACTTCAGCCGGCCGCTCACCGCACCCGAAGGCGCCTCCTAGGAGGCCGCCGGGGCCTCCCCGCTACCGGGCCGGCTCGGCCAGGTCGAGCCGCCAGTCGTTGCAGACCATCGGGCGGCCCGGCGGGTACTCGAAGTCCCGCTCGCCGAGCAGCTCGAACCCCGCCTTGCGGCACACCGCGTTCGACGCGGCGTTCTCCGTCGACGGGTACGCGTGCAGGAAGCGGTGCAGGCCCGCGGCCCGGGCCTCCGCCGCCACCGCGCGCGTGGCGGCCGTCGCCACGCCCCGGCCCTGGAAGCCCGGCAGCACGGCCCACCCGGTCTCGTACACCGGCGCGCCGTCACCCGCCCGCACCCAGAAGCCGATGCTGCCGACCACGGCCTCCTCCGGCAGCAGCACGATCCGGTACATGCGCCCCGAGGCCGGGGCGGCGGCGCTCAGGGCCACGTAGCGCGCGTGGCGGCGGACGAGCTGCTCCTCCGTCTCGGGGCCGCCGAGGTGACCCGTCAGCGCGGGTGCGTTCAGGGCGCGCAGCAGGCCGGCGTCGGCCTCGGACCAGGGTTCGAGCCGTACGGGCGAGGAAGCGGGGAAGTCCATCCCCGTACGGTAGGTCAGGGCGCCGACAGTCCCCGGGCGTAGGCCGTCGGCGGCGCCCCGATCGTCGCGGTGAAGTCCCGTACGAGATGGGCCTGGTCGCTGTAGCCCAGCTCCGCCGCCAGGGCCGCCCAGTCCGGGCCGCCCGCCTCGCCCGCGGCCTCGGCCCGCTCCAGGGCCTCGTGGATGCGGTAGCGCAGGATCACCCACTTCGGGGCCACGCCGACGTGGGTCCCGAAGAGGCGCTGGAGCGAGCGCGCCGACAGGCCCGCGGCCGCGACCAGGTGCGACACCTTGGACAGGCCGCGGTCCCCGCGGATCAGGTCCACCAGCTCCATGGCCCGGTCGGCGGCCGGATCGGGGGCGGGGCCGTGGGCGAGCAGGAAGGCGTCGAGCGCCGCCACGCGCGCGTGGTCGGCCTCGGGGGAGAGGACGGCGTCGAGGAGAGCGGCGTCCGTGTCCCGGCCCGGCTCGGTACCCGCGTCCGTGTCCGCCTCGATGTCCGGGGCCGTGCCCGAGGACGGCTCCGCGGCCGGGCCCCGCGCCGCGGCCGCGTCCGGGAAGACCTCCGCCAGGGGGACCCGGCGCCCCGTCCAGGCCGACACCGGCCACGCGGGCGCGAAGGGGCGGAAGCCGCCCGGGCGGAACTGGATCCCGCAGACCCGGCCCCGCTCCGTCAGCTTCCGGGTGAACAGGCCGAGCCCGATCCCGGCGACCTCGGCGGACGCGCGCGCGTGCGCCGAGGGGGCGTCGAGCGCCCCGTACCGCTGGAAGACGATGTTCACCGACGGGTGCGGGACGACGTGGGTCGCGTACGGCTCCGGCAGGTCCCAGTCGATCAGCCAGTAGTGCTCCAGGTAGGGCCGCAGCTCCGGCGCCGGCGTGTGCCGGCGGAAGCGGACCCGGGAGAGCAGCTCGGCCGGGTCGACGATGCCCCGGGTGTCCCTGCGGGGAGCGGAGTCGGACATGCCCCGATGCTAGGTGCGTCCCGTCCTGAACGCGCCGCCTGGCGTGTTTCTTCAAGACGGGGCGCACCGCGGCTCCTAGCGTCGGTTCCATGACGAACGAGGAACCGCTCCGTACCGGCGCACCGCCCCGCGTCGGTGACCTGCTCCGCAGCGCCGCCGCGCGGGCCGTACCCGTGGTCAGGGGCATCGGCGACGCCTCGCTCGGCGCGCCCACGCCCTGCGCCGCGTACGACGTCCGCGCCCTGCTGAACCACCTCTACGGCGTCGTCGTGCACTTCCAGGCGCTCGCCGCCAAGCAGTCCGCCGAGCTGTCCACGACCACCGACTGGCTCGCCGACGCCGCGTGGCGGGACGGCTTCGAGACCGAGACGGACAAGCTCGTCGCGGCCTGGTCGGCGCCCGGCGCCGAGGAGGGCACCACCGGGGGCATGGGGCTGCCGGCGAGGACCGTCGGGGCCATGGTGCTGCTCGACCTCACCGTGCACGCCTGGGACCTGGCCCGGGCCACCGGGCGGGACTTCACACCGGACCCTGCCGTGGTCGACGGGCTCGTCGGGGAGGTCGAGGCGATGGCGCCCATGGCCCGGAAGGCGGGCGTCTTCGAGGAGGCCGTCGACCTGCCCGGCGGCGCGACGCCCTTCGAGCGGCTGCTCGCGACGACGGGCCGCGACCCGTACGCGCCCCTGGTCTGAGCCCCGGTGCGCCGGTCCGGGCCGGCGGAACCGGCGGTTCAGCGCAGGCGGCCCGGTGAGCCCTGGGAGAGGCGGGAGACGACCTGGCCGAAGGCGTGCTCCTCGGCGGGCGTCAGGACGATCGACTCCTGCGGGTGCCAGACCCGCTCCAGGGGCCTGCGCGCCCGGTCGCGGGCGCGGGCGCGCAGGCCGAGCGACAGCCACACCACCGTCGAGACGGCGAGCAGGCCGAAGAGCGTGATCACACGGGGGTCGGAGAACTGGCCGGGCAAGGACATGACTCACTCCAGGGCGTGAGGGCCGCCGAGCGCCGCACGCCCCGGCAGGTGGCGCGCGGGCACGAAGGCCCGACGATTCCTACTGCTTCCTCCCGACCTGTTCAGTTAACACCAACCCGGGGGACTTTCGGCAGGGGGGTCCGGGACCTTGGTCCCGGCCCCGGCGCGGCCCCGCGCGGGTCACCGGGGCCGCGGCCGCCCCGGCGTCGCGACCTGACCGCAGGCCCTCTTGTGCGGGCCGGGGAAGCGCTCCAAGGTGCTCGGGGAGAGGCACGTTTCAGGCCGGGAGGGAGCAGCCGAATGTCCGGGACGCAGGCGTGGGGATTCACGGACGACAGAGGGGCGGAGCCGGGCGCGGCCCGGGTGCCGCGGCGGGTGGTCGCGTACGTGCGGGCCGGGGCCGCGCTGTGCGACCTGGGTGTGACGCCGGTCGCCGTGTACGGGTCGGGGCACGACGGGGACGTCCTCGATCCGGCGAAGGAGGGCGGGCTGGGCGCGGCCGCGGTGACGTACCTCGGGCCGGGCCGGGTCCTCGACGAGGAGCGGCTGCGGGAGCTGCGGCCGGACGTGCTGGTCGACGTGACCTATGACGGGAAGAGCCCCTACGCGCTGGACGAGGCCGTCGCCGAACGGCTCGGGGTGCCGCTGGTCGCGCTCTCCGTCGGCAACGAGCTCAGCCTGCCGGCCATCCTCGACCGGTTCGGCGCGCTGGCGGCGAGCCTGGGGGCGCCGGCGGACGGGGGCACGGCCGCCGAGGGCTCCGCGGCCGATCTCCGGGCCGCGGAGGACGAGCTGCGGGAGGCGGCCGCGCGGACCGGTCTCGGGGTGCTCGCGCTCTCCGGTGCCGGGCCCGAGCAGGTGCACCTGGCCCGGCCGCTCGCCTGGCCGGAGCTCGCGAGGCTCGCCGAGCTGGGCGTCCGGCTCGTCGACCCGGGCCCGGGTCCCGGCGCGAACTGGCTCACCGGCGACTGGGGCCGGGCCGTCGAGCTCCGGCCCGACCTGGTCCTCTTCGACAGCCGGGCGCACGCCACCGCGCCGGACGCGGCCCTGCCCGCCGTCCGCCGCACGCCGTGGAACCCGGAGACACCGCCGAGCCCGGCCGCGTACGCGCGCTTCTTCCGCACCGTGGCCGGGGCGCTCGCGGGCTGAGCGCCCGCGCACGCCGCCACGGACCCGCGGTCTGTCCCGGGTCCCGGCCCTCGGGGCCCCGTGCCCCATGGGCCGACCAGGCGGGCCGGGGCACGGCCGACCAAGGCCCGCACGGCGGCCTCCCGGCCCGCGCCACGGCGGTCCCGGTCCGCGCCACCGCGGTCCCGGCCCGCGCCGGGCTCGCCCCCACGCGCGGACTCCCGCCCGCACACGCCGCCCCCGGCTCCCGCCCCCCTCAGGCGGGGGTCGCCGTGAGGCGGGTCCGGCGTAGGGAGTCGGCGAACTCCTCGGCGCGGGCGAGCTGGGCCCGCAGTTCGGCGACCCGTTCCGCGGCGGCCTGTTCGTAGCCGCGGACGCGGGCCACGAGCGCGGCCCGCTCGTCCGGGTCGAGCTCGGTCTCCGTGCCCTCGCGCTCGCCGGCCAGCAGGTCCACGGCCCTGAGGAGTTCGCGGGTCTCGTCCAGGGTGAAGCCGAGCGGCTTCATCCGGCGGACGACCATCAGCCGCGCCACGTCCGCGTCCGTGTAGAGCGGGAACCCGCCCGGTGAGGCCGCGGACGGGACCACCAGGCCGTTGTCCTCGTACTGCCGGATCGTGCGCAGGGACAGCTCGGTCCGTGCGGCGACCTCGCCGATCTGCAGGGGCTCGCCGGCCATGCGCACTCCTCGTGCTCCGCTCACGCGTCAGGTCCTTCCTCGTGCGGGGTTCCCGCCAGGCGTACGGGGTCCCCCAGGGCGCGGCTTCCGCGCATTACATACCATTCGTCCTAACTTCAGCACTTATGAGAGCTGGAAGTGCGGCGAAACGCCTGCTCGTAGGTCGTCCGTTGGACAGCGGCCGGCTCGGCGAGACCCTGCTGCCGAAGCGGGTCGCCCTGCCGATCTTCTGCAGCGACCCCCTCTCCTCGGTCGCGTACGCCACCGAGGAGATCCTGCTGATCCTCGCCCTCGGCGGCCTCGCCGTGCTCCATCTGGCCTGGTACGCGGCGGTCGGCATCGTGATCCTGCTCCTGGTCGTCGTGGCCTCCTACCGGCAGACCTGCTACGCCTATCCGGGCGGCGGCGGGGCCTACGTCGTCTCCGCCGAGAACCTCGGGCAGACCGCCGCGCTCACCGCGGCCTCCGCGCTGCTGATCGACTACGTGATGACCGTCGCCGTCTCGGTGGTGTCGGGGGTCGCCGCGATCACCTCGGCCGTCCCCTCGCTCGACGGGCACGCCGTGCTCCTGTCGGTGGTCTTCGTGGCGGTGCTCGCCTGGATGAACCTGCGCGGGGTGCGGGAGTCGGGCCGCTGGTTCGCCGTCCCGACGTACGCGTTCATCGCGGTCGTCTATCTGATGTTCGCGGTGGCCGCGGTGCGGATGGCGACCGGTGCGACGATCCGCGCCGAGTCCGCCGACCTGCCCGTCGATGCGGTGTCCACCTACTCGGGGATCGCGCTCGTGCTGCTCGCGCTGCGGGCCTTCGCCTCCGGCTGCACGGCGCTGACCGGCGTCGAGGCCGTCAGCAACGGCGTACCCGCGTTCGCCAAGCCCAAGAGCCGCAACGCGGCGACGACCCTGGCGGTGATGGGCGGGCTGTCGGTGACCATGTTCTTCGGGATCACGGTGCTCGCCATGGTCTACGAGGTGCACGTCGCCGAGGACCCCACGGAGCTCGGGCTCGCGCCCGGCACCCCGATGTCCACCGCGCTCGCGCAGATCGGCCGGGCCACCTTCGGCGACTGGCACATCCTCTTCTACGTGCTCCAGGCGGTGACCGCGGGCGTGCTGATCCTGGCGGCCAACACGGCCTTCAACGGCTTCCCGATGCTGGCCTCCGTCCTCGGCCGGGACCGGTACGCGCCCCGGCAGCTCTTCCACCGCGGCGACCGGCTCGTCTACTCGAACGGCATCGTGCTGCTCGCGCTGGCCGCGATCGTCCTCATCGTGGCCTTCGACGCCGAGCTGACCCGGCTGATCCAGCTGTACATCATCGGCGTCTTCGTCTCCTTCACCCTCTCCCAGGCCGGCATGGTCAAGCACTGGCGGCGGGAGCTGACCACCCCCGCGGGGGCGGCCGACCGGCACAACATCCACCGGCGCCTGGCGATCAACGCCTTCGGAGCCTGTCTGACCGCGGTCGTGCTCGTCATCGTCCTCATCACCAAGTTCACCCACGGCGCCTGGCTCGTCGTCATCGCGATGCCGGTGCTGTTCGCCGGGATGAAGGGGGTGCGTCGGCACTACGACGCCGTCGCGGCCGAGGTGGCGGTCGGTCCCGGCGAGCGGCCCCGCGTCCTCGCCGGCAACCACGTCCTCGTCCTGGTGGCCTCGGTGAACGCGCCCAGCCTCCGGGCCCTGTCGTACGCGAAGACCCTGCGCGGCACCTCGCTCACGGCCGTGACCGTCGCCGAGGACCCGGCCGAGGTGGAACTGCTCCGGGCGACCTGGGAGGCGCACGGCATCGACGTACCGCTGCGGGTGCTGAGCTCCCCGTACCGCTCGATCGTCCAGCCGGTGCTGCGGCACGTCCGGGAGGCGCCGGAGCGGACGGGCGACTCGGTGGTCTCGGTGGTCATCCCCGAGTACGTGGTGGGCCACTGGTGGGAGCAGCCGCTGCACAACCAGAGCGCGCTGCGCCTCAAGACCCGCTTGCTGTTCATGAAGAACGTGGTCGTCATCGACGTGCCGTACCGGCTCGCCTCGGCCCGTGAGCTGGCCGCGGAGCGCGCGCGGGCGGCGGAGGCCGCGAAGGCGGCCGAGGACCGGACCTGAGGGAGGGCCGGTCCGCCCGGTCGCACGGGGCGGCTGGGGGGTGTCTTGTCGATCGGGCCCCGCGAGCCCGGCCTGATCGACAAGACACCCCCTAAGGCCACACCAGGCAGTAGGGCTGGTGACCCGCCTCGTGGAGGCGGACCGAGAAGTCCTGCCACTCGTGGAGCAGCTGGTAGACGTCGAAGGCGTCGCGGGGGCCGCCTCGGTCGGGGACCGTGGACCAGATGAAGGCGGCGGCGCCGACGGACTCCTCGCCGATCGCGCGGAGCGGGTCGACGACCGTCATCGGCAGCTTCACCACCGCGTAGTCCGGGTGCAGGACCACGAGCTCCAGCGGCGGCACCTTGTTCAGGGGCATGCCCTGGATGCCGGTCAGGACCATGGCCGCTATGGTCTCCGGCTTGATCTTGGTGAACATGCCGCCCATGCCGAGCTCGTCGCCGCCGAGCTCCTCCGGGCGCATCGAGATCGGTACGCGGGCCGCCGTGGCCCCGTCGGGCGCACCGAAGTACTTGTACGTCACCCCCAACCGGCCACTCCCGCTCGCGCTTCCGGTGACCGGATCCCCCGGAGGGCCCGAGGTGCCCGGAACGCCCGGGCTGCCGGAGCCTCCCGAAGCGGGGTCCTCGCTCCGCCGGCGCCGGTGCCTCCCCCGGCGGGCAGACTCCGGACCCAGATCGTCCGTCCCCTCGCCCGGTCCGCCACCGCGATGCATATCTCCACCCGACTGCTTTTTCTCGGCAACACGACCCCGCCGCGCGACCCGATCATCGTGTCAGTGACCTCCCCCGCGTTCGTACGGTGAAACACCTGTCCGCAAGAACGCCGTGGCCTCTGACACCATGGATTCCGTGAGCCATCCCTATGACGCCCCAGTTTCGCAGACGCGGAGGGCGAACGCCCCGGCGTAATACTCGGGATGTTCACACCCCTCCTCCGTTCCCGATGTCGTGCCCTCAGTCGTTCTCGCAGGTCAGGATCACAGTGCCGTATTCATACGAAGCCCCAGTCTCACAGACGCTTTTCGACCGCGCTTCCCTCGTGACGCCCGGCGGCGTGAACTCACCGGTGCGCGCCTTCCGGGCCGTGGGCGGTACGCCCCGGTTCATGGTGTCCGGTTCCGGCCCGTACCTCACCGACGCGGACGGTCGCGAGTACGTCGACCTGGTGTGCTCGTGGGGGCCGATGATCCTCGGCCACGCGCACCCCGAGGTCACCGCCGCGGTGCAGCAGGCCGTCGCCCGCGGCACCTCCTTCGGCACGCCGGGCGAGGGCGAGGTCGCGCTCGCCGAGGAGATCGTGGCGCGCGTCGAGCCCGTCGAGCAGGTCCGGCTCGTCTCCTCGGGCACCGAGGCCACCATGTCCGCGATCCGGCTGGCCCGCGGCTTCACCGGGCGGGCCAAGGTCGTCAAGTTCGCCGGCTGCTACCACGGCCACGTGGACGCGCTGCTGGCCGCGGCCGGATCCGGTGTCGCGACCCTGGGCCTTCCCGACACGCCCGGCGTGACCGGCGCGCAGGCCGGGGACACGATCGTCCTGCCCTACAACGACCTGGAGGCCGTCCGGGCCGCGTTCGCCGCGCACCCGGGCGAGATCGCCTGTGTGATCACCGAGGCATCGCCCGGCAACATGGGCGTGGTCCCGCCGGTCGCGGGCTTCAACCAGGGTCTGGCGGACCTGTGCCGGGAGAACGGCGCGCTGTACATCTCCGACGAGGTGATGACCGGTTTCCGTACGTCGAAGGCCGGCTGGTACGGCGTCGACGGCGTCAAGGCGGACCTGCTGACCTTCGGCAAGGTCATGGGCGGCGGCTTCCCGGCCGCCGCGTTCGGCGGCCGCGCCGACGTCATGGGGCACCTCGCCCCGGCCGGCCCGGTCTACCAGGCGGGCACCCTCTCCGGTAACCCGATCGCGACGGCCGCCGGGCTCGCGCAGCTGCGCCTGCTCGACGACGCCGCGTACGCCACGGTGAACGCGGTGTCGGAGACGATCCAGGGCCTGGTCACCGAGGCGCTCGCCAAGGAGGGCGTGGCGCACCGGCTGCAGACCGCGTCCAACATGTTCTCGGTCTTCTTCACCGCCGACGAGGTGCGGAACTACGACGAGGCGAAGCGCCAGGAGGCCTTCCGCTTCAACGCCTTCTTCCACTCGATGCTGGCCGACGGCGTGTACCTGCCGCCGTCCGCCTTCGAGTCGTGGTTCGTGTCGGCCTCGCACGACGAGCGGGCGGTCGAGCGGATCGCCGCCGCCCTGCCGGCCGCCGCCCGCGCCGCCGCGGAGGCGACGGCATGAGCGACGCCACCGCCGGTGCCGAGAACGGCCAGGACATCACCGTCGTCCATCTGATGCGGCACGGCGAGGTGCACAACCCCGACGGCGTCCTCTACGGGCGCCGGGCCGGGTACCACCTCTCCGAGCTGGGCCGGCAGATGGCGGACCGGGTCGCGGAGAGCCTGGCCGGCCGGGACGTCACGTACGTGGTCGCGTCCCCGCTGGAGCGGGCGCAGGAGACGGCGACGCCGGTCGCCAAGGCGCACGGTCTGGACCTGGCGACGGACGAGCGGCTCATCGAGGCGGCGAACGTCTTCGAGGGCAAGACGTTCGGCGTCGGCGACGGGGCGCTGCGCAAGCCGGGCAACTGGAAGCACCTGACCAACCCGTTCCAGCCGTCCTGGGGCGAGCCGTACATCGAGCAGGTGGTCCGGATGATGGGCGCGCTCGACGCGGCGAAGGACGCGGCCCGGGGGCACGAGGCCGTTCTGGTCAGCCACCAGTTGCCGATCTGGATCGTGCGCAGCTTCGTGGAGAAGCGGCGGCTCTGGCACGACCCGCGGCGGCGCCAGTGCACGCTCGCCTCGCTGACCTCGTTCACGTACCGCGGCGACACGATCGTCTCGGTCGGGTACAGCGAGCCGGCGCGCGACCTCGTTCCGGCGCACCTGCTGGCCGGCGCGAAGCCGGTGAAGGGGAAGTCGAAGGCTTTCGGGGCGTAGGTTCCGGAGGTCCCCCGGTGCTTTTCCCGTCGCGCCGATGACCGGAGCGTGAGCGTTCCGGTACGCGGAGGGTTGTTCGGGAGTCGTCTGTAGTCCTTCGGTGAAGGATTGCGGCCCCGCTGGACAGCGCGGGAGTGAGCGGTCCACAGTTCAGGGCGGTCGAGTGGTGTTCATGCCAATCGATCGCCCTGAAATTTTTGTGCGATTTCCCGGAACCTCCGTGTTCCTCCCGGCATCTCACTCATTGTCGGTTTGGATGACGTTTCGTTAATACGTCAGCGCGAATGGGGATGTCATGCGCGGGATCAGTGGAATCAGTCGAAGGGGGCTGCTCGGGGCGGGCGTTGGGGCCGCGGCGGCGATGGGTGTCGCGGCGTGCAGCAACGGCGGCCAGGACAAGCCGGGACGCTCCGGGCCCGGCAAGGGGGGCGACGTCTCGGCCGAACCGGGCACGGGCACCCCGACCAAGGACCCGATCAAGCTCATCGGCGACGGCTCCACCGCCGACACCGGGAAGCAGCCGCACCAGCCCGACACCCCGGTCCCGCTCGAACCCGGCCAGACCCCGCCCCAGTTCGTGATCTTCTCCTGGGACGGCGCCGGCGAGGTCGGCAACGGCCTCTTCCCGCGCTTCCTGGAACTGGCCAGGAACCACGACGCGGCGATGACCTTCTTCCTCTCCGGGATCTACCTCCTCCCCGAGGCGAAGAAGAACCTCTACCGCCCGCCGAACAACCGCGTCGGCGCCTCGGACATCGGCTACCTCACCGACGACCACATCAAGGACACCCTGAAGTACGTCCGGCAGGCCTGGCTCGACGGCCACGAGATCGGCACCCACTTCAACGGGCACTTCTGCGGAGGCTCGGGCTCCGTCGGCAACTGGACCCCGGCCCAGTGGCAGAGCGAGATCGACCAGGCCGTGACGTTCGTCACCGAGTGGAAGACGAACAGCGGCTGGACCGAGCTCGACCCGCTGCCCTTCGACTACTCCAAGGAACTGGTCGGCGGACGCACGCCCTGCCTCCTCGGCCAGGACAACCTGCTGCCCACCGCCAAGCGGCTCAACTGGCGCTACGACGCCAGCTCGCCCGGCGGCCGCCAGATGTGGCCCGAGAAGCGCCAGGGCGTCTGGGACCTCCCGCTGCAGGCCGTGCCCTTCCCCGGGCACTCCTTCGAGGTCCTGTCGATGGACTACAACATGCTCGCCAACCAGTCGAAGAACACGACCAAGGGCATGCCCTCGCGCTACCCGGGCTGGCGCAAGCAGGCCACCGAAGCGCTCCTCGGCGGCTTCACGCGCGCGTACGAGTCCAACCGCGCCCCCTTCTTCATCGGCAACCACTTCGAGCAGTGGAACGGCGGCATCTACATGGACGCCGTCGAGGCCGCCCTCAAGGGCATGGCCGGCAAGAAGGACGTCCGGCTCGTCTCCTTCCGCCAGTTCGTCGACTGGCTCGACGTCCAGGACCCGAAGATCCTCCAGAAGCTGCGCTCGCTCGAAGTGGGGCAGAAGCCGGCCGGCGGCTGGAACGCCTTCCTCAGGCCCGCGGCGACGGCGTCGTCGACCCCGTCCGCATAGTCGTCCGCCGTGTCCGCTTAGGCGATCTTGACAAGGGGCTTTACGGGCACGTAGGGGGGTGCCCAAGATCCCCCAAACGCCCATGCGAAACTTTTCACATGAGCCTTAGCCGTGCCCCTCGACGCACCCTGCTCGCCGTCGGAGTGCTGTCCGCCGCCCTCGCGCTCTCGGCCTGCAGCGGTGACAGCAACGGCAAGTCCGGCGGCGGTGGCAACACCAACTTCGTGACCAACACGGGTGGCATCTCCACCGCCGCCAAGGGCGAGCGCGCGGCCACCGGGGAACTCGCGGGCGAGACCCTCGACGGCAAGCAGCTCGACGTCGCCGACCTCAGGGGCAAGGTCGTCGTCCTCAACGTCTGGGGCTCCTGGTGCGCCCCGTGCCGCGCCGAGGCCCCGCACTTCGCCAAGGTCGCCAAGGACCTCAAGGGCCAGGGCGTCGAGTTCGTCGGACTCAACACCCGCGACCCCAACAAGCAGCCCGCCCTCGCCTTCGAGGAGGACTACGGGGTCTCCTACCCCAGCCTCTACGACCCGCAGGGCAGGCTGATCCTGTTCGGGTTCCCCAAGGGCACGCTCTCCCCGCAGTCCATCCCCTCCACCGTCGTCCTCGACAAGGAGGGCAAGATCGCGGCCCGCTCGCTCATGGCGCTCAACGAGGAGAAGCTGCGGTCGATGATCGACCCCCTCCTCAAGGAGAAGTGAGCCGGTGAACGAGACCGTCACCAGCGGAGCCCTGCTCCTCGCGCTCCCCGTCGCCCTCCTCGCCGGCCTGGTCTCCTTCTTCTCGCCCTGCGTCCTCCCGCTCGTCCCCGGCTACCTGTCGTACGTGACCGGCGTCTCCGGCACCGACCTCGCCGAGAGCCGACGGGGCCGGATGACCGCGGGCGCGGCCCTGTTCGTCCTCGGCTTCACCGCCGTGTTCGTCTCCGGCGGGGCGCTCTTCGGCTACTTCGGGTCGACCCTCCAGGAGTACCGCGAGACGCTCACCACGGTCCTCGGCGTGCTCATGATCCTCATGGGCGTGTTCTTCCTCGGCCTGATGCCCTGGTTCACCCAGCGCGAGTTCCGCTTCCACAGGAAGCCCGTCGCCGGGCTCGTCGGCGCGCCGCTGCTCGGCGCGCTCTTCGGCATCGGCTGGACCCCGTGCATCGGCCCGACGCTCGCCTCGGTCAACGCGCTCGCCCTGGAGCAGGCCAGCGCGGGCCGCGGCGCGCTGCTGGCCTTCGCGTACTGCCTCGGCCTCGGCGTGCCGTTCGTGCTCGCCGCCATCGCCTTCCGCAAGGCGCTCGGGGCGTTCGGGTGGGTCAAGAAGCACTACGTGTGGGTGATGCGGGTGGGCGGCGGCATGATGCTCATCACCGGTGTCCTGCTCCTCACAGGCGCGTGGGACAGCATGGTCGCCACGATGCAGGGCTGGTCCAGCGGTTTCACGGTGGGGATCTGATCCATGAGTACGACCGACACGTCCGGTACGACGGACACCTCCGGAGCGGAGCAGCAGGAGGGCCTCGGCGAGGCCGGCGCCCAGCTGTCCACCGCCCCCGTCGAGGAGCGCGCCGAGACGACCGTCACCGGCGGTCCCACCCTCGGCGTCATCGGCTGGATCCGCTGGTTCTGGCGTCAGCTGACCTCGATGCGGGTCGCGCTGATCCTGCTCTTCATGCTCTCCCTCGGCGCCGTCCCCGGCTCCCTCATCCCGCAGACCAGCGTGGACGAGATCAAGGCGCAGGCCTTCAAGGACGCCCACAAGACGCTGACGCCGCTGTACGAGAAGCTCCAGTTCTTCGACGTGTACAGCTCCGTGTGGTTCTCCGCGATCTACATCCTGCTGTTCGTCTCCCTCATCGGCTGCATCGTGCCCCGCAGCTGGCAGTTCGTCGGCCAGCTCCGCGGCCGCCCGCCGGGCGCCCCCAAACGCCTCGACCGGCTCCCCGCGTACACCACCTGGCGCACCGCGGCCGAGCCCGAGCAGGTCCGCGGGGCCGCGCTCGCCCTCCTCAAGGGCCGCCGCTTCCGCGCCCACACGGCGGGCGACGCGATCGCCGCCGAGAAGGGCTATCTGCGCGAGGCCGGCAACCTGGCCTTCCACGTCGCCCTGATCGTCATGCTCGTCGCCTTCGCCTGGGGCCAGCTCTTCAAGTCCGAGGGCGGCAAGCTGATCGTCGAGGGCGACGGCTTCTCGAACACGCTCACCCAGTACGACGACTTCAAGTCGGGCTCCCAGTTCGGCATCGGCGAGCTGGAACCCTTCAGCTTCAAGCTCGACGCCTTCGACGGCACGTACGAGAAGAACGGCCCCCAGCGCGGCACGCCCCGCACCTTCGAGGCGAAGGTCTCGTACTCGCAGGGCGGCCAGGACAAGAAGGCGGTCATCCGGGTCAACCAGCCGCTCAAGGTGGGCGACTCCAAGGTCTATCTGATCGCCCACGGCTACGCGCCCGTCGTGACCGTCCGGGACGGCCGCGGCAAGACCGTCTTCCACGGCGCCGTGCCGCTGCTGCCCATCGACAACAACATCACGTCCACCGGCGCCATCAAGGTCATGGACGGCTACCGCGACAAGAACGGCGAGAAGGACCAGCTGGGCTTCCAGGCCTTCTTCGTGCCGACGTTCGCCGGTGCCGGCCAGGGCTCGATGTTCTCGCAGTTCCCGGCCCTCGACTTCCCCGTCATGGCGCTCACCGGCTACCACGGCGACCTGCGGGTCGACTCCGGTCTGCCGCAGAACGTGTACCAGCTCGACAAGTCCAAGATGAAGCAGTTCACGGACGAGAAGGGCAACAAGCTCGCGAAGCGGCTGCTGCCCGGCGAAGCCATGAAGCTCCCCGACGGCGCCGGCTCGATCACCTTCGAGAAGGACGTCAAGGAGTGGGCGAGCTTCCAGATCTCGCAGCAGCCCGGCAACGGGCTCGCCCTCGCGGGAGCCATCGCCGCCATCGCCGGACTGACCGGCTCGCTCTTCATCCAGCGGCGCCGGGTCTGGGTCCGTGCCGTGCGCGGTGAGGACGGCGTCACCGTCGTCGAGATGGCCGGCCTCGGCCGGAGCGAGTCCGCCAGACTGCCGGAGGAACTGGGCGACCTCGCGGTCGCGCTCACGGCGGACGCGCCGCCGGCGCCCGACACCGATCCGGACGACGTACCGGAAACCGCGGAAGAACCCGCAGAAGACCCCGCCCCGTCTGGAGAGGCCGACAAGTGATCCTCGCCGCCACGACCAACGAGAGCCTGGCGCGGATGAGCGACCTGCTCATCTACTCCTCGATGGCCGTCTACACCCTGGCCTTCTTCGCCCACATCGCCGAGTGGGTGCTGGGCAGCCGCAGCAAGGTCGGCCGGACCGCAGCCGCGCTCACCCCCCGCACCGCGGGCGCCGCCTCCGCCGTGACCGTCCAGGTCAAGGCGGCCGGCGGGACGACCGTCCTGGAGAAGCCGAAGGTCGTCACCCGTTCCGCGGCCGGCACCCGCGACGTCCCGGACGGCCCCGGCGCCGCCGGCGGCTCGGTCAAGGGCGACCTGTACGGCCGCATCGCCGTCTCGCTCACCGCCCTCGCCTTCCTGGTGGAGGCGTCGGGCGTGGTCACCCGGGCGCTCTCCGTGCAGCGGGCCCCCTGGGGCAACATGTACGAGTTCTCCACCACCTTCTCCACGGTGGCGGTCGGCGCGTACCTCGGCTTCCTGGTCGCCAAGAAGAACGTGCGCTGGATCGGCCTGCCGCTGGTCACCACGGTCCTGCTCGACCTGGGCATGGCGACCACCTGGCTCAAGACCCCCAGCGACCAGCTGGTCCCCGCGCTCGACTCGTACTGGCTGTGGATCCACGTGTCCACCGCGATCTTCTGCGGCGCGGTCTTCTACCTGGGCGCCGTCGCCACCCTGCTGTACCTCTTCCGCGACTCGTACGAGAACAAGCTGGCGACCGGCGGGAACCCGGGCGCCTTCGCCCGCTCCGTCATGGAGCGGCTGCCCTCGGCCGCCTCGCTCGACAAGTTCTCCTACCGGGTCAACGCGGCCGTCTTCCCGCTCTGGACCTTCACGATCATCGCGGGCGCGATCTGGGCCGGCGACGCGTGGGGCCGCTACTGGGGCTGGGACGCCAAGGAGGTCTGGTCCTTCATCACGTGGGTCGGTTACGCCGCGTACCTGCACGCGCGCGCGACGGCCGGCTGGAAGGGCCGGAAGGCCGCGTACATCGCGCTCATCGCCTTCGGCTGCTTCCTGTTCAACTACTACGGCGTGAACATCTTCGTGAACAGCAAGCACTCCTACGCGGGCGTGGAGTAGCGGGCGAGAGACCCCGGGGCCACCCTGGTGGGATGAGCGAGATACCCCGGGGCAGGTGCGAGAACCACGACGGGGACGCGCAGCTCCTGCGGTTCGCCGTGGAGCTGCCCCATCCGCCGTCCGAGGTCTGGGAGGCCGTCGCCACCCCCGAGGGCCTGGCGGGCTGGCTCTGCGCGGCGGACCCGCTGGAGCCACGCCTCGACGGCCGGGTCACCCTCCGCTGGCTGAACGGCGACACCGTGGTGTCGGGGCGGGTGACCGCCTGGGACCCCGGCCACGTGGCCGAGTACACGGTCGATCCGACGCACGGACGCATCCGCTTCCACCTGGAACCGGGGGCGTCCGGGGACGACGGGTCGACCGTGCTGCGTTTCACCAACGAACTGCGGGCCGACCGCGCGTACCGGCTGGACTGCCTCGCGGGCTGGCACGACCACTTCGAGCGGCTCGCCGCCGCCCTCGACGGGCACCCGTCGGACTGGGCGGCCTGGTCGCCCGAGCGGTGGCGGCACCTGCGCGACCTGTACGAGCGGGACGAGGCGCGCTGGCCGACGTGGGTGCCGTAAGGCCCGGCGCCGACCCCTCTTCGGCGAGGCCCTAGCCCCGCTTCGGCGGCAGGCAGGACGCCGCCGGCGGCGTGCCCTCCGGCCAGGCGATCTGGACGAAGCGCTGGCTGCCGTCGGGGGCCAGCTCCACGATCGGGACCGCCTTGTTGTACGGGTTGCCGTAGTTGTCGAGGCAGATCCAGCCGCTCGCGCCCTGCACCCGCAGCGAGCCCTTGACCTGCGGCCACTGGGTGACCACGTCCGCGAGCTCCGGGTACCGGGCGCCCTGCGGGGTCGCCTGGCGGATCGCGTGCACGGCCGTCGCCATCGCGTCGTACGCGACGATGGCCTGACCGTCCGCGAGCGCCACCGGATCCTTCGAGGCGCGGGCGATGTCCGTGACGAAGGTCGTGTACGCCACGACCGAGCCGCCGGTCGCCGGGACCTTGCGTCCCGCCGCCGGCCGCCAGGCGTCGGGGTGGGCGAGCGCCGCGTAGCGCACGGTCAGCCGCGCCTTCAGCGCGCTCCGGTCCAGCCGCTCGTCCGCGCCCAGGTAGGAGCCCTCGTCGCCGGTCAGGACCGTGAAGGCCCGGTCGAGGCAGCCGCGCGAGCCGAGCGCGTTGATGAACTGGCGCAGCTGGGTGTGGCGGCCCGCGAAGAAGACCGTTTCGGCGCGGGTGTCGCAGATCAGATGGGTGATCTGGCGGAAGGTGTTGGCGGTGGTGCCCTCGTCGGTGGGGTCGGGCGGCGAGGTGAAGAGCTGCGGCTCGTACGGGGCGCCCTTCAGGGAGGCGGCGAAGGCGGACTTGAGGGTGTCCGTGTAGTGGTCGCCGCTGCGGGTGTCCTGCACCAGGAGGGCCTTCGCCGCGTCGACCCGGCCGAAGTGCGCGAGGGCCTTGGCCTCGTCGTTGTTGGTGGGGGAGACGCGGGCGAGACCGGGGTAGCGGTTGTGCCCGGGGCCCGGGCCGTTGGCGATGTCGTCGGCGGTGATGGTGGTGCCGACGACGGCGATCCCGGCGCCGGTGAGCGCGGCCACCGACTCGCGCACCTCGGTGGAGGAGGTGGCGACGCCGGAGACGGCGCGCAGCCGGTCGGGGGCTCCGGTCATGGCGATCAGCCGGTCGACGGTGCCGCGCCAGTGGGCGTTGCCCTTGCCGGTGTTGGCGAGCACGAGCCGGATCTTCGGGGTCTCGCTGTTCGACTCGTGGTTGGCCCGGAACTGGTAGGCGTACGCGCCCTGGACCTCGTGCAGCACCTTGGTCCGCATGCCGCTGTCCGTGGAGGTCAGCGGCAGCAGGACGGCGACGGTGGCGTACTCGCCGGGCGTGAGCGCGGCGTTCTCGGCGCCGATGGCCCGGGCCACCTCGGCGAGTTCGGGCACGCCGAAGGCGTGGCCGTCGCCGTTGACGCCGACGCACTCGTCGCTGCCCTCCGGCCGTGCCACGCCGGCGGCGCAGGAACGGTCCTCCGGAGTGGTGAGCCGGACGACGCCGTACCCGCCCAGGCCCAGGACCACGGCGGCGGTGACGACGGAGGCGACGAGCCTCTGGCGGGGGGTGCGGAGACGGCGGCGCAGCCGGTCGAGCGGTCGTCCGATGCGGGGGGCGGTCGGGCGGTCGGGCATGGCGTCAGACTCCGTCCTCGCGGCCCGGCGGCAGCGACGGCTCCCGCCAGGCACGGATGTCGCGCGGCCAGTGGGTGGCCGCGTCCCAGAGCGCACCGCTGCCGGTCAGATGGCGGCCGGAGAGCCGGCGCAGTTCGTGCGCCAGGCGGTCGGCCACCTCGTCGTCGGGCAGCGCGAGCGGATCGGTCAGCAGCCATACGGCGTGCAGCAGGCGCCGTACGGACAGGTGGAGTTCGGTGGTGTCGTGGTCGAGGCCGGGAGGCAGGTCGGCGGACTCGCCGCCCGGGACGGCCGCCGGGCGGCCGCCGAGGGCGATCACCCGGCGCGGGTCGGGTCCGGTCCGGTCGCGCTCCCGGGGGTACGGCGCGGAGCCGATGAACCGCAGCCGCTCCAGCCAGCCGAGGACGTCCGGCTCGGGGAAGGTGGTCCGCAGCCGGGTGACGGCCTCCTCGGTGCGGCCGAGTGCCAGGTCGTGGTGGAGGCGGTACGGGCCGGGCTCGGGGCCGTAGTGCCGGCGCAGGGTCTCGTGGACGGCGTGCCAGGCGGCGTACCGGGGATGGTCCCCGTCCTCGAAGCGGAGCCGGTGCAGGAGCAGGGCGCGCAGCAGCGGGTCCGCCACGAAGTGGCCGGAGCCCGGCTCGGCGGCCGCCCAGTCCTCGGCGCGCAGCCGGTCGCGGACGCGCAGCGCCACGTCGCCGTCGAGGGACTCGCCCTGGAGCCGGGCGTGGGCGAGCATCCGGGCGGACTCCTCGTCGTGGGCGGCGGCGAGCACGGCGTACGGGCCGGGCCGCCGCACCGGGAGGAGTTCGGCGAGCAGTGTGGCGGCGACGGGCACCGGCGGGGCGTCCTCGCGCAGTTCCACCGTCAGGTCGAGCAGCGCGCCCGGGGTGAGGGCGGCCCGCAGGTGGGCCGGGGCCTCTCCGGCGGCCCGGCCGAGCAGGGCGACGCCGAGCGGGCGGCCGCCGGTCAACCGGTGGACGGCGCGCGAGAGTTCGGCCGGTGTCCGGCCGGCCGGGTCGTGGTGGTCGAAGGCGGACCGGGTCTGCGAGGGGGACAGGGGCGTCAGCTCCACGGCGAGGATGCCGGAGCCGACGCGGGCGTCGCGCGGGCTGGGCGCCCGGTGCGCGGTCTCCGGCAGCCGGGTCCTGGTGGCGTTCCGCAGCCCCTCGTGGTCGCGGACCCGGGAGGCGGCGAGGACGACGACCCGGTCGCGGCGGCCCTCGGCGCGGGCCCGCAGAATCGGTTCGACGAGCTGCCGGCCGAGCGGTTCGTGGGCGTTGTCGAGGAGGATCAGCGGACGGCCGATCCGGCCGCCGCGCCGGAGCCCCACATAGGGGTGGAGGAGGTCCTCGGTCAGTGCGCCGACGAGGAAGCCCTCGGCCTCGGCGCGGCGGCGGCCGCCCTGCTCGAAGTCGATCGCGAGCTGCTGGAGTCCGGCCTTGCCGCGTCCGCCGGCGTTCCGGTAGGCGCCGTACCAGCTCTCCGAGGTGCGCTGGAGGCGGCCGAACACCTCCTCCAGGACGGTCTCCACGGTCGCCTCGGCCAGCAGCCCGGCGAGCGGCGCGGCGGCCTCGGCGAAGGTGGCGGCCAGCTTGGCGAGGACCTTGCCGACCCAGTGGGTGGCGGCCCCCCGCGTCGGGTCGACGGTCGCCAGCAGCGGCCCGAGCCGCTGGAGGTCGCGCCGGGCCCGCTCGTCGTCCTCCTGCGACCAGCCGATCGAGGCGACGGCGACCAGCCCGAGCGACACCCGGGGGAACCGCACCGGCCGCGCGCCGAGCACCTTCGGCGACATCTGCACGGCGAGCTCGGCGAGGGCCCCCGTGAGCGGGGTCCAGCCGGGTCCGTGGTCGGCGGGCGGCTCGACGTGCGCGCAGTCGAGGAGTGCCAGCGGCGTGTACCCCCTGTAGCGGTTGCGGACCTCCTTGAGCAGGGCGGTCTTGCCCGTACCGCGTCCGCCGGTGAAGACGGTGACCGGCGGATCGTCACCGTGCTCGAACGGCACCCGGGAGGTGCCGTCCCTCGTGAGGCCGCTGAGGCGCGCGACCAGCCCGGCGTCGTGCAAGGCCGCCTCGCGGCCGTACAGCTCCCTGTCCACGCCCTGCTCCCCCGTTGCCCGCGTTGCCCCGGACTACCCCCGTCACAGTCAACTCAAGGATATCGACGCTCTGTTGGGAAGGCGTTCGGCTTCTCGGCTCTGTTCTGGAGGTGTTGCCTCTCCGTGTCCGGACGGGGACATGCCGCTGCTTCCGGGGCCGGGTCTCAGTCGTCGCCGATGTCCTCGTGCCAGAGGGCGGGCCGCTCGGCGATGAACTCCCGCATCATCGCGGCGCACGCCGGGTCGTCGAGGACGAGCACCTCGACGCCGTGGTCCGCCAGCCAGTCGTGCCCGCCGTGGAAGGTCCGGGCCTCCCCGACCACGACCCGGGAGATGCCGAACTGCCGTACCAGGCCGGAGCAGTACCAGCAGGGCGAGAGGGTCGTCACCATCGTCGTCCCCCGGTACGAGCGCTGCCGGCCGGCGGCGCGGAAGGCGTCGGTCTCGGCGTGCACGGACGGGTCCCCGTCCTGCACGCGCCGGTTGCGCCCGCGGCCGAGCAGCGTCCCGTCGGCCGCGTAGAGCGCGGCGCCGATCGGGATCCCGCCCTCGGCGAGCCCGGCCCGCGCCTCGCCGACGGCGACCGCGAGCCACTCCCGGGCCAGGTCCTTGCCGAGACGCTCGTCCATGGGGGATGCCTTCCCCGGAGGAGGCGCGGCCTCACCTCCGGCCGCCCGCGACACCGGGTCCGGGCCGTGCCCCGTCTCCCGGGGGCACGTGGCGGAGCCTGCCGTTCTCGTCCGGCACCCGGGTGAAGCCGGCCGCTTCGAGGAGGGCCGCGCTCTTCCGTGCCGTCCGTCGGCCCCACACGTGGAAGGGCAGCATGAGGACGACGGCCCCCGCCCAGGCGGCGGCGGCGATGGTGAGGACGGAGTCCCAGCCGTCACCGAAATCGCTCCCGAAGTCGAGGGCGACGAGGACGAGGGGCACGCTGATGAGCCAGAGGACCTCCTTGCGGTACCGCCGCTCCAGGTCGGACAGCATCCTGGCCCTGAGGAGCGCGTACGTCTCGAGGTCGGTCGCAGGCACGGGTCCTCCCTCGGCGGCCCGCGGGTATCTGCTCCAGTTCTCCGCGGCGAGTTCCCGCGCCCGCGGCCGGAGGTCCGGCACGAGGTACAGGGTGAAGCTGGTTCCTCCCTGTCGTAGGTCCGCGTACGTGTAGCCGAACTGCTCGGCCAGCAGGGTCAATCGGGCGAGTCTCTTGAAGGAGGCCGAGCCCGCGCCGAGCGCGACCGGCCCCCCGCCCGCCAGCAGCCGCAGCATCTTCCGTTCGAGCTTCCTGCTCACCGTTCCCCCTCACGATCGGATCTCCTGATCGCTCTCACACAAGAACACACGTGCGAGGTTCCGTTGGGGGCGATGTACCGGGTGCTTCGCCGGCGGTCGGCCCCCGGCACCGGCCTCCGCCGATCGGCTGACGGTCGCGGTCCCACCGGCCCGGCGCCGGGGGGCGGGACGGCTCGTGGCCTTGGCTTACGGGGTGCTCCGCCGGTCGGCGGGGCGTTCCGCCGCACTACCGAGAGGTGTCCTCCATGCGTCCCCTGCTGACCGCCCTCGCCACCGGTGTCCTCGTCCTCGGCGCCGCCGGCGTCGCGAGCGCCGACGTCACCGTCGAACTGGAGCCGGAGGCCTCGCACACCGTCGTCTTCGGGGACTGGCTCCAGTTCGCGCACGACGACGTGTTCAACGCGGGCCACGACAACACCGTCGGCTCCGACAACTGAGCCTCCCCCGGACCGCCGCGCCCGCGGCGGTCCGGGAGCCCCATCGGCCCGGCCGATCGGGGTCATCGGCAGGTCGCCCCACTGGCCCGTGGACCCGGATCCGGGGCGCTCGTAGCGTCGTCGGCATGAGAAACGAGACCAGGGGAACCGTCGAACTGACCCTCGCCATGGTGCTCTCCGGCACCCTCGGCGTCTTCGTCGTCGAGTCGGGCGCGTCCCCCTTCGACGTGGTGTTCTTCCGCTGCCTCTTCGGGGCCGCCGCCCTCGGCGCCTACAGCCTGGCCCGCGGCTACCTCACCGGGCACGGCCTCACTCCGAGGACGCTCGGCCTGGCCGCCCTCGGCGGGGCCTTCATCGTCTTCAACTGGGTGTTCCTCTTCGAGGCGTACGAGGCCACCTCGATCTCCCTGGCCACCGTCGTCTACCACACGCAGCCGTTCTTCCTCGTGCTGCTGGGGGCGGTCTTCCTGCGGGAGCGGATCTCCGCCGGCAAGCTCGGCTGGCTCCTGCTCGCCTTCGCCGGGCTTGTGCTCGTCTCCGGGGTGAGGCCGGGGGACACCGGTTCGCTCAAGGGGCTCGGGTTCGCGCTCGCCGCCGCCGTCCTCTACGCCCTCGCCACCTTCGTCACCAAGCGGATCACCGGCGTGCGGCCCCATCTGATCGCGCTCGTGCAGGTGCTCGTCGGACTGCCGCTGCTGCTGCCCTTCGTCGACTTCGGCGCCGCGTCGGAGCTCGGCGGCGGCTGGGGCTGGCTGGTCGGGCTCGGCGTGGTCCACACCGGCCTGATGTACGTCCTCATGTACGCCGCCTACGCCAAGCTGCCCACCGCCAAGATCGCGGTGCTCGCCTTCACCTACCCCGCCGTCGCCATGGGCGTGGACTGGGCGGTCTACGGGCACCACATCGGGCTCGTCCAGGCGCTCGGCGTCCCCCTGATCGTCCTCGCCAGCCTCAAGGTCACCCTCGCTGCTCGGACACCAGTCGCCGCGCCTGCTCCACGAACAGGCGGACGTGCGGCGGAAGCCGCTTCCCCCGTCGCCACGCGAGCTGGGTGAAGAGGGTGAACGGGGCCTCCCAGGGCAGGGCCGCCAGGGTCCCCGCGGCCAGCTCCTCCGCCACCGCCACCCGGGGGAGGAGCGCCACGCCGAGGCCCGCCGCCACCCCGCGCTTCGTCGCCTCGATCGTGCCGAACTCCATGAACGGCGGGGACCAGGGCGCGAGCTCGCGCTCGAACAGGTCGCGGTACGGGCAGCCCGGCTCCGTGCCCACCAGCTGCGCGCCCGCCACCTCGGCGGAAGTCAGCTCCGCACGGCCGGCCAGCGCGTGCGCCGGGCCCGCCACCAGGACCAGCGGTTCCGGCGCCAGGACCTCCGACTCCAGGCCCTCGTGCTCGGTCTCCGGCTCCATCAGGAACCCCACGTCGTACGTGCCCTGCCGCAGGGCCCGCCGCGTCTCGTCGCCCAGGGTCGGCCGCAGGGTGAGGCGCACGCCCGGATAGCGGTGGTGGAAGTACTCCAGGAGCGGCGGCAGCCGGTAGGAGGTCAGGGACTCCATCGTGCCGACCGCGATCGTGCCGGCCGGGTCCGCCGTGGCCGCGACGGCCGCGCGGGCCTCCTCCGCGAGGTCCGCCATCCCCCGGGCGTACGGCAGCAGCCGCTCCCCGGCCTCGGTGAGGCGGATGCGGCTGCCGAGTCGCTCGAAGAGCTCCACCCCCAGGGACGACTCCAGGGAGCGGACCTGGGCCGTGACGCTCGACTGGGCGTAGCCCAGCTCGGCGGCGGCCCGGGTGAAGGAGAGGACCGTCGCCACCTTCTCGAAGGCGGCCAGGAGTCTGAGTTCCATCTCAGGGCTTCTCGGGGGCTTCGCCGCCGTCCTGCTCGCGCTTCCTCAGCTCCTCCTCGCGGCGGCGGAGGTCCGCCTCCCAGTCCTTGAGCGCGGTCTCGTCGTCGGGGCCGTCGGCGGGGGCGTCGGTCCGCTTCTCGTCCCTGAGGGACTTGAGGAACTCGGGGTTGTCGTCGGGGGCCACCCAGCCGCCCGCGCCGCCCCGGGCCCGCGGCCGCCGGTCCTTGCCCGCGACGATCCAGCCGATCGCGCCGACCACGGAGAACAGCAGCACGACGATGGCCCAGACCGGCTTCGGAAGGTGCTTGACCTCCTCCTCCGGGGTGTTCAGGCAGTCGATGAAGGCGTAGATCATCAGCGCCAGAGGCAGGATGAACAACAGCGCCCTGAGCATGTGGGACAGCCCCCTGGAAGCAGCGATGGGGCTCGTTTCGACCGCCCCGGTGACACGTCCAGCGTAGCCCGTGGCGGATACTGGCCCCTATGGCTTACGACGATCTCCGCTCGCTGCTCAGGGCCCTCGAGCGCGAAGGCGACCTCAAGCGCATCAAGGCCGAAGTCGACCCGTACCTGGAGGTCGGGGAGATCGTCGACCGGGTGAACAAGGCAGGAGGTCCGGCGCTTCTCTTCGAGAACGTCAAGGGCTCCTCGATGCCGCTCGCGATGAACGTCTTCGGGACCGACCGCCGGCTGCTCAAGGCCCTCGGCCTGAAGTCGTACGCCGAGATCGGCGAGAAGATCGGCGGGCTGCTCAAGCCCGAGCTCCCGCAGGGCTTCATCGGTGTCCGCGAGGCCTTCGGCAAGCTCGGCGCCATGGTCCACGTGCCGCCGAAGAAGGTGAAGTCGGACGACGCCCCCGTGCAGGAGGTCGTCCTGACCGGCGACGACGTCGACCTCGACCTCCTCCCCGCGCTCTTCACCTGGCCCAAGGACGGCGGCTCCTTCTTCAACCTGGGGCTCACCCACACCAAGCACCCCGAGACCGGGGTGCGGAACCTCGGGCTCTACCGGCTCCAGCGGCACGACAAGCGCACCATCGGCATGCACTGGCAGATCCACAAGGACAGCCGGAACCACTACGCCGTCGCCGCGGCGAAGGGCGAGCGGCTGCCCGTCGCGATCGCCTTCGGCTGCCCGCCGGCCGTGACGTACGCCTCCACCGCCCCGCTTCCGGGCGACATCGACGAGTACCTCTTCGCCGGCTTCGTGCAGGGCAAGCGGATCGAGATGGTCGACTGCAAGACCGTGCCGCTCCAGGTCCCGGCGAACGCCGAGGTCGTCGTCGAGGGCTGGCTGGAGCCGGGCGAGATGCTGCCCGAGGGCCCGTTCGGCGACCACACCGGCTTCTACACGCCGCAGGAGCCGTTCCCCGCGCTGACGATCGACTGCATCACCATGCGGAAGCGTCCGCTGCTCCAGTCGATCGTCGTCGGCCGGCCGCCCACCGAGGACGGCCCGCTCGGCCGCGCCACGGAGCGCTTCTTCCTGCCGCTCCTCAAGATCATCGTGCCGGACATCGTCGACTACCACCTGCCGGAGTCGGGCGGCTTCCACAACTGCGCGATCGTCTCGATCGACAAGAAGTACCCGAAGCACGCGCAGAAGGTCATGCACGCCATCTGGGGCGCGCACATGATGTCGCTGACCAAGCTGATCATCGTGGTCGACAAGGACTGCGACGTCCACGACCTGCACGAGGTGTCCTGGCGGGCCCTCGGCAACACCGACTACTCCCGCGACCTCACGGTCGTCGAGGGGCCGGTCGACCACCTCGACCACGCCTCCTACCAGCAGTTCTGGGGCGGCAAGGCCGGCATCGACGCCACGAAGAAGCTGCCCGAGGAGGGCTACACCCGGGACGGCGGCTGGCCGGACATGGTCGAGTCGGACCCGGCGACGGCCGCACTCGTGGACCGCCGCTGGAAGGAGTACGGGCTGTGACCGAGGCGGTGGCGCTCCGCATAGGGGACGACCAGGCCTGGGTCGAGCTGGCCCCCGAGGAGGACGCCCCCGGCCAGTGGCGGGTGACGGCCGACTGGGTGGGCGCCTTCGCCGCCGACTTCGAGTGCGACCTCCGGGCCGGGGAGGCCGCGGCCTTCGCCGACGCGTTCCTGGCCGGGGTCGACGGCGACGGCCCGTTCCGCCTGGAGGTCAAGGAGAGCAGGGACAACCCGCTGCAGCTCCGGTCGGTCCGGACGGGCGACGACCTCGCCTTCGTGGTCCGGCTCACCCCCAACGGGCACGACACCACCGTGCACCTCGACCTGGAGATCGACCCGATGGACCGGGCCGAGCTGCGCGGTCGCCTCGACGACTTCCGGAGGTCCCTCGTATGACATCGGCCGCCGAAGGCGTCCTCGGACAGGGCCCCGCGCCCGACTCCGACGGGAAGGTGAAGTCCTTCCTGCGCCTCGTGATGATCGAGCACTCGGTCTTCGCGCTGCCCTTCGCGTACACCGCCTCGCTCACCGCGATGTACCAGCTGGACCGGAACATCCACTGGTGGACGCTGTTCCTCGTCACCGTCTGCATGGTGGGCCTGCGGACCTTCGCCATGGCCTGCAACCGGATCATCGACCGCGAGATCGACGCACGCAATCCGCGGACCGCCCAGCGCGAGCTGGTGACCGGGGCCGTGTCCGTGCGGTCGGCGTGGACCGGCGCCGGGATCGCCGTCGTCGTCTTCCTCGGCGCCGCCGCCCTGCTCAACCCGCTCTGCCTGGCCCTCGCGCCGCTCGCCGTCATCCCGATGGTCGTCTATCCGTACGGCAAGCGGTTCACGAACTTCCCGCACGCCATCCTGGGCCTCGCCCAGGCCATCGGGCCCATCGGCGCATGGCTCGCGGTGACCGGCACCTGGTCCTGGGACGCGGTCGTCCTGGGCCTCGCGGTCGGCGTCTGGATCGGCGGCTTCGACCTGATCTTCGCCTGCCAGGACGTCCAGGCGGACCGGGCGCACGGCGTCCTGTCCGTACCGGCGCGCTTCGGCATCCCGGCCGCGCTGTGGGGCGCCCGCGCCTCCGCGGTCGTCACCACGGGCCTGCTCGTCTGGTACGCCCTCCTCACCGACGCCGGCGCCTTCTTCTGGGCCGGTCTGGTGATCGTGGCGGTCGCCTTCTGCTACGAGCACTCGATCGTGAAGCCGCACGACCTGTCCCGTCTGAACAGGGCGTTCTTCACGGTGAACGGTTTCATCGGCATGGCGCTGTTCGTGTGCGCCCTCCTCGACCTGCTGGTCCGCGGGCTCACCCCGTAGGCGTCGCCCCGGGGGCGAAGCGGTCGAGGAGCGCGTCGAGCCCGGCGGCCATCGCCTCGGCGCCGCCCCGCCGGGCGAGCGCCGGGGCGGCGGCCCGCAGGCGGGGGAACTCGTGCGCCGGCAGCCGGTGCAGTCCGAGGCGGAACGCCGGGTCGGGCTCGTCGGGATTGTCGACCATGGCCCGCAGGTCCCCGAGGCAGCAGCCGAGGATCCAGCCGCTGACGGCCCGGAAGGCCTCCGCGAGGGCCTCCTCGTCGAGCCCCGCGCGGCCCAGGAGCACCAGGACGCGCTCGTGGTCCCTGAGGACGGCGGGCGGGCGGCGGGCGAGCGGGACCGCCAGCATGCGGGTGGCCAGGAGCGGGGCCACCTGGGGGTGGCCGAGGACGACCCGGTGGGTCGCCGCGGCGATCCGGTGGAGCTCCTCCCGCCACCCGGGAGCCTCGGCGGAGCGGGCCAGTTCCTCCTCCAGCTCCGCGTAGACCGCCTCGACCAGGCCGTCGAGCAGCGCGTCCTTCCCGGCGGCGTACCGGTACAGCGCCATGGCCTCGACGCCGAGCTCCGCGCCGGTCCGGCGCATGCTCAGGGCGGAGAGCCCCTCGCGGTCGACCAGCCCCAGCGCGGCGGTGAGCACCAGCTCGCGGTTGAGCCGGCCGTAGCGGCCGTGGTCGCCCGCGCGCCTGCCCGGCTCCCGGCGCCCCGCGGCGGGGCCCTTCTCGATCGCCATCTGCCCGCCTTCACCGTGCGGTCCGTCGTGCGCGGCCCCGGAGGGGAGCCGTCCTCACGCTACGCCTTGACCAGAAGACATCTATGGATAAAGTGTACATATACGTCGTAAACGTATGGTGCATCGTCAGGGTGTACCCCTCGCGCACCACACCCCGGCGGACGGCCTCCGCAGCACGACGCGACCGTGCGCCGCTTCCCTCCCGGAGCGATCATGACCACGCACCCGACCCTGTCGCCCAGCACCGAGTCCCAGGTCTCCGAGCACCCCCTGCGCCGCTCGACCGACCCGCCCCCGCACCCGATGCGACGCGCCACGGACCGGACGCCGACCCGACCCGCGGTGAGCCTGGTGATCCCCGCCCTCAACGAGGCGCGCAACATCCCCTGGGTCTTCGAGCAGATACCGGACTGCGTCGGCGAGGTCCTGCTGATCGACGGCGCCTCCCACGACGCCACGGTCCCCGTCGCGACCCGGATCCTGCCCACCGTCCGCAGCATCCCGCAGACCGGCAGGGGCAAGGGCGACGCCCTGCGCACCGGCTTCCTCGCGGCGCGCGGCGACTACGTGGTGATGATGGACGCCGACGGCAGCATGTCCCCGGCCGAGATCCCGCACTTCGTGCACTTCCTGGAGAACGGCTACGACTTCGTCAAGGGCTCCCGGTTCGTCGAGGGCGGAGGCTCCCTCGACATCACCCGCATCCGCAAGCTCGGCAACCACGCCCTGCTCGCCCTCGTGAACCGGCTCTACGACGCCACCCTGACCGACCTCTGCTACGGCTTCTGCGCCTTCCGGCGCAGCTTCCTCGACCAGCTCGACCTGCACGCCACCGGCTTCGAGATCGAGGCCGAGATGATCGTCCACGCGCTGCGCTCCGGCCTGCGGATCGCCGAGGTCCCCAGCCTCGAACTGCCCCGCCGCAACGGGCGGTCCAACCTGCACGCCATCTCCGACGGGCGCCGGGTGCTGCGAACGCTGCTGTCCGAGCGCCCCGGCGGCCGCCCGGCGCCCGCCCCGCAGGAGCGGAGCACGCCGTGACCGGCGGCGGCCCGCCCGCCGCCGCGCCGTCACCCGCGCCGCACGCGCCCCTGCCGGTCGTGGACATCGACCTCGCGGAGCCCGGGGCGTTCCGGCGCCCCGGCGGCGGCGCGCGGCCCGGACCGTCCGGCCGGGCCCTCGGTCTCGTACGCCTCCACGGCCGTCCGCTGGGCATGGCCGAGGCCTGTGGCGGGGGCCCCGAGGAGCTGTGGCAGGCGCTCGCCGACGCGGCGCGCCGGGACTTCCCGGCCGCCGAGGGGGAGCACGGAGCCGCGGGGCGTGCCGGCCCCGCCGGGAGCCCCCGACCCGCTCGGGGGCCCGGCTCCGGAGCGAGCCTCCGGCCCGCGCGGAGTGCGGTCCCCGCCGTCGGCTCCGGCGCGGGGGAGGTCCGCAGGCCCGGTCGCGGGCCCGGCTCCGGCCGCCGGCCCGCCCGGGGGCCACGTTCCGGCGGGGGCCCGCGGGCCGCCCGGGGCACCGGCTTCGGCGGGAGGCGGCGGACCGGCCGCGGCGCCCGCACCGGCGAGGACCCCGGCGCGGCCCACCGGGGCGGGACCGCCGGACCGCCCTCGATCAGCGTGATCGTGGCCACCAGGAACCGCGCCGGCATGCTCCGCGACTGCCTGGACTCGCTGCTCGCCCTCGACTACCCCCGGTACGAGGTGATCGTCGTGGACAACGCCCCGGCGGACACGTCCACCGAGCACCTGGTCCGGCGGGAGTACGCCGGCCGGCGCGACGGCCCCACGGTCCGCTACCTGCGGGAGCCGGTCCCCGGACTCGCCCGCGCCCACAACCGGGGACTCGCCGTGGCCGACGGCGACATCGCCGCCTTCACCGACGACGACACGCTGGTCGACCCGCACTGGCTCACCGCCCTCGCCGAGCCCTTCCTCGCCGACCCCCGGACCGGCTGCGTCACCGGCCTCATCGTCCCCGCCGAACTGGACACCGAGGCGCAGATCGCGCTGGAACGGCACGGCGCCTTCGGCAAGGGCTACGCCCCGCTCACCTGGTCGCTGCGGGAACCGCCCGCGGACCCCCTCTTCCCCTTCACCGCCGGCCGGTTCGGCTCCGGCGCCAACATGGCCTTCCGTACGGAACTCCTGCACGGAATCGGCGGCTTCGACCCCGCCACCGGCACCGGCACCCCGGCGCGCGGCGGCGACGACCTGCTCGCCTTCTTCCGGGTGCTGGCCCGCGGCCGCTCCCTCGCCTACGAGCCCACCGCGATCGTCTGGCACCGCCACCGGCGCACCCACGAGGCCCTCGCCGCCCAGGCGTACGGCTACGGAGCCGGTTTCGGCGCCTTCCTGGCCGCGGCCCTCGCCCACGAGCCGCGCATGCTGCCCGCACTGCTCCGGCGGCTGTCCGGCGGCGTCCGGTACGCGATCGCCAGGAACCGCGAACGCGCCGGACCGGCCGCGGGCCCGGACGGCACGCCCTCCTCGCTCGCCCGCCTGGAACTGCGCGGCCTGCTCTACGGACCCTTCGGCTACCTGCGCAGCCGCCTGATCGAGCGGCGGACCCGACGATGACCGCGCCCCCGGCCGTACGCCGCACCCGGACGTCCACGGCGGCCGGGCGGCCCGGCGCGGGGGACGGGCCGCACCCCGGCGCCCGGCACTCCCTCGGCACGGTGGTCCGGTCCGGCGTCGCCACGGTCTTCCCCCGCGACCCGCTGCTGCGCAACGGACACCTCCTGGCGATCAGCTCCCTCGTCAGCGCCGGACTCGGATCGATCTTCTGGTTCCTGGCCACGCACTGGTACGAGGACGACGTGGTGGGCCTCAGCTACTCCGCGCTCTCCATGACGCTGCTGCTCGCCAGCATGGGACAGCTCAACCTGTCCGACTTCCTCGTCCGGTTCGTGCCCTCCGCCGGCCACCACACCCGCCGGCTGATCCTCCTCTGCTACGCCGTCAGCGCCGTCGCCAGCGCGCTGGTGGCCATGGCCTTCCTGCTGCTCGTCCCCGTCGTCGCCCCCGGTCTCGGCTTCCTGCTGACCCCGGTGACCGCCACCTGCTTCGTCGCCGCCACCGCCGGATACTCCGTCTTCGTGATGCAGGACGGCGCGCTGACCGCCGTGCGGCGGCCCGGCTGGGTGGTCGGCGAGAACGTGATCTTCGCCTGCGTGAAGATCGGCCTGCTCGGCATGGGCGCGGCCCTGGCCCTGTTCTCCGGCATCCTGCTCTCCTGGGTGGGGGCGCTCGCGGTCTCCCTCGTCGTGGCCAACTTCGTGCTCCTGCGGCGGGCCGTGCCCGCGCACGTGCGGGAGTCGACGGCGGGCGAGCGGCCGGACCGGGCCCTGCGGTACGCGGCGGCCGACTACTTCGGCTCGATGTTCCGGATGGCCGCGTACACCGTGGTCCCGCTGATGGTCCTGAACAACCTCGGCGCCGACCAGAGCGCCTACTTCTCGCTGGCCTGGATCGTCGGCTACACGCTCTTCCTGGTGGCCCGCAACCTCGGCAACTCCCTCGTCGTGGAGGCCGTCCGCAACCCGGAGCGCCTGGTCGAGCACGCGGTGCGGATGATGCGCCACACGGGCCTGCTGCTGGGCTCCGGCATCGTCTTCGTCGCCGTGCTCGCGCCGCAGATCCTCTCCCTGTTCGGCGCCGAGTACGCCGAGCACGGCAGCACCCTGCTCCGGCTCCTCGCCCTGGCCGCCCTGCCGAACATCGTGGTCAGCCTGGCCATCGACGTGTGGCGGGCGCGCCGGCTGCTGCGCTGGGCGGTCGGGGTGCAGATCGTGATGTGCGTCCTGGTCCTCGGACTCACCAAGATCCTGCTGCCGACGCTGGGGATCACCGGGGCGGGCGTCGCCTGGCTGGTGACCATGTGCCTGCTCGCCGCGCCGCTGCTGATCTGGCGGGGGCGCTGGCTCACGACCGGATCCCGGGAGGCCCCCGTGAACACCGAGACCGAGACGACCGCCGACACCGCGACGGGCTCCGCGACCGCGCCGGGGCCGGCTTCCGGCCCCCCGCCGACCCTGAGCGTCGTCGTCTGCGCCTACACCCTCGACCGCTGGGACGACCTGCGGGCCGCGATCGGCTCGCTGCGGGCCCAGCGGCACCCGGTGACGGAGACCGTCCTCGTCGTCGACCACTGCCCCGAGCTGTACGCGCGGGCGTCCGCGGCGTTCCCCGGCGTCCGCGTGCGGGAGAACACCGAGCGCCGGGGTCTCTCCGGCGCCCGCAACACCGGGGTCGCCGCCGCCCGTTGCGAGGTCGTCGCCTTCCTCGACGACGACGCCGCGGCCGACCCGGACTGGTCCGCCCGGCTCCTCGCCCGGTACGCCGACCCGGCCGTGGCCGGGGTGGGGGGCCTGGTCCGCCCGTGGTGGATCACCCGGCGGCCGGCGTGGTTCCCCCGGGAGTTCGACTGGGTGGTCGGCTGCTCGTACCGCGGGCTGCCCGAACAGGCCTCCCCCGTACGCAACTTCATCGGGGCCAACATGTCCTTCCGGCTGGCGGAGGTGACCGCCGCCGGCGGCTTCCGCACCGACCTGGGACGGGTGGGGAAGCGGCCGCTGGGCTGCGAGGAGACCGAGCTGTGCCTGCGCATCGCGGCCCGCAGCCCGGACGCCGTGCTGCTGCACGAACCCGCCGCCGCGGTCCGTCACCGGGTGCCCGCGGCCCGCGCCACCTGGGCGTACTTCCGTGCGCGGTGCTACGCCGAGGGCCTGTCCAAGGCGCACGTGGCCCGGCTCGGCGGCAGCCGCGCCGCCCTGTCCAGCGAGCGCGCCTATCTGACGTCGACCGTGCCGCGCGCGGTCGCCCGGGCGCTGACGCCCGGCCGCGAGGGCGGGCCGCGCACGGCCGCGGCGCTGCTGGGAGGGGTCGGGGCGACCGTCGCCGGCTATGCCGTGGGCCGGCTCCGGCCTCCCGCCCGGGCCTCGTCCGAGCCGTCCGCCGTCGGGGCCGCGGTGGCCGCCGAGGGCCGGGCCGGGGGAGGGGCGGGAGTCTGACATGACCGCCGTGCCCGTCTTCCTCTACCACTCGGTGTCGTCCGACCCGCCGTCCTGGATCGCGCCGTTCACGGTCGCCCCGCGGGTCTTCGCCGAGCAGCTGGAGACGATCGCCGACAGCGGTCTGCGGCCGGTGCCGCTGAGCACGCTGGTGGCCGCCCTGCGCGGCGGCCCGCCGCTGCCGGACCGGGCCGCGGTCCTCACCTTCGACGACGGCTTCGCGGACTTCCACTCCACGGTGCTGCCCCTGCTCACGGGCCGCGGCCTGCCCGCCACCCTGTACGTCACCACGGGCGCGCTGCGCGGCCGGGCCGGCGCTCCGGTGGACGGCGTCTTCCCGCCGGAGTCCCGGATGCTGAGCTGGCGCCAGCTCGCCGCGCTGGACGCGGCGGGTGTCGAGATCGGCGGACACACGAGGACCCACCCGCAGCTCGACACGCTGCCCGCCCGCCGGGTGCGGGACGAGGTCGCGGGGTGCGGTCGCGAACTGGAGGACTTCCTCGGCCACCGGGTCGTCTCGTTCGCCTATCCGCACGGTTACTCCAGTCCGGCGGTGCGCGTGCAGGTCACCGAGGCCGGCTGGACGTCGGCGGCGGCGGTGCGCGAGGCGTTCAGCTCGGCGGAGGACGATCCGCTGCGCATCGCCCGGCTGATGGTGCGCGCCGACACGGGCCGGGACCGGTTCCGCCGCTGGACCGAGGGGGCGGCGGCGCCGGTCGCGCCGTTCCCCGAGGGGGCCCGCACCAGGGGCTGGCGCGCCTACCGCCGGATGAGGGCCCGGCTGAACGTGCCGTACCGGGCCGTCTCCTGAGGCGGGGCCGGGGCGGGTGCGTCAGGGCCGCTGCCACACCCGGACCCAGTCCACCTGCATCCGGGCGCTGTCGACCGTGTCCGGGGGCGCCTTCGGCACGCCGACGGCCAGGTTGATCAGCACCTCCATGGGCACGTGCGGGATCCGTTCCGGGGACGTGACCCGGAGGCGTTCGACGTCGTCCACGTACCAGACGAGCCGGTCGCGCTCCCACAGCAGGCCGAACACGTGGAAGCGGGCCGGGAAGTCGACCGGGCCGTAGGTGCCGCTCTGCCGCTCCTCGTCGCCGTCGGGCTCGCGCCAGTGCACGTACATGCTGACCTCCTGGGTGGTGGCCAGGAACTCCATGATGTCGAGCTCCGGCGGGGTGAAGCGCGAGGCGGGCATCATCCAGAAGGCGGGGAACATGCCGGCCTCGGCGGGGATCCTGATGGCGGCCTCGAAGTAGCCGTAGGTGAAGGTGCGCCGCGGCTCGGCGTACCAGTCGTCCCGTCCCGTGGAGATCATTCCGGAGGTCCACGGATAGGTGTGGTCGTCGCTGCCGCGGGTCTCGCGCCGCTCGGCGGTGAGGGTCAGTTCGCCGTCGCCCACCGAGACCTGCTCCGGCAGGTACCACTGCAGTTCGTCGTTGCCGCTGTTGGTGCAGCCCTCCTTGTTCCAGTCGTAGCAGGTGGTCCACGTCCGGTCGTCGAGCTCGTCGCCGTCGAAGTCGTCGCTCATGACGAGCCGCCAGGGGCCGGACGGCGTCGGCGTGACGGCGGACGGCGGTGCCGTCCCGTCCGCCGGCGGGCCGCCGGCGGGCGCGGTGCAGGCGGTGGCCGCCAGCAGCAGGGCCGTCAGCGCCAGTGCCGTCCGCCGGAGGGGCCGGCGGGCGCCCCGCGCGTTCACCGGTCCCGGCCCGCGACCGCGGCCCGGTGGGGCAGCAGGGCGAGGACCGAGGTCAGGGCGGCGAGCACGAGCAGGGACCGGGTGGCGGTGAAGACGCCGCCGAGGAAGAGCACGACGGCCACCAGGGTCGTCAGGGCGAGGCCGAGGACGAGGGTGACGAGGGCGAGTTCCAGGACCGCGGCGGGGTGCCCGGGCCGCCGCCACGCCACGGCGGGCCGCAGGGCGAGCTGGGCCGCGAGCCCGGGGCAGACCAGCAGGAACAGGGTGACGGCGGCCACCCGGACCGGGTGGGCGTCGGGCAGCCCGGTGGCGAGGAGCGCGAGCCAGCCGGAGGCGGCGAGTGCCAGGCGCGGACGTGTCATGCGGTGCCCTCCTCAGTCCGGTGGGGGCGTCACGTAGCGGTAGACGATCGCGTCGCCGTTGTCGTAGACGCGGGTGAAGCCGGGGGCGTCCGACAGCGCGGCCTCCAGCCGCTCGGGGACGTCGGCGGGCAGGGCCCCGGTCACGTAGAGGTTCATGTCCTGGGCCCGGGAGAGCACGACGTACGCGGGCCGTTCCTCGGTGGCGCCGTAGACGAAGCCCTCGACGCCCTCCAGCGGGTCGCGCACCAGCAGCCGCCGGTCGTCCGTCTCCTGGTAGGCCAGCTGGACCCGGCGGTGCTTCTCGTAGTCGAGGTCGAGGTCGGGTACGTCGGCGGTGAGCGTGACGATCGTCGAGCCCGGCGGGGCGTGCTCGATCACGTAGCGGGCGGCGGCGACCTCCTTGAGGGTGTACTGGTTCAGGGCCTCCTTGCCGTAGTAGCCGAAGACCAGCGCCCCGAACATGGCGAGGAGGACGGGGTAGACGGCCAGCGTGCGGCCGACGCGCCGGTCGCCCGAGGGCAGGAGGAGGGCCGCCGCCAGGAACGCGGCGGCGGGCAGGGCGAAGAGGTAGGCCCGGAACAGCATCTCGCCGCCGTAGGCGTTGACGGCGAGCAGCGGCAGCGGGGCCGCGGCCAGCAGGGGGAGGCCGGTGCGCCGGGTCCACCGGCGGACCAGCAGGCCGGCGACGGCCAGCAGGGCGACGGCCGCCGACAGGCCGCGGTCCACCCAGGACAGCAGGATCTGGCCCGGAGCGGCGTCGCCCAGGGCGGCCAGTCCGGAGGAGACGTTCTTGTCGGGCTCGGTGAGGGATTCGACGAGGCTGCTGATGTTGACGGAGATGTACGACCGGGCCACCGTGGCGTCCCAGACGGCGGTGAGGACGACCGCGGCGATCAGCACCGGCAGGGCCAGGCGCCGGCTGCGCCGGGGCAGGGACAGCAGGGCCATGGCGCTGATCAGCATGAGCGGTGTGAGCGGGTGGGAGACCACGATCGCGGCCACGATCACCACGACCGCGACGAGGAGCCCGGGTGGCCAGCCCTCCCGCCGGCGCGGGTCGGGGCGGGGGAGCGCCGAGGACCGCAGCTGCCGGAAGAGCAGGGCGACGACGGTCATGAAGAGCAGGAAGGCGAAGGACTGCGGCGCGAAGTAGTCCTGGCCCACCCAGGAGCAGCTGTAGAAGATCCAGACCGCGCCCCAGACCAGCCGCCGGTCGCGGGTGACGCTGCGGTAGAGCAGGAGCAGCGGGGCGAGCAGCAGGGCGTTGGCGAAGGGCGGCGTCCAGGCGGCGTACCCGACGGACGAGTCGAGGCCGGTGGTCCGCAGGAACAGGGCGTGGAGCTGGAAGAAGCCGGGCCAGTCGTTGTAGACGGAGAACTTGTCGGCGTTCGGCACCTCGCCGCCGTGCCGGATCATCGCGTCGATGACCGCCAGGTGCTTCCACGCCCAGGAGTAGCGCAGGGTCGGGTAGAGCAGGGTGGGCGTGGCGTGGACGAGGGCGATCAGGGCGAGGACGTAGCCGGTCAGCCAGGCGCCGTGGGTGCGGCGGTCGCTCAGGGCCAGGCAGAAGCCCAGGGTGAGCAGGGCGGCGGCCACCCAGAAGAGCGGGGGCAGCACCTGGAGGAGCCCGAGGTCGCGCATCCGGTCGAGGGGGACGGAGCGCAGCGACAGCAGCCAGAGGACGACCGAGAGGGGCAGGACCAGGCGGGCCGCCCAGACCCGGACCGCCTCGGACCGGGTGCGGTGCGGGGCGTCGGCGGGCGGTGCGGGGGCGGGGGTCCCGGCGGGGCCGTCGGCGGCCGTCGTGCGGGCCCGGCGTTCGGGCCCGCTCACCGGAACACGTCCAGGACCTGTTCGGCGGGACCCCACCTACCGCGAAGCCTCGAAAGGGACATTATGGTGCGATTCTAGAACGTCCCCTGTGGGGAGGCCCGTTGGGACGCCGGGCCCGGAAGGGCCGCCGAAGGGGGGAGCGGTGGGACGGCGCGCGGGGAACATATGCCCTTGTTAAGGTGAAATGTGCGCATGCGCCGGCGGCGCGACGGCCCGTCCGCGCGACCGCGCGACGACTCGCAGGCTCGCCGGGAGGACCCGTGGACACCGCGTTCCCCCGGGCCGTACCGGGGGAACGGACCGGTACCGGACGGCCGGGATGGAGCGGCCTCCTCCCCCTCGATCCCAACCCCCTGCTGACCAGGCCCTCGGACCTGGTCCGGGCCCGACGGCTGGCCGGCCTGCTGCGCGGCGGCCCCGTCCGCTACCGCGACCTGCACCGGCTGGAGCGGACCGTCTCCGACCTGCTCGTCTTCCACCTGGACGACCACGCGTCCGCACCCCTCGTCGTCAAGCACCCGCGCAGCCCCCGCGCGGCCGGATCCCTGACCCACGGCTGCGCGGCCCTCCGCGAACTGGCGGAGGACGACCGCGTCGCCGCGTGGCGGCGCCTGCTCCCGTCGGCCGAGGAGCTCCGGTACGACGGCCGGCTGCTGCTCGTGGCCGAGCGCTGCCTGCCGGGCGTCGAGGCCGACGCCCTGCTGCGCCGCGCCCCCGGCCGCACCTGGACCGTGGCCGTCGCCGCGCTCGCCGCCGTCGCCGGCCTGCACCGCGCGACCGGCCGCCCGGAACGCGCCGACCTGCGGACCGCCGACTGGGTGGACGCCCGCCTCGCCGTGCTGACCGACCAGATCCCCTGGTGCGGCGGGCCCCGCGGCGCGCCCGCCGTCCGCGCCCTGGGCGAGCGCCTCCGCACCGGTCTGGCCGGCCGCACCCTGACCGCGGGCCGGACCCACGGCGACTACCACCCCGGGAACATCCTGGTGGACGAGGCGGACGGAACCCCGTCCGGGGTGATCGACTGGGCGGACTCCCTGCCCGACGGCCCGTGCGCCGTCGACTCCTACCTGTTCGTCCTCACCCTGCGGCAGCAGCGCGAGCGGCGGGAGCTGGGGCAGATCGTCGCCGAGGCGGTGCGCCGCGGCGGCCTCCTCCCCGAGGACCGCGCCCTGCTCGGCCACGCGGACGTGCCTCCCCCGCGGCAGGAGCGCGACGAGGCGCTGCTGCCGCTGCTCACCTGGCTCTGGCACGTGGCGGGGAACGCCGCCAAGTCCGCCCGCTACGGACGCAGCCGGCGCTGGGTCGCCGGCAACGTGGTCCCGGTCCTCACGGAGGTGACCCGGTGATGACCGCGGTCGAGGTCCTCGGCCAGACCACCGCGGCGGGCCCCGTGCGGGTCGCGTCCCCCGCCCCCCGCGAGGTCTGGCGGCGGCTCGCCCGGGAGGACCCCGCGACCCTGGTCACCCAGACCCCGGCCTGGCTCGACGCGATCTGCGCGGCCGCGCCCTACGAGGACGCGAGCAGGCTGTACTCCTTCGCCGGCGGCCGCCGGCTCCTCGTCCCCCTCGTGCGGGGGCGCGGCCTGCCCGGGCGGCTGCTCGCCGAGGAGTCCTGGCCGTCCCGCTGGGGGATCGGCGGCCCGTTGGCCCCCGCGGGCACGCCCGACGCGGAGGAGGCCCTGGTCGTCTGGCGCGACCTGGCCCGGCGCCCGGCCCTGCGGACCGGCCTGCGGCTCGGACCGGAGGCCGACCCGGTGTGGGCGTCCACCGCGCCCCCGGACTTCGCGGCGGAGACCCTGACGACGTACGTCCTGGACCTGAGCGGCGGCTTCGACACCGTCTGGGAGCGGCGCTTCCACGGCCGCGTGCGGCGCGACGTGCGCCGCGGCGAGCGGTCGTCCGTCGAGGTGGAGGTTGACCGGCAGGGCCGGCTGGTGCCCGAGTTCTACGGGCTGTACGAGAAGTCCATGCTGCGCTGGGCCGAGCAGCAGCACGAGCCGAAGGCGCTCGCCAGGCTGCGCCGGTCCCGGACGTTCCCCCGCCGGTACCTGGAGGCGGTCGCCGACCGGTTCGGCACCTCCTGCGCCGTCTACCTGGCCCGGGTGGGCGGGGAACCGGCCGCCGGAGCGGTGGTGGTGTCGTACGGGCGGCACGCCAAGTACTGGCGCGGCGCGATGGACCGGGAGCTGGCCCATCCGGTGCGGGCGAACTTCCTGCTGCAGCGGCTCGCGATCGAGGACGCGTGCGCCGAGGGGCGGACGGCCTACGTCATGGGCGACTCCCGCCCGGGGTCCTCGCTCGCCCACTTCAAGGAGGGGTTCGGGGCCGAGGGCCTCCCCTCGCTCCGTCACCGCCGCGAACGCCTCCCGCTCACGGAGGCCGACCGCCTGCTGCGGACCGCGGCGAAACGGCTGCTGCGCTTCCGCGACGCCTGACGGCGGCGGGCCGGGCCCCCGGGTACGGCTCCGGGAGCGAGCCGCGCCCGGGCCTGGCTTTTCCCGGCCGGATAGGCTCTCTGTCGTGGAGTCGCAGGAGATGAAGAGTCGTCGGCCCTGGGTGGTGGGGGTTTCCGGGGCGTCGGGCACGCCGTACGCCGCCGCCGTACTGCGGGGCCTCCTGGCCGCCGGGGAGAGCGTCGACCTCGTCGTGTCGAGGGCCTCGCGGCTGACGCTGCTCGACGAGACGGGCATCTCCTTCCGGGACGCGCACTGGCGCGAGGACCTGGCCGCGTGGCTGGCGCGGGGTGCGGACGGCAAGCCGGACGCCTTCGACGTGGCGGACGCCCTCGGCGACGTGCGGTACTGGGCGGCCGGCGACCTGGCCGCGGGGCCGTCCTCGGGTTCGTACCCGGCGAAGGGGATGCTGGTGGTGCCGGCCTCGACCGCGGCGGTGGCGGGAGTGGCACTGGGGCTCTCGAAGGACCTGCTCCAGCGGACCGCGAGCGTGACGCTCAAGGAGCGGCGTCCGCTGGTCGTCGCCGTGCGGGAGACCCCGCTGAACGGGCAGACGCTCAAGCACATGGTGGCGCTGGACGAGGCGGGCGCCGTGGTGCTGCCCGCCTCTCCGGCGTTCTACGCGGGGGCGACGCACATCCAGGATCTGGTGGACTTCGTCGCCGGGCGGGTGCTCGACGCGGCAGGGGTGCCGCATCGGCTGTACCGCCGGTGGGAGGGAGAGCTCGGTGGAGCGACCCCCCGATCGGATTAGCGCTTCGGGGCGCGCTTCTTCGCGGCGCGCTTCGAGGCGGCGGTCGGCTGGTGGGCACGCGAGCGGTTGGCCAGGTCCTGCAGCTCGCGCATGCGTGCGTAGGCCATCTCGATCGTGTACACGGTGAACACCACTCCTGAAAGATCGTCTTTGATCGTCTAAAAGATTCACAGGGCTTCTTCCCTGTGTACCTTAGATTCTATACCTAAACTCGCGGTATCGCTGGACAATGGAAGGCTTCATACCTATGGACGCCGTGGACAGGCAGCTCATCCAGGCTCTGCGCGAGAACGGTCGTGCCTCGTACGCCGAGCTCGGCCGGCTCGTCGGGCTCTCCGGCCCCTCTGTCACCGACCGCATCAACCGCCTTGAGGCGGCCGGAGTCATCACCGGCTACCGCGCCACCGTCGACGCCGCCTCGCTCGGCCTCGGCGTGACCGCCCTCATCGGCATCTCCCTCTCCGACGCCGCCGACCACGAGGACGTGGCCCGCCGCCTCAAGGACCTCGCCGAGATCGAGGACTGCTGGTTCATCGCCGGCGACGACTCCTTCATGCTCAAGGTCCGCGTCAGCGACGTCGACGGCCTGGAGAAGACGATCCGCCGCCTCAGCGGCACCAAGGGCGTCTCCCGCACCCGGACGACGATCGTGCTGTCCACCAAGTGGGAGAACCGGGTCGGAGAGCTGCCCGAAGAGGCCTGAGAGTACGGTTGGGCACGGCGTAATTCGGAGAAAAGGGAGGCGGCCGTACATGGATGTGGGCCTCAAGCGCGAACTCGAGCAGAAGGTCCGGGACGGTGAGCGGCTGAGCCGTGAGGACGGCATCGCCCTCTACGCGTCCGACGACCTCGCCTGGCTCGGCGGCCTGGCCCACGAGGTCCGGACCCGCAAGAACGGCGACGTGGTGCATTTCAATGTCAACCGGCATCTGAACATGACCAACGTCTGCACCGCCTCCTGCGCCTACTGCTCGTTCCAGCGCAAGCCGGGCGAGAAGGACGCGTACACCATGCGCATCGAGGAGGCCGTGCGCCTCGCGAAGGCGATGGAGAACGAGAACCTCACCGAGCTGCACATCGTCAACGGGCTGCACCCCAACCTGCCCTGGCGGTACTACCCGCGCTCCCTCTCCGAGCTCAAGAAGGCCCTGCCGAACGTCTCGCTCAAGGCGTTCACCGCCACCGAGATCCACCACTTCGAGACCATCTCGGGGATGTCGGCCTCCGACATCCTCGACGAGCTCATCGAGGCCGGTCTGGAGTCCCTGACCGGCGGCGGCGCCGAGATCTTCGACTGGGAGGTCCGGCAGCACATCGTGGACCACCGCACCCACTGGGAGGACTGGTCCCGGATCCACCGCCTCGCGCACGAGAAGGGGCTCAAGACCCCCAGCACCATGCTGTACGGGCACATCGAGGAGCCCCGCCACCGCGTGGACCACGTGCTGCGGCTGCGTGAGCTCCAGGACGAGACCGGCGGCTTCCAGGTCTTCATCCCGCTGCGCTACCAGCACGACTTCGTCGACATGCAGGACGGCAAGGTCCGCAACAAGCTCCAGGCGCGCACCACCATGGCGACCGGCGCCGAGGCCCTGAAGACCTTCGCGGTCTCCCGGCTCCTCTTCGACAACGTGCCGCACGTCAAGGTGTTCTGGGTCATGCACGGCGTGCAGACGGCGCAGCTCGCGCTCCAGCACGGCGCCGACGACATGGACGGCTCGGTCGTCGAGTACAAGATCACGCACGACGCCGACAACTACGGCACGCCCAACAAGCTGGGCCGCGAGGACCTCCTGGAGCTGATCCGCGACGCCGGCTTCCGCCCGGTCGAGCGGAACACCCGGTACGAGATCATCCGCGAGTACCCGGGACCGGACGCCGAGCGGCGGGAGACCCCGCAGCCGATGCGGTTCTGAGCAGGCGCGGCGGAAGGGCCGGTGGGTGCACCCACCGGCCCTTCTCTCATCCCGCCGTGCGCTCCACGGGCCCGGCCCTCACCCGGCCGTGTGCTCCACCGGGATCCACAGCGCCGCCCGCGCCGTCTTCCAGTCCTCCGAGGGGCTGATGCTCATGATCTCGGGGCCCGGCCGGATCGCGTACGGGTTGGACGGGAACCACTGGGTGAAGATGTCCCGCCACAGGTGCTGCACCGCCTCCGGCAGCGGGCCCTCGTTCTCGAAGACCGCCCAGGAGCCGGCCGGCACGTCCAGCACCTCGAACTCCTCCGGCACCTCGGCGTCGCTCACCACCGCGTGCCAGTAGTCCAGTTCGACGCCCTCCTCCCGGCTCTCGCCGAGGTGGACCACGGCCGAGACCACGCCCCGGGGCTCCTGGTCCGAGAGCCGCCCGAGCCGCTCGATCGTCTCCTGCCCGAGGGACCGGATGTGCGCGGCGATCGCCGGGTTCTCCCCCTCGTGGACCAGCGGGACCCGGGCCTTCCGCCCGACGACCCTCAGGTCCTTCTTCTCCACGACCCTGTACCGCATGCTGCTGCTCCCTTCGACGACCAGTCGGAAGGACATCCGCGGCTGGGCGCTGAGCGCGGCCCCCGTGCGGCGGGCCTCGCCGGGCCCGACCCCGTGCACCGCGCGGAACGCGCGGGCGAAGGCCTCCCCGGAGCCGTAGCCGTGGCGCACCGCGATCTCCAGGAGCGTCCGCTCCCCGGCGAGCACCTCGGCGCCCGCGACGGTGAGCCGCCGGCGCCGCACGTACTCGGACAGGGGCATGCCGGCCAGTGCCGAGAACATGCGCCGGAAGTGGTGCTCCGTGGTCGTCGCGATCCGGGCGAGCTCGGCCGGGTCGAGGTCGCCGTGGACCTCGGTGACGAGGTGCTCCTCGATGTGGTCGAGTGCCTGGTTGAGCCGCTCCAGCACGTGGTCCGTCCTTCCCTTTCCTTGCTCCCACCGTAGGAAGAGGCCAGGAGCCCGGACCCGACTTCCTGTGTCCGGTCCTGTCAGGTCAGCGGGAGCAGCATGACGATGTCGTCCCGGTCGTCGCCGGGGGCGACCCGGATCGCGTCGGGGACGCGGCCGACCTCCTTGTAGCCGCACTTGGCGTAGAAGCCGTCGACGCCGGTGCCGCCCCGGCATCCCAGCCGGATCGCCTCGATGTGCTCGAAGCCCTCGGCGGTGCGGGCGGTGTGCTCGACCGCTGCCATGAGGTCGCGGCCGTAGCCCCTGCCCTGGTGCCGGGGGTCGACCATCACGGTGTAGAGCCACACCCAGTGCTGCATCAGGGGGTGGGAGTTGAAGGTGAAGAACGCGGTGGCGGCGATCGCGCCCGCCGCGTCGCGGCCGACGAGGAGCCGTGTGCCGCCCTCGTGCATCGCGACGAGGTGCTTGAGCAGTGCGGGGCGGATCTCGTCGGGAGTGACGGGCGGGACGAAGCCCACCGCGCCGCCGGCGTTGGAGACGTCGGCCCAGAGGGCGAGCACCCCGTCGCGCAGGGCGGGGTCGATCGCCGGATCCACCTCGAAGGTAAGGGTCATGGATCGAGGGTACCTATTACCCGCGGGGGGCTCAAGAGGCCCGCCCCGGGAGCGCGCGGAGGGGCGTGCTTCACTGGAGGGGCGCTTGTCCCGTAAGGGATCTTGGGAACTTTTCGGAACGTCGGAACGGAAGAGTGGGCTGACATGCTCCGCTACACGCTGATGCGTCTCGGCATCTTCGCCGGATGCTTCCTCGCCCTGTGGGGCCTCGTCTACGTGGGCGCGCTGCCGCGCGGCCTCGGCGACTCGAACCTGCTCTGGGTCCTCGTGCTCTCCATCGTCGTCTCCGCCCCGCTGAGCTTCGTCCTCCTCCGCAAGGTGCGCGACCAGGCGAGCGCCGAGGTCGTGGCGAAGGTCGACCGCGCCAAGGGCCGCCTGGCCGCGAACCGTTCCCAGGAGGACGCGCTCTAGAGGCCCTCGCGGCCGCGTGAAGAGCGCGTAAGGTTCGTCACAGAACTGCACAACCCCGGACACCCCGGTCGGAGCTTCCCAGGCTTCCGCCCGGGGTGTTCTGCGTTTCGGAGGCGCGGAGGCGTCCCCGCACCCCAAAGAAGGGCTTTGAGGTTCTCAAAGTTCAAGTGTTAACGTGTTCGCCATGACGACAGCAGTGCGCCCTTCTCATGCCGCGAGCACCCCGCTCGTGGCGCGCCTGCACGTCGATCTGTGCCGCTGTATGTCCGCGGTCTGTTGCCGCGGGGTCTGACCCGGCATCATGCAGCGGCCCGCGTGAAAGCGCGTGTGTGCCGCACCCCCGTCCCGTATTTCCCGATACGCACCTGTGGAGTGTGTCTGTGTCCGCGTCCGCGACCACACCCGAGAAGCAGTCACCGGCTTCCTCGCGCATACCGAAGTTCCCCTTCTGGGCCCAGATCATCGCCGGTCTGGTCCTCGGCGCCCTGCTCGGCTGGATCGCCCGCAGCCAGGACGTCTCCTGGCTGAAGGAGACCCTCGGCCAGGTCGGCGACATCTTCGTCCAGCTCCTGAAGCTGGCCGTCGCCCCGCTCGTCTTCTTCGCGATCCTGGTCTCGATCACCAACCTGCGGAAGGTGAACAACGCCGCCCGGCTCGCCACCCGCACCCTGCTCTGGTTCATGATCACCTCGCTGATCGCGGTGGCCATCGGCCTCGCCATCGGCCTGATCACCAACCCGGGCGCCGGCACCGGCCTCACCCCGCAGGACGGCAAGCTGCCGAAGCGCGAGGGCACCTGGATCGACTTCCTGACCGGCATCATCCCCACCGACGTCATCACGCCGTTCACCGAGCTGAACGTCCTGCAGATCGTCTTCATGGCCGCCGTCGCCGGCATCGCCGCCCTCAAGCTCGGCGACCGGGCCAAGCCGATCCTGAGCCTCTCCGAGTCGGTCCTCGAACTGCTCCAGAAGGCCCTCTGGTGGGTCATCCGCCTCGCTCCGATCGGCACCGTCGGCCTCATCGGCTTCGCCATCGCCGACTACGGCTGGGACCTGATCGGCAAGTACGCGACCTTCACCGCCGACGTCTACATCGGCTGCGCCCTGGTCATGTTCGGCGTCTACCCGCTGCTCCTCGCGACGGTCGCCAAGGTCAACCCGGTCCAGTTCTACAAGGGCGCCTGGCCGGCCATCCAGCTGGCCTTCGTCTCCCGCTCCTCGGTCGGCACCATGCCGGTCACCCAGAAGGTCACCGAGCGCCTCGGCGTCCCGAAGGAGTACGCCTCCTTCTCCGTCCCGTTCGGCGCGACGACCAAGATGGACGGCTGCGCCGCGATCTACCCGGCGCTCGCCGCGATCTTCATCGCGCAGATCTTCGACGTGCAGCTGGGCATCGGCGACTACCTGCTGATCGCCTTCGTCTCGGTCATCGGCTCGGCGGCCACCGCCGGTCTGACGGGCGCGACGGTCATGCTGACCCTCACCCTCTCCACCCTGGGCCTCCCCCTGGAGGGCGTCGGCCTCCTCATGGCGATCGACCCGATCCTGGACATGATGCGGACGGCGACCAACGTCGCGGGCCAGGCCCTCGTCCCGGTGATCGTCTCGGCCCGGGAGAAGATCCTCGACCTCACGGCGTACGAGAACGCCTCGTCGTCCCCGATCGACGACCTCGCCGACACCGCCGGCACCGCCGACACCCGGGAGAAGGTCGCGGCCGCGGCCTGACCCCTCCTGCACCCGCCCCGCGTGCCCCTCGCCCCCGTCCGGGCGGGGGGCACGTAGGCTTTCGCGGGGCAACCAGTGGATCTTGGGAGCAGGGGTGGGCGCCATGGCCGATGGTGCTAAGCGGCGGTTGCCGCGGGCCGTGCGGGAGCGGCAGATGGTGGACGCGGCCGTGCGCTGCTTCGCGCGGAGCGGCTACCAGGCCGCCTCCATGGACGAGATCGCCGAGTCGGCGGGGGTGTCGAAGCCGCTCGTCTACCTCTATCTGCACTCCAAGGAGGAGCTGTTCACCGTCGTCATCCGGCGGGAGGCGCAGGCGCTGCTCGGGGCCGTGGCCGAGGCGGTCGTGGACCGGAACGCACCGCCCGACGAGCGGCTGTGGGCCGGGCTGATGGCCTTCTTCGGCTTCGCCGCCGAGCATCCCGACTCCTGGGCGGTGCTGAGTCGGCAGGCGCGGACGCAGGGCGAGCCGTTCGCCGGGGAGGCGGCGCGGATGCGGGCGGAGATCACGGCGTTCGTCGCGGGGCTGATCGGCGAGGCGGCGCGGGAGGCGCCGGGCGGCGCGGAGATCACCGGGCGGGACGTGGACGCGCTCGCGCAGGCGCTCGTCGGATCCGCCGAGTCGCTGGCGAGCTGGGCCAACGAGACCCCGGGGGTGACGGCGAGGGAGGCGGCCGCGACGCTGATGAACTTCGCGTGGTCCGGTCTCGGGAACCTCATGAAAAGCGAGCGCTGGTCTCCCCGTTGACCCTTACTTGGCAGTAAGGTTACCGGCTGGTCAAGGGAGTTGCACGGTAGGCGACGTACCGGACCGCGGTGGGGGACCGTCGCGGCGTGACCGCGGTTCGTCGACGCACGACCTCAGTTCATCGCGCAGACCGAGGAGCCGCACGTGTCCGTCGTCACCGCACCGTCCGGGAGCGAACCGGTCGAGCCGCACAAGACCCTGGTGGACGGGGTGGTGCGCGAGGTCTCCGTGCCCCCGCTCGTCCCCGTCGTCCGCCGGGGATCGCTCGCCGACCTGCCGTACGACAACGCCCGCCAGGACCCCGGGGCGGTGCTGTTCTCCCGGAAGGACGCCGACGGCGGGTGGTCCGACGTCACCGCCTCCGCCTTCGCCGCCCAGGTCCACTCCGTCGCCAAGGGGCTCATCGCGCACGGGCTGCGGCCCGGCGACCGGCTCGCCCTCATGGCCCGCACCACCTACGAGTGGACACTGCTCGACTTCGCCGCCTGGGCCGCCGGGCTCGTCACCGTCCCCGTCTACCCGACCTCGTCCGCCTTCCAGACCCGCTGGATCCTCCAGGACTCGGGCGCCGCCGCCTGTGTCGTCGAGGACCCCGCCCAGGCCCGGCTGGTCTCCGCCGAGCGGCGGCAGCTGCCCGGCCTCGCCCACCTCTGGGTCCTGGACACCGGCGCCGTCGACCAGCTCCGCACCGCGGGCGCCCGGGTCGCCGACGAGGCCGTCACCGCCCGGCGCGGACTGCTCACACCGGAGACCCTCGCCACCCTCATCTACACCTCGGGCACCACCGGCCGGCCCAAGGGCTGCGCCCTCACCCACGCCAACTTCTTCGCCGAGGTCGACAACGCCGTCCGGCTCCTCCACCCCGTCTTCGTCTCCGAGAGCAAGGACCCGGCCGCCACCCTGCTGTTCCTGCCGCTCTCCCACGTCTTCGGGCGGATGGTCTCCATCGGCTGCGTCCGGGCCCGGGTCCGCGTCGGGCACGCCCCCTCGGTGGAGGGGCAGGAACTCCTGGACGACCTGGCCGCGTTCCGGCCCACGTTCCTCCTCGCGATCCCGTACGTCCTGGAGAAGGTCTTCAACGCCGCCCGCGCCACCGCCGAACGCGGCGGCCGGGCCGCGGCCTTCGACCGGGCCGCCTCGGTCGCCCGCCGGTACGGCAAGGAGACCGCCCCCTCGCTCTCGCTGCGGGCCGCGCGGGCGCTCTACGACCCGCTCGTCTACCGGCGCATCCGGGCCGCGCTCGGCGGCCGGGTGAGGTACGTGATCTCCGGCGGCTCCCCGCTCGGCGCCCGGCTCGCCGAGTTCTTCGCCGGGGCCGGCGTCGAGGTCTTCGAGGGGTACGGCCTGACGGAGACCACGGCCGCGTCGACGGTCACCCCGCCGCGGCGGCCCCGGACCGGCACGGTCGGCTGGCCGCTGCCCGGCACGTCGGTCCGGATCGCCGGCGACGGCGAGGTCTGGCTCAAGGGCGGCCACGTCTTCGCCGGCTACTGGGACGCCCAGCGCGGGGCGGCGGTGCCGTACACGGACGACGGCTGGTTCCCGACCGGGGACCTGGGCTCGCTCGACGCGGACGGCTATCTGCGGATCACCGGCCGCAAGAAGGACATCCTCATCACCTCGGCGGGGAAGAACGTCGCCCCGGCCCCGCTGGAGGACTGGCTGCGCGCCCACCCCCTGGTCGCCCAGTGCATGGTCCTGGGCGACGACCGCCCGTACGTCACCGCCCTGATCACCCTCGACCACGAGGGCCTGCTGCACTGGCGGCGGATGCGGCACAAGGACCACCTGGCGCTCTGGGAGCTGACCCGGGACGAGGAGCTGCTGGCCGCCCTCGGGCGGGCGGTGGAGGACGCCAACCGGCTGGTGTCGCGGGCGGAGTCGATCCGCGACTTCCGGGTGCTGAGCACGGAGTTCTCGGAGGGCTCCGGGCACCTGACCCCGTCCCTGAAGCTCAAGCGCCGGGCGGTGCTGCGGGACTTCGCCCGGGACATCGAGGAGATGTACGAATCCGGGGCGGGCGCCTGAACGCGCCCTAGGGCCAGAGGAGTTCGCGGGTCCAGCCGTCGGTCGTGCGGCGGTAGCGGAGGCGGAGGTGGCGGCGCTGCGCGTCGCCCTGGAAGAACTCGACCTCGTCCGGCTCGACGACGTAGAGCGTCCAGGTGGGGGCCTCGGCGTCCGGTTCCGCCCGGGCCCGCTCCCAGGCCCGGGCGCTCGCCTCGGCGAGGGTCCCGGGGGAGTCGAGGACCTCGCTCTGCCGGCCGACCAGGGCCGAGGCGAGGGCGCCCGTGGTGCGTGCGTGGAGGTCCGCGTACGCCTCCTCGGCCGTCCCGGTGGCGACGTGGCCGCGGATGCGGACCTGGCGGCCCTGGACCGGCCAGTAGAAGACGAGCGCGGCCTCCGGGACGGCGGCGAGCTGGCGGCCCTTGGCGCTGGTGGCGTGGGTGGCGAAGTGCCAGCCGCGCGCGTCGGCGTCGTGCAGCATCACGATGCGGACGTCGGGCCTGCCGTCCTCGCCGGCGGTGGCCAGGGAGAGGGTGTGCGGCTCGCTCTGGCCGGCGGCGACCGCGGCCGTGAACCAGTCGTGGAAGAGCGGGAGCGGCTCGGGCGGGGCGCCCGCCGGGTCGAAGGCGGGGAGTTCGGTGTCCCAGACCTTCAGGGAGCGGAGGGCGCGGTGGAAGTCGGTCATGCGGCCACGGTAGGGCGTGCGGCGGCGCCAGCGGCGTCCGGAGCCGGGTAGTCGACGAGCGGGACCGCGTGGGCGGCCGCCTGGATGCCGTCGCGGATCCTCTTCGCGACGAGGTTCCTCCAGGGGGTCTTCGGCAGGGTGCGGACCATGAGCATGCGCAGGGCGATCCTCCACTTCGAGGCGACGGTCATCTCCCCGACGAAGCCCTCGGCCATCCTCTGGTTCTGCTCGACGCCGGGCCGCATGAGCCGCTCGTAGCGGGCGAAGGCCACGGTGTGGTCGCCGCCGGCGCGGGCCAGTTCGCCCGCCAGGACGTAGGCGCCGGTGAGGGCGAGGCCGGTGCCCTGGCCGGAGGCGGGGGAGGCGCAGTGGGCGGCGTCGCCCAGGAGGACGACCCGGCCCCGGGACCAGCGGTCCATCTCGATCAGGGACATGGAGTCGAGGTAGAAGTCGTCGGCGTCGGCGGCGTGGCCGAGGAGCCGGGGGACCTCCCAGCCGTCTCCGGCGAACCGGTCGGCGAGGGCGCGCTTCTGCGCGGCGACGTCCCGGGGGTCGTGGGGGAGTTCGGGCGAGGAGAAGACGAAGAGGTTCCTGGCGTCGCTCTCGCCGGCCGAGTTGTAGACGCAGACCAGCTTCCCGGGGAGGGCGTGGTAGGTCTCCCAGCGGTCCAGGCCGAGGTGGTTGGGGGCGGTGAAGATCGAGATGTACGCCCCGAGGTGGCGCTTGTACCGCTCCTCGGGGCCGAAGGCGAGCCTCCGGGTGTTCGAGTGGAGTCCGTCGGCGCCGACGACCAGGTCGAAGCGGCGGACGGTGCCGCTGTCGAAGGTGACGGCGACGCCGTCGGCGTCCTCGTCCAGGGCGGCGATCGAGTCGCCGAAGACGTACTCGACGTCCTCGCGGGTGCGGTCGTACAGGATGCGGGCGAGCTCGCCGCGCATGATCTCGTCGTCCCCCTCGACGCGGCCGCCGAAGATGTCGGCGGGCAGTTCGCCGATGGTGCGTCCGGCGCCGTCGACGTAGGAGCCGCCGCGCATGTCGGTGGAGCGGGCGCGGATGTCGTCGAGGACGCCCATCCGGCGGCAGACCTCGATCGCGGTGCCCCGGACGTCCACCTTGTAGCCGCCGGTGCGGAGTGCGGGGGCGCGCTCGACGACGGTGGGCGCGAAGCCGTAGCGGTGCAGCCAGAGCGCGAGGGCGGGGCCGGCGATCGAGGCGCCGGAGATCAGGACGGTCGTGGCGGCGGGCCGGGCGGCCGCGTGGGCGGCGGTCTGCGGGCTGCGGTGCGCGGTGCTGCTCATGGCAGGACTCCTCGTCGGGTGGCTGCGGGCCGTTCCCCTGCCCGCGGACATGACTATACGGATGTACTACACGATTGTCTATGACGGTTGTATAGATGGCTGGGTCGGGGTCACGAGCGGCCCAACACCACCGTCCCCGAGGAGCAGAACCAGCCCCCGGTGCCCGAGGCCACCGCCAGCTCCGGCAGCGAGCCGTCCGGCCGTCGCACCTGGAGGCCCGGCGCCTCCCCGCGCAGCTGCCGCACCGCCTCCACCAGCAGGAAGAGTCCCCGCATCCCCGGATGGCAGGCCGACAGGCCGCCGCCGTCGGTGTTCACCGGCAGCGCGTCCTTCTCCCGGACGAACGCCCCGCCCTCGCCCTTCGCGCAGAAGCCCAGGTCCTCCAGGGTCACCAGGGTCATGTAGGTGAAGGCGTCGTAGATCTCCGCCACCTCGATGTCGGCGGGCCGGACGCCCGCCCGCTCGAAGGCCAGCCGGCCGCTGACGGCCGCGGGGGAGACCGTGAAGTCCTCCCACTCCGACATCGTGGTGTGCGAGACGTGCTCCCCGGTGCCGAGCACCCAGACCGGGGCGGTCCGGCAGTCCTGGACGTACTCCTCGGCGACCAGCAGCACCGCGCAGCCGCCGTCGCTGCGGATGCAGCAGTGCAGCCTGGTGAACGGGTCCGCGATCATCGGCCCGTCCAGGACGTCGTCGACGGTGATCGGGTCGCGGAACATCGCCTCCGGGTTCAGGGCCGCGTTCGCCCGCGCCCGGACGGCCACCTCCGCGAGCTCCTCCAGGGTGGTCCCGTACGCGTGCATGTGGCGGCGGGCGGCCATCGCGTACTTGGCGATCAGGGTGTGCCCGTACGGCACCTCGAACTGGAGCGGGCCGCGCGCGCCGAAGGACAGGTTGGCGGTGCGGCGCCGGGCCCGGATGTCGGCGCGCGCGGTGGAGCCGTACACGAGGAGGACCGCGTTCGCGTGCCCCGCGGCGATCGCGTCGGCGGCGTGCCCGGCCATGACCTCCCAGGTGGCGCCGCCGACGGCGGTCGAGTCCACCCAGCGGGGCCGGAGGCCGAGGTACTCGGCGACCTCGACCGGGGCGAGGGTGCCGAGGCCCGCCGAGGCGAGGCCGTCGATCAGCGAGCGGTCCAGGCCGCTGTCCGCCAGCGCGCGCCGGGCCGCCTGGGCGTGCAGGGCGTGGGGGGTGGCCTCGTCGACCCGGCCGCAGTCGGCGAGGGCCACTCCGGCGACGGCGACACGGCGGGGTCTGCGGACGGCGGCGCGTGCGGTGGTGCGCGCGGTCGTCGGCACGGGGGCGGGCGCAGGGGTCGGCATGAATCTGACGGTACATCAGATCTGCCGGATCGGGACCGGCGTGACTCTGGCAACCGGCCCGGCACGGGCCTAGCATGACGCACCGTCAGATACGGAGGGAGCCCCATGGACGCCGCCGACAGCGCAGCGCTCGCCGCCGGAACCGCCCCGCCCGCCGCCCCGCCCGCCGAGGAGCCGCAGGGGATCCGCCGCGCCCTGCGCGCGCTGCTCGCCGAACGGGCCGGACCGCAGGAGAACCGCGCGGCCACCGCCACACCCCAGGGGTACGACCCCGGCCTCTGGGCCCGGATGTCCGGCACCCTCGGCATCGCCGGACTCGCCCTCCCCGAGGAGTACGGGGGAGGCGGCGGCCCCGCCGCCCTCGCCCTCGCCTGCGAGGAGGCCGGCCGCGCCCTCGCCCCCTCCCCGCTCCTCGCCACCGCCGTCCTCGCCGCACCGCTCCTCACCGCCCTCGGCACCCCCGGGCAGCGCGCCGCGATCCTCCCCGCGCTCGCCGACGGCGGCCTGACCTGCGCCCTCGCGGCCCCCGGCGGCTCGCTCGCGCTCGCCCTCGGCCTCACCGGCGACAACGCCGCCGAGGACTGGTCCGGCGGCGGCCGCGCGGGCGGCGTCCAGGCCCGCGCCGCCGACGGGGGCTGGCGCCTGTACGGCGAGGCCGCCCAGGTCCTCGACGGACACAGCGCGGGACTGCTCCTCGTCGCCGCCCACGCCGGCGGCTTCGCCCGCAGCCGCACCCTGCTCTTCCTCGTCCGGGCGGACGAGGCGGAGCGGCGCGCCGACGGACTCGTCCGCGCCCGGCGGCCCACCCTCGACCCCACCCGCCCGCAGGCCTCCGTCCAGTTCCGCGACACCGCCGCCGAACTGCTCGGCGAGGAGCCCGCCGACGTCCTCGCCGCCCTCGCGGCCACCGGGCGCGCCGCCGCCGTCATGCTGGCCGCCGAGGCCGTCGGCACGGCCCGGGAGGCCCTCGACCGGACCCTCGCCCACGCCTCCGCGCACGAGCGGCCCGGCCGGCCCGCCGGCGCCCTCCCGGCGGCCGGCCACCGCCTCGCCGACCTCTGCGTCCAGGTCGAGGCCGCGCGCTCCCTCACGTACGCCGCCGCCCGGGAGCCCGGCCCCGGGCCCGCCGGCGGACCGCTCGCCCTAGCCCACGCCCTGGAGGCGCTCCGCGCCGCCGCCGGCGAGTGCGTCCGGCTCCCCGGCGCCCTCGGCGTCACCGGGGAGCACGAGGCGCAGCCCTTCTTCCGGCGGGCCGCCTCCGACGAACTGCTCTTCGGGCCCGTGCGGCGGCTGCGCGCCCGCGCGGCGGAACGGACCGGACTCCTCGGAGAGGTGGCGGCGTAGATGCCCGTCGGACGCACCCTCCTGCAGAAGATGTCCTCGACCAGGACCTTCGCCCGGATCGGCCCGCACGTGGTCCCCGCCATGGACAAGGCCGTGCACCGGCTGACCGGGGGAAAGGTCCTGCTCAGTGCCCGGATGCTGCCCGGCGTGGTGCTGACCGCCCGGGGGGCCAGGAGCGGGCTGGCCCGGGTCACCCCGCTCGCCTGCATGCCGGAGGCGGACGGCGGATGGCTGCTCGTCGGCTCCAACTTCGGCCGCCCGGGACATCCGTCGTGGACCGCGAACCTGCTCGCCCATCCGGACGCCGAGGTGAACTGGAAGGGCGAGGACATCCCCGTACGGGCCCGGCTCCTCACGGGCGAGGAGCGCGCCGAGGCCTGGCGGGCGGCCCTGGAGTTCTGGCCGCCGTACGCCACGTACCAGGCGCGGATCGAGCGCGAGATCAGGCTGTTCCGACTGGCCCGGCGGTGACCGGCGGGCGGACCGGCCCCCGGACACGGCGACGCCGACGGCGGTCCGTGGGGGCGGGCCGCCGCCGGCGTCGACGACAGGACGGGTGGAGGAGGGGTCGGGGCTATCTGGTCGGCTTCTTGCCGGTGATGCCCAGATGCACCAACAGGGCCAGGTTGGGCTTGAGTTCGGCCTGCTTCACGCCCCAGGTCGTGAAGCCCTTCTGGTGGCCGGCGACCGCGGCCAGCATCGCCACCAGCGAGCCGGCCATGGCGGCGGGGTTGACCTCCTTGTCGACCTTGCCCTTGGCCTGGAGCTCCTTCACCGCGTCCGTGAGGGAGTTGGTGACCGAGTTCAGGATCTTCATGCGGATCTTGTAGAACCGCTTGTCGCCCTCCGCCGCGCCGAGGTCCACGACCCGGAGGATCGCGTCGTGCTTCCGCCAGAAGTCCAGGAAGCCCTCGACGAGTTCCTCGGAGGTCTGCCAGCCGGCCTTGCCGACCCAGGAGCGGCCGGAGACCAGTTCGGTCAACCCGGCTCCCTCCTTGGCCATTTCCTCCGCGATCTCGAGAACGGCCCCCTCGACGTCCGGGAAGTACTGATAGAACGTCGCGGGTGAAGTACCCGCCTTCCGGGCCACATCGATGACCTTGACGTCCCGGTAGGGCGAGGAGCTGAGCATCTCACCGAGGCAGTCGAGCAGCTTCTGCCGCGTCGCCTGGCCGCGTCGTCCGGCCACGCGGCCGTCGACGGTGCGTACTTGTCCTGTCATGCCGTCAGCTTACCGAGGGGGTGTCGGCGCGCGATTCGGCCGACTGCAAATGGGGTGCACCCCCCGGCCACGCGTGTTCTCCGAGGTCGGCACGCGTGTCTCCGCGGGCGGGCCGTCGCGGGGGAGGGGCGGGATCGCGCCACTCCTGACGGGCGGCGGAGCGGCTCCCCCCTCGAATAGGCTTATGAACAGCCTGTGGACAACTTCGGTGGACAACCCAGGCGTCCCAAGGGTTCCATCGCGATAAATCGGCACTTTGTTCGCATGTCCGGGTGTCGTGGCGCCCTGCGGGACCGTGTCCGCCGACCTAGCGTGGGGACATGGCCGCACGCACCGAGGGCACCCCCTGCTGGGTGGAGGCGCAGCTGCCCGACCTGCGGGCGGGCAAGCGCTTCTACGGCGAGCTCTTCGGCTGGACCTTCGACCCCGACCGCGACGAGGCCCTCCTCGACGGGCGCCGGGTGGCCGGCCTCCTCCCCAAGCGCGACGGCCGCATGCCCACCACCTGGACCCTCTACCTGGCCACCCGGGACGCCGGCGCCCTCGCCGCCCGGATCAGGGCCGCCGGCGGCCGGATGGTCATGGAGCCCTACCCCGTCGGCCCCTTCGGCGTCCTCGCGCTCGCCGCCGACCCCGGCGGCGCCGTCTTCGGCCTCCGCCAGTCCGGGGACGACGACGGCTTCGAGGTGACCGACGCACCGGGCTCCTTCTGCTGGATGGAGGTGTACACGCGCCGCCCCGACGCCGTCGACACCTTCTACGCCGCCGTCTTCGGCTACCTCGGCCGCCAGGCCGACCCCGAGGAGGAGGGCCGGGACGCCGGCTTCGACTACCGCGTCTGGTCGCCCCCCGGCTCCCGGCCCGGCGACGACAGCGCCTTCGGCGGCCGCGCCGTCATCGGCGACGACTTCCCCGCGGAGATGCCGGGCCACGTCCTCGTCTACTTCGTCGTCGACGACTGCGACGAGGCCTGCGAGACGACCCTCCGGCTCGGCGGACGGGTCGCCACCCCCGCCTTCGACACCCCGCACGGCCGGATCGCCGTCCTCCGCGACGACCAGGGCGCGCGGTTCGCGGTCCTCTCGGAGCCGTCCCGCCCGGCGTGAGGACCCCCCGCGGCGGGCTTCCTTATGACCTGAGACACCCCGATCCGCCCCCGGGTTCGCAACCGGGCCCTCGGACAGGAAGAATCAGGGCCACGGGGCCGTACCCTCATGGCCCGTACGGGGAGGTGGCAGGCAAGTGGAACAGCTGACGCAGCACGACCCGAGACGTATCGGGCCCTTCGAGGTGCTGGGCCGGCTCGGCGCGGGCGGAATGGGTCTGGTCTATCTCGCACGCTCGGCCTCGGGCCGGCGCGTGGCGATCAAGACCGTGCGCACGGAGCTCGCGGAGGACCAGCTGTTCCGGGTCCGCTTCACCCGTGAGGTGGAGGCCGCGCGGGCGGTCTCCGGCTTCTACACGGCCGCCGTCGTGGACGCCGACCCGCGGGCCGCCGTGCCCTGGCTGGCGACCGCGTACGTCCCCGCGCCCTCGCTCGAAGAGATAGTGAACGAGTGCGGACCGCTCCCGGCCCAGGCCGTGCGCTGGCTGGCCGCCGGCGTCGCCGAGGCCCTGCAGTCCATCCACGGAGCGGGCCTGGTCCACCGCGACCTCAAGCCCTCCAACGTCCTCGTCGTCGAGGACGGCCCCCGGGTGATCGACTTCGGCATCGCGTCGGGCGTCTCCAACACGCGCCTGACCATGACCAACGTCGCCGTCGGCACCCCGGCCTACATGTCGCCCGAGCAGGCCCGCGACTCGCGCAGCGTCACCGGCGCCAGCGACGTCTTCTCGCTGGGCTCGATGCTGGTCTTCGCGGCCACCGGTCACGCGCCGTTCCACGGCGCGAACCCGGTCGAGACCGTCTTCATGCTGCTGCGCGAGGGACCCGACCTGGAGGGCCTGCCCGACGAGCTGCGGCCCCTCATCGACTCCTGCATGCAGATGGACGTCAGCCGCCGGCCCACCCCGGCCGACCTCCAGGCCCAGCTGGCCCCGCACCTCTTCGGCCCCGGCAGCGACGACAGCGGCACGGCCTCGGCCTGGCTGCCGCGGAGCGCCACCGACATGATCGAGACCCGCCGCGGCGGCCGCCCCGCCCCGCAGGCCACCGCGCCGCCGATGCCGCCGCGCCCGCCCCGGCAGCCCGCCGAGCGGGGCGGTGACCCGCGCTTCCCGGAGCCGGCCGCCGCCGGAGGCCGGCACGCGGGACCCGTCGAGAGCGGCGGCGGACCCGTGCGCCTCGCCGGTGCGACCGTCCCGATCGGCCCCGGGCCGCGGGTCGCGGACACCCGTGCGGCGCTCGCCGTCGGCCGCGGCGCCGACGCCGGACCGGCGACCGGCTGGATCCGGCCGCCCGGCGGCGGCCCGCACGGCGCGGACCACGGTTCGTACGCCGGGGAGCCCGGCCCGCCGCCCGGCTCCCGCCCGGTCAACGTGCCGCCGCAGGGCTCCGACCAGGCCGCGCCGGCCGAGCCCGGCCCCTGGCGGCCGTGGCGCTTCCGGATGTCGAACGACGTCTGGGGTACCCCGGTCGTGGACGGCGACCTGTTGTACGTGACCTCTTTCGAGGTACACGCCCTGGACACCGGCAGCGGCCGGCGCCAGTTCAAGACCCGGGACGTGGCCTGGTCCATGGCCGTCGACGCGGGCCGGATCCACGCCTCCGACGGGCCCACCCTCTACGCCCTCGACGCGACCGACGGCACCGAGCGCTGGCGGCTCCGGACCGACGCCTGGGTGTACTCGCTCCAGGTCGACCGGGGCACCGTCGTCACCGGGACGCGCGGCGGCGGCGTGCAGGCCTGGGAGGCCTCCAACGGCGCCAAGCTGTGGGAGATCACCGGAGCCCAGACCGACTTCGAGACCCCGGAGGCGGGGCCCGCCGTGCACGGCGACACCGTGTACGTGTGGCGGGACGCCCGGCTCCAGGCCCTCGACGCCCGCACCGGATCGGAGCGCTGGTCGTACCCGATCGGCGACGCCGCCTCCTGCGCCAACGTGCCCGTCCGGGTGGCCCCGGCCGAGGACGGCTGGGTGTACGTCTCCGCCGGCACCCGGGTCCTGTCGATCGACGTCGCCGCGGGGCACGTCCGCTGGCACTTCGAGGCGCCGGCCGTCTTCACCTCCCCGCCGGCGTTCGCCCCCGGACCGGCCGTCACGGGCGGCGGGGTGTACCTCTCCGACCACCTCGGCACGGTCTACGCCCTCGACGCCACCACCGGCCAGGACCGCTGGCGCATCGCGACCGAGCCGCGCCAGTCGACCGAGCCCGTCCTCGTCGCCGACGGCAACGTCCACGTCGGCAGCGGCAGCGCGCTGTACACGCTCGACGCGGTCACCGGCACGCCCCGGTGGCGGTTCGCGGCCGGCGGCGAACTGGTCGGCTCGCCCGTCGTCGCCGACGGCCGGGTCCACTTCGGCTCGGCCGACCACGTCCTCTACACGCTGGACGCGACCGGCGGGCAGCTGCGCTGGAAGCTCGCGACCGGCGGCGAGATCACCGGCTCGCCGGTGGTCAGGGGCGGCGTCGTCTACGCCTGCAGCAAGGACCGCTGCGTGTACGCGCTCGACGCGGCCAAGGGCACGGCCACCGGCCGGGGGGCCGCCGCGCGCTAGGACGGTACCGGCGCGGGCCGGGACCGCGCCCACGAAGGGGACCCGCCCCGGGGGAGTCTCAGCTCCCCGGCGGCGGGTTCCGCCGTTCCCGGTCGGGGTCCCAGACCGGCACGTCGTAGGTCTGCGTCGCCGCGTACGGCGCCGGGGCCTGCGGATGCGCCCGCGGATCCTCCCGGGGGTCCGGGTCCCCGGGACGGGGTCCGTCCGACGGGGGGCGGGGGGATCGCGGCGGCGGCCGGTCCCCGCGGTGCGGGGCACGGGACCTGCCCGACATGACGAGCGCGCCGATCAGCAGCAGGACGCCGCCGCCCAGGGCGTTCGCGACCCCGTCGCCGAGCCCGGCGCCGTCGCCGCCGACCGTGAGGCCGCCCTCGGCCTGCCCGACCCGCACCATCCACAGCACGGTGAAGCCGAGGACGACGAGCCCGGCGAACGCGACCAGCAGCCGCGAGCGCAGCAGCACGCCGAGCAGGGTCAGCAGGGCGGCGAAGAGGAACGGCGCGAGGATCGACCCGATGACCTCGGGCCGGGCGTCGGTGATGCCGGTGAAGAGCTCGTCGATCGCGTAGTCGCGTCCGTGACGGCCGTCGTACCAGGCACGGAAGGGGCTCCAGACGGCGGCCGTCGCTCCGGCGAGAGCCAGGACCGAGCCGGCGAGGTTACGGATCATCGCTGCGGCCTCCTCGGGGTCCTGCTCCCGCTCCCGACGCTACGCCGGGAGCGGGGGCCCCGCCACGCGGCCGACGGGCCCCACTAAAGTGGCGCGGACACGACAGGGAGGACGGGGAGCGGCGATGGTGCGCACACGTCTGAAGCTCGCGGCGACGCTCGCGGTGGTGGTGCTGGCGCTGACCGGCTTCCACACGGGCCACGGCAGCAGCGGCGGTGGCGGCGGGAAGAGCAAGAGCGGCAAGAGCAAGAGCCGCGGATCCGACGACGACTCGGGCGGCGGCTGCTCCAGCGACGAGAAGGACAACGACGACTACAGCGGCTCGGGCGGCGGCACGGCCGATCCGTACACCTACGATCCGACGCCGACGGCCTCACCGACCGCGGACGTCCGCGTCACCACCGTCGACTGCGTGAAGCCCGCGCAGAAGAAGCGCAAGGGCCGCCCGGCCCGCCGGGCGGACACGACCACGACGCTGAGGATCACCTCGGACGCGTGGGAGGAGAAGACCTTCCGGATCCGCGTGGAGTTCAGCGGCACGGGCCTGGCGAAGGTGGACCAGGCCGTGACGACGGTGACCGTCGGCCGCAGGGGCACGAAGACCTTCGAGGTGGGCATGGCCCACCCCGGGGCCGTCGCGCGGGTGAAGGAGTGCTTCGCCTACGTCGAGGGGGAGGTGCCGGCGCCCGGCGCCTCCACCGCCACCCCGTCGGCTACCTCGTCCTGAACCCCGACCCCCGCTTCCCGAACAGCTCCGCCTGACGGTCCGCGGGCAGGTTCCCCAGGGCGACCAGGTGTGGCGCGTGCGCCAGCGCCTGGGCCCGGGCCGCCTCCTTCACCGACCACAGCGCCCGGACCGTCCCCTGGACCGCCTCCGTCGGATGGCCCGCGACGACGGCGGCCGCCGCGCGGGCCGCGGCCAGCGCCCCGCCGGGCGGGGTCAGCTCGGAGACCAGCCCGGTCTCGTACGCGCGCCGGGCCGAGATCCGCTCGGCGCCGCCCATGAGCGCCATCCGGGCGACCTCCCCGTGCGGCATGCGCAGCGCCATGTGGACGGTCTCGAAGGCGCTCACCATGCCGTAGGTGGTGTGCGGGTCGAAGAAGGCGGCGTCCTCGCCCGCGATCAGGAACTCGGCCTCGCCGAGCAGGTAGAACGCCCCGCCGCAGGCCATCCCCTCGACGGCGGCGACGACCGGCTTCCACAGGTCGTTGGCCTTGGGGCCGATCGCGAGCAGCGGGTCGTCGACGGCGTACGGGGAGGAGGGCTGGGGCACGTCCCCGACCGC